>NZ_JAMXQV010000011.1 GCF_024703995.1 Amycolatopsis iheyensis | reverse complement strand
GGTCACGGTGATCAACACCGAAACCGTCACCCCGAGGCCGCTGACCAGCGCAAACGACGCGCCGACAGGACACCCCAACTGGGGAATTTCAGAGAGCAGGACTGGCCCTATTCAGAGAGCACCATCAACACGACCAGGCACCTGATCGTCCTCCGGCACGCGAAATCCGCCTGGCCCGACGATGTACCCGACCACGAACGCCCCCTCGGCCCAAGAGGTCTCCGGGACGCGCCCGTGCTCGGCCGCTGGCTCAGTGACCACGGCTACCTCCCCGACCACGTCGTCTGCTCGACCGCCCGCCGGACCAAGGACACCTGGCACCGAGCAGCCCAAGAACTCCCGAAGCAATCCGCCGTCGAGTACGACGACGAGCTTTACGGCGCCGGTCCCGAAGAGTTCCTCGACGCCGTCAGGCGCGTGCCCGACACCGTGACCACCCTCGCCCTCGTCGGGCACGAACCCGGCGTCAGCGAGCTGACCCTGCAGCTCGCCGGCCACGGGGATGACACTCGGCAGGTTCAGACCAAGTTCCCCACGGGCGCCGCGGCCGTGCTCGCCACCGGTGACACCTGGACCGACCTGCGGGCCGGCCGGCTCGTCGCCTTCTTCCGTCCGCGCGACTGACTTCGGCAAGGGCATTGCCGAAGATGCGTTCACATGCGTACGCTCCATTCACTCACAGGTCTGGTGTTCATATTTGTGAATGGAGCGGACATGGTTCTCCGCCACACCGTCGTGGCCGCGCTCGCCGTAGCGGGCATCGTCACTTCGACAGCGACGTCCGCCGAGGCGGCGCCGGCGCCACACGGCTGCACCGTCCCGGTCATCGGGGCGATCTGCCCGCCGCAAACCACCGTCCTCGACGGGAACCAGTTGCTGCGCACCAAGTTCGCCGCACTGGTCGGTGAACGCACCGCCAAAACCGCGTTGAACAACCTGCTCACCCAAGCAAAAACGGACCTGAAGACCGGGCCGTGGAGCGTCACCACCAAGAAACAAGTCCCGCCCAGCGGGGACAAGCACGACTACCTCAGCCTCGCGCCCTACTGGTGGCCGACCACCGAGCCGACCGCCGAAAACCCCTGGGGCTGCCCGTTCGTCCAGAAGGACGGCCAGCGCAACCCCATCGTCGACGAGATCACCGACCACGCCTATCGCGGCGAGGCCTTCACCGCGATCTACCGGCTCGCACTCGCCTGGTACTACACCGGCGACGCGCGGTACGCCCAGCGCGCGGCCCTCGACCTGCGCACGTGGTTCCTCGACGCGGCCACCAAGATGAACCCGAACATGAACTACGCCCAGGGCATCCCGTGCAAAGTGGACGGTCGTGGCATCGGCATCATCGAGTTCTCCTACACGCTGACCGAAGTCGTCGACGCCACCGCGATCCTCGCCACCGGCGCGCCCGGCTGGACGAAGACCGACCAGGCCGGCATGACCGGCTGGTACACGCAGTTCCTCGACTGGTTGCGCACCAGCAAGAACGGCACCGACGAAGCCAAGGCGCAGAACAACCACGGCAGCTTCTACGACATGATGGCCGCGTCGCTCGCCCTCGGCACCGGGCAGCGGGACCTCGCGAAGAAGATCGCCCAGGACGCCGGGCCGAACCGGATCGCGCCGCAGATCAACGCCGATGGCTACCAGCCGCAGGAGGCGAGCCGCACCCGCAGCTGGCACTACTCGAACTTCAACCTCGTCGCGCTGACCCGGCTCGCGCAGATCGGCAAGCACGTCGGCGTCGATCTTTGGCACTACACCGCGCCCAGTGGCGCGAGCCTCTTCAAGGCCGTCGACTTCCTGATCCCGGGCGCGACGCAGGGGCAGTGGTCCTACCCGGAACTCGACTTCCGCCAGTACGCCGCGCTGGACGTCCTGCACGCGGCGGCCGACGCCGGTGACAAAGCCGCGCGGAAAGCACTGCCGCTGGTGCCGGTCGAACCGGGCGGGGACCTTTACCCGGTCCGGCCGGCGGCCGAACAGCTTGACGACATTTCGACGTCCTGATCGCGAAAGGGCCCGGCTGAGCAGCCGGGCCCTTTCCGTGAATCAGACGCCCGCCACCTGCGAAATCCAGCTGCGGTACCGCGTGATGTTCGTGTACGCCGTGTTGTTCGACCGGTCGCTCGTCGACGCGACGCCGACCTGACGGCCGGAAGCGAACATCGGGCCACCGGAGTCGCCGCCGGCGGTGATGCCGTTGACACGGTTCGCGCACACCGCGACGCCGCCGGTGTAGTCGCTGCAGCTGATCGAGTTCACCCGCACCGTCGCGACCTTCAGGTACCGCGACTGGCAGTTGATCTCGGAGCCGCACTGGCTGGTCGCGCCCCAGCCGTAGACCGAGACGTTCTGGCCGACCGAGACGTCGCCGACGCTGCCGAGCGGCGAGTAGGTGGCGTTCACCGACGTCGTGAGCTTGACGATCGCCAGGTCGGCGCTGCCGTTGTAACGGGTGATCGTCGACCCGGTGGCCATCGTCCCGCCACTGGACTGGTCGAGGCTGCCGATCCGGAACGTGTACGTGCCGGCGCTGCTCACGCAGTGCTTCGCCGTGAGGATGTACTGCGGCGCGATGATCGTCGCGGTGCAGTTCTGCTGGCCGTTGACGAACAGCCGCGCCGCCCAGGGGCCGCTCGAGGCGGTGCTGCCGCCGATGATCGACGGCTGGGCCTGCGGCGTGCTCTGGGCCGTCGCGGGACCGCCGAGGCCGACCACGGCCAACGCTGTGCTGGCGGCCAGCAGGACGAACTTGCCGAATTTCACGCTCACTCCTTTTCGCGCGGAGAACCGTGCGGGGAAAGCCGGTGGGGACCGAACGAGAAGAGTGTCCGAGTTTTCGGGGAATGTCCGGAACCGACGAAAGTCCGGACGGATCCGTATTTATCTCCGCAGCAGGGGTACGTGCAGTTCCCGTACTGTTCCGCGCTCAACCCACGGGTGGAGGCCCACGCGGTCGGGGTCAATCCGGAGCTTGAAGACGTCGGCGTCGCGCCCCCCTAGCGTTTTCCGAGCGGGAACCGGAGGGGGAGACATGGCGGCGAAGGCCAGGGAACGGCTCGCGGTGGGCGTGGTGCTGGCCGTGGCGGCCGCGCTGTGGGTTTGGGCGCTGGGCAGCCGGTCACTGCAGCCGTACTACGCCGCCGCGGTGCACTCGATGTCCGGCGACGTCTCGGCGTTCTTCTTCGCGGGCTTCGACCCCGCCGGCGTCGTCACGGTCGACAAGCCGCCGCTCGCCTTCTGGACCCAGACGCTCGGGGTGACCGTCTTCGGCTTCCACCCCTGGGCGATCGCGCTGGTCCAGGCCGCCGAGGGCGTCGCGGCGGTGTTCGTGCTGCACCGCGTGGTGCGGCGCTGGGCCGGGCCGGCGACGGCGCTACTGGCCGCGGCGCTGTTCGCGCTGACGCCGATCGCCGCGGCGGTCAACCGCGACAACCTGCCGGACACGCTGCTGGTGCTCCTGCTGGTGCTCGCCGCCTACTGCGTCACCCGGGCGATCGAGAACGCGCGGTGGCTGGTGTGGGCCGGTGTGTTCGTCGGGCTCGGGTTCCTCACGAAGATGCTCGCGGCGTGGATCGTGCTGCCCGGCCTGGCGCTGGCGTACTTCGTCGCGGCGCCCGGCTCGCGCGGCCGCCGGCTCGCCTGGATCGGTGTCGCCGCCGCGGTGACGCTCGCCGTGTCGCTGTCCTGGCCGCTCGTGGTGAGCCTGTGGCCGGGGGCGAAGCCGTTCGTCGGCAGCACCACGGACGGTTCGGTGTGGCAGCTGGCGTTCGGGTACAACGGCCTGACGCGGCTCGTCGGCGGCGAGACCGGGGTCGGTGGCAGCTACGGCACGTCGGTCGGCACGGCACTCGGCGGCGACGCGGGGCCGTTGCGGCTGTTCGACGCCGAGGTCGGCGGCCAGATCGCCTGGCTTTTGCCGCTCGCGCTGGCGTCGCTGGTCGTCGCCGCATGTCGGGCTCGCGGCGCCACCGCGGGCACCAAGGCGGGCTGGGCGCTGTGGGGTGGCTGGCTGGTCGTGGGCGCCGTGGTCTTCTCGTTCGCCGGCGGCATCTTCCACGCGTACTACACCGCCGAGCTCGCTCCGGCGATCGCGGCGCTCGCTGCGGCCGGCCTGGTCACGGCGTGGGGCTGGTACCGCGCAGGGGGACGGGCCCGGTTCGTGCTGCCGGCCGCGGTGGCCGGGACGGCGTTGCTCGCGTACGTCCTGCTCGACCGGACGCCGGAGTGGGCGCCGTGGCTGCGGTACGCCGTGGTCGCGCTGGCGCTGGTCGCCGTCGTCGCCGCGCTCCTGCGGGCTTCGGGTGTGCTGGTCGTGACCGGTCTGGCGGCGATCGCGGCGGGGCCTGCGGCCTTCGTCGTCGACACGGCGGTGCGGCCGGTCAGTGTGCTGGAAACCGCCGATCCGGGTGCCGGGCCGCCGTCGACGGCCGCGTTGCGTAGCGTCGTCGGTGTCGCGACCGGCGAGGGCGCGGAGGCCGGTTACGTCCGTTTCATCGACAACGCGTACCAGCTGAGCCCCGGCCAGCGGGAGGTGCTGACGTACGCCCAAGGGCAGGCGCCATCCACGCCCGTGGTGCTGGCGGTCGAGGGCGGCACGTACGGCGCGGACCCGTTCCTGCTGAACAGCGACGCGCGGGTGGCGCCGCTCGGCGGCTACCTCGGGTTCGACCCGGCGCCGTCGGCGGCGGACCTCGCGCGGTGGGTGTCGGCCGGGAGGGTGCGGTTCGTGCTGCTGCCGCAGGTGTTCGTCGACATCGGGCGCGCGCGGACCGCCCCCGCGGTGGGGGACGCGGGCGAGCTGACCCGGCGGATCGGCTGGGAGGCCAAGCACTGCCGTCCGGTGCCGCCCGCGCGGATCGGCGCGGACGCGGCGACGGCCGGTGTGCTGTTCGACTGCGGCGTCAGGCGGTGACCTTCGCCGGCGCTGTCTTGCGGAGCCAGTAGAGCCCGATGACCGGCAGGACCAGCGGGATGAACAGGTAGCCCTCGCCGTAGACCGACCAGACGGTCGGGTGCCGGAACGCGGCCGCGTCGACCAGGCTCAGCGTGCCGATGGTCAGCACGCCCAGCAGCTCGATCGAGCAGGCGCCCAAGGCGACGCGCCACCAGGCGTCGCCGCGCTTGGCCAGCGCGATCGTCGCGACGATGTAGACGACCGCGGCGAACGCGGACAGCAGGTAGGCCAGCGGCGCCTCGTGGAACTTCGTGCCGATCTGGACGCCCGCGCGCGACGTCGCGGCCAGCGCGAAGATCGCGTACACGGCGACGAGCACCCGTCCGGGGCCGGAGGCCGTCCTACGCTGTTGCTCCACTCCACACCTCGTTCAGTCGCAGCACCATCACCGGGATGGCCAGGCAGGCGATGCCGAGCACGACGGTGCTCGACCGGCTCCGCTCGGCGAGGGCCCAGACGGCGCCGACGGGCAGCACGACCAGGCAGCCGATCAGGTAGGCCAGGTAGGTCGCCAGGCTGCCGGGCTTGGCGCCGCCGGCGAGCAGCACGATCCCGATCACCAGCTGGGCGACCAGCAGGAGCTCGACGACCGCGAGCGCGATCAGGAGCGGGTTGTCCGGCAGCCGGTTGCGGGCCGACTGGACGAAGCTCCAGAGCGCGACGAGCGTGGCCGCCCCGGCGACCGTCACGGCGAATCCGAAGACCACCCGTTCCTCCTTCCGGTCCGCCGGCCGCCAACTTACTCCGTAGTACCTGTGGGGCCGTTCGCCGCGTGCCACGGGCGTGGCGTGCGCCACCAATGGAGTCCACAGTGGACGTCGGGCGGGCCACCTGATCTGCGCGTACCCGGAAAATTGATCACCAGGTGAGCTTGATGGCATTCTGCCAATTCGGTGGTTTATTCCGCGTGACCCTTGTGTGGACCTGCGGGAATGACGTAAAAAGCTTCGTGTTACACCCCGACAGGGTGGTTGGCCGTTGGCCAAGAATCACGCTGGGTTCGACTACCGACTGGTAAGTGACCTTTTTGCCTACCTCGGATAGCCCAGTTGAACCCCCGGGTTGGCGGATAGGCGCGAGGCCGTCCGGCATGGGGGAATATTCCTCGTCCCCGGAGCCGAGGTGCCCGGGGGAACACACGGAGGGGTATCTTCGATGGACCTGCGCTACGAAGCATTTTGCTTCGCCGACCCGTTGTTCTACGACGAACAACAGGAAATCGGCGCGCGGGTCGACGATTTCGCCCAGGCCCTCCCCGCGCCGGCCGCCGGCTGGGTCACCGCCGACCGCGGCGTCTGGCGGGTGCTGCACCCCGCGGGCCGCGAACTCCCCGCCCAGGGTTGGAAAATCCACGTTTCCGCTGGTCTGGACAACGCGCGCCGCGTGCTCGTGCAGGTGCACGAGTACTGTGTCGAGCACCGGATCTCCTACAAGCACCTCCGCTCGGTGCTGACGCTGCTCGCCCGGAATTCGAAATACGCGCCGCGTGACGGCAGTGCGAAGCTGGTGACGATTTACCCGGTTGACGACAACGAGCTCGAGCGGGTTCTCGAAGACCTGTCGGCGCGCCTCGAAGGCGAGCACGGCGCATATATCCTGAGCGACCTCAGATACGGCGACGGCCCGCTCTACGTCCGTTACGGTGGATTCGCCGAGCAGTGGGTCGAGCACGACGGCAACCGCGTCCTGGCGATCCGCAAGCCGGACGGCCGGCTGGTGCCGGACAAGCGGGAACCGACGTTCTCGGTACCCGACTGGGTGAAGATTCCGGCCTGTTTGCGGAGCAGTGTCGCGGCGCGCAAGGCCGGCGATCCGGCTCAGTTCCCCTACCGGGTGACGAGCTCGCTGCACTTCTCGAACGGCGGCGGCGTCTACCTCGCCGACCCCAAAGCGGGCGGCGACCAGGTGGTCCTCAAGGAGGCCCGCCCGTACGCCGGCCTGGACAAGGCGCGGATCGACGCCGTCGAACGGCTGCGCCGCGAGCACGAGGTGCTCGACAGGCTGGCCGACGTCCCCGGCGTGCCGCGGGCCCTCGAGCGCTTCACCGTCTGGGAGCACCACTACCTGGCGATGGAGTACATGCCGGGCAACTCGCTGGGCAACTGGCTGGCCCGCAACTACCCGCTGACCAGGCGCGGCACGACCGAAGAAGACCTCGCCGAGTACGCCCGGCGCGCGCTCGACGTCGTCGCCCGGGTCGAGGAGACCGTCCAGGCGATCCACGCCCGCGGCCTCGTCTTCGGCGACCTGCACCCGCTCAACATCCTGATCGACGAAGACTCCCGCATCTCCCTGATCGACTTCGAGATGGCTTTCGACGTCGAGTCCGGCGACCGCCCGGCGCTGGGCGCGCCCGGGTTCCGCGCCCCGGCCGACCGCACCGGCTTCGAGATCGACGAGCACGCGGTCGCGGCGTTGCGGCTGTGGCTGTTCCTGCCGCTCTCGCAGCTGACGGAGCTCGCGCCGGCGAAGCTGCGCGGCATCGCCGACTTCGTCGAACGCCGGTTCGCGCTGCCCCGGGGGTACGCGGACGCCGCAGTCGCGGTGCTGGCCCCGCGTGCCGTTCCCGCGGAGCCGGCACCGGTCCACACCGAGCTCGACCAGGAGAAACCCGACTGGCCGCTGGTCCGCAAGCAGATCGCCGAGGCGATCCTGGCCAGCGCGACCCCCGAACGCCGGGACCGGCTGTTCCCCGGCGACATCGAGCAGTTCCGGGTCGGCGGCGCCTGTTTCGGCGTCGGCGCCGCGGGCGTGCTGCACGCCCTCGACGTCATCGGCGCCGGGCGGTTCCCCGAGCACGAGCGCTGGCTGATCGATTCGGTCCGCCGTGAACCGCCGACCCGGCCCGGCTTCTACGACGGCAGCTACGGCATCGCGTACGTGCTGGAGAACTTCGGTCACCACGACGAGGCGACCAAGCTGCTGGCGTCGTCCGCGCGGCTCGTCGAGCAGACGACCGACCACGCCCTGGAAGGCGGGCTGGCCGGCATCGGCCTGACGATGCTCCACTTCGCGACGGCCCGCCAGGACAACGAGTTCGGCCGCCAGGCGCTGACGACGGCCGTCCGGCTGGCCGAGGCGCTGGAGACAGCGGCGCCGCCGGGGAACTTCGCCCGCGCCGGCCTGCTGTCCGGCTGGTCCGGCCCGGCGCTGCTGTTCGTCCGGCTCTTCGAGCGCACGGGCGAGCCGGCGTGGCTGTCCTTCGCCGACCAGGCGCTGTGCCGCGACCTGGAGGAGTGCGTCGAGTCCGACGACGGCTCGCTGCAGGTCCGCGACGGCGCGGCCCGCACGCTGCCGTACGTCGGCATCGGCGGCAGCGGGATCCTGCTGGTCGCCGAGCAGCTGGCGCGGCACCGCCCGGACGCCGAAGCCTGCAAGAGCCTTCCCGGCCTGCGCGAATCGTGCCGCGGCGAGTTCGTCATCCACCCCGGCCTGCTCTTCGGCCGGTGCGGGCTGGCGGTGGCGCTGGGCATGGACCCGGACCCGACGGAGCCGATCCGCGCGGCGATCGACCTGCACCTGGCGCGGCTGGCCTGGTACGCGGTGCCGTTCAAGGGCGGCCTCGCTTTCCCGGGCAACCAGCTGCTGCGCCTCTCGATGGACGTCAAGACCGGCAGCGCGGGGATCCTCCTCGCGCTCGCCGCCCTCCTGGACGGCAAGGAGGTGCTGCCCTTCCTGGGCGGCACGCCGTCCCCACAGACCTCCGGTCGCTGACCGGCGGACCCCGAAAGAAACCGATGGAAGGAACACCAATGGAACTCGTTCTGGAGCTGCAGGCCATGGAGACCCCCGAGGTTCTCGACGGCGGCCACGGTGGCGGTGGCGGCGGCACGTCGAACCTGAGCCTGCTCGCCTCCTGCGCCGACAGCACCATCAGCCTGCTGACCTGCCACTGACCTGGCGGATCGCCGGCAAGTAGTGCCGAGGTGAACGGTGCGGGAGCGGCACAGGCCAAGTGCGCCGCTCCCGCACGTTCATTCTGGCCCGGTACCGCCTCGGTGGTACCTCGTCCGAAGGAGTGAGATGCGCGGCCCCGCCGATCGGCTGCTGGCCAAGGTGGCCGGTCTCGATCGCCCTCGACTGGCCGCCGTCGTCGGCACCGCGCTGGTCGCTACCGCGGCCGGCCTCCTCCTTCCCGGTGCGCTCGCGGCCGCGGTGGACACCGTGGTCGCGGGCCGCCCGAGCTGGCGCGAAGTCTCCTGGCTGCTGCTGGTCGGCGGCGCGGAGATAGCCGCCGACGTCGTGGGCGGCATCCTGACCACCCGCGTGACAGCGACAGCGTCCGCGTGGCTGCGCCGCACGGTCTCCGACAAACTCTTCACGCTGGGCACCCGCTCACGGTTCGCCGAGGGCGATGCGATCAGCCGCCTCACCGGCGACTGCGTCGGCGCCGGCGGCATCGTGACGATCATCATCCAGTGCGGCTCGATGCTGGTCATCTCGTCCGGCGCGGTGGTGCTGCTGGCTCTGTTGGACTGGCGGCTGGCGCTCGTGTTCCTGGGCAGCATCCCGTTCGCGTTGCTGCTCGCCCGCAGCCACCTTCGTCGTACGGCGGACGACGTCCTCACGTATCAGCGCGTGTCCGGCGAGCTGGCGTCCCGGATGGTCGACGCGGTCGCCGGCCTCCGCACGATCGCCGCGTCCGGCACAGCCGACCGCGAAGCCGAGCGTGTGTTGCGTCCGCTGCCCAAGCTGACCCTCGCCGGCCAAGGCCTGTGGCGCACCCAGGCCCGGATGGTCTGGCGCGCCGGCCTGCTGACGCCGGCCGTCGAGCTGTCCGTGCTGGCCGCGGCCGGGTTCGGGGTGCTCGAAGGCCGGCTCAGCGTCGGCGACGTCGTGGCCACGCTCGGCTACGTCGCCCTCGGCCTCGGCCTGGTCACCCAGATCCCGCTGCTCACGATGCTGTCGCGAGCGCGCGGCTGCGCCGAACGGCTCGTCGAGGTCCTCGACGAGCCCGAGCCCGTGCCCGGCAAGCTCCCGCTCCTGTCTGGCGACGGCACGGTCGACGTCCGCCACGTCAGCCTCACGGGCGCCCTGGCGGATATCGACCTGCGCATCGACGGCGGCACCTTCCTCGCGGTCGTCGGCCGCTCGGGCGCAGGCAAGTCCGCACTGGCCGGCGTCCTCGGCGGCTTGATCACACCCGACGAGGGCCAGGTCGTCCTCGACGGTCGCCCACTCGAGCGGATCCGTCCCGAAGAACTGCGCGCGGTCGTCGGCTACGCGTTCGAACGGCCGGCCCTGCTCGGCACCACGGTCGCCGACGCCGTCGGCTACGGCTCGTGGGCCGGCGACTCCGCGATCCGCACCGCCTGCCGGACCGCGCAGGTCGACGAAGTCGTCGTCCGCCTCCCCGACGGCTACCGCACCCCACTGACCGAGACCCCGCTTTCGGGCGGCGAGGCACAGCGGCTCGGCCTGGCCCGCGCGATCGTGCACAACCCACGCATCCTGATCTTCGACGACGCGACAGCCAGCCTCGACACGGTCACCGAGGCCGCGGTCGAGCGCGCGCTGGCCGGGGTACTTCCTGGCCGCACCCGCGTGGTCGTGACCCATCGCGCGAGCACCGCCGCCCGCGCCGACTTGGTCGTCTGGCTGGAGGAGGGCCGGATCCGCGCGGTCGCTCCGCACGCCGCCCTTTGGCAGGAGCCGGGCTACCGGGGCGTCTTCACGGAGGACGACGAGTGAGCCTGCGCCGGTTGTACTGGTCCGCACTCGCCGGGCAGTGGCGCGGCGGTGCCGTGCTGCTTGTCTGCTCGCTGCTCGAAGGCGTGCCGGCGTTCTTCTCGGGACGGCTCGTCGAGCTGTCGGTGGACCGCGGTTTCGCGGTCGGCAACCCGACCGCGGGACTTGGCTGGCTGGCGCTGTTCGGACTGGCTGCGACGCTCGGCGCGTTCGGCTCGCGGATGGTGTGGCACCAGCTCGGCAAGGTCGTCGAGCCGCTGCGCGACTCGCTCGTGACGGCCGTCGTCCGCGGCGTGTTGCACGACGAGTCCCCGCCGCGCAACCAGCCTGACTCCAGCGGCGTCGCCCGGATCACCCAGCACGTCGAGGTGGTCCGTGACGCCACCGCGGGTCTGCTGGTCCAGGCCCGCGGCATGCTGGTGACCACGGCGTCGGCGCTGGCCGGGCTCGTGACCGTTGCCGGGGCGTTGGTGGTCCCGGTCGCGGTGCCCGTGGTCGGCGCGCTGATTGCATTCGTCTGCCTCCTGCCTTCGCTGGCGCGCCGGCAGCGTGCGTTGGCGCTGGCCGACGAGCACACGGCCGCGACGGCCGGCGCGTCCCTGGCGGGGATGCGCGACATCGTGGCCTGCGGGGCCGAGCCGATCGCCGCGCTCGCGATGTACGACGCGGTCGACGCTCAGGCCGCGGCGGCGATCCGCGTGGCGCGCTCGAGTGCCCTCCGGTCGCTGGTGATCTCGCTCGGTGGGTTCGTCCCGCTGCTGCTCGCGCTCGCGTTGGCCCCGGGGCTGGTGGCCCGAGGTGAGCTGACCGCGGGCGCGGCTC
The DNA here is from genome assembly GCF_024703995.1 of Amycolatopsis iheyensis. GTDB lineage: Bacteria > Actinomycetota > Actinomycetes > Mycobacteriales > Pseudonocardiaceae > Amycolatopsis > Amycolatopsis iheyensis. Next base: position 290,020 of record NZ_JAMXQV010000011.1, on the reverse strand, counting down.
TGGGCGCGCTCGTCTACCTGGCCACGACGATGCAACCGGCTCTGCGTGGCTTGGCGGCCACGGCCGGGACCGTCGTTCTGCGCTTGTTGGTCGCGCTTCGCCGGCTGGCGGAGACGGCCGAGCTGCCCGTCGTCGCCGATGGAACGGAGACCCCGCGCGGTACCGACGTCGACGTCCGCGGCCTGACGTTCGGCTGGGGCGCGACGGCCGAGCCCGTGGTCCGTGGTCTGGACCTGGGGTTGCGGTCGGGGGAGCACCTCGCCGTCGTCGGGCCGAGTGGGATCGGCAAGTCGACCTTGGCCGGCCTGCTGACCGGCATGCTGACGCCGCAGGAAGGCCGGGTGCTGCTGGGCGGCGTCCCAGTCCGGGATGTGCCCGTGGTGCTCCGGCACCAGCTTGTGGCGCTGATCCCGCAGGAGGCCTACGTCTTCGCGGGAACCGTGCGGGACAACGTCGGCTTGTTTGCCCCGTCAGCTTCGGACGAGGCGCTTTCGGCCGCCGCGGAAGCTGTGGGCGCTGGTGCGCTGCTTCGGCGGTTGGGTGGCCTCGACGCCGAGATCGGACACGGCGGCGAGGGCATCTCCGCGGGCGAAGGGCAGCTGCTCGCGTTGGCCAGGGTGTACGCCAGTTCGGCGGAGTTTGTGATCCTCGATGAAGCGACCTCCCATCTCGACCCGGTGTCGGAGGCCCGCGCGGAGCGGGCCTTCGCCGCGCGGGGTGGTGTTCTGGTCGTGATCGCGCACCGGCTTTCTTCGGCCCTGCGCGCGGATCGTGTGCTCGTCATGGACGGCCGCGAGACTGCGCTGGGCAGCCACGCCGACCTTCTCGCGAGGTCTGCGCGGTACGCCGAGCTCATGCAAGCGTGGACCGCCCCGGGGGCTGGGGGCCCAGCCCCCGGAGCGGTCCACATAACAGGTGCAGGCAGCCAACCGGCCGGTACCGGGGGCTCGCTCCCTGCGGGTAGTGGCGGGGCCGTCGGCGGGGCGCCTTCCGGCGACGGAACCACGCACTTCGTCAAGCGGCTTGCGGGCGGTGGTGGGGCCGTCGACGGGACGTCTTCCGACGACGACCCCACACACCTTGGCAAGCCGCTTGCGGGTCGTGGTGCGGTCGTTGGCGGGGCGCCTGCCGGCAACGGGGCCGCTACCACTTCTCTTAGTCCTTCCGTGGATGGTGAATCCGCTTCCGTCGGCGAGGCGCCTGCCGGCGACGGGTCCGCGGCCACCACAGGAGGATCAGACTCCCGAGATTCCGGTGCCACCGGATCGACGCCTAGGTCGCCATCCGTGTCGCGAGCCGCTCGGGTGAGCTGATCGTCCTCCACTGTGGACTGATCTCATGGGAGCTTTCAGCTTATCGCCGTTGTGGGGGTGGGGAACCCCTCGATCGGAATCTGTGGACAACTCGATGTTTTCGATCATGCCTGTGGACAACTCGGGCCGATCGGCCCGAGTTGTCGGTGCGGTGATGCATGATCGGAAGTGTGGGAAGAACACAGCCCGGAACCGGCACCGTCAAAGAAGGGGTGACTCGCCGGCGGTGCTCGTCAGCCGGGCTGCAGTGCTTCCAGCGCCTCACGCAGCTTGCCGGCGAGCGGAGTCGGCCGGCGGGACTCGCGGTCCACGAAGACGTGCACGAAGTGCCCTTCCGCGACCAGGGACTCGTCGGCGGCGTACATCCCGATCTCGTAGCGCACGCTGGACTTCCCGAGGTGCGCCACGCGCAAGCCGACCTTCAACGCGCCAGGAAAGGAAACCGATGCGTGATACCCGCAGTGCGACTCGACGCACAGCCCGATCACCTCCCCGGTCTCGATGTCGAGGCCACCCTGCTCGATCAGCCACGTGTTGATCACCGTGTCCATCAGCGAGTAGTGCACCACGTTGTTGACGTGCCCGTAGACGTCGTTGTCCTTCCAGCGCAACGGAACCGTCTGCCAATGCGGGTAAGCGCTCACCACAGGGACACCGACTCGCGGAGGATGCCGGCCAGGTCGTCCGTGGACGGCTCGCGAGGGGCCGTCGCCAGCAAGCGTTGCTGCTTCAGCGTTCCCTCGACCAGCGAGTCCACGTCGGACTCCGTGTAGCCGACCGCGCCGATTCCGTCCGGGATGCCGATCTGCCGCATCAGGTCGATCAGCACCGCCGGGAGGTGGTCGGCGAAGTCGCCGGGCCACTCGAAGTCGGGCGCCAGCAGGCGCGCGACGCGCAGGTGGCGGTCCGGTGCCGCGTCGAAGGTGAAGCGGAACGCGGCCGGTGCGGTCAGCGACACGGCCATGCCGTGCGGGACCATGGCTTCTTCACCCGGGTAACCGTCCGGGTGGAAGTCCCGGACCTGCCCGGCGATCGGGTACGCGTTGGCGTGCGGGATGTGCACGCCGGCGTTGCCGAAGCCGAGTCCGGCGAAGGTGGCGGCGAGTGCCATGGCTTCGCGCGCCTTGAGGTCCGAACCATCGCGGACCGCGGCGGGGAGAGCCCACGACAGCAGCCGCAGCGACTGCTCGGCGAACATGTCGGCCAGCGGGTTCGAGCCGCAGTACGGCACGCGTTGCTCCGGGCGCTTGCGCTCGAACTCGGTGTACGGCTTCGCGGTGTAGCTCTCCGCGGCGTGGCAGAGGATGTCCATGCCACTCGCGGCGGTCACGCCGGCCGGCTGGCTCACCGTGAGCCGAGGGTCGACGACCGCGAGGGTCGGGCGCAGCCTCAGGTGGCTGATCCCGCTCTTGACGCGCAGGGACAGCACGTCCAGCACGCAGACCGTGGTGCTCTCCGAACCGGTGCCGGTGGTCGTGGGGACCGCGACCAGCGGCTTCAGCGGACAGTCCGGCGCGCGGCCGCCGCCGACCGGGGCGTTGACGTAGTCCATCAGCTCGCCGTCGTTGCTGGTGAGCAGGTTCGCGGCCTTGGCGGTGTCGATGGCCGAGCCGCCACCTACCGCCACGAACGCGTCGTACGGGCCGGTTCCGCGGGCGAAGTCAACCGCCTTCTGCATGCTGACATCGGTGGGCTCGACGTGTACGCCGTCGAAGATCTCGGTCTCGAGGCCGTAGCCCGCGATGCCGTCGGCGATGCGGCGGGGCCAGCCCGTCGCGGCCACCTGCGGGTCGGTCACGACGAGCACGCGGTGGGCGCCGTACTGCGTGAGGTCGTAGCCGATCTCGTCGCTGGCGCCGGTGCCGTACTTCAACGCCGGTGCGCCATAAGTAAAAACGGTTTCATGTTCGGTCGCGGCCAAGACTGCGGTCCTCGCTCCCTTGATCGGCTACTAGTCGGTCAAAGCGGACATACAGTCCATCCTTACCGGGTTTCGGCGAAGATCACTTGACTGCACTGAACGGTGCCCGCCTAAGCTCTCCTCATTAGATACCAACTGGGAGCGACCGTCGCCCAGACGGCCGTGCGGATCCTGACCGAGGCGCGTGTCCGCCGTGTGTACGCGGTGGTCGGTGAATCCTTCCTGGAACTGCTCGACGCCCTGCAGCGCGAGCGCGAGATCACGCTGGTCTCCGCGCGTCACGACGCCGGCGCGGCGTTCATGGCGGAGGCGGAAGGGAAGCTCACCGAGCGGCCCGCCGTGCTGCTCGCCAGCCGGGGGCCGAGCGCGGCGAGCCTGACGATCGGCGTCCAGACGGCGTTCCAGGACGAGACGCCGATGGTCGTCCTGCTGGAGACGCCCGCGACCGAGCCGGTGCCTTCGGTGTCCGGGGAGCTGCCGACCGCGGACCTGACCGCCGTCTTTGAATCGATCGCCAAGTCGACATTGCGGGTCACCGACCCCGACAGCCTGCCCGGGTTGCTCGCGCACGCGCTGACGACGTCGCAGGAAGGACGGCCGGGGCCGGTCGTGCTCGGCGTTCCCTGTGACGTCTGGGGCATGCCCTACGACGCCGCGAAGCCGATGGCGCGGGTGCGGCCGCCCGCGTCCGGGACGCTGGGCCGTTCGGCGGACGCCGTCGCGCAGCTGGTGGACGAGGCGAAGTACCCCGTGGTCATCGTCGGGGGGCGGGCGCGGTCCGCGCGCGATGAGCTGATCGCCGTCGCCGATGAGCTCGCGCTGCCCGTCTACAACGCCTTCCGGCGGCAGGACGCCTTCCCCGAAAACCACGCGCGCTACGCCGGCCACCTCGGGCTCGGCATCCCCGCGCGGCAGCTGGACGCCCTGGAACGAGCCGACCTGGTGCTCGCGCTCGGCACCCAGCTCGACGAGGTCACCACCCAGGCCTACCGCTACCCGACCCCGCAGCAGACGCTGGTCATGGTCGGGACCGGCATCGACGTCAGCCCGAAACGGCGGGGGCTCACCTTCCGGGTCGACTCCGAGGTCGAGCCGTTCCTGCGGGAGCTGCGCGAGGTGGCGTCGCCGCGGGCGAGGCGGGCTTCGGCCGCGAATGCCGCCGTCCACACCTTCATGACCCCGCCCGACACCAGCGGGAACACGCGGGTGCACCCCGTCGACGTCGTGCGGGCGCTGCGGAAGCTCGCGCCCGAGGACACCATCGTGACCAGCGACGCCGGGAACTTCGCGCAGTTCATGCACCGCTACTGGTGCTTCACCGCGCCGCGCAGCCAGCTCGGCCCGAGCAACGCCGCGATGGGCTACGCCGTGCCGGCCGCCGTCGCGGCGAAACTGGCCGAACCGCGGCGGACCGTGGTAGCCATGGTGGGAGACGCCGGGACGCTCATGACCGGCCAGGAGATCGAAACGGCCGTCCGGTACCGGGCGCCGGTGATGGTCGTCGTGTTCCAGAACGGTGTGCACGGCGCGCTCGCCATGCACCAGGCCCGGACGCACGGGCGGCTGTCCGGGGTGTCGATCCCGCTGACCGACTTCGCGTCGTGGGCGCGTGGGCTCGGCGCGGCCGGGTACACCGTGGACGATCGCGAAGAGCTCGAACCGATCATCGCCAGCGCGCTCGTGCGGCAGCGGCCGTGCGTCATCGACGTGCGCACCGACCCCGACGTCGTTACTCCCGACGTGCGGCTTTCCGCCCTGCTGGGGCAGGCTCGGCCGCAACCTCCGGCCCAGTAAGGGTTTTGGTCGGTTTCATTCCGGGAAACGCCGGGAAAGTTGTGTGGTAGCACGGCGTTGGCTCAGGTAGCCTGGCGGTGTTCCGGTGGTGGTTCGCCGCAGAACGTTCCCGGCCGGGTCCCGGCGGGAGACAACCGGTTTTCGTCGGTGCCGCATGGCACCATCACGGTCATGACCCGCGCCGAAGCGGGCAGGGAACGAGGGGAGTTTCGACGTGACCGATCACCAGCGCGCATCCGAACCAGCGCGGAAGTCCTCGGGCGTCGTACCGGTGCTGTTCAGCGCCAGCGCGGAGGCCCACGACGACGCCGTCGTCGCCGCCGAGCACGACACCACGTGGCGTTCGCCGTTCTCGGCCGAAGGGCTGCGCCCGGCGAGTGGCGAATAGCTCACCCCGCCCGGGTGAAGATGGCTTGTCCGCCCAGGTCAGGTGTGCTTTACTGCCTACGGTCTCGATTTTTGTGTTCGTGCTGAGTCACGCTCGCAGATTTCAGCGGGCGTAGTGTCTCCTCGCCGAGGAAGCAAACCGTTCGGGCGTTGACCCGGGTCGCCGAAGTGGCTTCCTGTTTTGGTGTTACATATGGAGATTTTTGATGACTCAGGGCACTGTGAAGTGGTTCAACTCCGAGAAGGGGTTCGGCTTCATCACCCCCGACAACGGTGGCGGCGACGTCTTCGTTCACTACAGCGAAATCCAGGGTAACGGCTTCCGTACCCTCGAGGAGAACGCTCGCGTCGAGTTCGAGATCGGCCAGGGCCAGAAGGGTCCGCAGGCCACGTCGGTCACCGTGATCTGACTTGATCTTGAAAAAGCTCTGAGCTTGAACAAGCTTTGATCTTGAAAAAGGGCCGTCACCCGTTCGGGGTGGCGGCCCTTTTCGTATGCTGCGCACCATGATCGAGCACGGGTACACCGTCTCCGGGATGAGCTGCGGGCACTGCGCCCAGTCGGTCACCGAAGAACTCCGCGCGCTGCCCGGAGTGACCGAAGTGGACGTCGACGTCGCGACCGGGCGGGTCATCGTGCGCGCCGAAACCGCGCTCGCCGACGAAGACGTCCGTGGCGCGATCGATGAGGCCGGCTACGGCTACGAGGGCACGGTCAGCCTCGTCCCGTAGCCGGGCGGTTGGTTCTTTCCCGCCGACGCGGTTTCCACCGTGGACAGTCCACTGGAGAGCCCGGGTGTGATCTTCGGCTCAGCAAGCCGCGTGAACTGCGGCTGCGCGGAGCTGTGCGCAACGTGAACACTGCAACGCCCTGCAACCCTTCCCTTCCGCCGGGTGGCGGAGTCTCCTGGTCTCCGATAGCGGATCGGGAGGTCAGGTGGGCGAAACGGTGGCGGGGATCGTCGCGAATCCGGCGTCGGGGCGGGACATCCGGCGGTTGGTCGCGCAGGCTTCCGTGTTCCCCACCGCGGAGAAGGCGAACATGGTCCAGCGGCTGCTGGCCGCCTTCGCCGTGACCGGGCTAGACCGGGCCCTCGTCTCGACCGACCTCGGCGGGATCTCCGCCGCGGTCCTGCGCGCCCTCGGCCGCGGCGGGACCTGGCCCAAGGTCGACTTCTGCGACGGCGACCCGATCACCGGCACCGCCGCCGACACGACCAACGCCGTCCGCCGGATGGTCGAAGCCGGGGCCGGCGTCATCGTCGTCCTCGGTGGGGACGGCACCGCCCGCGTTGCCGCCGCGGCCTGCGAGGACGTGCCGATCCTCGCGCTGTCCACCGGGACCAACAACGCCTTCCCGCAGATGCGGGAGGCGACCGTCGCCGGGCTGGCCGCCGGCCTGATCGCCGGCGGGCAGATCGATCCCGACCTCGTCACCCACCGGGTGAGCGTGCTCGAAGTCGTCACCAAGGCCCGCCGCGAGATCGCGCTCGTAGACGTCTGCGTGTCGCTGAGCAGGCACATCGGGGCGCGGGCGCTGTGGGACCCGTCGTCGCTCACCGAGCTGTACTGCACCTTCGCCGAACCGGACGGCATCGGCCTCTCCAGCGTGCCCGGCCAGCTCTGCCCAAGCCCGCGGTCGCGTCCGGAAGGCGTCGCGCTGAAGCTGGGCCCGGTCGGGGAGACGCCGTTCGTCGTGCACGCGCCCATCGCGCCCGGGCTGGTCCGGCCCGTCGGCGTGCGTGGCTGGGGCGTGCTCGAGCCCGGCGTGCGCGTCGAGCTCGCCGCGGCCGGTGGCGTCATCGCGCTCGACGGCGAGCGCGAACTCGAACTGAAGACCGGCGAGAGCGCGTTCGTCGAGCTCAAGCCGGACGGGCCGTGGGTCGTCGACGTCCGGGCGGCGATGGCGGAAGCGGCGAGGAAAGGGCTGTTGCGCACGGAAACCGAACTAGGGAAGGAGCGTCGAAGATGACGGACACCCTGCGGGAGGCGTATCGCCTGATGCGCACCATCCGGGCCTTCGAAGAGCGCGTGCACGAGGAGTTCGCGACCGGCGAAATTCCCGGGTTCGTGCACCTCTACGCCGGTGAGGAGGCCTCGGCCACCGGCGTCTGCCTCCACCTCGACGACCGCGACGCGATCGCCAGCACCCACCGCGGCCACGGCCACTGCATCGCCAAGGGCGTCGACGTCAAAGGCATGATGGCCGAGATCTACGGCCGCAGGACCGGTTCCTGTCACGGCAAGGGCGGCTCGATGCACATCGCCGACCTCTCGAAGGGCATGCTCGGCGCGAACGGCATCGTCGGCGGCGGCCCGCCCCTCATCTGCGGCACCGCCCTCGCCGCGAAGCAGCAGAACACCGGTGGGGTCGGCGTCGCGTTCTTCGGCGACGGCGCCAGCAACCAGGGCACGACGCTCGAGGCGCTGAACCTCGCGTCGGTCTGGGACCTCCCCGCGGTCTTCGTCGCCGAGAACAACGGCTACGCCGAAGCCACGTCGAGCAGCTGGTCCGTCGCCTCGGACAACATCGCCGACCGGGCCGCCGGGTTCGGCATGCCGGGCGTGATCGTCGACGGGTTCGACTTCTTCGCCGTCCACGAAGCCGCCGGGGAAGCCATCGAACGCGCCCGCGACGGCGGTGGCCCGACGCTCATCGAGGTCAAGTTCACCCGCTACTTCGGCCACTTCGAGGGCGACCAGCAGACCTACCGGGCCGGCGAAGTCGCCGACGCCCGCGAGAACCTCGACTGCCTGAAGCGCTTCCGCACCCGCGTCACCGAAGCCGGTGAGCTGGCCGAACAGGTCCTCGACGCCATCGACGCCGAAGTCGCGAAGCTCATCGAAGACGCCGTCACCGAAGCGAAGGCCGCGCCGAAACCCACCAAGGAAGACCTCGAGACCGACGTCTACGTGTCTTACTGAGGAGCGCACGTCATGGCCAGGACGATCAGCTACCGCGAGGCGATCAACGAGGCACTCGCGCAGGAGATGGCCCGCGATGAGTCGGTCATCGTCATGGGCGAGGACAACGCGGGCGGCGCCGGCAGCCCGGGGGAGGACGACGCCTGGGGCGGCGTCCTCGGCGTCACGAAGGGCCTGTTCCACAAGTTCCCGGGCCGGGTGCTCGACACGCCGATCTCGGAGTCCGCGTTCGTCGGCGCGGCGATCGGCGCCGCGACCCGCGGGCAGCGGCCGGTCGCGGAGCTCATGTTCATCGACTTCATGGGCGTCTGCTTCGACCAGATCTTCAACCAGGCGGCCAAGTTCCGGTACATGTTCGGCGGCAACGCGCGCACGCCCGTGGTCATCCGGACGATGTACGGCGCCGGCCTGCGGGCCGCGGCGCAGCATTCGCAGTGCCTCTACCCGATCTTCACGCACATCCCGGGCCTGAAGGTCGTCGTGCCGTCGAGCCCGTACGAAGCGAAAGGCCTGCTCATCCAGGCCATCCGCGACGACGACCCGGTGATCTTCTGCGAGCACAAGGCGCTCTACGACACCAGCGGCGACGTCCCCGAGGACAGCTACACCATCCCGTTCGGCGAGGCCAACGTCGTCCGCGACGGCGGTGACGTCACGATCGTCGCCATCGGGCGCATGGTCGCTGTCGCCGAAGAAGCCGCGAACGAACTCAAAAACAACAAGATCGAAGCCGAAATCATCGACCCCCGCACCACCAGCCCGCTCGACACCGAAACGATCCTGGAAAGCGTCGAGAACACCGGACGCCTGGTCGTCGTCGACGAGGCTTCGCCGCGCTGCAACCTCGCCACGGACATCTCCGCGCTCGTCGCGAAGGAGGCGTTCGGCTCGCTGCGCGCCCCCATCGAGATGGTGACGCCGCCGCACACACCCGTCCCGTTCTCCGACGCGCTCGAGGACCTCTACATCCCCGACGCGCAGAAGGTCCTCAACGCGGCGAAGGCGGTCGTGGAGTACCGGCGATGATCCAGCCGGTCACGATGCCCAAGTGGGGCCTCTCGATGGAACGCGGCCGGATCACGGACTGGTTCGTGGCCGAAGGCGACGAGGTCAAGACGGGTGACGACCTCGCCGACATCGACACCGACAAGATCAACGGCACCCTCGAATCCCCGGGCGACGGCGTGCTGCGGCGGGTGATCGCCGCGGTCGGGGAGGAAGTGCCGGTCGGCGGCACGATCGCGCTGCTCGCCGAGGCGGCAACAGCCGACGAAGACCTCGACGACGCGGCCAGGAAAGCCCGCGCGGAGATCGACGCCGGCGCGGTCCAGGCGCCGGAAGGCCCGGTCACCGGCACCGTCGAGGTCGGCGGCCGGACGCTCGCCTACGCGACGCTGGGCACCGAGGGTGACGTCGTCGTGCTGGTGCACGGCTACGGCGGCGACAAGAACTCCTGGCTGTTCGTGCAGGAGCCGCTCGCCCGGACGCACGTCGTGCACGCGCTCGACCTGCCCGGACACGGCGAATCGACCAAGGACGTCGGCGACGGCTCGCTCGACACGCTGGCTGACGCCGTCCTCGGCTTCCTCGAAGCGCGCGGTGTCGAGCGCGCGCACCTGGTAGGGCACTCGCTCGGCGGCGCGGTGGTCGTCAAAGCGGCCGCGAAAGCACCGGGCAGGATCGAAAAGCTCACCCTGGTCGCCCCGGCCGGCTTCGGCGCCGCCGTCAACAGCGGCTACCTGCGTGGATTCGCGGCGGCGAAGTCCCGGCGTGAGCTGAAGCCGCACCTGGGCGCGTTGTTCGCGAACCCGGACCTCGTCACCCGCCGGCTGGCCGACGACCTGCTCCGCTACAAGCGGCTGGACGGCGTCGACCAGGTCCTCGCGACGCTCCTGGACACCCTCCTCGACGGCGACGAGCAAGCCATCGACGCAGCTCGCCTGCTATCCGAAGTGGACGTACCAACCACGGTCGTCTGGGGACGCCAGGACGCCGTCCTGCCTCCGCGGGACAACGCGGTGCTCGTCGACGACGCCGGGCACCTGGTCCACCTGGAGGCCCCGAACGCCGTGCTCGCCGCGATCACGGGCTGAGGCGAGATCGTCGCCACCTTCCGATCACCGAAGCGAAAAGGCAGACTGAGGAGGCAGAGCGCAAGGAGTGGCGGTTGGGTCGGCGAGACCTCGAGGCAGCGTTGCCGGCCGGGGCGGACCCCCGGCGGTACGCGCGTGTCCTCGCGCAGGTCCACGAAGCGGCGCTGACCGGCAAGACCCCGCCCAGCCGCCCGCGCGCGATCATCGGCGAGTCCTGGCAGCGGATGCGCCGGCTGGGCATGGATCCCGACAGCCGCGCCGCCGCACCCGTCCTGAACTTCGAAGAGCTCGAAGCGCGCCGCCGCACGAGTGGCCTGCTCGAAGCACTGCCGACCCTGCGCGGCGGCCTGATCAGCCTCGCCGAGCAGGCCGCGCACATCATGGTCGTCGTCGACGCGGCCGGGCAGGTCCTCTGGCGTGACGGCAGCGCCGCGGTCCGCCGCCGCGCCGACGGGCTCGGCTTCGTCGAGGGCGCCGACTGGCAGGAGACGGCCGTCGGCACCAACGCGATCGGCACCGCGCTCGTCGCGCGCCGCCCGGTCCAGGTGTACTCCGCCGAGCACTACGTCCGCGCCCAGCACTCCTGGACGTGCGCCGCCGCGCCGCTGCACGACCCGCGTGACGGCAGGCTGCTCGGCGTCGTCGACCTCTCCGGCCCGGCCTCGACCGTCCACGCGACGACGTTGGCGCTGGTCGACGCCGTGACACAGCTCGCGGAGTCTCAGCTGCGCACCACCCACCTCACCGAGCTGGAACGCCTGCGCGGCTTCGCCGTCCCGGTGCTGTCGAAGGTCGGCGGGCGGGCCGTGGTGGCCGACGAGCACGGCTGGGTCGCCGCGGCCGCCGGGCTCGCGCCGGTCGACCGGATCGCGCTGCCCACCGGCCTGGTGCCCGGCGGGGTCTGGCTGCCGGCCTACGGCAGCTGTGCGGTCGAGCCGGTGCCCGGCGGCTGGCTGATCCGGCTCGTCGACCACGAGTCCGCGCCGCCGACCCGCGCCGTGCTCGACGTCCGGTCGCCGCGCGAGCCCGAGCTCACCGTCTCGAGCGCGGCCGGGACCTGGACGCACCGGCTCAGCCCACGCCACGCCGAGATGCTGTATGTGCTGGCCAGCCACCGCGACGGCCGCTCGGCGTCCGAGCTGTCGGCCGACCTGTTCGGCGACGCGAGCCGCACGGTCACCGTCCGCGCGGAGATGTCCCGGCTGCGCCGCCACTTCGGCGGCATCCTCGGCGCCAAGCCGTACCGCTTCGCCGACGACGTCGAGGTGCTGGTCCGGCGGCCCGCGAGCCCCGGCGCCGTGCTGCCGCACTCGCTCGCGCCCGCCATCCGCGGCTGAGCCGGCCACGGGGAAGATGGACGGCGTGCCGAAACGCCCCGCGCTGCCGGACACCATCGCCCCGAGCTGGCTGGTGGTGCAGCTGCTCGGCACGCTCTTCGTCGCCGCGACGCTGCTGACCGCGCACGAGCCGGACCCGCGCATCTGGGCCGCGTACGGCGTCTCGAGCGCGTGCTGGCTCGGGTTCGTCGTCCTCGCGTCCCGGCTGCCGAAGACGGCCGCGGCGCTGCTGGCGGTGGCGAGCACCCTGCCCGCGGCGATAGTCGGCTGGGCCGGGGACTCGAGCGCGATCGTGCTCTCGGTGATCGCGCTGGGCCGGCTCGCCACGCTCACCTCGGTCGGCGTCGGCGCGATCCTCGGGATCGGCCTGCTCGACGTCGTGCTCGCGGTCGGCTCGCACCTGCTCGTCGGCGACTCCCTCCCCGACGCGCTCTCCGACGCCGGCGTGATGCTGCTGCTCGTGCTGATCGGGCTCAACCGCCGCCAGTACGAAGTCCAGGCGCGGCAAGCCGAGGCGCTGCTCGAACAGACCCGGTTCGCGCAGGCCGAGCACGCGCGTGCCGCCGCGCTCGACGAACGCACCCGGATCGCGCGCGAGATCCACGACGTCCTGGCGCATTCCCTGGGCGCGCTGGGGGTCCAGCTCGAACTGGCCGAGGCGCTGCTCGCCGAACGGTCCGATGTGGACGGTGCGCTGAAGTCCGTCCGGCGGTCGCGGCGGCTCGCCGCGGACGGGCTCGTCGAAGCCCGCAACGCCGTCACCGCGCTCCGCCAGGACATCCGGCCACTGGCCGACGCCCTCGCCGCCGCGGCCGCCGAGCACGCCACCGACCACGGGGTTTCGGTGAGCTTCGCCGCCGAAGGCGAGCCCGAGCCGCTGCCGTCCGCGGTCGTCGTCGCGCTCGTGGGCATCGCGCGTGAAGCACTGACGAACGCGGGGAAGCACGCGCCAGGGGAGGACATCCGGATGCGGCTGAGCCACGAGCCCGGCGTCGTCCGGCTCGACGTTCGCAACGCGCTCGGCGAATTCACTCGGACAGGTGAAGGTTTCGGCCTGGCCGGAATGCGCGAGCGTCTGGCCCTCGCCGGTGGCACGCTGGAATCCGGCCCGGAAGACGGCCACTGGCGGGTGCTCGCGGAGGTGCGGAGTTGATCAGGGTGGTCGTGGCCGACGACCAGCAGGCGGTGCGCGAGGGACTCGTCGCGCTGCTCGGGTTGCTCGACGACGTCGACGTGGTCGGCTCGGCGGGCAACGGCTTCGAAGCCGTCGAAACGCTGGCCTGCCACCCCGCCGACGTCGTGCTGATGGACCTGCGCATGCCGGGCCTCGACGGCGTCGCCGCCACCCGCCGGATCCGGCAGGACCACCCCGGCACCGCCGTCGTCGTCCTGACGACCTACGCCGACGACGCGTCGATCGCCGACGCCCTGCGGGCCGGCGCCCGCGGCTACCTGACCAAGAACGCCGGCCGCGCGGAGATCGCCGCCGCGCTGCGCTCGGCCGCCGCCGGCCAGGCGATGTTCACCGCCGAAGTCTCCGACCGGCTGGTCGAGGCGCTCGCCGCCCCGCCGAAGAGCACGGCGGAGCGGCCCGACGGCTTGACCGCCCGCGAAGCCGAAGTGCTCGCGTTGGTGGCCCGCGGGCTGACGAACCAGGAGATCGCGGCCGAGCTGTACATCGGGGAAGCGACGGTCAAAACGCACATCAACAACTCGTTCGCGAAGATCGGCGCCCGCCACCGCGCCGAAGCCGTCAGATACGCCTTGACGCACCGGCTGTGAGATCACGTGCTGATGACGGCGGGCGGTGCCGGTCACCGCGCGCGCGGCGACTCGGCTACCTTCTGCGGGGAAGTCTTTTGGGGAGGAATCGGGGATGACCAGCACTGCGACGGCCCCGGGTCCCTCGGCGCCCGCACCGGCGCCACCGGATGGCCCGGACCGCGGCGGGGGCCGCAGCGGCCTGCTGGGGCTGCTCGACCTGCCCGGACAGGGCGTCCGCGCGGTCGTCCGGTCCGCCGCGACCACCCCGGGCCGGCTCACCGTGATCGCCGTCGGGCTCGTGCTGCTGGCGCTGGTCGCCGGGCTGGTCGCGACGCTGTCGGTGCAGGACCGCGACGACACGATCAGCGGCGTCATCGACCACCGCGAACCGCTCGCCGCCGCCTCCCAGCAGGTCTACCGCTCGCTCTCGGACGCCGACGCGACCGCGGCCAGCGCGTTCCTCTCCATCGGCACCGAGCCGGCAGAGCTGCGGCAGCGCTACGAGCGTGACATCGCCGAAGCCGGCGCCGCGCTCGCGAAGTCGGCCTCCGACTCCTCCGACGTCGCCGCCGCGTCCGGCCCGGTCGACGTCCTGAACCAGCAGCTGCCCGTCTACACCGGGCTCGTCGAAACCGCGCGGGCGAACAACCGCCTCGGCTATCCGGTCGGCGCGTCCTACCTCCGCGAAGCGTCCGAACTCATGCGAGCCAAGATCCTGCCCGCCGCGCAGGACCTCTACCGCGTCGACACCGCGCGGCTGATCGACGAGCAGGACAGCGCGACCGGTTTCCCGTGGCTCGCCACGATCCTCGTCCTCGCGCTGCTCGCCGCGCTCGTCGTCGCGCAGGTCTACCTGACCCGGCGCACCAACCGGCTGCTCAACGTCGGGCTCGTCGTCGCCACGGTCGCCGTCGTGCTTTCGCTGCTGTGGGGCGCGGTCGCGCTCATCGTGCAGGGCAGCCTGGTCGGCAGCGGCCAGGACGACGGCTCCCACCGCGTCGACGTGCTGGTCCGCGCGCGGATCGCCGCGCTGCAGGCCCGCGCCGACGAGACGCTGACCCTGGTCGCGCGCGGCGACGGCGCGGCCTACGAGCGGGACTTCGGCGCCAACGCCGTCCAGATGCTCGGTGAGGACGGCCAAGGCGGCCTGCTCGGCGAAGCCCGCGGTCTGATCACCGACGGCGAAGGCGCCGCGAAGGTCGCCGACGCCACGAAGGCCGCGAACGACTGGATCAAGGCGCACGCGGGCGTCCGCGGCCAGGACAACGCGGGCCAGTACCAGGAAGCCGTCGACTCCGCCGTCCTGGAGGACAAGCAGGGCGGCTCGGCGCCGGCGTTCCGGCGGCTCGACGACAGCCTCCAGGCGGCCATCGACGTCGGCCGGCAGGACTTCCTCGACGACACCCACAACGGCGACCGCGCGCTGACGCTCCTCGCGCCCGGCCTGGCCGTGCTGGCGATCGTCGCCGCGGCGGGCGTCACCATGGGAATCCGCGAGCGACTGAGGGAGTACCGGTGAGCAGGCGGCGAAACACCGTCCGGGCGGGCGTGCTGGCGTTCGTCGCGCTGCTGGCGGCGTCCTGCGGCAGTCCCGGCAAGCCGATGGACCCGGCGCCGGTCAGCAACGCGGCCTGGCCGCAGCCCGCGCACGTCGGCGGGCCGGACTCGAGCGCCGGCGGCGGCGCCGACACCAGCTGCAACCCGCTGGCCAGCCTCTCGCCGAGCAGCACGAACGTCCCCGACAGCTCCACCATGGGCGACATCAAGCGCCGCGGGAAGCTGATCGCCGGCGTCGACCAGACCACCTACCTCTTCGGCTTCCGCAACCCCACCTCGGGCAACCTCGAGGGCTTCGACATCGACATGGTCAACGAGATCGCGCGCGCGATCTTCGGCTCGCCGGAAGGCCACGTGCAGTTCCGCGCGATCACGTCGGGGCAGCGCGAGGAAGTCCTGGAGAAGCACCAGGTCGACATTGTGGTCCGGACCTTCAGCATCACCTGCGCGCGCAAGAAGAACGTGCAGTTCTCGTCCGTCTACTACAAGGCGGGGCAGCGGATCCTGGTCACCAAGGAGTCGAAGGCGACCAAGCTGGCCGACCTGAGCGGCAAGAAGATCTGCGCGGCGAAGAAGTCGACGTCCGCGGCGAAGATCGCGACGGACCCGGCGAAGCCGGTGGCGATCACGGTGGACAACTGGTCGGACTGCCTGGTGATGCTCCAGCAGGGCCAGGTCGACGCGGTGTCGACCGACGACACCATCCTCGCCGGGATGGCCGCGCAGGACCCGACGCTGCAGGTCGTCGGCGGCCAGTTCACCGAGGAGAACTACGGCATCGGCGTGCCGAAGGACAACGAGGACATGGTCCGCTTCGTCAACGCCGTGCTCGACAACGTCCGCAACGGCGGCGCCTGGCAGGACAGCTACCGCCGCTGGGTCGAGCCTTCGCTGGGCGCCGCGAGCCCGCCGTCGCCGGTGTACCAGTGACTAGGATCGAACCCCGCACGTCGTCGGGGTCTGGGAGGTAGCAGTGTCGGAGGAGCCGCGCCGTCCTCGGCACGCCGCGCCGGACGACCAGCAGCAGCAGCAACCGCCGGCGCCGAGCTGGCAGCCGCCCCCACCGGTGCGGTGGGAGACGCCGGAGCCGTCGATCTCCGGCCGCCTCGACGACGGTGATCCGTCCGGCGGGCAGGAGACGGTCTTCCACGCGCCCGTGCGCCGCCCGCCGACACCGCCGCGCGGCCAGCCCGCTCGCCCGCCGATCCCCGGCGCGGAAGACCCCACCCGGCCGCCGGGCAGCATCAACCCGGTGACCCCGCCGGTCCAGGCGGTTTCGCCGGCGACGCAGGTGGTGCGCCCGGACCCGAACGCGCCGCAGCCGACGAGCGTGCTCGCCGCGCCCGCGCCGGAAACCCAGAGCATCATGCCGCCGGCGCCCCGCCCGGACAGCGGGCCGGGCCTGCCGTTGCCGGACCCGGGCACCGAAAGCGTGCTGCCCGAGCGGCCCAGCGAAGGCCGCCACACCGGCACCGGAACCGGGACGGGAACGGGCAGCGGCTCGTCGTCCGGATCCAGCTCGTTCCCCGGCACCTCGCGGCGGACGTCGTCCCGCACTTCGCGCTCGCGGCGCGGCCGGCTCGGCGCCGGGCTGGTCGAAGTCCCGCCGGTGCCCGCGCGCGACCCCGCGTCGGCGGTGCTCGCGAACCCGATGGTGTCGGAGGAAAAGCGCTTCTGCGGCAAGTGCGCCGCGAAGGTCGGCCGCGGCCAGGACGGCAATCCCGGTGCGGCGGAAGGGAAGTGCGACAACTGCGGCACGCCGTACTCGTTCCTGCCGAAGCTGCAGCCGAACGAGCTCGTCGGCGGCCAGTACGAAGTGCTCGGCGCGCTCGCCTACGGTGGCCTCGGCTGGATCTACCTGGCCCAGGACCACAACGTCAGCGACCGCTGGGTCGTCCTCAAAGGACTGATCGACTCCGGTGACCCGACGGCGCTGGCCGCCGCGGCCAACGAGCAGCGGTTCCTGGCCGAGGTCGAGCACCCGAACATCGTCAAGATCCACAACTTCGTCCAGCACCCGGACCGCCAGAGCGAGACGACCGTCGGCTACATCGTGATGGAGTACGTCGGCGGCCAGTCGCTGCGGCAGCTCGCGCTGGCGCACCACCGGGAAAGCCGCCGGCCGGAGCCGCTGCCGATCGGCCAGGTCATCGCGTACGGGCTGGAGATCCTGCCCGCCATGGGCTACCTGCACAGCCAGGGCATGCTCTACTGCGACCTCAAGCCGGACAACGTGATCCAGACCAACGAGCAGCTCAAGCTGATCGACCTGGGCGCGGTCCGCCGGATCGACGACTACGAAAGCCCGCTGTTCTTCACCACCGGCTACAGCGCGCCGGAACTGGCGACGCAGGGCGCGTCGATCGCGTCGGACCTGTTCACCGTCGGGCGCACGCTCGCCGTGCTGAGCTTCGAGTTCACCGGCTACACCAGCAAGTTCAAGACGACCCTGCCCGGCCCGGACGCGGTGCCGCTGTTCGCGCTCTTCGGGTCCTACTACCGGTTCCTGCGCCGCGCGACGCACTCCGACCCGGATCGCCGGTTCCTCTCCGCCGAGGAGATGGCCGACCAGCTCACCGGCGTCCTGCGCGAGATCATGGCGCTCGGCACCGGCAAGCCGCGGCCCGGCGCGTCGACGGTGTTCGGCCCGGAGAGCCGCACCTTCGGCGTCCAGCTGGTGGTGCCGGAGGCGGGGCAGAGCGTGCCGCTGCCCGGCGCGGCCGAGGTCGTCGCCGGCCTGCCGATCCCGCAGGTCGACACCGACGACCCGGCGGCGGGCGTGCTCGCGACGACGACCGCGCTCGACCCGCGTGGCGCCATCGAGGCGCTGGCCGGCGCACCCCGCGAGTCCATCGAGGTGCGGCTGCGGATCGTGCGCGCCCGGATCGAGCTGGGCGAGCTGGCCGAGGCGCAGCGGCAGCTGCAGGCGGCGCAGTACCTGGCGATCAAGAACGGCTTCCCGCACGACTGGCGGATCGACTGGTACCGCGGCCTGATCGAGCTGGCCGGCGGCCGCTCGCGGGTCGCGCACGTCGCGTTCGAGGCCGTGTACGACGACCTGCCGGGCGAGATCGCGCCGAAGCTGGCGCTGGGCGTCAGCGCCGAGGGCGTCGGCGACTACTTCGCAGCCGCGCGGTTCTACGAGCTGGTCTGGCGGACCGACCGCACCTACGTGAGCGCCGCGTTCGGCCTCGCACGCGTGTACCTGGCGCAGGGCGCGCGCAACAGCGCGGTCGAGGTGCTCGAAACGGTGCCGCAGTCGTCAACGCACTACGTCGACGCGCAGGTCGCGGCGATCAGGATCAAGACGACCGCGACCAAGGCGAACGGCCGCGAAACCCCGGTCACCGAGCACGACCTGCTCGACGCGTCGGGCCGCCTCGAGCGGCTCCGCCTCGACGTCGAACGCCAGACCCGGCTCACCGCCGGCGTGCTCGAGGCGTCGTACGAGTGGCTCAAGCAGGGCAAACCCACGCCGGGCGCGCGGGTGCTGGGCTGTTCGCTGGAGGAGCGTGAGCTGCGGTTCGGGCTGGAGCGCTGCTACCGCGCGCTGGCCCGGCTGGCGACCACGATCGACGAGCGTGTGCAGCTCGTCGACCGGGCCAACGCCATCCGCCCCCGCACCCTCACCTGAGCGGCACTTTCGTAGGGAAAGTGACACTTCGAGGGCGGCACTTTCCCTATGAAAGCTCCGGTCAGGGGTTGATTTCCCAGCCGCGCTCTTCGCGCTCGCGCTGGTTCTTCTCGTGCTGCGCGGCCAGCTTCTCCAGCGCTTCGGGGTCGCCGTGGGTGCTGAAGTGGTCGAACGCCACCACGATGAACAGCGCGCGAGCGCTGACCGCGATCGGGCCGTCCGCGGCGTCGAGGTGGCCGTCGGCGCTGACGTAGATCTTGCGCCCGGCGACGCCGTCCAGCCGGGTCTCGATGAACAACGTCGAACCGACCGGGACCGGACGGCGGAAGTCCGTCTCGAGCTTGCCGGTCACCGCCGGGCGGCGCATCAGGTTGCCGACCGCCGAGCCGAGCGCCTCGTCGAACGCGCAGGCCAGCAGGCCGCCGTGGGCGAGCCCGGGCGCGCCCTGGTGCGCCGCGGTGACCGTGAACCGCGAGTGCACGACCTGGCCCTCGCCGACCGTCGAGCGCAGGTGCAGCCCGGCGTCGGCCTCGTCACCGCAGCCGAAGCACTCGTTGAAGTGCACACCGAGCTCGGTGCCGGCCACGGGCGCCTTCGGGTGCGGCACCGCCGGCTCCACCGCCACCGGCGGCCAGGGTTGAGAAACACGACTCATGCGCTGACGTTAACTCGCGGGTAAACCCGCCCCGCGCGCGACCCGCGGCGTAAGCAGGCAACGTATACCTCTCAGTAGCCGGAAAGTTCCCCACCGTAGAAGATTACCGGCTCAGGCTGCCGACCCCGCCGGACCGGGCAAGACTGGGCTGATGAGCTCGAACGGCCCGGTAGTGGGCACTGCACGGAGGAGGTCGTCGCCGGAATGAGCGAACCAGCTACGACGGGCAAACCGTCAGCGGACGAGAGAACCGTAAAACGCGCGGTGTGGGCGTCCGCGATGGGGAACGCCACCGAGTGGTACGACTATGGCGTCTTCACCTCGGGCGCGATCGCGGTGAGCATCGGCTCGGAGTTCTTCCCCGGCGAGGGCAACGCCGTGCTGAAGTCACTCGCGCTGCTGGCGGTCGGGTTCATCGTGCGGCCGTTCGGCGGGGCGTTCTTCGGCCCGCTCGGGGACAAGATCGGCCGCAAGAAGGTCCTCGCGGTCACGATCCTGCTGATGTCCGGCTGCACCTTCCTGGTCGGTGTTCTGCCGACCTACTCCGGCGGCTACAGCATGGGTATCGCGGCGCCGATCGCGATCCTGCTGCTCCGGATCATCCAGGGCTTCTCCACCGGCGGTGAGTACGGCGGAGCGGCGACGTTCATCGCCGAGTACTCACCCACGAAACGCCGGGGCTTCTTCGGCAGCTTCCTGGAGCTCGGCACGCTGGGCGGCTACGTGCTCGGCAACCTCGTGGTGCTCGCCGTGACGCTGTCCCTGTCGGCCGACCAGGTCGACGCCTGGGGCTGGCGGATCCCGTTCTTCGTCGCGCTGCCGCTCGGCCTGATCGGGCTCTACCTGCGGAACAAGCTCGAGGACACCCCCGAGTTCCGGCGGATGGAAGCCGCGGGCCAGAAGCCGCACAAGGCGCCGCTCAAGGAGATCTTCGTCCGCAACTGGCGGATGATCCTCAACCTGATCGGCATCGTGCTGCTGCTGAACGTGGCGGACTACCTGCTGCTGACCACGATGCCGACGTACTTCACCGAAACGCTGAAGATCAACGACAACACGTCGACGCTGATCATCATCGCGGTCGAAGTGCTCCAGATGGCGATCATCATCCCGCTCGGCGCGCTGTCCGACAAGATCGGCCGGAAACCGCTGCTGCTCACCGCGGCCATCGGGTTCCTGGTGCTGAGCTGGCCGTCGCTGAAGCTGATGCAGTCCGGCAGCATCTTCTGGCTGTTCGTCGGGTTCCTGATCGTGGCGATCCTGCTGGTGCTGATGCTCGCGGTGATCGGCTCGACGTTCCCGGCGATGTTCCCGACCCGCGTCCGGTACGGCTCGTTCGCGATCGGCTACAACATCTCGACGTCGCTGTTCGGCGGCACTTGCGGTGTCATCGTGACGGCGTTGATCCAGAGCACCGGCAACCCGGACTGGCCGGCGTACTACCTGATGGCGGCGGCGCTGATCGCGATCATCCCGATCATCAAGATCCCGGAGACGTCGCAGGTGCCGATGGACGAGATCGACACCGAAGGCACCGGTGGTGGCAAGCCCCTGACGGGAGCGTCCGCTCAGCGTTGAGCGGCCGCCCCTGGAATAACGTGTGCCCCGTCCGGATCACCGGGCGGGGCACACGTGCGCTGAGGGTCAGCCGGGTCAGTTCGCCTCGCTCCGAGGAGTGAAGCGCTTGCGGGACCAAGCGGCCAACGCACCAGCGACCACGACAGCGATTCCGGTTTCGACGATCAATGCGGCGAGCACCATGTGCTTCCTCCTCGGTTTCTCGGGCCGGCGGCGCACCGTC
This sequence comes from Amycolatopsis iheyensis, assembly GCF_024703995.1. GTDB lineage: Bacteria > Actinomycetota > Actinomycetes > Mycobacteriales > Pseudonocardiaceae > Amycolatopsis > Amycolatopsis iheyensis. The sequence continues at coordinate 268,839 of NZ_JAMXQV010000011.1, read as the reverse complement.
CGGCTGAGCAGTTCCTGCGGTGTCCGATCGGACCACCACAGGGCATATCGCCACGAGGATGCCGAGTATTTCGTCAGGAACCCACTTTGAAACGGTGATCTGCGCCACGTCGCTGACCTGCGGAAACAGCTACCGGGAAGCGGTGGTCTTCGGCACTTCGGGCACCGTGTCGGTCGGGTTCGCCGAGGGCGGCGCGGTCGGCCGCACGGTGCGCCGGCTCGTCGACGGCGTCGGCTCCTGCGCCTTCGTCGCACGTGACGGCGGGACCCGGCCCGGCTGCGCCTCCGGCGGCGGCGCGATCGACGTCGCCGGCACGTTCTCCGTGGGTGGTGCCGGCGCGGGAGCGGTGGTGCCGATCGTGGACAGCCCCGGATCGGCGGGCTGCACCGGGTCCGGCGGCCCGGCGCGGTGGCCGGCCAGGAAACCGGCCACCGCGAGGATCACCGCCGTCGCCGTCGAGGTGCCGGCGACCGCCCAGCGCTTGCGCCGTCGCCGGACCCGGCCGCCGCGCTCGATCACGTCGGTGGCTTCGAGGCGCATCGGCGGCTGCTGGCCGCCGGCCGCGCCGGTCAGGAACGCGCGGACGTCGTCTTCGGGGTCCATGTTCGTCACCTCCCCTCCGTGGGCGCGCTGAAGGTCAGCGCACCGTAGTGCGGGCCGAGCCGGTTGCGCAGGGTCGCCAGGCCCCGCGAGGCCTGGCTCTTCACCGTGCCGGTGCTGCAGCCGAGCGCCTGCGCCGTCTCTTCGACGCTCAGGTCTTCGAAGTACCGCAGCACCAGCACAGCGCGTTGCTTGGGGGCCAGGACAGCCAGCGCCTGCCGGACCAGCATGTCCTGGTCGCTCCCGGTGGGTTCCGCCGGGAGCTCCGGCGGGGCGTCGGTGAGCCGCTCCCGCTTCCACCTGCTGCGCCGGTGCTCGGCGAGGAACGTGCGCAGCACGACCTTGCGGGCGTAGGCGTCCAAGGCGTCGTGGCGCGACAGCCTCGGCCAGGCGAGGTAGAGCTTGAGCAGCGCGGCCTGCGTGAGGTCCTCGGCTTGGTGCCAGTCGCCGCAGAGCAGGAAGGCGGTGGACCGCAGGCTGGGCGCGCGCTCGCCGAAGTACCGGGCGAACTCGCCGTCCCACGGCGAGCCCGGCCCGGTCGACGGACGGGAGCGGGAGATCACCTGGCTACCGGGACTTCCCGATGGCCGGCAGGTGCAGGTCACCGGTCGGGCCGGCGGGCACGGCACGCGGGACGCGCTGCGGGCGCGCGGACGGCGCCTTCGTCGCCTCACGCGGCGGCGCGGGCACGGCGGTCGGCGCCTTGGTGGCCCGGCTCGTCGTCGGGATCGCGGACGGCGGCTCGGTCGGTGCCTGGGTGGGCCGGACCGTCGTCGGGGCCGGCGGCTGCGCCTCCGAAGCCAGCGCGATGCCACCGGTCAGGGCACCACCGGCGAGCACGAGCGCGCCGAGGGAAAGGGCGATACGGATACGCAAGACAGCTCCTCTTCTCGCGGGCGCGCCCGGGATCGGCGCGCCTCTGCCCGTAGTCATGCGGCGGGTGTTCGGCGGGGTTGCATCGAGTTTTCGGGGAAACGCGAACGGCCGGGAAGTCCACGCTGGACTTCCCGGCCGCCCGGTCTTCGTGAAAGGTCTTAACCGGCCAGCGCCGACAGCTTCTGCCAGCCCGCCCAGTCGTACGTCCAGTCGCTGTAGTCGCCGTCCTTGGCGCTCAGCGTCTGCGTGCTGCCCGTGATCTCCACCGGGTCACCGGTGAGCACGCCGTCGTAGTACTCCTTGGCCCGCGCCGGCGACAGGTTCAGGCAGCCGTGCGAGATGTTCTTCTTGCCCTGCGCCCAGACCGACGCCGCCAGGCCGTGGATGAACTCGCCGTTGTTGGAGATCCGGACCGCCCACGGCACCACGACGTTCTCGTAGTGGTACTTCGGGTTGCTCATCGCGTACGAGGCCTGCTTGCCCATGACCACGTGCACGCCGGAGTGCGTGACGCGGCCCGGGTCGGAGTCGAGGCCGTAGCTCACCGGGTAGTCGGCGATCTGCTGGCCGTCGCGGATGACCTGCATCGTGTGCTGCGTGGTGTTGCCCTTGACGATCTGCGAGCGGCCGATGGTGAAGCTGGCCGACACGTCCTGCTTGCCGTACGTGCCGTCGCCGATCTTGACGCCGTAGATCTTGGCGTTGACCTTCACCGTGGTGCCCGGCTTGTAGTACTCCTTGGGCCGCCAGTGCACCGAGGTGTCACCGTCGGTCCAGCCCCACGAGCCCTCGGTCTTCGGCGTGGTCTCGACCGACAGCGCTTTCTCCACGGAGGCCTTGTCGGTGACGCGGCTCGGGAAGCTCAGCGCGATCGGCATCGCGATGCCGTACGTCTGGCCGTCGCCGACGTTCAGGCTGGCCGACATCTGGCGCCGCGGCTTCACCGTGGTGAACGCGCCCCCGATGGCCACGTTCTTGCCGTCCGCGCCCTGCGCCTGGCCGGTCCATGTGTAGGTCTTGCCGTAGCCGAGCTGCTCGGTGGTGCTCCAGCTCTTCTTGTCCGCCGACGTCTGCCCCTGGACCTGCTTGCCGTCCGGGTTGGTCAGCGTGACCGAGAGGATCGTGCCGCTGTCGACCTTGACCCCGACCGGCTCGCCGGGCGGCACGTCCTGCGCGCCGCCGGCCGGCGTCACCGTCAGCTTCGCGGGCTGCGCGGTGGGCGGCGGCGCGGAAGTCGGGCCCCCGCCCGAAGAACCGCTCGCCGACACCGTCGGTTCACTGCTGCACGCCCCCAGCGTGAGCACGGCGACCAAGCCCAGTGCCACAGCCGCGCCCCGGCGCAGTGTGGAAGTCCTCACCGTCACACCCATTCCCCTTTGCCCCTTTGGTGCTTCCCCCCTTCGAGACGTCCCGTGGACCTGCGACGTTGAGCAAGACCCGAGTGACTAAGGTCACAGTGGGCCACGGAGGCTTTCACGGAGGGGGCACGGGCGACTCCGAGCCGTATCCGGTGATCACGGGGTCGCTGTGCTGCGCCAGACTAACCGGTGGGTCCGACAGAACGTGGCCGGGAGCCCTACGACGTTCCGGTGACCTTGCCCCGGACCGGCGTTTTTCGCCTCGATCACGGGGTTCAACTTTGGCCAGATCCCGGTAGTCTGCTCTCAGGCCGTCGTTTTGCGTGTTAGTGGCTTCACACTCGCGGAACTTCTGACGCGAGCCATGGAGCCCCACGCTCTTGACTCGACTCGTTGGAACCGCCCGGGACGGTCGGGGTGCCGCTTCGGTGGCATTCGAAGCGGATCTGTGTAACGAGGAGTACAGCGGTGGCGCAAGGCACTGTGAAGTGGTTCAACGCGGAGAAGGGCTTCGGCTTCATCGCGCAGGACGGCGGCGAAGGCGACGTGTTCGTTCACTACTCGGAGATCGAGGGCCGCGGTTTCCGCACCCTCGAGGAGAACCAGCGAGTGGAGTTCGAGGTCGGCCAGGGACAGAAGGGCCCGCAGGCCCAGAAGGTCCGCGCGATCTGAGACAGGCCCACTGCGTGTTTTAAGGCCTGAGCGAAGGGCCCCCGGCGAATCTCCCGCCGGGGGCCCTTTCTCATGCGCTTTGTGGGGTGCTCGCGCCTCAGCGGCGTCCGACGGCCGGCGCGTCGAAGGCGTCGGCGGGGAAGTGGAACTCGTCGGTGAGGTCGTGCAGGTCGCCGGCGTGCTGCCGCTGGTCCTGCAGCGAGGAGGCCTGGCCTTCCCAGTTGAGCCGCTCGAGGATCCACTCCTGAGCGAGCGCCTGGGGCGAGATGTCCCGCTCGGCGGCGATGTCCTTCAGCTGCTGGTTGGCGATGAGGCTCATCCGGAGCTGGATGACCTGAGCCTCACCGAACCGCTTGCCGGTCCCGGTGCTCTCGTTGTCGGCATCGGGCGCCAGGGCGGCGAGGTAGGAGGTGAGTTCCTTGTCCTCGACAACGCCATCGTCCGCAGGCTTAGCGGCACCACGATGGCGTCCGGAGGACGCGGCTTTGAGGTTCGTCCGGCTGCTCAAGCGGCCAAGGGAGGGAAGAGGCACGCCAGACACGATAACGGTTAGGTCTCGCCACACAAACCACTGTGAGCCACGACACGCAGGCAAACATCCCCATTCAGCCCAACCCCCACCCATTCAGCCCAAAGAGAAAGAACGCACAGCAACACCCCCCTAACCCACCGAGTCGATCAAAGCAAAAACCCAAACCAAGACAGCAAGACCGGAACTGCAGGGCCTGCGACGCCCAGCGCGCACGGGACGCGGCTGGCAAGGGCTGGCGCTGCGACGCCCGGCAGGCGCGGAGCGCGGGCTGGCGCTGCGACGCCCCGTGAGCGCGGAAACCGGAATCCGCCGACCGACGGGAACGGGAGAGACACGCTCAGCCGAGAACCGAACAACAGCCGCCAGGGCGCACAGCGCCCGAGGCGAGGCGGGCTCCAAAGAAAGCCAGCCACGCTCCCAAGCGGACAACGCAACCACGCTGGAAGCCGCACCGGAGGCACCGTGGGGGGTCCGGGGGGGCTCGGCCCCCCGGGTCAGCACGCCGAAATGAATGGGCCGAAGCGAAGGGCGAAGCCCGAGCAGGCCCAGAAATGGAGGACCCCCGCGCCAGGGGGAGGAACGCGGGGGTCGGAGGGGATCTCCACAGGCGCTGACCGGGGGTGTGTCAGCACTTCGATTGTTGCACGAGTTCCTTCCTCGGGCGAGTGGAGAGCGGGATTTTTCCGGGCTCGGTGTCACGGCGACCTGGGGTGACGTTCGTTCGGGTGGTGTTCTTCTCCGTCGTTGCCGATTGCGCTGCGTTGAGCGGAGCGTGGCCTCAGGTTCACTCTCCGGGGGGCTGTGTGCGGCGGCCGGCGCTGGTTAGCCTCGCGGCCAAGTTGTTGTGAGCCGTTTGGAGGGGCCATGAGCGGGTCTGTTGAAGTGCGGCAGTTCCTCCTCCGGTACGAAGGTGCCGATGGGGGGAGTGCTCCGTTCGCCGGGGGGTTGCCGGCGCAGCGGAGTGGTTCGGGCGATGCGCAGCGGGTGTCGGATGATCAGGTCCGGCGGGCGCGGCTGGCGGTGGCGAACGGCGCGTTGGGGGTCGAAGACTGCGCGCAGTTGCTGGAGATGCTGGGGCTGGACCTGGACGAGGACGGGCAGGCGCCGGTTCAGCGGTGAGTGGGGTGTCGGCTGGGGGGTCCGGCGGGTGCCGCCGGGCCTGTCCGGTGGGGTTTGTGCAGGTTGTCGCCGTTCTCGGCAAGTAATTCGCAGGGTCTGTCCGGGTTCTTGACGCTAGTTTCGTAACAGTGTTACGTTTGCTGGGTCGAAAGGGGACGGACATGACGACGACCGAAGGTGTGGCGAGCCGCATCCGCGCGGTGGTGCAGGTGCTGGGTGGCCGGTTCATGACGTCGCCCGAGCTGGCGGCGGTCGAGGCGGAGGTGGGGTTGCCGCCGCGCTCGCTGTACGTGCGAGGGCGCTCGGCGGTGCTCGGGGACGTCCCGCCGAAGGTCGCCGCGGAGCTGTTCGGGATCTTCCCGCACTGGCTGTTCGACGTCGTCCTCCCGCCGGCGACGGCGGCCCTCGACGCACCCGCGGCCGTCCGCGCCTACGCGGAGTCATCGGCGCGGTGGTCACGCGTCAGCCTTTCGGCCGTACCGGAGCCCGGCCGCCTGGCCGAGCTGCTGTTCCGCGTCGTGGACGCCGCGGACGCGAGCGGGCTGGCCTTGTTCGCAGGCTGGAAGAACGCGGCCCGGCCCACCGAGGACGTCGAGCGGCTCGGGTTCGCGCTGATGGTCTTCCGCGAGCTGCGCGGCGGCTTGCACTTCGCGGCGCTGCGGGCGGTGGGCCTGTCGGTGCCGGAGGCGGTGGTGGCGGACCCGGAGGGCGGCCGCGAGCGGCTGCTGCGCACGGCGTGGCCGGAGGAGGCCGCGGACGAACTCGTGGCGGCGGCCGCGCGGAAGCCGGATCTGCGCGAGCGCCGGCACCACGCGGAGGCCCTGACCGACGAGCGGATCGACGAGCTGCTGACGTCGCTGACGCCGCCGGAGCGGGCGGAGCTCGAAACGCGCCTGGGTGAGCTGTTTGCGCAGGTCTCGGCGTCGCCAGGGGCTTAAGGAACCCCCGGTGCAAAGCGGTGGCGGCGTGCCCTATGCTTGTAATCGCTCCCGGGGGGACCTGAGAGCGCGGTCGGTCGGTCTACCGAAACCGACCGGGCTCCCATCGTCCAGCGGCCTAGGACTCCGCCCTTTCAAGGCGGCAACGCGGGTTCGAATCCCGTTGGGAGTACGCAGTACTGTAGTAGAGCAAGATGCAAGGCCCTGTGGCGCAGTTGGTTAGCGCGTCGCCCTGTCACGGCGAAGGTCGCGGGTTCGAGTCCCGTCAGGGTCGCAAGATCGTTCGGCTCCTTGCCGGCGTTCCCGGCCAGGTAGCTCAGTTGGTACGAGCGTCCGCCTGAAAAGCGGAAGGTCGCCGGTTCGACCCCGGCCCTGGCCACATCGGTTTACCTGCGAAAACAGGCCCTCCGCCCATCGGGCAGGGGGCCTGATTCATGCCCAGGGTCTCAACGGGGTCTCACGCGACGCCCTTCCAGAAGTACGTGTTGGCCGGCCACCTCTCGCTGGATACTTCGGTCACGTGCTGGTACCGCCGCCGCTAGTGACCGCGTACATGAGCTGTTAGCCGCCGTGGCGGCCGTCGAACGCGTGTTCTGTGGTGCTAGGGGTCGGTGCCCGGACGGGGAAGGTCCGGGCACCGACGCGAAAGCGCGGAGTGCGCGATGGACATCCCGCCAGATCTGACAGGAGCCACCACCTACGCCGCGGCTGGCCAGCCGAACGCTGTCGATCGCTGGCATGTCCAGCCAGACGCGACCGTCATCTACGAACGGCGTCCCGGTGAGTTCGAGGAGTCTCGGATGCTGACCGCCAGCACGCTCCGGGACAGCCCTCTGTGGATCGAGGCGTCATCGGACGGCACCCGATCTTGAGGAAGTCCCGGCCCCAGATCGAGGTTGCGGACGTCACGTCCATACGCAGGCCCGAGATGTACGCCGGCCGGAGTGATGTCGACTCCCACTCGGCTGACGCCCATGCTGAGCAGACACACCGCGGTGAGGACGCACGTGCCGCCGACGACTCGCCAGAATGTCCGTGAGTCCGAGGCGAGGTAGCGAGCGGAATCGATCAGCCCGAACGTAGGGCGCGGCCCTCCTCGGTGCCGCCTATCGCCCGGAGAGAACCCGTGAGCGCCCTGGGCTGGCTGATGCATGTTCTGTCGAAGTAGCCTCATGGGGTACTCCCTTCGTGGGGTGCAATGACAGGAGATGCAGGTCAGGGCCCGTTTGGATCCTGTACGGGTGACGGATTGCCCTCCGTCATCGTCGGGCAGCCTGTGTGGCTGCCCGACCTGCGTCTTCCCTCATGACCCTATGGCCGGGCACGTGGCCAGGGGAGACCTCGACGGCGAGCGGCCGCTACGGGTCGACGGGTGCCTAGTACACCAACGCAGGGGCGATCAGGTTTCACTATCCGCGCTGGTAGCGGCGCATTTTCAGGATCCTGTCGAATCAACTGCTGGATAAGCTCACCATGACCCCCCGCACGCTCGGGTTAAGGCATTCGACGAACCACGTGCTGTGCGGCCTTGTGCGCACGGACGCCCATCTGTCCCGGTGCGTCGCCGTCTGCGCCGAGCGGGCGAGCGGTCGTCTCGCGCCAAGTGAACCTCGATGAGGTGGCCGCGCGCACGAGTGAGGAACAGCAATCGCCGAGCGGTTGAGCGGGGTTGTCTCGGGGAGGACGGTTCGGACGTCACACAGCGTTGAAGTTCCAGGAGCGCCCCGACGCCGTTCGTCTGCGCCGTAAGGTCTCAAAGAAGGTCTAAGCCACCGTCGTCCGCGGCTAACGCTAATGCGTGCCGACCTGCGCTGATCTGGTCCGTGCGTTGCGGTGAACCGACAACCCGAGACCTGAAAAGCGGAAGGTCGCCGGTTCGACCCCGGCCCTGGCCACCGCAACGAGAACCGCCCCGATGATCCGGGGCGGTTTTTTCGTATGGGCACAGCTCGTCTGTCGGTTGGGCTCGCGGTGCGCCAGAATCGGCGGGTGTACTGCCTCGAAGCGGCCATCGGCACCGAAGCGGTGCTTCGACGCGTCGCCGGCCCCCGGCCCGAAGCGCGCGTCGTCGAACTCGGGCGCGGGCTCTCGCTCCTCCTGATGACCGACGACTTCTTCGACGCCGTCACCGACATCGGCGCCGACGCACTCGAAGGGTTCTGGAAAGCGCCCAGGGGCTTCGGCCGGCTACTCGCGGCCGTATCGGCGGACGGCGCCGTCGCCTACGTCGAGGCGGACTTCTTCGGGGGCAGTGGCAGCCAGTGCGCGCAAGTCTGGAACCGGGGCGAAGTCGTGCTGGGGCCGCTGCGGCTCGACGTCGGTGAACGGCCGGCCGTCGGCGGGAGCCCGATTTCGCGGGCGCTGCGGGAACTCGGTGTCGTGCGCGGTGGACACTTCGACGAGTTCGAGGCCATCGGGCTCGGGCGGCACCGGGAAACCGATGCCTGGCTGCCCGCGGGGGAACGACCGTGAACATCTGGGACGCCGAAGCCGCCACCTTCGACGACGAACCCGACCACGGCCTCAAAGACCCCGCCGTCCGCGCGGCCTGGGCCGACCTTCTCCTCCCGCTGATCCCGCCCGCGGGATCAGTCGTCGATCTCGGGTGTGGGACCGGGAGCCTTGCCGTGCTGCTCGCCGAACACGGCCACCACGTCTGCGGTGTCGACCTCTCCGCCCGGATGCTCGACGTCGCCCGCCGGAAGGCCGGCACCGGGAAAGTCGACCTGCGGCAAGGCGATGCCGCCGATCCGCCCTGCCAAGACCACTCCTACGACGTCGTCCTCGTGCGGCACGTGCTCTGGGCCCTGCCCGATCCCGGCGCCGCCCTCGGAAACTGGGTTCGGCTGCTGAAACCCGGTGGGCGGCTCGTGCTCGTCGAGGGGCGGTGGTTCACCGGTGCCGGGCTCAGCCGGGACGACTGCCGGGACCTCGTGCGGCAGCACCGGCGCGAGGCCGACGTCCGGGGGCTGCACGATCCGGCCCTGTGGGGCAAGGAAATCGACGACGACCGGTACCTCCTCCTGAGCCGGAGCTGACGATGATCGAGCTCGACAGCGCTTTCTTCGCCGATCCCTTCCGGCACTACCGCGCCTGGAGCGAACACGGCTCCGTGCACCGGGTCCGCTTCCCCGGCGGGAAAGCCGGCTGGGTCGTCACCGGGTACGCCGAGGCGCGGGCGGCGCTCGCCGAACCGCGGCTGCGGAAGTCCGGGGCCAACGCGCGGTGGGCCGGCGTCGAGGCCACCGCGAGCACCCACATGCTCGACGCCGACCCGCCCGACCACACCCGGCTCCGGAAGCTCGTCAACCAGGCCTTCACCCCGCGGGCCGTCGAGGCGTTGCGGCCCCGCGTCGAGGAAATCACCGCCGAGCTGCTCGACGACCTCGCCGGCCACGCCGAAGCCGACCTGCTCGAGCGGTTCGCCGTGCCGCTGCCGGTCACCGTCATCGGTGAGCTGCTCGGTGTCGCCGCCGAGGAACGCGCCGAGTTCCGGCGCCGGACCGCCGGGTTCGGCTCCGGCAGCGCCGAACCCGCGCAGATCCACCACCTCAAGGCGTTCCTCGTCGAGCTCGTCCGGCGCAAGCGCGCGCACCCGGCCGGCGACATGCTCTCGGACCTCGTGCGGGCCCGTGACGAACAGGAACAGCTCAGCGAACGCGAGCTCGTCGCCACCGCCTTCCTGCTGCTGTTCGCCGGCTACGAAACCACCGTCAACCTCATCGGCAACGGCATGTACGCCCTCCTGCGCAACCCGGACCAGCTCGACGCCCTGCGCGCGGACCTCTCGCTGGTGCCCGCCGCCGTCGAGGAGCTCCTGCGGTTCGACGGACCCGTCGGCTTCGCGACCCTCCGCTACGCCGGCGAACCCCTCGAGCTCGGCGGCGTCCGGATCGAGGCCGGCGAGTTCGTGCACGTCGCGCTCGGCGCGGCCAACCGCGACCCGGCCCGGTTCCCCGACGCCGACCGGCTCGACGTCGGACGCCGCCCGGCCGGGCACGTCGCCTTCGGACACGGCATCCACCACTGCGTCGGCGCGCCGCTCGCCCGGCTGGAAGCGCAGATCGCGTTTTCCCGGCTGCTGACACGCTTTCCGCGGATGCGCCTGGCCGAGGCCGACCTCGCGTGGCACGAAGGCATCCGGTTCCGCGGGCTCACCACCCTGCCCGTTAGGCCGAACGAGTGAACCGCGCACATGCGTGTCCGGACTGGTGGACAGGCTCCGACCACCGGGCATGCGATACCTCCTGACGCTCCACATGAACCCCACCCTCTGGGCCACCCTCACCGACGACCAGAAGAACGCCGTCTACGAAGGACACGGCGAGTTCATCAAGCTCACCACCGAATCCGGCGAGATGGTCGAGACCAAGGCACTCGCCGAACCCGCCGACACCAAGACCGTCCAGGTGAAGAACGGTGTCGCCCAGACCAAGAACGGCGGCTACGTCGAGTCCGAAGCCTTCCTCTGCGGCTACTACGTCGTCGACGTCGAAACTGAAGCGCGCGCGGTCGAGCTGGCGGCGAAGATCCCGGACGCCCAGTACACCGCCGTCGAGGTCCGGAAGATCGTCCACGAAGGTTGACCTCGATCCCGGTCGAGGTTGCATCCTGGAGCCATGACCGATGACTGGGGGATCGACGCCGTCGACCTCGACGCCTACCTCGCGCGGGTCGGGCTGCCGAAGCGCGAACCGTCCGAAGCGGCGCTGCGAGAGCTCACGCAAGCACACGTGGGAGCCATCCCGTTCGAGAACGTCGACGTCGTTCTCGGGCAGCACCAAGGGATTTCGCTCGACGTCGTGACCGCGAAGCTCGTCGGGCGGCGGCGCGGTGGCTACTGCTACGAGCAGAGTGGCCTCTTCGCCGCCGTCCTCGAACGGCTCGGCTACACCGTGCACCGGCTCGCCGCGCGCGTGCAGCCGCGCCGGCCCGGGCCGTACACGCACATGACGCTGGTCGTCGAGGTGGGCGGGCGGAGCTTCCTCGCCGACGTCGGCTTCGGCGCCGGGATCTTCGTCCCGATGCCCCTGGCCGACGGCGAGGTCGTCGACCAGGCCGGCTGGCCGCACCGGCTCGTGCGCCGGGACAGCTGGTGGACGCTGCAGAAGCAGCTTTCCGACGGCTGGGAGGATCTGCTCGACTTCCGGGTCGACGACATGCACCCGCTCGACTACGAGGTCTTCCACCACTACACCTCGACGCACCCGAAGTCGCCGTTCACCGGCCGGCTCGTGCTCATGACGCTCGAACCGGGCCGCTTCCGGAAGCTGCTGGGCCGCGAGCTCACCGTCGAAAACCCCGACGGCACCAGCGAAACGACCGAAATCGCGCCGGACGACCTCGACGCCACCCTCAAGGACTTCGGCATCGAGCTGACGTCCGACGAGCTGCGCAGGCTCCAGGAGATCTACTGAGGGCCGAACAGCTCCGCCGCGGGCACCGGGCGGCCGAGGTGGTAGCCCTGCGCCTGGTCGCAGCCGAGCGAGCGGAGCAGATCCACCTGCTCCGCGGACTCGACGCCTTCGGCGATCACCGTCAGGTCGACCGCGTGGGCCATCGCGATGATGCTCGTGACGATCGCGGCCGCGTCGCGTGACTCGGCGATGCCGGTGATGAACGAGCGGTCGATCTTGAGCGTGTCCAGCGTCAGCCGCCGCAGCTGCGCCAGCGACGAATAGCCGGTGCCGAAGTCGTCGATCGCCAGCAGCACGCCCAGCGACCGCAGGGACGCCAGCACCTCCGCGGCCGCCTCCTGGTCGCGCATCAACGCGCTTTCGGTGACCTCCAGGCAGAGCGCGCCGGCCGGCAGCCCGGTGCCGGCCAGCGCGTCCCGCACCGCCGGCACCAGGTGCGGGTCGTCGAGCTGGCGCGTCGACAAATTGACCTTCAACGTCAGGTCGAGCCCTTGCGAACCACGTCGTGCGGCCAGCTCGCGCGTGGTCGCGCGCAGCATCTCCTTGCCGATCACGTTGATCAGGTCGCTCTCTTCGGCGAGCGGGATGAACTCCACCGGCGAGATCGCGCCGTGCCGGGGGTGCGTCCAGCGCAGCAGCGCCTCCACCGCGACCATCTCGCCGGTCCGCAGGTCGACCACCGGCTGGTAGGCGGGCCAGAGCTGGCCGTCGTGCACCGCGTCGCGCAGGTCCTGCTCCATCCGCAGCCGCCGCTGCATCCGCTCGCGCAGGCCGACGTCGAAGAAGTGGTGCCGGCCCCGCCCGAGCGTCTTGGCCTGGTACATCGCGACATCGGCGTCACGCAGCAGGTCTTCGGCGCTGCGGTGGTCGCCGTCGCCGACCAGCACCACGCCGATGCTGGCGTCGAGGTGCAGCTGGCGGCCGAGGACGCCGATCGGCTCGGCCAGCGCGGCCCGCAGGTGCTCGGCCAGCGCCCGGACCTCGCCCGCCTCGGTGACCTCGCCGGTGACGACGACGAACTCGTCGCCGCCGAGCCGGCCGACCAGGTCGTCGCGGCCGGAGCAGCGGCGCAGGCGCTCGCCGACGATCCGCAGCACCTGGTCGCCGACCGAGTGCCCGAGCGAGTCGTTGATGACCTTGAACTTGTCCAGGTCCAGGAACAGCACGGTGACCGCGCCGCGCTCGCGGACGTCGAGCCGGGAGAGCACCAGCGTCCGGTTGCCCAGCCGGGTCAGCGGGTCGTGGGTGGCGTCGTGCGCCAGCTGCGCGCTGATCGCGCGGGTCTCGCTGATGTCGGTGAACGACGTGACCACGGCCCGCGCCGTGGGGTCGTCGGGGTTGAGCAGCCGCGAGGTCAGCGACACCCAGACGTCGCGCCCGTCCGGCCGGCGCAGCCGCACGACCAGGCCGTTGTGCGCGACGCCGGTGCGTCGCGTCTGCACCGACGGCATCTCGTCCGGCGGGATCCAGTGCCCGGACTCGGTGAACAGCACCAGCGTGTGGCAGGCGACGCCGATCAGGTCGGCCTCGGCGACCCCGAGGATCCGGCAGGCCGCCGGGTTCGCCGCCTCGATCAGCCCGGCCGGCCCAATGACCAGCACGCCTTCGTCGAGGGACGCGACGACCGTGCGGTAGTTCTGCTCGGCCCGCCGCCGCGCGGTCTCGTCCGCGCAAACGAGGACATAGCCGTCGTTCATTTCAGCTGCCGAGACGCGGACCGCCAAGGGTGCGCCGTCGCGTCGCCGGTGCACGGCCTCGGTGACCCCGCCGCCGCGCAGGTCCAGCGGCGCGCCGACCAGCTCGCTCGCCCGCCGCCCGACGGCCTCGGCCGCGGTCCAGCCGTACACCGCCTCGGCCGCCGGGTTCCAGCTGGTCACGACGCCTTCGCCGGTGGTCGCGATCAGCGCGTCACTGACGTGCGACACCAGCGCGGCCTGGAAGCGCAGGGCGTCCGCGGCGGCCTTCTTCGCGGTGATGTCCCGCATCACGACCTGGTAGGCCGGCCGGTCGCCGAGGCGCACCCACACCGTCTCCACCGCGAACTTGCTGCCGTCGAGCCGCGACATCAGCGCTTCGACCGGCTCGCTCGCCTGCCCCGGCTCGGTCAGCCGCGCCAGCTTCTCCGCGACGGCGTCCTGTGAGTCCTCGGCGACGAAGTCGGTGAAGCGCCGGCCGACCACTTCGTCCGCGCAGCGTGCGGCGAACGCGTCGAGGGCGGCGCGGTTGGCGTAGGTCAGGACGCCGTTCTCGTGGACGCAGATCGCGTCCGGGCTCAGCTCGACCAGCTCGGCGAGGGAGTCTGCCTGCATGAGCGTCCGTCCCCCCGGCAGTCGGCGTGTGGCTCGGTCGATTACACCACCGACTCCGGCGCCTGCCTACCCGCCGGAATACCGGCCCGGCCTGCGGATGCGCGCCGCAGCCGCGGGCCCCAGAACACCAGGCCGAAGTGTGCGGCGAACGCGTGGCCGAGCAACGTGACGATCGAGTCGAGCACCCACGGGTCGTCGCTGAGCCAGATCGCCGCGATGAAGGCTTCGGTGACGGCCAGCGCGACGAGCCGCAACCGGCCGCGCAGCAGGAACACCAGCGCGCCGGCCGTGGTGAAGAAGCCGTAGCTGACGCCGATGTCGAGCCAGTGCCCGGCCGAGTTCGGCAGGACGTGCGCGCTGATCAGGGCCATCACCGGCAGCTCGGTGACGAGCGTGGCCAGCACGTGGCCGGAGAAGAACACGGTCGCCGCGCGGCGGGCGCCGAACCGGCGTTCCAGCGGCGCGACGGCGATCGCGAAGATCACGACGTAGGCCAGCCAGCCTTCGTCGGACAGCCAGAGCGCGCTGGTCAGCAGCGACGTCAGCGGCCGCCGCCAGAGGTTGTGGGCGTCGGTGCTGGACAGCTGGAGCAGCCGGTCGGTCAACGCCGGATCGGCGAACTTGAGCAGCAGCGTGGTGCCGAGGAGCAGCACGAGGTAGCCGAAGGTGAACGGGGTCGTCTTCGGGCTCGGCACGAACCGGGCGAAAGGCCGCCAGGAGACCCGCGGCGCGGGGATCTCCGGTCCGGCTTTCAGCAGCATGGGTTGAGCTTCGCCGGTCATGCTGGGAGTCTCCCGAACTCCGGCTGTGAATCCGCTGTGGAATGTCACTCACGGTCAAAGTTCTCGTTACGTGACGAATTTTTGCCGATAACTCACCCGTTCGGGTGCTATGTGCGGTAAAAATACGGCCACGATCTCGGCCGAGAGGCCTTTCGGGAAGGTCTGTCGGGGTGAACGACGAGGTATCGGTCGCCGAGCTGCTCGTGCGCGAGGGCTGGGGCGACCGTCCGGAATCGGGCCAGTCGCGCTGGCGCGTGCTCGCCGTGATGCTCGCCGTCGTCATGGGGTGCGGGGTCGCGGCGGTGCTGGTCGGCCTCAGCGGCAAGGGCACCCAGGACGCCGCCCCGGTCGACCAGATCCACGTCATCCCGTTCCCGCAGCGCACCACCGGCCTCGGCGGCGCCGACCAGGCCACCGACTCGCCGCCGGAGGGCGGCACCGGCGGCGGCGACGTCGTGCCGGGCGTGGGCGTGCCTCGCGAGACTGTCACCGAGGTGCCGGGCACGACGCCGACCACCGACAGCAGCACCGAGACGTCGACGACGACCACGCCGACCAGTGGTGGCCCGGACTCCGCGACCCCTACGACGCCGACCTCGCCGGGCGGCGGTCACCACCCGCCGACGACTCCGCCCCCGCCGCGGCCGACGTGCATCCTCATCATCTGCTGGTGAGCTGCTCTCCGACGTCGCTGAAGTCGCTGGTGTTCCACCGCTCCGGCCGCATCACGATGGCGATGTTGTTCCCGTGGATCGGGTCCATCGCGTCCGTGTAGGCCTCGCTCGTACCCGGCGGCAGGTAGCGCGCCGCCATCTCTTGCCGCTCGGCCTTGGTCATCGGCCACGACTCCACGACCGGACCCTCGACCGAGACGTACTGGTACACGCCGTCCTGCCGCTGCACGCACAGCGCGAACCGGCCGGCCGCCTCGATCAGCCGGGCCTTGCGCGAGCCGGGCGACGTCATCACGAGGACGTCGCCGCCCGGCTCGTAGCGGTACCAGATCGGCGTGGTCAGCGGCGCGCGTCCGGGCTCGGCCGCGATGCCGAGCACGCCGACGTGCGGCTCGGCGAGGAACGCTTCGCGCTCGTCCTTGGTCATCTTGCGCGCCATGGTCTGCTCCTTAAGGCAAGTAGATTTGCCTTAAGGCTAGCAGCTAAAGCCAGGATGGTGGCTTTAACCGGCTGCCCGGACCATCGCGCGGTGGACGTCGGTGTTGTCGAGGGTCCGGTCGAGCGCGGCCGAGCCCGGGCCGGTCGCGGTCACCGGGGTGTCGGCGCCGGTGTGATCACCGGTCGTCCAGTCGACCGTGAACTCGAGCTTCGAGCCCGGCACCGGGAACGGGCCGTCCTCGTCGCCTTCGTTTCGCCCGTCGGCGTTTTCGATGCTCAGCCCGCCGGTCTCGTGGTCCCCGCCGACGATCACGAGCGTGTCCGGGTGGGACCGGACGAACTCGAGCACCACGGCGACGGTCGCGTCGAGCGCCCGGCCGGCGTCGATCACCGCGTGCGCGTTGTTCTCGTGCGACATCCCGTCGATGCCCTCCTCTTCGAGGAAGAGGAAGAACCCGCGCGGGTTGGCCGACAGCGTGTCGAGGGCCTTCTTCGCCATCTGGACCAGCGGCACGCTCGGCGCGTAGCGGCCGACGCCGTCGGGGCCGTAGTCGACCATGTCCTCGTTGGCGAACAGCCCGAGGAGCCGCGGCGCCCGCGTCTGCCGCAGCTCCTGGGCGTTGCGGACGTAGGTGTAGCCGGTGCGCTGGGCCTGGGCGACGAGGTTGCCGTGCGTGCCGCTGCTGCCCTCGCCGGGCTTGTCCGGCCACGCGCCGGGCTCGCCCTTCGGGAACCAGTAGTCCTCGCCGCCGCCGAGCAGGACGTCCGGCCAGCTGTCGGTGACGTACTGCCGGGCGATGTCGCTCTGCAGGTCGCGGCTCGGCACGTGCGCGGCGAAGGCGGCCGGCGAAGCGCCGGTGACCTGCGCTGTCGTGACCAGGCCGGTCGACTTGCCCGCCCGCTTGGCGTCCTCCAGCACCGTCCGCAGGGGATGGCCGGCGGGGTCGACGCCGACCGCGCCGTTGCGGGTCTTGTGCCCGGTCGCCAGCGCGGTGGCCGCGGCGGCGGAGTCGGTGACGACCTCTTCGGGGTCGTCCGGGCTCGTGTGCACGAGTCCGGTGACCGGCAGCCGGTCCATCGCGAGGTCGCCGTGCCGGCCGACGGTCGCCAGCCGGATCAGGTCGCGCTGGCCGAGTCCCATGCCGTCGCCCTGGATGTAGATGATGTTCCGCGCGTGCGCGGCCGCCGGTTCGGCCGCCGACGCCGCCACCCCGCCGCTGAACAAGACCAGTGCCGCTACGAGAACCCCGGACCGCATCGCGCCTCCCCGTTCTAGTTAGGAAACTTTCCTAACATAGGACGGCGGGAAACGCGAGGCCGTGGACCTAGGATGAGCCGATGACCCGACCCGGCGGCCGCAGCGCCCGCGTCCGAGACGCGGTGCACGACGCCGTCGTCGAGCTGCTCGCCGCGGGCGAGATCGACGCGGCGATCCCGAAGATCGCCGAACGCGCCGGCGTGAACCCGACGAGCGTCTACCGGCGCTGGGGCAGCCGCGACCACCTGCTGCTGGACGCCGCGGTGACGCGCCTGCGCGCGACGTCCCCGATCCCGGACACCGGTTCGCTGCGCGGCGACCTGAGCGGCTGGGCCGAAGGCGTCGAACGCTCGATGCGCGACCGCCACGGCCAGATCCTGCTCCGCGCGCTGGTCGCGACCCTGCGCCCGGACGAGAAACCCCTGGAGTACCTCCAAGCCCGCGGCGAGGACCTGCAGGAGGTACTCGACAAGGCCGCGGCGCGCGGCGAGGCGGTGCCGACGGTCGACGAGGTCTTGGACTTCGTGCTCGCGCCGCTCTACCTGCGGGTGTTGTTCCGCCGTCCGATCGAGCCCGGCACCGGGGAGAAGCTCGTCGAACGGTTGCTCACGGCGCTTCCAGCAGGTCCGGCTCCGAGCGCCGCCTGAGGTGGTTGAACAGCAGGTTCAACACGAACGCCAGCACCGCCGCCACCGTGATCGAACTGCCGCAGATCGTCTGCAGCCAGGCCGGGAAGTGCTTGAAGAAGTCCGGGACGAACGCCGGCAGCAGGCCGACGCCGAGGGCCACCGCGACGATGAACGTGTTGTGGTTGCCGGAAAACTCCACCGTGCGGAGGTTCTGCGCGCCCACCACCGCGACCATCGCGAACATCACCACCGCGACGCCGCCGACCACCGGCTCGGGGATCGCCGCGATGAACGCGCCGATCTTCGGGACCAGGCCCATCAGCAGCAGGATGCCGCCGGTCACCGCGACCACCCAGCGGCTGCGGACGCCCGTCATCCGCACCAGGCCGACGTTCTGCGCGAACGCCGTGTCCGGGAACGAGTTCATCACGCCGCCCAGCACCGCCGAGACGCCGTCGGTCGCCAGGCCGCGGGCGAGGTCGGCGTCCGTCGGCGGGCGGCCGGTGATCTCGCCGACCGCGATCATGTCCGCCGTCGACTCGGTGAACGTCACCAGCATGACCACGCACATCGAGAGGATCGCCGCGACCGGGAACGTCGGCGCGCCGAAGTGGAACGGCGCCGCGAGCCCGAACCAGCCGGCCGCCTGGAGCCCGTCCCAGTGCACCAGGCCCATCGGGATCGCGATCACCAGCCCGAGCGCCAGCGCCAGCAGCGGCCCGACCTGGTTGGCGAACCCGCGCAGCACCCGCGTGAACAGCACCAGCAGCGCGAGCACGCCGAAGGCCAGCCCGATGTGCGACGGCGCCGCGAAGTCCGGCGACGCCGGGTCGTGCCCGGCGATCATCTGCGCGCCCGGGCCGAGCAGGGAGACGCCGATGACCAGCAGCAGCGTCCCGGTGACCAACGGCGGGAAGAACCGGATCAGCTTTGCGAACGGCTTTGCGATCAGCAGCCCGAACACGCCGGAGGCGATCATCGCACCGTAGACCGCCGACATCCCGTACTGGGACGCGATCAGGATCATCGGGTTGACGACAGTGAACGTCGCGCCCGCGACCACCGGCAGCCGGATGCCCAGCAGCTTCCCGATGCCGACCGCCTGGATCAGCGTGGCGATGCCCGCCACCAGCAGGTCGGCGTTGACCAGCAGGCCGATCGTCGCGGTGTCCAGCTTCAGCGCGCTGCCGACGATCAGCGGCACCGCGACCGCGCCCGCGTACATGATCGCCATGTGCTGCAGGCCGAGGAGCGCCAGCCGGCCGGCGGGCAGGCCCTGGTCGACCGGGTGGACCGCGGGTTTCGTCATGGACAGCCCCTTCGCGTCGGCGGACCTGGCCGCCCGATGATCTCACTTCCGGGGGCGGCGGAACGGTCTCGGATGTGTGACCATCGGTGCATGACTTCCGGCGGCACTTCCCAGGTGGGCCCGCCGTTCCGCGCCGATCACGTCGGGAGCCTCCTGCGGCCCCCGGTGCTGCGTGACGCGCGGCGGCGGCACGAGAGCGGAGAGATCGGCGCGGAGCAGCTCCGCGCGGTCGAGGACGACGCGATCCGCGACGTCATCAAGATGCAGCGGGTGGCCGGGCTGAGCTCGGCCACCGACGGCGAGTTCCGGCGCGCCTCCTGGCACATGGACTTCATCTACTCGCTCGGTGGGGTCTCGAAGAGCGACGAGCGGCTGCACGTCAAGTTCCACAACCTGGCCGGCGACCTCGAGTTCAGCCCGCCGGGCCTGCAGGTCGACGGCAAGGTGCGGCTCGACGAGCCGATCTTCGCTTCGCACTTCGAGTTCCTGAAGTCCCATGTGGACGACGGCGTGACGCCGAAGCTGACCATCCCGTCGCCGAGCATGGTCTACTACCGCGGCGGCCGGGCGGCGGTCAGCGAGAGCGTCTACCCGGACCTCGAGGAGTTCTTCGCCGACCTGAGCGCGGCGTACGCGGCGCAGGTCTCCGCGGTGCACGACCTCGGCTGCCGATACCTGCAGCTCGACGACACCAGCCTCGCCTACCTCAACGACCCGGCGCAGCGGGAGCTCGTCGCGCGAATGGGCGGCGACCCGGACACCCAGCACGTGCGCAACATCGCGACGATGAACGCCGCGCTGGCCGGCCGGCCCGAGGACCTCACGGTGACGACCCACCTGTGCCGCGGCAACTTCCGGTCGTCATGGGTTGCTTCGGGGAGCTACGAGTTCGTCGCCGAAGCGCTCTTCGGCGAGCTGGCCGTCGACGGTTTCTTCCTGGAGTTCGACGACGAACGCTCCGGCGGCTTCGAACCGCTGCGGTTCGTGCCGAAGGACAAGAAGGTCGTCCTCGGCCTGGTCACCACCAAGCGCCCGGAGCTCGAAGACCCCGACGTCCTGGTGCGGCGCATCGAAGAGGCGTCGCAGTACGTCGACGTCGACCAGCTCTGCCTTTCGCCGCAGTGCGGGTTCTCCTCGACCGAGGAGGGCAACGACCTCACCCCGGACGACCAGCTGCGCAAGCTGGAGCTGATCGTGGCCACGGCCGACCGCGTCTGGGGCGGCCACTGATGATCACCTGCGTCGTCGACTACGTCATCGACCCCGCCAAGCTCACCGACTTCGAACGCTTCGCCGCCGCGTGGATGCGGTTGGTGCAGCGGGAAGGCGGCGTCCACCACGGCTACTTCCTGCCGTCGGAGGGGGCGAGCGACGAAGCTCGCGCGCTGTTCAGCTTCGAGAGCCTCGCCGCGTACGAGCGCTACCGGACGTTGTTCGGCGTCGACCCGGACTTCATCGAGGCCGACAAGATCCGCGACGAAAGCGGCTGCGTGGTGCGGTACCGGCGGACGTTCATGCGTCCGCTGCTGCCGGACGACGAAGAGTGAGACACAGCGCGAAGCGGCCGCCGTCGGTCGTGGACCGCGTCCTCGACCTGCTGGGCGCGTTCACGGCCGACCGGCCGCAGCTGACGCTGTCCGAGCTCAGCCGCCGCGTCGGGCTGCCGCTGTCGACGACCCACCGGATCGCCGGGGAGCTGACCCGGCGCGGGGCGCTCGTGCGCGACGAAGCGGGCCGGTACCGCGTCGGGTTGTGGCTGTGGGAAGTCGCTTCGCTCGCCCCGCACGGCGCCGAGCTGCGGGAGAGCGCGATGCCGTTCCTCGAGGACCTTTATGAGGCCACGCACCAGAACGTGCAGCTCGCGGTGCTCGACGGCCCGGAAGTCGTCTACGTCGAACGGATTTCCGGCCGCGGCGCGGTCAACGTCCTGACGCGCGTGGGCGGCCGGCTGCCCGCGCACGCCACCGGTGTCGGCCAGGTGCTGCTCGCGCACGCCGCCGCCGAGGCGCAGGAGGAAGTCCTGGCCGGCCCGCTGAAGACGTTCACCACCAAGACGATCGACTCGCCGGAGCGGCTGCGGCGGGTGCTGGCCGACGTCCGCCGCGACGGCTACGCGATCAGCGACGGCCAGATCGAGCTGATCGCGTTGTCGGTGGCGGCCCCGGTCTACGACAGCACCGACGAAGTGGTGGCGGCGATCTCGGTGGTCGTCCCGGCGGAGGGCACGGACCCGCGGACGCTGGTCCCCGCGGTCCGGGCCGCGGCGCGTGGGATCTCGCGCGTGCTCGGGGCGCCGCGGGCCCTGCGGACGGCGGGCGGCCGCGAGTAGCGAGTCTGCCGCGGCTCTCGTGAGTGTTCAGGGCGGTTAGAACCGCCCTGAACACTCACGAGGCTTCCTCGACGAGCCGGGCGGGTTGTGATCGGATGGCGGGCATGGGTGGACAGAACACGGTGGTCGTCGTCGGGGCGGGGCAGAGCGGGTTCCAGGCGGTCGCGTCGCTGCGGGACCGCGGTTTCGCGGGCCGGGTCGTGCTGGTCGGGGACGAGCCGGGCGTGCCGTACCAGCGGCCGCCGCTGTCGAAGGCCTACCTGGCCGGGACCGCCGGGCTCGAGCAGCTGCACCTGCGCGGTGCCGACTTCTTCGCCGAGAAGGACATCGAGCTGGTCGCCGGCCGGGTCGCCTCGATCGACCGCGACGCGGCCCGCGTCCGGCTCGAGGACGGCGCCGAGCTGGCCTACGACCACCTGATCCTGGCCACCGGCGCACGCAACCGGACGCTGCCCGTGCCCGGCGCGGACCTGCCGGGCGTGCTGACCCTGCGCACCCGCGACGACGCCGACCGGCTGCGCGAGTCCCTGACCAGCGCCGAGCACGTCGTCGTGGTCGGGGGTGGCTTCATCGGGCTGGAGTTCGCGTCGCACGCCGGTCGCCCGGTGACGATCGTCGAGGCCCAGGACCGCCTGCTCAACCGCGTCGCGACGCCGGAGATCTCCGCCTACTTCGCCGCGCTGCACCGCGACGCCGGGCACACCGTGCTGCTGGGCCAGGGCGTTTCGGCGGTGCACGGGGACGACCGGGCACGCGAAGTCGAACTCTCCGACGGCTCCCGGCTGCCCGCCGACCTGGTCGTGATCGCCGTCGGCGTCGTGCCGGAGACGGCGCTGGCCGCGGCGGCCGGGCTCGAGGTGGCCAACGGCGTCGTCGTCGACGCGCACCTGCGGACCTCGGACGAAAAGATCTTCGCCATCGGCGACTGCGCGAACTTCCCGTGCGTGCAGGCCGGCGCGGCGACCCGGCTGGAGTCGGTGCAGAACGCCGTCGACCAGGGCCGGTCCGTGGCCGCGGCGCTGACCGGCGGGGAAGAGCCGTACGCGAGCCTGCCGTGGTTCTGGACCGACCAGTCGGGCGCGAAGCTGCAGATCGCCGGCATCCTCTCGGGCGCCGACCGGACCGTGGTCGCGGGTGATCAGGAAGCGGGCAAGTTCTCGGTGCTGTCCTTCCGCGACGACGTCCTCATCGCGGTGGAGTCGGTGAACCGGCCGGCGGACCACATCGCCGCGCGGCGCTTGTTCACCGCCGATCCGAAGCCTGCCTACGCGGATCTCGAGGTGAGCGAGTTCGACTTGAAGGCCCACTGGAAGGCAGCGTCAACTCGCGGTTGACGATAGAAGATCGTCAACCTACAGTTGACGGTATGACCCTACCGACCAACATCAAGCTCGACGACCTCATCAACGCCATCAAGGGCAACAACGACCACGACGCACTGGCCCAGCTGTCCGACGCGGTCTACGTCGGACAGCACCTCGGCGAAGTCGCCGACCACCTGATCGGTCACTTCGTCGACCAGGCCCGGCGCTCGGGCGCCTCCTGGACCGAGATCGGCCAGAGCATGGGCGTCACCAAGCAGGCCGCCCAGAAGCGGTTCGTGCCGAAGGTGGACCCCGGCGGCGACCCGAGCGGCAGCATCGAGCGCGTCTACGGCCGCTACACCGACCGCGCGCGGCACGTGATCGTCGAGGCCCAGAAGGCCGCGGTCGAGCACGGCAGCCCGGAGATCGACAGCGTGCACATCGTGCTGGGCCTGCTCACCGAGCCGGCCGCGCTGGCCGCCGGGGCGATCCTGGCCCAGGGGATCACCCTCGACGCCGTCCGCGAAGCCGCCGAAGCGCGGCTGCCGGAGCGGGCCGACCCCGCGCCGAACCCGGTGCCGTTCTCCGCCGGGGGCAAGAAGACTCTCGAACTCACCATGCGGGAGGGACTGCGGCTCGGGCACAACTACATCGGCACCGAGCACATGCTCCTGGCGTTGCTGGAGCAGGGCGAAGGCACCGGCTTCGAGGTGCTCGACGGCCTCGGCGTCAAGAAGGACAAGGCCGAGGCGAAGATCGTGGAGGTGCTGGCGGAAATCCTCGCCGCCCGCGGGCAGTGAGGCCGCTGCTGGCCACCGTGCTGCTCGCGCTGCTGCTGGTGACGCTGCTCTGATCGGGATGGACCAGGGGGTCTTCCCGATCAGAGCAGCACCGGCTCAGGCTTCGGACTCCGGGCGGCCGTCGGCGGCCCAGGCCGTGTGGAACGAACCTTCGCGGTCGACGCGGCGGTAGGTGTGCGCCCCGAAGAAGTCGCGCTGGCCCTGCACCAAAGCCGCCGGCAGGCGTTCGGCGCGGAGGCCGTCGTAGTACGCCAGCGCCGTCGAGAAGCCCGGCGTCGGGATGCCCAGCTGGACCGCCGTCGAGATCACCGAACGCCACGAGTCCTGCGCGTCCTCGACCGCCTTGCGGAAGCCACCCGACGTGAGCAGGGTCGGCAGCGCGGGCTCGTCGGCGTAGGCCGAGGTGATGTCGTTCAGGAACTTCGCGCGGATGATGCAGCCGCCGCGCCAGATCGAGGCGACCTTGCCGAGGTCGATGTCCCAGCCGTACTCCGTCGCGCCGGCCTGGATCTGGTTGAAGCCCTGCGCGTACGCGACGACCTTCGACGCGTACAGCGCCTGCTCGACGTCGTCGGCGAAGCGCTCCAGCGACGAGCCCGTGAGCGGCGAAGCCGAGGGGCCGCCCAGGCCGCGGGCCGCCGCGCGCAGCGGCTTCGAGCCGGACAGCGAACGCGCGAAGACGGCCTCGGCGATGCCCGAGATCGGGACACCCAGGTCGAGGCCGATCTGCACCGTCCAGCGGCCGGTGCCCTTCTGCTCGGCGGCGTCCTCGACGATGTCGACGAACGGCTTGCCGGACGCGCTGTCGACGTGCGCGAGCACGTCGGCGGTGATCTCGATCAGGTAGGAGTCGAGCCGGCCGGTGTTCCACGTGCGGAACACCTCGGCGATCTCGGCGGGGGAGTAGCCACCCGCGTGCCGCAGCAGGTCGAACGACTCCGCGATCAGCTGCATGTCGGCGTACTCGATGCCGTTGTGCACCATCTTGACGAAGTGCCCGGCGCCGTCCGCGCCGATGTGCGTGCAGCACGGCTCGCCGTCGACCTTCGCCGAGATGTCCTCGAACAGCGGGCCGAGGGACTCGTAGGACTCCTTCGAGCCGCCGGGCATGATGCTCGGCCCGTGCAGCGCGCCTTCCTCGCCGCCCGAGACGCCGCTGCCGACGAAGTGCAGCCCGCGCTCGCGCAGCGCCTTCTCGCGGCGGCGCGTGTCGGCGAAGTGCGCGTTGCCGGCGTCGATGATCACGTCGCCCGCTTCGAGCAGCGGCGCGAACTCCTCGATGACGGCGTCCGTCGGGCCGCCCGCCTTGACCATGATCACGACCTGCCGCGGCCGCTCCAGCGCGTTGACGAACTCCTGCGCCGAGTACGCCGGGATGAAGTCGCCCTCGTCGCCGAACTGCTCCACCAGCGCCCGGGTCCGCTCCTCGGACCGGTTGTGCAGGGCCACCGTGTGGCCGTGCCGCGCCAGGTTGCGGGCCAGGTTGCGGCCCATGACCGCCAGCCCGGTGACCCCGATGCTCGCCTTCTTGCTCATCCGCATCCTTCCAACGACTCTCTCGATTCAGACCCTAGTCCGATCGAGGCCTCATGGGAGGCCACGGAGCGACGGCTCACTCAGTTCAGGAGAAGCAGCGGATCGGGCCGCGGTTGATCGCGACCATGTCCGTGACGGCGGCGACGAGGTCGATGTCCGCACCCCACTCGGCGCCGTCCAGTTCGGCGTACGCGCGGTGCAGGTTCCCCGGCAGCCGCTCCTGCTCGGTCAGGGACTCGAACTCACCGAGATCGGCTTCCTTCGCCGCCTCCAGCGGGGACAGCCCGGCGGCCTTCCCGCGTTCGGCCGTCCGCTGGACGAACTCGAGGTATTCGTCCACTTTGTCCACCACGTCGAGTCCGCAGGGGCCGCCGTGACCGGGCAGGATCACCTCGGGCTCGAGTTCGCGGATGATGTCGAGCCCCTTGCGCCAGCC
This sequence comes from Amycolatopsis iheyensis, assembly GCF_024703995.1. Classification (GTDB taxonomy): domain Bacteria; phylum Actinomycetota; class Actinomycetes; order Mycobacteriales; family Pseudonocardiaceae; genus Amycolatopsis; species Amycolatopsis iheyensis. The sequence goes on along the minus strand of NZ_JAMXQV010000011.1, from coordinate 243,523 downwards.
GGCCACCGAGCCCATCAACGCGAACGGGCTGCCGCCGTTGAACACCAGGTCACCGGCGTACAGCACGCGCTGCCCGGGCAGCCAGACCAGGACGTCGTTGGTGGTGTGGGCGGCGTGGCCGGGGTGGATCAGCTCGAGGGTGACGTCGCCGGCGTGCACGGTCAGCCGGTCGTCGAACACCACCTCGGGCGGCCGCGACTCGAGCTCGCCCCAGTCGCTGCCGACGAAGATCCCCTCGAACGTCTGGATGCCCTCGGCGACCATCAGCTCCCGCGTCTTGCGGTGGCCCAGCACGGCCGCGCCCTCGACCAGGTAGTTGCCGTTCGTGTGGTCGCCGTGGTGGTGGGTGTTGACCAAGGTCGTCACCGGGCCGCCGCCGGCCGCCTCGACGGCGGCCAGCAGCGCGCGCGTGCGGCGCTCGGTCGAGCACGTGTCGATGAGCACGGTGTGGTCGCCGGCGTCGACGAACCCGCAGTTGTTGATGTACCAGGAGCCGTCCGGCTGAACGTAGCCGTGGGCCTGGTCGGCCAGCCGGGTGACGGCGGCGGCGGAGGGCGAGCGATCGGTCACGGCGCTCACTATGCCCGAGCCCGGGCTCCGCCGGTTGGCGGAATAATTCGGAATTTCACTGGTCCAGGCGAGTGATCTCCCAGGTGACTGGCATTCCGCGGCGTTTCCTGGAACGCTGCGCGATGTCATCATCGAGATCCGCAAGGTGAAGTACTAGCCTGGGTGGGTTCGATAGTTCGCGTGCGACGGCGGCCGGTGGCCGTCGTCGCTTGGTAGTGGTCCGGGAGAGCAGGGCGATGGCCAGCACCGTCACCTCGCGCCGGAAGCAGCTCGGAAACGAGCTCCGGCATGCCCGCACCGCGGCGCGGATGACACAGCAGCAGGTCGCCGAGGTCCTCGGCTGCACCCAGGGCAAGGTCAACAAGATCGAGTCCGGTGCCGTCGGGGTCAAGCTCGGGGATGTGCGCTCCATGCTGAACGCGTTCGGGATCAACGGCGAAGAGGCCGACACGCTGATGAACCTGGCGCGCGCCGCCGCCGGGCAGCGCGGTCACTGGTCGGGCTACCGCTCGGTGGTCCCGCACTGGTTCCGCACCTTCACCGACCTGGAACCCGCGGCCGCGGAGATCCTCACCTGGCACGGCGAGCGCATCCCGGGTCCGCTGCAGTCCGAGCACTACATGCTCAAGCAGTTCACCGAAGCCGGCGCCACGGACGTGACGTCGCTGGTGCGCAACCGGCTCGACCGCAAGGCGGTGTTCGAGCAGCAGCAGCCGCCGTACTACCGCTTCATCATCAGCGAGGGCGCGCTGCGCCGGGCACCCGGCGGGTACGCGCCCGCGGTGATGCTGGACCAGGTCGAGCACCTGCTCTCGCTGGAGCGGCACCCGCGCGTCTACGTGCACGTGCTGCCCTTCGGCGCGCGGCTGGCCGCGGTGCCGAACGACTTCACGATCATGCGCTTCCCGGACCGCACCCGGGACTTCGTCTACATCGAGCACTCGGCCGGCGGCCTGTACCTCGACGACGTCAAGGACTTCAACATCTTCGTCGACTCGTGGGACCGGCTGCGGGGCGCCGCGCTGGAGCGGCAGGAGACCCGGCAGTTCCTCAAGGAGCTCGCGGAGGGTTACCGCGGCCAGATGCAGCAGCTCCAATAGGGCGAACGGCCCTCCCAGCTATCCCGGCCGGTGAACAACTTTCGGTAGAGTCCTTCTGTTGCGCTGGAATCCACCGGAAGTGGACATCGTGGACCCCGACTTCCTCCCCGACGCCGTCGATCTCGACCGGCCGAACGTCGCGAGGATCTACGACTGGGCCCTCGGCGGCACCGCGAACTGGGCCATCGACCGGCAGTACGGCGAGCAGGCGGTGCAGGCGTTCCCGCTGGCGAAGGCGCTCGCCCGCGGCAACCGCGACTTCCTCGGCCGGGCGGTGCGCTACTGCGTCGCCCAAGGCATCACGCAGTTCCTCGACCTCGGCTCCGGCATCCCGACCGCCGGCAACGTGCACGAGGTGGCGGAGGACCTCGTCGACGACAGCCGCTGCGTCTACGTCGACAACGAGCCGGTGGCCGTCGCGCACGGGCGGATCCTGCTCGACGAGGAAGGCGACCCCGGACGCCACGCCGTGCTGCACGCCGACCTGCGGGACGCCCACGAGGTCTGGACCGCAGCGCTGGCCACCGGCGTGCTCGACCCGGACCGGCCGATCTGCCTGCTCAGCGTGGCCGTGCTGCACTTCCTGCCCGACGTCACCGGCGTGCGCGAGGCCATCCGCGACTACCGGACGCTGCTGGCGCCGGGCTCGGCGTACGTGCTCTCGCACGCGACCGAAACCGGCGTCGAGGGCGACGAGCTGGCGCAGATCCGGCGGCTGGTGAAGCTGTCCGAACGGTCGAGCTCGCCGGCGGTTTCCCGGTCGCTCGACGAGATCGCCGCGTTCTTCGGTAACTTCGACGTCGTCGACCCCGGGATCGTGCCTGTGGGAGAGTGGCGCCCCGAGCCCGGCGCCGCCCCGGTCCCCCTCGCGAGCGTGGTCGGCGGTGTCGGCCGCAAGCCTGGAGGACGGAAATGACGACGCAGGATCCCGAGGCCCCCGAAGGCGTGGACCTCGAGCGGCCGAACGCGGCCCGCATCTACGACTGGTTCCTCGGCGGCGACGCCAACTGGGCCATCGACCGGCAGTTCGGCGAGCAGGCCGTCAAGGCCTTCCCGATGATCAAGACCGTCGCCCGGGTCGGCCGCGACTTCCTCGGCCGCGGCGTCCGGTACCTGGCGCGCAACGGCATCGACCAGTTCCTCGACCTCGGCTCGGGCGTGCCGACGGTCGGCAACGTGCACGAGGTCGCCGCGGCGGTGAACCCGGACGCGCGGTGCGTGTACGTCGACAACGAGCCGGTCGCCGTCGCGCACTCGCAGATCCTGCTGGAGAAGGAAGGCGTGGCCGACCGGCACGCGGTGCTGCAGGGCGACCTGCGCGACCCGGCCGACATCTGGAAGCGCGCGCTCGACACCGGCGTCCTCGACCCGAACCGCCCGATCGGCCTGATCATGGTCGGCGTCCTGTACTTCCTCGGCCCGGACGAGCCGGTGGCCCAGACCATCCAGAAGTACCTGTCGCTGCTGCCGAAGGGCTCGTACTTCCTGTCCTCGCACCTGACCAGCGACGGCATGGCGGCGATGGCCGACTCCGAGAGCCGCGAGTCGATCATCAAGCAGTACACGAAGTCCAGCACACCGATCCACCTGCGCTCGCGCGCGGAGTTCTCGGAGTTCTTCGAGGGCCTGGAGCTGGTCGAGCCCGGCATCGTGTACCTGCCGGAGTGGCACCCCGAGGAGATCGAGTCCAAGGCCACGAAGAAGCTCGCGAACGACCCCGCGTTCGTCGGGCACATCTGCGGCCTCGGCCGCAAACCGTGACCACGGCCTACGACGCCGTCGCCGTCCAGTACCAGGAGTTCGCCCGCGAGATCTGGGACAGCGACCCGCTGGACCGGGCGGCGTGGACCGCGTTCGCGGACTTCGTGCGCGGCCGCGGCCCGGTCGCCGACCTCGGCTGCGGGCCCGGCCACCTGACCGCGCACCTGCGTTCGCTGGGCGTCGAGGCCTTCGGCGTCGACGTGTCGGCAGCGATGGTTTCGCTGGCGCGTGCGGCGTGGCCGGAGCTCCGGTTCGACGTCGGGTCCATGGCGGCCCTGGACCTGCCCGACGCCTCGCTCGCCGGAATCCTGTCGTGGTACTCGGTGATCCACACGCCTCCAGCCGAGCTGCCCGGGTACTTCGGCGAATTCACCCGGACGTTGGCGTCCGGCGGTCACGTTCTGTTGGGGTTCTTCGAGTCCGGGGACGGCCCGGTCTCGGAGTTCGACCACAAAGTCACCACGGCGTACCGCTGGCCCCTGGACTCGCTCATGGCTCTGGCCGCGGACGCGGGGCTGGTCGAGGTGGGCCGGATGTACCGCGAGGCCGTCGAAGGCGAACGGCCCTTCCGCCAGGGCCGGTTGCTGCTGCGGAAACCGTAGCCCGCGACGGCGAGAGCCCCGGTCCCATCAGGGAACCGGGGCTCTTGTGGTGGTACGGCAGTTCAGGGCTTCAGGCGCGCGAACCGATCCGGCCGCGCAGCAGGGGCGTCAGGTCGATCGACGCTTCGAGCGGCCGGGTCGTCCGGACGCCGTCGGAATGGCGCTGCAGTGGGAGGTCCTGGTCGGCCGCCCACGTCGTCGTCTTGCGCAGCGGCGCCTGGATCAGGCTGAAACCGAAGCGGTTCCGCAGCTCGTTGCCGATGCCGCGGCGGCCGCGGTGTTCTTCTTCCTCGCGGCGGAACAGCGAGTTCAGCCGGACGGCCATCGTCTACACCCCCAGCTCTTCGATCGCGGTGCGGGAAAGCGCTTCCCCGCCTTCGGGTCGGGCCGGCGGGGTCGCGGCGCGGGCTGATCCGCCCACGGTGTGCGCGCCGGGTGGCGCGCTGTCCTCGACGATCACGCTGACTCCTCCCCCATGAGGTCCTGCGGTGGTGGGTTTGGTCGGTCGTCAGCCGGTCGCCCGCGTCTCGGGGAGACCGCCCGTCGCAGGCAGCCAGTCATTCACCGACACCAGCGCCCCGGCCGATGCGATTAATCCTACTCCTGGAATAATCTTCATGTCGAGGCCGGACCTAGTTGATCACCCGCTTGGCCGTGCGGCGTACTCCATTGAGACACTGAGTAGCCGGGAGCGGGTACTTTCGACCAGGTCACGGCCGCGCCCCCCATCGATCCTCGGAGGTACGACCCATGGCGGATTATCCGTCGTTCGCGGATTACGATCCGAACACGGCCGTGTCCCTGTTCGAAGAGGCTGCCTGGGAGAAGTCGTTCGCCAGTGAGCCCAACGGTGGGAGCTGTGTCGAGATCAACCTCGGTCGCGAAGGCCTGATCGGCGTCCGGGACACCAAGCTCGCGACCAGCCCCGTCTTCGTCTTCGACACCGCCGAATGGGAAGCGTTCCTGGTCGCCGTGAAGGCCGGGCAGTTCGACCTGCCCGCCTGAACAGTCCCTCACGCGGGTGATCATGATCACCCGCCCGAGTGCAAGCTTCGAATCTTCGACGAACGTGACGGCCCCCTTCCCGCTATGGAGAAGGAGGCCGTCACGACGCCCCGGATACGCCCGGGTGCTGATTGTGAGGGGAATCTCACCCGATTGCCGGAAGCTCACCGCCGCGGAGCCGGCCGCGGGTCCGGCGCCAGGCCACGACCACCAGGACCACGAGGCCGATCAACGGCAGTGTGCTGATCGCCCAGCTGAGGCCCATCGGCGGCCCCGGCTGTTCCAGCACCGGCAGCGCGCGCAGGTCGCCCGCGCCGGTGCCGGCCGGGCCGTTGACGGTGAAGTGGAACGTCCATTCGCCGGGCCGCGGCATCGACCGGACGTCGAGGCCCCAGACGTCGCGCTTGCGCGGGTGGCGGACCAGCGGCTGGGTCCGGTTCTTGCCGCCCTCCGGGTTGATCATCGTGAGCGTGCCGGACTTGTCCTCGATCCCGCCGTCGGGGATGAACGTGAAGTCCAGCGACTGCTGGGCCTTCAGCGGCCAGGTGCTGAACCCGATCGTCATCCCGTACGGCCCGGCCTGCACGTGCTCGGTGTGCACGATGTTGACCGGCTCGTAGGCGTTCGCCGGCGCGGCGGTGGCGAAGAGCAGCCCGGCCACGGCAGCTAGAGCCATAAGTGCCTTACGCATCAGCGGTTTCCCCCTTCTTCGCGGGCGCCAGCAGGCAGAGCATCCCGCCGAACCGCCACCCGGCGAACCCGCCGAGCAGCCCCAGCAGACCGCTGAGCACGGCGGTCGTCGTCAGGTACCAGGCCGGCGGCACGTGCGCGCCGGTGTAGAGCATCGTCCGCTGCAGCGGCAGGCTGAGCCCGATCAGCAGCCCGGCGATCCCGCCGACGAGCACCGAAACGCGGCCCGCGCGCCACCCCCGGCGTCGGCCGAGCAGGAAGCCCAGCTCCATCAGCGCGGCCACCGGCAGCAACGCCATCGGCGTCAGCGACGGCATTTCCGGCACCCCGGAGATCGCGTCCCGCATCGGCAGGCCGACGAGGTCGGCGTAGGCCTGCGCCGCCCACGGCGAGAACCACCAGAACAGCGCCTGCACGGCCGCGACCATCGCCGCGGTGCCGACCGCCCCGCCGGGACGGCGGAAGAAGCCCGCGCCGACCGCGACCAGCAGCACGGCCATCATCGAGCAGCCGACCGACACCGCGTCGGCGTAGTCGTCCGGGACCTGCTGCAGCCCGAGCGCGAGCACCGGCCCGAAGGTGAGCAGCACGGTCAGCGACGCCAGCGTCCCGAGCCGGCCCCAGCGGTGCTCCCGCGCCGCGGCGAACACCGCGGTCGTGCCGATCAGCGACACCGTGATCGACAGCAGCAGCCCGATGTGCGGCGGCGAGTCGATGACCGCGTCGAAGCCGTAGAGCCCGTGCCACCACTGGTCCCACAGGCCGTACAGCAGGAACGTCGCGGCGCCGACACCGGAGACGAGGTAGCCGAGCGGGGCGGCGAACGTCCGGCCGAAGACGTTGACCACCCGGCCGCCGACCCGCGTGTCGATCGGCCGGCCCGCGCGGCGCGCCGCCGTCGTCATCAGCACGACGGCGAGGCTCGCCAGGCCGACGACCGCGCTGCCCGCGTACAGGAACAGGTGCGGCAGCGTGAAGAACGTGTCCGGTCCGACGTCGCTGTGCCACTGGATGTCCCAGGTCAGCCCGACCAGCGACAGCAGTGACCCCCCGAGCACGACGTTCGCGGGCAGCAAGCCCGTCCGCGCCGGTTTCGCGACCGCGGTCGTCCTGACCCCGGATGCGGTGAGATCCATTTCCCCCGACCCTCCTTTACTTGACCAACAACGGAAAAACGACTTGGGCGGGCCCGCCGGGGCCACGCAGGGAAACGGTGATCTCCCACTGCCCGGACATCGGCAGCGAGACGTTCGCGGCGCGGAAGCGGCCCGGGCCGTCCGGGCCGGCGGGCACCGGCGCGAACGCGTGCCCCATCTGCGCCATCACCGGTTCGACCGTGACGGCCTCGGGCGCGGGCCCGGTCACCGCGACCGCGAACGTGTTGCCGCCGATGCGCGGCGCGTCCGCGGAGAACTGGACCGTGTACGGCCCCGAAATCGCCTGCTGCGTCGTGGCTTTCGCGTCGCTCGCGGGCCAGAGCAGCCAGGCGACGCCGGCCACGACGACCAGCGCGACGACGCCGATCAGCACCTTGGGGCGGTTCATCGGCCGGCTCCTGTCGTCGGGACGTCGATCACGGCGGGGATGGTGAGCACGCGGTAGCCGCGTTCGGCCTGCAGCCAGATCCGGTACCGGCCGGGCGCGGCGAAGGTGTAGGTGAAGCTGACGTCGGGGCCGTAGGCGGCGACGGTTTCGTCGGGCCGGTCGAGCCGGCCCGCGACCGGCGGGATCATCGCGTGGACGTGCGCCCACGTCGGCGCCTTCGCGGCGGCCGCGCCGACGTCCGGCCCGGTGATCGGCCCGGCGACGATGAGGTGGCCCAGCATGCCCAGCCACGGCTGGAGGTCCTGGGTCCTGAAGTGCGCGGTGACGGTGGTCGGCGTGCCCGGGGTGACTTCGAGGTCGACCGGCGTGCCGTCGACCGTCCGCGGCCCGGCGCCGGCCGGTTCGGGCGCGGGCGCGGCGGTGCCGGTGAGGTCCACAGTGGACCGGGCGAGCTGGACCCCGCCGCCGCGCCGGACCAGCTCCGCGGCGACGGCGTACGTGCCCCGCTCCGGGTCGGCGAGGTGGACGCGGAAGTCGCCGGGGCCGACGCGCACCGGGTGCAGGTGGCTCAGCCGGCCGGACGGCGAAACCAGCACGAGGTGCACGAGCGCGTTGTCGTGGACGAGCAGGTCGTCGACCGGACGGCCGGTGGCGCCGTCGGTGAGCCCCAGCGCCAGCTCGTCTCGGCCGGCTTTGACGGCCAGGTTCACCGGCGGCCGCGAGTAGTCCACTGTGGACAACTGGGCGTTGGCGTACGGGTCGGTGACGTTGTCGAACGTCGGGTCGAGCTGGCTGCCGGGCGCGGGCGGCTGGGGCGTGCTCGCCGACAGCAGCGCGCCGGTGACCGCGACGGCGATCGCGGCGACCACCCCGCCCGCCGGGATCAGCGCGTACGCGGTGCGTTTCGCCCGGACGCCGACGATCAGCGCGAGCAGCAGGAACGCGCCCGCGGCCACGAACCCGCCGTAGGTCGCCGTCTCCCACGGCGGCACGACGCGGGCCGGGACGATGAACGGGATCGTCGCGGTCGGCCCGGCGCCGTCGCTCAGTGACAGCTGCCACGGTCCCGGCTTGTCGACTTGGAGATTTCCCGCGTACACGCCCGGTTCGGCGCCGAGCACGACGTCGCCCCGCGAAGTCACGACGCCGTCGGCCGCGACGGCCAGGTGCAGTGTCCCGGGCGCGGTGCCCTGGTGCGTCACGACGTCGACCCGCAGCGGCGACGGCGTCGTGTCGACCCGGCGGATGATCACGGTCAGCTCGCGCGCGCCGAGCGTCTGCGCGACCTGGATGTCGGTGCCGCTCGGCGCGCCGTCGGCGTGCGCGGTCCCGCTGCCGGCCGCGATCCCCAGCACGGCCAGCAGCACCAGCAAGAACGTTCTCGGTTTGGTCCCCATCGTGGTTCGAACCTAGCCACGGCGAGGGGTGGCGGGCGTCACGGCGGGGAGGGAACTCCGGTCCCCAGTGCGGGGGACCGGGGCCCCCGGGGATCTCAGGGGTGCAGGAACTTCCGCAGGTGAGCGACCACTTCGCCGGGTTGTTCTTCGGGCAGGAAGTGTCCGCACTCCGCGATCGCGGCGCCGTCGGCGTCGGTCGCGTACTCCCGCCAGATGTCGAGCGTGGGCAGGGTGCCGAGCAGGCCGTTCGCGCCCCAGAGCGCGAGAAGTGGCTGGGTGACGCGCTTTCCGGCGGCGAAGTCGGCGTCGTCGAGCTCGGCGTCGTCCGGGAAGGAGGCGCGGTAGTCGTCGAAGCCGGCGCGCAGCGCGCCGGGCTGGGAGAAGGCGCGGACGTACTCGGCGACGGCGGCCGGGTCGAGGCTGTGCCGCTGGTAGGTCCAGCGTTCGTAGAAGTAACCGAGGTAGCCGGCGATGTCCTGCCCCGCGAGCAGTTCGGGCAGGTCGGGCTGGAGGTGGAAGAGCCAGTGCCAGTACGCCTTCGCGACGCCGGTGTCGAGGCGTTGCCACATCGCGCGGGTGGGGGCGATGTCGAGGACGGCGAGGCGGTCGACCTGGTCCGGGCGGTCGAGGGCCCAGCGGTGCGCGACGCGGCCACCGCGGTCGTGCCCGACGACGGCGGTGCGGGGGAAGCCGAGGTGCTCGGCGAGCGCGGCGACGTCGGCGGCCATGGTGCGCTTGTCGTAGCCGGTCCGGGGTTTGTCGGTGCGGCCGTAGCCACGCAGGTCGGGCGCGATCACCGTGTGCGTCTCGGCGAGCGGGCCGAGGACCCGGTGCCAGCAGTGCGACGTCTGGGGCCAGCCGTGCAGCAGGAACAGCGGCGGGCCCTCGCCGGCCCTGACGTAGTGCATCCGGAGTCCGTTGACCGTGGCCATCTTTTCTAACCGGTTCATGGGGTTAGAAGGTAGCCGTACTTCTAACCGTTCGCAACGGTTAGAATGGGCGGATGGAATGGGTCTTCGATGGCGGGCGGCCGTGCCTCGACCTGGTCAACACGCTGCGCAGCCGGCACGACGACGGCGTCGAGCTGCTCACCGGGCCCGACGCGCTCGCGGAGTGGCTGGCGCGCGCCGGGTTCACGACGGGCCCGATGCCGGTGACGGCGGGGAACGTCCTCGCGGCGAAGGCGCTGCGCGAGGCGATCGACCGGGTGCTGCGGGAGCCCGAGGAGATGGACGTCGACCTGGTGAACAACGCGGCGGCCGCGGCACCGGCACCACCGCCGCGCCTGGTGCTCGCCGACGGACGGCTGCGTCGCGAGGTCCCGGCGCCGAAGGACCCGGTGGCGTCGGCGTTCGCGGCGTTGGCGGCCGACGCGATCGACCTGGCCACGGGGGAGGCCGCGGTGCGGATCTGCGCGGCGGACGACTGCGGGCTGCGGTTCTGCGACGCCTCGCCTCGGCGCAACCGCCAGTGGTGCTCGATGTCCCGCTGCGGAAACCGGGCCAAGGCCCGCGCCCACTACGCCCGAGCCAGCGCCCGCGAAGACTGAGCGGCACTTTCCCTACGAAAGTGCCGCCTCGGGGGTGCCGCTTTCACGTGAAAGCTACGCGCCCGAGCCGGGGCCGTGGCCGTGGCCGTCGATCAGGCGCTGGTAGGCCTTGGGGTGGGCGCGGAACCAGACGTTGAGCTTGCCGATCCACCGCATGTGCGCGGTCCGCAGCCCCGCCGGGATCGGCGTCGCCAAGATGCGCACCGCCGAAGCGAAGCGCCAGAAGCGGCGGTGCTCGCGGAGCGTCCACTGTAGACCGAGACGTTCGCGGAGCGCGGGCGGCAAAGTCGCGCGGAGCAGGAACATCTGGGTCCGGCCGTGCAGCCGCCACCACGAGTCGGGTAGCCAGCGCACCGGCTTGTCCACCGTGCGGATCGTCTCGAAGAGCTGGTCGATCGTCGGGTTCCCGGCGAACCCGGCCACCATTTCGTCGTAGTAGCGCTCGAAAGCCGCCCAGTCCGGCGGCAGGTCCCGCTCGCGCACGCCGAGCATCCGCCCGACGTCGCACATCTGCGCGTAGTACTCCTCAAGCTCCGAAGAGGACAGTGGTCGCCCGAAGAACCGTTGCGCGTCAACGGGAACCTTCACCAGTGTCGCGTGTACCCAGGCGTAGGCGGCCGGGTTCAGCGCGCTGTACCGCCGTCCGTCCATGGACCCGGTGAATGACCGGTGCAGCTCCCGCAACCGGCCGGCTTCCACGCGGGCGCCCGCGGCGCCGCCGTAGACGTAGATCGACAGCGACGCACCCGTCCGCATCAAGCGCGTCCACGGGTCCGACGTGTAGTCCGAGTGGTCCCGCACCCCGGCCGCGACGACCGGGTGCGCCACCTGCAGCACCAGCACCTGCCCGGCCAGCAGCCCGTCGCGGAAGTCGCCGAAGTACTTCCAAGCCGCCGTGCCACGGACGATCGGCGCGGCCATCAAGCCCCGCGGATCAGCATCATCAGCGGCTCGGCCACCGGGGTGTCGGCCTCGCCGGTCGCCAGCCGCCGCAGCTGCAGCCCGGCGATCAGCGCGACGACCGGGCCCGCCAGCCGCCGGGGCTCCGGCACGCCGAGTGCCGACAGGATCGTCACGGCCAGCTCGTCATACGCCGCGAAGCAGCGCGAAGAAGCTTCGTGCAGTTCGGGATCCCTGGCGGACTGCAGGTACAGCTCGTGCGCGCCGAGCTCGTCGGCGCCGAAGGGCAGCTGCGCGATCACGTGCTCGACGACCGACGCCGCCTGCTCGACACTGAGGCCCTGCGCGCGGTAGCCGTCGACGATCGCGCCCAGCTTCGCCGTCTCTTCCTCGACGAACAGCAGCATCGCCTCGCGCAGCAACACCGTCTGGCTGGGGAAGTGGTAGGTCAACGTGCCCAGCGACACCCCGGCGGCGGCGACGATCCGGCGGTTCGTCAGCCCGCCGACGCCGTGCTCGCCGACGACCGACAACGCGCCGCGCAGGATGGCGTCCCGGGTGCTTACCAGCTTGTCTCGGGATGCCGCTCCGGCCACCGTTCGACCTCTTCCAGTTGCGCGGCGAGGGAGATCAGCCGCTCCTCGGCGTGCGAGGGGCCGAGCAGCTGCGCGCCCAGCGGCAGCCCGCCGGCCGTCTGCCCGGCCGGGACGTTGATCCCCGGCCAGCCCAGCACGTTCCACGGCCAAGCGTACGGGCAAGCGGCGATCATGGCCTGGTCGGTCTCCCAGCCGGAGAGGCCGTCGAAGGTGCCGATCGGCGGCGGCGGGGTCGCGGTGGTCGGGGTCAGCAGGACGTCGACGCGCCCGAACACCGAGCCGATCCGCCGGTGCAGCCCGGGCTCGAGCGCGCGGGCGAGCCGCAGCGCGGGCCCGGCGAGCAGCCGGCCGTGGCCGGCGTTGCTGCGGGTGCGCTTGTCGAGCCCGGTGCGGTCGGGGACGCGCAGCGCCCAGTCGCGGACACCGGTGAGCGAACGCGGCAGGAACGTCAGGCCGATCAGCCCGTAGTCCGGCTCGACCTCGACGATCTCGTGCCCCAGCCCGGCGAGCGACTCCGCGAGCCGCCGCACGTTCGCCTCGACGACCGGGTCGAGCCGGGTCTTGGTGGCGGTGAACGGGATCCGCGTCGACAACCCGATCCGCAGCTTGCCGGGCTCGCGCGCGGCGGCGGTCCGGAAGGTGGTGCCGGTCGCGGCGACGACGTCGAGCAGCAGCGCCGCGTCGCCGACCGTGCGGGCGAGCGGGCCGAGCACGGTCAGGCCGTGGAACAGCTCGCCGCCGGTGGGGATCCGGCCGCGCTGGGTCTTGACGCCGACGAGCCCGGTCCACGCGGCCGGGATGCGCACCGAGCCGGCGCCGTCGGAACCGAGCGCGGCCGCGATGACCCCCGACGCCACCGCGGCCGCGCTCCCGCCTGAAGAACCCCCGGGGGTGTGGCCGGTGTGCCACGGGTTGCGCGTCGCGCCGAAGGCCGGGCCTTCGGTGAACGGCCATTGGCCCAGCTCGGGAGTGTTGGTCTTGCCGATGATGACCGCGCCGGCCTCGCGCAGCAGCGCGACGGCGGGCGCGTCGGTGGTGGCGCACGGGAACTCGCCGGCGCAGCCGAACGCGGTGGGCAGCCCGGTGAGGTCGACGTCGTCCTTGATCGCGACGGGCACGCCGAGCAGGGGCTTGCGCTCCCCGGCGGCGAGCCGCTCGTCGGCCTCGGTGGCTTCGGCGAGGGCCGCTTCGTCACGCAGGTGCTTGAAGGCGTTGAGCGTGGGCTGGCTCGCGTGCGCCCGGCCGAGCGCGGTCGCGGTGAGCTCGGCCGAGGTGACTTCCCCGGCGGCGAGCTGCGCGGCCTGCGTGGTGAGACCGGTGAAGTCCAGGCTCGTGGCGGTCATGGCACCTCCCGGGCGCTCTCGTTCGTTCGAACGAACGTTACCGGATACCGACGGTCTCCGGCTACTCCCGCTCTATGGTGGGCCGATGACGTTCGACTTCGCCGGATTCCCCGACACCGCCCTCGACTCGATCCCGCGCGTCGACCTCGGTGGCTGGCCGACGCCCCTGCACGAAGCGCCGCGGCTCGGCGAAGCGCTCGGCCTGCGCAACCTCTGGCTCAAGCGCGACGACGTCCACCCGCTCGGCGCGGGCGGCAACAAGCTCCGCAAGCTCGAGTTCCACCTCGGCGCCGCGCGCGAGGCGGGCGCTGACACGGTGATCACGTTCGGCGCGCTGCAGACCAACCACGGCCGCCAGACCGCCGCCGCGTGCGCGAAGCTCGGGCTGCGCTGTGAACTCGTCCTCACCGCGAAGGTCCCGCGCGACGGCGAAGCCTACGAACGCGGCGGGAACATCCCGCTCGACAAGCTCTTCGGCGCGACCGTCCACGTCTGCGCCGACGGCGAGGAGACCGGCCGCACCTACGACCGGCTTGTCGCCGAAGCCGCCGCCGACGGCCGAAAGGTCTTCACCGTCCCGGTCGGCGGCTCCAACGACCTCGGCGCGCTCGGGTACGTCCGCGCCACCCGCGAACTCGCCGGCCAGCTGGCCGAACGCGGTGTCGAACGCGCTCACCTCGTCGTCCCGCACGCCAGCGGCGGCACCGCGGCCGGGGTGACCCTGGCCGCCGGGCTTCTCGGGCAGCTCGGCGTCGGCGTCGCCTGCGTCAGCCACCCGCTCGACGAGGCCACGGAGAACCTCCGCGACCTCGTCGCCGGCGCGGCGAAGCTGCTCGGCGTCGACGCGCCGCCGTTCGACCACGTCCGCCTGGGTGACTCGACCCTCGGGCCCGGCTACGGCATCCCGACCGACGCGGTGTGGGACGCGCTAAGGCTTTTCGGGCGCACCGAGGGCGTGGTGCTCGACCCGGTGTACAGCGGCAAGGTCGCCGCCGCGCTGGTCGAATGGGCGGGCCACTTCGCCCCCGACGACCACGTGGTGTTCCTGCACACCGGCGGCATGCCCGGCCTGTACGGCTACGCGCCCGAATTCGCGGCGGCCGTCGAAGGCTGATTCGAGCCGGGTCGCGACCCGCAGCAACGTGCCCAGCAGCACGACGTCGGCGAGCAGCAGCAGGCGTTGCATGACGCCGATCGGGAAGGCGTCGGAGATCTCGGGGAACGGGCCGATCCCGGCCTCGCTCAGCCGCACGAACACGAAGCTGAGCGCGAACAGCCCGAACGCGACGGCGCTCAGCCGGATCGCCCGCACGACGGCGACGCGCTCTTGGCGTCCCCGCAACGGTTCCAGCAGCGAGATCGCCGCGCCGGGCAGGCTGAGGAAGGCGACCAGGCACGCGTAGAGGTGGATTTCGCCGCTGACCGGGTCCGGCGCTTCCGGGTAGCTGGCCGGGAACACCGCGGCGGCGGCGAGCCCGAGCGACCAGAGCATGAGCAGCAGCCGGGTCGTCTTCGACAGCGGCACCCCGGCGACCTGCAACGCGCCGAGCACGGCCAGCGACCCGATGGCCAGCGACAGCACGCTGGCGGCGAGCATGCCTTCGCCGCGGTCGGTCACGGTGTAGCTCGACAGCGTGTCGTACACCGGGTTGTGCGAGCTGATGATGTGCAGCACGACGGCGGTGAACAGCCCCCAGCCGATCGCCGCCACCGCCACGAGCCGCCACGGTCTCGTGCGTTTCCCCTGTTCCGTCCCCATGCGCTCCAGGTTCTCGGAGAACGGGACGGCCGTGATCAGGGAAGACCCTGAATTCGCCCCGGAGAGAAGTCGACGAGGACGAGCGCCTGGTCGTCGTGGCGCTTCGGGCGTGGCCAGCGTTCGCCGTCCGGGTCCTGTTTTTCGGCGGTCCGCACGGCGTCGAGGACGGCGTCCGGCCCGTCGGCCCGGGTGATCGCGAGGACCTCGCGCCAGTCGAAGAGGGCGTACTGGTCGACGCCGATGGAGACGCCGTCGCTGGCGAGGAGAACGGCTTCCACCTTGCTGCGCTCCCAGCTGCGCCGGACGGCGTGCGCGGCGGCGCCCGGGTCGGCTTCGGCGACCCAGAAGCCGTCGTGGGCGTTGCGACGGCGCCGGACGTCGGCGCCGGTCTGCAGCATGCCGCGGCGTCGGAGGCCGGCGAGCCGGTCATCGGATACGACGTCGACACCGAAGTTCCCGAAGCCGACGACGGGGCTGTCGGCGAGGACGAGCGCGTCGACGCGGTCATCGAGCCAGCGGACGGCGGCCACTGTGCTGGACGGCGACTGCTGCGGGCGGAGGCCGTTTTCGCTGGTCACTCGGGCGATGGCGCTGGTGAGGATTTCGGTCAGGTCGGCTTCGGGTGCGGTGTGGAGGTCATCGGCGAGGCGGCGCGCGAGGCGTTCGGCGTACCAGCCGCCGGGAGGTTGCGAAGGGTCGGACGAGGTGGCGCCGTCGAGCACGAGGACCGCGTTGTCCAGCACGACGACGTGGTCTTCGGTCGGGCGGGGGTGGCCGTCGGCGCCCACCCCGGCCCGCTCGGCGATCACGATCTCGGGCATCACCCGACTGTACGTCGGGAGGGTCGGGGGTTCGCGATGACGCGGTGGGCGGGCGCTTGGTTGTCAACCCAAGTTGACACAGCTCCATTGTCAACGTAGGTTGACAGCATGACCGAAGCGACAGACCTGGCCGCAAGGGCCGGCGACCGAGACCCCCGCGTGGGGCTTCGCGCCGTCGCCGCGCTGAGGCGGCTTGTCGAACAACTCGAGGCCGTCCAGGTCCGCAGTGCGCGGATCGAGGGCTGGTCGTGGCAGGAGATCGCCGCCGAGCTGGGGGTCAGCCGGCAGGCCGTGCACAAGAAGTACGGGAGGCACTGATGTTCGAGCGGTTCACGAGGGATGCGCGGCTCGCGGTGATCGAGGCGCAGCTGGTGGCTCGGCAGTCCGGCTCGGTCGAGGTCGGGCCCGCCGATCTGCTCGCCGGGCTCGTCAAGACCGGCCTGCCGCTGCTCACCGAGCTGGGCGTCGACACCGGCGACCTGACCGCCGAGCTCGAGCGCACCAGACGCCGAGGTGGGGTCAGCGACGCCGACGCCGAGGCCCTCACCGAGTTCGGCATCGACGTCGAACGCATCGTCGAACGTGTCGAGCAGACCCACGGCGAAGGCGCCCTCGCCGGCCGGCTCGGGCCGGCCAAGCGCGGGCACGTCCCCTTCACCGCCCAGTCGAAGAAGACCCTCGAGCTGAGTCTCAGGGAAGCCGTCAAACTGGGGGACAAGCACCTCGGGCAGGAGCACATCCTGCTGGCGCTGGCCCAGCAGCGCGGCACCGACGAGCTGCTCGCCCGCCGCGGCGCCGACTACGTCACGCTGCGCCGGGTCGTGCAGCAGCGCAAGGCCGGTTAGTGACTCTCCTCGGGCTCATTCTGTTCGCGCCACGTGGTCAGCGGCAGCAGCGCCTGGGTGAGCGGGCCGATGGCGAGGGCGTAGAGCACCGTGCCCACCCCGACCGTCCCGCCGAGCAGGAATCCGATCGCGACCACGGTGACCTCGATGCCGGTGCGCACCAGCCGGACCGACCAGCCGGTGCGCCCGGCGAGCCCGGTCATCAGGCCGTCGCGCGGACCCGGGCCGAGCCGGGCGCCGACGTAGGTGGCCGTCGCGACGCCGTTCAGTGCGACCCCGCCGGCCAGCAGCGCGATCTGCCAGCCGAGTTCGTGCTGGTCGGGGAGGAACGCCCGGACGACGTCGACCATCACCGAGATGACCACGACGTTCGCGATCGTCCCGATCCCCGGCCGCTGCCGCAGCGGGACCCACAGCAGCAGCACGACCACCGAAATCAGCCCGGTGACCGTGCCGAACGTCAGGCCGGTGTGCTTCATGACGCCCTCGGCCAGCACGCTCCACGGTTCGAGGCCGAGGCCGGCGCGGGTCACCAGGGCGACGCTCGTGCCGTAGAGGGCGAGGCCGCCGAGCAACTGGGCGCTGCGGCGGACGGGGTCGCGGGAGATCCGGACGGGCCGGAGATCGATCTGAGCCACCTCAGTACTATCGACCGCAAGTGGCCTTGTAAACCATAGCCAATTCCAGGATATTGGCCTTATGGAAGCCACTGTCCCACTGGGTGGACGCATCTCCGGGCCCCGATTGGCCGTCATGCTCGGCTCGTGGCGGCAGGGCTCGCGGCAGGGCGCGGCCGACCTGGCCGCAGCCCTCGAACTGCAGGTGCTCGACGGCCAGCTCCCGCTCGGCACCCGGCTGCCCGCCGAGCGGGAGCTGGCCGACGCGCTCGGCGTGAGCCGCACGCTGATCGGCGCGGCCCTGGACCGCTTGCGGGACAACGGGTTCGTCGCGAGCCGCCGTGGTGCGGGGTCGTGGATCGCCGCGCCCGGACGTCGTCGCCGCGGCCCGCTCGCCCCGGCCGGCAGCGGCTCGATCGACTTCACCCACGCGTCCTCGCCGGCCATCCCGGGCACGGCCGCAGCCGTCGACGCCGCCCGCGTCCGGCTCGCCGACCACCTCGGCGACCACGGCTACCAGGAGCGCGGGCTGCTCGCCCTGCGCGAGCGGATCGCCCGGCGCTACACCGAACGCGGGCTGCCGACGACTCCCGCGCAGGTGATGGTCACCAACGGCGCGCACCACGCGTTCGTCCTGGTCCTGCGGATGCTCGTCGGCCCCGGCGACCGGGTGCTCGTCGAGCAGCCGACCTACCCGAACGCGCTGGAAGCGATCCGCGCCGCGCACGCCATCCCGGTGCCGGTGGCGCTCGACCCGACCGGCGAGCGCGGCTGGGACATCGCCGGCGTCGACGCGGCGCTGCGCCAGGCGTCGCCGCGGCTCGGCTACCTCGTCGTCGACTTCCAGAACCCGACCGGCCTGCGCCTCGACGCCGGCGGCCGCGAACGGCTCGGCGCGGTACTGGCCCGCGCCCGGACGCCGGTCGTCGTCGACGAGACGCTCGTCGAATTGGACCTCGAGGGCGACCCGCTCGACGGCCCGCCGCCGCTGGCCGCGTTCGCCGGTGACCTGGTGATCTGCGTGGGTTCGGCGGCGAAGACGCACTGGGGCGGGCTGCGGCTCGGCTGGATCCGCGCGTCGGAGGACCTGCTCGGCCGTCTGGTTTCGGCGCGCTACGCGGTCGACCTGGGGTCGCCGGTGTTCGAGCAGCTGGTGCTGACCGAGCTGCTGGCCGACGAACACGCGCCGGCCCGCCGCCGCGCGGAGCTGCGTGGCTACCGCGACGCGCTGGCCGGCGCGGTCCACCGGCACCTCCCGGACTGGACGTTCACCCCGCCGAAGGGCGGCCTGTCGCTGTGGTGCCGGATGCCGGAGCCGGTGAGCTCACGGCTGGCGGTGGCGGCGGCGAGCCACGGCGTCCAGGTCGCGCCGGGCTCGCGCTTCGGCGTCCACGGTGGCCTGGAGCGCTGGCTCCGGCTGCCGTTCTCGCTGCCGCCCGAGACGATGGACGAGGCGGTCCGCCGGCTGAGCGCCGCGGAGGCGTCGGTCCGCGGCACCCCGGAGTCGCTGGCCGCGCCGATCGCCTGAAACGAGCGAACCGGTGCGCTGGATGCGAGCCGTGCCCCAGGGATGGGCGGCGTGTGTGTGCATCCAGCGCACCGGTTCGTCGGTTCACACCCCCGCTCGCGGACGTGACCCCGCTCGCGGGTAACCGCTGGCTTCCCGGCACAGCCCCTCGACGTGCCGGGAAGCCCGCGGTTCAGGCGCGCTCTCGGTACTGCGAGACCTCGCTCGGCGCGGTGAGCGAGGACTCCCGGAGCGCGCCCGGTGTGGGTCCCGGCGTCGCGGGGGCAGCGCGACGCCGGGACCGGGATCCGACCCGGCCGGGCGCGGTCGGCCGGTCGGAAAGACTGTGTGGTTCGGAAACGCGGTGGTTTCGCATGGTTTTCGCCCCTGGGGTACGTCGGACGCGCGCGAGGGCGTCACGAGACGTGAAAGAGCCACGGATTACGTACTGGAGCAGGGGATTCGCGGCGTGCGCGAGCGTCCAGTTGATCTTGTTTTGGACGCAGTTCTCCCCGGCTGCCCGGTCGGGGGTCAGTCGGGGGAGGTGGTGGGCAGGGCTGCTTCCCTGCCCGCGCCGTCGACCTCGTGGTCGCGGCTGGCGCCGATGAGCTTCAGCTGGGTGGTGGTGACGTCGTCGGTGTGGACGGCGAACGGGTGGCGGGCACCGCCCGGGCCGTCGTGCCCGGGGGCCGCGCTGGGCGCCGGCGCGCTCGGGGCGCTGGTGCCGCCGGGCAGGCCCGGCGTCGAGTCGCCGCCGCCACCCGAGGCGTGGACGCCCGAGTCGCGCGGCTGCTCCTGCTTGGCGGGCAGCGTGTTCTGGTGCTCGACCAGGTGCACCACCGCGACCCGCGAGGTCTGCTGCGGCGGCTGGGCCGCGGGCTGCTGGACCGGCGCGGTCTCGGTGGCGGCGGGCGTGGTCTGCGTGACGGCGGCGGTCGTGGTGGCCGGGAGCGTCACCGTGACGCCGCCGGAGTTCGAGCCGCCGTTGAGGATCGGGTTCAGGATGTCGTCGAGCGGGAGCACGACGGGCGCGTCCGGGTTGTCCGCGGGCGGCTGCGTGAGCGGCGCGAGCACGGTGTGGGACAGCGTGGTCGTGACCGCGCCGACGGTGTGCGTGACCGTGGTCAGGGTGCCGCCGACGACGTTGAGGACGCCGCCGGCGAGCCCGCCGAGCAGGCCGCCGCCGGACTGCGTGGCCTTCGTGGTGGTGGTGGTCTCGCTGTCCGTTGTGGACTTCGTCTTCGCCGTGGACTGCTTCTGGACGCTCTGCTTCTGCGCGGCCGGCTGCTCTTCGGTCGTCGAGGTGGTCGAGGTGGTCGAGGTTTCGGGCTCGTCCTTCGGCTGCTGCGCGCAGGTGGTGTCGCGGTGACCGCGGTGGTGGCCGAGCGACAGCAGGCCCTTGTGCTCCACAGTGGACGCGGCGGTGTGCTGGCACGCGGTGGCCGGCTCGGCGGCGGCCGCGGTGCTGCCGGACAACGCGCCGGTGAGCAGCCAGCCGGCCAGCGTCAGACCACCGGCGACCGCGATCTTGGCGGCGGGCCGCTGCAGCGCCGCGGTCCAGGCGCGTGGAGCGCGTGCTTCACCCGGAGTGAGCGCAGGTCGTGCGGGGGCGCCGCGGCGCACGTTTGCCGTGCTGCTCACCGCCACCACCACCGTCCGCGCCTGAGCCTCTCGCGACGAACGCTCGAGACTGATCTTGCTGGGGTCTTTCTCCGGCCAGGTCGCAGTTCCCCCGGGGCTGCACTCTTTCTAGCACCGCTCGGGAGTCTTTCATCTCTCCCGCTCCCGATCCAGCCCGTAAGGCGGAACGGCCCTACCGGGCAAGGTATCTGCGGCCGACGAGTTGATCACTCTCAGTGCCGTTCGGGCGTTCTGTTGCGGCCATTCGGAGCATTACTGCAACTTGCACTTTTGGCGCTGACCTGATGTTTGCCGGAGCAGCGTCGCGGTGGGTGTTGCCGCGTGCGCGCTCGGTACCGGATGGCCCACGATCACCCGGAAGTCCGGAATGTGGGACGCGGACGGTCGTCAGACGAGTTTGCGCAATCGGGTGATGGCTTCGTCGATGACGTCGTTGCGCTTGCAGAACGCGAAACGCAGCAGGTGTTTCCACTCGTCCGGGTGATCGGTGAACACTTTGACGGGAACCGCGGCGACGCCGACCCGTTCCGGCAGCTCCCACGCGAGGTCGGCGGCGTCGGTGAAGCCGAGCGGCCGGACGTCGGCGCAGACGAAGTACGTGCCCGCCGTCGGCCGCACCGCGAAACCCGCGTCGGCGAGCCCCGCCGAAAGCCTGTCCCGCTTCTCCTGGAGGCTCTCGCGCAGCCCGTCGACCCAGGGCAGCTCGTGGTCGAGCGCGTGCGCGACGGCCGGCTGCAGCGGCCCGCCCGAGACGAACGTGATGAACTGCTTCGCCGCCTTCACCGCCGCGACCAGCTCCGGCGTCGAGCAGACCCAGCCGATCTTCCAGCCGGTGCAGTTGAACGACTTGCCGGCGCTGGAGATGCTGACCGTCCGCTCGCGCATGCCGGGCAGCGTGACGAGGGGGATGTGCGCTGCGTCGTCGAACACCAGGTGCTCGTAGACCTCGTCGCAGATGGCGATCAGGTCGTGCTCGACGCACAGCGCCGCGAGTGCTTCGAGCTCGGCGCGGGTGAACACCGTGCCGGTCGGGTTGTGCGGCGAGTTGACCAGGATCGCCCGGGTCCGCGGCGTGACGGCGGCACGCAGCCCGTCGACGTCGAGGCCGAAGCGGCCGTTCTCGCCTTCGACCAGCCCGACGACCTTCCGCTCGGCGCCCGCCATCGCGACCGCGGCGGCGTAGGAGTCGTAGTAGGGCTCGATGACGATGACCTCGTCGCCGGCCTCGGTCAGCGCGATCAGCGTCGCCGCGATGGCCTCGGTCGCGCCCGCGGTGACGAGGATCTCCGTGTCCGGGTCGTACTCGGTGCCGTAGCGCAGCCGGTGCCGCGCGATCGCCGCCCGCAGCTCGGGCCGCCCGGGCCCCGGCGGGTACTGGTTCGCGCCGCCGAACAGCGCGTTCTTCGCCGCGTCGAGCATGCCGGCCGGGCCGTCGGTGTCCGGGAAGCCCTGGCCGAGGTTCACGGCGTCGTGCCGGACGGCCAGCGCCGTCATCTCGGCGAAGATGGTCGCGGTGAACGGCCGGAGGCGGGGGACGAGAGCAGGTTCGCGCACGATCACCCATCCTCACGGACAATGGTGATGTGGAGCAACTGACCCCCGCCAAGGTGACCCCGGCCGATCCGCCGGGTGGTGCCGCCGGAGAAGCGGAAAAGCGGCGCGCGCTGCGCAAGATGAAGCTGGTCGCGCTGTCGTTCCTGCTCGGCGCGACGCTCGTGTTCCTGCTCACCAGCTGGGCGCAGTCGGCCGGCTGGCCGGGCTGGGTCGGCTACGTGCGCGCCGCCGCCGAAGCCGGCATGGTCGGCGCGCTGGCCGACTGGTTCGCCGTCACGGCGCTGTTCCGGCACCCGCTCGGGCTGAAGATCCCGCACACGGCGATCATCCCGAACAAGAAGGACGCCCTGGGCAACAGCCTCGGCGAGTTCGTCGGGTCGAACTTCCTCTCCGAGGAGGTCATCCGCGACAAGATCCGGCGCGTCGAGATCGCGCGGCGGCTGGGCGGCTGGCTTTCGCAGGAGGAGAACGCGGAGCGCGTGACGTCCGAGGTGGCCACGATGGTCCGGGCGGCGGTGAAGGTGCTCCGCGACGAGGACGTCCAGGCGATCATGGAGCAGGCGGTCGCGCGCCGGATCATCGACAAGCCGTGGGGTCCGCCGCTGGGCAAGATCCTGCAGGGCGTGTTCGCGGACGGCGCGCACCACAAGCTGGTGGACCTGATGTGCGACCGCGCGTACGAGTGGGTCCGCGACAACCACACGGCGATGCTGCGCGTGGTGTCGGACCGGGCGCCGAGCTGGTCGCCGAAGTTCGTCGACGAGATGCTCGCGGACAAGGTGTACGGCGAGGTGCTGTCGTTCGCGTGGGCGGTGAAGACCGACGTGAACCACCCGATGCGGCTGGCGCTGGACAAGTTCCTCGGCGAGTTCGCCCAGGACCTGCAGACCGACCCGGACGTGATGGCCCGCGCCGAGCAGGTCAAGGGGCAGATCGTGCACCACGAGGAGGTCCAGCGCCTGATCGGCTCGGCGTGGAGCACGGCGAAGGAGATGCTGCTGACGGCGGCGGAGGACCCGTCGAGCGAGCTGCGCCGCCGGGTGCGCCTCGGCCTGATGTCCCTGGGCTCCCGCCTGGTTTCGGACGACCAGCTGCGGGCCAAGGCGGACGGCTGGGTCGAGGGCGCGGCGGCGTACCTGGTGAAGAACTACTCGGGCGAGATCACGACGATCATCACCGACACGGTCGAGCGCTGGGACGCCGAGGAGACGTCCCGCAAGATCGAGCTCCAGGTGGGGCGTGACCTGCAGTTCATCCGCATCAACGGCACGGTGGTCGGCGCACTGGCCGGGCTCGTCATCTACGCGGTGGCGGAGCTGCTGTTCTGAGCCTGGGCGTATACCACACCTGGGGGAGCCTGAAACCAGTTGTCCACAGGAAGCTGAGTTATCCCCGGGGTTATCCACAGGTTTTCACGGTGATGGCCTAACGAGTGTCCACAACGTGTGGGGGGTGGGGATGGCTCGGGCGTGGATATGTGGTGATCCGGCGGGGAGTTGTCCACAGCCGTTCGAGGGCCCGCCGCTCGGATGAGAGCGTCCGCCGTCGCGAGGGGTTCAGCCGGTGGCCGCGCGGGCTCGCCAGCCCCGCGCTTTCTCGCGGTTTCCGCACACCCGCATCGAGCACCACGTGCGTGACCGGTTGCGGGACTCGTCGTAGAACGCCCACAGGCACGTGTCGGCCGGGCAGATCTTCAGCCTGATCCAGTCGCCGCGGACCACCAGCCGCGCGCAGGCCGCGAACACCGCGCCCACCACGTCCTCGGCCATCAGTGCCGGGCCGTCGTCGGTCAGGGAGATGCGGGTGCCGACGTCCAGGCTGCCGCCCGGGAGGCGGGGGTCGCCGATCGCCGCGCGCAGGGCGTCGCGGGCCGCGCGGGCTTCGGGCGCCGGGTTGGGCGTCAGTGCGTGCCCCTTCGCCCAGACTCGCCACTGCCCGGGATCTTCGAGCAGGTCAGTGCCCTCTTCGACGTTGACCGTGTTGAGGAACTCCACCACGAGGGACGCGTCGGTGTGCACCGAACCAGTGTACGGCGAAGGGTGGTTGCCCCCGCGTGCGCTAACCCACATAATCAGTTGACTGGTTACTCACGATCGAGAGGAGCGACGATGAGCGCGGTGCCGACCCTGGGTGTGGTGGCCCTCGACTGCCCCGACCCGGTGGCGCTGGCCGGCTTCTACCGGGCGGTGCTCGAGTGGGGCGCGCCCGAAGTCGCCGAGGACGGGCACTGGGTCACCCTCGCGAACCCCGCCGGCGGCGCGGGCATCGCCTTCCAGCGCGTGCCCGACCACCGGCCGCCGGACTGGCCGTCCGCCGAGAACCCGCAGCAGCTGCACCTCGACCTGAACGTCACCGACCTGGAGGCGGCGCACGAGCGCGTCCTCGGCCTCGGCGCGAAACTGCTGGACGACGGGCCGGAGACCTTTCGCGTCTACGCCGATCCCGCGGGCCACCCGTTCTGCCTCTGCGCCTGCTGAGCCGTTTATGCGTAGGCTCTGATGTGTGATTTGTCCGAAGTGTCAGAACCAGATGCGCACCGTCGACAAGAACGGCGTCCACATCGAGCAGTGCGAGGGCTGCCGCGGGATCTTCCTGGACCGCGGTGAGCTCGAAGCGATCGCCGGTGCGGAGAGCTCCTTCTACGGTCACCAGCCGCCGCCCTACCAGGGCGGACACGGCCGTCCCGACTCGCCGCGGCCGTACCGCGGCGGCTACCCGGATTCGCCGAAGGGCTACCGAGGTGGGTACGCCGACTCGCCGCGGCCGCACCGCGGTGGGTACTCGGACTCGCCGAGGCCGTACGGGCACGGCCACCGCAAGCGCGGCTTCCTCGAGAACCTCTTCGACTGAGGTGGTTCTCGACCTGCGGATCTGCCCGGCGTGCGGCGACCGGGCGGACCGCCCGGTCGTCTCCGGCAGCACGCTCGAATGCGTGCGCTGCGGGCACGCGTGGCCGTTCCGGAAGCTGCCGCTGTTCGCGCTGACCGGCCCGAGCGGCGCCGGCAAGTCGACGCTCGGGCCGCTGCTGGCCGCCCGGTTCGGCGGCGAGGTCGTCGTGCTGGAGCAGGACGTCCTGTGGACGGGCGAAGACGTCGAAGGCTTCCGCGCGACCTGGCTGCGGATGGCGGCGATGCTGCACCAGAACGGCCGCCCGGTCGTGCTGTGCGGGACGGTCGCGCCGCCGGAGTTCGAGCCGCTGCCAGAGCGCGCCTTCTTCAGCGACGTCCACTACCTGGCGCTGGTCAGCAGCCCCGAGTCGTTGCGCAAACGCTTGCGGGCGCGCCCGGCGTGGCGGGAGTGGGACGAGCCGCGGATCGAAGAGATGCTGGAGTTCACCGAGTGGCTCCGGAAGTCCGCGCCGGAGCTGGGCGTCGACGTCTTCGACACGACCGAAGCTTCGCCGGAGGCCGCGGCCGACCACGTCGAGAAGTGGATCCGCGCCCGCCTGCCCTGACCCCAAAGCGGCACTTTCATAGGGAAAGTGCCGCTTCTCAGCCGAGGGGCCAGGTGCGGCCGTCCGGGGAGTCGAGCCAGAAGTGCTGGTGCTCGCCGTCCACCGTGACGCCGAAGCGGTCGCGGTCCGGCTTGCCCAGCTCGCACCACTCGACGTACGCCGCCTCCGCCAGCTCCCACAGCGCGCGCGGGCCGCCCTGCGCGACCTCGTCCGCGCCGCCGCGCTTGCGGTGGTGGACCCACGAGCCGTCCGGGTGGAGCAGCGAGACGCTGTCGTCGGCGTGGTCGCGGACCGGGCGGACGCCGGGCAGGGCCAGGCCGGCGAAGAACTCGAACTTCTCGCGGGGCTGCAGGACCGTCGACATCGGCAGCCGCGTCTGCTCCCAGTCGTCGCGGGCCGGGCGGGGCCGGGGCGCCGCGTCCGGCAGCCGGTGGGCGCGCAGCGGCATGAACCGGCCGTCGCGGGCGAGGACGTGGCCCTGGCCGCTGCCGTCTTCGCCGGCCACCAGCCGGACCAGCCCGGCGCCGATCGGCCGGTTCAACGTCGTCACGATCAGGCCGCCCGGCCGGGTCTGCGCCAGCCACGCCGGCGGGATCGACGACACCGAGGCCGTGCACAGCACCCGGTCGAACAGCATGCCGGCCGGGAAGCCGAGCGCGCCGTCGCCGACCGCGCACGCCGGGCGGTAGCCCGCGGCCGCCAGCCGCTCCTGCGC
Organism: Amycolatopsis iheyensis; assembly: GCF_024703995.1. GTDB lineage: Bacteria > Actinomycetota > Actinomycetes > Mycobacteriales > Pseudonocardiaceae > Amycolatopsis > Amycolatopsis iheyensis. Next base: position 217,552 of record NZ_JAMXQV010000011.1, on the reverse strand, counting down.
CTGCGCGACGATCGCCGGGTCGATGTCCACTGTGGACACCTGGCCGGCGCCGCAGCGGTGGCACAGCAGCGCGGCGTTGTAGCCGGTGCCGGTGCCGATCTCGAGCACGCGCTGGCCGTCGCGCACGCGCAGCTCCTCCAGCATGATCGCCATGATCGAGGGCATGCTCGACGAGCTCGTCGGCGTGCCCGCGACCGGGCCGGTGCGCCGGGCGAGGTCCCATCGGTCCGGGTCGTCGTCGAGCTGGGTGATGAGGACGTCGCGGGAGTAGACGGTCTCCAGCCAGCCCGGGTCGTCGCGGTCGACCGCCGCCCACAGCCCGCCCGCCGGCGCGAAGAAGCGCGGCAGGAAGACGTGGCGGGGCACCGCGCGGAAGGCGTCGATCCACTCCGGGGCGTGCAGGACGTCCTCGTCGAGCAGGTGCTCGACGAGGCGCCGCCGCAGCCGGGCCGAGCGCGTCATGGGACCAACTTAGCGGGTGAGCACCACCACACCCGATAGTTGCAAGCAGAGTGCTTGCAATAGCTAGCACTCGGGCGTACCGTCGGAATGGTCGCGAGGAGGTGACCGGATGACAGACACCGGTGGGACGCAGCCAGGATCCGGCAGCCCCATGGAGAAGGTCGCGGACATCGCCTCCGACATCGGCGAGTACATCCGCCAGCAGCGCAACACCGCGAAGATTTCGTTGCGCCAGCTGTCGAAGCTCGCCGGAGTGTCCAACCCGTACCTGAGCCAGATCGAGCGCGGGGTGCGCAAGCCCAGCGCGGAGATCCTGCAGCAGATCGCCAAGGGTCTGCGCATTTCGGCGGAAGCGCTGTATGTGCAGGCCGGGATCCTCGATCTGCCGACGGGTGGTCCGGTGGGCGACGCGATTCGCGCCGACGCCGAGCTGACCGAACGGCAGAAGCAGGTCCTGCTCGACGTCTACGAGTCCTTCCGCAGGGAGAACGCCGCGGCACGGCCGGCCGCCGAATCCCCCACCACAGACACCAAGCCAGCCGCAGACACCAAGGAGTCAGCATGACCACGCCCAAGACCGAAGACGTCAAGAAGGCCGTCACCACCGCCCTCGACCAGGTCCGCACCCCGCTGCTCGCCGCGCTCGGCGCCGGCAACCTGGCCGGCCAGGCCGTCACCGACGCCGTGGCGAAGGCCCGCGAGAACGTGACCAAGGGCAGCGAGACCGCCCGCAAGAACCTGCAGGAGCTGCCGACCGACGTCGAGAGCCTCCGCGAGAAGCTGGACCCGGCCGAGCTGCGCAAGGTCATCGACGAGTACACCGAGGCCGCGCTCAAGCTGTACAACAAGCTGGCCGAGTCGGGCGAGCAGGCGTGGGACAAGTTCTCCGCGCAGCCGCAGGTCAAGAAGGCCATCGAGCAGCTCGAGGAGGCCCTGGCCGGCGCGCAGGGTCAGGTCGAGGGCGTCACCAGCGAGGTCCGCGAGCGCGTCGACGGCGTGCTGGGCACCTTCACCAAGCGCACCCGCTCGGTCGGCGAGAAGACCGCCCGCAAGGTGACCGAGGTCGCCGGCGAAGCCGCCGACGCCATCGAGGAGCTGGGTGACGACGTCGCCCACGAGACCCGCTCCGCGAGCCGCAAGGTCGCGAACAAGACCGCGCCGAAGACGGCCACCCCGGCCCGCCGGACGACGACCAGCACCACCAGCGCCGCCGCGAAGAAGCCGGCCGCGCCGAAGACCGACAAGTGAGCAAGCGGGCCGGCTCCCCGAGCGGCCGGTGACCGGAACTTCGAGGTCATCCGGCCGTGACGGTGGCCGGCCCGCCACTCACCGGCACCGCGGCAACGCCGTGCGCACCCCGGCCCCGCCCCCGTACCCCGGTGGCGGGGCCGGGGTCGTGTGGGCGGTTTGCCGTAAGCTGTCGTCGTGCTAGTCGCCATCTGGATCCTCACCGTCATCCACTGGGGCAGCGCGCTGGCAGGCCTCTTCGCCTTCGTGCACGCGCTGCTGCAGCGTGCCGACGCCTACTCGGCCGCCGATCGGAAGACCAAGCCCATCTGGATGTTGATCACCGGCGGCGCGACGCTCGCGATGGTGCTCTTCTACCCGGATCCCTACAGCCCGGGCCTGATCTTCTGGGTGCCCGCGGCCGCGGCCTCGATGGTCTACCTCGTGGACGTCCGGCCGAAGCTCATCGAGGTGCAGCGCGGCGGCTCCACCTGGTAGCTAGGGTGTTGGCGTGACCTGGACGATTGCCGGGAGCCTCACCGTCGTTCCCGCCCCCACCCGCACCGACCTGCTCGCCGAACCCGTCGCCAAGGCGCTCGCCGCCGTCGCCGCCCCGGATGCCGTCGGCGTCACGGAGATCGACCCGGCGCTCGCCGACACCGCCGCCTTCTGCGAGACCTACGGTTCGCCGCTCGAAGCGTCCGCGAACTGCGTTGTCGTCGCCGGCAAGCGCGCCGGTGAAGTCCGCTTCGCCGCCGCCCTCGTGCTCGCGACGACCCGCGCCGACGTCAACGGCGTCATCAAGCGCCGCCTCGACGTCCGCAAGGCGTCGTTCGCGCCGATGGACGAAGCCGTCTCACTGACCGGGATGGAGTACGGCGGCATCACGCCCGTCGGCCTGCCCGCCGACTGGCCGATCCTCATCGACAAGGCCGTCGCCGACGCCCCCGAACTCGTGATCGGCAGCGGGATCCGCGGCAGCAAGCTGCTCATCTCCGGCGCCGCACTGGCCGCGCTGCCCGGCGCCGAGGTCATCGAGGACCTCGCCAAGTGACCTCGGTCTGGCTCCGGTACCTGACCGGTGCCGACATCGACTCGCTCGGCATCACCGACGCCGACATCGTCGGCGCGGTCGAGGCCGTGCTCGCCGACCACGGCCACGGCCGGGTCGTCTTCGAGCCGCGGACGCACCTCGTGCCGGACAACGGCGGCAAGGGCCACTTCAACATCCTTCGCGGCCACCTTTCCTCGAAGCAGGTCAGTGGTGTGAAGGTCGTCGGTGACTTCGTGGGGAACTTCGAACGGGGCCTCCCTTCGGAAATGGCGTTGATCCTGCTGCTGGACCCGGACACGGGCATGCCGCGGGCGATCGTCGACGGCACGATGATCACCGAGGCCCGCACCGGCGCGATGACCGCCGTCGGCGCGAAGCACCTGGCCCGCCCGGACTCCCGGGTGCTCGGCCACATCGGCGCCCGCGGCACCGCCTGGTGGAACGTCGTGCTGCTGGACTCGCTGTTCGACTTCGCCGAGATCCGCGTGACCAGCAAGCGCCCGGAGTCCCGCGAAGACTTCGGCCGCCGGCTGTCGGAACGGCTCGGCAAGGACGTCCGCGTCTGCGCCACGGCCGAGGAGACCCTGGACGGCGCGGACATCCAGGTGGAGGCCTCCCGGCTGACCGAACCCGAAGCGCTGGTGCGCCGCGAGTTCCTCCGGCCGGGCACCTTCCTGGTGCCCTACGGCACGATCAGCGCGCTGGAGCTCACGCTGCTCGACGACATCGACAAGGTCGTGGTCGACGACTGGCGCGAATCGCAGTCCGGCAACCCGCGGTTCGGCGCCCTGCGCCCGCAGCTCAACGCCGGCCTGCTCACCGCGGACGGGGTCCACGCCGAGATCGGCGACGTCGTGGCCGGGAAGAAGCCGGGCCGCGAGCACGACGCCGAACGGATCCTGTTCTGGCACCGCGGACTGTCCACAACGGACTTGGCGGTGGCGGACATGATCCTCGCCCGTGCCGAGGCTTCCGGCGTCGGCACCATGCTGCCGTACCGATGATCGTCACCGGAAGCGAGTTCGCCGACGGTGAACGGTTGGTTCTGGCCAAAGCGCTGGTCACAGCCCTGCGGGAGCGCCGCCAAGCGCTCTTGACGGCGCTCGAAAAGCGCGAGAAGCCGGTCTACGGCGTCAACACCGGCATGGGCCGGCTGGCCGGGATCGCCCTCGACACGCGGCAGCAGGCCGAGCACCAGCGCAACCTGCTGATCGGCCGCGCGGTCGGCGGCCCGCCGTGGCTGCCGCCCGAGGACGTCCGCGCGCTGCTCGTCGTGCGGCTGCGCGACTTCCTGCAGCCGTGGTCCGGCGTCAGCCCGGAGCTGGTGGGCTTCCTGGTCGACCGGATCAACGACGGCTTCACCCCGGCCGTCCCGCGGTCCGGCCTCGGCAGCTCGGGCGAGATCATCCCGCTGGCGCACGCGTTCCAGACCTTCCTCGGCATCGGCACGGTCCTCGAGGACGGCGTCGAGATCCCGGCCGCCGACGCGCTCGCGAAGCGCGGCGTCGACCCGTACGTCCTCGGGCCCAAAGAAGGTGCTTCGCTGCTTCAGGGTTCTCCGCTGGCCGTGACGCACGCGCAGCGCGGGTTCGCGGAAGCCCGGCGGCTCGTCGAGCTGCAGACGCTCACCGAGGCCATGGCCATCGACGTCCTCGGCGCGCCCCGAGCGGTGTTCGACCCGGTGATGGCGGGTGGCGACGACCACCTGCGAACCACGTTGCAGCGCCTGAACGACCTGGTCGGCGCGGGTCCGGTGCGCGACGGAGTCGTGCAGGCGCCGCTCTCGGTCCGGGTCGCGCCGCGGGCGCTGGCCCACGCGGCCCGCGTCACCGGGGAACTGGACGAGGCCCGGCGGCGCTGGCAGACGATGCCCGGCGACTCGCCGTCGTTCGTCGACGGCGACTTCGTCCCGGGCACGGCGTACCACGCGATCGACCTCGGCCTGCGGATGGACGCGGTGACGGCGGCGCTGGTCCACCTCGGCGAGATTTCCGTCCAGCGCCAGCACCGGCTGCTCGACGAGCGCTTCAGCGGGCTCCCAGCCCAGCTCACGACGGATCCCGGCCCGCGCGCCGGGCTGGTCCCGCTGCACAAGCGGGCGGTTGGCGAGCTGCACGCCCTGCGCCGGCTCGCCACGCCCGCGACGCTCGGTTCGATCGACACCTCCGCGGGCCAGGAAGACGTCCAGGCGTTCGCGTGGGCGGCGGGGGAGCAGCTGCGCGAAGCGGCGAAGCACCTCTTCGCGATCACGGCGTGCGAGCTGGTCACGGCGTCCCAGGCGCGGCACCTGGCCGGCGACCGCGGCGCCCTGGACTACGCGTGGGTCCGGGCGGTGGTGCCGCCCGTCGAAGAAGACCGGCCGCTCGGTCCCGAAGTCACCAGACTGATCTCTCGATTGAAGTGACGCAGGTCACATTCGAAGCTGTCGAGAAGCCGTCAACGGCTGCGTCCCCGCTGTGTCATTCCGACCGGCACAAGGGAGAGACCGATGCAGCAGGACAAGATCGACGAGATCCTGAACCACAAGTACAGCCAGGAGCTGCTGGCGCGTGACCTCGGCCGGCTGGCGTTCACCGCCCTTGACGGCACCCCGCGGGTGATCCCGATCGGCATCTACTGGAACGGCGCCGAGATCGTCATGTGCACCTCGAAGAACGCGCGGAAGCTGGAGATGCTGCGCCGCAGCCCGGCGGTCGCGCTGACGATCGACACCGAGGTGCACCCGCCGAAGATCCTGACGCTGCGCGGCGAGGCCGAGCTCGACGTCGTCGACGGCATCCCGCACGAGTACCTCCAGATGAACGGCACCTACCAGATGACGCCGGAGCAGCGGGTCGAGTGGGAGGCCAACGTGCGTGCCCTCTACGACGGCATGGTCCGGATCGTGCTGAAGCCGACCTGGGTCAAGCTGACCGACTTCGAGACCACGTTGCCCGGCAACGTCGCGGAGCTGATCGAACAGCAGGCCGCCGCCGCTAGCCTGGGCGCGTGACGAGCATGCGCATGGAAAACGTCGGCATCGTGGTCGAGGACCTCGACGCGACGGTGGCTTTCTTCCTCGAACTCGGCCTGGAAGAAGAGGGCCGGATGATCGTCGACGGCCAGTGGGCCGCCCGCATCTCCGGGTTCGACGAGATCGACCTCGACGTCGCGATGCTGCGGACGCCGGACGGCGAGAGCCGGCTCGAGCTGATGTCCTTCCGCACCCCGAAGGCCGTCGGCCACCAGCCGGACGCACCCGCGAACACCCACGGCATCCGGCGGATCCTGTTCTCCGTGCCCGACGTCGAGGACGTTCTGGCCCGGCTCCGGAACCACGGCGCCGAGCTCGTCGGCGAGCTGACGAGGATCGACGACAGCTTCCTGATGTGTTACGTCCGCGGTCCCGAGGGGATCATCGTCGCGCTGGCCGAGAAGCTCGGCTGAGAGGGGCATCGAAATGGCCAAGTACTTGCTGCTCAAGCACTACCGAGGCGGTCCGGCGGCGGTCAACGACGTCCCGATGGAGAAGTGGACGCCCGAAGAGATCTCCGCGCACGTCCAGTACATGCAGGACTTCGCGACGCGGCTGCGGGAGACCGGCGAGTTCGTCGAACACCAGGCGCTCGCCCAGACCGGCACGTACGTCCGCAGCGACGGCGAGGGCCGCCCGCCGGTCACCGACGGTCCCTTCGCCGAGACCAAGGACCTCATCGCCGGCTGGACGGTGATCGACGTCGACAGCTACGAGCGCGCCCTCGAGCTGGCCGCGGAGCTGTCCGCCGCGCCCGGGTTCGGGGGGAAGCCGGTGCAGGAATGGCTGGAGCTGCGCCCCTTCTGGGGTCCGATGCCCACCATCACCGAGTGACTGCCCGCCTGGACGAGGCTCTGCTGCGCAGCCTCACCCCGAGCGTGCTCGGCATCCTCGTCCGCCGTGGCGCCGATTTCGCGGCGGCCGAGGACGCCGTGCAGGACGCGCTGGTCGAGGCCGTCCGCACCTGGCCGGCCGACCCGCCGCGCGACCCCAAGGGCTGGCTGGTCACCGTGTCCTGGCGGCGGTTCCTCGACACGACCAGGGCCGAGACGGCCCGCCGCCGGCGCGAGGAAGTCGTCGACGAAGAGCCGGCACCGGTCTCCGGCGTGGACGACACGCTCCAGCTGTACTTCCTGTGCGCGCACCCGTCGCTCAAGCCGTCGGCCGCGGTCGCGCTCACCCTGCGGGCCGTCGGCGGGCTGACCACCCGGCAGATCGCGCACGCCTACCTGGTGCCGGAAGCGACCATGGCGCAACGCATCAGCCGCGCCAAGCGCACGATCGCCGGGGTGCGGTTCGAGCAGCTCGGCGACGTCACGACCGTGCTGCGCGTGCTCTACCTCGTGTTCAACGAGGGCTACTCGGGTGACGTCGACCTCGCGGCCGAGGCCATCCGGCTCACCCGGCAGCTCGCGGCGGCGAGCGACCACCCCGAGATCGCCGGGCTGCTCGCGCTGATGCTGCTGCACCACGCGCGGCGGGCGTCGCGGACCGCGGCCGACGGCAGCCTGGTGCCGCTCGCCGAGCAGGACCGGCAGCGGTGGGACACGAAGGCGATCGAGGAGGGCGTCGAGATTCTCCAGGCGGCGCTCGCCCGCGATCGGCTGGGGGAGTTCCAGGCCCAGGCGGCCATCGCGGCGCTGCACGCCGACGCGCCCACCGCCGAGGAGACCGACTGGGTGCAGATCGTCGAGTGGTACGAAGAGCTGGTGGCGCTGACCGGCAGCCCGGTCGTGCGGCTGAACCGCGCGGTCGCCGTCGGGGAGGCCGACGGGCCGCGCGCCGGGCTGGCGGCCCTGGCGCAGCTGGACGGCTCGCTGCCCCGCCACACCGCGGTGGCGGCCTACTTCCACGAGCGCGACGGCGACCTGACGACGGCGGAGCGGCTCTACGTCGAGGCCGCGGGCCAAGCCGCCAACCTCGCCGAGTCCGACTACCTGACCCGGCAGGCCGCCCGGCTCAACGCGCGACTTCGCTGATGTGGCGCCAGGTTTCGGCGGACACGCTGAGCGTGCCGGAAGTCGGGGCCTTGGAGTCGCGAACCAGGATCGTGCCAGAGGTGAAGGCGACCTCGACGCAGTCGCCCTGCTGTCCATCGCCAGAGCTGTAACTGCTCTTGCGCCAGCGCAGGTCGGGCACGGCCGTTCGCCTCCAGTCAGATTTCGTCGATCACCTGCCGGATCAGCCGGGTCGAGTCCGGCTCGTCGTACGCGAGATCGGCGAGGTGACGGAAAGCCAGCCTAGCAGCGTTGACCTCCTTGGCTTTCTCGAACTGAAGCGAGCCGAAGCCGTGCTCGATGTAGGCGATGTCCGGTTCCTGGAGGCGCGTGTAGCTGAGGATCGTGAAGCTGCCGTTCCGCCCGGAGTGGCTGCCGTGGTTGGTCGGCACGACCTGGACCGTGACGTTCGGCAGCTCCGCACGTTCGACGATGTGCTCGAGCTGTGCGCACTGCTCGTCCGGGAGCAGATCGGGGCGGCGGAGCACGGACTCGTCGATGATGGCGTGGAGCTTGAGCGGCTCCTCGTCGGTGAGCCGGGTCTGGCGGCGCAGGCGGACCGCGATCTCGTTCTCCAAGCGGCGACCGGACATCGGGTCACGCGCGCCGGCGAAGGTGGCGCGCATCCCGGCTTCGGTCTGCAGCAGCCCGGGCACGTAACCGAGCTGGTACGTGCGGACTTCGTCGGCGTCGGCCTCGAGGGAGATGTAGCCCTTGTCGTTGAGGCCGTAGGCGTGCCACCAGCCCTTCTCCCAGGCCCGATCGTACTGGCGGACCCAGTCGTCGTAGTCCGAGACGATCACGCCGTAGCGGTCGAGCAGCCCCAGGAAGCCGTTGTAGTCAGGCAGGTGCCCCATCTCGATGCGGCTCATCTTGTTCTTGTTGAACCGCAGGGGCGCGCCCGCTTCGACCTGGGTGAGTCCCGCGTCTTCACGCAGCCTTCTCAGCTTGTTCGCGAGCAGTCGCTTGCGTGCGTTCGGCTTGTTGCGCTCCACACAACGGATCGTAAGATGTGACTGCGCAGGGTGAGATTCCTACGACCCGCGGGGGGCGTTCTGCAGGGCCAGACCTCGGGGTGTGGCCAAACGGGTGACGAGCGCGAAGGCGCCGTCGCACACCAACGCCAGGATCACCGCGGCCAGACCGCCCGCGAAGATCTGGCCGTAGCCCTGCGCGCCGAGCGCGAAGCCGTCGACGATGTAGCGGCCGAGGCCACCGCCGTCGTTGACGATCGCGCCGATCGCGACCGTCGCGATCAGCTGCAGGAACGACACCCGCGCGCCGGCCAGGATCACCGGCGACGCCAGCGGCAGCTCCAACCGCAGCATGATCTGCCACTCGCGGTAGCCCGTGCCGCGGGCCGCGTCGACCGTCTCCTGCTCCAGGGACACCACGCCCGCGTACGTGTTGGTGAACAACGGCGGCATCGCCAGCGCGACGAGGGCCAGCAGCAGCGGCCAGAACGTCGTGTCCCACTCCCAGCGGCTGGCCAGGAACCAGAACAGGATGATCAGGCCGAAGCTCGGGATCGCGCGGCCGATGTTCACCGCGCTGCTCGCCAGGAACGCGCCCTTGCGGTAGTGGGCGAGCCAGAGCGCGGCCGGGATCGTCAGCACCGCCGCGATCGCCAGCGCGAGCAGGGAGAACCGGAGGTGTTCGAGGGTCCGGTACGGAACGCCGGCCTTGTCGGTCCAGCTCCAGCGGTTCGGGTCCGCGAGCCACGCGTTCAGCTGGTCGAAGAAGCTCATCGCGCCCGCACCTTCCGGGTCCAGGGCGCCAGCAGGCGCTCGCTGAGCCAGAGCAGCAGGTCCACGACCACCGCCAGCACCACCGACAGCCCCACGCCGACGATGATCTCCGTCGGGTTCGGGGTCGCCGTCTGGATGCCGTGGCGGATGAAGTAGCCGAGGCCGCCGAGGCCGAGCATCGACGTCACGGTGACCAGGCCGATGGTCGTCACCGCGGCGACGCGCAGCCCGGCGATCACCACCGGCAGCGCGAGCGGCAGCTCGATCTGCCACAGCAGCCGGCCGCGCGTGTAGCCCATGCCGATGGCGGCTTCGCGGACTTCGTTCGGCACCTGGTCGACGCCGGTGACGATGTTGCGGACCAGGATCAGCAGCGTGTACGTCGCCAGCGGGATCACCGCCGTCACGAACGACAACCCGAAGAACGGCACCAGCACGGCGAAGGCGCCGAGGCTCGGGATGACGTACAGCGCGCCGGCGGCGCTCAGGACGAACCCGTAGGACCAGCGGAAGCGCAGGGAGAGCAGGGCCAGCGCGATCGACACGACCAGGCCGATGCCCAGCGCGACGGCCGTCAGCGAGATGTGTTCACCGAGGCGCTGGACGATGTCGTCCGCGTTCCGGTCCACCCACTTCCACTGGAAGATCGGCGGCCCGCTATCGGCGGCCAGCGGGGTCACGTGCACCGGGCGACCCTACCCCGTTCGGGCGGCCGGATTCCGCAGAATGGGAATTCTGGACCCTTTCTCTCACCATGTGGAAGGTTGTCGGTGGCCGGGGCTAGGGTCCTTTCGTCTGTTGGAGTGACGAGGGAGTGGGATTCGTGCGCTGGTTCCGGAACGCGTCCGTGGTGGCGGTGGCCCTCGCGGCAACGCTCGGCTTGGCCGCCTGTGGCGGCGGGGACGACAAGCCCGCCGCGGCGGGCAAGGGTGGGGCGCCGATCGTCGTCGCGTCCTTCAACTTCACCGACAGCCAGATCCTGGCCGAGATCTACGCGCAGGCGCTGGAAGCCAAGGGCTACCCGGTCACGCGCAAGCTGAACCTGGGGTCGCGGGAGCTGATCTACCCGTCGCTGAAGTCCGGTGAGCTGCAGTTCATCCCGGAGTACCAGGGCGCGGCGATCACCACGGGCTTCGGCAAGGAAGCCGGCAAGACCGCGCAGGAGGAGCACGAGCAGCTGGCCAAGCTGTTCGAGCCGAGCGGGATCTCGCTGCTGAACTTCGCGGCGGCGGAGGACAAGAACACCTACATCATCAAGTCCGACCTGGCCAAGGAAAAGGGCATCGCGTCGATCAGCGACCTGAAGAAGCTCGACAAGGTCGTCATGGCGGGCCCGCCGGAGTGCGAGAAGCGGCTGCCGTGCTTCCAGGGCTTCAAGGACGTGTACAAGCTGACGAACGCGACGTTCCAGACGATCCAGGAAGCGGGCCCGCGGGTCGAGCAGCTGAAGTCGGGCGCGGTCACGGTGATCCCGGTCGACTCGGTCAGCCCGCTGACCGGTGACTCGAACTACACCGTGCTGAAGGACGACCTGAACATCGTCCCGACGGAGAACGTGGTGCCGGCGGTCACGAAGAAGGTCGTCGACGAGCGCGGCGCCGACTTCGCGAACGCGGTGAACGCGGTGAGCGCGAAGCTGACCACGGACGTGATGCGGGACCTGAACAAGCGCGTCGACTCCGACGGCGAGAAGGCCGCCGACGTCGCGAAGGACTGGCTCTCGCAGGCCGGTCTCTAACCTCCTGCCGCAGTGGTCGTGAGTGTTCAGGGCGGTTCTAACCGCCCTGAACACTCACGACCGGCCTTGGACCACCCAGGCTCGGGCCGAGAGCGGGATCGAGCCGTCCGGGCCGGTCGGCAGCCTGCTGCGCAGCAGCTCGCGGACCTGGTCCCGGCGCGCCCCCGGCAACGTCGCGAGGTACGCCGGGGCCGGGCCCTGCGCGCCCAGGAACGGCCGCCAGTAGTCGTCGAAGTTCGCGAACACGGTCGGGATCTTGACCTCGCCCACCGACACCGCGCCGAAGCCCGCCTCCGTCCACAAGCGACCGAGCGGCTCCGGGCGGCACAGCGTGAACTTGCGGCCTTCGTCCAGCTCCGCGACCCGCGCCGGGTCCAGCTCGGCCGCCGCCTCCCAGAAGTGGCGAATCAGCTCCATGCCGTCGGACAGGTCCCAGACGTACGCCGCCGCGACACCGCGCGTCACCCGGGCGATCTCCGCCGCGGCCTTCGTCGTGTCGGGCACGAAGTTCAGCACCAGGCCCGACACCACGACGTCGAAGCTGTCGTCGTCGAAGGGCAGCTCCCGGGCGTCGGCGACTTCGAACGACGCACGCGGGTCGGTCACCGCGGCGCGGGCCGTCGCCAGGAAGCCTTCGGACGGGTCCACACCGACGACCTCGACGGGATCGGCCGCGGCCAGCACCGCCGACGTCAGCGCGCCGGTGCCGCAGCCGACGTCGAGCCAGCGACGGCTCGCCGGGACGTCCAGCTGCCGGACGAACGTCGCCGCGACGCGCCGGCTCCACCGTCCGATGTAGGCCTCGTACGCGTCGCCCGTCTGCCACATGAATGGGAGTACAGCACAAAACTCCCAGGTCAGCCGTTAGCCAGATCACCCGTCGCGACGGCGCCGGCCGCCTTCGCGCGGCGGAGGAAGTCGGTGATCAGCTCCAGCTCGGCTTCGCTGTACTCGTCGCAGATTTCGTCCAGCGCGGCGTTCATCCCCGCGTAGAGCCGGAACAGCTCGGCGTTGCGGCCGCGGACCGCGCGCACGGCGATCGCGCGCCGGTCGGCCGCGTCCGGGTCGCGCTCCCGGACGATCCAGCCGCCCTTCTGGAGCCGGTCGAGGATCCCGGTCATCGTCGCGGGGTGCAGCCCCGCGCTGCGGGCGAGGCTGCTCGGGCTCAGCGGGCCGAGGCGGGCGATCAGCTCGAGGCAGTCGAGGTCGACGTCCTTGAGCGCCAGGTTGCCGCTGACCTGGTGGTTCAGCAGCGAAAGCTGGTTCCGCAGGTCCCGCAGCGACTCCTTGACGGCCAGGGTCGACCGCCGCCGACGACGAGCGTCACCTCGCTCGCCATCTCCTACGGAACTCATATGATATGCTCCTCGTATCATCTGAACTTCAGGCACAAGCGTAACCCGGGGGAAGGGGTTTTCTCATGATCGTGCTCACCGGGGCGACCGGCTTGGTCGGCCGTCTCCTCGTCGCCGAACTCGAGGGCCGGGAAGTCCGCGTCATCACGCGCTCGCCCGGGGAGGCGGGCTTTCCGGCGGAGGTCGAAGTGGTCGAAGGCGACCCGCAACGGCCGGAGTCGCTCGAGAAGGCGTTACGCGGCGCCGATGCGCTGTTCCTCCACTCGCGTGCCGTCGGCGATGCGGCGTACGACGTCGTCGCGCTGGCGCGGGAGCTCGGTGTCGGCCGGGTGGTCGCGCTCGCCGCGGCCAATGTGGACGACCGGCCCGAAGCGCAGCCGTCGCGGTTCCGCGGCGACCGCAACAAGGAGGTCGACGAGGCGGCCGCGACGAGCGGCCTGGAGTGGGTCAGCCTGCGGCCCAGCTCGTTCGCGCTCAACGCGCTCACCGCGTGGGGCGGGCAGATCCGTGCGGGCGATGACGTCCGTTACGTGCACGCGGGGTTCGAGGAGTCGCCACTGCACGAACGCGACCTGGTAGAGGTGCTGGCCAAGGCGCTCGTCGAAGATGACCTGGTCGGGCGGCGCATCGATCTCACCGGCCCGGAGTCGTTGTCCCACCGGGAAATGGTCCAGCAGATCGGCGCCGCGCTGGGCCGGCCCCTGCGGTTCCACGAGATCCCGGCCCCGAGGGCGGCGGAGGGCATGCTGGCCGGCGGTCTCTCCGAACCGTTCGTCACCGCGATGATGGCCCGGTACGCCGCTCATCTCGCGCGACCGCAGTTCCCACCCACGCCGGACCTCGAGAAGATCCTGGGGCGACCGGCGCGCACCTTCGCCGCGTGGGCGGCCGACCACGCCGCCGAGTTCGGGGCGCGACAATGAAGCTCACGCTCGTCGCCGCGTCCGGGCGGACCGGCGGACACGTGCTCGACCAGGCTCTCGGCGCCGGGCACGAGGTCACGGCCGTGGTGCGGAACCCGGATGCCGTCACGGCGCCGGTCCGCATCGTCCGCGCGGACCTGACCGCGCCCGATCCGGTGGCGCTCAAGTCCGCGGTGGACGGTCGCGATGCCGTGGTTTCCGCGCTGGGGCCCCGGCACAACGGCGAGTACGGCGTCGCGTCGCGCGGCACCCGGGCCATCATCGAGGCGATGGTGGCGGCCGGGGTGCGGCGCCTGGTCGTGGTGAGCGTGGCCGGCATCTCGACGATCCCCACGCCGAGCCGCCCGAACCCGCCGAAGCGGGATCCGGGAGTGGGGTTCTTCACGCGGACAGTGCTCTCACCGCTGGCGAACCTGCGGTTGCGGAAGCACTACGAGGACGTGGCCTTGATGGAGCACGAACTCAGGGTGAGTGGCCTCGACTGGACGTCCGTGCAGTTGCCCCTGCTGACCGACAAGCCGCCGACCGGGCACTACCGGATGGCGTACGAGCAGAGCGTCCGCGGTGGCTTCCGGATCGCGCGGGCGGACGCCGCGCAGTTCGTCCTCCGCGTGCTCGGCATGCCCGAAACCGTGCGGCATTCCGTCGCCGTGGCCTACTGAGGGGAGGCCGGTGCGGTCGCTTCCTGGCCGGCGTCGTGCCCGGTTCGGCCTGGCGAACGGGTTTCTCGTGGTGAACGCCGCTGCCCTGGGGTGCGCGCTTGCGGTCTAGGGTCGACGCTGATCGCGTACCCCGGGCAAAGGAGTGAAATGGGAAAGGTCACGGCCACCGCGGAGCGCACCATCGACGCCCCGGCCGACAAGGTCCGCGCGCTCGTCGCCGACTACGCCGAAACGCGCCCGAAGCTGCTCACCGAGCACTACCGCGACTACGAGGTGACCGAGGGCGGCGTCGGCGCCGGGACGAAGGCCGGCTGGAAGCTGCAGGCGACGTCCAAGCGCGTGCGCGACGTCAAGGCGACGGTCAGCGAGCCGAAGCCCGGCACGCTGGTCGAGACCGACGCGAACTCCAGCATGGTCACCACCTGGACCGTCGCCGAAGCCGGGGAGAAGAGCTTGGTCCGCATCGAGACGTCGTGGGACGGCGCGGGCGGCATCGGCGGCTTCTTCGAGAAGACCTTCGCGCCCGGTGGGCTGAAGAAGATCTACGACGGCGTGCTCGGCAAGCTCGCCGAGATCGTGTGACCAGTCACAATCGGAATGCTCGCCCCGGTTAGCTCGTTGTCCCCGGTGGAATGCGGGGCGCTCGCCCCGCTTGAACGACCTCAAGGAGTTCGACGGTGAACGCACAGGCAACCGAAATCCGGCTGGCATCCCGCCCGCACGGCGTCCCGGCGCAGGAGAACTTCGCCATCGTCGACACCGAGATCCCGGCCCCGGGCGAGGGGCAGATCCTGGTGCGCAACCTGGTGATGAGCGTCGACCCGGCAATGCGTGGCCGCATGCGCGACGTGAAGTCCTACGCGCCGCCGTTCGAGGTCGGCGAGGTCATGTCCGGCGGCGCGGTCGGCGAGGTCGTCGAGTCCCATGTGGACGGTGTCGAGCCGGGCGACCACGTGCTGCACCAGGCGGGCTGGCGCACGCACGCCGTCCTCGACGCGAAGCGGTTCGTCAAGGTGGACGCTTCCGCCGCGCCGCTCTCGACGTACCTCGGTGTGCTCGGGATGCCGGGCCTGACCGCGTACGCGGGTCTGCTGGAGTCGGCGGAGTTCAAGCCGGGCGACACGGTGTTCGTCTCGGGCGCGGCCGGCGCGGTCGGCTCGCTGGTCGGGCAGCTCGCGAAGCTGAAGGGCGCCAAGCGCGTCATCGGCTCGGCGGGTTCGGCGGAGAAGGTGCGGCACCTGGTCGAGGACCTCGGCTTCGACGCGGCGTTCAACTACAAGGACGGCCCGGTCGCCGCGCAGCTGCACGAGGCGGCGCCGGAGGGCATCGACGTCTACTTCGACAACGTCGGCGGCGAGCACCTGGAAGCGGCCATCGACGCGATCAACCTGCACGGCCGGATCGCGGTCTGCGGCATGATCTCGCAGTACAACGCGACCGAGCCGACGCCGGCGCCGCGCAACCTCGCGCAGATCATCGCCAAGCGGATCACCATCCGCGGCCTGCTGGTGCTCGACCACTGGGGCCTGCAGCAGCAGTTCGTGAGCGAGATCGCGCCGCTGGTGAAGTCGGGCGAG
The DNA here is from genome assembly GCF_024703995.1 of Amycolatopsis iheyensis. Taxonomy (GTDB): domain Bacteria; phylum Actinomycetota; class Actinomycetes; order Mycobacteriales; family Pseudonocardiaceae; genus Amycolatopsis; species Amycolatopsis iheyensis. Next base: position 201,796 of record NZ_JAMXQV010000011.1, on the reverse strand, counting down.
ATCAAGTACTCGGAGACGTTCGTCGACGGCATCCGCAACGCGCCGGAGGCGTTCCTCGGCCTGCTGTCGGGGGCCAACACCGGCAAGATGCTGGTCCGGATCTAAAGCAGTCCGGCCAGCTCCGGCAGCGTCGACGCGGTGTAGGTGGGCGCGGGCGAGCCGGGCAGCGGGCGCACACCGGGACGGGTGAGCAACGCCGTCTCGAGGCCCGCCGCCTGTGCGCCCGCGATGTCCCAGTCGTGCGCGGCGATCATCACGGCGCGTTGGCCGGGGTAGGCGTCGAGGACCTGCCGGTACGGCTCGGGCGCGGGCTTGAGCCGGCCGGCCTGCTCGGCCGAGAAGATCCGGTCGAAGAGCTTGGCCAGCCCCGAGTTCTGGAGCTGGGCTTCGGCGGTGGCGAGCGGCGAGTTCGTCAGGGCGACGACCGTGTGGTTCTTTTCGCGCAGCTTGGCGAGGCCTTCTTCGACGTCCGGGTGGGCGGGGAGGTTTCGGAGTCCTTCGCCGACCTTCGCGAGGTCGATGGTTTGCCCGTGCCGCGCGGCGACCTCGACGGCGGCTTCGCCGGCGATGCCCGCGAAGTCGCGGTAGCCGCCGGTCGCCGTGACGGTCAGGACGGTGTGGATCGCCAGCCCGAACCACTCGCGGCGTAGTTCGGGGCCGCCGACCAGGGGGTCCATCGCGGTGAGGTCGAGCAGGGTCTCGTTGACGTCGAACACGCACAGCATGCGGACTCCGGAGGTTCGAAGGTTGTCGTACCTCGTCGAAGGTACGACAGCTGCCGTACCATGTCCAGCATGCCCGGTGAACTTCCCGCCCCGCCGATGGCCGACGTCGACCTCGGCGCGGTCTTGTCCGCCCTGGCCGACCCCCACCGCCGAGCGGTGGTGCTGGAACTGGTGGCCGGCGACGGTGGGGAGCGCGCGTGCTCGTCTTTCCCGCTGCCGATCGCCAAGTCGACCCGCACGCACCACTGGCGGGTGCTGCGCGAGGCGGGCTTGGTGTGGCAGCGGGACGCGGGGAACGGAACCTTCGTGCGGCTGCGCCGGGAGGAGTTCGACGCGAAGTTCCCGGGGTTGCTCGATGTGGTGGCCGGGATCAGTATTGCCCGTTCAACGCCCGCTCGTTGAAACCCGCGTCCAGCTCCTCGGCCGAAGTCGGCAGGGACAGCTGGTCGCGCAGGATGGTCCCCAGCGTGGGCAGCGTCGAGCGGTCCGGCCACGTCGACGGGTCCCACAGCGACGACCGCAGGAACGCCTTCGCGCAGTGCATGTACAGCTCTTCCACCTCGATCACCACCGCGAGCCTCGGCCGCTTCCCCCGCACCACCAGCTCGTCGAAGAACGGGGCGTCCGACACCAGCTTCGCGCGGCCGTTGACCCGGAGCGTCTCGTTCATGCCCGGCACCAGGAACAGCAGCCCGGCGTGCGGGTTGTCGATGATGTTGCGGAAGCTGTCGATCAGCTTGTTGCCCGGGCGGTCCGCGAGCACCAGCGTCCGCTCGTCGAGCACCAGCACCGAGCCCGCCGGGTCGCCGCGGGGTGAGACGTCGCAGCTGCCGTCCGGGGCCGCTGTGGCCAGCAGCACCAGCGGTGAGTGCGCGATCAGCGTGCGGGCGTGCTCGTCGATGTGGCCGATGATCTTCCGCCGCGTGGTCGGCTTCGGCTCGCCGAACAGCTCGCGCAGCGCTTCGTGTGTGTCGATGTTTGTTTCGCCGGTCCCCATGACCCCAAGCTAGCGCGGACCACCGACAGTCCGGCCCGCGATCGCGATCCGCGCGGCCTCCGCCGACTTCGCCACCACCTGGTCCACCGAGTACCCGTGCTTCACGAACACGCCGTCGAGCTGGAACGTCCCGTAGCCGTGGGCCTGGGTGAACAGCTGCTCCATCAGCTCCAACGCGATCGCCGGGCTCGGGGCGACCAGCAGGCAGCGCATCAGGAACTCGTCGGTCAGGCGGCGGGTCTGCTCCAGCAGCTCCACGTGTTCCGGGCCGTGCAGGCCGTCGGCGTAGATGACGTTCATGCCCGCCCGGCGCTCGATCAGGTACCGCGTGTACGCGCCCGCGGCCGCGGCCAGGGCGTCCGCCGGATCCTCGTGCTCGCTCGCCGCCGCGGCGACGCGCTCGGCGAGCTGGCACGCGATGTTGCAGGCCACCTCCGCCAGCAAGCTCTCCCGCGTCGGGAAGTGGCGGTACGGCGCGCCCGGGCTGACCTTCGCCCGCCTGGCGACCTGGGCTACCGAGAAGCCCTCGAGGCCCTGCTCAGCGATCAGGTCGAGCGAGACGCGGACGAGCTCGCCGCGGAGGTCGCCGTGGTGGTACTTCCCGCCCATGACCTGGATCACATCTCCCGTTCGAAATATGTAAGACCCCTCTTACGTAGACATGTAAGAGACCTCTTACGAGGGCCAACGGTACTTGAACTTGGAGGGTTCCATGAGCACCACCACGCACGCCATCGCCGCTCCGGCGCCGGGCGCGCCGCTGGCGCCGACCACGATCGAGCGCCGTGACCTGCGCGCGGACGACGTGCTGATCGACATCGCCTACGCCGGCATCTGCCACAGCGACATCCACCAGGCCAAGGAGGACTGGGGCCAGGCGATCTTCCCGATGGTCCCGGGCCACGAGATCGCCGGCGTCGTCGCCGCGGTCGGGTCGGACGTCACGAAGTACCAGGTCGGCGACCGCGTCGGCGTCGGCTGCATGGTCGACTCCTGCGGCGAGTGCGAATACTGCCTGGCCGGCACCGAGCAGTTCTGCGTCAAGGGCAACGTCCAGACGTACAACGGCGTCGGCTTCGACGGCGAGAACACCTACGGCGGCTACAGCAACCAGATCGTCGTGAAGGACGCCTTCGTCTGCCGCATCCCGGAAGGCATCAGCCTCGACATCGCCGCGCCGCTGCTGTGCGCGGGCATCACCACCTACTCGCCGCTGCACCACTGGGGCGCCGGCCCCGGCAAGAAGGTCGCCGTGATCGGGCTCGGCGGGCTCGGGCACATGGGTGTCAAGATCGCCGCGGCGATGGGCGCCGAGGTGACCGTGCTGAGCCAGAGCCTCAAGAAGCAGGAAGACGGCCTCAAGCTCGGCGCCACGGACTACTACGCGACCAGCGACGAAGCGACGTTCGACGTCCTGCGCGGGAAGTTCGACGTCATCCTCAACACCGTGTCGGCCAAGCTGCCGATCGACAGCTACCTCGGCCTGCTGAAGGTCGGCGGCGCGATGGTGAACGTCGGCGCGCCGGGCGAACCGCTGTCGTACAACGCTTTCTCGCTGCTGGGCGGCAACAAGGTGCTGGCCGGCTCGATGATCGGCGGCATCGCCGAGACGCAGGAGATGCTGGACTTCTGCGCCGAGCACGGTATCGGCGCGGAGATCGAGACGATCTCGGCGGACAAGGTGAACGAGGCCTACGAGCGCGTCGAGAACTCCGACGTGCGCTACCGCTTCGTCATCGACGCCGCGACCATCGGGGCGTGAGCTCGTGAGTGTTTAGGGTGGTTCTAACCGCCCTAAACACTCACGACCGGCGTCAGAACACCACTGTCCGGTTGCCGTGCACCAGCACGCGGTTCTCCAGGTGCCACCGGAGACCGCGGGCGAGGGTGACTTTCTCGATGTCGCGGCCCTTGCGGACCATGTCCTCGACCGAGTCGCCGTGGTCGACGCGGATGACGTCCTGGTCGATGATCGGGCCCGCGTCGAGGTCCGCCGTCACGTAGTGGCAGGTCGCGCCGACCAGCTTCACCCCGCGCGTGTGCGCCTGGTGGTACGGCTTCGCGCCGATGAACGACGGCAGGAAGCTGTGGTGGATGTTGATCGCGCGGCCCGCCCAGTCGCGGCACAGGTCCGCGGGCAGGATCTGCATGAACCGGGCCAGCACCACCGCGTGCGGGTCGTGCTCGTCGACCAGCTTCCGGACCTCCTCGAACGCGGCTTCCTTGCCACCGGTCGGGAACGGGACGTGGTGGAACGGGATGCCGTGCGCGCGGGTGATGTCCGCGAGCGACTCGTGGTTGCCGATCACCGCCGCGATGTCGACGTCGAGCTCGCCCGACGCGACGCGGCCGAGCAAGTCGTACAGGCAGTGCCCGGCCTTCGACACCAGCACGACCGCGCGGCGCCGCTCCCCGGTGTCGCTGACCTGCCAGCTCGACTCCGCCGACAGGTCCGCGGCCACCTCGCCGAACCGCGCGCGCAGCTCGGCGGCGTCGAACGGCAGCGAGTCGGCCCGGACGACCTGGCGGGTGAAGAACCAGCCCGTGTCCGGGTCGGTGTGGTAGGCCGCTTCGACGATCCAGCCGCCGTGTTCGGCGAGGAACCCGGAGATCCGGGCGATGATGCCGGTGCGGTCGGGGCAGCCGAAGGTGATGACGTAGCGGCGTTCGGGAGCGGTCACCACGGCATTGTCCCCCGCGCTGGTCAGACGGCCGGGAGCCGGTCCCCGCTGATCGCCGCCCGGTGCGGGCGGCCCCACACCGCCCGGTAGACGTCGTCGGCGTCGCCGGTCACCTCGGTCCCCGGGGTGCCGACCGTCCACGTCCGCTCCGGCGTCGTGATCCGCACGCCGATGGCGAAGCCGCGACGCGGGACGACGAAGGTCAGGAACTCGTCGATGCCGTCGTTGGCGAACTCGGGGGAGAAGCGGGTCTCCGGCGGGTGGGGCAGGGCGGATTCGGCGTCGAGGCGGTGGATTGCCGTCTCGTGGGCCATCCGGCGGGTCCACGGTGTGTCCGGATTGCGCGTCAGTGCTTCGCGCAGGGCCAGGCGCCGGCCGTCCCACCACCCGAGGACGTCTTCCCACTCCGGCGGCGGCTCGGGGCGTGGCGGCCGGCCCATCGCCAGGCTGGTGATGGTGTCGTGGACGAGCGCGATGTGCGACACCAGGTCATGGACAGTCCACTTCGGACAGTTCGGGACCGGTCTCGTCGGACCGGCGCTCAGCGCCGCCCGCTTCAGCGCGTCCGCGTGGATGTCGATCGCTTCGAGCATGGATCGACCGTAGCCGCCGGCCGGCCTCGATCGCGAAGACCAGGCCCAGGCCGAGGCTGAAGGACAGCAGCAGGCCCTTCACCGGCTCGTCGGCGAACGCGGCGCCGCCGGCCAGGCCGATCAGGACGCTGTACACCGCCCAGATCGCCGCGCCGGCGAGGTCGAGGGGCACGAACCGGCGCAGGGGATAACCGAGGCTGCCGTTCGCGAGCGCGCTGGCCACGCGGCCGCCGGGCAGGTACCGCGCGGCGATGATCAGCAGGCCGCCGTGGTGCCGCACCTGGTCGCGCGCCCATTCGTAGCGCCGCGGCCCGTCCGCGCCCCGCTGCAGCCACGCGACCGCCCGCGGCCCGGCCGACCGCCCGACGGCGTACCCGAGGCAGTCACCGGCCCAGGCCCCACCGGCCGCGACGGCGGCGAGCAGCGCGAGCTGCGCGGGATCGGGCCCGAGCAGCACGGCGACGGTGACGACGGTCGTCTCACTCGGCATGAACGGCAGCAGCGCGTCCAACCCGGACACGGCGAAGACGAGCACCCACAGCCACGGCGAGCCCACGGCGTCGCGCAGCAGGTCGGTGACGTGCGCCAGCAGTTCCACGGCTCAATGGTGATCACCCCAGGTCACTTCGAGGTGACGCAGCGGGGGTGCACCGATGAACAAGCGCCCCAATGTGGCCTTGGTTGCGTCTGACGCACCCAAGGCGGCCTTCGGTGCGTCAGACGCACCGAAGGCCACATTGGGGCGAATTAGGCCGGAGCGACCGAAGTCCAGGGGACCGTCAGCTCGCCGAGCCGCACTCGCGACGGGGGGCCCAGCACCGGCCAGCCCCGCGCGGCCAGCAGCCGGACCGTCTCCAGCCAGCGCGACCGCACCCCGAACGCCTGGTGCGGGGCCGCCGTCGCCCAGCAGACGTCCAACGCCGACAGCAGCGCGTGCACCCGCTCGCCCGGGACGTTCCGGTGGATCAACGCCTTCGGCAGCCGCTCCGCGATCGTCGACGGGCGGTCCAGCCCGGCCAGCCGCATCGAGAGCGTCAGCGAAACCGGCCCGGACGAAGAGACCAGGACCCACGTCGACAGCCGGCCGATCTCGTCGCACGTGCCCTCGACCAGCAGGCCGCCCGGGGCCATCGAGTCCAGCATCAACGTCCACGCGCCCGGGACCTCGTCCTCCGCGTACTGCCGCAGCACGTTGAACGCCCGGACCAGCACCGGCCGCGTGCCGGCCAGCTCGAAACCACCCCGGCGGAAGTCGAGCGAAGGCGGCGACGCGGCGGGCAACGCAGCCGCCACGCGCACGGGGTCCAGCTCCAGGCCCAGCACCCGGACGTCCGGCCGGACGCGGCGGACCCAGCGGGCCAGCTCGACCGTGGTCACCGGGGACGCGCCGTAGCCGAGGTCGACGACCAGCGGTGCGGCGGCCGTGCGCAGCAGCCGGGACGTGCGCGGGGAAGCGGCGATCCACCGGTCGACCCGGCGGAGGCGGTTCGGGTTGGTCGTGCCGCGGGTCGGCGCGCCGACCGGGCTCAGGCGGCCCCGGCCAGCCACTTCGCGGTGAATTCGGCTTCGCGCTCCAGCAGCTTCGTGACCTGCTCGGCGATCACGGCCTCCAGCTTCCCGCCGAACAGCGGGATCCGGACGGTCACCTCGCCGCTGATCCGCAGCACCGTCTTGTCGCCGTTGGCCAGCAGCGCCGTGCGCGCGGTGATCTCGCCCGGGACGCCGCCGACCTCGACGGTCGCGTCGCCCTGCCGGCCGGTGCCGTCCTTGCTCACCCGCCAGGTCTGCGTGCGGGTCACCAGCAGGTCGCCCTTGTGCAGCGTCCGCACCGCCTGCGGCAGCTTGTCCGCGCTGATCCCCTGCCGCAGCTCGTACCGCAGGTCCGTGCCGGACTCCTCGTACGACAGCAGCGCCGCGCCGTGCCCGCCGAGCTGCTCCAGCCGCGCGCGCAACGCGTCCTCACCGGCTACCGCCGCGTACGTCGCGGCGACGTCGGCGAAGAACTCAGCACGGTGCTCGATCCGGGAACCCATGAGCCGGACAGTACCGTCAGACGCGTGAACTCCGCCCGAACTCCCGCACTCCCGAAGCTCGCCGCGTACACCACGCTGCGCCTCGGCGGCCCCGCCCGCCGGTTCGTCAGCGCCGTGACCAGCGAAGACATCGTCGCGGCGGTCCGCGAGGCGGACACGGCGGGCGAGCCGGTGCTGCTGCTCGGCGGCGGCTCCAACCTGGTGGTCGGCGACGCGGGGTTCGACGGCACGCTCGTCGAGGTGGCGAACACCGGCTGGCGCCGCGAGGGCGACGTCGTCGAGGTGGAAGCCGGCCAGAACTGGGACGGTTTCGTCGCCGGCCTGGTCGAAGCGGGCCTGGGCGGGCTCGAATGCCTCTCCGGCATCCCCGGCAGCGTCGGCGCGACGCCGATCCAGAACGTCGGCGCGTACGGCTGCGAAGTGGCGGAGTCCCTGGTCAGCCTCGACCTCTACGACCGCCGGACGCGCGAAGTGCGCACGCTGAAGGCCGACGAACTCGGCTTCGCCTACCGCACCAGCGTCCTGAAGGGCACCGACACCGGGGTGGTGCTCTCGGTCCGCTTCACGGTCCGCGAAGACGGCCTGTCCGCACCCATCCGTTACGCCGAGCTGGCGCGCACGCTCGGCGTCGAGATCGGCGCCCGCGTCCCGGCCGCCGACGCGCGCGAAGCCGTGCTGAAGCTGCGTCGCGGCAAGGGCATGGTGCTCGACCCGGACGACCACGACACGTGGAGCGCGGGCTCGTTCTTCACCAACCCGATCGTCCCCTCCGCCGAGGCCGAAGGGGTGCTGGCGCGGATCGCCGAGAGCGTCGGGGCCGACGCGCCGCAGTACCCGGCCGACGGCGGCGTGAAGCTGTCCGCGGCCTGGCTGATCGAGCGCGCCGGCTTCGCCAAGGGGTACCCCGGGCCGGGGAACCGCGTCTCGCTGTCGACGAAGCACACGCTCGCCCTGACCAACCGCGGCGACGCGACGACCGAGGACCTGTTGTCGCTGGCCCGCGAGGTCCGCGACGGCGTTTTCCAGCGTTTCGGCGTCCGGCTGCACCCCGAGCCGCTCTTGATCAACTGCCACATTTGAGCCGAACCGGGCAACCTGGACGTGTGTAGGACGTCTTTGTCGACAAAGGCGCTCGCCACCTGATCGGTTGGTCTTTACCTTTCAGGCGGTAACGTCGGACGGGCCACCAGCGCTAAGGGCGTGGACCCGCTGGTCGGTGGGGGTCACATTGCTTTGGGGGGTCCGGGGGGGCGAAGCCCCACGGTGCGGGGTGCGGGGGCTCGGCCCCCGCAAGACACGGGAGGTTTCGGTGATCGAACGGCGCACGGTCTTCAAGGCCGCACTCGCGGCGGGGGCCGCCCTGGTCGCCGCGGCGTGTTCGAGCACGAACGACGGCACCGCGCTGCCCACCGGCGCCGCGGGCGCCGACGGCGAGAGCGCGCAGCCCGTGGCGAAGATCACGGCCGAGCCCGCCGTCAACGCCAAGGACGCGCCGGTCCTCAAGCCCGTCACCGTCAAGGTCGCCGAGGGCAAGCTCACCGAGTGCAAGGTGACCGCCGACGGCGGCAAGGCCGTCAAGGGCGACACCGCGCCGGACGGCCTCACCTGGACCAGCTCCGAGCCGCTCGGCTACGGCAAGACCTACACCTACGCGGCCAAGGCCACCGGCGCCGACGGCAAGCCGGTCGAGCTCACCGGCAGCTTCACCACGATCAGCCCGGCCAAGCAGGTCCGCGCCACGCTCAACCCGGCCGACAACGCCCAGGTCGGCGTGGCCATGCCGATCAGCGTCAAGTTCCAGTCGCCGGTCAAGGACCGCGCGGCCGTCGAGAAGGCGCTGTCGGTGAAGACGGACAAGGACGTCGAAGGCGCGTGGGGCTGGCTGTCCGACAGCCAGGTCGACTACCGGCCGAAGGAGTACTGGCCGCAGAACATCACCGTGAGCGTCGAGGCGAAGCTCTACGGCGTCGAGCTCGGCGGCGGCGCGTACGGCAAGGCCGACGTCACCACGAAGTTCAAGATCGGCCGCAACCAGGTCGTCAAGATCAGCACGCCCGAGCACCAGATGCACGTGTACCGCGGCGGCTCGCAGGTCAAGAGCTACCCGTGCGCGAACGGGCTGGACGCCGAGGTCGACCGCAACACCCCGAACGGCACGTACATCGTCATGAGCAAGGAGCCGTCGGCGATCTTCGACAACGCCCGCTACGGCTACACCAACGTCAACAAGAAGTGGGCCTGCCGCTTCTCCAACCACGGCGAGTTCATCCACGAGAACCAGGACAACGCGGCCAACATCGGGAAGACCAACAACTCCCACGGTTGCGTCAACCTGCTCGAGGCCGACGCCAAGGACTACTTCGACTCCGCGCTGGTCGGCGACCCGGTCGAGATCACCGGCTCCAAGCTCGGCGCGCCGATGGCCTCCGACGTCAAGGACTGGAACTACAGCTGGTCCGCCTGGAAAGGGCTGGGTGCGAAGTAACCCGTGCGCACCGAAGTCGTCGGGCACGGCGGGGTCCGGCTCGGCCTGCGGGTCGAAGGCGCCGAGCACAGCCGGCCGATCGTGTTCGTGCACGGCTGGGCGCAGTCGTCCGCGTGCTGGGCGGCGCAGCTCGCCGACCCCGCGCTGACCGAGCGGTTCCGCCTGGTCGCGATGGACCTGCGCGGCCACGGCGCGTCCGACGTCCCGGTGTCGGGCTACGACGACCCGGTCGCCTGGGCCGGGGACCTCGCCGCGGTGCTGGACTTCGCCGGGCCGGACGCGATCGTCGTCGCCTGGTCCTACGGCGGCCTGGTGCTCGCCGACCACGTCCGGGTGCACGGCACCGCACGCCTGCGCGGCGCCGTGCTCGTCGGCGCCATCACCGAAATCGGCCGTGACCGCCCGGGCGGGCGCGTCGGCCCGCTGATGCGCGAGCACATGCGTGCGATGCTTTCGGACGATCCGGGCACCGCGGTCCCGGCGCTCACCGCGTTCAGCCGCGAGATGGTCACCCGTCCGGTGCCCGGAACGCAGGCCCAGGCCCTGCTCGGAGCGTCGTTGAGCGTGCCGCCGGCGGTCCGCGCGGCGCTGTTCCGCCGGGACGTCGGCAGCGAAGACGTGCTGGCCGCGATCGACAAGCCGGTCCTCGTCGTGCACGGCACGGCCGACCCCGTGATCGAGCCCTCGGCGGCCGAACACGCCATCGGGAAGATTCCGGGGGCGGTCGGGCGTTGGTTTGCTGAAGGGGGCCACGCGCCCTTCGCCGAGTCCGCGGACGAGTTCGACGCGGTGCTGCGGCAGTTCGCCGAGGAATGCTGACGTAACGCGGGAGACGACCAGGTGACCAGCTCCATCCGGGGGTTCCGTGCTGCGCCGCGCCGGGTCGCGGTGCTGTCCGTGCACACCTCGCCTTTAGAGCAGCCAGGGACCGGCGACGCCGGCGGGATGAACGTGTACATCAGCCAGACGGCGATCGAGATGGCCCGCCGCGGTGTCGAGGTCGAGGTGTTCACCCGCGCGACGGCGTCCGACCAGCCGCCGGTGGCGGAACTCGCGCCGGGGGTGACCGTCCGGCATGTGCAGGCGGGCCCGTTCGAGCCGCTCAGCCGCGACGAGCTGCCCGCCCAGCTGTGCGCGTTCACCTCCGGGGTGCTGCGCACCGAGGCCTTCCACGAGCCGGGCCACTACGACCTCATCCATTCGCACTACTGGCTCTCCGGTCAGGTCGGCTGGCTCGCCCGCGACCGCTGGTCGGTGCCGCTGGTGCACACCGCGCACACCCTCGCCAAGGTGAAGAACGCCGCGCTCGCCGAAGGCGACAAGCCGGAGCCGCGCACCCGCGTCATCGGCGAGGAGCAGGTGGTGGCCGAGGCCGACCGGCTCGTCGCCAACACCGCCGTCGAAGCCCGCCAGCTCGTCGACCTCTACGACGCCGAGCCGCACGCCGTGCACGCCGTGCCGCCCGGCGTCGACCTCGAACGCTTCACTCCGGGCCCGCAGGGTCTCGCGCGGGCCGAGCTGGGCCTGGCCGACGACGACGTCGTGCTCGCCTTCGCCGGCCGCATCCAGCCGCTGAAGGCACCCGACGTGCTGCTGTACGCGGCCGAGGCCCTGCTGCGCCGCCGGCCCGAGCTCGCCTCGCGGCTGGTCGTGCTGGTCGTCGGCGGGCCGTCCGGCACCGGGCTCGAGCAGCCGCAGGCCCTGCGCGAACTGGCCGTTTCGCTCGGCATCGAGCAGCAGGTCCGGTTCCTGCCGCCGCAGCCGGGCGAAGCGCTCGCCCGCGTTTTCCGCGCCGCCGACGTCGTCGCGGTGCCCAGCTACAACGAGTCGTTCGGGCTCGTGGCGCTCGAAGCGCAGGCCTGCGGCACTCCGGTGGTCGCCGCCGAGGTCGGCGGGCTGCCGGTGGCGGTGCCGCACGGCGTGTCCGGGCTGCTGGTGCCGGGGCACGGCGCCGAGGAGTGGGCGGACGCGCTGGCCGCGGTCGCGCTGCGCCCCGACCGGCGCGCCGAGCTCGGCACGAACGCGATCGTGCACGCACGGCGGTTCTCCTGGCGTCGCACGACGGACGCGCTGCTGGAGATCTATGCTCAGGCCACCAGCGCGTTCCGGAGTGCGCTGGAGGTGCGAGCGGAGGTGGCGGTGTGAGCCTGGACGAACTGCTTCAGTCTACTTTGGACTCAGCGGAGCTGAAGTACGACAAACGTGGTCCGGGCAAGTACTTCGTCACGCTGCCGGGCACGAAGAAGCTGCAGACGAACGCCTGGCTCGTCGATGGCGACCACGCGTTCTCCGTGGAGGCCTTCGTCTGCCGCCGCCCCGACGAGTCCCATGAGGACGTTTACCGGTTCCTGTTGCAGCGCAACGCGAATCTCTACGGCGTGCACTACACAGTGGACAGTCTCGGCGACATCTACCTGGTCGGCCGGTTCGGCAAGGACACCATCACCGCCGACGAGCTCGACAAGGTCCTCGGCCAGGTCCTGGAGGCCGCCGACGGCGACTTCAACACGCTGCTGGAGATCGGCTTCGCGACGTCGATCAAGCGCGAGTGGGACTGGCGCGTCTCCCGCGGCGAGTCGCTGGCCAACCTGCAGGCGTTCAAGCACCTCGTGGCGCCCGAGAAGCCGCACGAACCGGGCTTGACCGAGTCGTGACCCGGGCCGTGCAACGGCCCTGAACCGGACATCCGTCTCACTGCCAGTCGAACTTTTGAACTGGACGGAGATTCAGGATGCGGACTCGATGGAGAGCGGTGCTGGCCGGCGCGGTGGCGGTTTTCGCGCTGGCCGGGTGTTCGGCGGGGGAGAACGCGACTTCCACTTCTGCGGACAGCGCGGGATCGGGGCGCGTGCCTGCGGCGCCGCAGCAGGGGAAGCCCGAGTCGAAGGTGACGGCGCCGCAGGCCGGTGCCACCGATCGGAAGCTTTCGCGCAGTGCCCGGCTGGAGCTGACCGCTACCAAGGTGGTCGATGTCGTTGCCCAGGCTCGCGGGGTTGCGTTGGGGGCCGGGGGTTATACGGGGCAGGAGAGCACGTCCGATGACTCCGCGACGCTTTCGCTCGCCGTGCCTTCGGACAAGCTCGATCCGGTTTTGGATCAGCTTTCGCATCTTGGTTCTTCGCTGGTCAAGCGGGAACTGAGCACTCAGGACGTTACTGAGCAGGTTGTCGATGTCGAGGCTCGGTTGACTACTCAGCGGAAGTCTGTCGAGCGGATTCGGGCTCTGCTTTCGCAGGCTACTTCTGTTTCGGACATCACTTCCATCGAGGCCGAGCTGACTACGCGTGAGTCCGCTTTGGAGTCGCTTGAGCAGCAGCGGAACTCTTTGGCCGGGAGTGTTGCCATGGCGACCGTTGCCATGAGTATTCGGAGTGTTGCTGCTCCTCCGCCGCCTTCTGAGGACCACAGTGGGTTTCTGGGTGGGCTGGCTGGGGGTTGGGATGCGTTCTTGACCTTTGGTGGGGGTTTGCTGACTGTGCTGGGGGCTGTTGCGCCGTTCCTGCTCATCGTTGGGCCGTTGGGGTTTGTGGCTTGGTGGCTTAACCGGCGGCGTCGTCTTGCTAAGCCTGAGCCGGCCTCGGGCCAGGTCTGAGTTTCCCGCTCCTCGTCCTCGATTGTTCAACACCGGAGACCCGGCCTCAAGGGCGCCTTCGGCGTCGCTTCGCGATTCGCTTCGCGAACCCTTGACCCCGGGTCTCCGGTGCTGACTGCGGCTGGGACGAGGGGCGGGGGAGGGCTAGGGCGGGGCTGGGGTTGGGGTGGTGCGGAGCCGGAGCCGGAGCCGGGGCTGGGGCCGGAGCCGGAGCCGGGGCGGGGGAGGTCTAGGGCGGGGCTGGGGTTGGGTGGTGCGGAGCCGGAGCCGGAGCTGGGGCCGGAGCCGGAGCCGGGGCGGGGGAGGTCTAGGGCCGGGCTGAAGCTGGGGTCGCGCGGAGCCGGGCTGGGGCCGGAGTGGGGACCGGGCCGGGCCTGAGCCGGAGCGGGGCAGGCCTGGGCTTGAGCCGGAGCCGGGCAGCGGCGGGCTTGGGCTGGAGTGGGAGCGGAGCCGGAGCGGGGCGGGCTTGGGTCTGGGCCGGAGCCGGGCAGGGGCGGGCTTGGGCCGGTGTGGGGCGGGCTTGGGCCGGAGCCAGCGCTTAGCGGGGCAGGCGGGACGGCTCGAGGGAGGGGGGAGTCGCGATCTCGAGCCGCCCCGCTGAAGTTCCCGCCGATCAGGACCCGGTGACGAGGGGGATGCCAACGGGGCCGGCGGGCCGCGGCTCGGCAGGGGGGAGACGAGCCGCGGTCAAAGCCCGAAACCGGCCGGGGAGTGCGTGGAATCCGGCCGCTCGGGACGTAGTCAACCTGTCAGATCTCGACCTGTAATCACAAGACTACTCACTAGTCCGTTCGAGTGAATTTACCGGTCAGCGATAACAGTGTGCAGTCCGTTGCCCGGATTTTGCGCGTTGTTGGCGTTCGGACTTGTCTGAGGGTGAGGTGTTACTTCGCAGTAACACACTCTGCGTAGGACACGAGGTCACCGGTCGATCGAGTGGTCCGGTCTGGCAGGCTGGAGCGCATGGCTGAACTCGGGACGTTGGTGCTGCTCCGCCACGGGCAGAGCACGTGGAACGCGGAAAACCTGTTCACCGGCTGGGTGGACGTGCCGCTGTCGGAACAGGGCGAGGCCGAAGCCCGCCAGGGTGGCCGGCTGCTGGCCGACGCCGGGCTGCTGCCCGATGTGCTGCACACCTCGCTGCTGCGGCGCGCGATCGCCACCGCGAACATCGCGCTGGACGCCGCCGACCGGCACTGGATCCCCGTCAAGCGCGACTGGCGGCTCAACGAGCGCCACTACGGCGCGCTGCAGGGCAAGGACAAGAAGCAGACCCTGGCCGAGTTCGGCGAGGAGCAGTTCATGCTCTGGCGCCGCTCCTACGACACCCCGCCGCCCGCGATCGACCCCGGCGACAAGTGGAGCCAGGCCGGCGACGCCCGGTACGCGAACCTCGGTGACCAGGCGCCGCTGACCGAGTGCCTCAAGGACGTCGTCGCGCGGCTTCTGCCCTACTGGGAGTCCGCGATCGTGCCCGACCTGCGTGCCGGCAAGACCGTGCTCGTCGCCGCGCACGGCAACTCGCTGCGCGCGCTCGTCAAGCACCTCGACGGCATCTCCGACGCCGACATCGCCGGCCTCAACATCCCCACCGGCATCCCGCTGCGCTACGACCTCGGCGACGACCTCAAGCCGCTGAAGCCGGGCGGCGAGTACCTCGACCCCGCCGCCGCCAAGGAAGCCGCCGCCGCGGTCGCCAACCAGGGCCGCTGACTCACTCCGCGGTGACCGTGCGCACCGCGGTCACCTTCCAGCCGGTCCCTGCCCGGACGAGGTCCAGCTCGACCGTGTAGGGCCGGCTGGTGGCCTGGCCCGCCGCGTCGGTCACCTTCAGCGTCGTGAAGAACAACACGCTCGCGGTGCCGCCCGTCAACGCCGTCGCCCCGGCCATCGGGTCCGGGCCGAGGGCGACCTTCGTGCCGCTCTTGCGGATCGCCTCGACGTAGGTGGCCTTCTTCGCGCGGTAGTCGCTCAGCAGCGGGTCCGCCGCGATCGCTTCGGCCCGGGTGTAGGAACCCTCGGGATCGGCGCTGTCCGTCGTGAAGAGCGCGTTGGCCACCTGGCGCGCGCCCGCCAGCGCGGAGTCGCGCAGCCCGGCCGGGGTGCCGTCGTCCGGGTGCGGCGCCGGCGGCGGCTGCGCCGGGTTGACGGCGATGTCCGACAGCCGCCAGTGCCCGCCCTCCTGAAGCGCCGTGAGCGCGACCGTGGCCAGGCCTTTCGTGGTCCCGCTGGTCTGGTCCAGCACGGCCAGCTCCCGGACCCGGCCGCCGGCCAGCTCCAGGGGTGCGTCCCGCAGCACCCGGGTGGTCAGGCGCACCGGCTGCGGGCTCTTCCTGACCTGGTCGAACAACGTCGTCAGCTGGCCTTTCGCCGCTCCCGTGACGTTCGCCGCGACCGCCTGGTCGAACGCCGCCGGGTTCGCCGAGTCGTAGCTGAACACCGCCTCGGCCGCCGTCCTGACCCCCGCCAGCGCCGCCGCCGTGCCGGGCCCGTTGACCAGCGCTAGGTTGCCGGTCAGCGGCGTCGCCGTGCCCGAGACGGCCGACGAGCACGCCGACGTCGTCAAGACCAGCGCGAGCAGCGCCCGCTTCACAGGAGTCCGGCTTCGCGGGCCCTCGCGCCGGCCTGGAACCGCGACGAGGCGCCGAGGATCTCCATCAGCTCGGCCACCCGCCGCCGGTAGGTGCGCAGGCCGACGCCGAGGGCGCGGGCCGCCGTCTCGTCCTTGCAGCCCGACGCGAGCTGCTCGAGGATCTCCCGCGCGCCCAGCTCCGTGAACCGCGCCTGGTAGGACTCGAGGTCGGTGCCGCCCGCCCAGGCCGCCTCGAACAGCGACTGGATGCCCTGGACCAGCTCCGGGCTGCTGACGACCGTGTAGCTCCGGACACCGCCGACGTGGTCGCCCGCCACGATCGCGATCCGGCGGTCCAGCAGGATCGTCTCGTTGACCTCGCGCTCGGTGATCCGGACGTGCGCGCCGTGGTCCGCCATGAACCGCAGGTGCTCGGCGATCGCCGGGTCGAGCAGGACACCCGGCTGGTACATCTTGCGCACGGTCATCCCCTGCAGCGACTGCTCCCGCTCGGGCGTGGTCGGCTGCGCCACCGACCAGGTGTGCAGGTCACGGGCCGCGCACGAGATCTCCGTCGCGACCGCGAACAGGTGCTTCGTGCGCTCGAACAGCTCGGCCTCGCCGCGCACCACGACGACGTCACTGACTCTCTCCACGTATTCCAGTTTGGCAGCAAAGTGCCATTCCCGGCGGCTCCCGGGCCAGGTCGGAAGGCTGGAGCCATGACCACCACCCTTCCCGCCGCCGCGGCGGGCACCTGGAAGCTCGGCTCCTTCGAAGTCAACCGGCTCGGCTTCGGCGCGATGCGCCTGATGTCCGCTTCGGACGGCGGCGTCCGCGACCGCGAGACGTCGATCGCCGTGCTCCGCCGCGCCGTCGAGCTCGGCGTCAACCACATCGACACCGCCGTCTTCTACTTCGCCGGCCCGCGGTCGGCGAACGAGCTGATCAACAGCGCGCTGGCGCCCTACGACGACCTGACGATCACCACCAAGGTCGGCCCGGGCCGCGACTTCACCGGCGCGTTCTACACCGCCCGGCCGGACCAGCTGCGGGCCCAGGTCGAGGAGAACCTGCGCGAGCTGGGCCTCGACCACCTCGACGTCGCCAACTACCGGATCGGCGAAGGCCTCGACCGCGGGGAAGGCTCACTCGCCGACGGCTTCGGCGCCCTCGCCGAGCTGCGCGAAGAGGGTCTCATCCGCGAGCTGGGCATCTCCAACGTCGCGCCGCACCACCTCACCGAGGCGCTCGAGATCGCCCCGGTCGTCTGCGTGCAGAACCAGTACGGCCTCACCGCGCGCCGGGAGGACGACGAAATCGTCCGGATGTGCGCCGAACGCGGCATCGCCTTCGTGCCGTTCTTCGCCGTCGCGAGCGGCCAGGGCGCGGACGCCCGCGTCGCCGAGGTCGCCCGCCGGCACGACGCCACCCCGGCGCAGGTGCGCCTCGCGTGGACTCTCCACCAGGGCCCGCACGTGCTCGCCATCCCGGGCACCGGCGACCTCGCGCACCTCGAGCAGAACGTCGCCGCGGCGGCGCTGTCGCTCACCGAGGACGATCTCGCGACGCTCGACGCGAACGGGTGAAATCACCCGGAATGTCTCGCCGCGGAATCGATCGGGTGAACGCCGGCTGAAGCACCGGCGAACATGTCCTCCCCAGGTGTCGCGGTGCTCACGACAAGGCGGACAACGCTAGGCCGAAGGGCCACTTCTCAGCTTACGATCGGCCTGTGACCACGCCTGTTTCACTCGCACTGGCCATCGGCGCACTGGTGGCCGGTGCGGTGGTCGGCTACTTCGTCGCGCGGGGCCGGACCCGGCGCGAGGAAGCCCGGCCGCCGGGCCCGACCGTCGCCGAGCTCCTCGAACGGCTGGTGCGCTCGTCGGCCAACGGCGTCGTCGTGCTCAACAAGTTCGGCGACCTCGTCCTGCACAACCCGCGCGCGTACGAGCTGGGCCTGGTGAAGGTCAACCAGCCCGACCCGCGGGCCCGCAAGGCCGCCGAGCAGGTCGTCGAGACCGACGAGCCGTTGGAGATCGACCTTTCGCCGCTCGAAGCGCGCGGCCGCCAGCCGGAGGCGGTGCTCGGCCAGGTCCGGCCGCTCGGCGACGGCTTCACCGTCGTCGAGGCGATCGACCACTCCGAGGCCATCCGGCTGGAGGCCGTCCGCCGCGACTTCGTCGCCAACGTCAGCCACGAGCTCAAGACCCCGGTCGGCGCGATCGCGCTGCTCACCGAGGCCGTGCTCGACGCCGCCGAGGACGTCGAGGAGGTCCGCCGCTTCGGCGGCAAGATCCTGCGCGAGTCCACCCGGCTCGGCCAGCTCGTCACCGAGCTGATCGCGCTCTCGCGGCTGCAGGGCGCCGAGCGGCTGCCGGACCTCAACGTCGTCGAGGTCGACGCCGTCGTCCGCGAGGCGCTCGGCCGGACCACGCTCTCGGCCGAGTCCGCCGAGATCACCATCACCACCGACGCGGCCAGCGGGCTGCTCATCGAGGGCGACCGCACGCTGCTGGTCACCGCGCTGTCGAACCTGCTGGAGAACGCCGTCGCGTACTCGCCGGCGGGCAGCCCGGTGTCCATCTCGCGCCGGCTCGCCGACGGCATGGTCGAGGTCGCCGTCACCGACCGCGGCATCGGCATCGCCGAGGACGAGCAGCAGCGCGTCTTCGAACGCTTCTACCGCGCCGACAAGGCCCGCTCGCGCGCCACCGGCGGCACCGGGCTGGGCCTGGCGATCGTCAAGCACGTCGCGGCCAACCACGGCGGCTCGGTCGGGCTGTGGAGCCGGCCCGGCACCGGGTCGACGTTCACCCTGCGCATCCCCGCGCACGTGCGCCCGGAGCCGGCGACCGAGCCCGCCCGGGCCGCCAAGACCTCGCCGGCACCGCGGCAGGAGAAGACCCCCGAGCGCACCCCCAAGCTCGTGGTTACCGGGCAGGACAGCCCAGATCATGGAGGAAACCTGTGACCAGGGTTCTCATCGTCGAGGACGAGGAGTCGTTCGCCGACCCCCTCGCCTTCCTGCTGCGCAAGGAAGGGTTCACCGCGGCCGTCGCCGGCACCGGCCAGGCCGCGCTGGAGGAGTTCGACCGCAACGGCGCCGACATCGTGCTGCTCGACCTGATGCTGCCCGGGATGAGCGGCACCGACGTGTGCAAGCAGCTGCGTCAGCGCTCGGCCGTGCCCGTCATCATGGTGACCGCGCGTGACAGCGAGATCGACAAGGTCGTCGGGCTGGAGCTCGGCGCGGACGACTACGTCACCAAGCCGTACTCGGCGCGGGAGCTGATCGCGCGGGTGCGGGCCGTGCTCCGGCGTGGTGGTGAGCCGGGCACGGATGGCGAGCTGGCGCCGCTGGTGCTTTCGGCCGGGCCCGTTCGGATGGACGTCGAGCGGCACGTCGTGACCGTGGACGGCGGTGAGGTGTCGCTGCCGCTCAAGGAGTTCGATCTGCTCGAGTACCTGCTGCGCAACGTCGGGCGGGTGCTTACTCGTGGGCAGCTGATCGATCGGGTCTGGGGTGCTGACTATGTCGGCGACACCAAGACTTTGGACGTTCACGTGAAGCGGCTGCGGTCCAAGATCGAGCCTGATCCTGGGTCTCCTCGGCATCTCGTCACCGTTCGGGGGCTGGGGTACAAGTTCGAGACGTGAGGTCTTTGTCCGGTCGCTGGAAAAGCGTCCTCGCCGGACGGGCAGGCTCCGGGATGACCTTGGCTCTGCTGTTGGCTCGCCTTCGCGTGTGGGTCGCTGGTGGTCATCCCGTCGCCTGAACGAGGCCTATCACTTTGAGCCAGGCCCGCAAGCTTGCGTACTCGGGTTGCCGTTGGTCCTGTGGTTGCGGGCCTGGCTCAAAGTGATTTTGTGGCCTCAGGCGACGGGATGACCACCCGCTGCTTTTTCGGGGGTCTTGGTGTCCCTTTTGTGCTGTTCGCTTCGGTGCTCGTAGGCGCGCCGGGGCGGTATCGCACCGAGTGTTGTTGGTTACATGTTCGAGACCTGACGCTTGGGCCGGTACGCTGGACCCCCGTGCGCCTAGGGGTACTCGACGTCGGTTCCAACACCGTCCACCTGCTCGTGGTCGACGCCCACCGTGGCGCCCACCCGACGCCGATGCATTCCGAGAAGTCCGTGCTGCGGCTGGCCGAGCAGCTGACCCCCGGTGGGGAGCTCAGCAAGGCCGGCGCCGACGATCTCGTCACCGCCGTCGAATCGGCCAAGGACGCCGCCGCTCGGCTCGGGTGCGAAGAGGTCATGGCCTTCGCCACCTCCGCCGTCCGCGAAGCCAAGAACTCGGCGAAAGTGCTGGCCCGTGTGGCCGACCGGACCGGCGTCGACCTGCAGGTCCTTTCCGGCACCGACGAAGCGCGGCTCACCTTCCTCGCCGTCCGCCGGTGGTACGGCTGGTCGGCCGGGCAGCTGCTCGTGCTCGACATCGGCGGCGGCTCGCTCGAGATCGCGATGGGCCGCGACGAAGAGCCCGTCCTGGCCGAGTCGCTGCCGCTGGGCGCCGGCCGGACCACGCGCACCCGCTTCAAGCACGACCCGCCGACGCGCTCCGAGCTCGTCGCGACGTCGGCCTGGCTCGACGACCAGCTCACCGAGCTCGCCCGGAAGGTCACCAAATGGGGTGAACCCGATCGGGTCGTCGCCACGTCGAAGACCTTCCGCTCGCTGGCCCGGCTGACCGGCGCCGCCCCCTCGGCGGCCGGCCCGCGCGTGCGACGTACGCTCACGGACACCGCGTTGCGCCAGCTCCTGGCCTTCATCTCGCGGATGCCGTCGGCCGACCTCGCCCAGCTCGAGGGCGTCAGCTCGAGCCGGGCGCACCAGCTGGTGGCCGGCGCGCTCGTCGCGCAGGCCACGATGCGGGCGCTCGGATTGCCGGAACTCGAGATCTGCCCGTGGGCTCTGCGAGAAGGTGTCATCCTGCGGCGGCTGGACCATTCCAACGGCGCGGATGAAACTGGGGCGGCCCTCGTGGCGCGCTTCGGCGCACAGGAGGACCGGTGAAAGCACGCGGCTGGACTTCGCACACGGATGACGGGCACGGTGAAGAGGTGACGGACATGCAGAAGACGGCGTACAGCGCGCGCTGCGCCGCCGGGATGCCGTCGGGTACCTCTTCGCGAGGTGCCGAGGAACCGGAGCGCGCAGGGGAATACCAGGTATGACGGACCAGACCGGAGGCGACCAGCCGCAGAAGACCGTGGCTGAGCTGCTCGCCCAGCACGGCGCCCAGGCCGAAGGCGGCGGACGCCGTCGTCGCCGGCGTGCGGCCGAGGACGACGACGAGCCGGGCACCCCCGAGGCCCCTCCGGGCGCGACCGGCTCCCACCGGCGCCCTGGCGTGAGCGACACCGGCCCGCAGGCGATCATCGACCGGGTCGCGGGTGAAGGCACCCCGCCGCCGCCGAACCGGCCCGCCGGCCGCCGCCGGGCCGAGCCGCCGCCTCCGCCGCCACCCGCGCCCCGCGCGGTCCCGCAGGACTCCCAGCCGCTGCCGCGGCCGGTGCCGCCGCCCCCGGCGCGGCCCGCCCCCGGTGGTGCCGAGTCCGGCCAGTACCCGCGGCCGCAGGAATCGGGCCAGTACGCCCGGCCGCCTCAGGAGTCCGGGCAGTTCAACCGCCCGCAGGAGTCGGCGCAGCTGCCGGTGCCGCCGCGCGCGCCCCGGCGCCAGCCGCCGCCACCGCAACCTTCCCAGCAGCTGCCGACGCCGCCCCAGCCGTCGCAGCAGCTGCCGACCCCGCCGGCCGCCGAGGAGACCCGTGGGGCCGTCCCGCCGGTGCCGCCGCGCGCGCCCCGGCGGCAGCCGCCGCCACCGCCGCAGCCGTCGCAACAGCTGCCGACGCCCCCGCCGCCCGCGGGTCCGCTGTCGGCCCGCCTCGACGGGCTCAACGGCACCCCGGACGCCGACGTCGACGGGCCGCCGGGCCCGATGGTCAGCGGGACGTTCGCGCCCCCGCCGGCCGCGCCCGGCCGCCCGCGCCGCACGCCTGGCCGTCGTCCGCAGCCTCAGCAGGAGGCCTACACCGAGCAGTTCGACGCGGTCGCCGGCGAGCGGCCGCCGCTGCCCAAGGCCGAGGTGCCGGAGCCGTCGTCGCCCGCCGGGCTCGCCAACTGGCGCAAGCGCCGCCAGAAGGAGCAGATGGAGGACACCGAGATCGGCGTGATGCCGGTGGTGCCCACCGAGACCCCGGACGACGGCTACCCCGACGACGACTTCGAGCCCGAGGGCAGCGGCTACCAGCAGGCGCCGGCCTACGACGCGGGCCCGCCGACGGGCGCGTACCCGCCGCCGATGCCGTTCGCGCCCGGCGACCGCGCCGCGCGCACGCCGATCCCGGACGACCTCGAGCCCTACGAGCGCGAGTTCGCCGACGGCTACCCGGCCGACGGCCCGGACTTCGAGCAGGACGACTACGGCTACGAGCAGGGCGAAGGCTACGAGGACGACGAGTACGACGACGCCCCCGAGCCGATCGCCGAGCCGGAGCCGGCGGCCTCGCCCGGCAAGCAGTGGCTGGCGCTGGCCGGCCAGCTGGCGCTGGGTGTCGTCGGCGGCGCGGCCGTGTGGCTCGGCTTCAACTGGCTGTGGGTGAACATCCCGGCGGCCGCGCTGGTCGCGGCGCTGCTGGTGGTCGTCGCGCTGGTCTGGATCGTGCGGAAGATCCGCCGCGCGGAGGACCTGCAGACGACGGTGCTCGCGGTGCTGGTCGGCCTGGTGGTCACGGTGTCCCCGGCGGCACTGCTGCTCGTCGGCCGCTGACCGCACACGTTCGGTGACGGGGCAGGATGGCGCCCGTGACAGACGAGAAGCCGGTGCCGGTCGGGCTCAGCACGGCGTCGGTGTGGCCGCTCAAAGCCGGCTCGGCCTTCGAGCTGGCCGCCGAGCTCGGCTACGACGGCGTCGAGGTGATGGTCTGGGCCGACGCCGTCAGCCAGGACGTCAGCGCGCTGCGGCGGTGGTCGCGGCGGACCGGCGTGCCCGTGCTGTCCATCCACTCGCCGTCACTGCTGATCACCCAGCGGATCTGGTCACCGGACCCGGTCGTGCGGCTGCGGATGTCCGTCGAAGCCGCCCAGGAGCTCGGCGCGCGGACCGTCGTCGTGCACCCGCCGTTCCGCTGGCAGCGACGCTACGGCGACGCGTTCGGTGATCTCGTCGACGAGCTGGAGGAGTCCAGCGGCATCGAAATCGCCGTCGAGAACATGTTCAAGGTCCGCCCGCCCGGCGGTTCGCGGAATTCCCGGGTGTCGGCGTTCCGGCCGTCGATCGACCCGACGGACGTCGGTTTCCGGCACTACACGCTCGACCTGTCCCACACAGCGGCAGCCCGGATGGACGCGCTGGCGCTGGCGGAGCGGATGGGCGAAGGCCTCTCGCACGTCCACCTGGCCGACGGCACCGGCGTCCCGAAGGACGAACACCTGGTGCCCGGCCGCGGTGGCCAGCCGTGCGCCGAACTGCTCGAGAAGCTGCTGAGCAGCGGTTTCGGCGGGCAGATCGTGCTCGAGATCAACACGCGCCACGCCGTCACCGCGGCCCAGCGGATCCGCGATCTGGCGGAGGCATTGTTGTTCGCGCGATTCCACCTCGGCCAGTAATTGCGCACGTTCGGACAGGACACGACTACTCCCGGGTCCATTTACCGGCCACGAACACGTAAAGTTCCGACTGTGAACCCGTCGCGCTGGTTGATCGTCACCTCTCCGAATTCCTCCATTGGTACGGCGCGTTCGTGAGCGGAACGGACGGCACCGCCGCGTCCTTCGACACGGCGAGTGCGGCGCGGTCGCTGGGGGACGGCACCTTCACCGCGGTGCTGCGTGCGGAATGGGCCATCGGCTCGCACCCGCACGGGGGTTTCCTGCTGGCCCTGCTGGCCAAGGCGGCGATCGCCGCCCTGCACGAACGCGGTGAGCCGCACGCCGAGCCCCTGGTCATCAGCGCGGAGTTCCTGCACGCGCCGGCGCTGGGGCCGGTGCTGCTGCGCACGGACGTCCGCAAGGTCGGCCGCCGCGCGACGGTCGTCGAGGTCCGGCTGGAGCAGCGCGGCCGCAGCTGCGTCGAGGCCCGGGTGACGACGGGCCGGCTGCCGATGCGCCGCCCGGAGTGGACGGACGTGCCGTCGATGCCGGCCGAGCCCCCGCCGGGCGCGATCGCCATGGCCGAGAGCACGGAAGGGCCGTTCAACCTGGCGAAGGGCTGCGAGGTCCGCCTCGACCCGGCGACCGCGGGCTACCTGGCCGGGCGCACCGGCGAGCCGCCCCGGATGCGGCTGTGGGTCCGGCCCCGCCAGGGCCTGGTGGACCCGTACTTCGCGCTGCTGGCGTCCGACGTGAACCCGCCGGTGGTGATGAACCTGGGCCGCATCGGCTGGGCGCCGACGGTCCAGCTGACCGCTCTGCTGCGCACCCGCCCGGCCCCTGGTTGGCTGCGCGTGGTGGTGGAGTCCCGGTCGGTGCATGAGTCGTGGTTCGACTCGGACGCCACGGTGGTGGACGCGCAGGGGCGGCTGGTGTGCCAGGCCCGGCAGCTCGGGCTCGCCCCGGCACCGGGCGGCTGAGGACATGGTTGGCTGTCGTGAGTGTTTAGGAGGGTTAGAACCCTCCTAAACACTCACGACCACTGCGGCAGGGGTGGCACTGGGGGCCTGAGGCGCGTTTGGCACGCTCTACGCCATGACGGTCATCGCGGTGCTGGGTGCGGGAAAGATCGGCGAGGCGTTGCTCTCGGGGCTGCTGCACGGCGGCCACCAGCCGGGCGACCTGCTCTTCACCGAGCGGTACCCGGCGCGCGTCGAGGAGCTCACCGCGCGCTACGGGATCCGCGGCGTCGAGGTCGAAGAGGCCGCCAAGCAGGCCGATGTCCTCGTCGTCGCCGTGAAGCCGCAGGACATCGACCCGGTGCTCGAAGAGCTCGCGCCGCTGCTCGGGCCGTCGTCGCTGGTCGTGTCGCTGTGCGCGGGGCTGCCGACCTCGCTCTACGAGCGGCGGCTGGCCGAGGGCGTGCCCGTCGTGCGGGTCATGCCGAACACGCCGATGCTGGTCAACGAGGCCATGAGCGCCATCTCCGCCGGTCGCTGGGCCTCCGCCGGCCACCTCGACGTCGTGCGTGACCTGCTCTCGCACGTCGGCAAGGTCGTCGAGGTGCCCGAAGGCCAGCAGGACGCCGTCACCGCCCTCTCCGGCTCGGGACCGGCGTACTTCTTCTTCCTGGTCGAGGCCATGATCGACGCTGGGATCCTGCTCGGCCTCCCGCGGGCGCTGGCGGGGCAGCTGATCATCCAGTCGGCCGTCGGCGCGGCGAAGATGCTCGCCGAATCCGAAGAGCACCCCGTGCTGCTGCGCGAGGCCGTGACGTCGCCGGCCGGGACGACCATCAACGCCATCCGCGAGCTGGAGAAGCACGGCGTCCGGGCGGCGCTGCTCGACGCGATCGAGGCGGCGAAGGACCGCTCCGAGGCGCTGGGCAAGGCTCACGAAGGCTGACGCGGCCGCCAGCCGTTCGCCCAGGTGTCCAGCTCGACGAGCGTCGTGAACAGCGACCTGCCCTGCTCGGTGAGCGTGTAGCCGTCGGCGTGGTCGACGAGGTCCGCGTCGCCCAGCTCACGCAGCCGGGTGGTCAGGACGCTCGACGAGACGCCGTCGCAGCGCTGCTGCAGCTCACGGAACGTCGGCTTCGCGTCGTCGC
Organism: Amycolatopsis iheyensis; assembly: GCF_024703995.1. GTDB lineage: Bacteria > Actinomycetota > Actinomycetes > Mycobacteriales > Pseudonocardiaceae > Amycolatopsis > Amycolatopsis iheyensis. Next base: position 176,412 of record NZ_JAMXQV010000011.1, on the reverse strand, counting down.
GCAGCTCCCAGAGGATCCGCAGCGCCCAGCGCCGGCCGAGCAGGTCGAGCAGGGCCATGACCGGACGGCCGGTCGTCGACCCGCGGACGGGACGGCCGGGTAGTGGTGTCATCGTGCTTTCCTTTCCGAAGCGCCGATGCTAGCGTCCCGCCATGCCTCTGAAATCGAAGCAGGCGCGGATCGCGCCCCTCGAGCCGCCGTTCGACGCCGAAACCACGGCCGCGCTCGGGCAGCTCGGCCCACCCATCCAGCTGTTTCGTGTCTGGGCGAGGCGGCCCGAACTCGCGAAGGGGATCTCGGGCTGGGGCCGGTACTACTTCTCGCGGGACTCGGCACTCACCGTCCGGCAGCGTGAGCTGGTCATCCACCGGACGACCGCCCGCTGCGGCGCCGACTACGAGTGGGGCGTCCACGTCGCCACCTTCGCGGCGAAGGCGGGCTTCGACGAGCCGCAGCTCCGGTCGCTGGCCACCGGCAGCCCGGCGGACGCCTGCTGGGACGCGGCCGACCGCGCGGTGCTCACGGCCGTCGACGAGCTGCACGCCACGAGTGACCTCGGTGACGGGACCTGGGCGGACCTGGTGGCCGCGGCCGGCGAGGACGGCGCCCTCGACCTGCTGCTGGTCTGTGGCTGGTACCACGCCATCTCGTTCACCGTCCGGGCGCTGCGACTGCCTCTCGAACCGGGCACCACGGGCCCGAATTCGCCGTAATGGGCGATTACGGCGGTCTTGCACGCGCGGGTGGCTGTGCGTTAGCGCTGGTAGGGGCCCATCTCGGTGACAGGCGTCGCATTAGTCCCACCAGTCCCGCTACTCTCGATAGAGCACGTGCGTGTCGATACCACAGGTGGGGAAGCCTCGTGGCGCGACACGTGTCGAAGGACGCGGTAAACATGTCGCCGAACAAGAAGGAGGATCTGCCGGCAGTCGGGCAGGTCCAGTTCCTGACGGTCGCCGAGGTGGCCACGCTGATGCGGGTCTCCAAGATGACCGTCTACCGTCTCGTGCACTCAGGTGAGCTGCCCGCCGTCAGGGTCGGGAAGTCCTTCCGGGTGCCGGAAAAAGCAGTGCACGAGTACCTCCAGGGCGCTTACTACGACGTGGGTTGAGCCACGCCGCGGCCGGCGGCACGTCGCCTTACGACGTGCCCGCCGACCGGCCCGCGCCGGGTGACGGGTAACCTGGAAAACCGCTCGTGCCTGTGCGCTCCACCCGTTGGACGCTGCGCCGGGCAGCGTGACCGACGACGACCTAAGGAGCGCCCATGGGCTCTGTGATCAAGAAGCGCCGCAAGCGCATGTCGAAGAAGAAGCACCGCAAGCTGCTGCGCCGTACGCGCGTCCAGCGTCGTAAGGCCGGCAAGTAAGTCTGCTTGCCTGAGCGTGACCGTGGCCCGTCCAGTCTCTGGACGGGCCACGTCCATGTGGTGGGCCGCTTCCCCCCGTTCGAGTGAGGTCTTCGTCGCATTCCGGCGCGAAGCGGTTAATAGCACGTAAGACACCCCGGAGCTACCACTGAAGAGCGGTAACATCTCAAGGGTGTCCGCGCGATGCTTCCAGTGAGTGCAGGCCCGCGCACTTCGGGTGATCGTCCACCCCCACCACGCCCTACGCCGCAGGGAGTCGCATGCCGTCGAACATCGTGCTCGTCACCGGGGTCGCCGGCGAACTGGGCGGGAAACTGCTCGCCCGGCTGGGCAACAACCCCGATTTCGAGCGGGTCATCGGTGTCGACACGGTGGCACCGGACAAGACGGTGCTGCAGCGCATGGGCCACGCCGAGTTCGTCCGCGCCGACATCCGGAACCCGCTGATCGCCAAGGTGATCAGCACCGCGAAGGTCGACACGGTGGTGCACGCGTCCTGCACCGCGCACCCGGCCGGGCCGGGGCGCCGCACGGCGATCAAGGAAGTCAACGTCATCGGCACCATGCGGCTGCTCGCCGCCTGCCAGCGCTCGCCGCTGGTCCGCAAGCTGGTGGTCAAGTCGACGGCGGCCGTCTACGGCGCCGGCGCCCGCTCGCAGGCGGTGTTCACCGAGGACTCCGAGCTGATCCCGACGTCGTCGAGCGGGTACGCGAAGGACGCCGTCGAGATGGAGGGCTACGTGCGCGGCCTGGTGCGGCGCCGCCCCGACATCACCACGACGTTGTTCCGCTTCGCCAACATCATCGGGCCGGAGACCGACACCGTCCTTTCGCGCTACTTCGCGCTGCCGGTCGTCCCGACGGTCTTCGGCTACGACGCCCGCATCCAGCTGCTGCACTCTTCCGACGCGCTGGCCGTGCTGGAACGCGCGACCCTGACCGACAAACCCGGCGTGTTCAACGTCGGCTCGGAAGGGGTACTCACCCTCTCGCAGGCGATCCGGCGAGCGGGCCGGGTCGAGCTGCCGATGCCGCGGACCGTGGTGCCGTCGGTCGGCAAGGTCCTGCGCGGCGCCCGCGTCGTGGACTTCTCCGCCGACCAGGTCCGGTTGCTGAACTTCGGCCGGGTCGTCGACATCACCAAGCTGAAGACCGAGTTCGGGTACACCCCGCGGTGGACCACGCGTGAGACGTTCGACGACTACATCACCGGACGTGGGCTCCGGCCGGTGCTCGACGGCGGGAAGCTGGCGGGCCTGGCCGGGAAGGTGCTCGTCGCCGCGGCGACCGGGCAGAGCCGATGACCAAACCGTACGACCTGGACGAGTTCGGAAGCGAGGCGGAGACGGTGAGCGGTGCCGAGGCACAGGTCATCCCCCTGCACGGACCGGGCCGTGAAAAGCCGGTCGAACAAGACATCCGCGAGCAGGACGCGCCGGTCGTCGCCTTTCCCGGCGCCGACAAGGAGACTCCGGAAGAGCCGCTGTCGGACGTCGCGCGCTCGGCGCTCGGTTTCATTCGCGACCGCCTGACCGGCGACTACACCGTCGACGAGTTCGGCTTCGACGCCGAGCTGACCGACGCGGTCTTCCTGCCGCCGCTGCGCGCGCTGTACAAGAAGTGGTTCCGCGTCGACACGTTCGGCGTCGAGAACCTGCCGGCGGCCGGTGGCGCGCTGCTGGTGTCGAACCACTCGGGCACGGTGCCGCTCGACTCGCTGATGACGGCGGTGGCGGTCCACGACGAAACCGGCGGCCGGCACCTGCGCGGCCTGGGCGCCGACCTGGTGTTCCAGCTGCCGCTGGTCGGGTCGTTCGCCCGCAAGTCGGGCCAGACGCTGGCCTGCAACGCGGACGCGGAACGCCTCCTGCGCGGCGGCGAGCTGGTCGGCGTGTGGCCGGAGGGCTTCAAGGGCGTCGGAAAGCCGTTCTCGTCCCGCTACAAGCTGCAGCGCTTCGGCCGCGGCGGCTTCGTGTCGGCGGCGCTGCGCGCGGGCGTGCCGATCATCCCGGTGTCGGTCATCGGCGCCGAGGAGATCTACCCGAAGCTGGGCGACATCAAGATCCTGGCCCGGATGTTCGGGCTGCCGTACTTCCCGGTGACGCCGCTGTTCCCGCACTTCGGCCTGCTGGGCGCGCTCCCGCTCCCGACGAAGTGGAGCATCGAGTTCGGCGAGCCGATCCCGACGGACTCCTACGGCCCGGACGCGGTGGACGACCCGATGCTGGTGTTCCAGCTGAACGACCAGGTCCGCGAGTCGATCCAGCAGACGCTCTACCGGCGGCTTTCGCAGCGCAAGTCGGTCTTCCGCGGCTGACCCTCAAGCGCCCCAATGTGGCGTTGGGTGCGTTGGACGCACCCAATGTGGCGTTGGGTGCGTTGGACGCACCCAATGTGGCGTTCGGTGCGTTGAGCGCACCCAATGCCACATTGGGGCGCATCGGGCCTGGGTCAGCGGCGGCGGTAAGCCATTCCCGCCGCCACCGCGCCCGCCAGCGCTCCCGCGCCGAGCACCGAAGGCACGCCGATCTTCGCGGCCTTCCGGCCGGTCCGGAAGTCGCGGATCTCCCAGCCACGCGCCCGCGCGACGTCGCGCAGGCCGCCGTCCGGGTTGACCGCCACCGCCGTGCCGACGGCGGACAGCATCGGGATGTCGTTCGCCGAGTCCGAATAAGCCGTGCAGCGCTTGAGGTTCAGGCCCTCGCGGGACGCCAGCGCGCGCACCGCGTGCGCCTTGGCCCGGCCGTGCAGCAGGTCGCCCACCAGGCGGCCGGTGTACACGCCGTCGCGGGTCTCCGCGACCGTGCCCAGCGCGCCGGTCAGGCCCAGGCGGCGGGAAATGATCGCCGCCAGCTCGATCGGGGTCGCCGTGACCAGCCAGACGCGCTGGCCCGCGTCGAGGTGCATCTGGGCCAGCGCGCGCGTGCCCGACCAGATCTTGTCCGCCATCAGCTCGTCGTAGATCTCTTCGCTGATCGACGTCAGCTCGGCCACCGTGCGACCGGCTACAAAGGACAGTGCGCGCTCGCGGTGGGTCTTGATGTCTTCCTTGTTCTCACGGCCGCCGAGCCGGAACTTGATCTGGCCCCAGACGAAACCCGCGAGGTCGGACGACGTGAAGAACTTCCGCGCGGCGAGGCCGCGGGCGAAGTAGAAGATCGACGCGCCCATCATCATCGTGTTGTCGACGTCGAAGAACGCGGCCGCGGTGAGGTCCGGCGGTGCGGGCGGGGAAGGCGGTTCGGAGAGCGCGTGCGCGGCTTCGGCCGACGCCTCGCCCGCGAGCGCGGCGAGCCGTTCGAGCTCCTGACTCTTGTCCCTGCCACGCCAAGCTGACACGCACACCGCCTCCACGTCTCCTGCGCACAGCGTAGCGAGCCGCCCACCGAGTCGTCGCGGGTGTGGCCCGGACCTCAGCCGATCACGATCGGCGGCAGGCCCGGGAGCAGCGGCGGGATCGAAACCAGCGGCGGCGGCTGCGTGGTCGACGTCACCGGCGGCCGCGGCGTGGTCGTCGGCACCTGGCCGTACACGGGCGGCGGCGTGACCCCGCCGGTCGGCGCGGGCAGGCCCCGCGTCGACGCGGCGTTCGACGGCGGCAGCTGCGTGCCCGTCGGGGCCGTCTCCGTGCTCGGCGTCGACGATTGAGGCGCCGCCGACGTCGGCTCGCCGCCGGACGAAGGCGCCGGCCGCTGCGTGCAGGCGCCGGTCGCCGGGATCAGGCCCAGGTCGTCCGACGTCCCGGTGGTGATCTGGTAGCAGTTCATCCGGGCCGCCAGCCCGCTCGTGCGCTCCTGGACCTTGCCGAGTAGCTCGCGGACTTCGCCGAGCACGGGAGCCGCGCCGGCCGGCAGCGCCGCGAGCCGCGCCTCCTGGTTGCGGGCCCACAGCCGGACGTCGGACAGCGCCTGCGCGCCGCCGCCGTCGCTGGTCGCCACGGTCGCCATCTGGGTGACACCGGCCTTCAGGTCGGCCGCGAAGTCGTCGTACGCCGTCCGGTAGTCGGCGTCGCTCGCGCCTTCCGAAGCCAGCTCACCCAGCTCGGTGACGCGGTTGGTCGCGAACTCCAGGTGCTTGCGGGCCTTGGCCTCGTCGCCGAAGGTCAGGCCCAGCGCCGTCGACTCCCCGGCGCGCTTCACGCCGTACAGCGGGTCGCCCGGCAACGCGCTGCGCGAAAGCACGAGAGTCAGGCCGGAAAGCACGAGGAACAGGAAGAGCGCGGCGGCCACCAGGTCGGCGGTCCGCGGCCGCCACCTCCGACGAGGGGTGGCCGCCGCCGTCTCCAGGCGGCCCGCGATCTCCGCGCGGATCCGCTGCCGCGTCTCCAGGTCCGGGGCCCCGGCCGCACCGAGCTCGCGCAACGCGCCGACGAGCGCCAGCTCGTCGGCGAACTCGCCGTCCCGGCGTACCGGGGACGGCTCCAGGGCACGCGCGAACCGATCGATCTCGGCTCGCTCACGCGCAAACCTCACTGCGCAGCTCCATCTGGCCATGGCCGGTCCTGACACCGGTCTGGCAGGAGTAACGATTAAGAAGGCGCGAGGGTTACCGGATCCGGTCGACGGACCGAAAAGTTCGCGGGATCAGCGCAATCCGGTGGGCAGAAGTTGTGCCAAACGGCGTACGGCGCGGTGCTGGAGCGCCTTGATCGCCCCTTCGTTGCGGTTCATGATCTGCGCCGTCTCCGCCACCGACAGGCCCTGCAGGAACCGCAGGATGATGCATTCGCGCTGGTCGTCGCCCAGTTCGGCAACGCAGCGCAGCAGCTCGGTGCGGGTCGCGCGGCTGATCGCCTCCTGCTCGGGACCGGCCTGGACGCTCGCGCCGACGGAAAACGGCGCCGAGCCGGGCTCGGTCACCTCGTCGGTGACGACCTCGAGGCGGAACCGGCTCGACTTCACGTGGTCGAGCACGAGGTTGCGGGCGATGGTGACGAACCAGGCGCCGACGTCACGGCCCTGGTAGCTCACCGACGTGATCCGGCGCAGCGCGCGCAGGAACGTCTCACTGGTGACGTCCTCGGCCAGGTCGCGGTCGCCCAGGCGGAAGAGCACGTACCGGTAGACGACGTCGACGTAGCGGTCGTAGAGCCGGCCGAACGCGGACGAGTCGCCGTCCTGCGCGGCGCGCACCAGGTCCCAGGCCTCGGCCTTGGCCGCTTCGGCGCGCTCTTCGTCCGACGCCTGCCTGCTCAGCGGCACGGTGTTCGATCGCCCGAACACGCGCTCGGCGAACATGAAGACGGGCCCGCGGCTCACGGCGGTGGGGACGGTCATCGGGCGGCACCTCCGGCGGCGGCTCTGACCCAGCGGGCCACGGTACCCCCGGACCTCGGACGAGCAGGGGCCTGCCGGCTCGCATGCCCCACGGCCTCGTGGGCAGGCAAGTTCGTCACGGCGACTCCCTCTCTCCGGTCGCGGCGGTGATCAACACCACCCCGCGACGCAGTGCAGCATACGTGTAGTTACCGCGAAGTAGGTAGTGGCTGGGTAGTGGCTGGGTACTGGCTCGGGGGTTGCAGGAACGCGACGCTCGCGGTCAGCACCCATGACGTCGCTCCGAATGACAGACTTGCAACGGTTTGGCCGGTCGAGGAGAGGTGGACCACGGGTGAGTGCTCCAGAGGGGACGCAGTCGGGGGTCGGCGGGCTGCTCACGCGGGCCGCGGCCACGTGGCCGGACCACCCGGCCGTGCGCGAGACCGGCGGTGAGCGCGGCCTGACCTTCGGCGAGCTGGCCGACGTCGTCCAGGCGCAGGCCAGGCGGCTCGCGGACGCGGGAGTCGCGCCCGGTGACCGGGTGGCGCTGCGGCTGCCGACGTCGGTGGACTTCGTGGTCGCGTTCTTCGGCGCCCTGCGCGCCGGGGCGATCGTCGTGCCGCTGTCGCCGCAGGCGCCGGGCCCCGAACTCGAGAAGCTGCTCGAGCACAGCGGTGCCAAGGTTGTCATCACGCGCGACGCCGAAGAGGAGCTGCCGGCCGGCGTGACCGGTCTCACTCCGGAATCCGACCCGGATGGAGCAGTCGAATCCGTCGACGCGGGCCGCGCGGGCGAGGACATCGCCGTCGTCTCCTACACCTCCGGCACCACCGGGCCGCCGCGCGGCGTCATGCTGTCGCACCGCGCGCTGCTGGCGAACCTGGCGCAGATCAGCGGCGTCGAGGGCGCGCTGGACCACGACGACCGCGTGCTGATCACCATCCCGCTCTTCCACGTCTACGGCCTCGGCCCCGGCCTGCTGCACGCGGTCGAGGTCGGCGCGACCGCCGTCCTTTCGGAGCGCTTCGAGGCGCAGCGCACGCTGGACGACTGCGCCGAGCACGGCGTCACGACGATCACCGGCGTCCCGACGATGTACACGGAGTTCGCCGCGCTCGGCACCGAGGAGCTGCGCGCGAAGCTGACCACCGTCCGGCGGATGACCTCGGGCGCCGCGCCGCTGCACCCGAAGGTGCTCGGCGCGATCCGCGAGGCCACCGGCCTCGACGTCTTCGAGGGCTACGGCCTGACCGAATGCGCGCCGGTGGTGACCTCGACGCTGGTCACGGGCTACCCGAAGCCCGGCTCGGTCGGCCGGCCGCTGCCCGGCGTCGAGCTGCGGCTGGTCGACAGCGACGGCACCGACCAGGCCGTGCCGCTCGACCCGGACGACGTCGACGACGTCTTCGAGGCCGAGGGGGAGACCGGGCTGGTGTCGATCCGCGGCGCGAACCTGTTCTCCGGTTACTGGCCCGACGGCGGTCACGGGCCCGACTCCGACGGCTGGTTCCGCACCGGCGACGTCGGCTACCTCGACGTCGACGGCGACCTGCACCTGGTCGACCGGGCCAACGACCTGATCATCGTCAACGGCTTCAACGTCTTCCCGCACGAGGTCGAGGAGGTCATCGGGCAGCTGCCCGAGGTCGCCGAAGCCGCCGTCGTCGGGGTGGTGGACGAGCGAAGCGGCGAAGCGGTGAAGGCGTTCGTCGTGCCGACCGCCGGGGCGTCGCTGTCGGAGCAGCAGGTCGTCGACCACTGCGCGGCCCACCTGGCGGGTTACAAGGTGCCGCACGCCGTCGAGTTCGCCGAGTCGCTGCCGCACTCGGCCACCGGCAAGCTGCGCCGCGTGCGGTTGCGGTAGTACTGACGCCATGGCGCACGAAGTGACGGTCATGGGCCGCGACGGCTGCCACCTCTGCGAGGTCGCGGAGGCGGAGGTCGCCCGGATCTGCGGTGAGCTGGGGGTTCCCTGGCGCGCGGAGGACGTCGACACCGACCCGGAGTGGCGGGCCGAGTACGGCGACCGCGTCCCGGTGATCCTGGTCGACGGGGCCGAGCACGGGTACTGGCGCGTCGAAGAGGACCGGCTGCGGAAGGCCCTCAAGCCGTAACAGGTCCGTAAGCGGGATCGAGCAGCCGCTTCACGGCACGGCTCCGAAGATGGAGGCGTGAGCACTCTGCAGGAAGCACCGCCCGAGGCGCCGAGACGGCTTTCACTCCCGGTCGCGACGCTGATCGGGCTCCTCGCGCTGGCCGCCGCCCTCGGCGTCGGGCACCTGGTCGCGGGCTTCGTCGGGTACACGGCGTCGCCGTTCATCGCGGTGGCGAACTACGTCATCGACCACAGCCCGACCGCGATCGTGAAGTGGGCCGAGCGGACGCTGGGCACCTGGGACAAGCCGATCCTCAAGGTCGGGCTCGGGGTGGTGCTGGTGCTGTTCGCGGTGCTCGCCGGGCAGCTCTCCCGCCGGACGCCGCGCGCCGGGCAGATCCTGGTCTTCCTGCTGGGCGCGGCCGGCGTCGCCGCGGTCTACGCGCGCAGCGACCTCGGGCAGGTCTCGCTGCTGGCGCCGGTCGCCGCACTCGTCGCCGGGCTGATCGCCTTCACGATGCTGCACCGGGTCGCGCTGCCGGTGGACGTGATCCACGACCGGGGCTTAGACCGCCGGAAGTTTCTGCGGGCCGGGGTCGGCGTCGCGGCCGGGTCGGGGATCGCCGCCGTCGTCGGGCAGGTGGCCGGGACCAGCAAGAACGCCGAGGACTCACGGGCCGCCGTCGGGCCGCTGACCCCCGCGCGGACCGCGCCGCCGCTGCCCGCCGACGCGGACTTCGTCAAGCTCGGCTCACCGCCGTTCATCACGCCGAACGGCGACTTCTACCGGATCGACACCGCGCTGGTCGTGCCGCAGATCCGCACCGAGGACTGGAGCCTGAAGATCCACGGGATGGTCGATCGCGAGGTGACGTTCTCCTACGCCGACATCCGGAACCGGCCGCTGGTCGAGCGCCGCGTCACGCTCACCTGCGTCTCCAACGAGGTCGGCGGGCCGCTGATCTCGAACGCGACCTGGCTCGGCGTCGACCTCGTCGACCTGCTCGACCAGGCCGGGGTGCAGGCCGGGGCCGAGCAGATGTACGCCACCAGCGTCGACGGCTGGACGTGCGGCACCCCGGCGAACGTGGCGCTGGATCCGACGCGGGGCGCGATGCTGGCGATCGGCATGAACGGCGAGCCGCTGCCGATCGAGCACGGCTTCCCGGCGCGGATCGTCATCCCGGGGCTGTACGGGTACGTGTCCGCGACGAAGTGGGTCGAGTCGCTGGAGTTCACGAAGTGGGACGCGCGGCAGTCGTACTGGCTCGACCGCGGCTGGGCCGAGCAGGCGCCGATCAAGACGGAGTCCCGCATCGACACCCCGAGCGGCTTCGCGGGCGTGACGGCGGGCAAGGTCCGGCTGGCCGGCACGGCGTGGGCGCAGCACACGGGCATCGCGAAGGTCGAGGTCCGGCTGGACCAGGGCCCCTGGCAGCCGGCGACGCTGTCGGCCGAGGTGAGCAAGGACACCTGGCGCCTGTGGTGGATCGAGCTGGACGTGCCGAAGGGCACGCACCAGGCGTTCGTCCGCGCGACCGACCAGGACGGCTACACGCAGACGGAGAACCGCGCGGACCCGGTCCCGGACGGCGCGACGGGCTGGCACTCGGTCACCCTCGACGCCCACTGACTCAAGCGCCCCAATGTGGCCTTGGTTGCGTCAGACGCACCGAAGGCCACATTGGGTGCGTCTGACGCACCGAAGGCCACATTGGGGCGCTTGGGGCGGGAGCGGGCGGAAGTGCCTGGCGGGCAAGGATTCTGACGCGGTGTCATGATCGGGGCCGCTCCGGAACCGCCTCCGACCAGTGACTTTGTGCGCGCGTTCACAAGTGGTCTACCGTAGGACCATCGCCCCCGGGCGGTCCGCATCGAACCGGACCCCGCGCCCTGGGTCAAGACACAGTTCGGCACGGTCGTGGCGGTGGCCGCCGGGCTACATCTCGAACAGCGGGCAGGAGACAACGGCGTGGTGACACAGCGGGGGAGGCGCGACGCCGCGGACTCCCCGGGTCGGGCGCCACGACGGCCCCGCCGTCAAGCCACGCCGGACGCCGACAACGCCCCCACCGCCGAAATACCGGCGGTCCCGGCCGGGCGCAACGGGGATGCCCCCGAGGCCGTCCGGGCGAAGTCCATCCCGGAAGCGGCCGTGGCGAGGCTCGCCGTCTACCTCCGCGTGCTGTCCGGAATGTCCGAGCAGGGCGCGACGACCGTTTCGAGCGAAGAGCTTTCCCAAGCGGCCGGCGTCAATTCCGCGAAACTGCGGAAAGACCTCTCCTACCTGGGCTCCTACGGCACCCGCGGCGTCGGCTACGAGGTCAGCGTCCTGGTCAGCCAGATCGAGCGCATCCTCGGCCTGACCCGCCAGCACAAAGTGGCCGTGGTCGGCATCGGCAACCTCGGTCACGCGCTGGCCAACTACGGCGGCTTCCCGGGGCGCGGCTTCCCGGTCGAGGCCCTGTTCGACCTGGACGCGGACCTGATCGGCGTGCCCGTCGGCGGGCTCCCGGTGTCGCACATGGACGACATCCCGCGGATCTGCGCCGAGCGCGGCATCTCCATCGGCGTCATCGCCACCCCGCCCACCGCCGCGCAGTCGGTCTGTGACCGCCTGGTCGCGGGCGGTGTCCAGTGCATCCTCAACTTCGCCCCGGTCGTTTTGCAGGTTCCTGCTCACATCGAGGTCCGCAAAGTGGATTTGGCCGTGGAGCTGCAGATACTCTCGTTCCATGTGGCCCGCCGCGCGGACAGTGAGGGTCCGGCCGCCGGAAATCAGGGCAATCCAGGATTACCCGCCCGCGGTGCCCCGGCCGAGAATGGCAACGGCAACGGCAGCGGGCGGAACGGCTCGGGTCCGGACGGCGGACGGGAAATGGTGGTGCGCTCATGAGCGAGCTTGCGAGTGAATCAAACAACACAGCGCTCGCCGCTCAGGCCACGCCGAGCGTCAGCGAGGTGTGCGCATGAGCGTGTTGGCGGTCGGTCTCTCGCATCGCAGTGCGGAGCTGAGCACGCTCGAGCGCGTCGCGGTCCCCGCGCCCGAGATCGGCAAGGTCCTCGACGAGCTGCAGCAGGCCGAGTCCGTCAGTGAGGTCATGCTCGTCTCGACGTGCAACCGGATCGAGGTCTACGCGGTCGTCGAGACCTTCCACGGCGGCCTCAACGACGTCTCCGCGGTGCTCGCCCGCCAGGCCGGCATGGAGCCGGCCGACCTCTACGACAGCCTGTACGTCCACTACGCCGGCGCGGCCGTCGAGCACCTGTTCTCGGTCACCTCGGGCCTCGACTCGATGGTCGTCGGCGAGACGCAGATCCTCGGCCAGATCCGGTCCGCCTACGCCACCGCGCGCGAGGCCGGCACCGTCGGCCGCACGCTGCACGAGCTGATCCAGACCACGCTGCGCGTCGGCAAGCGCGTCCACACCGAAACCGGGCTCGACCAGCTCGGCGCGTCGGTCGTGTCCGAGGCGCTCGCCGCGGCCGGGGACGTCGCCGGCAAGCACGCCGTCATCGTCGGCGCCGGCTCGATGGGCGCGCTGAGCGCGTCGCAGCTGCGCAAGGCCGGCATCGGCGAGATCACCGTGGCCAACCGCACCGACGCCCGCGCCCGCCGGCTCGCCGCGAACGTCACCGAGCAGGGCGTGCCCGCCCGCGCGATCCCGCTGTCCGGGGTCGCCGACGCGGTGCGCGAAGCCGACGTCGTGATCTGCTGCACCGGCGCACAGGACGCCGTCTTCGTCCCGGAACACGTGCTGCCGCGCGGCGGCCGCGCCCTGGTCGTCTGCGACCTCGGCCTCCCGCGTGACGTCGACCCCGCGGTCGGCGAGCTGGCCGACGTCCGGGTCGTCGACCTGGCCACCATCCAGCGCCGGATGCGCGAAGCCGGCACCCCGACCACCGAGCGCCAGACCGCCAAGGCGACCGGGATCGTCCTCGACGAGGTGCGCGACTACCTCGCCGGGCAGCGCAGCGCCGAGGTCACCCCGACCGTGACGGCGCTGCGCCGGCGCGCGGCCGAGGTCGTCGACGCCGAGCTGCTGCGCCTGGACCACCGGCTGCCCGAGCTGGACGGTGCCGTCCGCGAAGAAGTCGGCCGCACCGTCCGCCGGGTGGTCGACAAGCTGCTGCACGCGCCGACGGTGCGGGTCAAGCAGCTGGCCGCCGAGACGGCCGACACCGACTACGCGAACGCGTTGCGTGAGCTGTTCTGCCTTGACCCGCAGGCGCCCACCGCGGTCGCGAGCCCGAAGCCCCCACCGGAGAAGAAGTAGTGGTGACCAGAGTCATTCGCATGGGCACGCGAGGTTCGAAGCTCGCGCTCACCCAGACCGGGACGGTCGCCGACGCGTTGCGCGCGGCCGGCGTCGAGGTCGAGATCGTCAAGGTGACCACGCCCGGCGACAAGTCGCTGGCGCCGATCGCGACGATCGGGGTCGGCGTGTTCACCTCCGCGCTGCGGGAAGCCCTGCTGCGGGGCGAAGTGGACGTCATCGTCCACTCGTACAAGGACCTGCCGACCGCGCCCGAGCCGGGCATCACGCTGGCCGCCGTGCCGCCGCGTGAAGACCCGCGGGACGCGCTGATCGCGCGCGACGGGCTGACGCTGGGCGAGCTTCCGCCGGGTTCGACGGTGGGCACGGGCGCGGCTCGGCGCACCGCGCAGCTGCGTGCGCTGGGCCTCGGTTTGGAAATCGTGCCGATTCGCGGCAATATCGACACCCGCATGCGCAAGGTGACCGACGGCGAGCTGGATGCCGTGGTGCTGGCGCGTGCCGGACTGGCCAGGGTCGGACTGGCCGAGGTGATCACCGAGACCCTCGACCCGATCCAGATGCTGCCCGCGCCCGCCCAGGGCGCGCTGGCGGTGGAGTGCCGGTCCGCCGACGTGGAACTCGAGCAGCTGCTCGCATCCACATTGGACGACGAAGGCACGCGGGCCGCGGTGACGGCCGAGCGGGCCATGCTGGCCGCGCTCGAGGCGGGGTGCAGCGCGCCGGTGGGCGCGCTCGCCGAGATCGTCGAAGATCTCGACGCCGAGGGCAAGGTCGTGGAACGGATCTCGCTGCGCGGCACCGCCGCGGTCGACGGCGAGAACGGCGCGGTGGACATGGTCCGGGCCTCCGCGCTCGCCGACAAGGACCAGGCCGCCCAGCTGGGCAAGGACCTGGCCGCCGAGCTGCTGGACCTGGGTGCCGGAGACTTCTCCGGCACCGCTCAGTAGCGCTCCCGAGAGCGCTCAGGGAACAACGTAGGAGACCTGCGTCCGTGCGATCCCGCACGGCCGCCGCAAGAGGAGAAACGCACAGATGACCCCCGCGCGAAAGACGACCGGGCGCGTAGCGTTCGTGGGCTCCGGGCCCGGCGACGCCGGCCTGCTCACGGTCCGTGCCCAGGAGCTGCTGACCAAGGCCGAGGTCGTGGTGACCGACCCCGACGTGCCGCAGGCCGTGCTGGCCATGGCCGCCGAAGGCGCCGAGGTCCGGCCCGCCGTCGGCGAGGCCACCGAGGTCGCCAAGGACCTGACCGCCGAAGCCAAGGCCGGCCGCCTGGTGCTGCGGCTGGTGGCGGGCGACCCGCTGACCACCCCGGCCGTGGTGGCCGAGGTGCAGGCGGTCGCGCGCACGAGCGCCGTGTTCGACGTCATCCCGGGCGTCTCGCCGGGCGCGGCCGTCCCGGCGTACGCGGGCGTCGCGCTGGGCGGCACGCACACCGAGGTCGACGTCCGCGGCGACGTCGACTGGGCGGCCCTGGCCGCCTCGCCGGGCCCGCTGGTGCTGCACGCGACGTCGGCCCACCTGGCCGAGGCCGCTTCGGCGCTGACCGGCCACGGCCTGCCGTCGTCGACCCCGGTCGCGGTCACCGCGAACGGCACCATCAACACCCAGCGCACCCTCGACACCACGCTCGAGAAGGTCGCCAACGACGCGGGTGAGCTCGTCGGGCCGCTGATCGTCACGATCGGCCAGGCCGCCGGGCACCGCTCGAAGCTGTCGTGGTGGGAGTCGCGCGCGCTGTACGGCTGGAAGGTCCTGGTGCCGCGCACCAAGGAGCAGGCCGGCGAGATGGCCGAGCGCCTGCGCGGCCACGGCGCGACGTCGCACGAGGTGCCGACCATCTCGGTCGAGCCGCCTCGCAGCCCGGCGCAGATGGAGCGTTCGGTCAAGGGCCTGGTCGACGGCCGCTACCAGTGGATCGTCTTCACCTCCACCAACGCGGTCCGCGCGGTGTGGGAGAAGTTCGAGGAGTTCGGGCTCGACGCCCGCGCGTTCTCCGGCGTGAAGATCGCCTGCGTCGGTGAGTCGACCGCGGCGAAGGTGCGCTCGTTCGGCATCATCCCGGAGCTGGTCCCGTCGGGCGAGCAGTCGTCCGAGGGCCTGCTGGCCGAGTTCCCGCCGTACGACGACGTGCTCGACCCGGTCGACCGGGTGCTGCTGCCGCGGGCGGACATCGCCACCGAGACGCTGTCGGCCGGTCTGCGCGAACGCGGCTGGGAGATCGACGACGTGACGGCGTACCGGACGGTCCGGGCGGCCCCGCCGCCCGCCGAGACCCGCGAGATGATCAAGACCGGCGGCTTCGACGCGGTCTGCTTCACCTCGTCCTCGACCGTGCGGAACCTGGTCGGCATCGCCGGCAAGCCGCACACCCGCACGCTGGTCGCGTGCATCGGCCCGAAGACCGCCGAGACCGCGGTGGAGTTCGGGCTGCGGGTGGACGTCCAGCCGGAGAAGGCCGACGTGCCGCACCTGGTGGACGCTTTGGCCGAGCACGCCGCCCGGCTTCGCGCGGAAGGCGCCCTGCCGCCGCCGCGCAAGGCGAAGCGGGCCCGCCGCTCCTGAGGTTCTTCACGACGAAGGCCGCCCCGGTTCGCCGGGGCGGCCTTCGCTCGTTCAGCGGGGGTTCTCTTCGCGCCACTTCAGGTAGTCGGCCACCGAGGCCGGGACGTCGAACCGCGGCTTGAAGCCCGTGTCCTCGGTAAGGCGCGAGATGTCCAGGTAGGGGCCGTTCGCGCCGCCCGGCTGAAGGGTGGTGCCCACGGCGGCCGCGAACTCGCCGTAGGTGAACGGGCGGCCGCTCGACACGTTGTAGGTGTCGTGCCGCAGGGAAGGCGCCGTCGTCAGCAGGGCGATCGCGCGGCCCGCGTCCGGCGCGTAGCAGACGTCGCCGCCGTCGTCGGCGTGCATGGGTGAGGTCGCCGTGTTCACCAGCGACGGGATCGGGCAGAACGGTGACGCCGGATCCACCAGCGGGCCCCAGATCGTGCCGATCCGCAGCACCACCGGCTGGACGCCGGTGCCCGCGAGCGCGTGCGTCGTGAGCGGCTCGACCGCCTTCTTGAACGCCACGATCAAGTGCGGCAGGGACGTCGTCGGCAGGTCCAAGCCTTCGTGCCACGGGATCTCGGGACGCCCGATGTACACGCCGAGGCTGCTCGCGACCGCGAACCGGCGGACACCCCACGTGCGCGCCGCGGCCAGGGCGTTGAGCAAACCGGTCAGGTCCGCGCGGAAGAAGTCCACCGGATCGTCGCCGGGGATGCTGCCGGCCAGGTGGACGATGTCGGTGATGTCGTGGCGCGAGCCGAGCGCGAGGAACGCGTCGCGGTCGGTGACGTCGAGCTGTTCGACCGTGACCCGGCCCGCGAGGAACGACGGGACCTCGGCACGCCGGTGGGCGGTGACGACCACGTCGTGGCCGAGGTCGAGGAGTGCGTGGGCGGTGTGGGCGCCGATCATGCCGAGCCCGCCGGTGACGAGGATCATCGCGCCAGGCTAGGGACGGGCCGCCGCGGGTTCTTGAACGAATCGCGCAGGAACGGCAGGTAGGACGCCGTGTGGTCGTGGCCGCACGCGCACGCGTCGAGGCTGCCGCCGAGCAACGCGCGCGGGGTGAGCCCGGTCAGGCGGAGGCACTCCCGGGTGAGGTGCGCCTGGTCGGCGTACCCGGCGTCGGCGGCGAGGCCGGCCGCGCTCCGCAACCCCGCCTGCGCCAGCGCGAGGAAACCCTGGAACCGCAACGTCCGCTGCAGCACCTTCGGCGCGACGCCCACCGCGTGCAGGCAGCGGCGGCGCAGCTGGCTGGGCGACAGCGCCAGGTGGCCGGCCAGGGTGTCGATGTCGACCGGGCGCCACGGCATCAGCAGCCGGACGGCCTCGCTCACCAGGGGATCCGCTCGCACCGGCAGCCGGGCCTGGACGATTTCGATGGCGCGCTCCGCGGAACCGGCCGTGGCGACGGCTTCGGCCCACCGGTCGCCGGTCAGCTCGACGTGCTGGTCGACCAGGTCGTCGAGGGGCACCGGCAGCGGCGGCGCGGCACCCGGCCGGAACCGCACGCCGACGAGGGCCGTGCGCGCCGGGAGGACCTCGAGCCGCGGCGCGGTCAGCGGGCCGAGCAGCCGGGGCCGGCCGCCGATCGGGAAGTGCAGTTCGACGCCGCCGGTGGGCAGGTGCCGCTGGACGTACGGCTCGTCGCCGGTGCGCTGGAGCCAGACCGTCCGCACGAAGGGCGCCAGCCGCGGCACGGGCAGGCGTTCGACGTACTCGGTCACCCCCGTACTGAACCGGCCGCGCCGGCCGGTGTCCAGCACCCTTGAGGATCCGCGCCGATCAGGGCGGGAGTAGCTTGGAGGGGTGTTCCCCGAGCATCGTCCCCGCAGGCTCCGCACCACCCCGGCCATGCGCCGGCTGGTGGGCGAGACGACGCTGCGGCCGCGCCAGCTGATCCTCCCGATGTTCGTCGCCGAGGGCCTCGACGCGCCGCGGCCGATCTCGAGCATGCCGGGCGTCGTCCAGCACACCCGCGACACGCTGCGGAAAGCCGCGGTCGACGCGGTCAACGCCGGCGTCGGCGGGCTGATGCTCTTCGGCGTCCCGGCCACGCGTGACGCCGAGGGCTCCGGAGCGGTCGACGAGCACGGCATCCTCAACGTCGCCCTGCGCGACCTGCGCCACGAGCTCGGCGACGCCACCGTCCTGATGGCCGACACCTGCCTCGACGAGTTCACCGACCACGGCCACTGCGGCGTCCTCGACGCCGACGGCGGGGTCGACAACGACGCCACCCTGCGCATCTACGCCGAGATGGCCGTGGCGCAGGCCGAAGCCGGGGCGCACGTGCTCGGGCCGTCCGGGATGATGGACGGCCAGATCGGCGTCATCCGCCGGGCGCTCGACGAGGCCGGGCACCGCGACAAGGCGATCCTCGCCTACTCCGCGAAGTACGCCAGCGCGTTCTACGGCCCCTTCCGGGAGGCCGTCGACTCGCAGCTCAAGGGCGACCGCAAGACCTACCAGCAGGACCCGGGCAACGGCCGCGAAGCGCTGCGCGAGATCGAGCTCGACCTCGCCGAGGGTGCGGACATGGTGATGGTCAAGCCGGCGCTGTCCTATTTGGACGTCATCAAGGCGGCCGCGGACATCTCCCCGGTCCCGGTGGCGGCGTACAACATCTCGGGCGAGTACGCGATGGTCGAGGCCGCCGCGGCGAACGGCTGGCTGGACCGTGAGCGGACGGTCCTCGAGGTGCTGACGTCGATTCGCCGCGCGGGCGCCGACCTGATCCTCACCTACTGGGCCGCCGAGGCCGCTGCCTGGCTGGACTGACCGGTTAGAGTCACCCGCGTGGCGGACAAGGACACCGAAAACCTCACCGACGACGAACGGCGCAAGCGCGGCGGCGCACCGGATCCGGTGCTGCCGGGCGAGCAGGCGCCGAAGGTGGACCCGCCGGGGCTCGTGCGGTGGTCGTTCTGGCTGTGGCTCGCCGGCGGCGTCCTGCTGATCCTCAGCTACGTCCTGATGCTCAGCGGCAAGGCGTCGATCATCGCGCGGATCGTCGAGCAGACGAAGGACCCGCAGTACACGCCGCAGATCATCGCGGACAGCATCACGTCGCGGCTGTGGTTCATGCTCTTCGGGGCCATCGTGTTCGCGCTGCTGTTCATGCTGTTCGCGTACAAGGCCCGCGAAGGGACGCGCTCGGCCCGGACGGTGCTCACCGTCCTGCCGGTGGTGATGGTGCTGCTGATCTTCGTGATCGCGCCGATCCTGCACTTCCTGACCGCGGTGTCGCTGCTGGTGTTCATCATCGCGATCGGGCTGCTGTACACGGCGCCCCAGTACTTCCCGAAGGTCGGCAAGAAGCCGTGAGCGACCGGCTCTACGCCGAATCGGGCGTGAGCTGGGCCGCCATCGTGTGGGGCCCGGTCTTCGCGCTGGTCGGCGCGCTGGCGGAGCTGGCCACGGGCGGCCCGGTGCACGTGGTGGGCTGGCTGCTGGTGGGTGCCGGGCTGTGCGCGATCACGGTGCCGTGGGTGTACGCGCGCCGCCGGTTCCTGTCCCTGGAGGTGACGACGCGGCAGCTGCGCCAGGGCCGGGAGAAGGTCCCGGCGGAGGAGCTGGCGTCGGTGACCGACGTCGGCGCGCCGGTGGGCGCGCGGGTGCTCGGCGGTGGCTGGGCGGTGCCGCGCAAGTACGACTCGCTGCCGGTGGAGCTGACGGACGGCACGGTGGTGCTGGCGTGGGCGAAGGACGTCGAGGCACTGCAGGACGCGCTGGACCGGCTCGTTCGGGCGACGCCGCGGGAAGCATGAGAAAATCGGCGTCGTGATCGACCTTCCGCAGCCCACCGGTGCCGAGCTCTGGCCGCCGGAAGAAGCCGGCCCGCGAGCTCGGCTGCACAAGCCGTGGCGGACGCTGGTCGCCGTCGTCGAAGTCCTCCTCGCCGTTGCCGGTGCGTGGGCCGTCTACGCCCTCTGGCACGGTGGCCGCGCCACCGTCGTCACGCACACCGACGACGGTGCCGCGCTCGAGTCGCACCGGTACTTCGGGGGGATGCTCGCCGGGGCCATCGGGCTCGGCGTCGTCGTCGCGTTGCTGCTGGTCGACGCGGTCCGTCAGCTGTCGCTCGCGCTGCGTGCGCGGCACCGTGCACCCAAGGCCTGATACACAGCTCCCGCACAGGCAACCAACAGTCAATTGCTAAGCGGCAGTCACAGAGTTGCCGCATGACGCGGGTGCGTGCCTCGAAGGCATGGGTGATCAACGGTGCTCTGATCGTGCTGCTGGCCGGCGCGGGATTCGGGATATACCAGGCATTCAGCCCCACACCGAACACAGCGCAGGCGCAGACGCGCAGCACCCAGGTGCGCCGCGCGACGGTCACCGAGACCATCTCCGCCGCAGGCACCCTCGCCAGCAGCTACACCGGCGCGGCGAACTTCGCGACGGCCGGGAAGGTCACCTCGATCGACGTCAAGGTCGGCGACGTCGTGAGCGCCGGCCAGAAGCTCGCCACCGTCGACAGCACTCAGGCGGCGAAGCAGCTGCAGGTCGCCAAGGCCAACCTCGCCGTCGCGCAGGACAGCCTCGACAGCGCCGAAACCGCCGAGGACACCCCCGCCACGGGGCAGAACAGCCAGAACAGCACACAGGCGGCCAACAGCGTCACCTCGGCGCAGGCCAAGCTCGACCAGGCGCAGCTCGACGTCCAGACCGCGCAGGAATCCCTCGACAACACGACGCTGTACGCGCCCGGCGCGGGCACGGTCACCGCGGTCAACGGCGCCGTCGGGCAGCAGTCCTCCAGCGGCTCGGCGAGCAGCAGCTCCTCGACGAGCAGCGGCAGCGGCCAGAGCCAGGGCGGTCAGGGCTCCTCCTCGAACAGCGCCTCGACGGCCACCAGCAGCAGTTCCGGCGGCTTCATCACCATCACGAACATGACCGGCCTGGTCGTGAACACCTCGGTCGCCGAGATCGACGTCAGCAAGGTCAAGACCGGCCAGAAAGCCACCGTGACGCTCAACGCGCTGCCGGACAAGCCGGTCCAGGCCACCGTCTCGAGCATCAACCTGACCCCGACCACCAGCGGCAGCGTCGTCTCCTACGGCGCGCAGCTGGCGCTCACCGACCCGCCGGACGGGCTGCGGCCCGGCCAGTCGGCCAGCGTCGTCATCACCGTGGCGGAGGCGCAGAACGCGCTGAGCGTGCCGGCCGCCGCCGTGACCACCGCCGGCAACACCAACGTCGTCACCGTGCAGGAGAACGGCCAGAACGTCACGCGCCAGGTGCAGGTCGGCATCCGCGGCGAGTCGACCGTGCAGATCACTTCCGGGCTGACCGAGGGCGAGAACGTCGTGCTCACCGCGACGGCCGCCACCGGGACCACCGGCGGGAACGGGCGCACCGGCACCGGCGGCACCGGCGGGTTCCCCGGCGGCGGGACCGGCGGGTTCCCCGGCGGCGGCCAGCGCGGCACCGGCACGGGCGCCGGCGGCGGCTTCGGCGGGCGCGGATGAACCCCGTGATCGCGGTCTCCGGACTGCGCAAGACCTACGGCGCGGGGGAGACGGCGGTGCACGCGCTGCGCGGCGTCGACCTCGCGGTGTGGCCCGGCGAGTACGTCGCCATCATGGGCGCGTCCGGCTCGGGCAAGTCGACCCTGCTGAACATGCTGGGCTGCCTCGACGTCCCGACGTCCGGCCAGTACCTGCTCGACGGCTTCGGCGTCGGCAAGCTCAATGAGCGGCAGCTGGCGTTGCTGCGCAACCGGAAGATCGGGTTCATCTTCCAGTCGTTCAACCTCGTGCCGCGGACCTCGGCGTTGTCCAATGTGGAGCTACCGCTCGTCTACAGTGGACTCCGCCGGGCGGAACGCCGGCGCCGCGCGCTCGCCGCGCTCGAGATGGTCGGCCTGTCCGACCGGGCCAAGCACCTGCCCAGCGAGCTGTCCGGCGGGCAGGTCCAGCGCGTCGCGGTGGCGCGGGCGCTGGTCACCGGCCCGGCGATGCTGCTGGCCGACGAGCCGACCGGCAACCTCGACCGCCGCAGCACCGCCGACGTCCTCGGCGTCTTCGACCGGCTCAACTCCCTCGGCCGGACGATCGTCGTCATCACGCACGAGGACGAGGTCGCCGCGCACGCGCACCGCGTCGTGCGCGTCGACGACGGGCTGATCGTCTCCGACGAGACCCGGCGCGCGGTCGGAGCGATCTCGTGAACTTCCTCGAAATCCTGCGCTTCGCCGTGCGCGGGCTCACCGCGAACAAGCTGCGCTCGGCGCTCACCACGCTCGGCATCACCATCGGCGTGGCCGCGGTGATCCTGCTCGTCGCGGTCGGCAACGGCGCGTCCGCGGCCATCGCGGCCAGCATCCAGGGCCTCGGCACCAACGTCGTCAACGTCTCCCCGGCCCGCGGCGGCGGGCAGGGCGCGTCGGCGCGGCCGCTGACCGTGCAGGACGCGCACGCGCTCGTCGACCCGGTCGGCGCGCCCGACGTCAAAGCCGCCTCCCCGGTGGTGAACACGACGGCGACCGCGACCTACGGGCAGACGTCGTACGACATCTCCAGCGTCGCCGGCACTGAACCGGCGTACTTCACGACGACCAACCGCGACCTCGCCCAGGGGCAGCTGTTCACCAGTGAGGACGTCACGGCCGCGCGCAAGGTCGTCGTCCTCGGCCCGACGACGGCGGAGTCGATCTTCGGCACCGCCGACCCGGTCGGGAAGAACGTGCTGCTCAACAGCATCCAGTTCACCGTGATCGGGGTGCTGCAGGCCAAGGGCAGCACCGGGCTGCAGAACGCCGACGACGTCGCCATCGCGCCGATCTCGGCCGTCCAGAACTCCCTGGCCGGGTACGGCAGCCTCAGTCAGATCGCGGTCCAGGCCACCAGCGCGGACTCCGTGTCGCTGGCCCAGTCCGAGATCACCGCGATCCTCAACGCCCGCCACGGCATCCGGCTCGGCGGCACCGCCGACTACCAGATCCAGAACTCCGAGCAGCTGCTGGCGACGCGGACGTCGGCGACCGAGACGTTCACCGTGCTGCTGGCCGCGGTCGCGGCGATCTCGCTGCTGGTCGGCGGCATCGGGGTCACGAACATCATGCTGGTCACGGTCACCGAGCGGATCCGCGAGATCGGCATCCGCAAGGCCATCGGCGCACCACGCTCGGCCATCCTCGGCCAGTTCCTGGCCGAAGCGACCATGCTCAGCCTGTTCGGCGGGCTGCTCGGCGTCGCGATCGGGATCATCGGCAGCCGGTTCACCATCTCCGGCATCAAGCCCGTCGTGGTGCCCTCGTCGATCCTGCTCGCCTTCGCGGTGTCCGCCCTGATCGGCCTGTTCTTCGGCAGCTTCCCGGCGAACCGGGCCGCCAAGCTGCGGCCCATCGACGCCCTGCGTCACGAATAAGGAGCCTTCGAGATGACCACCAACCCGCCGCTTTCACGTGAAAGCGACCACCAGGGGGCGGAGCTTTCACGTGAAAGCTCCGCCGAGGAGATCGTCGCCAGGCCGGCGGTCGAGGGTGACCTCAACGCCGAGATGCGGCGGGCGGCCAAGCCGTTTTCCCGCACGACGCTGGTGCTCGCCGGGCTAGTCGTGCTCGCCATCGCCTTCGGCGGCGGCGCCTGGACGCACGCCGCGTTCGGCTCGTCGTCCTCTTCCTCGACCCCGAACCGCCCCACCGGTGGCACCCAAGGCGGTCAGCAGAGCGGGACCGGCCAGCAGGGTGGCGGCTTCCGCGGTGCCGGCGGCCGCGGCACCACCGGCACGGTCGACCACGTCGACGGCACCACCGTGTACGTCAAGACCGCGCAGGGGCAGGACGTCAAGGTGTCCACATCGGACTCGACGACGGTCGGCGTGACGCAGCAGGGCAAGCTCTCGGACCTCAAGCCGGGCTCGACCGTCGTCGTCCAGGGGCAGGCGGGTGACGACGGGACGGTGGCCGCGCAGGCCATCACCCAGCAGGCGGCGCGCTAGTTGAGCGCGACGATCGCGGTGTTGAGCGCCGTTGCGTAGAGGATCCAGGCGAGGTAGGGGACCAGCAGCGCGGCGGCGGCCCTCGACCGGCGGCCGAACAGCACGATCGTCACGAGCACGACGACGTCGAGCACGAGGATGTCGACCAGCGCCGCGCCCGCCGCGCCGCCCTCGAAGAACAGCGGCGTCCACAGCAGGTTGGCCAGCAGGCCGACGCCGTACGCGGCGAAGCCCCGCGTCTCGCCGTCGGTGCGCCAGTACAGCCAGCCGGCCAGCGCGATCAGCACGTACAGGACCGTCCACACCGGACCGAACCAGGACGCGGGCGCCGCCCACGACGGCTGCTCCAGGCGCGCGTAGACGTCCTTCGCCGAGGTCGCGGCCAGCGCGGCGACCACGGCCACCACGGCGACGACGCCGAGGAACCCGGCCAGCACCAGCCACGGGTTGCGCTGTGACGCACGTTCGGTCACCGGCTGTTCCCCTCCCCGGGCGGCGTCCGGCCATCTTAGGCGGGTTTGCGAGACTGGACGGGTGAGCACTGGAACCGAGCAGTCCAAGGCATGGTTCGAACGCGCGAAGGCGGCCGTCCCGGGCGGGGTGAACTCGCCGGTCCGGGCCTTCAACTCGGTCGGCGGCACGCCGCGGTTCATGGTCCGCGGCGAGGGCCCGCACCTGTGGGACGCCGACGGCAACCGCTACGTCGACCTCGTGTCCTCGTGGGGGCCGATGATCCTCGGGCACGCCCACCCGGCGGTCGTCGAGGCGGCGCGCGCGGCGGCGACGTCCGGGCTGTCGTTCGGCACGCCGACGATCGGTGAGGTCGAGCTGGCCGAGGAGATCATCAACCGGGTCGAGCCGGTCGAGCAGGTGCGCCTGGTCAACTCGGGCACCGAGGCCACGATGAGCGCGATCCGGCTGGCCCGCGGGTTCACCGGCCGGCCCAAGATCGTGAAGTTCGCCGGGTGTTACCACGGTCACGTCGACGCACTGCTCGCCCAGGCCGGCTCCGGCGTCGCGACGCTCGGGCTGCCGACGTCGCCGGGCGTCACCGGCGCCCAGGCCGCCGACACGCTGGTGCTGCCCTACAACGACCTCGACGCGGTCCGGAAGTCCTTTGCGGACAACCCGGGCGAGATCGCCGCGGTGATCACCGAGGCGGCGGCCGGCAACATGGGCGCGATCGCCCCGGACGACGGCTTCAACGCCGGCCTGCGCGACCTCGCCCACGAGCACGGCGCGCTGCTGATCATGGACGAGGTGATGACCGGCTTCCGCGTCTCGCGCGCGGGCTGGTTCGGCCTCGAAGGCGTAGCCGGCGACCTGTACACCTTCGGCAAGGTGATGTCCGGCGGGCTGCCGGCGGCGGCCTTCGGCGGCCGCGCCGACGTGATGGCCAAGCTCGCCCCGGGCGGGCCGGTCTACCAGGCCGGGACGCTGTCCGGGAACCCCGTCGCGGTGGCCGCGGGCCTCGCGACGCTGCGCGCGGCCGACCACGCCGTGTACGCGGCGCTGGACGCCAACGCGAAGCGCCTCGGCGACCTCTTCCGGCGCGAGCTGAGCGAAGCCGGCGTCGCGCACAACGTCCAGTACGCGGGCAACCTGGTGAGCGTGTTCTTCAGCGAGCAGCCGGTGCGCGACTACCCGGGCGCGCAGGCGTCCGAGACGTGGCGCTACCCGGCCTTCTTCCACGCGTTGCTCGACGCAGGCGTGTACGGCCCGCCGAGTGCGTACGAAGCCTGGTTCGTCAACGCGGCGATGGACGACGAAGCGTTCTCGGTGATCGAAGCGGCGTTGCCCGCGGCGGCGCGCGCGGCGGCGGAGGCGACGAAGTGACCACCGTCGTCCACATGCTGCGGCACGGCGAAGTGCACAACCCCGAGAAGATCCTGTACGGCCGCCTGCCCGGCTACAAGCTCTCCGAGCGTGGGCAGCGCCAGGCGCTGACGGTCGCCGAAGCCGTCGCCGGGCACGACCTCGTGCACGTCGTCGCTTCGCCCCTGCAGCGGGCGCAGGAGACGGCCGGACCGATCGCCGCGGCGCACCGGCTCGACATCGCCACCGACGAGGGCCTGATCGAGGCCGGCAACCAGTTCGAGGGCCTGCACGTCGCGGTCGGCGACGGCGCGCTGCGCGAGCCGAAGCACTGGCCGAAGCTGGTCAACCCGTTCAAGCCGTCCTGGGGTGAGCCGTACCTCGAGATCGCCCACCGGATGCTCGGCGCGGTCCACCGGGCGCGTGAAGCGGCGGAGGGGCACGAGGCGCTGTGCGTGTCGCACCAGCTGCCGATCTGGACGCTCCGGCGGTTCCTCGAGGGCCGGAAGCTGTGGCACGACCCGCGCCGCCGCCAGTGCTCGCTGGCGTCGCTGACTTCGCTGGTCTTCGACGGCGACGAGCTGCGCGAGATCGTCTACAGCGAGCCCGCCGGCACCACCGACCCGAAGGTGACCGGCGCATGAAACGGCTGCTCGTCGTGCTCGCGCTGCTGGCATTGGCCGGCTGCAGCAGCGGCAAGGACGCGGTGGTGCAGGGGAGCAGCTTCAGCTTCGTCTCCCCGGGCGGCAAGGTCGACATCACCTACGACGGCGCCCAGCGCCAGACCGCGCCGGTGCTGGCCGGCGAAGACCTGATGACCGAGGGCAAGCAGCTGTCGCTCGCGGACTTCCCGGGCAAGGTCATCGTGCTGAACCTGTGGGGCCAGTGGTGCGGACCGTGCCGCACCGAGGTCCCGGAGCTGGAGTCGCTGGCCAAGCAGGCGCCGGAGGTCCAGGTCGTCGGCATCGACGTCCGCGACCCGGCCCGCCAGGTGGCGCAGGACTTCGTGCGCGACCGGCAGCTCACCTACCCGTCGATCTACGACCCGGACGGCCGCGTGCTGCTCAAGCTCAGCGGCTACCCGCGCAACATCATCCCGTCGACGATCGTGCTCGACAAGCAGCACCGCGTGGCCGCGGTCTTCCTGCGCCAGGTGCTGGCCCAGGACCTGCTCCCGGTGACCAAGCGGCTGGTGGCGGAACCGTAGCTGGTCACGACGTCGGCGCAGGCCTCCGGGTGCGCCATGCCGGGACTCGGCGGGCTGTGCCTGGCGCAAGGACTGCGCAAAGCCGACGTCGAAGTGTTCGAGCGGACCGCCGGGGTGTACGCGCGCTTCATGGGCTACCGCATCGGCCTGTCCGAACTCGGCCGTGGCGCACTCCGCGCGTGCCTGCCCGACCGGCTGGACCAGCTGGTCGACGACGTCAGCGGTACCCTGCCGGCGCCGGAAGACCCGCGGCGGGCGTCGAGGGCCGGCACCCGCGCGTCCAGGCGCTGGTCGCGGCGGTGGGCGCCGCAGGGCGTCACGCTCCTCGGCGACGCGATCCACGCGACGTCGCCCAGCGGCGGCAACGGCGCCAACACGGCCCTGCACGACGCCCGCCTGCTCGCCGAGCTGCTCCAGAAGCACGACGTCCGCGAAGCCGTCGAGGAGTACGAGACGCAGATGCCACAGCGTCGCCATGCTGGGCCGGTTCCTCCCGGGACCAAGGTCCTGATCTGCTGTGGCGTAGGTCCTGTGAAGCGGCCCCGGAGTTCTCACCAGGACCTCACTGCCTACCCTCAACGGGGTGAACTCCGTTACCGAGCTGGCGATCTCCGGACCGCTGCTGCTCGCCGCGGGCGTCGCGCTGCTGGCCGGAACGATCTCCTTCGCCTCGCCGTGCGTGGTGCCGCTGGTGCCGGGGTACCTCGCGTACCTCGCCGCGCTGGTCGGCGCGGACGCCCCGGCCGTCAGCGCGGACGAAGAGCGCAAGCAGGGCCGCTGGGCCGTGCTCGGCGCGGCGCTGCTGTTCGTGCTCGGGTTCACCGTCGTGTTCGTCGCCACCCTGGGCACGCTGGTCTGGCTGGCCGCCACGCTCGTCATCAACCAGGACCTCCTGCAGCGCATCGGCGGGGTCCTGACCATCGCCATGGCGCTGGTGTTCCTCGGCTGGATCCCGGGCCTGCAGCGCGAGGTCCGCTCGCACCGCGTCCCGGGTGGCGGCCTCTGGGGCGCCCCGCTGCTCGGCGCGATCTTCGGCCTCGGCTGGACGCCGTGCATCGGCCCGACGCTGTCCGCCGTCACCACGCTGGCCAGCGCGACCGGCGGCGCCGCGGTCCGCGGGTACCTGCTGATCGCCGTCTACTGCCTCGGCCTCGGGGTGCCGTTCCTGCTCATCGCGCTCGGCGCCCGCTGGGCCGTGCGCGCCACCGACTGGGTGCGCCGGCACGGCCGCCAGGTGCAGGTCTTCGGCGGCGTGCTGCTGATGATCGTCGGCATCCTGCTGGTCACCGGCGTGTGGGGAGATCTGATGGGCTGGCTCCGCAACGAGCTCGCCGGTGGCCTGGAGCTGCCGCTGTGACGACCACCGAAGCACCGCCCAAGACCCCGCAGGGCCCGACGCCCGCGAAGCGCACCTTCGCCTTCCTGCGCAACACCTGGCGCGGCCTGACGTCGATGCGCACCGCGCTCGTCCTGCTGTTCCTGCTCGCGCTGGCCGCGCTGCCTGGCGCGCTGCTGCCGCAGCGGAAGCTCAACGCACCCAAGGTCGACGAGTACATCAGCGCGCACGGCTGGTGGGGCACCTTGCTCGACAAGCTCGAGTTCTACGACGTCTACTCCAGTATCTGGTTCTCGGCGATCTACCTGCTGCTGATGATCTCGCTGGTGGGCTGCCTGACCCCGCGCACCTTCGACTACGCCAAGGCGATGCGCGCCAAGCCGGTGCTGACCCCGCGCAACCTGGCGCGGATGCCGCACTACCGGCTCGGCCGCGGCAAGTCCGACGTCTCCGCCGAGGTCGCCGCCGTCCACAAGCAGCTCTCGGGCTGGCGGCGGATCGAACGCGAAGAGGACGGCGGCGTCCGCACGATCTCCGCCGAACGCGGGTTCCTGCGCGAGACCGGCAACCTGCTCTTCCACTTCAGCATGCTCGGCCTGATCGTGTTCTTCGCGCTGGGCAAGCTCTTCGGCTACGAAGGCCAGGTCATCGTCCAGGCCGACGGCAGCACGTTCTGCAACTCCGGCATCTACAACTACGACTCCTTCAACGCGGGCCTGCGCGTCGACGGCACCGACCTCGACCCGTTCTGCGTGAAGATCAACGACTTCACCGTGCGGTACACCCCCGCGGGCGAGCCGGAGTACTACCACTCGAACATCCAGTACCAGTCCGGCCAGGACCTGGAGACGAACACCTGGCGGCCCTACGGTCTCGAGGTCAACTCGCCGCTGCGCACCGCCGGCGACCGCGTCTACCTGCTCGGCCAGGGCAACTCGCCGCAGTTCACGGTGACCTTCCCGAACGGGGAGAAGCGCACCCAGAACACCCAGTGGCGCACGGTCGACCCGACCACGATGCTCGCCGAGGGCGCGACGAAGTTCGACCAGCCCGGCATCACCGACGAGGCGCAGCGGCGCACCCGCCAGCTGGCCATCACCGGCCTGTTCGCGCCGACCGCGTTCATGCACGGCAACGTGCTGACGTCCTCGGCGCCGGAGGTCAAGGACCCCGCGGTCGCCGTCGACATCATGCGCGGCGACCTCGGCCTCGACGCCGGACGCGGGCAGTCGGTGTTCGAGATCGACCAGTCCCTCGTGGACGACGGCCGGCTGAAGAAGATCGCGCGCGAGAACCTGAAGGTCGGCCAGGAGATCAAGCTCGACGACGGCACGAAGATCCGCTTCGACGGCGTCAACCACTGGGTCTCGCTGCAGGTGTCGCACGACCCGACGCAGGGGTTCGTGCTCGGCTTCGCCATCGCCATGTTCCTCGGTCTCGGCGCGTCCCTGCTGGTCAAGCGGCGCCGGCTGTGGGTGCGGGTGAAGCCGGGGACCGAGGACCACCCGGGTACCGTGATCGAGGTCGCCGGACTGGCCCGCACCGACCAGGCCGGGTACGGCGAAGAGTTCCACAAGATCAGTGAACGCCTGATCAGTGGTCAGAAGGGCTGAGGCATGCCGATCAACGAGACGCTGTCGACCTACAGCGACTGGCTCTACACCACCGCCGCGGCGATCTACGTCGTCGCGCTGATGATGACGCTGGTCGAGCAGGGTTTCGGCGCCAAGGGCCGGCTCGCCACCGAGCGGGCGAAGCTCCGCGCGCGCGAGCTCGTCGGGGCCGGCGGCCCGCCGATCGAGGAGACCCAGGCGGCGCAGCGCCAGGCCGGGCGGCCCGAGCGGATCGGCAAGATGGGCGCGTCGCTGCTCGTGCTCGGCGCGCTGCTGCAGCTGTCGGCGATCGTGCTGCGCGGGCTCGCCGTGCACCGCGCGCCGTGGGGCAACATGTACGAGTACGGCATGGCGGTCACCTTCATCACGGTGGTCACCTGGATCGTCGTGATGTGGAAGTTCCCGGTCCGCCACCTCACCGGCTTCCTGCTGCTGCCCGTCGTGATCCTGATGTTCATCAACGGCACGCTGCTGTACACGACCGCGGCGCCGGTGCAGCCCGCGCTGCAGTCGTACTGGCTGGTCATCCACGTCTCGGCGGCCATCATCGGCTCGGGTGTGTTCCTCGTGCCGGGCGTCGCGAGCGTCCTGTACCTGTTCCGGGCGGCGTACGAAAAGGACGAGACGAAGTTCGCGCGCTTCGCGTCGAAGCTGCCCACGGCCGACGTCCTCGACCGGATCGCCTACCGGACGACCATCTTCGCCTTCCCGGTGTTCACCTTCGGCGTGCTCTGCGGCGCCGTCTGGGCCGAGTCGGCGTGGGGCCGGTTCTGGGGCTGGGACCCGAAGGAGACCGTCGCGTTCATCGCCTGGGTCATCTACGCGGCCTACCTGCACTCGCGGGCGACCGCGGGCTGGCGCGGCGCGCGGGCCGCGGCGATCAACATCGTCGGGTTCGCGGCGATGATCTTCAACCTGTTCTTCGTGAACCTCGTCACGGCGGGCTTGCACTCCTACGCCGGGGTGGGCTGAGCAGACCGGCGCAGCGCCGACTACCGTCGTCACCAGGGGGCGTGATGTCGGGCGGAGTGCGCGGAGGTTTACACCGGTGACCGGACCCAGCGAAGAATCGGCTCCTGGCCACCCCGAACAGGCGCAACAGCAGCCCGAAGGGGCCGAGCCGAACCTGTTCGCCGACGACCGGACGGACTCACACCCGCATCCGGAGACGTCGGGGGCCTTCGACGTGCAGCCGACGCAGGCGGTCGCGCCGCCGCCGAACCCGGCGGTGTCCGGGCCGCACCAGGTGCCCAACCCGAACGCCTCGGGCCCGCACCAGGTGCCACCGGGCTACGGCTACGACCAGAACCTGCCGCCGCTGCAGCCGCAGTACGCGCAGGCCCAGTACCCGCAGCAGCCTTCGGGGCTCCCGCAGCCCCAGGGCGGGCGGCACGCGGCCCCGCCGCAGCAGCCGGGCCACGGCCACGACCTGTCGACCGCGCACCTGGTCAAGCAGGTCAAGCGGCCACCGCAGTCCGGCTGGCGCAAGGCGGTGTACGTCGGCTCCGGCAAGCTGATCAACCCCGGTGAGAGCCCGGCCGACACCCAGCGCCGCGACCTCATCGCGCGGGTCAACCAGCCGCTGCGCGGGTGCTACAAGATCGCGATGCTGTCGCTCAAGGGCGGCGTCGGCAAGACGACGGTGACGACGACGCTCGGGGCGACGTTCGCCTCCCTGCGCGGCGACCGCGTGGTGGCGGTGGACGCCAACCCGGACCGCGGCACGCTGTCCCAGAAGCTGCCCCTGGAGACGACGGCGACGGTCCGCCACCTCCTGCGCGACGCGGCCCGCATCACGCGCTACAGCGACGTCCGGTCGTACACGTCCCAGGGCGCCAGCCGGCTGGAGATCCTGGCGAGCGAGCAGGACCCGGCGGTGTCGGAGGCCTTCTCGGAGGACGACTACCGGCGCACGGTCAACCTGCTGGAGCACTTCTACAACATCGTCCTGACCGACTGCGGCACCGGCTTGATGCACTCGGCGATGAAGGGCGTCTTGGACGTGGCTGACGCGCTGGTGGTGGTGTCGTCGGGCTCGGTGGACGGTGCCCGCAGCGCGTCGGCGACGCTGGACTGGCTGGAGGCCCACGGCTACGGCGAGCTGGTGAAGCGCTCGGTGGCGGTGATCAACTCGGTCCGCCCCAAGGGCGGCTCGGTGGACCTGGACAAGCTGTCGGCCCACTTCGGCGCGAAGGTCCGCGCGGTCTGCAAGGTCCCGTTCGACCCGCACCTGGAGGAAGGCGCGGAGATCGAGCTGGACCGCCTCACGGGCGACACCCGCTTGGCCCTGCTGGAGCTGGCGGCCACAGTCGCCGACGGCTTCGCCACCCCGCTTTCCCAGGGCTACCGCTAGCCGTAACCCGCGTGATCAGGGCCGAGATTCGCGTGATTGAGGCCGTAACTCGCGTGATTGGGGCCGTGACTCGCGAGTTCCGGCTCTGATCACGTGAGTCTCGGCCTGGCTCGCGAAAGTAAAGCCCGGCTAGTGGTCTTCGTCCCGGCGTTTGCGCTGTTGCTCCGCCAGCTGGCGGAGGAAGTCGGGGTCGTCGTCCGGGGCGATCGGGGCTCGGCGCGGGGGTGCGGTGACCATCCGCTGGCCGGCGAACGAACGCCACAGGAGCAGGGCGACGACCAGCGCGCCGACCGCCGCGAGCAGAGCGAGCATGCCGGATCCTTCCGTGTGGGTCCCACGAGGTTAACCGCTCCAGCGGGGTTTCGGCCCGAACCCGGGTCGCGGAGTGCGACCCGGCACACGAAAGGGCCGCGCGGGCGGGGGAGTTCCCCGTACCCGACACGGCCCTGGTGTCCGGTTGGTTCAGGCCTTGCGCGCCGGTTCGCTGGCGTCGGTGGTCAGCTCGGCGAGGAGCTCGTTCACCTCGGACTCGCGGAACCGCCGGTGCCCGCCCGGGGTCCGGATCGAGCCGATGCGGCCCGCCGTGGCCCATCGGGTGACCGTCTTCGGGTCCACCCGGAACAGTGCCGCCACCTCGCCTGGGGTGAGCAGCCGTCCGCCCATCGTCGCGGTCATTTTCCGCCTCCTTAACGACCTCACTGCTATACCGGGAGGCGTCCGGGCCCTTCTGGCCCGTCGCGCCGGGGTAGCCAACACGACAATCGTTGCACTTCACCCGTCAGGTACTCGAACGGTTGTCCCTGAGTAAAGAGCCCTTAAAGGTCAAAACGGACAGTTTGCTTACGTTCTGCAACTATTCTGCCGATGACCTGACGTGCCCGGATGTCGTTCAACCCGGTCATCGGCCGCGAGGCGTGGTGCCAATGGGGGATTGTCCAACCGCATAGAGTGATCCCGTGGATCAGTTGGACCGGAAGATCATCGCGGCGTTGCGCATCAACGGCCGGGCCACTTACGCCGATCTCGGACGAGCCGTCGGGCTGTCCGCGTCGTCGGTGCACGAGCGCGTGGGCAAGCTGGAGGCCGCCGGCGTGATCACCGGCTACCACGCGGTCGTCGACCCGAGCTCGGTCGGCCTCGGCGTCACCGCCCTCGTCGGCATCCATCCCACCGACACCGCGACCGAAGACGACGTCGCCGACGCGCTCGGCCAGCTCGACGAGGTCGAGAGCTGCTACGCGGTGGCCGGCGACGAGGCCTTCGTCGTCAAGGTGCGGGTGGCGACCGTCGACGACCTCGAACGCTCGCTCGGCCGCCTCCGCCGCATCCCCGGCGTCGGGCGCACGAACACGACCGTCGTGCTTTCGACGCGGTTCGAGGGCCGCCCGAACAACGCGGGCCTGCAGAAGGACCGCTCGGGCGGGGCGTAGCCTGCGTTGATGTGAGCGACGAGAAGGCCGGCACCCTGCCCCGTGACCTGACGCTGTACCTCCTGGCGCGGTTCGTGCTGGTCGGGGTGATCGCCTGGGCCATGACGCTGGCCGGGGTGCCGCTGCTGGTCGCCCTGCTCATCGGGCTGGTCGTCGGGCTGCCGCTGGGCCTGCTGCTGTTCCGCTCGCTCAACGCCCGCGTCACGGCCGGGCTCGCGAAGCGCAACGAGAAGCGCGCCCGCGCCCGCGCGGACCTGCGGGCGCAGCTGCGCGGCGACGCCGCGGGCCGGTCCGAATGAGCCCGCACGCCCGCAGCTGGGTGCGCGAAGCCGTCCGGATCATCGAGGCCGACGCCAACCGCAGCGCCGACACGCACCTGCACGTCTTCCCGCTGCCCCCGGAGTGGGGCATCGACCTGTACCTCAAGGACGAGTCCGTCCACCCGACCGGCTCGCTGAAGCACCGCCTCGCCCGCTCGCTGTTCCTCTACGGCCTCGTCAACGGCCAGATCGGGCCGGACACCGTGCTCGTCGAGGCCTCCAGCGGGTCGACGGCGGTGTCCGAGGCCTACTTCGCCCGCATGCTCGGCCTGCGCTTCATCACCGTCGTGCCGCGGAAGACGTCGAAGGAGAAGATCGCGCTCATCGAGTTCTACGGCGGTGAGTGCCACTACGTCGACGAGGCCCCGGCGATGTACCCGGAGGCCGAGCGGCTCGCGGCCGAGTCCGGCGGGCACTACCTCGACCAGTTCACCTACGCCGAGCGCGCGACGGACTGGCGCGGCAACAACAACATCGCCGAGTCGGTGTTCGCGCAGATGCGCTCCGAGCGCCACCCGGTGCCGACCTGGATCGTGGTCGGCGCGGGCACCGGCGGCACGAGCGCCACCTTCGGCCGGTACGTCCGCTACAAGCGGCACACGACGAAGATCTGCGTCGTCGACCCCGAGAACTCGTCGTTCTACGGCGCCTGGGAAACCGGCGCGCTCGACTACGCCACCGGGATGCCGTCGCGGATCGAGGGCATCGGCCGGCCGCGGTGCGAGCCGTCGTTCGTCCCCGGCGTCATCGACGACATGTTCCGGATCCCCGACGCCGGCTCCCTGGCGGCGATCCGCCTGCTGCGCGAGCGCACCGGGCACTGGGCGGGCGGCTCGACCGGCACGAACCTCTACGGCGCGTTCCGGCTCATCTCCCGGATGGTCGAGGACGGCCAGGCGGGCAGCGTCGTGACGCTGCTGTGCGACGGCGGCGAGCGGTACGCGCACACCTACTACAACGACGAGTGGGTGGCCAACCAGGGCCTGGACCTCGCGCCGCACACGGCGTTGTTCGAGGAGTTCCTGACGACCGGGAAGTTCGTCCCCGAAACCTGATCCCTTGTGGACGGTCGGGTACCTAGGGTTTTCCCCGCATACCTAGGTTCTTCTCGTCATGGTGGCGGGCGCGCGCGAAGATCTACCGTGGCCGGGCGCCGACGAGGGGCGGCGGGTCCCTGGAGGTCACCGTGTCCGCTGTCCCGGAACGCCCCGCGTCGAAGTGCCCGCTCGCGCACCACCCCGCCGGCGACGCGGGCGTCAGCATCGTGCCGATCCGCTCCCGTCCGGTCGACCGCCGGACCGCGCTGCGCCGCACCGGCGTCGTCGCCGGGGCGATGGCCGCGCTCGGCACGCTCGACCTGGTCGCCGGCTTCGCCCGGGTGCCGGTGCGGATGGCCTGGGCCGACACCGAGGTGGCCTTCCCGGACGTCCAGTTCGACCTCGGCCCGTTCATGCCGCCCGCGCAGACGCTGGACGGCGTGCCGGTCGGGATGCCGCCCGTGCACACCACGTTCGTCACCGCGCGGCTGAGCCGGGCACCGTCCAAAGCGGACGCGGGCCGGCTGGAGTCCGCGTTGCGCACCATCGAGGGCAACTACCCGTACGCGCCCGGCGGCGTCTTCACGCACGTCGCCTACAGCGACACCTACTTCGCGCGGTTCCCGGCGGCTCTGGTGAGCGCGAACATGCCACGTACGCTCGCCGGTCAGCCCGTGCTCAAGCGGGCCGTCGCCGGCCCGACCGACGTGGCGCCCGGCGCGCACGCCCTCGAACTGCGGCGGCCCGAGTTCACCGTGCCGCTCGTGCTGGAGAGCAACGACGTCCTGTTCACCGTCCGCGGCGACGACTGGAGCTACGTGGCCGACGTCGTGGCGTGGCTCGGCGGCAGCGGCCGGCTCGTCGGCCGCCCGATCGCGTCCCCGCGGTTCGACGCGGGGCTGACGATCACGTCGTCGCGCGCGATGTTCGTGCAGATGGGGTTGCCGCGCTACCTCGCCGACGCGAACCGGCTCCCGTTCGCCTCGTTCGTCAACCCGTTCTCCCCGATGTGGATGGGGTTCGCCGACCAGCAGGTCGACGCGAGCGCGCCACCGCAGGACGTCACGTTCGTCGGCGGGCACGGCATCCGGCTGACGAACGCGCAGCCGGGCGGCTACTTCGACAACGGTGCGGTGCAACACCTTTCGCACGTCCTGCTCGACCTCCAGCAGTTCTACGTGGACGGCCGCGAGCCCGAAGAGGACGTCGACCACCGCGAGAACTTCGCCGAGCGGCTGCAGTACATGTTCCAGTCACCGGCACAAGTACCCGAGGATCCCACCGACCCGTTCCTCGACGGCGGCGGCCCGCGAAGCCTCGGCACGCGCGGCGCGGTGCTGCGGAACCTGTTCAACGGCCGCGACTACGCGCGCACGAGTGCCGAGCGGTTCGCGCGGATCGGGCACGTCTCGCAGCTGCACCGCACCGGCCGGACCGCGGAAGGCCGGCCGATCCACCTCCGCATCGACGGTCCCGGCTTCGACGCGATGGACGTCCGCAGCGGCCGGAACACCCCGAAGCTGCAGTTCTCCGGGTTCTTCCCGAGCGCGGACTTCTTCGCGGACCTCCGGCGCGGCCAGGCATCCGTCGATCTGCTGGACGAATTCGACCTGGAAGAGGAAGACCACGGCCTGGAACGTTTCATCACGGCGACCCGGCGGCAGAACTACCTGATCCCGCCGCGGCGGCACCGCGCGTTCCCGCTCGTCGAACTGACCTGACCCCGCAGAGCCGCCATTTGGTCCAGACCCTTCCGCGGGCGGGTGTGCGAAACTGTCGAACGGGCGATTCGCGAGGGGAGACCGACCGGATCGAGGTGGGGCATGGCACCGGAGCCTGCCGTACGCGTCGTGGTGCAGCACGGCAACCGCCTGCTCCGTGAGCTGCTCGCGGAGAACCTGGCGCACGTCCCCGGCGTGTGCGTGGTCGGGACGGTGCCGTCCCGCACCCGGCTGGCCGAAGTGTGCGAAGGACGCGTCCCGGACGTCGCCGTCTTCGAAGCGGACGCGTGGGACGCGGGCCCGCTGCCCGCCCCGGTCCGCCTGGTCGGGCTGTGCGCCGACGGACCCGGCACCCGGCTCGCGGGCACGACGGCCGTCGTGCCGTACGGCAGCGGCCTGCGGGTCCTGCTCGACGTCATCAAGCAGACTCCCCGGCGGCCGCCGCTGACCACCCGCGAACGGCAGGTGCTGTGCCTGATCAGCGCCGGCCACTCGCCGCGGCAGGTCGCGGCGGTGCTGGGGATCAGCCCGCGCACGGTGGAAAACCACAAGCAGCAGATCTTCGCCAAGCTCGACGTCCACAGCCAGGCGCACGCGGTCGCGCACGCCGTGCGGCTCGGCCTGGTCGGCGTGCCGGCCGAGCTCCCCGGGCCGCTCCCGGTGTCACTGACGCCGCGCGAGCGCGAGATCCTCGCGGCCATCGGCTCCGGGCACACGACCCGCCAGACGGCGTCGGAGCTGGGGATTTCCGCGCGGACGGTGGAGAACCTGCAGGGCACGCTGTTCCGCAAGCTCCGCGTGCACAGCCGCACCGCGGCGCTGGTCGCCGCGCACGACCTCCGGCTGATCGAGGTCTAGCAGTGATGTCCGGGGAGGTTGGTCAGCCGGGTGACTGGTGGCTTGCCGCCGGTTGCGCGGATCGGCGTTGTTGCACGGTCGAAGCCGGGACGTCGAGCCGGCCGGCGGCAGCTGCGATCGGCCATCCCGGCTGGGCCTTCAGCGCGGTAGCAGTCGGCCCGCTTCCGGGCGGTCTTGGCGGCGACCATGAACAGCCGCGTTCATGGGGTCAAGGTGGCGTCAGGGTGGGACACGAAGGCCTGTCTGCACGACAGGCCGTCACCTCGGCTCGGGACAACGTCCCCGGCCATCACATCGAGAAGCTCAGCGCGACCGCGGCCAGGACCGCCCAGGCCAGCATGGCCAGCCCGGTGTCGCGCAACGCCGGGATCAGCTCGCGCCCGTGCGCGCCGCCGCCGACCGCGCGGACCGACTTCAGCAGCATCGGCGCCGTGACCAGGATGATCAGCAGCAGGGGCCGGAAGATCCCGAGGACGACGCTCAGCACGTACGGCACCGCCAGCAGCACCAGGTACAGCCGGCGGGTGCCCGCCTCGCCCAGGCGCGTGGCCAGCGTGCGCTTGCCCGACTCGACGTCGGTCGGGATGTCACGCAGGTTGTTGGCCGTGAGGACCGCCGTCGAGAAGGAGCCGACCGCGACCGCGCAGGCCAGCGCGACCCAGCTGACCCGGCCCGCCTGGACGTACACCGTGCCCAGCACGCCGGCCAGGCCGAAGAAGACGAAGACGGCGATCTCGCCGAAGCCGTAGTAGCCGTAGGGCTTCTTGCCGCCGGTGTAGAACCACGCGCCGAGGATGCACAGCGCGCCCATGACCAGCAGCCACCAGTGCCCGCTGGAGACCACCAAGACCAGCCCCAGCACCCCGGCCAGGCCCAGCGCGGCCATGGCGGCGGTCAGCACGGCCTTCGGCGCGGCGACCCCCGAGCCGACGAGCCGCAGCGGGCCGACGCGGTTTTCGTCCGTGCCGCGGATGCCGTCGGAGTAGTCGTTGGCGTAGTTGACACCGACGATGAGCGAGAGGGAGACCAGCAGCGCCAGCACCGAACGCCACCAGGAGAACGCGTCCAGCGCGATCGCCGCGCCGACGCCGGCCACCACCGGCGCCACCGCGTTCGGCAGCGTCCGGGGCCGGGCCCCTTCGATCCACTCGCTCAAGCTCGCCATGGCGCCATTCAACGCCATGTCGATCAGTGGCCGGCGGGAACCCGGGAAGTCGGTGCGTGGCTGTGGTCACGCCTCGATCGGCGTCGATCGCCGCCCGGGCGGGAAGCCGGGCTACGCAACGCCTCGCCTACCGTCCAGCCTGACGTCAGCCGGCGTCCAGCGCGTCGAGCTGGCGCTGGACGCGGTCGGTCTCTTCGGCCCGGTCCTGCTGCCGGTAAAGCTCCAGCGCCTCCCGCCACACCGTCCGCGCCCGATCGTGCTCACCGAGAGCCGCATGGGGCTCGCCCAGCCGATCGAGGGTGTCGGCCACCTGGAACGTGTTGCCGCGGTCCCGGTACAGCGACAGGGCCCGCCGGTAGTACTCGATCGCCGGGGTGTGGTTGCCGGTGTGGAACTCGATGTAGCCCAGGCTGTCCAAGGTGTCCGCCTCGGCGTGGGCGTCGCCGTGGCGCCGGTGCAGGGCCAGCGCGGCCTCGCAGTGGGCGCGGGCGACGGTGTGGTCGCCGACCTGGGCGGCGAACCAGCCCACCTGGTTGAGCTCGCGTGCTTCCCACACCGGCTCACCCACCGCGCGGAACAACGCCAGCGCGCGGGTGGCGTGCTCGAGTGCCCGCCCGTCGTCACCCCGCAGGTGCCAGACCCACGAAAGCCCGTGCTGGGCGAGGCCCTGCTCGGTGGCGTCGTCGTTGAGCTCGGCCAGGACGCCGGCCTCCCGCAGGTGCGTGCTCGCGGCGTCGTGCCGGCGGAGGTTCGCGAGCACGTCGCCGAGCAGCCGGTGCGCGCGGCTCAGGGCGGCCGGATCGGACAGGTGCGTGGCGGAGCCGAGCGCCGCCTTCCACACCGCCAGGCGGTCGTGGAGCATCCCGCGGCGGTTCTGGAACGTTGTGCAGGCCCCAGGCCAGCTGCCACACCGCCTCGTGCCACCCGAGGGCCGCGGCGGTGCGCTGCGCCGCCAGCAGGGTCGCGTGCTCGGCGTCGAACCACGCCATCGCGGCCGGGGCGTCCGGCAGCGGCAGCGGCTCGGTGCCGGGCGCGAGCGGAGCCGGCCGCACGACCTGGCGGTGCGGGTCCAGGTGGTGGTCGGCGGCACGCGTCGTGTGGACGGCGAAGCCGATCACCCGCCGCAACGCCGCCTCCCGCTCTTCTTGGGCGAGGTCGCGCTCGGCCGTCGCCGCGGCGTAGTCGCGGATCAGGTCGTGCATCGCGTACCGGCCACCCGCCCGGCGCGTCAGCAGCGAAGCCTCCTCCAGCATGGTCAGCAGCCGGCCGGTCCGGCGCGCGGGCAGCCCGGCGAGCGCGGCCGCGGCGGGCAGCGCGATGTCGGGGCCGGGCGCGATGCCGAGCAGGGCGAACACCGTGCGCTGGTCCGGGCTGAGGGCCCGCAGGGACCACGAAAGGACCGTCGGCAGGCTGACCGCGGGATCCTCGTGGTCGAGCGCGTCGAGGCCCAGGTCCCGCAGCTCGCCGGCGAACTCGGCGAGCGGGATCCGCGGCCGCGTCTGCGCGTGGCGGCTCATGATGGCCAGCGCAAGGGGATAACGCCCGCACAACCCGATCAGCTCTTCCGCCGCGGCCGGCTCGGCGGCCAGGCGTGCCGCGCCCAGCCGCGCGGCCAGCAGAGCGCGGGCCTCGTCCTGGGTGAGGATGTCGAGCTGGAGGTGCCGGGCCCCGTACCGCGTGATCAGCGGCGCGAGGTGGCGGCGGCTGGTCACGATCGTCGTGGCGGCCGGGCTGCCCGGGAGCAGCGGGATCACCTGGTTCGCGTCCGCGGCGTTGTCCAGCACGACGAGCAGCCGCCGGCCGGCCACCAGCTTCCGGTACAGCGCCGCCTGCGCGTCCGGGTCCGGGGGCACGCGGCTGGGCTGGACGCCCAGCTCGCCGAGGAAGCGCCGCAGCACGACCGACGGTGCCAGCGGGGCGTTCGCCGACGAGAAGCCGTGCAGGTCGGCGAACAGCTGCCCGCCGGGGAACCGGTCGCGGTGGGCGTACGCCCAGTGCAGCACCAGCCAGGTCTTGCCGACCCCGCCGGCGCCGGCCAGCGCGGAGATCTGGACCACCCGGCGGTCCGCCGCGGCGGTGAGCGCGGCGAGCTCGTCGCCGCGGCCGATGAACGACGAGGGTGCGGCGGGGAACTGGTTCGGCACGGCGTCGGCTTCCGGCGCGGCGAGGCCCGGGTCACCCCGCAGGATGCGCTGGTGCAGCTCCCGCAGCGGCGGGCTGGGGTCGGCGCCCAGCTCCTCGGCGAGCAGCTGCCGAAGCCGTTCGTAGTGCGCGAGGGCGTCGGCCTGCCGGCCGCAGCGGTACAGCGCCAGCACGACCTGACCGGCGAGCCGCTCGTCCAGCGGGTGGTCCCGGGTGCGCTCGGTCAGGTCCGCGAGCAGCTCGGCGTGCCCGCCCTGGCGCAGGCGCAGGTCCGCGTGGGCCAGCTCCGCCGCCCAGCGTTCGGCGGCCAGGGCGCGGCGCAGGTCGTCGGCCCACGGCGTGTCGACGTCGGTGAGAGCGCCACCGCGCCAGAGCGCGAGCGCCTGCTCGAACAGCTCCGCGGCCGCTTCGTCGTCGGCATCGTGCGCCTCGGCCACGAGCCGCCGGAACCGGTGGAGGTCGACCGCGTCGGGATCGACGTGCGGGACGTAGCCGCCGCCGACCCGTTCGATCTCGAGGCCCCGGCCCGCGGCGGACCCACGCAGGCGGGACAGGTAGCTGTAGAGCGACTCACGCGCGCGCAGCGGCGGCCGGTCCGCCCACACGCGGTCGACGAGCTGCTCCAGCGACACCGGCCGGTTCGCGTCGACCAGCAGCGCCGCGAGCACCGTGCGCTGCCGGGCGGGCCCCAGATCCACCGGCTCGCCGGCGACGTGCGCCTCGATCGTGCCCAGCAACCCGAACCGCACCACCGCGCCTTCCCCCTCCGTCTTCCGCATTCGACCAGGCCGTTCAAGCGGGCTGCAAGGTATCGACACGGTCGCCGGGGCAAGGTCGGGGATGCACGGGATGGGTGTCCGGGGGCGCTGTTCGTCGCCGTGCCATCGAGGGGGTGGCACGGCGACGGGGGCGGCTCAGTCGGTGGTCGGCAGCTGCCAGGTGAGCTGGCCGCTGTTGGGGTCCACGGCGGGACCGTCGGCGAGGGCGGTGCCCGTGGGCAGCAGAACCCCCAGCGTGACGGCGGTGCCGATGAGAGCGGTTCTGATCCAGCGCGTCATGGTGAGTAGCCAAGCGGGTGCACCCCGTGAATGTCAACGGAGTGCGGCCATCTCAGTGGCCGAAACCCGACTCGAGTAGCTCCTTCACCGCGGCGCGGTCGATCTTCCCCGGACCGCGAAGCGGCAGCTCAGCGCCGTACTGGACGCGTTTCGGCGTCGACGCGGGTCCGAGCTCGGCCCGGACCGCGGCACGCAGCTCGTCCGGCTGGGGTGCCTCACCCACCGGGACGACCAGCGCCACGACGGCCTCGCCCCATTCCGGGTCCGGCAGGCCGACGACGCACGCGTCCCGCACGCCCGGCTGCGCGCCGAGGCACCGCTCGATCGCGTTCGCGGACACCTTCACCCCGCCGGTGTTGATCATGTCGTCGGCCCGGCCGAGGACCTCGAGACGGCCGTCTTCGTGCCGGACACCCCGGTCGGACGTCGTGAACCAGCCGTCCGCGAAGGCCGCCGCGGTGAGGTCCGGCTGCCGCCGGTAGCCGTGCGCGAGGACGTCGCCCGCGATGCGGATCCGGCCGCCGTCGAGGTCGACGCGGACGCCGTCGAGGGCGAAGCCGTCGTAGACGCAGCCGCTGGCCGTCTCGCTCATCCCGTACGCGGGCACGATCCGGACCCCGGCGTCGGCGGCGCGTTCCCGCAGCGACGGCGAAGTCGCCGCGGCGCCGAGGATGATCGCGTCGAACGTCTTCGCCGCGGCCAGTCCCGCGCCGCCGTCGTCCAGCAGCCGGACGAGCTGGGTCGGGACCAGGGCCGTGTAGCGCGGGCCCCCGGTCAGGGCGGCCGCCGCGGCGGCGAAGCCGTCCGGCCGGAAGCCGGCGCCGGTCAGCAGCGCCGGCGTGGTGCCCGCCAGCAGCGCGCGGACCAGCACCTGCAGGCCGCCGATGTAGTGCGCCGGGGTGGCCAGCAGCCAGTGGCCCGGGCCGCCGAGCCGGGCGTGGGTGGCCTCGGCCGACGCCGTCAGCGCGCGGGCCGAGAGCAGCACGCCCTTGGGCGCGCCGGTCGAGCCCGACGTGGCGATGACCACGGCCGTGTCCGGCTCGGCGGGCTCGTCCGGCGCCATCGCGTCGCGCAGCGCGGGGTCGGTGAACGGCAGCACCGCCGGGCCGCCACCCAGCGCGTCGGCGACGGCGTTCTTCAGGGCCTCGAGGGCTTCGGGTGAGCCGTCGAGGTGGACCGGGAGCAGCTCAGTAGTAATAGGGGACGTCCTTGAAGTCGGGGTCGCGCTTCTGGAGGAAGGCGTCGCGGCCTTCGACGGCCTCGTCCTGCATGTAGGCCAGGCGCGTGGTCTCGCCGGCGAACAGCTGCTGGCCGACCATGCCGTCGTCGGTGAGGTTGAACGCGTACTTGAGCATCCGCTGGGCCGTCGGCGACTTGCCGACGATCTCCCACGCCCAGGTCAGGGCCTCTTTTTCCAGGTCGGCGTGCGGCACAACGGCGTTGACCGCGCCCATGGCGTGCATCTGCTCGGCGGAGTACTCGCGGCCGAGGAAGAAGATCTCGCGGGCGAACTTCTGGCCGACCATCTTCGCCAGGTAGGCCGAGCCGTAGCCGCCGTCGAACGAGCCGACGTCGGCGTCGGTCTGCTTGAACTTCGCGTGCTCGGCCGAGGCGAGCGTGAGATCGCACACGACGTGCAGGGAGTGCCCGCCGCCCGCGGCCCAGCCCGGCACGACCGCGATCACCGGTTTCGGCAGGAACCGGATCAGCCGCTGGACCTCGAGGATGTGCAGCCGGCCGGCCCGCGCGGGGTCCACCGTGTCGGAGGTCTCGCCGCTCGCGTACTGATACCCGGAGCGTCCGCGAATACGCTGGTCACCACCGGAGCAGAACGCCCACCCGCCGTCCTTGGGCGAGGGGCCGTTGCCGGTGAGCAGGACGCAGCCGACGTCCGAGCTCATCCGGGCGTGGTCCAGCGCCCGGTAGAGCTCGTCGACGGTGTGCGGCCGGAAGGCGTTGCGGACCTCCGGACGGTCGAACGCGATGCGCACGACCCGTTTGCCACCGCGGTCATCGGCGGAACGGTGGTAGGTGATGTCGGTGAAGGCGAAACCTTCGACCTCGGTCCACGCGGCGGGGTCGAACAGCTCGGAAACTCGGGCGTCATCCACGTTTGGGAGAATAGGACCTGTGGACCTACACGATCAGTCTGGAGCCTGCCGGTGAACCCTTCCACCGCGCAGGCCAGGGTCATCGTCGACGAACTCGTCCGCAACACCGTTTCGCACGTCGTCCTCTGCCCGGGCTCCCGCAACGCGCCGCTGTCCATCGCGCTGTATGACGCGGCGGCGGCCGGGAAGCTCCAGCTCCACGTCCGCATCGACGAGCGCGGCGCCGCCTTCCTGGCGCTGGGCATCGCCGCCCGGACCGGCCGCCCGGTGGCCGTGCTCTGCACGTCCGGCACCGCGGCCGCGAACTTCCACCCGGCGGTCCTGGAGGCCGACCGGGCCGGCGTCCCGCTGATCGTCATGACCGCCGACCGGCCGCCGGAGCTGCGCGCGGCCGGCGCGTCGCAGGTCATCGACCAGCACCAGCTCTACGGCGACGCCGTCCGCTACTTCGACGAGCTGGCCGTCGCCGAGCGGCGGGCCGGCCAGAACTCGTACTGGCGCAGCCAGATCTGCCGGGCCTGGAACGCGGCCTACGGCGAGTGGCGCTGCGGGCCGGTGCACCTGAACATCCCGTTCCGCGAGCCGCTCGTGCCCGATCTGGACGATGACGGCGAGTGGTACGAGTCGCTGGACGGCCGTCCCGACGGCTCCCGCTGGACCGAGCTGCCCGACTTCGGCGCGCTGCCGTCGTTCGTGGTGCCCTCGGCGCGCCACGGCCTGGTGATCGCGTGCGACACCGGCGTCCAGGCGGCGAGCGAGTGGGCCGAGCAGCACGGCTGGCCGGTGGTGTCGGAGACCGGCGGCCTCGGCCTGTCCGGCGGCACGGCGATCTCGTCCGGCGCGTGGCTGCTGGGCGTCGAGGAGTTCATCTCCCGGCACAAGCCGGAGCAGGTGCTGTGCCTCGGCC
This sequence comes from Amycolatopsis iheyensis, assembly GCF_024703995.1. GTDB lineage: Bacteria > Actinomycetota > Actinomycetes > Mycobacteriales > Pseudonocardiaceae > Amycolatopsis > Amycolatopsis iheyensis. Next base: position 131,841 of record NZ_JAMXQV010000011.1, on the reverse strand, counting down.
GGCCCACGGTGTTCCGGCAGATCCAAAAGGTGCTCTCGGACGCTTCCGTCGAGGTCCTGCTGGTCCGGCCGGACTCGGACTGGCCGGCGCCCGCGCACAACGTCCGCCAGGTCGGGCAGTGGTTCGACGAGCCGACCAAGCCGGCCGACCCGGAGTGGCTGGCGAGCTGGCGCCGGGCGGACGCGGCGGCGGGGTCCGCGGTCTCGTCGGTGCTGGCGGCGGAGCCGTGGCCGTCGGGCCTGCGGGTGGCGTCCGAGCTGGTCGACGCGTTGCCGGCGGACTCGCTGCTGGTGGTGGGCTCGTCCAACCCGACCCGCGACGTGGCCCTGGCCGGCCGCCTGCGCCCGGACGTCCTGGTGCACCGCAACCGCGGCGTGGCCGGCATCGACGGCACGGTCTCGACGGCGATCGGCGCGGCGTACGTCCACCGCGGCCCGTCGTACGCGCTGCTCGGCGACCTGACGTTCCTGCACGACGCGTCGGGGCTGCTGACGGGCCCGGCGGAGCAGCGCCCGGACCTGACGATCGTGGTCTGCAACGACGACGGCGGCGGCATCTTCTCGCTGCTGGAGCAGGGGGCGCCGGAGCACTCGGCGAGCTTCGAGCGCGTCTTCGGCACCCCGCACGGCGCCGACCTGGGTGCGCTGTGTGCCGGCTACCGGGTACCGCACGTGGTGGCGGAGACGCTGACGGAGTTCCGCGCGGCCTTGCAGCCGGCGCCGGGCCTGCGCGTGGTGGAGGTGCGGGTGGACCGGTCGCGGCACCGCGACCTGCACGCGCGGTTGCGCTCCGCGGTCAGCACGGCCGTTTCGGCGGCCTGACGGGTCCGGTCAACCGCTTTCCGGGTGTGATCCCAGCAGGCAAGATCCTCCCTTCGGCTGTTCCTGGGTGCTTCCTGGCTGGCTACGTTCGAGCGCGCTGATCCTCACCCGTTGGAGGGATTCGAATGCGTGCAAGAACTCGCACCGGCCTCGGTGTGCTCGCGGCCGGGGTCGCCTCGGTCCTGCTCGCCGGCACCGCCAGTGCGGCCCCGACGCCCGGCGCGCCCGGTGTCGGTGACTCGTACTACCCGAACGCCGGCAACGGCGGCACCGACGTGCTGCACTACGACATCCGGCTGACCTACCAGCCCGCGACCGACGTGCTGGCGGGGACCACGACGCTGCTGCTCACCGCCACCCAGGACCTGTCGCGGTTCGACCTGGACTTCGCGCTCAAGGCGTCGAGCGTGCTGGTGAACAACCGGCCCGCGCAGTTCGCGAACCAGACCGGCAACGGCGAGCTCGTCGTCACCCCGGCGCAGCCGCTGCTCAAGGGCCAGACCGCGACGGTCGTCGTCGCGTACTCGGACACGCCGTCCACCGAGACCGTCGACGGCATCAACGGGTGGAAGAAGGGCACGTTCGGCGCGCTGGGCGTCGACGAGCCGCAGAGCTCGGCGTGGTGGTTCCCGGCCAACGACCACCCGACCGACAAGGCGACCTACGACGTCTCCATCGAGGCGCCGGATGACAACGTTGCCGTCACCAACGGGACGCTCGTCCGGAAGACGAAGAGCCGCGCCGGCTGGACGCGCTGGAACTGGCGCAGCACCAAGCCGCAGGCCACGTACCTGACGTCGTTCGTCGTCGGTAAGTACGAGCTCAACCAGTCGACGACGCCGGACGGCAAGCCGTTCATCACGGCGTACGGCAGCGACCTGGGCGACTCGCTGTACGCGGCGAAGGCCAGCGTCGAGCGGACGCCGGAGATCGACGCGTTCCTGGCGACGCAGTTCGGGCCGTACCCGTTCGAGGCCGAGGGCGGCGTCGTGACCAGCGGCATCGGCTTCTCGCTGGAGAACCAGACCCGCCCGACGTACGGCGCGCGCAACTTCGCGGCGGGCTCCAACACGACGCTGATCGCGCACGAGAACGCCCACCAGTGGTTCGGCGACAACGTCTCGCTCGGCCGCTGGAGCGACATCTGGCTGAACGAGGGCTTCGCGTCCTACGCGGAGTGGCTGTGGTCGGAGCACGAGGGCGAGGGCACGGTCGCCGAGCTGGCGCAGTACACATACGACTCCAACCCGGCCGACGGCGACCTGTGGAAGCTGGTCCCGGCCGACCCGGGCGCGGACAACCAGTTCGACAACGCGGTGTACGACCGCGGCGCCCTGACGCTGCAGGCGCTGCGGACGGCCGTCGGTGACGAGGCGTTCTTCAAGATCCTTCAGACCTGGCAGGCCCAGAAGGGCGGGTCGCACGGGCGGATCCAGGAGTTCATCGCGCTGGCCGAGAAGGTGTCGGGCAAGCCGCTGTACGACCTGTTCCAGACGTGGCTGTACACGGCGGGCAAGCCGGCGGCCGGCCCGAACGGCAGCGCTGCCGCTTTCACAGCGCGTTCGGCCTCGGTGAAGCCGAAGTCGTACGACCAGATCCAGGCGAACCACCGGAACCTCGCCGCCGAGCACGCGGGGTAGCCGCTACGCTCGCGACGTGAGCACGAAACGTGAGCGGGCGAGGCGCGCCGGCTGGTGGGCAACCATCGGCGTCGCCTCGCTCCTCACGGTGATGTGCGTGTGCTTGCTCTTCGCGGCCATCCGCAACGACGGCGCGATCTCGGAGCAGCTCGGGACGGCGACGGCCACGGTCGATTCGGTGGCGTTCGACCGGACGATCATCCACTTCGAGACGCCGGACGGGATTGTCCACAGTCCGGCCAACGGGGTCTTGTACCCGGACGGGCTGGCGGCCGGGCAGCTCGTCCGGATCGAGTACGACGCTTCGGATCCCGAGCTGGCTCGGGTGGCCGGGCGGTCGGCGACGTTGACTTTGCTGCCGCTGGGGAGCTTCGTGTTCTTCACCTGGCTGGTCGCCGGGCCGGTTTTGTGGTGGATCCGGCGGGTGAACAAGCGGGCTGCGGTTCCGGCCCCCGCCTGAGGCGTAGCTTTCACGTGAAAGCGACGCGTCAGCCGGCGTGGGCCGTCTCCTGCCACCAGCCCAGGACCTCGTCCGCCACTCCTGGCGCCGCGACGAGCAACCCGTCGGTCGGCAGTGCCGTGTCCTCCCCGTGCCGGTCCAGCACCACCGCCCCGGCCTCGATCGCCATCGCGACCGACCCGGCGACGTCCCACTCGTGGTAGCTGTGCAACACCGCCGCCGCCGCATGACCCAGCGCCACCTGCGCGATCGACAACGCCGCCGACCCCAGCACCCGCACCCCGGCGTGCGCCGCGGCCGCCCGCTCGATGAACCCGCCCATCCCTGGCCAAGGTCCGCGCCGCGCGAACTCCGTGCACACCAGCGCGCCGGCCGTCACGCAGCGGTCCGTCAGCTGGACCGGCTTGCCGTTCGCGCGGGCCCCTCGTCCGCGCGCGGCCGCGTAGATCTGGGCTCGGTACGGGTCCGCCACCACCCCCACCACCGGGCCCGCCGCGTCCACCAGCGCCAGGCTGTACGCGCACCACGGCACCCCCGCCACGTAGTTCGCCGTGCCGTCGACCGAGTCCACCACCCAGCGGTACTCCGCGACGTCCGCGCCGTGGTCCGCGCCGAACTCGTGGCCCACCACCGGGATGCCCGGGAACTCCGCCGTCAGCACCCGCCTGGTGTGCCGCTCCAGGATGCGGTCGGTGTCGGTGACCCAGTCGAAGGGGGAATCGAGCGTCGACGGGTGGGCGCCGCGGCCGGCGGTCGCGGTGATCACGTCGGTGGCGTCGTTGGCCAGCCGCCCGGCCACTTCGAGCGCCCTCGACAGCAGGCCGGGCTCGACAGGCCGCGGCGGCCGGGAGGACAAGAGGGTCATGCCTGCTTAGTCTGGGCCACCCTGGTTTCCGGGACACGACCTTGAGATGACATGTCGTAGCCGATCTGTTCCGGCAGCGTTGGCCGCTGCGTCACACGAGCGCCAGCATCGGGTGCGATCGTCCAAGACGTGCGAGTCGCCATAGTCACCGAAAGTTTCCTGCCCCAGGTGAACGGCGTGACCAACTCCGTCCTGCGGGTCGTCGAGCACCTGCGCGAACGCGCCCACGACGTGCTGATCATCGCCCCCGGCCCGGGCCCGGACACCTACCGCGGCGCCCCCGTGGTCCGGATCCCCGCGCTGGACTTCCCCGGGGTCAACTCCCTGCCGATCGGCCTGCCGACGCGCACCGTGCTCAACGCGCTCACCGCGTTCGGTCCGGACGTCGTGCACCTGGCCTCGCCGTTCGTCGTCGGCGCGCGCGGGCTGGCCGCCGCGAGACGGCTGCGGGTGCCGTCCATCGCCGTCTACCAGACCGACATCGCCGGGTTCGCCGCCGCGTACGGCTTCGGCATCGCCGCCCGCGCCGCCTGGCGCTGGGTGCGGCGGCTGCACTCGCGCGCCGACCGGACCCTGGCGCCCTCCACCGACTCCGTCGCGCAGCTCGAGCTGCACGGCGTCCCGCGCGTGCACCGCTGGGCGCGTGGCGTCGACATCGACCGCTTCTCACCCGGGCACGCCGACGCGGCGCTGCGGGCCGAGCTCGCGCCGAACGGCGAGCTGCTCGTCGGGTTCGTCGGCCGGCTGGCGCCCGAGAAGGAGGTCGACCGGCTGGCCGCGCTGGCCGGGGTGCCCGGCGTCCGCGTGGTCGTCGTCGGCGACGGGCCCGAGCTCGAAAACCTCAAGGCGCAGCTGCCGGACGCCGCCTTCCTCGGCGCGAAGTACGGCGACGACCTCTCGAAGGCGTACGCGAGCTTCGACGTCTTCGTGCACACCGGCCCGCACGAGACGTTCTGCCAGGCGGTGCAGGAGGCGATGGCGTCCGGCCTGCCGGTGCTCGCGCCGAACGCGGGCGGCCCGAAGGACCTCGTCCTGCCCGGCCGCACCGGCTACCTGCTGCCCGCCGACCGCGAGGAGTTCGGCCCGGCGCTCGTCGCGAAGGTCGGCGACCTGCGTGACGCGGCGTTGCGCGCCCGGCTCGGCGAGAAGGCGCGCAAGGTCGTGCTGGGCCGGACCTGGCCCGCGGTCTGCCGCGAGCTGATGGGGCACTACGAAGCCGTGCAGGGCCGGGCCGCCCGCGCGGCCTGACATGCACATCGTCCAGCTCGCGAACTTCTACGGGCCACGCTCGGGCGGGCTGCGCACGGCGCTGCACCACCTCGGCGCGGGGTACGTCGCGAGCGGGCACGAGGTGACGCTCGTCGTCCCCGGCACGCGCTACGCCGACGAGGTCCTGCCGACCGGCGTCCGCCGGTTCTCGCTGCCGGCCCCGAAGATCCCGGGCACGGGCGGCTACCGCGCCGTCGACCCGCACCGGGTCCGCGCGGTGCTGCGAAGACTCGAACCCGACCGGCTGGAGGTCTCGGACCGGCTGACGCTGCGGGGGATGGGTGGCTGGGCGCGGCGGCACGGCGTCCCCAGCACGGTCATCTCCCACGAGCGCCTCGACCGGCTGCTGGAGCAGTTCCTGCTGCCCGAGCCGGTGGCGCGGCGGGTCGCCGACGTCGCGAACCGGCGGATGGCCGCGAGCTACGACACGGTCGTCTGCACCACGGCGTTCGCGCGGGCGGAGTTCGACCGGATCGAGGCGCCGAACGTCCACCGGGTGCCGCTCGGCGTCGACCTGGCGACGTTCCGGCCCGCCATGCGCGACGACGGCTGGCGTGCCGACCTGGCCGGCGGCGCGGACGCCCTGATCGTCCACTGTGGACGCCTGTCGCCGGAGAAGCACGTCGAGCGCAGCGTCGACACCGTCGCTTCGCTGACCGAGGCCGGCGCGAAGGTGCGGCTGGTCGTGGCGGGCGACGGGCCGCGGCGGCGCGCGCTGGAGCGCCGGGCGCGCGGCCTGCCGGTGACGTTCCTGGGGTTCCTGTCCGGCCGCGGCGACGTCGCGCGGCTGCTGGCCAGCGCGGACGTCTCGCTCGCGCCGGGGCCGCACGAGACGTTCGGCCTCGCCGCACTGGAAGCCCTCGCCTCCGGGACGCCCGTGGTGGTTTCGGCGTCGTCCGCGCTGCGCGAGATCGTGCGCCCGGGCTGCGGAGCGGCGGTCGACGACCACGCGCCGGCGTTCGCGTCGGCCGTGACGAACCTCCTCGACAGCCCGGAAGACCTGCGCCGCGCGGCGGCGCGCGCCCGGGCCGAGGAGTTCACCTGGCCGGCTTCGGTCGCCGGGATGCTGGCCACCTTCCGCTGATCACAGGCGTCGTTCGAGCCAGAACACGAGCAGGGTGACCGCGCCCTGGGCCACCGCGCTCGCCGATTCACGCAGAAAACCGCGCCATGGCAGCCACCTCGGGTCCAGCACCGCAGGTCTCTGGTTCCGGACGACGGACGTGCACGACTTCATCGTCCGGCGCGGGGTGCCGTCCCTGGCCCCGGCGGGTCTCCAGACGGCGGACAAAGCCGATGAGCAGCCGCAAGCTCGCCGCGACGCCTGCCACAGCCTGCTGCGGGCGGCGCTGCTGCTGCAAGGAGAACTACGCCGGCAGGAGCGGGGCGTGGCGGCCGAGGCGGTTCAGCACGGAATCCCGGTACGCGATGATCGGACATGCCCTGTCCATCACGAAGAACGCGGCGCACAATGCTTATTCGGAAACCGCCGGCGAGACCGTCGGCGGTTTCCTGTCTCACGGGGGAATGGCTTTCCGGAACCGGCGAAGCAGTGCACTGGGAACGGGAGGCGGCGACGATGCCGGCCACCGAGCCCCCGGAGGCACTCGGTGAGTCCATGGACGGGCTCAGCCCCGCCCGGGCCCTCAGCTACGCGCTCGACCGGTTCCGGAAGGTGGTCGACGGCGTGGCCGAGTACGGGAACCGGCTGCTGGGGCAGCTCGGGGGCGCCGGCCGGACCGGCGGTAACGACGACGGCCTGGCCTGGATGGACGAAGCGTCGCAGCACATCGCGCAAGCGACGTCCGCGGTCCTGGCGCCGGGCATCCTCCCGGCGGCGCTGGAAGCGGGGCACCTGATGGATGACATCTTCGACCGCTTCCACGGCAAACGAGTGCTTCCTGGCCGTGGCGAAGGGCACCCGGGTCGCCAAGATCGTGGTCGAGACCTCGGAGCGGCTCTCCCTGGACAAGCTCTTCAAGCACTTCAACGACGGAAAGGCCGGTCAGGGCCGGGCGTAGCCGGGGTGGACGCCCGGGGTGAGGCCCTGCTCGTCGGCGATCCGCTTCAGCAGCTCGTGCAGCGTCGCCCGTTCGTCGTCGGTGAGGGCCGCGGTGATCGCGCGGTCGTGGGCCTGCGCCGTCCGCGCGACGCCCACCATCAGCTCCCGGCCTTTCGCGGTCAGCTCCAGCGCGTACAGCCGCCGGTCTTCGGCGTTGCGGCGGCGCTCGATCAGGCCGCGCTTCTCCAGGCCGTCGACCAGCGGGACCAGCCGCGTCGCCGGGGTGCCGAGCTGCTTGGCGAGCGCCTGCTGGCTCTGGCCCGGCCGCGTCGCGACCAGCCGCAGCAGGCCGACCTGCGCCGGCGTCAGGTCCAGCTCGCCGATCCGCTCGGTGAACCGCTGCGCGGCGTGCGCGCCCACCTGCGCCACCAGGAAGGCGCTGCCGAAGCCGTTCATGGCCGGAACGATAGCCGTTGACAATCGATTACACCAGTGTAATCGTTTAAGGCATGAAACGAATCGCAGTCATCGCCTACGGCCTGTGCACCGTCGCCGGGGGAGTCCTCGGCGCCACCGGCACCCGCCCGGACTCGTCCGCGGCCGAAGTCGCCGCCTACGACGCCGCCCACCAGGGCCTCGTCCAGCTGCTGGCCCTGGTCGTCTTCGGCGCCGGGCTGTCGCTCGCCGCCTGGACCGCCGCCGAAAGACCACCGAGCCTCGGTTTCGCCGGCGGCCTGCTCGCGTCGGGCTCGCTGGTGCTGAGCGGGCTCGCCACCTGGACGGCCGCCCAGAACCCGGACTTCGCCCGCCCCTTCACCTCGCTGGCGTTCGCGGCCGGCGCGTTCGGGTTCGCGGTGCCGCTCACGCTGCTCGTCGCGGCGGTCGCGGCCAGGACGCGGCGGTGGGTGGCGATCACCGGCTACGTGATCGCCGCGCTTTCGGCGCTGTCGGCGTTCAGCGTGCTGACCGACGTGCTGTACCCGCTGATCCCAGTGGCGCGCTTCGGCGGGCTCATTTGGCTGGTGCTCGCGACCTTCGTCAAGCGCGACGACTACCCGGACCCCGCCCCGCCGCCACCCTCAACGGACGGGCTCCGCCCGACTGTCTAGATTCGAGTCATGTCACGCGCAAGCCTGGACAAGGACCCGCACGAAGTCGCCGCGATGTTCGACGGCGTCGCGGACGGGTACGACCGGGCGAACTCGTTCATGACCTTCGGCTTCGACCGGCGCTGGCGCACCACCACCGCCCGCGTGCTCGACGCCCGCCGCGGCGAGAAGGTCCTGGACCTGGCCGCCGGCACCGGGGTGTCCACCGTCGAGTACGCCCGCGGTGGTGCCTGGTGCCTGGCCGCGGACTTCTCGTTCGGCATGCTCCGCGCCGGCAAGCACCGCAACGTCCCGATGGTCGCGGCCGACGCGCTGAACCTGCCGTTCGCCGACGACAGCTTCGACGCCGTGACGATCTCCCTGGCGCTGCGCAACTTCGTCGACACGAAAGCGGCGCTCACCGAGATCGCCCGGGTGGTCAAGCCCGGCGGCCGGCTGGTGATCTGCGAGGTCTCGACGCCGCCGTTCGCGCCGATCCGGTTCGTCCACCGGCGGTTCATGCTGAAGCTGCTGACCTGGGTCGGCAAGCGGACGTCGTCGAACCCCGAGGCGTACTCCTACCTGGCCGAATCGATGCTGGCCTGGCCGGACCAGCGCACGCTCGGCGAGATCATCGCGAGCGCGGGCTGGACCGACGTCGAGTGGTTGAACCTCACATTCGGCGTCGTGGCGATCCACCGCGCGCGCAAGCCTGCCTAAACTCGCGTACATGAGTCGACGCACCGCAGACCAGGACGCCGAAGTCATCGTCGTCGGCGCCGGGCCCGCCGGATCCACCGCGGCCACCTACCTGGCCCGCGCGGGCGTCGACGTCCTGCTGCTGGAGAAGACCGAGTTCCCCCGCGAGAAGGTCTGCGGCGACGGCCTGACCCCGCGTGGCGTCAAGCAGCTCATCGACCTGGGCATCGACACCAGCGAGGACGCCGGCTGGGTGCACAGCCGAGGCCTGCGGATCCTCACCGGCGACCTCACGCTGGAGCTCGACTGGCCGGACCTGACCAGCTACCCGCCGTACGGCGTTTCCCGCACCCGCCACGACTTCGACGACCTCCTCGCGAAGCTCGCCGTGAAGGCCGGCGCGCGGCTGTACGAGCGCACGACCGTGACCAGCGCGATCACCAACGCGACCGGGCGTGTGGTCGGCGTCGAGGCGAAGGTCGGCCCGGAGCGGACGCCGGTGAAGTACTACGCGCCGCTCGTTCTGGCCTGCGACGGCGTGTCCGCGCGGCTCGCGCTGAGCGTCGGCATCCAGAAGAACGAGAAGCGCCCGATGGGCGTCGCGGTGCGCCAGTACTACAAGAGCCCGCGCCACGACGACCCGTTCATCGAGGGCCACCTCGAGCTGTGGGACCGCTCCGACCCGCGCGACCCGAAGCTGCTGCCGGGCTACGGCTGGGCGTTCCCGCTCGGCGACGGCACGGTGAACGTCGGCCTCGGGATGTTGTCGACGTCGGCGTCGTTCCGGAACACCGACTACCGCGCGCTGCTGCGCCAGTGGCTCGACGGGACGCCGGAGGAGTGGGGCTACCGTGAGGAGAACGCGATCGGCAAGGTCGGCGGCGCCGGCCTCCCGATGGGCTTCAACCGCACCCCGCACTACCGCGACGGCCTGCTGCTCCTCGGCGACGCGGGCGGCATGGTCAGCCCGTTCAACGGCGAGGGCATCTCGGCGGCGATGGAGTCCGCGCAGATCGCGGCGGAGGTCGTCGTGCAGGCGCTTGCGCGGCGCGAAGGCCCTTCGCGGGAACGCGCCCTGGAGGCGTACCCGCGTGCGGTCCGCGAGCTGATGGGCGGTTACTACCAGCTGGGCAACGTCTTCGCGAAGATCATCGGCAAGCCGAAGATCATGCACGCCTGCACGAAGTACGGCCTGCGCATCAACAAGCTGCTCCCGCTGGTCTACAAGGGCCTCTCGGGCTGCTACGACGCCAAGGGCGGCGACGGCGTCGACCGCCTCATCTCGGCCCTAGCCAAGGCCGCCCCCTCCCCGCGCTGATCCCGGCCAGAGGCGGCACTTTCCCTATGAAAGCTCCGCCCTTCGCACGCGCGGACACACGAGTGGCCTAGCAAGTTGGCCGTGCGGTCAGTGGGATAGCTCACAGGCCGGGGTCCGGATTGTCCGGTCGGGAAGCGATCTTGAACCGTCTTCGCGCAGGTCGCACGCGCGCCGTTGCCGGGTCGTGACAACGTTGGCGCTGGAAGTTAGGGCACCCTTATAACATGGGGGCCTAGGGACAAGAATGTGAGTCGCGTCCTACACTCCCCCCATGCTTTGTGAATCCCTTCACATCCGCGACGAGTGGCTTGTGAACTATTTCACAAGCAGGCCCGTAAGCAGCCACGGGCCGTAAGGAGACCCTGACCCTCGGCGGTGTGACCCAGGTCCCTTAGGGTGCCGACGAGGCCAAGCGGTTCCCACCACAAGCACAACCGCATCGGCGCGGAAAGGATGGCGAAGACCCCGTGCTGACGTTGCTGACCCGAACGGACACGGTGCAGCTGGCGCAAGAGGCCCCGAGCCTGAAGCCCTACCTGCCCATCGTGATCTTGTTCGTCCTGGCGCTCGGTTTCGCGGTGCTGTCGGTCCTGCTGGGCCCGCTCGTCGGACCCAGCCGGTACAACAAGGCCAAGCTCTCCGCCTACGAGTGCGGCATCGAACCGTCCCCGCAGCCGCTCGTCGGCGCCGGGCGGATGCCGGTGGCCTACTACATCACCGCGATGCTGTTCATCCTGTTCGACATCGAGATGGTCTTCCTCTACCCGTTCGCCGTGCAGGCGGACGCGCTGGGCACGTTCGGCCTGGTGGAGATCCTGCTGTTCATCGCGACGGTCGGCTTCGCGTACGCCTACGTGTGGCGGCGCGGCGGCCTGGATTGGAACTAGACCCATGGGCCTCGAAGAGAAACTCCCCAACGGCATCCTGCTGGCCAGCCTCGAAGGCCTCGTCAACTGGGCGCGCAAGAACTCGCTCTGGCCCGCCACCTTCGGCCTCGCCTGCTGCGCGATCGAGATGATGACGGTCGGCGGCTCCCGCTACGACATCGCCCGCTTCGGCATGGAGCGCTTCAGCGCGACGCCGCGGCAGGCCGACCTGATGATCGTCGCCGGGCGTGTCACGCAGAAGATGGCCCCGGTCCTGCGTCAGATCTACGACCAGATGGCCGAGCCGCGCTGGGTGCTCGCGATGGGCGTCTGCGCCTCCTCCGGCGGCATGTTCAACAACTACGCGGTCGTCCAGGGCGTCGACCACGTCGTGCCGGTCGACATGTACCTGCCCGGCTGCCCGCCGCGGCCGGAGATGCTGCTGGACGCGATCCTCAAGCTGCACGCCAAGATCCAGGACGAGCCGATCAACGCCCGCCGCGCCGCCATCCGCGCCGCCAGCGGGGCCCGCACCGAGCTCGTCGCGTCGTCGATCAAGTACGCGAAGAAGTAGAGCCATGGCTGAGAACCCGAAACCCGGCGAAGAGCAGTCCAGCGCCGACCGCCCCGAAGGCGGCCTCGAGCCGCAGGGCACCCGGCCCGCCGAACCGGTCGTCACCGGCCGCGAACGCCAGGGCATGTTCGGTGTCCACGGCACCGGCGACACCTCCGGCTACGGCGGCGTCCGGCTCCCGGCCTACAGCCCCGCGCCGGCCGAGCGCCCGTACGGCGGCTGGTTCGACCAGTTCGCCGACGAGTTCTACGCGGCCCTGGCCGACCACAAGATCCCCGCCGAGTCGATCCTCCAGACGACGGTCGACCGCGGCGAAATCACCTTCTACGTCGCCCGCGAGAAGCTCGCCGAGATCGCGAAGGTGCTGCGTGACGACGGCGGTCTCCGCTTCGAGCTGCTGTCCTCGGTGTCCGGTGTGGACTACGGCGTCGACGTCCCGCAGCGGCTGCACGCGGTCTACCACTTCACGTCGCTGACCTACCGCCGCCGGATCCGCCTCGAGGTCACCCTCGACGTCGAGGACGCGCACCTGCCGTCCCTGGTCGGGATCTACCCGACGGCGGACTGGCAGGAGCGCGAGACCTGGGACATGTTCGGCATCGTCTTCGACGGTCACCCGGCCCTGACCCGCATCCTCATGCCGGACGACTGGGACGGCCACCCCCAGCGCAAGGACTACCCGCTCGGCGGGATCCCGGTCGAATACAAGGGCGCGGAGATCCCGCCGCCGGACCAGCGGAGGTCGTACTCGTGACTGTCAACGACGAAACCACCGAAGTTCCCGAAGCCGACTCGCGCGACACGACCGAAGGCCGCGTCTACTCGGTTTCGGGCGGCGACTGGGACGACGTCATCGCCGACGCGGCGCACGACGAGCGCATGGTCATCAACATGGGCCCGCAGCACCCGTCGACGCACGGCGTGCTCCGGCTCGTGCTGGAGATGGAGGGCGAGACCGTCACGCAGCTGCGGTCGGTCATCGGCTACCTCCACACCGGCATCGAGAAGAACTGCGAGTACCGGACCTGGACCCAGGGCGTCACCTTCGTGACGCGCATGGACTACCTGGCCCCGCTGTCGACGGAGATGGCGTACTGCCTCGGCGTCGAGAAGCTGCTCGGCATCCAGGCGCCGCGGCGCGCGGAGCTGCTGCGCGTGATGCTGCTGGAGATCAACCGCATCGGCTCGCATCTCGTCTACATCGCCACCGGCGGCATGGAGCTCGGCGCCACCACCGCGATGACGCTCGGCTTCCGCGAGCGCGAGGTCGTCCTCCACCTGCTGGAGCACCTGACCGGCCTGCGCATGAACCACGCGTTCATCCGCCCCGGCGGCCTCGCGCAGGACATGCCCGAGGACTACCGCGAGAAGGTCACCGAATTCGTCAAGACGATGAAGGAACGCCTTCCGCTGTACGACAAGCTCTTCACCGGGCAGCCGATCTGGCGCAACCGGCTCAAGGGCGTCGGCTACCTGCCGGTTGACGCGTGCCTCGCGCTCGGCGTCACCGGCCCGGTGCTGCGCAGCGCCGGCCTGCCGTGGGACCTGCGCAAGACCGAGCCGTACTCCTGCTACGACGAGTTCGACTTCGACGTCCCGGTCGACAACGGCGCCGACTGCTGGTCGCGCTACCTGATCCGGGTGCACGAGATGCACGAGAGCCTCAAGATCATCGAGCAGTGCCTGGAGAAGCTCGAGCCGGGCCCGGTCATGGTCGAGGACAAGAAGGTCGCCTGGCCCGCGCAGCTGTCCATCGGCAGCGACGGCATGGGCAACTCGCTCGAGCACGTCAAGAAGATCATGGGCCAGTCGATGGAGTCCCTGATCCACCACTTCAAGCTGGTCACCGAGGGCTTCAAGGTGCCGGCCGGGCAGGTCTACACGGCGGTCGAGTCGCCGCGCGGCGAGCTGGGCGCGCACCTGGTCTCCGACGGCGGCACCCGGCCGCTGCGGGTCCACGTGCGCGAACCGAGCTTCGTGAACCTGCAGTCGATGCCCGCAATGGCCGAAGGCGGCCTGGTCGCGGACGTGATCGCCGCGATCGCCTCGATCGACCCCGTCATGGGGGGAGTGGACCGATGACCACAGCAGTTCCCGAGCCGGGCGCCAAGGACGCCGCGACGACGCACGCCGCGGCCGGGCCCGACACCGACGTGATCGCCATCGCGCCCGACCCCGAAGTGGCTGCCGGGATCCTCACCGAGGCGCCGCTGGAAGACATCTTCGACGAAGGTGTCGTCGGCCGGGCGCAGGACCTGATCGCGCGGTACCCGCAGTCGCGCTCGGCGCTGCTGCCGATGCTGCACCTCGTGCAGTCGGTGCAGGGCTACGTCAGCCAGGAGGGCATCGCGTTCTGCGCGAAGCAGCTCGAGCTGTCCGACGCCGAGGTCAGCGCGGTCGCGACGTTCTACACGATGTACAAGCGCAAGCCGTGCGGCGAGCACCTCGTGAGCGTCTGCACCAACACGCTCTGCGCGGCCATGGGTGGCGACGCGATCTACAAGAAGCTCCAGACGCACCTCGGCTCGGACGGGGAACCGCTGGGGCACAACGAGACCGCGGGCACGCCGAACGAGCCGGGCTCGATCACCCTCGAGCACGCCGAATGCCTCGCGGCCTGCGACCTCGCGCCGGTCATCCAGGTCAACTACGAGTTCTTCGACAACCAGACCGAGGAGAAGGCCGTCGCGCTCGTCGACGCGCTGCAGGCGGGCAAGAAGCCGGCCCCGACGCGCGGCGCCCCGCTGACGAACTTCAAGGGCGCCGAGCTGCAGCTCGCCGGGTTCTTCCCGGAGGACGAGCGCCAGTACCGCACGGACATCGACGGCCCGTCGCAGGCCGTCGAGACGCTGCGCGGCGCGAAGCTCGCCCAGGACCGCGGCTGGGTCGCCCCGGTCGCGCAGGATGTCCCGCTGCCAGAAGTGGAGAAAAAGTAATGGCTGACCCCATTACCCCGGTCCTCACGAAGCGCTGGCTGTCGCCGAACTCCTGGCAGATCGGGACGTACGAGGCACTCGAGGGCTACACCGCCGTCCGGAAGGCCCTGGCCGGGACGCCGGAGCAGCTCGTCCAGCTGGTCAAGGACTCCGGCCTGCGTGGCCGCGGCGGCGCGGGCTTCCCGGCCGGCATCAAGTGGTCGTTCATGCCGCCGAACTTCGACAAGCCGCACTACCTGGTGATCAACGCCGACGAAGGCGAGCCGGGCACCTGCAAGGACATCCCGCTGATGATGGCGGACCCGCACTCGCTCATCGAGGGCTGCATCATCGCCTCGTACGCGATGCGGTCCAACCACTGCTTCATCTACGTCCGCGGCGAGGCGCTGCACTGCATCCGCCGCCTCAACGCGGCCGTGCGCGAAGCCGAGGCCGCCGGCTACCTGGGCGAGAACATCCTGGGGTCGGGCTTCGACCTCAAGATCACCGTCCACGCGGGCGCGGGCGCGTACATCTGCGGTGAAGAGACGGCGCTGCTCGACTCGCTGGAAGGCCGTCGTGGCCAGCCGCGGCTCAAGCCGCCGTTCCCCGCCGCCGCCGGCCTGTACGCGGCGCCGACCACGGTCAACAACGTCGAGACCATCGCGAGCGCGCCGTTCATCGTCAACGGCGGCTCCAGCTGGTTCCGCGAGATGGGCCGCGAGAAGTCGCCCGGCCCGAAGATCTACTCGATCTCCGGCCACGTCGAGAAGCCCGGCCAGTACGAGTGCCCGCTCGGCACCACGCTGCGCGAGCTGCTCGACATGGCGGGCGGCATGAAGGACGGCGTCCCGCTCAAGTTCTGGACCCCGGGCGGCTCGTCCACCCCGATGTTCACCGCCGAGCACCTCGACGTTCCCCTGGACTTCGAAGGCGCGGCGGAAGCCGGTTCCATGCTGGGCACCACCGCCGTCCAGGTCTTCAACGAGACCGTGTCGGTGCCGTGGGCCGTGATGAAGTGGACCCAGTTCTACGAGCACGAGTCCTGCGGCAAGTGCACGCCGTGCCGCGAAGGCACGTACTGGCTGGCGCAGATCCTGGAGCGCATGGTCGAGGGCCACGGCACCGAGGAGGACATCGACACCCTCCTCGACGTCTGCGACAACATCCTCGGCCGGTCGTTCTGCGCCCTCGGCGACGGCGCGGTGTCGCCGATCCAGAGCGGCATCAAGTACTTCCGGGACGAGTTCCTCGCCCTGTGTGAGTCCAACAAGCGTGAACTGGTGGGAGCGCAGGCATCATGACGATCGCCCCCGACAAGCCCGAGACCACCGAGACGCCGGTCCCCGAAGGCCACGTCAAGCTGGTCATCGACGGCGAAGAGGTCATCGCCCCCAAGGGCGAGCTGATCATCCGCACCGCCGAGCGCCTCGGCACGGTCATCCCGCGGTTCTGCGACCACCCGCTCCTCGACCCGGCCGGCGCCTGCCGCCAGTGCCTGGTCGAGGTCGAGATGGGCGGCCGGCCGATGCCGAAGCCGCAAGCGTCCTGCACGATGACGGTCGCCGACGGCATGGTCGTCAAGACCCAGCTGACGTCCGGCGTCGCGGACAAGGCCCAGCAGGGTGTGATGGAGCTGCTGCTCATCAACCACCCGCTGGACTGCCCGATCTGCGACAAGGGCGGCGAGTGCCCGCTGCAGAACCAGGCCTTGGCGCACGGCCGCACGGACTCCCGGTTCGTCGACACCAAGCGGACGTTCCCGAAGCCGCTGCCGATCTCCTCGCAGGTGCTGCTGGACCGCGAACGCTGCGTGCTCTGCCAGCGCTGCACCCGGTTCTCCCGCGAGATCGCCGGCGACCCGTTCATCGAGCTCCTCGAACGCGGCGCCCACCAGCAGATCGGCACCGCGGAGACGGCGGACGTCCTGGACCTGGCCTCCCGCACCACCAGCGGCCAGCCGTTCCAGTCCTACTTCTCCGGCAACGTCATCCAGATCTGCCCGGTCGGGGCCCTGACGAGCGCGGCGTACCGCTTCCGGTCGCGCCCGTTCGACCTGGTGTCCGCGCCGAGCGTCTGCGAGCACTGCTCGTCCGGCTGCGCCGAGCGCACCGACTTCCGCCGCGGCAAGGTCCAGCGCAAGCTGGCCGGCGACGACCCGGAAGTCAACGAAGAGTGGCTCTGCGACAAGGGCCGCTTCGCCTTCCGCTACACCGGCGCCGAGGACCGCATCCGGCGCCCGCTGGTCCGCAACACCGAGACCGGCGAGCTGGAAGAGGCGTCCTGGACCGACGCGCTGCGCATCGCCGCGGCCGGGCTCACCGAAGCCCGCGCCAACGGCGGCGTCGGCGTCCTGCCCGGCGGCCGGCTGACCGTCGAGGACGCCTACGCGTACTCGAAGTTCGCCCGCGTCGCCCTCGGCACCAACGACGTCGACTTCCGCGCCCGCCCGCACTCGGCCGAGGAGCTCGCGTTCCTCACCTCGCACGTCGTGGGCGTGACGCCGGAGTCCGGCGTCACCTTCGCCGAGATCGAGCGGGCCCGCACGGTCCTGTGCGTCGCCTTCGAGCCCGAGGACGAGGCGCCGATCGTGTTCCTGCGGCTGCGCAAGGCGGCCCGCAAGAACCGCACCCGAGTCGTCCACTTGGGACAGTGGACGACGTCGTCGGTGCGCAAGACGTTCGGCGAGCTGCTCGCCTGCGTCCCCGGCGCCGAAGCCGCGGCCATCGAAGGCATCGCCAAGCACGCGCCGGACCTCGACGAGGCCCTGCGCGGCGAGCACGCGGTCGTCCTGGTCGGCGAGCGTGCCGCGCAGGTGCCCGGTCTGTTCTCCGCACTGCACGAGCTGGTTGAGCGCACCGGCGTCCGGCTCGCGTGGATCCCGCGCCGCGCCGGCGACCGCGGCGCGCTGGCCACCGGCTGCGTGCCGACGCTGCTGCCGGGCGGCCGCCGCGTCGGTGACGACGCCGCTCGCGTCGCCGTGGAAAACGCCTGGGGCGTCCCGGTTCCGGCCACGCCGGGCCGCGACACCACCGGCATCCTGAAGGCCGCTTCGGGCCGCGAGCTCGGCGGCCTGGTCGTCGGCGGCGTCGACCCGTTCGACCTGCCGGACCCGGACCTCGCGCTGCGCGCGCTGGACAACGCCGGTTTCGTCGTCAGCCTCGAGCTGCGGCACAGCGCGGTGACCGAGCGCGCGGACGTCGTGCTCCCGGTGGCGGCGTCGGACGAGAAGGCCGGCAGCTACCTGAACTGGGAGGGCCGCACCCGCCCGTTCGACGTCACCCTCGAAGGCACCGGCGCCCTGCCGGACTGCCGGGTGCTCGACACCCTCGCCGTCGAGATGGACGCGGACCTGTTCACGCAGACGCCGGCGGCCTCGCGCGGCGACTTCGAGAAGCTCGGCAAGGCTTCGGCACTGACCTGGGGTTATGTCGCCGCCGAGACCGGCGGGGCCACGGCGGCCCCGGCTGCCGGCCAGGCGGTCCTGTCGACCTGGCGCCAGCTGATCGACAACGGGTCCCTGCAGGACGGCGAGCCGCACCTCAAGGGCACCCAGCGCAGGCCGGTCGCGCGGCTGTCCGCGACGACCGCCGCGGGCCTCGGCGCCACCGTCAAGGTGAGCACCGAGCGCGGTGCGATCACGCTGCCGATCGAGGTCGCGGACCTGCCCGACGGCGTCGTGTGGCTGCCGGGCAACTCCGACGGCTCCGCCGTGTTCAAGACGCTCGGCGCCGGGCACGGCGCCGTGGTGAACCTCGCTGGGGGTGAACAGTGACACCGTTGGTTACCGAGGCCGCTGTGGGCAGTGTCCCGGACGCGGCCACGCGGGCGGCACTGCTGGCGGACGACCCGTTCTGGCTGATCCTGATCAAGTGCGTGGTCATCCTGCTGATCGGGCCGATCTTCACGATCTTCCTGATCGTCTGGGAGCGCAAGGCCGTCGGCCGGATGCAGAACCGGCCCGGCCCCAACCGCGTCGGCCCCGGCGGCTACCTGCAGTCCCTCGCGGACGCGATCAAGCTGCCGTTCAAGGAACAGATCATCCCGGACACGGCCGACCGCAAGGTGTACTTCCTCGCGCCGGTCATGTGCGTGGTGCCCTCGCTGATCGCGCTGTCGGCCATCCCGTTCGGCCCGGTGGTGTCGATCTTCGGCGAACGGACCGTGCTGCAGCTGCTCGACCTGCCGGTCAGCGCGCTGGTGATCCTGGCCTGCTCCTCGATCGGCGTCTACGGCATCGTGCTCGCCGGCTGGTCGTCCGGCTCGCCGTACCCGCTGCTCGGCGGCATGCGCAGCGCGGCGCAGGTGATCTCCTACGAGATCGCGATGGGGCTCTCGATCGTCGCGGTGATCCTGCAGGCCGGCTCGCTGAACCTGGCCGACATCGTCGGCGCGCAGCAGCGCTGGTGGTTCCTCCTGCTGATCCCGAGCTTCGTGATCTACCTGATCTCGATGGTCGGCGAGACCAACCGCGCCCCGTTCGACCTCCCGGAGGCCGAGTCGGAGCTGGTCGGCGGTTTCCACACCGAGTACAGCTCGATGAAGTTCGCGATGTTCTTCCTCGCCGAGTACGTCAACATGGTGATCGTCTCGGCGTTCGCGACGACGCTGTTCCTGGGCGGCTGGATGGCCCCGTGGCCGCTGTCGCTGATCGGGAACAACGTCCTCAACACCGGCTGGTGGCCGGTGCTGTGGTTCTTCGCGAAGATGTTCGTCCTGCTCTTCGGGTTCATCTGGCTGCGCGGCACGCTGCCCCGCCTGCGCTACGACCAGTTCATGCGCCTGGGCTGGAAGGTCCTGGTCCCGCTGAACCTGGTCTGGATCGTCCTGGTGACCTTCGCGAAGACGATCTCCTGGAACGTCCCGGCCATCATCATCGCGGCGGTCGCGCTCTTCATCGTCGTCGCGCTCTTCCTCTACGTCCGCGCTTCGGGCCGCGAGGAGGAGACCGAAGTCGTCCCGGTGACCGGCGGCGGCTTCCCGGTTCCGCCGCTGGACCTCAAGGTCCCGCAGACCACCCCGCGTCAGAAGGCTTTGGCCAAGGCCGAGGCGAAGGCGGCCCGCCGCAAGCCGGCGGCCGTCGGTACCGCACAGGAAGGAGCGCAAGATGGGGTTTCTTGATCCCGTCAAGGGCTTCGGCGTCACCTTCGGGATGATGTTCAAGAAGGTCGCCACCGAGGAGTACCCGGAGGCCGGCGCGCCGGCCGCCCCGCGCTACCACGGCCGGCACCAGCTGAACCGCCACCCGGACGGCCTCGAGAAGTGCGTCGGCTGCGAGCTGTGCGCGTGGGCGTGCCCGGCGGACGCGATCTTCGTCGAGGGCGGTGACAACACCGAGGAGGCCCGGTACTCGCCGGGCGAGCGGTACGGCGCGGACTACCAGATCAACTACCTGCGCTGCATCGGCTGCGGCCTCTGCATCGAGGCGTGCCCGACGCGGTCGCTGACGATGATCAACTTCTACGAGCTGGCCGACGACGACCGCCAGCGGCTGATCTACACGAAGGAAGACCTGCTCGCCCCGCTGCTGCCCGGCATGGAGCAGCCGCCGCACCCCATGCGGCTCGGCGAGAACGAGCAGGACTACTACGTGAACGGCCCCGAACTCGCGCGCGGGGAGGGCGTCAAGTGATCTCCGCGCTTCTCGCCCAGGCCCCGACGGGTGCCGCCGCCGGTGTCACGACCGGCGAGGCCATCGCGTTCTGGATCCTCGGGCCGCTGTCCCTGCTCGGCGCGCTCGGCATGATCTTCTCCCGCAACGCCGTGCACTCGGCGCTGTGGCTGGTGCTGACCATGCTGAGCCTGGGCGCGCTGTACATGATCCAGTCGGCGCCGTTCCTGGGCTTCACGCAGATCATCGTCTACACCGGCGCGATCATGATGCTGTTCCTGTTCGTGCTGATGCTGGTCGGCCGGGAAAGCTCCGACTCGGTCGTCGAAGTCCTCCGTGGACAGCGGCTCGCGGCGACGGTGCTCGGCATCGGGATCGCCGCGCTGCTGGCGACCGGCATCTACCGGGCCATGGAGAACGTCACCCCGGCGACCCCGCTCGACTCGACGACGTCGGCCGGCGGCGGTCCCAAGGGCCTCGGCAAGCTGATCTTCACCGACTACCTGTTCCCGTTCGAGCTGACGTCGGCGCTGCTCATCACCGCCGCGATCGGCGCGATGGTGCTGGCCTTCACCGACCGGCACGGCAAGGGCGGCAAGAAGACGCAGAAGGAACTGGTCGTCGAGCGCTTCCGCGGCGAGCACGACCGGCCGTCGCCGCTGCCCGGCCCGGGTGTCTTCGCCACCGCCAACTCGGTGGCGACGCCGGCGCTGCTGCCGGACGGCTCGGTCGCCCCGGAGTCGCTGTCGGACATCATCGAGTCGACTTCGGCGATCGAGCTGGCCAAGGAGCGCAAGCTCGTCAAGGACGAGGGACCGCACCCGGACGCGCACGCGCTGGTCGCTTCGGAAGGGGAGAAGGAATGACCCCGACGTACTACCTGCTGCTGTCGGCGCTGCTGTTCGCGCTCGGCGCGGTCGGCGTGCTGGTGCGGCGCAACGCGATCGTCGTGTTCATGTGCATCGAGCTGATGCTCAACGCCGTGAACCTGTCGCTGGTCACCTTCGCGCGGATCAACGGCGGGCTCGACGGCCAGATCATGGCGTTCTTCGTCATGGTCGTCGCGGCCGCCGAGGTCGTGGTCGGCCTGGCGATCATCATGGCCATCTTCCGCACCCGGCGCTCGGCCTCGGTCGACGACACCAACCTGCTGAAGTACTAGGAGACACCGAGTGACCGCATCATCGTGGCTGCTGGTGGCCCTCCCTGCCCTCGGCGCGCTCGTCCTGCTGCTCATGGGCAAGCGCGCGAAGGCCTGGGGGCATCTGCTCGGAACGGCCACCGTCACGCTCGCCTTCGTCTACGGGCTGATCCTGTTCTTCACCGCGAACACGGGCACCACGACGGACACCAAGCTCTACTCGTGGATCCCGGCCGGCGCGCTGCAGATCGACTTCGGCCTGCGGGTCGACGCGCTGTCGCTGACGTTCGTGCTGCTCATCACCGGCGTCGGCATGCTGATCCACTTCTACTCGATCGGCTACATGTCCGACGACGAAGGCCGGTACCGCTTCTTCGCGTACCTGAACCTCTTCGTCGCCTCGATGCTGATCCTGGTGCTGGGCAACAGCTTCGTGACGCTGTACCTCGGCTGGGAGGGCGTCGGTCTCGCGTCCTACCTGCTCATCGGCTGGTACCAGGGCCGCCCGTCCGCCGCGACCGCGGCGAAGAAGGCGTTCCTGATGAACCGCGTCGGTGACGTCGGGCTCGCGCTGGCCATCTTCATCATGTTCAAGTACGCGGGCTCGACCGGCTACGCGCAGGTCTTCCAGGCGATCGGCGACGGCAAGTTCTCGCCGGCGGCGATCACCGCGATGGCGATCCTGCTCCTGCTGGGCGCCTGCGGTAAGTCCGGCCAGTTCCCGCTGCAGGCCTGGCTCCCGGACGCGATGGAGGGCCCGACCCCGGTGTCGGCCCTGATCCACGCGGCAACGATGGTCACGGCAGGCGTCTACCTCGTGGCCCGCTGCAACCCGATCTTCAACGCCACCGACGACGCCCGCTTGATCGTCACGCTGGTCGGCACAGTGACCCTGCTCCTCGGGTGCATCGTCGGCTGCGCCTACGACGACATCAAGAAGGTCCTGGCGTACTCGACGGTCAGCCAGATCGGCTACATGATGCTGGCCGTCGGCATCGGCCCCGCCGCCTACGCGCTCGGCATCATGCACCTGGTGGCGCACGGCTTCTTCAAGGCCGGGCTGTTCCTCGGTGCCGGTTCGGTCATGCACGCCATGAACGACGAAGTCGACATGCGCAAGTTCGGCGGTCTGCGCAAGAAGATGCCGATCACCTACGTCACCTTCGGCCTCGGCTACCTCGCGCTCATCGGGTTCCCGCTGCTGTCCGGCTTCTGGACGAAGGACGCGATCATCGAAGCGGCCTTCGCGCAGGAGGGCTGGCGTGGCTGGGTCATGGGTGGCGCCGCGCTGCTGGGCGCCGGGCTGACCGCGTTCTACATGACCCGCCTGATGGTGATGACCTTCTTCGGCAAGGAACGCTGGAAGGAGCTCAAGTCGGCCGACGGACGTGAGTTCCACCCGCACGAGTCCAAGCCGATCATGTGGGTGCCGATGGTGATCCTGTCGCTCGGCTCGATCTTCGCCGGTGGGCTCTTCACGCTCAACAAGTCCTTCGTGACCTGGCTGGCCCCGGTGGTCGGCGAGGCGCCGGAAGAGCACCTGGCGATCAACAAGTGGCTCATGTCCGGCATCGTGGTCGCGGTCTCGCTGGTCGGCGCCGTGGTCGCGTGGCTGATCTTCCGCCGTGACGTCCCGGTCGAGCAGCCGCAGCGGGTCTCGTTCGTCACCCGCGCGGCCCGCAAGGACCTCTACGGCAACGCCCTCAACGAGACGCTGGTCGCCCGCCCGGGCACCTGGCTCTCGCGGGCGCTGGTGTTCGTCGACAACCGCGGCGTCGACGGCGCGGTCAACGGCCTCGCCGCCTCCCTCGGCGGCGGCTCCGGCCGGCTGAGGCGGCTGCAGACCGGGTTCGTCCGGTCCTACGCGCTGTCGATGCTGGGCGGCACGTTCCTGCTTCTGGCGGCTCTCCTGCTGGTGAGGTTCTCCTGATGACCTGGTTGCTCATCCTCATCCTGGTGCCGCTCGCCGGCTCCCTGGTGCTGGCGTTCCTCAAGGGGAACGACCGCGCCGCGGTGCTGGCCGCGCTCGGGTTCTCGATCCTCGAGTTCCTGCTGATCATCCCGTTCTGGCTCAGCTACTCGCCCTCGGGCGCGCGGCTGCAGATGACGTCGAGCTTCGACTGGATCCCGAGCTTCGGGGTGCACATCGCGTTCGGCACCGACGGCATCTCGCTGATCATGATCGCGGTGATCGCGCTGCTGGTGCCGATCGTCGTCGGCGGCCTCGGCACCATGGACAAGCTCCCGGCGGGGCGCAGCGCGGGCGGGTTCCTGTCGCTGATCCTGCTGCAGGAGGCGCTCACGATCGGCGTGTTCGCCGCGACCGACGTCTTCCTGTTCTACGTGCTGTTCGAGATCATGCTGATCCCGATGTACTTCCTGATCGGCGGCTACGGCGGCGCGAACCGGCAGTACGCGGCGGTGAAGTTCTTCCTCTACTCGTTCCTCGGCGGCCTGATCATGCTGGCGTCGGCGATCGGGGCGTACTCGCTGGCGTCGGACAAGCTCGGCAAGGGCACGTTCGACTGGGCCACGCTGGTGACAGTGGTGCGCGACGCGCCGCTGCACACGCAGATCTGGCTGTTCCTCGGGTTCTTCCTGGCCTTCGCGATCAAGGCGCCGCTGGTGCCGTTCCACACCTGGCTGCCGGACGCGGCGGGGGAGGCGCCGATCGGCGTCGCCGTCCTGCTGGTCGGCGTGCTGGACAAGGTCGGCACGTTCGGCTTCCTGCGCTACTGCCTGCCGATGTTCCCGGACGCGAGCAAGACCCTCGCCCCGCTGGTGCTGGTGCTCTCGGTGGTCGGTGTCCTCTATGGATCGATCCTCGCCGCGGGGCAGCGGGACATGAAGCGGTTCATCGCCTACGTGTCCATCGCGCACTTCGGGTTCATCTCGCTGGGCATCTTCGCGTTCAACGAGCAGGCGATGGTCGGCTCGGCGACGTACATGCTCAACCACAGCCTGGCCACCGGCATGCTGATCGTGGTGATCGGCCTGGTGATCGCGCGCGGCGGCTCGTCCCGCATTTCGGACTACGGCGGCATGGCCAAGGTGACCCCGTTGCTGGCCGGGCTGTTCCTGCTCGCGGGTCTGTCCACGTTGTCCCTGCCGGGCACCAACTCCTTCGTCTCGGAGTTCCTGGTGCTCATCGGGTCCTATGTGGACCAGCCGGTGTACACGATCCTCGCCACGGTCGGCATGGTCCTCGCCGCGGCGTACGTCCTCTGGCTCTACCAGCGCGTCATGCAGGGCCCGGTCCGCGGGGACGCCCTGGTGGGCGTCGGTGGCGGTCCCGGCACGGCGATCGCGCCGGAGCTGGGCGCGAAGAAGGCGATCCGCGACCTCGGCGGTAAGGAAATCGCCCTGCTCGCGCCGCTGGTCGTGCTGATCATCTTCCTCGGCTTCTACCCGAAGCCGGTGCTCGACACAGTCACCCCGACGGTGCAGCAGACGCTGTCCGCGGTCCAGGGAGGCAAGTAACCGTGCTCGACATCCTCCTGACCCAGGCACCGGAGCCGCCCGTGCAGGTGCCGTCGGTGGCCTACGCCGCGGTGCTGCCGGTGCTGATCATCTTCGGCGCGGCGTGCGTGAGCGTGCTGGTGGAGGCGTTCTTCCCGAAGGCCTCGCGGTTCGGCGCCCAGGTGGGCCTGAGCCTGCTGGCGATCGTCGCGGCGGGCGTCAGCCTGTTCGTGTACGCGACCGGGGACGCGCCGGCGGGCGGCATCACGACGTTCAGCCGGGCGATCTCGGTCGACGGGCCGGCGCTGTTCCTCTGGGGCACGCTGCTGGCGCTGGCGCTCGGCGCGGTGCTGCTGATCTCGGACCGCGTGGTGGAGCCGGGCGGCGCGCTGGTCGCGCAGGCCGGCATCCGCCCGGGCACGCTGCAGGACCGCGCGCAGACGGCGACGGTCATGCAGACCGAGGTGTTCCCGCTGACGCTGTTCGCGCTCGGCGGCATGATGGCGTTCTGCGCGGCGAACGACCTGCTGACGATGTTCATCGCGTTGGAAGTGCTGTCGCTGCCGCTCTACCTGATGTGCGGTCTCGCCCGGCGTCGCCGGCTGCTGTCGCAGGAGTCGGCGGTCAAGTACTTCCTGCTCGGCGCGTTCTCCTCGGCGTTCTTCCTCTACGGTCTGGCGCTGCTGTACGGCTACGCGAACTCGATCAAGCTGGCGGACATCGCGGCCGCGGCGGCGGGTTCGGACCGCTCGGACACGCTGCTGTTCGCCGGGCTCGGCCTGCTGGTCGTCGGCCTCCTCTTCAAGGGGTCGGTGGGCCCGTTCCACACGTGGACCCCGGACGTGTACCAGGGCGCCCCGACGCCGGTGACGGCGTTCATGGCGGCGTGCACGAAGGTCGCGGCGTTCGGCGGGATCCTGCGGGTGCTGTCGGTGGCGTTCTCGTCGACTTCGTGGGAATGGCGCGGAGTGCTGTGGGGCGTGGCGATCATCTCGATGGTGATCGGCGCGGTGCTGGGCCTGACGCAGACGGACGTCAAGCGGATGATCGCGTACTCGTCGATCGCGCACGCGGGCTTCCTGCTGATCGGCGCGATCGCGATGACGCGCGACGGGTTGTCGAGCACGCTGTTCTACCTGCTGGCGTACGGCTTCACGACGATGGCGGCGTTCGGCGTGATCAGCTTGGTCCGCGACTCCTCGGGCGAGGCAACGCACCTCTCGGCGTGGGCGGGTCTCGCGAAGCGGTCGCCGCTGGTGGCCGGCGTGTTCACGTTCTTGCTGCTGGCGTTGGCCGGTATCCCGCTCACATCGGGTTTCGTCGGGAAGTTCGTGGTGTTCTCGGCGGCCCTGTCGGACGGAATGGCCCCGCTGGTGGTGATCGCCCTGGTGTTCAGCGCGGTGGCGGCGTTCTTCTACCTCCGGGTGATCGTCCTGATGTACTTCTCGGAGCCGGCGGCGGACGGCCCCTCGGTGACGGTCCCGGGCTTCGGCACCGGGACGGCGATCTTCCTGGGCACGGCGGTGACGCTGATCCTGGGCCTGGTCCCGGCCTTCGCTCTTTCGTGGGCGGGCGCGGGCGGTTTCGCTTCTTGAGTTTGTTTTCCGGGCCGCCACTCCCTGTTTTTCCGGGGGGTGGCGGCCCTATTTCATGGTCCGGGCGATCTGATCGCCGGGCAGAACGCTGATGTAGCCGTCGGCGAGGGTGATGCCGACGCGTCCGGCGTCGAGGTCGAGGTAGCTGAGGGTCTGGTCCCGGTCGTCGGAGTAGAGCTGTCCGATGCCGTAGTAGGGCTGCTGGAGGATCGCGTCGAGCTCCTGCGCTTCGCGGCTGCGGGCGGGGGCGTCGTCGAAGATGTCGCTTTCCGGTGGTTTCCGGAAGTCCTCCTGTGGAAGCGAGAAGGCTTTCAGGTCGGCGGACGGATACACCGGCAGGGCGGCGACAAGCGCGTCGACGGGATCGATGGTCAGGCCGGTGAGTTCGATTTTTTGACCCCGGCAGAGAACGCTCACGGCACTCCGCCCGTTGACGGCGACGAGGATGCCGAATTGTTCGGTCATGTCCCGGGCGTAGCCGTGGAGCTGCCGCGCGGGCCGGTCGATGAGGTGCAGGACGTCCTCGAATTCGGGCGTGAAGCCGTCGCCTTGGGTGAAGCCGTATTCGCTGAGTTCCTCGAAGGCTTCACGGTCGGCTTTGCCTTTGCCGGCGGGCGGGACGTAGCGGAGTCCGCCGGCGAAGACGGGATGCGGGTCGCCACAGCCGACGTTGCGCATGGCGGTCAGCAGGGTGTTCAGCGAGAACTCTGCCTTGAGCACCACGGTTTTCCTCCCCTTTGTCGTGGTGCGCTAGCGCCGGTTTTCGCCGATGACCGGCGGCATGGGCTTTTCGGTGAAGCCGCCGAAGGTTTCGTCCGGGTCGGGGTTTTGCAGGTAGGGGGCTTTTTTCTTTTCGCGGTCTTCTTCTTTGTTGCCGCGCCCGCCCGGGGCACCGCCCATGGGCATGCCGTTGGCGCCTCGCTGCCCGGCGGCGCCCCGGCCTGCCAGGCGTTCCTCGGGGAGGCGGGCGCCGGAGCCTGGTCCTGCGCCTGTTCCTCGCCCCGCTCCCATTCCTGTCCCTGTTCCTGTCCCTGTTCCCGGTCCTGCGCCTGGTCCGCGCATGCCGGGTTGGCCTGGGCGGTACCCGGTCGTTGCCCCTGTTCCGGGCCCTGTTCCGGGTCCGAACCCGCCGCCGGTGCCGGGCCCGAAGTTGCTGTAGGGGGTGTAGGAGGTGTTCCCACCCCCGAGGTTGCTGACGGGCTGCCCGGTGGGCCCGAACTGATACCCGCCCTGGGCGGCAGGCGGATTGACGGGCTGGGGAACGTAGTTGTTGGCGTGCGTGCTGTCCTGGCCCTGCCCGGGCCCGGTCGGCTGCTGGGTCTGGCCGGCAACCTGCTGCTGAAGTTGCTCTCGCGACGGCTGGACGTCCTGCCGGTTTTGCTGCGAGGGAACCTGGGGCTGGTTCGGATTCCGGGCCCATTGACCGGTATCGGTGGCGGTGCTGCTTTTGCCGGTGGCCTTCCCGGTGGTCTTCCCGGTGGTTTTGC
Source organism: Amycolatopsis iheyensis (assembly GCF_024703995.1). GTDB lineage: Bacteria > Actinomycetota > Actinomycetes > Mycobacteriales > Pseudonocardiaceae > Amycolatopsis > Amycolatopsis iheyensis. Next base: position 104,031 of record NZ_JAMXQV010000011.1, on the reverse strand, counting down.
TCTGGGTGCCGTCCCCTGGAGTGGTCATGGAGACAGGAGCCCCGGAGTCACCGAGCTGCGCGTACTGGGCGGGCATCTGGTAACCATTGGTGGAGCTGGCGGAGTGATAGGCGGCAAAGGCGTCGATGTTGGCCTGGCTGTCGGCTTGCCAGCTGCTGACCTTGGCCTTGAAGGGCTCCCACCCATCACCGCTGAGCCCACCGACAATATCGGCCGAAGTAAGCTCCGGCGGCTGAGCGGAAACGGGCTTGACGGAGTTCTTGGCAGTACCAAAGGCATCCATCTGAGCCCCAACGGCAGTCTGGGCATTCTTGAGATGAACGGCATCATCAGCGGCGGCTTGAACGAGCGGGAGAGTCGCGTCGGCGGCGGAGTCGCCGGCACCGCCTTGCCAGCCGGACATGGTCTTGGCGCGGAGGGCACTGATGCGCTGAGCCCGCTCGATCATCCTGGTGGTCAGGTTGCTCGCCCCGTCTTGAGCATCGGCTAGAGAACCGATACCTTCCCCGCCCGTAATCTGCTCGTAGATCTGTGCTGCGGTCAGAGGTCCTTGTGTAGTCATCACTTCGCTCCGCGAATGTTGCCGAGGACGTACGAAGCAACACCGCGTGCTGCCTCGCAGGGATCCTTCTTTCCGATGTTTTCCTCGGACTGGCCAATCCCGATGTCCACAGTCTGTGTATCACTCGTACCGATAGCGATCTGGCATCTGCCGCGACTGGCGCGATCGTCGGCGAGCCCGTACGCGGCGACCGGGTAGCCGTCCACCGAAGCCAACGGCAAGAAGAACCGGTACTGAGCTTCGTAGACGCCGGTCAGGCCGCGATCGCTCACATGGGGAAAAATCACTATTACAGAAGCCTGTGTCACCCGCGGTGGATTAGCGCTGCAACTTGGGCCGGCAGGCGCCTTCAGATCCGTTTTGGGAGTCACGCCCGGTCCCAACAGTTCCGTGACCTGATCGGCGGTCAATGCGTCACACGGTGCTTGCGCGAAGCGTCCGATATCGATCGGATTCTCGACCTTCGGCACCCCAGGGCCTGGCAAGCCAGCGGCGGACGGGGGTATTGACGATGGACCCGATGTCGGGTTCGAAGGGGAAGCGGACCCGCCGGTGGTGGTTGTGCAGGCGGTGAGGATCAGCGCCGCTGTGCTCAGTGCGATGACGATGCGTCGCATCAGAGACTGCCCCCAGCCTGGTTCACGGTTGTTGTATGCGTGTCTTCCGTGGTGCTGTACTTGCCCAAGGCTGTTTCGAACTTCTTGGCCATCGAGCGGCAGTACTCCTCACGCGCAACCAACGTTGCGTGCAGTGCATCGCCGGAAGCCCGCACGTGCTCGGCATTGCCGCCGCTCGCGTATTCGGTGCCTGGGCCCTTCGCCTGTTGGAGCAAAGCGGCCTGGTTCTGGTCCTCGGCGAACTCGTTGGCCAGGTCGTTCCACTCGTGCATCAACTCACGAAGCGTGGCCTCGTCGTACTGGAACCCGGCCCCACCAGAGCCAGCATGAGGCTCACCCCCATAAGAACCCGTCCCCGGCACGATCGGGTGCAATGGCGCCCGTCGCGTCCCCGGGTCGTAAACCTCACCCGTCATCAGCTCTCCCCTAGCTAGCAGTGTGCTCCACCCCGAGCACCCTGCGTATCTGACGGCCAGCACATTACCAGGGTTCCCACCCCCGAAAAGCCGGAAAGAACGAGGGCCGCGACCCCCTCGGCCGCGGCCCTCGCACACCCACCTACGGCGTCGGTGAACAGGATGTGTGGCCGAGGATCACCTGGCCGCTGATCCCCGAAGCCGGCAGGAAGTTGATCCTCACCATCGTCAACCCGATGCTTCCGTCACCCGGCAGGTTCTGGATGTTGAACACCGCGTTCGCCAGCACCGTTCCGTTCGACTTCTTGATCGGCGACACGTACCCGACCGGGACCGGGCTCGGGGGGTTCGGGATACCCGACATCCCGCCGTAGCTCCAGTTCGCGTTCGTCTGGGTCTGGGTTGCCGTGCACGTCACCGTGAACGTCGACAGCTTGATGCGCGGCCCGCCCGCGCTCACCAGCGCCGACAGCTCGAAGTTCTTGCCCGTGGCCTTCGACGTGGTCGTCGTCGCGTCCGTTGCCGGGTCCGTCACCGTTGTCGTGCACGATGACGTTCCGCCGCCGAACGTGATGCCCGTCTTCGTCACCACCTGGGCCGTTGCCGTCGTCGGGCCGTCCACCGAGCACTTGCCCTGGACCGGCACCGTGATCGTCGAGCCCGACTTCGTGAACTCCGCCGAGCCGATCTGGGCCACTCCCGGCTGAGGGGCCGCCTGGGCCGGGGCTGCCACGGCGAGAGCGGCCAGCACCACCGTTCCGGCGAGCGTGATGGTCTTGCGCATGTCGCGTCCTCCTGGTCGAACGGGGAGAGCGACGCTCTTCCTCGAAGCTGAATATCCGCCCGCCGGAGTCGTCCGTTGCGCCCGAAAGCGCTGATCACCCCTTCGTGGATCATGAACCACCCGGTGGATAATCCCTTCGGTATCCGGATACAGGTCTGTACATTGACGCGCATGCCGACCTACCGCGTGCTCGTCCGGGGCAAGTTCGACCGGCCTACCCAGGCCACCCGCCAAAAGCTGCTCGACGCCCTGACCGAGGACGGCCTCCCCGGTCAGCTCTTCAGCGAGACCGGCACGCTCACCTACAGTCACCACCTCGGCGGCTTCAGCTTCCGGGTCGCGATCGACGTCGCCGCGGGTGACGACGCCACGCGGACCGCCCACGACCAGGCCGAGCTCATGGCCATGGAACTGCTCGAACGCGAGGGCTACCCCTACCGCGACCTGACCGTCAGCTCGACCTGCCTGGACGACATCCGGATCCGGCGCCGCTGAGGTGTCATGTTCGTCACCGTTTCCGCTGGACAGCGGGTAAACGACGGCGCGGGGTAGCCACTACGCTCAAGTGCATAACCCGACCGGTGCACGAGTAGAGCGGAGCCGACGTGTCTGTGCCTTCCCCAGCCCCCGGGGCGGGATCCCTCCCCGCTGCGCCGGGTGGCGCCCTCGAGGACCTGCGCGCGTCCGTCGGCCTGCAGATCGACGACGAAGCCCTGCTGCGCGCCATCGCCGGCGGGCTGGCCGACGTCGAGAAGCTGCTTCGCGACGTCGTCCGCAGTGACGTCCAGGCCGTCAACGACGCCGCGTTGCACCTGGTCGAGGCCGGGGGCAAACGCTTCCGTCCGCTGTTCACCCTGCTCGCCGCGCAGTTCGGCCCGAAGCAGGACGACCACGTGGTGATCGCCGCCGCCGCGGTCGAGCTGGTGCACCTCGCCACGCTCTACCACGACGACGTCATGGACGAGGCCGACATGCGGCGCGGCGCCGAGAGCGTCAACTCGCGCTGGGACAACACCATCGCCATCCTCACCGGCGACTTCCTCTTCGCGCACGCCTCCCGCCTGGTCGCCGACCTCGGCACGGACGCCGCGCGGATCATCGCCGAGACCTTCGGCGAGCTGGTCACCGGCCAGATGCGCGAGACCGTCGGCCCCGGCCCGGGTGACGACGCCGTCGCGCACTACCTCACCGTGATCGGGCAGAAGACCGGCTCGCTGATCGCCACCTCCGGCCGGTTCGGCGGGATGATGTCCGGCGCCGCCGAGGAGCACATCGGGGCCTTGCGGCGCTTCGGCGAGATCATCGGCGCCGCGTTCCAGATCTCCGACGACATCATCGACATCGCCTCGCCGTCCGACGAGCTCGGCAAGGCGCAGGGCACCGACCTGCGCGAAGGCGTCCGGACGCTGCCCATGCTGTACGCACTGGCCGACCCGGAGACCGACCCGCGGCTGACCGAGCTGCTCTCCGGCCCGATCGCCGACGACGCCCTCGTCCGGGAGGCGCTGGAGCTGCTGCGGGCGAGTAGCGGACTCGAACGCGCGCGCGTCACCCTTTCCGACTACGCTCAGCGCGCGCGAGCCGAGCTCACCGCGCTGCCCGCGTCACCCGCCCGGGACGCGTGCGAGTCGGTCGCCGACTACCTGGTCGCGCGCACGCACTAAACAGGGGCAGGAAAGAGATGTCCATTTTCGGACAGGTTTGGCTGTGGAGTCTCGCGGCGTTCTTCGTCGGCGTGCTGCTCACCTGGCTGGTGCTGGTGCTGCCGCTCCGCAAGAACGTGCGCAAGCTGGAGAGTTCGCTGGCGCAGGCCCACGCCGACGCCGCGCGGACCCCGGCGAACGCCGCCGGGCTGGCCGCGCCGGGCACCGAGGTGTTCGCCCGGCCGGAACCGCGGCCCGAGCCGGAGCCGACCCGGCAGGAGATGTCCTACCCGGGCACGCTCGTCGCGGCGCCGCTCAACCGCGACGACGTCCACGACGACATCGACGCGGACTTCGCCGAGCTCGACTCGCAGGTGCCGCCGGGGACACTGCCGGCGCCCGAGCCCGAGGAGGCCTTCCGGCCGGAGCCGGAGCCGGAGGCCGACGACCCGTACCGGTCCGCGGCCACCCAGTTCCTGACGCCGGTGCCCGAGCCGGAGCCCGAGGACCCGTACCGCGCCGCGGCGACGGAGTATCTGGTGCCCGACGAGGAGCCCGAGCCCGCCACGCCGGCGCTCTCGCGGCTCGAGCAGCAGCTCGACCCCGAGCCCGCCGCCGGTTCGCTGTTCCAGCCCCCGGGCCCGGACGAACCGGCGTCCACGCCGGACTGGTTCGACGAGCCGCCGGCCGAGCGGTCGGCGTTCGAGGAGCCGGTCGAGCGCACGCGCTACCTCAGTGAGCACGCGGGTTCGGGACGCCACGAAGAGTCCGAAGAGGACGAGACGCCGCAGTACGCCTTCGGCGGGGATGACGAAAGTGAGCCGGACGTGCCGCCGGAGACGCCGGCCGAGGCGACGCAGGTGCTGCCGAAGCGCCAGCCGCGCGAGTCCATGCGGGGCGGGTTCGACGCGCCGCAGCCGATCCAGCCGTCGATGCGCACGGTCGAGCGGCGCGACCCCGAGCTGTCCGGCGCCCACAGCGGCTCGCTGTTCGAGCCTTCGGTGCAGGCGAACGTGGCCGCCGCGGCGGTGTCGGCCCCCGAGCCGCCGCCCGCCCGCCAGACGAACGAGGACTCGGTGCCGCCCGGCCCGTTCGGCCCAGGTTCGGCGATGCCGCGGCCCGGTGGCGGCCGGCCGAGCGACGGCTTCGAGGTCAAGGCGAGCGTGACGGCGTTGCGGTACTGCACCGAGGAGTCCACGCAGTTCCCGAAGATGGTGGCCGAGGTGTGGTTCCGCACCGCCGAGGACGCCGAGCGGGTCGGGTTCCGGCCGCTCACCTGAGTTCCTGAACGCGAAAGGCCGCCTCCGGGCGGCCTTTCGCCGTTTTTCAGGCCGCTTGGAACAGGACCATGGCCGCGCCGCCGGGATCGGTGACGACCACCAGCGAGCCGACCGGCAGGTCGGTCCGCTCGCGCACGACCTTTCCGCCGAGCGCCACGGCTTTCGCCGCCGCGGAGTCCACATCGGACACCGGCGCGTAGGGCAGCCACTGCGGGGCGCGGTCGTCGTCCGGGGCGAGTTCGGTCAGGCCGCCCCAGGGCGTGCCGTTGTCGGTCAGCAGGGGCCCGGACGACTCCCAGCCGAGCAGTTCGCGGAAGAACTCCCGGCTGCCGTCCGCGTCGGTGGTCCGGACGTCGAAGAACACGAAAGGTCGCATGACCCAAAACTTAGGACACGTGTCCCAATTCTGGCAAGCCCGAAAACGCCGAAGGCCGCCACGCGCGGGGCGTGGCGGCCTTCGGGGACGAGTAAAGCTACGCGACCGTCCAGGTGTCCTTGCCGCGCAACAGGCCCTGCAGGTCGGGCGTGCGGGCCGCGCGGGCCTGCTCGACCTGCGCGCGGGCGCCGTCGTCGTAGGTCGGGCGCTCGACCTGGCGCAGGATGCCCGTCGGGACGTGGTTGAGGCTCTGGTCGCCCAGGCGCGAGAGCGCGAACGCGTACGACGTGTCGGCGATCGACGGGTCGTGCACCACCAGGCTGTCTTCGCCGATGTCCGCGACCTTCGCGACCTCCAGGCCGCCCCAGTCGCTGCGCTTGACGCCGAACTCCTGGTCCGGGCCGAAGCGGATCGGCTCGCCGGCCCGCAGCGGGATCAGCCGGGTGGCGGCCTCGTCGGCGTCCTTGAGGACGTCGAACGCGCCGTCGTTGAAGATCGGGCAGTTCTGGTAGATCTCGACCAGCGCCGACCCGCGGTGCTGCGCGGCGGCCTCGAGGACCTCGGTGAGGCCCTTGCGGTCGGAGTCCATCGCCCGGCCCACGAACGACGCCTCCGCGCCGATCGCCAGCGAGAGCGGGTTGAACGGCGTGTCGACCGAGCCCATCGGCGTCGACTTCGTGACCATGCCCTGCCCCGAGGTGGGGGAGTACTGGCCCTTGGTCAGGCCGTAGATCCGGTTGTTGAACAGCAGGATCTTGATGTTCACGTTGCGGCGCAGCGCGTGGATCAGGTGGTTGCCGCCGATGGACAGCGCGTCGCCGTCGCCGGTGACGACCCACACCGACAGGTCCGGGCGCGTGGTCGCCAGGCCGGTCGCGATCGACGGCGCGCGGCCGTGGATCGAGTGCATGCCGTAGGTGTTCAGGTAGTACGGGAACCGCGACGAGCAGCCGATGCCGGAGATGAAGACGATGTTCTCGCGCTTGAGGCCGAGCGTCGGCAGGAACGACTGGACCGCGTTGAGCACGACGTAGTCGCCGCAGCCGGGGCACCAGCGGACTTCCTGGTCGGACTTGTAGTCCTTGGCCTTCTGCGGCTCGTCGGTGGTGGGCACAAGGTCCAAGCCGCCGACAGTGGGGAGTCCGATGTCGATTGCGGTCATTACTTCGCCGCCTCCGTAGTGACGCTGGTGATGATCTCCGCGAACAGGTTCTGCAGCTCTTCGGCCTTGAACGGCAGCCCGGCGACCTTGGTGTGCGAGTGGACGTCCACCAGGTACTTCGCGCGCAGCAGCAGGGCGAGCTGGCCCAGGTTCATCTCCGGCACCACGACCTTGTCGTAGCTGCGCAGGATGTCGCCGAGGTTGGCCGGGAGCGGGTTGAGGTGACGCAGGTGGGCCTGCGCGATCGGCATCCCGAGCTTCCGGACGCGCCGGCACGCGGCGCCGATCGGGCCGAAGGACGAGCCCCAGCCCAGCGCCAGCACGCGGGCCTTGCCGCCGCTCGGGTCGTCGACCACGACGTCCGGGACGTCGATGCCGTCGATCTTCGCCTGGCGCAGGCGGACCATCTTGTCGTGATTGTCCGGGTCGTAGGAGATGTGCCCGGTCTTGTCGGCCTTCTCCAGCCCGCCGATGCGGTGCTGCAGCCCGGGCGTGCCCGGGATCGCCCACGCGCGGGCCAGCGTCTCGGGATCGCGCACGTACGGCCAGAACTCGCCGGAGTCGTTGTCCGCGTTGGGCTCCTGGGCGAACTCGACCCGCAGGTCCGGCAGCGTTTCGACGTCCGGGATCAGCCACGGCTCGGAGCCGTTGGCGATCGCGCCGTCGGACAGCAGCAGCACCGGCGTGCGGTACTTCAGCGCGATGCGCGTCGCCTCGATCGCGGCGTCGAAGCAGTCCGCGGGGGACAGCGGCGCGACGATCGGCACCGGCGACTCGCCGTTGCGGCCGAACATCGCCTGCAGCAGGTCGGCCTGCTCGGTCTTGGTCGGCAGCCCGGTCGACGGACCACCGCGCTGGACGTCGACGACGACCAGCGGCAGCTCCACCATCACGCCGAGGCCGACGGCTTCGGACTTCAGCGCCACGCCCGGCCCGGAGGTCGAGGTGACGCCGAGCGCGCCGCCGTAGGACGCGCCGAGCGCGGCGCCGATGCCGGCGATCTCGTCCTCGGCCTGGAAGGTGATGATGCCGAAGTTCTTGTGCTTGGACAGCTCGTGCAGGATGTCCGACGCCGGGGTGATCGGATAGGTGCCCAGCAGGATCTGCAGCCCCGAGCGCTGCCCGGCGGCGACGAGCCCGTACGCCAGCGCGGTGTTGCCGGTGATCTGCCGGTAGGTGCCCTGCTCCAGCTTCGCCGGCGCGACCTCGAACGTCGTCGCGAACGACTCGGTCGTCTCGCCGTAGTTCCAGCCGGCCCGGAAGGCCAGGATGTTCGCCTCGGCGATGTCCGGCTTCTTCGCGAACTTCTCGCGCAGGAACCGCTCGGTGCCCTCGGTCGGCCGGTGGTACATCCAGGACAGCAGGCCGAGCGCGAACATGTTCTTGCAGCGCTCGGCGTCCTTCTTGCCGAGGCCGGTTTCGGCGAGCGCGCCCTGGGTCAGCGTCGACATGGCGACCCGGTGCACCTGGTAGGCGGCGAGGGTGTCGTCGTCGAGCGGGTCGGTGGCGTAGCCGACCTTGGTCAGGTTGCGCTTGATGAAGTCGTCGGTGTTGAGGATGATCGTCCCGCCCTGCGGGACGTCGGCCAGGTTCGCCTTGAGCGCGGCCGGGTTCATCGCCACCAGCACGTCCGGCCGGTCGCCGGGGGTGAGGATGTCGTAGTCGGCGAAGTGCACCTGGAAGCTCGAGACGCCGGGGATCGTGCCCTGCGGTGCGCGGATCTCGGCGGGGAAGTTCGGCATGGTCGACAGGTCGTTGCCGAACGCGGCGGCCTCGGAGGTGAACCGGTCACCGGTCAGCTGCATGCCGTCACCGGAGTCACCCGCGAACCGGATGACCACCCGGTCCAGCTTGCTGACCTCGGTCGGCCTGGTTGCGGCGAGCGAGCCGTGACCAGCGCCGTTGCCGTTCGCACTCGTGCTCATGGGTCAGGGATTCCCTCTCTCCCGACGTTTGCGGCCTTCGGTCGCCTGGCCGGTCTCGTGGCAGGCGGATCACCGGGCGCTACCACGAGGTTAGCTCGCGCTCGACCGCGATGGTCCCGCACGTCCTGACAGTCGGACGACCTCATTGCTGCGCTGCCGGCCTCTGTGCTGGTCCGACAAATACCTGTAACCGATGGTAACGGTTATCTACCCGCCCACGCTGTGATACGCGTCTCTGGCCGGGGGTGTCCACCTGCTGGGATCAGCCGCGGGAACGGATCCGCGCCCGCATCGCTTCGAGCCGTTCGGCGAACTCCGGGGAGGCCAGCGACGCCAGCTGCGGCTCGATTTCGACGTCCACCGCGTCGGCGTGCGAAGCCAGCGAGGCGGTCGTCCGGAGGCTGCGCTTGGTGGCGATCAAGGCCTCCCGCGGGGCGGCGACGGCGGGGGCCGCGAGCTCACGGGACGCGGCCACGACGTCATCGGCCACGCGCAGCGCGAGCCCGGCGCGCACCGCGGCCTCGGCGTCGAGCGGCTGTCCGAACAACGTCATCGCGGCGGCCTGCTGCGGGCCGGCCAGCCGCTGCGTCATCCACGTCATCCCGCCGCCCGGGTGCAGGCCGAGCTCGAGGAAGCGGGCGACGAACTTGGCGCGCGGCCCGGCGAGCCGCACGTCGGCGGCGAGGGCGAGGTTCAGCCCGGCCCCGACGGCAGCCCCGTTCACGGCGGCGATCGTCGGCAGGGTGCAGCGGGCGACGGCTAGGAAGCCGTCGTAGATGGCGCGCAGGCCGGTCTCGTCGGCCTGGCCGAGTGCGGTGAGGTCGGCGCCGGCGCAGAAGGCGGGCGGCGTCCCGGTGATGACGACGGCGTGGACGTCCTGGTCTTGTTCCGCGGCTTCGACGGCCGCGGCGAGCTGCGCGGAGAGGTCGAGGGTGAGCGCGTTGCGGCTGCCGGGCGCGTCGACGGTCAGCAGGGCGATGCCGCCGGAGTGCTCGCTGACGATGCTGTCGGTCATCGGGTCAGGGTATTAGTGGGGTGTGGGGGAACTGCTGGTGGTGCTGGTCGGCAACCTGCTGACGATGATCGACATGTCGGAGCTGTTCGGCGGCCGCCGTCGCCGCGCCCGGGCCGCGGCTTTCGCACGCGGTGAGCGGGTGGAGGTGCCGTGCGTGCTGCGGTCTTTCGAGGTGACTTCGGGGCGGGAACAACGCGGCTGGATCGCGGTGGGCGCGGGGCCGGCGACCTGGCGGGTGCCGGGCGGGGGGCCGGTGGCGTTCGAGCCGGGGCAGCTGACGATGCAGGCGGTCGACCGGCAGGCGGTGACGTTCCACGGCGCCGGCGGAACGGAGCTGCGGCTGCACCCGGACGAGGCGCCGCTGGTGCTGCGGGCGCTTGCGAGCTGAAGGAGGCAGTGCGTTTCGCGCGGTGGGTGGACCGAGTTGCGGGTGCTTGCGAGTCGACGATGCAGGCGGGCGTGCTGTTCCACGCGCGGGCGGCCGGAGCGAGCTGGGGTTGCATCCGGATGAGGCGCTGCGGGCGTTCGCGGGCTGGAGGTGCGGGGCGTGCACGAGGAGGCGGTGACGTTTCATGCGGGGGTTAGGCGGATCGAGTTGCGGGCCCTCGCGAGCTGACGATGCAGGTGGTCGATCGGCGGGTGCTGACGTTCCACGCGCGGCCGGCCGGAGCGAGCTGGGGTAGCACCTGGATGAGGCACCGCGGGCGCTCGCGGGCTGGACGTGCGGGGCGTGCACGAGGAGGCGGTGACGTTTCACGCGGGGGGCAGGCGGATCGAGTTGCGGGCCCTCGCGAGCTGACGATGCACGAGGTCGAGAGGCGGGTGCTGACGTTCCACGCGCGGCCGGCCGCGCGGAGCTGCGGCTGCATCCGGATGAGGCGCCGCTGGTGCTGCGGGCCTTCGCGAACTGAGCTGGGCCGCGCCTCCGGCCCCCGTCTTCCAGCGTAGTGGCGGAGGCCGACAGTTCGACGGTCGCGCAGGCTCCGGCTGTGGACCTGTCCACAAGCGCCGCGGCCTGTGCACAAGCCCGCGCACGAGCCGGGAACTATCGGTCCCCGCCGATAAGCTGGAAACCGGGGGCCGGAGGCCTCAGCTCTCCGGCGTAGGCGGCCGCTCCAGCAGGCGCGAAAGCACCACCGTCGACACCGTCCGGTCCACGATCTCCAGCCCCCGCAGCCGCTCCAGCGCCGTCTCCAGGTGGTGGATGTCCGCCGCTCGCAGGTGGACGATCGCGTCCGCCGCGCCCGACACCGTGTACGCCGCCACCACCTCCGGCAGTGGCTCCAGCCGGGCCCTGATGCGGGCCGGCGTGATGTTGCCCTGGCAGGTGACCTCGACGAACGCCTCCGTGCCCCAGCCCAGCGCCTCCGGGTCGACCACCGCCGTGAAACCCCGCAGGATGCCCGTCTCCAGCAGCCGGTCGACGCGCCGCTTGACCGCCGGCGCCGACAGGCCGACCACCTTGCCGATCTCCGCGTAGCTGCTACGTGCGTTCGCCACGAGACACGAAACGATTCGCTGGTCGATGGTGTTCACACGCAACACTTAGCACAGATACACGCAGCGAACAGCGATTGATTGCGATATTAGGTGCCCCTTACCCTGCAATCATGCAGGCGATGCGCGTACCGACCACCCGTCGATACCTCATGTGCTCCCCGCGCCACTTCGCGGTGGACTACGTGATCAACCCCTGGATGGACCCGACCCAGCCGGTCAGCGCCGACGTCGCCGTCGCGCAGTGGACCGAGCTGCGTGACACCTACCGCCGCCTCGGCCACACCGTCGAGGAGATCGAGCCCCAGCCCGGCCTGCCCGACATGGTCTTCGCCGCCAACTCCGGCACGGTCGTCGACGGCCGCGTCCTCGGCTCGCGGTTCCGCGCGCCGCAGCGCGCCGCCGAGGCCGAGCACTTCCGGCGCTGGTTCGTCGAGCACGGCTACCGCGACATCACCATGCCCGAGCGGATCAACGAGGCCGAGGGCGACTTCGCCTGGACCGGCACGCTGCTGCTGGCCGGCACCGGCTTCCGCACCGACCCGGCCGCGCACGCCGAAGCCCAGGAGGTCCTCGGCGTCCCGGTCGTCTCGCTGCACCTGGTCGACCCGCGCTACTACCACCTCGACACGGCGCTGTTCGTGCTCGCCGAGGCGACCGACACCACGCGGGCGCAGATCGTCTACTACCCGGAGGCGTTCTCGGCCGGCTCGCGCCGCGTCCTGGAGCGGCTCTTCCCGGACGCCGTGCGCGCGACGAAGGAAGACGCGGAGTGCTTCGGCCTCAACGGCGTGTCCGACGGCCGCAATGTCGTGCTGCCCGTCGAGGCCACTCGATTGGGTGAACTGCTCGCCGCGCGGGGTTACGAGCCGGTCTACGTCGACATCTCTGAGCTGCGGAAAGCCGGCGGCGGCCCGAAGTGCTGCACGCTGGAGATCCGGAAAGGCTAATTCTCGGCAAAATCCTGTAACTCCCCCGTTTGCCACCGCGATTAATCGAAGTAACAAATCGACTACTCGCGGTGGGCAGGCGGTGGGAGTGGTGACGGTGAACCTCGCCGTGCACGGCGTCGGACGACCGGGCCGCCAGCTCGACCCGGGCGAGGACGAGCGCTGGGTGACGGTCGACCAGTTCGAGCGCGTGCTCGACGCCGTCGAACACCGCCCGGACGTCCACCTCACGTTCGACGACGGCAACGAGTCCGACGTCGAGATCGCGTTGCCGCGGCTGGTCGAACGCGGCCTGACGGCGGAGTTCTTCCCGCTCGCCGGCCGCCTCGGCCAGCGCGGCTACCTCGACCGCGACGCCCTGCGCGAGCTCGTGCGCGCGGGCATGGAGATCGGCTCGCACGGCTGGGAGCCCCGCGACTGGCGGCGGCTCGACGACCGCCACGCGCGCCGCGAGCTGACCGAAGCCCCGAAGCTGCTGGGCGACCTGTGCGGCCGGCCGGTGCGGCGGTACTCGCTGCCCTTCGGCGCGTACGACCGCAAGGTGCTCGCGAGGCTCCGTCAGGCGGGCGCGACCCGCGTCTACACGAGCGACGGCGGCGCGGCCCAGCGCGACGGCTGGCTGCAGGCGCGCACCGAGCTCCGCCACGACCTCGACGACGCCTGGCTCGACGGCGTGCTCGTCACCGGCCGCCGGCGGTCGGGGTGGGCGGGCCGGCTGTTCCGCCGCGCTGTCCGTTAGATGACGTTCGCCGGATCCGGCGCGACCAGCCGCGTCCCGGCGACCGGAACACGGCGCGAACCCGTTGTGCGGCAGCGCATGCGGTGAGCAGCCTTTTCGTCAACCCGACCCGGATGATGGGAAATTCCCGCACCGCCGGGTCTTGTCCAGACCACCGTGCGGGTGCATCCTGGTTCCTCGCCGCCGTAAGGAAAGTTTCCTAACTAAAGGGAGCACCAGGAATGCGGAAACTGATCCTGCTCGCGACCATGGCGCTCGCCGCGGCCGTGATGCCCTCGGCTCTCGCGTCAGCGGCGCCGGCCCCGAGCGCGCAGCCCGCCACCACCGCGGCCGCCCCGACCGCGGCCCAGCTGCTCGCCAAGACGAACAGCTGCAAGCAGATCTCCAACGGCAAGTACAAGACCGACGAAGACGTCTCGGCCAAGACCGTCGCCGTCTGCGACGCCAACGGCGCCGTGTTCTGGAAAGCCGACATGGACATCGACTGCGACGGCCAGCGCTCCTCGCAGTGCAACGAAGACACCGACTGCTGCTACCAGGACGACACGGCGTTCCACCAGTCCGACGGCAAGCCGCTCAACGCCGCGAAGCTGCCCTACATCGTCGTGCCGAGCTCCAGCAGCATCTGGAAGTACAGCTCGTCGCAGCTGAAGGGCGGCGGCTCCTGCGCGGTGATCTACAACGGCAAGGTCGAATACGCGGTCATCGGCGACACCGGGCCGACGCAGATCATCGGGGAAGCCTCCTACGCCACGGCGAAGGACCTCGGCATCAACCCCGACCCGTCCAACGGCGGCACCGACTCCGGTGTGACGTACATCTGCTTCAAGAACTCGACCGTCTCGCCGATCGAGAACCACTCGGCCGCGACGAGCAAGGGCCAGAGCCTCGCCACGACCTTCGTGAACAACAACTGAACCACGCATTCCGGGGCCGATCCGTTCAAGACGGGGTCGGCCCCGGCTGCTGTGCTGGGGACATGAGCAAGGAACTGCTGAAACTCGCGAACATCGGCCCGGCGATGGTCCGCGACCTCGCCCGGCTCGGCATCACGGAGCCCGGGCAGCTCGCCGGCCAGGACGCCGTCGAGCTGTACGAACGCCTCTGCGAGACCGACGGCGTCCGGCACGACCCCTGCGTGCTCGACACCTTCATGTCGGCCGTCGACCAAGCCGACGGCGCGCCGCCGCGGCCGTGGTGGCACTACACCCCGGAACGGAAACGCCTGCTCGGCACCCGCTGACCGAAACCGCGTCCACCGCGTTGATCACCCACTGCAAGATGCAATTCGAGACCCGATTTTTACGGGAAATCCGTTACGCCTGACGGCCGTCTCACGCATTACCCCGTTCGCCGCCCTCGCGGTAACGATCCAGGGGGTCCCGCCGACCAACCTGAGGGTCGCGCGGAAAAGCGGAGGTTTGGGCGTGAAGATCAGTGTCTTCGGACTCGGTTACGTCGGTTGTGTCTCCGCCGCGTGCCTGGCGGGGCAGGGACACCGGGTGGTCGGCGTGGACGTCAACCCGGTCAAGATCGACCTCATCACCCAGGGCAAGGCCCCGGTGGTCGAGGAGCGGATCGGCGAGCTGACCGCCGAAGTCGTCGCGAGCGGCGCGCTGAGAGCCACGACCGACGTCGCGGAAGCGGTCGCCGACAGCGAGATCTCGCTGGTCTGCGTCGGCACGCCGTCGGCGCCGAACGGCAGCCTCTCGACGGTCTACCTCGAGCGCGTCGCCGAGGAGATCGGCGAGGCGATCGCGAACAAGAGCGAACGGCACACGGTCGTCTTCCGCAGCACGATGCTGCCGGGCACCTGCCTGGACCTGCTGATCCCGATCCTGGAGAAGTCCTCGGGCCGCACGGCCGGCGTCGACTTCGGCGTCGCGGTGAACCCCGAGTTCCTGCGCGAGGGCACCAGCGTCCGCGACTTCTTCGACCCGCCGAAGACCGTCATCGGCGAGATCGACACCGCGAGCGGGGACGCCGTCGCCGGGCTGTACGAGGGGCTGCCCGGCCCGGTGTTCCGCGTGCCGATCCCGGTCGCGGAAATGACCAAGTACGCCGACAACTCCTTCCACGGCCTGAAAATCGGCTTCGCGAACGAGCTCGGCTCGATCTGCCGCGCGCTCGGGCTCGACTCGCACCAGGTGATCGACGTCTTCCTCGCCGACACCAAGCTCAACATCAGCCCGGCCTACCTCAAGCCCGGCTTCGCGTTCGGCGGCTCGTGCCTGCCGAAGGACCTGCGCGGGCTGGTCTACGCCGCGCACCGCAACGACGTCAGCGTGCCGATCCTGTCGCACGTGCTCACGTCCAACGCCGATCACCTGCAGCGCGCGTTCGACCTGGTCGCGCGCACCGGCAAGCGCAAGGTCGGCCTGTTCGGCCTCTCGTTCAAGCCGGGCACCGACGACCTGCGCGAGTCGCCGCTGGTCGAGCTGGCCGAGAAGCTGCTCGGCAAGGGGTACGACCTCAAGATCTACGACGCCAACGTCAGCCTCTCGCGGCTGATGGGCGCCAACCGCGAGTACATCGAGGGGCGCCTGCCGCACCTCGGCCAGCTGCTCGCCGGGTCCGTCGAAGAAGTCATGGACCACGCCGACGTCCTGCTCGTCGGCACCAAGGACCCGGACGTGCTGGCGGCCCTGCCGCACGACCGGGAGATCGTCGACCTCGTCCGCCTGCCCGACGCGGCGACGCGTCGCCTTGAAGAGGGATACGCCGGCCTTGCCTGGTAAAGCGCTCATCCTCGTCGAAAACCTCTCCGTCCCCTTCGACCGCCGCGTGTGGCAGGAGTCCACGACCCTGCGCGACGCCGGGTGGGAAGTCCACGTCATCTGTCCGCAGGGCACGAAACGCGACACCGAGGCCGAAGCCGTCGTCGACGGCGTCCACATCCACCGGTACCCGCTGAAGGCGGCGACCGGCGGCCCCGCGGGTTACCTGCAGGAGTACGGCAGCGCGCTGTGGCACACGCTCCGGCTGGCCCGCCGGGTCGGGCCGGTCGACGTCGTGCACGCCTGCAACCCGCCGGACCTGCTGTACCTGGTCGCCAAGTACCTCAAGCGGCAGGGCGCGCGGTTCATCTTCGACCAGCACGACCTCTGCCCGGAGCTGTACCTCTCGCGGTTCGACCGCGGGCAGGACCTGCTCTACCGCGGGGTCTGCGCCCTCGAGCGCGCCACCTACCGCGCCGCCGACGTCGTGATCTCGACGAACGAGAGCTACAAGCAGGTCGCCCGGATCCGCGGCGGCAAGCGGCCCGAGGACGTCTTCGTGGTGCGCAGCGCCCCGGTCGTCGAGCGGTTCAAGGAGGTGCCCGCCGAGCCCGAGCTCAAGCAGGGCAAGCCCTTCATGCTCGCCTACCTGGGCGTGATGGGCCCGCAGGACGGCGTCGACTACGCCCTGCGCGCGCTGGCGAAGCTGCGGGACGAGATCGGGCGCACCGACTGGCACGCGGTGTTCGTCGGATCCGGCGACGCCTTCGACGACATGGTCGCGCTGTCGGCCAAGCTCGGGCTGGCCAACCAGGTCGAGTTCACCGGCCGGATCCCCGACGAGGACCTCGTCCGCTACCTCTCCACCGCCGACGTCTGCCTGTCGCCGGACCCGCTGAACCCGCTCAACGACGTCTCCACGATGAACAAGGTCATGGAGTACATGGCGATGAGCAAGCCGATCGTCTCGTTCGAGCTGCGCGAGGCGCGCGTCTCGGCGGGCGAGGCGGCGGTCTACGCGCCGGCCAACGACGAGGCGGCGTTCGCGAAGCTCGTCGCGCAGCTGCTCGACGACCCCGAAGAGCGGGTTCGCATGGGCAAGCTGGGCCAGGCCCGGGTCGCCGGCGCTCTCTCTTGGGAAAACTCGGCCAAGAACCTGCTCGCCGCGTATGAGCACGCTGTGAAGTCCTGATCGCCGTTCGGTCAAGAACTCACCGGACGTGTAACCAATGATCCCGGTCCGACGACGGTTCGGGTAACCGGCCGATCAACGCACATCCGTTCGGCGTACCCGGCTCAGGAATGGAGAGACCGCCGTTGACTGACGACACGGTGCGCCTGGCCCTGGTCGGGCAGGTCCTCAGACGACGATGGCGGGTGCTGGTCGCCCTCGCCGTCCTGGGCGCGGCGGTGGGCGCCGGCGCGTCCGTGCTCCTCTCACCCGGCTACCAGACGTCGTCGAGCGTGCTGCTCCAGGGCCCGCGGCAGGCCGACGAGCTGCTGACGCAGGCCGAGGTCGCGACCAGCTCGGTCGTCCTCGACCGGGCGGCCGCGGTGCTGCCGTGGCACCCGAGCGGCGCGGACCTGCAGAAGCAGATCACGACGTCGGTGGCCAACGGCAACGTCGTCAAGATCACCGTCTCGGCCGACACCGCCGAGCACGCGCAGCAGCTCGCCGACCAGGTCGCGCAGCAGTTCGTCAAGTACTCCGGCCAGCTCGCGAGCAACTCCGCGGACGCGTCGGTCCAGCTGGCCCAGGAGCAGCGCGAGTCGCTGCGCAACCAGGTCAAGCTGACCACCGAGAAGATCAGCGACATCGCCAAGACCGTCGGCGGCGACCTGACCGTGGAGAGCGTCCAGGTCCGCACGCAGCTCGAAGGCCTGCGGTCGTCGCTGGAGCAGGCCATCAACGACCTCAACCAGGCCGACCTGGCCACCGGCATCGGCAACACCGTGGTGCTCGGCCCGTCCGAGCGCCCGGACAAGCCGGCGGCGCCGACGATGACGCAGCTCATCGCCGGCGGCGCGGTGCTGTTCTTCCTCGTCGGCGTCTTCGGGCACCTGTTCACCGCGCGCGCCGACCGGCGGCTGCGCGGCGAGCCGGAGATCGCCTCGGCGCTCGGCTCGCCGATCCTGGCCGGCGTCGACGTCACGACGCCGCAGGGCGACCGCCTCCCGGCGGCCGGCTTCTACGGCAAGGTGCGGCGGCTGCTCGGCGGCGACCGGCCCTGGCTGCTGCCGCCGGTCGCGACCTCGGCCGACGAGGTCAACCGCGACATCCGATACCGCCGCGTGCTCGCCCGGCTGGCCACCGGCCCGGCCGACACCCTGCTGCTCGTGGCCGACGACGACAAGACCGGCCGGCTTGCCGCCGAGCAGCTCGCCGAGCTGGCCGACCGGCTGTCCGTGCCGCTGCGGGTCTTCGAGTTCACCGCCGCGCGCCCGACCGTGCCGGACGCCGGTCGCGACTCCGGCGTCCTGGTGGTGCTCAGCGCCGGCTCCCGCACCGCGTGGGAGCTCGTCCGGCTCGCCGAGGCCTGCAACGACGCCGGCCAGGAGGTCGTCGGCGCGGTCCTCACCCACCCGGTCCGCTCGCCGGCGCCCGAGAAGCCCGAACCCGCGGCGGAAGACGCCCCCGAGAAAGCCCTGGCAGGTTCGGCGTGACCACCACATCCACGGAAACTGCCCCGCTCCTGGACCTCCAGCGCCTGTTCGTCGCGATCCGCCGCCGCAAGCGGCTCTGGCTGGCCACCGGGCTGCTCGGGCTGATCGCCGGCGCGGCGGTCGGGATCGTGCTCCCGGCGCCGCCGACCGCGGTCACCAAGGTGATCGTCGTCCACCAGGACGACTCGCCGACCGACAGCGGCACCCTGATGCGCACCGACGTCGCCGTGCTCTCGACGACCAAGATCGCCGAAGGCGCGCTGAAGAAGCTGGGCAGCACCGAGTCCGCCGAAGACTTCATGAAGAACTACGCCGGGCTGGGCCTGACGAACAACGTCATGCAGATCACCGTCAAGGCCAAGAGCAACGAAGAGGCCGTGGCGCAGGCGCAGGCGCTGGCCGACACGTTCATCACCGACCACGTGCAGCGCAGCCAGGCCGCCGCGGCCGCGCAGTCCAAGGCCATCCTCGACCAGCGCAAGAACGCCCAGGACGAGCTGACCAAGGTCGACCAGCAGATCGCCGACGAGACCGGCAAGGGCCGCAACGCCAACGCGAGCACCTTGGAGGGCCTCTACGGCCGCCGCGCCGCGCTGGCGTCGCAGATCTCCGACTTCGACTCCCGCGCCCAGCAGGCCGGCATCGGCAGCCCGCAGGTCGCCGCGGGCACCCAGATCGTCGACGCGCCGCGCGCGCTGCCCAAGGCGTTCCTCAAGACCGAGGCGACCAACGGCGGCATCGGCTTCGCCCTCGGCCTCGCGCTAGGGCTCGCGCTCGCCGCCATCGGCGCGGTGTCCCGCGACCGGCCGGTGCTGCGCCGCGAAATCTCCACGCACCTCGGCGCGTCCGTGATCGCGCAGCTGCCGTCGAAGCCGCGAGGTCCGGCCCGGCTGTGGCGGCGCTCGCGGGCGGTGTCCGAGCGCAAGCGCGTCGCGACGACGCTGGTGCGCGCGATCCAGAAGGACAAGCCGTCGGTGTCGCTGTTGGAGCTCGGCGCGCCGAAGGTCGCGGCCGCGCTGGCGCTGGACATCGCCGAAGAGCTCGAGGGGCCGGCGAGCGTCGTCGACGACCTGCCGGGCGAGGACGTCCGCAAGCTGGTGGCCGAGACGAAGAGCGAGGTCACCGTGCTCGGCGCGGGCGACCCGGAAGGCGAGCCGGACGAACGCCGCGTCGGCGTCGGCACGGTGTCGCCGGGCACCGCGTGGACGGACCTGGAACACCTCGGCCAGGAGACCGTGCTGGTCGTCAAGGCCGGGCACGCGAACACGCTGTGGCTGCACACGGTCGCGCGGCAGCTCGCGGACCAGCAGATCCCGATCGTCGGCGTCGTGCTGGTCGACCCGGACCCGCGGGACAAGTCCGACGGCACGCTGTGGGACGGCCTGCACACGGCGTTGCGCGGACGGGCGAAGGCGGCGCCCGCGGTGCACCGCGTTTCGGTTGTCGAGCACGAGGACCGCATCGACGAGCTGGCCGCCCGGATCGCGGAACGCGTCGCGGTCGCGGAGCCCCCGACGCGGCGGATCGCGCCGGTGCGACCGGTGGTCCCGCCCCCGCCGGCCGGCCCGAAGCCGCCGCCCGCGCCACTTCCGGAGCCGGGCAAGGTCAGCGTGCCGGACCACCTGGACGCCCCGACGAAGAAGTTCGCTCCGGTCAAGCCGAAGCGGCCGACGCCGTTCAAGCGCGACCACGGCGAACCCGCGCACAAAGGCGAACTGAACGCCGAGCTCGAGTCAGAAAAGAGCGCGGAGGTCTCCTGACTCCCGCGCCGCGAATGAAGGGGACCCGCTCGAGATGTGCGGCATCGCAGGCACCTACCTCTGGCCGGACGGCGGACCGCTCACCGACCGGCTCACCAAGACGCTGGCCCACCGCGGCCCGGACGGCTCCGGCCGCTACGACCACGCCGCCGGCGGCGGTTCCGTCCACTTGGGACACCGGCGGCTCTCGATCATCGACCTGTCCGAGACCGGTGCCCAGCCGATGGCCCTCGACGGCCTCGCGCTGAGCTACAACGGAGAGCTGTACAACGCGCCGGAGTTGCGGGCCGAGCTGTCCGCGGCGGGAGTCCGGTTCCGGGGGACGTCCGACACCGAGGTGCTGCTGCAGGCGTGGCGGCGCTGGGGCACCGACTGCCTGCCGAAGCTGCGCGGGATGTTCGCCTTCGCGCTGTTCGAGGAGGGGACCGGCGAACTGTTCCTGGTCCGCGACCAGCTGGGCATCAAGCCGCTGTTCTTCGTCCAGCGCAACGGCGGGGTCGCCTTCGCCTCCGAGCTGAAGGCGCTGGCCGGTGAGCTGGGCGGGTCGCTGCAGGTGGACAACGCCGCGCTGATCGCCTCGCTGCTGTACTACTGGGTGCCCGACAGCCGGTGTGCCTACCAGGGCGCGGAAAAGCTGCAGCCGGGCACGTGGCTGCGCTGCCGCCCGGACGGCCAGGTCGACCGCGGCCGGTTCTGGTCCCTGCGGGAGGTCGCCGAAGAAGGCGCGGCCTTCGAGGGCGACGTCGACCTGCACGCCGTCATCGCGGAGTCGACCGCCAAGCACCTGCTCTCCGACGTCCCGGTCGCGACCTTCCTCTCGGGGGGCCTGGACTCCAGCTACCTGACGGCGCTCGCCGCGCGCTCGCAGCCGGGCATTTCGGCCTACACCATCGGGTTCCGCGCCGAGGACGCCAAGTTCGAGGCCATGCCGGACGACCTCAAGTACGCCCGGATCGTGGCGCGGCAGTTCGGCGTCGACCTGCACGAGATCGAGATCGCGCCGCAGGTGCTCGACCTGCTGCCGAAGATGACCTACCACCTCGACGAGCCGATCGGCGACCCGGCGGCGATCAACTCGTTCCTGATCTGTTCGGCCGCGCGCGAGGCCGGCGTCAAGGTGATGCTGTCCGGGATGGGCGCCGACGAGCTCTTCGCCGGCTACCGCAAGCACCTCGCCAACCTGCTGGCGCTGCGCTACCACCAGGTGCCCGGCCTGGTCCGCAAGCCGGTGGAGTCCCTGGTGGACCGGCTGCCGGTGGCGTCGGCCAAGCGCGGGTACCGGTCGGTGCGGTTCGCGAAGCGGTTCCTGTCGTTCGCGGGCCTGCCCGAGGAGACGGCGTTCCGGCGCAGCTACACCATGTACGACCAGGCCGAGCTGCTGTCGCTGGTGAACCCGGACTTCGCGGCCGACGTCGACTCGGTGTTGACCGAGCACGCGGACACCTACCACGACCAGGCGCTCGACGACTTCGTCAACCGGATGTGCCTGGCCGACTCGCGGCTGTTCCTGCCCGGGCTGAACCTGACCTACACCGACCGCTCGACGATGGCGGCGTCCACCGAGGTGCGCACGCCGTTCGTCGACGTCGAGGTCGTGCGGGCGGCGTTCAAGATCCCGGGCAACCAGAAGATCGTCGGCCGCGCCGGGAAGATGGCGCTGAAGAAGGCGGCCGAGAACATCCTGCCCGGCGAGATCGTGCACCGGCCGAAGGGCCTGTTCAGCGCGCCGCTGCGGGCCTGGATGAGCCGCGACCTCGCGCCGCTGGTGCGCGAAGTCGTCAACGAAGGTGTGCTCGTTTCGTCCGGCTTCCTGCAGCGGGAAGCGTTGCAGCGCATGGTCGCCGAGGACGCCGCCGGCCAGGAAGACCGCGGCAAGCACCTCTGGCACGTCTTGACCCTCGAGTATTGGTACCGGAACGCGATGTCTGGAGCGGGAGCGAAGTGAAGCAGGTAGTCCAGAACTACAAGAGCGGGGAACTGGCGCTCCTCGAGGTCCCCGAGCCCGCCTGCAAGCCCGGTGGCGTGCTCGTGCGGACGGTGTACTCGCTGATCTCGACCGGCACCGAGATGATGAAGGTGTCCGAGGCCAGCATGTCACTGGTGGGCAAGGCGAAGGCCCGGCCCGACCAGGTCGCGAAGGTGATGCAGAGCGTCGCCACGAACGGCCTTTCGGCGACCTACCGCAAGGTCACGTCCAAACTGGACTCCTACACCCCGCTCGGCTACTCGCTGTGCGGCATCGTCGAGCAGGTCGGCGACGGCATCACCGACGTCGCGGTCGGCGACCTCGTGGCCTGCGCGGGCAACGAGCACGCCCTGCACGCCGAGCTGAACTGGGTGCCCAAGAACCTCTACTCGCGCGTCCCGGCCGGCGTCGACCCGGGGCACGCCGCGTTCGGCACCGTCGGGTCCATCGCCATGCAGGGCGTCCGCCGCGGCGAGCCGCAGATCGGCGACGTCGCCCTGGTCATCGGCCTCGGCCTGATCGGGCAGCTCGTCGTGCAGCTGCTGACGTCGTCCGGCGTGCGCGTCGTCGGCGTCGACCCCGACCCGGAGCGCTGCAAGCTCGCCGAGAGCCTCGGCGCGCTGACCTGCGCGCACCCGGCGTCCGGCATCGTCGACACGGCCGTGGACGAGCTGACCCACGGCGCGGGCGTCGACCAGACGTACCTGGCCGCGGGCGGCAACACGAACGACCCGGTGGAGCTGGCCGCGAAGCTGTCCCGCGACCGCGGCCGCGTGATCGACATCGGCAAGTGCAAGCTCGACCTGCCGTGGAACGCCTACTACGAGAAGGAACTGGACGTCCGGTTCTCGCGGTCGTACGGGCCGGGCCGCTACGACCCGTCGTACGAGCTCGAGGGGCGCGACTACCCGATCGGGCAGGTCCGCTGGACCGAGCGCCGCAACCTCGAGTGCGTCCTCGACCTGATCGCGCGTGACCGGCTGGACGTCGAGCCGCTGATCACGCACGTCTCGGACTTCTCCGACGCGGTTTCGACGTACCAGTCGCTGAACGAGGGGTCGCTCAAGGCGGTGGCGGTGCTGTTCCGCTACCCGGACGCGGTGGCGCGGACCGAGCCGGTCGTGACGTCGGCGCGGGTCGGGGTCGCGTCGTCGACGGCGGCCGCGTTGCCGGCCGGGCAGCCGGTGCGGCTGGGCTTCGTCGGGGCGGGCAACTACGCGTCGTCGATGCTGCTGCCGCACCTCACCGAGCGCGCGGACGTCCAGCTCAAGCACGTCGCGACGACGTCGGCCCTGTCGGGCGCCAACGCGAAGCGCAAGTTCGGGTTCGCTTCGGCGTCCACGGACATCGACGACGTCCTCGGCGACTCGTCGATCGACGCGGTGTTCGTCGTGACCCGGCACAGCTCGCACGCCGAGCTGACGCGGCAGGCGTTGCTGGCGGGCAAGACGGTGTTCGTCGAGAAGCCGCTCGCGCTGTCGCCCGAGGAGCTGCAGAAGGTGCTCGACGCGATCGAGGAGTCGGGCAACGACCGCCTGCAGGTCGGCTTCAACCGCCGCTTCGCACCGCTGCTGCACGAGGCCCGCGACCAGTTCGGCCCCCGCGTCGGCCCGGCGACGGTCCGCTACCTGGTCAACGCGGGCCGGCTGGACCACGGCAGCTGGTACAACCAGACGGACTCGGAAGGGTCCCGCTTCGCGGGCGAGGGCGGCCACTTCATCGACACGGTCAGCTGGCTCCTCGACGCGGACCCGGTGTCGGTGTTCGCGATGGGAGACCTCCAGGTGACGCTGGGCTACCCGGACGGCTCGACCGCGGTGATCACGTACGCGGAGACGGGCTCGTCGGGCTTCCCGAAGGAGACCCTGGACCTCACGGCCGACGGCAAGGTCCTGAAGTTCGACGACTTCGTGCGCGCGTCGGTGTACTCGCGCAAGAAGTGGGCGAGCTCGCGCATCCCGAAGGGCCGCGACAAGGGCCAGGCCGCGGAGGTCGACGCGTTCCTGGACGCGGTCCGGACGGGTGGGCCGATGCCGATCTCGGTGGCCTCACTGGCGGCGACGACGCTGGCGACGCTGGCCGCGCAGACGAGCGCGGCGAACACCGCGCCGGTGCGCATCGAGCTGCCGCGGAAGGCGGGTGTCCAGGCGTGACGAGCGTGGCGCCGGTCGTGCGCACCCGTGCTGCCGGGCCGGGCGGCGAAGTACGCGCAGCCCGCGTCGAAGACCGGCCGCGGCTTCGGCTGTGCCGGGCGAAGGTGGCTCTCGTCCGGCGGGGAGTCTCGCCGTGATGGGGCCCGGCTGGTACCTGCGGCGGCTCTCCCGGATGGGACCGGCGGAGGTCGTCGGGCGGGGGCGGCATGCCCTCGTCCAGCGGCAGTGGCGGTCCTCCTTGCCCGTGCCGCCCGACTGGCCGTCGCACCCGCGGTTCACCGCGGTGCTGCCTTCCGGCGTGCTCGGGAAGGTGTCCGGGGAGGCCACCTCGCGGCTGCTCGCCACCGCCGACGCGCTCATGGCCGGCCGCGCCGAGTACTTCGGGGTCGAGCGGTCGGACCTGGTGTCGCCGGACTGGTTCCTCGACCCCAAGACCGGCCGCCGCGCGCCCTCGGACGAGTACGCCTTCGACGTCCCGTACCGGTCGGAGGACACGGTCGGCGACATCAAGCAGATCTGGGAGCCGTCACGGCACCAGCACCTCACCGTGCTCGCCGCGGCGTACGCGCTGACCGGCAATGCGGACTACGCCGCCCGCGTGGCCGCCCACCTGCGGTCGTGGTGGGCGGCCAACCCGCCGCTGCGGGGGCCGCACTGGGTGAGCGGCATCGAGCTGGGCATCCGGCTGCTGTCGTGGGTGTGGACCCGCCGCCTGCTCGACGGCTGGCCGGGCGCGTCGGAGCTGTTCGAGGACAACCCCGGCTTCCAGCTCCAGCTGTGGCACCACCAGAACTGGCTGGCGACCCTGCGCAGCCACGGCTCGTCGGCGAACAACCACGTCATCGCCGAAGACGCCGGGCTGCTGGCCGCGGCGTGCGCGTTCGGCTGGTTCCCGGAGTCGGCCGGCTGGCGGACCTCGGCCATGCGCTCGCTCGACGTCCAGCTCGCCCGGAACACCTTCGGCTCGGGGCTCAACGCCGAGCTGGCCTCGGAGTACCACGGCCTGGTGCTGGAGCTCGGGCTGGCGGCCGCGGTCGAAGCCGACGCGGCGGGCACGCCGGTGCCGGAGTCGACCTGGGCCGTCCTGCTCCGGATGACCGATGCCCTGGCGTCCATTGTGGACAACCGGCTCCGGCCCCCGCGCCAGGGCGACGCCGACGACGGCTTCGGCCTCGTCGTCGACGGCCACGAGACCGACCGCTGGGCCTCGCTGCTCGCCACCGGCGAGGTGCTGTTCGGCCGCCCGGACTGGTGGCCCGCCGTCCCCGGCGACGACGTCCGCACGCCACTGCTGGCTTCCCTCGCATCGCGCACTCCGCGGGCTTCGGGCGTTCGCCCCGGCCGCCGGCCGGACCACCTGCGCGACGCGGGCATGACGATCCTGCGCTCCGGCCGGATCTGGGCCCGCTGCGACGGCGGCCCGCACGGCTTCCTGTCGATCGCGGCGCACGCCCACGCCGACGCGCTGTCGGTCGAGGTCCGCCACGACGGCGTGGACATCCTCGCCGACCCGGGCACGTTCTGCTACCACGGCGAGCCGCGGTGGCGGGCGTACTTCCGGTCGACGCTGGGCCACAACACCCTGGAACTCGGCGGCACGGACCAGTCGACGTCGGGCGGCCCGTTCCTGTGGACGCGCCACGCGGTGACGAAGGTCCTCGACGTCCGCACGCCGCCCGACGGCCCGGCCCGCTGGTCGGCGGCCCACGACGGGTACGCCCCGGCCGTCCACCGCCGCACGGTCGAGCTCGACGGCGACGAGCTGAAGATCTTCGACGAAGTCCTCGGCGACACGGCCCCGGCCGCGCGCCTCGCCTTCCACTTCGGCCCGGCGGTGACCGTCCGCCTCGACGGCACCGTCGCCCAGCTGAGCTGGCAAGGCACATCGACCGGTTCCATGGCCCCGGTGCACACCGCGGTCGTGGAACTGCCGCCCGAGTTGTCGTGGACGGCACACCGCGGTGAGATCGAGCCGCCGCTGGGGTGGTACTCCGCCGGCTTCGGCCGGAAGGAACCCGCCACCACCCTCGTCGGCTCCGGCGCCGCCGGACACCTCACCACCCTGCTCCGCTTCAGTTAGGACCTGCCCGTGACCGCCCGCCGCTTCCGACTTCGCCGTGCCGCTCCGCTGCTCGGTGTCCTGCTCACGGTCGCGGCGTGCTCGAGCGGCCCCGACACCGAGGGGCCCGCCCAGGCGACCCCCGCGCCCAGCGGGTCGGTCGCCGCGGTGTGCGACAAGGAACCCGCCGGCCCGGCGACCGCGCCCGCGGGTGCGGTCATCGTCGATCCCGCGGTGCCCGGCGACCTCGCCACCAAGACCCGCGCCGCCGGCCCCGGCACGACGTTCTGGCTCAAGCCCGGCAAGCACATCCTCGGCGACGACAAGTACGACCAGATCTCCCCGAAGGACGGCGACGCCTACATCGGCGCCCCCGGCGCGGTCGTCGACGGCCGGAAGATCAACCAGTACGCCTTCACCGGCCACGCGGCGAACGTCAAGCTCACCTACCTCACCGTGCAGGGCTTCGCCGCACCCCGCGACGAAGGCGTGGTCAACCACGACTCCGGCGACGGCTGGGTGATCGAGCACTCGACCATCCAGGACAACGACGGCGCCGGCCTGATGGCGGGCGCGCGCCAGCAGGTGCGCGGCAACTGCCTGCGCCGCAACGGCCAGTACGGCATCAACGCCTTCTCCGGCAGCACGCCGATCACCGCGCTCGTCGTCGAGGGCAACGAGATCGCCGGCAACAACACCGGCGACTGGGAAGCCAAGATCGACGGCTGCGGCTGCACCGGAGGCGTCAAGTTCTGGGACGTCAACGGCGCCGACGTGCGTGGCAACTGGGTGCACGACAACCACGGCACCGGGCTCTGGGCCGACACGAACAACAACGACTTCCTCATCGAGGGCAACCTCATCGAGAACAACGACAGCGCCGCGATCATCTACGAGATCAGCTACAACGCCGTCATCCGCGACAACACGATCCGCAAGAACAACTGGGTCGACGGGCACAAGTACGCCGACAAGGGCGACAACTTCCCGACGCCGGCGATCTACATCTCCGAGTCCGGCGGCGAGCCTCGCATCAAGGCGCGCACCGCGAAGATCGAGATCTCCCGCAACTACCTGGAGAACAACTGGTCCGGGATCACGCTGTGGGAGAACGCCGACCGCTACTGCAACAGCCCGGCCAACACCTCCTCCGGCGACTGCACCCGGCTGGTGAAGGACGTCAAGCAGTGCGCGGACCCGGCGATCGCGAGCGCGCCGCTGCTGAGCGACTGCCGCTGGAAGACCCAGCACGTCGACATCCACGACAACAAGTTCGTCCTGGACCCGGCGGTCGTCGGCTGCCAGGCCGCGTGCGGCCGGATGGGCCTGCTCTCGAACTTCGGGTCCTACCCGGAGTGGTCGCCGTACAAGGGCGACGTCGTCCAGGAGGCGATCACCTACAAGCAGGACAACCGCTGGCACGACAACAGCTACGCCGGCCCGTGGACGTTCATCGCCTACACGACCGACCGCATCCTCGAGATCGGCGAGTGGGAAGGCTCGCCGTACTCGCAGGACACCGGCAGCACCTACACCGCGCAGGGCGGGGGCTGACATGGCGGCAGGCACCGGGATCGCGGGCATCCGAGACGCCGCGGCCAAGCCCACGTCGGCGACGCCGAAGTGGGCCGGCCTGGCGTGGGCGCTGCTGATCCTCAACACCCTCGGCTCGACCGGCGCGAAGACGGTCATCCCGCTGCCGCGGTCGGTCAGCCAGCTCGTCACCATGGGCTCGCTGATGACGGCGTTCGTGATCGCGCTGGTGCTGAACAAGCACCTGCGGATCCGGCCGAGCGCCTACCTGCTGCTGCTGACGCTCCTGCTGGGCTCGAGCATCCTCGCCAGCGCCGACCTCAAGGAGGGCGCGGGAGCGCTATTCCGCTGCTTCCGGCTGACGGTGTTCGTCTCCACGCTCTGGCTGCTGACCCGCTGGTGGGACGGCGGGTTCAGCTTCGTCCGCTACCACATCCGCACCTACGGCATCGTGCTCGCGTCGGTGGCGATCGGCCTGGTGATCTCCCCGGGCAACGCGATGCCGGACATCTACGGCGGCCGGCTCTCCGGTGCGGTCTGGCCGCTCACGCCGCCGCAGATCGGCCAGTACGCCGCGGTCATCGCCGGGCTCACGCTCCTCCTCTGGTTCGGCCGCCGCACGACCTGGCGCCAAGCGGTGTTCATCGTGGTGCCGGTGCTGGGCCTGCTGCTGCTCACGCACACCCGCACGGCCACGCTCGGCCTGATCGCCGGGCTCGCGGTCGCCTTCCTGTCGATGGTGCTGACCAACGCCCGCGCGCGGAAGGTGTTCGCGTGGACGGCCGGCGTCGGCGGGGTCGCCGGCGTCGTGCTGGCCGGCGCGTTGCAGACGTGGTTCCTGCGCGGGCAGAGCGCGGACAACTTCTCCAGCCTGACCGGCCGCGCGAAGGTGTGGGACGCGCTGCTGGATGCCCCGCGCACGACGTCGGAGTACATCTTCGGCGTCGGGCTGACGGACAAGTCCTACGACGGCCTCCCGATCGACAACAGCTGGCTCGCGATCTACCACGAGCAGGGCTTCGTCGGGATCGCCCTGGTGGCGGGGTTCCTCCTCACGTTGGTCGTGGTGGCCGTGCTCCGGCCGCCGTCGTTGGCGCGCGCCTGCGCGATCTTCCTGATCACCTACTGCATTTCGGCCTCCTACACCGAAGCGGGCCTGGGTGACGCGTCGCCGTACCTGCTGCACCTGGCCGTGGCCGCGTCCC
This sequence comes from Amycolatopsis iheyensis, assembly GCF_024703995.1. Classification (GTDB taxonomy): domain Bacteria; phylum Actinomycetota; class Actinomycetes; order Mycobacteriales; family Pseudonocardiaceae; genus Amycolatopsis; species Amycolatopsis iheyensis. Next base: position 75,008 of record NZ_JAMXQV010000011.1, on the reverse strand, counting down.
TGCTCGTGCGCGGGACGCCGCAGTCCGACGAAGAAGCATTCATCCCGGCGAAGGGGGCAGTCGTGCGAGGTGCAGGCGCGTGAAGGTGCTCGTGGTCCACAACCGGTACCGCTCCGAGCAGCCGAGCGGCGAGAACAACGTCGTCGACGCGGAGGTCTCGCTGCTCGCCGAGGGCGGGCACCAGGTGTCGCTGTTCGAGCGCCGCAGCGACGACATCGCCGCGATGCCGCTGCCCCGCAAGGCCGCGGTGCCGCTGATGGTGCCGTGGAACCCGGCGGTCCGGAAGGAGCTCGCCGCCCGGCTGCGGGCCTCCCGCCCGGACGTCGTGCACATCCACAACACGTTCCCGCTGCTCTCGCCGTCGGTGGTCGCGGCCTGCGCGGACGCGGGGGTGCCCGCGGTCGCGACGCTGCACAACTACGCGATGGTCTGCCCACCGGGCACGCTGCACCGCGACGGCCACATCTGCACCGAGTGCGTCGGCGGCTCGCCGCTGCCGGCGGTCAAGCACGGCTGCTACCGCGGTTCGAGCGCGGCCACGGTCCCGATGGCGGCGAGCATGGTCGCCAACCGCCGCCGGTGGTGGACGGGCGTCTCCCGGTTCTTCTGCATTTCGGCAGCTCAACGTGACCTCCTGGTGTCGGCCGGGATGCCCGGCGAGCGGATGGCGGTGAAGCACAACTTCGTCACCGACCCCGGCGTCCGCCGCACCGGCGACGGCAAGCACGTCCTCTTCCTCGGCCGGGTCACCGAGGAGAAGGGGGTCGGCCTGCTGATGCGGGCCTGGGAGCGCCTCGGCGGCGCCCTCGGTGTCCCGCTGGTCATCGCCGGCACCGGCCCGATGCAGGACGAGGTGACGGCCTGGGCCGCCGGACGCTCGGACGTCACGTATGTCGGCCTGCAGAACAAAGCGGAGTGCCGGGCCCTGACCGCCGACGCCGTGGCGGTGGTCGCGCCCTCGACCTGGCTGGAAGCCTTCGGCCTGGTGGTGGTGGAGGCGATGGCGGCCGGCGTGCCGACGGTCGCGGCGGCGCACGGCGCCTTCCCCGAGCTCGTCGACGACGGGGTCACCGGTCTGCTCCACCAGCCGAACGACGCGGCCTCGCTGGCCGACCAGCTGCGCGCGGTCGTCGGCGACCGCAACCGGGAGATGGGCGACGCCGCCCGCGTCCGGTACGAAAAGGACTTCACCCCGGCGGTCGGGCTGGACCGGCTGATCGCCGGGTACAAGGCGGCGATCGGGGCGTGAGGCAGCTGGTCCGGTCCGCGCCCGCGGCCCTGCCGGCCGAGCTGCGCGCTCCACTGGCGTTGACGGCCGCGTTGGCGACGGCGGTGCTCGTCGCCCTCGGGATCCTCCACTTCCACGACTCCGGGCTGACGGGGATCGACGCCGCGGTGCTCCCGCCGATCGACGGCGTCCGGCCGCCCTGGCGCTACGTCGCGCTGGTCTTCGACTTCGGTGGCGAGCCACTGGGCTCGACGATCCTGGTCGCGCTGATCGCGGCCGTGTGCTTCCTCGTGCACCGCATCCGGTCGGCCGTGCTGACGGTGCTGGGTGTGGTGGCGACGGTCGTGGTGACGACGGTCCTGAAGCCGATCACCGGCCGCACCATCCACGGCGAGTTCCTCTCCTACCCGAGCGGGCACACGGCCTTGGCCACGGCGCTCGCGCTGGTCATCGCGCTGCTGCTGGCCGACCGGCTGGGGCTCGGCCGCGCGGTCGCGATGGGGCTTGTGCTCGGCCTCGCGCTGATCGCCGGCCTCGCGATGGGCTGGGCGGAGGTCGCCCTGGGGGCGCACTACCCGACGGACGCGCTCGGCGGGTTCTGCGCCGCGCTGGCCGTGGTCCCGGGGACGGCGTGGCTGGTGGACCGCTTCGCTGACCGGGGCTGAGGTGGCGTTGGGTCGAGTTGGTCGGTGGGGTGGCTTGCTGGTGCGGTGGGTGTCGTTGCGGTGATGGTGTGGCTGGTGGACTGCTTCGCTGACCGGGGCTGAGGTGGCGTTGGGTCGAGTTGGTCGGTGGGGTGGCCTGCGGGTGCGGTGGGTGTCGTTGCGGTGATGGTGTGGCTGGTGGACTGCTTCGCTGACCGGGGCTGAGGTGGCGTTGGGTCGAGTTGGTCGGTGGGGTGGCCTGCTGGTGCGGTGGGTGTCGTTGCGGTGATGGTGTGGCTGGTGGACTGCTTCGCTGACCGGGGCTGAGGTGGCGTTGGGTCGAGTTGGTCGGCGGGGCGGCCTGCTGGTGCGCTGGGTCTCTGAGGTGACGTTGGCCCGAGTTGGTCGGTGGGGTGGCTTGCTGATGCGCTGGGTGTCGTCGCGGTGATGGTGTGGCTGGTGGACTGCTTCGCTGACCGGGGCTGAGGTGGCGCTCGCCCGAGTTCGTTGGCGAGGTGGCCTGCTGATGCGCCGGGTGTCGTCGCGGTGATGGCGTGGTCGGTCGGTCGCTTCGCCGGCCGGGGCTGAGGGGGTGTCGGTCCGAGGCGGGGCTGTTCGTCGGTGCGGTGACCGACGTGTGAAGGAGACCCCGATGATCCAGGACCTGATCGCCGCCGAACGGCGGGAGCTGGCCGCGCTGCTCGAGGAGCTGTCGCCGGCCGCGTGGGCGACGCCGACCTTGTGCGCCGGGTGGGGCGTGGCCGAGGTGCTCGCCCACCTGACGATGCCGTACCGGATCTCGACCGGGCGGTTCGTGCTCGAGCTGCTGAAGTCCGGTGGCCGCTTCAACGTGATGGCCGACCGGGTGGCTCGCCGCGAAGCTGCTTCGCTTTCGCGGGAAGAGCTGGTCGCCTCGCTGCGCGACAACGCGAACCATCCGTGGCGGCCGCCGGGCGGCGGCGCGGAGGGCGCCCTCAGCCACGACGTGATCCACGGCCTGGACATCACCACGGCCCTGAACCTCGAGCGCCGCGTGCCGGCGGACCGGCTAGAGGTGGTTCTGGCCGGGATCACCCCGAAGCACGAGAAGTACTTCGGCAGCGATCTTCGCGGCGTCTGCCTGCGAGCCGACGACCTCGACTGGTCGTACGGCTCCGGCACGCCACTCACCGGCCTGGCCCAGGATCTGCTGCTGGTCGTCTGCAATCGGCGGTTGCCCGCCGGGCGTCTTCGGGGCGAGGCGAGCACGCGCTTCACCATGGTCTGAGCTCCGTTCTCAAGTGGTCCATTGTGGACAGATTGGCGACGCCGAACCGCAACGCCTGAAGACCGGCTTCGCGTGCCGCGGTGACGTTTTCCGCGCTGTCGTCGATCAGCAGGACGCGGTCGGGGACCACGTCGAGGCGACGGCAGAGGATCGCGAACACTTCGGGATCCGGCTCACGCACCCGGATGTCCCCGCTGACGACCCACTCCGTGAGGTACTCGCCGAGCCCGAACCGCTCACGCCGGAGCTTGCTCCGCTCGCTGACATCGTTGCCCAGGCAGGCGAGCCGCACCCCGGTGGCGTCGAGCTCGGCCAGGAGAGCGACGACCCCCGGGATGAGGCGGTGGTGCCGGGTGTACTCCTCGTCCGAGGCCCCGGAAGCGCCTGACGTCGCCCAGAAGTCCGCCGAGGACATCTTGCCGAGACTGCATTCACGGTGCAGCTGGGCGATTTCCGGCCGCGTGAGCACGCAGCCGTGGGTGCGGAGGTAGGGGACGAGCAGCTCTTCGACCTCGTCCGCGGACGAGTAGAGAACGCCCATGGCGTCGAACGCGACGACGTCGATCGCGTCGCGGTTGAGGGTCGTGGGAAGCGGGGCCATGTCTTCGACGGTACCGAACGTCTGTGCGAACGCCATCGCTGAAAAGGGTGAACGTATTGCTGTCCGAAATCCTCCGTTCGCGATTTTTCCCTTTGGCAGCAAGGAAAACGGTCACGCAGGAATCGTGCGGCGGCGAAAAGTGTCGGACCCCCTCGGCAAGCTCGTGATCAGCAGCCGGCGGTCCCGCCGTCGAACGAAGAGCACTCGTCCTGCGAGTAGGGCTCCGCCCGCCAGCCCGCAGCGTCGACCGTCCTGGAGGTGTCATGCACGACGAAGGTCCACGGCCCGGCATAGACGTTGTCGTGCCAGCGGTTGCCCTGCCGGAAGGTGATCGCCTCCTGGACGACGGCGCCCTTGTAGGGCGACCAGTCCGGGAAGGTCCCGTAGTTCGACAGCAGCGCCATCCGTCCGCAGAGGCTCGTGCAGCCGACCCGCCCGGGATCGAACCGGAAGGTGTTCCCGTGCACCTCCACGCGCTGGGTCTTCCAGCGGCAGTCGTCGTACGCCGGTGGCTTCTCGATCGTGCCCGCGACGCACGAAGACTTCGAAGCCACTTTGGTGCAGTAGCCCGAAGACGTGTTGGCCGGGCTGGTGCAGAAGCGGTCTGCGTTCTCCCACAGGGTGATCCCGGCCCAGTTGTCCTCGAAGGTGTTCCCGCTGACGTCGATCGACGACGTCCGCGCCGGCACGCGCGGTTCACCGCCGGACTCGGACAGGTACACCGTCGCGGCCGGGAAGTTGTCGCCGCGCGAGGCGAACGCGCGGCCCTGCACCAGCGTGTTGCCGCGGAACGTGTTGCCGCGGAGCACGAGGTTGTAGCTGGTCTCGTAGAACAGCGCCTCGGCGTCGTTGGCCTCGAACAGGTTGTCCTCGACGAGGAAGTCGTTGTTGTTCGTGTCGGCCCAGAGGCCGGCGCCGTGGTTGCCGTGCACCCAGTTGCCGGTGATGTCGGCACCGTTCACGGCCCAGAATTTGGCGCCGCCGCTGCAGCCGCAGCCCGGCACCTTGGTCTCCCAGTCGCCGGTGTTGTTGCCGGTGATCTCGTTGTCCGCCAGCACGAGCCCGGTGATGCCGTCGCCCGCCTGGTAGGCGTTGAGGCCGTACTGGCCGTTGTTCCGCAGGCAGCTGTGCCGGATCACCTGGCCGGCGCCGGCCATCAGGCCCGCGCCCGCGTTGTCTTCGATGGTCGTGTTCTCGATGAGCCAGCCGTCGCCGGAGTCGTGGTTCACGACGCCCTGGTCCTGCAGCGCGGCGAACCCGCGGACGGTGAGCCCGCGCAGCTCCACGTTCTTGGCCCGCTGGGTGAAGGCCGCGCGGTTGACGCCCCGGCCGTCGACGACCGCGCCCGGCGCGCCGAGGTAGACGTCGCCGTCCTTCGGGACGACCTGGCCGAACTCGTCGGTGCCGAGCGTGTGGGTGCCGGGCCGGAGCCAGAACGTCGTGCCGGGCGGGTTCGCCGCCGTCTTGGCCGAGAGGTCTCCGTCGACGCCCGGATCGACGGAGACGGCCCCGGGTGGCGCTTCCTCGTACGCGGCGGGCTGGTGATCGCACACCGGCCCGGGCCCGTCGGCGGCCCGCGCGAGCGCCGGGCACACCACGGCGATCAAGAGCGAGCAAGCACCGACGAGAACCGCGCGAGATCTGCCCATGGCAGGAAGTTACGCACGGACGGGCCGGAAAACAGTCACCCTCAAGTGTCCTCATCGGACCCAAGGGGTGAATCCGGCCCGTCCGGGGGAGAGGGAGCGGCCGGCTCGCGGGGAGGGGCGGTGGCGGGCTTGCCGTGGCTGGGGAGTGCGGCCGGTGGGCTGGGCTCGCGGGGTGTGGTGGGGTCGCGCTCGCTGGGTTCGCCGGGTGTGGTGGCGCGCTCGCTGGTGTTGCCGGGTGTGGGAGGTGGGCTGGGCTTGCCGGCCGGGGTGGTGGTGGCGCGCTTGCTGGTGTTGCCGGGTGTGGGAGGTGGGTTGGGCTTGCCGGCCGGGGTGGTGGTGGCGCGCTTGCTGGTGTTGCCGGGTGTGGGAGGTGGGTTGGGCTTGCCGGCTGCGGTGGTGGTGGCGCGCTCGCTGGTGTTGCCGGGTGTGGGAGGTGGGCTGGGCTCGCCGGCCGCGGTGGTCGCCCGCTTGCTGGTGTTGTCGAACGTGCGCGGTGAGGTCGGCTCGCCGGTCGGTGCGGTGGCGGTGCGCTCGCCGGTGTTGCCGAGCGCGGCCGGTGAGGTGAGCCCGCTGATGAGCGTCCTGGAGCCGGTCGGCCGGCCGGGCAGTCTTCCCCGGCCGGCCGGCCGTGCCCTTCGCTCAGGCGTGCTTGCGGAACACCGGCTGCACAGGGCGCCCGCCCATCCACGGCGCCGGGTCGTTGGCGTCGAGGGCCTTGCGGTACACCGTGCAGGCCTGGGCGACGACGTCGATCGTCTTGTCGATGTCGGCGTCGGTGAGCGCGGCGCTCACGACGAACGACGGGCCGAGCACGCCACCGCTGATCAGCTCCCGCAGGAACAGCGTCCGGTACGGCTGCGACGGCTTGCCCTGCTCGTCGAGCGTGCCGAAGACCAGGTTGCTGGCCCGGCCGCGGACGACGACGTGGTCCCCGACCCCGATCCCGGCCGCCACTTCGCGGACGCCGGCGGCCAGCCGGTCGCCGAGGGCGTGCAGCCTGCCGATGACGTCCTCGTCGCGGTAGACGTCCATCACCGCCATCGCGGCGGCCAGCGAGTGGGTCTCGGCGCCGTGCGTCGTGGAAAGGAGGAACACCCGTTCGCGGTCGCTGCGCAGGCCGCCGATCTCCATCAGCTCCCGCTTGCCGGCCAGCGCGGAGACGGCGAAGCCGTTGCCGAGGGCCTTGCCGAACGTCGAGAGGTCCGGCGTGACGCCGTAGAGGCCCTGCGCGCCGTGGGCCGACCAGCGGAAGCCGGTGATCATCTCGTCGAAGATCAGCACGACGCCGTGCCGCGTCGCGAGCTCACGCAGGCCCTGCAGGTACCCCGGCGGCGGTTCCACCGCGGCGGCCGGCTCCAGGATCAGGCACGCGATCTCGCCCTCGTGGCGCTGCAGCAGCTCCTCCGCGGCTTGCAGGTCGCCGTACGGGAAGGACACCGTCATGTCGGTCGTCTCGTCCGGGATGCCCGCGTTCATCGGTGTGGTGCCGATGAACCAGTCGTCGGTCGAGAAGAAGGCGTGGTCGGCGCACTTGGCCACGAGCCGGCGCCCGGTGGCGGCGCGGGCCAGCCGGACCGCGGCCGTCGTGGCGTCCGAGCCGTTCTTGGTGAACTTCACCATGTCGGCCGTCGGCACGTTCTCGAGGAACCGCTCGGCGGCCTCGGCTTCGATGATCGACGGGCGGATGAAGTTGCTGCCCTTGTCCAGCTCGTTCCGGACCGCTTCGAGGACCCGCGGGTGGGCGTGGCCGAGGCTGACGGCTCTCAGCCCGGAGCCGTACTCGACGTACTCGTTGCCGTCCACGTCCCAGACGTGGCCACCGCGGCCGTGGGAGATGACCGGAGCCAGCTCGAAGGGATACTGGTCCGAGCCCTTGGCGTAGGTGTGGGCGCCGCCCGGGATGACCCGGTGCAGCCGCTCGTTCGCCGCCGTGGAGTGGGGCAAGTTCGTTCCCATGGAGGTCACCTCGTCGGTTTCAACGCCTCTCCGAGAGACGGCGCGCGTTCGTCCCGGTCACTGACCATTGTGACCGACAGTGGCCACGAAATGTCCAATTCTGGGTCTTTGTACGAAATTGTGATGTCCTCGGACGGATCGTGCGCCCGGTCAATACGGTACGTGACATCCGAAGGTTCCGTGAGCGATTGGAATCCGTGCGCGCACCCCGCGGGGATGTACACGGAAACCTGCGTGTCGCCGGAAAGCTCGAAGGTTTTGACATTGCGGAATGTCGGCGAACCCGGTCGGAGATCCACGACGACGTCGAAGACCGCGCCGTGCGAACACCGGACCAGCTTCGCCTCGCCGGCCCCGCCGCGCAGGTGCATCCCGCGCACGACTCCCTTGCGGGAGCGGGAAAGACTGTCCTGGACGAAGCCGTCCGGGTCGATGCCCACCGAAGCGACGACGTCGCGGTCGAACGTCCGGCTGAAGAAGCCGCGCTCGTCGCGGTGCGGCGTCGGCTCGAACAGGTACGCGCCCTCGATCTCGGGCACCGGAATGGCCTTCATCGCCCACCCCCGAAGAGGGCCGCCGAAAGGGCGGCGAACTGGTCCTTGAGCCGTTGCGCGTTCATCTCGTTCCGTTCCAGGAGCGTCTGGCGCAGTTCCGCCGAACGGTTCTCCAGCTCGGTGAACTGCTCGACGAGCCGGTCGAAGCCGACGGTCTTCGCCCGCTGGGTGAACCCGGCCAGGCCCAGCTCGGCCATCAGCACGTCGTTCTTCGGCGCGTACCCGATCGCGACGGTCGGTTTCGCGACCTTCAGGGCGCAGAGCACGTTGTGATAGCGCGTGGCCACCACGCTGTCCACCGAAGCCATTTCGTGCATCAGCTCGTCCAGGGTCTCCGCCGAAGCCGCCGTCACCAGCGGGGAAGCGGTCTTCTCGAGGATCTCGTCGACGACCTGCCGGTCGATCTGGTCACCGATGAACAACCGGACGGGTCTGCCCTGGTCAACGAGCCAGCCGACGAACCGGTTCATCGTGTCCACGTAGTGGCGGTAGATGCGGTCGCCGTCGGCGCGGTCGTCGTTGCCGCCGTAGTAGGCCATCACGCCGACGCCGACGGTGCCCGGCGTGCCGTCGGCGGCCGGGGTGGGGAGGGAGAACGCGAGGTCGGGGTAGACCTCGTCACGGCTGGTGTCGACACCCATGGCGCGCATGGCGTCGCGGGAGATGTCGTCCCGGTAGGAGCGGTAGGCGGCGAGACGGCCGGACCAGCGGACCAGCGTCCGGGTCGCCCGGGCGCTGATGTGGTTCGCGCCGACGCACACGAGCGCCACCTTGGTGCCGAAGAGGCGCCCGGTGGCGGAAAGGAGGAAGAGCGAATACGGGAAACCCCAGGGACGCAGCGGAAGCGTCGCTTCGAGGACACCCATGCCGGGCACGATGACGACGTCCTGCTTGCGGACCCAGGCGGCCGTGCGGCCGATGTCGACCAGCTTGCCGAGTCCCTTGAGGACGATCGACCGGAGGCCGGACGCCGTCTCGTACTCGGCCTGGTTCCAGTGCAGGGGCGTGGTGTCGACGCCGTACCGCTCGCGGACGATGTCCGGGCCGCCCACCAGGCCGGTCAGGACGGCGTCCGGGTACTCGGCGCGCAGGTAGCCGAGCACGGCTTCGAGGGAGCCGTCGTTGCCGAGGTTCCCCGAGCCGAGGAGGCCGAACACGCCGACGCGCGGGGCACGCTTCACGCGAGCCTGCCTTCCCGGCCGGCCACGATCGTGTTGACCGTGGCGACGTCGGAGGCGGTCGGGGCCCGGTCCTCGACGCGCTCGCCGTGGCCGGAGCGCGCCCGGTTGGTCAGCCAGGCGCCGAGGTGCCCGAAGCACTCGCGCTTGTCCGCGGCCGAGATCGGCGCGCGGCGGATCAGGTCCGCGAACCCGTAGACGTACTCGCCGAGCAGGCGGACGGTGGGGTTCCGGAGCCGGTTCGCGCGCCGCGGGTCCAGATTCGCGCACCGGCTCCGGATGGTCGGGTTGGCCCGCTCCGCGCGGCCGGGGTGGTCGCGGCGGAAGTAGAGCAGCTCGGGCACCTGGTGGAACGGGCCGTGGAGGGCCATTTCGGCCGAGTACGTGCGGTCGGCGTGGTGGTAGCTGTCGAGCGGCTTGACGCGGCGGAGGACGTCGGCGCGGATGACGCCGTAGAAGTCGTCGCCGCCGGGCTCGAACAGGACGCTGCGGAAGCGGTCCGGCGCGTGCGGCGACGCCGTGTCCAGCGTGTACTCGAGCGGCTGGACGATGCGGCCGTCGCCGTCGATGATCGCCTGGTCGCAGTGGGCCAGGATGATCCCGGGGCGCTCGTCGAGGGCCTCGACGCACCGCTTGAGCAGGTCGCGGGCGTAGAGGTCGTCGTGGGAGACCCACTTGAACAGCTCGGTGCGGGACACGTCGAACACGTAGTTGTGGTTCGGGGTCGCGCCGATGTTCTTCGGCTGGCGCACGTAGCGGATGCGGGAGTCCTTCTCCGCGTACTGGCGGCAGATCTCGTCGGTGCGGTCGGTCGACGCATTGTCCGAAATGACCAGCTCGAAGTCTTCGAAGGTCTGGCCGAGCAGGGCGTCCAGTGACTCGGCGAGGTACTCCTCGCCGTTGTACACCGGGAGGCCGAGGCTCAGCCGCGGGACGGTGGTCATGGAGTCCTCATTCCTTGATCGGCTCTTTGATCGGCTCGAACACCACGGTGGGCTCGTCGGCGCCCGGCGGCACGTACTCGCGCAGCCCGATCCGCAGCTGCAGCCACCAGACGACCGAGCCGCCGAGGGTGGCCGTGGCGACCCCCCACGCGGACCCGGCGGCGCCGCCGAGGAACGCGCCGGTGATGCCGAAGGAGACGTAGAACAGGGACGCGACCAGCTGCGAGCGCAGGCTCCGCTTGGCGGCGCCCAACGCGCGCAGACCCGCGGCCGCGCCGGTGGCGAAGCTCGCGCCGACCACGGCGAGGGTGACCGGGAGGATCAGCGGGGACGAGGAGTCCCACACGTCACCCATCACCCAGTGGCCGGCGCTGTCGGGCAGCAGGAGCAGCAGACCGAGGCCCCAGCACAGCGCGGCGGCGGCCTGGCCGCCGCCGAGGATCACGCAGAAGTGCTTCAGCCGGTGCGGCGCCCGCTGGAGCACCCGGGCGCCCTCGGCGACGGTGACCAGGGACAGCCCCATGAGCAGCGCCAGGAACGGGCCGAGGAGCTGTTCGGCGCCGCGGACCGCGCCGACGGCGGTGATGCCGGCGATGGCGCCGAGGCCGTACGCGCGCAGCTGGGACGCGCCACTGTTGCTGACGTTCTCGACGAGGTAGCGGACACTCAGGTCCCGCTGGGAGCGGAGCCAGCCGACGAGCTCCCGCGGGTGCGGGAGGATCCCGGTCTGGAACCAGCCGTAGCCCGCGGCGAGCGCGGCCGCGATGCCCCAGGCCAGCACGAAGGCGACGACCGTGCCGATCCGCCCGGCGATGAACAGGGCCGGGACCAGGGCGACGCCGCACACGAGGTCGTTGAAGAACGCCTTCTTCCCCTGTCCGCGGGCGAAGAACGCGAAGCGCCAGGCGTCCTGCAGCAGCAGGCCCGGCATGACGACGGCGAGCGCGACGAACGCGTTGCCGAGCGGGCCGCCCGCGGCCAGCCCGGCGATCAGGCTGATCAGCCCGGTCGCGCAGCCGACGCCGATCGCGGTGCCCGACGCGCTGGCCACGCCCACGCGCCAGCGTTCCTCCGGCACCGCGCTGAACCGCACCATCATCGGGTCGGTGGCCAGGCCGCGGGAAACGTTCAGCACGACGCCGTAGGTGACCCACACGAGGCTGAAGATGCCGAACGCGAACGTCCCGAGCTCGCGGGCGACGTACAGGCCGACGGCGAAGTTGGTCAGGCTGGACACCGCCTGGTCGCCGAGGCCCCAGCTGAGCCGTCCGGCCATCGCGCGGACCGCGCCCGACCGGAAGATCGAGCGCGGGGCACGGCGATGGTTGGCCACGTCGCTCACTCCTTGACCAGACCGGCGTCGTGCAGGGCGCGGGCGGCGACGTCGACGATGTCGAACGGCAGGCCGGCCCGCTCGGCGATGTCGAGCAAGCTGTGCGAACCGTCGGAGAGGTTGAGCACCCACAGCATCGCCATCTGGGCCTGCTTGGCGTCGCTGCGGCCGCCGAGGGAGTCGTAGAGGCCGCGCTTGCCGAGCTGCGGCTCGCCGTACGGGCTGAGGTTGACGTAGCGGCGGTTGCGGTCCAGGACCCCGAAAGCGTCGCGAAGCGCGCCGAGCGTGTCCTCCATGGCCGCGGGTGACACGAAACCCGGGTTGTCCGCCGAAGTGTGGTACTCCGGGTAGCCCGCGTACGGCGTCCGGGTCAGGGAGCCGACGCCGAGGTTGAAGCCCGGCGAGCAGAACTGGCGCTCGTCGTAGCCATACGGCGAGAAGTCGACAACTCGATGCTCGCGCGACTTCAACACGTGCTGCATGACCCGGTCGATCTCGGCGTCGTCGCGGCGGGACTTCTTGTACGTCAACGATCCCGGGTCGCCCGCGCACGCCAGCACGAGGCCATGACGAACCTTCTCGATCCGCGAGGCGTTGCGCGCGAGCCAGGTGATCGAGCCGATCGTGCCCGGCATGAACAGGAACCGGTAGGTGTAGTGCGGGTCCGATGAGGCGAGCTGCTGCGCCAGCGAGATCGCCACCGCGATGCCGGCGAGGTTGTCGTTCGCCAGCGAAGGGTGGCAGATGTGGCACGACACGATGACCTCGTCGGTGACCCGCCCCGGCACGACGTGCTCGCCGTAGGTCAGCGAGCCGTCCGCCAGGGTCGAGTCGATGACGACGTCGTAGTCGCCGTCCGGCAGCGCGTCGAGCTTCTCCTGCGCGAGGCAGAACCCCCAGGCCGGCGCGTAGTAGCTGGTCCGGTAGGGCACCCACGACGGCTGGTCCGGCAGCGTGTGCAGGTGCTCCCGCAGCTCGCTCAGCGGCATCCGCTGCCGCACCGGGACGCTGTACCCGACGACGTGCAGGTTCGACTCCTGGAAGTCGATGACGCGCTCACCGGACGGAGCGGCGACGTACGCGTCCCGGATGTTCCACTCCTGCGGAATGGTCCAGTCCAGCACCGCCGTCCCGGTCGGCACCTCGTGCCGCTCCAGCTCGATGTGCTCACCGATGATGTCCAGGGTCTGCCGCACGCCGTCGCCGGTGATGCTGCGGCAGATCGGGTACAGCCGCTCGACCAGGGCGTGCAGCTCCGCCCCCGTCCGCAGCTGCCGGCCCGCCACTAGCGCCGCCGCATGGTGTCGTCGATGCGGCCGGCTTCGCCTTGGCTCTTCAGCCAGGCGAGCCGCGTGAACAGCTGCTGGAACGACTCGCGGGTCAGCCCGAACTTGCGGTAGGCCTCGATGAGCTCGACGGCGCCGTCCTTGACCGACCACTCGCAGGCGAAGCCCGGGATGGCCGCGCGGAAGCGCGAGAAGTCGACGCGGTAGGAGCGCGGGTCGGCGCCGGCCTCGCCGGTGATGTTCAGCGTCGAGCCCGGCACGGCCTCGACGACCTCCTGGGCGATCTCGGCCACGGTGACGTTGTTGTCCTCGGTGCCGATGTTGAACGCCTTGTTGTGCACGGCCTCCTTGGGCGCGGACAACGCCGCCGTGAACGCGCGCGCGATGTCCTGGGCGTGCACCAGCGGCCGCCACGGCGTGCCGTCGGAGAGCACCAGCACCTCGCCCGACAGGTGCGCGTGCGCGGTCAGGTTGTTCAGCACGATGTCGCCGCGCAGGCGGGGCGAGTAGCCGAACGCCGTCGCGTTGCGCATGTAGACCGGGGTGAAGTCGTCGTCGGCGAGCTCGTGGACGTCGGCCTCGACACGCACCTTCGACTCCGCGTACGGCGTCACCGGCCGCAGCGGGGCGTCCTCGTCGACGAGGTTGTCGCCGCCGGCGCCGTACACCGAGCAGGTCGACGCGTAGAGGTACCGCCCGACGCCGGCCTCCTTCGCCAGCTTCGCGAGCTTCACCGACGCGTGGTGGTTGATGTCGTAGGTCAGCTCCGGCGCGAGCGAGCCGAGCGGGTCGTTCGACAGCGCGGCGAGGTGGATCACTGCGTCGAAGCCCCGGACATGCGAAAGCGTGACGTCGCGCAGATCGACGACCTGGCCTTCCGGGTCGGCCGGGGCGGGGCCGAGCAGGCAGTCCTCGAACAGCCCGGAGTCCAGGCCGACGACCTCGTGACCGGCGGCGGCGAGCACCGGGGCCATCACCGTCCCCAGGTAGCCCTTGTGCCCCGTCAGCAACACCCGCATCGGATCAGCCCTTCAGGTCGAGAGTGAGTTTCTTGACGAAAAACGCTTCGGCGTACTTCGCGGCCGCTTCGATCCCGCGGATCCGGGCCAGGCCGAGGAACGCCTCGCGGTCGTACCAGGGCCGGTGCCGTTGCGACGCGTAGTGCGTCTGCAACAGCCGGACCTTTTCCTCGGCGACGTCGTCGTCGAGCGGCTGGTAGACCGACGGGCTGCCGAGGTCGCCGTCCCACTTGACGATCTCGTAGCCCAGCGCCAGGTGGTCGCGGAAGGCCGTCGGGACCAGCTTCGCCAGCCCGCGGTGGTCCTGGTGGGCGTCGTCGGTCCGGGGCGCCAGGATGACGTCCGGGTCGGTCCGCCGCCGCAGCTCTTCGAGGGCGTTCTTGGCCTCTTCCCAGTGCGCCGGGAACCGCCCGTCGGGCAGCTTGAGCACCGTGACGTCGACGTCCGCGCCCGGGCAGAACGCCGCCAGCGCCGCCCGCTCCTCATCCTCGCGCGGCGTGCCGCCGCCGGAGAGGACCAGCGCGTCGACCCGCAGCCCGGGCCGGCCGGCGCAGAGCGTCAGCAGCGTGCCGCCAGCGCCGATCGCGATGTCGTCGCAGTGCGCGCCGAGCGCGACGACGCCGCCGAGCCGGCCCGGCCGCAGGCCGATCACGCGATGCTCGCGGTGGGGCGCTCCCAGAGCGCCCAAGGCTTCTCGCCGTGGGTGTAGGCGTTGTCGAGCGCCGCCCGCTCCTTGACGGTGTCGGTCGGCTTCCAGAAGCCGCGGTACGGGTAGGCCAGCAGGCGGCCGCGCTTGGCCAGCTCGGCGCAGCCGTCGGCGACCAGGTCGCCGTTCTCCGGGATGTGGTCGAACACTTCCTGCCGCAGCACGAAGTACCCGCCGTTCTCCCAGAGCGGCATTTCGCTGACCGCGGTGATCGAGCCGACCATGCCGCCCTCGTCCATCTCCACGCAGTGGAACGACGACTGCGGCGGCACGACCATCATCGACGCGCCCGCGTCGGTGTTCGAGAACCGCTCGATCATGTCGGGCAGCGGGACGTCGGAGAGGACGTCGGCGTAGTTCGCGAGGAACATCTCGTCGCCGTCCAGGTACTCGCGGACCCGGCGCAGCCGCTCGCCGATCGGCGACTCGATCCCGGTCTGCACGAAGGTGATCGTCCAGTCCGCGATGTCGGTCGACAGCAGCTCCGCCTTGCCTCCCCGCAGGACGAAGTCGTTGGAAATGGTTTCCTGGTAGTTCAGGAAGAAGTTCTTGATGTGCGCCGCGCCGTAGCCCAGGCACAGGATGAACTCGGTGTGGCCGAAATGCGCGTAGTAGCGCATCACGTGCCAGATGAGCGGTCTCGGTCCGACCATCGCCATCGGCTTGGGGACGTCGTCGGCCGCGCCGTTGCGCATCCGCATCCCGTAGCCACCGCAGAAGAGGACGACCTTCACTTCACTGCACCTCGACGATTTCCAGGCGGGGGATGGGGAACACGAGCTTTCCGCCCCACTCACCCACGAACGACAGCTGTTCGGTCAGTTCCTCCCGGAGGTTCCACGGGAGGACGAGCACGTAGTCGGGCCGGTCGGCCTCGATCCGCTCCGGGGGCAGCACGGGAATGCGCGTGCCCGGGGTGAACCGCCCGTGCTTGTACGGGTTGCGATCGACCGTGTACTGCAGCAGGTCCGTCCGGATGCCGCAGTGGTTCAGCAGGGTGTTGCCCTTGCCCGGGGCGCCGTAGCCGACGACGGTCTTCCCGTCGTTGCGCGCCTCGATGAGGAACTTCAGCAGGTCCAGCCGCACGCGGGTGACGCGCTCGGCGAACTCGGTGTACCCGGACAGCTCGTGCAGCCCGGCGGCCTTCTCACGCTCCAGGACGTCGGTCATCCGCTCGCTGGGCTCGCCGGCGACCTCGGCCGGACGGGCCCAGAGCCGGATCGAGCCGCCGTGCGTCGGCACGAGTTCGACGTCGACCACGGTCAGGCCGCCGGTCGCGAGCGCGCGGCGCGCGGATTCGACCGTGTAGTACTGGAAGTGCTCGTGGTAGATCGTGTCGTACTGGTTCTTCTCGATCAGCGTGAGCAGGTGCTGGACCTCGATGGAGACCCAGCCGTCGTCGGCGACCAGCGCCCGCAGGCCCTTGGTGAAGCCGAGGACGTCGGGGATGTGCGCGTAGACGTTGTTCGCGGCCACGAGGTCCGCGGGGCCGTGCTCTTCACGCACCTGGCGGCCGGTCTCCTCGGAGAGGAAAGCCGTCAGGGTGGGCACGCCGGCGTCACGCGCCGCCTGCCCGACGTTCACCGAAGGTTCGACGCCCAGACACCGGATGCCGTGCCCGACGACGTGCTTGAGCAGGTAGCCGTCGTTGCTGGCGACCTCGACGACGAACGACTTCTCGCCGAGCCCGAGCCGCTCGACGGCGCCGTCGACGTACCGCTTCGCGTGCTCGACCCACGACGTCGAGAACGACGAGAAGTAGGCGTACTCGGTGAAGGTGTCGTCCGGGTCGATCAGCGGGGGGATCTGGGCGAGCCAGCACTCGGTGCACACCTTGAGGTGGAGCGGGAAGGTGGCCTCCGGCTCGTCGAGCTGTTCGGCGGTCAAGAATCGCTCACACGGGGGAGTGGCCCCGAGGTCCACCACGCTGGCCGTGTTTGTCGAACCGCAGAGTCGACATGTGGTCATCTACCAGGCTCCTTGGCTCGCGGTCGCGATGTGCGCTTAACACGTCGAGCAGGGGCGGATCGTCGTTACAACGCCGCGTCGTGGCTTGGTGGACCGATTCGGAACCGCAACCTGAGCCGGTGAAGTGTGCCGGAGATCACCATCCGTGCCCGTCCGGACCCGTAACGTCCACTGTGGACGCGGTCCTAGGCTGGCCGGATGACTTCGGAGCCGACTCCCCGCCTGAGCGGGGTCGCGGGTGTGGTGCTGACGATCCGCTTCCTGACGGAGCTGGCGCTGCTGGGCGGTTTGGCCCTGGCGGGTACGCAGATCGGCGGTGGAGTCGCGCTGGCGATCGTCGACGCGGTCCTGCTGCCGGTGGTCGCGGCGGCGATCTGGGGCTTGTTCATCGCGCCGCGCGCTCGCCGCCGGCTCGGCGAACCGGCCCGGTTCCTGGTGGAGTTCGCCCTCTTCGCGGCGACCGGCGTGGTGTTGGTGCTCGTCGGCTGGGTGGCCGCGGGGATCGCGCTGGCGGTGGTCGGCATCGGCATCGCCGCGCTGACCCGCGTCGTCGCGAAGGACAGCTGAACCGCAACTGCCCCCGCGAAAGTTCGCGGGGGCAATTTGCGGTTCAGAATTTGCCGGTCACCGGGATCACATCGGTGGCGAACCGCTCGATCACGGCGGGGTCCGGCACCCCGGGCACCCAGCCGAGCACGGCGTCGACGCCCAGCCCGGCCAGCCGCTCCAGCTCCTCGAGCAGCTCGCCGGTCTTCTCGCCGGCCGAGCCGGTGTCCAGCCAGAGCGCGACCGTCTTGGTGATCTCGGCGTAGTCGCGGCCCTCGGCCTCGCAGTGCGCCTTGAGCACGTCGAGCTTGTGCGCCAGCTCGGGACCCGCGATGAGGTTGCACATGTCGCCGTACTTCGCGACGAACCGCAGCGTCTTCTTCTCGCCACCGCCGCCGATCATGATCGGCGGGTGCGGGGCCGACAGCGCCTGCGGCACGTTCAGCAGCCGCTGTGCCGACACGTGCGTGCCCTCGAACCCGTAGTCGTCCGACGACCACATCTGCCGGACGTACCGGAGCGCGTCCTCCAGCTGCTCGAAGCGCTCCTTCGTCGCGGGGTAGCGCATGCCCAGCCCGCGTGCCTCCTCCTCGTTCCAGCCGGCGCCCAGGCCGAGCACCGCCCGGCCGCCCGAGAGCACGTCCAGCGTCGTGATCGCCTTCGCGAGCAGGCCCGGGTGTCGGTAGATCACGCCGCTGACCAGCGTCAACAGCTTGACCCGCGACGTGTGCGCGGCCAGGAAGCCGAGCGTCGTGTACGCCTCCAGCATCTCGTGCTCGGGCGGTCCGTAGCGCGAGATCTGGAAGAAGTGGTCCATCACCGACAGGTAGCCGAAGCCGGCTTCGTCGGCCGCGCGGGCCGCCGCGGCCAGGTCGGCGCCGAGGGCCGCCGGGCCGGCCGGGTACGTCTGCTGGGCGAGGTGGAGACCCAGTTTCATCCGATCTTCTCCGCGGCCGGGATGACGTCGGTGCCGAACTTCTCCAGCACCGCCGGGTTGTGGACGTGCGGCACCATGCCGAGCGCGACGTGGATCCCGAGCCCGTTCAGCCGCTCCAGCTCGGCCAGCAGCTCGCCGGTCTTCTCGCCGTTCTCCCCGATGTCGAGGATGTGGTAGACGGTCTTGGTGATCGAGTCGTAGTCGCGGCCCTCGTTCTCGCAGTGCTGCTTGAGGACGTCGAGCTTGTGCTCCAGCTCCGGGCTGTTGAACAGGTTGCACTGGTCGGCGTACTTGGCGACCAGCCGCAGCGTCTTCTTCTCGCCGCCACCGCCGATCATGATCGGGGGCCGCGGGTCCGAGAGCGCCTGCGGCACGTTCAGCAGCCGGGACGCGTCGAAGTGCTTGCTCTTGAACGGCTCGTCGCCCTCGGCCCACATCTGCAGGACGTACTGGAGGTTCTCTTCCAGCAGCTCGAAGCGCTCGGCGACCGGCGGGAACGGGAAGCCGAGCCCGCGGGACTCGTCCTCGTTCCAGCCCGCGCCGATGCCGAGGATCGCGCGGCCGCCGGAGAGGACGTCCAGCGTCGTGATCGCCTTGGCGAGCAGGCCCGGGTGCCGGTAGAGCACCCCGGTGACGACGGTGAGCAGCTTCGCGCGTTCGGTGTGCGCGGCGATGAAGCCGAGCGTCGTGTACGCCTCGAGCATGTCGTTTTCGACGGGGCCGACCCCGCCGATCTGGAAGAAGTGGTCCATCACGGCGATGGAGTCGAAGCCCGCCCGGTCGGCGGTGCGGACGACGGCGGCCAGGTCGGCGCCCAGTGCGGACGCCCCGTTGGGCCAGGTGAAGTCGGGGATCTGCAGTCCGAGTTTCATGCTTTCCGACCGTATACCTGGAGTTACCCCAGCTGCCCACCTAGAAATCGCGGATGACGGAAACCCTGCCGTGCAACGGATCCGTGACGAACACCGTGCGCGTGCGCTGGTCGACGGCGACGTCGCCGGGGTTCACGCCCAGCGACACCTCGCCGGTCAGCGTCCCGCTCCCGCCGTCGACCCGGCTCAGCCCGTTCTGCCCGCCGTTGGTGTAGACGGTGTTCGTGCCCTGGTGCACGGCCAGCGCCGACGACTCGCTGCGTAGCAACACGGTCTTGCGCTCGGCGCGGGTCGCCGGGTCCACAATGGACATGTGGTGGATGCCGGAGTTCGCGACGTACACCGACCCGCTCGCGGCGTGCACGGCGACGGCGGTCGGCTTGGCCCCGACCTTGACGCTGGCGACGAACTTCCCGCTGTCGGCGCTGAACACCTCGACCGAATCCGTCGCGGTGCTGGCGCAGTAGGCCAGCTTGCGGCCGGGGTCGACGGCGATGCCGGCGAGGTTCGGCTTCGGGCCCGGCACGAGCGCGGCGAGGGTGCAGCTGACGCCGTCGAGCACGGCGAGCGTGCCGGTGGCGGCGCTGGCCGCGTAGACGCGGTTGGCCTCCTCGTCGACCGCCAGCGCGGACGCGCCGGCACCCGCGCCGATCACGCTCACCAGGTCGTGGGTGTGCCCGTCCAGCACCACGACCGTGCCGGCCGGCGGGTTCGCGACGTAGATCCGGTTGGCCTTCGCGTCGACCGCGATGCCACCCGGCTCGCCGCCGACGTGCACCACCGCGCCGATCGAGGCGGCGCGCGGGTCGATCACCGACACCGTGCCCGACTCGGCGTCGGTGACGTAGGCGAGCCCGGTGACGGGATTCACCGCGAGCCCGCCGGGTGTCCCGCCGACCTCGACCGACCGGACGTCTTCGGCGTGCGCCACCCCGGGCAGGAACAGGGCCCCGGCGCCCGCCGTGACCAGGGCGAACAGTGTCCTCCGGCGTACCTGGCGACCTCGCATCGGCGCCTCCGCTCATGATCAGCTCGCCGGCCGAGCCTAACCCGCGCGATGATCAAGTGAAGGAACTTCGCGTCCCCCGATCGCGTTGTTTCGACTGGGTATCCCCTGGAGAGCGGACGGAGGCGAGCACGCGTGCACGGGCACCAGAACGGACTCAAGACGGCGATGCTGCTCGGCCTGCTGTCGGCGATCATCATCGCGATCAGCGGGCTCTTCGGCCGGGGCGCCCTGGTCATCGGCCTGGTCATCGCCCTCGGGATGAACGCGTTCGCCTACTTCAACTCGGACAAGCTGGCGTTGCGCGCGATGCACGCGCGGCCGGTGTCCGAGGTCGAGCAGCCCGCGATGTACCGGATCGTGCGCGAGCTCGCCCAGGTCGCCCGCCAGCCGATGCCGCAGCTCTACCTGAGCCCGACGGTCGCGCCCAACGCGTTCGCGACCGGCCGCAGCCCGCGGCACGCGGCGGTCTGCTGCACCACCGGCATCCTCGACCTGCTCGACGAGCGCGAGCTGCGGGCGGTGCTCGGCCACGAGCTGTCCCACGTCTACAACCGCGACATCCTGATCTCGTGCGTCGCCGGCGCGCTGGCCAGCGTGATCAGCGTGCTGGCGAACATCGCGCTGTTCTTCGGCGGCAACAACCGCGACGGCAGCCCGCTGGTCAGCCTGATGCTGGTCTTCGTCGGCCCGATCGCGGCCGCCGTCATCCGGATGGGTGTCAGCCGGTCGCGGGAGTACCAGGCCGACGCGTCCGGCGCCGAGCTGACCGGCGACCCGCTGGGCCTGGCCTCCGCGCTGCGGAAGCTGGAGGCCGGCACGCGGGCCCGGCCGCTGGTCGCCGAGCCGCAGCTGGTGTCGCAGTCACACCTGATGATCGCGAACCCGTTCCGCCCCGGCGAGGGCCTGAGCAAGCTGTTCTCGACGCACCCGCCCATCGCCGACCGCATCGCCCGCCTGGAAGAAATGGCCCGCCGCCAGTTCTGACCCAAGCGGCACTTTCCCTATGAAAGTGCCGCTTTGAAGCGCAAAGCGTAGCTTTCACGTGAAAGCGGCGCTTTTCCCAGCTGGTGGGAGGAGGAATCCGGGGCCTGGCCGCGGAGTTCTCCAGGCATGGTCTCCGCAGAGCTGCACCTGGGCGTCGCCATCGACGGGGCCGGGTACCACCCGGCCGCGTGGCGGGTCTCCGCGGTCGAGCCCGCCGCGTTGTTCACCTCCGGTCACTACCTGAAGTACGCGAAGCTCGCCGAAGCGGCTTCGCTCGACTTCGTGACCCTCGACGACTCGCTGGCGCTGCAGTCCGGGGGCGAGGGGGTCGTGCGCGGCCGTCTCGACGCGCTGCTCACGCTGTCCGCCATCGCGGCGGGGACCAGCCGGATCGGCCTGGTCCCGACCGTCACGACCACGCACACCGAGCCGTTCCACGTCTCGACGTCGGTCGCGACCCTGGACCACGCGAGCCACGGCCGCGCGGGCGTGCTCGCGGTGCCGTCGCTGACCGACGCCGAGGCCGCGCACTTCGGCCGCCGCCCGGCGCCGTCTCCGGCGGACGGAGAGGCGGAGACCACCGAGGTCCTCGACGTCATCAGCCGGCTGTGGGACAGCTGGGAGGACGACGCGATCGTCCGCGACGCCGCCACCGGCCGGTTCATCGACCGGGAGAAGCTGCACTACGTCGACTTCGAGGGGCGCTTCTTCAGCGTGAAGGGCCCCTCGATCACGCCCCGCCCGCCGCAGGGGCACCCGGTGACCGCGGTCTACGGCGACTCGCCGCACGCGGTCGGCGCCGACCTCGTCGTGACCAAGGCGGACCACCTCGAGGCCGTGCGCGCCGCGGCCGTCCGGTTCCCCGGCGCGAAGGTGCTGGCCACGGTGTCGGTCGTGCTCGCCGAGACCGAGCAGGGCGCGCGCGACCGGCAGCGTCACCTCGACGCCCTGACGCCGTTCGAGCCCGAGGGCCTCGCGTTCACCGGCACACCCGCGCAGCTGGCCGCCGAGCTGCCGCGCTGGGCCGCCGAGACCGGCGTCGCCGGCTTCCACCTGCGGCCCGCCGTACTGCCTGACGACCTGGACCTGCTGGTCGGCGAGGTCGTCCCGGCCCTGCGCGCGGCCGGCGCGTTCCGGACCGCCTACCGCGGTGAGACGCTGCGGGAGCACCTCGGCCTCGGCCGCGCCGTCAACGCCTACGCCGTCACCCCGGGAGCGTGAGATGACCAAGCAGATCAAGCTCGCCGCGCACTTCCCCGGCGTCAACAACACGACGGTGTGGAGCGACCCGGCGTCGGGCAGCCAGATCGACTTCGCCTCCTTCGAACACCTCGCCCGCACCGCCGAGCGCGGCAAGTTCGACTTCCTCTTCCTGGCCGAGGGCCTGCGGCTGCGCGAGCACGCGGGCAAGATCCTCGACTCCGACGTCGTCGGCCGCCCCAACACGACCACCGTGCTGGCGGCGCTGGCCGGCGTCACCACGCACCTCGGCCTGGCCGGCACGCTGTCCTCGACGTTCAACGAGCCCTACGAGGTGGCCCGGCAGGTCGCGAGCATCGACCACCTGTCCGGCGGCCGGGCGGCGTGGAACGTCGTGACGTCGCCGGACGCGTGGACCGGCCAGAACTTCCGCCGTGGCGGCTTCCTCAAGCGCGAGGACCGCTACGCGCGGGCCGAGGAGTTCCTGGCCACCGTGCGCGAGCTGTGGGACAGCTGGCAGCCCGGGACATTGGTGGGGGACAAGGAGAACGGTGTTTTCGCGCGGGACCCCGGCAAGTTCGTCCACAGTGGACCGCAGTTCGACGTCCACGGCGAGTTCACGCTCCCGCGCACCCCGCAGGGGCAGCCGATCGTCATCCAGGCCGGCGACTCCGACGAAGGCCGCGAGTTCGCCGCGAAGACCGCCGACGTCATCTTCAGCCGCCACGGCACCCTCGAAGACGGCCAGGCGTTCTTCCACGACGTCAAGCGCCGCCTGGCGACCTACGGCCGCGAGCCCGGCGAGCTGCTGATCATGCCGGCCGCGACGTTCGTCCTCGGCGACACCGACGCCGAAGCCGAGGAGCACGCCCGGGAGATCCGGCTCCAGCAGGTCCGCCCGGCCACCGCGATCCAGTTCCTCGAGCAGGTGTGGAGCCGTGACCTGTCGGGCTACGACGTCGACGGGCCGCTGCCCGACATCGACCCGGACCCGGACGCCGAGCCGCTGACCTGGGGGCGCGTCCGGCACGAGAAGGACCCGGTCGCGACCGCGCGCCGGTGGCGGGCGCTCGCGGAGGAGAAGAAGCTCTCCATCCGCGAGCTCGTGATCGAGGCCACGGCCCGCCAGCAGTTCGTCGGCACGCCGTCGACGGTGGCTTCGACCATCGACGACTACGTGCAGTCGGACGCCGCCGACGGCTTCGTGCTGGTGCCGCACCTGACCCCCGGCGGACTCGACGAGTTCGTCGAGAAAGTCGTCCCCCACCTGCAGGAACGCGGGGTCTTCCGGACCGAGTACACCGGCACGACGCTGCGTGAACGGCTCTTCTAGGCGCCCGCGGCGACGGCGACTGCCTTCACGTAGTCGCCGTAGCCCGACTTCGCCAGCTTCTCGCCCAGCGCGTAGCACTCGGAAGCAGTGATGAAGCCCATCCGCAGCGCGATCTCCTCGAGGCACGCGATGCGGACGCCGGTGCGGTGCTCCAGCACCTGCACGAACTGGCCGGCTTCGAGCAGCGAGTCGTGCGTGCCGGTGTCCAGCCAGGCGAAACCGCGGCCGAGGTCGACCAGCGACGCCCGGTCCTGCCGCACGTAGGTGAGGTTGACGTCGGTGATCTCCAGCTCGCCGCGCGGCGACGGCGACAGCGCGCGGGCGATGTCGACGACCTCGTTGTCGTAGAAGTACAGCCCGGTGATCGCCTTGTTCGAGCGCGCCTTCGCGGGCTTCTCCTCGATGGAGACCAGCTTGCCGTCCGCGTCGACCTCGCCGACGCCGTAGCGTTCCGGGTCCTTGACCGGGTACCCGAACAGGACGCAGCCGTCGAGGTCGGCGACCGCGGTCTGCAGCCGCCCGGAGAAGCCCTGGCCGTAGAAGATGTTGTCGCCGAGCACGAGCGCCACGTCGTCGTCGCCGATGAAGTTCGCGCCGATGACGAAGGCCTCGGCGAGACCGTTCGGGCTGGGCTGCTCGGCGTAGGAGAACGAGACGCCGAACTGGTCGCCGTTGCCCAGCAGCCGGCGGAACATCGGCAGGTCGGCGGGGGTGGAGATGATGAGGATGTCGCGGATCCCGGCCAGCATGAGCACCGAGATCGGGTAGTAGACCATCGGTTTGTCGTAGACGGGCAGCAGCTGCTTCGACACCGCCTGGGTGATCGGGTGCAGGCGTGTCCCGCTGCCTCCGGCCAGCACGATGCCCTTCATTGACCGCCTCCTAGAAATCCGTCGTCGGCCCCACCCTACGGGCCGAGAGGGGTCTAGAAGACCTGTCCCTTGCCGAAGTAGGCCTTGCAGCCGAGGTTGTACTCGGTCGCGATCTCCAGCACGTTCTTGCCGCCGTCGACCGGTAGCAGCGTCGAGGAGTAGTTGGGGCAGAAGTTGTTGTAGATGCCGGTGATGTGCACCGGGGCGGGCAGCTCGTACCAGTTGCCGCTGCCGAAGTTGTCGTTGGCCAGCAGGACCTCGCCGTTGCCGGGCTGCGGCTGGCCCTTCGCGTTGGTGTAGATCTGCCCGACCATGACGATCCGGACGCCGTTCGGGCCGCCGGGGAACAGCGTGATCGTCTGCGCGTGCTGGAAGTAGTTGCCGTTCGCCGTGTTCACCCGGGTGCCGGGGTCGGTGGGGCTGCCCCAGTTGGCGCCGTCGGGCGAGATCTTGAAGTACGGGTCGCAGTAGCGGTCGCGGAAGTTGCAGATCTCGTAGGCGAAGTAGTACCGCCCGTCGGGCAGCCGGCGGATGATCGGCATGCCCGGGCGGACGCGGTCCGGCGGGATGGCCAGGGTGAGCTGCTTGGTGCCCCAGGTGACGCCGTCGGTGGAGGCGACCCGGTTGAGGACCTGCGCGTACTTCGGCGCCTGCGTCTCGTCGGCGAAGTGGAGCCAGAGCGTGCCGCCGGCGTCGACGGTGAACTCGGGCTCCCAGATGCCGTCGATGTTGTGCGAGCGGGCGGCTTCGGACAGGAAGACCCAGGTGCGGCCGCCGTCCTTGCTGGCCCAGACCTTGATCCCGACGCGCCGCTGCGCGCCGGCGTCCTGCCGGTAGGAGGCGGCCCACAGCAGGGTGCCCGCGCGGAGCCGGCCGACCCGCTGCGGCAGCTCGTAGACGGTGCCGCAGCACATGCCGTAGCGGCCGTCGGCGTCGCGGATCGCGCCGATCTGGTGGAACGACGCGCCTTCGTCGGTGCTCTCCATGATCGGCGTGAACTTGCCGCTGGCGTCTTCGCTGGTCAGGGAGGCGATGATGCGGCCGCGGCCGAAGATCGAGTGTTCGAGCCGGATCAGGCGGGGGTACGAGCCGTAGCCGGGCAGGAGCTGCCGGCGCTCGGCGGCGCTCGCGGGGGTCAAGGTCGTGCAGACCACGGTGAGTGCCAGCACCAAGGCGAGCAAACGGCGCATCCTGACCCTCTCCACGCGGTGACCGCGCGATTACAGCACGTCTTTTGCGGTTGCCCGGAGCGGTCACGCCGTGCGTCGCACGTTCGGGAGGTTTGGATCGCACCAATGGGTGATCGCTCACGTAACGCTTCGGCAAAGTCCGTCGAAAGATCACCAGAGGACCGGCGGTGGTCCTGAGGGGGAACGATGAGAGTCCGGCTGTCCTGCTTGCTGGTGTTGGTGCTGGCGTCCGCGTGCGCGCCTCCGGTGGGGTACGGCGTGATCGTGCCCGCGACGGCCGGTTCGGCTGTCGCACCGCCGGCTCCGTCGTCTTCGGCGGCGCCGGTGCCGCGGGAGGTGCCGACGGAGACGCACACGGGCAAGGGCAGCGGCGAGTTCGTGACCAGCTGGCCGGCCGACCAGCTGGGCTTCTTGAAGTTCGACTGCCCGAAGTGCTCGGCGAACGTGATCCTCGACACCGACGGCGGCGAGCACGGCCTGGTGAACGCGATCGGCCCGTACCAGGGCACGACATGGCTGAACACGTACCCGGCCCGCCCGACGAAGCACGTGACGGTCCACGCGAACGCCGCCTGGACGGCGACAATCACGGACTACCGGGCCCTCCCGATGGCGTCGGCGGGCCAGCCGTCTCCGGGCAAGGGCGACGGGGTGCTGCGCATCCCGGCGGGGGTGACGAAGGTCAAGTTCACGGCGAAGACGCGGGGTCACATCGCGCTGTGGATCCAGTCGGACGAGGACCAGGACCTGCTGCTCAACCAGATCGGCGACGTCGAGGTGGAGCGCGACGCGCGGGGGCCGGCGTATCTGAAGGTGGAGGGTTACGAGGCGAGCTGGACGCTGACGCCGTCCTGAGCGGGCACCCTGGTTGCTGCTTCGCCACGTCACAGAACGGCAACACTGTGTAACGTGTCGAGGGGATGATGTTATCTGTCACTCATGAGCGATGACCCGAAGAGCAGGTCAGGCAAAGAGTGTTTCGTCGTCTGCCCGATCGGGCCGGCCGGTTCGGACATCAGAAAGCGGTCGGACCAGGTCTACCGGCACATCATCAGCCCGGTGGTGGAAGAGTTCGGATACTCGCCCCAGCGCGGGGATCTGATTGAACAGTCGGGGCAGATCACGACCCAGCTCATCGACAAACTGCTGAATGCCGACCTGGTGGTGGCGGACCTGACCGATCAGAATCCGAATGTGTTCTACGAGCTGGCGATCAGGCACGCGGTTCGGAAGCCGTTCGTGCACCTGATGGCCCACGGCCAGATCGTGCCGTTCGACATTCGCGGGTTCCGCACCATCCTGGTCAACCACCGGGACCTCGACTCGGTCTTCGAGGCGAAAGAGCAGCTCAAGGGCATGCTGCGGACGATCGAGTCGGGCGCTCCGGTGGAGACGCCGGTGACCTACACGATCGACCTCCAGCAGCTCCGCCACTCCGAAAATTCCGAGGCGCGCGGGATTGCCGACATCATGGAGGAAATGCGCGCGATCAAGAAGTACGTGCAACCCACGCGTCGCCGTCCGAATATGGATCTGATCACACTGCGGCGATTCGTCGAGCGGTTGGGCGAAGCCGGCAGGCTGCAGTGGGCTGATCGAGATTTTCTCGTCACGTCGGAGACGACAAAGGCTCACGATGAGTGGGTCGACAAGGCGATGATCGGTGCCGACCCCTGGGGTGCGGCCCCGCCGCCCTCGGGCGGCGCGTTCGCAGATGACGAACCGCCGTTCTGATGCGACTCCAGATCTGCCGGTGCGCGACGCATGGATGCGGCTGATCGCGGCGACCGAGTTCCGGCGGACACCCGGTAACCGAGTGCCCGCCGGTCAACGACAGAGAGTCACCGGTAGTTGGTGAACTGCAGCGCGATCTCGAAGTCCTTGCCCTTGAGCAGGGCGATGACCTCCTGCAACTGGTCCTTCTTCTTCCCGGACACCCGCAGCTGGTCGCCCTGGATCTGGGCCTGGACGCCCTTCGGGCCTTCGTCGCGGATGAACTTCGCTATCTGCTTCGCCTTGTCCGAGGCGATGCCCTGGAGGATCTTGCCGCCGATCTTGTACGCCTTGCCCGACAGAGCCGGCTCGTCCGCTTCGAAGGCCTTCAGGGAGATGCTGCGCTTGATCAGCTTCTCCTTGAACACCTCGACCGCGGCCAGCGCGCGCTCCTCGGTCTCGGACTCGACCGTGATCGCTTCCTCGCCCGCCCAGGCGATCGTCGTGCCCGTGCCGCGGAAGTCGAACCGGGTGCCGAGCTCCTTGCTCGCCTGGTTCAGTGCGTTGTCCACCTCCTGGCGGTCGACCTTGCTCACGACGTCGAAAGAGGGATCCGCCACGTGTCCTCACACCTCGTACTCGCTTGTCAGGGGCCACCCAGCCTAGCCCCGGGTATCCCGGTTGACCCCCGCCGGGAGCCGTTCGGTAAGCTTCTCCCCGGCCGGTGCGACCGGCCATGGCGGGTTACCCGAGTGGCCAAAGGGGACTGGCTGTAAACCAGTTGGCTTACGCCTACGGGGGTTCGAATCCCTCACCCGCCACCCACGAAGGGCCCCGTGACCGCCGGTCACGGGGCCCTTTCGTTTTTACCGCCATCCGGGGTGTTCCGGGTCCGCCGGAAACACTCAGAGTATTATCGACGGCAGTGCCGGAGTGACAAATCCCGGACATTTCGTGGGCGTTGATTGTCCTACCGGAAACCTCGCGTTTCGCTGCTGTACAACGAGGTTTCGTCAGCTATGTGCGGAATGCGTGAGATGTCTCGAGTCAGCAGCCTGGTAAAAGAACCCGCGATTCGGCCGTAATTCCTCCGCGCAATGGATGAAGATTCATTCCGCCTTTCGACCGCATTTTTCCCATCCCGGGAAATTCCGTAACGGCCTTCACGATCGTCCCGACGCTGACAGTGGCCCGCGGGCCGCCGCAGGCCGAGCACGACAACAGTGGAGGTGCACATGCCGGTTTCCGGGACCCTCGAACGCCCGACGCGCGAGCAGCTCGTACGGGTCCAGTACGCCGATGCCCAGCTCGTCTCCGACTACGCGGCCGCGTTCGGCGGCTGGGGACCCACCGCGCGCTACCACCATTCCCGGATCCACGCCGTCGACCAAGTGCTCCTCGGGCGCGAGGGCACGCTACTCGACGTCGGCTGCGGGCCGGGAATGATGGTGGAACACCTGCTCGACGACCGGCCCGGCGCATTCACCGTCACCGGGTGCGACCGGTCGGCGGCGATGGTCGACGCCGGGCGGCGACGCGTCGGGAAAGAAGCGATCTTCGCCGTCGGGGACATCGAAGAAATGCCGTTCGCCGACGGCAGTTTCGACACCGCGCTCGCCATGGGCGTGCTCGAATACGTCGACATCGTGCCGGCGCTGCGGGAGATCGCGCGCGTCGTGAAACCCGGCGGGCTCGCGGTCGTCACCATGCTGAGCCCGCGCAGCCCCTACCGGCTCGTCGAATGGGGGATGTACTGGCCGGCCCGGCGCGTCCTGGGCGGCCTCGAACAAGCACTGCACGTCCCGCGGCGCCACGACGCGCGCCGCACCGGGATCGAAGCGCTCACCCCGCGGCGGCTGCGTCACGAACTGTGGCGGGCCGGGCTGCAGCCGGTGGACACCGTGTTCTACGACGTCACCGCGCTGGTGCCGCCGCTGGACCGGGTCGTGCGCCGGTGGGACCGCCGCTGGCGGGCGCACCCGGAGGCCACGATCGCCCGTGGCGCCAAGGGCCGGCTCGGCACCGGCTACCTGATCGCCGCGCGGCGCGTCGACGGGTCGGTCTGAGCACGTGAAGAACGGCCGGTTTCCCTGGGGGAAGGGGAAACCGGCCGTCCGGGGGTGGCGGAGTTCGGGGTTACGCCGCCTGGGAAACCGGCGTCGAAGCCGGGGTCAGGGCGAGGTCCAGGACCTCGCGGACGTTGGCCACCGCGTGCACGTCCAGCTGGGCCAGCACCTCGGCCGGGACGTCGTCGAGGTCCGGCTCGTTGCGCTGCGGGATGATCACCGTCTTCATCCCCGCCCGGTGCGCCGCCAGCAGCTTCTGCTTCACGCCGCCGATCGGGAGGACGCGGCCCGTCAGGGACACCTCACCCGTCATCGCGACGTCCGCCTTCACCACGCGGCCCGAGAGCAGCGACGCCAGCGCCGTCGTCATCGTGACGCCCGCCGACGGCCCGTCCTTCGGGACCGCGCCCGCCGGGACGTGCACGTGGATGCCGCGCTTGCGCAGGTCACCCACCGGCAGCTCCAGCTCCGCGCCGTGCGAACGCAGGTAGGACAGCGCGATCTGCACCGACTCCTTCATCACGTCGCCGAGCTGACCGGTCAGCTGCAGCCCGGACGCGCCGGACTCCTCGTCGGCCAGTGACGCCTCGATGTAGAGGACGTCACCGCCCGCGCCGGTCACCGCCAGGCCCGTCGCCACGCCCGGGGTCGCGGTCCGCTGGGTCGACGCGGGCAGCGACGACTCCGGCAGGTGCCGCGGGCGGCCCAGGTACGTCTCGAGGTCCGGGGCGTCCACCGTCAGCGGCAGCGAAGCCTCGTCCAACGCCACCTTGGTCGTGATCTTCCGCAGCACCTTCGCGATCGTCCGGTTCGCGTTGCGCACGCCCGCCTCGCGGGTGTACTCGGCGGCGATCCGGCTGAACGCGGCGTCCGTCAACGTCACGTCCGAGGCGCCCAGCCCGGCGCGCTCCAGCTCCCGGGGGAGCAGGTGGTCGCGGGCGATGGTGACCTTCTCGTGCTCGGTGTAGCCGTCCAGCGTGACGAGCTCCATCCGGTCCAGCAGCGGGCCGGGGATGGTCTCCAGCGCGTTGGCCGTCGCCAGGAACACGACGTCGGACAGGTCCAGCTCGACCTCGAGGTAGTGGTCGCGGAACGTGTGGTTCTGCTCCGGGTCCAGCACTTCGAGCAACGCCGCGGTCGGGTCGCCGCGGTAGTCGGCGCCGACCTTGTCGATCTCGTCGAGCAGCACGACCGGGTTCATCGAGCCGGCTTCCTTGATGGCGCGGACGATCCGGCCGGGCAGCGCGCCGACGTAGGTGCGGCGGTGACCGCGGATCTCCGCCTCGTCGCGGATGCCGCCCAGGGCGACCCGGACGAACTTGCGGCCCATGGCCTTCGCGACGGACTCACCCAGCGACGTCTTGCCGACCCCGGGAGGGCCCGCGAGGGCGAGCACGGCGCCGGACCGACGGCCGCCGACCGCGCCCAGGCCCGATTCCGCGCGGCGCTTGCGCACGGCCAAGTACTCGATGATGCGTTCCTTGACGTCGTCGAGGCCGGCGTGGTCGGCGTCGAGCACCGCACGCGCCGCGGCGATGTCGTAGCTGTCCTCGGTGCGCTCGTTCCAGGGCAGCTCCAGGACGGTGTCCAGCCAGGTGCGGATCCAGCCGCCCTCGGGGGACTGCTCGGACGTGCGGTCCAGCTTGTCCACTTCGGCCAGTGCGGCCTTCTTGACGGCGTCGGGCAGTTCGGCGCCCTCGACGCGGGCGCGGTAGTCCGTCTCGTCAGCGGTGCCGTCGAGCTCGCCGAGCTCCTTGCGGATGGCCTCGAGCTGGCGGCGCAGCAGGAACTCCTTCTGCTGCTTCTCCATGCCCTCGGCGACGTCCTTGCGGATCGTGTCGGTGACTTCGAGCTCGGCCAGGTGTTCCTTGCTCCACTCGAGCGCCTGCGCCAGCCGCGCGCTGACGTCCAAAGTGGACAGCAGGGTGAGCTTCTGGTCGGTGTCGAGGTACGGCGCGTTGCCGGACAGGTCGGCGATCGCGGAGGCGTCCTCGACCTGCTGGACGGCGTCGATCAGCTGCCAGCCGCCGCGCTGCTGCAGGATCGAGATGACGACGGCCTTGTACTCGGCCGCGAGCTTCGCGGTCTGCTCGTCGGTGGTCTCGGTGGCGTCCTCGGCGTGCACCCAGCGGGCGGCGCCGGGGCCGTCGGCGATCCGGCCGACGAGCGCGCGGGTCGTGCCGCGCAGCAGCACGGCGGCCTTGCCGCCGGGCACGCGGCCGATGCGCTCGACCGTCGCGACGGTGCCGTACTCGGCGTACTCACCGTGGACGCGCGGGACGATCAGGACCTCGGCCTTGCTCGCGCCGGTGGACCGGATGCCGGGGAAGGACGCCTGGCTCGGCGTCTTGGCCTGGGCGGACTCCACCGCGGCTCGCGTCTCGGTCTCGGTCAGGTCGAGCGGGACGACCATGCCCGGCAGCACGACGTCGTCATCGAGCGGGAGCACGGGCAGGAGGCGGGTGTCGGACATGTGCACTCCTCGTGTAGTTGAGTCTGCCTAGCTCAACTCTCCGATGGTCGGGTTTGTTTCCCGGAGTGCGTTCGCCCACAGCGATCACGAAAAGCTCAGGTCAAGACATGCGACGGCGCGGTTTCTCGATGTCCACCCCGGCCGGAGCGATCGGCGCTCCTTCGCTCAGGCGCCGGGCTTCTCCGCGACGGCGCACCACGCGTACGGGCGGGCCTCCGCCTCCAGCGCGTTGATCTTCCGGTCGGGCCGCCAGTCCGGCAGGTGCACGATGCCCGGCTCCAGCAGGGCCCAGTCGCCGAACAGCGGCTCGATCTCTTCGCGGTCGCGCAGCCACACCGGGTTGCTCGTCTTCCGGTACTGCTCGACGAACCAGCGCAGCCCGTCCAGCGTCGCGCCGCTGCCGTCGCCCTCGCTCATCTGCGAGATCGCCAGCCAGCTGCCCGGGGCGAGCGCGTTGCGGTACGTCGCCAGCAGGCCGTCCGGGTCGTCGTCCGGTCCGACGAAGTGCAGCACCGCCGCCATGATCAAGCAGACCGGCTGGGAGAAGTCGACGAGCCGTTTCGTCTCCGCCGCCCGCAGCACGGCCTTCGCGTCCCGCATGTCCGCCTGGACGATGCCGGCCCAGTCGGTCGCCATCTCCTCTTCGAGGATCAGCGTCGCGTGCGCGACCGCGACCGGCTCGTAGTCGACGTAGACGACCTTCGCGTCGTGGTCCTCGGGCAGCTCCGCCTCGACGACCTCGTGCACGTTCCCGGCCGTCGGGACACCGGAGCCGAGGTCGATGAACTGCCGGATCCCGGCCCGCAGCGCCGCCCGGACTGCGCGGTTCATGAACTCGCGGTTCTGCTTCGAGCCGGGGCGCACGAGCGGCCACTGCTGCTCCATGCGCCGGCCGAACTCGCGGTCCACGGCCCAGTTCTGGGTGCCACCCAGGTACCAGTCGTAGATCCGGGCCGCCGACGGCTTCTCCGTGTCGACCCCTTCGGGCGCTCTCGGCGCGGAATCCCGCTGATCGGTCACTTCCGGCTCCCCTCGCTCTCCGGGAGCCAGCCTATCGACCCACCGCACCTGCGGTAATCCGCCAGTGGCTCACCGAACGGCTGGTCGACGCTGCCAGTACGTCCACAGCGGCCGGTAGCCCTGCGCGTACCAGAACGGCGTCGACAGCGGGTTCGCCGCCGCGTGGTGCAGGAGGACGACGTCGGCGCCCTCCTCGTCCAGCACCTGGTGGGCGTGGGCGGCCAGCGCGGTGCCGACACCGGAGGAGCGCGCCTCCTTCGCGACGGCCAGCGACGACAGGTAGCCGACGCGGTCCGCCGCGACCCGGTCGCTGATCCAGCCGGTCTCGCCCGGGTGCTGGACGTTCACCATGCCGAGCGGACGGCCGTAGAGCTCGGCGATCCACAGTGGCGGCTCCGGGCGCTCCAGCTGCTCGGCGAGGTCCTTGGCCATGATGTCCTCGACGCCCTTGCGCAGGTTGACCGTGCCGTACTGGGCGTCGTAGGAGTGCAGCTCCAGGCCCAGCGCGACGACGGTTTCGAGGTCGCCGGGCTCGGCGCGGCGGATCTTGACGCCGGGGGTCCCGCGCGGGCCGGCCGGGATCATGCGCTCGGCCGGCCGCACGGCGATCACGCGCAGCGGCGCGAACCCGTGGTGCAGCATTTCGCGCGCGCCGTCCGCGTCCCGGCTCGCCCGCGGGACGATCGCCGCGGTCTCGGTGTCGCCGGGCTCGGCGACCGCGCGCAGATGTTCATCCCATCGGGTGAGGAGGGCGTCGAGGGCGGCCGCCGGCTGCGGGCCGGCCAGCTGGAGGTCGAGCCGGTGCTCGGTCAGCGCCCGCCACGGCGCGTTCGGCGCGTCCTGGTCGACCTGGATGCGCGAGGCGAGGGCGGAGGCGGCGGACTCACCCGTCGCGACCTCCAGCACCACCGCGTTTTCGGCTGCCTCGAAGGAAGAAGAACCGGGGAGCAGGGAGTCCACCGCCGCGAGCCGCGCCGCGTGTTCGGTGGCAATCACATCGCTGTGCATGGGCACATTGAAGCGCTACCCGGCTCTTCGTGCGAAGAGAACCGGCAAGGCGGAAGACACCCGACCTTTCACCCCTTGGTCCACGCAGGTCAGCGCCGTCGAGGCATTGTTAACCCTGGGGTGATCTCTTACTGTCTCGAAAGGGACACGGGTACGCCCTACGGGGTACGGTATGGCCCTTGTCCACACCCGAAGTCACGGATCAGCACCGGTGGACAAGCCGGGAGGGAAGGTCGGATGCCGGACACCAACGCCCACGGCGACGCCGTCGCGCAGGCGAAGCCCGGGCCGGGAGCCGCTTCCGGGACACCGCCCGTTTCCGTCGAAGCCCGCACGGACGAACGCCGGTTCCGCGCGTACACCTTCGCGGTGCTGAGCCTCGGGCTCGTCGCCGCGTTCGCGGTCGGCTCGTGGCTGCCGTTCCACTGGGACAGCCGTCTCCTGTGGATCGGGCCGGTCCTCGCCGTCGCCTTCCTGCTCGCCGAACAGCTCGGCATCAACGTCGACGTCCGCAGCGGCATCTCGTGGACCATCTCCTTCACCGAGATCCCGCTCGTCATCGGGTTCTTCGTCGCGCCCTTCGAAGTAGTGCTGGCCGCGCACCTGGTCGCCGGCATCGGCACGCTGCTCGCCCGGAAGGTCGCCGGCCGCGTCCTCTACAACGCGGGCGCGTTCCTGCTCGAGATCACCGGCGCCTTCGCGGTCGCCGGGCTGGTGAAGTTCGCCGTCGGCGCGGGCGCCGGCGACAAGATCCCGTGGGTCGCCGCCCTGGCCGGCACGCTGACCGCGCCGCTGGTGAGCACGCTGCTCGCGCTGGCCGCGGTGCGCGTCCTGCGCCGCCGGATGCGGGTCAGCACCGCGGTCCGGCTCACCGCGCGGATCCTGGTCGTCGGGTTCGTCAACGCCTCGGTCGGCCTGTCCGGCTACCTCGTCATCTCGACCACGCCCAAGGCGTGGCCGCTGGTGCTCGCCGTCTTCCTCGGCCTTACCGCGCTCTACTGGGCGTACTCGGACCTGCTGCGCGAGCAGCGGGACATGGAGGCGCTCTCCGACGTCAGCCTGATGGTGGCCCGCTCGGGTCAGCAGGCCGCGGCGCGCCCGGCCAGCCGCGCGGACGAGCTCGTCGGCGGCGTCGACGTCCGCGAATGGGCCACGATCGCCGAGCGCATCAAGGACCAGCTGGCCGCGGGCCGCGTCGTGCTGCGGCTGCGGCTCGAACCGAAGGACGTCATGCGGG
Source organism: Amycolatopsis iheyensis (assembly GCF_024703995.1). Lineage (GTDB taxonomy): Bacteria > Actinomycetota > Actinomycetes > Mycobacteriales > Pseudonocardiaceae > Amycolatopsis > Amycolatopsis iheyensis. The sequence goes on along the minus strand of NZ_JAMXQV010000011.1, from coordinate 40,215 downwards.
TCGTCGTGGCCGGCGATGACCTCCCGGTCGCCGACCCGGCGGCCGACGACCCGCTGTTGCGGCTGCCCGGCGCGCACGTCCGCCACTTCCGGATCACCGAGGCCAACCCCGACGTCCGCGCCGCGCTGCTCGACCGCGGCGCGCAGGAGGCGCTAGTCGTCCCGCTGCGCAGCGCCAACCAGCTGCTCGGCGTCGTCGAGGCGCACGACCGGCTGTCGCGCTGGCGTGGTTTCGGCAAGTACGACGTCCAGCTGCTCGGCACGATGGCCAGCCACCTCGCGACGTCGCTGGACAACCGCCGGCTGCTGGCCACCCTGCGCCACGACGCCTACCACGACCCGCTCACCGGGCACCTCAACCGGCCGGGCTTCCGGCAGGTGGCGAAGGAGCCGCTGCGGGACTTCGCCAACGCGGTCGTGCTGCGGATCGACCTCGACGTCTTCTCCACGGTCAGCGACGCGCTGGGCTACGCGTGGGCCGACCGGATGGTGATCGCCGCCGGCCGCCGCATCCGCGACGCGCTCGGCCCCGACGTCCCGCTCGCCCGGCTCGAAGGCGCGTCGTTCGCGGCGCTGCTCGTCGGCTGCCCGCCGGAGGACGCCCACCACGCGGCGGAACGGCTGCGCGAGGAGCTTTCCGCGCCGTACCCGGTGGACCGGCTTTCGGTCGAGGCGAACGCGATCATCGGCTACGCGACGACGACGCCCGAGGAGTCCGGCGACGTCGTCGACATCGAAGGCCTGCTGCAGCGCGCCGACGTCGCCGTCCGCGCCACGAAGGGCGGCGAAGAGGTCCGCGGCTACGTGCCGAGCATGGGCCAGATCTTCCTGCGCCGCTTCCAGATGGTCACGCAGTTCCGGCAGTCCCTGGAGGACGGCCAGGTCAGCGTCCACTACCAGCCGAAGATCACCCTGCCGAACCGGCAGGTGGCCGGCGTCGAGGCGCTGGTCCGCTGGGTGCACCCGGAGTTCGGCCGGCTCGGCCCGGACGAGTTCGTCCCGGCCATCGAGGCGGCCGGCCTGATCGGCGTCCTGACGGGTTTCGTGCTCGGCGAGGCGCTCAAGCGCTGCCGCAAGTGGCTCGACGAGGGCCTGCGGATCTCGGTCGCGGTCAACCTGTCGGTGCGCAACCTCGCCGACGAGGACTTCCCGAACAAGGTGGCCCGCGAGCTGGAGCACTACGGCATCCCGCCGGAGCTGCTGACGTTCGAGCTGACCGAGTCCGGCGTGATGTCCGACCCGCAGAAGGCGCTGCCGATCCTGCGCGAGCTGCACTCGCTGGGCATCACGCTCGCGGTGGACGACTTCGGCACGGGCTACTCGTCGCTGGCCTACCTGCGGCAGCTGCCGGTCGACCAGGTCAAGATCGACAAGAGCTTCGTCCTGGGCATGGGCACCGATCTCGGCGACCTCGCGGTGGTGCGGTCGATCGTCGAGCTGGGGCACTCGCTCGGCCTGACGGTGGTGGCGGAAGGTGTCGAGGAGGACGTCGCCCGCGACCAGCTGGAGGCGATGGGCTGTGACGTCGCGCAGGGCTACCTGATCTCGCGGCCGCTGCCGGAGGACCGCCTCGAGGCGTGGCTGCAGGCCCGCACGGCGCGCTCGCCGGGGCGGCACTCGGAGACCGTGCTTACGCTGCTGACCTGAGGTTTTGTGCTAAGGGGACCCCGGTTGCACGACGGGGTGACGGGGCTTGCTAATCTTTCCAAGTCCTCGCGAGAGGCCAGGCCCCTTTAGCTCAGTCGGCAGAGCGTCTCCATGGTAAGGAGAAGGTCTACGGTTCGATTCCGTAAAGGGGCTCACGACCTCAGCCGCGTCACGCCTGCGTGTCGCGGCTTGGGTCATGTAAGGGCGGTGTAGCTCAGTTGGCAGAGCAAGCGGCTCATAATCGCTGTGTCGCCGGTTCAAGTCCGGCCACCGCTACGCGGTAACGACGGGGCTGGCCCCCGGACCTGAGAGAGAAGGAAACGCTGTGGCTGCCACCGACGTGCGACCCAAGATCACGCTGGCGTGCGAAGAGTGCAAGCACCGCAACTACATCACCAAGAAGAACCGGCGCAACAACCCGGATCGCCTGGAGATGAAGAAGTTCTGCCCGAACTGCGGTACGCACCGGACTCACAAAGAGACCCGCTGAGTAGCGCGTTCTCACCAGCTTCGAGAAGCCGCCCTGGACCACCAGGGCGGCTTCTTGCTGTTGGTAGCCTCCTCGGGTGCCCTTGGACGAGTCGTTCACCGGGCGGGTCTACCCGCCGCGGTCAAGCTATGAAGTGAGCCGGGAGAAGATCCGGGAGTTCGCCGACGCGATCGGCGACGCGAACCCGCTCTTCCGCGATCCCGAAGCCGCGAAAGCGGCCGGCTACCCGGACGTGATCGCACCCCCGACGTTCCTCACGATCATCAACCTGGCGTCGATCAACGCGATCGTCACCGACCCGGAGCTGGGCCTCGACTACTCCCGCATGGTCCACGGCGACCAGCAGTTCAGCTACACGCGCCCGGCCCACGCCGGCGACGAGCTGCTGCTGACCACGCACATCGACCGGATCATGGCCAGGGCGGGCAACGACTTCATCAACCTGCGCGCCGAGATCACCGACGCCGACGGCGCGCACATCGCCACCACGCGCGCCCAGCTCGTGGTGCGGGGGGAGGACGCGTGAACGTCGGAGACGAGCTGGCTCCCCTGGAGGTCCGCATCACCCGCGAGCAGCTGGTGCGCTACGCGGGCGCGGCACTGGACTTCAACCCGATCCACTGGAACGAGACGTTCGCGAAGGAGGTAGGCCTCCCGGACGTCATCGCACACGGCATGTTGACGATGGCGGTGGCCGGCCGCGTCGTGACGGACTGGCTGGGCGACCCAGGCCGCCTGGTGGACTTCAGCGCCCGCTTCACCCGCCCGGTCGTGGTGCCCAACACCCCCGAGGGCGCACTGGTGGAGATCACAGGCAAGGTGGGTGAACTCAAGGAAGACGGCATCGCCCGCATCGACCTGGTGGTGAAGTTCGACGGCAAGACGGTCCTGGGCAAGCCACAGGCCTTGGTGCGCGTCTAGAAGCCGCAAGGAACCCGAGAACCGGAACCGAAGAGCACCCAGACCCTCCCGCACCCCGATCCGAAGCCAAAACACGGCCGGCGGCGCCGGGTCAAGGCACGCTTTCCCGCCTTGACGCGGTGCTGCCGGCCGTAGTCACAATCAAAGCTTCGGGGTGCCGGAAGGACCCCTACGAGACCGGCAGCAGAGCGAGCACGGCATCAGCCATCCCCTGCTCCCCCCGAGCATTGGGATGCAGCGGAGCAGCGGGCGAAGCGGGCAAGACCCCCTCGACCCACCGCCGGTCGGAAGCGGAACAGACATCCCGCCCCTTCCCAGGAGTAGCGGTATCGGCATAACCAGCCCGATGCCCATCAGCCTGGTCCTCAAGCATCTTGTTCAACTTCCCGAGCGCCTCACGAAAATAAGCAACATCGCCGGCCCCGACAGGCAGCACAGGCCAACACCCATCCCCATCGGGAAGAACGGTCGGATACCCGACCACAACGACCCGCGCCCGCGGAGCCTTGGCATGAATCCGATCCAAAGCGGAGCCAACGACGGGAGCAGCGGCATCGATCCGCTCGGCAAGCTGATCACGCCCACCGGCAGTGAGCCGATCCTTGCAAGGCGACGAGGAGGGATGAGCGGTCGCACAAGAAGAAGCCAGCTGAAGAAACCCGACATCGTTCCCACCGATACCGAGCGTGACCAGCGTCGTCCGAGCGTTCACCGCGTCGAGCTGCGGCGGATTGGTCCCGTTCGAGGTCCGCTGCGCAGAGGTCAAGTTGGCAGTAGTAGCCCCACCACAGCTGACGTCGGCAAACTCAGCAGGCTTCAGCTTCGCGGAGACAAGGTGCGGATAGTTGTCATCGGAGCGCGCACACCCGACCGGAGTCCCCACCTGCCGCCCAGTACGCGGCGAGGACGTATAGGAATCACCGAGAGCGACGTACCGCCCACTGCCACCCCCGGTGTCCGCACCGTCGGGCGGCGCGGAAGAAGACCCGTGCTGCCACTTGTAGTACCCGAAGGCCAGCAACCCGGCCACGAGCACAAGCACGAGACAGCCACCCTTGTTCGCCACTCGTTCGTTTCTACCGGTCCCGCTCCCGCGCGGACCTAGTCAATCCGGGTGACGCGCTGCGCGAGCAGATCGTTCACCAGCCCAGCGCCGGTCTCCGGATCGTCCACGCTCACCAGCACGGTCCGCCCGCTCGCGAGGGACAACACGAGGGCGGGGCCACCACGCACCTTGTACGCGGTCGTGCCGGTTACCGGGTTGAACCGCAGGCCGAGCCCGGTGTCGCCGAACGTGGAAAGCTCCCGCGTGGTCGCCTCACGAAGGTGGCTCAACGCGATGTGCCGCCACGGGAAGCCGAGGCCGAACCGGATCGTCACGCCCTTGGCGTCGACGGTCGCCTTCAGGCGGTAGGTCATCGCGGCGACGAACCCGGCGACGAGCGCGATCCAGATCGCCATCGGCCAGGTGAGGCCGGCGGGCACGAAGGCGATGGCGGCGGGAACCGCGACGAGCCACCAGAGCATCGCCGGGTTCTCCGCCCGGCCCGACCAGTACGCGCGCTGGCCGGGCCGCAGGCCGACGCTCGGCCGCTCGGAGCTGGTTTCGAGCACCGGCGACGGCAGGCCGCCGACCACCGCGGCCACGACGCCGACCACGGCCGAGCCCAGCAGGAACAGCACCACGACGGCCCCGGCGCGGGCCGCGTGCCAGTCCGGCACGTCGAGGTTGGGCACGAGCACCGAGAGCAGCGTGGCCGGCGCCAGCGAGGCGAACGCGGCGCCGACGCCGACGGTGATGCGCGGGACCGGCCGCCCGCGACGAAGCGCGGTGACAGCTGTGGTCGCGAGGAGCACCGTCGCGACCGCGCCGAGCGCCAGGCAGACGGTGGTGAAGAGCGCGACCGGCGTGGAGCCGTTCGGCGCGCCGTTCCAGTGCGTCGCGATGGGGTCGGGCAGCCGGCCGGCCCAGGCGTTCGCGAGGAGCCCGGCGGTGACGAGCACCGCGCCCGGCAGCACGGCCGTCGCGGTGAGGACCCGGATCAGCTTGCTCATGAGTACTTCTCCTTAAGGATCCCGGTGAGCTCCTCGAACCCGACGCCCGCGCGCTTGGCTTCCCCGGCCAGCTCGCCGGCCAGCTCGGCCAGGCGTGCCCGCGCCGACGCCCCGCCGAGCACGACGGCGCCCCGGCGTCGCCGCAGGTCGATGAGGCCTTCGTCGCGAAGGAGCGCGTACGCCCGCAACACGGTGTGGACGTTGATTTCGAGTGCCGCCGCGAGCTCACGGGCGGGCGGCAGCTGTTCGCCCGGCGCCGGGCTGCCGTCCCCGAGGGCGCGGCGCAGCGACGCCGCCACCTGTTCGAAGAGCGGGACGGTCGAAGCCGGGTCGATCCGCACGAGCATAGTTCTAACTGTACTAGAACTATCAGGTTTTGGGTGGGCGACCCTGTGTGGGGGACACGACGGTTGCGTGCGACGCGGATCACAGCGAGGGTGGGGCCCGTTCCGAAGTCGAACCGAGAAAGGCAGGAAGCGCCGTGGGCCTGAACCTGAACAAACTCGTCGACAAGGCGTACGAGGACAAGTCGATCAAGGAGCTGCTGGACGCGCCGCCGTCCGCGCTCGAGGGGCTCACGCCGAAGCACGACGAGCTGCTCGCCGAACTGAAGATCAAGACGATCCGCGACCTCGCGAACTGGAAGTACGCGGCCAAGGCGCAGGCGCTCGCCGCCCTCGCCGACAGCGAGAGCTGAGCCGCTCAGGCGATCAGTTCGGCCGCCAGCTCCAGGGCGTGGTCGACGTCCTTCGCGACGTAGTGCAGGTCGACCAGGACCTCCGCGATGCCCTCCTCGCGGGCCACGTCCAGGCAGGCCGGCACGTCCGTGACCGTCTCGACCCCGGTGCCCGCGCGCGGGTTGATCCGCAGCACGCGCCGCAGCGCGCCGGGGTCGCGACCGGCCTTTTCGGCCGCTTCGAGCGCGACCGACCAGAGCCCGGCCAGGTACTGACGCGGCATCCAGCCCGCCAGCCAGCCATCCGCGCGGCGGCCGATCCGGGCCAGCGCCGGCGGCGAGAACCCGCCCAGCAGCACCGGCGGCCGCGGGTGCTGCGCCGTGCGCAGGCCCACCGTCGACGGCGCGATCCGCCACTGCGGGCCCTCGTGCGCCACCGGGTCGCCGGTCCACAGCGCCTCGAGCGCGTCGAGGACGTCCTCGAGTCGCTTGCCGCGACCCTCCCAGGGCACGCCGGTCGCGAAGTACTCCTCGCGCAGCCAGCCGAGCCCGAGACCGACGTCGAGCCGGCCGCCGCTGGCCAGGTCGAGCGAGGTCAGGGCGCGGGCGAGCAGCACCGGGGAGTACACCGGGCCGGTCAGCGCGCTCATGCCCAGGCGGGCCGTGCGGGTCACGGCGGCCGCGGTCGCCAGCGTCGTGAACGGGTCCGCGAAGGTCTCGAACTCCTTCGGGTACGGGTGTTCCGGTGTGCCGCCACCCGGGTACAGGTCCGACGGCTCGCGCGGCGTGAGGATCCGGTCGCCGACCCACAGCGAGCCGAACCCGAGGTCTTCGGCCGCGGTCGCGAAGCGCGCGACGGCCGCGGGGTCGGCGAGCGCGCCGTACTGCGGCAGCGCCAGGCCGAGCCGAATCCCGCGCACCGGTGAGCGGGACTCCGGGGTGTCCGTCATGGCGGACATCCTGGCATGATCAGGAGGCCGGCGGGGAGTTTTCCGCAGGCCGACCGGGGTTCGGCGGTCGATCGGGGGGCGCGGTTGCGGGCTCTCGCGAGGCTTGCCGTAGACTTCGGGACTTGGAACGCACTACGGTCATCCCCGCCTGGATGGTGGGGACGATGGAATGCGTCCAACGGGGCTCCGAGAGATCGGGTCCCCACAGGGGTGTAGCTCAATTGGCAGAGCAGCGGTCTCCAAAACCGCAGGTTGCAGGTTCAAGTCCTGTCACCCCTGCGTAACGGAACTGGTGGAGCGGAGGAGTGGTCGTGAGCGACAGCGACGCCAGCGGCGGCGAGCAGGAGCAGGACGGCACCGGGCAGAAGCCCGAGAGCCAGTCCCGTCCCGTCACAGCTGCTGCCCGGCGTGAGCGCCGTGCGACCGCTCGTCCGGCGGGGAAGTCCGCGGCACGTGCGGACGACAAGTCCCGGCCGGCCGGGAAGTCGGGGGAGAAGACCGCTCCCGACGCGAAGGGCGCTCCGACTCCGAAGCGGGACCAGAAGGCGAAGAAGGCCTCCGTGTTCGCGCGGCTCATGCGCTTCATCCGCGAGGTCTGGGCGGAGCTGCGCAAGGTCATCTGGCCGAACCGCAAGCAGATGGTGACCTACACCGCCGTCGTGCTGGTCTTCGTGGTGTTCATGGTGGCCCTGGTGAGCGTCTTGGACTGGGCGTTCAAGAAGGGCATCGGCGCGATCTTCGGCTGAACCGCCGTCTGTCGCGCGGGCCGGCCTCGCCGGACCCGGCAAGCGATCAACTGAGAGGACGGAACGTGACCTCCGACAACGGCACAACAGCCGGTCACGACCTGACCGAGCTTTCCGACGAGCAGGTGCACGCGGCACTCGGTGACGAGGAGTCCGCGCACCTCGAGCCCGTCGACGTGCCCGAGGAAGAGGTCGACGAAGCCGCTTCCAGCGCCGAGAGCACCGAAGACGCGGCCGAGGACACCGCCGCCGACGAGACCGACGGCGAGGCCGAGCCCGCCGCGGCGGACGACGACCCGGTCGCGACGTTGCGCGCGGAGCTGCTCGCCGCGCCCGGCGAGTGGTACGTGGTGCACTCCTACGCCGGGTACGAGAACAAGGTGAAGACCAACCTCGAAACCCGGACGCAGACCCTGGACGTCGAGGACTACATCTTCCAGATCGAGGTCCCGACCGAAGAGGTCACCGAGATCAAGAACGGCCAGCGCAAGCAGGTGCAGCGCAAGGTGCTGCCCGGCTACATCCTGGTCCGGATGGACCTGAACGACGCCTCGTGGAGCGCGGTGCGCAACACGCCGGGTGTCACCGGGTTCGTCGGCGCCACTTCGCGGCCGTCGCCGCTGACCGTCGACGAGGTGCTCAAGTTCCTCGCGCCGCAGGTCGAGAAGGAAGCCCCCGCGAAGGCGGGCAAGGGCGAGTCCACCGCGACCGCGGCCCCGCTCGGCGGCCCGGCCGTCGAGGTCGACTTCGAGATCGGCGAGTCGGTCACGGTCATGGACGGCCCGTTCGCCACGCTGCCGGCGACGATCTCCGAGGTCAACGTCGACGGGCAGAAGCTGAAGGTCCTGGTGTCGATCTTCGGCCGGGAGACCCCGGTCGAGCTGTCGTTCAACCAGGTCTCCAAGATCTGACGGCCGCACGCTCGGCCGCAGTCCCCACGTCCACGGCAGGTACGCGGGGAACGTAGTACAGGACAGGAAAAGAAATGCCACCCAAGAAGAAGAAGCTTGCGGCGATCATCAAGCTGCAGATCAAGGCGGGTGCGGCCAACCCCGCGCCGCCGGTCGGCCCGGCGCTGGGTCAGCACGGCGTCAACATCATGGAGTTCTGCAAGGCCTACAACGCCGCGACCGAGTCGCAGCGCGGGGACGTCGTCCCGGTCGAGATCTCCGTCTACGAAGACCGGTCGTTCGACTTCAAGCTGAAGACGCCGCCGGCCGCCAAGCTGCTGCTGAAGGCCGCGGGCGTGGAGAAGGGCTCCGGCGAGCCGCACAAGACCAAGGTCGCCAAGGTCACTTGGGACCAGGTCCGCGAGATCGCCAAGACCAAGGAGACCGACCTCAACGCGCACGACATCGACCAGGCCGCGAAGATCATCGCCGGCACTGCCCGGTCGATGGGCATCACGGTCGTCGACGCCTGATTCGGCTGCTTTACCCGTGGGAGAGCCAGTGCTGGCTCTGACACCACACTGATCCGTTTTTGAAGTAAGGGACAGAAGCATGACCAAGCACAGCAAGGCTTACCGCCAGGCTGCGGAGCTGATCGACAAGGCGCGCCTGTACGCGCCGCTCGAGGCCGCGAAGCTGGCGAAGGAAACCTCCAAGACCAAGATGGACGCGACCGTCGAGGTCGCGATGCGTCTCGGTGTGGACCCGCGCAAGGCCGACCAGATGGTCCGCGGCACCGTGAACCTGCCGCACGGCACCGGTAAGACCGCCCGCGTCATCGTCTTCGCCGTCGGCGACAAGGCCGCCGAGGCCGAGGCCGCCGGCGCGGACGCGGTCGGCACCGACGAGCTGATCGAGCGCATCCAGGGTGGCTGGCTCGACTTCGACGCCGCGATCGCGACGCCGGACCAGATGGCCAAGGTGGGCCGCATCGCCCGCATCCTCGGCCCGCGTGGCCTGATGCCGAACCCGAAGACCGGCACGGTGACCCCCGCGGTCGCGAAGGCCGTTTCGGACATCAAGGGCGGTAAGATCAACTTCCGCGTCGACAAGCAGGCCAACCTGCACCTGGTGATCGGCAAGGCTTCGTTCGACACGGACAAGCTGGTCGAGAACTACGCGGCGGCGCTGGACGAGATCCTCCGGGCCAAGCCGTCGTCGGCGAAGGGCCGCTACCTGAAGAAGGTCACCTTCACCACCACGATGGGCCCGGGCATCCCGGTCGACCCGCTGCGGACCCGCAACCTCCTTTCCGAGGACGCGGCTGTCTGAGTCGGACATCACCAGAAAGGGCGTCCCCGCTTGCTGCGGGGGCGCCCTTTCTTCGTGTCTGATGGACGGCATGCCCACTTTCGCGTCGTTCGACGGCCTCCGGTTGAACTACACCGCGTGGGAGGGCGACGGCGCCCACCACCCGGTGCTGCTGCAACACGGCTTCGCGGCCGACACGAACGCGAACTGGATCTCCACGGGCGTGGTCGCGGCGTTGCGCGCCGCCGGCCTGACGGTCATCTCGTTGGACGCGCGCGGCCACGGCCGCTCGGAGAAGCCCCACGACGAGTGCCGCTACACGGGCGACAGCATGGCCCGCGACATCTCGGCCCTGCTCGACGAGCTCGGCCTCGACGAGGTCTCCCTGGTGGGCTACTCGATGGGCGCGATCGTGGCGTTGGCGGCCACGGCGGCGGACAAGCGCATCCGCTGCCTGGCCACGGGCGGAGTGGGTTCGGGCATCGTCGACTTCGGCGGCGTCGACCTGCGGGTCGTGAAGCCGGCGGACATCGCTTCGGCACTGCTGGCGGAGGACCCGTCGACGGTTCCGCCGTCAGGTGTCCCGTTCCGTCTCCTGGCCGACGCGGTGGGCGGGGATCGTCAGGCACTGGCAGCGGTGGCGCTGGCGACGCGCGAGGGAAGCCTGAACCTCTCGGCGATCGGCGTCCCGACGTTGGTGCTGGCGGGGGACCAGGACCTGCTGGCGGCAGAGCCGGAGCGCCTCGCGGCGGCGATCGCGGGGGCGCGGCTGGTGCGGATCCCGGGCGACCACATGTCGGCCGTGATGTCGCCGGCGTTCTCGGAGGCGCTGGTCGCTTTCCTGGCCGCGCCGCACCCGCGCTGAGTCAGCTGGTCGGCGGCGCCGCCGGGCACGGGGTGGGTTCGTTGGTGTGCGCGGTGATGAGCCACTGGCTCTTGTCGACCTTCTGCACGGTGAACGCGCCGAGCGCCGGGCCACCCCTGATGCCGAACCGGCACGAGCTGATCGTGAACCGGTCGCCGGGCAGCGGCTCGGACACGTACGACGGCATCGACTCGGCGTAGTCGTTCTTGCTGGTGACCTTGCGGTTCAGCTCGTGCACCGCGACCTGGCAGTCGGCGTAACCCAGGTCCTGGGCGAACTTCTGCTGGACGGGCTCGTCCATCCGCCCGCAGGCCTGCGGGACGAGGTTCTGCGCGACGGCGTCGTAGACCTCGCGGACCGCTTCGTACGGACTGGTCGAGAGGATCCGGTTCGTGTGGTAGGTCCCGCCGCCCTCCTGGGCCAGCTGGGCCGACGACTTGCCCGCGTCGCTCGGGAAGAAGTGGTTGTACAGCCACGTTCCCGCCACACCGAGGATCACGATTGCCAGCACCCAGGCGAGCACCTTCTTGCCCAGCCACTTCACCCACCGGGGCGGGCCGCCGCCGCGGCGGTCCTCGCGGACCAGCTGGTAGCCCGGGGGGATCACCGGGGGCTGCGGTGGTGACGCCTGGACCAGCCCGGCGTCCGGCGGCGGCGCCGGCTCGTTGCCCTGCTGGGCCTGGGTGAACCTCAGGTAGTCCTGGAACTGCTGGAACTGGCGGAACTGCTCGAGCTGCGCCGGATCCACCGGTGGCTGCGAAGCCGGCGTCGAAGGGCCCGCCGGTTCGACTTCCGCGCCCGGCTTTCCGTCATCACGCTGCTCCGCCACGTGACCATGATGCCCCACGCCGCCGCGAAGGTGGACCCCGGAGCAGGGGCTTCTCCTTGACAAGGTATTCTCGACAACGGTTCTACCGAAGACCGCTGGTTTTCCCCGCAAGGGGAACGAAGGTCCCGCAACTCGCCGGGCGGCCCGCGCAGGAGGAACGAGGCCCCGGCCGTCATGCCGGAAGAACGCCCCGCGCCTGCTTGCGCGAGGGCGTTTCGTCGTTTCGGGGGTCCCTCGGGCGCCAGTGGAAACACTAGCCAAGAGAGGAGGCGACCATGGCGAAGCCCGACAAGGTGGCGGCCGTCGCCGAGATCGCGGAGAGCTTCCGCACCAGCTCGGCCACCGTCGTTACCCAGTACACCGGCCTCTCCGTGTCCCAGCTGTCCCAGCTGCGCCGCGCTCTCGGCACCAGTGCCAAGTACCGGGTCGCGAAGAACACCCTCGTCAAGCGCGCTGCGGAAGACGCGGGCGTGACGGGGCTCGAGGACCTGTTCGTCGGCGCGACCGCCATCGCCTTCGTCGAGGGTGAAGCGGTCGACGCCGCCAAGGCGCTTCGCGACTTCGCGAAGGACAACAACGCGCTTGTGATCAAGGGCGGCTACATGGACGGCAAAGCGCTGTCCGTGGACGAGATCAACCGGATCGCCGATCTCGACAGCCGTGAGGTCCTGCTCGCCAAGGCGGCGGGCGCGTTCAAGGCGAAGCTGTCCCAGGCCGCCGCGCTGTTCCAGGCGCCGGCGTCCCAGGTCGCCCGCCTGGCTGCCGCGCTGGAGGAGAAGCAGCGCAACGCCACCGGTACCGAAGCAGCCGAAGCACCCGCCGAGAGCTGAACCACCCCCACCCCGAACGTCTAGTTCGTTTTCTGAGAGGAAGCCATCATGGCGAAGCTGAGCACCGCCGAGCTGATCGACGCCTTCAAGGAGCTGACCCTCCTCGAGCTGTCCGAGTTCGTGAAGGAGTTCGAAGAGGTCTTCGACGTGACCGCCGCCGCGCCGGTCGCCGCCGTTGCCGCCGGCCCCGTGGGTGCCGCCCCGGCCGCCGCCGAGGAGCAGGACGAGTTCGACGTCGTCCTCGAGTCCGCCGGTGACAAGAAGATCCAGGTCATCAAGGTCGTCCGCGAGGTCGTCTCCGGTCTGGGCCTGAAGGAGGCCAAGGAGCTGGTCGAGGCCGCTCCCAAGGCCCTCCTGGAGAAGGTCGACAAGGAGGCCGCCGAGGCCGCCAAGGAGAAGCTCGAGGCCGCGGGCGCCAAGATCTCCATCAAGTGATCCCAGGCGCGCGAGCGCCGCAGCATCACGCCGCGAACGGGCGGGCACCCACACGGGTGCCCGCCCGTTCCGCGTCTACGACTTCCTGAGCTGCGGGAGCTTCGCACTCCCTAGGAGCGGTGTCCGAATAGCCCCCGGGTCCCTAAATCGCGGTTCCGGGGTTCCGGAGATCTGCGTCGTTGCCCCGAATGGACTACGGTGCCTGCAGTTGCCGATCACGGCGGGGTGACGATGGAACCGGGGCTGGCCAGAAAAGAAAACTGGTGAGTAACCTGTTCGCACTCAGCTCGTTGCACCTGGTTGACGCGGGTTCACGGGGCGCCAGGCGCCCGCACCCCGCCGCCGACGCGGGCGGCATGGGTGTGGCAGCGGGCGCAATGACGCGGAACAGCTCCTGGAGGTGCGATGGGTGCCGAGGTGGTCATCGAAGGCCTGACCAAGTCCTTCGGTAAGCAGGCCATCTGGCGGGACGTCACGCTGACGCTCCCCCCGGGCGAGGTGTCGGCGATGCTCGGTCCGTCCGGAACCGGCAAGTCGGTGTTCCTCAAGTCGATGATCGGGCTGCTCAAGCCCGACCGCGGCCGCTGCGTGATCAACGGGGTGGACATCGTCACCTGCTCCGAGCACAAGCTGTACGAGATCCGGAAGCTCTTCGGCGTCCTGTTCCAGGACGGCGCGCTGTTCGGCTCGATGAACCTGTACGACAACGTCGCCTTCCCGCTGCGCGAGCACACGAAGAAGTCCGAGACGGAAATCCGCCGGATCGTCCTCGAAAAGCTCGACATGACCGGTCTGAACGGCGCCGACAAGAAGCTGCCCGGTGAGATCTCCGGCGGTATGCGCAAGCGCGCCGGCCTCGCCCGCGCCCTCGTGCTGGACCCCGAGATCATCCTGGTCGACGAGCCGGACTCGGGTCTCGACCCGGTCCGCACGACCTACATCTCGCAGCTGTTCCTCGACGTCAACGCGCAGATCGACGCGACGTTCCTGATCGTCACGCACAACATCAACCTGGCCCGCACGGTCCCGGACAACCTGGGCATGCTCTTCCGCAAGGAACTGGTCATGTTCGGCCCGCGCGAGGTGCTGCTGACCAGCGAGGAGCCGGTCGTCAAGCAGTTCCTCAACGGCAAGATGCAGGGCCCGATCGGCATGTCCGAGGAGAAGGACAGCGCCCAGATCGCGGCCGAGCAGGCGATGTTCGACGCCGGGCACCACGCCGGCGGGGTCGAGGACGTCTCCGGCGTGCCGCCGCAGATGCAGCCGACGCCGGGCGTGCCGACCCGGATGGGCGCGGTCCGCCGCAAGGACCGGGTCATGGAGATCATGCACCGGCTCCCGGACGCCGCCCAGCAGAGCATCATCGCCTCCCTGAGCCCCGAGGAGCAGCGCCACTACGGCGTCAGCCCCCGGCAGGTGGCCCACGCCCAGCAGCAGCAACAGCAGCAGCAGGTCCCGGCGGGCGCCCGGCAGGGTGACGGCGTGCCGAACCAGCACCACGGCCAGCTGCCCGCGGACCAGGTCGCGCGGATCCCCGGCGGCCAGCAGCCGAGACCCGGCGGCCGGCGCATGCCACCGCCGCCGAACAACGGGCCAGGTGGCCGGTGAGCTCTCCCGCATCACAGGCGAAGATTCCCGGGATCGGCATGCTCCGCGAGACCGGGAACCTGTTCGCTCTCGGCCTGGACATCGTCCGCGGCCTGTTCCAGCGCCCGTTCCAGCTGCGGGAGTTCATCCAGCAGTCGTGGTTCATCGCGAGCGTGACCATCCTGCCGACGGCCCTGGTGGCCATCCCCTTCGGCGCGGTCATCTCGCTGCAGTTCGGTTCGCTCGCCCGCCAGCTGGGCGCGCAGTCCTACACCGGCGCGGGCTCCGTGCTCGCCACCGTGCAGCAGGCCAGTCCGCTGGTCACCGCGCTGCTGGTGGCGGGCGCGGGCGGCTCGGCCGTCTGTGCTGATATCGGCGCCCGGACCATCCGCGAAGAGATCGCCGCGATGGAGGTGCTCGGCGTCTCCGCGGTGCAGCGGCTGATCGTCCCGCGCACCCTCGCGATGATGCTGGTCGCGCTGCTGCTCAACGGCATGGTCAGCGTCATCGGCGTGCTGGGCGGCTACTTCTTCAACGTCGTGCTGCAGGGCGGGACGCCGGGTGCGTACCTGGCGAGCTTCTCCGCCCTCGCGCAGCTGCCCGACCTCTGGGTCGGCGAGCTCAAGGCGCTGATCTTCGGGTTCATCGCCGCCGTCGTCGCGGCCTACCGGGGCCTCAACCCCTCCGGCGGCCCGAAGGGCGTCGGGGACGCGGTGAACCAGTCGGTGGTCATCACGTTCCTGCTGCTGTTCGTCGTGAACTTCGTGATCACCCTGATCTACCTGCAGATCGTGCCCGGAAAGCTGGACTAGCGCCATGACGTTCCTCCAGGGCGCGAAACGCGTCGCCAACCGCCCGCTCCAGACGCTGGACACCTTGGGTGACCAGATGTCGTTCTACGGCCGGGCGTTGCTGTGGACGCCGCGGACGCTGCGCCGCTACACGAAGGAAGTCCTGCGGCTGCTGGCCGAGGTGTCCTTCGGCTCCGGCTCGCTGGCGGTCATCGGCGGCACGGTCGGGGTGATGGTCGGTCTGACGCTGTTCACCGGTGTCCTCGTCGGCCTCCAGGGCTACTCGGCGCTGAACTCGATCGGGACGTCGGCCTTCACCGGCTTCCTGACCGCGTTCTTCAACACCCGGGAAATCGCCCCGCTGGTCGCCGGTCTCGCCCTGAGCGCCACCGTCGGCGCCGGGTTCACCGCGCAGCTGGGCGCGATGCGGATCTCCGAGGAGATCGACGCGCTGGAAGTCATGGGCGTGCCGAGCCTGCCGTACCTGGTGACGACGCGGATCATCGCCGGGTTCGTCGCGGTCATCCCGCTCTACATCATCGGCCTGCTGAGCTCGTACCTCGCGTCGAGACTGGTCGTCATCTACATCTACAACCAGTCCGCGGGTACCTACGACCACTACTTCGACCTGTTCTTACCACCGCAGGACGTGCTGTATTCGTTCATCAAGGTGCTGCTCTTCAGCGTCTTGATCATCCTGTCGCACTGCTACTTCGGGTATCGCGCGACCGGTGGCCCGGCCGGCGTGGGCGTGGCGGTCGGCAAGGCCGTCCGGCTCTCGATCGTCACGGTGTCGATCATGAACTTCTTCATCGGCTTCGCCATCTGGGGAACCGACGTCACGGTAAGGATCGCGGGATGAGGACGCTCCGACGCAGGCTGCTCGGCCTGCTGCTCATCGCCGTGATGGTCGGCGGGGTGGCGCTGTCCATCGCGCTCTACGACAAGGCGTTCACGCCGGTCGTCACGGTGAAGCTCCAGGCCGACAAGATCGGCAACCAGCTGATCAAGCAGTCCGACGTCAAGGTGCGCGGGCTGATCGTCGGGTCGGTCCAGGACATCGTCGCCACCGACCACGGCGCCGAGCTCACCCTCGCGCTCCAGCCGGAGTCGGCCAAGCTGATCCCGGAGAACGTCTCGGCGCGGTTCCTGCCCAAGACGCTCTTCGGCGAGCGGTTCGTCTCGCTGGAGCTCCCCAAGGACCCGTCGGAGAAGACGCTGGCCAGCGGGGACGTCATCCCGCAGGACCGCACGTCCAGCGCGATCGAGCTGGAGCAGGCGTTCTCCCACCTGATGCCGGTGCTGCAGGCGGTCCAGCCGCAGAAGCTCTCGGCGACGCTCACCGCGATCTCGACCGCGCTGTCGGGCCGCGGCGACCAGCTCGGCGACACGCTCTCGCAGCTGGGCACCTACATCGGCGAGCTGAACCCGCACGAGCCCGAGCTGCAGCACAACCTCAAGGCGCTCGCGGAGTTCTCCGATCACCTCAAGGACGCGGCGCCGGACCTGGTGCAGAGCCTGGACAACCTCAGCACGACGACCCGGACCGTGGTCGACGAGCAGCAGAACCTGGCGAACCTCTACGGCAGCCTGACCAAGGCGTCGATCGACCTGCAGACGTTCCTGCAGAACAACAAGGAGAACATCATCTCCCTCGCCGACACGGCCCGGCCGACGGCCGAGCTGCTGGCGAAGTACGCGCCCGAGTACCCCTGCGTGATCTCGCAGATGGCCGACAACGTGCCGCTGATCGACCAGGCGCTGGGCAAGGGCACCGACAAGCCCGGCCTGCACGCGACCATCGAGATCATCGTGCCGCGCGCGCCGTACGAGGCAGGCAAGGAAGAGCCGCGGTTCGAGGACAAGCGCGGGCCGCGCTGCTACGACATGAAGGACATCCCGAAGCCGTTCCCGTCCGAGCCGCCGGACGGCGCGTTCAAGGACGGCACGAAGCACCAGGCCGCGCCGAAGACGGTTGGCGAGGGCCTCAACCCCGCCAAGTTCAAGCAGGACGCGGCGGGCGGCAACGGCAGCGGCGGTGATCTGGCGTATTCGCCGGCGGAGCAGGGCTTCCTGGCCGACCTCCTCGGCCCGCAGCTCGGCATGAACGCCGCGGACGTCCCCGGCTGGAGCTCGCTCCTGGTCGGCCCGCTCTACCGCGGGGCGGAGGTGACGGTGAAGTGAGGGGCCTGCTCGCGCCGCTGATCAAGCTCGGCATCTTCGTGGTCGTCACCGTGCTGTTCACGACGATCCTCGGGATCAGCATCGCCAACATCAACACCACCAGCACCAACGCCTACAAGGCGCGCTTCACCGACGCGACGCTGCTGCTGCCCAACGACGACGTCCGCATCGCCGGCGTCCGGGTCGGGCAGGTCAAGGACGTCAAGATCGTCGACAAGCGCCAGGCCGAGGTCGAGTTCGAGGTCGACGCCGGGCGGCAGCTGCCCGCCGGGGTGACCGCGCAGATCAAGTTCCGCAACCTGGTCGGCCAGCGCTACGTCTCCCTCGGCGAGGGCGAGAACAGCGGCGGCAAGACGCTCGGCCCCGGCGGCACCATCCCGCTGGACCGCACCACGCCGGCACTGGACCTGACCGAGCTGTTCAACGGCTTCAAGCCGCTGTTCACCGCGCTCAACCCGGACGACGTCAACAAGCTGTCCTACGAGGTCATCCAGGTCCTGCAGGGCGAGGGCGGCACGGTCGAAAGCCTGCTTTCGCACACCGCGTCGCTGGCCACCACGATCGCGAACAAGGACCAGGTGATCGGCGAGGTCATCGACAACCTCAACTCGGTCCTCGACACGGTCAACGCGCACACGCCGCAGCTCAACGACCTCATCATCAAGCTGCAGCAGCTGACGTCCGGGCTGGCCGCGGACCGCAAGCCGATCGGGGACGCGATCGAGAGCCTGGGCAACCTGGCCGAGACGACGTCCGGGCTGCTCGGCGAGGTCCGCGAGCCGCTGAAGAACGACATCAGCGCGCTCGGGAACCTCACGAACGAGCTGAACAAGAACGAGCCGGAGCTGGAGCACTTCATCCAGTTCCTGCCGACCAAGGTGAGCACGCTGACCCGCACCGCGGACTACGGCTCCTGGTTCAACTTCTACGCCTGCGAGTTCTCCGGGACGGTCAGCTTGCCCCCATTGATTCCGCCGGTCGACCTGCCGTTGATCCCGGCCAACCGGTCGAGGTGCTCGGGATGAAGTCCTTCCAGAAGCGCAACCCCGTCCCGATCGCGCTGGTCGGCATCGCCGTACTGGCGCTCGGCTTCATCGCCGCGCTGAACTCCGAAGACCTGCCGGTGATCGGCGGCGGCACGACCTACTCCGCCGAGTTCAGCGAGGCGTCCGGCCTGCAGGTCGACAACGACGTCCGGGTCGCCGGCGTCAAGGTCGGCAAGGTCAGCGACATCGAGCTCGACGGCGGCTCGGTCAAGGTCTCGTTCAAGGTCAAGGACGCCTGGCTGGGCGACCGGACCAGCGCCGCGATCAAGATCAAGACGCTGCTCGGCCAGAAGTACCTGTCGCTCGATCCGCAGGGCGAGGGCTCGCTGAACCCGGGCACCGGGATCCCGCGGGACCGCACGATGGCCCCTTACGACGTCCTCGACGCCTTCCGCGGGCTGTCGCAGACCGTCGACAACATCGACACCAAGCAGCTGGCGCAGAGCTTCGACACCATCTCGGGGACCTTCGCGAACACGCCGGAAGACGTGAAGGGCGCGCTGTCCGGGCTGTCGAAGCTGTCGGACACGATCGCCTCGCGTGACACCCAGCTGTCGAACCTGCTGGCCAACACCCGCGAGGTGTCGCAGACCCTGGTCGACCGCGACGCCGAGGTGCAGAAGCTGCTCACCGACGGCAACAAGGTGCTCGACGAGCTGTCGAAGCGCGAAGACGCGATCACCTCGCTGCTCAACGGCTCGCGCGAGCTGGCGACGCAGCTGCAGGGCCTGATCGACGACAACGACAAGCAGCTCGACCCGGTGCTCACCTCGCTGGACCAGCTGACCTCGATGCTGCAGCGCAACCAGGACTCGCTGGCCCAGGGCATCGCGAAGTTCGCGCCGTTCATCCGCGTCTTCACCAACACCATCGGCAACGGGCGCTGGTTCGACAACTACATCTGCGGCCTGGTCCTGCCGTCCTTCGGCCCGATCAACGAAGAGGGGTGCTACACGAAATGAGTGACACCCGCTTCGGCGTGGCCCTGACCCGGGGCTTCACCATCGCGATCGTCCTGGCGCTCGTGGTCGCCGGCGGCATCTGGTGGACCCTCAAGGACGCCGGCCGCAACCACCTGACCGCGTACTTCGCCGGCGCCGTCGGCCTGTACGAGGGCAACAGCGTGCGGATGCTCGGCGTCGACATGGGCACGGTCACCAAGATCCAGCCCATGGGCAACCAGGTGAAGGTCGAGTTCGAGTACGACCGCTCGGTCGCCGTCCCGGCCGACGCGAAGGCGCTCATCGTCGCCCCGTCGCTGGTGTCCGACCGCTACGTCCAGCTCGCTCCGGCCTACACCGGCGGCCCGCGGATCTCCGACGGCGCGGTCATCGGCCTCGACCGCACCGAGGTGCCGCTGGAAGTCGACCAGCTGGCGTCGAGCCTGGCCCG
The DNA here is from genome assembly GCF_024703995.1 of Amycolatopsis iheyensis. GTDB lineage: Bacteria > Actinomycetota > Actinomycetes > Mycobacteriales > Pseudonocardiaceae > Amycolatopsis > Amycolatopsis iheyensis. The sequence continues at coordinate 20,571 of NZ_JAMXQV010000011.1, read as the reverse complement.
GGTCAGCGAGACCCTCGGCCCGAACGGCGCCAACAAGAACGGCTCGCTGTCGAACCTGCTGAACACCGCGGCGGCCAACGTCGACGGCAACGGCCAGGCCCTGCACGACACGATCACCAAGCTCGGCCAGGCGGCCGGCACGCTGGCCGGCAACAAGGACGACCTGTTCTCCACCGTCGAGAACCTCGGCAAGTTCTCCCAGACCCTCGCCGACTCCGACAAGCAGGTCCGCACCTTCGAAAGCCAGCTCGCCGACGTCAGCGGCTACCTGGCGTCCGAAAAGGACAACCTGGCCGCGACCGTGCAGCAGCTGGGCACCACGCTCACCGCGGTGCAGGCGTTCATCGACCAGAACCACGACCGGCTCAAGTCCAATGTGGACAAACTGGCCGGGGTGACCAAGGTGCTCGTCGACCAGCGCAGCTCGCTCGCCGAGATCCTCGACGTCGCGCCGGTCGGCCTGAGCAACCTGGTCAACACCTACAACGGCTCGGCGGGCACGCTCGACGCCCGGCCGAACCTCAACGAGCTGACCCAGCCGCCGCTGGTGATGATCTGCCGGCTGCTCAAGCAGGTCGGCACCAACAGCATTCCGGACGTGCTCGGCAACGCCTGCGAGGGCATCGCCGGCGTCGTCGACAAGGCGATCCCGCTGCCGTCCGTGGCGCAGACCGTGCAGGCCCTGCAGTCCGGTCAGCTGCCGCCGCTCCCGCTGCCCATCGCCGGGCAGCTCTACGGAGGTGGCCAGTGAAGAAGCTACTGACCGTCGGGGCACTGGCCACAGTGTCCGCGCTGACGCTGTCGGGCTGCGCGTTCAACGGCATCTACGACCTGCCGCTGCCCGGCGGCGCCGACCTCGGCGACCACCCGTACACGGTGAACGTCGAGTTCCGCGACGTGCTCGACCTGACCCCGCAGGCCGGGGTCAAGGTCGACGAGGTGCCGGTCGGCCGGGTCGAGAACGTCGGGCTCACCAAGGACGGCTGGCACGCGCTGGTCACGCTGAAGGTGAACGGCGGCATCAAGCTGCCGGCCAACGCGATCGCCAACGTCAAGCAGTCCAGCCTGCTCGGCGAGAAGTACGTCGAGCTGGCTTCGCCCGGCGACGACCAGGCCCAGGGCAAGCTCGCGGACAACGCGACCATCCCGCTGGCCCGCACCAACCGCAGCGTCGAGGTCGAAGAGCTGCTCGGCGCGCTGTCGCTGCTGCTCAACGGGGGTGGGGTCGACCAGCTCAACACCATCACCAAGGAGCTCAACAACGCCACCTCCGGCCGCGAGCCGGACATCAAGGCGCTGCTGGACAACGCGAACCAGCTGGTCACCAACCTCGACCAGCAGTCGCGCAACATCACCCGCGCGATCGACGGGCTGAACCGGCTCTCCTCGACCCTCAACGGGCAGAAGGACAAGCTGGTCGGCGCGGTCGACAACCTCGGGCCCGGGCTCGGCGTGCTGGAGCAGCAGCGCGGCCAGCTGGTCACGATGCTGCAGGCCCTGGACAACCTCTCCGGCGTCGCCACCGACACGGTGAACCGGTCGCAGAAGGACCTGGTCGCCGACCTGAAGGCGCTGACGCCGACGTTGCAGAAGCTCGGCGAGGCGGGCAACGACCTGCCGAAGGCGCTGGAGATCCTGCTGACGTTCCCGTTCAGCGACCAGGCCGTCAACGACGTCAAGGGCGACTACTTCAACCTGTTCGCGAAGGTGGACCTGAACCTGAAGACCGTCGTCGAGAACCTGGGCAACAGCCGCCAGAACATCCTGTCCGGCCAGCTGCCGCTCGCCGGCCTGACCGGCGGCACCGAAGGCGCGTCGGGCAACCCGCCGCTGCCGATCCCGGGGGAGAGCGGCCAGCCGCAGTCCGGGCAGGCCAAGCCGGGGCTCGGCAACCTCTTCGGGCTCCTGTCGGGAGGTGCGGGCTGATGCTGGTGCGCAAGACGAGGATCCAGCTGGTCGCGTTCGCGGTGATCTCGATCGTCGCGATCGTGTACGCGCTGATCCGGTTCGCCGGGCTCGGCACCGTGTTCGGCAACGACGGCTACACGGTCAAGCTGCAGCTCAACGAGTCGGGCGGCATCTTCACCAACGCCGAGGTCACCTACCGCGGCTACAACATCGGCCGGGTCGGCGAGCTGAAGCTCACCCAGACCGGGCTCGAGGCCGACCTGAACATCGACCCGTCGGCGCCGCAGGTGCCCGCGGACCTCGACGCCGTCGTCGCGAACCGGTCGGCGGTCGGCGAGCAGTACGTCGACCTGCGGCCCAAGGCCGACAAGGGCCCGTTCCTGGCGGCCGGGTCGGTCATCCCGGCGGCCAAGACGACCACCCCGGTCAGCACCGACCGGCTGATCGGCGACCTCGACACGCTCGCCGCGTCGGTCCCGGTCGACTCGCTGCGCACGGTCGTCGACGAGTCCTACGACGCGTTCCGCGGCACCGGCGGCGACCTGCAGAAGCTGCTCGACACCGCGCGCAGCTTCACCACGACCGCGCAGGAGTACCTGCCGCAGACGATCCAGCTGCTCGACGCGGGCGGCAAGGTGCTGGACACGCAGAACGACGAGGCCGAGAACTTCGCGTCGTTCAGCAAGAGCCTCAACGAGCTCACCGGCACGCTGAAGAACTCCGACGGCGACCTCCGCAAGCTCATCGGCGTCACGCCGCAGGTGGCGACGCAGATCAGCCAGGTGCTGCAGGAGTCCGGTCCGGGCCTCGGCGCGCTGACGGCGAACCTGCTCACCACGGCCAACCTGACCGTGACCCGGCTCGACGGCATCGAGCAGGGCCTGGTCACCTACCCGGCGCTGGCCGGCGCGGCGAGCAGCGTCGCGCCCGGCGACGGCACCGCGCACCTCGGCCTGGTGCTCAACCTGTTCAACCCGCCGGCCTGCACCAAGGGCTACCTGCCGTACTCGCAGTACCGCACCGGGAACGACACTTCGGCGAAGCCCGCGAAGGAAGACGCGTACTGTGCCGAACCGAAGGGCAGCCCGATCAACGTGCGCGGCGCGCAGAACGCGCCGTACGGCGGGGTCCCGGTCGCGCCGTCGCAGGGCGACGTCGACGCGAACGCGAACCGGCCGGCGCAGGAGCTGGCCGAGGAGCGTGACACGCGGGGGGTGCCGGGCATCGTCGGCAGCCCCGGTGTCAGCCTGAACAGCCTGGGCTCGCTGCTCGGCCTCGCCTGACGTGGATTTGATGACCGTTACCTACCCTGGAGTGCCATGAGTACGGACGAGCCGGCCGCCACGGCGGTGGACGAGATCGAGGAACCGGTCTCGGACCCCGAGACCCCGGCGCGGGAGTCGTCCTCGCGGATCCTCGTGCTCGGCGCCGCGGCGCTGGCGCTGGCCGCGCTGATCGCGGCGGCGTTCTTCGGGATCCAGTGGTGGGCGGCGGCGGCCGACGACAACGCCGGCCTCGCGGCGTCCCGGGAGTCCGTGGTCAAGGCGGGCACCAACGCGCTGAAGGCCTACACCGAGGTCGACTACACCGACCTCGACGGCTTCTTCCAGCGGCAGAAGGCCGTGTCGGACGACAAGATGTCGCAGCAGATCGACCAGTCGGCGCCGACGTTCCGCAAGGCGCTCTCGGACGCCAAGACGAAGGTCACCACCGACGTTCAGGACATCGCCGTCGAGGAGCTGGACGACCACGAAGGCAAGGCCAGCTTCCTCGCCGCCATCGCCACGACCGTCACCCAGGGCGACAAGAGCAGCGCGAAGCCGCTGCGCCTCGAGGTGTCGATGACCCGCGTCGGCGACGAGTGGAAGCTGTCCGGCATCGACAGCGTCCCGCTCGTCGCGGCCGGCCAATAGCGTCACCCCGTAAGGAGCCTGTAGTGCCCCCCTCCCGCCGCCAGCCGCCTCGCAGCGGCAGCAGCACCCCGCCGTCGCGCCGGCCGCGTGTGGCCGGGCTGCGCAAGCCCTCGACGGACGAGACCGCCCCGGAGCGGACCGGCCAGCTCCCCGCCGTGCCGGCGGAGACCAAGAAGCCGCGTCCCCGGCCCGCGCCGCGGCCGGTGCCGCGCCCGGCCGCCAAGCCCGAGTCGTTCGAAGCCGCGAACGGGCAGCTCGACACGGCGCCGGCCGAGGACACCGCGGTCTTCGCGGCGGTCGGCACCGAGGACGAGCCGAAGGTCGACGCCCTCACCGGCGAACCCGAAGCCGACGAGGCCCCTTCGCGGCCGGCCCCGCGCCGGAAGAAGCGCGACACGGGGATCGCGAAGCCGACCGACGTCGACGAGGTCCCGGTCGACGACGACGAGCCGGCGGCGCCCGCGGGCTCGAAGGCCCAGCGGCCGTACGTGGTCGCGGGCGCGCTGGTGCTGGTGGCGCTGCTGCTGGGCGGGCTGGCGTTCTGGTTCAAGTCGGAGGAGGTCAAGGTCTCCGACGCGACCAGCAACACCGCGTTGCTCGACGTGGCCAAGACCGCGCAGGTCAAGGACTCGGTGTCGAAGGCCGCCGAGGCGCTGTTCTCCTACGACTTCAACAACATCAAGAAGACCGAGGACGCGGCGAACGACCTGCTCGCCAACGACGACGTCAAGAACAAGTACAACTCGCTGATGGGCGAGGTGAAGCGGCTCGCGCCGGCGCAGAAGATGGTCGTCACCTGCAAGGTGACCCGCGCGGCGGTGATCATGCTCAACGACGACCTGGCGAAGGTGATGGTCTTCGTCGACCAGACCTCGACCCGCACGGACACGAAGAAGACGACCGCGGGCACCGCCCAGCTCCACCTGAACGCCCAGCTCCAGGGCGACAAGTGGAAGATCACCGACATGGACACCTACAACGCGCCGAAGGTCCCGGCGGCCACGCAGGCCCCGGCGTCCCCGGCGCCGTCGTCGCCCTCGCCGACCAAGTAGCCCTCTCTGGCTGCGGCCCGTGAACCCGGATGGGGTCGCGGGCCGCAGCTGTGTCCGGGGGTCCTCAGGCGGCTCAGGGGGCCGGTGCCGGCCGACCGGACCACCGGGGCACCGGAGGAGCACTCCGGGCCCCTCCGGCGGCCTCCGGGGCCGCGGAACACGTGTGACACGTGGGGCCCCCGGGGCACCGCCCCGCCGGTTACCGAAAACCCGGGCGACACGCCGCCGAAAGCGGAACCGGTACCGTCCGAAGTGGCCTGGAACACAGCCCCGACCACTCACAAAACGATGAAAAGCCCCTGGTCCAACCCCTATTGCTGGCGCTACCAGCCGGTAACTGGAAGACTATTCGGCCGCTCACGCTCCGCTGACCCTCTTCCACGCTGCGCCAACCGGGCCGACCCCCGTGTGGCATCTTGACTCTCGGGCCCGGTGGGTTCACGCTTACTCCCGACGGCGAAACCGGCGGCCCTTGCGGGAGGGACAACCGGCTCGCCTGGAGGCATACCTGAAGACGTCGCGAGGCAGGCTGGGCCCCATCGGGAGCGCCCCCTGGACAGACCGCGCCGTTCGGGCTAGACTGCCTCTTTGCGCTGCCCTCTTTCAGGCTGCCCGGAGCCGGTAGTTAGGATAGTGGGCACACGGCACCCTTGACAGTCGCTCATAGCTGTTGCTATGGCGGCCGTCACCGCTCATTGTCCCCGGAAGGACGCATCTTGGCAGTCTCTCCCGCGAACCAGGCCACTGCTGCGACCACCTCGGCTGAATCTCGCTCGGAGTCCACGGGAATCCCCGGCGCGCCCAAGCGGGTTTCCTTCGCAAAGATTCGCGAACCCCTCAGCACCCCCAACCTGCTCGACGTCCAGATCCAGTCGTTCCAGTGGTTCACCGGGGACGAAGCGTGGTTCGAACGCCGTGTCGAAGAAGGAGAAGAGAACCCGGTCGGCGGCCTCGAAGAGGTCCTGAACGAGATCTCGCCGATCGAAGACTTCTCCGGTTCCATGTCCCTCTCCTTCTCCCAGCCGCGCTTCGACGAGGTCAAGGCCTCGATCGAGGAGTGCAAGGACAAGGACATGACGTACGCCGCGCCGCTGTTCGTCACGGCCGAGTTCGTCAACAACAACACGGGCGAGATCAAGAGCCAGACGGTCTTCCTGGGCGACTTCCCGGTCATGACCGACAAGGGCACGTTCATCATCAACGGCACCGAGCGTGTCGTCGTGTCCCAGCTGGTCCGCTCGCCGGGTGTCTACTACTCGAAGGACGTCGACAAGACGACCGACAAGGACGTCTTCAGCGTCCGCGTGATCCCGAGCCGCGGCGCGTGGCTCGAGTTCGACGTCGACAAGCGCGACACCGTCGGCGTCCGCATCGACCGCAAGCGCCGCCAGCCGGTCACCGTGCTGCTGAAGGCGCTGGGCTGGACCACCGAGGCGATCCGCGAGCGCTTCTCCTTCTCGGAGACGCTGCTGGCGACCCTCGAGAAGGACCACACCGCGGGCACCGACGAGGCGCTGCTCGACATCTACCGCAAGCTGCGCCCGGGCGAGCCGCCCACGAAGGAGAGCGCGCAGACCCTGCTGGAGAACCTGTTCTTCAAGGCGAAGCGCTACGACCTGGCGAAGGTCGGCCGGTACAAGCTCAACAAGAAGCTGGGCCTGACCACGCCGTACGACACCGGGACGCTGACCGAAGAGGACATCGTCACGACCATCGAGTACCTGGTCCGGCTGCACGCCGGCGAGGACAAGATGAACGAGGGCGAGCTCGAGGTCCCGGTCGAGACGGACGACATCGACCACTTCGGCAACCGGCGCCTGCGCACGGTCGGCGAGCTGATCCAGAACCAGATCCGGGTCGGTCTCTCCCGCACCGAGCGCGTCGTGCGCGAGCGCATGACCACGCAGGACGTCGAGGCGATCACGCCGCAGACCCTGATCAACATCCGCCCGATCGGCGCGGCGATCAAGGAGTTCTTCGGCACCTCGCAGCTGTCGCAGTTCATGGACCAGAACAACCCGCTGTCGGGCCTGACGCACAAGCGTCGTCTCTCGGCCCTCGGCCCGGGTGGTCTGTCCCGTGAGCGCGCCGGCATGGAGGTCCGGGACGTCCACCCGTCGCACTACGGCCGGATGTGCCCGATCGAGACGCCGGAAGGCCCGAACATCGGCCTGATCGGCTCGCTCTGCTCCTACGCGCGGGTCAACCCGTTCGGCTTCATCGAGACGCCGTACCGCAAGGTCGTCGAGGGCCGGGTCACCGACCAGGTCGACTACCTGACGGCGGACGAGGAAGACCGGTACGTCAAGGCCCAGGCCAACGCGCCGATCGGTGACGACGGCACGTTCGTCGAAGACCGGGTCATGGCCCGCCGCAAGGGTGGCGAGGTCGAGCTGATCGACCCGCTCGACATCGACTACATGGACGTCTCGCCGCGGCAGATGGTCTCGGTCGCGACGGCGATGATCCCGTTCCTCGAGCACGACGACGCGAACCGCGCCCTGATGGGTGCGAACATGCAGCGCCAGGCCGTGCCGCTGCTGCGCAACCAGGCCCCGTACGTGGGCACGGGTGTGGAGCTGCGCGCCGCGGTCGACGCCGGTGACGTCCTCGTCGCCGAGCAGGCCGGCATCGTCGAGGAGCTCTCGGCGGACCTGATCACGATCATGCACGACGACGGCACGCGGAAGAGCTACGGACTGTACAAGTTCCGCCGCTCCAACCACGGCACCTGCTTCAACCACCGCCCGATCGTCAACGAGGGCGACCGGGTCGAGCAGGGGCAGGTCATCGCCGACGGCCCGTCCACCGAGAACGGTGAGATGGCGCTCGGCAAGAACCTGCTCGTCGCGGTCATGCCGTGGGAGGGCCACAACTACGAGGACGCGATCATCCTCTCGGAGCGCCTGGTGCAGGACGACGTGCTGACGTCGATCCACATCGAGGAGCACGAGATCGACGCCCGCGACACGAAGCTGGGCGCCGAGGAGATCACCCGGGACATCCCGAACGTCTCCGAAGAGGTCCTGGCCGACCTCGACGAGCGCGGCATCATCCGGATCGGCGCCGAGGTCCGCGACGGCGACATCCTGGTCGGCAAGGTCACGCCGAAGGGCGAGACCGAGCTGACGCCGGAAGAGCGCCTGCTCCGCGCGATCTTCGGCGAGAAGGCCCGCGAAGTCCGCGACACCTCGCTGAAGGTGCCGCACGGCGAGACCGGCAAGGTCATCGGCATCCGCGTGTTCTCGCGCGAGGACGACGACGAGCTGCCCCCGGGCGTCAACGAGCTGGTCCGCGTCTACGTGGCCCAGAAGCGCAAGATCCAGCCGGGCGACAAGCTCGCCGGCCGCCACGGCAACAAGGGCGTCATCGGCAAGATCCTGCCGGTCGAGGACATGCCGTTCATGGAGGACGGCACCCCGGTCGACATCATTCTGAACACGCACGGTGTGCCGCGACGGATGAACATCGGCCAGATCCTCGAGCTGCACCTGGGCTGGCTGGCCTCGCAGGGCTGGACGATCGAGGGCGACCCGGACTGGGCGAAGAACCTTTCGCCGGAGCTCTACGACGTCGCGCCGAACACGAACACCGCGACCCCGGTGTTCGACGGCGCGAAGGAAGAGGAGCTCACCGGGCTGCTCGGGGCGACCAAGCCGAACCGCGACGGCGAGCGCATGGTCAAGGAGAACGGCAAGGCGACCCTGCTGGACGGCCGCTCCGGCGAGCCGTACCCGTACCCGGTCGCGGTCGGCTACATGTACATCCTGAAGCTGCACCACCTGGTCGACGACAAGATCCACGCCCGCTCCACCGGCCCGTACTCGATGATCACGCAGCAGCCGCTGGGTGGTAAGGCGCAGTTCGGTGGCCAGCGCTTCGGTGAGATGGAGTGCTGGGCGATGCAGGCGTACGGCGCTGCCTACACGCTGCAGGAGCTGCTGACGATCAAGTCGGACGACGTGGTCGGCCGCGTCAAGGTGTACGAGGCCATCGTCAAGGGGGAGAACATCCCCGAGCCGGGCATCCCGGAGTCGTTCAAGGTGCTCCTCAAGGAGCTCCAGTCGCTGTGCCTCAACGTCGAGGTGCTCTCCAGCGACGGCGCGGCGATCGAGATGCGCGACTCCGACGACGAGGACCTCGAGCGCGCCGCGGCCAACCTCGGCATCAACCTGTCCCGCAACGAGTCGCCCTCGGTGGACGACGTCGTGCACTGATCGGAGCTGAGGCGGGCCCCACCTCCCGCGGGGCCCGCCTCGCCCGCCGACCCCTCATCTAGCCGATACAACCCCAAGGGGACTTAGACGTGCTGGACGTCAACTTCTTCGATGAGCTCCGCATTGGTCTCGCCACGGCCGACGACATCCGTCAGTGGTCGTACGGCGAGGTCAAGAAGCCGGAGACCATCAACTACCGGACGCTCAAGCCCGAGAAGGACGGCCTCTTCTGCGAGAAGATCTTCGGTCCGACCCGGGACTGGGAGTGCTACTGCGGCAAGTACAAGCGCGTCCGCTTCAAGGGCATCATCTGTGAGCGCTGCGGCGTCGAGGTGACCCGCGCCAAGGTGCGCCGCGAGCGGATGGGCCACATCGAGCTGGCCGCCCCGGTCACCCACATCTGGTACTTCAAGGGTGTTCCCTCGCGCCTCGGCTACCTGCTGGACCTGGCGCCGAAGGACCTCGAGAAGATCATCTACTTCGCTGCTTACGTCATCACGGGCGTGAACACGGAGCTGCGCCACAACGACCTGCCGACCCTCGAGAACGAGATCGGCGTCGAGCGCAAGAACCTCGAGACCAAGCGCGACGCGGACATCGAGACCCGCGCGCAGAAGCTGGAAGCCGACCTGGCCGAGCTGGAGGCGGAGGGCGCCAAGTCCGACGTCCGCCGCAAGGTCAAGGAAGGCGGCGAGCGCGAGATGCGTCAGCTGCGTGACCGCGCCGGTCGCGAGCTGGACCGCCTCGAGGAGGTCTGGACGACCTTCACGAAGCTCGACACCCGCCAGCTGATCGCCGACGAGCTGCTCTACCGCGAGCTCGTCGACCGCTACGGCGAGTACTTCACCGGCGGCATGGGCGCGGAGGCCATCCAGAAGCTGGCCACCGAGTTCGACGTCGCCGCGGAGGCGGAGAGCCTGCGCGACACGATCCGCAACGGCAAGGGGCAGAAGAAGCTCCGCGCGCTGAAGCGGCTCAAGGTCGTCGCGGCGTTCCAGGCCACCGGCAACGACCCGCGCGGCATGGTGCTCGACGCCGTCCCGGTCATCCCGCCGGACCTGCGTCCGATGGTGCAGCTGGACGGTGGCCGCTTCGCGACCTCCGACCTGAACGACCTGTACCGCCGCGTGATCAACCGCAACAACCGCCTCAAGCGGCTGATCGACCTCGGCGCGCCCGAGATCATCGTCAACAACGAGAAGCGGATGCTGCAGGAGGCCGTCGACGCGCTGTTCGACAACGGCCGCCGCGGGCGTCCGGTCACCGGCCCGGGCAACCGGCCGCTGAAGTCGCTGTCCGACCTCCTCAAGGGCAAGCAGGGCCGGTTCCGCCAGAACCTGCTCGGCAAGCGCGTCGACTACTCGGGCCGTTCGGTCATCATCGTCGGCCCGCAGCTGAAGCTGCACCAGTGCGGTCTGCCGAAGGACATGGCGCTCGAGCTGTTCAAGCCGTTCGTCATGAAGCGGCTGGTCGACCTGAACCACGCGCAGAACATCAAGTCCGCCAAGCGGATGGTGGAGCGCTCGCGGCCGCAGGTGTGGGACGTGCTGGAAGAGGTCATCACCGGCCACCCGGTGATGCTGAACCGCGCGCCGACCCTGCACCGCCTCGGCATCCAGGCCTTCGAGCCGCAGCTGGTCGAGGGCAAGGCCATCCAGCTGCACCCGCTGGTCTGCGAGGCGTTCAACGCGGACTTCGACGGTGACCAGATGGCGGTGCACCTGCCGCTGTCGGCCGAGGCGCAGGCCGAGGCCCGGATCCTGATGCTGTCGGCGAACAACATCCTTTCGCCGGCGTCGGGCCGTCCGCTCGCCATGCCGCGACTGGACATGGTGACGGGTCTGTTCCACCTGACCCGCCTCAACGAGAAGGCCGAGGGCGCGGGCAACGCGTACTCGTCGCCGGCCGAGGCCATCATGGCCTTCGACCGCAAGGCGCTGGGCCTGCACGCCCCGATCAAGATCCGCGTCACCGACCGTCAGCCGGCGAAGGCCGACGAAGCGGCGCTCGCGGAGAAGGGCTGGGAGCCGGGCAAGGCGTGGCTGGCCGAGACGACCCTGGGCCGCGTGCTGTTCAACGAGCTGCTGCCGGCGGACTACCCGTTCATCAACGAGCCGATGCCGAAGAAGCGGCAGGCCGCGATCGTGAACGACCTCGCCGAGCGGTACTCGATGACGCAGGTCGCGCAGACCCTGGACCGCCTGAAGGACGCCGGTTTCTACTGGGCGACCCGCTCGGGCGTCACCGTCGCCATCTCGGACGTGCTCACCCCGGTGGGCAAGAAGGCCATCCTCGACGAGTACGAGGGCAAGGCCTCCCAGGTGGAGAAGCGCTACCAGCGTGGTCAGCTGTCGCACACCGAGCGCAACAACGAGCTCGTCAAGGTGTGGACGCAGGCCACCGAAGAGGTCCACAAGATCATGGAGACGGCGCTGCCGGACGACAACCCGATCGCCATGATCGTGAAGTCGGGCGCGGCGGGCAACATGACGCAGGTCCGGTCGCTGGCCGGCATGCGTGGCCTGGTGTCGAACCCGAAGGGTGAGTACATCCCGCGTCCGATCAAGGCCAACTTCCGTGAGGGCCTGTCGGTGGCGGAGTACTTCATCGCGACGCACGGTGCCCGGAAGGGTCTGGCGGACACGGCGCTGCGTACCGCCGACTCGGGTTACCTGACCCGGCGTCTGGTGGACGTCTCGCAGGACGTCATCGTCCGCGAGATCGACTGCGGCACCACGCGCGGCATCATGATGCCGATCGGCGAGGACATCGGCGACGGCAAGGTCCTGCGCGACCAGCACGTCGAGACCTCGGTCTACGCGCGGAACCTCGCGACGGACGCGGTCGACGCCAAGGGCAACGTCGTGCTGAACGCGGGCGACGACATCGGCGACCCGGCCATCGAGAAGCTGCTCGGCAGCGGCATCTCGAAGGTCAAGGTCCGCTCGGTGCTGACCTGCGAGTCGGCCGTCGGCATCTGCGCGACCTGCTACGGCCGCTCGATGGCGACCGGTCAGCTCGTCGACGTCGGCGAGGCCGTGGGTATCGTCGCGGCCCAGTCGATCGGTGAGCCCGGCACGCAGCTGACGATGCGTACGTTCCACCAGGGTGGTGTCGCCGGTGACGACATCACGACCGGTCTGCCCCGTGTGCAGGAGCTCTTCGAAGCTCGTGTCCCGAAGGGCAAGGCGCCGATCGCCGACGTCGATGGCCGTGTGCGCATCGAGGAGAGCGAGCGGTTCTGGAAGATCACGCTGATCCCGGACGACGGCGGCGAAGAGATCGTCTTCGACAAGCTGTCCAAGCGTCAGCGGCTCGCGAACACCCCGAACGGCCCGCTGGGCGACGGCGACCACGTCAACGTCGGCCAGCAGCTGCTCGAGGGCACGCCGGACCCGCACGAGGTCCTGCGGGTCATGGGGCCGCGCGAGGCGCAGATGCACCTCACGGACGAGGTCCAGAAGGTGTACCGGGCGCAGGGTGTGTCGATCCACGACAAGCACATCGAGGTCATCGTGCGGCAGATGCTGCGCCGCGTGACGATCATCGACTCCGGTGCCACGGACTTCCTGCCGGGCGAGCTGCCCGAGCGGACCAAGTTCGAGGCGACGAACCGGGCCGCGGTCGCCGAGGGCGGCGAGCCGGCTTCGGGCCGTCCGGTGCTGATGGGGATCACGAAGGCGTCGCTGACCACGGACTCGTGGCTGTCGGCGGCCTCGTTCCAGGAGACCACGCGAGTCCTGACCGACGCGGCCATCAACGGCCGCTCGGACAAGCTCGTGGGCCTCAAGGAGAACGTGATCATCGGTAAGCTGATCCCGGCCGGTACGGGCATCAACAAGTACCGCAACATCCAGGTGCAGCCGACCGAGGAGGCCCGGGTCGCGGCGTACGCGATCCCGTCCTACGACGACGGTTACTACACCCCGGACGTGTTCGGTACGGGCACCGGTGCCGCGGTTCCGCTGGACGACTACGACTTCGGCCGCGACTTCCGCTGACCGAGGTTTCGGACAACGAGTTCCGATCAACGGGAAAGGCCCTCGCCGGGTTTCCGGCGGGGGCCTTTCCCGTTTCCGAAATGTCACCTTCACCTCGGCGAAACTCGCTAGAGTAACCCGGTTCACGCGGTTCGGGGGCTTTGCGCGTTTCCAACGGGTATTTCAGGGGTGACTGTTCGTGAACAAATTGAGTTCCACCATGCGAAGAACCGCGGTCTACTTGGCCGCGCTCGCCACCGCGTCGGCGTTGACCGGCGCGTTCGCCGCGCCGGCGGTGGCCCAGGAGGAGCCGACCGCCACCGCGCCGTCCACTTCGGAATCGGCGCCGCCGAGCAGTTCCGCGGCGCCGACGTCGTCGTCGTCCACCGCGCCGAGTTCCAGCGCGCCGGAGAGCAAGCCGCCGGTGAAGCAGGACGCGCCCGTGGAACGCGCCCAGGTCGAGATTTCGGTCGCCCTGGACAAGGAGACGTACCAGACCGACGACGAAATCCACTTCACCTTCAAGGTGACGAACGTCGGCTCGACGACCGCGAAGGGCCTCTGGGTTTCCCCGTCGTACGACCCGACCGACCTGTACGTGCCCTACGAGCCGGGCTGGGGTCCGCTCACCGGCAGCAACCCGGGTCTCGATCTCGAGCCGGGGAAGACGTTCGTGCTCCACGGCACCGGGCAGGTCCGCGACGTCGAGCAGGACACCGTCGTGCTGCGGGGCGTCATGTTCGACGCGACCCACTTCGGCGTCGGCGAGTTCTCGACCAAGGCGAACGTCGTCAAGGCGCCCGGCCACGCCGAAGGCACCGTCTACGGCGACAAGAACGGCAACGGCAAGTTCGACGCCGGCGAGGCGCTGGCCGGCGCGAAGCTCACGCTGCGGTACGTCAACAGCAACGGCGGCGGCACGCACTCCGCGACGAGCGACGAGCACGGGCACATCGTCTTCGACGTCCCGGGTGCGTCGTACTACCTCGGCGGCGAGGTCGTCGACGGCTGGCTGATCCCGTTCCGGATCGTCCGGATCGGCGCGCACACCCAGCTGGACGTGCGCGGGGCGCCGCCGCTGAACGGCGCGCTCAAGGCGTCGATGGCCTTCACCCAGGACAGCTACAAGCCGGGCGAGCTGGCGCACGTCACGGTGACCCTGTCGAACTCGGGCCCGATCCCGCTGACCGGCATCACGGCGTCCTGCAACCGCATCGGTGACCCGTACATCCTCAGCGGCCGCGGCCCCGGCTGGGGCGAGCTCGCCGCGGACGGGGTGACGATCGCGCCGGGTGAGACCCGCACGATCGACGTGTCCGAGACGGTCCCGCAGGCCGCCTTCAACCGCGGCATCGTGGTCGCCTCCTGCGACTTCGGCTACGACGAGGTCGACATCGACAACCACGCGCAGGCCCACGACCAGGCCGCGGTGCCGGGTGCGAAGGCGGTGGTCGAGGGCAACGTCGGCGTCTTCGACGACCAGGGACAGGTGAAGGACGGCCTCGCCGGGGTCAAGGTCGTGCTCGTCTCCGACCAGCACTGCCCGGTCGTCGGCGAGCGGACGACGGACGCGAAGGGGCACTTCGAGTTCCTGGACGTGGCGCCGGGGCCGCAGTTCCACCTGTACCTGCAGCCGCCGGACGGCTGGAAGATCAAGTACGAGAACCCGATGTGGGTCAGCGTCTACGGCCCGCCGGAGAACCACTACCCGTACCGGATCGACGTGGAGAAGGGTGACGCCCCGGTGCCGGGCGTCCCGGCCACCCCCGCGGACTGCACGGCCACGAACCCGACGTCGACGACCGGCGCGGCCGGCGGCACGGGTGGCGGTCAGAGCAGCGGCAGCGGCCTGGCGAGCACCGGCGTGGAGGCGTACGGGCTCGGCGCGCTGGCGCTGATCGCGTTGGCGCTCGGTGGCGGGCTGGTGCTCGGCGCGCGTCGCCGGCGGCATTCGGCCTGACGAACGCGAAAGCGCCCCCGGTCCATTGTGGACCGGGGGCGCTTTTCGCGTTCAGCGGGACACCGGGAAGTCGAAGTAGGTGTCGGGGAAGGGCTCGTTGTCGAGCGTGTAGTGCCACCATTCCTCGGGCAGGTTGTGGAAGCCGGCCGCGATCATCTCGCTCCGCAGCAGATCGCGGTTCCGCCGCGCGGCGCCGGTGATCGCCGGGTTGTCGGTGTGGGCCAGCGGGTCGAAGCAGTCGTAGCCGGTGCCCATGTCGACCGTGTTGTCGGGGAACCGCCGGCCCTGCGGCGCGAAGCACGGCTTGAGCGGCTCACCGGGGAAGTACGGCCGCTGGAACCGCGGCGGCAGCCGCACGATGGTGAGGTCCATGGTGCTGCCGCGGCTGTGCCCGGACTTCTCGGCGATGTAGCCGTCCTCGAACAGCCGGTCCTTGGCGACGTTCGGGTAGAACTCCGCCTTCATCTTCTCGTCGGCGAGGTCCTTCGCCCACCGCACGAAGTGGTCGACCGCGCGTTGCGGGCGGTAGCAGTCGTACACCTTGAGCGTGTAGCCCCGCTTCCGCAGCCGGGACTGGACCTGACGCAGGCCTTCGGCGGCCTGCCGGGTCAGGATGCAGGTGGGGTCGAGGTACCCGTCGACGCGGGTGCCGACGAAGTTGTGCGGGGTGGCGTAGCGGATGTCCTGCAGGATCGACGGCGCCACCTCGGAGAGCTCGACGAACGCACGAGGTTCGGCCTGGGCGGGAACGGCGAAGGCGGTCAAGGCGATGAGCGCGACGGCCAGCGCACGGAAGATCGGCATCCCCCTCGTTTATCAGCCGGGCGCCGGGCAAACAGCCGCCAACCGGTCAGGACCAGCCTTCCGAGGTCGTCGCGCGCAGGAAGTCGTCCGACGGTGGCTCCACCGGGCGGCCCTCGAACTGCGTCGACAGCACCACCGACGACCGCAGCTCGCCGTGTTTGCCCAGGCGCTCCAGCAGCCCCTCGAAGTGCTCCAGCGACGCCGCGCGGATCTTCAGCATCGTGCAGTGGTCGCCCGACAGCCGGTGGATCTCCACCACCTCCGGGTAGTCCTCGGACTTCGACGTCTTGAGCAGGCAGCTGCTCAGCGCGCAGCGCATCTCGACGAACGCCTGCAGCGGCTGGCCGGCGCGCCGCGCGTCGACCAGGGCGCGGTAGCCGGTGATCACGCCCGTCTCCTCGAGCCGCCGGACCCGCTCGGCCACCGCCGGCGCCGAGAGGTTGATGCGGCGGCCGAGCTCCTTGAACGACAGCCGGCCGTCGGCCTGCAGGAGCTCCAGCAGCCGCCAGTCGATGTCGTCCAGGGGCTTTTCCGAACGAAAGGTCATGGGCCCCATCTTCCTTCCGAACCGCCGCCGGAGCGACGGATTTGCCGTTCGGCGGCCCTTCGAACGGGTGCCGGGAGTTCGTAAAGTTGCTGGTCATGGGGACTTTGACGGTGACCGGGCGGACCCGGTCGATGGGGGCGCTGTTCGCCGGCGTCGCGCTGCTCAACACGGCCACGGTCGGCCTGAGCACGGCCGCCACGCTGATCGTCGCCGCGGGGAACGGGCCGGGGTGGAGCGGGCTGCCGAGTGTCGCGAACGTGCTCGGCACCGCCGGCGGCGCGCTCGGCGCGGGGCTGCTGCTGGCCCGGCACGGCCGGCGCCGGGTGCTGGCCGCCGGGTACGGCGTCGCCGTGCTCGGCGCGCTGGTCGCGTTGGCCGGCGCGCTGACGACGTCGCTCGTGCCGCTGCTGCTGGGCATGCTGCTGGTCGGCATCGGCAACGGCGGCGCGCAGCTTTCGCGCTACCTGGCCGCCGACCTCTACCCGGAGGAACGCCGGGGCCGTGCGCTTTCGACCGTCGTCTGGGGCGGCACGATCGGCGCCCTCGTCGGCCCGGCGCTCATGGCGCCCGCGGCGCACGTCGTGAGCGGCTTCGGCTGGCCTTCGCTCTCGGGCCCGGTCGCGGTGGCGGTGCTGGCCACGGCGGGGGCCGCGCTGGCGGCGGCCTTCCTGCCGAGGCACGTCCCACCGCCGCGGGAAGCGCCGGTGGCCGCCCCGGTCCGCGCGACCGGCGTCGGGCGGCCGCTGCTCGCGATGGTCGCCGCGCAGCTGGCGATGGTCGCGGTGATGACCATGACGCCGCTGCAGCTGGAGGGCCACGGGCACGGCCTCGACGTCGTCGGCTGGGTGCTGAGCGCGCACCTGGTCGGCATGTTCGCGCTGGCGCCGCTGTCCGGGCGGATCGCCGACCGCTGGGGGCCGCGCGTGACGATCAACGCCGGCCTCGGCGTGCTCGCGCTGGCGTCGGCGACCGCGCTCGCGGCGCCGACCGCGCACACCTCCGGCCTGCCGGTGGCGTTGTTCCTGCTCGGCTACGGCTGGAACCTGGTGTTCGTCGGCGCCAGCGCGCAGCTGTCGCGGGACCTCGCGCCGGAGACGCGCAGCCGGGTGCAGGGCACCGTCGACGCGGTCGTCTGGTCGGCGTCCGCGCTCGCCGGGCTGGGCTCGGGGCAGCTGTTCGCCGGCGGTGGGTTCGCGCTCGTCACCGTCGTCGGCGGGGTGCTCGCGCTGCTCCCGCTGGCCCTGCTCGTGCCTCGTGACGGCCGGTAGCCGGGCCGTTGTCGGCAAATCTCTCGTCGCCGGGAGCGCGGGTGGCTGGCGAAGATGGGCTGTGGCTGACTCTGTGCCCTTCACGGACAACTTCTCGGACCTCTCCAACACGCAGGGGTACCAGTTCGAGTTCCGGTGCGAACGCTGCGGCAACGGCTTCCGCTCCGCCTTCCAGCGCGACAACGTCGAGACCGGCCGCAGCGTGCTCCGCGCCGTCGGGTCGTTCTTCGGCGGCACGCTGCGGGACCTGAGCAACTCGGCCGACCAGTGGCGCTACGACCGCGCGACCAACTCGCCGGCCAAGGACAAGGCGCTCGCCGAGGCGGTCAAGGAGATCACCCCGAGCTTCCGCCAGTGCCGCGGCTGCGGCGACTGGATGTGCCACGACCAGTGCTGGAACGAGGAGATCGGCCAGTGCCTGCGGTGCTCGCCGAGCGTCGCCGAGGAGATCTCGCGCGCGCAGGCCTCGGCGCAGCGCGACCAGATCTGGGACAAGGCCCGCGAGAAGGACTGGACGTCCGGCCTCGACCTCGACACCCGGGCCAAGGTCACCTGTCCGGGCTGCGGCCTGAAGGCCGAGGGCGGCAAGTTCTGCTCGTCGTGCGGGACCTCGCTGGCGCTCAAGGTCCGCTGCGGCGGCTGCGGCAGCGAGAGCAACAAGCCGGGTGCGCTGTTCTGCTCGGACTGCGGCACCAAGCTCTGATCGGCCCTTCATAACGAATACGTAACTCGCAGCCCCGGCGTTCAGGCGCCGGGGCTGCGCCATTGTGACCAACCGTGACACCGCCGGTTGGTCCAGCACCCGCGCTCACCCGTTCGGCCCAGTGGTGCCCGTCAAATCGGCCCACCCCGTGGGAGATTGACCCATTCGGGGCGATTCTCATTCTTTGATCACCGCTGGACCCTTTGCGCGCTTGGCGCGAATATCCCGTCCAGGTCGGCTGACGTCAGCTTTCCGTTGTGCCCCAACGGTTTCCAACCGTGCCGAAAAACAGGGAGAACCATGCGATCAACCCCGTCGCGTCCGGGCCGGTGGCGAAAGGTGGTGACCGGCGCCGCGGTACTCGCCCTCGCGGTCGGCGCCGTCACCTACACCGGCTCGGCCACCGGCGCCTACGCCGACGTCCAGACGATCACCGACGCGAAGACGGCGTCGGACGGCAAGCAGTACTGGGTGCAGAACCACCTGGTGGCCAAGGATCTCGCGCGTTCGGAGAGCGCGACGCCGAAGAAGTGGCTGCTCGTCTGGGCCGGTGACGAGAACATCGCCGACACGCTCGTCAAGGACGTCAAGAACCTGCCGGGCACGCTCGGCGGCGGCCTCAACAAGATCAAGAACGCCCTGCCGGGCCCGGACTTCCTCGCCGTCATCGACGCGACGCAGGGTTCGCCGACGTACGGCAAGGTCGTCAACACCGCCACGGTCGGCCCGCTGGTCGAGAACGAGCCGCACCACATGCAGTACGTGTGGCACAAGGGCGACACGGTCTACGCCGGCGCGCTGTTCGCGGCCGCGACGTACGCCTTCGACGTCAGCGCGTTGCCGCAGCTGAAGCTCAAGGGCGTCAGCCTGCCGACGAACACCCTCGGCGGCAGTGTCCCGGACGCCTACTGGGTGCTCAAGGACGGCACCGCGTACGGCACCTACATGGGCGGCCCGGTCGTGCCCGGCCCGCACGCCTACGCCGACGGCTCCACCCAGATCGGCAACGGCTTCGCGGGCAGCCCCGGCGAGGTTGTCCACTTCGGACAGAACGCCGAAGTCCTGTCGGAGAACCCAGCGGCGACCCCGCAGGGCGACAACCAGAAGCTGTGCGACAACTTGCCGCAGCTGGGCAAGCCGACGTGCGCCAACCCGCACGGCGTCCAGGCCCGCGAGGACCTGAACACGCTCGTCACCAGTGACTACGCCGAGCCGCGCAACATCATCCTCGACCCGGTGAAGCAGCCGTCGCCGTACCTGCGTCGGCCGACCGTGCGGACCTGGGACATCGCCGACCGCAACCACCCGAAGCTGAAGTCGGTGTCGTACCTGCAGGACGGCCCCCGCGCCGATCCCGCCGACCCGCTGCACGCCGAGAGCCGCGCGGTCATGGAGACCACCGTGACCAACCTGCCGGGTCACAAGGGTGCGTTCGCCCAGACCATGCAGGGCGGCGCGGTGTTCTACACGCCGGACATCACCGCGGCCGAGCCGCACTGGATCGAGGTGTTCGACGACGGCGCCGCGAACAAGTCCATCTACGCGAACAACGACTCGAACGGCGCCAGCTCGAACGGCGGCTGGATCCAGACGAGCCCGGACGACAAGTACCTCTACCGCGCGATCGTCGGGCGGCAGAAGGGCACCCTCTCGGCCGACGACCCCGGCACCACCGGCGGCGTCTACGTCCTCGACATCCAGAAGCTGGTCAACGCCGGCGACCGGATCGAGGACATCCAGGGCCGGGTCGACACCAAGGCGAAGGCGCAGCAGGGCGGGGGCGGCGACCTGCCGACCGTTGTCGGCGCGGCGCCGATCAACCCCGGCACGCCGGGCGCGGGTCCGCACTGGGGCGCCTACGACAACTGGGCGCTCGGCGAGGACGGCTTCTACCGCGAAACGACGTCGCCGCAGCACCTCGCGGTGTCGAACTACTTCGTCGCGCGGTCCGGTTTGGACGGTGACCACAAGGTCAACCTGCTGAACCTCGGCCCGGACGGGAAGGTGTCGGTCGACTCGAACTTCCGGGACGAGTTCACCGGCCAGGTCGGCATCAACTTCAACCGCAAGTCGTGGCCGCACGGGGACTTCGGCAACGCCAAGCCGCACTCCGAGCTGTTCGTGGTCGCCGACGCGAACATCAAGTAACGCGGTCGTGGGGGGGTGGGGGGGGGTTGGAACCCCCCCCCCCCCCAAACCCCCCCCCCCGGGGGGGTGTT
>NZ_JAMXQV010000010.1 GCF_024703995.1 Amycolatopsis iheyensis | reverse complement strand
CGCTACACACTCGTACGGGGGTGGTGGTGGTTGGGGGGGTTATCACCCCCCCCAACCACTCACGACCCCCGAGCTGGGAGTCTTGATGGAACACGAGCACCCCGCGCCGACTGGGTCGTCCACTGTGGACGTTCTGGCGCTGGTTCTGCGGCTCGCGCTGTTGCTGTCCACGGCGTTCCTCGCCGGTGGCGGGCTGCTGCGGCCGCCGGGCGACCGGCCGCGGCGCACGCTGTTCGCCCTCGGCGGCGTTTCCGCGCTGCTCGCCGTGGTGTCGGCCTTCGCCGTCGACGTGAACGTGGTCGCGCTGGCGATCCACGTCGTGCTCGCGGTGGCGGTGCCGGTCTTCCCCAGGGCCACTCGGTGGACGTCGGCCGCGCTGCTGGTCCTGGTCGTCCTCGAGACCTCGCTGGGCGGGTCGGGCGTCGAGTTCGCGCTCGACTCGGTGTTCGTCGCCGGGGCCGCGGTCTGGTTCGGCTTCGCGCTCCACGGGCCGGTCCCGGCGGCGGCGATCCGGCCCGGGCCGCTGGCCCTCACCCTCGGCGGGCTCCTGGTCCTCGCCGGCGCGGTGCGGTTCGAGCTGTCCGGCCTCGGGTTCGACCGGCGGCTGTACACGACGCTCTTCGGGCTCGCGGTGGTCGCGGTCGTGCTGCTGCCGGTCGTGGTGAGCGGGCTCGCGGCGGTCCTGCGCGAGCGCGCCTACCGGTTCGGCGCGGCCGGCGTCGCGCTCGGGTTCCTCGCGTGGAGCGCGCTCGGCGCGATCCCCGCGCCACCGCCGCTGCCCGTGCCGGGCGTGCCGCTGCTCGCCGACGACGCCGGGTTCCCGGTGCTGGTCAGCCCGCAACGGCCGGGGCGCAACGTCGTCCACTTCCCGGCGAGCGCGGGCGGCGAACTGTCCGTCGGGGCCGGTGGCCTGGTCACGAAGGCGGTCGCGCGGCCCGGCGCCGAGGGCACCTGGGCCGACGTCGACCTGCCGCCCGGCCGCAGCGACCTGGAGATCCGCCGCGGCGACACGACGACGGTCGTCGAGGTCGACGCGGGGGAGCGGCCCGGCCCGTCGATCACCGAGGCCGACGCGCCGGAGTGCGCGTCGGCGGCCCTCGGTGGCCTGGTCGCCGGTCGTGCCGACGTGCTGACCGCGTGCCCGGCCGACGTGCTGACCCCGGAGGACAGCGGCGCGCTGGTCAAGCTCGTCGGGTTCCTGGCCGGGCGGAAGCCGTCGGCGCTCACGCTGGCCGAGGACGACTCGCCACGCGGGGTGGCGGCCGCGAAGCTGGTGCGCGAGACCGCGGCGCGGACCGGGCTGGCCGTGCGGCCGGACGCCGGGCCCGACACCGCGCTCCTCGTCGTCTCCGGCTGGGCGGGCGGGTACACCGCGCTGACGCGGGCCGCGGAGCTGCAGCGCCTCGAACCCACCCACCAGTACGGGCTCTACCTGGCGCCGTGGCTGCTGAACGGGCCGATCGTCAACGCCGTCGCGAGCGCGTCGCTGCCGTTGCGGTTCGACCCGCGGGACGCGACCGCGGTCGGGTACGCCGTCGCGGTCGGCAACCGCTTCGGCGGCGAAAGCCCGGCACTCGGCGGCTTCCGGACCTGGCTGGGTGCCGACCACTCGGCCGGCGACGTGCAGATCTTCGCCGCCGCCCAGGTCAACGCCATGCCGATGTACCCCACCGAACCCCACGCCACCGGAATGGTGATGGACCGCGACTACGCGGGTCAGTGGGTCCCCGACGGAACCATCGTGCCGATCACGTCGGTTCTGCGCTGAGAAACCCTTGTGTGGAAAGGAAAAGCATGAAGCGTCTTGCTGCCCGCGTGCTGCTGCCGCTCGTCGCGGCGACGGCGTTCACCGGCCTGGCCGCCGGTGTCGCGAGCGCCGACCCGACCGACGGCTCGGTCTGGCTGGTCCCCGGCGTCGACCTCGGCGGCGTCCTCGGGCCGCTCGGCCAGCCGGTCGACCTGCTCGCGCCCGTCTTCGACCTGATCACCGCAGTTTCCTGAAAGGCAGAGACTCATGAAGAAGACCCTCGCGGTAGCGATCCTCACCGGCGCGGCCCTGTTCGGCGCGGCGGCGCCGGCGCTGGCCGACACCCCGGGCGTCGTCGTGGTCGACGAGCCGGACACCAGCGGCCTGAACAACATCTGGACGTTCGCGCCGCTGGGCGTGCCGGTGCTCGGCCTGATCCAGTCGGTCAACGGCGTGCCGGGCAAGCTCCTGCCGTCCTTCTGACCCGCCGGCGGCCCCTCTCCTGGCGAGGGGCCGCCGTTTCCCTTGGGAGTCCCCATGAACCGGCAGCTGATCGGCAGGCTCGGCATCGCGGTGATCGCGATCGCGGCGGTCACCGCGGGCATCTTCATCCTGGGCGACAAGGGTTCGCCGCCTTCGCCGTCGGTCGCGGTGGCGGGGGAGCCATCGGTGTCGTCGGTCCCGCCACGCACGATCATGGCGACGGCGACGTACACCTCGACCCCGCCGGCGCCGTCCGGCTACCAGGTGACGTACGAGCTGGCCGGCACCGGCACGGCGACCGTCGTCTACGACTCGAACGGCCTCGGCCTGGTCCACCAGGAGCTGGCGGTGGCGTTGCCGTGGCGGAAGGAGCTTTCGTGGCCGTCGGCGGGGTCGATCCAGCTGCTGGGGCAGGGGAGCGGCGCGGTCGAATGCCGGGTCACGATCGGCGGCCGGGTGGTGAAGACCCAGAAGTCGGCGCCGGGCGAGGTCGCGGCCTGCGTCAGCTGAGGGCCTTCGCGAACCAGTGCTCGGCGAACTGCTCGTCGTTGAAGGGTTCGACCTCGGCGTAGCCGGTCTTCGCGTAGAGCGCGCGGGCCTCGACGAGGTCGTGCCGGGTGTCGAGCCGCATGAGGGTGGAGCCGAGCCGCCGCGCGGCGTCCTCGGCGGCCGCGACCAATCGTGGCCCGCCACCGGTGCCGCGGTGGGCGGGCTTGACGAACACCTTGGTCAGCTCGCTGACCCCGGGCGCGACAACGCGCGTCCCGGCACAGCCGGCGACCTGGCCACCCCGCCGTCCGATGAGGAAGGCGCCGGTGGGGGCGACGAGATCGGTCCCGGGCTCCTCGGCGACGTACTGCGTCAGCTCGGCTTCGCTGACCGGCCGCCCGAAGTAGCGCGAAGCGACTTCGTCCATGTACTCGCGCATGATCGCGACGGCGTCCGGGTGCTCGACGGCGGTCTCGGTGATGATCCAGTCCACGTCCTTCATCCTGGGGACGCTGTCCAGCGAATTGCCCGGCCCCCGGGCACCATGGGGACATGACGACTGTCACGAAGCGCCTGGCGGTGGTGGCCGTCCTGCTGATCACGGTGGGCGCGGTCCTGCTGTCGGTGGGCGCGATCGGTTTCCGGGCCACGTCCGACCAGCCCGACGCCAACATCGGCGCGGGGTTCGCCCTGCTGGCCGGGCCTTACGTCGTAGGCTTGGGCCTGGTGTTCGCGCTGTCGGCGGGCTTGACGCACCTCACGACGCGCCGTCGCTGACGCTCCACAACGCCGAAGGCAGCTGCGCGACAAGCCCGCCTCCGCGGCAATGTTCGTCCGGGCGGCGCACCCCCCGCGCCGACCTGTTCTCGGGCCGCGGATCCGCCGCCGAGGGTCCGCACGTCCTCGCGGCCGGGCCGCGACCGCGGGCCGCGAAGCCGGCCCGAGCCCTCAGCGCGGCGAGTGCTCCCACAACGCCGAAGGCAGCTGCGCGACAAGCTCGACGAGGTAGTCAGCCTCCGCGGCGATGTTCGCCCGGGTCGCGCACCCCTCACCCCAAGTCCGCGCCGAGCCGTTCTCCACGACCACCGGCCGCCGCCCGAATCGCGGGTTCTGAGACACCCACCTCGCCAGCTCGCCCTCCAGCCGGGAGTCCGGCGGCAGCGTCGGCATCGAGACCGCCTTGCCCGGGACGATCCGCAGCTCCGGGCACGGCGGCACCGCCACCTGCGTCACGTGGACATCGCGGAAGGCCGTGTGGTCGTCCGAGCGGCGGTACGGCTCCTGGCCGTCGATCGCGATCGTCGGGCGGTCGGCCGTGCGGTACTCCACCCACGTTTCGCGGGGGCGGTCCGCCAGTGGCCGGCCCGTCGGGTGGACCACGCCGAACGTCGGGGCCGGGCCCGGGCCCACGCCGCTGTGGAACGTGCCGGCCCGCTCCGCCGCGAACGCCTTGAACCAGTGCTCTTCCCTGCCCTCGACGAACTTCGAGTTCGAGCGCCACCAGATCGCGCCGGCCACCACCACGACCACCACGATCAACGCGACGAACAACACCGTCGCCATCAGAAGTCCAGGTCGGAGCGGGTCTCCTCGTCCGACTGGTCGGTGCCCGTCTCGCCGTAGCCGCTCGCCTTCTTGGCGTTCTTGAGGTGGCTGTTCGTCTTGCCGAGGAAGTCGTTGACGTTCTTCGCGTCGTTCTCGTTGGGGTTGGCCGGGTTGAACCCCATGACGCCCTTGATCGCCGCTTCGCCGCCCTTCTTCAGGGCCTCCGTCGCGCCCGTCTTGAGGATGCTCGGCTTGTACTGGATGTTGCCCGCCGCGTCCTTGACCGGGTTCTCCCACGCCTTCGCCCAGCGCTTGCCGAGCATGCCGTCCTCGCCCATCGTCTTCTCGAGCAGCGACTTGCCCGAGTTCTCCCCGGCGATCTTCTCCAGCTTCGTCGCGGTCTTGCCCTCGGTGAACACCTTGCCGAGCTTGGTCGCGGCCAGCTTGTCCTTGAGCTTCTTCAGCCAGTCGAGGACCTTCTGCAGCAGCTCGCGGAGCTTCGACACCTTCTTGGTGGTCGTCGCGGTCGTCTGGACCGCCTTGCCCTCGGTGGCCGTGCCCGCCGCCGCCGTCGACGCGCCGCACGTCGGCACCGCCGCCGCCAGCGCCGGCACCCACAGCATGATCAGCCAGGTGATGAACTCGGTGAGGATGGCCTTGATGAGCTCCTCGATGAAGCTCATCAGCATGCTGTTCAGCTGCAGCATCT
Organism: Amycolatopsis iheyensis; assembly: GCF_024703995.1. Lineage (GTDB taxonomy): Bacteria > Actinomycetota > Actinomycetes > Mycobacteriales > Pseudonocardiaceae > Amycolatopsis > Amycolatopsis iheyensis. Next base: position 42,303 of record NZ_JAMXQV010000010.1, on the reverse strand, counting down.
GCGCGAGGTCGCCGGACTTGCCCGCGACGCCGTGCATCCCGTTCGCGAACTCGCCGAGCCGCTGACGCGCCGCGTTGCCCGCGTCGCCCTGCCAGCCCTCGAGGTTCTTGTCCGACACCTCGGCGAAGTTGGCCGCCAGCTGGTCCAGGCCGGTGGCGATGGCGCCGAAGTTCTCCGCCGCGACGCCGAGCGCCGGGCCGTCGCCGCTGACGAAGTGGATCGCGTCCTGCACCGGCTGGACCACGCTGACCAGGAAGTTCAGCCCCTGCCCGACCAGCCAGCCGAGCGGGTCGGTGGCGATGTCGGTGATCGTGCTGGAGCTGGACTGGATGAAGCTCGCCGTGTCGGTGGCGATCGTGGCCACGCCCAGCGTGATGTCGGCGCCGTCGGGGTGCTCGGCGGTCATCGCCTTCTTCACCGACACGAAGTCCTTGCCGACCGTCACCGCGCCGCCGACGAACGGGGTCGCCTTGATCGCGTTGTCCCCGACGTTCGGGTCGTCGGACTTGACGGTGATCCCGCTCGCGACGTCCGATACCTCTGCCATCGGTTTCCCCCTCAGTGCTTCGGCTTGGGCTTGCCCGGCCCGTCGAGCAGGACCTCGACCTGGCCGAAGAACGTCTTGTGGTCGTCTTCGACGCCCTGGTAGACGTTCGCCGCGTCGGTGAGCTTCTCCTGCGCGGACGTCAGGCCTTCGGCCATCGACCCGAGCAGCTCCCGCAGCTCGCGCAGCGTCTCGTCGTAGCCGCCCTTGGTGAAGATGCCGACCACGCCCCACGACTTGTCGCCGACGTCGGACTGGCTCACCTTCTCCGTGATCTTGGCGCCCTGGTCCTTGTACTTGCCGAGGTCGGCGACGTACTTGTGCAGGGCGTCCACCTGGACCTGGTAGCCGCCGGCTCCGTCGGGCATCAGTCCTCCTCGTCGAACAGGTTGCGCAGGAAGGTGTCACCCGCGGACCCGCCGGGCGCGGGCGGCGCCGGCGGGGGCGGGGTGTCGGCCTGGCGCAGCACCCGCTGTTCCGAGAAGTCCTCGGGGGCCGCGGCCGGCGCCTGCCGCGCCGTCTCTTCCTCGAGCTTCGACCGCATTTCCTCGACGCTGGTTCCGAACGCGACGGCCTGGGTCTCGATGACCTGGTCGACCAGCCCGAGGTTGTCGCCCATGTGCTCCTGGACGATCACCGCCTGCCGGCGCGCGGCCTCGCCGACGGCGTCGCGCAGGGTCGTCATCAACGCCGCCGACAGCGCCTGGGCGCCCTTGGCGAGCGCGGCGTCGGTGAACTTGACGTCGAGGACCGCGCCACCCGGCCCGGTGACCACGGTCACGCCGCCGTCGGGGGAGGTCGCGGTGGCCTGCAGCCCGGTCAGCTCCTGCTGCATCGCGCCGAGGCCGGCGAACCGGTCGTCGACGTCCCGGATGCTCGCCTGGAACCGCTCGAACTCGGTCACCAGCTGGTCGAACTCGGCCGACATGTGCTCGTTCCTCCCCGCTTCGCGCGTCGCTTGCCCACTCATCGTGGCCCTTCGGCGACAGTGTGACGCACGGAACGGACGATCCGATCCCACTGCATCACCCGACCGGGTAATGGGTAGGTTTCCGCCGCAAGGGGAAGCAGGGGCAGTAGCGCTAGGAGTGCGTGATGAGCAGCAGCGAAGGGGCCGAGCGGCCCGACGAAGAGAAGAAGTCGACCGGCAGCCACGCGGCGCCCGAGGGGGCGGGCGTGCACCCGCTCATCGACCTCTCGCGCGACCCGAACCCGGGCAAGCCGGACCACGCGAAGCCGGACGAGGACTGAGCGCGGCGCCCGGCCTCGGAACATTCCCGAGGCCGGGGGTGTTGTGCGGAGTGGTCGCGCGACCTCCGGGTCCAGCGCGCCACCCGGTGGAATGTGACGCGCCACGGGGGCGTTGAGAGGTAGGCTGGAGGTTCGCCGCCCTTCAGACCCCCCGCCGCGTTCCTCCCGGACCCGGGCGGGTATCTTTGGAGACCGTGCCCGGCAGGCGTCGGGCCGCTCCGCGTGCCGTGCGGCATGGGCGGGGTGCTCAGGCACCCGGTCACCGGCTTCGGCAGGTCGGGGTTCCGACGGAAAATCCCTCCGGGAAGTTACCGGTCGTCAGACCGTGACGCGGGCCGACACGCCCGACCGCGGGGGCCGGTGAAGACACGAAGAAGCAGATCACGACAGGAAGCTGGTCCATTGCCCACGATCCAGCAGCTGGTCCGCAAGGGCCGCCAGGACAAGGCTGCCAAGCAGAAGACCGCGGCCCTCAAGGGGAGCCCGCAGCGGCGTGGCGTGTGCACCCGCGTGTACACCACGACCCCCAAGAAGCCGAACTCGGCGCTGCGCAAGGTCGCGCGTGTGAAGCTGACCAGCGGCATCGAGGTCACCGCCTACATCCCCGGTGAGGGCCACAACCTGCAGGAGCACTCGATGGTGCTCGTGCGCGGTGGTCGTGTGAAGGACCTTCCGGGTGTCCGTTACAAGATCATTCGCGGTTCGCTCGACACGCAGGGTGTCAAGAACCGCAAGCAGGCGCGCAGCCGGTACGGCGCGAAGAAGGAGAAGAGCTAATGCCCCGCAAGGGTCCGGCCCCCAAGCGGCCGCTGATCTCCGACCCCGTCTACGCCTCCCCGCTGGTCACCCAGCTGGTGAACAAGGTGCTGAAGGACGGGAAGCGGTCCCTGGCCGAGCGCATCGTGTACGGCGCGCTCGAAGGCGCTCGCGAGAAGACGGGCACCGACCCGGTCGTCACGCTGAAGCGCGCCCTCGACAACGTGAAGCCCACCATCGAGGTGAAGAGCCGCCGCGTCGGTGGCGCCACCTACCAGGTGCCGATCGAGGTCAAGCCGGGCCGCTCCACCACCCTGGCGCTGCGCTGGCTGGTCTCCTTCTCGCAGGCTCGCCGCGAGAAGACGATGATCGAGCGCCTGCAGAACGAGCTCCTGGACGCTTCCAACGGCCTCGGTGCCTCCGTGAAGCGTCGCGAAGACACGCACAAGATGGCCGAGTCCAACCGGGCCTTCGCGCACTACCGCTGGTGATCACCGCCCGGCTGTCGACCAAGCCATGCCGGGCCCCAAGCTTGAGAACAGGGGAACACTCTCGTGGCACGTGAAGTGCTGACCGACCTCAACAAGGTCCGCAACATCGGCATCATGGCGCACATCGACGCCGGCAAGACCACCACCACCGAGCGGATCCTGTTCTACACCGGGGTCAACTACAAGATCGGTGAAGTCCACGACGGCGCCGCCACCATGGACTGGATGGAGGAGGAGCAGAAGCGGGGTATCACCATCACCTCGGCTGCCACCACCACCTTCTGGGCCGACCACCAGATCAACCTGATCGACACCCCCGGGCACGTCGACTTCACCGTCGAGGTGGAGCGCAACCTGCGGGTGCTCGACGGCGCGGTCGCCGTCTTCGACGGCAAGGAAGGCGTCGAGCCGCAGTCCGAGCAGGTCTGGCGGCAGGCGGACAAGTACGACGTCCCGCGCATCTGCTTCGTCAACAAGATGGACAAGCTGGGTGCGGACTTCTACTACACGCTGAAGACGATCACCGAGCGCCTCGGCGTCAAGCCGCTGGCGATCCAGCTGCCGATCGGCGCCGAGAACGACTTCGAAGGCGTCATCGACCTGGTCCGCATGAAGGCGCTGACCTGGCGCGGCGAGGTCCAGAAGGGCGAGGACTACTCGGTCGAGGACATCCCGGCCGACCTGGCCGACCGCGCCGCGGAGTACCGCGAGAAGCTGATCGAGGCCGTCGCCGAGACCGACGACTCGCTCATGGAGAAGTTTCTCGAGGGCGAGGAGCTGTCCGAGGCCGAGATCAAGGCCGGCATCCGCAAGCTGGTCATCACCCGCGAGGCGTTCCCGGTCCTGGCCGGCTCCGCCTTCAAGAACAAGGGCGTGCAGCCCATGCTCGACGCGGTGATCGACTACCTGCCGTCGCCGCTGGACGTCCCGGCCGTCGAGGGCCTGCTGCCCGACGGTGAGACCGTCGTGACCCGCACGGCCTCGGTGGACCAGCCGTTCTCCGCGCTCGCGTTCAAGATCGCCGCGCACCCGTTCTTCGGCAAGCTGACCTACATCCGGGTGTACTCGGGCAAGGTCGCCGCCGGCGCGCAGGTCATCAACGCGACCAAGGAGCGCAAGGAGCGCATCGGGAAGATCTTCCAGATGCACTCCAACAAGGAGAACCCGGTCGACGACGCCCAGGTCGGCCACATCTACGCGGTCATCGGGCTGAAGGACACCACCACGGGTGACACCCTGGCGGACCCGCAGAACCCGATCGTGCTGGAGTCGATGACGTTCCCCGAGCCGGTCATCCGGGTCGCGATCGAGCCGAAGACGAAGGCCGACCAGGAGAAGCTGTCCCTGGCGATCCAGAAGCTGGCCGAAGAGGACCCGACGTTCCAGGTCAAGCTGGACGAGGACACCGGCCAGACGATCATCGCGGGCATGGGCGAGCTGCACCTCGAGGTGCTGGTGAACCGGATGAAGTCCGACTACAAGGTCGAGGCGAACATCGGCAAGCCGCAGGTCGCCTACCGCGAGACGATCAAGAAGACGGTCGACAAGCTCGACTACGTCCACAAGAAGCAGACCGGTGGTTCCGGCCAGTTCGCGAAGGTCATCGTGAAGCTGGAGCCGCTCGAGCGCACCGACGGCGCGCTCTACGAGTTCGACAACAAGGTGACCGGTGGTCGCGTGCCGCGGGAGTACATCCCGTCGGTCGACGCGGGCGCGCAGGATGCGATGCAGTACGGCGTCCTGGCCGGCTACCCGCTCGTCGGGTTGAAGTTCACCCTGTTGGACGGTGCTTACCACGAGGTCGACTCTTCGGAGATGGCGTTCAAGATCGCCGGTTCCATGGCGATGAAGGAAGCCGCGAAGAAGGCCGGCCCGGTGATCCTGGAGCCGATGATGGCGGTCGAGGTGACCACGCCCGAGGACTACATGGGTGACGTCATCGGTGACCTCAACTCCCGCCGTGGTCAGATCCAGGCCATGGAGGAGCGGTCGGGCACCCGCGTCGTGAAGGCGCTGGTCCCGCTGTCGGAGATGTTCGGCTACGTCGGTGACCTCCGGTCCCGCACGCAGGGCCGGGCGAACTACTCCATGGTGTTCGACTCCTACGCCGAGGTTCCCGCGAACGTCGCGAAGGAAATCATCGCGAAGGCGACGGGGGAGTAAACACCCCCACCGCGCGCGGGCATTAAGGGACTCTCCTGAACGTCCGCTAGCACCGACGAAGGAACATTCGGGGGTCGGCAGCCACGCCGGCCCCCGAGCACAAAGCGAAATCAGTCCAGGAGGACATTCCAGTGGCGAAGGCGAAGTTCGAGCGGAGCAAGCCGCACGTCAACATCGGGACCATCGGTCACGTCGACCACGGCAAGACGACGCTCACCGCGGCGATCACCAAGGTTCTGCACGACAAGTGGCCGGAGCTGAACGAGTCCCGGGCGTTCGACCAGATCGACAACGCGCCGGAAGAGAAGCAGCGCGGCATCACGATCAACATCTCGCACGTCGAGTACCAGACCGAGAAGCGTCACTACGCCCACGTGGACGCCCCCGGTCACGCGGACTACATCAAGAACATGATCACCGGTGCCGCTCAGATGGACGGCGCGATCCTCGTGGTCGCGGCGACCGACGGCCCGATGCCGCAGACCCGTGAGCACGTGCTGCTCGCCCGCCAGGTCGGCGTGCCCTACATCGTGGTCGCGCTGAACAAGGCCGACATGGTCGACGACGAGGAGATCCTGGAGCTCGTCGAGCTCGAGGTCCGCGAGCTGCTGTCCTCGCAGGAGTTCCCCGGCGACGACGCCCCCGTCGTGCGCGTCTCGGGCCTCAAGGCCCTCGAGGGCGACGAGAAGTGGGCCGAGGCCGTTCTCGAGCTGATGACCGCCGTCGACGACAACGTGCCGGACCCGGTGCGTGAGCTCGACAAGCCGTTCCTCATGCCGATCGAGGACGTCTTCACCATCACCGGTCGCGGCACCGTCGTCACCGGCCGCGTCGAGCGTGGCGTGGTCAACGTGAACGAAGAGGTCGAGATCGTCGGCATCAAGGAGAAGTCGACCAAGACGACTGTCACCGGTGTCGAGATGTTCCGCAAGCTGCTCGACCAGGGCCAGGCGGGCGACAACGTCGGCCTCCTCGTCCGCGGCATCAAGCGCGAGGACGTCGAGCGCGGCCAGGTCGTCGTGAAGCCGGGCACCACCACCCCGCACACCGACTTCGAGGGCCGGGTCTACATCCTGTCGAAGGACGAGGGTGGCCGTCACACCCCGTTCTTCAACAACTACCGCCCGCAGTTCTACTTCCGCACCACCGACGTGACCGGCGTCGTGACCCTCCCCGAGGGCACCGAGATGGTCATGCCGGGCGACAACACCGACATCTCGGTCGCGCTGATCCAGCCGGTCGCGATGGACGTGAACCTGCGCTTCGCCATCCGCGAGGGTGGCCGCACCGTCGGTGCGGGTCAGGTCACCAAGATCATCAAGTGATTTCGGCGCCCCTCCCGGGGGCAATACACCCCCGGGTCAGGGGCGTCAAATCACGTGTGCGACACTATTCAGGTTGCTCGTCCTGGGGCGGCCGATCCCTTTCGGGTTTTTGACGACGGGGTCCGGCCGCCCTGGCGCGAGTGGCCACGGTCCGCGGAGCTCTTCCTTCGGGTAGGCGAGCGGGCAAAGGCAGTGAGACGGCAGATCTCGCGAGAGACGCCGCCGGCTCATCGCCTCCTCACGTTGAGGAAGACCAGGCAAGACGACGATCCCGCGGGATCCGTCTGTGCGTCGGGCGCGACACGCCCGACCGCGTGGACCGGGGACAGGGCCGTTGAACTGCGGAAACCAGGCCAGGGTGGCAACACCCGGGGCGGGTTCGTGAAGTAGCGGCACGAGACGACAAGGAACGAGCAGCCACCATGGCGGGACAGAAGATCCGCATCCGGCTCAAGGCCTACGACCACGAGGCGATCGACACCTCGGCGCGCAAGATCGTGGAGACGGTCACGCGCACCGGCGCCCGGGTTGTCGGGCCGGTGCCGCTGCCCACCGAGAAGAACGTTTACTGCGTCATCCGCTCGCCGCACAAGTACAAGGACTCGCGCGAGCACTTCGAGATGCGCACGCACAAGCGTCTGATCGACATCCTCGACCCGACGCCGAAGACGGTCGACGCGCTCATGCGCATCGACCTGCCGGCGAGCGTCGACGTCAACATCCAGTAAGCGTTGGGCGAGCGGCGGAGATAAGAGACTCATGTCTGACAGGCAGATGAAGGGCATCCTGGGCACCAAGCTCGGCATGACCCAGGTCTTCGACGAGCAGAACCGGGTTGTCCCGGTCACCGTCGTGAAGGCCGGCCCGAACGTGGTCACCCAGGTTCGGACCCAGGAGAAGGACGGCTACAAGGCCGTGCAGCTGGCGTTCGGCGCGGTCGACCCGCGCAAGGTGAACAAGCCGCGCACCGGCCACTACGACAAGGCGGGCGTGACCCCGCGGCGCTTCCTCGCGGAGCTGCGTACCACCGACGCCGAGACCTACGAGGTCGGCCAGGAGATCACCGCCGAGGTGTTCGCCGCCGGCGTCGAGGTCGACGTGACCGGTACCAGCAAGGGCAAGGGCTACGCCGGTGTCATGAAGCGCCACGGCTTCAAGGGCCAGGGCGCGAGCCACGGTGCCCAGGCCGTGCACCGCAAGCCGGGTTCGATCGGTGGCTGCGCCACCCCCGGCCGCGTCTTCAAGGGCCTGCGCATGGCGGGCCGGATGGGCAACGACCGGGTCACCACGCAGAACCTGACCGTGCACGCCGTGCGTGCCGAAGACGGCCTGCTGCTGATCAAGGGCGCCGTGCCCGGTCCCAAGGGCGGCTTGCTGTTCGTGCGCAGCGCCGCGAAGGGTGGTAACTCCGAATGACAAGCGTCGAGCTGAAGACCCCGGCCGGTAAAGCCGACGGCACCGTGGACCTCCCCGAGGAGATCTTCGACGTGCAGGCCAATGTCGCGCTGATGCACCAGGTGGTGGTGGCCCAGCTGGCCGCCGCGCGCCAGGGCACGCACGACACGAAGACCCGTGGTGAGGTCTCCGGTGGCGGCAAGAAGCCGTACCGGCAGAAGGGCACCGGCCGTGCCCGCCAGGGTTCGACCCGCGCGCCGCAGTTCGCCGGCGGTGGCGTCGTGCACGGCCCCACGCCGCGTGACTACTCCCAGCGCACCCCGAAGAAGATGAAGGCCGCCGCCCTGCGTGGCGCCCTCTCCGACCGGGCGCGCGCCGGCCAGCTCCACGTCGTCACCGAGCTGGTGACCGGCGAGAAGCCGTCGACCAAGGCCGCCAAGACCGTCCTCGCCGCGGTGACGCAGGCGAAGCGCGTGCTCGTGGTGCTGGACCGGGCCGACGAGCTCAGCTGGGTCTCCCTGCGGAACCTGCCCGAGGTGCACATCCTCTGGGCCGACCAGCTCAACACCTACGACGTGCTGGTCAACGACGACGTCGTGTTCACCAAGGCCGCGTACGACGCGTTCGTCGCCGGCCCCGCCCGTGGCAAGGCCGTCAAGGCTTCCGCGCGGTCGGGCGAGGTCACGGAAGGGAGTGACGAGAAGTGAGTTCGGTCGCCATTCCGGACCCCCGCGACATCCTGCTCGCGCCGGTCATCTCCGAGAAGTCCTACGGGCTGCTCGAGGACCACAAGTACACGTTCATCGTCCGCCCGGACGCCAACAAGACCCAGATCAAGATCGCGGTCGAGAAGGTGTTCGGCGTCAAGGTGGTCAGCGTCAACACGGCCAACCGCCAGGGCAAGCGGAAGCGGACTCGCGCCGGCTTCGGCAAGCGCAAGGACACCAAGCGCGCCATCGTGACTCTTTCGCCCGAGAGCAAGGCGATCGAGATCTTCGGCGGACCCACCGCGTAAAGGACTGAGCTGACAATGGGCATCCGCAAGTACAAGCCGACGACCCCGGGTCGTCGCGGTTCGAGCGTCTCGGACTTCGCCGAGATCACCCGCTCCACCCCGGAGAAGTCGCTGCTTCGTCCGCTGAGCGGTTCGGGCGGTCGCAACTCGTCCGGCAAGATCACCACCCGGCACAAGGGTGGCGGCCACAAGCGTGCTTACCGCGTCATCGACTTCCGTCGCAACGACAAGGACGGCATCCCGGCCAAGGTCGCGCACATCGAGTACGACCCCAACCGGTCCGCGCGCATCGCGCTGCTGCACTACGCCGACGGCGAGAAGCGCTACATCATCGCGCCGGAGAAGCTGAAGCAGGGCGACACCGTCGAGAACGGCCCCCGGGCCGACATCAAGCCGGGCAACAACCTGCCGCTGCGCAACATCCCGGTCGGCACCGTGATCCACGCGATCGAGCTCCGCCCCGGCGGCGGCGCGAAGATGGCGCGGTCCGCGGGCGCGAAGGTGCAGCTCGTCGCCAAGGACGGGCCGTACGCCCAGCTGCGTCTCCCCTCGGGCGAGATCCGCAACGTGGACGTGCGCAACCGCGCCACGGTCGGCGAGGTCGGCAACTCCGAGCACGCCAACATCAACTGGGGCAAGGCCGGCCGCAACCGCTGGCGCGGCAAGCGCCCCACGGTCCGTGGTGTCGTCATGAACCCGGTCGACCACCCGCACGGTGGTGGTGAGGGCAAGACCTCCGGTGGTCGCCACCCGGTCAACCCGAACGGTAAGCCCGAGGGCCGGACGCGTCGGCGCAAGCCGAGCGACGCCCTCATCGTCCGCCGCCGGCGTACCGGCAAGAAGCGCTGAGCAGGGAGGTAGAAGCACATGCCACGCAGCCTTAAGAAGGGCCCGTTCGTGGACGACCACCTGCTCAAGAAGGTGGACGCGCTGAACGAATCGGGCAAGAAGACGGTCATCAAGACCTGGTCGCGTCGCTCGACGATCATCCCGGACTTCCTGGGTCACACGATCGCCGTGCACGACGGCCGCAAGCACGTCCCGGTGTTCGTCACCGAGGCCATGGTGGGTCACAAGCTGGGCGAGTTCGCCCCGACGCGGACCTTCAAGGGCCACATCAAGGACGACCGCAAGTCGCGCCGCCGCTGAGCGGGCACGAAACAAGACAAGGGAAGTAGCGATGAACGCCCAGAACGACGCGACGGTCGAGGCCCTGCCTACGGCTTACGCGCGGGCTCGCTTCGTCCGGGACTCGCCGACCAAGGTGCGCCGGGTGATCGAGCTCATCAAGGGACGTAGCGCCGCCGACGCCTTGGCCGTGCTCCGGTTCGCCCCCCAGGCGGCCAGCGAGCCGGTCGCGAAGGTGCTCGCCAGCGCCGTGGCCAACGCCGAGAACAACCTTCAGCTGGACCCGGACACCCTCTGGGTCAAGAACGCGTACGCCGACGAGGGCCCGACCCTCAAGCGCATCCGCCCGCGTGCCCAGGGGCGCGCGTACCGGATCCGCAAGCGGACCAGCCACATCACCGTCGAGGTGGAGTCGCGTCCGGCCGTCGCGCAGAAGGCTCAGAGCAAGAAGAAGGCAGGTGGCCGGTAGTGGGCCAGAAGATCAACCCGCACGGTTTCCGCCTGGGTATCACCACGGACTGGAAGTCGCGCTGGTACGCCGACAAGCAGTACGCCGAGTACGTGGCCGAGGACGTCAAGATCCGCAAGCTGCTCTCCACGGGCATGGAGCGGGCCGGCATCTCCAAGGTCGAGATCGAGCGCACGCGTGACCGCGTCCGCGTCGACATCCACACCGCCCGGCCGGGCATCGTCATCGGCCGCCGCGGCGCGGAGGCCGACCGGATCCGCGGCGCGCTGGAGAAGCTGACCAAGAAGCAGGTCCAGCTGAACATCCTCGAGGTCAAGAACCCCGAGGCCGACGCCCAGCTGGTCGCCCAGGCGGTCGCGGAGCAGCTCTCCAACCGCGTGGCGTTCCGCCGCGCGATGCGGAAGGCGATCCAGACCTCCATGCGCTCGCCGCAGGTCAAGGGCATCCGCGTGCAGTGCGGCGGTCGTCTCGGCGGCGCCGAGATGTCCCGCTCCGAGCACTACCGCGACGGCCGGGTCCCGCTGCACACGCTGCGTGCCGACATCGACTACGGCTTCTTCGAGGCCAAGACGACGTTCGGGCGCATCGGCGTCAAGGTGTGGATCTACAAGGGTGAGCTCGTCGGTGGCCTGAAGGCCCGCGAGGCCCGTGACGCCGCCGAGCGCGCGCCGCGTCGCGAGCGCAGCGACCGGCCGTCCCGCCCGCGTCGTTCCGGCGCCTCGGGCACGACGGCCACCTCGACCGAAGCCGGTCGCGCGGCCGCCGCCGCCACGACCGAGGCCCCGGCGGCTCCGGCCACCGAGACCGCAGAAAAGACGGAGGGCTGAGACGTGCTCATCCCGCGCAGGGTCAAGCACCGGAAGCAGCACTCCCCGAAGCGCCACGGCGCCGCCAAGGGTGGCACGAAGGTCAGCTTCGGCGAGTACGGCATCCAGGCGCTTGAGCACAGCTACGTGACGAACCGGCAGATCGAGTCCGCTCGTATCGCCATGACCCGTCACATCAAGCGTGGCGGCAAGGTGTGGACGACCATCTACCCGGACCGCCCGCTGACCAAGAAGCCGGCCGAAACCCGCATGGGTTCCGGTAAGGGTTCGCCCGAGTGGTGGATCGCCAACGTGAAGCCGGGCCGCGTGATGTTCGAGATCTCGTTCCCGAACGAGGAGACCGCCCGCGAGGCGCTCCGCCGCGCGATCCACAAGCTTCCCATGAAGTGCCGCATCGTGACCCGTGAAGGTGGTGAGTTCTGATGGCGAGCGGAGCCGTTCAGGCATCGGAGCTGCGTGAGCTCACCGCGGAAGAGCTCGTTCTGCGTCTGAAGGAGTACAAGGAGGAGCTGTTCAACCTCCGCTTCCAGATGGCGACCGGGCAGCTGGACAACAACCGTCGGCTGCGCACCGTCCGCACGGACATCGCGCGGATCTACACGGTCATGCGTGAGCGCGAGCTCGGGCTTTCCGTGGCTCCCGACGCCGAGAGTGAAGGTGCCGCATGAGCGAGCCCACCACTGAGACGAAGGCCCGGAACTACCGCAAGGTTCGTGAAGGTCTGGTCGTCTCGGACAAGATGGACAAGACGATCGTGGTCGAGCTCGAGGACCGCAAGAAGCACCCGCGTTACTCGAAGGTCGTCCGCAGCACCACCAAGGTCAAGGTGCACGACGAGAACAACGAGGCGGGCGTGGGCGACCGGGTCACCTTGATGGAGACTCGCCCGCTTTCGGCATCGAAGCGGTGGCGCCTGGTCCAGATCGTGGAGAAGGCCAAGTAAGCAGGGCTCTTCAAGAGTCCTTAGTTCCGCAAGGCTCGCCACGGTGAATCCTCACCAGCGGGCGAGAACCGGCGCGACATACAGGAGTTGACGTGATCCAGCAGGAGTCGCGGCTTCGGGTAGCCGACAACACGGGTGCGAAGGAAATCCTCTGCATCCGGGTTCTCGGTGGTTCCGGGCGGCGCTACGCCGGCATCGGCGACATCATCGTCGCCACCGTGAAGGACGCCATCCCGGCTGCCGGGGTGAAGAAGGGCGACGTCGTCAAGGCCGTCATCGTCCGCACGGTCAAGGAGCGTCGTCGTCCGGACGGTTCCTACATCCGGTTCGACGAGAACGCCGCCGTGCTCATCAAGAACGACAACGAGCCCCGGGGCACCCGCATCTTCGGCCCGGTGGGCCGCGAGCTGCGCGACCGAAAGTTCATGAAGATCATTTCGCTCGCGCCGGAGGTGCTGTGATGAAGGTGAAGAAGGGCGACACGGTCGTCGTCATCGCCGGCAAGGACAAGGGCGCCAAGGGCAAGGTCATCCAGGCTTACCCCGAGCGCGACCGCGTGCTGGTCGAGGGCGTGAACCGGATCAAGAAGCACACGCGGATCACCCAGACCCAGCGCGGCGCGCAGTCCGGTGGCATCGTCACGCAGGAGGCGCCCATCCACGTCTCGAACGTGATGGTCGTCGACTCGGACGGCAAGCCGTCCCGGGTGGGTTACCGCATCGGCGAGGACGGCAAGAAGGTCCGGATCTCGCGCCGGAACGGTAAGGACATCTGATGACCACCGCAGAGAAGGTCGCGCCGCGCCTCAAGGTGCGCTACCGCGAAGAGATCAAGGGCCAGCTGCAGGCGGAGTTCTCCTTCGCCAACGTCCACCAGATCCCGGGCGTGGTGAAGGTCGTCGTCAACATGGGTGTCGGTGACGCCGCCCGTGACAGCAAGCTGATCGAGGGCGCGGTCAAGGACCTGTCCCTGATCACCGGTCAGAAGCCCGAGGTCCGCAAGGCCCGCAAGTCCATCGCGCAGTTCAAGCTGCGCGAGGGTCAGCCGATCGGCGCGCGCGTCACGCTGCGCGGCGACCGGATGTGGGAGTTCCTCGACCGGCTGCTGACCATCGCGCTGCCGCGTATCCGCGACTTCCGCGGGCTTTCGCCGAAGCAGTTCGACGGCCACGGCAACTACACGTTCGGTCTCAACGAGCAGTCGATGTTCCACGAGATCGACCCCGACGCCATCGACCGCCCCCGCGGCATGGACGTCACCGTCGTCACGACCGCTACGAACGACGACGAGGGCCGGGCGCTGCTGCGCAAGCTCGGCTTCCCGTTCAAGGAGAACTGAGCCGATGGCCAAGAAAGCACTGGTCCACAAGGCCGCGAAGAAGCCGAAGTTCGCCGTGCGCGCCTACACCCGCTGCCAGCGGTGCGGCCGTCCGCACGCCGTGTTCCGCAAGTTCGGGCTCTGCCGGATCTGCCTTCGCGAGATGGCGCACGCGGGCGAGCTGCCCGGCGTCCGCAAGTCCAGCTGGTAAGAGCTTCTTTTTAACTCCCACTTCGCCACAGGCCCTGCCGCCCGTGTACCGGGCGGCGGGGAACCAGGGCGAGAAAGGTTGACAGGTCACCATGACGATGACCGACCCCATCGCAGACTTCTTGACGCGTCTGCGCAACGCGAACTCGGCGTACCACGACGAGGTCAAGCTCCCGCACTCGAAGCTCAAGGCGAACATCGCCGAGATCCTCAAGCGCGAGGGCTACATCGCGGGTTACCACGACGAGCCGGGCGAGAAGCACAAGAACCTCGTCGTCGAGCTCAAGTACGGCCCCAACCGTGAGCGGAGCATCGCCGGCCTCCGGCGCGTCTCCAAGCCCGGTCTGCGGGTCTACGCAAAATCGACCGAACTGCCGTCCGTGCTCGGCGGCCTGGGCATCGCGATCATCTCGACGTCCGGTGGCCTGCAGACGGACCGTCAGGCCAAGCGAAACAGCGTGGGCGGCGAAGTCCTCGCCTACGTCTGGTAAGGGAAGGGGTACAGGCATGTCTCGCATCGGAAAGCTGCCGGTCGCCGTCCCTTCCGGGGTCGAGGTGACCATCGACGGTCAGCAGATCAAGGTCAAGGGGCCCAAGGGCACCCTTGAGCACACCATCGCCGAGCCGATCACCGTCGAGCGCGACGAAGACGGCACGCTGCTGGTGAAGCGTCCGGACGACGAGCGCACCTCGAAGGCGCTCCACGGGCTCACCCGCACGCTGGTGAACAACCTCGTCGTCGGCGTCACCGCCGGCTACGAGAAGAAGATGGAAATCCACGGCGTGGGTTACCGCGTGCAGGCGAAGGGCTCGGACCTCGAGTTCGCCCTCGGCTACTCGCACCCGGTCAAGATCGAGGCCCCGGAGGGCATCACCTTCAAGGTGGAGACCCCGACCCGGTTCTCGGTTTCGGGCATCGACAAGCAGAAGGTCGGCCAGATCTCGGCCGTCATCCGCAAGCTGCGGCGCCCGGACCCGTACAAGGGCAAGGGCCTGCGGTACGAGGGTGAGAAGATCCGCCGCAAGGTCGGAAAGACGGGTAAGTGATCATGAGCGACACGACTACGAAGCGCAAGCCGGTGGGCAAGGACATCTCGACCCGCCGCCGCGTCGCGAAGGCCCGTCGGCACTTCCGGCTCCGCAAGAAGGTTTCGGGCACCGAGCAGCGCCCGCGCCTGGTCGTCAAGCGGTCCTCGCGGCACATCGCCGTGCAGGTGATCGACGACCTGGCCGGCCACACGCTGGCTTCGGCGTCCACCCTCGAGGCGGACCTCCGGACGTTCGACGGCGACAAGAAGGCCAAGGCCGCGAAGGTCGGGGAGCTCGTCGCCGCGCGTGCCAAGGAAGCCGGGATCTCGGCCGTGGTGTTCGACCGTGGTGGCAACGCCTACCACGGCCGCATCGCCGCGCTCGCCGACGCCGCCCGCGAGGCGGGGTTGGAGTTCTGATGCAGATGCTCGTTAATGGAAGGAAAGCCTGATGCCGGGACGTACGCGGCAATTCGGCGGCGGCCAGGGCGGGCCGGGCGGTCAGGGCGGCAACGACCGCGGTGACCGTCGCGACCGCCGTGACCGGCGCGACAGCGGCCGTGGCGGGGCGGCCCAGGACAAGACCCCGCACCTCGAGAAGGTCGTGACGATCAACCGCGTCGCCAAGGTCGTCAAGGGTGGTCGTCGCTTCAGCTTCACCGCCCTGGTGGTCGTCGGCGACGGCGACGGTCAGGTCGGCGTCGGCTACGGCAAGGCCAAGGAAGTTCCCGCGGCCATCGCCAAGGGCGTCGAAGAGGCGAAGAAGAACTTCTTCCGCGTTCCGCGCGTCGCCGGCACCATCCCGCACCCGATCCGGGGCGAGGAAGCCGCCGGTGTCGTGCTGCTCCGTCCGGCCTCCGCCGGTACCGGCGTCATCGCCGGTGGCCCGGTGCGTGCCGTGCTGGAGTGCGCGGGTGTCCACGACGTGCTGTCGAAGTCGCTCGGCTCCGACAACGCGATCAACATCGTGCACGCGACCGTGGCGGCCCTGAAGGGCCTGCAGCGTCCCGAAGAGGTCGCGGCCCGCCGCGGTCTCCCGCTCGAGGACGTCGCGCCGGCCCGGATGCTGCGCCAGCGTGCGGGCCAGGGGGTCTGACATGGCTCAGGTCAAGGTCACCCAGGTCAAGAGCAAGATCGGCACGAAGCACGCGCACCGCGAGTCGCTGCGCACCCTCGGGCTGCGCAAGATCCGCCAGAGCGTCGTGCGTGAAGACACCCCCCAGGTGCGCGGCCTGATCCACACCGTCCGCCACCTGGTGGAGGTCGAGGAGGTCCAGGCATGACGGCCATCAAGATCCACCACCTGCGCCCGGCTCCGGGCGCCAAGACCGACAAGATCCGCGTCGGCCGTGGTGAGGGTTCGAAGGGCAAGACGGCCGGTCGCGGCACGAAGGGCACCAAGGCCCGCAAGAACGTGCCCGCCGGCTTCGAGGGTGGGCAGATGCCCATCCACATGCGGCTGCCGAAGCTTCGCGGCTTCAAGAACCGCTTCCGCACCGAGTACCAGCCGGTGAACGTGGGCGACATCGCCCGCGTCTTCCCGGACGGCGGCGCCATCGGCGCCGACGAGCTGGTCAAGGGCGGGCTCGTCCGCAAGGGCAAGCTCGTCAAGGTGCTCGGCAACGGCGACGTGAACGGCGTCAAGCTGAACGTCACCGCCGACGCGTTCTCCGGCTCCGCCAAGGAGAAGCTCGAAGCGGCCGGTGGCTCCGCCACCACCAACTGAGCAGTTCGACAGAGCGAAGGCCCGCCTGGTCCGCCAGGCGGGCCTTCGTCTTTTGCGTGGCGCCCCGGTCGGCCGGGAGGATGGCCGGGTGCTCCCCGAACCGCAGTCGGCGCCGATCAACCCGGCGTTCCGCGTCCTGGCCCTCATCGGCCTGGCGTTCTTCCTGACGGTGGCGGTCCACTTCCTGCCGCTGTTCACCACCGACCAGCCCGGTCCGGCGTGGACGGTGCACGGCGCCTGGGCCAGCGTGACCGTGCTCGACGACGAAGCCGGGGCGGCGGCCCCGTCGACGCCGTTCGGGATCGCGTTGCTCGCGGCGGGGGCGATCCTCCTGGCGGCGTTCGTCCTGGAGCTCCGCCACCGCGCGGCGGCGAAGCAGGCAACGCTCGCGGCCGCGGTGTTCCTCGTGGCCACGGTCGCCACGATCGGTTTCATCGCGGCCGGCACCGGCGAGGGCCCGGCGACCATGGCGTACGGGCTGTGGGCACTCGTGGTCGCGGTGGCGTTGGCCGTCTTGGCCGCGGTGCTGGTCCACCGCGAGCCCCGGCCCGGACGCGACTGAGCCGACCGGCCGCTTGTGGCGGCTCCGGGTCAGCGTGAAAGATCGACGGGATGGACCGCTTCACGCAGCCGGCCCGGTTCGCCGCGGCGCTCGCCGGGCTCGCCCTCGCGTTGACGATCGCCGGGACGTTCCTGCCGTTCTTCCGCATCGAACAGGCGATGGGCGCGGGCTCGGGGGAGAGCATGCACAACGTCCTGCGCGCCTGGCGGATCGACTACGCGTTCCCGGGCCAGCCGGAGCAGACGTCGCCGGGCCCGCCGCTCGGGCTCCCGCTGGTGCTGGCGAGCGTGCTGCTCCTGGCCGCGCTGGTCCTGACGGTCCGCCAGGCGGCGACCGGCCGGCCGCTCGCCGCCGCCCGCCGGACGACGCTGGTGGCCGCGGCCTTCCTGGCCGGCGCGGTCTGCACGATCGCGGTGCAGGGCGCCGGCAACCTCTTCGAAGACGGCGCACCCCTGACGGTGACCACCGTCCTGGCCGGCCTGTGGTTGCTGTTCGCCGCGGTGCTGGTGGCCGCGGGGGCGGCGGCGCTGACCCACCGCGCGGCAGCGGCGAGCCGCCCGGAGTGGGCGGACCCGACGGTCGCGTACGCGGACACGACGACCCCGCCGTCGGGAGTGGCGATCACGGTCCTCCCGCCCGAAGACGACTGACCGGACAGATTCCTTGCGGCGGCGCGTGCCCGGCCGGAGGATCGACAGGTGGACAGACCGTCGCAGGAGCCGCTCGAGCCGGAACCGCGGGATGATGCCGCGCCGTCGCCGCTGAGTTTCCCGGTCGAGGCGCCTCGCCCGGAGGGGGTCGAGCCCGGCGCCGGGACGCCGTTCGGCTTCCCGACCGCCGCGCCTGCCGATGCGCAGCCGCTGAGTTTCCCGGCCGAGGCGTCCACCGCGCCCGCCGATGCGCAGCCGTTGAGCTTCCCGGTCGAGGCGCCTCGCCCCGATGGGCTCGAGCCCGGTGCCGGGACGCCGGCCGACGCCTTCCCGGCCGCCCGGCCGCCATCGTTCCCCAACGCCCAGCCGCTGCCCTTCGCGGACGCCCGGCCACCCGCCGACGCCTTCCCCCAGCCGCCGGAGTTCCCCAACCCGCAGCCGCTGCCCTTCCCGGTCGCCCAGCTGCCCGGTGCCCCGGCCCAGCCCGAACCCGTGCCCGAACCACTCCCGGAGCCCCGCCCACCGGCGACCCGGCTGCCCGCGCTCCTCGCCTCCCTCGCGGCGCTGCTCACCGTCGGCGGCCTGTTCCTGCCGCTGTTCCGCCTGCAGCAGCAGATCGGCGTCCGGCAGCGCTTCCTCGACGCCCGGCTGACCGTCTCCCAGACCGCCTGGGGCATCCAGTTCGACTTCCCCGGGCAGGAAATCGACGACCGCCCGGCCGCGCCCGTCGGGATTCCGCTCGTCGTCGCCGTCCTCCTGCTGGCCGTGGCCGCCCTCACCGCCTTCTCGCGGCCCGACCGTGCCCTCAGCCGGTGGCTCGTCGGCGCCGGGGCCGTCTTCGCCACCGGGGTCGTCGCCACCGTCGGGATGATCGGGCTCGAGTTCGACGCCATCGCCGAACCCGACGCGGACACCGAGGTCGGCGTCGGCCTCGGCATGTGGCTGCTGGTCCTGGCCGTCTTGGCGGCCGTCGCCGCGGCCGTCGTGGCCTACCTGCCCCGGTGGCGAAGCGCCGAGTGGGCCGATCCCGAACTCGCCTACCGCGACACCCCGACGCCGCCCACCGGCGTCGCCATCACCGTGCTGCCGCCGGAAGAGCCCGAAAAACCCGAGTGACGCGCCGGCGGCGGCCGTTACGGTGGGGCCGGAGGTGGTGACCGTGCTGGTCTTCTTCGGGGCGTCCGTGCTCATCGCGCTTACGCCAGGGGCGAACAACCTCCTCGGCCTCCACCACGGGATGACGCACGGTGTTCGCCGCGGCCTCGCCGGGCTGGGTGGCCGGCTGGCCGCGTTCACGCTGTTGATCACGGCCGTCGCGGCCGGGCTGGGGCAGCTGCTCGCCGCCTCCGAGACCGCGCTGACGATCATCAAGTGGGCCGGCGCCGCCTACCTGTTCTACCTCGGTCTGCGCATCCTGTGGTCGACGACGCGGCACAAGGACGACGCCGCCGAAGCCGCCGAGCCACCCGCCGAACCGGCGTCCGCGTGGCGCGTCGCGCGCAAGGAATTCGGCGTCGCGATCACCAACCCGAAGGCCATCCTGATCTTCACCGCGTTCGTCCCGCAGTTCATCGACGCAGGTCACGGGTCTTTTCCGGGACAGATCGCGCTGCTGGGGGCGGTGTACCTGCTCGCCGAGTTCCTGGCCGGCTCGGTCTACGTCGGCGCCGGCGCCGCGGTGAAGACGATCAAGCTCACCCGGCGGGCCCGGCGCCGCGTGGACCGCGGCACCGGGGTCGTCCTCGTCGGCCTCGCCGGCGTCCTCGCGACGTCGAACGCGTGACCCGGATTCGCCCCCGCACCAGGCTGATGTGTCAAGGATTACGGCCAAGACCGCGGAGTGGATCAACCCGCCGGAGCAACCTTGGTACGGAAAACGCACACGGACTGCGGACACGCCCTGTGAAGCTGTTAGAGTCGGCGACACGCTTCGGGACGAGTGTGCCCCGAAGCGTTCCTGGCTTGCCTGCCAGTAGTGCTGTGTGTTCCCGCCGGCCACCGTGCCGGCCAAGCCGATCGTCGGTTGAGGACGGCCGACGACGCCGAGGAGGTCCCCCGCGTGTTCAGCGCCTTCCGCTCGGCTCTCGCGACGCCGGATCTACGCAAGAAGATCCTGTTCACGCTAGCCATCGTCGCGGTATACCGAATCGGTGCCACGATTCCGGCACCCGGGATCTCGTACGGAGCCGTTCAGGCCTGTAGCTCCCAGGGTCAGCAGGAAGGCGTCTACCAGCTGCTGAACCTGTTCAGCGGCGGTGCGCTGCTGCAGCTGTCGCTCTTCTCGACCGGCATCATGCCGTACATCACGGCGAGCATCATCATCCAGCTGCTCACCGTGGTCATCCCGCGGTTCGAGGAGCTGAAGAAGGAAGGGCAGTCCGGTCAGGGCAAGCTGACCCAGTACACCCGGTACCTGACGATCGCACTGGCGATCCTGCAGGCCACCGGCGTGGTCGCGCTGGCGGACCGCAAGCAGCTCTTCCCCGACTGCGACCAGTCGATCATCCCGGACAACAGCATCTACGCGCTGTCCCTCATCGTCGTCACGATGACCGCGGGCACCGCCGTCATGATGTGGCTGGGCGAGCTGATCACCGAGCGCGGCGTCGGCAACGGCATGTCCGTCCTGATCTTCCTGAACATCGCGGCGCGCATCCCGGCCGAGGGCGGCAACATCCTGTCCAACGGCGGCGGGCTCGCGCTGACGATGATCTGCGTGTTCGGCCTCGTGATCATCGCGAGCGTCATCTTCGTCGAGCAGGGCCAGCGCCGGATCCCGGTGCAGTACGCCAAGCGCATGATCGGCCGCCGGATGTACGGCGGCACGTCGACGTACCTGCCGATCAAGGTGAACCAGGCCGGTGTCATCCCGGTCATCTTCGCCTCTTCGCTGCTGTACCTGCCGGACCTGATCAGCAGGCTGATCGGGGACCAGAACAGCAACTCCTGGTGGAAGTCCTTCATCCAGAACTACGTGGTCAACCAGGGCAACTGGGTCCACATCCTGCTGTACTTCGCCTTGATCATCTTCTTCACGTACTTCTACATCACGATCACGTTCAACGTGGACGAGCGTGCGGAAGAGATGAAGAAGTTCGGCGGGTTCATCCCGGGCATCCGGCCGGGCCGCCCCACCGCGGAGTACCTCAGCTTCGTTCTCGGCCGCATCACCCTGCCGGGTTCGCTGTACCTGGGCATCGTGGCAATTCTTCCGAACTTCTTCCTGTCGCTCACCGGTAGCGGGAACAACCAGAACTTCCCGTTCGGTGGCACGTCCGTGCTGATCATGGTCGGCGTCGGGCTCGACACCGTGAAGCAGATCGAAAGCCAGCTGATGCAGCGAAACTACGAAGGGTTCTTGAAGTGACACGCCTGGTTCTCGTCGGCCCCCCAGGTGCGGGCAAAGGCACGCAGGCGGTGGCCCTGTCCGAGCAGCTGCGCATCCCGCACATCTCGACGGGTGACCTGTTCCGCGCGCACGTCGGCCAGGAGACCCCGCTCGGCCAGGAGGCCAAGCGCTACCTGGACTCGGGCGAGCTCGTGCCCGACTCGGTGACCAACGAGATGGTCCGCGAGCGGCTCGCCGAGCCGGACGCGAAGGCCGGCTTCCTGCTCGACGGCTTCCCCCGCAACACCAAGCAGGCCGAGGTCCTCGGCGAGATCCTGAGCGACACCGACGTCTCGCTCGACGCCGTGATCCAGCTGCAGGTGCCCGAGGACGTCGTCGTCGGCCGGCTCATGTCGCGCGGCCGCGCGGACGACACCGAAGAGGTCATCCGCCGGCGTCAGCAGATCTACGTGTCGGACACCGCGCCGCTGCTGGAGTACTACGCCGACATCCTCGTGACCGTCGACGGCGTCGGCAGCGTCGAGGAGATCTCCGGCCGGGTGCTGGAAGCGCTGCGCGACCGCACGTGAATCTCGGAGGGTTGCGTGTTCTGCAAGTGCTCCGGCGCGGGCGCATGATCGAGGTCAAGACCCCCGGCGAGCTCGAGGCGATGCGTGCCGCGGGCCTCGTCGTGGCCCGCACCCTGGCGGCCGTCCGGGCCGTCGCGAAACCGGGCGTCAGCACCGCCGAGCTCGACGAGCTGGCCGAGCAGACGATCCGGGACGCCGGCGCGGTGCCTTCGTTCCTGGGCTACCACGGCTTCCCGGCGTCGATCTGCGCGTCGGTGAACGAGCAGATCGTCCACGGCATCCCGGCGAAGACGCAGGTGCTGGCCGACGGCGACATCATCTCCGTCGACTGCGGCGCCATCCTCGAGGGCTGGCACGGCGACTCCGCCGTCACGCTGGCCATCGGCGCGGTCTCCGACGCCGACCTGGCGCTGTCCGCGGCGACCGAGGCGGCGATGTGGGCCGGCATCGAGGCGGTCAGCGCCGGCGGCCGGCTCACCGACATCTCCCACGCCGTCCAGTCGGCCGCCGAACGCGCGGGCCGCGACGACGGCGTCGAGTACGGGATGATCGTCGAGTACGGCGGCCACGGCATCGGCCGCCAGATGCACATGGACCCGTTCCTGCCGAACATCGGCAAGCCGGGCAAGGGCCCGCGGCTGAAGCCCGGCATGGCGCTGGCGATCGAGCCGATGCTCACCGGCGGTGGCGGCGAGACCCGCGAGCTGGACGACGGCTGGACGGTCGTCACGGCCGACGGCTCCCGCGCGGCGCACTGGGAGCACACCGTCGCGATCACCGAAGACGGTCCCTGGGTGCTCACGGCCCCGGAAGACGCCTGACCTGCACGTTCACCCACAAGCGGTGATCTGGATCACGTCCACCTGCACGTTCCTCTAGCACGGTCACCCCCGGTTTGGGGGTCGCGACACGGGATGCGTACACTGTCAAGTCGGCGCACTTATCGCGCCCGGATCCTGCGCGCTCGTGAACTCACGATCTTGGGACTCGGGCACCGGTGTGCCGATGTTCCACCCAGACAGGCACTCGTGCTCAGCTGATCACCAGGTGGGGCGGCTCACGCGCGGCCGCATCGTCTACCGCTACAAGTGATCGGATGAGCAGCTCAGAAGCAGGAGAGCAGAAGACGTGAAGGTCCAGCCGAGCGTCAAGAAGATCTGCGACAAGTGCAAGGTGATCCGCCGCCACGGCCGGATCATGGTGATCTGCGAGAACCTGCGGCACAAGCAGCGGCAGGGCTGATCACAGCACTCGACCAGAGTGGATTGACGGCTACACAACCTCCCCGCACCTGCCGGGCCACGCAAGCGGCCCGGTTCACCCCCGGACTTCAGGCCGGGGCTGGGACACCCGAGGCGCGAGCCGAGGGCACGACAGGCGAGTCGGTCCCGGAACCGGACGGGGAGCAGACCTGAAGACGAATTCAATGAAGGAGCATCAGCGCCAATGGCACGACTCGCTGGCGTAGACCTCCCCCGCGAGAAGCGGTTGGAGATCGCGCTTACGTACATCTACGGCATCGGCCGTACCCGCTCGAAGCAGCTCATCAAGGCTGCCGAGCTCAACGCGGACACCCGCGTGAAGGACCTCAGCGATGACGACCTCGCGAAGCTGCGTACGTACATCGAAGAGAACTTCAAGGTCGAGGGTGACCTTCGCCGTGAGGTGAACGCCGACATCCGTCGGAAGATCGAGATCGGGTGCTACGAGGGCCTTCGCTGGCGTCGCGGACTTCCCGTCCGCGGTCAGCGCACGAAGACCAACGCCCGTACCCGCAAGGGTCCGAAGAAGACGGTCGCCGGCAAGAAGAAGGCTGGCAAGAAGTGAGCGTCCAGGGCAAGAAGGTCGTGCAGATGGGCGGCGTCCAGCGCCGCGGCTCGGCTTGTGTCTCGCCCAAGGCGCTCTACGCCCGCCCGATGGCGCTCCGCAACCTGTACACCGACGCCGGTTCGATCATCCGGCGCGGCCAGGCCGAAGCGGTCGCCGCTCACCAAGAAAACGCGCGTTAACAGGAGAACCCTCAGAACATGCCACCGAAGTCTCGTACTGCGGCCGGGGCCAAGAAGGTCCGCCGCAAGGAAAAGAAGAACGTTGCGCACGGTCACGCGCACATCAAGAGCACCTTCAACAACACCATCGTCTCGATCACGGACCCGACCGGTGCCGTGATCGCGTGGGCGTCGAGTGGTCACGTGGGCTTCAAGGGCTCCCGCAAGTCCACCCCGTTCGCCGCGCAGATGGCCGCCGAGAACGCTGCCCGCAAGGCCGCCGAGCACGGCATGAAGAAGGTCGACGTCTTCGTGAAGGGCCCCGGTTCGGGCCGCGAGACGGCGATCCGCTCGCTGCAGGCGGCCGGCCTCGAGGTCGGCACCATCCAGGACGTGACCCCGCAGCCTCACAACGGCTGCCGCCCGCCCAAGCGGCGCCGGGTCTGAGGAACGGGGAGGAGTAAGAAGAAATGGCTCGTTACACCGGCCCCGCGACGCGTATCTCGCGTCGCCTCAAGGTTGACCTCATCGGCGGCGACCAGGCTTTCGAGCGTCGCCCCTACCCGCCGGGCCAGCACGGCCGCGGGCGCATCAAGGAGTCCGAGTACCTCCTGCAGTCGCAGGAGAAGCAGAAGGCTCGCTACACCTACGGCGTTCTCGAGCGTCAGTTCGTCCGGTACTACAAGGAAGCCGTCCGGCGTCCGGGCAAGACCGGTGAGAACCTGCTGCAGATCCTCGAGTCGCGGCTGGACAACGTGATCTACCGCGCCGGCATCGCCCGCACCCGCCGTCAGGCGCGGCAGCTGGTGAGCCACGGCCACTTCGTGGTCAACGGCAAGAAGGTCAACGTCCCGTCGTTCCAGGTCACCAAGTGGGACATCATCGACGTGCGGCCGAAGTCGATGGGCATGCTGCCGTTCGTGGCGGCGAAGGAGTCCTTCGGCGAGCGCCCGATCCCGGCGTGGCTGCAGGTCGTCCAGGCCAACCTCCGCGTGCTGGTCCACCAGCTGCCGGAGCGTGCGCAGATCGACGTTCCGGTTCAGGAACAGCTGATCGTCGAGCTTTACTCGAAGTAGTAGTCCGGCCTCGCTGGATTACGGGCGGCGGCGCAACAGGTGCGCCGCCGCCGCGCCATCCCTTCGACGTCATATGGCGGGCGTCGTCTGGAAAGGAACCAGGAAGAAATGCTGATTTCCCAGCGGCCGGCTCTCGGCGAAGAGACGGTCAACGAGACCCGCTCCCGGTTCACCATCGAACCGCTGGAGCCCGGCTTCGGCTACACGCTCGGCAACTCGCTGCGTCGCACGCTGCTGTCGTCCATCCCGGGCGCGGCCGTGACGAGCATCCGCATCGACGGCGTGCTGCACGAGTTCACCACCGTTCCCGGGGTGAAGGAAGACGTCACCGACATCATCCTGAACCTCAAGGAGCTCGTGGTGTCCTCGGAAGAGGACGAGCCGGTCACCATGTACCTGCGCAAGCAGGGCCCGGGTGAGGTCACGGCGGCCGACATCGTGCCGCCGGCGGGTGTCACCGTGCACAACCCGGATCTGCACATCGCGTCGCTGAACGGCAAGGGCAAGCTCGAGATCGAGCTCGTCGTCGAGCGCGGCCGCGGTTACGTTCCGGCCCTGCAGAACAAGCAGGCGGGCGCGGAGATCGGCCGGATCCCGGTCGACTCGATCTACTCGCCGGTGCTCAAGGTGACCTACAAGGTCGAGGCCACCCGTGTCGAGCAGCGCACCGACTTCGACAAGCTGATCCTGGACGTCGAGACCAAGCCGTCGATCACGCCGCGCGACGCGGTCGCGTCGGCCGGCAAGACGCTGGTGGAGCTGTTCGGTCTCGCCCGCGAGCTGAACGTCGACGCCGAGGGCATCGAGATCGGCCCGTCGCCGCAGGAGGCGGACACCATCGCCGCCTACGCGATGCCGATCGAGGACCTGGACCTCACCGTCCGGTCGTACAACTGCCTCAAGCGCGAGGGCATCCACACGGTGGGCGAGCTCGTCTCGCGCTCCGAGGCGGACCTGCTCGACATCCGCAACTTCGGCGCCAAGTCGATCGACGAGGTCAAGCTGAAGCTCGTCGGTCTCGGCCTCGCGCTGAAGGACAGCCCGCCCGGGTTCGACCCGACCGCCGCCGCCGCCAGCTACGACGGTGAGGGCTGGTCGGAGGGTGTCGGTGGGATCGCCGGCGGCATTTCGGACGATGGCCACGACGATGGCCAGGACTACGCAGAGACCGAGCAGCTCTAAGGCCGTCGGCCTGGACGCTGTGAGCTGAACTAGGAGAACCAATGCCCACCCCTACCAAGGGAGCCCGGCTCGGCGGGTCGGCCGCGCACGAGCGGCTGATCCTGGCCAACTTGGCCACGCAGCTGTTCGAGCACGGCAAGATCACGACCACCGAGGCGAAGGCGAAGCGGGTCCGTCCGCTGGCCGAGAAGCTGATCACGAAGGCGAAGCGGGGCGACCTGCACAACCGTCGTCAGGTGCAGCGGGTCGTCCGTGACAAGGACGTCGTGCACAAGCTGTTCGCCGAGATCGGCCCGCACTTCGCGGAGCGCGCGGGTGGCTACACCCGCATCACCAAGACGATGCCGCGCAAGGGCGACAACTCGCCCATGGCCGTCATCGAGCTGGTGGCCGAGAAGACGGTGACTTCGGAAGCCGAGCGCGCTCGGAAGACGAAGTTCGCGAAGGACGAGAAGCCGGCCGCCGCCGTCGAGGCGACCCCCGCTGCCGAGGAAGCCGCTTCGGAGGCTCCTTACGGCGAGGGCAGCCACGCCGCGCTCGAGGACGGGACGCAGCCCGAGGGCTTCCCGATCAAGGGCAACGACGAGTCGAAGTACTACCACACCGAGGACAGCCCGTACTACGAGCAGACCAAGGCCGAGGTGTGGTTCGCCTCCGCCGAGGCCGCCGAAGCCGCGGGCTTCTCGCTGCCGCCGTCGCAGCAGGACGACGAGTCCTGACGGCAGAGCCGACACCGGACGAGCCCGCCACCCCCGCTGGGGAGGGCGGGCTCGTTCGTCTGCGCCTGGACGTCTCCTACGACGGCACGGACTTCTCGGGCTGGGCGCGGCAGCCCTCGCGCCGCACGGTCCAGGGCCTGCTGGAGGAGGCGTTGCACCGGCAGCCGCCGGGGGCCGCGGTGCCCAAGTCCGTGGTCGTGGCGGGCCGCACGGACGCCGGCGTGCACGCGACCGGCCAGGTGGTGCACGTCGACGTCGTCCCGCTTTCGGAGTCCTCCGGGCGGATTCCCGTGTCCGCTCAGGGCATTCCCGACCTGACGCGCATGACCGGTCGCTGGAACCGCCTGCTGCCCGGTGACGTCCGGGTGCTGGGCGCCCGGGTGGCCGCGCCGGGCTTCGACGCGCGGTTCTCGGCGATCCGCCGGCACTACCGCTACCGGGTTTCCGACGCGCCCTGGGGCGTCGACCCGTTGCGCCGCAACGACACGCTGGCCTGGAACCGTCCACTGTCGACGGACGCGATGAACGCGGCCGCCGCGGAGCTGCTGGGCCTGCACGACTTCGCCGCGTACTGCAAGCAGCGCGACACGGGCACGACGATCCGTGAGCTGCAGCGCCTGGAGTGGGCGCGGGTCGACGAGCACCTGCTCGAGGTCCGGGTCTCGGCGGACGCGTTCTGCCACTCGATGGTCCGCAGCCTGGTCGGCGTCCTGCTGCTGGTGGGCGACGGCCGCCGGAGCGACGGCTGGCCGGCGAAGGTGCTGGAGAGCGGCATCCGCGACAGCGCGGTGGCCCCGGCCCACGGTCTGACGCTGCTGGGCGTGGACTACCCGCCGGACGACGAACTCGCGGCCCGCGCCGAGCAGACGCGCAACGTCCGCACCTCGCTCTGACGCACAAGGCGGGTGGCTCCCCGAGGGAACCACCCGCCTTCGTCGTGGAGAACGTCAGTCGCCGCGGCGGACCGGGCCCAGCAGCTGCTGCTCCTTGCCCGTCGTCACCAGGCGCAGCGGGCGCCACAGGTTGCGGCCCAGGGCCACCACCTGGTCGTCCTTGAGCATCGTGAGCTGGCGCATCATCTGCGGCGGCAGGTTCCAGATGCGGCCCGCCAGCTCGGCCTGACCGGCCGGGAGGCGCTGCATCAGCACCAGGTCCGCCGCGTTCGCCGTCACGCCCGCCTGCGGGTGCAGGTACGGCAGCACGTACACCGTCGTCTGCCAGGGCGAGCGGGGCGGGAACAGGTCCTGCGGGGTCGGGCCGCCGTCGGTGACCACCAGCAGCGGCGCGTCCTCCGACGGCCGCGGCAGCTCGACCGGCGACAGCCGCCGGATCTGCACCAGCGGCGACGGCCGGCCGTCGCGGCTGCCCGCCGCGCGGGAGAGCACCTGCCACTCGGTCGGGCGCCCGGTCGCGACCACGACCCACGCGCCGACGGCCATCGCGCGCATCGCCACCTGGCGGGCCAGGTACAGCCCACCCACCAGCACGATGCGGGTCGGCGTCGAGCGCAGCGCCGAGATCGTCAGCGGCTCGCCCTTCAGGCCCGAGCCCAGCACGATGCCCCCGCGGTCACCCGAAGGGCTGATCGCGTCGAGCATCGCGGGGTCGACGGTGAACTCCGGCGCCACACCGGCGTTCTGCCCGGCGTCACGGACGCGGGAACTCATGCGCACACCTCGCTAACGCTCGGCGCGGCATTCGCCGAAGACGCAGTGTTGAATGATTCGGTCGCAAGCTCCCTCATGCTGTGCCTCCGATCGGCAACGTCGCGGCGAAGGCGGAGACCTGCAGACCGCGCAGCGGCGTCAGGTCGACGCCCAGCCGCTCGGACAGGCCCTGCAGCCGCTGGTCGGCGGCGTCGAGCTCACGCGGGTTCCGCGCGCTCAGCCGGACCACGCCACGCAGGCCGATCTTGCCCTCGTCGGACGCCGGGGAAATCGACATGGCGACCGTGGCGGACAACGCCCGGACGCTCGTCAGCGCGTTGAGGCTGCCGGTGATCTTGCCCTTCGGCCAGCCGGTGATCGCGTAGCTCGCGTGGCCGATGCCGGCCGCGGTCACCCCGGACCAGCGCTCCTGCAACGTCACCTTGCTGGGCGAACCCGCGACCGAAGTCAGCTCGGCCGCGGAGATCCCGGCCCGCAGCAGCTCGTCCGGGTCGAGCGGGCGCGTCGGCACGCCCTGGGACTCCAGAGCGTTGCGCACCCGCGAAAGCGCGCCGATTAGCGCGCGGTGGGCGCCGACGACACCGCCGCCGCGCTCGCTGATCGCGGCCGGGCAGCGCCTCGGGTCCAGCCGGATCGCGATCCACGTCGTCCGCCGCGCCGCCGCGGGCAGCGGCCCGAGCACCTCCATGTAGGAGCTCAGCGCGGGGGAGTCGGACGGCAGCGCCGCGCTTCCCGGGTAGCAGTGGGAAATCATCTGGATCGAGTCGAGGACCACACCGCGGTCTTCGAGGCACGGCGCGAGCGCCGAAAGCGGCAAGCTCGCGCCGCCGCCGGCCTGGCTGATCAACGCCGGCGTCGGCTCGACGAGCAGCACCGCGGTCCACGTGCCGTCGTTCCAGGCGAGCCCGACCTGCTGGCGTTCGTGGTCGACGCCGTGCGCCACCACGAGGTCGGGCACGGCGATGCGGAGCAGGTTGACGCGGGCGTCGTCCGGGCCGGTGACCGTGGTCTCTTCGGCGGCCAGCTCCTCGACGGTGCTCGGCGGCAGCGGGTTCGCGACGCGGTCGTGGGAGCGGAACGAGTAGCGCATCGTCAGGCCGACCCACTGGGTGAACCAGCGGCCGCGCCAGCGCAGCAGCGCGACGATGAGGGCGAAGCCGAGGACGCCGACGCCGATCCACTTCAGCGACATGTCGATGGCGAGCAGCACGAGCCCGATCGCGAGGCCGACCTCGAGCACGACGAGGTTCGCCACCGGGAGCGGGCCGAGGGTCACGCCGGCGGAGCGGCGCCGCGCGGGCGGCGCCATGCGCACCGGGCCGGGCGGGGGAGCGGCCGGGCCGCCGTCGTCGGGTCCCTGCGGGCCACCGGGTCCACCCGGACCGCCGGGCCCTCCGGGGCCGCCACCACCGGGACCGCCAGGGCCACCGGGCCCACCGGGGCCGCCAGGACCACCCGGGCCGCCGGGTCCACCGGGGCCGCCCGGACGTCCACCCGGACCGGGACCGGGTCCGCCGGGACCACGCGGGGGCATGCTGGGACCACCGGGGCCGCCAGGGCCGCCGCCGGGACCGCCGGGTACGCCACCGGGTCCACCGGGACCGCCCGGGCCTCCGGGTCTCCCCGGCCGCGGCGGCGGGCCCGGCTGGCGGCCGGGCGGCGGGGGCCCAGGCGGGCCAGGCGGACGTGGAGGGTTGGTGACGGACATCCGCGCTTTCTCTTCCCCTCGTGCTTGCGTACCCCGGAAAGCCGGGTCCCGGGGTGCCTGACCCTAGCCGGAGTTGGTAGAAACCCCACACCAGACGGTCCCCGTACGGCTATCCTGCGGAACCGTACCGCGACGGGGAGAGCGATAGGTCGAGAATGCCATCAACACCCACGACTAAGTCTCAGGTCCAGGCGTATCAGTTCGTCCTGCGCCGGATGCAGTCGGCGCTGGTCCGGCGCGACGCCGTGATGTTGCACGACCCCATGCGCACCCACACGAGGGCCACGATCGTGGGGGTCGTGCTCGGGGCCCTCGGCATGATCGTCTTCATCGTCTGGGGGCTGCTCAGCCCGGCGCCTTCGGTGCCGGAGGCCGGGAACATCGTGATCGGCGAGCAGTCCGGCACGGTCTACGTCGTGATGGGGAACCCGAAGACCCTCGTCCCGACCTTCAACCTCGCGTCCGCGCGGCTGCTGCTGCTGGCCCAGTCGAAGCAGCAGGGCGCGGGGGCCGCCGGCGCGTCCGGTGCGGCGGCCGCCCCGGCTCCCGCCGCGTCGAGCGCCGCGAGTGTGAAGAATCCCACGGTCGTTTCCGACGATCAGTTGAAGGACATCCCGCGCGGAAAACTGACCGGCATTCCGGACGGGCCGCAGCTCATCCCGACCGATTCCCAGCGGATCACCCCCAACTGGGCCGTGTGCGACCAGGTCCTGCTCGACCCGTCGCAGCCGAACCCGGACATCGGCAAGACCGACACCTACGTCTTCGGCGGGGTCGCCCCGAGCGCCCTCGGCACCGAGCTGGGTGAGAAGGAGGCGTTGCTGGCCGCGGCGGACAACGGCAAGACCTACCTGATCTACCGCCTGCCGAGCACGCAGAACCGCCCCAACGCCAACACCGTGCGCGCCGAGATCGACACCAGTGACTCGCACAACTCGGTCTCCACGGCGCTGCAGCTGCTGAACCAGAAGCCGCGGAAGATCACGCAGGGCCTGCTGAACGCGATCCCCGAGGTCCCGCGCCTGACCCCGCCGCAGATCCCGGACGGCCCGCCGCCCGCCGACCTCGACGGGCTGGCCGCCGGCGACGTCTTCTCCACGCAGCCCACGGGTGAGCAGCCGCAGTACTGGGCCATCACCACGAACGGCATCCAGCAGGTGTCGCAGGCGGTCGCCGACGTCATGCGCGTCGCGAAGCACGGCAGCGCGAGCAAGCCGCGCACGCTCGGCCTCGACAAGCTGTCCGGCGTCCGGGTGCTGCGCTCCGGCGACCCCGACTACATCCAGGTCGACGACTTCCCGCGGTCGGTCCCGACGGTCCTCGACGCCACGAAGAACTCGGCGGTCGCCTGCCTCGGCTGGTCCGTGGTCGGCGACGGCGCCGACCGCGACGGCCACACGTCGGTGTACATCGACACCCAGCTGCCGGGCCAGAACAGCCACGGCGGCAAGTTCGCGACGACCAAGGTGACCACGCCGGGCCCGAACCGCGTGCCGATCAACGGTTTCTACCTCCAGCCGGGCTTCGGCGCGGTGGTGCAGTCCGCGACCGGCAAGGCCAGCTTCGGCAAGGGCGCGATCCAGCTGATCTCCGACCGCGGCGTGCGCTACAGCGTCCCGGACGCGGCGACGGCCGACGCGATCGGCTTGAACAACCGGCAGCCCGCGCCCGAGTCGATCATCGGCTTGCTGCCGACCGGCGCTTCGCTCAACACCCAGGACGTGCTCAAGCAGTTCGACTCGGTGCCGATCGACCCGAACGCCGGCTCGTTCCCGGTGCAGACCCAGCAGGCGGGCGGCTAGGCGGTGTCCTGTGAGTCTGCTCGATGGGCTTCGTGATCCAGGTGGTTCCTGGCGGTGCGGGCGGAGCACCCTCGTACTGGGCCGTACTCGGGTGATCCGCCCGTGCCGTCAGGGGCCGCCTGGGCGCGAAGACCGCGAGCTTGACTTGCAGGACACCGCCTAGGCGGAACCGGCGGGCCGCGGCGGACGTCACAGGCCCGAGGAGAGCTTCTGCTGAGCGGAGAGGTGCCATGGCCGGCTTGAGGATGGACGGCGTGGTCGTCGCCGCGTACGCCAAGACCGCTGAGGAGGCCGCTGACGACCTGCGCGCGGCGGCGGCCGACGTGGGGGGCGAAGGCGTTTCCGACGAGTCCTACGGCCCGCTGGGGGCGCGGATCGGGCTCGGTGCGTCGTACGGCCGCGCGGCCGGGGCGCTGCGGCGTCAGCTGACCGACGGCGCCGAAGCGCTGACGTCGGCGGCGGAAGCGCTGCGGCAGGTGACGGTCCGCCACGGCGGGCAGGACGCGGAAGCCGCGGAGCTGATCAAGCGGGCGGGGCGCGTGGAATGACCTTCGCCGAACCGGAAGCCTCCACGGACTCGATCCCGCACCCGCTGGCGAAGCAGGCCGCGCCGGTCGCCACGCCCCCGCCGGTCGTCCCCCAGGGCGACGACCTCACGTCGGCGGCCGAGCCGTACCTCGGCTACCTGTCGGAACTTTCCGGCCGGCTCGGCGTGCTCGACCCGGTCGAGACGTACTTCCGGCCCCTGCTCGGCCGCTGGAGCGACCTGAGCGCGGAAGCCGGCCGGCTGCGTCAGGCCGCCACCGCGGCGGCCGAGGTCTCCGACCGGCTCGAAGCCGAGCTCGGCCGGCTCGACGCCGGCTGGGAAGGCCGGGACGCCGACTCGTTCGTCGCCTACATCCGCGAAGTCGCCGCCGCGGGCGGTGATCTCCAGGAGGCGCTGAACGTCCTCGCGGGCGCGCTCGACGACATGGTCGAGACCCTGCGCCACGTCGTCGTCGACCTCATCGAAGTCCTGGTCGACGCGGCGGACCTGACGTCGGAGACGATGCTCCTGCCGAGCGGGGGCGCCAAGCGGGCCCGCGCGCAGCTGCACGAGACGCAGGACTCGGCGAAGGCGTTGTACGAGACCGCGCAGGACGTCCTGGAGGCGTTCGACCGCCTCTGCGACGGCGTCGACGACCCGGACGGCGCCTCGCGGACCATCGAGATCAAACACCGCTACCCGCAGGAGAAGTTCAAGCTCCACGACGGCGCGCTGAACGAAGCCGGCGCCGAAGAAGCGGCCGCGGCGGGCGGTGTGACGCCTTCTTCGGCCGGCGAGGCGACGACTCCGTCCTCGGCGGATCCGGCGGAGCCGAAGCACACGGCCGCGGGCACCCCGGACGCCCAGCCGGCCGCGGCCGCGCCGCCGGACCAGCCGGACACCGCGAACCACGCGACGACGTCCGGCATGCCGATGATGCCGATGATGGGCTTCGGCTCGTTCGGTGGCGGCGGCGGTGGCGGGCGGCGGCAGCCGAAGTCCCGGCAGCCGATCAAGTCCTCGGAACTGCTGGGTGAGCCCGAAATGGTCGCGCCGCCGGTGATCGGCGAGGACGAGAACGCGCCGCAGAAGAAGCAGCCGCCGCCGAAGAACCCGCCGGCGAAGTGAACCCCGGCCCGCGGCAGGCGGGCCGGGGGAGCGTCAACGCCGGGAGGCGGGTGCCGAGGGCTGGTTGCGGCGGATCGTGCGCATCACGAACAGCGTGATCAGCAGCGCCACCAGCCCGCCGCCGGTGCCGGCCAGCGCCACGATCATCGGGGTCGAGCTGTGGTCGTTGGCCGGCGGGAGCTGGGCCAGCTGCGGCGACGGGATCGGCGCCTGGTTCCCGACTTCCGACGGCAGGCTCTGCGTCAGCGCGGCCACCGGGTCGATGACGCCGTAGCCGACGAAGTTGTCGCGGCCGCCCGGCGCCGCCGGGTGCTGGGCGGTTTCCTTGATGCGGTTGATGATGCCCTTGGCGTCGAGGTTCTGGTACTTGGCCTTCACCAGGGCCGCGAGGCCCGCCACGTACGGCGCGGCGAAGCTCGTGCCCTGGATTTCGCTGGCCTTGTCGCCGCTTTCGAACGTCAGGTTCGCCAGGCCGTCCGAGTTCTCGGCCGGGTCCAGCGAGATGATCTTCGTGCCGGGCGCGGCGACGCCGACCCACGGGCCGTGCACGCTGAACGGCGCCACCCCGCCGGTCTCGTCGATCGCCCCCACCGACAGCACGTCGTCCGCGAACCACGGCGGCGTCACGATCGTCTTGGGCCGCTTCGCGTCGGGCTGGTCGTTCTGCGGGCAGGTGTCGGTCGCGTTGCCGGCGGCGGCGACGATCACGATGCCCGCGCTCGCCGCGTAGTGCACGGCCGCCTGGACCTGCTGCTCGCCTTCGGTGATGCTGCCGTTCGCCGGACGGCAGTTGTCGACCGACATGTTGATGACGTCGGCTTCCTTGCGGTCGGCGATGCCGCGGATGATCTCGGCGAGGGTCTTCAGCGTGCCGGCCGTGCCGGCCTTCTCCAGCTGACGGCCGCCGTTCGACTGCCCGGGGGAGGTCCCGTCGCCGTTGCCGTCACCGGAGCCCTGGCCGCCCCCGCCGCCGGAGCTCGGCGGCAGCGCCGTGTCGGACCCGGCCGGCGGGTTGGTGCTCGACGACGGCGTGCCCCCGGCGGTGTTGCTCGCCGGCGTCGACGTCGAGGTGTCGGGCTCGTAGTTCTCGCTCAGCTGGCGGTAGGAGACGATCGTCGCGTCGGGCGCGACGCCGATGAAGCCGACCTCCGGGTTGTCCGGCCGGGCCGCGATGATGCCGGCGACCTCGGTGCCGTGGCCGTCGCAGTCCTCGAGACCGGGCTGTTTCCCGTTCGGCGTCGCGACGTACTCGCCGCCGGACTTCAGGCGGTCCTGCAGCCAGGGGTGCTGCGTGACGCCCGTGTCGACCACGGCGACCTTGACGCCCGTGCCGGCGCCGCCGCCCGTGGCGGCCCGCACGATCTCCTGCGCCTTGTCGATCTGCAGGTAGTCCTGACCCCACGGCCGGGTCTTCAGGACGATGTTCTGGCCGAGCGTGCTGCGCTGGACGCAGCCCTTGGACTGCTTGTACTTCTTGTCCGGCTGGCGCGAGTCCGCGGGCAGCTTGCTCGAGTCCACCGGGGGCGGGGTCGCGTAGTAGCCGTCGGCCGGGGCCTGCTGGGCCCACACCGGCACGGCGACGGCAACCGAGGACAGGAAGCCGATCGTGCCGGTGAGCAACGCGGTCGTGGTGCGCCGGGTGACGCCGAAACGCCTTCCTGCTGACATCACTGCCATCCGAGATTCACCCGATCCGGTCACTTGAAGTTCAGGTGCCGCAGGGTGGTGTAGAGGTCCATCACACCCAGGGCGAGCGGGAGCACCGAGGCGATGCAGAGCGCCTCGATGATTTCCACGGTGCGCCGCAGCGGCGGCGAGAAGCGCTGGTTCGGGAAGATCACGCCGACCACCAGCGCGCCCGCGGCGAGGAGGATCAGCGCGCCGAAGACGTACAGCAGGCGGTATTCGGCGGACGCCGAGACCAGCCAGCCCGCCGCGATGCCGGTCGCCGAGACCAGGCCGGTGGTGAGCAGGGCGATCGCCTGGCTGCCGTTCGCGTACGCGCGGGCGCGCAGCAGCAGCACCAGCGAGGCGACGACACCCAGGATGATCCCGAACGCCCCGGGCGCAGTGGCGGCGATCACCGCGGCGATGGCGACGGTGGCGCCGCAGCCGATCATCAGGCCGGTCATGTAGTTGTGCGCGACCGCGGTGCGGCGCTCGATCGCGCGGTAGTCCGGGAAGCCGGAGTCTTCCTTGAGCTCTTCGGCGTTGCTCGGGACGTGCGGCAGCGGCAGCTTCGCGAGCCAGATCGTGGCGCGCGGCAGGATCGAGATGCAGGCGAGGGCGACCGCGACGGTGCCGGCCGCGATGCCGGCGCCCGGGTGCGCGACGAGCGTGCCGAAGAGGAAGGCCAGCGCGCCGAAGGTGCCCGCGGTGGCCGCGGCGATGAACGTCGTGATGCCGGCGCCGATCACCATGATGCAGACCGACGCGACGATGATCACCAGGACCGCGCCGAGGAGCAGGTTCGCCCGCAGGGACAACCCGGGCACGATGTAGAAGCCGCTGACGAACGCCAGTGGCAGCCCGCCGGCCGCGGCGATCAGCACACCGGTCGCTTCCGCGCTGTAGGCCTTGGCCAGCGTGGCGCCGACCGCGACGCACGCGATCGCGCCGATGCCGCCGGCGATGGCCGCGCCGAGGGCGCTGCCGCCGTAGAACGAGCCGCTCATGAACAGCGCGACGGCGGCGGCGATCAGCGCCAGCCCGCCCGCGACGTGCCCGAAGCGGTTCGCCGTCTCCTTGGTCCAGGGCCGGAAGCTGTCCGGCGACGACTCGGCGATGGCGTCGACGACGTCGTCGTACAGCGGCGGCGGCGGGTTCTCGTTGCGCTTGCGCAGCTGGAGCAGCTCGCCGTCGACGACGCCGAGCGAAGCGAGCGTCCGGCTCGGGTCGAGCGGGGCGTCGCCGAGCTTCGCCAGCGCCCAGCCACCGTGGCGGGCCCCGCCGTCCGGCGCGGTCTCCTTCGCCATGTCCAGCAGCATCGGCAGGAGATCGGCGACCGCGACATCGGCGGGCAGCGCCACGTCGATCCGGGTGGAGGGCGCGACGACCGTCACCCTGCTGAAAACTGTCGTGCCCGTGGCCACTGCACTGCCCCCGCTCGGTCGATACTGCTCCCGGGGGAACTTATACCGAACCCCCGCGTCGACATCATCGAACGTCCGAAAATCACCGGCAATCCCAGGTCAGGTCGGGCGAACCCCTCGTTACTGTCGGTGCCGGGCCCTACACTCGCCCACGAGGGCAGGTCAGTGTTCACGAAGGGTTCCGGCATCCGGCGGAATTCTCCCGGGGCGTTCGATAGGTTGTTCGCGCACCTTGCGCACCACGCGGTGGCCGCCATCGTCGAGTTTGAATGAGGGGTCCTTCGATGAGCACGCTGCAGTTCAAGAAGTCGCCGCGGCTGGCGGCGCCACGCCCGCCGGGCGGCGAGGTGCACCTCGAGCCGCCGCCCGAGGTGCCCCGGGTGATCCCCGGCAACATCGTGATGAAGGCGCTGCCGATCGTCATGATCTTCGCGTCGCTCGGGATGATGGTCTTCATGTTCACCGCCAGCGGGCGGAACCCGATGATGATGGCCATGGGCGGCATGATGGTCGTCGGGACGCTCGGGATGATGGCCGGCGGTGGCGGCAAGGGCGGCGGCGCCAAGCGCGCCGAGATGGACGAAGACCGCAAGGACTACCTGCGTTACCTCGGCCAGATGCGTGACCGCGCCCGCGAGGCGATGGTCGACCAGCGCGCCGCGCTGGAGTGGGTGCACCCGGACCCGCAGTCGCTGTGGTCGCTGGCGGCCAGCCGCCGCATGTGGGAGCGCCGGCAGAACGACCAGGACTTCCTGCACCTGCGCGTCGGGCGCAGCTCGCACCGCCTCGCGACGCGGCTGGTCCCGCCGCAGACCGGGCCGGTCGACGAGCTGGAGCCGATCGCCACCCTCGCGCTGCGCCGGTTCGTGCGCGCGCACTCGATCGTGCCGGACCTGCCGACCCAGATCACCCTGCGCGGGTTCGCCGCGGTGAGCATGCAGGGCGACCGCACGCTGACCCGCGGCCTGACCCGCGCGATGCTCGCGCAGCTCGTCGCCTTCCACAGCCCCGACGACGTGCTGATCGCGGTCGCCACCGCGGGTCGCGCGAAGGAGGAGTGGGAGTGGGCGAAGTGGCTGCCCCACGCGCAGCACCCCACGCTTTCGGACGGCATCGGCCAGCTCCGCATGATGGCCGGCTCGCTGGCCCAGATCGAGAACTGGCTCGACGAAGAGCTGCGTGACCGCCAGCGCTTCTCCCGCAACGCCACCCCGGCGCCGGACCAGCCGCACGTCGTGATCATCGTCGACGACGCCGAGGTGACCCGCGAAGAGCAGATCATCCTCGAAGAGGGTCTGGTCGGCGTCACGCTGATCGACCTGTCCGACTCGATCGGCAACCTGGCCGCCCGCCGCGGCCTGCGCCTGGTCGTGGAAGCCGACCGGCTCGGCGCGCGCAGCGCCGGCGGTGTCGAGTGGTTCGGCCGGCCGGACACCCTGTCCGTGGTCGAGACCGAGTCGCTGGCCCGCTTGATCTCGCCGTACCGCGTCGGTGGCGCGGCCGGCCAGGACGTCGGCGACGAAGAGCCGCTGCTGTCCAACCCGTCGCTGCTGGAGCTGCTCGGCATCCCGGGCGACCCGATGACGTTCGACGTCCAGCAGGCGTGGCGGCCCCGCCCGATCCGCGACCGCTACCGCGTCCCGTTCGGCGTCGGCGAGTACGGCCAGCCGGTCGAGCTGGACATCAAGGAAGCCGCCGCCGAGGGGATGGGCCCGCACGGCCTGTGCATCGGCGCGACCGGTTCCGGCAAGTCGGAGTTCCTGCGCACGCTGGTGCTCGGCATGCTCGCCACGCACTCGTCGTCCACGCTCAACTTCGTCCTGGTCGACTTCAAGGGTGGCGCGACGTTCCTGGGGCTGGACAAGGCCCCGCACGTCTCCGCGGTCATCACCAACCTCGCCGACGAGGTCACGCTGGTCGACCGCATGAAGGACGCGCTGGCCGGGGAGATGAACCGCCGGCAGGAAGCGCTGAAGAACGGCGGTAACTTCAAGAACGTCTGGGAGTACGAGAAAGCCCGCGAGAACGGCGCCGACCTCGACCCGCTGCCCGCGCTGTTCATCGTCTGCGACGAGTTTTCCGAGCTGCTGGCGGCGAAGCCGGACTTCATCGACCTGTTCGTCGCGATCGGCCGGCTGGGCCGGTCGCTGCAGATGCACATGCTGCTCGCTTCGCAGCGCCTGGAAGAGGGCAAGCTGCGCGGTCTCGACTCGCACCTGTCCTACCGCATCGGCCTCAAGACGTTCTCCGCGGCGGAGTCCCGCGCGGCGATCGGCGTCCCGGACGCGTTCGAGCTGCCCTCGGTCCCCGGTGGCGGTTACCTGAAGTTCGACACCTCGACGCTGGTGCGGTTCAAGGCTTCGTACGTTTCGGGGCCGTACCGGCCGGCCGGGATCAAGGCCGCCGGCCCGGCCGCGACGGTGGTGCGGGCGGACAAGCGCCCGCAGCTGTTCGTGCCGGACTTCGTGGAGCTGCCGAAGGAACCGGAGCCGCAGGAGATCGAGGCCCCGGTCGCGCAGGCGCCGCAGCAGTCGGAGGAAGCGGTCGAGCCGTCCGAGCTGGACGTGATCGTGTCGCGGCTGGTGGGCCAGGGCCCGCCCGCGCACGAGGTGTGGCTGCCCCCGTTGAAGGACCCCAACTCTCTCGACACCCTGCTGCCGAACCTCAACCCCACCGACGACCGCGGGCTGTCCCCGGTCGGCTTCTTCGGCAACGGCCGCCTGCAGATCCCGCTGGGGATCATCGACCGGCCGTACGAGCAGCGGCGTGACCCGCTCTGGGCGGACTTCTCCGGTGCGTCGGGCCACGGGATCATCGTGGGTGGTCCACAGACCGGCAAGTCGACGATGCTGCGCACGCTGATCATGTCGATGGCGCTCACCCACACGCCGGAAGAGGCGCAGTTCTACTGCCTCGACCTCGGTGGTGGCACCCTGGCCGGCCTCGCCGACCTCCCGCACGTCGGCGGCGTCGCCGTCGCGCGGCGGGAGCCGGACAAGGCGCGGCGGATCGTGGCCGAGCTGACCACCCTGCTCACCGAGCGGGAAGGCCGGTTCGGGGCGATGGGCATCGACTCGATGACCGAGTTCCGCAACCGCAAGCGCCGCGGGGAGATCCGGCCCGACCAGGACCCGTTCGGCGACGCGTTCCTCGTCGTCGACGGCTGGCGCGCCCTGCGCGACGACTTCGAAGAGCTGGAAACCACGATCACCAGGATCGCCACCCAGGGTCTGTCCTACGGCGTGCACGTGATCGTGGCGGCGAACCGGTGGGCCGACATCCGCCCGGCGATCAAGGACATGCTCGGCACCCGGTTCGAGCTGCGCCTCGGTGACCCGACGGAGTCGGACATCGACCGCCGCGTCGCGGTGAACATCCCGGCCGGCCGGCCGGGCCGTGGTCTGACCCGCGAGAAGCTGCACATGCTCGGCGGCCTGCCGCGGATCGACGGGTCGAGCGACCCGGAGACGATCGCGTCCGGTGTCGCGGACGCGGTGGCGAAGATCAAGGGCGCGTGGCGGGGCCGGGTGGCGCCGCAGGTGCGCCTGCTGCCGGAGATGATCACCTACGACGAGGTCCTCGCCCTCGACACGAAGCGGGATTCGAAGCTGATCCCGATCGGCGTCAACGAAGAAGACCTGCAGCCGATCTACCTGGACTTCAACGCGGAGCCGCACTTCTACGCGTTCGCCGACGGCGAGTCCGGCAAGACGAACCTGCTGCGCCAGATCGCCCGCGGGATCTCCGAGCGGTTCTCCGCCAAGGAGGCGCTGATCCTGCTGGTGGACTACCGGCGCACCATGCTCGGGTTCGTCCAGGGCGATTCGCTGCTCGGCTACGCCGTTTCGGCGGCGCAGCTGGAAAGCATGGTCTCCGACGTCTTCAACTCGATGACCCGGCGCCTGCCCGGCCCGGACGTCACGCAGGAGCAGCTGAAGACGCGGTCGTGGTGGAAGGG
Source organism: Amycolatopsis iheyensis (assembly GCF_024703995.1). GTDB lineage: Bacteria > Actinomycetota > Actinomycetes > Mycobacteriales > Pseudonocardiaceae > Amycolatopsis > Amycolatopsis iheyensis. The sequence goes on along the minus strand of NZ_JAMXQV010000010.1, from coordinate 1,739 downwards.
CCCGGAGCTGTTCATCCTGGTCGACGACTACGACCTGGTCGCGACCTCGACGAACAACCCGCTGCGCAAGATCTCCGACTTCCTGCCGCAGGCCAAGGACGTCGGCCTGCACCTGGTGGTCGTGCGCCGCACCGGTGGTGCGTCCAAGGCGATGTACGACCCGATCATCGGCAAGCTCAAGGAGATCGCGGCGCCGGGCATGGTCATGAACGGCTCCCGCGACGAAGGCGCGCTGGTCGGCAACATCAAGGCGTCGGCGATGCCGCCGGGCCGGGGCAACATGCTGACCCGCAAGTTCGGCAAGCAGCTGATCCAGGTCTCGTGGATCAACCCCGACTAGGGACGGCAGCGGGACGCGCGCCGGTGGAGGGTAGGTTCCTCCCCGAGGGTGCGTCCCGCTCGCCGGGCGCGGGGGAACGCTACGAAAACTGCGGGAGCTGCTGGTGACGGTCCGGGTTGCGGTGGACTTCGGGACGTCGAGCACCTGCGTCGTCGCCTCGGTCAACGGGCGCGAACCGCAGGTCGTGGTGATCGACGGCCAGCCGCTGATGTCCTCGGCCGTGTACGCGGCGGCGGACGGCACGTTGTTCGTCGGCCAGGAGGCCGAGCGGCAGGCGGCCGTCGACCCGTCGCGGTACGAACCCAACCCGAAGCGCCGGATCGACGAAGGCGAGCTGCTGCTCGGCGAGAGCGTCCTGCTGGTCACCGACGTCGTGCACGCGGTGCTGGGGCGCGCGGTTTCCGAAGCCCGCCGCCTGGCCGGCGACGCCGAGGTCGACCTGCTGGTGCTGACCCACCCTGCCGACTGGGGCGCCATCCGCACCCGCCTGCTGCGGCAGGCCGCCGGCGGGCTGGCGCGCGAGGTCGCGCTGGTGCCCGAGCCGGTCGCGGCGGCGGTCTACCACGCGGCGACGTTCGCGCCGCAGGAAGTGACGAACGACCGCACCGTCGAGTTCAGCGGCCGTCCCGGCGACGCGCTGGCGGTGCTGGACCTCGGCGGCGGCACGGTCGACGTCAGCGTTGTCCGGCGGCTGCCGCCGGACAACGCGCGAGACCGCGCCGGCCGGCCGCAGCGCGGCGGGTTTCAGGTCCTCGCCACCCGGGGCGACCCGGGGTTCGGCGGTGCGGACATCGATCAGGCGCTGCTGGAGCACGTCGGCTCGCTGGTGTCCGCGGTCGACCCCGACGCGTGGCGGCAGCTCGTCGAAGGGCGCGAGCTGGTCGACCGGCGCCGCCGCCGCGTGCTGCGCCAGGACGTCCGCGGCGCCAAGGAGACGTTGTCGCGGCACGCCTACACCGACGTGCCGATGCCGCCGCCGTTCGCGGACGCGCACGTCACCCGCGAAGACCTCGAGCGGCTGATCGCCGCGCCGCTGGGACGCGCGGTCGAGCTGACGGTCGCCGCGATCGGCGACGCCGGCCTGCGCCCGAAGCAGCTCACGGCGATCTTCCTCGTCGGCGGGTCGAGCCGGATCCCGATGATCTCGCGGCTGGTGCACGAACGCACCGGCGTCGTGCCGACGAGCCTCGACCAGCCCGAGACGGTGGTCGCGCGCGGCGCGCTGCGGGCCGTCCTGGTGGACCCGGACCGCACCGGCGCGCTCCCCGGCGAGGCGATGGCCCGCATGGGCGCGGTGCCCGGCGGCGCGCTCAACCCGGCCGCGCAGCGCACCGAGGTCGTCCGCCCCGGGGACGTCGCCCCGCGCCCGGTCCCGCCGCGCCCGCCCGGCGGCGGGTTC
>NZ_JAMXQV010000009.1 GCF_024703995.1 Amycolatopsis iheyensis | reverse complement strand
CGAGGGAGTCCAGCAGGGCGCTGGCCCAGGTGCCGGTTTCATCGTCGAGATGACCGGTGAGTTCCCAGATGCCGGTTCGTTTCCGGCGGAGGGAGAGTTCGCGCTGGGGGGTGGCGGGTTCGGTCTCGTCGGGCTGGGTGCCGTCGGGGTTGAGGTGGGCCACGATCCGTGCGCCCAGGGCAGCGACCTGCTTGTGCCCGGAGTCTTCGGCGAAGGTGAGCAGGCTGGCTTCGGCTTCCTCGCGGTGCTCGGGCGGGATCTGGGTCAGTGTCTCAACGATCGTGTCGATCATCGGATTGCTCAGCGAACCGGTGGCAGCGACCGAGCCGGTGGCGGGAGCGATCGCGGGGATCGGGGTGCCGTCCAGAGCGCGGGAGGAGTTGAGGGTCCGGGCCCGCTTGAGGAGCTTCTCGGCGGTCGACTTGGGGATGTCGGCCAGCTGTGCCAGCAGGTGGGGAACCGAGCGGTAGCCGAAGAGTTCCAGGACGCCGCGGGTTTCGATTTCCACGAGCAGCGACCCAAGCTCGGCTTCGGCGGTCCGCACGACGCCCAGCAGGGTGCTGATCCGGTCGGCGAGTGCGACCGCATCGGCTTGCCAGGCGAAGTTTCTGTCCACACCCCAAGATTACCGGGGTTCGAACACCAGTTCATCACACGAAGGGGTGGCAGGCTAACGAACTGTCCGGACCACAGAACACCGGCCACAGCAGCAAAGCTAGGGAGAGATTCGTTGCGTGGGGAATCGGCGCTACCAGCCACAGCAGGAAGAGACCACAGGGCGCCGATTTCCCACGCCCCGGCGAAGCCGTATCAGTAAGGCCACGGGCCGAAAAGCAGAGAACTCCCATGAGCCCGCTTGAAGTAAAGATGAGCATCATGTTCCCAGGTAATAGCAATCCCCCCATGCATCTGAATCATCTCAGCAGCAGCATGAGAAAAGGCCTCACCACAAACAACCCGAGCAGCAGAAACAGCATCGGAATCCCCATCAACAAGAGCAGCATAGAGAGCAGACCGAGCAGCCTCGACATGAACATGAACATCAGCCATCCGATGCTTCAAAGCCTGAAAGGACCCAATAGCCCGCCCAAACTGCCGCCGCTGCTGAGCATACTCCACGGTCAGCTCCAAAGCCCGCGAAGCCGCCCCAACCTGCTCAGCGGCAACAGCGACAGCGGCAGTCTCCAGGACGAGAGGCAACGGAAAACCAGAAACGTCGAGACGCCGAGCGGGAGCAGACGAAAAGTCCACAACAGCAAGCCGCCGAGTAGGATCCAAGGTCGTGACGCGCGAGCGACGAACACCCGAAAGAGGAACCTCGAAAAGACCGAGACCATCCGAAGTCCGAGCAACAGCGAGAAGAACATCCGCGAGATCACCGTCAAGAACGTAGTGAGCACGCCCGTCGAGACCCGAGGAAGAAACAGAAAGCCCAGGCGCCCAGTCGGGATCGGACCAAGCGAGCGCGGCCAACGTGGTACCAGCGGCAATACCCGGCAGAAGACGCGAGCAAGCCGAGTGGTTGCCCGAGCGAAGAAGAGCCTCCCCGCACAAAACAGCGGAACCCAGCATGGGGGCCGGAGTCAGAGTGCGGCCAAGCTCTCCGAGAACGACACAAACCTCGGCCAACCCAGCACCCAAGCCCCCGTATTGCGAAGGGATGGCAAGCCCAGCAACACCGATCTGCTCGCACAACGTCGACCAGAGCTTGTCGTCGTAGCCGAGGGGTGACTCCATCGCGGTGCGGACCGCCGACCGGCGCGTCAGCAGCGTCCGGACCGTCGAACGCAACGCCTGGGATTCCTCCGTCTCCAGCGGATCGGTCATCGCAGCACCCGCGCCCGGTGGAACGACCCGGTCCCCCACGCGCCGGCCAGCGCACGCACCTTCGTCAGCCGCAGGCCCAGATCGTGTTCGGCCGTGTAGCCGATCGCGCCGTGGACCTGCATGGCCGTCCGCGCCGCCAGGTAAGCGGCGTCGCCGGCCATGACCTTCGCCGCCGAGACATCTCGGGTGAACGTCGAGTCGGCCACCGCCGCGCCGTACAGGAGGGGGCGGGCCAGCTCCAGCTGCGTCGCGACGTCGGCCAGCAGGTGCTTGATCGCCTGGTACGAACCGATCTCGCGACCGTACTGACTCCGCTGCTTCGCGTACGCCACCGACGCGTCCAGAAGCCACTGACCCGCGCCGAGCAGCTGCGCGGCGACCGCCAGCACACCCTGGTCGAACGCGCGTGAAGGGGCCGAAGCAGAGGCCGCCACCTGGAAGAGGCGCCGAGCCGGGTCGATCGACGGGACCGGCGACGAAGACGCCTCGGTGAGCTCCGCGCCGGTCAGGTCCAGGACCACGCCGGCGACGTCGGCGTCCAGGGCGAGCGGCACTTCCGGTGGGGCGACGACGGTGACGAGCAGGTCGCCGGCCGCCAGCGACGAAAGCCGGTCCGTCAGCAACGAAGGGGCGACAGCGATCGTCTCGATCACCGGGCCGGGCACAGCGTGGTAGCCGAGTGCTTCGCAGGCAACGACGACGTCGACCAGTGAGGCGTCGAGTCCCGGATCGGCCAGCAGCGCGGGCACCCCGAGTTCGGCGAGCCCGCGCCAGAGCTTCAGGCCCCGGTCGTGCTCCCCCGCGGCCCAGGCCCGGGCGACGGCCGCGGTTTCCGCGCCGGCCAGGAAGTCGTGAAGGGATGCGGAGAACTGGCGTTGCTCCGGCGAGAGCTGAAACTTCATCGGCGGGCCTCCCGGGGCAGGTTCAGCAGCCGTTCGGCGATCGTGTTGCGCTGGATCTGGTCGGTGCCGCCGTAGATGGGCCCGGCGAGGGAGAACAGGTAGCCATTGACCCAGTCCGCGTCAGTCTCCGCGGCCGGGCCGAGCACGTCGAGGGCCGTCTCGTGGAGGGCGACGTCGAGGTGTGACCAGAACAGCTTGTTCACGCTGGACTCCGGGCCCAGCTCGCCGCCGTCGGCGAGGCGGCTCACCGTGCCGAACGTGTAGAGCTGGTACGCCCGCGCGCGGATCCAGGCGTCGGCGACGCGGTCCTTTGTGGACTCCGGAGCACCCGAGGCGCGCCAGAGGTCCACGAGCTGGGAAGCCGCGGCGAGGAAGCGGCCCGGGGAGCGCAACGACAGGCCGCGTTCGTTGTTGGCCGTCGTCATGGCCACCCGCCAGCCCTCCCCCACCGAGCCGATCACGTCCGCGTCGGGCACGAAGACGTCGTCGAAGAAGATCTCGGCGAACCCGGGCTCGCCGTCCAGCTGCGGGATCGGCCGGACCGTCACCCCGGAGGCACGCAGGTCGGCCATGAAGTACGTCAGGCCGTGGTGGCGTTGCGCGGAAGGATCCGTGCGGAACAGCCCGAACGCGCGGTCGGCGAAGGCCGCGCGCGAACTCCACGTCTTCTGGCCCGACAGCAACCAGCCGCCGTCGGTCCGCACCGCCGTGCTGCGCAACGCCGCGATGTCGCTGCCCGCCTCGGGTTCCGACCACGCCTGCGCCCACACCTCGTCGCCGCGGGCCATCGCCGGGAGGATCCGGTCGCGCTGCTCCTGCGTGCCGTGGGCGAACAACGTCGGGCCGAGCATGAAGATCCCGTTCTGGCTCACCCGGCCCGGCGCGCCCGACGCGTAGTACTCCTCTTCGAACAGCAGCCACTGCAGCATCGACGCGTCCCGCCCGTGGTACTCGGCGGGCCACGACACGACCGACCACCGCGCTTCGGCGAGTTCGGCTTCCCATTCCCGATGCGCGGTGAACCCCGAAGCGGTGTCCATCGAGGGCAACGCCCGGACGTGCGCGGCCAGCCAGGAACGAGCCTCGTCGCGGAAGGCCGCGGACGCCTCGTCGATGTCGAGGTCCATCAAGCCCCCTTGTTCGCGTCGCGCATCGACCGCGCGGACTGCCCGCCGAGCGAGTCTTCCGACGTCTCCGCGTTGTGCGCGTGCGCCAGGTGGTGCAGGCCGAACACGGAGTCCATGCCGGACCGCAGGCCCATCAGGTCCTCGGCCTGGTTGACGGCCTTCTTCGCCAGCGCCAGCCCGAACGGCGGCATCCCGCTGATCTTCTCCGCCAGCGCCAGGGTTTCCTGTTCGAGCGAGGCACGCGGCACGATCCGCGTGACCATGCCCCATTCCTTGGCCTGCTGGACGGTGAACCGCTCGCCGGTGAACAGGACCTCCTTGGCGGCCCGCGGACCCAGCACCCACGGGTGCGCGAAGTACTCGACGCCCGGGATGCCCATCCGCACCACCGGATCGGCGAAGAACGCGTCGTCGGCCGCGACGATCAGGTCGCACACCCAGGCCAGCATCAGCCCGCCCGCGATGCACGCGCCCTGGACGCTGGCGATCATCGGCTTCGGGATCTCCCGCCACCGCCGGCACATCCCGAGGTAGACCTCGGACTCGCGGGCGAAGCGCTGGTCTCCCCCGGCCCGGTCGATGTGGTCCCACCACATCACCGCGCGCCGGTCGAAAGACTGGTCCGCGTCGCGGCCCGGGCTGCCGATGTCGTGCCCGGCCGAGAAGTGCTTCCCCTCCCCCGCCAGCACGATCACCTTGACCTCGGTGTCGTTCACGGCGTCGGTGAAGGCGTCGTCGAGCGCGTACGTCATCGCCGAGTTCTGCGCGTTGCGGTAGTCCGGCCGGTTCATCGTGACGACCGCGACCGGCCCGCGCCGCTCGGAACGGACCACCGGTTCACTCATGCGTTCTCCTCGGTCAGCAGCCGCTTCAGCACCTTGCCGGAAGCGTTGCGGGGCAGCGCGTCGACGAACGCGACGAACCGCGGGGTCTTGTAGTTGGCCAGTCGCTCGCGGCAGAACGCGAGCACGTCGGCCGCAGTGAGCCCGTCGCCGACGACGAACGCCTTGCCGACCTCGCCGAGCCGCTCGTCCGGCACGCCGACGACGGCGACGTCGCGCACGCCGTCGAGCTCGGTGAGGACGTGCTCGGCCTCGGCCGGGTAGACGTTGAAGCCGCCGCAGAGGTACATGTCCTTGAGCCGGCCGGTGAGCGTGAGGTTGCCGGCGGCGTCGAGCTCGCCGACGTCGCCGGTGTGCAGCCGGCCCTGCTCGTCGATCGCGCGGGCGGTGGCCTCGGGGTCGTCGAGGTAGCCGAGCATCACGTTCGGCCCGCGGAGCACGACCTCGCCGGGTGAGCCGTGGATCTCGACCTCGAACCCGGCGGTCGCGCGGCCGGACGTGCGGGACACGAGCTCGGCGTCGTCACCGGGGCGGCACATCGTCACGACCACCGCCTCGGTGAGGCCGTACGCGGTGAGGACGGTCTCGAAGCCCAGCTCGGACCGCATCCGGCGGACCAGCGACGCGGGCACGTCGGCGGCGCCGGTGACCGCGAGCCGCAGCGACGACAGATCGCCGCGCCGGGACTCCCCCAGCAGCGACTGGAAGATCGTCGGCGCGCCCGGCAGGACCGAGATCCGCTCCCGCTCGATCACGTCGAGGGCGCCCCGCACGTCGAACACCGCCTGCGGGACGATCGTGGCGCCGGTCAGCAGCCCGACCACGATCCCGGCCTTGTAGCCGAAGCTGTGGAAGAACGGGTTGATCACCAGGTACCGGTCGTCGGCGGTGACCTGGCCGCAGTCCGCCCACGCCGCCGCGACGTCGACCACCTGGCGGTGGGCCGAGAGCACGCCCTTCGAGCGGCCGGTCGTGCCGGAGGTGAACAGAATGTCGCTGACGTCGTCGGGCCGCACCGCGTCCGCGCGTGCCTCGGCTTCGGCGAGCGGCACCTGCCCGGCGAGGTCCAGGAACTCCGTCCAGCCCAGGGTGCCGGGCACCGGCCGGTGCGGCTGCTCCAGCGGCACCCGGACGACGGTGGCGAGGTCCGGCAGGTCGACGCCGGTCGCCCGGATGGCGGCGTGGCGGTCGGCGCCGAGGAAGTCGGCCGCCACGACCAGCGCTTTGACGCGGCCGCGGACCAGCAGGTCGACGGTCTCGGTGGCGGTGAAGCGGGTGTTGACCGGCACGAGTGACGCGCCGGCGTAGAGCGCGCCCAGCCCGGCCAGCACCCAGTGGTGGGTGTTGGGCAGGTTGAGGGCGACCCGGTCGCCGGGCTGCACGCCGCGGGCGGCGAAGGCCCGCGCGACCGACTGAACACGTTCCAGTAGCTCGGCGAAACCGAGGCGCAGGGAACCGTCGACCAGTGCCTCCGCGGCGCCGAACTTCGCGGCGGCATCGCGGACGACGGCCGGGATCGTGGTCTGTCCCACCGCACCCTCCTCTGGACCGGCAAACTAGAACGTGTTCTCATTACCCTAGGTCCCGGACCGGCCCGGCAGCAAGGAGGCGAGCGTGGAACCGACGCGATTCCGCCGCGAGGTCGCGGCCTGGCTCGCCGACAACCTGACCGGCGAGTTCGCCGAGCTGCGCGGTCTCGGCGGCCCGGGCCGCGAGCACGAGGCCTTCGACCTGCGCCTGGCCTGGGAACGGCACCTGGCCGCCGCGGGCTGGACCTGCGTCGGCTGGCCCGCCGAATTCGGGGGCCGGGGCCTTTCGCTGGACGAGCAGGTCGCCTTCCACGAGGAGTACGCGGCCTCGGGCGCGCCGGCGCGCGTCAACCACATCGGCGAGCAGCTGCTCGGCCCGACGCTCATCGCGTTCGGCACGCCGGAGCAGCAGCACCGGTTCCTGCCCAAGATCGTCGCCGTCGAGGAACTCTGGTGCCAGGGCTACTCCGAACCCGGCGCCGGCTCCGACCTCGCCGCCGTCTCCACCAGCGCCGTGCAGCGTGACGGCACGTGGGTCGTCAACGGCCAGAAGATCTGGACGTCGCTGGCGCACGTGGCCGACTGGTGCTTCGTCGTGGCCCGCACCGAACCCGGGTCCCAGCGCCACCACGGGCTGTCCTACCTGCTGGTGCCGCTGCGCCAGGACGGCGTCACCGTGCGGCCGATCCAGCAGCTCACCGGCACTTCCGAGTTCAACGAGGTCTTCTTCGACGACGCCCGCACGGACGCGGACCTCGTCGTCGGCGAACCGGGCGACGGCTGGAAGATCGCCATGGCCACCCTCGGCTTCGAACGCGGCGTCTCGACGCTCGGCCAGCAGATCGGCTTCCGCCGCGAGCTCGACGAGATCGTCGCCGAGGCGAAACGGCTCGGCACCTACGACGATCCCCTGCTCCGTGCCGACCTCACCCGCGCCCGGATGGGCCTGCGGGTGCTGCGCGCGCACGCCCTGCGCACGCTCGGCCGCCCGGCCGGGCCCGAGGTCGCCGTCGGGAAGCTGCTGTGGGCGCAGTGGCACCGCGGGCTCGGTGAGCTGGCGGTACGGGCCCGCGGGGCGCGGTCCCTGGTCGCCGACGGCGCCGAGCTGGACGACTGGCAGAACCTCTACCTGTTCACCCGCGCCGACACGATCTACGGCGGCTCGGACGAGATCGAACGCAACATCATCGCCGAGCGCGTGCTCGGCCTGCCCCGGGAGGCCCGCCCGTGATCCCGCAGTACCCACCCGGCCACGACCTGCTCGCCGGCAAGGTCGTCGTGGTCACCGCCGCGGCCGGCACCGGGATCGGCTCGGCCGTGGCCAAGCGCTGTCTCGAGGAGGGCGCGAAGGTCGTCATCAGCGACTGGCACGAGCGGCGGCTCAAGGAGAAGGCCGCCGAACTCGGCGACGTCCACGCGATCCCGTGCGACGTCACGCGGGAAGACCAGGTCCAAGCGCTGATCGACGGCGCGGTGGACCACTTCGGCCGGATCGACGTCATGGTCAACAACGCCGGTTTGGGCGGCACGAAGTCGGTGCTGGAGATGACCGATGACGAGTGGTCCCGCGTTCTCGACATCACTCTCACCGGAACGTTCCGCTGCACCCGCGCGGCGCTGAAGCAGTTCGTCGCCCAGGGCGGCGGGGGCGCGATCGTCAACAACGCGTCGGTGATCGGCTGGCGCGCCCAGGCCGGGCAGGCGCACTACGCGGCCGCGAAAGCGGGTGTCATGGCGCTGACCCGCTGCTCCGCGCTGGACGCCGCCGAACACGGCATCCGGATCAACGCCGTCGCGCCCAGCCTCGCCATGCACCCGTTCCTGGCCAAGGTGACCAGCGACGAGCTCCTGGCCGACCTCACCAAGCAGGAGGCGTTCGGTCGCGCGGCCGAACCGTGGGAGGTCGCCAACGTCATGGTCTTCCTCGCCAGCGACTACGCGAGCTACCTCACCGGCGAAGTCGTCTCCGTCAGCAGCCAGCACCCCTAGGAGCTCCCGTGCCCGAAGCCTTCCTCCTCGACGCGGTCCGCACCCCGGTCGGCCGGCGCGGCGGCGCGCTGTCCGGGTGGCACTCCGCCGACCTCGGCGCGCACGTCATCCAGGCGGTGGTCGAGCGGGCCGGGGTCGAGCCGGACCTCGTCGACGACGTCATCCTCGGCTGCACCGACACCCTCGGCCCGCAGTCGGGCAACCTCGCGCGCACCGCGTGGCTGGCGGCCGGCCTGCCCGACCACGTGCCCGGCGTGACGATCGACCGGCAGTGCGGGTCGAGCCAGCAGGCCGTGCACTTCGCCGCGCAGGCGGTCATGTCGGGGACGCAGGACCTGGTGCTGGCCGGCGGGGTGCAGAACATGAGCCGCATCCCGATCAGCGCGGCGATGCTGGCCGGGCGCGAATACGGCTTCGAGGACCCGTTTTCGGGCTCGAAGGGCTGGCAGGAGCGCTACGGCAGCGTCGAGGTGTCGCAGTTCCGCAGCGCCGACATGATCGCCGAGCACTGGGACATCAGCCGTGCGGCCATGGAGGAGTACGCCTACCGCAGCCACCAGCGGGCCTTGGCGGCCATCGACGAAGGCCGGTTCGACTCGGAGATCGTGCCGGTCGACGGCTTCCGCCGCGACGAGGGGCCGCGCCGGGACACGTCCCTCGAACGGATGCGCGGCCTGAAGCCGCTCTCGCCGGAGTCGCGCCTGACGGCCGCGGTGGCCAGCCAGATCTCCGACGGCGCCAGCGCGGCCCTGCTCGCGTCCGAGGCGTTCGTCGAGGAGCACGGCCTGACACCGCGGGCGCGGATCCACCACCTGTCGGTGCGCGCGGCGGACCCGGTGTGGATGCTGACCGGGCCGATCCCGGCGACGTCGCACGCTCTCCGCAAGGCCGGGCTCACGATCGAGGACATCGACCTGTTCGAGGTCAACGAGGCGTTCGCCAGCGTGGTGCTGGCCTGGCTGGACGAGACGGGCGCGGACCCGGCGAAGGTGAACGTCAACGGCGGCGGCATCGCCCTCGGTCACCCCATCGGGGCGACCGGGACGAAGCTCCTCGCGACGCTCCTGCACGAGCTGGAGCGCCGCGAGGGTCGTTACGGGCTGCAGACGATGTGCGAGGGCGGCGGCACCGCCAACGTCACCATCATCGAACGGCTGTGATCAGCCCAGGGCGCGCAGCTTCGGGAGCACGTCCTCGCTGAACTGGCTCAGGAAGCGCTCCTGGTCGTGGCCCGGGCCGTGGAAGACGAGGTGGTTGAGGCCCGCGTCCAGGTACGGCTTGATCTGGGCCACGGCCTCGTCCGGGTCCGACGCCACGATCCAGCGCTTGGCGACCTGCTCGATCGGCAGCTCGTCGGCCAGGCGCTCCATCTCCTCGGCCGAGGTCACGCTGTGCTTCTGCTCCGCCGACAGCGACAGCGGCGCCCAGAACCGGGTGTTCTCCAGGGCCTTCTCGTGGTCGCGGTCGTAGGACAGCTTGATCTCGATGGTCCGGTCGACGTCCTCGACGGTCTTCTCGGCCGCCTCCGCGCCTTCCTTCACCGCGGGCATCAGCTTCTCGGTGTAGAGGTCCATCCCCTTGCCCGAGGTGCAGATGAACCCGTCGCCCGCGCGGCCCGCGTACTTGGCCACCACCGGCCCACCCGCGGCGATGTAGACCGGCACCGGCTGCTCCGGGCGGTCGTAGATCTTGGCGTCGACCAGCTCGTAGTAGTCGCCCTTGAAGTTCACGTTGTCGCTGGTCCACAGCTCGCGGATCAGCTTGATCGACTCACGCAGCCGGGCGAAGCGCTCCTTGAACTCCGGCCACTCGCGACCGGAGACGGCGATCTCGTTCAGCGCCTCGCCGGACCCGACGCCGAGGATCACGCGGCCGCCCGACAGCAGCGACATCGTCGCGAACGCCTGCGCGATCACCGCCGGGTTGTACCGGAACGTCGGGGTCAGCACGCTCGTGCCGATTTGCACCCGCTTCGTCCGCTCCGCGACCGCCGGCATCCACGCCAGCGCCCACGGCGCGTGGCCGCCTTCGTGCCGCCACGGCAGGAAGTGGTCCGACACCCAGACCGAGTCGAGGCCGACCTCTTCGGCACGCACCGCGTACTCGACCAGGTCCCGCGGTCCGAACTGCTCCGCCGACGCCTTGTAACCGACCTTGAGCGTCACGCTCATCCTCCCGTTTCCCGGCCGAGTCGCCGCAGGATCTCACCTGCCTCGGCCACTGTGCCCTCGACGATCCCGGCCACCGTGGGCAGGTCGTGGATCATGCCCACCACCTGTCCCGACGCTAGCACTCCGGCGTCCGTCCGGCCGTCGACCAGCCCCGCCCGCAACAGCATCGGGGTGTTGGCCGCCATGACCAGCTGACTCCAGGTCAGATCGTGGCCGTGCTTCATCGCAAGGCCCTCTTTCACCATGGCAACCGGGGACAGTCCGGTGATATTCCGGAACCGCAGCGCGTTGCGCGCGGCCTGCGCGAGACTCCGCAGCCGGCCGGTGCGTTCGAGCTTCTCGACGAGGTCGGTGCGCAGCACGCGGTGCGGCAGGCCGTCGACGCGCCGGGTGACGACCGTCCCGGTGAGCCCCTGCTCGAGGTAGACGCGCTTGACCTCGTCCGGGACCGTGCTCTCCTTGCTGAGCAGGAACCGGGTGCCCATCGCGACGCCGGCCGCGCCGTAGGACAGGGCCGCGGCGAGCCCGCGCCCGTCGAAGAACCCGCCCGCGGCCACGACCGGGATGTCGACGGCGTCCAGGACCGACGGCAGCAGCAGCGTGGTCGCCACTCCCCCGGTGTGCCCGCCGCCTTCGCCGCCTTGGACGATGACGGCGTCGGCGCCCCAGGCGGCGACCTTCTCGGCGTGGCGGGCGGCGCCGATCGACGGGATCACGACGATGCCGTGGTCCCGCAGTTTGGCGATCATCTCCTTGCGAGGCGCCAGTGCGAACGAAGCGACCTTCACGCCCTCGCGGATCAGCAGGTCGACGCGCTCGCCGGCATCGGCCGCGTCGGCGCGGAGGTTCACGCCGAACGGCTTCTCCGTGCGCTTCTTGACCTCGGTGATCGCGGCTTCGAGCTCGGGGAAGGTCATGGTGGCCGACGCCAGGATGCCGAGGGCGCCCGCTTCGGCCGTCGCCGAGACCAGCCGCGGGCCCGCCACCCAGCCCATCCCGGTCTGCACGACCGGGTGCTCGACGCCGACCAGCTCGGTGAGCGCGGTCTTCACGCCGGGACTTCTTTGTCGCGCAGGCTCTTCGGGTCCAGGACGTCCCGGATCAGCCGCAGTTCCTCGTCGGTGGGCTCGCGGCTGGTGCTCACTCCGTCGAAGTCGATCTCGAACGACGTCGCGGCCTCGACGTCCTCGCGGGTGACGCCGGGGTGCAGTGACACCGCCCGCATCGCGTGGTCGGCGCCCCCGAAGTCGAACACGCCGAGGTTCGTCACCACCCGGTGGACGTCGTGGAACTTCTCGGCGGCGGGCCCGGCCTTCGCGGCGTTGTCGTAGCCCACGCCCGAAACAACGTCCACAGTGTCCACGAAGACGCGGGGGCTGTGCCGCGGCACCCAGTAGCTGGTGCGGTGGTTGACCGTGTTGCCAGGCGCGCCGCGCACCCCGAGGAGCTGCTTCTTCGGGTGGGCGTGGTCGCCGATGGCGGAGATGTTCTGGTTGCCGTAGCGGTCGACCTGGTTGGCGCCCATGACGACGTGCCGCCGGCCGTGCGGGACGATCGTGTCGAGCATCTTGCGGAACGGCTGCCAGCCCTCGACCACGCCATCCGCGGTGAGCAGGTACGCCTCGCCGTCGGACATCAGCAGGTCGGGTTCGAACGTCAGGCGCGCGAGTTTCGCGCCCAGCTGCGGGATCAGGCCCATCGGGCTGGCGACGATCTCACCGTCACCGCGGAACAGCTCGGCCACCGCCACGACGGCGATCTCGGCCCGGGTCGCGCTCATGCCGCCTCCGCCTCGAACTTGTCCACTTCGGACAGATACCGCGGCTCGTCGCCGGACAGGAACCGGTCCACGAACGCCGGCCACGCCTCGGGATCCTTGGCACAGGACGCGTAGTGCCGCTGGAACCGTTCGTCGCGGCCGTAGTCCGGCACCGCCGTCGTGAAGTGCGCGCCGCGTGGCGCCTCGACGACGCCGTCGACGCTGCCGCGGTTGAGCAGCAGCGACTGCACCGGCCCGCCCGCCACCAGCTCGGGGGTGTCGACGACTTTCTCGACCGAGACGAACCGCTTTTCCGCCGCGAGGCAGAACAAGTCGTCGAAGTACGGGTCCGGGCCGAGGTACTGGGCGTTGCCGCGGGCGTCGGCGCGGTTGAGGTGCACGAGCGCGACGTCGAGGTGCTGCGCCGGGACCGCGACCAGCTCCTCGCCGTCGGCGTAAGGCGAACGCACGGTCCGCAGATCCGGGTTGGCGCGCATCACCTCCGAGCCGAGCCCGGCGCGCGTCGGGAGGAACGGAAGCCGTTGCGCGGCCGCGGAAAGCGCCGCGCCGAACATGCCCTCGTCGTACTCGGTGACGGCGATCGCGCCGGTCTCGCGGGCGCGGCCGAACCACGGGTCGAACGGGATCGAGTCCAGGGTGACGAACCCGAACACGACGCGTTTGACCTTGCCGGCCGCACACAGCAGGCCGACGTCCGGGCCACCGTAGGAGACCACGGTCAGGTCTTTCACGGGGGTGCGGAGGATCGCGCGGACCAGCGCCATCGGCTTGCGCCGGGAACCCCAGCCGCCGATGCCGACGGTCATGCCGTCCCTCAGCTCCGCCGCGACGTCGTCGGCGGTCGTGCGCTTATCGGCCATTCAAGAACTCCTCGCGGGCTTCGTCGGACGCGCCGAGCAGGTTGAGCTCGAAGGTGAAGCCCTGCTCGAAGCGGTAGCTGCGGTGCACCTGCTGGGTGTCGATGCCGTTCAGGGCCTCTTTGGCCGCCCGGATGACCCGCGGGTCCTTCTTCGCGATGTCCCGGGCGACGGCCAGCGCGGCGTCGTCGAGTTCGGCACGCGGCACGACCTGGTAGACCGAGCCGTGCGCGTGCAGTTCGGCGGCGGTGATGGTGCGCGCGGTGAAGTAGAGGGTGCGCATGAGGTGCTGCGGGACCAGCCGGGCCAGGTGGGTGGCCGCGCCCAGCGCGCCGCGCTCGACCTCGGGAACGCCGAAGGTGGCGTCTTCGGACGCCACGATCACGTCCGCGTTGCCGACCAATCCGATCCCGCCGCCGAGACAGAATCCGTGCACCGCGGCGACCACCGGGACTTCGCAGTCGTAGACG
Source organism: Amycolatopsis iheyensis (assembly GCF_024703995.1). Taxonomy (GTDB): domain Bacteria; phylum Actinomycetota; class Actinomycetes; order Mycobacteriales; family Pseudonocardiaceae; genus Amycolatopsis; species Amycolatopsis iheyensis. The sequence goes on along the minus strand of NZ_JAMXQV010000009.1, from coordinate 345,104 downwards.
GCCCCGAAAGCCGCGTAGCAGCCGCGATTCGCGCCGACGAGCGCGTCGTAGCCTTCACTGCGCTGGATCTCCTTGATGTCCACACCCGCGTTGAACCCGCGGCCTTCCGCGCGGAGCACGACGACGTGGACGTCGGGGTCCTTCCCGGCCTTCAGGATGGTCTCGGCCAGGTCGAACCAGCCCCGCACGGGCAGCGCGTTGACCGGCGGGAAGTCGACCGTGACGGTCTCGATGTGCGCGTCGCGCTTGGTGAGGATGCCCATCAGCTCGCTCCGTAGACGGGTTCGGGCTCGGGCGCGCGCTCGAGCAGGTCCTTCACCACCGGGCCGAGCTCGGCCGGGTCCCACCGCTCGCCCTTGTCGACGACCGGGCCGTGCCGCCACGCCTGCGCGAGCGCGACTTTGCCGCCCTCGACCTCGAAGACGCGGCCGGTGACGTGCGCGGACTCTTCGCTGCCCAGCCAGACCACCAGCGGCGACACGTTTTCCGGGGCCATCGCGTCGAAGCCGGCTTCGGGCCGGGCCATCGACGCGAAGACGGCCTCGGTCATCCGGGTCCGCGCGGCCGGCGCGATCGCGTTCACCGTCACGCCGTAGCGCGCCAGCTCGGCCGCCGCGACGACGGTCAGCCCGGCGATGCCCGCCTTCGCGGCCGAATAGTTGCCCTGGCCGACGCTGCCGAGCAGGCCCGCGCCGGAGCTGGTGTTGATGACGCGGGCACTCGGCGTCCGACCGGCCTTCGCCTCGGCCCGCCAGTGCTCCGCGGCGTGCCGCAGCGGAGCGAAGTGGCCTTTGAGGTGCACGCGGACCACCGCGTCCCACTCGTCTTCGCCGAGGTTGACCAGCATCCGGTCGCGGACGAAGCCGGCGTTGTTCACCAGCACGTCCAGGCGGCCGAAGGTCTTCAGGGCGGTGTCGACGAGGGTCTTCGCCCCGGCCCAGTCGGCGACGTCGGCGGTGTGCGCCACCGCTTTCCCGCCCAGGGCCTCGATTTCGGCGACGACCTCGGCGGCCCCGTCCAGGTCGTTCACCACCACCGGCGCGCCCTCGGCGGCGAAGGCGAGCGCGTGCGCCCGCCCGATGCCGCGGCCGGCGCCGGTCACCACGACCACCCGGTCCTGGCACAACCTGCTCACGAATCCTCCCGTTGGTTGACGTCGGCCGCGGCGAGGAACGCCGGGACCTCACCGCCGCCGTGGACGCGCAGAGTCGCGCCGGAGACGTAGGAAGCCAGGCCGGAGGCGAGGAACGCGGCGCACGCGCCGATCTCCGCGGGCTCGGCCAGGCGGCCGAGCGGCACGGTCTTGCCAACCGCTTCGACGGCGGCCTCGCTGCCGTAGTGCAGGTGGGCCTGCTCGGTGCGCACCATGCCGACGTCGAGCGCGTTGACCCGCACCTTCGGCGCCCACTCGACGGCGAGGCTGGCGGTCAGGTTGTCGAGCCCGGCCTTCGCGGCACCGTAGGCCGCGGTGCCCGGCGACGCGCGGGTGCCGCTGACGCTGGAGATCATCACGATCGACCCGCCGTGGTCTTGGCGCTGCATGACCGCATTGGCTTTCTGGGAGACCAGCAGCGGAGCCAGCAGGTTCAGCTGGACGATCTTGTCGTGCAGCCGCGGCGAGGCGGTGGCGGCGGGCGCGAAGGGGGCACCGCCGGCGTTGTTGACGACGACGTCGAGGCGGCCGTGCTTCCCGACGATCGTGTCGATCAAGGTGCTGACCTGGTCTTCGTCCCGGACGTCGCAGGTCACGAACTCGGCGTCCGTGGGCGTTTCGTGCCGCGCGCAGGTGACGACGTGGGCGCCGTGGGCGAGGAACACGTCGGTGATGCCCCGGCCCACGCCGCGGACGCCGCCGGTCACCAGCACCACGGCGCCGGTCAGGCCCAGATCGGTCTTCACTCCCCAAAACTAGAACACGTTCTTACTTTGGGCAAGGTCGGTGGCCCGGGTGCGATCATGAGCGGGTACGGATCGACCGGTTTCCTGCCCCCGGCGATGCCCGACGCGGCCTGGGTGCTCAACGCGATGTACGAGCACGAACACGGGCCGACCGGCACGACCTACCAGGAGTACCGGCAGGCCCGTGTCGCCGACGGCAGCATCGAACCGATCACCGTCGGCGGCATCGATCTCGAAACCACGACCGTCACGACGGGCGGCGGGCTGGGCCGCGCCGGGCACCCCGGCCCCGGCTGGCGGCGGTTGCGCTGGGCGGACCTCGCGGAGCGCACCGGCGACCCCGTCGTACCCGAGGGATCACTGCCCGGCTACCAGTGTTTCCCTTCGGCGAAGAAGGACGGCAGCTGGCCACTCGGCATCATCCCGCCCACCGAGGGGAGCCTCGACCGGGAAACCTGGATCCGGCTGATCACCCTGCTCGCCGAACACAGCCCCGCCGGCGCGGATACGCCGTCCCTCGCCTACTACAGCCCGGCAACACTCGGGTTCCCAGACCTCGAGAACCTCGTGGTGCGCGCCGGACGCCTCGGCGACGCCGAATGCCTCTACGACGACTGCGAAGTCGACTTCAGCCCCTCGAACCTCTGGCCCGACGATCACTCGTGGTGCCTCGGCACCGACTACGACCTCTGGGGCACCAAGGTCGTCGGCCCGCCGGCCTTGATCGAGGCCCTGCTGGACGATCCCGAGCTCGAAGCCGTGCGGCTGCCCTGGGCGAACTAGAACCCGTTACGACTGCTTGGCGGCGTCGTACTCCGCATTGGCGGCCATGACCTCGGGCATCTGCCCCTCGACGTCCTCGATGAGGGCCAGCAGCAGTGCCGCCGTCCGGCGGCCGCGCGCGGTGAGGCTGTATTCGACCTTCGGTGGGATCGTCGGCTGGGCCTCGCGGTGCACGAAGCCGTCGCGCTCGAGGGCCTGCAGGGTCTGGGCGAGCATCTTTTCGCTCACGCCGGAGACCCGGCGGCGCAGGGCGTTGAACCGGAGCGTGCCGTCGTGGAGCGCGACCATCGCCAGGATGCCCCAGCGGCCGGTGATGTGCTCGAGCGTCGCGCGGGACGTGCACGCCTGCGCGAACACGTCGAACAGCACCTGCCCGTGCTCGTCCAGCTCGTCGCTCATGTCGCCCACCGTACCGCACCGGGAGTTGGCACTTTCGAAAAGTTAGTACATTCTGGTGGTAAGCACTCAGGAATGAGGAGAAGCCATGATCGTCGTCACCGGAGCCACCGGCCGGCTCGGCCGCCTGGTCGTCGAAGGCCTGCTGAAGCGGGTTCCGCCCACCGAAGTCGTCGCCGCCGTGCGGGATCCGGAGAAGGCCGCCGGGTTCGCCGCGCGCGGGGTGCAGGTGCGCCACGCCGACTACGACGACCCGGCGTCGCTCGCGACCGCGTTCGCCGGCGCGGACAAGGTGCTGCTGATCTCGAGCAGCACGCCCGGGCAGCGGCTCGCCCAGCACGAGGCCGTCGTCACGGCCGCCCGCGAGGCCGGGGTGAGCCACCTCGCCTACACGAGCGTGCTCGGCGCGGACACGACGAAGCTGTTCGTCGCGCCCGACCACAAGGCCACCGAAGCGGTCATCCGCGCCTCGGGCGTGCCGTTCACGTTCCTGCGCAATGGCTGGTACACCGAGAACTACGCGGCCACGGTCGCCCAGGCCCTGGCGACGGGCTCCTTCGCGGGCAGCGCGGGCAAGGGCCGGCTGGGCGGTGTCCCGCGCGCCGACTTCGCGGCGGCGGCCGTCGAGGTCCTCACCGGCGAAGGCCACGTGGGCCGCGTGTATGAGCTGGCGGGCGACGAGCCGTGGAGCTACCCCGACTTCGCCGCGGCGCTCGCGGCCGCGGCGGGCAAGCCGGTGTCCTACACGGACCTTCCGACCGCCGAACACCAGCGCGCCCTCGTCGCGGCGGGCCTGCCGGAGCCGGTGGCGGCCATGCTCGCCGACGCCGACCGGGGCATCGCGGCGGGCGAACTGTCGTCGGCCTCGGGCGACCTGCGCAAGCTCATCGGCCGCCCGACGACCCCGCTGGCCGAAGCGGTCCGCGAGCTGGTCGGGAGCTGAGGGGCGGCACCAGCCGCTCACGCTCCCCGGGAGCGCAACGTCGAGGCCCGCAGCGCGGCCTGCATCGCGAACCGGGCCGACGGGTCGTCCAGCCGCTCGCCGAACGCCTGCTTCAGCTGGCGGACGCGGTAGCGGACCGTCTGCGGGTGGACCGAGAGGTCGAGCGCGATCTTCTCCGAGTTGCCGCCGTTCTCCAGCCACGACAGCAACGTCTCCCCCAGGCGCCGGCGGGTCCGGTCGGCGAACTGGGCGAGCGGGGCCAGCTCCTGCCGGGCCACCTGGTCCGCCAGCTCGACGTCGGCCAGCAGCCACAACGTCGTCAAGTGCTCCGCGCACCACGTCACCGGGGTGTCCGGCAGCGCGCCCGCCGTCACCAGCTGCAGTGCCGCGCGGGCCCAGCGCAGGGAATGCGCGCCCGCCGAAGGGTCCACCGGCGGCCCGACCGCGACGCGCACGCCGAGGCCCGTCAGGCAGCGGGCGTCGGCCGGGGCCGGCAGCAGCAGAAGTGGTTGGGGCGCTTCGAAGTCCGTCAGCACCTCCGGGGCGAAGGACGCGTCGACCACCGACTCGACGGCGACCGCCGCCACCTTCGGCGGCACCGGCCAGCCGACCGCCGCCGCGAGCTCGTTCACCACCGCGGCCGGGACCGTGCCCGGGCCCGTGATCAGCCGCACCAGCCGGCGGCGCAGGCCCGCCTGCGCGCCCTCGAGCTCCGCCTGAGCCTCACGGTGCCCGCGCATCGACATCCGGGCCAGCTCGTCGGCGTACCCGAACAGCATTTCCGCGAGCTGCGCCATGACCGCCGACGACAGCCGGTGGCGGCGACCCAGCCGCATGATCCAGCCCCAGCCCGCCCGGGTGCCCACGCGGTAGGCCGCCTGGAGGTCGTCGAGCGTCCGGCCCTCGTGCGCTTCGCCGGCGCCGAGGCGCCGGCACGTCTCGTACAACCGGTCGCGCGGGGCCAGGGGATCCTCGACGAGGTCGACGAAGAGCACCACCGCGCACTCGACGCCTTGGCGGGTCACGTGGCCGTAGGAGCCTGGCCGCGCGTACACCGGGACGGTCCGCCAGACCTCGCGGACGATCCAGTCGACCAGCGCCGGAACGGCCGGGCGCATGAGCGCGGCCAGCTCCGCCCTCCCGCGCACCTCCGGCGCCGCCGGGTCACGCTGCCGAGCACTGTCGCCAGACAAAAGGTTCCTCCACCGGAGAACGAGCGACGGAGCGAGCTTTACCGAGCAGTAAAGCGTAGAGTACACCCGCATGAGCCGGCCGAGGCCCCCTGATCGATCCAGCACCCGTCGCAGCCCGGCCGCCCGGCCCACCGACGACGAACTGCTCGACGCCGCCCGCGCGGTGTTCGCCGAGCGCGGGTACGCGCAGGCGACCATGGGCCTGATCGCCGAGCGCGCCGACTCCACCAAACCGACCCTGTACGCGCATTTCGGCGACAAGGCCGCGTTGTTCCGCGCCACCGTGCGCCGCGAGGTCGCGGCGGTGCGGGAATGGGTCCTCACCGCGTACGAATCCTCGAGCGAAAGCCCGCTCGAGGAGCGCGTCCGGCTTTCCGTGATGGCCATGTTCAGCTACGCCGGCGCGCACCCGGCCGGGTTCCGGATGCTGTTCGACTCCGCCGTCGACGAAATGTCGAACGAGCGCCGGGCCTTGGCCGACACCGTCACCACCCACGTCGTCACCCGCGTCCGGGAGCACCTGATCGCCCACGGCCGCACTCCGGGCGCCGGCGCGGACCTGCTCGCCGCGATGATGGTCGGCCTGGTCGGGCGGGCCGCGATGCACGTCTCGCACTCACCCGGCGTCGACCCGATCGCGGCCGGGGAACTCGCCACGGGGTTCGTCATGGCGGCGCTGCGGGGCCTCGATCCCGCGTTGCTGGAGCGCGTCGACGACACCCGGCAGTGTCCCACCTGAGCGTCCACATCGGACTCTTTGTCAGCGGCGAAACAACAAAATTCCCCGGCTCGAACGCCCTCTTGCCATTTCCGGCGTTTCGGGAAAGCGTTTGCGGACATTCCGCTTTCCCACCAGAGGTGTGATCAGCCATGAACCGTCTGCTTTCCGCCGCCACCACGGCCGTCCTCGCCGCCGCCGGGTTCGCCGTCGCCACCGCACCGGTGGCCGCCGCCGCGTCGTGCGCCGACGTCGACGTGCCGGTGGCCCGCGGCACCTTCGAACCCGGGACCCTCGGCATCATCGTCGGCGACCCCGTCTACCAGGCCGTGCAGAACGCGCTGCGGCCCCGCTCGCTGAGCAGCTATCCGGTGAACTACCCGGCCGACCTGGGTGAGCCCGCGTCGGTGCAGAAGGGCAACACCGACCTGGTCAACCACGTCAAGACGCAGGCCGCGGCCTGTCCGCAGCAGCGGTTCGTGCTCGTCGGCTACTCCCAGGGCGCCAACGTCGTCGACAACTCGATCGGGATCAGCAGCGACGGCGCGATCGTCGGCGGCCCGATCGTGGCGACCATCCCGGCGGAGCTGGCCCCGCGGATCGCCGCGATCCTGGTGTTCGGCAACCCGATCCGGTCGGTCGGCCGCGAGATCACCGGCCCGTACCAGAGCCGCACCAAGGACTACTGCGCTGACGGCGACCCGATCTGCCAAGCCGGCGGCGCCAACTTCCTGGCCCACCTGAGCTATGGCGGCGACGCCTCCGACGCCGCCGCCTTCGCCGCGAGCAAGGTCTGACCCTCAGCAGTTGGCCGGGGCGGGGTCGCCGTTGAAGCGCTTGACGATCCACTGGTGGGCGTCCCCGTTCCCGGCCAGGATTCCCGTGGCGTGGTCGGAGATGTAGGTCTGCCACTGCTCACGGACCCCGGCCGCGCAGTACGTCCGGTGCAATGCCTCCGCCTGCGGGGTGTTGACGATCTCGTCGGTGCTCGCGTGGTACTGGAACACCGGCACCCGCGGCGGGTTCGCGCCGAGCTTGTTCTGCGCCAGCCGCGCCTGCCACTGCGGTGTGTTCAGCGGGTTGGACGTCGTGTAGTCGCTGATCTTCTTGAACGAGTAGTTCAGCAGCAGCTCGGCGACGCACGCGTTCTTCTTGGCGTCACCCAGCTGCTGCCGGCCGGTGTCGTTGAGGTAGGAATCCAGTTTCAGGTCCGGGTACGCGGCGTCGAGCCCGACGGCCGCGAAGGCCAGGAACCCGAAGCCGATGTACCCGTCGAGCCCCTTGGCGACCTCGGTCAGATCGGCCGGAACCCCGCCCGCCACGACGCCCACGACGTTCAGCTCGGGTGCGTACGAAGGCTGCTTCTCCCCCGCCCACATCGACGCGCCGCCACCTTGTGAGTAGCCCTGGAAGATCACCTTCGCGGACTTGGCCAGCTTGGCCGACGGCAGGTTCTGCGCCGCCCGCACCGAGTCGATCACCGCGGGTCCCTCGGACTGCCCGGTGATGTAGGTCGGCACGGTCGTCGGCGAGTAGCCCTCGTAGTCGGTCACCGCGACGGCGTACCCGCTGGAGAGCGAGTCGTTGATCGCGGGCTGGTCGTAGAGCGTGCCGCGTTCCATCGCCTTCGACGCCGTGCACTTGAACGCCGGCCCCTGCGTGCCGACGGCGTACCCGACGATCGGGGCCGTGGCCGGGTTCTTGCCCTTCGGCACCAGGATCGTCCCGGTCACCGCGTCCGGGTTGCCCTGGGCGTTGGTCGAGAGGTACATGACCTGCCACGCGTCGGCGTTGGCGGCGTTGAGCAGCGGCACCGTGGGCCGCCAGCGCAGGACGTCACCGGGTTTCCCGGCCGGCAACGGTGCCGGCGGGGTGTAGAACGAGTCGTCGAACGGCCCGGGCAGGATCGGGGCCGCCGCGGCCCCGGCGGGCGGGCTCGCGGCCACCACCCCCAGCGCCGCCAGCGAAACGCCCACCAGCGCGGACAGGACCCGTCGGAACAGGACGGACTTCACCACAACCTCCATCGGGGAAGGGAACTGCGTTCAGGCCGGGAGACCGAGGCCCCCGGCCAGGACCGGCCAGGACTGGTGCAGCGCGCGCTGCCAGTAGGGCCAGCTGTGGGTGCCGGGCCCGTAGTAGTCGACGGTCGCCGGGATGCCGGCCGACCGCAGCCGATCCGTGAAACTCTGGGAGGACAACAGGGCCGAGGGCTCCAGCACGTCGGACTGCCCGGGCGGGTCGAGCGGCCCGGTCTGCCCGTTGCCGCAGGAGAGGTAGAGCGCCGTGCCGCGCAGGTCCTGGATGTGGTCGTAGGGGTTGTGCGAGGACCAGATCGGCTGCATCCCGAAGGAGTCGCCCCACAGGTTCAGGTAGTTGAAGATCCCGGCGCGGGCCAGGATGCCGATGATCCACACCGGGATGCCCGGGTAGAGCGTGTTCGGCACGCCGGAGTACGACGCCGCCGCGCCGAACATCCCCTTGTGCTGGAAGGCGTACGCCATCGCGCCGTAGCCGCCGATCGACAGGCCGGCGATCGCCCGGCGCGTGCCGCCGTGGTAGCCGCGCTCGACGATCTGACGGACCTCCGCGGTGTGGAAGGTGTCCCAGTCGGGCTTGCTCGACAGCCCGAAGTTCCACCACTTCGTGTACATCCCGGCAGCCCCGTCGGTCGGCATCACGACGAGCGCGTCCTTGTTCGCGGTGAACGCCTTCACGTCGGTGAACTGGTCCCACGACTTGTAGTCGACCGGCTCGCAGCAGCCGTGCAGCAGGAACAGCACCGGCCACGTGCGCGAGGGCTGCGCCGCCCAGCCGGCCGGCACGATGAGCCGGACCATCCCGGTCGTGCCCAGGGCCGGGGAGTCGATCTTCAGGTCGACCGTCCGGGCGTCGAGCCAGGTCTCCTGGACGACCTTGGCGCCGTCGTCGGCCACGGCCGGGCTCGCCGCGTGGGCGGCGGTGACGCCGGTGGCGACCAGGACCAGCACGGCCAGCATCAGCAGGGCGGCTCTCATCGGATTCTCCTTACAGGGGGATGTTCCCGTGCTTCTTCGCCGGCAGGGTCTGGCGTTTGGTGCGCAGCGTCCGCAGGGCCCGCGCCACTTGCAGCCGGGTCTGCGACGGCGTGACGACCTGGTCGATGTAGCCGCGTTCGGCGGCGAGGTACGGGCCGCCGTGGCGTTCGCGGTACTCCTCGGTGAGCCGCCGGTGGACGGCCGCGCGTCGTTGCGGCGGCAGCTCGGCCAGCTCGCGGCGGTGCAGCACCTGCACCGCGCCTTCCGCGCCCATCACCGCGATCTCCGCGGTCGGCCAGGCCATGGTGACGTCGGCGCCGAGGTGCTTGGACCCCATCACCGCGTAGCCGCCGCCGTAGGCTTTGCGCACGACCACGGTCACCTTCGGCACCGTCGCCTCGGAGTAGGCGTAGATCAGCTTGGCGCCGCGACGGATGATCCCGCCGCGCTCCTGGTCCGTGCCCGGCAGGTAGCCGGGGACGTCGGCGAGGGTGAGCAGCGGGATGCCGAAGGCGTCGCAGAAGCGCACGAACCGGGCGGCCTTTTCGGACGCGTCGATGTCGAGCACGCCGGCCTGGTGCCGCGGCTGGTTCGCCACGACGCCGACCGTGCGGCCCTGGACCCGGCCGAACGCGCAGATCATGTTGGGCGCGAAGGCACTGTGCACTTCGGTGTACTCGCCGTCGTCGACCAGCGCGGCGACCAGCTCGGCCATGTCGTAGGTCTGGTTCGGCGAGTCGGGCACCAGCCGGTCGAGCGCGAGGTCGGCCGGGGTGACGACGGCTTCGGTGTCGTCGGCGTACTCCGGGGGCAGCTCGAGGTTGTTGGCCGGCAGGTACGCGAGCAGCGTCTGCACCCACTCGATGGCGTCCTCCTCGTCGGCGGCCCGGTGGTGGGCGTTGCCGGCGATCTCGCTCTGCACGACCGCGCCGCCCAGCTCCTGCGCGGTGACCCGCTCGCCGGTGACCGCGCGCACGACGTCGGGGCCGGTGACGAACATGTGCGAGGTTTCCTCGACCATCACGGTGAAGTCGGTGATCGCCGGGGCGTACACCGCGCCGCCCGCGCACGGGCCCATGATCATCGAGATCTGCGGGATGACCCCGGAGGCGTGGGCGTTGCGGCGGCCGAGCTCGGCGTAGTACGCGAGTGAGACGACGCCTTCCTGGATGCGCGCGCCGCCGGAGTCGTTGATCCCGACGACCGGGCAGCCGATGCTCATCGCCAGGTCCATCACCTTGAGGACCTTCTCGCCCGACGCCTCGCCCATGCTGCCGCCGAAAACGCTGAAGTCCTGGGAGAACACGCAGATCTGGCGGCCGTCGACGGTGCCGTGCCCGGTGACGACGCCGTCGCCGTAGGGCCGGTTGGCGTCCATCCCGAACTCGGCGCAGCGGTGCCGGGCGAACTGGTCGAGCTCCACGAAGGACCCCGGGTCGAGCAGCAGCCCGATCCGCTCGCGTGCGGTCAGCTTCCCCTTGGCGTGCTGCCGGTCGATGGCCCGCTTCTCCGCGATCCGGACGACTTCGTCCTGGCGGGCGGCCAGGTCGGCGATCCGGAACGCCGTGGCCGGCACCAGCTCGTCCATCACCGCACCCCCACTCCCAGCCGGTCGGCGAGCGCCGAGGCCAGCGCCGCGACGTGCGGCGGGTCGATCATCGAGACGTGGTCGCCGGGCACCGGCACGACTTCGAGCGCGCCGCAGTGGGCGTCCCAGCCGAGGGTGTCGTCGGTGCGCAGGTACCGCGGGTCCAAAGTGGTCGTCAGCGGGTGCGGATCCCGGGCACGCAGCAGCACCACCGGCCCGGCGTAGTCGGCCGGGGTGTACCGCTCGGCGACCCGGGCGTCCACATAGGACTCGTACTGGTGCTTGAGGACACCGGCGCCCAGGTCGGGCACCCGCTCGGTCAGCCGGTCCATGACCCGGCGGATCTGGGCGTCCTCGGTCAGCCCGGCCAGCTCGTCGCGCGGGATCTCGAAGGACACGCCGTAGGTCCGCGAGACGTGCTCGGCGAACCGGTCGAAGCGTTCCAGCAGCAGCTCGCCCGTCGGCTTCCCCGGCGTGGGCAGCGGCAGGATCGTGTCGATCAGGAAGACCAGCTCGACCGGTTCGCCGGCCGCGGTCAGCCGGCGGGCCGTCTCGTAGGCGAGGCAGCCGCCGAACGACCAGCCACCCAGCCGGTACGGGCCGTGGGGCTGGATCTCCCGGATCAGCTCGACGTAGCAGGTGGCTTTGGCTTCGACGGTGTCTTCGTCGTCGATCCGCTCGAACCCGTAGACCGGCTGCCCCTCCGGCAGCAGGCGGACGAGCTCGCGGTACACGCTGGTCGGACCGCCGGCCGGGTGGAAGAGGAACACCGGGTCGGCGACGCCGTCGCGCAGCAGCCGCACCGGGCCGCCGCCGTGGCCTTCGAGCTCGGCGCGCAGCTGGTCGGCCAGCGCGGCGACCGTCGGCGTCGCGAACAGCCGGTCCACGGCGGGCACCGCGCCGAGCTGCTCCGCGAAGAGCGCCCGCAGCCGGGCCGCGCTGCCGGCGTCGCCGCCGACGGCGAAGAAGTCGTCGTGCACCCGGGGTTCCGGGCCGCCCAGGACGGTCTGCCAGTGCCGCGCGACCCAGCGTTCGGCGGGGTCCCGAGGTCCGGCGGCCACCGCTTCGCCGGCCGCCCGTGGCTCGAAGCCGGCTTGGTCGGCGAGGTGCTCGGCGAGCTCGGTCAGGCTGGCGCCGCGCAGCAGCAGCGGGATCGGCAGCGGCAGGCCGAACTCGCGTTCCACCGCGCCCCGGGCCCGCATCGCCGACAGCGAGTCGAGGCCGAGCCGGGTCAGCGGGACGTCCCGGTCGAGCTCGGCGTACCCGAGCAGGCCCGCGACGAGCCCGGCCAGGTGATCGGCGATCGCCTTCCGGGCCGCTTCCGGTGGCTTCGCCCGCAACGCGGCCATTCCGTCCCAAGTGGACGCCGTGGCCCGCGGCGCGAAGATGCCGAAGAACGGCCGCTCGGCCAGGCCGGGGAACAGTTCCAGCACGGTCTCGGCGTTGACGCGGGCGATGCCGGTCGCCACGCGGTCACAGGCCAGGACGGCGTCCAGCGCCGAGAGCGCTTCCTGGGTGCCGAGGGGTTCGAGCACGGGGTTGCGCGACCCGGCCGCGGCGCCGGCCTCGCCCCAGGCGCCCCAGCCGATCGTCGAGGCCGGGAGCCCCTGCGCGCGCCGCCACGCGACCAGCGCGTCGGTCCAGGCGTTCGCGGTCGCGTAGGCGGCCTGCCCGGGCGAGCCGAACAACGCGGCGGCCGAGGAGTACACCAGCCACCAGTCGAGGTCGTGGCCGGCGGTCGCCTCGTGCAGCCGCCAGGCGCCCAGCGCCTTCGGCCGCCAGACGGCGTCGAGCGCGCCGGCGTCGAGGCTGATCGCGGCGCCGTCGGACAGGACACCGGCGGCGTGCAGCACCCCGCGCAGCGGCACGCCTCCGGCGACGGCGGCCGCGACCAGCGCCTCGGCCGTGCCGGGCGCGGCGATGTCGCCGGGCACGACGCGGACGTCGATCCCCAGGTCCCCGGGGTCGGCTTCGCGGCGGCTGTTGAGCACCACCCGCGTCGCCCCGCGCTCGGCCAGCCACTTCGCCGCCACCAGCCCGAGGCCGCCGAGGCCACCGGTGATGACGTAGGCGCCGTCGCGGACCGGCTCGCGCACCGGGTCGCCGAGCTCCGGGCGGACCAGTCGGCGGGTGTGCCGGACGCCCTCGCGCCAGGCCACTTCGTCGTCCGGGCCGTCGGCGCGGACCTCGTCACGCAGCTGGCCGACCCACAGCCGCGCCGGGTCCGGGCCGGCGTCGAAGTCGACCAGGCTCACCCGCAGTTCGGGGTGTTCGAAAGCGAGCACGCGCACGAACCCACGCAGCGCGGCCAGGCCGGGATCGCCCGGTTCGCCGGGCTCGACGCTCTGGGCGCCGGCGCTGACCAGCCACAACCTGGGCGGCTCGGCCTTCTCGGCCAGCTCGGCGACGACCGCGGACAGCGTCCCGACCAGCCGTGCCGACCGGTCGGGATCCGGCGTGGCGGCGCCACCCAGCAGGACCACGACGGCGGTCGCCGCACCGGCCAGGGCGGCCCGGTCGCCGAGGCGGGCGGTGACGAGGTCGTCGTCCTCTTCGGACAGCACGATCCAGCGCTCGGCCCGCTCCGGCGCGGCCGGCAGGTCGGCGGGCTGCCAAGCGGCCTCGAACAGCAGCCGTTCGAGGGCGATGTCCCGGAAGCGGCGGCAGTAGACGTCGCGGAACTCCACCAGCACGACGTCGTCGGCGTCGACGAGCTGAACGCTGCCGAGCAAGCCGTCACCGGACGGGTCCTTCGAGGTCAGGACCGCGTCCACGCGCACACCCCGCCTCGGTTCGCCGGCGAGCACCACCGCGCCGATGGTGAGCGGCAGGTAGAGGGCGTCCGCGTCCCCGACGGCGGCGGCCAGCGCGTGCAGGCAGGCGTCGGCGAGAGCGGGGTGCAGCCGGTAGGCGGGGTGGTCGCTCGCGGGTGGCGTGATCGCCGCCGACGCGCGTCCCTCGGCGGCGACCACGGTGTGCAAGCCGCGGAAGGCGGGGCCGTAGTCCTGACCGAGGCCGGCCAGGACGCGGTACAGGTCGAGAGGCTCACCGGTCGTCTCGCCGAACGGCTCCGACGGGGTGCCACCGGGCTCGATCCGCGCGGTGGCGTGCCGGACCCAGTCGCCCTGGGCGGTCTTGGCGTGCACGCTCAGCTCCGCGCCGGTGCGGCTGGTCGTCACCTCGGTGTGCTCGGCCAGCGGGAGGACCTCGCGCAGTTCGAGGTCGCGCACGGTGCCCTCGCCGGCGGCGAGGGCCAGTTCGAGGAAGCTGGTGGCCGGGAAGACCGGCGTGTCCCGCACGGTGTGGTCGGCGAGCCAGGGCAGGTTCGCGGTGCCGACGTCGCCACGCCAGAGGTGGGTCCGCCCGCCGGGCTGTTCGATGTGGACACCCAGGAGCGGATGTGCGCCGGTGCCGCGAGTGAGCGGCCGGGGCCAGAACCGCTCGTGCCGCCAGACCGGTCCGGGCAGCTCGACCAGCTCGCCGCGGGGCCGCGCGGCGAGGAGGTGGTCGCGGCCGTGGACGTGCAGGCGGGCCAGGCTGGTGAGGAACGCGGTCCGTTCGTCGACACGCCGGCCGGCCGAAGGCAGGCAGAGTGCCTGGCCGCCGACGGTCTGGTCCATCGCGGCCACCGGGTGCGGTGAGACCTCGACGAAAACGGTGTGCCCGTCGGCGACGGCGGCGGTGAGTGCCTGGCTGAACCGGACCGGACGGCGGAGGTTCGCGGCCCAGTACTCCGTGTCGAAGGCCGGGGTCTCCCGGGGGTCGTCGAGAACGCTGGTGTAGCAGGGAAGTTCGGCCGTGCCGGGCTCGATCCGCAGCTCGGCCCGGAACCGCCCGAGCACCGCGTCGACGGCGGCGGAGTGCCCGGCCCCGCCGACCGGCAGCCGGCGCGCGAGCCGGCCTTGGCGTTCGGCGTGCGTCACGACCGCTTCGACCTGGTCGGCGGCGCCGCTGACCGTGCACTGGGTGGGTGAGGCGTAGACCGCGACGGTGACGTCCGGGAACTCCGCCAGCTCGGCGGGACTCAGCTCGACCACGGCCATCGCGCCGTCGCCGCTCTGGTCGAGTTCGGTGAGCAGCCGCGCGCGGGTGCTCATGACGCGCAACCCGTCGGCGACGGTGAGCGCCCCGGCCACGACCGCGGCGGCGACCTCGCCCATGGAGTGGCCGAGGACCGCCGCGGGCGTGACGCCGTGGGCGCGCCAGAGCCCGGCCAGCGCGAGCTGCATGCCGAGGAGGGCGAGCTGGGTGGCGGCCAGGTCGGGCAGGTCGTGCTCGAGGAGGTCGGTGAGAGAGGTGCCGGTTTCGGCGTGGAAGACGGGATCGAGCGTGTCGACCTCGGCGCGGAACGCGGGTTCGGAGCGCAGGAACAGCCGGCCCATGCCGGACCACTGGGAACCGTAGCCGGAGAACACGAAGACGACACTCGGCTCGGCGGCGGGCTTGCCCGCACCGGTCAGGCCCCGGCCGGCGGCCAGCTCCCGCAGCCCTTCGGCCACCTCCGCGCTTCCCGCACCGACCACCGCACCGCGGACCGGCAGGTGCTCCCGCCGGTGTGCCAGCGTCGAAGCCACCAGCCCGGGCGGCGCCGAGCCAGCTTCGAGCCACTCGGCCAGTTCCCCGGCCCGCGTCCGCAGCGCTTCCCCGGACCGGGCCGAGAGCGCGAACACCTGCGGCGACTCGTCCTCCCCGCCCCGCGGTGGAAAGGACGCCGCCGGCCACTCCTCCACCACCACATGCGCGTTCGTGCCGCCGAAACCGAACGCCGAGACCCCGGCTCGCGCGGTGCCCGAGTAACGCGGCCAGTCCGTCGGCCCGGCCACCACCCGCAGCCCCGAGAAGTCGATGTGCGGGTTCGGCGCGTGGAAGTGCAGGCTCGGCGGGATCCGCCGGTGGGTCATGGCCAGCACGACCTTCAGCAGCCCGGCGATCCCCGCCGCGCCTTCGAGGTGTCCCAGGTTGCTCTTCACCGACCCCAGCAGCAGCGGCCGCCCGCGTTCGCGCCCGAGCACCGACGTCAACGCGCCCGCCTCCAACGGGTCCCCGAGCGGGGTGCCGGTGCCGTGCGCCTCCACGTAGTCCACAGAGGACGGATCCACGCCCGAGGTCGCGTACGCCTCGCGCAGCAGGGCCGCCTGGGCCTCCGGGTTGGGCGCGGTCAGGCCGTTGGACCGGCCGTCGGAGTTCACCGCGCTGCCGCGGATCACCGCCAGCACCCGGTCGCCGGCCCGCCGGGCCGCACGCAGCGGCTTGAGCACGAGGACCCCGCAGCCCTCGCCGCGGGCGATGCCGTCGGCCGCGGCGTCGAAGGGCTTGCAGCGGCCGTCGGCCGCGAGCACGCCCGCGCGGTGGAAGCCGGCCGTGATGCCCGGCGAGAGCAGGACGTTCACCCCCGCGGCGAGCGCCGTCTCGCTCTCGCCGCGGCGCAGGCTCTGCACGGCCTGGTGCACCGCGACCAGCGACGAGGAACACGCGGTGTCGAGCGTCAGGCTCGGTCCGCGCAGGTCCAGCAGGTACGACAGCCGGTTGGCGGCGATGCTCGCCGCCGCGCCCGTGCCGGACCAGACGTCCACGCCCGCGACGTCGGTCATCGTCAGCGAGCCGTACTCGGTGGCCGACAACCCGACGAACACCCCGGTCCGGCTCCCGCGCAGGCCGGCCGGCGGGATCCCGGCGTGCTCCAGCGCCGCCCAGGCGACTTCCAGGAGGATCCGCTGCTGCGGGTCCATGGCCTCGGCCTCGCGCGGGGTGATGCCGAAGAACGCCGCGTCGAATCCGGCGACGTCGTCGAGGAACCCGCCACGCGGCGGCACCCCGGCGAAGTCCGCCGCGGCGGCGAACGTCTCCCAGCGGCCTTCGGGAACCTCGCCGATGCCGTCGCCGCCGGACTCGAGGAACCGCCAGAACGCGGCGGGCGAGTCGATCCCGCCCGGCAGGCGGCAGCCCAGGCCGATGATCGCGATCGGCTCCTCGGCCACGCGCTCGGGCAGCGGGGCGGCCGGTGAGTCCCCTGTGGACAGATACGCCGCGAGCGCGTTGATCGTCGGGTACTGCCACACCAGGGTCACCGGGAGCGGCCGGCCCACGAACCGGCCCAGGTCGGCGGCCAGCCCGGACGCGTCCCGTGAGGACAGTCCGAGCTCCTGCAGGGGCCGGTCGGGGTCCACCGCGCCGAGCCGCTCGGTCAGCCAGGCCCGGACGTTCATGCGAGCCGCCCCAGCGCACCGTCCAGGTAGGACTGACGGCAGGCCGCCCGGCTGATCTTGCCGCTGGAGGTGCGCGGCACTTCGCCCGGGGCCAGGAAGACGACGTCGTGCAGGCGCAGGCCATGCGTGGCCGACACCGCCGCCCGCAGCGCGGCGGTCACCGCGGCGATGTCCACTTGCGCGTCCTTGGCGCGTTCGAGCACCACCACGGCGGCTTCCCCGTCGTCGCCGCTGATCGCGAAGGCAGCGGCCGAGTGCGGCCGGACCCCCGCGTGTGCTTCGACCGTCTGCTCGATGTCCTGCGGGTAGTGGTTGCGGCCATCGACGACGACCAGGTCCTTCAGCCGGCCGGTGACGAACAGCTCGCCCTCGACCACCACGCCGAGGTCCCCGGTCGCGAGCCAGCCCTCGCCGGTGTCCGGGTCCAGCGGCGGCAGGCCGAACGTCGACGCCGACGGCCGGCCCCAGTAGCCGCGGCCGACGTTCGGGCCGCTCACCCGGATCTCCCCGACCTCGCCCGGCCCGGCCTCCTCGCCGGTCGCCGGGTCGGCGATCCGCACCCGCTGCCCGACCGGACGCCCGCACGAAACCAGCGTCGTGCCGGACCCGGCGGGCACCGCGCGCCCGGCGGCGAGCCGGTCGCGGTCGAAGGTGACCTGGCGGGGCGGCCGGCCGGCGTCGGTGACCGAGACGAACACGGTGGCTTCGGCCAGCCCGTAGGACGACCGGTGGGCCTCCGGCCGCAGCCCGCATTCGGCGAAGGCGTCCTGGAACTTCGCGATGGTGGCCGGCAGCACCGGCTCGCTGCCGTTGATCAGCGAGACGACGCGGCTCAGCTCCAGGTAGCTCTTCTCGGCCTCCGTCACGCGGGAAGCGCAGTAGGCGTAGGCGAAGTTGGGCGCCGCGCTGATCGCGCCGGGACTCGCCGACAGCGCGCGCAGCCACCGCGCGGGCCGCTCCAGGAACGCCAGGGGGTCCATGAGCACCGACGCCATGCCGGCGATCATCGGCGCGCCGATGCCGAGGATCAGGCCCATGTCGTGGAACAGCGGCAGCCAGCTGACCGTCGACGTGGTGCGGGCTTCCGCGCCGTAGGCGGCACACGCCTGACGCGCGTTGGCGAGCACGTTCCGGTGCGTCAGCACGACTCCGGCGGGCGAGCGCGTGGAGCCCGAGGTGTACTGCAGGTACGCCGGCGCGTCGGGATCGAGCGCGGCCCAGTCCCGGGTTCCGGCCGGAGGGAGCGCGTCGACGGCGATCACCGGCAGCTCGGCCGCGAACTCGCGGACGACGTCGAAGTCGTCGGTCGTGGTGAGCGCGACGCGCGGGGCGCAGTCGGCGAAGGTCGCGGCCAGCCGGCCCGCGTGCCCGGGCAGGCCCGGCGCGAACAGCGGCACCGCGACCAGCCCGGCCCGGATCGCCCCGAGGAACGCGACGACGTAGTCGACCGACTGTCCGACGAGGACCGCGGCCCGCTCCCCCGGCGCGGCGATCTCGAGCAGGCGCGCGGCCACGGCGCCGACCCGCTCGTCGAGCTCGCGCCAGGTGAGCGAAACCGCGCGGCCGTCCGCGACCGTGCGGTGGTCGAGGTGGGTCACCGCGACCTCGTCGCCGAGGACGCGCGCCCACCGGCCGAGCAGGGTCGCGAAGGACTCGGTGTCGCCGGAAGTTTCGCCAGTGAAGGGAACCGGCTGGGAAAGGGTTTCCATGGCTCCTCGCAGATAGCGTTTACCGGCGCAGTGAACAGCTGCTCCCGGCGGGTTGTCAATCGAGTGCTTTCCTTTGCTCACCGGAAAACGGACTACGGGACCGCGTGTTTGTCACCCCGGGACGAGGTCCGGTACCGCACGGCCAGCAGCGCGCCGGCGGCCGTGAGCGCGGCCGCGGCGAGCAGCCCGGCGGTGTACCCGCCGGCCAGCGCCCGACCGGCCGGTGCGCCCGCGTCGAGGCGCAGCCCGCGCACGGTCGTCAGCACCGCCCCGACCAGCGCGACCCCCAGCGCACTCGACACTTCGCGCGAGACGGTGAGCAGTCCGGACGCCGAACCGGCGTGCCGTTCGGCCACAGCCTCCAGCGTGTGGGAGGTCAGCGGGACGGTGAACGCCGAACCGGCGCCGATCAGCGCCATCCCCGGGATGCGCGGGACGAGGGCCGGCACGTGGTTCACCGCGGCCAGCGCGAGCAGGCCGGCGGCGACCACGACCAGCCCGGCCGCGACCGTCCGATGAGGACCGAACGTCCGCACCGCCCACGGGACCGCGGGAGTCGCGGCGATCACCGCGACCGCCACCAGCGCCAGCGGCAGACCCGCCGCGACCGGACCGAGCCCGAGGAACTCCTGGTGCAGCAAGGGGGTGAAGAAGAAGACACCGGAAACCCCGAGTCCCCACAGGACCTGCACGGCCAGCGCACCGGTGAAGGCCCTGGCGCCGAGCAGCTCCGGGGGGACCAACGGCGCCCGGGCACGTCGTTCCCGCAGGACGAAGACCAGCCCGAGCACGGTTCCCGTGCCGAGCAACGCGACGCCGGTGCGCGGCCGGGTGCCGAGTTCGACCAGTGCCGCGGTGACCAGGACCAGGCTCGCGGTCGCGACGGTCATGGCCGCGACCGCCGGACGCGGGCCGATCGGCCCGCGTCCGGGCCGGGTGACGACCGGCACCAGCAGGAGCATCACCGCCACGAACGGGAGGTTGACGAAGAAGATCCAGCCCCAGCCGAGCGATCCGCTCAGCACGCCGCCCAGCGCCGGGCCGAGTGCCAGCGCGGCCGCGAGGCACGCCGTCCACACCGCCGCGCCGATCGTCCGGCCGCGGGCGTCGAGGTTCACCCGCAGCAGGCTCAGCAGGCCCGGCACCACGAACGCCGCCGCCAGTCCCTGCAGCACGCGCGCGGCGACCAGCAGCGACAGCGAGCTCGCGAACCCGCCGACGGCGGCGCCGAGACCGAACGCGAGCAGCCCGCCCAGCAGCGTCGCCCGGCGGCCCCAGCGGTCGACCAGCGCGCCGGCGACCAGCAGCAGCCCCGCGAACGGGAGCATGTAGCCGAGCGCGACCCATTGCAGCGCCCCGAGGTCGAGCGCGAGGTCGCGGGCGATCGACGGCGCGCCCGCAGCGACGATGGTGTTGTCCAGCGTGGTGATGAACGCGCCCAGCCCGATCAGCACGAGGGTCCGCCCGGTCATCGCGCGCTCCCCACCAGTTCGCGCGTCCCCGCGGCCCGCCGCCGCGGGAACCACCAGTTGGCCGCACCGAACCGCGCCATCACCGCCGGCACGAGCACGCACCGGACCACGACGGCGTCGAGCAGCACCGCGACCGTCAGCCCGACACCCGCCTCCCGCACCACCCGGGCGTCGACGAACGCGAAGGCCGCGAACACCAGAGCCATGATCAGCGCGGCCGCGGTGATGGTCCGCCCGGTCGCCGCGATGCCGTCGACCACGGCGGCGCGCGTGTCGCGGTGGCGCCGCCAGCCTTCCTGGATCCGGGCGATCAGGAAGACCTCGTAGTCCATCGACAGCCCGAACAGCCCGGCGAACAGGAACACCGGCAGGTACGGCTCGATCGGCCCGCCGAAGGCGAACACGACCGCACCGGTGGTGGCCGCCGCCGTCAGGAGGTTCATCGCGGCCGCGGTCAGCGGGATCAGCACGCTGCGGAACACCCACGCGAGCAGCAGCACCGAAATCCCGACGACACTGGTGAGGAACAGCGGCAGCCGCGCGGTGATCGCCGCGGAGAAGTCGGCGCGGGTGGCCACCAGCCCGCCGACGTGCGTGTCCGGGCCGCCGATCGTCGTGGCCATCGTGCGCGTCCAGGTCAGCAGCTCGGCCGTGGCCGGGTCGTCCGGCGCGGTCCGCGGGGTGAGGGTGAGCAGCCAGCCGCCGGGCAACGCGGTGGGCGGGCCGACGTCCGCCCGGGCCAGCAGGGCTTCCCGCAGCGTGCCCAGCGAGGCGTCGCCGGTGCCCACCACCAGCAGCGGCGCGCCCGCACCGGGCCCGAACCCGGCGTCCAGGAGCCCGGCGGCGGTCTTCGTGACGCTGCCGGGCGGGTCGAGAGCGGCGTCGGGGACGCCCAGCCGCAGCCCGGTCATCGGCAGCGCGAGCACGGCCACGACCAGCAGCGCGGCGAGGGTGTACGGCCCCGGTCGCGCGGTCACCGAGCGCGCGAAGCTCGCCCAGCGGCGGCCGCTCCCGTCCGCCCGCACCCGCATCCGCCGGGCCGCCGGGCGCAGCAGTGCGGGCAGCAGGGTCAGCGCGGCCGCCGCCGTCAGCAGCACCGAAACCGCGGCGGCGACGGCGATCCCGTCGAGGAACGGCAGGCCGACGGTGAGCAGGCCGGCCAGCGAGACGCAGACGGTGACCCCGGCGAAGACGACGCTGCGGCCGGACGTCGCCGCCGCGGCGGCCAGCGCGGGCTCGGGATCCGCGCCTTCGCGGCGGCCCTGCCGGTAGCGGGTGAGCACGAACAGCGCGTAGTCGACGCCGACGCCGAGGCCCAGCAGCGCGGCAATCTCGGTGCTGATCTTCGGCACGGTCAGCACGTGCGAAAGGAGCGTGACGACGGCGAGCGCGCACCCGACCGACACCGCCGCGGTGAGCACCGGCAGCAGCACGCAGGCCGTCGACCGGAACGTCACCAGCAGCACGAGGGCCGCGGCGAGCAGGCCGATCCCGGCGTTGCCCAGGTCGGGCGCGGCGGCCGTCATCGAAGCCAGTTCGCCGGCGGCCCCGGCGGTGAGGCCGCCCGCGTCGCGGACGACCGTCGCGAGCGCGTCGGCGGTGCCCTGGCCCAGGTCCGCCGCGGGCGCGTCGAACCGGACGGCCAGCACGGCGGTCCGGTGGTCGGCGGAGACCAGCCCGGGTGGCGGGTCGACGGCCACGACGTGCGGGAGCGTGGTCAGGCGGGCGGCGAGCGCGTCGAGCCGGGCGCGCCCCGGGCCGGCGTCGATCGGGCCGTCCGGCGAGTGGGCGACAACGCGTTCTTCGGCGCCGCCCGCCCCCGCGCCGCGCAGCAGGTGCGCCGCCGCGGTGCTGTCCGCGGCGGGCAGGTCGACCGTGTCGCGGAAGTCCGCGCCGGTGTGCAGTGCCGCGAGCCCGAGCCCGGCCAGCGCGGCCAGCCACAGCGCGACGACCACGCCGGCGCGGCGGAAGCACCACGAAACGATTTTCGTCATCCGGCCTCCTCCCGCGTGCGTGGACGATCACGCTAACAACGGAAACCGGCGCGAAGATACCGTCCCGGCTCACAAATCGGTTCGCGAAAACCCTTGCCGCAGTGAGTGTTCCGCCGCTTGTCGGACGCGTGACAATCTCGCGCGCCGCCGTTGTCCCGCGCGTGACAGAAGCCGGTGGTCGTGGTTGCCAATCTCGTTTCCGTGTGAGTACATGACCTTCGCGACGACGCGGAAAGGGGCGCCCATGACCCGGACGATCACCGTTCCGCACCCGCGGGGCACCGGCCGGGCGCAGCAGCTGTGGTGTTCCCTGCCGACCGAGCTCGCGCGGCGGTTCCGGCCGCACGCCGACCCGCTCGCCCGGCGGATCCTCGAAGAGATCCAGCGGGCCGTGCCCGAATACGCGAAACCGCTCGAGGGCGAGTTCGGCAAGATGATCGTGCTGGCGATCGAACAGGCGGTGGTCAGCTGCATCGACAGCATCGACGGCGTCGAGTCCACAGAGGACCCGTGGCCGCAGTTGTTCGTGGAGGTGGGAAAGCGCGTTCACCATGACGGCGGCAGCCTGAACTCACTGCAGGCCGCCTACCGCGCGGGCGGGCGCGCGGCGTGGCGGTACGTCGCCGAGCTCGGGCAGGCCCACCGCTTCCCTTCGGCCGTGCTGTGCGTCGGCGCGGAAGCGATTTTCGCCTACGTGGAAGAGATTTCGTCGCATTCGGTCGAGGGGTACACGCTGGCGCAGGCGATGGCGACCGGCACGCTCGAACGCCGTCGCCGCCGGCTGCTCGAACTGCTGCTGGCCAGCCCGCCGTCGTCGCCGGCGACGATCGCGACGATGGCGAAGGCCGCGCAGTGGACGCTGCCCGAGTGGGTCACGGTCGTCGCGCTCGACCCGCGGACCGACCAGCACCAGACGCCGGCCCCGCAGGTCGCCGACGACGTCCTGCTCGACCTCGAAGGCACCGAACCCTGCCTGCTGACCCCGAACCCGGACCGCGACCTGCGCGGGCTGGAGAGCCGGCTGCCGGGCTGGCGGGCGGCGGTCGGCCCCCGCGTCCGCCCGGCCGACGCGGCGACGTCGGCGCGCTGGGCCCGGCGCACGCTCGACCTGGTGCGGGCCGGCCTGGTCGGCGACCGGGCCGTCACGCACACGGCCGACCACCTCGCCACGCACTGGCTGCTGCTCGACCGGTTCCTGCTGGACGAGCTGTCCGCGAAGACCCTCGCGCCGTTCGCGGGGCTGACGGTCAAGCAGCAGGTCCGGCTGGCCGAGACGTTGCTGAGCTGGCTGGAGCACAACGGGAACACCCCGGACATCGCGCAGGCGCTGGGCATCCACCCGCAGACGGTCCGGTACCGCGTCAGCCAGCTGAGCGGCCTCTTCGGCGACCGGCTGGCGGATCCGGCGCAGCGGCTGGAGATCCAGATGGCGTTGCGGGCGCACCAGATCCTCGGCACCCAGCCCGGCTCTTGACCGTGCAGTGGGCCCGAACTTAAGGTTCCGGCATGCTGTTAGCGCTAACAGCGTGCTGGAGGACTCACCGATGACGTCATCTCTGCCCACTTCGCGCCGCGAGCTCTTCGGGCGCGTCGGCGACACCGACGTCCACCGCTACACCCTCGCCTGGCCCGGCGGGCTCACCGTGCGCCTCCTGGACTACGGAGGTGTCGTCCAGTCGCTCGAAGCGCCGGACCGGTCCGGCGAGCCGGGCGAGGTCGTGCTGGGCTTCCCCACGCTCGAGGGCTACGTCGAGAACAACCGGCCGGGCGCGGCGCGGGTCTTCCTGGGCGCGCTGATCGGCCGGTACGCCAACCGCATCGCCGGCGGCGCGTTCACCCTCGACGGCGTCCTGCACCGGGTGCCGGTGAACGACGGGAAGAACAGCCTGCACGGCGGCCCGGCCGGCTTCGACACGCGCGTCTGGTCGGCGGCCGAGGTCCCCGGCGGCCTGCGGCTGAGGTTGCGCAGCCCGGACGGCGACCAGGGCTACCCGGGCACGCTGACGACCGAAGTGACGTACCGCCTGGTGGCGCCCGGCCGCCTGAGCATCGGCTACCGCGCGAGCACCGACGCGCCGACGGTGGTCAACCTGACCAACCACACGTACTGGAACCTGGCCGGCGCCGGCGCCGGCGACGTCCACGGGCACTGGCTGCGGATCCCCGCCGCGCGGTACTGCCCGACCGACGAGAACCTGATCCCGGGCGAGGTCGCGCCGGTCGAGGGCACGCCGTTCGACTTCCGCCAGGCGACGCGGATCGGCGCGCGGCTGGGTGCGCCCGACCGGCAGCTGGCGATCGCCGGTGGCTACGACCACAACTGGGTGCTGGACGGCCGCCTCGCGGCGCAGGCGTGGGACCCGGTTTCGGGGCGGCTGCTGACGATGCGGACGACGGAACCGGGCGTGCAGTTCTATTCGGGCAACCACCTCACGGCGGACCTGGGGAGTGGCGCCGGGTTCGCGCTGGAGGCCCAGCACTTCCCGGACTCGCCGAACCGGCCGGACTTCCCGAGCACGGTGCTGCGGCCGGGCGAGGTCTACCGGCAGGAGACGGAGTACGAGCTGACGACGGCGGACGGCCCGCCGGCGGGCTGAGCGGTGGCGTGCGCGACAACCGGGCGGTCGCGGGCGCCGATCGCCGTTACCCTCGCCCGGCATGGGAGATCTTTCGGCCATCGCCGCTGACCTGGCGCCTTCGGGCACGTTGCGCGCGGCCATCAACCTCGGCAACCCGGTGCTCGCCCACGGCACACCGGCCGAGCCCGGCGGGGTCACGGTGGACCTGGCCCGGGAGACGGCGGCGCGGCTGGGCATCCCGGTGGAGTTCACCTGCTTCGACGCGGCCCGCAAGGCCTTCGAGGCCCTGACCTCGGACGCGGCGGACCTCTGTTTCCTGGCGATCGAGCCTGCCCGCGCGGCCCAGGTGGCGTTCACGGCACCGTACGTCGTGATCGAGGGAGTGTTCGTGGTCCCGGACAACTCCCCCCACCGATCCCCGGCCGACGTCGACCACCCGGGCGTCCGCATCGGCGTGAAGCAGGGTTCGGCGTACGACCTGTACCTCACACGCACCCTGGCGCACGCCACGGTGGTGCGCGGTTCGGACGGTGTCACGGTTTTCGAGGAGGAGGGTTTGGAGGTCGCCGCCGGAATCCGCCAGCCGATGACCGCCTACACCGCCGCCCACCCGGGGACCCGGCTGATCGACGAGCGGTTCATGCAGATCCGGCAGGCGGTCGGCACCACGCTGACGCGGCGGCCGTCGACCGTCGCGTTCCTGACTGAGCTGGTCGAGGAGCTGAAGGCCAATGGGTTCGTCGGTGAAGCGCTGCGTCGCGCGAACCAGCCGGATGCCACGGTGGCACCGCCCGGCTGAGTCACGCCTGCGCGGCAGTCCGCAACGCGGCGAGACCGCGGGCCACGACGGGGTGCGCCGCGCTGCCGCGCCGGACGTAGGCCGAAATCCGGCGGGACGGCCGCGGTGAGCCGGTCAGCGGGAGCCGCCGGACCGCGTGTGCCGACGGGATCGGCAGCAGGCAGACACCGAGCCCTTCGGCGACGACGGCGGACGCGGCGTACCACTCCTTGACGTGGTGCCCGACGCGTGGCGTGAACCCCGCCGCGGCGCAAGCGGCGAGCAGCAGCTGGTAGGTGTCGTTGTCGCGGGTCTTGACGACCCAGCTCTCCCCGGCGGCGTCGGCGAATTCGACGCGGTCGCGGCGCGCCAGCGGGTGCCCGCCGCGGACCAGGAGGTCGAGCCGGTCGTCGAGCAGGAGGTGCTGGTCGAACCGCGTCCCGCCGGCCGGCGGGACGTCCGGGGTCGGCAGCACGACCGCGATGTCGGCGTCGCCGGTGAGCAGCGCCTCGAAGCAGTCCTTGGTCTCTTCCTCGATGCAACGTGCCGCCGTCGCCCTCGCCGAGCGCGGCCAGGTCCGCGAGGGTTTCTTCCCAGCGCGCGTGCAGTTCGTCGGCGTGACCGAGCAGCAGTTCGGCGGCCGGGGTGAGCCGCACGCGGCGGCCTTCGTGGCTCAGCAGCTCGGCCGTCGGCCGGCCGCACCTCGGGACATTGCACTTCTGTCGCTGCCGTCATTACTACGACATTGCGCCTTCTCGACGGTCGAAACGAGTGCTACCTTCCTCGTGGTGCAGGTCGACCCGAGGGGTTGCGATGAGGCTTTCTCCCAGCGCGCACATCGACTCCTTCTGCCGTGACCGGCTGCCGCCCGCCGCGCAGTGGCCTCGGCTCGTCTTCGACCTGCCCGAGCTGCGCTATCCCGAGCGGCTCAACGCCGCCACCGCCCTGCTCGACGGCGCCGTCGAGCGGCTCGGCGCGGACCGGCCCTGCCTGCGCTCGCTCCACGAGACCTGGACCTACGGCGACGTCCTCGCGCGCGCCAACCGGATCGCCCACGTGCTCACCGCCGAGCTCGGCGTCGTGCCCGGGAACCGGGTGCTGCTGCGCGGCACCAACACGCCCTGGCTGGCCGCGTGCTGGCTCGCCGTGCTCAAGGCCGGGGCCGTCGCCGTCTCGACGATGCCGATGCTGCGCCGGCACGAGCTCGACAAGATCGTCGACCGCGCCCGGCCCGCCGTCGTCCTCTGCGACGAGCACCTGCTCGACGAACTGCCGCCCGGGCTACCCGTCGTCTCCTACGGCGCCGAGCTGGCCGAACGCTGCGCCCGCCACCCGGCCACCTTCGCCGACGTCGAAACCGCCGCCGACGACGTCGCCCTGCTCGCCTTCACCTCCGGCACCACCGGGACCCCCAAGGCG
Source organism: Amycolatopsis iheyensis (assembly GCF_024703995.1). GTDB lineage: Bacteria > Actinomycetota > Actinomycetes > Mycobacteriales > Pseudonocardiaceae > Amycolatopsis > Amycolatopsis iheyensis. The sequence continues at coordinate 318,410 of NZ_JAMXQV010000009.1, read as the reverse complement.
ACCATGCACTTCCACCGCGACCTGCTCGCCATCGCCGACACCTTCTCCCGGCACGTCCTCCGCCCCACCGCGGACGACCTCTTCTGCGGCACGCCGCCGCTGGCGTTCACCTTCGGCCTGGGCGGCCTGCTCGTCTTCCCGCTGCACGCCGGCGCGTCGGTGCTGCTACTGGAACGCGCCACCCCCAAGGAGCTGGCCTCGATCGTCGCCGAGCACTCGGTGACCGTGCTGTTCACCGCGCCCACCGCCTACCGCGCGATCCTCGGCTCCGGCGACGGTCCCCTGCTGGCCGGCGTCCGCCGCGCCGTCTCCGCCGGGGAAGCGTTGCCCGCCACCGTGGCCGAGCAGTACCGCGAGGTCGTCGGGCGGCCGCTCATCGACGGCATCGGCAGCACGGAGATGCTCCACGTGTTCATCTCCGCCGCCGACGACGCCGTGCGCCCGGGCACGACCGGCACCGTCGTGCCCGGGTTCCGCGCCGCCGTGCTCGACCTCGACGGCGAGCCCGCGCCCGACGGCACGCCCGGGCGCCTCGCCGTGCAGGGCCCCACCGGCTGCCGCTACCTCGAGGACCCGCGACAGGCCGACTACGTGCACGACGGCTGGAACCTGACCGGCGACACCTATGTGCGCGAACCCGACGGGTACTTCCGGTTCGTGGCGCGCAGCGACGACATGATCGTCTCCTCCGGTTACAACATCGCCGCTCCCGAGGTCGAAGAAGTGCTGCTGACCCACCCGGACGTCGACGAGTGCGCGGTCGTCGGCACGCCCGATCCGGATCGGGGCGCGGTGGTGACCGCCTTCGTCGTGCTCCGGCCCGGCGTGCCGCCCGGCCCGGACGTGGTGCGCGCCCTGCAGGAGCACGCCAAAGCCGTTGCCGCGCCGTACAAGTACCCGCGCCGGGTGCGGTTCATCGACGCATTGCCGCGCAACGCCAGCGGGAAGCTCCAGCGCTTCCTGCTGCGCGAGCGGTGAACGGGGTGACGGGCCCGCTGCCGAGGTGGGGTGGCGGTGGGCCCGTCACGTTCGTGGGGTGCCGAGGACATGCGTTCAGCTTACCCACGGATTCGAACACGTGTTCGCGTCTGTTCAGGTGAAATCCGGCTACGAAAAGTCACCAAAGCCGCTGCACCCGACCATGCCGCAACACTTCCAGGTGACAAAGAGTCCTCAGTAGACAGTCACGGAGCACCGGAAACGCGACCGGGCGACCGCACAGGAGCCCGTCACGCACCCGCCACCCCCCGCGAGCGCGGGAGGCGCGAAACCCCGGCCGTCAGCGGTAAACCTTCGGACACGCACTGACCTGCGCCGGAGGACCATCACCCCGACGCGCCGAAGAGGCGGTGACCGGCCCGGAAACCGGGTCCCATAAAGTCTTTCGCGCAGCCATCCGGAGGTGAACACCAGCGTGCCCGAGGTCGACTTCTACGAGGTGCTCGGCCTCCGCCGGGACGCCACGGCGACCGACGTCAAGACGGCCTACCGCCGGCTGGCGAAGACCATGCACCCCGACGGCGGCGGCACGGTCGGCACGTTCCGGCTGCTCCGCGAGGCCTACGACGTCCTGAGCGATCCCGTCGCCCGCGCCCGCTACGACTCGAACGGCGCCACCGTGGTGCCCGTGCCGGTTCGGCCGCGACCCCGCCGCCGCTTCGGCGACGAGCCGGGGTTCGTCCCCGACCTGCCCGAACTCGACGCCGAAGACCTGAGCTGGTGGCACTTCGCCGGCCAGGACACCCGGATGCGCCACGGCCGCCGCCGCGGACCGGGGCACACGCCCGTGGTCGCCGCGGTGGCCGGGATGGTGCTCGTGCTGCTGCCGCTGGTCACCGGGGTCGGGTTCAGCACGCCGGTGCTGATCGTCTGGCTGCTGCTGACCGCCGGCACCGCGCTGCTCGTCCAGCGCCTGGCGCGCGGCTACCTGCGGGCGAACCGGGCCCGCGAGGCCTTCGCCGAGGAGTTCGGCGGCCGGACCGTCTTCGGCGCGCCCGGCACCGAGCGCGACGAGCTGGCCGAGCGGCTCACCGCCGACCTGCTCGAGCGCTACCTGACCCGGCTGCCCGGCGCCCGGATCTTCCACGGCCTCGCCTGGCCCGGCTCGGTGTTCGCCGACGTCGACCACGCGGTGCTGTGCGGGAAGCGGCTGGTGCTGATCGAGTCGAAGCTGTGGCTGCCCGGGCACTACGAGACCGCCGAAGACGGCCGGCTGCTGCGCAACGGCCGGCCGTTCCGCGGCGGCGGCAGCCGGCTCGCCGAGAGCCTCGCCGCCTACCGCGACCTGCTGCCGGGCGTGGCGCTGCGCGGGGCGATGATCGTGTACCCGAGCCGCAGCGGCGACCTGACCACGGCCGACCCGGACGACCTGCCGGCCGCGCCGATGACGCCCGAGGAGTTCCTGCACGAGATCGGCGAGTGGCTCGCCGCCGATCCGTCCACTGTGGACCACCAGGCGCTGCGGACGATGCGTGACCAGGTGGTCGGCGGGGGCGGCCGGGCCGCGTGAGCCCGGCGGCCACGCTGGGCACGGTGCTGCTGGCCTACCTCCCCGCCGCGGTCTCCCCCGGCCCGAACTTCGTGCTCATCGCGCACACGGCCGCGGCCGGGACGCGCCGGGCCGCCGTGGCGGTCGCGCTCGGGGTGGTCGCGGCGGGCGGGGTGCTGGCCGCGGTAGCCGTCTTCGGACTGGGAGCGGTGCTGGCACGCGAACCCTGGCTCGCCACGGCTCTGCGCATCGTCTGCGGCGCTTACCTCGCCTGGCTCGGCCTCAAACTCTGGCTGAAGGCCCGCGCGCCGGACGCCGCCCCGCCGACGAAGCACGGCAGCGCGTTCCGCCAGGGCGTGCTCAGCAACCTGACCAACCCCAAGGCCGCCGCGTTCTTCGGCAGCGTCCTGACCGCGACCCTGCCGCCCACCGAACCCGCCGCCGTCAAAGCGGCCGCGGTCGCGCTCATCGTCGTGGCCTCGACGGCCTGGCACCTGTCGGTCGCCCTGCTGTTCTCCGCGCCCGCCACCCAGCGCTGGTACGAGCACGCGAAACCGGCCCTGAACCGCACCGTCGGCACGGTTCTCGTCGTCCTCGGCATCACCCTCGCCGTAACGCCGTGAAGGCCTCCTCGCCGCAGCGAGAAGGCCTTCACGGATCGACCAACTACCGGGTACCACCCGAGGCGCGCTGCTTCTGCGCGTGCGCGGAGCGGGTGCAGACCTCGCCGACGTCGACCGTCTGGCCGCGGTCCGCGTAGACGTCCGCCACGCCGACCAGCTTGCCCTTGGCCGTCGAGCAGGTCAGCTGGTAGGCCTCCTTCGTCCCGTACGTCGGCGGGATCGGCGACGAGAACGACACGTCGCCGGTCCAGTCGTCGACCGCGTTCGGGTTCGCCTGGTCGTAGTTCACGACCACGGCCGTGTAGTCACCGGCCGGCGGGTCGAACAGCACGGCGTGCTCGGACGTCGTGCCGCCGTTGGCCGACGAGCTGACCAGGTTGCCCGCCGCGTCGTAGATGAACAGGTCCCAGTCGGTGGCCGTGTTCGCCCAGTTGATGTTGACGCTGAACTTCCCGTTGTCCACCTGCGGCATGCCGTTGACGTGGAAGGTGAACGTGTCACCCGCCGGATCGGCCGGGTAGTTCTGGTTGATCGGCGGCACCCCGGCCGGGTTCGTCACCGCGAAGCCCTGCTGCGCCGGGCCCTGCGGGTCGCGCCCGTAGCGACCCGCGACGTACGGCCGGGTCGAGGGGTTGACCGACCAGGCGAACCGCCCGCCGGTGGTGGTGAACGTCGAGTTCAGGTCGTCGGTGACGTAGATCGGCGGCTTGGTGGAGCCGTCGGGCTGGATCACCGGCGACGTCGGCGTCTGGAACGTCTTGTGCAGCTTCAGCTGGTAGCCCTTCGGCGCCGAGCCGATCAGCGTCGAGTGCGCCTGCGGGTCGGCGGTGTTGGCCAGCATGTCCAGCAGCGCCGCCCGGTTGCCGCCCTTGCCCGCGCCGGTCGTCGGGGCCAGCCCGGCGTACTCGGCGACGACCGCGGTCTCGTATGCCTCGTGGAAGCCGGCGCCGCCGACCTCGATGGTGAAGCCCCAGCCACCGGTGGCCCAGTACGACCAGTCCTCGGTGGTGCCGGTCGTGTCGTAGAGCGCCCAGCTCGGCTCGCTCGTGTAGCCGTTGCGCGAGGCCAGCTTGTCACCGAGCGCCTTGTACGCCGGCTCCTCCAGCGGCGGCCGCACGTCGGCCACGCCCGGCGGGCGCAGCACCAGTGCCGCGTTGGTGTGCCAGGTGATCAGGTTCGTGACCTGGCGGCTCGACACGATCGAGCGGATGTTGCGCGACTCGGGCTCGGAGAACGGCGCGGACCCGCGGAAGGTGTCGCCGCTCCACGCGATCTCGGCGCCGTTGCCGCCCCAGAACCCGGCGTAGTTGCGGTTCGGGTCGGTGCCGCGGATGCGGCCGCCGGGGTTGGCCTTGCAAACGCCGGTGGCGTACTGCGGCGGCGAGTCGTTGACGTTGCAGTTCTTGCGCTTCATCTCGTAGTCGAACCGGGTGAAGTCACCCTTGGGCTCGGCTTCGCGGGAGATGTCGAAGCCGTCCGGGTTGACGATCGGCACGATGATGTTGCGGGTCTTGCCGACCATGCTCCGGATCGAGTTGTCGTGCGAGTAGCCGTTGACCAGCTCGTACGCCCACTCCATGACGTGCTCGCCCGCCGGCCACTCACGAGCGTGGTGCACGCCCATGGTGAAGTCGACCGGCTTGCCGTCGGTGACGTTCTTGACGTCGGTGGCGATCTCCAGCCCCATGACGTCGCGGCCTTCCCAGGTCGGCTCCGGCATGGTGAACGCCGAAACGAGGCCCGGGTTCTTGCGCGCCAGCTCCTTCATCTCGTACTCGTAGTCGTAGAGGTGGCGGTAGCTGGTCCGGCCCGAGGGCAGCACGGACTTGGGCGTCGCCGCGGCGTACGCGCGGTCGGCCTTCGCGTCGGCGACGGACTTGGCCGACAGGTCGGCCGTGACGACGCTCGACTTCAGGCCGCTGCTGGTCAGGGTCTGCCGGTCGGCGTCGTCGGCCAGGACGACCTCGACACCGGTCGCGTCACCCTTCTCCGTGACGTCGAGGCCGAGCCCGTTGAGCTTGGTCTTGTCGGCGCGCGTCGGGGTCTGGACGCGCACCAGCTGCGCCTTCTGCGCGGTGGTCGGCGTGCCCTGCGGCGTCAGCGCCAGGAAGTCGACGCCCAGCTGGACCTGGTCGGCCGGGCCGCCGTTGCGGCAGCCCTGGACGACGAGCTGCTGGCCCTTCTTCACGAAGCTTTCGGCGAGTTCGTGGGAGCGCAACGCCGCGGAGGCGGCGACGACCGCGCCCGTGGTCTTGTCGAACACGGCGACGTCCCAGTCGCCTTCGGCGCCCTTGGTCGCCTTGAGACGCGCCTGGACGAGGCCGTCCACGGTGGACGTCAGCTCGCGGCGGTCGGTGCCCGAAGTGCCCTTGGGCAGCAGTTTCGCGAAGCACGAGCGCGTCACGGACTTGTCGGCGCGCAGGATGTTCTGCGCCGCGCCGGCCGTCCCCGCGGGCAACGCGACGAACGTTGCGGACAGTGCCACCGCCGAGGCCAGCAGCACCAGTCTTCTTGGTGAATTCCCCACAGGCAAAGACCTCCTTGACGAGGCCGGCACCAACGGACGTACCGGTAGCGAGTGACCGTAATGGACGAAAACCCGCTGCGGTAACCGCCGTAAGTCGTACTGCTTCACCTGGTCTTCACACTGCCAAGCCACCAAAAGGACATTTCACCGGGAGTTCAACCACTGCTCGGCTACTGTCGGTTCATGGTCACGGTCCCTGCGCGACGAACGTCGGTCGCGGTCTCGCTGGCGGGTGTCGCCGCGCTCGTCCTCGGCGCCGCGTTGGTGTTGCTGCTGCAGGTCATCCCGCCGACCGACCAGATCAGCGCGACCCGCCGCACGATCAGCGAATACGGCCTGTCCGACCACAAGTGGCTGTTCGACCTGGCCGTGGTCCTGGTCGCGCTCGGCTCGGCCGCGGGGCTGGCGGTGCTGAGCAGCCAGCGGCGGCTCCCGGTGCCCGCGGCGATTCTCGGTACACTGTGGACGGTCGGGCTGCTGGTGATCGTGGCCTTCCCGAAGCCGGACTGGGCCACGGTTTCCCGCTCGGACTTCGGCGGCACGCTGCACCGGATCGCGAGCGTGGTCGCGTTCGTCGCGCTGCCGCTGGCCGTGCTGGTCGCGGCGCGCGCGGCGTTCCCGGGCTCGCCCGGCCGCCGGTGGCTCGCGCGCGTGCTGGCGATCGCGTCACTGGGCTGGTTCGCGGTGATCCTCGGCGCGGTCGTGGTGGCCGCGACCGAGGGCGGCCGCTGGTGGACGCTGATCCCGCTCGGGCTGGTGGAACGCGGGATGGCGCTGACCGAGCTGGTCGCGCTGGGTGTGCTGCTCGCCCCGGTCGGCACCCGGTCCGGACCACCTCAGCCGCGGTAGAGCTCCGTCAGCAGGGCCGCCGCCAGGTGCGTTGCCGGGTGGGCGTCGCGGTGGCGCCAGATCAGGTGCACCGGCACGCTCGGCGCGTCGCGCAGCGGGCGGTAGCGGATGCCGTCACGCCGGTACTGCGCCGCGGTGGCTTCCGGCGTGACACCGGCGCAGCGCCCGGTCGCGATCGCCGCCAGCCAGTCGTCGATGTCGTGGGTGTACTCGACTGCCGGGCGCGCGTCCTCGGGCCACAGGTCCGCCGTCGTGGTGCCGGTGCGCCGGTCGACGACGAGCGTCCGGCCGGCGAGCTCGGCGAACGGGACCGAGCGGCGACGCGCCCACGGGTCGTCCGAGGCCAGCGCCACGCACCGGCGTTCGTGCCCGACCAGGACGTGGGCGTACCGGCGGGTGTCGACGGCGGTCCGGACGAGGGCCAGGTCGCAGCGTCCCTCGGCCAGCCCGCCGGTCGCGGTGTTGGTCCGGACCAGCTGCAGCTCGACGTCCGGGTAGCGGTCCTGCCAGCGGCGCTGGAACTCCCGCGTGTGCCGGCCGGCCGCCGACCACGCGTGACCCAGCCGCAGCCGGGTGTGCCCGGTGGTGACCTCGTGCACCAGCGTTTCGGCGTCGGCCAGCAGGACCCTCGCGCGGGCGAGGACGGCGACCCCGGCCGTGGTCGGCTCGACGGTCCGGCTGGTGCGGTGCAGCAGCCGGACCCCGAGGACGCGCTCCAGCGCGAGCACCGTCCGCGACACCGTCGCCTGCGAGACGCCGAGCTCGAGCCCGGCGTCGGTGAAGCTCCCGGTGTCCACGACCGCGACGAGGTGACGCAGGTGGCGCAGCTCGAGCTCGGCATCCATGCGTTCAGCGTATCGCTGGCGTGTCGCATGCATTTTGCGTATGCGTGCCGGAGCCTGATAGTCGGGGTATGACGAACACGGGTGACGGGCGCCGGCTGGCTGCGGCGCTGATGGCGGGCAGCGGGCTGGCCAACCAGGTCGGCGCGTCCGTGGCGGCGCTCGCGTTCCCCCAGCTGGGCCCGGCCGGCGTCGTCGCGGTCCGCCAGTGGGTCGCGGCCGTCGTGCTGCTGGCGACCGGACGGCCGCGGCTGCGCGCGTTCACCACCGGGCAGTGGCGGCTCGTCCTGGCCCTGGCGCTGGTGTTCGGGACGATGAACCTCGCGCTCTACAGCGCGGTCGACCGGATCGGCCTCGGTCTGGCGGTCACGCTGGAGTTCCTCGGTCCTCTCGCGGTCGCGCTGGCGGGGTCGCGGCGGCGAGGCGACCTGCTGGGCGCGCTGGTCGCCGCGGCGGCCGTGCTGGTCCTGGTGCGGCCCCGGCCGAGCACCGACTACCTCGGCATCGGCCTGGCCCTGCTCGCGGCGGCGTGCTGGGCGAGCTACATCCTGCTCAACCGCGCCATCGGCGCGCGCATCCCCGGCGTCGAAGGCTCGGCGGCCGCCGCGGGTGCGTCCGGGCTCGCGTACGTGCCGGTCGGCGTCTTCGCGATGATCGCGCACCGGCCGGACCTCGGCGCGGTACTGGCCGCGGTGACGGCCGGCGTCCTGTCGTCGGCCGTGCCGATGCTGGCCGACCTGCTGACGCTGCGGCGGATCCCGGCGCCGGTGTTCGGCACGGTGATGAGCGTCAACCCGGTGCTGGCTGCGCTGGTCGGCTGGGTGGTGCTCGGCCAGCGCCTCGACGCGCTCGCGTGGGCGGCGATCGGCGTGATCGTCGCGGTCAACGTCCTCGCGGTGCTCAGACCTGCAGCACCGGTTCCGTCGTCGCCGTCAGCCGACGGTCCGGCTCCGCACCCGACATCGCCAGGAACCCCCGCGCCACCCGCAGCAGCAGCGGCCAGTTCTTCGGGTTCTTCTTGTCCACCCCGCCGATCAGCTGCTTGAGCATCGAGAGCGTGTCGAAGTAGATGCGCTCGCAGACGAGCTTCTCCTCGGCGTCGAACACGAAGTACGCGGTCATCCGGACGCGGAAGCGGGACCCGGTGGCGGGGATCGCGCCGAACGGGCCGAGGTGCGTGCCCAGCAGCCAGAACTCGACGACGACGGCGTCGGCGCTGTGCCGCAGCGCGATCAGCTCGTGGTGCTGGTCGGGGAACGCCACGCGCGTGTCGTGGTAGTAGCCGCGCACCGCGGCGCCGCCGTCGTGGACCGTCATCGTCGCGATCACTTCGTAGTGCGGGTGCGGGAACGTCGACAGCGTCGCGTCCCAGTCCTGGGCGACCTCGTCCCGGAAGTGGTCGAGCACCAGCCGCTGCCGCGCGGCCAGGACCTCCGGGGCGGGGATGTCGAACTCGCTCATCGCGCTCCTTGCAGCTACACCGTAGGTATCCGACGATAACCTACACTGTAGGGAACCGACCGCGGAGGATGCCGTGACCGTGCTCGACGCCGCCCTGGCCCGCGCCAAACCCGTTGTCCGCTGGAGCCTCGGCCACGCGCTCCCCCGGACCGTCCTGCGTCGCGAAGCCCGGCGCGGCGATCTCCAGGGGCGGATGGTGGTCGCCGCCGCGGACGGGCGTGACCTCACCGGGCTGTTCGAGGAGATCCGCGCCGCCGGCCCGCTCGCCCGCACCCGCTTCGGCTGGATGACCACCACGCACGCCGCGGTGCGGGAGGTGCTCGGTAGCGACGCCTTCCGCGTCGGCATCGTCGGCGCCGACGGCTCGCCGCTGGGCCGGCTCGTCGAGTGGTCGGCCGCCGAGCACCTGCACCCGGTGCGCCCGCCGTCGCTGCTGGCCGTCAACCCGCCCGAGCACACGCGCTACCGCAAGCTGGTCACCGGCGTGTTCACCGCGCGCGCCGTCGAGCAGCTGCGCGGCCGCGTCCAGGAAATCGCCGACGACCTGCTCGACCGCCTCGGCCCCGGCCCGCTCGACCTGGTCGAGTCCTACTGCGGGCTGCTGCCGGTCACCGTGATCAGCCAGATCCTCGGCGTGCCGCCCGCCGACCTCGGCAAGGTCCTCTCCCTCGGCTCGGCCGCCGCGCCCAGCCTCGACCTCGGGCTGGGGTGGCGCACGTTCCGCGACGTCGAGAGCGCGCTGGGCGAGTTCGACGCCTGGCTCGGCGAGCACCTCGACCACCTCCGCCGCCACCCCGGCGACGACCTGTTCAGCAAGCTCGTCGCGGCGCGCGACGACGGCGTCGGGCTCACCGAGACCGAGCTGAAGTCCACCGCGGGCCTGGTGCTGGCCGCCGGTTTCGAAACGACCGTCAACCTGCTCGGCAGCGGGATCGCCCTGCTCGCCGCGCACCCGGAGCAGCTGGCCGTGCTGCGCGAACGGCCGCGGCTGTGGGGCAACGCCGTCGAGGAAGTGCTGCGCCACGACCCGCCGGTGCTGCTCACCGGGCGCATCGCGACGCGCGACACCGAGGTCGTCGGCGTCCCGGTGCGACGCGGGGCGCTGGTGACCACGGTGCTGGCCGGCGCGAACCGGGACCCGGCGGTCTTCGCCGACCCGGCGGCCTTCGACGTCACCCGGGACGACGCCCGCGACCACGTCTCCTTCGGCGCCGGGCGGCACCACTGCCTCGGCGCGTCGCTGGCCCGCATGGAGGGCGAGATCGGGCTGCGGTCGATCTTCGAGCGGTTCCCCGGCCTGCGGGTGCTGCCCGGCGGCCGCCGCCGCGCGACGCGCATCCTGCGTGGCTACGAAAGCCTGCCGGCGGTGCTCGCCCCGTGACGACCCGGCGCGGCCGCCCGCCCAAGGACTCGGACACCGGCCTGTCGCGGGACCGGATCCTGCGCGAGGCCCTGGCGCTCGTCGACGAAGAAGGCCTCGACGCGGTCAGCATGCGCAAGCTCGCACGCCGGCTCGGCGTCGACCCGATGAGCCTGTACAACCACGTCGACGGCAAGGAGGCGCTGCTGGACGGGATCGCCGAGGTGCTGCTCGCCGCGATCCCCGCCACCACGCCGGGGCCGGACCTGCGGACGACGATGTCCGCGCTCGCGCACGGGTTCCGGGGCGCGGTGCTCGGTCACCCGCGCGCGGCGCCGCTCGTGCTCACCCGCCGGCTCGCGTCGCTGACCGCGCTCGAGCCGGTCGAAGCCGTGCTCGGCCCGCTGCTCGCGGCGGGCTACCCGCCGGAGCGGGCGGTGCACGGGCTGCGGGCGGTGCTGGCGTTCCTGATCGGCACGCTGATGCGCGAAGTCAGCGCGGCGCCGACGTTTTCCCACGGCAGCCGTGAGCGGCTCGAAGAGCTCGAGGCGTCCGGGCTGCCGGCCGTCGCCGCGGCGGCGCCGTACTTGGCCGTGTGCGACCACGAGACGGAGTTCGAGTTCGGGCTGCGGATCCTGCTCGACGCCCTGGCGCCCTGACTCAGCGGATCCGTTCGTGCAGGGCGGCCATCCGAGCGTCGAGGTCCGCGGCCGTGCGGGCCGCCGCGGCGAGCTCGCCCGCGAAGTCCGGCGGCACGCTGTCGGCGTACTTGTAGGACAGCTTGTGCTCCACCGCCGCCCAGAAGTCCATCGCGATGGTGCGCAGCTGGATCTCGACCTTGACCTTCTCGACCCGGTTCGACAGGAACACCGGGATGCGCACGATCAGGTGCAGGCTGCGGTAGCCGTTGGGCTTCGGCTGGGCGACGTAGTCCTTGGTGCGCAACAGTTCGACGTCGTCCTGCGCGGTGAGCATGCGGGCCACCTCGTAGACGTCGTCGACGAACGGGCAGACCACGCGGATGCCGGCGATGTCGTCGAGGACGTGCGCGACGGAGATCCAGTCTTCGCCGAGGCCGCGCCGGTGGACCTTTTCCTTGATCGCCTCCGGCCGCTTGACGCGGCTGGTGATGTGCTCGATTGGGTCGTGCTGGTGGACGAAGTCGAACTCCTCGCTGAGGATCCGCAGTTTCGTCATCAGCTCTTCGATGGCGAACTTGTACATCAGGAGGAAGCGCGGGAGCTGCCCGGCGACGGCGAACTCGTCGGCCGCTTCCCGCAGGTCCTCGGCCGCCGGGTCGGTGGTCACTGAAGCCTCGTGCTGTCGTCGGTCGTTTCCGCGCACCAGGTTACTGTGTGCTACCCGGTCAACGGCCGGCGGCGGGCCGGAGTTCCCGGCGGTCACCCGGTCGGGTCACGCCGGTTCCGGGAAGCCGTAGAGCCGGCGGGCGTTCGCGCCGAGGACGGCCGCGCGGGTGGCGGGGTCGGGCACCCAGTCGGCGAGGAGGTCGACGAGGTCGCCGTCGTTGGGCATCGGACCCCAGAAGCCGACGTGCGGCCAGTCGGAGCCGTAAACGCACCGGTCCGGCGCGGCGGAGACGAGTTCGCGCGCGAACTCCACGGTCTCGGCGTACGGCGGCTCGGCCAGCCGGTTCGCGCCGGAGAGCTTGACCCAGGCGCCGTCGGAGACCAGGCCTCGGACGCGACGGTTGTCCTTCGCGAGGTCGGGGGCGCCGAGGTGGTCGAGGACGTACGGGACGCGCAGCTTCGCCAGCCGGACCGGGTCGAGCGTGGCCGCGTCGGTGAAGAACTGCAGGTGCCAGCCGTGTTCGAGGCAGATCGCTTCGAGCGTTTCGAGGGCATCGAAACCGACACCGCCCCGCGTGAGGGTGTTGACGCGGAGCCCGGTGACGCCGGCGTCGTGGAGTTCGGCGAGGGCGGTGTCGGAAATGCCCGGGTCCACGACGGCGACGCCCTTGAGCTGCCCGGGGTGGGCGCGGAGGGTGTCGAGGAGGAGGGTGTTGTCGGTGCCGTGCACGCTGACCTGCACGAGGACGCCGTAGGTCAGCCCGGTGGCGGCGAGCATGGCGAGGTAGTCGGCGGCGGAGGCCGGTGGCGGGGTGAAGCTGCGGTGGTCGACGAACCCGGTCGCGCCGACGACGTGGGCGTGGGTGTCGACGGACCCGGGCGGCACGTCGACCCGGACCGGGGCGTGGGGCCGCGGGTCCGGGCCGGGGCAGCGGGTGAGCTTCCGCTCGGGGTCGAACTCCACCCGGTCAGTGTGGCAGGCACCGGCGGCAGCTGACGGAGGGTGTGCACCGGCCCGCCACCGGTGCACACCCTCCTGGTCTCACTTGCCCGCGGTCGCGGTTTCGGTGCTCTCGGTCGCGGTGTTGCCGTCGGTTGCCGTTGCGGTGCTACTCGCCGCCGCGGCCTGGTCGGCCACGCACTTCTCGGCCACCGCGGCCGCGGCCGCCTGCTGCTCCGCGTTCTTCTTGTTCTTGCCCTTGGCTTTCTGCTGGCCGTTGCCGTTCTGGTCGGCGGCCATGCCCTGCTGGTCCGCGGCCGAGGCGGCGGTCGCCTGGGTCACGCAGTCGAGGATCGCGGCGCAGTCTTGGGCGTTGACTTCGTTCTGAGCCGCGGCTTCGTTTTGCGCCGCGGCGTCGTTCTGGGCTGCCATGCCGTTCTGGTCGGCCATGCCGTTGCCGTTGGCCATACCGTTCTGGTTCGCCATGCCATTTTGGTCGGCCGCGCCGTTCTGATCGGCCGCGCCGTTCTGGCCGGCCATGCCGTTCTGTTCGGCATTACCGTTGCCGTTGGCCATGCTGTTCTCGTTGGCCATGCCGTTCTGATCGGCCGCGCCGTTCTGGTTGGCCATACCGTTCTCGTTGGCCATGCCGTTCTGTTCGGCCATGCCGTTCTGCTTGGCCGCGCCGTTTTCCTCGGCGGCCTTGCCGTTGTCGGCGGCCATGCCGTTGGCGTCGGCAGCGCCGGCGGCCTGGGCCACGCACTGCTCGACCACGCCGCACGCCTGGGCGGCCGCGTCGTCCTGGGCGGCCGCGTCTTGCTGGTCCGCCTTGGCGTTCGCGTCGTTCTTCGCGGCCGCCTTCTGCTTCGCCTTGCCGCCCGCCGCGCCCTGCTCGGCCATGTCGTTCTGAGCGGCCATGCCGTTTTCGGCGGCCTGCTTGCCGTTCTTGGCCTTGCCGTTCCCGTCGGCCATGCCGTTCTCGTCACCCTGCGAGGCGGCCGCGGCCTGCTCGGCGACCGCCGCGCACTGGGCCGCCACGTCGTTCGCCGCCACTGCTCCGCCGCAGCCTGCGGCCGCCCGGCGTTGCTCGATCTGGTTCACCACCGCCTGGCGGTTCGCGATCCGGGCCGCCGACTGGGCGTCCGGGGCCGCCTGCTGGCCCGCGATGAACGTCAGGTTGTTCCGCAACGCCGTGTCCAGGCCGCCGCAGCTCTCCGTCGCCGCGTTGCTCGCCGGGCTGCTGAGGGCGATCGCCGTAGCCGTCGCCCCCGCGACTCCCAGCAGCGCCGCCAGCCCGATCGTGGCCTGTTTGCGGTGTCGTCCGGTACTGCGTCCGTGGGGCATCAGCCCCTCCTCTCGGGTCGCCACCTCACCCAGGCACACGCAGCGCCGCCGTGAACGGTTCACCGGGATTCCGCCGGACGTCCACTGTGGACGCACGATCGGGCATCGACCCGCTGGTCAGCCCAGTTCGGCCAGCTGCGGCACAGCCGGGGCCAGACCCTCGATCCACGCGGCCGGCGAGCCCGTCGTCGGCGTGACGATCACCGTGCGCACGCCGAGCTTCGCGTAGTCCGCCATCGCCCGGACGAACTCGTCGCGGGTCTCCGGCGTCGGCCGCGGGTTGTTGGCCAGGATCGTCTTGCGGATCTCGTCGTAGTCGCGGCCGACCTCGTCGCAGTGGCGGCGCAGCACGTCCAGCTTGTGCTCCACATCCGACGGCGAGGAGGCGAACAGGTTGCACGCGTCGCCGTACTGCGCGACGAGCCGCAACGTCTTACGCTCTCCCCCGCCGCCGATGAGCACCTTCGGCCGGTTGATCGGCTGCGGCGAGCACAGCGTCTCGGCCAGCTGGTAGTGCTTGCCCTCGAACGGGCCGTTGTTCCGCGGGTCCCACATCTGCCCGCAGATGCGCAGCGTCTCCTCCAGCCGCTCGAACCGCTCGGCGATCGGCGGGAACGGCACGCCCATTCCCCGGTGCTCGCGCTCGAACCAGGCGGCCCCGGCGCCCAGCACGGCCCGGCCGCCCGAGAGGACGTCGAGGGTGGTGACGATCTTCGCGAGCAGGCCGGGGTGCCGGTAGGTCACGCCGGTGACGAGCAGGCCGAGCTCGATCCGGGACGTGTGCGCGGCGAGGAAGCCGAGGGTGGTGTAGCCCTCCAGCATGTTCGACTCGGCGGGCAGGCCCGTCGGCTCGATCTGGAAGTAGTGGTCCATGAAGGACAGCCAGGTCGCCCCGGCCTCCTCCGCGGCGGCGCCCACCCGGGCGAGCTCGCCGGCGATGGCGGTGGGCCCGCCGTCGATGTCGAAGATGGGGAGGTGGAAACCGAGCTCCATGAAGCGTTCTCCTGACGTGTGGTCGCGTGCCCCTCACGGTAGGACTTGGAGCGCGCTCCAGGTCAAGCCAGCGCGGCCACCAGATCGGTGGCGATCCGCCGCTCCACCGGCGACGGCACCGGCTGGACCCCGGCGGCCAGCCCGCCCGCCGCCACCGCCGCCAGGCTGCGGACCTGCAGGGTGAGCCCGAGGTCCATGGCCTGGATCGAGTTGCCGTTGGCGGCGGTCAGGTTCAGCATCCGGCCCCGGTCGAGCACGACGATCTCGCGGCCGTCGGCCAGCACGTGCCCCACCCGGCGGCCCGGCTCGCCGTAGTCGGCCGTGCGGACCGTCGCCGCCGCCAGCGCGGCCGCGTCGATCTCCCAGGCGAAGTGCCCGACGCCGGCGAGCAGCGCGCCGTCGGGCAGGGCCGCCAGCTCCGCCGCGCCGACGACACCGGGCGCGCCGGTCGCGGTGAAGACCGCCTGGGCATCGGAAAGGACCTCGACCGACGAGCCGACGCGGTGACCGTCCAAAATGGCCTGCAGCGCACGCATCGGATCGGTGTCGCACACCGAAACCCGGGCGCCGAGACGGGAAAGCGTGTCCGCGACACCCTTTCCGCACGGCCCGTAGCCGAGCACCGCCGCACGCATCCCCGGCACCATCAGGTTGGTGGCGTTGAGGAACCCCTGCACGACGCTTTGCCCCACACCGAATTCGTTTTCCACCAGCAGCTTCAGCCGCGAGTCGTTGATCACGACGACCGGGTGGCGCACCGGCGCCTCCCGCAGCCGCAAGCCACCCGTGGTGGTTTCCTCAGTGCCGCCGAGGTAGCCCGCGGGCGTGCCGGATCGCAGCAGCGACAGCGTGAGGTCGGCGCCGTTGTCGAGCGTGAGGTCCGGTTCGCATTCGAGCACCGCGGCGACGTTGCGCGCGTGGTCGGCTTCGTCGTCGGCCCGGCGGGTGTGCACCGCCACCCCGAGGTCCCGGAGCGCGGAAGCGACGTCGTCGTGGGTGGTGCCGGGCGAGCCGGTCAACGTGACCTCGACACCGGCGCCGGCCAGCAGCGTGACCAGCGCCGCGGTCTTCGGCTCGACGTGCAGGCACATCGCCAGCCGCCGCCCGGTCAGCACGGGTGCGAGCTCCTCGACGGCGGCAGCGGTCAACGGCATGTGGTTGAGCGCCCAGCGGGTACTGGAAGACATGAGTTTCCCTACGGTTGGCGGAAAAGGTGGACCCGGGAACCGGAATCCGTCAACCGTAGAAGTCGCAGCGGTACGAGTGATCGCCGAAGATCGCCCGTCCGTCCATGCCCGCCACGCTACCGCACGACCGCCAGGTCCGATGCGGCCGAGGGCGGTCGCCGGAGCTGTTCAGCTGGGACCCGACGCCGGTCCCCACGCGGCGCAACGTCGTCGTCTGGGAGTGATCAGGCCGACGCCAGGAAGCCCGCCACGTCGCCGCTGGTGGTGACCGGCACGCCCGCCGCGCGCAGGTGGTCCGCGAGCTCCGCCGACTTGCGGCCGCCCTCGATCAGGAACGGCGACGCACCGGTGCCGGGGTACGTCAGCGGGCTCGCCGCGCGCAGCGTCGCCGGGTCGCGGCCCAGCGCCAGCAGGATCGAGGCCCGGGTGAGCGGGTCCTGGCCCGCGAAGTCGAACTCGGCCGGCGCGTCCAAGGCGGCCACGGCCTTGAGCTCCCCGGTCATCCCGAGCAGAGCGGCCAGCGTGCCACCGGTGCCGGTGCCGACGGCCGTGACGCGGGCCGGGTCGAGGTTCAGCGCCGCCGCGTTGCCCTTGAGGAAGCGGACGGCGCACTTCGCGTCTTCGAGTGGCGCGGGCCAGCGCGCGGCGGGCGCCAGGCGGTAGTCGATCGAGGCGACCGCGAAGCCCCGCGCGGTCAAGGCGTCACGCAGCGGGACCAGCCGCGACCCGGCGAGCAGCGCACCCGGCCCGGCCGGCTTGCGGTTGCCGAGGACGAACCCGCCGCCGTGCAGGAACAGCACCACCGGGGCGGCGCGGGTGTCCGGGCGCGGGCGGGTGATGTCCATGGCCAGCGG
Organism: Amycolatopsis iheyensis; assembly: GCF_024703995.1. Taxonomy (GTDB): domain Bacteria; phylum Actinomycetota; class Actinomycetes; order Mycobacteriales; family Pseudonocardiaceae; genus Amycolatopsis; species Amycolatopsis iheyensis. The sequence continues at coordinate 301,635 of NZ_JAMXQV010000009.1, read as the reverse complement.
GATGCCGTCCGGGCGGCAGTACTCGAGCGTGCCGCCGTCGAGCAGGGTCGAGGCGGTCTTGCCGGTGAGGTTGTCGCCGGCCGCGACGGTGCCCGCCGCGCCGGTCGCGAGCACCAGCAGGAGCACGGGGAACAGCACGACCCAGGCCGAGACGCGGCGGAACGTCGACGGCCACGGGTGCGCCCGCCGCCGCGCCACGACCAGGAAGCCGAAGAAGGCGATGACCTGCAGTGCGGCGGCGGCGTAGTCGGTGAAGCCGACGACGGTGTCGGCCGGCTGCCAGGGATCGAGCCGCGCGAGCAGGCCGAGCGGGCGGCTGGCCACCCACAGCGCCAGCACGGCGAGCGCGACGAGCGCGGTGTTGCGGGCCGCCTTGCGCGTCGGCCACCCGAGCACCACGACCACGGCAACCAGCTCGACGGCGGCGAACAGGCCGAAGAGCATGGCGTAGAACTGCCAGACCCGCCAGAGCGCGGACACGGCGGCGGCCGGGATCAGGGCCCCGCCGAGCGCGGCGAAAGCGGCGATGACCAGCACCGGACCCCGGCGCAAGGGCGGCGGCCCGGTCGTCGACGGGCGGTACGCGCTGCGCTGCCCGTCGACGACCTTCATGGCGCCAGTGTCACCCTGGTCGCGAACGAGCGCACCTACTTGCGCGAAGCCGTGTAGTTCCGGAACAGCAGGTAGGTGTCGAGGATGTCGGACGACGCGCTCTGGACCGAGCGGTAGATCCCCCACTTGGGGCGGACGTAGTCGCCTTGGTCGGGGATGTTCACGTTCGTCATGCTGCCCTGCGCCGCGACCGAGCCGCCGGTGCGGATGACGCACGCCGCCTTGCCCTTGGAGCCCGGCGTGAAGGTCCACTCGATCGTGATCCACTTGTCCCGCAGCGGCGCCAGGTCCGTGGCGGCGATGCTCGGCGAACCCGAGTTGGCGTACGCGCGGGCGTTGAGCATTTCCTTGCTGCCGCTGCGGGTCAGGTCGAGCGTCACCCACGGGCCGCCGTTGGTGGACGGCGTCTTCGTCTGGAAGATGTGGGTGAACTTGCTGGTGCCGTGCAGCGAGCCCGGGATGTACATGTCGTAGGACAGCGTCCAGGTCTCGCCGTCGTGCATCTTGAGCGTGCTGCCGCTCTGCACCATGCCCTTGGACTCGGTGCGCTGACGGTCGCCGCCGCCGGTGGTGTCGCGGTCGTCCTTCCAGATGTTGAAGCGGTAGTGGTCGCCCTCGACGACGACGTACTTGCGGTCGGGGTGGTGGTGCCCGCGGTCGGCCTCGATGCCCTCGAAGGCCTTGAGGCCGTCGGTGGCGGGGTCGGGGTGCCACAGCGTGGCCGCCTGGGCAGCGGGGGCGACAAGCAGCGACAGGCTGAGCGCGGCGACGGCGAGGGCCGTCTTGCGGGGGAATTCCGGCATCGTCGGTGTGTCCTTCCTGACGAGTCGTTCGACAGGGGTGCACATCGGTCGGCGGACGGGCCCCGGCTGGGGCTGGACATCCGATGTCTAGCGCTTTGAAGTTAGCGCTGTTCGGTGGTTGTTGGCAAGGTCGAGAGCTTCTTGGTCGACGATTCATCTGATGGGTGCGGGTTCCCGATACCAGTTGGCCAAGGCGTTGAACGCCGCCTTCGGTTCCCAAGGCACACCTTCGTACCTCTCCCCCACTCCCTCCTCCAGCACCTTCACCACGCCCCAGCTCGCCATGTCCAGGTCCGTCCGCGGGTCGGCCCGGTGCACCAGGCCGTAACACACGAACGTGCAAGCGAACGCCGCGTCCACGCCCTCCGTTTCGAACACCTCCAGCAGCTCCCGGAAGTACCGCGCCTGCTCCTGTTCGTCCCGCTCGTACACGCCGTTCAAGCGGACCGGTTCGCCGCCCTCGTACTCCAGGATTTCGCCGCAGCGGGCGCCAAGGTCGGCCGCGCCTCGGTAGGGCGTCACGCCGAACTCCGTGATCGCCACCGGCTTGCCCTGCTTCACCAGCTCGCGGATGCCCGCGCGGTACTGGTGCGCCACCTCCTTCGAGCGGTGCGCGTCCACCGAAACGATGTCGAACGGCGTCCAGTCGACCCGCTCCAGCGGGATCGCCGCGTACGTCACTCGACCGCCGAACCGCTCGCGCACCGCCGCCACCGCGCGTGCCAGGAACTCGTTGACCCGCTCCGCCAGCCCGGCCACCAGGTCCCGGGACGCCAGCAGGCCGCCCAGCCGCTCTTCGAGCCCTTCCCCCGGCAGGAAACCGTGGTTGAACAAGCTCAGCTCGGCGCCGGTCACGAACACGACCTCCGCGCCCGCCGACCGGAGCCGCTCGGCTCGGGTGGCGCCGTCGGCCAGCAGCGCGAGGATCTCCTCCTGCGTGCGGTCCCAGGGGAACGGCGAGAACCACACCTCCAGCCCGAGCGCGGCCGCCTCCCGGGCCGCGTGCTCCAGACGATCGAGGTCGGTACCGATCAGGCGCACCGCCGTGCAGTGCAGGTCGTCGCGGATGATCGTCAGCTCGCGGCGGACCAGGTCCGGGTCGAACGGCCGGTTGAACCGCCCGTCGCGCGCCAAGCCGGTGTCGTAGCCGATGCCTTTGCCTCGCATGCTGCCTCCGCAATTTAGGGTACGGACCGTACCGTACCCTAAAGCGGTAGAGTGCGGGCATGGCCGAGCAGACCCGCCGCCGAGGCGCCGCACTGGAAGACGCGATCCTGCGTGCCGCCGCGGCCGAACTCGCCGAGGCCGGCTACCCCGGCCTGACCATGGAACGGGTCGCGCAGCGGGCCGGCACCAACAAGAACGCCCTCTACCGCCGCTGGCCCAACCGCGCCGCGCTCGGCGTCGCCGCCTACCGGCACCTGGCCGAGGACACCCTCGAACCGCCCGACACCGGCAGCCTCCGCGAAGACGCGCTGACCCTGTTGCGCGCGATCAACTGCGGTCAGACCTCCCCCGCCGGCCGGATCCTCCGCGGCCTGCTGACCGGCGTCGGCGACGAGCCCGAGCTCCGGGAGCAGCTCTACGAGCGGGCCGCCGAGGGCGGCGCGAAAACCTGGCTCGACATCCTCGAGCGGGCCGTCGAGCGCGGCGAGGCCCGGCCCTCGGCACGCACGCCGCGCGTCGCCACCGTGGCGCTCGTGCTGCTGCGCAACGAGCTCCTCACCCGCGGACTGACCACAGCGGACGACGACGTGCTCGTCGGCATCGTCGACGAGGTCTACCTGCCGCTGGTCGGGGCGTAGATCGTCAGCCGCAGGGCCGGGTCCTCGTTCGCCTGGAAGGTCGCGTAGTCGAACTCTTCGGGTCCGGGCCGGTACAGCGTCTTCCGGCCGGGTCCACTGTGGATGACGTCGTGGCGGTCCCACCACGCGCTGAACTCCGGGCACCCCGCGCGCAACCGCCCGGCCAGCGCGGTGAACGCCGGGTCGCCGGCCCACAGATCGTGCGCGGCGTGGAACTGCGCCACCGCGTGCTCGGCCTGCGTGGCCCAGCCGTCGCCGAACAGCCGCCGTGCCCGCTCGTCGAGCAGCAGGTACACGAGTGCGTTCCGGTCCGCCTCCGGCACCACGCCGAAGTCGGTGAACAACGCGGCCGCCGGCGGGTTCCAGGCCAGCACGTCCCAACGGCGGCCGGTCACGTACGCCGGCTGGGTCAGGCCCTCGACGAGCCGCCGAGTGGCGTCCGGGACGCGCTCGCGGCGGAACGCGGTCCGGGCCGGGTTCCGCGCCAGGGCCCGCAGGTGCGCGCGCTCGGTGTCGTCCAGCCGGAGCGCGCGGGCGAGCGCCTCGACGGTCGTGGATGACGGGCTGACCGTGCGGCCCTGCTCGAGCCGGATGTACCAGTCGACGCCGATGCCGGCCAGCTCGGCGACCTCCTCGCGCCGCAGGCCCGGCGTCCGGCGCCGCCGCCGGTCCGGCAGACCCAGCGCCGCCGGGCTCAGCCGCTCACGCCGGGACCGCAGGAACTCGCCCAGCCCGGCCCGGGCCGCGTCCGGCATGACGACCTCCGCCTGGCACTCGACAGTCCCAGGATGATACCAGGCCTGGCTGCGCCTCCCGAATTCTCCGATGCTCGGACCATGCGAGCTGCTCTCCTCGAAGAATTCGGCAAACCCCTGTCCGTGCACGAAGTTCCCGCGCCGGTGCTCGGCACCGGCGAAGTCCTCGTCGACGTCGTCGCCGCGCCCGTGCTGCCCTACGCGGCGGAGGTGTTCCGCGGCGACCGGAACTACCAGCTGACGCTGCCGGTCGTGCCGGGCGCGGGCGCGGTCGGCCGGGTGCGGGCGACCGGCCCCGACGCGACCCGCCTGGCTGCCGGTGACTGGGTGCTCTGCGACCCGGTGATCCGCGCCCGCGACGACGCGCGCACCCCGGACATCACGCTGCAGGGGCTGAGCGCGCGCGGCGAAGGCGGCCTGGTCCTGCAGCGCTACTTCGGCCACGGCGCCTACGCCGAGCAGCTCCTCCTCCCGACCGAGAACGCGATCCCGCTCGGGCCGATCGACCCGGCGGAGGCCGGCCGGTGGACCGCGCTCACCCTCTGTCTCGTGCCGTACGGCGGGCTGCTCGCGGCCGATCTCCGCCCTGGCGAGACGGTGCTGGTCAGCGGCGCCACCGGGAACTTCGGCAGCACGGGGGTCGCGGTCGCGCTGGCCATGGGCGCGGCGTGCGTGGTGGCGCCGGGTCGCGACGAAGCCGCACTCGCCGACTTGCAACGGCGCTTCGGCGCCCGCGTCCGGACCGTGCGGCTCACTGGTGACGGCGACACGGCCCGCCTGGGTGCCGCGGCACCCGGGCCGATCGACGTCGTGCTCGACCTGCTGCCGCCGTCCGCGAGCACCGCGCCGGTGCGGGCCGCGGCGATGGCGGTCCGCGAGTACGGCCGGGTCGTGCTGATGGGCGGCGTCGGCATGCTCGGCGGCGACGATCTCGCTCTTCCCTACCCCTGGCTGATGCGCAACAGCGTCACCGTGCGCGGCCAGTGGATGGCCCCGCGGACGGCCAACGCGGGCCTGATCGCGCTGGCTCGCGCCGGTCTGCTGGACCTCGGCCAGTTCGCCGTCACGGAGTTCGCCCTCGACGAAATCGGCGCCGCGCTGGACCACGCGGCGAGCGGCCGGACGCGCTTCGCCCTCACCGTGGTGCGTCCTTGAGTAGCTTCGAAGCATGACCCGGCTCGCCCGTCACGACCAGATCGCCGCCGCCCTCGCCGCCGCCCCCGACGACCTCCTCGACACCGCGCGCCCGCTCGGCGCCGGGATCGGCGGCTCGACCTGGCTGCTGACCGTGGCGGGTGAGCCGGTCTTCGTGAAGCGCGTCGCGCTCACCGACCTCGAGGTCCGCCACGAGGGCTCGACCGCCGAGCTCCACGGGCTGCCACCCTGGTACCACTACGGTGTGGGTTCCGCGGGCATCAGCGCCTGGCGAGAGCTGAGCGCGCACCTCGCCGCCACCGAGTGGGTCCGCACCGGGCAGTGCGAGAACTTCCCGCTCCTGCACCACTGGCGGGTCCGGCCCGGGCTACCGCGCCCCCGCACGGACATCGAGGAGGACGTCGCGTTCTGGCACGGCGACCCGGGCGTCCGGCGCCGACTGTCCGCCCTCACCGAATCCACCACCGACCTCGTGCTGTTCCTCGAGTACTTCCCGCGGAACCTCGCGGACTGGCTCGGCGACAACCCGGCCGGCCTTGGCCCGGCCCACCGCGACCTGCGTGCGGCCACCGACTTCCTGGCCGGTCAGGGCGTCCAGCACTTCGACGCGCACTTCGCGAACATCCTGACCGACGGGGACCGGCTCTACCTCGGCGACTTCGGGCTCATGGCGATGCCGGAGTTCGAGCTTTCGAGCGCCGAAGCGGAGTTCCTCGACGACCACTCCCGGCACGACCAGGCCTACGTGCTGGCCCGCTTGACGAACTGGGCCGTGCGCAACGACCTCGACGAGCCGGACCTGCGCGACCGCTACGCCGCGCTGGCCGAGGTCGTCAACGACTTCTACTTCGCGCTGCACACCGAAAGCCGCAAGACGCCTTACCCGCGCGACGAAATCGCTCGGCAGCTGGCGCTGGCCGGCTTGCCCGCGAACCGGTCACCCAGGTAGTTCACGACGTCGCCGGCCGAGAACGCCGGCGTCATCACGTGCGATCAGAAGGTGTCTTCGGCGATCAACCGGTCCAGCGCGCGCTCGGCGACGGCGGCGATGGTCATCGACGGGTTGCAGGCGGCGGTCGTCCCGGGCATCAGGGCGCCGTCGAGCACGAAGAGGCCGCGGTGGCCGAGGACGCGGCCTTCGAGGTCGCAGACCGAGCCCAGCGCGGCGCCGCCGAGCGGGTGCCACGTGCTCGGCACGACGGCCGTGGTGTCGAGCAGGACGCCGAGCGGCCCGGCGATGCGGGAGATCCGTTCGTGGATGCGTGCGCTCAGCTTCGCGTCGGCGTTCGAGGGCCAGTGCAGGACGGCGTCGTCCTTCGCGGCGTCGTAGACGAACCGGCCGCGCCCGGCGCTGATGCCGTAGCCGACGAGCATCGTCGTCCGCAGGTCCGGCAGTGGCGGCAGCGACGCCTGGATGACGGTGTTGGCCGTCGCGGGGTCGGCCCATTCCTTGCTGCCGTAGACGACCGGGCCGCCCTGGGGCGCGCCGAAGTCGTCGGCCAGGTTCGTCCAGGTGTAGATGCGGTCGCCGTTGGTGCCCCAGCCGGCGCCGAGCGCGTCGGGCAGGTCGGGGATGGCGCCTTTCGCGCCGGCGCGCATCAGCAGCCGGGTCGTGCCGGCGGTCCCGGCCGCCATGACGAGCGACTTCGCGGTGAGAACCTTCTTCTCCAGCACCGTGCCGGCGGTGTCGATGCGGTCGACGTGGACCTCCCAGCGGCCGTCCGGCGCGAGCGCGACGTCGGTGACGTGGTGCAGGACCTCGACGGTGCAGCGGCCGGTGGCCTCGGCGGCCGCGAGGTAGGTGACGTCGACCGAGTGCTTGCCGCCGTTGTTGACGCCGAGCGCGCAGTCGCCGTTGGTGTAGGACGGTTTCATGTCGCCGTCGAGCTCGCGCAGCGCGTAGTCCCAGTCGATCGGCATCGGGATCTTCTCGACGGCGTAACCCGCCGCGCGTGCGTTGCGGGCGAAGACCCGCGAAGCCTGGTAGGTCTTGCTTTCGACGAGCGCGTCCGGCGCGGTCGCGATGCCCAGCATGCGGGCGACGCGCGGGTAGTACTCGGCGTCGAGGCGGGCGTAGTCGAGCTGCTCGGGGAAGCAGGCGTGGAAGAGCTCGGCGGTCGGCTGCAGCGTCATGCCCTGGTAGACCAGCGATCCGCCGCCGACACCGGCCGCGCACATCATGCTCATGCCCTGGCCGCTCACCTGCTCCAGCAGCCCGGTGTAGCGCTCGAACGGCGGCAGCGAGGGCAGGCCCGGCAGCGACGGCGCGGAGCCGAGCCAGAAGATCCGCTTGTCGGGCGACGTCGGGTGCGGGAACGTCTCGGCGTCCGGACCGGTCGGCCAGCGGCGGCCGCGTTCGAGCACCAGCACCGGCACGCCGGCCTGGGCCAGCCGCAACGCCGTGACACCGCCGCCGAACCCGGAGCCGATGATCACGACCCGGTGCTCTTCGCGGGTGGTCGGGATCCGGGCCGCGCCGAGCGTGGCGGCGCCCGCGACGGCGGCCGCGCCCCGCAGGACGGTACGGCGGTTCAGGCGGCGCATGGGCGGCTCCTTCGGCGACGGTGACGTTGCGTGAATGTACGAATCCGAACCGAGAGATGGAACGGATTGCCGGTCTCACTACTCACGAGTAATGTCCGGGCCATGCGCGCTGTGCGACCGTCCGCGGCCGTGCCCCGGCGCGTCGACGCCCGCCGCAACCGCGAGGCGATCCTCCGCGCCGCCGACGAAGCGTTCAGCGAAGACGCCGACGTCGTCCTGGACGAGGTCGCCCGCCGCGCGGGCCTCGGCCGGGCGACGGTCTACCGGCACTTCCCCGACCGCACGGCGCTGGCCTTCGCCGTCGCCGCCCACCACCTCGCGGCGTTCAAGAACCTGGTGCGGGGCAAGGAGTCCTTCCGCGAGCTGCTGCGGGCGGTGCTGGCGATGCAGGCCCGGCGGCGGCCGCTGGTCAAGCTGTTCCGGGAGCTGCCCGAGCACAACCAGCGGCAGTACACCCAAGCCCTGGTTTCGTTGCTACGCCCGGCTTTCGAAAGCGCGCAGCAGGAGGGCAGCGTCCGCGCGGACCTCGAGCCGGCGGACTTGGCGCTGCTGTTCGAAATGCACGAAGCCGCGCTCGTGCCGGGGCTCGGATCCCGCGAGCCGGCGGCACGCTTGGTCCGCGTCTTCCTGGACGGCCTCGCCGCCCCGGCGCAACTTTCCCAGGTCGAACCACAAAAAGGTGGTTGACCGCCGCGACGGGTGGGTACTTTCCCGACGCCGCAGGATCACGGCCCGTCCCCCTCTGGAGCCCACGATGAGCAACGACTCAGGAGCTTGGCACGCGAAGTTGCAGCGCGAACAGGAAGCCATCGAGCGCAAGCGGGCCAAACGAGCCACCCGCCCGGCGACGACGACCGCTTCCGCCGCACCGCGCTGATCGTCCACAAAGGATCATTCGACGGGTTCGCCGGTGAGCAACGCCGTCGCGTACCTGCCGAACGCCGCCACGAGCCGGCTCTGCTCCCCCGCCCTGGTCGCCACCGCCACCTGGCTCGGCTCGACGTCCGCCAGCGGGACCGTCGTCAAGTCCGCGCGCAAGCTGCTCACCGTGCCCGGGCCCGCCGGGACGATCGCCAGCGCTTCGCCGCTCGCGACGAGCTCGAACTTGTCCTCCACCGCGCTCAGCCACGGGCCGTCCGGGGCGGGGCGGCCGTCGGGGCGGGGGTCCACCCGCCAGAACGCGTCCCACTCCGGGTCGCTCGCGCGGGGCAGGGGCTCGTCGGCGATGTCGGCCAGCGTCACCGACTCCTTGCCCGCCAGCCGGTGGTCGCGGGGCAGCAGCAGCACCCTCGGCTCGTCGTACAGCACCGTCACGCGCAGCCCGGCCGCCCGCAGGGGCAGCCGGACCACGATGACGTCGACGCGGTGCTCCAGCAACGCCGCCCGCGCGTCGTCCCAGGCGAGGTGCTGGGTGCGTGCCTCCGCCTCGGGGTGGCGGCGGCGTAGCTCGCGCACCGCCGGGGTGATGATCAGGTTCCCGGTGTAGCCGACGGTGATCCGGCTCGGCCGGGCGATCGCCCGCGCGTGCGCGGCGGCGCCGGCCGCGGCGCTCAGCACCTCGAGGGCGAGCGGGAGGAACGCTTCGCCGGCCTCGGTCAGCTTCGTGCCCTGCGGTGTGCGGTCCAGCAGCCGCGCCCCCACCTGCTGTTCCAGCCGCAGGATCTGCCGGCTCAGCGACGACTGGGTCAGGTGCAGCTCGCCGGCGGCTCGGCCGAAGTGCCGCAGCCGCGCGACGACGGTGAAGCCACGCACGAGCCGCAGGTCCAGGTCGGTCATGCCGCCAGCCTAGCGCGTTGAGCTGGGGTGATGCACAAATCGCATCACGCTTCGCGAAACGCTCATTGGACCGCGTGCCTTCGGTGGTCACAAGGTGGAAGGGAGACCACCACTCACCGGAGGATGCACAGTGAAGCTGGGACCCGTCGGCGTCTACCTGCCGATTTCGTTCACCCACACCGCTTCGGCCGACGCGCAGCGCGAAGGCGCGCGCCGGCTGGAAGCCGCCGGGTACCCGACCGTCTGGACCAACGAGGTCGTCGGCGGCAAGGACGCCCTGGTGCAGCTGGCGATCCTGCTGGGCGCCACCGAAACACTGCGGTTCGGCACCGGCATCGCGAACATCTGGGCCCGCGAACCGCAGGTGCTGCACGCGGCGGCGGCCCAGCTCGCGGCCGCCCACCCGGACCGGTTCGTGCTCGGGATCGGCGCCGGCCACCCGGCGCAGGCCGCGGCGCTGGGCCGCGACTACGGCAACCCGGTGGAGACGATGCGCGGTTACCTGACCCGGATGGACGCGCAGACCTGGCCACCCGCCCCCGAAGCGGCCTACCCCCGGATCCTCGGCGCGAACGGCCCGAAGATGCTGGCCCTGGCCGCCGAGCTCACCGACGGCGCGTACCCGGCGAACCTGCCCCCGGCGTTCACCGCCGAGACCCGCGCGCTGCTCGGCCCGGACAAGCTCCTCGTCGTCGGGCTGTCCGTCGTCGACGGCGGCGCCGAGGCCGCCCGCGAGAAGATCGCCGGCAGCCTGGGCCTCGGGTGGTACGGGAAAGCGTTGCGGCGTCTGGGTTTCGCCCTCGACGACCACGACGCGCTGGCCGAGGCGATCGTGGCGCACGGGAGTCCGGCCGCGATCGCGGCCAAGGCGGCCGAGCACCTGGCCGCGGGCGCGGACCACGTGCTGCTGATGCCGCCGACGACCGACGACTTCCTCGCCGACGTCGCGGCACTGGAGCGGCTGGCTCCCGCGTTCGGGTGAGCGGAGCGGCGGGGCCCGCGACCGGGTCCCGCCATCCGGCCCTTGACCACCGGACACGGCGGACTTTATGGTCAGCGTGCCCCACGGAATGTTAGCGCTAACACTCCGCCTGGTCCCCCGACGCGCCGAAGGAACCAACGATGAAGTTGTTCTCCCCGCGCCGTTTCGGCGTCGTGCTGGCCGTCGTGGCCGCGCTCGTCCCCGCCGGCACCACCGCCACCGGCGCCGCGCCCCGGCCGCCCTCCCCGGTCCGCGAAGCCGCGAGCACCCTCTCCGTGCCGAACGTCGACGACGTCCGGGGCAACCTCACGCTCCCGACCACCGGCCCGGACGGCACGAGCGTCAGCTGGACGTCGTCCGCGCCGGCCGTGATCACCCCGACCGGCGAGGTCACCCGGCCCGCGACCGGCGCCCGGCCCGCCCGAGTCGAACTGACCGCCAGGGTCAGCCTCGGCCGCGAGAGCGCCACCCGGCGCTTCACCGCCACCGTGGTCCCCAAGCCGGCCCGGGAACCGTTGGCCGGCTACAGCTTCTTCTACTTCACCGGTGAGGGCACCTCCGACGGCGAGCAGATCTACTCGGCGCTCAGCAAGGGCAACGACCCGTTGAACTGGACCGAGCTCAACCACGGCCGCCCGGTGCTGAAGTCCAGCCTCGGCGAGCTCGGCGTGCGCGACCCGTTCATCCTGCGCTCGCCCGACGGCGACAAGTTCTACCTGCTGGCCACCGACCTGCGCATCTACGCCGGGCGCGGCTGGGACGCCGCCCAGCGCACCGGCAGCCGGTCGATCATGGTCTGGGAGTCGACCGACCTGGCGCACTGGTCGCGCCAGCGCAGCGTCCAGGTGTCCCCGCCGACCGCCGGCAACACTTGGGCCCCGGAAGCGTTCTGGGACGCCGAGCGCGGGACGTACGTCGTGTACTGGGCCTCGAAGCTGTACGCCGAGAACGACCCGGGCCACACCGGCGACACCTACAACCGGATGCTGTACGCCACGACTCGCGACTTCGTCACCTTCAGCGCGCCTAAGGTGTGGAACGACCCGGGCTACTCGGTGATCGACTCGACGGTGCTCAAGAACCAGGACACCTACTACCGCTTCACGAAGGACGAGCGCAACAACACGTCCTCGACGCCGTGCAGCAAGTTCATCACCGAGGAGAAGTCCACCGACCTGCTCGACCCGCACTACGGCTTCGTCGCCGACTGCGTCGGCAAGGCGACGGCGACCAGCCCCGGGCTGTCAGCCGGCGAAGGACCCACCGGGTTCAAGTCCAACACCGAGGACAAGTGGTACCTGTTCATCGACGAGTTCGGCGGCCGCGGGTACGTCCCGTTCGAGTCCACCGATCTCGACTCGGGCCGGTGGACGATGTCGGCGGGCGCGCACCTGCCCGCGTCGCCGCGCCACGGCACCGTCCTGCCGGTGACGCAGGCGGAGATGGACCGGCTCAGCGCACCCCGGCGCCGGTCCGGGCCGACGCGGACGGCCTGGTCGCGCACTGGCCGCTGGACGAGAAGTCCGGCCGGGTCGCGGCCGACTCGACCGGCCACGGTTACGACGGCGCCCTCGCCGGTGACGTCTCGTGGGCCGGCGGCTCGCTGAGCTTCGGCGGCGTCAACGGGCACGTCCAGCTGCCGAACAACCTGCTGACCGGCGCCACCGCGGCCACCGTGTCGGCCGACGTCCTCGTCGACCCGGCGCAGCAGACGCCGTACTTCCTGTGGGGACTGGGCAACACCGCGAGGGACGGGACCGGCGACGGCTACCTGTTCGCCACCGGCGGCACCGCGAGCGGCGGCCTGCGCGGGGCGATCGCGACCGGGAACTGGACCACCGAACAGCAGGTGGCGTCGAGCGGCGGGCTGCCGCGCGGGGTCTGGAAGAACGTGACGCTGACCGTCGGCGACGGCGTGGCCGTGCTCTACCTCGACGGCGTCGAGGTGGGCCGCAACGCGAACGCCACGATCAAGCCGTCGGACCTCGGTGGCGGTGTCACGGCGGCGAACTACCTCGGCCGCTCGCTGTACGCGAGCGACAAGTACTTCCGCGGGAAGCTGAAGGACGTGCGCCTCTACGACCGGGCCCTCACCGGGCTCCAGGTGGCGACGCTGCCGGCCAACAGCACGACGATCCGCTCGGTGGCGCTGGCTTCGCTGAAGACGCCGGCCGTCATCGACCCGGGCGCGTCGAGCGTGGTGCTGCCGGTCCGGCCCGGGACCGACCTGCGCCGGCTGGCGCCGGAGTTCGGGCTGGCGCCCGGGGCCACGATCGCGCCGGCGGGCGGGCCGGTGGACCTCAGCCGGCCGCGGCGGTTCACCGTCACCGGCGCGGGCGGTGAGCGTCGCGTGTGGACGGTCGAGGCGCACGAGACACGCAGTCCGGCCCTGCCCGGGTACCACGCCGACCCGAACATCGTCGCGTTCGGCGACACGTACTACCTGTACCCCACGACGGACGGCTTCGACGGCTGGAGCGGCACGAAGTTCTCCGCGTGGTCGTCCAAGGACCTGGTGCACTGGACGGACCGGGGCGTCATCCTCGACCTGGGGCCGGACGTGAGCTGGGCCGACAAGAACGCCTGGGCGCCGACGATCGCGCAGCGCGGTGGGAAGTACTACTTCTACTTCTGCGCGGAGGCCAAGATCGGCGTGGCGGTGAGTGACTCGCCCACCGGCCCGTTCGTCGACTCGGGGAAGCCGTTGATCGCGCGGAACCCGGACGGCGGCCAGGCGATCGACCCGGCGGTGTTCGTCGACCCCACCGGGCAGCCGTACCTCTACTGGGGCAACGGGAACGCGTACGTGGTGCCCCTGAACGACGACATGGTGTCGTTCGCCCCGGCGAAGATCACCCGCCTGAGCGGGCTGGACGACTTCCGCGAGGGCCTGTTCATGGCGGAGCGGAACGGGACGTACTACCTCAGCTGGTCGATCGACGACACGCGCAGCGAGGACTACCGCGTCGGCTACGCGACGGCGGCCTCGCCGACCGGGCCGTTCACGAACCGCGGGCTGATCCTGGGCAAGGACGCGCACCTGGGCGTGCTCGGCACCGGCCACAGCTCGATGCTGCGGGTCCCGGGCACCGACGACTGGTACCTGGCCTACCACCGCTTCGGCATCCCGGGCGGCGACGGCACCCACCGCGAAACGACGATCGACAAGCTGACGTTCCGCCGCGACGGCACGATCGTCCCGGTCACGCCGACCCTGGAGAGCGTGCGGCCGCAGCGGATCCCGCAGTGCCGCGGGGCGGTCCGGCCCGGATGACCACGATCCGGTGAGACGGAGATCACGAGCAGCCACGTTTACCCGGGTTCAGCCCGGGTAACCGTCGCCCGTTGAGGTTGCTCAGCTTCTTCCGTCCAGGAGTCGTTTTGATGACCAGCGTTCTGACCGATGGCCTCGAGAACGCCCGCCCGGTGCCGGTGCCCCGCCGCCGGCCGGTCGCGTCCGAGGCGCTCGGGGAACTCACCCGGCTCGCTTCCCTCGCCGAACTCGCCCGCCGCTCGTCGCCGTCGCTCATGCACCACGCCATCCTCGCCGGCACCAGCCCGGCGACCGTGGCCGCCGCCGCGAAGATCGACGTCGCCGAGGCACACCTGCGCTGGCACGCGTGGGCCGACACCGCCGTCGGCCTCGAGGAGTACCTCCGCGTCCACGCCGCGTTCGCCGAAGCCGTCATCGCCCGCCACGAAGCCTTCGAGGACCAGCTGTGAAGACGCAGGACACGACGACCCTGGCCGACCTCGAAGCACTCGGGGACGCGGCCACGGAGCTGCTCCGGCAGCTCACGGAGGAACTGGCAACCGCGGCTTCACGCCGCTGAGCCGCTCCCCTGCACGTCCCCTGGCTCGTAGGCGTAGATCCAGCCGTTGTCCCGCAGCGGGTCCCCGCTCGCGAACGCCGCGTCCCGCGCCCGCTGCTCCGGGCCGTCCGGCAGGTGGTTCACGTGCGCCCGGCCGTGGCTCGCCTCCTGCAGCCGCGTGGTGCGGGGGATGCGCAGCGACTCGTAGCGCCGCAACGCCTCCTCCGGCGGGGCCGAAGCCAGGCACGTCGCCAGCACCGCGGCGTCCTCGACAGACTGCGCGGCGCCTTGGCCGAAGAACGGGAACATCGGGTGCGCCGCGTCGCCGAGCAGGGTGACCGGGCCGTGGCTCCAGCGGGTCAGCGGCGCCCGGTCCAGCAGCGCCCAGCGGCCCGGCGTGCCGCCCGCGCGGATCAGCTCCACCAGCCGCTCGTCCCAGCCGTCGAACTCCGCGAGGAACTCTTCGACCGTCGCCGTCGCCGTCCACGACTCCGTCGCGTAGCCGCCCGCCGGGGCGAACGCGACCAGGTTGACCAGCCTGCCGCCGGCGACCGGGTAGTGCACCAGGTGGTGGCCCGGCCCGAGCCACAACGTCTGCGCGCGCCGCCGGGCCAGTGCCGGCGCGCGCTCGGCCGGCACCAGAGCCCGGAACGCGCACAGCCCCGAGTACGCGGGCGCGGCGGACTCGACGAAGGCCGCCCGCACGACCGAATGCACGCCGTCCGCGCCGACGACCACGTCGGCCTCCGCCCGGGAGCCGTCGGCGAACCGCAGGCCGACCCGCGAACCCACCTCGACCGACACGCACCGCTTCCCCAGCCGCACGGTTTCCGGCGGCACCGCCGAAGCCAGCGCGGCCAGCAGCGCGGCCCGGTGGACGGTGTAGGTCCGTTCGCCGTACAGGTCCTGGCACGCCTCGCGGAGGTCTTCCGAGGAGAGCACGCGCCCGTCCGCCCAGCGCCGGAACTCCCAGCCGACGTCGAGGCACACGGCGTCGGCGGCCAGCGTGTCGAGCACGCCGAGCCGGCGGAGCAAGCGGGCCAGGTTGGGCGCCACGACCAGGCCGGCGCCGATCTCCTTCAGCTCCCGCGCCTGCTCGTACACGGTGCACCCGAGCCCCGCCCGGCGCAGGAACGCGGCGGTGGCGAGCCCGCCGATCCCACCGCCGAGCACGGCGATCACGGGCGCTGCGGTCATGACCCGAACATACGCGGTGATCAGGGCCTGCTGGCGTGTCAGCGGCCGTGTCAGCGCCGTGGCCGCGGGGTGTCAGGGCGACCGGCGAACGTAGTCCTCGCAAGCCGGAACCACCACCGAGGAGACCACGATGCAGACCTTCGCCACCCCCGCCCCGATCACCGCCGTCCTCGACTTCGCGGCCGGGTCCGTGCAGCTCGTCGCCGCGGACCGCGCCGACACCACCGTCGAGGTCGGGCCGGCCGACGCCGCCAAGAACCGCGACGTCAAGGCCGCCGAGCAGACCACCGTGAGCTACGCCGACGGCGTCCTGCGGATCCACACGCCGCAGGGCAAGAACCCGTACTTCGGCCCGGGCGGGTCGGTGCGGATCACCGTCGGGCTGCCCGCCGGCTCCCGCGTCGAAGCCAAGGCCTCGGCCGCCGAGCTCGACGGCGTCGGCCGCCTCGGCGACGTGACGTTCGACGGCGCCTACCGCCGGATCAAGCTGGCTCGGGCGGCCACCGTCCAGCTCACGGCGACCGACGGCGACGTCGAGGTCGGCCACCTCGAGGGTGCCGCGCAGATCAGCACCGCCCGCGGCGACATCCGCATCACGGAGGCGGTCCGCGGGGACGTTGTGCTGAGCACCCAGTCGGGCGGCATCACGGTCGGCGCGGCCGCCGGTGTCTCGGCCTCGCTGGACGCCGGCACGTCGTACGGGCGTATCAGCAACACGCTGAAGAACACGGGCGCGGCAGAGCTGACGATCCGCGCCACGACCGCCCAGGGCGACATCGCCGCCCACAGCCTCTGACGGGCCGGCAGTGCCACGGGTCACCAGCGCCCCAATGTGGCCTTGGTTGCGTCAGACGCACCCAATGTGGCCTTCGGTGCGTCTGACGCACCGAAGGCCACATTGGGGCGCTTGGGGTCAGGCACCCGGAGCGCTGTCCAGCCGCGGGAAGAGCCGGGCACAGTTGCGCGTCGTGAGTTCGCGCCAAGTCGTGCCCTCGGGCTGCGGGGCCGCGTCGATGGCCGCCAGCTGGGCGTCCACCGCTCGGGGCGGGGTCCAGCAGAAGTCGCTGCCGTACAGGAGCCGGTCCGTGCCGAACGCGCGCTCGAACGCCGGGACCTGGTGGGGGAACGGTGTTCCCGCCAGGTCGAACCAGAGGGTGCCGAGCTGCTCCTGGATCGTCGGGCCGCCCGGGTCGCCCGCCAAGCCGGTGCGGAACAGCTCGAGCCGTTCGGCCAGCAGCGGCAACACTCCCCCGCCGTGCGTGAACACCCACGGGATGTCCGGGTACCGCGGGAAGACCCCGGTGAACGCCAGGTCGCTGACCGCCCGGCCGGTGTCGAAGAGGAACTCCAGCATCGGCCGCGGGCGGCCGAGCGCGATCTCCGCCGCGTGCGGTGGCGAGGTCGGGTGGACGAACACCGGGGTGCGCCGCCGGTACAGCTCCGTCCACAGTGGCGCGAAGGCCGGGTCGCCGAGGTAACGCCCGCCCGCGTTGGTCTCGATCGTGACGCCGTCGCAGCCCAGTTCGTCGACCGCGTACGCCAGTTCCGCGAGGGCACCGTCCACATCGGGCAGCGGCAGGGACGCGAAGTGCCCGAACCGGTCCGGGTGCGCCCGGCGGGCTTCGGCGCCGGTGTCGTTGACGTGCCGCGCGAGTTTTCCGCGCCGCCGCGTCGTCTCCGAAGTGGACGCCGGGCGAGGAGATCGAGAGCAGCGAAACCGCGACTCCCCAGCGGTCCATCAGCTCGAGGTGCGCCGACGCGTCCCACGTGGGCCAGCCGGGCATGCCGTCCGGCGAGCCGTGCCCGGCGGCGATCGCGGCTTCGACGTACTCCGGGGTGAGGAAGTGCGCGTGGACGTCGACCAGCCCGCTCACGCGACCACCTCGCCGGCCGCCCAGACGCGGCGGATCCTCGTGGTCGCCGTGATGTCCCGGGTCGGGTCGCCGTCGACGAGCACCAGGTCCGCGCGCAGCCCTTCGCGGACGGCGCCGCGGTCCGGCAGCCCGAAGTGCCGGGCGGGCAGCTCGGTCGCCGCCCGCAGGACGTCCACTTCGGACAGTCCGGCGCCGAGCAGCAGCGCCAGTTCTTCATGCAGGCTCACGCCCTGGACGACCGGGACCGGCAGCATCGGCGCGGAAAACGCGTCGGTGCCCGCCAGGATCGGCACGCCCGCCGCGTGCAGTGCCGCCACGGAGTCCCGGCTGAACTCGTACCCGGCCGCGCCGAGCTTGGTGGTGAGCGCGTCCATCATCGTCAGCGTGGGCACCGCGACCTGGCCCTGCTCGACCATCCGCGACGTCGTCTCGGCGTCGAGGACGCCGTCGCGCGGGACGTGCGTGATCACGTCGGCCCCGGCCCGCACCGCGCGCCGGTAGGCGTCGACTGACGACGCGTGCGCGACGGTGCGCTTGCCGTGTTCCCTGGCCGAAGCGACCACGGCGTCGATCGTGGCCTGGTCGAGGAGGTCGCCTTCGATGACGACCTTGACGTAGTCGGCCCCTTCGGCCACGCGGCGGGCGACGAACTCGGCGGCCTGGCCGGGCGCGGTGAGGATGGCCTCGGCCGGCATCCCGGGCATCTTCGCGTGGTTGCCGCCGGGCCCGATGGCCGGCACGCCCGCGCTGCGGATGTCGGGCACGCGCCCGCGGAAGGAGTCGACGCGCTCACGCGGCCAGCACGCCATGTCGAGCGCGGTGGTGACCCCGTGGGCGGCGAGCGCGCTCAGGTCGTCGGGTGCCAGCAGGTGGACGTGCGCGTCGATCAGCCCCGGCAGCAGGGTCGCGCCCGCGCCGTCGAAGTCTTCGGCGCCGGCCGGGTCGGCGCCGATCAGCGGGCCGTCGACGACCACGGTCGTGGGCTCGGTCAGGCGCGCGCCGTCGAAGACACGGACGCCGGTCAGGGCGGTCTTGGTCATGATGCCTTTCCGGGAAGCCAGGTGGAGAGCGAGTCGTAGCGGTCACCGGCGGCGGGGTACTCGCGCGGGACCACCTCGGCCGGGGTCACGACGCGGGCTCGGCGCTGAGGCTGGACTCCATCAGGATCTCCTTGGTGCGGTTGACGTGCGCCTCGAACCGGGCGACGGCCAGGTCGGCGTCGTGGGCCAGGGCCGCGTCCACCAGGCCCTGGTGCTCGCCCGCGACGTCGCGGTGGCGCTCCTCGCCGGCCACGCCCGACCAGGCGCGGTACAGCTCCGCCGCGTCCGAGAGGCGGGTGCAGATGTCCAGCAGCACGACGTTGCCGCACGCCTTGATCAGCGCGTGGTGGAACTCCAGGTGCGCGCGGGCCCACTCTTCGTTCCGCCGGGCCGGCGATCCGGGCAGGATCATCGGCTGCCCCGCGAGCCGGTGGTGGGCGGCCAGCACCTCCGACTCCCAGGTGACACCACCTCGGGTCACCGAAAGCCGCAGGGCCGAGCCCTCGTTGATCGCGCGGGCTTCGGTCAGGTCGGTCAGCGCCCGCATCGACAGCGGCGTGACCCGGAACCCGCGGTTGCGGTCGACCTGCACGAGGTCCTTCGCCGCGAGCAGGCCCAGTGCCTCGCGCACGACGCTGAGGCTGACCTCGAACTCCGCGCTCAGCTCGGCGGGCTTGACGCGCTCGCCCGGGGCCAGTTCTCCGTTGAGGATCGCCGATCGCAGCCGGTGGTACACCGACACGGCCAGGCTCTCGCCACCCGCTCTCTTCGCCATGCCGAGACGATAACACACTCTTCGTCAGAGAATCGATTCTTGTCTTGACAGTCGTATATCAACGGCAGAGTATGACTTCGGACCCCAACCGAAAGGCACTCCGATGCGGATCGCCAACCTCGCCGGCCGGCTCGTCCTCCTCACCGAAGCCGGCGCCGTCGACGTCGAGCGCGCCAGTGGGCAGCGCTTCGCCGCCGACCCCCACACCGTCTACGCCCGCTGGGACGAGTTCACCGCCTGGGCCGCCGAAGCGCCGACCGCCGACGCCGAGGCATTCGACGAAGGTGACCTGCGTGCGCCCTCCCCCACCCCGGCCCAGGTCTTCGGGGTCGGGCTGAACTACCGCGAACACGCTGCCGAGTCCGGGCTCGGACTGCCGGACTCCCCCGCCGTGTTCACGAAGTTCCCGAGCTGCCTGACCGGCCCCACCGGCGAAATCACACTCACCGGGTCCACTGTGGACTGGGAGGTCGAGCTCGTTGCCGTCATCGGCCGCGAGGCGCGCAACGTGCCCGCCGAACGCGGCTGGGCGCACGTCGCCGGGCTGACCGCCGGCCAGGACCTCTCCGACCGGACGGTGCAGCTGGCCGGTCCGGCCCCGCAGTTCAGCCTCGGCAAGTCCGCGCCCGGCTTCGGGCCGACCGGGCCGTGGCTGGTCACGCCGGACGAGTTCGCCGACCGCGACAACCTCGCGCTGAGCTCGGAGGTCAACGGCGAAGCCGTGCAGAAGGGCCGCACCAACGACCTCATCTTCTCGGTGCCCGAGCTGGTCGCGCGGCTCTCGGCGATCCTGCCCCTGCGGCCCGGCGACGTGATCTTCACCGGCACGCCGTCGGGCGTCGGCCAGGCCCGCAGCCCGCAGCGGTTCCTCGCCGCCGGCGACGAGCTCGTCACCACGATCGAGGGCATCGGCTCGATGCGCCACCGGTTCACGGACCCGTCATGACCACCGTGGACGGAACCCGGTTCCGTGCGGTGATGGCCGCGGTCTGCGCCCCGGTCACGATCGTCACCACCGCCGGCCCGCACGGCGCGACCGTCAGCTCGTTCACCTCGCTCTCGCTCGACCCGCCCCTGGTGAGCGTCGCCTTCGACCGGCGATCGGCGCTGCTGGCCGAGATCCTCGACACGGGCCGGTTCGGCGTGAACCTGCTCGGCCAGGGCCAGGACGACCTCGCCGTCCGGTTCGCCACCCGCGGCGCCGACCGGTTCGGCGGCGAGACGGCCTGGTTCACCGACGACGGCCTGCCCCGGCTCCGCGACGCCGCCGGCTGGGTCGCGTGCGACCTGGACCGCGTCGTCGAGGCCGGCGACCACCTCCTGCTGTTCGGCCTGGTCACCGCACTCGGCCGGACCGAGCTGCCGCCGCTGGTGTACGCCCACCGCACCTTCGGCACCCACTCCCGCTACGCCGAGCGGCCCCGCCCGCTCATCACCGACCAGATCGCCGCCTGCGCCCGCTGACCCGCTTGGAAGGACACCGCCGTCATGACCCTCGCGACCGAACAGCCCACGCCCACCCTCGACCAGGTCCTCGCCCGGATCGCCGACATCCAGCCGCTGCTGGAGAAGAACGCCGCCCGGGGCGAAGCCGACCGGCGGGTCGTCGAAGAGAGCATCGCCGCGCTGACCGAGGCCGGCGCGTTCAAGATCGCCCAGCCCCGCCGCTACGGCGGCTACGGCCTCCCGGTCCGCGCGATGCTCGACGTCTCGGCCGCGGTCGCCGAAGCCGACGGCGGCACCGCCTGGGTCGTCGCGCTGAGCAACGTCTGCGCCTGGCTCGCCGGGCTCTTCAGCGTCCAGGCCCAGGACGACGTCTGGGGCGCGAACCCCGACGCCAAGGTGTCGGGCGTGCTCTCCCCGACCGCCGAAACGACCAAAGCAGACGGTGGCTGGCGGGTCACCGGGCGCTGGTACTACAACTCCGGCTCGTGGCACGCCGACTGGGCCGGCCTCGGCATCCCGCTGACCGACGAGCGCGGCGAGGTCGTCGACCAGGGCATGGCCCTGGTCCCCCGCACCGACCTCGGCTTCGAGGACACCTGGTTCGTCGCCGGGATGCGCTCGTCGGGCTCCAACTGCCTGATCGCCGACGACGTCTTCGTGCCCGAGCACCGGGTGATGTCCGTGCCGCCGTCGATCGCCGGGCAGTACGCGAACGGCGAGCCCGAGGAGGACCTGTTCCGGGCCGCGCTCGTCCCGGTGCTCACGCTGGTGCTGGCCGGCCCGCAGCTCGGCCTCGGCCGCAAGGCGCTGAAGATCGTCAAGGAGAAGGCCGCCCGCAAGGCGATCTCCTACACGAACTACGCGACCCAGGCGGAGTCCGTCGCCTTCCAGCTCCAGCTGGCCGAAGCCGCGATGCGGATCGACACCGCCCACCTGCACGCCTACCGCGCGGCCGACGACATCGATACCGCGTCGGCCGGCGCCTACCCCGATCTCGAAACCCGCGCCCGGACCCGCGCCGACACCGGCTGGGCCGTCGAGAACATCACCCGGGCCATCGACATCCTGCTCTCGGCACACGGCGCGGGCAGCTTCGCCGAGGTCAACCCGCTGCAGCGGATCTGGCGCGATTCCGCGGTCGCCGCGCGGCACGCGATCGTGCTGCCCGCGGTCAACTACGAGGTCTACGGCAAGGCCCTGCTCGGGCGCGACGACCAGATCACCCCGCTCATCTGACCCGGAGGAACCCCGTCATGAGCCTGCACCGCCTCACCAAGATCGCCATCGGCGTCCCGGACGTCGACGCGACGGCCAAGTACTACACCGAGTTCGGCCTGACGCCGACCGCGTCCGGGTTCGCCACCGCCGACGGCGGCGAACAGCTCGAACTGCGCCGGAGCAAGCAGCGCCGGCTGCTCACCCTCGGCATCGGCGCCGACGACCCGGACGACCTCGGCCGGATCACCGCGTCCCTGGCCCGCCTCGACGTCGAAAGCCGCATCGAAGGCGCGGCACTGTACACAAAGGACCCGAGCACCGGGCTCGACGTCGTCGTCTCGGTCGCGCCACGGCTGAAGCAGGAGCCGCCGGAACCGGTGGCCTACAACGGTCCCGGTTCGATCCAGCGGGCCAACACCCGGGCGCCCGGCATCGACCGCGAGCCGGCGGTGCGGCCGCGCAAGCTCGGGCACGTCGTGTTCGGCTCGACCGACCAGGCCGCGACCCAGCGGTTCTTCACCGAAGGCCTCGGGTTCAAGGTCAGCGACGAGGCGCCGGGACTGGCCGCGTTCATGCGTTGCTCCACCGACCACCACAACGTGCTGGTGCAGCAGGCGCCGGTGAGCTTCCTGCACCACACGTCGTGGGAGGTCGACGACGTCGACGAGGTCGGCCGCGGCGCCACCGCGATGCTCGAAGGCCACCCGGAGCGGCACACCTGGGGCCTGGGCCGGCACTACATCGGCTCGAACTTCTTCTGGTACCTGCGCGACCCGGCGGGCAACTTCTCCGAGTACTACTCCGACATCGACTGCATCCTCGAGGACCAGCTCTGGGAGCCGCGCGTGGTCGCCGGCGAGAAGAGCCTCTACGCGTGGGGCCCGCCGCCCCCGCCGTCGTTCCTGGCCCCGGAGGACCTGGCGGACCTGATGACCGACGCCCACGACGGCGCATGAGCGAGCTGGACGTCTTCGGCCGCGGCTTCGCCTCCTACGCACAGCTGTGGCGCTGGTCGGTGACCGACCTCGAAGGGTTCTGGGCGAGGGTCTGGGACCACTTCCAGGTCCGCGGGACCTACGACCGCGTCCTCGGCTCCCCGGAGATGCCCGGCGCGCAGTGGTTTCCGGGCGCGGAGCTGAACTACGCCGAGCACATGCTGGACGGGACTGCCGATCAGCTCGCCGTGCTCGCCCACTCGCAGACGCGCTCGCCGGCGTCGCTGACCTTCGGCGAGCTGGCCGACCAGGTCGCCCGGGTTCGCGCGGGGCTGCGGCGGCTGGGCGTCGGCCGGGGCGACCGCGTGGTGGCGTACCTGCCGAACATCCCGGAGACGCTGGTGGCGTTCCTGGCGTGCGCGTCGCTCGGCGCGGTGTGGGCTTCGTGCGCGCCGGAGTTCGGGGCGCGCAGCGTCGTCGACCGGTTCGCGCAGATCGAGCCGGCGGTGCTGCTGGCCGTCGGCGGCTACACCTACGGCGCCAAGGAAATTGACAAGAGCGCCGACGTCGCCGCGATCCGGGCCGGGCTGCCGTCGGTGCGGCACGTCGTCGGCGTCCCGTATGGACAGTACACAGTGGACTCAGATGTCGGGTGGCCCGAGCTGCTCGGCTCGGCGCCGGAGCCGGGGTTCGAGCGCGTGCCGTTCGACCATCCGCTGTACGTGCTGTTCTCCTCGGGGACGACCGGGCTGCCGAAGGCGATCGTGCACGGCCACGGCGGCATCCTGCTGGAACACCTGAAGGCGCACGCGTTCCACCTGGACACCCGGCCGGGCGACCGGCTCCTGTGGCACACCACGACGGCCTGGATGATGTGGAACGTGCTTGTCTCCGGCCTGCTGCGCCGGGCGGCGATCGTGCTCACCGACGGGAACCCGCTGTACCCGGACCTCGGGGAGCAGTGGCGGCTGGCCGCGGGCGCGACGCTGGTCGGCACCAGCCCGTCGTACCTGATGGCGTGCCGGGCGGCCGGTGTCTCGCCCGGGCACCTGCCGGAGCTGCGGACGCTGGGTGTCACGGGGTCGCCGCTGCCCGCGGAGGGGTTCGACTGGGCGACCGAGCGGCTCGGGGTCCCGGTGAACTCGATGTCGGGCGGGACCGACATCTGCTCGGCGTTCGTGGCCGGGAACCCGTGGGTGCCACCGCGGCGGGGCGAGCTGACCGCGCCGTGCCTGGGTGTCGACGTCACGGCGTTCGACCCGGCCGGGCAGGAGGTCGCCGGCTCGGTCGGCGAGCTGGTCGTGCGGCGGCCGATGCCGTCGATGCCGGTGGGGTTCTGGAACGACCCCGGGCACCGCCGCTACCGCGCCGCCTACTTCGACACCTACCCGGGCGTCTGGCGGCACGGTGACTGGGTGACCAAGACGCCAGAAGGCGGCTTCGTGATCTCCGGTCGTTCGGACGCCACGCTCAACCGCGGCGGCGTCCGGCTGGGCACGGCCGAGTTCTACGCCGTCGTCGAGGAGCTGCCCGGCGTCGAGGACTCCCTGGTGGTGCACCTGGAAGACGGCGAAGGCGGACCGGGCCGGCTGCTGCTGTTCGTCGTCGCCCCGGCCGGCCTCGACGACCCGTTGCGGCAGCGGATCCGGCAAGCGCTGCGCGAGCAGCTCTCGCCGAGGCACGTCCCGGACCGGATCGAAGCGGTCCCGGCGGTGCCCCGGACGCTGACCGGCAAGAAGCTGGAGAAGCCGATCAAGCAGATCCTCCTCGGCCGCCCGCCCGAGGAGGTCATCGCCCCGGACGCGATCAGCGACCACGCGGCGGTGGCCGCCTTCCGGGCCGTGGACTCAACCGCCAGCGGTGTTCGGGCGTGAACAGGGGCAGCCAGGCGTTCGCGTGTTGATTGTCTGGTGAATTCTGCTCTGTTCCGTTTGTCCATGTTCCGTGTTATGTTCGGTTGCGCGGTTCCGTGCGCGTTGCGAAGGGGAGTCCGATGCGCCGTTTCGTCGTCCTGGTTCTCGCGTTGTTTTCGGTGGTTTCCGTGGCGCCCGCGGCGAACGCCGCCGTGGCGCCCAAGCCACCGCCGTTGTCCACGCCGTGGACCTCGCAGGTCAGCACCACGAACCCGCTGCCCGAGTACCCGAGGCCGCAGCTGACGCGGCCCGACTGGCAGTCGCTCAACGGTGAGTGGGAGTTCCTCAACCCCGCCACCGGCGCGAACGGCAGCGTCGACCGCTACGCCGCGCCGCCACTCGGGCAGACGCTGCCCGAGCGCATCCTGGTCCCCTACCCGGTCGAATCCGCGTTGTCGGGCATCATGCGCAACGACAACCGCGACCTGATGTTCTACCGCCGCACCTTCACCGTGCCGGCGGCCTGGGCCGGCCGGCACGTGCAGCTGCACTTCGGCGCCGTCGACTACGAGGCCACCGTGTGGGTCAACGGCGTCCAGGTCGCCTCGCACAAGGGCGGCTACGACCGGTTCGAAGCCGACATCACCGCGCGGCTGAACGGCGGCGCGAACGAGATCGTCGTGCGCGTCTACGACCCGACGAACGGCCGCGACGAGAAGCAGCCGGTCGGCAAGCAGGCCACCACCCCGTCGGACATCTTCTACACGCCGACTTCGGGCATCTGGCAGACCGTCTGGCTCGAGCCGACCGCGCCGTCGTCGATCTACTCCGTCGACATCCGCCCGAACCTGGCCGACAACACCGCGCGGGTGCGGGTGTTCGGCCGCGGAGACGTCAGCGGCTACTCCGTTTTCGCCGAGTCGATGACCGGCGGCGCCGTCGTCGGCAGCGCCGCCGGCGGCTTCACCGAGTTCTCGGTGCCGGTGCCGAACGCGCGGCGGTGGTCGCCCGACGACCCGTTCCTCTACGACCTGCGCGTGTCGCTGCGCGACGCGGCGGGCACGACGGTCGACCAGGTGATCAGCTACTTCGGCATGCGCGAGGTCGGCACGAAGAACGTCAACGGCGTGCTGCGCCCGACGCTCAACGGCGAGTTCGTGTTCCAGGTCGGCACGCTGGACCAGGGCTTCTGGCCCGACGGCCTGTACACCGCGCCGACCGACGCCGCGCTGGCCTCGGACCTGCAGAAGCACAAGGACCTGGGCTTCACCATGGTCCGCAAGCACATCAAGGTCGAGCCGGCTCGCTGGTACTACTGGGCCGACAAGCTGGGGTTGCTGGTGTGGCAGGACATCCCGTCGACCCCGAACGCGAACGCCGACCGCACGCCCGCGCAGATCGCCGAGTTCGAGACCGAAGCACGCGAGATCGTCGACGAGCACCGCTTCTCCCCCGCCGTCATCACGTACGTGCCGTTCAACGAGGGCTGGGGCGAGTGGAACCTCGCCGAGACCAGGCGCGTCACCACGAACATCAAGAACCAGGACCCGACGCGGCTGGTCGACGCGCACAGCGGGTTCAACTGCTGCGCGTCGAAGGGTGATCCGGGCACCGGGGACATCATCGACTGGCACGTGTACACCGGGCCGGACGCACCACGGCCGGCCGGGGCGCGGGTCTCGGTGCTGGGCGAGTTCGGCGGGCTCGGCCTGCGCAACCCCGGGCACGAGTACAGCCCCACCGGCAAGTTCTTCGCCTACGAGCAGATGGCGAGCGCCGCGCAGCTGAACGACCGCTACACCGGCATGATCCGGGACGCCCGGCAGCTGATGACCACCAAGGGCCTCTCGGCGTTCGTCTACACCGAGCTGACCGACGTCGAAGGCGAGTACAACGGGCTGTTCACCTACGACCGGCGGGTGCAGAAGGTCGACACCGCGCTGGTCCGCGCGGCGCACACCGACCTGATCAACGCCTCGAAGAACCTGAACGCCGCGGTGCCGCTGACGCTCGGGCACATCCGGTCGTTCCGGGTGACCACGCCCGGGTACACCGACCGGTACCTGCGGCACGCGGACTCCTTCGCCCGCACCGACGTGCTGACCACGGGCAGCGCCGACGGACCGCGGCAGGACGGCTCGTTCCGGGCCGTCGCGGGCCTGGCGAACCCGCGGTGCTTCTCGTTCGAGTCGGTGAACTTCCCCGGGAAGTTCCTGCGCCACGCCGACAACCGCGTCCGGATCGACAGCGACACCGGCGGCACGTTCGCCGCGGACGCCACCTGGTGCGACCGGCCGGGCCTCGCCGCCGGCGGGACGTCGTTCGAGTCGCTGAACCTGCCGGGGCGGTACCTGCGGCACTACGACGAAACCGTGTATCTGGCCGTGAGCGGCGGCCCGAACCCGTGGGACACCGCGACGAGCTTCGCCGCCGACGCGACGTGGGACGTCTCGGCGCCGGCGCTGTGGCGGAGTTCGGTGCCCCTGGCGGTGAACGCGCGGCAGTCGCTGCGGGTGACGACGTGGGGCTACACCGACCGGTACCTGCGGCACGCGGGCGGCCTCGCCTACACCGAGGTCGTGAACAGCGGCAGCAGCGCGTTGCTCAAGCAGGACGCGACGTACACGGTGCGGCGCGGGCTGGGCGAGTCGTCGTGCTACTCGTTCGAGTCGGTGAACTACCCCGGGCAGTTCCTGCGCCACCAGGACGGACGCGGCCGCAACTCGGTCGACGACGGGTCGGCGTTGATGCACGCGGACGCGACGTTCTGCACGCGGCCGGGCCTGGGCGGCACCGGCGTGACGTTCGAGTCGCTCAACATCGCGGGCGCGTTCCTGCGCCACTTCGATTCCGCCGTCTACATCGCTTCCGGTGGCGGAACGGGTTCCGACCGGCCCCAGACGGTGACGGCGGACAGCAGCTGGACGGTCGCGGCGCCCTGGGCCCCGTGAGCGGAGCCGGTCCGGTGTGGACTGTCCACACCGGGCCGGCTTCAGTGCTTCTCGGGCACCGGCTCGACCACGGGGTTCGCGGGCGGGGCTTCCCGGTGCAGGTCCGCTTCGGTCCGCACCTGGGTGCGGTTGGGGTTCGCGACGAGGCGGGGCTTCGGGTTCTCGATCACGGCGGTCCTTTCGACTGCTTCCAGTCTCGCGAATACCCGGGTGCCGCCGCTTCGAACAGTGGCCAAGAGCACTCCCGGTGGATCAGTGCGCGTGCCACCATGGGACGTCGGAATCGCCGAAGAGCAGCACAAACAGCGACGCGGGAAACCGGCCGCCGGCCGGCGCGAAGTCGACCGTCGTCTCGACCTCCTCGGCGCTCAGGAGCCGGACGCCGGTGATCACCCCGGATCGCGCCATCGGTTCGGCCGCGGGCGCGGGCGCGTGCACCAGCAGCGCGAACGGGCCCACGGCCGAAAGCCACAGGAGCCACGCCTCGGAGTGCCGGCTGCGGTCGAGGACGTAGGAGAAGCTGACGTCGTCCTCGCGGTCGGTCCAATCCTCGACCCGCATGACCTGCCGCAGCCGCTCGACCAGCGGCTCCCACGGCCGGGTGCGGAGCGCCTCCTCGAAGAACGCGTAGCCGGGTTTCCGGAGATCGCCGTAGGCGCGGCTGGCGTGCTCGAGGAAGTCGTCCATGCTCACCGGACGGGCGCCAGCGCCGCCAGCGCCGACATCAGCGACCGGCCCTCGTCGTCCGGGCTCGTGGTCGCGACGCGCTCCGCCACGCGCCGGCCGATTTCCGCCGTCGAAACCCCCATGTCCGACCCCGCCAGGGCCGGCAGCTCCGCCAGCACGCTCACCGTCGCGGCCTCGCACGCCAATGCCGCGGAGCGTTCGCCGAGGGAGGCCAGACACAGTGCCGCGGAAAAGATCGCCGCCGCCGGGTTGGCCCAGCCTCGGCCCGCGATGTCCGGGGCCGAGCCGTGGATGGGTTCGAACATGCTCGGCGCCGTGCCGCGGGGGTTGAAGTTCGAACCCGCCGCCACGCCCAGGCCGCCGATCACCGTGGCGGCGAGGTCGCTGACGATGTCGCCGAACAGGTTGTCCGTGACCACCACGTCGAACCGCCCGGGGTTCAGCGGGAGGTGCAGGCACATCGCGTCGGCGTGCACGTAGTCGCGCTCGACGTCCGGGTAGTCCGCCCCGACCTCCTCGACGACGCGCTCCCACAGCCGGCCCGCCTCGACCAGGATGTTCGTCTTGTGGCACAACGTCAGCCGCTTGCGGCGGGCGGCCGCGAGCCGGAACGCGAACTCGACGCACTCGCGGGTCGCCGCCGCCGTGGTCACCGACGTCTGCACCGCCGTCGCGTTCGGGGTGCCGCCGTGCACCGTCGACCCGCCGCCCGCGTAGAGACCTTCGGTGTTCTCCCGGACGATCACCAGATCGCAGTTCTCCGGCGTCACCCCGGCGACCGGGCTCGTGACACCCGGGTAGAGCCGCGCGGGCCGCAGGTTCACCGACTGCCGGAACGCGACGCGCAGCGCCACGATCAGCCCGCGCTCCAGGACACCCGGCGGCACGCGGGGATCGCCGACCGCGCCGAGCAGGAGCGCGTCGTGCGTCCTCAGCCGTTCGACGTCGCCGGCGGACAGCGCCACCCCGGTCTCCAGGTAGTGGTCGGCGCCCAGGTCGTGGTGCGTGGCGGTGAACTCGAAGCCGAACCGCTCGGCCGCCGCGGACACCACTTCGAGGGCCGCGGCGGTGACTTCGGGGCCGATCCCGTCGCCTTCGATGACGCCGAGGTCGTGCATGTCGTTTCTCCTTCGCCGGTTCAGTGCAGGGAACGGCCGCCGTCGACCGCGATGGTCGCGCCGGCGAGGTAGCCGTTGGTGCCGGCCAGCACGATGGCTTCCGCCAGCTCGTCGGCCGTGCCGTCGCGGCTGATCAGGTAACCCTGCCGCGCGTTGACACCGTCGCGTGCGGCCGGGGAACGGTCGCGCTGGGCCGCGCGCGCCATCGGCGTGTCGACGAGTCCGGGGCACACGCAGTTGACGCGGATGCCGCGGGGCGCGAGGTCGAGCGCCATCGACTTCGCGAGCCCGACCGCGGCGGACTTGGAGGCCACGTACGCCGCCATTTCGGCGATCGGTCGCAAGCCCGCGGCGGAGGCGACCACCACGATCGCGGCTCCCGGGCCCATCAACGGCAGCAACACGCGGCTGACCGACCAGACCGCCTTGACGTTCACCGCGAACGCCCGGTCCCAGTCGTGCTCGGAGGCCGTGTCGACCGCCCCGACGGCGACCGTGCCCGCGCAGTGCACCAGCAGGTCCACTTCGGTCAGCCGGTCGGCCAGCGCCCGCACCGACGCCTCGTCCGTGACGTCGACGGCGGGACCGGACGCCGGGTGCAGGTCCGCGACCACGACTTCCCGGCCGCCCGCCCGCAGCCGGGCGACGACGGCGGCGCCGATCCCGCTCGCGCCGCCGGTCACGACGGCGCTCACGCGGCGAGCAGCCCGGGCCGGACGCGCTCGGCGTAGTCGGCGCAGGAGAGGAACTCCGCGCGGCCCGACTCGAGCGCGTGCTCGATCACCTGTTCCAGCACCCACAACCGCGACGGCCGGCCGATGAACTGCGGGTGCGTGCCGAGCATGAAGTGCGTGCCCTCTTCCCGGGACAGACCGTCGAACTCGCGGGTCCACGTCTCCAGCACCGCCGACGGCGCGGACATGACCCGGCCGGTGACGCGGTTGGTGTACATGAACACCGGCGTGTCGACCAGCGGCCAGGCGAACGGGATCTCGACGATGTCCGTCACGCGGCCGCGGTCTTCGAGCAGGTGGACGGAGTCACTGTCGAAGAGGTTCGAGGAAAAGATCATCCCGTGCTCTTCCATCAGCGACACCGAATGCGGGGTCAGCTCGGCCGCCGGTGAGCGCCAGCCCTTCGGCTCGCGCCCGGTCGCCTTGACGATCGCGGCCGCGGCCAGACCGAACTCCTCGGCCTCCTGCTCCCGGCCGAGGTTGTCCGACCAGGTGTGGGTGTGGCTGTGGTGCTCGATGACGAACCCCGCGTCGAGGATCGACTCGATCGCCGCCGGGTACCGCTCGACGACCTGACCGGGCACGAAGAACGTCGCGCCGATGTCGTAGCGCTTCAGCAGGGCGAGGATCCGGGGCAACCCGACGTTCGGGCCGTAGTGGCCTTGCGAAACCCAGACCGGCTTGTCGGCGCCGGCCGGGTCGCGGGCGGTCCAGAGCAGCTCGGCGTCCATGTCGAAGGTGAGCAGGACGGGCGTCGTCATCGGCGGGACTCCTGAACTTCGCGGGTACTGGTCTGAACAGATGCTAGGTTGTCAGTATGTTCACGCCGGTCGGCAAAACCCGCGCCTTCGAAGCGGTGGTCGCCCAGATCGAAGAGGCGATCTACGCCGGCGACTACGCCCCCGGCGACTTCCTGCCGCCCGAGCGCACGCTCGTCGAGAACTTCGGCGTCGGCCGCTCCACGATCCGCGAGGCGTTGCGGATCCTGGAAAGCATGGGCCTGGTGCGCACCAGCTCCGGCAGCCGGACCGGGCCGGAGGTGTGCGGCACAGTGACCCCGGGCCTCACCCGCATGCTGCGCGGCGCGGTGAAGCTGGAAGGCGTGCCGGTGTTCGAGATCATCCAGTACCGGATGATCGCCGGCGCGGCGGCGAACAAGCTGGCGGCGCGCTTCCGCACCGACGAGCAGCTGGCCTCGATGGCCGAAGCGATCGGCGC
The DNA here is from genome assembly GCF_024703995.1 of Amycolatopsis iheyensis. Classification (GTDB taxonomy): domain Bacteria; phylum Actinomycetota; class Actinomycetes; order Mycobacteriales; family Pseudonocardiaceae; genus Amycolatopsis; species Amycolatopsis iheyensis. The sequence continues at coordinate 270,345 of NZ_JAMXQV010000009.1, read as the reverse complement.
GATGGAACGCGCCGAAGACGCCGCCGCGTTCGCGGCCGCGGACAACAGCTTCCACGACGTCGTGCGCGAAGCGGCGGGCAACCGCCTGCTGGCCGTGGTCAGCCAGGTGATCCAGGACGCGACGCTCGACATGGTCGCCGGCGCGGTCGACCCGGACACCGGAAACCCGGCCGCGCGCGACAGCTTCATCGCCGAGCACCGGCGCATCCTCGCGGCGATCACCGACGGCGACGGCGAGACGGCCGCCCGGCTCGCCGGCCAGACCCTGTACGACGGCTACGCGTCGCTGCTCGGCGCGGACCAGCGCGCCCGGCTCGCCGCGTTGCTGCCGTAGGCGCGTCACGGCCATGGCGCGAGCCGCGGCGCGTACACGTGCTGCTGCACGGCTTCGGCGACGTCGAGCAGCCGGTCTTCCGAGCCGGGCCGGCCGAGCACCTGCAGCCCCACCGGCATGCCCGATTCGAGGCCGCAGGGCACCGTGATGGCCGGATAGCCGGTGTAGTTGGCGAGGAACGTGTACGCGACCAGCTCGCGGCGCGCGTCCTCGGGTAGCGCGTCGCTCGGCCCACTCGCGCCTTCCGGCGCGATCACGCCGGTGGTGGGCGTGACGAGGAAGTCGACGTCGTGCAGCAGCGCGTCGAGGTGGTCGGCGGCCGCGTCGCCCCGGCCGAGCGACTCGGAATACGCCGCGCCGCTGATCGTCGAAGCCCGCTCCAGGTGATGCCGGGTGTAGGGCGCCAGGAGTTCGCGCGCCTGGGCGAGCATCCGGTCGCCGCCGGTCGACAGCCGGTCCGCCATCATCGCGTCGTAGAAGGGTTCGGCGAAGCGCGGCGTCTCCAAGCTGAGCGTGCTGTCCTCGACGTCGAAGCCGTCGAGCGTGGCCAGGCGGCCGAGCGCCGAGCGGACCACGCCGACGACGGCGCTGTCGGCGGCGCGGCCGCTGTCCGGGACCCAGCGCAGCCGCCACGGGCCTGCGGACACGGTGTCGCGATCGACGAACTCGAGGGTGTCGCGCTCGCTGCTTTCCTTGCCCCGCATCGCTTCCCACATCGCCCGCGCGTCCGAGACACGCAACGCCAGCGGGCCGGGGACGGAGAACCGCCGGGTGCCGATGAACCCGCCGCCGGCGGACACCGCGCCCCGCGACGGCTTGAGCCCGACCACCCCGCACAACGCGGCAGGGATGCGGACCGAGCCGCCGCCGTCGCTGCCGAGGGCGACCGGGGTGAGGCCCGCGGCGACGGAGGCGGCCGCCCCGCCGCTGGACCCGCCGCAGATCCGCGCCGGGTCCCACGGGTTCACCGTCTCGGGCTGGAGCTCGTTGAGGGTGCGGATGTAGATCGCGAACTCGGGGGTGTTCGTCTTCCCCACCAGCACGCCGCCCGCCCGGCGGATCCGGGCCACCACCGGGGCGTCCCGAGTGGGGACGTTGTCGGCGAAGACGGCGGACCCGTAGGTGGTGCGCACCCCGGCCGTCGCGTAGGTGTCCTTGACGGAGAACGGGATCCCGTGCATCGAGCCGGCCCGCTCCCCCGAGTCGTCGAGCGCTCGCGCGTCCGCCATCGCCTGGTCTTCGCACACCGCGAGGAACGCGCGCAGGGCCGGGTCGCGCTCGCGGATCCGGTCCAGGCTCGCGCGCACCGTGGGCACGCACCCGACGTCGGGCACCACTGTCATGTCGTCCCTCCCTCAACCGCCGAAGATCGACCAGCCGCCGTCGACGGCGAGCGTTTGGCCGGTGACATAAGAAGAATCCGCCGACAGCAGGAACCGGACGACGGTGGCGATCTCGCCCGGGTCCCCCAGCCGGCCCATCGGTGTCCGGCTCAGCACGGCTTGCTCGTCGAGCAGGCCGCGGGCGAAGTTGCGCTCCACCAACGGGGTCCGGATCGTGCCCGGCGCGACGGCGTTGACGCGGATCCCCTGCGGCGCCCACTCGGCGGCCACCTGCCGGACCAGTCCTTCGAGCCCGGCTTTGACCGCGCCGTAGGCCGCCCGGCCGTCGAGCGCGTGGCCCGCGGCCAGGCTCGACATGGCCACCACCGCGCCGCCGCGGACGGCGAGCAACGGCCGGGCCGCCCGGAGCAGCCGCGCCGCGGCCGCGAGGTGCACCTCGTACAGCTGACGCCAGTTCTCGTCGTCGAGGTCGGCGAACGGCTTCGTCAGGCCGGCGCCCGCGTTGCTGACCACGCCGTCGAGCCGGCCGAACCGCTGTTCGGCGGCCGCGACGAGCGCGGTGGCCGTCGCGGGATCGGCCATGTCACCGGTGACGGTCTCCGCTCCCTCGAGCCCGTGGGTCACGACGTCCCACCCGCAGCGCGCGAGTTCGGCGGCGCAGGCGCGGCCGATGCCCGAGGAGGAGCCGGTGACGATCGCGGCGAGCCGGTCGCTCATCGGTCCTGCAGTTCGCTGAAGGCGGTCTCGCGCATGCGGACGTACACGACGAACGTCGGGATCGCCGCGAGCATCGCCCAGAACGCGGGCGCGATCGGCGTGCCCAGCCAGGCGATCAGCGCGGTCGCGATGAACGGCGCGGTGCCGCCGAAGATCGCGGAACTGAGGTTGTAGGGCAACGCCATCGCGGAGTACCGCAGGCGGGTCGGGAACAGCTCGGTGATGCCGGCCGTGCCGGGGCCGGAGTAGCAGGACATGATCAGCATCGCGGGCAGCTGGACGACCAGCGCCACCAGGAACGAGCCGCTCGAGAGCAGCAGGTAGATCGGGATCGCGGAGACGAAGAACGCGACGGCGTGCGTGATCAGGATCGGGCGGCGGCCGAAGCGATCCGACAGCCGGCCCACCACGAGGGTGAACAGGGCGTAGAGGACCGTGCCGACGACGTTGACGAGGTAGGCCTTGCCGAGGCTCAGCCCGGCTTCGTTGCGCAGGAACGTCGGGGTGTAGGTCAGGAACGTGTAGAAGCCGATGTTGGGCAGCGCGGTGTAGAAGAACGCGATCACCATCGCGCGGCGCTGGGTGCGGACGGCTTCGCGCGTCGGCTTCTCCGCGACGTCGCCGGTGCTGCGCAGGGCCTCGAAGTGCGGGGTGTCCTCCATCCGGAAGCGGATGTAGAAGCCGACCGCGCCGAGTGGCAGCGCGACCAGGAACGGGATCCGCCAGCCCCAGCTCTCCAGCAGGTCGCTCGAGCCGAGGTCGGTGATCGCGGTGACGATGAGGACGCCGGCCAGCGTCCCGGTGATGACGCTGAACTGCTGCCAGCTGGAGATCCAGCCGCGGCGCCCGGTCTGTGCGTTTTCGACCATCATCGTGGCGGACCCGGTGAACTCGCCGCCGGCGGAGAACCCCTGGATCAGCCGGAGCAGGAGCAGCAGCAACGGCGCGGCGACGCCGGCGCTCGCGAACGTCGGGAGCAGCCCCATGCAGGCGGTACTGAGCGAAATCAGGATGAGCGCGAGCCCCAGCGCGGTCCGGCGGCCCCGCCGGTCACCGAGCTGCCCGAAGAAGAGCCCACCCAGGGGCCGCACGACGAACCCGACCCCGAACACGGCGAAGGTCGACAGCGTCGCCGCGACGCTGTTGCCACCGGGGAAGAACAACGACGCGATGACCGGGCTGAGCGCGGCGTAGACGCCGTAGTCGAACCATTCGATGAAGTTGCCGATCCCGCCGGCCAGCACGGCCCGCCGCGCGCTGGGCGCGGCCAGGGTGTCCGACGCGGGCGACGCTGCTCCGACTCTGGTCACGGGCACCTCTCAGCTGTCCACCTAGCTACTGGTCAGACCAAAGACAGTAGGTCGAACTCGCGCCCGCGTCCAGACCCGAGTTCGGACGAGGGCGCGTCAGGCCTTCGCGTTCACCTGCCCGACCAGCTCGCGGACCGTGGCCAGGGTCTCGTCGGGGTGGTCCAGGTGCACCCCGTGCGTCGCGCCCGGCCAGGACACGACCCGCCCGCCGAACGCCGTCGCGAGGCGCTCGTGGCCCCGGCGCATCGCCGTGGCCGGCTTGCGGTCCGCCGTCACCACCACCGCCGGGACACGGGGCAGGTCCGGCTCCCGAAGCCCGCGGGACACCTCGGTGATGCCGCGAACCGCGCGGGCCAGCTGCGGGATGTCGATGTCCGCCATCTTCAGCTGGGCCGCCTCGCAGTCCGGCCGCAGGTGCTGCTTCCGCGTCGACCGGACGATCGACGCGCGAAGCAGCCGCGTGAGCACCCCACGCACCCCGGGCACCGACGCGAGCGCGCCGAGCACCCGCGTCATCCGCTCCAGGAGCGCACACGTGCGGGGGTCGTTGACGATCGTCGGGTCGAGCAGGACGAGGCCCGCGACCTGCTCCGGGTGGGCCCGGGCCAGCAGCACGCCCACCGCGCCGCCGAGGCTCTGCCCGACCACGACGACCGGGCCGCAGCCGAGCCGGTCGATCAGGTCGCTCAGGTGATCCGCCGCGCCGGCCAAGGTGCCGTCGACGGCCGAAGTGCCCGTGCCGGGGCGGTCGTGGACGATCACCCGGCAGTCGGCCAGGCCTTCGACGAGCCCGGGGAAGAAGCCGTCGCACGCCTCGGCGCCGCCGGGCAGGAGCAGCACCGGCTGCCCCGATGCGCCGTGGACCCGGACTCCGTCGCTCTGCATGCGTGCCACCCTTCGCGAGATTGTTGCACAATCCTACCGTTGATCGTGGGGCAATGCTTCGGTCTGCTCGAACAGTTCGAGCCGGAGCACCTTCGCCGGGCGCACCCGGCCGTCCGGCGGTGGCGCGGTCGTCCCGCCGTCGGTCGTGACGTAGGCGACACCCGCCCGGCGGCGGCTCCACGCCATGCTCGACGGCCCCAGCAGCCGCAGGTCCAGCGGGTCACCGAGCACCGTCCGGGGCCGCTCGGCCGAGCCGGGATCCAGCGGCACGCGGTCGATCGTGTTCTCGCGATGCGTGGTCACGTAAGCGACTCCCGCGTCCTCGTCGAGGCAGAAGTCGTCGGCCATGGAGCCGCCGCCGACGTGCTCGGGCGCGCCCGCCGGCGTGTGGGTCACCGGGTCGACCGGGACACGCATGAAGAGCTTCTGCGCGGTCGAGGTGTAGTAGAGGTGGCCCGTGCTCGCCGCGTACCGGACGCCGTTGACGCCCGGCTGCGGCGGCTTCAGCGTGCTCAGCGGGTCGTGCGCCATCGACGCGTGCGCGAGCCAGACGTCGGCCGTCCCCGACGGCAGGTCGACCCGCCAGATGAGTCCGGCGAAGCAGTCGGCGACCAGCAGGACGCCCGGCGCCACCAGGCACGCGCCGTTCAGCGCGCGGACGCGGTCGTCGAAGGTCAGCACGGTCTCGATCGGCGGTTCGGTCTCCCCCGGCACCCAGCCCCGCAGGTCGACGCGGCTCAGGTGCGACTCGTGCGTGGTGTAGCCGTCGGTCAGCGCGACGTGGAAGACGTCCGGCTCGGTCTCGACGACCGCGGTGACCAGGTGGTCGTAGGTGTGCAGCACGAACGGCGCCGCACCCCCGGCCGGGACGAACCACAGCTGCTTCGCGTTGAGCGACGTGACGAGCAGCGAGTCGTCGTGGCGCACCGCGAGGTTCTCGAGGAAGGAGTGCTCGGGGAACTCCGCGACGGTGGACAGGGCAGGTGTCATCGATCGGGCATTTCCGCGCATGAACGTTCGCTTTCCTTCTTCACCGTGCCTCCGACCAGGCCGGGCTGTCAAACGCGAACGTTCGTGTTTTTTGTTACCCTCGGCCGGTGCCCAAGATCTCCGACCAGTACCGGGACGAGCGGCGCGCGCACATCCTGGCCGCCGCGCGCCGCTGCTTCCTGCGTGACGGCTTCCACGAGACGTCGATGCAGGACCTCGTGCGCGAGGCCGGCGTCTCCTCCGGGGCGGTGTACCGCTACTTCCCCGGCAAGGACGCGATGATCGTCGCCATCGCCGAGGAGAACCTCCGCGACGTCGTCGCGATCGTCCGCGAGTCGGCGCGCACCGCGGCCGGTCCCGGCGAGGCCGTGGCGGCGACGCTGGAGTTCCTGTCCGCCCGTCACGCGGAGGACGGCTTCGCCGCGATCGCCCTGCTCGTCTGGTCGGAGGCCCTCCGCAACCCGGCGCTGGCCGAGCACCTGCGGAAGTCGTTCGAGGCGGCGGCCGCGGCGCTGACCGGGCCAGCGGAGCACGCCGGCGCCCTGGTGGACGTGCTGCTGTGCGTGCTCCCCGGTTACCTCCTGCAGACCGCGATCCGCGGCCCCGGGTCCGTCGCCGCCATCCCGTCGGCGGTCCACACGCTGTTCGCCGGAAAGCCATCAACCGGCCACGAAAATTAGCCGGGATCGATTCAGACACTCTCTGCTAGCCTCGCTCGCGGGACGGCGCCCGCCGGCGCCCCTGGGGACGACTTACGAGGAGCTGAGATGACGGCAATCGCCCGTGTGCGCGGTCGTGAGGTGCTCGACAGCCGGGGGAACCCGACCGTCGAGGTGGACGTCGTGCTGGCCGACGGCTCGCTCGGGCGGGCCGCCGTCCCGTCGGGCGCCTCGACCGGCACGCGGGAGGCCGTCGAGCTGCGCGACGGCGACAAGGCGCGCTACCACGGCAAAGGCGTGCGCAAGGCGGTCACCGCGGTGAACACCGAGCTCGCCGACGCGGTCGTCGGGCTGGAGGCCGAAGCGCAGTCCGAGGTCGACGCCGCGCTGATCGCCGCGGACGGGACCGCGAACAAGGCGCGGGTCGGGGCCAACGCCACGCTCGGGATTTCGCTGGCCGTCGCGAAGGCGGCCGCCGCGGCCAACACGTTGCCGCTGTACCGCTACGTCGGCGGGGTGTTCGCCCACCAGCTGCCGATGCCGATGATGAACATCGTCAACGGCGGCGCGCACGCCGACAACCCGATCGACTTCCAGGAGTTCATGATCGGCCCGGTCGGCGCCGAGACCTTCGCCGAGGCCGTGCGGATGGGCTCCGAGGTCTTCCACACGCTGCGCGCGTCGCTGCGGAAGGCCGGGCACGGCACGAACGTCGGCGACGAAGGCGGTTTCGCGCCCAACCTCGCCTCGGCCGACGAGGCGCTCGAGTTCGTCGTCCGCGCGATCGAGGACAGCGGCTACACCCCGGGCGAGGACATCGCGCTGCTGCTCGACCCGGCGGCGTCGGAGTTCTACGCGGACGGCGTCTACGACTACCGCGGCGAGGGCCGCAAGCGCAGCGTCGAGGAGCACGTCGCCTACCTCGCCGAGCTGACCACCCGCTTCCCGATCGTCTCCATCGAAGACGGCCTCGCCCAGGACGACTACGACGGCTGGAAGCAGCTCACGGACACCATCGGCAACCGCGTCCAACTGGTCGGCGACGACGTCTTCTGCACCAACGTGGCGTTGCTGCGCGACGGCATCGAGCGCGGCATCGCGAACTCGATCCTGATCAAGGTCAACCAGATCGGCACGCTCACCGAGACGCTGCTGACCGTCGACACCGCACACAAGGCGGGCTACTCGGCGGTGATGTCGCACCGCTCGGGCGAAACCGAGGACACGACGATCGCGGACCTGGCGGTGGCCACCGGCTGCGGCCAGATCAAGACGGGTTCGCTGTCCCGGTCCGACCGCACCGCCAAGTACAACCAGCTCATCCGCATCGAGGAGGAGCTGGGCGCCGAGGCGCGGTACGCGGGGCGCGCGACCCTGCGCGGGAGCCGCTGAGGTTTCGTGAAGTACGCGGCCGCGTCGGCGAGGGAGACCTCGCGGGCGCGGCCGTTGGTGTTCATGCGGCCGAGGTCAGCGCGCGCAACTCACCGAGCACCTCGGTCGCGATCTCGCCCAACGACCGTTCTTCGCGCCCGACGGAGAGGGATCGGCGGCTCCGCTCGCCGCGACGAAAGCCGGCCCTCTTGCAGAGTCCGCACGCCCACGACGCCGGGCTCCGCCCGAGCACCAACCGGCGAGACTTCCTGCAATCGGTAGGCGCGGCCGCTGGCGTTCATGCGGCCGAGGTCAGCGCACGCAGCTCGCCGAGCTGAGAGATCGGCGGCTCCACGCACACGCAAAGCCCCGGCGAAGCCGGCCATCTCGCCCAGCCCACGCCCACAACGCCGAGCAGCCGCGGCCGCCGCCATTCACACGGCCGAGGTCAGCGCGCGCAGCTCGCCGAGCACCTCGGTCGCGATCTCGCCCAACGACCGTTCCTCCCCCTCCCGCAGCCACTGGACGAACGCGACCGCGAACACCGTGACCCCCGACTCCGCGGCCAAAGTCGCCGCCGGGTCGGCCACCCCGCGTGCGCGGAACGCGTCCGCCAAAGCCGCGGCGAGGCTCGCCATCTTGTGCACCTCGCGCTCCTGCAACGCCGGGTTCCGGCCGATCACCGACTGGCGCACCCGCGAATGGGACCGGCGCTCGTCCGGGAAGAACTCCGCCGCCGAGGCCAGTGCGGCCGCCACCACCTCGATCGGCGACGCCGTCGGCGACGCGGCCTCCACTCCGGCCACGAATGCCCGGACGAACAGCTCCTGACCGTGGAACAGGGCTTCGCGCTTGTCAGCGAAGTGGCGGAAGAACGTGCGCTCGGTCAGGCCGACGGACTGCGCGATCTCCGCCGCGGTCGTCTCTTCGAAGCCGCGAGTCGCGAACAGCTCCAGGGCCGCCCGCTGCAGCCGCTCCGGGGTTCCCGGTTCCCAACGCACCATGCCGTCGAGTCTAAGTGATGACAGCGACTGACTTCGGGCGTACGGTTGATGTCAGTCACCGACGTCAGTCACTGACATACTTTGAGGAGATCACCCCCATGCGCGTTTTCGTCACCGGAGCCTCCGGCTGGATCGGCTCCGCCGTCGTCGACGACCTGCTCGCCGCCGGCCACGACGTCACCGGGCTGGCCCGCTCCGACGCGTCCGCCGCCGCTGTCGAGGCCAAGGGCGCCCAGGTGCGCCGCGGCGACCTCGACGACCTCGACGGCATCCGCGCCGGCGCCGAGGCCGCCGACGCCGTCATCCACCTGGCGAACAAGCACGACTTCGGGAACATGGCCGCGTCGAACGCCGCCGAGCGGGCCGCGGTCCAGACCATTGGCGACGCGCTCGCCGGCTCCGGCCGGCCGTTCCTGCTGGCCTCGGGCGTCGCCGGGCTCGCCCAGGGACGGCCCGCCACCGAAGCCGACCCGGCGCCGTTCCACGGCCCGGACTCGGCCCGCGGTGGCAGCGAAAACCTCGCCCTCGAGTTCGCCGACCGTGGTGTGCACCCGGTGAGCCTCCGGTTCTCGCCGACCGTCCACGGCGCCGGCGACCACGGGTTCATCGCGGTGCTGTCGGCGATCGCCCGCGAGAAGGGCGTTTCCGGCTACCCGGGCGACGGCACCCACCGCTGGGCCGCGGTCCACCGCTCCGACGCGGCCCGCCTCGTCACGCTCGGCCTGGAGAAGGCGCCCGCGGGCAGCCGCCTGCACGCCGTCGCCGAAGAAGGGGTGCCGACCCGTGCGATCGCCGAGGCCATCGGGCGCGCGTTCGACCTGCCGGTCGCGTCGATCGCGGCCGAGGACGTCCAGGCGCACTACGGCTGGATCGGCGGGTTCTTCGGCATGGACCTCGCGGCGACGAGCGTCCGGACCCGCGAGCTGCTCGGCTGGACGCCCACCGGGCCCACGCTGCTGGAGGACCTGGCCGCCGGCGCGTACGGCGCCAAGACGTCCTGACTCGGTGAGTGAGGGCCTCGATGCGACACCCGGAGGCCCTCACTCGGTGCCCGACGTGGAACCGCGGCTCCGGCAGCTTCGCCTCGCCGCGGCCGCCGTCAGTCCATTGTGGATCTCGTGCGCCGCCGCCGGGCCGCCGGATTCGAAGCCCAGGCCCGAAAGCAGCGTGTTCGCCTCGATCACCTTCTCCACCGCCGCCGCTGGCGACGTGGCTCGACGTACCTGCTCGGGCTGATGACGGTGCGCAGTGAAGTGGCCGTGGCAGGCCACGCCAGGACGACCGGGCGGTCGTCGTGGTCACTCCGTGTCTCGTTCGAGACGTCCGGCCGCACCTGATGAGGCCTACCGCATTCCGGAGCCGGGTTCTAGCGTTGCGGTGCCGGGACAGCACCGCTTCCCACCCGAGGAGACACATGCGAGGCGCGCTCGACCTCGACGTGGCCCAGCAGCCGGACTACACCCTGGTCACCGTGACCGGCGGCCTGCACCTGGGCAGCTACCGGCAGCTGCGCGACGGCCTGCTGGAGATCGCCGCGGACGAACCAGAAGCCGTGATCGCCGGCATCGGCGGCCTCGACCTCGGCGACGTCGCGCCGGTCGGGGTGTTCGGGCTGGTGGCCCGCCGGCTCGGGACGTGGCCGGGCATCCCGCTCGCGCTGGCCGCCGGCGCCGGGGACCAGGCGCAGGCGTTGCGGGAGCACGGTGTCCACCGGCAGGTCGCGATCGGCGAGAACGTCCGCAGCGCGGAACGCGCCCTGCTGCGCCCGTCCCGGCAGCGCACCGAGGTCGTGCTCCCCCGCAGCCTGGACGCCTCCGCGGTGGCCCGCGCCGCCGTGCGCGAGGCGTGCACGCGGTGGGAAGTCCCGCAGTTCGTCTACGACGGCATCCTCGTCGCGGGCGAGCTCGCGGCGAACGTGGTCCAGCACACCACGTCCGCGGCCACGCTACGGCTGGACCTGCGGCGGGGCCGGCTGACGATCGCCGTGCTCGACGACGACCCGCGCCCGGCCGTGCTGCTCCCCCGCACCCGGCCCACCGCCGCCGGGCTCGGCTTGCACATCGTCGCGCGCTCCGCCGACACGTGGGGCAGCAGCCCGCGGTGGTCCGGCGGCAAGGTCGTCTGGGCCGTCGTCACCAGCGAACAGCCGAACTGACCGAGCTCAGCACGGTTCCGGGTCCATCAGGATCGGCTCTTCGCGCACCACGCAGGGTTCGACGGCGCCGGTACCGCAGCCGATCCACGCCCACACCGTCTTTCCCGGCTCCGCGGGGCGCACGCCCCACGTCCGCGCGAGATCGGCCACCAGCGCCAGCCCGCGGCCCCGGCGGCTCGTCGACGACGGCGTCCCGGCCACCGGACGTCCTTCGCCGGCGTCGTGGACTTCCAGCAACGCCGAGCACGGCTGCCGGGTGGCGGACACGGCGACCTCCACCGGGCCGGCCCCGTGCTCGAAGGCGTTCGTGGCCAGCTCGGTGACCACCAGCTGCACCGCCCACAGGTGACTCGCACCCAGGTCGGGCAGCGCGCGGGCGATCCACCGCCGGAGCGCGCTGAGCGGCGGGAGCGTGTCACGGTCGATCGTGAACACGGAACGCTCGCCCGGACCCGAAGCGGTCACGCGGGCTTCCCGGGTCCGGCCGGCGGGGCCGGCAGCATGCGCACCAGTCTGCTCCGGCACCCGCCGTCACCGGAAGCCCCCCGTTCAGTCGCAGCCGACCGGGTGGGCCCGCAGCGCTTCGGCGAGCGTCGGGTGGCGGCTCACCCGCTCGTCGCGCCAGAACGTCAGCAGCACGGCCGAAACCGGGTGGGGCGGCGAGACGAGGCACAGCCGCCGGCCCTCGGCCTCAGCTCGCTCGGACGCCTGGCCGAGCGCCCGCAGGCCGGCCGCGCCGAGGTAGGTGACCCGGGACAGGTCCAGCACCGTGACCGGGGCCAGGTCCTGCCAGGTCGCGCGCTGCAGCAGCCGGACCGAAACGGCGTCGATCTCCCCCGCCGCGCTGATGACGAGCAACCCCGGCCGCGGCTCGGTCCGCTCCACGGAGAGGATCTTCGCCGCTTCTTGCCGCGGGCTGCCGGTGGGGACACGCCGCTCGGAGGACATGGTCGCTCCTCTCCCGTCCGGGATCGGCACCTCGGTGCGCCCCTCCAGTGAAGCAGCCGGCGCGCGGGTTCGTCACGCGCCCGGCGGGACGACCAGACCGGCGAGCGGCACGTGGTGCTGCCCCGCGTGCACGTCCCGGTCACGCAGCGAACCCTGGCTGACCGGCCGCGGGAACGAGATCTTCACGACGTTGAGCGACGGGATCCGGAAGATCCGGACCGTGTCCGCCGCCACGCGGTAGAGCGCCGCGATGACGCGCTCGTCGAGGAACTTCTCGTCCGCCGCGATCCGGTAAGCGCGCCCGTCACGCAGGAAAAGCTCCATCGTCACCCAGAACGGGCCCGCGTTCTTCGATCGGACCTCGAGGGCGAGGTCCGCCAAGGTCAGCTCAGGCATGGGTCTTCCCTTCCGTGCCGAACTCGATCCGGACCAGGTCCAGTGGCGCGCAGTCGACGACGTGGTTGAGCACGAACTCGTAGGCCGCGCCGCGCTCGACCTCCGCCGGGGAGGTCGCGAACGCGAAGCTCGGCAAGTAGTCCATCGCCGCGGTCGGCAGGTGCAGCAACAGCGGGTTGGCGATCTTGGCCACCGCCGTCGCGGTCGCCTGGTCGGGCGCGTTGACCAGCAGCATCACCCCGACTTCGCGCGGCGGCCCGGTTTCGGGTTCCAGCTCGCCCAGCACCGCGTTGTGGCCGTACAGCCGGAGATCGAACGCGTATTCGTCGTCGGCCAGCCCGAGGGTCTGGCCCACCCGCTGCGTGATGAGCGTCCGCATCAGCGCGGCCCAGTCGTCGATGCCGGCCAGCACCAGCGGGTCGCGGATCGCCGAGAACGCCATGGTTTCGTAGCCGGTGATCCGCGCGCCCTCGAGCTTGGTCGTGTACTGGGCGGCGACGTGGAACTTCGAGCCCTCGACGCGCACGATCCGGTCGTCGACGGCGACGTATTCGGCGTCGCGGACGTCGAGGGTGCCGTCGGGCTCGCGCATCTCGAACGGGTCCGCGGTCTCGTACAGCATGTGCGCGGCCACCAGGATCGGCGTGCACGCCACCGCGGGGTCGAGCGGCTCGATGGTGAAGCCGCCGGCGTCGATGGTGGCCAGGACACCGCCGGCGCGCGGGTTGTCGGTGCACTGGCCACCGCACTCGATGATCTTGGCCGCGTGCCACGTCGGCCCGGCCGGCATGCCCATCATCAGCGGGTAGGCGGCGGCCACCGCCGTGTCGGTGGCGCGACCGGCGAGCACGACCTGGGCGCCACCGCGCAACGCTTCGACGATCGGCTCGTGCCCCATCGCGCCGACGATGTGCGTGCAGCTCTCCAAGGTCTCCGCGTCGAGTTCCCCCAAGGGCGGCAACGGGTGCACGCGGCCCGCGTCGAGCGCTTCCTTGAGGTGGGCGGCGTTCTGCTCGCTGTAGATCCGCGCGATCCTGAGGTCCAGGCCCGCCTCGGCCAGCACTTCGGCGGCGATCCCGGCGACCCAGTCCACGCCGGCGTCGGTCCCGCTCGTGCCGCAGGAGCCCACGATCACCGGGATCCCGGCCGCCGCGGCGGCCGTGAACAGGCTGCGCAGGTCGCGGGCCACCGCTTTGGCCGTCGTCTTGGCCGTCGCGGCGCCGAGGTAGTGGGGGCCGGAATCCGTCGACCCGCCGTCGATGCTGATCACGTCGGCGCCCAGCGCGATGCCGCGCTCGACCGTCGCGTGGTCCCAGCCGGCGCCGAGCATCCCGCTCGGCGCCAGGACGCGCACTTTCTCCATGGTCCTCACTTTTCTCCGTTCACCAGGTGCCGGGCCCGGCCGGCGAGGGCCGCGACCAGCTCTTCGGCGCCGCGCAGGCCCGCGGCTCGGCGTGCTTCGGCGGTTTGCCCGGCCAGGTGCGAAAAGACGACGATGCCGGGCACCCCGCGCAGCGGGCTGCCGGCGGGCAGCGGCTCCTCGCGCACCACGTCGAGCAGCGCGCCCGCGATTTCGCCGGACAGCACCGCCGAAACCAGGGCGTCCTCGTCGACGATGGCGCCGCGGGCGGTGTTGACCAGCACCGCGGTCGGCTTCATCCGCCGGAACGCCGCCGCGTCCAGCAGGCCCCGGGTCCGGCCGGTCAGCGCCGTGTGCACCGAGACGTAGTCCGAAGTGGACAGCAGCTCGGGCAGGCTGACGAACCGGACGTCCGGCCCGCGCAGGCCGGAGGCGCAGACGACGGTCATCCCGAACGCGCGGGCCAGCGGGACGACGGCCCGCGCCGACGCCCCGTACCCGATCAGCCCGAGCGTCGACCCGCGCAGCTCGCGCCCGGCTTCGCGCGGCCACTTTCCTTGCGCCACCCCGGAAGCGGACGGCAGGAGCCGCCGCGCGCCGGCGAGCAGCAGCCCGAGGGTGTACTCGGCCACGGCGTTCGCGTTGACGCCGGGCAGTGTGCTGACGCTGATCCCGTGCCGGGCCGCGGCTTCGACGTCGATGGAGTCGTGGCCGACGCCCGTCCGCACGATCACGCGCAGCTTCGGCGCGCGGGCCAGCACTTCGGCGGTCAGCGGTTCGTTGCCCACCAGCGCCGCCTCGATCCCGTCGAGCGCCGCGGCGAGCTGTCCGGGATCGCGCCGGCCGGACCTGGGCGAGTGCACGGTTTCCAGCCCGGCACCGCGAAGGTACTTGTCGACTTCGTCGCCGGGACGCAGGTAGTCCGTGGTGATCAGGACGCGGCTCACAGCGCGGCCCCGTCGGTCCGGCGCCGCCGCACGACGGCGACGCGGGCCACCAGCAGCACCGCGACCAGCGTGACGACCGCGATGTCGAGCAGCAGGAACGGCCAGCCCGTCACGTCGACCATGCCGCCGACCAGCGCCGGGCCCGCGAAGCCGCCACACGACCAGCCGACGGTGTACAGGCCGGTGTAGGTCCCGAGCACGCGGGCGGAGGGGGCGAGGTTCCACAGGACGACCGCCATGTTGACCATGAACGCCGCCGCGCCCGCCGCGGCGACGCACATCGCGGCGATCGTGCCGGCGGGCGTCCGCACCAGGGTGCCGAGCACCATGCCCAGCGCGAACACCGCCATGCCGGCCAGGATCACCCGCAGCCGGCCGAAGCGTTCGGCGAGCAGCGCGACCGGGTAGGCGGCCGCGATGAAGGCCAGCCCGCTGGGCAGCGTCAGCCCGCCCGCGTCGCCGCGGGACAGCCCCAGGGTTTCCATGCCGTAGTTGGTGACGAGGGACCGCGAAGCGAACCACGCGCCGCCGAAGGCGAACACGGCCGCGATGACCAGCAACCGGCTGCGGTCGGCGTCGCGCACGATGTCGAGCAGGACGTCGCGCATCCGCACCCGGGGCGACCCGCCACCGGCTCCCCGCCGGTCTTCTTCGAGGGCGGCCTGGTAGGCCGGGGACCGGTTGTCGCGGGCCTTCACGGCGAGCACGGCCACGGACACGAGCATCAGCAGCGCCGGGATGACGAAGGACAGCTTCGGGAAGTCGTCGATCAGGAAGATGCTGATCAGCGCCGCGACGATCACGGTGATACTCGAGGCGATCTTCACCGCCGCGTTCGCCCGGCTCCGCCGCCGCGGGTCGATGAAGTCCGGCAGCAGCGACTCGGCGATCGGCTTGAAGGCGTTCGCCACGAGCGCGTAACCGAACATCACCAGGATCAGCAGCGGCAGCGACACCGCGGCGTGCGGGATGAGGACGAACAGCGTCGCCGCCACCGGCATCCCGACGACGAGGTACGGGATGCGCCGGCCCCAGGGCGTGCGGGTGCCGTCCGAGCGGTTGCCCATCCACGGCTGGATGAAGATGCCGAGCAGGTTGTCCATCCCCATGAGCGCGCCGATGAGCGCGGCGCTGCCGAGGTGCGCGCGCAGCAGCGGCGGGACCTGCGAGTCGTAGAGGTTCCACGTCGACTCCTGGGCGAACACGGCCAGGGCCACGAAGAACGTGATGCGCCCGGACCGGACGCGCGGGGTGGTCAACGTCATCGTCGGCCCCTTCCGTGCTGGTGGTGAGCGTCACCGTACTTTTGCTATAGCAAGATGGTCAAGAGTTGCAAATTGGTTTTGCCATCGCCAGTAGGGTGGGTGCATGACGTTGCAGACCGACACGCTCGCCGACCGCGTGTACCGCGCGATCCGCGACGCGATCACGACCGGCGAGCTGCGCCCGGGCCAGAAGGTCACCGAGCGCGGGTTCGCAGAGCAGCTGTCGGTCAGCCCGACCCCGGTGCGCGAGGCCATCCGCCGCCTCGAACAGGACGGCCTGCTCGAACGCGGTGGCCCGCGCACGGTCAAGGTGGCGATGTTCGGCGGCGTCGCCGTCCAGGACCTGGCCGAGGTCGAGGTCGGCCTGCGCGGGATGGTGGCCCGCTTCGCCGCCCGCCACGCCACGCCCGAGCAGCTGGACCGGCTCGACGCGATCCTCGACGAGGCAGACGACCTGCTGATCCTCATCAAGCAGCGGCACGAGTCCGGGCAGGACGTCACGAAGCACGCCGGCCGGCTCTTCGACGCGGTGCAGCGCTTCAACGGCGTGGTCGAGTCCTGCGCGGGCAACCCGGTGCTCGTGCGCTTGCTCGACCAGACCCGGGTGTTCTCCTCGCCGGAACGGCGCTCGCGGGTGCTCGAACGCGTCGGCGTCGACGAGAAGTTCGGCCTGGACCGCTACGCGTCCCACCGCGCGCTCGTGCACGCGTTGCGGGCGGGCGATTCGGCGCGGGCGGAGGCATTGGTGCTCGAAGACGCCCGCGGCGGGCTCGGCGACCTGCTCGCGGGCACCCCGGTCGCGGCCGCCCGGTGACCGCCGTCCGGCTCGCGGACCTGCCACGGGAGCACCCGGGCCGCCCCGGCTCTACCTGAACCGGGGTTCCCGTCCAGATCGTGATCGGCGCCCTCGATGGTGAGGCGGTCCTGTCCGCGGTTCCTCGCCACCCGGTGACCGCGCGCTAGACCGGCGGCCGCGCCCGCCGCGCGATCTCCTCGAACAGCGCGCCGACTTGTTCGCGCATCTCCCGGCCGCCGTCGTGGCCCGTCCAGTACCTGCGGACCGTGCCCGCCAGGCGGTAGCAGGCGTCGACCGGGACGAGGTAGCACTCGGTGCCGCGGACCACGATCGCCTCGACGTCGGGCTCGGCCGCCGCCAGCCAGGGGTCCAGCTCGCCCGGCGGCAGGACGGCCTCCGCCGGACCCGCCGGGCCCGGCTGGAACGCCGTGACGCGGGTCCCCCGGCGCACGAAGAACGCGAAGCCCGCCGGGATGCCCAAGCCCGGCCAGTCGAGCCCTTCGGCCGGGTGCCCCGGAACCCGAAGGTAGCGCTCGGGCACCGCGCGGTACCGCGCTTCCCCGGTCGCCCACCGGGTGCACAGCAGGAAGCAGGCCCGGCACGAGCACAACAGGCCACGACGGCCGGTGTCGGCCACGTGCCCGTGCCGCGCGGCCACCGGTGTCCCGCACAGTTCACATCGCCGCGGCCGGGCGGAGCGCCGGTCCCGCACCGCGCCGGCCCGCTCGAGTCCGGTGTGGACACTCATGACGCTCTCCCTTCCGGCGTGGCGTCCCCCGGTGGCCCCATGCCGATCCGGTACAGCCGGACTTCGGTGCCGACTTCGACCCCGGCGACCTCCGGCGCGGCGGCCCGGACGACGGCTTCGACCGCCCGCTCGGACGCGGCCGAGCACCCGCCGCTCGCGCCGAGCCGCACGCGCGCGACCCCGGCCTCGGTGCCCAGGTACTCGGCCGAGCCGCCCAGGGCCCGGCGGATCCGGGCGTCGGTGTCGAGGGGGTGCAAGTCGTGCAGCACCAGCAGGTCCGCGACGACGTCGTCCGCGGCGACCGCCTCGACCAGCCCCGGCGCGTTCTCCCGCAGCAGGGCGACGATCCGGGTCAGGCCTTCGGCGTACAGGCCGGTCAGCTCGCGGACGAGCTCCTCGGCGACCGGCCGGCGCTCGCCGGCCAGCAGCGTGGACAGAAGTGTCTCGAGCCGGGCCTGCTCCGGCGGGCCGGGCGTCACCGCTCCCCCGCCGCCCGGATCTCCCGCAGGATGCGGATCGCGGTGCCGGACACGCGGGTCGCCGCGGCGGGCACCCCGACGGCCGCCGGGTCCTCCATGAACGGCATGAACTTGTCGGGGAAGCCCGGCATGGTGCAGCCGATGCAGATGCCGCCGACGTTCGGGCAGCCGCCGACACCGTTGATCCAGCCCCGTTTGGGCACGTTGCACTTGACCACCTGGCCCCAGCAGCCCAGTTTCACCAGGCACTGCGGGCTGCCGTGCCCGTCGGCGAACTCGTCCTGCTCGTAGTACCCGGCGCGGTCGCACCCCTCGTGCACGGTGCTGCCGAACAGCCACTTCGGCCGCAGTGCTTCGTCGACGTCGATCCGCGGCGCCCGCCCGGACACCTGGAACAGCAGGTGCAGGATGGTCTCGGAGATGTTGTCCGGCTGGGCGGGGCAGCCCGGCACGCACACGATCGGCAGGCCGGCCCGCGACCGCCAGTCCCGCCCGAGGTATTCGGGCACGCCCATCGCGCCGGTCGGGTTCCCGGCCATGGCGTGCACTCCGCCGTAGCTCGCGCAGGTGCCGACGGCCAGCACCGCCAGCGCCCGCGGCGCGAGCCGGTCGAGCCACTCGGCGGCCGTCACCGGCTGGCCGGTGGCGGGGTCGGTGCCGAACCCGGACCAGTAGCCCTCGGCCTTGTTCGTCTCGTCGGCGATCGACCCCTCGACGACGAGGATGAACGGGTCGAGCTCACCGCGGTGCGCGCGGTGCCACCACGCGATGAAGCTGTCGGGGCCGCCGTCGGGACCACTGTGGAAATCGAGGAACGGCCAGTGCATGACGATCTCGGGCAGTCCGGGCAGGCCACCGAGAATGATCTCTTCGATACTCGGCTGGGTGGCGGCGGTCAGCGCCACCGATTCGCCGTCACAGCTCAGCCCGCCATTCATCCACAGAATGTGGACGGTCTTCCGCTGATTCCCGGAGTCGTCCGCCGGGCCGTTGCTCGCGTGCGTGGCCCTCACCATCGATGGCACCTTCCCACGGCCGCCGGCCGCCGGTTCCGCCTGGCGGGCAGGCGATCCCACCGCACGGCCGGCCCGGAAGACGCCCACCGTAGACCTGTCCACCGGCAGCGGCAAGACCGCCCTTGTCCGCGAATCGGACACGATCGGAATCGGCCACCGCGACTACACTGAACACCCACCGGAAGGAGTATCGACCGTGGCGGAATCAGCCGGCCGGAGCAGCGGCGAGTCGATCGAGGTGGTGCCGGTCGAAATCGTCACGCGGATCTTTCCGGCCCGCCCGTCGGCCGTTCCGGGAATCCGCGAATTCGTCCGGCGGTCACTCTCGGGCACCCCGCTCGCCGAGGCGGAAGAGCGCGAAGTGGGCAACTCGATCCTCCGGGCCCTGCTGGCCGCGGCCGGCCCGGCCGGCGTGCTCGAGGTCTCGTGCCGGAAGTACCCCCGGCGCGTCGAGTTCGACGTGCTCCCGGCCCGCGCGGCCCCGGGCCCGGAGCCGGTGGGGGCGGCCAGTTTCGCCGAGTGGCTGGCCACGGCGTTGCGGGAGCGGGGCATCACGAAGGAGGTCGCGGCGGACCGGCTGGGCGTATCGGCGAAGACGGTCACCCGCTGGCTCGGCGGCCGGACCGAACCGCGGCTGCGTGACCTGCGCCGGATCGAGGACGAGCTTGGGGACGTGCGGTTGCGCTGAGGCCGGTTCGGGGCGTTGCCGAGCGCCCCAATGTGGCGTTGGGTGCGCTCAACGCACCCAATGTGGCGTTCGGTGCGTTGGACGCACCCAACGCCACATTGGGGCGTATGGGGCGCCGGCGCGGAGGCCACCTGACCGCTCAGAGCTGCCGAGCCGGCCGCGCCGCTCGGGGACGGGCGAGCGCGCCGAAGCCGATCCGAGGGCCGGCCGCCTGACCGCCAGGCCCCGCCGAGCCGGCCGCGCCGCTCGGGACACGCGAGCGCGCCGAAACCGGTTCGAAGCCCGGCCGCGCCGCTCGGGGACGGGCGATTGCGCCGCAGCCGATCGAAGCCCGGCCACCTGACCGCCGAGCGCGGCCAAGCTCAAGGGTGCACTTCCGCCACTCGAAGGTGGATCGCGGCCGGTCAGCCCGCCGCGGACTCCGCGGGCATCGCCAGTTCGATGGTGCAGCCCGCGGCGTCGGAGCTGATGTCGAGCCATTCGCAGATCTCGTCGGTCAGCCACAGGCTGGCGCCGGTCCGGGTGGCGTGGCGGAGGCCGTAGAAGGCGGGGCCGGCGACCGGCCGGTCGCTGTGCAGCGTGCACACGACCCGGCCGGCCGCCGGCCGCACCCACACGGCCGCCCGGTCGATCCCGTGCCCGACCAAGTAGGCGATCGCCTCACCGACGGCGATGCCGAACATCGTCGCCGCGTGCTCCGATCGCAGGAGCGGGCTCGCCCGGTCCAGCACGTGCCGCCGGACGGCGACCAGGTCGCCCTCGAAGCGGAACAGCTCGGCGGCGGCGCCCGGCGGCGCGGCCGCGCCCGGCGCCCCCTCCGACGCCGGCGACGTGAACAGCGCGGACGGCCGCACTTCGCCGCTCACCACGCATTCCGGATGGGTGCGGCAGGCGTCGGCGACCACCGCGGCGTCGACCGTCCTCGTGTCGTACGGGCAGATCAGCCAGATCGTCGTGCTCGCCAACGACACGTTGAAGCCGGCCTCGATGCGCCGCCAGGCGCCCTCCTCGGACCCGCCGCCGGTGCGCGCGGGCTCGCCGAGGACGCGGACGGCGCCGGTCGGCGCGGTGGCCCGGTGCCGCGTCCAGTAGCGGTGCAGCGCACCGGCCAGCCGCGTCGGACGCCGGCCGAAGTATCCCGGCTCGGCGAAAGCGATGCGGTCGACGTCGGCGCCCATCACGGCGTGCAGCAGCTCGAGGTTGGCCGCGGTCGTGGCGACGAGCACGGGTTCGTTCCGCCGCAGGCCGTCCCGCGCGAACGGGACGGCCATGGCGAGGAACTCGGCGTCACTGCCGTAGACACAACCCTGGTGCCGGAAGCGGGGCTCTGCCGGGATGGTCATGGGCACCGAGCCTCCTGAGTGCGTCCGCCGCCCGTCGATCGGCCCGCGGGGGTCCCGCGGATCGCTGGGAGCGTACTCGCCACAAGGCGGTTCAGCTATTGCCCGATGAATTGATTACACCCGATCGGCGCATTTGTCCTTCCTGCCTCCGAGAAGTCCGGTCAAGATCGGGCAATGACCGGCTCTCCTGGGGTTTTCGACCAGATGTGTCCAGCCGGACAGTAGTGTCCCCGGCTCCCGGGAAAGCGGTTTGACCCAGGTGTTCGAAACAATTTTTCGCCCCCGTCCGGTACACCGAAACAATGCGGACGCTCAAGCCGAGATTTCCATCGCCAGCCCCATGATCCGGACCGTGCGCCGCCGCCGCAGCCAGCCGCGGGCCGGGGCGCCGGCCGGGAACTCGTCGAGGAACGCCTTGCGCTGCGCCGAGGTCACCGAGCGCCAGCGCATGCCCAGCACCGGGCGGACCGGGGCGATGAACGGCCGCACCCGCTCGTGCGCCCCGGCCAGGCGCAGCTCGTAGTCGCGGTCCGGGCGGTAGGCGAGCTCGAGGTCGATCAGCGGCTCGGGCCCGCCGGCCCGGTGGTGGCAGCGCGACAGCAGCCGGGCGA
Source organism: Amycolatopsis iheyensis (assembly GCF_024703995.1). GTDB lineage: Bacteria > Actinomycetota > Actinomycetes > Mycobacteriales > Pseudonocardiaceae > Amycolatopsis > Amycolatopsis iheyensis. The sequence goes on along the minus strand of NZ_JAMXQV010000009.1, from coordinate 248,980 downwards.
GCTCGTCCAGCGCGACCTGCAGCGTGCAGGGCATCTGGTCCTGCCAGCGGCCGAGGCGCGGCGCGTTCACCGACGCCGCCGTGACTTCGTCCGCGAGCACGACCAGGGCCCGCACCGGTGTCCCGGCGAGCTCGACGCGGATCCGCCGGCCACCCGCCTCGACGGCGAAGTGCAGCACCCGGTCGGCCACGACGGCTCCCGACCGCAGCCGGACCCAGTCTTCGACGGCGTCGGGCGAAGGGCAGGACGACACGAAGGTGAACGCCAGCTCCTCGCCGGCCAGGTTCAACGCCACCGGGAACAGCGAACCGAGGTCGTGCGTCAACGCCGAGCCGATGACGAGTGCGGCGCGGGAGCCGCCTCCGGCCATCGCCGTCTCCTCCTCCCCGGTTACACCTGCAGATCGGCTTCGATGCGTTTGAGGTAGTGCCGGGCCAGCGCCAGGTTCGCCCGCTCGCGGTCGAGCACCAGGTAGAGGAACAGCGAGTTGCGCGCCGAGTTCATCAACCGGATCAGGTGGTACTGGCGGTGCAATGTGATCAGGATGTCCTCGATGCTGTCGTTGAGCGCGAGCGACGACATCACCCGCAGCTTCGACCGCACGACCTCGGTGTTGCCGGCCGCGGCCACTTCCAGGTCGAGCCAGTCGCCGCCGCCGCTCGTGCCGAGCGACATCCCGCTTTCGTAGTCGACGAGCGCGACGCCGACGGCGCCGGTGATGGACATGGCTTCTTTGAGCGCGGTGTCGATGTTCATCATCATTCTGCTTCCTTCCGTTGAACTGCTGCTAGGCGGCCAGGATCGCGCCGATCCGCTCGATGACGGGCCGGGACTCGAAGATCAGGCGCCCGACGTTCAGCCCCTTGTCCCCCAGCACCACCATGAGCGCCAGCCGGCCGACGGCGTGCACGGCCATGTAGCCCTCACTGCTGAACACCACGGTCTGGCTCAGCGTGCCCTTGCCGGTCATTTCGGCTGCCTGGCGGGCGATCCCGAGGTCGGCGGCGGCCAGCGCGGAGATCTTCGCGGGGTCGATGTGGTCGACCGAGTCGGCGATGATCGGGATCCCGTCGACCGCGGCGAGCACCGTGCCCGTCACCCCGGAGACGCTCTCCCGCAGGTTCCGCAGTTCGGCGGCCAGTGCGTCGAAGTCCAATTTCCTTGCTTTCTTTCGGAATGACCGACCAGGCAGGACGGACGCAGTCATCCCGGACGAATTCATGAGCAAGCCGGTGGCGGAAGAAATGATCAGCCATTCGGGTTGCCTGCCGCCGGCGACCCTACCGCCATCATCACTGCACGACTATCCGTGTCAGATGGTCACGCGGCGCATTTACACGATCGGGTGAAACAGAATGGTTTGTGTAACCGAAAGAAAATCACCACTCGACCCGCGGCTCTTTGATCAAGCATTTGCCGCGGATTCGCCGGAAACGGCCGTTCAGGCGGTCGTGCGGGTGAAGGTCACGTGCGTGACGCCGCTCGGCGACGACGTCGACTCGACCTGGAAGTCGCGCTCGACGCCCTCCAGCCCGTCCCAGAGGCGCACGCCGCGGCCGAGCAGGATCGGCACGACGACCACGTGCAGGTGGTCGACGAGGCCGGCGCTGAGGAACTCGCGGATCGTGGTGGCGCCACCGCCGACCCGGATGTCCTTGCCCCCGGCGGCTTCGCGGGCGACGTCGACCGCTTCGGCGGGCGAGGCGTCGAGGAAGTGGAAGGTGGTGCCCCCGGCCATCTCGATCGGCTCGCGCCGGTGGTGGGTGAGGACGAAGACCGGCGTGTGGAACGGCGGGTTGGGGCCCCACGCGCCCCGCCAGTCCGGGTCCTCGTGCCAGCCGGGGTGCCCGAACTTCCCGGCGCCCATGATCTCGGCGCCGATGCCGACGTCGTGCTGCCGGACGAAGGCGTCGTCGACGCCGCCGCTGCCGCCGGGCTGCCACCAGCGGGTGGTGAACATCCATTCGTGCAGCCGGTCCCCGGCGTGCCCGAAGTGGGCGTCGGCGCTCTGCCCCTCACCGGTGCCGAAGCCGTCGAGGGAGACGGCGAAGTTCTGGACGCGGACGAGTGCCATGGTCGCTCCTCGGTTGTCGTGATCGTCCTCAAAGCGTGCCGTGGCCGGGCGTGTCCGTCTAATGTCAATGCTCTTGCCGTCCCATAGAGGGGATCGATGGGTTGCTGGACGTCACCCGCCTCCGCGTCATCGACGCGCTCTCCCGGCTCGGTTCGGTCACCGCGGCGGCGAAGGAGCTGCACTACACGCAGCCGACGGTCAGCCACCACCTCGCCCGCCTCGAAGCCGAGACCGGCGCGCAGCTGCTGCAGCGGGCCGGGCGCGGGATCCGGCTCACCCCCGCCGGGCAGCTGCTGGCGTCCCGCGCGGCGGAGATCCTCGGCCGGATCGACGCCGCCGACGCCGAACTGTCCGCCCACGTCGGGCTGAGTGCCGGGCGGGTGCGCGTGGCCGGTTTCTCGTCCGTGATCGGCTCGCTGATCCCGCGCGCGGTGACGGCGCTGACCGGCACCTACCCCGGGCTGGAGATCGGCCTGACCGACACGCAGCCGCCCGAGGCGCTGGAACTGCTGCGCACCGGCAAGATCGACGTCGCGATCATCTTCCGCTACGCCGAAACCGAGCCGGAGCCGCCGGACATCCGCCTCCACCACCTGCTCGACGACCCGCTGTACTTGCTGTCGACGAAGCCGTCACAGTCTCTGCCGGGTTTGCGCGACGCGATGTGGATCGCCGGCTGCGAACGCTGCCGCGGTCATCTGCTGTCCCTGTGCGCCGACGCGGGGTTCGAGCCGCGGATCGGCTACACCTCCGACGACATGGTGGTGATGCAGGCGCTGGTGGTGGCCGGCCTGGGCGTGGCGACGACCCCCGGGCTGGCATTGCGCGCCCACCGCATCGACGGCATCGAGGCGAGCGAACTGCCGGACTCCCACCGGCACATCTACGCGGCGACGTATGGCGAACCACCCGACCCACCGGCGACGACGGCGCTCCTGGCGGCCCTCACCGAAGCCGCCGCCACCATCGGCAGCGGACCACCCCGGCCCCGCGCCTGACTACACCGCGCGCAGCAACCCCGTGCCCGGATGGCAACCCAGGTACTCGAAGTACTGCTCATCGGCCGTCGCGACCGTGACCCAGCGGTCGAGGTCCGCGAGGCCGCGCCACCAGCTCATGCCGAAACTCTTGTCGACCGCCTGGCCGTCTTCGCCGAGCACGCGGAGGTAGCGGTTGGCGGAGCAGCCCACCGAACGGCCGTCGTCACACAGGAAGTCCATGCCCGCGCGCAGGACCGGTTCCACTTCGGCGGTGGCGGCCGGCCCGGCGCCCGGCTCGAGCGGATCCCGCTGGGCCAGCGGAAGCCGGTCGCGGGCGCCGCCCCAGTACGCGTGTTCCGCCGCCTGAGCTCTTCGGCCAGCGCCGCGACGCCCTCGACGCGGTCGTTCGAGAAGAGCGTCTCGAACCGGGTCGTCGACGGGCGCACCACCTCCACGAAGAACCCGGCTTCGTCGACCGCACGCCCTTCGCCCAGCCAGCTCCGGGTCGTCCCAGTAGGCGATGGTCAGCAGGCCGTAAGGAGTTCGGCGAGCGCGGACCGGACGACGGCCGGCTCGGCCGCCGAACGGTGCTGCACGCCGAAGCAGGCCATCGCCACCCCGGCCGCCGTCGCGCCGGCTCGGTGCGTTCGGTCGCCAGCTGCGGGGAGACTCGCCGGGTTCGAGCCGGGCACCCACGATGTGCCCGGCTCGAGATCCCCGGCTGACCGTGCTCAGCCCAGGCCCTGCGCCGACAGCCAGTCCTTCGCCACGTCCGCGGCCTTCTCGCCCTCGGAGTCGACGCGCTTGTTGAGGTCGCGCATCCCCTCCGTGGTGAGCTTCGCGCTCACCGCGTTGACCGCCGCCGTGAAGTCCGCGCCACGCTCGTCGAGGACCTTCTTGGTCACCGCCGGCACCACGTTCTCGGTCGGCACCATGGCGAGATCGTCCTTCAGCGCGACGTACTTCGGGTCGCCGGCCAGCGGGCTCACCGAGTCGACCGGGATGACCGTGACGGCGCCGGCGTCGAGCTGCTGCGCCCGCGGCCCGAGCTCCTGGACGGTCTGGAACGTGGCGTTCGTCAGCTTGTAGACGTCCGTGAAGCCCTTGAAGCACGTCAACCGCTTCTCGCACTCCGGGCCGCCGGCCAGGACGACCTTGTCGAGCTTCTTCAGGTCGCCGATGGTCGCCAGGCCCTTCGACTTCGCCAGGTCGGCCTTCACGATGTAGGTGTTCTTGTTTTCGGCCGCCGCGTAGTCCAGCAGCGAGACGCCGCTGGGCTCGAGCAGCTTCGCCAGCTGCTCGTGCTCGCCCTTGCCGTCCTTCACCGGTTCCGCGCCGAACCCGGCGGCGATCGCCGAGCCCTGGTACTCCGGGATGAACTGCAGCTCACCGGACTTCAGCGACGGGTAGATCAGCTCCCGCGACCCCAGGTTCAGCTTGCGCGTGACCGGGTAGCCCTTGGCTTCCAGCGCCTGCGCGTAGATCTCGGCCAGGATCTGGCTGTCGGTGAAGTTGAAGGACGCGACGACGATCGGCGCCCCACCCTTGCCCGCCGCGGCGGGCTTGTCGTCCCCGCCGCCGCACGCCGTCAGGCCCAGCGCGGCCACCGCCACCAGCGCGGCCACTCGGATGTTCCGGGTCCAGCCCACGTCCCACACTCCTCAGTCAAGATCGGACGATCAGGACCCTAACCAGCAGCACCGACAGAAACCACATGCTGGGATCACGGAACGAGGTGCTCACGCAGCGTCGAGCCGGTGTACTCGGTCCGGTACCGGCCCTTGGCCTGCAGGATCGGCACGACGTGGTCGACGAACGCGGTCAGCTCGTAGGGCAGCGTCGAGCCCATGATGGTGAACCCGTCGACGGCGCCGGCGTCCTGCCAGGTGAGCACATGATCGGCCAGCTGCTCGGGGGTGCCCACGAAGTGGACCTGTCCCGCGCCGCCGGTGATCGCCCCGGCGATCTCGCGCAGCGGGGCCTCGGGACGCGCACGTGCCGCCGCGGCGAGCTGCTGCAAGCGCGAAGACCCGCCCTCGGCCCGTAGTTCGGCCGGCAGCGGGGCGTCCGGGTCGAACGCGTCGGGGTCCAGCCCGGCGGTGTAGAGCGCGTTCTGCCAGCGGAACTCCGGGCTGGCCAGCTCCTCGAGCCGCTCGGCGCGGGCCTTCGCCTCGGCCTCGGTGCCCCCGAGCGTCACCATCAGCGCGGGCAGGACGCGCACGCTCTCCGGGTCCCGCCCGGCCGCGACGACCTGGGCGTCGAGCTCGGCGCGGAACTTCACCGCCGCTTCCAGCGACGGCGGCCCGGAGAACACCAGCTCGGCGTAGCGGGCGGCGAGCCCGATCCCGGCGGCCGACTGTCCCGCCTGGACGAGCACCGGCCGCCCCTGCGGTGACCGCGGGAACGGCAGCACGCCTTCGACCTCGTAGAACTTGCCGTGGAAGCGCGGCGCGTGCAGCTTGGCGCGGTCGGCCCAGACGCCCCGTTCGCGGTCGCCGACGATCGCGTCGTCGTCCCAGCTGTCCCACGCCCGCGTGACGACGTCGACGAACTCGTGGGCGCGCTCGTACCGGTCGGCGTGGTCGGGGTGGGCGTTCTCGCCGAAGTTCGCCGCGGCCAACGGGGTGATGGTGGTGACGATGTTCCAGCCGGCCCGGCCGCCGCTGAGGTGGTCCAGCGTGGCGAACCGGCGGGCCAGCTCCCACGGCTTGTTGTAGGTCGTCGAGCCGGTGCCGATCAGGCCGATCTTCTCGGTGACCGCGGCCAGCGCCGAAAGCACCGAAATCGGGTCGAACATCGTCTGCGGCAGGTGCGTGACGCGGTATTCGGCGATGGCGATGTTGTCGGCCAGGAAGATCGAGTCCATCAGCCCGCGCTCGGCGGTCCGCGCGATGTCCGCGTAGTACGGCAGCCCGAGCACCCCGCGCACGTCGTCGCCGACGACCCGCCAGGCGGACTCGTGGTAGCCGTTCGGCCAGATGAAGGCGTTGAAGTGCAACGGCCTCGGATTCACAGGTCGGCTCCTTCGCTGGTGGGTGACCCCGCTGCCGCCGGGTTCGCCATGACCGGTGCAACCGGATCACCGCGCGGGTATTCCCGGACCGGCTCGACCGGCCGGCCGAAGATCGGCCGAAAGGACGAGGCGGGAAGCCCTGACCTGCCCCTTCGGCCGAGGTGGCCACGTCGCGCGGTCCCTTAGCTTGAGCACGAGCCGGAGGAGGGATCATGGAGTTCACCGCCAAGCGCCTCGCGGTGGCCGCGGTCGCCGCCGGGGTGGCCGTGGTCGCCATCGGGGCGACCGTGCTCGCCGCCGCCGCCGATCCGGTCGCGCCCGAGGTCGTCAGCGTCACGCCGGCCGAGGCCGGGCACGAAAACCAGGGCAAGTACACCGCCGGGGACTACGTCCTGAACGTCCACGAGCCGGCCGAGGACGGCGACGGCATCACCACCGCCATCGGCCCCCACACCACGTACTACTCGAAGTCCCGCCACGGCACGGGCGTCCTCGAGTTCTCCGTCGGCAGCGACGACGACCCGCCGGTCGTGTTCAGCTATCCCGCTCCGGCGGCGGGTCAGGGCGTCGACTGCGTCGCGTCCGGGACCGAGGCGGCACCGCGGGTGTGGTGCGAGACCAAACGCTGACTTGAAGTTAAGAAAGTTTCCTAACAGAATCAACCCGCGACCGGATCTTCACCCACCGCGACGGTTGCCCCTTGTCGATCAAGTGGGGTACGGTCCGGTTCGTCAGGGAAGTTCTTGGCAACGCCGCGTTGTTCCGCCCCAGCCCACCGGCCCTCAGGAGCACAACGTGCGCATCCCCCGTCGCTTCGCCGCGCCCGCGGCCGCCGCGGTCCTCGTTCTCACCCTCTCCCCCACCACCGCGCAGGCGGCCACCGCGAAGTGGCCCGGCGACCCGGCCGTCACGGTCGCCGACACCGCCGGCGTGTTCGGCGAAAACCTGAGTGGACTGTCCTTCGGGAGCGCCGATGTGCTGTGGGCGGTCAAGAACGGCCCCGGCACCCTGTACCGGCTGGCTCCCCAGGGCGGCCGCTGGACTCCGGACGCCGGCCGGAAGCTGCACTACCAGGACGGCAGCGGCGATCCGGACGCCGAGGGCGTCGTCGCCACCCCCGACGGCGTGGTCGCCGCGACCGAACGCGACAACGACGGCGACGGCAGCCTGCTGAAGGTGCTGCGGTTCGACGCGGGCGCCTCGGGCAGGTCCCTGAACGCCGCCGCGGAGTGGGACCTCACCGGCGACCTGCCCGAGGTCGGCGACAACGGCGGCTTCGAGGGCATCACCTGGATCCCGGACAGCTTCCTGGTCGCCCACGGCTTCCGGGACGACCACGCGAAAGCGGCCTACGACCCGGCCGCCTACGCCCGCCACGGCAGCGGCCTCTACTTCGTCGGCCTCGAAGACACCGGCAAGGTCTACGCCTACGCGCTCGACCAGAACGGCGGCGGCTTCACCAAGGTGGCCACCTTCTCCTCCGGCTTCCCGAAGGTCATGGAGCTCGAGTTCGAGCCGGACACCGGCAGCCTCTGGGCAGTCTGCGACGACACCTGCTCCGGCAAGACGGCGACGCTGAAGATCACCGACGGGAAGTTCACCGTCTCGGCGACCTACGCCCGCCCCGCGAAGATGCCGAACTACAACAACGAGGGCTTCGCGATCGCCCCGGCGTCGACCTGCTCGGCGGGCCGCAAGGCGGTCGTCTGGGCCGATGACGGCAACGACGGCGACCACGCCCTGCGCGCCGGCACGCTGCCCTGCGTATCGCTGGCCGGAACGAGTTCACGGCGATAGCGCGGCAAAGTGCTATGATTCCGGTCCGAGCGTTCCCGTCAGCGAAACAATGCGAGGACCACGAGCTTGGCCGTCAACAGTACCGCCGGGCGCAAGCCCGCCACGGCGTCGGACAACGCGGGCACCGAAGCCGCCGCCCGGGTGGCCGACGTGCTGCTGCTCTTCACCGGCGGCCCCCGCTACCTGGGCGTCAGCACGATCAGCCGTGAGCTCGACCTGTCCAAGGCCGTCGTGTACCGGATCCTGCAGTCGCTCGTCTCGCGCGAGATGCTGGCCACCGACCCCGGCGTGGCCGGCTACCGGCTCGGCCCGGCGGCCGTCGCGCTCGGGGCGAGCGCCCTGCGCCGGTACGACGCCCGGGTCGCGGCCGTCCCCGTGCTGCGGCGGCTGCGGGACGAAACCGGCGAGACCACCACGCTCTCCGGCCTGGTCGGCGACGAACGCGTGTACCTCGACCAGTTCGAGAGCCCGCGTGAGATCAAGATGACCGTGGAGCTCGGCCGGCGGTTCCCGCTGCACGCCGGCTCGTCCGGCAAGGTGATCCTCGCGTCCCTGCCCGAGGATCACCGCGAAGCGTTGCTGCACAAGGAGCTCCCGGCGCTGACCGAACACACGATCACCACCGCCGAACGGCTGCGGGACGTGCTCGCCGAGGTGGCCCGCGACGGCGTCGCCGTCTCGCTCGGAGAACGCCAGCCCGGCGCGGGCTCGGTCGCCGCTCCCCTGTTCGGGCCGGACGGTGACGTCCACGGCTCCATCAGCGTCTGCGGCCCGCAGTACCGCTTCACGCCCGACGCCGTCGCCCGCTACCGCGATCTCGTGCGCGAAGCCGCGGCCGAGATCCGGCAAAGCTGGGCCTGGCTGCAGGAGTCGGGCGGCCGGTGAGGCACCGGCCGCCCGGCCCTCACTTCCCGCGCTCGAGGTAACGGCCGACCGGGTCACCGCTGATCTTGCCGTCGGCGAACACGTGGTTGCCGCGCACGAACGTGTCGGTCACCTTCGCCGTCATGTCGAAGCCCTCGAACGGCGTGTATTCCTGCGTCGACTCCGACTCCGCCGCCCGCACGGTCCACCGCACGTCCGGGTCGACCAGCGCGAAGTCGGCGTCGAAGCCCTCGGCGATCGTGCCCTTCTTGAGCAACCCGTAGCGGCGGGCCGGGTTCCGCGACGTCAGCTGCGCGATCCGCTGCAACGACAGGCCACGCTTGGTGCCCTCGCCGACCAGCCCGGGCAGCAGGTACTCGGCGCCGCCGAAGCCGGACTTCGCCAGGAAGACGTCGTCGCGATCCGGACCGAACTTCAGCTCGTCGCGGCAGCACGCGTGGTCGCTGACCACCCAGTCGACGTCGCCGGCGAGCACGTGCCGCCACAGCGCCTCGACGTCGTCGCGCTCACGCAGCGGCGGGTTGACCTTGCCGCCGATGCCGGACGCGGTGTCGACGTCGGCGAGCAGGTGCCCGATCGTCACCTCGCGCCGGAAGTCGATGTGCGGGAACGCCTTCCCCATCGTCAACGCGGCCGACAACGCCTTCTCCGACGACAGGTGCAGCAGGTTGATGTTCGGCAGCCCGGTCTCGTGCGCCAGGTACGACGCGATGGTGACGGCCAGGCCTTCGGAGTGCGGCGGCCGCGACGCGCTGTAGGCCCGCAGGCCCGACAGCGAGCCGTCCTGCTCGACCAGTTTCGTGTACGCCGTCATGATTTCCGCCGTCTCGCAGTGCAGCGAAAGCGACAGGTGCGGCGCGTACTCGGTCAGCACCTCGCGCGCCTGCTGGACCCCGCGCATGACGAACTCGAAGTGCGCGATGTCGTAGCGCTCGTCCGGCGGGATCATCAGGAAGTCGCTCTGGCTGGTGGAGCGCCCGTGCAGGCCGTGGCTGCCGTAGAACATGAAGATCTTGAACGACGTGACGCCGAATTCCTCGACCAGGTAGGGGATCTCGGAGATGTGCTGCGAACTCATCGGCGCGAGGTGGAAGGCGTAGTCGACGTAGGCGTTGCCGTCGGCCGCGCTCAGCACCTCGGGGAAGAAGTCGCGGTAGCTGCCGCCCTTGTTGAGGTAGTACTGGCCGGTGCGCATGTACGTCAGCGACGTCGTGACGCCGCCCTGGGCGCTCGCGCGGCTCTCGGTGCGGGTGTCGGTGGCCAGCTCGTTGTAGATGCCCCAGTGCTGGTGCGCGTCGACGACGCCGGGGAAGGCCAGCAGCCCGCGGCCGTCGACGACCTGGGCGACGTCGTCCGTGGGCAGGTTCGGCGCCACGCGGGTGATCGTGCCGTCGTTCACGACGATGTCCAGCAGTTCGGGCTCGGACCCGTCGGCGTCGTCGGGCCGGACGACCCGGACGTTCTTCACGAGCAGTTCCGTCGTTGCCATGTCTCTCCTCAGCTTGCGGTGTTCGAGTTCAGGCGCCGGGCGACGTCGCCGGCGGCCAGGTAGGCCAGCCCGAAGGCGGGCAGGAGCCCGTTGCCGGGCAGGTAGCCGGCGGCGCCGTGCCCGGAGATGCTCGCCGCGGCGCCTCCGGCGGCGTAGAGCCCGGGGATCGGGCGGTCGTCGGTGTCGACGACGGCCGCGTGCTCGTCGACCAGCAGGCCGCCCTGGGTGTGGAACAGCGCGGGCACCACGCGCACCGCGGCGAGCCGGCCGGACAGGGGGCGTTCCCAGTGGGTGCGGCCGTGTTCGTCGGCTTGTGAGCCGCGCGCGATCGCTTGGGTGCCGGCGAGTTCCGCTTCGAGGACGTCCGAGGGCAAGCCGGTTGCCTTCGCCAGCCCGGCGGCGTCGTCGGCCCAGACCAGCGCGCCGGCGGAGACGACGTCCCGGAAGTCCTGGAACGGCTGGCACTGCTCGAAGATCGTCTCGTCGAGGACGATCCAGCCGGTCGAACCGCGCCGTGCGGCCAGTTCCGCGGCGTACTCGGAATAGCCGCGGGTTTCGTCGCCGAAGCGGCGGCCTTCGAGGTCGACCAGGAAGCCGCCGTGGATGACGGTCGCCCAGCCGACGAGCGTGCCGGCGCTCGCGGACACCGCGCCGTGGCCCTGATAGGCGTCGAGGAACCCGGTGGCGGCGCCGAGCTTCTCGCCGATGCGCAGCGCGTCGCCGAGCGACTGGTCGCTGCCCTGGTAGAGCGCGCCCGCGATCTCCGGCAGGTGCTTCGCGACCAGGTCGGCGTCGGCGCCGAAACCGTTGGTGGCCAGCAGGACCGCCCGGGTCGGGATCTCCTCCTCGGTGCCGTCGGGGTAGCGGACCACGGCCGCGCGCACACCGTCCACATCGGACAGCACATCGACCAGGCGCGCGGGCGCGAGCAGCTCGACGTTCTCGTGCTCGGTCACGCGCCGGGCGAGGTGGTCGACGACGCCGGAGCCGTGCCGGCCCGGGATCGTGTGGCACCGGAGCACGGAGTGGCCGGGGTAGTTGAAGTCCGTGACCAGTGACAACGGCAGCCCGGCGGAGTCCGCGAGCCATTCGACGAGCGGCGCGCTGACCTCGGCCAGGGTGCGCGCGAGGCGCGGGTCGGCCTGCCCGTGCGTCTTGGCCATGATGTCGGCGACGAACTTCTCGGGTGAGTCGTCGACACCCTCGTCGCGCTGCCAGCGGGAGCCGGCCCCGGGGAACATCGCCGTCGACATCGAGGTGTTGTTGCCGCGCCGGAAGTGCTCGCTCGCCTCGACGACCAGCACGCTCAGTCCCAGCTCGGCCGCGCGCAGGGCGCCGGCGAGCCCGCCGCCCGCTCCGGCGACGACGAGGTCGGGTCCGTCGGTCACCGCTGCTCCTCCACGGCCAGCAGCCGCATGGCCAGCTCGGTCGGGTCGACGATCCGGGCGGGCAGGTCGGCGGGTTCGACGTCGACGGCGGAACAGCCGTTGAGCACCGCCGTCGCGCCGGACGCGGCGAGTTCGCCGACGGCGGTGCCGAGCGCGGCGTTCCAGGTTTCGGTCTCGGCGATCGCGGAGAACGGCAGGTCCAGCACGCGGACGCCGACGAAGTACTCGGTCAGCCGGTAGGCGGCGATGCGCTTGGCGAACTCCTCGGCGATCGCCTCGTTGCGCACGACCGCGCCGAACCGGACACCCTTCGCGGCGAGGTGGGTCGCCGAGAGCTTGAGCAGGCCGTGCACCGGCAACGACGGCTCCGCGACGGCGTCGGGGACGGCCGGGTCCAGCACGCAGTCCGGGAAGGCCAGGTCCCAGCCGGCACCGGCGGCGGCGAGGGCTGCGGCGACCTCGCGTTCGGACGCGCGCACGGACTCACCGGTGTCCAATGTGGCCGGTGCCGCGGGGCCGACGTCGCGCAGCTCGATCTCGAGGCCGGGCGGCGCGAGCCGGTCGTAGCGGTCCTGCCGCCGCCGGATCTCCTCGGGCGGCAGGTGGATGGGCGTCACCGCGAGGGCACGCATCAGTTCGGCTCCTTCGTGTCGATTTCGGCCAGCTCGCGCAAAGCCGCGCCGACGTGGGGCAGGCTCGGCAGGTCGCGGGCCAGCGCCGCGGCACGGTCCACGAATGGCTTGGGCAGCCACTTCCCGAGCAGGCCGGCCACGTCCGGCTCGGTCAGCGGGTGATGATCGGCGTCGCCGACCGGGTTCGGTACCTCGCGGACCAGCGAGGTGCCGTCGTCGAACGCGATCGTCACGCGGGCCGCGCGCTCGCCCGGCAGGCGCGTCGTGAGGTCCGGGGCCTCGACCAGCCGCACGCGGCTCGCCAGCGCCCGCACACCGGTGTCGTCGAGCGGGCTCTCCGGGCCGATCTCCCCGGACAGGGCGGCGGTCGCCACCACGAACGGCGTCGAGAACATCGCCGAGAGCCGGTTCGACCAGTCCACATCGGACAGCCCCGCCCCGAGGGCGTGGGTCTCCACCAGGACGTGCGTGATGCCGTCCGGACGGAACCCCGGCCGGGACCGCAAGGCGAGGACCGCGTCGGCGGCCGGGTGGGTGAAGGAGCAGGACGCGTGCCGCTTGAAGTAGCCGCGTGTGATGTCCCACCGCGTACCCAGCTCCGCGGTCAGCTGCCCGGCGTCCAGCGAACCCAGCAGCGTGCCGAGGGAGAGCGCGGCCGTGCCGGTGTTGCGGGCCATCCCGGCCACCGCCATCCGGGCGGCGGCCAGTCCCGACGTCGCCGACGCCCCCAGCCACGCGTTGCGCACCGGGTTGCCCTGGGTCGCCGAGTCGAAGTGCCCCGCGATCACCAGGCCGGCCGCGGTGTCGATGGCGGCGGCGGTCGCCCCGGGCGGGAGGCCCAGCAGCCGCGCGCAGCCCGCCGCCGCGCCGGGGACGCCCCAGCTGCCGTGCGGGTGCGCGCCCGGACGCAGGGTGGTCGCGCGGCCGAACCGCGCGCTCACCTCGTAGGCGGCCAGCAGCGCCGCCGCGGTGTCCGCACCCGTGCTGTCCAGCTCGGCCGCCAGCGCCAGCACCGCGGGGAAGCCGTGCGCGGCGGGGTGGCCCTTGGCGTACTTGTGGCCCTCGTCCAGCTCCAGCGAAACGAGCGCGACGCCGTTGAGCCAGGCCGCCGCGTCGGTCGTCACACAGCGTCCGCCACCGATCAGCGGCGCCGGACCGGCGGGTGCCCGCCAGGCCTCGACCAGGGCACGCTGTTCCGGCAGCGAAGCACCCAAAGCGGTGACGCCCACGACGTCGAACAGGACGAGGGAGAGCCGGTCCACCACCGTGTCCGGGACGTCCAGTTCGGACACCCACGCACCCAGCGATGCGGTAGCGGCTTGTTCGCGTTTCACAGTCCCAGGTATGCCTTCCTGACCCGCTGGTCGCCGGCGAGCTCGGCACCGGTGCCCTGCAGCACGGTCGAGCCGCTCTCCAGCACGTACGCCCGGTCGGCGATGGCCAGCGCCTGCTTCGCGTTCTGCTCGACCAGCAGCACGGCCACCCCGCTGTCCCGGATGCGCTGGACCGCTTCCAGCACCGTCCAGGTCAGTTTCGGCGAAAGCCCGGTCGACGGCTCGTCGAGCATCAGCAGCCGCGGCCCGGCCATCAGCGCGCGGCCGATGGCGAGCATCTGCTGCTGGCCGCCGCTGAACGTCTGGGCGATCTGGCCCCGGCGCTCGGCGAGCACCGGGAACAGCTCGTAGACCTCGTCCAGCGACTTCGCGGCCTGGGCGGGTGTGCGCGTCCAGGCACCCATCCGCAGGTTTTCCTCGACGGTGAGCGTGCCGAACAGCGCCCGGTCCTCGGGCACGTGCACCAGGCCGTCGCGCACCAGCTGGTCCGGACGGCGGCCCGCGGTCGGCGCACCGTCCAGGGTGACGCGGCCCGACAGCGGCTTGAGCTGGCCACAGATGCTGCGCAACGTCGTGGTCTTGCCCGCGCCGTTCGCGCCGACCAGCGCGACGATCTCGCCGGCGTCGAGGTGCAGGTCGACGTCGTGCAGGATCCGCATCCGGCCGTACCCGGCGCACACCTTCTCAAGCGTCAGCATGGGTCGGCTCCTCACCGAGGTAGGCGTCGATGACCCGCGGGTCGCTGGTGACCTCGGCAGGCGCGCCAACGGCCAGCACGCGGCCCTGGTCGAGCACGAGGACGCGGTCGGCCAGCCGCATCACCGCGGCCATGATGTGCTCGATGAACACCAGCGTGACGCCCTCCTGCTCGCGCAGGCCGGCGAGCAGGTCGAGCACCGGCTCGCGCTCGGCCGGGACCAGCCCGGCCAGCACCTCGTCGAGCAGCAGCACCTTGGGCCGGGTCGCCAGCGCGCGGGCCAGCTCGAGGCGCTTGAGGCCGGCGGTCGGCAGGTCGGTCGCGGTGCGGTGGGCCCACGGTCCGAGGCCGACGCGCTCGACGACGTCCAGCGAGTGCTCCCGCAGCTTCTTCGCGCTCAGGCGGTGGTGCTGGGCGGCGAGGCTGACGTTCTGCGCGACCGTCATGCTCGCGAAGGGCCGCATCAGCTGGAACGTGCGGACCATGCCGGCCCGCGCGATGCGGTCGGGGGCGCGGCCGGTGACGTCGTCGCCCGCCAGGCGGACCCGGCCGGTGTCCGGGTTCAGCGCGCCGGAGATGACGTTGAACAGGGTGGTCTTGCCCGCGCCGTTGGGCCCGATGACGCCGAGGATCTCCCCCTCGGCGACGTCGAGGTCCACATCGGACAGTGCGTGCACGCCGCGGAACGCCTTGCCGACGCCGCTCACCTCGACGATGCTCATCGACGCCTCCTCGCGGCGAGCGTTCCGACGATTCCCTTGGGCAGCAACCGCACGATCAGGATCACCAGCACCGCGTAGAGCACGACGTCGAGTCCACTGCGCCCCTGCAGGAAGCTCAAGAACTCCGGCGGGGTGCGCAGGAGGGTTGCCGTGACGTCGGTGAGCGAGCCGATGATGATGGCGCCGACCACCGGGCCCCAGACCGTGCCGATGCCGCCGATCACCACCGGCACGATGGCCTGGATCGAGATGGCCGAGCCGAACCCGAGGTCGGGGTTCACGAACAGGTAGTACTGCGTGTAGAACGCACCCGCGACGGCGGTGATCGCCGCGGACAGCGCGACCGTCAGCAGCTTGTGCCGCAGCACGGGAGCACCCAGGGACGCGGCCGCCAGCTCGTCGTCGCGGATCGCGGTGACGTACCGGCCGGCGCGGGAGTGCAGGAAGACGATGCTGATCGCGACCGCCGCCCCGGCCAGGACCAGCGCCACCCAGAAGTACGCGGGCGAGTCGGCCGGGAACTGGATCAGCCACAGCGACGAGTCCTGGATCAGCGGCACGCTGAAGCCGATGGACTTGTTGGCGAACGTGCTGCTCGTGACGATCAGCCGCAGCATCTCCGCGAACGCGAACGTCGCCAGCGCGAAGTAGGCGCCCTGGAGCTTGTAGCGGAAGGAGAAGTAGCCGATGACCACGGCGACCGCGGCGGCCACCGCCATCCCGGCCAGCATCCCGATCCACGGCGACACGTTGTGCTTCACCAGCAGGTACGCACTGGTGTACGCCCCGAGGCCGAAGTACGCGGCGTGGCCGAAGCTGAACATCCCGCCGAAGCCGCTCATGATGTTCCAGCCGACGGCCATCAGCAGGAAGATCAGGATCCGGACGGCGACCGCACCCTGGGCCGCGGGCAGGATCAGCGGCAGCGGGATCGCGATCAGCACGAGGATCGCGAGAATGGCGAGCTGCTTGTTCTGCGGCCGCAGCGGCGGCGCCTTGGCGGCTTCCGCGGCACCCGCGGGCGCCTCGATCGTGATGCTCATGCGCGCCTCCCGAACAGGCCCTGCGGGCGGAGGAACAGCACCAGCACGAACACCACGAACACGCCGAGCAGGGAGCTCTGGCCACCGAGGTAGATCGTGGTGAGCTGCTCGACCAGACCGATCAGCAGGCCGCCGACCAGCGCACCGACGACGTTGCCCATGCCGCCGAGCACCACGACCACGAACGCCGTGATGTTGAACTGCTCCCCCAGCGTCGGGGTCACGGTGACGAGCGGGCCGGCGAGGACCGCGGCGGCCCCGGCGCACGCCGTGCCGATGGCGAAGGTCAGCGTGTGCATGCGGCGGACGTTGATGCCGACCAGTGACGCGCCGGGCGCGTTGGCCGCGACCGCGCGGATCGCCGTGCCCAGCCGGGTGCGCCGCAGCAGCCAGAACAGGAGGCCGCCGAGCACGATCGCGCCGAGGAACGCGTAGAGCCGCGACCCCGCGACGACCGCGCCCAGCAACGGGAACTGGAAGTCACCGGGCAGGTCGATGGTCTTGGGCTCGGCGCCGAAGAACATCAGCAGCCCGTTCTCCAAGAGCAAGGACAAACCCAGGGTGATGAGCAGCTGGTTCTCCAGCGACCGGCCGCCGGCGCCGGACAGCAGTCCACGGTGGACGGCCGCGCCGAGCAGGAAGAGCACCGGCACCGCGACGACGAGCGTCAGGTACGGGTGCAGCCCGGTCGCCTGGATCATCCCGAACGACAGGAACATCGCCACCGTGAGGAACGCGCCGTGGGCGAAGTTGACGATGTCGAGCACGCCGAAGATGAGCGTCAGGCCCATCGCGATCAGGCCGTAGAGGCCGCCGGTCAGGATGCCGGTGACCACCGACTGCCAGA
The DNA here is from genome assembly GCF_024703995.1 of Amycolatopsis iheyensis. GTDB lineage: Bacteria > Actinomycetota > Actinomycetes > Mycobacteriales > Pseudonocardiaceae > Amycolatopsis > Amycolatopsis iheyensis. The sequence goes on along the minus strand of NZ_JAMXQV010000009.1, from coordinate 232,079 downwards.
CCACCAGGCCGCTGCCCGACTGCACCAGCGCGACGACGATCGCGAGGACCAGGACGGCGGCCACGATGCCGGCGCGGCTCAGGAACCCCTTGTCCGCCCGGGCTTTCCGGTCGGGTGGGGCGGTGTCGGGGACGACGGGCGCCCCGGTGTCGAGTTCGGTCATGGTCGCCACGCCACCCTGTAGTCGGGCCGGGATTCGGCTTTTTCGGGGGGATACACCTGCTGGACCCGCCCGTCCCGGACCTGCATCAGCACCGGGAAGGCGTTGCGGTTGTCGCCGTTGGGGGCGAACTGGATCTCGCCGCGGCCGACGGTCAGCGGCGCGACCTGGGCGCCGGCGATGGCGTCGCGCACCTTCCGCGGGTCGGTGCTCGCGGCCTTTTCGACGCCGTGCGCGATCACCTGCACCGCGTCGTAGGACAGGACCGCGCCGGTGCGCATCGGGTCGCCGTAGAGCTGCTGGTACTTCGCGCGCAGCGCGACGGTCGCGGGGTTGGTCGCGTCGTAGTGGTAGTTGGTGCTGAAGTAGAGGTTGCCGAGCGCGGCCGCGTCGGTGACGAACTTCGGCTGGTCGTACGCGCCGTTCGAGACACCCCAGACCGCGCTGAGGTCCGGCTTGACCGAGGCGATCGCCTTGGCCGCCAGCAGGCTGTCGCGGTAGTAGCCGGCGACCGCCAGCACGTCCGCGCCCGCCGCCTTGACCTGCGTGACCTGAGCGGTCAGGTCGCTGACGGTGGTGGCGTCGTAGCTGATGTTCGGGCCGACCTCGATGCCGAGCCCCTTGGCCACCGCGGTGAAGGCGTCGGCCGCGCCGCTGCCGAAGTCGCTCTGCTCGTGCAGGAACGCGACCTTGCGGACCGGCTTGCCGGCCTGCTCGGACACCGCCTTGAGGTACTGGGCGGCGGCCGTCGCGATCGCCTTGCTGCCCGGCTGCACGCGGAAGGAGTACTGGTAGCCGTGGGAAAAGATGGCGTCGGAGGCGGTCACGTCCATCACGAACGGGACCCGGTTGCGCTCGGCCACCACGGCGACGTTGGTGCTCACCGCGCTCTGGTACGTGCCGACCAGGCTGACCGCGCCGGCCGAGATCAGCCGCTGGGCCTCGCTCTGCCCGATGTCGGCCTTGCCCTGCGTGTCCCCCGTGACCAGCTCGACCTTGCGGCCGCCGAGCGAGGAGATGCCGCCGGCGGCGTTGATCGCGTCGACCGCCAGCTGCGCGCCGCGGCGCATCTGCAGGCCGTCGACCGCGTTCGAGCCGCTGACCGGGTGCAGTGCCCCGATCTTGACCGGGCCCTCGTCCCGCCCCGCGGCGGCGCCCCCGGCCCCCATCGGAGCCGATCCCCCGCACCCGGTCACGAGCAGGGCCACCGCCCCGAGTCCCGCGACGAGCATTCGTGCGGACATGTCACCTCTTCCCACTGGAAGGGCTGTCGTTCCGCTTAGCGAAACGCCAGGTTTGTTGCCGGTCATCGTGACACCCGCCCCGACTTCAGGTCAACATCTGCGCATAACTTGACGGACCCGTGCGATCAGTGCGAACTTGGGAAACACGGAGAGGCATCGCTACGAAACATGACGTTCGCAAGTGTTCCCCCCGGCGAAACGGTACTGAGAACCGCGCCGCCGGACGAGAAAGGCAGGTACGCCCCATGACGGGCGCTTTGTCCGGGATCCGGGTGCTCGACACCGCGACCCTGTTCGCCGGCCCGCTGGCCGCGACCCTGCTGGGCGACTACGGCGCCGAGGTGATCAAGATCGAGCACCCGAACGGCGACCCCGTCCGCAGCCACGGCGCGCAGCGCGACGGCGTCGGCCTGTGGTGGAAGATGCTCGGCCGCGGCAAGAAGGCGATCACCCTCTACCTCGGCTCCCCCGAGGGCCAGGAGATCTTCAAGAACCTAGTTGCTGATGCCGACGTCGTCGTCGAGAACTTCCGCCCGGGCACCCTCGAACGCTGGGGCCTCGGCTACGACGAGCTCAGCAAGATCAACCCCGGCCTGGTGCTCACCCGCGTGACCGGCTTCGGGCAGATCGGGCCGTACGCCAAGCGCCCCGGCTTCGGCACCCTCGCCGAAGCGATGAGCGGGTTCGCCGCGATCACCGGCGAACCCGACGGCCCGCCGACGCTACCGCCGTTCGGCCTCGCCGACGGCATCGCCGCGCTGACCACCGCCTACGCCGTGATGACCGCGCTGCGCGCACGAGACCAGACCGGCCGGGGCCAGGTCGTCGACCTGGCCATCATCGAGCCGATCCTGACGCTGCTCGGGCCGCAGATCATCGCCTACGACCAGCTCGGCACGCTGCAGCCGCGCACCGGCAACCGCTCCACGAACAACGCGCCGCGCAACACCTACCGCACCCGCGACGGCAGCTGGGTGGCCATCTCCACCAGCGCCCAGTCCATCGCCGAGCGCGTGATGCGGCTGGTCGGCCGCCCGGAGCTGATCGACGAACCGTGGTTCGCCAGCGGCGCCGAGCGCGCGCAGCACGCCGACCTGCTCGACGACGCCGTCGGCTCGTGGATCGCCGACCGCGACCGCGACGAGGTCGTGAAGGCGTTCGAGGAGGCCCAGGCCGCGGTCGCGCCGATCTACACCGCCGCCGACGTCATGACCGACCCGCAGTTCGCGGCCCTCGACAGCATCACGACCGTCGACGACGACGAGCTGGGGCCGGTGAAGATGCAAAACGTGCTGTTCCGGCTGTCCGAGACACCCGGGCGGATCACGTCGGCCGGGGCGCCGCTCGGCGCGCACACCGCCGAAGTGCTCGGCCGCCTCGGCCTCGGCGAGCCCGAACTGGCTTCGCTGCGCGAAAAAGGCGTGATCAAGTGAACGAGGTCCTGCGCAGCTGGCTCTACGTGCCGGCCGACCGGCCGGACCGGATCGCGAAGGCACTGGCCGGCGACGCGGACGCCGTGATCATCGACCTCGAAGACGCCGTCGCCGCGGCGGCGAAGGACGTGGCGCGGCGAAACGCGCAGTCCGCTTTGGACGACGGCGCGAAGGCGTTCGTCCGGATCAACGCGCCCGGCACCGACGCCGGTGAGGCCGACATCAAGGCGCTGAGCGGGGCCGTCGGTGTCCGGGTGCCGAAGTGTGAGGACCCGGGCGAGGTGCGCCGGGTCGCCGACACGCTCGGCGTGCCGGTGTACCCGGTGCTGGAATCGGCGCTGGGCGTGGAAAACGCCCTCGCGATCGCCACCGCGCACCCGCTCGTCGCCGGGATCTCCCTCGGTGAGGCCGACCTCGCCGCGGACCTGCGCGTCGCCGGTGGGGACGCGCTGACCTGGCCGCGCTCGCGGGTGGTCGTGGCCGCGCGGGCGGCCGGGCTGCCGAGCCCGGTGCAGAGCGTCTGGACCGCCGTGCGCGACCTCGACGGCCTGCGCGCCAGCACCGAAGCCGGGCGGGCGGCCGGGTTCTTCGGCCGGTCGGTGCTCCACCCCGCCCAGATCCCCGTGGTGCACGAGGTTTGCGCGCCCGATCCCGCGGAAACCGCCTGGGCGAGCGACCTGCTCGACCACCTGGAAACCACCGGGTCGGCGGCCTGGATCGACCACCACGGACAGTTCGTCGACGCCGCGATCGTGGCCCGCGCCCGCTGGGTGCTCGCGCTCGCGGCAGAAAAGGAAGGCCAGCACTCATGACACGTCACCAGGACCGGTTGCTGTCGGCGATCGCCGGCGGGGTCCGGCTGATCGAGCTCGGGCAGCCGTTCTTCACCGGCATGCCCTGCTCGCCGAACCACCCCGGGTTCCGGATGACGCTGATCCGCCGCCACGGCGACATGCGCCGCCCGGACGGCGGCTCGGCCGCCAACGAGATCATCGTGACCGGCGGGCACGTCGGCACCCACATCGACGCGCTCTCCCACGTCAGCCACGACGGCAAGCTGCACGGCGACGTCGACGCCGCCGAGGCCCAGCAGGGCGGCGTGTTCCGCACGCACGGCGCGGAGAACCTCCCCGGTCTGCTGCGCCGCGCGGTGCTCCTCGATGTGGCTGCCGTCCACGGCGTCGACACGCTGGAGCCGGGGTACGGCGTCACGGCCGACGACCTGGACGCGGCGGCGAAGCGGGCCGGAACCGAGCCCGGCCGCGGGGACGTCGCGCTGATCCGCACCGGCTGGGCGCGCACCTTCGACGACGCCGCCGCGTACATGGGCAAGGAAACCGGCGTCCCGGGCGCGACGGAGTCGGCGGCGGAGTGGCTGGCGGCCCGCGAAGTCGTCGCGACCGGCGCGGACACCACGGCCTACGAGCAGATCCCGGCCGGGGCCGGGCACGCCGTGCTGCCGGTGCACCGGATCCTGCTGGTGGAGTCGGGCATCTACATCCTCGAGCACCTGAACCTGGAGGCCGTCGCGGCCGAAGGCGTGCACGAGTTCACGTTCGTGCTGGCGCCACTGCGGATCGTCGGCGGCACCGGCTCCCCCGTGCGTCCGCTCGCGGCGGTGAGCGCATGAGTGCCACGATCGTCCAGCAGCTGGCCGCGTTCGCGACGTCGGTGCGGGCCAAGGGACTGCCGCCCGAGCTGCGCGACGACGCCGCCCGGCGCGTCCTCGACGTCCTCGGCAACAGCCTCGCCGCCACCGCCGAGAAGCCGGCGGCGGCCGTCGGTGCCCTGGTGCGTGAGTGGGGTGGGGCCGGCCGCGCGACGGCGATCGGCACCGGCGACCGGCTGCCGGAGCCGAGCGCGGCCCTGGTGAACGGCACCCTCGCGCACTCGCTCGACTTCGACGACACGCACCTGCCGTCGGTGCTGCACCCGTCGGCGTCCGTCGTGCCGGCCGCGCTGGCCGTCGCGGAGTCCCGGGGCGCGACCGGGGCCCAGCTGCTCGACGCGATCGGCGTTGGCGTCGAGATCACCGTGCGGCTCGGCATGGCGGGCTACGACGAGGAACTCGGCAACTCGGTGTTCTTCGAACGCGGCCTGCACGCGACGGCGATCTGCGGCGCGCTCGGCGCGGCGGCCGCCACCGCGATGCTGTCCGATGTGGACGCCGAGGGGATCGCCGACGCGCTCGGCATCGCGGCCAGCATGGGCTCCGGACTGCTGGAAGCCAACCGCACCGGCGGCACGGTCAAGCGCGTCCACTGCGGCTGGGCGGCCCACGCCGCGGTGACGGCGGCGGGCATGGCACGCCACGGCATCACCGGCCCGCCCACGGTGCTGGAGGGCCGGTTCGGCCTGCTGCAGGCGTTCTGCGGCGACCAGTCCGATGTGGCCGCGATCGTCGACGGCCTCGGCGAGCGCTGGGAGCTGCCCGGGATCTTCTTCAAGCCCTATCCCTGCAACCACTTCACCCACGCGGGCATCGACGCGGCCCGCCGGCTGCGCGAACGCGGCGTCGACCCGGCCGAGGTCGAGCACCTGGAACTGGGCGCGCCGACGGCGGTGCTGCGGACGATCGGCGAGCCGCGAGAGGCCAAGATCCGGCCGCAGTCCGGCTACCACGCGGCGTTCTCCGGTCCTTACACGGTGGCCGCCGGCCTCTTGGGCGGCGGCGGGCTCGGCGTCTTCCACGACGACTTCACCGACGAAGCCGCGGCGGACCCCGCACGGCTCGCGTTGGCGGCGAAGGTGGACTGCGTCCCGGACGCCCGCTGCGACGAGATCTTCCCCCACCAGTTCCCGGCGGTCCTGCGGGTGCGGCTGACCGACGGTCGCGAGCTGGAGGAACGCGTCGACGCCAACCGCGGCGGCCCGCAGAACCCGCTCTCGGCCGACGAGCTGGCGACGAAGTTCCGCCTGAACGCCGCGCGGGTGCTCCCCGACGACGTCAGCGCGCGGATCACGGAGCTGACCTACGGCCTCGCCGACCTGGGTGACCTGACGGAGCTGACCGGGCTGCTCCACACCTGAGGCAGAGTTCAGCCCACCAGGCGCGGGAAGAGTCCCCGCACCGCGCGCCGGAAGTCGTCGAGGGCTGTTTCGGTGCCCGACAGGTGGCCCAGCAATGCTTGCTGGAAAAGGCCGTCGAACAGGGCGTACGCCTCGGCCGGGTGGCAGTTCGGCTGGGCCGAGGCCAAGTCGGCGTACGCGCTGACGTTGCGCCAGATCATGTCTCGCAGGCTCGCGTCGATCTCGGCGACGTCCTCGCGGAACGCCTCCTCGAACATCGACTGCGTGCGCAGGTCGTACCAGAGGCGGTGCATCAGCGGGGCGTCGCCGAGCGCCGCGGCCAAGCCGTCCGCGCACGCCGCCGCCAGCTCGGCGGGCGTGCCCACCTGGGCGACCCCGCCTTCGTAGCGCTCCACGCACGCCGCCTTGTAGCGGCGGACGCAGTAGGTGATCAGCTCGACCTTGTCGGCGAAGTAGTAGTGCAGCAGCCCGTGCGAGAACTGCGTGTGCTCGGCGATCGTGCGCAGGCTCGTGCGGGCGTAGCCGAGATCGGCCAAGGCGAGCAACGCCGCGTCGGCCAGTTCCCGGCGGCGTTCTTCGAACTTGTCGACCCGGTTCCGGCGCCGGACGGCGGCTGCGCTGGTCACGAGGCCGAACATACCATCGAGCACTTCTCTGGCCAATCGTCCAAGAAAATCTTGACATCCGTCCAAACGGCGGCCAAGGTCGTCACCAGCCGCCGGCGAAGTCGGGAGGGACGACGATGTCTCTGTTCTTCTACCTGGAGAAAGGCGCCTCGCTGGACCCCGGGGCGCCCTGCTTGACCCTCGACGGGGTGTCCCGTTCCTACGGCCAAGTGGTCGAGCTCGCCGAGGCGGTCGCCCGCGCGCTGCGACGCTCCGGCGTCGCGCCCGGCGACAAGGTCGGCATCCTCTCGGCCAACGACCCGACCGCGTTCACCTGCGTCTTCGGGATCTCCCGGGCCGGCGCGGTGTGGTGCCCGATCAACCCGCGCAACGCCGCGGGCGAGAACGCCGAGCTGCTGGACCTGTTCGACTGCACCACCCTGATCTTCCAGCCCGCCTTCGAGGACCTGGTGGGCAAGATCGCCCCGCAGCTGCCGAAGCTGACCACGCTCGTCCGCCTGGGCGACGGCGACGGCTTCGCCCCCGGGTTCGACGACTGGGTCGACGCCGCCCGCGAAGACCTCTCGGCCGCCGCCCCGCAACCCGACGACGTCGTCGCCCTGGTCGGCACCGGCGGCACCACCGGCCGGCCCAAGGGCGTCATGCTGACCGACCGCAACCTCGAAGCGATGTCGGCGATCACGCTGATGAGCTACCCCTTCGACGAGCGCCCGGTGTACCTGGCCCTGGCCCCGCTGACGCACGCGGCCGGCGTCCTCTGCTTCCCGGTCCTGGCCCGCGGCGGCGAGGTCGTGATCATGGCCAAGCCGGACGTCGGCCGGTTCCTAGCGCTGATCGAACGCCACCGCGTCACCCACACGTTCCTGCCGCCGACGCTCATCTACATGGTGCTCGGCCACGAAACCCTGCCCACCACGGACCTTTCGTCGCTGCGGTGCTTCTGGTACGGCGCGGCCCCGATGTCGACGGCGCGCCTGGCCGAGGCCCTCGACCGGATCGGGCCGATGGCCCAGCTCTTCGGCCAGTCCGAGGCGCCGATGATGATCTCGACGATGTCGCCGGCGCAGCACCGGCGTCCCGACGGGACTGTCCACACCGGACGCCTCGCGTCGGCGGGCCGGCCGTCGCCGCTGGTCACCGTGGCGATCCTCGACGCCGAGGGAAACGCTGTTCACCAAGGCGAACGCGGTGAGATCTGCGTACGCGGCTCACTCGTGATGGCCGGGTACTACCGCAACCCCGAGGCCACCGCGGAGGCGTCGGCGCACGGCTGGCACCACACCGGCGACATCGGCTTCCTCGACGACGAGGGCTACCTCCACATCGTCGACCGAGCCAAGGACATGGTCATCACCGGCGGATTCAACGTCTACTCCGCCGAGGTCGAACAGGTTGTGATGGCCCACGACGCGATCCGCGACTGCGCCGTGATCGGCCTGCCCGACGACAAGTGGGGCGAGCGCGTCACCGCGGTCGTCCAGCTCCAGCCCGGCGCCGAGCTGGACGCAAGCGAGCTGATCACGTTCGTCAAGGACCGCATCGGCAGCGTCAAGGCGCCCAAGCAGATCGAAGTCTGGCCCGAACTCCCCCGGTCCACCGTCGGCAAGGTCCTCAAAGCCGAGATCCGCACCACCCTCACCAGCTGAAAGGAAGACCATGAAACTCGCGCTCTACCTGCCGAACTTCCGGGACAAGGTGACCGTCAAGGAACTCGAGGACCTCACCGCGCTGGCCGAAGACCTCGACTTCGACTCCGTCTGGACGCTCGACCGGATCATCGTCCCGGAGGCCTCGGACCGCGGGGAGATGCAGTACCCCTTCGGGATGCTCGACGAAATGGGCAGGCAGCTCCCGGTGAGCTCGCGGGGCGAGTTCCTCCAGGGCATGCCGCTGCTCCCGTGGCTCGCCGCGAAGACCTCGAAGGTCCGGATCGGCATGAGCATCATCGACACGCCGTACCGTTCCCCCGGCGTGCTCGCCGCGGAGCTGGCCACCATCGACCACCTCTCCGGCGGCCGGCTCAACGTCGCCGTCGGCTCCGGCTGGATGCCCGAAGAGTTCGCCGCCGCCAGCGCCGCGCACATCTTTCCCAAGCGGCACAAGCACGTGCGCGAAACCCTGGAGATCATGCAGGGCATCTGGACCAACGAGGTCTTCGAGTACCACGGCGAGTTCGCCGACTTCGAGCCGGCCGGGTTCGGCGCCAAGCCGGTGCAGAAGCCGCACCCGCCGATCTTCTTCAGCGGCCTCAAGGACGCGAAGCGCTCGGCCGCCCGCATCGCGAAGTACGGCCTGTCGGGCTGGATCGGCATCCAGGACTCGCCCGAGGACATCCAGCGCTGGCGCACCGAGATCCAGCGGGAGCTCGAAGCCCTCGACACCCCGCGGTCGGTCGACGACCTCGAGATCTCCAGCATGATCTGGTTCGTCATCACCGACCAGGACATGGACCAGACCAACCGGGGCAAGGGCACCAACCTGCTCGTCGGGTCGGAAGCGCAGATCACCGATCAGCTGAAGCGGTACCAGGAAGCCGGGCTGACGATGCCGTTCCTGTGGCCGCCGTTCGCGGACGTCCCGGTTGCGAAGACGCTCGACGACCTGAAGCGTCTCAAGGAAGAGATCCTGCCCAAGATCGAAGCGATGTGAAAGGGACCAGCATGTCCGAACTCGAGGGTAAGCGCGTCTTCGTCACCGGCTCCGGCGCCGGGATCGGCAAGGCGATCGCCGCGCTGTTCACCGAACGCGGCGCGCGGGTCGTGGTCAGCGACATGAACGCGGACGCGGCCAAGCAGGCGGCCGAGGAGATCGGCGCCGCGGGCGTCGCCAACTGCGACGTCACCGACGAAGGCCAGGTCCAGGCGGCCATCCAGCAGGCGGTCGACCTCCTCGGCGGCCTCGACGTCCTGGTGAACAACGCCGGGATCGAGGTGTCGTCGCCGCTGCTGCAGCAGTCGACGGAGAGCTTCGACAAGATCTTCGCGGTCAACGTGCGCGGCACGTTCGTCACGATGAAGGCGGCGACCCCGCACCTGGTGGAGTCCAAGGGGAACATCGTCAACATCGCTTCGATCGCGGGCGTCGGCGGCAGCCCGCTGCTCGGCTCCTACTGCGCGACGAAGGCGGCGGTCATCCAGCTGACCCGCGTCGCCGCGGTGGAGATGCGCCCGGCCGGGATCCGGGTCAACGCGGTCTGCCCGGGCTTCGCCGACACCGCGATGGTCGAGCGGCTCGTCCCCGACTTCGAAGCGGCGACCCAGGTGCCCTTCGGCGACCTCGTCGCGGCGAAGCAGGGCCGGCTCGGCACCCCGCAGGACATCGCGGAGGTGGCGGCGTTCCTGGCCTCCGACCGCGCGAGCTGGGTCACGGGCAGCCACTACGTCCTGGACGGCGGGCTCACCGCTTCGCTCGTGTGACGATCCGGCACTCCCGCGTCCGCCGGCAGGTGGGCGCGGGAGTGCCGCAGGATCACCGCCGTCCCGCCGAGGGCGACGAAAACCAGGCCGCCGAGCAGGACCGGGTAGCCGGCCACCGCGCTGAGCAGGGTCAGGATCGACGGCAGCAGGAAGCCGACGTAGGCCAGTGCGTAGTAGACGCCGGTCAGCGCGGCCAGTTCGCCCGGCCGGGCCAGGCGTTGCAGTTCCAGGAGCCCGGCGACGACGGCGATGCCGTAGGCGCCCCCGAGGGCGACCGCGGCGACGAGGGCCAGCGAGGGTGAGCGGACGACCGCGGCGGCGGCGCTGAGCGCGAGCCCGGCCGACATCACGACCATGGCCGTCGCGACGGCGCGAGCGCTGGTCGGGCGGTCGAGCCGCTTGCCGATCGGCTGCACGAGCACGCCGGCGCCGAGGGTGGCGACGGTGAGCGTCGTCGAGTACAGCAGCCCCCACGAGCCGAGCCGGTCCCCGACGAGCTGCGGCATGATCGCGTAGGCGACGCCCGCGGATCCGAAGATCCACGGCGCCATCGGCAGGATCACGCGCGTGAACCGCGGGTGCCGGACGCCGGCGAACCCCGGGCGCGTGGCTTCCCGGCGGGTCTCGGGCAGCCGCGGCAGGAACGGCAGGACGGCCGCCGCCAGGACGACGTGCACGAGGTAGGGCAGGACCATCGGCGCGGGCCCCCACTGGGCCAGCACGCCGGCGACTCCGGCGCCGAGCCCGAAGCCCGCGGTGAGCCACAGCGCGGCACGGCGGGCGCCGGCTTCCCGGCGGTCCGAGAGTTCGGTGACCCAGGTGGTCCCGACAGCCATCGCCACGGCGACCCCGACCCCGGTGACCAGCCGCCCCGCGGCGATCCATGCGACGCCTTCGCCGCCCGCCGCGAGGAAAACGCTGGCGAGCAGCGAGGCGACGACACCGCCGATCAGCACCGGACGGCGGCCGAGACGTTCGGACCACCCGCCGCTGAGCAGCAGGCCGGGCACGAGCCCGACGACGTAGGCGCCCAGCAGGACGTTGACCGTGAGGGTGGGGTAGCCGGCGTGCCGGTACATGACGAGCAGCGGGGTGAACTGGTTGCCACCCCAGCCACAGACGAACATCGCCGCGGCGGCCGGCTGCCAGGTGAGCCGCCTCGTCATCGGCGGTGCGTCCCGTCCAGGTGCGCCCGCAACGCCGTCGCGAACCGCGCCGCGTCACCGCTTTCGATGATCTCCACCAGCTCCGCGTGCTCGCGCAGCACCACCGGGAGCTGCTCCGGCACCGGGCCCAGCGCGTGCACGCTCATCCGCCGCTGGCGATCGGCAAGCCCGCCGTAGAAGCGGATCGTCAGCGCGTTGCCGCCCGCCGCCACCACCGTGCGGTGGAACAGTTCGTCGGCCTCCGCGAACGCCGGCAGGTCCCCGCGTTCGGCGTGCTCGCGCTGCTTTTCGAGGACGGCGCGCAGCTCGTCGGCCACCGCGGCCACCCGGGCCGGGGTGCGCAGCAGCCGGCGCACCGCCGCCGACTCCACCGCTTCCCGCGCGTCCAGGACGTCCTCCGCCTCACCCGGCGGCACCGGCGCGACGATCGCCCCGCGCTTCGGCACCAGCGTCAGCAGCTCCTCGGCCTGCAACCGCAGGAACGCCTCCCGCACCGGGGTGCGGCTCACCCCGAGCCGGTCCGCGATCTCGCCTTCGCTGAACAGGTGCCCGCCCGGCAGCTCACCGGAGAGCACCAGCTCCTTGGTCAGCGTGTAGGCGCGGTCGGCCGCGCTCAGGGTCGGTGAAGTCGGCACCCGCCCACGCTAAGGCATAGATGCAAGCTTGCATCTATGCGATGGATCACGCCCGGACGCCCGCGTGACCCGCGGCTCCGGCGTCACTTCGGGGGCAGCTCCGGGGTCCGCCGGAGCTCGGCCTTCGCGATGGACCGCAAGTGCACCTCGTCCGGGCCGTCGAACAGCCGCATCGCGCGGTGCCAGGCGTACATGGCGGCGAGCGGGGTCACGTCGGTGACCCCGGCGCCGCCGTGGACCTGGATCGCGCGGTCGATCACGCGGGTGGCCACGCGCGGCACCGCCACCTTGGCCATCGCGACCAGATCGCGGGCGGCCTTGTTGCCCGCGACGTCGATGACGTGACTGGCGCGCTGGCACAGCATCCGGGCCTGCTCGATCTCCAGCCGCGACTCGGCGATCTGCTGCCGCACCACACCTTGGTCGGCCAGCGGCCCGCCGAACGCGACCCGGTCCCGGGCCCGCTCGACCAGCAACGCGAGCGCGCGTTCCGCCGCGCCGAGAGCCCGCATGCAGTGGTGGATGCGGCCCGGGCCGAGCCGGGCCTGTGCGGCGGCGAACCCGCCGCCCTCTTCGCCGATCACGTTCTCGACCGGCACGCGGACGTCGTCGAAACGGACCTCGGCGTGGCCGTGCTGGTCGTGGTGGCCGAACACCGGCAGGTCCCGCACGATCGTGACCCCGGGCGTGCCGCGCGGGACGAGCACCATGGTCTGCTGCCGGTGCGTGGCCGCCTCGGGGTCGGTCTTGCCCATCACGATGAAGAACGCGCACCGCGGGTCCATCGCCCCGCTCGTCCACCACTTCCGGCCGGTGATCACGTACGTGTCGCCGTCGCGCACCACGCGCGTGGCGATGTTCGTGGCGTCGCTGCTGGCGACGTCCGGTTCGGTCATCGCGAACGCCGACCGGATCTCCCCGGCGAGCAGCGGCGCGAGCCAGTCCCGTCGCTGCTGCTCGCTGCCGAGCAGGTGCAGCAGCTCCATGTTCCCGGTGTCGGGCGCCTGGCAGTTGATGGCCTCGGGCGCCAGGTCGAGGCTCCAGCCCGACAGCTCCGCGATCGGCGCGTACTCCAGCTGCGTCAGCCCGGACTCGGCCAGCAGGAACAGGTTCCAGAGCCCTTCGGCCTTCGCCTCGGCCTTCAGCCGCTCGACGACCGGCGGCACGACGTGGTCGGCCGGCCCCGCGGCGCGGCGGTGCTCGAGGTACTCGGCCTCGGCCGGGAGCACCCGGTCCCGCACGAACGCCAGCATCCGGTCGCGGAGGTCGACGGCACGCGCAGACGGGGCGGGAAGATCGTAATCCGACACGAGACACTCCTGAACAAGACCGATCGCTTGGTCGGATCGACCGTACGGACCGACGCTCGGAGTTGTCAACGCACCAGCTTCACGACGTCCAGGGCGAACTCGACGTACTGACGGGCGACGGTCTCCGGCGACGACGGCCCGCCGGGTGACCACCACTGCGGCAGCGCGGTGCACATCGTGACCACCGCCCGCGCCGCCTCCTTCGGCAGCGGCGTGGTCATCACCCCGCGGCGGCAGCCCTCCACCACCTCGTCGTCGACCATGTGCTGCATCTCCTGGCGGACGGCCGCGATGCGGATCCGGCTGGGCTCGGCGAGACTGCGCATCTCGCTCGCGCCGATGAACCCGAGCTCCCGCCGGTGGGTGTGGAACAACGCCAGGCATTCCACCAGGCGGGTGAACCGCTCGACCGGGCCGTCCGCTTCGGCCCGCGCCGCGCGGGCGCGGGTCAGCAGGTCGTCCATGGTCAGGTCGAGCAGGGCCACCAGCAGGTCCTGCTTGGCCGGCCAGTGGTGGTAGACGCCGGGCACCGACAGCCGGGCGCGCTGGGCGATGTCGCGGATGGTGGCGCCGTGGTAGCCGAGCTCGACGAACGCCTCGAGCGCGCCGGCCAGCGGCGGTTCGAGCCGCAGCGGCGCGAAGTCGCGCCAGCCACCGCCCGCCGCGCGCGGTGGGTCGCGCAGCACCGCCGGGTCGACCGACAGCAGGCTCGCGGCCCGGGCGAGCCGGGCGTCGTCGATCTTCGTCCGGCCGTTCTCCACCGCGCTCCACGTCCCGGCGCTGACTTCCAGGGCCACGGCCACCTGCCGCAGGGTGAGCCCGGCGCGCCGGCGCGCCGCGCGCAGCCGAGCGCCCACCGCTTGCCGGGTGTCGGCCTCTTCCGGCGCTGTTCCCCGTGCCCCCACGGCTCGTCCTCTCGGCGCTTGACAGTCCCGAACGTCTCGGGGATCGTACTCGACAACTTGTTCAGTTTTACCGTTCGATCGCTCGGTTTCGGAAGGTCTGGCGCATGACACCGGAAGCAGGGCCGCCGGGGGTGTCCGTCCCCGCGCTGGCCGAGTTCCTCCACGAGCACGTTCCCGGGCTGCTGTCCGGGCCCTTGCGGGTGGAGCTGCTGGCCGGCGGCCGGTCCAACCTGACCTACCTGCTCGGCGACGGGTCCGGCCGGTGGGTGCTGCGGCGGCCACCGCTGGGCCACGTCCTGGCGACGGCCCACGACATGGGCCGCGAGTTCCGGGTGCTGGCCGCCCTGCACCCGAGCGCGGTGCCGGTCCCCCGGCCGATCGTGCAGGGGGACGCCGACGTGTTCGGCGCGCCGTTCTACGTCATGACGTTCGCCGACGGCGCGGTGCTGCGCGAACGCCACCAGCTCGAATCCCTCGGTGCCGCGGAAGCCGCCCGCCTGGCCGACGCGCTCGTCGACGTCCTGGCCCGGCTGCACGCCACCGATCCCGCCGCGGTCGGGCTGGGCGACCTGGGTCGCCCGGACGGCTACCTCGAGCGCCAGCTGCGGCGGTGGGCGAAGCAGCTGGCGGCCTCGCACAGCCGCGACCTGCCCGAGCTCACCGCGCTGGCCGGCCGGCTCGGGCAGCGGGTGCCGGAAACCGGCGCGGCGGCGATCGTGCACGGGGACTACCGCCTGGACAACCTCGTCGTCGACCCGGCCGGCGGGCAGGTGGTGGCCGTGCTCGACTGGGAGATGGCCACCCTGGGCGACCCGCTGGCCGATCTCGCCTCCGCGGTCGCCTGGTGGGACGGCCCGGACAACCCCGTCGCCACGACACCCGCGCGGGTGCCCGGCTTCCCGTCCGCCGGCTTCCTGGTCGAGGCCTACGCGCGACGCAGCGGCCGGGACCTGGCCGCCCTGCCGTGGTACCTGGGCTTCGCGTACTACAAGATCGCCGCCATCTTCGAAGGCATCCACTACCGCGCGCGGCAAGGCCTCACGGTGGGCGAAGGGTTCGACCGCCTCGGCGAGCTCGTGCCCGGCCTCGCCGAACGCGGCCACACCGCACTCGACGGCGACCTGGCCGCCATCCGATGAGCGCGCTCACCTACGTCCTCGACGGACGCGTCGCCCGGATCCGGCTGGCCGACGGCGCCCGCGGCAACCCGCTCGGTCCCTCCACTGTGGACGAACTGGTCGCCGGGACGTCCGCGCGGTTCACCCTGGCCCACACGAAGCTCGGCTTCTCCCCCGACGGCGGCAGCTCGCCGCTGACCGCTTCCCTCGGCCTGCACCGGGCGCCGGCCCTCGCGCTGCTGAACCCCGTCGTCACCGCCGAGGAGGCCCACCGGCTCGGGCTGGGCGCCCAGGTCGCGACGAAACGGCTGCTGCGTGAGACCGCGGTCCCGGCCGCCGAAGCAGCGTCGCGGCCTTCCTCGCCAAGCGGGCCCCCGAGTTCACCTGACCACGACCCCGGCCCACCGCGGCCCGAAAGGAACTGACATGGCCGGACCGTTGACCGGGCTGCGCGTCGTCGAGCTGGCGGGCATCGGCCCGGGCCCGCACGCGGCGATGCTGCTGGCCGACCTCGGCGCCGACGTCGTGCGGGTCGAACGACCGCAGGGCACCCTCGACCTGACCGGGGGCAAGCCCGACTACCTGCTGCGCGGCCGCCGTTCGGTGGCCGCGGACCTCAAGACCGAGGACGGCCGCGCGCGGGTGCGCCGGCTGATCGCCCGGGCCGACGTGCTCGTCGAAGGCTTCCGCCCCGGTGTCGCCGAACGTCTCGGCGTCGGACCGGACGACTGCCTTGAGGTGAACCCGAAGCTCGTGTACGCCCGCATGACCGGCTGGGGCCAGGACGGGCCGCTGGCCGAGCGCGCCGGCCACGACATCAACTACATCGGCCTGACCGGGGCGTTGCACGCGATCGGCCGCGCGGGCGAGCCCCCGGTGCCCCCGCTGAACCTGGTCGGCGACTTCGGGGGCGGCTCACTGTTCCTCGTCATGGGCGTCCTCGCGGCGCTGTGGGAGCGCGAGCGCTCCGGCGAAGGCCAGGTCGTCGACGCGGCCATGGTCGACGGCACGAGCGCGCTGCTGCAGATGCTGTGGACGATGCGTGGCCAGGGCACCTGGTCGGCGGAGCGCGAGGCGAACCTCCTCGACGGCGGCGCCCCGTTCTACGACACCTACCGGTGCGGAGACGGCCGGTGGGTCGCGGTGGGCGCGATCGAGCCGCAGTTCTACCGCGCGTTGCTGGCCGGTCTGGGGCTGGACCCCGCGGAGCTGCCCGGCCAGCTGGACCGGGCCGGCTGGCCGGAGCTGCGGGCGCGGTTCACGGAGGTTTTCGAGACACGCACCCGCGACGAGTGGGCGAAGGTGTTCGACGGCACGGACGCGTGCGTGACGCCGGTGCTGGCGACCGACGAAGTGTCGGCTCACCCCCACCTGGCCGCGCGCGGGACGATCATCGAGATCGACGGGGTCGAGCAGGCGGCGCCGGCGCCGCGTTTCTCCCGTACGGTGGCGGCGCATCCGACCGCGCCTCCGCGGCCGGGCGCGGACACCGACGCCGTGCTCGCGGACTGGGAGGCCTGACCCACCGGGCCTGATGCTTCGCCAGTCCTTCGACCTCCGGCCAGGCACGGCGCGGGCCTGCCTCAGCCGAGCGCGGCCAGGTGGTCCGCCACCGCCGCGACGTCGCCCGCGTCGGAGATCGACCCGATGTAGCCGTCCGGCCGGATCAGCACGACCGTGCGCGCCGACGCGCCGTAGGCCGCGGCCAGATGCCCTCCGGTGTCGGCGACCTCGTCCGGGCCGGCCGGCCGCTGTACGACCCGGATCGTCCGCGGCCCGGCCGGAAGTCCCTGTGCCGCTCCGAAGCTCAGCAGGGTGAAACGCCCGCCCCGGGTCAGGTCGAACAGCCGGCGTTCGCCGTCGACCGTCGCCAGCTTGGTCGCGTCGGGCGCGCGGTCGCCGGCGCGCAGCGACGCCGTCTCGGCGCGGTCGTCGCGGCACAGGGCCGAGCCCCGGTAGTTCACGGTGAGCTGCATCGTGTCCGCGTCGCGCCGGAGCGGGATGCCCTGCCGCTCGATCGCCTCCTTCAGCCGCGCGTCCGACAGCGCGAGCACGCCGGCCGCGATCGGCCGCCGCTCGGCTTCGTAGCTGTCGAGCAACGCCGGTGAACCGCGCTCGAGCTTCCAGGCGAGGTTGTGCGCATCCTGGATGCCCGTGTTCATCCCCTGGCCGCCCGCCGGTGAATGGATGTGCGCCGCGTCGCCGGCGAGGAACACTCGACCCGCGCGGTAGCGCTCGGCGAGGCGGACGTTGGCGCGCCACAACGACGTCCACTGCGGCTCGTGGAGACGGATGTCGGTCCGGCCGCTTCGCCGGTCGAGGATGGCCTGCAGGTTCGCGAGGCCGAGCCCGGCGTCCTGGCCGGGTGCGAGGCCGGCCTGGTACTGGAAGAGGCCGGTGGAGGGCAGCGGGCACAGGTTGACGAGGCCTTCGGCGTGCCGCCACATGTGCCAGGCCTCGCGGTCGAGGCCGTCGACCTCGACGTCCGCGACGATCATCCGGACCGCCTCGCGCGTCTCCCCTTCGAACGCGATGCCCGCCTGCTTGCGGACCGTGCTGTGCCCGCCGTCGCAGCCGACCAGCCGACGCGCGGTGACCGTCTCGGGTTCGCCGTTCTTGACGACGACCGCCGTCACGCCCTCGGCCGACTGCTCGAACCCGGCGAGCGTGGCGCCGAACTCGACCGCGCCGCCGAGCTCCGCCAGCCGCAGCCGCAGCGCTTCCTCGACCCGCCATTCGGGCGTGATCAGGCTCGCCGGGTACGGGATGTCCGGCCGGTCGCCCGCGGTCCCGCCGCCCCCGAGCGTCACCTGGCCGTCGGGCCCGGTCGACCGGATCGGCATGGCGAGGCGGCCGTGGGCGAGCACGCGGTCGACGACGCCGAGGTCGTCGAACACCTCGAGGGTGCGTGGCTGGACCCCCTTGCCGCGTGACCCGCGCTGCGGGCCGGCAGCGCTCTCGAGCAGGCGGAACGACACGCCGGCGCGGGCGAGCCCGCAGGCCAGGGTCAGCCCGGTCGGTCCGGCGCCGACGATCAGCACCTGCGGCTCCATCGGTCCTCCAAGAAAGTAATTCCTTTCTATCGACGATAGCCGGGGTTGCCGAGAAAGGAAAGGCTTTCTATCGTGCCGAGATGGTCACCGGAACACCCGAACGCCGGCGGCGGCACGGCAAGGAACTGGAGTCCGCGCTGCTCGCCGCCGCGTGGGAGCAGCTGGCCGAGACCGGGTACGCCCGCCTGACGATGGAGTCGGTCGCGGTGCGCGCCCGCACCAGCGAGGCCGTGCTCTACCGGCGCTGGGCCAACAAGGACGAACTCGTGCTCGCCGCGATCGAGCGTCACCGCGACATGAACCCGGTGACCCAGCCGGACACCGGCGCCCTGCGCACCGACCTGCTCGCCCAGCTCACGGCGGCGAGCGAGGCCCTCGCCGGGTTCTTCGCCATCGCCGCCGCCACCGCGTTCTCGGGGTTGCTGGCCGACACCGGCCTGACCCCGGCCCAGGTCCGCGACCGGATCGTGGGCGAGCAGCCACTCCCCCTCGGCCGCACGATCTACCGGCGCGCCCACGACCGCGGCGAGCTCGACCTCGACCGCGTCCCGGCGGCGGTCCTCGCGCTCCCGTTCGACCTGCTCCGCCTCGACCTGCTGATGGACCTCCGGCCCGCGAAGCCCGCCCGCATCCGGTCGATCGTCGACGAGCTCTTCCTGCCCCTCGTGGGCCACCACCAGGCCGGTCAGGGCAGTTAGGTTACATGGCCTAGTCGTAACTTAACGAGTATGCTCGGCTCATGGACCTCACCTCGATCGCCCTCCCCGACAGCCCGGCTGCCGGGCACGCCGTGGAAGTGGCGACGACCTACTCGTCGCCGGCCATGCTCAACCATTCGATGCGGGTGTACGCCTGGGCCGTGGCGCTCGGGGCGGTCCACCACGTCGAGTTCGACGCCGAGCTGCTGTTCGTCGCGGCCATGCTGCACGACGTCGGGCTGGTCGCGGAGTTCGACAGCCACACCAGGCCGTTCGAAGTGGCCGGCGGGCACGTGGCGTGGGTGTTCGCCGCCGGCGCCGGCTGGCCGGCCGCGCGGCGGACGCGGCTGGCCGAGGTGATCGTCCGGCACATGCTCGCCGAGGTGGATCCGGCCGAGGACCCGGAGGGGTTCCTGCTGTCGCGAGCCGCCGCGCTGGACATCGCCGGACGGGATGTCACCGACGTGCCCGCCGGCCTGCGCGGCGAGGTGCTGGCCCGCTACCCGCGGCTGACCCTCGTCGACGAGTTCCTGCGGTGCTTCCACGACCAGGCGGCCCGCAAGCCCGAAAGCACCGCGGGCGCCGCGATCCGCAACGACCTCGACACCCGGATGCGCCGCAACCCGCTCGATCAGGACTGACCTTCAGGAGGACCACCGTGCAAGCCATCACCGTCCGGGACCGGGCCGCCGGTCCCGCCGGGCTCACCCCGGCCGAACTGCCCCACCCGCACGCCGCCGAGAACGACGTCGTCGTGCGGGTGCACGCCGCCGGGTTCACCCCCGGCGAGCTCGACTGGCCGGCCACCTGGACCGACCGCGCCGGCCACGATCGCACCCCGAGCGTGCCCGGGCACGAGCTGTCCGGCGTCGTCGCGGAGCTCGGCTACGGGACCACCGGGCTGAGCGTCGGCCAGCGCGTGTTCGGCCTCGCCGACTGGGCCCGCGACGGCTCGCTCGCCGAGTACACGGCCGTCGAAGCCCGCAACCTGGCGCCGCTGCCCGCCGACATCGACCACACGACGGCGGCCGCGCTGCCGATCTCCGGGCTGACCGCGTGGCAGGCGTTGTTCGACCACGGCCGGCTCACCGCCGGGCAGACCGTGGTGGTCCACGGCGCCGCGGGCGCGGTCGGCTCGATCGCGGTGCAGCTGGCCCGCGAGGCGGGTGCGTACGTGATCGGCACCGGCCGGGCGAGCGCCCGCGACACGGTGCTCGGGCTGGGCGCGTCGGCGTTCTTCGAGCCGACGGCGGACCGCCTGGCGGACCTGGGCGAGGCGGACGTGGTCCTCGACGTCCTCGGCGGCGAAGTCCTCGACCGCTCGGCGGCACTGGTGCGCGAGGGCGGCACGCTGGTCACGATCGCGGAGCCACCCCGGATCCGCGCGACGGCGGGCCGCACGGTGTTCTTCGTGGTGGAGCCGGACCGCGCCCGGCTGGCGGACCTGGCCCAGCGCGTCCGCGAAGGCCGGCTCCGGGTGCCGGTCGGGGCGGTGCTTCCGCTGGCGGAGGCGCCCGCGGCGTTCATCCGGCGTGGCGCGGGTAAGACGATCATCCGCGTCCGTGAGGACGGCTAAACCCCCAGGCGCTCGACCAGCATCTTGCGGACCTCGTCCGCCGTCTCGGCGCCCGCGGCTTCGGCCACCGCCCCGGTGACGGCGGGCACCAGGTCGGCCACCAGCTTGCCCTCGAGCCCGTCGGCGAAGGCCGGCTCCGAGTGCCGGTCGGAGCGGTGCTTCCGCTGACGGACGCGCCCGCCGCGTTCACCCCGCGTGGACGCCTAAACCCCCAGGCGCTCGACCAGCATCTTGCGGACCTCGTCCGCCGTCTCGGCGCCCGCGGCTTCGGCCACCGCCCCGGTGACGGCGGGCACCAGGTCGGCCACCAGCTTGCCCTCGAGCGCGTCGGCGAGCTGCCGCGCGTCGACCGGGTGCGCCGCGCTGTCGGTGATGAGCTTCGTGACCGCGTCCAGCGACGAGCCGAGCGCGGTGATCTTGGCGTCCATGTCCTTGAGGAACTGGGCGTAGTTGCGGTTGCCGGTCACGTCGAAGACGTTCCCCCACATGAGGTTGACGAAGTCGTCGCTGCTGAAAGGCATGTCTTCCTCCGGGTCGAGGTGGTTGCCGGTGTAGGACTCGTCGAAGTCGACCGCGCCGGCCGACCCCGGCAGGGTGCCGCCGCTGGTGTACTGGTGGACGTCGTAGCGGCCGGGGTAGCGCCCGGCCCCCGGCGCCTCCGGGCGCGCGCCGAAGCGGGCGATCACGATCACCAGGTCCGGCACGTCCCACCGGTCCGGTCGCAGCGCGGCGGCGAAGGACGAACTCAGGTAAACCGCCGGGCGGAAGCCCGCGTCGGCCACGTGCCGGCAGAACGCGGTGCCGAACGCCTCCGCCGCGCCGTCCGGCCGGAACGGCGCCTCCAGGTCGAGCAGCGGGCAGACGCCGGTCGCGCCGAGCCGCCGGACCTCGGCGAGCAGGACGTCGGCCTGCGCCTGCGGGCCGGGGCGCAGTTGCGCGTAGTGGTAGCCGCCGACCGGGATCCCGCGCGACTTCGCGCCGGCCACGTGCGTGTCCGGCCGGTGGACCACGCCGGCTTCCGCGCGGGTGTAGGGCGCGCCACCGTCGGACACCTTGACCCACGCGAACGCGAGATCGCTCACCTGGTCCCAGCGCAGGCCGCGCTGGTAGAACGGATGGACGTCGGTTCCCCTCGCCATCAGCGAACTCCTTTCCCGGTCACCAGAACAAGATCCACCGGTCGTCGAGCCGGACGCCGTGGCCCTGGTGGGTCACGCGGCGCTGGCCGGGCGAAAGGCACCGGGAGCCGGAGATCCGGTGCCACACCTCGGATTCCGTGAAGAGCATCCGCCCGGCGCGGTAGGGCACGGTGATCGCCTGACCGCCGCCCCGGCGGGCCGCGGTGGCGGCCGGACCGTCGGCCTCCAGGTCCATGCCGCTGCCGCCGTCCGGCAGCTCGAACGGCACGGTGAAGTTGACCACCGCGGTGATGTCGGCGTCGCGCGCCACCAGGCAGGGCGCCTGCGTCTCGAGGACGTCGACGTGCCAGCAGCCGCCCAGGTACTCGCCGGGGCCTTCGAAGCCGAACACGTGGAAGCCGGGGACGGCGAGCTCTTCGGCGTACACCACCGGCAGTCCGTACCGCTGCTCGAAGAAGGCCGCGACCCGTTCGTGGACGACGCGGAAATGCCGGTACAGCACCCGGTTTTCCGCCCGCGCGCACGCCGCGTAGTGCTCGAGGCGCTCGCGGTTGCGGTAGAGCGGCTCGCCGATCGTGCCCATGCTGCCGCCGTCTGGCGTGCGCCGGCCTTCGTGCCACAGCCCGGCGGGCACGTCGTCCACGACCGCGCGGACGACGTCGACTTCCGCGGCGGTGAACAGCTCCGCGGTGAACACCCGCGCGCCGCCGAAGGTGATCTCCTCGGTGTCCACTGTGGTCATGACACCCGCTCCTCGCACAGCTCCGCGGCGGCCAGCAACGCGGCGACGGCCGCCGCGATCGGCTGGCCGGTTTTCGACTCGTAGTAGGTGAAACCCGGCGACGGGTTGACTTCGAAGCAGTACCACTCGCCGTCCGGGGTGCGGCGCAGGTCGATGCCGGCCACCGGCAGCCCGAGCCGCTTCGCCAGGCCGAGACAGCGATCGGCGACGTCCGGCGGCAGGTCCAACGCCGTCAGGACGGGGTCGGGGCGGCCGAGTGCCCGGGCGTAGCGGTAGTCGTCGGCGTCGCTGTCGACCTCGGCGGCGAAGACTTCGGCGCCGACGACGTGCACGCGCACGTCGGTGCCCGGCACCCGGCGCTGGAACTGGGTCGGGCAGGCAGTCACGGCGGCGAACCGGGCGGCGTCGGCGGGCCCGAGGCGGCGCACCCGGCTGCGGACCCCGCTGGTCGACTTCACGATGACTTCGCCGTGTTCGCGGACGAACGCCCGGACCCGCTCCGGGTCGTTGGTGACGAGGGTCGGCGGCACGAGGAACCCGCCGGCGGCGACCGCACGCAGCTGGTAGGGCTTGGACGCGTTCCCCGCGGCGGCGGCCGGCCGGTTCAGGACGTAGGCGGGGGTGCGGTCGGACCAGGCGTTGAGCACCTGGTCCACGTCGGCGGCGTGCCGCCATTCGGGCGACGACGGCAGCGCACGCAGGGCGGCCAGCTGGGTGCTGTCGTGCGGGCGCAGGTAGGCCGCGCGGACCTGGCCGAGGTCGAACGGCTCCCCCGCGACGGTGACCCGGGTGTGGGTGCCGTCGATGCGCACCGTGGTGTCGAGGACGTGCCGCTGGTCGAGGAACCGGACGGGCGCGCCGAGCTGCCGCAGCCGAGCCAGGACCGCGGCCATCGGCTGGTCCCGGAGGAGGCCCCAGAGCAGGATGGTCATCCGGCCACCACCTGGAGGCCGGGAGAGCCTGCCGCACCCCCGAACCCGAGGCGACCACCCCCAGCGGCTGCCTCGGGTCCGGGGTCGCTCACCGCGGGGGGCAGCGGACCCTCGGCTGCCGCGGGACCAGCCGAGGCGGGCGCGCCCGCCGAACTCCCACCCAGAACCGCACCCGCCACCTCAGGCGCCGAGGCGGTCGCCGCACCCTCGAAACCCACAGCACCAGCCGCCGCACCGGCGAAACCCGAAGCACCACCCGCAGCAGCCAAGCCGGATGCACCCCTCGGGCACCCGCCGAGCGCAGCCAAAACCGCGTCCGCCACCTCGGGATCAGCCAGATCCGGCCAGGCCGAAATCTCCCGCACCTCAGCATCCGCCCCCGCGCCGGACACCGTGGCCGTGAGCAACGGTGTCCCCGCCTGGCGGGCCAGCTCGCACAGCCTCTCCCCCACCACCCGGTGCACGTCTCCCAGGCAGCGGCCGTCCACCACGTTCGCCGGCCTCGCGTCGGGCCACTCCGGAACCACCGCGACCGGCGCCGGCCCCAGCTCGACCCGGCGTCGCGGCGGCGACACCCGCAAACCCACCGAAGCGGCCGCGGCCGCCCACTCCTCCGGGTACCACGCCGGGCCGTTGAGGCAGCGGGGGTTCGGCGGGTTCAGCACCGGGGCGGGGCACGCGTCCAGCCAGGCCAGCGCGAACGCCGTCAGCTCGGCCGCCGCGTAGGCGCGGTCCTCGCGGTGGACCCGGGCCAGGTCCGCGTCGGTGAACACGCCGAGACGGTTCACCACCCCCGTCACCGGCACCGGGGTCCCGAGCGCCAGCGCCGCGCGCACCCGGCCGTCGCGGTCGATCTCCAGGCTCCAGCGGGCTTGGTGGAGGTCGCCGACGGTGAGCAGCAGCGCCGCGTCGCCCCAGCGCTCGGCCAGGGCCCGGGCGGGCTCGTCGTGGTCGTGGGCGAGGATCAGCAGCATCAGCTGTCCTCTTCGGACAGTGCGTCCCGGCCGACTTCGGGGCGGTCCGCCAGGGAGATGAACGTGCGCTCGTCGCCTTCCGACACCGACGTCGGCGGCGCGCCCGGCGGGAACGTCCCGGCGAGGTCGACGAACTCCTTCTGCCCGTCCTTCCCGCGGTCCTTCTCCTTGCCTTCCTTGCTGTCCTTCTCCTTGCTCTCCTTGTTGTCCTTGCCCTCCTTCTCCTTGCTTTCCTTGCCCTCCTTGCTGTCCTTCTCCTTCTCCTTCGTCTCCTTGGTCTCCGCCTTGTCCTTGAGGGGGTCGATCCGGTGATCGATCGCGGTGATCTTCACCTGCAGCTCCTGGACCACCCCGAACAGCTCCAGCCGCAGCTCCTTGATGCAGTTGCTGACGGTGCGCAGGGCTTCGGCGACACCCCCGAGGTCGGTCTCGATGGCGTGGAACCGGCGGTTGAAGCCGATCTCGGTCGGCGTCTCCCCCGCCTGCACCACGGTCACCCCGTCGACGAAGTCCGGGTGGCTGAACGTCGGGTCGAAGTCCAGCTCGCACTGCGGCGCGAACTGGGGAACGCTGGTCTGGAACACGAACGGCGGCGTCTGCGTCGCCGTGAGGTCGCCCGAGGACCGCGCGATGGCCCGGCCCAGCACCGCGATCACGTCGTCTTCCGCGACCCCCGCGCCCCGCAGTGCTTCGACGATCTTGCGTGCCGGCACCCCGTAGACGAGCTCTTCGTCGCTCATGAGATCTCTCCTTGTCCTGCCCGCGCGGACGGCGCGAGGCGGTAGTGCCGGTAGGCCCGGGCGGCGGCGATGTCGAGGCCGGTGAACGCGCCGGAGCCGTCCACGTCGACGTGCCGCCGCCGGATGGCGAAGGTGTCGGCCCGCACCCCGATGGGCGTGACCAGCTCGACGATGTTGAGCAGGTGCTCGTACTGGCGCAGGGTCAGCAGCGCGCCGTCGGGCAGGGCGGGCCGCCACGTGTAGGGGTCGTTCGCCCCCGAGCGCTGCCCCAGCACGCACGACACGACGCTGATTCCGCTGTTGAAGAGCGGAATCGTGACGACCGCGCCGCGCTTCGCCGACAGCGTGGCGTGCTGGTCCCCGGGCCCGCGCACCTGCCAGCGGTGGATGAGCGTGTGCTCCCCCGCCAGGTTCGCGCCCGCCAGCGGCAGCCCGGTCACGCCGAACACCAGCGCCAGCGTCCCGGCGCCGGTGGCCAGCGCGACGACGCTGCTCGCGCCGGCCGCGGTGGCCGTCGTGAAGAGCGGGCTCAGCAGGGCCGAGTTCGCGATCACCGCGGCGGTGCGGGTGGCGCCGAGGTCGAAGAGCACGTAGTCGCGCGGCGACACCGTGCCCAGCTGCCGGGCGAACGCGGCGACGTCGGTCACCTTCGGCACGCTCCGGCTGTCCAGCGCGGCATCCAACCCGGGAACCGTGCTGGTCGAGCGCGCGGCGGCCAGCACCGCGGCGGGATCCGCCGCCGGGGTCAGCTGAGCGCCCGCGAGCGCGGCGATCACCGCGACCACCGGCACGTCGTGGTCCGGATCGGTGGGCGACACCAGCCGCGCGCTCAGCGTCAGCGGGACATCGCCGGACGCGTCGGGCTCGACGTCCACCACGAGCGGGCCCATCGGCGCGGTGCTGACGAACACCGTGCCGTCGGCGGCCGGCTCGACCGTCCGCAGGCCGCACGCACGCAGCAGCCAGGCCCCGGCCGGGTCCGCCGACCGCGGCTTCGGCACCAGGTTCGGGTCCTTGAGCGCGGTGGCCGCACTGACCGCGGCGTCGAGCTGGGCGGCCACCGGCGCGGCGAGCTGCGCGCCGAACCCGAGCTCGAACCGCGACCCGCCCGTGTTGTCCTGTCCCCGCAGCACTTTCGGCCACGGCCGGGCGCCCAGCCGGCCGCACCGGGCGTCGAGGGTGGTCAGCGCCTCCGCCACGGTGGGCGCCAGCGGCTGGAAGGGCTGCACCTGCCAGGTGGCCAGCGCCGCCCGCTGGGTGTCGACGCGCGCGACCACGTCCGGGGGCAGCAGGCGGTGCGCGTGCGCGTCGTCGCCTTCGGTGCTGCCTGCGGGCCAAATCAGGTGCACCCGCCGGATCGCGTTGAGCAGCTGCCCGATGGCGCCGGGTGCGCCCGGGGCGACCAGCCGCAGCGCGATCAGCTGCGGGTCGGCCGACTCGTCGACGGTCACGGTGCTCGGCACGCCGACGTCGGCGAGGAACTCGGCCAACGCGGAGCCGAGCCACGGCGCGCTGGGCAGCCGCACGCCACGCAGGACCCGCAGCCGGGCCCGGTACGACGCGTCGTCTTCGCCCGTGCTCAGTGGCCGGGTGGCCGGTGTCTGCTCCTCGGCGTCCCAGAACAGCTCGTCGGAGAACCGCGCACACGACAGGTCGGCGCCGATCCGGTCGAGTGCGTTGCCGCTCGCCACCGCCAGGGTCCGCATCGCGCGGATCTGCCGTGCGGTGCGCCGGATCCGGCCCTTCTCGTCGAGCAGCACGGTGAGCAGCCGCCCGAGCACGCCGTCGACCAGGTCGAACCGCACCGCGGCGATCAGCTGCGCGGCCGTGAGCCCGACCCCGGCCTTGCCACCGCGGATCCCCCGCGCCAGCAGGGTGAACGGCGCCTTGCCCGCGGGCGGGACGGCGGCCACCAACGCGGTGCCTGCCGCGGTGTGCGGTGCGAACGTCACCACCGGAAGCGTCTGCGGCGCATCCTTGCCGGCCTCGAGCGCGGGCAGGATCGTCAGCCCCTGAGCGTCCACATCGGACAGTACGGTGCACAGCACCAGCGGCTGCCGGGTGGGGAAGTCCACGACCACTTCGGCCTGCCCGGTGGGGCCACTTGAGGACGGGCGCAGGGTCAGCGGTCGCGGAGTGGCCGCCGGGGCCAGCGGCCCGATCAGCTCGGCCGCCGCGGCGGCCAGGACACCGGCGCCGAGGCGGTCCGGGTCGAGCGGGGTCACGGGTTTCGTCATGGCTCACCGCACCGTCAGCCGGCCGGGCGACTCGACGAAGACCGCGATCTGGTCGGCGCCGACGATCAGGTTCTCGTCCAGGTCGAGCACGTCCGGCGAGGTGTCGCTCTCCCCGCCCGACCCGACGTCGTCGACCGCGAACGGGAACCGCATCAGGTGCAGCCCGCTGACGTCGACGACGCCGGGCTCGGCCATCATCGCCGCCGACAACGCGGCGGCCCGCACCGGTTCCGCCAGCGTCAGCCCGTCGACGACCCCGCGCAGCCGGGCCGCCAGCCGCTGCTTGAGCGCGAGCGCGGCGGGGCTGAGGTTGCGGCCGGCGACCGACCCGGACGGCAAGGCCAGGCCCGAGGTCACGATGTCGGCCTCGACGGTGAAGAACACCTGCTCGGCCCGCACCACGTCCGGGAAGATCCCGACCGGCCGGACGTCGCGGATCGCCTGCTGCACGGCCGCGCGCAGGCCGGCCGCGCCGTCCCAGACCGCGGCCTCGGTGGGCGCGACGAGCACGGTGACGAAGAACGGCGACGACATGTCCCGGTCGGCCGCGAACAGCCGCTCGAAGAACGCGAACTGGCCGAAGATCGACTGGGACAGGTCGAGCCCGCCCCAGCCGTCGCGCACGACGACCTGCCGCACGCCGGGCACCAGCGCGACCGTGGCGGCGATCGAGTCGGCCGTCCACAGCGACCGCGGCGCGGCCAGCAGCAGCGCCCGGTAGCGGTCGTCGTCGAACTGCGCGTTGCCGCCGGTGAGCGCCTGCGTGTGCTGCACGCGCACGAGTCCCTGGCCGATCGACGAAGCGGTGGCGAGGAAGCCGGCCGCGACGTCGGCGTCGATCATCGCTTCCAGCTTGGTGTCGGCGATCTCCCACCGGTCGATCCGCTGCGGGTGCGTGCCGCCGGTGCCGGTCACGGCCGGGTCCAGGTTGCCGACGGGACCCGGGTCGAAGCTCGTCACCGGCACGACCGCGGACGTCACCCCGGGGGTGAACCGCACCGCGGCCGCGAGCGCGACGCGGTGCCCGCCCGGCGTGGCCAGCCGGGAACCGCGTGGCAGCACCAGTTCCGGCACGCTCGACGGCAGCGCTTTCGCGAGCGTCAGCGTGACGGCCCCGGTCGCGGTGAGGAACGGCCGGGCGATCCCGAGCTCCTCGCCGAGGTCGGACAGCGCCTGCCCCCGGGCCGTGCTGACGAAGCTGTCGTCGTACTCAGCGGCCAGCGCCGCCCACGTCCGCGCGTCCTCCAGGGCGGTGACCTCCAGCAGCTTGCGCACCACGCTGCCGCTGGAGAGGTCGATCGCCGGGTCGATCAGCTGCTGGGCCAGCGCGATCTTCTCGGCCAGCAGGCGGGTGAACGGCTTGGGCAGGAATCCCGCGTCGGTCACGCCGAAGCCGGCGCTGCCGGTGGAGCGGGTGACAGTCTCGTCGACGGCCAGGACGTCGGTCAGGTCGATGCTGGTCTCGTCGCTCACGGGGCCACCTCCCCGAACGGGGTGCCGGAGGCGAGGCCGCCGGTGTCCAAAGTGGCCGGATCGCCGCTGACCGCCTCGAACGAGACGGTGACGTCGAGCCGGCGGGACGCGACGTCACCGGTGGGCGACGGCGCGGACAGGTCGACCACCCGGCGCACCCGCGGGTCGGCGGCCACCATCTCCACCACCGCGCTGCGCAGGCCTTCCCGCGCGAGCACCGGGGACGTCTGCTCCACCATCGGTGTCAGGCCCAGGAATCCGAAGCGCAGGTTGAACGGGTCGCTGCCGCGCAGGGTGGTCAGCCCGACCGCGAGGTCCTGGCAGAGCGCGTCCACGCCGTCCACGAGGTCGAGGTCGACGCCGGATCCCGTGGCGCGCAGCACGAGGTCGCGCGCGGTGTCGGCGGGGTCGACGAGGTCGGCGCGCACGCCGACGCCGAGCAGCGCGCGGCGGCGGGCGGCGGAGTCGTCGCCCGGCACGGCGCCCGGTGGCGTCGGGGGCGGGGGCAAAGCGGTCATCGGAGCTCCTTCACGATGCGGTGAGCACGGAGTTCCCGGCGGCGACCGACTTCAGCGGTACGGCCGCGGGGGTGGAAGTGGCTTGGACGGAGTCGAGCAGGACGGGGCTGGTCCCCACCGTCAGGAGCCTCGACCGTCCCGGGTTCGGCAGGAGGACCGCGGTCGCGACGCAGACCCCGGGCGGGTTCGGCGCACCGCACTTGTCGTACGGGCCGAAGGCCGTGACGCTCTCGAAGAGCACGACCTGCTCGCCGCCGATGGTGAGCCGCGGGTCGCTCGCCGTCGGCGACGCGGTGCCGTCGTGCCGGCAGCCGAACGAGCCCTTGGTCGTGACCGGCGCGGCCATCAGCTCACGTCCATCGTGCCGCCGTCGAGCTGCACCCGGACGTCCTTGGCGGCGAGGTTGATCGTGTCCTCGGCCTCGAAGGTGATCGACTTCGCGGTGATCGAGACGCTGCCGTCGCCCTTCAGCACGATCCGCGCGGCGCCGTCGCCGGCCCGGCTCTCGATCAGGACGGTGCCGGCGCCGAGGTCGTCGTCGGGAACCGGCCGGCCCGGGACCTGGGTGAGCTGGTCGGTGACCCGCAGCACGAACCGCGCGGTCTCGATGACGCGGGTGCCGTCCCCGTCGACGAGGTCGTGGGTGGCGGGACCGTCGTTCGGCGTCTGCCGGTCCGGGTCCCGCAGGTGTTCCCGCTCGTCGACCTCGACCGGCAGGGCCAGCCAGTAGTCCCCCGGCCGCGCCTGCGGGCCGGCGTCCTGCGGCCACAACGCGCCGACGTCGACGAAGTCGGCCGAGCTGCCGCCGACGTTCGCCAGCACCACCCGGGTGCCGGGGTAGCGCGGCAGGACGAGGCCGTAGCTGCCCCACGCGAACGGCGTCACGTAGGGCACCTGGGTCAGCTCCGCGTGCGCGTCGGCGGTGATCTTCGTGCGCTGCGCCGCCCCCGGGAGGCCGTCCGGCGCGGCGTCGGAGTGCCAGACCTCGCTGGTGTGGCGGGGCGTGTCCGGGGACACGGCGTGGTCGTGGACCACCGCGGGCCGCGACCGGGTCGCGCCGAACACCCGGCCGGTCAGGTCCGCGACGACGTTGCCGATGGTGCTCGCCGCGCCGTGCGCGCTGTCGGCGAACGGCACGCCGGCCTGCCGCGCCCGCTTCGCCTCCTTCGCCGTGCCGGGCGTGACGTGATCCCACCCGTCGTCTTCCTCGCTCGCGAGGACGACCGCGCGGATCGTCGTGAGGAACCCCTTCTCCCGCGAGATCTCGTGCCGCACCTCGATGATCCGGCACACCGACGCGTCGGCGTCGGGGTCGGCGACGCCGACCGGCAGGTTCGGCAGCGTCGTGAGCAGCGTCGCGCCGATGCTCGGCGGCTCGGTGACTTCGAAGTCCTCCGGCGGCAGCACCGGGGAGATCCGGTCCCCCGGTTTGAGGTCCGGGCGGCCCAGTGCGGTCACCGCGACCGTGCGCCGCGGCGGCCGGGGGCCGAACAACCCGGGCGGGAGCCGCGCGTCCCGCGGCAGGTCGGCGCCGCGCTCGAGCGCGAGCAGGCCGCTCTCGTCGTCCATCGGCCGGTCGACGTCCAGCCGCGGGATCGTGCCGCTCTTGGTCCACTCGCCCAGGTGCAGGATCCCGTCGCGGATCACGGCGATCTCCTGGCTGTAGAGCCCGAGCGCCGCCTGCGCCTGGGTGCTCAGCTCGTGCAAGGCCTCGAGCGCGGTGCCCGCCGGGACGGCCGCGTAGTTGCGGACGTCCGGTGTGGGTTGCGCTGCCCGCAGCTCGTAGCCGCGCACGGACACGATCCCCTCGGCGATCTTCCCGACCGCCACCTCCAGGCCGTTCTTCCCCTGGTCACCGGGTTTCGACCCCGGATCCGCCCCGCCGGGCGCCGGCTTGGGCGCGCCGAAGCAGCGGCCTTCCACGTGGTGCTCGGCCAGCCGCGCCACGACCCGCTCGCGGCCCTTCACGACCACGTCCATCCGCCGGGAGCCCGGGCGCCGCGACAGCCGGTCGACCCGGAGCTCGGCGACGAGGCTGCCCTTCGGCGGCTCCGGCGTCGTCGCCGAAAGCGGGTTGTCCAGCCCGGTGAACTTCGCGAGGCCGCCGAGCACGCCGGTCGGGGCGTCCTTCCACCACAGGTGGAGTGAGGCGTCGAGCGGGGTGCCGGCCGGCAGGCTGATCTTGCGGTAGTCCTCCGCCGTCATCCCCTCGACGACGATCTCGTAGCTGCCGCCGGTCAGGCCGACCGGCAGCGAAGCGCTCACCGAACCGACGTAGGCGTCGCTGCCGATGGTGCACAGCTCGCTGTCGTGGACGCCTTCGCGGAACACCAGCGCCCACGCGGGCACGGTGCCGGGGACGACCTCGTGGCCGGTGGTGAACGTGAACCCGCGGAAGCCGGCCATCACATCTCCTCCGACAGCTGCGACAGCAGCACCGGCACGCCCGGGTCGCCCAGCGGGTGGGGCGGGCCGTCGTCGCGCCCGAGCGTGAGGTCCGTCCAGCGCAGCGAAAGCCGGCTGGCGAACCGGCCGGGACTGCGCAGTGTGCCCGCGGTGAGCACGAGCTCGTCGACGATGACCTCGACCGCCGCGGTCCCCGGCGAGCCGGCCAGGCGGACGGGCACGCCGGCCACCACCGGCACCGTCGTCCCGATCGCCCCGGCCACCACCAGCGTGAGCCGGGGCCACGCGGCGCCGTCGTCCCGGAAAGCCGTGCTGTCGCCGGGATCCGCGGTGCTGAAGACCACCGTCGACGGGTCCGCGGCGAGCACCGCGCGAGCCACCCCGAGCGGCACCGCCAGCACGAGAGCGCGGGCGGCGTCGAGGTCGATCCGCGCGGGCAGCCCGGCGGTCAGCTCCTGCTGCAGCACTTGCTCGGCGGGGTCGGCCGGCGGCGGCGCGGTGGGCGGCAGCGGGCGGCTGATCAGGGCGGGCAGTGTCCTGGGCATGGTCGTTCCCCTCAGACCGGCAGGGCGTCGGTCAACGCGCCGACGCCGATCGACGAGACGTCGAGCAGCTTCGCGAGGCTGCCCGGGCGTGGCAGGTGCAGCAGGCGGATCGCGACGTCGAGCGTGTCGCGCCGCTGCGCGCTCTGCGCGAAGGTCAGCGACTGCACCGCGAGGTCCGTCCGGATGGTGGCGGTGGTGATCAGCACCAGGCCGCTCTGCGTGCCGCCGGTGACCCGCGACAGCGCGGTGCCCTGCCGGCTCGACTCGGCGAGGTTCTCCAGCGCGACCTTCCACGTGAAGCGCAACGGTCCGATCAGGACGGCGCTCAGCGACAGCGAGTCGTCGTGGCTGACCACCGCGACCCGCCGCCGGGTCCCGCCGACCTGCGGCACGAAGTACGTCGAGTCGATGGACAGCTGGGTCACCGCCCACAGCGGCACCGGCACGATGCCGTCGGACAGCACGGCGCTGGGCGTGTGCAAGTACGGTTCGAAGAAGCTCATCGTGTTCCTCTCCCGGTGGCCCCGGTGCCCGGCTTCCGCAGGCCCGCCACGATCTCGGCGAAGCTCGAGCGCAGGTCGGCCAGGTCGACCTTCATGTCCAGCAGGCGTTGTTGCAGGTAGGCCAGCTCGCCGCCGGCGTTCGTGATGACCCGGCGGACGCCGATGTCCGGGCGGTCGAGGATCGCGGCCACCCTGGCCTGGACGTCGGGCGCGGCGATCTCCTTGTCCGACAACGGCGCCAGGATCGGCCCGACCTCTTCGTTCGCCCGGCGCAGGCGGTCGGCGGCCTCCAGCGCCAAGGTGTCCAGCTTCGTCAGGGGGTGGGGCAGGTCCTCGACGCGCTTCGCCAGCGCGGCGACGTCCTTGCCCAGGTTCTTCCCGCCCTTTTCCACGAGGCTGCTCACCTCGCCGAGCCCCGCCTGCGACAGCGTCTTGTTGTCGCAGAGCCAGATTTCCCCCTTGGCCGTGCCTTCGCGCGTCACCAGCACGATGAAGTCCGTGCCGCCCACGGTGACCCCGATGTCCGGGGCCTTGAGCACCAGGACGTCCTTGCCCAGCTGGAAGACCGCGCCGAACTCGCCACCCATGCCGCGGACGTGCTTGCTCATGATCACGTCGCGGACGTAGACCTCCAGCGGGACCAGCGGCTCGCCCGCGCGGGTGTCGCGGTCCGCCTTCTCCAGCCACGCACCGGCGAGCTCGAGCAGGTGATCGGGGTTGCGGGTGCCGAAGTCGCGCAGCAGCGCGGAACCCCGCAGTGCTTCGGCGATCCGCCCGGTCGGGGGCAGGCCGAGCGTCGCGACCTGCCGGTCGAGCTGCTTGGCGCGCGAGCGGGCTTCGGCCGACTCGCCGACGCCGGCTTCGACCGCGCGGCGTTCCGTCTCCCGGGCCCGGTTCAGCGCGATGAGCGCGCGTTCGAGGTCGGCTCGCTCCCCCGCGCCGAGACCGTGTTCGGCGGTGAAGGCGTCCATCTCCCGCTCGCGCCACGGCACCCGCGTGCCCTGGGCCTGACCGGGCCGGTCCTCGCCGAGCGCCATGGCCCGCACGAACTCGGGATCGACGGCCGCCACCCGGTCGAGCACCGTCCGCTCGGCGAGCGGCAGCACGTGGTACATCGCCTGCACGTGGGGATCCGGCGGGCGGGTGCCCCGCAGGCCGCCGCCGAGCGCGTACTGCGCGTCCGGCGTGCGGACCATCCCGACCGCCTCCGTGACCTGGGCCAGCTCCTGCGGCCGCAGGACGTCGCGCAGCTCCTCCAGCATCCGGATCGTCGCCCCGGGCCGGCCCTCGAGCGCGGCGTCCACAGTGGACGCCCGGAGGAAGCGGGCGCGCCGGAGGGCGACGCGCAGCTGTTCGGGCAGCGCGTCGATCCGCTGGGCCGAGCGTCGCGTCGCCCAGCGCGGCGTGGCCGGGCGCACCACGGGCTCCCCCGCGGGGCGGCGCGCGTCGACGTCGAAGGTGTCGACGCCCTCGATCGGGTCCCGCACCTGGACCACCGGCGCCTGCCCGGCCTGCGCCGTGCTGCCGGGCCCTTCGGGGTGGCTCCGCAACCGCTGCTGGGCCCAAGCCTCCGGCGACACCAGCTCGAGGCTGGTGTCACGCAACCGCTCCAGCGCCGACTTCAGGCCGGCCAGCTCTTCGGTCTTCAGCTTCCGGCCGAAGGCCTTCCGGTAGTAGCCGTCGACTTCTTCGCGCAGCCGGCCCATCTTCTCGACGGCCGCGCCCATCTCGGTCACGTACTGCTCGCCGAGGTTCTCCAGCGCCCGCAGCACCGACCGGTCGAGGTGCTCACCGACCAGCTTTTCGGGGATCCCGGCCGCCTTGGAGATGTTCTCGACCGCGTCCCGCAGCGCCGGGAAGCGCCGCACCTGCGCGCTCACCCGCGCCGCGGCCGCGGGGTCGATGACGAGCCGGGCGCGGCCGGTCACGATCCCGCTCCGGAGCTCGCGGTCACCGCGGCGGCCAGCGTCCGCATGGCGTACGCGGTGATCTCGACGCCCGGGATCGTGCCGTCGGTCCGGTAGTCGGCCGCCACCGCGGCGGCGACCTCGCTGATCACTTCGGACAGGGCCAGGTTCAGCACGTAGCCCGCGGCGAGCTGGGTGAGGAAGCTCGCGGCGAAGTGCTCGGCGGTGATCGTCGCCAGGTGCCCGGACACCTCGAGCAGCTTGCGGCGCAGGGCCGCGGAGGTGGCCTCGGTCAGCTCGCCCTTGGCCAGCGCCCGCACCCCGGCGATCCCGTCGCGCACCACGGCGGGCAGCTCCGGCGCGATGGCCAGGAAACCCTGCACCCACGCCCCGGCCAGCTCGGCCTCGACCTGCGCGCGGGAAAGGATGTCATCGCCGCCGAGCAGCGACCGCTGGAGATCGGCGTGCTCGTGCGCGGTGTGGATGCCTTCCGCGGCCTGGAACAACCCGATGACGAACGCCGCCTCGGGGAAGAACACGGCCAGCAGGGTGATCCCGGCCAGCTCGAAGAACTCCCGGAACCGGGCCTTCGCGATCTCGTGCCCGGCCAGGGCGGCGAGCCCTTCGACGTAGATGTGCTCGTCACCGAAGATCGACGCCCCGGCGTTGTTCCGGGTGAACATCGCCCGCAGCCGCTTGTCGGCCAGCTGGTGCACGCCGGTCAGCTTGGCGTGGACGTCGTTGGCCGCGTCCGGTTCGAAGGTCGCCAGGCCGTAGGCGACCATGCGGTCGTCGCGGGCCTCCTGCGTCTTCTCCTCGTTGGTCTTCGCGATCTCCTCCAGCACGGCGAAGAACTCACGGTCGACGGCGTCGGTCACCACCCGTCCGGCGGTCTCCGCGCCCACCGCGTCCAGCTGCTGCGCGACCCGCAGCCGGCGCACCACCGAGCCGACGTCGGCCAGCTTCTCCAGGAAGGGATCGGTGAGCTGCGCCGTGGACCGCAGGGTCTTCACCGTGGCCTCGACCTCGGCGAGCGTGTGCCACCGGCCCTGGGCGTCCTTGATCCGGTAGCCGGTGCGGAACGGGTCGCGGCCGGGCACGTCCCGGCCGGGGAAGACCGGGGTGCGGACGACCTCGACGCCGTCGACCGACTGGTGGTTGCGCCCCGGCTCGGGGGTGAACCGGACCGTGCTGTCGTTGAGCTGCTTGGCCCGGCGCAGCTTGCCGAGCATGTCGGTCAGCTCGGGCAGGTCGGCGAGCAGGACCGTCAGGACGACCCGGGTGCCGCGCAGCCAGTCGGTCGTGGCCCGCCGGTGGGCGATGTCGGCCGCGCTCTTCTCCAGGACCTCCAGCAGGGCGTCCTGGCAGGCGGCGACGAACAGCGACGCGACCACCTTGCGGCGCCGCGGGAAGTAGTCGCGGTGCAGGTAGCCCGCCCAGTCCCCGGCCTGCCCCGCCAGCGGGCAGGGCAGCTTCTTCGCCTTGTCCCGGGCCAGTACCGCCTTGGTGTAGGCGAACAGCAGGACGTTGACCGCTTCCAGGGCCCGCACGAGGTGGCCGAGCACTTCCTGGCGGGCTTCGGTGGCCGGCAGCCGGCCCAGGCTTTCGCTGCGCCGCGTGATGACGTCGAGCGCGGCGAAGACGAACGACCCGATGAACCGCGGCTTCGGCACGCCCAGCTCGGCGGCGATCGAGTCGATCAGGTCGCCGAAGTCCTCGCCGTCCCAATCGGACACCTCCAGCTCGTGCAGGAAGGGCCGGTCCGGGTCGGCGTCGTCGGCGGCGTCCGGGTCGTAGCGCAGCGGCGGGCAGTCCTTGCCGTACCGGTCGGCGCCCGGCTGGGCGGCCACCTCCTCGGTGAGCACGAGCAGCGGCAGCCCGTCGCGGTCGGCGAGCCCGGCCCGCCCGGCGAACCACGCCACCGGGACTCCCCCGGACCGGAACTCGTAGAGCGCGCCCTTGAGCCGGAAGCGCTTGGCCCGGGCCGCCGCCCGCTCGGCGAGGCGGGACTCGGGTTCGGCCGAGCCGGTGGCCCGCCAGATCCGCACCAGGGCCGCGGCCAGCTCCACCCGGAAGGCGTCGTCGGTCGCGGGTTCGGCCACGAGGTGGAACGAGTCCGCCGGCCCCACGGCGTAGCCGGGCACCGACTCCGCGTCCCGGCCGTCGGCCGGCAGGACGAACCGGTTGAGCAGGATCCCCCACTCGACACCGGCCGTCCCGTCCGGGCCGAGGACGACCGCCAGCATCAGGGGCGCGCCACCGGAGTTCGCGACGACCACGAGCACCCGCGGTGGGCGTGCCGCGCCGCCGTAATAGGCGTCGAGCGCGTCGAGCACCTCGAAGGTGGTGGCGAACCGCCGGAACCGGAAGGTCGTGGGACCCGGCGCCGACGCGGGCGCCGGGGCCGGGCGCAGGGCCGCCGTCACGGTCCGGACCGCCGCGTGCGCGGTGGCTTCCAGGTGGGCGGCGGCCCACGCCGGCACGGCGTCGCCGGCGAACCGCACGCTGACGTCCGGTGCCTGGTCGGAGAAGGTGGCACCGTCGAGCGCGTAGGCACGCCCGGCCCGGTCGGCGACCCGGGACGCGGCCTCGACCGCCGCCCGGCGCACCACGTCGAGGACGTGGCTGTCGGCCGGGTCCCCGGTCAGGTCCAGCCGGATCCGCACCGGCACGCGCACGGCGGTCATGTGAGCCCCTGCAACGCCGCGGTCAGCCGGTCCAGCGCCGTGGTCACCAGCTCGTCCGGGTCGTGCGGCGCCACCAGGCGCACCTCGATCTCCACCGGGAACTGGAACACGAGCTCCCCCGTCCCGGAGCCGTCCCCCTCGGACGGCAGGATGACACCGCTCCCGTCGTCGGGGGCCAGTTCGTCGAGCACCGGGGTTCTCCTCTAGAGCGCGGACTGCAGCGGGCCGGACGTCTTGGCGCCACCGGCGTCGGTGGCGTCGACGTGCATGGAGAAACCGGAGAACGTCGCCTGGGGCGCGCCCGTCACCGTGGCGGCCGTCGGCGAGGCGCTCGTGATGACGCACCGGCTGAGCACGATCGTGGAGAACGACCAGTCGTCGCCGGAGCGCTCCTGCACCGAGATGCTGAACTCGGTCGCGTTCAGCGCCAGCGCGGTCAGCTGCGCGGTGGCCGGCCCGATCGCGTTGACCGTCAGGGAAAACGTCAGGGAGTACGGCTGGGTCACCACGCCTACGTGCGTGCGTTCGATGCTGTGCAGCGGCTCGGCCGTGGTGGCGAACGTCGGGGTGAACGACTGGATCGGCGAGATCTCGTGGTCGGCGCCCCG
Organism: Amycolatopsis iheyensis; assembly: GCF_024703995.1. Lineage (GTDB taxonomy): Bacteria > Actinomycetota > Actinomycetes > Mycobacteriales > Pseudonocardiaceae > Amycolatopsis > Amycolatopsis iheyensis. The sequence goes on along the minus strand of NZ_JAMXQV010000009.1, from coordinate 194,298 downwards.
GTCGTCGGTGTAGTGCACGGCGAGGCGGGTGTTCCAGCTGGTTTCGGGACTCGACATCGTGGCTCCTGGTCAGTGCGCGGTACTCAGAACTGGGGGGCGAGGGTCACGTTGAGCCGGTGCACCGCGGGCCCGTACGTGACGCTGATGAGGACGGACACCTGCCGGGTCTGGCGGGCGGTGACCACTTGGGCCTGCTCGGCGGCGCTGCGGGCGCTTTCCGGCAGCGCGAGGATCGCCAGCAGCGGGATGGTGACGGCGAAGTCGTCGATCACCGCGCCGAGCTGCAGCGGGCCGAGGATCCCCTCCACCCGGACCCGCACCGACGTGAGCCCGGCCTTGGTGATCCGGGCGTCGCCCACCGTGCCGATCAGCCCGGCCCGCAATCGGAACTCGATGTCGTCGAGCACCCGGCAGATGTCGACGTAGTTGCGGGCCGGGTCGGTGGAGAACGTGCCGCCGTCGCCCAGGAACAGCCCGGTGCCGGGCACGAGTGCCGGGTCGATCAGCGGGATGACGCCCTGCCCGGCCAGCCCGGTGACCTCCGCGGGCACGTACTGCTGTCCGATCGGGACGGTGAAGCCGCGGACCTGCTTGAGCACGACGCTGGTGGCCGGCGTGTGCCCGGCGATCGCCCCCATCACGGCGGCGGCCGCGTCGGCGACGGGGTTCGGGCTCGCCGTCTCGTCGGTGGTCGCGCCCCGCGCGGCGACGAGGATCATCCGGCCGGTCGCGCTCTTCAAGGCGCCGTAGGAGCCGCTCGCGAGCACGGTGTCCACATAGGTCGCGGTCCGCGCGATGGCGGGGTCGATCATCGCGACCGCCATCCGCCGGTTCCCCGCCGCCGACATGGTTTCCACGTGCTCGGCCAGCGCGCGCAGCCCGGTCGCGGGCGTGCCGCCGTTGGTGGCCGCGCCCACCGCCGTCTCCCCGGCCAGGCAGACGAAGGTGACGTCGTCGGCGGCCTCGAGCCCGGCGAGCGCGGCGGCGTAGTTGCCCGCGGCCGGCGTGCGGACGCCGTAGACCTTGCTCGGCCGCGGGTCCTGGGCGAGGACCAGGTCGAGGCTGCGGCTCAGCGCCGTCGCCGCGTTGTTCTTGCCGAACAGGCCGATGACGTCGGCGTGACTGGTGACCACCAGCGGCGTCGACGCGGGCGCGGCGGCGCCGTCGGCGTTGCCGACGACGGCGACCACGCCCGGCGAGCGTTGGGCCGCCGGGACGAGCGCGCTGGTGTCGATGATGACGTCGACGAAGGGAAATGCCGGTTGCACGAGCGTGGCCATACCGATCTCCATAGGTGGTTCTGCCGTCGGCGTTGCGCGTCGGACGCGGGACTTGGTCGTCATGTGGGCTCCGCGGTGGTGATCACGGCGACGCCTTGGCCGGCAAGCCAGCTCCGCGCGGCCCGCAACCGGTCCGCGCGCCGCTGCTCCGGCGTCGTGTCGCTCTGGGCTCCCGGCCAGGCCGGGTCGTCGAACGTCGTGCCGGGCAGCGCCCAGCAGACGAGCCGGTCGAACCGCCGGGCCGGCGCCCCGGCCGGCACGGGCTCGACGGCGTACCGGGCCGCCCCGAGCCGGGCCGCCGGCGTCGCCCGCAACAGGTCGCGGGGACTGGTGTCCGCACCCGCGGCGAGGAACGCCACGAGCACGGGCAGCGAGACCGGCGCCGGGGGCGGGTCCTGCTCCGGCGGGCTCATCCGCAGGGTGGCGTCGAGCGCGACCGGACTGTCCACACCGGACTGTCCGGCCGTGACGGCCACGATGGTGTCGGTCAGGACCGCCGTCCGCACCACGACGGCGCCGGTCCACACCGCGTCGGCCGCGGCGGCCGGCGCCAGCCCGGTGTCCCAGGACGCGGCGACCTCCCACGGCACCGGCTCCCCGGTCCGGCGGAACTGGGCCATGGCCGACACCCGGGAGTCGAGCGGCACCGCGAGGTCGACCCGGTCGAACGTCGCCGTCACCGGGTCGGTCACCACGGCCGGGTCGAGCTCGTAGGCCACCGCCGCGATCGCGAGCAGCGCCTCGGCGGTCAGCACTGAAGCGCGGGCCGCCGGATCGGCGAGCCGCACCACGATCTCACTGGCGACGTCCATGGGGCTACCGTGCCAAGCCTCGTCGACGATCCGTCGACAGTCCGTCGACAGACCGGTCGGCGAATTGGGCCGAACGGACCCGTATCCAGCCGCGGGGCACCGTCCACTTGTGCGAGGTGGGAATGGACGATCCGGGCCACCGGCCGGAGTTCCGCGTGCTCGGCCCGTTCGAGGTCCGCGTGCACGACCGGCCGCTCGAGCTGGGCGGCCCGCGCATCCGCACCCTGCTCGCGCTCCTGGTCGCCCACGGCGGCCGGGTCACCGCCGTCAGTGCCTTGGCGGATGCGTTGTGGGGCATGGACGCCCCGCCCGACACCCACCGGACGGTGCGGACCTACATGTCCCGCGTGCGCCGCTCGCTGGCGCCCGTCGCCACCGCGCTGGGCGCCCCCGACCTGCTCGTCACGCACGCGACCGGCTACGCCCTGCGATTGTCCCCCGACGTGCTCGACTCGCGCGAGTTCGAACGGCTCGTCGCCGATGCCCGGGAAACCGCGGCAGATCCGGTGACAGCGTCGGCGAAGTTGTCACGCGCCTTGGCTTTGTGGCGCGGTGACGCGTACGAGGACTTCGCCGGCATCCCGGCGCTGCTGGCGGAAACGCGGCGGCTGCACGGACTCCGGCTCGGCGCCATCGAGGACCGGGTCGACGCCGATCTCGCCAGCGGCGCCGGTGAAGCGCTGATCGGCGAGCTGACCGCGTTGAGCGAGCAGCACCCCGGGCACGAGCGGCTGTGGGGCCAGCTGATGACAGCGCTGTACCGCGCGGGCCGCCAGGCGGACGCGCTCGACGCGTTCACGCGCGCCCGCGCCGTTCTCGTCGAAGAGTTCGGATTGGACCCTTCGCCGCGCCTGACGGAGATTCACCGCCGGGTGCTCGACAACGACCCGCGGCTGTTGCCCGCCGGTTCCGGACCGGCCCACCCCGTCGCGGAACGCGCTACCGCGACCGCGGTCCGCAACGACCTTCCCGGTGACATCGCCGACTTCGCCGGCCGCGAAGCCGAACTCGCGCGGTTGCTGGCCGTCCGCGCCGGTGTCGCGCGCACCGCGCCCACGGCCGTCGTCATCGAAGCGATCGACGGGATGGCCGGCATCGGGAAGACGACCCTGGCCATCCACGCCGCGCACCGGCTCGCCGGGGACTACCCCGACGCCCGGCTGTTCCTCGACCTGCACGGGCACACCTCCGGCCAGCCGCCGGTCACCCCGGCGGCCGCGCTGGACACCCTGCTGCGCGCGCTGGGCGTGCCGGCCGAGAAGATCCCCCACGACGCGGACGCCCGGGCCGCGCTCTGGCGGGCCGAGCTCGCCGGCCGGTCGGCGCTCGTCGTGCTGGACAACGCCGCGGACGCCGCGCAGGTGCGGCCGCTGCTGCCGGGCAGCCCGGGCACCCTGCTGCTGATCACCAGCCGGCGGCGCCTGCTCGACCTGGAGCCGGCCCGCGTCCTGTCCTTGGACGTGCTGCCGGAAGCCGACGCGATCGCGTTGTTCACCGGGATCGTCGCCGACGACCGGCTCGCCGACGACCCCGACGGCGTCCGGGAGGTCGTCGAGCTCTGCGGGCATCTGCCGCTGGCCATCCGCATCGCGGCGGCGCGGCTGCGGAGCCGTCCCGTGTGGACAGTCCGGCACCTGGCGGGCCGGCTGCGGCAGGCGACCCGGCCGCTGGCCGAGCTCTCCGCCGGCGACCGCAGCGTCGCCGCCGCGTTCGCGTTGTCCTACCGGCAGCTGGATCCCGCGCGGCAGCGCATGTTCCGGCTGCTGGGCCTGAACCCGGGCCCGGACGTCGACGTGCCCGCCGCCGCGGCTCTCGCCGGGACGACGGCGGCCGAAGCCGAGCGGCTGCTGGAAAGCCTCGTCGACGACCACCTGCTCCAGCAGCCGGTCACCGGCCGGTTCCGCTTCCACGACCTGGTCCGCCAGCACGCCCGGACCACCGCGCTGGCCGAGGAGCCCGAGCCCGCCCGGCGCGCGGCCCTGCGCCGGCTGGTCGGCTTCCACCTGCACACCGGCCACCGGGGCAGCCGCCTGCTCGACCGGCAGCACCCGCCGATCGACGTCGGCGAGCCGCCCGCCGGCTGCGTCCCGGCCCCGCTGGCCGACGACGCGGCCGCGATGAGCTGGTTCGACGTCAACCACGAGTGCGTGCTGGCGGCGCGGCAGGCCGCCGAGGACGCCGGCTGGGACACCAGCGTCTGGCAGCTGGCCTGGACGCTCGACAACTTCCACTACCGCCGCGGCTACCTGCAGGCCAACATCACGTCGTGGCTGGCCGGCCTCGCCGCGGCCGAACGCCTGCGCGACGTCGCCGTGCGGGCCCGCGCCCACCGCCGGCTCGGGCTCGTCTACGGCCCGTTCGGGAAACCCGCCGAGGCGTTGCACCACCTGAACCGGTCGCTGGTCCTGACCGGGGAGATCGGCGACACCCTCGGCCAGGCGGGCGTCCACTTCGTCCTGGCGCTGCACTGGATCAACGAGAAGGACGACGAGCGGGCCCTCGGGCACGCCACCAGCGCGCTCGAGCTGTACCGCGCCCTCGGCGACCCGAAGTGGGAAGCCCGCGCGTTCAGCATGATCGGGGCCTGCCAGAGCCGGCTCGGCCGGCACCGGGAAGCCCGCGCGCAGGCCGAGGCGGGGCTGGCCCTGTGCCGGGAACGCGAGGACGTCTACGGCGAAGCCGACGCACTCGACAGCCTCGCCACGATCGCCCGGGAATCCGGCCACCACGGTGACGCGCTCGGCCGCTCGCGGGAGGCGCTCGCCCTCTGGCGGCACCTGGACAACACCTACCGCCAAGCGGGCACGCTCGCGGCGATCGGCGACGCGCACCGCGCCCTCGACGAGTGCGACCGGGCCCGGGACGCCTGGCACCAGGCCATCGAGCTCTACCGCGCGCACAACCTGCACCCGGCGGCCGACGAGATCGAGAAGCGCTCGGCGGACCTCGGCCTGGTCCGGCCGGCCGAGGACCCCTGACGCATGCTGCCGTCCACGCCCGCACTGGTTAGGGTGCAGGTGGTGCAAAAGGGTCAACTCGGGCGAAAGGAGATCGCGCTCACAGCGGCGCGGGCTGAACGATGAGTTCGCAGGACGGCAGGCAAGCGGAAGAAGCGGTGGCGGATCTCGCCAACTCCCCGGACACCACGGGTCCGGGACACCCGCCCGACGAGCACGTCCCGCTCGACGTCGCGGCCGACCGGCCCGCCGACACCGACCGCGTGGTGTTCGGGGTGGCGGCGGTGCTCGTGCTCGCGATCATCGGCTGGGGCGTGCTCGCGCCGCGGAGCCTCGCCGACGTCGCCTCCGCCGTCCTGAACGACGTCGTGATCCCGTACGGCGGCTGGGCTTTCGTGCTCACCGCCAGCGGGTTCGTCCTCTTCGCGGTGTGCCTGGCCATCAGCCGGTACGGCCGGATCCCGCTGGGGCAGGACAAGGAGCTGCCGGAGTTCCGGACGTCGTCGTGGATCGCGATGATGTTCAGCGCCGGCATGGGCATCGGGCTGATGTTCTTCGGGGTGTACGAGCCGGTCTCGCACCTGGCGAGCCCGCCGCCGGGCACCGCGGCCGCCGGGTCCGACGAAGCCGTGCACACCGCGATGGCGACGACGTTGTTCCACTGGACCGTGCACCCGTGGGCGATCTACGCCGTGGTCGGGCTCGCGATCGCCTACAGCACGTTCCGCAAGGGCCGCAGCCAGCTGATCAGCTCGGTGTTCGCGCCGCTGCTCGGGCAGCGGCGCAGCGAAGGCCCGCTGGGCAAGGCGATCGACGTCATGGCGATCTTCGCCACGCTGTTCGGCTCGGCCGCCTCGCTGGGTCTCGGCGCGCTGCAGGTCGGCGGCGGCATGGGCGCGGTCGGCTGGATCGACGACCCGGGCAAGGGCCTGCTGGTCGGGATCATCGCGCTCCTCACCGTCGCGTTCATCGCCTCGGCGGTGTCCGGGGTGGCGAAGGGCATCCAGTGGCTGTCCAACATCAACATGGTGCTGGCGGCGGTGCTCGCGGTGTTCGTGCTGGTGGTCGGGCCGACGGTGCTGATCCTCAACATCGTGCCCGGCGCGATCGGCGACTACTTCCGCGAGTTCGCGGAGATGTCCGGCCGCACCGGGATGACCGGTGGCGAGCAGATGCAGACGTGGCTGTCCGGCTGGACGGTGTTCTACTGGGCGTGGTGGATTTCGTGGACGCCGTTCGTGGGCATGTTCATCGCCCGGATCTCCCGCGGCCGCACGATCCGCCAGTTCATCTTCGGCGTGATCGCGATCCCGAGCGTGGTGAGCCTGGTGTGGTTCGCGATCTTCGGTGGCGCGGCGATCAGCAGGCAGCGCGCGGGCACGGACATCGCGGGCGCGGGCAGCGCCCAGTCGGCGACGTTCGAGCTGCTGGAGACGTTGCCGTGGTTCGTGCCGATCGCGGTGCTGGTGATGTTGCTGGTCTCGATCTTCTTCGTCTCGGGCGCGGACGCGGCCTCGGTGGTGATGGGCACGCTGTCCCAGCGCGGCAGTGTGCACCCGCGCAAGAGCGTGGTGATCTTCTGGGGCGTGCTGATGGGCGCGGTGGCAGCGGTGATGCTGCTGGTCGGCGGCAACGAGGCGTTGACCGGGCTGCAGAACCTGACCATCCTGATCGCGGTCCCGTTCCTGTTCGTGATGGTCGGCTTGTGCCTGTCGGTGTGGCAGGACCTGCGGCGCGACCCGCTGATGCAGCAGGAGGACGCGATGATGCGGTCGTTGAAGGAACTGCACGAGGAACGCACCGACGCCGGTCGCCGCCGTCGCCGGCACCGACCCGGCGCGTGAAGGCCGTCGCGGCGACGGCCTTCACCCGCGGCGTCACATCTCCTTCGCGCCTTCCTTGATCGCGTCGCGGATCCGCGCGTAGGTCCCGCACCGGCAGATGTTGCGGATCTCGTCGAGGTCGGCGTCGGTGATGTCCCGGCCCGCCTCGCGCGCCTGCCGGACCTTGGCCACCGCGGCCATGATCTGGCCCGGCTGGCAGTAGCCGCACTGCGGGACGTCCAGCTGCAGCCAGGCTTCCTGCATCGGGTGCAGGTCCTTGCCCACCGTCGCGGGCAGGCCTTCGATCGTGGTGATCTCGTCCGTGTCCTTGATGTCGGCGACGCGGACCGAGCACGGGTTGAAGGCCTTGCCGTTGATGTGGCTCGTGCACGCCTTGCAGACGTCGAGCCCGCAGCCGTACTTGGGACCGGTGATCCCGAGCAGGTCACGCAGCACCCAGAGCAGGCGGAGGTCGTCATCGGCGTCGACGGTGACCACGCGGCCGTTGACCTTGAACGTTTGGTTCGGCACGGCGGGCTCCTAGTAGGCGTGGTCGAGGCCGTCGGTGGGCGACGGCGGTGTGGACGGCTGCAGCGGCAACGGCTCGAACGAGAGCGTGCCGTGGTTGATCGGGAACGACGTCGGCATCTTGCCGACCGCCCTGGCGTAGGCGCAGGCGACCGCCGCGAACGACGGCGCCACGGCGAGTTCGCCGGCGCCGCTGGGGTTCGACGACGTGTTCGGCATGATCACCACCTGCGTCTCGGGCGGGGTGTTCCACTCCCGGGTGTAGAAGTAGTTGTCCCAGCTGCCTTCCAGCGGCAGGCCGTCCTTGATGTGCAGGCTGGAAGTCAGGCACATCGCGATGCCGTCGCTGAGGCCGCCGATCATCTGCGCCTCGAGCCCGCGCGGGTTGATCGCGAACCCGGGGTCGACGACCACGGTCGCCTTCGACACCCGCGGGCCGGTCACGCCGTCGCGGACCTTGCGGTTGACCGTCTCGGGCCGGCAGTCGATCTCCACCAGCACGGCGACCGCGCCGCGGTACTCCGAGTGCAGCGCGATCCCCTGCGCCACCCCGGCGGGCAGCGCGCGACCCCAGTTCCCGACCTGCACGGCCTTGTCGAGCACCGCGCGCAGCCGGTCGTCCTTGAGGAACTCGCGGCGGAACGCGACCGGGTCCTTGCCGAACTTCTTCGCCAGCTGGTCGACGACCAGCTCCTCGGCCGTCACGACGTTCGGCGAGTAGATGTTGCGCATGCTGCCGGTGTTGAACTTCAGCGGGATCTCGTTGAGCAGCTGGGTGGTGACGCCGAAGTTGTACGGCGAGGACTGGCTCAGCAGGAAGATCGACTCGGCGAAGCTGAGGTTGCCGGCGATCGGGAGCTTCGCGGCCGTCGCGGTGATCATCTCGCCCAGCCCGTGGCTGAACTCCGTCTGGACGCTCGTGTGCCGCTGTTCGAAGCTGATGACGTTGCCGAGCAGGTAGGTCGCCCGCACGCGCGAGACGCACATCGGGTGGATGCGGCCCTGCCGGAAGTCGTCGGTGCGCGACCACATCAGCTTGACCGGCTTGCCCATCCGCTGCGACGCCTCGGCCGCTTCGGCGGCGGCGTCGTGGAACAGGTGCCGGCCGAACGAGCCGCCGCCCTGGGTGACGTGCACCTTGACCGCGCTCTGCGGCAGGCCCAGCCGGGCGGCGATGTCCTCCTGCGCGACGATCGGCACCTTCACGCACGACCAGATCTCCGCCCGGTCCGCGCGGACGTCGGCGATCGCGGCGCCGGTCTCCAGCGGGCTGTTGCTGGCGGCGGCGAAGGTGAACTCGGCGTCGATGTACTGGTCCAGCAACCCGGGCACGGTCATCGGCAGCTGCGCGGCCTTGAGCTTCTTGAGCACCGTCGCGTCGGACTCGCCGTCGACCGTGCCCGCGCTCCAGGTGACCTTCAGCGCGCGGATCGCGTCGATGCACTGGCCGAACGTGCGGCCGCGGACCGCCACGCCGTAGGTGATCGCCGCGACGTCGGTGATCCCCGGCATCGCCTTGACCTCGGCGGCGTTGAGGATCGCGCGGGGCTTGCCGTTGATCGTCGGCGGCCGGGCGACCATCGTCGGCAGGGCGTCCGGGACGTCCATGTCGAGGGTGAAGGTCTTCTTGCCGGTCACCGCGGCCAGCGCGTCGAGCCGGTTCTGCGGCGTGCCCAGCACGCGGAACTGCCCCTGCGGCTTGAGGGTGGCGGCGACGCTGATGGTCTTGGCCGACGCGGCGGCCTTCGAAAGCGAGCCGTAGCCCGCCTGCTTGCCGCTGGAGTGCCGGACGACGCCGCCGGACGTGGTCAGCTGCGACACCGGCACGCCCCACTTGGCCGCGGCCGCGGCGAGCAGCCGCTGCCGGGCGATCGCCGAGGCGGTCCGCACCGGGACGTAGATGCTGCGCATCGAGTTGGACCCGCCGGTGAGCTGGTTCATCAGCAGCTCGGGCCGGGCGTCGGCGAGGGTGACGTCGACGTGGTCCAGCGGCAGGTCGAGCTCCTCGGCGATCATCATCGCCACCGCCGTGGTCATGCCCTGGCCGACCTCGGTGCGCGGCACCGCGAACGACGCGCGCCCGTCGGCGCCGACGCCGACCGTGATCAGGCCCGAGGTGGGCGCGGCGGCAAGGTTCTGCAGGTCGCCGAGGTCGAAGATGTCCTCGGGCTGCGGCAGGGACGGGATCGCCGCGTCCGCCCGCTCGGGCGCGAGCTCGGCGGCGCCGATCTGCGCGGCGACGGCGAGGGTCGGAGCGGCGAGGACGAAGCCGAGGAACCGGCGGCGGCCCATCGGCCGCGCCTCGGAGGTGCGCGGTGGGGGCGCGTGGAGTTCGGGGTCGAGCATGAGCAGCTGGGTCCTCTCGAACGACGGTGTCGGAGAAGTGCGGCCGGAGGGCACCGCCGCGCTGGAGTGTTACATACGTCACCCGCCGAAAGAAGGAGCGACGTGCCTACTTTTGGGCTAGTGCGGCTGTGCACAGTGCACAGCCGGTGCCGATCAGGGCACGCGGGGTGGCGGCAGGAACGGCAGCGCCCGCACGACCAGCGCCAGCTCCAGCGGCAGGTCACCGCCGGTGAGGCGGTGCCCGGTCAGCGTCTCGAGCCGGTGGACGCGGTTGAGCACGGTGTTGCGGTGGCAGTGCAACGCCTGCGCCGAGCGGGTCGCCGAACCGCCGGTGCGCACCCACGTCGCGAGCGTGTCCACGAGCAGGTCGCGCTCTTCGCCGGCGAGGTCGAGCAGGCCGCCCAGCCACGCCTCCATCAGCGACCCGGTCAGCTCGGGCGAGCTGAGCAGCAGCGCCTCGGGCAGCCGCTCGGCCAGGCAGACGACCTCGGTGCGTCGCGGCGGGACGGTCCGCATCGCGAGCACCGCCTGCTGGTAGGCCGAGCCGAGCCCGGCCAGGCCGTCGACGACGAGGGAGACGCCGGCCGGCACCGAGACCGCGGCGCCGACCACGGCGGCGGCCTTCGCGACGTCCCGGCCGGGCACCGAGATCAGCCCGACGAGCAGGTCGGCACGCAGCTGCCAGGCGGACGGCGAGCCGGCGCGTTCGAGCGCCTGGGCCAGCGGCTCGACAGCGGCGGCGTCGGCGACGCCCGCGGCCGCGGCGACGACGTACGGACCGGACGCCGGGAGCCGCAGCGTCCGGGCGGCCTCGTAGGCGAAGCCGGGCTCGGCCGCGCGGCCCTGCAGCAGGCCTTCCCACAGCGCGGCGCGGCGCTGCTCGTCGGCGCGGACGAGGTTCCGCTCGGCGGCGTGGTAGGCGAGGGCGACCTGCGCGGAGATCGCGTCGACGACCTCCCAGACGAGCGTCGCGAGGTCGAGCATGTCTTCGGTGTCGACGTCGCCGGCCGCCCGCGCCTGTTCGGTCAGCGCCTGCCAGACCAGCCGCCCGCCGAGGCGGAAGGAGCGCAGGACGTCGTCGAGCGGCAGCTGCTGCTCCGCCCGGCGCCGCCCGGTCAGCCTCGCCGCGTCGTAGAGCTCCTCGGCCGGCTCGCCACTCCCCTGGTCGATCAGCTGCAGCACGCGGCGGAGGTTGTCGCGGCACGAGCACCGCAGGTCGTCGTCGGGCACGACGTCGACCAGGTGGTAGCCGGGGTTCTGCGCCAGGATCACGGCGACCAGGGCGTCGGTGAGCTCGTCGAGCCGCGCCAGGACGCTGGTCGCGAGCAGGCTCGCCGTCGCCCGGACCTCCGGCTGGTGCTCGCGCATCTGGCTCACCGCTCCCTCACGGTCCGGTCGCCGAGAGCCTAAGCCCGTGTTGTCAACGCCGCCTTGTCACCGCGCCTTGTCACCGTCGCCCAGGCCGCTCGCTCGGCGCTCGGCCGGAGTCGCCGGTGGTGGCCGGGGTTCGGTCACCGGCCGACCCGCCCACCGCCGCCCGCCCTCCCACTCGGCGCCCAGTCGAGGTCACCGGCCGCGTTCGGTCACCGGCCGATCCCGCGAACCGGACACCTCTCTCCCTCACCGCCGCCCGGCCCAGGCCGCCCGCTCGGCGCCCGCGGCGTCGTCGACCACCCGGCTCTCCGTGTCGTACACCATCGTCGCCCGCGTGCGGTGGTCGTACGGCGCCCAGCCGGGATCACCAGTCGTCGCGAAGCGGATGAAGTCCGCGTGCATGCGCCGGGCCAGCTCCGCCGGTGGAGCCGCGCCGAACGCGTCGACCGCGGGCTTTCCCAGCGCCAGCACCGTTTCCAGGTCGTCGCGCACGAACGGCAGGTCGATCGCGTGGAACGAGCCGGAGCCCGGCGGGATGCCTTCGCGCTGCCAGCGGAACTCGTACAGCCACGACGGCTCGGGCCGCGCTTCGAGCAGGCGGATCGTCGGGATGCGGAAGCCCCAGTCCGTCCAGCCGGCCTCGACCAGCGCGGCCAGTCCGCGGACGCGGCGCGGGCCTTCGCGGTAGGCGCGCACCGTCGCGGCGTCCATGCCCAAGGTGCGGCGCAGGCCCAGGCGGATCAGCGGCGCCACCGGGCCCGCGACGCTCGCGATGCCTTCGATCAGCGGCCCGGCCTCGTTGCGCACCGTGCCGGCGAGCAGCGGGACCCCCGGCGCGGTGCCCGCCGTCCGGACCGGGTTCGCCGGCAGGAACTCCGTGCCGTGCACGCCGCGGAACGGGCTGAGCAGCAGCGCCCGCCGATCGCCGCGGACCAGGCCCAGCGCGTAGCGCTTCAACGCCTTGAACGACGCGGCCGCCGTGCGGTCGAGGCTCACCGACGACAGTCCCGCCACGGTCGGCGCGACGCCGAGGTCGCGGGCGACCTGCCGGGTCACCCGCCACGCCTCGTCGGCGTCCACCGACGCCATCGAGCAGCCGCTCTGGGCGATCGCGCCGGCGAACGTGCCGCGGGAAGCGGGCAACGCGAGGTGGTTCATGACGCTCACGCCCCCGCCGGACTGGCCGAAGATCGTGACGCGCGCGGGATCCCCGCCGAACGCGGCGATGTTGCGCTGCACCCAGGCCAGCGCCGCCGACTGGTCGCGCAGCCCGAGGTTGTCGTGGCCTTCGCCGAGGTAGAGGAAGCCGTCGATGCCCAGCCGGTAGTTGACGCCGACGTGCACGACGCCGTCGCGGGCGAAGTTCCTGCCGCTGTAGCCGGGCAGCGAGCCGGCGCCGTAGATGTAGCCGCCGCCGTGGAGGTGCACCATGACGGGCAGTCCGACGCGGCCGGGGTCCGGCGTCCACACTTCGACGGTCAGGCAGTCCTCACCGGTCTCGGTCGCCGCGTAGATCGCGCCCAGCGGGTTCTCCTCCGCCACCTGCGGCGCGGCGGGCCCGGGCCGGGTGGCGTCGCGGACGCCGTCCCAGCCCGCCGGCGGCGACGGTGGCCGGAACCGGCGCGGCCCGAACGGCGGCGCGGCGTAAGGGATGTTCCGGAAGTGGTGCAGGCCGTCGACCTCGCGGCCTTCGACGACACCGTGTTCGGTCCGGACCCGCGCGGAAGCGACACTCGTCATGTCCGCAGCTTCCCCACTCCGGCGAAATTAGTCAAGCCGTACTAGTTATGCGTCCAAGATTCGGTGGGCCAGCCGCTTCCACGTCGCGAGGTTCGGGTCGGTCAGGTGGTCGCGCGGCTCGAACGTGTAGGTCAGCGCCACGCCGCGCATGCTCGCCACCAGCAGCGGCACGAGGTCGGCGAACGCGGGGTGCGCGACGTGCTCCGGCCCGAACAGACGGGTGATCAGCCCGCGGATGTGCCCGCCCAGCTCGTGTTCGCGCGGCCGCAGCGCCGCCGCGAGCTGCGGGTTGTGCTGCGCCGCGGCCCACAGCTGCAGCGCGGCCTTGAACAGCGGGCCGTGGAAGGTCAGCCAGATCTGCTCGACGGCGTCGTCGAGCGTGCCGGCCGCGCGCGGGACGTCGATCTGGTCGACGCGCTGCCGCGCGAGGTGCTGCACCGCGGCGATCAGCAGGTCGTCGCGCGACGGGAACTGGTGCAGCAGGCTCCCGCGCGAGACGCCGGCGCGCTCCTGGATGCGCGACGTCGTCGTCGCGGCGTAGCCGTCCTCGGCGAGACAGGCGACGGCGGCGGCCAGGATGCGCTCGCGCGTGTCCCAGGCCCGCTTCTGCACGGGCAGCGGCGCGGACTGCGAAGGGGCCATGCCGCAAGACTAGTACTCGCTGACCATTCGGCGGGCGTTCGCACCCAGCAGCCCGGCGATCTCGCCCCACAGCGGCTTCGGCAGCTCGTGCCCCATGCCGGGGAAGATCGTCAGCGTCGAGGCCGGGATGACCTCGTGCAGGCGGGTGGCGGCCGCCGGGTCGACGAGCCGGTCGGCGTCGCCCGCCAGAATCGTGGTGGGCACCCGGAGTTCGCGCAGCGCGTCGTCGTGGTCGGGCGTGGCGAGCAGGGCCCGCAGCTGCCGCTCCGGGCCGCCGGGATCCCAGCCCCGGTCCCAGATCTGCCCGGCGACCTCGATGAGCCACCCGACGTCCTGGGGGTAGGCGCTCGAGCGGCAGAACGCTTCGGCGGCCGGGTAGTACGCGACGAACTCTTCGCGCGTCGCCGGGACCGGCGCGTCGAGCCGGCCCAGGATCTCGTCCCGGCCCCGGAAGTACCGCAGCGACGGCGCGGTGTAGACGAGCCCCAGCGACCGCACCCGGCCCGGGTGGCGCAGCGCGAGCTCCTGCGCGACCATCCCGCCCATCGACTGCCCGACGACGTGCGCCGAGTCCAGGCCGAGCCCGTCGAGCAGCGCCGCGGTGTCGTCCGCGAGGTCACCCAGGTCGTACCCGCCCCCGGGGTACCGCTGCGACTGCCCGACGTCGCGGTTGTCGAACCGGATGACGCGGAACCCGTCGGCCACCAACGTTTCGCAGAAGCCGGGCCGCCAGCCCAGCAGCTGGGCGCTGTAGCCCTGGACGAGCACCACCGGCGGCAGCTGCTCGCCGCCGAAGGAGTCCCAGGCGATGCGGGCGCCCGCGGGCGTGGTCACGAACGGCACGGCTCACCGGACTTTCTTGACGAAGAGGATTGTGACACCGGAAACGAGGGCGGCGACCACGCCGAAGGCGTACAAGCCGGTGTACCCGCCGAAGAAGGTGATCAGGCCACCGGCGAGCACGCCCGAGAGGATCTGCGGCAGGCCGGTCGCGACGGCCAGCAGGCCGAAGTCCCGGCCGACGCGGTCGGGGTGCGGCAGCACGAGCGACATGACCGCGAGGTCCACGCCGAAGTAGGTGCCGATGAAGATCCCGAGGAACACCGAGTACACGACCATGCCGGTCCACGTCGGACTGAGGACCGGGATGGCCATGGTGCCGGCCAGGCCGATGGCCGAGATGCCCACGAACAGCTTGCGGCGGTCGATCTTGTCCGCCAGCCAGCCGAGGAAGGTGGCCACCAGCACCCAGGCGACAGTGGTGACGGTGAGCAGGTCGCTGACCGCCACCACGACGTCGCCACCCGGGACGTTCTCCTTGCCGAGGTAGTCGGTCAGCGTGTAGTAGAGGTAGCCGCTGACCGTGAAGTAGGACAGGAAGAGCGCGAACCGGCTGACGAAGGCGAGCGTGAAGTCGCGTGAGCGGAACGCCTCGAAGAAGCCGCGGTGGTCGACGCGCTCGCGCGGCACCGCACGCCCGAGCGACGAGCCTTCGCGCACGCCGAGCACGAGCGCCAGGCTCGCGACGACGAGCACGGCCGCGATGACCCCGTAGCCCCAGACGCGTCCGACGTGGCCGGCGACGTTCACCCCGGCCAGCACCCCGAGCGGGGTGCCGAGGCCGACGATCGCCGACGCGAAGCCCCGCCGTTCTTCCGGGACGCGGTCCGGGAGGATCGCGATCAGGGCGCCCTGGTACATGTTCGACGTCAGCCACAGTCCCGTGTAGACGATCCCGAGCAGGACCAGGTCCACGCTCACCGCCATCGCGATCATCAGCACGCCCGAGACCGCCGACAGCAGCACGATCCACGGGGTGCGCCGGCCGAAGCGCGAGCGCGTGCGGTCCGACAGCGTGCCGCCGAGCGGGATGCCCACCAGGGACGCGATCGCCGCGAACGTCGTCAGCAACGCCAGGCTGCCCACCTTGTGCACCGGGTCGATCGCCTCGACCTGGGTGGGGAGGAGCACCTGCTGGATGCCGTTGAACACCGCGGTCATCGCGGCGACCGCCGGGAGCAGGAACGGGAGCAGGCGGCGCAGCCGGACCGGACCGGCGGAGCGGGCGGCCGTCGCGGCCGCGTCGAGGCGAGTCACACGTTCCTCCATTGTGGAACTTCGGGCGGGACCCTGGCGGTGGGGGCCGCGGCATACTAGCGTGAATTAGTCAGCGTTGACTAGTTCTGCTCGAGGAGTCCTGGATGCCGAGCCGCACCCGCACCGCCGCCCTGCTCGCGCTCTCGATCGGCACCGCGGCGGGCCTCGCCGCCGCTCCCCCGGCGGCGGCGTCGGGCTACGGCGTCGGCATCACCCACAATGTCGGCATCACCATGGACGACGGCGTCGTGCTGGAGTCGAACGTCTACGCGCCGACGGATCCGGCGACCGGGCAGCCGGCCCGCGGCCCGTTCCCCGTCGTCCTGACGCTCACCCCGTACGGCAAGGACCTGGGCGAGTCGGACCCCACGCGCGGCGACACCGGGATGGGCATGGACACCGACCTCGTCGAGCGCGGCTACATCCACGTCACCGTCGACGTCCGCGGCACCGGCCTGTCGGGCGGGACGTGGTCGTTCGAACAGCCGCGGGAGTCGGCCGACGGCGAGCGCGTCGTCGAGTGGGCCGCGAAACTGCCGAACTCCACCGGGACCGTCGGCATGATCGGCGAGTCGTACGCGGGGATCGACCAGCTGCTGCTGGCCGGCCGCATCGGCCCGGGTTCGCCGCTCAAGGCGATCGTGCCGATCGTGCCGTCCGACGACATCTACCGCGAGGTGGTGGCGCCCGGCGGCGTGACCAACCCGCTGCTGGCCGCGCTGTTCCTCGCGAACGTCCCCGTCGGCGAGCTGAACGCGGTGACCGAGACCCGCACCCCGGCCGAGGTCGCCCAGCTCGTCTCCGCGCTGGCCGGGCACGTCGGCGGCCTCGGCGTCCTGCCGGTCACGGACCTCGCGCTCGGCGGCCCGGCCGCCTACGACGGGAAGTACTGGCAGGACCGGAGCCCGCACACGGTGCTCGGGAACATCGTCGCCAACGACGTCCCGACCATGATCCTGGGCGGCTGGCGCGACGCCTTCCAGCGCGGCGAGCCGAACCTGTACGCGGGCCTGCAGAACGCGGCAGGTGTCGGCGCCGATGCTCCCCACGCAGCACGCGGACCCGCGGTTCCAGCTCGTGAACGGCGGCTGGTACCACAACCAGCTCGGCCAGCCGACGTCGCCGGACCGCCTGCACGTCAACGCGGTCGCGCTGCAGTGGTTCGACCACTGGCTCAAGGGCATCGACAACGGCGTCACGGCCACCAGGACCCCGTTGCGCACCGTCGACCTGACCACAGGTGCCTGGACGCAAAGCGCGACGTACCCCTTCGCCGGGGCCGTCCCGACCCGGCTGCCCCTCGACGGCGGGCGCACGATCACGTGGAGCGGGGTTCCGCTCTGCACGCCGTCGGTCACCCAGTTCCTCCTCATCGGCAGCGACCAGAACCTGCGCGACCAGGCGGGACTGGGGCCGTCGCCGTGCAACGTCGACGACCGCGGCACGCAGGCGCCGCCGTCCGCCACCACGTACACGACCGCGCCGCTGACCAGGCCGCAGACCATCGCCGGGCCGATCAGCGCCCACATCGTCGCGAAGGTCAGCACGCTGGACAGCGAATGGGTGGTGCGCGTCGAGGACGTCGCCCCGGACGGCACGTCCGCACCTCTGAGCCGCGGCGCGCTGCTCGGCTCCCAGCGTGCGCTCGACCCCGCCCGCACGTGGACGGCGGCCGACGGCACGATCACCGTGCCCTACCACCCGCACACGGCGGCGTCGACGAGCTACGCCATGCCGGGCACGGTGCAGGCCTACGACGTCGAGGTGTTCCCGGTCCGGGCGACCATCCCGGCGGGCCACCGCCTCCGGGTGACGGTCGGCACGAACGACTCGCCGGCGCTGATCCCGTCGGTCGCCCAGACGGTCGGCCTGGTGGGCGGGGTCTACGAGATCCAGCAGGGGTCGTACGTCCAGCTCCCGTTCGCCACGCCCGGCGAGCCCTGCACCGACACCGTCAAGTGCCCGTGAGGATCGCGTGCACCACCGCGGCGAGGTTCACGTCAGCCGACGTGAACCTCGCGATGCGCGGGGTGCGCAGCAGGTCGTTGATCACCTTCAACCCGATCTGCACCCGCAGCCGCGCGGCCGGCGGCGCCAACCCGGGCACGACCTCCTGCACCAGCGCGATCCACTCGGCCGCGTACTCCCGTTGCGCGCCCAGGGTTTCCGCCTCGACTTCGCGCTCGCCCGACCGGCCGACCTCGAGCGAGCCCCACTCCCTGGCGTGCTCCACATAGGACGCGATCACCAGGCGCAGGGCCTCGTCCGGCTGGCCGGCCCGGGCGAACGCCGCGTCCAGGCCGATCCACAGGTAGTGCGTGCCGCGCTCGTACACCGCGCGCAGCAGCTCGGCCTTGCTCGCGAAGTAGCTGTACAGGTTCGGGCCGGTGACGTCGGCGGCCGCGCCGATGCCGGCCATCGACGTCTCCTGGTAGCCCTGGGTCGCGAACTGCGTCGCGGCGGCGAGCAGCAGCCGTTCACGCCGGGACACCGGGGTCCGGCCCGCGCTCGGCGCGTACCGCGACGAACCCGTCGGCGTGACGGGCGCCGACGCGATGGCGAGCAGCGCGGACCGGACCGCCGTCCGGCGGTTCGCCGGCTGGGCGTGGATGGTGCTCGTGCCCAGGCACGCGAGCCCGGACTGCATCGCCCAGGCGAGGAGGTCTTCGGTCCCCTCGTCCAGGTCGCCGCGGTGCGCGCGCAGGACCCGCCCGAACTCGGCGGCCCAGGCCCGCATCACGTCCACGTACTTGCGTCGCAGCCCGGGCTCGGCGTAGCGCACTTCGCGGTCCCACAGGTCGGCGACGTGGGGATGCGGCGTCACGACGTCGATCGCCTCGTCGACCGCGGCCTCGAGCGCCGTTTCGGTGAGAGGCCGGTCGAATCCGGCGAAGCTGTCCCGCAGCACCGCGTCCAGCAGGTCGTTCTTCGTGCTGAAGTGCCGGTACAGCGCCCCGGCCGTGATGCCGACCCGCTCGGCGAGCGCGGTCATCGTGACGTTCGGGTAGCCCAGCTCGATGAACATCTCGCGCGCCTGCCCGACGATCTGCTGCTTGCGGTCCTTCGGCCGACGGCGCGGTGGCTCGGCACTCACCCCTGGTCACTCCTCCCCGGTCCGGCTCGAGGAGCCTACCCGCGACCGTCTTGGAGGGACCGGGCGACGAGGTCCTTCATGGTTTCGTTGGAACCGGCGAAGACCTTCGTGACCCGGGCGTCGGCGTACATCCGCGCGATCGGGTACTCCCGCATGTAGCCGTACCCGCCGAACAACTGCGTGCACCGGTCCACAATGGTCACGTACTGCTCGGTCGACCACCACTTGAGCATCGCGGCCGTCGTGGCGTCCAGCTCGCCGTCGAGGTGGCGGCGCACGCAGTCGTCGACGAACACCCGCGCGACCCGCGCCGTCGTGGCCGCCTCGGCCAGCACGAACTTCGTGTTCTGGAAGTCCCACAGGGACTGGCCGAACATGTCGCGGGACTGCACGTACTCGGTGGTGAGCGCGACCGCCGACTCGGCGCTCGCCACGGCCGTCACCCCGAGCAGCAGGCGCTCCCGGGCCAGCTGTGTCATCAGCTGCCCGAAGCCGCGGCCCGGCTCCCCGCCCAGCAGGTTGCCGGCCGGGACCCGAGCGTCCTCGAAGGACAGTTCGGACGTGTCCGCGGCCGGGAGCCCCACCTTCTCGAGCACGCGGCCGCGCACGAACCCCGGGCAGGCGGCGGTCTCCACCACGATCAGCGAGATGCCCTTGGCGCCCGCGGCCGGATCGGTCTTGGCGACCACGACGACCAGGTCCGCCTGCTGCCCGTTGGAGATGAACGTCTTCGCGCCGTCGATCACGTACTCGTCGCCGTCGAGCACCGCGCGCGTGCGGATGTTCTTCAGGTCCGAACCGGCGCCGGGTTCGGTCATCGCGATCGCGCCGACCAGGTCACCGGACGCCATCCCCGGCAGCCAGCGCCGCTTCTGTTCTTCGGTGCCGTAGGCGAGGATGTAGTGCGCGACGATGCCACTGTGGACACCGTTGCCCCAGCCGGTCTCGCCGAGCCGTGCCTGTGCCTCGAACACGGCCAGGTCGTGGGCGAACGTCCCGCCGCCACCGCCGTACTGCTCGGGGATCGAGCAGCACAGCAGCCCCAGCTCGCCCGCCCGGCGCCAGACGTCGCGGTCGACCTGGTGCTGCCGCTCGAACTCCTCGCGGCGCGCCACCAGCTCGCTCTCGACGAACTTGGTGGCGACCGCGGTGACTTCTTCGTCGCGCCAGCTCACGACTCCCAGCCCCCGCCGGTGACGACGACCTGCCCGCTGACGTAGTCGGCTTCGGGGTAGGTCAGCATGACGACCGAGCCGGCCGCCTCTTCGGGCGTGCCGGGGCGGCCCAGCGGGATCAGGGACTTCGCCGCCTCGAGGATCTGCGGGCTGACGCCGACCTTGATCTCCTGGCCCTCGATGTCGATGGTCGAGCTGCCGTCGGCCGGGGCCGCGGTGAGCCGGGTTTCGATGAAGCCGAACGCGACCGCGTTGACGTTGACCCGGTAGCGGCCCCACTCCTTGGCCAGGGTCTTGGTCAGGCCGATGATCGCCGACTTCGCCGAGGAGTAGTTGACCTGGCCCGGGTTGCCGGCCAGCCCGGCGACCGAGGAGATGTTGACGACCTTGCGGTGCACCGGAAGCCCGGCGGCCGCTTCGGCCTTCGCGGCCCGGCTGATCACCGGCTGCGCCGCGCGCAGGATCCGGAAGGGCGCCTTGACGTGGACGTCGTGGATCGCGTCCCACTGGTCGTCGGTCATCTTCTGGATGACCGAGTCCCAGGTGTAGCCGGCGTTGTTGATGACGATGTCGAGGCCGCCGAAGGTGTCGGTGGCGGTGCGCACGAAGCGCTCGGCGAAGTCGGGCGCGGTGACGCTGCCGGGGCAGGCGACCGCGTTGCCGCCCTGGTTCGTGATCTCGGTGACGACCTCGGCCGCCGGCGCGCTGTCGAGGTCGTTGACCACGACGTTGGCGCCTTCGGCCGCGAGCTTCAGGGCGATGGCCTGGCCGATGCCGCGGCCCGCGCCGGTGACGATGGCGGTCTTGCCGTCGAGCTTTCCCACTGTTCCGGGTCCTGTTCAGTCGATCGCCACGACGGCGTGGCCGCGCAGCGTGGTGGTGCCGTCGTCGAGGTCGACGGCGAGGTCGAGGGTGGCCCGGCGTTCGCCGCCGGCGTCGTCGACCGACACGACCCGGGCGTGGCAGACCGGGCGGGCCGCGACGGGTGTGATGGCGACGAACCGGACGCCGTAGGAGCGCAGCCGTTCTTGCGGCGCGATGCGGGTGAGCAGCCGCGCGAGGTAGGCCATCGAGAGCATCCCCTGCGCGAAGACGTCGTCGAGGCCCGCGGCCTTCGCGACGTCGAGGTCGAGGTGGATCGGGTTGTGATCGCCGGAAGCGCCCGCGAACAACGCCAGGGTGGTGCGGGAGATCGGTTCGATCGGCAGCGGCTCGAACTCGTGGCCGGCGGTCCAGGTCGTCATGCGTTCACCTCGGCGGGCCGGCGGATCGCGGTGGTGCCGACGGCTTCGGCGACCAGCTGTCCACTGTGGTCGGTGATGCTCGTCGTCGTGACCAGGAACTCCAGTGCGCCGCCACGCTTGTCGTAGACGTCGGTGATCCGCGCGGTCGCGGTCAGCTCGGCACCGGCGTGGGCCAGGCGGTGGTAGTGGAACTCCTGCTCGCCGTGCAGCACCGTGGTCAGGTCGATGCCGAGGTCGGTGAGCCAGGTGAACGGGTCGGCCGTTTCGAGGCTCACCGCGAAGAAGAACGTCGGTGGCACCGGGAGGTCCGGGTGCCCGGCGGCCTTCGCGGCGTCGAGGTCGGTGTAGACCGGATCGGTCTGGCCGGTCGCCTTGGCGAACAGGCGCAGCCGGCCGCGGTCGACGAGCAGCGTCCGGGTGCCGGTATCGCGTCCGATGTGGACTTTGTCGATCGGCATCTCACGCGGCCTTTTCGTACAGGGTGACCACGCAGGCGCCGCCGAGGCCGAGGTTGTGCTGCAGGGCGACGGTCACGTCGTCGACCTGGCGGCCCCGCGCCTGGCCGCGCAGCTGCCAGACCAGTTCCGCGCACTGGGCGAGCCCGGTGGCGCCGAGGGGGTGCCCCTTGGACAGCAGGCCGCCGGAGGGGTTGGTGACGACCCGGCCGCCGTAGGTGTTGTCGCCGTCGAGGACGAACTTCTCGGCGGTGCCCGCCGGCGTGAGGCCGAGCGCTTCGTAGGTCAGGAACTCGTTGGTGGTGAAGCAGTCGTGCAGCTCGACGACCCGGAGGTCTTCGGGCCCGACGCCTGCGGCCTCGTACACGTCGTTGGCGGCCTTGACCGTCATATCGTAGCCGACGACCTGGCGCATGTCGCCGGCTTCGAAGGTGGCGGGCGTGTCCGTGACCAGGGACTGGGCCTTGATCCGGACACCGGCGTCGATGCCGTGGGCGCGGGCGAACTCCGGCGTGCAGACGATCGCCGCGGCGGCGCCACAGGTGGGCGGGCAGCACTGCAGGCGGGTGAGCGGACCGTGGACGACCGGCGAGTTCAGGACGTCGTCGAGGGTGATGGGATCGCGGAACACGGCGTAGGGGTTGTTCGCGGCGTGCCGGCGCGCCTTGACGGAAATCCGGGCGAACACGGCGGGATCGATGCCGAACTCGTCCACATAGGCCTGTCCGGCGCCACCGAAGAGCCGGGCGGCCTGCGGCGCGTTCTCGTCGTGGCCCCGCAGCTCCCGCTGCACGTCGTCGTGCCGGGCGAGCGGGGAGACGCGGTCGGTGTAGACGCTGGAGAGCGCGCCGGGGGTCATCTGCTCGAAGCCCAGCGCGAGCGCGCAGTCGACCACCCCGGCGGCGACCGCCTGGCGGGCCAGGAACAGCGCGGAGGAGCCGGTCGAGCAGTTGTTGTTGACGTTGACGATCGGAATCCCGCTCAGCCCGACGCCGTAGAGCGCGGCCTGCCCGGAGGTTGAATCGCCGTATACATAGCCGGCGTAGGCCTGGCCCACGGCCCGGTAGTCGAGCCCCGCATCTTCGAGCGCGGCCCGCACCGCACCCTCGGCCATGTCCACATAGCTGCGACTTTCCCGGGGTTTGGCGAACGGAACCATGCCCACCCCGGCGACGACGACGTCGGCCACGACGTTTCCTTCCCTCGAACCATCAGTGGCCATAGACTTACTCGACATTCACTTAATGTCAAGGACAAGTGCTCTGACCAGCAACAAAGGAAGGCTTCGGGTACTCGACGGACCTGAACGGATTTTCTCCTCAGGCCCCCGCCCGTCGCTGGCGGAGCAGCTCCGCACTGATCGAGAACGGCGGCGCCGCCCCCTCGGACCGGGACGCGTGCGCGATGATCGCGTCCCGCACCGACGTGTCCCCCGCCGGACGCGGATAGGCCGCGTGGACCGGCGCCACCGCCGCGGCCTCGAGCACCGTCACGCGCCCGATGTCGAGGAACACTCCTTGGTGCGTCAGGTAAGTCAGCAACCCGCGGCGGTCCGCGATGCCCACGCACGCGTGCAGCGCGATCGCCTCCCACACCCGGTCGACGTCCGCCGCCGGGACCCCGTGTTCCGTCAGGACCGCCGCCGCCAGGTCCGCTCCCTCCACCTCGAACCGGGCGCGGCCCGCCGCCTGCGTCCCCAGCCCCAGGTCGTGCAGCACGCAGGCCGCGAACAACAGGCCCTCGTCGTACGCGTCGTCCTCGACGCTGCCCTCGCGCACGGCCAGCAGGCGGGCGAACAGGAAACTGCGGACGCTGTGGTCGGCGATCGGCGCCGCCTCCGTCGTCCGCGCCAGGGCCAAGCTCGCTTCGGCCAGGGGTCCGGTGGGCAGGGCGAGATCCATGCGGGGCTCCTCCAGAAGGGGTACGGCCATCCTGCGCAGTGGCCCAGTTCGGCGGAAAGTGGCAGCAATGCCGTCCTGTGCTAAATTCTGGCCATGGCGGTCGTGGCGGTCCTCGCCCTCGACGGGGTGGTCGGCTTCGAAGTCACCATTCCCGGGCAGGTGTTCGGCACCGCCAACACGGTCGCGGGCCGGCCCGCCTACGAAATCCGAGTCGTCGCCGAGGGCGAGATCACCACCAGCCCGGCGTTCGGCTCGCTGAGCCTGCGGACGCCCTGGGACCTGGACAGCCTCGCGCAGGCCGACACCATCCTCGTTCCCGCCCAAGCCGGCTTCCGCTCCCCGCCGCCGGACGCGGTGGTGGCCGCGCTCCGGGCCGCGGCCGCGCGGGGCGCCCGGATCGCCTCGATGTGCGTCGGCGCCTTCACCCTCGCCGCCACCGGGCTGCTCGACGGACTGGCCGCCACCACGCACTGGGAGCACGCGGCCGAACTGGCCCGCCAGTACCCCCGGATCGACGTGCGGCCGTCGGTCCTGTTCGTCGACCACGGCGCCCTGCTCACCTCGGCCGGGGTCGCCGCGGGGCTGGACCTGTGCCTCCACCTCGTCCGCCGTGACCTGGGCGCGGCGGTGGCCGCCGACACCGCACGCCGGGTCGTGATGCCGCTGCAGCGCGACGGCGGGCAGGCGCAGTTCATCGTGCACACCGACCCCGCCGACCGCCGCGCCACCCCGCTGCAGGACACCCTCGCCTGGCTGGAGGCCAACCTGTACCGCCCGCTGACCCTCGCCGACATCGCCGCCCACGCCGGCCTGAGCGTCCGCAGCCTCAACCGGCACTTCCGCGCCCAGGTCGGCACCACCCCGCTGCAGTGGCTGCTGCGCATGCGCGTCAACCGCGCGCAGCACCTGCTCGAGACGACGGACCTGGCGATCACCCAGGTCGCCCGCGAGACCGGCCTGGGCGCGGCCCCGACGCTCCGCCACCACTTCGGCCGGATCGCGGGTGTGTCACCGCAGGCCTACCGCGCGGCCTTCCACGCGCCGTCCCCCTGAGCCGGCGTCACGCGAGCGGATGTCCCCGGCCGGAGCCGCGGGAGACTGCGGCTTCGTCGCCCAGCCGGCCCATCGCGGCCGGCGGCAGGCCCGGCACGTGCGAACACACCGCGGCGCTGCCCTCCGGGAAGTCGGCGGCCGGCAGCGGATCGGAGACCACTTGGGCGAGGAACCGGGCGCAGCAGCTCGGGTTGGCGAGACCAGCAGCGGTCACCTTCGGTTGGCGCAGGCGATGCAGATCCGCGTCGCGGGAAGGGCGGCGAGCCGGGCGTCGGCGATCGGGCCGCCGCAGCGTTCGCAGACCTCGTAGACACCGGCGCGCACGCGCGCGGCGGCCGCATCGAGGGCCGCGAGCTCGTCCTGGGCCTGCCGCAGCAGGGCCTGGACCTGCTCCCGTTCGAAGGCGATGGTGGCGCCCTCCGGGTCGTGTTCGTCGTCGGCGTTGCTGAACTCCGACGCCGCCACGATCTCGTCCCGCTGCCGGGTCAGTACCGCGGCCAGCCGCGCGGTCTCGGCTCGCGCGGTCTCGATCAGCTCCGTCGCGGCGCGCTCGTCCATGAGGCTCAGCCTAGTTCGCCACCACGGCGTCGAGCGCGTCGTGCAGTTCGCGGGCGACACGTTCGAGTTCCTCAGCCGCCTCGGCGACCCGGTGGGGGTTGCGGTACAACGAGTTCGCGGCCTCGAACGCCTCGTCGACGGCCTCGTCGAGGCGGTGCAGAGCGCCTCGCAGGCGCAGGTTCTGCCATTGCCGGTCCTGCAGGAGCTCGCCGATGCGCTTGCCGTGCCGGCGGAACCGGGCGAGGTGCCGCTCGTGGGTTTCCAGCACGGACACGCCGACCTGTCCGTGCTCGACGACGTGCCCGAGCAGGCCCACGTCGGCGCGTATCGCCCCGAGCACGGTGAAGAGGGCGGCGACGTGCACGTGAAGCGGATCCGCGTCCACCGGCGGGGTTTCGGCTTCCGCCTCGCCGGAGGCGGCCCGCCGGCGCGACAGCCACCCGATGAAGCCTTCGGAAGCCAGCTTGGTGCCGTGCTCCGCCAGCTTCTCGGCGGTCTTCACGGCGACGGGCACCGCGCCGGCCAGCGCACCACCCGTCGTGACACCGACGGCCACCGAAAGGGCGAGCGGCAGCAACTGCCTGGCGACGGATCCGGCGTGCCGAGCCACCCGCCGGACGGTGCTGGGGGCGGCCGCCGGCGGCGCGAGTTCGATCTGCCGCCGCACCCGCATGCCGAACGTGATCAAGTGCCACCGGGCAGCCCACACCAGTGCCGCGCGATCCCCTTCCACGGCCCGGGCGGCGCCCAAGGCGTCGAGGGTGTCGTCGACCAGCTCGTCGACGGGCGGCGGCGGTGGGCAGTGATAGCCGAACACCTCGAGGAGCCGGGCGAGATCGCCGGCCGCCAGGTCGGCGAACGTGCTGAACTGCTCGTCGGTGAGTGGCTCGTCCGCGGTCTCGGCCATGACGTGCCACAGCTGATCGTCCCGGGCGAGCGCCGTGATCGACTCCAGCAGGTCGTCCAGCCGCTCGCGCAGCTCGACGGCGGTGTCGCGGTCGTACCGGAGGGCCTGGTCGCGCTGGACGGCCTGCCGCAGCCGGCCCTCGTCCCGCACCAGCGCACGCACCTCGTGCACAGCGTCGGCCATGGCACCTCCCGGTGGTACGCACTCCGCAGATGGGAGGTAGTCGCACAACCCCTTTCCCCCGTTACGCAGCCCCGGTACGGCTAACGACCCTGATGCTCGGCGTCCACCCGGCCGGTCACCCCCGTCGCCGCGATCGTCCGGGTTGCCTCCACCGACGCGTACGTCCACAAGATACGCATCGGCTCGGTGCCGGACGCGTTCCGGAACCGGTGCGGCACACCGGCATCGACATACGTCGTGTCCCATGTGGACAACTCGTGCTCCTCGCCGTCGATCTCGACGATCGCGTTGCCCTGCAGGATCACGACGCTCTCCGGGCAGTTGTGCGTGTGCAGCGGGATGCCCGCGCCCGGCTCGAACCGCGTCATGCCGTTGAGGAACACCTCGGCGCCGCGGGCCTTCGTCACCAGCGGGATCGTGCTCGCCCCGCCGCCGCGCGAGAACGCCGCCAGTTCGGCGGGGCGCAGCACCGATGCGGGGAAGTGGCCGGTCATGGTCGGGCTCCGATCCAAAGGGTCTTGGTGTTGCAGAATTCGCGGATGCCTTCGGCACCCAGTTCGCGGCCGTAGCCGGACTTCTTGATGCCACCGAACGGCAGGCGCGGGTCCGAGGCGACCACCGCGTTGACGAACACCGCGCCGGCCTCGATCTCGCGAGCCAGGTCCACATCGGACGTCCAGACCGACGCCCCGAGACCGAAGTCCGTGCGGTTGGCCAGGTCCACGGCCGTGGCCGTGCCGGGCACGCGGGTGATCGCGGCGAGCGGGCCGAACGTCTCCTCGTCGAAGGCCGCCATCCCGGGTCGCACGTGGTCGAGGATGGTCGGCGGGTAGAAGAAGCCCGGACCGTCCACGGGTTCGCCGCCGAGCAGGACTTCCGCGCCGGCCGCGACGCTGCGGCGGACCTGGTCGTGCAGCGTGTCGCGCAGGTTCGCCCGTGCCATCGGCCCGATGGCCGTCGCCGGGTCGGCGGGGTCGCCGACCTTCAGCTCCGCGGTGTGCCGCAAGAACGCCGCGACGAACTCGTCCGCGACGGCGTCCTCGACGATGAACCGCTTGGCGTTGACGCAGCTCTGACCCCCGTTGAGGAAGCGCGCCGGCACCGCGGCCCGCGCCGCCGCCTCGACGTCGGCGTCGGCGAGCACCAGGAACGGGTCGGAGCCGCCCAGCTCCAGCACCTGCTTCTTCAGCGCGGCCCCGGCCTGCGCCGCGACGATCGCGCCGACTTCGGTCGAGCCGGTGAGCGTGACCGCGGCGATCCGGTCGTCGGCGATCAGCGGCGCGATCTGCTCGACGCCGACCAGCAGCGTGCGGAACAGGTTTGCCGGGAATCCGGCGTCCCGCACGACCTCCTCCACCGCGAGCGCGCACTGCGGGACGTTGTTGGCGTGCTTGAGCAACGCGCCGTTGCCCGCGGCGAACGCCGGGGCGGCGAACCGGAAGAACTGCCAGAACGGGTAGTTCCACGGCATCACGGCCAGGACCACCCCCAGCGGGTCGTAGCCGACGCTCGCCCCGGCCGTCACACTCCGGTCGGCGAGATAGCCGGCCGCGTGTCTGGCGTAGTGCTCACACGTGACGGCGCACTTCTCGATCTCGGCTTCGGCCTCGACGAGTGGCTTGCCCATCTCGCCGACGATGAGCCGCGCGTAGCGGTCCTTGCGGTCCCGCAGGACGGCGGCGAGGTCACGCAGCATCGCCGCACGCTCGGCGAGTGGACGTTTCCGCCACTGCCGCTGGGCACTGACGGCGGCGTCCACAGCGGACTCGACCTCGTCGCCGGTCAGTGGGGTGAAGCGGGCCAGTTCGGCGCCGGTCGCCGGGTTGACGGAGACGATCACGCGGCGTTCCCCTTGATCTCGGCGAGGTGGCTGAGGACGGCGTCGGCGAAGGCGTCGGTGCCGAGGGATCCGCCGATGTCGCGGGTGCGGGTGGCGGGGTCGTCGAGGGTGGCGTCGACGGCTTCGGTGATCAGCGTGCCGGCCTCGACCAGCGCGGGGTTGCCGTCGCGGTGGCCGCGCCAGTCCAGCAGCATCGCCGCCGACAGGATCAGCGACGTCGGGTTCGCGATGCCCCGGCCGGCGATGTCGGGCGCGGAGCCGTGCTGCGCCTGGGCGACGCAGATGGTGTCGCCGGCGTTGATGGAGCCGCCGAGCCCGAGGCTGCCGGACAGCTCCGAGGCCTCGTCGGACAGGATGTCTCCGAACATGTTGGTGGTCACCAGGACGTCGAACCGCTCGGGGTCGCGGATCAGCAACGCGGCGGTCGCGTCGACGATCAGCTCCTCCAGCTCCACCTCGGGGAACTCCGCGGCGACCTTGCGGACCTCACGCAGGAAGAGCCCGTCCGACAGCTTGACGACGTTGGTCTTGTGCACCGCGGTCACCTTGCGACGGCGGCCGCGGGCGAGGTCGAACGCCGTGCGCGCCACCCGCTCACACGCCTTCGCGCTGACCTTCCGGATCGACAAAGCGAGATCGGGGTCCGGCATGAACTCCCCCGTCCCGGCGTACATGTTGCGGTCGGAGTAGAAACCTTCGGTGTTCTCGCGCACCAGGACGAGGTCCATCGGCTTGCGCAGGATGCTGAGGTCCGGCCGGGAGCGGCACGGGCGGATGTTGGCATGAAGGCTGAAGGCTGTGCGCAGCTCCGCGGAGGGGTTGATGCCGCCTTCGGAACGCGGCGGGTAGTCGTAGTGGCCGACCGGGCCCAGCAGCACGCCGTCGGCTTCGGGGACGCGGTCGAGCACGTCGGCGGGCAGCGTCGTCCCCGAGGTGGCCAGGCTCGCGTGCCCGATCTCGCGCGTCTCGAAGTCCAGGCCGACGTCGAGTGCGTGCAGGACCTCGAGGGTGGCGCCGGTGATCTCGGGACCGATGCCGTCACCCGGCAGAACGAGGATCTTCACTGAACTGCTTCCTTCCCGGCTTGGTCTTTCACCATGGCATAATACCAATCGTTGGTACAATACCCCTCCGAAAGACCATCCGGTAAGCTGTGCCCGCAGCTCGTGGACGGACGGAGGCACATGGCACCGACCCCGCTGACCCGGCAGGTCGCGGCCCGCATCGTCGACTACATCCGCGACGAGCGAGCCGACCCCGGCACGCGGCTGGTCGAACGCACCCTCGCCGAGCACCTGCGGGTCTCCCGCTCCCCCGTGCGCAGCGCGCTACGGCTGCTCGAGGACACGGGCGTGGTCGCCCCGGCCGAACGCGGCGGCTACACCGTCGTGCGCACCGGCGACCAACTCGACGACGTCGCCGTGGCGAACGACGACGAAGCGCGCTACCTGCGGATCGCGGCCGACCGCCTCGACGGCAAGCTCCCCGACCGCGTCACCGAAAGCGCGTTGACCCGCCAGTACGACCTGTCACCCGCCGATCTCAACCGCACGCTGCGGCGCATCGCCACCGAGGGCTGGATCGAGCGCCTGCCCGGCTACGGCTGGGAGTTCCAGCCCGCGCTGACCTCCGAGCGGGCGTATGCGGACAGCTACCGCTACCGGCTGATCACCGAGCCCGCCGCGATCCTCGAACCGACGTTCGCCCTCGACCACCGGGCGATCGAGGAGGTTCGCGCCCAGCAGCGGAAGCTGGCCGACGGCGCGATCCACGACGTCGGCAACGCCGAGCTGTTCGCCCTCAACCGCGCCTTCCACGAGGCGATCATGGAGTGCAGCGGCAACACGTTCCTCATCGAGGGCCTCCGCCGCATCGACAACCTCCGGCGGCTCATCGAGTACCGCCGCTCGCTCGAACGCGACCGCGCGATCATCCGCTGCCGCGAGCACGTCGAGATCGCCGACCTGCTCCTCGCCGGCCGCCGCGCCGACGCCGCCGAGCTGATGCGCGAACACCTCAGCACCGTCGGCGAAGAGAAGGTCGCCGACAACGCGCGGCGCTGAGCTTTGAGGCAGACCGCGCCCAGCAGCAGAAAATCGCCGACAACGCGCGGCAAGCCGCACCGGGCGAGCGACCACCACATGGGCGGGGCGTGCTCAGCCGTGTGGCCCAATCCGCCGGTTTCCGCCGAGCTCGGGCCCGGACGGTGTTAACTTCCGTCCGTTCATCCGCGGCCCGAGCGAGGTGTTGCCGTCACCGTGACCCTGCACACGGACAAGTTCGCCGCCCAGCTGCGCGTGCTGAAGGACCGCAGCGGGCAGGGCTACGACCGGCTCGGCAAGCAGGCCGGGGTCAGCGGCTCCAGCCTGCACCGGTACTGCTCGGGCAAGAGCGTGCCCGCCGACTACCGCGTGGTCCACTCGTTCGCCAAGGTCTGCGGTGCGTCCGCGGAGGAACTGCGCGAACTGCACCAGCTCTGGGCCCTGGCCGACGCCGGCCGGATCGAGGAGGCGCCGCCGGAGCCGGCCGAGGCCGGTGAAGCCGCCCCGCGCTCGCCGCGCCGGCTCGGGTACGCGGCCGTGGCCGTCGCCATCGTGGCGTTGCTGGCGGGCGGCCTGATCTGGGTCACCGCCGACTGGTCCGGGCCGGCCACCGGCCGCTACGCCGACCGGATGCTGTTCTCCCCCGCCTGCCAGCCGCCGGTGAGCATGGGCCAGCACGACGAATGCGTCACCGAGGTGCAGAACCTGCTGGTCTCCGCCCAGGGCCGGCTCTCGGTCGACGGCTCGTTCGGCCCCGAAACGCTGCGGCGGGTCACCGCGTTCCAGGTGCTGGCCGGCCTGCCCGCGCGCGGCGTCGTCGACGAAGCCACCAAGAACGCGCTCTACGACCACCGCACGAGCATGGCCGGCTGGTCGGCGGCGATGGTGGAACAACGGATCCGCGCCGTGTTCACCGAGGCGCCGGACACCGCGGTGGCGATCGCCCGCTGCGCGTCGTTCCTCGACCCGCTGTGGGTGCTGCCGAACACGAACGGCAGCCGCAACTGGGGGATCTTCCAGATCTCCGACGCGCGCCTGCTGGACCTGGGCGGCACCCCGCGGCAGGCGTTCGACCCGGTCTGGAACATCGACGCGGCGCACCGCCTGTGGAGCGCCCACCACGACTTCCACGACTGGCCGTCCTGCTCGGCGGCCCTGGAGAACCCGCAGTCGCATTGAGGGCGGAGCGGCACTGGCTGACGCCGGAAACCCGCGGAATTCCGGCGGGCTTCCGGCGTCAGACCCCCAGTCGCCGGTCAGACTGTTCCGTTCTCCCACCACCACGCGCGGCCGAGGTCGGCCCGGCTGTCCACGTGCTGGTGGTCGGTGTTGTAGGTCTCCAGGCCGGAGAACCCGCTGGTCTCGGCCTTCTGGTAGACGGTCTTGTTGGCCACGCCCGGCACGTTCAGGTCGGCCGCGGTGCCGTAGAGGTGCATGCTGTCGCTCGCGCCGCCGATCTCCGCGTTGTGCGCGATGCTGCGGAACCCGGAGTTCACCGTGATCGGCTTGTTCCCGAGCTTCTTGCGCACCGCCTCCAGCTTGTACATGCAGCGGCGGGCGTTCTCCTTGGCGGTGGCGGCGCTGACCTTGCCGCCGTTGAAGGTGCCGCTCTTCCGGTCGGTGAACTCGCTGAAGTCGAAGTGCGCGGTCGACCCGTCGCTCTGCTCCAGCGCGTTGAGCGCGGCCTGGGTGGCCGGGCCGACCTGGGCGTCCGCGCCCAGGCCGTAGGCCGCCTGGAACCTGCGGACCGCGGCCGCCGTGCCGGGGCCGAATTCGCCGTCGATCGAGACCCGGCTGTGGCTGGGCGAATCCGCCGCCCAGCCGGCGACCCGGATCTGGAGCTCGGTGACGTCGGCGCCGGTGTTGCCTTCGACGAGGGTGCGGGACCACGGGTACGCCTGGGCGGTGCCGGCGAGCAGCAGCGGGCTGACGACGGCGGCGGTGCCGATCACCGCGGCGCCGCGCAGCACCGTGCGGCGGCTCATGGGGAGACTCATTCTGGTCCTTTCCTTGCGGGGGTTCACCGGTTGGCGAGCTGGTCGAGGTCGGCCTGGGTGCCGTTGAAGACGTCGCCGGTCGCCGGCGCGGGGATGCCGTCGGGGATGGCCACGTCGGTGTACTGCCACATCAGCCAGGTATTCGACCCGGCGGGCAGCGCCGGCTGCGTGACGGACTGCCGGTAGTCGGCGAGCTGCATCGGATAGGCGGACAACGCGGTGGTGCCGCCGAGGCACGAGTCCAGGAACGACTTCTGGGTGTAGATGATCGGGGTCCGGCCGAACGCCGTCTGGACCTTGTCGAGCCAGGCCTTGGCGTCGGCGACGGTGACATACGGCGGGCAGCCGCCGGAGCCGTCGTCCTTCCACTCCAGGTCGAACACGGGCGGCAGGTCACCGGCGCGCTTGCCGGTGTAGCCGGTGGCGCGCACCGCGGCGACGAACCGGTCGGCCTGCGCGCCGCCGGTGCCGGCCGCGGTGCCCGTGTAGAAGTGGTAGGGCCCGACGGCCAGGCCGGCGTTGCGCGCGGCGGGCAGGTCGGTGGCGAGGTAGTCGTCGGTGACGTTGAGGCCGCGGGTCGCCTTGACGGTCGCGAACTCGACGCCGGATGCCTTCACCGCGCCCCAGTTGATCGGCGCGCCACCGGGGTGCTGGTACTTGGCGGTGTCGACGCCGTCGATGGGGTGCCCGGCGGGCTTCGGCGGCACGCAGTAGGTGTTGCGGCTGGACCAGTCGGCGACCTTCGCCCAGGTGGTGGGCCCGGCGACGCCGTCGGCGCTGGCGTTGACGCAGTGCTGGAACTGGATCACCCGGGTCCGGGTGCCGTCCCCGAACCGGCCGTCGATCGTCAGGGGCGGGTAGTGGCCCGGCTCCATGGCGAGGTTCAGCCGGCACTGGAGCTCTTCGACGTCCACGCCGGTGGAGCCGCTCTGCAGGGTCGGGCGGGCCGTGGAGTGGCCGCACACGACGCTTTGCGCGGTGCCGGCCGTGCCCTGGGTGGCACACTTGCGCGGCCGGGCGGCCCACGAGTTGAGCGCGGCCCAGGTGTTGGGCCCGATCTGCCCGTCCACACCGAGCGCGGCGCACTTCTGGAAGACCCGCACCCGGGCATCGGTCGCCGGCCCGAAGGAGCCGTCGGCGCCGATGGGCGTGTACCGGCCGGCTTTGGTGGCCAGGTTGAGTTCGCACTGGGCCTCGGTGACCGCGGCACCGGTGGCGCCTTGGGCGAGGGTGGGCTGGGCGGCGGTGTGCCCGCAGACGGCAACGGGCTCGGCCGCGACCGCGGCGGCGCCGGGAAGCACGAGCAGCACCGCGACGGCGAGAGCGAGTTTGCGCATGGCGAGGAGGCTGGCAGTGGCAGGCCGGGTCGATCACCGGTCGGGGCCGGATTCGGGATGCCGGGACGATCCCAGGCCGCGGACCAGCGGGGATGGCACCGTGGTGGGACACCGCTGGGACGAGCCGGCACGCAGCGCCCGTCGTCACGTCCCTCCGGGCAACCCCGCTGCGCGCCCCGCCCGGCGCGACAGCTCGGCGAAAGCCTCCCGAAGCTCGACCGGCCCGACAACCTCGACCTCGGCGTCGAACCGCGCCAACGACGCGGCCAGCGCCGCCCACGACCAAGCGCCGGACACCAACCGAGTCCGCGCCGCCCCGGCCGCCTCGACCACGCCGTCCCCGGCGAAGGGCGCCACCGCCGCAACCGGCAGGTCGAGGATCACCTCGCCGCGACACGGCCAAGCGTCGACCTCCGGCGATCCCTTGAACCGGGCCGACAAGAACGCCGCGACGTCTCCGCCGGGTACCTCCCGCGGCGGGAACCGGGGGCCGGTCGGGGTGCGTGGGGTCATCCGGTCCGCGCGGTAGACGCGCCAGTCCTCGCGCTCCGGGCTCCACCCGACGACGTACCAGCGGCCGGCCCGGACCACGAGGTGGTGGGGCTGCACCCGCCGGGGCGGGCGGTCAGCTTCCGGCCGACCCGGTGCCCGGTAGTCGAACCGGACCTCCTCCCCCGCCCGGACCGCCGCGCTCAGCGCCAGCAGGACGTCCGTGTCGGCCTGCGCCCCGCGGCCCTCCGCCGCGGAGACCGCGAGGGCGTCGACGCGGTGCCGGAGGCGAGCCGGCAGCACCTGGCGCACCGTGGTCAGCGCCCGCGCCGCCGCTTCCTCGATCCCGGCGCCCGTCGCGACCGCGAGCCGCAGCGCCACGGCGAGGGCGACCGCCTGCTCCTCGTCGAACAACAGCGGCGGGACCTGGCTGCCCGCTTCGAGGCGGTAACCACCGTCCGGTCCCTTGACCGCCTGGACCGGGTAGCCCAGTTCGCGCAGCCGGTCGACGTCGCGGCGGACGGTGCGCTCGCTGACGCCCAGCCGCCGGGCGAGCAGCTCCCCCGGCCAGTCGCGGCGGACCTGCAGCAGGGACAGCAGCGAGAGCAGGCGACCGGACGTCGCCGTCGACGAGGCGATCGGCATGGCTCTCACCCTGCCACAAGTAGCGGACGTTCCCTGTCCGCTACTGCTGACAGAGTCGGTCCCATCGCCGGAAACCTCCGGCGGCCCCACCACTCGTGAAGGAACCCGCACCCATGTCGCTCAACGCTGTCGCCCACCTGAACTTTCACGGCCAGGCCCGCGCGGCCCTGGACTTCTACCAGTCGGTGTTCGGCGGGCAGGCCACCGTCATGACCTACGGCGACTTCGGGATGCCCGCCGGCGCACCCGACGCCGGCAAGGTGGTGTTCGGCCAGGTCGTGGCCGACACCGGCTTCCGCGTCATGGCCTACGACGTCCCGGGCGCCGACGCGCCGGCCAGGCCGGAGAAGCCGGCCACCCACCGGGAGAACGGCACGACGATCACCACCGAGCCGTTCTTCCTCTCGGTCCGCGGCGCGACCGTCGAGGAGGTCTCCCCGGTGTGGCAGGGCCTCGCCGACGGCGCCACCGTCATCGAAGCGTTCGGTCCCGCGCCGTGGGCGCCGGCCTTCGGGATGCTGACCGACCGCTTCGGCGTCACCTGGATCGTCGACGTCGCGGCCTGAACCACCGTCGTACCGGAGAAACCCCGTGCGCATGCGCTCCTTCGGCCGCACCGGCATCCAGGTCAGCACGTTCACCCTCGGCACGATGATGTTCGGCCCCTACGGCGGTGACGGCGAGTCCGAGCGGATCGTCGGGAAGGCCCTGCGCGGCCGCCGGGACGACGTCGTCCTCGCCACCAAGGGCAACGGCCCGAACCCCAACCACCGCGGCAGTTCCCGGCGCTGGCTCGTGACGGCGGCCGAGGAGACTCTCGGCGCCCTGACCGACCTCCTCCGCGCGGGCAAGATCCGGGCGATCGGCCATTCGAACCTGCCGGTGTCGGAGATCGTCGAAGCCCAGTGGGTAGCGGAGCGGCGCGAGCTGGCCCGGTTCCGCACCGAGCAGCCGCACCACTCGATCCTCAACCGCGGGATCGAGCGCGAGATCCTGCCGGTCTGCGAGCGCTAGTCTTCGTCGCCGTCCCGCCGGCTAGCGCAGGGCCGGCAGCACCTCGGTACCCAGCAACCGGACCCCGTGGTCGTTCGGCACGCCGTGCGGTGTGCCGAACTCCACGCGGTCCACCCCGGCCTCCACCAGCGCCCGGGCCTGCGCCGCGACCTCGGCCGGCGTGCCCGCGAAAGCGAACAGCGACAACAGGTCCCGCGGGATCAGCGCGCCCGCGCCCTCCTCGTCCCCCTGTGCCATCTTGGTCTTCACCGCCAGCAGCAGGTCCGCCGGGATCTCGACCGTGGGATCCAGCTCGGCGACGACCGCCATGTACTTGGCCACCTCGGTCCGAGCCAGCGCGCGGGCCCGGGCACCGTCTTCGTCCACCACCGTCACCGCGCCGACGACCACCCCGACGGCCGGGTTGGCGATCCGCTCGCGCATCACCGCGACCACGGCCGGGTTCGCGGTGCCGCCGATCTTGACCTCCGCCGCGCCGAGCTCGCCGGCGAGTGCCGCCGTCCGGGCGCCCCACGTGCCGATCAGCAATGGCACCTCCGTCCGCTCCGGCGGGTAGCTCAGCCGGGTCGCGAGGCGGAACACCTCGCCCGTATACGGTTCGCCCTTCAGGAGCGCGCGGACGAACCCGGCGGCCTCCCGCAGGTGCGTGCGTGGTTTCGGCTGGCCGACTCCGATGTCGCCGAGCCAGCTGCCGCGGGCGAGCCCCAGGTACGCCCGGCCGCCCGAGGCCAGGTCGAGTGCCGCGACCTGGCCGCCGATCTCGTACGGGTGCAGGGTGTAGGGGTTCCAGCAGGCGGCGCCGAGCCGCACCCGCGACGTCGCCGCCGCCATCTCCAGCAGCGGGAAGATCGGCGGCTGGTAGGTCAGGTCGCCGAACACCGAGAGCACGTCGAACCCGTGCTCCTCGGCCGCGGCCGCCAGCCGGGCGTAGTCGCCGGGTCGCTTGTCGCTCTGGAACGCCAGGCCGAACTCGGTCACGTCAGGTCCTCGGTGTTCAGCCGGCAGCGGCCGGTCCGCTCGATCCGCATGATGAGCCGCTCCTCCGGGTCCGGGCACGCCACGAGGTTGTCGTGCTCGAGCCAGTCCCCCTCGGGCAGGTCGCGTTGCTTCGCGGGCAGCAACGGCAGCACGGCCTGCAGCGCGTAGACGCAGAAGTGCTTGCCCGCCGGGATCTTCAGGTGCGAGCTGTCGACGAGGTCGAAGTGGTCCCCGACCGCCATCCCGCACACCGACCGGCCTTCGACGCGGTCGACGGTGACCCGCAGGTCGTACAGCTCAGTGTGCAACGGCTTCCCTTTCTCCGGCCGGGGTTTCCCGGCGCGGGCGCGCCAGGCTCACCCCGGCGACCACCACGGTGTTGACGGCGAGTGCGATCAGCCCGGGCTCCCAGTCGGGCAGCCGGGCCGCCCAGAAGTCCTTCGCGAACGGCGCGAGCAGCGCCACGAACCCCGCCGCGATGCCGAGCAGCACCGCGACCGCCGACGTCCGCCGCCAGAGGAAGGCCAGGAAGACGCCGGGCGCGAGCATCCCGATCGCCGAGTACGCCGAGAGCAGGATGTCCACCAGGGACTTCTGCTGCCCGATCGTCAGCCACACGGCGATCCCCGCGAACACCACCATCGACACGCGGGACAGCAGCAACGTGGCCCGGTCCGACAGCCCCGGCCGGAACGGCCGGACGATGTTGCGCGCGAACAACGACCCGGAAGTCAGCAGCAGCACCGAACCGGGTGCGAGGGCGAGCAGGAACGCCGTGCCCGCGACGAGACCGACCAGCCAGGCCGGGAACTTGTCGGCGACGAACTGCAGCAGGGCGCCGTTCAGGTCGCCGCCTTCGGGCTCCGTCTTCGCGACGAGCGCGGCGAACCCCAGCATGATGATGAAGAAGTAGGCCAGCGAGTACAGCGGCTGCCAGATGGCGTTGCGCCGGATCGACGTCGCGGACTTCGCCGAGTACGACACCTGGAACAGGTGCGGGAAGACCCAGTTGCCCAGCGCGACGTTCAGCGCGGAGGTCATCAGCCACACCGACGTCGTCGGCGAGGCCGGGTCGAGCCCGGGGAACTTGCCGATGCCGGGGTGCTGCTCCTCGGCGAGCCGGAAGATGTCCAAGGGGGACGCTGCGCCGACCTTGCCCGCGGCCGTGGCGGCCAGCACCACGACCACGACGACCATCAGGATGTCCTTGATCCCGGCCGAAAACGCCGCCGACCGCAGGCCCGCGAGCACCACGAACGCGAGCATCAGCACGGCGCCGATGACCACGGCGAGCGCGGGCGCCACGGCGGTGCCCAGGGTCAGCCGGACGATCAGGCTGAGGCTGACGAGCTGGATCTGCACGTACACCACGAGCGCGGCGATGCCGACGACCGCGGTGACCACGCCGAGCCACCGCGCGGAGTAGTGGCTGGCGAAGAAGTCGGCCTGGGTGAGCAGGTCGTCGCGGCGCCCGGCCCGCCAGATCTTCGGCATCAGCCAGTACCCGATGGCGTAGCTGAGCGAGACGCTGGTGAAGGCGAGGTAGGCGGGTGCGCCGAGCGCCCAGGCGTAGCCGGAGATGCCGAGCACGGCGAAGGTCGTGTACACCTCGCCGGCGTTCATGAACCAGAACAGCCACGTGCCGAACCGGCGGCCGCCGACCGCCCAGTTCGTCATGTCCGAGCTCGCCCGCCTGCCGAACGCGAGCGCGCCGGCGACCGTCCCCAGCACGATGACCAGTGCGATCGCGAGGGTCATGAGTCGTCCTCGTCGGTGACGCCGGCCCGCTTGTCCAGCCGGAAGACCACGGCGATCACGGCACTGGTGAACACGACGCCGAGCAGCTGCCACAGCATCGGGAAGGGGATGTGCAGCGGCGCGTACGGGACGTCGTTGACCACCGGGACGAGGGCGACCTGCCAGACGAACGGCAGGACGAGCAGCCACCGGTGCGCGCGAGGCGATGCCATGATCACTCCCTTTGTGCAGTCTGACTGCACAGTGGTAGGACTGTAGGCCAGCGGTCCAGGATGTTCAACACGTGATCCCGGTGAGGTGTGCAGTGTCGGTGCAGGACATCGGGGCGCAGCTGAAGCGTCTGCGGACCCGCGAGGGACTGAGCCTGCGGGACCTGGCGGCGCGGTCCGGCCTGTCGGCGACCCTGCTCAGCCAGGTCGAGCGCGGGGTCACCGACCCGAGCCTGTCCACCCTGCGACGCCTCGCCGGCGTCTTCGGCGAGTCGGTGGCGTCGCTGTTCGACTCCGCGCCCCCGGCGGTCTGGATCAGCCGCCCCGGCACACGCGCGACGCTGGCCGGCCCACGCGGCCTCGTCCGCTACGAACGCCTGACCCCGGGCAACGGCCGGCTCGAAGTGCTGCGCGCGATCCTGCCGCCGGGCACGGCCACGAGCGAAGAGCCGTGGGGGCACGCGTCGACGGAATGCGCGTACGTCGTGGCCGGGACGCTGACGGTGGAGATCGGCGCCGCCGTGCACGAAGTCTCGGCGGGCGAGTCGATCACCTTCGACTCGAACCAGCCGCACCGCTACCTCAACGGCACGGACTCCGAGGTGGAGTACCTGGTCTCGGTCACCCCACCGGTGCCGTAGCACCCGGCGTCATCAGTTCCAGCGTTTCGCGGGCCAGTTCTTCCGCGCCGTCACGCAGGTCCTCGTCGAGTTTGCGGAACAGCTGCTCGGCCCGGATCGCGGGCCAGTCCGCCGGCAGGTGCTCGGCCGGGAGGTGGGGGTCCCGGCGGACGACGTGCAGCCAGTCCGTGTGCAGCATCAGCTGGCGCGTGAGGTCGTCGGGCAGCGCCGACCGGCCGGTGTCCCACTTCGCCAGGAAGTCCTGGTAGCGCAGGGCGATCGTCTCGGTGTCGAACGCCTTGCGGACGAGTTCGGCCGCTTCGGTCGGCTTCGCGGGATCGGCCGTGAAGACCGTGACGTGCCCGGCGAGACCGAGCCGCTCCACAATGGACGTCACGTCGCGGACGCCCGAGGCGACCCAGAGACCGTTCTGCAACAGCCCGAACCCCGCCCAGGTCAGCTGCCGCCGCAGGTCGTGGCGGTCGCCGCGGCGGGTGTCCGGCAGGGAGAAGCCGACCAGCGTCCAGCCGCCGTCCCAGGACCGGTTGACCGCGCCGGTCTCCCAGATCCGCCGCCTGCCGTCCGCCAGCACCGCGGCGAGCCGCTCGCTGAGTCCGAAGTAGACCTTGCGGCCCTGCCGGTGGCGCGTCAGCAGCCCGTCGCCGGCCATCCGGGACAGGGTCGAGCGCACCGCTTCCGCCGAGACGCCGACGCGCCCGAACACGTCGATCACGCTGCCCGAGTACACCGCGCTCGCCCGGTCGAGCAGGTGGATGCCCAGGAAGGTGAGCATGACGGACTTCGGGCGGGGCCCGGAGTTCGGTTCGTCGAGGTGCACCACGATCACCAGCGTAACCGCCGGCTGATGTTGTGCAGATTATTGACGGCCGTCATGAGGATGACTAACGTTGGCGGCGCGCTCACCGTCGTCCTCCGCGACGAACCTGCTCCCGCCGCCCCACCCCCCACGACGAGGGTGTCCCCATGAGCACTCAGCTCCGCAGAGCGGTCGCGTCCAGCTTCCTCGGCAGCCTGATCGAGTACTACGACTTCCTCCTCTACGCCACGGCCAGCGCGGTGGTGTTCGGCAAGGTCTTCTTCGCCGACCTCGACCCGGCGCTGGCGACGGTCGCCAGCTTCGGCACGTTCACCACCGGCTACCTCGCCCGCCCGCTGGGTGGCCTGCTCTTCGGTCACTTCGGCGATCGCCTTGGCCGTAAGCGGATGCTCGTCCTGACGATGACGTTGATGGGCGTGTCGAGCTTCCTCATCGGCCTGCTGCCCGGCTACGACCAGATCGGGCCGGTCGCCCCGCTGGGCTTGGTGCTGCTGCGCGTGGTCCAGGGCATCTCGGTCGGCGGCGAGTGGGGCGGCGCGGTGCTGATGTCGGCCGAGCACGCGCGCTCCCGCCGCGGCCTGTGGGCCGGCTTCACCAACGCCGGCGCCCCGAGCGGCATGGTCGTGTCGACGCTCGTGATGTCGGGGACCGCGGCACTGACGTCCGAAGCGGACTTCCTCGCCTGGGGCTGGCGGATCCCGTTCCTGTTCAGCATCGTGCTGCTCGCGATCGGCCTGTTCGTGCGTGCGCGCGTCGACGAGACCCCGGCGTTCCTGGCCGCGGCGAAGAAGGCGGAACGCCGCCGGCTGCCGGTGGTGGCGGTCCTCCGGGATCACCCGCGCGTGCTCCTGCTGAGCATCGGCGTGGGCTTGGCGGCGTTCGTCGTCCAGGCGACGCTGACCACGTTCGTGCTCGCTTACGGTGTCCAGCACGGACATCCGCGGCAGGAGGTGCTCAACGCGCTGACGTTGTCGTCGGCCTGCGCGGTGGCGGGAATCCTGCTGTGGTCGGCATTGTCGGACCGGATCGGCCGCCGCCCGGTGGTGCTGGCCGGCGCGGTGGTGATGGCGGTGTTCGGGTTCCTGCTGTTCCCGATGGTCAGCAGCGGCAGCGGGCTGCTGCTCGTGCTGGCGCTGGTGCTCGGCCAGGGCGTGATCCACCCGATGATGTACGGCCCGTTGGCGGCCCTGTATTCGGAGTTGTTCGCGACGGAGAACCGTTATACGGGAGCGTCGTTGGGTTACCAGCTGGCGGGTCTCGGCGCGGGGTTCGCGCCGTTGATCTTCGCCGAGCTGCAGCGCGGCGGCAGCTCGACGATGCCGGTTTCCTGGACCATTGCCGCGTTCTGCGTGCTGTCCGCGGTGTGCGTGCTGGCGTTGCGGGAGACGCATCGGCGCGATTTGACGCCCGAGGTGGTCGTGCGGGCTCCGGAGCGGGAGGAGAACCGGCGCTGACCGGTGCAACCCGGCACCGGGGTCGTCCCGTCCGTAGGACAACGGACCTGTGGAGGACTCCCATGCGCGGACTGGTCACCCTCACCGGAGCAGTCCTGCTCCTCCTGGCCGGCTGCGGCAGCCAAGCGCAGCCGGCCGGCGCGGACCCGCTCTGCTCCGCCTCCTACGCACCCCGCGAACTCGTCGACACCGCGCAGACCGCGGTGCTGCCGACCACTCCCGAACGCAAGCCGGCCGAAGCACGCACCACCGACGCCGCCGCGATCCGGAAGGTCGTCGACGCCGCCTGCGGCCTGCCCACTCCGCCCCAGGACATCGCCTGCACCCTCGAACTGGGGCCGAGCTTCCAGCTCCGCTTCGTCGACACCCGGGGCCGGACCACGACCCTCACCGCCGAAGGCTACGGCTGCCAGTTCGTCGAAGGCCTCGGCTCCCGCCGGTACGACGCCGAACCCCTCTGGGACGCCCTGACCGCCGCCGGGCTCCCCGCACCCCGGTAACGGCCGGGTGTCTGACCGACGAGTTCGGTGAAGGCCACGATGAAGCTGCTCGGGTTGGCCCAGCCCAGCCGGATCGCCGTGTCGGTGACCGAGGTGCCCGCGCCGAGTTCGAGCAGGGCCCGCTGAACGCGCAGCAGCGTGCGCCATTGGTGGAAGCTCATCGACAGCTCACTGCCGAACAGCCGGCTCAGCGTGCGTTCGCTCGCCCCGGTCCGGCGCCCCAGCTCGGTCAGGGTCGCCGGGCTCGCCGGGTCGGCGTGCAGCAGGTCGGTGACAGCCTTGAGGCGGGCATCGCGCGGTTCCGGGAGACGCAGTGGCTCCTGCGGGGCTCGGGTGAGCTCGGTGATGACGACGTCGAGCAGCAGCCGGGCGCGCGGACCGTCGTCCGGGTCGCTCAGCAACGCCAGGAAAGCTTCGCGCAGCAGCGCGCCGGCGGCGAACACCGAGGGCTCGGCCGGCAGCCGCTCGGCCGCCGTCGCCGGCACCCGGAGCAGCCGGACGTCGGTCTCGCCGTGCGACCGGCTGCTGTGCACCTGGAACGGCGGCATCCAGGTGATGCGGTTCGCCGGCGCCACCCAGGTGCCGACCCGGGTCGTCGTGACCAGCGCCCCGGAGGCGGCATACCGGAGCTGGCCGACGTCGTGGAAGTGCGAGGCGACATCCTCACCGTGCGCCAACGGGCCGCAAGCGCTCGAAGTCTCGGTCAGGAGCACGAGTCCGGTCATGACGATCACCGTAACCCGGTGGCGGGTTGCCGGGATTTCCTGGCGCGACAACGGTGGTACGCCCGCGTCGCAACGACCATCGTCGAGGTATGCGAGCCATCACCCAGCACAGCTTCGGGGGCCCCGAGGTCCTCACCGTCGTCGACGCGCCCGAACCGCGGCCCCGGCCGACCGAAGTCCTCGTCCGGGTCCGGGCGATCGGGCTGAACCCCTTGGAGCCGCGCCTGCGCGCCGGTGAGTTCCCGCTGCTCGGCCCACCGCCGTTCGTTCTCGGCTGGGACGTCAGCGGCGTGGTCGAGGCGGCGCCGCAGACGTGGCGGTTCAGGGCCGGCGACGAGGTGTTCGGCATGCCGCTGTTCCCGCGGGCGGCCGGCGCGTACGCCGAGTTCGTGGCCGCGCCCGCCCTGCACCTGGCGCGCAAGCCGGCGGCGCTGTCCCATGTGGAGGCAGCGGCGTTGCCGGTCGTCGGCTGACCGCGTGGCAGGGCCTCGTCGACCTGGGCGGCGTGAGCGAGGGCGACCGCGTTCTGGTCCACGGCGGTGGTGGCGGGGTCGGCCACGTCGCGATCCAGCTCGCGAAGTCGCTCGGCGCGCACGTGATCACGACGGCGAGCGCCGGGAAACGGGCGTTCGTCGAGGGTTTGGGCGCCGACGAAGTCGTCGACTACACGAAGGTGGACTTCGCCGAGGCGGTGCACGACATCGACCTGGTGCTCGACACCTTGGGCGGCGACACGGCGGAGCGCTCGCTGGACGTGCTCCGCCCGGGCGGTCACCTGGTGACGGCGGTGGCCGAGGAGGACGCCACGCTCATCGCGAAGTTCGCAGCGGCGGGCCGCCGGTTCAGCGGCATCGCGGTCGACCCCGACCCGGTCGCCCTGCGCGGGCTGGCCGGGCTGGTCGAGCGGGGTGAGCTCCGGGTCCACGTGCCGGAGACGTTCCCGTTCGAGCGCGTCGCCGACGCCCACCGGCGGCTGGAAAGCGGGCACC
The DNA here is from genome assembly GCF_024703995.1 of Amycolatopsis iheyensis. GTDB lineage: Bacteria > Actinomycetota > Actinomycetes > Mycobacteriales > Pseudonocardiaceae > Amycolatopsis > Amycolatopsis iheyensis. The sequence goes on along the minus strand of NZ_JAMXQV010000009.1, from coordinate 150,694 downwards.
TGCGGGGAAAGCTGGTGCTCACCGTCTGAGCCGGCTCACCCGAGCTCGATGCCGAACAGCGCCGCCGCGTTGCCGTGGGTGATCTTGCGGCGGTCCAGCTCGCTGATCGGGGCTCGCTCGATCCACTCGGCCGCGCCCGCGTTCTCCGAATACGGGTAGTCCACCGAGAACATGATGTGGTCGGCGCCCACCGTCAGCACCGCGTTCGTCAAGGCGTGGTCGGAAAACGTGCCGCTCGTCGTGATCCAGATGTTGTCCGCCACGTACTCCGGCAGCGTGCGGCGCGGCCGCTTGTCGAACGGGTTGGCCTCGAACATGTGCTGCGTCCGCCACAGCAGCGCGGGCAGCGCCTCACCCAGGTGCCCGAGGATCAGCTTCGCCGCCGGGAAGCGGTCGAAGTGGCCGCTCAGCAGCAGGCGCACCGCGTGCGACGCCGTTTCCGTGCCGAAGCCCCACGTCGCGCCCTTCAGCTCCGGATGCCCGGCGTACAGGGCTTGGCCACCCGGCAGGGACGGCCGCGGGTGCAGGTACAACGGCACGTCCAGCTCGCACACGGTCTCCCAGAACCCGTGGTAGCGCGGCTCGTCGAGGTAGCTGCCGTGCTCGCTGTCGCCGATGTTCGTGTAGCCGTTGACGAGCACGCCCTTGAAGCCGAGTTCGGTGACCGCGCGGCGCAGCTCCGCCGCCGCGTCGGCCGGCTCCTGCAGGGCGACCGCCGCGAACGCCGAGTAGCGGTCCGGGTGCCGGGCCACCTGTTCGGCCAGGAAGTCGTTCTGCCGGCGCGCTTCCGCGGTCGCCGCCGCCGGGTCGAGGATGCTCTGGATGCCCGGCGCGGTCAGCGAAAGGATCGTGTGCGTGATGCCCGCGCGGTCCATGCTGCCGAGCCGCACGTCGTCGAATTCGCCCAGCTTCGCCATCACCGGCCGGTAGAACTCCGGTGTCACCCCGCCGCGGTCGGACGCCTCGGCCAGCGCGTCCTCGTCGCCCAGCAGCCGGGCGACGCGCTCGGGATGCTCGTAGGCCTCTTCCAACGCGATCTTGGGCAGCATGATCCGACCGTACCGCCGGCCGGACGTGACCCGCGTCACTTTCGCCGCCGATTCCCGAACCCGCTCCGAGGCCCGCGAGAACAGCGAATGACACTGTCCGGAGCGGAAGGCGGGCGATGACCCCGGAAGACACCGAAGCCGACGACGACGCGAGCGTGATCGCGCGGTCGCGGCACGAGCCCAGCCTGTTCGCGGTCATCTTCGACCGCCACGCGCGGCACATCCACCGGTACGTGGCCCGCCGGCTGGGCCCCGCGGCCGCCGACGACGTCCTCGCCGACACCTTCCTCGTCGCGTTCGCGAAGCGGGCGAAGTTCGACCTCTCGCGGCCGGACGCCCGGCCGTGGCTCTACGGCATCGCGACGAACCTCGTCTCGCGGCAGTGGCGGGCCGAGGTGCGCGAACTGAAGCTGCGCCTCGCGATCGGCCCGCCGGACGCCGAGGACAACCACGCCGACCGGGTCGCCGACCAGGTGAGCGCCCAGGCCATGGGCGCCGACCTCGACCGCGCGCTGGCGGCACTGCGCCCACGGGAGCGGGACGTGCTGCTGCTCGTCGCCGCGGAAGGGCTCGGCTACCAGGAAGTCGCCGAAGCGCTGGCCATTCCCGTCGGCACCGTGAAATCGCGGCTCAACCGGGCCCGCGGCCGCGTCCGCGCCGAGCTCGGCGCCCTCGACCTCGTGAAGGAGACCTCCCGCCATGGATGAGCTCGATCTGATCCGCGAGCGCGCGGACACCGTCGGCTTCGCGCCGGCCGAGCACCTGACCCCGGCCCGCGAGCGGCTGCTGGCCGCGGCGCGCGGCGAACGACCGCACCGGTCCCGGCGCTGGTTCTGGGTCGCCGGCGCCTCGATCGGCCTGGCCGCGGCGATCACCGCGGTGGTGACCCTCGCCCCGGCCGAGCAGGTGGGCATCGGCGTCGGCGTCGCGAACGCCGATCCGGTGCGGGTGCTGACCGAAGCGGCGAGCGCGGCGCTGAAGGAGCCGGTCAAGCCGCCGCGACCGGACCAGTTCCTCTACGTGAAGACCGAATACCCCGACCACCACACGCGGGAGATCTGGCTGTCGGTCGACGGCACCCGGGACGGCCTGCTGGCCCGCGACACCCCGCTGCCGGGCTGCCACGACGGCAAGGAACCGTACTCGGGCCCGTACGACCCGGCGAAGAAAGGCACCCTGGAGGACTGCCGGCCCTCCCCCGCCTACCACGCGGACCTGCCGACGACCGCCGACGCGATGCTGGCCTACCTGAACACGCGCCCCAGCGCGAAGGACAGCACCAACTCGATGGGCAAGACCGTGCTCACCCTCGCCGACGAGCAGGCCCTGCCGCCCGCCGCCTACGCCGCGCTGTTCGAGGCTGCGGCGAAAGTGCCGGGGCTGAAGGCCCTCGACCACGTCACCGACGGCGCGGGCCGCCCGGGCATCGGGATCACCTGGCCCCAGCCCGGCTCCCGGCCCGGCACCCAGCCGCTCGTGCTGGTCTTCGACACCACCACCCACCAGTTCCTGGGGACCCAGGACAGCGCGGTGACGGTGAAGACCTTCGTCGACGAAGCGGGTCAGCGTCCGTCGTCGTAGAAGGACGCGAACGACGTGACCGGCTCGCGCGGCGTGCGGTGGTCGTTCAGCCGGTGGTCTTCGTCGGCGTGGCCGAGGGCGACGCCGCAGACGATCACGTGGTCGCCGGGCACGCGCAGGTGCCGCCGCAGGACCGGGTGGTAGTCGAGCAGCGACGCCTGCGCGCACGTGTGCAGCCCGGCCCCGCGCGCGGCCAGCATCAGCCCCTGCAGGAACACCCCCGCGTCCACCAGCGCGCCCTGCAGGGGCAGCCGGCTGACCGTGAGGACCAGCCCGACCGGGGCGCCGAAGAAGTCGTAGTTGCGGCGGTGGTGACCGGTGCGACCGGCGGTGTCGCCGGGCGCGATGCCGAGTGCTTCGCGGTAGAGCCCGTCCCCGAACCGGCGGCGCCGGCCGCGGAACGGCTCCGGCCACTGGTCCGCGCCGGGCTGGTAGGCGAACTCGCCCGCCGACCGCGCGCCCTCGTCGTGCGCGCGGAGCAGGTCCTCGGTCAGCGCCCGCTTCGCCGCACCGGTCAGCACGTGCACCTGCCACGGCTGGCAGTTGGAGTTGCTGGCCGAGCGGGCGGCCAGGGCCAGGAGCCGCTCGACCTGCGCGCGTGGCACGGGATCGGCGCGGAACGCCCGGCAGCTGCGGCGGGTCAGCAGCGCCTCCTCGACGGTGCCGCTCACTCGACCGGCGGCGTGATGTCGTAGGAGATCCGGCCCGCCGGCAGGTAGAACAACGCGATCAGGGCGCCGCCCTTGACCTCCGGGTAGTGGTGGCTGCCCGGCCCCGGCGCGGTCCAGCCGGGCCCGCTCCAGCCGTTGGGCCCCATCAGCTTCGCGCCCGCGTCGAGCGGGACCACGAGGTTGAGCTCGCCGTAGGGGTGCTGGTGGTACTGCCCGCGGTAGGGCTCGACGCTGTCCATGTAGACGGCGGTGACGCTGAAGTAGTTGAGCACCTCCCGCGGGTCCGCGATCCGGCTGCGCCGGTACTTCGGGCCGTCGACCTCGATGTTCGCGGCCCAGCCCGCTGCGACGCCGTCGGTGATCATGCCGGCGAGGTCGTCGTGGAGCGGGCTGCCCGGCCCGTGGTGCTCGTTGAGCCAGGCCTCCAGTTCGCCGCCGGCGGTCCGGTTCTTGACGTCCTCGAGGAACGGGACGCTCCGGTCGATCAGGTCCTGGGCCGTGGTCATCGTGAGCTCCTTCCATGGGTGTTCCGACGGTAAGGCCGCATTTCGTTACAGTCAAGTATCGTAACTTAACAAGCAGGAGCCGTAACGTATCCGCTAGGCTCCGGCCATGGCGCCAGCGACGAACGAAGAAGCCGCGCCGCGGCCCGGCGGCCGCCCCCGTGACGCGGCACTGGACGAAGCGATCATCCTGGCCACCCGTAACCGCCTCGTCCGCGACGGCTACTCGCTCATGACCATCGGCGACATCGCGACCGACGCCAAGGTCAGCCGCCCGACGCTCTACCGGCGCTGGAGCACGAAGTTCGAGCTGGTCGTCGACGCGCTGGACTACGGCTTCCGCAAGCAGCGGGACTCCTACACCGTCGACCTGAGCCGGATGGAACCACGCGAAGCGTTCACCGAAGCCGTCCGGCGCCTCGACCCCGCGTACTTCAACCCGGACGCCATGGTGCTGATGGGCAACTTCGCCGGCGAGGCGATCCGCACCCCGGAGCTGCTGGGGATCCTGCGCGAGCACGCCGTCGAACCGCGGGTCACCCTGGTCGAGAACGTGCTGACCCAGCTGCAGGAGCGCGGCGCGGTGGCGGCAGGCCTCGACAAGCACACGATCGCGACGATGTGCTTCGGCAGCTACTTCGCGGCGTTCTACCGCGGGGAGAGCCGGGAGGAAATTCCCGAAGCGGTCGTTTCGGTGCTGTGGCCGGCGATCGCGGCGGCGAAGAAACCCCCGCGTCGCCGCAGCTCAGCCGGATAAAGCCGGTGAGCCGCAACCATTCGGCGCTCTCATCCGTGCATAAGAGGTGTGAGGACACCTTCGGATCGACGACGGCGCTTCCGCGCGCGGTCGGTGGTCGTCGCGGTGCTGGTGGGGGCCGGCGCCGCGTTCGCGCACACCGTCACCGGCCTCCCGGCTCCCGGGCCCGTGCTGGCCGCGGGATCGGGCGGGCACAGCCTGCCCGACACCAGCGCGCTGGGCCGCGGCCCGGCAGCCGCGCCGCCACCGCCGATCCTGCCTTTCAACGCGAAGCTGACGTCGGCGGACATCCCGGTCCCCGGCGGCGGGGTCCGCGACGGCGCCTGCAGCGGTTCGCTGGTCGCGCCGCAGTGGGTGGTCACCGCCGGGCACTGCTTCCACGACCTCAAGGACGTCAGGATCGGCGGCCGGCCGCGGTACACGATGACGGTGACCATCGGCCGGCTGAAGGACAGCGACCCCGGCGGGCACACGGCCGAGGTCGTCGACGTCCGCCAGTCGCCGGTCAACGACCTGGCGGTGGCGAAGCTCAGCACGCCGGTCACCGGTCTCACCCCGGTGGAGCTGGCCGACACCCGCCCGTCGGTCGGTGAGGAGCTGCAGTTCGCGGGCTGGGGCTCGCATTCGGCGACCGTGCTCGGGCCGTCCGACCACCTCAAGCGCGGCCGGTTCCGGGTGTCGGGCATCGCCGAAGCGACGCTGGAGGCGCTGCCGATCGGCACCCGCACGGTGGACAACGGCCCCTGCCCGGAGGACTCCGGCGGCCCGTTCTTCACCTCGACCGACGACGACCACACGGGCCGCCTGGTCGCGATCGTGAACACCGGGCCGCCGTGCCCGCAACCGGGCGCCGAGACGATCGCGCGGGTGGACGTGGTGGCGGACTGGATCCGCGCCCAGATCGGCTGACCCGCGCCGAAGGACGGCGGAAGCCGGGGAGCGCTTGTGTACGCCGGCGACGTTGCGGTGTTCACGGTCGTGCTGATGGGATTCACCGTGCTCGCGCTGAGCGGCGCGGTGCCGGCTGGGAAGGCGGTGCGATGAACTTCGACGCGGCGTTGTTCGACCTCGACGGGACGCTGGTGGACACGGAGCCACGCAGCCAGGAGGCCTGGCGGCGGTTGTACGAGACCCACCGGGTCCCCCACGACGCCGAGCTGCTGCGCTCGTTCGCCGGCCGGCCGGGCAAGGTGGTGCTCACGGAGCAGCTGGCGAGCTTCCCACCGGGCGCGACGGTCGAGGACCTGTTCGCGGAGGCGATGTCGTACGCGACCCGCCCGGCCGAGCCGGTCCGCGGCGCGGCGGAGCTGGTCCGGACGCTGCGCGCCGGGATGCCGGTGGGCGTGGTGACCTCGGGGACGCGCGAGTACGCGAAGGCCGAACTGGTCGCGATCGGCGTGCTCGAGCTGCTGTCGGTGCTGGTCACGGCCGAGGACGTCGACCGGGGCAAGCCGGATCCGGAGGGGTACCTGCGGGCGTGCCGCGAGCTGGCGGTCGACCCGGCCCGGACGGTGGTCTTCGAGGATTCGACGGCGGGAGTGGCGGCGGCCAAAGCGGCGGGGGCGTACTGCGTGGGGGTGCGGACCCAGGCGCACGTGTCGCTGACCGGCGCGGATGTCGTGGTGCCGGACCTGGCGGCGTGGCTGGAGGGCGCTGAGCGGTAGGCGGGGAAGGCTCCCGGCGACCGGTAGGCGCGGCAGCAGGCCGGCCGCGGCGCGGCCGGCGAACCACCCGACCCGCACCCCGACCGGCACCCCCCTCACGACGACCGGAACGCGCGCCGGTAAGCACCCGGCGTCGTTCCCACCAGCGCGTGGAACCGGCGCCGCAGGTTCACCGCCGACGTCAGCCCGACCCGGGCCGCGATCGCCTCCACCGGGAGGTCCGTCTCCTCCAGCAGCGTGCGTGCCTCCGCCACTCGGCGCGCCAGCAGCCAGGCGCCCGGGCTCGTGCCGAGCTGGTCGGCGAACCGGCGGGCCAGCGTGCGCGGCGACACGCTGAGGTAGCCGGCCAGCTCCCCCACCGGCAACGGCGTCCCGAGGCGCGTCCCGGCCCACTCCAGCAGGCCGTCCAGCGCGTCGGACGGCGGTGCCGGCGGGGCGTACTGGGCCTGGCCGCCGTCGCGGTGGGGTGGCATCACCATGTGGCGGGCCACCAGCGCGGCGTGCGCGGCGCCGTGGTCGCGCCGGACCAGGTGCAGGCACAGGTCGATCCCCGCGCCGGCGCCCGCGCTCGTCGCGACGTCGCCGTGGTCGACGTACAGCGCGTCCGGGTCGACCCGCACCCGCGGGAACTCCCGCCGCAGCTGGTCGGCGCGGGCCCAGTGGGTGGTGGCCGACCGGCCGTCGAGCAGCCCGGTGCGGGCGAGCGCGAAGACGCCGGAGCAGATCGTGACCAGCCGCGCGCCCCGGGCGTGGGCCCGCAGCAACGCGCGGCGCACCCGCGGGGACAGCGGCGCCTCCACCGGCGCCCAGCCCGGGATGAGCACGGTGTCCGCCGACGCCAGCGCCGAAAGCCCCCGCGACACCGACATCGCGTACCCGGCCGAGGTCGGCACCGGGCCGGGTGTCTCGGTGCACACGTCGAACTCGTAGTGCTGCGGCACCCCGCCGCGCACGGTGCCGAACACCTCGGCGGCGCAGCCCAGCTCGAACGTCGACTGCACCGGCCGCACCAGGGCCACCACGCGATGCATGGCAGAAAAGTACCTCATGGTGTCGTTCCCGACACTGTCCCGGCGCGCGAGCGCCCGGCATCGTGGGCCGCATGCACGCCGAAATCCTCGCCCAGGAGGGCTACACCGCGGTCTCCGTCGACGAAGCCCCGGTCCGTGAACTGTTCCCCGGCATCCGGCTCCGTCCACTGTGGACGAGCCCGGCCGGCGCGCACGCCAACGTGCTCGAGATGGACCCCGGCACGTCGTGGCCGCGCCGCGACGTCCACGAGCCAGGCCCGGAGGAGGTCTACGTCGTCTCCGGCACCTTCAACGACGGCGCGCGACTACCCGCCCGGCACGTTCCTGCACGCCCCGGCCGGCACGTGGCACGTGCCCGCGTCCCCGACCGGCTGCACGCTGTTCCTCTTCTACCCGCAAGGCTAGATGTGGTGACCCCGTGAGGTCGGGGACGCGACTGGCGGGTGGTTGCCGCGATCCACCCGTACCGCCACGATCGCGCACTCGCCGGGCACGCCTTGGGCCGACCGGCCTATCCGCTCGTCGCGGCGGGTGGCCGCCCGGCGGCGGGCACCCGCCGTTCACCGCAGTTCGCGCCCCGGTCCGGGGGAATGGTGTTACAGATTCCGGCCGGGGCGCGACACCCTCGTGGAGCATCACGGGAAGCGGAGGCGATGACGGGCGAACGGCAGGTGCGGCTGCGGCTGGGCACCCGCGCGGTCTCGGTTCCCGCCGAGCACGGCCGCGAAGTGCTGGAGTACCCGGGGGTCACCGTGCTGCGGGTCGAGGACGGGGAACCGGTCGAACACACGTGGGTGCCGATCGGGACGTGCCCGAGCTACGCCGACGACGAGGCGCTGATCGCCGCCTGGCACGCGGCCCTGCGGTGGAGCCGCGCTCCCACCGACGCGTGAGCTGGGACACAGCTGTCACAGCGGCCGGCATCGCGGTGTCTGGAGGGGCGAACCCCGTCAGCGAAGGAGACACCATGAGCGAGACCACGGAGGTGGTCGTGATCGGCGGCGGCTACGCCGGCGTGATGGCCGCCAACCGCCTGACCGGGCGCGCCGACGTGCGCGTCACCCTGGTCAACCCGCGGCCGCACTTCGTCGAGCGGATCCGCCTGCACCAGCTCGTCGGCGGCTCCGACGACGCGGTCGTCGCCTACCAGGACGTCCTGGCCGGGCGGGTCCGGCTCGTCGTCGACAGCGTCACCGGGATCGACACCGCCGCCCGCACCGTGACGCTGGCGAGCGGCGCCACCGCCGGGTACGACTACCTGGTCTACGCCGTCGGCAGCCACAGCGCGAGCACGCCCGAACACGCCTACCCCGTCACGAGTTTCGAGGAGGCGCGGCGGCTGCGGCCGGTGGTCGAGGCCGCGACGGCGGTGACGGTCGTCGGCGCCGGTCCGGCCGGCATCGAGACCGCCGCCGAACTGGCCGAAGCGGGCCACGACGTGACGCTGGTCTGCGGCGGACAGCTCGGGCCGTACCTGCACCCCGCGGGCCGGCGGGCGGTCGCCTCGCGGCTGGCCGCGCTCGGGGTGCGGATGCTCGTCGACGCGGTGGTGCGCGAGGTGACGCGGGACGCCGTGCGGCTCACCGACGGCCGCGAGCTGCCCAGCCCGGTGACGATCTGGACCGCCGGGTTCGGCGTGCCGGACCTGGCCCGGCGCAGCGGCTTGAGCACCGACGAGACCGGCCGCCTGCGCACCGACGAGACGTTGACCAGCGTCGACGACGACCGCGTGCTGGCGGCCGGCGACGCGGCCGCGCCGTCGGGCCTGCCCTACCGGATGGGCTGCCAGTCCGCGGTCCAGCTCGGCCCGCAGGCCGCCGAAACCGTGCTGAGCCGCCTCGACGGCCGCCCGCCGTCACCGGTCGAGGTCGGCTTCGCGGGTCAGTGCCTGAGCCTGGGCCGGCGGGCGGGCATCTTCCAGTTCTCCCACCGCGACGACACCGCGATCCGCCTCCACCTCGGCGGCCGGCTGGGCGCGAAAGTCAAGGAATGGGTGTGCCGCAGCACGGTCTGGCAGCTGAAGTACGAGAGCCGCAAGCCGGGCGTGCGCAAGTGGTGGGCCAAGGACGCGCGGCGGCGGGACCGGCTGGCGGCTCAGCCGGCCGCGGTGTGACAGGCCGGGTGCCGGGACGCGTCCGCCCCGGCACCCGGTCCCCTACCCGGCCCGGCGCCGGCCCGTGACCGCCGCCGGGACGGGTGCTCCGGTGATGACGAACTGCGATCCCGGCTCCACCACCACGTCACCCTTGGCCGAACCCGTGATCGTCACGTTCGTCAAGGTCGCGCTGCCGCGGGCGCCGCTCATCGCCAGGATGCCCGCGCCGTTGTCCGACTCGTCGATCTTGACGTTCGTGATCGCCGCCGTCACCACGCCGCCACCGGTCTTGAACTGGATGCCGTCGTAGGTCGAGTCGTGGATCTCCGTGTCGCGCAGCGTCACGCCCGGGATGTCCTTGCCCTGCGCGAAGAACGTGATCGCGCCGAACTTCTGCTGCTCGCCCCAGAACACGCCGCCGCAGCGGTAGAGGGCGTTGTTCGCGATCGTCGTCTGCCCCGAGAACGGCAGCGGGTCGTGGTCGGTCGCGAGCATGATGCCCGGGTAGTTCATCGTGTCGTACACCAGGTTGTTCTCGATCCGGTTCCCGTACCCGCCGTAGACCGCGATGCCGTTGGCGCGCCACGGGAGCTGGATCGTGTTGTTGGTGAACACGTTGTCGTGCCCGATGTCCACCGACGGGTCCTTCACGTACTGGTTGGCCCACACCGCGAGCGAGTCGTCGCCGGTGGTCCGGAAGGACGAGTTGAACACCCGCGAGTTGCGCGTGCCGTTCGTGAAGTTGATGCCGTCCGCGTAGGTGTCGCGGATCCGCATCCCGCTGAACTCCAGGCCGTCGGCCGGTCCCCACAGCTCCGGCTTGTTGCTGTAGTCGCGGCCGACCCACACACCGACATTCGAGTGTTCGATCCAGACGTTCGAGATCTTCGTGCCGGTGCCGAAGCGGCCGTTGAGCCCGACCCCGCCTTCGGCGTTGCCGTCGCCGCCGCGGATCCGGCCGGAGCCGAAGATCGCGATGTCGGAGAGCTGGACGTTCTTGTCGATGTCGAACCCGAAGTTGCCTTCGTGCGGGTGGTTGATGGTGCCCGCGTCCTGCGGCTGGATCAGCGAGTACAGCTGCGAGCGCCACATCCCGGCGCCCTTGATGGTCGCGTTGGAGATGCCGATCTGGTTGTACTGGCCACCGCCGTTGGGCACGGTCGGGTCGTCGGTCAGGATCTTGGCCTCCTGCCGCCACTGTCCTTCCGGGATCCAGACACAGGCGATCCTGCCGTTCTGGTCGTCGGTCACCGCGCGCTGGATGGCCGGCGCGTCGTCGACGCCGTCGTTCGGCACGGCGCCGTACTCGGTGATCGACGTGCACTCCGCGGGCTTCGGCAACGCGGGCGCGACCTGTTCGAGGTCGACCAGGTCGACGACGTAGTACGCCGCGTTGTCGCCGTTGTCGCGCTGCAGCCGGAACTTCGTGCCCGGCGGGTACGACTGCGCCAGCAGCGCGTGCGACTCGTCGAACAGCCGCCGCGCGTCGCCGCCGGGCCGGTTGGTCAGTCCTTCGGGGTCGTCGGTGGTGCCGTAGAGCCAGCTGTGCGTCGAGGACAGCGTCAGCTTCTGCGCGAACGTGCCGTTGACGTAGAGGCTGAGCGTGTAGTCCTGGCCGCCGCCGGCCGGGGCGTCGGGGACCGAGTTGCGCACCACGATGGAGTTCGCCTGGTTCGTGGAGGTGACCTCGACGTACTGCCCCTGGTTCGCCAGCCGCACCGACTGGCGGCCCGAGGACTCGGTGGCGAAGTTGGTGTGCCCGAACGTGCGCAGCGGGTCGGTCCGCAGCAGTTCGCCCTGGTACTGCCCGGCTTCGGCCTCGTAGGAGACGTACGGCACGGCCGCGCCGCGGCCGACGACGATCGCCCGGGACAGGCCGTTGTTGGACTCGTTGGTCTCCGCGACCGTGTTCGTCGCGTCGGCCGTCGCGGTGAGCGTGGCGCCGCCGTTGGTGGCGGTCCACGTGCCCGCGATCGCGACGTTCGCCGTGGCGCCGGCCGCGATCGCGCCCGTGTCACCGGACAACGTGGTGCTGCCGGCGCTCAGCCGGGTCACCGACGCGCCCGCGCCGCTCGTGCCGCGGTTGTGCACGGCCACGGTGAACGACACCGCGGTGCCGGCCGCCGGGTTCGGCGGGCTGGACGTGATGCCGGTGACCTCGAGGTCCGGCCCCGGCGCCTGGGCGATCACCAGCGACGTCGGTGCGGTGAAGGTGTTGTTGGTGTCGTCCTGCTCGACGACCGTGCCGGCCGGGTCGACGGTGGCGGACACGCTGTAGGTGCCCTGCGGGCGCGTGCCCGCGTTCACCGTCACCGTGGTGGACGCGCCGGCGGCGAGGGCGCCGACCGCCGCGTTCCCTACGACGGTCCCGCCGAGGCTGACGTTCACGGTGGTGGCGGGCGAGGCCGCGGTGCCCGCGTTCTTCACGGTCGCGCTGACCGCGACCTGGCTGGTCTCGGTCGGGTTCGCCGGGGTCCACGTCGTGCCGGTGACGACGAGGTCCGGGTTCGGCGCCGGGGTGCCGAACACCTGGAGCTCGGCGACCTGCCCGCCGGGCGCGCCGGAGTTGGCGGTGAACCGCAGCCGCAGGTCGGCCGCCCGGCCGCTGACCGGGACGGTCACGGTGTTCTGGCCGGCCGCCGGGTCGAACCGGTAGTCGGCGCCGGCCTTGAGGGTGGTGAACGTCGTGGCGCCCTGGTCGCGGCCGAGCACCTCGAACGTCTGCGTCCGCGCGCCCCAGACCGGGTCCGGGTCGAGCTTCACGACGACCTGGTCCAGATCGGCGTTCGCGCCGAGCTTCACCGTCAGCGTGCCCGGCTGCCCCGAGGCTTCCCAGTAGGTGCCGGTGTTGTTGTCGTTCGCGTTGGCCGCGACGAAGGAAAAGACGCTCGAGGAGGCCTCGATCGGCTTGCCCGCGGCCAGGTTCGTCGCGGCCTGGGTGCCCTGGCGCACGACGTGGTTGCTGTCGGCGGACTCGTGCCCGGCGGCGTCCTTGGCGCGCACGAAGTACTCGACGCGCGTGCCGGCGGGCCGCGTCTCGGTGAAGGCGGTGCCGGTGACTGTCGTGACGGGGGTGCCGTCGCGGTAGACGGTGTAGCCGGTGACGCCGACGTCGTCGGTCGAGGCCGACCAGGTCAGCCGGACCTGCCCGGAGCCGGGCTCGGTGAGCGCGAGGTTCGCGGGCGCGGACGGCGCCTGCGTGTCCCCGGTGTCCGGTCCGTACAGCTCGAACTCCGAGAGCTGCGCGGCCGGCCACTGCGAGTTCGCGGTGACGGCCAGCCGCACGTACCGGGTCGTCGCGGTCACCGGGATGGTGACCGTGTTGGCGCTCGGCGCGAAGGCGTACCCGGTGGCCGGGGCGAGATCGGTGAAGCTCGTGCCGTCGGTGCTGCCGCGCACGGCGAGGGTCTGGGTGCGGGACTCCCAGGTCGCCGGGAGTTTCAGCACGATCCGCGAGAGCGCCTTGGCGGAGCCGAGGTCGGCCTGGATCCACTGCGGGAACGCGTTGTTGGCGGACTCCCAGTAGGTGGCCTGGTTGCCGTCGACGGCGTTGGAGACGGGGTAGCCGGGCAGGGCGCTGCTCGCCGACACCGAGCGGGTCAAGGGCACGTCGGCGAGCGCGGCGGGGGTGGCCGCGGCGCCCGGCGGCGCGCCACTGGCGGCGGAGGCGAGGGAGATCCCCGTCGCGGAGAGGCCCGCGACGAGGAGACCGGCGAGCAGCCGGGACAGGCTCATGCGTGTCATGGCGACTTCTCTTCTTTGAGACGGCGGGGGACCCGGAGCCACCAGAGCATGCAACAAGCGGGCGTCTTGATGCAAGAAGTCGACACATGACAGAAAATTTGCGACTGAGTCCGAATCGCCCGATTGGCTCAGCGCAGGGTCACCCCAGCCCGTGCGTCCGCGCGAACGCCGTCATCTCCGCTCGCCACCCCGCCGGGTCGACCGCGGCCGGCGTCACGACCACCCGCGTGACACCCTCCCCGGCCAGCTCCCGGACGTCCTCTTCGGACATTCCGGTCGATCCCCATCGCGTGTACTGCAAGGTATCCGGGTCATGACCGGCTTCGGCGGCCGTGGCACGGGCCAGCTCGAGCCGGCTCCGGCGGTCCTCGGCGGAGAGCCCGCCGCCGGGGAAGAAGCCGTCCCCGCACCGCCCCGCACGCCGAGCGGCGGCCGGGCTGGACCCGCCCACGTGGATCGGCAGTGTCCCGGACCCCGTCGGCTTCGGGAAGCTGCACAGGTTTTCGAAGCCGAAGAACTCACCGGCGTGGCTGACGCCGTTCTCGTCGCCGGCCCAGAGCGACTGCAGCACCTCGATCGCTTCGTCGGCCCGTCGGCCGCGGGTGGCGAAGTCGACCCCGGCCGCCGCGGCCTCGCCGGGCAGTGCCCCGACGCCGACGGTGAGCAGCCGCAGGCGCCCGCCCGAGAGCACGTCGACCGTCGCCAGCCGCTTCGCGAGCACCACCGGCTGGTGGTAGGGCAGCAGCAGGACACCGGTGCCGAGCAGGATCCGGCTCGTCACGGCGGCGGCGAACGTCAGGCAGTCGAGCGGGTCACCGTAGGGCAGCGACGAGCTCAGCTCGACCGGCCCGACCTTCGTGCCGGGCTGGAGCGCGATGTGTTCCGGGACGTAGAGCGATTCGAAGCCGAGCTCTTCCGCGTCCTGGGCGAACCGGGTGAGCTTGGCGGGGTCGACGCCGAAGTGGGGCGTGCTGTAGCGGATTCCGAACTTCACAGGGCGCGAGGCTAGAACATTGCCGTGCGCGGCAAGGCAACGCCTTCGGTCAGCGGCGGGCGAACACCATCCCGATGTCGGCGGCCCGCTGGACCGGGTTCTGCTCCGCCTCGACCGTGAACCCGCGCGCCGCGAACACGTCGCGGACGCTCTCGTGGGTGCGTTCCCACCCTTCGACCTCGACGACCGCCTGCCGGACGAGCGGCCAGTGCCGGTCCTCGACGCCCCGCAGCACCGCGAGCTCCGCGCCCTCGACGTCGATCTTGAGCAGGTCGATCCGGTCGATGCCCTGTTCGTCCAGCACCGGGGAAAGCGGCCGAACCCGGACGCGGTGGGTCTCCAGCTCCCGCATCACCCGCAGCTTGCGGCCCACGATCCCGCGCAGGACGGGCGCCGGCACGCGGCGCAGCGCCGGGCCGAGGCCGCCCGCGCGGATCATCTCGACGATGCCCGCCGTGACTCGGCGCCGCTCGGCCTCGACGTTGCCTTCGTCGCGCGTGGACGAGGAGAAGATCGTCGCCGCCGGGAAGTAGCTGAAGTCGAGTTCGGCTTCGGCGTCGGCCAGCCCGAACGGCAACGCCGTCAGCCGGCCGCCGAAGAACTCGCGGCCGTTGCGGTCGAGCGTCTCGTGCAGGGGCGGCAGCGGCTCGAAGGCGTAGATCCGCACTTCGCCGTCCAGCCGCTCGTAGACGGCGGCCGAGAAGACCCCGACGTTGGCGCCGACGTCGAGGACGATCGAGCCGGGCTCGAGGTCGACGCCGTGGGCGAAGTACCCGCCCACCTCTTCGCGCAGGAACGACACTTCCCAGGGATTGATGCTGTGCAGGGCGATCGCGTCCAGGGTCACGCGCAGAGGCTTACCAGGAACCGGCGCCCGCGGTCCACCCCCTTCCGGCGGGATTCAGGCGAACGCTTTCCGGCTGGTCCGCAGGTAGTCCCGCAGCGGCACCGGCGGGCGCCCGATCAGAGCGGTCAGCGCCGCGGCGTCGGCGGCGCGGGTGGGACCGCGGTCCGCGACCGCCGACGCCACCGCGGAGATGTGTGCCGCCATGTCCGGGTTGACCACGCCGGAAGTATCCACAGTGGACAACTCGGTCAGCTCCTGTCGCCACTGCTCACGGGAAATCGCTTCGAACCGCACCGGGCGGCCCAGATCCTCGGCCAGCAACGCGGCGATGCCGGCGTGGCTGAACTGCTCCGACCCGGCGGGGTGGCACACCGGGCCGTCGAACCGCTCGGGGTGCAGCAGCGCGGCGACGGCGAGCTCGCCCGCGTCGGCCCCGTTGATCCAGGCGACCTCGGCGTCGCCGAAGCAGTTGCGGATGACGCCTTCGCGGCCGACCGAGCGACCGTGCAGCACCGGGATGTTCTCGTGGAACGCGGCGGCCACGCGCAGGACCAGCAGGTCCAGCCCGGCCCACTGCAGGACCTCTTCGGCCAGCCACTGGTCACGCCCGCGGTCGCTCGGGTGCCGGGGGTGCGCCGGCCCCATCGACATGACGACCGTGCGCGGGCGGCCACCGGCTTCGCGCACCGCCGCGGCGTAGTTCGCCGCCGCGCCGACCACGCCCGCGTCGATCGGGTAGGTGAAGTACGCCAGCTCGACGCCGTCGAGCGCGGGGACCAGGCTCCGGCGGTCGCGCAGGTCGCCGCGCACGATCTCGGCGCCCAGCCCGGCCAGCGCCTCGGTGCGTTCACCGGGCGTGCGCGCGAGCACCCGCACGGCCCGCCCTTCTTCCCGCAGCCGCCGCACCACGTGCGCGCCGGTGCTGCCGTGGCGGCCCGTGGCCCCGGTGACCAGGACCGGGCTGACGTTCGTCATCGTCGTGCTTCCCTTTCGCCGTCGGTGTTCCGCCACCCTGCTAGCTGACTTTTGTTTTGTCAAGTCAGCTGGACCGACGTCGATACCGGGTGTCCGCGGGAGAACTCAGTCCCGGAGGTTCACGACACGCGCGACCGTCTCGCCGGGCGGCACCTCGTGCCCGGCTTCACAGCGCACCTGCGACTCGACCCGGGCCCCGCAGCCGGCGTGCGTCAGGCGCAGCTCGCCCGGCTCCTCCCGCGGCAGCTGCTCCCCGAACCGCTTGAGGCCCAGCAGCAGCGGGAACAGCTCACCGCCGCGCTCGGTCAGGACGTACTCGTACCGCACCCGCTGCCCCGGCTCCCGGTATGGTGTGCGGGCCAGCACGCCGGCCTCGACCAGCTGCTTGAGCCGCTTGGCCGCCACCGCCTCGGTCACCCCGGCGTGGCGGACCAGCTCGTCGAAGCGGCGGCCGCCGAAGTAGACCTCCCGCAGCAGCACCATCGCCGACCGGGTGCCGACCAGCTCCAGCGCGCGCTCGATCGGGCACCACCCGGCGGCGGACCAGCCGTCGCGGTCGGCCCGCCGGCCGGCCAGGGTCATGACTTCCTGCGACACGGCACCTCCTGGGAACCGCGCTGACTATACCGGGCACAAGTCAGCCGTCGACGGTCACCCGATCGTGGACGGCCGGCTCGGCCACACTGGGAGGGGCCCCGCCCCACCCGAAGGGAACCGCCATGACCACGCCGACCGACCTGCTCATCGCCCGCCAGCTCGAGGTGCACGACCACCTCATCGGACGCGGCTGGCGGCTCGACGGGGACGCCGGGCCCGGCGACGCCAAGTTCCTCGACGATCCCACCGCCGGCTGGTCGTACCCGGCGAGCTTCGGCGGGGCGCGGACCAACACCGTCGGCGATGCGACCCCGTCGGTCCTGCAGTGCTACTTCACCTTCGACAACGAAGGCGACGTCGTGTTCGCCGCCGTTCCCGCGGGCAACCTGCACGGCAGCGGCTGCGCCGCGCACGACACCACCGAACGGCAGTACCCGCTCACCGCACGCGGCACGGTCGACCTCCCCGCACTGACGGCCGAGCTCGACGACCTCGAGCCGCGGGCGCGGGCCCACGACGTCCGCGCGCTGGTCGAGTGCCTGTTCTTCGGCCCCTGCCCGCGGTAACCCGACCCGTTCCCCCTTCGCGCTGAGTGCCCGTCCGGGCGCTCAGCGTTCTTCTTGACGGCGGCGCACCGGCTGCCTAGGTTGTCCAGACATAGGACGTCCGACATCCCATGTCCTCTCCCCCAGTCCCCAGGAGGCGGAGCCGGTGTCATCGATTCGCAGGTTCGGCACGATGCTGCTCGCGGCGGCCATGGTCTGGCTGCCCTTCGCCCCCGCGGCGTCGGCCACGCCCGGGTGCGCGTCCTCGGTCCCCTTCACCTCGGGCACCGAGGGCTACGACACCTTCCGCATCCCCGCGGTGGTCCGCGCCGCGAACGGCGCGCTGGTCGCGTTCGCCGAAGGCCGGCGCGACTCGGCCGGCGACTCCGGCGCCATCCAGACGGTCTCGCGCACCTCGCGCGACGGCGGCTGCACGTGGGGCGCGCTGTCGGTGGTGGACAGCAACGGCGACGCCACCGCCGGCAACCCGACCCCGGTGCTCGCCCGCGACGGCGAGCTCGTCCTGCTGACCGTCCACAACGGACCTGTGTCGGAGAAGCAGATCATGTCCGGCCAGGCGTCCGCGCAGGACACCCGCCGCGTGTTCGTCCTGCGCAGCAAGGACAACGGCCGCACGTGGTCCCCGGCGCGCGACATCACCGCGGAGGCGAAGCTGCCGGGCTGGCGCTGGTACGCGACCGGGCCCGGGCACGCGACGCTGCTGCGCCACGGCCGGCACGCCGGCCGGATCATCGTGCCCGCCAACCACTCGAGCTCCCCGCCCGCCGGCTCGGCCGACGTCGGCACCGAGGCGAAGTACTACGGCGGTCACGACCTCTACAGCGACGACAACGGCCGCACCTGGCACATCGGCTTCACCGACGACCGCACCGACGGCGTCGTCGCCGCGAACGAGACGACCGCGACCGAGCTGCCCGACGGCACGCTCTACTTCTCCAGCCGCAACCAGGGCTCCGCGGCCGAGCACCGCGTCGACGGCTACAGCGTCGACGGCGGCAGGACGCTGGTGAAGCCGTACCAGGTCCAGCCGGCGGTGTCCGGGACCAAGGTCGAGGGCAGCGTGCTGCAGACGACGATCCCGTGGCTGCTGGTGTACTCCGGCCCGGCCGACCCGGCCACGCGCGCGGTGCTGCAGCTGCGGCTGAGCACCGACCGCGGCCACACCTGGCGTCCCGGCCGCACGCTCACCGGCGGCCCGGCGGCCTACTCCGACCTCGTGCAGGCCGATCCCGGCACGGTCGGGGTGCTGTACGAGACGGGCGCGGCCGGCCCGTACGAGACCATCGTGTTCCAGCGGATCCCGCTGGGGCAGGTACGGTGAGTTTCGTCGGGAGGTGATCGACGTGGCCGATCTGCTCGGGCCGCGGGTGCCCGGTCCGGCGCGGTTGCGGGAGCTGCTGGCCGGCGACGAGCCGGTCGTCGCGCCGGGCGCGTTCGACGCGCTGAGCGCCCGGCTGGTCGAGGCGGCGGGGTTCCCGGCGGTCTACATGACCGGCTTCGGCACGACGGCGTCGCTGCTCGGCCGGCCCGACGTCGGGCTGCTGACGATGACCGAGATGGTCCAGGCGGCGGCCCGGATCCGGTCGGCGGTCGAGGTGCCGGTGATCGCCGACGCCGACACCGGCTACGGCAACGCGCTGAACGTCATCCGCACGGTCCGCGAGTACGAGGCCGCCGGGATCGCCGGAATCCACCTCGAGGACCAGGTCGCGCCGAAGCGCTGCGGGCACCTGGAGGGCAAGCGCGTCGTGCCGGCCGAGACGATGACCGACCGGGTGCGGGCCGCGGTCGCCGCCCGCCACGACCCGGACTTCGTGCTGATCGCGCGGACCGACGCCCGCGCGGTCGAAGGCCTCGACGCGGCCATCGAGCGGGCGCGGCGGTACCGGGACGCGGGCGCCGACCTGCTGTTCGTGGAGGCGTTGCAGTCCGAGGCGGAGATCGAGCGGGTGGCGGACACGTTCCGCGACGTGCCGCTGCTGTTCAACTGGGCCGAGGGCGGCAAGACCCCGCCGCTGGGCCGGGAAAGGCTGCGCGAGCTGGGGTTCCGGCTGGTGATCTGCCCGCTGTCGGCGTTGCTGGCGGCCACCGGGGCGATGCGCGCGGTGCTGGCGCGCATCGCCGTCGACGGGACACCGGCCGAAGTGGTCGGCGACCTGCCCGGTCTGACCGACTTCGCCGCGCAGGTCGGTTTGCCGGAGGTCGAAGAAATCGGCGACCGCTTCGGCAACGGCTGACCCGTCACCGGCGACGTAGGAAGTGCACCACCGCCACGACCACGCCGACGACGGCGGCGAGCACCCCGGCGAAGACGAACGTCCGCCCCAAGCCCACCGCGTCGGCCACCGGCTGCGCGAGCAGCGGTGACGCGAACTGCCCCAGGAACAACGCCGAGGTGAGCAGCCCCAAGGCTTTCGTCCGCGTGCCCGGCGCCACCGAGGCCACCACCCAGCCGTTGACGGCCGGGTTCTGCAGGCCGATCCCGACGCCGACCACCACCATGCCGACGGCCGCCGTCGCCAGGCCACCCGCCACACCGAGCACGACCAGCCCCACCGCGAAGGCCACGAACATGGCGGTCACCAGCACCGGGAAGTCCCACCGCGCCCGCAGCCACCGGAAGTTCAAGCCCACGACCGTCATCACCAGGTTCACCGCGGCGATGAGCGCCCCGGCGGCCGCCGGGCCCGCACCGCCGACCTCGGCGAGCCAGAACGGCGCCTGCGTCGGCACGGTGTAGAAGACGACCACGCCGAGGAACATGACCGCGTACCGGCCGAGCAGCCGCGGCTGCCACGGCGTCGCCGTTTCAGCGTCGGGCGGCTGCTGCGCATCGGCTTCGGGCACGTACCGCAGCACCAGGACGAGCAGCGGCAGAGCGAGCAGGTAGACGGCGAACGGGCCCCGCCAGTCGACAGCCGCCAGCACCCCGCCCAGCAGCAGCGCGACGACCCCGCCGAAGCCCATCGCCGCCCCCTGCAACCCGAGCACCCGCCCGTGGTCACTGGTGTCGTGGTGGTCCGCGAGCAACGCGGTCGACGTCGTCATCACACCCGCGATGCCGACGCCGAGCAGCGCCCGCCCGGCGAGCAACGCGGGCAGGGAGTCCAAGAACAGACCGGAGCCCCCACCGAGGGTGTAGAGCACCAGGCACGCGGCGAGCACCGGAACGCGCCCGGTCCGCCCGCTGAGCCGGGCCAGCAGCGGCGCCGAGACCATGATCGCCAACCCGGGCATGGTGAGCACCAGCCGAACGAGGAGCTCGGCGTGCGGCTGGCCGGCGAAGTGGCGTTCCATCCCGGGCAGCGCCGGGGTGATGGTGGCGCTGGCCATGATCGTCATGGTGCTGACGCCGAGGAGGGTCGCCACCAGCGGCCGCGGTGGTCGCGCGACGCCGGTGACAGTCGTTTCGGTCATAGTGGCGACGCTAAGACCTGAACCTTGGTCGAGGTCAACCGTGGAGGATCAGTGCCGAAGTCCCCCGAACGCGGTTCAAGATCACTTTCAACCGATCGGGCCCGCCAGCCGTATCCCCCAGTGTGACGACACTTCTCGCCGACGGAACCCGGCTGGCCGCGCCCGAGAAGTGGCTCGCGCGGTACGTCCTCGCCCTGCTCGCCCTCGTGCAGGCCGGGCTCGGGTTCGGTGCGCTGTTCCTGCCCGCCGACCCGCACGCCGACATGGCGGGGATGCCCGGCATGGCCGGGATGACCCACCCCGCCCAGCCGAGCTTCGCCGGGGTTTCCTGGAACCTCGCGCTGGGCGCCGGACTGCTGGTCGTGGCGCTTTACCCGCGGCTGGCGGGCCTCTGGCTGCCGGTCTACTGCGGCTTGACCGTCGTGCTCGGGGTCGCCTCGGTGAGTGATCTCGTCCGCGGCCTGCCGGTCACCGGCCGGATCGCGACCCACGTCCTGAGCGTCGTCGGGGTGGCCCTCCTGCTCGTCGTCTACCGGCGCCGGAAACCGCGCGCGGGGCGCGAACCGCGCCCCGCGGCGGCACTCAGGAGAAGGTGACCGGGATGAACACGTCGGCCGTGCGGTCCGCGGCCGAGAGGTGGTCGCGCCGCGAAACGATCGCGCAGGTGACCGCCGCGTCGCCGCAGTCGAGGCCGCTGTTCGCCTGAGCGACGCGGATCCGCGCGGTGAACGTGCCGTTCGCGGCGATCGTCGCCGTGCCGCCCGGGAGGTTCGTCACCCACGCCGACGGCCCGACGCCGGTGCCGCCCTGGCCGTCGCCACCCGCGCACGGGCTCGGCTTGGTGCCGTAGGAGTAGTCCTCGGGCACCGCGCACAGCGCCACGTAGTAGCCGTTCGCGGGGTTGTAGCCGCTGCCGGTGACCGTGATGGTCTCGCCGGCCGCGGCCAGGCCGGTGGCGTTGGACGCGCTGAGGGTGAAGCCGTTGTGCGTGGCGGAGCCGGCGGAGGCCAGTGCGGGCGCCGCGGCCGTGCCGGCGACGGCGGCGATCGCGGTGGCGACGACGGCGACGCGCAGGACGGATCTCTTCGACATGACGGGGAGTTCCCTTCGATCACGACAGCGTAACGAGCTTAGGTAAGGCTTACCTTCTCGCGATCAATATGGTTAGGCTAACCTAATGTTGTCAAGGGGGTTGCTGCCCGCTGCCGTCCTGTTGCTGATCACCGCCGTGGCCGGCTGCGCGACGGCTCCCGCGGCACCGCACACCGCGGAGCCGCTCGCCGCACTGAAACCGGTGCCGGACCCGAAGTCCCGGACCGGGCCGAGCTCCGCGGTGCTCGCCCAAGCCGACATATCCGCGCCGCCACCGGCGCAGCACCTGCCGGTGACGGTGACCGACCACCAGGGCACCCGCGTCACCGTCACCGACACGAGCCGGGTGCTCGCCTTCGACATGGCGGGCACGCTCGCCGCGACGGTGTTCGGGCTCGGCCTCGGCGACCGGGTCGTCGGCCGCGACGTCTCGACGGGATTCCCGGCGGCGCAACGGCTTCCGCTCGTCACGCGCAACGGTCACCAGCTCAACGCCGAAGCGATCATGGCACTGCGCCCGACCGTGATCCTCACCGACACCACGCTCGGGCCCTGGGACGTCGTGCTGCAGCTGCGCGACTCCGGCATCCCGGTGGTGGTGCTCGATCCGAAGCGGACGATGGACAACGTCGGCGCGCTCGTGCACGACACCGCGGCGGCGCTCGGCGTTCCCGAAGCGGGACAACGGCTTTCGGCGCGGCTCGACGAGGACATCGCGACCAAGAAGGCCGAGATCACCCGGCTGGCGCCCGCCGAGCCGGCGCGGAAGCTGCGTGTGGTGTTCCTCTACCTGCGTGGGCAGGCCGGCGTGTACTACCTGTTCGGCCGCGGCTCCGGCGCCGATTCGCTGATCACCGCACTCGGCGCCGTCGACGTCGCGAGCGAGGCCGGGGTCGAGGGGATGCGGCCGATGACGCCGGAAGCCCTCGTCAAGGCCCGCCCGGACGTCATCCTGCTGATGACCAAGGGACTCGAGTCGGTCGGCGGCCCCGACGGGCTGCTGCAGGTCCCCGGGGTCGCGCAGACGCCGGCCGGGCTGCACCGCCGGTTCGTCGACATGGCCGACAGCGAAATCCTGAGCTTCGGGCCGCGCACCCCCGGCGTGCTCGACGCGCTCGCCCGCGCGCTGTACGCCCCGGGAGCGGGCGGATGAGCCGTCCGGTCAAGGTGACCGCGCTCTTCGCCGGGCTCACGATCGCCCTGGTCGTCGTGGCCTGCGTGTCGGCGGGCACCGGCCAGTTCGCCATCCCGGTCGCCGACGTCGTCACGTCGCTGCTGCACCACATCGGGCTCGGGCCGGGCCTGGCCGACCCGTTCGCCGAGGGCACGCTCTGGCAGGTCCGGTTCCCGCGGGTGGTGCTCGGCCTGCTCGTCGGCGGCGTGCTCGGGGTCGCCGGAGCGCTGATGCAGGGCCTGTTCGGCAACCCGCTGGCCGAGCCCGCGGTGGTCGGCGTGTCCGCCGGCGCGGCGGTCGGCGCCAGTCTGTCCATTGTGGCCGGTTGGACGTTCTTCGGCGCGTTCACCACGCCGGCGCTGGGGTTCGTGGGCGGCCTGGTGACGACGCTGACCGTGTACTTCCTGTCCCGCTCCGGCGGGCGCAGCGAAGTCGTGACGCTCATCCTCACCGGCGTCGCGGTCAACGCCGTGGCGAGCGCGGTGATCGCGTTCCTGCTGTTCTCGGGCGATCAGGCCGCGCGTGAGCAGATCGTGTTCTGGCAGCTGGGTTCGCTGGCTTCGGCGCGCTGGCCCTACGTCGGGTCGATCCTGCCGCTGGTCGTCGCCGGCGTGGTGATTTCGCTGCTCATGGCGCGCAAGCTGGACCTGCTCACGCTCGGCGAACGCCCGGCGCGGCACCTCGGCGTGCACGTGGAACGCCTGCGCGCCACCGGGATCGTGGTGGTGGCGCTGATGGTGTCGGCCGCGGTGTGCTACTCCGGCGTGATCGGGTTCGTCGGGCTGATCGTGCCGCACGCGGTGCGGATGCTCACCGGGCCCGGCCACCGGGTGCTGGTGCCGGCATCGCTGCTGGCGGGCGCGGTGCTGCTGGCCGCGGCCGATCTGGCGGCCCGCACCACGTTCGACTACGCCGACCTGCCGATCGGCATCCTCACCGCGATCGTCGGCGGACCGGTGTTCTTCTGGCTGCTGCTGCGGACGCGCCGCCGGGCCGGGGGCTGGGCATGAGCGAGCGCGCGGCGAACGGCGCCGGAACGCCTGCCCTGCTCGCCGACCACCGGCCCGGGGGCCCGACATGAGCGAGAGCGCGGCCGCGCTGGCCGATGTCACGTACGCCGTCGAAGGACGCCGGTTGCTGGCCGGGGTTTCGCTCGACGTCCGGGCCGGCGAAGTCCTCGTGCTGGCCGGGCCGAACGGCGCCGGCAAGTCGACGGCCCTGGCGCTGCTGGCCGGCGACCTCGAGCCGGCGTCGGGCGAGGTGCGGCTCGCCGAGCGCCGGCTGGCGGATTGGTCACTGGTCGAGCAGGCCCGGCGGCGGGCGGTGCTCCCCCAGCGCACCACCGTCACCTTTCCGTTCACCGTTGAGGAAGTCGTCGCGATGGGCCGGGCACCGTGGCGCGGCACGGCGGCCGAAGCCGGCGACAAGAGGTCGATCGAGCGGGCGCTGGCCGCCACCGAGATGACCGGCTTCGCGCACCGTCGCTTCCCCACGCTCTCCGGTGGCGAGCAGGCCCGCGCCGCGCTTTCCCGGGTGCTGGCCCAGGAAGCGCCGTTGCTCCTGCTCGACGAGCCGACCGCCGCGCTGGACCTGGGGCACACCGAGCGGGTCATGACGCTGGCCGCCACACGGGCGGCCGCGGGCGACGCCGTGCTCGTGGTGCTCCACGACCTCGGCCTGGCCGCCGCGCACGCCGACCGGATCGCCCTGCTGTCCGCCGGGGCTGTCGCCGCGACCGGCCCGCCGGCGGAGGTGCTCACCGAGGCCTTGCTCAGCGAGGTCTACCGGCATCCGGTCGAGGTGTTCCCGCACCCGCGCACCGGCCGCCCTGTCGTTTTGCCGCACCGGCCCGCTTAGGAGAACCCCATGCGCCGAACCGGCCCGGTCCTCGCCGCGGCCCGCCAGACCGCGCTGCCACCCGCCGCCGACCGCCGACCCGGCCAGGCCCCCGCCAAACCAACCCGGCCCTCACCGCAACCCAACAAACCAGGCCGCCGCCCGCCGCCCGCCGACCCGCCTAGCACAACCCATGCGCCAACCAACCCGGTCCTCGCCGCAACTCACCAAACCACGCCGCCGACCGCCGACCCGCCAGGAAACCACGCGCCAAACCAACCCGGCCCTCGCCACAACCCACCAAACCACGCCGCCACCCAAACCTGCCGCCCCGTCCCCCACCGATCCGCCTAGGAGAACCCCCATGCGCCGAACCGGCCTGGTCCTGGCCGCGGCCCTGCTGCCGCTGGTGCTCGCCCCGCCCGCTCATGCGGCGGCGCGGGTCAGCGTGTCCCCCGCGACCGCCGATCCCGCCTACGCCACCGTGCTCACCGTGCGCGGCAGCGGGTTCCAGTCCGTCCCGAAGGGCTTCGGCGGGATCTACCTGCTGTTCGGCTGGGTCGCCGACGGCGCGTGGCAGCCCAGCAAGGGCGGCTCCGCCGGGGCGACCTACCGGTACGTGCCGGACAAGGAAGCCAAGGACAACCGCGGGTTCCAGCGGTTCATCGCCTTCCCGGGCGGCGACACCGCCGGCTCGGCCAACGGCGGTGTCATCGGCGCCGATGGCGGCTGGAGCACCCAGCTCGTGGTGCCCGGCGCGAAGTTCCGCGCCACCGACCGCGACGGCGCGGTCGTCGACGTCGACTGCCTGAAAGTCCGCTGTGGACTCATCACGGTCGGCGCGCACGGCGTGGCCAACGCGAACAACGAAACCTTCACGCCGGTGTCGTTCGCCGTGCCGAAGCAGGCCGCGCCGGAGCACGCCGCGCCGGTCACCAGCGCGCCGCCGCCGAGCCCGACGACGACCCCCTCGACGCCGACGTCGAGCGCCCTCGCCAGCGCGACACCGACACCCACGCCGACCCCCGTGCCCGCGGCGGTCGCCGAGCCCGCCCGCGGCGCCTGGTGGTGGGTGGTGGCCGGCGCCGCGCTGCTCGTCACCGCCGCCGCCCTGCTCGTCCCACCCCTCCTGCGACGCCGTCGCACCCTCAGGAACCAGGAAGGAACTCCCTCGTGAAGATGCGAAGACTGCTCGTCGCGGCCGGTGCCGCGACGCTGCTCGGCTGCCTCGTCGTCCCCCCGGCGCTGGCCGCCGGCCCGGCGGTGACCGTCACCCCGGCGACCGGGCTCGACCCGGCCGGCACGTCGATCACCGTCAAGGGCAGCGGGTTCGACCCGGCCGCCAACGACGGCAAGGGCTTCGGCGTCCGCGTCGGCCCGGCCAAGGACGACGTGCGCGCCCGGACCGCCACCGGGTTCCAGGTCAGCAAGCTCGTCAAGAAGGACCCGGTGGGAACGCAGATCCCGCTGAACGCCGACGGCAGCTGGGAACTCACGGTCACGGTGAAGGCCGAGTACACCTCGGCCGGCACGACCTACAACGCCAAGACCCAGCCGTTCAGCGTGTACGTGTTCGGCTGGGACACCCCGGACCTGACCTGGGACAGCACCACACCGCTGAAGTTCACCGGCCTCGGCGACCCCGGCCCCGGCACCTCGGGCGCCGGTTTCGCCTGGGGCCTCAAGCAAAGCTGGCGCGCGTACATCAGCCGGTTCGGCGGCACCATCACCCCGGACCGGGGCGCCACCCTCGACGACGCCGCGCCGAACACCGCGCCGCTGCCCTACCGCTGGCCCGCCGGGCCGGCGACGTGGGACGGCACCAAGGGCAGCGCCTCCTTCGGCGGCCGGGTCGTGTTCACCCTCGAACCGCACATGATCTGGCAGTTCAGCCTCGCCAACCCGAAGGTGACCTTGGCCGGCGACGGCACCGGCAAGCTGAGCGCGTCGATCGGCTACCGCTTCTACGGCACCAAGGACGCACCTCAGCAGGTCCGCGAACCGTCCGAAGTGGACTTCGCCGACATCACCGTGAAGCCGGCGACGAAGGACGGCGAGAACGTCGTCGTCGAGCTGGCTTCGGCCAAGCTGACCGAGGCGGGCGCGGGCGCGTTCGCGGGCTTCTACCCGGCCGGGACCGACCTCGACGCCGGGCGGCTCGTCTTCCCAGGCACCCCGCCGACCTCGACGACGCCGACCACGACCCCGCCGACGTCGACGTCGACGACCACCCCGCCACCGACGGCCTGCACCCTCTCCCCCGGCACCATCGCGCAGGGAAACCTGTTGTGGGGCTTCAAGAAGAGCTTCCGCTCCTACGTCGGCGGCGGGACGGGCAACGCGATCACGGCCGACGGCGGCGCGGAGATCACGAACGTCGACGAGGTCGCCGGCAAGGCGATCCCCACCGGCGCCTACCGGTTCCCGCTCGCCAGCGGCACGCTGACCTCGGACAGCGAGTTCACAACGGCGTTCACCGGCAAGATCACCTTCAGCTACCCGGCGCACTTCTTCACCCTGACGCTGGCGAACCCGAAGATCACGGTCGCCGGGGGCAAGGGCACGCTCTACGCCGACGTCGACCTGCGGACGACCGCGGGCGCACCGTCCCCGCCGGTCAGCAAGCCGGGCGTCGCACTGGCGAACCTCGACCTGGCCTCGGCGGTCAAGACCCCCGGCGCGGGCACGCTCACGGTGTCGGCGATCAAGGCGACGCTGACCAGCGCGGACGCGTTCGCGAACTTCTACCAGGCCGGTGACGTCCTCGACGAGCCGACGGTCACCCTCGCGGCCCAGTGCGCGACCCTGCCCCCGGCGGGCGGCCCCGGCGCGGGCGCCCCGGCCGCGGGCGGGGGTGGTGACCTCGTGCCGGACGTCGCGTTCCGCCCGGCCGGGCTGGCCGACACCGGCGTCTCCCTGACCGGCCTCTACTGGGGCATCGCCCTGCTGGCCGGCGGCGGCGGGCTGGTGCTGCTGGCCAGGCGGCGGGTGGCGCGCGGCCGGTGAGCGTGGCGGGGCGGCCGGGCGACCGGCCGCCCCGGTTCCGGTCACTGCCTGCGCGCGCGAGACGACCTGTCGTAGGCTGGCACGGCTATCGCGCGAACAGGGTGGGAGGGCGCTGATGAACGACGTCGTGCTGCGGGTGGACGCCGCGGACCCGGACCTGCTGGACGACGCGACGACAGCGCTCTACGAAGATCTCCGCGACCTGGGTGACGTGCGGGTCGGCCGCGTCGAAGAAGCCGCGGAGCCGGGTGCGAAGTCCGGTCTCGGCACCGCCCTCGGCGACCTGGTGCTCTCCGGTGGCACGGTCGCCGCGGTGTACCGCGTGATCGTCGCGTGGCTCGGCCGCTCGAAGGCCCGGTCGGTGACGTGGGTCCAGGGCGAGGACAAGGTCGAGCTGACCGCGCTGTCCGGGGCCGACCAGCGCCGCGTCATCGAGCTCATCGTCGAAAAGCACCAAGCAGTCGCAGAGCACAGGGCCGCCGAAGACACGCCGGAAAAGTAGGCCATGGGACGACGCCTGGCCCTGCTCGTCGCGACGTCGCGCTACGTCGACCCCAAGCTGCCGAACCTGCGTGCCCCGGTCCAGGAGACCCAGCAGCTGGCCCAGCTGCTGCAGGATCCCGCGATCGGCGAGTTCGACACCGTGTCGGTCGTGCTCGACAACCGGAAGTCGCTGGTCGAGTACGAGATGGAGAAGCTGTTCGGCGACTGCTCGCCCGACGACCTCGTGCTGCTCTACATCTCCGGGCACGGCATCAAGAACGCCGACCGTCAGCTCTTCTTCGCCACCAACGACACGGAATCCCACCGGCCCTGGTCGACCGCCGTGCCGGCGACGCTCGTCCACAGCCTGCTGCGCGAATGCCCGGCGCGGAACAAGGCCGTCCTGCTCGACTGCTGCTACAGCGGGATCGCCCTGCGGCTGCCGGCCGCCAAGTCCGAGAGCCGGGTCGAGATCGTCGACAGCCTCGGCAAGGGCACCTACATCATGACGGCCACCAACGCGGTGGAACGCGCGTACGAAGACGAAAAGCTGGTGCTCAACGAGCCGCAGCCGTTCTCGATCTTCACCGACGCGGTCATCAAGGGCCTCAGCGGCGGCGTCGCGGCCCGCGGCGACGCGGACGTCATCACCGCCGAGGACCTCTACACCTACGTCTACGACGAGCTCCGCCGCCGCGACGACGCGGACCGCATCCAGCTGCCGAGCCGGTACAACACCGCCGAAGGCTCGTTCAAGATCGCGAACGTCAAGTCGCGGCGGCTGATCGTCGACGAGTACGCGGAGTCGCCGCGCCTCGAGGAACTGCTCGCGAGCCCGGGGCCGGCGGTGCCGGGCGCGCTCGTCGTGCCGATCGGACAGGCGTACCGCTCCGGGCGTCCCGGCGACGACGTGCTGCGGGTGAACTTCACCGGCCAGGACGGGCACATCGGCGTCGTCGGCAAGATCTGGTCCGGGAAGTCCGTGCTGGTCCGGACGATGCTCGAAGGCCTGCGGGCCGGCAACGCCCCGGGCGAGGTGGCCTTCTACTGCTTCGACTCCGGTGGGCAGTTCAGCGGGCTGTCCGGGCCCGAGGTGCGCGAGGTCGTCAGCCCGTTCGACGGCGACCGGATCGAGCGGCTGCTCGGCCGGATCGACGCCGAGATCACCCGGCGCCACAAGCTCTTCCGCGCCGCGCGGCTGAACGACTTCGCCCAGTTCCGCAGGGTGCGCGAGCTCGGCAAGCTGCCGCCGGGGGACAACGCCGACCTGTTCGTCGTCGTCGACGGCTGGGACCAGTTCGACGAAGAGGTGCCCGGGCTGCGCCAGGCGATGAAGAAGATCGCCGGCAGCGGCCTCGACATGGGCGTGCACGTCGTCGTCACCGCCCGCCACTGGGCGGAGATCCCGGCCGAGATCGAACGGCTGCTCGGCGCGCGCATCGAGCTCGTGCTCACCGACCCGGCGGAGTCGAAGCTCGATCCCGAGCTCGCCGCCACCCTGCCGGACCGGGTCGGCTGGGGCCTCTACAACGGCAAGCGGTTCCTCACCGCGCTCCCGGGCCGCCCGGACTCCGAAGCCGACCTGCAGCAGATCATCGCCACGCTGGAGAGCGCCGCGTTCACCGGCGAGCCGGTCGAGGCGCCGGACCCGCTGCTGTCCGACCCGTCGCTGCTGGAGCTGCTCGGCATCCCCGGCACCCCGGCGACCTTCGACATCCAGCAGGCCTGGCGGCGGCGTCCGATCCGGCAGCGCTACCGCGTGCCCTTCGGCGTCGGCGAGGACGGCCGGCCGGTCGAGCTCGACCTCAAGGAGTCCGCGCAGGAGGGCATGGGCCCGCACGGCCTGTGCGTCGGCGCGACCGGGTCCGGCAAGTCCGAGTTCCTCCGCACGCTGATGCTCGGCCTGCTGACGACCCATTCGCCGGCCGAGCTGAACGCCGTGCTCATCGACTTCAAGGGCGGTGCGACGTTCCGCGGCCTCGAGCGGGCGCCGCACGTCTCCGCGGTCATCACCAACCTCGCCGACGACGTCGCGCTGCTGGACCGCGCTCAGGAGGCGCTGCTCGGCGAGATGAACCGCCGCCAGGAGGTGCTGCGGCAGAACGGCGGCCACCAGAACGTCTGGAAGTACAACGAGGCCCGTGAGAACGGCGCCGGCCTCGACCCGCTGCCCGCGTTGTTCATCGTGGTCGACGAGTTCGCCGAGCTGCTGGTGGCGAAGCCGGACTTCGTCGACGTGTTCGTCGCGATCGGCCGGGTGGGCCGCTCCCTGGGGATGTACCTGCTGCTGTCCTCGCAACGGCTCGAGGAGGGCCGGCTGCGGGGGCTCGACACGCACCTGTCGTACCGGATCGCGCTGCGCACGCTGTCGGCCAGCGAGTCCCGCTCGGTCATCAACGTCCCCGACGCCTACGAGCTGCCCCGCATCCCCGGGTCCGGGTACCTGCGCATCGGCACCGACGACCCGGTGCGGTTCAAGACCGCCTACGTCTCCGACCCGCTGCCGGTCGAGGACGACGCGGCCGCGCCCGGCACCGAGCTGGACGTGGTCGTGTCGCGGCTGGCCGAGCTGGGCCCGCCCGCGCACGAGGTGTGGCTGCCGCCGCTGCGGGACCCGTACCCGCTGGACGCGCTGCTGCCGGACCTGGGCCCGACCGGGGACCGGGGCCTGTCGCCCGCCGGCTTCGCCGGCGCCGGGCGGCTGCAGGTGCCGCTGGGCATCATCGACCGCCCGTACGAACAGCGGCGCGACCCGCTGTGGGCCGACTTCTCCGGTGCCGCCGGCCACGGCGTCATCGTCGGCGGACCCCAGTCCGGCAAGTCGACGATGCTGCGGACGCTGATCCTGTCGACGGCGCTGACCCACACCCCGGCCGAGGCCCAGTTCTACTGCCTCGACCTCGGCGGCGGCGGGCTCGCCGCGCTGGCCGACCTGCCGCACGTGGGCGGGGTCGCGGTCGCCCGGCGCGAGCCGGACAAGGCCCGGCGGATCGTGGCCGAGCTGACCGCCCTGCTCAGCGAGCGCGAAGGGCGGTTCCGGGAGCTGGGCATCGACTCGATGACCGAGTTCCGCGCCCGCAAGCGGCGCGGGGAGATCGGCCCGGAGCAGGACCCGTTCGGCGACGCGTTCCTGATCGTCGACAACTGGCGGGCCCTGCGCGACGACTTCGAAGAGCTCGAAGCCACGATCACGCGGCTCGCCGCCCTGGGGCTGTCCTACGGCATCCACGTGGTCCTCGCGGCCAACCGGTGGGCCGACATCCGCCCGGCGGTGAAGGACCTGCTGGGCACGCGGTTCGAGCTGCGCCTCGGGGACCCGACCGAGTCGGACATCGACCGGCGCACCGCGGTGAAGGTGCCGCCGCACCAGCCGGGTCGCGGGCTCAGCCGCGAGAAGCTGCACATGCTCACGTGCCTGCCGCGCATCGACGGTTCGAGCGACCCCGCCACCACGGCCGCCGGGACGGCCGACGCGGTGACGCGGATCAAGGCGGCCTGGACCGGCCCGGCCGCCCCGGAAGTCCGGTTGCTGCCGCAGCTGATCGACTACGACGACCTCCTCGAGGCCGACACGGCCCGCGACACCCGGCTGATCCCGATCGGCGTCGACGAAGAGGCCCTGCAACCGGTGTACCTCGACTTCAACGCCGAGCCGCACTTCTACGCCTTCGCCGACGGCGAGTCCGGGAAGACGAACCTGCTGCGCCAGATCGCCCGCGGGATCGCCGAGCGCTACACCCCGAAGGAAGCGGTCATCCTGCTGGTGGACTACCGGCGCACGATGCTCGGCTACCTGCAGGGCGACGCCCTGCTCGGTTACGCGGTGTCGTCCACGCAGCTGGAGGGGATGATCAGCGACGTACACGGTTCGATGCAGCGGCGCCTGCCCGGCCCGGACATCACGCAGGAGCAGCTGCGGAACCGGTCGTGGTGGACGGGCCCGGAGCTGTTCATCCTGGTCGACGACTACGACCTGGTGGCCACCTCGACGAGCAACCCGCTGCGGCCACTGGCCGAGTTCCTGCCCCAGGCCAAGGACGTCGGCCTGCACCTGGTGGTGGTCCGGCGCGCCGGCGGCGGGAGCAAGGCGTTGTACGACCCGATCATCGGCAAGCTCCGCGAGGTCGCGCAGCCGGGCCTGGTGATGAATGGCTCGCGCGAAGAGGGCGCGCTGGTCGGCACGGTCCGCGCGGGCGCCATGCCGCCGGGGCGCGGCACGCTGGTCAGCCGCAAGTTCGGCAAGCAGCTGATCCAGGTCTCGTGGATCGACCAGGACGCGGTGGTGGATCCGCGGCCGGCGGAGACCGAGGTGGGTGCGGAGGCCAAGGGCTGAGTGCTTTCGGCGGGGAGATGACTCGCCGGTGTGGCCGCGGCGGTTGGTGCCGGCACGACCCGGCCGACCGGGCCCTGCCCAGCACGACCGACCCAGCCCAGCCCGACCCGGCGCTACCGCCCCAGCCCGACCCAGCCAGCCAGCCCACCCAGCCGACCCGACCGACCCAGCCGGGGAAGGATCCTGACCACCCTCTCCACGCGCAACCGGGAGACAATGACCCCATGGACCCGACCGGCCGGCCGCGCGAACTCGGCGACTTCCTCAAAGCCCGCCGCGGCCAGCTCGAGCCGCGGGATGTCGGGCTTCCCGAACCCGGCACGCGACGTCGGGTCGCCGGGTTGCGGCGGGAAGAGGTGGCCCAGCTCGCCGCGATCAGCGTCGACTACCTGACGCGGCTCGAACAAGGCCGGGTGCCCGCCTCCGCGGCCGTGCTCCCCACCCTCGTGCGCGCCCTCCGGCTCGACGACGACCAGCAGGCCTACCTCTACGAACTGGCGGGCAAGCCGTTCCGGCGGCCGCGGCGCCGGTCGGCGGAAAAGCTGCGTCCCGCGGTGAAACGGCTTCTCGACCGGCTCGGCGAGACGCCCGCGATGGTGCTCGGCCGCCGGATGGACATCCTGGCCTGGAACGAATCGGCCGCGGCGCTGTTCACCGACTTCGCCGCCCACCCGGCGAACCACCGCAACTACGTCCGGCTGCTGTTCGCCGACGAGCGGATGCGTGCGCTGCACGTCGACTGGCCGGAGGCCGCCCGCACGGCCGTCGCCGCCCTGCACCTGGAAGCCGCGCGCGACCCGGACGCGCCGGAGCTGGCGGACCTGGTCGGTGACCTCTCCATCCATCACCCGGAGTTCCGCACGTGGTGGGCGGCCCACCACGTGACGGCCGCGGGCTACGGCGTCAAGCGCTACCGCCACCCGGTGGTCGGCGAGCTGACCCTCGATTGCGACGTCTGGGACAGCCCCGACGGCAGTGGCCAGCGCCTGATGGTCCTGACCGCCGAGCCGGGCTCCCCGGCGCACGAAGCCCTGCGGATCCTGGCGTCGTGGAACGCCGAACCGCTGCCCCGCTCCTGAGCGGCCTGACTAAAGGTGCATGGCGAGCCACAACGCCATCCAGGCGAGGCACGCCAGCGCCCCGCCGACCCCGAAGGCGAGAAGTACCCGTCGCAACGCGGCGATGGCCCCGGCCCGGCCTGTCATCTCGGTGATGCCCGCTTCAACCATGGTCGAGGCATGCCCCGGTTGGCGAAGGGCAAACATCCCGATCCGGTGATCGGCTACCGCGGCACCAGCGACCGCACAGCGTCCACGAGCTCCGGGCCGTCGGCCAGCACCGGATCGTTGTGGTCGGCCCCCGGCACCTCCACCAGCCGCGCCGACGCCGCCGCGGCCACCGCCCGGCTCTGCTCCGGCGGCACGACC
This sequence comes from Amycolatopsis iheyensis, assembly GCF_024703995.1. Classification (GTDB taxonomy): domain Bacteria; phylum Actinomycetota; class Actinomycetes; order Mycobacteriales; family Pseudonocardiaceae; genus Amycolatopsis; species Amycolatopsis iheyensis. The sequence continues at coordinate 116,852 of NZ_JAMXQV010000009.1, read as the reverse complement.
GAATCCCGCCCGCCCACGACCACGACCGTCGGCACCTTCAGGCGCGTCACCTCGTCGCGGACCGGGAACCGGTCGCGCAGCAACAACCGCACCGGCAGGAACGGGTAGCTTTCCGCGCCCACCGAAGCCAGATCCACGAACGGCGACCGCAGCAGCAGCCCGGCCGGCGGGTGTTCGAGGGCGAGCTCGGCCACCACCGCGCACCCGAGGCTCTCGCCGTAGAAGATGATCGGCGCGGGCGTCCGCCCGGTCAGGAACCGGTACGCCGCGCGGACGTCCAGCGCGAGGCCCGCTTCGCTGGGATCGCCGGGGTTGTCGCCGTACCCGCGGTAGTCGAACACCAGCACCGCCAGGCCGGCCCGCGCGAGCTTCGCGGCCAGCGGGGCCCGGCCGGCCCGGTTGCCGGCGTTGCCGTTGGCCACCAGGACGGCTGCCGGCGCGCCCGGCGGTGCGACGAACCAGGCGCCGAGGTCGAGGCCGTCGCTCGTGCGCAGGCGGACGTCCTCGCCGCCGGGCAGCACCTCGGCGGCCGGCGGCACGGTTGTGGTGTCGGGCAGGTAGATCAGCCGCCGCTGGAAGACCCAAGCGAGCGCGAGCACCACCAGCACGACCACCGCGACGACCAGCGCCACCCGCACGACCACCTGCATGCCCGCATTCTCCGCCGCCGCCCCGCCGTTCGCTCCCGAGTGGACGGTGCCCGGGTAGCCTCGGGTGCGTGCACATCTGCGTCTTCCTCTCCGCCGCCGACCTCGGCGAGCGCTACACCCGGCCCGCCCGCGAGTTCGCCGAGCTGCTCGGCAAAGGTGGCCACACGCTCGTCTGGGGTGGCTCCGACAGCGGCCTGATGAAGGTCGTCGCCGACGGCGTCCGGGCGAGTGGCGGCCGGCTGGTCGGCATCTCGGTCGAGCTGCTGCGCGAGCACGCCCGCGAGGACACCGACGAGCTGGTGATCACCGAGAACCTGGCCGAGCGCAAGGCTTTGCTGCTGTCGCGGTCCGAGGCGATCGTGGTGCTGGCCGGCGGCCTCGGCACCCTCGACGAGGCGACGGAGGTCCTCGAGCTGCGCAAGCACGGCCTGCACCGCAAGCCCGTGGTGCTGCTCAACACCGAAGGCTTCTACGACGGCTTGATCCTGCAGCTGCGCCGCATGGAGGACGAGGGCTTCCTGCCGCTCCCGCTGACGGACCTGGTCCACATCGCCGCCGACGGCGCGGCCGTTTTCGCGCACCTCGAGGAGTCCGCGGCTTCGGACCACCGTCCACCGGGTACCCCGGGCCCATGAGCGAATCCGACGAAGGCCCCCTGACCCCCGACGTTCCGCGCCCGCCCGGCACCCCGGACGTCGACCTCGACATCGAGATCCCGGAGCCCGAGCGCGAAAAGCCCGACACGCAGGACGTCCACGAAGACGCCGGCGAGGTGGAACCGCCCAGCTGAGCGGCCGCTCGCTAAGGTGTCGGCCAAGGACACCGGTGAAGGAGCGGCGGATGGTCACCCGCGCGGAGCGGAACGCGACGGACCCCGACCTGGGCGTCCTCGCGGGACGGCTCCTGTTCGCGGTGCAGCGCGAGCTCTTCGCCACGCTCGCCGAGCAGGGTTTCGACGACCTCAAGCACCGGCACGGGGCCGTGCTCGCCTACCTGGATCCCGGCGGTGTGCGCGCGACCGAGCTCTCCCGGCTTTCCGGACAGTACAAGCAGATCATCGGCACGCTCATCGACGAGCTGGTGGCGCTCGGCTACGTCGAGCGGCGGCCGGACCCGACCGACCGCCGCGCGAAGCTGATCTGCCCCACCGCGCGCGGCCTCGCCCAGATGCGGGCCGCGGACACCATCATGGCCGCCATCCAGCAGCGGCACGCCGGCCGGCTCGGGCAGGCCGGCTACGAGCGGTTCAAGCGCACGCTGGCCGACATCACCGCGCACCAGCGCGACGCCGTCAGCGCGGAGTGACCTCGGCGAGCCACTCGAGCACCTGCCGCCAGCTGTCGTGGCCGGGGTCGATGACCTCGAAGTGGCCGCCCTCGACCGCGAGGTGGCGGGCGTCCGGCGCGTGCTCGGCGTAGGTGCGGCTGTACGACGGCGGGACGATGTCGTCGGCTTCGCCGTGCACCGCGAGGACCGGGACTCCCGCGGGTTCGAGCGCGCTCGGCGACGTCGTGGCGTAGCGCTTCGGGACGGCGTCGAGGTGGCCGCCCAGCAGCAGGTTCACCACGCCTTCGCCGACCTCCGCCGCGACCGCGGGCCAGAGTTCGGGATACGCCGGCTCCGGCGCCCCGGCCGGGGGCTCGGCGTCCGGGTCGGCCAGGACCGTGCCGAACCGCGTCCGGTCGGCTTCCGCCAGGTCCAGGACGCCCGCCAGCGACACCGCCGCGACCGGCACCACCGCGGGCGCCGCGCCCACCGCGTCGGCGGGCAGGGCCGCGCGGTGCGCCGTCCACGCCGCGAGCTGGCCGCCCGCGGAGTGCCCGACCACCGCGACGCGGGTGCGGTCCAGCGCCGGGTCCAGGCCGGCGACGGCGTCGACGGCCGCCGCGGTGTCTTCGAACGTGGCGGGCCAGCCGCCGCCGTCGCCGAGCCGGCGGTAGCCGGCGTTCCAGACGGCGTACCCGCGGGCGACCAGGTCGTCGGCGAGGCGGGTCATCGGGCGGCGGTCGAACATCGCCGTCCAGTACCCGCCGTGCAGCAGCACGACGACCGGGAACGGCCCGGCGCCCGCCGGCAGGTACAGCTCCCCCACCTGCGCCGGGTGCGGCCCGTAGGCGATGGTGCGCACCGGCCGCGGGCCGTCCTGCTCGTCGTCGTACCGGGCGCCGCGGCGGGCGCTGACCAGCGCGTCGATCGTGGCGAAGAACTCCGCGACCCGCGGGTCGTCGCCGCCCTTGGCCTTCGACTCGTCCCACGCGGTGTCGTCGGTCCACTCGACGACGTCGAGCCAGGTGGCGGCGTCGAGGCGCACCAGCTTGGCCGAGACGAACCCGCGGCGGCCCTCGCGGAACGCGGCCACCATCCCGGGGCGCGCGGCGAGCATCGCCGCGGTGCGGTCGGGCCGGACGGTGAACGTGGTCAGCTCGATGACGGCCATGGCACCCCCTTCAGTTAGTCCAGATTCATGACTATCACGGTCCTGGACCAACCGGCAACTGGACGACGCCGCACCCGTCGCCGACAATCGGGCGATGCCGCCGGCCGTGGACCGCCACGCCTTCGCCGAGCTGGCCACCACGACGGTGCCGGCGCGGGAGGCGTTCGCGTACTGGCGCGAGCTGATCTCCGCGACGTTCGTGCCGCTGACCGCCGAGCGGGTCGCCGACCGCGGGTTCCGGGGCCGGATCCGGCACGCGCCGGTCGGTGACCTGGAGCTGTCCACCGTCCTGGCCGACGGCCAGCACGTCCGGCGCACGCCGTCGCTGATCGGCCGCAGCGCCGACGAGTACCTGCTCGCCAGCATCCAGCTGCGGGGTCGCGGCCGCGTCGAGCAGGACGGTCGCGTCGCGCTGCTGGCCGGCGGCGACATGGCGTTCTACGACAGCACCCGGCCCTACACCCTGCACTTCGACGGGCCCTTCCAGCAGCTGGTCGTCCAGGTGCCGAAGGCCCGCCTCCCGGTGCGCGACACCCGCGAGCTGACCGCCCGGGCCCTCGCCGGCGCCGGTCCGGCGGCCCCGGTCCCGGCGTTCCTGACGTCGTTGGCACGCACGGTCGGCCCGGGCGGCGACGAGGCCCTGCTGCTGGTCCCGCACGCGCTGGGGCTGCTCACCGCCGCCGCGGCCCTCGCCGGCCGCGCGGCCCCGGCCGAGGACGCGGCCACCGCGTTGGCTCGCGAGCGCGTCGAGCGCTACCTACGCGAGCACGCCGACGACCCGCGGCTCGACGCCGAGCGCGTCGCGGCCGCCTGCGCGATGTCCCGCCGCACGCTCTACCGCGTGCTGGGCGAGGACGGCGTCGCCGCGCGCCTGCGCCGGATCCGGCTCGAGCGGGCCCGGGCCATGCTGGTGGCCGCGCCGCACCGCCCGATCGCGGCGGTGGCCGCGGCGTGCGGTTTCGAGAGCGATTCGGGCTTCCACCGGGCGTTCCGGGCCGCAGCGGGGTGCACGCCGGGCGAGTACCGACGGCGGCACCGGCCTGGCACGCGCGGTCGGTGACCACGGCACGCGCGGTCAGCTACCCCGCCCGCCCGGGGCCCATCGTGGTCGGCAGACCCAGCGATGGAGGTATGCCATGGACGCACCGGTTCGCGTCGCCGCCGTGCAGGCCGAGCCCCGGTGGCTCGATCTCGCCGCCGGCGTCGAGCAGCTCGCCGGCCTGATCGGGGAAGCCGCCGCGGGTGGCGCGCAGCTGGTCACCTTCGGCGAGACCTTCCTGCCCGGCTACCCGTGGTGGATCTGGCTCGGCTCGCCCGCCGCGGGCATGCGGTTCGTCCCGCGCTACGCGGCGAACTCGATGACCCGCGACGGCGCCGAGATGGACCGGATCCGCGAGGCCGCCGCCGCGCACCGCACGCACGTCGTGTTCGGGTTCAGCGAGCGCGCCGGCGGCAGCCTGTACATGGCGCAGGCCTTCGTGTCCGACACCGGCGAGCTGGTCGCCGTGCGGCGCAAGCTCAAGCCGACCCACGTCGAACGCTCGGTGTTCGGTGAGGGCGACGGCAGCGACCTGCAGGTGCACGACACGAGCCTCGGCAGGATCGGCGCCCTGAACTGCTGGGAGCACCTGCAGCCGCTGACGAAGTACGCGATGTACAGCATGGGCGAGCAGATCCACGTCGCCGCGTGGCCGAGCTTCTCCGTCTACCGGGGCGCCGCGACCGCGCTCGGCCCCGAGGTCAACACCGCGGCGAGCCTGCTCTACGCCGTCGAAGGCCAGACGTTCGTGGTCGCCCCGTGCGCGGTCGTCGGCACCGCCGGCCAGGACCTGTTCTGCGCCGACGACACCCAGCGGCAGCTCCTCGGCCTCGGCGGCGGCTTCGCCCGGATCTACGGGCCGGAAGGCACGCCCCTGGCCGAGCCGCTACCCGAGACCGAGGAAGGCATCCTCTACGCCGACCTCGACCCGGCGCTGATCGCGATCGCCAAGTCGGCGGCCGACCCGGTGGGCCACTACGCCCGCCCGGACGTCTTCCGGCTGCTGATCAGCCGCAACCCGGCGCCGCCGGCGGTGTACACCGCGCTGGAGCCGGAAGAGCCGGTGCCCGCTACGGTTCCCCGGTGATCACTCCTGCCGCCGATCTGGACGCCGCGATCGCGGCCGTCCGCGAAGTCCTGACGCCCGAGACCGACCGCGACTGGGCCGCCCTGCCCGGCACGGGTGACTGGGCCGCGCAGCAGACCGCCGCGCACATCGGGGACTGCCTGGTGTCCTACGCGGGTCAGCTGGTCGCCCGCCCGGCCGACCGGTACGTGCGGTTCCTGGCGGTCGCGGAGGACGGGTCATCGCCCGCCGACGCCCTCGAGTTCGCCTTGGCCGGAGCGGCGATCCTGGCCGCGGTCGTGCGGACGACGGAGGCGTCGGTGCGGGCGTTCCACCCGACCGGCCCGGCGGGCCCGGCCGAGTTCGCCGCGCTGGGCTGCGGCGAGCTGCTGGTCCACGGCGAAGACATCGCCCGCGGGCTCGGCCGCTCGCTCACCCCACCGCCGGAGCTGTGCACGCACCTGCTGAAGGAGCTGTTCCCGACGGCGGCGCCCAGTTTGGGTGACGTCGACCCGTGGACGGCGCTGAAGTGGGCCACCGACCGCGCCGACCTGCCCGGACGCCCGCGGCAGACCGGGTGGCGCTGGCGCTCCTGACCGGCGGCGCGGCGAACTGGCATCCAGTTCGGAGTTCGCGCGGACCGGCGCCGTGGCTCGTGACCGGCTAAACGGGCTCAGTCAACCGCGGCAGCAGCCCGAGCCAAGCGAGCGCCTCATCGGTGTCCTCGTGAATCGGCAGCACCTGCTCCAGCCGCAGCACCGTGACCGGCCGCAGCAACGCGCGGCTGCGGCCCGCGACCGCGAACGGCACCCCGAGCACGCTCGCGTCCGCCGTCGTGTCCAGCAGGACCGTCAGCACCCGGGCGGCGCAGAACGTCACCGCCGTGGCGTCGAACAGCAGCGCCGGGGGCATCGCGCGGACTTCCCGGTCCAGCAGGGCGGTGAGCCGGTCGCTGACGGCGAGGTCGAGCTCGCCGGCCGCCGCGACCACGCTGGCTTCCGGGGTCTTGCTCACTTCGAACGTTCCGGCCGGGCCCGCTCTGTCCCGGGGCGGCGGAACGGGGATCGAAACCATGGTTTGGCCTCCTCGAAGGGGTGTGAGGCCAAACCGCCCGTGCACCAGTCCAGTCCCACGCCGGCCCCGGAACGGGGGCCGCGGGTCGCGGTGCGACGGCTACCGGACTGAACCGCTGCCCGTCGACGGTACCGCCCCCGGACCCGCGTGGCAGCGTCCGGCCCGGACTGTGCCCCTTCCGTGGCCCGCCCTCAGCGCGCGTCCCGGTTCACCACCCGCAGCACCAGCCACTGGTCGAACCACGCGCCGGCGGTCGTCACGACCAGCATCACCAGGCCGATGACCAGGTGCCGGTAGCTGTGCAGCGGGGCCGCCTCGTCGGTGAGCTTCGTGAGCCCCACCTGCAGCAGCAGCCGCAGCACGAACAGCACCGCGACGAGCCCCAGCGCCTGCTTGCTGCGCCACACCGCGCGCAGGTACTTCCGCCGCCGGGACAGCAGCGTGAACCACAGGGTCAGGTGCACCGCGAGGACCGCGACCGGCAGCAACGCCGCCCACGCGTACCGATCGCTGAACTGCTGGCTCAGATCGGTGCTCGCGACGAGCAGTCCCACCAGCAGGAAGTACCAGCCGGGCAGGCCTTCGATTCGGCCGCCCGCCGGTCGTGGGCTCGTCATGACGTCCGCCTCGCGCATCGGAATGCCTCCGTTGTGGTCGGTCATGGCCCCGAGTCTGCGGGGCTCGGCCGCCCGCAAGATCAGCCGCGGGCACGAGATCCGGCCGCGCTCTCATACCCCGGTACGAGATCTCGGCGCGAAGGCGGCGCGACGCCGCCGGGTGGGGCACGATCGGCGCATGAGCGCCCGAGGCCACGACCTCCCGAGGCAACCGGCCCGCATCCCCTGGACCGGCCGCCGCGGGCCCTTCGTCGCCGAAGCCGTCGTGCTCGGCACGCTCGTGGTGCTCGACCTGGTTTTCGCGGTCGGGACCGGGCCGGTGCGGGGTGAGCTGGCCACCATCGCGCTCGAGTTCGCGCCGGGGGTCGGCCCGGTGGTGGCGTTGCTGGCCGTGCTGCGACGGCGGTTCCCCGACCGGATCGCCGTCCTGGCCGGCGCCGTCTCCGGGCTTTCCTTGCTGAGCACCGGGATCACCGCCGGGATCGCCGCGGCCGGCTCACGTCTCCCGCCCCAGCCCGGCGCGGCCGAAGCGTTCGCGATCGCGTTGCTCGTCGGGGCCTGCTGCCACCGGCTTTCGCCGCGCGCGGCCACCGCCCAGGCGGTGCTCGGCGGCGCCGCGGTCACCCTCGGCCCGATCCTGCGCTACGGCGCCGACACCCCGGCCGCGCTCTACTCGGCCGGCGCGGCGGTGGTCTGGGGCGCGGCGCTGGCCGGCGGCCTGGTCCTGCGCGACGCCGACGTCCGCCACCGCGTCGAGGTCCTCGAAGCCCGCGGCACCGAGCGGCTGCGGCTGGCCCGCGAACTGCACGACCTGGTGGCCCACCAGATCACCGGCATCGTCGTGCGGGTGCAGGCCGCGCACCGGGTCGCCGAGCGCACCGGCGGCGACGCCGCGACGTTCGCCGAGCTGGAAACCGCGGGGGCGGCGGCGCTGGCCGCGATGCGCCGGCTCGTCGGCGCGCTGCGCACCGGCGAAGAGGACCTGTTCGTCCCGCCCGCCGACCTCGCCACCGCCGTGGACCGCGCCGTCCCCGACGACGACCGCGTCCACCTCGACCTCGGCGCCGATCTCGCCGCGGTCGCGGTCGCGCCGGAGGTGGTGACCACCGCGCACCGGCTGCTCACCGAGTCGCTGACCAACGTCCGCCGGCACGCGCCCGACGCCGCCGAGGTCCGCGTGCTCGTCCACCACGAACCGCCGGGTGAGCTGCGGATCGAGGTGGTCAACGACGGCGCCGCCCGGCCCGCCCGCCGCGGTGGCTACGGCCTGCTCGGGATGGCGGAGCGGGTGGCGGCGGTGGGCGGTACGGTGCACGCGGGACCGGCGGACGGGCAGCGCTGGCGCGTCGTCGCGCGGCTGCCGCTCGAACCGGGGTGAGGGCGAGGGAAGGGGCCGGGTGCCGACGCGAGTGCTGATCGCCGACGACCAGGCGATGGTCCGCGCGGGGTTCCGGCTGATCCTCGAAGGCGAGCCCGACCTCGAGGTCGTCGGCGAGGCCGCCGACGGGGACCAGGCCGTGCGCCTGGCCCGGGACCTGCGCCCGGACGTCACGCTGATGGACATCCGGATGCCCGTCGTGGACGGGCTGCGGGCGACCGAGCTGCTGGCCGGCCCGGACGTCCCGGACCCGCTGCACGTGGTGATGGTGACGACGTTCGGGCTCGACGAGAACGTCCACGCGGCCCTGCGCGCCGGCGCCTGCGGGTTCCTGCTCAAGGACGCCGGGCCGAACCTGCTGATCGAAGCGGTGCACGCGGCCGCCCACGGCGAAGCGCTCGTCTCCCCCGCCATCACGACGAAGCTGCTCGCGCACTTCGCGCGCCGCGATCCCCGCGCGAGCGAACCGGAAAGCCCGCTCACCCCACGCGAGCTCGACGTCGTGAAGGCGGTCGCGCGCGGCGAGACGAACGACGAGATCTGCCGGTCACTCGTGGTGTCGCTGCCCACCGTCAAGACGCACATCGGCGCGGCCAAGCGCAAGCTCGGCGCCCGCAACCGCACCGAGATCGCCATCTGGGCCTGGGAAAGCGGGCTGGTGCGCTGAGCGCGGCACCCGCACGACCACCGTGCGCGCGACGATGTCGCCGAAGCGCTGGCGCCGCCGGGTGCACAGCATCAAGACGATCCCGGCCAGCCCCCACGCGAAACCGTCGACGACCATCAGCAGGTCCCGGAGCGCGAACGCGCCCAGCGACGGGTGCCCGCCGTCCAGCGTCTCGATCCGCAGGCGCAGCCAGCGCATCGCCGGGGTCTGGCCGCCGTGCCGGTAGGGCCACCACACGTTGACGAACACCAGGCCGAGGAAGTCCAGCGCCAGCATGGTGTAGACGACGACCTTGAGGAACAGCAGCAGGCCCGTGCCGTGCGGGTGGAACACCCACACGACCGCGATCGCGAGCAGCAGCATCGGCACGAAGACGAGGAACTCGTCCAGCAGGAACTGCACGAGGCGGCGCCCGACGACGCCGGGCCCCGGCCGGGAACCGGTCATGGGCCCATGATCTCGGTCCCGGCGGCGCCGCGCGCGCTGAGCGTCTCATACCCGGGGCCGAGGCCGGCGCCGCGAGTTCGTCCTCCGGGCTGATCACCGGCGGCCGCGGCCGGGCCAGGCTCGGGCGCACCCACCGCCCACGGAAAGGACCCCCGGTGCGCATCTCCCGGACAGGACTGGCGGCCGCGACCGTCGCGCTCTTCGCGGCCGCGACGCCCATCGCGACCGCCGATCCCCTCACGCCCTACACCGGCCAGCAGCTCGACTGGGGCGCCTGCCCGTTCAAACCGGGCGCGCAGGACGAACCCGTGCAGTGCGCGCTCGTCACCGTGCCCCGCGACTGGGCCGACCCCGCCGCGGGCACCGACCTCCAGGTGTCGATCAGCCGCGCCGCCGCGACCGGCGAGCGCGAGGGCGCGCTCCTGCTCAACCCCGGCGGGCCGGGCGGCCAGGGCACGCCGCTGGCGGGCTCGCTCGCCGCGCTGGAGCCGTCGGTGCACGCGCGGTACGACTTCGTCGGCATGGATCCGCGCGGCACGGGGCACGCGGGCACCGCCGACGCGGGTTTCCAGTGCCAGGTCCCGGTCGGCCGGCTGCCGAAGGGCCCGCTCGACGCCCGGGACCGCTCGGCGGCGAGCGTCGCGGCCCACCAGCAGGTGCCGCGGGCCACGGCGGAGGCGTGCCAGAGCGACGCGCTCGCGCCGTACGTCACGACCTGGCAGACCGCCCACGACATGGACCTGATCCGGAGCCTGCTCGGCGACGAGAAGCTCAACTACCTCGGCTACTCCTACGGCACCTGGCTCGGCGCGAAGTACGCGTCGCTCTTCCCGGAGCACACCGGCAAGACCGTGCTCGACTCCAGCGTCGACTTCGACGGCCGGCTGCAGGCCGACTTCGAGGCGTTCCCGGTGATCGACCAGCGGCAGTTCGACGACGTCTACGTGCCGTGGCTGGCCCGGAACTTCGCCGCGCAGCTGGGTGCGACACCCGCCGAGGTCAAGGCGAAGTGGGAGCGCGTCCGCGCCTACTACGGCAGTCACGACGTCTCCCCCGACACCTTCGACGGCATCTTCGTCGGCAACGGCAGCGAGATCCAGTGGCTGCTCGGCGCGCTGGTCTTCCTCCAGGGCGCGGCTGCGCTCGACGGGACCGCCGCCACGCCCCCGCCCGCGTTCGCGGCGCAGCTGGACACCGTGGCGCACCAGGCGTTCGGGGTTCCGGCCGCCGAGGTGACGCCGGCCAGGGTGGCCGCGGCGGCGCCCGACTACACCCAGCGGCCCGGCACCCGGTTCGCCGTCGCGTGCGGCGACCAGCCGACCCGGTCCGCGGCCTGGTACCGGCGGCTCAGCGACCGGCAGGGCCCGCGGTACCCGCTCTTCGGCTGGGCCTACGGTCTCGGCGAGACCTGCGGCTTCTGGTCGGACGCGCCACAGCACGAACTGCCCGGGGTGCCGGCGTCGGTGGCCGGGAACATCCTGGTCGTGCAGGGCGAATTCGACCCGCAGACGGGCTACGAGCAGGCGTCGGCGGGTGCGCGTTCGGCCGGCGTGCCGCTGGTATCGGTGGACGACTCGCCGTTCCACGGCCAGTACGCGCTGGCCGGCAACCCGTGCGTCGACGGGCTGGTGAACGTCTTCCTCACCAAGAACTCCCGGCCACGCGCCACGACCTGCCCGGGCGTCCCGCTGCCGGGCGAGGACCGGGTGTACCCGGTCGCCGGCCCGGTGCGCGGAGCTACGGCTGTCCAAACGCGACTGTCGGACGAGAAGGCCGCGGTGCGCACCCGGGTCCGGGACGAGGTCAGCGCGCTGAACCGGTGACGGCCCGCTGCCGGGTGAGCAGGACGGCGACGACGACCGTCCAGACCATCGACAGGACCCGGCCCACCGGCAGGAGGGCGCTCGCGTAGTAGAACGCCAATGACAGCACCGAAAGCGTCGCCAGGGCGCCGGCCACGTACCCGAACCAGCGGGCCGGCGCCCCGCCCTTCGCGGCGAGGAGCACGAAGACGCCCAGGGTGACGACGTTGCCGACCCCACCGGCGTAGAAGCTCCCCAGCCGCAGCGCCTGCACGGTGTCGAGCGACGCGGACCCGGCGACGGCCGCCAGGACGACCGAGAGCGCGCACGAAACCAGCATCGCCAGCACGGAAACCCCCGCCACCGCACGCACGGACCGCCGTTCGAAGGCCCGCGCGAAGACGGCGAACCCGAGCACGGACACGGCCTGCAGCCCGGCGACGACCACGGCGGCGAGGGGGTTGGCGCCGTAGTAGGCCGCGACGTCGGCGGCCGGCGCGTCGGGCAGCGGCAGGCTCCGGTCGGCGAGCGGGCCGGTGAAGCTGACGGCGAGGTAAGCGAGCAGGAAGACGGCCGAGCCGGCGATCGCCGGGGTGCGCGTGCTGGACACGATGGGACTCCTTCGAGCCGGTGCGGGTGACGGCTCGACCTTCCCGCGGCGGGCCGCCTGTGCGCGTCGGCGCGAAAGCGACACTTCGGGTACGCCCGCCGACGTACGCGTCCACAACGGACGGCGCGGTGCATTTCCGGCACCGCGGGCGGACCACGTGTAGCCGGCCGCGCAGCGGGTATCTCTCCGGGCACCGTCTTCGGAAGGGACACCGCCATGGGTCTTCTCGTCGGGCTCCTCGTGATCTGGGCCGTCGTCGTGGTTCTCGGCATCGCGATCAAGGGCCTGTTCTGGCTGATCATCATCGGCGCGGTGCTGTTCGTCGCCACCGCCGTCATCGGCTTCGTGAAGCGGGAGGCCCTCGGCCGCAAGCGCTGACTCACCGCCGGCGGGCGCGGTTCGTCTCGCGGACCACCGCCCAGGCGTTCGCCACCGGGCCGAGGTGCGTCAGCTTGTCCGGGTTCAGGACCGCGCGAATGGTCTGGACCCGGCCGTCCAGGATGTCCAGCGCCAGGGTGTTGACGACCTTGCCGTCGCGGTCGCGCAGGATCGCGCCCGGCTGGCCGTTCACCTCCCGCGTTTCGACGACGCCGCCGATCCGCAGGAACGGCCCGACGATCGCCGTCACCAGCCGGGCCACCTTTTCGGCGCCGAAGAGGCTCTCGCCCCACTGCGGCGCCTTGCCGCCGCTGTCGCCGACCATCCGCACGTCGGCCGCGAGCAGGGCCCGCAGCCCGTCGAAGTCCCCTTCGCGGAACGCGTCGAAGAAGCGCTCGGCGAGCTCGGCCCGCTCCCGGCGGTCGGCCGCGAACCGCGCGCGGCCCGCGTCCATGTGGCGGCGCGCCCGCACCGCGAGCTGCCGGCAGGCCGCCTCCGAGCGGCCCACCGCCGACGCGACGTCGCCGAACCCGAACCCGAACACCTCCCGCAGCACGAAGACCGCCCGTTCGAGCGGGCTGAGCCGCTCCAGCAGCAGCAACGCCGCCATCGACAGCGAGTCCGCCAGCTCCGCCGCGCGCGCCGGGTCTTCGTAGGGGTCGGTCAGCAGCGGCTCGGGAAACCACTGCCCGACGTAGGCCTCCCGCCGGACGCGCGCCGACCGCAGGACGTCGATCGCGATCCGGGACACCGTCGCGGACAGGAACGCCTTGGGCGACGCCGCCCGCGTCGGGCTGGCTTCGTAGCGCAGCCAGGTTTCCTGGACCGCGTCCTCGGCCTCGCTCACGCTGCCGAGGATCCGGTAGGCGATCGAGAACAGCAGCGGCCGGAGGTGCTCGAACTCCTCGGCTGGGGTCATGCCCTCGAGACGAGACAGCCCGGCCGGCTGTGACATGTCACAGAAGGAGGAGGCTGTTTCGTCTCGGGGGCATGAACGAACACACCACGCAGGTCGCCCTGGTCACCGGGGCGAACAAGGGCATCGGCCGCGCGACCGCGGAGCAGCTCGCCGGCCTCGGCATGACGGTCCTGCTCGGCGCGCGCGACCACGACCGCGGCGCGGAGGCCGCCGCGGCGATCGGCGGCGACACGCACGCCGTCGAGCTCGACGTCACCGGCCCGGCGACCATCCGGGCGGTGGCGCAGCAGGTCGAGGCGCGTTTCGGCCGGCTCGACGTGCTGGTCAACAACGCCGGCATCACCGGTTCCGGGCCGGTCTCGCCCGCCGACGCCGTCGACCAGGTGCCGAGCACGGTCGACCCGGCGATGGTCCGGGCGGTGTTCGAGACCAACGTCTTCGGGGTGATCGCGGTGACGAACGCGCTGCTCCCGCTGCTGCGGCGGTCGCCGTCGCCGCGGATCGTCAACGTCAGCAGCGGCGCGGCTTCGCTGGCCCTGGCGAGCGACCCGGACGGCCCGCTGACGCGGCTGCCGGCGTCGGCGGCGTACTCGCCGTCCAAGACCGCGCTGAACGCGCTGACCGTGCAGTACGCCAACGAGCTGCGCAAGGACGGTGTGCTCGTCAATGCCGTCTCCCCCGGTTTCGTGGCCACCGACATCAACAACCACACCGGGTTCCTGACCACGGCGCAGGGTGCCGCGGTGGTGGTGCGGATGGCGACGCTCGGCGCGGACGGACCGACCGGCGGGTTCTTCGGGGAGGACGGTCCTGTGCCGTGGTGAGGGGTCAGCGGCCGGTGCCGACCGGCACCCCGCCGGCACGCCCGAGGTACCGGTGGCCGGCCGCACGCCACCCACCGTCAAGATCGTCACCGGATCGAGCGGACTCCCGGTTTCGCGCTGCCCCCGACCATCCCGCCGTGCTTGGGTGATCCTTGGCTGAGCTGCGCGAGGAAGGAAGACCGCGGTGCGAACGTCCCGTGCTGGGCTGGCGGTGGCCGTGTCGATGGTGGTCGTCGCGACCGCGCCCGCCGCCGCCACCACTCCCGATCCGCTCGCTCCTTACCTCACCCAGCAGGTCAGCTGGGGCGCCTGCCCCTTCAAGCCGGGCGCGCGGCCGGCCGAGTGCGCGAAGATCACCGTTCCGCGGGACTGGGCCGCGCCGACCGGCGTCGATCTCCAGGTCTCCGTCAGCCGGGTCAAGGCCGCCGGGCGGCGGGATGGGGCCGTTCTCGTCAACCCGGGCGGGCCCGGTGGGCAGGGCACCTCGCTCGCCGGTGCGCTGGCCGGCCTCGAACCCGCCGTCAACGAGCACTACGACTTCGTCGGCATGGACCCGCGGGGCACCGGCCAGGAAGGCACCGCCGACGCCGGGTTCGTCTGCCGGGTGCCGACCGGGCGGCTGCCGCAGGACGACGACCTCGACGCCCGTGACCGCTCGGCCCGCAGCATCGCGCTGCACCAGCGGACCCCGCGCGTCCTCGCCGAGGCCTGCCAGAGCGACGCGCTCGCGCCGTTCGTCACCACCTGGCAGACCGCGCACGACATGGACCTGATCCGCGCCCTCCTGCACGACGAGAAGCTGAACTACCTCGGCTACTCCTACGGCACCTGGCTCGGCGCCAAGTACGCGTCCCTGTTCCCCGAGCACGCCGGCAAGGTCGTCCTCGACTCGAGCGTGAACTTCGAAGGCCGGCTCCAGGCCGCTTTCGAGGCCTTCCCGGCGATCGACCAGCGCCAGTTCGACCGGGTCTACGCGCCGTGGCTCGCCCGGCGGTTCCCCGACCAGCTCGGCAAGAGCGCCGTCGACGTCCGGAAGACGTGGGAGAAGCTGCGCGTCTTCTTCAAGGGCAAAGGCGTGCCGCCGGACGTCTTCGACCACCTCTTCGTCGGCAACGGCAGCACCCGGCAGTGGCTGGCCACCGCCCTGGTGCTCACCAAGGGCGTGGCGGCGATGACCGGCACGGCCCCGCCGCCCACCGCCCTCGACGATGACCTCGATCGCGCCTCGCGCGCCGAGTTCGGTGTCCCGGCGGCCGAGCTGACCGTCGCCGACGTGGCCGCCGAGCCCCGGCCGGACTACGTCGACGTGCCCGGCACGCGGCTGGCCGTGGCGTGCGGCGACCAGCCGGCCCGGGCGGCGACCTGGTACAAGCTCCTCAGCGACCGGCAGGGCCCGGCCTACCCGCTGTTCGGGTGGGCCTACGGCCTCAGCGAGCCGTGCGGCTACTGGTCGGACCTCCCCCGTCACCCGCTGCCGAAGCTCCCGGCGCAGGCGGCGAAGAACGTGCTCGTCGTCCAGGGCGAGTTCGACCCGCAGACCGGCTACGAGCAGGCCGAGGCGGCGGCCCGGGCGGCCGGCGTCCCGATGTTGTCCGTCGCGGATTCGCCGTTCCACGGCCAGTACGCCGTCAGCGGCAATTCCTGTGTGGACGAACTGGTGAACGGCTTCTTCCTCGGCGGCCCGCGGCCCGCGGCGATCATCTGCCCCGGTGTCCCGCTGCCCGGCGAGAAGGAGGTCTTCCCCGTCGCCGGCCCGGCCGGTCAGCCAGACGCGCCGGCGGCCCCGGCGCCGCGGGACGCGCGGTCGACCGAACGGCAGCGCTTGCAGGACTCGATCAGCGCGGTCAACCGCCGCTCATGAGCGGCGGCCGGCCCGGCTGGCCTTCAGGAATTCGCGGTTCAGGGTGGTGATGCTGGCGAACGGGATGCCCTTGGGGCAGGAGGCCACGCATTCGCCGGTGTTGGTGCAGCCGCCGAAGCCCTCGGCGTCCATGGTGTCCACCATGTCGAGCACGCGCTGGGCACGCTCCGGCTGTCCCTGCGGCAGCAGCGACAGGTGCGTCACCTTCGCCGCGGTGAACAGCGTCGCCGAACCGTTCGGGCACGCCGCCACGCAGGCGCCGCAACCGATGCAGGTCGCGTTGTCGAAGGCCAGGTCCGCGTCCGGCTTGGGCACGGGCGTCGCGTGCGCGTCGGGGGCGCTGCCGGTCGGCGTGCTGACGTAACCACCGGCCTGGACGATCCGGTCGAGCGCCGAGCGGTCGACGACGAGGTCCTTGATCACCGGGAACCCCTTGGCGCGCCACGGTTCCACGTCCACGACGTCGCCGTCGGCGAACGAGCGCATGTGCAGCTGGCACGACGTCGTGCGCTCGGGCCCGTGCGCCTGCCCGTTGATCACGACCCCGCAGGAGCCGCAGATGCCCTCCCGGCAGTCGTGGTCGAAGGCGACCGGCTCCTCGCCGTTCTCGATGAGCTCCTGGTTGAGCACGTCCAGCATCTCGAGGAAGGACATGTCCGGGCTGATGCCGTCGACCGGGTAGGAGACGAGCCGGCCTTCGGTGGCCGGGCCGGCCTGGCGCCAGATGCGGACGGTGAGGTTCATTTGTAGCTCCGCTGGGTCGGGTGGACGTGCTCGAAGACGAGCTCTTCGCGGTGCAGCACGGGTGGCGCGTCCGGCCCGCCGTACTCCCACGCGGCGACGAACGAGAAGCCCTCGTCGTCGCGCTGCGCCTCGCCGTCCGGGGTCTGGTGTTCTTCGCGGAAGTGCCCGCCGCAGGACTCCTCCCGCGCGATCGCGTCGACGAGCAGCAGCTCGGCCAGCTCCAGGAAGTCGGCGACGCGGCCCGCCTTTTCCAGCTCCTGGTTGAGCTGGTCGCCGGAGCCGGGGATGCGGACGTCTCGCCAGAATTCGGCGCGCAGCCCGGGAACCCGGTCCAGCGCCTTCCGCAGCCCTTCGCGGGAGCGGGACATCCCGCAGTGGTCCCACAGCAGCATGCCCAGCTCGCGGTGGAACGAGTCGACGCTGCGCGTGCCGTTCACCGCCAGCAGCCGCTCGACGCGGTCGCGCACCTCGGTTTCGACCTGGGTGACCACGTCGGGGGCGACCTCGGTGAAGCCGCCTCGGCCGATGTAGTCGTTGAGGGTGGCGGGCAGCACGAAGTAGCCGTCGGCCAGGCCCTGCATCAGCGCGGACGCGCCGAGGCGGTTGGCGCCGTGGTCGGAGAAGTTGGCCTCGCCGATCACGAACAGGCCGGGGATCGTGCTCTGCAGGTCGTAGTCGACCCACAGGCCGCCCATCGTGTAGTGGATGGCCGGGTAGATGCGCATCGGCACCTCGTACGGGTTCTCCGCGGTGATGCGCTCGTACATGTCGAAGAGGTTGCCGTACTTGGCCTCCACGGCCGGGCGGCCCATCCGCGCGATGGCGTCGGCGAAGTCGAGGTACACCCCGAGCCCGCCGGGACCGACGCCGTACCCAGCGTCGCACATGTTCTTCGCGGCCCGCGACGCGATGTCGCGTGGCACGAGGTTGCCGAAGCTGGGGTACTGCCGTTCGAGGTAGTAGTCGCGCTCGTCTTCGGGGATCTCCCCCGGCGGCCGGGTGTCGCCCTTCGCCCGGGGCACCCAGATGCGGCCGTCGTTGCGCAGCGACTCGCTCATCAGCGTCAGCTTCGACTGGTGCTCGCCCGAGCGCGGGATGCACGTCGGGTGGATCTGGGTGAAGCACGGGTTCGCCAGGTACGCGCCGCGCTTGTGCGCCCGCCAGATCGCGGTGGCGTTGGAGCCCTTCGCGTTGGTGGACAGGTAGAAGACGTTGCCGTACCCGCCGGTCGCCAGCACGACGGCGTCGGCGAGGTGCGTCTCGATCTCGCCGGTGACCAGGTTGCGGGCGACGATCCCCCGCGCCCGCCCGTCGGCGACGACCAGGTCGAGCATCTCGGTCCGCGGGTGCAGCTCGACGTTGCCCGCGTCGATCTGCCGCGACAACGCCTGGTAGGCGCCGATCAGCAGCTGCTGCCCGGTCTGGCCGCGCGCGTAGAACGTGCGCTGCACCTGGACCCCGCCGAACGAGCGGGTGTCGAGCAGGCCGCCGTACTCGCGGGCGAACGGCACTCCCTGCGCGACGGCCTGGTCGATGATCTGCGCCGACACCTCGGCCAGCCGGTACACATTGGACTCCCGCGACCGGAAGTCGCCGCCCTTCACCGTGTCGTAGAACAGGCGGTACACGGAGTCGCCGTCGTTGCGATAGTTCTTCGCGGCGTTGATCCCGCCCTGCGCGGCCACCGAGTGCGCGCGCCGCGGCGAGTCCTGGAAGCAGAACTGCACGACGTGGTAGCCCTGCTCGGCCAGCGTCGCCCCCGCCGAGCCGCCGGCCAGGCCGGTGCCCACCACGATCACGCGGTGCTTGCGCCGGTTCGCCGGGTTGACCAGCTTCGCCGAGAACTTCCGTTCGCTCCACCGGTTTTCGATCGGCCCGGCCGGCGCCTTGGTGTCGGCGATCGGGTCGCCGGTGGTGTAGTCGGTCATGTCAGCGCACCAGTCCCGTCATGATCGCGACCGGGACCAGGGCGTAGCCGCCCGCGACCGCGACCGCCATCGAGCTGCCCACAAGCTTGATCGCCCGCTCGCGCCGCACGCTCGCGACCCCCAGGGTGCGGGCGGCGCTGGCGAAGCCGTGGTGGATGTGCAGGCCCAGCATCGCGAGCGCGACGAGGTAGATGACGTTCACCCACCAGACCTGGAAGTCCGCGACGAGGTTGTGGTACGGGTCACCGGGCACGAAGTCCTGGTTCACCTTCCCCACCGTGAAGTCGAGGATGTGCCAAACGACGAACACGGCGAGCGTCGCGCCGCCCCAGCGCATCGTGCGCACCGCGAACGTCGCGCGCACCGGGCGCCGGTGGACGTAGCGCACCGGGCGGGCGGCGCGGTCGCGCTTCACCAGCTGCACGGCCGCGGTCACGTGCAGGACCAGCGCGATCAGCAGGCCCACCCGCTGGATCCAGAGGAACCAGCTGTAGTGCAGGACCGGCTCGCCGATGGTGCGCAGCCAGTGCGCGTAGTGGTTGAGGTCGTCGGCGCCGAGGAAGGTCTTCAGGTTGCCGACCATGTGCGCGAACACGAACGCCAGCAGGAGCGCGCCGCTGACCGCCATGACGCTCTTCTTGCCGATCGTCGAGTCCCAGAACTGCCGGGCACCCGAGCGGCGCCGCCGCACCGCGGGCCGGTCTGCGAGGTCGTTTACCACTCGACTGACGTTAGGAGCCCATTCACCAGAGGTCAAAGACATCATGACTCTGCACTCGATAGCCATCACCTATCATCGAGGCATGCAGCCACACCAGCTCGCGTACTTCGTCGCCGTCGCCGAACACCGTCACTTCACGCGCGCGGCCGAGCAGATGCGGGTCGCGCAGCCTTCGCTGTCGCAGCAGATCCGGGCGCTCGAACACGACCTGGGCGCGCCGCTGTTCCACCGGATCCGCGGCAACGTCTCGCTCACCGAGGCCGGTGAGACGCTGCTGCCGTTCGCCCGGCGGATCCTCGCGGAGAGCGAAAGCGCGCGGCGCGCGATCCGGGAGCTCGACGAGCTCGACCGCGGCCGGGTCCGCCTCGGCGCGCCACCCAGCCTGTGCACGGGCCTGCTGCCGCCGATGCTGGCCGCGTTCCGGCGGCGGTACCCGGGCATCCAGCTGGAGCTGCACGAAAGCGGGTCCGGCGACCTGCGGCAAGGGCTTTCCGAAGGCGCGCTCGACCTCGCTTTGCTGGCCGGCGCCCGGAATCCGGGCGACCAGCGGCTGGCGTCGACGCAGCTGCTGCTCGAAGAGCTGGTGCTGATCGACTCCGGGGACGGCCCGGCGAAGGCCCGGCTCGACGTCCGCGAGCTGGCCGACGTGCCGCTGGTGATGTTCCGGCGCGGCTACGACGTCCGGGAGGCGACGGTGAACGCCTGCCGGGCCGCGGGTTTCGAGCCGTCGTTCGCCATCGAAGGCGGTGAGATGGACGCCGTGCTCGAACTGGTGCGGGCCGGGGTGGGGGCGGCGGTGGTGCCGAGCACCGTGGCGGGCGCCCGGTTCCGGATGACACGGTTCGCCGCCGACGCGGGCATGACGCGCATCGTGCAGCTCGCCTACCGCAAGGAAGTCGAGCCCACGCGGGCGGTGCGCGCGCTGCGCGCGGCGATCCTCGGGTTCGTCACCGACCCCGCGCACCTGCCGCCCGGCATCGAACCCCTGGTGGGTTCCGACCGTGCGTCACCCTGATGAGGCGGAGCGTCACTGCGCGGCGAACCCGGCCGATCTGTAGTGACATGGGACGGTGAAGCCCTTTCTCGACAAGGTGGACGAACGGCTCGGAGACCGGCTCGAAAGCGTCTTGTGCGCCCACCACCGCCGGCGGCTGCGCAAGCTCGGCTGGGGTGACGTGCTCGAGCCGGGCGGCGCGGAAGACCGGCTCGGCGGGCGGGCCGCGGTCCGCGCCGGCAACCACGTCGAAGTGCTGGTCGACGGCGAGGAAGCGTTGCCGTCGATCGAAGCCGCCATCCGGCGGGCGACGTCCCACGTGCACATCGCCAACTGGCACGCGAGCGCGGACTTCCGGCTGACCCGCGAGCCGGGCGCGCTGACGCTGCGTGAGCTGCTCGCCGAAACCGCGGCTCGCGGCGTCGAGGTCCGGGTGCTGCTCTGGGCGGGACCGCCGCTCCCGGCGTTCCAGCCGACGCGGGGCCTGGCCAAGGCGGAGCAGCGGAAGTTCACCGACGGCTCGGCCGTGCGCTGCGTGCTGGACTCGCGGGAGCGGACCATGCACTGCCACCACGAGAAGCTGGTGGTGGTCGACGACGCGGTCGCGTTCGCCGGCGGCGTGGACTTCACCGCGCTGGAGGGCGACCGGCACGACAGCCCCGCCCACCCACCGCGCTCGATCGGCTGGCACGACCTGGTTTCCCGGCTCGAAGGACCGGTCGTCGCCGACGTCGCCGGGCACTTCCGGGCACGGTGGACCGAGGTCGCCGGCGAACAGCTGCCGGCGCCCGCGGTGCCGGAGCCGGCCGGCGACACCGCCGTCCAGCTGCTGCGGACCGTGCCGGACGGCACCTACGGCTTCGCGCCGAAGGGCGAGTTCACGATCCTCGACGGCTACCTGCGCGCACTGCGCTCGGCGCGGCGGCTGATCTACCTGGAGAACCAGTTCCTGTGGTCGCCCGAGATCGCCGAGGTGCTGCTCGACAAGCTGCGCACCCCGCCGGACGACCGGTTCCGCGTGGTCCTGCTGCTGCCGCGCAAGCCGAGCAACGGCGCCGACACCACGCGCGGCCAGCTGGGCCGCCTCATCGACGCCGACGACGGCCACGGCCGCCTGCTGGCGACGACGATCAGCGCGCACGACGGGGATTCCGCGGCACCGGTCTACGTGCACGCGAAACTCGGCATCGTGGACGACGAGTGGCTGACGCTGGGCTCGGCGAACCTCAACGAGCACTCGCTGTTCAACGACACCGAGGTCAACATCGCGACCGACGACCGGGAACTGGTCCGCACCACGCGGCTGCGTCTGTGGGCCGAGCACCTGGGCCGCCCGATTTCGGAAGTAGCCGGGGATCCGGCCGACGTCGTCGACCGGCTGTGGCGGCCGCTGGCGGAGGAACAAGCCGAGCGGGAACGCCGGGGCGAGCGCCGCACGCACCGGCTGGTGCTGCTGCCGGGCGTGTCACGCCGAGCCGGCCGGCTGCAAGGCCCGCTCCGAGGACTGCTGGTGGACGGCTGAGGCCCTAGTCGCCGGGACGGCGGCCGGCCACCTCTTCGCCCGGCTTCAACACCTCGGTCGGCAACCCGAGGGTTTCGACGATCTTCGCCACCGCGTCGCCGATGGGCACGAAGTCGGCGCCGAGGGGGTCGACGACCAGCCGCCGGACCAGCGTGACGTGCTCGGGCGATGACGCCAGCAGGTGCGCGCGGCCCGCGTCGGTCAGGGTCGCCGTCGTGAAGCGGCGGCCCTGGCCCGTGCAGACCTTGCGCGTCACCCAGCCCCGGTCCTCCAGCCGGGCCACCGCGTGGGAGATCCGCGGGAGTGACCCGTTGGCCATCTCCGCGATCTCGCTCATCCGCAGGGTTTCCTCCGGCACGACCGAAAGCCGCGCCAGGATCATGTAGCCGAGCAGTGTGAGGTCCGAGTCGCGCAGCAGCTGGCTCTCCAGCACCCCCGGCAGCGTGAGCAGGACCTTGACCAGGTTGATCCACGCCCGGTGCTCGTCTTCGCCCAGCCCGCGGGCCGGCGCCGCTTCCTCACTCACGGACTTGACTTTAACACGCAACCCAACCTACCGTTTGGGTTGAACACGCAACCCAAGGAGGAAGCGATGACCACGACCACCACCGCCACCCCGACGTCGGTCACCGCACTGCGCCTCGGCCTCGCCGTCGTGGCGGCCGCCGCCGTGAACACCGTGATCGCGCTCGTGGCGTCGTCCCTCGACGACGGCGGCATCGGCATGGGCCTCAACGCCCCCGCCTTCCTGCCGGCGACCGTCGCCGGGCTGCTCGCCGGCGCGGCCGGCTGGATCCTGATCGCCCGCCGGGCCCCGAAGGCGCTGCGCATCGTCGTCCCGTCGGTGCTGGTCCTGACCTGGGTCCCGGACCTGCTGCTGCTGATGGCGGGCGCCACCGCCGCCAACGTCGTCGGGCTGATGCTGATGCACCTCGTGGTCGCGACCGCCGTCGTCACGGCGTTCCGGGCGCGACGACTCCGCTGAGGCCGATCGGGCACCGCGGTTTCCTGTTCGTCCCCCGGCATCGGCCGGGTTCTTGCCCCACGTCGGGAAAGCGCGCTCAATCGGTGTGTGAATCACCTGCGGAAGGTCTTCGCCGTCGCGGCGGTCGTCCTGCTCACCCTCGGCGGCCTGGCCGCGCCCGCCGCCGGGGCAAGTGCCAAGAAGGGCGTCAGCGCGAATCCCTTCGCCGGCGCCACCGCCGATTTAGCCGACGTCGGCGCGCGCTGGTTCTACACCTGGGCAGCCGATCCGCAGGGCATCGCGAAACCGGCCGGCACGGAGTTCGTGCCGATGATCTGGGGCCGCGGCTCCGTCACGCAGGACCAGCTCGACCGCGCCAAGGCTGCGGGCAGCACGCTGCTCGGGTTCAACGAGCCCGACCTGGCCGGGCAGGCGAGCATGCCCGTCGAGACCGCGCTCGACCTGTGGCCGCGGCTGCAGTCCACCGGGCTGCGCCTCGGCGCGCCGGCCGTGGCCTTCGGCGGCGACGTCGCGGGCGGCTGGCTCGACCGGTTCATGAGCGGCGCGGCCGCACGCGGCTACCGCGTCGACTTCATCCCGCTGCACTGGTACGGCGGCGACTTCTCGACGGCCGCCACCGGGCAGCTGCAGGGCTACCTGCAGCGGGTGCACGACCGCTACCACCTGCCCGTGTGGCTCACCGAGTACGCCCTGATCGACTTTTCCGGCAGCACCCCGCGTTATCCGTCGGCCGCGCAGCAAACGGACTTCGTGAAGAAGTCGACGGCGATGCTGAACGGGACGTCGTACGTCGAGCGCTACGCCTGGTTCTCGCTGTCGACCTCGACCACCCCGACCGGCCTCTACTCCGGCACCACGCCCAACGCGAGCGGCGCCGCCTACCGCGCCACGTGACTACCGGATGCGCAGCCGCCGCATGAGCTTCAGCCCGGAAAGCATGCCCTCGACGTACTTTTCGTAGGACTGCCCGGGCCGCGCCCCCATGACCTGCTTCTTCAGCACCGCCAGGTTCTTCCCGTCGGTGTACTTGAGCAGGCCCTGGTCACCGTGGCGCGCGCCGACACCGGAGCTCTTCACCCCGCCCGACGGGGTGCTCTTCGCCGCGAACGCCGTCGCGAGGATGTCGTTGATGTTGACGTTGCCGGACTCCAGGCGCGCGGCCACCGCACGCGCCCCGGCGACGTCACGGCTCCAGACCGACGCGTTGAGGCCGTAGTCGGTGTCGTTCGCCAGCGCGACGGCCTCGTCGACGGTGCGGTACTTGTGCAGCGCGACCACGGGTCCGAACGTTTCGGTGACGCCGCAGACCATGTCCTTCGTGACACCTTCGAGGATCGTCGGCTCGAAGAACGCCGGGCCGAGGTCGGGGCGCGGCTTGCCGCCCGTCAGCACGGTCGCACCCCGCGCGATGGCATCGTCCACATGGGACTTGACGCGGTGCATGTGGTCGGGTGAGACGAGCGAGCCCATGTCCGGCCCGAAGTCGTAGGCCGCCCGGACGTCGAGTGCTTCGGTCGCCGCCACGAACGCCTGCTTGAACTCCTCGTACCGGGACTCCGGCAGGTAGATCCGCTCGATGTGCATGCAGATCTGGCCGGTGTTGCCGAACGCGCCGAAGATCGCGCCCCGCACGGTTTCCTCGAGGTCGGCGTCTTCGAGCACCAGCATCGGGTTCTTGCCGCCGAGCTCCAGGCAGCAGCCGATGAGGTTGCGCCCGGCGCGTTCGCCGATCACCCGGCCGGTCGCCGTGGAGCCGGTGAACATCACGTAGTCGGCCTGGTCGATGAGCGTCGGGCCGACGTCCGGGCCCTCACCGCAGACGACCTGGAACAGCCCCTCGGGCAGGCCTGCCTCTTCGAGCAGCCGGATGCCGTAGAGCGGCGAGAGCGCCGTCTTGTTGTCCGGCTTGAGCACCACCGCGTTGCCGGCCATCAGCGCCGGGATCGCGTCGGAAATGCCGGTGGCGAACGGGAAGTTCCACGGCGCGATGATCCCGACGACGCCCTTGGGCTGCCGGATCTCGGTCGCCGACGTCACCAGCGGGACCGGTCCGCCGCGTTTCACCGGCGCCAGCAGCTTGCCCGCCCGCCGCAGGTAGTGGCTCATCACCATCGGCGGGTCGCAGGTCTCCTCGATGGCCATCCGCCGGTTCTTGCCGCTCTCGACCTGGATCAGGTCGGCGACGTTCCGCGCGTTGTCGACGAACAGCGCGTGCGCCCGCTTGAACACCGCCAGCCGCTGCTTGAGCGGCGTCGCGGCCCACTTGCGCTGCGCCTCGCGGGCGACGGCGAACGCGCGCTCGATGTCGTCGGGCGTCGACTGCGGCAGCCCGACGAGCTTCTCGCCGGTGTAGACCTCGGTGAGCTCCCACGTCTCGCCGCCCGGCACCCGTGCGACCAGCTCCCGCAGGAACGCGTCGGTGACCGACGCCGGCCGGGTGAGCTCGAGCGGGGTGAGGGTCATGACCGGCTCCCGAGGACCAGCTGGGCGCCCAGCTCGCCGATCATGATGGCGGGGGCGTTGGTGTTGCCGCCGGTGATCGACGGCATGATCGAGGCGTCGCAGACCCGCAGGCCCTCGACCCCGCGGACCTTGAGGTCGGGCGTGACGACGGCGAGCTCGTCGACACCCATCCGGCAGGTGCCGACACCGTGGTAGACCGACGTCGCGCGGTTGAGGATCGCGTCGCGCAGTTCCTGGCCCTTGAGGGCTTCGCCCGGGTGCAGCTCTTCCTTGACCGTGCCCTTGAACGCCTTCGACGCGAAGATCTCGCGCGCCATCTCCGAGCCCTCGCCCAGCACTTCGAGGTCGGCCGGGTCGGCGAGGTACTGCGGGTCGACGAGCGGCGCGGCCGCCGGATCGGCCGAGGCGAGCCGGAGCGTGCCGCGGCTCTTGGGGTAGATCAGCGTGGTCAGCACGGTGAGCGCGGGCCGCTTGTCGACGTCGTGGCGGATCGGCGCGTCCTGGTTGGGCGTGACGTAGGCCCAGGGCAGCAGGTGCAGCTGCAGGTCGGGGACGTCGGCGGCCTGCGAGGTGCGCAGGAACGCGACTGCCTCGAAGACGGAGTTCGCCAGGAAGGTGGTGCCGGGGCGCATCAGCTCGCGCGCCAGGCCGCGCGCGAAGTAGGCCGGTGTGCCGCGGTTCTTGCTGGAGGAGACGCGGAAGGTCAGCGCGTGGAACATGTGGTCGTGCAGGTTGTCCCCGACCGGCAGGTCCGCGACGACGTCGATGCCGTGTTCCTTGAGGTGCTCGGCGTGGCCGATGCCCGAGAGCATCAGCAGCTGCGCGGAGCCGATGAACCCGGCGGAGAGGATGACCTCCTTGCCGGCCCGGACGGTGCGGTGCGTGCCATCGGCGTCGACGACCTCGACGCCTCGCGCGCGCCCGTTTTCGAGGACGACCTTCGTCACCAGCACCCGCGACTGCAGCTCGAGTGACGCGGGCGCGAGGTGGTGCAGGTAGCCGCGTGAGGCGCTGTAGCGCAGGCCGTCGGCGGCGTTCTGCTGCATCCGGCTGACGCCCTCTTGGGACTCGGCGTTGTAGTCGTCGAGGATCTTGCAGCCGAGGGCGTCGGAGGTGGCTTCGATGAACTGGAGCGAGCCCTCCTGGGGGATCTTGTTGCGGGTGACCCGGATCGGGCCGCCCGCGCCGCGGAAGGCGTTCTCGCCGTCCTCGAAGTCCTCCATGCGCTTGTACGCGGCGTTGACGCTTTCGGCGTCCCAGCCGGTGTTGCCTTCGGCAGCCCAGGAGTCGAAGTTGGCCCGGTTGCCGCGGACGTAGACCATGCCGTTGATGGAGCTGGACCCGCCGACGACCTTGCCCCGCGGCACGGGCATCGTGCGATCGAGAACGTGTTTCTGCGGCACGGAGTAGAAGCCCCAGTCGAAGGGCTTCTTGAGCTGCGGCACGGCGTGCATCGGGCCGACGAGACCGGGCTTCCTGACCATCAGCTTCTCGTCGGTCTTGCCCGCTTCCAGGACGATCACACTGGCCCCGGCCTCGGCCAGCCGCCCCGCGATGGCGGCACCGGAGCTACCCGATCCCACGACCACGTAGTCGGCCTCGTCGCCCCGCTTCGCCATGTCCGCTCCTCGCTCCGGCCCGGCTTCCGAAACTGAAACCTGTTCTAGTTCGGTTCACCGTATAGCGCGGGGGCCCGGGAGCGCAACGCCGGGTTCGGCCGGATGGCGGCTCGCCCGGACGTGGTGAATGACTCATTTATGTCGTCCGAGGACATGAACGAGTCTCAGTGTCAGGGTTGGAGCTGCCGCACGAGCTGCGGCCAGGGTCCGGTCTTGATCACGTGGTGGCTCTGAATGAGGTTGCCGGTAGTGGCTTGTGAAGAAAGGGACAGACACGCACCACTGCCGTGGTGGTCATCGGAATCGATCCGCACGAGTCCAGCCGCACCGCCGTCGCGGTCGACGGCACCGGCCGCAAACTCGCCCAGCAGACCGTGCCCGCCACCCCGACGGACTCCTGCGCCGCTGAGGCTGGGCCTCGGCCCGCACTCGCGGCTAGTCCGGCCCGATCGACGCCCGGGCCGTCGCCCGCGCCGCGCTGCGCGAACCCGACCTGCCCACCTCACCAACACCAGCTACCGAGCCCTGCTCGCCGACCACCAACACCAGCTACACGAAGCAACTTGACATAGAAGCTTCATTCACCGCACGGGGCCGGGCGGCCAGGTCAGTCCGCGGGCAGGATCCGCCCGCGCACCTCCCCGAACCCGATCCGGTCACCACCCACGCCCGGCGCGGTCGCGGTGATCACGACCTCGTCCCCGTCGAGCAGGAAGCTCCGCTCCTCCCCCTGCACGGTCAGCGGCTCGGCACCACCCCAGCTCAGCTCCAGGAACGCCCCGCGCTGCCGCTTCTCCGGCCCCGAGATCGTCCCCGACCCGTACAGGTCACCCGTCCGCGACGAAGCGCCGTTCACCGTCAGGTGGGCCAGCATCTGCGCCGGCGACCAGTACATCTCGCGGTACGGCGGCCGGCTGACCTCCTCGCCGTTCCACGCCACCACCAGCTCGATGTCGAGCCCCCACGGGCGGCTCTCCCGCAGGTACGGCAGCGGCTCCGGGTCCTGCCCGGGCAGCGGGACCCGCGCCGCCTCCAGGGCGAGGATCGGGACCACCCACGCCGAGATCGACGTCGCGAAGCTCTTGCCGAGGTTCGGGCCCAGCGGCACGTACTCCCACGCCTGGATGTCGCGTGCCGACCAGTCGTTGAGCAGCACCGCGCCGAACACGTGCCGGGGGAAGTCGTCCGGGGTGATCGGGGTGTGCAACGGCGTGCCCGTGCCGACGACGAACCCCAGCTCCGCCTCGATGTCCAGCCGGGTGCTCGGGCCGAACACCGGCGCCGGGTCGCCCTTGCGCTGGCCGCTCGGGCGGACGATGTCGGTGCCCGAGACCAGCACCGTCCCGGCCCGGCCGTGGTAGCCGACCGGCAGGTGCTTCCAGTTGGGCAGCAGCGGTTCCGCGTCCGGCCGGAACAGCCGGCCGACGTTCGACGCGTGGTGCTCCGACGCGTAGAAGTCGACGTAGTCCGCAACCTCGAACGGCAGGTGCATCGTCACGTCGGCGACCGCGTGCACGGCGTCGTCCGGGACCTCGCCGGCCACCAGCGACGTCAGCCGGGAGCGGACCGCCACCCAGCGGTCGTAACCCTGCGCCATGAAGGGGTTCAGCGACGGCGCGGTGAACACGTCGTCGCCCAGCGCGACCGCCAGGTCCAGCACCGAGTCCCCGACCCGCACGCCGACGCGCGGCGCGCCCCCCGCGGTCGAGAACACGCCGTAGGGCAGGTTGCCGGTCCCGAACGGGGAGCCGGCCGGGATGTCGATCGTGGTCATGCCTCTCCTCGGGGCAGCAGGCCGAGGCCGGCCAGCTCGGTCAGGGGGTCGCTGATGCTGCACGTGCCGAACGACGTGAACCGCCCGCGGGCACCGTCGTCCAGGTTCCGGACCAGCGCCGCGACGGCCGCGCCGTCACGCTCGGCGAGGTGCGCTTCGGCGTTGTCCGGGTCACCGGCGGCCAGCAGCAGGTTGAGGAACCCGTGCTGCTCGAACCCGGTTTCGGGGTCGGTGTTGCGGAGCGCGTGGTGCAGCCCGGCGGTCGCCTTGAACGGGACACCGGCGTCGATCGCGGCGCAGATCGCCGCGGCCAGCTCGGCCTCGGACGGGTACAGGTCGGCCCGCACCCCGCCGGTCCGGAACTTGGCCCGGTGACCCGTCCCGGCCAGCGCGTCCAGCAGCGGGAGCCGGCGGTCGTCCCGCGGGATCTCGACGTACACCGGCGCGGTGGCCGCCGAGATCGCGGCGAGCACCTCGTCGACGCCCAGCTCGTCCGGCACGGCGATCTCCAGCGCCCGCAGGTCCACCGGCAGCACCTTCGCGGCGTCGAGCACGCCGGGCAGCTGCGCGGGCCCGCCCGGCAGCGTCACCGCGACCGGCAACGGCGTGTCGCGCGCCCCGAGCAGGTCGCCCAGCGCGTCCAACGCCGGGGCGGCGAGCACCAGCGGGCCGACGAGGTCGGCGTACCAGGACTTCTCGTGGACGTCGTGCGCGGCGACGGCGTCCGGCAGCGGCGCGAGCCCGGGCGGGAACACCGCGGCGTCGTCGCACAGCCCGGCGAAGAGTGCGGGGATCACGCGACCGGCCCCCGTCCGGACCAGGTCCACGCGTAGCCGGGGTCTTCGCTCACGAGCCCGCCCTCACCGAGTTCGAGCGGGCGGAAGGTGTCGACCATGACGGCCAGCTCGTCGAAGAACTCCGCGCCGAGCGACCGCTCGACCGCGCCGGGCTGCGGGCCGTGGCTGTGCCCACCCGGGTGCAGGCTGATCGAACCCTGCGCGATGCCGGAGCCCTTGCGGGCCTCGTAGTTCCCGCCGCAGTAGAACATCACCTCGTCGGAGTCCACATTGGAGTGGTAGTACGGCACCGGCACCGAGAGGGGGTGGTAGTCGACCTTGCGCGGGACGAAGTTGCAGATGACGAAGTTGGTCCCCTCGAACACCTGGTGCACGGGCGGCGGCTGGTGCACGCGGCCGGTGATCGGCTCGAAGTCGGCGATGTTGAAGGTGTACGGGTAGAGGAACCCGTCCCAGCCGACGACGTCGAAGGGGTGCGTCGGGTAGACGTACCGGGTGCCGGTGATGCCGCGCGAGCCGCGGTGCTTGACGAGCACCTCGACGTCCTCGCCCTCGGCCAGGAACGGCTCGTCGGGCCCGTGCAGGTCGCGCTCGCAGTAGGGCGCGTGCTCCAGCAGCTGGCCGAACTTCGAGAGGTAGCGCTTCGGCGGCGTGATGTGCGAGTTCGCCTCGACGACGTACGCGCGCAGCGGCTCGTCACCGGTGGGCACCCAGCGGTGCGTGGTCGCGCGCGGCAGGATCACGTAGTCGCCCTGCCTCGCCTCCAGCACGCCGAACACCGTCTCGACCCGCGCCCCGCCGGACTCGACGTACACGCACTCGTCGCCGACGGCGTTGCGGTAGAGCGGCGACGTCTCCCCCGCCGCGACGTAGGAGATGCGCACGTCGCCGTTGCCCAGCACCAGCCGGCGGCCGGTGACGACGTCGGCGCTCTTCCAGTCGTTGCCCGCGAACAGCTCGTGCAGCTTCAGGTGGCGCGGCACCAGGGGGCGGTTCTCGGTGAGCGTCTGGTCCGGCAGCTCCCACGGCGTCGCGTCGACGATCGCCGACGGCACCCCGCGGTGGTAGAGCAGCGACGAGTCCGACGAGAACCCCTCCTCGCCCATCAGCTCTTCGTAGTACAGCCCGCCCTCGGGGGTGCGGTGCTGCGTGTGCCGCTTCGGCGGGATGGTCCCCGCGCGGCGGTAGTACGCCATGGTCGCCTCCTAGCCGGTCGACTCAATATAGTTCAGAGTTTTACTATCTTCAAGGTTCGGCGCAAGTCGTCGTGAGTGTTTAGGGCGGGTCTAACCGCCCTAAACACTCACGACCGCTGCGGCAGGGCGGCTAGCTGCGGCTGCGGGTGTCGAACTCGGCCCGGCTGGTGATCAGCTTGCCCAGCAGCATCACCAGGATGCGCTGTTCGGTCTCGGTGAGCGCGTCCGTCCAGCCGAACTCGCGTTCGTTGTGCTCGCGGAACACCGAAACCATCTCTTCGTGGCCCGCCTCGGTCAGCGACAGCTGCACCGAGCGGCCGTCACGCTCGTCCGGGATGCGGTCGAGCAGGCCGTCCGCGACGAGCGTCTTCATCAGGTTGGAGACCGCCGCCCGGCTCATCCCGGTGAGCCGGGCGGCGCTCTTCGGCTCCAGCGGCCCGGCGAGCCACACCACGAACAGCAGCCGGAACGCCGACCACGACCGGCCGCGCGGCCGGTGCACGGCGGCTTCGAGGTCGTAGGTGACCAGGTCGGACGCCCGGTTGAGGGTGAGCAGCACCTCGGTGGCGAGCTGGTGGCGGAAGCCGTACTCGCTCGAGAGCCGGCGGTTGGCCAGCTCGACGAACGACCAGAAGTCCAGCTCCCTGTCCATCCCTCGACCCTAACAAATAGTCAAACTCGAAACTAGTTGCGCTCGCGCGGCACCTTGAGGAACGCGAGCATGATCGCCGAGAGCACCAGGCAGCCGATCGGGAAGTACAGCCCGACCGTGACGTCGGTGTCCGTCGCCGCGAGCCCGATCGCGTACGGGCCGAAGAACCCGCCCAGCGCCGCGATCGAGTTGATGGCGGCCAGCCCGACCGCCGTGTGCTCCTTCGACAGCACCTTCGACGCCATCGCCCAGTACGGCGCCAGGTAGCCGAGCACGCCGACCGCCGCCAGCGACAGACTCACCAGTGACAGCACCGGCACCGACTTGAACATGATGGCGCCGAAGAAGCCCAGCGCCGCCACGAGCACCAAGGCGATCACGTGCCCCTTGCGTTCGCCGGTCCGGTCGGAGTTGCGGGCCAGCAGCAGCATGCCGACCGCGCCGACGACGTACGGGATGGCGCCGAGCAGCCCGATGTTGGTCGAGGAGTACTTCGGGTCGAGCTGCTTGACGATCAGCGGCAGAAAGAACGTCAGCCCGTACAGGCCGCACGCGATGAACAGGTTCGAGAACGCCAGGTGCAGCACCTTGCCGTCGCGCACCGCGCGCAGCTGGCCGAGGAAGGTCTCCTTCTCCTCCGGCACGTACTCCTTGTCGATCTCGGTCTGCAGCCAGGTGCGCTCCTCGGTGGTGAGGAACTTCGCGTCGGCGGGCTTGTCCGGCAGCCACAGGAACGTGACGACGCCGATGAGCACGGCCGGCGCGCCCTGCAGCACGAACACCCACTGCCAGCTGCTCATCCCGAGCCAGTGCGCGTGGTCGAGGATCCAGCCGCCGGTCAGGCTGCCGAGGATCAGCGCGATCGGCTGGGCCAGGGCGAGCGTGGCGATCGCGCGGCCGCGTTCCTTGCCGCGGAACCACAGCGTCAGGTACAGCAGCAGGCCCGGGAAGAGGCCGGCTTCGGCGATGCCGAGCACGATCCGCGCGATGATCAGGTGCGTCGTGCTCGCGACGAACCCGGTGACGACCGTGACGATGCCCCAGCTGACCGCGATCCGGCTCAGCCACAGCCGCGCGCCGACCTTCTTCATGATCATGTTGCTCGGCACTTCGAACACGACGTAGGCGAGGAAGAAGATCGCCGACGCGGCGCCGAACGTCGCCGCGTCGATCGCCAGCTCCTTGCCCATGCCGAGCTGGGCGTAGCCGATGTTCGCACGGTCCATGTAGTTGAAGATGTAGAGCAGGCCGACGATCGGCATGATGCGCAGCCCGACCTTGCGGACGGTGCTTCTCCCGACCCCGGCGGACGTCTGGACGGTCATGGGGTGCTCCTCGACGGTGAGTGAGTGGCGGTGCGGCCGGCGACCCGGCCCATGGTGATGGCGTTGGCGACGGCGTTCCCGCCGCCGACGTACCGCGGCCCGAGCACACCGGCTCCGGCCTCCCCCGCGGCGAACAGGCCGGGCACGCGCTCCCCGCGCGCGTCGAGGACGGCGGCGGTGCCGTCGATCTCGAGTCCGGCGTGGGTGCAGACGAGCTCGGCGGGCAGCGTGCGTGCCGCGTAGAACGGCGCCTTCCCGATCGGCTCGGGTGGTTCGGTGCGGCCCTTGGCGGCCAGCGTTTCGTGCCGCAGGAAGTCCGGGTCCTCGGGCAGGTTGGTGTTCCAGCGGTCGATCGTCGCCCGCAACGCGTCGGCGGGCACGCCGAGTTTCCCGGCCAGCTCTTCGACGCTGCCGGCGCGGATCGTGCGGCCCGCTTCGGCCTCGGCGAGGACGTGGCCGGCGTCCCAGTGCGCGTAGCCGGCGGGCAGGGTGGTGCGGGCCCGCTCGTCGAAGACCGTCCACACGGGACCGTGCTGGGCGTCGATGATCCCGCCGGAGACGGCGTAAGAGGCGTCTTCGTCCATGAACCGGCGGCCGTGGGCGTTGACCAGCACCCGCGACACCGGCGGGAAACCGGACTGCCAGTGGTGCAGCCGCTGGAAGTACGCGGTCGGCAGCAGCAGGCCCCAGCCGTCACCGGCGATCGCGGCGTCGACCTGCTCGCCGAACGCCAGGTGGTCACCCCGCGAGCCGTCCGCCGCGACGACGAAGAGGTCCTCGCCCGCGGCGTCGGCGGCCGGGTAGTGCCGCGTGACCAGCGCCGGGTCCTGCGCGAAGCCGCCGGTCGTGATGATCACGGACTTCGCCGGCACCTCGATCCCGTCGGCGACCACGCCGGTGACGCGCCCGCCCTCGATGAGCAGCCGCTCGACCCGCGTGTTCAGCACGGCTTCGACACCGGCTTTGCGCCGGGCCCGGTCGAGCACCTGGACGAGGCCGTAGCCCTGGTCCTTCGGCACGTGCGCACGCCAGACGTCCTCGACGCCGGCCCGCGTCAGGCCCGGCGAATGCGCGTTGTGCGACACCTTCGCCGGGATCTCGGCGCCCAGCCCGATCAGCCATTCGAGCGCCGGGCCGGACTCCTCGCAGAACGCGCGCACCAGGCCGGGCTTGAGCTGCCACTGGTTGAGGTCCATGTAGTGCTGGAAGAACTTCGCCGGCGTGTCCTCGATACCCAGTCCCCTTTGGACACTGGTGCCGGCGGCGGTGAACATGCCCGCCGACAGCTGCGTCGAGCCACCGAGTTCCTTCTCGGCCTCGAACAGCAGGACGGACGCGCCGTGCTCGGCCGCGGACACGGCAGCGGCGAGCCCCGCTCCCCCGCCACCCACGACGACGACGTCGTACTCCTCGGCGCTCATCCGAGGTCACCTCCCGATTCCGCGACGATGCGGTGGTAGAGCCCGTTGGAGACGAGGCCGCCGTCGACGGTGACCTCGCTGCCGGTCATGTACGTGGACCTTTCCGACAGCAGGAACAACACGGCGTCGGTGATCTCCTCCGGACGCCCCATGCGTCCGGCCGGCACACTGTCCACAGCGGACTTGACGAAGCTGTCGGCGCCTTGCAGCAGCGCCGTGCCGACGAGTCCGGGGTGGACGGAGTTGACCCGGATGCCCCACTTCGCGAAGTTCCCGGCGGCCGACTTCGACAGCCCGGTGAGGCCCCATTTACTGGCCGAGTACGCGGGTGAGAAGTAGCCGATCTGCCCGGAGATCGACGAGATGTTGACGATCGAGCCGCCACCGGAGTCCCGCATCAGCGGCGCGGCCGCGCGCATCCCGTGGAACGGCCCGCTCAGGTTGACCGCGACGACCTGGTCCCACACTTCGGCGGTCGTGTCCATGAACTCGAGCCGCCGCGAGATCCCGGCGTTGTTGACCAGCCCGCCGAGTTTCCCCTGCCGCGCGCGGATTTCGCCGATGACCGCGGTCCACTGCGCGGCATCGGTGACGTCGAGATGGTGCGCCGACGCCGAGCCGCCGTCCCCGACGATCTCGTCGACGACCGGCGCAGGATCGGCGACGTCGGCGACGCAGACGTGCACGCCCCGGGCACCGAGCGCGCGGGCGTGGGCCGCGCCCATGCCGCCCGCCGCGCCGGTGACCAGGACGACGTCCGGGTACTCAGACATGCCGGGAACCACCGTCGACGGCGATGCTGTGCCCGGTCACGTACCGCGCGCTGTCCGACAGCAGGAACAGCAGCACGCCCGCGACCTCCTCGGGCGAGCCGATCCGGTGCAGCGGCACGGCGTCGAGGGCCTTGGCCAGCGCCGGGGCGTCGTCCTGGATCCAGCGGGTCATCTCGGTGTCGATGTAGCCGGGCGCGATCGAGTTCACGCGCAGACCCTGGTCGCCCAGCTCGACGGCGAGCGACTCGGTCAGGTGCGCGACGGCGGCCTTGGAGCTGCAGTAGGCCCCGCGGCCCTTGCGCACGCGCACGGCCGACACGGAGGACATGTTGACGATCGCGCCGCCGGGGTTCATGTGCTTCGCCGCGGCCTGCGCGCCGAACAGCACGCCTTCGACGTTGACCGACAACGTCGCGCGGATCTGCTCCGGGGTGATCTCGGGGACCTCGGCGAACGGGAAGACGCCGGCGTTGTTGACCCAGAAGTCGATCCGGCCGAACTCGTCGATCGCGCGCTGGGCCAGGGCGAGGTGGTCGCCGGCCCGAGTGACGTCGAGGGTCGCGGCCACGATCCGGCCGGGCTTGGCCTCCAGGGATTCCTCGCCGCTCAGTTCGGCCGCGGTGGCGGCCATGGCATCGCCGTCGATGTCGCCGCCGACGACGTCGACGCCACGGGTGGCCAGCGCGGCGGTGAAGCGGGCACCCATGCCGCGGGCGGCGCCGGTGACCACGGCGACCTTGCCGGGGAACTCGGGGTAGCGCGTGCTGACCGGCTGGTGCAGGACCCGCCCGGGACCGGTGGGCTCGTGGGTCGTCATCGTCGTTTCTCTCTTTCGTGGTGGGTCATGAATCGCGATGGACGGTGCGCCGCCGGACGCGCCAGCCGCCATCGGTGCGGGCCAGTTCGTCCTCGAGGACGGTCAGCCGCACCAAGCGCGTGGCGGCGACGATCTGCAGGTAGGCGTCGGCGCGCAGGGTGTCCGAGGTGTCGCCGGGGCGGACGTGGATCGTGCTGATCACGTGCCTGAGCGTCTCCCCGGACGCGTGGAAGCGCTCGGCGAACGCGGTCAGCTCACCGGTGCCGGCGGCGGGCTCGGGGTAGGTCGGCGAGTGGAATTCGCCGTCTTCGGTGAAGGTGGCGGCCCACTCGGCGGCGCGGCCCGAGTCGATGGCGTGGCTCTGGGCGCCGTAGAGCTGGTGCACGGCCACGACGTCTTCGGTCGCCACCCGCATCGGAACCTCCGTTGGTGTGCTATATTCGCACGCGGCGTGCTAATATGTGTAGGACAGTAGGTCGCCACTTTCGTGTCGTCAAGGGAGCCGTGTGTGGAATCGACGCTGCCCGCGTCCGGGACTTCGAAGACGTTGCACCACGGGCTGCAGGTGCTGGAGCTGCTCGTTCAGCACCCGGGCGGCCTGACGCTGACCGAAATCGCGGACGGCATCGGCGTGCACCGCACGGTCGCGCACCGGCTCGTGCGGACCCTGGAAGCGCACTACCTGTGCCGCCGCGACCGCTTCAAGCGCATCTCGCTGGGCACTGGCCTGGTGCGGCTGGCGGAGCCGGTGGAGCAGGACCTGCGCACGCTCGCGAGGCCAGTGCTGGAGGAGCTGTCGGACTCGGCGCAGGCGTCGGCGCACCTGGTGGTGCGCGAGAACGCGGAGCAGGTCCGGATGCTGATGATCGTAGAGCCGCGGCGCGCGGCGATGCACGTGGCGTTCCGCACGGGCCAGCTGGACCCGATCGGCCGCGGCTCGGCGGGCTTGGCGTTGCTGGCGGCGGGACCGTTCGTGCCAGGCGAGCGCGCAGAGGTGACTTCGGCGCGGGAGCGGGGTTTCGCGGTGTCGAAGGGCGAGATAGCGCCGGGCATCACGGGAATCTCGGCAATGGTCCCGGCCGGGCGCGACCACCCGGAGACGAGCATCGGACTGTCCCTGTTCGAGGCACCCGATCCCGACGAACTGGGGCGGCTGGTGGTCGCCGCCGCCCAGCGGCTGGGGGCGCTGCTGGGTTAGCGCGGGCTGAGCACCACGACCGGAATCTCCCGCTCGGTCCACGCCTGGTACTTCGCGAAGTCCGCATACAGCTCGACCAGCCGCGGCCAGAGCGCGTCCCGCTCCTCCCCCGCGACCACTCGCGCCGTAACCGCGACCGCCCGCCGCTTACGCAGGTGGACGTGCGTTGCGGGCTCGGCCAGCAGGTTGAAGTACCACTGAGGGTGCTTCGGCAGCCCGCCCTGGGACCCGACGATCACCAGGTCCGGCCCGGAAGCCAAGTACAGCAAGGGAGTCGTGAACAGCCGGCCCGACTTGCGGCCGCGGTGTTCCAGCAGCAGTGTCGGCACCGGCTTGCGGAAACCCGCGCCGATCCGCCACTTCGCGCCGACGCGGCCGTTGGTCAGCCGGAAGAGCTTCACCTGGAGCCGGGCCGCGTGCTTGATCACGCGTGCGGTCACCGGTGAGTCCAGGCCCGGCGGGGTCTCTTCGGGCAGGCTGAAGCGTCCCATCACGTGCTCCTCGCGGTCGGCGGCCCGGCGAGCACGGACGTCACGACGTCGGCGAGGTCGGCGACGACCTCCTCGGTCGTCGCGTCCGAAGCCTGCAGGCGGCGGGTGCGGTCGATGTCGCCCAGGACCGTGAGCGTGAGGTGCATGGCCTGGGTCAGGCGGAAGTTCAGCGTCCGGCGCGGCACACCCGGGCTCAGCCGCTCCAGCAGGGCGACGAACGCGGCGTTGCGCCGCAGGAACGACTCCGACAGCGTGGCGAGGCCGTCGTCGCCGGTGGCGAGCAGGCGGCCGACCAGGCGGATCCAGTGCTCGCCGCCCGCCTCGAGGACCGCGACCACCGGCCGCACGAACGCGTGCGCGAGGTCGGCCACCGTGACGTCGACCGCCGGGAGCGCCGCCTGACGCTCCGCCGCCACCTGGTCGAGCCGGCTGCGCAGGACTGCGTCGAGCAGGCCTTCCTTGGAGCCGAAGTGGTAGTGGATCGCCGCCACATTCGTCCCGGCGGCCTGCATCACCGTGCGCAGCGAGACCGCGCCGACGCCGTGTTCGGCGAACAGGCGCTCGGCGGCGGCCACCAGCCGCTGCTCGGTCTCACCCACCACCCGATTCTATCAAGTGATGGAAACGGGTGATAGACCTCAGCGCCAGCCGAGCTCCGGCGCGACGTGGGTGAGGATGCTCTCCAGCACGTGGGCGTTGTACTCGACACCGAGCTGGTTCGGGATGGTCAGCAGCAGCGTGTCCGCGACCTGGATCGCCTCGTCGGCCTTGAGCTCGCGCACCAGCTCGTCCGGCTCGGCGGCGTAGGACCGCCCGAAGATCGCGCGGGTGTTCTCGTCGATCATGCCGACCTGGTCGCGCGAGTTGCGGTCGCGGCCGAAGTAGGCGCGGTCGACGTCGTTGGTCAGCGCGAAGATGCTGCGGCTGACCGAAACCCGCGGCTCGCGCTCGTGCCCGGCTTCCTTCCACGCTTCGCGGTAGGCCTCGATCTGCTTGCGCTGCTGGACGTGCAGCGGCTCGCCGGTCTCGTCGTCCTTGAGCGTCGAGCTCTGCAGGTTCATGCCGAGCTTCGCGGCCCAGACGGCGGTCGCGTTCGAACCGGAGCCCCACCAGATGCGCTCGCGCAGGCCCTCGGAGTGCGGCTCGAGCCGCAGCAGGCCGGGCGGGTTGGCGAACATCGGCCGCGGGTTCGGCTGGGCGAAGCCCTCGCCTTCGAGGAGCTTGAGGAAGACCTCGGTGCGCTCGCGGGCCATGTCGGCGTCGGTCTCGCCCTCGACCGGGGCGTAGCCGAAGTACCGCCAGCCGTCGACGACCTGCTCGGGGGATCCCCGGCTGATGCCGAGCTGGAGCCGGCCGCCGGAGATGAGGTCGGCCGCGCCCGCGTCCTCGATCATGTACAGCGGGTTCTCGTAGCGCATGTCGATGACGCCGGTGCCGAGCTCGATCTTCGACGTGCGTGCGCCGATCGCCGAGAGCAGCGGGAACGGGCTCGCCGCCTGCCGCGCGAAGTGGTGCACGCGGAAGTACGCGCCGTCCACGCCGAGCTCCTCGGCCGCGACGGCCAGGTCGATCGACTGGTGCAGGAAGTCCGCGGCGGAGCGGGTCTCCGAGTGCGGGCTCGCCGACCAGTGGCCGAACGAGAGAAAACCGATGTTCTTCACGCCACCTCCAGCGCCGGGCGGCCGGGTTTGATTCCCGCGTCTACCGCGCGAGTGGTTCGAGCAACAGGCGCGGGCGGCTCATCTGTTCGGACACGGGGTCCTTCTCGGCGGTCGAGGGCTCGTAGCCCGGGCCGGGCTCGATCCGGATCTCCGGCACCGGGACGACGGCGCCGCACGCCCGGCAGCGGTTCCCGGCGTCGATCAGGCCGCCGTCGGCATCGTGGCGCAGGTCGCGCTTCGGTCCCGCGGGTGAGTACGCCTCGTCACCCCAGTGCATCAGGGCCCGCACGACCGGCCACAGCGCGACGCCGCGTTCGGTCAGCCGGTACTCGGCGCTCTCGTCGTCGCGCACCAGCACGCCCTCCCGGACCAGCGTCTTCAGCCGGGCGGTCAGGACGGCGCGCGGGATGCCGAGCTGGGTGGCGAAGTCGCCGAAGCGCCGGACGCCGTGGAAGGCGTCGCGGACGATCAGCAACGTCCACCGCTCGCCGACCACTTCCAGGGCCCGGGACAACGAGCAGTTGCGCTCCGCGTAGGTGCTGGGCAGTGCCATGTGCCCACTCTACCTCGTGCAGTTCGTTCATTGAACTGAGCTGTGCTACGGTCGGAGTTCAGTGAATGAACTGCACTCCCGGGAGGCTCCCATGTACCAGTTCCTGGTGTCCTTCACCGTCCAGCCGGAGCACCGCGACGACTTCGTCGAGGCGGCCCGGCGCACCGCGCGCGACTCGCTCACCCACGAGTCCGGCTCGCACCGGTTCGAGGTGATCGCCGACGAGCGGGACCCGGACGTCTACTACCTGAACGAGGTCTACGCCGACGTCGCCGCGTTCGAAGCCCACGCCACCGGCCCCTACTTCGGCGCGTTCTTCGCCGAAGCGGGCGCGTACGCCGAAGGACCGACCTGGCTGATGAGGGGCACCCTCGTCGGCGACGCGACCTCGTGACCGACGCGCCGGCTGCCAGACCGAAGTGACCGTGCCGGGCGCGCACTTCGTGCGGGAAGACAGCCCGCGCCTGATCGGCGCCGCTGTGGCGGCGCATTCGTCACCACCCAAGGAGAACCACCATGTCGTCCGTGCTCATCACCGGCGCGTCCCGGGGCATCGGCCGGGCCGTCGCCGTCGAACTCGCGAGGCGGGGGCACCGGGTCGTCGCCACCGCGCGGCGGCTCGAAACCCTGGCCGACCTGCCCGTCGACCAGCGGCTGCGGCTCGACGTCACCGACGCCGACAGCGTCTCGACGGCCATCGCGGCCGCCGGGGAGATCGACGTGCTCGTCAGCAACGCCGGCGCGACCGTCCGCGCGCCGCTGGAGACCGTGCCGCTCGACGAGGTCGAAGAACTGTTCCGGCTCAACACTTTCGGCGCGCTGCGGGTGGCGCAGGCCGTGCTGCCGGCCATGCGGGAACGCGGTGCCGGCCGGCTCGTGTTCGTCTCCAGCGTCCAGGGCCGGATCGCCCTGCCGATCATCACGCCCTACAGCGCCAGCAAATGGGCGCTCGAAGCGTTCGCCGAAGGGCTGGCCATCGAGGCGGGCCACTTCGGCGTCGGCGTGAGCATCGTGCAGCCGGGCGCGGTCGCCACCGACGGGGCCGCCGGCGCCAAGACGTTCTTCGCCGACGACGACCCGTACCTCCCGCTGTACCGGCAGCTCGGCGCGCTGCGCGGCGAGGTCGTCACGGCCGGAGAGGTCGCCGCGGTCGTCGCCGACACGATCGAACGGCCCGACCCGCCGCTGCGCGTGCCCGTCGGCCCGCCGGCCGAGAAGGTGCTGCGTGCCCGCAAGGAAGCCCCGGAGACCGAGCCGTTCCGGCCGGCCGGGCTGGACTGGTAGGGGCGCGCGATGACCATCCTGATCACCGGCGCCGCCGGGCGCACCGGCGGGTACGCCGTGCGCGCACTGCTGGAGCGGGGACACCGCGTGCGGGCGCTGGTCCACCGCGCCGACGAACGCGCCGAGCGGCTCACCGCCGCGGGCGCCGACGTCGTCGTCGGGGACCTGCACGACCTCGACGCCGTTTCCCGGGCGACCGAAGGTGTCGACGCGGCCTACTTCGTCCACCCCATCGCGCCGGGGCTGCTGGACGCCACCGCCGTGTTGCTGCAGGCCGCCGAGGAGAACGGCGTCGGCGCACTGGTGAACATGTCGCAGATCTCGGCGCGGCGCGACGCCGGCAGCAACGCCGCCTGCCAGCACTGGCTCGGCGAGCGGCTGCTCGACCACTTCGCCGGGACCGTGACGCACCTGCGGCCGACGTTCTTCGCCGAGTGGCTGGTCCTGTTCCCGGACTTCGCGGCCGGCGAGCTGCGGCTCCCGTTCGCCGACGCGCGCCACGCGCCGATCGCCGCCGAGGACCAGGGACGGGTGATCGCCGCCGTCCTCGCGGACCCCGCGCCCCACGCCGGGAAGACGTACCCGCTGTTCGGCCCGGTCGAGCTCGACCACCACGCGATCACCGAGGCGATGAGCCGCGCGCTGGGCCGGAAGTTCACCTACGTGCCGGTCGGCCTCGACGAGTTCCGCGCCGACCTCGAGCGGCGCGGGCACCCGGCGCACCGCGTCCAGCACCTGGTCAACGTCGCGGTCGACTACCGGAACGGGATCTTCGCCGGCACGAACGACGTCGTCCGGACGCTGACCGGCGTCGAGCCGCTGACCGTCGAGGAGTTCGTCAAGCGGAACCGAGGTGAGTTCCGCAGCTAAAACTGTACAGTTTTAGCTGCGCGATATACGGTGTGGACCATGAGCTTGTCCCCTTCCTCCGTCGAGGCTTCCGAGGCGGTCCGCGCGGTCATCAGCCGGCTGCGGCGGCGCATCCTGCGTGCCGCCCAGCCCGAGGACATGACGCTGGGCCAGGCGTCCGCGCTGGCGCACCTGGGCCGGGTGGCCGACTCACCCGGCCTCACGGCGGGCGACCTGGCGAAGATCGAAAGCGTCCGCCACCAGTCGATGACGGCGACGATCACCGCACTGGCCGAGCGCGGCCTGGTGGAGCGCCACCCCGACCCCGAAGACGGCCGTCGCCAGCTGCTCACGCTGACGGAAGAGGGCCGCCGCCGGGTCGAGGAAGGGCGCCAGGCCCGGGGCGAGTGGCTGGCGGAGAAGCTGCAGGAGAGGTGCAGCGAGAAGGACCGGCAGACGGTGCTCGCGGCGATGTCGGTGCTGGGCCGGTTGATCGATGACTGAGCGCACGACGAAGCAGCACTTCACCCGGCGGTCGCGCGGGGTCGGCCGGCGCGGTGGCAGGCCCGCGGCCGGCCTGGGCCCGAGCCGGCGGCCACAGCCCAGCGGCCAGACAACCGGCCCCGCACCGAACCTCGACCCCGACCGGCGGCCACACCCCAACGGCCAAGCAACCGGCCCCACACTGAACCCCGACCGGCGGCCACCCGCGCCCGCTCGGCGCGGCGGGCAGGCTCGTGTTCTCGCGGCAAGCCCGGACACCGGCCGGCGGCGACCGCCCGGCGGGCGGAGCGGCGACCGAACCCCCATCCCCACGACCAGCCCCGACCGACGGCACCCGCAAAGGGGGCCGAGCCATGACTGACCAAGCCACCAAACCCGGCTTCGACCGGCGGCTGCTGCCCGCGATGATGCTGGGCTCGGTCCTGAATCCGATCAACTCCACCATCATCTCGGTCGCCCTGATCCCCATCGGCTGGGCGCTCGGCGCGCCGCCCGCGCAAACCGCGTGGCTCGTCTCCGCCCTCTACCTCGCCACCTCCCTGGGCCAGCCCGTCGTCGGGCGGCTCATCGATCTCTTCGGGCCGCGGCGGCTCTTCCTCGCCGGCACCAGCCTCGTCGGCCTCGCCGGTGTGCTCGGGGCCGTCGCCCCGAACCTCGGGGTGCTGATCGCCGCCCGGGTGCTGCTCGGGTTCGGGACCTGTGCCGGCTATCCCGCCGCCATGGCCTTGCTGCGCAGCGAAGCCGAGCGCACCGGCGAGGACAACCCGCAGGGCGTGCTCACCGCGCTCGCCGTGGCGAACCAGACCATCGCCGTCGTCGGGCCGTTGCTCGGGGGGCTGCTCATCGGCGTCGGCGGCTGGCGAGCCACCTTCGCGCTCAACGTCCCGCTCGCGGCCGCCGCCATCGTCCTCGGTTTCCTGCGCCTCCCCAAGGAGTCCGTGCGACGCGGCGACCTGAGCCGGCTCGACCTGCCCGGCATGGGCCTGTTCGCCGCGACCCTCACGTCGTTGCTGCTGTTCCTGATGAACCCGCACGTGAGCACCTGGTACCTGCCGGTGCTCACCGTCCTGGTGGGCGGGGCGTTCGCCGTCCGGGAACTGCGGACCCCCACGCCGTTCATCGACCTGCGGGTGCTCGGCGGCAACACCCCGCTGCTGGCCACCTACGGCCGCGCGGTCGTCGCCTACGTCGTCGCGTACGCCTTCCTCTACGGCTTCAGCGAGTGGACCGAGGAAGGCTTCGGGCTTTCCGCCTTCGACGCCGGTCTGGTGCAGATCCCCATGTTCCTCACCGCGATCGGCGTCTCGATCGTCTCCGGCCGGCGCCGCGGGGTGCGCGGCAAGCTGCTGCTCGGCGCCGTCGGGCAGATCGCCGCCTGCGTCGTGCTGCTCACCCTCACCGGCAGCAGTCCACTGTGGATGCTTGTGCTGGTGGCCCTGATCTTCGGCCTCCCGCAGGGACTGAACAACCTGGCGCTGCAGAACTCCGTCTACTTCCAGTCCGATCCCGAACGCACCGCGTCGTCCGCCGGTCTGCTGCGCACCTTCGCCTACGTCGGCTCGATGATCGCCTCCTCCGCGACCGCCGCCTCCTTCGGCCCGCACGCCGACACCGGCGGCATGCACACGCTGGCCTGGGTGATGCTCGCCGCCGGCGGGCTCTACCTGCTCGTGACGCTCTTCGACCGCTCCCTCGGCCGCCTTCGCGGCCCCGCGTAGAAAGGCCTCCCATGGCCACCGCCCTGCTCTCGATGGACCTCCAGCGCTCGCCGCTGTCCCGGGTGGACGACGACTACCTGCCCCGCGCCGTCCACGCGCTCCGGGCGGCCCGCGCCACCGGTGTCCTCGTCGTCCACGTCGCCCTGCGGCTGCGGGCCGGGCACACCGACGTCCACCCGCGCAACCGGATCTTCGGCGCCGTGCCCGCGCACCTCTACACCGCCGACGACCCCGGCGCCGAGATCCACCCCGACGTCGCCCCGGCCGACGGCGAGATCGTCGTGTTCAAGAACCGCGTCAGCGCCTTCGCCGGCAACGACCTGGACCAGATCCTCGCCGCCCAGGACGTCACGCACCTCGTGCTGGCCGGCATCGCCACCGGCGGCGTGGTCCTCTCGACGGCCCTGCGGGCCGCCGACCTCGACTACGAGCTCACCGTCCTGGGCGACGCGTGCGCCGACCCGAACCCGGCACTGCACGACACCCTGCTGACCGACGTCCTGGCCCGCCGCGGCCGGGTCACGACGGTCGATGAGTGGGCCGGGACGAAGTAGAGCGCGCGTATACGCCTTGGGTGATCAGCGGGAACGTCCGGGATGAACTGCTCGATCCGCGCTCCTGGACGGTCCACGTGTTGCCGTCCGGGTCGGCGAAGTCGAAGAAGCTCGCGTAGTCGCGCCGGTCCGGGTCGGCGCCGGGCGCGAAGTCACCCTGCCAGTCCGCCGACTTCTTGTGCCGCAACGAACCGACCGGCACGCCGCGGCCGGCCAGCTCACCGTGCGCTGCTTCGATGTCGGCCACCACCAGGTAGCCCGCCCGGGCCGAGCCGGGGGCCGCGTCGGTCAGCCCGGTGCCGAGCTGGATCGACGCCGCCGAGCCG
This sequence comes from Amycolatopsis iheyensis, assembly GCF_024703995.1. Classification (GTDB taxonomy): domain Bacteria; phylum Actinomycetota; class Actinomycetes; order Mycobacteriales; family Pseudonocardiaceae; genus Amycolatopsis; species Amycolatopsis iheyensis. The sequence continues at coordinate 72,214 of NZ_JAMXQV010000009.1, read as the reverse complement.
GGCGGGGTCAGCTGGACCACGCGGAACCCGCTGTTCGGCTGGTAGTCGACGTCGAGGGTGAAGCCGGCCCGCTCGGTGTAGAACCGCTTCGCCCGGTCGACGTCGGCGACGGGCAGGGTGAGGACTTCGAGGCGGAACTCCAGCTCAGACAAGGGGTTCACCACCGTCGACGCCGAGGGAGACCCCGGTCAGGAACGTGGCGCCCAGCGCGAACACCACCGCCTCGGCGATGTCCTCGGAGCGGCCGACGCGCCGGGCGGGGCTGGTGGCCGCGCGGGTCGCGAACAGCGCGGCCTTCTTCTCGTCGCCGAGAGCGTCGTAGGCCCCGGTGTCGACGGTGCCCGGCGAGATCGCGTTCACCCGGATCGGCGCCAGCTCGACCGCGAGACCGCGGGTGAGCGCGTCGACCGCGGCGTTGGTGGCGCCGACCGCGAGCATGCCCGTGGTGGGCTTGCGCGCCGACGATCCGGAGAAGAAGACGAACGAGCCGTCTTCGGGCAGCCGCGGCGCGAAGTGCTTGGCCAGCAGCAGCGGGCCGAGCACCTTGACGTCGAACGACCGGAGCACGACGTCGTGGGCGAGCTCGCCCACCATGCCGCGGGCGCGGGCCGAGGCCGTCGAGACGATGTGGTCGACCGAGCCGAGCCGGTGCGCCAGCGCGGCCACCGAAGCCTCGTCGGTGAGGTCGACCTGCGCGGTGCTGATCCCCGGATCGTCGTAGACCAAGGTCTTTTCGTCCCGGCCTGCGACCACGACGGTGGCCCCGGCGGCGCGGACGGCGAGGGTCACCGCGCGGGCGATCCCGCTGCCGCGGCCGATGACGAGAACCGTGCGGTCCGTCAGCGAAGTCATCTCAGTTCCCCTTTCCGGCGAGCAGCTCGCTGGGGTCCAGGCCGCGGTCGATGCCGTGCGGCGTGACGGTCTGGCCCGGTTCGAGGGCCAGCTTCCGGCCGTCGAGGGTCACCTCGACGACGTCCGGCTCGAAGGACACGAACCCGGACACCCGCTCGACCTCGGGCCACGCCTCGGGGTACGACCAGGCGGCGCGCTTGCCGGAGCCGATGTCGAAGTAGCCGGCCAACCCCTTGTACGGGCAGAAGGTCTCGCCGTCGACCGGCGTCAGCGCGGTCAGGTCGATGTCCTCGCGCGGCACGTACCAGCGCGGCGCGAAGCCGGACTCGTACAGCACGACCGGGCGCCGGGTTTCGGCGACGACGCGGTCTCCGTCGCGCACGACGAGGTGCCGCGAAGTCCGCCGGATGTCGACGCGGTGGTACGGGTCGGCGGCGTGCCCGACGATCCGCTCGTCCTCCTCGTAGAAGGCGTCCATCGCCCGCCAGGCGAAGGCGACGCGGTCGCGCAGGACGTCCGCGTGACCCGGGAGGCCGGTGTAGCGCCAGGCCGCGCGCGGCGCCTGCTTGCCCGCCGCCTGGACGGTGAACCACTCGGCCGGCCCGAGCTCGCGGTGCGTCGTCGTCCGGTTCTCGGCGGCGAGCACGCCTTCGCGGACGTCGGCGAGCGGGAAGTACGCCACCGGGTAGCGACCGGGCTCGTGCAGCAGGACGACGTCCTCGCTGTCGGCCACCCACTCGCCGCCGAACCGCACGCGCATCCGCCGCCGCAGCGGCTCGGCGAACAGCAGCCGCTCGGGCAGCGGCTGCTCGACCAGGAAGTGCCCCACGGCCCGCGTGGCCAGTGGTCCTTGCTGCCAGGCCAGTCCCATGACTTCTAACCTTTCTGAAGAACTTTGATGGTTAGACATGGAAGCATCGGTGGTGTAACCTGTCAAGCATGAGTTTGGAGGTTAGGCCGACGATGAGCGACGAGACGCTGCTGCTGGACCTGCTGAACACCACGCCGGTGCACGACGGCATCCCGGGTGACGACCTCGCGGACCCGGCGGCTGCCCGGGAGTGGCTCGCCGCCCACGGGCAGCCGGCAACCGACAACGAGCACCGCGCGCTGGTCGAAGCGCGGTCCGTGCTCCAGCGGATCGTGCGCGGCGAGGTGGGACCGGCCGCGGCGGGCGCGTTCGTCGACGGCGCCGGTTACCGGGCGTCCTTCGGCGAAGACGGCGTCGAGTGGCACCTGAACGTCCCGGCCGGCCGGGCCGCCGCCGCGCGGGCCGTGCTCGCGTGGGACGCGCTGGCCAAGTCGAGCCCCGGCCGGCTGCGCCCGTGCGCCAACCCGGAGTGCCGGCTGTTCCTGATCGACCACAGCAAGCCCAACAGCGCCCGCTGGTGCTCGATGGCCGTCTGCGGGAACCGCATGAAGGCCCGGCGGCACTACCAGCGCTCCCGCACGGCCGCGGACTGAAGGAGACGAACACATGGCACGGCTGGTTTCCCTCAACGTCGGCCTGCCGAAGGACGTGACCTGGCAGGGCCGGACCGTCCACACGGGAATCTTCAAGTACCCGGTCGAGGGCCCGCGGCTGGTCCGGAGGCTCAACGTCGACGGCGACGGCCAGGGCGACCTGGGCGGGCACGGCGGCGAGATCCGCGCGGTGCTGGTGTACCAGCGCGAGTCCTACGAGCACTGGCGGCGTTTCCTCGGCCGCGAAGACCTCGAAGACGGCCAGTTCGGCGAGAACTTCACCGTCGACGGCCTGCCCGACGACGAGGTGCACATCGGCGACCGGTACCGCGTCGGCGAGGCCGAGTTCGAGGTCACCCAGCCGCGCGTGACGTGCTTCCGCGTCGGGATGCGCCTGGGCGAGCCGCGGATGCCGGCCCTGCTGGTCGCCCACCACCGGCCGGGGTTCTACCTGCGGGTCATCACCGAAGGGCACGTCCAGGCCGGCGACGAGATCGTCCGCACCCGGACCGGGCGGCACGAGCTGAGCGTCGCCGACGTCGACGCGCTGCTCTACCTGCCGGACCGCGACCCCGAGACGCTGCGCAAGGCGGTCGACGTCCCCGCGCTGAGCCCGGGCTGGCAGGCGTCGTTCCGCGACCTGCTGGCGGCCGCGCCCGCTCCCGCACCGGCCGGGTGGCGCGGGTTTCGGCCGTTGCGGGTGGCCCGGGTGGTGCCCGAAAGCGCGTCGGTGGCGTCGATCCACCTGACCGCCGACGACGGCGCGCCACTCCCCCGGCCCGAACCGGGCCAGTACCTGACGCTGCGCGTGCCCGGGGCCGGCGACCCGGCGCCGGTCCGCAGCTACTCGCTCTCGGCGGCGCCGTCCGAGCACGCGTACCGCATCAGCGTCAAGCGCGACGGGGTGGTGAGCGGCTACCTCCACACGCGGCTGGCGGCGGGTGCGACGGTGGAGGTCGCGGCCCCGCGTGGCGACTTCGTCCTGGCCGCCGGTGACGGCCCGGTGGTCCTGCTGTCGGCGGGGATCGGCGTGACGCCGGTGCTGGCGATGCTGCACGCGCTGGCGGCGAGCCGAAGCGAACGGGAGGTCTGGTGGCTGCACACCACCCGTTCGGCGGCGGAGCACGCGTTCGCCGACGAGGCGCACCGGCTGCTGACAGACCTTCCGAACGCCCACGAACACGTGTACTACACGGCGGAGACCGGTCGCCTCACGGTCGCCACATTGTCCACTTTGGACCTTCCGTGCGAGGCGACCGCCTACCTGTGCGGGCCGGACGCGTTCATGACGGCGATGCGGGAAGCCCTGGTGTCCCTGGGCATCGACGCGTCCCGTGTCCACAGTGAACTGTTCGGCGGCGTCTCGGCGATCAACCCCGGGATCACCGACGCGGTGCGGACGGCCCCGCATCCCCCGGCGGGCTCGCCGGGCCCGGGCCCCGCGGTGACGTTCGCCCGCAGCGGCCTGACGGTGCCGTGGCGCGAGAGCTACCCGAGCCTGCTCGAGTTCGCCGAGGCGTGCGACGTCCCGACGCGCTGGTCGTGCCGGACGGGGGTCTGCCACACGTGCGTGACACCGGTGCTCTCGGGCGGCGTGGAGTACGCCCCGGAGCCACTCGAACCCGCGGCGGCGGGCGAGGCGCTGATCTGCTGCGCCCGGCCCGCCGAGGACGTCGTGCTGGACCTCTGACGACATGTCGACTCCGGTCACAACCCCGGGCGGTGGCTCGTCAGAAGGGCATGAAACTCGGCACTCTCGCGACCGCCACCACCGCCGCCTTCGCCGGGGGCGCGCTGCTGACCCAGATCGTCATCGTCCCGTCCTGGCAGGCCGCGTCCCCGGAGGCATTCCTCGCCCGGTTCGCCACCGAGGGCCCCGCCACGGGCGCGACGGTCTTCCCCTTCGAGCTGGCTTCGCTGATCCTGACCACGATCGCGGCTTTCCGGCGCCCGGCGTGGCCCTGGGTGGGCGCGACCGCGTGCCTGATCGGGACGTTCGCGCTGCTGGCCTACTTCGTGCCCGCCAACCTCGCGCTCCTGGACCCCGGCTTCCCACCCGGCGACGTCGCCAGGGCGCTGGCCGACTGGAACCGCTGGGACTGGGTGCGTGCCGGACTGGCGGTCGCTGCCGCCGGGTTCGCCGCGACCGCCCGACTCAGGTCGGATGTCCCCGCTGATCAACGGGCCTACAGTGGATCCGGCTGAGCGCCACCCGGACATGCGGAGGGGCCGTGGAGCTCGAACTGCGTCACCTGCGCGCACTCGTCGCGGTCGCCGACGCGCGCAGTCTCAGCCGCGCCGCCCGGGTGCTGCACGTTTCGCAGCCCGCGCTGTCCGGGTTGCTGCGGCGCGTCGAACGCTCGGTCGGCGGAGCGCTGTTCGTGCGCTCCCCCACCGGCTGCGTCCCGACGCGGCTCGGCGCGGACGTCGTCGCCGAGGCCCGGACCGTGCTCGCCGGGGTTTCCGCGCTGACCGAACGGATCGGTGAGCGGCGGGCGCCCGCCGGGCCGCTGCGGCTGGGCGGGTACTGCGGTTTCCTGCACCTCGCGCTGGCGCGGTGGCTGCGTGAGGTGCCGTGGAGCCACGGCGTGAGCGTGCACGAAGACCAGGACGAGACCGCCACGCTCGCCCGGCTGGCCGCGGGCGGGCTCGACCTCGCGCTGGTCTACCTGCCGCCGCTGCCGGACCCGGTGGTCCCCGACGGCGTCGAGACGCTGGTGATCCACCCGCGAGAGCCGGTGTTCGTGATCCTCGCCCCCGGGCACCCGCTCGCCGGCGCCCGCGCGGTCCCGTTCGCCGGGCTGGGCGAGCACCCGTGGGCCGACGACCCGCCGGGCACCACGCGGTGGTCGGCGTACCTGCAGCGCGTGTGCCACCGCCACGGCATCGCACTGGACCAGCCACACCGGCCACAGTGCCTGGCGACGCTGCTGGACCTGGTCCGCGCGGGCATGGCGGTGGCACCGGCCCTCGCGACCCGCGAAGACCGGCCGGCGATCGCGGTGCGCGCGATCGAAGGCGCCCCGCTGTGGCAGGAGCTGCGGCTCTGCTACCGCCCGGGCACGGCGGTGGCCGCGCACGCCGCGGAGATCCACGCGGCGGTGGTCGACCACTACGCCGGCCGGCAGGGCTGCAGCGCGGCGTTCGACCACTGGTGGCACGACGGCGGCCGCCAGCTCCTGCCGACCGGCTGACCTCACTCGCCAACCGCCACCGCCCGGCAGGGTTGCGACGCCACCTTCAACCACTGGTGGTACGGCGGCCGCCAGCTCCTGCCGACCGGCTGACCTCACCCGCCAGGCAGGCTCCGGCGACGGCACCTCGAACGCGCACCGCCGCGGCGCCCACCCGCCGACCTCACACCGTCACCCGCCACGCCGAGTTCGGCGACGGCACCTCGAACCGCAACGTCGAACAGTCGTAGTCAGCCGGCCGCGGGTTCGCCGTCGGCCGCAGCGGGGAGTTCGTCGGCGATGCCGCCACCCACTGGCCGCCCACGCGCAGCTTCAGCGAGCTGGACTCGAACACCGCGCCCCGCGCGTCCGCGCAGTAGTACGCGTTGCCCGTCGCGGGGTCACGCGTCGAGTACAGCTCGAAGATGTCCCAGCCCTCGTTCAGCGAACTCTGGTCGCTGCCGCTCTGGGTGAACAGCGTGTCCCACGCACCCGTCTTCACGTTGTACAGCGACGCCGTCCACTTGTTGCCCGACGCGCTGGTCCGGACCTCCTGCACGGTGTAGGCCGGGTGCCCGTTCACCGTGCTGGTGTAGGTGGCCAGGAAAGCGCTGTCGATCGGGACGACCTTGGCCGGCGCCACCGAACGGCACCAGTCCCACGCCCAGACCTGCGCGGCTTCACCCAGGCCGTACGCGGTCACCACCTCCACGCACGAATGCCCGGTGGGTTTCATCGTCGGCGCGTAGATGACGTCCGACCGGTTCGACACCCGCAGGCCCGGCGTGACGCTCTGGGTGACCACCAGCCCGTCCGCGCCGGTGTTCAGCTGCGGTTCGGGACCCCAGAAGGTGTGCCGCTGCTGGGCGGCTCGCTCCCGGCGCACCTGGTAGAACCGGTCGGCCATCGGCCCGGCGGCGGCCTTTGCGGCGGCGCCGGTCAGGCCGGGCACGGTCGCGGGCGCCGCCGACGCCGGTGCGGCGAGGGCGACCGTGGTCACGAGGGCGGAACAGAGGACGGCAAGCAGCTTCCGCATCGGCGCATCTCCTCCTGAAGACTCGGGAGGCGGATGCTAAGCCGGGTTTTCCGTTGCGCGGCAGCGACTTTCGTCGGGGTGTCCGGCGTCGCCGCAGGTCGCGCGGGGCATGCGATCCCGCGCGCCGCGACGTTATGCCGCCGTTCGGGGCAGCGTCAGTCCACCGGTGGCGTGCCGTGCGTGTGGAACGACTCGATCGTCTTCAGCCCCCACGCCTGCCCCTTGGCCCGCTCGGCTTCGGTCCAGGTGACCGGCTCCCAGTCCGGCGCGAAGATCAGCCGCCCGGTCGGGTTGCACAGCTCGACGCGGTTGCCGCCCGGCTCGTACACGTAGAGGAAGAACGTCTGCTGGATCGCGTGCTTGTGCGGCCCGGTCTCGATGTGGACGCCGTTGTCGAGCGCGATGTCGGCCGCGCGCAGGATGTCCTCGCGCGTGTCGGTGGCGAACGCGATGTGGTGCAGCCGGCCGCTCGATTTCGTCCAGTCGTTCGTGTACACGATGTCGTACGACTTCTGCGCGAAGTGCGTCCACTGCCCGGAAATCACGCCGCTGTCGAGCTGGATCTGCTCGGTCACCCGGCCGCCGAGCGCGTCGCAGACGAACCGGCCGTTGACCTCGGCCTCGCGGGCCAGGTAGTTGACGTGGTCGAGGCGGCGCACCCCGACACCGCGCCCCGGGTAGGCCTGAGCCTGGTTCTTCAACGCGGGCCGCAGGTGCTCCGGCGGCCGGTAGCGCTCGGTCTCCCAGTAGACCTCGAGCTCGTGGCCGTCCGGGTCGCGGAACACGTACGTCGGGCCGATGCCGGCGTCGCCGTCCTCCCAGCCGACGCCCAGCCCGCGCTCCTCCAGCGCGACGACCCGCCGCTTGAGGGCTTCCTCGCTGGTGGCGCGCACCGCAGTCCGCCCGACGCCGGACGTCTTCGCCGCGGTGAGCTTCAGGCTGTGGTGCTCGTAGTCGTCCCAGGTGCGCAGGTAGACGGAGTCGCCGTCGGCGCCGTTCTCGGTCAGGCCGAGCACGCGGACGAAGAAGTCCAGGCTCTTCTCGGGTTCCGGGGTGAACAGCTCGACGTGGCCGAGGTGGGCGATCTCGTGACGCGGCGAGGGCTGGGGCATCGATGGCTCCTCAGGAACGGGGGAAAACGGTGCCGTCGAACAACTTCCGCGCGGTGCGGATGACCGTCGACCGGCGGACGCGGGACTCTTCGAACTCGATCGCCACGGCCAGCTTGCCGCTCGGGTGCTCGATCTCGATCGGCTCGCCCGCCGGCGGCTTCCGGAGGAGCTCGGCCCCGACGGCGCCGTCGAGCAGCAACGCCGTCACGACGCTGACGCCGCCGAGCACGCCGATCGACGGGTGCGGCTTGACCGGGATGAAGGTGCGGGTGGCGATGGCGCCGCCATCGCGCGGGGCGGAGACCAGCGTGGTCTTCGGGACGGACGAGCCGCGGACGTCACCGAGGCCCATCAGCTTCCCGGCCTCGATGCGCAGCGCGTCGATCCGCTCGGTCATGCCCGGTTCGCCGCCGAGGTCTTCGGCACGCGCGACAACCACCGGCATTCCGTTGTCCACGCAGGTGACGGCGATGCCGCCGACGTCGTCGCGGACGTTGCCGGTGGGCAGGAGGCTGCCGCAGACGGACCCTTCGGTCTCGGTGAAGTCGAGCTCGACCGGGGCGGCGGTGCCGGGCACGCCGGAGATGGCGGTGTCGCCGCGGTAGTCGACTTCGCCGCCGGGGGTGGCGAAGCCGGCGATGGCGATGCTGCCGGTGTTGACCAGCCGCACGCGCACGGAGGTGCGCTCCGGCCCGGCGGGCACGAGCCCGCGTTCGACGGCGAACTGCCCGACGCCGGCCAGGAGGTTGCCGCAGGTCTGCCGGTCGGAGACGGTGGCCTCTTCGACACCCAGCTGCAGGAACAGGTAGTCGACGTCGTGGTCCGGACCGTCCGCTTCGGACACGATGGCGACCTTGCTGGTGACCGGCTGGGCCCCGCCGAGGCCGTCGATCTGGCGCGGGTCGGGGGTGCCCATGATCCGCAGGAGCAGGTCGTCGCGGGCTTCCGGGTCGGCCGGGAGGTCCTCGGCGAGGAAGTAGGCGCCCTTGGAGGTGCCCCCGCGCATGAGCATGCAGCGCACGCCGGTCATGCCTGCTCCTTCTCGTACTCCTCGGCGGTCAGGTACCGGACACCGAGGGCTTCGAGCTTCTCGCGAAGCCCGTAGCGGTCCAGGCCGAGCTGCCCCTGGGCGAACGCTTCCCGCGCCGCGGCTTCCTTTTCCAGCCGGGCCCGCGAAGCATCGAGTCCACTTTGGACGTCTTCGCGGCGGACGCGCATGACGCCGTCGTCGTCGGCCAGGACGGCGTCACCGGGCCGGATAAGCTGCCCGCCGATGACGACGGGCACGTTCACGGCGCCAGCGGTGGCCTTGACGGTGCCCTGCGCGCTGACGGCGGCCGACCAGACGGGGAAGCCGAGGGCACGCAGGTCGGCGACGTCGCGGACGCCGGTGTCGATGACGAGGCCTTTCACGCCCCGGTACCGCAGCGCGGTGGCGAACAGCTCGCCGAAAAGCCCGTCGCGGCACGGCGAAGTGGTGGTGACGACGAGGACATCGCCTTCGCGGCACTGCTCGACGGCGGCGTGGATCATGAGGTTGTCGCCGGGCCAGCAGAGCGCGGTGACGGCCGTGCCGCCGATGCGCGCGCCGTCCTGGATGGGCCGCAGATCGGGGCCGAGCAGCCCGGAGCGCCCGAGAGCTTCGTGAACGGTGGCGACGCCGTAGTCAGCGAGCCGGGTCACCTGCGCGAGGTCGGCACGAGGCGGATCAGTGACGATGACGGGCTTCATACGGCCTACGGTACGGTTCCGTAGACGAAATTGTCAACAATTTTGGCGGGCATGCGAGATGGCTGAGAGCGCCCCAATGTGGCCTTGGTTGCGTCTGACGCACCCAAGGGCCCCTTCGGTGCGCCTGACGCACCGAAGGCCACATTGGGGCGCGCCCAAGACTCCCGGGGGCCAGAACTCAAGCGCCCCAATGTGGCGTTCGGTGCATCCCGCGCCACGATTACGGGCGCAGGTGCGAGACCTCCGCGGCGTCGGCCGCCTTCAGGGCCTCGATGACGCTGCCCAAGTGCGCCCGCGCGGCCTCGGCCGCACGCTCCGGGCGGTGGGCGCAGATCGCGTCGATGATCGCCAGGTGCTCCGGCAGCGACACCTGCGGCCGGCCCGGGCGCATCGCCAACCGGAACTGGTGGCGCACGCTCTGCCCACGCAGCCGCTCCAGCACCTGCGCCGCCGTCTTCTGGCCGCTGATTTCGCGGACCCGCCGGTGCAACCGCTGGTTGAGCCCCGAATACCCGACGACGTCGCCCGCCGCCACCGCGTGCTGCATCAGCTCGCCGAGCTCCTCCAGCTCGTTGATCTCCGCGTCGGAAATCCGCTCCGCCGCCTTCGCCGCGCACAGCGACTCCAGCATCATGCGCACCTCGGAAATCTCGACGGCCTCCTCCAGCGACACCGCCCGCACGCGCGCGCCCCGGTTCTGCACCCGCTCGACGAGCCCCTCGTTCGTCAGCTCGATCAGCGCCGCCCGCACCGTGGCGCGGCTCGCCGCGAACTGGGCGGACAGGTCCGCCTCCACCAGTCTCTGGTTCGGCACGAACTCGCCGCGGACGATGGCGTCACGGATGGCCGCCACCACGGAACGCTCCCCCGGCTGCCCGCCCGCAGCACTCTCGGTCATCCTTCACCTCAGTTTGTTGACAATTTTGTCGAGCACATCGTGTACTCGATCGTAGCTTGTAGAGAGGATTCTGCTATGTCCGCAACCATCGCGGTACTGGGACTCGGCGAAGCGGGCAGCGCGCTCGCCCGCGACCTGGTCGCCGCCGGGGCCGTCGTGCGGGGCTACGACCCGGCCGTGCCCGCAGCCGAAGGCGTGGTTGCCACCGGCTCGGAAGCCGACGCCGCCGAGGGTGCCGACCTGGTGCTCAGCGTGAACAAGGCCGCCGCGGCCGTCGACGCGCTCGAAGCCGGGCTCGCCGGCCTGAAGCCCGGCGCCGCCTGGGCCGACCTCAACACCGCCTCCCCCGGCACCAAGCGCGAGCTCGCCACCCTCGCCGCCGGGCACGACGTGCCGTTCGCCGACATCGCGATCATGGCGCCGGTTCCCGGCCGCGGCCTGCGCGTGCCGATGCTCGCCACCGGCGTCGCCGCGGAAAGCGTGGCCACCACGCTGAACTCCCTCGGCGCCGCGGTGGAGACCATGGCCGGGGACGCCGGCCTGGCCGCCGAACGCAAGCTGCTGCGGAGCGTGTTCTTCAAGGGCATGTCCGCCGCCGTCGTCGAGGCCCTGCAGGCGGCCCGCGCCGCCGGCTGCGAGGACTGGCTGCGCAAGATCATCGTCGACGAGCTCACCGCGGCGAACGCCGCCACCGTCGACCGGCTCGTCGACGGCTCCTACACGCACGCCGTCCGGCGGACCGCCGAGATGGCCGCGGCCGCCGAGATGCTCGGCGAGCTGGGTGTCCGCGCCGACGTCGCCGGCGCGTCGAGGGACCAGCTGGCCCACCTAGCTGATTCACAGGATTGTAAACAATCTTGACGCGAGTCTTGTGGGCAATATCTCAACCAGAGTAGCTTCGGACATCTTCGCTGCCCCGGACGAAAGGGACGAGGATGTCCACTCGAGAACTCGGCGGCTCGACCGCCGCCACGGTCCGGCTGTCGATCCGGGTGACCGCGTTGTGCTGGGTCCTCGTCCTGCTCGACGGGCTGGACCTGTTCGTCTACGGCGCGACCCTGCCGGGCGTGCTGGCCGACAAGAGCTTCGGCCTGACCGCGGTCGGCGGCGGCACCATCGGCAGCCTGACGACGTTCGGCATGATGCTCGGCGCGCTCGGGGCCGGCATCCTCACCGACCGCACCGGCCGCCGGAAGATCATCATCACCGGCGTCACGGTGTTCTCCCTGGCCGCGGCGGTCTGCGCCGCGGCCCCGTCGGTCGAGGTCTTCGGCGCGGCGCGGTTCGTCGCCGGCATCGGCCTCGGCGGCCTGCTGCCCTCGGCGATCGCGATGGTCATGGAGTACGCGCCGGCGTGGCGCAAGAACCTCGCCGTCACCACCGTGATGACCGCCCACCAGGCCGGCGGCGCGCTGGCCGGCGCGCTGGGCATGACGCTGGTCCAGTCGATGGGCTGGCGTTCGGTCTACTGGATCGGCGCGCTGCTGCTCGTCGTGGTGCTGCCCGCGGTCGTCTTCCTGCTACCGGAGTCGATGACGTTCCTGCTGGCCAAGGGCCGGACCGACCGGGCGCGGGCGATCGCGGCCAAGTTCGCCGTCCCGCTCGAGACGTTCGCGCCGGAGCCGGCCGAAGGCCGCCGCGGCGGCCTGCGCGGGCTGTTCACGCCGTCGGTGCGGACGACGACGCTGCTGTTCTGGATCGCCTCGTTCGCCGGGCTGCTGCTCGTGTACGGCGTGAACACCTGGCTGCCGACGATGATGCGCGGCAGCGGCTACAACCTCGGCTCCGCGATCAGCTTCCTGCTGGTGATCAACCTGGGCGGCATCGCGGGCATGCTCGTCGCCGGCCGGCTCGCGGACCGCTTCGGCGCCCGGCCGGTCGCGATCATCTGGTTCGCCTTGACCGCCGGCGGCGTCGGCCTGCTGGCGGTGCACCTGCCGCTGGTCGTCACCTACGTGGTCGTGTTCCTCACCGGCGCGTGGCTGTTCAGCGCGCAGACGCTGATCTACGCGGCGGTCGGCGCCTACTACCCCGCCGACAGCCGCGCGACGGCGCTGGGCTGGGTCTCCGGCGTCGGCCGGCTGGGCGCGGTGTTCGGCCCGTGGCTGGGCGGGGTCCTGGTGGCGGGCGGGCTGTCGTCGTTCGGCTTCGTGGTGTTCGCGATCGCCGGCGTGCTCGGCGCGGTGATGGTGGCTCTCGTGCGACGCAACGGCGGGTTCTCGACGCACGCGGGCCGGCCCGCGCAAGCGCCGGTCCACGGCTCGCAGAACGCCTGAGCCCCCGGCAACCCGTCCTGCCCTGCTCCGGCACCCCGCCGGGGCAGGGCAGACCCGTGTGCAGCCGCACCCTCACCGTGAGTCAATCTCGTCGCAGATATTGTCAACAATTTCTTCGACGATTAGTGTGCGACTATCAAGCATGCGCAACGACGAGGACCTACCTTGATCATCGACTGCCACGGCCACTACACGACCGCCCCGCCCGCGCTCGCCGCGTGGCGGGACCAGCAGATCGCGTCGCTCGACGACCGCGCCGCCGCGCCCGCCCGCGCCGACCTGCGCATCAGCGACGACGAGCTGCGCGAGACGATCGAGCCGAACCAGCTCAAGCTGATGGACGAACGCGGCATCGACCTCACGATCTTCTCGCCCCGCGCGTCGTTCATGGCCCACCACGTCGGCGGCTTCGAGACCTCGAGCGAGTGGGCGTCGATCTGCAACGAGCTCTGCCACCGCGTCAGCACGCTCTACCCCGAGCGGTTCGCGCCGGCCGCGATGCTCCCGCAGTCGCCCGGCGCCGACCCCGCCACCTGCCTGCCCGAGCTGACCCGCTGCGTCGAGGAGTACGGCGCCGTCGCGCTGAACCTCAACCCCGACCCCAGCGGCGGGCACTGGAGCGCCCCGCCGCTCACCGACCGGTCGTGGTACCCGGTCTACGAAAAGATGGTCGAGTACGACATCCCGGCGATGGTGCACGTCAGCACGAGCGTCAACCCCGCGTTCCACACCACCGGCGCGCACTACCTCAACGCCGACACGACCGCGTTCATGCAGCTCGTGCAGGGCGACCTGTTCACCGACTTCCCGACGCTGCGGCTGGTCATCCCGCACGGTGGCGGCGCGGTCCCCTACCACTGGGGCCGCTTCCGCGGCCTGGCGATGGCGCTGGGCAAGCCGGAGCTCGAGGACCACGTGCTGAACAACGTCTTCTTCGACACCTGCGTTTACCACCAGCCGGGTTCGGACCTGCTCTTCGACGTCATCCCGGCGCGCAACATCCTCTTCGCGTCGGAGATGATCGGCGCCGTCCGCAGCGTCGACCCGCGGACCGGTCACCACTTCGACGACACCCGCCGCTACGCCGAGGCCGCGAAACTGTCCGAAGAGGACTGGGCCGCGATCCGGGAGCACAACGCCCGGCGCGTCTACCCGCGGCTGGACGCCCTCCTCACCGGACAGAACCGATGATGGCGACCAAGACGCCCGGCTGGCTCGACTGGTACGCGAATCCGTCCACACCGGACTTCGCACTGCCGTACGGCGCGGTCGACGCCCACTGCCACGTCTTCGGCCCGCAGGCCGAGTTCCCCTTCGCGCCGGAGCGCAAGTACACACCTTGCGACGCGAGCAAAGAGCAGTTGTTCGCGCTGCGGGACCACCTCGGCTTCACGCGCACCGTCATCGTGCAGGCGACCTGCCACGGCGCGGACAACTCGGCGATGGTCGACGCCGTCCGCGCGGCCGGCGGCCGGGCGCGCGGGATCGCGACCGTCCGGCCGGACATCGGCGACGCCGAGCTGCGCGAACTCGACGCGGCCGGCGTCCGGGGGGTGCGGTTCAACTTCGTCAAACGGCTCGTCGACGCCTCGCCCAAGGAAGACCTGAGCACGATCGCCGAGAAGATCGCGCCGCTGGGCTGGCACGTCGTGCTCTACTTCGAGGCCGCGGACCTGCCCGAGCTGGAAGACTTCTTCAGCTCGCTGCCCGCGCCGCTGGTGATCGACCACATGGGACGCCCCGATGTCACGAAACCCGTGCACGGCCCGGAGTTCGACCGGTTCCTCGCGTTCGTCGACCGCAACGACGTCCACGTCAAGGTGAGCTGCCCGGAGCGGCTCACGGTGACCGGGCCGCCAGCTCTCGACGGCGAGAAGCACGCCTACACCGATGTCGTGCCCTTCGCCCGCCGCGTCGTCACCGAGTTCCCTGACCGGGTGCTCTGGGGCACTGACTGGCCACACCCGAACCTGACGGACCACATGCCCGACGACGGGTTGCTGGTCGACTACGTGCCGCGGATCGCGGACACCCCCGAACTGCAGCGGAAGCTGCTCGTCGACAACCCGATGCGCCTCTACTGGCCCGGCGAAACCGCCTGAACCCCCCGAAGGGCATGCAATGCAGCACGCCAACGCGCTCAACCGGCTGAACCGCCTGCCGATTTCGCGCTTCCACAAGGTCACCATCCTCGCCGTCTCGTTCGCCTACTTCTTCGAGTTCGCCGACATCAACAGCTTCGCCACCACCGCGCCCAAGCTGATCAAGCTGTGGGGCGTGACCGTCAACCAGGTCGCGTACGTGACTTCGCTGTCGTTCGTCGGGATGTTCTTCGGCTCGATCGTGGCGAGCACGCTCGCCGACCGCTTCGGCCGCAAGAACGCGCTGATGTGGACGACCGTGTGGTTCGGCGTCTTCTCGTTCGCGGCGGTGTTCTCGTGGGACGTCGTGTCGCTGGGGGTGTTCCGCGTCCTGACGTCGGCGGGCCTGTCGGCGATGACGGTCGTCGCGGTCATCTACGTCAACGAGCTGTACCCGGCGGCCAACCGCGGCAAGTACCAGGCCTACGCCATCGTGATCGGCATCTGCGGCACGCCGGTGACCAACCTGATCGCGAGCGCGGTGGTGCCGATCAACTCGTGGTCGTGGCGGCTGGTCTACTTGTGGGGCGCGCTCGGCGTGCTGCTGGTGCTGTTCACGCGGCAGCTGAAGGAATCCCCGCGCTGGTACGAAAGCCGCGGCGAACACGCGAAGGCGGACGCGGTGCTGCGGGAGATCGAGGAGCGCGTCGCGGCGGAGAAGGGCCCGCTGCCCGAGCCCGCGCCGCCGATCGACGAAGCGCCGGTCGCGAAGGCGCCGCTGCGGTTGCTGCTGAAGAAGAAGTACCTGCTGCCGACGTTGCTGCTGACCGTCCTGTGGGTGACGCAGACCATCGGGTTCTTCGGCTACTCGAGCTGGGCGCCGACGCTGCTGGCCAAGGAGGGCTTCAGCGTCGAGAAGTCGGTGTTCTACGTGGCGCTCACGACGGTCGGCGCACCGCTGGGCTCCTACCTCGCGGCGCTGGTCACCGACCGCTTCGAACGCAAGTGGTGCCTGGTCGCGTTCGGCGGGGTCATCGCGCTCTGCGGGTTGCTGTACGGGCTGACGTTCAACCCGGTGCTGATCGTGGTGTTCGGGTTCCTGGTGAACATGTTCGAGCGCGGCTACACCGCACTCGGGTACGCGTACTCGCCGGAGCTGTTCGACACGCGGGGACGGTCGCTGGGCACGGGTGTCTCCTACGGCCTCGGCCGGCTGTCGAACGCGGCGGGCCCGCTGATCGTGGCCGGGCTGTACAACGGCAGCGGGTACCAGAGCGTGTTCTTCTTCATCGCGGGCACCTGGCTGGTCGGCGCGCTGGTGCTGGCGGCGTTCGGCCCGCGGACCCGCGCGGCCCGGCTCCAGGCAGCTCCGGCGGCGGTCAAGCCGGCCGGCGTCTGAGCCCGGCTCACGAGTCCGGTGTGGACAGCTGCACGAACTCGGGGGTGTCGGCCAGCCGCACCCGCAGGATCGGCACCGCCTTGTTGACCGGGTCGCCGCGGTCGTCGAATGAGATCATGCCGCTCGCGCC
The DNA here is from genome assembly GCF_024703995.1 of Amycolatopsis iheyensis. GTDB lineage: Bacteria > Actinomycetota > Actinomycetes > Mycobacteriales > Pseudonocardiaceae > Amycolatopsis > Amycolatopsis iheyensis. Next base: position 56,062 of record NZ_JAMXQV010000009.1, on the reverse strand, counting down.
CGGGACCGCCAGCGTTCCGTGCAGGCGGTTCTTGGCCTGCAGCACGTCCTGGGCGGTCACCTGTTCCGGGGCCACGCGCGGGATGCCGCGGATCGCCCACACCACGGTCAGGACGGCGTCGTGCGCGAGGATCGCGATGCCGTCGTCGAGGCGTTCCTTCGGGAACACCGCGGTGAAGCAGTCCGTGCAGCCCGGCTCGGTGAAGTTCGCGACCGCCGTCGGGTTGAACGCGCCCGGGGAGCTGGCCCACGCCTGCGGGTGGGCCAGCCCCGGCGCGAACACCGTCACGTTGGCCTGCAGGCCGCGGCGCATCTCCGGGCCGGGCGGCCCGACCAGGGCCAGGTCGCCGGTCAGCACCGTGATGTGGCGGTCGAGGCACGGCCGCTGCGCCAGCTCGGCGATGAACGACGTCAGGTGGTTCTCGCGGCCGGCGAAGTACACGACCTCCGGCTGGTTGCCGCAGATGTTCGGCATCATCTGCAGGAACGTGTTCTCGATGCCGGGCAGGCTCGAGTCGTACTCCTCGGTGCGCCCGACGATCCGGTGCGTCTCGTCGGCGAATTTGCGGGTGAACGCCGTCGCGAGGGTCTTCGGGTAGAGGTCGCCCGGGTTGACGTCCTGCACGACCGTCGCCGTGTGCGCGGTCGGCTTGACGTAGCTCGCCGCCGCCAGGCCGTAGGTCGAGCTGGTCGGCGACACCCGCATGAAGCCGGGGATCTCCGAGAACTCGTCCGCGGCCAGGTGCGAGGCGACGACCGGGATCCGGTGCTCCGACAGCCGGCGGATCGCGTCGCGGGCGGTGTCGAGGCTCAGGCCGATCCCGGTGACCGCGACCAGGCGCTCGGCCGCCGCCCGGCCGACCAGGTCGGTCACCACCGGCTCCCACTGGGCCAGCCGGCTGCCCGGGTTGGCCAGCAGCAGGCGGACCAGCGGCAGGCTGCCCCACGAACCGGTCGTGTTCGCGCGGCGCTGCGCGATGTAGGCGCCTTCCAGCTGGTGACGAACCCATTCGTCGGACAGGATGTCGTGCTCGGTCAGCGTCATCGGCAGGAACGCCGCGATGGTGACGACCGGCTGCCCCGACGCGGCGACCCGGTCGTTCTCGGCGTGGATCCGCTGCTCGACGTCGGCGAGTCCCGGCGAGAACACGTACGAGCCGTCGGTGACGCCGGTGCATTCCCCGGTGTCACCGCGTTTCTCGACGCCGTCGCCGCAGGTCCGCCCGGCTTCGCCGATCGACGGCACCACGACCAGCACGCCGACGAGGACGACGGCGAGCGCGAGCACTGCCCCGCCCGCCACCAGCCACTTCGACCACGTCGGCCGCGGCGGCCGGATCCGGTCAGTGCGTGCCGTCATCGGTACCTCTCCGCTCGTTCGTGCAGCAGGATCGAGCCCCGCCCCCGGCCCTGCGCCAGCTGGTGGAAGCCCCCTTCGATCGTCGAATCCAGCGTGCCGCCGGGATCGCCGAGGGGGTCGCGGGCGATCCACAGCGCGACGACCAGCCAGGCGAGCTGGGTCCCGAGGTCGTCGTCGCCCTCGCCGGCGTGGCGCTGGACCTGGTCGTAGGGCTCGGCGGCCTTGGCCAGCCGGTTGGGGGCGGCGGTGATGACGTCGAGCTCGGCGAGCCACGTCTCGGCGGTCGGCAGGTCGAACTCCCGCGCCTCGCCGAACGGCTCGCGCAGGTGCGCGACCGCCGCCGCGACGTTCTCCAGCGCGAGGTCGTGGTAGCGCGCGGCCACGACCCGGCCGTTCTTCTCGTAGAAGTCGCGGCACCGGGTGTGCACGCGGGTCCAGCTCAGCGGGTGGTCGTCCGCGCGGGAAGCCAGCTCCTGCAACAGGATCCGGCGCAGCAACGGGTGCAGCACGTACTGCGGCGACACCGCCGGCTCCGCGCGCAGCCACAGGTGGTCGCCGAGCTCCTTGAACAGCACACCTTCGCCGGCGGGGTTGCGCAGGTCGAGGATCTCCTTGTGGAACAGCATCTCCACGTCGAGCGCGGCGCTCGCGGTGACCAGGTCCGGCCGGCTCGCCGTGGTGAAGTCCTGCAGGAGGTAGTCGCGCATCGCGGTGAGCAGGTCCGGTCCCGCGTCGTCGAGCCGGGTGCGCAACGCCGTGCGCAACGCGCCCGGCCGCCGGGGGTCGTAGCGGTGCGCCACCGCGGCGACGACGTCGGTGACCGCGCCGGGATGGCCGTCGGTCAGCCGGTGCAGGAACCCCGGCAGCCGCGACGCCGGGTGGATCTCCCGGCCCGCGGCGAGCGCGACGACGTCGTCCTTCGACAGGGTCCCCAGCTCCAGCAGGTACCAGGGGTGCCAGCGCGGGTCCGGCCGGCTCGGCTCCGGCCGCCAGTCACCGTCCACATCGGCGGGTTGCCGCGGGGCCGGCCAGGAGAGCCCGCTCGTCCGGTGGGTGGTCGGCCGCCGGTGCTCCGGGGCGCCGCGGTGCGGGGTCAGCAGGGACCAGCTCTCGTTCCACTCCGGGTTCCATTCCCGGCTGGTGGCGAGCACGACGAGCGGGTCGGCTTCGCCGGAGCGCCGGCGCGCTTCGGTCAGCGCGCTCAGCAGCAGCCGGCCGCCTTCGGTGTGGGCGTTGTCGAGCAGCACCAGGCTGTTCAGCGTCCGGCGTGAGCGGTTCAGGCCGGTGTAGGCACGGCGCAGGTCCGCGAGGAACGCGTCGCAGAAGGTGGCGTCGACCGCCTCCCGGTCCTCGTCGTCGCCCTGGGCGCGCTTGGCGATTTCGAGCAGGAAGTCCTCGTGGTTGCCGGCGCCGGCAGGCAACGCCCGCATCTTGCCGACCAGCCGGCGGCGGTCGTACCAGCTCAGCCCGCGCAGCAGGAGGTCGGTCGCCTCCGGCCAGCCTTGGAGGCCACCGGCGGGCGCGATGCCGCCGGCGAGGCGCACGACGTCGACGATCGCCTCGCGGTTCTGTTCCAGCGGCTGGTTCTTCGCCACCAAGGCGTGCAGCTTGCGCAGCGCGGCGCGGCGGTCCTGGAGTTCGACCGGCGCGCCCAGCACGAGCATGCACAGCCAGAGCCGGGGAAAAGCCAGCCGGCCGAACTGCTTCCACTGGCGGCTGAGGTCGAACGCGAGCTGCCCCAGCAGTTCCCGGGGCCGGCTGCCGGCCCGGTCGTGCCGCTCGAAGTCCAGCCGCGCGTGCGGGATGTCCGCACAACGCGCGGCGACGGTGTCGAGCAACGCGGTCTTCCCGGTGCCACGCGCACCGAGCGCCACGACGACGGGCAGCGGCCGGCTCTCGCCGTCCGGACGCGACACCAGGTGGTCGACGAGCCCGTGCGTGACGGCGGCGAGCCCCACCAACGGGCGCACCTCGGACGCCATCGTCCCCCACCCCCACCCGATACCGCCGGAATCGTCACTATGGCACGCACGCATCGGCGACGCAGGGTTTCCGGCACTGGCAGAAATACCGTGCCGCCCGCCCGAGCGCATTCACGTTTCCGCGTTTTCGCTGGTGGGAGTGGAGTGACTCGAACATTCGACGGAATCACCGGGCGCGGATTCCGGTCAGCGTGTTAACCGGTTCGGCCTAACGCGCCGCCCGGGCCAGAACGGCCTGCGCGCGCAGGAGAACCGGGCGGTCGATCATTTCCCCGCCGTGTGCGACGGCCGCGCCGTCGCCGGCCGCGGCCACGACGCGGCGGGCCCAGGCGACGTCTTCTTCGGACGGCGCGAAAGCGTCGTGGACGACGTCGACCTGGCGCGGGTGGACGCACAGTTTCGCGGTGAAACCGAGCATCGCGGCGTGTTCGGTGTCGGCCCGCAGCGCAGCCGGGTCGTCGAGCGCGGTGGTGACGCCGTCGATCGGGGCCGCGCACCCGGCGGCCGCCGCGGCGAGCACGAGGGTGGCGCGGGCGTGGCGCAGCGCGTCGTGGCTCCGGTGGTCGACGCCGAGCTGGGCGCCCAGGTCGACGCTGCCGAACGCGGGCCGCACCACCGACGGCGCGGCGCACACGGCCGGCGCGCCGAGGACGCCGGCCGCGGTTTCCACGAGCGGGACGATCGCAGGCACCCGGCGGGCGATCGCCGCCAGCGCGGCCGGGTCCTCGGCCTTGGGGACCATCACCGCGGCCGCCGCTTCGGCCGCCATCGCCAGGTCGTCGTCGTGCCAGGGCGTGCCCGGCGCGTTGACCCGCACGACCGCGGCACCGCCCTCGCGCAGCCACGCCCGGAGGTGCCGGCGCGCTTCGGGTTTCCGGTCCGGGGCGACGGCGTCCTCCAGGTCGAGCACGACGACGTCGGCCCCGCTCGCCGCCGCCTTGCCGAACCGGTCCGGCCGGTCGCCCGGGACGAAGAGGAACGTCCGCGCGGTGCTGAGGTTCACGAGGCGAGCCTCCGCAGGACTCCGGTCGCTGTCGGCCGTCCGAAGCGGTCCCGCACCGACGTCACCGTCTCGGCACCCGGCTCGGCCCGTGCGATCAGCCCCTGGTCGTCGAACAACGGCGCCACCAGCCGGTACTCGAACTCCAGGCGGCCCTCGACACCCCGGGCGCGGGCGGCTTCGGCCATCGCCAGCGCCTGCAGCGGGCCGTGGGTGAGCAGCCCCGGATAACCTTCGACGTCGCGGGTGTAGTCCCGGTCGTAGTGGATGCGGTGGGCGTTGTAGGTCAGGGCGGAGAACCGGAACAGCAGCGTCGGAGTCACCTCGAGCGGCCACTCGTCCGCGGCCGGCGGCACTTCGGTGGTCTCCTCGGGCGGTGCCGTCGCGGCCGGGTGTGCGGCCGCGCGGTAGACGATGTCCTGTTCCTCGTCGACCACGAGCCGGCCGGCCTGGGTGATCCGGTGCGCCACCGTGACGAACGTCAGCGGCCCGGACCGGCCCTCTTTTTCGCGCACCGCGAGGACTTCCGACCGGCGCGTCGCGGGTTCACCGGGGTGCAGCTCGCCGGGAGTGCGGACGCGGCCGCCCGCCCACATCCGGCGGCGGCCCTCCCCCGGGGCGGCCAGGACGGTGCCGCGGACCGGGTGGCCGTCCGGGCCGAGGTCGGCCTGCGCGGGCCGGTCGAGCAGGTGGAACCAGTGCCACAGCAGCGGAAGCGGGCCGTCGGGCACGTCGACGCCGAGCAGCGCGCCGAGTGCCTGGCCGGGGCCGGGCAGGATCGGCTCGGTGACTTCGAAGGGCATCAGGCTCCTTTCGCGGCTGGGTGCCGACGATACGGGTCAGGTGCCCGACGCCGCGCGGCCGGCATCGAAGCTGTGCAGGGCGGCTCCGACCGCCGCGGCCACCGTGACCTCGAAGATCTCGTCCTCGCTCCGGCCCGCGGCGGTGAGGCGGCGGACGTCGGCGTCGGTGATCCGGTAAGAGGCGTCGCGGACCAGCGTCGCGTACTCCCGCCACGGCTCCTCGACGTCGTCACCCGTCGCTACCGCTTTGCGCAGCTCGACGCTGGTGTGCGCCGGCTGGTCGAACACACTCGCCCGGAGGTCGCCGTGGTCCGCGCCGAGCAGGAACCCCGGGAAGCGGTAGCCGGCCCGGTGCAGGGCGCGCGTGCCCGACTTCAGCTGCCCGTCGAGCAGCTCGAAGCCGAACGCGTTGGCGAGCCGGTTGACCACGTTCCACACCAGGTTGACGTTCAACGCCTCCGCCACCGCGTTCGGCGGCAGGTCCCGCAGCGGCGCGACGTCGAGCTCGGCGTCGCGCGAGACGGCCTCGAGGAACCCCTGCACGGCCAGCAGCTCCGGCCGGGCGTCGGCCGGGCGGTCGGGGTCGATCTCGCCGTGGCCCGCGACGCGGATCATCTCGGCGTGGGTGACGAGGCAGAACGGGCACTGGTGCACCCGGGCCGTGCTCATCGCCAGGAACTCGCGCTCGGCTGCGGTCCAGTAGGACTCGCCGCGCATCGCGGGCGCGGTCAGGTCGAGCAGCGGCCGGGTGAGGAAATCGGGCCGGTACAACAGCAGCTTGACGATGTCCGGGCTCGCGACGCGCGAGACCTTGCTCGTCAGCGTCAGGAACAGCCGGGTCCGGCCGCGGTGGCCGTGGTCCAGGATGGACAGTCGCATCAGGACTCCAGTTCGTGCAGGCGGTCGGTGAGGAAACGGCGATCGGCGGGCGCCACGGCCAGCTCGAGCGCCAGCCGGTAGGCGGCGACGGCGTCGGCGCGGCGGCCGAGGCGGCGCAGCAGGTCCGCGCGGGCGGCGTGAAGCAGGTGGTACCGCTCGAGGCCGTCGATCGCCTCGAGCAGGGCGAGCCCGGTCTCGGGCCCCTCCGCCATCGCGACGGCCACGGCGTGGTTCAGCGCGACGACGGGTGACGGCGTCAGCGTCCTCAGCTGCGCGTAGAGGCCCGCGATCCGCGCCCAGTCGGTGTCGGCGGCCGCGGCGGCCTGGGCGTGCTGGGCCGCGATCGCCGCCTGCAGCTGGTACTGCCCGACCGTGCCACGCCGCAGCGCCCGCCCGAGCACCCCGAGTGCTTCGGCGATCTCGGCGGAGTCCCAGCGGGTGCGGTCCTGGTCCTCGAGGAGGACGACGTCGCCGCCGGTGGTGTAGCGGGCGGCCGAGCGCGAATCCTGCAGCAGGAGCAGGGCGAGCAGGCCGAGCGTCTCCGGCTCGTCCGGCATCAGCGCGGCCAGCAGCTTCGCCAGCCGGATGGCCTCGTGGCGCAGCTCGGCCGGCTCGTCGCGGCCGGTCGGGGACGCGTAGCCGCGGGTGAAGACCAGGTAGATCACCGTGAGGACGCCGGCGAGGCGGTCGGGCAGGAGGTGGTCGGGCGGGACGCTCAGCGAGATGCCGGCGTCGCGGATCTTGCGCTTCGCGCGCACCAGCCGCTGGGCCAGCGCGGGCTCGGCGACCAGGAACAGCCGGGCGATCTGGGCCGCGGTCAGCCCGGCCACCGCCTGCAGCGTCAGCGCGACCCGGGCGTCTTCGGCGAGCGCCGGGTGGCAGCAGGTGAAGAGCAGGCTCAGCCGGTCGTCGCCGACCTCGGCGAGCCGGTCGTCGGGCAGGTCCACCGTCGTCACCCCGCTTTCGCCCGCCGCGAGCCGCGCGAGCTTCGCCTGGCCGACGCGGGCCCGGCGGATCCGGTCGAACGCGCTGTTGCGCGCGACGGTCAGCAGCCACGCCGCCGGGTCGTCCGGCACGGCGGCGCCCCAGGTGCGCAGGGCCTGCGCGGCGGCGTCCTGGAGGGCGTCTTCGGCCAGCTCGAAGTCGCCGAGCACCCGGACGAGCGCGGCCAGCAGCCGGGCGCGGTCCTCGCGGAAGACGCGCCCGACGACCTCGGCCGCGCGATCAGCCACGGGCGGCCCGGTGGTCCAGCCCGGGCACGCCGGCGACCGGGCGCACCTCGATCGAGCCCTGCGCGGCCATCGGGCAGAGTGCGGCCAGCTCCAGGGCCTCGTCGAGGTCGCGGCAGTCGAACACGTAGACCCCGCCGAGGTGCTCGTGGGTCTCGGCGAACGGCCCGTCGGTGATGAGCGTGCGGCCCTCCTGCACGGTCACGGTCGTGGCGGTGTGCTCACCCTGCAGCGGGTGCCCCGAGACGAAGACTCCGCGACGCCGGCATTCGTCGGCGAAGGCGTTGACGGCGGTCAGCGCCTCCTCGAACCCCGCGTCGCCCGGCTCCGGCCGCTCGCAGTTGTAGATCAGCAGCATGTACAGCACGGGGGCTCCTTCGTCCGGCGTCGTCAACGGGGATGACGAACGGGACGACGGTAACTCGACACCGCCACCGGGGGCAGTTCACGGAAGCGTGGTCGCGCGCCCGGGCCGCGCGCCTCCGGAACAGCTCCGTCCGGTCGGAGTCTTCGGTGCGCGCGGCGGTGTCCTCGTTGGTGATCGCCATCGCGGTCCACGCCGCCGCCAGCGCGAGGTACAGCTCCCAGGTGGCGGGTCGCCTCGAACCCGTCGTCCTCGCCGCACCGGCCCACGCCACCAACACGGCCTACCCCCGAACCGGCAGGTGTTCAACCGCGGCCAACAGAAATTACCAAAGGTAAGTTTCATCGCCGTCTTGACTTTACCAATGGTCAGGAGGAAAGTCCTCGCCACTGATTCGTCTAGACCAATCAGAGCGGACGGCCATCCTCAGGAGGAGACCCATGTCCCGCAGAACCCGGACCACCACCGCAGTCCTCACCAGTGTCGCGACCGTGGCCGCGACGGCCCTGATCCTCTCGGGTGGGGCGGCCGCGACCTCCACGGCCGCCGCCGCCGACTGCGGGGTGCTGTTCGACGACTTCCACTACGCCTCGCCGACCGACTCCGCGTTCAGCGGCGCCGGCTGGACCACCCGCAACGACGTCGGCAGTCCCGGCGTGCCCGGCGCGCGCTGGCTGACCAGCAACGTCACCTTCCCGACAGTGAACGGCGAGCGCGTCGCGCAGCTGGCCGCCGGCACCGACGGCAGCGCGGCCGGCACGACGCACTCCGAGATGTACCAGAACCAGCTGCGGTTCTTCGACGGCACGTACGCCAGCCGCGTCCGCTTCACCGACGCACCCGACAGCGGCACCGACGGCGACCACGTCAACGAAACGTACTTCACGATCTCGCCGCTGCGGTACGACCGCGACCCGCTCTACAGCGAGCTGGACTTCTCGGAGTACCTGCCCAACGGCGGCTGGGGCGGCCCGACGGCCGACTACCAGACCAGCTGGTACACCTACTGGAACAACCCGACGTGGGACGGGCTGCGCACCTCCACCGCGCAGAACCGCAGCTTCGCGGGCTGGCACGACATCGTCACGCAGGTGTCGGGCGGGCACGTGAAGTACTTCATCGACGGTGTCCAGACCGCCGACCACACGACCGACGCCCAGGGCAACCCGGTCTACCCGCGCACGCCGATGTCGATCAACTACAACATGTGGTTCATCGACACCGCCGGGCACACGAGCGGCACCAGCGTCTACACCGAGCAGGTGGACTGGACGTACTACGCGGGCAACCAGGTGGTCTCGCCCTCCGACGCGGTCGCTCGCGCGGGTCAGTACCGCACCGCCGGAACGTCCCATGTGGACACGGTGAGCGGCTGCACGACGCCGACCACCCCGACGACGACCACCAAGCCGACCACGCCCACGACCCCGACCACGCCCACCACGCCGACCCAGCCCGCGAACTGCTCGACCGCGGCCGAATGGGACTGGGGCACGGTGTACCTGGCCGGCCAGCGGGTGAAGCACAACGCCCACCTCTGGCAGGCGAACTGGTGGACCCAGGGCTCCGAGCCGGGCCTCACCGCGCAGTGGGCCGACCTCGGCCACTGCTGATCGCGACCTGGTCGCGGCCCGGGCGCACAGGGACCAGCCCGGGCCGCGGCCGCCCCAAGCGCCCCAACGCCACATTGGGTGCATCCAACGCACCCAACGCCACATTGGGTGCGCCCAACGCACCCAACGCCACATTGGGGCGCTCGTCGCCCTCCCCCACTACTTCCGCCGCCCTTTCCAGGAGTTCCCGTGCGCAGACGCACCCTCGCCGCCGTGCTGGCGGTCGCCGCCGTGACCGCCAATGCCTGTGGCACCGACACCCCCGCCCCCGCCGCCCGGGGTGGGCAGCTGACCGTCTGGCTGATGAACGGCGACCTGTCCGACAAGGCCACCGCGGCGATCAACGCCGCTTTCGAGAAGGCCACCGGCGCCAAGGTCACCGTGCAGATCCAGGAATGGGACAACATCAACACGAAGATCAGCACGGCGCTGGCCCAGGACAACACCCCCGACGTCATCGAGATCGGCAACACCGACGTCCCGCTCTTCGCCGCCAACGGCGCGCTGACCGACCTCACCCCGCACCGCGACGAGCTCTCCGGCGGGCACACCTGGCTGCCCGGCCTCGCCGGTCCGGCCACTGTGGACGGAAACCTCTACGGCACGCCCCTGTTCGCCGGCAACCGCGCGGTCATCTACGACAAGCGGGTCTGGGCCGACGCCGGGATCACCGCGCCACCCAAGACGTTCCAGGAGCTCACCCAGGACCTCGACAAGATCAAGGCCAAGCACCCGGCGGCGGACTACTCCGCGTTCCACTTCCCCGGCAAGTACTGGTACGGCGCGCTGCAGTTCGTCTGGGACGCCGGCGGGCAGCTCGCCACGCAGAAGGACGGGAAGTGGACCGGCGCCCTCGAAAGCCCCGAGGCACAGAAGGGTCTGCAGGCCTGGAAGGACTTCCAGAACACCTACTCCTCGGCCGCGTCCCGCAACGTCGACACCAAGGCGCCCGACCAGGCCGCGATCTTCTCCGCCGGCGGCGCGGGCGCGATCCTCGACACGAGCGTCAACACCGTCGTCAAGAACAAGCCGGAGCTGAAGGACCACCTGGGCACCTTCCCCTTCCCCAGTGCCACCGCCGGGAAGACGCAGCCGGTCTTCCTCGGCGGGTCGGACCTCGCCGTCGCCGCCAAGAGCCGCAACCAGGACCTCGCCCTCGCCTACCTCAAGGCGGCGACCGACCCGGCCGTGCAGCGCGACGCGATCGTCGGCATCGACGGCTGGACCCCGATCTCCACCGAGCTGATCGACCAGATCACGCCCACCCTCCCACCGCTCAACGCCGCCTTCGCCACCGCCGCCAAAACGAGCGTCGCGACCCCGGCGGCCCCCGGCTGGGCGACCATCGAGAGTGACAAGTCGATCAACACCTTCTTCGCCGACATCGCCACCGGGCGCCGCTCGATCGCCGACGCCGCCAAGGACTTCGACGCTCACCTGACCGAGGCGCTGAACGCCCGCTGACCGGCGGGGTGGCCCGGCCGACTGCCGTCCCCAACCGGGCCGCCCCGCCCCTTTCCCGCGAAGGAGTCCTCGTGTTGCTGGAGAAAGCGCCGCCCGAAGCCGCGCCGAGACACCTCACGCCGCGCCGGCGTCGCTCGCTGCTCCCGTACGGCCTGCTGCTGCCCGCGACCGTCCTGCTGGGACTCGTCCTGGGTTACCCGCTGGTGCGCCTGGTCGTCATCTCGACGCAGAAGTACGGCCTGCGGTCGCTGTTCACCGGCACGACGAGCTTCGCCGGCTGGGACAACTACTCCGCGGTGCTCGGCGACCCGCAGCTGCTCCCGGTCCTCGCGCGCAGCGTCGGGTTCTGCGCGGCGCTGGTGCTCGGCACCCTCGTGATCGGCTTCGGTGTCGCGTTGCTGCTGCGGAAGCTGGGCCGCGGCATGCGCACCGCGGTCACCCTGTGCCTGATCGCGGCCTGGGCGCTGCCGAACGTCGCGTCCACTTTGGTCTGGCAGTGGCTCTTCCAGCCCGGCTACGGCGTCGTCAACTGGCTGCTCACCCGGCTCGGCTTCGGCGACCTGACCCAGCACGACTGGACGACGTCGCCCGCGTCGGCGTTCACCCTCGTCTGGCTGCTGGTCGTCTGGCAGTCCGTGCCGTTCGTCGCGCTCACGCTGTACGCGGGCCTTTCGCAGATCCCGCGCTCCTACTACGAAGCCGCCGCGCTGGACGGCGCCGGGGCGTGGCGGGCGCACCGCACCATCACCTTCCCCTTCCTGCAGCCGATCCTCGGCCTGGTCACCATCCTGTCGGTGATCTGGGACTTCACCGTGTTCAACCAGATCTGGATCCTCACCCAGGGCGGCCCGAACGAAGGCACCACGACACTGGGCATCTGGACGTTCACCCGTGCCTTCAGCCACAACGACTTCGGCCAGGGCGGCGCGATCGCCGTCGTCTCGGTCGTGCTGCTGGTCGCCATGACCGCGGTGTACGTGCGCCGGCTGGTCCGCTCCGGGGAGGACCTGTGATCCGGCGGATCGGCCGCAACGCGGTCGCCACCCTCTTCTGCCTCGTGTGGATCTTCCCGGTGTACTGGATGGTGCTCACGGCGTTCAAGCCCGCGGGCAAGATCCTCAGCCCCACGCCGCAGTTCCTGCCGGTCGACGTCACGCTGGACAACTTCGCCGACGCGCTCGCCAAGCCCGGGTTCGCCCACGACCTGCTGAACAGCGCCGTGGTCGTGGTCGCCGTCGTGGCCCTGTCCATCGTGGTCGCCTTCCTGGCCGCGACGGCGTTGACCCGCTTCCGGTTCTTCGGCCGCCGCAGCTTCCTCATCGGCGTGCTGGTGCTGCAGATGGTGCCGGTGCCCGCCCTGGTCATCCCGCTGTTCCTCGGGCTCAAGAGCGCGCACCTGCTCGACACGCTCCTCGGGCTGGTCCTGACCTACGTGGCGCTGGTGCTGCCGTTCACGATCTGGACGTTGCGCGGGTTCCTGCACGGGATCCCCGTCGAACTGGAGGAGGCGGCGATGGTCGACGGCGCGACGCGCGGGCGCGTCATGCGTTCGGTCCTGCTGCCGCTCGTGCTGCCCGGGCTGATCGCGACCAGCGTGTTCGCGTTCATCACCGCGTGGAACGACTTCCTGTTCGCCTACGTGATCATGAAGGACAGCTCGGGCTACACGCTGCCGGTGTGGCTGGTGTCGTTCAGCACCAGCGCGGGCACCGACTACGGCGGGCTCATCGCCGCGTCGACGCTGTTCGCACTGCCCGTCGTCGTCTTCTTCGCGCTCGTGCAGCGCCACCTGGTCGAAGGCATGACCGCGGGCGCGGTGAAGGGCTGATGATCATCCCCCACCCCGCGCGGCTGACCCGCCGCGCCGGCTCCTTCGCGCCCGCCGGCGGGCTGCGCGTGCTCGCGACCCGCGGCGCCGAGCGGCCCGCCCGCCTCCTCGCCGGCTACCTGCGCCGGCCGTCGATCCACAGTGGACCCGCGATCCGCCTGGACCTCGCGGCAGGGCACGGTCCCGAAGGCTACGAGCTCGACATCGGCCCCGCGGACGCGCTCCTGACGGCGTCCACCGAAGCGGGGCTGCGCAACGGCGTCCAGACCATCCGGCAGCTGGTGCCGCTGCACGGCCCGCCGCGGCTGCCGTGCCTGCACGTGCGCGACAGTCCTCGGCTGCCGTGGCGCGGGGTGCTGCTCGACGTCGCCCGGCACTTCCTGCCACCGGAGTTCCTGCGCGAGTTCGTCGACCTGCTGGCGCTGCACAAGTACAACGTCCTGCACCTGCACCTGACCGACGACCAGGGCTGGCGCGTCGAGATCGACGGCCGCCCCCGGCTGACCGAGGTCGGCGCGTGGCGGGCCGAGTCGATGGTCGGCGCGGCCGGCAGCGGGGTGTTCGACGGCGTTCCCCACGGCGGCTTCTACACCCAGCGCGAGCTGCGGGAGCTCGTCGCGTTCGCCGCCGACCGCGGGGTGGCGATCGTGCCGGAGATCGACCTGCCCGGGCACGTGCGCGCGGCCCTGGCCGCCTACCCCGAGCTGGGCAACCGGCCCGGCACGGCGCTGCCGGTGTGGACCGAGTGGGGCATCAGCCCGGACATCCTCGGCGTCCACGACGGCGCGTTCGCCTTCTGCCGCGAGGTGCTCACCCAGGTCGCGGACGTCTTCCCGGCACCCCACCTGCACATCGGCGGGGACGAATGCCCGACCACGCAGTGGGCGGACAACCCGCTCGCGCGGGACCAAGCGGCCCGCCTCGGCCTGCGCGACACCGCCGAGCTGCACCCGTGGTTCCTCGGCCGGCTGCACGAGATCGTCGCGGACCTCGGCCGGCAGGCGGTGTGCTGGGACGAGACCGGCCACGCGGCGGGCCGGCTGCCCCCGGAGCTGGTCGTCACCGCCTGGCGCGACGCCGCGCACGGCGCGCTGGCCGTGGCCCGGGGGCACCAGGTGGTGATGGCGCCGCACACGTCGACCTATTTCGACTACCGGCAGAGCGAGGAGCCCGGCGAGCCCCCGCGCGAGCCCGTGACGACGCTCGAGGACGTCTACCGCTTCGACCCGCTGGCCGGCGGCCTGCCGGTCGCCGACGGGAGCGGGCCCGGGGTGCTGGGCACGCAGGCCCAGCTGTGGACCGAGCACGCGCCGACCCCCGACCACGTGCGGCACCTGGCGTTCCCGCGGCTGTGCGCGCTGGCCGAGCGCGCGTGGTCGCCGCCGGACCGCCGTTATGCTGAATTCCGGGAGCGCCTGGCCGGTCACCTCGCCCGGCTGCGTGCCCTCGACGCCCTGCCCAAGGAGCGCGTCCGGTTCGCCGGCGCGCTCGGAGTACCCGGGAAGACGATGCCTTGACCGCTGTGTCCTCCGGGGCTTCGCCCCAAGCCGGGGGCTCCGCCACCCGGAGCCCCCGAAAAGAAGCTGGGCCATCCGGGGCTTCGCCCCAGGCCGGGGGCTCCGCCACCCGGAACCCCCGAAAAGAAGGTGGCGAGCCGGCGGACCGCCCGCCCACGGTGAAGCGCGACCGCGTCCGGCGGCACCTGCTGAAGGTGATCGAGAACGCCGGGCCCGGCACCGGGCTGGCCTCGGAACGCGATCTGGCCGCGGAGCTGGGCGTGTCCCGCCCGACCGTCCGGGCGGCGATCGACGAGCTGACCCGCACCGGGCTGCTGGTGCGCCAGCGCGGCCGGGGGACGTTCACGAGCCCGCAGAAGGTGACCCAAGAGCTCGCGACCGGGCTCGCGGTCCCGCCGGCGGAGGGGCACTGGACGAGCCGGGTGGTGGCGTTCGCGGTCTCCCCCGCGCCCCGCGCACTGGCGGCCGAGCTGGAACGCGAGCCGGGGACGCCGGTGCTGCGGGTCACCCGGGTCCGCCACGTCGACGACGAGCCGATCGCCATCGAACGGCTGGCGCTGCCGGCCGCCCTGGTCCCTGGCCTGTCGCCGGCGGACCTGGAGTCGGGCAACTTCTACCGCCTGCTGCGCGAGCGGTTCGGGCTCGTGGTGCAGGACGCGGTGCAGACGATCGAGCCGTCGGTGACGAACCCGGAGCAGGCCGAGCTGCTGGAGATCGCGGTGTACGCACCGATCCTGCACATCGAGCGCCTGACCCGCGACACGACGGGGCAGGTGGTGGAGCTGACGCGGTCGTTCTACCGGGGCGACCGGTACCGGATCACCTCCCGGCTCCGGTTCGACGCCGAATCGGGGTGAAACTCCTCGTCGCGCATCCGGAAAATAAATCTTCACAACCTTCCGGAACGGCGGCTTTTTAGCGTCCACTCGTTACCCGATCGAGTGATCCGGTAGCGACATCCGGGTGATCCACGTGCCCGAAACGCCTCTTCACAACGGGCGCGGATGATCGCGTGACGATAACGAACTGCGCTGTTGGCTTCGCCTTTCTGGCGCCCGGGTGAGAGCACTTTCACCGCGCTCCCGGCCGCGCCTAGGCTTTTCCTTCGGCCAGGAAAGCATTCCTGGAACTCCCTTGGAAAAGAATCGAGGACCATTCATGCGAAGACGCATGCTGGGAGCAGTCCTGCCCCTGGTGCTCGTCGCGGCCTCCGGCGTCGCGCTGCCCGCGACCGCCGCGGCCGCCGCCGCCTCAGGCCTGACCAAGTCGGTGCAGGGCACCGGATCCCCCGCCGACCACGGGGCCACCGCGAACTGGGTCATCGGCTACGACGACCAGGCCACCGGGTCCGGCGCGGCCACCATCACCGACGCCGTCGGCGCGGGACAGGCGTTCCAGTCCGGCTCGCTGCACGCGCCGCCCGGCTGGACGCCGTCCTGGTCCACCGACGGCAGCACCTTCACCGGCACCGAACCCGCGTCCGGCGTCACCGCCGTGCGGGCGAGCAACCCGGACGCGGGGCCCGACGCGACGTCGCTGTCCGGCGCCCTCACCCCGCCCGTGCAGGCGGTGACCACCGCGACCGGCGGCGACGGCTTCTCCCCGATCCTGTACCGCACCCCGGGTGGCGCGCTGCAGGCGTGGAACATCTACCACCACCTCGGCGCGACGTCGCCGAAGGTCGTCTGCACCGACCTCGCCACCGGGCAGCGCTGCCCGGGCGGCCCGTGGCCGAAGGTGCTCAACACCGCGCCCGGCCCGCTCGGCACCCTGGGGGCCGGCGACATCGCCAGCCCCATGGTCTCGCAGTACGTGCACGATCCGGCCGCGCCGGCGAAGGTCTACTACCCCGCCGTGACGGCGTCCTCGGTCGGCGTCGGCTGCCTCGACCTGGCCGCCTCGGCCAACTGCGGGTACTGGGCGCTGTCGCCCACCGGTGGTTCCCCGGCGGTGAACAGCATCGGCGGCTTCGTGGCGACCGGCGGGAACCTGTACGGCATCGTCAGCTCCGGTGCCGTGGTGTGCTGGACCATGGCCACGCAGAGCGCCTGCGGCGGCCAACCGTACGCGCCGGTCGTGCCGGCCGCCAACCAGCCGTACGTCTACGGCGCGGTGACCCTGGTGGCGGGCAAGGTGTTCGCGTCGACGTCGAGCCCCGGCACCGCGGCGCAGCCGTCGCTGGGCTGCTTCGACCCGGCGACGACCACGGCCTGCGCGAACTGGGCCGCGTCCCGGCCCACCGGACCGGCGGGCAACTACAACTACAACGACTACACGGCGTTCGGCACGAGCGGCGCCCCGGTGGGCGCGTGCGCGACGACGACCGGCGGCACGAACACCACGACGTGCTACGCGCTCGACGGTTCCGCGCTCGCGGCCCCACCGGGACCGGCCGCGCTGACGGGTGGCGTGTACGCGTTCCCGCCCGAGGTCGTCACCGATCCCACCGGGCACGTGCGCAGCTACCTCCCGATCTGGAACGGTGGCTACGCGGGTGCAGCGCTGTGCCACGACTGGACGACGGGGGCGGCGTGCGCGGGCCTGCCGGGCCCGATCTCGCACCCCACGGTGAACGGCGGCGCCACGCGGGACTACGGGTATTCCTACGACCCGCCGTCCGGCTGCCTGATCGGCCTGGGCGACGCGGGCGTGCTGTTCTCGATGGATCCCGCGACCGGGGCCACGCCGTGCGTGCGCTCGGGTGGCCAGGTGACGCTGAAGCCGGGCGACTTCTACTGCGACGGCGGTTCCCACGTCCAGGGCTACACGTCGGCGCGGCTGACGGGCGTCGACCCGGCGAACGTCGACTTCGCGGCGTCGCGGGTGACGGTCGTGGATCAGGACGGCGTGACGGTGCCGACGCCGGGCTTCGCCCCGGACGGCTCGGTGGATCTCAGCGGCGTCCCGGTGGCGGCACACCCGTCGATCACGGTGACGACAACGCTGGTCCTGCATTCGGCGGCCGGTTTCGCCGGCCGGCTGGTAGTGGACTACGCGGGCGACGCACCCCAGCTGTGCTTCCGCACGACGATCGCGACGGACTGCGCGGTGTCGTCGGTGGCGAACACGGCGACCGGCACGGACTCGACGGGTTCGTTCACGTCGAACACGGTGACGCTGCCGGTGGCGCCGGGCGCGGGCTGCACGCCGAAGGTCAAGGTGGAGAAGGAGATCTGCACCTCGTCATCGGCTTCGAAGTGCGGCCCGGGAGGCGCCGGACCGTGGGCGAAGCAGGCAGGAGTGGGCCTGCTGGGCCTGCTGAACGCGACGGCGTACTGGCGCATCACGGTGACGAACGTCGGACCGGTGGGGATCACGTCCGGTCAGGTCGTCGACAGCGTGGAGCCGTCGTGCCAGACGGGACCGTTCGCGCTCGATCCCGGGGCGGTGAAGCAGGTGTACTGCTCGACGTACGCGCTGCTGAGCCTGTTCCCGATCACCAACCAGGCGAAGGTGAGCTATGTGGGGGTGAACTCGCCGCCGGGGACGCCGCCGTCGCACACCGGGTGGTCGTCGGCGAAGGCGTGTTCGCTGCTGTGCATCCTGTAGGGCGGTGAGGTGACGGCCCGCGGTTCGCCGCGGGCCGTCATCGTCTGCGAAACTGCCCGCGTGAGGATGAACTCGCGGGCCTGGCCCATGGCGGAGAAGTCCGGTGTGGACCCGGTCCGGCATGACTGACCTCGAAGCGCGGTACCGCGCCTACCTCGCTTGCCTCGACGAGCGGCGCTTCCCGGACCTCGCGGACCACGTGCACGACCCGGTGGTCCACAACGACCGCGCGCTGACCCTCGCCGACTTCCAGGACCTGCTTCGGCGGGATGTCGCCGAAATCCCCGATCTGCGCTACGTCGTCGAACTGCTCGTCGTCCAAGGAGAGCGGGTGGCCTGCCGGCTGCGGTTCGACTGCACCCCCGTCGGCCGGTTCCGCGGCATACCCGCCACCGGCAAGGCCATCTCCTTCGCCGAACACGTCTTCTACCGCTACCGAGACGGCAAGATCGCCGAGATCCGGTCCCTGATCGACCTCGAAGCCGTTCGCGAGCAGCTCACACCGTGACCGGTTCGGCCGGCTCCTCCGCCGCGCTCTCCGGCTCGATCGCCGGGGCCATCAGCACCGCGCACAGCGGGACCGCCATCGCGATCGCCGCCACGACGAACACCGGGAACAGGAACGAGAACACCTCCACGCCCGCCGGGTCCGGGGCGTTCATGTCCATGTTCATGCGGACCGCCGCCATGCCCGTGTAGTGCATGCCCGTCACCGCCGCGGCCATCACGAAGCCCGCCAGCAACCGCAGCGACAGGCGGTCCAGGAACACCGCGAACCACAGCGCCGCCGTCGCCGCCACCACCGCGATCACCACCGACAGGGCCACCAAGCCGCCCTGGTAGCCGAAGTCGCCCTTCACGCGCAGGGCCGACATTCCCGTGTAGTGCATGACGTTCACCGCCAGGCCCGTGATCACGCCGCCCAGTGCCAGCCGCCACCAGCCGAACTTCGCGCGGCCGCCCACCACCAGCAGGCCCGCGAACACCGCCGCCACCGACAGCAGCGCCGAAAGCACCGTGCGGAGGACGTCGTAGCGGACCGGCATGCCCGGGGTGCTGAAGCCCAGCATCGCCACGAAGTGCATCAGCCAGATGCCGACGCCGCCGATCGAGACCGCCGCCAGCACCAGCCAGCGGACGCGCTGCCGTTCGGTCGCCGCGTGGCGGGCCTGCACCGCGCAGGCCAGGCCGAGTGCGCAGCCGACCACCGAGGTCAGGTAAGCGAGCACGAGCAGCCAGTGCCCGAGAGCGAAGTGTTCCATCGTGCGGTCCTTCCCGGGGGCTACAGGTCTCGCAGGCCGTGCAGCACGCGTTCCATCAGGTCGTGGCGCTCGTCCCAGCTGGAGGTGTCCGTCAGCGTGTCGCGGACGATCACCAGGTGGTCCTGCATCAGGTCCGACACCAGCACGCGGACCACGCCGAGCGGCAGCGCCAGCAGCGCGGCGATCTCCATCAACGACCGCGGCCGTAGGCACAGCTCGGTGACCTGCGCCAGCGCGCTGGACGAGAAGTACCCCAGCTCGGCCCGGCCCGCCGCCGTGGTTTCGACCAGCGCTTCGACGGCGATCTCCACCGCCGGCGCCGTCCGGCCTTCGGTCCAGGCGTAGGGCCGGGCGAGCGCCGGGCTCCGGCGCGGCTCGTCCCCGTCCGGGCCGGGCGGCGGGTCGTCGATCACCGGTGGTCCTGGGCCACCGGTATCTCGCGCGCGGGCACGTCGACCTTCTGCCCCACCCGCTCGACGAGCATGGTCATCTCGTAGCCGACCAGCCCGATGTCGCAGCCGGTCGAGGCGAGGACGACCAGGTTCGAGCCGTCGCCCACGCTCATCAGCAGCAGGAACCCCTGCTCCATCTCGATCACCGACTGCACCACGCGCCCGGCCGTGAACAGCTCCGCGGTGCCCAGCGACAGGCTGGACAACCCGGCGGCGATGGCCGCCAGCTGGTCGGCCCGCTCCCGCGGCAGGGCTTCGTCCGCGGCGACGAGCAGCCCGTCGGCGGAAACCAGCACCGCGTGCGCGACCCCCGAGACGTCCTGGACGAAGCCGTGGACCAGCCAGTTCAGCGTCGCCGTCCGCTCGGGCGGCGGGGCGGCGCCGGGGAAGGCGGCCAAGGTGCCGCCGAGGGTCCGGGCCGACGGTTCGGCGCCGGGTGCGCGCCGGGGGTGCACGTCGGGAAGTTCCGTCATCGGGGATCCACTCCGTCCTTTCCGGATTCTTCGGTGCGGGCCGCGGTCTGCTGCCGGGCCGCGCGCATGCCCTGGTAGTGCCGGGACAAGCTGTTGCGGACGGCGGTGGCGTCCCGGAACGAGCCGCCGTTCTGCCCGCGCACCCGCGGGAGCGCCGCACCGGGCGCGAGCTGCGCGCCGGGCCGCCGGGTGGGCAGGCCGGCCTCGGTCAGCTGCTGGACGGCGGGTTTGAGAGCGCTTTCCGCGGCCTGGCGCGTCCGGTCGGCCGGGGTGTCCCAGCTCGGCAGGCCGTTCCCCGACGCCGCCACCTCGGCGGCTCCGGAACTGTCGGTGCCACCGGGTAATGTGGAGACCGGGGGCGGCGCCACACCCTCGAGGTCGGTCCGGGTCGGCCGCTCGGCCGCGGCTGTGGAGTTCCGCGACGATTCCGCACCGTTCGCCCCGGAACTGTCGGTGCCGCCCAGTAGAGTGGAAATCGGGGGCTGCGCAGCACCGTTCGAGTCCCCCGAGGCCGAAACCCCGGAAAGCTCGGGCCGGTCCACCAGGTCCCCGGCGTCGGCGCTCGGCCAGTCCACTTCGGACGCCGGCCGCCGCGAAGACGGCAGCGGCGCCGGCTCGGTGAACCAGCTCGTCACCACCTGCTCGAAGATCGGCGTCGACGCCTGCACCGGCACCACCGGCACCGGCCGCGCGTGGCCGTTGCGCCGGACGGGTTCCGCCGCGAGCCGGCCCGCGCCGATCGGGCGGGCCAGGTCCGCGATCACCAGCGCACCCGGCACGTGCACGCTCGCCGTCACACCCGCGTGCCGCACCCCCGGCGCCGTCGCGCGCAGCCGGACCGTCACCCCGTGCAGCGCCGCCAGGCGGCCCACCACGAACAAGCCCATCCGGCGGGTCGTCTCCGGGCCGACCGTGCCCGCCGCCGCCAGCCGCTCGTTGACCGCCGCCAGCTCCGCCGGTGTCATGCCGAGGCCCTGGTCCACGACCTCGATCAGCAGCCCGCCGTCCGCGCCGCGGTCCGCCGTCAGCGCGACCTTGTGCTCCGGCGGGGAAAACCGGGTCGCGTTCTCCAGCAGCTCCGCGAGGATGTGCACGACGTCCGCGGCCGCTTCGGGCTGCACCGAGCTGCGGGGCGCGTTGCCCATCGCGACCCGCCGGTAGTCCTTGACCTCCGACGTCGCCGCGCGCAGCAGGTCACGCGTCGGGACCGGTTCGCGGCCGTGGCGCACCGGCCGGCCGCCCGCCAGCACGTGCAGGTTCTCGCCGTTGCGGCGCAGCCGGGTGGCGATGTGGTCGATCCGGAACAGCTCGTCGAGCCGGCGCGGGTTCTGCTCCCCCGCTTCGAGGTCCTCGATGATCGACAGCTGCTGCTCGACCAGCGACTGGCTCCGCCGCGACAGCGTCATGAACATCTCGCTGACCTG
This sequence comes from Amycolatopsis iheyensis, assembly GCF_024703995.1. GTDB lineage: Bacteria > Actinomycetota > Actinomycetes > Mycobacteriales > Pseudonocardiaceae > Amycolatopsis > Amycolatopsis iheyensis. The sequence goes on along the minus strand of NZ_JAMXQV010000009.1, from coordinate 34,864 downwards.
CTTGCGCAGCTCGGCCTGCTCGACGGCGAGCCGGACCGCCTGCCGGTGCATGTCGTCGAAGGCCCGGGCCAGCTGCCCGATCTCCTCCTCGGTCTGCACGCCGACCGCGGGCACCGCCCGCCAGTCGACGTCCTCGCCCTCCCGGACCTGCCGGACGGTTTCGGGCAGCTGCTCGTTCGCCGCGTGCAGGGCGGCCGCGCGCAGCCGCCGCACCGGCGTCACGAGCGACCGCACCACCAGCAGCGCGATCGCGAGCGCGCCGAGCAACGCGCCGAGGACCAGCGCCGTGTCGCGCAGGGAGTTCGACCGGGCGTCGTCGGCGGCCGCCGACACGTTCGACGCCAGCTCGGCCGCGACGTCGTTCAGCACGCCCGTCACGCCCGTGGTTTCAGCGGTCACCGAGGGCAGCAGCGCCGGGAGCGGGCGGCCGCCGCCCGGTTCCTGCAGGGCGTCGAGCCGGCCGTCGGCGCCGCCGGCCGCCGCGGTGAACCGGGCCAGCCGGTCGCCGGTCAGCTGGTGCTCCGCTTGCTCGGCGAGGACCTCCTGCTCGGCGGTGGTCTGGATGACGGCCGGGCGCAGCGACGCGTCGTCCGGGCTGTTCTGCGCGGCGCGCCGGTAGGTCTCTTCGGTGGCCAGTTCGCCGCGCAGGTGCACCAGCAGCCGGGTGGTCTCCGCGTTGCCGGCGTCGGCGGAGACGATCGCGGGCACGAGGTCGCCGAGCGTGGCGATGACGTCGTTGTAGCCGGCGGCCTTCGTGCGGACGTCGCCGCCGCCCGCCCCGGCCGCGCGGATGCCGGCGAGCTTGCCCAGCGCGGTGTTCAACGCCCGGCCGGTGTCCGCGGCCAGCGGCGCGAAGCCGGTGTCACGCTGGATCGCGGCCACCTTGGCGTCGACCGACGCCGTCACCGTGCTCGGCGCGCCGGCCGGCACCGCCACGGCCGCGACCATCTCCTGGCCCAGCGCCGAGGTCAGCTCGACGGTGTCCCGCAGCACCGGCAGCCGGTCGCGGGCCGCGCTGAGCGCGGTGGCCTGGTCGAGCTCGTCCTGGACGCGCAGCACCGCGAGCGCCACGGCGACCAGGACCGGCAGCAGGAGGACGACGCTGATCTTGGTGCGGACGCTCCAGTGCGCCGGCCACCACGCGGCGTCCGCCGGGCGGCGGGGCGTGGACCTTCTTTGGTGCATGGCGGAACCGCTCGATTCCCAGCCGCGCCGGCTGACTTCGAACTCGGACAGGACGCGAGATACCCCAGGGCCGATCACGGGCCTCCGGGCGCTTGTGGTGATCGAGCCGACCAGCAGAGAACATCACCTTCGGCATCCTTGTCAACCCTAAGGACCAGCGTTTCGGAACGCGGCGAAAGAATTCTTTGCAACCCGCTCGAATGGTTAACTCATCGTGCCCCGACGGTCGCAGCTTGTACATCGTACAAGGGTGTTAGCCCAGCTCCAGGGCCTACCGAACGGTAAACTCCGCACCGATCGCAGTGGCGGCAGAATTACCCACACCCGCCGCCGGGGCGAATTTCGCCATTGTTGCCGTGGTTTGTTATTAATTCCCGCGACGCCCGGCTGGGGAGGCCCGGCGAGCAGGCGGCAGAATCCTCGGCGTGACAGATGTGGACGACACCACCGGCCGCGGCAAGCGGGTCGGGTGGGTCGAGCTGTACTTCGACCTGGTCTTCGTGTTCGCGGTGGGCCAGGTGGCACACGGCGTCGTCGCGGATCCGGGCTGGGCGCGCGCCGGCCAATCCTTCGGCCTGTTCGCGACGCTCTGGTGGACGTGGATCGGCTTCGCGGTGCTCTACAACCGCCGCGGCGACGACAGCCGCGCCGCCGACCGGCTGTTCGTGCTCGCCGGCACGATCCCCTGCGCGATCGCGGCGACCCAGGCGCACCACGTCTTCGAGGGTCATCCCGCGGTGTTCGCGGCCGCGATGGCCGGCGTCCGGCTGATCCTGGCCGCCGCGCACCGGTGGCCGGCCAAGGCGGAGCTCGACCAGAGCCGGATCAGCTGGGGCTACACGTTCTCGGCAGTCCTGTTCGGCGTGTCGGCGTTCACCGGGCACACGTGGGCGTTCTGGGTGGTCGCACTGGTGCAGGAGGCCGGGTTCCTGCTGCTCGGCGACCGGGAGCGGGGCCGCCCTCGCGAGCGGCCCACCCGGGAAGCCCGCTGGCGGCTGATGTTCACGCCGCCGCGCGACCCGAACCTCAAGGTCGACTCGGCCCACCTCGCCGAGCGGTTCGGGCTCTTCATGATCCTGCTGCTCGGCGAGCTGGTGATCACGGTCGGCACGGCGGCGCTCGAACGTCCGTCGGACAACCTCGGCTACTGGCTCGCGCTGGTCGGCGGGCTGGTGCTGGCGGGGGCGCTGTGGTGGGTGTACTTCACCTCGGCGGTGGAGATCTACGAGCGGATGCTCGACCTCTCGGGCGGCAACCCGGCGCTCGCGTATTCGCTGTACGCGGGCGGTCACCTGATGCCGGCGTTCGCGCTGCTGCTGATAGCGGGCGGGGTGAACCTGTCCGTGCACGAGTCCCCGCCCCGGGCGGCGATGTGGTTCACGACGGTGGGCGTGACGATGTACCTGGCCGGCACCCGGGTGTTCGCGGTCGGTTCCCGCCGCTGGTACTTCACCGTGGCCCGCGTCGCGGTCCTGGCGGCGACGGTGTGCCTCGCGCTGCTGGACCGGGTCCTGCCGGCCCCGGCGGTGGTCGCGGTGGTCGCGGTGTGGACGGTGGGCGCGGCCGGAGTGACGACGGTGATCCGAGGGCGCGCGAAGGAGCGGTTCGGGCAGGATCCGCTGGCGTTCCTGCAGAGCATGCGTGAGCGCGGGGAGCGCAGCAGCTGACCGGCCGCGGCGGAAGCCGCAGTTCGAGGATGCGCGGGAACCTGCCGCAGGCCTTCGTTCCTCGAAGCGGCCCAACGCCTTTCGGACCGAGTCAGGGCACGCCCGCGAGGTCGGCCACCAGCCCCATGTGGTGGTCGAAGTACTCCGCGCGGGCCTGGATCATGTCCTGCAGGCGGTTGAAGACCTCGAAGCCGACCTGGCCGAACAGGTGCGTCCAGGCGAGCAGCGCCCGGTCCAGCCGCTCCTCCGGCAGGTCGCCTCCCTGCTGCTCGATCAGCCGCCGCAGGTCCGTGCGGACCGGAGCCGGCAGCGGAGGCCCCGCCGGGGATCCGGGGGCCTCGCCGACGATCGCCGCCAGCAGGAGGATCACCGCCGACGCCGGGACCGCCGTCTCCGGCGGGGCCGCGTAGCCCGGCACCGGGTTGCCGTAGAGCAGGCCGTACTCGGCCGGGTGAGCCAGCGCCCAGGAGCGCACCGCACGGCAGACCGCGAGCCACCGGCCACGCAGGTCTTCGCGGGCGACTTCGGCTTCGGCGGCCACCGCCGCGGCGCCCAGGCTCTCGTACCCGTCGATGATCAACGCCGTCAGCAGCGCGTCGCGGCTCGGGAAGTACCGATACAGCGCCGACGCCACGATGCCCATGTCCCTCGCGACCGCGCGCAGCGACAGGTTCGCGCCCTCCTCGGCCAGGCGGCGGCGGGCGACTTCCTTGATCTCCTGGTGCATCTCCGAGCGGACCCGGGCACGCAACGACGAGGCGGACACGGCCCCAGTGTCGCACACCGGAGATCACCCGTACTTCTTCGAGAACAGTGTTCTTGACGGCTCGCCGAACTGCTCAGTACGGTGTTCCCAGTCGAGAACACCGTTCTCGAACCAGCCGGAAGTGGTGGTCCCCATGTCCCTGCACGTCATCGTCGGCGCCGGTCCCGTCGGATCGGCCACCGCCCGGTTGCTCACCGCGCGCGGCGAAGAGGTCCGCGTGCTCAGCCGCCGCGGAACCGGCCCGAACGGTGTCGCCGCCGACGCCACCGACGCCGAAGCCCTGGCCCGGCACGCAGAAGGCGCAGTCGCGCTCTACAACTGCGCGGGCCCCGCGTACCACCGCTGGCCCACCGACTGGCCGCCGCTCGGCGCGGCGCTCCTGCACGCGGCCGAGACCAGCGGCGCGGTGCTCGTCACCACCGGCAACCTCTACGGCTACGGCGCCGTCGACGGCCCGATCACCGAAAACCTGCCGATGCGCCCGAACTCGGTGAAGGGCGAGGTGCGGGCGCGGCTGTGGGCCGACGCGCTGGCCGCACACGAAGCCGGCCGGATCCGCACGGCGGAGGTGCGTGGCTCCGACTACCTCGGCGCCGGCACGCTGTCGTCGTTCAGCGCCCTGGTGCTGCCCAAGGTGCTCGCCGGCAAGCGCGCGCCGGCGCCGGCCGACCCGGACGCGCCGCACAGCTGGACCTACGTCGGCGACGTCGCCCGCACACTGGTCGCCGTCGCGGCCGACGAGCGGGCCTGGGGCCGGGCGTGGCACGTGCCGACCGCGCCCGCGATGTCGTTGCGCCGGCTCGCGACCCGCGCCGCCGAACTGGCCGGCGCGCCCGCCGCCCGGGTCACCACGATGCCCGGGTTCGTCTTGCGCCTGGCCGGGATCTTCACCGCGGACGCGCGGGAGCTGGTCGAGGTGCAGTACCAGCTGCGGCGGCCGTTCGCGCTCGACTCCGCCGCCGCCACGGCCGCGTTCGGGATCGAGCCAACGCCGACCGACGACGCGCTGCGGGAGACGATCGAGGGCCTCGTGCGCTACACTCCGGAAAGCAAGGGCAGCCTAACCTAACTGGAGGAGCGATGGCGCGGCAGAACCTCACGGCCACGCGGATCAAGCCGGAGTCGGCAGAACTGCTCACGCTCCGCGTGCTGCGCCGCGAACGGATCTCACCGCACTTCGCCCGGGTGACCATCGGCCAGGACGACGTCACCGCGTTCCGGCCGATGGGGTTCGACCAGTGGTTCCGGCTGTTCATCCCGGTGGCCGAGGGTTCACTGGCGCGGCTGCCGAAGACGCTCAACGCGCTGGCGTACGCCAAGTACCTGACGATCGCCAAGACGAGCCGCCCGGTGCTGCGGAACTACACGGTCCGCGCGTTCCGCCCGGACGGGCCGGACGGCCCGGAGCTCGACGTCGACTTCGTGCTGCACGGTTCGGAAGCCGACGGCACGGCCGGCCCGGCGGCGCTCTGGGCGCAGCGGTGCGCCCGCGGCGACGCCGTCGCGATCCTCGACGAGGGCATCGGCTTCAACCCCGCGCCCGACCGCACGCACTTCCTGCTGGTGGCGGACGAAACGGGCCTGCCGGCGATCGCGGGCGTGCTCGGCTCGCTGCCGCGGTCGGCGACCGGGCACGCGGTGATCGAGCTCCCGGACGCCGACGACGAGCAGCCGCTCGACGCCCCGCCCGGGATCGAGGTCACCTGGCTGCCCCGCACCCGCGGCGCGACACCCGGGCAGACGGCGCTGGCCGCGGCCCAGGACCTGCCCACGCCGACGACACCGGCCCACGCGTGGGTGGTCGGCGAGTCGACGCTCGCGGTGTCGCTGCGGCGCCATTGGGTGCGGGCCGGGATCCCGAAGCAGGACATCATGTTCTGCGGCTACTGGAAGGCCGGCCGCGCCCACTGATCCCGCGCGCGGGCAACTCAGCTCTGGCTGGGGATCTCCGTCGCGCGCTCCCACCCGGACGGCAGCCGGCTCACGTTGAGGGCGTGGTCCAAGCCGCTCGCCGAGAGGGCCCGGCGGACGATCCGGTTGTCGCCGGTGACGATGCGGAGCGTCGCGTTCTCCCGCTGGGTGCGGACCTGGATGTCGCCGAGGACGGCGAGCCCGTCGCCGTCGAGGAAGTCGACCTCCGAGAGGTCGAGCACCAGGACCGGGAACCGGCGGTGCGCCCACGTGCTCAGCGCCGAGCGGAGCTGGGGCGCGCTGTCTTCGTCGAGGGCGCCGCGGATCCGGATCATCACCGCGCCGAAGTACGGGCGGATCACCTGGATGTCGAACGCGCTGCGCGGGGCGCGGGGCGACGGCGTTACGGGGATCGCCGTCGCGGGGGGCTGGACGACTAACATCAATACACGCCTTCATTCGCAGATGACGTGGCGAGCGGGTCGAACCCGGCCCGCACGAACGCTGCCGAAGCTGGGAGGGGGAACGGCTTTGCTGCTGAACCGTTCTTGGCAGCCTAGCCTTTGATCCAAACGGCGCAACCCCGCCAACGGCCGAACTCGACACCGCCGCACGCGGTCGGCCACCCCCTCGCCCAAACCACCCGTCCGGGGGAATCCGGCGCACCCTTGACAGTCCGGCGGCTCGTGCGCATCCTGATGCATATCAGGGTTCCTTATATAGGAGGCGACGCCGTGACCCCCGCCGACTTCGGGCTGGGCAGCTGGCCCGCGCGCCGGGCCCGGATCTCCCCCGGGCGCACCGCGCTCGTGCAGGCCGGCCGCACGCTGACCTACGCCGGGCTCGCCGAGCGCGTCGACCGGCTGGCCGCCGCGCTGACCCGGCTCGGCGTGCGCCCCGGCGACCGCGTCGCCTACCTCGGCGTCAACGACATCACCGTGTTCGAGACGCTCTTCGCGACCGCCCGCTGCGGCGCGATCTTCGTCCCCCTCAACTACCGGCTCGCCCACGCGGAGATCCACTACATGCTGGGCGACAGCGGCGCTTCCGTGCTCGTGCACAGCCCGGACACCGACGAGCTGGTCGCGGGCCCGCGGCCGGACACCCTGCGGCACGTCATCGCGACCCGGCCGGAGTCCTGCCCGGCCGGCGGGCTGGACTTCGAAGCCGAGCTCGCCGCGGCCGGACCCCCGCCGGCCACCGAAGTCCGGCTCGAGGACCCCTGCCTGCTGCTCTACACCTCCGGCACGACCGGGCGGCCGAAGGCGGCGGTCCTCACCCACGGCAACCTCACCTGGAACACCGTCAACCAGCTCGCCCACCTCGACGTCCTGGGGACCGACAAGGCGCTGTGCCTCGCCCCGCTGTTCCACTGCGTCGGGCTGGGCCAGATCACCCTGCCGACGTTGTTCAAGGGCGGCAGCGTCGAGCCGATGGCGAAGGTCGACCCGGGCGCCGTCCTCGCGCGGATCGGCGAAGCCGGGATCACGAGCTTCTCCGCGGTCCCCACGATGCTGGAGATGCTGTGCCGGCACGAATCCTGGGACCGCACGGACCTCAGCTCGCTGACGTGCGTGCTCTACGGCGGGTCGCCGGTGGCCGAGCGCGTCGCTCGCGCGTGGCTCGACCGCGGGGTCAAGGTCCTCCAAGGCTACGGCATGACCGAGGCTTCGCCCGGGGTCTCGATGGCCACCCACGAAGGCACCCTCGCCCACCCGGTCGCCGCGGGCGTGCCGCACTTCTTCACCGACGTGGCCGCGCTCGGGCCCGAGCTCACCCCCGAGCCGCTCGGCGGCACGCCCGCCGAGCTGCTGGTGCGCGGCCCGCACGTCTTCCCCGGCTACTGGAACCGGCCCGAAGAAACGCGAGCGAGCTTCGTCCGGGACGAATGGTTCCGCACCGGCGACGTCGTCCGCGTCGAAGACGACGGCTGGGCCCACGTCGTCGACCGCGTCAAGGACCTGCTCATCTCCGGCGGCGAGAACGTCTACCCGGCCGAGATCGAGGCGGTCGCCGTCCGGCTCGACGAGGTCGACGCGTGCGCCGTCGTCGGGGTGGCCGACGAACGCTGGGGCGAGGCCGGCGTCGCGTTCGTCGTCGTGCGGCCCGGCTCCCGGCTGACCGAAGCCGCCTTCCGCGCCCACCTCGAACAGCACCTCGCGCGCTTCAAGGTGCCCCGGCACGTGCAGTTCACCGAAGCCCTGCCGGTCAACGCGACCGGCAAGATCCGCCGCGTCGAACTGCGCGCGCGAGCCGCCGAAACCTTCACGAACGGACCTGCATGACCATCCCCCTGCTGCCCCCGTCGCTGCGTCTGGAGCTGCACGACGACGTCGCCGTGCTGCGGCTGGCCCGGCCCGAGAAGCGCAACGCCCTCGACGACCCCACCGTGCTCGGCCTCGAAACGTTCTTCGGCGCCCCACCCCACGGGGTCAAGGCCGTCGTGCTCGACGCCGTGGGCGAGCACTTCTCGGCCGGGCTCGACCTTTCGGAGCTGACCGAGCGCGACGCGTTCGAGGGCCTGGAGCACTCGATGATGTGGCACCGCGCCTTCGAGCGGCTCGAACGCGGCCGCGTCCCGGTGGTCGCCGTGCTCAAGGGCGCGGTCGTCGGCGGTGGCCTGGAGCTCGCCGCGGCCGCGCACATCCGCGTCGCCGAGCCTTCGGCGTTCTACGCGCTGCCGGAGGGCCAGCGCGGGCTGTTCGTCGGCGGTGGCGCGTCGGTGCGGGTGCCGCGGCTGATCGGCACGCACCGGATGGCCGACATGATGCTCACCGGCCGGGTGCTGGACGCCGACGAAGGCCACGCCGCCGGGCTGTCGCACTACCGCGCCGACGACGGCTTCGCGCACGCGATGGGCCTGGCCCGCAAGATCGCCGCGAACTCCCCGATCACGAACTTCGCCGTGCTGCAGGCACTCCCCCGCATCGCCGAGGCCAACCCGGCCGAGGGCTACCTGCTGGAGGCGCTGATGGCAGCGGTGGCCGGTGGCAGCGCCGAAGCCAAGGAGCGGATGCAGGCGTTCCTGGACAAGCGCGCCGGGAAGGTCGGCCGATGACCGAAATCGACCGGTACCTGGCGTGGCTGGCCGACCGCGGCCACGTGTTCGGGGACTACGCCGCGCTGCACCGCTGGTCGGTGCGCGACCTCGACGGTTTCTGGACGTCGATCAAGGACTTCTTCGGCGTCCGCTTCCACACCCCGGCGAGCGCGGTCCTGCCGGACCGGCGGATGCCGGGCGCCGAGTGGTTCCCCGGCGCGACCCTCAACTACGCCGAGCACGCCCTCGGCGGCCCCGCGGACGAAGTCGCCGTCATCGCCTTTTCCCAGACCCGGGACCGCGTCGAGCTGACCTGGGAGCAGCTGCGCGACCAGGTCTCGCGCGCCCGCGCGGGCCTGGCCCGGCTCGGGGTCGGCCGCGGCGACCGAGTTGTCGCCTACCTGCCGAACATCCCCGAAACCGTCGTCGCGTACCTGGCGACCGCGAGCCTCGGCGCGATCTGGGCCTCCTGCGCCCCGGAGTTCGGCGCCCGCTCGGTGGTCGACCGGTTCGGCCAGGTCGAACCGCGCGTGCTGCTCACGGTGTCCGGCTACCGCTACGGCGCCAAGGACGTCGACCGCCGCGCCGAAGTCGCCGAGATCCGCGCCGGGCTGCCGAGCGTCGAGCACGTCGTCCACGTGCCCTACGGCGAGCACGGCCTCCCGGACGCGCTGGACTGGACCGACCTGCTGGCCGAAAGCGCGCCGGGTTCGAGCCGGTCGGGTTCGCGCACCCGCTCTGCGTGCTGTTCTCCTCCGGCACCACCGGCAAGCCGAAGGCGATCGTGCACGGCCACGGCGGGCTCCTCCTCGAGCACCTGAAGAACCACGGCCTCAGCTGGGACCTGCGCCCCGGCGACCGGATGCTGTGGTTCTCCACCACCGCCTGGATGATGTGGAACGCGCTGGTGTCGGGCCTGCTCACCGGCGCGTCGATCGTGCTCGTCGACGGCAACCCGCTGCACCCTGACCTCGCGTGGCAGTGGCGGCTCGCGGCCGAAACCCGCGCGACACTGATGGGCGCGAGCCCGGCTTTCCTGATGACGTGCCGGAAAGCCGGTCTCGACCCGGCGTCGGAGTACGACCTGAGCGCGCTGCGGCAGCTCGGGGCGGCCGGCAGCCCCTTGCCGGCCGAGGGTTACCACTGGGTGCGAGGCGTCTTCGGTCCCGAAGTGCTGCTCAACGTCGGCAGCGGCGGCACCGACGTCTGCAGCGGGATCGTCCAGGGCGGCCCGCTGCAGCCGGTGGTCGACGGCGAGATCTCCGGGCCGTGCCTCGGGGTCGACGCGAAGGCGTTCGACGAGCACGGCCTTCCGGTCGTGGGCGAGCTCGGCGAGCTCGTGATCACCGCGCCGATGCCGTCGATGCCGGTCGGGTTCTGGGGCGACGACACCGGTTCGCGCTACCGCGAGACGTACTTCGCCACCTACCCGGGTGTCTGGCGCCACGGCGACTGGATCCGGTTCTCCCCCGGCGGCAGCTGCGTCATCGCGGGCCGGTCGGACGCCACGCTGAACCGCGGTGGCGTGCGGCTCGGCACCGCCGAGTTCTACGCCGTCGTCGAGGAGCTGCCGGAGGTCGACGACTCCCTCGTCGTGCACCTGGAAGACCCGGCGGGCGGCAACGGCGACCTCCGCCTCTACGTCGTGCTCCGCGACAGCGCCTTGGACGCGCCGCTGCGCGCGAAGATCACGACGGCCCTGAAGAGCGCGTTGTCGCCGCGGCACGTGCCGGACACGATCACCGCCGTCCCGGCGATCCCGCGCAACCGCACCGGGAAGAAACTGGAGCTGCCCGTGAAGAAACTCCTGCTGGGCGCCCGCCCGGAGGACGTCGTGGGCCCGGACGTCCTGGCCGATCCCACCGCCTTGGACCACTTCGGGGCGTCCGCATGAGCACCGTCGCCGTCGTCGGCACCGGCGTGATCGGCGCGAGCTGGGCGAGGCTCTTCCTCGCCCACGGCCTCGACGTCGTCGCCACCGATCCGGCCCCCGGCGCCGAAGAGCGGCTGCGGGACGCACTCGAAGACACCGCTCGGATGCGGTTCGTCGCCGACCCCGGCGAGGCGGCCGCCGCGGCGGACTTCGTCCAGGAGAACGGGCCGGAGCGCGAGGACGTCAAGCACGCGCTGTTCGGCGTGCTCGACGAAGCCGCGCGGCCGGACGTCGTCCTGGCGAGCAGCTCGTCCGGGTTGCTGCCGAGCGTCATCGCGCGGGGCTGTCCGCGGCACCCCGAGCGCGTCGTGGTCGGGCACCCGTTCAACCCGCCGCACCTGATCCCGCTCGTCGAGGTCGTGCCCGGCCGCGACACCGCGCCCGAGGTCGTCGAGCGGGCGGTGGCGTTCTACACCTCGGTCGGGAAACGGCCGATCCGGTTGTCACGCGAGGTGCCCGGCCACGTCGCGAACCGGCTGCAGGCCGCGCTGTGGCAGGAGGCGTACTCGCTCGTCGAACGCGGTGTCGCGACGGTCGCCGACATCGACGCCGCGATCGCGAACGGGCCCGGGCTGCGCTGGGCCGTGCTCGGCCCGTTCCTCAACCAGCACCTCTCCGGCGGCGCGGGCGGGCTCGCGCACGTCCTGGCCCACCTCGGCCCGCCGACCGAAGCGTGGTGGCGCGACCTCGGCCGTGTCCACCTGACCCCGGAGCTGGCGGAGACGCTCGTCGCCGGGGTCGACGCCGAACGGGCCGGCACCGACGACCGTGCCCTCGTCGCCGCGCGCGACGCCGTCCTCGACCGCCTGCTGGCCGCCAAGGCCGCGCAGCCCGGCCTGCCCTGACCCTGGAGCTCTCGTGGATCTTGCGAACCTGACCGCCATCGACGTCCACACCCACGTCGAACAGGACGGGCACGGCTGCTTCGCCCTCGACCAGGAGCTCCTGGACGCGTCGGCGAAGTACTTCCGCGCCGACCAGGACCGCACGCCGACGGTCGCCGCCATCGCCGAGCACTACCGGGCGCGGAACATGGCCGCCGTCGTGTTCACGGTGGAGGCGCCGGCCGCGACCGGGCACCCGGCGCTGTCGAGCGAGGAGATCGCGGACGCGGCCGCCGAGCACGCGGACGTGCTTATCCCGTTCGGCTCGGTCGACCCGCACGCCGGCAAGGCCGCCGTGCACCGCGCGCGCCGGCTGGTCACCGAACACGGCGTCCGCGGCTTCAAGTTCCACCCGAGTCTGCAGGCGTTCGAACCGAACGACGTCCGGCACTACCCGCTGTACGAGGCGATCCAGGAGCTGGGCGTGCCGGCGCTGTTCCACACCGGGCAGACCGGGATCGGCGCGGGACTGCCGGGCGGGCACGGCATCAAGCTGCGGTATTCGAACCCGATGCTGCTCGACGACGTCGCCGCGGACTTCCCGGCGCTGACGATCATCCTGGCGCACCCGTCGGTGCCGTGGCAGGACGAAGCGATCTCGGTCGCGACGCACAAGGCGAACGTCTACATCGACCTGTCCGGCTGGTCGCCGAAGTACTTCCCGCCGCAACTGGTGCGCGCGGCGAACTCGCTGCTCAAGCGGAAGGTGCTGTTCGGCTCGGACTTCCCGGTGCTCACGCCGGACCGCTGGCTCGCCGACTTCGCGGCGCTGGAGATCAAGGACGAGGTGCGGCCGCTGATCCTCAAGGAGAACGCCGTCCGGGTGCTCGGCCTGGCCGACAAGCGTCCACAGTAGACGAAAGACCCGCTCCCGCTCGGCGAAGGCTGGGGGTGACCTGCGAGCGGAAGCGGGAGCCTGTACCCGTTACAACGCAGGAAAAACGGCGGTGTTCCCCGACGTGACGGGGACCTCAGCGGCGGGGCAGCACGGCCCACACGGTCTTGCCGCCGGACCGGCACCGGCTGCTGCCCCAGGTCTTCGCGATCCTGGCCACCATCCGCAACCCGAGCCCCGTTTCGGTCAGGTCGAGTTCCTCCCGCACGACGGCGGGCCGCGCGCTCGCGTCGCCGACCTCGACGGTGAGCGCGCCGCGCCGCAGCTCGAGTCCCAGCCGCGGCACCGAGTCCGTGTGCCGCAACGCGTTCTCGACGAACTCGGTGACGACCAGCTCGGCGTCCTCGGCCAGCTCGGGCACCCGCCAGTGGTCGCAGGTGCCGCGCACGAAGCCGCGGGCGCGGGCCGAAATACGCGGCGACCGGGTCAGCACCCGCCCGGCGCGGCGCCGGTCCGGCGGCGTCAGCGCGGCTTCCGCGGTTTCGACGTCCGGGTACACCGGGATGTCCCGCTCGGCGAGCGTCGCCCGCTGCTCGTCCCGGCCGGTGACGAGCGCGAAGGGCACGGCCGGCCAGTCCCGGACCCGCAAAGCGACCAGGGCGAACACGCTGACGAGCGCCGGTTCGCGGAGTTCGAGCTTTTCGACGTCGACGAAGAGACCGTCCCCGGCCTCCGCGGCGATCGCCAGCAGGCCGTCCCGGACGCGGGCCGGTCGTCCGGTCGAGCACTCCCTCGACCGCGGCCAAGGTCGTGGCGCCGGGGCGGGGCACCACCCGCACCGAGGTGAGCATCGGGGACCTCCTGCCGGCGAAAAAACGTCAATAGGACGGATATCCGGTCCTGGACCGGTCAAACCAGGAACACGGACCTCATGTGTAAGTCCTCCCGGCTCGGGTATTCCGCTGCGGTACCCGCCCGGAGAACCCTTGAGGAGACCACCATCGCCACCGCGGTCCTGTTCGACGTCGACGGCACGCTCGTCGACTCCAACTACCTGCACGTCCACGCCTGGCGGCTGGCCTTCCACGAGCTGGGCCGCGAGGTCGACTCCTGGCGCGTGCACCGCGCGATCGGCAAGGGGTCCGGCAAGCTGCTGAGCACCCTGCTGGGTGACGAGGACGCCGAGCGCGTCGGGGACCGGGCCAAGGAGCTCCACAGCCGGTACTACCTGGAGACCAGTGACCTGCTGCGGCCGTTCGACCGGGCGCCGGAGCTGGTGCGGGCGCTGGCCGCCAAGGGGGTGCGGGTGGTGCTGGCGACGTCGGCGGGTCCCGACGAGCTGGACGTGCTGCGCAAGGTCCTCGACGTCGACGACGTCGTCGAGGACATCGTCGCCGGCCACGACGTCGACGCGACCAAACCCGACCCCGAGCCGGTGCAGGTCGCCCTCGAAAGGGCGGGCACGGCACCGGAGGACACGATCTTCGTCGGCGACGCGGTCTGGGACGTCCGGGCCGCCACGAAGGCCGGCGTGCGCACGGTCGGCGTGCGGTCGGGCGGGGTCGGCGCGGCGGAACTGACCGAGGCCGGCGCGATCGCGACCTACGACGACGTCGCCGCCCTGCTGGCCGACCTCGACGGAAGTCCGCTGCTCAGCTGACCTTCCGGGCCACCAGCCGCTCCACCAGCCCGAGCTTGAACCGCTCCCGGCGCTCCACCGGCAGGCCCAGCGCTTCGACCAGCTTCAGCGGCCGGCGCCGGAAGTGCTCGCCCGCCAGCGGCACGCTCGCCAGCTCCACCAGCCACTGCATCCCGCGGACCGGCCACACCGACGACACGACGTGGTCGACCAGGATCAGCCGGCCGGCCGGGCGCAGGACCCGCGTCATCTCCGCGACCGCCGCCGCGGGGTCCGGGATCGCGCAGAGCCCGAACGTGCACAGGACCGTGTCGAACGACGCGTCGTCGAACGGCAGCTCGTGCGCGCTGCCTTCCCGCAGCGTCACCGCCCGGCCGAGCTCGCGGGCCCGTGCCCGCGCGAGCTCGAGCATCCCGGCGCTGAGGTCGAGACCGGTGAGCGTGACGCCGTCGGGGTAGCACGGCAGGTTGAGCCCGGTCCCGACGGCGACCTCCAGGACCTCGCCGGCCGCCTGCCCGCAGGCCCACTCCCGCGAGTCGCCGAAGAGGCGGCGGTCCCAGGCGTTCATCTCCGCGTCGTAGGTCGCGGACTTGCGGTCCCAGTACCGGCGCCAGCGGTCGGCTTTCGTCATGCCCCTCAGGGAACCACGAACCGGCCCGGGATCGGGTGACCCCGGGCCGGTTCGCTCAGCCGAACATGCCGGGCTCGTAGGAGCCGCCCTTCTGGTGCACGATCACCGCGAGCCGGTTCGCCGAGTTCATCTGGGCGACCAGCGCGACCAGCGCGGCGGTCTGGTCGTCGTCGTAGTGCTTGCGCACCGCCGCCCAGGTGTCGTCGGAGACGCCGGGGCTCGCGTCGGCGATGCGGGTGCCCTCCTCGGCCAGCGCCAGCGCGGCCTGCTCGGCCTCGCCGAACACGGTGGCCTCGCGCCAGGCGGCGACGAGGTTGATCCGGACGGCGGTCTCCCCTGCGGCCGCCAGCTCCTTGGTGTGGATGTCGACGCACCAGCCGCAGCCGTTGATCTGGCTGACGCGCAGCGAAACGATTTCCTGGACGACCTTCGGCAGCGAAGACTGCACGATGGCCAGGCTCGTGGTGCCGAAGCGCTTGGCGAACTTGGCGCCGACGGGGTTCTCGGTCAGGGCGAAGCGGGGTTCCATGGTGGTTTCCTCACTCGTGGGTGAACCGGACGACCAGGAGATGCCGGATCCCCCGGCGCCCGTGACAACCCGCGTGCGTGACGACGGTCACTGTCACACCCCGGCGACGGCCGGCATCTGGTGGGAAACTCCGCGAAACGAAAGAGGAGCCACCATGGCCGACCCCGCCACCGAGGCGTTCCTCGCGCACCGGAACCTGCTGTTCACGGTCGCCTACCAGATGCTCGGCTCGGCCGCCGACGCCGAGGACGTGCTGCAGGAGACGTGGCTGCGCTGGGTGGGTGTCGAGCCGGCCACGGTGCGGGACCAGCGCGCGTACCTGGTCCGGATCACCACGCGCCAGGCGCTGATGCGGCTGCGGACCCTGGGCCGGCGCAAGGAGTCCTACGTCGGGCCGTGGCTGCCCGAGCCGCTGCTGACCGCGCCCGACGTCGCCGAGGACGTCGAGCTGGCCGACAGCGTGTCGATGGCGATGCTGCTGGTGCTGGAGACGTTGACGCCGGCCGAGCGCGCGGTGTTCGTGCTGCGTGAGGTGTTCGACCTCGGGTACGACGAAATCGCCGAAGCGGTCGGCAAGAGCGCGGCCGCGGTCCGCCAGATCGCGCACCGGGCCCGCTCGCACGTCGCCGCCCGCCGCCCGCGCGGCGAGATCTCCCCGGCCGAGTCCCGCGACGCGCTCGAGGCGTTCCGGCACGCGGTCGAGACGGGCGACCTGCGGCACCTGCTCGAAATCCTCGCCCCCGACGTGGTGTTCCTCGGCGACGGCGGCGGCGTGGTGCAAGCGGTGCCGGAGCCGGTGCTCGGGGCGGCCGCCGTGGCGAGCCTGCTGGCGGCGGGCCTGGGCAACTTCGCGGGCGGCGTGCTGAGCGCGGCCGAGGTGAACGGCTACCCCGCGCTGCTCCTGCGCCGCGCGGGCGAAGTCGACACGGTGCTGGCGGTCCGCATCGACGACGGGCTGATCACGGGGCTGTACGCGGTGCGCAACCCGGAGAAGCTGTCCCGGCTGGCCGAGGAGACGACGCTGCGCCGCTGAGTCACACGCCCCGGTCGCGCCTCGCGGTGTTCATGGCCGCCTGCAGCTGCAGCCACGTCAGGTCTGCTGGCTCGGCCGTCATCACCTCCGCGAGGTCGTCGGTGTCCCACTCCCGCGTCCCGTCGAAGCGGCGGAACTCGGTCTCGCCCGCCGGTGCCTCGGCGGTCGCGGCCAGGAACTCCGCCACCGGCGCGGCGTCCGGCTCGCCGGTGGGCACCGTCAGGAAGACGAGTTCGGCGCCGGCCGCGGCGACCAGCTCGCCCGGCGCGCCCGCGGCGAGCGCGGTCACCGGGCCACCGGCCAGCTCGTGCTCCACGGCTTCCTCGCCGTCGACGTCGACTTCGACGAGGGTGCCGGCCGGGGTGCCGATCCAGAGCCGGGCTTCGTAGGCGATGTTGTGGTCCGACCAGGATCGCGACTCCGCCAGCCACTCGTCGTCCACCTCGTCGTAGCCCGGGTAGGGCCGGCCGAGGGTGGTGGCCAGGATCCGCCGCAACGACGGGAACTCGAACACCTCCAACGAGTTCTCGTAGGCGTTGCCGCGGATCGCGAACCGCCGTCCGTCCGCGCTGAAGACCGGCGTCTCGTAGCCGTCGGCGTCGAGGATCAGGGCCCGGTCCCGCAGCGTGCCGCCGGGCTCGGCGAAGAGCACCAGGCTGGCGCCCTGGTTGCTGCGCAGGGTGGCCACCAGTCCCCCGGCGGGGTGGGTCGCGACCCCGGTGTCCCACAGCGGCGCGGATCCGACGGCGCCGGACGCCGGATCGACGACGTCGGCCCGCTCCCACGCCGGGAACTCGTACCGCGCCGACGGCGAGGCCCACAGCGCGCCGTCCGGACCGAACGCGAGACTCCGGTATGCCGCACCGGCCGGCTTGTCCACTGTGGACAAGCCGGCCGGCGTCCAGCGCCGGGCTTCCGCCTCGTTCGCCACCACGAGCAGCGGCTCGTCCGGGTGCCACGCCGCCGCCGGCTGCCGGCGGTGCCACGTCCAGGGCGCCGCCGGGGCGTATTCGGCGAGGTCGGCGCCGACCGCGGCGAGCCGGCCGCCCTCGCGGTCCAGCACGTGGACCGCCGGGCGGCCGGCGTCGAAGCAGGCGAGCAGAGGCAGCCGAGGATGGGGCAGCACGCGCTCGACCGGGAACCCGACCGGCACCCGGGAGATCGTCTCGAAGGTCACCCGGCCGACATTAGCGATGTTTCTCGTTGAGGTCCTTGGCTTTCACGCCGAGCAGCAGGACGGCCACCGCGAGCAGCACGATCCCCGAGCTGATCACCAGCCCGAGCGACAGGCTCCCGGTCGACGCCTGGATGAAGCCCAGCAAGGACGGCGAAGCCGCCGCGGCGAACGAGCCCATCGACGTCACCACCGCGATGCCCGTCGCCGCCGCGCGTTCGCTGAGGTAGATCGACGGGATCGAGTAGAACACCGTCAGGCCCGAGTAGTGCGCGGCCGCCATCACCGCGAGCAGCACGACCACCACGAACACGCTGCCACCCGAGAACGCCAGCGCCAGCATCGCCACCGCGGCCACCAGCCAGCTCACCGCCGCGTGCCAGCGGCGTTCCAGCGTGCGGTCGGAGTGCCGGCCGACCAGCAGCATCACGACGATGCCCAGCAACGGCGGGATCGCGGAGAACAGCCCCAGGTTCAGCACGTCGCCGACGCCGGCCTCGGCGATGATCCGCGGCGTCCAGTACGAGACGGCGTTGGCGAGGGTGTAGGCGCCGCACGCGCACAGGCCGAGGATCCAGACCTTCGGGTCGCGCAACGCCGAAAGCAGGCCGCCGCCGTGTGACTCGCCTTTCGAGGCGCGCTCCTCCGCCAAGTCGGCGCGGACGAGTGCCTTCTGCGCCGGGGTCAGCCACTTCGCCCGCTCCGGCTCGTCGGCGAGGAAGAACGCGACCGCGACGGCGAGCAGGATCGGCGGGATGCCTTCGATGAGGAACAGCCACTGCCAGTCGGCGAGGCCCGCGGCGCCGCCGAGGGAGTGCATGATCCAGCCGGACACGATCGAGCCGAGCACCCCGGACACCGGGACGCCGATGAAGAACACCGCGGTCATCCGCGTCCGGCGCGCCGACGGGAACCAGCGCGACAGCAGGTAGAGCGCGCCCGGGAAGAAGCCTGCTTCGGCCACGCCGAGCAGGAACCGCGCGAGGTAGAACGTCAGCTCGTCCTGGACGAACAGGGTCGCGATCGTGACCACGCCCCAGGTGGCCATGATCCGCACCAGCGTCTTGCGGGCGCCGATCTTGGCCAGCAGCGCGTTGCTCGGGACCTCGAAGAGGATGAACCCGACGAAGAACAGTGTGACGCCGAGCCCGTAGACCGCCGAGCCGAAGCCGAGGTCGCGCTTGAGGCCCTGCTGCGCGATGCCGATGTTCGTCCGGTCGATGAAGCTGACGACGTAGCAGACCACGAGCAGCGGCATGACCCGCAGCGCGATGGTCCGGTAGGTGGACGCGCGGTCGGCGCCGCCGACTGAAGGCGGCGCTCCGGCGACGGCGGGGTGTTCGGCCACGGCTACTCGACTCCTTCGTCAGGCGGGGCGTGCGGCGTCAGTGTCGACATGCGGTGTTGTGTTTGTCAACACCGGTTCGGCAACGGCTACGATGACCGGCATGGCGGAACGCGCGGACGGCCGGGACCTGGTGCCCATCTCCGGACTCCTCTCCTACCGGCTCTCCCGCACGTCGTCGGCGATGTCGCGCAGCGCCGCGCTGCGCTACCGGCGGGAGTTCGACGTCAGCCTCGGCGAATGGCGGGCGATCTCACTCATCGCCGCCGACCCCACGCTGACGCTCAACCGCCTCGCCCGCCGGGCCGGTCTGGACAAAGCCCAGATGAGCCGGGTGGTCAGCCGCCTGACCGACCGCGGCCTGGTCGACCGGACGGCCGGCTCGGGCCGCACCTCGCAGCTGGCCCTCACCGCCGAGGGCACCCGCGTCTACCGGGGCCTGATCTCGGCGGCGAACGAGCGTGACGCGGAGTTCCTGGCGGCGCTGACCGCCGAGGAGCTGACCACCCTGAGCGGAGCGCTCGACAAGCTCGCCGACCTGGCACTGGCCGTCGAGGAACGTGAGCGGGCCCACCCCACCCCTGACGACTGTTGACTTTATCAACAGAGCCGCGTAGTTCTGGAGCCACCGAACAGGAGGTGGCCCGATGCCCGACGCCGTCACGATCTGCGAGTGCTTCGCCCGCGACGGGCTGCAGCACGAACCGGAGTTCGTGCCGACCGCGACGAAGGTCGCCCTGCTGGACGCCTTCGTCGCCACGGGGTTCCGGCGGATCGAAGCGACCAGCTACAGCCACCCTGAGCGCGTCCCCGGCTTCTCGGACGCTTCCGAGGTCCTGACGCAGATCGGCCGCCGCCCGGGCGTCGCGTTCAAGGCGACCTGCCCGAACCCCCGCGCGGTGCGCCGGGCGCTGGCCGACCTCGACGCCGGGCACGGCGCCGAGGAGCTGAGCCTGCTGGTCTCGGCCAGCGAGTCCCACACCGAGCGCAACCTGCGGACGTCCAGAGCCGGGCAGTGGGAGCGCGTCGAAGAGATGGTCCGGCTGGCCGGCGGCCGGTTCAAGCTGGTCGGCGTCGTGTCGGTGGCCTTCGGCTGCCCGTTCGAGGGCGCGGTCGACCCCGGCCGCGTCGCCGACGACGTTGCCCGCTTCGCCGACCTGGGCGCCGACCTGGTGACCTTGGGCGACACGACCGGCGTCGCGACGCCGACGTCGGTGCGGGCGTTGTTCGCCCGGCTCGGCGGCGAAGTGCCCGTGGTCGCGCACTTCCACAACACCCGCGGCACCGGCATCGCCAACGCCGTCGCGGCCCTCGACGCGGGCTGCCGGAACTTCGACACCGCGATGGGCGGCGTCGGCGGTCACCCCGGCACGATCTCCTACGGCGCCGGCCTGACCGGCAACGTCTGCACCGAGGACCTCGTGTCGCTGTTCGACGCGATGGGCGTCGAGACCGGCCTCGACCTCGACCTGCTCGCGAAGGCTTCCGCCGCCTGCGAAGCGGCCCTCGGCCGTCCCCTGCACAGCATGGTGGCCCGCGCCGGCTTCACCACGACCCCGAACCAGGAGAACCCGTGACCGTCATCGCCGAGGACCACGGCGCCGTCCGCGTCCTGACGCTGAACCGGCCCGACAAGCTCAACGCCCTCGACACGGCCCTCACCCGTTCGCTCAGCGAAGCCTTCACCGCCGCCGACGCCGACCGCGAGATCCGCGCGCTGGTGCTCACCGGCGCCGGACGTGGCTTCTGCGCGGGCGCGGACCTCGGCGAGTTCTCCTCGCTGACCCCCGACCACGCCGACGCCGTCCTGGAACGCGCCGCGCTCACCGCGAAACTGCAGGTGCAGGCCCGGCAGCTGCGGATCCCGGTGGTCGCGGCCGTGCGCGGCGCGGCGGTCGGCGGCGGCGCCGGCCTGGCGATCGGCGCGGACATGGTCGTCGCCGGGACCGACCTCAAGTTCGGCTACCCCGAGCTGAAGCACTCGATCGTGCCGGCGCTGGTGATGACCGGGCTCGTCCACCACCTCGGCCGCAAGCTCGCCTTCGAGCTGGTCAGCACCGGCCGGCTGCTCACCGCCGCCGAAGCCTTCGAGCACGGCCTGGTCAACCGGGTCGTCTCGCCGGACGAGGTGCTCCCGGCCGCGCTGGAGATCGCCGAGCACTGGGCGAAGGCCGAGCCGCGGGCGATCGCCGCCGCGAAGGACCTCTTCTACCGCGTCGCCGACCTGCCGACGGACGCCGCGATGCGCGCCGGTCAGGACGTCAACGCGCTGATGCGGGGGTTCCGCGGATGACCGGCCCGCTGACCGGCATCACCGTGCTGGACTTCTCCCGCGTCCTCGCCGCTCCCCTGGCCACGCAGATCCTCGCCGAGCTGGGCGCCACCGTGGTCAAGGTCGAGCGGCCGGGCTCCGGCGACGAGACCCGCGGCTTCGAACCGCGCCTGCCCCACGGCGAGAGCGCGTACTTCTTCGCCTTCAACCGCGGCAAGAAGTCCGTGACCCTGGATCTCAAGGACCCGCGCGGCCAAGCGGTGGCGCGCCGGCTGGCGTCCCACGCGGACGTCGTCGTCGAGAACTTCCTGCCCGGCGCGATGGACCGCATGGGCCTCGGTTATGCGGACCTGGCGCGGCCGGACCTGGTGTACGTCTCGGCGACCGGCTTCGGGCAGACCGGCCCGGACCGCGATCGCAAGGGTTACGACACGGTGTTCCAAGCGCTCTCCGGCGTGATGGCGATGACCGGTGAGCCCGAGGGGCCGCCGTCGAAGACCGGGATCCCGGTGGCGGACATGACCTCCGGGCTCTGGGTGGTCATCGCGGTGCTGTCCGGGCTGGCCGGGCGCGCGGCTTCGGGCCGCGGCCGCCACCTCGACGTGTCCATGATGGACGTCCAGCTGAGCCTGCACGCGCTCAACGCGGCGCGGCTCTTCGCTCTCGGCGAGGATCCCACGCGGACCGGCACCGAGCACCCCGGCCGGGTGCCGTCGGCGGCGTTCCAGGCCGGCGACGGCGAGTGGCTGCACATCAGCGGCAGCGACCAGCACTGGGCGCCGCTGTGCGCGGTCCTCGGGCTCGACGACCTCGCCGCGGACCCGGCGCTGCGGGCGAACGCCGGCCGCGTCGAGCAGCGCGCCCGCGTCATGAAGGCGCTGCGCGGGGCCATCGCGCAGCACGACCGGGACCCGCTGGTGAAGGAGCTGCGGGCGGCCGAGGTCCCGGCCGGCGCGGTCCGCTCGGTGCGGGAAGCCCTGGCCGACCCGCACGCCGTGGCGCGCGGGGTCGTCGGCGAGTTCACCCACCCCGTCGAGGGGACGTTCCCGGCGCTGCGGACGCCGTTGCGTGAGACTGCCGGTGAGCCGGCGGGCTTGGGCGTGCCGCCGCTGCTCGGCGCCGACACCGACGACGTCCTGGCCGGCCTGGGTCTGTCGCCCGCCGAAATCGAGGAGCTGCGCACCGAAGGGGTGATCCGATGACCGAGCGCGTGTGCGTCACGACCACCGGCGGGATCGCCCGCGTCGAGCTGGCCCGGCCCGAGGCCCGCAACGCCCTCGACCTGCCGATGTGCCACCAGCTGCGGGAAGCGTTCGAGTCACTCGGGGACGACGTCCGGGTGGTGCTGCTGAGCGGGCGCGGGCCGGTGTTCTGCGCGGGCGCCGACCTCAAGGAACGCACCGGCAAGGACGCCGCCTGGGTGCGACGCCGCCGCGTCGCGTCCTTCGCCGCGTACGCCGCCATCGAGGCGTGCCCGGTCCCGGTCGTCGCCCTGGTGCAGGGCGCCGTCGTCGGCTCGGGCGGGGAGATCACCCTCGCCGCCGACTTCGCGCTGGCCGCTTCGGGGACGGTCTTCCGGTTTCCCGAGCCGCACTGGGGTACCGTCGGCGCGACCCAGCGCCTGCAGCGCGCCATCGGCAAGCGCCGGGCCAAAGAGCTGCTGTTCACCAACCGCGCGCTCCCCGCCGAAGAGGCCGCCGAACTGGGCGTCGTCACCCGCGTCGTGCCGGCAGGGTCGCTCACGGAGGCCGGGGACGAGACGGCCGCGAGCATCGCGAAGGCGCCCCCGCTAGCCATCTCGCTCACCAAGCGCGCGGTCGACCTCGGCGCGGAGACCGACCTGGACCGCGGGATCCGGATCGAGCTGGCCGCGATCGAACAGTGCCTCGCCGACGGCGGCTGGCGCGACGGCGTCGCCCGCTTCAGCAACGGAGACCCACGATGACCGACCTGCGCACGGCCTGCCCCCTCACCACGCACGAAGTCCTCGCCCGCGCCGCCCTGCTCGCGCCGGACGTCGAAGCCCTCGTCACGGCCGAAGAGCGGGTCACCTACGGAGAGCTGGCCGAGCGCGTCACGCGGATCCGGGCCGGGCTCGCGGCCGCCGGGATCGGCCGCGGCGACCGCGTCGGCATCTGCCTCGGCAACGGCCCGGACTGGGTGGCGCTGTTCCACGCGATCGGCGCGGCGGGCGCGGTCGCGGTGCCGGTCAACACCCGGTTCACCGCCGACGAAGTCCGCTACACCCTCGAACACGCCCAGGTGCGCACCCTCTTCGCCGCGTCGCGGGTGCTCAATGTGGACTTCGCCGCGATGCTGCGGGAGATCGGCGTCGAGTCGCTCCCCGCGCTCGAAAAGGTGGTCGTGCTCGGCGACGACGTTCCGTCGTTCGCCGTGCCGTGGCACGAGTTCCTTTCGGCTGCGGACGCACCGTCACCCGCCGCGACACCCGACGACGTCCTGCTGGTGCAGTACACCTCCGGCACGACGTCGCGGCCGAAGGGCGTCCTGCTCACCCACCGCAGCATGTGCGCGGACGCGTTCTTCTCCGGCGCGCGCATGGGCCTGCGCCCGGGCGACCGGTTCCACTCGGCGCGGCCGTTCTTCCACGTCGCCGGGAGCACGCTGTCGGTGCTCGCCTCGGCCCAGCACGCCACGACGCTGGTGACGATGCCGAAGTTCGAGCCCGAGGAAGCGTTGCGGCTGCTGGAAACCGAGCGCTGCACGCACTTCTCCGGCAACGACACCATCGCGCTGCTGCTGCTCAACCACCCTTCCCTCGCCGAGCGGCGGCTCTGCCTGCGCGGGGCGTGGGTGGCCGCGTCCCCGACGGTGATCCGGCGCGTCATCGACGAGCTGGGCGCGCGGGAATGCGTTGCCGGGTATGGCCTTTCCGAGGCGTCGCCGAACGTCGCGCAGTCGGCGTGGTGGGAGTCTTCGGAGATCCGGGCGTCCGGTGCGATGGCCGTGCAGCCCGGCGTCGAGGTGCGGATCCGCGCGTTCGACGGCGACCGCGACGCCGCTGCCGGCGAGCCGGGCGCGGTGCTGGTGCGCGGCTGGAACGTGATGGCCGGCTACCTCGACAACCCGGTGAAGACGGCCGAGACGATCGACGCCGACGGCTGGCTGGCCACCGGCGACGTCGGCCTGCTCGACGACTCCGGCCGCTTCCACTTCACCGGCCGGACGAAGGACATCATCCGGGTCGGCGGCGAGAACGTGGCGCCCGCGGACATCGAGGACACACTGCACCGGCACCCGCTGGTCCGGCAGGCGGCCGTCGTCGGCGTCCCGGACACCCGGCTGGTCGAGGTGCCCTTCGCGTTCGTCGTGCTGACCGAGCCGAGCGTCACCGAAGACGAGCTGCTGGCCTGGGCCCGGGCGCGGATGGCCGGCTTCAAGGTGCCGCGGCATCTGCGGATCGTCGAGGGCTTCGAGGGCATCGGGATGACCGCGAGCTCGAAGGTGCAGAAGAACCGGCTGGCCGCGCACGCCCGGACGCTGCTGGGGCAGCCGTGACGCGCATCGACACGCCGGTGACCCGGCTCCTGGGCGTCGACCTGCCGATCGTGCAGGCCGGGATGTCGTGGGCGTCGTCGTGTTCCGCGCTGCCTCTCGCGGTGTCGAACGCGGGCGGGCTCGGCGTGGTCGCGGCCGGCCCGATGCGGCTGCCCGACCTGGACCGGACCCTGGCCGAGATGGCCGCGGGCACGGACCGGCCGTGGGCGGTGAACCTGCCGCTGTACCGCGCGGGCGTCGACGACGTGCTCGACCTCGTCCTGCGGCACCGGCCGCCGGTGCTGATCGCGTCCCAGGGCGGGCCGCGGCGGTACCTGGCGCGCTTCCACGACGCCGGGACGCGGTGCCTGCACGTCGTGGCCGGCGTCGAGCACGCGCGGAAGGCCGCCGACGCGGGCGTCGACGCCCTGGTCGTCGTCGGCGCGGAGGCCGGTGGGCACCCGCCGCCCGCGATGGTCGCGACGTCGGTCCTGGTGCGGGCGGTCGCCCGGGCCGTCCCGCTGCCGGTGATCGCCTCCGGCGGTGTCGCGGACGGCGCGGGCCTGGCGGCGATGCTCGCCCTCGGCGCGGGCGCCGCCCAGTTCGGCACGCGGTTCCTCGCCAGCACGGAGGCCACCGTCCACGCCGGCTACAAGCAGGCCGTGCTCGACGCCGGTGTCGACGGAACGCGCACAGTCGGCCACGGTCTGGGTGTGATCCGGGCTTTGGACAACGACTTCACCGCGCGGATGCTGGAGCTGGAGGCGTCCGGCGCGGAAGAAGCGTTGCGGCGCAAGGCGTTCCAGGCGTCGACGCTCAAGGACGCCGCCCTGCACGGCGACGTCGTGGACGGCAAGCTGGAGGCCGGCCAGTCCGCCGGGCTCGTCGACGAGGTCCTGCCCGCCGCCGAGATCGTCCGCCGGATCGTGGCGGAGTACCGCACGGCGTGTGCGGCGTTGCCCTCGGTCGACCCGTAGGTACAGTACGGCCGTGGCGGACTCCCAGTACGAAGACCTGTTGCGGATGGTGCTCGAGACCGGGACGGCGAAGGCCGACCGGACGGGCACCGGCACCCGGAGTGTTTTCGGGCACCAGCTGCGCTACGACCTCGCGCAGGGTTTCCCGCTGGTCACCACGAAAAAAGTACATCTGAAGTCCATCGTGTACGAGCTGCTGTGGTTCCTGCGCGGCGACTCGAACGTCGGCTGGCTGCGTGAGCACGGCGTCACGATCTGGGACGAGTGGGCCGACACCGACGGCGAGCTCGGCCCGGTCTACGGCGTGCAGTGGCGGTCGTGGCCGACGCCGGACGGCAGCCACATCGACCAGATCGCCGCGGTGCTCGACACGCTGCGCCACGACCCGGACTCGCGGCGGATGATCGTGTCCGCCTGGAACGTCGCCGAGCTGGACAAGATGGCGCTGGCGCCGTGCCACGCGTTCTTCCAGTTCCACGTGGCCTGCGGGCGGCTGTCCTGCCAGCTGTACCAGCGCAGTGCCGACCTGTTCCTCGGTGTGCCGTTCAACATCGCCAGCTACGCGCTGCTGACGCACATGGTGGCCCAGCAGGTGGGCCTCGAGCCGGGTGACTTCATCTGGACCGGCGGCGACTGCCACGTCTACGACAACCACGTCGAGCAGGTGACCACGCAGCTTTCGCGGACGCCGTACGAGTTCCCGACGCTGAAGCTGAACCAGGCGTCCTCGCTGTTCGACTACCGCTTCGAAGACGTCGAAGTGCTCGGCTACCAGCACCACCCCGGTATCAAGGCGCCGGTGGCGGTGTGACCGTCGGGCTGATCTGGGCGCAGACCGTCGACGGCGTGATCGGCGCGGGCAACGCGATCCCGTGGCGGCTGCCCGAGGACGTCGCCCACTTCAAGGCGACCACGCTCGGCCACCCCGTCGTGATGGGCCGCCGGACGTGGGACTCGCTGCCGCCGCGGTTCCGCCCGCTGCCCGGCCGGCGCAACGTCGTCGTGACGCGCGACCCGCAGTGGTCGGCCGAGGGCGCGGACCGGGCCGGGTCGGTCGCCGAGGCGCTGGAGCTCACCGCCGGGTCACCCGAGACGTGGGTGATCGGCGGCGGCGAGATCTACCGGGCGGCGCTGGCCTACGCCACGACGTTGTCGGTGACCGAGGTCGAGACGAAGGTCGACGGCGACACGTTCGCGCCGGCCCCGGACCCGCGCTGGCGGGTCGCCGAGGACGGGGGCTGGCTGTCCTCGACGACCGGCTTGCGCTACCGCATCCGCAGGTTCACCCGCTGATCACTCGGTGCCGGCGGCCGCGGCGGCGATGACCTCGGCGACCACGGCCGGCTGCGACACCGCGACGGCGTGCGAAGCGTCGATCCGCCGGACGGTCGACTTCGCGCGCTCGGCCATGGACTCCTGAGCCGTGGCGGGGATCGCGTTGTCCTGGTTGGCGATCAGCGTCCAGCTCGGGAGCTTCGACCAGGCCGGGGTGCCCTCGAAGGGCGCGGCGAGGGCCTGCTGGGCGACCGGGCGCTGGGTGACGGCGAGGGTCGCGGCGGTGTCGGCGGGCAGGTCGGCGGCGAAGACCTCGGCGAAGTCCGCCGGCTTGATCGACAGCTCCGGCTGGCCGTCGTGGACCAGGACGTTCGTGGTCTCCGGGCCGAGCTTGGCGCCCGCGGACAGCTCGAAGACGCTCTCGCCGGTGTTCGGCTGGAAGGCGGCGATGTAGACGAGGGCGCGGACGTTCGGGGTCCCGGTGGCGGCGCGGGTGATCAGGGCGCCGCCGTAGGAGTGACCGGCGAGGACGACCGGGCCGTCGACACCGTTGACGACGTCGGCGACGTAGGCCGCGTCGGACTCGAGGCCCCGCAGCGGGTTGGCGACCGCGACGACCGGATAGCCCTGCTCCCGCAGCTGCTCGATGACACCGGTCCAGCTCGACGAGTCGGCGAACGCGCCGTGGACCAGGACGATGGTGGGCTTGCTCATGGCTGGCTCCTCAGAGAGAACGACTGGTCTTTCTGTCTCCATACTCTGGCCGGTTTCGACGGCGGTGGCAATGTGACGAAGCCGATCTGGCAGAACGACCAGTCTTTCTCTATACTGGACCGATGACGTCTGCTTCGGTGCACCCCAAGGACCGGCTGCTGGCGACGGCGTCCCGGCTGTTCTACGCGGAGGGCATCCACGCGGTGGGGGTCGAGCGCCTGGTCTCGGAGGCGTCGGTGACGCGGGCGACGTTCTACCGCCACTACCCGACGAAGGACGACCTGGTGGCGGCCTACCTGAGGACGGCGAGCGCACAGATCCGGGAGGCGGTGAACGCGGCCCGCGCGGGCAGGCCCCCACGCGAGGCACTGGCGGCGGCGTTGTCGGTGGTGGGCGACGCAACGTGCGGCGAGGACTTCCGCGGCTGCCAGTTCCTGAACGCGGCGGCGGAGTACCCGGATCCGGAGGACAAGGTCCGCGCGGTGATCGAGGACCACCGGAAGTGGTTCTTCGAGGTCCTGCGCGAGGACGCGGCCGCGGCGGGGCACGCGGACCCGGACCACGCGGCACGGGTCTTGGTCCTCCTGCGCGACGGCGCGTTGCACGGCGGCGAGCTGGACGACGCGGAGACGGTGCGGGAGACCTTGCGGCGCGCGGTGGAGGACTTGCTCCCGGCTTGACCGAGGCTCGCGGCGATGGCCCTCTGGCAACCGGCGGCTGAAGTCGCCGCGGGATCCACCTCACGCGAGCGAGCCGCGCCCGAAGTCACCAACGCACGAGGCCTCACCGGCGCCAACCCGGTCGCCTCACCACGACCCGCGCTCGCCGCCGCCGAGCCCGCCGCCCCACCGCCCGGCGCTCTCCGCCGCCGCCAAGCCGGCTGCCCCACCACAACCGCGCTCCTCACCGCCACCAACCCGGCCGCCCCACCCCTCGACGCTCGCCACCGCCACCAGCCCGGCCACCCCACCACCCGGCGCTCCCCGCCGCCGCCAAGCACGCCGCCCCACCAAAACCCGCGCTCCCCACCGCCACCAACCCGGCCGCCCCACCCCTCGACGCTCGCCACCGCCACCAGCCCGGCCACCCCACCACCCGGCGCTCCCCGCCGCCACCAGCCCGGCCACCCCACCGCCCGGCGCTCCCCGCCGCCAAGCACGCCGCCCCACCACGACCCGGCGCTCCCCACCACCCGGCACTCCCCCCGCGCCGCCCGGCCGCCACCCCGAGCCGCCCCCTCACCCAGGCCCCACGCCGTGTTGGAATGGGGTGTGCCGCCCGACGACCCGCTCCCCCGTGTCATCCGGCCGCGGTCCGTCCTCTTCGCGCTGCCCGCCGCCGGGCGGCGGTGGAGTGCCGGGCTTCGGGCCGCCGGGGCCGTTGCCCTCGCCGGGGGCGGAGTCGTCCTCGCCGGACACGCCGACGTCGCCCTCTTCGTCACCTTCGGCGCCTTCGCCGTCCTCTACGGCGAAGGCCGCCCCTACCGCGTGCGTGCCTGGGTCGTCCTCACCGCCGCCGCGCTTCTCCTGCTCTCCGCCGGGCTCGGCGCCGCCGCCGGGAGCTTGGGTGGCAATGTCGTCGTCGTGGTGACCGTCGTCGCCGTACTCGCCGTCTTCGTCGTCGACGCGCTGCGGCTCGGGCCGCCCGGCGCCCTCTTCTTCGCCCTCGTCTGCGGCGGCGCGATGGTCGCCACCGAGGCCGGCGCCCACCCGCTCCCCCTCCTGCTCTGCACCGCCCTCGGCGGCCTCTCCTCGGCGCTGGTGTCCATGGCCGGGTTCGTCGCCGACCGCCGCAAGCCGGAACGCGTCGCCGTCGAGCGGGCCGTTCGCGCCGTCGACGCCTTCCTCCGCGCCGGCCACGCCGGCGCCGAAGCCCGGCACGCCGCCGGCTCCGCCATCTCCGCCGCCTGGGGCGCGGTCCACGACGCCGGCGACCGGCCCGAACTCGCGGCCACGCTCATCGCCGCCCACCGGCGCTTCGCCGACGCGAGCGGCGCCGACGACGAGACACCCCTTCCGCTCCCCCGCCCGGCGGTCGGCTACCGGCTGCGCCGCTCGGCGACCCTGCGCTCGCACGCCATGCTGACGGCCCTGCGCGTCGGCGGCACCTGCGCGGCCGCCGGGGCACTCAGCGCGTCACTCGGCCTGACGCGTCCGCACTGGGCGGTCCTCAGCACGCTCGTCGTCCTGCAGCAGGGCACCGACCGGGTCCGCGCGAACGTCCGCGGCCTGCAGCGGTTCGCCGGCACCGCGGCCGGCCTCGGCCTGTTCGCCCTCCTCATCCAGCTCGCGCCCACCGGGCTCGCGCTCATCGCCACCATCGCCGTGCTGCAGTTCTGCATCGAGCTGTTCGTCCCGCGCAACTACGCGGTCGCCGTCGTGTTCATCACGCCCGTCGCGCTCCTCGCCGGCGGCGCCACGGCGAGCACACCGGTCATCCGCGACCGGTTCGTCGAGACGGCCCTCGGTGTCGCGCTCGCGGTGCTGTCGCAGTACCTCGTCGCGCCGAACGCGCACCGCACGACGTTCCGCTGGACCGAGTCCCGCGTCCGGGCCGCCGCCCTGACGCTGCTCGCGAACGCGCCGGCCATGCCCGCCCGCCGCGACCTCCAGTTCGAGCTCGAGGGCGCCACCCGCGCTGCCGTCGACTCCGCGCACAACGACCTCGCCTGGACGCGGCGGCACTGGCCCGCGCACGCCGCGCTGGTCCACCTCGGCTACGACCTGCTCGCGGCGTGCTGGGCGGCCGCGCCCGGCGAGCGGCTCACCGACGAGTGGAAGCAGGCGTTCCAACCTGCGCAAACCCGGCGGAGCTAGGCCGAACGGGTTAGAGTTCGGCATGGCTGCTCACGACGCGTCCCGCGTCCCGGCGTGGGTGGACCCGATGCTGGCCAAGGCCGACGGCGGCCGCCTGCGCAGCGGGCCGGAGTGGGCCTACGAGTACAAGCTGGACGGCTACCGCGCGGCGATGCGGATCGCCCCCGACGGCACCACCGTGCTCACCAGCCGCAACAACATCGACTTCACCGCCGAGTTCGCCGAGCTCGCCGGGGTGCTCGCCCCCGGGCTCGACGGGCAGGCCGCCCACCTCGACGGCGAAGTCGTCACCTACGGCGAAGACGGCCGGATCGACTTCGAGCTCATGCAGGAACGCCGGGGGCGATGGGTCCGCCACCAGAGTGCGCCGAAAGGCCTGGCGTTCGACGACGTCCCGGTCCGGTTCCTCGCCTTCGACCTTCTCCGGCTCGGCGACCGCGACCTGCTCAAGGAGCCCTACGACGTGCGCCGCGGCCTGCTGGCCGGACTGCCGATGCCCGACCCGTACCGCGTCTCGGTGGTCCGCGCGGTGACCTTCGCCGAGCTCGCCGCCGACCGCCGCACGCCCGCGGACTTCCTCGCCCACGCCGCGTCCGCCGGCTACGAAGGTGTCGTCGCGAAGCTGCGCAACTCGGGTTATTCACCCGGCCAGCGGCCGGACTCCTGGCTCAAGCACCCGCTGATCCGGACGCAGGAGGTCATCGTCTGCGGCTGGCGGCCCGGCCAGCGCAGCTTCACCGGCACCCTCGGCGGGCTGCTGCTCGGCGCGCACGACCCCGGCACCGGCGACCTCGTCTACATCGGCGACGTCGGCACCGGGTTCAGCCAGGCCACCCGCGCCGAGCTGCAGGCGCGGCTCGAGCCGCTCGAACGCCGGACTCACCCGTTCGCCGTGGCGCCGCCGCGAGAGGACACCGTGCGTGCCCGGTGGGTCGAACCGCGGCTGGTCGGCGAGATCGTCTACCGCCAGTTCACCCGCGCCGGCCGCGTCCGCCACACGGCGTGGCGGGGCTTGCGGGCCGACAAGGAACCCGGCGACGTCCTCGCCCCGCGCGCGACTCCGCTCCCGGAGCTGCCTCCGCCGCCCGCTCCCACCGAGCCCGCCGGGCAGCGGATCACCGTGCAGGCGGGCAACCGGCAGCTCACGCTGTCCAATTTGGACAAGGTGCTGTACCCGGCCGACGGGTTCACCAAGGGCGAGGTGATCAACTACTACTCGCGCGTCGCGGCGTTCCTGCTGCCGCACCT
Organism: Amycolatopsis iheyensis; assembly: GCF_024703995.1. Lineage (GTDB taxonomy): Bacteria > Actinomycetota > Actinomycetes > Mycobacteriales > Pseudonocardiaceae > Amycolatopsis > Amycolatopsis iheyensis. Next base: position 3,492 of record NZ_JAMXQV010000009.1, on the reverse strand, counting down.
CGCCGGCCGGCCGGTCACGTTCATCCGCTACCCCAACGGCGTCGACGGCGAGAAGTGGTTCGAGAAGAACGTCCCGAACGGCGCCCCGGCGTGGCTGCACACGGTCCGGTTGCCGAGCACGGGCTCCCGCGGCAGCGGCGACACGATCGACTACCCGCTGCTCGACGAGCTCCCGGACCTGGTGTGGGCGGCGAACATGGCGGCGCTGGAGCTGCATGTTCCACAGTGGACGGTCACGCCGGACGCCACCCGGCGCGCGCCGGACCGCCTCGTGTTCGACCTCGACCCCGGCCCGGGCACGACGGTCGTCGACTGCGCGCGCGTCGCGGAACGCCTGCACGACGTGCTCGTCGCCGACGGGCTCACCCCGTTCGCGAAGACGTCGGGCTCGAAGGGCATGCAGCTGTACTGTGGCATCGAGACCGACGACCCGGCGGCGCCGTCGGCCTACGCGAAGGACCTCGCGCGGCGGCTCGCCCGCGAAACACCGGACACCGTGACGGCGGTGATGGCGAAGGCCCAGCGCACCGGGCGGGTGTTCATCGACTGGAGCCAGAACAACCCGGCCAAGACGACGGTGGCGCCGTATTCCCTGCGCGGCCGCGACCACCCGGCGGTTTCGACGCCGGTGACCTGGGCCGAGGTCCGGGCCTGCCGGCACGTGCTGCACCTGACCTTCACCGCGGAAGACGTCCTCGAGCGCGTCGCCGAGCACGGCGACCTGCTGGCCGGTCTGCCCGAAAGCGCCGCGCCACTCCCCTGAGCACCGGCGACGACCGAGGGTGGCAGATCGTCATCCGGTCGAGTCACCCCCGGTCTCTAACGGGGACCCTCCGGTCCGCCCGGGGCCACACCGCGCGGGGTCGCCACTGGGCCACTCGGGCAACGACCGCGCAGTGCGAGTGAAGCTCCTTGTCCCTTCGAAACTCCCGGCACTAACTTCGAGAGGGAGGGGACGACGGCACACGGCCGTCAGTTTCCTTGTTCACCAACGAAAACCGAACGAGGAGTTTCTCGATGACCGCTCTCGACCAGCCCGTGGCCCGCACCGCGTACCAGCAGTCGGTCGCCGACTACTGGAACGCGGAGAAGGATCCGGTGAACCTCCGGCTGGGCGACGTCGACGGTCTCTACCACCACCACTACGGCCTCGGCGACTACGACCCCGCCGTCCTCCAGACACCGGAAGCCACCCGCGACGAGGCGATCATCGCCGAGATGCACCGGCTCGAGACCGCCCAGGCCGAGGTCCTCCTCGACCACCTGGGCCCGATCGCGCCGACCGACCGCCTGCTGGACGCCGGCTGCGGCCGCGGCGGCAGCAGCGTGATGGCGCACCTGCGCTTCGGCTGCCAGGTCGACGGCATCTCGATCTCCGAGCAGCAGGTCGGCTTCGCGAACGACCACGTGCGCAAGCGCGGCATCGACGGTTCGGTGCGCTACCACCTGAAGAACATGCTCGACACCGGCTTCGAATCCGGCGCGTTCCAAGGCATCTGGAACAACGAGAGCACGATGTACGTCGACCTGAACGACCTGTTCGCCGAGCACGCGCGCCAGCTCAAGCCCGGCGGGCGGTACGTCACCATCACCGGGTGCTACAACGACGTGACGGGTGGCCGCTCGCGCGCGGTGAGCCAGATCGACCAGCACTACATCTGCAACATCCACGCCCGCGGTGACTACTTCAAGGCGTTGGCCGCCAACGGTTTCGTGCCGATCAACGTCGTCGACCTGACCGCGGCGACGATCCCCTACTGGGAGCTGCGGGAGCAGTCCTCGGTGGCCACCGGGATCGAAGGGCCGTTCCTGACCGCCTACCGCGAAGGCAGCTTCCACTACCTGCTCATCGCCGCCGACCGCGTCTGAGCGGGCGGGGGTGCCGAGGGAGAGCGCGATGACCGTGTGTCCACAGTGGACCACAGGCGGGGCGGCGGGCCTGCTGGCCGGGCCGTTCGGCCTCGGCACGTCCGCGGCGCGGATCGCGACGCAGTTCGCGCCCGCGCCCGGGCAGGACCCGGCCTACGCCTACCTGCCGTGGGGTGACGGTAGCGCGTCGCCGCTGTACTGCCCGGTGGTGGGCCGCGTTGACGACGCCCTCGCCGAGGAGGTCGACCGGCGGCTGGTCTCGTGGGCCGCCGACTGCGGGTTCACCGGCGAGGGCCTCGAGCAGATCGCGCACGCCGGGTTCGGCCGGCTGGTGATGCTCGCCCACCCCGACTGCGACGACCCGGACCGGTTGCTCGTGGCGGCGCAGCTGAACGCGACGTGGTGGGCGGCCGACGACTACTACGCCGACGACAGCACGCTCGGCGCGGCGCCCACCGAGCTGCCGCCGCGCCTGGCGCTCGTCATGGCGGCCATGGACCCGGTCGCCCCCGCCGGCGAATTCACCGCGCCACTCGAAGAAGCACTGCGAGCGGACCCGATCCTGGTCGGGCTCGGTTCGGCGACCGAGCACCTGGGCCGGCACGGGTCACCGGTGCTCGTCCAGCGGGTCTGCTACTCGACGTTCGCGATGTTCGTCAGCTGGGACGCGTACGCGGCGTGGCGCCACACGGGCCGCTACCCGCCGGCGTGGGAGTACCTGGCGGCCCGCCAGCACGACAGCTTCTACACGTCGATGACGCTCATCGACGCCGTCGGCGGCTACGAGCTGGCCGCGCCGTTCTACTACGACCCGCGGGTGCGGGAGGCGATGATGCGGGCCGGCACGGCGTCGGTGCTGGTCAACGATCTCCATTCGGTGGCCAAGGACGCCGCCGACGAGAAACCGGTCTGCAACATGGTCCTGCAGATCGCGGCGGACCGGGACTGCCCGGTCGAGGAGGCGGTCGAAGCGACCGTCGAGCTGCACAACAAGATCGTCCACGAGTTCGAAGACGGCCATCGGGAGCTGGCGGCGGTGCCGTCCCCGGAGCTGCAACGGTTCCTCGTGGGCGTCCGTTCCTGGATGGGCGGCGGCTTCACCTGGCACGCCACCAACCCCCGTTACTCCTGACCGACGAACGATTGGGTGGTTCTCGTTGTGACTGTCACCGATCCGGTGGACACCGAGCAGGCGCCGTTGAGCTTGGGGCGGGCCGCGGCCCGGACGCTGGCCACGACGACCAAGTCGGTTCCACAGATGCAGGGCATCTCCTCCCGGTGGCTGCTGAAGCTGCTGCCCTGGGTGGAAGTCTCCGGCGGCGCCTACCGCGTCAACCGCCGCCTCTCCTACGCCGTGGGCGACGGACGGGTCACCTTCACCATCCTACGCCGTGGGCGACGGACGGGTCACCTTCACCACCACCGGCGCCGACGTCCGGGTCATCCCACCCGAACTCGGCGAACTCGCCCCACTACGCGGCTACCCCGACGAAGAAGTCCTCACCGAACTGGCCGGACGCTTCGCCCGGCACGACTACGCCCCCGGCGACGTCCTGGTCGAATTCGGCTCCCAAGCCGACCAGGTGTTCCTCATCGCCCACGGCAAGATCACCAAGATCGGCA
>NZ_JAMXQV010000008.1 GCF_024703995.1 Amycolatopsis iheyensis | reverse complement strand
ACTATAAGAAATCACGTGGGGCCTCTGGACTCTCGGACTTGGTCTTCGCAAACTCAGTCCTACCAGCGGCCCCACGCCTCATCTCAAGCCAACACGCACACCCACCAGCCCTATTGAGAAAACCTCAATGTGGCCTTGGTTGCGTCACACGCACCGAAGGCCGCCTTGGGTGCGTCTGACGCACCGAAGGCCACATTGGGGCGCTCGGGGCCGGGTCTAGTCCAGATCGCCGCGCGCCCGGAACTCCCGCTCGATCGCCGCCCGGTCCGCGCCGGAGGCCAGCAGCGTGTGCAGGAGGATCCGCGACTTCCGCGCGTCCAGCCAGCCCGCCATCGTCGCGCCCATCGTGATCAGGCTCGACTCCGAACCGTGGAAGCCGTAGGTCGAACGCAACGTCGGCCCGGCGCCCGTCCGCGAAGCGACGACCACCGGCAGCGAAGGCACCAGCCGCGCCACCACGTCCGCCGTCGCGGCGGACACGTGCCCCACGCCCGTCGCCGCCAGCACGATCCCGCGCACTTCCGGCTGCGAAGCCACGTGCGACAGCACCGCGCCCGAGTCGTCGAGGCCCGCCTCCACCACCGGGACCAGACCGGAAAAGTCGGTCCCGGCCAGGGAAGGCAGCCTCGGCGGCGAAGGGTGGAAGTAGTGCACGGCGTGCTCGACGACCATGCCGAGCGGGCCCGCCGGCGCCGACGAAAACGCTTCCAGGTGGCTCGAATGCGCCTTCCGCACCCAGCGCGCCGCGTGGACGTCGTCGTTCAGCGTCACCAGCACGCCGCGCCCGCGGCTGCGCGGGTCGGCCGCGACGGTCAGCGCGCCCCGCAGGTTCGCCGGGCCGTCCGCGCTGAGCAGCCCCGCGTTGCGCATCGCGCCGGTGACCACCAGCGGGATCTCGGCCGGCCAGACCAGCTCGAGGAAGTACGCCGTCTCCTCCAGGGTGTCCGTGCCCTGCACGACCACGAACCCGTCGGCGTCCTGCGCCAGGCCCCAGTCGCGGCAGCGCAGCAGCGTCGCGAAGTCCAGCGACGCGCTGCCGATGCCGGCCAGGGTCTCGGCCAGGACGTCGAACGGCAGGTCGCCGAGCCCGCCGATCAGGTCGGCCGCGCCGAGCCGGGGGACGGCCCCGCCCTCGCCGGGGACCGGGGCCATCGAGATGGTGCCGCCGAGCGTGGCGACCGCGATCAGGGGCATGGCACCACCCTAGGCACTCGCCTTGACCGCCTGGAGCGTGTAGCTCGCCGCCACGCGCGACGGCGTGTCCGTCATCCGCCACTCGTCCGTGGCCTCGTCGTGCGTCATCTGGCCGGGCAGTGCGTTCCACGGGACGCTGTCGTGCTCGGTGAACGCCGTCAGCGCCAGGCCGTGGTCCAGCAGCGCGGTGATGATCTCGCCGAGCGAGTGCGCCCACTCGTGGTTGACCGTGTGGGTGAGCTCGCGGTCGACCTCGACGTAGGTGCCCGGCTCGTCGAACACCATCGGCTCGGCGTGCTCGAAGTACGGGTAGCGCGGTGCCGCCGGCTCGACCGTCTCGTCGAGCGTCCCCAGCATCGGGTGGCACTCGCGGATGAACAGCCGCCCACCCGGGCGCAGCAGCCCGGCGACGACCGACGCCCAGCGATCGACCGACGGCAGCCAGCACAACGCGCCGATCCCGGTGTAGACCAGGTCGAACCGCCCGGCGCCCAGCACCTCGACAGCGTCGTAGACGTTCGCTTCGTGGAAGTCGATCGACGCGCCCGCCGCGGCCGCGAGCCGCCGTGCCTCCGCGAGCGACGCCCCCGAAAAGTCCAGGCCGGTCACCGAAGCGCCGAGTCGCGCCAGCGACACCGTGTCCGTGCCGATGTGGCACTGCAGGTGCACCGCGCGCAGCCCGGTGAGGTCGCCCAGGCGCGGCCGGTCGAACGTCACCACCCCGCTGAGGTACGCCGGATCCGCGATGAAGCCGGCGAAGTTGTAGTCCGGCGACGCCGCGTGCAGTGGCGCCCGCTCGTCCCAGTTGGCCTTGTTGATCGCGAAGGAGTCGGTCACGGGTTCGCCGCCCGCTCGGCCTTGCTGCGCAGGACGCAGAACTCGTTGCCCTCGGGGTCGGCGAGCACGGCCCAGCCCTTGCCGTCCGGCTTGCGGAGGTCGTTCACCATCGTCGCGCCCAGGTCCATGAGCCGCTTGACCTCTTCGTCGCGCGGGACGTCGGGCTGGAGGCACACGTGCAGCCGGTTCTTGACCGTCTTGGGCTCCGGCACGCGGAGGAACAGCAGGTCGATGCCGCCGGCCAGCTCGATGCCGCACTCGTCGTCGCCCGGCTGGTCCTCGTCGGGGACCGGCTTCCCGGTGACCTGGCTCCACCACTGGCAGAGCGCGTACGGGTCGGCGCAGTCGACGGACACGTGCAGGACGGACGAAGGCATGGCACTCCTCGGCAGACGGCTGCGCCCGAGTCTGGCCGAGCCGCCGCGCGAGGGCGAACCGATTTACGAAGCGAGGGCGAGCCCGGCCGTCCGGTGCACGCGGCGGCTGTCGTCGACGATGAGGATCTCGCAGTCCGGCCGGTCGGCCGCCCACGTGATGCCTTCGGCGCCCATCGCGAACGCCGCCGTCGCCAGCGCGTCCGCCGTGACCAGGTCGCCGGCCACGACGGTGACGCTCATCAGCCCGGTCGCCGGGGTGCCGGAGCGGCCGTCGAAGATGTGCGAGCCGCGCTCGTAGGCCGCCGACGTCGCGATGGCGCCGTTGCGCGACTCCAGCACCGCGCACACCGCTAGGGGCTGCTCTGGGTGGCGCACGCCGACCCGCCACGGCCGGCCCGGCTCCGGCTCGCCGGCCGTGACGACGTCGCCGCCCGCGTTGAGGCAGAACGTCGTCGCGCCCTCGGCCTTGAGCATGTCGGCGGCGCGCTGCACCGCCCAGCCCTTCACCACCGCGCACGGGTCGAGGCCGCGCCCGGGCAGCCGCGCGCGGAACGCGCCGCCGGAAAGCTGCTCGTAGTACGCGCAGAGCTCCAGCACCTCGATGAGGTCGTCGCTCAGCCGTTCCGCTGTCAGCTCACCGCGGTCGTAGCGGCTGACTTCGCTGTCCTCCTTGAAGGGACTGAACTTCGCGTCGACGTCCCGGAACCACACGAAGACTTCGTCGACGATCTCGGCGAAATCCCCTTCGTCCCGGAGGTCGAGGGAGATCGGCAGGCCCATCACCTGTTCGACGCGGGTGGTCATCTGCTGCCCCGCGCGTCGATGGCCGCCTGCAACGACGTCTTGTACGACTCGCTCGTCTCGGTCGCGCCGGTCACCGTGTCGATGTCGGCACTCTGCGCTTTGATCGCTTCTTCTTGCAGCCGCGGCAAAGCCGTCAGCGCGCGCCCGTCGTCGGGCGCCTGCAGCAGCGTGACCGCGACCATCCGAGAGCCGGTGAACGTCACCTGGACCTGCACGACGCCGTAGCTGCTCGACTCCGGCGTGCCCTGCGTGGTCACCGTCGCGTTCGCACTGTCCGGAGTGGACGAAGCCGACGGCGGCGCCGGCGCGGTCGACGGGGCGGCGACGCTCGGCGGCGCCTGCGCCGCGACAGCGGTGTTGTGCACCGGCCCGGGCTCGAACCGCCAGACCGCGATGAACCCGGCGATCGACAGCGCGACGACGAAAATGGTCTTCTTCACGTCAAGATCCCCTTTAGGCCGCGAGGCTGAAGCGTTCGGCGTGGACCTGGGTCTTGGGGACGCGCAGCTCGCGCAGGCTGCGCAGCACCGCCGACGTCATCCCCGGCGGGCCGCAGACGAACACGTCGCGCTCGTGCACGTCCGGCACCATCATGTGCAGGTTCGCCGGGCCGAGCATCGCGCCGCGCGGCCCGACCGCCTGGTCCGGTCCGGTGAGGACACTCACGACGGCGCCGCGGGCCTTGGCGAGCCCGTTCAGCTCCGGCAGCAACACGGCGTCGGCCTGGGTGCGCACCCGGTACAGCACGACGACGTGGCCGTCGATGTCCTCCAGCAGCGCGCGGATCGGCGTGATGCCCACGCCACCCGCGACGAGCAGGGCGTCGGGCCGCTGCTGGTGGATCGTGGTGAACGCGCCGTACGGGCCTTCGGCGAACACGCGTGTCCCGACGCGCAGGTTGCGCAGCGACGCACTCGAGTCGCCGAGCGCCTTCGCGGTCAGGCGCAGGCTGCGGCCGTCGGGCGCGGCGGACAGCGAGAAGGGGTTGGCCTGCCACCAGCGGTCCTTCGTGAGGAACCGCCAGAGGAAGAACTGGCCCGCGCGGGCGGGCATCTTGTCGAGGTGCTTGCCGGACATGTACACCGAAACGACGTCGGGGGCTTCGGAAACCACCGCGGTGACGCGCAGCTGGTGGCGCAGGTTCCGCCACAGCGGCAGCACGACGCGCCCGGCGAGCACGGCCGCGCCGGCGCTCAGCCACATCGTCCACCAGTAGGCCTTCGCCGTCGGCGCGCTCGCGAACGACGTGCCGAGCGCGATCTGGTGCGTGAACGCCAGCACGATCGCGGCGTAGGTGTAGAGGTGGATGAAGTGCCACGTCTCGTACGCCAGCCGCTTGCGCGCGAACTTCGCCGAAGCCGCGCCCACGATGAGGATGACGGCGAACGCGACCAGCGCCCGGAGGATGCCGTCGAGTGTGTCGGCCATCTCGACCAGTTCGTCGACGGCGCCCTTGTTCGACACCTCCGCGTAGCCGAACACGATGAACACCAGGTGCGCCAGCAGCGTCCAGAGGATCGTGAAGCCGGTCCAGCGGTGCCACGAGGTCAGCCGGTCCATCCCGATGCGCCGGTCCAGCCAGGGCAGCCGGGCCACGAGCAGCAGCTGGAACGCGATGGCGAGCGCGCCGTACATGCCGGCGAGGCGGCCGATGGTGATCAGCACGTTCTGCGACACGCCGGCCTGCGCGAACAGCGCGGTCACGACGGCGACATTGGCGCCCAGGAAGGTGAAGAGGCCGGATTTCGCGGCGATCCGGGGGCGGATCGCCGGGCGCGTGGCCTCGGCGGTCTGCGTCATGCTGGTCACACGGATTCCCCTTCGGTTCGGTTCACGAAGATCAGCCTCACCGCGGAATCTGTGGCGAGTCTGGGTGCGGGCTGTCGGATTCCTGTCGGCCCGCGCCACCGGTCGCCGTCTCCCGGCGCGCCGGGAGAAGATGGGGTGGTGCAGCCTTCCGAACCCGTGCGCCTGCTCGTCGTCGACGACGAGCCGCACATCGCCGACCTCGTCGCCACCGTCGCCCGGTACGAGGGCTGGCAGGCGGTCACGGCCGGGTCCGGCAAGGCCGCGCTCAGCGAGGCGGCGGCGTTCGGGCCGGACATCGTCGTGCTCGACCTGATGCTGCCCGACCTGGACGGGTTCACCGTGCTCGACCGCCTGCGCGAGAACGGCAACGCGGTGCCCGTGGTCTTCCTCACGGCCAAGGACGCGACGGCCGACCGGATCGCCGGGCTCACCCGCGGGGGCGACGACTACCTCGTGAAACCGTTTTCGGTCGAGGAGCTGATGGCCCGGCTGCGCGCGGTGCTGCGGCGCAGCACCGGCGTCGCGCACCAGGCCGAGGCGCGGGGCGCGGTGCTGCGGGTCGGGGACCTGACGCTGGACGAGGACACCCGCGAGGTCCGCCGCGGCGAGCGGCCGGCCGAGCTGACCCCGACCGAGTACGAGCTGCTGCGCTATCTGATGCGCCGGTCGCCGTCGGTGCTGACCAAGGCGCAGATCCTCGACCACGTCTGGGAGTACGACTTCGGCGGCCGGTCCAATGTGGTCGAACTGGTCATCTCCCACCTGCGGCGCAAGATCGACGCCGACGCCGGCGAACCGCTGATCCAGACCGTGCGCGGCGTCGGCTACGTCGTGCGCCAGGTCCACCGGTGAAGCGCTTCTTCCGCCGGTGGTACGGGGCCTGGCAGCGCACGCGGCTGGGCACCCGCATCACGCTGGGCCTCGGCGCGCTCGCCCTCGTCGTGTTCGCGGTGGTCGGCGTGACGATGGTCGGGATCATGCACGGCTACCTCGACCGGCGGCTCGACGAGCAGCTGACCAAGAGCCAGAACCAGCAGCTGCCCCAGCTGCGGGAGACGCACGGCTCGCCGCAGTCCGTCTACTCCTGGTACTCGGCGCTGTACAAAGTGCGCGACGGCGTCGCGACGCCGTCCCCGGGCAGTCAGCTGCCCGGGGACGCCAAGCAGCTGGCGCGGATCGCCGCCGAGGCGGTCGGTGGCGACGTCACGCGCAACATCTACCTCCGCGACGACGGCCCGTACCGGGTGCGGGCCTGCCCGGTGGACAACGGCTCGGTGCTGCTGTCCGCCGCGCCGCAGAAGGACCTCGACGGGACGGTCCGGCAGCTGATCTGGGTCGAGGTGGTCGCGTTCGCGTTCGCGCTGGCCGTGCTGCTGGTCGTCGGGCGGCTGGTGCTGCGCCGCGGCCTGCGCCCGCTGGCCGACATGGCGGGCACCGCGCACGACATCGCCTCCCACGACCTCACCGCGAACCCCGCCCTGCCGGTGCGCGCGGCGGGCGCCGGCGGCGGCGCCGAGGTCGAGGAGCTGCGGACGGCGTTCAACGTGATGCTGGCGCACATCGACACGTCACTGGCGGCGAAGACGGAGGCGAACGAGCGGCTGCGCCGGTTCGTCGCCGACGCCTCCCACGAGCTGCGGACGCCGTTGACGTCGATCCGCGGGTACGCCGACCTCTTCCGCTACGCGGCGGCGAACGAGCCCGCCGAGCGGGAGGCGCACCTGGCGAAGATCCGCTCGGAGACGGCCCGGATGAGCGTGCTGGTCGACGACCTCCTGCTGCTGGCCCGGCTCGACGCGCGGGCCGCCGAGACGCCGTTGCGCCCGGAGCGCGTCGACCTCGCGGAGCTGGCCGGGGACGCGGCGGACGCGTTCACCGCCGGCCGCCCCGACCACCCGCTGACGACGTCGCTCGCGCCGGCGCTCGTTTCCGTGGATCCGCTGCGGCTGCGTCAGGTGCTGGACAACCTGCTGGCCAACGCGGCCGTGCACACCCCGCCGGGCACCGCGGTGCACGTCTCGGTGACGGCCTCGGGCGGGGAGGCGGTCGTCGAGGTCGGTGACGCGGGGCCGGGGATCGCCGTGGCCGACCAGGAGCGGATCTTCGACCGGTTCTTCCGCGTCGACGATTCGCGCACCCGCGGCAACGGCGGCACGGGGCTGGGGTTGTCGGTGGTCCAGTCCCTGGTGACCGCCCACGGCGGCACGGTCACGGTGGCCTCGGAACCGGGCCGGACGACGTTCACGGTCAGGTTGCCGCTCGCCCGGTGACGTGCGCCGGCACCGACCAGCCGGGGGAGAGGTCTTCGGAGGGCTCCGGCACGCCGAAGACCGTCCGGACCGGGAGCACACCCGCCCAGGCTCGGTCGGCTTCGAGGTCCTCCGGCTCGTCGTCGGGGCCCTCGGCGCGCATCTTCACCGACGCCTCGGCGAGGTCGAGCGCGAGCACCGACACCGCCGCGAACTCCTTCGCGTTGACCTCGCGCGCGTGGTCCCACGAGCCCGGCGCGAGGTGGTCGGTGAGCACCTGGAGGCCGCGCATCTTCGCCTCGGCGTCGAGCACCGGCGCCGCCTTGCCGAAGATCACCGCGCTGCGGTAGTTCATCGAGTGGTTGTTGACCGAGCGCGAGTAGACGATGCCGTCGAGCAGGGTGACGGTGACGCAGACGTCGAGCTCGTCCGCCGCGGCGCGGAGGCTGGTCGCGCCGGTCGAGCCGTGCAGGTAGAGCGTGTCGCCGTCGCGGCCGTAGCCGGTCGGGAGGACCAGCGGCACCCCATCGCGGACGATCCCGAGGTGGCAGATCAGGCCCTCGTCCAGGACGGCGTGCAGGGCGGAGCGGTCGGTCACGGCCCGGTGCTTCTTGCGGCCGAGCGTGGTGCGGGGCGTGGTGGACAGCATGTCTTCAGCGTCCCTCGCCACAGTGGCATCGGAAAACGTCCACTTCTCGTACACTTGGGAAGTCCACTTGAGGAGGTCCCGTGACCCACGCCGACACCGCCCTCCCGGTCAGCCTGGACCGGGACGCCGCGACGCCCCTGGCCGTCCAGCTCGCCGACGCGTTGCGCGAAGCGGCCGCTTCCGGCCACCTGCGCGGCGGCGACCGGCTGCCGTCCACGCGGGCGCTGGCGGGGCGCCTCGGCGTCAGCCGCACGGTGACGTCGGCGGCGTACGAGCAGCTGCACGCCGAAGGCTGGATCGCCGGGCGGCACGGCTCCGGCACCTACGTGACGACACCGCCGTCGTTCTCGGCCTCGGAAGTCCCCGCGCCCGCCGTCCCGACGCCGGAAGCCGAGACGTCGTCGCTGCTGGACCTGGGCCCGGGCACGCCGTGGGCGGACGGCCTGGACCGCGCGGCCTGGCGCCGCGCCTGGCGGGCGGCGGCCGACCCGGACCCGCTGATCCGCGCCCACCGCGCCGGGCTGCCCGAGTACCGCGCGGCCGTGTCGGAGCACCTGCTGCGCCACCGCGGGCTGGCGGCGGGGTCGGTGCTGGCCACCGGCGGGACGACGGCCGCGGTGGTGGAGCTGGCCGCCGCGGTGCTGGAGCGCGGGGACGTCGTCGCCGTCGAGGAGCCCGGCTACCAGCGGGCGGTGCAGGCGTTCCGGCGGGCCGGCATGCGGGTGGTGGGCGTCCCGGTGGACCTCGAGGGGCTGCGGCCGGAGGCGATTCCCGCCGACGCCAGGGCGGTGTACTGCTCGCCGGCGCACCAGTACCCGATGGGCAGCCGCCTGAGCGCGGCGCGGCGGGTTTCGCTGGTCGAGCGGGCGCGGTCGTCGGCCATGCTGGTGATCGAGGACGACTACGACGGCGAGCTGCGCTTCGACGTCGCGCCGCTGCCGATGCTGGCCTCGCTGGCGCCGGACGTGGTGGCGCACCTGGGGACGACGTCGAAGATCCTCACGCCGACGCTGGGCGCGGGCTGGATGGTGGCGCCGGAGGCGATCACCTCGGCGGTGCTGGCCTACCGGGACCTGACCGGGACGCGGCCCTCGCCGGCGGGGCAGCGTGTGCTGTACGAGTTCGCGCGGAACGGGGACCTGGGACGTCACCTGCGCAAACTGCGCCGCGAGATGGCCGAGCGGCGGACGCTGCTGGCGGGGGCGCTCGGCGCGGCCGGGGTGCCGGTGCGGGGCGACGACGCGGGGGCGCACCTGGTGGTGCCGTTTTCGTCGGCTTCGGCGGAGACGTCGGTGATCGCTTCGGCCGAGCGGCGGGGGATCCGGCTGGACGGGCTGGCGCGGCACTTCGCGGGTCCGCCCACCGCGCACGGGGTCGCGATCGGGTACGCGGGTTGTGCGCGAGAGGCCTTGGTTTCGGCCTTGCCGACGTTGGTTTCGCTGCTGCGCGGACACTCCGTCCTGTAGGTGACGACGCACCGGCGCCACCCAGGTTGCGCTCACCGCCCGCGAGCCTCCGCCCGGCGCACCGGCCTCGGCTGTTCGCCGAGGTCACCGGGTACGGTGGCTCACCATGAGCGAGAAGATCCGGGTGGCGGTCGTGTTCGGCGGGCGCAGCAGCGAGCACACCATCTCCTGCCTGTCCGCCGGCAGTGTCCTGGGGAACCTCGACCCGGAGCGGTTCGAAGCCGTCCCGGTCGGCATCACCCGCGAAGGCCGGTGGGTGCTCGGCACCGGCGACTCCGCCCAGCTCGCCATCCGCGGCCGCGAACTGCCCTCCGTCGACGACGGCAAGGGCCTGGTGCTCGCCGGTGATCCGTCCAGCCAGGGCCTCGTCGCCGTGGAAGCCGGGCGGGAGAGCGAACTTCTCTCCCAGGTCGACGTCGTCTTCCCGGTGCTGCACGGCGCCTTCGGCGAGGACGGCACCATCCAGGGCCTGCTCGAGCTCGCCGGCATCCCGTACGTCGGGCCCGGGGTGCTCGCCAGCGCCGCCGCCATGGACAAGGAAACCGCGAAGAAGCTCCTGGCCGCCGAAGGACTTCCGGTCGGCACCTTCGCCGCGCTCAAGCGCGGCCAGTCCACTTTGGACGACGCGGATCGCGCGAAGCTCGGCCTGCCGGTCTTCGTCAAGCCGTCGCGGGCCGGGTCGTCGGTCGGCATCAGCCGGGTGACGTCCTGGGCCGACCTCGGCGCCGCCATCGAGCTCGCCCGCGCCACCGACCCGAAGGTCCTGGTCGAAGCCGCCGTCGTCGGGCGCGAGGTCGAATGCGGGGTCCTCGAGTTCCCGGACGGCCGCGTCGAAGCTTCGCTGCCCGCGGAGATCCGGGTGCTGTCCGAGGACGAAAACGCCTGGTACGACTTCGAAACCAAGTACCTCGGGGACGACGCCGAGCTGGACATCCCGGCCAAGCTCGACGACGCGCTCACCGAGAAGCTGCGCGCGATGGCCGTGGCGGCCTTCCGGGCCCTCGACTGCCAGGGCCTCGCCCGCGTCGACTTCTTCGTCGGCGCCGACGGCGAGCTGACCATCAACGAGGTCAACACCATGCCCGGCTTCACGACGAAGTCGGCCTACCCGAAGATGTGGGAGGTCACCGGCGTGGACTACGCGACGCTGCTGACCACGCTCATCGAGACGGCGATCGCCCGCGGCACGGGCCTCCGCTAGATCCGCGGGGAGATCTGGTTCGAATTGCCCGCGGCGGGGCCGCTTTGGCCTTCGCGGGTGGTTCTCCGCAGCGCTCCGGACTGCGGTTCGGGCGCTGACCAGCGAAAACTCGCTATCGGCGGTGATTGCCCACTGTATGTCCCGGTCATGTCCAGTGATTTTGGCTACGCTTGATCACGGGTGGCCGGAGCTGACCGAGGGGTGAGCATGAAGGTTCTCTGCCTTTTTTCTTCACCGGCCTTGGCCTTGCCGGACTGATCGTCGTGTCGGCCTTGCTCGGTGTCGTGTCGTTCGTGATCACGATGATCACGATCGGCAAGAGCTGATCAGGCGCCGAACGGCATCAGACCCGGCTCAGGAGAACCGCAGCGGCTTCGCCGGCAGCTTCGCGGCCACAGCGTCCGAGATCTGCTGCAGCGGCCCGGTGCCCGCACTGTCCGGCACGGTCAACGCCGCATAGACCTCCCGGTCCACGACGTACCACGTCGACGAGCCCTCGCCCGGCACCTGCAGCCACTGGACCTTGTTCACCAGCCGCAGCGCCGCCGTCGGGGTCAGCTCCGGGGGGCGGTCCAGCCCGCAGCGCAGCACCAGCGGGTCACCCGTGCCCCAGGCCACCGTCGCCGGCGGGGCCGGGTCGGCCAGCGTGCGCACCTTCAACGCCGTCCCGTTCGAAGTCAGCTCCGTCGGCACCGCGGCCAGCAACGTCGTGCACCCCGGTGCCCCCGAAGCGGGCGCCGGCACGGCCACGAGCGGCAACGGGCCGTCCGCGGGGTCCGAGGAGCGCTGGGTCAACGCGAAGACGGCGACGGCGACCGCCAGTGCGACGGCGAGCGCGGTCGCGGTGACGAGCACCACCCTGGGTGGGGCACCGGTGTCTGAATCGGGCACCGGTCCACTACACCACTGCTCAGAGATGGACCACCGGGCAGGTCAGCGTCCGCGTGATGCCCTCCACGTTCTGCACCTTCGCGACCACCAGCTGGCCCAGCTGGTCGACGCTGTCGGCGGCCGCGCGGACGATCACGTCGTACGGTCCCGTGACATCCTCCGAGCTGGTGACCCCCGGGATGCTCGAGATCTCGGCGGCGACCGCGGCGGCCTTGCCGACCTCGGTCTGGATGAGGATGTATGCGTGGACCACGGCGCGCCCTTTCGTCGGGATCGGTCTGCTCAGGTAGGAACGTATAGCCAGCTCACCGAAAAACATAGGGCATCCGACTATCGGTGATCGATCTTTGTCCTGGGAGAGAAAGCAGAGGTGACGGGTGTCACCGAACGACGGAACGGTCGCGGAGACCGGCGAGTTCGCGCTCATCCGCGCCGTCACCGAAGGACGGCGCCAGCCTCCGGGCACGCTGCTCGGCCCGGGTGACGACGCCGCCGTCGTCGCGGCCCCCGACGGCCGGGTGGTCGCCAGCACGGACGTGCTCGTGCAGGGCGTCCACTTCCGGCTCGACTGGTCCGCCCCCGAGCACGTCGGGCGCAAGGCCGTCGCGGTCAACCTGGCCGACATCGCCGCCATGGGCGCCACCCCGACCACCGTCCTGGTCGGCCTCGCCTGCCCACCCGACACCCCGCGCGAGGTCGTCACCGGCCTCGCCGACGGCATGTGGGCCGAGGCCGAGCGCGCCGGCATCGGCGTCTCCGGCGGCGACATGGTCCGCGCCGACCAGCTGGTGATCAGCGTCACCGCGCTCGGCGACCTCGGCGACCGCGAGCCCGTGACGCGCTCGGGCGCCCGGCCGGGTGACGTCGTCGCCGTCACCGGGCGGCTCGGCTGGGCCGCGGCCGGCCTGGCCGTGCTCGGCCGGGGCTTCCGCTCGCCGGTCGGCGTGGTCAACGCCCAGCGCTGCCCGGAACCGCCGTACGAGGCCGGTCCACGGGCCGCCCTCGCCGGGGCCACCGCGATGATCGACGTCTCCGACGGCCTGCTCGCCGACCTCGCCCACATCGGCGAGGAGTCCGGGGTCGGCATCGACGTCCGCACCGCCGACCTCGACATCCCCGGCCGGCTCAAGGAAGTCGGCGCCGCGCTCGGCGCCGACCCCCTGGACTGGGTGCTGACCGGTGGCGAGGATCACGCGCTCGCGGCCACCTTCCCGCCGTTCGCCGAACTGCCCGAGGGTTGGCGCACCATCGGCGTCGTCACGATGGCGGACTCGGGGATCACCGTGGACGGCAAGCCTTTTGCGCGAGAAGGCGGCTGGACGCACTGGCGCTGAACTAAAGTCGGCGGACGTGAGAATCGTTCCGGTCCCCTACGACCACCCCGACGCGGCCAAGCTCATGGCCGCGGTGCAGCAGGTGTACGTCGAGCGCTACGGCGACGAGGACGTGACCCCGATGAGCCCGGCGGACTTCGACCCGCCGCAGGGCGTTTTCCTCGTCGGCTACCAGGGCGAGGAAGCCGTCGCCTGTGGTGCCTGGCGTGCCCACGACGGCCCCGCCCCGGACTTCCGGGACGGCGACGCCGAGTTCAAGCGGATGTACGTCGCCGACTCCGCCCGCGGCCGCGGGTTCGCGCGGATGATCCTGTCCGAGCTGGAGCGCACGGCGGCGCTGTGCGGCCGCAAGCGCGCGGTGCTGGAAACCGGCACCAAGCAGCCGGAGGCGATCGCGCTCTACACGTCGTCGGGCTACGCCGAGATCCCGAACTTCGGCGTCTACAAGAACGAGCCGGAAAGCCGCTGCTTCGGCAAGGACCTCACCTCGGGGTGAGCTTGAGCAGGGCCGCGGCGTGCGGCCGCAGGGTCGCCGAGACGTCGGTGCCGACGTCCCGGTGCGTCCACAGGTCCCGGACGGACCAGGAGCCCGGCAGCGAAGCGGACACGGTCGCGGTGGTGGCGCCGGTGTTGAGCAGCACCACCGCGATCCCGCCGCCGGTCAGCGGCTTGCCCCACACCTGGTAGCCGGGGCCGGCCTTCAGCTGCCGGCCCTGGCCGCCCGCGAAGTCCTGGTCGACGGCGATCGCCTCGGGGTTGCTCAGCGTCGCGAGGTCGGTGTCGCTCAGCTTCGCCGGGTCGGCGCCGGCGAACAGCGGCGCGTTCAGCACCGCCCAGACGCTGAAGTGCGCGCGGGCCTCGTCGGGGGTCAGGGTGCCGTTGCCGACCTGCAGCATGTCCGGGTCGTTCCAGCCGCCCGGGGCGCCGCTGTGGGCGGCGACCGACGCCTGCTGGTCGATGGTGGCGAGCACCGAGTCCCAGGTCGCGACCAGGTCGTTGGTCGTGCGCCACAGGTTCGCCACCGGCCGGGCCCAGGTCCACGGGCTGGAGACGCCGTATTCGGAGATCGCGTAGACGATCGGGCGGGGGAGCGCGGCGAGCTCGTCGCGCATCTTCTCGAACGCCGTCTTGCGGTCGAGGCCGTCGACGGTGTCGGCGTTGCACCAGTCGTACTTGAGGTAGTCGACGCCCCAGCGGTCGAACGTCTCGGCGTCCTGGCGTTCGTGGCCGAGCGAGCCGATGCCGGTCGCGGGGTAGGCGTCGTTGGCCATCGCGCAGGTGCGGCTGCCGGGCACGGCGTAGATGCCGAAGAGCAGGCCGCGGGAGTGGACGTAGTCGGCGAGGTCGGCGATGCCGTTCGGGAACCGCTTCGGATCGGCTTGCAGGGAACCGTCGGCGGCCCGCGCGGGCGCCTGCCAGCAGTCGTCGACGACGACGTAGCGGTAGCCCGCGTCCCGCAGGCCGGTGTCGGCCAGCGCGTCGGCCGCCTTCCGCACGACGTCTTCGGTGAGGTCGTAGCAGCGGACCTGGTTCCAGCTGTTCCAGCCCATCGGCGGGGTCTCGGCCAGGGCGTTCGCCCGCGCGGCCGGCGGGGCGGGCAGGCTGAGCAGCCAGGTCAGCACGATCAGCAGGAGCACGAGGGCCGTGCTCCCGGTACTGGCGTTCCGGTTCGCTGCGATGCCGTGATCCAATCGCAGAACACGTGAAACCGCAGTCACCCGGAGGCGGCATGCCGATCTACGCTCTCGGCTCCCTCGAGCCGACGATCCACCCCGACGCCTACGTCCACCCGGACGCCACCGTGATCGGCGACGTCCGCATCGGCCCGTTCGCGTCGGTCTGGCCGCAGACGGTCCTGCGTGGCGACCACGGCCACATCGAGATCGGCGAGCGTTCGAACGTCCAGGACGGCTGCGTCCTGCACTGCACCGAGCGGCACCCGACGATCCTCGGGCCGTCGTCGGCGATCGGGCACGCGGTGCACGTCGAGGGCGCGACGATCGGCACCGGCTGCCTGATCGCGTCGGGCTCGGTGGTGCTGAACGGCTCGGTGGTCGAAGACGGCGGCATGGTCGGCGCGGGCGCGGTGCTCTCCTACGGCTCGTACGTGAAGACCGGCGAGATCGCGCTCGGCGTGCCCGCGAAAACGCGGGAGAACAAGTCGTTCAGCGCGGAGAACATCGCGCTGGTGGTGGATTCCTACGTCGAACGCGGCAAGCGGTTCCGGACCGAGCTGAGGCGGCTCGACCCGCGTGGGTGACGTCGGCCACGCCCGGTAGGCTGGCGCGCCGTGACCGCACGACCGCTGCAGGACATCGTCGAGGCAGGCTGGGCGAAAGCCCTTGAACCGGTGGCGCCGCAGGTCGCCGCGATGGGGGAGTTCCTCCGCGCGGAGATCGCCGCGGGCCGGACCTACCTGCCGGCGGGTGAACACGTGCTGCGCGCGTTCCAGCAGCCGTTCCACGACGTGCGCGTGCTGATCGTCGGCCAGGACCCGTACCCGACGCCCGGGCACGCGGTGGGCTTGAGCTTCTCGGTGGCGCCGGACGTCCGGCCGATCCCGAAGAGCCTGATCAACATCTACAAGGAGTACGCCGAGGACCTCGGCCACCCGCTGCCGTCGAACGGCGACCTGACGCCGTGGGCGGACCAGGGCGTGCTGCTGCTCAACAGGTCGCTGACCGTGCAGCCCGGGAAGTCGAACTCGCACCAGGGCAAGGGCTGGGAAGCGGTCACCGAGCAGGCGATCAAGGCCCTCGCGGCCCGGTCGGAGCCGATGGTGGCGATCCTCTGGGGCCGCAACGCCCGTAACCTCCGGCCGATGCTGGGCGACGTTCCCTGCATCGAGTCGGCGCACCCGAGCCCGCTCTCGGCGCACAACGGCTTCTTCGGCTCGCGGCCGTTCAGCCGGGCGAACCAGATGCTGGAGTCCCAAGGCGCGGCGCCGGTCGACTGGAAACTCCCGTAGGTTCGGTGTCCGGATCGGGGTGGCGGCTCCGACCAAGGGGAAACGGACCTTGGAGGACACATGGACGTCACATCGGCGGACGGCACTTCCCTCTTCTTCGAGCAGCGCGGCAGCGGGGCGCCGGTGATCTTGGTCGGCGGCGCGTTCAACGACCGGACGACCACGGTGGGCCTGGCGGAAGTCCTGGCCGGCGACTTCACGGCGGTCAACTACGACCGGCGCGGACGTGGTGACTCCGGCGACTCGGCCGAGTACGCGGTGGAGCGGGAGATCGAAGACCTCGCGGCGCTGATCGCGCACGCCGGCGGCTCGGCGTCGGTGTTCGGGCACTCGTCGGGCGCGATCCTCGCGCTGGAAGCAGCGGCCGCCGGACTGCCGATCGAGAAGCTGGTGGCGTACGAGCCGCCGTACGCGACCCCGGAAGAAGACCGGCCCGACGTCCTGGAAAAGGTGCGCTCGCAGCTCGCGGCGGGGGACCGTGACGGCGCGGTGGCGACGTTCCTGGTGCTCGCGGGCACCCCGGAGGCGATGCTCGACGGGATCAAGGCTTCCCCGGCGTGGGGCGGGCTGACGGCGCTCGCGCACACGCTCCCGTACGACCTGACGATCTGCGGCCCGGGCGGCCGCCCCCGCCTGGACCACCTGGCCCGCATCACGGCCCCGACGCTGGTGATCGGCGGCGGCGCGAGCCCGGAGCCGCTCAAGGCCGGCGCCCGCGTGGCCGCCGAGGCGATCGCGGGCGCCCGGCACGAGGTCCTGAAGGGGCAGGACCACGGAGTGCTGCAGTTCCCGGAAACCCTGAAGGACGTGCTGACCGGCTTCCTGAAGTGAGCTGACCGCTCAACTCGACCCCGCCGGGGGTCCAGGGGGCTTGCCCCCTGGCGGGGGTCTGGGGGTTCGACCCCCAGGGGGCGCGTAAGGCGAAAAAATGGCGAGCGCTCTCCGCGAGCACTCGCCACCCCTTCCGTTTCGCCTTACCCGCGAACGACCTTGCCCGCCTTGATGCACGAGGTGCACACGTTCAGGCGCTTGCGCTGGGACACACCCACCTTGGCGTGGACGGTCTGGATGTTCGGGTTCCACCGGCGGTTGGTACGGCGGTGGGAGTGCGAGACCGACTTGCCGAAGCCGGGTCCCTTGCCACAGACGTCGCACACGGCAGCCACGTCGAACTCCTTTGGATCTGGGTCATGAAGATTGAGCCCAGATGCGCTGGGCAACTCGACCATAGTAACTACTGCGGTCGAGGCCCCGAGCACCGGGTCGATACGCTGCCCGAGACCAGGTAGGAGGTTACGGGGTGCGGGTGCTGGACACGGCCGCGGTGTCGGCCTGGGCGACGGGCTGCGTGCGCAGCCTGGCGAGCCTGCGGCCGGCCATCGACGAGATCAACGTCTACCCCGTCGCGGACTCCGACACCGGCTCCAACATGCTCTTCACGATGACCGGCGCGGCGAAGGAACTCGAAGCCGCGCAACCGGAAAACGCCGCCGAAGCGCTGAAGGTCCTCGCGCGCGGCGCCGTCGCTTCGGCCAAGGGGAACTCCGGGGTGATCCTGTCCCAGGTCGTGCGCGGGCTGGCCGACCACGCCGAAGGCGAGCTGGACGGCGGGTGGCTCGCGAAAGCACTCGGCCACGCCGACCAGGTCGCCACCGGCGCCGTGAGCCGCCCGGTCGCCGGGACCATCCTCACCGTCCTGCACGCCGTCGCGCTCGCCGTCCGCGGTGACACCCGGTCGCTGACCGAGGTCGCGCAGGAGGCCGCGCACGAAGCCGCGCACGCCCTCGAGAAGACGCCGCTGCAGCTGCCCGCGCTGGCCAGGGCCGGGGTCGTCGACGCGGGCGCCCGCGGGCTCGTCGCCGTGCTCGACGCGCTGGTCGGCGTGCTCACCGGCGCCCCGCTCCAGCAGTACCACGCCCTCGAGGTCCACGCTTCGCCGGAAACGCAGGCCTACGCCTGGGAGGTCATGTACCTCCTCGACGGCGTCGACGAGCAGAGCCTGCCCACCCTGCGCAAGGAGCTGAGCGGCCTCGGCGACAGCGTCACGGTCGCCGGGGACGGCTCGGGCAGCCACGCCGTGCACGTCCACTGCGCCGACATCGGCGCCGCCATCGAAGCCGGGCTCGCGCTGGGCCGGCCGCGCAAGGTCCGCGTCGAGCCGCTGCTCACGCCGACGCCGATCGAGCCCGGGGGCGGGATCGACCGCACGGTCGTCGCCGTCGTGCACGGCGGTGAGCTGGCCGAGCTGCTGCGGGCCGAGAGCATCCCGGTGCTGGCCGTGCCCGAAGGCGAGACGCCCAGTGTCGAGGACGTGATCAGCCTGCTCAACGAGGCCGCCGGCCGGCACGTCACGGTGCTGCCGGGCAGCGTCGCGCTCACCGCCGCCGTCGACACCGCGGCCGGGCACGCGATGGCCGCCGACCGGGACGTCGTCGTCATCCCGTGCGTCTCGCCGGTGCAGGTGCTGGCCGCCCTCGCGGTGCACGACGCCGGGCGCCGCACGAACGACGACGTCGTCGCGATGGCCGAAGCGGCCGCCGCGACCAGGCGTGGCGAACTGCGGATCGCGCAGGAGGAGTCGCTAACCTGGGTGGGCCGGGCCCAGTCCGGTGACGTCGTCGGCCTGGTCGACGACGAGGTGGTGCACATCGAGCCCGCGCCGGCGTCGGAGACGAACCTGGTCGCGGCCGCGATGAAGGTGCTCAACCGGATGCTGGCCCTCGGTGGGGAGCTGGTGACGGTGCTGAGCGGGGCCGACGCCCCGCCCGGGGTCGCCGAGGAGCTCGCGGAGCAGCTGCGGGTGGAGCACCCGGAGGTGGAGCTGACCAGCTACGCCAGCGGCCAGGCGGAAGCCGTGCTGCTGATGGGAGTCGAATAGCCGATGGCCGGACTGCGCGACAAGCTGCCGCTGCTGCTGGGCGCCAAGACGGCGAAGGCGCTCGCCACCTCGCTGGACATCGAGACGGTCAGCGACCTGCTGCGCCACTACCCGCGCCGCTACGCCGAGCGCGGCGAGCTCACCGACATCGCCGGGCTCGAGCTGGGCGAGCACGCGACCGTCCTCGCCCGCATCGAAAAGGTGAGCAAGCGGCGGATGAAGTCCCGCAACGGGACGATCCTCGACATGGTGATCACCGACGGGAAACGCCGGCTCACCTGTGCGTTCTTCAACCAGGCCTGGCGGGAGAAGGACCTCGTGCCCGGCAAGCACGGCCTGTTCGCCGGCAAGGTGTCCGCCTTCCGCGACACCCTGCAGCTGACCAACCCCGAGTACGAGCTGTTCGAGGCCGACCGCGCCGACGAGGCGATGGACGACTTCCTCGCCGCGATCATCCCGGTCTACCCGGCGGCGCAGGGCATGCCGACGTGGTCGATCGCCAAGTGCGTCCGCCAGGTGCTCGACGTCCTCGAGGTCGACGACGACCCGATGCCCGCGGAGCTGCGGCGGCTGCACAAGCTGTCCGACCTCGACACCGCCCTGCACGGCATCCACCGCCCGGCCAACTGGGCGCACCTGGAGGCGTCGAAGAAGCGGCTCAAGTGGGACGAGGCCATGGCCGTCCAGCTGATCTTCGCGCAGCGGCGCCACTCGGCCATCTCGCGGCCGGCGAAGGCGAACCCGCACGTCAGCGGCGGCCTGATGGACGCCTTCGACAAGCGGTTGCCCTTCGACCTGACCGCGGGCCAGCGGGGGATCGGCGACGAGATCGCCGCGGACCTGACCTCGGAGCACCCGATGAACCGGCTGCTGCAGGGCGAGGTCGGCTCGGGCAAGACGGTCGTCGCGCTGCGGGCGATGCTGCAGGTCGTCGACAACGGGCGGCAGGCCGCGATGCTGGCGCCGACCGAGGTTCTCGCCGCGCAGCACGCGCGGTCGCTGCGGGAGATGCTCGGCGACCTGGGCCAGGCGGGCGAGCTGGGCGCGGCGGAGAACGCCACCCGCGTGACGTTGCTGACCGGGTCGATGGGCGCGAAGGAACGCAAGAAGTCGCTGCTGGAGATCGTCAGCGGGGAAGCCGGGATCGTCGTCGGCACGCACGCGCTGATCCAGGACCACGTCGAGTTCGCCGACCTCGGCCTCGCCGTCGTCGACGAGCAGCACCGCTTCGGCGTCGAGCAGCGGGACGCGCTGCGCACCCGCGGCGCCGGCGACACCAGCCCGCACGTCCTGGTCATGACGGCGACGCCGATCCCGCGCACGGTCGCGATGACCGTCTACGGCGACCTCGAAGTGTCCGCGCTGCGTGAGATGCCGGTCGGCCGGTCGCCGATCTCGACCACGGTCGTGCCGGTCGCCGAGAAACCCGCGTGGTTCGAGCGGATCTGGCAGCGCGTGCGCGAAGAGGTCGGCAAGGGCCACCAGGGGTACGTCGTGTGCCCGCGCATCGGCGACGAACCGCCCTCGGACAAGAGCGACAAGCGGCCGCCGCTCGCGGTGCTCGAAGTCGCGCCCGAACTGGAGCATGGCGCGCTCCAGGGGCTCAAGATCGGCGTGCTGCACGGCCGGATGCCACCCGACGAGAAGGACGCCGTGATGCGAGCGTTCTCCGGGGGCAACCTCGACGTCCTCGTCGCCACCACGGTGATCGAGGTCGGCGTCAACGTCCCGAACGCGACCGCGATGGTCATCATGGACGCCGACCGCTTCGGCGTCAGCCAGCTGCACCAGCTGCGTGGCCGCGTCGGCCGGGGCAGCGTGCCGGGGCTGTGCCTGCTGGTCACCGAGGCCCTCGACGGCACGGCGACGCGCGAGCGGCTGGCGGCGGTCGAGTCGACCACCGACGGTTTCGAGCTGTCGCAGCTGGACCTCGAGCTGCGCCGCGAAGGCGACATCCTGGGCGCCGCGCAGTCCGGCAAGCGCTCGACGCTCAAGCTGCTGTCGCTGCTGCGCGACGAGGACGTCATCGCCGCGTCGCGGGCCAGCGCGCAGGAGATCATCGAAAAGGACCCGGACCTGAAGAAGTACCACGGCCTGGCGCAGATGGTCGCCGACGTCGTCGACGTCGACCGCGCGGAGTACCTGGAGAAGTCGTGATCCGCCCGGCCGCGGTCACCGACGCCGGCGCGATCGGCGAGGTCCACGTGCGGTCCTGGCAGGCGGCTTACGCCGGGCTGATCCCGGCGGACTTCCTCGCCCGCCTGTCGGCCGAGGCGCGGGCGGCCTCCTGGGCCCGGCGGATCGGCGACGGCGGGCCGGTGCTGGTCGCCGAGGAAAACGGGATCGTCGTGGGCTTCGCCGCCTACGGTCCCGCGCAGCTTTTCGCCCTCTACGTGCTGCCGGAGCACTGGGGGCGCGGCGTCGGCCGGGCATTGCACGACCGCGTCGTCGAAGACCTCTCCGGCGACAGCGCCATCCTGTGGGTGCTCGCGACGAACGAGCGGGCGAAGGCCTTCTACGTCCGCCAGGGCTGGGTCGCCGACGGCGCGTCGCAGACCGAGACGATCGACGAAGGGCGCGTCACGCTGGAGGAGCTGCGGTTCCGCCGTCCGTTGCCGTGAACACGCCCGCCTTCGCGGCGGCCGCGGCGGCCTTCGCGGCGACGCCGGCGTCCTCCGGTGTCACGCCTTCCCGGGAAACGAACAGGCGGTAGAAGATCGGCCCGCAGGCGACCCGCACGACCTCGACCGGGTCGGTGCCCTCGGGGACTTCGCCGCGTTCGACGGCCCGGTCGACCACCGCCGCCGAACGCGCGTGGCGGTCGACGTAGAACTCGCGAAGGGCGTCGGCGGCGCGGGCCGACAGGAACGCCGCCGAGATCGACGCCGTCGGCAGCTCGCGCTCGCCCGGCGAGGTGAAGTAGTGCACCAGCTCCAGGTTGATCCCGCGCAGGTCGCCTTCGAGCGAGCCGGTGTCCGGGGCGGCCCACTCCTGCTCGGTGCCCATCTGCAGGGCGGCCGCGACCAGGCCTTCGGCGGACTCCCACCGGCGGTAGAGGGTCGTCTTGTGCACGCCGGAGCGTTCGGCGACCGCCTCGACCGTGAGCTCGGCGTAGCCACGCTCGCCGAGCAGCTCGAGAGTGGCGTTCAGCGCGGCGAGGCGGGTCCGCTCGGTGCGGCCGCCCGGGCGCTTGGTGCCGGAAATCTCGGTTGCCAACTGCTACTCCTGTTGCGTTAGTGTGCCCAGTATGCCAGAACTCGACTCCATCGACATCGCTTCCGTCGCCGACCTGATCGGCGACGCCGAGGTCGTCGCGATCGGTGAGAACAACCATCACATCCGGGAGTTCGGCGTGCTGCGCGACCGCCTCCTTCGGCACCTCGTCACCGAGCGCGGGTTCACTGTCCTCGGGTTCGAGGGTGGGTTTCCCGAAGGGCGCCTGGTCGACACCTGGCTGCGGGGTGGACCCGGCGAGGTCGCCGACGTCGCCCGGGACGGCTTCACCTTCGGCCTGGGCGACTCGGCCGAGGTGCACTCGATGCTGACCTGGCTGCGGGGTCGTGACGTCCGGTTCTACGGGCTGGACGTGCCGAGTTCGGCCGGGTCGCCGGTGCCTTCGCTGCGAGCGGTCCGCGAAGTCCTGGAGCGGGTCGACCCGGCCAATGTGTCCCTTGTGGACACGGCGCTGGCGGCCTGCGAACCGTACGCGTCGGTGAGCAGCGCGGTCGCGCCGGGCCGGTACGCCGCCATGGGCGTGGCGGCGCGGGATGCGGCCACCACGGCGTTGACCGTCCTCAAAGGACACGTCGAGTCGCTGGCGCCCGAAGCCGCGCACGACGCGGAAGGCGCGTTGCGCGTCGACCTCTACCTGCGCGAGCTGGCCGCGCTGATGGCCGGGGAGGCGCCCGAGCCGCAGAGTTCGTCGCGGGACACGTACATGGCCGCGACCGTGCGGCTGCTGCGGCGCCTGCACCCGGGCGAGAAGATCGTGCTGATGCTCCACAACGGACACCTGCAGCGCGTGCCGTTCTCGCCGATGCCGGGCATGACGGCGCCGTCGGCGGGCACGCACCTGGCCGCGGAGCTGGGGAACCGCTACTTCGCGCTCGCGTTGACCGCGGTCTCGGGGACGACGACCGGGCTCGTGCCCGACGAAGGCGAGCGGCTCGGGTTCCGGATGTCCGAGCAGGCCCTCGAAGCGCCCGCGGAAGGCAGTGTCGAGGCGGCGCTGGCCTCCCGGGCGCCGTGCGTGGTCACGCGCCCCGAGGCGTCGGCCATCCGGCACGCGCACATGACGGTGCCGGTCGACGTCGCTGCGGCGTTCGACGCGGTGGTTTGCCTGAAGGGGCAGGAAACGATTTTCCAGGCGGCCGCTGAATAGGTGTGCCCGTTCGGCTGCTTGCCGTAATGCTCGCGGTGGGCGTTTCCTACCGGTATGGCCGGGCGGAGGCGGGCGCTGATCGTCGCCAACGGCGAATACGACAACGCGGGGCTGCGGCAGCTGGGCTCGCCCGCGGCGGACGCGGACGCCCTCGCCGAGGTGCTCGGCGACCGGGCGATCAGCGACTTCGAGGTGCGTGTCGTGCGCAACGAGGCCTCGCACGTCGTGCAGGGGGAGATCGAAGACCTCTGCGCCGAAGGCCGGCCGGACGACGTCCTGCTGCTGCACTTTTCCTGCCACGGCTTGAAGGACGACGGCGGCGGGCTCTACTTCGCGGCCCGCAACACCCGGCCGGACCGGCTGCGGTCCACGGCGGTGCCCGCGCAGTTCGTGCAGCAGTGCCTCCGCCAGAGCCGCTCGCGCAGCATCGTCCTGCTGCTGGACTGTTGCTACGGCGGCGCGTTCGGGCAGGGCGTGGCGGTGCGGGCGTCGGGCGACGCGAACGTGCTGGACAGCTTCCGCGGCGGCCGCGGCCGGGCGGTCATCACGGCGTCGAACTCGATCGAGTACGCCTTCGAGGGCGCGCGCCTGGCCTCGGACGAGCCGGCTCGCCCGTCGGTGTTCACCTCGGCGCTGGTGGAGGGCCTGCGCACGGGCGAGGCGGACCGCGACGAGGACGGCCTGATCGCGCTCGGCGAGCTGTACGAGTACCTGTTCGACCGCGTCCGCGAGCGCAACCCGAAGCAGACACCGAGCCGCGACATCGAGATGCAGGGCGAGCTGTACCTGGCGAAGAGCCGGCGGCGCCGGATCAAGCCATCGGCGGTCACCCCGGACCTGGCGGCGGCGATCGGGGCGGAGAACCCGTTCACGAGACTGGGCGCGGTGGCGGAGCTGCGCCGGCGGCTGTCGAGCGAGAACCTGCCGGTGGCGATGGGCGCGTTCGAGGCGTTGAAGTCGATGGCATCGACGGACATCGAGCACGTCGCGGCGGCGGCGTCGGACGCACTGAGGTCCGCGGAGGTCCGGGTGGAGCCGGCTCGGCTGCGGTTGTCCGCGCCGGCGGGCGAGGTGGCATCGGCGACGCTGCGGGCGGCCGGGCCACCGGTGGCGCGCGAGATCCGGTTCGAGGCGTCGCACGAGTGGATCCGGGTGGCGGAGGGTGCCGGGGGAGCGGAGCTGTCGGTGACGGCGGGGTCGCCGGGCGTACGGCGCGGGAAGGTGGTGGCGACCGGCCCGACGGGTGCCGTGGTGGTGGAGGTGGAGATCGAGGCCCAGCCGTCGGCTGCCCCGGACCCTGTTTCGGTTGCCGAGCTGTCTCCGGATCCCGTCCTGGCTGCCGAGGTGGTGCCCAAGCTGCCACCACCTGCGGCGCCCGAACCCGCGCTGGTTGCCGAGGTGGTGCCCGAGCCTGAGCCGGCCGCACCGGTGGCGCCCATGCCTGCACCGTCTGCCGAGCCGGCGCCCGAGTCCGCGCCGGCGACTGAGCCGCTGGCCGGCCCCGAGAACGCGGCGGAGCGCCCCAACGCCACATTGGGTGCGCTGGACGCACCGAACGCCACATTGGGTGCGTCCAACGCACCCAACGCCACATTGGGGCGCATCGGCCAGCCGCCGACCGCCCCGGATCACCAGCCCGAAACCGCGGCGCCATCCCCAAGCGCCCAGCCGCAAACCTCCGTCGACCCGGCCGGTGGGTTCGCCGGGATCCTCGCCATCGCGGGCGCCGTCTTCGCCGTCGCCGGGCTCGGGCTCGCCTACTACTACGACGATCTGCTCGCCACCTACCGGCCGGGCCTGCCCGTCTGCGTCGCGCTCGTCGCGGCCGTCGCGCTCGTCGCCGGGTTCCTTACCCTGCATCCCCGGACAAGGCGGCTGACCGGTCCCGCCCTGCTCGCCGGCGCCGGGTTCGCCGCGCTGTTCGGGCTGCTGCGCTTCGCCGGTGAAGGTGTCGTGATCGCGTCGGAGCACTCCGACTCCGTGCTCGGCGCCGGGTACGTCTTCGAGCTGGTCGCGCACGGCGCGATCGTCCTCGCCGGGGCGTGCGCCGTCGTGGTGCTGCGCCGGCACGGGCTCGGCGCCGGGATGGTGCGTGGCTGGGAACGCTGGGCGACGATCACGCTGGGCGCGGTCGGCGGGGCCGGGTGGCTCGTGCAGCACGCCGCGCTCGCCGCGTCCGATCCCAGTGCGGGTGAGCAGACCTCGGCTTACTTCGTCCCCGGTGCCGTGCTCACCGCCCTGCTGCCCGTCCTCGCCGCCGTCCTGCGGCCGCCCGCGGTCGGTGTCGCCGTGCTCGGCGCCGGGGCCGCCGGGCTCGCCGGGGTGCTCGCCCCGACGATCGCGGTCCTCGAGCCGTACACGGCCGTCAGCGTCGCCGGCGAAGCCATGGCGGGATCCGCGCTCGCCTGGCTGCTGATCCTCAGCGTCGTCATGGCCGTCCGGCTCCGGCGGAATCAGCCGATCGAGCGACAGCCCTGAGTTGTCCCCGCCGCGGGCCCGGGGTACCACGACGATCATGAAGACAGCGACTGTCGCCGCCGCCGTGGTGCTCGTGCTCGCCGGGCAGGCCCCGGCCCTGGCCGCCGGTGGGGTGCAGGCCGACCCGCCCAGCTGGGGGCTCGACCGGATCGACCAGCGCACCGGGCTCGACCACGCCTACCACTACGCCACCGCGGCCGAAGGCGTCTCCGTCTACGTCATCGACAGCGGCGTCGACGCGAAGCACCCCGACTTCCAGGGCCGCGTCGCGCCGGGGCGGGACTTCCTCAACGGCGGATCCGACACGTCCGACACCAACGGCCACGGCACCCGCCTCGCCGGGATCGCCGCGGGCAAGGACTACGGCGTCGCGAAGGGCGCGCAGATCGTCCCCGTTCGCGTGCTCGACAAGGACGGCGGTGGCGCCACCGACCAGATCATCGCCGGGATCGACTGGGTCACGCAGAACGCCCAGCAGCCCGCCGTCGCCGTCCTCGGCATCGGCGGGGTGCCGAACGACCAGCTCGACGCCGCGGTCAAGCGGCTGGCCGCCGTCATGCCCGTCGCCGTGCCGGCCGGGAGCGAGACGGCCGACGCGAGCGGGTTCTCCCCGGGCCGGGTGGCCGAAGCGCTCACCGTGGGCGCCGCCGACAACCAGGACCACCCGGACAAGGCGTCGAACTTCGGGCAGGACCTCGACCTGTACGCCCCGGGCGTCGACGTCCCGGCCCCGATCGCGGGCGGCACGGGCGTCGGCCCGGAGTCGGGCACCTCGATGGCTGCGGCCTTCGCGGCCGGGGTCGCGGCGCTCTACCTGGCCCAGCACCCCCAGGCAACCCCTGCTCAGGTCGACGCGGCCCTTGTCCAGGCGGCCACGCCGGACGCGCTGAAGGGCGTCCCGGACGGCACGGCCAACCGGCTGCTTTTCGCCACGTCAGGGGCCTGAAAGCCGAGTTGTCCCCAGCCCTGCCCGGTTGTGGACAACCCAGCCGGGCACCCCGGTTTTCGGAGGGTCTCCCCGGCCGGGGTCGATACGCTGGGCGCAGTCCGGATCGACCGGACAGGCCTTGGAGGAGGTGCGCCATGCCCGAACCGCCGGCAGCTGTTCGCGCCGAGGGGTCGTCGAAAGGTGCCACTGAGGCTGACCAGCCAATCGTCTGGTCCGCATGATGTCCATCACCCGGGACAGAACTCCCGCAGAGCGGGAAGAACCGGGTAACGTGCGTTGACTTACCGATCCAAATGGGAAGGACCGGGCATGTTCCGCAAGGTGCTGGTGGCCAACCGCGGGGAGATCGCGATCCGAGCGTTCCGCGCCGGCTACGAACTGGGCGCGGGGACCGTCGCCGTGTTTCCGCACGAAGACCGCAACTCCCTGCACCGGCTGAAGGCCGACGAGGCGTACGAGATCGGCGAACCCGGTCACCCGGTGCGCGCCTACCTCTCGGTCGACGAGATCGTCGCGGCCGCGAAGAAGGCGGGGGCCGATGCCGTCTACCCCGGCTACGGGTTCCTTTCCGAGAACCCAGACCTCGCGCGGGCGTGCGAAGAAGCGGGCATCACCTTCGTCGGGCCGAGCGCCGACATCCTCGAGCTGACGGGCAACAAGGCCCGCGCGGTCAAGGCCGCGCGCGAGGCCGGCGTGCCGGTGCTCGGGTCGTCCGAGCCGTCCAGCGACGTCGACGCGCTGGTCGCGGCGGCCGACGAACTGGGCTTCCCGGTCTTCGTGAAGGCCGTCGCCGGTGGTGGTGGGCGCGGTATGCGCCGCGTCGAAGATCCCGCCCAGCTGCGCGAGTCCATCGAGGCCGCCGCGCGCGAGGCCGAGTCCGCCTTCGGCGACCCGACCGTCTTCCTGGAGAAGGCCGTCGTCGAGCCGCGGCACATCGAGGTGCAGATCCTCGCCGACGGCGCGGGCAACATCATCCACCTCTACGAGCGCGACTGTTCCGTGCAGCGGCGCCACCAGAAGGTCGTCGAGCTGGCCCCCGCGCCGAACCTCGACCCCGAGCTGCGCGACCGGATCTGCGCGGACGCGGTCAAGTTCGCGAAGCAGATCGGCTACCGCAACGCCGGCACCGTCGAGTTCCTGCTCGACAAGCAGGGCAACCACGTCTTCATCGAGATGAACCCGCGCATCCAGGTCGAGCACACGGTCACCGAAGAGGTCACCGACGTCGACCTCGTGCAGTCGCAGCTGCGGATCGCCTCCGGCGAAACCCTCGACGACCTCGGCCTGAGCCAGGACAAGATCTACCTGCGCGGCGCCGCGTTGCAGTGCCGCATCACCACCGAGGACCCGGCCAACGGCTTCCGCCCGGACACCGGCATGATCTCCGCCTACCGCTCGCCGGGCGGCTCCGGCATCCGGCTCGACGGCGGCACCGCCTTCTCCGGCACCGAGATCAGCGCGCACTTCGACTCGCTGCTGGTGAAGCTCACCTGCCGCGGCCGCGACTTCAAGACCGCCGTCGGCCGCGCGCGCCGCGCCGTCGCCGAGTTCCGGATCCGCGGTGTCGCCACGAACATCCCGTTCCTGCAGGCGGTGCTCGACGACGAGGACTTCCGCGCCGGACGCGTCACGACGTCGTTCATCGAACAGCGCCCGGAGCTGCTCACCGCGCGGCAGTCCGCCGACCGCGGCACGCGGCTGCTGACCTACCTCGCCGACCAGACGGTCAACAAGCCCCACGGCGAGCGCCCGAAGACACCGGACGCCACGCTCAAGCTGCCGAAGCTCCCGAAGGACGCGCAGCCTGCCGATGGGTCGAAGCAGAAGCTCGTCGAGCTGGGCCCGGGCGGGTTCGCGGAATGGCTGCGGAAGTCGCCGCACATCGGCGTCACCGACACGACGTTCCGCGACGCGCACCAGTCGCTGCTCGCCACCCGCGTCCGGTCGAAGGACCTGCTCGCGGTCGCGCCGATCGTGGCGAACACGTTGCCGCAGCTGCTGTCCCTGGAGTGCTGGGGTGGCGCGACCTACGACGTCGCGCTGCGGTTCCTCGCCGAGGACCCGTGGGAGCGCCTCGCCGCGCTGCGCGAAGCCGTGCCGAACATCTGCCTCCAGATGCTGCTGCGCGGGCGCAACACGGTCGGGTACACGCCGTACCCGACGGAGGTGACGCACGCTTTCGTCCAGGAGGCCACGAAGACCGGCATCGACATCTTCCGGATCTTCGACGCGCTCAACGACGTCGAGCAGATGCGCCCGGCCATCGAGGCCGTGCGCGAGACCGGCTCCGCGGTCGCCGAGGTGGCGCTCTGCTACACCTCGGACCTGTCCGACCCGGGTGAGAACCTCTACACGCTCGACTACTACCTCAAGCTGGCGGAGCAGATCGTCGGCGCCGGGGCGCACGTCCTGGCGATCAAGGACATGGCCGGGCTGCTGCGCGCGCCCGCGGCGACCAGGCTGGTCACCGCGCTGCGCAAGGAGTTCGACCTGCCGGTGCACATCCACACCCACGACACCGCGGGCGGCCAGCTGGCCACCTACCTCGCGGCGATCAACGCGGGCGCGGACGCCGTCGACGGCGCGGTGTCGTCGATGGCGGGCACGACGTCGCAGCCGTCGCTGTCGTCGATCGTGGCGGCCACCGACCACTCCGACCGCACCACCGGGCTCGACCTGGGCGCGATCGGCGAGCTGGAGCCGTACTGGGAGAGCGTGCGCAAGATCTACGCGCCGTTCGAGGCCGGGCTGGCCTCCCCCACCGGGCGCGTCTACGACCACGAGATCCCGGGCGGGCAGCTGTCGAACCTGCGCACGCAGGCCATCGCACTGGGCCTGGGCGACCGGTTCGAGGACATCGAGGCGATGTACGCGGCGGCCGACAAGATCCTCGGGCACCTGGTGAAGGTGACGCCGTCGTCGAAGGTCGTCGGCGACCTCGCGCTGCACCTGGTCGGCGCGGGCGTGTCCCCGGCCGACTTCGAGGCGGAGCCGAACAAGTTCGACATCCCCGACTCGGTGATCGGCTTCCTGCGCGGCGAGCTCGGCGACCCGCCGGGTGGCTGGCCGGAGCCGTTCCGCACCAAGGCCCTCGAGGGCCGCGCGGCGGCGAAGCCGGTCGCGGAACTGTCCGAAGAGGACCGTTCCGCGCTGGCGGAGCACCCCCGCCGGACGCTCAACCGGCTGCTGTTCCCCGCGCCCACCAAGGAGTTCGAGGCGCACCGGGAAGCCTACGGCGACACGTCGGTGCTGCCCAGCAAGGACTTCTTCTACGGCCTGCGGCCGGGGGAGGAGTACCAGGTCGACCTCGAGCCGGGCGTGCGGCTGCTCATCGAGCTGGAGGCGATCGGCGAGGCCGACGAGCGCGGCGTGCGCACGGTGATGTCGACGCTCAACGGCCAGCTGCGGCCTATCCAGATCCGTGACCGCTCGATCGCCTCGGACATCCCGGCGACCGAGAAGGCGGAGAAGGGCAACCCGAAGCAGGTCGCGGCGCCGTTCGCCGGGGTCGTCACGCTGCAGGTGGCCGAGGGCGACACAGTCGAGGCCGGCGCGACGGTCGCGACGATCGAGGCCATGAAGATGGAGGCGTCGATCACCGCGTCGGCGGGCGGCAAGGTGGGCCGGCTGGCGATCAACTCCGTCCAGCAGGTCGAGGGCGGCGATCTCCTGCTCGTGCTGGAATGACGCTGATCAACGCGGTCCCGCAGCGCCAAGGCGCGGTGGGACCGCGTTCGGCGGAGCTGCCCGGCGGGTGCCTCGCGCTCGCGGAGCTGGCCGGACACGTGCTCGGCCGGCCGGTGCACCACGTCCGGCAGCACCGTGAAGTGTCCGAAGTGGACGCCGGGATCGCGTCGCGGGCCGTGCTGACCGGCCCGAACCGCGCGGCCCAGCTGGCGGCGCTGGAAGCCCCGGGCGGCCCGGTCCTGACGATCGGCGGCGACTGCGGGGTCGAGCTGGTCCCGATCGGCGTCGCGCGGTTCCGGCACGGGCCCGGGCTGGGTGTCGTGTGGTTCGACGCGCACGCGGACCTGAACACGGCCGAGTCGTCGCCGTCGGGGGCGTTCCACGGCATGGTGCTGCGGTCCCTGTTCGGCGAGGGCGACCCGGACTTCGCGGCCGACCCGCCGCTGGAACCCGGCCGGGTCGCGCTGGCCGGGACCCGGGTGCTCGACCCCGACGAGCGCGCGGCGGTCGATCGTGGCCTGGTGGTCACTTCGGTGGCCGCCTTGGCGGGGGTGGAAAAGCTGTACGTGCACGTGGACCTGGACGTGCTCGACCCGGCGGAGTTCGACGGCGTGAACTACCCGGAGCCCGGTGGCTGGACAATCCCGCGGCTGGTGGCGGAGCTGGACGCACTGGCCGGGCACGACGTCGTCGGCGCGGGGATCACCGAGTGCGTGGGCGCGCCCCGCGAAGTCGAGGTGCTGACGCCGGTCCTGGAAGCAGTGGGCCGGCTGCTCGGTCAGGACCGGTAGGCGGAGCGGACGGCGTTCAGGGCGATGTCGAGGTCCGCGCCCAGCTCGCGGGCGTGCGCCGCGTACTCGCCGGCGGCCGCGAGCAGCAAGGTGGCGGGGTCCGGCCGGCCGTCCGGGATCGTGACGACCGTGCCGCGGGCGCGGGCCGTCGTGACCCAGCCCGCCGCCTCCAGTTCGCGGTACGCCCGGGCCACCGTTCCGGACGCCAGGCCCAGGTCCCGGGCCAGCTGCCGGATCGGGGGCAGGCGGGTCCCTTCCGTCAGCACGCCCGTCGTGACCGCGCGGATCACCTGGTCGTGCACCTGCCGCCAGGGTGCGAGGCCGTTGTCGGTGTCGACGACGATCTTCACACGGCCGCCGGCTGCCGTTTCACCGGCGCGGTGACCGCGAGGAACGCCGCCAGGCCGAGCACCACGACCAGCAACGAGGCGAAGTTCCCGCCCGGCCAGCCGACCGCCGTCGTCACGCCGATGCCCAGCCCGACCGCGACCCGCGCACTCCGGCAGCGCAGCGCCCGGTCCGCCCGCGGTGCGCCGATCGACGGCCGGCGCACCGCGAGGACGGTGATCGCCGCGCAGACCAGCACGGTCGCCGCGGCCACGGCCAGGAGCTTCCACTGGGCCAGCAGCGACAGGTGCACGAGCGACCCGGCGGCGGCCAGTCCGCCGAGCGCCAGCGCCCAGGCCGGGACGATCCCCAGCAGCGTCCGCGGGGTGAGGTCGGCTTCGCGACGCGGGCCGCGCGAAGGCCGTTGCGCCAGGAGTTCGGCGATCAGGCCGCCGAGCAGCAGCGTGGCGAAGATCGTGCCCGGGCCCGTGTCGCCGAGGAGCGGTGGGACAGCCAGGAAGAGCCACGGGTACCAGAGCCGGCGCCGCTTGAGGTACAGGACGGCCAGCATCACCTCGCCGGCGTCCGGGTCGGGCACGCCCCAGCGCACGAGCAAGCGCTTGCCGTGCTTCTCACCCGGCCACAGCACGATCAGGATCGCCAGGCCGATCAACCCGCTGAAGATCGCGACGGCGAGCACGTTGTCCCACGGCATGTCCGGACCTCCTCGCTTGTATCAACCACATGATACAAGCGGGTTCAAGGGGTGGCGACCCGGAACGACTCGAGAACCGGCCGCAGGGGCCGCATCCGCAGCCGCGTGATCACCACGGCCACCACGAACACCGCGACCAGCGGCACCTGCGAAAGCCAGACGGATTCGTCGACGCGCTCCGGCGGCAGGCTGTAGACGACCGCGATGCGCAGGGTGGCGTCGAGCGCGAAGGCGGCGGCCCAGACCGCCGTCACCGAGCGGACCGTGCGGCGGAACCGGTCCGAGTGCAGCCAAGCGCGTTCGTAGGCGTCGGCGAGCCCGGAGTCGCCGCGCGTGGCGAACGGCTTTCCCGAATCCAGCACCAGCGGACGTCCGGCGAAGCACGTCACCAGCGCGTACACCGCCGCGACGGCCAGGTAGAACGCCGGTTTCACCAGCACGATCCGCGGGTCGTCGGTGACGAACAGCAGGACCGCCGACAGGGCCATCTCCAGGAAGATCAGCACGCCGAGCGCGTCGACCCGGCCTCGGCGGAGCGTCGCGGCGAGCGCGTGGACGCCGGTCGCCGCGCCGGCGAGGGTGAGCGACCAGAACGCGCTGAGCCCGAACACCCCGTGCAGCAGGAAGTAGCCGCCGATCGGCAGGACGAGGTCGAGGACGACCGGGACGAGCGCGCGCATCAGTCCGCCTCCCGCTGCCAGCGCCGGCCGGGGCTCGGCCGCTTCTTGGCGGCCGCCACCGACGTCTCCAGCCGGGACAGCAGCTCGCCGAGCTGCCGGACGTCTTCGGCGGGCCAGTCGCGCAGGAAGTCGGCGAAGCGGTCGAGGCCGAGCTTGGTCAGCCGGCGCACCTCGTCCCAGCCCGCGTCGGTGAGCGAGATCAGGCACGAGCGCCGGTCTTCCGGGTCGGCTTCGAGCAGCACGTGCCCGGCGTCCTCGAGGGTCCGCGTCTGCCGCGTGATCGACGACTGGTGCACGTCCAGCTCGGCGGCGACCTCCGACGGCCGGACGCGCCCCTTGACGGCGGCCAGCCGCAGGATCGCGACCCGCGTCGGATCCGCGGCGCGCAGCTGGGCGCGGCGCAGGGACTCGCCGATCCTGGTCAGCGGGTAGACGACGCCTTCGAGGTCTTCGTAGCTGTGCGGCATGCCCCGACGGTAGAGCTACTTGCGTCACGCAAACAAGTGGTTCGCGAGCATCTCAGGGTTATGCCGGGGTAACCCCGCTCGGGGTAGCTCGTTGGGGTTGCGTCCGTTCGTACGCACGAATGTGAGCACTCGGCGGGGTAGTTGTCAGCGTTCTGCAGCCAAGCCTCGTGAACTTGTCACGAAACTGACAAGAAATCGGTTTCCCTTCGAAGGTGTGACACGTTCGGGACTACTTTTTCGATGTGTCCGGTGTCACCCCGCACCAGGCTGGGGTGCTCCGCCGCGCGTCGGCGGGTTCGCGGGGTGGAGCGAAGGAGCTGCGATGTCGGTGGAGCGCGGATTCGATCACCCTGCGCCCCCTTCGGCCCTGCCCCGCAAGCTCGCGGACATCCTGCGCCCCGAACTGGCCAGTCTCGCCGCCGAGATCGTCGACGAGATCCGGGCGACCATCCCGGCCTACGCCCGCCCGCTCGACGGGCCGTACGGGAAGTCGATCCGGGCCGGCGTCGAGTACGCGATCACGTTGTTCGTCGCGCAGATCGCCGACCCGTCGGTGTCCAAAGAGCAGTCCCACGAGGTCCACCACCGCCTGGGGCAGAACGAAATGCGCGAGGGCCGCAGCCTCGACACGCTGCAGTCGGCCTACCGCGTCGGCGCGCGGGTGTCGTGGCGGCGGATCATGCGCGTGGGGCGGAGAAGCGGTCTCTCTTCGGCGGTGATGTCCCAGCTGGCCGACGCGATGCTGGCGTTCATGGACGAACTCGCGTCCGTCGCGCTCGACGGCTACCTGGAGGCGAAGGCACGCACGGCGGGAGCGCTCGACACCTGGCGCCGCAAGCTGCTCCACCTGCTCCTCGAAACGCCGCCGGCCTCGCCCAAGGCGATCGCCGAGCTGGCCCAGCTGATCGGCTGGCCGGTGCCGGTCGACGCGACGCCGGTGGCGGTCTGCCCGAGCGACGGCGTCGCCCCCGCCCGCCGCCACGCGGGCCTGGACTCCGACATCCTCGCCGAGCTCGACACCGCGGACCCGAAGCTGGTGGTGCCGGGCGAGCTCAGCGGCGCCCGGCTCGCGACGCTGCAGGTCGCCCTGCCGGACTGCCGCCTGTCGATCGGCCCGTGCGTTCCGCTCGCGTCGGTCGCGGATTCCCTGCGCTGGGCCCGGAACGCGCTGCAGCTGGCGGAACGCGGGGTGCTGACGCCGCGGCCGGTGCTGCGCGCGGAGGAGCACCTGGCGACGCTGCTGGTCAACTCCGACACCGGCCTGGTCGGGACGTTGCGCCACCGGCTGTTCGCGCCGCTGGCGGACATGACGGGCAAGCAGCAGGAACGGCTGCTGGAGACGCTGCGGGCGTGGCTGGACAGCCAGGGCAACGTGGTGGAGATCGCCGAGCGCCTCGGCGTGCACCCCCAGACGGTCCGCTACCGCATGCGCCAGCTGCAGGCGACGTTCGGCGAAAGCCTGCGCGACCCGGGGGCCCGCTTCGAGATGGAGCTGGCGCTGCGCGCGGGTGCGGCGCCGTTGCCGCTGCGGTACCCGGTGAGCGAGCTGCTGCCGGCCCCGCGCGCCGGCGCGGCACGTCCACAGTGGACGTCCAGCTAGGGGTCAGCCGATCGGCAGCGCCGGGGTGAAGGGAGTGACCTGACCTTCGGGCTGGGTGCAGGCCAGGTCGACGCTGGTCCGGGCCGTGCTGCCCGGCGAACGGTGCAGCGACAGCAGCAGGGACAGCACTTTGCTGCGGCGGAACGTGATCTCCCCGGACGTGCCGGCCGTGAACGGCAGGCGCCCGCCGCGGAAGGTGATCGTCGCCGGGCCGGTGCCCCAGGTCGCCGCCTGCACCAGGCCGGCCGTTCCGGTTCCGGTGCCGGTCGCGTTCGTCGGCGTGACGATCATCGCGCTCGCGCCGGCGGAGGTGCCGTCGTACCCGGCCGCGGTCAGGGCCGCGAGCGCGCCGGCGGACAGCGTGATGCTCCCCGAGAGGTTCGTGAGGGTGAACACCGCGCCGGGCGCGGCCGTGTCCGGGCCGGTGAACTCCTCGGTGATGGTGACCGGCTGCACGGACGAGCCCGGGAAGACGCAGGTGTAGCCGGCCGTCCCGGACTGGAACAACGTGCTCGCGCCGGCGGGTCCGGCCACGTCGGTGGTGGCGGCGATCGCGACGACGAGCGCCGCGGTCAGGCGGGTGCGCATGAATCCTCCACAATGGACGCCTCAGGTCACCGTGAGGCTCGGCGAGAACGTCCGGTTCTGTGCGGGGCTGGTCACCTTGACCGCGCAGTTCAACGTCCACGGCAGCCAGGTGTTGTTCTGCTTCCGGTGCAGCTCGATCGCCAGCGAGAACGGCGTGGCCAGGCTGAAGGTGGCCGCGCCGGGGTAGCCCGCGGTGACCGTCGCCGGGCCGGTTCCGTAGAAGTCGAACGTCCGGTGGACCGGGCCCCAGAACTGCTCCGGGACCGTGACGCCGACGGTCGTGCCCGTGGTCGCGTTCGTGGCCGTGACCGGCACGGTCCCGGAGCCCCGGACGCCGTCGTAGCCGAGGTAGACGGTGAGCAAGGTGTACAGCTGCTGCGAAACCCCGAAGCCGCCCCAGAAGTCCGAGAGCGACGCGCTGCCGCCGGACGCGACCGCGTCCGGGCCGGTGAACCGGGCCGCCGTGTCCATCGGTTGCGCGCCGGTGGCGGGGAACGTGCAGGTGTAGGTCAGCACGTTGGTGGCGTAGAGCGTGTCGGCCGAAGCCGGCCCGGCGAGCGCGGTGAGCGCGGCCGCCGTCACGACGGCCACGGAAAGAGTGCGGCGCATCTGTTCGCCTCCGCCTCAGGTGATCGGGACGTCCGGCTGGAACGCTCGGTTCTGCGCCGGGCTGGTGGCCTTGATCGTGCAGGTCGACGCAAACGCGGTCCACGTGCCGGTGGCCTTCTTGTGGAACTCCAGGGATTCGCTGATCCCCGTGCCCATCGCGAAGCTGACCGACCCCGCCACCGCGTCGGCGGTGAAGACCTGGGGCGTGCCGGTGACCGAGCCGCTGGTGAAGGGGTTGGCCGGGAGCGCCCCCGCGAGAACCCCGGTCGGCGGGGTCGCGTTGACCACGCTGAAGGTCGTGCTGATCGAGCCGCGCACCTGGTCGTAGCCGAGCGCGCCCAGCAACGCCTTCACAGCGGCCGAGTACGTCACCGTGGCGTAGGGCGTGACGGTGAACGGCTGGCCCGGGTGGGGATCGGTGACGTCCAGGTGCGCCACCAGCGTCGTCGGCTGCGGCGTGACCCCGGGGAACGTGCAGTTGTAGGTCAGCATCCCCGTGTTCGTCACAATCGTCGCGTTCGCGGTGCCCGCGGTCAGGCCGGTGACGAGCAGCGCCGCCGCGACGGCCGGTGCGATCCTCATGGTTCCCCCTCAGTTCGGGTGCTTGGCCGCCGCCTTCTTCGCCGCCGCTTGCTCCGGGGGCGGGCCGTCGGATCCCGGCGGGCACTGGGTGTGGTCCGGTTCGGTGCAGACGATCAGGTTGTAGGTGTCGACGAACGCCTGGTTGCCCGGGCCGGAGCTCATCCCGGTCAGCAGTGGGTTCAGGTCCTGGCCGCCGGCGCCGCAGCCGGTGAACGCGGGCAGCGCGAAGCCCGTCTTCTCGTCGGTCCGGAGGTGGCCGATGCCGAACGGGTCGTACGGCCCGGTCAGCGTCAGCTTCACCGGTTCCTTCGTCACGCACCCGGACCCGAGGTCGAGCGGGACGCCGTTGACCTTCGCGCCGCTCAAGCGGGCCATCACCTGCAGCGTCGTGTCGAGGGAGGTGGCCCCGGTGTCCGGATCGGTGGTGATCTTGCCGGCGATCTCGATGACCTTGCTGTCGCGCCAGTCGACCGGCAGGAACTCGACGGTCGCGGTCACCGGCACGAACCCGAAGCCGAGGAACGCCGAGGTCGCCGGGGCGAAGGTGGTCGACCCCGTCACCCGGGAGCTGCCGTCGACCAGGTTGAGGATGAACAGGCCGTTGAACAGGAACGCCGGCTCGCCGACGATCGTCGCGCCGAGCTTCTTGACCGTCGACTTCGTCAGGACCGTGACCAGGCTCAGCGGTACCGGGTACTCCTCGTCGGTCGGCGGGTCACCCGGACCGGGCGCGTCGGCGGCCGCGGCCTGCTGCTGCTTCTGCTTGGTGCCCGGCGTCGTCTTCGGGAGGACGAGCACCTTGCCCAGCGTCGTCGCCTGGTCGGCGTCGAGGGTGCACGCGACCCGCGGGGCCGGCTGCGTGGCCGCGGTGTCCGGCGGCGGGACGGGTTCGAGCGACAGCGCCGGCGCGGTCACGTCGAAGGTGACGGGGCCGACGGTGTTCAGGGCGATCGCGGGCACGGTGCCGGTGGCCGTCAGGGCGAGGTCACCGGTCTCCGGCAGCGGGGTGGCCGCGACGGTGAGGTCGACCGGCACCTGGTCCGCCTTGTCGCCCTGGTGCACAGCCAGGTCGACGTGCACGGCGCCGCGCAGCGAGCCGGTGGTCGCCCCTTCGGGCAGGTACGAGAGCGCGACGTCGTGGGGGAGCGTGAGCTTCGCCGAAAACGCGCCGAGCTCGGCCGAAGTCCCGGTCTTCGCCTGCGCGGGCAAGGTCACCGCCGACTCGGTGGTGAGCTTCCGCGCGCCGAGCGGGTCGGCGAACGGGCACGTCACCGAAACCGACGCCGTGGCCTTCGTGTCCGGCGGGACCGCCGGCGCGGGGGCGGCCGAACCGACCCCGGTCAGCGCGCCGTTCACCGCGGAGAGCAGGCCGACGGCGGCCAGCGCGGAAACGGTGAGGGTGCGGGGCCGGGCTCGACGTGGCATCAGGTTCCCTGGGTGCGTGGGGAAGGGACGGGACGTCCCGG
Organism: Amycolatopsis iheyensis; assembly: GCF_024703995.1. GTDB lineage: Bacteria > Actinomycetota > Actinomycetes > Mycobacteriales > Pseudonocardiaceae > Amycolatopsis > Amycolatopsis iheyensis. The sequence goes on along the minus strand of NZ_JAMXQV010000008.1, from coordinate 385,694 downwards.
TGCGGGCCAGGGGAGGACCCGCACCGGGAACCCGGTCAGGAGACGGTGATGCTCGGGCTGAACGCGGTGTTCTGCGCCGGGCTGGTCACCTTGAGGGTGCAGTTCATCGTCCACGGCGACCAGGCGCCGGTGGACTTCTTGTGGAACTCCAGGTTCGCCGACAGACCGCTCGTCAGCGACAGGGTGGCGGAGCCCGCGCTGGAGGGCGCGGTCCAGTTCGGGATGCTGGAGCCCGAGTCCTGGGAGATGACCACCGTGATCGGCCCGCCGGTCGGGTAGATCACCTGAGGGATGTCCAGCCCGCTGGCCGACGGCTGCGACAGCGTGCCCGCCGACGCCGTCACCGGCACGGTCGCCTTGCCCCGGATGCCGTCGTAGCCGACCGCGGTCAGCAACGAGTGGACGGTCGCGCTGATCGTCGCGGTCCCGCCGACGTTGGCGGGCGTGACGGTGGTGCTGTGCACGACGGTGTCCGGCGCGTCGAGGTGCGCGGTGATCGCGACCGGCTGCGGCGAGATGCCGGGGAAGGTGCAGTTGTAGGTGAGGCCCGCCGAACCGCCGGCGGCGTAGGTGACGGTGGCGGCGGCCGCGGTGCCCGCGGTCAGCACCGCGATGGCGCCGATGGCGGTCGCGGTGGTGGCGAAGCCGGCGGACAGCCTGCTGAGTCGGGACATGGCTTCATCTCCTTTGATTCAGTTCAGTCTCGGCTTTGGCTGATCGATTGCTCGCCGCCGTGTGCCCCCATCGCGTTCACCGTCCCCATTGCCCCGGGTGGTGGTCGCGATTCATCGGCAAGCGAGGTGGAGGTCCATCTGCCGGAATCGAGGCTACTCGTCAGTTCAGTAAGGAACAAGACTTCGCGACTGCGCGGGTGAGGCCCCGGCGAGCGGCACCGATTTCTTGTGCCGGGCCGAGCAGGCTGTGTCGCGGATTTGGCGGATTTTGACAAAGAACGGCCGCCACGGCGATCTGCCGTTCGGCACGGTCTACCATTCATGATCTTGCCGACGCAATCCCGGATAACGAAACCGGAGAAATGAGGCTACCGTGCCGGGTACTTCCCGTTGTGGACGGGTATCAGTGAAGGGCGCCGCATTCGCGGTGACGGCGGCGGTGGCCGTCTCGGTGCTCGCGCAGCCGGCGTCCGCGGCGACCGTCGGCGGCGTGATCGCCTGGGGCAAGCCGGACTACGACGTGACGATCCCGCCGGCGAGCGCGCTGGCCGGCGTCACCGCCGTGTCGGCGGGCAGCACGACCGCGCTGGCGCTGAAGGGCGGCGCGGTCCTCGCGTGGGGCGCGAACAACTGGGGCGCCAACGAAATCCCGGCGGCGGCGACGTCCGGGGTCAGCCAGATCGCGTCGGGCTGGGGGCACGAACTGGCCCTCAAGAACGGCAAAGTCCTGGCCTGGGGCAACAACTGGTACGGCCAGACGACCCTGCCCGCCTCGGTGTCGAGCGGGGTGATCGCGATCTCGACGTCCAACATGCACAGCCTGGCCCTCAAGCAGGGCGGGCTGGTGGTGAGCTGGGGGACGCGGACCGACGTGCCGGCGAGCGCCCAGTCGGGTGTGACGGCGATTTCCGCGGGTGGCGACCACAACCTGGCGCTCAAGAACGGCGGCGTGCTGGCCTGGGGGAGCAACACCTACGGGCAGGCGACGGTGCCGGCCGGGCTTTCTTCGGGTGTCACGGCGGTTTCCGCCGGGTTCAGCCACAGCCTCGCGCTGAAGAACGGGCAGGTCTACGCCTGGGGCCGCGACAACTTCCACCAGGCCGAGGTGCCGCCGGAGGCGCTGTCGGGTGTCGTGGGCATCGACGCCGGGTTCAACCACAACGTGGCGTACAAGACCGACGGCTCGGTGGTGGTCTGGGGCTCGAACTTCGTCGGCGAGTCGACTTTCCCCTGGTGCGGGCCGGTGTTCGCCGTCTCGGCCGGGGACAACGACAGCTTCGCGCTGAAGGAAGACCCGGCCGCGCCCTGCTGACCCGGGCGGGTGGCGGGCACCGGCCCGCCACCCGCGTGCGTCACTTCAAGGCGGCGTCGCTGGCCAGGTCGAGCGAAATCGTGTTGCCCGGCCCCGAAACCAGGGCGCCGAGGGCAATGTCGGCGATGAAGCAGTTGCTGAACTCGGGGATGGTGTAGGTGCCGGTCACGGTGATGGCCGGCGCGGTGATGTCGATGTCGTGCGCGGACAGCGTCAGGTCGAGCGGGGTCTTCGTCTTGCAGCTGCCCGGCACGGTCGGCAGCGGGATCACCGGGATGATCGGGCCGGCCCAGATGTCGTAGATCTCCATGTTGGCCTTGGCGTGCGTGACCAGGTCGCCGTCGGCGATGGTGCCGGTGGCCGGCCCGAGCGGGGTCACCTTGACCTTCGCCTTGATCCGGAAGATGCCCGACAGCAGGGAAATGTCGGCCTGCGACGGCGGCAGCGCCAGGTCCGCGCTCAGGCCGACCGAGCCGGTCTGGTCGTCGATCAGCAGGTTGCCCTTGAGCGAGCCGGGGCCGAGCTTCATGGCGCTGCCGGTCTTCTTCACCGTGGTGCTGCCGGTGACCTTGTAGGACACGGGGATCGGGATGACGTCGGCCGACGCCGGTGTCACCGCGACCCCGGTGAGGGTGAGTGCCGCCGCCGATGTGAGCACGGCCAGTCTCCTCAGCTGCGTTGCCACGGACATGGTTGTCCTCCTTGTGCGTTTCCCATCCGTTCCCGGGTGCTCCCGGAAACGGTTCAGCGCGGTTCGAGTTCGGTGACGACCCAGCCGTCACCCGTGTGTTCCGCGGTCACGGAAAGCTGTGCCGCGGCACTGTCGGTCGCATTGTTGTCGGCCCGTACGGCTGATTGATCGAGAAAGACGAGTAACCGCGCGTGACCATTCCGGAGTTCCTGCACGGCGATCGCCGAAACGCGCGAAGTGAGCACGAGTTTCTGTTCGGGTGCTTTCTGCCGGACTTCGGCGAAGAGCTTGTCGTAGGAATCCTTCGCGGATCCGCGCAGCACCCCGGCGGCGGCCTTTTCGGTGACGTCGGTCTTGTCGTAGGAATAGGAGAAGATCCGGTTCATCGCGAGGGTGATCGCGGAGGTGACGTCGGCGGTGGCGCCGACATCGGTGAGCGCGACGTTGCCGGCGGCGGGGTTGCCCGAGGTGGCGCGGGCTTCGAGGGTGAACCAGACACCGGCGCCGGTCAGGACCAGGGCGGCGGCCAGGAGCAGGGCAGGCAGGCGGAGCCAGGCAGGACGCTGCACCTTCACGTGAAAGTGCAGCTCTGGCTCTTCCGAGGCGGCACTTTCACGTGAAAGTGCCGCCTCGGGAGCCTCGGGAGCCTCGGGAGCCTCGGGGGTGCGGGCGGCGTCGCGCTCGGTCGAGCTGGTCGAACCCGCGGCAGCCTGCTCGGTCTCATCGGCGGCGACCTCGGCCGGGGCCGGGTGGCTGCCGGTTTCGGGCCGGGCCGAGCCGTCGGCCGTCTCGACCTCGGCCACCGTCTCCTGGTCCTCCGACACCGCGCGGCTCATCGGGCACCCACCGGCAGCTGGTCCAGCGCGCTGAGCTTCCACCCGTCGGGCGTCCGCGAGAGGGCCGCCGCGAAGCGGTTGCGCTTCACCGCCGGGGACGTGCCCTGCTTGGCCATCGTGATCTCCACCGACGCGAGCATCTTCGCGGTCCCGGCGTGCTCGTCCAGCTCGCTCAGCGCCGCGTCGAGGACGCGGCCCGTCGCCACCGTCGCGTTCGACGTCAGGGTCTTCTTCGTCGTGTCGTCCGTGCGGGCCAGCTGGTCGTGCAGCGGACCCGTCGAGGCCGACAGCCAGCGCCCCAAGCCGCCGTTCACGTCGTGGTAGTCCAGGCTGGTCAGCTCCGCCACCAGCGTCCGGCCGCTCGTCAGGGCTTCGTCGCGCGCGACGCCGTACGTGAGCGCCGAGTCGTGCGACGCCGCGTACCACGAGTAGCCCGACCAGCCCGCGAACACCGCGGCGGCCACCGCGACCGCCATCGCGCCGTACTTCACCGCAGCCACAGCATCTCCTCGAGACTCGTCGACGTCGCCTGCCCGTCGAGTCCGGTCAGGCCGGGCGGCAGTGCCGGGGCCGGGACCGGGGGGTGCGGCGCGTTCTGCGAGCCGCGCACCGAACTCTCGCTGCCGTACGGCAGCGTGCAGGCCGCGCCGGTGTTGAGCGGCAACGGCGAAACGTCATCGGTCGGCCGGTGCGGCGTGCTCCCGTAGCCCTGCACGCACGGCGGCGGGTTGTCGAAGTTCAGCACCAGCTCCATCCGCAGGGCGTCGCCCTTCGTGGTCAGCGCCGACCCGACGCCCCCGACCGCGCGCGGCACGTTCGCCAGCAGCGTCTCCTCCGCCGCCGTGCGGGTGCCGAACACCCGCGCCGTCGTGAGCAGGTTGGCCAGCAGGATCGGCAGGCCGGGGTCGTTCTCCTTCAGCAGCGACGAAAGCTCGGTCGCCGCCGGCGGAGCGGTCGCGATGAGCCGCCGCAGGTCGCCGTCGGAGCTGGCCAGCTGCTGCGCGAAGATCCGGGCGTTGCCGCTGAACGAGCGCCACTCCGACGACGAGTCGACCTGGGTCCGCAGCACCGTCGCGCCGTCGCCGATCAGCTTCGACGTCTGCGGCAGGTTCGCGCTCGCCTCGTGGGTGAACGTCGTCGCCGAGTCCATCAGCGTCTGCAGGTCCGGGCCCGCGCCCCGCAGCGCGTCGTCGAGCTCGTCGACCACCGTGCGCAGGTCCTGCGTCGGCACCGACGCGGTGAACGAGTCCAGGTCGGTCAGCAGGTTGTTCACCGGCAACGGCAACGTCGTCGACTCGCGCTGGATGACCGAGCCCGCTTCGAGGTACGGCGCGTCGGCCGTGCGTGGCTGCAGGTCGACGTACTGCTCGCCGACCGCCGACCGGTTCGCCACCACCGCCGCGGAGTTCGCCGGGATGGGCGGGGCGCCGTCGTCGATCAGCAGGTCGGCCTCGGTGCCGGTGGTGGTGAGCCGCAGCTCGCCGACCCGGCCGACGGCGACGCCGCGGTAGGTCACCTCGCCGTTGGTGAACAACCCGCCGCCTTCGGCGAGTTCGAGCTTCACCGTGTAGCTGCCCGAGCCGAACAACCGGCCGAGCCCGGCGTAGTTCGCCCCGACGAACGCCGTCGTGGCCAGGGCGATCACGACGAACGCGACCACCTGGATCCGCACCCTCCGGGTCAGCATCACTGGCCTCCCGAACCGAGCGGGAGCGTCGGCAGCCCGGGCGGGACGCCTTCGCCGGGCGGCGGCAACGGCACTCCGGCCGCCGGGATCATCGACGTGTACACGTTGACGTAGTCGCCCTTGATCGCCGGCAGCACCGAGTCGGGGAACGGGAACGTCGGCAGCATCTGCAGCGACTTCGGCAGCGAGTCCTCCGCGTCGGCCAGGCTGCCCAGGATGGGGGCGAGCGCGCGCAGGTCCGCGACCATGTCGTCGCGGCTGCGGTTCACGACGTCGGTGGCCACGGTCGAAAGCCGGTCGAGCGACTGCAGCATCGAGACGAGCTGGGTGCGCTGCTCGCTCAGGCTCTGCAACCCCGGCGTGAGGTCGGTCAGCGCGCCGGCCACCTGTTCGTGCCGGTTCGCGAGCGTCGCGGACAGCCGGTTGAGCCCGTCGAGCGCCTCGGTGATGTCCGAGCGGTGGCTGTCCAGGTCGGTCATCAGCGTGTTGACCCCGGACAGGAACGAGCGGATCTGCTCCTCGTTGCCGTCCATCACCTTCGACAGCTCTTGGTTGATCGTCTGCAGCTGGCCGATCCCGCCGCCGTTGAGCAGCAGCGAAAGGGCGCCGAAGATCTCCTCGAACTCGGGGTTGCGGTTGGTGCGCGACACCGGGATCGTCGCGTCGTTGGCGAGCCGGGGGCCGGCGCTCGCCGCTTCGCCGTCCGGCGGGGCCAGCTCGACGAACTTCTCGCCGAGGAGGCTGGACTGACGCAGCCGCGCGATGGCGTCGGCGGGCAGCACGACGTCGCCGTTGACGTCCAGCACGGCTTCGGCCGTCCACCCGTCGGCGCCGAGCCGGATCTCCCGCACCCGCCCGACCGGGACGTCGCCGACCTTCACCGCGGCCTGCGGCACCAGGTCGAGGACGTCGGCGAACTGCGCGGTCACCGCGTACGGGTGGTCGCCGAGGTCGGCGCCGCCGGGCAGCGGCAGGTCGTAGACGCCCTTGAACTCACCCGAAGAGCAGCCCGCGAGCAGCAGGCAGCCGACGCTCACGGCGGCGAGGACCCGCTTCATCGCCCACCCCCGTTGGTGTAGACGTCACCGGTCATCGGCAGCGGCGTCGGCGGGTAGTACTCGAGGACGTTGTCGCGGCCGCGCAGGGCGCCGGTGTCCGGGTCGATCGCGTTGAGCACGTTCGTGACGGCCAGCGGCACCCCGTCGAGCGTCTCGGCCAGCGACTGGCGCTGCTCGACGAGCGTCCGGGTCGTCACGACCAGGTTGTCCACATTGGACTTCAGTGCGGTGCGGTTGTCGCGGATGAACGCCTGGACGTCGCCGAGCGCCTGGCCGAGGCTGTTCAGCGCGTGCTTCAGCTCGCCGCTGTTGGCGGCCAGCGTGCCCGAGATCTGCGACAGCTGCTGGTTGACCCCGCTGACCTGCTGGTCGTTGGTGGCCAGCATGGTCGTGAACCGCTGCAGCTCGTCGACGGTGCCGAACAGGTCGCTCGAGTTGCCCGCCAGGGTCCGGGCCAGCTGCGCGAAGTTGCGGACGCTGTCGTTGAACGCCTGCCCGTTGCCCTGCAGGTTCTGCGCGCCGGTCTTGAGCAGGTCCGACAGCGCGCCCTGGGAGTTCGCCCCGTTCGGGCCGAGTGCCTTCGACAGCGTGTCGAGGCTGGCGTAGAGCTGGTCGAGCTCGACCGGGGTCGCGGTGCGGGCGACCGGGATCGACGCGCCGTCCGGCAGCCGGGGCCCGCCGCGGGCCGGCTTGGCGAACTGGACGTAGCGGTCGGCGACGACGCTGGGCGCGATCACCAGCACGGTGGTGTCCTCGGCGATGCCGACCGAGCCGTCGATCGTCATGTCGACCTGGACCTGCTCGCCGCGCGGGGTGACGGTGTCGACCTGGCCGATCCGGACGCCGAGCACCCGGACGTCGGAGCCGGAGTAGACGCCGACCGCGCGGGAGAAGAACGCCGTGACGTGGTGCTGCCCGCTGCCGGCGAACACCCACCACAGCGCGGCGGTCACGACGAGCGCGAGCAGCAGCGCGGCGGCGATGAACCGGCTGGTCAGGACCCCGGCGCGGGTGGTGGTCAGCGCGCTCATCTGGCACCTCCGGGCGCGGTGCACGGGTCGTGGTTTTCGGGCAGCAGCCCGCAGAGGTAGGCGTCGATCCACCGGCCGTTGCCGGTCGTGTTGGTGACGACGCGGAAGTACGGCCCGGCCAGCTGCAAGCCCTTGGTGAGGTTGTCGTTCTGCCGCCGCAGCAGGTCGGTGACCTGGTCCAGGGCGGTCAGCGCCTTCTTGAGCTGGTCGTTGTTGTCGGCGACGAGCCCGCGCAGCTGGTCGGCCAGCCGCGCCGAGCCGGTCAGCAGGTTGTGGATCGCGTCGCGGCGGTTGTTCAGCTCGGTGAGCAGCAGGTTGCCGTCGTCGATGAGCTTCTCGAAGTCGTCGTTCGAGTTCGCCAGCGTCGTGGTCAGCTTGCGCGCGTTGGCCAGCAGTTCGGCGATCTCGCCGTCCCGGCTGGACACCGTCTTGGACAGCTGGGACAGGCCGTCGAGCGCGCTGCGGACGTGCTCGGGGGAGTTGCGGAAGGTGTCCGACAGCGTGGTGAAGCTGTCCGCGAGCTGCTTGGTGTCGATCGCGCCGACCGTGTCGGCCAGTCCGTTGAAGGCGTCGGTGACGTCGTAGGGCGTGACGGTCCGGGTGCGCGGGATCGGCCGGTCCGGGTCCTGCACGTCGTCGCCGGTGGGGTTCAGCGCGAGGAATTTGCGGCCCAGCAACGTCTTGATCTTGATGTCGGCCGTCGTCCGGTCGCCGATCCAGGCGTTCTTGACCCGGAATGACACCAGGACGTGGTCGTCGTCCAGGGTGACGTCGCGGACCTCGCCGACCTTGATGCCGGCGATCCGCACCTCGTCGTCCGCCTGCAGGCCGGCGGCCTCGGAGAACTCCGCCCGGTACAGGGTGCCGCCGCCGACGATCGGCAGGTTGTCGTAGTTGAAGGTGACGGTGAGCAGCGCGGCCAGCGCGACGCTGCCGACCACGCCGAGGGTGATCGGGTTGCGCTCCTTGAAGGACTTCACGAGTCGCACCTCGCCGTCGGGACGAACACCCCGCGCTGGGGCTTGGTTTCGAGCGTGGCGCGGCAGAGGAAGAAGTTCATCCACGTCCCGTAGGAAGCGACCCGGCCGATCTCGGTGAACTTCACCGGCAGGTTGGTCAGGAAGCTGTCCACTTCGGACTGGTTCTGGCCCAGCGTGCTCGCCACCTCCTGCAGCCCGGCGATGCTCTCCTTGAGCGGCGGGCGCGCCTGCTCGAACAGGCCGGCCGTGGACTGCGTCAGGTCGCCGATCCCGCTGATGGCGTCGCCGATCGCGGTGCGGTCGCCGGCCAGGCCGGACACCAGCTGCCGCAGCGTGGACACCAGGTTCGCCAGCGCGTCGCCCTTGCCGTTGACGGTCTTGAGCACCGAGTTGAGGTTCCCGATCACCTCGCCGATCACCTTGTCGCGCGAGGCGAGGGTGGTGGTCAGCGAGCCGGTGTGGGCCAGCAGGCTCTCGACGGTGCCGCCTTCGCCCTGCAGCACCTGGACGATCTCGCCGGAGAGCTCGTTGACGTCGTTCGGCGACAGCGCCTGGAACAGCGGTTTGAAGCCGTTGAACAGGTCGGTCAGGTCGAGCGCGGGCGTCGTGCGGTCGAGGGGGATCTCGCCGCCCTCGGGCAGCAGGTCCCGGGTGCCGGTCGTCCCGCGTTCGAGGGCGATGTAGCGCTGGCCGACCATGTTGCGGTACTTGATGACCGCCTTCACGTCGGCGGGCAGCCGGCGCCCCTGCTCGAGCGAGAACCCGACGAGCGCCCGGTTGTGGTCGCTGATGTCCAGTGACTCGATCTGGCCGACGCGCACCCCGGAGATGCGGACGTCGTCGCCGACGTTGAGCGAGGTCGCGTCGAGGAACTTGGCCGAGTAGCCCGCGCCCGCGCCGACGCCGGAGTTCGTGATGGAAATGGCCAGCAGCACGGTCGCGACCGCCGTGACGACGATGAAGACGAGGCTCTTGATGAGCGGGGAGGCGACGTTCCTCACTTGAGCTTCACCTCCGTGCCGCGGTAGAGCGGCCCGACGAGCACGCTGCTCCAGGCCGGGACCTGGGCGGCGGGCACGCCGATCGACGGCGCGACCAGAGTGGACAGCAGCTGCTGCTCCTGCGGTGAGTTCGCGACGCCGAGGTCGCCCTGACCGCCCGGGAGCAGCGGGTGCGCGGTGGTGCCGGGGCCGGCCGCGGCGGTGCCGACGGTCGGGGTGACGCCGGAGGGGTAGCAGCGTGGTTCGCCGCCGCCGGTGTAGCGCGGGTCGTCCTTGCCGGGCAGGTACTTGCCGCTGTCGGCGGTCACCGTGACGTCCGCGTGCAGGCCCGGCTCGTTCCGGGTGGCGCCGAGGACCTTGTCCATGGAGTCCTTCAGGGCGCTCAGCGACTTGATGGTGCAGGCGAAGCTGGGGGAGTACTTCGCGGCGACCTCCAGCGGCGCGCGGCTGTCGGCGGCGAGTGAGATCAGGTTTTCGCGGTTGTTCTGCAGGAACGTCGTGACCTCCTGGGACGACGACGTCACCTGCTGGTAGACCCCGGCGAGGTCGGCCTGCTTCTCCTTGACCGTGCCGAGCGTGACGGCGGAGGCGCTGAGCGCGTCGAGCAGGTCGGGCGCGATGTCGCCGTAGAGCTTCGAAACCGTGGCCAGGTCGTGGATGTCCTGGGTCAGCGTCGGCAGGTCCGGGTTGAAGTCCTTCAGGTAGGTCGCGGCCGTGTCGATGGTCTGGCCGAGCTGCTCGCCGCGCCCTTGCAACGCCGTCGAAACCGCGGTCAGCGTCGTCGCGAGCTTCTGCGGCTGGACGGCCTTGAGCAGCGGCAGCAGGTTGTCGAAGACCCGTTCCAGCTCGATCGCGTTGGCCGAGCGGTCCTGCTCGATGACGTCACCCGAGCGCAGGTGCGGGGCGCGATCGCTGTCCGGAATGGACAGCTGGACGTACCGCTCGCCGAAGAGCGTCTTCGGCACCAGCAACGCGGACACGTTGCGCGGCAGCAGGTCCACCTTGTCCGGCTCCAGGGCAAGCGCTATCTCGGCGCCCGACGGCGTCGCGCGGACCTCGCGGATCTCACCGACGAGCACGCCGCGTGCCTTGACCTGCCCGCCCGGCGAGAGCTGGTTGCCGATGCGGTCCGCCTTGAGCGTCACCGGGACGGTGGAGACGAAGTCCTTGTCGTACACCTTGATCGAGAGCGTCACGAGCACGCCCATCACCACCAGGAACAGCACACCCGCGGTGCGGATCCCGGCCTTGCGGCGGGTGTCGCGTCTCATCCGGCCACCTGCACGGTGGTCGTCGCACCCCAGATGGCCAGGGACAGGAAGAAGTCGAGCACGCTGATCGCGACGATCGCGGTGCGCACCGCGCGACCCACCGCCACGCCGACGCCGGCCGGGCCGCCGCTCGCCCGGAAGCCGTAGTAGCAGTGCGCCAGCACCACGACGACGCTGAACACGAGGACCTTTCCGAACGACCACAGCACGTCGCCGGGGGGCAGGAACAGCAGGAAGTAGTGGTCGTAGGTGCCCGCGGACTGGCCGAAGAACCACACGGTGACCTGCCGCGAGGCGAGGTAGCTCGACAGCAGCCCGATCGCGTACAGCGGGATGACGGCGAGGAAGCCGGCGATCACCCGGGTCGTGACCAGGTAGGGGACGCTGGGGATGCCCATGACTTCCAGCGCGTCGATCTCCTCGGAGATGCGCATCGCGCCGAGCTGGGCGGTGAAGCCGCAGCCGACGGTGGCACTCAGGGCGAGCCCGGACACGAGGGGAGCGATCTCGCGGGTGTTGAAGTAGGCCGAGACGAACCCGGCGAACGCCGACGTCCCGACCTGGTTGAGCGCGGAGTAGCCCTGCAGGCCGACGACCGTGCCGGTGGCGACGGTCATCCCGATCATCACGCCGATCGTGCCGCCGATGACGGCGAGCGCGCCGCTGCCGAAGCTGACTTCGGCCAGCAGGCGGACGATCTCGCGCAGGTAGCGGTGCAGCGCGCGGGGGATCCAGGCGATCGCGCGGAGGAAGAAGAGGATCTGGTCGCCGAGGGTGTCGAGGAAGCCGAACCCGCGGTCGACGGTTTCGCGGACCCGCGCGGATCTCGGGACGTCGGTGGTCACCATGGCTCAGCTCCCCTTCGGCGGCACGAGCTGCAGGTACACGGTGGTGAGCACCAGGTTCAGCACGAACAGCAGCAGGAACGTGATGACCACGGACTGGTTGACGGCGTCGCCGACGCCCTTCGGCCCGCCCTTGGGATTGAGCCCGCGGTAGGCGGCCACGACCCCGGCGACGAAGCCGAAGATGACGGCCTTGATCTCGCTGATCCACAGGTCGGGCAGCTGGGCCAGCGCCGAGAAGCTCGCGAGGTACGCGCCCGGCGTCCCGTGCTGCATGATGACGTTGAAGAAGTAGCCGCCGAGCACGCCGACGACGCTCACCATGCCGTTGAGGAAGATCGCGACACCCATCGCGGCGAGCACCCGCGGCACGATCAGCCGCTGCACGGGCGAGACGCCGAGGACCTCCATGGCGTCGATCTCTTCGCGGATGGTGCGCGAGCCGAGGTCGGCGCACATCGCACTGCCGCCGGCGCCGGCGATGAGCAGCGCGGTGACGATCGGGCTGGCCTGCTGGATGATCGCGAGCACGCTGGCCGCGCCGGTGAAGGACTGCGCGCCGATCTGCGTGGTCAGCGACCCGATGTGCAGCGCGATGACCGCGCCGAACGGGATCGAGACCAGCGCGGTCGGCAGGATCGAGACGCTCGCGATGAACCAGAACTGCTGGATCAGCTCACGCAGCTGGAACGGGCGGCGGAACGTCAGCCGGACGACGTCGAGGCCGAGCCCGTAGAGCCGTCCGGTCTGCCGCAGCGCGGCGGCCCCGGGGAACGACGGCGTCGTCGTCCGTTCGGCCATTCGTGTGCCTCCCCAGCGGTTCCGACGGCACGCCGAATACACCCGAGTCGAGCAAAGGGAAATGGTCCGAACGGGGTAACAATTGTCGGCCATTCACGGTCTCGGGGGTCACCGTGCCGTTTCCTACTGGTCGGTACGCTAACGACGGCCATGCTGGGAGACAAGAACTTGAGCACGATCACGCGGTCACGGGCTGGTAACCGGGCATTTCTTGTCGAGTACTGACAAACGGACCGGATCTTGTTGTCAACGAAGGAAAAGAAAATCCCCTCCCGGATGTGGGAGGGGCTCATTCTCGTCCACCGGGACCCACCCGGCAGGTTAGGCCGAGCGGGTGGTGGCGTCCAGATCGGTCAGGACTTGAGACCGGCCAGCAGCTCGTAGGAGCGGACGCGGTCCGCGTGGCCGTGGACCATGGTCGTGACCATCAGCTCGTTCGCGTCCGTGTCGGACAGGAGCTGTTCGAGTCCCTTGTGGACCGTTTCCGGGGAGCCGATGATGCTCGAGCCGAAGCGGTCGGCGAGGAACGCGCGGTCCATCTCCGTGTACGGGTACTCCGCCGCCTCTTCCGGGGTCGGCATCGCGATCGGGCGGCCGCGGCGCAGGCTCAGGAACGTCAGGCCCGACGGCCCGGCCAGGAACTGCGCGCGGTCGTCCGTCTCGGCCGCGACGACCGACACCCCGAGCATCACGTACGGCTCGTCGAGCACGCCGGGGCGGAAGTTCTCGCGGTAGAGCTGCACCGCCGGGATCGTGTTCTCGGCCGCGAAGTGGTGCGCGAAGGAGAACGGCAGCCCGAGCCGCCCGGCCAGCTGGGCGCTGAAGCCACTCGACCCCAGCAGCCACACCGGCGGCTGGTTGCCCTCGGCCACCACCGCGTTGACGCCACGCGCCTCCGAGTGGGTGAAGTAGCCGATCAGCTCCTGCAGGTGCTCCGGGAAGTTCTCCGCCGAGAGCCCACCCGGCCCGCGCAGCGCGAGCGCCGTCCGCTGGTCGGTGCCCGGCGCGCGGCCAATGCCGAGGTCGATGCGGCCCGGGTGGAACGCCTCCAGGGTGCCGAACTGCTCGGCGACGACCAGCGGCGCGTGGTTGGGCAGCATGATGCCGCCCGAGCCGACGCGGATCCGCTCGGTCGCGCCGGCGACGTGCCCGATCAGCACGGCCGTCGCGGAGCTGGCGATGCCGGGCATGTTGTGGTGCTCGGCCAGCCAGTAGCGGTTGAAGCCCAGCCGTTCCGCGGCGCGGGCGAGGTCCAGGGTGTTGCGCAGTGTCTCACCGATCGTGTTCCCCTCGGAGACGGGGGACAGGTCGAGCACGGACAGCGGCACGTCAGGCAGTGAGCTCACAACCGGGGTCAACGCCCCGGTGCCGCCAATGCTTCCCGCAACGCCTTCTCGTCGTCCCCTTGGTAGGCCACGACGCCGTCCGGGCGCACGAAAAGCGCGTCGGCCGGGGCGTCCGGGCACGCCGCCGTGACGATCTTCACGTCCGGGCCGGCGGCTTCCCGCAGGTCGGCGCGGCCGGCGAAGTCGAACAGCACCGGACGCGCCGCGCGCATGACTTCGGCCACCCGGGTGGCCCGGCCGCCGACGGTCAGCGGCAGGTCGGGGACGTACGGCAGCTCGTCGGCGTCCCGCAGCAGCGTGGCCAGGTGCCGCTTCGGCTCGTCGAAGGCGGCCAGCTCGCCGAAGAGCGTGCGCAGCGCGTCGCCGTCCTCGCCGGTCAGCCGGTCGAGCAGGGCCTGGACGCGGGTGTGCGTCAACGTCCGCGCGGCGACCGGGTGCCGCTCCGCGTGGTAGCTGTCGAGCAGTGCCTCGCCGGCGCCGCGGACGACGGCGGCCAGCTTCCAGCCGAGGTTGACCGCGTCCAGCAGCCCGACGTTGAGCGACGAGCCGCCGGCCGGGAAGACGTGCGCGGCGTCGCCGGCCAGCAGCACCCGGCCCGCGCGGTAGTGCTCGGCGAGCCGGGCCGAGCTGACCGTCCGCGACAGCCACAGCGGCTCGCCCAGCGCCAGGTCGGTGCCGAGCACCCGGCGCACGGCGGCGCGGAACTCCTCGAGCGTCGGCTCGCCTGCCGGTTCCGGCGCCACCTCCCGGACGCCCGCGATCAGGACGCCGGGCGTCAGCGACGTCACCAGCACCCGCCCGCCGGGACGCCGGTTCCAGCCCCGCTCGAGCCCCGACCCGAACATCGGCAGGTCGGCCCGGAAGTGGCCGAGGCGCATCAGCTCGTCGTCGGTGGTGCCGGGGAACCCGATGCCGGCCAGCTCGCGGACGCGGCTGTGCGCGCCGTCGCAGCCGACGACGTACTTCGCCGCCAACCGGTAGTCGCCGTCCGGGCCGCGGACGGTGCCGAGGTCGGCGAGTTCGTGCCCGCGCCGGATCTCGGCGCCGAGTTCGAGCGCGCGCTCGGTCAGCAGGGCCTCCATCCGCGGCTGCTGCACCATCAGCCCGGGCATCGGCGTTTTCAGTGGCACCGGCCCGAACGGGAAACCGGGCAGCGGCCCGGCGAACCCGGCTTCGGCCCGGAACCGGTCGAGGAGCCCCCGGTGGTCCAGCTGCTCGACGATCCGGCCGGCGAGGCCGTTCGCCCGTGGCCGCTGGTCCGGGGTGGCCCGGCGCTCCAGCACGACGACGTCGGCCCCGCCGAGGCGCAGCTCCGCTGCCAGCATGAGGCCCACCGGGCCGGCTCCGATCACTGCGACATCCATGGTTGCCTCCTCGTGTCAGCTCAAACTGACGAACTATGTCAGGCTAGACTGACACGCCATGGAAGCGGAAGAGCTTTCCGGGCGGGTCTCGGAAACCGACCCCGCGGTCGCGCTGCGGGCGGTCGGCGCGCTGCACCGGCTCGCCGAGCAGGTCGAAGCGGCGGCAGTCGCGCACGCCCGGGAGCGCGGCTGGTCGTGGGAGCAGATCGGGGACGCCCTCGGCGTCGCCCGGCAGTCCGTGCACGCGAAGCACGGGAAGTGAGGCGGCGATGCTCGACCGGCTGATCGCGAAGAGCCCGTTCGCCGTGGTGGTGACGGCGGCGCTGGCGGAGTCCCGCCGCCGCGGCGACCGCCGGCTCGGCACCGAGCACCTGCTGCTCGGCCTGCTCCACGACCCGGACTGCGCCCGCGCCCTCGGCGTCGACCTCGAGCAGGCCCGCGCGGCCCTCGACCGCCTCGACCGGGCCGCGCTGGCGGCGCTCGGCATCGAGGTGGAGGGCATGCGGCCGCCGCGGGTGCCGGTCAAGCGCGGAAAGCTGACCCTGGGCGCCTTGACGTCGAACGCTCGGGCGGTGGTCAACGAGGCGCTCCGGGAGCGGGTCCCGGCCGAGCTGCTGCGGGTGCTGCTGACGGTGACCCCGCCGGATCCGGCGGCCGACCTGCTCGCGGAGCTGGGTGTGGATCGTGAAGCCGTCCGACGGCGGGTGAATTCCCCGGCCGGGCCCTGACGCGGCGCCGCACCCGATACGGTGTGCGGAAACCGGCGGAAATCAGGAGGACGGGGTGCCGCGTCCGGAGCGACCCTTGGATCCCGGGGACGACGCGCTGACCGAATTCGCGGCCGATCTCCGGCGATTGCGGGAGAACGCGGGAAATCCGACCTACCGCGAGCTCGGGCGCCGCGCGCACTACTCCGCCGGCACGCTCTCGGAAGCCGCCGGCGGGCGCAAACTCCCCAGCCTGGCCGTGACTCTGGCCTACGTCCGGGCCTGCGGGGGAGTGCCCGGCGAATGGGAAGAACGCTGGCACGTCGTCGCCGAAGAGTCGCGTCCGGACGGTGCCGATTCACCGCCCGCGCCGGACTCCGGGGAAATCCCGCCGTACGTCGGGCTGGCCGCATTCACCTCAGCTGACGCCGGGCGTTTCTTCGGGCGCGAACGCCTGATCGAAAAGCTGCTCGCCCGCCTTTCGAGACAGCGTTTTCTCGCCGTGCTCGGCGCGTCCGGCTCGGGAAAGTCGTCGTTGCTGCGCGCCGGCCTGCTGCCCGCCGTCAAGGGCCCTGCCGTGCTGCTCACCCCGGGCGCCCGGCCGTTGCAGGAGTGCGCCGTCAAGTTCGCCGCCGCGCTCGGCGTCGCCCCCGGCGCGCTGCTCGACGACTTCGCCGCGCACCCGCGCAACCTCGGGCTCGCGGCCCGTCAGCTGACCGACGAGACCGACACCGACGTCGTCCTCGTGGTCGACCAGTTCGAAGAGGTCTTCACCCTCTGCCAGGACGACCGGGAACGCGCGCGCTTCCTCGCCGCGCTCGTCACCGCGACCACCGAGCCCGGCAGCCGGACCCGCGTGGTGCTCGGCATCCGCACCGACTTCTACACCCACTGCGCGCGGCACGCGGAGCTCGCCGAGGCCATGCAGGACGCGCAGGTGCTGGTCGGCCCGATGACCACCGAGGAGCTCCGGCAGGCGATCTCGCGGCCCGCCGTCGACGCCGGCTACCGCGTCGAGAACGCGCTGGTGTCCCGGCTCGTCGCGGACGCCACCGGCCAGCCCGCCGTGTTGCCGCTGCTTTCGCACGCGCTGCTCGAGACGTGGCGACGCCGCCGCGGCACCACGCTCACCCTGGCCGGCTACGAGTCCACCGGCGGCGTCGAGCGGGCCATCGCGCAGACGTCCGAAGGCACGTTCGCGAAGCTGTCGGGCCGGCAGCAACGGCTGGCGCGGCAGATCTTCCTCCGGATGACCGCGCTCGGCGAAGGCACCGAAGACACCAAGCGGCGGATCAGCCGCGGCGAGCTCGACACCGACGACGAGGACACCGCCGTCGTGCTCGGCGAGCTGGCGTCGGCGCGGCTGGTCGCCCTCGACGACACCGGCATCGAGATCGCGCACGAGGCCCTCATCCGCGGCTGGCCGCGGCTGCGCGAGTGGCTCACCCGCGACCGCGACGGCCTGCGCGTGCACCGGCAGCTCACCGAGGCGACCGACGCCTGGCAGTCCGTCGACGAGGACCCCGGCTGGCTCTACCGCGGCACCCGCCTGGCCATCGCGCGCGAGTGGGCCGCCCGCCAGGACGCCGCGCTGTCCCAGCGGGAACGGCGGTTCCTCGACGCCAGCCTGGCGGTCGAACACGCCGAGCGGGACCGCGACCGCCGTCGCACCCGGCGGTTGCGGCAGCTGGTCGCGCTGCTCGCGGTGCTGCTGGTCGTCGCCGTGGCCGCCACCGGCTACGCCGGGTACGCCGAGAGCACCGCCACCGACCAGCGCAACCACGCGCTCGCGCAGAAGGTCGCCGGCCAGGCGCTGGCTATGCGGGCCACCAACCCCGCGCTGGCCGCGCAGCTCGCGCTCGCCGCGTACCGCCTCGACCCCGGCGCCGACGAGCGCGGCAGCCTCCTCGGCGTGTTCGCGACGCCGTATTCGACGCGCGTCACCGGGCACACCGGCCGGATCAACACCGTCGCCCTGCGCCCGGACGGCCGGGTCCTCGCCACGGCGAGCTGGGACGGCACGGCCCGCCTGTGGGACGTCCACGACCCGCACCACCCGGCCCCGCTCGGCGTCTTGAGCGGGCACACCGGCAACGTCAACAACGTCGCCTTCAGCGCCGACGGCCGGACCGCCGCCACCGCCGGGTTCGACGGGACCGTCCGCGTCTGGGACGTCGGCGACCCGGCCCGGCCGGGGCCCGGGACGATCGTCGAGCAGCACGAGGGCAAGGCGTACGCCGTCGCGTTCAGCCCGGTGGGCGCGCTGCTGGCCACCGGTGACGTCGACGGCACGATCCGGCTGTACGACACGTCCGCGCACCCGAAGCAGGTCGGCGAGCTGACCGGGCACACCTCCTACGTCAACAACCTGGCCTTCAGCGCCGACGGCCGCCTGCTCGCCTCCGCGTCGGCCGACAAGACCGCCCGGATCTGGGACGTCGCCGCGCGCCGGCCGCTCGGCGTCGCGACCGGGCACACCGACGTCGTGCACGCGGCGGTGTTCAGCCCCGACGGCCGCGTCCTCGCCACCGCGAGCCAGGACCAGACCGCGCGGCTGTGGGACGTCGCCGATCCCGCGCACCCGGCGCAGCTGGCGTCGCTCGGGGCGCACAAGGCGATCGTGCGGTCGGTCGCCTTCACCGCCGACGGGCACACCCTCGCCACGACCGGCTTCGACCGCACCGCCCGGCTGTGGGACGTCGCCGACCCGCGGCAGCCGCGCGAGCTGCCGTCGCTGCCCGGGCACACCGGCGCGGTCGTCTCGGCGGTGTTCACCCGCGACGGCCGCACGCTCGCCACGGCCAGCGACGACCAGACCGCCCGGCTCTGGGACCTGCCCGGCCCGGCCGTCCCGGCGCACACCGCGCGGGCCTGCCGCGCCGCGTTCGGCCGCGGCCTGCTGGCGACCGGCGGCTACGACCAGGTGGTGCGGCTGCACGACCTCGCCGACCCGGCCGCGCCCCGGACGGTGGCCACGATCGGCGGCTTCGGCAACGCGGTCTGCGGCGTCGCGATCAGCCCCGACGGCCGGACCCTGGCCACCGGCAGCTGGGACCACACGATGACGCTGCGGGACATCACCGACCCGAAGCACCCGGGGCCGCCGGTGGTGTTCTCGCGGCCGAAGGACGACATCGACGCCGTCGCGTTCAGCCCGGACGGCACCCTGCTGGCCACCGCGGGCGAAGGCCACACGGTCCGCCTCTGGGACCTCACCGACCGCCTGCGCCCGGTGGAGATCGCGAAGCTGACCGGCCACGAAGACGACGTCCACGCGCTCGCCTTCGCCCCGGACGGCCGGACGCTCGCCAGCGCGGGCTGGGACCACACCGCGCGGCTGTGGGACGTTTCGGCGCCCCGGACACCGCGGCCCCTGGCCGAGCTCGACGGGCACACCGACACGATCTTCTCGGTCGCCTACAGCCCCGACGGCCGGACGCTGGCCACCGCGGGCGCCGACCGCACGGTGCGCCTGTGGGACGTCGCCGACCCGGCGCACGCGAGGGCGTCGGCGGTGCTGGCCGGGCACGCGGACAACGTGCTGGGGGTGTCCTTCAGCGGCGACGGCGCCACGCTCGCCTCGGGCAGCTACGACCACACGATCCGGCTGTGGGACGTCGCGAGCGCGTCGCTGTCGGCGGTGCTGCCCGAGGAAGGGGACCGGGTCTCCGCCGTGCAGTACGCGCCGGACGGCCATACGCTGGCCGGGACGGTCGCCGACGGCACGGTGCGGTTGTGGGAGACCGACCCCGCCCGGGCGGCCGAGAAGATCTGCGCGGTCGCGGCGCCCCGCATCACGGCGCCGGAGTGGGCGGAGAGCCTCCCGGGCCTGGACTACGACCCGCCCTGTCCCTGAAAAAGTTGTTCGGCGTTGTTGTTCGGTGGCCGGGCTCGGACACCGAACAACGCGGATCGGCTAGACATGCCCTCGGACGGCGAACGTCCACGAGACGTACATCTGACCGGGGGTCTGAAGGGCCCCTTCAAGGGCACGGGAACCCGCACCCCCGTCCCTCGAAGGGGCCCTTCAGCGTTTCTCCCGCCGGCTCCCGAGCGCCCCAATGTGGCCTTCGGTGCGTCAGACGCACCGAAGGCCACATTGGGTGCGTTGAATGGGCACTGCGGCGCGGAGCGCCTCCGTTGAGGGTGGTGGTGGGGGCATCGGTGGAGCAACCAAGGCCACATTGGGGCGCTGGTCAGCCGGCCGGGAGCCAGTCGGGGTTCGAGGCCAGCACGACCAGCTGCTGCGTCGCGCGGGTCAGCGCCACGTACAGCACGCGGCGGCCCGTCGTGGACTCCGTGATCAGCTCGACCGGCTCGACCAGGACGACCGCGTCGTACTCCAGGCCCTTCGAGTCCAGGCTGCCGACGACCTTCAGCCGCTCGTCCGCCTGGCCAGAGAGCCAGCCCTCGACCTCCGGGACCCGGTCCATCGCCGTGATGACGCCGACCGTGCCCTCGACCGCGCCCATCAGCTCCTTGACCGCCGCCTGTGTCGCCGGCGCCAGGCCGGTCGCCTCGACCGGGCGGACCTCCGGCTCGACGCCGGTCTTGCGGACCGCCACCGGCAGGTCGCCGTCCTCGGCGTGCCCCGCGACCACCTTCGCGGCCAGGTCGAAGATCTCCGCCGAGTTGCGGTAGTTCGTCCGCAGCGTGAACCGCCGCCGCGTCGTCTTGACGCCGAACGCCTGGTCGCGCGCCTGGGCCGCCTCCGCCGGGTCCGGCCACGAGCTCTGCACCGGGTCGCCGACGACCGTCCAGCTCGCGTACTTCCCGCGCCGCCCGACCATCCGCCACTGCATCGGCGAAAGGTCCTGCGACTCGTCGACGACGACGTGCGAGTACTCGTCGTAGTGCTCCGGCCGGGTCGGTGCGCCGCCGGAACGCTGCGGCTCGACCTCGATCACCTGGCGCCGCTTGCGCTTCGGCGGCGGCCCGATCAGCACGCGCAGCTCGTCGAGCAGCGCGACGTCCGCGATCGACCAGCCGCGCGAGCGGTCTGCGAGGTCCGCCGCGAGCAGCGAGATCTCGCCCCGGTTCAGCACGCCCTTCGACACCGAGGCGAGCCGCTTCTCCTCGCCCAGCCACTTCAGGATCTGCGCCGGGTACAGCACCGGCCACCACACGACCAGGAACCGGTGGAAGTCGATCCGCTCGCCAAGGTCGGTGATCAGCTCGGCCCGGTCGAACGGCTTGCCGTCGGCCTTCGCGTACTCCTCGGCCTTCGCCGCCAGCGCGTCCAGCAGCAGCTCGGCCGCCCGGATTCGCGACCGGTTCGGCGGCGCGCCCTGGGTGTGGGCCTTGCGGCGCACCTTGTCCAGCTCGCGCGCGGACAGCTTGAGGACCTCGCCGCGGTAGACGATCCGCATCTCTTCGGGCGCGTCCGGCGGGGTGTCGCGCAGCGCCCGCAGCAGGATCTTGCGCATCCGCAGCGACCCCTTGATCGCGGCCAGGGGAGCGGCGTCCTGCCGCGTCGCCTCCAGGCCGTCGAGGACCTCGCCGAGCGCGCGCAGTTCGACGTTCGTTTCCCCCATCGAGGGGAGGACGCGCGAGATGTAGCTGGTGAACACGCCCGACGGCCCGATCACGAGCACGCCGGCCCCGCCGAGCTGACGCCGGTGGCGGTAGAGCAGGTAGGCGGCGCGGTGCAGGGCGACGGCGGTCTTGCCGGTGCCCGGCCCGCCGGTGATCTCGGTGACCCCGCGCCACGGCGCCCGGATCACCTCGTCCTGCTCCTTCTGGATGGTCGCGACGATGTCGCGCATCTTCTCGCCGCGCGAGCGCCCGAGGGCGGCCATGAGCGCGCCCTCGCCGACGATCTGCATGCTCTCGGGCACGGCGTCGGCGATCAGGACGTCGTCGTCGACGTCGAGGACGTTCTGGCCGGAGCAGCGGATCACCCGCCGCCGCACGACGTCCATCGGCTCCTCGGCGGTGGCCTGGTAGAACGCGGCCGCGGCCGGCGCACGCCAGTCGGTGACGAGGTTGTCGAACTCGGCGTCGCGGATGCCGAGCCGGCCGACGTAGGTGCGCTCGCCTTCGCGGTCGTCGAGGCGGCCGAAGACGAGACCCTCGTACTCGGCGTCGAGCGTCTGCAGTGTCTGGTTGGCGTGGTACACCATCATGTCGCGCTCGAAGAGCATCGACGCCTGCTCGAAGATGGCCTCGCGCTGGGCGCCCTGGCCGATTTCGTAGCCCTTGGTCCGCATCGCCTCGGCTTGGGCACGCAGTTCGTCCAGACGGGTGTACACGCGATCGACGTGGGCTTGTTCGATGGCGATCTCGGCCCGTCTGACCCGAGGTTCCGACACGCATGGCTCCTTGACAGCTCTGGATCGCCTCCGAGGGCGAAGAACGACTCTACGCGTTGGCTCCGGCGGGTACACCCATGTCCCGGTTCTGAGTGCCGCGCGTCATCCCCGCACAATCAGGGGGTGACGAGGATCGTGGCCGGGACAGCGGGCGGACGGCGGCTGAAGGTGCCGCCGAAGGGCACCCGGCCGACCTCGGAGCGCGTGCGGGAAGCCCTGTTCAACGCCCTGGAGACGGCGGGCGAGCTGGACGGCGCCCGCGTCCTGGACCTGTACGCGGGGTCCGGCGCGCTGGGCTTGGAGGCCCTGTCCCGCGGAGCGGCGGACGCGCTGTTCGTGGAGTCCGACCGGCGCGCGGTGGAGGTCCTGCGCGGGAACATCTCCTTGGTGGGCCTGGGCGGGACGATCCGGGCCGGGCAGGTCGAGACGGTGGTCGCGGCGCCCGCGCCTTCGCCGTTCGACCTGGTGCTGGCCGATCCGCCCTATGCCGTGGACGCCGGTGCGCTGGGTTCGGTGCTGGCTTCGCTGGCCGGGGGCGGGTGGCTCGGGACGTCGGCGCTGGTGGTGGTCGAGCGGGCGGCTCGCGATGGTGAGCCGGTGTGGCCGGCCGGGTTCGAGCCTTCGCGGGTGAAGAAGTACGGGGACACGGCTGTCTTCTGGGCGGAGTACTCGGCTGTGGTGTGAGCCGCTTGGCGGTGCGGGCGTGCGGGCTGGGGTGGTCGGCGCTGGTGCTGGTCGGGCGCGCGGTCCGCGGTGGCGAGCCGGCAAGGGGCGAGTCTCGCGCGTGGAGAAGCCAGGGACTGCTCGGCTGTGGGGTGAGCCGCGCGCGGTCGGCCGGTGTCGAGCCCCGCGCGCTCGGTCGCCCTCGAGCCCCGCGCGCAGAAGCACGAGCGTGAGCTGTTGTGGTGTGAGCCACGTGCGGCAGAGCGGGCGCGCCGACCTGCGGCACGGTAGCGTCCGCGCCATGCGGCGTGCGGTCTGTCCCGGCTCCTACGATCCGGCCACCAACGGGCACCTCGACATCATCGAGCGGGCGGCCCTGCTGTTCGACGAGGTCGTCGTCGCGGTGGGGGTCAACAAGAGCAAGAAGGGCCTCTTCGAGGTCGAAGAGCGCCTGGAGATGCTGCGCGAGATCACCGCGAAGCTCGGCAACGTGCGGGTCGACTCGTGGGAGGGCCTGCTCGTCGACTACTGCCGCGAGAACGACATCGCCGCGGTCGCCAAGGGGCTGCGCTCGGTCAGCGACTTCGACTACGAGCTGCAGATGGCGCAGATGAACCGCGAGCTCACCGGCGTCGAGACGCTGCTGATGGCGAACAACCCGGCATACGGGTTCGTCTCCAGCTCGCTGGTCAAGGAGGTCGCCGCGCTGGGTGGCGACATCGAGCACCTGGTGCCGGCGGTTGTGTACGAGCGCCTTTCGGAGAAGTTCCCGAAGCTAGGCCGCTGACCCACCGAAGCTGACCCTCCAAACAGGACCGCACGCAACCCGGGACGCCCGGTTCCCGTCGTTCGGCCCCCTACGTTCGTCGGGACTTGGGTCGCGCGCGGCCGGAGTTCACGCTCCCGTCTTCTGACGATCATCCGATCGGGTTACGGTCCGAAAATGACCAACTACCGATCACGCCTGGTCGCGGTCTTCTTCGCGCTCCTGGCCACGCTGTCCATGGGGGTCACCGCCGCCGAAGCGGTGACAGCGACGTCGGCGTCGCCCGCCGTCGCCGCGCAGAACGCCTGCGGGAACCTCTCCGGCTTCGGCCACACCACGCTCTCGGCGCTGCCGGCCGAGGCGACGACGACGTACAACCTGATCCAGAAGGGCGGGCCGTTCCCGTACCCGCAGAACGACGGCGTCGTCTTCGACAACCGCGAAGGCATCCTGCCGTCCTGCGCGTCGGGCTACTACCACGAGTACACCGTGCCGACGCCCGGCTCGAGCAACCGCGGCACGCGCCGCATCGTGACCGGCTCCGGCGGCGAGTACTTCTACACCGGTGACCACTACGCCACCTTCAAGGTCATCGACATCTCCGGCGGCGGCACGACGCACGCCTGCGGCGACCTGTCGGGCCTGACCAAGATCGGCTACTCCCAGCTGTCGGCGGCCGCGAAGAAGGTGGTCGACAACGTCCGCGGCGGAGCGACCAGCAGCACGACCTACGAGAACCGCGAAGGCGTGCTCCCGGCCTGCGCGTCCGGCTACTACAAGCTCTTCAACGTCGGCACGAACGACCGCGTGATCTCCGGCAAGGCCGGCGAGCTGGCCTACACGCCCGACCACTACGTCACCTTCAAGCGGATCGACCTGAACTCCTGACGCCGCGTGCGGCGGACGGCTTCACCGCCCGATAGGGGGACACCGGCGCCGGACGTGGTCCAGGGGGGACACGCCCGGCGCCGGTCGCGTTCACCGCTTCGGCGCCGGATGCGGGCAGACTGATCTCAGCGACAGGGGATTGGAGTTGCCGTGTACCGGGTTTTCGAGGCGCTCGACGAGCTCGTCACCATCGTCGAGGAGGCGCGCGGCGTCCCGATGACGTCCAACTGCATCGTGCCCCGCGGCGACGTGCTCGAGCTCCTCGACGACGTGCGGGACGCGCTGCCGGCGGAGGTCGACGACGCGCAGGACGTGCTCGACAAGCGCGACGACCTGATCCACGCCGCCCGCAAGGAGGCGGGGGAGACGGTCGCCGGCGCCAACGCCGAAGCCGAGCGCGCGCTCGCCGACGCGACCGACCAGGCCGAGCGCATCCTGGCCGACGCCCGCGCCCGCGCCGAGGAGATGCTCGCCGACGCCCACGACCAGGCCGACCGCACGGTCGCCGCGGGCCAGGCCGAGTACCAGAACCTCACCGACCGCTCGCGCGCCGAGTCCGAGCGCATGATCCAGGCCGGGCGCGACGCCTACGACCGCGCCATCGAGGACGGCCGCGCCGAGCAGGGCCGCCTGGTCGCCCAGACCGAGGTCGTGCAGGCGGCGCACGCCGAGTCGGCCCGCATCGTCGACGAGGCCCACGCGGAGGCCGACCGCCAGCGCGTGGACTGCGACGCGTACGTGGACGGCAAGCTGGCGGAGTTCTCGGAGCTGCTGGCGACGACGCTGCGGACGGTGGACTCGGGCCGCAACCACCTGCGCTCGCCGGCGAACCTCCCGAACTCGGGCGGCCGGCCGACGCTGTACGACTACCAGGTGTGACGAGGTTCTCACCGGCCACCTGACGTGCACGGGCAGCCAGCTCGAAAGGGGTGGCGGCCCGTGCGTACCCTGGAGTGGATGTCCGAGAACAAGACCCCCCAGCTCGACGACCGCAGCCTCTGGGTGTTCGACACCCGTGAGCTCGGCCGTCACGCCGGCCTCAGCCGCGCCGTCCAGCGCAGCGTGCCGGTGGAGACGCCGCTCGGCGTCCCCGATGTCATCACCATCGAGGCCGGCTCCGAACTGGAGCTCGACCTCCTCTTCGAGTCCGTCGTCGAAGGCGTGCTCGTCAGCGGCACCGCCAAGGCGATCGCGAAGGGCACCTGCGCCCGCTGCCTCGACCCGCTGACCGAAGAGGTCGAGGTCGAGGTCCAGGAGCTGTTCGCCTACCCGGGGTCGGCCACGGAGGAGACCACCGAGGAGGAGGAGATCCCCCGGCTGGTCGACGACAAGATCGACCTCGAGCCGATCGTCCGCGACGCCGTCGTGCTCGCCCTGCCGCTCGCGCCGCTGTGCACCGAGGACTGCGCCGGGCTGTGCACCGAGTGCGGCGTCAAGTGGGCCGATCTCGAGCCCGGACACGGGCATGAGAAGATAGACCCTCGGTGGGCCGCACTGGTCGAGCGCTTCGACGAGAACGCGGGCGAAAAGCCTGCGCAAGGGCCCAGCTGAGCAAGCCTGACGAGCATCGTGCTCGTTGCGGAGGAAAGTTCGCTCGCACCGCGAGCAGACCGTCATAAGGAGATCTACTCGTGGCCGTCCCCAAGCGGAAGATGTCGCGATCCAACACGCGCTCCCGCCGCAGCCAGTGGAAGGCGGCTCCGGTGCAGCTGGTGCCCTGCTCCAACCGCGCCTGCAAGCAGCCGAAGCTCCAGCACGTCGCGTGCCCGTCGTGCGGCCAGCACAACGGCCGCCAGGTCGTCGAGCCCGCCTGATCGGGTAGCCGACATGGGGGGCAAGACGCCCGGGGGACCACCCGCCGATCCGGCGCCGTTGCTCGAAGCGCTCGGGGTCACACTCGACCCCGAGCTGCTCCGGCTGTCGCTGACCCACCGTTCGTACGCGTACGAAAACGGGGGCCTGCCGCCGAACGAGCGCTTGGAGTTCCTCGGTGACGCGGTACTCGGCATGGTCGTCACCGACCACCTCTACACCACGCACCCCGACCTGCCCGAAGGTCAGCTCGCGAAGCTCCGCGCCAGCGTCGTCAACATGCACGCGCTGGCGCGGGTCGCCCGCGGGCTGGGCGCGGGCGGGCTCGGGGCACACCTGCTGCTGGGCAAGGGCGAAGAGCTCACCGGCGGCCGGGACAAGGCGAGCATCCTGGCCGACGGCCTGGAGGCCGTCATCGGCGCCGTCTACCTCGAGCACGGCATCGAGATCGCCCGCAAGCTCGTGCACCACCTCTTCGACGGCCTGCTCGCCGAAGCGCCGCTGCGCGGCGCCGGGCTGGACTGGAAGACGAGCCTGCAGGAGCTGACCGCGTCGGCCGGCTTCGGCGTGCCCGAGTACAAGGTCGAGGACACCGGGCCGGACCACCGCAAGGAGTTCACGGCCACCGTCCTCATCGCCGGGCGTCCGCTGGGCAACGGCGGCGGGTCGACGAAGAAGGAAGCGGAGCAGAAGGCCGCCGAGACGGCCTGGCGCTCGCTGTCCGCCGAGCTCGAGGCCGAGAAGAAGGACGACACGGAGTCCTGATCACCGGGAACCTCCGTTGACGATTTCCCGAACCGCTCAGTAGCGTGTGGCGATCCGCCGCGCTCGTACCGACTGAGAGGTTTGGCGGAATGCGTCTGTTCTTCGTCCCCTTGCTCGCGGCGGCGCTCGTCGTCGTCCCCGGGCCCGCGGCTTCGGCCGCGCAGGTCCGGGTGACTTCGTTGGCGGCCCTGCAGTCCGCGCTCGACAAGGCGAACCCCGGCGACACGATCATGCTCGCCGACGGCACGTACTCCGCGAGCGCGACGCTGTCGATCAAGCGCTCGGGCACCACCTCGGCGCCGGTCACCGTCGCCGCCGAGCACACCGGCAAGGCCACGATCACCGGCTCGAAGACGTTCGCCTTCGCGGGCGGGGTCTCGAACGTCGTGCTGCGCGGCTTCAAGTTCCGGGGCGGCGCTTCGCTGAGCGTCCCGGCCGGCGCGTCGCACAACCGCTTGACCCGCAACGACTTCCAGCTCACGAGTGACGGGAACTGGGTCACCGTCAGCGGCGACGACACCGTCGTCGACCGCAACGTCTTCCAGAACCGCACCAGCCAGGGCGTGTTCCTGCAGATCCTCGGGCCGTCCGGCGCCATGGCGAAGCACGTCCACGTGCACCACAACTACTTCTTCAACCACCAGTTCGCGGGCTCGAACGGCGGCGAGTCGATCCGGCTCGGCCTGAGCGATCGCCAGTCGTACTCGGCGAACGCGCTGATCGAGAACAACCTCTTCGAAAAGGCCGACGGCGACAGCGAGGCGATCTCGGTCAAGTCGTCGGACAACGTGGTGCGGTACAACACGATCCGGGACAGCAAGGGCTACATCGTGCTGCGCCACGGCAACCGCAGCGTCGTCGAGGGCAACCTGCTGTTCGGCTCGGGCATCCGGTTCCACGGAAACGACCACGAGATCGTCGACAACTACGTGGCGAACTCCGGCGACCGCGCGATCGTGTTCGGGTCCGGCGACGAGGCCGACAGCGGGCCGACGAGCAAGCTCCACGACCGACCGGATCGGGTGACGGTCGCCTACAACACGGTGCTGGGCTCGAAGAGCGTGATCGACGGCGACGGCGGTGACTTCAAGCCCAAGGACTGCGTGGTCGCGGACAACATCGTCAAGGGCACCGCGGGCCCGCTCGTGACGCTGCCGAGCGGGTCGACCGTGAAGTACGAAGGCAACATCACCTTCGGCGGCTCGGCGGGGATCCCTTCGCGTTCGGTGGACCCGAAGCTGGTGAAGGACGCGGCCGGGTTGTACCGGCTGGCGTCGGGGAGCCCGGCCATCAACGCGGGTGTGGGGTCGTACCCCTTCGCGGCGAAGGACTTCGACCTGCAGGCCCGCACCGGCGCTTTCGACGTCGGCGCGGACGAATACCTCCCGGGCGCGACGCGGGTGCCGCTGACGAAGGCCGACGTCGGACCGGCCGCGCCCTAGGTGCCTTTTCAAGAACTGTCATACCCCCCGGGCACAATGGGGGCATGCCCGAACTTCCCGAGGTCGAAGTCGTCCGCGTGGGCCTGCAGGCCCACGTCGCCGGCCGGACCATCCGCCAGGCGGAGGTCCTGCACCCGCGCGCCATCCGCCGGCACGCACTGGGCGCGGAGGACTTCACCAAGCGGCTGGCCGGCACCCGCGTCGAGGCGGCGCGCCGGCGCGGCAAGTACCTGTGGCTCGAGCTGTCCGACAAGGAGGCGCTGCTCGCCCACCTGGGGATGAGCGGGCAGATGCTCGTCCAGCCCGAGGGCGCGCCGGACGAGAAGCACCTGCGGGTGCGGCTGCGCTTCGACGACGAGGGCCCGGAGCTGCGGTTCGTCGACCAGCGGACGTTCGGCGGGCTGGCGCTGGACGACCTGAACGAGGTGCTGCTCCCGGACACGATCGCGCACATCGCGCGCGACCCGATGGACCCGGCGTTCGACCTCGACGCGGCGGTGCGCGCGCTGCGGTCGCGGCGCACCGAGGTCAAGCGGGCGCTGCTGGACCAGACGCTGGTTTCGGGCATCGGCAACATCTACGCGGACGAAGCGTTGTGGCGCGCCCGCCTGCACTGGTCCCGCCCGACGGAGAAGCTGACCCTCGCGAAGGGCCGTGAGCTGCTCTCGGCGGCGTCGGACGTGATGAACGCGGCGCTGGGCGCGGGCGGCACTTCGTTCGACGCGCTGTACGTGAACGTGAACGGGCAGTCGGGGTACTTCGACCGGTCGCTGGACGCGTACGGCCAGGAGGGCCTGCCGTGCCACCGGTGCGGCACGGCGATCCGGAGGGAGCCGTTCATGAACCGGTCGTCGTTCTCGTGCCCGCGGTGCCAGCCGCGGCCCCGGGGGAAACTCGCGTAGATAATCGGTGTTCGGCTTTCAGCTAAGATGAATACGCCTGGTAGCTGAGGGAGTGCATCGTGGTCAAGGAGCCCGGCAAGTCGACGCTGGCCGACAAGATCGACCGGCTGTTCCACGTGGTCCGCAGGCCCGATCGGGAGCCGTACAGCAACGAAGAGGTCGCGAAGGCCTGCCGCGAGGCAACGGGCGAGAGCTTTTCGACGACGTACTTGTGGCAGCTGCGCACGGGCCGCCGCGACAACCCGACGAAGCGGCACCTGGAAGCACTGGCCCAGTTCTTCGGCGTCCCCCCGGCCTACTTCTTCGACGACGAGCAGAGCCGGAAGATAGCGGAGGAGCTGGCACTGCTGGGAGCATTGCGCGACGCGGGGGTCCGGGATCTGGCGCTGCGCGCGGTGACGCTGTCGGCGGACGGCCTGGACACGATCAGCGACATGATCGACGCGATAGCCCGAAGGGAGGCCGGCCGCGGCGGGAAGAAGGAGGGCTGAGGTGAATCACCACGGCTCGGAGCGATCTTTCTCGCGGTTGTGGCGCAACCAAGTGGGCATCACCGCGTTGAGTCGACTGAAGCGGTCCCGCAGCGTGGTGAGGGAGGACTGAGGTGGCACGAGCACCATGGCGACCACGTCGCGCGCTGTGGAAGCGGGCCCGTGAGGTCGCCGACGCCGTCCGCCTGCCCGAGCCCTTCGACGCCGAAGCCTTCGTCGCCGGTCTGGCCGCCCAGCGGGGGCGGCCCATCGAGCTCATGCCCGTCAGCGCGCCCGAAGGCGCGCCGTGCGGGTTGCTCATGAGCACCGAACGCGCCGACTACATCCTCTACCCGACCAACACCACCGCCCTGCACCGGCGGCACATCCTGCTGCACGAGGTCGGGCACCTCGTCTGCGGCCACACCGGCGCCGACGCCGGCGCGGACGGCGTCGCGATCGACGCCGCGGCCGGCCGGCAGCTCATGCCGAACCTCTCGCCCGAACTGGTCCGGCGGGTCCTCGGCCGCACCACCTACACCGAGGTCGAAGAGCGCGAAGCCGAGCTCGTCGCGACCCTGCTCGCGCAGCGCGTCGTGCGGCCCGAAGAACCCCGCGAACCGGCGGCCGGCGTGCCCGACGGCGTGCGGCGCTTCGACTCGCTCTTCGGCGGCCGGTCGCGTCGCCGCGTGCCGTGATCGAAACCCTGGCGTACTTCCTGTGCGTGGTGGGGTTCGCCGGGTTCGGGTACAAGCTCGTCGAGGCACGCCACAGCCAGCCCGTGCGCACCATGTGGTTCCTCGCCGGTTTCGGCATCTGCATCGCCACCGGCATCACCGTCCTGACCCCGGCGATGGCGGCGCTGACCGGCCCGGGCCCGGTGACCGAGTGGGTGCTGTCCCTGGCCGGCGACGAGCTGAAGCTGGGCGCGATCGGCTTCGCCGTCGCCTTCACGCAGTCGGTGTGGCGCGGCGAAGGCGCCCGCCTGGCGCCGCACGCGTGGTTCACCGGCTCGTCGATGGTGCTGCTCGCCGTGTGCTTCACGCTGTCGAAGCCGGCCCGCGTCGGCGACGACACCGTGTTCTCGACCGCCACGCTGCCCTTCGCCCTCGCCGACAAGGTGATCTTCCTGCTCTACAGCCTGGTCAGCCTCGGCCTGCTGGTCGCGGTGTTCGCCCGCAGCGCGCGGCAGGCCGAGCCGGGGCCGCTGCGCGCCGGGCTGTGGCTGCTGGTGGTCGGCGTCGGCGCGGCGTTCGCCTGGACGTTCTGGGATGTCGACGACGTCCGCCGGCTCGCCGAGACCGCCCGGATCGGCGCCCGTGAGGACGTGCCGTCGTCGGTCCTCGCGGCGACGACCATCGGGTTCGTCACGGCCGGCGCGACGCTCAGCGCGTGGTCGCCGGCGGTGACGTCGGTGCTCGCCCGGGTGCGGGCGTACCGCGCGTACCGCCGCATCGAGCCACTGTGGACGGCGTTGCGCACGGCGGTGCCGGGCATCGCGCTCGACCCGGGCCACGAGCTGACGGCGGGTGCGGAGTTCGCGTTGTACCGCAGGGTGATCGAGATCCGCGACGGTCACCTGGCGTTGCGGGCTCACTTCGACCCGGCCCTGCCGGCCCGCGCGGCGGAGGAGGCCCGCCGGGCGGGGGTGCGCGAAGCGGACGTGCCGGCCACGGTGGAGGCGGTGACCCTGGCGGCGGCGATCGACGCGGGCCGCGAAGGCCGCCGCTTCACCCCGGGCGACAGCACACCGCACCTGACCGAGGTCGACGCGGACGTGGTGGCCGAAGCGGCGTGGCTGGTCCAGGTGAGCCGGGCTTGGCGCCGCGCCGCGGTGGTGCACCGGGTCCGGACGGGCGCGCTCCGCTAACGCCCCAATGTGGCGTTGGGCGCGTTGGGCGCACCCAATGTGGCGTTGGGTGCGTTGGACGCACCCAATGTGGCGTTCGGTGCGTTGAGCGCACCCAACGCCACATTGGGGCGCTCGTCAGCGGGGGTAGCGGGCTCCGTTCACCGTCACCCTCAGCGTGTACAGCGAGCTCGAAGCCGTGATGAACAGCTCGTTGCCCCGCGCGCCGCCGAAGGTGAAGTTCGAGCAGATCTCCGGCAGCCGCAGCTTGCCGATCCGCGTGCCGTCGGGGGCGAAGCAGTGCAGGCCGTCGTGGGCCGCCGCCCAGACCTGGCCTTCGCTGTCCACCCGGACGCCGTCGAACGCGCCGTTGTCGCACGTCGCGAACACCGAACCACCCGTCAGGGTTCCGTTCGGGCGCACCTCGAACACCCGGATGTGGCTCGGGTCCTGGCGCGTGTCGGCGATGTACAGCAGCGACTCGTCCGCCGAGAACGCCAGGCCGTTCGGCCGCGAGAAGTCGTCCGCGACGATGCGCGCCGAGCCGTCGGGAGCCACCCGGTACACGTGGCACGCGCCGATCTCGCTCTCCGCGCGGTAACCCTCGTAGTCACTGTCGATGCCGTAACTCGGGTCGGTGAACCAGATCGACCCGTCCGAGTGCTCGACGACATCGTTCGGGCTGTTGAACCGCTTGCCCTCGAACTCCGCCGCCAGCACGGTGATCGAGCCGTCGTGCTCGGTGCGCGTGACGCGGCGGGTGCCCTGCTCGCAGCTGATCAGCCGTCCGTGGCGGTCGACAGTGTGCCCGTTCGAATACTGCGACGGCTGCCGGAAGACGCCGACCTGCCCGGTCGTCTCGTCCCAGCGCAGCGTCCGGTCGTTCGGGATGTCGCTGAACACGAGGTACCGCCCGGCCGGGAAGTACGCCGGCCCCTCGGTCCAGCGGCAGCCGGTGTGCAGGCGCTGCGTCCACTCGTCGCCGTTGACGCGCGCGAAGCGCTCGTCCAGCACCTGGAAGTCCGTCTTCACCAGATCCATGAAGTCACCCCTAATGAGATTCTGCGAACAGCATGGATTGCCGAACCTGATATGGTCAAGTCATGGATGACGTAGATTGCATGCTGCTCACGGAACTACAGCAGGACGCGACGCAGGCGTACGCGGCGCTGGGCAAGGCCGTCGGCCTCTCCGCGGGCGCGGCCCACGAGCGCGTGCGCAAGCTGCGCGAGCAGGGCGTCATCCGCCGGACCACCGTCGACGTCGACCCGGCGGCGGTCGGCCGCGGCGTCGCGGCGTACGTCCTCGTCGAGGCCAACGCCTGGATGGGCGACGAACCGGTGTGCGCGGCCCTTGAAGCGCTGCCCGAGGTCGTCGAGGCGCACGTCATCGCCGGGCCGGCGTCGCTGCTGGTCAAGGTGCGCACGGCGACCACCGAAGAGCTCCAGGCGGCGCTGCGCCGGCTGTTCGCGATCGACGGCGTCACCGGCACGCAGACCATCGTCGTCCTCGAATCCTTCTTCGAACGCCCCGTGAACGCCGGGGCCTGAACAGGCCCGACACGCCGGCTGGCCCTGCGCCGTGCGCACTACTGTGCAATGCGTGGTACCTTTCCAAGCGTAAGACTGGAGGGTGCAGTGGAGATCAGTCAGCTGCTCAAAGGGGTGCTCGATCTCGCCGTGCTCGCGGTGCTCCGCGAGGAAGACGGCTACGGGTACGACGTCCTGCGAAGACTCAGGGCCGCGGGCCTGGACGAGGTGGGGGACGCGTCGGTGTACGGGACGCTGCGCAGGCTGTACAAGGCCGGCCTGCTCACCTCGTACGTGGTGCCCAGCGAAGAGGGGCCGCACCGCAAGTACTACAGCCTGAACGAGCCGGGGCGGCTGCGCCTGGCGGAGTCCGGCAAGACCTGGCAGAGCTTCGCACTGACGATGAACGTACTCCTGGGAGACGGAGTGGGAGAGGCAGCATGAGCGACAAGCCGACCGCCGTGCGGGTGTATCTGGCGCGGGTCCGCACCGCGCTCGCCGACCTGCCCGCGAGCGAGATCGAAGAGATCCTCGAGGACGTCCGGCCGCACCTCGCGGAGCTGGAGGCCGAGCTGGGGGCGGGCGCGCGCGTCGAGGCGCTGATCGAACGGCTCGGCTCGCCGGAGAGCTACGCCGCCGAGCTGCGCGCGGCCGGGGGCTACCCGCCGGCGGCCGAAGGCGCCGAAGGTGCGACGCAGGTGCTCGCCACGGCCAAGACCCCGAGTCTCGTGAAGCCGCGGATCGCGTTCTGGGGCCTGGTGCTGTGTGCGGTGGCGCTCGCGCTGTTCGCGTTCGCGGCCGCGGTCCGGGTCGATCCCGACGGGCTGCTGGGCGCGGTGCTGTTCCTGCCCGTGTTCCTCGTCAGCCTCTTCCTGCTGGTGCGGGGCGGGATCGAGCCGGTGCTTGCGCTGCCGGAGGTGGCGTGGCTGCGGCGGGCGCTGGCCAAGGGACGCGGGCAGGAGGACTCCGGGAAGGCGCTGAACTACCTGGCTTCGCTGAAGCCGGCGTGGTGGATCGTCTGCGCGGTCGTGCTGATCGCGTTCGGGCTGCTGCTCATGCTGCGCTCGCGCAGTGCGGTGCTGCTGCTGCCGTTCCTGGTCGTCGCGGGCGGCGCGGCGGTGTGGGCGGGCCCGCGGCTGCGCGGCGACCGGCGGCTGCTGTGGGTGGCGGTGCCGATCTCGGCGTTCGTGATCGGCGGCATCCTGGGCGGCTTCGGCGCGGCGGTCGACCTGATCTCGAACCGGAACTCCTACTCGGGGCCGACGTCGTACTACCAGACGTCCGATCGCTACGGCAACGACCAGCTGACCTACGGCAGCCGCGAGATCGAGAACGTCTACGCCTTCGACGCCGAGGGCAAGCCGCTCACCGAGGTCTACCTCTACGACGAGCAGGGCCGGCCGCTCACCCTGACCCGCTACGGCTGCGAACGGTCGTCGGGCACGAAGGAGAAGATCGGCGAGGACAACCGGTTCCCGCGGCCCCGGATCGAGCAGGGGGTGACCGACGACCAGGGCAACTACAACGGCTACAACGGGTACCGCTCGGTCTGCCGCGAAGACGGGGGAGTGCCGTTCAGCGCGGCGATCCCGAAGGTGACCGTGCCACCGACCGCGACGACGACCCCGGCGCCGACGACGACACCCGCGCCGACGACAACCCCGGCGCCGACGACGACGCCGACCAGGTAGCCACACCAGGAGCGGAGGTCGGGGCCGCTCCTGACGCGACGAAGGCCGCCTCCGGAACAACCGGGGGCGGCCTTCGGTTTCACCGCGTCAGTGGATGAAGGCGCTGCGCGCCGCGAGGTCCGCCAGCAGCGCGCGGCCCTTCTCGGCGTTGCGGGGCTGGGAAAGCACGTCGTACCGACGGGCCACCAGCTGGCTCTGCGAGACGAACCCGCGCTTGTTGCGGCTGGCCGCGTAGCCCAGCGAGCCGAGCGCCAGGTTGATCCCCAGGCCGGCGACCACGCCGATCACGATCGGGACCAGGCCGGCGCCCGGGTTCACCATGCTCAGCACCAGGCCGAGGAACAACCCGAACATCGCGCCGGACGTCGCCGCGTTGCCGAGGACCCGGCCCCACGACATCTTGCCCGCGATCCGCTCGACGAGCATCGGCTCGACACCCACGATCGTGACGTCGGTGACCGGGAAGTCCGCGCCCGCGAGGTGGTCGACCGCGCGCTGCGCCTGCTCGTAGGACTCGTACGAGCCGATCGGCCAGCCGGTGGGCAGGGTCGGCAGCTGGGGCCGCGCCTGTTGCTGTCCGAGCGTGCTCTGCTGCGTGAATGTGGTCATCGATCTCACCTCTCCTGCCCGGTACAACGTGGGAGTACCCAGAAATCCTCCCACGGCGGCGGATTCACAGACTCTTCTCAGCCGGGCAAACCACGCATACCGGTGACCGAGTCAATGGTTCAAGAAAATACCTTTGTTCCGGTTGACCCCGGCAGCGTCACCGGGTAGGAAGAACCCGCAAAGGATTCGCATCAAACCTTTGGGGCGGCTGATGGCACGCAGACGAGGCATGCTCACGCTCGACGAACTCCGGGCGCGCGTGGACGCGGGCACGATCGACACGGTGCTCGTGGCGATCACGGACATGCAGGGCAGGCTCCAGGGCAAGCGCTGCTCGGCGGAGTACTTCCTGGACGAGGTCGTCGGCCACGCCACCGAGGCCTGCAACTACCTGCTGGCCGTGGACGTCGACATGAACACCGTCGACGGCTACGCGCTCTCCTCGTGGGAGAGCGGCTACGGCGACTTCGTGCTGCGCCCCGACCTCGACACGCTGCGCGAGATCCCGTGGCACGAGGGCACCGCGCTGGTCCTGGCCGACGTCGAGCGCGTCGAGGGCGGACCGGTGCCGATGTCGCCGCGGCAGATCCTGCGCCGCCAGCTCGACCGGCTCACCGAGCGCGGGCTCGCCGCCTTCGTCGGGACCGAGCTCGAGTTCATCGTCTTCGACGACACCTACGAAGCCGCCTGGGACAAGCGCTACCACGGTCTCAAGCCCGCCAACCAGTACAACGTCGACTACTCGATGCTCGGCACCGCGCGCCTCGAGCCGCTGCTGCGCCGCATCCGCAACGAGATGGCCGGCGCCGGGCTCTACCCGGAGTCCGCCAAGGGCGAGTGCAACCCCGGTCAGCAGGAGATCGCCTTCCGCTACACCGACGCGCTCAGCACGTGCGACAACCACAGCGTCTACAAGAACGGCGCCAAGGAGATCGCCGCGCAGGAGGGCAAGAGCCTCACCTTCATGGCGAAGTACAACGAGCGCGAGGGCAACTCCTGCCACATCCACATCAGCCTGCGCTCGACCGAAGGGCGGGCGGTGCTCGCGGGCGACCACGACCACGGCTTCTCGACGCTGATGGAGCAGTTCCTCGCCGGCCAGCTGGCCGCGCTGCACGAGCTGACGTACTTCTTCGCGCCGAACATCAACTCCTACAAGCGGTTCGTGCCCGGCAGCTTCGCGCCCACCGCCATTGCGTGGGGCACCGACAACCGCACGTGCGCGCTGCGCGTCGTCGGCCACGGCGAGTCGCTGCGCGTCGAGAACCGCGTGCCGGGTGGGGACGTCAACCCGTACCTGGCCGTCGCCGCGCTCATCGCCGCCGGCCTGCA
This sequence comes from Amycolatopsis iheyensis, assembly GCF_024703995.1. Lineage (GTDB taxonomy): Bacteria > Actinomycetota > Actinomycetes > Mycobacteriales > Pseudonocardiaceae > Amycolatopsis > Amycolatopsis iheyensis. Next base: position 349,061 of record NZ_JAMXQV010000008.1, on the reverse strand, counting down.
CGGCATCGAGAACGAGCTGGAGCTGGAAGAGCCCTTCAGCGGAAACGCCTACCACTCCGACCGCGCCACCGTGCCGACGACGCTGCCCGAAGCCGCCGCGGCGCTGGCCGGCAGTGACGTGGCGCGGGAGGCGTTCGGCGACGACGTCGTCGACCACTACCTGAACGCGGCGAAGATCGAGATCGACGCCTACAACGCCGCCGTCACCGACTGGGAGCTGATCCGTGGCTTCGAGCGACTTTAGGCCGGTCATCGGTCTCACCAGCTACCTGGAACCCGCGAAGTTCGGGGTCTGGGAGACCGAAGCCGTGCTGCTGCACCGGTTCTACGTCGACTGCGTGGTCGCGGCGGGCGGCATCCCCGTGCTGCTGCCGCCGGTGTCGGACGCCTACGAGCGTTTGGTGTCCACTGTGGACGGGCTGGTGCTCACCGGTGGGGCCGACGTCGACCCGGCGCGCTACGGCCAGGAGCCGCACGCCACGACCTACACCCGGCCCGACCGGGACGCGTTCGAGTTCGGCCTGTTCGACGCCGCGCGCGAGGCAGGCAAGCCGGTGCTCGGCGTGTGCCGCGGGCTGCAGGTGATGAGCGTCGCCCTCGGCGGCACGCTCACCCAGCACCTGCCGGAAAGCGCGGACACCACCGAGCACCAGCCCGCGCCGGCGACGTTCGGCCGGGGCACCGTCACGCTGGCCGAAGGCAGCCGGGCCGCCGCGATCCTGGGCACCGAGACCAAGACGCTGTGCTACCACCACCAGGCCATCGACCGGCTCGGGACCGGCCTGGAAGCGGTCGGCTGGGCCGCCGACGGCACGATCGAAGCCGCCGAGATCCCGGGTGAGTTCGCCCTGGGCGTCCAGTGGCACCCCGAGCAGGACAGCGACGACATCCGGCTGTTCACAGCCCTGGTCGACGCGAGCAAGGAGAGGGCATGACCAGCAGTTTCGACGTCTTGAACCCGGCCACCGAGGAGGTGGTGCGGACCGTCCCGCTGACCAGCGCCGAGGAGACCGACGCGGCGATCGCCCGCGCGCAGGCGGCATTCCCGGCGTGGCGCGAGGTCACCCCCGGCGACCGTGCGCGGCTGCTGCGCCGCTTCGCCGACGCCGTCGAGGCCGACATCGAGAACCTCGCCCGGCTCGAGGTCGAGAACTCCGGGCACACGATCGGCAACGCCCGCTGGGAGGCCGGCAACGTCCGCGACGTCCTCAACTACTACTCCGCGGCCCCGGAACGCCTGATCGGCAAGCAGATCCCGGTGCCGGGTGGCGTCAACGTCACGTTCCAGGAGCCCCTGGGCGTGGTCGGCGTGATCGTGCCGTGGAACTTCCCGATGCCGATCGCGGGCTGGGGCTTCGCGCCGGCGCTCGCCGCCGGCAACACCGTCGTCCTCAAGCCCGCCGAGCTGACGCCGCTGACGGCGATCCGGCTGGGCGAGCTGGCGCGCGAGGCGGGCATCCCCGACGATGTCTTCCAGGTGCTGCCCGGCAAGGGATCCGTGGTCGGGCAGCGGTTCGTCGACCACCCGGGCGTCCGCAAGGTCGTCTTCACCGGTTCCACCGAGGTCGGCAAGCAGATCATGGCGGGCTGCTCGGCGCAGGTGAAGCGCGTGACGCTGGAGCTGGGCGGCAAGAACGCGAACATCGTCTTCGCCGACTCCGACCTGGAGAAGGCCGCCGCGACCGCGCCCTACGGCGTCTTCGACAACGCGGGCCAGGACTGCTGCGCACGGTCGCTGATCCTGGTGCAGGCCAGCGCGTACGACCGGTTCATGGAACTGCTGGAGCCGGCGGTACACGGCGTCGTCGTCGGGGATCCCGGCGACGAAAAGACCGAGATGGGCCCGCTGATTTCGGCTTCGCACCGGGAAAAGGTGGCCTCCTACGTGCCGGACGACGCGTCGGTCGCGTTCCGCGGCAGCGCGCCGACCGGCCCCGGCTACTGGTTCCCGCCGACCGTCCTCACCCCGCCCGACCTGCGCCACCCCGCCGTGGCGGAGGAGGTGTTCGGCCCGGTCGTCGCGGTCGTGCCGTTCGCGGAGGAGGCCGACGCGATCCGGATGGCCAACGCGACCGAGTACGGCCTGTCGGGGTCGATCTGGACCCGCGACGCCGGCCGCGCGTTCCGCGTCGCGCGCGGTGTCGAAGCCGGCAACCTGTCGGTGAACTCGCACTCTTCGGTGCGCTACTGGACGCCGTTCGGCGGGTTCAAGCAGTCGGGCCTCGGCCGCGAGCTGGGCCCCGACGCCGCGGCGGCGTTCACCGAAACCAAGAACGTCTTTCTGAGCACGGAGGAGTAATGGTCCAGCGTTTCGAAGGCCGCGTCGCGGTGATCACCGGCGGCGCGAGCGGCATCGGGCTCGCCTCGGCCCGGCGGCTGGCGAGCGAGGGCGCGAAGGTCGTCATCGGGGACCTGACGCCGGACTCGGGCAAGGCCGCGGCCGACGAGGTCGGCGGCGCGTTCATCCAGACCGACGTCACCGACGCCGAGCAGGTCGAGAACCTGTTCCACAGCACGGTCGAGCAGTTCGGCTCGGTGGACGTGGCGTTCAACAACGCGGGCATCTCCCCGCCGGAGGACGACTCGATCCTGACCACCGGCATCGAGGCGTGGGAGCGGGTGCAGCGGGTCAACCTGACGTCGGTGTACCACTGCTGCAAGGCCGTGTTGCCGCACATGCAGCGCCAGGGCCGCGGGTCGATCATCAACACGGCGTCGTTCGTGGCGGTGATGGGCGCGGCGACGTCGCAGATCTCGTACACCGCGTCCAAGGGCGGCGTGCTGGCGATGAGCCGGGAGCTGGGGGTGCAGTTCGCGCGGGAGAACATCCGCGTCAACGCGCTGTGCCCGGGCCCGGTGAACACGCCGCTGCTCAAGGAGCTGTTCGCGAAGGACCCGGAACGCGCGGCACGGCGCCTGGTGCACGTGCCGGTGGGCCGGTTCGCGGAGCCGGAGGAGATCGCGGCGGCGGTGGCGTTCCTGGCCAGCGACGACGCCAGCTTCATCACGGCGTCCCAGTTCCTGGTCGACGGCGGGATTTCGGGCGCGTACGTCACCCCGATCTAGCGGCGCGTGGGTTTCTTGACGCCGTAGACCTCGCGAAGGTAGTTCCAGGCGGCGTTGAGCTTCTTGCGTTCTTCGGTGATCTCTTTTTCCCGCCGCTTGAGGATCCGGGTGGCGATCTCGGAGGCGAGAAACGCGCCGGCGGCGAAGGTCAGCACGCCGACGATCAGGGTCAGGGCGATGATGGTGGTGGTCATGGTGACCAGCGTCGATGCCGGGTGGGCGATTCGTCCCTGCGCAAAGCTAGCGGGTTTCGTTAGCTTCGCGCGGAACTACCGGCGTGAGCACACGTTGCGCTCCATGGACGCGACCAGCATGTCGGCCTTCGCCCGGTCGCCTACCGACAGGGTGGTGTACCCGACAACCTCGCTTCGCGACATTCGGGCGAGGTTGTCGCAGGCGACGTCAGTGGACCGCTTCGAGCTGGGCAAGAGCTCATGTACCTGCTCGGGCGACGCGACGCTGCCGGGGAAGATGATCGACACCGTGTCGCGGACCACCGCCTCGTAGTCCGGCTCGGCCCTGCTGGGCCCGGAGCTCCGGTCCACCGCGAGCGCGATCACCACGGCCACGACGACCAGCGCGGCCACGCCGACGAGCGCGATCGCGCCGACCACGAATCGTCGTCGGCTGTGCTGGGGTTCTGCCGTCATTGCCGGCCTCCTCTCGCGGATGGGACTGGTGTCGCCCTACCGGAGGCCGCTGTTGCGTGCGCAGCTCGATCGTTACGCGCCAACTGGAGCCGGCGCTGCGTTAGCTTTGTGAGGTGACGCACTGGCGCGCCGACGAGTGGGCGGAAGCGGTCCGGACGGGCATCCGCGCGAAAGGCCTCTCCCTCGACGAGGCCGCGAGACGCATCGGCGTTCCGACGTCCACCCTGCGCAGCTGGATCGAGCACCGCCACGCGCCGAAGGTGACGGTCTTCGACCACTGGGCCCAGCTCGCCGAGGTCACCGGCCTGAGCGAGGCCGAGCTGCTGCGCGTCGCCGGTGTCCTGCCCGACTCCCTGGCCAGCCCGGTGCACGTCGCGCACGCCGCGAAGGCGCTGCGGGAAGGCATCGACCAGGCCGGGCAGTTCCTGCGGCAGGCCACCGCGCTCGTCTACTCCTCGCCCGGCACCCAGGTCGCCAACGCCATCGCCGCGTCGCCGATCGACTGGGAGATGCGGATCCGCTCCGCCACCCGCGGCGACGAGGTCCGCGTCACCTACCACCACTACGTCGGGGTCGTGCCGCCGCCGGACTTCCCCTACGACGACGCCGAGGCGCGGCGGGTCCTCGAGCACGACGTCCTCGGTGAGCTGTGGCGGCCGCTCGGGCTCTACTGGCGGGTCGCCGAAGTGCACGACTGGCACGAGCCGCCGCGGCTGGTCATCCAGGTGCCCGAACAGGAGGCCACGCGACCGCCGTCGCCGTCGGCGGTCGTGGCCGCGCCGCCCGTCGTCGTGCTGTCGCCGATCTGGGGGTACGGCGAGCTGCTGGCGTCGCTGGTCGCCGACGGGCTCGGGTTCGGCAACGTCGACTTCCGCTACTTCGGCCTCCCGGACGCCATGGCCGACCGCGTCCGGATCACCGCGCGCGAGCTGGCCGAACCCGCGCCGCGGCTGGTGCACTCGGTGCCGCCGATCATGCTGCTGCACGGCCTCGCCGTGCCGGACCTGACCGGACGCCTCCCGGTCGTCGTCCGCTACGGGCCGCGGATGCGGGCGCGAGCGGCTCGGATCTACCGGTCGGCGCTGCTCGAGGCGGGGTTCGCCGACCCGCTCGACGGCGCCCGCGCGATCGAGGCGGCGATCGCGGTCCCGCCGGGCTGCGCGTACTTCGAGGTGACGCTGGCCGACGAGGACGTCTTCGACGGCGACCGGCCGTCCCTGGACCGGCTCAACGACGCGGTGGCGTGGCACGCCGAGCAGATCGTGGAGCAGGTGCTGCTCGGCGCCGGGCACCCGCCGGTGCCGCTGGGTGGGCCGCTCAAGCGCCTGGTCCTGCCCTCGGGCCGGGTCCGCCGGCCGCCCGCGCTGGCCGGCCAGGTGGTCCGCCGGGCCGCCGGGACCTAGCGCCCCAATGTGGCCTTCGGTGCGTCAGACGCACCGAAGGCCACATTGGGTGCGTCAGACGCAACCAAGGCCACATTGGGGCGCTGGGGGCGAGGTCGAGGATCACTGTGGTGTTGGCCGGGTGAGGTGGACGGACCCGGAACCCGGCAGGTACCGTAACCGCCACAACTGCAGATCGGGCCGTCGAGCCGAGGCGGGAGAGCCCTCACGAACTCAGTGGGGCACCGAAGGAGCAAACTCCCCGGAATCTCTCAGGTATCCGCTACCGCTTCAGGCGAGGCCACTCTGGAAAGCAGGCGCACCCGCGCCTCACCCAAGGTGAAAGCCGCTTCACACGCGGTGAAACTCTCAGGTGCCATGACAGAGGGGGAGTTCCCAGCGCACCGTTGTGTGCCCGGCCGGAGGAGCTCCCGATCACTTCTACGCAGTTCGACGCCCGTCATATCGGCCCTTCCGAGGCCGAACGCGCGAAGATGCTGGCCGAGTGTGGTTACGGCAGTCTCGACGCCCTGGTCGGGGCCGCCGTCCCGACCGCGATCCGCGCGACGAAGGAGCTCACCCTTCCACCCGCCGCGTCCGAAGAGGACGCCACCGCGGAGCTGCGCGCCCTCGCCGCGCGCAACCGGCCGATGACGCAGATGATCGGCCTCGGCTACTCCGACACCGTCACCCCCGGTGTCATCCGCCGCAACGTCCTCGAGAGCCCGGCCTGGTACACCGCGTACACGCCCTACCAGCCGGAAATCTCCCAGGGCCGCCTCGAAGCGCTCCTCAACTTCCAGACCATGGTCGCCGACCTGACCGGCCTGGCCACCGCGAACGCCTCGCTGCTCGACGAGTCGACCGCCGTCGCCGAGGCCGTCACGTTGATGCGCCGCGCCTCGAAGTCCAAGTCGAACAAGGTCGTCCTGGACGCCGAGTGCCTGCCGCAGACCATCGCCGTCGTGCGCACGCGCGTCGAGGCTCTCGGCATCGAGGTCGAGGTCCGCGACCTGCTGACCGGCCTGCCGGACGAGTTCTTCGGCGTCGTCGTCCAGTACCCCGGCGCGTCCGGCGTGCTGCGCGGCCGCGGCTTCTACCACGCGATTTCCGAGTCGGCGAAGGCCGCGGGCGCGTTGTTCACCGTGGCCGCCGACCTCCTCGCGCTCACCCTGATCACCGCGCCGGGCGAGTTCGGCGCCGACGTCGCCGCGGGCTCGACGCAGCGCTTCGGCGTCCCGCTCGGCTACGGCGGCCCGCACGCCGGGTACATGTCCGTCCGCGCCGGGCTCGAGCGCTCGCTGCCCGGGCGCCTGGTCGGCGTCTCGGTCGACGCCGACGGCAACTCCGCCTACCGGCTGGCGCTGCAGACGCGTGAGCAGCACATCCGCCGCGAGAAGGCGACGTCGAACATCTGCACCGCGCAGGTCCTGCCGGCCGTCCTGGCCGCGATGTACGCGGTCTACCACGGCCCCGACGGCCTGAAGCGGATCGCCCAGCGCGTCCACGGCCTCGCCGCGGGCTTCGCCGGCACGCTGCGCAAGACCGGCGTCGAGGTCGTGCACGAGTCCTTCTTCGACACCGTCGTCGCGCGCGTTCCCGGCCAGGCCGCCGAGGTCCACGCCGCCGCCCGCGAGGCCGGCATCAACCTCGGCCACGTCGACGCCGACCACGTCCGCGTCGCCTTCGACGAGGTCAGCACCCCCGCGATCGCCGCGAAGGTCCTTCGCGCGTTCGGTGTCGAAGGGGACGTCGAAGACGGCGTCGCGCTGCCGAACGGCCTGGCCCGCGAGAGCGGCTTCATGGGCCACGAGGTCTTCGGCAGCCACCGTTCCGAGACGGCGATGCTGCGCTACCTGCGGCGGCTGTCCGACCAGGACTACGCGCTCGACCGCGGCATGATCCCGCTCGGCTCCTGCACGATGAAGCTCAACGCCACCACCGAGATGGAGCCGATCAGCTGGCGCGAGTTCGCCGGCATCCACCCGTTCGCCCCGGCCGAGGACGCTTCGGGCTACCACGAGCTGGTCTCGCAGCTGGCCGGCTGGCTGGCCGAGGTCACCGGCTACGACAAGGTGTCCCTGCAGCCCAACGCGGGCAGCCAGGGCGAGCTGGCCGGGCTCCTCGCCATCCGCGCGTACCACCGCGCGAACGGCGACGAGGCCCGCGACGTCTGCCTGATCCCGTCGTCCGCGCACGGCACCAACGCCGCGTCCGCGGTGCTCGCCGGCATGCGCGTGGTCGTCGTGAAGTGCACCGACGAGGGCAACGTCGACTTGGCCGACCTCAAGTCCAAGGTGGACACCCACCGCGACACGCTCGCCGCGATCATGGTCACCTACCCGTCCACGCACGGCGTGTACGAGCACGACATCGACGAGCTTGCGAAGATCGTCCACGACGGCGGCGGCCAGGTGTACGTCGACGGCGCGAACCTCAACGCCCTGCTCGGCCTGGCCAAGCCGGGTGAGTTCGGCGGCGACGTCTCGCACCTGAACCTGCACAAGACCTTCTGCATCCCGCACGGCGGTGGCGGCCCCGGCGTCGGCCCGGTCGCGGTGCGCGCGCACCTCGCGCCGTTCCTGCCGAACCACCCGCTGCTCGACGCCGCGGGCCCGGAGACCGGCGTCGGCCCGATCAGCGGCGCGCCGTACGGCTCGGCGTCGATCCTGCCGATCTCCTGGGCTTACGTCCGGATGATGGGCGCGCCCGGCCTGACCGCGGCGACGAAGGTCGCCGTGCTGGCCGCGAACTACGTCGCCTCGCGCCTGGCGCCGCACTACCCGGTGCTCTACACCGGCCAGGACGGCCTTGTCGCCCACGAATGCATCCTCGACCTGCGGCAGATCACCAAGGAAACCGGCGTGACGGTCGACGATGTCGCGAAGCGGCTCATCGACTACGGCTTCCACGCGCCGACCATGTCGTTCCCGGTCGCGGGCACGCTGATGGTCGAGCCGACCGAGTCCGAGGACCTCGGCGAGATCGACCGGTTCATCGCCGCGATGATCGCCATCCGCGCGGAGATCGACGAGGTCGCTTCCGGCAAGTGGAGCGCGGAGGAGTCGCCCCTGCGCGGCGCGCCGCACACCGCCGAGACACTGGTCGGCGAGTGGGACAAGGCCTACGACCGTGAGCTGGCCGTGTTCCCGGCCGGGGTGTCGCGCAAGAACAAGTACTGGCCCCCGGTGCGTCGCATCGACGGCGCCCGCGGCGACCGCAACCTCGTCTGCTCCTGCCCGCCCCTCAACGCTTACGAAGGCTGACAGTGTCGAAAGAGACCTCCCTGCACGGAGTCCACAAGGGACTCGGTGCGCTGTTCACCGACTTCGCCGGCTGGTCCATGCCGGTCCGCTACGCCAGTGAGCTGGCCGAGCACAAGGCCGTCCGCGAGGCGGCCGGGCTCTTCGACCTCTCGCACATGGCCGAAATCCACGTCCTCGGCAAGCAGGCGGCCGACGTCCTGGACTTCGCGCTGGTCGGCAACCTGACCGGGGTCAAGCCGGGCCGGGCGCGGTACACGATGATCTGCGACGCTTCCGGCGGTGTCCTGGACGACCTCGTCGTCTACCGCCTGGCCGACGAGCACTACCTGGTCGTCGCGAACGCGGGCAACGCGAAGGTCGTCGCCGACGCCCTCGCCGAGCGGGTCGCGGGCTTCGACGCCGTCGTCGACGACCGGTCCGAGACCACCGCGCTGATCGCCGTCCAGGGCCCGAAGGCCGTCGAGATCCTGGGCGCCGTGACCGACGCCGACCTCGACGCGCTGAAGTACTACGCCAGCGTCCCGGCGAACGTGAAGGGCCACGACGTCCTGCTCGCCCGCACCGGCTACACCGGCGAGGACGGCTTCGAGCTGTTCGTCGACGCCGACGAGGCCCCCGCGGTGTGGCGCATCCTCACCGAGGCCGGCGAGGGCCACGGCCTGGTCCCGGCCGGGCTCGCCTGCCGCGACACGCTGCGCCTCGAAGCCGGGATGCCGTTGTACGGCAACGAACTCACGCTCGACCAGAGCCCGTTCGAAGCGGGCCTCGGCCGGGTGGTCAAGTTCGAGAAGCCGGGCGACTTCGTCGGCCGCGCGGCCCTCGAAGAGTGGTCCAAGCAGGACGTCCCGCGCGTGCGGGTGGGGCTCAAGGGCGCTGGTCGCCGCGCCCCGCGCCACGGTTACCAGCTGCTGGCCGACGGCAAGGAGATCGGCGAGGTCACCAGCGGCGCGCTGTCGCCCACGCTCGGTTACCCGATCGCCATGGCGTACGTCGATCGGGCGTACGCCGAGCCCGGCACCGAGCTGTCCGTCGACATCCGGGGCAGGATCGAGCCCGTCGAGGTCGTCGCCCTGCCCTTCTACTCCCGCGCGTAAGGACTGGTGAACCGTGAGCATCCCCGAGAACCTGAAGTACACCAAGGAACACGAGTGGCTGTCCGTCGAGGACGGCGTCGCCACCGTGGGCATCACCGCCTTCGCCGCCGAGTCGCTCGGTGACATCGTGTTCGTCCAGCTGCCCGACGCGGGCGCCACCATCACCGCCGGCGAGGTGTTCGGCGAGGTCGAGTCGACCAAGTCGGTCAGCGAGCTGTACGCGCCGGTCTCCGGCGAGGTCGTCGAGGTGAACGGCACCACATCGGACACCCCCGAGGTCATCAACTCCGACCCGTACACCGAAGGATGGCTCCTGAAGGTGCGTCTGACCGGGGACGTGCCGGACCTGCTCGACGCCGCCGCGTACGCCGCGCTCACCCAGGAGAACTGATGACGACTTTCGACGCCCACCTCGCCGACGTCGACCCCGAGGTCGCCGCCGCCGTCGCGGACGAGCTGACCCGCCAGCAGTCGACCCTGGAGATGATCGCCTCCGAGAACTTCGCGCCGGTGGGCGTGCTCGAGGCGCAGGGGTCGGTGCTGACGAACAAGTACGCCGAGGGCTACCCGGGCCGGCGCTACTACGGCGGCTGCGAGCACGTCGACGTCGTCGAGCAGCTCGCGATCGACCGCGCGAAGGCCCTGTTCGGCGCCGAGCACGCCAACGTCCAGCCGCACTCGGGCGCGCAGGCCAACGCGGCCGCGATGTTCGCCGTGCTCAAGCCGGGCGACACGATCCTCGGCCTCGACCTGGCGCACGGCGGCCACCTGACGCACGGGATGAAGATCAACTTCTCGGGCAAGCTCTACAACGTCGTCGCCTACCACGTCGACAAAGAGACCGGGATCGTTGACCTCGCCGAGATCGAGCGCCTGGCCGTCGAGCACCAGCCGAAGCTGATCATCGCCGGCTGGTCCGCCTACCCGCGTCAGCTGGACTTCGCCGAGTTCCGCCGCATCGCCGACCTCGTCGACGCCCGGCTCATGGTGGACATGGCCCACTTCGCCGGCCTGGTCGCGACCGGGCTGCACCCGTCGCCGGTGCCGCACGCCGACATCGTCACGACGACCACGCACAAGACCCTCGGCGGGCCGCGCGGCGGGCTCATCCTCTGCCGCGAGGAGCTGGCGAAGAAGATCAACTCGTCGGTGTTCCCCGGCCAGCAGGGCGGGCCCCTCGAGCACGTCATCGCGGCCAAGGCCGTCGCGCTGAAGATCGCCGCGAGCGAGGAGTTCAAGGAGCGCCAGCAGCGCACCCTGGAGGGTTCGCGGATTCTGGCTTCGCGCTTGTCCCAGGACGACTGCGCTTCTGCGGGCGTGCGGGTCCTGACCGGTGGCACCGACGTCCACCTGGTGCTGGTCGACCTGGTCCAGTCCACTCTGGACGGTCAGCAGGCCGAGGACCGTCTCCACGAGGTCGGCATCACGGTCAACCGCAACGCCGTCCCGTTCGACCCGCGCCCGCCGATGATCACCTCGGGCCTGCGGATCGGCACCCCGGCGCTCGCTACGCGAGGGTTCCAGGCCGAGGACTTCACCGAGGTCGCCGACGTCATCGCCGAGGCCCTCAAGCCGGACTTCGACGACGCTCTCCGCTCGAAGCTGCGTGACCGCGTCGAGGCTCTCGCCGCGAAGCACCCGTTGTACGCGGACCTGTCCCGATGAGCGCGCTGCCCGAAGGCCGGAAGCTGCTGCGTCTGGAAGTCCGCAACAGTGAGACGCCGATCGAGAAGAAGCCGCCGTGGATCAAGACGCGGGTGCGGATGGGGCCGGAGTTCACCGAACTCAAGGGTCTCGTGCGTCGCGAGGGTCTGCACACGGTGTGTGAAGAGGCCGGTTGTCCCAACATCTACGAGTGCTGGGAAGACCGCGAGGCCACCTTCTTGATCGGTGGTGACCAGTGCACGCGTCGGTGCGACTTCTGTCAGATCGACACGGGTAAGCCCGCCGAGCTGGACCGCACCGAGCCGCGGAAGGTCGCGGAGTCGGTGCAGGCCATGGGTCTGCGGTACTCGACGGTCACCGGTGTCGCCCGGGATGACCTCGAGGATGGCGGCGCGTGGCTGTACGCGGAGACTGTCCGGCAGATCCACTCGCTCAACCCCGGCACGGGTGTTGAGCTGTTGATCCCGGACTTCAACGCCGACCCTGCGCAGCTGGCCGAGGTGTTCGGGTCGCGGCCGGAGGTGTTGGCGCACAATGTGGAGACGGTGCCGCGCATCTTCAAGCGGATCCGCCCCGGCTTCCGGTACGCGCGTTCGCTCGAGGTCATCACCAAGGCGCGTGAGTTCGGGCTCGTCACGAAGTCGAACCTGATCCTGGGCATGGGCGAGACGCCTGAGGAGGTCGCGCCGGCGATGCAGGATCTGGTCGACGCGGGCTGCGAGATCCTGACGATCACGCAGTACCTGCGCCCCTCCCCGCGGCACCACCCGGTGGACCGGTGGGTGAAGCCGGAGGAGTTCGTCGAGCATTCGAAGGCGGCCGAGGCGATGGGCTTCGCCGGTGTCATGGCCGGTCCGCTGGTGCGGTCGTCGTACCGCGCGGGACGCCTCTACGCCCAGACCAAGGGTTACCGTGGAGAGGAGCTGCCGGCGAACCTGCAGCACCTCGCCGACCAGGGCCCGGCCGCGCAAGAAGCCAGCTCACTGCTGGCGCGATAGGAAGGGGCGGATCAATGGCGATCAGCGTCTTCGACCTGTTTTCCATCGGCATCGGCCCGTCGAGCTCCCACACCGTCGGGCCGATGCGGGCGGCACTGACCTTTGTGGACGGACTCGGCGACGACCTCGCCTCGGTGTCGCGGGTCCAGGCCGAACTGTTCGGCTCCCTGGGCGCGACCGGCTTCGGCCACGGCAGCGACAAAGCCGTCCTGCTCGGGCTTTCGGGCTCGCGTCCCGAGGAGATCGACACCGACACCGTGCCGGCGCGCATCGCGGAAATCCGCGAGTCCGGCCGGCTGGTCCTGGCCGGCACGCGCGAAATCGCGTTCGACGAGGACAACGACCTCACCATGCACCGGCGCAAGTCCCTGCCGGCGCACCCGAACGGCATGATCTTCCGCGCGTTCGACGCCGACGGTTCCTTGGTGCGGGAGCGCACGTACTACTCGGTCGGCGGCGGCTTCGTCCGCGACGAGTCGTACGAGACGGACACGGTGTTCGTCGAGGACTCGACACCGGTGCCGTACCCGTTCCGCACCGGCGCGGACCTGCTCGGACACTGCGCGGCGACCGGCCTGTCCATCAGCGAGATCATGCTCGAGAACGAGCTGTCTTGGCGGACGCGCGACGAGGTGCGGGCCGGGCTGCTGGACATCTGGGCGGTCATGGCGGAGTGCGTCCGCAACGGCTGCACGCACGAAGGCGTCCTGCCGGGCGGCCTGAAGGTGCCGCGGCGCGCGAAGGCGTTGCACGAGAAGCTGCTCGCCGAGGACGGCGCGGACGACCCGCTGTACGCGATGGACTGGGTGAGCCTGTACGCCCTCGCGGTCAACGAGGAGAACGCGGCGGGCGGCCGGGTCGTCACGGCCCCGACCAACGGCGCCGCGGGCATCATCCCGGCGGTCCTGCACTACTACCAGCGGTTCATCCGGCACTCGAACGACGACGGCATCGTGAAGTTCATGCTCACGGCGGGCGCGATCGGCTCGATCCTCAAGCAGACGGGCTCGATCTCGGGCGCCGAAGTCGGCTGCCAGGGCGAAGTCGGCTCGGCGTCGGCGATGGCGGCGGCGGGCCTGACGGAGGTCCTCGGCGGCACGCCGGCCCAGGTGGAGAACGCGGCGGAGATCGGGGTGGAGCACCACCTCGGCCTCACGTGCGACCCGGTCGGCGGCCTGGTCCAGATCCCGTGCATCGAGCGCAACGCGGTGGGCGCGTCGAAGGCGATCCACGCGGCCCGCATGGCGATGCGCGGCGACGGCAGCCACGTCGTGACACTGGACAAGGCGATCAAGACGATGCGCGAGACGGGCGCGGACATGAGCGTGAAGTACAAGGAGACCGCGCGCGGCGGCCTGGCGGTGAACGTCATCGAGTGCTGACGCCGTAGCTTTCCCGTGAAAGCTACGGGTCAGCGCCGGTCTTCGTCGTCGACCGCCAGCTTCAGGCCGACCTCCACCAGGGTCCAGCCGAGCTGCTGCCGCCTCGTGCCGGTGTGCTTGCGAGGGGTCGCGCGGCCCGGTGGGCGGTTGCGCACGCGGTGGCGCAACTCGTCCTCTCGCTCGTGGACCAGGTCCTCCGCCATCAGGAAGTGCACCGGATCGCCCCCTGCGTCGATGTTCGGTGTCGGTCGTCCCATCGTCGCCGACCGTGGCCGTCCGGTTCCACTGGTTTTCCGCACCGCGAACACAGTGTGATCGCCTCGCGAGCCCGAAGCCACTCCGAAGGTGCGCCGCGGCCTAAACTCGCGGGATGGAACCGACCTCGGTGGTGAATGCCGGTGAAGCGCTGTTCCGGCCGGTCCGGGCGGGCAACGCCTTCGAGGAGACCGTCGAGCGGCTGCTGCAGGCCATCCGCCTCGGCGTGGTCGGCGCGGGGGAGCGGCTGCCGTCGGAGCGCGAGCTCGCCGAGCGGCTCGGGGTCAGCCGCGTCACGCTGCGCGAAGCCATCCGCGCGCTTTCCGACGCTGGTTACGTGGAGTCACGGCGAGGCCGTTATGGCGGCACGTTCGTGCACGACACCCTGCCCGGCCCGCCGGAGCCCGCCGGCGAGATCGACGCCGTCGGCCTGGAGGACGCGTTGTGCCTCCGCTACGTCCTCGAGACGGGCGCGGCGGAGATGGCGGCGGCGCGGTCGCTGAGCCCGGCCGACCGGCAGCACCTGACCGGCACGCTCGCCGAGGCCGCGAGCGCCGGCCTCGACGACTACCGCCGCCGGGACAGCCGCCTCCACCTGGCGATCGCGGAGGTGACCGCGTCCGGCTCGCTGACCACGGCGATGGCCGACGCCCGCACCCGCGTCAACCAGCTGCTCGACCGGATCCCGCTGCTCCCGCCGAACCTCGAGCACTCGAACGCCCAGCACGAGGCGATCGTGGACGCCATCCTCGCCGGTGACGCCCCCGCGGCCCGCCAGACCATGGCCGAGCACATCGAGGGCACGGCGTCGCTGCTGCGCGCGTTCCTCGCCTGAGCGTCGTCTTGACAGGATTCGAACAACCTCGTTAGTTCTCCACAGAACCTTCTCACCCGTTCGGCCGTCATCCATTCGTGACCTCGGCGACCGAAGAACACGCGGAAGAGGACGAGAAGCCGGACACCCCGCGCCGTCGGCGGTGGCGGCGGATCCGGCGGATCGGGTACTGGACCGTCGGCACCCTCGTCGGTGTCCCGCTGATCGCCTTCTGGGTCGCCTACCTCGTGCTCGACGTCCGCAGCCCGCAAGAGGTCCTGGCCGGGCTCGACAAGACCGTCGTGCTCGACTACGCCGACGGGTCCGAGCTGCTCAAGGTCGTCCCCGCCGACGGCGACCGCACGTTCGTGCCCTACACGCAGGTGCCCGCGAAGCTGCGGGACGCGATCATCGCCACCGAAGACCCGACCTTCTGGGACAACGAGGGCTTCGACCCGACCGGCATCGGCCGCGCGTTCCTCACCGGCGTCGGCGGCGGCTCCGGGATCACCCAGCAGTACATCAAGAAGTCCACCGGCGACGACGACGCCACGATCGGCCGCAAGTTCGCGGAGCTCGTGCTGGCCACGAAGATCACCCAGGAGCAGAGCAAGGAACAGATCTTCGAAAGCTACGTCAACATCATCTCCTTCGGCCGCGGCACGTTCGGCCCCGCCGCGGCGATGAACGCCTACTTCGGCAAGAAGCTCGACGACTCCATCACCTGGAGCGAAGCTGCCTTCCTCGCCGGGATGATCCAGTCGCCGTCGGTGCACGACCCCGCCGCGTCCGGCGACGCCCACGCCGCGCGGCGCTGGCAGTACGTGCACGACAAGCTCGTCACCCGGGGGTACGTGCGGAGCGGCGAACCCATGGCCTACCCCGGCGCCGAGGTCCAGTCGCCGTCCGACACCCGCGCCGGCCGCCTCAGCTACGACGAGTTCCACGTCAAGCAGCAGGTTCTGGCCGAGCTCGAACGCGACGGCTTCCCGCTGGGCCGGCTGCAGCAGGGCAACATGACCGTCGAGACGACGCTGGACCGCGGCCTGCAGGACGCCGCCCGCAAGACCCTGCAGGACCGGCTGAAGGGCGAGCCGAAGGAGTTCCGCGGCGCGGTCGTCGCCGTCGACCCGCGGACCGGCGCCGTCCGCGCCTACCAGGGCGGCGACCAGGGTGTCCGCGACTACGCGAGCACCGCGCACGCGGCAGGCTCGGCGTTCTACCCGTTCACGCTCGCTGCCGCGCTGCGCCGCGGCTACGGCCCGGACGTGCCGGTCCCGGCGCCCGAGGAGCAGGAGTTCCTCGGCGAGAAGTTCAAGTACCCGGCGGTCTGCGGCCCGAAGTGCACACCGCGCGTCGCGATGCAGGCCCACGCGGACGGTCCGTTCGTCGCGCTGGCGAAGAAGCTGGGCCCGGACGCGCTGAGCGACGCCGCGCGCCAGGCCGGGATCCCCGAGACCGTCGACGGCACGCCGACGATGCGGGAGAGGGACGGCTACCTGATCGGGGCCGGTATCGCGATCGGCCGGTATCCGTTGCGGCCACTGGACATGGTGGGCGCCTACGCGACCTTCGCCGCGGACGGTCAGCGCACGACGCCGCACCTGGTGGCGCGGGTCCGGGACGAGAGCGGCGCGGTCGTCTGGGAGCACACCGACACCCCGCGCCCCGCGTTCGACGAGAACGGGGACGAAAGCCGCCGCATCGCCCAGGAGGTCACCGGAACGCTGACCGCGGGCGGGAGCGCCGCGCTGCGCACCGGCGAGGCCGAGCACGGCAACAGCCCGGACTTCCAGGACGCCTGGGCCGTCGGCTACACCCCGCAGCTGGCGGCGGCGGTGTGGATCGGCTCCGACGACGACCGCCGGCTGGTCGACACGAGCGGCGCGAAGCTGACCGGCGACGTCGTCCCGGCCGACGTCTGGCGCGGGTTCATGGCGGCGGCGCACCAGGGGCAGCCGGTGCCCGTGGTGCGGCCGCCGCGGTGAGTCAGCCGACGATGCCGAGGACGAACCCGTCGTGCCCCTTGGCGCCGACGGTCTGGACGGCGGTCGCGTCGATCCGGTCCTCGGCGGCGAGCACGTCGAACATCTCGCGCGCGCCGAGGACGTTCGGGTCGCTGCTGCCCGGATCGGCGACCTTGCCCTGCCGGACGACGTTGTCGACCACGATCGTGGTGCCCGGCCGCGCCAGCTTCAGCGCCGCGCGCACGTAGTTCGCGAGGTTGCTCTTGTCGGCGTCGACGAAGACGAAGTCGAACGGCCCGGCGAGCGTCGGCAGCGTGTCGAGCGCCGCACCGACCCGGATGTCGACGACATCCTCCCCGAAGCCCGCGCGCGCCAGGTTGGCCCGGGCGACTTCGGCGTGCCTCGGCTCGTATTCACAGGTCACGAGCGTGCCGCCGGGCGGGAGCGCGCGGGCGAGCCAGATCGTGCTGTAGCCGCCGAGCGTGCCGATCTCCAGGATCGAGCGCGCCCCGGCGAGGCGGGCGAGCAGATGGAGCAGCT
The DNA here is from genome assembly GCF_024703995.1 of Amycolatopsis iheyensis. Lineage (GTDB taxonomy): Bacteria > Actinomycetota > Actinomycetes > Mycobacteriales > Pseudonocardiaceae > Amycolatopsis > Amycolatopsis iheyensis. Next base: position 331,982 of record NZ_JAMXQV010000008.1, on the reverse strand, counting down.
TCCCTTGGTTGGGCGCGACGGCAATGTGCGGCAACCCGGCGGCGGCCGAGTCGGCGAGCGCGTCGTCGAGCACAGGGTCGGGGGCGAGCAGCGCGCCGGTGAGGTAGTCGTCGACTTCGGCCCAGGTCTTGTCGGTCATGGCACCTCCACCGCCAATCTAGCGGCGGTTCAGCCGATTTTCCGGACCAGCCCGGTGTACCCGGCGAGCGCAAGGGTGGCGAGCCCCCAGACGGCGGCCTGCACGAGCCAGATGGCGACGGTGAACAGGCCCCCGGTCGCGACGGCCGGGTTGAGGTCGCAGCGGGTCCGCACGCCGGTCGGGGAGAGCGGAAGTCCTCGGTCGAGGCCGACTTCGACGAGTTCGATGGTGGTGCACGGTTTGCCGACGGGGGCGTCGAAGGACGCTGGTCGTTCGGCGGCGTGGTGGCCTGCGTCGACGACGTGGCCGGCCCAGAAGCCGAGGCCACCGGCGAGGGCAAGGGCGAACAGGAGGGCGGCGGCTGTGCGTCTCGCGAGGTAGCCGTAGCCGGCGAGCCTGCCCCAGAGCCAGTGGAAACGGCGGGTCAGCCAGTTGCCGAGTTCTTTCGGGGCGCGGCGGTAGAGGTCCCGTTGCTGGGCGATGAGGATGCGGCGGGCATTGCCGTCGTGGCCCGCGGCTCGTTCTACCGCGGCTAGTTGCTGGTAGGGGCCTGGGCGGTAGGCGGGGGTGTGGAAGCGGATGAGGTGCAGCCATTCCCGCCAGGTCGCTTTGTGGAGGGCCGAGAACGTGAACCCGTCAAGGTTGATCCGGCCTGGGTGGTTGCATCGACCGCGTGATTTCGACGCTACGCATACGAGACTGGCGGGAAGCAGCGCATCAGCTTCAACGTGCAAGCCCTGCAGCTGCAGGCCGACTCCCCCGGTGTTGGAGATCTTCGCGTTGTTCGTGAAATCGAGAACACCACTGATCTTTGCTCCGAGCAGCCAGACCGCGCCCTCCGTGCCCGAGCCCGCGATGCGGGCGTTCCACAGGAGCACGTGACCTTCGACCTGCAGACGGTCAGCGGTCACGGCCGGCCCGGTGCCGTTGGTGACTTCGGCGTCGATGAGGCTGAGCTGGCCTCGGACGCGAGCACTGACCATCCGGATCGCACCGCGCGCGCCGGAACCAGCAGCGCGGAGGTTCTCCAATCGCAGGTCGCTTCCCGCCTCCAGCCGGTCGGCCATCAGCGCGGGCCCGCTGTCGTTGGTGATCTCCGCGCCTTCCAGGTCGAAGAAGCCACCGATGTGTGCGTCGGCAGCGAGAACCGCACCCCAGTCACTGGAAGTGACCACGCGTGCGTTCGACATATCCAGGTCGCCCTCGATGCGTAAACCGTCCGCGGCCACCCCAGCCAGCCGGCTTCCGGCCAGTGAGAGCCAGGACAGGCGAGCGTCCGACATGGTGATCGGCTCGGGCACAAAGCAGTTCTGCAGCTCGAGCCCCGTTTTCGTGCAGACGTGGGCGAGGTCGAGCGCTCCGACGATGCGCGCACCCTTGATCCGCACCCCGCGCGGATCGAGCGAGCCGTGCAAGCCGATCAGGAGCTCACGCAGCAGCTCCGCCCGCACTTCATGCGCCGGATCCTCGTCCTCCGCGAGCTGCTCGACAGAAAGCGTGCTGCACGTCAGCACGATCCCAAGCCGGGCCGCCTCCACCACTGCGTGCTCGTCTTCGGTCACGGCCACTGAGTCGGTGGCAGGTCCCGCGGCGCTACACCCGGGGTGGGATCATGCTCACCGACGAGAAAGGGACACAGTGGACGACTACCGCGTCGTCGCGGACGCTCTTGCCGCCGATATCGAGGCCGGGCGGCTTCGGCCCGGTGACCGGCTTCCGCCGCAGCGGCGCTTTGCCCGGCAGCGCGGCCTCGCGAACTCCACCGCCGCCCGGGTCTACGGTGAGCTCGTGCGGCGGGGCCTGGCCGTCGGCGAGGTCGGCCGGGGGACGTTCGTCCGGGCCGCCAAACCGCCGCCCGAACCCGCGCTCGCCGAACCCGGGAACGCCCGCGTCGACCTCGAACTCAACTTCGCCGTCCTGCCCGAGCAGTCCGCGTTGCTGGCGAAGGCACTGCAGCCGATGCTGCGCGACGACGTCCTCACCGCGGCCCTGCACCCGATCGGCGCCGCGGGCACACCGGCGGCGCGGGAGGCGGCGGCCGCGCTGCTCACCCGCGGTGACTGGCGGCCCGACCCCGCGACGATCCTCTTCACCGGCAACGGCCGCCAAGGCATCGCCGCCGCGATCGCCGCGTTCGTGCCCGTGGGGGAGCGGCTCGCGGTCGAGTCCCTGACCTACCCCGTCGTGAAGGCCGTCGCCGCTCGGCTCGGCGTCGAGCTGGTGCCGATCGAAACCGACGAGCACGGCCTCGTGCCCGAGGCCCTCGCCGCGGCCGGGCCGGTGCGTGCCCTCTACGTCCAGCCGACCCTGCACAACCCGCTCGGCACGACCATGCCCCCGAACCGGCGCGAAGAACTGGCCGCCGTCGTGGGAGAGCTGGACCTGCCGGTGATCGAAGACGGCATCTACACGTTCCTGCGCGGGGACGTCCGGCCGTTCGCCGCGTGGGCGCCGGAGCGGACGGTGTTCGTCGACAGCCTGTCCAAACGCGTCGCGCCCGGCCTGACCGCGGGCTTTCTCGTGAGCCCGCCGGCGTGGACCGCGCGACTGGCGTCGTCGGTGCGCTCGGGCGCCTGGGCCGCGTCGCGCTTCGCCGTCGAAGCCGCGACGCAGTGGATCGTGACCGGCACGCTCGCCGAAGTCGAAGCCGCGAAACGCCGTGACGCCGCTTCGCGCGCGTCGGTGGTGGCGGAGAAGCTGCCGGGCCTGCGTGGCGACGCCGCCTCGTACCACCGCTGGTGGGAGCTGCCCGAGCGGTGGCGCGCGGAGACGTTCGTCGCGGCCGCGGCGCGCCGGGGCATCGCGCTGTCCCCGGCGGCGGCGTTCGCCGTGTTGCCCGGCCACGCGCCGAACGCCGTGCGGATCGCCGTGTCCGCCCCGCCCGTCGAGACGCTCTCCGCGGCGCTCGGCTTCCTGGCCACCCTCGCGGCCGGGAGCCCGGACGACCTGCTCGTCGACTGACAGCGGGTGCCAGGACGGTCTCAGCGCGGTGTGCGGCCCGCGCCAGGGACCCAAGCCAATCTTCGGTTGTCGCGAAACGAACCGAAGGAGCACTCATGCACGTCACGATCATCGGCGCCGGCCTCGGCGGCCTCACCCTGGCCCGCGTCCTGCACGTCCACGGCATCCCCGCCACCGTCTTCGAAGCCGAGGCCTCCCCGATGGCGCGGATGCAGGGCGGGATGCTGGACATCCACGACTACAACGGGCAGATCGCGGTCGAAGCCGCCGGCCTGGCGGCCGAGTTCCGCGGTCTCGTCCTGGCCGGCCGCCAGGCGATGCGGATCCTCGACCAGGACGGGAACCTGCTGTTCGAAAAGACCGACGACGGCACCGGCGGCCGTCCCGAGGTGCAGCGCGGCGAGCTGCGGCAGATGCTGCTCGACGCGCTCCCGGAAGGCACCGTCCGGTGGGGGTGCAAGGTCAGCCGAGCCCGCACGCTCGAAGACGGCCGCCACGAAGTGACCTTCGGCGACGGGGCCACCGTCGTCACGGACCTGCTGGTCGGGGCGGACGGCGCCTGGTCGAAGGTGCGTCCGCTGCTCACCGCCGCCACGCCCGAATACGAGGGCTCGGCGTTCGTCGAGACGTACCTGTTCGACGTCGAGTCGAAGCACCCGGCCACCGCGGCGGCGGTCGGCGGGGGCTCGATGGTCGCGCACGGCGGCTCGGCCGAGGACGGGATCAACGCCCACCGGGAAAGCGGTGAAACCGTGCACACCTACGTGGCGCTTTCGCGGTCGCTGGACTGGTTCGCCGCCATCGACTTCACCGACCCCGCCGCCGCGGCGGACCGGATCGCGGCGGAGTTCGACGGCTGGGCGCCGGAGCTCACCGCGCTGATCACCGACGCCGACACTGACCCGGTCCTGCGCCCGCACTACACGCTGCCGGTCGGGCTCCGGTGGGACCGTGTGCCGGGCGTGACCCTGGTCGGCGACGCCGCCCACCTCGCGCCGCCCAACGGCGAGGGCGCGAACGTGGCCATGCTCGACGGCGCCGAGCTCGGCCAGGCCCTCGCCGCGCACCCGGGCGACGTCGAGGCCGCGCTCGCCGAGTACGAAGAGGCGATGTTCGTGCGTGCCGCGACACCCGTCGACGACGCCGTCCTGCTCGAGAGCCTGTTCGGCGACGACGTCCCGGAGAGCCTGCTCGCGCTGGTCCGCGGCGAGGAGGGCTAAGGCGCGTACTTCCCGACGAAGCTGCCGCAGGTGATCGCGCGGCCGGTGAGCCGGGCCTGGATCGCTTTCTCCAGGCCCAGGTAGTCGAACACCGGGGTGTCGGCCGGGATCGACTCCGGCACCGGGCCGCCGGTCGAGAGCTGCCGGATCGAGTCCGTCTCGAACAGCACCAGGTAGCCGCCTTCGCGGTTCAGGTCGTCGGCTTTCGCGAGCATCCGCTCCGGGGCGTCGCCGACGATCTCCAGCGGCAGCGGCCACTCCAGCGGGAACGGGTTGCGCAGGCCGAACGCGGGGTAGGCGAACGGGCTGTCGGGCAGGATCGCGGTCTTCGCGGCGGGGAAGCGGTCGAGGCAGTCGCGGATCTGCCGGACGAACGTGTGCGTCGAGGGGTTGGTGCGGATGCCGGCCATCGCCGGGCTGACGTCGCCGAGGTCCGCCGTCAGCCGGTCGTGCCCGAGGTCGAGGTAGGCGGCCTCGTCGTGGCGGGCGACGACGACCCAGCCGCACACCGCCACCGCGGTCAGGCCCGCCGTCGCCGTCACCCAGCGGCGGGCCAGCCGCGGCCTCGGCGGGATCACGTGGCTCAGCAGCAGCAACGCCGTGAGCGCGAGGGTGCCGGTGAGCAGCGTCGGCGTGTCGTTGCCCCACGACAGGCTGGTCATGAACCCGGTGGCGAGCACGAGCAGCCCGGCCCACGGCACCCGCCGCCGCACGGCCGCGTAGACCGGCACGCTGACCGCGACGATCCACCACAGGACGTCCGCCCAGCGCGAGGAGCCGGTGAACCGGCCGTCGACGACCGTCCAGACGATCGCCGCGGCGCCGGCGAGCACGAGCACCCAGGAGGCGGCCCGCCCGGCCGCGCCGAGCCGGTCGCCGGGCAGCCGGACGGCCAGCAGGACGACGGCGATCGCGGCGAAGAAACCCAGCTCCCGCACCGGCGCGCGGGTCAGCACCTCGGGGTCTTCGAGCCACAGCCCGAGCAGCCGCTGGCCGTACGCGGGGACGCCGCCGGTCAGCTGATCGACCATCTCGGCGAAGCCGCCGCCGAGGCTGACCCACGCGACGTAGACCAGCCCGGGCGCGCCGAGCGCGAGGAGGTCCAGGAGCAGCCGCACCACGCGCCGGCTGCCCGCGCGGGTGGCCGGGTGGAGCAGGAGCCACAGCACGCCGATGACCGCGGCCAGCGCGAAGCTCTGCTTGACGAACACGGCGCAGCCGAGCAACGCCAGCCCGCCGCGGCGGGCGAGGGCGCGGTCCGCGCGCAGGCCGGCGTCGAGCGCCCAGGCGCCGCACGCGGTGAGCGCGATGCCGTCGACGGTGTGCCAGGCCATCAGCGGGAAGGCGTTGAGGTTGATCAGTGACGCGGCCGCGACCATCGCGGTCATCCCCGGCCCCCACGCCAGCACCCGGCGGCGCGTGACGAGCGCGGCGAAGGCGATGGTGGCGACGATGATCTCGATCATCGACAGGAAACTGGACCCGAAGAAGAGCGGCATCGGCAGCGCGAAGTCGACGACGTGCAGCACCGCGGACCCGAGCGGCCGCGCGGAGATGATGTCGGCGTGCGGGACTTCGCCGTGGAGGACGCGCCAGGCCTGGGCGAGGATGAACCCCTGGTCGGAGGGGTGGAACCCGAACCGGCCGACCCGTAGTTCGGTGGCGAGCGCGAGCAGCACGACCCAGGTGGCGTGGACACCCCAGCGCACCATCGGCCGGCTGGTGGTGAGCGGCACGGGCTCCGGGACGGCCGCGCGCGCAGGACTCGCCACGTCCACGCCGCCCGCCTTCCACTCCCGATCACGCCCGGAAAGCGATGGTAGCGGCCGGGGCACGGACCGGCATGAACAGCACCACCGGCCCGCCCGGTCCACGGCTCGGAGCGCCCCAATGTGGCGTTGGGTGCGTTGAGTGCACCCAATGTGGCGTTGGGTGCATCGAGCGCCCCAATGTGGCCTTCGGTGCGTCCAACGCACCCAATGTGGCCTTCGGTGCGTCAGACGCAACCAAGGCCACATTGGGGCGCTTGGGTTCAGCCGGTCGTGAGCCGGGCTCGGGCCGTGCCGATCGCGGCCGTCTGGTCCGTCGCCGCGGATCGTTCCCCAGTGGTGTCGCGCATCTCGAACTCCCCAGTTCACGCCCGCACCGGTGTGCGGGACTCGCGCGAGGGTAGGAGGGCCGTCGTCGCGGTGCCAGGGTTTCGGCGGAATTCGCGGGGACTAGCCGCGGTGGCGCCAGATCAAGCGGGTGATCGCCGCCGCGACCGAGGCTGGTGCGGGGCGGCCGTCTCGGCCGCGGGCCTCCGGCGCCGACTCCCGCATCGCCCGGTACGCCAGGTGCGCGGCGAACCGCGCGACCCGCGGGGCGGTGAGCGTCGCCAGCTCCGCGGCGCGGCCCTCGGGGAGGCTGAGGATCTCCGGCCGCTCTTCGAGGGCCTTCACCACCAGCTCCGCCGCGCGTTCCGGGCTGCTCGACGGGATGCCGCGGTAGCCGGTCGGCGCGATCATCGGCGTGCGCACCAGCGGCATCCGCACCGACGTGAACGTGATGCCGTCCGAGAGCGTCTCGCGCCCGGCCGTCAGCCCGAACTCCTCCAGCGCCGCCTTCGACGCGAGGTACGCCGAGAACCGCGGTGTGTCCGTCTGCAGGCCCATCGTCGTCACGTTGACGACGTGCCCGAACCGCCGCTGCGCCATCGACGGCAGGAACCCGAGGATCAGCCGCACCGGCCCGAAGTAGTTGATCGCCATCGTGCGCTCGTAGTCGTGGAACCGTTCCGTGGACAGCGAAACCGAGCGCCGGATCGACCGGCCGGCGTTGTTGACCAGCATGTCGACCGCGCCGTGCTCGCCGAGGACGTCCTTGACCAGCGCGTCGACGGCGTCGCCGTCGGTGAGGTCGCACGGGTACGCCGCGGCGGTCCCGCCGGCCGCCGTGATCTCGTCGCGCACCTCGTCGAGCTCCGACGCGCGCCGCGCCACGAGGATCACCTTCGCGCCCTTGCGCGCCACGGCCAGCGCCGACGCCCGCCCGATCCCGGACGACGCGCCGGTGATCAGCACCGTCCGCCCGGCCAGGCCGTGCTTGCGGCGGGCGCGGTCGGGGTCGAGGTGGGTTTCCCAGTACCGGTAGAGCGGCGCCGCGTAGTCCCGCAGCTGGGGCAGCTCGACGCCGCTGCCGAACAACGCCGTCGTCGTGCGCGCGGTGTCGAAGACGACGTCCATGCTCAGGTGCGGCAGCACGGCCAGCGGAACGCCGAGCTCTTCGAGGACGGCGGCCCGCGTGGCGCGTCCGCCGGGCACGCGGTCGATCCCGGACGCCGCCGCGTGCGCGAGGCGGGTGCCCACCCGCCGCACCACGCCGGAAGGCCGCGCGGGCAGCACGGCCCGGACCGCCGGCCCGCCCGCGACCCGCGCGAAGGCGTTGTAGACGGAGTTCAGCGACTGCGGCCGCGCGGCGGCGAGGTGGTAGGTCGCCCCGGCCGGCGCGTCGCGGTGCATCAGGAACTCCATCGCCTCGACGACGTAGTCCACCGGCACCAGGTTCGTCGCGCCGAGGTCGGGTGCGGCAAGGGGGAGCCGGCGGGGGAGCGCCGCCAGCCGGGAGATGGCCGGCAGGAAGAAGTACGGGCCGTCGATCTTGTCCATCTCGCCGGTCCGCGAGTCGCCGACGACGGCCGAGGGCCGGTAGACGCGGTAGGGCAGCGGCTGCTCGCGGACGAGCTTCTCGGCCTGGAACTTCGTCGCGTGGTACGGCGAGCCGAAGTGCTGGCCGAGGTCGAAGTCGGCTTCGGTGAACCGGCCGGCGTGGTCGCCCGCGACCGCGATCGACGACACGTGGTGCACCAGCCCGGCCCCCGCCGCGGCGGCGAAGGCGAGCAGGTGGCGCGTGCCCTCGACGTTGGCGCGCCGGTTGGCGTCCTCGTCGGCGGTGAGGTCGTAGACGGCCCCGAGGTGGACGACGTGGTCGAGGGGGCCGAGCCCGGCGGGGTCGACGCCGAGCCGTGGTTCGGCGAGGTCCCCGACCACCGGGTGCAGCTTGTCCGCGCCCGCCCAGTCCTGGGCCAGCGCGGCCAGGCGGTCGCGGGAGGTCTCGCGGACCAGCGCGTGCACGGCAGTCGTCTCCGGCCGCCGCAGCAGGCGCGCGACCAGGCGCTTCCCGATGAAGCCCGTCGCGCCCGTCACGAAGTAGGTCGTCATGGCCGGTCCCTTCCGTAGTCGGGCCGACTCTAACCTACTGGAAAGTAGGAACGGTAGTTGTCAGTGTTCACCGACGTCGTCGGCCGTCGCGACGACGGCGTCACGCAGGGCGGCGCGCAGCCGTCCGACGTCGAGCGGTCCGAGCACCGCGGCCTCCCCCGGCGGCGCGACCAGCACCACCTTGTCGTTGCTGACGAACACCGTCACGTCCCTGCGCCTGCCGGCCAGATCCCGGCAGCCGACGGACCATTCGCCCCGACTCATGGTCGCCGCCCTCCGATTTCTCCTCGTGGTCGTGCTCCGTGCGAGGGTGGGAGGCGGCCGCCCACGCGCTATGACGCCGGTTCACCCGATCTGCCTACTCGCGAGTTTTCTCTTGCGCTTCGCGGATTTCCGGCGTATCCCCCGGTCGTGGCGCGGCGGGTTCGGGAGTAGCGTCCGGCCCACCAGTCGTCGTGGGAGGTCGGGATGTCGGAGCCGCGGAAGATCGTCGTCGTCGGAGCGGGGCTGGGCGGGGCGTCCGCCGCGGCGGCGTTGCGCGAACGCGGTTACTCCGGCGAGGTCCTGCTGATGGGCGCGGACCCGCACCGGCCCTACGAGCTGCCGGCGTTGTCGAAGGGCGTGCTGCTGGGCGACGCCGACGAACCCGACTGGGTGCACGAGGAGAAGTTCTACGGCGAGCAGGACATCCGCTTCACCCCGGGCGTCACGGCGACGCGGATCGAGCTCGGCGCGCGGCTGGTGCTGGACGACGCGGGCGGCGAGCACCGCTTCGACCGCCTGGTGCTGGCGACCGGCTCCCACCCGCGGTCCCTGCCGGTCCCCGGCGGCGACCTCCCGGGGCTGTACACGCTGCGCAGCCTGGACGACTCGCTCAAGCTGCGGTCGGCGTTCGCGGCGGCGGAGCGCGTGGTGATCGTCGGCGCGGGCTGGATCGGCTCGGAAGCCGCGGCGGCGGCCCGGAAGCACGACGCGGAGGTCACCGTCGTCGACCCGCTCCCAGTGCCGCTGGCGAACGTCCTGGGCGAGACGGTCGGCGGGGTGTTCCGCGACCTGCACGTGGCCAACGGCGTGCACTACCGCCTGGGCGAGCAGGTCACCGAGATCACGGGCGGCCCGGACGGCGTCCGCGGGGTTCGCCTGGGCGGCGGCGAAGAGCTGGCGGCGGACGTCGTCGTGGTCGCGGTCGGCGCGGCCCCGCGCGTGGAGCTGGCGCACGCGGCGGGCCTGGAGCTGTCGGACGACGGCGGGGTGTGCGTGGACGCGGGCCTGCGCACGGCGGCCCCGGACGTGTACGCGGTGGGCGACATCGCGGCCCACTTCCACCCGCGCTACGGCCGCCGCGTCCGCGTGGAGCACTGGGCGAACGCGAAGGAGCAGGGCGCGCACGTGGCGCAGAACCTGTTGGGGGAGAACGAGCCTTTCCTGGCCGCTCCGTACTTCTTCACCGACCAGTACGACCTGGGGTGCGAGTACCGCGGCTTGGCGGACCTCGACACGGACGAGCTGGTGGTGCGCGGCGACCTGGCCTCCCGCGAGTTCACGGCCTTCTGGCTCCGCGACGGCGAAGTGTCGGCGGCGATGAACGTGAACATGTGGGACGACGGGGATGCCTTGAGCGCCTTGGTGGACGGCCGCGCGAAGGTCACCGCCGAGCAGCTCGAGACGGCGGACCTCGCGTCCCTCACCTGAGGCCTGCGCGGATCAGCGCGTCGAGCCGCCGCCACGCGGGCGACGACGCGTTGACCGCGCCCTGCACCAGCGCCGGGATCGCGGAACCCCGGTCGTAGGCGGGCAGTTCCGTGCCATAGCGGGCACGAGTGGCCGCGACCAGCCGCGACGCCAGCGCGTCGACACGCGGGTCGTGCGGGTCGAGGTCGTGCACGCCGTCGTACTCCAGGACCAGCGACAGCAGCGCCGGATCGTCGAGCATCGACGACTGGTCGCGGAAGTTCGCGCGCGCTGTCTCGGGATGGGTGGCGAACACCAGCGTCCACAAGTCGTTCTGCAGTGCCACCCAACGCTCGCTGAAGCCGAGAGCGCGCAACCCGGCGAGGTGCGAAACGACGTCGGCGGGCAACGCGGACAGCCGTCCGTCGGCCAGCTGCCGGAGCCGTGCTCGCGTGTCCTGCAGGCGGCGGATCCGCGCGGCCAGGTCGTCGTCGATCTGCTGGATCGCCGGACGAAGACCGCCGGTGCGGAGTTCGCCGATGCGGGCCAACGGGACGCCCGCTTCCGCCAGGGTCCGGATCTTGATCAGCTCCACCGCGTCCGCCGCGCTGTAGCGGCGGTAGCCGGACGCGTCGCGCGGCGGCTCCGGGAGCAGGCCCTTGGCGTGGTAGACGCGGATCGTCTTGGTCGTCACCCCGACGTACCCGGCGAGCTGTCCGATGGTGAGCACCCCGCCATCGTCGCAGCTTGACGTTGCCCCTGGGGCAAGGTCGCACGATGGGGGCATGACCGACCACGAAACCCTGCGCGCGCTCGCCGACGAGGGCAACGAGACCGCGCTCGACCGCCTGGCCGACCTCGCCGACGCCCGCGGCGACGTCGAGGAGCTGGGCGAGCTGCTCGACGAGGGCTGCGACCACGCCGGCGCGCTGCTGACCCGCCGGGCCGTCGCCGCGAACGACCTCCTGGCCCTGCAACGGATCTCCGACGCCGGCCACGAACCGGCCGGGGAGGAGCTGGCACGCCTGCTCAGGAAGTGACTTCGCGGGCCAGGGTCAGGTAGGCCACCAGCGCCAGCACGGCGAACCCCGCCATGGTCGCCGCCATCGGCACCGCCGTGCCCGGGCCACCCAGGCCGACCAGCGGTGTCGCCACCGCGCCGATCACGAACTGCAGCACCCCCAGCAACGCCGACGCCGCGCCCGCCGACCGGGCGTGCGAGGCCAGCGCCAGCGAGCTCGCGTTCGGCATCACCAGCCCGATGCTCGACACCAGCAGGAACAACGAGACCAGGAGGAAGGCCAAGGGCGCCCGGGTCACCGCCGCGACCAGCACCAGCGCCCCGCCGGTGACCCCGAGCAGCAGCCCGGCCCGCAACAGCACCCGCTCGCGCACCCGCCCCACGAGCCGCCCGTTGAGCTGGCCCGCCAGCACGATCCCGACGCCGTTCACCCCGAACACCACGCTGTAGGCCTGGGGGCTCAGCCCGTACACGCCCTGCAGCGCGAACGACGACCCCGAGATGTAGGCGAACATCGACGCGAACAGCAGCCCGGACGCCAGCGCGTACCCCGCGAACGAGCGGTCCAGCGCCAGCCGCCCGTAGGTCCGCATGACCTGGCCGAGCCGCGCCGGAGACCGCGAAGACGACGGCTCCGGGAAGGCGAACAGCACCACAGCCAGCAGTAGCGCACCGAACGCCGTCAGCACCACGAAGACCCCGCGCCACGACGTCCAGTTCAGCAGCTGGCCGCCGATCAGCGGGGCCAGGATCGGCGCCAGCCCGGTCACCAGCATCAGCGTCGAGAAGAACTTCGTCATCGCCGTGCCGGAGAACAGGTCCCGGACCGTCGCCCGCGCGATCACGATGCCCGCCGCCGCGCCGAGTGACTGCACCAGGCGGGCCGCGACCAGCAGCCACGCGTCCGGGCTCATCGCGCACAGCACCGAGCCCACGACGTACAGCGCCAGGCCCACCAGGAGCGGACGGCGGCGGCCGAACGCGTCCGACAGCGGCCCGAGCACCAGCTGTCCGAGCGCCAGGCCGACGATGAACGCGCTGAGCGTCAGCTGGACCGTCGTGTCCGCCGCACGCAGGTCGTCCGCCATCCGCGGCAGCGCGGGCAGGTACATGTCGATCGACAGCGGCCCGAACGCCGAGAGCCCGCCCAGCACCAGGACGAACTTCAGCTGCGCGCGCCTGCTCGGCGCGGTAGTTTCCGCCGTGTCGGTCATACGCCTCCTCGGGTCCCGAGTCCGATCAGCGACGCGGTGACCTGCGCTATTCCGGCTGTGACCGGTGACACCCCGTGCTCAAACGAGCACTGAACCGGTACTGATCCGATCAATTTTCCGACCGTTTCGGTGTCAGGTCTAGATCAGGGCCACCGACTGCGATATACATCGGATGTCTGGTCGTGTGGGTGAAGGGAAATATCCGTGCAGCTTCTGCGCCTCGGGGAGCCGGGAAGTGAGCGTCCGTTCGTGCGTGCCGACGACGGCGCGACCTACGAGCTGGGCGGCCTGACCGCCGACATCGACGGCGGCTTCCTGGCCGCGGACGGGATCGCGCGCACGGCCGCCGCGCTCGCCGCGGGGGAGCTGCCCGTCGCTTCGGAAGCGGGTCTCCGGGTCGGCTCGCCGATCGCCCAGCCCGGCAAGGTCGTCTGCATCGGCATGAACTACCGCCGCCACGCCGAGGAGACCGGCGCGACGCCGCCCACCGAGCCCGTCGTCTTCATGAAGGCGCCGGACGTCGTGACCGGGCCCGGCGACGACGTCCTCATCCCGCGCGGCTCCACGAGCACCGACTGGGAGGTCGAGCTCGGCGTCGTCATCGGCACGACCGCCCGCTACCTCGACAACGTCGAAGACGCCCTGGCGCACGTCGCCGGCTACGTCGTCTCGAACGACGTCTCCGAGCGTGAGCTGCAGTTCCGCACCGGCCAGTGGGACAAGGGCAAGTCGTGCGAGAACTTCAACCCGCTCGGCCCGGCGCTCGTCCCGGCGAGCGAGGTGCCGGACCCGCAGGACCTCGGCCTGCGGCTGTGGGTCAACGGCGCGAAGAGGCAGGACTCGAGCACCAAGGACATGATCTTCTCCGTGGCCGAGATCATCCACCACCTGAGCCAGGTCATGGTGCTGCGGCCCGGCGACCTGATCAACACCGGCACCCCCGAAGGCGTCGCGCTCGGGCAGCCCGAGCCGAAGCCGTACCTGCGCGACGGCGACGTCATCGAGCTCGAGATCGACGGGCTCGGCCGGCAGCGCCAGACCGCGAGGCAGGCCTGACCATGGCGAAGATCATCGGCATGGAGGTCCTCGACGTCCGGTTCCCGACGTCGAAGGAGCTCGACGGCTCGGACGCGATGAACCCCGACCCGGACTACTCGGCCGCCTACGTCGTGCTGCACACCGACGGCGGCCCGGACGGCTACGGCCTCGCGTTCACCATCGGCCGCGGCAACGACGTCCAGGCCGCCGCGATCCGCGCGCTCGCCCCGCACGTCGTCGGCCGGGACGTCCCCGAGGACGCGGCCGCGCTCGGCGACCTGTCCCGCACGCTCGTCGGCGACTCGCAGTTCCGCTGGCTGGGCCCGGAAAAGGGGGTCGCGCACATGGCCGTCGGGGCGGTGGTCAACGCCGCCTGGGACCTCGCCGCGCGCCGCGCCGGCCTGCCGGTCTGGCAGTTCGCGGCCCGCATGACCCCCGAAGAACTGGTGTCCCTGGTCGACTTCCGGTACCTGTCCGACGCGCTCACCGAGGCCGAGGCCCTCGACATCCTGCGGCGGGCCGAGCCCGGCCGAGCCGAACGCGCGAAGCAGCTCGAAGCGAACGGCTACCGCGCCTACAGCACGTCGCCCGGTTGGCTCGGGTACGCCGACGCGAAGCTCGTGCGGCTGGCCGAACAAGCGGTCGCCGACGGCTTCGGGATGATCAAGCTCAAGGTCGGCGGCAATCTCGAGGACGACGTCCGCCGGATGAAGCTCGCCCGCGAGACCGTCGGGCCGGACGTCCGGATCGCCGTCGACGCCAACCAGCGCTGGGGCGTCCGAGCCGCGGTCGACTGGATGACCGAGCTGGCGCCCTACGACCCGTACTGGATCGAGGAGCCGACCTCCCCGGACGACGTCCTCGGGCACGCGGCCATCGCGAAGGCCCTCGCACCGATCAAGATCGCAACCGGCGAGCACGTCCAGAACCGGGTGATCTTCAAGCAGCTGCTGCAGGCGGACGCGATTTCCGTGCTGCAGCTGGACGCCGCGCGCGTCGGCGGGTTCAACGAAAACCTCGCCATCCTGCTGCTGGCCGCCAAGTTCGGCATCCCGGTGTGCCCGCACGCCGGCGGCGTGGGGCTCTGCGAGCTGGTCCGGCACCTGTCGATGTTCGACTTCGTGGCGGTGTCCGGCACCGACGCGGACCGCTCGATCGAGTGGGTCGACCACCTGCACGAGCACTTCACCGACCCGGCCGTCGTCGAGCGCGGCCGGTACCTCGCCCCGACCGCACCCGGGTTCTCCGCGCGCATGCACGACGCCACGCTGCGCCGCTTCCGGTTCCCGGACGGTCCCGAGTGGACGGAGACCGCAAGTGAGTGAATTCGAGGGCCTGGTGGCCGCCGTCACCGGAGGCGCCTCGGGCATCGGCAAGGCCACCGCGGACTTGCTGGCCGAACGCGGTGCGCAGGTGGTGGCGCTCGACTTGAAGCCCGGCGACGACGGCATCCGCTGCGATGTCTCCTCCGACAGCGAAGTCCGGGCGGCGATCGACGCCGTCGTGGAACGCTTCGGGCGCCTCGACATCCTCGTCAACAACGCGGGCATCGGCGCGCAGGGCGACGTCACGGCCAACGACGACGACGAGTGGCACCGCGTGTTCGACGTCAACGTCGTCGGCATGGTCCGGCTCGCCCGGGCCGCGCTGCCGCACCTCAAGAACTCGCCGGCCGCGGCGATCGTCAACACCTGCTCCATCGCGGCCTGGGCGGGTCTGCCCAACCGCGCGCTCTACTCGGCCAGCAAGGGTGCGGTGCTCTCGCTGACCCTGGCCATGGCGACCGACCACCTGCCCGACGGCATCCGCGTCAACTGCGTGTGCCCCGGGACGGCGGACACCCCGTGGGTGGGCCGGCTGCTCGACTCCGCCGCCGACCCGGCGGCCGAACGCGCGGCGCTCGCGGCCCGCCAGCCCATGGGCCGGCTGGTCACCGCCGAGGAGGTCGCGAACGCCGTCGTCTACCTCGCGAGTCCCCTTTCCGCCTCGACCACCGGCACCGCGCTCGCGGTCGACGGTGGCATGTACGGCCTGCGTCCGCGCGGTCCCGTGAACCACGACTGAAAAGACTTGATTTCCGCTGTCATCAAGGAGGATGCGGTGCGCAATAGGGTGATCACGGTGGCCGCCACGGCCGCCGTCTGCGGCCTGGTGCTGGCCGCCTGCGGGTCCACCAAGGACAACGCGTCGGCGCCCGCCGCGGGGGGCGGCGCCGGGGGCAAGGTCGGGGCCACGCTGCCCCTGCTGACCTCGCCGTTCTGGCAGGCCTACAACAACTACGTGCCGCAGATGGCCAAGTCCGAGGGCGTCGACGTCCTCCCGACGGTCAACGCGGACAGCGACCCCGCGAAGCTGATCACCGACATCGGCACGTTCCTCAACCAGGGCGTCAAGGGCCTGGTCGTGACGCCGCTGGACTCGGCCGCGATCGTCGCCGGGCTCAAGCAGGCCGAGAACAAGGGCGTGCCGGTGGTCGCGGTCGACGTCGCCCCCGAGAGCGGCAAGGTCGCCATGGTCGTCCGGGCCGACAACAAGGCCTACGGCACCAAGGCCTGCGACGCGATCGGCGAGAAGGTCAAGACCGGCAAGGTCGTGCAGATCCAGGGTGACCTGGCCTCGGTCAACGGCCGCGACCGCTCCGAGGCGTTCAAGTCCTGCATGGCGTCGAAGTACCCGGGCATCCAGGTGCTCGACATTCCAGCCGAGTGGAAGGCCGACAAGGCGTCTTCCGGGCTGGACAGCATGCTGACCGCCAACCCGGACATCAAGGGCGTCTACATGCAGGCCGGCGGGGTCTACCTGGCCCCGACCCAGCAGGCGCTGAAGCGCAAGAACCTGGCGTTCCCGGTCGGCGACCCGAAGCACGTGGTGCTCGTGTCCAACGACGGCATCCCCCAGGAGCTGGCCGCGATCCGCGCCGGTGAGCTGGACGCCACGGTGTCCCAGCCGGCCGACGCGTACGCGAAGTACGGCCTGTACTGGCTGAAGAAGGCCATGGCGGGCGAGACGTTCAAGCCGGGCCCGACCGACCACGACAGCACCATCGTCGAGATCAGCCCCGGCATCCTCGAAGACCAGCTGCCCGCGCCCGTCATCACCAAGGACAACGTGGACGACAAGGCCCTCTGGGGGAACAACCTGTGACCGCGCTGCCCGCCGGCGAATCCGCCGTCCCGGTGGTCAGCGCTGTCGGTGTCGGGAAGCGCTACGGCCCCACCGTGGCGCTCCACGACGTCAGCCTCACCGTGCACCCCGGCGAGTCCCACGCGCTCGTCGGGCGCAACGGGGCCGGCAAGTCGACGCTCGTCTCCATCCTCACCGGCCTGTCCGCCACGGACACCGGGCACGTCGAGTTCGGCGGCGAGCCGGCCCCCGCGCTGACCAAGCAGGACGACTGGAAGGCCCGCGTCGCCTGCGTGTACCAGCACGCGATGGTCGTCCCGCAGCTCACCGTCGCCGAGAACCTGTTCCTCAACCGGCAGGCCGGCGGCGGGTTCTCGATCGGCTGGAAGTCGTTGCGGCGCAAGGCCCGCGAGCTCCTGGATTCGTGGGACGTGCACGTCGACGTCGACACCCCGGCCGGCGAGCTGTCGGTCGAGGACCGGCAGTTCGTCGAGATCGCCCGCGCGCTCTCCTACGGCGCGAGGTTCATCGTCCTCGACGAGCCGACCGCGCAGCTCGACAGCCAGGCCATCGAGCGGCTCTTCGAGCGGATGCGCCAGATGCAGGCGGGCGGGGTGACGTTCCTGTTCATCTCCCACCACCTGCACGAGGTCTACGAGGTCTGCCAGGCAGTGACCGTGCTGCGCGACGCGAAGCACGTGCTCACCGCGCCGGTGGCCGAGGTCGGCAAGGCCGAGCTGGTCGACGCGATGACCGGCGAGCCCGGCGGTCTTTCGGTGCGTGACGCCGCTTCACGGGAGGCGCTCGACGCGGACGCTTCGGAGATCCTCACCGTTGACGGGCTCGCCGGCGACGGCTTCTCGGACGTCTCCTTCCGGCTGCGCCGCGGTGAGGTCGTCGGGCTCGCGGGCAGCAACGCCAGCGGCAAGCACCAGGTCGCCGAGACGGTCTACGGCCTGCGGACGTCGTCGGCGGGCACGGTCCGCGTCGACGGCTCGCCGCTGCGGCCGGGCGACATTCCGGCGGCGATCGGGGCCGGGATCGGCTGCGTCCCGCGGGACCGGCACCACGAGGGCCTGGTCCTGGAGCACTCGATCGCCGACAACACGACACTGTCCATTTTGGACCGGATGGGCCGCGGCGGGATCGCGTCGCCGACCGCCCGGCGCGCGAAAGCCACGCAGGCCTTGACGGACTACGACATCGTGGCCGCGAGCGCCGAGCAGCCCGTGTCGGACCTCTCCGGCGGCAACCAGCAGAAAGTCGTGCTGGCGCGGGCCCTGATCGGCGACCCGCGGGTCGTGGTGCTGATCAACCCGACCGCCGGGGTGGACGTGAAGTCGAAGGAGGCGCTGCTCGCGGTCGTCGACCGGGTGCGTGCCGAGGGCAAGGCGGTGCTGATCGTCAGCGACGAGCTGGACGACCTGCGCCTGAGCGACCGGGTCCTGGTGCTGCGCGCCGGGGCCGTCGTCGCCGAACACCAGGCCGGGTGGTCCGACGGCGACCTCGTGGCCGACATCGAAGGAGTCGAGCTTTCGTGACCGACGTGATGACCTCTCCCCAGACTTCGCTGCCGGCTCCACCCCGGCGCCGCAAGGCTCTCTGGCTGCGCGAACTCGCGCTGTTGCCCGCCCTGGTCGTCGTGTTCGTCATCGGCGGCCTGGTCGACGACACGTTCGTCGGCTGGAGCAACATCGTCAGCATCCTGACCGCGTCGGCGGCGCTGTCGCTGGTCGTGCTCGGCGAGTCGCTGGTGCTGATCACCGGGAAGTTCGACCTGTCGCTGGAGTCGACGATGGGTCTGGCGCCCGCGCTGGGTGCGATGGTCGTGATCCCGGCTGCGTCGGCAGGCTTCGGCGTCGAGCTGCCCGCGGCGATCGGGCTCTTGATCATCCCGCTGTGCGGCGCGCTCGTCGGGTTCGTGAACGGCTTCCTGATCGTGAAGCTGAAGCTGAACGCCTTCATCGTGACGCTGGCGATGCTCACCGTGCTGCGTGGTGTGCAGGTCGGGTCGACCAAGGGCAAGACGCTGTTCAACCTGCCGGACTCGTTCACCAACCTGGCGACGACGACCTTCGCCGGGCTGCCGATGTCGGTGTGGCTGGCGGCTTTGCTGTTCGCGGCCGCGGGCTGGGTGCTGCGCTACCACCGGGTCGGCCGTGCGCTGTACGCGATCGGCGGCAACCGCGAAGCCGCGCGGGCGGCCGGCGTGCGCGTCGACCGGATCGCGTGGGCGGTGTTCGTCGTCGCCGGGATCCTCGCGGCGATCGGCGGCCTCGCGTACACCGGCTACGTCGGTGCCTTGGGCGCGAACCAGGGATCGGGCCTGATCCTGCAGGTGTTCGCGGCCGCGGTGATCGGCGGCGTCTCGCTCGACGGCGGCAAGGGCACCCTGGTCGGCGCCCTCACCGGCGTCCTGCTGCTGTCGTCGGTGTCGAGCCTGCTCAACTACGCCCACGTGACGGCGGAGTGGCAGGGCGCGATCTACGGCGCGATCATCCTGGTCGCGCTGATCATCGCCCGGTACGCGGGCGGAAAGCCCCAGACCTGATGGTCAGCCTGTGATCATCCGATCACTGTCAGGAGGCTTCCGCGGCCGGCTCGGCATCGGCTGTCGGGTCGTCCGCGGTGCCCAGGGCGTTGCGCAGCCACTGCTCGACGCCCGCGACGTGCACGGTCGCCCACGAGCGCGCCAGCTCGGGCTCGCGCGCCGCGATGGCCTCGTAGATCGCCGTGTGCTGCTCCCGCGTCTTCGCGACCGCGCCCTCCTGAGTGAGGCCGCGCCAGATGCGGGCGCGCGCGGTCGGCCCGGAGAGGCTGTCGAGCAGCGAGCAGAGCACCGGGTTGCCGGAGCCGTCGGCGATCTTGCGGTGGAACTGCAGATCGTTCGCGACGAGCGCCTCGACGGTCGGGGAGTCCTCCAGCTCCCCGAGCAGCTGACCCAGCTCGGTGATGTCGTCGTCGCTCATGTGCAGCGCGGCCATCGCCGTCGCGGCGGGCTCGAGGATCCGCCGCACGGCGAGGAAGTCGAGCACGGTGTCGTCGCGGTGGAAGTCGACCACGAACGTCATCGCGTCGAGCAGCAGGTTCGGCTCGAGGCTGGTGACGTAGGTGCCGTCGCCCTGGCGGACGTCGAGCACCCTGATCAGGCACAACGCCTTCACGGCCTCCCGCAGGGAGCTGCGCGAAAGCCCGAGCCGCTGGGCCAGCTCGGCCTCCTTCGGCAGCCGGTCGCCCGGCGCCAGCTCGCCGGAGATGATCATGTCCTTGATCTTGTCGATCGCGACATCGGTGACGGGCATTGCGTCCGCCCTCCCTGCAACAGACCTCGGATGTTTCGGTGTTCCTCCCCAGCGTGCCATGTCCCGGCGAAGGAGTGGTGATGACCCACCAGCCCGCACCGCAAAGAGTGGCCCTCCATACCCGCTTGAAGCCCGGCAAAGAGGCCGAGTACGAGTCCGTCCACGCCGTGATCCCGCCCGAGCTGGACACTGCCCTGCGCGAGGCCGGAGTGCGCAGCTGGCGGATCTGGCGTAACGGTCTCGACCTCTTCCACGTCGTCGAAGTGGACGACTACGCGGCGATGCGGGCGGCGTTGCGGGACCATCCCGCCAACGTCGGGTGGCAGGCCCGGATGGCCGAGCTGCTGGCCGTCGAAGACGACTACTCCGGCGGCGACACCGGCATCGGGCTGGTCTGGGAACTGCCGGAAAAGGAGTGACGGCGTTGGAACTCTCCCTGTCCCCGCTGGGGCTCGGCTGCGCGCAGCTGGGCAACCTCTACCACGCGATCAGCGACGAGACGGCCGCCGCGACCGTGCACCGCGCGTGGGACGAGGGCGTCCGCTACTTCGACACCGCGCCGCACTACGGCCTCGGCCTTTCGGAGACCCGCCTCGGCGCCGCGTTGCGTGAGCACCCCCGCGACGAGTACGTGCTGTCGACGAAGGTCGGCCGCGTGCTGGAGCCGAACCCGGGCGGCGCCGGGGACCAGGACGACGAGGGCTTCGCCGTCCCGGCCGCGTACAAGCGCCGGTGGGACTTCAGCCGCGACGGCGTCCTGCGGTCGTTCGAGGACAGCCTGACGCGGCTGGGCCTCGACCGCGTCGACATCGCCTACGTCCACGACCCGGACGACCACTTCGAGGAGGCCCTGCGCGGCGCGTTCCCGGCGTTGCGCGAGCTGCGCGAGCAGGGCGTGATCGGCGCGTTCGGCGCCGGGATGAACCAGGCGCCCATGCTCGCCGAGTTCGTCCGCCGCACCGACCTCGACGTGCTGCTCGTGGCCGGCCGCTACACGCTGCTCGACCAGCCGGCCCTCGACGAGCTGCTGCCGCTCTGCCTCGAGCGCGGTGTCTCGGTCGTCGTCGGTGGCGCGTTCAACGCCGGCATCCTCGCGACCGCCGAACCCGGACATCTCTACGACTACGCCGAAGCGCCGCCCGAGCTGGTCGAGCGGGCCGGCCGGATCGCGGCGATCTGCGCGAAGCACGGCGTCGAGCTGCCGGAGGCGGCGCTGGCGCTGCCGATGGCGCATCCCGCGGTGGCGTCGGTCGTCGTCGGCGCGCATGATCCTTCGCAGGTCAGCGTGAACGCGCGCCGCGTGCGGGCCGCCGTGCCGCCGGCGCTGTGGACCGAGCTGATCGACACGGGGTTGCTGCGGCCCGACGTCGTCATCGCCGAAGGAGTCTCATGATCGACGCCCACCACCACCTGTGGGACCCGTCGCGGCGGGAGTACCCGTGGATGGCGGGTGCGGCGCTCGACCCGATCCGCCGGCCGTACCTGGTGGACGACCTGCGCGCGGTGACCGAGGCGGCCGGCGTCCACGCGACGATCCTGGTTCAGACGGTGTCCTCGGCGGAGGAGACCGCGGAGTTCCTCGCGACGGCGCGGGCCGAGCCCGTGATCGCGGGCGTCGTCGGCTGGGTGGACCTGGCCGCGCCGGACGTCGCGGACCGGCTGGCGGCGCTGGGCGAGCAGGGGCCGCTGGTGGGGATCCGGCACCAGGTGGAGAACGAGCCGGACGACGACTGGCTGCTGCGCCCGGGGATCGTCGCCGGGCTGAGCGCGGTCGCGTCGGCGGGGCTGGCCTACGACCTGCTGGTCCGGCCCGCGCAGCTGCCCGCGGCCACCGAGCTGGCGTTGCGGCTGCCCGAGCTGCGGCTGGTGCTCGACCACGCGGCGAAGCCGCCGATCGCGGCGGGGGAGTGGGAGCCGTGGGCGTCCGCGGTGGCCGCGCTGGCCGCGCGCGAGAACGTCGTGTGCAAGCTGTCCGGGCTGGTCACGGAGGCCGACTGGACCGGCTGGGAGGTCGGGCACCTGCGCCGGTACGTCGACCACGTGCTCGACGTGTTCGGCCCGGCGCGGCTGCTGTTCGGCTCGGACTGGCCGGTGTGCGAGCTGGCGGCGTCCTACGAGGTGGTCGTGGACGCGGCGATCGCGTTGACCGGCTCGCTGTCGGACGCCGAGCGGCTGGGCGTGTTCGAGCACAACGCCCGCACGGCCTACGGCTTGGATGCGGGCGGGGAATCCTCTTCCAGGGGGTAAAAGAGGTTTCCCCGCCCGCCGCTGGGGGTGGCCTAGAACTCTTCGTCGCGGATCATGCCGCGCAGCCGGGTCAGCGCGCGGTGCTGCGTCACCCGCACGTTGCCCGGGGAGATCCCGAGTGCTTCCGCGGTCTCGGTCGCCGAGAAGCCGACCGCGATGCGCAGGGTCAGGATTTCCTGCTGGACCCGCGGCAGCGAGGCGAGCAGGCGGCCGAGCCGGGCGCCGAGGTCGAGGTGCAGGGCGTGGGACTCGGGCTCGTTGCCGGCGACCAGCGGGCGCTCCGGGAGCTCGGGGACGGGCTCGGAGCGGTCGCGGGCGACGGCGCGGTAGGCGTCGGCGACCTTGTTGGCCGCGATCGCGTGGACGAGGTAGAGGAACGAGCCGCCGCGGTCCTGGTAGTCCGGCAGTGCCTTCAGCACGGCCAGGCAGACCTCCTGGGCGACGTCGTCGGCCGAGAGGTAGGAGAGGTCGCGGCCGCCCATGCGGGCGCGGCAGTAGCGGACCACCACGGGCTCGATCATCTGGAGCAGGCTGTGGATCGCGGCCGGGTTGCCCTCGCCCGCGTCCTTCACCAGAGGGTCGAGGTCGTCCTTCGTCAGCCGCCCGCTCGGCCTCGGAGATGACTCCAGGGTGCGATAATCGCGAACGTCGGAACTGGATTCCTCGGTGGTCCTCGGCGGTGCTGTCATGGTCGTCTCCCCGGCCGACCCTCGACCGTCGCTGCCGGGGGCTCCACTCTCCGTGACTTTTCGATTGCAGATCTGCCCGGGCTCCCCCGTGTGACCTGCGCTCGGTGCGACGCTCGGTAATCGTAAGCACCTCCCGGGCCATCAGTCCAGATTTCAACGACCAATACCCCGTTAGCAGCAGTGACCGTGATGTTCCCGCGACCAGCCCGCGCACATTGCGATTAATCGGTTTCAGGATGTGCCGAGTTCACCCGTCAGTGGAGAACGACCACGGAAGCGGCAGTCACGGTCACGGCGAGCGACGCGACGGCGGGCAGTGCTCGTGGCATGACGACGGGCCGGGCGGACCGCAGCGCCCGCTCACGAGCCGCGCCCACGGCCGCTAGCAGCGCGGATGTCCCGGCGGCGAGCAGGACGGGGACCAGGGCGAGCCCCCAGTGCCGCAGGGCGGCGGAGTGCAGGAGCAGCACGGTGCAGGCGGCGGAGGAGAGCGCGGTGCGCCGCCAGGCGAGCCCGGTGCGCTCGGCCTGCGCCCCGGCGGGGCCGGTCACGACTGTGCTCGAGGGGGCATGACGGTACTTCTGACGTCGTGATAATCGCGAAGGAAGAGTATTCGGCCGCGGTCGCCTGGCTGGGGCTGAGTGGGCAGCGTAGTTCGTGGCCGGGGTGAGCGGGGCGGGAAAGCCGCCCCGGATGCCGAATCGCTGACTGCGCTGCGTGGCCGGCCGTGCCGCCACTGTGTCATGGGGGCAGCGAGTGTCACGGTCGGGGTGTTGAGGAGGCGGCGGGTGTCGGGGTGAGGATCGGGCTTGGCGGTGGGGCGGCTCATGGGGCGGCCGGGAGCACGGCGGCCGTTGTGGTGAGGGCTGGGCTTGGCGGCGGTGGTTTTGCGGCTCGCCTCGTGCTCGGCGCCTGGTGTGGGCGTGGGGTGGCGGTCGCTGTGGTGAGGGCCGGGCATGGCGGCGGCGGTCTTCCGGCTCGCCTCGCGCTCGGCGCCTGGTGTGGGCGTGGGGTGGCGGTCGCTGTGGTGAGGGCCGGGCATGGCGGCGGCGGTCTTCCGGCTCGTCTCGCGCGCGGAACCTGGCGTGGGGCGGCGGCCGCTGTGGTGAGGGCCAGGCTCCGCGGCGGCTTCCCGGCCGGCATCGCCCTCTCCGCCCGGCGCCGGCGCGAACCGGCGGCTCATGAAACCGCCAGCAGCACCGCGGCCGCCACGATGAGCACCAGCAGCCCGCCGGTCAGCACCACGATCATCAAGCTCCGCGGCAGCGGCTCCCCGGCCCGCATTGCGATCTGCACCCGGCGCCAGCGCGGGTACGCCGTCGCGGCCAGTACGGCCGCCAGCACCACGCACAGCCCCGCCAGCACCGCGCTGGCCGTGGCCGGCGCCGGTACCAGCTGGTGCACCGCGACCCCGCCCGCCAGCAGCCCCAAGGCCGTCCGCAGCCAGGCCAGGAACGTGCGCTCGTTGGCGAGAGTGAAGCGATAGTCCGGTTCGGTGCCGCCTTCGTGAGGCGTGATGTCATCCGGTGCCACGTCCGCAGACGCTAGCCGGTGTGCGCCGCCGTGGCCCTTTCGGAACGGTGCGCGAAGACCCACCAGCGCAGCACCGCGAACCGCACGAACCCGCCGACCAGGCTGGCCAGCAGCAGTGTGCCGGTCTCCTCCCACGACGTCGGCCGGTCGACGACCGCGTCGAGGATCGCCAGCACCGCCGAGCCGTAGCCGGCGTAGAACGCGAACGTCAGCAGGTCCTGCAGGTGCCGCTTGCCCGCGTTGCTCTCGCGCCCCGCGAACGTGACCCGGCGGTGGAACTCCGTGTTGCCGACCGTGGTGAGCGCGATCGCGACCAGGTTCGCCACCTGGGAGCCGAGCTGGTCGCGCAGCAGGAGGAACAAGACCGCCTGGACGCCGGTCGTCACGACGCCGGCCACGACGTACCACGCCGCGTGGGCGCCGAGTTCGTGGTGCCGGTCCGGGTCGGTGGCGAGCAGCCGGCGGTCCGGCGCGCACCTGAGGGTGGCCATGATCTGAACGTACCCTGCGTTCACAAACTTGTGAATATGTTAAACCAGTTGAAGAAATGTGATCCCGGCGACACCGCCCGGGTTTGAAGCCCCCGACGCCCCGGGTAGCTCACCGGCGATGACTACTGCCTACGCGCCGGGAGAAACCAGTGAGTGACCGTGACGCGGCCGAACCGGAAAGCTTGACCCCCAGCGAGGCGCTGGACGAGGACGAGCTGCGCGTGGACCCGCTCGAAGAGGGCGTCGAACCGCCCGAGCACTGGAGCGCCGCCAGCCGCTACGGCACGACCCCGCGAGAAGTCCGCGAAGGCGAGCCGATGGCTCAGCGCCTCGCCGAAGAAGTGCCGGACACCGAACCGGAGCCGGTCCCGGAGCGCCCGCTGGCGGCGACCCCGGCGGCCGAGCTCGACGAAACCGTCGAAGACGCGCCGCCGGACGTCGAGGAGGTGGCCCCGGCCGATGAGATCCCGCGCCGGCATGCGGACCCGGAACCGCGCGAGCAGGCCGACTTCGCCGGCGGCTCGGTGGCGGACGCCATTCGCGAGGCCCGGCAGGGCTGATCCGCTCAGACTGCACGGCCGAACGGACGCCCCTAGCGTGGGGCACCACAGTGCATCGGACCGCGACGAAGGGAAGGCCGAAGATGCTGACCGTGACCGAAGCCGCCGCCGAGGCGATCACCGCGTTGACCAGCCAGGGGGAGGGGGACGCCGGGCTGCGCCTGGCGGTGCAGAACGCCGACGGCGAAAGCGCTCAGCTGGCGCTGTCGGTCGCCCCCGAACCCGCGGACGGCGACAGCGTGCTGGGCGCCGACGAAGGCCCGAAGGTCTTTCTCGAACCCCAGGCGGCGGCGTTGCTCGACGACAAGGTGCTGGACGTCCAGGAGGACGAGGCCGGCGGAGTGGCCTTCGCCGTCCTGCCGCAGCACACGAGCTGACCGCGGCGGACGGGCCTTTCGCAGCGCCGCGGAAGGTCCGTTCCCCGGGCCCCTCTCGATCAGCCGGCTCGCCAGGCGCGCACCACCTCCGCCGCGCGAGTCCGCAACAGCTCAGCCGCGTGCTCCCGCGCGTAGCCGAGCGAAGGCGCGTGGTCGATCAACGCGCTGCTCCCCACCACGCCCAGCCGCGCCAGCCCGGCGGGGTCGAGCCGGATCCGCCCGGCCAGCGCCAGCAGCGGCACGCCGCGCGGCCGCGCGCGGTCCGCGATGCCGGCCGGCGCCTTGCCGTTCAGGCTCTGCTCGTCCAGTGATCCTTCGCCGGTGATCACCAGATCCGCGCCCACCAGCGCCTCGTCGACCCCGGTCAGCCCGGCGATGAGGTCGAACCCGGACTCGACCGTCGCGCCGAGGGCGATCGCCGCGGCCGCGACCCCGCCGCCGGCTCCCGCGCCGGGCACCCGCGTGACGTCCGGAGCGCCGCCCACCTGCAGTGCGTGCGCCCAGCGGCCCAAGGCGTCGTCGAGCAACGCCACTTCCGACGGCCCCGCGCCCTTCTGCGGCCCGAACACCGCCGCCGCGCCCGAGGGCCCCAGCAACGGGTTCGTGACGTCGGTCGCGACGGCGACGGCGACTCCCTCCAGGCGTTCGCGCACCGGCGTCAGCTCGGTCGAGGCGACGCGCGTGAGCGTGCCGCCGCCCAGGCCGACCGGCGCGCCGAACGCGTCCAGCACGCCGGCGCCGAGCGCCCCCAGCATCCCCGCGCCGCCGTCGGTGCTGGCCGTGCCGCCGACGGTCAGCACGAGCCGGCGAGCGCCGTGCATCAGCGCGTCCATGAGCAGCTCGCCGACACCCCAGGTGTGCGCGGTCAGCGCGGTTTCCGGGCTGGGCTCGACGAACTCGATCCCGCACGCGCGCGCGGATTCGACGTACGCGGTGCCGTCCAGCACCGCGTAGGACGCCTTGACCTGCTCTTCGAGCGGCCCGCGCACGCTCAGCCGGACGATTCGCGCGCCCGCCGCCTCGAGCACGTCGAGGGTGCCTTCGCCGCCGTCGGCGACCGGGCAGGTGACGATCTCCGCGTCGGGCAGCGCATCGCGCACGCCGAGCGCGATGGCCTCCGCGGCCTCGACCGCGGTCAGGCTGCCCTTGAACTTGTCGGGTGCGATGACGACCCTGGTCACGGCTTCACCTCCGTCAGCGGGGCCCGCCCGTCCAGCACTTCGACGACGTTGCGCGCGGCCAGCACGGCCATCGCGGTGCGGGTCTCGACCGTCGCCGACCCGAGGTGCGGGCTCAGCACGACGTCTTCGCGGCCGAGCAGCCGCGGTTCGACCTCGGGCTCCTTCTCGAACACGTCCAGCGCGGCGCCCGCGATCTCCCCGGCTTCGAGGGCGTCCGCGAGCGCGGCTTCGTCGACGACCGGGCCGCGCGTCGTGTTCACCAGGTACGCCCCGGGTTTCATGGCCCGCAACGCGGCCGCGTCGATCAGGTGCCGCGTCTCGGGGGTCAGCGGGCAGTGCAGCGAGACGACGTCCGAACGCGCCAGCAGCTCTTCGAACGACACGTGCCCGGCGCCGCGGTTCGTCCGTCCCGAGTAGACGATCTCCATGCCGAACGCTTCGGCCCGCTTCGCCATCGCCCGGCCGATCTGACCGAGCCCGACGATGCCGAGCGTCTTGCCCTGCAGCCCGGACCCGAGCAGGAAGCCGAGGTGGAACGACCACGGCGTGCGCGAGCGCAGCAGCCGCTCGCCCTCGCCGATCCGCCGCGTGACGGCGAGCAGCAGGCCGAAGGCGAGGTCGGCGGTGGCGTCGGCGAGCACGCCCGGGGTGTTGGTGACGACGATCCCGCGTTCGGCCAGCGCCGGCACGTCGACGTTGTCGTAGCCGACCGCGACGTTCGCGACCACCTTCAGCCCGGGCCCGGCGGCGTCGGCGAGCGCGCCGTCGAGCCGGTCGTGCAGCATCCCGACGACGGCCGAAGCGCCGGAGACGAACTCGCGCAGCTCGTCCGGCGCCAACGGCCGATCGGCGGGCGACACCATCACGTCGCCCGCTTCGGCGAGGAGCTTCACCGCGTCGTCGGGAATCCATCGGGTCACCGCGATCTTGGCCACCCCGACAGACTAGTTCACGGCACCGACAGTTCAGCCCCGCTGAACCGCGTCCAGGACGATCTCCGACTGCGCCGCCGCGCCCGCGCCGTTGGGGTGGAAGGGGAACGCGAGCAGCAGCGGGTTGCTCACCGAGACCGGGATCAGGCCCTCGACGTACCGCACGGTGGGCGCCTGGCACGCGTCGTGCCCGACGGTCGGCGTGTAGGTGTCGACCAGCTCGACGTCGTTCGCCGCGGCGACCCGGGCGAGCATCGCGTTCATGTGGCGGAACTTCTCCTGCAGGTAAGCAATGTCGCCGTCCGCGACCGGGATCACCGGCCAGCACCCCTTGCCACTCGCGGGCAGCCCCGCGAGGTAGTTCACCAGCAGGATCCGCGCGTTCGGTGACCGCTCCTGGATCGCTTGGAGCGACGTGGCGATCTTCGGCTCGGTCGCTGTGATCGCGTTCTCCAGCTGGTCGATCCCGCCCGCGGTGAACTTCGCCTTGCAGGTGCTGATCGGCAGCAGGTTGAGGCACTTCGTCACGGCCGACGCGAGCCCGATGTCGTTGCCGCCGATGCCGACGGTCACCAGGTCCGTCGACGGCGTGAGCCGGTCGAACTGCGGTGCGTTCGTCCCGCCCAGCGGCAGCTTCTGCGGCTGGGTGAAGTCCGTGGTCGTGGCGCCGCCGCAGCTGGCGTCGCGGAAGGTTTCGACGCCGAGCGCGCCGGCCACCTCGTGCGGGTAGTCCGAAGTGGACTGTGCGCAGTCGAGCGGCGTGTGCTCGGTCGTGGGCGGGAAGGTGACGAAGACGTCGGCGGTCCAGGAGTCTCCGAGCGCGACGTACTCGTGGTAGGCCGTGCTCGCCGACGCCGGGGCGGCGAGGGCGAGCATGGCGAGTGCGGGCGCGACGAGCAGAGCGGACAGGCGCTGGCGCATGCTGCCTCCGTTGGCGAGCGTGGTGAAGGACTTTCACATTCGGCTCAAGTCCGGTGAAAAGTCAATCCACCTCACCCGCCCCGGTCACGTCGATCGGCGTGGGTAATCAGACCCTGGTCAGCCGCACCACCGCGCTCGCGTAACCGCTTCCCGGCAGCTCGACGCCCAGGCCGTGGCTCAGCAGCACCGCGCCGTCGTGCACCACTCCGTCCCGGTCCTGGTACCGCCCGGCCGGATCGAGCCCGGCGAGCCGCGGCGGCGTGAAGGGCCGCGCGAACTCCGTCGGACGGCGCCAGAGGATGACCACCACTTCGCGGTCCAGCACGTACTGCACCGCGGTCAGCGCCGACGTCGCCGGATCGGCCAGCCGGTACAGCTCGCCGTGTTGCACCACGGGCCGGATCTCCTTGTACAGCGCGACGAGCGACGCGGCCTCGTCGAGTTCCCGCGTGGACCACCGGGGCAGGTCGCCGCCCAGGCCGAGCACGCCCGCCATCGCCACGTGGAACCGGAAGCTCAGCGGCGCTTCGCGGCCGGTGGTCGGGTTCGGGCTGTCGGTGACCCAGGCCGACATCGTGCCCGCGGGGTAAATCTGCCCGTAGCCGTGCTGGATGGTGATCCGGTCGGCGGCGTCGGTGTTGTCGGACGCCCAGATCTCGTCGGTGCGCGCGAGGATCCCGAGGTCGGTCCGCCCGCCCCCACCCGCGCAGCCCTGGATCCGCAGGTCCGGGTGGTCGGCGCGCAGCCGGTCGAGGATCGCGTGCACCGCGCGGACGTGGTCCACCCACACGCGGCCGGCGTCCTCGCCCGGCCAGCCGGCTTCGGTGAAGGCGCGGTTCATGTCCCACTTGAGGTAGTCGACGCCGTGCTCGCCGACCAGACGGTCGAGCCACTTGTGGGCCCAGTCCGCGACTTCCGGGCGCGCGAAGTTGAGCACGAGCTGGTTCCGCAACGTGGTCCGCGAGCGGTTGGCCATGTGCAGCACCCAGTCCGGGTGCGCGCGGTAGAGGTCGCTGTCCGGGTTGACCATCTCGGGCTCGACCCACAACCCGAACTTCATCCCGTGCGCGTGGACGGCGTCGACGAGCGGCCGAAGCCCGTTCGGGAAGCGCTGCTCGTTGGCGGTCCAGTCGCCGAGCCCGGCGGTGTCCCCGGTGCGCTCGCCGAACCAGCCGTCGTCCATCACGAACAGCTCGGCTCCCAGGCGAGCGGCCGCGTCGGCGAGCGCGGTCTCGGTCCGCTCGTCGACGTCCCAGCCGGTCGCCTCCCAGGAGTTGTAGACGATCGGCCGCAGCTCCCCGGGGTGCGGCTGGACGAACTCGCGGACGTAGGCGTGCCAGCGGCGGCTCGTGCCGCCGAAGCCGTCGGCCGCGTAGAGCCCGGCGAACACCGGCGTCTCCCAGGTTTCGCCCGGCCGCAGCGTCCAGGTGACGTTCTCGTGGCCGAACCCGCCGCTCCACGTGACGCGCCCGGTGTGCGTGCGTTCGACGGTGATCCGCCAGCTCCCGCTCCACGCGAGCGCGGTGCTCCAGACCTCGCCCGCCGTCTCGGTCGCGTCACCCGCGTCGAGCATCACCCACGGGTCGACCTGGTGACTCGACACGCCGCGGCGGCTGGTGAGCGTGGTTTCGCCGACCGGCAAGGTTTCGCGCCGCACGCCGTACTCGGCACTCCACGCGCCGGCGGTCCGGGTCAGCCGGGCGCCGTCGCGCCGGGGGAGCGTCCAGGAGGCGGAATCGGTGCGCAGCAAGGCAACCGGCTCGTCCGCGCGCAGGGACGTCCAGCGCTCGACGACGTCGCCGCGGACGCGGTAGTGCAGCGAAAGTTCCAAGGGGTAGTGCCGGTCGGCGAGCCGGACGACCAGGGAGTCCTCGGTGGCGGTGTGCCCGGTGTAGCGCCACTCGAGCGCCGACGTCCCGTCCTCGTACCGCACGGCCAGCGCCGCGACGCCGAAGAACGCGCCGCCCTCGACGGGGAGTTCCTGCCGTTCGTCGCCCGGCTCGTCGAAGCTGCTGTCGGCCGGGTTGCGGCGCGCGGCGACCTGCGTGGCCTGGGCCAGGGTCAGCGGCGGGCCCCAGTGGACGTGCCGCGGGCGGTCGTCGGCGTCGAGCCGGAAGGCGTAGGTGCTCTCGGGGGTGCGCAGCAGCCACAGCCGGTGCGCGGGGTCGTGTTCGACGAGCGACATGATCCCGAGCGTAGGCATGACCAGCGAAAAAATAAATTCTTGACGAAGTTAATTAATCCTGCCTACCCTTCCGGCCATGCCTCGCAGTGCACCGGCAAGGGCGCCGATCACCAGTCCCGCGGCAGCGACCGTGTTCACCACGGTCCTGACCGAAGGGCCGGTCTCCCGCGTCGACGTCGCCCGGCGCACCGGGCTGTCGTCGGCCGCGGTCACCAAGGCGGCCCGGCCGTTCATCGAAGCCGGCTACCTCGAAGAGCTCGCCTCCGAAGGCCGCACCACACCGGGGGCCGGCCGGCCCGCCAACCCCCTCGCGATCCGCCCGGACCGCGAGTACTTCGTCGGCGTGAAGATCACCGGCGACGACCTCATCGGCGTCGTCACCGACCTGCGTGCCGACGTCCGGGCCAGCGCCCACCACGCGCTGAAGAGCCACGACGTCGACCACGTCGTCCGCGCGCTGGCCGACCTGGTCGGTGAGCTGCTGGCCGGGCCGACCCCGGACGGCACCAGCAACCTCCGCGAGCGCGCCTACTGCCTGGGTGTCGCGGTGTCCGGGGACGTCGACCGCGCGTCCGGCGTCGTCCGGTACTCGCCGTTCCTCGGCTGGCGGGACGTCCCCCTGGCTTCGCTGCTGGAAGACGCCACCGGGCTCACGGCGACGCTGGAGAACGACGTCAAGGCCCTCGCCGTCGCCGAGCAGTGGTTCGGCGAAGGCGTCGGCGCGTCGTCGTTCGCGCTGGTCACGGTGGGAACGGGCATCGGCAGCGCGCTCGTCGTCAACGGCGACCTGGTCCGCGGCGCGCATGGCGTCGCGGGCGAGATCGGGCACGTCCCGGTCGCCGACGACGGCCCGTCCTGCCACTGCGGCGGCCAGGGCTGCGTCGAGGCGATCGCGTCCACCGAAGCGATCTTGACCCGGGCCCGCGCGGTTTCCGGAGAACCCGCGCTGAGCATGGAAGACGCCGTTGTCCGCGCCCGCGGCGGTGACGAGCCGCTGCGCGCGGTGTTCGCGGGAGCCGGGCACGCGATCGGGCTCGGCCTGGCCGCGCTGGTCAACCTGTTCGGCCCCGAGCGGGTCGTCGTCTCGGGTGAAGGCGTCGCCACCTACGACCTGTTCGAGGACCAGATCCGCCGGACCTTCGCGGTCCAGGCGTTCGGCAGCGCCGCCCGCTGCGGCCTGGTGATCCGGCCGCTGCCGTTCGAGGAGTGGGCGCGGGGCGCGGCCGCCGTCGCCATCCAAAGTCTTTTCGTCGCCGAGAGCGTCTAAGGAGTCCCCTGTGAGCCCCATGAACCGTAGAAGCTTCCTGGTCGGGTCCGTCCTCTTCGCCGGGGGAGCAGCTCTCGCGGGCTGCACTTCGGACCCGTTGAACAAGAACGCGGGCGCCGCGGCGGGTGCGAAGGTCACGCTGCAGCAGTGGTACCACGCGTATGGCGAATCCGGGACGCAGCAAGCGGTCCAGCGCTACGCGCAGGAGTTCACCAAGGCCAACCCGGACATCGCGATCAACGTCAGCTGGATCGCCGGCGACTACGAGACCAAGCTCAACTCGGCGATGCTCACCGCGCAGGCGCCCGACCTGTTCGAGCTGGGCGACTTCCGGTACCAGAACGTCAAGAACGGCCTGCTCGCGCCGCTCGACGACATCGTGGACCCGGTCAAGGGCGACTTCATCGCCGCTGCCTTGGACACCGTGACCGTCGACGGCAAGATCTACGGCGTCAAGATGATCGACGACGTCATGATGCTGTACTACCGCAAGAGCGCGTTGCAGGCCGCGGGCGTCCAGCCGCCGCAGACGTTCGCCGAGCTGCTCGAAGCGACCCGGAAGCTCAACACGGGCAAGCAGAAGGGCCTCTACGTCGGCACCGACGGCGTCGGCGAGGCGGCGACGCTCCTGCTCTGGTCGTCCAACGGCGACTTCTTCGACTCGAGCGGCAAGAAGGTCGCGTTCGCCTCGCCCGAGGCGATCGCCGCGATCGGCGGGCTCAAGCAGCTGCACGACACCGGCGGCCTGCTCCAGGGCTACCCGACCGACTGGTCCGACCCGGGCGCGTTCGCCAACGGCGCCACCGCGATGCAGTGGGGCGGCCTGTGGTCGTTGCCGGACATCAAGAAGGCCCTCGGTGACGACTTCGGCGTCGTCGCGTGGCCGAAGTTCGGCGACGCCGGCAAGCAGGTCGCCCGCGTCGGCGGCTGGTACCAGCTGGCCAACGCCAAGAGCCAGAACCTGGACGCCGTCAAGAAGTTCATCGACTGGCTGTGGGTCAAGAACGCCGACCTCCAGAAGGACTGGTGCGTCAAGTACGGCTTCCACATCCCGGCCCGCAAGCCGGTCGCCGCGCAGACCACCGAGTTCTCCAGCGGCCCGGCCAAGGACGCCGTGACGATCTCCCAGCAGAACGGCAAGTCGTACTCGGGGCTGTGGAACAAGGCGTCGGCGACGCTGTTCCTGCAGGCCGCGACGAAGATCGCGAACGGGCAGGCCGACCCGGCCGCCGAGCTGGGCGACGCGGCGAAGAAGGCG
Organism: Amycolatopsis iheyensis; assembly: GCF_024703995.1. Classification (GTDB taxonomy): domain Bacteria; phylum Actinomycetota; class Actinomycetes; order Mycobacteriales; family Pseudonocardiaceae; genus Amycolatopsis; species Amycolatopsis iheyensis. Next base: position 298,453 of record NZ_JAMXQV010000008.1, on the reverse strand, counting down.
CAGGCTGAAGTCGACAAGCAGCTGGCATGACGGCCTTGATGGAGGCTCCGCCGGTTCGGGCGGCGGCTGCGAAGAAGCGTCGCCGGCGTCGCGATTGGCGGGCGATCGGCGCGTTCGTGGTGCTGACCGGGCCGGTGGTGATCGGGCTGGGGCTGTTCAAGTACGTCGCGATCGCGTGGAGCTTCCTGCTCAGCTTCAACGACGCCCGCGGCACGATCACCATCGGGCACTGGATCGGCTTCGACAACTACGCGTTCCTGCTCGGCGACGACGCCTTCCTGACGTCGCTGTCGACGATCGCGGTCTTCACGGTGTTCATCGTGCCGATCACGTTCGTCGCGTCGCTGGGGCTCGCGGTGCTGATCAACAGCATCAAGCGGGGCAAGGCGTTCTTCCGGACGGTGTTCCTCATCCCGGCGGCGGTCTCGTACGTCGTCGCGGCGCTGGTGTGGAAGATGGCGTTGTTCAACGGCCTGCCCTCCGGCGTCGCGAACGTCCTCGGCGGCCTGTTCGGCGCCGACCCGGTGCCGTGGCTGTCGGAGACGAGCCCGCCGGTGTACTGGGTCGCGGTGGTGACGCTGCGGCTGTGGCTGCAGGTCGGGCTGTACATGATCCTGTTCCTGGCCGGGCTGCAGGCGATCTCGCCGACGTTGTACGAAGCCGGCGAGCTGGACGGCACGACCAAGTGGCAGGCCTTCCGCTACATCACCCTGCCGCAGCTGCGGAACACGTCGGTGGCGGTGCTGCTGCTCATCCTGATCGCCGCGTTCCAGGCGTTCGACGAGTTCTACAACCTGTTCGGCACCGGGCTTTCCGGCACGGCGACCGCGCCGGTGAAGCCGCCGCTGGTGTACCTGTACGACTCCGCGCTCGGCGACCAGAACTACGGCGTCGGCTCGGCGGGCGCGTTCCTGCTCACCGTGCTCATCGTCGTGATCACCCTGCTGCAGGGCCGGTTCGTCGGCTTCGGGAAGAAGGACTGATGGCCGTCCTCGCCGCTCCTCGCGTTCGGAAGGCGCCGAAGTACGTCCTGGCCACGGTGCTCTCGCTGATCTTCCTGCTGCCGTTCTACATCATGGTGCGCAACGCGCTGATGACGCGGCAGCAGGTCAGCTCGCCGGACTGGTCGTGGCTGCCGGATCCACTCTCGTGGGTGAACTTCGGCGACCTGTTCGCCGACGCGTCGGTGCCGATGGCGCACTCGCTGTGGAACTCGTTCCTGGTCGCGATCGTCACGGCACCGGTCGGCACGCTCTTCGGCTCGATGGCCGGCTACGCGCTGGCCCGGATCAACGTGCCCGGGCGGCGTGCGGTGTTCACGTACGTGCTGGTCACGCTGATGATCCCGCAGTCGGTGACGTTCGTGCCGACGTTCGTCGTCGTGGGTTCGATGGGCGGGGTCAACACCGAGTGGGGGATCATCGCGCCGAACCTGTTCAGCGCGTTCACCGTGATCCTCTTCCGCAACTTCTACCTGCGGTTCCCCGCCGAGATCGAAGAGGCGGGCCGGCTCGACGGGCTCGGCTACCTCGGCGTCTACCGGCGTCTCGTGCTGCCCAATTCGGGCAGCATGATCGCGTCGCTCGGCGCGTTGATGTTCATCGAAAGCTGGAACGCGTTCCTGTGGCCGCTGGTGATCGGGCAGGACCCGTCGTCGTGGACCGCGCAGATCGCGCTTTCGACGTTCCTGACCGCGCAGTCGGTCAACCTGCCGGCGCTGTTCGCCGGCGCTCTCGTCACCATCGCGCCGCTGGTCGCGATGTTCCTGGTCGCCCAGCGGTTCATCGTCCGCGGGATCGCGGCCAGCGGGCTCAAAGAGTAGGTCCCCACCTCACCGAGGAGTGTCCCGTTGAAGCGCCTCCTTTCCGTTTTCCTCGCCGTGCTCGGGTTGTCGTCGTTGCTGGTGTCGACGGCCGACGCGCGGACGCCGTTCGTCAAGCCGTTCATGGGCTGGAGCAGCTGGAGCCTCGAATCGTCGACCCGCGCGGGTTACGGCACTTCGTGGCTGAACGAGTCGCACGTCCGCGACGCCGCTTCGGCCATGGCTTCGAAGCTCAAGTCCGCCGGCTACACCTACGTCAACATCGACTCGGGCTGGAACGCTTCGCAGTCCTGGGTCTTCCACACCGACGCCAACGGCATCCCCGACCCCGATCCGTCGCGGTTCCCGTCCGGGATCCCTTCTCTCGCTTCGTACGTGCACTCGCTCGGGCTCAAGCTCGGCCTGTACGCCGTGACCGGGCTCGAGAAGGAGGTCTACGACAAGAACGCGCCCATCCTCGGGACGTCGTGCCACGCGCAGGACATCGCCTACCAGCCGCTGACCCCGTCCAACGGCTGGGGCGGCAACTGGAAGGTCGACTTCGCCAACCCGTGCGCGCAGAAGTACTACGACTCGATCGTGGCGCGCTTCGCGTCCTGGGGCGTCGACTTCGTCAAGGTCGACGGGACGACCGCGGACAACGTCGCCGACATCAAGGCGTGGTCCTCGGCCATCGACCACTCGCGCCGGCCGATGTGGCTGACCGCGAGTGCGTGGCCGGTGCCGCGGTCCATCGGCCCGTCGCTGGCGCCGTACGCGAACGGCGTGCGGGTGGACACCGACGTCGAGTGCTACTGCGAAACGGTGTCCACCTGGGACAGCTCGGTCAAGGCGCGGTGGGCGGACCTGCCTTCGTGGCTGGGCGTGTTCGGGCCGCAGTACCGGGCGGACCTGGACTCGATGCCGATCAGCAACAACACGGGGTCGGGCATCCAGGACGGCATCTCCGACGTCGAGCGGCAGAGCGTGATGACGTTCTGGTCGATGGCGTCCTCGCCGCTGTACGTCGGGGGAGACATCTACTTCCTGGACGCCTCCGCGGTGTCGATCCTGACGAACCCCGAGGTCATCGCGGTCGACCGGTCGGGGACGTACCCGACGCGGGTGACCGGTGGCGACCACCAGGTCTGGACGAAGCGCGCGGCGGACGGCCGGACGTACGCGGCCGTGTACAACCTGGGCTCGACCCCCGCGGACATCACGGTGGACTTCCACGGGGCGCGGCCGGTGCGTGACCTCGTCACGCGGACGGACCTCGGCCGGTTCCGCGGCTCGTGGACGGCCACTTCGGTGCCGCCGCACGGCTCCCGGCTGGTCCGGATCGGCTGACCGATCTCCTCGAAGGGGACTTTCTTCGCTGCTCAGGCGAGGAAAGTCCCCTTCGTCGTGCGTGCGTCATCCATTGGGTGGAAGACATCTGGTCGGCGAGCTGGTCGCCATGCTATGTTCGGTTTCAGAACGAGTGTGCGTGATGCGAACAGTTTGGAGCAACCGATGGCGGAGCTGCTGTCGCTGGAAGAGGCCGTGGCCCGGCTGGTGCGTGATGGGGACACCGTCGCGCTCGAGGGCTTCACGCACCTCATCCCGGTCGCGGCCGGGCAGGAGATCATCCGGCAGCGCAAACGGGATCTCACCCTGGTCCGGATGACCCCGGACATCGTGTACGACCAGCTGATCGGCGCGGGCTGCGCCCGCAAGCTGATCTTCTCGTGGGGCGGCAACCCCGGAGTCGGCTCACTGCACCGCTTCCGCGACGCGGTCCAGCACGACTGGCCGGTGCCGCTGGAAATCGAGGAGCACAGCCACGCGGGCATGGCGAACCGCTACGTGGCGGGCGCGTCCGGCCTGCCGTTCGCGGTGCTGCGCGGCTACACGGGCACGGACCTGCCGGCCCAGACGGACACGATCAAGCCGATCACGTGCCCGTTCACCGGCGAGCGGCTCACCGCGGTCCCGGCGCTGAACCCGGACGTCACGATCGTCCACGCGCAGCGCGCGGACCGCGGCGGGAACGTGCAGATGTGGGGCATCACGGGTGTCCAGAAGGAAGCGGTCCTGGCGGCGAAGCGCTCGATCGTGACGGTCGAGGAGATCGTCGACGAGCTGGAGCCCCGCCCGGGTGCGGTGGTCCTCCCGTCCTGGGCGGTCACGGCGGTGGCCGAGGTCCCGGGCGGCGCGAAGCCGTCGTACGCGGCGGGGTACTACGAGCGCGACAACTCGGCGTACCAGGCGTGGGACGAGGTGGGCCGCGACCGCGAGGAGTTCACGAAGTGGCTCAACGAGCTGACCGGGGTGACGGCATGAGCACCGACTACACCGCCGACGAGATGATGAGCATCGCGGCGGCCCGCGCCCTCGGCGACGGCATGTCCTGCTTCGTCGGCATCGGCCTCCCGAGCAAGGCGGCCAACCTCGCCCGCCGCACGCACGCCCCGAACCTCACGCTGATCTACGAATCCGGCTGCCTCGGCGCGAAGCCGTCCCGCCTCCCGCTCTCGATCGGCGACGGCGAGCTGGCCGACACGGCCGACGCGGTGGTCAGCGTCCCCGAGGTGTTCAACTACTGGCTCCAGCCGGGCCGCATCGACGTCGGCTTCCTCGGCGCCGCCCAGCTGGACAAGTTCGGCAACATCAACACGACGGTGATCGGCTCGGACTACCACGACCCGAAGGTCCGCCTCCCGGGCGCGGGCGGCGCCCCCGAGATCGCGGCCTCCTGCGGCGAGGTGTTCATCGTCCTGCGCCAGAGCCCTCGCGCCTTCGTGGAGAAGGTCGACTTCGTGACATCGTTCGGCCACGGCGCCGGCAAGGGCGACCGCGAAAAGCTGGGCCTCCCGGGCCGCGGCCCGACCCTGGTGGTCACCGACCTGGGCCTGATGCGCCCCGACCCGGAGACGGCCGAGCTCACGCTCACCGAGCTCCACCCAGGAGTGGACCTCGACCAGGCAGTCAAGGCGACGGGCTGGAAGCTGAAGGTGGCGGCCGACCTGAAGACCACCCCGGTCCCGACGGCCGAGGAGCTGACGATCCTGCGCGAACTGGAAAAGGCAAGCGCATGACCGCCCTCACCGCCGGCCGCGCTGTCCTCGCTACGCCCGGCCCCACCACCGTCGCCGTGGCAGGCTCGGTCCACCCGGCCACCCCGGCCCCTCGGAAGGCGAGCGAATGACCGACGTCCACATCCTCGACGCCATCCGCACCCCGTTCGGCCGCTACGGCGGCGCCCTGGCCGGCGTCCGCCCGGACGACCTGGCCGCCGGGGTCCTCAAAGCACTCCAAGCGCGCAACCACCTCGACCCGTCCACAGTGGACGAAGTCACCCTCGGCGACGCGAACGGCGCGGGCGAAGACAACCGCAACGTCGCCCGCATGGCCGCCCTGCTCGCCGGCTGGCCGACGAGCGTCCCCGGGAACACCGTCAACCGGCTCTGCGGCTCCGGCCTCGACGCCGTGATGCAGGCCAGCCGCGCCATCCAGGTCGGTGACGCCTCGCTGGTCGTCGCCGGTGGGGTCGAGTCGATGACCCGGTCGCCGCTCGTCATGCCGAAACCGGAGAAGGCCTTCCCGGCCGGCAACCAGACCCTCTACAACACCGCGCTCGGCTGGCGGATGGTCAACCCGGAGATGCCGTCGCAGTGGACTATCTCGCTCGGCGAGTCCACCGAAAAGCTCGCCGAGCGCTACGGCATCGGCCGCGACGAGCAGGACGCCTTCGCCGCCCTCAGTCACGTCAACGCCGCCAAGGCATGGGACGAAGGCTTCTACGACGACCTGGTCGTCCCCGTCGAGGGCGTCGACCTCGCCCGCGACGAGGGCATCCGCCCGGACTCCAGCCCCGAGAAGCTCGCCAAGCTGAAGCCCGTCTTCCGCAAGGAAAACGGCACCGTCACGGCCGGCAACGCCTCCCCGTTGAACGACGGCGCCTCGGCGCTGCTGCTCGGCGACCAGGCGGCCGCGAGCCGGCTCAACGCGACCCCGCTGGCCCGGATCGCCGGCCGGGGCGCGGCGGGCGTCGACCCGGACGTCTTCGGCATCGGCCCGGTCCGTGCGGCGGAGATCGCCCTCGAACGGGCCGGCATCGGCTGGGACGACCTGGTGGCCGTGGAGCTCAACGAGGCCTTCGCCGCCCAGTCGCTCGCCTGCCTGCGCGACTGGCAGAAGCTCGACCCGGCGATCGTCAACACCCACGGCGGCGCGATCGCCATCGGGCACCCGCTCGGCGCGTCCGGCGGCCGGATCCTCGGCACCCTGGCGCACGACCTGCACCGCCGCGGCGGTGGCTGGGGCCTCGCCGCCATCTGCATCGGCGTCGGCCAGGGCCTGGCCGTCGTCCTCGAAGGCTGCTGAAAGAAAGGAGGCGTCGTGGCCACCCCCACCGAACTCAGGCTGCCCCGCTACGGCGAGGAACCCGACGGCACGCACCCGCCGCTGGACTTCACCGGCTACCGCTCGACGGCGTTGCGGCACCCAAAGCAGCCGCTGACGCTGCTCCCGCAGATGCTGACCGAGGTCACCGGCCCGCTGCTGGGCCCCGGCCGCCTCGGCGAGCTCGACAACGACCTCACCCGGCAGCACGAGGGCGAACCGCAGGGCCAGCGGATCATCGTCACCGGGCGGCTGCTCGACGGCGAGGGCCGCCCGGTGCGTGACTCCCTCGTCGAGATCTGGCAGGCGAACGCGGGTGGCCGCTACCGCCACACCGGCGACCGCTGGCCGTCGCCGCTCGACCCGAACTTCGACGGCGTCGGGCGCGCGCTGACCGACAGCGAAGGCCGCTACACCTTCACCACCATCAAGCCCGGCGCGTACCCGTGGAAGAACCACGACAACGCCTGGCGCCCGGCGCACATCCACTTCTCGGTGTTCGGCTCGGCCTTCACCCAGCGGCTGGTCACCCAGATGTACTTCCCGGACGACCCGCTGTTCTCCCAGGACCCGATCTTCAACTCGATCCCGGACGAGAAGGCCCGGCAGCGGATGGTGTCGCGCTACGACCACGGGATCACCCGGTCCGAGTGGGCGCTCGGCTTCCAGTTCGACATCGTGCTGCGCGGGCGCGACGCGTCGGTCTTCGAAGAGGAAGAGGACGAGGACGAATGACCAGGCTGCTGCCCACCCCTTCGCAGACCGTCGGCCCGTACCTGTCGATCGGGCTGCCCTGGCCCGACGGCCCGCACGTCGTGCCCGAGGGCACGCCCGGCGCGTTCTGGATCCGCGGCACGGTCCGCGACGGCAACGGCGACCCGGTCCCGGACGCGATGATCGAGACGTGGCAGGCGGACCCGGAAGGCGGGTTCTGCCACCCGGACGATCCGCGCGGCGCGACGTCCGGCGAGTTCCGCGGCTTCGGCCGCTGCCCGACGACTCCCGAAGGCACGTACGGGATCCTCACGCTGCTGCCGGGTGTGCTGCCCGGGGAGGGCGGCACCACGCAGGCCCGGCACATCGACGTGTCGGTGTTCGCGCGCGGGCTGCTCAACCGGTGCGTCACCCGGATCTACTTCGGGGACCAGGACAACTCCGGAGACCCGGTGCTGGCGACGGTGCCGGAAGAGCGGCGCGAAACCCTGGTGGCGGCGAAGACGGACGACGGCTACCGCTTCGACGTGCGCCTCCAGGGCGAGGGCGAGACGGTGTTCTTCGCCGTATGAACGGAGGTGGGAACGTGAGTGCCGTGCGGGTGCACCGGGTCGTGGAAGGCCCGGAAGACGGGCCGGTGGTGGTGCTGGGCGGGTCGCTGGGCAGCGACGTCCGGATGTGGGAGCCGCAGGTCGTGCCGCTGCTCGAACGCGGTTTCCGGGTGGTCCGCTACGACACCCGCGGGCACGGCGCGTCGCCGGTGCCGCCCGGTCCGTACGAAATCGGCGACCTGGGCGGAGATGTCTTGGCGCTGCTCGACGAGCTCGAGGTCGCGCGGGCGCACCTGGTCGGCCTGTCGCTCGGGGCGATGACGGGCATGTGGCTCGGCGCCCACGCGCCGGACCGGGTCGCGAGCCTGGTGCTCTGCTGCACGTCGGCGAAGCTCGGGCCGCCCGAGATGTGGGCCGACCGGGCCCGCACGGTGCGCGCCGAGGGCACCGCCGCGGTCGCCGAAGCCGGGGCCGCCCGCTGGCTCACCCGCGGGTACGTCGAGCGGCACCCGGACCGGGCCGCGTTCCTGCGGTCGATGATCGCCGGGGTCCCGGCCGAGGGCTACGCGGCCTGCTGCGGTGCGATCGAGCGGATGGACCAGCTCGACGCGCTGCCGAAGATCACCGCCCCCACGCTGGTCATCGCGGGCGCCGAAGACCCGGCGACCCCGCCGGAGGGGCACGCCGACCTGATCGCGGCGGGCGTCCCCGGCGCGCGGATGGAGGTCGTGGCGGACGCCGCGCACCTGGGCAGCTACGAGCAGCCCGAGGAGTTCACGCGGCTGATCCTCGGGCATCTGGAGGCGCTGTGACACCAAAAGACATGAGCGAAGACCGGCACGAGCAGGGCATGAAGGTGCGGCGCGAGGTGCTCGGCGACGAGCACGTCGACCGCGCGGTGGCGGGCACCACGGACTTCAGCCGCCCGTTCCAGGACTACATCACCGAAGGCGCGTGGGGTTCGGTGTGGTCGCGCGAAGGGCTCGACCGCCGCACCCGCAGCTGCGTCACGCTGGCGGCGCTGACCGCGTTGCACGCGCACAACGAGCTGGCGATGCACGTCCGGGCGGCGGTCCGCAACGGCCTGACGGCGGCGGAGATCGGCGAGGTCCTGCTGCACACAGCGGTCTACGCGGGCGCGCCCGCGGCGAACGCGGCGTTCGCCATCGCGCAACGCACCCTGGCCGAGCTGGGCGAGCCGAGCGCCTTGCCGGCGGACGCCGGATAAGGTGCCGGGCATGGACGAGGTGAGGCCGCAGTTCGAAGTCGAGGTCGACGGCGAACCGGCGCACCGCGGCGCCCACCACGTGCAGTCGCTGGAGCGCGGGCTGGCCGTGATCAAGGCGTTCCACGCGGACGCGGCCGAGCTGACCCTGAGCGACGTCGCCCGCGCGACGGGCCTCACCCGCGCCGCGGCCCGCCGCTTCCTGCTGACGCTGGCCGACCTGGGCTACGTCCGCACCGACGGCAAATACTTTTCGCTCACGGCCCGGGTGCTGGAGCTGGGGTATTCGTACCTGTCGAGCATGACGCTGCCGGAGGTGGCGCAACCGCACCTGGAGCACCTGTCGGCGGGCGTCCACGAGTCGAGTTCGGTGTCGGTGCTGGAAGGCACGGACATCGTCTACGTGGCGCGGGTGGCGGTGTCCCGCATCATGACGGTGAGCATCAACGTGGGCACCCGCTTCCCGGCGTACGCGACGTCGATGGGGCACGTGCTGCTGGCCGGGCTCAGCAAGGCGGAGCTGGAGGCGTTCTTCCTGGTGGCCAGGCTCGACCGGCTGACCGACCGCACGGTGACGGCCCCCGACCGGCTCCGCACGGAGCTGCGGAACGTGGCCGAGCAGGGCTGGGCCATGGTCGACCAGGAGCTGGAGGAGGGCCTCCGCTCGGTGGCGGCCCCGATCCACAACCGCCGGGGCCGGGTGGTGGCGGCGGTGAACCTGTCGACGCACGCGAGCCGCACGACGGCGGAGTCGGTCGAAACGGACCTGGTCCCCCCGCTCCTGGAGGCCGCCCGGGCGATCGAGGCGGACCTGGCGGTCGGCGCACCGGACCGGGTCCATGGCTGAGCGGCCGGCCACGCTGTGAAGACCCCTCGACCCGTCGCGGGCCTTCTCCTGGCTGCCGGGGCCGGCCGTCGCTTCGGCGGCCCGAAGGCCTTGGCCGAACTCGACGGCCAACCTCTCGTCCTCCGCGCGCTCGCCCTCCTCACCGCGGCCGGCTGCGCCCCCGTCCGGGTCGTCCTCGGCGCGGCCGCCGACGAAGCCCGGGCCCTCCTCCCGGATCCCGCTCAGGCCGTCTTCGCCGAGGACTGGGCCACCGGCATGGGCGCCTCCCTCAAAGCCGGCCTCACCGCCCTCGCCGGCACCACCGCACCCGCCGCGCTCGTCCACCTCGTCGACCTGCCCTGGGTGGGCCAGGACATCCTCGCGCGCGTCGCCGCCCACGCCACCGAAGACACCGTCGCCCGCGCCGCCTACGACGGGGTGCCCGGCCACCCCGTCCTGCTCGGGCGCCGGTGGTGGCCCGAAATCGCCGAGACCGCCCAAGGCGACCGGGGCGCCCGCGACTGGCTCGCCACCCGCGCCGACCTCCGGCTCGTCGAGTGCGGTGACCTCGGCAGCGGGCGGGACGTCGACCGGCGCGCCGATCTGCCCGGCCGGTGACCCGCGCGCGGCCGTCCGGCCGCCTACGATCGACAGCGTGACGGAGTCGCCTGAAGAACTCGCGGCCGCGCTCGACGCGACCGGTTACCTCGCCGATGACGGGCTCGCCACCGCCGGCTTCCTCGCGCTGCGGATGGGCCGCCCGCTGTTCTGCGAAGGCGAACCCGGCACCGGCAAGACCTCGCTCGCGCTCGCGCTGGCCACCGCGCTCGGCCGCCCGCTCGTCCGCCTCCAGTGCCACGAGGGCATCGACGCCGCCCAGGCCCTGTACGAGTGGGACTTCCCCCGCCAGCTCCTGCACCTGCGGGCCCTCGAAGCGGCGGGCGACGGCCGCGTCGACGTCGAGACCGCCGAGCGCTCGCTCTACACCGAGCGCTTCCTGCTGGCCCGCCCGCTGCTGCAGGCGCTCATCACCGCGCCGTGCGTGCTGCTGGTCGACGAGATCGACCGCGCCGACGACGAGTTCGAAGCCTTCCTCCTCCAGCTGCTCGACGAGCACGCCGTGACCATCCCCGAGTACGGCGAAGTCCGCGCCGAGCAGCCGCCGCTGGTGGTGCTGACCTCGAACCGGACGCGCGAAGTGCACGACGCCCTCAAGCGCCGCTGCCTCTACCACTGGCTGGAACACCCCGATCTGGCGCGCGAAGTCACCATCCTGCGTCGTAGGATCCCTGAGATAGGCGAGCTCCTGGCCCGGCAGGTGGCGGAGGCGGTGCACCGGCTCCGCGAGATGGACCTGCTGAAGCCGCCGGGAGTCGCGGAGTCACTCGACTGGGCACGAGCCCTGCTGGCTCTGCATCGCGACGAGCTGGACGCGGCATCGGCGGCGCGGACGCTCGGAGCTGTCCTGAAGTACAGCGAAGACCTCGACCGGGTCCGGGCGAAGCTCGACGCCTTGTTCGCCTGACGCCGGCTCGGGGTGACGACGACCCCGGAGTGTGTCTGCGGATGACCTTGGCGACCGAGACGAAACCCGCGACGGATCGGCTCGAACCGGCCGCCCCACGCAGGTGGGGCGCCCAGCTCGCCGCGGTCGCCGCGGTGCTCTGCGGCACCGCGCTGATCGCCGTCCACGCGTCGCTCTACGGTCACTGGCTGATCGACGACGCGGCCATCACGTTCGCCTACTCCCGCGACGTCGCCGACGGCTACGGCCCGGTCCTGCAGCCGGGCGCCGAGCCCGTCGAGGGGTTCTCCAACCCGACGTGGATGATCCTGCTCGCCCTCGGCAAGCTCGTCGGCCTGTTCGACCACGGCACGCTCTTCGGCGTCAACGACCAGGTCCTCTTCCCGAAAGCGCTGGCCCTGGCCTGCTGCCTGGGCATCCTCGTGCTGTTCTACTTCGGCGCGAAGACGCTCACCCGCCGCCCCGCGCTGGTCACCTTCATCGCCGGTGCCACGCTCGCCGCGATCCCGTCGTTCGTGATCTGGTGCTTCTCCGGCCTGGAGAACTCGTTCTACGCGCTGACCGTCGCCGCGCTCGCCGTCCTCGTCCTGCGGGCGGTCCAGAGCGGGGACCTCCTCAGTCACCGCGTCGCCGCCGGCGCCGGGGTGCTCGCGATGCTGGCCGCGCTGACCCGCCCCGACGGGATCATCTACGCCGGCGCGTACGCCATCACCGTCGCGGTGTTCCTCAAGCGGGACGTCCTCGGCCGCAGCGTTCGCGCCGCCGTGGTGTCGGTGGCCGCGTTCGCCGTGCCGTACGGCGCGTACCTGGTGTTCCGCTGGTTCGAATTCGGCCGGCTGGTGCCCAACACCGCCGTCGCGAAGGGACAGGCGCCGCCGACGCTCGACGACCTCGACCAGCCCGGTCAGATCGTCGCCTACGTCGGCTGGCTCGTCGTGGCGGTCGCCGTCGCGTGCCTGGTGCTGCTGCTCGTCCGGCCGTCGCGGCTGCGGACCGGGCTGATCGCGCTGCTGGTGCCGTTCGGGCTCGCGGTGGTCGCGTTCATCGTGCTGGAGTACGACTGGATGGGCCAGCTGCGGTTCGCGACCCCGGTGTGGACGCTCGGCGCGTTCGGCGGCGCGGTCGTGGTCGTCGAAGCACTGGCCGCCGCGCGGGTGCGGGGCCGGATCGTGCTGGTGTGCCTGCTCGTCGTCGGGCTGGTCAGCTCGCTGAACGGGCTTTACGCGCAGGGCAAGGACTACCGCGCCAACGTGAAGACCGCGATGTGTCTCGTCGCCGAGCGCGACGCCCAGGCCGTCAACGGTTTCGCCGACATCCTGAAGCTGCCGAACTCCGCGCAGGTCGGCCTGATCGACCTCGGCGGGACGTCGCTGGGCAGCCGCATCCGGGTGCTCGACCTGGCCGGCCTCGGCGACCGGAAGATCGCGGACTTCGCGCCGAAGGCCGACGTGGCGGGCATGCGTGACTACGTGTTCACCGAGGCCAAGCCGGAGCTGATCACGTTCATCGGTTCGTGGAAGAGCACGTTCGAGTTCGACGAGGACCCGCGGTTCGCCCGCGACTACGCGACGATCTTCGAGAACGGCGCGACGGGGGACATGACCGTCGACTCGCGCAACCAGGTCACCTACCACGTGCGGCGCGACCTCGTGGACGACGCGAAACTCGCGGAACTCCAGGCGTACGCGCGAAAAACGCTGCCGCCGATCCTGGAGCTGAACAAGACGGCGGGCCTGCGTGGCTGCGCCCCGATCCGGCCGGGGATCAAGGCCGCCGCGTAGTCCACAAAGGACCGTCGGTAATTGCTTTGACCGCCAGGCCGGGGTCCGGCATGCTTTTCTCAGCACAGCAGGCCACCCCACCTCGAGAGGAGGAGATCGTGACCCACCGAAGCCGCTGCGGCGCGATCTCCCGCGCCGTTCGCTGAAATCTTCCTGAAGGCTCTTCGCGCCCACCCCTCGCTACCTCGGGTCGGCCGCGGCGAAGAGCGCGGTCTGCGCCTCGCCCGGGGAGGGGCGCGTGCGCAGACCGCCCCGTCCCGGTAGCTCAGCAGGACAGAGCGCGGCGCTACGAACGCCGAGGTCCGAGGTTCGACTCCTCGCCGGGACACCAGGGCTGCGCCTCCGGCCCCCGTTTTCCATGCTAGCGATGGGCACCGACAGTTTCGGGGCGTCGCTGGGGGTGCCGCCGGGGTTGTCCACAGGGCGGCCCGCCGCAGCGGGTGGGCGCACAATGGAGTCATGACCACCGCGACCACCGCCGCCGATCCGGTCGCCGGGTACGCCGGGTTCGCCGCCGCGCTGCGCGAAGCCGGTGTCGCCTGTGACGCGCACCGGGTGCAGGCCTACCTGGCCGCCGTCGCGGAAATCGACGTTGCCGAGCCGACTCAGCTCTACTGGGCCGGACGGCTGACGCTGTGCTCCAGCCCCGATGACCTCCCGTGCTACGAGGAGGCCTTCAGCCAGTGGTTCGCCATCGAAACGTCGACCCCGCGGCGCGCGAAGTCCGCTGCGCCGAAGCAGGCCCGGATCGCGCCGCTCGTCGACGCCGAGGGTGGGGAGGCCGACGGCGGCGACGGCCCTGACCAGCTCAAAGTCGCCGCGAGCACGCAGGAGGTGCTGCGCCACCGGGACCTCGCCGCGCTGACCACCGCCGAACGCGAGCACCTCCGCGAACTGCTGGCCACCTTGCGGCCCACGCCGCCGAAGCGGCCGGCCGCGCGGAAAACCCCGGCGCGCCGGGGCCGGCTCGATCCGTCCCGGACGCTGCGCGCCATGCTCGCCAGCGGCGGAGAGCCCGTGAAACTCGCGCACGTCCGGCGGGGGAGCAGGCCGCGCCGGGTCGTGCTGCTCATCGACGTCTCGGGGTCGATGAGCCCGTACGCCGACTCGCTGCTGCGGTTCGCCCACGTCCTCACGCGGTGCGCGCCGCAGTCCGTCGAGGTGTTCACGCTCGGCACGCGCCTCACCCGCGTCTCGCGCCAGCTGCGGCAACGCGATCCCGAACGCGCGATGCTCGCGGCGGGCTCGGCGGTGCCGGACTTCGCCGGCGGCACCCGGCTCGGCGAGACGCTGCAGGCGTTCCTCGACCGCTGGGGCCAGCGCGGCGTGGCCCGCCGGGCCGTGGTCACGGTCTTCTCCGACGGCTGGGAACGCGGCGACACCAGCCTGCTCGGTGCCCAGCTCGCCCGCCTGCGCCGGCTCGCGCACGCCGTATTCTGGGTGAATCCGCATGCCGGCCGTGCGGGGTACGCTCCGGTTCAGTCGGGCATCGTGGCCGCGCTGCCCCACATCGACCGGCTGCTGGCCGGACACACCCTGGCCACCTTGGAACGACTGCTCGGGGAGATTTCCGATGCGTGACGTACTGGACGACGTGTTCCGCCGCTGGTCCGACGGCGAGACGGTCGGTCTCGGCACCGTGGTGGCCACGTTCTCGTCGGCGCCGCGCGCGCCCGGCGCCGCGATGGTCGTCGCGCCCGACGGCACCGTCGCCGGCAGCGTGTCCGGTGGGTGCGTCGAGGGCGCGGTCTACGAGCTCGCGCAGGAGGTCGTCGCCGAGCGCAAGCCGGTGCTGCAGCGCTACGGCGTGACCGACGACGACGCGTTCGCGGTGGGCCTGACCTGCGGCGGGATCATCGACATCTACGTCGAGCACGTCGACCGCGCGTCGATGCCGGAGCTCGGCGACGTCGTCGCCTCCGTGCGCGGCGGCGAGCCGGTCGCGGTCGTCACGGTCATCGAGCACGAGCGCGAAGGCCTGGTCGGCGAGCACATGATCGTCTGGCCGGACCGCACCGCCGGCTCGCTGGGCTCGTCGCGGATGGACGACGCGGTGGCCGACGACGCGCGTGGCCTGCTGGCCAGCGGCCGCACCGGCACCCTGCACTACGGCCCGGATGGCCAGCGCCGCGGCGAGGGCATGGCGGTGTTCGTCAACTCCTTCGAGCCGCCGCCCCGGCTGCTGGTGTTCGGCGCGATCGACTTCGCCGCCGCGATGGCCCGCATGGGCGCCTACCTGGGCTACCAGGTCACGGTCTGCGACGCGCGGCCCGTGTTCGCCACGAGCAGCCGCTTCCCGGACGCGCACGAGGTCGTCGTCGACTGGCCGCACCGCTACCTCGAGGGCGAAGCCGAGGCCGGCCGCATCGACCAGCGCACGGCGATCGCGGTGCTGACGCACGACCCGAAGTTCGACGTCCCGCTGCTGGAGGTCGCGCTGCGCCTGGAGGTCGGCTACGTCGGCGCGATGGGCTCCCGCAAGACCCACGACGACCGGTTCTCCCGCTTGCGTGAAGCGGGGATCACCGAGCAGGAGCTGGAAAGGCTGTCGTCGCCGATCGGGCTCGATCTGGGCGCGCGGACCCCGGAGGAGACGGCTGTTTCGATCGCCGCGGAAATCATCGCGTTGCGGTGGGGTGGCGGCGGAAAACGTCTTGCCGAGCTCACCGGACGCATCCACGGCTGATAGGCCGGGTGGCCCACAAAAGTTCACCCATCCGGACTTCCGCAGATGCGGTGATCCACAGTGGATTCCCGTGCATCTGCGGAAGAGGTAGTTGAACGTGTGACATCAGGACTTGTCCGCGCGAAGGTCGCGTAGCACGCTCGGGAGTCTGTGAGCCCGATCACGGTCGGGCAGGCCGTTCCCGAACCGGCTTTTGGAGGCCTGATGCGCATCACCGTCACTGTCGACGGGACGAAGTACACCGACGAAGTCGAGCCCCGCACCCTGCTCGTGCACCACCTGCGCGAAAAACTCGGGAAAGTCGGCACCGTCGTCGGCTGCGACACCAGCAACTGCGGCGCCTGCACCGTCCACCTGGACGGGCACAGCGTGAAGTCCTGCTCCGTGCTGGCCGTGCAGGCCGACGGCTGCGAGGTCACCACCGTCGAAGGCCTCGCCCGCGACGGCAAGCTGCACCCGGTGCAGCAGGCCTTCCACGACAACCACGCGCTGCAGTGCGGGTTCTGCACCCCCGGCATGATCATGCAGTCGATCGACCTGCTGGCCGACAACCCGGACCCGGACGAGCAGGCCGTTCGCGAAGGCCTCGAAGGCAACCTCTGCCGCTGCACCGGGTACCAGAACATCGTCCGCGCGGTCCGCGACGCCGCGCAGCACATGAGCCCTGGCGCCGGGCCCGAAGCCGAACGGATCGCCCAGGACAAGCACGTCGGCGTGGGTGGTGACTGATGACCGCCACGATCGAACCGGAGGTCGGGAAGTCCCGCCGCCGCAAGGAAGACGAACGGCTGATCACCGGCCGGACCCGCTGGACGGACAACATCGCCCTGCCCGGCCTGCTGCACATGGCGGTCCTGCGCAGCCCGTTCGCGCACGCCAAGATCGTCTCGATCGACACGTCCGCGGCCAAGAGCGCGCCCGGCGTCATCGCCGTGTTCACCGGCGCGGACCTCGACCCGGACGGCGCGATCGGCATGCCCTGCGCGTGGCCGATCACGCCCGACATGAAGGCGCCGCGCCGCCCGGTGCTCGCCGCCGGCACGGTCAACTTCGCCGGTGAAGGCGTCGCGGTCGTCGTCGCGCGGTCGTCCGCCGAAGCGCACGACGCGCTCGAAGAGATCGACGTCGAATACGACGAGCTGCCGGTGATCCTCGACATGGAAGCCGCGATCGCCGACGGCGCGCCGCTGGTCCACGAGGACCTCGGCACCAACACGAGCGCGGTCTGGAAGTTCGACTCGGCCGAGGCCGGCACCGGCGGCAACGTCGAGGACGCGATCGGCTCGGCGGAGGTCGTGCTCAAGCGCCGTTTCCGCCAGCAGCGCCTGGTCCCGGCGTTCATGGAGCCGCGCGCGTGCGTCGTCGACCCGACGGGCACGCAGCTCACGATGTGGTCGGCCACGCAGGTCCCGCACATCCTGCGCGTGATGTCGGCGCTGACGCTCGGCATCCCCGAGCACAAGCTGCGCGTGATCGCCCCGGACGTCGGCGGCGGCTTCGGCGGCAAGATCGGCGTCCTGCCCGAAGAGATGATGTCCCTGATCGTCGCGCAGAAGCTCGGCAAACCGGTCAAGTGGAACGAGACGCGGTCGGAGACCATGCTCGCCGCCCACCACGGCCGCGACCAGATCCAGGACATCACGATCACCGCGACCCGCGACGGCCAGGTCACCGGCCTCAAGGTCGAGCTGCTCGCCAACCTCGGCGCGTACAACGGCCTGGTCGGGCCCGGCGTGCCGATCCTCGGCGCGTTCATGTTCAACGCGATCTACAAGATCCCGGCGTACCACTTCGCGTGCACCAACGTGTACACGACGACGACGCTGACCGACGCCTACCGCGGCGCCGGCCGGCCGGAGGCGACGTTCGCGATCGAGCGGATCATGGACGAGCTCGCCGTCGAGCTCGGCATGGACCCGATGGAGCTGCGCGAGAAGAACTGGATCAAGCACGAGGAGTTCCCGTTCACCACGGTGTGCGGGCTGACCTACGACTCCGGAAACTACGAAGCCGCCACCGAAAAAGCCAAGCAGCTCTTCGACTACGACGGCCTGCGGGCCGAGCAGGCGAGGCGCCGCGAGTCCGGTGACAAGGTCCAGCTCGGCATCGGCATCTCGACGTTCACCGAGATGTGCGGGCTCGCGCCGTCACGCGTGCTCGGCTCGCTGGACTACGGCGCCGGCGGCTGGGAGTACGCGTCGATCCGGATGCTGCCCACCGGCAAGGTCGAGGTCACGACCGGCGCGTCCGCGCACGGCCAGGGCCACGAGACGGCGTGGAGCCAGATCGTCGCCGACCAGCTGGGTGTCGCGTTCGAAGACGTCGAGATCCTGCACGGCGACACCCAGTCGTCGCACAAGGGCATGGACACCTACGGCTCGCGCTCGCTGGTGGTCGGCGGGATCGCGGTCATCAAGGCCGCGGAGAAGGTCGTCGCGAAGGCCAAGCCGATC
The DNA here is from genome assembly GCF_024703995.1 of Amycolatopsis iheyensis. Classification (GTDB taxonomy): domain Bacteria; phylum Actinomycetota; class Actinomycetes; order Mycobacteriales; family Pseudonocardiaceae; genus Amycolatopsis; species Amycolatopsis iheyensis. The sequence continues at coordinate 280,505 of NZ_JAMXQV010000008.1, read as the reverse complement.
GCGGCGCACCTGCTCGAATGCGCCGAAGACGACCTCGAGTTCGCCGGTGGCAAGTTCACGGTCAAGGGCACCGACACGTCCACGGGCATCGGCGACATCGCGCTCGCGGTGTTCGCGGCGCACAACCTGCCCGACGGGATCGAGCCGTCCCTCGACTCGGACGCGACGTTCGACCCGGAGAACTTCTCGTTCCCGCACGGCACGCACCTGTGCGCCACCGAGGTGGACACCGAGACGGGCCGGATCAAGGTGCGCTCGTACGTCTGCGTCGACGACGTCGGGGTCGCGGTGAACCCGCTGATCGTCGAGGGCCAGGTGCACGGCGGGCTCGCCCAGGGCATCGCGCAGGCGCTGTTCGAGGGCACCGAGCACGACGACAGCGGCACACTCACCACCGGCACGTTCGCCGACTACCTGCTCCCGTCGGCGGCGGACCTGCCGTCGTTCACCACGGACCGCACGGAGACGCCGTCGACGTCGAACCCGCTCGGCGCCAAGGGCGTCGGCGAGGCGGGCACGATCGCCTCGACGCCGGCGGTGGTCAACGCGGTGGTCGACGCGGTGCGGCAGTTCGGCGTGAACGACATCGAGATGCCGTTGACGCCGATGCGGGTGTGGCACGCCATCCAGCACGGCACCACCGACGCGGGCGGCCCCGGCCGGTCCGAGGCCGGCGGCGGCCTGGGCTCCATCGACGCTTCCGGAGGTGCGCAGTGATCCCGGCTTCCTTCGACTACGTCCGCCCGTCCACAGTGGACGAAGCGGTGCAGGCGCTGGTGTCGGCGGGCGAGGACGCCAAGGTCATCGCGGGCGGGCAGAGCCTGCTGCCGGTGCTGCGGATGCGCCTGGCCGCGCCGACGACGCTGGTCGACCTCGGGCGCGTCGCGGAGCTGCGCGGAGTGCGCGAGGACGGCGACCACCTGGTGATCGGCGCGATGACCACGCACTACGACGTCCAGCGGGACGCGTTGGTGGCCGCGCACGCGGAGCTGTTGAAGGCGGCGACCGACACGGTGGCCGACCCGCAGATCCGCCACCGCGGCACGCTGGGCGGCGCGATCGCCCACGCGGACCCGGCCGGGGACCTGCTGGCGCCGGTGCTCGCGCTGGACGCGTCGCTGGTGGTCGCCGGCCCCTCGGGGCGCCGGACGGTGCCGGCGGCGGAGTTCTTCCAGGACCTGTTCACCACGGCCCTGGGGCCGGACGAGCTGCTGGTCGAGGTCCGCGTGCCCAAGCACACCGGGTGGCGGGGGCACTACGAGAAGTTCAACCGGGTCGCCCAGGCGTGGTCGATGGTCGCGGTCGCGGTCACCGTCCGCACCGAGGCCGGCGTCATCGAGGAGGCCCGGGTCGCGCTGACGAACATGGGCTCGACGCCGGTCCGCGCGTCCGGTGTCGAAGCGGCGCTGGTCGGGGTCCAGGCCTCGGCGGACTCGATCGCCGCGGCGGCCTCGCACGCTGCGGAAGGCACGAATCCGCCGGTCGACAGCAACGCCGACGTCGAGTACCGCCGGCACCTGGCCCAGGTGCTGACGGGCCGCGCGATCGCGGCGGCGGCGGGCGCCTGACGCTTCACCCTGGCCGCCGCCACGGCGGCGGCTAGGGTGGGGACCGGACCCGTCGTCTTCAGGAAGGAGGTCGGCCCGTGCGGCTCGACCACGAATTCACCGTCCCGGCTCCGATCGGCGAGGTCTGGCAGGCGGTCGTCGACCCCGAGCGCGTCGCCCCGTGCATGCCGGGCGCCACGCTGACGAAGGTCGAAGGCGACAAGTTCAGCGGCACGGTGAAGGTCAAGCTCGGCCCGATTTCCCTGGTGTACAAAGGAAATGGCGAGTTCCTGGAGAAGGACGACAAAGCTCACAAGGTGACGATCAAGGCCTCGGGCAAGGACTCCCGCGGAGCGGGCACGGCGGCGGCAACGGTGACGCTGACGCTGACGGAGGCCGAAGGCGGCACCCACGGCTCGGTCGCGACGGACCTGTCGATCACCGGCAAGCCGGCCCAGTTCGGCCGCGGCCTGATCAGCGAGGTGGGCGGCAAGATCCTGGACACGTTCGCCGGCTGTTTGTCGGGCAAGCTGGCGCCTTCGGCCGCGCCCGCACCGGCCCCGGTCGCGGCGGCTCCGGCTCCGTCACCGACGGAGACCGCGGAGCCGATCGCCAAGCCGGAGCCGTCGGTCAAGCCGGCCCCGACGACGGCGGAGATCAACACGGAGCCGAAGGCGGCAGCCGAGCCGAAGGCGGCTGCGGAGCGCCCGCCGCTGCGGAGCGTGCCGGCGGCCCCGGAGACCGAGGCGATCGACCTGCTCGACTACGCGGGGCAGTCGGTGCTGAAGCGGGTGGCGCCGGTGCTGCTGGCCATCGCGGCCGTGGTCGGCCTGGTGGCGATCGTGCGCGCGCTGCGCAAGTGAGCTTGTTCGGCCCGGTCGCGCTCGGCGGATGACCTGTTCAACGCGCCGTCTCGCCCTTCGTGGACGACCGCCGAATGTGGGATTCCCACTCTCGCGGTCTCAGCTGTGTTTTCCCGCGGCCACACTACGTAACCCGGGGTGCTGAGCTGGGCTGATCTACTTTGTGCGGGCCTTAGGGCAGGAGCACTGCCGGCAATTCCCCCGGACCGGCGACGCGGCTCGTCGGAGCGGCTACGCTGGGCGACCTGGTCGGCCGAACTTCGCGCAAGGGGTACGTCACGATGCCGGTCCGTCACTTCCGTGGCTTCGGCTCTTGAGAGCCCGGGCCGCCGTGCGCCGGGAAGCGCTTTCCGCCTGGCCGGGCTGGCCCGCGCGATGGGCGATGTGGGCCGGGGCGAAACCCCGCTGGATCACCTACGCGCTCACCTGTGAGGCGGTCGCCGTCGTGGCGGCCGCCGTCGCGTTGGCCACCGGGTTCGGTGGGCCGGTGCGGCCGGTCTGGTTCGGCGTGCTGGTCGTCCTCGGGGTCGCGCAGGCCGAGATGTCCCGCCGCATCGAGCGGTTGCGCCGGTGGATGAGCGGGCAGACGCACATCAACGTCACCTCGGTCTGGTACCTCGCCGGTGTCGTCCTCCTTCCGCCCGCTTGGGTGGCTCTGCTGGCTGTCGTGCTCTACACGCACCTTTGGGTGCGGGTGTGGCGTCAGGTCCGGACACGGCCCGCACACCGCTTCGTCGCGAGCACGGCCTGGGCGATGCTCTCCTGCTTCGCCGCTTCGTCCGTTCTCGCGCTCTTGGGGTTGCACGGGACGCCGTTGCAGACGCCGCGCGGGGTGTTCGCCCTTTGCCTGGCCGCCGTGGTGTTCGAGCTGGTGAACGTCGGCCTCGTCGCGGCCGGCATCTACCTGTACACGAGCCAGCGGTCGGCGGCCGACCTGATCGGCACGTGGGAGGACAACGCGTTCGAGCTCGCGACGCTTTGTCTTGGCGGGCTCACCGCGCTGGCGCTGGTCGAGCAGCCGGTGCTGGTGGTGTTCGTGGTCGCGCCGTTGCTGTTGCTGCACCGCTACCTGCTGTTGAAGCAGCAACTGCAGGTCGCGGCGGTCACCGACGAGAAGACGGGCCTGCTCAACACCGCCGGCTGGCACGAGTCGGCGGTCCGCGAACACACCCGCGCCCAGCGGCGCGGCACCCCGGGGTTCGCGGTGCTGATGATCGACTTGGACCACTTCAAGCGGATCAACGACACATACGGTCACCTGACCGGCGACGACGTCCTCGCGGCGGTCGCGGTGGCGATCTCCGGGTCGGTGCGCCAGGGCGACACGGTCGGCCGGTTCGGTGGCGAGGAGTTCGTGGTGCTGCTGCCGGGCATCGGCCGCGTGGACGTGCTCGGCATCGCGGAACGGGTCCGGGTGGCGGTGGGCGAGCTGAACGTGGTGATCTCGACGGGAACCGGCACGGTCCGCGTGAGCGGCCTATCGGTCTCGATCGGTGTCGCCCGCCACCCGGACGCCGGCCCCACCCTGGACGACGTGCTCCGCACCGCCGACGCGGCGCTGTACCGCGCGAAAGAGGGTGGGCGGAACCAGGTCGCGGTGTGAGGGAACGCCTCGGGGTGGATGGTTGGGGTCGATAGGCCTCCCTGGTTTGGTGGTCGGCGGGTGCCGCGGGTTGGTGGGTGGGCAGGCCGCGAGAGCGGGTTCGGTCGGCGAGTGCCGCGGGTGTCACGGGTGCCGGTTCGGGCCGCGGGTGCCGCGGGCTTGGGACTTCGGTTATGTGGGCGCGGGTTCGCCGGTCCGGGGCCGGTCGATTGAGCAGATGCCACTGGCCGGGGCGCTCCGGTGGGCACTGGCTGCCGGAGGTTGGGCAGCCAGTCGGGCCGCGTGAGATGGCCGGGGACCCGCAAGCTCCGCGTGCAACCGGACGAGCGGGGGTGGGTATCCCCGATGGCCGCCGTGTGATGTAGGGCGCGAAATACCTCCTCTCGTCCGCCGTTGGAACTCATATGAGCGGGGCTGATCACGAAACCGACGTCGTGGTGATCGGGGCTGGGCAAGCCGGGCTGTCCGCCGCCTATCACCTGCGGCGGGCCGGGTTCCGGAATGGCTCCGGCTTTGTCGTGCTCGATCACGGGAAGCGGGCCGGGGGTGCCTGGCAGTACCGGTGGCCTTCGCTCGTGCTGGGCAAGGTTCATGGCATCTACGACCTGCCCGGCGTGGCCTTCGGGACTCCGGACGTGACGCGTCCCGCGTCCGAAGTCGTTTCCGAGTACTTCGCGCGCTTCGAGAGCGTTTATGACCTCCCTGTGCTCAGGCCCGTCGACGTCCAGTCCGTGACGTCGGTGGGGGATCGGCTCGTCGTTGCCGGCCCCGCCGAGTCATGGGCCGCGCGGGCGGTGATCAGCGCCACCGGCACCTGGGACCGACCCTTCTGGCCGCGTTACCCCGGGCAGGAGACCTTCGCCGGCCGTCAGGTGCACACCGCCGACTACACCGGGCCCGAGGCCTTCCGCGGGCAGCGGGTTGTCGTGGTCGGGGGTGGGGCCTCGGCCGTTCAGCTGCTCATGGAGTTCGCGCCGCTCGCGCGCGCCACCGCCTGGGTGACCCGGCGGCCGCCCGTGTGGCGGGACGAGCCCTTCAGCGAAAACTGGGGACGCGAAGCCGTCGCCAAGGTCGACGAACGTGTGCGCGCCGGGCTGCCGCCCGAGAGCGTGGTGAGCGTGACTGATCTCGCCGTGACGCCCGAGGTGCGCGCCGCCCGCGCCGCCGGGATCCTCGACCGGCGGCCGATGTTCGAGCGCATCACGCCCACCGGGGTCGTGTGGGCGGACGGCTCTCGGTTCGACGCCGACGTCATCCTCTGGGCGACCGGCTTTCGCGCGGCCATCGACCACCTGGCGCCGCTGCACGTGCGCGAACCCGGTGGCGGGATTCGGATGGACGGCACGCGTGTGGTGCGCGAGCCGCGGTTGCACCTCGTGGGCTACGGGCCCTCGGCGAGCACTGTCGGAGCCAACCGGGCGGGGCGTGCCGCGGTCGCGGAGATTCGGAAGCGACTGGGTCATACATCCGAAGCTACCGAACACCTGAGCGAAGATCATTAGCTGAATAGGGTGAACGTGGGCGGCCGGGCGGGCCGCCGGGATGCGTTGCGGGGGAAGGAAATCGCGACGTGGCGATGGGCGCTGCCCCCGGTTCCCACGCTACCGCCGGCCACCGACAAAACCGCGAAAGGTCGGGCGTCTGCGGGCCCTGTCCCGAGGCCCGGGGCAGTGGACCGGTCAGCGGTAACCCGTGCTGAGCTGCGAAAACCGCGTAAAACTCACCCTCTTGACCGATTCAACGACAAGACACGTCTTGTCAGTCGAAACCGGTCATCGATACAGTCCTTTTAGTTAGGGAAGTTTCTTAACAAAGACGCCGCAGCCCACCAGCCACCGCCAGGCCCAGAAGGAGCGCGACGTGCCGTCGACCCGATTACGAACATTCAGCCGCCTCACCCCCGTGGTGGCGGCGATCGCCCTGCTCCCCTCCGCCATCGCCGCGGCCGACGCGACCGAAGCCGCCGATGTGCTGCTCTCCCAAGGGAAACCGGTCGCGACCTCGACCGTGGAGAGTTCCACCTACGCCGGCACCAAGGCCGTCGACGGGAAGACCTCGACCCGCTGGGCCAGTGCCGAGGGCGCCGACCCGCAGTGGCTGCGGATCGACCTCGGGCAGTCCGCCGCCGTCCACCGCGTCGTCCTCACCTGGGAAGCCGCCTACGCCAAGAAGTACCGCATCGAGGTCTCCGACGACGGCACGCAGTTCACCCCGGCCGCCACCGTCGACAACGGTGACGGCAACACCGACGACCTGACGCTGAACGCCCACGGCCGCTACGTCCGCTTCGTCGGCGTCAGCCGCGCCACCAGCTACGGCTACTCATTCTGGGAAATGCAGGTCTACGGCTCCACCGACTCCTCCGGCGACACCCAGGCCCCGACCACGCCGACCGCCCTCACCGCCGGCGCGACCACGGCCACCAGCGCCGCCCTGAGCTGGAGCGCCGCCACCGACAACGTCGGCGTCGCCGGCTACGACATCCTGCGCAACGGCACCGCCGTCGCCACCAGCACGACCCTGTCCTACACCGACACCGGCCTCACCCCCGACACCAGCTACAGCTACGCCGTCCGCGCGCGTGACGCCGCCGGGAACCTGTCCGGCCCGAGCACGCCGATCACCGTGAAGACCAAGGCGGGCACCGGGACCTCCTTCGTCCTCGCCGCCGCCGGCGACATCGCCGAACGCTGCACCGCGAGCAGCTCCAGCTGCGCGCACGTGAAGACCGCGAAACTGGTCGAGCAGCTGAACCCGGCCGCGGTGATCACCATGGGCGACAACCAGTACGACGACGCCCACCTCTCGGACTTCAAGGCCTACTACGACAAGACCTGGGGCAAGTTCAAGAGCATCACCCACCCCATCCCCGGCAACCACGAGTCCTACGACGACACGAAGTTCAAGGGCTACGAGGACTACTTCGGCGCCATCGCGAAACCCCAGGGCAAGCGCTACTACAGCTGGGAAATGGGCAACTGGCACTTCATCGCCCTCGACTCGAACGACTTCGTCACCCACGACGAGTTCGCCGAGCCGCCGCAGATCACCTGGCTCAAGCAGGATCTCGCCAACAACAAGAAGGGCTGCGTCGCCGCCTACTACCACCACCCGCGGTGGAGCTCGGGTGACCACGGCGACAACCCCGACAGCATCCAGCTGTGGAACCTCATGACGGCGAACAAGGTCGACCTCGTCCTCAACGGCCACGACCACGACTACGAGCGGTTCGTGCCGCAGAACGCCGACGGCAAAGCCGACGCGAACGGTCCCGTCGAGATCGTCGGCGGCTCCGGCGGGGCGAACCTCTACGACCTGAGCCCCGCCCACGACACGACCGCCAAGCTGCTCAAGACCTACGGCGTCCTCAAGCTGTCGATGACCGACACCACCTTCCAGACGCAGCTCATCGGCGTCGACGGCAAGGTCCTCGACAGCAGCCCGACCTACACCTGCCACTAGGAGCACGGGCATGTACATCGCGGCAAGCCGTACCTCGGACCTGGCGGCCGGCGAAAACCGGAAACCCGCCCTCAACCGGGTGTCCGCCAACGTGGTGGCACTCGGGATGGTCAGCCTGGTCACCGACGTCTCCTCGGAGATGGTGACCGCCGTCCTTCCGCTCTACCTGGTGCTCGGCCTCGGCCTGAACCCGCTGCAGTTCGGGCTGCTCGACGGGCTCTACGCCGGCGCCACGGCCCTCGTGCGGGTGCTCGGCGGCCACCTGGCCGACCGGTGGCGGCGGCTCAAGGCCGTCGCCGGGTTCGGGTACGGCTTGTCCGCGGTGTGCAAGCTCGGGCTGGTCGCGGCCGGCTCGTCGGTCGCGGCGATCGGTGTCGTCCTCGCCGCCGACCGCACGGGCAAAGGCGTGCGCACCGCCCCGCGCGACGCCCTGATCTCGCTGTCCAGCGAGCCCGGCACGCTCGGCCGGTCGTTCGGCGTGCACCGCGCGCTCGACACCGTCGGCGCGTTCCTCGGCCCACTGGTCGCGATGGCCGTCCTCGCGCTCAGCCTGGGCAGCTACACCAGCGTGTTCTTCACCAGCTTCTGCGTCGCGGCCATCGCCGTGCTGCTGCTCGCCCTCTTCGTCCGGGACCACCCGGGCAGCGTCGACCGCGCCGCCGTGTCACTGCGCACGGCAGCAGGCCTGCTCAAGCAGCGCGACTTCCGGCGCGTGACGCTCTGGGCCGCGCTGCTCGGCCTGGTGACGGTCGGCGACTCCTTCGTCTACCTCGCCCTGCAACGGCGCTGGGAGATCGCGGCGACGTTCTTCCCGCTGCTGCCGCTGGGCACGGCCGGGATCTACCTGGTCCTGGCCGTGCCGCTCGGCAAGCTCGCCGACCGGGTCGGGCGCTGGCCGGTGTTCCTCGGCGGGCACGTCGCGTTGTGCCTGGCACTCGTGCTGCTCTGCGGCCCGGCCTACCTGCCCTTCGCCGTGGTCGCGCTCGCCCTGCACGGCGTCTTCTACGCGGCCACCGACGGTGTCCTCATGGCCGCCGCCGGCCCGCTCATCCCGCGGGACCTCCGGGCCACCGGGATGGCCGTCGTGCAGACCGGGCAGGCCGTCGCCCGCATGCTCTCCTCCGTCCTCTTCGGACTGGCCTGGACGCTCTGGGACCTGCGGCCCGCGGTGCTCGTCGCCGCGGCCTGCCTGGCCGTCGCCGCCCTCGCCGCCGCCTTCGTGAAACCGGTGCGCCCGTGAAAAGACTCGTCCTCGCCCTCGGCGGAACCGCACTGCTGGTCGCCGCGGCCGTCGGTTACACCCTGAGCGCCCGCCACGACACCGCGGCTGCCGAACCGGCCGCCCAGCTCACGCTGAGCCCCGGTCAGCTGTTCTTCCGCGACACGGCCACCGGCCGGATCGGCGTCGTCACCCAGCAGGAACGCCGCCTCAGCGGTCTCAAGTGCGACCGGTTCGCCGTCGCGAAGCAGACTGCGGTGTGCCTGGCCGTCCGGCCGGGGACGCTGCCCGCGGTCACCGACGTCCTCGTCCTCGACGACCACCTCGCCGTCCGCCACACCGAGAAACTGCCGGGCACACCCAGCCGCGCCCGGGTCTCCCCGGACGGCAAGCGCGTCGACTGGACGCTCTTCGTGACCGGCGACTCCTACGCGCAGACAGGCTTCTCGACCCGCGCCGGACTGTACGAAGTGGACACCGGACGGCTCGTCAAGACGATCGAAGAACTGCCGGTGTTCGTCGACGACCAGCGCTACTTCGCCGCCGACGTCAACTACTGGGGCATCACCTTCGCCCCCGACGGCAATCGCTTCTACGCGACCCTCGGCAGCAAGGGCAAGACCTACCTCGTCGAAGCCGACTACAAGCGCTACCGCGGGAAGGCGATCCGGGAGAACGTCGAATGCCCGTCGCTGTCCCCGGACGCCACCCGGGTCGCCTTCAAGAAGAAGGTCGGCGACGGCGTCTGGCGGCTCTCGGTCCTCGACCTCAAGACGCTGAAGGAAACCGAGCTGGCGGAACAGCGGAGCGTCGACGACCAAGCCCTGTGGCAGGACGACCACACCGTCCTCTACGGACGGGACAACGCCGTCTGGGCGGTCCCGGCGGACGGCTCCGGCGCCCCGCGCGAACTCGTCCAGGGCGCCGCTTCGCCCGCCGTCACGGGGTGACCCCGACCGCCGCGAACAACGTCCGGACGCCGAGGTCGCGCAGCTCGTCCTGGGTGACCGTCGGCTGGTCGAGCCAGTCGAGGATGGTCGTCGCGACGAACGTCAGCCAGCCGCGCACGGCCAGCCGCGTCACCTCGGTGACCGGCGTCAGCACGCTCAGCGCGTCGAGGATGCGGGACGCGTTCGCGGCCATCCCGGCCTCGCGGATCTCCCGGATCTCGCGGTCGGCGGCCCCGGCGGCGCGGTGCACGATGCGATAGCCGTCGGGGTGCGTGCGCGCGAACTCGAGGTACACGTCGAGCCCGGCCCGCAGCTGCTCCGCCACCGGCAGCGCCGGGTCGGGCTCGCTCATCGCCAGCAGCTGGTCGCGTTGCGCGCGGACGATCGACGCGAAGAAGTCCTTCTTGGTGGGGAAGTAGTGGTACAGCAGGCCGCGTGAGACCTGCGCGATCTCGGCGACCTCCTCGATCCACACCTCGTCGTACGGCCGGTTCGCGAACAGCCCGGCCCCGATGGTCAGGAGCTGGGCGCGCCGCTGCTCGGTGCTCAGCCTCGTCCGCATCGCCCGAGCTTACTTGACACGGGTTCAGTAGCGGGGGATCGTGACCCTATTGAATGCGGGTTCAATAGGGGGTACGTCGTGGACACCAGCACGCTTCCGCACCGGCCGGGCCGGCTGCCGGTGATCGGCGACCTGATCGGTGCCAACCCGCGCACGCCGCTGCAGGACACCCTGCGCCTCGGCCGGCGCCTGGGCCCGATCTTCACGCGCAAGATCTTCGGCTTCGAGATCGTCTTCGTCGGCGGCGTCGACCTGGTCACCGAGCTGAACGACGAGACGAAGTTCGGCAAGCACGTCGGGCTGGGCATCGAGAACCTGCGCGCGGTGGCCGGCGACGGCCTGTTCACCGCGCACACCCACGAGCCGAACTGGCGGCTCGCGCACGACATCCTGCAGCCGGCCTTCTCCGCCGAGGCCATGCGCCGCTACCACCCGGTGATGCTCGACGCGGCCCGCGAGCTGACCGCGGCCTGGGACGCGGCAGCGGGCCCGGTCGACGTCGCCGCCGACATGACGCGGCTGACGCTGGAGACGATCGGCCTCGCCGGCTTCGGCTACCGGTTCGGCTCGTTCGAGCGCGCCGAGCCGCACCCGTTCGTCACGGCGATGATCCGCGCGCTGCGGTACGCGCAGCTGCAGAACGTCAAGCTCCCGTTCGTGCGACGCGCGTTCGCCGGGACGGCCGAGCAGAACCGGGCCGACATCGCGACCATGACGAACCTGGTCGACGAGGTCATCGAAGCCCGCGAGGGCTCGGAGAACCTCCTCGACCTGATGCTCACCGAAGGCCACCCGACGACGGGGGAGCGCCTGGACCCGGTCAACATCCGCAACCAGGCCATCACGTTCGTCGTCGCCGGCCACGAGACGACGTCGGGCGCGCTGTCGTTCGCGTTGTACTACCTCACACGGCACCCCGAGCTGCTGGCGAAGGCCCGCGCCGAGGTCGACGCGGTGTGGGGCGACCGCGAGCCCGACTTCGGCGACGTCGCGAAGCTGCGTTACGTGCGTCGCTGCCTCGACGAGGCGATGCGGCTCTGGCCGACCGCGCCCGGCTACTCGCGCGAAGCACGCGAAGACGTCGTGCTCGGCGGGAAGCACCGCATGCGCAAGGGGGACTGGGTGATCGTGCCGCTCCCGCTGGTGCACCGCGATCCCGCGGCCTGGCCGGACCCGGAGCGGTTCGACCCGGACCGGTTCGAGCCCGCCGCGGTGAAGAAGCGGCCGGCGCAGGCGTACAAGCCGTTCGGGACGGGCGAGCGCGCCTGCATCGGCCGCCAGTTCGCGCTGCACGAAGCCGTGCTGGCGCTCGGGATCGTGCTGCAGCGCTACGACTTCGACGTCGACCCGTCGTACGAGCTCGAGATCGTGGAGTCCTTGACGCTCAAGCCCAGCGGCTTCACCCTGCGGCCGCGGGTCCGCGCCGCGGCCACCGCGACCACGGGGTAGACCAGCTGCTCCGGGATCCGGAACCACAGCGGCACGTCCGCGGCGTGGATGTTCGCCGGGAGCAGGCAGACGAACAACGCGGCGAGGCACCACCCGGCCGCCGGACGCGTCCGGGGGAGCACCAACCCCAGCGCGCCGAGCAGCTCCAGCACGCCGGTCGCGTACACGGTCAGCGACGGGACCGGCACGAACGGCGGCACCATCGCCGTGAGGTCGTCGTGGCCGGGCATGAACCCGAGACCGCTCGGGGCGAAGTGCGCGGACGCCGTCATCACGAGCATCACCGCGAGCCCGTGCGCGGCGGCGATCCGCCACGGGAACCGCAACCGGAACAGGAGGCTCGCGACCGCGAACACGGCGAGAGTCATGTCAGCTCCAGGTCGGCGCCGTCACCCGCGACGGTCATCGATTCCAGCCGTGACACCGGGCCGGGGACGATCTCCAGCCGGGCGTCGCCCACGGTGAACACCGGTGTGGGCGGCACGCCGAGCACGCGGGCGTACCGATCCACGGTCGTGTCGAAGTCGGCGGCGGTGATGCGGACCGCCGCCAGGCGCCGGGCGCCGTTCGGGTGCTCGACGGCGCGCGTGTGCTCCCGCGTCAGGTGCTGGGCGACGCCGATGTACCCCTCCGGCGTCGAGCGCGGGTCGAGGTGCACGGCCCGCGCGCGCAGTGTGCCGCCGTCCTCGACGTCGCGTTCGAGGTCGAGGACACCCGAAGTGGGGATGCCGTCGAAGGAGAGCGCCGCGGCGTCGGGTGTTGCGAAGTTGAGGATCCGGAAGCCGGTGCCCATTTCCCGCGCGTGCCAGGGATCCGGTGCGGTGTCGTCGACGATGCCGAGCAGCTCGATGTAGGCGTTCTCGAAGTAGACGCACTGGTTCGCGGTGCAGCTCGGCACGGGCGGCTCGCCGGGTGCGGTGCTCAGCAGGTGCCGGGAGCGCGGGCTCACGGTGAACCCGAGCCCGGCGTAGCGCGCGGCCAGGCCGTCGAGGTCGCGGGTCACGATCCCCGTGTGGTGAAAGCCGGTGATGGTCATGGGCCGAGCTTCGCCCGGGCTCCCGTGCGGAAGCCTGCCGCCGGAGCGGCCACGCCGGAATCCGGCGCGCACCTATCCTGGCCGGGTGGATTCCGTCAGCCTGGACGCGCTCGACCGGCAGCTGCTGCACGCGCTGCAGCTGGACGCGCGGGTGCCATTCAGCCGGGTCGCGGCCGTCCTCGACGTCTCGGACCGCACGCTCGCCCGCCGCTTCACGCGTCTTCGCAAAGCCGGTGCCGTGCGGGTCAGCGCGGTGCCCCACGGCCGCTCGGACTGGCTCGTGCGGCTGCGTGTCCTCCCGCACGGCGCCGCGGCGCTCGCGGCGGTCCTGGCCGAGCGCGTGGACACCGCGTGGGTGACACGCCTGTCCGGCGACACCGAGCTCGCCTGCCTGCTGCGCACGTCCGCGCCGCTGGCCGAGCTGAGCCGGCACCCGCACGTCACCGACGTCCGCGCCCAGCAGATCCTGCGGTCCCTGATGGACGGCTGGTGGCCGGGCCGGACGTCCGCGCTGACCGCCGAGCAGATCGCCGCCCTGCGGGAGCCCGCCGCCGAGCCGGCGCCGGTCGAGCCGACGGACCTGGACCGGCGGTTGCTCCCGGCCCTGGCCGCCGACGGCCGGGCGGCCTTCGCCGACCTCGCGGGCCGCGTCGGCTGGTCCGAGTCGGCGGTGCGGCGGCGGCTGGACGAGCTGCGCCGCGCGGGCCGGTTGCGGTTCCACGTCGAGGTCGACCCGGCGTTGTACGGGTACCCGACCCAGTGCCTGGCCTGGCTCGCCGTGGCTCCGGCGCGGGTCACGGCCGTCGCCGAGGCCCTCGCCGCCGACGACGAGACCGCGCACGTCGCCGCGACGACCGGCAGCCACAACCTCGTGGCCGTCTTGGTCTGCCGGACCCCGGACGACCTCTACGCCTACGTCACCGAACGGATCGGCGCGGTGCCCGGCGTCGACCGCCTCGAGACGGCGACGGTCAGCGCGTACACCAAGCGGTTCGCCCCGGCTCAGGACCGCAGGTAGCGGACCTGCCCGGGCTTCTCGCGGTCGTACGCGTCACGACCCGCCAGGTGCTCCGGCACCCCGACCTCCCACCAGGCGCCCGCTTCCGTCCACGCCGACGGCTGTGTCCTCACCACGACGACCGCGGGCCGCCGCTCGGCCACCGCCGCCGCGCGCGCGTCGGCATACGCCGTGCGCAGTGCGTCCACAGTGGACACTTCGAAGACCAGGCAGCCCAGGGATTCGGCGTGACGCGCGAAGTCGACTCGGGGCGGCGAAGCGTGCGAAGTCGTGCAGTCGGCGTAGAAGTTGTTGAACGGCTTGCCACCCTGCCCCTGCTGGAGCCGCGCGATCACCGCGTAGCCGTCGTTGTCGCACACCACCGCGACGAACGGGTGCCCCGCGAAGGCCGCCGAGAACAGCTCCGAGTTCAGCATCAGGTACGAGCCGTCGCCCAGCAGCGTCGTGACGAGACCCGGGTGCGCGATCGCCGCGCCCCACGCACCCGAAAGCTCGTAACCCATGCACGAGAAGCCGTACTCGACGTCCATCGACACCGAGCCGGACCCGCGCCAGCCGCCGATCAGCTCACCCGGCAGCCCGCCGGACGCCGTCATGACGTAGTCGTCCGCCGCCGACAGGTCGTTCACCACGCCCACGACCTGCGCGTACGACGGGACGGCGCCCGCGGCCGAGCGCAGCGAGTCGACGTGCTCGTCCCACTTCGCCCGTTCGGCCGCGGCCCGCGCGGTCCACGACGGGTCGACGCGCCAGCTCTCCAGCTGGGCCGCGAGGTCCGTCAGGCCCGCGTCGGCGTCGCCGACGACCGGCAGCGCGCCGTGCTTCACCGCGTCGAACCGGGCCGCGTTGAGCGTGACCAGGCGGACGTCGGGGGAGAAGACCGTCCACGACGCCGTGGTGAAGTCCTGCAGCCGCGTCCCGATCGCGAGGACGACGTCCGCCTCGGCCGCGAGGACGTTCGCCGACGTCGAGCCGGTGATCCCCAGCGGACCCGCGTGCAGTTCGTGGGCGTGCGCAACCAGCGTCCGGCCCGCGGTCGTCTCGACCAGGGGAATCCCGTGGCGCTGCGCGAAGTCCAGCGCGCGCCGGCCCGCGCCGGAGTACCGGACGCCGCCGCCGAGCACCAGCAGCGGCCGTTTCGCCGCACGCAGCACGCCGGCCGCTTCGGTGACCGAACGCCGATCGGGGCGCGGGCGCGGCGGCCGGTGCGTCACCGGCTCGAACAGGGCGTCCGGGAAGTCGTACGTCTCCGCCTGGACGTCCTGCGGCAGCGCGAGGACCACCGGGCCGGCGTCGGCCGGGTCCGTGAGCACCCGCGCGACCTGCGGCAACGTCGAGAGCAGCTGCTCGGGCCGGGTGATCCGGTCGAAGTACCGGGACACCGCGCGGAAGGCGTCGTTGACCGTCGCGGTCGCGTCGCCGAAGGGCTCGATCTGCTGCAGCACGGGATCCGGCGCGCGGCTGGTGAACGTGTCGCCCGGCAGCAACAGCACCGGCAGCCGGTTCGCGTGCGCGACCCCGGCCGCGGTGACCATGTTGAGCGCGCCGGGCCCGATCGACGACGTCACCACGCCGACCTGCCGCCGGTGCGTCGCCTTCGCGTAGCCGACCGCCGCGAGCGCCATGCCCTGCTCGGTGTGCCCGCGCCAGACGGGGAGCTCGCCGCGGTGTTCTTCGAGCGCCGTGCCGAGCCCGAGGACGTTGCCGTGCCCGAAGATCGCGAAGACGCCGGGGAAGAGCGGGACTTCGCGCCCGTCCAGGGTTTCCGAGCGCTGCGCGAGAATCCAGCGGACGAGCGCCTGCGCGGTTGTCAGCTTCACTGCACACGTCCTTCGTGGCTCGTCACGGGGCAGCGCGGATCGAGGTCCTGCGAAGCCCAGGTGTCGCGGATCCAGCCGTGCGCGGGGTCGTCGCAGAACGCCATCGAGCGTTCGCCGGCCGGCCCGGCCAGGACGTTCAGGTAGTACATCGGGTAGCCGGGCGCGGCCACGCACGGACCGTGGTAGCCGCACGGGATCAGGAAGACGTCGTGGTCGCGCACGGCGACGTCCTCGTTCAGCTCGCCGTCGGCGGTGTAGGTCCGGTGCAGGCCGAAGCCCTCGCGTGCCGGGGTCACGCCGTCGCGGCCGGCGATCCGGAAGTAGTAGATCTCCTCGTTGACGACCTCGCACTCGCTCGCCTCGTCGTGCTTGTGCGGCGGGTACGACGACCAGTTGCCGCCCGGCGTGATCAGCTCGCACGCGTTCAGCTTGTCGGCGTGGTCCCACACCCCCGGCACGCCGAAGTTGGTCACCTGCCGCGTGGCCTGCCCGGCGCCGCGCACCTCCACCGGGACGTCCTCGGCCGGGCCGTACTTCGCGTCGAGGCGTCGCGTGCAGCGCGCCATCGGCAGCGCGACTTCCAGACCGTCCTCTGTCGACAACTCGACCTCGGCGTCACGCGGCACGTAGGCGAAGTCCGTCACGCGCGTGAAGACCGACTCCCGGCCCCGCAGCTCGAAGACCTGCCCGTCGACCCGGACGGTCGCGGACCCGGCCAGGGGCAGCACGAACGCCTCGAACTCGCCGGTGTGCAGGACCCGGACCTCGCCCGGGGCCAGGGAAAGCACCCGTAGCCCGGTGTAGGTCCAGCCCGCGCTGTCCGGGGTCAGCCGGACCGGGTCGGCGTCGTCGGACAGCGTCCCGAATGGACGGTGCAGCTTGCTCACTTCGCGGCCTCCAGTACCTTCGCGGCGGCTTCGACGGCGGAGCCGACGTCGCCATCGGGCGGGTAGAGCAGGGTGCGGCCGACGACCAGCCCGCGCACGACGTCGTGGCGCAGCGTCCGGCCCCAGGAGGCCAGGTCGGCGGCCGGGTCGCCGGAGGGCACGCCGCCGAGGACGACCACCGGCAGCGTCGTCGCGCCGAGGACTTCGGGGGCGTCGGTGGACGGCAGCTTCAGCCAGGTGTGCGCCGACGTCGTGCCGAGCCCGGACGCCACCGTGACCGCTCGCGCCAGCGACGCGGGGTCCTTCTGCAGCACCAGTTTCCCGCTCGCTCGGGTGTAGGGCAGCGGCTCGACCATCGCCACCAGCCCGTACGCCGCCAGTTCGGTGACGGCGTCGGCGCAGGCCTGCAGCGTCGGGATGGTGCCGGGGTCGGAGTCGACGAGCCGCAGGAGCATCTTGCCGCCGTCGAGGCCGCAGTCGACGAGCGTGCGGGCGTCGTAGCCGGTGAACCGGTCGTCGATTTCCCAGTCGGCGCCGGCGAGGCCGCCGCGGTTCATGGAGCCGAACACGACCTTGTCGTGCAGCGCTCCGAGCAGGAGGAGCTCCTCGACGACGTCGGGGGTGCCGAGGATGCCGTCGACGGCCGGGTTGGCCAGGGCGACGAGCAGCCGTTCGAGGAGGGTGCGCCGGTCGGCCATGGCCAGCGGGTCTTCGCCGACACTCAGGGCGCCGCGGGCCGGGTGGTCGGCCGCGACGAGGAACAGCGTGCCCCGGTCGGAGAGGAGGTGGGAGCGTCTCTTGCGCGTCGCGTACGCCTGGCGGATCGCGCCCGGGTCGGTGGCGCGGGTGTGCAGGAGCTCGCGCCAGCGTTCGTCGCTCAGTGCAGCCGTCACAGCAGCTCCTCGATCTCCTCGGCGGTCGGCATGGCGTCGGCGCAGGCCAGCCGGGACGCCACCAGCGCGCCGGCCGCGTTCGCGTACTCGGCGATCCGCACCGGGTCCCAGCCGGACAGCAACCCGTGGATCAACGCGCCGCCGAAGCCGTCGCCGGCGCCGAGGCCGCAGACGACCTCGACGCGTTGGGGCGGCACGGTCCAGCGACCCTCGGGCGTGGCCACGAGCACGCCTTCCGCGCCCTTCTTGATGACCGCGAGCCGCAGCCCCCGCTCGAGCATCCGGTCGGCGGCGGTGTCCGGGTCCGCGGTGCCGACGGCGACCTCCACCTCGGTGCGGTTGCCGACCGCGACCGTGACGTGGTCGAGCATCGCGCCGATCTCCGCACGGGCCTCCGCCACCGACGGCCAGAACATCGGCCGGTAGTCCAGGTCCAGCACGGTGTGCTCGCGGCGGTTCCGGGCTTCGAGGATCTTCCGCTGGGTCGTCCGGGCGGGGTCGGTGGACACGCCCGTGCCGGTGACCCACAGCAGCGGCACCGACTCGACGACGTCCCACGGCACGTCCTCATCGGTGAGCGTGAGGTCCGGGGCGATGGGGGAGCGGTAGAACAGCAGCGGCGGGTCCGCGGGCGGGTTCAGCTCGCAGAACACCACCGGCGTCTGGAGATCCGGCGAGGTGCCCACGTGCGCCGGGGACACCCCGAAGCCTTCGAGGGCCTGCCGGACGTAGTCGCCGAAGCCATCCGGCCCGACCTTGGTCAGCACCGCCGTGCGCCGGCCGAGCCGTGCGGCGGCGACCGCGACGTTGGTCGCGGTCCCGCCGAGCGACTTGGCGAACGTGCTGACGCCGGCCAAGGGCACGCCGCTCTGCTCCGGGTAGAGGTCGACACCGACCCGGCCGATCGTCAACGCCTGGAGCGTCACGCCTTCTCCACCTGCCGCAGTTCGTGTTCAAGGGCCTCGAGTTCCGCACCGCCCGCCATCTGCCGGGTCAGCTCGTTGATGTCGATGTCCTTCTTCTCGTACGACCCGAGCGGCGCACCCCGCTTCAGCAGCAGGAACCGGTCGGCGACGGGGTAGGCGTGGTGCGGGTTGTGCGTGATCAGCACGACGCCCAGCCCGCGGTCCCGGGCCTGCGCGACGTACTTGAGCACCACCCCGGCCTGCTTGACGCCGAGCGCGGCCGTCGGCTCGTCGAGGATCAGCACCTTCGCGCCGAAGTACACCGCCCGCGCGATCGCCACGCACTGGCGTTCCCCACCCGAGAGCGTCCCGACCGGCTGTTCGACGTCGCGCAGGTCGATGCCCATGTCGGACAGCGCCTGCTTGGTCGTCTCCCGGCCCTTGCGCCGGTCGAGCATCTTGAACGGGCCGAACCCGGTCGTCGGCTCGGAGCCGAGGAAGAAGTTCCGCCAGACGCTCATCAGCGGCACCACCGCGAGATCCTGGTACACCGTCGCGATGCCGCGATCCAGGGCCTCGCGCGGGGAAGCGAACCGCACGGGCTCGCCCTCCACGAGGAACTCGCCGCGGTCGTGCTGGTGCACGCCGGCCAGGATCTTGATCAGCGTGGACTTCCCGGCGCCGTTGTCGCCGAGCACGCAGGTGACCTCGCCCGCGTTGACCACAGTGGACACATCGCGCAGCGCGATCACGCTGCCGTAGGTCTTCCCGATGTCGCGTACTTCGAGCAAGGTCATCGACGAACCCTTTCCGCGCGGCGCCGGAACGCGTTGTTCACGAGGACGGCGGCCAGCAGCATGATGCCGAGGAACAGCATGAACCAGTCGCTGTTCCACTGCGCGAACACGATGCCCTGGCGCGCCATGCCGAAGATCAGCGCGCCGATCGCCGCGCCCACCGCCGAGCCGAACCCGCCGGTGAGCAGGCAGCCGCCGATCACCGCCGCGATGATGTACTGGAACTCCAGCCCGATGCCCTGGTTCGCCTGGACGCTGGCGAAGCGCAGGATGTTGATCGAGCCGACCAGCCACGCGCCGAGCGCGGTGCCCATGAACAGCAGGATCTTCGTGCGCACCACCGGCACGCCGACCGAGCGGGCCGACACCTGCGACCCGCCGACCGCGAAGATCCAGTTGCCGAACCGGGTCCGCACGAGCAGCCAGGCGGCGATCGCGGTGACGACGACCCACCACACGATCGACGACTGGAACTCCGTGCCGCCGATGGTGAACGTGGACGCGAACAGGCCGCCGGCCGACTCGTAGCCGCTGGTCGAGCGCATGCCCGAGACCTGGACGGTGTTGGTGACCCAGCGCGTCACGCCGAGGTTGAGGCCCTGCAGTGCCAGGAACGACCCCAGCGTGACGATGAAGCTGGGCAGCCCGGTCTTCATCACCAGCCAGCCGTTGAACGCGCCGACGCCGAGCGCGAAGGCCAGCGAGACCAGCAGCGCGAACCAGACGTTCCAGCCCGCCTGCGTCGCCAGGATCGCCGTGACCAGCGACGTCGACGCCGTCATCACGCCGGCCGAGAGGTCGAACTCGCCGCCGACCATGAGCAGCGCGACCACCACGGCCATGATGCCCAGCGTCGAGGAGTCGTCCAGCCAGGTCGCCACGCCCAGCGGGCTGAGGAACTGGCCGGTGACCACCGAGAAGAAGAGGAACACGAGCACGGCGCCCAGCAGCGCGCCGATCTCGGGCCGGACCACCAGCCGGTCGGTCAGGCTCTTCTTCCCGACGCGCTCGTCGGGATGTGCCTGCAGGGCCGCCGTCATCAGCGAGTGCCTCGCTGCGCGTACGGGGCCACGGTGTCGATGTTGGTCTTGTCGACGAAGCCGGGGCCGGTCTGCACCGGCTTGCCGCCGCCGATGGTGTTGCCGTTTTCCTTGTACAGCTTGAGGAACACGATCGGCAGGTAACCCTGCTCGTACTGCTGCTGGTCGACCGCGAAGAGGATGGTGCCGGCCTTGATGGCCGCGACGACGTCGGCGTTCAGGTCGAACGTCGCCACCTGCGCCTTCGAGCTCGCCTCCTTGGCCGCGTCGACCGCGCGGGCCGCGACCTGCGAGTTCAGCGCCAGCACCGCGTCGATCGACGGGTCGGACTGCAGCGCGCCGCGGATCCGGGCCTGCGCGTCGGTCGGGTTGGAGATGTCGACCTGCAGCGTGGAGACGTTGCCGAAGGTCTGCTTCGCGCCGTCACAGCGCTGGTTCTGGCCGATGTTGCCGGCCTCGTGGATGACGCACAGCAGCTTCGTCTTGCCCGCCGCCTTCAGCCGCTGGCCGGCGCCCTGGCCCGCGAGGCCCTCGCTCTGCCCGACGTGCGCGATCGCGCCGAACGCCGCGCTGGAGTCCTCACCCGAGTTGATGGTGACGACCGGGATGCCCGCCTTGACCGCGTTCTGGATCGACGTCTGCAGGGCCTGGGGGTTCGCCATCGAGACGACCAGGCCGCCGACCTTCTGCGCGACGGCGTTGTCGATCAGCCGGGCCTGGTTGCCGGGGTCTCCGTCGGCGAAGTAGTCGACGCCGATGTTCAGGTCCTTGCCCGCCTGTTCGGCGCCGTTCTTGACGACGTTCCAGAAGGCGTCACCGGAGGTGCCGTGGGTGACCACGGCGACCTTGAACGGGCCGCCGGTGCTCGGTGCGGCCGCGGCCGTCGAGCTGCTGCTGGTCGAGTTGTCGGCGCTCGGGCCGCTGCAGGCGGCCAGGACCAGGCCGGCGGCGGCGATCGCCGCCACTCCCGCCATCTTCTTGACAGAGAACACAGTCACTCCTTTGGGACCGGATTACAGGGAGTCGATGATCGTCGTGAGGTGGGCGAGGCTGCGCTCGGTGTCGCGACGGGGTACGTCGTCGGGGCTCGAGTCGCCGAGGGCGGTGTCCTGTTCGAGGACGTACCAGCCGTCGTAGCCGGCCGCCTGGACGGAGCGCACCATCGACGCCACGTCCACGTCGCCCTCGCCGAGCGCGGTGTAGATGCCCCGCCCGACCGCGTCGGTGTAGGCGAGCCGGCCGTCGCGGACCTCCGCCGCCAGGTCTTCTCGGACGTCCTTCAGATGCACGTGCCCCACCCGTTCGGGATACCGCTGCGCCAGCTCGACCGGATCCGTCCCGCCGATCATCAGGTGCCCGGTGTCGAGGCACAAGCCGAGATCGGAATCGGCGAGGAAGCGCTCGACCTCGGCCCGCTGCTCCACGTGCGTCCCGACGTGCGGGTGCAGCACGGTGCGCAGGCCATGGGCGGCCGCGATGTCGCGGATCTTGCCCGCGGTGTCGACGAGCGCCGCCCACTCGGCTTCGGTGAGCTTCGGCCGTTCGTCGTAGCCGTCGAGGCCGGTCGCGGCGGCGAGCACGAGGACTTCGCCCCCGCACGCGGCGAACAACGCGGCCGACTCTTCGGCCTCCTTCAGCGCGTTCCGCTGGTTTTCGTGCAGCACCACGGCGAGGAAGCCGCCGACGAGCTTCAGGTCGTACCCGCCGAGCAGCTCCCGCAACGCGGCCGGTTCGCGGGGGAGGTAGCCGGGCGGGCCGAGTTCGGTCGCCTGGACGCCGAGGGCCGCCATCTCGCCGAGCACGGTCGCCGCGTCCAGCACCCGGCCCCAGCCGGGGACTTCGCAGACGCCCCACGAGATCGGCGCAGCGGCTACTCGGATCGTCGCTGTCACAAGGGCCTCCGTTGGTCCGTTGGAGCGCTCTATTGATTAGAGCGCTCTAATCTTGTAGCGTCCGTCACAGCAAGTCAAGGCTCAGTTTTCGGTGCTCAGTGGAGGTGGCCGGTGCGTCCGACCATGGAGGACGTCGCCGCGCGGGCGGGCGTTTCCCGCGCGCTGGTCTCCCTGGTGATGCGGAATTCGCCGAAGGTCTCCGACGCCCGGCGCGCGGCCGTCCTGCGCGCGGCGGAGGAGCTGGGCTACCAGCCGCACGTCATGGCGCGGTCGCTGGCGAGCCGGACGTCCACCGTGCTCGGCGTGATGGTCAACGACCTGCGCAACGCCTTCTTCGCCGACATCGTCGAGGAGCTGGACAGCGCCGCGCAGGCGGCGGGCTTCGACCTGATCCTCAACACGGGCGGGCGCAGTCCCACGCGTGAGTGGAACGCACTGCACAACCTCCTGTCCTTCCGCCCGGCGGGGATCATCCTGCTGTCGCCGGTCGTGCCGGCCGCGTCGATCCAGGTCGCGGCCCGGCAGTGCCCGGTCGTGCTGGTCTCGCGCACCATCCGGGCGGCCACGGTGGACACGGTGAACGACGACGGCGAGGCGGGTTCCGCGCTGGCCGTCGACCACCTGGTGGGCCTCGGGCACCGGCGCATCGCGCACCTCGACGGCGGCGGCGCGGCCGGGGCGGCGCAGCGGCGGCGCGGCTTCGAAGCCGCGGTGCGCGCGCACGGTCTCGAGCCGATCGTGGTGCGCAGCGAGCACACCGACATCGGGGGCGAGAACGCCGTGCGGGAGCTGCTCGCCGAGTACTCGCGCCCGGAGCTGCCGACGGGGCTGGTCGCGGGCAACGACTTCAACGCGGTGGGCGCGATTTCGGCGCTCGAAGAGGCCGGGCTGCGCGTGCCCGAGGACGTGTCGGTGGTCGGCTACGACAACACGTCGCTGGCGGCGCTGCGGCACCTCTCCTTGACCACGGTGGACCAGCCGCGCAAGGACATGGCGCGGCTGGCCTTCTCCGCGTTGCTCGAACGCGTTCACGGGGAGCGCACGGAGCCGGTCCGGCACCTGCTGCACCCGTCCTTGGTGGTCCGGGCGACCACCGCCGAGTTTTCCGTGACAGGAGGAGCGACACGATGAGGTTGGGACTGGCGGGCGCCGGCCGGATCGGCACCGCGCACGCGGAGACGCTGAAGGGCTTCGAGGAGGTCGAGTCGGTCGTGGTGGCCGACGTCGACGCCGCGCGGGCCCGGTCGGCCGCCGCGAAGCTGGGCGTGGCGGCGGCTCCCCTCGGTGAGCTGTTCACGGCGGGGCTCGACGGCGTGGTCGTCACGGCGGCGACCGACGCGCACCCGGGCCTGATCATCGCGGCGGTCGATGCCGGGATCCCGGTGTTCTGCGAAAAGCCGGTGGCCGCGGACATCCCGGGCACGCTGGCGGTGATCGACCGGATCAGCGCGTCGGACGTCCAGGTGCAGATCGGCTTCCAGCGCCGGTTCGACGCGGGCTACGCGGCGGCGCGGGCGGCGGTGGCCTCCGGTGAGCTGGGCTGGCTGCACACGCTGCGCGCGACGACGTTCGACCCGGCGCCGCCGCCGGCGGAGTACGTGGCGCACTCGGGCGGGTTGTTCCGCGACTGCGGCGTGCACGACTTCGACATCGTCCGCTGGGTGAGCGGCCGCGAGATCGACGAGGTCTACGCGATCGGCGCCAACCGCGGCGAGCGGTTCTTCGCGGACGCGGGCGACGTCGACACGGCGGCGGCGACCCTCACCCTGAACGACGGAACGCTGGCCACGGTGTCGCTGACCCGCTACAACGGCGCGGGCTACGACGTGCGGCTGGAAGCGCTGGGCTCGGTGTCGGGCGTCGTGGTCGGCCTGGACGACCGGGCGCCGCTGCGGTCGGTGGAGCCCGGGGTGGCCCCGCTGCCGGGGCCGGCGTACCCGGGCTTCATGGAGCGCTTCCGGCCGGCGTACACGACGGAGCTGCGCGCGTTCCTGGACGTGGTGGCGGGCCGGGCGCCTTCCCCCTGCGTCGCGGCCGACGCGCTCGAAGCGTTCTACATCGCGGAGGCCTGCGAGATTTCGCGGCGCGAGCGCCGTCCGGTCCGCCTGACGGAGGTCCGCCGCTGAGACTCCCGTGATCAGGCCCGTAACTCGCGTGATCGGGGCCGTGAGTCGCGAGTTCCGGCTCTGATCACGTGAGTTACGGGCGGAGGAGCTTGCGGACCGTGCGGTCCACCAGGGTCACGGCCTTCGGTGGGGGAGTGCGGCCGGCCGACAGGTAGCGGTGGACCACCGCGCGGGGGATTTCGACCAGGGCCAGGACGACGTCTTCGTCCGTGCAGCCGGTCAGCGGCGGGAGGGTGCGCGTGGCGTGCTTGAGCACGCCGCGCAGCTCTGCTTCGTCCTTGGCCACGGCTTCCGCGGCTTCCGGTGACCAGTCGGCCGGGCCGAAGGCGTGCTTGCCGGCGTCGCAGACGCGGGCGCCTTCGGGGTGCTTGCGCGACCAGTGGACGACGCTGGTCGCGGCGGCCACGGCGGCGTCGACCGTCGCCGCGTCACCGAGGGCGTCGGTGAATGTGTCCTGGAAGTCGCGGACCGTGCGGCGCCACAGCTCGGCCAGCAACGCCGGACGGTCCGGGAACCGGTGGTAGATCGAGCCGTTCGGCGCGCCCGCGGCCTTCGCCGTCGCGGCCATCGTGACCGCGCGGGCGCCGCCTCCGGCGAACAACGTCGTCGCGGCGGCGAGGAACTGCGCTGTGGTGTGCGTCGCGGGGCGGCCCATGTAGTAGAGATTATGCTCTAATACGTTCTGGAGGACAGTCTCCAGAACGGGAGGGCTCACCCATGGTCCGCAACGTGCACACCCGGCGGTTCCCCGGCGCTTCGGCGCACCTCATCCCCCTGCTGGACACGCTCGGCACCCCGGGCGACCGGCTGTGGCCGGTGGCGGGCTGGCCGCCGACCCGCCTCGACGGCCCCCGCGTCCCGGGGACGACAGCGGGCCACGGCCCGGTCCGGTACGTGCTCGAAGAAGCAGCGCCCGACCGGCTCCGGTTCCGCTTCACGGCGCCCCGGGGCGTCGAAGGCCACCACGAGTTCACCGTCGACGGCGACGCGCTGACCCACGTCCTGGCCGCGAGCCTCCACGGGCCGGCCCGCCTGACCTGGCCGTTGTTCTTCCGCCCGATGCACGACGCGCTCCTGGAGGACCTGCTGGACCGGGCCGAGCATGCGGTGACCGGAGGGGTCGCACCCCCGGCCCGCTGGTCGCCCTACGTCCGGTTCCTGCGCGCGCTCATCCGAGCTTCCGCACCGTCGAAGTCCCGGCGGACAGCGGCTCGCCGTCCTGGCTGACCGCGCGCAGCTCGGGTAGCTCCCGGCCCTGGTCGTCGACGAGCACCGAGTGCGGCTCGGCCGCGGCGAACGCGTGGCGCTCACCCCACTGGCGCAGGGCGACGATCGTCGTGAAGAGGTCCTCGCCGGCTTCGGTCAGCCGGTAGGTGTGCCGGCGGGCGTCGTCGGGGACGGTCGTCCGGTCCAGGACGCCGTGCTCGACGAGCTTGCGCAGCCGGTCGGTGAGGATGTTGCGGGCGATGCCCAGCTCCTGGTGCAGCTCGGTGAACGTGGTGGGCCCGCTCATCGCGTCGCGGATGATCAGCAGGCTCCAGCGGTCGCCGACGAGGTCGACGGTCCGGGCGACCGGGCAGGCCGGGTCGGTCCAGGTGGCCACGAGCTCCTCCAAGATGAGTTGCACTTTGAAACCAGTATGCCTTAACCTCGGATGAGTTGCATTTCGAAACTCATCGGAGGGTGGCATGACGCAGCGGGTCGTGCTCGCGCTGATCTGCGCGGTGGCGGTGTCGGCCGTCTACGGCATCCAGCCGGTCCTCGAGCTCGCGGGCCGGGATCTGGGGCTGGGCGGCGGTTCGCTGGGGTGGCTGGTCGCGGCCGGTCAGCTCGGCTACCTCGCCGGGCTCCTGCTGCTGGTCCCGCTCGGCGACCGGGTCGACCGCCGCCGGCTGATCACGCTGCACCTGCTGCTCACCGCGGCCGGCGCGGCGCTGGTCGCCGTCGCGCCCGGTGGCGGTCTGGCGATCGCGGGCCTGGCGCTGGTCGGCTTGTTCGCCGTGGTCGTCCAGATCACGGTGGCCTACGCCGCCGACGTCGCCCCGCCCGGCGAGCGCGGCCGCACCATCGGCGTGGTCACCTCGGGCGTGGTCGCCGGGATCCTCGGCGTGCGCGTGGTCGCGGGCGCGTTGGGTGAGTTCGCGAGCTGGCGCGTGGTGTACCTCGTCATCGCCGGGCTGTGCGTGGTGCTCGCGTTCACCGCCCACCGCACCCTGGCCGCCGACGTCCGCCGCCCGCGGACCCGGCGCCGCCCGGACCGGCTGCTGCTGCGCCGGGGTCTGGTCGCGTTCTTCCTGTTCGCGTCCTTCGGGACGCTGTGGAGCGGGCTGGCCCTCCCGCTCGGCGACGCGCCCTGGCACCTCGGCACGACCGAGATCGGCTGGTTCGGCCTCGCCGGCCTGGCCGGCGCGCTGGGCGCGTCGCGGGCGGGCCGCTGGGCCGACCGCGGCCTGGCCGTGCCGGTCACCCGCTGGTCGTTGGCCCTGCTCACGGCGTCGTGGCTGCTGATCGGCCAGGCGACTTCCTCGCTGTGGCTGCTGATCGCCGGGATCGTCGTGCTGGACTTCGCGGTGCAGACGGTGCACGTCAGCAGCCAGCACCTGCTCACGACCGCGCACCCGGACCGCAGCAGCAGCGTGATCGGCACGTACATGGCGTTCTACTCACTGGGGTCCGCGCTCGGCGCGGTGACGACCACGTGGGCCTACAGCGCCGCGGGCTGGCCGGCCGTCTGCCTGCTCGGGGCCGGCTATGCGGCGCTGGGGCTCGTGGTCGCGGCCCGCTAGCGCTCGCCGGTGACGCGCCAGTGCTCGACGATCCGGCCCTCGCGCAGCCGCTCGATCTGCATCTGCCTGGCGGGTTCCGGGCCGAAGCCGTGGACCAGCAGGTGTGCGGCCACGAAGTCGCCGTCCGCCAGCAGGTGGACTTCCTCGAAACGCAGGTCCGGCGCCTGCCGCCGCAGGTCCGCGACGATCGGCTTCAAACCCTCGGGGCCGGGTGGGAGGTCGGGCAGGCTCGGGTTGTGGTTGACGTAGCCGGGGTCGATCAGCTCGTCGAACGCGGCGACGTCGCCTCGGTTGAAGGCGTCGAGGTAGCGGCGGACGACGTCGGTGTTGGTCATGCGGCCAGGCAACCAGCGCCCGAGCGGGAACAGAAATACGGCATTTATGCTGAACCCGTATGAATGGGTTCGAGGCTTTCGTCGCGGTCGCCGACGAGCTGCACTTCGGCCGCGCCGCCGACCGGCTGGGGGTCACCCAGCCGACGTTGTCGCGCGCGGTCGCCGGGCTCGAGCGCACGCTCGGCGTGCCGCTGTTCGACCGCACCACCCGCCGCGTCGCCCTCACTCCCGAAGGCGAGGCGATGCTGCCGGACGCCCGCACCGCCGTCGACGCCGCCCGAGCCGCACGGCGGCGGGCCCGGCGGGCCGGGTCGCTGGCCGTGGTGTCCAAACCGGACGGTGACGGCGGGCTGCTGCCGGGCATCCTCGCGGCCCTGGCCGAGCCCGCGGCGCTGCTGTTCGCGACCACGGGCGACGAGGCCGCGCACATGCTCCGCGACGGCCGCGGTGACGTCGCGCTCGTGGCCGCGCCCTTCGATCGGACCGGGCTGGACGTCGAGCAGGTCCGGGCCGAGCCACGCGTGGCCGCCCAGCCGAGCGGCGGGGAAGCCAGGACGCTGCGGGAGGTCCTCGCCCAGCCGGCGGTGACCTGGCCCGGAGTCGACGCGCGCCTCGACGCCTATTACCGCGGGAGAGATCGGGAGCCCGCCGACGCACCGCCCGCGAAGCACGGGCCGCCGGCGAAGGACCTTGCCGAAGCGCTGCGGCTCGTCGAACTCGGCCAGGCCGTGACGTTCCTGCCGGAGTCCGTCGCCCGGCGTTATCCGCGTGCGGGGATTGCTTACCGGCGCTTCGAGGGACTCAGCGATGCGCGGCTGCAGGTCGCTTGGCCGGCGACGTCCCGATCACCGCTGGTGGCGGCCTTCGTGCGCGCGGCGCTCGGCCAGTAGCGGCAAGATCTCCGCGCGCACGTACTCCAGCGCGTCCCGCGAAGGCAGGATGTGCGGCCCCTGCACCCAAATCACCCCGTGCCGCACCGCCGCGGCCGTGACGCGCTCGCGCAGTGGCCCCACCACCCCCGCGCCCAGCACCAGCGCGTCCACGACACCGAGCCGGGACAGCGCCGCCTCCTCCGAAGCGACGCCGTCCGCGGCGAGACCCGCCGCGGACAGCGCCGCCGTCACCCTCGAGACCGTGGCCGGGTTGCGGCCGAACAGGAGCACCTTCATGCTCCCGAGCCTCACACCTCAAGGGCACTCGAGGTCAAGACAGCTCGAGCGTGGGGGAGTACATGTCGATCCAGTGGTACAGGTCGAGCAGCCGGTCCAGGCCGATGCGCATCGACGGCTCCATGGTCGCCGAGTCCACTTCGGACGCCCGGTGCGCCCAGGCGCGGTCGACCAGGTCGAACACCTGGTGGCCCGGCTCGGCCAGCACCTCCTTGACCTGCTGCTGCAGCGCCGCCGCGTAACCCGGGTCCTGCGTCGAGGGGTACGGGCTCTTCACGCGGTCGCGCACCGAGTCCGGCAGCACGTGCTTGGTCGCGTGGCGCAGGAGGCTCTTCTCCCGGCCGTCGAACGTCTTCAGCGACCACGGCGTGTTGTAGACGTACTCGACCAGCCGGTGGTCGCAGAACGGCACGCGGACCTCCAGGCCCACCGCCATCGACGCGCGGTCCTTGCGGTCGAGCAGCATCCGCACGAACCGGGTCAGGTGCAGGTTGCAGATCGTGCGCATCCGCGCCTCGCGCTCGGACTCGCCGTCGAGGTGCTCGACCCCCGCGACCGCGGTCCGGTACTGGTCCGCGATGTAGGACTGGACGTCGAGGTTCTTCACCAGCTCCGGCGTGTAGAGCGACGAGCGCTCGTCCATCATCGAGTTCCGGAACGCCAGCCACGGGAACGTGTCCGCGTTGACCGCGTCCTCGTTGTGGAACCAGCGGTAGCCGCCGAACACCTCGTCGGCCGACTCACCCGACAGCGCCACCGTCGATTCGCCGCGGATCGCCTTGAACAGCAGGTACAGCGACGTGTCCATGTCGCCGAGGCCGGCCGGGATGTCGCGGGCCCGCAGGACCGCGCGCCGCACCTCGGGATCGGTCAGCTCGCCCGGGTTCAGCACGACGTCCTGGTGTGCCGAGCCCACCAGGGAAGCAACATCACGTACGAACGGCGAGTCCGCGGTGTCGCGCATCTCGTCCGGCTTGAAGTTCTCTTCCTGGCCGAAGAAGTCGACCGAGAACGTGCGCAGCTGCTCGCCCTGCTCGGCCAGCCGCGCGGCGGCGAGCCCGGTGACGGCGCTCGAGTCGAGCCCGCCCGAGAGCAGCACGCACCGCGGGACGTCCGCGACGAGCTGGCGGTGCACGATGTCGGTCATCAGCTCGCGGACGCGGGCGACCGTGGTCTCCTGGTCGTCGGTGTGCTGCTTCGCGTCGAGCTTCCAGTAGGTGCGGGTCCTGATGCCTTCGCGGGACACCGTGACGAGCGTGCCCGGCTCGACCTCGCGCATGTCCTTCCACAGCGACCAGCCCGGCCGCTTGGTGAAGCCGGCCAGCTCGCGGAAGCCGTCGAGGTCGACGACCTTCTTCGCGATCGGGTTCGCCAGGATGGCCTTCGGCTCGGAGCCGAACAGCACGCCGTCGGGGGTCGGGTAGTAGTAGAACGGCTTGATGCCCATCCGGTCGCGGATCATCACGAGCTTGTCGTCGCGCTCGTCCCAGATCGCGAAGGCGTACATGCCGTTGAGGTGGTCGACGACCTCGTCGCCCCACTGCAGGTAGCCGTGCAGCACGACCTCGGTGTCGCTGTCGGTCTCCCACTGGTGGCCGAGCTTCGTCAGCTCTTCCTTCAGCTCGGTGAAGTTGTAGGCCTCACCGCTGTAGACCATCGCGACGTCGCCGTTCGGCGTGTGCACCGACATCGGCTGCCGGCCGCCGGGCAGGTCGATGATGGCCAGCCGCCGGTGGCCGAGCGCGACGTGCCGACGCACCCAGGTGCCTTCGTCGTCCGGGCCGCGGCAGGACATGGTCGCGGTCATCGCGTCGACGACGTCCGGTCGGCGGGTGAGGTCGGCGTCGTAGGAAACCCAGCCGGCGATACCGCACATAGGTGATCCCCTCTCCCAAAGATTTGCTTAGCCGATACAACTATCGGTAACACAGGTGTAACACGGGCTGTAGATCTTGTCTGCCCGAATTGCACGTTCCGCACTTGTTCGGTTACGCGTTGTGTCGCGTGTCACTAACCAACTGCAAGCAGTGACAACGGGGCAAACGTTTGCGTGACGGCCGCCACCGGCCATAAAGACGGCGTAAATGGGTGTCAGGAACGCATCAAGGCGCCGTCAGCCGCAGGTCGCGACGGGGTCCCGCAGCCGCACAGTGAGCGTGTCCGGTCACCGAACCCGGTGACCCGTCTTGAGAGGTGCCTGTGGCCGACTTGCTCTACGCCGTCCTGCTGATCGGCGTGTTCGTGGTGCTCGCGCTGGCGCTGCGCGGGCTGGAGAAGCTGTGAGCGCCGCGGCCAACATCGTCGGCGGCCTGCTGGCGCTGGGCCTCCTCGGTTACCTCTTCGTCGCGCTGATCAAGCCGGAGAAATTCTGATGTCCGACACGACGGCCGGGCTCATCCAGCTCGGCCTCCTCCTCGCCGCCCTCGCCGCGGTCTACCGGCCACTCGGCGACTACCTGGCGCGCGTCTTCTCCACCGAGAAGCACCTGAAGCTCGAGAAGGGCCTCTACAAGCTCTTCCGGGTCGATCCCGACTCCGAACAGCGATGGCCGACCTACGCCGCGGGCGTGCTCGGCTTCTCGTTCGTCTCGATCGTCCTGCTCTACCTGCTGCAGCGCCTGCAGCCGCTGCTGCCGTGGAACCTGGGGCGCGGCTCGGTGAGCCCGGCCGTCGCGTTCAACACGGCGGTCTCCTTCGTCACCAACACGAACTGGCAGTCC
Organism: Amycolatopsis iheyensis; assembly: GCF_024703995.1. Lineage (GTDB taxonomy): Bacteria > Actinomycetota > Actinomycetes > Mycobacteriales > Pseudonocardiaceae > Amycolatopsis > Amycolatopsis iheyensis. Next base: position 249,427 of record NZ_JAMXQV010000008.1, on the reverse strand, counting down.
TACGTCCCCGAGACGACGATGGGCCACTTCGTGCAGATGGCCGGGCTGACCGTGCAGAACTTCCTGTCCGCCGGCGTCGGCCTCGCCGTGGCGATCGCGCTCACGCGCGGGTTCGTCCGCGCGAAGACCGACCGGCTCGGCAACTTCTGGGTGGACCTCACGCGCGGCACGATCCGCGTCCTGCTGCCGATGGCGTTCGTCTTCGCGATCGTGCTCGTCGCGCTCGGTGTCGTGCAGAGCCTCAAGGCCGGCGTCGTTGTTACCAACCCGGACGGCAGCCAGAGCACGATCGCCCTGGCGCCTGCCGCGAGCCAGGAAGTCATCAAGGAACTGGGCACCAACGGTGGCGGCATCTTCAACGCCAACTCCGCGCACCCGTTCGAGAACCCCAACGCCTGGACGAACCTCATCGAGCTGTTCCTGATCCTGGTGATCCCGGTCAGCCTGACCCGCGCGTTCGGCAAGCTCGTCGGCAAGCCCAAGCAGGGTTACGTCCTGCTCGGCGTGATGGGCCTGCTCTGGGCCGCGTCGCTGGCGATCATCTGGTTCTCCGAAGCGAACGCGAACAACCCGGCGGCGCTGGCCGCGGGCGCGAGCATGGAGGGCAAGGAGCAGCGGTTCGGCATCGGCCTGACGTCGATCTTCGCCGACACCACCACCGGCACGTCGACCGGCGCGGTGAACGGCGCGCACGACAGTCTCTCCGGCCTCGGCGGCGGGGGACCGCTGCTGAACATGCTCTACGGCGAGATCTCGCCCGGCGGCGTCGGCACCGGCCTCTACGGCATCCTCGTCATGGCGATCATCGCCATGTTCCTGGCCGGCCTGATGGTCGGGCGCACGCCGGAGTACCTGGGCAAGAAGCTCGGCAAGCGCGAGGTCACCAGCGCGGCGATCTCGATGCTCGCGATGCCGACGGTCGTCCTGCTCGGCGCGGGGATCGCGCTGCTGCTACCCGGCACCGCGGGCGCGCTCGGCAACAGCGGCGCGCACGGGCTGTCCGAAATCCTCTACGGCTACGCGTCCACCGGCAACAACAACGGCAGCGCGTTCGGCGGCCTGACCGCGACGAACGACTGGTTCCAGTCGTCGTTCGGCGTCGCGATGCTGATCGGCCGGTTCGTCCCGATCATCGCCGTGCTCTGCCTGGCCGGATCCCTGGCCGCGCAACGCAAGGTGCCGGAAACCGCCGGGACCCTGCCCACCACCGGGCCGCTGTTCGCCACCATGCTCACCGGCACGGTGGTGCTCGTCGCGGCCCTCACCTTCATCCCGGCGCTCGCGCTCGGGCCCATCGCGGAGGCACTCGCATGACCGTCGGCGCCGGGGTGTTCAGCCCCCGCCAGCTCTGGACGTCGTTGCCCGACGCGTTCCGGAAGCTCAACCCGAAGCACCAGCTCGGCAACCCCGTGATGTTCGTGGTGTGGGTGGGTTCCGCGCTCACCACCGTCTTCGCGGTCACCGACCCGAGCGTGTTCACCATCCTGATCGCCGTCTGGCTCTGGTTCACGGTCCTGTTCGCGAACCTCGCCGAGGCCGTCGCCGAAGGCCGCGGCAAGGCCCAAGCCGAGAGCCTGCGGCGGTCGAAGAAGGAGACCGTTGCCCGCCGGCTCACCTCGGACGGTGAGGAGCAGGTGCCGGGCGTCGAGCTGAAGGTCGGCGACCTGGTCGTCGTCGAGGCGGGCCAGGTGATCCCCGGGGACGGCGACGTCGTCGAGGGCATCGCGACCGTCGACGAGTCGGCCATCACCGGTGAGTCGGCCCCGGTCATCCGCGAGTCCGGCGGCGACCGGTCGGCCGTCACCGGCGGCACGACCGTGCTGAGCGACCGGATCGTCGTGAAGATCACGACCAAACCGGGCGAGTCCTTTGTGGACCGGATGATCGCGTTGGTGGAAGGCGCTTCGCGGCAGAAGACGCCGAACGAGATCGCGCTGACGATCCTGCTTTCGACGTTGACGATCATCTTCCTGCTCGCCGTTGTGGCACTGCAGCCGATGGCCCGCTACTCCGGTAGCGAGCAGTCCGTGATCGTGCTGACCGCGTTGCTGGTCTGCCTCATCCCGACGACGATCGGCGCGCTGCTGAGCGCCATCGGCATCGCCGGGATGGACCGCCTGGTGCAGCGCAACGTCCTCGCGACCAGCGGCCGCGCGGTCGAAGCCGCCGGCGACGTCTCGACGTTGCTGCTGGACAAGACCGGCACGATCACCTTCGGCAACCGCCGGGCCACCGAGCTGATCCCGGTGGGATCGTCCACACCGGACGAACTCGCGCGGGCGGCCCGGCTGGCCAGCCTGGCGGATGAAACACCCGAAGGGCGCAGTGTCGTCGAGCTGACGTCGGACTACGCGGACCAGGACGAGCAGGGTGAGTTCGTCCCGTTCACCGCGCAGACCTGGATGTCGGGCCTCGACATCGGGAACCGGCGGATCCGCAAGGGCGCGGCGAGCGCCGTCCGCGCGTGGGTGCGGGACAACGGCGGCGAGTTCCCCGACGAGACCGAGCGCGTGGTCGACGACATCAGCGCCCAGGGCGGCACTCCGCTCGTCGTCGCCGAGGACACCGTGGTGCGTGGCGTGATCCGGCTGTCCGACGTCGTCAAGCCGGGCATGAAGGAGCGCTTCGAAGAGCTGCGCGCGATGGGCATCAAGACGGTGATGATCACCGGCGACAACCCGCTCACCGCCAAGGCCATCGCCGCGGACGCGGGCGTCGACGACTACCTCGCCGAGGCAAAGCCCGAGGACAAGATGGCGCTCATCAAGCAGGAGCAGGAGGGCGGGCGCCTGGTCGCGATGACCGGCGACGGCACCAACGACGCCCCGGCGCTCGCGCAGTCCGACGTCGGCGTCGCGATGAACACCGGCACGTCGGCCGCGAAGGAGGCCGGCAACATGGTCGACCTCGACAGCGACCCGACGAAGCTGATCGAGATCGTCGAGATCGGCAAGCAGCTGCTCATCACCCGCGGCGCGCTGACGACGTTCAGCGTCGCCAACGACCTCGCGAAGTACTTCGCGATCCTGCCCGCGATGTTCACCGGCATCTACGCCCAGCTGGGTGGCCTGAACATCATGCACCTGGCCACCCCGAAGTCGGCGATCCTGTCGGCGGTCATCTTCAACGCGCTGATCATCGTCGTGCTCATCCCGCTGGCCCTGCGCGGCGTGCGGTACAAGCCGTCGTCGGCCTCGGCCCTGCTGCGCCGGAACCTGCTCGTCTACGGCCTCGGCGGGATCGTCAGCCCCTTCCTCGGGATCTGGCTGATCGACCTGCTCGTGCGCCTCATCCCTGGAATCGGGTGAAGTTCGTGAACACTCTCGTCAAGCAGACCTGGGCCGGGCTGCGCGTCCTCATCGTGATGACGGTCCTGCTCGGGATCCTCTACCCCCTGGCCGTGTGGGCCGTGGCCCGGATCCCCGGGCTGGCGGGCAACGCCGAAGGCTCGGTCGTCACGCGGAACGGCCAGGCAGTGGGCTCGTCGCTCATCGGCGTCGACCCGGTGCCCGCCGACCCGGCGCACGACCCGTGGTTCCACACCCGGCCCTCGGTGGTCACCGCGGAGATGCCGTCCGGCGCGTCGAACAAGGGGCCGTACAACGAGGACCTGGTGAAGACCATCCAGGAGCGGCGTGCGGCCATCGCCCAGCGCGAAGGGGTGTCACCCGACCAGGTGCCGCCGGACGCCGTGACGGCGTCGGGATCGGGCCTCGACCCGGCGATCAGCGTGGCCTACGCGGACCTCCAGATCACCCGCGTCGCCCGGAACACCGGGCTGCCGGTGGATCGGGTTCGCCAGCTGGTCGAAGCGAACACCGGCGGAGCGGGAATCGGGGTCCCCGGCGTCGATGTGCTCCCGCTCAACTTGGCCGTGCAAGCCGCGGCCGGAGGGGCACACTGACAGCGTGACCAGTACGAAGAAGCCGCGCCGAGGGGAGCTGAGGATCTACCTCGGCGCGGCTCCTGGCGTCGGCAAGACCTTCGCCATGCTCGGCGAAGCACGCCGGCGGCTCGACCGCGGCACCGACGTCGTCGTCGGGCTCGTCGAGACGCACGGCCGCGAGAAGACCGCGGTCCTGCTCGACGGCCTCGAAGTCGTGCCGCGGCGCCACGCCGAGCACCGCGGCCGCGAGTTCGACGAGATGGACGTCGACGCCATCCTCGCGCGAGCCCCGGAAGTCGCGGTCGTCGACGAGCTGGCGCACACCAACGTCCCGGGTTCCCGCAACGCCAAGCGCTGGCAGGACGTCGGGGAACTGCTCGAAGCCGGGATCGACGTGCTGTCCACGGTCAACGTGCAGCACCTGCAGAGCCTCAACGACGTCGTCGAGCGGATCACCGGCGTCACGCAGCAGGAGACCGTGCCGGACGAGGTCGTCCGCCGCGCCGAACAGCTGGAGCTGGTCGACATCACGCCGGAGGCGCTGCGGCGGCGGCTCGCGCACGGCAACGTCTACCCGGCCGAGCGGATCGACGCCGCGCTCGGCAACTACTTCCGGCCCGGCAACCTCACCGCGTTGCGCGAATTGGCCCTGCTGTGGGTGGCCGACCAGGTCGACGTCGCCCTGCAGCGCTACCGCGCCGAGCAGCGGATCACCGACACCTGGGAGGCGCGCGAACGCGTCGTCGTCTCCATCACCGGCGGGCCGGAGAGCGAGACGCTCATCCGCCGCGCCAGCCGGATCGCCACCCGCGCCGGCGCCGAGCTGCAGGTCGTGCACATCCTGCGTGGTGACGGCCTGTCCGGGCTCGGGCCCGCCGCGATCGCCCGCTGCCGGACGCTGGCCGAGGAGGTCGGCGCGACCTTCCACACCGTCGTCGGCGACGACGTCCCGACCGCGCTGCTGGACTTCGCCCGCGGGGTCAACGCGACCCAGCTGGTGATCGGCACCTCGCGGCGTTCGCGCGTGGCGCGGCTGTTCGACGAGGGCATCGGCGCCGGCGTCGTGCGGCAGTCCGGCTCGATCGACGTCCACATGGTCACCCACTCCGAGGCCGGCGGGCGGCTGCGAGCCCGGCTGAGCGCGAGCCCGCTGGGCTTCTCGCGGCTGGTCGCGGGCTGGGTGCTCAGTGTCGTGCTGCCGGTGCTCGTCACCGTCGTCGGCTTCTTCATCCCGACCGGGCTCGACTTCGCCACCGATGTCATCTCCTACGTGCTGGCCACGGTCGTCGTCGCGCTGGTCGGCGGCCTCGGGCCGGCGTTGCTCGCGGCCGTGCTCGGCGCCGGGCTGTTGAACTTCTTCTTCACGCCACCGCTGTACACGCTGACCGTGCACACCCCGCAGAACCTCGTGACGCTGATCGCGATGGTCGTGGTCGCGGTGCTGGTCGCGCTCGTCGTCGACCAGGCCGCGCGCCGGGCGACGCAGGCCGCGCGCGCCCGGACCGAGGCCGCGCTGCTCGCCTCCTACGCCCGGACCGTGCTGACCCACGCGAACCCGATCGAGCGGCTGCTGGAGAAGGTCCGGGAGAACTTCGCCCTGACTTCGGTGACCTTGCTGGAGAAGCAGGACGGCGAATGGCGCGGGGTGGCGACCGCGGGGGAGCAGCCGTGTGCCGACCCCGACGAGGCCGACGTCGACATCGCCGTCACCGCCGACGTCCACCTGACGCTGCGGGGCCGGGCGTTGCCGGCGGCCGACCGGCGGGTGCTGGAAGCCGTGGCGGGGCAGGCGCTGCTCGCGCTGCGGCAGCAGCGGACGGCCGCCGCCGCGGCCCGCGCCGAGCGCAAGGCCGAGGCGACCGAGCTGCGCACGACGTTGCTGTCCGCGGTCGGGCACGACCTGCGCACGCCGCTGACGTCGATCAAGGCGTCGATCGGCAGCCTGCGCGCACCCGACCTCGACCTGTCCGAAGCGGACACGGCCGAGCTGATGGAGGCCATCGAGCTGTCGGCCGACCGGCTGACCGGGCTGATCGACAACCTGCTCGACTCGTCGCGGCTGGCCACCGGCGCGGTGAAGCCGCACCTGCGTCCGGTGGGCTACGACGAGGTCGTGGCGCACGCGCTGTCCACTGTGGACTCTTCGGACGGGGTGCGGGTGGCGGTCGACGACCAGCTGCCGTCGGTGCTGGCCGACCCGGGCCTGCTGGAGCGGGTGGTGGCGAACGTGCTGGACAACGCGCTCCGGCACGGCGGCGCGCCGGTGTCGGCGCGGGCGTCGGCGCACTCCGGCCAGGTGGAGCTGCGGATCGTCGACCACGGCAAGGGACTGCGCAAGGGCGCGGCGGACTCGGCGTTCGCGCCGTTCCAGCGCCTGGGCGGCGACCGGGACACGACCCCGGGCGTCGGGCTGGGGTTGTCGGTGGCGAAGGGGTTCACCGAGGCGATGGGCGGGACGATCCGCGCCGAAGACACCCCGGGTGGCGGGCTCACGGTCGTGGTCTCGCTGCCCGCGTTCAGCGTCGAGTTCGAAGAGGAGGGGGTGCGATGAGCGACCCGGGCGCCACCGTGCTGGTGGTGGACGACGAGCCGCAGATCGTGCGGGCACTGCGGATCAACCTCAACGCCCGCGGCTACAAGGTGATCACCGCGCACGACGGCACGGCCGCGTTGAAGGCGGTGGCCGAGACCAAGCCGGACGTGGTGGTGCTCGATCTGGGTCTGCCGGACCTGGACGGGACGGAGGTGATCGCGGGCCTGCGCGGCTGGACGACGGTCCCGATCATCGTGCTGTCCGCGCGCGGGGATTCGGCGGACAAGGTCCAGGCCCTCGACGCGGGCGCCGACGACTACGTCACCAAGCCGTTCGGCATGGACGAGCTGCTGGCCCGCCTGCGCGCGGCGGTCCGCCGCTCGGCGGTGGCGGGCGCGGACGACGTCGACGCGGTGGTGGAGACGTCGTCGTTCAGCGTCGACCTGGCGGCGAAGAAGGTCCGCCGCCACGACGGCGTCGAGGTGCACCTGACGAAGACGGAGTGGGGTGTGCTGGAGCTGCTGGTCCGCAACCGCGGCCGGCTGGTGGCGCAGAAGCAGCTGTTGCGCGAGGTGTGGGGCCCGACGTACGAAACGGAGTCCCATTACCTGCGGGTGTACCTGGCCCAGCTGCGGCGCAAGCTGGAGCCGGAGCCGTCGCGCCCCCGGCACTTGTTGACCGAGCCGGGCATGGGGTACCGCTTCGAGCTTTAGCGCGGTGGGTACCCCATGACCATGGACGGGACGAAGACGTGGCTGCGCGGCGGTGAGCGCATTCCTCCGGTGATCGTGCTGACGCTGGCGGTGGGCGCGACGTTCTGCGCCCTGGGCTGGGTCTTCACGTCGTTCGAGGGCGAGCTGACCTGGCTGCGCGTCGCGGCGGCCGGTGCGGGTGCTTTGCTGACGGTTTATCTGTGGGCGTTGTTCGCCGACCGGCTGAGGCGGCGCTGATGGGTGCTGGGGGGAAACAAGCAGTGGCCGGCCCGAGGAGTGCGGTCGTCCTCGCGTTGATCGCGATCGGGTACCTCGCCGGCGTGGCGGTCGCGGCCGTCGTCGGCAGCGCCGAGCCGTGGGCCCACGGCCTTTTCGGGATCGTCCCCGCCCTCGTCACCTACTACGCGGAGAGCTGGCGCCGCTGCGTTCGCTAGAACCAGAAGGTCGGCTGGTCGATCCCGAACCGCAGCTTCGCGTACCGCTTCGAAGCCGCCGCGGAGAAGTAAATGTGCTGGGACGCCGCGTGGAGGTCGCGGAAGCAGCGCTGCAGTGGCTGGTCCGCGTGCAACGCTCCCGCTCCCGCGAAGCCGAACGCGATGTTCACCGCGCTCAGCGACGCGCGCATCGCCTGCTGGGTCGACAGCAGGAACTGGCCCCGCTGAGCCGCGTCCGGCACGTCGCCCGCGCACGCCGTGTCCCACAGCGTGCCCAGTGCGTCGAAGACGAACGCCCGCGCCGAACGCAGCCTGCCTTCCGCCCGGGTCAGCGCCACCTGGACGTCGCCGTCCTCGGCCAGGGGGCCCGGGCCCGGTGGGCGGAACTTGGCCGGGGCGAACTCGGTGAACTCGTCCAGCGCGCGCCTCGCGATGCCGAGCGGGACGCCCGCCAGCACCGTGCCGATGAACGTGAAGAACGGGAACCGCCACAGCGGGCCGTCGTGGCGGGCCGGGTTCGTGAACGGCGAGATCGTGTGCTCCTCGCGAACGACGGCCTCGATCTCGACGTCGTGGCTGCCGGTGCCGCGCAGGCCGCTGACGTCCCAGTTCTCGATCACCCGCACCTCGGCCGCCGGGACCACGGCCAGCCGCCAGTCCTGTGGGTCGCCGCCGGCGAAGCCGCCGTTGAAGAACAAGTCCGTGTGCGGGCTGCCGCTGCAGAAGCCCCACCGGCCGGTGAGCGTGAACTTGCCGGCGCCGTCCGGGGTCAAGCGGCCCATCGGCGCGAAGACGCCGCCGCCGATCGGGTCCGGCCGCCCGTTCACGAGCTCCGCCGCGACGGCCGGGTCGAGCCAGGCGAGGAACGCCGAGCCGTTGCCGATGGCGATCGTCCAGCCCGCGGACCCGTCGGCGCGGGACAGCTCCTCGATGACTTCGACGAACTCGGCGGGCGGCAGCTCCTGCCCGCCGAGGGCGCGCGGGGTCGCCAGGCGGAAGAGCCCGGCCTCCCGCGCCCGCTCGACGAGATCGCCCGGCAGGGTCTTGAGCTCCTCGGCTTCGACGGCCCGCCGGCTCAGCTCGGGTGCGAGCTCCCGCGCGGCGGTAACGGCGTCGGTCGTGGCTTGTCCCATCATGGTCAACGCCCCCTCAGGGTGTCATGATAGATGGACATCTATTTGATAGAGGAGTCTCTACATAAATGACCGAGCCTGTCAAGCGCCGGTACGACACGTCTCGCCGCCAGGAGCAGGCACGCGAGAACCGCCGCCGGATCCTGGCCGCGGCGTCGGGGCTCTTCCGCGAGAAGGGGTACGCGGCCACGGCGATGCCCGAGGTGGCGAAGACGGCGGGGGTCGCGGTGCAGACGGTCTACAAGGCGTTCGCCAACAAGGCGACGCTGCTCAAGGCGGTCTTCGACGTGACGGTCGCGGGCGACGACGAGGATGTCCCGATCGCCGGGCGCGACTTCATCGCGGCGATCCAGGTGGAGCCGTCGCCCGCGCGCAAGATCGAGATGTACCTGACGCACCTCGCGGGGATCGCCCCGGTGGTGGTCCCGGTGCAGCTGCTGGCCCGCGACGCGGCGGCGGCCGACCCGGCGGCGGCGGAGGTCTGGGCCCAGATGCGGGCCGAGATGCTGACGGCGATGACGTACTTCGCGGCCGACCTGGTGGCCACCGGCCTGGTGCGCGCCGGCCTGACGGCCGACGACGTCCGCGACGTCCTGTGGACCTACCACGGTCCCGAGCAGTACGAACTGCTCTGCCTGGAGCGGGGATGGTCGCCGGAGCGCTATGGGAGGTTCCTGCGCGACGCGATCATCGCGGCGGTCCTGGCCTAGCGCCCCAATGTGGCCTTGGTTGCGTCTGACGCACCCAATGTGGCCTTCGGTGCGTCAGACGCACCGAAGGCCACATTGGGGCGCTCGGGGTCAGGCTTACTGGGCGTGCGTCGGGCTCCCGGTCGAGCCGGTCGTGCCCGTCGTGGTCGGCGACGGCGAGCCCGCGGTGCTCGTCCCGCCGCCGCTCGGCGTGGTCGAGGTCGGCGGCTCGGGCGTCGTGCTCGGCGGGGGAGTCGTCGACGTCGGCGGCTTCGGCGTCGTGCTCGCCGGCGGCTTCGGCGTGGTCGACTGCGGTGGCGGGTTGCCCGTGTCGTCGCGGGGCGGCGGGGGCGGGTCGGCGTGGGTGACCACCGTTGTCGTGGTCTTGCCGTCCGGGCTGATCGACACGACCGTGCTCGGCGCGGTCGAGGGCGCCGCCGACGTCGATCCCGAGGTCGGGGCGCCGACCGTCGAGGGGCCGTTGGACGACGGGGTGTTCGGCACCGTCTGCAGGCCGGCCTGCGAGGTGCCCTGGCCGCCGGTGCCCCCGGTGCCGCCCGCGGTGCTGGCGGGGTCCGGGCCGGCGAGCTCGGCGACCGCGGCGAACGCGGTCGCGACCACCAGGCCGGCGACCCCGAGCACGACGTACCCGGTGCGGTTCGGTTTGCTGCTCTTCGGCGGGGCGGTGTCGACCCTGGTCACGTGCGGCCCGTCGGGGCGGGACATTGCAGGCTCCTCGGGGGTTCGGGAGAGGCGCGGTCGAGGCCGTGAATCGATCACTGCGTTCCCGGGCGGGGGAACCCGGGAGGGCGACCTCGGCGGCGAGGTTATCACCGTCGGTGCCGCATTCGCCCAGGTAGTGAGCCTGCGTGATCACTGTGCGCAGTCGAAGTGTCCGGAAAGGATGAAAGCGTGAGTGAGGGACAAACGAACACCCGGTTGACGGCGTGGGTGCGCGGTCGCGTCCAGGGTGTCGGTTTCCGCTGGTGGACCCGGAGCCGGGCGCTCGAACTGGGGCTGGTGGGCAGTGCCCGCAACATGCCGGACGGGCGTGTCGAGGTCATAGCGGAGGGTGATCGAGACCACTGTGAGCGGTTGCTCGCCGCCCTGCGGTCCGGAGAATCACCCGGAAGTGTGGAGAGCGTCGTCGAGCGCTGGTCCGACCCGAAAGGGGGACTCGGCGGCTTCCTCGAACGCTGATGCGGACCTTGGTACTTCCGGGGCCGGTGTGGTTCATGAGGTTGCTGAGACCTCGAACGATGTGCTAGGGCGCGCCGAGGAGGGGGCGCGTCCGGCGGCCTCCGGGCACCCCCAGGTAGCCTGGGACGATTGATTCGCCAGTAATCGCGGCCAGAGGGGTCAGCACCACGTGCACCTGAAAAGCCTGACGCTCAAGGGCTTCAAGTCCTTCGCCTCGGCCACCACGCTGCGCTTCGAACCCGGCATCACCTGCGTGGTCGGGCCGAACGGCTCCGGCAAGTCGAACGTGCTGGACGCGCTGCGCTGGGTCATGGGCACCCAGGGCGCCAAGGACCTGCGCGGCGGCAAGATGGAAGACGTCATCTTCGCCGGCACCGCGGGCCGCGCCCCGCTCGGCCGCGCCGAGGTCACCCTCACCATCGACAACGCCGACGGCGCGCTCCCCATCGAGTACGCCGAGGTGTCGATCACCCGCCGGATGTTCCGCGACGGCGCGAGCGAGTACGAGATCAACGGCGACCGCTGCCGCCTGATGGACGTCCAGGAGCTCCTCTCCGACTCCGGCATCGGCCGCGAGATGCACGTCATCGTCGGGCAGGGCCAGCTCTCGGCGATCCTCGAGTCCAAGCCCGAAGAGCGCCGCGCCTTCATCGAAGAGGCCGCCGGCGTCCTCAAGCACCGCAAGCGCAAGGAACAGACCCTGCGCAAGCTGGCCAACATGCAGGGCAACCTCGACCGCCTCGGCGACCTCACCACCGAGCTGCGCCGCCAGCTCAAGCCGCTGGGCAAGCAGGCCGAGATCGCCCGCAAGGCCCAGTCCGTGCAGTCCGAGCTGCGCGACTCCCGCCTGCGCCTGCTCGCCGACGACCTGGTCACCCAGCGGACCACGATCGAGCGCGACGAAGCCGACGAGAAGACCGCCCGCCAGCGCCGCGCCGAGGTCGAGCAGCACCTGGAGCTCGTCTCCGCCGAGGAAGCCGAGCTGGAGGCCTCGCTCGCCGAGGACGCGCCGCTGCTGCAGACCGCCCAGGAGACCTGGTACAAGCTCTCGGCGCTGGCCGAGCGCCTGCGCGGCACCGTCCGGCTCGCGATCGAGCGGCAGCGGCACCTCTCCGCCGACGTCGCCGCGCACACCGGCGGCCGTGACCCCGAGGAGCTGCTCGAAGAGGCCGAGCGCGTCGCCGAGCAGGAGGAAGAGCTCAACGAGGCCGTCATGGAGGCCCGGGAGCTGCTGGCCCAGACCGTGCTGCGGCGCGAAGACCTCGAACAGCGCGTTCAGGCCGCCGAGCGCGCGCACTGGGCCGCCGTCCGCGCCATCGCCGACCGCCGCGAGGGCATGGCCAAGCTGACCGGCCAGGTCGAGGCGCTGCGCAGCAAGAACGGCGCCACCTCCGACGAGATCGACCGGCTCAGCGTCTCTCTCGAGGAGTCCGCCGAGCGCGCCGAGATCGCCGTCGAAGAGCTGGAAATGGCCAAGGCCGAGGGCGGCGCGGAGGAGTCCGACGACGCCGGCCTGATGGATCGCCACGACCGCGCGGTCGAGGCCAACAACGCGGCCAAGGCCCGCGTCGAAGAGCTGGTGAAGGCCGAGCGCGCCGCCGAGCGTGAGATCGCGTCGGAGAAGGCACGTGTCGAGGCGCTGTCGATGGGCCTCAAGCGCAAGGACGGCGCGGGCGCGCTGCTCGGCGCGTCCCACGAGCTGCCGGGCCTGCTCGGCTCGGTCGCCGCGCTGCTCACCGTCGAGCCGGGTCACGAGGTCGCGCTGGCCGCGGCGCTCGGCCCGGTCGCCGACGCGGTCGCGGTCACCGGCGGCGAAGACGCCCTGCGCGCGTTGAAGTACCTGAAGGACACCGACTCCGGGCGGGCGGGCATCCTGCTCGGCGGGCCTGACTCCACTGTGGACACCTACGGCTGGCCGGCGCTGCCGGAAGGCGCGCGCTGGGCCCGCGAGGTCGTCACGGCGCCGGCGCAGCTGCGGCCCGCCGTCGAGCAGGCCCTCGACAAGCTGGCCCTGGTCCGCGACCTCGAGTCGGCGCGGCACCTCGTCGCGGTGCACCCGGAGGTCCGCGCGGTCACCGCCGAAGGCGACGTCTTCGGCGCCCGCTGGGCGATCGGTGGCTCGGGCAAGCGCGAGAGCGTCATCGAAGTCCAGGCGGCCGTCGACGAAGCGGGGGAGCGGCTGCGCACGGCCGAGCGCTCGCTGGAGCGCTACACGGCCGAGCTGGAAGGCGCCCGCGCCGAGCAGCAAGCGCGTCGCGAAGAGGTCTCGCAGGCCAAGGACGCCCTCGGGGACGCGAAGGTCCGCAAGGCCCGCTCGTCGGAGCGGCTCAACCGGCTGCAGCAGGCGGCCCGTCAGGCCCAGGCCGAGGTCGAACGCTTCACCGGGCAGCGCGCGAAGGTCGAGCAGAGCCGCGAGCAGGCCTTGGCCCAGCTCGCCGAGTTGGAGGAACGGCTCGCCGCCGTCGCCGAGCAGCCCGTCGAAGACGACCCGGACACCGCCGAGCGCGACGCCGCGGTCGAAGAGTTGGCCGTCGTCCGGCAGGAAGAGATGGAGGCGCGGCTCGCGCAGCGCACCTCCGAGGAGCGGGCCCGCGGCATCGCGGGCAAGGCCGAAGGGCTCCGCCGCGCCGCGCACGCCGAGCAGCAGGCCCGTGAACGCGCCGAGCGCGCGGCCGCGGCCCGCAAGCGCGGCGCCGAGATCGCCAACGCCGTCGTCAACGGCGGCGAGCTCGCCCTCGAACGCATCGAGCACTCGGTGCAGCGCGCGGCCACCGAACGCGACCAGGTCCAGGCCCGCCGCCAGAGCCGCGAGCAGGCGCTGACCGGCGTCCGCGCCAAGGTCCGCGAGCTGACCGGCGAGCTGGAGAAGCTGACCGACGCCGTCCACCGCGACGAGGTGCTGCGCGCCGAGCAGCGGCTGCGGCTGGAGACCTTGGAAGCGAAGATCGCCGAGGACTTCGGCATCGGCCTCACCGACCTGGTGCAGGAGTACGGCCCGGACGTCCCGGTCCCGCCGAGCGCGGGCGAGCTGGCCGAGTACGAGGCGGCCAAGGACCGCGGCGAGGACGTCACCCCGCCGCCGCCGATGCCCTACGACCGCGACACGCAGGCCCGCCGCGCCAAGCGCGCCGAGAAGGACCTGTCGTTGCTGGGCAAGGTGAACCCGCTGGCCCTGGAGGAGTTCGCGGCGCTGGAGGAGCGGTACAAGTTCCTCTCCACGCAGCTGGAAGACCTCAAGGACACCCGCAAGGACCTCGAAGCGGTCATCAAGCAGGTCGACGAGAAGATCCTCGAGGTCTTCGCCGGCGCCTACGCGGACGTGGCGCGCGAGTTCGAGACGGTGTTCGGCGTCCTCTTCCCGGGCGGTGAGGGCCGGATGGTCCTCACCGAGCCGGACGACCTGCTCTCCACCGGCGTCGACGTCGAAGCGCGCCCGCCGGGCAAGAAGGTCAAGCGGCTTTCACTGCTGTCGGGTGGCGAGAAGTCGCTGGTCGCGGTGGGCATGCTGGTCGCGATCTTCCGCGCCCGCCCCTCACCCTTCTACGTGATGGACGAGGTCGAGGCGGCGCTGGACGACACCAACATGCGCCGGCTCATCGGGCTGCTGGAGCAGCTGCGCGACTCGTCGCAGCTGATCATCATCACCCACCAGAAGCCGACGATGGAGATCGCGGACGCGCTCTACGGCGTGAGCATGCAGGGCGACGGCATCACGAAGGTGATCTCGCAGCGCCTGCGCACGGCGGAGGAAGAGCCGGTCCCGGTCAGCTGACCCAAGCGCCCCAATGTGGCCTTCGGTGCGTCTGACGCACCGAAGGCCACATTGGGTGCGTCAGACGCAACCAAGGCCACATTGGGGCGCTTGCTAGCCGGCGACCCAGAACGTGTAGTCGGCCGAGTAGCGGACCGCGGTCTGCGCGCCGTCCGCGCAGGTCCCGGCCGGAGCTACCCCGCCCCGCGTGTTCAGCCGCTGGACGTACGTCACCTTGCCGAAGATCCCGTCGCCGGTGTTCAGGTTCGCCTTGAGCAGCAGCTGCGGGATCGCGCCTTCGCGCGGCGAAGAAGCGGCCGCCGCCGCGCCGACCGTGCTTCCGTCCACAATGGACGTCCAGACCGGGCCCTTGCTGTGCAGTGCCACCGGCTTGCCGTGTCTGGACAGCACCGCCGCGGGCTGGATCAGCGTCCAGGCCCCGGCCGTGCACCCGTAGATCTGCACGCCTTCGGCGGCGTACGAAGCCAGCGCGCGGTTTCCGGCCGGGACCTTGATCGCGTCCGGCACCTTCGCGGGCGCCGGGCTGGCCGAAGCCGTCGCCGCGCCGCCGACCAGCAGGGCGCCGACCGCGAGCGCCACCGTCATCCGGTTCATGAACCCACCTTCGAAATCCTCCCGCCGCTTCCCGGCGGGCTCCCGCAAGACGACACGGGAGCCCGCCGGGAACGGTTCAGAAGAATCAGGCGGCGGGGACCTCCGCTTCCGCTTCGCCGGCGGCTTCGGCCTCGGCCGCCTTCGGGTCCGGCGTGCGGTGCCGCAGCGACAGCAACCCGCCGACGACCAGCGTGATCACCACGCCGAGCAGCGTGTACCACGGGTACGCCAGCGCCACCTTGTCCCCGGCCGCCTTCGAGAAGTCGATGCCGATGAGCCCGCCGGTCTTCGCGCTGAACTTCAGCCCGAGGATGACGAACGCCATCACCACGACCGTCGCGACGAACGCGATGATCGCGTCCAGCTGGCGGGCCTTCTTGATCACCAGGCCGAGCACGAACGCGCCGAGCAGCGCGCCGTAGGTGTACCCGGTGATCGCCAGGCCCAGCTCGATGACCGAGTTCTTCGTGGTGGAGAACAGCGACGCGAAGAGCGCGAACACGACCGCCCAGATCAGTGTCCACATGCGACCGTGCTTGAGCAGCTTCGAATCCTCCGGCGCGCGCTTGGTGAAGCGCTGGTAGAGGTCGGCCACGGTCGACGTCGAAAGCGCGTTGAGCGCCGACGCCAATGCGCCCATGGTGGAAGCGAGCACGCCCGCGATGAGCAGGCCCGACACGCCGACCGGCAGGTCGTCGATGATGAACCGGGAGAACACGTCGTCCGGGCTCTGCAGGCCGAGCTGCGCCACCGACTTGCGGCCGTTGAACACCCACAGCATCGCCCCGACCAGCAGGAACAGCGCGAACTGGATGGTGACGATGATGCCGCTGCCGATGAGCGCCTTCTGGCCGTCGCGCAGGCTGCGCGTGGCCATCAGCCGCTGCGCGATCAGCTGGTCCGCGCCGTGCGAGGCCATCGACAGCGCCGCGCCGCCGAGCACCGCCGTCACGAACGCGTACGGGCTGGTCAGCAGGTTCTTCGTGAAGTCGACGAGCATGAACTTGCCGTCGTCGGACGCCTGGGTCATCCAGTCGCCCGGCAGCTTGTTGAGCAGCACGATCGCCGCGACCGCCGCGCCGCCGAGGTAGAGCGACAGCTGGATGACGTCGACCCAGACGACCGCCTTGATCCCGCCGATGTAGGCGTAGATCAGCGTCAGCGCGGTCAGGATCACCACGATCACCCAGTAGTCCAGGTGGATGTTGTAGTGCCCCAGGATCACCTTGATCGGGATCGCGCCGGCGAACAGGCGCACCCCCTCGGCGAGCAGCCGGGTGATCACGAACGTCACCGAGGCCGTGCCCTGCAGCCCGGACCCGAACCGCTTGCCCAGGAACGCGTACGCGCTCACGAGGTTGCCGCGGAAGTACCGCGGCAGCAGCACGAACGCGGCGATGACGCGGCCGATGATGTAGCCGAAAGCCAGCTGCAGGAACAGGAACGCGTTGCCGAAGACCAGCCCCGGCGTGCTGATCACGGTGAGCGTCGAGGTCTCCGTGGCCACCACGGACAACATCACCGCACCCCAGGGGAGGCTGCGCTCGCCGACGAAGTAGTCGGCCGCCGACCGTTGCTTCCGGCCGACGAGCACGCCTATCAGCGGCATCGCCGCCAGGTAGACCACGATGATCGCGAGGTCAACACCGCGCATGGACTTCTCCTACATTCATCCGGCCTTCTCCGAGACTCGCAACCGCGTCACGGTGCCCCCCAGCGGGGCGGGAAGGATCAGGGGGCCGGCGCCGGGGACGAGCGCGCCGAGCAGGCGCGGCCCGCGGGCGCCGGTCGCGGACGGCACCGAACCGGGCACGCCGCACCAGGTGAGCCAGCCGAGCAGCGCGGTCAGGTACGCCTCCTTGCCGGCGCCGGGCAGGCCGAGGTCGTCGCTGGTCTTGAGCACCGCCGAGGGCAGGTTCTTCGCCAGTGCCGCCATCACGGCCGGGTTCGCGACGCCGCCGCCGGAGGCGATGACCGTCGTGACGCCGTGGCGCAGGCACTGGTCGGCGACGGTCACCGCGGTGAGCTCGGTCAGCGTCGCCAGCAGGTCACCGGGGTCGACCGGCGGCAGGTCGCGCAGCGCGGCGTCGAGGTAGGGCGCGTTGAAGTGCTCCTTGCCGGTGGACTTCGGTGGCGCGGCGGCGAAGTACGGGTCGGCGAGCAGCCGCAGGAGCAGGTCGGAGCGCACCGACCCGCTGAGCGCGAGCCGCCCGTCGACGTCGCTGCGGCCCCCGGTGACGCGGTGCGCGGCGAGGTCGAGCAGCGCGTTGGCGGGCCCGGTGTCGTAGGCGAGCGCCGGCTCGCCCGCGGTGACGACGGTGATGTTCGCGATCCCGCCGAGGTTGAGCGCGGCGACCGGCCGGCCGGTGTCCTCGGCGAGGCCACGCAGCCACAGCTGGTCGAGCGTGCCGGCCAGGGGAGCGCCGTGGCCGCCGGCGGCGACGTCGCGGGCGCGCAGGTCGGCGAGCACCGGCAGCCCGGTGCGCTCGGCGATCCAGGCGGGCTGGCCGAGCTGCAGCGTGCCGCGGGCTTCGCCGTCTTCGACCCAGTGGAACACCGTCTGGCCCAGCGACGCGACGAGGTCCGCCCCGCCCAGCTCGTCGACGCCGCGCGCGGCCGCTTCGGCGAACGCCTGGCCGACGCCGGTGTCCAGGCGGGTCAGCTCGCCGGCGGTGCACGGGTTCGGCGGCAGCGCGGCGAGCAGGCTCTCGCGCAGGGGTTCGGGATAGGGGATTTCGAGCTCGCCAAGCGGTGTCAGGACGACCGTGTCGTCCTCCGCGTGCAGGTCGGCGGCGGCCACGTCGATGCCGTCGACCGACGTGCCCGATATCAGCCCGATCACCCGGAACCCATGGCTTTCCCGGGGGTCCGGGTGGCGGAGCCCCCGGCTCGGGGCGAAGCCCCGGGTCACACTGTGCGTCCCCATCCGGAGGGGTTTAGTGCAGCCCAGGGGGTGGCGCAACCCACGTGGTGAAGTCTTGCCCCAATCGGGACCAACGTCGTTACGAATTGCCTGTGCGGACGGGGTGTCCCGGCCGTCGCGGCGCGGATGAAAGGATGGGTCCGTGTCGAGCACCTGGTTCCTGTTCGTGGTCATCGCCGTCGTCGTGCTGGTCGCCCTGCTGGTGACCGGCCTGCTGGTCGCGCGCAAGCGCCGGATCAGCCTGGACGCCCAGCGCGAGGTCGAGGAGAAACCGAAGGGCGGCTCCTACGCGGCCAGCGGGGGGATCGCGCTCGCGCCCGGCGGCGAGGCGCCCGAGCACCCGGTCGAGGACCGGCCGGAGACCGACGGCCAGCCCGCGGTGGGCGACGACGCCGCCGTGCCGCGCGATTCGGCGCAGCGCACGGTGCGCGACGTCAAGCTGCCCGAAGAGCCCGCGCCCACCCCGGTGGTCGAGGAGATCGAACCGGCGACGGGGCGCATGGAGCGGCTGCGTGGCCGGCTGTCGAAGTCGCGTTCGGTGTTCGGCTCCAGCCTGCTGGGCCTGCTCGGCGCCGGTGACCTCGACGAGGACTCCTGGCAGGACGTCGAAGACACGCTGCTGATGGCCGACCTGGGCGCGGCGACGACGAACCAGATCGTCGAGCGGCTGCGCGACGAGCTGTCCCGGCGCGCGATCCGGTCGTCGGCCGAGGCGCGCGAGGTGCTGCACGAGGTCCTGACGGCCCAGCTGTCCACGGACAGCGAGCGCGCGGTGCGGGCGCTGCCGCACATCGTCGACGGCAAGAAGCAGCCCGCGGTGGTCCTGGTGGCGGGCGTGAACGGCACGGGCAAGACGACGACCACGGGCAAGCTGGCCCGCGTCCTGGTGGCCCAGGAGAAGACGGTGGTGCTGGGCGCGGCGGACACGTTCCGCGCGGCGGCGGCCGACCAGCTCCAGACGTGGGCCGAGCGCGTGGGCGCGGAGGTCGTCCGCGGCAAGGAGGGCGCGGACCCGGCGGCGGTGGCGTTCGACGCGGTCAAGCGCGGCGTGGACACGGGCGTCGACGCGGTCCTGGTCGACACGGCGGGCCGGCTCCACACGAAGACGGGCCTGATGGACGAGCTGGGCAAGGTCAAGCGCGTCGTGGAGAAGCAGGCGAAGGTGGACGAGGTCCTGCTGGTCCTGGACGCGACGACGGGCCAGAACGGCCTGATGCAGGCGAGGGTGTTCGCCGAGGTCATCGACGTGACGGGCATCGTGCTGACGAAGCTGGACGGGACCGCCAAGGGCGGGATCGTGTTCCAGGTGCAGCGGGAGCTGGGCGTCCCGGTGAAGCTCGTCGGGCTGGGTGAGGGGCCGGACGACCTGGCGCCCTTCGAGCCCGGTGCCTTCGTGGACGCCCTGCTGGGCTGAAAACCGCGTGACGCCCCGGGTGGTGGCGGCGGAGAATCTCAGTTCCATGACCACCCTTGCGGGCGACCTGGTGACCCTGCGCCCCATCACCGCCGAAGACCGGGACCGGCTGCGCGAAATCCTCGCCACGCCGGAAGTCGCCCGCTGGTGGGGTGACCCGGACCACGAAACCGAAGGCCTGTACGACGACGAAGAGGGCTACACCGTCTACGCCATCGAACTCGGCGAGACCGTCGTCGGCCTGATCCAGAGCTGCGAAGAACTCGATCCGCAGTACCGGCACGCCGGCATCGACATCTCGGTGCACCCGGACTTCCACGGCCGCGGTGTCGGCACGGACGCGATCCGCGCCCTGGCCCGGCACCTGCTGGAGGCCGGCCACCACCGCCTGACCATCGACCCGGCGGCCGCCAACGAGACGGCGATCCGCGTCTACACGAAGGTGGGCTTCCGCCCGGTGGGGTTGCTGCGCGACTACGAGCGCGCGCCGGACGGCACCTGGCACGACGGCCTGCTGATGGACCTCCTGCGCGGCGAGCTGACGTGAGGTTCAGTCCTTGTCGATGACCTGCTGGAGCAACCGGCTGATCTGCTCCATGCCCATGTTCACCTTGGTGAACCCGCTGTCGACCTTGGCTTCGAGCCGGTTGAGCCGCTCGTGGTCCTCGACTTGCGTCTCACGCACCGCGTTGAGCGCGCGAGTGTGAGCATTCAAGGTCTGCTTGAACTCCGAGACGTCACGATCTGCTGTTCCGGCGAGGATGCGCGCGGCCGCGGCGTCTTGCCGAGTGGACCGCATCTGCTCCTCCAATGCGGATACCCGGGTCTCGAGGTCTTCGAGGCCGGCCATGTCCGGAACCTTACCGGCGGGGTCGGAGCCTTCCGCCGCGGGGTCACGTTCAGTCATTGGATATCACCTAGGGTCACACTGATAGTGGCGCGCTGGAAAGGCTAGCCCCCAGTGCGTCCGCCACCCGCTGCACCGCCGGGGCGATGTGCGCCACCGCCTCGGCGGTCAGCCGGCCCGACGGGCCCGACACCGAAACCGCCGCCGGCACCGGCGCGCCCGGCACCGCCACCGCCACGCACCGGACACCCAGCTCCTGCTCCGCCTCGTCCAGCGCGTAGCCCTGCGACGCGATCCGCGACAGCTCGACCGCCAGCGCGTCCGCGTCGGTGAACGTGTGCTCCGTGTACGCGGGCATGCCGGTCCGCGAAAGCAGCGAGCGCACGTCGGCGACGGGCAGGTGTGCGAGCATCGCCTTGCCCACCCCGGTGCCGTGCGGCAGCAACCGCCTGCCGACCTCGGTGAACATGCGCATCGAGTGCTTCGACGGCACCTGGGCCACGTACACGACCTCGTCGCGCTCCAGGACCGCCAGGTTCGCCGTCTCGCCGACCTCCTCGACCAGCTCCGCCAGCAGCGGCCGCGCCCAGGCGCCGAACTGCATGCTCGCGTTCTCGCCCAGCCGGATCAGCCGCGCGCCCAGCGCGTAGCGCCGGTTCGTGTTCTGCCGGACGTACCCCAGGTCGACCAGGGTCCGGATCAGCCGGTGGATCGTCGGCATCGGCAGCCCGGACAGCGTCGCCAGCTCGGACAGGCTGGCTTCGCCGCCGGTGTCCGCGAGGTGTTCCAGCAGCTCGAAGGCACGCTGCAGGGACTGGACGCCGCCGTCGCGACCGTTCTTCTCCGCCGGCACGGTGGCCCTCCTTACGTCGGCGTTGAGCTTCCGCTATGCAGAAACTATAGTCCGGCTGGTAGAAAACCGTAGGGCCGTTATCCAAAGATCCGAACCCTCGAGGTGTTCCACATGTCTTCTGAAGTCCAGGTGCTGGGCGACCCGGTCGAGCGCGGCGACGAGATCCTCACCCCGGCGGCGCTCGAGTTCCTCGCCGGCCTGCACGACGCCTTCGCCGGCCGTCGCGACGAGCTGCTCCAGGCGCGCGGCAAGCGTCGTGAGGAGGCCCGGACCACCGGCCGGCTCGACTTCCTGCCGGAGACCAAGGAGATCCGCGAGGGTGACTGGCAGGTCGCCGGCGCGCCCGAAGCGCTGCGTGACCGCCGCGTCGAGATCACCGGGCCGACCGAGCGCAAGATGACCATCAACGCGCTGAACTCCGGCGCGAAGGTGTGGCTCGCCGACCTCGAAGACGCCAACACCCCGCACTGGGCGAACGTCGTGTCCGGCCAGGTCAACCTCTACGACGCCATCCGCGAGAACATCACGCTGGAGAGCGGCGGCAAGAGCTACGCGCTCAAGGATGACGTCGAGCACGCCACGATCGTGGTCCGCCCGCGCGGCTGGCACCTGCCCGAGCGCGGCCTCTCCTTCGGCGGGCGCCAGGCCGTGGGCGCGCTCGTCGACTTCGGCCTGCACTTCTTCCACAACGCGGCTGAGCTGCTCAAGCGCGGCAAGGGCCCGTACTACTACCTCCCGAAGATGGAGAGCCATCTCGAAGCGCGGCTCTGGAACGACGTCTTCACCCACGCCGAGAAGACGCTCGGCATCGAGCACGGCACGGTCCGCGCCACCGTGCTGATCGAGACCATCCCGGCCGCGTTCGAGATGGAAGAGATCCTCTACGAGCTGCGCGAGCACGCCTCCGGCCTCAACGCCGGCCGCTGGGACTACCTGTTCAGCGTGATCAAGTACTTCCGCGACGCGGGTGAGAAGTTCGTGCTGCCGGACCGCAACTCGGTCACCATGACCGCGCCGTTCATGCGCGCCTACACCGAGCTGCTCGTGCGCACCTGCCACAAGCGCGGCGCGTTCGCGATCGGCGGCATGGCCGCGTTCATCCCGAGCAAGGATCCCGAAACCAACAAGGGCGCCTTCGACAAGGTGCACGCGGACAAGTCCCGCGAGGCCGGCGACGGCTTCGACGGCTCCTGGGTCGCGCACCCCGGCATGGTCGAGCTGTGCAAGGAAGAGTTCGACAAGGTCCTCGGCAGCGAGCCGAACCAGCTCGGGCGCACCCGGGACGAGGTCAGCGTCACCGCCGACCAGCTGCTGGACGTCGCCTCGACTCCTGGTGGCGCGACGGCGGGTGGCCTGCGTGCCGCGGTCGACGTCGGCGTCCGCTACATCGCCTCCTGGCTGGGCGGCAACGGCGCGGCGGCGATCCACAACCTGATGGAAGACGCCGCGACGGCGGAGATCTCGCGCTCGCAGATCTGGCAGTGGGTCAAGAACGGCACCACGCTCGACACCGGCGACGTCGTGACGTCGGAGCTGGTGCGCGGCGTGCTGGCGGAGGTCCGCGGCGAGCTGGCGGGCGAGCTCAAGCCGGAGCTGCTGGAGCCGGCCGTGGAGCTGTTCGAGCAGGTCGCGCTGGCCGACGAGTTCCCCGACTTCCTGACGCTGCCCGCCTACGAGCGGATCAAGTAGGTGCGGCTTCCCGAAGACGTCTACGCCGCCGCGGACGCGCGCCTGGCCTCGGCCGACGCGCGGGTCGCGGCGGCGTACCCGGGGGAGCGGCCGGGACGGCAGCCGGTGCACACCGTCTACGTCCCGGCGTCGCAGTACCGGACGCGCCTGGTCGCCGACTGGGGCAAGCAGGCGATGCGGGTCTTCGTCGAGCACGAGGACCTGCTCGGCCTCGACGCCGACGGCTACGAGCGGGTGCGGGCGAAGCTGCTGACCGAGCCGATCGAGGACCTGCGGATCGACTTCGAGGACGGCTTCGGCCGCGTGCCCGACGACGTCGAGGACGCGGCGGCGCGGGCGGCCGGGCAGACCCTGGCCACCACGGGCGGGACGCCGTTCTGCGGCATCCGCTTCAAGAGCTTCGAGGCGGCGACGCGCCGGCGCGGCATCCGCACCCTGGACCTGTTCCTGGGTTCGCTGCTGGACAACGGGCCGCTGCCGCCCGGGTTCGTCGTCACGCTGCCGAAGGTGACGGCGGTCGAGCAGGTCTCGGTGGCCGCGGAAGTGCTGGCCCGCTTGGAGTCCGCGTACGAGCTCGCGGAGGGCACGCTCCGGTTCGAGGTCCAGATCGAGACGGCCCAGTCCATTGTGGACCTCGACGGCACGCTGGCGGTGGCGCGGATCGTGCAGGCGGCTTCCGGTCGTTGTTCGGGGCTGCACTACGGGACCTACGACTACAGCGCGGGCCTCGGCATCGCGGCGGCGTACCAGAGCATGGAGCACCCGGCGGCCGACCTGGCCAAGGGCTTGATGCAGGTCGCGGCGGCGGGCACGGGCGTCCGGTTGTCGGACGGCTCGACGAACAAGCTCCCGATCGGCGACGCGCTGCCCTCGGCGTGGGCCGAGCACCAGCGCCTGGTGCGGCGTTCCCTGGAACGCGGCTTCTACCAGGGCTGGGACCTGCACCCGCACCAGCTCCCGACCCGGTTCGCGGCGACGTACACGTTCTACCGGTCGGGCTTCGCCCCGGCGGCCGAGCGGCTGACGGCGTACGCGTCGAAGGTGGCCGGGGGAGTGCTGGACGAGCCGGCGACGGCGCAGGCGCTCGCGGCGTACCTGCTGCGCGGGCTCGACTGTGGCGCGCTGGACGAGGGCGAGCTGCCGTTCGGGCGGCCGGAGCTGGAGAAGTACGCGCGGCGCGAGAGCTGAGGGAGCACTCCGGGCGGAGTGCTCCCTCACGCTACTCACGAGCCGGCCGGTGCGCGACCAAGGCGACGAGGACCAGCAAGGCGAGCTGGCCCGCGATCGCCCCGCCCGCCACCCACGCCGGAAGCCCCGCTGCGGCGGCCTTCAGCGTCAGCGCCGGGCCGAGGACGGCTCCGAGCACGACCAGCACGTCCAGGACGGTGCCGAGCAGCCGGCGGGTCTGGCCGGGTGGCACGGCCACTTCGGCGGTCACCGCTGACGTCTCGATCCGGACGTGTGCGAACCGGCTGGGGACTTCGTCCGGCCCCGGTTCGGTTGTGTGAGCCGCGGGCAAGCCCGCGCGCTCGAGTTCGGCACCCATGCTCGTGCCCGTTCCTTCCTGGCCTGCCCGCGGGCAGGGACCACTTCGTGAGGTGCGGCCCTCTCGGCCGCGACCCGGTGACCGTCGGCGTACTCCTCCCCCCGAGGGGCGCGCCGGCCATCTCCGACCCCTGCCGCGAGGAAGCGTGGTCCGGCTTCCCGATCGCTCGGCCCGTTCGCATGAAAACGGGTCCGCGCCAGGTGTCTTCGACTGTAGAACGCCGCACGGGCGAGCGCAACACCGATTCACTGCGAAAAGTGTGGGTTTTCGGTGGTCTTTCTGCCATGCTGAGGTGGTGAGTGAAGAGAACCCGGTCGGCCGGGTGAACGTCGCGCTGGTCGCAGAGGCCGTCGACGCGCTGGCGAAGCTGCAGGACCGCACCGGCCTCAAGAAGGTCGACCTCGTCAACCGCGCCCTGCAGGTCTACGAGTTCATCGACGCGGAGCTCAAGGCGGGCAAGCAGGTGCTGCTCCGCGACGAAGACGGCCGCGACCAGCTGGTGAAGATCTTCCTGTAGGTCACCTTCGCGGCGGCCCGCCCGTCGGGAGGGCATGCACACCGCCGTCATCGTCACCACGATCGTCCTGAACGCCGCGATCGGCGTCGCCGACCTCGCCAAGGCCAGGTTCGTCCTGGCCACCTCGGGAGCGGTCGACGTCCCGCCGAGCTGGCTGCCGATGCTGGGCACGCTCAAGCTCGCGGGCGCCGCCGGTCTCACCCTCGGCCTGCTCGGTGTCCGGCCGATCGGCGTGGCCGCCGGGATCGGCCTGGTGCTCTTCTACGTCGGCGCGATCGTCGCGCACGTGCGGGCCCGCAAGTTCGCCAGCGGCATCGCGCCGCTGGTCTTCCTCGGGCTGGCGATCGCGACCTTCTAACGCAGCCGCGGGAGCGCGTCGCGGGCGAAGTGGCTCAGCACCCGCAGGTCCTCGGCGAACCGCTCGCGGTGCTCCGGCGGCAGCGGCCGGAAGAAGAACTGCTCGATGTTCTCGACGTGCAGCCGGCTGGCCCGCACGGTGGTCTCCTCGCCGTGCGAGGTCAGCCGCACGAGCTGCACCCGCCCGTCCCGCGGCGACGCCGTCCGCGTCACCAGGCCGAGCGCCGTCATCCGGTCGACGAGCCGGGTCGCGCCGCCGGTGGTCAGCACCTGCTCCTGCGCGATCGAGCGCATGGTGAGCCCGTCCGAGCCGGCGCGGCCGACGATCAGCAGCACCTCGTACATCAGGTGGGTGATCCCGCATTCCCGTTCGAGTGCCCGCCCGAGCAGGTATTCGAGCCGGTTCGCCGCGCCCTGCAACCGCCCGAAGGCCAGCACGCGGGGGTCGTGACCCGCCTGCCGGGCCGACGTGATCTCCGGGTCCACTTCACTCCTCCGTCCGCAACGCGAGGTAGACGTCGAGCTGGTCGGTGAACTCCGTCAGGTCCGCGCCCAGCAGCTCGCCCGCCCGGCCGATGCGGTAGCGCAGCGTGTTGACGTGGACGTGCAACGCCTTCGCCGCGCGCGTCGGCGAGCCCGAACACTCCAGGAACACCCGCACCGTGTGCACCAGGTCGGTGTGCTGCTCGGCGTCGTAGGCCAGCAGCGGCCCGAGGACGCGCTGACGCAGCGCCGCGCGCAGGCCGTCCGGGGCGCCCGCCAGCAGCAGCCGGTGCGGGTCGACTTCGGCGGCCGGGACCACCACGACCCGGCCCGCGCGCCGGGCTGCCACCGCCAGCGCGTACCCGGCGACCTCCCGCGCCTCGCCGGGTTCGCCGACACCGCAGAGGATCCGCGGCGCCCGCAGCAACGGCTCCACAGTGGACAGATCGGTGACCGCCGAAGCGGGCCAGTGGCCCGTCGCGTACGAAGTGTCCCCTGTGGACTCCAGCAGGACGCCGTCCGGCAGCAGCTCGCGCAGGACGTCCGCGCTCTCGTCGCTGCCTTCGGTCCGCAACGCGACAACGCGCGCTTCGCCGGGCAACTCGGCTTCGGGCGCGGCAGCACGCGCCCGCGTGACCCCGACGAGCCCCGCGAGCTCCTCGGCCAGCTCCGCCTGCGCGGTGCTCAACGGCCCGCCGACGGCGATCAGCCACGGCACGGCGTGCCGCCCCTCGACCGGGACCACCGTCAGCGACCCGGCCTCTTTCGCCGCGTGCCGCCGGATGACGTCGGCCGCCGCCACCGGCAGCGGCGCCGTCCCGGCGACCACCCGGCCCAAGCCCGACAGCACCCAGCACGGCAGGCCCAGTTCGGCCGACGCGCGCTCCAGCAGCGTCTCGACGGGCGCGTCCGCCGCGGCCTGCAAACGTTTGCGCGCGCTCTCCGACGCGGCCGCGAGCGCCAGCACCACCTGCTCGGTGATCACCGAGAACGACAGGTCGGTGGGCACTTCCAGCAGCGGGATCCGGTGTCGTTCGCAGGCGTCGGTCACGTCGGCCGGGATGCCGCCGGAGTCGGCGCCGGACGCCGCCAGCGCCGCCGCGCCGGCCCGGGCCAGCGCGGCCACGAACGGTTCGGCGTCGCCTGGGCGCCGCCACCAGAGCAGGCCGGACAGCACCAGTTCACCCGCGGACAGGTACCGTCCGGGGTCGGGTAGCTCCGTGACGTAGATGCGCGTCACCGGCCGGTCGAGCAGGTCGGCCCCGGCCAGCGGGCGCAGCCGCAGGCCCGGCAGGCCGAGCAGAGTTTTCACGGTCGTCATGAGGCTTGTAGGAAAGCACAAACGCCGGGGGTTTGGCTCCTGTGCGTTTCATGCGTGGTGCCGTTGCCGCCCGGACCGGGTTCGGCGTCTACTGGTCTATCGCCCTCACAAAGGAGCACGAGTGGAGTTCCTGCGTCCCACGACGCTCGCCGAGGCCCTCGCCCTGAAGGCGGAGCGGCCGGACGCCGTGCCGATCGCCGGCGGCACCGACGTCATGGTCGAGCTGAACTTCGACCACCGGCGCCCGGACGCCCTGCTCGACCTGACCCGGGTCGGCGAGCTGACGGAGTGGTCCACAGCGGACGAGACGATCCGCCTCGGCGCCGGCGTCCCGTACACCCGCG
Source organism: Amycolatopsis iheyensis (assembly GCF_024703995.1). Lineage (GTDB taxonomy): Bacteria > Actinomycetota > Actinomycetes > Mycobacteriales > Pseudonocardiaceae > Amycolatopsis > Amycolatopsis iheyensis. The sequence goes on along the minus strand of NZ_JAMXQV010000008.1, from coordinate 222,179 downwards.
TCATCGCTGAACTGGGTGAATCCGTCCCGGCGCTGGCCATGGCGTCCCGCACGGTCGGCTCGCCGCAGATCCGCAACCGCGGCACGGTCGGCGGCAACCTCGGCGCCGCGTCCCCGGCCGGCGACACCCACCCGGTGCTGCTCGCCCTCGACGCGCGGATCGAGGTCGCGTCCGTCCGGGGCCGCCGGATCCTGCCGGCGGAGGAGTTCTACGTCGGCGTGAAGCGCCACGCCCTCGAGCCGGATGAGCTGATCACCGCCGTCCACCTGCCGGCGCACGCCGGGCCGCAGCAGTTCGCCAAGGTCGGGACGCGCAACGCGATGGTCATCGCGGTCTGCTCGTTCGGGCTCGCCCTGCGCGACGGGCGGGTGGGCGCCGCGATCGGCTCCGCCGCGCCGACCCCGCGCCACGCCCGCGCAGCCGAAGAGTTCCTCGCCGCGGAGCTGCCGTGGGGCTCGCCGGAGCCGTTGGCGGACTCGTTGAAGCGCCGCTTCGGCGAGCTGGTGGCCGAAGCGACGTCGCCGATCGACGACGTCCGCGGCAGTGCCGCGTATCGGAAGCACGCCCTCGGGGTACTCGCGCGCCGTACGTTGACTTGGGCCTGGGAACAGCACCGGACGGGGGAGCGCACATGCGCCTGAACGTGAGGATCAACGGCGACGAGCGGCAGGCGGACGACGTCTGGGAAGGCGAAAGCCTGCTCTACGTCCTGCGCGAGCGGCTCGGCCTGCCGGGCTCGAAGAACGCTTGTGAGCAGGGCGAATGCGGCTCCTGCACGGTCTACCTCGACGACGTCCCGGTGTGCGCCTGCCTGGTCGCGGCCGGGCAGGCCGAGGGCCGCGTGGTCCGCACGGTCGAGGGCCTGGCCGACGGCGACACCCTCGACCCGGTCCAGCAGTCCTTTGTGGACCAGGGCGCGGTGCAGTGCGGCTTCTGCACGCCGGGCCTGGTCGTCGCCGCGCACGACCTGCTCAACCGCGTCCCGGACCCGTCCGACGAGGAGATCCGCGAAGCGCTGGCCGGCAACCTCTGCCGCTGCACCGGCTACGAGAAGATCCTCGACGCCGTGCGCGCCGTCGCCAAGGGAGGTGTCGCGTGAAGACGCTCATCGCGAACGCGGCGATCGCCACGGTCACCGGCGAGGAACACGCGAACGGCCACGTCGTCGTCGAGAACGACCGCATCGCCGAAGTCGGCGAAGGCGTCTACACCGGCGAGTTCGACGAGCGGGTCGACGCGTCGGGCTGCCTGGTCACGCCCGGCCTGATCAACACCCACCACCACCTCTACCAGTGGGCGACCCGCGGGCTGGCCGCCGACCACACGCTCTTCGAGTGGCTCAAGCAGCTCTACCCGGTCTGGGGCCGGCTCGACGACGGCGTCACGCACGCTGCGGCCACGGCCGGCCTGGCGCGGCTGGCACTGACCGGCTGCACGACCGTCGCCGACCACCACTACGTCTTCCCGCGCGACGGTGGCGACCAGGTCGCGGCGCTGGCCGCGGCCCGGCAGCGGATCGGCGTCCGGCTGCACGTCGTGCGCGGGTCGATGGACCGCGGTGAGTCCGACGGCGGCCTCCCGCCGGACAACCTCGTCGAGTCGACCGAGGACGCGCTGACCGGCACCGAAGCGGCGATCGACCGCTTCCACGACGACTCCGCGGGCGCGCACCTGCAGATCGCCGCGGGCCCGTGCTCGCCGTTCTCGGTCACCGAGCGGCTGATGTCCGGCGCGGCCGAGCTGGCCCGCCGCAAGGGCGTCCGGCTGCACACCCACCTCGCCGAGACCCTCGACGAGGAGAAGCAGTGCCTCGCCGAGGTCGGCTGCACGCCCGCCGAGTACGCCGACAAGCTGGGCTGGCTCGCCGACGACGTCTGGCTCGCGCACACCGTCCACCTCGCGCCCGAGGCGATCCGCCGGTTCGGCGCGACCGGCACCGGCGCGGCGCACTGTCCGACGTCCAACGGCCGGCTCGGCACCGGCATCGCCCCGGTCCGCGACCTGCTCGACGCCGGTGTGGCGGTCGGCCTCGGCGTCGACGGGGCCGCGTCGAGCGAGTCCGGCGGCCTCGCCGAGGAACTGCACCAGGCGTTGCTGCAGGCCCGCCAGCGCGGCGGCCCGCGCGGGCTGACCACGCGCGAAGCCCTGTGGATGGGCACGATGGGCGGCGCGCGCTGCCTGGGCCGCGCCGACGACCTCGGCTCGCTCGAACCCGGCAAGCTCGCCGACCTCGCCGTCTGGGACCTGACCGGGCTCAACTACGCGGGCATCACCGACCCGGTGGCGGCGCTGGTGCTCGGCACGCCGCCGCCGGTGCGGCGGCTGTTCGTCGGCGGCAAGGCCGTCGTCGAGGACGGTGTCCTGCGTGAAGCGGACGAGTCCGGGATCGCTCGCGAGCTGGCGTCGGCGAGCGCTCGGTTGAGGGAGGCCAGATGACCACCACCACCGTCGGCACGCAGACGGTCAACGGCGTCGGCACGTCGCCGCAGCGCCCCGACGGCAACGTGAAGGTCCGCGGCGAGTTCGCCTACTCCTCGGACCTGTGGCACGAGGACATGGTGTGGGGCGTAACCCTGCGCAGCCCGCACCCGTACGCGCGGATCACCGGCATCGACCTCACCGATGCCCTGACCGTGCCGGGTGTCTACGCGGTCCTCACGCACGAGGACGTGCCGGGCGTCAACCGCTACGGCCTGGAGCACTCCGACCAGCCGGTGCTGGCGTCGGACGTCGTGCGTTACCAGGGTGAACCGGTCGCGCTGGTCGCCGCCGACCACCCGGAGACCGCGCGCCGCGCCATGAAGCGGATCGCCGTCACCTACGAAGAGCTGGAGCCGGTGACGGACTCCGAAGCGGCCGTCGCGGGCGAAGGGCCTTCGCTGCACGAAGGCGGCAACGTCGTGCGGCACGTGAAGATCCGCCACGGCGCTCAGGACGTCTCGGCCGACGTCGTCGTGTCGGGCGTCTACGAGGTCGGCATGCAGGACCAGGCGTTCCTCGGCCCGGAGTCCGGGCTGGCCGTGCCGGACACCGAAGGCGGTGTCGACCTGTACGTCGCGACGCAGTGGCTGCACGTCGACCAGCAGCAGATCGTCGCCGCACTGGGCCTGCCGGTCGAGAAGGTGCGGCTGACGCTGGGCGGCGTGGGCGGTGCGTTCGGTGGCCGCGAGGACCTGTCGATGCAGGTGCACGCGTGCCTGCTGGCGCTGCACACCGGCAAGCCCGTGAAGATGGTCTACAACCGCGAAGAGTCCTTCTACGGCCACGTGCACCGCCACCCGGCGAAGATGTACTACGAGCACGGTGCCACGTCCGACGGCCGCCTGGTCTACGTGCGCACGCGGCTGTACCTCGACGGCGGCGCGTACGCGTCCTCGACCGGCGCGGTGGTCGCGAACGCCGCCACGCTCGGCGTCGGACCATACAAAGTGGACAGTGCGTCGGTCGACTGCTGGGGCGTGTACACGAACAACCCGCCGTGCGGCGCCATGCGCGGCTTCGGCGCGGTGCAGGCGGCGTTCGGCTACGAGTCGCAGATGGACAAGCTCGCGCTCGCCTGCGGCCTGGATCCCGTCGAGATCCGCGTCCGCAACGCGATGAGCGAAGGCGATCTCATGCCGACCGGCCAGGTCGTGGACTCCGCCGCGCCCGTCGCCGAGTTGCTGGGCTTGGTGCGCGACAAGCCGATGCCGCCGGAGCGGCCGTTCGACCTGCGGCACATGCCCGGTGGTGTCTCCAACACGACGCACGGCGAAGGGGTCGTGCGCGGGGTCGGGTACGCCGTCGGGATCAAGAACGTCTGCTTCTCCGAAGGCTTCGACGACTACTCGACGGCCCGGGTGCGCCTGCAGCTGGTCGGCGGCGAGCCGGCCGCGACGGTGCACACCGCGGCCTGCGAGGTCGGCCAGGGGCTGGTGACGATCATGCAGCAGATCGTCCGGACCGAGCTGGGCGTCGACCAGGTGACGATCCTGCCGATGGACACCTCGATCGGCAACGGCGGCTCGACGTCGGCGTCGCGGCAGACCTACGTCACCGGTGGCGCGGTCCAGGCCGCGTGCGTGGCGGTGCGGGCGCGGCTGCTTTCCCGCTTCGACCAGCGGGTACGCGTGGTCGGCGGCAAGCTCGTCGCCGCCGACGGCCAGGTGCTCGCCGACCTGGTGGACGTCCTCGGCGACGACGTCTACGACGAAACGATCGAGTGGCGGCACCGGCCGACCACTGGGTTGGATCCGGAGACCGGGCAGGGGACCGCGCACGTCCAGTACGCGTTCGCCGCGCACCGGGCGGTCGTCGACGTCGACACCGAGCTGGGCCTGGTCAAGGTCGTTTCGCTGGACTGCGCCCAGGACGTCGGCAAGGCCCTGAACCCGCAGGCCGTGCTGGGGCAGATCCAGGGCGGGTCGGCGCAGGGGCTCGGGCTCGCGGTGATGGAGGAGATCCAGACCTCCGGCGGGAAGATCCGGAACCCCTCCTTCACCGACTACCTCATCCCGACGGTCCTGGACATGCCGCCGATGAGCATCGACGTCCTGGAGCGCCCGGATCCGCACGCGCCGTACGGCCTGCGTGGGGTGGGGGAGCCGCCGACGATCTCGTCGACCCCGGCGATCGTGGCTGCGATCCGCGCCGCGACCGGGCTCGCGCTGAACCGCGTCCCGGTGCGGCCGGAGCACCTGACCGCTACTTGAGGGCCCAGTTCTGGTTGGCGTCGTCGTTGCAGCCCCAGAGTTCGAGCTGAGTGCCGTTGACGTTGCCGGCGGGCTTGTCGCCGCCGGTGACGTCGACGCACAGGCCGGTCTGGGTGCCGGTGATCGAGCCGTCCGGGTTGAGCTTGAACTTCTGGTTCGCGCCGCCGTGACAGGTCCAGGCGATGAGCTTGGTCCCGGCGGTGGTGCCGCCCTCGTCGGCGTCGAGGCAGAGGCCGTTCGACGCCTTCAGCTCACCGGCGCCGGTGAACGTCCAGGACTGGTTGGACCCGCCGTCGCAGTCCCAGATGTCGACCTTCGTGCCGGGTGTGGTGACGTTGCCGTTGATGTCGATGCAGCGGGAGGACGACGCGCCCTGCAGCGCTTTCGCCGGGTTGCTGCCGCTCGCGTTGGCCGTGACGCGGTAGATGACGGTGCCGTGCGAAGGGACGTTCGCGCTGATCGCGCCGGTGGTGGTGGTCTGCTCCTTCGACCACAGGTTGGTCAGCCGGTAGCTGGACGCGGCGGGCAGCCCGGCCGCGGCCGTGGTCGTCGAGACGGTCTTCGTGGTGCTGTTCTCGTTGAACAGCACGAAGGCGACGTCTCCGTTCTGGAGCGGCTTCTTCAGGACGTCGAGGCCACCGCTGGAGGAGATCCGCGTCGCCTGCTTGCCGAGCGGGTCCTGGTCGATCGCGATGACGTCGGCGTTGAGGTAGGTCGAGAAGGTGGCGATGCTGGCGCTGCGCAGGTCGGCGCCCGCGATCAGCGGCGCGGCCATCGCGGCCCAGAGCGTGAAGTGGGCGCGGTCCTCCTGGAAGTCCATGCCGTCGCCGACCTCGAGCATGTCGGGGTCGTTCCAGGCACCGGGTTTCGCGGCGGACGCGAGGCCGACGTTCTGGCGGTAGATCGAGTCGATGCTGCCCCAGTTGTTGGTGATGTCCCCGGTGGTGCGCCACAGGTTGCCGACGTCCGGCGCCCAGGTCGAGGGTGAAAAGTTGCCCCATTCGCAGATGCTGTAGGCGATCGGGCGGCCGGTCGCCTTGAGCGCGTCACGCATCGCGGAGTAGCGGCGGACGTAGTCCTGCTGGTTCTCACCGGCCGGGCTGCCGCAGTTGTCGTACTTGAGGTAGTCGACACCCCAGCTCGCGAAGCTGTTTGCGTCGGTCTGCTCGTGGCCGAGGCTGCCGGGGTAGTGCTGGCAAGTTTCGGAGCCGGCGCTCTCGTAGATGCCGAACTTCATGCCGCGCGCGTGGATGTAGTCGCCGAGGGCCTTGAGGCCGCTGGGGAACTTCGCGGAGTCGGCGACGAGGTTGCCGTTGCCGTCGCGGCTGCGGGTCATCCAGCAGTCGTCGAGGTTGACGTAGGTGTAGCCGCGGTCGCGCATCCCGGAGCTGACCATGAGGTCGGTGGTCTGCTTGACGAGCGTTTCGTTGATGTTGCACTCGAAGGTGTTCCAGGTGTTCCAGCCCATCGGCGGTGTTCTCGCGAGCCCGTTTTCGAGGGCGTGCGCGGGCGGGCTCGCCAGCCCGATCGCGGCGACGGCGGTGGCGAGGACAGCGAGGACTCGGCGCATGGGCAGCTCCAACCGACAGCGGTGGGGGAGGAGAAATTGCAGCTTCCGTGTCCACTGCTGCGCGGTCAAGCGCCATCTTGATGATTTGTGTTGGATTCCCGACTAAAGTTGTGTGCGTTCTTGCAGCAGTCGCCGGGCGACGTCGACGGTCGCGGCCCCCGCGACGGCCATGGCCTCGGTGTCCCGCAGCGAGCGGCAGAGCACGAAGGCGCCTTCGAGGTTGTTGACGGCGGTGATGGTGAGGGTCCGCGCGGCTGCTTCGCTGATCCCGAACTTGCCGAACTTCTCGGTGCCGGCGTCGATCCACGCGGTGAAGACGTCGGCGGTGGCTTTCCGCAGCGGCTCGTTGGTGGAGGCGACCTCGAGGGCGACGGTGGCGATCGGGCAGCCTTCGACGTAGTCGGTGGCTTCGAGGGTGGCGATCCCGGCGGCGAAGAAGGCTTCGATGCCGCTGATCAGGTCCGGGGCGGGCGCGATGAAGAGGTCGAAGAGCTGGATGTAGGCGAGCCCGGAGGCGCGGATGACCTCCTCGCCGAGCTGTTCCTTGCCGCCGGGGAAGAAGTGGTAGAGCGACCCGAAGGGGGCGCTCGCCTCGGTGACGATCTGCTTCAGCCCGGTGCCGGTGTAGCCGTTGCGCCGGAAGAGCTCCGCGCCGGCGGCCATGATGCGTTCCTTGGTCCCTGCCACACCCCCATGATAGAGCGATCTATCAAGGTCGCTTTCACGTGAAAGCTACGCCCGTAGCTTTCACGTGAAAGCTACGGTCAGTGGAGGTCCCAGGCCGGGCCCGGGTCCTCGGCGTCGTCGCGCAGGATCGTTCCCTCGATCAACCCGTACGGCCGGTCCGCGGCGTAGAACACCTCGTTGTCGTTCTTCAGCCCGAAGGGGCTCAGGTCCACCAGGAAGTGGTGCTTGTTCGGCAGCGACAGCCGGACCTCGGCGACCTCTTCGCGGGCTTCCAGTACCGACTCGCCCATCGCGTAGAGCGTCTGCTGCAGGGAAAGGCTGTGCTTCGTCGCGAACGTCTCCAGCATCAGGCGCCGGACCTCGCGGTGGCTCTCGGCCCAGTCGACGTCCTCGCCCTGGTAGCGCCAGCGCGCCGTCACGGCCGTCGCCAGGATGCGGTCGTCGGTCTCGGGGAGCGTCGTGTACTGGTCGCGCGGGTAGCCGTGGAACTCCGAACCGGTCGACTTGAGCAGCGTCAGGCCGTCGATGCCGGAGACGACCCACGCGCGGCCGTCCCGGATCGTTACCGCGGTCGTGCGGCGCTCGTCGCCGGAGCGGCTGAACGCGTGGTCGTGCGGCTCGCCGCCGACCGCGATGCGGTCCCAGCCGTGCTCGTCGATCTTGACCCGCGCGCCGGTGATGTTCCCCTGCGTGCCGGTGAAGTGCCGCGCCAGGCGCAGGCCGAAGTCCTCGATCTCGCCGACCGGCGCCTCCTTCGCGAAGGCGTACACGGTGTTCTTCTGCGTGTCGGTCGCGAGCACGCCGGCGTTGTCGCCGGTGAGGTGCGTCGCGGCGAGCTCGCCGCGCAGCGACGTCGACACGGTGAGGTCCTTGAGGTGGTGGACGGGGCCGTCGCGGCGCACCGTCACCAGGCGGACCTCCGCCTTGCCGTACTGGTTGGGGCCCAGGGTGATGGCCACGGTTCAGCTCCCTCGGTAGGTCGAATAGGCGAACGGGCTGAGCAGGAGCGGCACGTGGTGGTGCGCGGTGCCGTCGGAAATCCGGAAGGTGAGGGCCACCTCCGGGAAGAAGGCGTCCGGGCCCAGGTAGGCGCCGGTGTCGAAGACCAGCCGGTAGCCGCCGGGGGCCAGGGTTTCGGGGCCGAGGTCGCGGATGCGGCCGTCGTCGTCGGTGCGCCCTTCGGCGATCTTTTCGCCGGCTTGCGTCTCGAACCGCACGGCGATCCCCGGCGCGGGGCGCCCGGTCGCCGTGTCGAGGACGTGGGTGGTCACGAGGCTCACGCGGTCACCGCTTTCGCGAGTCGGAGTTCGGCGATCTTCAGCAGTTCACGCCCGGCGACGGCCAGTTCGGTCGCGGGGTCGTTGTCCAGCCTGCTTCGCAGGATCTTCAGCAGCTCGTCGCCGCTTCGGCCGCTGGCGCAGACGAGGTAGACGTGCCCGAACTTGGCCTCGTACTCGGCGTTCGCGGCGGCGAAGGCATCGGCATTGTCCACACCGGACTGTTCCGAGCGCGCCCAGCCGTCCGCCGGCTTTTCCCCGATCCGGGGGTGCGCGGCCATGGCCTGGTGGATCTCGTCGTCGCGCAACGGCAGGTCGGCGGCGGCCTTCAGCGCGTCCAGGTCGGCGTACGGCCGGCCGTCGAGGATCGCGTCCACCCAGCGGGGGACGGCGAGGCAGGCCGTCAGCAGCGGGCGGACGTCGTCGGCGGTGTTGAACTCGGTGAGCAGCACGGCCTGACCGTACGTCGACCCCGGAGTTCCGTCAACATTTTGTTGAAAGTGCTGGTCAGTCGGCTTCGCGGTTGAGGTAGTTGTAGACCGTGAACCGGGTGACCCCCAGCGCGTCGGCCACCGAGGAGACCGATTTCCGCAGGCCGAAGGCGCCGCGTTCACGCAGCAGCCGGACCGCGCGCTGCTTGCCGGGGCGGTCCAGTTCGCCCAGCTTGGCGCCCAGTTCGCGTTCGACGTCCGCGATCAGCCGGGCCAGCGCGTCGTTCAGCTCGACGGCGGGCGCGCCCCGGTCGTCGTCGGCCCGGCGCAGCTGCAGCGTCACGCGGGTGGCGCCGCCTTCCAGCGCGGCCTGCGCGATCGCCGGGAGCGCGTCGTACAGCGCCTTCGCCTCGCCCCTTGCGAGGGTGCCGAGCGGCCCGAAGTCGGTCTCCAGTCCCGCTTCCACGGCGGCGTCGCGCGCGGCGACGGCGTGCTCGGGTGGCGAACCCTCGCCGTGGAACGGTTCGCTGGTGAACTCCGCTTCAAGCCGCACGGGTCGACCGTAACGCGCCGCGTCCGTCGTTGACGAGTGGCGCGCGCCGTGGTTACTGTCGTTGTGCGAAACCGTCTTTCCGTTCTGTGGAATCGATGGTGCTCATCCTCCCGGCGAAGGGCTTTCGGATGGATCTTGTGGTGCGCGCAGCCCGGGCCGTGACGGCCGAGGGCGAGGTGCCGGCGACCCTCGGCGTCGACGGCGGACGGATCGTCGCGGTCGAACCCGGCGGCGCTTCGCTGTCCGGCGACCGCGTCGTCGAACTCGGCGACGACGTCGTGCTGCTGCCGGGACTCGTCGACACGCACGTCCACGTCAACGATCCCGGCCGCGCCGAGTGGGAGGGCTTCGAGACGGCGACCCGCGCGGCGGCCGCTGGCGGGGTGACCACGATCGTGGACATGCCGCTCAACAGCCTGCCGCCGACCGTCGACGTCGCGGCGCTGGAGGTCAAGCGCAAGGCGGCGACCGGCCGGGTGCACGTCGACGTCGGGTTCTGGGGCGGCGCCATCCCGGGCAACGTCACGGATCTTCGTGGCCTGCACGAAGCCGGCGTGTTCGGCTTCAAGTGCTTCCTGCTGCACTCGGGCGTCGACGAGTTCCCGCCGCTCGACCCGGCCGGGTTGGACGAAGCGTTGCGGGAGCTGAGTTCTTTCGACGCGCTGATGATCGTCCACGCGGAAGACGCGCACGAGATCGGTTCGGCGCCGGAGCCGCACGGCGGTCGCTATGTCGACTTCCTGCAGTCCCGGCCGCGCGCGGCGGAGAACCTCGCGATCACGCACGTGATCGAGGCGGCCCGCCGCCACGACGCGCGGGCGCACATCCTGCACCTGTCCTCGGCCGAAGCGCTGCCGCTGGTCGCGGCCGCGCGCCGCGACGGCGTGGCGCTGACCGCCGAGACCTGCCCGCACTACCTCAGCTTCGTCGCCGAGGAGATCCGCGACGGCGCGACGCAGTTCAAGTGCTGCCCGCCGATCCGGGAGGCGGCCAACCGCGAGCTGCTGTGGCAGGGGCTCGCCGACGGGGTGATCGACACCATCGTCAGCGACCACTCGCCGTGCACGCCGGAGCTGAAACGGTTCGACAGCGGCGACTTCGGGCTGGCCTGGGGCGGGATTTCGAGCCTGCAGCTGGGTTTGCCGGCGATCTGGACGCAGGCGCGGCAACGCGGGTTCGCGCTCACCGACGTCGTCCGCTGGATGGCGCAGCGCCCGGCCGCGCAGGCCGGGATGCGCCGCAAGGGGCACTTGGCGGCGGGGTACGACGCCGACTTCTGCGTGTTCGCGCCGGACGAGGCGTTCGTGGTGGACGTCGCGAAACTGAAGCACCGCAACCCGGTCAGCGCCTACGATCGCCGCCCGCTGGCCGGCGTCGTGCGTTCGACGTGGTTGCGGGGCACCGAAATCACCGGCGAAGCGCCGCACGGCGAGCTGCTGACCCGGGACGACTGCTGAACTGGAGGCTGCCTTGACTGACCGTCCTGAGTGGACAGAACTGCCCGACCTCGCGTCGCGCCGCTTCGGCGGGACCGTGATGTGGGCGACCGACGAGCTGTTCGCCGAGAAGGAGAACCTGGTCAACCCGTGGGTCCCGGCCCACCGCGCCGAGACGTTCGGGCCCAAGGGCCAGGTCTACGACGGCTGGGAGACCCGCCGCCACCGCGAGCCGGGTGACGACCAGGCGATCGTCCGGCTCGGCCTCGCCGGCACGGTCACCGGCGTCATCGTCGACACGGCGTTCTTCAAGGGCAACTACCCGCCGTTCGTCTCGGTGGAGGCGGCGTCGGTGCCGGGTTACCCGTCGGCGGCGGAGGTGGCGGAAGCGGACTGGGACGTCCTGGTCGACCGCGCCCCGGCGGCGGGGCACACGGAGAACTTCTACGCGGTCAACGGTTCGCGCCGGTACACGCACGTCCGGTTGACCCAGCACCCGGACGGCGGAGTGGCCCGCCTGCGGGTGCACGGCGCCCCGATCCCGGACCCGGACCTGCTCGACGTCGACGCGCTCGACCTGGCGGCCCTGGAGAACGGCGCGCTGGTGACGGGCTGCAGCAACAAGTTCTATTCGTCGCCGAACAACATGCTCTCGCCGGGGCTGGCGGCACACCAGGCGGAGGGCTGGGAGACGGCCCGCCGCCGCGACGACGGCAACGACTGGGTGACGGTGCGGCTGGCCGGCGCCGGGATCGTCCGGTTCGCCGAGCTGGACACGAGCAACCTCAAGGGCAACGCGCCGGGCTGGGCATCGGTGCGCGGCCGTGACACGTACGGCGAATGGGTCGACCTGCTGCCGAAGACGCGCCTGCAGCCGGACACCCGTCACCGCTTCGCGCTGAAGGACGCACCCGAGGTGACGGAGGTCCGCCTGGACATCCACCCGGACGGCGGACTGGCCAGGCTGCGCCTGTTCGGCCGGCTCACCGAGGCGGGCCGCACGAACCTCAAAGCCCGGTTCTCCCAAACGCGCTGAGGTGAGGGGTCAGCCGGCGTCGGGCCGGTTGAGGTAGGCGGAGGCCAGCGACAGGACGCAGGCGCACCCGATGATGGCACTGACCCACCACTGAAGCCCGGCGACAATGCTCCAGACGAACCCGGCCGCCGCCAGGACGGCGACGAGGATGTTCCGGAACTGCAGCGGGGTCGGCTTGGCCATGCTGCCAGCCTCTCACGGGCGGTGTTTCGGGTGCCGCGCGCTCCCACCTTCCGGCGGTTCGGGGGTGGCGCGGCCGGGGTTGCCGTGGTGGGCGCGACGGCTCGCGCCCACCGCCTTCCGGCGGCTCGCGGACCGGGTGCTCAGGCCGCCGAAGGCAGTTCGCGCGCGGCGCATTTCGGGCGCCGCGCGCTGCGGTGTTCGGCCGCCGCCTCCTTGCTGCTGAAGGCCGTCAGACCTCCGCGTGCTCGCCCGGCTCCAGCAGCACCAGCCGGTCGGTCAGGGCGGCGGCCTCGAACTCCTTGCGCAGGTCGTCCGGACCCTCGCTGAAGTGCTTCCACCCGCGGAAGTGCAGCGGGACGATCTTCGCCGACCCGAGCACCTTCGCCGCCTCGACCGCGTTCGCGCTGGTCAGCGTGATCGGCGCGCCGTCGAAGAACACCGTTCGGGCCGCTCCCGCGAACAGCACCGCGACGTCGATCTCGAACCGGGCGGCGATCTCGCGCACCAAGCCGACCGACGCGTTGTCGCCGCTGACGTACACCGTCGGCACGCCGTCGCCGCTGAGCACGAAGCCCGTGACGTCGCCGGTGAACTGCTCGGCGCCCTCCGGGCCGTGCAGTGCCGGGACCGCGGTCACCGTCAGCGGTCCGACCCGCGTTTCCGCCCAGGGCGCCAGCCCCCGCGCGGTTCCGCCCAGCCGCTCCGCCCCGCTGGGCGTGATCAGCGTCAGCGGCACCGTCTTCAGGTACTCGCGGCCCCGGTCGTCGAGGTTGTCGGGGTGCTGGTCGTGCGAAAGCAGCACCGCGTCCACCACGCCGACCGCCTCCTCGGTCAGGACCGAGTCCTCGGTCTTGACCAGCGTCCGCGCGCCGATCGGATGGTCGCCGGGCGCGTCGAACGTCGGATCCGTCAGCAGCCGCACGCCGCCCAGCTCCAGCAGCGCCGTCGGTCCGCCGGAAAAAGTGATGCCCAGTTTCTCGGTCATACCCCGGCCAACAGCGCCAACCGGTGCTCTCTTCCCTAGGGCGCCGACTGCCTCCTCGAGCTGATCACGCCGGTGTTGAACCCGGCCAGGTGCAGCCCGCCGGCGAACCGCGCGTGCTCGATCTTCACGCACCGGTTCATCACCACCTCCAGCCCCGCTTCCCGCGCCCGGTCCGCCACCGGCTCGTGCCACAGCCCGAGTTGCAGCCACAGCGTCCGGGCGCCGGCGTCGATCACCTCTTCGGCCACCTGAGGCAGGTCGTCGTGCTTCCGGAACACGCTGACGAGGTCCGGTTCACCCGGTACATCCTTGAGCGAGGCGTACACCGGCTTCCCGAACAGCGTGTCCAAGCGCGGGTTGACGAAGTTGACTTCGTAGCGCGTCGACGACAGCAGGTAGGTCGCGACGAAGTAGCTCGGCCGCGCCGGGTTGGCCGAGGCGCCCACCAGCGTCACGGACTTCGCCCGGTTCAGGATCGCGCGTCGTTCGACGGCTCCGACCGCGTACGTCATCCGGCCACCGCCTTCCCGAGCGCCTGGTCGAGGTCCCAGAGGATGTCCTCGACGTCTTCCAAGCCGATCGACAGCCGGATCAGGTCGGGGCCGACCCCCGCCGCGGCCAGCTGCTCCTCCGACAGCTGCGCGTGCGTGGTCGAGCCCGGGTGGATCACGAGCGTCCGCGCGTCGCCGACGTTCGCCAGGTGTGACAGCAGCTCCACCGATTCGACGAACTTCTCGCCCGCGGCCCGGCCGCCGTCGATGCCGAACGAGAACACCGCACCCGGTCCGGCGGGCAGGTACTTCGCCGCCAGGTCGTGGTGCGGGTGCGAAGGCAGGCCGGCGTACGACACCCACGCGACGCGCGGATCGGCGTCGAGGTACTCGGCGACCGCGCGCGCGTTCGCCACGTGCGCGTCCATCCGTTGCGGGAGCGTCTCGACCCCTTGCAGCAGCAGGAAAGCCGAGTGGGGCGAGAGGACCGCGCCGATGTCCCGCAGCTGTTCGGAGCGCAGCCGCGTGCAGAACGCGTACTCGCCGAAGTTCTCCCAGTACCGCAGGCCGCCGTAGCTTTCGACGATTTCGGTCATCCGCGGGAACTTCCCGTTGCCCCAGTCGAACTTCCCGGACTCGACGACGATCCCGCCGAGCGTCGTCCCGTGGCCGCCGAGGAACTTCGTCGCCGAATGCAGCACGATGTCGGCGCCGTGTTCGATGGGCCGGCACAGGTAAGGCGTCGCCAGCGTCGCGTCGACCACCAGCGGGATGTCGTGGGCGTGCGCCAGGTCCGCCAGCGCCGCGATGTCGGCGATGCCACCACCCGGGTTGCCGATGACCTCCGTGTAGATCAGGCGGGTCCGGTCGGTCACCGCCGCCGCGTAGTCGTCGATGCCGCCGCTGACGAACGTGGTCTCCACGCCGAACCGCCGCAGCGTGCCGGTGAGCTGGGTGACCGTGCCGCCGTAGAGCCCGCTCGCCGAGACGATGTGGTCGCCCGCCTCCGCGAGCGCGCTGAAGGTGAGGAACTCCGCGGCCTGCCCGCTCGCCGTGGCGACCCCGCCGATGGCGCCTTCGAGGCTGGCGATCCGCTCCTCGAACGCGGCCACGGTCGGGTTGCCGATCCGGCTGTAGATGTTGCCGTACTTCTGCAGGGCGAACAGGTTCGCCGCGTCGGCCGCGTCTTCGAAGACGAAGCTCGTGGTCTGGTAGATCGGCACGGCCCGCGCGCCGGTGGCCGGGTCGGGGGTGCCGCCCGCGTGCAGTGCGCGGGTGCGGAAGCCCCAGCTGCGTTCACTCATCGGTTCTCACCGTAACCGTCCTCCCCTCCGGGTGGCCACGCCTCCCGGAGGGTGGGCGAGGTCATTTCGTGCTGCCGAGCGTAGCACGCAATGGAATTCCGTGCGGTACACTCGAAGGTATGAAATGTGCCGCGTGTGGCAAGCCGCTGCCACCTCGCCGCGGAGCAGGGCGAAACCGCCAGTACTGCGACGCCACCTGCCGGAGTGCCGCCCGGCGACAACGGGACAGCGTCAAGATGGACTTGACATTCCCGAGTCGTCAATACATTGTTGACAGCGTGCCGAAACACGGACCGCTGACCGAAGTCGGCGAGGCGTTGCGGAAAGTGCGCGATGCCGAGGCGAAGCTGCGGGAAACCGTGGAAACGGCCAGGGAGGCCGGGCACACCTGGCAGGAGATCGGCGACCTGCTGGGTACCAGCCGGCAGGCCGCTTTCCAGCGGTTCGGCCGGCCGGTCGATCCGGCGACGGGGGAGTCCATGGCGGAGCTGAAGCTGCCCGACGCGGTCCAGCGCGCCGAGGAGCTCGTGGCGGAGCTCGTCGGCTGCAACTGGCCCGAGGTGCGCCGGACCTTCGACGACCGCATGAGCCAAGCGGTCGGCGAGGACGAGCTGCGGCTGGCCTGGAGCCAGGTGGCCGGATCGGTCGGCCGGTACGAGCGGATGGGAGCGGGGTACGCGCGGTCCACGGACGAGTACACCGTCGTCCACATGCCGCTGGCCTTCGAGGCCGGGGAGCGGACCGTCCTGGTGACCTACCGCGAAAACGGGCAGGTGGCCGGGCTCTGGATCAAGCCGTCCGAACAGTAGTAGGGCGATCCAAGGGGGAACCATGGGAACACGCACAGGGGGAACGATGAGAACGGCGATGGCGGGCGTGCTCGCGGTCCTGGCGCCACTGGTGGCGCCGGCCGCGGAGGCCGCCGAAGTGCCCACGGCGACACAACAGCTCGAGTGGGTGGTCGACGCGACCGGGCGGGTGCCGGTGTCCGATGCCGAGGTGCGCGAGCACGTCGCCGCGGTCCTGCTGACCGCGGTGGGCGGCACGCCGGGCGTCAACGCCGCGCTCACGAACCTCGGGCCGCTCCAGCTGAAGCGGGTCGTCACCGAGGCGCCGGACCACGTCGAGGCGGCGGTGCACGGCCCGGCCGACGACTACCTGCTGGACGTGCACGTGGACCAGGCCGGGCTGCTCGACGGGATCAAGGCGTCCCCCGACGACCCGGTGCCCACGTCGTGGCCGGAGCTCGACACGCAGCTCGCGGCCCTCGGCGCCCGCGTGTCGTTCGGCGCGTCGGAGATCCTGCCCGACGGGCGCTGCCGTGTCGTGCACGGCGTGCGCGAAGACGTGCAGCGGCCGCTGGGCTCGGCGTTCAAGCTCTACGTGCTGGGCGCGCTCGGCAAGGCGGTCGCCGAGCACAAGGCGTCCTGGACCGAGCAGCTGGCGATCCGCGACGACTGGAAGAGCCTGCCCTCCGGCGACCTGCAGAACCAGCCGGCCGGCACCCGGCTCCCGTTGTCCACCTACGCCGACAAGATGATCTCGATCAGCGACAACACGGCGACCGACCACCTGATCCACCGGCTCGGGCGCGACGCCGTGCAGCGGCAGCTCACCGCGTTCGGCAACCAGCGGCCGTCGGCGAGCATCCCGTTCCTGACGACCAAGGCGATGTTCCAGCTCAAGGCCACGCAGTACCCGGCCCGCGCGGACGCCTACCTGGCCCTGCCCCGCTGGGCGCGTCCCGCGGCGGTCGCCGGGCTCGAACGGCTCCCGCTCACCGGGCTCGCCGGCTGGCAGGCGCCGGAGAAGATCGACGACATCGAGTGGTTCGGTTCGCCGGACGACATCTGCCGGGCCTTTTCCGGGCTGGCGAAGGAGAACCAGCCGGAGATCGCGCACGCGCTGTCCATCAACGACGGCGGGCTGAAGCTGGACCCGGCGAAGTACCCGCAGGTCTGGTTCAAGGGCGGCAGTGAACCCGGTGTGCTGACCTTGAACTACCTGGCCCGCACCGCGGACGGCCGGTCGCTGGTCACCAGCGTCATGGTCTCCGACCCCGCGGCAGCGCTGAACGAGAACCACGTCGCGGCCCGAGGAATCGCCGTCGCGAAGGGCGCAGTGGCGCTTCTCGCGGCTACGCTTCGTCCGTGACAGTGCGCTGGAGCCTGACGATCGACTGCGCGGGTCCTCGCGCGCTGGCAAGGTTCTGGGCGGTGGCCCTCGGCTACATCGAGCGGCCGCCGCCCGCGGGCTTCGCCAGCTGGGAAACCTGGTTCACGCAGCACGGCGTGCCCGAGTCGGAATGGGACGACGGCGCCTACCTCAGCGATCCGGAGGGCGTGCTGCCGAACCTGAGCTTTCTCAAGGTGCCCGAGGACAAGGTCGTGAAGAACCGCCTCCACCTGGACGTCCAGGCCGGCGGCGGCCGCGAGGTCCCGTGGGAGACACGCTGGGAGCGGGTGGTCGAAGCGGTCGCCCGGCTCACCGCGGCGGGCGCGGCGGTGCTGCGCGAGTACGAGCTCGACGGCCGCCCGGACCACATCCTGATGGCCGATCCGGAGGGCAACGAGTTCTGCGTGCTCTGAGCCGTCACAAGCGAGGTCGTCACGAGCGAGGCCGTCACGAGCGAAAGCCGCAGCCTCGACTCCCCGGAAACCGCAGCTAGTTGATCAGCGCCTCGTGGCGGGTCGGGCTGCCACTGGACCACGGCACGACCCGGCCGAACCGGACCAGCTCGCCGTAGGTCGCCGGGTCGAGGTCCGCGAAGACCAGGTCCAGCACCGCCTTCGCGGCGCGCTCCGGCGACTGGGCGTGGCTGAAGTCGGTGAACCAGGGACGCGACGCCCGGGTGTCGACCAGGCCGGGGCAGACGGCGGCGACCAGCGTGCCGTCGGCGAGGTCCCGGTCCCGGCGCTCGGCCGCCACCGCGCGCACGGCGGCGACCTGCGCCACCTTGGACGGCACGTTGATCCACTCCGGCCAGCCCCGGTCGGCGGCGGTGCCGTCGTGGATCGCCGAGCGCCAGTCGGCGACAGCCTGCTCGACGTCGTCGAGCGGGACGCCATCGAACCGCGGGCGCAGTGCCTCGGGCAGGTGGCCGAGCGTCCCCAGCGAGCTGGCGACGACGACCAGCCGTCCGCCCGGCTTCAGGTGCGGGCCGAACGACCGGAGCACCGCGTGGGTGCCGCCGTTCGCGACGTCGAGGAAGACGTCGGCCTGCTCGACCTGCGAACGGCCGGGCTCGAGCGGGCCGATCGCGTTGGAGAGCACGATGTCCACCGGGCCGAGGTCGTCGGCGAACTGCCGGACGGCGGCGGCGTCGGAGACGTCGAGCACGCGGCCTTCGACGCGGCCGCGGGTGGCCGGGTCGGCGGCGACGCGCTCGGCGGCGGCCGCCACCCGCCCGGCGTCGCGGCCGGTGAGCAGGACGAGGTCTTCGGCGGCCAGGCGCGTGGCGAGGCCTTGGGCGAGGGCGAAGCCGAGGCCCTGGTTGGCCCCGGTCACCACAGCGGTGCGTGTCATGCCTTCACGCTAGGCCGACCCCGGCCATGCGCCCAGCGAGAATGCGGCACGCCTGGTATGCGTGAACGTCATGGACTTCGGTGACGTCTCCCTCGTGGCCCTGCGCGTGTTCCGCGAGGTGGCCGAGCGCGGCACGCTCACGGCGGCCGCGGCGGCACTGGGCTACACGCAGTCCGCGGTGTCGCGGCAGATCGCCTCGCTCGAGCGGGTGGCGCGGACGCGGGTGCTCGAGCGGCGGCCGGACGGGGTGCGGCTCACCGCGGCCGGGAACGTCGTGCTGAGGCGGGCGATCGCGGTGCTCGACGAGATCGACGCCGCCGGGCGCGAGCTCGCCGGGCTGCCCGCCGACGCCGGGACGGTGCGGCTGGGCTGGTACCCGAGCGCCGGCGCCGTGCTGGTGCCCCGCGCCGTCGCCGAGCTGCGGCGCACGCATCCCGCGATCACCGTCGTCACGCGGGAGGGCACGACGCCGGTCCTCGTCCGGGCGCTGCGGGCGGGCACGGTCGACCTGGCCGTGCTCGGCTCGGTCCCGCCGTTCCGGCCGCCGGACGCCGAGACGCCGGCGCTGCGGCTGCGGACGCTGGCCGAGCGCAGCCTCTGTCTCGCGGTGCCCGCCGGGCACCCGCTGGCCGGGGCCGACGCGGTCGACGTCGCCGAGCTGAGGGGCCAGCGGTGGATCGCCGGGCCGTCGGCGGGGGAGGACAACCTGATGGGTGTCTGGCCGGGGCTGGACGAGCGGCCCGAGATCGCCCACACCGCTCGCGACTGGCTCGCGAAGCTGAGCCTGGTCGCCGCCGGGTGCGGGTTGACGACGCTGCCGGCGTCGCTCGCCGACGCCGTGCCACCCGGTGTGCGGGTGGTGAGCGTCCGCGGCGGGCCGTCGGAACGCCGTCGCGTGGTCCTGGCGCGGCTGCCGGGGCCGCTCGCCGAGCCGGCGGCGTTGCTGGCGGAAGCTCTCCACCGGGTCGTGGCTGTCGCGCCGGGGTGACCGAGGGGTGCGGGTGGTGAGTGTGCGCGGCTGCCGGGCCCGCTCGCCGAGCCGGCGGCGTTGCTGGCCGAAGCCCTGCACCGCGCCGTGGCCGCCGCGCCGGGATGACCGAGATCACTCGCGGGTTGGCGGGTTCGAGTCACATCGCCGGCCGCCGCGGGGTCTACTGCACGAACCCAGGCACGGAGAGGAACGGGACACGGTGGACACGCGGACCGGGCAGTTCGAACAGGAGCGGCCGCGGCTGCGCGCGGTCGCGTACCGGATGCTCGGGTCCGCGAGCGAGGCGGACGACGCCCTCCAGGAGGCGTGGCTGCGGTTCGACCGCGCCGACACCGCCGACGTCGAGAACGTCGGAGCGTGGCTGACGACCGTTGTCGCGCGAGTGTGCCTTTCGCTGCTTCGCACGCGCCGCAACCAGCGTGAGGAGCCCCTCGAAGCGCAGCCCGAGCCGGGTGAGGATCGCCGGGACCCCGCGCAGGAGGCGGAGCTGGCCGACTCGGTCGGGCTGGCGCTGCTGGTGGTGCTCGACTCGCTGGGGCCGGCCGAGCGGGTCGCGTTCGTGCTGCACGACATGTTCGCCGTGCCGTTCGACGACATCGCGCCGATGATCGACAAGACCCCGGCCGCCACCCGGCAGCTCGCGAGCCGTGCCCGGCGCCGGGTCAAGGGCGGCGCCGCCGCGGACGCCGATCTGCCCCGGCGGCGGAAAGTCGTCGAAGCGTTCCTGGCCGCGTCGCGCGGCGGGGACTTCGAAGCGCTGCTCGCCCTGCTCGACCCGGACGTGGTGCTGCACGCCGACCGCTTCGTCGGGCCGAGCCCGGCGCCGATCGTGCTTCGCGGCGTCGAGAGCGTGCGGAAGGGTGCGGTGCTGGCCTCCGAACGGGCCCGCGCCAGCGAACTGGCCCTGGTCGACGGCACGCCCGGCCTGCTCATGGTGCGCGAAGGGCGGCTGGCGGTCGTCCTGGCGTTCCGCGTGGACGGCGACCGGATCGCGGGCATCGAGGTCATCGCCGACCCGGAGCGGCTGCGGGAGCTGGAGCTCGCCGTCCTCGACTGAGCAGCTCAGCCGAGCGCGGCGCGCAGACGTGCTTCGCGCTCGGCCGGTGTCTGACGCGGGCAGCTCACGCACTTCGGGTTGCCGACTTCGTAGATGAGGCAGCACGACGCCCGGCGCACGGCGGGCGTGCGGCCGACGCGCACGAAGCGCGGCTTCGGCAGATCCAGGCCGATCGCGGCGACCAGCGGCTCGGCGAGCGCCATGGCCCGTTCGGGGTCGGGGGTCCAGAGGAGCCGGTTGCCGAGGGAGTCCGTGGCGATGGCGCCGAGTGCCCGTTCCCGGGCCCCGGTGACGGCGGCGATGGTGGCGATGGCGGTGCCGAGCGCCGCACCGAACGCGGCGCCGAGCTCGGGCAGGCCGCCGGCGAGGGCGCGGGTGGACCGCGCGCCGAGGAACCGGCCGTCGGCGAGGAGGTCGAGTTCGATGGCGGCCAGCGAAGGGTCGGCGAGGGGCTCCGTCGCGGTGACCAGGTTTTCGAGCGCCGGCGCCACCAGGACCGACGACAGCGAGTACCACCAGATCGTCCCGAGCACTTCCGGCCGGGCGCAGCCGTAGAGCTTCGCCGCGCCGCCGATGCGGGACCGGACCCACTCCGCGTCCGCGAGGAGGGTCGCCGGGGCGGTCCAGTCGGGTTTCACGGCTCCAGCGTCGCAGACGCCCTCCGTCACAGCCTGCGGTAGGTGGAGATCGTGAACGACACCGTCACCTCTTGCGCCTCGCTGATCGCCGCCAGCCGTTCCCGGCGGCCGCCCTTGTCGAGGTGATGGCCCGCCGGGCCCATCGCGACCGCCTGGCGGACCTGGTCCGGCGGCAGCACCGTCGTCCGGCGGACCGCCGTGCGGCTCGTGCGGGCGAAGTACTCGCCGAGCGTGCCGTCCAGGCGCTCCTCCTTGCGGTCGGCCACCGCCAGGACCAGGTCGCCCAGCTCGCGCAGGTGGTCGGGTGCGGGCGACGCGACCGCCAGCAGGCCGCCGGGGCGGAGGACGCGGTGGAACTCCGGCCCGTTGCGCGGCGCGAAGACGTTCACCACGGTCGACGCCACCTCGTCGCCCAGCGGCCACCGCTCCCACAGGTTCCACACAGCCGCGCCGAGCCGCGGGTGGGCGCGGGCCGCGCGGCGCAGGGCCACCGCCGAGACGTCCAGGGCCAGGCCGGTCGCCGCCGGGGCCGCGTCCAGGATGTGCGCCAGGTAGTACCCCGTCCCGGCGCCCGCGTCGATCACCAGGCCCTCCGACTCCGCGCAGACGCGGGCCAGCTCCTCCGCCAGCGGGCGGTACGCGCCCGCCGCCAGGAAGTCTGCGCGCGCGGCCACCATCGGCGCCGTGTCCGCCGTCCCGGCCGGGATTCGCGCGTGCAACAGGTTCACGTACCCCTGGCGGGCTAGATCGAACGAGTGGCCCTCCTCGCAACGCAGCGTGCGATCGACACCCATCAGCAGCGCCCCGCACACCGAACAGCGCAACGCTTCCACGACCCGCGGTGGCAGTGGGTCATTCCCGTGGTCACTCGAGGTCATGGTGATATTCGACCACGACGTAACGCAACCGGACACTCCAGGACGCCTCCCGGGAAACCTGCCCGTAACAACCCGGTGCGGACAGTTCACGCGGGTGAAACGTCTCACGCCGCCCCGTGAAACACCGCGCGCCAAAACTGCCAACGCAGGAGACCCAGGGCACGGGAGGACGATGTGCTGAACGCAGGAGACACCGCATGGGTACTGGCCAGCGCCGCGCTGGTCATGCTCATGACACCGGGATTGGCGTTCTTCTACGGCGGCATGGTCCGCGCGAAGAGCGTCTTGAACATGCTGATGATGAACTTCATCGCGCTGGCCGTGGTGGGGGTGCTGTGGGCCCTGTACGGCTTCTCGATGTCCTTCGGAGACGACGCTTTCGGCGGCCTGGTCGGTAACTTCAGCTTCGCCGGCTTGGAGAACACCTTCGGGAAGCTCGCCGGCTTCGCGGTCGCCGCCACCGACTCCGCGCCCGCCGTGGCCTGGCCCGGCACCGACGCGCTGCCGGTGCTCGCGTTCGTCATGTTCCAGCTGATGTTCGCCATCATCACCCCCGCGCTGATCTCCGGCGCCATCGCCGACCGCGCCAAGTTCTGGGGCTGGACGCTGTTCGTCGTCATCTGGGTGACGGTCGTGTACTTCCCGGTCGCGCACTGGGTGTTCTCCTTCAACGGCTTCATGGGCGAGAACTCCGTCGGCGGCTGGATCGCCAACAACCTCAAGGCACTCGACTTCGCCGGTGGCACCGCGGTCCACATCAACGCCGGCGCCGCGGGCCTCGCCCTGGCGATCGTGCTCGGCAAGCGCAAGGGCTGGCCGAAGGACACCGGCCGCCCGCACAACGTGCCCTTCGTGCTGCTCGGCGCGTCCCTGCTGTGGTTCGGCTGGTACGGCTTCAACGCGGGTTCGGCGCTGGCCGCCAACGACCTCGCCGCCGTCGCGTTCACCAACACGACGGTCGCCACCGCCGCGGCGGTGCTGGGCTGGCTGGTGGTCGAGCAGCTCAAGTTCGGCAAGCCGACCACCCTCGGCGCGGCGTCCGGCGCGGTCGCCGGCCTCGTCGCCATCACCCCGGCGTGTGGTTTCGTGAGCCCGCTCGGCGCCATCGCGATCGGCCTCATCGCCGGCGCGGTCTGCGCGCTGGCCATCTCGCTCAAGTTCAAGTTCGGCTTCGACGACTCGCTCGACGTCGTGGGCGTCCACCTGGTCGGCGGCATCGTCGGCACGCTGCTGATCGGCTTCTTCGGCACCACCAGCGTCAACGCGCTCGGCGCCGACGGCCTGTTCTACGGCGGCGGGTTCACCCAGCTGGGTCGTCAGGCCGCGGCCGCCGGTGCGGTGCTCGCGTACTCCTTCGTCCTGTCCTTCATCATCGGGTTCGCGATCAAGAAGGCGGGCGGCTTCCGCGTCAGCACCGAGGACGAGGTCACCGGCATCGACGAGGCCCAGCACGCGGAGAGCGCGTACGACTTCACCGGGTCGGGTGGCGGTCTCGGCCAGCCGACGATCATCCCGGTCAAGTCCGCCACCGGCCCCGCGAAACTCGAGGAGAGCAAGGCATGAAGCTCATCACGGCGATTGTCAAGCCGTTCACGCTCGACGACGTCCGCTCCGCGCTGGAGCAGCTGGGCGTGCTGGGCATGACGGTCAGCGAAGTCCAGGGCTACGGCCGGCAGAAGGGCCACACCGAGGTCTACCGCGGTGCGGAGTACTCGGTGGACTTCGTGGCCAAGCTGAAGATCGAGGTCGTCACCGACGACACCAACGTGGAGAAGGTCCTCGAGGCCATCACCGCGGCCGCGCACACCGGCAAGATCGGCGACGGCAAGGTGTGGGTGACCCCGGTCGAGACGGTGATCCGGGTACGGACCGGCGAGCGCGGCACGGACGCGCTCTAGGGCGTCCGGGATGGCCGACGGGGGCGAACTGGTCAAGGCCACCGAGCGCTTGCTCGAGGGCAGGCACGGGAGGCTGGGGGCGTCCGCGTTGCGGGCGGCCCTGGTCGACCTCTACGAGTTCTGGCTGGGCAGGGGAGCCTCGGCGGCCGGCGTCGACACCGCGGAACCGGGTGTCGCGCTGGTCGCCGTGGGCGGGCTCGGCCGCCGGGAGCTGGTGCCCTTCTCCGATCTCGACCTGCTGCTGGTGCACAACGGCAACAGCGGCGTCGGCGAGATCGCGGACGCGCTCTGGTATCCCTTGTGGGACGCGAAAGTCGGGCTGGACCACTCGGTCCGCACACCCGGCGAAGCGCTGAAGGTCGCTTCGGAAGACCTTCGGGTTGCCATGGGACTGCTCGACGCCCGGCACCTCGCCGGGAACGCCGAGCTGAGCGGCCGGCTGGTTTCCGCGGCACGGGACCAGTGGCGCCGCACCGCGCGCAAGCAGATCCCGGACATGACGGCGTCGGTCCGGCAGCGCTGGGCTCGCAGCGGTGAGATCGCGCAGTCCGCCGAACCCGACCTCAAGCACGGCCGGGGCGGGCTGCGGGACTTCGCCGTCCTGGAGGCGCTGGCCGCCGCACAGCTGACCGCGCGGCCCGGCGAAGAACTCCTGGAGGCGAAGGAACTCCTGCTCGACGTCCGCACCGAACTGCGGCGGGAGATCCGGCGCGAACGGGACGTCCTGGCCGCGCCGGAGGCCGAGCTGGTCGCCGCCGAGCTCGGGTTCGGCGACCGGTTCACCCTGGCCCGCAAGCTTTCCGGCGCGGGCCGTGCGATCGCGTACGCGCTCGACGTCGCCCTCCGGTCCACTGTGGAGCCGCCGAAGCCGCGGTTCGGGCGGCGGCCGTCCCGCACGCCGCTCGCGGAAGGCGTTGTCCTGCACGGGAACGAGGTCGCGCTCGCTCGCGACGCCGTCCCCGCGAAGGACCCGGCGCTGCTGTTGCGGGTGGCCGCCGCGTCGGCGCGGACCGGGAAGCCGATCGCGCTAGGCACGCTCAAGACCCTGGCGGAGTCGGCGCCGGAGCTACGCGCGCCGTGGCCGGCCGACGCCGTCAACGCGCTGGTGGAGCTGCTCGGCGCGGGGGAGGGCCTGGTCGACGCGGTCGAGTCGCTCGATCGGACCGGGCTGTGGGCGCGGCTGTTCCCCGAGTGGGGCGCGGTCCGCGACCTGCCGCCGCGCTCGCCCGTGCACCAGTGGACGGTCGACCGGCACCTCGTGCGCACCTGCGTCGAGGCGGCGAAGCTGACCACCACGGTGTCGCGGCCGGACCTGCTGCTCATCGGCGCGCTGCTGCACGACATCGGCAAGGGCCGCGACGCAGACCACTCGGAGCTGGGCGCCAAGATCTCCGCCCAGGTCGCGGCCCGGCTCGGGCTGCGTCCGGCCGACGTCGCCACGGTGTCGGCGATGGTCCGCCACCACCTGCTGCTGCCGCACACCGCGACCCGCCGCGACATCAGTGAGCCGGCGACGGTGTCGCGGGTGGTGAAGACCCTGGACAGCGACATCGTCCTGGTCGAGCTGCTGCACGCGCTGACCCGGGCCGACTCGCTGGCGACCGGCCCCGGCGTCTGGACGGACTGGAAGGCGCGGCTGCTGGCCGAGCTGGTCACCGGCTGCGAGGAAGTGCTGCACGGCAAGGGGTTCACCGCACCCGAGCCGATGGACGACGACCAGCGTGAGCTCGTCGCGCAGGCCGTGGCCTCGGGCACGGGGCAGATCCGGATCAGCTCGCACGGCAAGGTCGTCACGGTGCTGCTGGCGGTTCCGGCGCGCGCGGAGCTCCTGGCCCCGGCCGCGGGCGTGCTCGCGCTGAACTCACTGGAAGTGCATTCGGCGGTGCTGCGCGGCCACGACGGCGGCCGGGCCGGTGTCTTCACGGCGTCCCCGAAGTTCGGCTCCCTGCCGGACGCGACGCTGCTGCGCGAGCAGTTCGCCCGCGCCGTGGCCGGGACGCTGCCGCTGACCCAGCGCCTGGCGGCGAAGGAACGCGACTACGGCTCACCGGCCGCGGCCCCGGTCGCCCCGAAGATCGTCTGGTTCGACGACGAGACGACCGGCCCCGACACGGTGGTCCTCGAACTGCGCGCCGCCGACCGGATCGGCCTGCTGTTCCGGGTGGCGGGCGCGTTGCGCCGCTGCGACGCGGAGGTCCGCTGGGCAAAGGCATCGACCTTGGGCGGCGCGGTGGTGGACTCGTTCGCGGTGACACCGCGAGGCGGCCGGATCGAGCCGGGCTGGCGCCGCGAAGTGGAACAGGCGGTGCTGGCCGCGGCTTCCTGACCCCGCCGGTTTCAAGCGCCCCAATGTGGCCTTCGGTGCGTCAGACGCACCGAAGGCCACATTGGGTGCGTCTGACGCAACCAAGGCCACATTGGGGCGCTTTGGCCGGCTACGCGGAGGCGCCGAGCCAGCGGTGCAGTGCCTCCTCCAGGCCCGGGCCGCCGGCCCACGCGACGTACCCGTCGGGCCGGACGAGCCGAGGTGCCGCCCCCTCTCGGCCCTCGACTCGCCCGGCCCAGCCCGGCGGCACGGCCGCGCCCACCAGCACGGCGCGGCCGTCGGCGCTCGCCGGGACGTCGGTGGCCCGGCCGGTGATCCCCGGGTAGGTCACCCCGAGGCCCGACAGCTCCGCCGCGACCGCGCGGCGCGCCTCGGGGACGGCCAGCAGCCCGGTGACGACCTCCCGCACGGCGGCCGCGTCCGGGTCGGGCACGCCGAGCACCGCCTGGGCGCGGGTGCTGACCAGCACGCGGGCGGCCACCGGGTGGCGCTCGTCGTGGTAGCTGTCGAGCAGGCCGGCCGGCGCCGTGCCGCGGACCGTCGCGGCCAGCTTCCAGCCGAGGTTCACCGCGTCCTGCAGGCCGAGGTTGAGCCCCTGCCCGCCGACCGGGAGGTGGATGTGCGCGGCGTCGCCGGCGAACAGCACCCGGCCGTGGCGGTAGTGCTCCAGCTGACGAGACGCGTCGCCGAAGCGCGACGCCCACAGCACCTCACCCACTTCGAGCCCCGGTCCGTGCGCGTTGGTCAGCGCCCGCTGCACCTCTTCGGTGGTGACCGGCTCGTCGCGGCCGAGTTTCTGCTGCTCCTCGCCGAAGACGATCGTGCGGTAGCGGCCGCCGGACAGCGGCAGCAGGTAGCCCGAAGCTCCGGCCGGCAGCGACCAGGCGTCGGCCAGGCCGGCGGGCTTGGCTGCCAGGGTGACGTCGGCGACGACGAGCGAGATCCGCGCCGCGCGGCCGGGGAACGCGGCGCCGAGCAGGCTCCGCACCGTGCTGTGCCCGCCGTCCGCGGCGACCAGCCAGCCGGCCCGGTGCTCCCGCCCACCCGCGGTGATCGTGACGCCCTCGTCGTCCGGCACCACCGCGGTGACGCCCGCGCCGCGCCGGACCGGGGTGCGCAGCCGCGCCTCGATCGCCGCCGCGACGTGCGCCTGCTCCACGCCGAGCTGGTACGGGAAGGACGTCGGCAGGTCGGTGTAGTCGATCGGGACGCCCGAGAAGTGCCCGGCGGGCAGCTTCGCCTGGACGTGCGGTTCGAGCGCGGCGAGCAGGCCCCGGTCGGCCAGCACCTCGACCGACCGCGGCTGCAAGCCGAGGGCCTTCGACTGCGTGGCGGGCGCCGCGTCGCGTTCGAGGACCAGCACGTCGACGCCGGCGCGCTCCAGCTCGAACGCGGTGAGCAGGCCGGTGGGGCCCGCTCCCGCGATCAGCACGTCAGGCATCGAGGTTCTCCTTGCGGAGGTACCAGACGTGCCAGCCGATCAGCAGGGCCAGCGCGCCGAACCACGCGACGTTGGTGACCAGCGCGATGAGGTCGATCGGCAGCGTGTAGACGAGCACGATGTGCAGCACCGCGCCGGCGAACAGCACGGCGCCCCAGGCGGCGGTGTTGATCCGCAGGCCGCGCCGGAAGCGGGCGTCGGTGTCCCAGCGCGACACCCACGCGTCCGCGCCCTCGGCGCCGCGTTTGACCTCGGCGATCGTGCGGCCCAGCGTCAGCTGCGCCGGCCGGCCGACGAACACCGAGACCAGCATCCACGCGCCGAACACCCCACCCAGCGCGGCGGTCCAGCCCTCGCGGATGACCAGCGTGCGCGGGTCGTCCGAGAGCAGGCCGAGCACCACCGAAAGCACCAGCACGCTCAGCGTGACCAGGGCGACGAGGTCGACCTTGCGGTTGCGCGCGATCGTCCACAGCACGTACGGCGCGGCCACCAGGACGCCGGCCATCAGCGCCCACCACTGGCCGACGCCGGCGGCGCGCAGGCCGTAGAACAAGGCCATCGGCACGACCACTTCGAACACCACGGTCAGCACGTTGGCGCGGACCAGCCGGCGCAGTCCGGCGTCGGGAGCGGGCTTTTCGTCGATCATCATTCGGGTTCCCCAGTGGTTTCGGGTGCGGTCGCCCGCACGTAGAGGTCGGCGAGCTCGCGCCCGATGCGCGTGAGCTCGGCGGGTCCGGTGCCGGCCGCGGCCGCCGTGGCGACGACGGCGTCGAGGCCGGCGGTGAAGGCGAGTGCCGTGGTCCGGGCGTCGAGCGGGCCGAACGCACCCGCCGCCTGCCCGGTCCGGAAGTGCTCTTCGAACAGCGCGAGCCGCCCGTAGACGCTTTCGCTGCGCGAGCCGGCGTTCTTGACCAGGTCGATGAGCGCCCGGACCTCGGTGGGGTGTTCACCGACGAGGTCGACGTTCGACTCGACATAGGCACGCAGCTGCGCGACATGACCGACGGCGGCGTCGATGCGCGGCTGCATGAACGCGCCGGTGATCTCTTCGATCTCGGTGACGCAGGCCGCGAGCAGGTCGTCCTTGCCCGCGAAGTGGTAGCTGATCATGCCGGTGCTCGACAGGCCCGCCTGCTTCGCGATCCGGCTGAACGACGCCTTCGCGTACCCGGCCTCGGCGATCACGACGATGGCGGCACGCACGATCTGGGCCCGCCGGCCGGACTCGGTGAAGGTTCTTGCTCGCATGAGCAAAATTTAGCTCAGTCGAGCAAATCTGACAAGTCACCAAGTCAGGAGGGGGAAACGGGGGAGATCAGGCGGGTGCGGTGCCGTCGACGACTTGGTTGCGGCCCGCGTCCTTCGCCCGGTACAGGGCCTTGTCGGCGGCCTGCAGCAGGCGGTCGACGGCCGTGCCGCCGTCCGGGTAGGTCGCCACGCCGATCGAGGCCGACAGGGCGTCGATCACGCGGACGCTGACGCCGTCTTCGTACTCGACCTTCAGCGTCTCGATCGCCGAGCGGATGCGCTCGGCCACCGCCAGCACGGCCGCCGGGCCGATGTCCGGCAGCAGCACCACGAACTCCTCGCCGCCGAAACGGCCGACCGAGTCGTAGTCGCGGACGGCGCTCTTGATCGCCGCCGCCACCGCGCGCAGCACCGTGTCGCCGGCCAGGTGGCCGTGCTCGTCGTTGATCAGCTTGAAGTAGTCGAGGTCGATCATCAGCACGCCGAAGGTGCTGCGCGTGCTGCGTTGCGCGCGGGCCAGCTCGCGCGAGGCCAGCAGGTGCCAGCCGGTCGTGTTGAACAGGCCGGTCTTCTCGTCGGTCGTCGCCGCGATCTCCAGCTGCTTGATCAGCACCGCCCGGTGCAGCACCAGCAGCGGCGGCACGATCGCGACGGCGAGCGCGGGCAGCGTCGCCAGCGTCAACGCCGTGAGCAGGCCCAGGCACAGCGTCGCGACCTCGAGGAGGTTGTCGCCGAGACCGCCGAAGAACGCCTTTATCGAGCGCTTCGTGATCGTCAGCGCCGGGAGGATCGTGATCGCCGAAACGAGGAAGTAGGTCACCGCGGCGAACGTGATGGCCGTGACGCCTCGCCAGCCCGCCGTCAGCGCCGTGTACATGTCCGGGACGCCGAGGCGGCTCAGCAGGAACTCGGCCGCGTAGCAGGTGACGACGACCAGCGACGCGTTCAGCGTCATCCGGAACGGCGGGACGCGCTTGATCCGCGCCAGGCTGCGCGTCGCCAGGTGCACGTACAGGACCGCGACCAGCGCCGCGACGAGCGCCGGCGGCAGGAGCAGCACGCCGGCGAACGTCCAGACCGACGTCAGGTTGATGTGCGGGGTGTCGGACACGAGCCGCCGGACGCGCTCGATCTTCCGGCCCAGCTCCGCCTGCAGGACACCGAGCCCCGCGAGGACGCCGAAGACGGCCAGGTCCCAGGGGCGGACGGGCACCGCGGCGGCGGTCCACACGGTGGCCACGAGCGCCACGGACTCGACGAGGAAACAGTAGAAGACCAGCGAAGATCGTTGCTGCCAAAGCGTCCAGCGGGCAGGGCGGAGCACTCCTCGGATCCGGCCCGCGCGGGGCTCGGCCGGATGGGCGCCGTCCATACTCAAGGCGGTGCAACTCCCGTGGGTGATCCGACGATCCGAGTCCACCCCATCACACCGGGCGGCCGCGATCGATGATTGCCACACGATCGGAGCAGTGAAGGGAGGCCGCCGCCATGCGCAACCGCGAGTCCTGAGGCCGAGCCCGCCTGACCGCCACGAGTGGGAGGAGAGCCTCGTGCGCAACCGCGAGTCGTGAGCAGCCCCGAATCCCGGAACGCCCGAGAGGAGCAGCGCCGTGCGCAACCGCGAGTCCTGAAGCCGAGCCCGCCTGACCGCCACGAGTGGGAGGAGAGCCCCGTGCGCAATCGCGAGTCCTGAGCCCACGCCCGCCCGATTGCTTCGCGCGAGAGGAGAAGCCCGTGCGCAACCGCGAGTCCTGAACCCGCTGCCCACCAGCCACTTCGCCCGTGAGGAGAGCCCCCGTGCGCAACCGCGAGTCCTGAAGCCGACCCCGCCTGACCGCCGCGGAGAGGAGAGCCCCGTGCGCAACCGCGAGTCCTGAACCCGCTGCCCACCAGCCGTTTCGCGCCCGAGAGGAGCACCGCCGTGCGCAACCGCGAGTCGTGATCGAACCGCACCCGAGTCCGTCCCAGCACGAGAGGGGATCGTCACCATGCGCAACCGTGAATCCTGAAGCCGGCCGCGGGTCCGGGTGGGGCCGCTCAGGCGGTCGCCCCGCCGTCGACCACCAGGTCGTGCCCCACGGTGAAGGCGGCTTCGGCCGAGGCCAGCCACAGCACCGCGGCGGCCACCTCGGCGGTGGCCCCCACCCGGCCCAGCGGGATCGCGCTCTTCAACCGCTCGGCGCGGTCGGCGTCCGTCTCGCCCGGACGCCGTGACATGTCGGTGTCCGTCGCGCCCGGGCTGACCGCGTTGATCCGGACGCCGTCGGCGATGTGGTCGCGCGCCGCCGTGCGGGTCAGCACGCTCACCGCCGCCTTCGACGCCGCGTAAGCCGCCATGTTCGGCAGCCGGCCGTGCGCGCCGATGTTCGACGCCATGTTCACGATGGCGCCGCCGCCGTGCGCGCGCATGTGCGCGACCTCGTGCTTGAGGCACAGCCAGGTGCCGGTGACGTTCGTGGCCAGCACCGCCTCGAAGCCGTCTTCGCCGAGGTCGGCGACCGGCGCCTGCGACCCGAGGATGCCCGCGTTGTTGAACGCGACGTCCAGCCGGCCGTGCCGCGCGACGACCGTCTCGACCATCCGCGCCACGTCCGCCGAGTCGGTGACGTCGACCCGCACCGCGCTGGCCGCGCCGCCGATCTCCTTCACCGCGGCCGCCAGCCGCTGCTCGTCGCGGCCCGCGACGACGACCGTCGCGCCCTCGGCGGCGAACGCCTTCGCCGTCGCCAGCCCGATGCCCGAGCCGCCGCCCGTCACGAGCGCGACCTTGCCTGCGAACCGTGCCCCCATGCTGTCCTTCTTTCTGGTCTGATCAGTCTCGAATGAGGATGCGGAGCGCCTGCGAGACGGCCGCGTTCAGCCGGCTCGCCGCGTCCGTGCCCTTGCCCAGGACCCGCAGTCCCTGGAGCACGGTGAGCA
The DNA here is from genome assembly GCF_024703995.1 of Amycolatopsis iheyensis. Taxonomy (GTDB): domain Bacteria; phylum Actinomycetota; class Actinomycetes; order Mycobacteriales; family Pseudonocardiaceae; genus Amycolatopsis; species Amycolatopsis iheyensis. The sequence goes on along the minus strand of NZ_JAMXQV010000008.1, from coordinate 190,608 downwards.
GGAACCGCGCGAGGGTCGCCGGGTCGCTGCCTTCGGGCAGCTCGCCCTGTGCTCGGGCGCGTTCCAGTGCCATCGTGAGCGCGACCTCGAGGGTGTCCCAGCTGCGTTCCACGATCCGGGCGACCGCCGGATCGCGGGGGAGCAGCTCGATCGCCGCGTTGACGACGAAACAGCCGACGGGACCGTCTTCGCCCAGGATATCCGCGACATAGCCGTCGAGCAGCCGCCGCACCGCGGCCACCCCGGAACCCGGCGCCGACAGCTCGGCCAGCACCCGCGCGTCGGTTCGCTCGGCGTACCGCTTCAACGCCGTCACGTAGAAGTCGTGCTTCGTGCCGAAGGTCGCGTACAGGCTCGCCTTGGCGACGCCGAGGTGGGTGACGAGGTCGCTGACCGACGTCGCTTCGTAGCCCTGGCGCCGGAAGAGCGCCAGGGCGGCGTCGCACGCTTGGTCGACGTCGAACTCCTTGACCCGGGACACGCTGAGAACCCTAGCTCTTTCGAGAACGGTCGGTCAAATAACGCGCCTGCGGTGTGTCGCGACCGGTCACGACCCGTGCGGTGGCACGATGACTGCTCGGACCAGCCGGAGGGGGTGAGTGATGCCGGACCTGACGCTGCCGCCGACGGTCGTCGCCACCCACCTGCGCTCCTGCGCCGACGAGCTCGCCGCGAGCCTGCGCTGCGGCGGCCCGGGTGCCACCACCGCCGAGCTCGCCGACGTCGTCGCCCAGCTGGTCGCCGGCCAGGAGGCCATCTCCCACGCGCTCGCCGGGCTCGCCGCCCGCGTCGACGGCTCGCCGTTCCTCGCCGCCGCCCCGCCGCTGGACGTCGAGGTGGTCACCGAGGTGCTCCGCGCGGCGGCCATCGCGGCCCGCTGCTCGGCCGAAGCACTCGACGAGGTCACGCCGTCATTCGAATGTGTGAGCGAATCCGTCGCGCCTGACACCCGTTTGTAGCTGTCGGCGCCGACGGCCCGCTGGCTAGCCTGGAGCTGCGGAGGTGTCGCATGCGGGCGGTCTGGACGGGCACGATCGGGTTCGGGAGTTACGCCATTCCGGTGAAGGCGTTCAGTGCGACCGAGGAGCGGGAGCTGCCCCTCCACCAGGTGCACGAAGCCGACGGCGGCCGCGTCCGCGTGAAGCGGGTCTGCGAGGTCGACGGCGAAGAGGTGCCGCCGGCGGAGATGGTCCGCGGCTACCCGGTGCCCGGCGGCGACGTCGTCCTGCTGTCCGACCATGAGCTCGCTTCGCTGCCGATGCCCGGCCGCACGATCGCGATCCGCGGCTTCGCGCCGCTCGCCGACGTCGACCCGATCTGGTTCGCGAAGAGCTACTACCTCGAGCCCGAGCCGGCGGGCACGAAGCCGTACGTGCTGTTCAGCGAGGCCCTGCAGCAGTCCGGCCGGCTCGCGCTGGTCACCGTCGCGCTCCGGCGCCGCGAGACGCTCGGCGCCCTGCGGGTGCGCGACCAGGTGATCGTCCTCGAGACGATGCTGTGGCCCCACGAGGTGCGCGCGCCCGACTTCCCGTTCCGGCACGCCGACGTCGACATCCGGCCCGGCGAGCTGCGGCGCGCGGTCAACCTCGTCGAGGAGCTGACCGGCGAGTTCGAGCCGGGCCGCTACCCCGACCGTTACCGCGAGGCGTTCGAAGCGTTGGTCCAGGCGAAGATCGACGGCGCCGAGGTCGTCCAGCCGACGGCGGCCGAGCAGGCCGAGGGCGTCACCCGGCTGCTGGCGGCGTTGCAGGAGAGCGCCTCCGAAGCCGACGACGCGCGCAACGCGGCTGTCGCAAAGGCCAAGGCTGCCGCGTCGAGGGCGGCGAAGGCGCGTACGACGGCGAAGCGGGCCGCGAGCCGCGCGAAGACGCCTTGAGTATTACTACCCATGGGTAATTGAGGGTTCTCCCACTGCTGACCGAGCGTCCCGGCGCGGCAGACTTCGTCACGCCAGCGGGTACCGGACCGCTGGTGGAGGGGGGAAGTCCGGACGGCCCCTGGGGAGGTGAGCCGTCCGGGCGGCCAGGGTTCCGGGACGGGCCGACGGAGGAGCGGTCCGCTCCCGGAACCCGTGTCGCACCGCGGGGAGGCGGTGCGAACTGGGGGTGTCTCGAAGGCCGCCGCGGGGGAGCGAGGGGTTCCCGCGGCGGCCTTCAGGCGTCCGCCACCCGCACCAGCAGTTCCGAGGCCAGCTTCAGCAGCTGCCGTTCGGTCGGCGAGAGCGTCCGCTCCAGCGCCGCCGCCAGCCACCGCTCCCGCTGGACGCTGTACTCGCGCAGCACCGCGAGCCCGGCCGGGGTGATGCTGACCAGCGACCGCCGGCCGTCTTCCGGGTCGGGCGCGCGGGTGACCAGCTCGCGTTCGGTCACCCAGGCGAGGATCCGGGTCAGCGACTGCGGCTGCAGCCGTTCCGCCTCGGCCAGCGCGGTCGGCGTGTGCGTGCCCGCCCGGTAGAGCCGGCTCAGCACCGCGAGCACCGCCGGGCCCGGGCCGTTCAGGTCGCGCTCGGCCCGCATCCGCCAGTTCAGCCGCCCGACGCCCTCGCGGACCAGCCGGGCCAGCTCGGCCAGCTCGGGGTCCGCGCTGACGGGCGACGCGACGTCGGGTTCGGGCTGCATGCTGCCCAGGTTATGCGGTGCCCCGGACGAGCCGGGCATAACGCCCGTCGCGCGCCAGCAGCTCGTCGTGCGTCCCGCGCTCGACGACCCGGCCTTCGTGCAGCACCACGATCTGGTCCGCGTGCTCCACAGTGGACAGCCGGTGCGCGATCGTCAGCGTCGTGCGGCCCGCGGCGAGCCGGTCGAGTTCCGCCTGCACCGAGCGCTCGGTGTGGGTGTCGAGCGCGCTGGTCGCCTCGTCGAGGATGAGCACCGGCGGGTTGCGCAGCAGGATCCGGGCGATCGCCATGCGCTGCTTCTCGCCGCCGGAGAAGCGGTAGCCGCGCTGGCCGACGACGGTGTCGTAGCCCTCGGGCAGCCCGGCCAGCGTGTCGTGGATGTGCGCGGCCTTCGCGGCGGCCTCGATCTCCTCGTCGGTCGCGTCCGGCTTCGCGAACCGCAGGTTCTCGCGGACGGTGTCGTGGAACAGGTAGGTCTCCTGCGACACCATCCCGACGCCGGCGGCCAGCGACGCCAGCGTCACGTCGCGGACGTCGGTGCCGTCGATCGTCACGGATCCCTCGCTCACCTCGTACAGCCGCGCCACCAGGTACGCGAGCGTCGTCTTGCCGGAGCCGGTCGAGCCGACGAGCGCCGTCGTGGTGCCGGCCGGGACGTCGAGGTCGATGTCGTGCAACGTCTGCGGCCCGTCGTCGTCGTAGCGGAAGGAGACCCCGCGCATCGAGACGTCCCCGCGAGTCACGGTCAAGGTGCCCGCGCCCGGCTTGTCGCTGATCTCCACCGGCAGGTCCAGCACCTCGAAGATGCGGCCGAACAGCGCCTTCGACGTCGCCACGTTCTGCCCGATCGTCTGCATCGCGCTGGCCGGCGCGACCAGCCGGTTGAGCATGCTGGTGAACGCCACCACGGTGCCGAGCGAGATCGGGGACGCGCCGCCGGCCAGCGCCAGCCCGGCGATCCAGTAGACCAGCGCCGGGATGACGGTCAGGCTCATCGCCCGCGACGCGATCTGCCAGCGTCCGGCCAGCGCGGCGGCGCGTTCCAGCGAAGCGATTTCCCGCGACTCTTCGCCGAAGCGCGCCCGCATCGCCTTTTCGTTGCCCATCGTCTTGGCGAGCAGCACGCCGGTGACCGACAACGACTCCTCGACCATCGTGGTCAGCCGGGCCATCCGGCGGGTCCGGCCGCGGGCCAGGTTCCGCCGCTTCCTGCCGAGCCGGAGCGTGAACAGCAGGAAGAGTGGGACGACGATCAGCGAGAGCGCCGCGAGCTGCCAGTCGAGGAAGATCAGCGCGACGGTGATGGCGGTCGTCGTCGTCAGGTTCTGCACCATCGACCCGGCGGTCGTGGTGATGACGTTGTCGACGCCGCCGATGTCGTTGAAGACCCGCGAGAGCACTTCGCCGCTCTTCGTCCGGGTGAAGAAGCCGAGCGACATCCGCTGCAGGTGGCCGTAGACCGAGACGCGCAGCTCGTTCATCACGCGCTGCCCGATCGTGTTGGACAGCCCGGTGGTGGCCACGCCCAGCGACGCGCTGCCGACCGCGCAGGCGATCATCCCGCCCGCCAGGAGGCTCAGCAGCAGCGTGTCGCGGTGGGGCAGGGCGTCGTCGAGGATCTCGCGCAGCAGGAACGGTGAGGTCACGCCGAGCCCGGCCTGCACGACGATCAGCGCGAACAGCGCGCCGAGGGGGCCGCGGTGCGCGCGGAACAGGCCGGCGATCCGCCGGAGGGGGACCGGCTCGTCGGTGTCGGTGGTGGGCTCGGCGAGCGACGGGCGAGCTCTGGTCGCGGAGGTCATACACGTATGTTTACCAAAGTACGGAGAACTATCCAGTCGTTTTCCGAAAGCTGCCGCCGAGGTAGTACATGCGCACGTACAAAGCACGCGTACCCGTGAGGCGGAGGACCGGGAGCGACTACCCTCGGGAGGGCCGGCCTCGTCCGGCGCGCCACTCTCGACCCAGCTGGAGCGTGCACACCCGTGTTCGACACCCTCTCCGATCGGCTCACCGCCGCCCTTCAGACGCTCACGCGCAAGGGCAGGCTGTCCGACGCCGACATCGACGCCACCGCGCGCGAGATCCGCATCGCGCTGCTGGAGGCCGACGTCGCCCTCGGCGTGGTCAAGACCTTCATCGCGAGGATCAAGGAGCGGGCGAAGGGCGCCGAGGTCTCCCAGGCGCTCAACCCCGCGCAGCAGGTCGTCAAGATCGTCAACGAGGAGCTCGTCGGGATCCTCGGCGGCGAGACGCGCCGGCTCAACCTGGCCAAGACGCCGCCGACCGTGATCATGCTCGCGGGCCTGCAGGGTGCCGGTAAGACGACGCTCGCGGGCAAGCTCGCGATGTGGCTGAAGAAGCAGGGCCACGCGCCGATGCTGGTCGCCTGCGACCTCCAGCGCCCGAACGCCGTCACGCAGCTGCAGGTCGTCGGCGAGCGCGCCGGCGTCGTCACCTTCGCGCCCGAGCCCGGCAACGGCGTCGGCGACCCGGTCGACGTCGCCCGCCGCGCCATCGCCGAGGCGAAGCACGCGCAGCACGACGTCGTCGTGGTCGACACCGCGGGCCGCCTGGGTGTCGACGAAGAGCTGATGAAGCAGGCCGCGGACATCCGTGACGCGGTGAACCCGGACGAGGTCCTTTTCGTCGTCGACGCGATGATCGGCCAGGACGCCGTCACGACCGCCGAGGCGTTCCGCGACGGCGTCGGCTTCTCCGGCGTCGTGCTCACCAAGCTCGACGGTGACGCCCGCGGTGGTGCCGCCCTCTCCGTCCGCGAGGTCACCGGCCAGCCGATCCTCTTCGCCTCCAACGGCGAGAAGCTCGAGGACTTCGACACCTTCCACCCGGACCGGATGGCGTCGCGGATCCTCGGCATGGGTGACGTGCTCACCCTGATCGAGCAGGCCGAGCAGGCGTTCGACCAGCAGGAGGCCGAGAAGGCCGCCGAGAAGCTGTCGAGTGGCCAGCTCACCCTCGAAGACTTCCTCGAGCAGATGCTCGCGGTCCGCAAGATGGGCCCGATCGGCAACCTGCTCGGCATGCTGCCGGGCGCGGGCCAGATGAAGGACCAGCTCGCCCAGGTCGACGACAAGCACCTGGACAAGCTGCAGGCCATCATCCGCGGCATGACGCCCGCCGAGCGTGACAACCCGAAGATGATCAACGGGTCGCGCCGGCTGCGCATCGCGAACGGCTCCGGCGTCACCGTCCGCGAGGTCAACGACCTGGTCAACCGGTTCTTCGAGGCCCGCAAGATGATGGCCCAGATGGCCGGCCGGTTCGGCTTCGGCGGCGGGGGCGGCAGCTCCAAGCGCAAGGGCAAGAAGGGCAAGAAGGGCGGGCGCGGCCCGACCCAGCCCAAGGTCCGCGGCGGGATGCCGGGTGGCATGCCGATGCTGCCCCCGGGCGGCATGGGCGGCGGCATGCCGGACCTCTCGCAGCTGGGCGGCATGAACGACGTCCCGGGCTTCGACCCGTCGAAGTTCAAGCTGCCGAAGAACCCGAAGGACAATTGAGCACCGCGCTCCACGCCGCCGGGGTGGTCCTGCCCGGCGGCGAGAGCCGCGAGCTGTGGATCACCGGCGGCCGGATCTCGTTCGAGCCGGTGCCGGACGCCGAGTCGCTGGGCCGGGACGTCTTCCTCGTGCCCGGCCTGGTCGACGCGCACTGCCACCCCGGCATCGGCGTCGGCGGGCCGGTCTCGCTCGAAGAGGCGACCGAGCAGGCGCTCACCGACCGGGCCGCGGGCACGCTGCTCATCCGCGACTGCGGCCTGCCGATCGACGTCCGTCCCCTGCAGACGCGGGCCGACCTGCCGACGATCATCCGCGCCGGACAGCACCTCGCGCTGGCCAAGCGCTACGTCCCCGGCCTCGGCATCGAGCTGGAAGACGCTTCGCGGCTGCCGGACGCCGTGGCCGAGCAGGCGCGGGACGGCGACGGCTGGGTCAAGCTCGTCGGCGACTGGATCGACCGCGGCGCCGGTGACCTCGCCCCGCTGTGGCCGGACGACGTCCTCGCCGAGGCCGTCAAGGTCGCGCACGAGCACGGCGCCCGCGTCACCGCGCACGTGTTCGGCGAAGCCGCGCTGCCCGGCCTGATCGCGTCCGGCATCGACTGCCTCGAGCACGGCACCGCCCTGAGCGCCGACCAGCTCGCGGAGCTCGCGCGCAACGACGTCGCGCTGGTGCCGACGCTGATCAACATCGAGAACTTCCCGGGCATCGCCGACAAGGCGGGCAAGTACCCGACGTACGCGGCGCACATGCGCGCGCTGCACGCCGGCGTCGGCGAGATGGTCGCCTCGGCCGTCGAAGCGGGCGTGCGCGTCTTCGCGGGCACCGACGCGGGCGGCATGGTCGCGCACGGCCGGATCGTCGACGAGATCGAGGCGCTGCACCGCGCGGGCATGACCCGCGAGCAGGCCCTCGCGAGCGCGTCGTGGGCCGCCCGCGACTGGCTCGGCCACCCCGGCATCGCCGACGGCGCCCCCGCCGACCTGCTCGTCTACGCGAGCGATCCGCGCGAGGACCTGGGCGTGCTGCGACACCCGGAGCACATCGTGCTCGGCGGCGTCGTGTACGCGTGACCCCGCCGTTTTCCTTGCGGGGTCGGCACTTTAGCGTTGGGCCCGTGACGGACGACGACGGCGCACGGCGCGTGCTGAAAGCGCACTGGTGTTTCGTGGCGTTCTTCGCGGGGATCGCCGGCTACTACCTGATCAACCTGATCATCGCCGCGGCGGTCAACCGCAACGTCGGCGAGTTCGACCCTCTCGAGCTGCACGACATCGGCCCGCTGCTGCTCCTGGCCTTCGTGCCCAACCTGCTGCTCGGCCTCGGCCCGGCGGCCGGCTCGTGGCTCTGGGGCCGCGGGCTGCGTGCGGACTTCGGGCTCAAGCCGACCTGGCGCGATGTCCGGATCGGCCTCGCCTGCGGCGCGCTCGCGCTGGTCGTCGGCTACGGGCTCAACCTCGTGCTGATCGCCGTCTACGGCGCCGACGACGTCTCCGACAGCCCGCTGTCCGACCTCGCGGACACCTTCGACGGCGACACCGTCTGGCTGGTGCTCGCCGCGGTGATCGTCATCGCCGGCGCCCCGATCACCGAAGAGCTGCTGGTCCGCGGCACGCTGTGGAACGCGCTGCAGTTCCACCGGGTCCCGCCGTGGGTGACCCTGCTGCTCACCTCGGTCGTGTTCGCCCAGCTGCACGGCGAGCCGACCCGCACGATCGCCCTGATCGGCCAGGGGATCGCGATCGGGCTGGCCCGGCACCTGTCGGGCCGGGTGAGCGCCGGGGTGATCGCCCACGCGGCGAACAACCTGCCGCCGGCGGTGCTGCTGTTCGTCGCCCACTGAGCGTTACGAAGATCGATGGACAGTAGCCGCGCGGATACTGTGCGATCACTTTCCGGCGGCTAGGCTCGGAAGCCGGAGCCCGAGCGATCGCGGAGGGGCGAGGCGTGACCACTTCCCAGGACCCGGCGTCCGACGCGACGCCGGTGCCGGAGCCCGAAACCCCCGCCGCGTCGGCCTTCCTGCCGCCGGTGCGCCGGCACCGCTGGGGGTTCGGGGCCTTCCTGCTCGTCGAAGTGGTGCTGCTGTCCTCGGCGGCGTTCGTGTCGGTGCTGGTCGGCGACACCGGGCCGGGCCCGCTGCCGATGCGGGTCGTCCTGCTCGGCACCATGCTGCCGACGATGATCGCGGCGGGTGTCGCGGTGCTGATCACTTACGTCCGGGGCAACGGGCCCTTCGAAGACCTGCGGATCGAGTGGCGCTGGGCCGACGTCAAGACCGGCTTCCGCTTCGGCTGCGTCGGGCTCGTGTTCACCACCATCGGCGCGTACCTGTGGACGCGGCTGGTCGGCGACCAGAACGCGACGTCGGCGATCAGCGCGCTGGTCGAGGACCGGAAGATGTCGGTGTCGGCGGCCATCGTGATGTTCGTCTACCTCTGGCTGCTCGGCCCGATCTGCGAGGAGATCATCTACCGCGGCCTGCTCTGGGGCGCCGCGGAACAACTGCAGTGGCGCAGCGAGCAGTGGGGGCGCGTCGCGGCTTTCCTGCTGTCGACGGCGGTGTTCGCGGCCAGTCACCTCGAGCCGCTGCGGACGACGTTGCTGCTGGTCATCGCGGTGCCGATCGGGCTGGCGCGGCTGGTCACCGGCCGGCTTCCGGGCAGCATCGTCGCGCACCAGGTGAACAACTTCCTCCCGGCGCTGACCATCCTGCTCGGGGCGCTCGGGGTGGCCTCTTTCTGAGCGCCCGAGCGCCGTCTGGCAGAATGGGTCACTGCCTGCTTCCGCCGGACCCTCTCACCGCGCGAAAGCTCCTGACCTTCGGGTGCCCGCGTCCGTGTCCCCACTCGGCTCGCGTGCGCCCAGCCCAGCACCAGAGAGACTCGAGGAGAACCCACACCCGTGGCCGTCAAGATCAAGCTGCAGCGCCTCGGCAAGATCCGTGCGCCGTACTACCGCATCATCGTCGCCGACGCGCGCACCCGCCGGGACGGCAAGGCCATCGAGACGATCGGCAAGTACCACCCGAAGGAAGAGCCGAGCCTGATCCAGGTCGTCTCCGAGCGCGCCCAGTACTGGCTGTCCGTCGGCGCGCAGCCGACCGAGCCGGTCCAGCGCCTGCTGGAGATCACCGGTGACTGGCAGAAGTTCAAGGGCCTGCCGGGCGCCGAGGGCACCCTGAAGGTGGCCGAGCCGAAGCCGTCCAAGCAGGACCTGTTCAACGCGGCCCTGGCCGCCGCCGGCGAGGAGCCCTCCACCGAGGCCACCACGCCGAAGAAGAAGTCGACCCCGAAGAAGGCCGACGCGGAGAAGGCCGAAGCCGAGGGTGAGAAGGCCGAGTGAGCTTTCTGGCTGACTCCCTCGAGCACCTGGTGCGCGGGATCGTCGACAACCCGGACGAGGTCCGGGTCGAGCTGCTGACCACGCGTCGTGGCCGCACGCTCGAGGTGCACGTGCACCCCGACGACCTCGGCAAGGTGATCGGCCGGGGTGGTCGCACGGCGACCGCCCTGCGCACCGTCATGGGTGGCATCGGTGGCCGCGGCGTCCGCGTGGACGTCGTCGACACCGACCGCTGAGCCTTTCGGAAAACGGTCAGGATGGACGTCGTAGTCGGCCGCATCGCCAAGGCGCACGGCATCCGCGGGGAACTCGCGGTGGACGTGCGCACGGACTCGCCGGAAGAGCGGTTCAAGGTCGGTGCGGCCGTGACGACGAAGCTGCGTGACGGCAGCAAAAGGGAACTCACCATCGCAGCCGCCCGCGAACACAGCGGGCGGCTGCTGGTGCGTTTCGAGGAGGTGCTGACCCGCGACGTCGCCGAGACGCTGCGGGGGGCGCTCCTGCTCGCCGACACCGACACGCTGCCCCCGACGGCGGACCCGGACGAGTTCTACGACCACGAGCTGGCCGGCCTGCGGGCCGAGCTGACCGACGGCACGGTCGTCGGCAAGGTCGTCGAGGTCGTCCACTCACCGGCGGGCGAGCTGCTGGAGCTGGCGGTCGACGACCGCTCGGTGCTGGTGCCGTTCGTCCGCGCGATCGTCCCCACGGTGGACGTCGCGGGCGGCCGGGTCGTGCTCGACCCGCCGGAAGGCCTGCTCGACGCATGAGGCGCTGGAAAGCCGCGCTCGCGGCACTGCTGCTCGTCCCGCTGTTCGCGCCGCCGGCCCAGGCCGCGGCCCCGACGTACGGCGACTTCTCGCTGATGTTCCAGCGCAGCGCGGGCCAGTACGCGCCGCCGGGCGAGAAGGCGTACCAGTGGGCTTGGTCGCCGCAGTCGGCCACCGAATCGCAGATCACCTGGGGTGACCCGGTCACCTGGCCACCGGCGTACGCGGAGCACTTCGTCCACGACGGCGACTGGGTGCTGCTCGACGGCTGGCACGACAACGGCACCTACTACACCGAGCGCGTGACCAGCGAGTCTCTGTGCAAGGGCGGCGCGTGCACGGCGATCCCGTCGCACGGCGGACAGCAGCACTACGTCCGCTGGACCGTGCCGTCGTCGGACTACCGGCTGGTCGCCGAAGGGGTCATCACGGAGCAGAGCAGCGGCAAGAACTTCCGCTTCAAGCACGTGCAGACCTGGCACGCGCCCGCGCCGTGCAGCACGGCCCGCTTCGGCGCCCGGACGTGCATCACGCAGAGCGAGTCGTGGTCGTCCGACCAGGGCCTGCCCGCCGGCTCGCCGCTGCGCGAGACGAAGCGCCGGGACATCCGGATCGCGCAGGGGCTCGGCATGGCCTTCACGATCGACCAGCAGGTCGAGGTCCCCTGGCACGCCGAAGCCACCGAATACTGGAACTGGTGACCGGGTGCGCATCGACGTCGTCACGATCTTCCCCGAGTACCTCGACCCGCTGCGTGCCGCGCTGCTGGGCCGGGCCATCGACCGCGGCCTGATCGAGGTGGGTGTGCACGACCTGCGCGACTGGACCCACGACGTCCACCGCGCGGTCGACGACGCCCCGTACGGCGGTGGCCCCGGCATGGTCATGAAGCCGCAGATCTGGGGTCCCGCGCTGGACGACGTCTGCGGAGACGCGACGCGGCTGGTCGTGCCGACGCCGGCCGGCAAGCCGTTCACCCAGGAGCTGGCGCACGAGTACGCGGCGGAGAAGCACCTGGTGTTCGCCTGCGGCCGGTACGAGGGCATCGACCAGCGGGTCGTCGACGACGCGGCCCGCCGGATGCCGGTCGACGAGGTGTCCATCGGCGACTACGTCCTGGTCGGCGGCGAGGCGGCGGTGCTGGTCATCGTCGAAGCCGTCGTCCGGCTGCTGCCCGGCGTGCTCGGCAACGCGCGTTCGGCCGCCGAGGACTCCTTCTCCGACGGGCTTCTCGAAGGGCCCAGCTACACGCGCCCGGAGGTGTGGCGCGACCTGGCGGTGCCGGACGTCCTGCGGTCCGGCAACCACGCGCTGATCGACCGCTGGCGGCGTGACCAGGCCCTCGAACGCACCGCCCGCCGCCGCCCCGATCTCTTGGCCCGGCTGCCGGAAGGTAGTCTCGACAAGCACGACCGCGGGGTCCTGGAGGGCTTGGACCCCGAGCAGGCCCAGGGCCGGTTCACCGGCCCGGATCCCGGTCTGTAATACTTGACAGGTTGGCGTGAGTGGACCTCCTCGTTCACGAGCCCGCCATCAGCCCCCGGGTCGCCCGCAGCGTGACCGTTGCGCGCCCGGGACGTGTACGCAAGCCATACGAAGACGAGGACGGACCACCGATGAACACCCTGGACGCGCTGGACAAGCAGTCGCTGCGTTCCGACATCCCGGACTTCCGCCCGGGCGACACGCTCAAGGTGAGTGTCCGCGTCATCGAGGGCAACCGCGAGCGCAACCAGGTCTTCCAGGGCGTCGTGATCCGCCGTCAGGGCGGCGGCATCCGGGAGACCTTCACCGTCCGCAAGGTCTCCTTCGGCGTCGGCGTGGAGCGCACCTTCCCGGTGCACTCGCCGAACATCGCCGGGGTCGAGGTCCACAAGCGCGGTGACGTGCGGCGCGCGAAGCTGTACTACCTGCGCGACCTGCGCGGCAAGAAGGCCAAGATCAAGGAGCGCCGCGAGAACCGCGAGACGGCCTCGGCTAACTGAGTCACAACCCGGTTACCGGTAGCCTGACGACGTGGCCGAACCCGTGTCCCAGAACGCACCTGAGGATGACCCCGATCGCTCCGAGGAGGACCAGCCGAGGCGGTCCCGCTCCGAGGAGCGCGGGGGGTCCCGAAGGCGGCGAGCCAAGCCCGCCAAGAAACGGTCGTTCTGGAAGGAACTGCCGATCCTGCTCGTGATCGCCCTGGTGCTCACGATCCTGATCCAGACATTCCTCGCGAAGGTCTTCATGATCCCCTCGGGGTCCATGGAGGCCACCCTGCACGGGTGCCCCGGCTGCACCGGTGACCGGATCCTCGTCGACCGGGTCACCTACGACTTCACCGAGCCCTCCCCGGGCGACGTGATCGTGTTCAAGGGCCCGCAGGCGTGGATCAACAACGAGATCGCGCCGCAGGAGTCGAGCAACATCATCGTCCAGGGCCTGCGTGGTCTCGGTTCGCTGGTCGGGTTCGCCCCGCCGGACGAGCGCGACTTCGTCAAGCGGGTGATCGCGGTCGGCGGCCAGACCGTCCAGTGCTGCGACCCGCAGGGCCGCGTGATCGTGGACGGCAAGGCGCTCGACGAGCCGTACATCCACTGGGAAGACCCGTCGGTCCAGGAGCAGCGGGCCTTCGACCCGGTCAAGGTCCCGGCCGGGACGGTCTGGGTGATGGGCGACAACCGCAACAACTCCGACGACTCCCGGTTCCAGGGCGGCGGCGGCGTCAACGGCGCGGTGCCCGTGGACAACATCATCGGCAAGGCGCGGATCATCGTCCTGCCGCCGGGCCGGTGGGGTGGCATCACCGACCACAACCCGCAGGAGTCGGCCCAGCCGGTGGCGCTCGGCGCGCCGGCCTGGCAGAGCGGGCTCCCGCTCGGCGCCGGCATCGCGATGGCCTGGCCGGCGCTGTTCTTCGGGCGCAAGTTCAAGTCCGGACTGCTGCGGGCGGCCGGGCGGAAACGCTAGCCACCCCGATCCGTGTCGGCAGACGGGTGATCCAGCCTTGACCCTTCCCGTTCCCCTCACCGCGGCCGAGCCCATCCGGCCGCCGCGGGCCGTGGTGCGCGGCGACCTCTTCTGGGGTCTGCAGGGCGCGCTCGACCGCCGTGGCCTGGGCCCGGTCGCCGGCGTCGACGAAGCCGGCGCCGGCGCCTGCGCGGGCCCGCTGGTGGTCGCCGCCTGCGTGCTGAAGCAGGGCGACGCGAAGCTCACCGAGCTGACGGACTCGAAGCTGATGACGGCCAAGGCGCGCGACCGCGTCTACGACCTGATCCTCAAGCGCGCCGTCGACTACTCGGTGGTCGTCATCCCCACGGCCGAGGTCGACCTCTACGGCATCCGGGTGATGAACCTGGAGGGCATGCGGCGCGCCGCGGCGGCCTTGCGGGTGTCCCCGGGGTACGTCCTCACCGACGGGTTCCGGGTGCCGGGCCTGACCGCCCCGAACGCGGCGGTGATCAAGGGCGACCGTTCGGTGGCGTGCATCGCGGCCGCGTCGGTGCTGGCGAAGGTGACGCGGGACCGCATCATGGCGGGCTACCACGACGACCTGCCGCACTACGGTTTCGACGTGCACAAGGGGTACAGCACGTCCGATCACCTGGCGGCGCTGCGGGAGCACGGCCCGAGCGACGTCCACCGCTGGTCGTACACGAACGTCGCGACGGTGGCCGTCAAGCACGGCCTGCGGCCCGCCCGGCCGGTCCTGCTGACGTATGCGGCACTGGAAAAGGCCATGGAGTCCGGGGGCGCCGCGGACCTGGCCGCGGTCCTCGACGAGGCATTAGAGCCACAACTCAGCCTGCCGCTGCGTGCCCCGGCCGCGGGTGTGGGTCACAATGAACGCTCCGCCGGCGGAGCAGCAGCACGATCCCGAGGAGGGGCGCGGATTTCATGAGTGCGGAGGATCTCGAGAAGTACGAGACCGAGATGGAGCTCTCGCTGTACCGCGAGTACCGCGACATCGTCGGCCAGTTTTCGTACGTGGTGGAGACCGAGCGGCGGTTCTACCTGGCGAACGCGGTCGACGTCCAGGTCCGCGACGGCGGCGGCGAGGTGTACTTCGAGGTCCGCATGTCCGACGCGTGGGTCTGGGACATGTACCGGCCGGCCCGCTTCGTCAAGCACGTCAGGGTCATCACGTTCAAGGACGTCAACGTCGAGGAGCTCGACAAGCCCGACCTGAGGCTCCCCGAGGACGGCCCGTTCTCGGGCTGACCACGGCTTTCTTCCCGCGCCGGCCCGTCGTTTGACGGGCCGGCGCGGTTTTTCGGCAGGCGTGCCCAGGCGGGGCTGCCGCGTCCGCGGTGGGTGAGTAGGCGTCGCAGCGCAGTTTCTTCAGGTGCTGTCGCCGGCCGTCCGGCGGTGCCAGGTTCAGGTCGTCTGCCACACCCCGAACGCGCCGGTCCGTCGTCCGACGGGCCGGCACGGGTCGTTTTCCCGGTCGACGCGCGTAGCACAGCGGGCCGACATTTCGCGCGTCCCCGCGCCCTCCGGTGGACCGGTTGTCCACATCACCCCGGTTGTCCACAGTCCGGCGATCCGGGGCTGGTTCCCCCGCCCCACGCCCTGGCATCGTCGAATGCACACGCACCGTGATCGCCGGGACCGTCCCGGTGACGAGTGCCGGCGAGGGGGCGAACACGATGACGGGCACCGACCAGCTCGCGAAACACCGCCAAGACCTGGGCGCCTGGGGTGAAGACCTGGCGGCCCGGCACCTGCGGGAGCGCGGCCTGGTGCTGCTGGGCCGCAACTGGCGCTGTCGCGAGGGCGAGCTGGACCTGATCCTCACCGACCGGGCCCGCGTGGTCTTCTGCGAGGTGAAAACCCGCACGGGCATCGAGTTCGGCCTGCCTTCGGAGACGGTCACGGAAGAGAAGGCGGGCCGGGTCCGCCGAGCGGGCCAACGCTGGTTGCGCGAGCACCGGATCGGCTGGTGCCCGGTCCGCTACGACGTCGTGACGGTCCTGGTCGAGCCGGGCGCGGCCGCCCGCGTCCAGCACATCGAGGCGGCGTTCTGATGCCCATCGCCAAGGCCTGGTCGGCCGCCCTCCTGGGGATCGACGGCCGAGTCATCGAAATCGAAGCCGACCTGGGCGGCGGGCTCAGCAGGGTCACGCTCGTCGGCCTCCCCGACGCTGGGCTGCGCGAGGCGAAGGATCGTGTCCGGTCCGCGATCCGCAACTCCGGGCAGCCCTGGCCCGACGGCAAGGTGACCTTGGGCTTGTCGCCCGCGAACCTCCCGAAGGTGGGCTCGGCGTACGACCTGGGCATAGCAGCGGCCGTCCTCGCGGCAGAGGGTGCCGTCCCGGCGACCCGGCTGCTCGGCACCGTGCTGCTGGGCGAACTCGCCCTGGACGGCCGGGTCCGCGCCGTTCGCGGCGTCCTCCCGGGTCTGCTCGCGGCGCGTGCGGCCGGTTACGAACGAGCCGTCGTGCCCGAAGACTCCCTCGCGGAGGCCTCGCTGGTCGATGGCATCGATGTCGTGGGCGCGGTTCACCTGCGTGATCTCGTGGCTTGGCTGAAGGACGAAGCCGAGCTGGCGAGGCCGGCGCCGCTCCGCCCGGCACCACCGCCGCCGATTCCGGACCTCGCCGACGTCGTGGGGCAGCCGGAGGCGCGCTGGGCGGTCGAGGTGGCCGCGGCGGGTGGTCACCACCTGCTGCTGACCGGACCGCCCGGAGTGGGCAAGACGATGCTGGCGAAACGGCTGCCCGGCCTGCTCCCGAGGTTGTCGTCCGAAGAGTCCCTGGAGGTCACGGCGGTTCATTCGGTCGACGGCTCGCTGTCGAAGACCTCGCCCTTGGTGGTGGTGCCACCGTTCGTCGCCCCGCACTATTCGATCTCCATCGCGGCGCTGATCGGCGGTGGCAGCGGGATCGCCTCGCCCGGCGCGATCAGCCGGGCCCACCGCGGCGTGTTGTTCCTGGACGAAGTCTGCGAGTTCGGCGCGCAGTGCCTCGAATCGCTGCGGACCGTCGTGGAAGAGGGCGAGGTGCGGATCGCCCGGGTCAAGGGGGCGATCACCTACCCGGCGCGGTTCCAGCTCGTGCTGGCCACCAATCCGTGCGCGTGCGCGCCGCCGAAGGACGCCGACTGCGTGTGCTCGCCGGCCGCCCGCCGTCGGTACCTCGGCCGGCTCTCCGGACCGCTGCTGGATCGTGTCGATCTTCGGGTGCGGCTGCAACCTCTCAGCGCGATCAGCGCACACGACACCGGCACGGCCGAGTCGTCCGAAACGGTCCGCGCCCGGGTGCTCGAGGCGCGTGAACGCGCCGCGACGCGGTGGCGCGAGCACGGCTGGCTGGCCAACTCGGAGGTGCCGGGGCCGGCGTTGCGGCGCCAGTTCCCCCTTCCCGTCGATGCCACGGTGCTGCTCGACCGTGCCATGGAGCGTGGCGCTCTGAGCGGGCGCGGAGCCGACAGGTGTCTTCGCATCGCCTGGACCCTGGCCGATCTCGACGGCGAGGAGCGTCCCGGCGTCGATCAGGTCGGTTCGGCGCTGGCCTTCCGCGAACGGGTGGCGGCGTGAAACCCGACGAACTGCGCCAAGCCCGCGCCTACCTGCTCCGCGTCACCGAACCACCCGCGGCGGCCGTCGCGGCCTTCGTGGCCCAGCTGGGCGCCATCGAGGCCGCCAAGCGGGTGCGACAGGGCGACTGCCCGCCCGAGGTGCGCAAAGCGACCGAGGCCCGGCGCGCCCGCGACTTCGTGGACCAGGACTTCGCCCGGGCCACCGCGGCCGGCGCGCGGCTCGTCATCCCGGAGGACGACGAGTGGCCGGCCTGGCCCCTGCTCACCCTGGACCTCGCCGCCCGGCGGGGCGTCACCGAGGCGGTCGCTCCGCTGGCCCTGTGGGTCGCCGGTGAGGTCGCTCTGGGCGTCGCCGCCGATCGGGCCGTGGCCGTTGTCGGTGCGCGGGCCTCGACCCCGTACGGCGAACACCACGCGGCCGAGTTCGCCTACGGGCTGGCCGCCCGGAAGGTGCCGGTCTTCTCCGGCGCCGCCTACGGCATCGACGGCGCCGCCCATCGCGGAGCGCTCGCCGCCGACGGGGTCACCGTCGCGGTGCTGGGCTGCGCCGTCGACGTCGGCTACCCCGCCGGCCACGTCGCGCTGCTGAACCGGATCGCCGAACGCGGTGGCGCGGTCGTCAGCGAGTACCCGCCCGGCACCCGGCCGGCCCGGCACCGCTTCCTCGTCCGGAACCGGCTCATCGCCGCCCTCACCGAGGGCACCCTGGTCGTCGAAGCGGGGCTGCGCAGCGGCGCCCGCAACACCGCCGGCACGGCCGGCGCTCTCGGCAAGGTCGTGATGGCGCTGCCCGGACCGGTCTCGTCCGCGATGTCCGCGGGGTGCCACGAGCTGATCCGCGACGCCCGGGCCACGCTGGTCTCGAACGTCGACGAGGTCCTCGAAACCGTGGGCCGCTTCGGCATCGCCGAGGACACCTCGGCCCGGCCGAAACGCCCGACCGACCGGCTGGGACCCGAGGCGTTGCGGACGTACGAGGCACTCGCTGTGCGTGCCGACCGCACCGACACCGAGATCGCGGCCGAATCCGGGCTGCCGCTGCGGAAGGTGCGGGCGCTGCTGCCGGCTTTGGAGATCGACGGATTCGCCGTCCGCGGCGACACCGGCTGGCGACGACGGAGGGAAAGCGCGTGAAAGCCACGAAATCCGGGCGAAATCGTCGAAGATGTTCGGCCGGTCCGGTGTGCCCGCGTGGCGATCCTTGACCGGCGGCGGATGTTCGCGCAGCGTGACATCATGCCGCCACCACGCTCCGGCCGTGCTCGCCGTCCGGACCTGCGCGCGCTCCGGGCCGCCCTGCCCGAGCCGGCGCAGGCCGTCGTCACCGGCTACGAACGGCACCTCGGGCTCGAGCGGGGCCTGTCCGCGCACACCGTCCGCGCGTACGTCGGCGATGCGGTGTCGTTGCTCGGCTTCGTCGTGGACAGCGGTGGTGCTGCTGGTTGTGGTGGGCAAGGCGCGCTCGCGGACCTCGACCTCGCCCGGCTGCGGGCGTGGCTCGCCGCGCAGCAGTCCGGTGGGGCGAGCCGCACCACGCTCGCGCGGCGCGCCGCCTCGGCCCGGACCTTCACCGCCTGGGCGCACCGCACCGGCGTCCTCGCCACCGACCCCGGCGGCCGGCTCGCGGCCCCGCGGGCGCACCGCACCCTGCCCGGGGTGCTGCGCGCCGGGCAGGCGGACGAGGTCATGCAGGCGTCGGCGGCCGGGGCGGCGGAGCGGGATCCGGTCGCGCTGCGTGATCGCGCGATCGTCGAGCTGCTCTACGCCACCGGCATCCGCGTGTCCGAGTTGTGCGGACTGGACGTCGGCGGGGCGGACTTCTCCCGTCGTGTCGTGCTGGTGCTCGGCAAGGGCGGGAAGGAACGCGTCGTCCCGTTCGGCGTCCCGGCGGCGGCGGCGCTGGCGGACTGGATCGACGAGGGGCGGCCGAAGATCGTCGCCGAAACCGCCGGTGACAGCGTCGAGCCCGCGCTTTTCCTTGGCGTCCGGGGCAAACGCGTCGACCCGCGCGCGGTCCGGCGGGTGGTGCACGACGCCGTGTCGGCGGTGCCCGGAGCGACCGACATGGGGCCCCACGGCCTGCGGCATTCGGCGGCGACACATCTGCTCGAAGGCGGTGCCGATCTCAGGAGCGTTCAGGAACTGCTTGGTCACGCTACGCTTGCCACGACGCAGCTCTACACTCATGTGACCGTCGACCGGTTGAAAGCGATCCATGACCGAGCGCATCCCAGGGCCTGAGGCGGCCCGGGAAGCCTCGCCGGGGTCGTCACCAGCGGGCCCGGCGGCGCACGCGCATCCGCACGAGCACGGAGACGACACTGAGCCGCATGCCGAGAACGACTGTGCAATGACCGCAGGACCGCACGTGACCGAAGCCGCCGGAGTGACCACTCACGGTGAGACAGCCGTGCCCGCGGAAACGCGGGCCGGCCACGAGGTCGACGCCGGGATCGCGGCGCTGTGGCGGCAGTTCGCCGACAGCCCGGACCAGGCGTCGCGCGATCGGCTCGTGCTGCACTACGCCCCGCTGGTCAAGTACGTCGCGGGCCGGGTCGGCACCGGCCTGCCCACCCACGTCGACGTGGGGGACCTCGTGCAGTCCGGCATCTTCGGGCTGGTCGACGCGATCGAGAAGTTCGACCCCGAGCGCGGGCTGCGCTTCGAGACGTACGCGATGCAGCGCATCCGCGGCGCGATCCTCGACGACCTCCGTTCGCAGGACTGGGTGCCGCGGGCGGTGCGCAGCAAGGCCAAGGAGGCGGAGCGGGCCATGGAGCGCCTCGGCGCCCGCCTGAACCGCACCCCGACCGACGCGGAGCTCGCCGCCGAGCTCGGCATCGGCCTCGACGACCTGCGCGACTTCTACGGCCAGCTGCAGCTGACCAGCGTCGTCGCGCTGGAAGACCTGGTCGCCGCGGGCAAGGACAGCGGCTCACTGGTCGACACACTGCCCGACGACGACGCCGTCGACCCGGTCGCGGTGCTCGTCGACCAGGACAACCGCCGTCAGCTCGCGCAGGCCATCGCGCAGCTCACCGAGCGGGACAAGATCGTGGTCAGCCTCTACTACTTCGAGAGCCTGACCCTGGCCGAGATCGGCAAGGTCCTCGGCGTCACCGAGTCGCGGGTCAGCCAGCTGCACACGCGGGCGGTCATGCGGCTGCGGGCCAAGCTCGTCGAGCAGACCGGCGGCTGATCAGGCCCCACCGCCCCACGGCTTGAGCCGGTACTCGCCGACCTCACCGGTCAGGGCGAGGGGATCGATGTACTCGTCGCCGCGCCGGACGCCCCAGTGCAGGCAGGCCGCGACCAGGCACCCGGGATGCCCGGCGAGCACGGAGCCGAGCACCTGCCCCCGATAAACCTGATCACCGACGGCGACCTCGGGAGCAACGGGTTCGTAGGTGGTGCGCAGCCCCCCATCGTGGTCGACGGAGATGACGGGCCGCCCGGCGACGAGCCCCGCGAAAACGACAACACCGGCATCGGCGGCGAGCACATCCTGCCCGGGCACGGCGGCCAGATCGACCCCACGATGCCCGGCGCCGTAGGGCGTCTCGGGAGCGTCGAAGTACTTCGCGATCACCGGAACGGGTGATAAAGGCCAGGCCAGCCGAGCCTGCCGCCCAGCAGGCGTCGACAGGGTGGGGGCAGCGCCGAGCGCACCCAACGGCTCGAACCCGATGTCCGACCAGCCACCGGCCAGGTCGACAGCCTGACGAACCCCGGTCGAGTCCGGCCGGTCGAAGCCCGCATCGGCAGGGGCCGGGCGACTGAAGCCCGGGTCGTTCCAGGTCCCGATGGCCGCGGTCAGGTCGGCTGGCCAGGGCTCGGTGCCTGCCGGCCCCGCGTCGGCCTGTGACTCGGCGGCCGCCGACCACCTCGCTGGCCAGGGCGCGGCTCCCACCTGCCCGTCTCCCGGCGCCACGTCCGCCCATGGCTCGGTGGTCGCGGACCGGGCTGCCAGCCAGGGCTCGGCGCCCGCAGGCTTGCCTCCCGGCTCCACGTCGGCCGGCGGATCGGTGGCCGCGGTCCGGTCGGCTGGCCAGGGCTCGGTGCCTCCCGGCTCCGCGTCGGCCCGCGACTCGGTGGCCGGGGACCGCCCCGCCAGCCACGGCTTGGCGCCCGCCTGCCCACCTCCCAACCCCACGCCGACCCACGGCTCAGCGGCCATCACCACACCATTCGTCCACCCCGCCGACCACCATCTCCCCACCACGAATCCGGGCGGTTCCAAACCACCCACCCAAGCGCCGCACAGCCCCATGACCAGGGCGAACAACACCGCGACCCCACCTCGCACCGCGCTCCGGCGGCGACTGATCAACTCCATCTCCCCAGCCTGCGACGCCGCGGGCCCGGATGGGGGCCCGCCGTCGAATCTGTGGACAACCCGGCCCGCCGAGGCGGCGCTGTGGACAACTCGGCCGCCGGTGGGGGAGGGGCTGGTGGCAGGGGGTAGAATCTTTTCCGCGGTCCGCGTGAGCGGGCTGACTTCGCGTGCACGTGCGCGTTCCCCCGGCTTCGCACCACCAACCGGGCGATTCGCACGGTGTCCGGCGGTCCCTGAAGTACTTGCTCCAGGGTCCGGACACCGGCACGGGCACCAGGGCGAGCGGCCACCCGGCCGCGAGCGACAAAACCGAGCAGCGCGGCGGGTCCCAAGCACCCCGGCGCGCACGACACAGAAGAGGTTGATTCCGGCAATGGCCGTCGTCACCATGAAGCAGCTGCTCGACAGCGGCGTGCACTTCGGGCACCAGACCCGTCGGTGGAACCCGAAGATGAAGCGCTACATCTTCACCGAGCGCAACGGCATCTACATCATCGACCTGCAGCAGACGCTGACCTACATCGACCGTGCCTTCGAGTTCATCAAGGAAACCGTCGCGCACGGTGGCACGATCATGTTCGTCGGCACCAAGAAGCAGGCTCAGGAAGCCATCGCCAACGAGGCCGCGCGCGTGGGCATGCCCTACGTCAACCAGCGCTGGCTCGGCGGCATGCTGACCAACTTCCAGACCGTGCACAAGCGCCTCCTCCGCCTGAAGGAGCTCGAGTCCCGCGAGCAGACCGGCGGCTTCGAGGGTCTCACCAAGCGCGAGATCCTGACGCTGACCCGCGAGAAGGACAAGCTCGAGAAGACCCTCGGCGGTATCCGCGACATGGCCAAGGTGCCGAGCGCGGTGTGGATCGTCGACACCAAGAAGGAGCACATCGCCGTCGGCGAGGCTCGGAAGCTGAACATCCCGGTCGTCGCGATCCTGGACACCAACTGCGACCCGGACGAGGTCGACTACCCGATCCCGGGCAACGACGACGCGATCCGCTCGGCCGCGCTGCTGACCAAGGTCGTCGCCGAGGCCGCGGCCGCCGGTCTGATGGCGCGCTCCAGCCGCAACGGTGCTTCGGCCGACGCCAAGCCGGAGCCGGGTGTCGCCACCGACGAGCCGCTGGCCGAGTGGGAGAAGGAGCTGCTCGCCGGCTCCGAGACCGCCTCCGCCGACGCGACCGAGGCCGCTGCCGCGACCGAGGCCGCCACCGAGCAGGCGACCGCCTCCTCCTGATGACCGACCGTCCGTGCGGCTGGCCCCGTGGGCCGGCCGCACGGGCGTAGCAACCCACAGACTTCCTGCAAAGGACGGATTTACCAGAATGGCGAACTACACCGCCGCTGACGTGAAGCGCCTGCGCGAGATGACCGGCGCCGGCATGATGGACTGCAAGAAGGCGCTGGAGGAGAACGACGGCGACTTCGAGAAGGCCGTCGAGTTCCTCCGGATCAAGGGCGCCAAGGACGTCGGCAAGCGCGCCGAGCGCGCCACCGCCGAGGGCCTGGTCACCGGCGATGGCGGCGTCCTCATCGAGCTCGACTCCGAGACCGACTTCGTCGCGAAGAACGCCGACTTCCAGGCGCTCGCCGCGAAGATCGTCGAGGTCGCGAAGTCCCTCAAGACCAACGACGTCGAGGCGCTCAAGGGTGCCGAGCTCGACGGCAAGACGGTCAACGAGGTCGTACAGGAGCTCTCGGCCCGCATCGGCGAGAAGCTCGAGCTGCGCCGCGTCGTGGCCTTCGAGGGCCAGACCGCGACCTACCTGCACCGCCGCGGCTCCGACCTGCCGCCGGCCGTCGGTGTGCTCGTCGAGTTCACCGGTGACGACAGCGAGGCCGCTCGCGGCGCCGCTATGCAGGTCGCCGCGCTGCGCGCGAAGTACCTGACCCGCGACGAGGTGCCCGCCGAGATCGTCGAGAACGAGCGCTCCATCGCGGAGAAGACCGCTCGTGAAGAGGGCAAGCCGGAGCAGGCCCTCACGAAGATCATCGAGGGCAAGGTCAACGCGTACTACAAGGACAACGTCCTGCTCGAGCAGCCGTCGGTCAAGGACAACAAGAAGACCGTCAAGGCGCTCCTGGACGAGGCCGGCGTGACGCTGACCAAGTTCGCGCGTTTCGAGGTCGGCCAGGCCTGATTCCAGGCCAGGGCGTAGGTTTCACACCCACAGTGCCCCGTCTCCGTCCATCGGGGACGGGGCACTGTCGGGTTTGGACAAACAGTTTAGGCAAGTTTCAAGCGGTCGAGGGGCCTAGGAGGCGACATAGATGGGTGACCGGGTCGAAGGTGGCTACCGGCGGGTGCTGCTGAAACTGGGCGGCGAAATGTTCGGCGGTGGTTCTATCGGCGTCGATCCGGATGTCGTCCACTCGGTCGCGCAGCAGATCGCCGACGTCGCCCGCACCGGCGTCCAGGTCGCGGTCGTGATCGGCGGCGGCAACTACTTCCGCGGCGCCGAGCTCTCGCAGCGCGGCATGGACCGCGACCGCGCCGACTACATGGCGATGCTGGGCACCGTGATGAACTGCCTGGCGCTGCAGGACTTCCTGGAGAAGGAGGGCCTGCCCACCCGCGTGCAGACCGCCATCACGATGGGCCAGGTCGCCGAGCCCTACATCCCGCGCCGCGCCGAGCGGCACCTGGAGAAGGGCCGCGTCGTGATCTTCGGCGCCGGGGTCGGCATGCCGTACTTCTCCACCGACACCGCGGCGGCGCAGCGGGCGCTCGAGCTGGGCTGCGAAGCCGTGCTGATGGCGAAGGCCGTCGACGGCGTCTACACCGCGGACCCGAAGGCCGACCCCACCGCCGAGATGTTCCGCGAGATCACCCACCGCGAGGTGCTGGAGCGGGACCTCAAGGTCGCGGACGCGACGGCGTTCAGCCTCTGCATGGACAACAACATGCCGATCATCGTGTTCAACCTGCTCACCGAGGGGAACATCGCCCGCGCGGTGAGTGGTGAAAGAATCGGCACGTTGGTCAGCACCCCCGCCGACGGGGTGCCGGCCTAGACCTGCTGGGATCAGCAAGCGCCACCCATCACAACAACGGGAGTAGCCGTGATCGACGAGACCCTCCTCGACGCCGAGGAGAAGATGGAAAAAGCGGTGTCCGTCGCCAAGGACGAGCTGACTTCGGTACGCACCGGGCGGGCTTCCTCGACGATGTTCGCGCGGATCGTCGTCGAGTACTACGGCTCGCCGACCCCGCTGAACCAGCTGGCCAGCGTGAACGTGCCGGAAGCCCGGATGGCGCTCATCAAGCCCTACGACCAGACGCAGCTCGGCGCCATCGAAAAGGCGATCCGGGAGTCGGACCTCGGCGTGAACCCGAGCAACGACGGCCAGGTCATCCGCATCGTCATCCCGCAGCTCACCGAGGAGCGGCGCAAGGAGATGGTGAAGGTCGCCAAGGGCAAGGGCGAGGACGCCCGGGTCTCGATCCGCAGCATCCGCCGCAAGGCCAAGGACGAGCTGGACCGCATCGCCAAGGACGGCGAGGCCGGTGAAGACGACGTGGCGCGCGCGGAGAAGGAACTGCAGAACCTGACCGACACCTACGTGCACAAGGTCGACGAGCTGGTCAAGCACAAGGAAGCCGAGCTGCTCGAGGTCTGATGGCACAGGTGAGCGAGGAACGCGAGGACCGGGTGGACGCCACCGGAGAAGAACCGGCGGCCGCTCCCGGAACGCCGGGGCCGGCCGACACCGGCGCCCCGGCCGCGCCGGAGTTCCCGGGGACAGCCGGGGCGGCGGCCACGCCGGCCACGCCGGAGACTCCGGGCAGGAGCGCGACCTCGGGTGCCGGCCGCAACCCGGCCGCCGGAACCGCTGCCGCGGGCGCGATCCCGGCCGCGGAGAAGACTCCGGACGTCGGCGGCGCTGCCGGAGCCGGCGCGATCCCGGCCGCGGGAGAGACCTCGGGGACCGGTGAAGCAGCCCGGCTGTCGGCCGCCGGTGCCGCCGAGGCGCCCGCCGTCGAACCCGCGCCCGAGGCGAAGAAGGCTTCCAAGGCCGGCCGGAACCTGCCCGCCGCCATCGGGGTCGGGTTGCTGCTCGGCGCGGCCATCATCGTTTCCCTGCTCACCGTGCGCTTCCTGTTCATCGGGATCATCGCGGTCGCGATCGCGGTCGGCACCTTCGAGTTCGCCGGGGTGCTGCGCCGGGTCGCCGACACCAAGGTCGCGATGATCCCGGTGCTCGTCGGCGGGCAGGCGATGATCTGGCTCGCCTGGCCGTTCGGCCGCGAAGGCGCGCTCACCGCCTTCGTCCTCACCGTGCTCGCCTGCCTGCTCTGGCGGCTGCCCCAAGGCGCGAAGGGCTACCTGCGCGACATCAGCGCGTCGACGTTCGCGGCCGCGTACCTGCCGCTCTTCGGCGCCTTCGCCGCGATGCTCGTGCCGCCGTCGGACGGCGTCGGGCGCGTGCTCACCTTCCTCATCGGCGTCGTCGCCTCCGACACCGGCGGCTACATCGCCGGCGTGCTCGGCGGCAAGCACCCGATGGCCCCCACCATCAGCCCGAAGAAGACCTGGGAAGGCTTCGGGGGATCGCTGGTCGGCGGGGTCGTCGCCGGGGCACTGACGCTCAGCCTCCTGCTCGACGGCCACGTCTGGCAGGGCGTGCTCTTCGGCGTCGCCATCGTCCTCACCGCCACCCTCGGCGACCTCGTCGAGTCGCTGATCAAGCGCGACCTCGGCGTCAAGGACATGGGCACGCTGCTGCCCGGGCACGGCGGGATCATGGACCGCCTCGACTCGCTGCTGCCTTCGGCCGTGGTGTCCTGGCTGCTGCTTTCGGCGTTCGTTCCGCTCGGCTGACCTGCGCTGGGAGGCGGAGCCTCCCAGACCTAGGCGATACGTCGTGGACCGCCGAAGCTTCGGCGGGTTTCACTCGGGGCATGCGCACCGAATCCCGCGCCCCGGCGAAGCTGGCCCTCGGCGCCGTCTGCCTGGGCTTCCTGATGATCACGCTCGACGCGACCATCGTGAACCTGGCCCTGCCCGCGATCGGCGCCGACTTCGGGGAGCCCTCGACGGCCGCGCTGCAGTGGGTCGTCGACGCCTACACCGTCACCCTCGCCGCGTTCCTGCTCACCTGGGGCGCCGCCGGCGACCGCTGGGGCTCGCGACGGGTCTTCGAGGTCGGCGTCGCCGTCTTCGTCCTCGCGAGCATCGCCTGCGCCCTCGCCGACGACGCGCTCTGGCTGATCGCCGCGCGGGCCGTGCAGGGCGCGGGCGCCGCCGCGCTGCTGCCGTCGTCGCTCGCCTTGATCGTCCACCAGTTCCCGGACGCCCGGCAGCGCGCCCACGCACTCGGCGTGTGGGGCGGCATGAGTGGCGCCGGCCTGGCCGCCGGGCCGGTGCTCGGCGGGCTCGCGGTCGGTCTCGCCGACTGGCGGCTGGTCTTCGCGGTCAACGTCCCGGTCGGGATCGTCGCGATCGTCCTGACGCGCCGGGCGGTCGCCGAACCGCCCCGGCACGAGACGACGCGCCTCGACTTCGCCGGGCAGCTCTTCGGCACGGCGTCACTGGCCGGGTTCGTGGCCGGGTTCATCGAGTCCGGGCACGCCGGGTGGTTCGCGCCGGCGACGCTCGTGCTGCTCGCCGGGGGAGTGGTGGCCGGCGTGGTGTTCGTGGCGGTCGAGAAGCGCGTCGCGGAACCCGTGCTGCCGCTCGGGGTCCTGAAGATCCGGAACTACGCGGTGGCGACCGGGATCGGCGGCCTGTTCAACTTCTGCCTCTACGGCACGCTCTTCTGCCTGGCGCTCTACCTGCAACGCGCCTGGTCGCTCGGCGCGCTCGCCGCCGGGCTGGCGCTGGTGCCGCTGACCGTCGTGGTCGCGCTCAACGCGTTCTTCAGCGGAAGGCTCACCGGGCGCTTCGGCCCGCGCGTGCCGATGGTCGCGGGCGCGCTGGCCGGGCTGGCCGGAGCGGCCGGCTTCGCGCTGCTGCCCGCGGACCGCGCGCTCGTGGTGTTCGTCGTGGTCTCGGTCGTGTTCGGCGGCTGCTCGCTGGCCATGCCGGCGATGACGTCGCTGGCGATGAACTCCTTGCCGGGCAAGGCCGGACTGGCCGCGGGCGTGCTCAACGCGTCGCGGCAGACCGGCGGCGCGATCGGGGTCGCGCTCGTCGGCGCGCTGCTCCCGGCCGCCGGGATGTGGCTGGTGGCGGCCGGGTACGCGCTGGTGGCGGGGCTGACGCTGCTCGTGCGTCAGTCGTCGTAGGGGTCGTCGACCTCCGCGCGGCCCCATTCCTCGGAGACCCGCGAGTGGTCGATCACCGCGAAGACGGCGCCTTCCGGGTCGGCGAGGATCGCCATCCGGCCGAACGGCGTGTCATAGGGCTGGATCACGACCGTGCCGCCGTTCATGATCGACTCGCCCGCGACCGCGTCGACACCGCGGGCCGGGTCGATGTCGAAGTAGACGAGCCAGTGCGGCGGGGTGTCCAGGCTGTACTCCGAGCCCATCACGTACCGGTACAGCACCGGCTCGTGCTCGATGAGCCATTCGACGTAGTCCAGCGACTCGCCGTCGCCGATCTGGTGGCTGCCGTAGGTGAACAGCTTGGTGTAGAAGTGATCCGCCGCGACGCCGTCGTGCGTGTTGAGGTCCGCGCCGCTGAAGGTGTTGGGGATCCCGGTGACGAACTCCCAGTCCGGCGGCACCTCCCAGAACACCACGGGCGCGCCGCACGCGTCGTAGGCGTGCAGAATCGTGCCGCGCTGCGGAATCGGCATCGGGCCGAGCGTCAGCTGCCCGCCGAGGTGTTCCACCCATTCGGCCGCGCTCGCGGTGTGCGGCACCGACAGGTGCGGCATCCAGCCCAGCGGCGCGCCCTGCGCGGCGCGGTAGAGCCCGCCGACCGGGAGGTTGGTCATCGTCGCGATCGCGTAGCGCCCGTCGGACGTCGCCGGATCTCGTTGAGTGGTGTACGTCCAGCCGAAGAGCGCACCGTAGAATCTCTCCGCGACGGCCTGCTCGCGGCAGGCCAGCTCGATCCAGCACGGAATTCCGGCCGGGACCGGGGACGGGGTACTGGACGGGCCGATTGCCATGAGTGCTCCTCCCGAGACCCTCCGAATTCTAGGCGTGATCCGTAAGTTTTCCGCCAAGAATCTGTCGCCGGAAAATCACTGCCGGCGGCGAAGGGACCCGGAAGGAGCAGCGGAGTGCGGTGGTCGTCGCGGCGCGCGGAGGTCGTGCCGAGTCCGAACATCTGGTACTACCAGGCCGATTACGAGCTGGAGAACCGGGCGCAGGACAGCGGTGACGAGATCTGGCGCGTGCTGCGCGAGGAAGCCGACTGGGCCGGCCGGGACGTGCTGGATGTCGGCTGCGGTGACGGGTTCCACTTGCCGCGCTTCGCCCGGGACGCGCGGTCGGTGCTCGGCGTGGAACCGCACGAGCCGTTGGTGAAGCACGCGTTGAAGCGTGTGCGGGGTCTGTCGAACGTGGACGTGAAGCTGGGCCGGGCCCAGCGGCTGCCGGTCCGCAGCGCGAGCGTCGACGTCGTCCACGCGCGCACGGCGTACTTCTTCGGGCCCGGGTGCGAGCCCGGGCTGGCCGAAGCCGAGCGGGTGCTGCGGCCGGGCGGGACGCTGCTGATCGTGGACCTCGACGTGACCAGCGAGCCCTACGGCGGCTGGATGCGCGCCGACCTACCGCACTACGACCCGGGCGCCGTCGAACGGTTCTTCGCCCGGGCCGGGTTCGGCTGCCGCCGGGTGGCCACCGAGTGGCGCTTCGAGACCGCGAGCGACCTCGAAGCGGTGCTGAAGATCGAGTTCAGCAAGCCGGTCGCCGAACAGGCGATTGCGGAGTCCTTGCAGCGTAACGGGAATCGCGCGAAGGACCTGACGCTGCCGGTGGGCTACCGCGTCCACGCGCGGGTCAAGCCCACCGGCCTCGTCCTGCCAGGTCACTCGGCCGCGGCTTCGCCGGAAGCCGAGGACTCGTCCTCGTCTTCGCCGAGGATGCCGTAGAGCGAGCGCCGGGCGTCGTTGAGCACCTCGGCCGCGCGGGCCTGCTGGCTCTCGGTGCCCGCGCGCATGATCTGCACGACGGCCGCGGCGAGGTTCTTGCCCGCCTTGGCCAGCCCGACCTCGGTCGGGTCGACGTCCTGCGCGATCTGCTCCCACGGCGGGGTGCTGTCCTGCTCTTCCGCGGCGGTGCGGCCGGCGTCGGTCAGCTCGAACAGCTTCTTGCCGTGCTCGTCCTTGCTGATGACCAGGCCTTCGTCGGCCAGCAGCTGCAGCGTCGGGTAGACCGAGCCGGGGCTCGGCCGCCAGAAACCGCCGGAGCGCTCGCCGATTTCGCGGATGATCTCGTAGCCGTGCCGGGGCTGCTCGGCGAGCAGCGCCAGGATCGCGGCGCGGACGTCACCGCGGCGGCTGCGCCGTCCGCCGTGACCCCGCCTGCCCGGTCCATGACCACGACCGCGTCCACCGCCAGGGCCGAAGCCCGGGGGGAACTCGCCGAAACCACCGAAGGGGCCGAAGGGTGTGCGCCCACGCTCGTGGGCGAAGGGGTGTCGTTGCCTACGCATGTCTGTGTTCCTTTCTCGAACTGTTGCGACACGTTCACGATATATCGGAAACGGTCGGATGACAACCTCAGACCGGTGATGCCGCTCACGGAACTTGAGCCTTCAAGTGTCAGCCCCTTAGATTAGGCAAGCC
The DNA here is from genome assembly GCF_024703995.1 of Amycolatopsis iheyensis. Classification (GTDB taxonomy): domain Bacteria; phylum Actinomycetota; class Actinomycetes; order Mycobacteriales; family Pseudonocardiaceae; genus Amycolatopsis; species Amycolatopsis iheyensis. The sequence continues at coordinate 160,812 of NZ_JAMXQV010000008.1, read as the reverse complement.
TAAACACCTGTTAGCAAAGGTAACGACCAGTGCGGACCCGATCGCTCCCGCTGACGGCCGGGCTGCTGGTCCTCGCCGCGGCCGTCGTCGCCGCCGTGCTGCTCAGCGTCGCCGTCGGCACCCGCGGCCTGAGCCCCGGCACCGTGCTGGACGCGCTCTTCCACTTCGACGCCGGCAACCCCGACCACCTCGTGGTCAGCGAGCTCCGGCTCCCGCGCACCCTGGCCGGCGTGCTCGCCGGCGTCGCGCTGGGCCTGTCCGGCGCGGTCGTCCAGGGCGCGACGCGCAATCCGCTCGCCGACCCGGGCCTGCTCGGCGTCAACGCCGGCGCGGCGCTCTTCGTCGTCCTCGGCATCAGCACGTTCGGCATCGTGAGCGTCGGCGGGTACGTCTGGTTCGGCTTCGCGGGCGCGGCGGTCGCCGGGGCCGTCGTCTACGGCGTCAGCTCCCTCGGCCGCGCGGGCGCGACACCGGTGAAGCTCGCCCTGGCCGGCGCCGCCGTGACCGCGGCCCTCGCCTCGGTGACCAGCGCGCTGCTGCTGACCGACCAGACGACCTTCGACCAGTACCGCTTCTGGCAGGTCGGCTCGCTGACCGGCCGGGACGCGGCGACGATCACCCAGGCCGTGCCGTTCGTCGTGATCGGTGTGCTGCTCGCGCTGATCGCCGCCCGGCAGCTCAACGCCCTCGCGCTCGGCGAGGACGTCGCCCGCTCGCTGGGGCAGAACGTCCTGCTCGCGCGGGGAGTGTGCGCGCTGGCCGTCGTGGTGCTGTGCGGGTCGGCGACGGCGATCGCCGGGCCGATCGCCTTCGTCGGGCTCACCGTGCCGCACGCGGCGCGGCTGATCACCGGACCCGACCACCGCTGGCTCCTGCCGTATTCGGCGTTGCTGGCGCCGCTGCTCCTGCTGGTTTCCGACGTCGTCGGCCGCGTGGTGGCCCGCCCGGCCGAGGTCCAGGTCGGCATCATCACCGCGCTCGTCGGCGCGCCCGTGTTCGTGCTCCTCGTGCGGCGCCGGAAGGTCGTGGCGGTGTGAGCGCCGTCGAGTCGATCGCCGCCGCGCGCCGCCGGGGAGCCGTGCGCGCCCGTTCGGTGTCACTGCTGCTGGTACTGGCCATCGTCGTGGTCTTCGCGCTTTCCTTGGCCGTCGGCGACTTCCCGGTGCCGCTCGGGGACCTGCCGGGGCTCGTGTTCGGCGGCGGCGTCGGCCGGGCCGCCTACGTCGTCACGGAACTGCGGCTGCCGCGCGCGGTCACCGGCGTCCTCGTCGGCCTCGCCTTCGGCACGTCCGGCGCGCTCTTCCAGCGCCTGCTGCGCAACCCGCTCGCCAGCCCGGACGTCATCGGCGTGACGCAGGGCGCGAGCGCGGCGGCCGTCGTCGCGATCGTCCTCTTCGGCGCCGGGGGAGCGGCGGTCTCGGCCGCGGCGCTGGCCGGCGCGGTGCTCACCGGCGCCACGATCTATCTGCTCGCCCGCCGCGGTGGGGTGCACGGCTACCGGCTGGTGCTCGTCGGCGTCGGGGTCGGCGCCGTGCTGACCAGCGTCGTCTCCTACCTGATGACCTGGGCCGACGTCACCCTCGCCCAGCAGGCCCTGGTCTGGCTCACCGGCAATCTCAACGGCCGCGGCTGGGACCACGCGGCGCCGCTCGCCGTCGCGCTCGTCGTGCTGCTCCCCGCGGCGTTGCTGATGGGACGGCAGCTCGCCGGCCTGCAGCTCGGCGACGACACCGCGGCCGGGCTGGGCCTGCGCGTCGAACGCAGCCGCCTGGCGCTGTTGCTGGTCGCCGTCGCGCTCGCGGCCTTCGCGACGGCGGCCGCCGGGCCCGTCGCGTTCGTCGCCTTCGTGGCCAACCCGATCGCGACCCGGCTCGTCGGCGGCGCCCGCGCGGGGCTCGTCCCCGCCGCGCTGACCGGCGCGCTCGTGGTGCTGCTGGGCGACTTCGCCGCGCAGCACCTGCTCGGCGCGCAGCTGCCGGTCGGCGTCGTGACCGGCGCCGTGGGCGCGCCCTACCTGCTGTGGCTGCTCGCGAGCGCGAACCGCGCCGGGCGGATGTGAGAGGAACGCCGTGACACTGCACACCGAACACCTCGAGCTCGGCTACGGGCCGCTGCGCGTGGTCAAGGACCTCTCCGTCCGGATCCCGCCCGGGCGGGTCACCATGATCGTCGGGACCAACGCGTGCGGGAAGTCGACGCTCCTGCGTGGCCTCGCGCGGCTGCTCACGCCGACCGCGGGCGCGGTCTACCTCGACGGCAAGGGCATCACGACGGTGCGCAGCAAGGACGTCGCCACCGTGCTCGGCCTGCTGCCGCAGTCGCCGACCGCGCCCGAGGGCATCACCGTCGCCGACCTCGTCGGCCGCGGCCGCTACCCGCACCAGGGGATGTTCCGCCGCTGGAGCGCCGAAGACGACGACGCCGTCGCGAAGGCGATGCTCGCGACCGACACCGTCGAGCTGGCCGGCCGGCCCGTCGACGAGCTGTCCGGCGGGCAGCGCCAGCGCGTCTGGATCGCCATGGCCCTGGCGCAGCGGACGCCGTTGCTGCTGCTCGACGAGCCCACGACGTTCCTCGACATCGCCCACCAGGTCGAGGTTCTCGACCTGCTGGCCGAGCTGAACGCCGAGGACGGCCGGACGATCGTCATCGTCCTGCACGACCTCAACCTCGCCGCCCGCTACGGCGATCACCTGATCGCGATGAAGGACGGGCGGATCGCCGCCGAGGGCGCGCCCGCCGACATCCTCACCGCCGAGCTGGTCGCCGACGTGTTCGGCATGCCCTGCCGGGTCATCGACGACCCGGTTTCCGGCACCCCCATGGTCGTCCCGATCGGCAGGCGGCGGGCCGTCCCCCGAGAAGAAGGAGCCCCCGATGCGTCCTAAGTGGACTCGATGGACCGCGGCACTCGCGGCCGTCACCCTGCTCGCCGCGTGCGGCCAGCCGGCGAAGCCCAGCAGCTCGGGCGTCGGCGACCAGGAGGTCGCCACCGGTGGCCGGCTGTTCTCGACCGCGGACAGCGCGACCGCGAAGCTCGGCGCCGACGTCGGCCCGGGTGTCTTCCCGCGCACCGTCACGCACGCGCTCGGCCAGACCAAGCTGGAGAAGAAGCCCACCCGGGTCGTCGTCCTCGACAGCGGTGAGCTCGACGACGTCCTCGCGCTCGGCGTGACGCCGGTCGGCATGGCCACGACCGCCGGGCAGAGCGGCGTGCCGTCCTACCTGGCCGACCGCGTCAAGGGCATCCCGGCCGTCGGGGACATCAACAACCTCAACCTCGAGCAGATCGCCGCGCTGACGCCGGACCTGATCGTCGGCAGCAAGCTGCGGGCCAACGACCTCTACCCGCAGCTGTCGAAGATCGCGCCGACGGTGTTCAGCATCCGGCCCGGGTTCCCGTGGAAGGAGAACCTGCTGCTGATCGGCGCTTCCCTCGGCGACGAGACCAAGGCCGAAGGGCTGCTCAACGACTACCAGAAGCGTGCGAACGAGGTGAAGGCCTCGGTCAAGGGCACGCCGAAGATCTCGCTGCTGCGCTTCCTGTCCGGCAACATCCGGCTCTACGGCAACCTTTCGTTCATCGGCGTCATCCTCAAGGACGTCGGCCTCGAGCGGCCCGCGAACCAGAACATCGACGAACTGGCCGCGCAGATCTCCAAGGAGCGCATCGACGAGGCCGACGCCGACTGGATCTTCTACTCCAGCTACGGCGCGGGCCCGAGCGCGGACGAGAAGGCCGTCACGAGCAGCGGCTTGTGGGCCGGGCTGGGCGCGGTGAAGGCGAAGCACGCGATCCCGGTCGCCGACGAGGTGTGGTTCCTCGGCCTCGGCCCGATCGGGGCGATGAAGGTCCTCGACGACCTGAAGAAGTACCTGGGCTGAGAAGATCGGCGCGTGCCGGAAACCATCGACGAGATCGACGCGCGGCTGCTGCAGGCGCTGGGGGAGGACCCCCGGTCCACGGCGGTCGCGCTGGCCGAGCGGCTCGGCCTGTCCCGCAACACGGTGCAGGCCCGGCTCGCGCGGCTCGAGCAGCGCGGCGTGCTCGGGTCGTTCGAACGCCGCATCGACCCGGCCCGGCTGGGCTACCCGCTGCGGGCGTTCGTCAACGCGCAGGTCGACCAGCGTCGCCTCGCCGAGATCGCCGACGCGCTCGCCACCGTCCCCGAGGTCACCGAGGTGTGCGGGCTGACCGGCGCGAGCGACCTCATGGTCCAGGTCGTGGCCGTCGACGCCGACGACCTCTACCGGATCGCCGGGCGCATCCTCGCCTCACCCGGGGTCGAGCGGACGAACATCTCACTCGTCATGCGCGAGCTCGTTCCCTACCGGCTGACGCCCCTGCTGGACCGCGTGCATTCTGCGCACCCGGAGGCCTGAGCCGTCCGGCTGAAGTGTGCATTCTGCGCACTCACGGCCACATCGGTTGTGCGAAGCGTCCACCAGTGCTGTCCTGGTGTGCGCTTCCTGCACGAAAGGTGTCGACGATGACTCAGGCCCCCGTGACCGCCCCGGCGCTCACCGCGATCGAGCAGCGGGTCCTGTGGCTCGCCACCGCGATCGTGCACCAGGCCAACCGCGTCCGGCCGAACCCGTCCGGGCTCAAGGTCGGCGGGCACCAGGCGTCGTGCGCGTCGCTGGTGTCGATCATGACGTCGCTGTGGTTCCGGCACCTGCGCCCCGAGGACCGCGTCTCGGTGAAGCCGCACGCGTCGCCCGTGCTCCACGCGATCAACTACCTGCTCGGCGAGCTGGACGAGGCGTACCTGCCGACGTTGCGCGAGTTCGGCGGGCTGCAGAGCTACCCGAGCCGCGCCAAGGACCCCGACCCCGTCGACTACTCGACCGGCTCGGTCGGCATCGGCGCGACCGCCCCGATCTGGGGCGCGCTGGCGCGCCGCTACCTGACCAACCGCGGGTCCGACGCGGGCACCGGCCGCCAGTACTCGCTGGTCGGCGACGCCGAGCTGGACGAAGGCGCGATCTGGGAGGCCATCCTCGACCCGGGCGTCGCGGAGCTGGGCGAGCTCGTCTGGATCGTCGACCTCAACCGCCAGTCGCTCGACCGCGTCGTGCCGAACATCGCGGCCGGCCGGCTGCAGGGCATGTTCGGCGCCGCGGGCTGGCAGGTGCTGACGCTGAAGTACGGGCGGCTGCTGGAGGAGCTGTTCACCCGGCCCGGCGGCGCCGAGCTGCGCGCGCGCATCGACGAGATGCCGAACCCCGAGTACCAGCGGCTGCTGCGCTGCGACGCCGCCCAGGTGCGTGACCGGCTGCCCGCGGGCAACGCGGCGCTGGCCGCGCTGGTGGCGTCGCTGGACGACGAGACGCTGCTCGCCGCCCTCCGCAACCTCGGCGGGCACGACCTCGGCTCGCTCGACGAGGTCTTCGCGGCCATTTCGGACGACCGGCCGACGGTGATCTTCTGCTACACGGTCAAGGGCCGCGGCCTGCCCACGCAGGGGCACCCGCAGAACCACTCGTCGCTGCTGACCGTCGAGCAGATGGAAGAGCTGGCTTCTTCGCTGGGCACGGACCTCGCTTCACCGTGGGAGGGCTTCGCGCCTGGGTCGCCTGAAGCGGCGTTGTGCGCTGAAGTCGCTTCGCGCCTTCGCCGTCCGGACGTGCCTTCGGCGCCTTCGCTGGAGCTGCCGGCCGACATCGGGCGGACGCCGTCCGGGACCGCGACGACGCAGGCGGCGCTGGGCCGCGTCCTGCTGGACCTGACGCGCGAAGCGCCCGAAGCGGCGAAGCGCGTCGTGACGGTCAGCCCCGACGTCAGCTCGACGACCAACCTCGGCGGCTGGGTCAACAAGGTCGGCGTCTGGTCGGCGACCGAGCGCCGCGACTGGTTCGACGACGACCCCGAGACGATCATGCACTGGCGGGAGAAGCCGACCGGCCAGCACGTCGAGCTGGGCATCGCCGAGACGAACCTGGTCGGCCTGCTGGGCGAGCTGGGTGCGACCTGGAGCCGCTGGGGCGAGCCGCTGCTGCCCATCGGCGTCATGTACGACCCGTTCGTCGAGCGCGCGCTGGAGCCGTGGTCGTTCGGCATCTACGCGGGCGGGCAGTCGATCCTGATCGGCACGCCCTCAGGCGTCACGCTCGCCCCGGAGGGCGGCGCGCACCAGTCGATCACCACGCCGTCGATCGGCATCGAGCAGCCGGGCTGCGTCAGCTACGAGCCGGCGTTCGCCATCGACACCGAGTGGACGCTGCTGGCGGCGCTGGGCCGGCTCGGCAAGCCGGGCGGGAGCTCGTCGTACTTCCGGCTCTCGACCCGGCCGGTGGACCAGACGCTGGCCGGCGTGCCTGCCGATCCGGCCGCGCGCGAACGGCGTCGCCGCCAGGTGGTCGCGGGTGCGTACCTGCTGCGGCGGGCGGCTGCGCCTTCGGTCACGCTCGCGGCGATGGGCGCGCTTGTCCCGGACACCCTGGCGGCGGCCGAGCGGCTGGCCCAGGTGGGTGTCGAGGCGGACGTCGTCTGCGTGACGAGCCCGGGTCTGCTGTTCGAGGCGCAGCAGGCACGGTCGGGCCGCGGCGGCGCCGAGTCGTGGATCCTCGACCAGGTGTTCCCGGCTTCGCGGGCTCGCCCGCTGGTGTCGGTCCTCGACGGCCACCCGCACACGCTGGCGTTCCTCGCCGGGATCAACCGGGTGCCGTCGGTGGCGCTGGGCGTCACCGGGTTCGGGCAGTCGGGGTCACTGGCGGAGGTGTACCGGTACCACGGCATCGACACCGACTCGATCATCCGCGCGGCGTTGGACGTGACGGCCTGACCGGTCGCTCAGGTGAAGGTCGCGCCGGCGAGCAAGGTGTCCATCTTGGCGTCCCAGCCCTGGAAGGACCCGTACTGGACGATGAGGATCTTGCTGGTCGGCAGCCACCACATGCGGACCTGGTTGTTCTGCGTCGCGTCTTCGCAGGTGACCTGCCAGCGGCCGTACTCGGCCTTCTTCGAACCGACGGGCGCGTAGCCGGACTCGAGCAGTTCGCTCCCGGTGGCCACGGCGGCCTGCCCGGGCGGCGACGCGGCGGTGATGCACGTCGGCACGTCCGTGCCCGTGTACCAGCCGAAGGGCCGCTTCGCGCTGGGCAGGTTGATCGGCGCGTTGGGGTCCGCCGTCGCCTCCCGCAGGTCGAGCAGGCGGGCTTCGCAGACGACGGTCCCTTCGGCGAGGCAGCCGTCGAGCAGGCCGTCCTGGCTGTGCTCGGTGTACTTCGCGCCGTCCGGCACGGTGACGCGCATGGTCCCGACGGTGACCTGCGACCCGCCGGCCGCGCCGGTGGCGGTCACGGTCGGCACGGGCTGCGCCTCACCCGCGGTCGAAGTCGTGCACGCCGCGGTGGCCAGCGCCACCACGACGGCCAGGACGCCGGAACTCCACCGCACGGGTGTCACCTCTTTCATCAGTCCTTCGACTCCCGCGCGGCCGTGCCGGTTTCCCCGCGAGTCGACGAACTTTAGCGAGGTGTCAGGGCGCGGTGTCGTCCCCGGTCGCGCGGGCGCGCAGCCGCCGCGCCCGGCCCTCCAGGGCTTGTCCCCAGCTCGAGCCGCGGACCTCGCGGCCCTTTTCGAGCAGGTGCGCGGTGGCCTGCTGGGCCGGCGCGGAGTTCCAGGCGTCCAGCGCCAGGGCGCGGCCCTGCTCGACGGCCCGCTGCTGGAGCTCACGCGCCTGCCGGAGCTGCTGCACCCACGTGACCGGCACGACGGCCGAGCCGGTCCGCCGGTCGTGCCAGCACGTCCGGCCGACCTCGGTGCGGCGCAGCGCGAGGCAGTCCGCGGCCGAGAACGCCAGCAGCAGCGCGCCGGGCAGCGCCCACAGGACGCTCAGGTCGAGGAGCGCGACCACCAGCAGCACCCAGGCGGCGCCCGGCAGCACGACCGCGATCGCGGTGCGCCGGACAGTCTGGCCCAGGGACAAGCGGGTGCCACCGGTCCCGGCCGGGATCACGGTCAGCGAAAACGCCATCTTGCCCGGGGTCCGGCCGAGCCACCGCACGAAGAGCACCTCGTACGCGGCGACGATCAGCAGCTGCGTGGTCAGGGTCGCGGCGACGACGAGCACGATGGTGCTCCAGTACCCGGAGAGGGCCGCGAGCCCGACGTCGTCGAGCCGGCCCCACTTGCCGAACACGACCTCGAGCGCGCCGTCGCGGGTGAGGGAGGCGGCTTCCTCGGTGGCGCCGGCCTGGATCAGGTGCGCGGCGGTGACCCACAGGGGTGAGCTGAGCAGCCAGGGGAGGAGCCAGTCGATCCAGCGCGCGCCCCAGCGGCGCAGGGTCGTCGGCCGCGGCTCGGTGGTGGTCATCGTCGTTCCTTTCGCGGTGCGCGTTGCCGACCCGGTAGTCGCCACCCGCGGCGGCCGCGATTCAGGCGCCGAGGTTTTGTCCGGTATCTGTCCAGTCCGCGGGGTGACCTGGCGTACACGCGGCCGGGGCGGCCCGGGCGGCGCTCGGGGGCGCGTGGGACACTGGTCCGGTTATGACTGCCCTCCCCCTCGTCTTTGACGCCCCCAAGCGCGGCCTCCCGCCGCGCCACCTCGCTGACCTCTCGGTGGCCGAGCGCGCGGCCGCCGTGGCCGAGCTGGGGGAGAAGCCGTTCCGCGCGAAGCAGCTGTCGAACCACTACTTCTCCCGACTGACGGTGGACCCGGCGGAGATGACGGACATCCCGGCGGCGTCGCGCTCCCGGCTGGTCGAGTCGTTGATGCCGACGCTGCTGACCGAGGTCCGCGCGCTGGAGGCGGACAAGGGCGCGACGCGCAAGACGCTGTGGCGCGCGCACGACGGCACGCTGCTGGAGAGCGTCCTGATGCGCTACCCGGACCGCGCGACGCTGTGCATTTCGAGCCAGGCGGGCTGCGGCATGGCGTGCCCGTTCTGCGCGACGGGCCAGGGCGGCCTGGACCGCAACCTGTCGACGGCGGAGATCGTGGACCAGGTCCGGTCGGCGGCGGCGGTCATGCGCGACGGCAAGATGCCGGGCGGCCCCGGTCGCCTGTCGAACATCGTGTTCATGGGCATGGGCGAGCCGCTGGCGAACTACAAGCGCGTGGTGGCGGCGGTCCGGCGCATCACCGACCCCGCGCCCGGCGGCCTGGGCATCGGCCAGCGGATGGTGACGGTGTCGACGGTGGGCTTGGCGCCGGCGATCCGGAAGCTGGCGGACGAGAAGATGCAGGTGCGCCTGGCGGTGTCGCTGCACACGCCGGACGACGAGCTGCGGGACACGCTGGTGCCGGTGAACGAGCGCTGGTCGGTGGACGAGGTCTTGTCCGCGGCGCGGTACTACGCCGACACTTCCGGGCGCCGGGTGTCCATTGAGTACGCGTTGATCCGGGACATCAACGACCAGCCGTGGCGGGCGGAGCTGCTGGCGAAGCGGTTGCGCCAGCACCTGGGTCAGCTGGTGCACGTGAACGTGATCCCGTTGAACCCGACGCCGGGTTCGAAGTGGGATGCGTCGCCGAAGCCGGTCGAGCGCGAGTTCGTGCGCCTGGTGAACGCCGGCGGGGTCGCGTGCACGGTGCGGGACACCCGCGGCCAGGACATCGCGGCGGCTTGCGGTCAGCTCGCCGCCGAAGGTTGATTTCGTTTTCAGTGATGGAGATTTTGTCGTGATGTATGCCCCCAGCCTGCTGGACCCGGCTGCGGAAACGTTGAGGCTGGCGGATTTCACCGGCGCGACGGACGTGGCCCGCGAGGCGCGGACGTTGCTGGGGGAGCGGTTCAGCTCGGTGACGTTCATGTACGTGCTGATGCGGGCGTTCGAGGTGGAGTACAACGCCGCTCGGGATGCTTCGCGGTGGCACGAGTTCCACGGTGGGCCGCGGGCGTTGTCGGATGCGGATCTGGAGACGCTGCTCGCTCCGTGGCTCGACCGCTGACCTCGTTCCGGTCACCTGAGCCGATTCCAGAGCGCGTGTTCGGCGAGTGCGGAGAGTATCTCCTTCTCGAGCGTTCGTGCTGCCGGGCCATCGGCGGCGACGGCCCAAGAGACGTGCAGGTCGGCTCGTTCGAAGGCGATCACGCCCCATTGCGTTGCGCGCCGGGCGTGGCCGCCGTCGACTTCGCGGACGCGGTCGTGCAGCCACTGCGAGTCGGCGAGTGCGCGGTCGAGAACGGCTTCGCCGAGGCCACTGGCGAGGGCCTTGCCCCGGGCATAGACGGTCAGACGTCCGCGAATGCCTTGGCCACGTCGTTCGCCGGCCATGCCGACGTAGACCAGGTCGCCAGTGGCGCCTTCACGCGCCAGGTAAACGCCGGGCACCTGAGGTGCCGATTCGCGGGCCGCGGCGAAAGGTACCCAGTGCGACCAGTCGGCGAGCTGGCGGACGACCTCGAGCGCAGGCGGTTTCACTTCGGCAGTATGGCGGTCGTGCACGGCTCCGGCGGGGCTAGCCCTTCCGAGCCACACCGGCGGCGTGCTGGGCCAAGCCGGTAGCCATGGTGCGCATGAAACCGCGCAAGTACCGCTCGAACAGCCACCGCCGCCCCCACCGCGCCGAATACGTGCCGTGCCAACGAATCCGCGTCCCACCATCCGACAACGCCGTCAGCTCGACCGCCGCCTCGTAACCAGTCATCTGCGGGTTCTCCACGCCCTCGTAAGCGAACCGGCGCTCCGGCTCCAACGCCGTGATCCGTTCCAGCGTCACGACCTTGCCCGTCCGGAAGGCACGTACCGCGCCCACTCCGTCCCGGCCGTCCGCGGACAAACCGGTCGACCTCGAAACCTCCAGCGCGTCGACGCGGGACCACGATGGCCAGCTGGGCGCGTCGAGCAGCAAAGCCCACACCGCCTCGGGTGGTGCGGTGGATTCGGCTGTGACGTCGTACGACTGCGGCATGTCCGCAGGCTAGGGCCGCCGGCCGAGGCTGGGCCAGGCGAAGGATTGCGGTGTGCCGGTCAGGAATTGCGGTACGTCGACGGGCGCGTTCCCGTGTGCCGGGCGAACGCTGCCGACAGGGCGCCTGGGCTGGCGAAGCCGCACCGTGGGGCGATTCTTTCCAGCGGCAGTGCGGTTTCGCGCAGCAGCCGCTTCGCCTCCGCCACTCGCAGTTCGGTCAGGAACCTGTGGGGAGTCCGGCCGGTTGCCTGGCGGAACACGCGGACGAAGTGGTACACCGACAGGTGGACCTCGCCGGCGATGTCCGCCAGCGTGATCGGCTCCGCCAGGCGCTCGCGCAGGTACGCCACGGCCTCGCGTACCCGCGCGTCTTCCCGGGCCGGGGGTCGGTCGGGTCGGTGGCGGCCGTGGTGGGTCAGCAGGTGCATCGTCAGGAATGCCGCCGCCGTCTCGGCGTAGAGGTCCTCGGGTGCGGCTGGGGTGGCCAGAGCCCTGACCGCTTCGGCCAGCAGCGGGTCGCCCGCTGCGACGGACGCTGCCATCGCCTCGAAGTCCGGGACGTCGCCGCCCAGCTGGGCCAGTGTCGAATCCACCGTGTCGCGGGGGATGTGCACCTGGACGCTGCGCATGTCCGCGTCCCCGCGGTAGCTGCGGACGGTCGGCCGGTGCGGGACGTCCAGCTGCACCCGGCCGGGCCGCCAGCGGTCGCGGACGGGGCGGCCGCCGTCGCGGGTCTCCAGGTCGGCTCGGCCGGACGTCGGGAGCACCAGGTGCAGGTCGGCCGTGCCGGGCAGCGCCATCTCCTCGGCCACCGGGACGTGCTCGAACCGCTGCACCAGCAGGGATCGCCAGCCCAGGTGCTCCCAGCTGCAGAAGGTGCGCCGCACGAAGCGTTCCGTCTCGAAGCCGGTGAAGGGCTGGAGGTCGAACCGGGCCGAGTCGAACACCATGCTCCCGAGGCTACCGGCGGTGGACGCGCAGCTGCTCCGCCAAGCGCTCGAGTTCCGCCGCCGCCGCGGGCGAGGTGTCGGACAGTCCACTGTGGATGGCCACCGAGCTGCGCAGGAAGCGTCGCAACACCCCCACCAGCAGACCTTCCGGCAACGTCCGCAGCGCCGCGAACCCGCGCGGGACCGGCCCGGCCGGCAGGGCGGCCAGGTGCTCCCGCACGCGGTGCAGCATGCGCCGGACCGCCGCCGGGTCGTCCGCGAGCGCCACCGGGCCGCCCGCCGCCAGTACCGCCTGCCCCAGCGGCATTTCGAACGCCGCGTGCGTCTTCAGCCAGGCGTCCATCCGCGGCTCGGCCTTGGCGTTCAGCCCCGCCGCGCGGAACGTCCGCACGACGCGGTCCAGCCGCGGGGTGGCCCGGCCGTCGGGCTCGCCGATCGGGATCGGGACCAGGCGGGTCAGCCGCGAGACCACGCGGTGGCGGACCACGCCGTCCTCGAGCGTGCCGCCCGTCGTCGGGAAGCCCAACAGCACCCGGCCGGGGCCGATCGCCGCCGCCAGTGGCTCCGGGCCCGCCGCCCAGTTGTGCAGGAACAGCACGTCGCCCTCAAGGCCGGCCAGGGGCTCCAGCAGCGCGTTCACCTGGTGCGCGCGGACGAACACGGTGATCAGGTCGTACCGCCGGGCCGGCCGCTCGACCACCGGCACTGGCACCCGCCGGACGGCCGGGCTGCCGGCTTCGGCGAGCAGCACGCCGTCCCGGCGCAGGGCGGCCAGGCGCGAACCGCGGGCGAGGAGCGAAACCTCGTGCCCCGCCTCGCGCATCCGCGCGGCGAACACGCTGCCGGTGACCCCGGCGCCGTACACGAGCAGGTCCATGAGCACCTCATTCATACGTTCGTTTGAATCGAACGTCTGTATAGTACGCCCATGGCGGCGCCCGACACCCGCACCCAGCTCCTGGACGCGGCGGAGCACCTCTTCGCCGAGCGTGGGTTCCACGGCACCTCGGTCCGCGCGATCACCGAGCTCGCCGGGGCGAACCTGGCCGCCGTCGGGTACCACTTCGGCTCGAAGGCGCAGCTCGTAACCGCCGTCGTCCGCCGCGTGCTCGACCCCATCACCGCCGCCCAGCGCGAGGGGCTCGAAAGGCTGCTCGCCCGGACCCCGGAGCCGTCAGTCGCCGAACTGGTCGAGACCTTTGCGGGGCCATTGTTCGACGGGATGCCCGCGGGCGACGAGGGCGGCGCCCGGACGTCCCGGCTGATCGTGACGATCTTCGGCGACCCGGCGGAAGAGATGCGGAGCTGGACCGGCGCGGGTGAAGAGACGATGCGCGACCGGTACCTGGCTGCCTTCGGGCACGCGCTGCCCGGCCTCCCCGCCGACGAGCTGTGGTTCCGGCTGCGGGGCATCCTCGCTGTGGTGGCGGTGGACCGCGTCAACGGCTACAACGAGCGCACCTCGAGCGGCGCGGCCCGGCGGTGGGCCTTCACGTTCCTGACCGCGGCGATGAGCGCGCCCCCGACCGGAAGCTGACCGCGCGAAGGGTCATGTCCGAATTCGGCTAGCCCGAGCTTCGGCGGCTCCGGCATGCTCGGCCGGTGAGTGACGACGCGATGCGCTGGAGCGGCCAGCGCGCGGACCGGGTCGACGAGGGGACGCTGCCGGGGCTGGCCCGGCTGACCGGGTTCGTGCGCAGCGTCCGGACACCGGAGTTCCAGGGCGTGACGTTCCACGAGGTGCTGGCCAAGAGCGCGTTGAACCACGTGCCGGCGGACGCGCGAATGCTGCCGGGGGAGTACACGATCAACCCGTACCGCGGCTGCACCCACGCTTGCCAGTACTGCTTCGCGCGCCCCACGCACACGCGGCTCGGCCTGAACGTCGCCGGTGACTTCGACAACGAGGTCGTCGTCAAGACGAACATCGTCGAGGTGCTGCGGAACGAGCTGGCGCGCAAGCGAAAGCTGCCGCCGCGCGTCGCGTTCGGCACGAACACCGACGTCTACCAGCGCGCGGAAGGCCGGTACGAGCTGATGCCGGGCATCATCGACGCGCTGGCCGGGCACCGGATCCCGTTCTCGATCCTGACGAAGGGGCCGTTGATCCGCCGGGACCTGCCGCTGCTGGCCCGGGCCGCTCGCTCGACGACGGTGCACCTGGGCGTGTCCCTGTCGATGCTGGACGAGGAGCTGCAGCAGTCGGTGGAGTTCGGCACGGCGACGACGACCGCCCGCCTGGCGACGGTCCGCGCGATCCGCGACGCGGGGCTCGAGTGCACGGTGTTCCTGTCGCCGATCCTGCCGCACCTGTCGGACTCGCCGGCACAGCTTCAGGAGCTGGTCGCGGCGGTCGCTTCGGCCGGGGCGACGGACGTGCTGTACCACCCGCTGTACTTGTCGTCCGGGGTGAAGGACGTGTTCTTCGCGTGGCTGCGGCGGGCGTACCCGGCGCTGGTTCCGGAGTACGCGAAGCTGTATTCGGCGGGTTCGGAGACGGCGTACCGGCACGTCATCGGCGACCGGATCCGGCCGCTGATCGCCGCGCACGGCTTCCCGGAGCCGGACCGGACGATCGAGGACAAGTTCGCTCTCAACGGTCGGCGAGGACAGCCGGTTGCGGAGGAGCCCGCCCAGGCGACGTTGTTCTAGCGGCCCGGCGCCCGACGCACCCGATCGAGCTTTTGACGGGCGCGCAGGGCCCGAAGGCGCTGGCTCTGACCGGCCGCTTGGCCGACGGCTGGGCGGCGCCGATCCCGTCGTACCTGCCGAACGAGCAGTGGGCCCCGGCGAACACGGCGATCGACGAGGCCGCCCGGGCGGCGGGCCGCGACCCGGCGTCGGTGCGGTGGCGCCTCGGGTGGGTTAGGACTGCCCCGGCGCCCAGAGCCCGTCCGCGTCGCCCGCCTCCAGGCGCCCCCGGTAGACGCCGATCTTGCGGTCGATCAGCTTCAGGTTCTCTTCCAGCTCCGCCAGGCGGGCCAGCACGTCGGCGCGGTGGGCCTCCAGCAGTGCCAGCCGCTCCTCCTCGTTGCCGCGGCCCGCGCTGACCAGCTCCGCGTAGCGGCGGATCAGCTTGATCGGCATGCCCGTCGCGCGCAGCTTCGTGCAGATCTTGATCCACTCGAGGTCCAGCTTCCGGTAGCGCCGCCGGCCACCGGACGTGCGGTCCACCTGCGTCACCACCAGGCCCGCTCGCTCGTAGTACCGCAGCGTGTGCGCGCTGACGCCGCTGCGGCGTGCCGCCTCGGCGATCGTCAGCCCGGCCTCGGGGATCGATTTGACTTCGAGCACGCTCTAAATCCTAGCGTCGATGACATGAAAGTTCCGACCTCGCGCCACCCGGCGCTCGTGCTGGCGATCTGCTGCGCCAGCATCGTCGTGGTGGTGATGGACATTTCCATCGTCACCGTCGCCCTCCCGTCGATCCGCCGTGACCTGGGCGCTTCGGTCACCGGCCTGCAGTGGACGATCGACGCCTACACCCTCGTGCTGGCCGGGTTCCTGGTGCTCGCCGGGTCCGCCGCCGACCGGTTCGGTCGCAAGCGCGTCTTCCTCACCGGCCTCACCCTGTTCGGGCTCGGCTCGCTGCTGTGCAGCCTGGCGCCCGGCATCGGCTGGCTGATCGCCGCCCGTGCCGTGCAGGCGGTCGGCGGCACGATGCTCAACCCGGTCGCCCTCGCCATCGTCGCCACGGTCTACCCCGCCCCCGCGGAGCGCGCCCGCGCCATCGGCGTGTTCGGCTCGATGTCCGGGCTGGCCCTGGCGCTCGGGCCGATCCTCGGCGGCGCGCTCGTCGACGGCCTCGGCTGGCGCGCGGTGTTCTGGGTCAACGTGCCGATCGTCGCCGCGGCGATCGTCGCCACCGCGGTGTTCGTGCCCGAGTCCCGCGCGCCGCGGGCGCGGCGGTTCGACCCGGTGGGGCAGGGGCTCGTGGTCGTCGTGCTCGGGAGCGTCGTGGCGGCGATCATCGAGGCGCGCTGGCTCGGCTGGACGTCACCGGTGATCCTCGGCCTGCTCGCGGTCGCCGCGCTCGCCGTGCTGGGCCTCCTCCGCTACGAGCCGCGCCGCGCCGACCCGCTGCTCGAACTGCGCCTGTTCCGCAGTGTCTCCTTCAGCGCGGCGATCGTGATCGCGTTGTTCGCGCTGTGCGGCTTCGGCGCGTTCCTGTTCGTCACGACGCAGTACCTGCAGGACGCCCGGGGCCTGACCGCGCTGTCGGCCGGGTTATGCCTGCTGCCCGTCGGCGTGCTCGTGCTGGTGCTTTCGCCGCGGACGGGCCGGCTGGTCGGCACCCGCGGCCCGCGGCTGCCGCTGGTGGTCGCCGGGATCGCGCTCGCCCTGGGCGGCCTCGCCTCGACGGCGCTGGGCCCGGTGACGCCGCTGCCGCTCGTGCTGGCGGTCTACCTGCTGTTCGGCGTCTTCCTCGGCACGGTCAACCCACCGATCACCAACACCGCCGTCTCCGGGATGCCGCGGTCGATGGCCGGGGTGGCCGGCTCGCTGGCTTCGGCGGGACGGCAGACCGGCACGACGCTGGGTGTCGCGATCGCCGGGACCGTCGCCGGTCCCGGCACCGCGAGCGCGGCCGGGGTGTGGTGGCTGGTGGCCGCGCTCGGCGTCGGCGTCCTGGTCCTCGCGCTGGTCAGCACCGGCCGGACGGCCGCGGCGACCGCGCGGCGGGCGGCCGCGTTGTTCGACGCGGTGGAAGGGGTCCCGGCCGCGCGTTGACCAGGCCATATGCTGCTCTCGAAAATCTTCGGGGAAAAATGTCGAACGCCGTGCGCGGCCGATCGACGCGGGGGTGAAGGCCGGTCAGCGAGCCCGGGAAGACCCGGGCCCCGGCCGAGGAGAACCAGGGAGCAGACCATGCGTTTCCTCATGATGCACCGGATCGACGAGAACGACCCGCAGGCGTGGAACCCCAGCCCGGAGTTCATTGAGAAGATGGGCGGGTTCGTCCAGGACGCGGCGGAAAAGGGCATCCTGATCACCGCCGAGGGCGTGCACAAGTCGGACAAGGGGGCGCTGGTCCGCAAGCCGCGCGGCGCGGCGATCCGCGTGACGGACGGGCCTTTCGCCGAGGCCAAGGAGGTCATCGGCGGGTTCGCGCTGATCAACGCCGCCGACCGGGCGGCCGCCGTCGAGTTCGCGAAGACCTACGCCGAGCTGTTCGACATGGAGATCGAGGTCGAGGTGCGCCAGGTCGTCGAGTTCGAGGACCTGCAGGGCTGAGGCCGATCCGGTGGCGGGCGGTACCGCTCGCCACCGGATCTCGCTACTCTTCGCCCCGGACGGGGAGGGGGAGTGGTCATGTTCCTGGTCACGGGCGCCACCGGAAACGTCGGCGCGGCACTGGTTTCGGCCCTCGCGGAGGCGGGCACACCGGTCCGGGCGCTGGTGCGCCGGGCGGACGTCGTCCTCCCGGACGGCGCCGAAGCCGCGGTGGGCGACCTCAACGACCCGGCCGGCCTGGACGCCGCGCTCGAGGGCGTCGAAGGCATCTTCCTGTTGTCCGGCTACGACGACATGCCCGCCATGCTGGCGCGAGCCCGGGCCGCGGGGGTCCGCCGGATCGTGCTGCTCTCCGGTGGTTCGGCCGAGCTGGAGGACCTCGGCAACGCCGTTTCCCGGTACATGACCCTGGCCGAACGCGCGGTGCGCGAGTCCGGGCTGGACTGGACGTTCCTGCGCCCGCGCGCCTTCATGTCGAACGCCTTGCGCTGGCTGCCCCAGCTGCGCGAGGGCGACACGATCCGCGCGCAGTTCCCGGACGTCGCGGCGGCGTGCGTCGCGCCGGAGGACATCGCGGCGGTGGCGGCCGTCGCCCTGGCCGGTGGGCACGAAGGCCGGACGTACGACCTGACCGGCCCGGTGGCGCTGCGGCCGGCCGAGGTCGTCGCGCAGCTGGCCGAGGTGCTGGGCCGCGACCTGAAGTGCGTGGAGCTGTCGAACGCCGAGACGCGCGCGGAGCTGGAGGCGAGCATGCCGCAGCCGTACGTCGACGCGTTCTGGAACTTCTACGTCGAAGGAACCCTCGACGAGGCGACGGTCCATTCCGACGTCGCCGAGGTGACGGGCCGGCCCGCGTGGACGTTGGCCGAGTGGGCGCGAGCGCACGCGGACGCCTTCCGGTGACGTGAGCGCGGAACGCCGGCTCGACCTCTCGGTCGTGCTCACCGCCGCGCTGGCCGTGCCCGTTGTGGCCAGCAGCCTGCTCGTGCTCGCCCTCGTCGGGAAACTCGTCTGGCCGCCGTACTTCTGGGTGTTCCCGGCCGGCTGGGTCGTCGCCGGCGCGATCACGTTCGTGCCCGCGTTCGAGAACTTCCTGCTGCCCCTGCTGTTCGGCCTGCGGGCGCCGACCGCGGGGGAGCGCACCCGGCTGACCCCGTCGTGGGAAGCCGTCTGCGCCGCCGCCGAGGTCGACAGCCGCCGGTACCGGTTGTGGGTCGAACGGTCGCGCGAGCTGAACGCCTTCGCCGCGGGTGGGCGGACCGTCGCCGTCACGCGGCTCGCCCTCGAGCTCCCGCCGCCCGGGCTCGAGGCGATCCTCGCCCACGAGCTCGGCCACCACCTGTCCGGGCACACCCGGATCTCGCTGTTCCTCTGGTGGCTGGAGCTGCCGGCCCGGATCCTGACGCGGCTGGTCCGGCTGCTCGCGCTGGCCGTGCCCTCCGTCGGCCGCGCGTTCGCCGCGTTCGGGCGGTCGGTGGCCGTGCTCGTCACCGTGCTGCTGGCGCTGGGCATCCTCACCGCGCTCGCCTTCCTCGACCCGTGGCTGCTGCTGGCGCCGTTGCTCGGCCCGGTGCTCGCCTGGTCGAAGCGGCTCGGCGAATACCGGGCCGACCTGATGGCGGCGCGGCTGGGCTACGGGCCGGAGCTGATCCGGCTGCTCCGCGAGTGGATCCGGGCCGGCGGTGGTGACGAGCGGCGGCTGTGGGCCCGGTTGCTGGCCGGGCACCCGGCGCACATCGACCGGATCAAGAAGCTGAAGGACCGCGGGTTCAGGGGATGAGGACGACCTTGCCGGCCGCGCGGCCGGCGTGGAGGTGGCCGATCGCGGCGACGGCGTCGGCGAGCGGGTACGTCCGGTCGAGTGCCGGCGTCAGCTTGCCGGCCTCGATCAGGTCGCGCAGGTCGTCGAGGTCCGCGCCGCGCTCGCGGGAGACGAGCCCGCTCAGCCGGTGGCGCACGAAGGGGTTCAGCAGCGCCGCCCGGAGCACCCGCTGGATGCCGCCGAGCCACTTGCCGCCGTTCTCGCCGCCGACGATCACGAGTGTGCCGCGCTCGGTCAGCGCGCGGCGCAGGGTGGTCAGCGAGCGCAGGCCCGCGGTGTCCACGACCAGGTCGTACCGCTTCACCGCGAAGTCTTCGCGCGTGTAGTCCACGACGTCGTCGGCGCCGAGGGTGCGGACCAGGTCCGTCTTGGCGGTGCTGCACACGCCGGTGACCTCGGCGCCGAACGCCTTGGCCAGCTGGACCGCGAAGGACCCGACGCCGCCCGCCGCGCCGATGACCAGGACACGCTGCCCGGGCCGGACGCGGCCGGCGTCCCGTACGGCCTGCAATGCCGTGCCACCGGAAACCAGGACCGCCGCCGCCTGCCCGAAGGAAAGCCGGTTGGGTTTCGCCGCGACGAGGTCCGCCTTCGCGACGGCGTACTCGGCGAAGGTGCCGTCGCCGACGCCGAACACCTCGTCACCCGGCCGGACGCGCGTGACGCCGTCGCCGGTTTCTTCGACCGTGCCGGCGAAGTCGAGGCCGCGCACCGGTTGTTTCGGCCGCCGCAGCCCGAAACCCAGCAGGCGCACCAGGTACGGCTTCCCGGTGGTCAGGTGCCACACGCCCGGGTCGACGCCGGCCGCGTGCACCCGCACGAGGACCTCGCCGGCACCGGGCGACGGTCTTGCGGTGTCGCGGAACTCGAGGACGTCCGGGCTGCCGTAGCGGTCTTGGACGATGGCTTTCACGATGACTCCTCCGGGTACTGGAACACTTCTTCGAGCGGAACTCCGAACACGTGCGCGAGCTGGAACGCCATCTCGAGCGACGGCGAATAGCGGCCCTGCTCGATCGCGATGACGGTCTGACGGGTGACGCCGATCCGGGTGGCGAGCTCGGCCTGGGTCATCTGGCCGTGCGCGAACCGGAGGGCGCGGAGCGAGTTGGTGACGCGGGTCGGTTTCACCACGGCTGGAAACCCCGGCGATAGGCGAAGATCCGGGCGACCGACCCGAGGATCGCGGACAGTGTGAAGGCCAGGTAGACGGCGTTGGCGATCCAGAAGTGCGGCGCCCGGATCACGGCCAGCAGCAGTGCCGCGACGGCACCGACGACGACGAACGAGTGGCCGACGTGGTCGCCGAACCGCCCGATCTCGCGGTCGCGCTGGTCCGACTCGCCGTCGCGGGAGATCACCGCGGCGAGGATGCTCGCGACGATCCCCGCCACGATGGACACACCGATCGTCCACAGCAGAGGCGCGACGTAGGGGACTTCGGCCAGCGGCCGCCCGCCGGTCCGGCCGAGGACCACCACCAGGTAGACCGCGTAGCTCGCGATCGCGCCGATCCCGAGGATCCAGGCGCGTTTCTCTTCGTGGGTCACCGCTTCAAGGTAAAACAAACCAGACACCGTGTCAAAGTTTCTTGACATGAGAAGATCTTTGGGGAGGGTGTCCAAGGCGGCGTCGGCCGTTCGTAGTCACCGCGTACGGCAACCGAGCCACTGGAGGATCCCGTGAAGTACCTGATGCTGATCAACGCTTCGCTCAACGCCGACGGCGAGCCGACCGGCTGCAGCACGCCCGAGGACTGGATGCTGTTCGACAAGGCCATGAAGGACGCCGGCGTGCACGTCGGCGGCAACTCGCTCGCCGACTTCACGACGGCGGCCTCGGTCCGCGTCGACGAGAGCGGCGAGCGGATCGTCACCGACGGGCCGTTCGCCGAGTCGCGGGAGGTGCTCGGCGGCTACTTCGTCATCGACGTGCCGGACTTCGACGTCGCGCTCGACTGGGCGGCCCGCTGCCCGGGTTCCCGCGACGGCGGGCACATCGTCGTCCGGCCGCTCGCGTCCTACGGGGACTGAGCGAAGTGGCGGACGGGGCGGTCGAAGCTGTGTTCCGGGAGGAGCGTGGGCTGCTGCTGGCCGCGCTCGTCCGCCGGTTCGGTGATCTCGACCTGGCCGAGGAGGCGACGTCGGAGGCGATCGAGGCCGCGCTGGTGCACTGGCCCGCCGAGGGCGTGCCGCCGAAGCCGGGCGCCTGGCTGATGACGACGGCCCGCCGCAAGGCCGTCGACCGGCTGCGCCGCGACCAGGCCTACGCGGCCCGGCTCGCGGTGCTGCAGGTCGAGGCCGACCGGGCGGCACCCGCTTCGTCGCCGGACGGCGAGTTGCCGGACGAGCGGCTCCAGCTGTTCTTCACCTGCGCCCACCCGGCGTTGCCCGCGGAGGACCGGACGGCGCTGACCCTGCGGTGCCTCGCCGGCCTGACGACGGCGGAGGTGGCCCGCGCGTTCCTGGTCCCGAGCGCGACGATGGGCAAGCGGATCGTCCGGGCGAAGAACCGGATCCGGGTGGCCCGGATCCCGTTCCGCGTCCCGGCCGCCGACGAGCTGCCGGGGCGCCTGCCGGGGGTGCTGCAGGTCGTCTACTCGATTTTCACCGAGGGCTACGCGGCGAGCTCCGGTCCGGACCTGCAGCGGCTCGACCTGGCGGAGGAGGCGATCCGGCTGGCCCGCATCCTCCGCCGCCTGCTGCCGGCGGAGCGGGAGGTGGCGGGCTTGCTGGCGTTGATGCTCCTGATCCACGCCCGCCGCGAAGCCCGCACGGGCCCGGACGGCGACCTGGTGCTGCTCGACGACCAGGACCGGACTCGCTGGGACGCCGCGATGATCGCGGAGGGGACCGCGTTGGCGGAGGTCGCGTTGACCGGCGGCCCACCGGGCCTGTACGGAGTACAGGCGGCGATCGCGGCCCTGCACGACGAAGCCGCGGACGTGGCGAGCACGGACTGGCCGCAGATCGTCGCGCTGTACGACGTGCTGCGCGGGCTGGCGCCGTCCCCGGTGGTGGAGCTGAACCGAGCGGTGGCGGTGGCGATGCGGGACGGCCCGGCGGCGGGCCTGGCGCTGCTCGACGCGCTGGCGGAAGAGCCGCGGTTGCGGGAGTACAGCCCGTACCCCACAGCCCGCGGCGACCTCTTCGCTCGTCTTGGCCGGCACGACGAGGCGGCCGTCGCTTATCGGGAGGCGCTTGCCTTGGCAGGCAGCGAGCCTGAACGCGAGCACCTGCGCCGCCGCCTCGGCGCGGAGACGTAGCCGCGCGACTGGTTTCGCGGCTAGAGCTCGCCGGTGTTCCTGGTTTCCGGGGGTTGTTCGAGGTTCTGCTGGCGTTTCCGCTGCTCCGACTTGAGGCGGTGGACTTCTTCGACGAACTCTTTGAGGGCGATTTCCTCGGTGTCGCAGTACTTGTACCGGCCGACACCGACCTCGAACGCTTCCCATTCGTGTTCGATCGCGTCGGCCGTCTGCTGGAGGTAGAAGCTCCGCTCCTTGTACTTGTAGTAGCCCATGAACCCGCTGGCGATACCGACGGCCAGAGTCACGCCGAGGACGACCCAGCGAAGCGGCCCGCCACCCGACGAAACCCCCGACGCCGCCGTGGCGCTGATCGAGCCGATGATGAGCACGCCTTGGAGCACGTTGTTGACGTTGCGGTACTTCTTGCTGTCGCTGCGGAGCTTCTCGATCTCGGCGTACGCGTCGTCCTTGTAGATGAGTTGTCGTGTCCGCTGGTCGAACACGCCTTCGGTGATCTGGAGCTTGCGGGCATCGCGTTTGGTGGCGATGAGCAGCTCGATCTCGCCTTCGGTCCGCCGTCGTTCGGTGACCTTGCTGTTCGGGCCGGTTCCTTCCTCGACGGAAGTCATCGGCCCACCCGGGTCGCGGGACAAGCGGTAGGCAGTTACGCAGCACGCGATGGCGATGAGCAGCCCCGGAGCGCCGATGGCGACCAGCGTGGAAGGAGAGATCCAGGGCAGCCAGAACAGCACGTACAGGAGCAGGAGCAGCACAGGGCCGAAACCGTAGGAAAGGACCGCAAGCCGTCGCCGGCGCCGAGCCACGACGGCCCAGTGCTCGTACTCCCGGATCTCGGCGTTGAGGGCCAAGAGAGCGGCGTTCGCGGCGAGGGCGGCTTTCCTTTGCTGGTCCGATCGGGCGGGTGCCGGCGCGGGTTCCCTTCGTTTCGGCGCACCGCGCTGGACCCGACCGCCGGTCTCGACCATTCTGCTTGATCCTTCCGAATCCGGAACCCGGGTCAGCCGACCTGGGGGGTCAGGACGATCACGGTGCTGGACAGCTGCTGCACGAGGGTCCGGGTGGCGCGCGTGAACCCGCTGCAGTAGTCGACGAGCCGTGCGGCTGTGTCCGGAGTGGTGCCGGCCAGATCGAGGACCACCACGCGTCCCGCCAGCAGGCTTTCCGACAGCTCCCGGGCGGCTTCGCGGTAGCTCGAAGGACCGATGTGCACTGCCTGCTGCAGGTGCACGGCGGCGCTCGGTGGCTGAGCGCCACTCGTGGACGCGAGCCATTCGGAGTCTTCGAGAGCGGCCGTCAGCGTTGTCGTGTCATCCCCGCCGACTCGGGAAACGCCGGGGCGCGGGATGGGTCGTTCCTTCGGCCGCCGTGTGTTTTCCCTGATGAACCGGCCGACGAGGATGAGCGCCGCAACAGCGATCAGTGGCCAGATCAGGACTCGGACGTAGTCCAACGCAATGTTCGCCGCCAGCACACCGGCATTCTAGGGGCGGGTGGCGATGCGATGTCCGGAATCGGGAAATCTCCCGGCCCGGATCGCCTACGCCGGCGCGCGCAACGCCGCCACCGCCGGCGCGAACATCGTCTCCTTGATCGCGCCCAGCGTGCCCCGGTCCTTCCCCGTCAGCGCACGAACCCGCTCCGAAGCCACCTGCACCACCGAGTCCTCGCCAGCGATCTCGTCCACCAGACCGAAAGCCACCGCGTCCGCCCCGCCGAACCGCCGTCCGGTCGTCATCGAAGCGATCGCCGAAGTCGGCGTCAGCTTGCCCTGGATCAACGCCGCCATTCCCGGCGTGAACGGGATGTTGATGTCCGCCTCCGGGAAGCAGAAGTAGCCGCGATCGCCGCGCATCACCCGGAAGTCGTGGGCCATCGCCAGCATCGCACCCGCGCCGAACGCGTGGCCGTTGATCGCCGCGACCGTCGGGACCGGCAGCGTCAGCACGCGCGCGAACAGCTCCTGGACCTCGGCGACGTACTTCGCGGCCTGGTCCCCGTTGGCCAGCAGCCACTCCAGGTCGAGGCCGTTCGAGTAGAACTTGCCGCCGCCGGTGGTCACCAGCACGTCGTCCACTTCGTCCAAAGTGGAATGCACGCGCTGCAGCCAGTCCGGCGAGAAGCGGTTTTCGTCGTCGCCCAAGTGCAGAACGGTCACGGTCGGTCCTTTTCTCGAGGGGGCACGGTCAGCACGGCCCGCACAGCGGCGGCCAGCCTCTCCCGCACCAGGGGGTCGGTGATGTCCCGCCGGAAGAACGCGGTCGGCAGGTCGACGACGCACGTGGTGATCACCTCGACGGCGAGCCCGTCACCGCGGTCCCACACGAGCCGCGCCAACCGCACCAGCAGGGCGACCAGCCGTTTGTCCAGTGCGTGCAACGCTTCCGCCAGCTCGTCGGGCAGGTCCGGCCCGAACAGCCGGTCGCCGCGCACCCTCAGCAGCATCCGCGCGCCGTCGGGACGCAGGGAGGCGAACTCCGCCGGGGTGTCCGCGGCCGCGACGACCGCGTCCACCGGCGAAGCGGCGGAATCCACCAAAGCGGTCTGGAGGTCGAGGAACTCGGTCGCCGCGCGCAGCCAGACCCGGGCCAGCAGCGCGTTCAGCGACCCGAACGCGTGGTAGATCGTCCCGTTCGGCACTTCCGCGGCCGTCGCCAGCTCGCGCACGGTGATCGCGCCCGACGTCGCGACCAGGCGTTCGGCGACGTCGAGCAGGGCGTCGAGGTCGTGGACACGGGGGCGGGGCACGTCACGACCATAACAGAACGCGTGCTCCAAAACCAAGGCGGTAAGCTGCCGCCCGTGGAGATCTGGGTCAACCCGGCGTGCTCGAAGTGCCGGTCCGCCGTGTCGCTGTTGGACGAAGCCGGCGCGCAGTACACCGTGCGCCGCTACCTCGAGGACCCGCCGACCGCGGCGGAGCTCGAGGCCGTGCTGAAGCGGCTCGGCCTCGAACCGTGGGACATCACGCGCACCGCGGAGCCGATCGCGAAGGAGCTCGGCCTCAAGTCGTGGGGCCGCACGGAAGCCGACCGGCCGAAGTGGATCGAGGCCCTGAGCGCGCACCCGAAGCTGATCCAGCGCCCGATCATCACGGCCGACGACGGCACCACCGTCGTCGCCCGCGACCCCGAAACGGTCCGCTCGGTCCTTTAAGGAATGCGGCCGTCCCGCGGCAGCAGCGGGACGTCGAGGGGCACCGTCTCCGGGTACTTGATCCCGGCGCCGGTGTTGAGGACCACGACGTCCTCGTCCCCGGAAAGCCACCCCGACTCGCGCAGGTGCCGCAGCGCGGCGAAGCACGCGCCACCTTCGGGACACACGAACGTGCCCTCGAACGTGGTCAGTTCCCGTTGCGCCGCCAGGAGTTCCTCGTCCGTGACGGCGACCGCGGTCCCGTCGGTCGCGTACACGGCGTCGAGCACGAGGAAGTCGCCCAGTGCCTTGGGCACGGTGATGCCGAAGGCGACCGTGCGCGCGTCGGGGAACGGCTCACTCTCGCGGGCCCCCTGCGAGAAGGCCGTGACGATCGGCGCGCACCCGGTCGCCTGCACCGCCACCAGCCGCGGCAACCGGCCGGAAACCCAGCCCAGCTCCCGCATTTCCAGCAGCGCCTTGTAGATCCCGATGATCCCGACCCCGCCGCCGGTGGGGTAGAGGATGACGTCGGGCAGCCGCCAGCCGAACTGCTCGGCGATCTCGTACCCCATCGTCTTCTTGCCCTCGATGCGGTACGGCTCCTTCAACGTCGAGACGTCCTGCACCCCGGGCCGCCGCGGAACCGCCGCGGCCACGAGCTTCCCCGCGTCGCCGATGAGACCGTCCACCCGGTACAGCTCGGCCCCGGCGGCAACGCATTCGCGCATGGTGATCGCGGGAGCGTCGTCCGGCATCGCGATGAGGCTCGACAGCCCCGCGCGCGCCGCGTACAGCGCCCACGCCGCGCCCGCGTTGCCGTTCGTCGGCATCGCGATCCCGCCGACGCCGAGCTCGGCCGCCCGCGAGACGCCGACCGCCGCGCCGCGTGCCTTGAACGTCCCGGTCGGCACCAGGCCCTCGTCCTTCATCCACAGCCGCGAAAGCCCCAGCTCGCGGCCGTAGCGCGGCAGCCGCAGCAGCGGCGTCATGCCCTCGCCCAGGCTCACGACGTGCTCGGGCGAGCGCACCGGCAGCACCTCGTGGTAGCGCCAGAGCGTCGGCTCGCGCCCGGCGATCTCCTTCGGTGTCACGGCTTCTCGGACGCCGTCGAGGTCGTACCGCGCCAGCAGTGGCGCGCCGGCCGGGGAAAGCCCCTGGACGACGTCGGCGTCGAGGCGTTCGCCGGTCCGCGAGCAGTCGAGGTGGCTGAGGAACGAGTACGGCACGGGCGCCTCCGGTCAGAAACGGCGGGTGAATGGCAGTGGCTTGCGCATCCGGACCAGCAGCAGGAGCGGCACCAGGACATACGGCAGGTTGAAGGCCAGGAACTTCGCCGGGTTGCCGGTGCGGAAGGCGGGGTCGCCGAAGAACTCGACGCCGAACACGACGATCCCGGTCAGCGTGACGATCATCGTCGCGTAGATCACGGCCGGCAGCTGGATCCAGTTCCGGCCGGTCAGGATCGCGAACACGAGCACCACGTAGAACGGCATGTAGACGAACGCCGAGAGCCCGGTGACGATCCGCATCCAGTCCGGCGGGTGCATGAACAGCGGGTCGGCGTCGTGGGCGTACCAGTAGTTCGAGTTCACGAAGAAGTTGTCCGACGGCCGGGAGAAGTCGACACCGACGGTCGGCAGCAGGTCGCTGATCAGCGACGTCACCGTGAAGGCCGAGAACAGCACCGCGAAGAAGACGTCGATCTTCCGGTCCCGCAGCGGCAGGTTCATGAGATCGATCCTAGGTCCTAAAGTGAGGGGATGGACGCGCTGCGGGTGTGCCTTTACGTCTTCGCCGGGGTGACGCTCGGCACCTGGATCATGTCGGTGCTGACCAGGGAGTACTCCTGGGTCGACCGGATCTGGTCGATCGTCCCGGTCGCCTACCTGGCGATCTTCGCCGGCACGGCCGGGTTCGCCGACGCGCGGCTCGACGTGGTGTTCGCCCTGGTCACCCTGTGGGGGATCCGGCTGACGTTCAACTTCGCCCGGAAGGGTGGTTACGCCCGCGGCGGCGAGGACTACCGGTGGGCGGTGCTGCGTGAGCGGATGGCGCCCTGGCAGTTCCAGGTGTTCAACTTCTTCTTCATCTCGCTGTACCAGAACGCGATCCTGCTGCTGATCACGTTGCCCGCGTACACGGCCCTGGAGAACCAGGGCTCGTTCGGCGTGGCGGACGTCGTCGCCGCGGTGGTCTTCGCCGCGTTCCTGGTCGGCGAGACGACCGCCGACCAGCAGCAGTGGGTGTTCCACCGCGAGAAGCACGCGGGCCGCGCGTCGACGCGGTTCCTCGAGGAGGGGCTGTTCCGCTACTCGCGGCACCCGAACTTCTTCTTCGAGCAGGCGCAGTGGTGGGTGGTCGCGGTGTTCGGGATCATCGCCGGCGGTCTGCAGTGGACGGTCGTCGGCGCGATCCTGCTGACGCTGTTGTTCGTCGGCTCGACCAAGTTCACCGAGAGCATCACGAAGTCGCGGTACCCGGAGTACGCGGACTACCAGCGCCGGACGTCGGCGGTGGTGCCCTGGCTGCCGAAGCGCGAACCGGCCCGCGGATGACGGTCGTCGGCGCCCTGCAGATCGGGGCGGGAGTCCCGCTCGAGCGGATCCTGGAGTTCGAGGACGAGCTTCGCGGCGCCGCCCTGGTGGTGCTGCCGGAGGCCGTGCTCGGCGGCTACCCGGGCCGGGTGCCGTTCCCCGAGTACTTCCGCGCGGCTGTGACGGTGCCGGGGCCCGAAACGAAGGCGCTGGCCGGGCTCGCGGCCCGCACCGGCACGAGCCTGGTCGTCGGCGTGATCGAGCGCGACGGCTCGACGCTCTACAGCACGGCGGTGTTCTTCGACCCCTCGCTCGGGCTCGTCGCGAAGCACCGGAAGCTGGTGCCGACCGAGCGGGAGCGGCTCTTCTGGGGCCGCGGCGACGGCTCGACCCTCCCGGCGGTCCCGACGGCGGCGGGCCTGGCGGGCGCGGCGATCTGCTGGGAGAACCACATGCCGCTGCTGCGCGCGGCGATGTACGCGAAGGGCGTCGAGCTCTGGTGCGCGCCGACGGCGGACGACCGCGACGTCTGGCAGGCGTCGATGCGCCACATCGCCGACGAGGGCCGGTGTTTCGTGATTTCGGCCTGCCCGTACGAGTCCGGAGGCGACGACCCGTTCCGCGGCGGCAGCGTGATCGTCGGCCCGCTGGGCGACGTGCTGGCCGGCCCGCTGCTCGACGGCGAAGGTCTGCTCACGGCGGACATCGACCTCGAGGAGATCGTGGCGGCCCGCAAGAGCCTCGACGTGTCGGGGCACTACGCGCGCCCGGACGTCTTCGCGCTGTCGGTCGACGAACGGCCCAGGGACGGCGTCACCTTCCTGCGCTGAGCGCGCTGTCACAGGACTGTGACACGGCGATCGCACTCCGTGGACATCGGCCGTCCAGGGTGAGCCGCATGCGAAGTCGATCTCTGCTCTTCGGCGCCGTGCTCGCGCTGGCCGCGCCGCTCCTCGTCGCCGCGCCGGCCCAGGCGATCCTCGGCGGCGTCGAGTCCCCGCGGGCCTACTCGTTCATGGGTTCGTTCCAGCCGTCGTTCCCGCGCCCGCCGCGCCCGGACGGGCACGGGTGCGGTGTGGAAGTCCTGGCGCCGCAGTGGGTGCTGACCGCGAGCCACTGCGCGGGCAAGAACCCGACCAACGCGCGGGTGGGCGTTCCGCGCGGGTGGCAGGTGCGGGTCGGGT
Source organism: Amycolatopsis iheyensis (assembly GCF_024703995.1). GTDB lineage: Bacteria > Actinomycetota > Actinomycetes > Mycobacteriales > Pseudonocardiaceae > Amycolatopsis > Amycolatopsis iheyensis. The sequence continues at coordinate 131,825 of NZ_JAMXQV010000008.1, read as the reverse complement.
CGCTCGACACGACGTCCGGCGGGGAGGTCGCGGAGGTCGACCACTACTACCGGCTGGCGACGAGCGCCGACGAAGGCGGGTTCTGGGGCAAGGACCTCGCGCTGCTGCACCTGCGGACCCCGGTGCGGGCGCGGCCGGTGCGGATCGCTTCGGCGACGCCGGCGGACAACTCGCCGGTGCGGATCCTGGGCTGGGGGATGAGCTGCGAGAACAGCGGCGACCCGGCGTGCTTCCCGACTCGGCTGCGTGAGGCCGACACCGTCGTGCAGCCGGTTTCGGTCTGCCCGGTGGCGTCGCCTGGAGAGCTGTGCGTCGGCAGCCGCGACGGCGCGGTCGCCGCGGCCAACATGGACTCCGGCGGCCCGGCCCTGGTCCGCGACGGCGCCGGCTGGGCGCTGGCCGGCGTGGTCAGCGGCCCGGCCGGGGACAAGTTGCCGACGCTGTACACCGACGTCACCCGCCACGCGGACTGGATCGAGGGCATCATCGGCGGCGCCCACGTGCCGCCCGACGACGTCATCCCGGACGTCGAAGGCGCGGTGGAGCTGCCCGGCTGCGTCGGCTCGGTGGTCCGCACCCCCGCGTCCCGCCCGCGGGATCCCGCGCTGCTGCTGACGAACGGGCACTGCGTCGAGGGTGAACGCCCGGCGCCGGGTGCCGCGCTGGTCGACCGGCCCGCCGGCTTCGACGCGCCGATCGCCGACCACCAGGGCTATCCGGCGGCGACGCCGCGCGCGAACCGCCTGCTGTACGCGACGATGACCGGCACCGACATCGCGTTGTACCGCTTGGACAAGACGTACGCGCAGCTGCGTTCGGCCAAGGTCTTCCGGCTGACGACGACACCGGTGCGGGCGGGGGACGCGCTGACCATGGCGTACCCGAGCACCCGGCTGCACTGCACCGCCGAGGCCGTGGTCCCGCACCTGCGCGAGGGCGGCTACCAGCAGGACGACGCGATCCGCTACGCGACGGGCCCGGACTGCGCGCCCTGGCACGGGACGTCGGGGTCGGCGCTGCTGGCCCCGGACGGCGAGACGGTCGTGGGCATCCACAACACGCACAACGACGCGGGCGAGCAGTGCACGGCCGACAACCCGTGCGAGGTGGGCGCCGACGGGTCGGTTACGTCGGTTGCCGGGCGCGGCTACGGGCAGCAGGTCGCGGGGATCGCCGCCTGCGTGGGCCGCGGGTCGACGCTGGAGCTGTCCCGCCAGGGCTGCGGCTTGACGGCGTCACCCCGGCCGAGGTGACGCCGTCCGGGCTCACACCGCGAGCCGGCCGCCGTCCACCGGGAGGATCACGCCGTGGACGAAGCTCGAGTCCGCCGTCACCAGGAAGGCGATCGCGGCCGCGATCTCGGCCGGGCTCGCGACGCGACCGGCCGGTCCCGCCGCGGCGAGCTCGTCCAGGCCGTCGCCGAAGACCTCGGTGCCTTCGGTGCGGGTCGGACCGGGGCTGACGGCGTTGACGTGCACGCCGGCCGGGCCGTACTCCGCCGCCCACGCCTTGGTCATCAGCTCGACGGCGGCCTTCGACGAGCCGTAGAGCGCCATGCCCGCCATGCCGCGCGTCGCGACCATCGTGGACACGTTGACGATCGCGCCCCGCCCGCGCGCGGCCATCTCCGGCGCCAGCTCGGCGGTGAGGAAGAACGGCACCTTGACGTTCGTGGCGTAGACGCGGTCGAAATCGGCCTCCTCGGTGTCCGAAGTGGACCCGGTGGGGAAGATCCCGGCGTTGTTCACCAGCACGTCGATCGGCCCGCCTGCTTCCCGGGCCCGCGCGGCCAGTGCGCGGGCCGAGGCCGCGTCGGTCAGCTCGGCGGCGACGAAGTCGGCTTTCCCGCCGGACGCCCGAATTCGCGCGACGACCTCGGCCCCGCGTTCGGCGTCCCGCCCGGACAGGACGACGTGCGCCCCGAGCCCGGCCAGCGCGACCGCCGTCGCGCGCCCGATCCCGCTGGTTCCGCCGGTCACCAGCGCCGTGGTCCCGGACAGTCCTTCAGTCATCACTCAGCTCCTTCGAAACCCGGGTGTCTCCCCGGTCGAAGGGTTCAAGCGCGCCCATCGGAGCGAACTTCCGAGGAAGCCGTCGGTGCTGCTTATACCCGCGATCAGTCCGCTCGATGGCCTTCCAAAGCGGCGACGAACTTCGCCAGGTCACGCCGGTGCGAAGTCGCCGGCCACACGGCCCACGTGCGGCGGGTGATCGGGTTGCCCGCCAGCGGTCGCCAGCGGACCGTGTCGGGCATCGGGTACGGCCACTCCGGTGGCGCGAACGCGTACGCGCCGCCCGCGCTGACCGCCGGGATCTTCAGCTCGACGATCAGCCGCTGCTCCTCCGGGACCTCCGGGCCGATGTCGAGGCCGTGGCTGCGCAGGGTCGCCGCCAGCTCGTCGTACCACGCCGGGCTGCCCGCGCGGGGGAACGCGAACCACTCCAGCCCGGCCAGGTCCTCCAGCCGGACCGGGGAGCCCAGCTTCTCCGCCAGGTCCGCGGCCAGCAGGACGCCCACCTCCTCGGCCACCACGAGCGCCGCGTCGAGGTCGGGGCCGGGTGGGCGTTCGCGCACCAGGCCGACGTCCAGCTCGCCCGCCCGCAGCGCCGCCACCTGCGCCACCGACGACAGGTGCCGGGCCTGCACCCGCGTGTCCGGGAAGTCTTCCGCCAGCCGCGCGAGGGCCGTCGGCAGCAGCCGCGGCGGCAGCTCCAGCGGGACGCCGACCCGGAGCACGCCGGTCGTGGTGTGCCGCGCCAGCGCGGCGACGGCCTGGTCGTGACGCGCCAGCACCGCGCGGGCCTCGCCCAGCAACGTCGTCCCGGCGTCGGTCACCTCGACGCCGGTGTTCGTGCGCACCAGCAGCGGCACGCCGAGCCGCCGTTCGAGCGCCGTGATCGTCTGGGACAGCGCCGGCTGGCTGACGTGCAGCTGCCGCGCCGCCTTCGACAGCGCGCCCGCCTCGACGACCGCGACGAACGCCCGCAGCTCGCGGATCTCCATCAGCGGGCCCAGCGGATCGGCAGGGACTTCAGGCCGTTCTGGAAGTTCGACCGCAGCCGCACCGGCTCGCCGGCGAGCTCCACTTCGCCGAGCAGGTCGAGCACGGCGTCGAACATCGCCCGCAGCTGGACGCGGGCGAGGTGCGAGCCGAGGCAGAAGTGCGGGCCGTGGCCGAAGGTCAGGTGGTCGTTCGGGGTCCGGCCGATGTCGAAGACGTCCGGCTCGGCGAACACCGACGGATCGCGGTTGGCCGAGGAGAACCAGACCACCACCTTGTCCCCGGCGCGGATGTCCACATCGGACAGTGAGACGTCGGTGGTCGCCGTCCGCCGGAAGTTCATCACCGGCGTCCAAAAACGGAGCATCTCTTCGACGGCCGACGGGAGCAGCGACCGGTCGGCCAGCAACCGCCGGTACTGCCCGGGGTGCGACAGCAGCGCGAGCAGCCCGCCGGGCAGGCCGTTGCGCAGGGTTTCGTTGCCCGCCACGGAAAACAGCCAGAAGAGGTTCTCGAACTCGGCGAGCGAGACGCGCCCGCCGTCGTCGCCGACGTGCTGCATCAGGTTGCTCATGACGTCTTCGCCGGGGTGTTCGCGTTTGTACTCGCCGAGCGCGTTGGCGTACGCGTACAGGTCGGGCATGCCGGCGCGGGTGCGGGGATCCGGCATCGCCCCGTCCGGCCCCGGCGACGGCCGGACGGCGAGCGCGGCCCGCGCGAGGTCGCTCACCTCGGCTTCGGAGACCGTCGCGCTGACCGCGTACTCGGCGTCCTGGTAGCCGATGACCCGGTTGCTCCAGTCGTACATCAGCCGCCGGTCCTGTTCCGGCACGCCGAACACCGCGGCGAGGGCGAGCAGCGGCAGGTCGGCGGCGACCTTCGCGAAGTCGCACTCACCGCGTTCGGCGACGGCCGCGACGAGGGCCCGCGCCTGCGCCTCGATCCGCTCGGTGAGCTTCGCGACGGCGCGCGGGGTGAACGCCTTGGTGAGCAGCCCGCGCAGCCGGCCGTGCTCCGGCGGGTCCATGTTGAGCATCATCCGCCGCACGTACGCGAGGTCGGCGTCGGTGGCCGGGTCGCGGATCTGCGTCCCGCCGAGCTGTGAGGAGAAGACCGCGGGATCCCGCAGGACGCGCCGCACGTCGGCGTGCCGCAGCACGGCCCAGAAGTCGTCGACGCGCACCACCGGCGCCGCGGCCCGCAGCCGCGCCAGCTCCTCGTACGGGACACCTCGCACGTAGGTGTCCGGATCGGTGATCGTCACGTCCTGGACCCTAGCCGCGGCCACCGACAATTTGGGAGGCTGCCGGGATGGACACGCTCAACATGCGCACCGGCGGCCAGGGCGAACCGGCCGTGCTGCTCCTGCACGGCCTGGGCGCGACCGGCGCCGTGTGGGCCCACTTCGCCCCTCCGCTCGCCCGGCGCGTCCTGGTGCCCGACCTGCCCGGCCACGGCCCGTCCTCGCCGTTGCCGCACTACAGCTTCGAGACCATGACCGCCGCCGTCGCGCGGGCTCTGCCCGACGACCGCCCGCTGCTCGTCGCCGGGCATTCGCTCGGCGGGGTGCTCGCCCTGGAACTGGCCTCCGGGAAGTACGACGTCGAGGTCGAGGGCGTGCTGGCCCTCGGGGTCAAGGTCGAGTGGAGCCAGGACGACCTGGGCCGCGCGGCGACGTTCGCGGCGCGGCCGGCCCGGGTGTTCGAGACGCGCGTGGACGCGGAGCAGGCCTACCTGAAGGTCTCGGGGCTGCTCGGGATCGCGCCCGCGGACCCGGCCGGGCTTCGCGAGACCGAGGGAGGTTGGCGCCTCGCGATGGACCCGGCCGCGTTCGGCGTCGGCGCGCCGGACATGCCGGCGCTGCTCGCCGCGGCGCGGTGCCCGGTCGTGCTGGCGGCGGGCGAGAACGACCCCATGAGCCGTCCCGACCAGCTACGCGCGCTGGACCCGGACGCGGTCACCCTCGCCGGTCTGGGGCACAACGCCCACGTCGAGGACCCAGCCGCCGTTCGCGCCCTCCTGGAACGCTTCGGCGTCTGAAGGCTCGGGTGCAGCCGTCGTACCCCACGCGACGGCTGCTCCGAACCCCTCGCCACCACCGGACGCGGGAAAGCCTAGGAACTCGTGGTGGACGAACGGCTGTACTCGGCCTCTCCGCCGTCGTCACCGTCGGTACCTGCGGAAACGGTTATCTTCGCCGTTCGGTGGTACTCCTGGACCGGCACGATCGTGATGCTGGAGAGGTACGTTCCGCTCGGGGCGCGCGGGAGAGGACACCTGTGGAGGAAGGCCTGTCGTTCGCCGGTTGGCTGCGGGACCGGCGCGTGCTCGCCGGGCTCACGCAGGCCCAGCTGGCCGAACGAGCCGGGCTGAGCCTGCGCGCGGTCCGCAACGCCGAGCTCGGCAGCGTCCGGAAGCCCCGGCCGGAGACCGAACGGCGGTTGCGGGAAGCGCTTGCCGAAGCGCCGCCCGACCCGGTGCGCATCGGCGTGCTCGGGCCGCTCACCGTGCGCCGCGGCGACTCCGCGGTCGAGATCGGCGCCGAGAAGCAGCGGCTGCTGCTGGCGACGCTGGCCCTGCGGCCGAACCGGACCGTGCGGCGCGAGGACCTCGTCGACGTCATCTGGGACGAGCCGCCGCCGTCGTGCCTGGACCTCCTGCACACCTACGTCGCCCGGCTGCGGCGGGCGTTGCGCCCCGCCGACCTGATCGCCACCGACAAGGGTGGCTACCGGCTGTCGGCCGACGAAGACTCCCTCGACCTCCTGCGCTTCGAAGCCCTCTCTCAGCGGGGCGCTCACCGCGAGGCCCTCGAACTCTGGCGCGGCCCCGCGCTCCCCGACATCGAACGGCTCGCCCACCACCCGACCCGCCTCGCGCTCGCGATGCGACGCGCCCAGGCCGTGCTGGCCTACGCCGAGGTCGCGGCCCCCGACGACGCCGCCGTGCAGCTGGGCGCGCTGACCGCCGAGGAGCCGCTGAACGAGTCCGCGCACGCCCGGCTGATGCTCGCGCTCGCCGCGTCCGGGCGGCAGGCCGCCGCGCTGGCCGCGTTCGAGGACGTGCGCCGCCGGCTGGACGCCGAGCTCGGCATCGAACCGGGGCCCGAGCTGCGCTCGGCCCAGCGGCAGGTGCTGCGGCAGGACTTCGCCGTCCCGGAGCCGCCGGCCCGGGTGCCGGCGCAGCTGCCCGCCGACGTCGCCGGCTTCCGCGGCCGCACGGCCCAGCTCGCCGAGCTGGACGCGCTGCTCGAGCGCCCGGACGCCGGCGCGCGGATCGCCGTCCTGTCCGGCACCGGCGGGGTCGGCAAGACCGCGCTGGCCGTGCACTGGGCCCAGCGGTCACTGGCCGAGTTCCCGGACGGCCAGCTCTATCTCGACCTGCACGGCTACGGCACGGTCCGGCCGGTCGAGCCGGGTGACGCGCTGTCGGGGTTCCTGCGTGCCCTCGGCGTCGACGGCGCGGACATCCCCGCCGAGCCGGACGAGCGGGCCGCGAAGTTCCGCACGGTGCTCACCGGCCGCCGGATGGTGCTGCTGCTCGACAACGCCGGCTCGGCCGGGCAGGTCCGCCCGCTGCTGCCCGGCTCGTCCTCGTGCCTGGTGCTGGTCACCAGCCGGGACGCGCTGCCGGGGCTGGTCGCCCGCAACGGCGCCCGCCGCGTGCTCGTCGACCTGCTCACCGACGGCGAAGCGCGCGACCTGCTGCGCACGCTGCTCGGCCGCCGCGTCGACGACGAGCCGGACGCCGTCGCGGCGCTGATCGGCTACTCGGCCCGGCTGCCGCTGGCGCTGCGGCTGGTGGCGGAGCTGGCGCTGAGCCGGCCGGGGGAGCGGCTCGCGGCGCTGGCGGCCGAGCTGGCCGACGAACGGCGCCGGCTGGACCTGCTCGACGGCGGCGGCGACCCGCTGACCGCGGTCCGCGCGGTGTTCTCCTGGTCCTACCGGCACCTCGCGGCCGGCGCCGCACGTGTGTTCCGGCTCTGCGGCCTGCACCCGGGCCGCGACCTGACGCCCGCCGCGATCGCCGCGCTCGCCGGCGTCGCGCTGCCGGAGGCGGAACGGCTGACCGGCACGCTGGTCCGCGCCCACCTCGCGCAGCAGACCGGCGAGGACCGCGTCCAGCTGCACGACCTGCTGCGCGTCTACGCCGCCGAGCTCGCCGCGGCCGACCCGGCGGAGAGCCACGCGGCACGGGAGCGGCTGTTCGACTTCTACGTCCGGTCGGCGGCGCAGGCCATGGACGAGGTCCTGCCGCAGGAACGGCACCTGCGCCCGCACGTGCCGGACCCCGACGTCAAGGTGATCGACGCACCGGCCTGGCTGGAGGCCGAACGCCGCAACCTCCTGGCCGTCTCCGCGCACGCGACGCGGCACGGGTGGCCCGATCACCTGCGGCTGCTGTCCGGGATCCTCTGGCACTACCTCGACGTCGGCGGCTACCACGAAGAAGCGCTGGTGCTGCACACGCACGCGTCGGCGCTGGCCCACGACGCCGGCGACCGGGTCGGCGAGGCCGAGCCGCTCACGCTGATCGGGCTGGGGCACTGGCGCGTCGGACGGTCCCGGGAAGCGTTGCGGTACCTGGAAGAAGCTCTCGCCCTCGTGCGCGAGACCGGCGACCGGCGCACCGAGATCCACGTGCTCAACACCCTCGGGCTGGTCTGCCGCGCGCTCGGCCGGTTCGCCGAGGCGATCGAGTACTCGACCGAAGCCCTGTCACTGGCCCGCAAGACGGGTGACCGCACCAGCGAAGGCCTGGTGCTGGTGGTGCTCGGCTGCTCCTGCCGCGGCATCGGCCGGTACACCGACGCGCTCGGCCACCTCGAAGCCGCGCTCGCCCTGGCCCGCGAAACCGCGGACCGGACGAGCGAGGGCTACGCCCTGGTCAACCTGGGCGACTCGCTTTCGGCGCTGGGCCGGCACGACGAGGCGGCCCGTTCGCTGGCCGAAGGGCTCGAGCACTTCCGCGCCATGGGCGTGCGGGTGAGCGAGGGGTACGCGCTGGGCATCCTCGGCGACGTCGAGCACGCGCGCGGCCACGACACCGAAGCCGCGGCACACCTCGAACGAGCGCTGGAAATCGCGCAGGAGACCGGAAGCCCGCCGAACCGCGCGGTCGCGCTGAAGCACCTCGGCGACGTCCGGCTGGCGCAGGGCCGGCCCGCGGAAGCGGCCCAGCACCTCGAAGAGGCGCTGGGCCTGGCCCGCGAATGCGGTGACCGCGGCGTGCAGTCCCGGGTGCTCAACAGCCTCGGCACGCTGGCGTCGGCGCGCGGCGCGTCGTCGGACGCGCTGCGCTACCACCGCGAAGCCTTGGCCGTGGCCAAGGAAACGGGCTGCCGGCCCGAGCAGGGCCGCGCGCACTGCGGGCTCGGCGAAGTCCACTGTGGACTCGGTGACCCGGAAGCGGCGCGCGAGCACTGGGAACGCGCGTTGGCTTGTTACGCCGGGGAGTGCGTGCCCGGCATGATCCGGGTGACGGACCACTTGGCGGCCTTGGACCGCGTCGCCGGGTAGTGGCGCTCGTCGGCGACGAGGTCGCCTTCGAGGCGCTGGACGTCCCGGTCGAAGACGTCGGTGCTGCCGGCCAGCCGGTTGCGCGGGTACGGACGGCGGCGGTACGCGTGGTCGAGCGCCCAGGCGAGCAGGACGACGGCGACGAGGACGGCGATGATCATGGTGCTCCTCCCGGAGTGGCTGAACCCGACGCTTTGAAGAACGTGTAGTGGAAGGTGCCGTATTCCCTGGTCGTGCGGTGGAGGTCGGTGATGCCGCGCACCCAGTTCCCTTGCGTGATCAGGTTTCGGGCGACCGCGGTTTCGCCGACGCCTTCGACCATCGCGGTGAAGGTGTCGCGGGTGAACCCGGTGACGAGCCCGGGGCGTGACGCGTCGGCGTAGACGGTTCTCGGTTCCACCACGACGTCGTCGAACCCGGCTTCGGCGAGCAGGGGGTACAGGCGCCGTCCGATGAGCCCGTCGCCGCCGGCGTCGGCCTGCAGGCGGACGAGGCAGTCGATCGCGGCCTGCGCGTGCTCGCTGCGGGGGTGGAAGAAGGCCGAGCCGTGGTCGCCCTCGAGCACCGTGATGGTGCCGCCGGGCCGCAGCAGGGTTTTCAGGTGGGCCAACGCTTTCTCCGGCTCCGGCAGGTGTTCCAGCACGAAGCAGACGAACAGGTGGTCCCACTCGCCGTCGAGGTCGAACAGGTCGGCCCGGCGGAACTCGACGTCCGGAACCCGTTGTCTCGCTTGGGCGAGGGAGTCCGCTGAGACGTCGACGGCGGTCAGGTGCGCGCCCGGGCTGCGGGCGACGAGGTGGACGGTCTGGGCGCCGACACCGCAGCCGACCTCCAGCACCCGGCTCCCGGCGGGGTAGGCCGTCCCGGCGTGCAGCAGCTCGGCCAGGGTGTCGGCCTGGTCGCCGAGGCGGCGGGCTTCGGGGGCGGTGTATCCGTGCACGTAAGTGGTGTCCATGCGTCCAGCGTGCTGCGACAATGGCTCGATGGACAGAGCCAGAACCGCACCGCCGGAGGGGTCCATAGGGTCGGACTTCCTCCAGCTCGACGTCCGCGAGGCGCCGCCGGGCGGGCTGGCGGACTGGCTCGCCGGGCAGCTGCGCGCGGCGGTCGCCGACGGCCGGCTCCCGGTCGGCGGCCGGCTGCCCGCGTCCCGGGTGCTGGCCGCCGAGCTGCGGGTCTCGCGCGGGGTGGTCACCGAGGCCTACCAGCGGCTGATCGACGACGGTCACGCGGCGGGCCGCGGCCGGGCCGGCACCGTCGTGGTGGCCGCGCCGGTGCTCGCGCCCGACCCCGTGCGGGTCCCGCCGCCGTCCAGGGTGATCACGCCGCTGCCGGGGGTGGCGGTCTTCGACGCGATCCGCGCGACGCCGGCCCGGCTCGACCTCACACCGGGGGTGCCGGACCTGACGGCGTTCCCGCGCGCGGCGTGGCTGCGGGCCGAGCGGGCGGTGCTGGACGAGCTCGAGCCGTCGCACTTCGGCTACGGCGACCCGCGCGGGGCGCCGGCGATGCGGCTGGCGGTGTCGCGCTGGCTGGCGCGCAGCCGCGGCATCCGGGTGGACCCGGGCGAGGTCATCGTGGTGGCCGGGGTCGCCCAGGCGCTGACGCTGGTGGGGGACGTGCTGCGGCAGCACGGCGTGACCGAGATCGCGGTGGAGGACCCGAGTTCGCTGGGCGCGCGCCAGCACCTGCACCACTGCGGCCTGGCGACCCCGCCGGTCCCGGTGGACGACGACGGCGTGCGCGTGGCGGACCTGCGCTCGCCGGCGGTGCTGCTGACCCCGGCCCACCAGTTCCCGATGGGGGTGGTGCTGGCGGGCGAGCGCCGCCGGGCCCTGATGCGCTGGGCGGCCGAGGGCGGCATCGTCGTCGAGGACGACTACGACGCGGAGCACCGCTACGACCGCGCGCCGGTGCCGGCGGTCCGGTCGATGCTGCCGGAAGTCTGTTACACGGGAAGCGTTTCGAAGCTGCTGGCCCCGGCGCTGCGGGTGGGCTGGCTGCTGGCGCCGCCGCGGTTCCACGACGACCTCGTGGCGGCGAAGCGGTTCGCGGACCTGGGCAACCCGGTGCTGGCCCAGCTGGTGCTGGCCCGGCTGATGGAGACGGGTGAACTGGAGCGGCAGCTGCGGGTGGTGCGGGCGCGCCACCGCCGTCGTCGCGACGCGATGATCCGCGCTCTTGCCTCGGAGGTGCCGGACGCGGTGGTCCACGGCGCCGCGGCGGGGCTGCACCTGACGATCACGTTCGGGTCCGAGGTCGACGACGTCGCGCTGGCGGCGGCCGCGCTCGCGGCGGGGGTGAAGGTCCAGCCGCTGTCGTGGCACCGGCAGCTCCCGGGACCGCCGGGGCTGGTGCTCGGGTACGCCGCGCGGACGTCGACGGAGATCGCGGAGGGGGTCGCGGTCCTGGGCCGGCTGGTTCGCTGACCTCGCCCTTAGCGCCCCAATGTGGCGTTGGGTGCGCTGGACGCACCGAACGCCACATTGGGTGCGCTGGACGCACCGAACGCCACATTGGGTGCGTTGGACGCACCGAACGCCACATTGGGTGCGTTGGACGCACCCAACGCCACATTGGGGCGCTTGCGGGCCGCCGTTCCCGGCCGCCTGACCGGGTCTCAAGTAAAGAGTCCACAAAGGACTGTCAACCGAGTGTGATCATGCTCTCCCAAGCGATTCCGGAACTTGGTTGCCATACGCAAGCAACTTGCTTAGCCTAGCTAAGGGACTTTGCGAGCAGAAGGGTTGCACAGTGGCGGAACGCCGGACGTATTCGATCGCGGAACTGGGGCCGCGGTACAAGTGGATCGCGCTGTCCAACACGACGCTGGGCATGCTGATCGCCACGATCAACTCCTCGATCGTGCTGATCGCGCTCCCGGACATCTTCAAGGGCATCGGCATCAACCCCCTGGAGCCCGCCAACACCAGCTACCTGCTGTGGATGATCATGGGCTTCCTGGTGGTCACCGCGGTGCTGGTGGTGAGCTTCGGGCGGCTCGGTGACATGTACGGCCGCGCGCGGATGTACAACCTCGGCTTCGCTGTCTTCACCGTCTCCTCCATCATGCTGGCCATCACCTGGTTCGACGGCGACGCCGCCGCGTTGTGGCTGATCGGCTGGCGGATCGTGCAGGGCATCGGCGGCGCCTTCCTGATGGCGAACTCCTCGGCGATCCTCACCGACGCCTTCCCGGCCAACCAGCGCGGCCTCGCGCTCGGCATGAACGGTGTCGCGGCCATCGCCGGCTCGTTCCTCGGCCTGGTCGTCGGCGGCGTGCTCGCGCCGATCGACTGGAACCTGATCTTCCTGGTCTCGGTGCCCTTCGGCGTGATCGGCACGATCTGGGCGTACCTCAAGCTGCACGACACCGGCATCCGCAAGCACGCGCGGATGGACTGGTGGGGCAACATCACCTTCGCCGTCGGCCTGATCGCGGTCCTGGTCGGCATCACCTACGGCATCCAGCCCCACGGCACCTCGCAGACCGGCTGGACCAGCCCGATGGTGCTCTCCTGCCTGATCGGCGGCATCGCGGTGCTCATCGCCTTCGTCGTCATCGAGACCAAGGTCGACAACCCGCTGTTCCGGCTCTCGCTGTTCAAGATCCGGTCGTTCACCTGGGGCAACGTCGCGAACCTGACCGCGTCGCTCGGCCGCGGTGGCCTGCAGTTCATCCTGATCATCTGGCTGCAGGGCATCTGGCTGCCGCAGCACGGCTACACCTTCGAGCAGACCCCGCTGTGGGCCGGCATCTACATGCTGCCGATGACGGTCGGGTTCCTCGTGGCCGCGCCGACGTCGGGCATCCTCGCCGACCGGATCGGCAGCCGCATGCTCGCCTCGGGCGGCCTGTTCATCACCGCCGTGACGTTCCTGCTGCTGATCCTGCTGCCGGTGAACTTCAACTACTGGGCGTTCGCGGCGATCCTGCTGATCAACGGCATCGGCATGGGCATGTTCTCCTCGCCGAACCGCGCCGAGGTGATGAACAGCCTGCCGGCGGACGCGCGCGGCTCCGGCGCGGGCATGATGACGACCTTCCAGAACGCGGCGATGGTCCTGTCGATCGGCTTCTTCTTCAGCCTGATCATCTCGGGCCTGTCGAGCACCCTCCCCTCGACGATGCACGACGGCCTGGTGGCCCACGGCGTCCCGGAGGCGGCCGCGTCCCAGGTGGCCAACCTGCCGGCGGTGGCGGTGCTGTTCGCGGCGTTCCTCGGCTACAACCCGATCCAGCAGCTCCTGGGCGGCCAGCTGACGTCGCTGCCGACCGACCAGGCCCAGTTCCTGACCGGGCGCAGCTTCTTCCCGAACCTGATCTCGGGCCCGTTCCAGTCGGGCCTGGCGGTGGCGTTCGGCTTCGCGATCGCGGTCTGCCTGATCGGCGCGGTGGCGTCGCTGCTGACGAAGGACGCGCGCCCGAAGGACCGCGAGTCGGTGGGTGAGGAGCTGGCCGCGGTGGCCGGCGAGTCCGGTGGCGGGCCGAGCGAATTGGTGTCGCCCGCGAGCGAACGCTGAGGGTAGCTTCGGAAGCCGGGTGCCGCGCCGTGCGGCACCCGGCTTTTCACGTCTTGGGGGAGCGGCGATGACGCGTGAGTACCGGGTGGTCTGCGCACGCGAGCCGGACCTGCCGGCGCTGGCCGGGCTGCTGACGCCGGAGCTGCGGGACCGGTGGCGCTCCGGTGCCGCGGCCGTCGCGGCGCGGGTGACGGCGGGCCGCTGGCGGTGGCGGCTCGAGGTCGTCGCCGAGCGGCCCGAAGACGAGCCCCTCGCGCTCGCGATGGCCGTCGCGACGACCATCGCGCACGACGGCTTCCTGGCCGGTGAGCCGTCCCCGGCCGAGCGGGAGCGTCTGCTGCGCTTCACCGAGCACCTCCGCGGCCCGATGTCCCCTCGTGAGCACCTGACGAAACTGCTGGCGGGAGAGGTGGGCTCCCGGGCCCTGGCGGCACTCGCGGCGGGTGCCGCGTGCGACATCTCGGACACCGCGCACGCGGTGGAGGAGTGGCGGTCGATCTTCGGCCGCCGGGAACGCACCAGCCGCCGGGCCGGGCAGGGATCGATCGGCTTCGAGGCCGCGCTGCGCGCGCTGGGCGCGTACGAGGGTGTGGCGCTGGTGTCGGCCACCGTCGACGGCCGGCCGGACGGCGGCTTCTGGTTCCAGCTGTTCCTCACCCCGGACCTGACGCGGGTCGTGGCCGGCTTCGGCGTCGCCCGGCCGCGCTCGAGCGAGGGCCGGCACCCGCAGGCTCCGGAGTGGACGCGGCTGGACGAGATCGTGCTGGGTTCCCACCCGCGGACCCCGGCCGAGCAGGTGGCCATGATTCGCGAGCAGGACCTCCCGGACGTGCCGGCGGGGATCGCCGCCGGGCTGGAGCGCCACCTCGCGACCCGGCACTGGGGCAGCTTCGGCCGGTACGTCAACCTGGTGCCGGACTTCCCGTCGCCGGCCGCCGCCGGTCACCTGGTGGCGGCGCTCGACCTGGCCCGGTCGGACCCGTACCTGCACGCCGTCGACGTGGTGACCGCCCTGGCGGAGCTGGCGCCGCCGGAAGCGGTCCCCGTGCTGGCCCGCACGGCCCGGCGGCACTGGCTGCGCGACTACGCGTCCGACCTGGCCCTGCACGCGATGGACGCGTTGCTGCACATCGACACACCCGAGTCGCGCGCGGTCATGGCCTCGCTGGTCGACGACGAGCGCGAGCCGGTCCGCGAGCTGGCGCGCGAGGTCGCCGAAGACCCCGGGCGGTTCTGGTGAGCGTCAGACCTTCGCCAGCGCGGGCTCGGTGGTTTCGGCCGCCGGAGCGGCCTTCTTCTTCGCGCGGCGACGTTCGATGATCCGCCGTCCGACGTCGATCATCGGCAGCTCGACCCAGCGGTAGAGCAGGTCGGCGGCCATCAGCCCGACGACCGTCACCGCGATCGCCGTCATCGTCCGCTGCGGCGCGAACTGCGGGATCGCGCCGCCGAGCACCGACGCGATGACCAGCTGCACCAGGTAGAGCGAGTACGAGCGCTCGCCGATGAACCGCATCGGCTTCAGCGACAGCACCCAGGCGAGCGGCCCGCCGGCGACCAGCGACGGCACCAGGAGAGCGGCCAGCAGGACGTAGCCGGTGCCGGTGATCGAGCCGCCCTCGTCGTGCAGGAACGCGGTGATCTCGCCGAACTCGGTCTGGACGGCGATGAGCGCGGCGGCGACGACCAGGCCGACGACGGGGTGGGTGAACACCCGCAGCGCCGCGAAGCCCTTGCGGTGGTGCAGCACGATCGCCAGGGTGCAGCCGATGAGGATCGGCGAGTACGCGCCGGCGTAGGGCATGAACGGGATCAGCGCGAGCATGAGCGCGACGAGACCGAGGGAGAGGCTCAGCCGCTTGACGAAGGCGAGCGCGCCGAAGCCGAAGGCCAGCAGCGGCCACACGAGGTAGAACTTCTGCTCGACACCGAGCGTCCAGGCCTGGCCGAACAGCGGCATCTGGTGGTACTCGCCGAGGAAGACGACGTTCCACGGCAGGGTCGCGACGATGCCGCTGTGCCGCAGCCCCAGCCCCTTGAAGTAGGCGTAGACGACGATGACGCCGATGACGACGTAGTAGACGGGCAGGATCCGGAACACCCGCCGGATGTAGAACTCGGCCAGCGAGACGCGGCCGTTGCGGGCCTCTTCGCGCAGGGCGAGGGTGGTGATGAGGAAGCCGGAGAGCACGAAGAACAGGTGCACCCCGATCCACCCGTTGGCCCGCGCCCAGGTGGGCCCACCGAAGTGGAAGAAGACGACGAGCACGGCGGCGATGGCCCGGACGCCGTCGAGGGCGCCGAATCTTCGGGTGGCCAGGTACTGGTCGTGCGTCATCATCGAGATCCCCCTCGGCGTGTGAACCGGGTCAGGGTAATCGGGTGATCCCGCCATTCCCTCGTCGGGGTGATGTTTCGGACTTCGGGGCGGTACGGTTCATAACCGTGAACGGGGGAGCGGCGAGCCTGGCCGCGTGGATCGACGAAATGAACGCGCTGGCCGGGGAGTTCGTCCGCGGGTTCGAAGCCCGCTTCGGCTACCCGGTGGGCGTGAACGAGGTCAAGCCCGCGGCCGGCGGGTCCCGGCCGGCCTGCCTGCCGCCGGAGCTGTTCGACCTCTACGCGGCGATCGAAGAGGTCTCACTCCCCGATGTGGGCAACGGCTACTTCGTGCACCCCCTGAAGGAGGGCGCGGAAGACCACCGGCCGACCCGCCTCACGCGCTCGGTGACCGACGAGGTGGTGGTCTTCGGCTCGGACGGCGGCGGCGCGTTGTTCGCGCTGAGCCGGACCGGGCGGGGCGTCCACCGGGTGGCCGGCGGGAGCTGGATCGGTCCGGGCCGGCCGTACGAGGACGGCGACGTCACGGTCGTCGCCCCCGATGTCCGGCGGTTCCTGGATTTCCTGCTGGCCGAGCTGCGCGCCGCCGTGGCGGGCTGATGGGAGCGGGGTCGCGGGACCCGGGTGTCCTGGTGAACAGCGTCCGGGTGGGGCCTACCAGGCCACCGAAGCCCGCTGGATCTTCACCGGGTGCGCCGGCGCCCCGTCCAGCGGCCCATCCGGATCGGTCGGGATGATCCCGTCCGCCACCATGTGATCGAGCGCCGACATCCCGCGCACCACGGTCCCCAGCACCGAATAGTTCGCCGGGATGTTCGCGAACGAGTGCACGATGAAGAACTCGGACCCGTTCGTCCCCGGTCCCTGGTTGCCCATCGCCACCGTGCCGCGCGGGTAAGTCGCCGTGCCGGTGACCTCGTCCGGGAATTTGTACCCCGGCCCGCCCTTCTCGACCTCGTAGATGTCGCCGCACTGGAGAACACCCAGCCGGGAAGAGTTCGACAGCCGCCAGCACTGGGAGCGGTCGTAGAAGCGCTGCAGGATCAGCGAAACCATGTTGTGCACCGCGCACGGCGCCGCCCCGGCGCGGTTCAGGCGCACCGTCACCGGGCCG
Source organism: Amycolatopsis iheyensis (assembly GCF_024703995.1). Classification (GTDB taxonomy): domain Bacteria; phylum Actinomycetota; class Actinomycetes; order Mycobacteriales; family Pseudonocardiaceae; genus Amycolatopsis; species Amycolatopsis iheyensis. The sequence goes on along the minus strand of NZ_JAMXQV010000008.1, from coordinate 115,326 downwards.
TAGTTGAACCGGAACGTCACGTCGACGGTGCCCGCGGTCAGCGCGAACGGCAGCGGCCGCACCACCGGCCGGGCCGCGGGGTTCGCCGGGGTCGGCGTGAACTCGCACCGGACCACCGGAACCGACGCGGACGCCGTGGCCGGCGCCACCAGCAGGGCGCCGAGAACACCGACGAGAGCCAGACCCCAGCGCAGCTTCATGCCGGGGAGGTTAGCGAGAAACCGACTACTTGCGCCAGGCCGTGCGCTGCTTGCGGATGTCGAGCACGAGCAGCAGGACGAGGAACAGCGCGAGCCCGATGAGCCACACGTTCTCGGTGTTGTTCTCGTGGTTGCCCTTGATCATCACCAGCAGGATGACCGCGCTGACCCAGCCGGCGATCCGGGTGGCCTTCGGGAACGACCCGTGCCAGCCCCAGGCCGCGGACGGCTCGTCGCGGGGGTCGACCTCGGGCCGCCTCTTCTCGACCGCCTTGCCTGCCACGATGAACTCCTCAAGACCCGTGAACCTCGAACGCGCCGATGATCCCACACCTCCGGGTGCGCCGCGGAGACGCCCCGCGCGACAATGAGCCACGATGACTACCTCGCGAAGCGTTCTCGTGCTCGGTTCGACCGGGTCCATCGGCGTGCAGGCCCTCGACGTCGCGTCGCGCAACCCGGACCTGTTCCGGGTGGCCGGGATCGCCGCGGGCGGCGCCGACCCGGCGAAACTCGCCGCGCAGGCGCTCGCGCACGGCGTCGAAGCCGTCGCCGTGACCAAGGCCACGGCGGCCGAAGACGTGCAGCTGGCGCTGTACGCCGAAGCGCAGAAGCGCGGCTACGCCCAGGGTGACTTCAAGCTCCCGCGGCTGTTCGCCGGCTCCGACGCGGTCACCGAGCTGATCGACGCCGTCCCCGTCGACACCGTCCTCAACGCCCTGCCCGGCTCCCGCGGCCTCGAGCCGACGCTCCGGGCGCTCGCCACCGGCGCCACCCTCGCGCTGGCCAACAAGGAGTCGCTCATCGCCGGCGGTCCGCTCGTGCTCGCCGCGGCCAAGCCGGGGCAGCTGGTGCCCGTCGACTCCGAGCACTCCGCGATCGCCCAGGCGCTGCGGGCCGGCCGCGAGAACGAAGTCGCCCGGCTCGTGCTCACCGCGTCCGGCGGGCCGTTCCGCGGCCGCAAGCGCGCCGAGCTGGCCGACGTCACCGTCGAGCAGGCCATGGCGCACCCGACGTGGTCGATGGGCCCGCTGATCACGATCAACTCCTCGACCCTGGTCAACAAGGGCCTGGAGCTGATCGAGGCGGCGCTGCTGTTCGGCATCGCGCCGGAGAAGATCGACGTAACCGTGCACCCGCAGTCGATCGTGCACTCGATGGTGACCTTCACCGACGGCTCGACCATCGCCCAGGCCAGCCCGCCCGACATGCGGCTGCCGATCGCGCTCGCGCTGCACTGGCCCGACCGGGTGCCCGGCGCCGCGGCCGCGTGCCGCTGGGACCAGGCCGCGACCTGGACGTTCGAGCCGCTCGACAACGAGGCCTTCCCCTCGGTGGAGCTGGCGCGCCACTGCGGCACGGTCGGCGGCTGCCTGCCGGCCGTCTACAACGCCGCGAACGAGGAGCTCGTCGCGGCCTTCCTGGCGCAGAACGCCCGCTTCACGTCGATAGTGGACACTGTTTCCGAGGTGGTGGGAGCCGCCGACGAGTGGCGTCGCGAACCGCGCGACGTCGAGGACGTTCTTGCCGCCGAGCGCTGGGCTCGCGCGCGGGCCGGTTCGATCATCGAGGGGAAGTAGCGGGTGCTCGCCTACATCATCGGGGTGGTGCTCTTCGCGCTGGGGATCTGCGTCTCCGTCGCGCTGCACGAAGCCGGCCACATGGTCACCGCGAAGGCCTTCGGCATGAAGGTCCGCCGGTACTTCGTGGGCTTCGGGCCCACGGTGTTCTCCTGGCGCCGCGGGGAGACCGAGTACGGCCTGAAGTGGATCCCGCTGGGCGGGTTCTGCGACATCGCGGGCATGACCGCGCTCGACGAGGTGACGCCGGACGAGGCGCCGCGCGCGATGTGGCGGTTCAAGACCTGGAAGCGCACGGTCGTCATGTGCGCCGGGTCGGTCACGCACTTCATCCTCGGCTTCGTCGTGCTCTACCTGATGGCCGTCACCATGGGGCTGCCGAACCTGACCCCGACGGCGACCGAGCCGGTGCTTTCGGCCACCTCGTGCGCCCGCTCGACCACGACCGAGAAAGAGGCGAGCGACACCAGCTGCCCGGCGGGCGCGCTGACCCCGGCGAAGTCGGCCGGCCTGCAGCCCGGCGACAAGGTGCTCGCCGTCGGCGGCAAGCCGGTCGCGACCTGGGAGCAGATGCTCGCCGCCGTGCAGGGCACCACCGGCAGGACCGAGTTCGACGTGCAGCGCGGCACCCAGCGGCTGGCCCTGATCGTCGACGTGCCCCAGGTCAAGCGCTGGACCAGCGACGGGGTCAAGACGGTCGGCATGATCGGCGCCTCGGCGCAGCAGCCGGCCGCGACCACGCAGTACGGCCCGGTCGCCGCGGTCGGTGCCACGTTCAGCTTCACCGGCACGATGTTCGCCGAGACCGCGCAGCGGCTCGTCGAGTTCCCCGAGCGCATCCCCGCCGTCGTCACCGCGATCTTCGGCGGCGAGCGCGACCCGAACACCCCGGTCAGCGTCGTCGGCGCGAGCCGGATCGGTGGCGAGGCCGTGGAGCGCGGCATCTGGGTGCTGTTCTTCTTCCTGCTCGCCAGCCTGAACTTCTTCATCGGCGTGTTCAACCTGCTGCCGCTGCTGCCGCTCGACGGCGGGCACATCGCGGTGGTCTGGTACGAGCGCGTCCGCGACTGGATCCGCGCCCGGCGGGGCAAGGCGGCCGGCGGGCCGGTCGACTACACGAGGTTGTCCGGGATCACGATGGTCCTGGTGCTCATCGGCGGCGCGGTGACGCTACTCACGGTGACCGCGGACATCGTCAACCCGATTCGTCTGCAGTAGCGCCTCGCCACGGAGGGGTTCCGGCCCCTCCGTGGTGGGTCATACCCGGCGTAACGCTGCTCACCGTGACGGTTGACTTGGCGGAGGTGGCCCGGTCGGGGTAGGTACGCTGGAGGCCGTGACCGTCGCACTCGGTATGCCAGCCCTGCCCCCGCCCGTCCTCTCCGACCGCCGCAAGACCCGCCAGCTCCAGGTGGGCCCGGTCGGCGTCGGCAGCGACTTCCCGATCTCCGTCCAGTCGATGACGACGACGCTCACCTCCGACGTCAACGCGACCCTGCAGCAGATCGCCGAGCTGACCGCCGCGGGCTGCGACATCGTCCGCGTCGCGTGCCCGTCGGCCGACGACGCCGAGGCGCTGCCCGCGATCGCGAAGAAGTCGCAGATCCCGGTGATCGCGGACATCCACTTCCAGCCGAAGTACGTCTTCGCCGCGATCGAGGCCGGCTGCGCCGCGGTGCGCGTGAACCCGGGCAACATCCGCAAGTTCGACGACCAGGTCAAGGAAATCGCGCAGGCCGCGAAGGACCACGGCACGCCGATCCGGATCGGCGTCAACGCGGGTTCGCTCGACAAGCGGATCATGGACAAGTACGGCAAGGCGACGCCGGAAGCGCTGGCGGAGTCGGCGCTGTGGGAGGCGTCGCTGTTCGCCGAGCACGACTTCCACGACATCAAGATCTCGGTGAAGCACAACGACCCGGTGGTCATGGTGCGCGCGTACGAGCTGCTCGCCGAGCAGTGCGACTACCCGCTGCACCTCGGCGTCACCGAGGCCGGCCCGGCGTTCCAGGGCACGATCAAGTCGGCGGTCGCGTTCGGCGCGCTGCTGCGCCAGGGCATCGGCGACACGATCCGCGTCTCGCTGTCCGCGCCGCCGGTCGAAGAGGTCAAGGTCGGCATCCAGATCCTGCAGTCGCTGAACCTCAAGCAGCGCAAGCTGGAGATCGTGTCGTGCCCGTCGTGCGGGCGCGCGCAGGTCGACGTCTACACCCTCGCCGAGCAGGTCACCGCCGGGCTCGAGGGCATGGAGATCCCGCTGCGCGTGGCCGTCATGGGCTGCGTCGTGAACGGCCCGGGCGAGGCCCGCGAGGCCGACCTCGGCGTGGCGTCGGGCAATGGCAAGGGCCAGATCTTCGTCAAGGGCGAGGTCATCAAGACCGTGCCGGAGCACGCGATCGTCGAGACGCTCATCGAAGAAGCCATGCGCATCGCCGAAGAGGCGGGCGAAGGCCTCGGCGAGGGCGCTCCGGTGGTCACCGCTGGCTGAGCTGCTGCCGGACGACGTCCTCGAGGCGTCGTCCGTGGTGGCCAACCGCGCGATGAACCGCGAGCGCCGGTTGGCCGGGCGGGACGGCTACTCGCGCGTCCTCGGCTTCGACGTCCTGAGCCTGCCGCCGGGCGCGCGCTGGCTCGACCTCTGCTGCGGCAGCGGGCGGGCCTTGCTCGACGCGGCGGCGGCCCGGCCGGACCTGGACATCACCGGCGTCGACCTGGTCGGGTACTTCGCCGCGGCCGGGCCGGTGCGGTTCGAGACGGCGTCGATCACGACGTGGCGGCCGGAGGACCGGTTCGACCTCGTCACCTGCGTGCACGGACTGCACTACGTCGGCGACAAGCTGGGCGCGCTGGTGCGGGCGGCGTCCTGGCTGAGCGAAGGCGGCGTGTTCGTGGCGAACTTCGACGCCGCCGGCGTCCGGGTGTCCGGCGGCCCGCGCCGAGTCCTGAAAGCGCTGCGCGAAGCCGGCTTCACCTACGACTCGCGGACGCGCCGGATCCGCCGCGAAGGCCCGTTCACCGGCACCCTGCCGTTCCGCTACCTCGGCGCGGACGACCGGGCCGGCCCCAACTACACGGGCCAGCCGGCGGTCGCCTCGCACTACGAGCTAACCCTGTAGGTGGTGCTGGGCGGCGTCGCGGATCTGCAGGCGGACGTTCTCCAGCGCGGCCGCGACCTCGTCGATCTGCTGCGAAGCCAGCTGGATGGCGCCCTGGATCGCGGTCGCGGTCGACGTCTCCCCGAGCAGGCCGAGCACCTGCGCCTGCAGGTCTTCGAGGTCGCTCTTGGTGGCGAGCGCGATGCCGGTCGGCACCTGGTCGGCGAGCAGCTCCAGCTGCTGCGCCTGCTCCTGGATCGTCATCGGTGGTTCCTTCCGCGGTGGGGACGCACCTCCGTGTTATCAGACCCGGAACCGTCGGTGGTGCCGGTTACGCTGGCGTTCGTGAGCGTGACCTGGGCGATCCACCAGCCGCACCCGGTGGTGCGGCCGCTGGTCGCGCGCTATGTCGGGTATGCGCAGGAGGGCGTCACGCTGGCCGTCCACCGCGGCCTGCCGTCCCGGCACGTGACGCTGGTCATCAGCCTGGCCGGGCCGGTGCGCATGGCCGGGCGGAGCCTGCAGGCACTCGTCGGTGGGCTGCACACAAGCGCGGTCCTGATCCGGCAGGACCGCGTCCAGGAGGGCCTGCAGCTGGAGCTCGACCCGCTGGGCGTCCGGACGCTGTTCGGCGTCACGGCGGCGGAGCTCAGCGGCGAGGTGGCCGACCTCGCCGACTTCGGCCTGGGATCGCTGCCGGAGCGGCTGAGCGAGCTCACCTGGGCCGAGCGGTTCGCCCTGCTCGACGAGGTGCTGGCGGCCCGGGCCGTGGCGCCGCTGGCGCCGCCGCCCGAGCTGGGGGAGGCGTGGCGCCGGATGCGGGGCGCGGACGGGCGGGTGCGCGTCGCGGACCTGGCCGGCGAGGTCGGCTGGAGCCGGCGGCACCTGGGGGAGCGGTTCCGCGCGGAGCTGGGCCTGGCCCCGAAGCAGGCGGCGCGCGTGCTGCGGTTCGAGCGGGCCGGGCGGTTGCTGCGGCTCGGCCACACCGACCTGGCCTCGCTGGCCGTCGAATGCGGCTACTACGACCAGGCGCACCTGACGAACGAGTGGCGTGCCCTGGCCGGCTGCACTCCGCGGACGTGGATCGCCGAGGAGCTCCCGTTCCTCCAAGACCAGGAGGCGGTGGCCGGGCAAGACTCGTCGGCATGACTCCTGAACCGAACGTCTGGCCCGCCCTGCGCTACGACAACGCCCCGGCGGCCGTCCGCTTCCTGGTCGACGTCCTGGGCTTCACCGAGACGCTGGTGGTGCCCGAAGGCGACCTGATCGCGCACGCGGAGCTGCGCTGGCCCGAGGGCGGCGCGGTGATGCTGGGCAGCGTCCGCGGCCCGGACGGGATCCACGACGCGATGAAGCCCGGCACCGGCGCGGTGTACGTGGTGTCGGACCACGTCGACGAGATCCACGCGCGGGTGAAGGCCGCGGGCGCGGAGGTCACCGCGGAGCTGACGGACACCGACTACGGCTCCCACACGTTCAGCCTCCGCGACCCGGAGGGCAACGCCTGGACGATCGGCAGCTACCGCGGCGCCTGAGGCCTACCGCACCGGCCGCTCGAAGGTGACCAGCAGTCCGTCGACCCCGCCGGGCCCGACGCGGCCCTTCACCTCCGCCGAGGTGATGGCCTTCAGCTGCCAGCCGTCGGCCGCGTGGTCGTTGAGGAGCTTCTCGAGCTTGTCGCCCGACATCTTGCCGCCGAGAAGCTTCTCCCGGACCTCGACGACCTTGTACGTGTACCGCTGCATACGCCCGATTCTGCCCGCGAACCGCCGGCCGGGGTGTTCATCTCACCGTGTCCAGGGCCTCGCGTTCCGTTTACGGGCCGAATCTGGCACCCTGGAGCCCGTGTTGCGGCTTGCAGGTGCACGGCTGCTCGATGATCGGGACTATCCGGCGGTTCGTGCCGCGCTCGCCGCCGACCCGGTGGGCAGCTGCATGGTCAGCGCCCGGGTCGAGGCTGCCGGTCTCGATCCGTGGCGGCTCGGAGGCGAGCTTTGGGCCGCCGACAGCCGTCCGGTTCGTGCCGGGCGGCTCCAAGGGCTGTGCTTTTCCGGGCCCAACCTCATCCCCCTGAGGGGCAACGCCCCCGCGTTGCGCTCCTTCGCCGACCGGGCACTGAGGCGGCAACGCACCTGTTCTTCGCTCGTCGGCCCGGCCGAGCAGGTCCTCGGGCTCTGGGACGAGCTCGCCGACGAGTGGGGCCCGGCCCGCGAGATCCGCGACGACCAGCCGCTGATGGCCCTCGACGCGATGCCGCTCGTCGCCGCCGATCCGCTCGTGCGGCCGGTCCGGCCGGACGAGCTCGAGCGGTACCTGCCCGCCGCCGTCGCGATGTTCATCGAAGAGGTCGGCGTCGACCCCCGCAGCGGCGACGGCGGCGCGAGCTACCGCGCCCGGGTCACCGAGCTGATCGGCGCCGGGCGCGCGTTCGCCCGCTTCGAGAACGGCGAAGTCGTCTTCAAGGCCGAGATCGGCGCGATGTCGGCGACCGTCGGGCAGATCCAGGGCGTGTGGGTGCACCCCGACCGCCGTGGCGACGGCCTCGGCACCGCCGGCACCGCCGCGGTGGTGAACCGGCTGGTGCGCGGGCTCGGCCGCACCGCCAGCCTCTACGTCAACGCCTTCAACACCCCCGCCCTCGCGGCCTACCGGAAGATCGGCTTCCAGCAGGTCGGCCAGTACGCGACGGTGCTGTTCTAACACTCTTCCGTGGCGGCGTTTCGGGCCTGGGACACCCCTGCTGACCAGGCATCATCCCGCCATGAGTGCACGTCGACGCCGCGGTGCGCTCGCGGTGCTGCTGCTCGCCGCCGCGACCACGGCCGGCTGCTCGGGCAACGGGCCCGAGGACGCCTTGTCCGCCTTCCTGGACGCCGTCGCGTCGGGGGACGTCGCCGCCGCGGCCGCGAACACCGACTCACCGGACGCGGCCAGGACCGTGCTCTCCCAGGTTCGCGGCGTGCTCGAGCCGGAGTCGCTCGACGTCGACGACGAAACGGTCAAGGAGCCCGCTGGCGACACCGTCTCCGCGTCCTACCAGCTCACCTGGCACCTCTCCCAGGGCCGCACCTGGAGCTACCGCGCCGACGCGCAGCTGCGCGCGGCCGAGAACGGCTGGCAGGTGCACTGGCAGCCGACGGTCGTGCACCCGCAGCTGGCCGTGGGCCAGACCCTCGGCGTGCTGCCGCAGCTGCCGGAGACCGCGCCGGTCCTCGACCGCGACGGCGTGCCGCTGATGCGCCCGCAGACCGTCATCGGCGTGGTGGTCGACCCGCAGAAGACCGGGAACGCGAGTGCCGTCGCCGGCTCGCTCGCGAAGGCACTGCACCGGTTCGAGCCGTCGGTCACCGGCCGCTCGGTGCTCGACGGCATGACGAAGACCAAGCCCGGCGACGCCTACCCGGTGATCACCCTGCGGGCCGGTGACTACCAGCGGGTCAAGCCGGTGATCTACGACCTGCCCGGCGTCCGGTTCGCCAGCCAGGAGCGGCTGCTGCCGGTGTCGCGCGGGTCGGGCCAGCAGGTCCTGCCGGGCATCCGCGCGCTGGTCGAGCAGGAGCTGGCCGGCGCCGCGGGCTGGCGGATCGTCACCCGGGACGTCACCGGCGGCGAGGTCTCCGAGCTGAAGGCCGAGCCGCCGCGCCCCGGCCCGGCGGTCACCAGCACGCTCAGCTCGAAGGTCCAGTCCGCCGCCGAGAAGGCCCTGGCCACCGAGCCCTACCCGGCCGCGCTGGTCGCCATCCAGCCCTCCAGCGGCGACATCCTCGCCGTCGCGCAGAACGACGCCGCGGACAACGAAGGCTCACTGGCGTTGTCCGGCCGCTACCCGCCGGGCTCGACGTTCAAGATCGTCACGGCGGCGGCCGCGCTCTCGGCGGGCGACGTCGAAGCCGGCAGCCCGGTCGACTGTCCCGGCACCACGACGGTCGAGAACCGCGTCATCCCCAACGAAGGCCGGTTCGACCTCGGCCGTGTCCCGCTGAAGACGGCGTTCGCGCGCTCCTGCAACACGACCTTCGCCCGTCTGGCCGCCGGGCTTCCGTCGTCGGCGCTCACCGACGCGGCCCGCTCCTTCGGGATCGGCGCGGACTTCGTGGTCCCCGGGCTGACCACGGTCACCGGCGCGGTCCCGGCCAGCGACTCGGCCGTCCAGCGCGCGGAGAACGGGTTCGGCCAGGGCACGGTCGTGACCAGCCCGTTCGGCATGGCGCTCGCCGCGGCGACCGTCCAGGCAGGGAAGGTGCCGACGCCCTCGATCGTCAAGGGCATGCCGGCGGCGACGAAGAACGTCGGCGACCCGCCTTCGGACGAGGTCCTCGACGCCCTGCGCGGGATGATGCGCGAGGTCGTCACCAACGGGACCGCGACCGGCCTGCGCGACCTTCCCGACGTCGCGGGCAAGACCGGCACCGCCCAGTTCGGCGACGGCTCGCAGTCGCACGGCTGGTTCGTCGGCTACCGCGGCGACCTGGCGTTCGCGGTGCTCCTGACCGAGGCCGGGTCGTCGAAACCGGCGGTGCAGGCCGCGCACCGGTTCCTGGCGGGGATCGGCTGAGCGGACCGTCGTAAGGTGGGGGCATGTCCGTTCGTGCCCCGCTGGTTCCCGGCGTCCAGACGCCGCGCCGTGACGTCCCCAGTTCCATCGCCCGTCCCGAGTACGTGGACAAGCCGGCGCCGAAGCGGGACACCGGCAACGGCGTGCGCACGCCCGAGGTGATCGAGGCGATGCGGATCGCGAGCCGGATCGCGGCGCAGGCCCTCGAAGAGGGCGGCAAGGCGGTCAAGCCGGGTGCCACCACCGACGACATCGACCAGGTGGTGCACGAGTTCCTGCTCGACCACCACGCCTACCCCTCGACGCTGGGCTACCGCCGGTTCCCGAAGTCGTGCTGCACCTCGCTCAACGAGGTGATCTGCCACGGCATCCCGGACTCGACGGTGATCGAGGACGGCGACATCTGCAACATCGACGTCACCGCCTACATCGGCGGCGTCCACGGCGACACGAACGGGACGTACCTGGCCGGCGACGTCTCCGAGGAGGCGCGCCTGCTGGTGGAGCGCACCCGCGAGGCGACGATGCGGGCGATCAAGGCGGTCCGGCCGGGCCGGCAGCTCAACGTCATCGGCCGGGTCATCGAGTCCTACGCGAAGCGCTTCGGCTACGGCGTCGTCCGCGACTTCACCGGCCACGGCGTCGGCCCGGCGTTCCACACGCCGCCGACGGTCCTGCACTACGAAGAGCCCTCCGTCGACACGATCATCGAGGAGGGCATGACCTTCACGATCGAGCCGATGATCACGCTCGGCACCATCGACTACGACATCTGGGCCGACGACTGGACCGTCACCACGAAGGACAAGAAGTGGACGGCCCAGTTCGAGCACACCCTCGTGGTGACGGCCGACGGCAGCGAGATCCTCACGCTGCCGTGAGTCAGTGGCTGGTGGCCTTCTTGTAGCAGCGCACCGAAAGCGGCACGAAGACCACCAGCAGCACCGCGATCCACAGCACCGAAGCCAGCACCGCGTGCTGCATCGGCCAGACGTCGTGCACCGGCATCGACGCGCTGGTGTTGCCGAACAGCTCCCGCGCCGCCTGCGTGATCGCCGAGACCGGGTTCCAGTCCGCGATCACCCGCAGCGGCGTGGGCAGCCGGCCGCTGTCGACGAACGTGTTGGCCAGGAAGGTGAGCGGGAAGATCGCCACGCTCGACACGTTGTTGAACACCTCGGGCTTGCGCACGGCCAGGCCGAGCGTCCCCATCACCCACGACAGCGCGTAGGCGAAGGCGAGCAGCAGCACCACACCGCCGAGCGCCTCCAGCGGACCGGTGTGGATGCGCCAGCCGACCAGCAGGCCGACCAGGCCCATGATGAGCAGGCTCGTCACGTTGAGGATCAGGTCCGCGGTCGTGCGCCCGATCAGCACCGCGGCGGGGGACATCGGCAGCGATCTGAACCGGTCGATGATGCCCTTCTGGAGGTCGTCGGTCAGCCCGTAGCCGGTGACGATGCTGCCCATCGCCACCGCCAGGGTGAAGATCCCCGGGAGCATGAACTCGCGGTACGACATGCCCGGGATGTCGATCACGCTGCCGAAGACGTAGCCGAAGAGCAGCACGAACATCACCGGCATGAACACGATGGACCCGAGCAGGTCCATCGAGCGCAGGATCTTGATCGAGTTGCGCTTGGCGACGGTCACGCCGTCGGTGACGGCCAGCTGCACCGCGTTCATCACACGGCCTCCTTCACGTCGTGTCCGGTCAGGGTCAGGAAAACGTCGTCGAGGGTGGGGCGTCGGACGCCGACGTCGCGGACGTCGACGCCGTCGAGGGCGAGCAGCGCCAGGGCTTCGGTAAGCGCTTTCGCGCCGTGGGACACGGGCACGGTGAGCCGGAAGCCCTCGGCCTGCGGCTCGCCGCTGGCCAGCCGGGCCAGCGCCCGCTGCGCGACGACGACGTCGTCGTGCGTGCCGACGGTGAGCTCGATCCGCTCCCCGCCGACGAGGTCCTTGAGCTCGTCGGCCGTGCCGCGGGCGATCACGCGCCCGTGGTCGACGACGGCGATGCTGTCGGCGAGCCGGTCGGCCTCTTCGAGGTACTGGGTGGTGAGCAGCAGCGTGGTGCCGCCCGCGACCAGCTCGGTGATGACGTCCCACAGCTCGGTGCGGGCCCGCGGGTCGAGCCCGGTGGTGGGCTCGTCGAGGAACAGCACCGGCGGGTTCGCGACCAGCGCGCCGGCCAGGTCGAGCCGGCGTCGCATGCCGCCGGAGTAGGTCTTCACCGGGCGGTCGGCGGCGTCGTCGAGGCTGAAGCGGGTCAGCAGCTCCCGGCCGCGGGCCTTGGCGCGCTTGGTGCCCAGGTGGTAGAGCCGCCCGACCATCTCGAGGTTTTCCGCCCCGGTCAGTTCGAGGTCGACGGCGGCGTACTGCCCCGACGCGCCGATGTGCGAACGCAGCTCGGGCGCGTCGTCGACGACGTCGAACCCGGCGACCGTCGCCCGGCCGGCGTCCGGCTTCTGCAGGGTCGTGAGGATCTGGACGGTGGTGGTCTTGCCGGCGCCGTTCGGCCCGAGCACGCCGAGCACGGTGCCCTCGGGCACCGTCAGCGACAGGTCGTCGAGCGCGGTGACGCTCCCGTACCTCTTGACCAGCCCTTCGGCCACGATGGCGTCTGACATGGAGTTCCCCTTGTCTCGTAACGGTTTCAGGCCCGGCGGATGACGATGTCGCCGGTGTAGGTGTGGGCCTTGACCTCGACGGTCTCGGCGTTGGCGCTCGGGCCGTCGGCGGCGCTGAGCGTGTTGCGCACCGAGCCGGTCAGCGAGTTCAGCTCCAGCCACGCGGCCGTGCCCTCGCGGATGCCGACCTCGATCTCGCCGACGGCGGTTTCGACGACGACCCGGTCGCGCACGACCTCGCCGAGCCGGATGTCGCCGGACGCGGTCTTGGCGTGCACGCCGGCGTGGGCGAGGTCGACGAGGATGTCGCCGTTGGCGACGCTCACCCGCAGGTCGCCGGTCACTTCGCCGACGCGGGTCTCGCCGTTGGAGTTCTTCAGCACCGCGGTGCCGTCGATCTCGCGGATCCGCAGCTCGCCGGAGCCGGTGCCGATCTCCGCGTGCCCGGTCGCGCGGTCGACGGTGACGTCACCGGTCGCTGTACTCGCCTCGAGCCGGGCGGCTTCGTCGAGGTGGATGTCGCCGACGGACGTCTTGAAGCGGCTGTCGCCGACGCGGCCGCCGACCCGGAAGTCGCCCATCGCGGCGGTGCCGGTGATCCGCGACCCGGCCGGCAGCTCGACGGTGACGTGCAGGGCGCCGCCCTTGCCCCAGAGCTTGGTGACGTACTTCGGGCCCTTGACCAGCAGCTCGCCGCCGGCGAACTCGACGCGGGTCTTCGCGACGGCCTTGACGTCCTCGCTGTCGCCCGGGTCGGCCGGGGTGACCTCGACGGTCGTTTCCGGGCGGTCGCCGGCGACGATCCGGACGTCGGCGACGCTGACGTCGATCGTGGCCGAAATCGGCTCGGGGGTGGGGAAAACAGGCATGGCTGCGCCCTCCTGGGGTGCTGTGGTGGAGCCTCCGCAGGTCGGAGAAGTGAACGGAAAAGCTGTTACTGAACCCAGCCGGTGTACTTCTCGCCGAACACCGAACGGCGCTGGGTGGGCCGGGCGCGGTCGGGGCCCAGCGCGGCGTTCGCGGCCCGGACGAGCCAGGCGTTGATCGAGAGCAGGTCCCGGTTCGCGGCCTCCTCGACCCGTTGCTTGAGCTGCTCGGGCAGGCGCAGGTTGATCCGCGCGACGGCGCCGTCCTCGGCCTCGGGCGGCGGTGGCGGCGGTGTCTCGGCGGGGGCCGGCTCGGGCGTGGTCGGCAGGGCGACGGCGAACTCGGCTTCGCGCCGCCGAAGCCGGACTTCGACGGAGCCGGGTGCGAGGTCGCGGGTGATTTCGTCGGCCGCGGCCGAGAGCGCGTCGAGCAAGGTGAGCCGGATCGCCGATTCGAGCGGCGCGGTGAGCCGTTCGGCCAGGGCGACGGCTTCCTCACCGGCCGCCTCGGCGGCGACTGCGAGCTCCCGGCGGAGCTCGTCCACGAAGGGCGTCAGGTCCATGGCACTACTGTGGCACCACAGTGGTGCCACGACAACCCTGAATTGGCACCCTTAGGGGTCGACGGTGGCACCGCCGAGCGCGAATTCGCAGCTCAGGCGCGGTGCCAGTCAGTGCTCGATGCGGGCCAACAGCTCGTCCAGGAAGCCGCACGCTTCGGCGGCCGCGCGCTCCGCGTCGCGCTCGGCGATGGCGTCGGCCAGGCCTTCGTGGCCGATCTCCGGCACGTGCTCCGCGCCGGGCGTGATGCTCGACGTCGCCGCGACGCTCGCCGTGATGACCTCCGTCAGGCCCCGGTACAGCTCGGTCAGCAGCTGGTTGTGCCCCGCGCGGACGACCGTGCAGTGGAACTCGGCGTCCGTGCGCGCGAAGTCTTCCCAGCGTCCTTCGCGCAGTTCGGTCGTGCGGCGGGCCAGCAGGGCGCGCAGCTCGGCGACCTCCTCGTCGGTCCGCTCGGCGGCCGCGAGCCGGGCGCCTTCGACTTCGAGGGTGCGCCGGACCTGCAGCACCTCGCGCAGCTCCGAGCCGCAGAGGCGGCGGATCGCGCCGGACACCTCGCTCGTGGCGCGCACGTACGTGCCGTCGCCTTGGCGGACCTCCAGCAGGCCCGTGTGCGCGAGCGCGCGCACGGCTTCGCGGATGGTGTTGCGGCCGACGCCGAGCTGTTCGCCGAGCTCGGCTTCGGTGGGGATGCGCTCGCCGATGGGCCATTCGCCGGCCCGGACCGCGGTCCGCAGCTGCTCGATGACCTGGTCGACGAGGCCGGCCCGGCGGGTGGTGGCCAGAGGCACAGCAGTTATCCCTTCATCCAATCATCCTACGTATGCGATAGTACTGGTCATGCGCGTCGAACACCGAGAATCCGCCCTGGAACCCGAGCTGGACGGCGCCGTGGAGATCCGGACGCCGGGCGTGGTCGCCGCCGGGGCGCTGCTCGCGATCGCCGTGGTGCTCACCGCCTTCAACTTGCGTCCGGCCATCACCGGCGTCGGCCCGATGCTCGAAGAAATGCGGGCCGACCTGGGCGTCTCCGTGGTCTGGGCGGGCGTGCTCACGACGTTGCCGACGCTCTGCTTCGCCGGCGCGGGCCTGGCCGCGCCGCTGCTCGCCCGCCGGGCCGGGATCGGCGCCGCCATCTCGATCGCGCTGGCCACGCTCGGCGCCGGGCTCGTGCTGCGGGTGCTCGACGGCCCGGCCGTGGTCCTCGGCGGCACGCTCGTCGCCACCGCCGGGATCGCCCTGGTCAACGTGCTGATCCCCGTCGTCATCAAGGACTCCTTCCCGGCCCGCATCGGTCTCATGACCGGCGTCTACACCGCGGCGCTGCAGGGTGGCGGCGCCCTCGGGTCGGCGGTGACCCCTCAGCTCGGCGACGCTTTCGGCGGCTGGCGCCCGGCGCTGGGTTCCTGGGTGGTGCTGGCTGTCGTCGCGTTGCTGGCGTGGATTCTCGCAGCCCGCGGGACCGGCCGGACACCGCGGCACGTCGACGCCGCCGACAGCGGCCGCTCCCTGCTGCGCAGCCGCCTCGCCTGGGTCGTCACCGGCTTCTTCGGCCTGCAGGCCTTCTACGCCTACGCCGCGATGGGCTGGTTCCCGCAGGTCCTGATGGACGCCGGCGTGCCGCGCGACGAGGCCGGGCTGCTGATGGGACTGGTCTCGCTGATCGCCGTGCCGATCAGCCTGTTCGTCGCCCCGATGGCCGCGCGCCGGCGCGGGCAGGGCACCTGGATCGTCACGCTCAGCGTGCTCGGCTTCGCCGGGACGGCGGGGCTGATGCTGGCCCCGTCCTGGTCGCCGCTGCTGTGGAGCCTGCTGGCCGGCCTCGGGATGAGCGTGTTCTCCCTGGCCCTGACCGTGATCGCGCTGCGGGCGCGCACCGGCGCCGACACCGCTCGGCTGTCCGGGATGGCACAGGGCTTCGGCTACCTCTTCGCCGCGCTCGGGCCGTTCCTCTTCGGCCTGCTCCACGACGTCGCGGGCGGCTGGCCGGTGCCGCTGGCCATGCTCCTGGTCCTGCTGGTGGTCCAGATGGTGTTCGGCGCGCTCGCCGGCCGCCGCCGGTTCGTCTGATTCTTAACAGTTAACGCGGTTCGCCCGAGCCGGCGGGACTTATGCTCACCGGGTGGCCGTGCCGCTGCCGGACCTCGGGACGTTGCTGCGCGAGGGCCCGTTCGACGCGGCCCTGCGCGCGGCCATCCGTGCCCGCGGCCTGAGCCTCGACCGGCTGCGCGAGCACCTGCGGGTCCGCGGCGTGACGGTGACGACGGCGACGCTGAGCTACTGGCAGTCCGGCCGCAGCCGCCCCGAGCGGCGGGATTCGGTGCGCGGGCTGCGACAGCTCGAAGACGTCCTCGAAGTGCCGGCGGGCGCCCTCGTCGCGCTGCTCGGGCCGCCGCGGGCACGCCGGTCCGCGCCCGCGGAGATCGGGCGGTTCTGGCCGGACGGCCGGCGCATCGACGCCGCGGTGTCCGATGTGGACATCCGGTGGGACGAGCGGCTGACCCGGCTGAGCCAGCACGACGTCGTCCTCGTCGGTCCCGGCCGGGAGGAGCTGGAGATCCGGTCGCGGCAGGTGCTGCGCGCCGAGGCCGACGGCCCGGACCGGTGGGTGGTGATCCTGCACATCGACGAGCACGACCGGCCGCTGCCGGAGCTGCGCGACCTGCGTGGCTGCCACCCGGGCCGCAGCGTGCACCGGCCGGAAGACGGCCTCCTCGTCGTCGAACTGCTTTTCGGGCGGCCGCTCCTGCGCGGGGAAACGGTGCTCACCGAGCACACGCTCGTGAATCGCGCGCCACACCCGGTCGCGACGAACTACGAACGCAAGTTCCGCTTGCCGGTCCGCGAATACGTGCTCGAAATCCGGTTCTCGCCCGAGGCGGTTCCGGCGGTGTGCCACCGGTTCGCGGAGCCCGGCGAACCCGCCGACGTCGTCCCGGAAGCCGGTGCGGTGCACGGGGTCGCGCTCAACTTCGGGCCCGGCCGGTACGGCTTCGAATGGGAATGGCCCGCCAGTTAACTGTTAAGGACTTCCGGATCTTCAATGCGGTGACCACACCGTTCTACGGTCTGCGCACTCCACTCGCCGATCCGAGGAGAAACCGATGCGCAGAATCGTTTCCGTCGCGAGCGCGGCCGCACTGGCCGCGCTCGGCTTGGGCCTGACGCCCGCCGAAGCGGCGCCGGGCCACCCGGACGCCGAAGTCGCCGGCGTCGCCGCCGCCTTCGGGCTCACCGCGGACCAGGCCCGCGCGCAGCTCGCCGCCCAGGACGACGCCCACCGGCTGGCCGCGGCACTGCCCGCTTCGGTGCGCGCGCGGTCGGCCGGGCAGTGGTTCGACGCGGCCGCCGGGAAGCTGACCGTCGCCGTGACGTCGGCCGAAGCCGCCGAGCAGGCCCGGGCCGCGGGCGCGGCGGCGAAAGTGGTCGCGCGGAGCCAGGCCGACCTCGACCGCACCGACGCGGCCGTCCGCACCCTGGTCGGCGCCGGCGTGCCGGGTGTCTACGGCTGGGGCGTCGACGTCCGCGCCAACGAGGTCGGCGTCGACGTCGACCGGACGAAGACGACCGCGGCGACCGAAAGCTTCCTTTCCCGCGTGCGGGAAATCGGCGTCCGGATCACCGAGACGTCCTCCTCGCCGCGGCAGCAGTCGGGCACGATCCAGACCGGCAACCCGTGGTGGCCGGGCAGCGAGAGCAACTGCTCGGTCGGCTTCCCGGTCACGGATCCGGCCGGCGCCAAGCACTTCCTCACCGCGGGCCACTGCACGAACGACCGCGACCAAGCCGCGTACGGCGCTTCGGGCCAGCAGAACAAGATCGGCACGTCGAACGTCGGCGGCACGCACAGCGTCAACGGCCGCGAAGGCGACATGGGTGTCGTGGCGGTGACCGAGGCGGGCTGGAACCTGTCCGCGTCGGTGAACACGTGGGGCCAGCCGGCGGTCACGCTGTCGGGCGCGGCCGAGGCGATGGTCGGCGACCGCGTCTGCCATTCGGGCAACACCTCGCACTGGCAGTGCGGCGAGGTCAAGTACACGCACAAGTCCGTGGACTACGGCGGCGGCCTGGTCATCGACGACCTCACCTGGACGACGGCGTGCTCCCTCGGCGGAGACTCCGGCGGCGGCTGGCTGCTCGGCGACAAGGCCACCGGCCTGCACGACGGCGGCCCGTCCCAGTGCGTCGACAACCCCTCCGACGGCGACCTGTCCCTGTTCCAGCCGGTCGCCGAGGCGCTGAGCAAGTGGGGGCTCACGCTGGTCACCGGCGGCGGCACCGGCGACACGACGGCGCCGAGCACGCCGGGCAACCCGCGTGCCACCGGCGCGACGTCGAGCAGCGTCTCGCTCGCGTGGGACGCGTCGACGGACGATGTCGGCGTCACCGGCTACGACGTCTACAACGGTTCCGCCCTCGCCACGAGCGTCGCCGGGACTTCCGCGACCGTCACCGGACTGGCTCCGGACACGGCCTACACGTTCACCGTGAAGGCCCACGACGCGGCCGGCAACGCCTCCGTGGCGAGCGAGGCGGTGGCCGCGCGGACCCAGGCCGGTGGCGGCGGCCGGACGTTGACCAACGACACCGACTACGCGATCCGCGACTACCAGCAGGTCTTCAGCCCGATCACGTCGACGCTCACCGGCAGCGCGGCCGCCACGATCGGCGTCTCGCTGACCATCCGCCACACCTGCGCCGAAGACCTCGGCATCACGCTGCTCGACCCGCGAGGCCGGGCGTACGCGCTGAAGTACAGCGGCGGCAGCACCTGCACGCCGTGGAGTGGCGCCCACACGTTCACCGTGCCCGGTGTCGCCGCCCCGGCTTCGGGCAAGTGGCAGCTGCGCGTCACCGACTACGGGCCCGGTGACACCGGCACCCTCGACACCTGGTCGGTCACGCTGTAAGGACTCCCGCGGGCCGGGCGGTCACCCCGCTCGGCCCGCGGTGACTCAGTCCAGCGGCAGGTTGAGCAGGGCGTTCTCGATCAGCTCCGGCATCGCCGGGTGGATCCAGTACTGCCCGCGGGCGATGCTTCGCGCGTCCTGGCCGAAGCTCATCGCCTGGATCAGCGGCTGGATCACCGACGACGCCTGCGGCCCGATGATGTGCGCGCCCAGCAGCTTGCCGGTCGCCGGGTCCGCGAGCAGCTTCGCGAAGCCCGTCGTGTCCTCCATCGCCCAGCCGTAGGCGATGCCGGCGTAGTCCTGCTTCGACGTCACGTACGAGACGCCCTTTTCGCGGGCCTTCTGCTCGGTGAGCCCGACGGAGGCGACCTGCGGGTGGGTGAACACCGCGTGCGGCACGAACCGGTGGTCGGCGGTGATCCGCTCGTCCGGGTGCGTCAGGTTGTGCTGGACCACCCGGGCTTCGTGGTTCGCGACGTGCTTCAGCTCGTGCGGCGAGGACAGGTCGCCGAGCGCGTAGATGCCTTCGACCACCGTCTCCTGGTAGTCGTCGACCACGACGTGCCCACTGTCCATTGTGGTCACTCCGGTCGCGGCGACGTCGAGGGTGTCGGAGTTCGGCTTGCGACCGGTGGCGATCAGCAGCAGGTCGGCCTCGACGGTCTCGGCGCCGTGGGGCCCTTCGAGGTCCAGCGCGACGCCGTCGCTCGTCTTGCGGGCCCGGACGGTCTTGCGCTCGAGGCGGACGTCGAAGCGTTCCGAAGCCAGCTCGGTGAACCGCGCGCTGACGTCCTCGTCCTCGGAGCGCAGCAGCCGCCCCGACCGGTTCACCAGCGTGACCTGCACGCCGAAGGACGCGAAGACGTGCGCGAACTCGGCCGCGATGTAGCCGCCGCCGAGGATGACGATGCGTTCGGGCAGCTCGTCGAGCCGCATCACCGTGTCCGAGGTGTGGTAGCCGACCTCGGTCAGGCCCGGGATGTCCGGGATGACCGGCCGCCCGCCGGCGGCGAGCACGAACTTCTCGGCGGTCAGCACCTCGTCGGGGCGGCCGTCGGCGAAGCTGACCCGCAGCTCCTTGTGCCCGGTGAAGCGGGCGGTGCCCTCGTAGACGTCGACGTCCTTGTTGTCCTCGTGGCTGCGGCGGTACTCCGCGCCACCGGCGGCGATCGGGTCGATCCGGCCGAAGATCCGGTCGCGGATGTCGCGCCAGCGCACGCCCTTCAGCTCTTCGTCGACGCCGTACTTGGCGCTGTGCGAAGGCGTGTACGCGACGTCGGCGGCGTACACGAACATCTTGGTCGGGATGCAGCCGACGTTCAGGCAGGTGCCACCGAAGGTGCCCTTCTCCACGATCGCCGTCTTCTTGCCGGCGAACTCCGGGCCGAGGATCGAGTTCCCCGATCCCGTCCCGACGATCACCAGGTCGTAGTGGGGCACTGCATCCTCCGCGGGCTAGGTCCGGTCGACTCACCCTAGCCAACCGTCGCCGCGAGGCCGGTGTTCCCCATTGTGCTTAACGTCGTATTACGTGGTCAGTGGCCGTTGGCGGTGAAGTGCATCCGGTCCTTCGGGCTGGTCCAGGCGCCGCCCCAGCTCCACCCGATCGCGGCGAACGCGCGGATCGTCGGGTCGCCGGCCAGGACCATGCCCGGCTTCGCGCGCGAACGGTCGAGGTAGGCCGAGGCCAGTTCGGGCAGCACCAGGTCGCCCTGGGTGTAGGGGTTGCAGAACGGGTTGACGTCGACGGCGAGCCCGTAGGCGTGCGCCGACCAGCTCGTCTGCCCGCGGGCCGGGCGGCAGACGAACGCGCTGGTGGTGTTGCCGTCGCCGGTCGGCGGCGCGGTCAGCTCGGCGGGGCTGGTCACGCGCATCTCTTCGAGCGGGAAGTGCGCCGCGAAGAGCTGCCCGAAGACCCTGGTGATCCCGGCGGCGCCGGTGGCGTTGACCAGCATCTCGCCGGTGTGCGCGCGGCCGTCGAAGCCCCAGAACGCCATGGTGAGGTAGCGCAGGTCGGTGGCCTTGACCGGGCAGGCGGGCTGCCAGGTGCTGCGCGCGAGGACGTCGGCGGGCACCGCGCTGATCGTCGAGGCGTACTTGCCGCCGGCCGGTGGCGGCAGGAGGTCTTTTGTCGGAAGTGCCCGGTTCACCAGTTCGGGTGGCGTCGGCTCGATCTCGCCGAACCCGTCCGGGCGGCGGGGGAGCGGCCGGGCACCCACCTGCCAGGTGACAACCGGGGCCTTCGACGTCACGGGCGGCGGGGTCGTGGTCCGGGTGACGGTCATGGCGGGCGGGGGCGTGACGGGCGCGGGTTGCGGCGTCGACGGCCCTTCCGACGTGCACGCGGCCAGGAGCAGGGCCATGGCCGCCCCGGCGGTGATCGTCGCTCTCCGTCGCATTCCTCCAGCTTCGCAGAGGCGGTGCGTGAGCGCGGAGTCCACCCGTTCCAGTGACACCGTTTTGGGCCCCCTCGGATTAGGGTATTGAGCGCGCATCGTTCACGCACCGGAGTCGTCCGGGTGCCGAGTGCTGTTGCCCTGTGCTGCTGTGAAGAGGGGAAGAACCCATGGCCGTGAAGTCCCGTCGTACCCTGCTGCTCGCGAGCGGCGCGCTCCTCGCCGTCGCCGCGGTGGTCGTCCCGGTCGTGGCCGGCGCGGCGTCGGCGGACCCGGCTTCGGCGAACCAGCCCCGCATTGTCGGCGGCGACAAGGCTTCGCTGTCGGATCACCCGTACGCGGTGTACCTGACCGATGGCGGCGGCAACCAGTTCTGCGGCGCGGTGATCGTGAGCTCCACCGCGGTCGCGACGGCCGCGCACTGCGCGAAGGCGGTCGCGAAGCAGGAGATGCACGTGGTGGCCGGCCGCGAGGACAAGCGCACCGACGAGGGTGACGTGCTGAGCGTGTCCAAGATCTGGATCAGCAAGGGCTACAGCGACCCGACGCAGGGCGACGACGTGGCGGTGCTGACCGTCCGCGGTCAGCTGGACTACCGGCCCGCGAAGCTGCCGGACAGCGGGGACGCCGCGGCATACAGCGCGGGCACGCAGGCGACGGTGCTGGGCTGGGGCCGCGTCGCCGACGGCGGCGCCCGGTCCGACTACCTGCGCAGCGCGCAGGTCCCGGTGGTCTCGGACAGTGACTGCCGTTCCGACTACTCGATGTACGACCAGAAGACGATGGTGTGCGCGGGCTACGAGAAGGGCGGCGTCGACGCCTGCCAGGGCGATTCCGGCGGCCCGCTGGTGGTGGGCGACACGCTGATCGGCATCGTCTCCTTCGGCGACGGCTGCGGCAAAGCGGGCAAGCCGGGCGTCTACACGCGAGTGTCGGCGTACGTCGACGACATCCAGGCCCAGGCCAAGTCGCGCATTTTCTGACGCGTGGTAAGCAGGGACCATGCCGACCCTGCACGACGCGACCGGGCCCGAACTGACCGCCGCCCAGCTGCACGACATCCTCCGCCTGCGCGTGGACGTGTTCGTGGTGGAGCAGAAGGCCGCGTACCCGGAGCTCGACGGCCGTGACCTGCACCCGGACACCCGGCACCTGTGGTTCGCCAACACCACGGGCGTGACGTCGTACCTGCGCGTGCTGGCCGACCCGGGCGGCATCCGCCGCATCGGCCGAGTGGTGACGGCGGCGGCCTCCCGCGGCTGCGGCCTGGCGGCCCGCCTGATGGACGCGGCCCTCACGGTCCCAGGCGAGTACGTCCTGGACGCCCAAACGTACGTCCAGGGCTTCTACGCGCGCTACGGCTTCATAGCGGAAGGCGCAGAGTACGCCGACGACGACGGAATCCCCCACATCCGCATGCGCCGCCTCCCGACCTAACCCGAGTCGACCCCCCAATCACGCATGATGCCCCTCCAATCACACGTGATGCCTCCCCAATCACACGAGAAGCCCGCCTGATCACGCGAGTTCCGCCGCAATCACGCGAGTTCCGGCCCCAATCACGCGAGTTCGGCCTCGAATCACGCGAGTTCCGGGTTCGAGCACGCGAGCCGACTGTCCAGGCACACGAGCCGACCGTCCAGATACGCGAGCCGACCGTCCGGTACGCGAGCCGACCGTGCGGGTACGCGAGCCGACCGTCCGGGTACGGCTCAGGAGGTCGCGCCTCGCGGTGCCGTCGCCGTGATCACCTTCACCGCACGGTCCACATCGGACTCCGTGAGGTCGGCCCGCACCGTCAGCCGCAGCCGCGAGATCCCGTCCGGCACCGACGGCGGCCGGAAGCACCCGACGCGGATGCCCTGCTCCGCACACGCCGCCGCCCAGGCCACCGCGGTCTCCGCCGACGGCGCCTGCACCGAAATCACCGCCGCGTCCGGCACGCTCGCCGTCAACCCGGCCGCCTTCAACGACATCGCCAGGTTGCCCGCGTTCTCGAGCACCTTCCCGGCCAGCCCCGGCTCCTCCTTCAACGCGTGCAGCGCAGCCAACGCGGCCGCCGCGCTAGCGGGCGCCAAAGCGGTGTCGAAGATGAAGCTGCGCGCCGTGTCCACGAGGTGCTTGATCACCCGCCGCGGCCCGACGACCGCCCCGCCCTGAGCCCCGAGCGACTTCGACAGCGTCAACGTCGTGACGACGTCGGGCGCGCCCGACAGCCCGGCCGCGTGCACCGCGCCCCGGCCACCGTCACCCAGGACGCCGAAGCCGTGCGCGTCGTCGACCACCATCGCCGCGCCGTGTGCGCGGCAGATCCCCGCCAGCTCCTCGAGCGGCGCGAGGTCACCGTCGACCGAGAACACCGAGTCCGTCACCACGAGCGCGCGCGGCTTGCGACGCGTCGAAAGCGCGTGCTTGATCGCCGACGGCGTCGAGTGCGTGACCGCGGCGACGTCGGCCCGCGAGAGCCGGCAGCCCTCGATCAGCGACGCGTGGATGTACTTGTCGGTGACGATCGCCGACTCGGCCCCGGACAACGCCGTCACCGCGCCCAGGTTCGCCGTGAAGCCGGACGAGAACACCAATGCCGCCTGCGCGCCGCAGAACCGGGCGAGCTCGAGCTCCAGCTCGGTGTGCAGCTCGGTCGACCCGGTGACGAGCCGGGAGCCCGTCGACCCGGCGCCCCAGCGCAACGCGGCGGCCGCGGCGGCTCCGGCGACACGCTTGTCGCGGGCCAGCCCGAGGTAGTCGTTCCCGGCCAGGTCCAGCTCGTCCGCCTGCGCGGGACGCGGCCGCAGCTGCCGCACGAGCCCGGCGTTCGCGCGCTTCTCCGCCTCGGTGTCGAGCCAGTCGAAAACCTCGTCGGGCGGGAGCGTCGGCGGCGTAGTCACGTCCCGCAGTCTCGCATCCGGGCTTCGCGCGGCCGCGACCCAGGGCCCGGAAACGCCGGAAGCCCCGGACCGCGGAGGTCCGGGGCTTCCGAAGGGGAAACTCAGCTGTCGTAGCCGCGACGCGGGCCACGGCTCGGGCGGCCGTAGCCACCGCCGTTGCCCGAGCGGGGCTGACGGCCGCGGCCGCCGAAACCGCCGGGACGGCCTTCGCGGTGGCCGGCACCCTCGCGCGAGCCCTGGTGGTACCCGCCGCGGTCGCCACCGCGGTCACCACGGTCGCCGCCGTAGCTGCCCCGGTCGCCGCCGCGGTCACGGTCGCCGCGGTAACCGCCGCGACCCGAGCCGCCGAAGCCGCGGTCGCCGCGGAAGCCACCGCCGCCGCGACGCGGGTTCTCGCGCCGACGCTCGACGACCGGCTCGCCGCTGGGCTCCTGGGCGCCGGTGATGCGGTTCAGCGCGTCGTCGCCCGGACGGACCGTCGTGGACTCGGCGCGGACGCCGGCCCGATCGGTCATCCGCTTGACCATGCGCCGCTGGTCGTGCGTGACCAGCGTGACGACCACGCCGGACGCCCCGGCGCGCGCCGTGCGGCCCGCGCGGTGCAGGTAGTCCTTGTGGTCGGCCGCCGGGTCGACGTGCAGCACCAGCGAGATGTCGTCGACGTGGATGCCGCGCGCGGCGACGTCGGTGGCGACCAGCACCGGCGAGTGGCCGTCCTTGAAGTCGGCGAGGACGCGGTTGCGCTGCCCCTGCGTCTTGCCGCCGTGCAGGGCCTGCGCGTTGACGCCCTGCTCGCGCAGCCGCTCGGTGAGGCGGTCGACGTGGTGCTTGGTCCGCACGAACATGATCGTGCGGCCCTCGCGGGCGCCGATCTGCGTGATGATGTCCTGCTTGTCCTGGTGCGACACCTGCAGCAGGTGGTGGTCCATCGTGTCGACGCTCGCGGTCGACGGCGCGACCGAGTGCGTGACCGGGTCGGTCAGGTACTGGCGGACCAGGCGGTTGACGTCACCGTCGAGCGTCGCCGAGAACAGCAGGCGCTGCCCACCCGGCGGGGTGAGGTCGAGGATCTCGCGGACCTGCGGCATGAAGCCCATGTCCGCCATCTGGTCGGCCTCGTCGAGCGCGATGAAGTTGCAGTCGCCCAGGTGCGCGGTGCCCTGCCGGACGTGGTCCGACAGCCGGCCCGGGGTGGCGATCAGCAGGTCGACGCCGCGGGAAAGGGCGTCCGCCTGGCGGGCGAAGGCCATGCCGCCGACGGCCGTGCGGCACCACAGGCCGAGCGACTTGGCCAGCGGGGTCAGCGAGTCGGCCACCTGCATGGCCAGCTCGCGGGTCGGGACCAGGATCAGCGCGCGGGGGCGCTTCGGGCGGGCCTTGCCGCCGTCGAGCCGGGCCAGCATGGCCAGGCCGAAGGCAAGGGTCTTGCCGGAGCCGGTCTGGGCGCGGCCCAGCACGTCACGGCCGGCCAGCGCGTCCGGGATGGTCGCGGACTGGATCGGGAACGGGGTGTTGATGCCCGCGTCGGCCAGCGCGCGGAGCAGCGGCTCCGGCAGGCCCAGCTGGGCGAACGTCTTGGTGGCCACGGTCTCGACGGCGTCGTCGCGCAGCATGTCCCCGCCGCCCGCGCGCTGGCGCGGCTTGCGGTCGGGACGGTCCGCGCGCGCGGACGTCGAGGAAGGGCCGGAGTTGAACGTGACGGTCACAAATGCCTCTCGGACGTGGTTCGTCACAAGGAGGCCCGGGCTCCCCGCGCGCAGGCAGGGCAAGATGGTGTGCGGTGGGCGTTCACAGGGACGGACCCGGCACACTGTGTCTTGCGCTTTTCCGACACTGCGCGCCGCTTGGGATTACGGATCACCGCGAGCTTTCGGTAGCTCTGGAGGCGACGGACACCAACTACATCCACGCCGCCGGTTGCGGTCTGAATCGATAGTACCTGAGGGTGGCCTGGTCCTCCGCATGGAGGTAACCGGTTGTGGGCGGCGTCGCAGACGTGTTCCGTGCCACATCCGCGACGCCGCCGCGGAATCAGCCGAGCCCGGCGGCGGAAACGAGATCCGCCAGGAGCTCGTCGGTCTTCGTGACGTGCTCGCCGAGGCCCCGGCTGTGGAACCAGCCGGCGAGGTTGCGCACGTCCCGCGCGAGGAACTCCAGGCCGCCGGGGTTGGCCACGACGTCGACCACCTGGGGCAGGTCGATCACCACCAGCTTGCCCCGGTGCAGCAGGACGTTGTACGCCGAGAGGTCGCCGTGCGCGAGCCCTTCGGAGGCGAGCAGTTCCAGCGCCGAGGTGGCCTGCGACCAGAGGTCCTCGAGCTCGTCCGGCTCCGGGCGCACCTGAGCCAGGCGGGGCGCGGCCGTGCCGTCGTCGTCGCCGAGGAACTCCAGGAGCAGTTCGGTGCCGTTGCGCTGCACCGGGTACGGCACCGGCGCGCCGATCGTCCACAAGCGACTCAACGCGGCGAACTCCGCGACGGCCCACTGTTCGGCGATCAGGTTGCGGCCGAAGGCGCTCCGCTGCGCCATCGCGCGGTTCTCGCGGGAGCGGCGCATCCGCCGTCCTTCGAGGTAGCCCGCGTCGCGGTGGAACAGCTTGTGTTCGTCGCTGCGGTAGCGCTTCGCCGCGTGCAGCGTGCCCGGGGTGTCGGGCAGGCCGCGCCGCAGCAGGTGGACGTCGGCCTCCTTGCCGGTCTTGAGGACGCCGAGGTCGGTGTCGGCCGCGGCGAGCTCGGTGACGACCCAGTCCGGCCGGGGTAACGGACCGTGTTCGGCGTCGTCCCAGGTGGACCAGCGGTCGGTGCCCTCGGGCAGGAGCCGGGCTTCGGTGTAGGCGTCTTCGCGGAGCTTGGCGAGCCGGACGCGTTCGCCTTCGGTGAGGCGTCCGCTGCGCGTGGGCTCGGCGAGCCGGCCCCGGCGGGCGGCTTGCGCACGGCGACGGGCGGGGCGTTCATCGGGAACGTCGAAATCTTCGTGATCGTGCTGGCGCACTGGTGGGTTTCTCCTCGATCAGGGATGCCCCACCAGGCGTGTGCTCAGCCTCGGGGGGCGGGTGGGTGAGGGCGCGAAAGGGCCCGGACATCCATCACGACAGGCACCTCCGCTCTCCACACCCCGGCTCCCTGCCGGTTGCGGACAAGCTTGCCGGACCGGTCACGCTCCGCGCAACCGAATAGCGCGAAAGGACCGTTCGCGACGTTTCCTTGAATTCCGCCGACGGGCATGACCACGATGAAAGGGCAGGCTCTGACGAGGAGGGGCGGATGGATTCCTACGACGTGGTGGTCGTCGGCGGCGGGCACAACGGCCTGGTGGCGGCCGCGTACCTGGCGCGGGCGGGCCGGTCGGTGCTCGTGCTCGAACGACGCGGGGAGACCGGTGGCGCCGCCGTGTCCTTCCGCGCGTTCGAGGGCGTCGACGTCCGGCTGTCCCGCTACTCCTACCTCGTCAGCCTGCTGCCCCGGAAGATCGTGGCCGACCTCGGGCTCGACGTCGAGCTGCGGCGACGCCGGATGTCGTCGTACACCCCGGCGGGTGGCTCGGGTCTCCTTGTCGACACGGGTGACGACGATCGGACAGCGTCGTCGTTCCGCGCGGTCACGGGGTCCACAGCGGACTTCGCGGCCTGGCAGCGGTTCTACGAGCTGACGGGGCACGTGGCCGAGCGCGTCGCCGGCACGCTCACCGAACCACTGCTGTCCGAAGTGGACTTCCGGGAGCGGGTCGGCGGCGAGGCGTGGTCACTGCTGTTCGAGCGCCCGATCGGCGAAACACTCACGTCGTGGTTCACCGACGACACCGTGCGCGGAGTCGTCCTCACCGACGCGCTGATCGGCACGTTCGCGGCGGCCGGTGGTGAGGACCTGCGGCAGAACCGGTGCCTGCTCTACCACGTCATCGGCAACGGCACCGGCGACTGGGACGTCCCGGTCGGCGGCATGGGCGCGGTCACCGGCTCGCTGGCGGCGGTGGCGGCCGCGGCGGGCGCGCGCCTGGTGACCGGCGCGGAGGTCCTCGCGATCGACCCGGACGGCGAGGTGCGGTATCGCCGCGGCGACACCGAACTCGCCGTCCGGGCCGGGCACGTGCTGGCGAACGTCGCGCCGGCGACGTTGGCGAGCCTGCTCGGCGAGGAGCCACCGGAGCGGCCGGAAGGCGCCCAGCTGAAGGTGAACATGGTGCTGTCGCGGCTCCCGAGGCTGCGCGATCCGGCCGTCGACCCGGCGGAGGCGTTCGGCGGCACCTTCCACGTCAACGAGACGTTCTCCCAGCTGGAGACGGCCTATCGCGAGGCGGCGGCGGGGCGGATCCCCTCGCTGCCGCCCTGCGAGATCTACTGCCACTCGCTGACGGACCCGTCGATCCTGGGCCCGGCCGAGCGTGCGGCCGGGGTGCAGACCTTGACGTTGTTCGGCTTGCACATGCCCGCGCGGCTCTTCGAGGGGCGCAACGAAGAGGTGCGCGAAGCGGCGTTGCGCGCGACGCTGGCTTCGCTGGACAGCGTGCTGGCCGAACCGATCGAGGACTGCTTGCTGAAGGGCCCGGACGGCAAGCCGTGCGTGGAGGCGAAGACCCCGCTCGACCTCGAGGCAGAGCTGGGTCTGCCGGCCGGGCACATCTTCCACCGCGACTTGTCCTGGCCGTTCGCCTCGGACCCGGGCCAGGCAGGTAGGTGGGGCGTGGAGACCACGCACGAGCGCGTGCTGCTGTGCGGCGCGGGAGCCGTGAGGGGAGGTGGTGTCAGCGGCATCCCCGGCCACAACGCGGCGATGGCGGTGCTGGGCGGCTGAGTGGGTTGGTCGCGGTGTCTGGCGCGCGGACGTCCGGGCGCCAGGGCGATCCGCTGCCCGGCCCACCCCGGGCGGCGGTGGGCGGCTGAGCGGGTTGGTCGCGGTGTCTGGCGCGCGGACGTCCGTGCACCTGGGTCGATCCGCTGCCCGGCCCACCCCCGGGTAGTGGTGCTCGGTGCCCGAGCCGGGTGGTCACGAGTCTTCGGCGCACGAGGCACCGGCTCGATCGACTCGCGCTCGCCCACCCGGGTGGCGGTGCTGAGCGGTTGGTCGCGGTGTCTGGCGCGCGGACGTCCGTGCGCCAGGGTCGATCCGCTGCCCGGCCCACCCCGGGCGGCGGTGCTCAGCGGCTGAGCCAAGCGGTCACGGGCGTTCGGCGCACAGGCACCCGACCCCCGGCTCGATCCACTCGCGCCCGGCCCACCCCGGGTGGCGGTCGACGAGCACCGCCCGCACCTGCGCGGCGATCTCCGCCACCCCGAGACCCGAGTCCCGGCGGTGCCAGGTCTCGTCCCGCAGCTCGCGCAGGTAGTCACGGACGTCGGTGAGCACCTCGGCGCCACCGACCTCTCCGTGCCCGGGCACCACCACCCGGGGCGCGTCGGCGCTCAGCCGGTCGAGCACCGCGAGCCAGCCCACCGCCGTGACGTCGGTGTCGTGCGGCGGGAACCACGGGAGGATCGCGAACTGCCCGGTCTCGGCCAGGTCGCCGGTGAAGAGCACACCGGCGTCCGGGACCTCGACGACCTGGTCGCCCGGGGTGTGGCCGCGGCCGGTCGGACGGAGCCGGACCGTCCGGCCGCCGAGGTCGAGCTCGCGCACGCCGTCGTAGACGACGTCGGGCGCGGGCACCCGGGCGTCCTCGAGGCGGCGGGCGATCACCTCGCCCAGGCCCCGGAACATCGCCAGGTAACCGGCGCCCTTGGTGGCGAGGTCCGCCGCCTGGGCCCGGTTGACCAGGTACGTGGCCTCGCCGGCGAACACCTGCGCGCCGAACGCGTGCTCGGGGTGGAAGTGCGTCGTGGTCAGGTAGAGGCGCCGGCCCTGCGCGACATCGGTCGCGAAGGCCAGCACCTCGGCCGCGTTCGCGGTGCCGATGCCGGTGTCGACGACCAGGACGGCGTCCGAGCCGCCGATGACACCGATGTTGGGCACGAGGTCGACGCCGTCGTTCGGGATCACCCGGAGGTCGGCGGCGATCTCGCGCGCGCCGGAGACGGTGACGACGGGGTCGGGCAGCGTGGCGCCGGCCGACTGGATGGCGGGATCGGTCATGCCCCGATTCCACCGCCGGAGCGCGGCGGCCGTCCAAGACCGGTTCGGTGGCGCCGATACCGAACGCCTATCGTCGCCGGTCAGCCACCCCGTCAGTCGCGCCGTCAGTCGTCGTGCAGCTCGAGCAGGGCGAAGCCCACGCCGTTGCACGACGGGCACTCCACCCCGTCCAGGACGCTTCCGCTGCCGTGGCAGTCGGTGCAGAGACCGTCGTGCCAGGTCGACCCGTCGAGGGCGCGGTGGGGGCGGGGGTAATGGGTGTCGGTGAGACAGCACTCGGCGCCTGTCTCGGCGTGCCGACGGAGACAGAGGTCGGCGCCCGGTCGCTTCATGGTCACCACCGGATTATGGCGGGTCGGCGCCGCCCGCTCCTATTGTCGGTGGTCATGGAGCTACGGACGCTGCGGTACTTCGTGGCCATCGCCGAAGAACTCCACTTCGGCCGGGCCGCCGCGCGCTTGCACATGAGCCAGCCGCCGCTGAGCCGGGCGATCAAGCAGCTGGAGGCCGACGTCGGCGCGGTCCTGCTGGTGCGCTCCGCCGGCGGGGTCGCGCTCACCCCGGCGGGCGTCGCGCTCCTCGACGAGGCCCGGTCGCTGCTCGACCAGGCCGAGCAGGCCCGCGTGCGCGTCGCGACGGCGGCCGGGTCGGCGACGCTCACCGTCGGCATCCTCGCCGACAGCGCCGACCCCGACGCGACCCGGCTCGCCGACGCCTACCGGCGACAGCACCCGGGCGTCGAGGTCCGCGTCCGCGACACGGACCTGACCGACCCGACGTGCGGGCTGCGCGCCGGGCTGGTCGACGTCGCCCTGACGCGCGGGCCGTTCGACGAGACCGGCCTGACCGTGCACGAGCTGCGCGCCGACCCGGTGGGCGCGGTGCTGCGCGCCGACGACCCGCTGGCCCGCCGCGACCACCTCGCGCTCGCCGAGCTGGCCGGCCGGCGCTGGTTCCGGTTCCCCGACGGCACGGATCCGTTGTGGCAGGCGTACTGGCACGGCGGCGAGCCGCGCGAGGGGCCGGTGGTGCGGGTCGTCCAGGAGTGTCTGCAGGCCGTGCTCTGGAACGGGACTGTCGGGCTGATGCCGCTCGGGCACCGGCCGCCCGGTGGCCTGACGGTGGTGCCGCTGACCGGCTTCGCGCCGAACCCGGTCGTCGTCGCCTGGAAGGACGAGACGCCGCTGGTCCGCTCCTTCGCCCGGCTGGCCGCGGCCGCGTATCAGCGCACTCAGACCACCGGCGGGCGCCGGACGTCGTAGAGGTCCCAGTCCAGCTGCCAGAACGCGTCGATGCCGTGCTCGCGGATGTACCGGCGCTCGGTGTCGTGCACCGGGTAGCAGCCGGCGATGCTGACCGGCGGGCCGCCGATGTCGATCAGCGTGTACTGGTGCGCGTCGAGGCCGGCGGGCGCCGAGACCGCGAACGCCGTCATCTTGGACTCAGGCGCGATCGGCTCGCCGAAGTCGATCGTGTCGCCGTAGACGAACGGGCACGTGCCGCGCAGCTGCTCGGCGAGGTAGCCGATGGCCAGCGCCCACACCGGATCGTCGGACCGGACGCTGATCCACAGCTCCGGTTTCACGCCGTGCCAGTCGGCGTGGTCGGCGAGCGAGAGGCCGTACGTCGCGCCGGTCAGGTAGCGCGGCTCCGGCTCGTCGGCGAAGACGAACGCGATGACGTCGTCGAGCGCGGCGTGGGTGGACGGGATCGGCTGCAGCCTGGGCTCGGAGTTCCCGGTCAGGGTGTCGAGATGGGCGACATACCGCTCGGCACGGCTCGGCATGGCGGGCAGCATACGACCGACCGGCGGCAGGCGCGGGACAACCCGTTGGCCCCGGCGCGGCAAGTTCGGGCAGGGTGGAGCCATGCGAGTGCTCGTGATCGGAAGCGGAATCGGCGGCGCGGCGACGGCCTGGCACCTGGCGGGCCGGGGCGCGGAAGTGGTCGTGGCCGACGCGGCGCGCCCGGGGACGGCGACCGAGGCGGGCGCCGGGATCGTGAGCCCGTGGACGTCGCGCTGGGAAGACGCGCTGTACCCGCTCGCGGCGGCGGCCGGCCGGTACTACCGGGAGTTCACCGCCGAGCTGCCCGATTCGTCGTTCGAGGTCGTCGGCGGGATGGTCGTGTCGGCCGACGAGACGGAGCTGGCCGAGGCGCAGGAGCGGCTGACCCGCCGGGCGGCGGACGCCCCGGAGGCCGGTGAGGTCCGGCGGCTCGACCCGGCGCAGGCGCGGGAGCTGTTTCCGGCGCTGGCGCCCGAGCTGGGCGCGGTGCACCTGTCCGGCGCGGGCCGCGTCGACGGGCACCTGCTGCGCCGGGCGCTGCTGTCGGCCGCCGAGGCGCGGGGCGCGAAGTTCGTCGAAGGCGAGGTCGCGTTCCGGGCGGACGGGACGGTGGCGAGCTCGTCGGGGTCCCTGGAGGCCGACAGCGTCGTGGTCGCGGCCGGGGCGTGGAGCCGCGAACTGCTGGCGCCGCTGGGGATCGACCTGCCGGTGACGCCGCACCGCGGTCAGATCAGCCACTTCGACCTGCCGGAAACGGACACGGCCGCCTGGCCGGTGGTGCTGCCGCGAAGCAGCCACTACCTGCTGGCGTTCGGCGGCGGCCGGGTGGTGGCGGGCGCGACGCGGGAGGCGGAGGCGGGCTTCGACTACCGCGTCACGGCGGCCGGGCAGCGCGAGGTGCTGGACAACGCGCTGACGGTGGCCCCGGGCCTGGCGGACGCGACCTTGGCCGAGACGAGGGTCGGCTTCCGCCCGGGCACGCCGGACGGCTTGCCGATCCTGGGGCTGATCCGGCCGGGTTTGGCGGTGTCGACGGGCTTCGGCGCCGGCGGGCTGACGAACGCGCCGTTCGCGGGAAAGCTGGTGGCGTCGGTGGCGCTGGGGGAGGACCCGGGCTTCGACCTGAGCCCGTTCGCCCCGGACCGGTTCTGAACGGGTACCGCCTCCGCCCGGCGACGGAGGAGGACGTGCCGGCTGTACTGGAGATTCTCGACGGCGCGAGCACCTGGCTCGGCGGCAAGGCAACGGACCAGTGGCAAACGGGGCGGTGGCGCGCGGAGGAACTGCGCCCGGACCTGGCACCGGGTGGTCTCCGGGTGGCGGAGACCTGGCCGGGGCCGGTGGCCGTCGGCACGGTGACCCTGCGGGACACCCACGCCGCCGAGCTGTGGCGGCCCGCCGACGAGCCCGGCTCCGCGCTCTACCTGCACCGCCTCGCCGTCGACCGGGCTTTCGCCGGGCGGGGCGTCGGGGCGTGGCTGCT
The DNA here is from genome assembly GCF_024703995.1 of Amycolatopsis iheyensis. Lineage (GTDB taxonomy): Bacteria > Actinomycetota > Actinomycetes > Mycobacteriales > Pseudonocardiaceae > Amycolatopsis > Amycolatopsis iheyensis. The sequence continues at coordinate 82,310 of NZ_JAMXQV010000008.1, read as the reverse complement.
CGACCTGGCCGTCGAGGAAGCGAGGCGGGCCGGGAAACGCCGGCTGAGGCTCGATGCCTGGAGCACCAACGCCCGGCTGCACGACTACTACCGCGGCCAGGGCTTCCGGCTGGTGCGGATCGTCGGCAGCAGCCCGTCCGGCGCCCTCTTCGAACGGACCGTCAGCCCTCCGTGACCAGCTCCAGCGCGTGGTCGCCGGTGCGCTCGACCACCATGCCCGCCTTCGTGATCACCTTCACCAGCTGGTCCACAGTGGACGGTTCGGCGCGGGTCTCCGCCAGCGCCCGGGCCAGACGGCCCTTGTACGCCTTGTTGAAGTGGCTGACCGTGACTCGCTCGCCACGGGCGTTCTCCGTCACCACGCGGACCGTCACCGCGTCCGGGCGCAGCTTCGCGAACGCCGAGTACGTGCCCGATCGCAGGTCCACCACCAGGCCCTCGACCTGCCGCAGCACCGGCTCGAGCACCGGCTTCCAGTGCGCGCGGATCGTCCCGAGCGCGGGCAGTGAGTTGCCGCCCGAGAGCCGGTAGGCCGGGATCGGGTCGGTCGCGGACACCACGCCGAACAGCGACGACGTCACCGCCAGCCGCCGGTGCGCCTTCTCCAGACCCGCCTTCGTGAAGCTCTTCACGTCCAGCGCGTCGTACAGCACGCCGGTGTAGCGGCGCAGCGCCGGCATCGTCGGCGACGTCCACAGCTCCGCGTTGCGGGCGACCTCCCCGGCTTGCCGCTCGGTGATGCCCAGGGCCACGATGCTCGCCGGGACGTCGCCGGCCAGCTCGGTCAGCGCGTCGGCCAGCTTGGCGCGCGCCGGGTTCAGCTCGGGGAACGACAGCGCGGCGAGGTCGAGCGGACCGCCGCGGCCGCCGTCGGCCTTGGTCTCGGAAGGGGGGAGGAGCACCAGCACGCGTCGAGCGTAAATCGGGGTGCGCGGACGTCGCCGCCCGGCCTAGCCTCCCGGCATGGACCTCACCTGGCGCCCGTTGACCCTCGACGACGTCCCCGCGCTCACCCGGCTGTACGCGGCCGCCGAGCAGGTCGACCGGACGGGTGAACACCTCAGCGAGGAAGACCTGCGCGAGGAGCTGGAAGGCCCCAACGTCGACCTGGCCCGCGCCACCGTCGGCGCCTGGGCCGGCGAAGAGCTCGTCGCCTACGGCCTGGTCCGCCGCCGCGACGCCGCGAACCCCGTCCACATGCTCCGCATCCAGTCGGCCGTGCACCCGGAGCACCGCACCGACGCCGTCGGCGCTCACCTGGTCGGGTGGTTCGCGCGGACGGGCCGTGAGGTCAACGAGCGCACCTTCCCGGACGCGCCGATCGAGCTCCACCACGGCCACCACCAGAACGAAAGCTGGATCACCGGCGTCCTCGCCGGCGCGGGGTACGAGCACGCCCGCACGATGGTCAACATGCGCGTCGGCCTGGCCGACCTGCCGCCGCAGCCGCCCCTGCCGGACGGTCTCACCGCGGTCCCGTTCGACTTCAAGCACGACCTCGCGGTGCTCGACGCCCGCAACGACACCTTCGGCGACCACTGGGGCAGCACGGTCTACGAGCCCGGCGCCTGGCGCCACCTGGTCACCGGCTCGAAGGACTTCCGCCCGGACCTGTCGTACCTGGTCCTCGACGGCGAGAAGGTCCTCGCGTTCGTGCTGAGCCACTTCTACGCGTCCGAGACCGCGGTGACGGGCATCCGAGAGCACCACGCCAGCTGGGTGGGCACGAGGTCGGTGCTGCGCGGCCGCGGCGTCGCGGCCGGGCTGCTGGGGCACACGCTGCTGGCGGCGAAGGCGGCGGGCTTCGACCGGTCGGCGCTGAACGTCGACGTCGACAACGCGCACCGGGCGCTGGGTGTTTACGAGCGGTGCGGATATCGTGTCGACGACGAATGGCACGTGTACGTCCTGTCCTGATTCTGGGACGCCCCACCGCCGATCGGGGAATGGACGGCATTCGTACGATCGCCCTATGAAGCCGACTTCCGCTTCCCCGGGTGCCAGAGCATTGGCCGCGTCGCTGCGCGAATTGCGGCTGACGCAAGGTAAAGGTTTGCGTCAACTGGCCCGCATGGTGCGGATTCTGCCGCAGCTGCTGTCGGCATGGGAGAAGGGGCAGCGGGTCGCGTCGCCGGAAGACGTGGCCCGGCTGCTGGGCGCCCTCCAGGTCGACGACGCAACCTATGAGCGCATGATGCGCCTGGCCAGACGCGCCAAGGACGACAACTGGCTCGATTCCAACCCGTCGGATTTGCCGCCCGCGCTGAGCGGGATCGTGGAGTACGAGCGCACCGCCACCCGCATCACGATGTGGTCGTTGGCGACCCTGCCGGGAATCCTGCAGACAGCAGACTACGCGCGCGATGTGCTGAGCAATGCCGAGATCGCGATGGAACAGGCGGACGCCATGCTGGTGGCGCGGCTGAACCGGCAGCGGATTCTGGTGAAGCCGGAACCGGTCCGGCTGAGCGCATTCATCGGCGAAATGGCGATTCGCGAGCAGATCGGCAGTGCCGACATCATGTCCGACCAAGTGGATCACTTGCTCGAAGTGGCGGCGCTGGCGAATGTTTCGCTGCGGATCGTCCCCGGGAACATCGGGTACCACCCGGGGCTGATCGGGCCGTTCGTGCTCTACGAGTTCGCCGGCCTGCCACCCATCGTGCACCTGGAGAGTTCGCACGCCACAGCGTTCCTGCACGATGCGAGAGTTGTCGGCGATTACCGGCGCCAGGCTAAGATCTTGGCTGGCAAGGCACTGAGTGAGGACGACACCCGGAGCAAGCTTCGGGAGGTCGCGCGATAGCCCGGGAGGCCTCGGCATGGGTGACATGGTCTGGCGCAAGTCGAGCTACAGCGGTGGCGAGTCCAACTGTGTCGAAGTCGGGTGGCGCAAGGCTAGCTACAGCGGTGGCCAGTCCGAGTGTGTCGAGGTCAAGCTCGACCGTTCCGTCGGTGTCCGGGACACGAAGGCTCGCGACCAGGGGCAACTGACCGTCACCCCGGCCGCCTGGAGCGCCGTCCTCACCGCTCTACGAGGTTGAGCAGCTCCTCACCCGCCACGTACCGCCGCACCTGCTCGGCCGCCAGCTTCTTCGCGCGCGGATAGAACGAGGCCGACCCCCCGGCGATGTGCGGCGTGATGACCACACCCGGAACCGTCCACAGTGGATGGTCGGCGGGCAGTGGCTCCGGATCGACGACGTCCAGCCCCGCGCGCAGCCGCCCGGCCCGGGTCTCGGCCAGGAGCGCGTCGGTGTCGATCGCCGTGCCGCGGCCGACGTTCACCACCAGGGCGTCGTCCGGGAGGGCCGCCAAGGCCTTCGCGTCGAACAAGCCGCGCGTCGCGGGGGTGTCCGGCAGCACGAGCACCACGATGTCGGCCTCCGGCAGGAGCCGGGGCAGGTCGTCGACGCCGTGCACGTCCGACTCCGGCCGCGCGCGGCTAGCCACCCTCGTCACCACCGCCTCGGCCGCGACGAGCTGGCGCTCGATCGCCTGCCCGATCGAGCCGTAGCCGACCAGCAGCACCCGGCTGTCGGCCAGGGAGCGCGTGTGCTCACGCGTCCACTCGCCGCGCGTCTGCTGCGCGAACCACCGCGGCAGGTCCCGCTGCGCCGCGTGGACCAGCGCGAGCGCGTGCTCCGCGACGCTCAGGTCATGCAGTCCCCTTCCGTTCGCCAGCCGCACGCCCTCGGGCAGCAGCGGCACGATCGCCTCGACCCCGGCCGACAGCGATTGCACCACGCGCAACGCCGGCAGCTCCTTGATCAGCTTCGGCGGCTCGGGCCCGCGGTCGTAGGGCAGCACGTAGAGCTCGACTTCACCCAGACCGTCCGGCGGCGCCGCGACACCGTCGTAGTACTCGGCCTCGACCCTTTCCGGCACATCGATGTCGGTCCAGGGCAGCAGTACGCGAGCGCTCATGCCGCCTTTCTACCGCCGGACTACCCCGAGACGCAGAACTCGTTGCCCTCCGGATCCGTCAGGACCGTCCAGGCCAGGCCCGGCACCGAATGCTCCGCCACCTCCTTCGCGCCCAGCTCCACCAGCCGTTTCACCTCCGCCGCCCGATCATCGCCGCCGAAGTCGACGTGCACCCGGTTCTTGCCCGCCCGGGCCTCGGGCACCCGTTGCAGCCCGAGGGGCAGCCCGCCCTCGGGTGGAGCCAGCACCAGGAACTCTCCGCCGTAGTCCTGGGCCACCTGGGTGCCCAGCGCCGCCGTCCAGAACCGCGCCAGGTCGCGGGGATCGGCGCAGTCGATCGTGATCATGCCCATGTGGATCGCCATGCCCCGAAGCTAGCGGCCACCACCGACAAAAACGGGCGGCCGAGTAACCCGTTGGAGTCACGGTGGGGGTATTGACTACCCTGAGCGGGACTTTCACACCCGCCCGGCGCAGGGAGCCCCGCAGTGATCACCAGGACTTCGTCGTTGTTTCTTCGCACGTTGCGCGAGGATCCGGCGGACGCCGAGGTACCGAGCCACCGGCTCCTGGTACGTGCCGGCTACGTCCGCCGGGTCGCCCCGGGCGGGTACTCGTGGCTGCCGCTGGGCCTGCGGGTCCTGCGTCGCATCGAGAACGTCGTGCGCGACGAGATGAACGCCATCGGCGCGCAGGAGATCCAGTTCCCCGCGCTGCTGCCGAAGGAGCCCTACGAGGCCACCGGCCGCTGGACCGAGTACGGCGACGCCCTCTTCCGCCTCAAGGACCGCAAGGGCGCCGACTACCTCCTCGGCCCGACGCACGAGGAGCTCTTCGCGCTGACCGTGAAGGGCGAGTACAGCTCGTACCGCGACTACCCGGTCACGCTGTACCAGATCCAGACGAAGTACCGCGACGAAGCGCGCCCCCGCGCCGGCATCCTGCGCGGCCGCGAGTTCGTCATGAAGGACTCCTACTCCTTCGACCTCGACGACGAGGGTCTGGAGCGCTCCTACCAGGCGCACCGCGCCGCGTACACGAAGCTGTTCGACCGGCTCGGCCTCGAGTACGTCGTCGTGAAGGCGACGTCGGGCGCCATGGGCGGCTCGGCGTCGGAGGAGTTCCTCGCGGTCGCCGAGACGGGCGAGGACACCTACGTCCGCAGCACCGACTCGGGCTACGCGGCGAACGTCGAGGCGGTCGTGACGCCCGCGCCGCCCGCGCAGCCGATCGAGGGTCGTCCCGAGGCGCAGGTGCACCACACGCCGAACACGCCGACCATCGGGACGCTGGTCGACTACCTCAACAACGCGGACCTGGGCCGCACGTTCACGGCCGCGGACACGCTGAAGAACGTCATGCTCAAGACGCGTCAGCCGGGCGCGAAGGAGTGGGAGCTGGTCTGCGTCGCGGTCCCGGGTGACCGCGAAGTGGACATGAAGCGCCTCGAAGCGTCGCTGGAGCCCGCCGAGGTCGCGCTGCTCGAAGAGGCCGACTTCGCGAAGAACCCGTTCCTGGTCAAGGGTTACATCGGCCCGAAGGCCCTGCAGGACAACGGCGTGCGCTACCTGGCCGACCCGCGGATCGTCGCCGGCACGGCGTGGGTCACCGGGGCCGACAAGGTCGACCACCACGTCGTCGACTTGCTGGCCGGCCGCGACTTCACCCCGGACGGCACGATCGAGGCCGCCGAGGTCCGCGAGGGCGACGCGTCGCCGGACGGCCAGGGCACCCTGGTCGCCGCGCGCGGCATCGAGATCGGCCACATCTTCCAGCTCGGCCGCAAGTACGCGGACGCGTTCGAGCTCGACGCGCTCGGCCCGGACTCGAAGCCGATCCGGATCACGATGGGCTCGTACGGCGTCGGCGTCTCGCGGCTGGTGGGCGTGCTCGCCGAGCAGAACCACGACGACCTCGGCCTGATCTGGCCGCGCGAGGTCTCGCCGTTCGACGTGCACATCGTCATCGCGGGCAAGGACGAGGCGGTCGCGGCGGGCGCCGAGAAGATCGCCGCGGAGCTGGACACGGCGGGCATCGAGGTCATCCTCGACGACCGCAAGGCGACCCCGGGCGTCAAGTTCGCCGACGCGGAGCTGGTCGGCGTGCCGACCATCCTGGTGGTCGGCCGCGGCCTGGCGAACGGCGTGGTCGAGGTCAAGGACCGCCGCACGGGCGAGCGCGAGGAGATCGCGGTCGACGCCGTCGTCGAGCACCTGGTCAAGCTCGTCCGCTCCTGATGGGCCTGTTCTCCCGGCGTCCGGACGACACGACACCGGGGTACGAGGACAACGCGGCGCTCCGCGGGTTCGGCGGTTACGAACCCGCGGGCGCGCCCGTCTCGGAGCCGCCGCGCGCGCAGCCGAAGCGGATCCGCCCGGCCGCGAAGCCGCTGAAGTGGCGACGGGCACCGTGGGTCGGCTTGGTGCTGATCGCGCTGATCGGCGGCGTGCTGAACGCACTGGGCGTCGGCAAGACACACCGGCCGACGTCGACGCCGGCGCCGCGGACGCCGGTGGTCGAGACGCCGTCACCGCGGGTCTCGGTGCCCGCGCTGGTGGCGGGTTGGCAGCCGGTGGCGGCCCGGGATGGTTCGTATGCGTACGACGTCCCACCGAACTGGAAGCCGGCGCCGACGACGCTGCACGGCTGGGACAAGCCGTCGATCCGGCTGATCACGAGCGCGTTCCTGGGCGAGAACTTCTGCGGCAAGGACGACCTGGGCGGCGCGGGCGTCACGACCGCACGGGAGCCGGACCCGGACGCGGCGGCACGCAAGGTCGTGACGGACCTGGCGACGGGGGCGTACGGCGGAACCGTCCAGGCGGGGCCGGGCGCGGACGCGCAGATCACGAAGGCGGACGGCACGAAGTCGCCGGCCCGGGTGGTGGTCGCCGAGGTGGTCCCGACGGACACGGGCGAGTGCACACCGAAGCGGGCTTTGGTGGCGGCGCTGGCGTTCGGCACCGGTGGTACTTCGGGCGTGGTGGTGGCCTATTCGGCTGCCGACCGGGCCGGGGGTGCGAGCCGGGAGGAATTGCTGAAGGTCGTGGAGAGCTATCGGTTCGTGGCGGCGGGGGATCGGACCACCGTCACGCCGCCGCCGACCACGCGTCGCTAGCCGCTGTCGCGGGCGTGGGCAGCCGCCAGCTCACGCTGAACCAGTGGGCTCGCGTGGTCGGCGAAGAGTTCGAGGAGCGCGCTCGCTCCGGCCATGTCGATCATCGAGGCGGCCCGGATGCTCGCCGCGGCCTCGGCATCGGTGAACTCACGCGTCCGGGCCAGCTCGACGAGAAGGTCCACGACCACCACACCGGCGAGGTCATACGCTTCGTCGATCGTCGCGGGCGGCAACAGCTTCGTAGCCTCGTCATGTAGATGTTCGTAGAGCGGGCGCGGTAGCGCGGGCACCACGGAGAGACACGCCGCCGCGACCAGCCGAAGGGCTCGCTGGTAACTGGGTTCCGCCGTCGCGCGGTCCAGCAGCTGCGTGAGCAGGCGAGCGGCGACGTCTTGCTCGGCCAGTCCGGCGGCCAGGACGACGACGTCGTGGTAGGTCGGGTCGTGAGCGTGGCGGACGAGGTGGTGCAGGTGGTCGTGCCGGATGATTTCGTCGGCGGCGAAATAGTCCTGGAACGACGGCAAGGAGAACGCCAGGTTGTCCTCCGACCGCCTCAGGGTGCCGGTCTGCTCGATCAGGTCGTGGATCAGCTGGGGCACTTCGGCCCGATAACCGGCACCTTTGATCTGGAAGGCGAAGTCTGTCGCGATCTTCATCGCGGTCGACCATGGTATGGCGTCCCGCCCGTTGAGCACCATCCACAACGCTATTCGGCCCAGTAAGGGCCGCGAAACCGATCGTGGCAGCTGCCAGAAATGGTGGCGGATGGCCCGTTGGTAGTCACGTCGTTCGACGAGAAGATCCAGCCCGTCCTCATACAGTTGGAGTAGGGTCGCGGGCAGGATGCCGCATTGATAGTGAAGTGCGCAAAGGACGCCACACAAAAGCGGAGACGTCGCTAGGCTGCTCAGGCCACGCTCCCTGTCGATCCACGCTTTGAGGTCTTCGGCCCCTCGCCCTTCGCGCCAGATCGTTCGGTACCAGTGATCGACGAAGTTGTGCACCTGGCGGCGGCTCATCGGCTCGATCCGCGTGGTGGCGAACCCGAGGCCGCGCAACTCCTTCCGCCACCCTTCCCGCACGGCAGCGGGGCGCGCGGTGACGACGTAGCCGGCCTTGGGGTAGAAGTCGACGAGGCTCCGGACCCAGTCGAGCACTTGCCCCCGGTGCATGTCGCGCACCTCGTCGATGCCGTCGACCAAGACCAGCGTCCGGCCGCTCTCCAGCAGCCGGGAGACCCACTTCTCGGGCTTCGCGGAATCGAGCAGCGGTGCGACGGACGCGACGAAATCTTCGGGCTTGGGCAGGACCAGTTGCTCGTCCTGCACGAAAGACCGAAGCTTGAGCAGGAAGGGCACCGGCCTCGCCGACCCGGCCACCGCTTCGGGCAACTCACCGCGCAGCGCCCGGATCGCCAAGGCCCGCAGCATCGTCGACTTGCCGGTCCCGGCCGAGCCTTCCAGCAGCAGCCGGCGGCTGCCGGCCAGGACTTCGTCGATGCCCAGGCCACCGCGTTCCGACACTGGATCAGTGAGCGTCAGGTCCACGTAGGCAGAGCTCAGCGCGAACGTCTCGGCCCACTGCGGGGTCGGGCCGAACAGTGCGACGCGGTCGAGGCTTTCGACGATTCCCCGCCGGTACCGATCCTCGAACTCCTTCGCGCGCTGGGTCGACTCGGCCGAATCCGCGAACACGACGTCGCCGTACAGGGTGCCGACCTGAACGACGTTGTCGGCCGTGCCGGAGAATTCGTTGCGCGACCGGCTCCCGGGCGTCTGGTCCGGTTGGGGCATATTTCCTCCGGGGCGCGGCGTACCTGCGCAATGTAGTCGCCGACGACCGGACTCCTGTTACCGCTTCCGCGCCAGTTTCGCCAGCTCCCGCAGCCGTACGTCCGGCAGGTAGGCCCGGCTCAGCGCCAGCCCGATCCGCGGCAAGTCCGCCTCGTCGCGGAAGGCCAGGTACAGCGGGACGTGCCTCGGCTGGAACTTCGCCTTGAACGCGTGCAGGGACCGGAAGCCGTAGTACGGCTCCATCACCTTTCCCAACGACTCCAGTGCCCGGTCGACCGTGCGGGTCGGGCCGGCCGCGCCGCTACGGGCCAGCGGTGCTCCCGACAGCGAGACGAACCTGGCCCCTTCCTCGCGGAACGCCACGCACGCCGACGCGATCAGGAACTCCATCACCGGGCGGAAGCCGTGGGGGCTGCGGCGCATGACGTCCAGGGTCCAGCCGCCGATCTTGCCCGCTCCCGTGTACACCGGGAGCCACGATGTCACGCCGTGGACCGTGCCCTCCGCGTCGACCGCCAGGCCGACGCGGGTGGCCGGGTCCATCGCCTCGTCGAGGCCGCCCAGGGTGAAGCCCATCTCCGGCATTCCCTTGCCGGACATCCACTCCTCCGACAGTGCCCGCACCTGGGCGAGGATGGGTTCCGGCTGGTCGGCCAAGCGGACCAGCCGGAAGTCGATGCCCTGCTTCGCGGCCTTGTTCAGCGCCGACCGGACGTCCTGCCAGGCCTTGCCGCGGAACTCCAGGCCCTCCAGGTCGAGCACGTTGTCCTCGGCGACCTGGACGTGCTGCCAGCCCTGCTCGCGCGTTGCCGCGACCGTTGCCTCCGTTGCCGAGAACACGCACGGCACCAGGCCCGAGTTCTCGCACATCGCGGTGAACTCGGTGACCGTGGCCGCCGCCGTGCCGTCCGGGGCGATCGGGTCGCCCAGCGCCACCGCGACCCCCGCGTGCTTGCGGTAGGCGAGGTAGGACCGGCCGTCCGCGCGGACGAAGTACGTGTTGCGCGGCCACATCGTCATCCACGAGAGCGTGCTGCCGCCGTGCCGGTCGAGCAGCGTGCGGGCCAGCGCCGGGCCCGGACCCTGGGCGTGCCGGCGCAACCGGCGCCGCGACGGCGTGCGGAAGGCGTGCTGCGCGATGACCAGGACGACCAGCTCGACCGTCCACAAGAGATTGTCCACGAAGAACAGCGGGAGACCGGTGGTGTCGTAGTCGCCGCCGAACAAGTCGGCCAGGCCGACCAGCGTGACGACGGCGACCCCTTGCAGCGTCACGAAAGCCGACAACCCGACGGCCCAGCGCCACGCGACGCGGCCGCCCTTGCGCAGCCCGTTGAGCATCGGCACCACCAGCAGGACGAGCACCGCGAGCTCCGGCCCCGACAGCGAAACCCCTTCCGTGGAGCCGAACGGGCCATCGCCGGGGACCAGCAGCATCACGATCTCGGCGATGGTGAGCAGCAGCAGGCCGGCGACGGCCAGCAGCCGCCACTCCCGCGGGTTCGGCCCCGCCGACGGCGCCCGCTTCGACCCGACGAGCCGGTTGCCGAGCGGGATCGCCAGCAGCAGCGCGCAGAAGTGCACGAGGTCGGCGAGCGTGCCGACGTAGACGATCGCGACCCCGGCGTACACGCACAGCCCGGCCCGCAGCCGCAGCGCCCACGGCGGCCGCAGCGTCGCGCTGGCGACCGCGACGGCGGCGAGCGCGCCGCCGGAGAACCCGACGTCGAGGCTGCCCGAGATCCGCTCCGCCCACAGCCAGCCGGAGTTGCGGCACAACGCGAGGAACTGCGTGGCGACCAGCACCGAGACGACCTGACCGCCGATGGTCACGGCCATCGCGCGCCGCGTCCCCAGCTGCCATTCGGCGAAGCCGGCGAAGAGCGCGAAGCTGCCGACCATCGGGAGGTAGTACCAGGGGATGACGGCGAAGAACGGCCCGGTGAGCATCGTCCACCACCGGCCGGACTCCAGCGACGGCAGTCCATACGCGACGAACGGGAAGGCCGCGCGGTCTTCGGCCGCGTTCCAGAGCGCTCCGGTGACCACGGCCAGCAGGAGCATCGCGAGCACGACGGTGCTGGTGAACGGCAGGCGCTGTCTCAGCACAGTGATGGTGCCGCGGACGCGTCCCTCTCCGGCGAGCTCGGCCGCCGACGCTGCTTTCGTCATGCGGAAGAGTCTTCCGAGTCGCGCCGTCGCGGACATCGGGCGAAGGAACGACTTTTCCCTTAGGGGAGTCCTCCCTTCGACTGAGGGTCTTCCCCCTCCCGAGGACGAGTCCGGGGGAGGGTCAGCCGAGGACGGCGGCCCGCACGGCGTCGGTGTCGGCCAGGTCGGGCAGCACCGTGTGCGCGCCCGCGGCCTGCAGTTCTTCGGCGGTGTAGTGGCCGGTGGCCACCGCGACGGCGACCGCGCCGTGATCCAACGCGGCCTCGACGTCGTTCGGGGTGTCGCCGATGACGACGACCGCGTCGAACTCGGTGCCGTGCTTGGCCGCGGCACGCGCGACCGCGTGCGGCACCAGGTCCGGCCGGTGCGCCGAGAGCGTGCCGTAGCCGCCGATCTCGAGGTCGAGGTGCTCGTGCAGGCCGAACGCGACGAGCTTGTGCCGCGAGATCTCCGGCAGGTTCCCGGTGACGAGCGACTGGACGACGCCGTCGTGCCCGGCGAAGTCGGTCAGCGCTTCGGCCGCGCCCGGCAGCGCCCGCGCCGAGGCCGGCAGCTGGGCGACCGAGCGTTCGGACTCCGCGATCAGCGCCAGCCAGAGCGCCTGGATCAGCTCTTCGGTCGGCTCGAGGCCGTGCGCGGTGAGCAGGTCGGTGCTGATCGCGCGTTCGGTGCGGCCGCCGAAGTCGGGGTAGGTGACCAGCTCGGTCCCGGTCGTCGCGGCCAGCGCCGTGGCGTACCAAGCGGAGCCGAGGCCGGTGAAGTCCACCAGCGTGTGGTCGATGTCCCAGAGCACCAGTCGCGTCTTCGTCACGAGGTCGAGGTTACCGGCGGCACTATTCAACAAGCGTTGACTTCTTGGCGGCTCGGTCGTACCTTGGGCATCAATTCAACAAGCGACGAATAACTGGAGGCTCTCATGACCCGACCCGCGGGGGCGCTCGCCCTGGTCGCCGCCGTGGCCGGCGCGCTGGTGGCGGTGGTGCTCGGCTTCCTCACCTTCGGCGCGCAGGCCACCGCCGCACCCGACGGTGTCCCGGTCGCGGTCGCCGCCCCGCCGGAGATCGCGCAGCGCATCGCCGCACACGGCGGAACCCAGCTCGCGTGGACGATCGCGAGCCCGGCCGACGCGCGGCAGCTGCTGGAGGACAAGAAGGTCTACGGCGTGCTCGAACTCGGGCCTGGCGGTGCGACCGTGGTGACGTCGGGGGCGGTCAACCCGGCCGGCACCCAGGTCGCGCAGCAGGCGCTGACCGGCGCCGCGAGCGCGCTGGCCGGCGCGCCGAAGCAGGAGGTGCTGCACCCGGCGAGCGTCGCCGGCCGGACCGCGCCGCTGGCCGCGTCCGCGCTGGCCTGGATCGGCGCGCTCGTCGCGGGGCTCGGGCTGACCCAGCTGGCCAAGCGCACCGGCCGCACGGTCGGTGTCGGCGCGCGGTTCCTGCAGGTCGTCGGGGTGGGCGTGCTCGTCACCGCGGCCGTGGCCGGGTTCTTCGCGCTGTGGGACGCCGCGCTGCCGCTGACTGCCGGCGTTCTCGGTTTCGTCTTCCTCGCGGCGACGGCGTTCGCGGCCCTGCAGGCGGGGCTGCTGCGGCTGCTCGGCCTGCGCGCGATGGCCGTCCTCGGCCCGCTCTACCTGGTCGCGCCCGCGGTCGCCGGGCAGGCACCGGAGCTGCTGAACCCGGCCTACCGCACGCTGCTGTGGTCGTGGACGCCGTTCCGGTTCTCGGCCGAAGGCCTGCGCAGCCTGCTCCAGGGCGTGCCCGGCGCACCCGACGTCACGACCGGGCTCTGGGTCCTCGGTGGCCTGCTGACCGCGGGCCTGCTGCTGGTGCTGTGGCCGGGCCGGTCAGCCCGCGAGCAGGCTGAACCGCACCTTCCGGACCGGGTTGTCGAGGTTGGTGTCCACTAGGCAGATCGACTGCCAGGTGCCCAGCGCGAGCACGCCGCCGAGCACCGGGACCGTCGCGTACGGCGGCACCAGCGCGGGAAGCACGTGGTCACGGCCGTGACCGGGGCTCCCGTGCCGGTGCCGCCAGCGGCCGTCGCGGGGGAGGAGCTCGTCGAGCGCCTTCAGGAGGTCTTCGTCGCTGCCGGCGCCGGTCTCGAGGATCGCCAGGCCCGCGGTCGCGTGCGGGACCCAGACGTGCAGCAGGCCGTCGGCCGCGTCGGCGTCGCGCAGGAAGGCCTCGGCCTCGTGGGTGAGGTCGTGGACGACGGCTTCCGAGCCGGTGCGGACCTCGATCTCGGTGGAGTACATGCGCCCCAGCCTAGGCAGCGACGGCCACCTTCGCGGGCTCCACGGTGAAGGCGAAGACGGTCAGCCCCGCCAGCAGCACCGTGCCGGCGATGTACGGCACGGTGGGCGAAACCTCGTACAGCCCGGTCCCGAGCAGCGGCCCGCCCATGAACGCCAGCGCGCTGCTCGATCCCATCAGACCGGCCACCGCGCCCTGTTCGTCGCGGGTGGCCGCCAGCGTCGGCGCGGACATGAACCCCGGCGTCGCGAAGCCCATCCCGGCGCCGAGCACGGCGACGCCGGCCGCGAGCAGCAATCCGGTGTGCGCGAACACGACCACGACCATGCCGGCGGTCATCACGACCGCGCCCACCCGCACGAGCCGCAGCGGCGGCCAGCCCAGCCGCGGGACCGCGACCACCTGGGCGAGGATGATCAGCCCCGCGCCGGCGAGCATGATCAGGCTGGTGACGCGGCCGGTGTCCCGCGTGGCGAGCCCGAGCCGGTCCTGCACCAGGAAGCCGACGGTCATCAGGACGATCGCGAGCGCGAGGTAAAGGCCGAAGCCGAGGGTCAGGAACGGCCACATCCGCCGGTCGAACGGGCTGACCTGCTTCGTCACCAACACTTTCCGCTTCACCGGCTTCGGCAGCGCGACCGCCACGACGACGGCGATCACCGCCAGGATGACCGGCGCGGCGTAGATCGGGACCAGTGGCCCGGCCAGGCCCAGCACGCCCCCGAGCGCCGGTCCGACGGCCAGCGCGAGGCCTTGCGCCGCACCGAACACGGCCATCCCGCGCACGCGCTCCGCCGGGCCGTCGGTGACGTCGGCGATGTAGGACTGCGCGGTCACCGGCGTCGCGGCCCAGGCCAGGCCGAACACGACGCCGCGGGTCAGCAGGACGGCCGTGAACAGCACCGGCACGGCGAGAGCGCCGGACAGCCCGGCCTGCGCGACGACGGCGAACCCGAGCAGGCCGAGCGTGGCGCCGCCCAGCGAGAGCAGCAGCACCGGCCGATGCCCCCAGCGCGCGCTCCGGCGGCCCCAGAACGGGCTGGTCAGCACGACACCGGCGCCGCCGACCGCCCAGACCGCGCCCAGCGCCAGCTCGCTGAAGCCGAACTCGCGCGCCAGCGGCGGCAGGATCGGGTTGAGCAGCTGCTGGGCCGCCATCAGGCCGAACACGGCAAGGCAGGCGACGAAGACCGGCCGTCTCACGCCACGGCCTTCTCGTGTTCGGTGCCCGCCCGAGGGGTGATCGACAGCAGGTCACCGGGCTCTTCGACGGCCAGCCGATGCCACCGTCCGGGCGGCACGATGAACGACTGTCCCGCGGTCAGCGTGGCCACCAGTCCTTCCTCTCTTACGTAGACGCGTAACGCGCTCGAAAGCACGACGAGGACTTCGTGCCCCTGGGTGTGGCGTTCCCAGACGTCGGAGTGCACGGCGTGGTCGTCTTCGGCGTGGAACGCGCCGATCGTCCACAGGCTTTCGCCGGCTCCGGCGAGGGCTTCGCGGCGGTTGACGGACTCGGCCACGCCACCGGTGCGCAACTGGATGAAGGTCTTGAACAGGTCGTAGTTTTCGAACATGTTCCGAAAGTAGCACCAGCTGGTGCGCGGTGTCGAACGGCTTCCGGGCATGATGGGGGGCATGCCACGCATCGGACGGCCGCCCGCGACCTCGCGGCCGCAGATCCTCGAAGCGGCGCGGGCGATCCTCGACCGGGACGGCTGGGAGAAGCTGACGGTCCGTCGGCTGGCCGCCGAGCTGGGTGTCGGCGCGACGACGCTGTACCACCACGTCCGCGACAAGGACGACTTGCTCGTCCAGCTGCTGGAGCACTACGCGGACCAGCTGCCTCGGCCGGAACTGCCCTCGGATCCCCGGGAGCGGATCGTCGCCGCGGCCACCCTCATGCACGACGCCCTGGCCGCGTGGCCCGCGATCGTGGAAGTCCTGACGGCCGACGACTTCGTCGGCGAGTCCGCGCTGTGGATGGTCGACGGGATCGTCGGCGGCGCGCTCGGCTGCGGGTGTTCGCCGGAGCGGGCGGTGGCGGTCTACCGGGGCATTTGGTACTACACGCTGGGTGAACTCCTGATCCGCGCCCGCGCCGGGCGGCGGGCCGCGCAGGACCGGCCCCGCTACCGCGACCGCGTGTTCGCCGAACTCGACGCGACGCGGTTCCCCAGCCTCGCGATCGTCGGGGAGCGCTGGCCGGAGCTGACCGCCCGCGACACCTACCAGGCCGGGTTGCGGGCCTTCGTCGACGGGCTGCTGGCTCAGGAGTCCAAGTAGCGCAACACCGCCAGCACCCGGCGGTTGTCCCCTTCGGACGGTGGCAGGCCGAGCTTGCCGAAGATCGACGTCACGTACTTCTCGACGGACCCGGCGGAGAGGAACAGCTTCGCCGCGATCGCCGAGTTCGACCGGCCTTCCGCCATCAGGCCCAGCACTTCGCGCTCCCGCGGGGTCAGCCCGCTGAGTGCGTCGGTCTGGCGCGTGGCGGAGAACAGCTGGCTGACGACCTCGGGGTCGAGCACCGTCTCGCCGTCGGCGACCCGGCGCAGCGCGTCGAGGAAGTCCGACACCTCGGCGACGCGGTCCTTCAGCAGGTAGCCGACCCCGCCCGCGCGGTCGGCCAGCAGCTGGGCCGCGTACTTCGTCTCGACGTACTGGGAGAACAGCAGGATCGCGCAGGCCGGCAGCTCGGCGCGCAGCGCGATCGCCGCCCGCAGGCCCTCGTCGGTGTGCGTCGGCGGCATCCGGATGTCCACAATGGACACGTCGGGGGCGTGCTCGGCGACGGCGGCCCGCAGCGTTTCGCCGTCCTTCACCGCGGCGACGACCTCGTGGCCGCGGAAGGTGAGCAGCTCGACGAGACCCTGGCGGAGGATGGTCGAGTCCTCCGCGATGACGATCCGCATGCGGGCGAGCTTATCGGGGCAGCGGCACCCGCGCGGTGACTTCGGTCGGACCACCCACCGGGCTGCTGACCGCGAGCTCGCCGTCGACCGTCCGCAGCCGTTCGGCGATCCCGGCCAGCCCGCCGCCGGGCACGAGCTGGGCGCCACCCCGGCCGTCGTCGCGCACGCGCAGCCACAGGACGTCCCGCTCCTCGGTGACGTCGACGTGCGTCGTCCCGCCGTGCTTCGCGGCGTTGGTGAGCAGCTCGGCGGCGCTGAAGTAGACGATCGTCTCCAGCGACGGCGGTGGCCGCCGCAGCATGTCGACGGTGACCCGCGCGTCGATCCCGGACGTCGCGACCAGGGTGGCGAGGGCGACGTCGAGACCCGCGTCGAGGGCGGGCGGGTGGATGCCGCGGGCGAGGTCGCGCAGCTCGATCAGCGCCTGCTTGGCGTTGGCGTGGGCGGCGGCGACCAGCTGTTTCACCTCGGGGAGGTCGACGTCCTCGAGCTCGTCCTTGGCCAGCCCGAGCTTCATGGCGAGGGCGACGAGCTGGGCCTGCGCGCCGTCGTGCAGGTCGCGCTCGATGCGCCGCAACCGCAGGGCGGCGTCCTCGACGGCGGTGGCACGGCTCGCCTCGAGGTCGCGGACGCGTTCGGACAGCACGCGCGTGCCGAGCAGGCCGACGACGAGCAGCCGGTCGAGCGCAACGAAGGCGTGCGTCACCCAGGGGAGCACCACGAGCACCAGCAACCCGGACGCGGACCAGCCGAGCGCGCCGGGCCAGCCGTCGGCGCGGATGTCGAAGACCGGCATCTGCTCTTCGCCGAGCGGGAACCAGACGAAGGCGTAGCTGGTCGCGGCCAGGCCGTAGAGGGTCGCGGTGGTCATCGCGAAGACGCCGACGAGGGTGAGCGGCAGGCGCAGGAGCAGGTAGCCGGCGGTGCGCCAGCCGGCCGGATCGCCGACGCGTGCTTTCACCCAGGCCCACAACCCGGGCTTGAGCTCGGGCCGGCGCGGCGCCGGCACGCTGACGCCGAGCAGGGCTTTGGCCAGCCGCCGGTGGAGCGCGCCGAGGCCGCGGGCGTAGAGCAGGGCGCCGGCGAGCACGAGGAAGCCGAGCAGGACCGGCGTCAGCCAGATCCCGACGAAGACGACGACGAGGAAGGTGAGCAGGGAGAAGAGCGTCAGCGGGGCGGAGAGCCAGAGCCAGAGGTACTCGGCCCAGAAGTCCCGCGAGGCCAGCGGCCCGAGCGCGCGGCGCAGCGGGTTCTGACGGGGCAGGTCGTAGCTGGTCACCGTGTCAGTCTGGGCCGGGTGGGGGGGGCTGCCCATCCGGTTTTCCCCCTACCGTCACCCGGGGAAGCGCCCCAATGTGGCCTTCGGTGCGTCAGACGCACCGAAGGCCACATTGGGGCGCTCGGGTCAGGGGGCGTCCGGGTCGTCGTCCCGGGCTTTCTGGGCCGCCTCGCGCATCTCGATCACGTCCGTCAGCCAGTCGCCCGTCTCGCGGGCGATGTCGCGGATCGCGCCGGTGATGATCGACGCTATGTTGCCGACGTGCGTCGCGGCTGATTCGGTGATCACTTGCAAGGTGTCCTTGTCTCGTTCGAACTGGCCCACCATGTCACCCTCACGCTGCTCGGAGCTGCCGGTCGGGTTCCACGGTAGCCGGGGACGGCGACGAAGGGAGAGCCAGCTTCACGATCTTCTTCGCCACCGACCAGAGCTGCTTGCGCAGCGGGCCCGTGTGGTACGGCAGCCCGTACTTCTCGCAGATCGCGCGCACCTCGCCGGCGATCTCCGGGTAGCGGCGCGCCGGGATGTCCGGGAACAGGTGGTGCTCGATCTGGTGCGACAGGTTGCCGCTCATGATGTGGAACAGCGGGCTGCCCGTGATGTTCGCCGAGCCCAGGATCTGGCGCAGGTACCACTGCCCGCGCGACTCGTTCTCGGTCTCTTCCTCGGTGAAGCTCTCGACGTCCGCCGGGAAGTGGCCGCAGAAGATGATCGCGAACGCCCACAGGTTGCGGGTCAGGTTCGCTGTCGCGTTGCCGAGGAGCGTCAGCGGCGCCAGCGGGCCGGTCAGCAGGGGGAACAGCACGTAGTCCTTGCCCACCTGCCGCGCCGCCTTCGGCAGGATGCGCCGCAGCACCGGCACGTTGTCGGCCCAGGTCCGCGAACCCTTGACGACGTTCTCGACCTCGAGGTCGTGCAGCATGACGCCCCACTGGAAGAACAGCGCCAGCAGCGTCGCGTACACCGGGTTGCCCAGGTAGTACGGGTGCCACCTCTGCGCGGTGTCCATCCGCAGGATCCCGTACCCGACGTCGCGGTCCTTGTCGACGATGTTCGTGTACGTGTGGTGGATGTAGTTGTGCGAGTGCCGCCAGTTCTCCGACGGCGCCACGGTGTCCCACTCGAACCGCTGCGAGCTCAGCGCCGGGTCACGCGTCCAGTCGTACTGGCCGTGCATGACGTTGTGGCCGATCTCCATGTTGTCGAGGATCTTGGCCACCGACAGCGCGCCGACACCGGCGAGCCAGGCGGGCGGGAAGAACCCGGCGAACAGCAACGCCCGCCCGGCGACCTCCAGGCCGCGTTGCGTCTTGATGATGTTGTGGATGTAGTCGACGTCTTCCTGGCCCAGCGAGTCGACGGTCCGCTGTCGCAGCGCGTCGAGCTCGCGGCCGAACTCCTCGACCTGTTCCGGGGTCAGGCGGTCCTGCAGACCGGTCATGGCAGTCTCCCTAAGCGTCGATCTCGACGTCCCCGACCGGGACGGAGATGCAGAGCTGGATTTCTTCGTCTTCTTCGCCGGAGATCTCGCCGGTGCGCGCGTTGCGGACGCGCCCGGCGGTCTTGAGCTGGGTGCAGGAGAAGCAGATGCCCATCCGGCAGCCGTGTTCCGGCGCCAATCCGGCGTCCTCGGCCTGCTCCAGCAACGGCTTCCCCGAGTTCGCGCACTCCCGGCCGCTCCGCCGGAACCGCACCTGGCCCTCCGCGGCGGCCGTGTCGAAGGTCAACGCCGGCGGCGTGAACTCCTCGGTGTGCACCCGTTCACCCAGCTCCTCGCGGACCGCGGCCATCAGCGGCTGCGGGCCGCAGACGAACGCCTCCGCGTCGCGGTGCCAGGGTGCGACCCGGGCCAGGTGCTCCGGCGAGAAGAACCCGCGCAGGTCGCCGCCCTTGGTGTGGGTGTAGGCGTGCACCACCCGCAGCCCGGGGTGCCGGGCGGCGAGCTCGGCCAGCTCGGTGCGGTAGAGCGCGTCGGCCGGCCCGTTCGAGTACTGCAGGAACACGATCTCGCCGGCGTGGCCTTCGTCGACCAGCGTGCGTGCCATGGCGAGCACCGGCGTGATCCCGCTGCCGCCGGCGATCAGCAGCACGCGGTCCGGCCGGGCGGCCGGCAGCGTGAACGCGCCGTCCGGAGTGGACAGACCGACCACCGAGCCCGCGGCGAGCGTGCGGTTGAGGTGCCCGGAGACCAGGCCCTGCTCCTTGACCGTGAACTCCAGCTCGCCTTCGTGCTGCGAACCGCACGGCGAGTAGCAGCGGGTGCGCCGGACGCCGTCGATCTCCACCTGCAGGCGGACGTACTGGCCCGCGGTGAAGCCGGGCCACGCGCGGCTGGGCCGGACGGTGAAGGTGACGCTGTCCGGCGTCTGCTTGCGCACCGCCGTGACCAGCCCGCGGATCTCGCGGCGGACCAGCATCGGGTCGACGAGCTCCAGGTAGCGGTCCATCCCGTGCGGCGTCAGCAGCGCTTCGGCCAGCGAAGCGAGACCGCGCACCCGCCGGGGGATGAGCGCCGTCATCGGAGACCTCCTCGATTACAGTGAACGACTGTACACTGAACAGTGCACTGCAGGAGTGGACGGCCTGTCAACGAAGAGCGCGGAGGATGTGACGTGAGCAACGCGGTGGACATCCGTACGCTGGACCTTGTGTCCGAGGAGCCAGTGAGCCGTCAGGAGCGCAAGCAGCGCACGCGTCAAGCACTGCTGGATACCGCCTTGGAGCTCCTCGCCGACCGGCCGTTCGCGACGCTGTCCCTGCGCGAGGTCGCGAAGGGCGCCGGCCTGGTGCCGACGGCCTTCTACCGGCACTTCGCCTCGATGGAGGAGCTCGGCGTCGCACTCGTCGAAGAAGCGACCCGGACCCTGCGCGGCATGATGCGCTCCGCGCGCACCGACCCGGACACCTACCAGGGGATGATCAGCGCCTCGGTGGCCACGGTGCACCAGTTCGTGCGCGCCAACGAGGACCATTTCCGGTTCCTGACGCGGGAGCGCTACGGCGGCGGCCCGCTGGCCCGGTCCATCGCCGTCGAACTCCGCATGTTCTCCGGCGACCTCGCGATCGACCTCGCCCGGTTCGCCCCGCTGCGCGCGTGGAGCACCGAAGACCTGCACATGCTGGCCGACCTGATCGTTTCGGTGATGATCACGACGACCGTCGAACTGCTGGAAGCGCGACCGGGTGAAGACGCGAAAATCACCGGAACGGCGGAAAAACGGCTGCGCCTGATCCTGCTCGGCATCCCGCACTGGAAAACCCGCTGAACGGTTCCCGCGCGACGTTCGTACTTCCCGGCACGACCGGCGCAACTTGCGACTGACGTCACCGGGACTGTCGGTCCGCCGTGGTACAACCCACGGGATCGTGCCTCGCCGATGAGGAGGTCGTGTGACGGACAGCGAACAGCGTCAGCAGCTCACCGTGGGTGTGGTGGCCGAAGCACGCCCCGGGGAGCGGCGGGTGGCCATGGTGCCCAAGCTGGTCGGGAGACTCGCGCAGCGCGGGCTGCGCGTCCTGGTCGAACCGGGCGCCGGGGCCGGTGCGCACCTGAGTGACGACGCGTACACCCAAGCCGGCGCCGAACTCGGCGACGCCTGGAGCGCGCCGGTCGTCGTGAAGGTGAACCCGCCGACGCCGGAAGAGGTCGCGAAGCTGAGCCGGGGCGCCGTGCTCATCGGCTTCCTCGACCCGCGCGGCAATCCGGATGGACTCGCGAAGCTCGAAGAAGCGGGCTTGCGCGCCTTCGCGATGGAGGCGGTCCCGCGGATCTCCCGGGCGCAGGCGATGGACGCGCTGTCGTCGCAGGCCAGCATCGGCGGTTACCGCGCCGTCCTGCTCGCGGCGCAGCAGCTCCCGCGCTTCTTCCCGATGCTCACCACCGCGGCCGGCACCGTGCCGCCGGCCAAGGTGCTCGTGCTCGGCGCCGGCGTCGCCGGCCTGCAGGCGCTGGCCACGGCGAAGCGGCTCGGCGCGCAGACCACCGGCTACGACGTGCGGCCCGAGGTCGCCGAGCAGGTCAAGTCGCTCGGCGCGCAGTTCCTGGACCTCGGCATCGAGGCGGTCGGCGAAGGCGGCTACGCCCGCGAGCTGACCGCGGAAGAGCGCGAGGAACAGCAGCGCCGGCTCACCGAGGCCATCGCGAAGTTCGACGTCGTGATCACCACCGCGCTGGTGCCGGGCCGCAAAGCGCCGACCCTGGTCACCGCGGACGCCGTCAAGGGCATGCCCGCCGGGTCGGTCGTGGTCGACCTGGCCGGCGAGACCGGCGGCAACTGCGAGCTGACCAAGCCGGGCGAGGACGTCGTGGAGTACGACGTCACCATCTCGTCCCCGCTCAACCTGCCTGCCGAAATGCCTTCGCACGCCAGCGAGCTGTACGCGCGCAACGTCGTCGAGCTGCTGGAGCTGCTCGTGACGAAGGAAGGCGCGCTGGAGCTGAACTTCGAAGACGAGATCGTCGCCGGCGCCTGCGTGGCCGGGCGCGAAGGGAGCGCGTCGTGAGTCCGTTGGTGCAGAACCTCGCGGTGCTCGTGCTCGCCGGGTTCGTCGGCTTCGCCGTGATCTCGAAGGTGCCCAACACCCTGCACACCCCGCTGATGTCGGGCACCAACGCCATCCACGGCATCGTGCTGCTGGGCGGGCTGGTCGTGCTCGGCCTCGGCGTCGACGGCGTCTTCAACAAGATCCTGCTGGTGATCGCGATCGCCTTCGGCACGATCAACGTCGTCGGCGGATTCCTGGTCACCGACCGGATGCTGTCGATGTTCAAGGGCAAGAAACCCGCTCCGACCGAGGAGGACGACAAGTGACCGACTTCGTCGCGATCCTCTACATCGTCGCGTTCGCCCTCTTCATCTACGGCCTGATGGGCCTGACCGGGCCGCGCACCGCGGTCCGCGGCAACTGGATCGCCGCGGTCGGCATGGGCATCGCCGTGATCGCCACCCTGCTCACGCCGGGCATGGGCAACTGGCTGCTCATCGTCCTCGGTGTCGCGATCGGCGCGGTGGTCGGCGTGCCGTCGGCGCGCAAGGTCAAGATGACCGCGATGCCGCAGATGGTGGCCCTGTTCAACGGCGTCGGCGGCGGCGCGGTCGCGCTCATCGCGTGGGTCGAGTTCAACTCCACCGACGGCTACGCGCACGAGCCGGCGTACATCGCGATCGCGTCGCTGTTCGCCGCGATCATCGGGTCGATCTCCTTCTGGGGCTCGAACGTCGCGTTCGGCAAGCTCCAGGAGCTGATCAGCGGCCGCCCGGTCACCATGGGCAACCTGCAGCAGCCGGTCAACGCGCTGCTCCTGCTGATCGCGCTCGGGTGCGCGGTGGGGATCATCGCGGGCGGTGACTCGTGGCTGCTGATCGTCGGGCTGCTCGTCGCGGCGGGCGTCCTCGGCCTCACCGTCGTGCTGCCGATCGGCGGCGCGGACATGCCGGTGGTGATCTCACTGCTCAACGCGTTCACCGGGCTCTCGGCGGCGGCGATGGGCCTGGCGCTGGACAACACGGCGCTGATCGTCGCGGGCATGATCGTCGGCGCGTCGGGCTCGATCCTGACCAACCTGATGGCCAAGGCGATGAACCGGTCCATCCCGGCGATCGTCGCGGGCGGCTTCGGCGGCGGTACGGCGGTTTCGGCTGGTGGCGGCACCAAGGAGGAGCGCCCGGTCCGCTCGACCAGCGCGGCCGACACCGCGATCCAGATGGCGTACGCCAGCAAGGTCGTCGTGGTGCCCGGCTACGGCATGGCCGTGGCGCAGGCGCAGCACACCGTCCGCGAGATGGCGAAGCTGCTGGAGTCGAAGGGCATCACGGTCGCGTACGCGATCCACCCGGTCGCCGGCCGGATGCCCGGGCACATGAACGTGCTGCTCGCCGAGGCCGACGTGCCCTACGAGCAGCTCAAGGAGATGGACGAGATCAACTCCGAGTTCGCCCAGACCGACGTCGCGCTGGTGATCGGCGCGAACGACGTCACCAACCCGGCCGCGCAGACCGACCCGAGCTCGCCGATCTACGGGATGCCGATCCTCAAGGTCAACGAGAGCCGGTCCGTGATCGTGTTGAAACGTGGGATGAGCTCCGGCTTCGCCGGCATCGACAACGACCTGTTCTACGATCCGAAGACCAGCATGCTCTTCGGGGACGCCAAGTCGTCGGTGGGCGAGATCGTGGAGGAACTCAAAGCGCTATGACGACCGGGTCGGACGTCCGTGCCGCGTTCACGGATTCGGCCGAGAACCTGGCGTTCGACGAAGCGCTCTTGCGGGTCGCGCCCGAGTCGCCGGTGCTGTGGCTCTGGCGCAACCCGGTTTGCGTCGTGGTGGGGCGCGGCCAGCGGCTCGCGCGTGAGGTGCGGGTCGACGAGTGCGAGCGCGATGGCGTTCCGGTGCTGCGGCGGGCCAGCGGCGGGGGCACCGTTTTCCACGACCCGGGCAACCTGAACGTGACGCTGGTCCTGCCGGGGCCCACCGACCGGCCGCTGGAGACGCTCGGCAAGGTGATGAGCGCCGCGGTCGACCAGCTCGGGCTCGTGCCGCGGATCGGCGACCGCGGCCTGTTCGTCGAGGACGCGAAGCTCTGCGGGTTCGCGGTGTTCCGCACCAAGGGCGGGCTGCTGGCCCACTCGACGCTGCTGGTCGAGACGTCGGCCGCGCTGGTCGGCCGCTACCTGACGAGCGCCCCGGCGGACCCGCGGCCGCTCGACTCCCACCGCAGTCCCGTGGCGTCGCTGGCCGAGCACGGGCTGCGCCCCGGGTTCCCTTCGGTCGAGGCGGCGGTGCGGGCGGCGGCGTCGCAGTTCCTCGGCACGCTGGTGCCCCGCCCGCCGTCCGCGGCCGAGCTGACGCGGCAGCGGGCGCTGCTGCACACGCGGTACCGCTACCCGTCCTGGCACGCGGACGGCTCCCAGCGCGCGGCGTGAGCCGTGTCTCGTGTGGACTTACTCGGCCGCCGAGAACGTGATGCCCGGGACCTTCCGCGCAGTCGCGCGCGTGGTCTTCCTCGGCGCCGCCTTGCGAGTGGTCTTGGCCGGTTCGGCCTTCGCCTTCGTGACCTTCGCGGTGGTCTTCGCGGGCTCTGGCTTTGCGGCCTTCGCGGTCTTGGCGGTCGTCGCGCGACGGCCTGCGACCGGCTTCGCCGCCTTCGTCGTCTTCGGGGCCGCCTTCGCGCGGGGTCGCTTCGCACCCGGGACGATCCGCGGCCGGCGCTTGCGGCCGCCGGTGCGGCGACCTGCGTCGGCGTAGCGCTGCAGCAGCTCACGCAGGGCGTCGGCGTTGGCGAAGGAGAGGTCGATGTCGTAGTCGACGCCGTCGAGCCCGAAGCCGACGGTTTCCGCGGCGGGCTCGCCGGTGAGATCATCCAGGACCCGCACAGCCGTGTTCTTGGCCACGACAAACCTCCCGTGCTCGAACGTGGTATTCGCGCGCACCGGGGCCGACGGCACCCGGGCCGCCGACTTCTTGCAGCTTTCCTGACCGAGGATAGCCGTTGGCTTGCGCGAACCCGCGTGGTGGTGTGCGCTGAACCCATGCCTGGAGAGACTTTTGACGTAGTGGTGATCGGCGCGGGTCCAGTGGGGGAGGTGGCCGCCGAACGAGCGGCCCGCGGAGGCCTGAAGGTCGCCCTCGTCGAGCACGAGCGCTTCGGCGGCGAGTGCTCCTACTGGGCGTGCATCCCGAGCAAGGCGTTGCTGCGACCGGGAAACCTGCTCGCCGCGGCGAAGCGGATCCCCGGCGTGCCGGTCGGCGACCGGCTCGACCCGGCGGCGGTGTTCGCGCGCCGTGACTGGTTCACCGGCAAGGGCGACGACTCGGGACAGGTCGAGTGGGCCCGCGGCGCCGGCATCGAGCCGATCCGCGGGCACGGCGAGATCACCGGTGAGCGCGAGGTCACCCTCGACGGCGACCGCGTGCTGACCGCGCGGCACGCGGTGATCGTGTGCACCGGCAGCGTGCCGAGCAAGCCGTCGATCCCAGGGCTGGACACGATCCGGCCGTGGGGCTCGCGGGAGGCGACGTCGGCGGAGACCGTGCCGGGCCGGCTCGGTGTCCTCGGCGGCGGCGTGGTCGGCGTCGAGATGGCGCAGGCGTTCGCGTCGCTGGGCTCGGAGGTGCACCTGGTGATCACCGGGGAGCGGCCGCTGCCGCGCAACGCCGCGTTCGCCGGGGACCTCGTGCTGCACGGGCTGCGCGAGGCCGGCGTCTACGTGCACACCGAGTCGGGGGTCGAGCGGGTCGCCGCGGGTTCGGGCGGGACCGAGCTGACGCTGAAGGACGGCGAGGTGGTCGTCGTCGACGAGTTCCTGGTGGCGACCGGGCGCCGGCCCGCGACCGCCGGGCTCGGCCTGGCGGCGTTCGGCGTCGAGGACGGCCGCCCGCTGGAAGTCGACGACACCGGCCGGGCGTCCGCAGTGGACGGTGGCTGGCTGTACGCGGCGGGTGACGTCACCGGCCGGGCGCCGCTGACCCACCAGGGCAAGTACGGCGCCCGCGCGGCGGGCGACACGGTGGCGGCGCTGGCCGCGGGCACTTTCACGGCGGCGGCGCCCTGGAGCAAGTACACCGCGACGGCCGACCACCACGCGGTCCCGCAGGTGGTGTTCACCGACCCCGAGGTGGCGGCGGTCGGCTTGGCGGACGCGCGGCCGGGGTCGGCCGACCGGGTCGTCGACATCGACATCGCGGTGGCGGGCTCGTCGCTGCACGCGGACGGCTACACCGGCAAGGCCCGGATGGTCGTCGACACCGAGCGGAACGTGCTGCTGGGGGTGACGTTCGTCGGCCAGGACGTCTCGGAGCTGCTGCACTCGGCGACGATCGCGATCGTCGCCGAGGTGCCGCTGGACCGGCTGTGGCACGCGGTGCCGTCGTTCCCGACGATCAGCGAGGTCTGGCTGCGGCTGCTGGAGGCGTACGGCCTCTGAGTCACTGGGCGGGCAGGTCCAGGGCCGCCTTCGCGGCGCGGGCCAGGCCGGGATCGTCCGGAGTGGACGGTCCCGGCGCCCAGACCGCCTGCACGAGCCGCACGGCGGTGCCTTCGACGGCGGAGGCGTAGGCGGCGTTCTCGAACTGCGGCTGCTGGGTGGCGCCCCACTTGCCGGTCTCGGTGGCGAGGTCGAGGATCCCGCCACCACCGGGCGTGTCGGCGACGGCCTTGAACGCGGCGGCCTGCGCGGCGTCCGGGAACTGCACGATCCCGACGGTGACGGCCCCGGGCCGCCCGTCGATGGTGGCGGCGTAGCTCGCGCGGCGGACGCCGGAGCAGCTGGTCTGCTGCAGGCTGGCTTGGACGTCCCCGAAGGCGTGGGAGGCACAGCGCTGATCGCCCCCGGCGGCACGGAGGGCGAACTGCAGGCTCTGGACGGGAGCACTGGAGCTGGTGGGCGGCGGCTGCGTGGCGGGGGTGGGCGGCCCGGTCGGAGCGGCGGCGGAGTCATCACCGGAGGTGGCCACGGCAACGGCGGCGACCACGATGGCGACGAGCAGACCGATGGCGGCCAAGGGGATCCAGCGGACGGTGCGCGAGGCGGCGGCCGGTTCCGGGCGCGGGGCGGGGAAGGGACGTGGGGGAGTGGCCGGTTGGGGTTGGCCGGCGGGGGTTTTGGGGTTGGTGGTTGGCGGGGGTGCGGTGGCGTCGGCCGGGCCGGCGGCTGGCGCGGTGGCGCTTGCCGGGTCGCTGGCGCGCGTGGCCGCGGTGGCTTGCGCGGGTGTGGTGGTTTGCGGGAGTGCGGTGGGGCTGGCCGGGCCGGTGGTTGGCGCGGTGGCGCTGGCCGGGCCGGTGGCTTGCGCGGGCGCGGTGGTTTGCGGGGATGCGGTGACGCTCGCCGGGCCGGCGGTTCGCGCGGTGGCGCCGGCCGGGCCGCTGGCTTGCGCGGGCTCGGTGGTTTGCGGGAGTGCGGTGGCGCTGGCCGAGCCGGCAGTTCGCGCGGGCTCGGCTGATTCGGGCGTGAGCCGCCGAGGTTCGGCCGGGGCGGGGAGGCTTTCGGTTCGCTCGGTGTCGGCTTGCTCGGGCTCACTCGGCTGGGTGGAACCCGGGCCGGGGAACACGGGGAGGCCGGCAGCGCCCTGACCGGGGAACGGAAGTACTTCGGTGCGCTCGGATTCCACGTCCGGGATCGGCGAGCCGCCGGACGGTTCGCCACCGGGTTCACCGGGTGCCTCGTCGACCTGGGGCTCCGGCTCGATCGCTTCGGCCGCGGGCTCCGGCTCGAGTTCCTGAAGCGGCTCCGGCTCGGATTCCTCGGCCTCGGGCGTTACTTCCGGTTCGGGCGCGGGTTCCGGTTCGACCGGCGCCGGGGTCTTCGTTCGCCAGTCGGCGCCGTTCGCGGTCGACGCCGCAGCCGCTTGAGCCGGCACCGCGGCCCCACTGTCCCAAAGCGACTCCGGCGGCGCGTCGTCGGTGAACCGGCTGAACCCCTCGCCCAGCAGGACTTCGTCCGAAAACTCCGGCGCCTCCGGTGCCAGCCCCCGGATCAACGCCCGCACCTGGTCCACCGACCGCGGGCGATGGGCCGTCGCCAAGGACACCGTTGCCGCCAGCATCGTCGTCGGCGTCGGGTGCAGGACCCGGACCGGGCCCGCCAGGTCGCCCGCCGGCTGGTCGACCGTCTCCACGTACGGTCCCACCGCGACGATCGTCCCCACCGGGCCCGTGCCCGGGACCAGCGTCGCGATCCGCCGCTCGCACGCCTGGGAAACGTCCAGCGCCTCGGTCGCCGGGTTGACCGCGTCGTCGTCGGCCACCAGTGGCCAGCCGTCCGCCTTCCACGGTGCCCCCAGCGGCGCTTCCAGCCGCAACGCCGGGTCCGGGAGGTCCACGCCGATCACGATGATCACGCCGTGGGGGAGCAGGACCACCGCCTCGATCGGGCGTTCGGTCACCGAGCCGACACCGATCAGCGCGATCCCGCCGATGACGGTGCTGCCCCGGCCGAGGGAGGCCAGCGCCGCCCGGATGTCGTCCGCCACCCGGGACTGCTGCCGCTCCAGGCGCACCAGTCGCACCGAAACCCCTCCCTGCTCGTCGTTCCGGGTCATCACGCTAGCGCGCCCGGAGCAAGGAACCGTGCGACACGGGGACGACGCGGCCCGGTGCCCTCCGAAAGTGGTGCCCCGGGTGACTTGTGGTGTTCATGTGGCCAAACAGCACGGTTGGGGTGCAGAATGTGCTACAACGCATCGGAGGCGGCATTCGGGAGCCGCGCTGAGGCCGCGCTGCAGCTCGAGTAGGGCGTAGGGGAAGACGTCCCTCGTCGAGCAACAAGCGGAGGTAGCAGTGAGCACCCGTGGCAGCACCCGAGGTGTGGTGTACGTCCACTCGTCGCCGTCTGCGGTGTGTCCGCACGTCGAGTGGGCTCTTTCGGGCACCCTGGGTGCCCGCGTTGACCTGAAGTGGACGGCGCAGCCGGCCAGTCCGGGTCAGCTTCGCGCCGAGTGCGGCTGGCGCGCGCCCGCGGGCACCGGCGCCAAACTGGCGTCCGCCCTCAAGGCGTGGCCGATGATTCGGTTCGAGGTCACCGAAGAGCCCAGCGCGGGCGTCGACGGCGAGCGGTTCTGCTTCGCGCCCGGCCTCGGCCTGTGGCACGGCCGGACCAGCGCCAACGGCGACATCGTGGTGGGCGAAGACCAGCTGCGCGCGCTCGTCGCGATGACCCGCGGGGGTGAGTCCCTCGCGCACAAGCTCGACGAGCTCCTCGCCGCGAGCTGGGACGAAGCCCTCGAGCCCTACCGCCACGCCGGCGACGGCGCGCCGGTGACCTGGCTGCACCAGGTCGGCTGACCGGCGGGGCCGCACCCGGCGCGGCGGGGCCGGTACGCTCTCCGGCGTGACCACCCCCGCCCCCGGCTCCCGGCAGCGCTGGCTGGTGCCCGTCGTGGTCGTGGTGCTGTCCGTGACCGTCGGCGGCGGCTTCCTCGCGCGCGAGCTCTACCGCCAGCCCGACCAGCCCGCCGACGACACGTCCGTGTCGACGTCGGCGCCGTCCGAGACCAGCGGGAGCCGGCCCACGGGCGTGGGCGTGGTCGGGATGACCGACGACGCGAAAGCCCACCCGCAGGCCGACGGCGTCCGCGACCTGATCCAGCGCTACTTCGGCGCCATCAACAGCAAGAAGTACACGCAGTGGGCGGATGTGGTCAGCGCGGAGCGGCTCGCGCAGCAGTCGTCCGGTGACTGGCAGAAGGGCGTCCGGACCACTGAGGACAGTGACGCCCTGATCTACCGGATCGAGCGTGGCGCCGGCGGCTCACTGCGGGTCCTGGTGGGCTTCACCAGCCGGCAGGACCCGGCCGACGCGCCGACGGCGTTCGCGGAGGCGTGCATCAAGTGGCGTCTCGTCCTGCCGGTGATCACCGAGCGGTCCGCGCTGAAGATCGACGCCACCGACCGCGGTCCGCTCCCCGAACACGAAAAGTGCTGACACAGAAAGGGGCCCGGCCGAAGCCGGGCCCCTTTCTTCATTGCTTGTGGTACTAGGCCGCCGGCGTGAACAGCAGGGCGGTGTTGTGCCCGCCGAAGCCGAACGAGTTGCTGATCGCCGCGGTCAGCTCGACCTTGCGCGGCTCACCCGAGACGACGTCCAGCTGCACCCGCGGGTCCAGGTCGGTCAGGTTCAGCGTGGCCGGGACGATGCCGTGGTACAGCGACAGGATCGTGATGATCCCCTCGACCGCGCCGGCGCCGCCGACGAGGTGACCCAGCGCGCCCTTCGGCGCCGTCACGACCGGGTGTTCCCCGACCGCGTTGCGGATCGCCGCCGCCTCGCCGATGTCACCGACCACAGTGGACGTCGCGTGGGCGTTCACGTGCCCGACGTCCGCCGCGGTCACCCCGGCCATCTTCATCGCCGCGCGCATCGCGGCGATCTGGCCGATGCCCTCGGGGTGGTTGCCCGTGATGTGGTAGGCGTCCGAGGTGATGCCGTGCCCGGCGATCGTCGCGTAGACCCGCGCGCCGCGGGCCTTCGCCAGGTCCGCGCGCTCCAGGATGACGACGCCGGAGCCCTCGCCGAGGACGAAGCCGTCACGGCTCGCGTCGAACGGCCGCGAGGCGGCGTCCGGTTCGTCGTTGCGGGTCGACACCGTGCGGGCCTGGGCGAACCCGGCCAGCGTGATCGGGTGGATGCACGCTTCGGCGCCCCCCGCGACCACGACGTCGGCCCGCCCGGAGCGGATCATCTCGACCCCGCTGGCGATGCCCTCGGCGCCCGAGGCACAGGCCGAGGCCGGGGAGTGCACCCCGGCCCGCGCCTTGAGGTCGATGCCGACGTGCGCGGCCGGGCCGTTCGGCATCAGCATGGGCACGGTCAGCGGCGACACCTTGCGGAGACCCTGCTGGTGCAACAGGTCGTTCTGGGTGAGCAGGGTGACCGGCCCGCCGACGCCGGTGCCGATCGACACGCCGAGGCGGTCGGGGTCGACGTCGGTGTGCTCGTCGGTGGGTTCGGTGTACCCGGCGTCGGCCCAGGCCTGCCGGGCGGCGATCAGCGCGACCTGCTCGCAGCGGTCGAGCCGGCGCGCCTGCACCCGCGGGAGGACCTCCGACGGATCGACGGCCAGCTGGCCGCCGATCTTGACCGGCAGCTGCAGCTCCTCGACCCAGTCGGCTTCGATCGCCCGGATCCCGCTCCGCCCGGCCAGCAGACCGTCCCAGGTGGACGTGACGTCCCCGCCGAGCGGTGTGGTGGCGCCGAGACCGGTGATCACGACGTCGATGGTGCTCATGGGAGTCTCCTCAAGGAGGGGAAGAGGACTTACTTCGAGTTGGCCGACACGTAGTTCACGGCGTCGCCCACGGTCTTGAGGTTGGCGAGCTCGTCGTCCGGGATCTTGACGCCGAACTTGTCCTCGGCCTGCACGGCGATCTCGACCATCGACAGCGAGTCGATGTCCAGGTCGTCCACGAACGACTTCTCGGCGGTGACGTCGTCCTGAGCCACACCGGCCACCTCTTCGACGATCTCGGCGAGGCCGGCGAGGATCTCAGTGTTGTCAGCCATGGGGTTGTTCCCTTCTCGGTCTTTCTGGGGTCTGGTGTCCCGTGGGCGAGTGCCCGCGGGGAGCGTAACGGTGATCAGGGGCAGACGAACGCCTGCCCGGCGTAGGACAGGCCCGCGCCGAACCCGACCGCCAGCACCACATCGCCGGACTTCGCCGTCCCGGCCTTGCGCATGTGGTCCAGCGCGAGGGGGATGGACGCCGACGAGGTGTTGCCGGAGTACTTGATGTCGTCCGCGACGACCATTTCCTCACGGGCGCCGTTGGCCCGCAGCTTCTTCGCGATCGCCTCGACGATGCGGAGGTTGGCCTGGTGCGGCACCAGCACGTCCACATCGGACGGCTTGAGCCCGGCCACCTCCAGCGCGCGCATGGCGATCGGCGCGATCTGGGTCGTCGCCCACCGGAAGACCGACTGGCCCTCCTGGTAGATGAACTTCTCCTCGGTCATCCCGATCAGGTCGACCAGGTCGCCGGCGCTGCCCCAGGAGACCGGGCCGATCTGCGGCTCGTCGGACGCGCCGACGACCGCGGCGCCCGCGCCGTCGGCGAAGATGATCGCGTTCGCCCGGTCGGTCGGGTTCACCGAGTCGGTGAGCTTTTCCGCGCCGATCACGAGGACCTTCTTGGCCGAGCCCGCGCGGACCAGGTCCGAGGCGACGCCGAGGCCGTAGCAGAACCCGGCGCAGGCGGCGTTGAGGTCGAACGCGCCAGGGTTCGGGATGCCGATCCGGGCGGCCACCTGCGCGGCGGCGTTCGGGATCAACGTCGGCATGGTGCAGTTCGGCAGGATCACCGTGTCCACTTCGGACGGGTCGACCCCCGCGTCTTCGAGGGCGGCCTTGCCGGCGGCGACGGCGAAGTCGGTGAGCAGCTCGTCCTTCTCGGCGAACCGGCGCTCGACGATGCCGACGCGCGACTGGATCCACTCGTCGTTGGTGTCCATGACCTTCGAGAGGTCGTCGTTGGTGACGACCTTCTCGGGCTGGAAGCTGCCGAGGCCCAGCACGCGGCTGCCGCGGGAGCCCGGGTTGAGGCTCAGGGCGGGTCGGTCGGTCACGAGGCGTCCTCCTGGCGCAGCGCGGCCAGCTCGGCCGGCGTCTTCAGCGCGGTGGTAGTGGTGACGACGCCCTTGAGCTGCCGCTTGACCAGTCCGGTCAGCGTGCCCGCGGGCGCGAGTTCGACGGTGCGGGTGACGCCGAGCGAGACCAGGCCGTCCATCGTCAGGTCCCAGCGGACCGACCGCGTGACCTGCGAGACGAGGCGCTCCAGGTACTCGGCCCCGCTGGTGACGACCGCGCCGTCCGCGTTGGACAGCAGCGGGCGGACCGGGTCGGCGGGGGTCAGCTCGGCGGCGTGGGCGCGCAACGCCTCTTCGGCGGGCGCCATGTACTGCGTGTGGAACGCGCCGGCGACCTTGAGGGCGCGGATCTTCGTGCCTTCGAGGGGCTCGGCGACGATCTTCGCGATGGCGTCGGCGGCGCCGGAGGCGACGATCTGCCCCGCTCCGTTGCGGTTCGCCGCGGTCAGGCCCTGTGCTTCGAGCCACGCGACGACCTGTTCGGGATCCCCGAGCATGACCGCGGCCATCGACGTCGGTTCGAGCGCGCACGCCTTCGCCATCTCGGCGCCGCGGACGGCGGCGAGCGCGACGGCGTCGGCGGGCTCGAGCACCCCGGCGATCGCGGCGGCGGCGAGCTCGCCGACGGAGTGCCCGGCGACGGGCGCGTCCGCGGGCACCGGCGCGGTGGCCTGGAGGTGTTCGAAGGTGAGCAGCGACAGCGCGACGATCAGCGGCTGCGCGATCGCGGTGTCCTGGATCTCGTCGGCGTCCGCCTCGGTGCCGAGGCGGAGCAGGTCGAGCCCCGCGCGCTCGGACCACTGCGCGACGCGCTCGCGCGCGCCGTCGAGGTCGAGCCAGGGCGTGAACATACCGGGGGCCTGGGCCCCCTGACCGGGAGCGAGGACTGCTGCTGTCACCCTTCAAGACAACACGTTCAGGGTGCCTCGGCGGGATGCCGACGTTCACAGTGTCTACGCGACGTCTTTGTCGGAACCCTCCAAAGACGCGCCGGAGAAGCTCGCGCGTAACCCGGATGCCTTGTCGGGTTCAATCACCTTTCGCTGTTAAGTCCATCACGTGACGCCCGTCTCGGGAAGGGTAAGTTCCCGGCGTTCGGGTTGCCGCGAAGCCGAGAGGGCGCGAAGTCATGACGGAGTGGTACGGGGTGCGGTGCGTCTTCCGGTGGACCGAAGCCGTGGAACCGTCGTACGAGGAACGGGTCACGGTGTGGCACGCGGTCGACCTCGACTCGGCGCTGGCGCTGGCCGAGACGGAAGCGCGGGAGTACGCGAAGGAAATGGGCGCGGCTTACGTGGGGCTCGCCCAGGCCTATGCCACCGGGAACGGACAGCTGGTGTCCGGCAGCGAGGTGTTTTCGCTGCTGCGTGACAGCGCGCTGCCGCCGGAAGAGTACGTGGACCGGTTCTTCGACACCGGCGACGAACACCAGGGCACGGCCTGACCCGGTCGCGCTGTTGACCAGCCGCCAGCGCCCCAATGTGGCCTTCGGTGCGTCAGACGCACCCAATGTGGCCTTCGGTGCGTCTGACGCAACCAAGGCCACATTGGGGCGCTTGGGGCCGGGCGTCACCAGAGGCCGCGGGCCCTCGCGAGCCGGCCCACCGTCAGCGCGATCCGCAGCACCAGCGCGTCCCGCGGGTCCGTCGGCTGGCAGCCCGTCAGGTCCGCCGCCTTCCGCAGGCGGTACCGGACCGTGTTGGGGTGGACGAACAGCGTTTTCGCGCACGTCTCCAGCACGCCGCCGGTCTCGAGGTACGCCTCCACCGTGCGCTGCAGCGTCGGGCCGGCCTCCTCCAGGGGGCGGGCGATCGTGTCCACCAGGAGGCGCTCAGCCTCCGCGTCGCCCGACAGCGCGCGCTCCGGCAGCAGGTCCGCCGACCGGACCGGGCGGGGGGCGCCCGGCCAGCCGACCACCGCCCGCAGGCCCGACAACGCCTCCGTCGCGCTGTGGTGGGCCTCCGCCAGCGTCGGCACCGTCGGGCCCGCCACCACCGGGCCGTCCGCGAACGCCACCGACATCCGGGCGAGGATTTCGCGTTCCTTCACCCCGCCGTCGGTCGGGCCGCCGACCACGACCACCAGCCGGGAGCCCTGCACCGACAGCAGCACCGGGCGGCCGACGCGGGCCGCGCGGCTGCGGACCTCGAACACCACCGCGGGCGGGTCGTCCGAAGGCGGGTTGCCGACCAGGACCGTCGCCGCCGCCGTCGGGTCCCAGCCCAGGGCCGTCGCCCGTGACAGCACCGACTCCTCGGCGTCGCCACGCACGATGCCGTCGACGACCAGCGCCTCCAGCCGGGCGTCCCACGCGCCGCGCGCCTCCGCCGCGGCCGCGTACGAGTTGGCCGCCGCGAACGCGATTTCGCGGCCGTAGCGCAGGATCCCCTCGATCAGCGCCGCGCGTTCCGCCTCGTTCGCGGCGAACTCCGGCAGCTGCTCCTCGAACACCTCGATGGCCAGGCGCACCATGCCGACCGCCTGGCGCAGGCTGACCCACCGCGACAGCTCGGCCGGCGCGTCGCGGAACGCCTCGGTCGTCAGCTTCAGCGCTTCCTTCGAGTCCCGCAGCCAGTCGACGAAGCCCGCGGCGCCCGCCTGGGTGATCAGCAGCACGCTCGCGCGCTGGTCGGCGGGCAGCCGGGCGAACCAGGTCAGCCGCCGCTCCATCACCGCGATGCTCGCGCTGGCCAGGCTGCCGGACGCGTGCTCGAGCCGCCGGAGCGTCTTCGCGGACAGTCCGTGATGCTTCGGCACCCGGCGCGGGGCGGTGGTTCCATCCATGGCGGAGGCGATCCTACGTGGCCCGCAACTTTCGTAGCCCCCGAAGACAACGCCGGACGGTATGCGGCGCGTGGACGTACTGCCTAGGATCAGGACCCGGGGAAGACAGGAATGGGGGAACCGGAATGACCGGTTTAGAGATCGACGCGATCTCCAAACGCTACGGCGACGTGGTCGCTTTGCGCGAAATGTCGTTCGACGTCCGGCCGGGCGAATTGTTCGGCTTCGTCGGCAGCAACGGCGCCGGCAAGACGACGACCATGCGGATCGCGCTCGGCGTGCTTTCCGCCGACGCCGGCGAGGTGCGCTACGACGGCAGTCCCGTCACGCACGAGACGCGGCGCCACATCGGGTACATGCCCGAAGAACGCGGGCTCTACCCGAAGATGAAGGTCGCCGAGCAGCTGACCTACCTCGCGCGGCTGCATGGGATGTCCGCGGGCGACGCGCGCTCCTCGGCGGAGAAGTGGACCGAACGTCTCGGCGTCGCCGCTCGCCGCGACGACGAGGTGCAGAAGCTGAGCCTCGGCAACCAGCAGCGCGTCCAGCTGGCCGCGGCGCTGGTGCACGAGCCGCGGATCCTGGTGCTCGACGAGCCGTTCTCGGGCCTCGACCCGGTCGCGGTCGACGTGATGAGCGCGGTGCTCAAGGAAAAGGCCGCCGAGGGCGTGCCGGTCGTGTTCTCCAGCCACCAGCTCGACCTCGTCGAGCGGCTCTGCGACCGGGTCGGGATCGTCCGGAGTGGACAGATGGTGGAGATCGGCACGGTCGGCGAGCTGCGGGCCGGTGGCGCCGTGCGGCTGCGCGTCGATGTCCCCGACGCCGGCGACGGCTGGGCCGACGCCGTCCCGGGGGTTCGGGTGCTCGGCCGCAAGGGCACGGTCACCGAGCTGGAGCTGACCGACGGCGCCGACGACCAGGACGTCCTCAAGGCCGCGCTGGCCACCGGGCGGGTGCGTGAGTTCGCGCGTGAGCAGCCGACGCTGGCCGATCTGTTCCGTTCCGTCGTGACGACCGAGGAGGTCCCGGCATGAGTACTCCGCTCCCGGACGTCCGGATGAGCCCGGCCGCGGCGGTGGGGCTGGTCGCCTCCCGCGAGATCAGCACCCGGGTGAAGTCGCGGGCCTTCCGCGTCGCCACCGCGATCATGCTGCTGCTGATCGTGGTCGGCATCGTGCTGATCAAGCTGATCTCGGGTGGCGGCGGCGCCGACTCGACGGTCGGCTACACCTCCGCGACCGCCCCGTTCGCCGCGCCGCTGAAGGCCGGCGGCCAGGCCGTCGACGAGAAGATCGACGTCACCCAGGTCGCCGACGAGGCGGCCGGGCGCGCGAAGCTCGAGGACGGCTCGATCGACGCGCTGCTCACCGGCGATGGCAAGAGCGTGCATGTCCAGGTGAAGAAGGACCTCGACAGCAAGCTCGCGAACGTGCTGCAGCTGCTCGCCCGGCAGGCCGCGATCGACCAGCAGATCACCGGCCTGGGCGGCAACCCGGCGCAGTTCCAGGCGGCCGTCGCGTCGGCGAAGTTCGTCGAGGACCCGCCGCTGGAGCAGCCGTACGACTACAACGGCACGCAGCTGGTGCTGGGCATCGTGGCGGGCATCCTGATCTACCTCTCGCTGATGATCAACGGCCAGACCGTCGCCCAGGGCGTCGTCGAGGAGAAGACGTCGCGGGTGGTCGAGCTGCTGCTGTCGACGATCAAGCCGTGGCAGCTGATGGCCGGGAAGGTGCTCGGCATCGGCGTGGTGGGGCTGATCCAGATGGTCGTGATCGGCGTCGGCGGCCTGATCGCCGTGACGGCGACCGGGGCGCTGCCGGATCTTTCGCTGTCTTCGGCGATCGGCGCCGTCGTGTGGCTGATCGTGTGGTACCTGCTCGGGTTCTTCATGTACTCGATCGTGTTCGCCGCGCTGGGTGCGTTGGTTTCGCGCCAGGAAGACGTCGGCGGCGCGACGATGCCCGCGTTGATGTTCGTGATCGCCGGGTACGTGATCGGCATTTCGGTGCTGCCGTCGAATCCGGGCAGCACGTTCGTCGAGGTGCTTTCCGTGATTCCGGTGTTCTCGCCGACGCTGATGCCGATCCGGCTCGCGATGGGCGGGGTGCCGGTGTGGGAAGCCGTGTTGTCGGTGGGGCTGGTGGTGCTGATGATTCCGGGGTTGATCTGGCTGGCCGCCCGGATCTACCGGAACGCGGTGATGCGCAGTGGCGCGAAGGTGAAACTGCGCGACGCCCTGCGCGCCGCCTGACGTTCTTCCGCTGTTCACCGGCCCTCGGGAGCTCCGGCTCCCGGGGGCCGGTTTTCGTTCGTCCGCCCGAAATGCTCGAGGCCGCCCGGCGCTCGCGGTTTACGCTGCGCCGGACGGCCTCGTCTCCCCGGTCCCCACCGGTAGAACCAGTATGGCCACGGCTGATCTTCGCGCGCCAGTCGTCTCACTCGATCGTGGGGCGCACGAGTTGCCGCCGCTGGGTACCTGATCAACGATCCGGTGCAACACAGCGGTACCACCCCGAATCCGCGGGTGGGGATTCGGGCGCAAAACCCTTTGGAGGGAGTCGGTATGGGCCAGCAACTGAAGGACGGGCTCGGGCAGGCGTGGAACCTGGTGGCCACGTTCGTTCCGAAACTCGTCGGATTCCTGATCATCCTGCTGATCGGCTGGCTGATCGCGAAGGCCGTCTCGAAAGCGCTGGGGCTGGTCCTCGGGAAAGTCGGGTTCGGCAAAGTCGTCGAGAAGACCGGCCTGAGCGGAATGGTCGGCCAGCAGAAGATCGACGCGACCGGGATCCTGGTGAAACTGGTCTACTACTTCGTGCTGCTGATCGCGTTGCAGCTCGCGTTCGGCGTGTTCGGGCCGACGAACCCGGTGAGCCAGCTGCTCAACGACATCATCGCGTTCCTGCCGCGGATCGTGGTGGCGCTGGTGCTGGTGGTGGTCGCGGCGGCGATCGCGAAGGTGGTGCGTGACGTGGTCTCGTCGGCGATGTCGGGCCGCCCGGCGGCGCGTCCGCTGGCGCTGGTCGCCTACTGGCTGATCATGGCGTTCGGCATCATCGCGGCGCTCGGCCAGGTGAACATCGCGACGACGATCACGGGCCCGGTGCTGATCGCGGTGCTGGCGACGATCGCGGGCACGATCATCGTCGGCTTCGGCGGCGGCCTGATCAAGCCGGCGCAGGACCGCTGGCGCGGCTGGATCGCGAACATGGAGCACCAGATGGAGACGCCGAAGCAGCGCACGGGCGAGATGGGCACGAGCGCCCCGCCACGGGCGCCGGTGGGTGCCGCGGGTCCGGTGGGTCCGGACAACACCCCGACCCCGCCGGCGGGCACCCCGCGGCCGCAGGGCTGAGGGCGCGGCCCGAGTGGGCTGATGACAGGGTGAGCGGGGCGGGCGCGGCAGACGAGGAAGCTGCCGCACCCGCCCCGCTTCGCGCCGGCTCGCCTCGGGCGGCTGACGCCGCACACCAGCCCAGCTCCGCGCCTGCTCCGCTTTGCGCCTGGCCCTGCTTGCCTGCTCGGCTCCGCACGTCAGCCCAGCCCCACCCGCCCAGCTTCGCGCGCCCGCCCGGCTCCGCGCCCGGCCCAGCCGCGCCCGCCCGACTTCGCGCCTCGCCCCAAGCGCCCCAATGTGGCGTTCGGTGCGTCCAGCGCACCGAAGGCCACATTGGGTGCGTCCAGCGCACCGAAGGCCACATTGGGTGCGTCCAGCGCACCCAACGCCACATCGGGGCGCATCCCGCCATCCCAACCCTCGGGATGTTCCGCGGCTCACAGTCCCTAGGGAATTCACCCTCCGCGGAGCATGTTGGGAGCGGTAGGACGAAAGGGGCGTCACGTGGATTTCCTGCTGCACCACGGGATCACCGTGCTCGGTCAGTGGATCTCGATCGCGGAGCTCGCCGGGCAGGTGTTCGCGCTCGCCGTCGTTTTCCTCGCGCAGCGTCGCACGCTGTGGACCTGGCCCGTGCAAGTCGGGGCGACCGTGCTCCTCTTCGCGGTCTATGCCTCCGCGCACCTCGGTGGGCTCGCCTCCCGGCAGGTCGCCATCCTCGCCATCTCCGTCTACGGCTGGTGGGCCTGGACGCGCCGCCAGGATCCCGTCTTCGGCGTCGTCGTGCGGCAGGGGCGGCTCGTCGAACGGCTCGCCATGCTCGGCGCCTTCCTCGCCGGCACCACCGTCATGGCCCTGGTCCTCGACGCGCTGAACGCCTCCTGGGCGCCCTGGCCGGACGCCGCCATCTTCGTCGGCACCCTCGTCGCCTTCGGGGCGCAAGGGGCCGGGCTCGTCGAGTTCTGGCTGGTCTGGCTGGTCGTCGACGCGATCGGCGTGCCGCTGCAGATCTCGTCCGGGCTGTACTTCTCCGCCGCCATCTACATCGTCTTCGCCGGGCTCGTCGTGCACGGCTGGTGGAGCTGGAACCGCTCCGCCAAGCGGGTCGGGCAAAGGGTCATGGCAGCATCCAGCTGAGCACCGGCGTGCTCTGCCCGAGCACGATCAGGCACATCACCAGCAGCAGCCCCAGGCTCCACGGCAGCACCTTCCGCAGCAGCTTGCCCTCTTCCCCGGGCAGGTTCGCCGCGACGCAGGCGATCGTCAGGTTCTGCGGGGAGACCATCTTGCCGAGGACACCGCCGGAGCTGTTCGCGGCGGCCAGCAGGTCCGCGGGCAGGCCGGTCTTGTTCGCCGCCGTCACCTGCAACGCGCCGAAGAGCGCGTTCGCCGACGTGTCGGAGCCCGAGACCGCGACGCCGAACCAGCCCAGCACCGGCGACAGGAACGCCAGCCCGGCGCCGGCCGCCGCGATGAACGTGCCGATCGTGGTCGTCTGGCCGGACAGGTTCATCACGTAGGCCAGCGCGAGCACCCCGGTCACGGTCAGGATCGCGAACCGCAGCTCCTTGACCGTCGCCAGCCACTCCTGCACCGTGCCGCTCGCCGACACCGCCAGGATCGCGGCCGTGATGATCCCGGCCAGCAGCACCAGCGTGCCGCCGGTGTTGAGGAACGGCAGCGAGAACGTGTTGCCGGACACCGGTTTGCCGTTCGGCCCGGCGACGTCCAGGCCCGGCCAGTGGAACTTCCACGTCGCCTTGTCCAGCAGCTTCTTGATCGGCGGCAGCACGGCGAGGGAGAAGATCACGATGATCAGCAGGTACGGCAGGTAGGCCTTCACGACGTCGTTGCGCGAGTCCTCCTTCGGGGTTTCCTCGGTCGCCGTCCCGCCCATGCCGATCCGGACCGATTCCGGCACCGCGCGGCGGGTCTGGGGCAGCGCGACCAAAGCGGCCGCGCCGGCCAGCGCGGCGCCGATGTCGGCCAGCTGCGGCGAGACGAAGTTCGACGCCAGGAACTGCACGAGCCCGAACGCGACGCCGCAGACCAGGGCCGGCAGCCAGGTGTCGCGCAGGCCGCGCTTGCCGTCGACGATGATCACCAGCAGCAGCGGCACCACCAACGCGAGCAACGGCGTCTGGCGGCCGACGATCGAGGACACCTCCTGCAGCGGCAGGCCGGTGACCTGGGCGAGGGTGACGACCGGCGTGCCCATCGCGCCGAAGGCGACCGGCGCGGTGTTCGCCACCAGCGCGACGATCGCGGCCTTCACCGGGTGGAACCCGACGGCCACCAGCATCACGGCGCTGATCGCGACCGGTGCGCCGAACCCGGCCAGCGCCTCCATCAGCGCGCCGAAGCAGAAGGCGATGATGAGCGCCTGGATGCGCGGGTCGTCGGAGATCCGGCCGAACGAGCGGCGCAGGACGTCGAAGTGCCCGGTCCGCACGGTGAGCCGGTAGACCCACAGCGCGTTGACGACGATCCACATGATCGGCCACAGCCCGAACGCGGCACCCTGCAGCGCCCCGGAGACGGCCTGGACGATCGGCATGCCGTAGGCGGCGATGCCGACGACCAGCGCGACGAGCAGCCCGATCAGGGCGGCGTGGTGCGCCCTCATCCGGACGGCGCCGAGGAGCACGAGAACGGTGGCGAGCGGCAGCACGGCGACGAGCGCCGACAGGCTCAGCGAACCGAGGGGGGTCAGATTCTGCACGAACATGGGCACGGGCGACCTCCGTTTTCCACGATGCGAAAACGGCCTTTCGGCGAGTGCCCGAGATCTTCGTCACAAACCAGTCGGTCCGTCAAGAAGTTGAGACCACTTGGCTCAACGGGTCAGGCGTTGACCGGCAGCACGGCGAGGGCCGTTTCGGCGATCGCGTGCAGCTCGGCCGGGCTCGAGCCGCCCTTGCCCAGCGCTTCGATGCCGCGGTTGACCGCCAGCAGCAGGTTCGCCAGGGCGGCCGGGTCGTGGCCGCCGGCGACGTCGCCCGCGCGCTGGGCCGCCGCGATGCAGCCGGTCAGCTGGTCGTGCAGGTCGCGGAACGCCCGCTGGGAGCGGGCGGCGATCGCTTCGTCGTGCTGCGCGCACTCGGCCGTCGTCTTCGCGATGAGACACCCGCGCCGGTCCGTGTCGGCGGCGGTGTCCTCGGCGATCGCGATAACGTGGTCGCGAAGCCGCTGGTAGGCGCTCTCGTCGGGGCCTTCCAACGCGCGACGCGTTGCCTCGGTGGCTTCGGTGCAGTAGTCGTCGAAGACGCGCACGTACAGCGCGTGCTTGTCGCCGAAGGCGCCGTACAGGCTGCCCTTGCCCAGGCCGGTGGCCGCCGCGATGTCGTCGATCTTCGTGCCCGCGTAGCCGGTCGACCAGAACTGGTCCCGGGCCGTGCGCAGCACCGCACGCTCGTCGAAGCTCCGGGGTCTCGCCATGGGACCAGGCTATCCGTTCTTGACTATCTCGTCCATAACTGCGTACGTTCTGGACGAGATAGTCAAGAACTCGGAGGGCGAGATGAACCTGGAGCACAAGACGGCCTTGGTGACCGGCGGCGGAACCGGCATCGGGCTGGGGATCGCGAAGCGGTTCGCCGCGGAAGGCGCGCACGTCGTGATCACCGGACGGCGCAAGGAGGTCCTCGACGACGCCGTCGCCGAGATCGGCGGGAGCGTGCAGGCGATCCGCGCCGATTCGGCGAACCCGGCCGACCTCGACGAGGTCTACCGTGTGATCGCCGAGCGCGGCCGCGGCCTGGACGTCGTGGTGGCCAACTCCGGCGGCGGCGTTTCGGCGCCGCTCGGCGAGATCACCGAGGAGCAGTTCGACACGACCTTCGGCACGAACGTCAAGGGCGTGCTGTTCACCGTGCAGAAGGCGTTGCCGCTGCTGAACGAGAAGGCGTCGATCATCCTCACCGGCTCGACGACGTCGACGCGGGTGGCGCCGGGCATGAGCGTCTACGCGGCGACGAAGGCCGCGGTGCGCAACTTCGCCCGCACGTGGTCACTGGACCTGCAGGGCAAGGGCATCCGCGTGAACGTGCTGAGCCCGGGCCCGACGCTCACGCCGGGCCTGCTCGGCCTGGCCGAGCCGGACGCGCAGCAGCAGCTCGTGGACGGGATGGCGGCCCAGGTCCCGCTGGGCCGCCTCGGCGACCCGTCGGAGATCGCCGCCGCCGCGCTGTTCCTGGCCACCGACGAGGCGAGCTTCGTCAACGGCGTCGAGTTCTTCGTCGACGGCGGCCAGGCGCAGGTCTAACGCAGAGTCGTGTGTGAGGGCGTGAGGTCCTTGAGGGTCCGGACGCCGAGCAGCTGCATCGTCCGGACCAGCTCGGTGCGCAGGATGTCGACGCAGCGCTGCACGCCGCGTTCGCCGCCGGCCATCAGGCCGTAGAGGAACGCGCGGCCGACCAGCACGGCGTCGGCGCCGCGGGCGATGGCCGCCACGATGTCGCCGCCCGAGAGGATGCCCGTGTCGATCCAGACCTCGGCGCCGCCCTGGAGCTCGTCCAGCACCGCCGGGAGCAGCTCCAGCGGCGTCGGGGCACGGTCGAGCTGGCGTCCGCCGTGGTTCGAGATCAGCACCGCGTCGGCGC
This sequence comes from Amycolatopsis iheyensis, assembly GCF_024703995.1. Taxonomy (GTDB): domain Bacteria; phylum Actinomycetota; class Actinomycetes; order Mycobacteriales; family Pseudonocardiaceae; genus Amycolatopsis; species Amycolatopsis iheyensis. Next base: position 39,052 of record NZ_JAMXQV010000008.1, on the reverse strand, counting down.
CGTGCTTGACGACGTCACGGGCGTCGTCGACGTTCTGGACGCCCTTCACCACGAGCTTCCCGGGCCAGGTGCGGCGCACCCAGTCGAGGTCGTCGAAGTTGAGCGTCGGGTCGAAGAGCTTGTTGAGCAGCTCGGCGACCGTGCCGCCGAAGTGGTTGAGCGAGGCGAAGTTCAGCGGCTCGGTGGTGAGCAGGTTGAACCACCACGCCGGGTGCGTCGCGCCGTCGAGGAACGTCTTGAGCGTCAGCGCCGGCGGGATGGTCAGGCCGTTGCGGACGTCCCGCAGGCGGGCGCCGCCGACCGGGGTGTCCACGGTCAGCATGAGCGTGTCGTAGCCGTGCTCCCACGCCCGATTCATCAGATCTTCACCCGCGCCGTGGTCGCGCCAGACGTAGAGCTGGAACCACTTGCGGGCGCCGGGCGCGGCCGCCGCCAGGTCCTCGATCGACGTCGTCGCCATCGTCGAGAGGCCCACCGGGATGCCGTTGCGCTCGGCGACGCGCGCGACGGCGCTCTCGCCCTCGTGCTGCATCATCCGCGTGAACCCGGTGGGGGCGAAGGCGAACGGCAGCGCCGAGGTCTTGCCGAGGATCTCGCGGGTGGTGTCCACATCGGACACCCCGCGCAGGACGTTCGGGTGGAACTCGATCCGCCGGTAGGCCTGCCGGGCGCGGCGCAGGCTGTCTTCGAGCTCGGCGGCGCCGTCGGTGTAGTCGAACGCGGCCCGGGGAGTCCGCTTGCGGGCGATCGTCCGCAGGTCGGCGATGGTGTGCGCGTTCGCCAGCCGCCGGTCGGTCGGGTTCAGCACGATCGGCTTCGGCCGCAGGATCTGCTTCAGCTCGTCCGGCTTGGGCAGTCGGCGCTTCGTCACCTTCATCAACTCCCAGAGACCAACACGGTGAGCGGGACCCGGCAGACATCGGATGTCTGCCGGGTCCCTTTGTAGCATCAGATCACGCGCTACCGGAATCCGACGTCTGCGGCCCGGCGGCCGCGATGTCGTCGAGCCGGTACTTCGTGGCCGCCTCGAGCACCTTCGCCTGCTCGACCTCGCCGCGCTTGGCGAGGATCGACAGCGCCCCGACGGTGATCGACTCGGCGTCGACCAGGAACTTCCGCCGCGCCGCCGGCCGGGTGTCGGAGAAGCCGAACCCGTCGGTGCCCAGCGTCAGCATGTCGGTCGGGACGTACGGGCGGATCAGGTCCGGCACCGCGCGCATCCAGTCCGACACCGCCACGACCGGCCCGTTCGCGCCCTGCAGCTTCTCGGTCACGAACGGCACCCGCGGCTCGCTGCCCGGGTAGAGCAGGTTGTCGTGGTCGATCTCGACGGCCTCGCGCCGCAGCTCGGTCCACGACGTCGCCGACCACACCGCGGCCCGCACGCCCCACTCCTCGGCCAGCAGCTTCTGCGCCTTGAGCGCGTCCGGCATCGTGACGCCCGAGACCAGGATCTGCACCTCCGGACCGTCGCCCGAGGGCGCGTCCGCGTACTTGTACAGACCCTTCAGCAGGCCGTCGACGTCGAGGTTCTCCGGCTCGGCGGGCTGCTGGTACGGCTCGTTGTAGATCGTCATGTAGTAGAAGACGTTCTCGCCGTTGCCGTCCGGGCCCGTGTCGCCGTACATCCGGCGCAGGCCGTCCTTGACGATGTGCGCGATCTCGAACGACCACGCCGGGTCATAGGCCACCGCGGCCGGGTTGGTCGCCGCCAGCAGCAGCGAATGCCCGTCGGCGTGCTGCAGGCCCTCACCGGTCAGCGTGGTGCGCCCGGCGGTGGCGCCGAGGACGAACCCGCGGGCCATCTGGTCGGCGGCCGCGTACAGGCCGTCGCCGGTGCGCTGGAACCCGAACATCGAGTAGAAGATGTAGATCGGGATCATCGGCTCGCCGTGCGTCGCGTACGACGTGCCGACGGCCGTGAACGACGCGGTCGAGCCCGCCTCGTTGATGCCCTCGTGCAGCAGCTGGCCCTTCTCGGACTCCTTGTAGGCCAGCATCAGGCTCGCGTCGACCGACGTGTACGTCTGGCCGTGCGGGTTGTAGATCTTGGCCGTCGGGAACATCGAGTCGAGGCCGAAGGTGCGGGCCTCGTCCGGGATGATCGGGACGACGCGCTTGCCGATCTCGGAGTCCTTCGCGAGCTCCCGGACCAGCCGGACGAACGCCATCGTCGTGGCGACCTCCTGCTTGCCCGAGCCCTTCCGGATGCCCTCGTAGACCTTGTCGCCGGGCAGCACCAGGGCCTTGGACGCCTTCGGGCGCCGCTCCGGCAGGAAGCCGCCCAGCGCCTTGCGGCGGCCGACCATGTACTCGATCTCGGGGGAGTTCGCGCCCGGGTGGTAGTACGGCGGCAGCTTCGGGTCGCGCTCGAGCTCCTCGTCGCTGATCGGGATCCGCTGCGAGTCGCGGAACAGCTTGAGGTCGTCGAGGGTGAGCTTCTTCATCTGGTGCGTGGCGTTGCGGCCCTCGAACGCCGGGCCCAGGCCGTAGCCCTTGATCGTGTGGGCCAGGATCACCGTCGGCTGGCCGTGGTGCTCCAGCGCCGACTTGTACGCCGCGTACACCTTGCGGTAGTCGTGGCCGCCGCGCTTGAGGTTCCAGATGTCGGCGTCGGAGAGGTCCTTGACCAGGTCCTTCGTCCGCGGGTCGCGGCCGAAGAAGTGCTCGCGGACGAAGGCGCCGTCGTTGGCCTTGTACGTCTGGTAGTCGCCGTCCGGCGTCACGTTCATCAGGTTGACCAGGGCGCCGTCGCGGTCGGCGTGCAGCAGCGAGTCCCACTCGCGGCCCCAGATGACCTTGATGACGTTCCAGCCGGCGCCGCGGAAGTACGACTCCAGCTCCTGGATGATCTTGCCGTTGCCGCGCACCGGGCCGTCGAGCCGCTGCAGGTTGCAGTTGATCACGAAGGTCAGGTTGTCGAGGCCCTCACCGGCCGCGACGTGCACCAGGCCGCGGGACTCGGCCTCGTCCATCTCGCCGTCGCCGAGGAACGCCCAGACGTGCTGGTCGTCGGTGTCCTTGATGCCGCGGTCGCGCAGGTAGCGGTTGAACCGCGCCTGGTAGATGGCGTTCATCGGGCCGAGGCCCATCGACACCGTCGGGTTCTCCCAGAACTCCGGCATCAGCCGCGGGTGCGGGTACGACGGCAGGCCGCCGCCCTCGCCGGCGTGGCTGTACTCCTGGCGGAAGCCGTCGAGCTGCGACTCGCTCAGCCGGCCCTCGAGGAACGCGCGGGCGTAGACGCCGGGGGAGGCGTGGCCCTGGATGTAGATCTGGTCGCCGCCGCCGGAGTGGTCCTTGCCGCGGAAGAAGTGGTTGAAGCCCACTTCGTAGAGCGCGGCCGAGGACGCGTAGGTCGAGATGTGACCGCCGACGCCGACACCCGGGCGCTGTGCCCGGTGCACCATGATCGCCGCGTTCCACCGGATGTAGGCGCGGTAGCGACGCTCGATCTCCTCGTCGCCGGGGAACCACGGTTCGTTCTCGGTGGGGATCGTGTTGACGTAGTCCGTCGAGGTCAGGGCGGGCACGCCGACGTTGCGTTCACGGGCGCGCTCCAGGATGCGCAGCATCAGGTAGCGCGCCCGCTGCTGACCTCCCCTGGCCAGCGCCTCGTCGAAGGAGTCCAGCCACTCGGCGGTCTCCTCCGGGTCGATGTCGGGCAGGTGCGCCGCCAATCCGTCACGGATGACGCGTACGCGTGCCGGGGTCTCCTTGCCGGAGGCGCCGTCGTTCTGCGGGGCCAAGGGGTCTCCTTGCGAAAAGTTGTAGCCGGTGGTGCTCGTACCTGGGGGTGTACGACTCTCCATCGTCGTCTTCCGTCCCGGCTTCCGCACCGCTACTTGGCGGTAACATCGGCCGACCCGGTCGAGCCACTCCCGGCGCGCGGTGTATCGCGCGCGCGTTTTCTTCTCCCCCACCCTAGGGGACGCCCCCCGATGGGGTGGCAGACCGGTCGCCCGAGGCACCCGAAACGCCGTCGCGGCGGGGGTGTCGCGGGCCGTATCCTGCGACACGAGTTGTCAAAGATCCGGTGTGGACGGTTGCGCGCGGAGCCCTACCAGTGTTCGCTATCGGCAACCGGGTCGCCGAGTGTGGCGCAGCCGTACCCTCGCCAAGGGGGTCGGACGCCACGCTCCGTCGTAGTTGGAGGAGTGAAAGCAGTGGTCGCCGCGGGAGACGCTGATCAGAGCAGCGTCGCCGAGAGGCTCGGCATCAAGCCCGAGATGGTGGTCCAGGAGATCGGCTGGGACGAGGACGTCGACGACGACGTCCGCGCGGCGATCGAGGAGCAGATCGGCGGGGAAATCCTCGACGAGGACGCCGACGAGGTCATCGACGTGGTGCTGCTGTGGTGGCGCCAGGACGACGGCGACCTGGGCGACGCGCTCATCGACGCCAGGGGCCCCCTGGAAGAGACCGGCGTGATCTGGGTGCTCACCCCGAAGACGGGACAGCCCGGGCACGTCGAGCCGAGCGAGATCGCCGAAGCCGTGCCAGTCGTCGGGCTGGCCCAGACCGCCAACATGAGCGTCGGCCCGAACTGGATCGGCACCCGGCTGGTGTCCCCCAAGTCGAAGTCCAAGCAGCGCTGAACCGGCCCCGCCCGGCAGACACGATAGGGTTGTCGTCGCAGGCACGTGTCCGTACGGGAGAGGAAACGCGGTATGACCGTCGAGGTCGGTTCTGAGGCCCCTGACTTCACGCTCAACGACTACAACAAGCAGCCGGTGCAGCTGTCCTCCTTCCGGGGTGACAAGCCGGTGCTGGTGGTCTTCTACCCGTTCGCGTTCAGCGGCATCTGCACCGGCGAGCTCTGCCAGCTCCGCGACGAGTTCGCCGACTACGACAACAAGGGCGTCCAGGTCCTGGGCGTCTCGGTCGACACGCCGTTCTCGCTCAAGGCGTGGGCCGAGAAGGAGGGCTACCAGTTCCCGCTGCTGTCGGACTTCTGGCCGCACGGCGAGGTGGCTCGCGCGTACGGCGTGTTCAACGAGCAGGCGGGCCTGGCCGTGCGCGGCACCTTCCTGATCGACACCGCCGGCGTGGTCCGGTTCGCCGAGGTCAACGCCCCGGGCGAGGCCCGCGACCAGCAGGCCTGGAAGAAGGCCGTGGCCGAACTGGCCTGAGTTTCCCCGGCGGCGGCCCCTCGCGGGGCCGCCGCCGTCGGGCGCATAGCTCAGCGGAAGAGCACTCGGCTTACACCCGAGCGGTCGCAGGTTCGAACCCTGCTGCGCCCACCGATCGAAGACGCGGCACCGGAGGCGGCTCGTGGAGGCACCCCCGCTCACGGCGGCCGAGATCGAAGCCGCCGAGCGGCAGTTCGGTGTCGTGTTCCCCGGTGACTACCGGGACTTCCTGCGCACCGTCAGTGCCGGTGGCGATGTCAAGACGCCCCGGCTGGTCCGCGGCCCGGATGGCTGGAGCTGGGCCGGCGACGACCGGACCGACCTCGCGCGGCTGGCCGAGCCGTTCCGCGACCGCGACGCGATCCGCCTCGCGTGGGCGGACCTGGACGCGCGAGAGCCGTCCCGGGACGAGGCGCCTACGGCGTGGCAGGCCTGGGATGGCGAGTGCGAAGCCGTGCACGCCCTGGAAACCGTCGGCGCCCTGTTCCTGGCCACGGACGGCATCAGCCGGACGTGGCTGGCCGTCAGCGGCCCGTACGCCGGAACCCTGTGGTTCGACATGCGGGCCACCGCGGACCGGATCGTCCCGATCACCTCGGCGGACGGCCGGGCCATGACGTTCGCCGAGTGGTACCGGGGCGACGACCGCGCGCTGCACGACCGGCTCTACCGCTGCTGACCGTCACACCCCGACCGGCTCGCGGACCGGCGCCGGGCGCATCGAGCGGACCAGCAGGGCCAGGCCCGCGAACAGCACCGCCGCAATGACCCCCGTCACGTTCAACGCGCTCGTGAACGCTTCCCGGGCCTGCGAAGCCAGCTCCGGGCGCGTCACGTCCACCGCCAGCGTCGTGCCGGCCGGGAACACCGCGTGGTAGACCGCCGTCGCCGTCAGGCCGATCAGGGCCAGGCCCAGTGAGCCGCCCAGGTAGTTGCCCGTGTCCGCCATCGAGGCCGCCGAGCCCGCGCGCTCCGGCGGGACCGCGCCCACCACCAGGCCGATGCCCAGCGCGAACAGCGGGCCCGTGCCCAGCGTCAGCACCGTGATCCCCGACATCACCAGCGGCAGACCGTCGGTGACGGCCAGCAGGACCCCACCCAGAGACGAGACCACCAGGCCGCCCGCGATGGCCGTTGCCGGGGGCATCCAGCGGGTCAGCGAAGGCGCCGTCATCGTGCCCGCCGCGACACCCAGGCCCATCGGCGCGAACAGCAGCGCCGACACCAGCGGCGAGTAGCCCAGGACGCTCTGCAGGTACTGCGTCACCAGCAGCCCGACGCCCGCCATCGCGACCCCGGCGAACACCAGCGCGACCAGCACCGCCGTGAACGGCCGGTTCCGGAACAGCCGCAGATCCAGCAGCGACGACGTCCGCAGCTGCCGCCGTGCGAACACGACGCCCAGCGCCGTCCCCGCGACCAGCGCCGCGAGCGGCACCGCGAGCTCGCCGGCCGCCAGCTGCTTCAGGCCGAACACGATCAGCAGCACGGCCGCCAGCGAGAGGCCGACGCCGGCGAAGTCGAGCCGGCCGGACGCGGGCGCGCGGAACTCCGGCAGCAGGAACGGGCCGGCGACCAGCAGCACGCCCATCGCCGGCACGGCGACCAGGAACACCGAGCCCCACGCGAAGTGTTGCAGCAGGAACCCGGCGAGCACCGGACCGGCCGAGCCGCCCGCGAACTGGCACGTCGCCCAGATCGAGATCGCCTTCCCGCGCTGCTTCTCGTCGCGGAACACGTTCGTGATCAGGGCGAGCGTCGACGGCATCAGCGTCGCCCCGGCGACCCCGAGCGCCCCGCGGACGACGATGAGCATCACCGGGCTGGTGGCGAAGGCGGCGAAGACGGACAGGACCGCGAAGGCGCCGCCACCGGCGAGCAGCAGCCGGCGCCGGCCGATCCGGTCGCCGAGGGTGCCCATGGTGATCACGAACCCGGCGACGACGAAGCCGTAGCTGTCGGTGATCCACAGCTGCTCGGTGGCGGTGGCCCCGAGATCGGCGCTGAGCTGCGGCAACGCGAGGAACAGCGAGGTCATGTCCATCGCGACGAGCAGGGTGGGCAGCACGAGCACGATCAGCCCCAGCCACTCCCGCCGTCCGGCCGGCTTGTCCATTTCGACTCCTTCTCGGTGGTGCGTACACCGAGGGGTCGGAGCGGCGGGGGCGGACCGGACACGGGCCGGGAAAGTTTCTTGAGGCGATCTTGAGGAACGGCGGAGGGACGCCGGAGGTCCGGGCCGCAACCTGGTTCCAGCGCGCCACACCGGGTGGTGCCTCCCAGGACAAGGACCCCCATGGCCGACCACGCCCGCCGCCGCTCCGCCCGCCGTCCCGTCGCCCTCGCCGTCATCGGCGGGTCCGTGCTCGTCGCGATGGGCGCCGGCGTCTGGGCGACGCTCTCGGCGACCGCCGCGAACGTGACGCCCGAGACGATCAGCAGCGGCACCCTCAAGCTCACCCTGGCCGCCAACGGCGCCGGGTTCGACCAGTCGATCGCCAACCTCGCCCCCGGTGACACCGTCAACCGCTACGTCGACCTGACCAGCGGTGGCAGCCTCGACGCCCAGGCGCTGACCATGCAGGTCGCCGCCACCGGCTCGAGCGCGCTCGTCACCGACGGCGCTTCGACCAAGGCCCTGCGGGTCACTGTCAAGCAGTGCCCGGGCACCTGGAACACCGCGACCGGCGCGTGCGGCGGCACGGCGTCGACGCTGCTCCCGGCGACCGCGCTGAGCGGCCTGGGCAGCGCGCAGTCGCTGATCGCCGGCGCGGTCACCGCGGGGTCCGTCGCGCACCTGCAGGTCTCGGTGCAGCTGCCGGACCAGACCGAGACCACGGTCAACGGCACCCTGCCCACCGCGACGATCCAGGGCCTGACCGCGAACCTGACCTACACCTTCGCCGAGACGCAGCGCTCGGCCACGACCACCGGCTCCTGAGGTGGGGCGCCGGTCCTGGGCCGCCGGGCTGACGGCGGCCGCCGCACTGGCCGCCGTCCCCGCCACGGCGGACGCGGCCGGCCTCGCCACCGCTTCGGCGGCGGCTCGCGCGACCACCGTGACGTGGTCGGCCGTGCTGGCCGACAGCACGGGCGCGGTCCAGACCGGCAAGGCGCTCACGGTCTCGTGGGGGCTGCTCGACACCGCGCCGCGCTACGCGTCGGTGCGCAACAACGGCACCGTCGCGCTGACGGGCGAGACCTACCAGGTGAGCGCCACCCTGGCGACGGTCCGGCTGGACGCCTGCGTCGGCGGCGCCTGGTCCGGTGGCACCTGCCCGGGCAGCGTCGTCACGCTCACCGACTCGACGGCCGGCTCGGCCGCCGTCACCCGCGCGCTCGCGGTCGGTGAGCAGCTGAGCCTGCGGCTCACCCCGAACGGCCTGCTCGGCCTGGCCACCGCGTCCGTCTCCGTCTCCGTTTCCCGCGCGCAGATCCGCGCCGCCACCACCTCGAACGCTTAGGAGCCACCGTGACCACCACCGCCGCCACCCGGGCGCCGCGCCGTCTTCCGGGAGTGTTGCTCGGCGCGGTCGCGGTGCTCGCCGTCGCGGGCGCGGTCGCCGTGTTCGTGCTCCGGATCGGCTTCGCGCCGGTGCTGTCGCCGAGCATGGAACCGGGCTTCGCGCCCGGCGACCTGCTCATCACCCGTCAGGTGGACACCCGATCGGTGGACGTCGGCGACGTCGTCGTGCTGCCCCGGCCGGACGCGCCGGGGGAGCGGTACGCCCACCGCGTCGTCGAAATCGATCGGTCGGCGGCGGAGCCGCTGGTGCGGACGAAGGGCGACAACAACGCGGCCGCCGACCCGCAGCGCCTGCGGATCACGTCGGCCGCGGTGCCCGTGGTCGTCGGGCACGTGCCGTGGATCGGGCGAGTGGCGCTGCTCGGCCAGTACGGCGGGGTGCGCGTCGCGGTGATCGTGTTCGCCGGGGTGTGCCTGCTCGTCGCGGCGAAGCGGGCGCTGTGGTGAAGCTGCTGTCCCGCCGCCGGGCCGTCACAATCGCGATCATGGCGAAGGTTCTGGTGGTGGAGGACACCGACAGCATCCGGGAGGTCGTCGAGCTCGCGCTGGACGACGCCTGCTTCGACGTGCGCACCGCGGCCGACGGCGACGGCGCGCTGGCCGAGCTGCGGGCGTGGGACCCGGACGTGGTCGTGCTCGACCTGAACATCCCCGGCCCGGACGGCCTCGAGGTGTGCCGCCGGCTGCGCGGGTTTTCCCAGGCGTACGTCGTCATGCTGACCGCGAAGTCCGACGAGGTCGACAAGCTGGTCGGGCTGGCCAGCGGCGCCGACGACTACCTGACGAAGCCGTTCTCGCCGCGCGAGCTGGTGGCGCGGATCCAGGCGATGCTGCGGCGGCCGCGCGCGCTCGGTGTTCCGGATTCCGGACGGGTGATCGGGCCGGTCCGCGTCGACGTCGAGGCCCGGGACGTCACGGTTTCGGGGGAGCACGTCGAGCTGACCCGGATCGAGTTCGAGCTGCTGTCCGCGCTGACGGAGAACGTCCGCGCGGTCAGCGGCCGCGACGCGCTGCGCCGCCGGGCGTGGGGCGAGAGCTGGCTGGCCGACGACCACGCGGTGGACGTGCACGTGTCCAACCTGCGCCGCAAGCTGGCGGCGGCGGGCGCGCCGGGCTTCATCGCGACGGTGCGCGGGGTCGGGTACCGGGTGGATCGAGGCGTCCGGTGACGCGCACGGTCCTGGTGGTCGACGACGACCCGGACGTGCGGGAGATCCTGAGCCTGGCGCTTTCGGCCTGCCCGGGCTGGCTGGTGGAGACGGTGGCCGGCGGGGCGGCGGCGGTGCGCCGCTGCGACGCCGGGGGAGTGGACGCGGTGGTGCTGGACTTGGAGATGCCGGGGTTCGACGGGCGCCGGACGTTACGAGAGCTGCGGGCGGCGCACGCGGGGTTGCCGGTGGTGTTCTTGACCGCGGCGGTGGACACGTCCGGGTTGGCGGAGCTGGGGGCGTTGGGGGTGCTGGCCAAGCCGTTCGACCCGCTGGGGATCGGGGCGCGGCTGGCCGGATTGCTGCGCTGGGACGGCTGAGCCTGGTGGGGGACCCCCGGTTTCAACGTTACCGGTGGGCACCGACAGTTCCGGCGGCGCGAGCTTGAGTTGTCCCCAGGCCCGCCGCGCCCGGCCGAGTTGTCCCCAGGCCGCCCGGGGGCCCCCGGTTTCAACGCTACCCACGGCCACCGACAGTTTCGGCGGGGCGAGCCCGAGTTGTCCCCAGGCCCGCCACAAACGGCTGAGTTGTCCCCAGGCCGGCTACCACCAGGCGCGTTCGGTGTCCGGGCCCGCCGTCGGCAGCCGGACCGTGAACGCGCTCCCGCCGCCCTTCGCGGCGGCCGCCCGGACCGTTCCGCCGTGTGCCTGCACGATTCCGCGGGTGATCGCCAAGCCGAGGCCGGCGCCGCCCGTCGGCACGCCCGTCTGGGCGAACGGCTCGAAGATCCGCTCCAGGTCCGCCGCCGGCACGCCTGGGCCCCGGTCGAGGACCGACACCTCGGCCCACGCGTGGTCGTCGCGGGCGGCGATCGTGATCGCCGTGCCCTCCGGGGCCACCGCTGCCGCGTTGGCGAGCAGGTTCGTGAACACCTGGACCAGCCGGTCGGCGTCGCCGCGGACCGGGCTCGCCGCGCCCGTTCGCGAGATGGCCACGCCCATCCGCTCCGCCGCGCCCTCGACGCTGTCCACCGCGCTCTCCAGCACCTCGGCCATGTCCACATCGGACACTTTGAGGCGCAGCCCACCACCCTGGAGGCGGGTCAGGTCGAGGACGTCGTTGGACAGCCGGATCAGCCGGTCGGTGTTCTTCGCCGCGATCGCCACCAGCCGCCCGGCGCGCTCGCCGAGCTCGCCGAACCGGCCCGAGCCCACCAGCTCCAGCGAACCGTGGATCGACGTCAGTGGCGTCCGCAGCTCGTGGCTGACCAAAGAAACGAGCTCCTCGCGCACTTCGCGGGCGCGGTTCGCCTCCTGCCGCGCCTGGACGACCGCGACCTCCAGCTCCACCCAGTGCGCGAGGTCCCGTAGCCGGTCGCGCTCGGCCGCGGTGAGGTGCCGCGGCTCGCGGCCGATCACGCACAGCGTCCCGAGGCTGTGCCCGGACGGCGCGCTGATCGGCTGCCCGGCGTAGAACCGGATGTGCGGCGGCCCGGTCACCATCGGGTTGTCCGAGAACCGCGGATCCAGCCGGGCGTCCGGGATCTCCATCAGGTCGTCGCGTTCGATGGCGCGGGCGCAGAACGACGCGCTGCGCGGGCTTTCCCGCTCGTCCAGCCCGACGCACGACTTGAACCACTGCCGGTCGAGCTCCACGAGCGAGACGAGTGCGATCGGCACGCCGAAGGTGTGCTGCGCGAGCCGGGTGATCCGGTCGAACCGCTCCTCGCTGGGGGTGTCGAGCAGGTCGAGCGCGCGCAGGGCGGCGACCCGCGCCAGCTCCGCGTCCCCGTCCACGACCCCAGTATCGGAGCGGGGCCGGGCGGCTGCTGGGCGCGTGACTCGATCAGGTGACGGCGCGCCCGCCGCGGGAACAGCGGGCGCGCCGTGGGTTCACCCGCAGTGCCAGCGCACCACGTCCCGCCGGTACTCCGGTGACTGTGTCGTCACCGTGCCGACGACGTCTCCGTTGCCGGCGACGTCGCGCACCCAGCCTTCCTGGCCCGTGCCGCCCGGTACAAGGGTCTGCGCCGGGCCACCGCCGGCCGGCAGGAACAGCGTCGACCCGTCGTCGGCGGAGCCCGCGATGTCCCCAGCCGGGTTCATCGCCCAGACGTGCCGGACCCCCGGCAGCGCCCGGTCGACGGAACCGTCGAGGTGCCAGAGGAAAGCGCCGGCGTCACCGGCGTACCCCGCGACCCGGCCGCCCGCGATCGCCGTGGGCACCACATCGCCGGCCGGCACCGGCGAAGCGAGCTGGACGGCCGGACCGCCCCGCGGCCACAAGTAGCCCTCGAAGCCACCGCTCGGCGCCCCGCCGAGGATCCCCGCCGCGACCGTGCCGTCCTCGTCGAGACCGCCGGGGCTCTGGAAGAAGTCCCGTGGTGCGGGGAGGACCTCCACGGTTCCGGGTGCGTCCGCCGGCCGCAGCACCGTGCGGTACAACCCGTTGTTCGCGGTTTCGCCGACCGCGCCCATGATGTCGCCGCGGGTGTTGATCGCCATCGCGGTGGTGTTCGCGAACCCCGGCGGCTCGGGCAGCCGCTCGAACCGGCCGCCGGTGTACCGGATCGCGTGGTGCAGGTCCGGCACGCCGAAGACGTGCGGGTCGGCGTACGACCCGACCGCGACGCCGGCCGCGTTCACGTCCGAGAGCTCGGTGTTCTGCCCGAAGGCGGTGCCGAGCACCGTCGCGCGATTCGCCCGCCACACCACGCCCACGAGCGGATCACCGGCTTTCGCCGGCCGCAGCGTCCCGGCGACCGCGCCGGCGCCGTCCCCGCCGCCCAGGTCTTCCAGCGAGTAGCCGCCGGGCACCGGCAGAACGGCGGACGTCCACTGACACCCTGCCGTCGACACCGCCGAAGCGGGCGCCGCGACGAGCACCGTTCCCATCAGCGTCGCCGCCGCGGCCGCGATGTACTTCCCCCGTGCACGCAAAATGTCCTCCCAGGACATCGATCCAGCCCCCGACCGAACACCCGGAATTCTACGGACGACCACCGACAAAAAGGCGGCTTCCGTTGCCGCGCAAAGCAAAACTCGGCTAGCGTCGGCGGCGTGAAGATCATCGTGCTTGGCGCGACCGGCCTCGTCGGGCGAGCCGTGACCGAAGCCCTCGAACCACGCCACGACGTCCTGCGCGTCTCGCGGACGACAGCGGCCAAAGCCGACCTCGATGACCCGGCTTCGCTCGACGCGCTGTTCGCCGAGGCCGCCGACGCCGTCGTGTGCTGCGCCGCCAATGTCCCCCTGAAGCCCCTGGCCGAACTGACCGACACCCAGGTGCTCGACGACCTGCGCGGCAAGCTGCTCGGCCAGGTCGCCCTGGCGCGGCGGGCGGCGGGCCGGCTGACCGACGGTGGCTCGATCACCCTCACCGGAGGCACCTTCGACGAGCCGATCCCCGGCAGCGGCCTCGGCGCGCTCGTCAACTCCGGCCTCGAAGGGTTCGTCCGGTCGGCCGCCGCCGAGTTGCCGCGTGGGCTGCGGATCAACGTCGTCAGCCCCGGGTGGATCAGCGAAACCCTCGCGGCGATGGGCCGGGACGGCGGGACGCCGGTGGCGGTCGTCGCCGAGGCCTACCGGGCCCTCGTCGAAGGCGATGCGACCGGGACCACCGTCAGACCGCGGTAGCGTGCCACTCGTGCTCGGCGAACGCTTCGTCCAGTGGCGCGGCCGTCAGGCGGTTCGCGAACGTCGACAGCGTGTACGTGCCGATGCCCAGCACCACCTCCAGCGCGTTCCGGGGCGTGTACCCGGCATCGGTGAACGCCGCCAGCTCCGGCGGTGGGACGTCGCCGGTCGTGTCCAGCACGGTCAGCACGAAGCGCCGCAACGCCTCCAGGCGCGGTGCAGGCAGCGCCGACTGCGCCCGCAGCGCCGCCACCAGCTCCGGCGCCGCGGACATGCGCTGCAGGGCAGCCGTGTGCATCGCCACGCACAGGTGACACCCGTTGCGGGCCGCCACCGTCATGACCAGCACTTCGCGGTCCAGCGCCGGCAACGTCGTGGCCTCGAAGATCGCGTTGAGCTTCAGGAAACCGTTCAGCAGCTCCGGCGACGTCGCCAGGCGCGCGACGGCGGCCGGGACGCGGCCGAACTTCTTCGCGGTGGCCGCCATCGCCGGGCGGGCGGCCGGGGGTGCAGACTCCGGGGTGTGATCGGGGAACAAGACGTCTCCAGACGTAGGATCGACAATGTGGTTGTCGATACCGTAAACCTGGTTGTCGAAATGGGCAAGGCCTCATGACGGACGCGCCCGGCTACGAGCTGCCCTTCCTGCTCTTCGGAGGGTTCCGCACGCTCATCGACCGCCTCCACGCCGAGCTCGCGCGCCGCGGCCACCCGGACGTCCGGCCTTCGTACGGCTTCGCGATGCAGGCGATCGGCGTCCAGGGCGCGACCGCGTCGGAGATCGGGCGCCGCCTCGGCGTGTCCAAGCAGGCCGCCGGCAAGACGGTCGAGCGGCTCGAGGCGCTCGGGTACGCCGAACGCGCCGACGACCCCGACGACGCGCGCCGCAAGGTCGTCCGGCTCACCGCGCACGGCATCGACGCGCTCACGAAGTCCGCGGAGATCTTCGACGACCTCCGGCAGGACTGGGCCCGCACGGTCGGCGCCGAGCGGATCGGCGCGCTCGAAGCCGACCTGCGCAAGGTCGTCGGCCCGGCGGCCTACCGGCTCGACGCCGCGGGCTGGTTCAGCAGCTAGTACCCGCAGCCCGGGTCGGGCGCGTCCTCCGACAGCGGGCTGCCCGCCGGGAGCACGTACAGGACCTCGAGCACCAGCGGTGTCGACCCGAGGTTGCGGCCGATGTGCACCTGGTCGGGCTTTTCGGTGAACGCGCGCCCGGTGGTGAAGACGCCGTCGAGGCTGCAGTCGGCGAGGTTGTGCGTCAGCGTCCCGGCCTTGACGTAGGCGTAGAGCGTGCCGTCGTGGAAGTGCCAGCCGGTGTAGCCGCCCGGCTGGACGGTGATCTCCCGCAGCGTGTAGTCGGTGTGGCCGATCGTCTTCTGGGCCAGGATCGTGCCGGTGACGCCGCTGCCGGGTGTCGCGGAAGCGGTCGAGGGCAGCAGGACCGCGGCCAGCAGGCTCGCGGCGAAGATCGTGCAGGTCTTGCGCATCGGGCGGTTCTCCTCACGATGAGCGCAGGGTGCGCCGCATCATCTTGCCCGATTCGGTGCGGGGCAGGCGATCGGTGAAGTCGAACCGCTTCGGGGTCTTGAAGCCGGCCAGCTCCGCCCGGCAGTGCTCGTCGAGCCGCGCGGCCAGGTCCCCGGAGACGCCCGGCACCGGCTCGACGACGGCGACGACCCGCTGACCCCACTCGTCGTCCGGCTCGCCGATCACCGCCACGTCGGCGACGTCCGGATGTGAGAGCAGCCGTGCCTCGATCTCGGCCGGGTAGATGTTGACCCCGCCCGACAGGATCAGGTCGGTCCGGCGGTCGAGCAGGAACACGCGGCCTTCGGCGTCGCGGTACCCGAAGTCGCCGACGGTGATGAACTCGCCGGACCGCGCGGCCGCGGTCTTCTCCGGGTCGCCGAGGTAGTCGATCGCCGTGTGCGCCGAACTGAAGTAGATCGTGCCCGGCTCGCCGGGCGCGACCTCGGCGCCGTCGTCGTCGACGACCTTCAGGCGCACCCCGGTCAGCGGCCGGCCGACGGTGCCCGGCGCGGCCAGCCAGTCCGCCGCGGTGACGCCGCAGATCAGGCCTTCCGACGCGCCGTAGTACTCGTGCACCACCGGGCCGAGCCAGCCGATCATCCGCGCCTTGACCTCGCGCGGGCAGGGCGCCGCGCCGTGGATGACGCTGGTCAGGCTCGACGTGTCGTACCGCGCGCGGACGTCCTCGGGCAGCCGCAGCATCCGGTGGAACATCGTCGGCACGAGGTGGGTGTCCGTGACGCGGTGCTCTTCGATGAGCCGCAGGGTTTCTTCGGCGTCGAAGCGGTCCATCAGCACCGCGCTGTGCCCGAGGTGCATCGCGTTGGCGGCGAACGAACCGGGCGCCGCGTGGTAAAGCGGGCAGGCCACCAGGTGCACGCCCGGCCCGGGCTCGACGCCGAACAGCGCCAGCAGGTCGCGGTGGATCGGGTGCAGCGACGGCGGGTTCCCGCTCAACGCGCGCCGCACGCCCTTGGGGCGCCCGGTGGTGCCCGACGTGTAGAGCATCGTCTGGCCCGCGGTCCGCGGCTGCGGGGCGGTCGACGGCTCGTCCTCGCCCCACGACGCGTAGTCGCCCCAGCCCTCGGCCGGGCCGACGGCGAACTTCGGCACGTCGAGGTCGCAGGTTCGCGCGATGTCCGCGTCGGCGACGACCACCCGCGCGCCGCTGTTCTCGACCACGTAAGCGATTTCGGCGGGGGAGGACCGGTAGTTGACCGGGGTGAAGTACATCCCGGCCTGCAGCGTGGCGAACAGCAGCTCGAAGTAGGGAAGTCCGTTGTGGACGATCGCGACGACGCCGTCGCCCGCGCCGAGACCCAGGCGGCGCAGCGCGTGCGTCAGCCGGTTCGCGCGCGCGGCCAGCTCGCCGAAGGTCGCGGCCGTGCCGTCCGGCGCGAGCACCGCGAGCCGGTCCGGGTGCTCTGCTGCGACGTCGAAGAAGGTGCTCACGCGAAGCACGCTACCGGGTACGGTGCGACGCATGGACGCGGACGTTTTCGGGCAGGTGCTCGGTGCGGTGCGGGAGTTCGTGCGCAAGGAGGTCGTGCCGCGCGAGGCGGAGATCGACGAGCGCGACGAGATCCCGGCGGAGATCCGGGAGAAGGCCGCCGAGCTGGGCCTGTTCGGCTGGGCGCTGCCGGAGGAGTACGGCGGCCTCGGCCTCGGCATGGCCGAAGACGTCCGGCTCGCCATCGAGCTCGGCCACACGACGCCCGCGTTCCGGTCGCTGTTCGGCACCAACAACGGCATCGCCGGCCAGGCGATCGTCGGCTACGGGACGCCGGACCAGCGCACCCGCTGGCTGCCCCGGCTCGCCGCGGGCCAGGCGATCGCGTCGTTCGCGCTCACCGAGGCCGAAGCCGGCTCCGACCCGGGCGGGCTGACCAGCCGAGCGGTCCGCGACGGCGACCGCTACCGGCTCTCCGGCACCAAGCGGTTCATCACGAACGCGCCGCTGGCCGAAGTCTTCGTCGTGTTCGCGCGCACGGACCTCGAAAGCACCGGTAGCCGGGGCATCTCCGCGTTCCTGGTGTGCGCGGGCGCGGACGGCGTCACGGTCGGGCCGCACGACGCCAAGATGGGCCAGGCCGGCGCGTGGACGTCGGAGGTGGTGTTCGACGACGTCGAGGTCTCCGCCGACGCCCTGATCGGCGAGGAGGGCAAGGGCTTCGGCATCGCGATGGCTTCGCTCGCCCGCGGCCGCCTGCACATCGCGGCGCTGTGCGTCGGCATGGCGGAACGCGCGCTGGCCGAAGCCGTCGAGTACGCGCGGACGGCTCGTCAGGGCGGCCGGGTGATCGGCGAGTACCAGCTCGTCCAGGCGCTGCTGGCCGAGTCGCACGCCGAGCTCGCCGCCGGGCGCGCGATGGTGCACGAGGCCGCCGCGCAGTACGACTCGGGCGAGGACCGCAAGCTGGGGCCGTCTTCGGCGAAGCTGTTCTGCACCGAGATGCTCGGCCGGGTCGCCGACCGCGCGGTCCAGGTGCACGGCGGCATGGGCTACGTCCGCGGCGTCACGGTCGAGCGGATCTACCGCGACGCGCGGCTGTTCCGGATCTACGAGGGCACCAGCGAGATCCAGAAGCTCGTGATCGCGCGGCAGCTGCTCAAGGACTGACCTTGCGCTGGAGTCCACTCCAGGACCTAGCGTCGGGACATGACCACTGCACAGCACAAGATCGGCTCCGGGTTCGGGGCCGGGAGCACCGCGGCCGAGGTCGTGGCGGGGCTCGACCTGACCGGCAAGACCGCGATCGTCACCGGCGGCTACTCCGGCCTGGGCCTGGAGACCACCCGCGCGCTGACGGCGGCGGGTGCGCACGTCGTCGTCCCGGCCCGCCGGCGCGCGACGGCCGAAGAAGCGTTGCGGGGCTTCGAAAGCGTCGAGGTGGACGAGCTCGACCTCGCCGACCTCGACAGCGTCGCCGCGTTCGCTTCGCGGTTCCTCGCCTCGGGGCGCGGCATCGACACCTTCATCGGCAGCGCCGGGATCATGGCATCGCCGGAGACACGGGTCGGGCCGGGCTGGGAAGCGCAGTTCGCGACCAACCACCTCGGGCACTTCGCCCTGGTGAACCGGCTCTGGCCGGCGTTCGACGCGGGCGCGCGTGTCGTCTCGGTGTCCTCGCGCGGTCACCACTTCGGCCCGGTGCGCTTCGACGACCTCGAGTTCCGGGCCGGCTACGACAAGTGGCTCGCCTACGGCCAGGCGAAGACCGCGAACGTCCTCTTCGCCGTGCACCTCGACCGGCTGGCGCGCGACCGCGGCGTTCGCGCGTTCGCCCTGCACCCGGGCCGGATCATGACGGACCTCGTGCGCTACCTCGACCGCGAGGAGCTGCGGGCCGCGGGCATGCTGGACGCGTCCGGTCAGGTGACGGGCGAGGTCAAGACCCCGGAACAGGGCGCGGCGACCCAGGTCTGGGCGGCGACCTCCCCGCAGCTCGACGGGCTCGGCGGCGGCTACCTCGAGGACTGCGACATCGCCGAGCCCGCGCCGGCCGATGGCGGCCGCGTCGGAGTCAAGGACTACGCGATCGACCCCGCACTGGCCGAGCGCCTCTGGACGGTGTCGGCGGAACTCACCGGTGTCAACGCCTTCGCTTAGGCCCGCAGGGATTCCAGGTGCCGCCGCAGGACGTCTTCGGCGAGCCGCGGCGGCAGGCGGGCCGGCTGGGTCACGCCGCCGAGCATGAGCCCGTCGAGCAGGGCGGCCAGCCGTTCCGCCTCCAGTGCGAGGTCGAGTCCGGGGCGCAGGGAGCCGAGCGCGGCCGCCTCGGTGAGGCACCGGAGCGCGACCGTGCGCGGGCCTTCGTGCCCCCGGTCCGCCTCGGCGGCCAGCTCCGGCCGGGTGCGCGCGGCCACCGTGAACGCGAGCCACACTTCCGCCTCGGCTGACCGGGTTTCGTCGTGGGGGAGCAGCTCCGCGAGCAGCCGGACGGTCGCTTCGAGCCGGTCCGGCGTCCCCTCGAAGATCTCCTCGGCGCGCCGGGCGATCCGGGCGGTGACGCGGTCGGCCAGCGTCCGCAGGGCGAAGACGATCATCTCGTCGTGTGCCGCGAAGTAGTGCCGCACCGATCCGATCACCAGCCCGGCTTCGGCGGCGACCGCGCGCAGGGACGCCTGGGCGACACCGTCGCGGCGGATCACCCGGAACACGGCGTCGGCGATTTCGAGGCGGCGGGTGTCGGCGTCGACCAGCTTCGGCACGTTGCCTTTATAGCACAGTCGTGCTATCAATCTTTTTAGCATGTCTGTGCTACAAAGGGGGAGATCGTGCGGGAATGGCTGATCGCCGCGGTGGTGCTGGCCGCGGTCGTGGTCCTGGTGATCCGGCGTCTGCGGGGCGAGCCGCTGGTGGCGCGGGAACTGTTCGGCGCGCCGGTGATCCTCGTCGCCATCGGCGCGTACAGCCTGACGAAGCTCGAGTTGACCGTCGCCGACGCGCTGTGGGTCGCGCTGGGTTCGGCGATCGGGCTCGGCTTCGGGGCGGCGCGCGCGGTGACCACGCGGCTGTTCGAACGGGACGGCGTGCTGTGGCTGCGCTACACGCTGTGGACGTTCGCGGTGTGGGTGGTCGCGGCGGGCGTCAACTTCGGGTTCGGTGCCCTCGCGGTCGGCGCCGGCATGCCCGAACAGGCCCGGCCGATGACGCTGTCCATCGGCGTGAGCCTCCTCGGCGAAGCACTCGCCGTGGCGTCGCGGGCGAAGGTGACCGGTCTCCCGTACGCGCGGCCGCGACGTTAGAGCTTCTCGATCCGCCGCACCAGCAGGTCGATCTCGTCTTCGGTGTTGTAGTAGTGCACCGACGCCCGGACCATGTCCGGCAGGCCGCGCGCGGTGAAGTCGAACTGGGCCGACGTCCGCGACGAGATCGACGTGTTGATGTTCGCCTCGGCCAGCCTCGCCTTGATCTCCGGGGCCGGCGTGCCGTCGACGCTGAAGGTGACCAGACCGCACTTGCGCGCGCCGGCGTCGTGCACGCGCGCGCCGGCTTCGGTGAGCCGGGCGCGCAGCGTCGCCGCCAGGGACGCCACCCGTTCCTCGATGGCCGCCAGGCCCCAGTCGAGCGCGTAGTCGATCGCCGCGCCGAGGCCGAACACCGCCGCGAAGTCGCGCTCCCACACCTCGAAGCGCTTGGCGGTCGGGTCGACGACGTACTCCTCCGGCGCCGACCAGGTCGCCGAGTGCAGGTCCAGCATCGCCGGCTCCAGCCGCTCCCGCAGCCGCGGGTGCACGTACAGGAAGCCGGTGCCGCGCGGGCCGCGCAGGTACTTGCGGCCGGTCGCCGACAGCGCGTCGCACCTGAGGCGGGTGACGTCGAGGTCGACCTGGCCCGCCGACTGGCAGGCGTCGAGCAGGAACGGGATGCCGGCCGCCTCGGCGACCGCGCCGATCTCCTCGGCCGGGTTGACCAGGCCGCCCTGGGTGGGCACGTGGCTGACGGCGATCAGCTTGACGTCGCCGTCGACGCGCCGCCGCAGCTCCTCGACGTCCAGCTGCCCCGACTCGTCGTCGCCGACCACCTCGACGACCGCGCCCGTGCGCCGGGCCACCTGCAGGAACGCGATGGCGTTGCTGGCGTACTCGGCACGCGAGGTGAGGATCCGGTCGCCGCGCCCGAGTGGCAACGCGTAGAAGACGGCCTGCCAGGAGCGGGTCGCGTTGTCGGTGATCGCGATGTCGTCGGGCTCGCCGCCGACCAGCCGGGCGGCCGACGCGTACACCGCGTCGAGGCGGCCCTGCGCTTCGGCGGCCGCCTCGTACCCGCCGATCAGCGCTTCGTGGCGCAGGTACGCGACGACCGTGTCGGTCACGATGGCCGGCGGGAGCGCGGAACCGGCGTTGTTGAAGTGGACCACTTCGGCGCAGCCGGGCGTTTCACGGCGGGCGCGGGCGACGTCGAAGACCATGTGAACTGAATACAGTAGCCCCGTTCTGTATGCAATACTGCGGAAGTGGCCCGTACCCCGCTGCGCAGCGACCTCATCGGCGAAATCACCACGCGCGTGCTCGACGGACGGCTCGCCGCCGGCGCGCGCGTCAACGAGGTGCACCTGGCCCGGGAGCTGGGCGTCAGCCGGACGCCGTTGCGGGAGGCGCTGATCGGGCTCGCCGACCGCGGCCTGCTCGTGTCGGCGCCGGGGCGCGGGTTCCTCGTGCCGCCGTTCGACCCGGACGAGGCACGCCGGCTCTACCCGCTGGTGGCCGAGCTCGAAGCGCTCGCGTTGCGCTGGACGTCACCGCTGGAGCTGGCCGGGCTGCCGGACGCGCTCGACGCCGTCGCCGACGAGATGGCCGCGGCGCTGGACCGCGGCGACGAGCTGTCCGAAGTGGACGAACGGTGGCACGCGCTGCTGCTGTCGCGGTGCCCGAACCCGCACCTGCTGCGGCTGATCGGGCAGACCAAGCCGCTGCTGAAGCGGTACGAATCCTGCTACTTCGGCGGCGCCGGCCGCGCCGGGGAGAGCATCGGCGAGCACCGCCGGATCGCCGCGGCGCTGCGTGCGGGCGACCTGCCGACCGCGTCCGCGGTGCTCGTGCGCAACTGGGTGAAAGCGCTGGCGTACCTGGGGAAGGACGAAAGATGATCATCGCGCACCTGAGCGACCTGCACCTGGACGAAGGCCCGCGCGCCGAGGACCGCGTCGCGGCGGTGATGGCCTGGCTGGGCGGGCTGGCCCGGCCGATCGACGCGGTGGTCGTCACCGGCGACATCGCCGACCACGGCGCGGCGGCGGAGTACGCGCGGGCCGCGGAGCTGCTGAAGCACCCGGCGCCGGTGCTGGTCTGCCCGGGCAACCACGACGACCGGGCGGAGTTCCGGACCGGGCTGCTGAACCAGCCGCCCTCGGCCGAGCCGATCGACTTCGCGCGCGAGGTCGGCGGCGTGCTGTTCGCGATGTGCGACTCGACGATCCCCGGCAGCGGCGCGGGTTTCCTGGCTGATTCGACCCTGGCGTGGCTGGACGAAACCCTGGCCGGCGGCGACGGCCCGGCGTTCGTGGCGTTCCACCACCCGCCGGTCGAAGTGGGCGTCCCGCTGGTGGACGGCATCCGGCAGACCGGGGAGGAGCGGCTGGCCGCGGTGCTGCGCCGCCACCCGCGTGTGGTGGCGCTGCTGGCCGGTCACGTGCACACCGGCGCGTCGACGACGTTCGCGGGCGTGCCGCTGCGGATCGCGCCGGGCGTGGTTTCGCAGTCGCTGCTGCCGGTGGAGCCGGGCGCGGACCGCGGCTGGGCCGAAGGCGGCCCGCTGGACTACGAGCGGCCGCCGTCGCTGCTGCTGCACGTCCTGCACGACGACGGCCGGGTGACCAGCCACCACCGCGTGGTCGGCTGAGGCTCAGCCGGAGATCTTCGCGTCGTAGACTGTGGTGCCGCAGAAGGCGCCGCCGTAGCCGGTGACTTCGATGCGGCCGGAGACGTCGCCGCCGTCGATCGTCACCCGCAGCCGGCCCGACTTCGGGAAGAACGGGCACGCCGCGATGCTCGACGACGACGTGAAGAGGTTCCCGCCGGTGGCGGCCATGTTCTCCACTGGCTCGACGGTGATCGTGTCGCCGTCGGTGTCGACGCTCGCCAGGTCGAGGTCCGCGGCCCCGGAACCCGGCAGGCAGCCGGTGTTGGAGCCGAACCGGATCGCGCCGGGCTGCGGCCGGCCGGCGGGGCTGCCGGAGACCAGGCACACGTCGACCGGGTTGACGTCGTTCGTGGTGCCGCTCGAGGAGATCGTGTCGACCACCCGCAGCGTGGCCGGCCGGCTGAACGAGTGACCGGAGACCGAGCCGGAGAGGGTGACGTCGTAGGAGCCGGTGGTGCTCCGGCGCGCTGCTTCGGTTTCCTCGGTTTCGGAGGTCGTCGTTTCTTCCTCCGTGGTGGTGGTTTCCGAAGAGGTGGTCTCGGTGGTCGTGGGGGTGTCCGTCGTCGGTGTGGTCGTGGTCGTCGGCGTGTCCGACGTCGGAACCGGCGCCGGGCTCGCGACCTGCTCGACCCCGCCGCAGCCGGCGGTGAGCAGCAGGCCGGTGGTCACCGCGGCGATGATCTTTCGGTTGCTGATCAAGGGAAATCCTGACCTGGGCGGCGTGTCATGGCGTAGGTCGGTGGTGGCCGCGGAGACGTTACGACCGGTTTGTAACGGCTTCGCCCGCGGGCACGACTCCTGGTCGGGCGCCCGGCCGGGTGTCCGTCCACAGTGGAGGATCGAGTGCCGGGCGTCGTTCGCCGCGCGGGGTTCCGCGTGCTCGGGGTGGTCGCCCTCATCGCGCTGCTCGGGTTCGGGCTCCACCTGAGCCGGCCGGCCGAGCCGGTGCTCGTTCCCGCGGGTCCGTCCCTGGTGGACGTCCCGGCGCGGGGGAGTGACCGGCAGTGGGAGCTGAGCGGCGCCCGGGTGGGCGACGACGGCACCGGGTTCTTCACCGGCGAGATCACCGTGACGAACCGGGCGGACCGCGCCCGGACGGGGCTGTTCCGGCTGACGCTCTCCGTCGGCGGGACGAAGGTGGCGGACCTGTTCGGCCAGGTGCGGTCCGCGGTCGCCCCGGAGGAGACGGTCGTGGTCGAGCTGGGCCTCGGCGGCGGGTTCGTGCCCGGCCCGTACGCGGTGGAGTTCCACGAGGCGTTCGCGTAGGAAGGCGGAGCGGGTGAGCGACGAGGTCATCGGCTGGGCGGTGCGCTTGGCGGAAGGGGTGGCCCCCGACGAGGTGGAGCTGGTCCCGGCGCTGACGGCGGCGTACGTGACGGGTGGAGCGTCCCGGCGGGAGCTGTTCGCCCGCGCGAACTCCGTCCCGGGCGGGTTCGACGTGACCGCGCCGATCGTGGTGTTCCCGCACGTCCTGGCGGCGGTGACGCTGGCCGCCCCGGCGATCTGGTCGGCGCTGGGCGGGAACTTGAGCTCGGTCTCGTCGCTGCTGAAGAACCTGGGGGACCTGTGGGACCGCCGGCGTGCGAAGCCGGCGCCCGAGGAGCTGCGGCTGCCGGAGCTGAGCCGGTTGATCGACGCGATCAGCGCGGAGCTGACGGCGGCCGGGCTGCCCCCGATCGAGAGCGAGGTGCTGACGTTCCGCATCGTCCGCGCGTTGATCAGCGACGGCGCGGGGACGCGGGCGTTCCTGGCGGCGGCGCCCCCGGAGGAGCCGTGACGATCGCCTCGCCGGCCCCGCCTTGGTTGCTCTTCTGGTTCGTCACCGCGGTCGGCTGGACCGCGCCCCGCCAGTTCCCGTTCTGGCGGGACACCGTCCTCGACGTCCTCGGCGCCACGCCGAACCCCGCCACGACCGTCCCCGGCAGCGACCTCCTCCGCGTCGCCGGGCTGGTCGACCTCGTGCCCGCCTTCGTGCTGCTCGCCGCCGTCGTGACCGTGGCCGGGGCCGGCGTCCGCGGGCGGCTCGTCGAACGCCGGTACCGGCTGGACGGTTTCCCGACCCCGACCCTCGCTGCCATCACGGGGTACGCGAAAGCCCAGCTCCCCACCGTCGAGGTCCGGGCCAACCTCCGGCGCACCGACCTGCTCGCCTTCGCCTACCTCCGCCGCCCACGCCGTCCCCGGCTCGCCGTCTTCGCGCCGCTGGTCGTGCTCTGGCGGCGGGACCGCGCGGCCGCCGAAGCCGTCGTGCGGCACGAACTCGCGCACTGCCGGCAGGGCGACACCCTCCTCTCCGGTGCGACCAGCCCGCTGGCGTTCGTCGTCCGGCACTGGCCGGGCCTGTTCGTCTGGACGGCCGTGGTCCCGGTCGGGGCGGTGTGGTTCGCCGCTGTTCTCGACGGCGCCGGGTACGCCGGTGGCGAAGTCGGCAGCGGGCTCGGCCTGATGCTGCTCACCGCACTCGGCTCGCTGCTGGCGGCGGTGACGCTGCCGGTCGCCGGGTCGTGGAGCGCCGAGTTCGCCGCCGACCACGTCGCCGGCGCCGCGGCGGCCACCCGCCTCGGTGTGCCGAAGACCCGCCGCGTGACGGCGCGGCTGACCCACCCGCCGATGGCCCTGCGCCGTCGCCTGCTCGACGCGGGCCCGCGTGCCACCGCGCTGGCCGCGATCGCGTGCTACCCGGTGGGCTGGCTGGTCCAGCTCGGCTGGCTGCTCCTGGCCGCCAACGCGGCTTGGCTGCAGCTGGGGGAGTCGGGTACCCAGCGCGCACTCGGACTGTGGGTGGCGGCCGGTTGGCCGGTGTGGACGGCGGCTGCCGTTTTCGGTGCGGCTTGGCCGGTGTTGCGCCGGCCGTGGGCGCGTTTGGTCGGTGGTTGAGCGCACCGGCCGACCGGCCCCCTCCGCCGGCTCAGCCGGTGAACACCGGCAACGTCACCTTCGACGGCCGCCCCGAGTCGTGGAAGATCTCGAAGCGATTCGCCTTCCCAGCCACCGCCGAGGTCACCGGCTCGTCCGTTCCGTGGTTGCGGGCGAACCGCGGGAACGCCCCGCCCGCCACCTGGACACGCAGCCGGTGGCCGCGGCGGAAGCGGTACGCCGTCGGGTCCAGGACGACCTCCGCCGTCACCACCCCGTCCGCGTCCGCCGCCGGGAAACCCGGGCGCAGCCGGAGGATCCCGTCCGTCACGTTCCGCGAAACCCCGCCGCCGTCGACGTCGCAGAGCCGCACGAACACGTCCGCGTGCCCGAGCTCGGTCCGCACGTGCACCGTCGCCGACACCTCGCCGATCACGTCCACGTCCGCGGGCAGCGGCTCGCCGGTGAACACCAGCACGTCCGGCCGCGCCTCGACCTCCTGGTTGTCGCGCTGCTTCGTCTCGCCCATCAGCAGCGGGCCGCCCACCGACGGCGTCGGGTCGGCCGGGTCGTAGGTGAACGCCGTCGGGCGCGCGTCGTCGGCGACTTCCTCGCCCAGCCCGCCGATCGGGCGCAGGTGGGACGCCGTCGCGGTCGAGGGCGGCGGCCACGACTCGAAGTCCAGCCAGGTGTCCGCGCCCTGGAGGAAGAGCCGGACCGGCGAGCGCTGCAGCTGCGTCCGGTCGCCGAGCAGGTGCGCGCGCAGGAACCCGAGCTGGTCGCGCAGCATCGGGCCCATGCTCGCCGGCTCGCCGTGCGCCCACGGCCCGATCGTGAGCCGCGGCGCCTTGCCCGCCTCGGCGAGGATCCGGAAGTCCCGCAGCTGCGAGCCGATGAACAGGTCGTACCAGCCGGTGACCATCGACACCGGCACGTCGAGCTTCGCGACCTCGGCGCTGTGGTCGGCCATGGCCCAGTAGTCGTCGTCGGGCACGAAGTGCGCGGTGACGTCCTGGAGGAACCGCACCGGCTTCCCGATCGCGGCGACGTCGGCGCCGGCCAGCGGCAGGAACGACATCGCCCGGCGCGTCCTGCGCTTCTGCAGCGGGTTCGGCAGCGCGGCGAACCGCTCTTCCTGCCGGCCGATCATCGCCGACCACGACACCATGTTGTCCGCCGCGAGCACGCCGCCCGGGTAGAACGTCGAGACGAACTCCGACGCCGTGACGCCCAGGCACATCGCGGCCAGGGGCGGGTCGAGGTAGGGCCCCAGCGCCCACTGCGTGTGGCCGAGGTAGCTGGCGCCCGCCGTCGCGAGGTTCCCGTCGCACCACGGCTGGGCGCGCAGCCACTCGGCGGTCGCGACGCCGTCCTCACGCTCGAGGTGGAAGGGCCGGAACTCGCCGCCGGAGCCGAACGAGCCGCGGGTGCTCTGGATGACCGTCTGCAGCCCGTGCCGGGAGAACGTCTCGCCGAAGAGCCGCCCGAGCAGGCCCGCGCGCCCGTACGGCGTGCGGATCAGCACCACCGGCGCCGACGTCGTGCCCGCCGGGGCCCACCGGTCGGCGAGCAGCGTGACGCCGTCGGGCATCGGCACGGCGAGGTCGCGCGTGACGACCGGTTTGGGGCCCTCGGCGCGGGGGAGTCCGAGCAGCTTGTCGACAAGTCGGTCCAGCACGGGCGCCCGCCTTCCGAAGTGGAGTCGATCCTTCCGGATCCGACGGTACCTCAGTTCGCCCGCGCGAGCCTTTCCGGACGCAGCAGCTTCGCCAGCTCCTCGGCCGGGATGAGCCCCTTCTCGACGACGAGCTCGGCCACGCCCCGCCCGGTCGCGAGCGCCTCCTTCGCGATCTCGGTCGCGGCCGCGTAGCCGATGCTCGGGTTCAGCGCCGTGACCAGGCCGATCGAGTTCTCGACGTACGCGCGCAGGACGTCGACGTTGGCGGTGATGCCCGAAACGCACTTCGTGGCCAGCGTCCGGCAGGCCGCGCCCAGGTGCGTGATGCTCTCCGACAGCGCGTGCAGGATGATCGGCTCGAACGCGTTGAGCTGCAGCTGCCCGGCCTCGGCGGCCATGGTCACGGTGACGTCGTTGCCGATCACCTCGAACGCGACCTGGTTCACCACTTCGGGGATCACCGGGTTGATCTTGCCGGGCATGATCGACGACCCGGCCTGCACCGGCGGCAGGTTGATCTCGTTGAGCCCGGCCCGCGGCCCCGAAGACAGCAGCCGCAGGTCGTTGCAGCTCTTCGACAGCTTCACCGCGATCCGCTTGAGCACACCGGAAAGGTGCACGAACGCACCGCAGTCCTGCGTCGCCTCGACGAGGTCCGCGGCGGTGACGACCGGCAGCCCGGTGATCTCGCGCAGGTGCCGGCACGCGGCCTCGGCGTACCCCGGGGCGGCGTTGAGTCCGGTGCCGATCGCGGTCGCGCCGAGGTTGATCTCGTGCAGCAGCGCGACGGCCTCGCCGAGGCGCAGCCGGTCCTCGCCGAGCATCACCGCGTAGGTGCCGAACTCCTGGCCGAGCGTCATCGGCACCGCGTCCTGCAGCTGCGTGCGGCCCATCTTGAGCACGTCGTGGAACTCGACGGCCTTGGCCGCGAACGCCTTCTCCAGCACGACCATCGCCGCCGACAGCTCGCGCACGGCGAGGATCGTCGCGACGTTCACCGCGGTCGGGTACGCGTCGTTGGTCGACTGGCTCAGGTTGACGTGCTCGTTGGGGTGCACGACGTGGTAGTCGCCCTTGGCGTGCCCGAGCAGCTCCAGCGCGCGGTTCGCGATGACCTCGTTGGCGTTCATGTTGGTCGACGTCCCGGCGCCGCCCTGGATGACGTCGACGACGAACTCGCCGTGCAGCGCGCCTTCGCGGATTTCCCGGCAGGCCTCGCCGATCGCGTCGGCGATCTCCGGCTCGAGCAACCCCAGTTCGGCGTTGGCGCGCGCCGCGGCCTCCTTCACCGCGGCGAGCGCCTCGATCAGGTGCGGATAGGCGGCGATCGTCGTGCCGGTGATGGGGAAGTTCTCGCGGGCGCGGGCGGTGTGCACACCCCAGTACGCGTCGGCGGGGACGTCCTTGTCACCCAGCAGGTCGTGTTCGCGGCGGGTGGTCATCGCAGGCTCCCCACGGGAAGGTTTCCGGTGAATCGCAGGTTGTCCGGGCCGGGCGGGACGTCGACGCCGCACAGCTTCAGCGTCGCGGCCAGCACGGGGTAGCGGGCGCGGTCGCCGCCGTCGGCGATCTTGAACGCGAGCGCCGTGCCGTCCGGCAGCGCGGCGACCTGGACGGCCTCGAAGCCGTCCTTCGCGATCAGCCCGGGCACCGCGCGCATCACGGCGGTGACGTCGCGGCGGCTGCCGCCCACCAGCTCCGGGTGCGCCCGGATGCCCTCGGCGACCAGGTGGTCCGGTGTGCCCGGCGCGGCCGTGGCGATCTTCGAAACGGCCGTCGCGAGCCCGCGCAACGTCGTCGCGAACAGCGGCGCGCCACAGCCGTCGACGGCGACGCGCTCGATGGGACGCCCGGTCAGGTCCTCGACGGTGGCGGCGATCGCGCGCTGCAGCGGGTGCGCCGGGTCGAGGTAGCCCTCGGTGCGCCAGCCGTTCAGCTCGCACGTCGCGAGCATCGCCGCGTGCTTGCCGGAGCAGTTGTGCCCCAGCCGGCTCGGCGCGCGGCCGGTGGCGACCCAGTGGTCGCGTTCGACCGGGTCGAACGGGAAGTCCGCGGGGTTGCCGAGCGCGTCGGGGGAGCGGCCGTCGAGCACGTCGAGAGCCGCGTCGAGGTGCATCGGCTCGCCGGAGTGGCTCGCGGCGGCGATGGCGAACCCGGCGGGGGACAGGCGCAGCCCGAGCCGCGCCATCGCCGTGGCCTGCAGGGGTTTCGCGGTCGAGCGCGGGTACATCGCGGCGTCCGGGTCGCCCGCGGTGAACAGCGTCGTGCCGTCCGGGGCGAGCACGATCGCCGAGCCGTGGTGGACGCCCTCGACCATGCCGTCGCGGATGAGCTCGATTAGGGGTTCGTGGCTCACATGCCCTCCTCGTCGAACGCACGCATGTCGATCCGCTTGCGCGCGGCGAACCAGCCGGCGACGAGCGCGACGGCGATCGCGGGCAGCGCCAGCAGGGTGATCCGGCCGGTCTCGTCGAAGCCCATCAGCACGACGACCGCGGCGAGGAACACGAGCGTCGCGATTTCGGTGTAGGGCGAGAACGGCAGCCGGAACGCGGGCCGCTCGAGGCCGTCGCGCTTCGCCTTGCGGACGAACAACAGGTGGCAGACCACGATGATCGCCCAAGTGGCGAGGATGCCGATGGCGGCGAAGTTCAGCACGATGTCGAAGGCGTCCTTCGGCACGACGTAGTTCAGCCCGACACCCAGCACGCAGACCGACGCCGTCAGCAGGATGCCGCCGTAGGGCACCTGGTTGCGGTTCATCACGCCGGTGAACTTCGGCGCCGAGCCCGCCTTCGCCATCGAGCGCAGGATCCGGCCGGTCGAGTAGAGCCCGGAGTTGAGGCTGGACAGCGCCGCGGTGAGCACGACCAGGTTCATCACGCTGTCCGCCGCGGGCACGCCGAGGTGCGAAAGGACGGTGACGAACGGGCTCTGGTCCTTGGTGTAGGAGCTCCACGGCAGCAGCATCGCCAGCAGGACCACGGAGCCGACGTAGAAGACGAGGATCCGCCACATGATGGAGTTGATCGCCTTCGGCATGATCTTCTCCGGGTTCTCCGTCTCGCCGGCGGCGACGCCGACCAGCTCGACCGAGGCGTAGGCGAACACGACGCCCTGCACGATCAGGACCATCGGCAGCAGGCCGGTCGGGAAGATCCCGCCGTGCTCGGTGATCAGCTGCGGGCCGGGCGCGGCGCCGTCGATCGGCGTCTGCGTCACCAGCAGGAAGATCCCGATCAGCATGAACAGCACGAGCGCGGCGACCTTGACGATGGCGAACCAGAACTCCATCTCGCCGAACAGCTTCACCGAGACGAGGTTCAGCGTCAGGACGACGGCGAGCGCGATCAGCGCGAGCACCCACTGCGGGACCGGCGAGAAGAACGACCAGAAGTGCGCGTAGAGCGCGATCGCCGTGATGTCGGCGATGCCGGTGGTCGACCAGTTGAGGAAGTGCATCCAGCCCGCGACGTACGCGCCCTTCTCGCCCATGAACTCGCGGGCGTAGGAGACGAAGGCGCCGCTGGACGGCCGGTAAAGAATGAGTTCGCCGAGCGCGCGGACGACGAAGAAGGCGAAGAGCCCGCAGACGGCGTAGACGATCGCGAGCGCCGGCCCGGCCTGGGCGAGCCGGCCCCCGGCGCCGAGGAAGAGGCCAGTGCCGATCGCGCCGCCGATCGCGATCATGTTGACGTGACGCGGTTTCAGCGCCTTGTTGTAGCCGGCGTCGCCCGCGTCGGCGGGGGCCGTGAGGGTCTGTTCGGTCACTGGTCCCCGTTCACGATGCTGGTGAGAGTGGCTTCGACGTGCGTGAGGTGCGCGGTCATGGCTGCGACGGCTTCCGGTTCGGAGCCGCTCTCGATCGCCGTGACGATCGCGCGGTGCTCGGCGTTCGACTGCCGCCGCCGGTCGCCGAGCTGGTTGAGGAAGGCGGACTGCCGCGCGAGGGCGTCCCGGATCTCCTCGATCACCTTCCCGAACACCGGGTTGCCCGAGGCCTGGGCGATGCTGATGTGGAAGAGCGAGTCGAGCGCGACCCACGCGGTGTTGTCGGTCTCGGCGTCCATCCGCTCGACGAGGTGGGCGAGCAGGTCGAGGTCGTCCTGGCTGCGGCGCAGGGCCGCGTAGCCGGCGACGGGGATCTCGACGTGCCGGCGCACTTCGATCAGGTCGCGGGCGGAGTACGGCCCGAAGGTCGGGTTGTCGGCGGGGCCGGTGGCGGTCACGAAGGTGCCCTTGCCGGTCTTCGACTCGGTCATGCCGAGCGCCTGCAGCCCGCGCAGGGCTTCGCGGATGACCGACCGGCTGACCTCGAACTCCCGGCTCAGGGACGCCTCGGAAGGCAGCTTGGCGCCGACCGGGTAGTCACCGCGTTCGATGAGCTTGCGCAGGTGGGCCAGCACGGCCTCCATGGCGCTCACCCGGCGGGGACCACCTTGTCCGGCTGTCTGGCTGTCAGACAGGTTCATGCGGGGAATGCTCGGTTCCCCCGGGTCGCCTGTCAACGCGGCGACCGGGGGTGTGGCTCACCTCACCGCCACGGCCGTGATGCCTCCCCGGTCACGCGTGATGCCCCTCCAGTCACGCATGATGCCTCCCTGATCACGCGTGATGCCACTCGCTCACCTCGCCCGCCGGCAA
This sequence comes from Amycolatopsis iheyensis, assembly GCF_024703995.1. GTDB lineage: Bacteria > Actinomycetota > Actinomycetes > Mycobacteriales > Pseudonocardiaceae > Amycolatopsis > Amycolatopsis iheyensis. Next base: position 7,534 of record NZ_JAMXQV010000008.1, on the reverse strand, counting down.
CCGACCCGGCCCGCCCGCGCCCCGGGCGTCGCGCGAGAAGAGCTCCGCCGGAGTGCCTCACCCACCCGTCCGGCGTCCCCGCGTGACCACCCGACCGCGCCTCGTACCCGCCCGTCGCACCGTGATCAGCACCGCCCGAAGCGGTGGCGCGTCGCAGCAGCCGAACACGCCCCGGGAGGAGCAGAATCGACCCGGCGAGCACGTGTCGGGAGCGAGAGCGCCACGGGTTAGGGTGGGGGACCCGGGCGCGCCGGTCCCATTCACCAAGGGGAGGTTTTCGCTGGTGTCGAACGATTCCTTCGTCCACCTGCACGTCCACACCGAGTACTCGATGCTCGACGGTGCGGCGAAGATCGCCCCTCTCTTCGCGGAGGCGGCGCGCCTCGGCATGCCCGCGGTCGGCATGACCGACCACGGCAACATGTACGGCGGCGACGAGTTCTACCAGCAGTCCAAGAAGGCGGGCCTCAAGCCGATCATCGGCATCGAGGCCTACATCGCGCCGGAGAGCCGCTTCCACAAGAAGCCCGTCTTCTGGGGGCAGGCCAACCAGCGCGGCTCGGACGAGCTGGGTGAGGGCGGTGACGTCTCGGGTGCCGGCGCCTACACCCACATGACGATGCTCGCGCAGAACGCCACCGGGCTGCGGAACCTGTTCAAGCTGTCCTCGCTGGCCAGCATGCAGGGCTACTACCGCAAGCCGCGCATGGACCGCGAGCTGATCTCCGAGAACCACGCCGGCATCATCGCCACCACCGGCTGCCCGTCCGGCGAGGTCCAGACCCGGCTGCGGCTGGGCCAGAAGGAAGCGGCGATCCAGGCCGCGTCCGACTACAAGGACATCTTCGGCGCCGACAACTTCTTCCTCGAGCTGATGGACCACGGCCTGCCGATCGAGCGGTCGGTCCGCGAGGGCCTGCTCGAGATCGGCCGGCTGCTCGACCTCAAGCCGATGGCGACGAACGACTCGCACTACGTCACCAAGGACCAGGCCGACACGCACTCGGCGCTGCTGTGCGTCCAGGCCGGCAAGACGCTGAACGACCCGACCCGGTTCAAGTTCGACGGCGACGGCTACTACCTCAAGTCCGCCGCCGAGATGCGCGAGTACTGGGACAAGGAGGTCCCGGGCGCGGCCGACACGACGCTGCTGATCGCCGAGCGCGTCGAGTCGTACGAAGAGGTGTACGCGCACAAGGACCGGCTGCCGTTCTTCGAGGTCCCGGAGGGCTACGACCAGGGCGGCTGGCTGCGCGAAGAGGTCGCGAAGGGGCTGGCCTGGCGGTTCCCGGGCGGCCCGCCCGAGGGCTACGACGCGCGGATCGAGAAGGAGCTCGACGTCATCATCGGGAAGGGCTTCCCGGCCTACTTCCTGATCGTCGCCGACCTCATCTCCTACGCCCGCCGCGTCGGCATCCGCGTCGGCCCCGGCCGTGGTTCGGCCGCCGGCTCGCTGGTCGCGTACGTGCTCGGTATCACGAACCTGGACCCGATCCCGCAGAAGCTGCTGTTCGAGCGGTTCCTGAACCCCGAACGCGTCTCGATGCCCGATATCGACATCGACTTCGACGACCGCCGGCGCGGCGAGATGATCCGGTACGCGACCGACAAGTACGGCGCGGACAAGGTCGCCCAGGTCATCACCTTCGGCACCATTAAGACCAAGGCGGCGATCAAGGACTCCGCGCGGGTCCACTTCGGCCAGCCCGGCTACGCGATCGCGGACAAGATCTCCAAGGCGCTGCCCCCGCCGATCATGGCGAAGGACATCCCGCTCTCGGGCATCGTCGACAACAAGCACGAGCGCTACGGCGAGGCCGCCGAGGTCCGCGCCCTGGTCGAGACCGACGACGAGTGCAAGACGATCTTCGAGACCGCCCGCGGCCTCGAAGGACTGATCCGCAACGCGGGTGTGCACGCCTGCGCGGTCATCATGTCGTGCGACCCGCTGACCGACGCCATCCCGCTCTGGCAGCGTGACGACGGCTCGATCATCACCGGCTGGGACTACCCGTCGTGCGAGGCCATCGGCCTGCTGAAGATGGACTTCCTGGGCCTGCGGAACCTGACGGTCATCGGCGACGCGATCGACAACATCAAGGCCAACCGCGGGATCGACATCGACCTCGACACCCTCGGTGTCGAGGACCCGGAGACCTACAAGCTGCTCGCCCGCGGCGACACGCTCGGCGTGTTCCAGCTGGACGGCGGGCCCATGCGTGACCTGCTGCGCCGCATGGAGCCCACGGTGTTCGACGACATCGTCGCGGTCGGCGCGCTCTACCGCCCCGGCCCGATGGGCATGAACGCGCACAACGACTACGCCGACCGGAAGAACAACCGGCAGAAGGTCAAGCCGATCCACCCGGAGCTCGACGAGCCGCTGCGGGAGATCCTGGCCGACACCTACGGCCTGATCGTCTACCAAGAGCAGATCATGCACATCGGCCAGAAGGTGGCCGGCTACACCATGGGTCGCGCGGACGTGCTCCGCCGGGCCATGGGTAAGAAGAAGAAGGAAGTCCTCGACCTCGAGTACGAGGGCTTCGAAGCCGGCATGAAGGCCAGCGACCTGGTCCCCGGCGGGTTCTCCGCCGAGGCCGTCAAGGCGCTCTGGGACACGATCCTCCCGTTCGCCGGCTATGCGTTCAACAAGAGCCACGCGGCCGCGTACGGCCTGGTCTCCTACTGGACGGCGTACCTCAAGGCGAACTTCACCGCCGAATACATGGCGGCGCTGCTGACGTCGGTCGGTGACAACAAGGACAAGTCGGCGGTCTACCTGTCGGAGTGCCGCCGCCTGGGCATCAAGGTGCTGCCGCCGGACGTCAACGAGTCGGCCCTGCGGTTCGCGGCCGTCGGGGAAGACATCCGCTTCGGCATGGGCGCGGTCCGCAACGTCGGCGCGAACGTCGTCGAGTCGATCATCAAGACCCGCGGCGAGAAGGGCAAGTACGCCTCCTTCACCGACTTCCTCGACAAGTCCGAGCTCGTGGCCTGCAACAAGCGGGTGATCGAGTCGCTGATCAAGGCGGGCGGGTTCGACTCGCTCGGCCACACGCGGCTGTCGATGATCCAGGTCCACGAAGACGCGGTGGAAGCCGTGGTCCCGCTCAAGCGCCAGGAGGCGATGGGCCAGTTCGACCTGTTCGGCTTCGGCGGCGACGAGGGGGAGGCGGCGCCGTCGTCGTCCCCGCTCGCGCACCTGAAGTTCGGCGAGGAGGAGTACCCGCGCAAGCAGCTGCTCGCCTACGAGCGGGAGATGCTGGGCCTGTACGTTTCGGCGCACCCGCTCGACGGCGCGGAGCGCATCCTGCGCAAGCACGCCCCGAAGCCGATCGCCGGGATCCTCGCCGATCCGCCGCGCGAAGGCGAGATCGTCATCTCAGGGCTGATCACGTCGCTGGAGCGGCGGGTCAACAAGAAGGGCGAGCCCTGGGCGATCTGCACGGTCGAGGACATGGACGCCTCCCTCGAGGTGCTGTTCTTCCCGAAGTCGTACGCGCTGTTCGCGGGTGAGCTGATCGAAGACAACGCGGTGCTGGTCAAGGGCCGGGTCAACTGGCGCGAAGACAAGATGTCGGTCTTCGGCGGCGGCCTGGCCACGCTGGACCTGTCCGAGGTGGGCACGGGCAACGGCGACGACGAGCCACCGCTGGTCCTGCTCGCGGCGGCCGAGAAGATCGACCAGTCGGTGGTGAGCGAGCTGCGGTCCACGCTGCTGGCCCACAAGGGCGAGACCCCGGTCCACCTGAAGCTGGTGGGCAAGAACCAGACGGTCTTCGCGCTGTACGACTACCCGGTCAAGGTCAGCTCCATGCTGATCGGCGAGCTCAAGGGGATCCGCGGAATCACCGCCAGTACGTGACGAAAAGTCGGGATCCGCAGGCACAACGCGCGCGGATCCCGTCTTTCGTGTTTGCTGAGTGGGGTACCCCCCGCCCGTGAACTTGCGTGAGGCCGACCTTCCGATGACCTACGAACCCGATCCCCGGCGTTGGAAAGCCCTCGCCGTCTCGCTCACCGCGGGGTTCATGGGCCTGCTCGACGTCAGCATCGTCAACGTCGCCCTGCCGTCGATGCAGTCCGGGCTGCAGGCGAGCAGCGGCGGCATCCGCTGGGTCGTCTCCGGCTACGCGCTCGCGTTCGGCCTGGTCCTGGTCACCGGCGGCCGCCTCGGCGACGCGTTCGGCCGCCGGAACATGTTCCTCGGCGCCCTCGCCGGCTTCGTCGTCACCAGCGCGCTGGCCGGCGCGGCCCCGAACGAGACGACGCTCGTGCTCGCGCGGCTCGCCCAGGGTCTGGCCGCGGGCATGCTGACCCCGCAGAACACCGGCCTGATCCAGGACCTCTTCCGCGGCGCCGAGCGCGGCCGCGCGTTCGGCATGTTCGGGGCCGTCGTCGGCATCTCGACGGCGGTCGGCCCGATCCTCGGCGGGTTCATCCTCGCGGTCTTCGGCGCGCAGGACGGCTGGCGCTGGGTCTTCTACGTCAACGTCCCGATCGGCGTCCTCGCGTTCGCGCTGGCCCTGCGGTTGCTGCCGCGCAGTGAGAAGAAGCCGCTCAGGATCCGGTCGGAGATCGACTTCGTCGGCATCGTCCTGCTCGCCGTCGCCGTCCTCGGCGTGCTGCTCCCGGTGATCCAGTCCGACGACGGCGGCCCAGGGCGGCTGTGGTGGCTCTTCGTCATCGCGCTCGCCTTCGGGGGCGCGTTCGTGCGCTGGGAGCAGCGGGTGGTCCGCCACGGCCGGTCACCACTGCTGGACACCCGCCTGTTCACCGGCACCCCGGGCTACGCCGCGGGTGCCGCGGTCGGCGCGCTCTACTTCTGCGGGTTCGCCGGGATCTGGCTGGTCTTCGCGATGTTCTTCCAGCAGGGCCTCGGCTATTCGCCACTGCAGTCGGGCCTGTCGGTGACGCCGTTCGCGCTCGGCTCGGCGGTGTCCGCCGCGATCGCCGGGCGGCTGGTGCCGAAGTTCGGCCGGCGCCTGACCGTCGCCGGGCTGGCCATGGTCGCCCTCGGGCTGCTCGGCGTCGCGGCACTGGCCGAGCTCGCGACCCCGGCGTGGGCAGGCTGGGCGTTCGCGCTGCCGCTGCTGTTCGCCGGGGTCGGCGGCGGGATGGTGATCTCGCCGAACACGACGTTGACGCTCGAGTGCGTGCCGGTGCGGATGGCCGGGGTCGCGGGCGGCGCGTTGCAGACCGGGCAGCGGATCGGCACCGCGATCGGGACCGCGGTGCTGGCGTCGGTGTTCGGCACGGTCGTCGGCGCGGCGAACGACTACCCGCTCGCCCTGACGATCGCGCTGTGCTGCGCGGCCGTCTTGACCTGCGGGGCGCTGGCGCTGGCCGTCGCCGAGCTCCGGGCGCGACGCCATCGGGCATCCGAGGAGGAACGCGAAGCGCGGGAGACCGAAACATCCGCCGCCGACGTGCAGCGAGGCTGAGAGACTACTGACGGCAGATTCGCGATGCTCCATCCGAGTGACGAGCACGGAAAGACACTGGTGCTACGCAGAGCAACCAGGTAGATCTTATGGAGCCTTCACTGCGCGGCTTCGGCTACCGACAGTGGCAATCGGTCGGCCACCCGGGGATGGGGTGACCGGCCTGAGCGATCGAGGCGTCCGGAGTTCGAGGGAATGGACACACTCGGTCACCTTCCGTCCAGTGAGTGTCGGCGTCCGCGGGGGACCGTCCGGCATTCGCGGAAGGGATGCCCATCGGCAGCCACCGGCGCGTGACGGCGGCGGGCGGGCCCGGGTGAGGGGGAACCGGGCCCGTCCGTCCTTTTCGCCCGTGTCGTGCTCGCTTCCACCGCGCTGATCATGTTGGGATGAACGCGTTTCGTCCGACACCGACGCGGGGAGTCCGATGACCGAGCAGCCGTCGTGGCCGGAGCGCCGGATCCGCACGTGGTACCGGCCGATGCGGTCGCGCGACAGTGGTGAGCACCACCGCGTCGCGACGCCGTTGGAGCTGCTGTTCGACCTCTGTTTCGTGGTCGCCGTCGGCCAGGCCGCGTCGTCGATGCACCACGCGCTGGCCGAGGGCCACGCCGCCCACGGCGTCCTGTCGTTCGCGATGGTGTTCTTCGCGGTCTGGTGGGGCTGGTTGAACTTCAGCTGGTTCGCCTCGGCGTTCGACACCGACGACGTGCCGTACCGGCTGGCCACGCTCGTGCAGATCGCCGGTGGGCTGACCGTCGCGGCCGCGGTGCCGAGCGCGTTCGAAGGCGACTTCCGGCTGATGGTCATCGGGTACGTCCTGATGCGGCTCGCCATGGTGTTCCAGTGGCTGCGGGCCGCGCGGTCGGATCCCGGCTGCCGGCCCGCCGCGCTGCGCTACGCCACCGGGATCGCGGTGGTCCAGGTGCTGTGGGTGTCCTACCTGTGGCTGCCGGAGGGGGTGCGGCTGGCCGCGTTCGCGCTGTTCGCGGTGCTGGAGATGGCCGTCCCGGTCTGGGCGGAGCGCCGGCGGGGGACGGCCTGGCACCCGCACCACATCGCCGAGCGGTACGGGCTGTTCACGCTGATCGTGCTGGGCGAGGTGATCCTCAGCGCGACGAACGCGATCAAGGAGGGCACGGCGGAGCCCGGGCACACCGGCGCGCTGGTGTCGCTGGCCGCGGCCGGGCTGGTGCTGGTGTTCGGCATGTGGTGGCTGTACTTCGACCGGCCGGGGCACGCGCGGCTCGTCCGCCGCCCGACGATGTTCACGTCGATGAGCTGGGGCTACGGCCACTACTTCATCTTCGCGTCCGTGGCGGCGGTCGGGGCGGGGCTCGAGGTCGCGGTCGCCTACGACACGGGGACCCTGCACCTGGACGGGGTGGCGGCCGCGTTCCCGACCACGATCCCGGTCGCGGTCTTCCTGCTGAGCGTGTGGCTGCTGCACATCGGCCCGACCAACGAGTGCCGCCCGATCGCGATCGGCTTCCCGGTGGCGGCGGTGCTGGTGTTCGCGGCGTCGTTCACGCCGGCGCCGATCCACGTCGCCGCGGCGCTCGTGGCAGCGCTCGTCGTCGTCACGGTCGTCGCGACCCACGGCCGGCCGCAGCCGTAGCTCGCTCCGGATCGACGCAGGTCAGGGGCCTGGCGCGAATAAAGGGACCCCCCTGTGCAAGGGGGTTTCGAGGGCATGTAAAGTTCTCCAAGTCGCCAGGGAAACCGGGCGGCCGCCGGGGCCACGAACCAAGCTCCCACGAAGGTGGTAGAGTGGGTGGTCCTGAACCGAGGTGGTAGCCTCGGAACAAAGCTTGAAACAAATGCCGAGAGTCTCAGCCGCCGATAAAGCGGGTGGATTCAGAGTGTGTTGCTTGAGAACTCAACAGTGTGCTAGTGAACTAAGCCAGTAGAGCTTATGTATTGAACCTCGTATGAGGTTCCTTTGAGAGCATTAAATTGCCTCGATTAAACTGTTCATTGTTGGAGAGTTTGATCCTGGCTCAGGACGAACGCTGGCGGCGTGCTTAACACATGCAAGTCGAACGCTGAACCGGTTTCGGCCGGGGATGAGTGGCGAACGGGTGAGT
>NZ_JAMXQV010000077.1 GCF_024703995.1 Amycolatopsis iheyensis | reverse complement strand
CTAGGGCGTGTCCTGTAAGTGGTTGAGCTGGACCTCTGGTAGTCGTGTCCGGTGGTTGGTCGCGGTGAGTTGACGGATAAAGCGTGGGCGGTGATCGAGCCGCTGCTGCCACCGCAGCAAGGCGGTGGCCGGCGGTGGCGGGATCACCGCCAGGTCATCAACGCGATTCTGTGGAAGTTGCGCACTGGTGCCCCGTGGCGTGACCTGCCCGAACGCTACGGACCCTGGAAGACCGCGCATGAACGGCTGCGGCTGTGGACCAAAGACGGCACCTGGAACAAGATCCTCGACCGAGTGATCGTCAAAGACGACGCTGTCGGCGACCTTGAGTGGATCATTTCGGTCGACTCGAGTGTGGTCCGGGCGCATCAGCATGCTGCTGGCGCCCGGAAAAAGGGGGATGCAGCGACGGAGTCGACGTCCTCGCCCTCGACGGGGAAGGACTCGGCCGGTCCCGGGGCGGGCTGAGCACCAAGATCCATCTCGCGGTGGACGGGCGTGGTCTGCCGATGCGTTTCCTGCTGACACCAGGCCAGGCAGGAGACAATCCGCAGCTGGTGCCATTGCTGGACGGCATCAGCGTCGCCCGCCTCGGGCCGGGACGTCCACGATGCCGGCCGGAGACAGTGATCGCGGATAAGGCGTATTCGCATCCTTCAACTCGGGAGGCGATGCGGGACCGGCGGATCAGTTTCGTCAGCCCCGAGCGCGACGATCAGGTCGCCCGCCGCGCGGCCAAGGGCTCCCGCGGCGGGCGACCACCAGCCTTCGACGCTGAGATCTACAAGCAGCGCAACGTGGTCGAGCGGTGCTTCAACCGGCTCAAGCAGTTCCGCGACCTGGCCACCCGCTATGCCAAGCGCGCCGCTTACTACCAGGCAGAACTCACTATCGCCGCGATCGTCCTCTGGCTCCGATGACTTACAGGACAGCTCCTAG
>NZ_JAMXQV010000076.1 GCF_024703995.1 Amycolatopsis iheyensis | reverse complement strand
CGGTCCAGATCGACGTGCCCCGGGACCGGGATGCCAGCTTCGAGCCGAAGATCGTCGCCAAGCGGCAGAAACGCTTGGGCGGGGTGGATGAGATGGTGATCTCCCTGGCCGCGAAGGGTCTGACGACCGGGGAGATCTCGGCGCATCTGGCCGAGGTCTATGGCGCCGAGGTGTCCCGGCAGACAATCTCCACGATCACCGACAAGGTGGTGGAAGGCATGGTCGAGTGGCAGAACCGGCCCCTCGACCCGGTGTATCCGGTGATCTTCATCGACGCGATCCACGTGAAGATCCGGGACGGGCAGGTCGCCAACCGGCCGATCTACGTGGCTTTGGCGGTGACGTGTGAGGGCCGCCGCGACATCCTCGGGTTGTGGGCCGGTGACGGTGGCGAGGGTGCCAAGTACTGGCTGCATGTGCTGACCGAGCTGAAGAACCGCGGCGTCGCCGACGTGCTCATGGTCGTCTGCGACGGGCTGACCGGGCTGCCCGACGCGATCACCGCGGTCTGGTCGCAGACGATCACCCAGACCTGCATCGTGCACCTGCTGCGCAACAGTTTCCGCTATGCGGGCCGGCAGCATTGGGATGCGATCGCGAAGGCGCTCAAGCCGGTCTACACCGCGGCCACCGAGGCTGCGGCGCGGGAGCGGTTCGGCGAGTTCGCGCAGGAGTGGGGTGGCCGGTATCCGGCGATCGTGCGGTTGTGGGACCACGCCTGGGCCGAGTTTGTGCCGTTCCTGGCGTTCGATCCGGAGATCCGGCGGGTGATCTGTTCGACCAACGCGATCGAGAGCGTCAACGCCCGCATCCGTCGCGCTGTGAAGGCCCGTGGTCACTTCCCGAACGAGCAGGCTGCGCTCAAGTGTGTCTACATGGCGATCATGAGCCTCGACCCGACTGGCGCCGGCCGCAAACGCTGGACGATGCGCTGGAAACCCGCGTTGAACGCGTTCGAGATCGCGTTCGACGGCCGCCTGGCCGCCGGACGCAAGTAGATCCTTTCAACCCGAGTTACACCGCTCGTTTGACAGACCC
>NZ_JAMXQV010000075.1 GCF_024703995.1 Amycolatopsis iheyensis | reverse complement strand
CTAGTGTCCTGAGTCGTTAATTCGTTGGCAGTATGCGGCGAGGGTGTCGAGGATCTGGTCGGCGGTTTTGGTCCAGACGAAGGGTTTGGGGTCGTCGTTCCAGGCGCCGATCCAGGCCTCGACGTCGGCTTCGAGTTCGGTGACGCTGCGGTGAGCTGATCGGCGGAGCTTGCGGTTGGTCAGCTCCGCGAACCAGCGTTCGACCAGGTTGAGCCAGGAGGCGCTGGTCGGGGTGAAATGCACGTGGAAGCGTGGGTGCTGCAGCAGCCAGTTCTTGATCGCCGGGGTTTTGTGGGTGGCGTAGTTGTCGCAGACCAGGTGCAGCTCGAGATCTCCCGGGGTGGCGGCGTCGATGGTCTTGAGGAATTTCAGGAACTCCTGATGCCGGTGCCGGCGGTGGTGCTGGGCGATCACCGATCCGGTGGCCAGGTTCAGTGCGGCGAACAGGCTCGTGGTCCCGTGGCGCACGTAGTCGTGGGTCATCCGCGCCGGCGTGGTGGGCATGATCGGCAGCGTGGGCGCGGTCCGGTCGATGGCCTGCATCTGCGACTTCTCATCGACACACAGCACGATCGCGTTGTCCGGCGGGGCGAGATACAACCCGACCACGTCCCTGACCTTCTCCACGAACTGCGGGTCCCGTGACAGCTTCCACGTCTGGACCTGATGCGGTTTGAGGCCGAACGCCCGCCAGATCCGTGACACCGTCGACTGCGACATGCCGGTGGCCGCGGCCATCGACCGGGTCGACCAGTGCGTGTCCTGATCCGGTGGGGACTGCTCCAGGGTCTTCACGATCACCGCCTCCACGCGCTCGTCGGTAACCGTGCGCGGCGCGCCCGCCCGCGGTTCGTCCGACAGGCCCTCAAGCCCGTCGGCGACAAACCGCGACCGCCACTTCGCCACGGTGTGACGCTTCACCCCAAACTCGTCGGCCACTTCCGAGTTCGAGCCGCCATCCGCGCAGCGCAAAACAATCCGCGACCGCAACGCCAAAGCCTGCGCCGTGGTCGGGCGACGCGACCACCGCAGCAACGTCTCGCGCTCCTCATCGCTCAACACCAACGGCGGCAGCTTCGGGCTCGGCATCACAGCATCCTAGACACTGGCCACGAAATTAAGACTCAGGACACTAG
>NZ_JAMXQV010000074.1 GCF_024703995.1 Amycolatopsis iheyensis | reverse complement strand
GGCCCGCCGCCGGGGCCCGTGGGGCCGCCGCCCCAGGGTCCGCCCGCGATGGCCGCGGCCCCGCCGCCGCCGGCACCGCCCGTCGTGCCGCCGCAGCACCAGGAGCCGCCCGCGCCGGCGGAGGTGCCGCTCGCGGTGCACACGCCGCCCGAGCCGGAGCCCGCGGCCGAAGAGCACGAGTACGTCGAGGACGCGGAGTACACCGAAGAGGGCTACGACGACCAGGAGTTCGACGACCGGTTCGCCGAGGACGACCAGTACGCCGAGGACGAGTACGACCAGCAGGGCGAGCACGCCGGGTCGAACGGCACGTCGCCGGAGCCGGGCCGGGTGCCCGACCTCGACGAGACCGCGGAGTACGTCCCCGACCAGCCGATCGGGCACGGGGACGAGCCGCGTGACGGTGAACCCTTCCCCGCCCGGCGCGACGACGCCGCGTTCCGGCCGTCGCACGAGGAAGACCAGCCGGAGCCCGCGGAGGAGCCGCACGACGAGCCGGCGCACGCGGCCTTCGAGAGCGAGCCCGGCGCGTTCGACCAGGGCCAGGACGAGCCCGGGGCGTTCCCGAACCGGCACGAGGAGCCGCCCGCGTTCGACCCGGGTCCGCCGACCATGATCACCCAGTCGGAGGTGCCGGGCGTGCTGCCGGTGCCGGAGCCGACGATGCCGCCGCAGCCCGCCGTCGCGGCGCCGGCCCCGGAGGCGCCCCGCTCGGGTCGCCGGGCGCTGCGCCGCGAGGTCCCGGAGCACCCGGTGCTCGCCGGCCTGCAGGCCAAGCTGGACGAGCTCGAGGTGCCGGAAAGCGGCTACCAGCTGGGCGGTCCCGCCGAACACGGCTGGAGCGTCGAGGAGGTCGACGACGGCTGGCGCGTCGGCTGGTACGACGGCAAGCTCAGCAACCCGGCGGTGTTCGGGGACGCCGAGGACGCCGCCGCGTTCATGCTCGGCAAGCTGCTGCTCAACCCGGAGGGGCACGTGCCCGCCGAGGAGCCGCCGCCCGCCCCCGAACCGGAGCCCGAGCCGGAGCCGGAACCGGTGCCGCAGCGGGTCGTCGCGACGGTGTCGCCGGAGGTCGCGACCGGGTCGTACCCGGTCCGCAAGCCCGAGCCGGTGCCCGCCCAGGAGCAGACGGCCTTCACCAGCGCCGAAGAGCTGTTCGGCGACCTCGAGGACGACGAGCCGCCGGCCCCGCCGCGCCAGCCCGCCCCGCCCGCGCCGGTCCCGGCCGGACCGGGACCCGAGCGCGCCCAGCCGCAGGCGGGTCCGCCG
>NZ_JAMXQV010000073.1 GCF_024703995.1 Amycolatopsis iheyensis | reverse complement strand
GGCGGATTCGAGGGGTCGTTGCAACACGGGTGATCAACTGGCTTCGGTCAGGAGTTTAGCCAAGCGCTCGGCTGGGGTGTCCCAGCCGAGCGTTTTGCGTGGGCGGCGGTTGAGCTGCGCGGCGACGGCGGCGAGGTCGTCGGGGCTGTGGGTGGCGAGGTTGCTGCCTTTGGGGAAGTACTGGCGGAGCAGTCCGTTGGTGTTCTCGTTGGAGCCGCGCTGCCAGGGTGAGTGCGGGTCGCAGAAGTAGACCGGGATGCCGGTGGCGATGCTGAACTCGTGGTGGCGGCTCATCTCGCTGCCTTGGTCCCAGGTCAGCGACCGGGCCAGTTGCTCGGGCAGCGTCGCGGCGGTGGTGACGAGGGCGTCACGGACGTGCTCGGCGGTGTGGGAGCCACCGAGGTGGACCAGCATCACGTACCGGGTGGCGCGTTCCACCAGGGTGGCGATGGCCGAGGTGCCGTCCCCGCCGATGATCAGGTCGCCTTCCCAGTGGCCGGGGACGGCGCGGTCGTCGGCCTCGGCGGGGCGGTCGCTGATCATCACCATCGGGGCGGTGAAGCGTGGCCGGCGTTGCTCGCTGCTGCGGCGGGGTTTGCGCATGGTGCGTCCGGTGCGCAGCGCGGCCGTGAGCTCGCGGCGCAGTGCGCCTCGGCCTTGGACGTAGAGGGCCTGGTAGATGGTTTCGTGGGTCACGTGCAGCTCCGGCCGGTCGGGATGGTCGCGGCGCAGCCGCCGGCTGATCTGCTCGGGGCTGAACTTGTCGTCGAGCATGCCCTGCACCAGGTCATGCAGTTCGGGGCAGGCGGCGATCTTGCCGGTCTTGGGCCGCGGGCGGCGGGAGTCGGCGCGGGCCTGGGCGGCGTGCGGGCGGTAGTCACCCGAGCCGGGATGGCTGTTGCGGGCCAGTTCCCGGCTGATCGTGGACGGGCTACGGCCCAGTTCGGCGGCGATAGCCCGCACCGAGCGGCCCTCGCGCCGCAGATCCGCGATCACAACGCGTTCCTCAGCCAAGAGGAACCGGTCCGAGGACGGCTCAGGCCGGGCGGGAGGCCGCTGATCGGTCTCCCGCCCGGCCTTGGCCTGGCTTGCTCGTCCGGTCCGCCATCGGTGACCGGTCCGCCGGTTGATCCCGACGATCCGGCACGCCTGGGCTGTTCCCACACCGTGCGCCACAAGATCAAGATAGGTCTGGCGCTCGTCGCCCAGCTTCCTCGGACCTTGAGGCGACCGGTCCCCGCGGATCTCGAACACTGCAACCCCTCAACAGCTCAGGTGTTGCAACCACCACTAGAACCCAAG
>NZ_JAMXQV010000072.1 GCF_024703995.1 Amycolatopsis iheyensis | reverse complement strand
GCCAGGCAGATCAGGGCGGCGTTGTGTTTCTTGCCCTCAGCCCGTTTGCGGTCGTAGTAAGCCCTGCTGGTCGGATCCGACAGCGCCGCGAAGGCGGCGAGGAAGAACGCGCGTTTGAGCTGGCGGTTGCCGGTTCTCGCGGGGTGTTCGCCTTTGATGCTGGTGCCGGAGCTGCGGGTGACCGGCGCGATGCCCGCATAGGCAGCCAGATGCCCAGACGAGGCGAAGTTCGAGGCGTCGCCGACCTCGAGCAGGATGCGGGCTGCGGTCCTGACGCCGATGCCGGGCATCGAGGTCAGGACCCCGGCAAGAGGGTGGGCATCAAGTATCCCCTCAACCTGTTCAGCAACCTGTTTGCGTTGCTGCAGCACGGTTTTGAGGCTGTCGGCCAGCCGTGGGAGCACCGTGTCTGCGGCGGCAGTGCCCGGGACGGTGACGGTCTGCTCGCCCAGCGCCGCCATGATCGCCTCGACCAGTCGCTCGCCCATGCGAGGCGCGTGAACCTTCGCGATCGCGGTGAGCTTGCGGCGGCCGGCTTTGGCAATGCCGGCCGGACCGCCGCAGCGGGAGAGGATCTCCAGCACCGCCGGGTGGACGACCTTGGGGCCGATCGCCCGCTCCAGGGCGGGGTGGATGCCGGTGAGCAGCCCGCGGATCCGGTTGCTGATCCGGGTGGCTTCGCCGGCCAGGTCGTCGTCGAACCCGACCAGCACCTCCAGCTCGGCCAGGGCCTCGTCGCCGACGTCGACCGGGCGCAGCGTGTGGGGCAGCGAGCGAGCGGCGTCGGCGATGACGAACGCGTCCCGGGCGTCGGTTTTGGCGCGGCCGGGGTAGAGGTCGGCGATGCGGCGCATCGCCAGGCCGGGCAGGTAGGCCACCTGGTGCCCGGCGGCGCGGGCGACCGCGACCGGCAACGCCCCGATCGTGGCCGGCTGATCGACCACGACCAGCAGTGGTCCGTGCGCGGCGAGCTTGTCGAACAGCGCCCGCAGCTTCGGTTCGGTGTTGGGCAGCGGGGCGTCGTGCAGCCGGTTGCCGTCGGGGTCGAGGCCGACGGCGTGGTGGCTGTCTTTGCCGACGTCCAGGCCGAGGAACACGCTGAAACTGCTGCTCATCCACCATGCCGTTCGTTCGTCGCGACGTGGCCACCGATCAGGCATCGAGCGCCGGCACCCACGTTACGACGAGACCTACCAGGTGGTGGCCGTGTCCCTATCAGCGGTCGGTCGATGCCACCAGACCCGGTGACACCACCCCCCGGATCATGCCTTCGACTGGGGGCGCAAGTCATGCCGGGCCTGGTGACCACAGCTCCTTGATCAGGAACCACGAAAAAGGTAACGGGG
>NZ_JAMXQV010000007.1 GCF_024703995.1 Amycolatopsis iheyensis | reverse complement strand
GCCCCCCCCCCCCCCCCCCCCCCCCCCCGGGGGGGGGGGGGGGGGGGCCCCCCCCCCGGGGGGGGGGGGGGGCCCCCCCCCCCCCCCACGCCACATTGGGGCGCTTGAGGGTCGGGATCACTCGATCGGGTGAAGCGGGGGGCCGCGCGTCATTCCTGGCGTGTGGCCCCCTCTTTCTTCGTGCGGCGGTAACCGGCCGGCACGCCCCCCGACTGGCCGGTTACCGCTGCGGTCCTTCTACGCACGGTGGAGCAGCACGACGGCGTCCGTCCCGTCGACGCGCAGGTACCCCGTGCGCTCCAGCTCCGCCTCCGCGAAAGCCTTCGACTCCAGCGTCGTCGGCCACGACTGTTCCGGGCGCGCCACCACCACCCACTCCGGCCGCGAGCGCGTCACGCCGTCGAAGAACAGCACCGTGCAGCGGGACGTCAGCCGCGGGGCCAGCCGGTTGGACGCCAGCACCGTCGCGCCGTCCGGGATGCGGGCCAGCACTCTGTCGACGCCCGCCCGCTGCGACGGCGTCCAGACCCCGCTGGTCAGGTGCGCCGCCTGCAGGCCCAGCGAAGCCAGCCCGGCGACCAGGGCACACGCGGGCAGCCACCGGCTGACCCGCCGGGCGCCGTGGAGGCCCGCGAGGAACACCACCGGCATCAGCACCGCGCTGTAGTGGTAGCCCATGCCCCAGTAGCGGTCGTTCGCCGAGACCAGCCGCCAAAGCAGCGTCGGCACCGCCAGCAGCAGCACCGGCGACCGCAGCGCCGCGAACGCCGTCGGCGCCACCAGCGCGAGCAGCATCGACACCTTCACGATCGCACCGCCGAACGGGTCGAAGCCACCGCTGTGCGCGTACCCGCCCGAAGGGTTCAGCGCCGGCAACACGACCAGGAACAGCAGCGCGGAGCAGGCAACCCCGAAGACGATCACCGCCCAGCCGAGCCGCCGCTGCCGGTTGAGCACCAGCACGACGCCGACCGCGGCGAGCGTCAGCGGCAGGTCCTCCTTCACCAGCACCAGCGGCAACGCGCACCAAACCGCGGCGCGCCAACGTTCACGCAGCAGGTGTTCCGCGGCGAACGCGAGCATCGGCACGGCGAAGCAGACCTCGTGGAAGTCGAAGTTCACCGCCGACAGCAGGCCCCACGACAGCACGTACCCGACGCCCACGACCACGCCACGGCGAGTGCCGAGCACACGGGACGCGCACCGCGTCACCGGCACGGCCGACAGCGCGAACAGAAAAGCCTGCGCCACCAGCAGGCACGCCGGCGACGGCCAGAGCCGGTAGAGGGGCGCGAGCAGCGCCAGGATCGGGTGGAAGTGGTCGCCGAGCGTCGGGAAGCCCGGGCCGAGCAGGTCCGACACCGGCCAGTGCCCGTGCGCGTAGGACCGCACCGCCTGTTCGAAGATCCCCAGGTCGAACCCGCTCGCGTCGAACGTCCGCAGCCGTTGCAACGACCAAGCGGAATAGCCAACGAAAGCGACTGCGGCGACGGGGACCGCCTGAGTGCGCGCCCGAGCCGGCGCGAAGTCGATCAGCACGGCGGGATGCTCGTGCGGCCACGCTGAACCGGACCTTAAGCGAGCTGAAGAAGCCTTCAGGCAAGCGGCAGGCGAAGCTCCAGCCGAGCGCCGGCCGCGCTCTCGGCGACGCGCAGCGTGCCGCCGTGCGCCCGCGCGATCTCCGCCGCGATCGCCAAGCCCAACCCGGAACCGCCGTCGTCTTCGCGGGCCCGGTCGTCGTCGAGCCGCACGAACCGGTCGAAGACGCGCTCGCGCTCCTCGGCCGGGATGCCCGGGCCGTCGTCTTCGACGGTCAGCACGCCTTCGCCGTCGAGTGCGGTCAGGGTGATCAGCACGCGGCTCTTCGCGTGGCGTTCGGCGTTGTCGACGAGGTTGCGCAGCACCCGCTCCAGCCGGCCGGCATGGCCGCGCACCACCGGTGCCGCTTCGATGCTCACCTCGATGCCGTCACCAGGGACTCGCGCGGCGACGTGCTCGGTCACGACGTCGGCCAGCGCCACCCGGTCGTGCCCGGCCGGCTGGTCCGCGTCCAGCTTGCTGAGCAGCAGCAGGTCGCCGGCCAGCGTCTCCATCCGCGTCACGTCGAGGACGGCGTTTTCGCAGCTGCGGCGCCAGTCCAGCCGGTCCGGGTGGGCGAGCTGCACCTCGAGCTGGGTGCGCAGCGACGCCAGCGGCGTGCGCAGTTCGTGCGACGCGTCCGCGGTGAACTGGCTCTGCCGTCGCACCGACCGGTCGAGCCGGGCCAGCATCGCGTTCATCGTCACGGCCAGTTCGGTGATCTCGTCGCCGGAGTCCGGCACCGGCACGCGGCGGCCGAGGTCACCCGCGCGCACGCCGTCGACCTCGGCGCGGATCGCGCCCACCGCGCGCAGTGAGCGCCGGACGGCGAACCAGGCGACCCCGCCGACGAGCAGCGCGGCCGCCGGCACGCCGCCCCACAGGATCCGCTCGGCGGTGGCGACGGTTTCGAGGCCGACCGGGTCGATCGGCACCGTCGCCTGAACGAAGTGCTTCCCGTCCAGGGTGCCGGACTGCGACAGGACGGTGTCGGCACCGCCGAAGGGCCAGCCGAGCACGCAGTCCGGCCCGTAGACCACGGCCTGGCCGACGGTCGTGCCGGTGTTCCCGGGGTCGTCCGGGCAGCCGGAGCTCTTGTCGGGGCCGATCCGGTAACCGGCGTAGTCGAGCTGCCTGGCGACGTCGACGGGCTTGACCCCGGCGTCGAGCAGGCCGGCGACCGCGCGGGCCTTCTCGCTCGCGAGCTGGTTCGCGGAGCTTTCGAGGTCGCTTCGCAGCGCCTGGACGAACCAGTACGACCCGAGGCCGAGGACGAGCGCCGCGGCGAGCGCGGCGAAGAGGGCGACCCGCCACCGGGTCGACCGGGGCAGGAGCCGGGCCATGTGCCGCAGCTTAGGAGATCCGGGGCGGCGTTCCGCTGGCTACGGTCGACCCATGACGATCGCACTCGCGCAGTGGCAAGCGGTCCGGGCAGCCTTCGCCGAGGCCGGCGAGCGCTTCGCCACCGTCGTCGAGAACGCGCCGGACCCGCACGCGAAGGCCATCGGGAAGTGGTCGATCGTCGAGACGGCGGCGCACGTCGGCTGGATCGCCCTCGTCTACACGGCCCTGATCAAGGACGACGGCGGCCCGCTGCCGCTGCCGGAGCTGACCGAGCCGATCGCCACGTCCACCATCGAGACGGTCGAGGCGACGAACGAGATCGCGCAGCGGGTCTACCCCGAACGCGACCCGCACCGGCTGGCGGAGCGGCTGCGCGCGGACGTCGCGGAGGTGCTGGCGGTCAGCCGCGACTACGACGCCGGGCGGCTCGCGACGTGGCTGGGCGGCAGCCGGGTGCCGGTGCCGGGCATGCTCGCGCACCTGCTCAACGAGATGCTGATCCACGGCCGCGACATCGCCCGCGTGACCGGCCGGCCGTGGTCGATCGACCCGGCGCACTCGGCGATGTTCATGGAGCTGTTCTTCGTCGGCATCGTCCGCAACGACCTCGGCCGGCTCCTCGACGACGCCGTGCCGTCGCCGCGGCGGATCACCGCGGAGTTCCGGTCGCCGCACCTGAAGCCGGTGATGCTGGTGCTGCACGAACGCACCCTGAGCGCGACGGAACCCGACGGCCGCGCGGACATCCGCCTGACGTTCGACCCGGCGGTGCTGGTGCTGATGATGTTCGGCCGCGTCGGCAAGGCCAGGGCGGTGCTGAGCGGCGGAGTCCGCCTCGGCGGCCGGCGGCCGTGGCTGCTGCCGGCCTTCCTGCGGACGGTGAAGATGCCCTAGCGCAGCACGCGGAACGTCAGGTGCGTCGCGTTCGGCGTCTCGGCCACCGCGGTGCGTTCGAGGCGGACGTGCGCGCCGACCTCGGCGTCGAAGAGGCGGACTCCGGCGCCGAACAGCAGCGGGACCACGTGCAGGCGCAGCTCGTCGACCAGGCCGGCCAGCAGGTACTGCCGCAGGGTCGTGCCGCCGCCCATCAGCACGACGTTGTCCTCGCCGGCCGCGGCCCGTGCTTGCCGCAGCGCGCTTTCCGGGCCGTCGGTGACGAAGGTGAACGTCGTCGGGCCCTTCACCACCGGCTCGTGCGGCCGGTTCGTCACGACGAAGACCGGCTTCTTGAACGTGCCGTCGTCACCCCACGGATCGACGCCGACGTCGAACATCGTGCGCCCGACGACGAACGCGCCGGTGCCGTCGAAGAGCCGGGCACTCACCTCGGTGTCGGCGTCGGAGCCCTCGAACATCCATTCGTGCAGCAGGTCGCCGTCCTTGCCGAGCCGGTGTTCGGCGCTGGTGTCCGGCCCGGCCACGATCCCGTCGGCCGACATGCTGATCTCCGCGATGACCTTCCCCATGGCGGATCACCCTGCCACGGCGGGATCAGTTCGTCGACCAGCTGTCGCCCCATTCGGCGTCGCGGGCCGCGCGGTACTTCGGGCCCTGTTTCTTCGACACGGCCACGCCGGGCTTGAGCCCGTCGGTGGTGCAGAGGTCGAGCGCGACCCAGCCCTTGTGCTTCTTGGGGTGCCGGATGATCCGCGCGTCCGGCCGCTCCGGCGCCTGCCGCGAAGCGACGACGTACGCGAACTTCTCGTCCTCGAAGCCGAGCGTGCCCGCCTTGAGCCGGCGGTGCAGGCCCGAGCGCGGCAGCCGCGCGGCGAAGTGGCACCAGTCCGCACCGGCCACGATCGGGCACGCGCCGTCGTGCGGGCACGGCGCGACGACGTGCAGGCCGAGTTCGACCAGCTCGGCGCGCGCGGCCCGGATCCGTTCGAAGCCCGCGGGGGTGCCCGGCTCGATCAGCGCGACCGTCCCGGCCTTCGCGGCCAGCCACCGCACGACGTCGGGGCGGCCGGCTTCGGGCAGCTCGCCGAGTACGTAGGACAGCGTGACGAGGTCCGCTTCCGGCGTGGGCCCGGCGGGATCGACGAGCCCCCGCCGCCACTGCGTGTCCCGGACGGCGGCGTGCCCGGCACCGGCGGCCAGCCGCTTCCCGAGCCCGATGGCCCCGGCGACCTGCTCGAGCACGGTGCACTGGGCGAGCGACGGCCAGACTTCCGCGGCCGCCCACACCGCGGCCCCGGTGCCCCCGCCGACATCGATCTGAGTCCTCGGCGCGAAGCCGGGAGCGCGCGAAGCGGCTTCGGCGAGCACAGCGTGTACGGCGGCGAAGGTGGCCGGCATCCGGTAGCCGGCGTACGCGGCGACGTCGACTTCGGAGCCGAGGATCGGCGAAGTGGCGGCGTCACCTTGGCGGTAGCGCGCGCTGAGCCGGTCGACGGACTGGGTGAGCCGCGCCAAGGGGTGCTTGCCGAGCTCGTCGTCGAGCGCGGAGGAGAGATCGTCGGGAAGAACCGCCACGACGGCAGGTTAGCCGGTGCGCCTCGCGGCAGGCCGCTTACCGGCCCGCTCGCGCATCCCCGCCCGAAATGTCCGCCCGAAGCCGTCCTGAGCTGCTACTTTTCCCGCGCCAAAACTTTTTCCGGCTGGCTGTCGATCCGGCGCCGGGCCGTTCGACGCGTAGGCAGGACACGACCGAAGGGAGACCGCGATGCGGTTCATGGTGATCGTCAAGACGAACGAGGGCGCCGAGACCCAGGGCCCCAGCACCGAGCTGCTCGCCGAGATGGCGAAGTTCAACGAAGAGATGGTCAAGGCCGGCGTCCTGCTCGCCGGTGAAGGCCTCGCGCCCAGCTCGGAAGGCGCGCGGGTGGTCTTCGACGGCAAGTCGGCGCCCAGCGTCGTCGACGGGCCGTTCACCGAGTCGAAGGAGCTCGTCGGCGGCTTCTGGATCCTGCAGTGCCGGGACCGCGAAGAGTGCGTCGAGTGGATCAAGCGGATGCCGAACCCCGAGGGCGAACGCGGCGAGGTCGAGATCCGGCGCGTCGCCGAGGCGGCCGACTTCGAGAACATGACCCCCGAGATCGCCGAGCTCGAAGGGCGGCTTCGCGCGCAGAGCGCCGGGGAGGCGTGATGCGCTTCCTCGTGATGGTGAAGGCCAGCCCGGAGTCCGAGGCGGCCGGGTACCAGCCCGGCGCCGAAGAGCTGGCCGAGATGTCGAAGTTCAACGAGCGGCTGCTCGACGAGGGCCGGATCGTGCTCGCCGAAGGCCTCACGGCGAGCTCGGACGGCGTGCGCGTGCTCTTCGAAGGCCACGCCGAGCCGAAGGTCATCGACGGGCCGTTCGCCGAGACGAAGGAGCTCGTCGCCGGGTTCTGGGTGCTCAACGGCGAATCACTCGAGGACGTCGTCGCGCTGATGCGGCAGGCGCCGAACCCCGAGGCCAAGGGTGGTGTCATCGAGATCCGCGCGATCGCCGGGTAGTGGGTTGCACCGCGGCCGATCACCCTGTCGAATGGCCGGGTGACGGTTGCGGACGCCCGAAGAACGGTCGAAACGGTCTGGCGGATCGAGTCGCCGCGGCTCATCGCGGGCCTGGCCCGGATGGCTCGCGGCGACGTCGGGCTGGCCGAAGAGCTGGCGCAGGACGCGCTGGTCGCGGCGCTGGAGCAGTGGCCGGAGTCCGGCGTGCCGCGCAACCCCGGCGCGTGGCTGATGACCATCGCCAAGCGCCGCGCGGTCGATCAGTTCCGCCGCAACGAGCGGTACGCGGAGAAGCTCGAAGAGGTCGGCCGGGGCCAGCAGGTCGGCGAGGGCGTGCTGCCCGACTTCGACGCGGGCCTCGACGACCACATCGAGGACGACCTGCTGCGCCTGGTGTTCGTCGCCTGCCACCCGGTGCTCAACACCCAGGCCCGGGTCGCGCTGACGTTGCGCATGCTCGGCGGCCTGACGACCGACGAGATCGCACGCGCCTTCCTGGTCCGCGAATCGACGATCGCGCAACGGATCGTCCGCGCGAAGAAGGCCCTCGCGGCGGCGAAGGTCCCGTTCGAGGTCCCGGAGGGCGACGAGCGCGTCGCGCGGCTGTCGTCCGTGCTCGAGGTCATCTACCTGGTGTTCAACGAGGGCTATTCGGCCACCCGCGGCGACGACTGGATGCGCCCGGCGCTGTGCGAGGAGGCGATGCGCCTCGGCCGCGTGCTGGCCGGCCTGATGCCGGGCGAGTCCGAGGTGCACGGGCTGGTCGCGCTGATGGAGCTGCAATCGTCGCGCGCGAAGGCCCGCACGGGCCCGAACGGCGAGCCGGTGCTCCTGCTCGACCAGGACCGCTCACGCTGGGACAGGCTGCTGATCCAGCACGGCTTGGCGGCCCTGACGCTGTCGGAGCAGATCGCGGAGGGCGCGTACGGCCCGTACTCGGCCCAGGCGGCGATCGCGGCTTGCCACGCGCGAGCGCGTCACGCGGACGAGACGGACTGGTCCCGCATCGCGGCGCTGTACGAGGGTCTGGGCAAGCTCCAGCCGTCACCAGTGATCGAGCTGAACCGCGGAGTGGCGGTGGCGATGGCGTACGGCCCCGGCGCGGGCCTGGCGGTGGTCGACGCGGTGGCCGGCGAACCGGCGCTGAAGGACTACCACCTGCTCCCGAGCGTCCGCGGAGATCTGCTGCAGAAGCTCGGGCGGCTCGAGGAGGCGGAGCAGGAGTTCAGACGGGCGGCGGAGATGACGGAGAACGCGCGGGAGCGGGCGCTGCTGCTCGACCGCGCGACGGCGGTGGGCCGGTAGGGCTGTGCTCGCGTCCCTGCTGCCGGGCTTCCGGGACGTCCGTAGCGCGCTGGTGGCGGGCTACATGTGGTTCTGCGCCGGCTGGCTGCTGATCGGCCACCACGCCCGGCCGTCGACCGGGTTGTTGGGGAAGCCGGCGCGGGAGCTGCTGGCGTTGTTCGGGACTGGTGGTCGGCTCGCCGCGATCAGCGTGCTGTGCCTGCTGATCGGCGAGGTGACGGGCAGCCTGGTCCAGGCAACCTTCTTCCGGATCAGCTACGGCTACCTGCGGCGGCTCACCACAGCTGACCTCGACAGTCGACCGCGGGGGTTGCGAGGGTTGTTCCGACCGTTGAGTGGCCGAGCTGTCTCCCGAGTACGTGACCGTGCACGCGAAAATGAACGGCGGCATCAAGAGGCGGAAGCTTCCGAGGCCAGTCCGCGCGGCGTCATCGACTACGAGGTCGATCGGAGGGCGCTAGGCGCGGTGCGCGAGGTGTTGCACTTGTCGCCGCGCCTGATAGTCGCGAAGCCCGAGCTGTACGCGGAATTCAGTCGCATCAAATCGGAGAGTGAGTTCCGAGATGCGATCTTGTTCCCGTTGCCGGTGCTCGCCGTCGCGGTGTGCGTGAATCTGGCCGCACCGACGTGGCTTCAAGCGCTCCTCATCGCTGCGACCCTGCTTGCCGATGTCTACCTGTTCACACAGTCGCGGAAGCAGTTCCGCGAGGCGCACAGCTTGATCGCGCACACCATCGCTGACGGAACCATCAGTTCCGCGGCGTTCGACTAACGCCCCCGCCAAGACAGCGGTGACAGCGTCAACGCCGCCGCCGCGATCTTCCGCGCCGTCTCCGTCTTCAGGCCCTTCCGCGCCGACTCGATCCACTCGTCCACCGGCCGCACCCCGACGTCCCGGTACTCCAACGCCTGCAACAACATCTCCAGCTTGTCCGCATCCTTCGCGCACAACGCCTCCGCCGACGACCGCGTCTCGTACTCGTCGACCGCCGAGCGCACCAGCTCACGCGACCGCGAGGGCAGCGAAGCCGTCTGGTCCGCCGTGATCTCCCGCGGCTCCGGCTTCTTCAAGTACTCCACAGCCGTCAGCGGCAGGTCGCCCGTCCGGGTCTCCTGCGTGTCGTGCCACAGCGCGAGGAACGCCGCCCGCTCCGGGGCGGCGCCCTCCTCCGCCGCGATCAACGCCGCCAGCTGGGCCGCGCGCAGGCTGTGCTCGCCGACCGACTCCGGGTCGCGGACGCCCGCGTGCCACCAGCCCGAGCGCCGGATGCGCTTCAGCAGGCCCAGTTCGTACCCGAAGGACGCAAGCGACTCACCACTCATGCCGCCCAGCCTAGGGCGACGGGATCATCGCCGTCAGGATCGTCGCCTGCAGCAGGGAGATCACGCCGACCACCGCGGTCAGCAGCAGCGACCACAGGAACGTCTGCCGCAGCAACGACCCCTCCTTGCCGCTCTGGCCGATCGCCGTCGCGCCGATCGAGAGGTTCTGCGGTGAGATCATCTTGCCCATCACGCCGCCGGACGTGTTCGTCGCGCCCGCCAGGATCGGGTTCAGGTTCAGCTGCTGCGCCGAAATCACCTGCATCGGGCCGAACAGGCTGTTCGTCGACGCGTCCGAGCCGGTCAGGAACACACCCAGCCAGCCGATGTACGCCGAGAACAGCGGGAAGACCGCGCCCGTCGTCGCCAGGGCCAGGCCCAGCGTCTGCGTCGCGCCCGAGTAGTTCATCACGAACGCGATCGCCAGGATCATGAAGATCGTCGCGAGCGCCCAGCGCATCTGGACCAGCGTCTGCCGGTACGTCTTGACCAGCAGCCCCGCCCGGCCACCCATCGCGAACCCGGCGATCACCGCCGCGATCAGCGCCACCGTGCCCGGGGAGAACAGGAAGTCCACGGTGAACGTCGCCGCGTAGGGCGCGTTCTTCGCCGTGATCGGCGGGTGCTGGACGACGTGGTTGTGCAGCCCCGGCCAGGCGAACACCCAGTCCGCCTTGTGCAGCAGCTTCGTCAGGTCCAGCCAGGCCGGCAGGTTCTTGAAGATCGTCCCGATCCGCGACAGGAAGATCGCCAGGATCAGGATGATGTACGGCGTCCACGCATACAGCGCGCCGCGCTCGGATTTCACCGCGGTCGAGACAGCGCTTTCTTCACCGTCGAAGCGCCACACCGACGCGGGCTGCCAGAACCGCGTCAGGATCCACAGCGCGGCCATCGCGGTGAGCGCGGCGAGGACGTCGACCAGGCTGGCGCTGATGTAGTTCGACGCGACGAACTGCATGGCCGCGAACGCGAGCCCGGCGGTCAGCACGGCCGGCCACACCTCGAGCATGCGCTTCCAGCCGGCCAGGACGACCACCAGGAACCCGGGGATGATCAGCGCCAGCACCGGCACCTGCCGCCCGACCGCGGCCGAGAACAGCTCGGTCGCCTGGTCGGGCTTGAGGTGCATGATCGGCGCGGTCAGCCGGCCGAGCACGATCAGCGGGTTGCCGAGCCCGCCGAACGCCACCGGCGCGGTGTTCGCCAGCAGCGCCAGCACGACGGCCTTCACCGGCGGGAAGCCGAGCGCGGCCATCATCGCCGCGGTGATCGCGATCGGCGACCCGCCACCCGCGACGCCTTCGAGCAGCGCGCCGAACCCGAACGCGATGAGCAGCGCCTGCAGCCGCCGGTCCTCGCTGAACCCGGCGAGCACGCGCTTGATGCTGTCGAACCGGCCGGTGGCGACCGTGACGTTGTGGAAGTACACGGCGTGGAAGGCGATCCAGGCCACCGACCACACGCCGAACAGCACACCCATCGCGGCGGAGTCGAACGCCAGCGCGGCCGGCATCCGGTACAGCAGCAGGGCGACGCCGAGCGCGGTGACCAGCGCGAGCGCCGCGGAGAGGTGCGCGGAGAGGCGGACCACGCCGAGCGCGACCAGCAGCACGATGATCGGCAGCGCGGCGAGCAGCGCCGAGACCCACAGGCCACCGGCCGGCTGGTAGTCCTGGAGCCAGGTGGTCATACCCGTTGCCCCCGGACGTAGCCGAGCCGCAGCGACAGCGCGGCGGCGGTCCCGGCCACCGAGGCGCCGAGCTCGTCGAGCCGCCGCAGGACGCGCGGCGCCGGCCCGGCGATGCTGATGGCGGCGATCGGCCGTCCGGAGTGGTCGCGCACGGCGGCGGCGACGCAGCCGACGTCGGGCTCGTTCTCGACTTCGTCGATCGCCCAGCCGCGCCGGCTGGTCTTCGCGAGCTCGTCGAGCAGCCGGTGCGGGTCGATGATCGTCTTGAGGGTCAAGGAGTCCAGCTTCATCCGGCGGACGCGCTCGGCGCGGTCGAGCTCGGGCAGGGCGGCGAGCCAGGCCTTCCCGAGCGACGTCGCGTGCTGCGGCCGCCGGGTCCCGAGCCGGCACGCGAGGGTGACGGCGCTGGCACTGCGTTCGGTGGCGACGTAGACCATGGTGTCGTTGTCGGGAACGGCGAGGTAGGTGGTCTCCCCGGACCGTTCGGCGAGCGACGCGAGGTACCGCGGCGCACACCGGTGCAGATCGGTGGCGGCCATGGCCCGCGCCCCGAGCTCGACGAGCCGCGTCCCGAGCCGCACCCGGCCGGTGACCTGGTCGGCTTCGAGGTACTCGAGGTTTTTCAGGGTGCCGACGATGCGGTACGCGGCACTGCGGGAAAGTCCCAGTTGCCGCGCGATCGCATTGGTGGAAATCTCCTGGTGCCGACCCACGTGCTCGAGCACCGCGAGTCCGCGTTCGAGGGTGCCGCTCTGTTCCAGCCCGCGCTGCTCCGGTACCACGTTGCCCTCCGTTGGACGTTCCCGGTTTCCACTCAGCGGTACGCATTTCCGCTGGGTGGGGTTGGACGTTAACACCTCCGATGTATGTGCGGAAGATCTTGAAACGTCTCAGAAGAAGTCCGGGAGAATGCGGTTACTTGCGGAGGCTAATTGGTACAACCTCCGATGGTTAAGTTCCCTACCTATGGCGGTTGTGCTGGTGGCGGCTTGGTCGTTCGACAAGTTCGATGGTTGTTCGATTCATGTCCGTGAATGGGTTGTGAAGGGGCTGAAGGGGTTGTCAACAGGGCGGTCGTAATGTGGACAATTCGGCGCGGGTGGCGGCGTTTCGCCGTTTCCGTCGGAGGGGGGCGATACGCTGGAACTGGGCAGCCCCCCAGGAGAGGGCGGGGGTGGGGTTGCCGGGCTGCTTCTCCGACAGCTGCTCCTGCGTCCGCCGGCCCAAAGTGGGCCGCTGGGCGGATCCCGTCTGGACTCGAGCCAACTCCTGAACACTCAGGTGTTGCGACAACCAGAGAAACCGCCAAGCGGCGGGCAGTGCTCGCTGCCTACGTCCGGCGACCATCGGCGCTTCCGCTGCGTGTGCGCGGGTCGACGATGCTGTGGACCCGCTGTCGTCCAGTGTCGTGAAGGGCTTGTTCTTGCGCGGCCACCGAGCGGCGCGCCGGGAGGTCTGGGTCACGGACTCAGGGTCCTCACAGCGCCGCCCGAGCACCATCCAGCCGATGAGCGTCCGAAGCCCCCTCCGCACCCGTGCCTCCGTCGCCGCCGGGCGCGCTACCGCCTGGCTTTCCCGCAGTGCCGGCCTCGGCCGGGGTGGGGTCATCGGGGGCCGCGTCGCGCTCGCGCTCGATCCGCGGGCCCTTCGGCGGCTTGGGCAGGAACGGACCGTCGTGCTCGTCACCGGCACCAACGGCAAAACCACCACCGCCCGGATGCTCACCCGGGCCCTCGAAGCACTCGCCGAGGTCGCCGCCAACAGCGACGGCGCCAACATGCCCGACGGCGTCCTCGCCGCGCTCGCCGCGAGCCCCGAAGCGCCGTACGCCGTGCTCGAAGTCGACGAGACCTACCTGCCCTGGGTTGCCGAACAGCTCACGCCCGCCGTGCTCGTGCTGCTCAACCTCAGCCGCGATCAGCTCGACCGCGTCGGCGAAGTGCGGGCGACCGAACGTGAGTTGCGGGCCGCGATCGCCAGTCATCCCGAAACCACGATTGTCGCCAATTGTGACGACGTTCTCGTCACCTCCGCCGCCACCGGAGCGAAAAGGCCCGTGTGGGTCGCCGCCGGGCGGCGGTGGACCGGGGACTCCACCGCCTGTCCGCGCTGCGACGGGCTCGTCGAAACCGCGAAAGACCACTGGCGCTGCGCCTGCGGCCTTGCCCGCCCCGAACCCACCTGGATCCTCGACGGCGACCTCGTCCGCACGCCCGGCGGCCGGCACGTCGACCTCGACCTGCGGCTGCCGGGCGACGCCAACCGCGCGAACGCCGCCCTCGCGCTCGCCGCCGCGCACCGGGTCGGCGTGCCGCCGCACACCGCCGCCGCGCGGCTGCGGACCATCACCGACATCGGCGGCCGCTACCGTACGATCCGCCGGTCGCGCCACCACGTGCGGCTGATGCTCGCGAAGAACCCGGCCGGCTGGGTCGAAACGCTCCGCGTGCTCGACGAGGACACCCCGGTCGTCGTCGCGGTCAACGCCCAGGAGGCCGACGGCCGCGACCTGTCCTGGCTCTGGGACGTCCACTTCGAGCGCCTGCGCGGCCGCCAGGTCGTCGTCGCCGGCGAACGCGGCGCCGATCTCGCCGTGCGGCTCTGCTACGCCGAGGTCGCGCACTGGGCCGAGCCCGACCCGGTCGCCGCGATCGACGCGCTGCCGCCCGGCGGCGTCGAGCTCGTCGCGAACTACACCGCCTTTCGCGAGCTGGTCGGCAGGCTGCCCGGTGGCTGACTCGACCGTCCGCATCGGACTGCTGCTGCCCGAGGTGCTCGGCACCTACGGCGACACCGGCAACGCGCAGGTCCTGTGCCAGCGGCTGCGCTGGCGCCGGTTCGACGCCGAGGTCGTGCCGGTCGCGCTCGGCGAACCAGTTCCATCCACATTGGACATCTACCTGCTCGGCGGCGGCGAGGACGGCGCGCAGGCACTGGCCGCGGCCCACCTCCGCAAGCACCGGCGGGCGCTGGCGGGCGGCGTGGTCTTCGGCGTCTGCGCCGGGCTGCAGATCCTCGGCACCCGCTTCCGCGGCCTCGACGACGTCGAGCACGACGGCCTCGGCCTGCTCGACGTCCGCACCGCCCCCGGCCCGCGGCGGGCGGTCGCCGAGCTGGTCGCGACGTCGGCGGGCATCCTCGGCGACGCGCCGCTCACCGGCTTCGAGAACCACCTCGGCGTCACCGAGCTCGGCCCCGACAGCCGGCCGCTCGGGCAGGTCGTGCGCGGCACCGGCAACGGCGACGGCACCGAGGGCGCGGTCACCGGCCGGGTCGTCGGCACCTACCTGCACGGCCCGGCGCTCGCCCGCAACCCCGCCCTCGCGGACCTGCTCCTGGCGTGGACGGCCGGGCACCCGCTCGGCCCGCTGGAGCTGCCCGAGGTCGACCGCCTGCGCGTCGAGCGCCTCACGGCCACCCGCCGCCGCCGGACCCCATGAGCCCCGCCCGCCCCGCCGCTGTTGGCCGGCCGCCAGCGCCCCAATGTGGCCTTCGGTGCGTCAGACGCACCGAAGGCCACATTGGGTGCGTCAGACGCAACCAAGGCCACATTGGGGCGCTCGGGGCCGGTGGGAGCGGCGGGGGTCGTTACGCTGCGTTGGTGAAGGTGGGCAGGGTGATCGCCGCTACCGGGGTTCGGATGCGGACCACCGCGGTGGCCGTGTTCGCGCTCGCGCTGGCCATCGCGGCCGCCGGGGTCGTCGTGGTCTTCCTGCTGGAGGAGTCGCTCGACCGCAGTGTCACCGAGAGTGCCCGCAGCACCGGGCGGCAGGTCGCCATCCAGCTCGTCCGCGAAGGCGCCCGCGACCTGAGCGCCAGCGACGTCGCCAGCACCGGCGACACCGAGGCCGTCACCCAGGTGCTGAACTCCCGCGGCCTGCCGATCGCGAGCGACCCGGCCATCGTCGGGCACCCGGCGCTGACCGCCGCGCGCCCGGCCGTCGGTCACGAGACCATCGAGACCCTGCCGCTCGGCCTCAACGGCGACAGCGACGACTACCGCGTGGTGTCGCAGCAGGTGAACGGGCCGGGTGGGCCGTACACGGTCGTCTCGGCGCGCTCGCTCGAGCCGGTGACCGAGGCGTCCACGCGGCTGACGCTCCTGCTCGGCCTGATCGCCATCCCGCTGCTCGCGATCTCCGGCTTCGCCGTTTACCGCGCGGTCGGCTCGGCGCTGCGGCCGGTCGAGCGGATGCGCCGGACCGTCGCAGAAATCTCGACGCGCGACCTCGCTGCCCGCGTGGCGCTGCCGCCGGGTGGCGACGAGGTGCACCGGCTGGCCGTGACGCTCAACGAAATGCTCGGGCGGCTCGCCTCGGCGCAGGCGGCGCAACGCCGGTTCGTCGCCGACGCCAGCCACGAGCTGCGGTCGCCGCTCTCGACGATCAGCACCGCGCTCGACGTCTCCGGGCGGCACCCGGAAAGCACCGGCGACCTGGTGCCGGTGATCGGCCGCGAGACCGCGCGGCTGCGGGAGCTCGTCGACGACCTGCTCATGCTCGCCCGCACCGACGACACCACCGACCGGCCCTCGCGCACCGAGGTCGACCTCGACGACATCGTCCGCGCCGAAGCCGAGCGCGTCCGCGGCGAATGCGCGCTCGAAGTCGAGGTCCGGGCGGGGCCGGCGAAGGTGCGCGGCAGCGAGGCCCAGCTGCGGCGGGCCGTGCGCAACCTCGTCGACAACGCCCGCGGGCACGCGCGCTCGCACATCCGCGTCACCAGTTCGGTGCGCGGCGAGTTCGCGGTCGTCGAGGTGAGTGACGACGGCCCCGGTGTCGCGGAAGCCGATCGTGACCGGATCTTCGAGCGGTTCGTCCGGCTCGACGCGTCCCGCCAGCGCGAACACGGTGGCACCGGGCTCGGCCTGCCGATCGTGGCGGGCATCGCGGCCCGCCACGGCGGCCGGGCGCGCTACGCCGCGTCGGGGGAGCCGGGCGCGCGGTTCGTGCTCGAGCTGCCGGTGCTGGACCTGCCGGAGGAGGAGTCGTAGTGCGGTTGCTGATCGTGGAAGACGAACGCGAGTTCGCGGAGACGTTGCGCCGCGGGCTGGTCGCCGAGGGGTTCACCGCCGACGTCGCGCCGACCGGCCGGGAGGGCCTCTGGCGGGCGCTCGAGCACGAGTACGACGTGATCGTGCTCGACATCATGCTGCCCGAGCTGTCCGGCTACGAGGTGCTCAAACGCCTGCGGGCGGCCGAAAACTGGACGCCGGTGCTGATGCTCACCGCGAAGGACGGCGAGTACGACGAGGCCGACGCGTTCGACCTCGGCGCCGACGACTACCTCTCCAAGCCGTTCTCGTTCGTCGTCCTGATCGCCCGGCTGCGCGCGCTGCTGCGCCGAGGCGCGCCGGCCCGCCCCGCGGTCCTGGAGGCGGGCGACCTGAGGCTCGAC
The DNA here is from genome assembly GCF_024703995.1 of Amycolatopsis iheyensis. Lineage (GTDB taxonomy): Bacteria > Actinomycetota > Actinomycetes > Mycobacteriales > Pseudonocardiaceae > Amycolatopsis > Amycolatopsis iheyensis. The sequence continues at coordinate 414,231 of NZ_JAMXQV010000007.1, read as the reverse complement.
CCGTCCGCCCGGACCGTCCACAGAGGACAGCAACGGATCGAGCTGACCGCGCGCGAGTTCGGGCTGCTGGAGTTCCTGTTGCGGCGGGCGGGCACCGCGCTGACGAAGAACGAGATTCTCGGCCACGTCTGGGACGCGCACTACGACGGCGACGAGAACGTCGTCGAGGTGTACATCGGGTACCTGCGGCGCAAGATCGACGCGCCGTTCGGCACCCGCACCATCGAGACGGTCCGCGGCGTCGGGTACCGGCTCGTGGACGTTACTCGATCGTAACCTCCGGCGGCGATTCGAGGAATTGGTTCCGCCGGGCGCGCGGTCGTTGCGCCATTCGCTCCCGCCCGCTGACGCAGAGAGCCCATTCGTTCCCGCGAACCGGTGAAAAATACCGTGCCGCGGCACATCTGCGGGCGGTTGTGCCCGTTGCTACGGTGGGCACCCAGCCGAGACCAGGAAAGCGATGACGGAATCGCCTCAGTCGTCCCTTGCCCAAAACAACAATACTCCGGAGTGCTCCGGGAAATCCGTTTCCCGGCTCCCCGCCGCCGACGCCATTCAAGCGGCGAGAACCCTGTTCGGCGTGGTGACCGGGCTGACCCCGCACGCCGTGACCGGGGTGCGGACCCGCGCCGACGGCGGTTGGTCCGTGCTGGTCGACGTCGTCGAGCTGGCCCGGATCCCGGACTCCACCAGTGTCATGGCCACCTACCGGGTCGACGTCGACGCGGCCGGCGAACTCGGCGCGTGTGAGCGCCTGCGGCGGTTCACCCGTGGCTCCACCGATTCGTGAAAGGAAGGTCGACCCGATTGGCCGCTTCGTCCGATTCATTGGCGGACATTCTGGAACGCGTGCTCGACAAGGGCGTCGTGATAGCCGGTGGCATCGGGGTCAGCGTCGTCGACGTCGAATTGCTGACCCTGCGGATCCGGTTGTTCATCGCGTCCGCGCAGACCGCCCGGGAAATGGGGATGGACTGGTGGACGAACGACCCGTTCTTCGCGCCGAACGCCCGGCGCGACGAACTGGCGGCGCGCGTCGCCGAACTGGAAGCGCGGCTGCCCGAGCCGAGCGGGACGGGAGAGCGCCGGTGAGCGACTGGTTGTGCGCGTACGCGATCACCCGCAACCGGCCGGCCACTTTGGACATCGGCCCGCCGCGGCTGATCGGCTACCGGGACCTCGGCGTCGTCGTCTCGGAGGTGGCGCCGGCGCGCTTCGACCGCATCGACACGCTCGACCCGGTCGACGGCGCGCTGGCCGAACTGGCCCGCGAGCACGACGCCGTGGTGCGCGCGGTGTTCCGGCACGAACCCGTGCTGCCGCTGCGGTTCGGCACGGTCCTCGACGGCGAAGACGCGGCCCGCCGGCTCCTGGAGACCGCCTACGACCAGGCCCGCGACTGCCTCGACGAGGTGGCGGGGCACCGCGAGTGGGGCGTCCGGGTGCGGCACGCCGAGCCCGCGACGACGACCCGCCCGGACGCGGCGGGCCTGACCGGCACGCAGTACCTCGTCCGCCGCCGGGAACGGCTGAAGGCGATCCAACGGGCCCGCGAGGACCTGGTCGGCGCGGCCGACCGACTTGGCGCGGCGTTGCGCAGGCACGCCGCCGACAGCATGGAGCGGACCCGGCCGCACGGCGTGCTGGTCAACACGGCGTACCTGGTCGCGCAGGACCGGGAGGCGGCGTTCCACGCCGAGTTCGAGTGGTTCGCGCGCGAGCTGCGCGCCGCGGGCGCCACGGTGGAGACGTCGGGGCCCTGGCCGCCGTACTCGTTCACCGACGTCGAGCTGGGCGCGGCCGATGGCTGACGCCGCCGAAGCCGTCGCCGACCTGCTCGACCGGGTCGTGCACCGGGGCGCCGTCGTGACCGGGGACGTGGTCATCTCGCTCGCCGGGATCGACCTCGTCCGGCTCGACCTGCGGTTGCTGCTGCTCGGGATCGAAGAATGAGCGAGCCCGTCCGCATCCCGGCCGACGCGGGCCGCGGGCTCGGCCACCTCGTCGTCACCGTGCTCGACATCCTCCGCGACGTGCTGGAACGCCAGGCGCTGCGGCGCATGGACACGCTCACCCCCGCCCAGGTCGAAGACCTCGGCCAAGCCCTGATCGCGCTCGACCTCCGGTTCGAAGAGATCCGCGCGGCCATCGACGAAAGGAACTAGGTGACCAGACCCGGACAGACCGGCGGCGGCCTCGCCGACACGCTCGACATCCTGCTCGACAAGGGGCTCGTCATCGACGCCTCGGTGCGGGTGTCGGTGATCGGCATCGAGCTGCTGGCGCTCGAGGCGCGGATCGTGATCGCCAGCGTCGACACCTACATCCGCTACCTCGAAGCCATGCAGCGGCTGCAGAACACGCCCGCCCCCGGCCAGATTTCGCAGGGACTCGGGCAGACGACCGGGTTGATCCCGCCCGCGCCGGCCATCCCGGTCGAGCCCGCGATCCCGGTCGAGCAGCCGTGACGCTGCAGCTCTACGGAGTCGTCCGGGCCGGGCACCCGCGGGCACCCCGCACGGTGTGCTGGGAAGACCTCGCGATGGTCGTCGGCGAGCCCGAACCCGACCCGGCCGCGCACCTGGCGGTGGTGTCCGCGCTCGTCGAGGGCGGGCCGGTGCTGCCGGTCCGGTTCGGCACCGTCGCCGACGACGAGGACGCCGTCCGCGCCGAGGTCCTGGCCCCGCGTGCCGACACCTACCGCGCCGACCTCGACCGGCTCGACGGGCTGGCCGAGGTGCACGTCTGCCTGCGGTTCACCGAACCCGGGTCGGCCTGGCGCGCGGCGCGCTCCGACGTGCTGCTGAGCGAAGTCGCCGAGCGCGCCCGCGACTCGGTGGCGCTCCCGGCGGGTGACTCCGCCGACGAGCGCTGGGCGTTCCTGGTCGGGATGGGTGACCTGCTCGTCGTGCGGGAGACGGTGGCCGGGCTGGCCGACGGCGGTGTCGAGGCCGACTGGGTCGGGCCGTTGCCCGCCTACAACTTCCTCGACCGCCGGATCTGCTCGCGGTGGAGCTGGTGAGCGTCGGCGGAACAGCTCTTGAACACTCTTTTCGGTACTGGCGGGCACCGCTCGTGGTCGGTCATCCTGGCGCCGTGACCACCAGCGAAGCCGCGCCCCCGCGCGTGTTCGGCGGACCCGGCGCCGGCCCGGGCCGGTTCGCCGCGCCGTCGGGGATCGCCGTCGACGCGCGCGGCCGGGTGTGGGTCGCGGACACGGGCAATGACCGCGTGCAGGCGTTCACCCGCGATGGCGCGCTGGTGCGCGTCCTGGCCGGGCGGCTCAGGGCGCCGGAGGGGGTCGCGCTCGACGCGGCGGGCAACGTCTACGTCGCCGACACCGGCAACCGGCGGGTGGCGCAGTACTCGTGGCAGGGCGGGTTCGTGCGCGAGTTCGGGCCGTTCGAGCGGCCACGCGCGGTCGCGTGGGAGCCGGCCGGGCGGCTGCTGGTCGACGACGCCGGGCGCATCGCCCGCTTCGACACCCGCACCGGCGCGGCGCTGGCCGACGCCGTCGAATGGCCTGGCTCGGCGCGCGACGTCGCCGAAGACGGCGCTGGCGGGGTGTGGGTGGCCGACCCCGCCAACCACCGGATCGTCCACATCGGACCCTAGTTCCTGGAGATCGCCGCCGTCGCGCGAACCACGGCGGTGCAGCGGTTCTCGACGTACTCGAGCCCGCCCTCTTCGGCGATGCGGCGCGCTTCGGCGGAGACGATGCCCTGCTGCAGCCACAGCGCCTTCGCGCCGATCTCGACGGCCTCGCGCGCGATGCCGGGCGCCTCGGGAGACGGCCGGAAGACGTCGACGAGGTCGACCGGCTCCGGGATGTCCTTCAGCGACCGGTAGACCTGCTCGCCGAGCAGCTCGGTCGCGGTCGGGTGCACCGGGATGATGCGGAAGCCGTGCGCCTGCAGCACCGCCGGGACGCCGTGCGCGGCCTTCGCCGGGTCACGGCTCAAGCCGACGACGGCGATGGTCTTCGCGCCTTCGAGGATCTCCTCTGCCTTCATACCGGTAGAACGCGCGGGGCCCGTCAAAGCTTCCAGAGCCGCAGGCCGCGGACGCGGTAGACCGGCCAGACCACGTGCCACGGCTTGCGGCGGGCGAAGGTCGCGGCGCAGGTGAGGATGTTGCGCGCGGACGTCGTCGCGACCTCGTGCTGGTCGGGCCAGGCCGCGCCCTTGGCGCCGACGGCGATGCGGAACACCGTCAGCAGGCCGCGGCCCTGCAGGTCGTACTTGGCGCCGGTGTCCCCGGAGTCCGGCGCGAGCTCGGCGATTTCCGCGCCGAACGCGCGGGCGGCCTGCGGCGCGACCTCGGCCGGCACCACCCCGACACTGCGGGTGATCGCCTTGCCGTGCAGGCGCCGCGCGTACCGGGCCAGCAGCAGCCGTTCCCACAGCGGGAGGAGCCGTTGGTGCGCCAGGAGCGCGGCGCACTCGCCGTGCCCGATCGCGAAGATGCTCGTGAGCTCGTCGTAGGCGCCGTTCGTCGCCGGCTCGTTCAGGTGCAGCCGCACTTCGAAGCGGGTGCGCGCGGTCAGCTCGTCGAGCCGCTCGCGGTGATCGAGCCGGGCCTTCGCGCGGGAGAGCGACCAATCGGCCATCGGACCTCCAGACGTCGCGCACAGGCTAAACGGCGCGCGACGTCCAGAACACGGTTTCAGCCGATCTTCTCGCCGTACATCTCCCCGAGCGGGTCGGAGATCAGCTCGACGCGGGCACCGTCCGGATCGGACAGGTAGATGGACGTCTTGCTCTCCAGCAGGTACTGCACGCCGGCTTCGTCGAGCTTGTCCTTGATCGCGCTCCACCGTTCGGGCGTGACGGACAGGGCCAGGTGGTGCAGTCCACCGAGGACTTCCGCGTACGGGCCGAGGTCCAGACCGGGCAGGTCGAAGAACGCGACCGCGTTGCCGTTGCCGACGTCGAAGAAGAAGTGGCTGGAGCCGGGGTAGTCGCGGTTCTCGATCAGCTCGGTGAGCGGGAAGCCGAGGATGTCCTGGTAGAACCCGATGGTCCGCTCGACGTCGCTGGAGATCAGCGCGGTGTGGTGGATGCCGCGCCCGTTCGTCGCCGGGCGGTCGGCGGCCGGGCGCAGGTGGCGCTGCCGCAGCTCGTCGCGGACTTCGGCGAGCTTGGTGACCTCGGCCTGGGTCGGTGCCATGTCCCTCACGTCCCTTCCTGGTGGTGCCTCGAACGGTACGCTCCATTTATCTCGCGCGCAAGAGGTTGTCTGGCGAGAGTTCCGCTGGGTGGAACATGCGGGCTTGTGTGCGGGGTGCGTGCGCGGCAGAGTTCCGCCCGTGGACGTCAGCAAGGTGCAGGAGGCCGCCGCCCTACTGGCGCGGGCCTATGCGACACGCGAGCCGATCGAGCCGCTGATCAAGACCTACCCGGACGCCGGCGTCGAGGACGCCTACCGGATCCAGCAGGAGCAGGTGCGGCAGTGGGTCGAGGGCGGTGACGCCGTCCGCGGGCACAAGGTCGGGCTCGCGTCGGCCGCGATGCAGCGGCAGATGGGCGTCGACCAGCCCGACTACGGGCACCTGACCGGCGGCATGTTCCACCTGGAGCACCAGCCGATCCCGACGACGGCGTTCCTGCAGCCGCGGATCGAGCCCGAGATCGCGTTCGTGCTCGGGTCGGCGCTGCGCGGCCCCGGCGTCACGGTCGCGGACGCGGTGCGGGCGGTCGACTTCGTGCTGCCGTCGCTGGAGATCGTCGACTCGCGGATCCAGGACTGGAAGATCTCGCTGTTCGACACGATCGCGGACAACGCGTCGTCCGGCGGGGTGGTGCTGGGCAGCCGCCCGACGGCGCTGCGGGACGCGGACCTGCGGCTGGCCGGCTGCGTGCTGTACCAGAACGGTTCGGTGGCGGCGACCGGCGCGGGTGGCGCGGTGCTCGGGTCGCCGTTGAACTCGCTGGTCTGGCTGGCGAACACGGTCGGGCCGCTGGGCGTCACGCTCGAACCCGGGCACGTCGTGCTGCCGGGGTCGATGACCCGGGCGATCCCGGTCTCGCCGGGCGACACGGTCGTCGCGACCATCGCCGGGCTGGGCAGTGTCACCGCCGTCTTTTCGTCGGAGGAAGCATGAACGTGCGCGAGGCGGCCGCGGCGCTGCTGGGGACGACTTCGGAGCGTTCACCGCTTTCGGAAGACTGGCCCGGGCTGGACGTCGACACGGCGTACGCGATCCAGGACGAGGCCCTGCGGCTGCGGCGCGAACGCGGCGAGACGCTGATCGGGCTGAAGCTCGGGCTGACGTCCCGGGCGAAGCAGCAGCGGATGGGCATCGACGCGCCGCTGCTGGCCTGGCTCACCGACGCGATGGTGCTGCCGGCGGGTGTCCCGGTGCCGTCGCTGATCCACCCGCGTGCCGAGCCGGAGCTGGTTTTCGTGCTCGGGCGCCGGCTGGCGGGTCCGGGTGTCACGGCGGCTTCCGCGTTGGCCGCGGTGGATCGCGTGTACGGCGGTATCGAGGTCATCGACAGCCGGTACGCGGACTACCGCTTCACGCTCCCGGACGCCGTCGCGGACAACGGCTCGTCGGCCTTCTTCAGCGTGGGCCCGGTCGGCTTGCCGCCTTCGTCGCTGGACCTTTCGCTGGAAGCGGCCCTGCTGGAGGTCGACGGCCAGATCGTCGACACGGCGACCGGCGCGGCGGTCCAGGGCCACCCGGCGGAGGCGCTGGCGCTGGCGGCGAACGCCCTGGGCGCGCGCGGCCTGGCCCTGGAGCCGGGCTGGCTGGTCCTGACCGGCGGCATGACGGACGCGGTCCCGCTGAACCCGGGCACCCGAGTCGCGGCCCACTTCTCCCATCTGGGCTCGATCACCCTCGCCACCTGACCGGGAGAGTCGGCTCGCGTACCTGGAGAGTCGGCCGGCGTACCTGGAGAGTCGGCCGGCGTACCTGGAGAGTCGGCCGGCGAGCCGACCGTCCAGGTACGCGAGCCGACCCTCCAGGCACGCGTGATGCCCCTCCAGACACGGGTGATGCCCGCTCAATCACGCGTGATGCCTCTTCAGTCACGTGTGTGCGCTGTTTCCGCACGGTCGGCGATGCGGGTGATGCCCTTGACCACCCGGGGCCAGACCGCGCGGGGCAGGTCGTGGCCCATGCCCGGGACGATGTCGAGGTCCGCGCCCGGGAGTGCGCGGGCCGTCGCGCGGCCGCCAGAGACGTGCACCAGTGGGTCGCGGGCGCCGTGCACCACCAGCGACGGCACCCGCACCTTGCGCAGACCCGGCCCGCGGTCGCGGTCGGCCATGATCGCCGCGAGCTGGCGGAGCGTGCCGCCCGGGTGCACGCCGCGGTCGTACGTGCGCTCGGCCCGCTCGCGCATCCGGGTTTCGTCGAACGGGTAGCCCGGCGAGCCGATCAGCCGGAACGTCCGGAGCAGCAGCTCGACGTACCCGGCGCGGTTCTTCGGTGGCGCGCTCAGCAGCATCGACATCGCCTTCGGGCTCGGCCGCCCGACCAGCCGGGCGCCGGTGCTGGACATGATCGACGTCAGCGAGAGCACGCGCTCGGGGTGCCGGACGGCGAGCGTCTGCGCGATCATCCCGCCCATCGACGCCCCGGCGACGTGCGCGGCCGGGACGTCCAGCGCGGTCAGCAGCCCGGCGGCGTCGGCGGCCATGTCCGCCAGCGAGTACGGCGAACGCCGCAGCAGGTACGCCTGCGCGAGGTTGGCGCGGCCACGCATCCGGCTCGACCGCCCGGCGTCCCGGTTGTCGAACCGGATCACGTGGAACCCTTGCGCGGCAAGGCTTTCGCAGAACTCTTCGTCCCACCAGATCATCGGCGCGCCGAGACCCATCACGAGCAGCAGCGGCCGGCCGCCGCCGAACGTCTCGTAACACAGCTCGACGCCGTCGACCGTCGCGACGCGCTCCGCCATCAGGCCTCCCGGGTGTGCTCCGCCGCCAGCTTGGTGAGCTCGGCCAGGGCGTCGTGCAGGTGGTCGATCAGGTCCCAGACGTCGGGGATCAGCTCGCGGCACGTGACGAACCCGAAGTCCAGCTCGCCGTCGTAGGACATCACGGTGATGTTCAGGCCGCCACTCGCGTCGGTGATCGCGGAGACCGGGTAGTTCGCGAGCAGCCGCGCGCCGGCGAGGTACAGCGGTTTCTGCGACCCGGGGACGTTCGACACGACCAGGTTGACCACCGGTGTCGTCGCGCCGAGGAACTTCATGGTGGCGCGCGCGGCGAGCCCGCCGAGCGCGGCCGGGAGCATCCCGCTGAAGTCGACCAGCCACGACGCGGGCAGCGGCTGGTACCGCAGCTTCGCGGCGACCATCGCGCTGGTGACCTCGGCCAGCCGCGCGGCGGGGTCGGCGAGGTGCGTCGGCAGCGGCGCGAGCATCACGGACACCTGGTTCCCGGCGTCCTTCGCCTGTTCGGGCGTGCGGACGGACAGCGGAACGAGGGCGACGAGCGGTTGTTCGGGCAGCGCGTCGTGGTCGACGAGCCATCGGCGCAGGACGGTGGCGCACAACGCCATCACGACGTCGTTCACCGTGACGCCGAACGCGTTCTTGACCCGCTTGACCTCGTCGAGCGGCAGCGAGCCGTAGGCGAACCGCCGGTGCGGGCTGATCGGGCCGTTGAACGGCGTGTCGGGCGCGACGAGCCGCGGCCGGTCGGCTTCGTGGCGGCCGGCGCCCTGGCGGGTGACGCGGTTGAGCACGCTGCCGGCCTTCGCGAGCAGCCCGACGCCGGGGTAGCGGCCGAGGCCGGGCACCTCGTCGATGTGCTGGAGCAGCTTCGGCACCTGGAGGGCGGCCTTGACGGGGTGCAGCGCGAGCTTCTTCGCGCCGTTGAAGGCGAGTGCCGCCGGGGAGGGGATGGGTGCTTTTTGCGGTTTCGCGGGCGGTTTTCGCGGTGGTGGCTCGGCGGTGGTGTCCATGAGGACGCCGATGAGCTCGGCCCCGGAGACGCCGTCGATGGCGCTATGGTGGACCTTCGTGTAGACGGCTTTGCGGCCGTCCGGCAGGCCGTGGATCAGGTAGGCCTCCCACAGCGGGCGCCGCCGGTCGAGCGGTCGTGCGGTCAGCCGCGCGATCTGCTCGGCGAGCTGCCGTTCGTCGCCGGGTGCGGGCAGCGCGATCTCGCGGACGTGGAACTCGAGGTCGAACTCGGGATCGTCGATCCAGTACGGGTGGTCGAGCCCGAGCGGGACGGGCAGCAGCCGCCAGCGGAGCGGCTTCGCGAGGTGGAGCCGGTCGCCGATGAGGTCGCGCAGGTCGTCGAGGGTGAGATCGCCGCCGGGCGCGGTGGCGGGGTCGAGGATCGAGAGGCCGCCGACGTGCCCGGTCGTGGTGGTGGACTCGGCGTTGAGGAACTGCACGTCCAGGGCGGTGAGCTGGCGCATCGGGCCTCCTCGGAGCTTCGGCAGGCCAGTCTGCCCCGCGGGGTGGGCGGGGTAAATCCGCTGGCCGGGTGCGGAAATCCACCGTCCTGCGGGGGATCCGGCTCACCCGCTCCGGCGAGCCGCGGTGGGCTTTGTGGTGGGGAGACTGGCCCGGGGAGCGACCGGGTGGGTGATTGCGGGGGCGGCCCAGGTCGGCGGCGGCGGGTGTGGTGTTGCGGCGGCTGTGTTGGCGGCCGCGGAGGCGAAGCGATTCGGGTGGGCGGCGCCGGGTGTGCCTCGGGCCGGCCGGTGTCGGGCCGGCGCGGAGCGTGGTTTCCGGTCGGCTGGTGTGGGCGGCGGCGCCGTACTCGTCGGTCAGGGGGCATTCACGGCGACCTACCCGGTTCCCGGTGTGGGGCGTCGCGCTGCTGGGGAAGCCGTGCCCGGCCGGTCTCTGACGCGCGGCGTCGGCACCTCCGCCCCGCCGCGGTACGCGCGTGCCTGGATTTCGTACAGCTCGTGGTACACCCCGCCCGCGCGGATCAGCTCCTCGTGCGTGCCCTCCTCGATCAGCCTTCCCTTCTCCAGCACCAGGATCCGGTCCGCCGACCGGATGTTGGCCAGCCGGTGGGTGACCAGGACCGTGGTGCGCTTGCCGCGGCTCGACGTGCTCGCGTGCTGCAGCCCGGCGAACACCCGGGCCTCCGCGCGGGCGTCGAGTGCCGCCGTCGGCTCGTCGGCCACCAGCACCGATGCGTCGCGGTAGATGCCGCGGGCGATGCCCATGCGCTGCCACTGGCCGCCGGACAGGTCGTGGCCCTCGTCGAACTTCTTCGACAGGACCGTGTTCTCCTTGGCCGGCAACGATTCGATCACCTCGTCCGCACCCGAGTAGCCGGCCGCCTCCCGCCACGCCTGCCCGCCGGGGTCCGCGCGGCCGAGCCGGCCGACCGTGATGTTGTTCGCCGCCGTCATCGGCCATTCCGCCGGCTCCTGCGCGATCACCGCGATGTTCGCGTGCACCGACGCCGGGTCCGCCAGCGCGAGGTCGACGCCGTCCCAGCGCACCGTGCCCTCGTCCGGTGGGTAGAGCCCGGTCAGCAGCTTGCCGAGAGTGGTCTTGCCGGAGCCGTTTTCGCCGACGAGCGCGACCACTTCGCCGCGCCGGATCGTCACCGAGATGTCGTGCAGTGCCGGGCTTTTCCGCCCCGGGTAGGAGAACGTGACGCCCTCCAGCCGGATTTCGGCCGGGTCGGCCGGCGCGCGCACCGACGTCGGCGGTGGCTGCCGCCGCACCGATTCGGCCAGCAGCTGGTTGTAGAACCCGATGTAGAACGAGTCCTCGTACAGCGCGTTGACCGCGCGCATGGTGTTGGACAGCGCCGTCGACGCTGTGCGCATCGCCAGCACCGCCGTGCCGGCCAGCGCCAGCTCCATCGCGCCGGTGTAGAGGAGCCAGCCGAGCACCAGGTACGCGATCGCCGTGCCGAAGCCGGCCGCCGCCCGGCCGGTGGTGCGCACGAGGTTGCTGCGGTGCGCCAGCCGGACCTCTTCGCGGACGAGGCTGCGCGAGATGCGCCGGTACTCACCGAGCAGCGGCTCCTGCAGCGTCAGGGCATGCCGCTCGAGCGCCATCGAGCGCCAGGTGGCGACCTCCTCGACGACCGACTTGCGGATGTTGCGCCCGACCGTGTCGAGGAAGTGCCGGTAGTTCAGCTTCGCGACGCGCGCGGCGGCCCAGCCGTCGGCCGCCGCGGCGAGCAGGAGCACCGGCGCCAGCCACGGGTTGAGCAGCCCGGCCGTGAGCATCGCCGCCGCGAGCGAGATCACCGACGACGTCAGGTCGGCCAGCCGGCGCAGGCTGGTCTCGATGGCCCGCACGCCGAACCGGGCGCCTTGGCGCGCCAGCTCGCGGAAGTCGGCGTCTTCGAACGCGATCAGCCCGACGCGCACGACCGACGCCGTGACCGCGTCATCCGCCGCCGCGGTGACGCGGGGCCGCAGCGCGCCTTCGACGGCCGCGACCGCCGCGTCGAGCAGCGCACGCGCCGCGTACGACCCCATGACGACGGCGATCGCGGGCAGCGACTGCAGCACGCGCTCCGGTGTGGGGCCTTGTTCGAGCAGCGCGGTGAAGACGTTCGCGGTCGCGAGCAGCCCGAACGCCGTGACGCAGCCCGAGACGACGTGCACGAAGCCGGCCAGCAGGGTCAGCCGTGGTGACGTCCGCCAGGCCAGCCGCAGCACGACCGCGATCGCGGTGGGCAGCGCGCGCACGGCTTGGCCGAAGCCCGCGGACGCGACGCGTTCGTCGACGCGCGCCCATTCGGGCATCTTCATGTTCTCGACCCCGATCAACGGGGGCGAGTCGTCGGTGCCTTCGGCTGGTCTGCGCACACGTTCATCTCTACTCCGGGGGTCCGACAGTTTTGGCGGGCCGCGTGGCGCGGAGGTGCCGGTGGCCGGGGTGCGGGTTAGGCCGTTCGGGTGAAAGTAATCGTTTTCTCTGGGCAGTCGGCGGTATCCGGGACACACTCGCAGCACAGCCGAAAATAGAGCAACACCGAATAACTCATAATCGTTGTTTAATTGACCCGTCGCTGGGCCGCCCAGGTCGGCAGGCTCGCGAATGTGGTGGCAGAGACCGGAAACGGGTGACGTCCTCAAGCAAGGGGGGAGGGGCGTCACCTGTTTCCACTACCTGTTTTCGCGCGTGTAGCGCGCTCGCAGAAATGCGCTGAATTCGCCGTCTTCGCCCATGCGGACGTCGATTTCGTGGGTCAGCTCGTCGCCGTCCGGGGTGAGCCGGTGCCGGGCCACGCCGCGAGCGGTCCGCTTCTCCAGGATCAGCGTGGCGCCGGTCCAGCCGCCGCGGGCGGGGGACTCGGGCGGGAAGCCGTAGCTGTCGAAGCCGTAGCAGAGCGTCTCGCCGGTTCGGGGGTCGACGGTGTAGACGTTGTGCCCCAGGAACTCCGTGCCGTCTTCCCGGTGCTGCCGGTATTGCTGGATCAGCGCGAAACCGTTGAGCGCAAGGCGGTATTCGCAGTCGCCCCGCGCGGTCGACGCCGGCGCCCAGGGTGACGCGGCCAGCTCTTCGGCGCCGGTCCAGTCGCCGGCGAAGGCCTTCAGCGCGTCGTGTGCGGGACCGAGGGTGGGCATGTCCATGGTCGTCTCCATTTCGACAGGTGCCTGTCAATGTGCGAGACTAGCACGCATGTGGTCCCCTCGAGCCGAGACGTTCACCCGCGTGATCGACGCGGTCTTCGCGTGCAACGGCGGTTTCCTGGCCGCGGGTGACGCGCTGACGGAGCCGGTCGGGCTGACGGCGGCGCAGTGGCAGGTGCTCGGCTTCCTGGAGCACGGCCCGGCGACGACGGCGGACGTCGCGCGACGGCGCGGGTTGCGCCGGCAGAGCGTGCAGGAGACGGTGAACCGCTTGCTGCGCAACGGAATGCTGGACCGGCTGCCGAACCCGGCCGACGCGCGGGCGCCACTGCTGACGTTGACGCGGCGGGCGAAGGAGGCGCTGCGCGAGCTGGGGGTGGCGCAGGTGGAGTGGGCGGAGGACGTCGCGGCGGAGGTGTCGCAGGAGGACTTGGAGACGACGCTGCGGACGTTGCGGCGGCTTCGCGAGGTGGTCGCCCAGCCGCGGCTGTCGTAGGGGGGCGAGTGGGCCGGGGCGCGGCTGCTGGGGGTAGTCGCGCCGCCGGGGTGACCACTGGTGAGCGCCGTGCTCGGCCGGGGAAGGTGGCTCGGGTGCGGTCGGCGGCGGTTGTGCGGCTGGGGAGGGTCGCGCAACCGCCGTTGTTCGTCGCGCCGGCGGAGGGTTAGCGCGTCGCGCCCGGGCCGGGGAGGAGGTCGATGTCTTTCGCGTGCATCGACTCGCCGCAGTGGGCGCAGTGGAAGTCGAACGTGCTGATCTCGCCGCAGGCGTGGTGGCGGTACAGCACCGGCGGGCCCGCTTCGCCCGCCAGCCACTTGTCGCCCCAGCGGGTCATCGCCATCAGCATGTCCACCAGCTCCGCGCCCTTCTCCGTCAGGACGTACTCGTAGCGGGGGCGGCGGTCGTACGGGCGGCGCTCCAGCACGCCCTGCTCCACCAGGTGGTTCAGCCGTTCCGTGAGGACCTTCCGTGAGATGCCGAGGTCCGCTTGGAGCTGCTCGAACCGGCTGAAGCCCGCCCACACGTCGCGGAGGATCAGGGGGGACCACGGCTCGCCGATGACGTCCAGCGTGCGTGCGATCGAGCACGCCGCCAGTTCGCTGAAGTTCGTCCGCTGCATGGCACCATTTTACCACTTGGGGTTCCCTAAAGGAACGGAGACTGCTACGGTCATCGAGTCTCTTCAAGGAACTCTGAAAGGAACGCGGCGATGAGCAAGGTCTTCAGTGCCCTCGCGGTCTCGGTCGACGGGTACATCACCGGCCGCGGCGCCGGGCCGGGACAGGGGCTCGGCGACGGCGGGACGCTGTTCGACTGGTACACCGACGGCGACACCGTCAGCCGGGTCTTCGACTTCTTCAAGCTCAGCGAGCCCAGCGCCCGCGTCTTCGACGAGCTCGCCGGCCGGGTCGGCGCCGTCGTCGCGGGCCGCAACACCTACGAGGACTCCGAGCACTTCGGTGGCGGCAGCCCGCACCCGAACGCGCCGATGTTCCTCGTCAGCAACCGGCCGGCGCCCGAGCTCACCGAACGGCAGACTCTGTGCGGTGACGTCAAGGAAGCCATCGCCGCCGCCCGCGAGGTCGCCGGCGACAAGGACGTCGCGCTCATGGGCGGCGGGGTGCTGACCTCCGCGCTGCGGGCCGGGCTGGTCGACGAGTTCGTGCTCCACCAGGTGCCGGTGCTGCTCGGGGGCGGCCGGCCGTTCTTCCAGGAGCTTCCCTCGCATGTTCGCCTCACCCTTGTCGAAGCCGTCGCCGCACCCGGCGTCACCCACCTCCACTACGCAGTCGCCTGAACGGGAGATCACCATGCTCAACGCCGACGTTCGCCGAGTCGTCGCCAGTGCCGCGCTCGGTCACCTCGCCACCCTGCTGCCCGACGGCGCGCCCCATTCCGTGCCGGTCTGGGTCGACCCGGAAGGCGACCACATCGCGATCATGACCGGGCCGGACTCGGTCAAGGCCCGCAACCTGCGCCGGGACCCGCGCGTGGCGCTTTCGCTGACCCCGGTGGACAACCCGTTCGAGCCCGTCGTCGTCCGCGGCCGCGTGGTGAAGTGGATCGAAGGCGACGAGGCCTGGTCGATCGTCGACCGGATCGCCACCAAGTACATCGGGCAGCCCTACACCCGCGAGCAGGTGCGCGTGGTCGGCCTGATCGAGGTCGAGCGGCAGCACGTCGGCATGAGCTGACGTCAGTCGGGCTTGATCCCCAGCAAGGTCAGGAACGCGCGGAACCCGGCCGGCATGTCGACCTCCGCCGGGTCCAGCAGCCACTGCAGCTGCAGGCCGTCGAGGACCGCGATGGCGATCGGGGCCAGCTGTTCCGGGGTGCTGCCCGGCGGGAGCTCTTCCCGGTGGCGCTCGAGCATCTGGGTCATGCCCGCGCGGACCCGGGCGTACCGGTCGTGGAAGTACTCGCGCGCCGGATGGTCCTCGGTCACGCTGTCCGCCGCCAGCACCGTGTACGTCTGGACGATGCCCGGCCGGGTCGCGTTGTAGTCGACCAGGTCGGCCAGCTGGTTCACCGTCATCGCCGACTCGTCGCCCGGTGGGGCGTGGCCGAAGTGCAGCAGGTCCCATTCGTCGCGGGTCTCCAGCACCGCCGTCAGCAGGTCTTCCTTCGTGGGGAAGTAGTGCATCAGCCCCTGCTGGGTCAGCCCGACGCGGTCGGCGACGGCCGCCAGCGACGTGCCGCGGTAGCCGCGCTCGGCGATCACCTCGAACGCCGCTCGGACGATGCTTGCTCGGCGATCGGCGCCCCTGGCCCGGGTCATGATCCCGAGCCTACGGGAGAAGCTGTCACGGAACCATAACGTTCACTACTCATCGCCAGGTAGAGTAGCTGTCCATGAGCTTCGACGTCGACGCGTTGCTGGCCGAGCTCGACCTGGACGCCAAGGCGAGCCTGCTCGCCGGCCAGGACGTCTGGTCGCTGCCCGCGCTCCCGCGGATCGGCCTGGGCTCCCTCGTGCTCTCCGACGGCCCGATCGGGGTTCGCGGAGTGCGGTGGAGCCCGGACGACCCCTCGGTGACCCTGCCGAGCCCGACGGCGCTCGCCGCGAGCTGGGACCCGCGGCTGGCCGTGCGCGCCGGGCGCCTGCTCGCGCAGGAGGCCCGCCGCAAGGGCGTGCACGTCTTGCTCGCTCCGACGGTCAACCTCCAGCGTTCGCCGCTGGGCGGCCGCCACTTCGAGTGCTACTCGGAAGATCCCCTCCTCACCGGGTTGATGGGTGCCGGCTACGTGACCGGCGTGCAGGACGGCGGGGTCGCCGTCACCGTCAAGCACTTCGTCGCCAACGACTTCGAGACCGAGCGCTTCACCGCCGACGTCCGGGTCGGCGAACGCGCGCTGCGCGAGCTCTACCTCGCGCCCTTCGAACTCATCGTCCGGCGGGCCCGGCCGTGGGGGATCATGGCCGCCTACAACAGCGTCAACGGCACCACGATGACCCAGCACGCCGAACTGCTCAACGGAGTGCTGCGCGACGAATGGGGCTTCGACGGCTTCGTCGTCTCCGACTGGCTGGCCGCGCGCGACACCGTGGCCTCCGCCAACGGCGGCCTCGACGTCGCGATGCCCGGCCCCCGCACGGTTTTCGGCGAACAGCTCGCCGAAGCCGTGCGCGGTGGCGAAGTCGACGAAGAAGTCGTCGACGACATGGTGCGCCGCGTGCTCCTGCTCGCCCACCGGACCGGCGCGCTCGGCACCCGGCACCTCCCGGGCACGCCGGATCTCGACGGCGTCGCGGTCGCGCGCGAGGTCGCGCACCGGTCTTTCGTGTTGCTCGGCAACGAAACCGGCGTACTGCCGCTGCGCGAACCGCGGAGCATCGCGCTGATCGGCGCGCTTGCCGCGGACCCGAAGATCCTCGGCGGTGGCAGTGCCACAGTGTTTCCCGAACACGTCGTCTCCCCTCTCGACGGCCTTCGCAAGGCCCTTCCCCCGGGCACCGATCTCACGTTTTCCACCGGTGCCGATCCGCGAACGACGCTACCGCCGGCCACCGACAATTTCCGGCTCCGCGCGACGGCCAAAGCCGCGGATGGCACCCGATTGGCTGAATTTCCGCTCAGGGAAGCCAAAATCACGTGGATCGGGGAACTCCCGGCCGGCCTCGACATGGCCACGCTCGCCTCGGTCGAGATCGACGGCACCTACCTGCCCGAGCGCGGCGGCACCCACACCTTCGCCGTCACCGGCCCCGGCGACCTGCGCCTCACCGTCGCCGGCCAAACCCTCTTCGACGGCGTGAACCTGCCCGAAGGCGGCGACGTCTTCACGTCGATCATGCAGGTCCACGAGCAGCGGCGGGAGATCGAGCTGGCCGAGGGCGAGCCGGTCGACGTCAGCCTGACCTACTGGATCCCGTCGGAGATGGCGGAGTTCGCGCGCGGCACCTTCGCCTGGGTCACCTTCGCGCTCGGGCACCGCGGCCCGGTGCCCGACCCGGACGCCGCCCTCGACGAAGCCGTTGCGGTGGCGGCGAAATCCGACGTCGCCGTCGTGGTCGTGGGCACCACCGCCGAAGTCGAAAGCGAAGGCTTCGACCGGACTTCGCTGGCCCTGCCCGGAAGGCAGGACGAACTCGTGCGGCGGGTCGCCGAGGCCAACCGCAACACGGTCGTCGTGGTCAACGCCGGCTCCCCGGTGGAGCTGCCGTGGCGCGACGAGGTGGCCGCGGTCCTGCTCACCTGGTTCCCCGGCCAGGCCGGCGGCGACGCGCTCGCCGACGTCCTCCTGGGCGTGGAAGAACCCGGCGGCCGCCTGCCGACGACGTGGCCCGCGCGGCTCGAAGACGCCCCGGTCACCGACGTGACACCGCAAGACGGCGAACTCGCCTACGACGAAGGCGTCCACATCGGCTACAGCGCCTGGGCGCGGGTCGAGCGGAAGCCCGCGTACTGGTTCGGCCACGGCCAGGGCTACACGACGTGGGTCTACGAGGAGCTCGACGTCTACCCGGACGACGAGGGCGGCGCTCGCGTGCGAGTCCGCGTACGCAACTCAGGCAAGCGAAAGGGCCGCGAAGTCGTCCAGCTCTACCTGGCCCCGACCGAGCGCGGCGACCGCCCGCCGCGCTGGCTGGCGGGCTTCGCGAGCGTCGAAGCCAGGCCCGGCGAGGCCGTCGAGACCGACATCGTCATCAAGCCGAGGTCCCTGGAGGTCTGGCGTGACGGCTGGCAGCACATCGCCGGCGAGTACGTCCTCGAGGCTTCGCACGCCTACGACCAGCCACGGTTGAGCACGCGGGTCGTGTTGCAGAAAATACGTTGACGCCCGGTGCCCGGGACCCTTAACTTCACGTCAGCACCCATGATCAGCGAAAGGAGGTGGGTCCGATGATCACGCAACCGATCACGCGCTCCCACCTCGCCGCGAGGGTGCCGGCCTGCTGACCGGGAGCGCGCAGCTCTCCCGGAAGGAACCCTGTGACCGATCTGGTCATCCGCCCGCTCGAAGCGGGCGAAGAAACGCTCTTCACCTCCCTGCCCGACCGCGGCCTCGTCGGCCGCACGCTGCTCGGCAACGACTTTGCCGAGATGGCGGCCAAGGGCGAGTACCGGCCCGAATGGGTCTGGATCGCGCTGCGCGACGACGTCGTCGTGGCCCGGGCCGCCTGGTGGGGCACACCGAAGGACGAGGAACCGATCGCGCTCGACTGGTTCGACTTCACCGACTTCGACGCGGGCGTCGAGCTGCTGAAGAAGGCACCGCTGCGCGCGGAATACTCGCTGACCACACCGCCCGCCTGGCAGGACGACCCGGACGTCGCTCATGAAGTGAACGTTCGTGTCGAGGCGGCCGAGAAGGCGGGCTACCGCAAGCTCGTCGAGCGCTACCGGTTCGTCTGGACGCCGGAAAACGGCCTCCCGGAACGTCCCGGGAGGCTCGAGTTCCGGCCCGAGCCGGACGACGACGTCATCCTGGACGTCTTCAAGCGCGTGCACGTCGGCAGCCTCGACGCGCACGTCCGGAAGACGGTCGAGGAGCACGGCCTCGACGCGGCCGCGCGCGAAGACCTCGACATCATGCGGTGGATGCCGGCGCCGCGGGACTGGTGGCGGCTGGCGTACACACCCGACGGCGAACTCGTCGGGCTGACGCTGCCGAGCCGCAACGCCTACGACCCGGTGGTCGGCTACATCGCCGTCGTGCCGGAGCAGCGGGGGAAGGGTTACGCCTACGACCTGCTGGTAGAGGCCACGCACGAGCTCGTCGCGCACGGCGCCGAAAAGATCGTCGCGGGCACCGACGTCGGCAACGTCCCGATGGCGAAGAACTTCGCCAAGGCGGGCTACCCGGTGACCCAGCACCGCATCGACCTGGTCTGAGGCGGAGCTTTCGTAGGGAAAGTGCCGCCCGGCACTTTCCCTACGAAAGTGACGGCGGTAGTCTCGCTAGAGCGATCTATCAAATCGGGGGTTCGAAGATGGACGTTCTGAAGGAGAAGGGGCTGACACCGCTTCGCGCGATTCTCGGCTTCTCGCTGCTCACGACCACGCTGCACTACGCGCACAACGTCATCCGGGCCGCGGACTACCCGCAGATCCCCGGCCTGCCGGTGCTCGCCGCGCAGATCATCGTCGCGTTCGGCTGGGTGCTGTTCACGGCGTTCGGCTGGCTCGGCTACCGCGCCTACCTGCGCGAGAACTACCCGCGGGCGCTCGCGTTCCTGCTGGTCTACTCGCTGTCCGGGCTGGCGAGCGCCGGGCACTTCCTGGTCGGCGTGCCGCAGATCCCGGCGTTCTGGTTCGCCACGATCTTCACCGACTCGGCGGCAGCGCTGGCCCTGTGGGTGTTCGTAACGTGGGCGTGGTCGGTGCTCAACCGGGTGACCTCGCGAGATCAAGTTTCTACACAACATTGACGTTCGTCGGAACTATGTAGACACTCGGATGAGTGACCACCACCACACCGGTGACCTTCGACCGCCGTCCGGACGAGTACCGCCACTGGCGCCTCCAGATCGACGGGGAGGTGGCGTGGCTGGAGATGGACGTCGACGAACAGGGCGGGCTCGTCGAGGGCTACGAGCTCAAGCTCAACTCCTACGACCTCGGCGTCGACATCGAGCTGTACGACGCGACCCAGCGGCTGCGGTTCGAGCACCCCGAGGTCCGCGTGGTGGTGGTGACCAGTGCGAAGGACAAGGTGTTCTGCGCCGGGGCGAACATCCGGATGCTCGCGGCGTCCGAGCACCACTGGAAGGTGAACTTCTGCAAGTTCACCAACGAGACCCGCAACGGCATGGAGGACGCCACCGAGCACTCCGGCCAGACGTACGTCGCCGCCGTGAACGGCACCTGCGCCGGCGGTGGCTACGAGATCGCGCTGGCCTGCGACAGGATCCTCCTGATCGACGACAACTCTTCGACCGTCGCGCTGCCGGAGGTGCCGCTGCTCGGCGTGCTGCCGGGCACCGGCGGCCTGACCCGCGTCGTCGACAAGCGGCGCGTGCGCAAGGACCTCGCCGACGTCTTCGCGACGCGCCCCGACGGCGTCAAGGGCAAGACGGCGGTCGACTGGCGGCTGGTCGACGAACTGGTGCCACGCCAAGGCTTCCGCGAAGCCGTCGCGAAGCGGGCCAAGGAGATCGCGCGCGAGTCCGACCGCAGCGGTGAAGGCGGCATCGAGCTGACGCCGCTGCAACATCGCTATGTCGACATCGTGGTCGAGAAAGACCAGGCGACGATCACCGTCAAGGGGCCCGAAACCGACCCCGGCGACCTGCACGAAGAAGGCGCGAACGGCTGGTTCCTCGCGATGACCCGCGAGCTGGACGACGCCATCCTGCGGTTGCGCACCAACGAGGTCGAAGCCGGCACGTGGATCCTCAAGACCGTCGGCGACCCGGAGAAGGTCCTCGCGCACGAACGAGCGGTGTTCGGCGCGAAGGACTGGCTGGGCAACGAGATCACGCACTACTTCAAGCGCACGCTCAAGCGCCTCGACGTCACGAGCCGCACGCTGATCGCGTTGATCGAGCCCGGCAGCTGCTTCGCCGGCTCGCTGCTGGAGCTCGCGCTGGCCGCCGACCGCCAGTACCTCCTCGACGGCCCGCCGATCGACGACGAAGACAGCGACGAACGCGCGACGATCAGGCTGTCCGAAGCCAACTTCGGCCCCTTCCGGATGGGCAACGGCCTGACCCGCCTCGAGGCGCGCTTCTACGGCGACGACGACCACCTCGCCTGGCTGGCCCGTGAAAAGGACCACGAGCTGAGCGCCGCCGAAGCCGTCGAACTCGGCCTGGTCACCGACGCCCCGGACGACCTCGACTGGGAGGACGAGATCCGGATCGCGCTCGAAGGCCGGGCGTCGCTGAGCCCGGACGCGCTCACCGGCATGGAGGCCAACCACCGGTTCGTCGGTCCCGAGACCGTCGAGACCAAGATCTTCGGCCGGCTGGCGGCTTGGCAGAACTGGATTTTCACCCGGCCGAACGCGTCCGGGCCGGAAGGCGCGCTGCGCCGATACGGTACCGGTCAGAAGGCCGTCTTCGACAGGAAGCGGGTCTAGCGCAGATGCCCGAGAAGATCGACTACGACGCGAAGATCCCGAACAACGTCAACCTCTCCGAGGACCGGCGCCTCCAGCGCGCGCTGGAGGGCTGGCAGCCGAAGTTCATGCACTGGTGGGGCGAAATGGGCCCGACGCTGGAGACCCAGGGCGTCTACCTGCGCACCGCGGTCAGCGTCGGCCGCGAGGGCTGGGCGCACTTCGACCACGTCAACGTGCCGGACTACCGCTGGGGCATCTTCCTCGCCGAGCGCGACCCCGACCGGCGCATCGCCTTCGGCGAGCACCAGGGCGAGCCGGTCTGGCAGCAGGTGCCCGGCGAGTACCGCGCCGACCTGCAGCGCCTGATCGTCATCCAGGGTGACACCGAACCGGCGTCGGTCGAGCAGCAGAAGCTCCTCGGCCTCACCGCGCCGAGCCTCTACGACCTGCGGAACCTGTTCCAGGTCAACGTCGAAGAGGGCCGGCACCTGTGGGCCATGGTGTACCTGCTGCACGCCTACTTCGGCCGCGAAGGCCGCGACGAGGCCGAAGGGCTGCTGCTGCGCAACTCGGGTAGCCCGGACGCGCCGCGCATCCTCGGCGCGTTCAACGAGGAAACCGCCGACTGGCTGGCCTTCTACATGTTCACCTACTTCACCGACCGCGACGGGAAGTACCAGCTCGGCACGCTCAAGGAGTCCTCCTTCGACCCGCTCTCGCGCACCTGCGAGTTCATGCTGAAGGAGGAGGCGCACCACATGATGGTGGGCACCACCGGTGTCGACCGCGTGGTGATCCGCAGCGCGGAGCTGATCCGCGAGCACGACACGCTGGACATCGGCCCGCACGGCGGCATCCCCCTCGACCTGATCCAGAAGTACATCAACTTCCACTACACCGTGTCCCTCGACCTCTTCGGCAGCGAGACGTCGACGAACGCGGCGAACTACTACACCGCCGGGCTCAAGGGCCGCTGGCAGGAGACCCGCCGCAAGGACGACCACAAGCTCACCGAGGACGCGCGGTCGCTGGACCGGCCGAACGGCGACGGCACCTGGGCGACCGAGGAGCTGCAGGCGATCCTGTTGCTGAACCTCGACCTGCGCAGCGAGTACGTGGCCGACTGCCAGACCGGCGTGAAGCGCTGGAACAAGATCCTCGCCGACGCCGGGATCGACTTCACGTTCCGCTTGCCGCACCCTGGATTCAACCGCGAAGTCGGCATAAACTCCGGCCACCACGTCACTCCCGACGGCACCATCGTCGACGAGGCGACCTGGGAAGCCGGTAAACGCAAGTGGCTGCCCACGACCGAGGACCTCACGTTCGTCCGCTCGCTGATGCACCCGGTGTACGAGCGGGGGAAGATCGCGAGCTGGGTCGCGCCGCCGCGCCAGGGCATCAACGGGAAGCCCTTCGACTACGAGTACGTGTACCTCACGTAGGAGGTTCGGTGGCGACAGGGTTCAACGCGGCGGAATACCTGCTCTCGGCCGGGGACCCCGACGCGACCGCGGTCGTGTCACCCCGGCGCTCGCTCACCTACGCCGAGCTGGCGGCGGAGTCCCGGCGGGTCGCGGGCGGGCTCACCGAGCTCGGCGTGCGGCCCGAAGAGCGCGTCATGTTCTGCATGGTCGACGACGTCGAGCTGCTCACCGGCATCCTCGGCGCGATGCTGGCCGGCGCCGTCGCGGTGCCGGTGTCGACCATGGTCACCGGGCTCGAGCTGGGCAAGGTGCTGGCCGACTCGCGGGCGCGCCTGCTGTGCGTGTCCGGTGAGTTCGCCGAGCAGGCCGTGACGGCGGTCGGGCTCGCGCCCGAGGTCACCGACGTCCTGCTGGACCGCGCCGACGCGGCGGGCTTCGGTGTCCGCACGCACGAGTGGACGTCGCTGACCGGCACGTTCCGAAGTGGACAGACGTGGGCGGACTCGCCCGCGCTGTGGCTGTACACGTCGGGGACGACGGGGCAGCCGAAGGGTGCGATGCACCGGCACGCGAGCATCCGCGCGGTCTGCGAGACGTACGCGCGCGGCGTGCTGGCGACCACGCCGGCCGACCGGTTCCTGTCCGTGCCGAAGCTCTTTTTCGCCTATGGGCTCGGAAATTCGTGCTTCTTCCCGCTCGGCGCGGGCGGCACGACATTGCTCGAACCCTCGCGTCCGACGCCGGCGTTGTTCGCCCGACGCGCGCGCGAGGAGCAGCCGTCGCTGTTCTTCGCCGTCCCGACGTTCTACGCGGCGTTGCTCGCCAGCGACGTCCCGGACGACTCGTTTTCCTCGGTGCGGCACGCGGTTTCGGCCGGCGAGCCGCTGCCGCCGTCCATCTTCGAACGCTTCCGCGCCCGCTTCGGGCTGGAGATCCTCGACGGCATCGGGTCGACCGAGGCGTTGCACATCTTCCTGTCGAACCAGCCGGGCCGCGTGCGGCCGGGCAGCACCGGTGTCCCGGTGCCCGGCTACTCCCTCGAGATTCGCGATGAAGCCGGTGCGGTGATCGACGCCGTCGGCAAGCCGGGTGAGCTGTTCGTGTCGGGCCCGTCGACGGCGACCGGCTACTGGGCGCGCTACGACGCGACGAAGCTCGTGTTCCAGGGCGAATGGCTGCGGACCGGCGACAGCTACGTGCGCAACGAAGACGGCACGTACTCGTGCCTGGGGAGATTCGGGGACATGCTGAAGGCGGGCGGGATCTGGGTGTCACCGTCCGAAGTGGAGGAACGGCTGCGGCAGCACCCGGCGGTGGCGGAGGTGGCCGTCGTCGCCGCGCCGGACGCCGACGGCCTCGACAAGCCCGTGGCGTGCGTGGTGGCCGCGCCCGGGGTTACCGTGGACGCGGACGAGCTGATCGAGTTCTGCCGCGAAGGTCTCGCGGCGTTCAAGCGTCCGCGGGGAGTGGTCGAGCTGGCCGAGCTGCCGAAGACGGCGACGGGCAAGATCCGCCGGAACGTGATCCGCGAGCAGGTCCGGGACGTCCTGCGGGTGGTGCCCAGCACGTGATCGACGGGCACTTCGTGGTGGACGCGCACGTCCACACCCCGCGGCTGTCAACGCTCAAACCCGCCTGGACGCAGTGGGCGCACGACTTCGCGGGCTCGTACCCGTGGCGTTCGGTGTACTCCCCTTCGGGGGAGGTGATCCCGGCGGCGATGGACGAGCTGATGGCGTCCGAGGGCGTCGACCGGGTGCTGCTGTTCTGCGAATACAGCCCGCGGGCGACCGGCATCCAGTCCATTGAGGACAACCTGCCGCTCGCGGAGCACAACCCCACGCGGTTCCGGCTGGTGGCGAACGTCAACCCGTACCTGCACCACCCGCCGGCGGCCGAGGTCGCACGGCAGCTGGACCTCGGCGCGGTGGCGCTGAAGATCCACCCCGTGCACGGTGCGTTTTCGCCGGCGGACAAGGAGCTGTACCCGGTCTACGCGTTGTGCGCCGAGCGTGGTGTGCCGGTGATCCTCCATTCGGGAACGTCGAGTTTCCCGGGCTCCCGCACGAGTTTCGGGAACCCCGAGCTGATGTCCGATGTGGTCGAGGACTTCCCGTCGCTGCAGTTCGTGTTCGCGCACGGCGGTCGCGGGTGGTGGTACGACGTCGCGGCGTTTCTGGCGCTGGCGCGCGAGAACGTCTGGCTGGACCTCGCCGGGCTGCCGCCGAAGAAGCTGCCGGAGTACTACCGGCGGTTCGACCTGGCTCGGCTGGCCGGGAAGTTCGTCTTCGGGACGGACTGGCCCGGCGTGCCGAGCGTGGCGAAGAACGTGCGGACGTTGCTTGGGCTGGGCTTGCCGGAGGACGTCCTGACCGGTGTGTTGTCGGGGAACGCGATCAAGCTGATGCCGAGCCTAGCCTAGGACCTGGTGCAGGCAGAGCACGTTGCCCTCGGAGTCGTTGAACCACGCCGCCCGCTCGGCGCCCAGCTCCGCGATGTGGGCGACCGTCTTCAGGCCTTCCATCTCGAAGTCCTGGAAGCGGACTCCGCGGTCCTCCAGGGCTTTGACCTCGGTGGAAAGGTCGGTGACTTCGAAGCTCAACGCCGTGTTTTCGCTCTGCGCGCCGGCCGGCATCAGCCTGAGGCCGATGGTGCCCGCACCGGCCGCGAAGTACAGCGTTCCGTCCTCGCCCTTCCCTGTTTGCTTCAGGCCCAGGGAGTCCGCGTAGAAGTGGCCGGCGCGTTCGCTGTCGGTCACCGGGAGCATCGTCGTGATGGTCGCGTCGGTCAGCATGCCTACATGGTGCGCTGGTTTGCGCAAGGCTGTGACCTCGACTTTTTCAACGATCGCCGTTGAACGCGCGGAGTGTCCGCATCGCTTCCGCGAGTGCCGGCGCGTCGTCGCCCAAGGGTGTCAGCACGATCCGGCGCAGGATGTCCGCGGCGGCGGCGCGCGCCTTGTTCGCGACTTCGAGTCCGTGGTCGGTGAGCGAGGCGAACGTGACGCGCCGGTCGTCCGGGCTCGGCACGCGGCAGATCAGGTCCGCTGCCACGAGGCGGTCGGCCACCTTCGTGAAGCCGCCGCTGGAGAGCGCGGCCTCGGTGGCCAGCCGGGTCATCGGCATCCGGTGGTCGGGCGAGCGGACGAGCCGCACGAGGATGTCGAAGGACGCGGGCGCGAGCCCGAACCGGTCGGCGATCTCGCCCATCAGCTTGTCCTGGGTGGCCAGGTAACCCTCGATGACCAGGCCCCACCAGGTGACGATCTCGTCGTCGTCGGTCTTCGGCTCCACGGGGGCAGCCTACCGGAAAGTCTGCTGGGAATATATCTTGCACGCAAGAGGTTCTGCGGTTACCTTGCGAAGAGGAGGCAACCATGTCGATCAGGACGTCCGGGCTGCACCACGTCACCGCCATCGGCGGGGACCCGCAGCGCAATGCCGACTTCTACCTGCGCACCCTGGGCCTGCGGCTGGTGAAGACCACCGTGAACTTCGACGACCCGGGCACCTACCACCTCTACTACGGCGACAGCGCCGGCAAGCCCGGCTCGCTGATGACCTTCTTCCCCTGGCCCGACGCGCCGAGCGGGCGCCGCGGCACCGGGCAGGCCACCACCACCTCGTTCTCCGTTCCCGAGGCCTCGATCGGCTGGTGGAAGCAGCACCTCGCCGCGCAGCAGATCGAGACCGGCGAGGTCCGCAACGCCGACGACGAGGACACGCTCACCTTCCGCGACCCCGACGGCCTGCAACTCGCGCTCGTCGCGCACCCGCAGGGGGACCCGCGTGACCCGTGGGACACCGAGCTCGTCCCGGCCGAGCACGCGATCCGGGGCCTGCACTCGGTGACGCTGTCGGTGTCCAAAGAGGACGCAACGGCCGGCATGCTCACCGACGGCCTCGGTCTCAGCTTCGCCAACCAGGACAGCAACCGCCTGCGCTTCGCCGCCGGTGAAGGCGGTCCGGGCGCGCTCGTCGACGTCCTCGTGACGCCGGACGCGCCGCGCGGGCTGGTCGCCGCCGGCACCGTGCACCACGTCGCCTGGCGGGCGCCCGACGAGGCCACCCAGAAGACCTGGCGCGAGGAGCTCGTCGACCAGGGGGTGCACGTCACTTCGATCCTGGACCGGCAGTACTTCCGCTCGATCTACTTCCGCGAACCGGGCGGCACGCTGCTCGAAGTCGCGACCGACGAGCCCGGGTTCGCCATCGACGAGCCGCTGCTGGAGCTCGGCCGCGCGCTCAAGCTGCCGCCGTGGCTGGAGCCGCGCCGCGACGAGATCGAGCACATGCTGCCCAAGCTGAACCTCCCCGCCGAGAACAACCCGGAGCTGTCATGACCCTGGCGCACAAGTACGTCGAGGGCTCGCCGGACGCGCCGGTGCTGCTCCTGCTGCACGGCACCGGCGGCAGCCCCGACGACCTGCTCGGCCTGGCGCGCGAGCTGAGCCCGGACGCCGCCGTGCTCGCCCCGGCCGGCCCGGTTTCGGAGCACGGCGCCGCGCGCTGGTTCCGGCGGCTCGCCGAGGGCGTCTTCGACCACGAGGACGTCGTGAAGCGCGCGAACGAGCTCGCGGACTTCGTCGTCGAAGCCCGCGAGAAGTACGGGCTGGGCGACCGGCGGCTCGTCGCCATCGGCTTCTCGAACGGCGCCAACATCGCCGCCGCCGTGGTGCTGCTGCGGCCGGAAGTCGTCCGCGAAGCCGCGCTCTTCGCGTCGATGTCGCCGGTCCCGCAGCCGCCTGACCACGACCTGAGTGCGACCCGGGTCTTCCTCGCCAACGGCGAACGCGACCCGATGGCGCCGCTGGCGTCGACCGAGGAGCTGATCGGGCTGCTGCGCGAGCGCGGTGCCGACGTCGTCACTCAGCGCCACCCCGGCGGGCACCAGATCACCGAGGACGGCGTGCGCGCCGCGGCCAGGTGGATCACGATCTAGCGTTTGTACGGAGCGTATACCGGCTCACCCTACGATCGGGCGATGACTAACGAGGCACTACAGCGTGCTACCAAACTGCTGGACGCCGCCATCCTCGCCGACGGGCACAACGACCTGCCGTGGGAGCTGCGGCAGCACGGCGGCCCCAACCCGGTCGAGGCCGCCGCTTCGCTCGACCTGACCGTCCGGCAGCCGGCCCTGCACACCGACTTCCCGAAGCTCGCCGACGGGAAGCTCGGGATGCAGTTCTGGTCGGTGTACGTGCCCTGTGAGTTCGAGGGCCACAGTGCCGTCACCGCCGTCCTGGAGCAGATCGAGGTCGTCTACCAGCTGGCCGAGCGCTACCCCGACCGGCTGCGGCTGGTCGACACCGCCGACGAGGCCGAAGCCGCGTTCGCCGACGGCCGGATCGCGTCGCTGCTCGGCGCCGAGGGCGGCCACAGCATCGCCGAGTCGCTCGGCGTGCTGCGGATCCTGCGCCGCCTCGGCGTCCGGTACATGACGCTGACGCACAACTTCAACACCACCTGGGCCGACTCCGGCACCGACGAGCCGGCGCACAACGGGCTCACCGAGTTCGGTCGCGACGTCGTGCGCGAGATGAACAAGATCGGGATGATGGTCGACCTCTCGCACGTCGCGCCCTCGACGATGCGGGCGGCGATCGAGGTCAGCTCGGTGCCGGTGATCTTCAGCCACTCCTCCTGCCTCGCGGTGAACGACCACCCGCGCAACATCCCCGACGACGTCCTGGCGATGTTGCCCGGCAACGGCGGGGTCGCCATGACGACCTTCGTGCCGGCGTTCATCTCCCCGAAGGTCAGCACGTGGGACCAGGAGCTGAAGGCCGCGATGGCGGCGGCCGGCAAGGAGTTCCGGAACCTGGCCCAGCGCGGCGAGTTCGTCAAGGAGTGGGACGGCCCGGTCAAGCCGAAGGCCACCGTCGAGGACGTCGTCGCGCACGTCGAGCACGCCCGCGAGGTCGCCGGCATCGACCACATCGGCCTCGGCGGCGACTACGACGGCGTCGGCACGCTGCCGGAGGGGCTGGAGGACACCTCCAAGTACCCGGTGTTGTTCGCCGCGCTGCTCGAGCGCGGGTGGAGTGAGGAAGACTGCGCGAAACTCGCGGGGAAGAACACGCTCCGCGTCCTGCGCGAGGTCGACGGCTTCGCCCGTTAGGGGGTTTGACACAGCGCTCCCCGCGCGCCGGACGGACACTGGACCACATGACGCACGCGCGCGGGGGCGCGGCCGACCGCCCCACCGGCCCCACCAGCCACGACCTGCCCGGGAGCGACGGTCCCGGCCGTCACCAGCTGGCCGAGAACGACGTGCCCGAGGGCGCGCTCGAACCCGCCGAGCAGCGGGCGGGCGACGTCCGGCCCGGCGCCGAGGAGGTCACGCCGGTGCGCCCGGCGCCGTCCCGGACCGCGCCCGCGAAGATCAAGCGGACGCGGATCAGCGGGACCTGGGTCGCGGTGATCGCCGGGCTGGTCGTGCTGGTCCTGTTGCTGATCTTCATCCTGCAGAACCTGGACTCGGTGACCGTGCACTTCTTCGGCGGCGAAGGCAGCCTGCCGCTGGCCATCGCGATGCTGTTCTCGGCCATCGGCGGCGCGGCGCTGGTCGCGCTGATCGGCGGCGCCCGCATCCTCCAGCTGCGCAAGCAAGCCCGCCGCCGCTGAAGCGGCACTTTCATAGGGAAAGTGCCGCCCCCGGGGTGGGAGCTTTCATAGGGAAAGTGCCGCCCCCGGGTGGAGCTTTCGTAGGGAAAGTGCCGGTCAGACGATGATCGAGGTCATGCCCAGGATGACCTCGCAAACGTTTGCGTCGCCGGTTGTGCGCACGCGGCCGACGTCCGCGGTGTTGCGGGTGCAGAGCCGCCAGAACGTGTCCAGGTCCGTCGTCACCGTGGCCAGCGGGGTGCGTGACGGCGGGGCGCCGCGGTCCAGCGTCCAGCCGTCGCGCTCGCGGCGGGCGTGCCACTTGCCCGCCCCGGTGACCGTGTAGCCGACCTGCTTGCCGACCCGGGCGTCGACGTCGCGCAGGGTGTGCGGCAGCGCGCGGACGAACGTGTCGGCGATCGGCTCGGCGTACTCCGCCTCCAGCGGCGTGTGCTCCAGGGCCTCGCGGATCTGCACGTGGTGGACCCAGAACTCCGAATAGTCGCGGGCCGCGTCGAGCCAGCGCGGCGCCGGCTCGGCGCCCGCCCAGCTCACCGGCTCGCCGAGGGCGTCGAGGTCCAGCTGCGCCCAGTACTCGGTGGTCTGGCCCATGAACTCGTACAGCATCGTCATCAGGACGTCGGTCGACAGCCGCCGGCACGCGACGACCCATTCGTCGTTGAGCCGGTCGATGAAGCGGGGGAACGACTCACCCGGGCGGGGGGCATCGGCGGTGTGCCCGTCGCGGCCGCGGGACAGCCGGCCGACCTTGTCTCCCAGCAGGTGGGCGGCGACGTCCTTGACCGTCCAGCCCGCGCACATGGTCGGCCGCTGCCAGTCTTCGTCGGTCAGCGCGCCGAGCAGCGTCATCAGCGCCTGCTCTTCTTTCGAGAAGTACGGGAGGACGTCGATCGGCGGACCCCAGCGCGTCGAACTCATGCTGCACATCATGCCGGTGCTCACACCACCATTCGGCCTACCCACAGGTAGCATCGGCCCGTACGCAGAGGGGAGTGGGCGCGTGAACGCAGAGCGACCGAACGGCCGGGGCACCGGCGACGAGGTGGCCGACCTGGCGCGGCGCGCCGGTCAGCTGGCGGGCTGGGCCGCGCGCACGAGCTTCGCGCTCGGCCGCAGGCTCCCCGGCGTCGAGACCGCCGAACGCACGGTGCGGCAGGTCGAGCACCAGCTGCTGGCCGAGCTGCGGCGGCGGCTCGACGAGGTCGACGACCCGTACCACGCGGCGCTCACCGCGGCCTCGGCGATGAACCGCCCGGCGGTGCCGGGGAAGGTGGAAGCCACCGTCACGCTCGTGCCGGCGCGCGACAACCACGCCGAGCCGCTGCGGGCCGCGATGGCCGAGCTGCTCAACCACTCCATCGGCTTCGGCCGCGAGCGCGCCCGCGAGTACTTCTACGCGATCATCCTGCGCCAGCTGACGCCGGACGAGGCGCGGATCCTGTCGGCGCTGTCGGACGGCTCGCCGTTCCCCGCGGTCGACGTCGTCGAGCGGACCGGGCTCGGCGGCACGGGCCGGGTGGCGCTGCGCAACGCGTCGACGGTCGGCAAGGCGGCCGGGGTGTCGCTGCCCGACCAGGTGCCCGGGTACGTCACGCGGCTGATCGGGCTCGGCCTGATCGACCTCGACGAAGAGGTGCCGTCGCTGGAGACGCAGTACGAGATCCTGCTGACCGACGAGACCGTGCGCGACGCCGAGAAGCACGTCAAACGCGCGAAGTTCGTCCGGCGGACGATCCACATCTCGCGCCTGGGGGCGCAGTTCTGGCAGGCCTGCGACCCGAGCTTCGCCTAGCCGGATGGGGGCCTTCCTCAGCGGCATCCTCGCCGACTTCGCCCAGCACTGGCCCCTCTACGTCTCGATCCCGATCGTCGCCGCGCTGATCGGCTACGGCACCAAGCTCGTCGCGATCCGGATGATGTTCCAGCCGGTCGAGTTCATCGGCGTCAAGCCGTTCCTCGGCTGGCAGGGCATCGTGCCCAAGCGCGCGGCCCGGATGGCGAGCATCGCCTGCGACACGATGACCGAACAGCTGATCAAGCCGGCCGAGGTGGTCGCCCGCCTCGACGCCGACCGCATCGCGAAGGAGATCGAGAAACCGCTGCTCGCGGGCGTCGAGGACATCGTGCGCGAGGTGGCCGGGCACTACCAGCCGGGGCTGTGGGAGTCGCTGCCGGTGCGCGTGCAGCGGCTGGTCATCGAGCGCGTCCAGCACGAGTCGCCGCGCATGGTCGCGGCGGTGCTCGACCTGATCAAGTCCGATGTGGACAGTGTGTTCGACCTGAAGGGCATGGTGGTCACCAGCCTGGTCAAGGACAAGCGCCTGCTGAACCGGATCTTCCAGGAGGCGGGCGCGAAGGAGTTCAAGTTCATCGCGCGCTCGGGCCTGGTGTTCGGCGGCGCGATCGGCGTGATCCAGATGGTGGCCTGGATCCTGTTCAAGTTCCCGCCGATCATGCCGGTCTTCGGCCTGTTCACCGGCTGGTTCACCGACTGGCTGGCGCTGCGGATGATCTTCTACCCGATCGAGCCGCGCAAGTACTTCGGCGTCACCTGGCAGGGGCTGTTCCTGAAGCGGCGCGCGGAGGTCGCGGAGGCGTACGGGTCGCTGATCGCCAAGGAGATCATCACGCCGCACAACGTGATCGAGGCGATCCTCAACGGGCCGCTGTCCGACCGGGTGCTCGCGCTGATCCAGCGTCAGCTGGATCGTGAACTGGGCAACGTGGCGCGGCCGGTGCTGGTGTTCGCGGTGGGCAGCCGGCGCTACCAGGACATGAAGCTGGCGATCGCGTCCCAGATCATGTCCCGGCTCCCGGAGACGATGCGCTACATCGAGGACTACGCGACGGACGCGATGGACATCCGCAACGTGCTGGTGTCCAAGATGAAGGAGCTGTCACCGCACGAGTTCGAGCGCCTGCTGCGGCCGGCTTTCGAGCAGGACGAGTGGATCCTGATCGCCACCGGGGCGGTGCTGGGGTTCGCGGTCGGTGAGGCGCAGGTGCTGGTTCTGGAGCACCTGGCGGCTTAGCCGACGTCGAACGCCTGCCGTGCCGCGCTCACCTTCGCCCGGTGCTTCGCCGCCCAAGCCGACAACGCGTGGAGCGGCTCGTCCAGTTCGGCCGCGTGCGGGGTCATCGTGTACTCGACCCGCGGCGGGACCTCCGGGTAGACCTTCCGC
Organism: Amycolatopsis iheyensis; assembly: GCF_024703995.1. Taxonomy (GTDB): domain Bacteria; phylum Actinomycetota; class Actinomycetes; order Mycobacteriales; family Pseudonocardiaceae; genus Amycolatopsis; species Amycolatopsis iheyensis. The sequence continues at coordinate 381,958 of NZ_JAMXQV010000007.1, read as the reverse complement.
GTCACCAAGCTGTTGCGCTCCAGGCCGCGCAAGGTCAGCGAGAGCATCCGCCGGGACACCCCCGCCAGCGCCCGCTCCAGTTCGCTGAACCGGCGGGGGCCGTCGCCCAGCTGGATCAGGACCCGGATCGCCCACTTGTCGCCCACGAGGTCCAGGACCTCGCGCAGGGAGCACATCTCGGCCGGGAGAACTTCGCCGTCGTCCATCGCTGTGACCTCGTTCGTAACAGGCGTGTGCCGCCGTACCAGGAAAGTGCCGTCTTCCAGCGGGAACGCCAGTGGGTCACGATCGATTCCGGCCACCACCGGAAAGGAACCACGAATGACGAAGACCGTGCGGTTCGCCGCCGAAGGCGGACCGGAAGTGCTGGAGCTCGTCGACGTCGAACTCGGCGAGCCGGGCCCGGGCGAGCTGCGGCTGCGGGTCGAGGCGATCGGGCTCAACCGGGCGGAGGCGATGTTCCGCGCCGGCGCCTACTTCGAACGCCCCGGCGAGTTCCCCGCGAAGCTCGGCTACTCGGCCGCCGGGATCGTCGAGGCCGTCGGCGAAGGGGTCTCGGACTTCGCGGTCGGCGACGCCGTCAACACCGTCGCGGGCTTCTCGATGCGGAACTACGGCGTCTACGGCGAAGCGGCGATCGTGCCCGCGTCCGCCGTGCTCCGCCGCCCGGACGGCCTCGACGCCCTCGAAACCGTCGCGTTGTGGGGCCCGTTCCTGACCGCGTACGGCGCGATCGTCGACGAAGGACACGTCCGCCCGGGCGACTTCGTGCTGATCACCGCGGCGTCGAGCAGCGTCGGCCTGGCGACGATCGACGTCGTCAACCACATCGGCGCCGTCCCCATCGCCGCCACGCGCACCGCGGCGAAGAAGGAGCGGCTCCTCGACGCGGGCGCGGCACACGTGATCGTGACCGACGAGGAGGACATCGCGCTGCGGACCAAGGAAATCACCGGGAACCACGGCGCGGACTTCGTCTTCGACGCGGTGGCCGGGGAGGGCGTGCGCAAGCTGGCCGAAGCCACCGCGAAGGGCGGCGCGCTCGTCGTCTACGGCGCGCTCGACACGAAGGAGACGCCGTTCCCGCTGTGGTTCGTCCCGACCATGCGGCTGTTCAACGCGTTCGACCTGACGCTCGATCCGGACCGGCTGGCCCGGGCCGGGCACTTCGTCCGCGCCGGGGTGCGCGCGGGCACGTTCCGGCCTCGCGTGGACCGGAAGTTCGACCTCGCCGAGATCGTCGAGTCGCACCGGTACCTCGAAGCGAACGGCCAGTTCGGCAAGGTGGTGGTCACCGTGGGCGGGTGACCGTTCGGCCGAGCAAGTCCACCCGAACGGCCGTACACCTGGACGTATCCCCGCGCTCACCTTGCGCCTCTACTGTGCGACAGCGACCACGACCGGGCGGGGGAAGCCCATGGCTGAGCCGACGGACCCACCGGACGTCCTGCCCCGGCAGGAGATCCGGCTCGCGATGACCATGGTCGGCGGCGCCAGCCTCGCCGTCTGGATGGGTGGCGTCGCGAGTGAGACGTCCCAGCTGCTGCGCGAGGCCCGGGGCAGCGCGCCCGCCGGCCACTACCGGAAGCTCACCGGGCTGCTCCGGGCCGACGTCTCCGTCGACGTCCTGACCGGGACGAGCGCCGGGGGCATCAACGCCGCCTGCCTCGGGCTCGCCGAAGCTTTCGGTTCCACCCCCGAATGCCTGCGCGACACCTGGATCTCGACCGGCTCGCTGGACAACCTGACCCGCGACCCCGCCGAGCCCGACCCGCGATCGTTGCTCGACGGCGACCGGGTCCTGCTCGACGGTGTCCGCGGCGCGCTCGAACAGATCGTGCGGGGTGGGCAGCAGCCCGGCGCGGCCGACCTCACCGTGCTCCTCACCGGGACCATGATCGACGGGGAGAGCACCCGCTACGAAGACGCGCTGGGCAACCTCGTCCGCGACACCGAACACCGCATGCTCTTCCGCTTCCACGGTGACCACTGGCGCACGGCGAGCGTGGTCGGGCCGCTCGCCCTCGCCGCCCGCTCCACCGCCTCCTACCCGGGTGCGTTCGAGCTGTCCCGGGTGCCCGTCGGCGCGGAGCAGGCGGACGAGCAGCACCCGGACATGGGCCCGTACACCGCCCTCACCCGCTCGCACTGGGTCACCGACGGCGGGGTGCTGCTCAACAAGCCGCTCCGCCCGGCCCTGCAGGAGATCTTCGCCCGGCCGGCCGCCGCCGACGTCCGGCGGCTGCTGCTCTACGTCGTGCCCACCGGGGAACGGGAAGCCGAGGCACAACCCTGTGATCCCCAGAACTTCCCGTTGCTGACCAACACCATGGGCAAGGTCGTCACCGCGGTGATGAGCCAGTCCATCAGCTCCGAGCTGGAGGAGCTGTCCCGGCACAACGCCGGTGTCACGCGGACCAGGGACACCCGGGTCATCCTGGCCGGGCTCGGGCTGCGCGGCGGCGCGGAGTCGCTGATCGACCAGCGGCTGTCCGCGGCCTACCTCGAACGGCGGACGGCCGCGGACGCGGCCGAGCTCGTCGAGCTGGCCGCCCGGCGGTACGCGCAGTCCCGTGTGGACAGTCCGGAACTGCAGTGGTTCACCGGGTTGTCGCGGTCCCTGCACGAGTCGGTCGGGGCCGGACTGGCGCAGGGAGTGCCGAACGAGCCGCCGGCCACCCGGATGTCTTCGGCGGCGCTCGTCCCGTACCGCACCTCGGCCCTCGCCGACGCTGTCGCCACCGGTCTGCAGCTGATCAACACGGCCTTCCGCCTCGGCCCCGAAGCGGCCGACGCGGCGGTCCTCAACCAGGCCAGGGCCGAGCTGCACCGCGCGCGGGTGGCTTCCGCGCGCGAGGAGAAGCTGGACCAGTGGGTCATGGCCCACCCGGAACCGCAGCCGGCCGAGACCCTCGCGGCATGGGTCCGGGAGCTCGCCCAGGAATGGGCAGTGCTCGGCAAGACGGCGGGTCTCGCCGACGCCTGGTCCGCGGTCGTCGCGGCGCTGCGCACCACGGCACCCGCGTTGCGGCGCCTGGTCGCGGAGCAACCGGACGGGAGCGACAGCGTGCGCACGCTGCTGGACTGGCTCGCGCTCGACAGCGACCCCGACGACGACGTCGTGCGAGCGCGGCTGCTCGCGCTGCACGTCGCCGGCCGCGGGCTGCTGGCGGAGGCGCCGGCCGTCGACCAGCGGGCGGATCTCGTGCAGGTGAGCGCCGATTCGCGGTCGTTGCTCGACATGGCGCGCCGGCGCTCGTGGGACAAGCTGACCGGCATGCAGGCGGGCTACTTCGGCGCGTTCTACAAGGCGTCCTGGCGCGCCAACGACTGGATGTGGGGCCGGATCGACGGCGCCGGCTGGCTCATGCAGGTGCTCCTCGACCCGGTCCGGCTGGGCAACCTCCGGGACCTCGCCGGGCACGATGCGTTCCGCGACGAGGTCCGGGCCACGTTCCTGGCGATCGGCTGGTGCCCACCGCGGGCGGCCGACAACCTCGACCAGGCGGACGTCGACGTGCTGACCCGCCAGCTCGACCAGGAGCTGGGGTTCCTGGGCCTCGACGCCCGGCTGGAGCCGATCAAGGAGGAAGCCGACGTCCTGCCGCCCGCGAGCATGCCGGTGACCGCGCTCGTGCTCGCCCGGGCGCGGCAGCTGGAGATCGCGCGGGCCGAGCTGCCGGTCGTGCGCCGCCACGCGGACGACGACGTCGTCAAGGAGAAGGGCAGTGACAGGAAGTCGAAGGTCTTCCGCGGGCTGGCCAAGCCCGACCCGGCGACCGGCGCGCCGGAGCTGCCCCTCGACGGCGACGACCAGACGCAGCAGACGTTCCAGGCGTGCCGCGTCTCGGCCGAACGGATTTCCGACGAGCGCGGGTCGCCCCTGCTGGTCAAGACCATGATCAAGCTGGCGGCGGCCGGGGTCAACGCGGCGGCCGCGACGGTGCCGCCGTCGACGCCGAAGGCCGCGAAGTCGATGGTCACCGCCGTGCGGGCCACGGCCCGCAGCACCTGGCGGATCACCAAGGGCTCGATGGCGCTCAAGACACCGGGCACCATCGTCGCCGCGGCGCTGGCCCTGATCGCGGGCCTGCTGATGGGCGGCAACGGCAGCGTGGTCGTCGGCCTCATCGGCCTGCCGGTGCTGGCCGGCGGGGTGGTCTTCGTCGTCGTCAACGTGCTGCTGATGTCGAAGAAGTCGCCGCTGGTCTTCGCCTACCTGCTCGCCTTGCTGGCGGTCCTCGGCCTGCTGCTGGCGCCGTTCCTGCCGGTGCTTGCGAAGCCGTTCTTCGGCTGGCTGGGCTCGGTGGTCGCCGGCTGGGGCCGCGGTGACGCGCCGGTGTGGTGGGTTGTCGTCGTGGTCGTGCTGCTGCTGCCGTGGGTCGTGCCACCGCTGGGCGCGCTGTGGCGGCGGGTGCGCCGTGGTGACCGGCGGGCGAACAGCCGGCCGGCGGTGCCTTCGCGCGGGAAGCCGGTCACCTTGGCGACCTCAGCCAGCGTCCCCGGGCCGGACGCGGCGGTCGAGAAACCGGCCGCCGAAGCCGCACCCGAGCGCGGCTGACCGGACGGCTCGCCTCTCAGCGCGCCACCGACCGCCGAGCTGTCCGGTCACCGGCGCCGCTCGTGCGGATGCGTGCGGAATACGGCCCGTCGCCTTGCGGTCCCGCGCGTTTGGAGTCATCGTGCGGAGAGGTCGCGGGCCACGGGCGCGCGGCCCAGGCGCGCGTATGCCCAGCGACCGTCCACTTCAAACATGTTTGTGGGACTCCTCACCGGGTACTCCGCGTCGCCGCAGGTCATTGCGGGGGTCGTGAGCTGCGTCGCTGGCGGGGCGAAAATTCTCTGTTACGTTTCCTGAGTATGTCCGTAACGCACTTGATCGAATCCCCGACCAAGGCGGACGGCGCGGAGCTGTGGCGAATCGCGCGTGATTCCGCCAAGCTCGATCTCAACTCGCCGTACGCATACATGCTGTGGTGCCGCGATTTCGCCGAGTCTTCGGTCGTCGCGCGTGAAGACGGCAAGGCGGTCGGATTCGTCACCGGCTACCGCAGGTCGGCCGAACCCGACGTCGGGTTCGTCTGGCAGGTCGCGGTCGACGCGTCCCAGCGCGGGAAGGGCCTGGCCGGGGCCCTGCTCGACGCGCTCTACACGCGTCTGGTCGCCGACGGCGTGCGTTACCTCGAGACCACCATCACCCCGGACAACGAGGCGTCCATCCGGCTGTTCACGTCGTTCGCGAAGCGCTGGAACGCCTCGGTGGAAACCACGGTGCTGTTCGCCGGGGAAAATTTCCCCGAAGCCGGGCACCTGCCTGAAGAGCTTTACCGCATCGGTCCGCTCACGGCACGCAAAGATCCGGGCGAGTAGGAGAAAAGAAACGTCATGAGCATCTTCGAAGAGCTCGAATCAGAGGTCCGCAGCTACAGCCGCGGGTGGCCGGTCGTGTTCGACCGCGCCCAGGGCAGCTGGCTGTACGACGAGAGCGGAAAGCCCTATCTGGACTTCTTCGCCGGCGCCGGCGCGCTGAACTACGGGCACAACAACCCGCAGCTGAAGCAGGCGCTGATCGACTACATCCAGCGCGACGGCGTCACCCACGCCCTGGACATGTTCACCGTGGCCAAGCGCGACTTCCTGCAGTCCTTCCGCGACAAGATCCTCGACCCGCGCGGCCTGAACTACAAGGTCGTCTTCCCGGGTCCGGGTGGCGCGAACGCCGTCGAGGCCGCGCTGAAGCTGGCGCGCAAGGTGACCGGCAAGGAGTCGGTCATCAACTTCACCAACGCGTTCCACGGCATGACGCTGGGCGCGTTGTCGGTCACCGGGAACTCGATGAAGCGCGGCGGCGCCGGCGTCCCGCTGGTGCACGCCACCCCGATGCCGTACGACAAGTACTTCGACGGCGCGATGCCGGACTTCCTCTACTTCGAGAAGCTCCTCGAAGACTCCGGCAGCGGGCTCAACGAGCCGGCCGCGGTGATCGTCGAAGGCGTGCAGGGCGAGGGCGGCATCAACGCCGCCCGCCTCGAGTGGCTGAAGGGCCTCGACGACCTCTGCAAGCGCCACAACATCCTGCTGATCCTCGACGACGTCCAGATGGGCTGCGGCCGCACCGGGCCGTTCTTCAGCTTCGAGGACGCCGGGATCAAGCCGGACATCGTCTGCCTGTCGAAGTCCATCGGCGGCTACGGCATCCCGATGGCGCTCACGCTGATCAAGCCGGAGCTCGACGTCTGGGAGCCCGGCGAGCACAACGGCACCTTCCGCGGCATCAGCCCCGCGTTCGTCACCGCCAAGGAAGCGATCGACGTCTACTGGAGCGACGACGAGCTCGAGAAGTCGACCAAGGCGAAGGGCGAGCGCATCGCCGCGGCGTTCTCGGGCATCGTCGAGGCCTACCCGGAGGCGAACCTGTTCGCCAAGGGCCGTGGCCTCGCCCGCGGCATCGAGTTCGAGTCCGGCGACCTGGCCGGCCGGGTCTGCGCGGAAGCGTTCGCGCGTGGCCTGCTGATGGAAACCTCGGGCCCCGACGGCGAAGTCATGAAGCTGCTGCCGCCGCTGACCCTCACCGACGACGAGCTGACGCAGGGCCTGTCGATCATCGACGAGTCCGTCAAGGCCGTCCTGAAGAAGTAAAGGAGTACGACGTGCTCGTCCGCACCCTCGACGAGGTCACCGACACCGACGCCGACATCAAGACCCCGAACTGGCGCAGCAAGCGCATCATCCTGGCCAAGGAGGGCGTCGGCTTCTCGGTGCACGAGACCACGCTGTATGCGGGAACAGTCAACGACTTCTGGTACGCGAACCACATCGAGGCCGTGTTCATCACCTCCGGTGAGGGCGAGATCGAAGACCTCGCGACCGGCAAGGTGTACGAGCTCAAGCCCGGCACGCTCTACCTGCTCAACGACCACGACAAGCACCAGGTCCGGCCGCGGACCGAGATCAAGTGCGTGTGCGTGTTCAACCCGCCGGTGACCGGCCGCGAGGTGCACGACGAGAACGGCGTGTACCCGCTGGTCACCGAATAAGAGAACCGGAGAGAGGAAACAGGAGGAAGCCCGTGACGCTCACGGACACCCGGGTCGACGACGGTTACCCGACCCGGATCACCGGTACGCCGGAGCACCTGCCGCGCGTGCACCCCACCGTGTGGGGTACCGAAGCCGACGGCCCGATCGACGCCGCCACGCTGGCGAACCACGAGACCAAGGGTTACACCGTGGTCGAGGACACGCTCTCCGTCGGGGAGGTGCAGACGTACTGGCAGGAGCTGGTGCGGCTGTCCACCGACAAGGAGCTGGCCCGCGACGAGCGCGTCATCACCGAGGCGAAGACCGGTGAGGTCCGGTCGATCTTCGACGTCCACGAGCTCTCGGACCTGATCGCCGAGCTGGTGCGCGACCCGCGCGTGCTGGACCGGGCCCGCCAGATGCTCGGCTCCGAGGTGTACATCCACCAGAGCCGCGTCAACTACATGCCCGGTTTCAAGGGCAGTGGGTTCTACTGGCACTCGGACTTCGAAACCTGGCACGCGGAGGACGGCATGCCGGCACCGCGTGCGGTCAGCTGTTCCATCGCGCTGACCGACAACTACCCCTTCAACGGCGGGCTGATGATCATGCCGGGCTCGCACCGGACGTTCGTCCAGTGCGCCGGCGAGACACCCGACGAGAACTACAAGGCCTCGCTCAAGGACCAGCGGGTGGGCGTGCCGAACGAGGACGACATCACCAGGATGGCGGCCGAGCACGGCATCGACCAGTTCACCGGCCAGGCGGGTTCGGCCCTGTGGTTCGACTCGAACATCATGCACGGCTCCGGCAACAACATCACCCCGTACCCGCGCTCGAACATCTTCCTGGTGTTCAACAGCGTGGAGAACGCGTTGCAGGAGCCGTTCGCGGCGAGCGTGCCGCGACCGGCGTTCATCGCCGGCCGCGACTCGACACCGATCTCGCGTTAGGTAGCAGCCCGCGCGTGACCGACCCGGTGCGCTTTGTTACCGTGTCGCCACCGCGCGGGTGTGTGGCCCGCGCAACAGACGTCTTCGCGGACGATCGGCGGGTGCTTCGCTCGGGGTGAGCCCACCCGCCTGGTCGCCTGCGGTGACGGACGGGCGGACCGCGCCCCCTGGCGGCCCGGCTGTTTGCTCCAACACGACCCCGTACCACCGGATCGGGACCGGTGGTACGGGGTCGTGTCATGTCCGCTGGTGGATGTCGCACCGCTTCCCGCTGAGCGCTACGGAATCCGCAGAAGCGCCAAAACTCCTGGTGCCGGGCCTGCTCGACAGCCGGTGACCACGGTAGGTTGATTTTCCCGGCGAGGGAGACGCCGGGGAAGAACCGTGGACCCCGGGGAGGTGGGCGCGAGCATGGCCGAAACCCGGTTGCAGCTGCTCGGGCCCGTCCAGCTCTTCGACGGCGACGTCGCCATCCCGATCGGCGGGCCCGGCGTCCGTGGCCTGCTCGCCCTCCTCGCGCTCAAGCCCGGCAAGGTCGTCGGGCTCGACGAGATCATCGACGCCCTGTGGGGCCACGACCCGCCGGCGACCGCACGCACCATCGTCCACGGCAACGTGTCCCACCTGCGGCGCATCCTGCGTGAGATCGACGGCCCCAGCATCCTCACCACCCCGCCCGGCTACCGGCTGGCCGCCGAGCCCGACCGGATCGACGTCCACCGGGCGCGCACCCTGCTCGACCGCGCGTCGGCCGCCACCCCGGAGGCCGCCGCCGCGTTGCTCGCCGAGGCGCTCGCGCTGTGGCAGGGCCCGGCGCTGGGCGGGACGCCCGACTCGCTGGACGCCCCCGAGCTCGAAGACCTCCGCCTGGCCGTGCACGGCGCCCGCGTCGACGCCGACCTCGAGCTGGGCCGGCACGCCGAGCTGATCGTCGAGCTCAGCCCGATCGTGCGCGCCGACCCGCTGGCCGAGCGGACCGCGGGCCAGCTGATGCGGGCGCTCTACCACGCCGGGCGCCGTGGGGACGCGCTCGAGCTGTACCGGACCGTCTCCCGCGCCACGCTGGGCACCCTCGGCGTCGAGCCGGGCACCGAGCTGCGCTGGCTGCACGAGCGCGTCCTCAACGACGACCTCCCGGAGCCCTCTCGGGAAAGCCCGGGGGCGGAGCTTTCACGTGAAAGCTCCGTTCCGCGGCGGGAGCCGGTGTCGCAGCTGCCCGCGGCGGTGCCCAGCCTGGCCGGGCGCGCGGACGAGCTGGCCTGGCTCGACGGCCTCGTGACCCGCGCCGAGGCCGGCGAGACCACGATCGCGGTGGTCACCGGCACCGCCGGCGTCGGCAAGAGCACGCTGGTCGTCTGGTGGGCGCACCGGATCGCGACGCGGTTCCCGGACGGCGTCCTGTTCGCGTCGCTGCGCGGCTTCGACCCGCATCACCCGCCGCTGGAGCCGGCCGAGCTGCTCACGCAGTTCCTGCTCGGCCTCGGCGTCGACACCGCGAAGATCCCCGAGCTGCTCCACGAACGCGTCGCGCTCTACCGGTCGCTGATCGCCGGGCGCCGGATGCTCGTGCTGCTCGACGACGCCCGCACCGCCGAGCAGGTGCGCCCGCTGCTGCCGCCGAGCGCGCGGACCATGACCGTGGTGACGAGCCGGTCCCGCCTCGACGGGCTCGCGGTGTCCAACGCGGCCAAGCGGCGCGTCCTCGGCACGCTCGCGCCCGAGGACGCCGTCCGGCTCATCGAGGAGCTCGCCGGCCCGGCCGACCTGAACGCCGCGCTCGCGCGGCTCTGCGGCTACCTCCCGCTCGCCCTCCGGATCGCCGGCGCCCGGCTCTCGGCGAGCGCGCAGCGGACCGCGGAAGAGCTCGTCGACGAGCTGGGCAACGAGCGGACCAGGCTGGCCGGGCTGCAGGTCGACGGCGCCGACGACGGCGTGCGCGCGGCCTTCGACGTCTCCTTCCGCGGCCTGCCCGGCGAGATCGCCGAGACGTTCCTGCAGCTGGGCGCGGTGCCCGGGGTGGTGGTCGGGCCGCACCTGATGGCCGCGGTCGCGCAGATCCCGGTGACCGAGGCCCGGCGGCGGCTGCGCGCGCTGGCCGCGCACAACCTCATCGCCGAGACCGCGCGCGACGTCTTCGTCCCGCACGACCTCGTCTGGCTGTACCTGCGGGAGCTCGCGGAGCAGGAGCTCGGCGAGAAGGAGCGCGACGAGGCACTCGGCTGGACGGTCCGGTACTACCAGGCGGTCGCCGACCGCGCGCGGCGCCGCCTGGGCCGGGTCTCCGACCCGCTCGACTTCTCCGGCGTGCTCGCCGAGGAGGCGATGCCGCCGCTGGCGGGCTTCGCCGAGGCGCAGGACTGGTTCGCGGCGGAGTGGCCGAACCTCCTGGCGGTGGTGGACGCCGCGTACGCCGCGGGCCGCTACGACGACGTCTGGCCGCTGGCCCGGCTCGGGCACACCTACCGCGTCGCCTGCCCGCTGCCGGACGAGTGGCCGCGGCTGGCCGACCTCGGCGTCGCGGCCGCGGAAGCCGCCGGCGACGTCGCCGGGCAGTGCTGGCTGCGGCTCTCGCGGTGCGAGATCGCGCTGACCTTCGAGCTGCCCGGGGCCGGCCTCGCCGACGCCGAGCGGGCGCTGGAGCTGTCGGCCGGGTCCACCGACGCGCGCCTGGTCACCTCGGCCGACCTGCACCTCGGCCGCGCGCTGAGCCGGCTCGGCGAGCACGAGCGGGCCGTCGAGCGGCTGGCCAAGGCCGTCGCGGAAGCCCCGGACGACACGCTGCGCGGCCAGGCGCTCGGCAGCTGCGCGCAGGCGGAGAAGCGCGCCGGGCGGCTGTCCGACGCGATCGGGCACCAGCGCGCCGCGCTGCGGATCGACCGCGAGCTCGGCGACGACGACCAGGTCGTCGTGTCCCTCGACAAGCTGGCGGAGCTCAGCCGCCGCGCGGGCGACCTCGAAGCGGCCGAGCGGCACGTCTGGGAGGCGATCGACCTCGCGATCAGCCGCGAGTTCGTCGTCCGGGAGGGCGGCCTGCGGCTGACGCTGGGCCGGGTGCTGCGGGCGAAGGGCGATCTCGACGGCGCACGGGAGCAGCTGGCGTTGTCGGTGCGCATTTACGAACGGGTGCACCCGAAGCTCGTCGGTGAGGTCCGGACCGAGCTCGCCGAACTGCGGTGAACGTTTCGCGCGACAACTCTTCGCCGGTGATCGAGATTTGTGGCGAGAATGCCGGTTGCGAATGGGTCACGGCCCGGCGTCACCGGTCGATCCTTAGTGGATTCTTAGTGTCGCCGACCGGCGTCCGCGTAGGTTCGGCGGTGCCGGCTGAGCCCTAGGGGAGGGGCAGGCTGAGACGCCGGCGCCAGGCCCCGCGCGGGAAACCGCGGCGGGGCCGGGAGCCGCCAGGAGCGGCTCGTGGCGGCCCGGCCGGCCGAGATGGGGGTAGGCCGGCCGGTCGCCAGGCTCGGCTCAGTTCACGTTCGCCGTGCAGAGCGCGATCGTCGTGCCGCTGTTTTCCGCGACCTTCTTCCCGTCGACGAGAATCGCGCAGCTGATCAGGTTGTCCACGCCCGAATTGCGGGTGTCCGCGGTCAGCGTCAACAAGTACGAGCCATTGTTGTAGGACGCTTTGCCTTCCCACGCGTCGGTGCTGGCGGGCGCGTTTTCCGTCCGCTGGTCCGACAGGCTCCCGTAGCGCACGGTCGCGCCGCCCGCGGAGGTCACCTCGAACGACACGGCGTGCTTGTCGCCGGCCACCGATGGCATGTGCAGCCCGGCTTCGCCGGCGCCCAGGAAGGTCGAGTACAGCAGCATCCCGGCCGCCGAGAGCAGGGCCACGACCGAGACCGCGGTGGCCGTGATCGCCAGCCCGCGGCCGCCCACCGTGCCCTTCTTGACCTGGACCAGCCCGACGATCGCCAGGACCAGCCCGATCCCGGCCAGCGGCCAGGCGATGTACCCGTAGTCCGGGACGAACGTGACACCCAGCCCGGCCACGCCGAGCACCAGGCCGGCGATCGCGAGGAGGTTCCGGCCGGGTTTCGCGTTGGCTTGACGCCGCTCCGTAGCCGTCACCGGTGGTGCGGGCCTGCCGTGGCGCGCGGCGGTGGTCGGCGGGTACTGCGGGTCGGTCATCATGCGGACCCCTTCGGGTGGGAGTGCGACGACGTTAACCCATAAGAGTGCCCACGAGCGAAATTGTTACATTCTGGAAAAAGTCATTGTCCCACCATTTTGCGCGAGGTATCGGTATTTCCTGACATCACGCGCAGGGTGTGGCCATGTGATCAATGCGGAGAATATCGGGGGTCCCACTGTTTTCGCGGGCGGACGGCCCACGACGAGCGTCGGTTCCGGTGTTCAAGACCAAAGTCGCAAGCTGGACTTTTCAGTCGAAAAGGCTCACTTCGGGGGTGATTTCGAGGAGCTCGAACACCGGCCGGCCACGGCGGCCGTCGATCGTCGTCGTGCGCACGACGCGCAACCGGGCGGTCACCGGGCGGTCGAGGTTCTCCTTGATCTCGTCGAGCAGGTCCGGCGCCACCGCGCCCTGGATGGTCCCGCCCGACTCGCGGTCGAGGTAGAAGATCCGGCGGCGGGTGCGGACGCCGTCGAGCCGCCCGCGGACCGTCTCGTAGCCGACCGCCTCGCGGGACTCCCGGAGGCTGCCCTGGAGGATCCGGGCCTGCTCGGTGGTCATGCTGCGGGTGACCTGCTCGCCCGCGGTCGGGGTCAGCGCCATCCCGATGCCGGCGTTCTTCGCGACGGCGTTGACGATGTCGCTGACGGCGTTGCGGACCGTGTCGCGCTGCAGCAGCACGGCGTCGAGCGCGCCGTCGTCCGAGCCGTTCGCCGGCAGGAAGTCGCACAGCTCCTTGACCGCGCGCTCGGACAGCGTCTCGATGCCGTCGACGATCAGCGCGTCGTCGGTGACGTCGAGCTCGGGGAAGCCGAAGAAGATCGCGTTGCCCGCCTGGCCGCGCTGGATCAGCGGGGCCTTGTCGCGGTCGGCCTGCTGGACCTGGGTGACCTCGCCGGAAGGGTTCCGGATGATGTGCCCGATCTTGGCCGTCGCGTCCTGCAGCGCGCGGCTGATGTCCGAGAACGTGTACGCGTCGATGATCTGCTCGCCGATCACCGAGACGTGCAGCAGCGGCGAGCGGGACGTCCGCTCGAACTTGGCGTTCGCCGCCATGGCCGACGCGCGCGCGAGGTCGTCGAGCCACGTGCCGCCGGGGATCTCGTCGGCGATGCGCCGGAACTCGTTCCTCACCAGATCATCTCCGGGTAGCCCCTGCCGCCTTCGGCCCAGACCTCGGCCCAGACGTCTTCGTCGCCGGGACGGCACAGGAAGCCGTCGAGCATGCCCCCGACCGGCTGGACCTGGTCGAGGTACATCGCGGGCTGCCCGACGATCACGCCGCGCAGCGTCAGCAGGCCGTAGAGCGCCGAGCGGCCGGCGTCGTCGAGCCGCTTGAGCGCGCCCCACTCGTCCGGGACGAGGACGACGTCCAGGCCGCGGGGCGGGTGCGCGGTGCGCGTGATCAGCTCGCCGCCGATCCAGGCGCGGCCCGACGGCATGATCCGCCGGGCGACGCCGAGGTAGCTGTTGAGCGCGCTGAAGAGGATCTCGCGCTCGTTCTGGTGCGGGGCGTCGAAGACCAGGCGTTCGTAGACGTCGGCGAGGTCGCACGCGTGGCGGCCCGGGGGGAGGACCTGCTGCGGTGTCCAATGGGGGAGCGCCACGCCACCCCCTTCTCGGCTTCGCTCACAGTGCGTAGCCGAACTTACCAGGATGGGTGTCAGCCACCGCGCCCAGGCTGGTGCGGCCACTGCGGGGTGGCGTCCTCGGCTTCGGGCCACGCGGGTTCTTCCTCGGTGGGCCAGTCCTCGGCTTGCGGCCCGCGCTGCGGCGGCAGCGGCAGGTGTCCTTCGCGGTGCCCCTCGGGTTCGTGTTCGTCGTCGGGGAAGTGGCGTTCGACGGGGTGGTCCGGCTCGGGGTGGACCCAGGCGGCGGGGATGAACTGGGTCTGCTCGGCCGGCTCGGGCGCCGGCTCCGGTTCCGGTTCGTACACCGGGTGCGGTTCGGCCTTGGGGCGCTGGGTGGCGCGCAGGACGAGCCACGAGGTGAGCGCGCCGAGAGCGAAGGCGATGACCAGCCACAGCCAGATCTCCCCGAACAACCACAGCATCTGCTTCGCTCACCCCTTCAGACGACGGTGATTTCGACGCGCCGGTCCTCTTCGCCGCCGCCGGCGGGCCGGGTGTCGCCCAGGCCCCGGTAGGTCACGCGCTTGGTCGTCAGCCCGTTGGCCGTGAGGATCCGCGTGACGGCCCGGGCGCGGTCCCGGGACAGTTTCAGCGCACCGCCGGCACTGCCGGACCCGCGGGCGGCGTGCCCGGTGACGCGGTACCGGAAGGTGTCCGGCGACTTGGCGAGGGCGATCGCGACGGCCCGCGCGGCCTGCTCGCCATCGGGCGTGAGCCGGGCGGTGTCCGGCTCGAAGGCGATCGGCGTCTCGTCGAGGATCCGGTCGATCTCGGCCTGCACGCCGGCCTTGTCGGTGGGCGGCGGCGGCGCGGTGGCGGTGGTGGTGGGCGGCGGCGGGCTGGTGCTTTCGGGCGGCTTGGTCGTGGTGGTGCCGCTCGGCGGCGCCGGCGTGACATCGCCTTCGACCTGGGCGGCCCGGACACCGTCCACTTTTTGGACGACGTCGAGGGCTTTGAGGGCCTGATCGGGTGCGAAGCCGCTGAGGGTGGCGTCACGGCCGTCGAAGCGGACGGAGCCCTTGCCGATCCCGGCGGCGGCCAGCGCGGCCTGCGTGCGGGTGGTGAGGTCCTGCCGGATGTTCCCGGCCTGCGCCCAGGTCACGACCCCGGCGAGCAGGGCGGTGACCAGCACCGCGATCGGGATCACCAGGATCCAGCGACGCCCACCGGACATAAGGGGACTGTAAGCCGGGTGGAGCGGGTTGGCGAGCCGGGGAAGGGTGGTGGTCCACAAGTTGTCCCCAGGCGAGTCGACATGTGGACAACTGGCGGTGGGGTGATCGCTTGGGCACTGAACGTGCGAAGGCCACCACCCGATCGCGGATGGTGGCCTTCAAGGGGACCCGTGGAACCTCAGCTGGCCTGCTGCTGGGCGCTGTCCGGCACCTCGAGCACGTCCAGCGGCGCCAAGGGCACCAACGGCGACAGCTGCGGCCGCTTCGGGGACAACCCGTCACCCATCGACTCGCCGCGCAGCTGGCGGCGGATCCACGGCAGCAGGTGCACCTTCGTCCACGTCAGGTCCGACCGCCGGGAGTCGATCCACCTCGACGGTGCCGCCTCCGCCGGCCACGGCTCGCGCCAGTCTCCCTCGATGGGGATGCCGAGGACCTCCGCCGACTTCAGCGCGATCCTGCGGTGGGCCTCCGGGGAGAAGTGCAGCCGGTCGTCGCTCCAGGCTCGGCGGTCGTGGAGGGGGTTCATCGCCCACAGGTCCACCATGCGGGCTCCGTGGCGCTCCGCGATCGCCCACAGGTGCGTGTTGTAGATCGCCACCTTGCCGCGCAGCACCGACATCACCGAAAGGACCTTCGTGTCCGGGCCGTTGAAGATCAGCACCGGGATGCCCGCCTCGCGCAGCTTCGCCACGCCCTCTTCGAACCGCTCCGCCACCGCGTCCACGTCCGCGCCCGGCACGATGATGTCGTTGCCGCCCGCACAGAGCGTGACCAGGTCCGGCTTCAGCTCCAGCGCGATCGGGAGCTGCTCGTCCATGATCTCGGCGAGCATCTTGCCGCGCAGCGACAGGTTCGCGTACCGGAAGTCGGGCCGCCCGGCCGCCAGGATCTCCGCCAGCCGGTCGGCCCAGCCCCGGAAGGAGCCGTCCGGCAGTTCGTCGTTGAGCCCCTCGGTGAAGCTGTCACCGATCGCCACATAGCTGTCGAATCCGTACACGTTGGGTCCCCTTCCCCATCCTGCGACCGACACACCCCGACATGTAGTTGTACACCCCAACTAACGATCGAGCGTGCTCCCCCACCGCCACCCGGGGTTCAGCCCGCGGTAACAGTGTCTTATCTTGTCGGCCTTCTCCGCCTCTGTATTACGCGGTCTTCACCCTCCGCATGCCGTGAAACAGCACACTCGGCGGGAAACCCGGCGCCCGATGTGGCGAAGATCTCCCTGGTCGACGCGTCCCGCGCGCGATCCGGCAGGCTGGACACGTGTCCGGAGAACCCCGTGAGTCGCTCGCGCAGATCCTCGGTGGCCGCCGGGGCGCGCTCGACGCCAGCATCCCGCCCGTCGGCTTCGTCGTCGGCTGGCTCGCGGCCGGCCAGTCCATCGCCTGGGGCGCCGGCGCCGCCGTCGCGGTCGCGGTCGGGCTCGGGATCTACCGGATCGCGCGCGGCGGGAAGGTGCGGGCGCTGGTCGTCAGCCTCGCCGCCGTCGTCGCGGCCGCGCTGATCGCCCTGCACACCGGCCGCGCCCAGGACTTCTTCCTGCTGCAGCTGATGTCCAATGTGGCCAGCGCCCTGCTGTGGGCGGCGAGCATCGTGATCCGCTGGCCGCTGCTCGGCGTCGTCGTCGGCCTGGTGCTCGGCCAGAAGACGCGCTGGCGGCGCGACCCCGTGCTGCTCAAGGCCTACTCGCGAGCCAGCTGGGTGTGGGTGTTCGGCCAGTACACGCTGCGGGTGGTCGTCTACGGCCTGCTGTGGTGGTCCGGCCAGGTGCTCGCCCTCGGCGTGGCCCGCACCGTGCTGTCCTGGCCGCTGGTCGCGCTGACCGTGGCCGTGAGCGGCTGGGTGCTCTACCGGGCGTTGCCGCCGGAGCACCCCGGCCTGCGACTGACCCCCGAAACCCGGTCGGACGACGTACCCGGGACATAAGGCGGCCCCCGGCGAGGGGGGAGGGTCCGGGGGCCACTGCCTACGTTACCCGGACTACCCGGGTTCAGTCGACGTTTTCGCGTGTTCGCGCCGGATTTCCCGGGATACTGGTCTAACCACTCCTTCGCCGAACGCGTCGACCGCGGCGAGCCACGCCGCGCCCAGCACGCCATCGGAGCTGGTCAGCACCTCGATGCCGGCCAATCCCGCGCGCACGAGGCCGCCGACCGGGCTGGCCCCGGTCAGCACCGAGCCGACGAGCACGACCGGAGTCGACTCGCCGGGCTCGCGCGCGGCGAGGGCGTTCTCGACCAGGAGCCCGGCCGCGCGGGCGACGATTTCGCGTGCCGCGGCCTCACCCGCGTCGTGCGCGGCGCTCACCAAAGGGGCGAAGCGGGCGAGCCGCACCGGCGC
This sequence comes from Amycolatopsis iheyensis, assembly GCF_024703995.1. GTDB lineage: Bacteria > Actinomycetota > Actinomycetes > Mycobacteriales > Pseudonocardiaceae > Amycolatopsis > Amycolatopsis iheyensis. The sequence goes on along the minus strand of NZ_JAMXQV010000007.1, from coordinate 364,696 downwards.
TTCGGCGTTGGCGTTCGTGATCAGCGCGCGCGACGCGGCGAGCCGCTGGACGTCCGTCCGGACGTCCACAGCGGACAGATCGAGGGCCGCGGCGAGCACCGCCGACGGCAGCCCGTCGAGGGGCCGCCCGCGCCCGAGAGCCTCCAAAGTGGAGCGGACGGCTTCCCGGCCGAGCCAGAACGCCGACCCTTCGTCGCCGAGCAGCCAGCCGTAGCCCCCGGCGGTGCCGGCCAGCCGGCGGCCGCGGATCCGCCCCGCGATGGAACCGGTGCCGGCGACGAGCACCGTCCCGTCCGGCGCGGAAGTCGCCGACGCGTACGCCACTTCGGCGTCGGCCACGACCCGGACGGATGTGAGCCCGATGCGCGCCCACGCCGCGTCGAACACCGCCGCCACGCGCACGTCGCTGAGCTTGCTGACCCCCGCCATGCCGACGACGCACGCGCGCACGCCGGCGGGGTCGTGCGTGCCCAGCGCCCCGGTGATCGCGTCGGCGATCCGGCCCGCGGCGACCTCGGGGGCGTGCGCGTTCGGGTTGGCGCCCTCGCCGCGCCCGGTGCCCAGAACCGCGCCGGCGGCGTCGACCAGGGCGGCCCTGGTCGACGTCCCGCCGGCGTCGACGCCGATCGCGAAGCTCACCGCGTCTTGGTCACCTTCAGCAGGCCACGCGGGCTGTCCGGGTCGCCGCCGCGGGCGAGCGACAGGCCGAGCGCGATCCGCTGGATGGGCAGGATCTCCAGGATCGGCGCGAGCTCCTCGACCGTCGGCGCGACGTCGATGCGCAGCGCCGCGGGCACCTCGGCGGCGGCCGAGCCGACAGCGAGGACGTCCGCGCCGCGCTTGCCGACGGCCTCGAGGACTTCGTGCATGGCCTGCCCGCCCTGGCCCCGGCTGGTCACCGCGAGCACGGCCGTCTCGCCGTCGACGGCCGCGACCGGGCCGTGCAGCAGGTCCGCGCCGCTGTACGCGCGGGCGGCGAGGTAGCTGGTCTCCGCGAGCTTGAGCGAGCCCTCGAGCGCGGACGCGTAGGAGTAGCCGCGGCCGGTGGTGAGCACCCGGTCGACGAACCGGTAGCGGTCGACCGCGCGCTGCACGCCCTCGGCGGCGCCGTCGAGGGTCTGCTGCGCGAGTTCGCCGATCTTCTCGGCGTCCGCCGCCTTGCCGCCGCGGACGGCGTCGATCAGCAGGTAGAGCGCCATCAGCGTCGCGGAGTACGTCTTGGTCGCCGCGACGGCCTTCTCGACGCCCGCGCCGATGTCGACACCCAGTTCGGACGCCGCCCGCAGCGGCGAGTCCGGCGTGTTGGTGACCGACACCGTCAGCGCGCCCTGGCGGCGCGCCGTCTCGGTGACCTCGATCAGGTCTGGTGAACCACCGCTCTGGCTGACCGTGACGAACAGCACGTCCCGCAGATCGGGCCGCGCGCCGTACAGGGTCGCCGTGGACGGGGAGACAAGACCAGCCGGAAGGCCGAGCAGTACCTCGATCAGGTACTTCGCGTACAACGCTGCGTGGTCACTCGATCCACGCGCGGCGAGCAAAGCGAAGCGCGGGGGCCGTTGTGAGATCTTTTCCGCCACCCCGGCGATTTCCGCCTGACGCTCGACCAGTCCCGCCAGGACGTCCGGCTGCTGGGCGATCTCCGCGGCCATGTGCTCGCCGGGCCGTTGTTCGGTCATCATTTTCCTCTCCACCTCCGGCATTATGTACCGGACTCAGGCGGCGTCGGTCAGGTCTAGACCAATGTTAGTGGGGCGGCGCGTTTGGGGAAAAGGGTACGTTTCTTACGGGGACGTGGCGCGCAATGAGGGAAGACATAGGGAGTCGGGCATGTTGGAGACCACCACCACGGGCGAGGCGGGCGCCGTCGCCGGGATGCGCGGGCAGCGCGAGCCCAAGTACTGGGCACTGAAGCAGCACCTCCTCGACCTCCTGGACGTGCTGCCGCCCGGGTCACCGATCCCGACCGAGCGCGCGCTCGCCGGCGAGTTCACGGTCTCCCGCACCACCGTGCGCCAGGCGCTGGCCGACCTGACCGCCGAGGGCCGGCTGCACCGTGTGCAGGGGAAAGGCACCTTCGCGGCCGAGCCGAAGCTCGCGCAGCGGCTGCAGTTGTCGTCCTACACCGAGGACATGCGCAAGCAGGGCCTGAAGCCGTCGTCCAAGCTCCTCGAGCTCGACGAGCTGCCGGCCGAGGGCGACCTCGCGAAGCTGCTGGGAATCCGCACCGGCGCGAAAATTCTTCGCCTTCGACGGCTTCGACTGGCGGATTCGCAGCCGATGGCGCTGGAGACGTCGCACCTGCCGGCCGGCCGGTTCCGGGGGCTGCGCAAGCACATTTCGTCGGGCGGGTCGTTGTACGCCGTTCTACGCGAGCAGTACGGCGTCGAGCTCGAACGAGCGGAAGAGACGATCGAGACGTCGCTCGCCGGCCCGCAGGAAGCCGAGATGCTCGGCGCGGACGTCGGCATGCCGGTGCTGATGCTGACCCGGCACTCGTTCGCGACCGACGGCAAGCCGGTCGAGTTCGCGCGCTCGGTCTACCGCGGCGACCGCTACAAGTTCGTCACGACGCTGCTGCCGTGACCAGGTGTTGACGGCGATCACCCCGCGCGGTGAAGTGACGGGGTGACAGCCACCGAAGACACCGGTATCCGCTGGGGCACCGGCGCGGCGCGTGGCGTGCTCGCCACGACCATCCTCGGCTCGGGCATGGCGATGCTGGACGGCACGATCGTCAACGTCGCCCTGCCCCGCATCGGCGCCGAGCTCAACGCGTCCGTTGCCGGCCTCCAATGGATCCTCGACGGCTACCTGCTGGCCCTCGCGGCGCTCATCCTGGTCGCCGGTTCGCTCGGCGACCGCTACGGCCGCCGCCGCATGTACCTCATCGGCGTCGTCTGGTTCGGCGTCGCGTCCGGCCTGTGCGCCGCCGCGACGTCCACCGAGATGCTCGTCGCGATGCGGATCCTCCAAGGCGTCGGCGGCGCGCTCCTGACGCCCGGCTCGCTCGCCATCCTCCAATCGTCCTTCGCGCACGACGCGCGCGCCCGCGCGATCGGCGCCTGGTCCGGCCTCGGCGGCATCGCGGCCGCGGCGGGCCCGCTGCTCGGCGGCTTCCTCGTGCAGGTCTGGTCGTGGCGGCTGGCGTTCCTGATCAACGTGCCGATCGCCCTCGTCGTCGTGCTGATGGCGCGCAGGTTCGTCCCCGAGTCCCGCGACGAGGACGCGACCGGCCACCCCGACTTCGGCGCCGCGGCGCTGGGCGCGCTCGGCCTCGCCGGCGTCACCGGGGCGCTGGTGGAGGCGCCCGGACGCGGCATCGGCGACCCGGTCGTGCTGGTCGCGGGCCTGGTCGGGGTCGCCGGGCTGGCCGCGTTCGTCTTCGTCCAGCACCGGTCCCGGGAGCCGCTGGTGCCGCCGTCGCTGTTCCGCGACCGGACGTTCACGCTGGCCAACGCGCTGACCTTCGCCATGTACGCGGCGCTCGGCGGCGTGATGATGCTGCTGGTCATGCAGCTGCAGGTGTCGCTGCACTACTCGCCGACCGCGTCCGGCCTGGCCGGGCTGCCGCTGACGGTGATCATGCTCCTGCTGTCGGGCCGCTCCGGCGCGCTGGCCCAGCGCATCGGCCCGCGGCTCCAGCTGGTGGTCGGGCCGATCGTGGTCGGCGTCGGGATGCTGCTGATGCTGCGGATCGCGCCCGGCGCGTCCTACCTCGGCACGGTGCTGCCCGCGGTGGTGGTGTTCGGGCTCGGCCTGGCGACGGTGGTGGCCCCGGTGACCGCGACGGTGCTCGCGGCGGCCCCGGACCGCTACGCCGGCGTCGCGTCCGGGGTCAACAACGCGATCGCGCGCTCCGGAGGGCTCCTGGCGGTGGCGGTGCTGCCCGCGGCGGCCGGGTTGACCGGCGAGGCGTACGCGGACCCGGTGGCGCTGACCGCGGGCTGGCGGGTGGCGCTGGTGATCTGCGCGGCGCTGGCGATCGCGGGTGGGCTGATCGCGCTGGGCATCCACAACGGGGTGCTGGCACCGCCGTCACCTGCTCCTCCGCCCGCCGACGACGAGTGCCCCCACCTGGGCGAGTGCTACCACTGCGGCGTCGAGGGCCCGCCGACCCACATCCGCCGCGGCACCCCGGTGGCCGGCGACTAGCGCCCCAATGTGGCGTTGGGTGCGTTGGATGCACCGAACGCCACATTGGGCGCGTTGGGCGCACCCAACGCCACATTGGGGCGCTTGGGGCCTGGGTCAGCCGGCGAGGATTTCCGCGAACATTGCCGGGTCCGGGTTGCCGCCCGAGACGATCGCCACCGTTCGGCCCGGTGGCAGCTCGGCCGTGTGGGACAGGTAGGCCGCCGTTGTCACCGCGCCGCTCGGCTCCGCCACCAGGCGGGCCTTGCTGGCGAGGGTGCGCATGGCGGCGCGGATCTCGTCCTCGGTGACCGTCACCATCGCGTCGACGAACTTCCGCAGGTGCGCGAACGTCAGCTCGGACGGCTGCGCGCGCAGGCCGTCGGCGATCGTGCGGGCGCGGTCGGCCTGGGGCCAGTCGACCCGGTGGCCCAGGCGCAGGCCCTCGGCCGTGTCGCCGGCCAGGGCGGGCTCGACGCCGATCACCTTTGCGTGCGGGGCGCGGGCCTTGATCGCCGCGCCGACGCCGGCGGCCAGCCCGCCGCCGCTGACCGGCACCAGCACGACCTCGACGTCCGGGAGGTCCTCGGTGATCTCGAGGCCCGTGGTGCCCTGCCCGGCGATGACGGCCGCGTCGTCGAAGGGCGCGACGAGGGTCAGCCTGCGTTCGGCGGCCAGTTCGTGCGCTTTCGCCTCGTGCTCGCCGATCGGCACTTCGATCACCTCGGCACCGTAGGACCGAGTGGCCTCGACCTTGATCCGCGGCGCGATGTCCGGCACGACGATCACCGCGGGCACGCCGTACCGCTGCGCCGCGTAGGCGACCGCCTGCGCGTGGTTGCCGCTCGAGTACGCGATGACGCCGCGGGCGCGGCTTTCGTCGTCGAGGGTGGCGATCGCGTTGAACGCGCCGCGCACCTTGAACGCGCCGACCGGTTGCAGGCTTTCGGGTTTGAGCCACAGGGTCCCGCGCGGATCCCACGTCTGGAGCAACAAGGGCGTGCGCACGGCGACACCTCGGACGCGCTGCGCCGCGGCCTCGATGTCGGAGATCGTCACCAGTTCCATGTGCCGAGTATGTCAAGAAAGTGTTCGATCGCTACTGTCTATTGTGGACAGTCGGAGTGGTGCTGCTCACGCTCCGGCAACGCGGGGAGTTCCTCGCGCGCCTTACACGTTGGGAACGGGGAGAAGACTTTCTAGCGGATCGGGATCATGAGCAAGGAGAAAGCGGCAGCTTCCGAGTTGGACACGGCGAAGGAAGAGAAGCCGGGCCTGCGGATCGCGCAGGTGCTGGCGGCGGCGCTCGCGGCGGTGACCGCGGCGCTGCTCGGTTCGACACTGGGCGTGGCGGGCACGGTGGTCGGCGCGGGCGTGGCGAGCGTGATCACGACCGTCGGCGGCGAGGTGTACCTGCGGTCGCTGCAGCGCACGAAGGACGCGGCGCTGAAGGCCCGTCAGCTGGCGGCGTCCGGCATCCGGCGCCGGGGGCCGGTCATCGAGATCACCGAGCAGCCGACGGTCAGGCTGCCGAAGCCGGACGGCCCGCCACCCGAGGAGCCGTCCCGGCTGCGGAAACTGCGCTGGCCCTTGATCATCGGGTCGAGCGTGGTGGCGTTCGCGGTGGCGATCCTGGCGATCGTCGGCGTGGAGGCGGCCACGGGCGGCAAGGTGGCGAGCGGCACGGGCGCGAGCATCGGCAAGATCTTCGGCGGCGGCGCCGGGCACACCGACCCGACCCCGTCGACCACACCGACGACCCCGACGGACGACACGCAGGAGTCGCCGTCGAACACCCCGTCGACGACCACGGAGACGACCACCCCGCCGACGACGTCGACCACGCCTAGCAGCTCGGCGACGCCGACAACGCCGAGCACCACGGCCCAGCAGCCGACGACCTCGGCCCCACCGACCAGCCAGGGCGCGGCAACCACGCCGACGCCGTAGCGGCGGTCAGGGCAGGCGGGCGCCGGTTGCGTGCGGCGGCCGCGCTGAAGCCGCAGCGGTGCTGAGTGTCGGCGGGCGCGCCGGTTGCGTGGGGCGGCCGTGCTGATGCCGTGGCGGCGTTGAGGGCAGGCGGGTGTGGCACTCGCGCTGAAGCCGTAGCGGCGGTCAGGGCAACCGGGCCCGCAGCTCGCGCGCCGCGGCCTCCGGGTCCTCGGCTTCGGTGATCGCCCGGACCACCACGATCCGCGACGCGCCCGCCTCCAACACCGAAGGCAGCCGCGGCGTGTCGATGCCGCCGATTGCGAACCACGGCCGCTCCGGGGCCGAAGCCGCCGTTGCGCGGACCAGGTCCAGGCCCGGTGCCGAGCGGCCCGGCTTCGTCGGCGTCGGCCAGCAGGGGCCCGTGCAGAAGTAGTCCACGCCCGGCTCCGACGCCGCCGCCGCAGCCTGTGGCACCGAGTGCGTCGAACGGCCGATCACCACGTCGTCGCCCAGGATGCGGCGGGCCAACGGGACCGGGATGTCGTCCTGGCCCAGGTGGAGCACGTCCGCGCCGACCGCCAGGGCCACGTCCGCGCGGTCGTTCACCGACAGCAGCGCGCCGTGGCGCTCGCACGCCTCGGCCAGGACCTCCAGCGCCTCGATCTCGCCGGCGGCTTCCAACGCGCCGGTCTTGTCGCGCAGCTGGATGATGTCGACACCGCCGGCCAGGGCCGCGTCGGCGAAGGCCGCGAGGTCGCCACGGGCCGTGCGGGCGTCCGTGCACAGGTACAGGCGCGCGGCGTCGAGGCGGGCGCGGATCTTGTCACCGGAGAGGGCGGGCATAGCGGCGACCGTACCCCGCGAGCTAGGGTGGGGGAGTCCGCACGGGAGCCCGAGGCACGGGCTGAGAGGGAGCTGCCGCTCCGACCGTGGAACCTGATCCGGGTCATGCCGGCGCAGGGAGCGTGATTCCCATGACGAACACCTTGGCCGTGGTCGGCGGCGGCGTGATCGGCCTGTCCGCGGCCTGGCGCGCGGCCGCGAAGGGCCACGAGGTCACCCTCTACGACCCCGAACCCGTCCGCGGCGGCGCGTCCTGGCTGGCCGGCGGCATGCTCGCCCCGGTCACCGAGGCCTGGCCGGGCGAGGAAGACGTCCTCGCCCTCGGCGAGGAGTCCCTCCGCCGCTGGCCCGGCTTCGCGAGTGATCTGGCGCAGGAGGGCGTCGACCCCGGGCTGGCCGAGCACGGGACGCTCGTCGTCGCCTTCGACCGCGCCGACGCCGGTTACCTCGACATCCTCGCCGGCCACCTGCACGCCATCGGCCGCACGGCCGAGCGGCTCACCAGCCGCGAGGCCAAACGCCTCGAACCCGGCGTCGGCTCTGTCCGAAGTGGACTCCACGTGCCCGGTGACCTGGCTGTGGACAACCGGAAACTCCTCCAAGCCCTCTACTCGGCGGGACAGCGGCGAGACGTCCGGTTCGTCCGCGAACGCGTGGAACGGATCCCGGACGCCGACGCCGTCGTGCTCGCCGCCGGCGCCTGGACCGGGCGGCTGCACCCGCAGCTCGCCGACGCCGTCCGGCCGCTCAAGGGCGAGATCCTGCGCCTGAAACCCCGCCGCGGCTGCCTGCCGCCGCCGTCGCGCACCGTGCGGGCCGTGGTCGAAGGGCACCCGATCTACCTCGTCCCACGCGGCGACCAGGAGCTCGTCCTCGGCGCGACGCAGTACGAGGCGGGGTTCGACCGGGCCGTCACCGCGCGCGGCGTGCGCGAGCTGATCGAGGGCGCCGAACGCGTCTTCCCCGCGATCACCGAGTACGAGCTCGTCGAGACCGCCGCCGGCCTGCGGGCCGGCAGCCGGGACGTGCTGCCGTACATCGGCGCCCTGGACGACGGCGTCTTCGCCGCGACCGGGCACCACCGCAACGGCCTGCTGCTGGCGCCCGTGACCGCGGCCGCCGTCCTGGCCTGGCTCGAGGGGGAGAAGCCGCCCGAAGGCGTCGAAGCGGCTTCGCCCGCCCGCCTGCACCAGAAGGAGCACGTGTGATGGAGATCAAGCTCAACGGGAAGTGGACGGAGTTCCCGGACGGCGCGACCGTCGCCGACGTCCTCGACGCGGCGGGCGGGCAGCGGCCCGGCATCGCCGTCGCGGTCGACGGCGTCGTCGTCCGCCGCGGCGACTGGGCGGCCACCGCCGTGCCCAAGGGCGCGGGCGTCGACGTGCTCACCGCGGTCCAGGGAGGCTGAAATGGACGGAGAACCACTGGTCATCGGCACCGCCAAGCTGACGTCGCGGCTGATCATCGGCACCGGCGGCGCGGCGAACCTGGCGGTGCTCGAACGCGCGCTGGTCGCGTCCGGCACCGAGCTGACGACCGTCGCCATGCGCCGCGCCGACGCCGAAGGCGGCTCCGGCGTCCTCGAACTCCTCAAGCGGCTCGGCATCGAGCTGCTGCCGAACACCGCGGGCTGCCGCACGGCCGCCGAGGCCGTCCTCACCGCGCAGCTCGCGCGGGAGGCGCTCGGTACCGATCTGATCAAGCTCGAGGTGCACGCCGACGACCGCACGCTGCTGCCGGACCCGATCGAGACCCTCGACGCCGCCGAACGGCTGGCCGCCGACGGGTTCACCGTGTTCGCCTACACGAACGACGACCCGGTGCTCGCGCTGCGCCTGGAGGAGGCCGGCTGCGCCGCGGTGATGCCGCTGGGCGCCCCGATCGGCACCGGCCTCGGCATCCGGAATCCGCACAACATCGAGCTGATCGTTTCGCGGGCGGGCGTGCCGGTGATCCTGGACGCCGGAATCGGCACCGCGTCGGACGCGACGCTGGCGATGGAGCTGGGTTGCGACGCCGTCCTGCTGTCGACGGCCGTCACCCGGGCGGCTGATCCCGAACGGATGGCGGCGGCGATGCGGGCGGCCGTCACCGCCGGCCACCTGGCCCGGGGTGCGGGCCGGGTGCCGCAACGCTTCTGGGCGCAGGCTTCGAGTCCACCCCGGTGAACCAGGGTGCCTTAACGCCGAGTGTGCACCTCGAACCCGTAAGGTGGACGGCACTTTCCGGCGCACCCGCGGCGGGGCAGGGCAGAAGGAGCCAGCCGTGACCACATCGGTTCAGGACACCTCCGGCAGGCTGTACCTCGCTGTCGGCAGACTGTCCCGGTCATTGCGGCAGGCCGGCGTGCCGGGCCCGGGCCACGGCGCGATCTCGGCGCTGGCGACGCTGGTGCACGCGGGGCAGCTGCGGCTGGGCGACCTCGCGGCCAAGGAGGGCGTGGCCGCGGCGACGATGTCGCGGATCATCGCTTCCCTGGTCGAGGCGGGCTACGTGAGCCGCGAATCCGACCCGGTCGACCGCCGCGCCTGGCTGGCGACGGCGACGGAAGAGGGCGAGCGGCTGGTGTCCGGCGTCCGGTCGACGCGCGTCCAGGAGCTGAACCGGCGCCTGGACCGGCTCTCGCCGGAGCACCGCGAGGCGCTGACGGCGGCGATCCCGGCGCTGGAGGCGCTGATCGCCGACGAGGGTTAGTCCTCGGGTGGCAGGTCCCAGTCGCTCAGCAGGCGGTCGGCGTCGCGCCGCCCGCGGATCCGCCTGACCAGCCACAGCGGGACGAAGACGAGCAGGCCGGCCACCACCAGCCCGGCGGCGACCACACCCAAGACGGTCCACCACGCGATGTCCGGGTCGCTCTTGGTGAGTTCCTCGGTCCGTGAGTTGTCCGGCTTGTCCGGCAGGCCGGCCAGGACGGAGACCGTGTCGCCGGGCTTGAGCAGCTTCGTGTCGTCGACGAACTCCGCGAAGCTCGGGTAGCCGGCTCCGTCCGGCGCCACCAGAAGGCAGTCGCGGGTGCCGGGTTTGCAGGCGATGATCAGGTTCAAGAGGCTGACATCGCCGGATTCGGCCTGCTTCCACAGCGCGTTGACGTGGGAAACGTCGGCGCCTTCGCCCGCGAACGCGGTGACCGACCGGATCACCGCGTCGGCCGAAACCGTTCCGGTCGAGGCCGAATCCTGCCCGCAACCGGCCAGGGCCACGGCCACGAGCCCGAGAAACAGCAGTCTGATCCGCATTCCGCCCCCCTAGGCGGCATTCTGCCTGAGCGAGGCGATCTCCGCCCGCAGCGCACGCAGCTCCTCGAGGATCTCCTGGTTCGCCGCGGCCTGGGCTTCGGCCTGCTTGGCCTCCTCCTCGCGGATGTCCTGGCGCAGCTCGTCCTCCATACCGCTGACCACCACCGCGATGAACAGGTTCAGCACCGCGAAGCTCGACACCAGGATGTAGACGACGAAGAAGATCCAGGCCATCGGCGCCTGTTCCATGATCGTCTTCGCGATGTCCGGCCACGCTTCGCCGGTCATCACCTGGAACAGCGTGAACAGCGACGTCCCGAGGTCGCCGAAGTCGCCCGGGTCGATGGCGCCGAACAGCTTCGTCGCCATCACGCCGGCCACGAAGATGATCAGCGCCAGCAGCGCGGCGATCGACGCCATGCCGGGGATCGCCGCCAGCAGCCCGGAAACCACCTTGCGCATCGACGGCACCACCGAGATCAGCCGCAGGACGCGCAGCACCCGCAACGACCGCAGCACGGCGAACGGCCCGGTGGCCGGGATCACCGCGATGCCGACCACCAGCAGGTCGAAGACGTTCCAGTTGTCGCGGAAGAACCCGCCCCGGTAGGCGTAGAACTTCGCCAGCAGCTCGGTGACGAAGATGCCCAGCGCGATGTGGTCCAGGGCGTGCAGCAGCCCGCCGAAGCCGTTCATCAGCGACGTCGACGTCTCCATGCCGAGCGTGGTCGCGTTGAACACGATCACCGCGATGATGAAGTTCTGGAAGCGGCGGTCTTCGAGGACCTTCGCCACGCGCTCGCGTCCGGTCAAGGCCGCCCCCTGCTGAGTTCAAGGAAAAGTAAACGCAGGGATGGTAACCGGGCGGTCGCTCAGCGCTCTTCGGGTGCCAGCCGCCAGAAGGCCGAGACCGGGCCGACCTTCGCGCCCATCGGGTACGCGTGCTCGACCGCGTGCGACACGAACCACTTGCCGTAGCGCGCGGCCTCGACGACCGACATGCCCTTCGCGAGCCCCGCGGTCAGCGCCGACGCCATCGTGTCGCCCGCGCCGTGCGTGTGCGGGGTCGCGTACCGCTTGCCCGGCAGCTCCACGAACGTCGAGCCGTCGAACAGCAGGTCGACGCACTCCGGGTCGGCCTGCAGGTGGCCGCTCTTCACGAGCACGTAGCGAGGGCCCATTCGCTGGAGCACCACGGCCGCGGTGTGCATGCCCTCGCGGTCCTTCACCGTCATGCCGGTGAGCAGGCGGACCTCGTCGAGGTTCGGCGTCAGGACCGTCGCGCGCGGGAGCAGCTCGTCGCGCAGGGCCACCAGGCCGGCGTCGTCGAACAGCGGGTGGCCGTGCATCGACGCGGCGACCGGATCGACGACGAACGGGATCTTCGCGTCGCGCCCGATTTCCGCGCGGTCGCACGCGGCGGCGACGGCGTGGATGATCTCGGCCGACGCGAGCATGCCCGTCTTCGCCGCGCCGACGCCCATGTCCGCCGCGACGGCCTCGATCTGCCCGGCCACGATGTGCGGCGGCAGGTCGGCGCGGTCGTGCACGCCGAGGGTGTTCTGCACGGTGACGGCCGTGACCGCGACGAGCCCGTGCACACCGCAGGTCAGGAACGTACGCAGGTCGGCCTGGAGTCCCGCGGCGCCGCCGGAGTCCGACCCGGCGATGGTCAACGCGGTCGGAAGGCTCGTCGTCATGGTGGTTTCCCGACTTCTGGTCTAGGCCAATTAGCCTCTTTTGCTTCATCAACAGTCAACCACGATGAGACATTGTGAATGTTACTCACGTTCGAAGGAGCCTGGATGAAGCTCTTCTCGGTGGCACTCCTCACGGCCGCGCTCACGCTCTCCGGAGCGACCGCCGCCAACGCCGACAGTCCCAAGCTTTCCCACGTCACGACCGTCGGCGTGCACAACACGTACGACCCGGCGGCCTACGGCTACCTGGCCCAGGCGCTCGACGCCGGGTCGTCGCTGATCGAGCTGGACGTCTGGCCGGACTTCTTCACCCACGAGTGGAAGGTCAGCCACTCGAACCCGTTGGGGAACAACAACAACTGCGTCGCGGCGACGTCGGCGGCGCAGCTCTACACCGGTGGGAAGAACAAGAACCTCGAGTACTGCCTCGACGACATCCGGATCTGGCTGGCCGCGCACCCGGGCCACACGCCGATCACCCTCAAGCTGGAGATGAAGACCGGTTTCTCGGACAACACCGGCATGGGCCCGGACGAGCTGGACGCGACGTTCCGCGCGCACCTGGGCGGCGTCGCGTTCCGCCCGAGCGAGCTGCTCGGCGGCTACAGCACACTCGACGAGGCTTCGAAGGCCGACAACTGGCCGTCGGTCGACGCGTTGCGGGGCCGGGTGATCACCGAGATCATCCCGGGCACGGTGGAGGAGCAGAACCCGACCGACACGCTCAAGACCGACGTCGAGTACGCGCGGTACCTGGTCGGGCTCAAGAACGCCGGCAAGCTCGGCGACGCGAACATCTTCCCGACCGTGCACGGCGCGGCCGGCGGTGACCCGCGGGACAAGTACACCGCCGACCTCAAGCCGTGGTTCGTCGTGTTCGACGGCGACGCGAACGCGTGGGTCACGCAGACCGGGCCGTGGTGGTACGACGCCAACCACTACTACGTGGTGATGACCGACGGCCAGAACGTCGCGCCGGCCATCGACGCCCACAACCCGACGGTCGAGCAGGCCAACCAGCGCGTCGCCGACCTGGCGAAGCAGCACGCGTCGGTGGTCACCTCGGACTGGACCGGGCTCACCACGGTGCTGCCGCAGGTGCTCGCCCGCGGTTAGGGGATCAGCACGAGCTTTCCGGACACGCGCCCGGACTCACCCAGCTCGTGCGCCTTGGCGGCGTCCGCCAGCGGGAAGGTCTGCTCGACGCGGACCTTCAGCTGACCGGCCTCGATCAGCTCGACGAGGCCGGTCAGCCCGCCGCGGTCCGGCTCGACGAGGATCCGCTCGGTGCGTACTTTCCTCGCCTCGGCGGCCTTTTCGACCCGGTCGGCGACCCCGCTGGGGACACCGATCAGCAGCCCGCCTTCCTTGATCGCGGGCAACCAGCGCAGGTCGCTCTCCTCGCCGACCAGTCCGAAGTAGACGTCCACATCGGACGTTCGCGCCTCGGTGTCGTGGTAGTCGATCGGCTCGTCGACGCCGAGTTCGCGCAGGAAATCGTGCTTGCCCGCGCTCGCCGTGCCGATCACGTGCGCACCGCGTGCCTTGGCGATCTGGACGGCCAGGTGGCCGACGCCGCCCGCGGCCGCGTCGACGAAGACGCGCTGTCCTTCGTGGACATCGGCGACGTCGACAAGTCCTTGCCACGCCGTCAGTCCGGCCAGGGGGAGTGCGGCGGCTTCGGCGAACGAGAGCCCGGCCGGCTTGCGGACGAAGTGCCGCGAGGGCGCGGTGACGTACTCCGCGTAGGCGTTGCCCGGGCGCGGGAACCACGGCATGCCGAGGACTTCGTCGCCCTCCCGGACGCCGGTGGCGCCGAAGCCCACCTGCTCGACGACGCCGGCGACGTCCCAGCCGACGGTGAACGGCGGCTCGCCGAGGAACCCGCCGCCGGCCCGCACCTTCCAGTCGACGGGGTTGACGCCGGCGGCGTGCACCCGCACCAGGACCTCCGTCGGCCCGGGTTCCGGGCGCGATGCCTCGGTGACGCGGAGCACCTCCGGCCCGCCGAGCGTCTCCTGGGTCACGATGCGCATTGCTCCACTCCTTCGTATCGGGGTCGGTCCCTATACTCGGATCGTTCGTCACTTTTCGCTAGAAGGCACTTCGAAGTGAAGTAGGTACCTGATGGAAACCACCTGTGACCAGGACGGACCCTGGGACGTCTACCTCCGGAGCTGTCCCTGCCGCGATGTGCTGGACCTGCTGGCCAACAAGTGGACGGCGTTGATGCTGGGCGCGCTGGCCCGCGGCCCGCACCGCTTCGGCGAGCTGCGCCGCGCGGTCGACGGCATCAGCCAGAAGATGCTGACGCAGAACCTGCGCCAGCTGGAGCGCGACGGCTTCCTGACGCGCACGGTGTACCCGACGACCCCGCCGACGGTGGAGTACGCGCTGACGGACATGGGTGCGGAGGTCGGCGCGCACCTGGTCGCGCTCAGCGCGTGGTCCCAGGCGAACTTCGACCGCATCCGGACCGCGCGCGAGGACTACGACGGCCGGGAGCTGCAGCCGGTCCGTTAGCCCGCCCGATTCGGGGAAAATGCGGGTAAATTTGCGGAACCGGTTCCACCGGAAATGTGGGATTCTGTTCCGATGGGGAGAACGGGACCGCTCGGCTTTCTCGGCGCCGACGTGCTGGTGAAACTGCTCGGCGCATTGTGCTTGCGGCCACGGCTCGGCGACCGGCCGCGCAAGCTAGACGAACAGTGCGAGTGGACCGATTACCAGGACGAACGCTCGGAACGGCGTGGCCTGCCGATGGTCTGCCTGGTCCGGCCGCCGGAAAGCGCGGACGTCCTGGCGGCGGTCGCGGACCGGCTGCGGACCGCGAAACCGCAGGGCAGCATCCGGCACGCCCGCCCCGGGCTCACCGAGCACGAAGGCCGCGACGAAGCCGGACCGGCGACCGCCGACTCCGTCACCGTCGTCCGGGACATCCTGCGCGAGGCGCGGAAAGAACTCGGCGACAGCGCGACGGCGCGCACCAGCCGGGTGCCGTTCCCGCTGTTCGACCTCGTCTACTGGCTGATGCTGCAGGACTACGACGGCCGCGACGACCCCGACGGCGTGCTGCGCCGCGCCATCCGGCGGATCAGCCTCGCCGAGCGGTTCAGCTCCTCGGCCGAGGACGCCGTCAAGCAGCTGCCCGAGAACCAGGGCATCTGGAAGGTCTTCTCCCTGCTCGTGCGCGGGCTGACCCTGCTGACCTTCCGGGTCGCGGTCACCGGGCGGGTGCCGGTGCTGTCCGGCCGGTACCGCTGGTTCCTGCGGCAGCCCCACCTGGCCCCGGAGATGTCCGGCAGTTTCGTCCGGTTCGCCCGGCGGCTCACCGAGGGGCAGTGGCAGGAGGAGGCGCCTGAGTACGTCTGCCGCCTGCTGCTCAACGCCTTCCTCGAAGACCTGCGTCGCGCCTACCGGCTGCGGCCGTGGCGGGTGTGGCGGCGGCGCCGGATGACCTACCCGGTGCTGCTGCTCGACGAGGTGAGCGTCGGCAACGGCGGCTACCGGCTGCTGGAGCTGGTCAACTCCGTCCGCAACCAGGTCGGGCGGTTCGACCCGCTGCTGGTGGTCAGCGCGAGCCCCGCGCCGCCGCCGGACGCCGAGCCGACGTCGCGCCGCCCGCAGTTCCAGGCCGAGCAGGCGCGGGCCGCGTACGTGGCCTGGCAGAACCAGCTCGAGCGCGACCGGCGGGAGCGCCGGCCGACCGCCTGGTACCTGCCGATCGGCGTCCGCCCGCCGTCCGCCGCCGACGAGCCGCGCGTGCAGCAGATGCTGGACACCCTCGGCGGCGACTACCGGTTCCGCGGGCAGGTCCGGCCGCCGTGGTGGGCGAGCCGGTGGACGCGGATCGGCGTCCCGGTCGTGGTCGTGGCGCTGGTGGCCGCGTTCGTCGCCTACCGGAGCCACGACGTCTACGCCGCGCGGTGCGGCTCCGACAACCCGTGGCTGACCTGGACGGGCACCGAGTGCGTGGGCACCACGGACGGCGCCCAGGACGTCTTCCAGCCGTCGGACGCGACGATCCGGCAGGTCGAAGCGGTCGTGCTGGACCAGAACCACCGAGCGGAGCAGCTGCACCGGGACCACCCGGAACGGCCGTACATCACGCTGGTCGTGCTGGAGGCGCTGACGTCGTCCAACAACCTCGCCGAGGGGCTGACCAGCGAGCGCGAGTCCCTGGAGGGGTTCGCGGTCGCCCAGCTGCGGCAGCTGAACGCGCCGGGTTCGGCCGACCCGATCGTCCGGCTGCTCATCGCCAACGCGGGGCGCAACATGCGTGAGGGCGTGCGGGTGGCGAACCAGCTGCGGCAGCAGGCCGAGCAGGACAGCAGCATCGTCGGGGTGGTCGGGCTGGACATGAGCAGCACGCCGACCCAGCAGACCATCGCCGCGCTGACCAACGCCGGGCTGCCGATGGTCGCTTCGACGCTGTCGGCGGACCCGCTCGCCGACCTGAACCCGATGTACTTCCAGGTGACGCCGCAGAACCGGCGGGAAGCCGCGGTAGCCGCGGGCTTCGCCACCCAGCTGCCGGGCCCGCGGGTGGTGCGCGTCTACTACTCCGACGACGACGCCGACGTCTACAGCACCAACCTGCGCGACGACGTCGTGAAGTCGTTCCAGGACCAGGGTTTCCAGGTCGAAGCGCGGGCGTTCACCCCGGACGGCGGCCTCGGCGGCCCGGCTTCGCACCCGCGCTACGGCGAGACGCTGCTGGGCAACGCGGGTGCGGCGGGCCGCGACACGTGCTCGTACGAGGGGATCGCGTTCTTCGCCGGCCGGGGCGTGCCGGACTTCGGCCAGTTCCTCAGCAGCGCCGCGCAGTGCGGCAGCCGGGCCACGGTGATCGGCGACGACGACGTCACCCGGTTCGTCGCCGACCAGGGCGAACGCCAGCGCAACCGCGCGCTGCCCTACTACTACCTGTCGTTCGCCACCTCGCCGGTGACCGAGCCGAAGGGCGCGGCGCTGGACTTCTACACGACGTTGGACCAGACGCTGTTCCCGTTCGAGCAGACTCCGGAGGGCCGGTCGTACGACGGGCACGCCGCCCTGGCCTACGACGCGGCGCAGGTGATGATCGTCGCGGCCGCCTACCTGCGGGAGACCGCGGCCGAGATCCCGGTGACGCCCGGCGCGATCTGGCGCGAGATCACCGCCATCCACACGTCCCGCCCGGGAGCCAAGCAGGTCAACAAGTTCCTCGAAGGCGTCACCGGCACCATCGACTACGGCGGTGACATCGGCCGCAACGTGCCGCAGAACAAGCCGGTCGCGGTGATGGGCGTGGCGGGCGGCGAAGTCGACAAGTCCGTGCACGGCTTCTGCGGGGCCGCCGACGGCCCGGTTTCCGACACCTGGTGCCCGCCGGACTCCTAGCCGTGCTCCCACCAGTGCGGCTGGTCGGTGTCGGGGGCGTCCGGCAGCGGGAAGTGGAACGGGACGCCGAGCCGCTCGGCGAGGGCCCGGCCCTTCCGCATCGCTTCGTCGCGCACCGGCTCGGTCCGGGCCACGTGCGGGAAGAAGCGGCCCAGGGCGACCAGGTGGAACCGCGGCTGCGCCACGACGACGCACAGTTCCGTGTGCCAGCCTCGGGAATCGCCGTCCCAGGTGATCTCGACGGCGACGGCGTCCAGGCCCCGCTCGGCGAGGTCGGCGAGCATCCCGTCCACGGTCTGCTCCGGCGGTGGCTTCAGCAGCCCGCGTTCGTGGAGGACCGAGGTGCGGTACCCGACCAGTCCCTTGCCGTCGTTGATGCCCGGCGTCGGCGTGATTCCGGACTTCTCGCGCAGCGCCATGATCGCGCGCACGAAGTGACCTTCGACGAGCCACGCGTCGATCTCGTCGTGCAGCTCGCCGGGCAGGGCCGCCCACAGCTCCTCGGGTTCCACGGGCCCAGTCTGGCAGGCGCTACCGGTCCAGCACCCAGAACGGCGAAACCGGGCCGACCCCGGCGCCCAGCGAGTACCCCTCCGCGACACAGCGCTCGATGAACTTCTTCCCGGCCGCCACCGCGTCCGGGATCGAGGCGCCCTTCGCCAGCGACGACGTGATCGCCGACGCCATCGTGTCGCCGCCGCCGTGGGTGTTCTCCGTCTCGTATCGCGGGCCGCTCAGCTCGCGGTACTCGCGGCCGTCCGTCAGGAGGTCGACGCACTCCGGCGTGCCCACCAGGTGGCCACCCTTCACTAGCACCCACCGCGAACCGAACTCCAGCAGCGCCTCGGCCGCCGAGCGCTGGGAAGCCGCGTCGACGACGGAAATCCCGGTCAGCAGGCGGACTTCGTCCAGGTTCGGCGTGATCAGCGTCGCGCGGGGGAACAGCTCCGTGCGGATCGCTTCCAGGGCGTCCTCGCGCAGCAGCGCGTGCCCGGTCATCGACGCCGCCACCGGGTCGACCACCAGCGAGCCGACCTCGACCTCGTCCAGCGTCTTGGCCACCGCGCGGATGATCTCCGCCGTGGCGAGCATGCCGGTCTTCGCCGCGTTGACGCCCATGTCGGACGCCACCGCCTTGATCTGCGCGGTGACGACGTCGGCCGGGATCTCGGTGAACCCCTGCACGCCAAGGGAGTTCTGGACGGTGACCGCGGTCAGCGCGACCAGCCCGTGCACCCCGTGCGCGAAGAACGTCCGCAGGTCCGCCTGGATGCCCGCACCACCGCCGGAGTCGGACCCGGCGATGGTGAGGGCGGTGGGCGGTGTCACGGCTGCACCACGGGCAGGTAGACCTTGCCGCCGGACTCGGTGAACTCCGCGGACTTCGAGGCCATGCCGGCCTCGATCGCCTCCACAGTGGACAGACCGTGTTCCTCGGCGTACTTGCGGACGTCCTGCGTGATCCGCATCGAGCAGAACTTCGGGCCGCACATCGAGCAGAAGTGCGCGGTCTTGGCCGGCTCGGCGGGCAGCGTCTCGTCGTGGAACGACCGCGCGGTGTCCGGGTCCAGCGAGAGGTTGAACTGGTCGTTCCAGCGGAACTCGAAGCGGGCCTTCGACAGCTCGTCGTCCCACTCCTGCGCGTACTGGTGCCCCTTGGCCAGGTCCGCGGCGTGCGCGGCGATCTTGTACGTGATCACGCCGGTCTTGACGTCGTCGCGGTTCGGCAGGCCGAGGTGCTCCTTCGGCGTGACGTAGCACAGCATCGCCGTGCCGTACCAGCCGATCTGCGCCGCGCCGATGGCCGAGGTGATGTGGTCGTACGCCGGTGCGATGTCCGTCGCGAGTGGACCGAGGGTGTAGAACGGTGCCTCGCCGCAGAGCTTTTCCTCCAGCTCGACGTTCTCCTTGATCTTGTGCATCGGCACGTGGCCGGGGCCCTCGATCATCACCTGGACGTCGTGCGAGCGCGCGAGGTGCGTCAGCTCGCCCAGGGTTTCCAGCTCGGCGAACTGGGCGCGGTCGTTGGCGTCGGCGATCGAGCCGGGACGCAGGCCGTCGCCCAGGGAGAACGTGACGTCGTACTGCCGGAGGATCTCGCAGAGCTCCTCGAAGTGGGTGTACAAAAAGGACTCTTGGTGGTGCGCCAGGCACCACGCGGCCATGATCGACCCGCCGCGGCTGACGATCCCGGTGACGCGTCGCGCGGTCAGCGGGATGTAGCGCAGCAGCACGCCGGCGTGCACGGTGACGTAGTCGACGCCCTGCTCGCACTGCTCGATGATCGTGTCGCGGTAGATCTCCCACGACAGCTTTTCCGGTTCGCCGTCGACCTTTTCCAGCGCCTGGTAGATCGGCACGGTGCCGACCGGGACCGGCGAGTTGCGGATGATCCACTCTCGGGTCTCGTGGATCCGCTTGCCGGTGGAGAGATCCATGATCGTGTCGGCGCCCCAGCGGGTCGCCCACACCATCTTGTCGACCTCTTCCTCGACCGACGACCAGACGGCCGAGTTCCCCATGTTGGCGTTGATCTTCACCAGGAAGTTCTTGCCGATGATCATCGGCTCGGACTCGGGGTGCCTGCGGTTGACCGGGATCACCGCGCGGCCGCTGGCGACTTCGGCGCGCACGAACTCCGCGGAAACCCGTTCGCGGGCGGCGATGTACTCCATCTCCCGGGTGATCACGCCCTGTTTCGCCCAGCCGAGCTGGGTGTTGTGCTCGCGGCCGTCGGCCCAGCCGGCCCGCAGCCGGTGGAGTCCACTGTGGACATCAATCGTCGCTTCGGGGTCGGTGTACGGACCCGAAGTGTCGTAGACGTCGAAGTGCTCACCGTTCGAGAGGTCGATCCGGCGCGCGGGAACCCGCAGTCCGGATTCGGTCTGGTGATAGACCTTGTGCGAGCCCGTGATCGGGCCGGTTGTTACGGAGACGTCCTTATTTTCGAGCGTCGTCAACGACTTTCACTCCCTACGCCGGCATTACCCGGTCAGGTTCATGCGGTCGGTGACGCCTGCGAAACGCAAGTCACCCTCTCAGCCCGCCATGGCGCGAGCTCCCGCGTTGGTGTTGTGCCACCGACCATGCCACGCCGGAGCGCGATACTCAAGTCACCCGACCAACTCGGCCGGAGTGGCGTACACGTCGACCATGGCTCCGTTGCGCAGCACGGTGATCGGCAGTGCGGTGCCGATCACTTCCGCGAACAGCTGCCGCTGGATGCCTTGCGCGTCCGAAACACGCGTGCGCCCGACGGTCAGGACGAGGTCGCCCGCCTTGAGACCGGCGCGGTCCGCGGGGCCGCCGGCGACGACCTCGTGCACCCGCAGGCCCGCGCTCTGCCCGGTGCGCCCGGCGATGTCGTCGGGCAGCGGCGCGGGCACGCCGACGACGCCCAGGTACGCGCGCCGCACCCGGCCCTCGACGGCGAGCGTGTCGATGATCCGCCGGGTCGTCGCGTTGATCGGCACGGCGAGCCCGAGCCCGTACCCGGCGACGGCGGTGTTGACGCCGACGACCCGGCCGGCGGAGTCGGCGAGCGCGCCGCCGGAGTTGCCGGGGTTGAGCGCGGCGTCGGTCTGGATGACGTCCTCGATCACCCGGGTCGTGCGCCCTTGCCGGACCGGCAGCGCCCGGCCGAGCGCGCTGACGACGCCGGCGGTGACGGTGCCGGAGAACCCGAGCGGGCTGCCGATGGCCACGACGAGCTGGCCGACGACGAGCTGGTCGGCGTCGCCGAGGACCGCCGCGGACGGCGTCTCGCCGCGGGCCCGCAGCACGGCGAGATCGGACAGCGGATCGGCGCCGACGACGTCGAAGCGCACTTCACTGCCGTCGGCGAAGGTCGCGACGCCTTTTTGATGCCCGTCGACGACGTGGGCGTTGGTGAGCAGGAGGCCGTCTTCGGCGAAGACCACGGCCGAGCCGCTGCCCCGCGCGAGCTGTACCCCGGCGACGTGCGGGGTGACGGTCTTCGCGACCGTGCTGACCGCGCGGGAGTAGGCGTCCATCGCGTCTTCCATGAGGGCACCTCGATTACACCGTTGCAGGTACTACAAGCATGCGCTCGGACGGCGGCGATGTGGGTTCGCTTTCCGTGAACCGCCGACCGGACCAGTGACGGTCAGTGGTTCACCGGATCAGCCCATGCGCCGGTGAAGATTCGGCGGCAGACTCCCAAGGCGCTTCTGTAACGGTGCAGAAGCGATCTTCTGTGGGGTTGATATGCGCAAACTCATGTTCGGCGCCCTCGCCGGGCTGCTGGTCACCGGCCTGATCCCGGGGATCGCGGCGGCCCAGGGCGAGGCGCCCGGCGCCCCGGGCACCCATCCCAGCTGGCTGCCCGCGAACAAGACCGGCTTCGGCACCGCCCACAACCGGACGAGCAACGTCTGGTTCACCCTCCAGGGCGGGCAGATGTCCGAGGTCTACTACCCGGACCTCTCGACGCCGAGCGTCCGGTCGATGAACTTCGTCGTCACCGACGGCCGCAGCTTCGCGACGCTCGACTACGCGGCGAAGTCCCAGCAGGTCCGCCGCACCGACGACGACAGCCTGACCTACGAGCAGACCATCACCGACGACCAGCACCGCTGGCGCCTCCGCAAGACCTACGTCACCGACCCGGCCGCCACGACGGTGCTGGTGGACGTCGACTTCCAGTCGCTCACCGGGCGGCCCTACCAGCTCTTCGCGGTCGCCGACCCGGACCTGACCAACGACGGCTCCGACGACTCGGCCGCGCGCAAGGGCGACGCCGTCACCGCGCAGGACACGACGAACGCCGCCGCGCTCACCGCGAAACCCGCTTTCGTCAAGACGAGCGTCGGCTACGCGGGCAACTCCGACGGCACCGCGCAGCTCATGACCACCTTCAAGCTGAAGACCTACGACACCGCCGCCAAGGGCAACGTCGTGCTCACCGGGCAGACGACCGCCGACGGACTCCGGAACCGGCACGTCACCGTCGCCCTCGGCATGGGCGCGAAGGCCGGTGACGCGCTCGGCAGCGCGCAGGCGTCACAGCGACGCGGAGTCCGCGACATCACCCGCGCGTACGACCGCGGGTGGGCGGAGTACCTGCGCGGGGTGAGCAAGCCGCCGTCGTCGCTGAAGACCGACGCCGAGCGTGACCTCTACAAGGCGTCGATGCTGACGCTCGCCGCGAGCGAGGACAAGCACCACCCCGGCGCCTTCATCGCGTCGCCGAGCATGCCGTGGCGGTTCGGGAACAACGACCCGGAGTGGTCGCCGTCCGGCACCTACCACCTGGTCTGGCCGCGGGACCTCTACCAGATCGCCACCGGCCTGGCCGCGGGCGGCGACAAGGCGGCCGCCAACCGGTCCGTGTCCTACATGTTCGGCACGCAGCAGCAGCCCGACGGGCACATGCCGCAGAACAGCCGGGTCGACGGCGTGCCGTACTGGACGTCGATCCAGCTCGACGAAACCGCTTTCCCGATCGTGCTGGCCCAGCAGCTCGGGCGCACCGACCTGTGGCCCGGCGTTCGCAAAGCCGCGGACTTCATCCTCGGTTACCGGGGGCCGGACGGGCAGGCTTCGCCGTACACCCAGCAGGAGCGCTGGGAGGAGCAGGACGGCTGGTCCCCGTCGACCATCGCGTCGGTGATCGCCGGGCTCGTCTGCGCCGCGGACATCGCGTCGCACAGCGGCGCCCCCGCGGACGCCGCCCGGTACCTCGCGGCGGCCGACAAGATGAAGGCCGACCTGCCGAAGCAGACGATCACCACGAACGGGCCGCTGTCGAAGGACCCGTACTTCGTCCGCCTCACGAAGGACGCCAACGCGAACGCCGGCACGAAGTACAACCTCGGCAACTCGAGCGTGACGATGGACCAGCGCGCGGTCACCGACGCGGGCTTCCTCGACCTGGTCCGGCTCGGCGTCTACCGGGCGGACGACCCGGTGATCCGCAACAGCATCGCGGTGACCGACAAGGACATCGCGTTCACCACGCCGACCGGGCAGTTCTGGCACCGCTACACGAAGGACGGCTACGGCGAGCAGGCCGACGGCGCGCCGTGGGACTACACGTTCCCGGCGGAGAGCCGCACGACGTTCGGCCGGCTGTGGCCGCTGCTGGCCGGCGAGCGCGGCGAGTACGAGCTGACGCTGGGCGACCGGTCGTCGGCCGCGCGGCGGCTGCGGGACATGGGCCGGGTGAGCAGCTCGGCGGAGACCATGCCGGAGCAGGTGTGGGACGAGAACCCGCCGTCGGGCCAGACCGGCTTCCCGGCCGGTACGCCGAACGCGTCGGCGACCCCGCTGGCCTGGACGCACGCCCAGTACGTCCGGCTCGCGCAGGACGTCAAGGCGGGCTCGACCCTCGAAACGCCCCGCGTCGTCCGGTGCCACTTCCTCGGCTGCTGAGGTCTGCCGCGGCTTGTCGTGAGTGTTTAGGGCGGTTCTAACCGCCCTAAACACTCACGACCGGGTTGGGTCAGATGACGGCGCCGTCGTCCTCGGGGGTGCGGGGCGGGAGCCAGGAGTTGCCCGGGACGCCCCACTTGTTCGACTTCAGCATCTTCTTCGCCGCGCGCGCGTGGCGGCCGACCAGGCGGTCCAGGTAGATGTACCCGTCCAGGTGGTCGGTCTCGTGCTGCAGGCAGCGCGCGAAGTAGCCGGTGCCCTCGACCTCGATCGGGTTGCCCTCGACGTCGGAGCCGGTCACCTTCGCCCACTTCGCGCGGCCCGTCGGGTACGACTCGCCGGGCGCTGAGAGGCAGCCCTCCCAGTCGTCGTCCGGGTCCGGCATGGTCTCCGGGATCTCCGACGTCTCGAGCTTCGGGTTGACCACGACGCCCTTGTGCCGCACGCCTTCGTCGTCCGGGCAGTCGTAGACGAACACCCGCAGGCCGAGGCCGATCTGGTTGGCCGCGAGGCCGACTCCTTCGGCGGCGTACATCGTCTCGAACATGTCGTCGACGAGCGTGCTCAGCTCCGCGTCGAACTCGGTGATCTCCCGAGTCGGCTGGTGCAGCACGGGTTCGCCGGCGATCACGATGGGGTGGATGGTCACGACCACGCAGTTTAGTCGGACCCCTCTGGTAGACCTGCATCAGACCGTGACGCGCCGACGCGGATGCCCACGTCGGCGTGCGCTTCCGTGGTTGAATGGCGCCCGCGGAAGAGCTAGGTCTGATTCGCCATGACGCCCGATTGAGAGGGACTCGGATGGACGCCGCGGAGTCGATGGCTGGTCCGCAGCCGTCGCCGCCGAAGCCCGTGCCCGGCCTGACCGAACGCGAGGTCGAGATCCTCGCCTTCGAGCGCCAGTGGTGGCGACACGCCGGGGCGAAGGAGAACGCCATCCGCGAGCGCTTCGATCTGTCCGCCACGCGCTACTACCAGCTGCTCAACAAGCTGCTGGAGAAGCCGGAGGCGATCGAAGCCGACCCGATGCTGGTGAAGCGGCTGCAGAAGACGCGTGCCGCCCGCCAGCGCAAGCGTGGCGCCCGGCGACTGGGGATCGAGCTGAAATGAGCGTGTTTTCGGGTATGTCCCGGCCGATGAAGGCCGCGGGCGTCGCCCTGATCGGCGTGGCGATCATCGCCGCGGTCGTCGGCGGCATCTCCGCGCTGAGCGGCGACGGATCCAACGAAGCCGGCCCGAGCGGCACATCGTCGACGCCGCCGGGCACCTCCGGCGGAACATCGGCGCCGCCGACGAGCCCGTCTTCGCCGCCGCCGTCGTCGTCCACCACGAATCCGACGTCGCCCACCCCGCCGTCGCCGACCAGCCCGGCGCCTGGCCAGCCGACGCAGGGGCAGCCGGGCCAGCCCGGTGACCAGCAGGCGTCCAACAAGTGGGTGACCGTCCGGGTCTTCAACAACTCGACGATCAAGGGTCTGGCCGACCGCGCGGCGGAGGACTTCCGCGGTGGTGGCTGGAACGTCAACGAGATCAGCAACTACTCCCAGGGCATCATCCCGACGACCACGGCGTTCTACCGCCCGGGCACCGACGAGGAAGCCGCCGCCAAGCAGCTCGCCCAGGAGTTCGGCATCAAGGCCGAGCCGCGCTTCCCGGGCATCGAGAGCGCGAGCCCCGGCGTGATAGTGATCGTGACGAAGGAATACCAGTCCGGCCACAAGGGCAGCTGAGCGAAGGGGCCGTGGCCCCTTCGCTCATTCGCTGATCTGCGTCTTCGCGTACGCCTCCAGGGCCGCGAGCTGGGCCGGGTCGAGACTCGGGCGGACCGTCTTGCGAGCCGTGTCCAGGTGCGCCGCGGTGACTTCGCGCGCCTCCAGGGACTCACGCATCGCCGTCAGCGCCGCCTCGCGGATCAGCGCCGCGCAGTCGGCCGCCGAGTATCCGTCCAGAGTGGACGCCACCTCGGTGAGGTCCACATCGGAGGCCAGCGGCGTGTTCTTCGAGCTGGCCGCGAGGATCGCGGCGCGGGCCTCGGCGTCCGGCGGCGGCACGTAGACGCGGCGCTCGAGCCGGCCCGGCCGCAACAGCGCCGGGTCGACCAGTTCGGGCCGGTTCGTCGCGCCCAGCACGACGACCTCGCGCATCGGCTCGACACCGTCCAATTCGGTCAGCAGCGCGGCGACCACGCGGTCGGCGACGCCGGAGTCCGACGACTGACCGCGGCGCGGGGCGAGCGCGTCGATCTCGTCGAGGAAGATCAGCGACGGCGCGGCCTCGGCGGCCCGGCGGAACAGCTCGCGGACCGCGCGTTCGGACTCGCCGACCCACTTGTCCATCAGCTCGGCGCCCTTGACCGCGAAGACGTTCAGCGCGCCGGTGCCGGCCAGCGCCCGGACCAGGAACGTCTTGCCGCCGCCGGGCGGGCCGTAGAGCAGGACGCCGCGCGGCGGTTCGACGCCGAGGCGCGCGAACGAGTCCGGGTACCGCAGCGGCCACAGCACGGCCTCGGTGAGCGACTGCTTGACGTCGACCATGTTGCCGACGTCGTCGAGCGTCAGGCCGCCGGTGGCCAGGTTGTCCGAAGTGGACATCGAGACCGGGCGGACGGTGGCCAGCGCGTCGAGGAGGTCCTGCTGGGAGATGCGCGGCTCGTCGGCCTCACGCTGGCGCAGGGCGGCACGCAGGGCCGCGTCGCGACGCAGGGCGATGAGGTCGGCGGCGACGAAGCCCGGCGTCCGCTCGGCGAGGACGCCGCAGTCGATGCCCGTGTCGAGCGGGACGTCGCGGAGCAGGACGTTCAGCAGCTCGCGGCGGGTCTTCGCGTCCGGGAGGGCGAGGGACAGCTCGCGGTCCAGCAGGTCGGCGGCCCGCAGGCGCGGGTCGGCGGACTCGGCGCGGGCCGTGGTCGCGACGACGGCGAAGCGCTCTTGCCGCAGGGCCGTCCGGAGCTCTTCCAGCACGACGGTCGCCACCGGCGGTGGGGTGGCCGCCGGGAGCAGCGCGTCGACGTCGGTGAGCAGCAGCACCGCCGGACCTTCGGCCGAGCGGATGGCTTCGCGCAGGCGCGCGACGGCGACGTTCGGGTCCAGCACCGCGAGGTTCGGGGCGGCGACCGGCACCACGCGGATGTCGGCTTCGGTCGCGACCGAGCGCACGAGTGTCGCTTTGCCGACACCCTCGGGACCGGACAGCAGGACGCCGAGGTGGGCGGGCGCGCCGAGCCGGGCCAGCAGCTCGGGGCGGTGGAACGCCAGGTCGAACCACTCGGCGAGCTTGCGCGCGGCCGCTTCGGCGCCGATCAGGTCGGCCAGCGGCACTGCCGGCTCGACGACCTCCTCGACGGCGATCTCGTCTTCGACGATCTCCGCGTCGATCCACTCCTCGGCCGCGGTCACGGCGGAGGTGCGCACCAGCGCGGTCGCCGTCCGGGGCTGCGCGGGCTCCGGCGCCGGGCGCGCGCCGTCACGCCAGACGACCACAGTGGACGGTCCGACGGCGACCGGGCCGGCCGGCTCGGTCGCGGTGACGGTGAGCAGCTCGTTCGTCCAGGTCGCGCCGATCGCGCGGGACAGCTGGCCGCGCAGGCCGGCCGGGTCCGACCCCGGTGTCGGCGCGAGGTCCTGCGGCAGCAGCGAAACGGCGTCCCCGACGGTCAGGACCTTGCCGATCAGGGCGAGCCGCAGCATGTGCGGGCTGACCGAGACGCTGGCCAGCCGCGACCCGGCGACGGTGACCGTCTTCGCCGCGGCGACGTCGGCCGGCGCGACGACGATCTCGGAGCCCTCGGTGACGCCGAGGTTGGACATCGTGACGTCGTCGGTGAGGACGACCCCGGGCACGTCGGCCTCGTCGGTGGGCGCGGCGAGCGCGGCGCTGACCCGGGCGCCGGTGAGGTGCACGGCGTCCCAGGCCCGCAGGCCGAGCGCGTCGAGGACTTCGGGATGCAGCCGGACGACGCCGCGGCGGGTGTCCAGCGCGGAGGGGGTGTGCCGGACGGTCAGCGTGATCTGCGGGTGGCTCACCCCGTCAACCCTAGTGATCCGGGCCGGGTCCAGCGTGCTTCAAGCCGTAACTCGCGTGATTGAGGCGCGAGTTACGAGTTAGCGGGCATCACTTGCGGCGGAGGCCTATTTGGCGCCACGAACGGCGGCGCTGGCCGTTCTGGGAGGTGTCGCGGGGGGTTCGGACTGTTTCGCCGTTGCGGGGGAGGCGGACTGCGCGCATTGCCGCGCCCGCGACGCGGCGGCGCAGCGGGCGCCGCAGGCCCAAGCGGCGGGGGGAGGCGCGGCGGATCGCGCGGCGCTCGCGCGGCGGGACCGTCCAGGCCTCGGGGTGCGCGGCCAGCCAGCGGTTCCGGTAGACCGAGTACGGGATGTGCGCCAGGTACAGGATCATCGCCACGATCAGCGCGACCAGCGGGAACTGGATGATCGCCGCGGCCAGCAGGGCCACGCCGATCAGCAGCGGGGCGATCGCCTTGGCCGGGGCCTTGACCGTCTTCAGCGACAACGTCGGGATGCGGCTGATCAGCAGCGCCGCGATGGCGACCGTCCACGCCCACACGACGTACTGCGAGGACCACCAGCCCTCGCCCCACTGCAGGTACGCCACCAGCGGCAGCATCCCGAGCAGCCCGCCCGCGGGCGCCGGGACGCCGACGAAGAACTCGCTCGCGTACGCCGGCTGCTCGGTGTCGTCCAGCAGCGTGTTGAACCGGGCCAGCCGCAGGATCATGCAGACGGCGAAGATCAGCGACGCCACCCAGCCGATCCGGTCCGCGCCGGTCTGCCAGACGTAGATGACCAGCGCCGGCGCGACGCCGAACGAGATGCCGTCGGACAGCGAGTCCAGCTCCGCGCCCATCTTCGACGTCGCGTCGAGGAGGCGGGCGATCCGGCCGTCGAGGCTGTCGAGCACCGCCGCGATGCCGATCGCGGCGATCGCCATGGCGAAGTTCCTGGTCAGCGCGAACTGCACGGCCGAGAGGCCCGAGCACAGCGCCAGCACGGTGATGGCGTTCGGCAGCAGCCGGACGCCGGGGGTGGTCACGCGGACCATCGAATCAGCCCTTCGCAGGCGAGGCAGGGAGTTCCGCGATGACGGTCTCGCCGCCGATCGTGCGCTGGCCCTTGCTGACCAGCACGCGCGAGCCCGGCGGGAGGTAGAGGTCGACCCGCGAGCCGAAGCGGATGATGCCGTACGTCGAGGCGGCGCCGACCTTGTCGCCCTCGCGGATCTCGCAGAGGATGCGGCGCGCGACCAGCCCGGCGATCTGCACGACGACGAGCTCGTGGCCGTCTTCGGTGCGCATCAGCACGGAGTTGCGTTCGTTGTCGTCGCTGGCCTTGTCCAGGTCGGCGGAGAGGAACTTGCCCGGCCGGTAGGCGACGCGCTCGATCACGCCGTTCGCCGGCACGCGCTGGACGTGCACGTCGAACACCGAGAGGAACACCGACACGCGCATCCGCGGCTCGGCCGGCAGGCCCAGCTCGGCGGGCGGGACGGCTTCCTCGATCAGCGACACGAGACCGTCGGCCGAGGCCAGCGCGACGCCGTCACGCGGCGGCGGGACCCGCTTCGGCTCGCGGAAGAACGCGGCCATCGCCACGGTCGTCAGCGCGCCGAGGACGCCCAGGCGCTTGGAGAACCGGCGCGCGAGCAGCGTCGCGGCGACTCCGCCCGCCACGAACGGGCGGCCGGCCGGGTGCATCGGCGGCAACGTCTCGCGGGCGAGCTGGAGGGCGTGCGCGACGGGGTTGCCGGCGGAATCCGGCCGGGTGCCGCTCATGGTCGGGTCCCCTGGTTTCGTGTCGGAAGAACTGTCGGCGCCGGGGTCCGGCGACCGCGTACGGGCGCCACCACGCTACCGCTGCCCCAGGCGGGGCCCGGCGCGTGCCCCTGGTCGGCTCCCTCGTGAGGGTGTCCCCGCAGCGGGTGGGAGCGGCCACATCCCGGTAACACAAGGTCGAATTCGGCGACAACACTGAGTAGTCGACGCCGTTCGGGGCGCTGCCGAGACGTTTGTGAGGGGACGATGACCGATCACCACGATCCCGCCGACGCCCGCCTCGCCGAGCTCTTGGGCGCGTGGTGCCGGGAGATCGACGAGGTGCCGGTGCCGTCGCTCGTGGATCCGGTGCGCGCCGTGGACGTCGTCATCGCGGCGAAGAAGCGCGGCCGGGTGCCTGCGCCCCCCGACGGCGCAGGCACCCGGCCACCGGGCGATGCGCGTGAGGAAGCAGTTTAGCCGCCGGAGCCGCGTTGATCACGGTTCGTCCGGCAAAAGTTACCGGCGGTCATCCGGTCGACGGCCGAGACCGCTCACGAGCCGCAGGATCGCCAGCAGGACGACGGCGCCCAGGATGGCCACGCCGAAGCTGGGGAAGTCGAACTCGAACGACATCGACCGGCCCGACGCGAGCCGGTAGATCAGCCCGCCGAGCGCCGCGCCGACGACGCCGACGATCACGCTGACCAGGCAACCCTGCCGCTCGCGGCGCCGGCCGCCGACGACGAGGTTCGCGGCCCAGCCGACGATCGCGCCGAAGATCACCCACACGACGAAACCCATGGCGGGAGCTTACGCGAGCAGACGCACAAGAGGTATTGCACAAGAACTCTTGTACAACTACTCTTGTGCGTCATGGAAGAGAAGAACGTCCGCGAGATCCGGGACTCGAAGGCGCTGACCGCCATCGCGCACCCGCTGCGCCACCGCCTGCTGGACCTGCTGCACCTCGACGGCCCGGCGACGGCGTCGATGCTCGCCGAGAGGACGGGCCAGGCGGTGGGGAACATCAGCCACCACCTCAAGGTGCTCGCGGGCAGTGAGCTCATCGAGGAGGCGCCCGAGCTGGCCAGGGACCGCCGGGAACGGTGGTGGCGGCGGACGTCCAGCGCGATCAAGTGGGGCGCGCAGGACTTCCCCGACGACCCGATCGCCGAAGCGGCCGAGGTGCTGACGCTCGACCACCAGCACGCGATGGCCCGCGAGTGGCTGGCCAAGCGCGACACCTATCCCCAGGAGTGGCGGGGCGCGCTGTTCAGCATCGACGGCTGGACGCGGCTGTCCATCGCCGAGCTGGACGAGCTGAACGACCGGCTCGTCGCGATGCTCGCCGAATACCGGGACCGCCCACGGCCCGACGACGGCGCCGAGCGCCGTCCGGTGTTCTTCGCCGCGCGAGCGTCGCTGGGTCAGCCGTGAAGGGGCTCTGGGGGAACAGGGACTTCCGGCTGCTCTGGTCCGGCGAGACCACCAGCATGCTCGGCAGCATGGTCGCGAGCACGGCGTTGCCGCTGGTCGCGGTGGTCACGTTGCGGGCGAGCACCTTCGAGGTCGCCCTCCTGACCGCGGTGGCCTGGCTGCCGTGGCTGGTCGTCGGCCTGCCCGCGGGCGCCTGGGTCGACCGGCTGCCGAAGCGCCCGGTCATGCTGACCTGCAACGCGGCGTCGATGGCGGTGTTCGGGAGCGTCCCGGTCGCGGCCGCCTTCGGCGCGCTGTCCATGCCGTACCTGCTGGCCGCCGCGTTGCTGGGCGGGATCGCGAAGGTCTTCTTCAACCTCGCCTACCGCGCCTACCTGCCCCTCCTGGTCGGCGAGGACGCCCTGCTCGAGGCCAACGCGAAGGTGCAGGGCAGCGAATCGGCGACGCAGGTCGGCGGCCCCGGCCTCGCCGGGTTGCTGGCGCAGGCGTTCGGCCCGGTCAGCGGGATCCTCGCCGACGCCGTGAGCTTCGGCGTGTCCGTGCTGTGCGTGCGGGCGATCCGCGTGCGCGAGGCCGTGGTGCCCCGCGAACGGACGCCGTTGCGCAGCCAGATCGCCGAAGGGCTCCGGTTCGTCGGCCGCGACCGCTACCTGCGGACCCTGATGTGCTTCGGCGCCGCCTCGAACCTCGCGCTCACCGGGTACGCGTCGGTCCAGATCGTCTTCCTGTCCCGCACGCTCGGCGCCGCGCCCGGCCTGGTCGGCCTGGTCCTGGCGGTGGCCGCGGTGGGCGGGGTCCTCGGCGCGGGGCTCGCCGGCCGGCTGGCGGCGCGGTTCGGCGCCGCCCGGGCGTTCCTGCTGTGCGAGGTGTGCGCCGCGCCGATGATGGCGCTCGGCCCGCTGAGCCGACCCGGCTGGGGACTCGTCATGTTCGTGCTCGCCGACTTCGGCGTGTGCGCCGGCGTGGTCGGCTCGAACGTGCTGACCACGACGTTCCGCCAGCAGTACTGCCCGCCCGAGCTGTTCAGCCGGATCAACTCGAGCGCGGCGATCGTCAACTACGGGACCATCCCGCTGGCCGGCGTCCTCGGCGGCGCGCTGGGCGAGGTGCTCGGCGTCCGCGAGACGATGTGGGTGGCGAGCGTGGTGATGGTCGTCGCGCTGGTGGTGCTGGTGCCGTTCGCGCGGCTGCGGGAGTTCCCGGTCAGAGCAGCAGTACGTCCACCTCGTCGCCTTCCGCAGCCGATGTGACGTCCTCCGGCAGCACGATCAGGCAGTTGGCCTGGGTGAACGCGGCCAGCAGGTGCGAGCCCGGCCCGCCGCGCGGCCCGACGACCCCGGTGACCTCGCCCTCCGACGGGGTGAACACGCCCCGGCGGTACTGGCGGCGGCCGGCGGGCGAGGACATCGCCTCCAGCAGCCGGGCCCGCACGTGCCGCCGCGAGACGTCGGTGTGGCCCATTGCCGTCAGGATGGCCGGGCGCAGGAACGCCTCGAACGACACGAGCACGCTGACCGGGTTGCCGGGCAGCGTCACCACCGGGACGCCCTGCCAGCGCCCGCAGCCCTGCGGCCCGCCCGGCTGCATCGCGATTTTCGCGAACTCGACGCCCTGGCCGGACAACGCGTCCTTCACCACTTCGTACGCGCCCGCGCTGACCCCGCCGGAGGTGACCAGCAGGTCGGCGTCGGCCAGCTTCGGCTCGATGACCTTGCGGAACTCCTCGACGTCGTCGACGACGCTGCGGACCACCTCGACCTCGCAGCCGAGCTCGCGCAGGGCCGCGGCCAGCATCACGCTGTTGGACTCGTAGATCTGGCCGTGGCGCAGCGGCGCCGGCGCGTCGATCAGCTCGGTGCCGGTGGAGGCGACCAGCACCCGCAGCGGCCGGCGCACCCGCAGCTCGGCGAGCCCGACCGCGGCCGCCAGGCCCAGCTGGGCATGGCCCAGCACGGTTCCCGCGTGCAGCGCGACGGTCCCGGAGAGGACGTCCTCGCCGGAGCGCCGGATGTGCGCGCCTTCGGTGGCCGCGGCGGAGATCGTGACCGTCGAGGTGCCGCCGTCGGTGTCCTCGACCATCACGACGGCGTCCGCGCCGGGGGGCAGCGGCGCGCCGGTCATGATCCGGTGCGCGGTCCCGGCTTCGAGCGGCCGGACGTCGACGCGGCCCGCCGGGATGTCGTCGGCGACCGGCAGCGTCACCGGCGCCCGCCCGACGTCGGCGGCGCGGACCGCGTAACCGTCCATCGCGGAGTTGTCGAAGGGCGGGAGGGACACCCCGGCCCGCACGTCCTCGGCCAGGACGAGGCCGGCCGCGGCGGCGAGGGGCAGGGTGGTCGCGGGGGAGCTGCCCAGCAGCGCGGCAACGCGGTCGCGGTAGTCGTCGACGGAGATCACCGGACCATCCTCCCCGCCTCCGGCGCTCGTGCAAGACTCTGCCCCGTCACGAGCACGCCACCGGGGAGCACGCATGCAGGTTCAGGTCCGTCAACAGCCTTCGTTCGCCGTCGCGCGGCTCATGCTCGCGCCGGGCGAGCCGTGCCAGGTGGAGTCCGGCGCGATGATGGCCACCAGCTACGGCGTGCAGGTGCAGTCCCAGTCGCAAGGCGGGATCATGAAGGGCCTCGGCCGTGCCTTCCTCTCCGGCGAGTCCTTCTTCATCTCCACCTTCACCGCGCCGCAGAACGGCGGCTGGGTCGACGTCGCGGCCAACCTGCCGGGCGACATCCAGGTGATCCCCCTCGACGGCCGC
The DNA here is from genome assembly GCF_024703995.1 of Amycolatopsis iheyensis. Lineage (GTDB taxonomy): Bacteria > Actinomycetota > Actinomycetes > Mycobacteriales > Pseudonocardiaceae > Amycolatopsis > Amycolatopsis iheyensis. The sequence continues at coordinate 331,114 of NZ_JAMXQV010000007.1, read as the reverse complement.
ACCGGCTGGGCCGTCACCCGCGGCTGCTGGCTCGCGTCGTCGCACGGCGTGCAGACCGAGACCAAGTGGGGCGGGATGAAGAACCTGATGGGCGGCGAGGGCGGCTTCCTCACCCACGCCACCGGCCAGGGCCAGCTGCTCGTCTCCTGCTACGGCGCGGTCGAGACGATGACGCTGCAGCAGGGCGAGATGGTCACCATCGACACCGGGCACGTCGTCGCCTACGCCGACACGGTGCAGTACCAGATCCGGAAGGTCGCGACGGGCATCATCCAGTCCATGAAGAGCGGCGAAGGGCTCGTCTTCGACTTCGTCGGCCCCGGCCAGATCATGACGCAGACGCGCAACCCGTCCGCGCTGGTCAGCTGGATCATCTCGCACGTCCCGTCCCGCTGATGCGCGTCCAGACCCGGCACACCCCCGGCTTCGGCGTCGCCCGCGTCCTGCTCGAACCGGGCGAGTCGGTGCAGGCCGCGCCCGAGACGTTGCTCGCCAGCCGGTTCGGGGTGACCGAGACCGCGGCCGGCCGCGGCGGCGTCCGCGCGGGCAAGACCACGACGGCGGTCTACACGGCCCCTTCGGACGGCGGCTGGATCGACTTCGCGCCACTGCGCCCCGGCGACGTCTACCCGCTGGAGCTCGGCGGCGGCACCGGCTGGTCGGTGCACCGCGACTCGGTGCTGGTGCGACCTTCGTCGGTTCGGCACGACCCCGGCTGGGCGCCGCTGCAGCAGCTCTTCGGCGCCGATTCGGGGTTCCTCGAGCACTACAGCGGGACCGGCCCGCTCGTGCTGGCCGCGCCCGGCCCGGTGGACGCGTTCGAACTGGGGCAGGGCGAGCTGGTCACGGTCCGGCCGGACTACCTGCTGGCCTACCCGGACTCCGTGCAGTGCCGGCTGCGGGCGCTCGACCCGGGCGGCGCGCAGTCGCTGCGCACGGGCGAAGGGCTCGCGGTCGACTTCGCGGGTCCCGGGACCGTGCTCGTGCAAGCGCGGAACCGGCGCCTTTCGCGCACGTGATCTTCGGACGAATTGCCCATTGCCGAGGGGAATAATTCCGGTAGCGTGATTGGCACTCGCACCGCTGGCATCCGCTCGGGCCAGCGGATCCTTTGTGCTGAGGGAGGGCGCCGTGGCTGTCGGCACCGTCAAATGGTTCAACTCGGAAAAGGGCTACGGGTTCATCGAATCCACCGAGGGGCCGGACGTGTTCGTGCACTATTCGGCCATTCAGGCCGAAGGATTCCGCACTTTGGACGAGGGGGACCGCGTCGAGTTCGAAGTGCAGTCCGGTCGTGACGGCCGAAGCCAGGCAGCCGACGTGCGCAAGGTCTAGATCACCCGATTGGCCAACCCCCGGCAGACCGTGAACCTGGGGCGTTAGGCTGCCGGGCGTGACAGGCGATGTGTCGGGGGACCTCACCGGTCGCCGGCTGGGCAACTACCGCATCGACGGGGTGCTCGGCAAGGGCGGCATGAGCGTGACCTACAAGGCCACGGACGTGCGTCTCGGCCGCAAGGTGGCGCTGAAGGTCATCGGTGACCACCTCGGGGCCGACGCCGAGTTCCGCGAGCGGTTCGTCGACGAGGCGCGCAACACGTCCGCGATCGACCACGCCAACGTCGTGCCGCTGTACGACTTCGGCGAGCTCGACGGCATGCTCTACATCGCCATGCGCATGGTCGACGGCGGCGATCTCGCCGGGTTGATCTCCGGTGGTCCCATCGCGCCCGCGCGCGCCCTGACCATGCTCGACCAGGTCGCGGACGCGCTCGACACACTGCACAACCGTGGTCTGGTCCACCTGGACGTCAAACCGGCCAACGTGCTGGTGACGAAGAAGGAGACCTCGCGCGAGCACGTCTACGTCGCCGACTTCGGGCTGACGCGCCGCGGCGCGACCGGGCACCGGACGCGCGGTGGCGACTTCCTCGGCTCGCCCACGTACGCGGCGCCGGAGCACCTGCGCGGCGAGCCGCTGGACGGGCGCACCGACCAGTACGCGCTCACGTGCGTCCTCTACGCCTGCCTCACCGGCAGCCCGCCGTTCAAGGGCGACGTGCCGACGGTGATCAAGGGCCACCTCAACGGCGACCCGCCGGCGATCTCGCGCGCGGTCGCGCTGCCGCCGGCGATCGACGAAGTCATCCGCAAGGGGATGGCGAAGAACCCCGCCGACCGCTACCCCAGCTGCGTCGAGATGGTCGCGGCCGCGCGCCGCGCGCTCGGTCCCCAGGCCGCCTCCGACACCCCGCCCGGTCCGCCGGGGACGAATTCGGGTGGAGTTCCCGCGCCGGCCCGCCCTGGTCAGGTACAACAAGGACCGCACCAGACCACGGCACCGCAGGGAGAGGGGGCCCCCGTGCACCCGTACGGAGGACAGCAGCAGCCGGGCTACGGCCAGCAGCCGGGGCCGCAGGGGCCGCCGCCCCAGGGGATGCCGCCGCAGGGCCCGCCGCCCGGCTACGGCTACCCGCCGCAGGGGATGCCGCCCCAGGGGATGCCCCCGCAGGGCCCGCCCCCGGGTTACGGCTACCCGCAGCAGCCGGGCATGCCGCCGCAGGGCCCGCCGCCCGGCTACGGCCAGGACCCGATGCGGTTGCGGCCCCCGATGCCCGCGGGCGGCGCGGGCGCGTTCCACCAGCCGAAGAGCGGCGGTGGCAAGAAGTGGATCTTCATCGCCCTCGGCGTCCTCGTGCTGGCCGGCCTGGTCGTCGGCGCGATCTTCCTGTTCTCCGACAGCGGCAGCGGCGGGGGTGGCGGCACCTCGACGGCGCCGAACATCCCGGTCGGCCCCGGCGGTGACTCCCAGGGCAACCCGACGTCGTCGCTCAACGCGCCCCCGACGTCGATCTCCATCAAGCCGAGCTCCTGAGATCGTGCGGCGCTGAGCAGGTCTTCTTGCACTCTCCCCCTGAGAGTGCTAAACACGGACTTGGCACTCGACGCCGTTGAGTGCCAAAGGTCGGGACGGTGAGGCTGACCCCCACCCGGGTGCAGTCGTCCGTCGCGGGCACCGAGCCTGGCCGAGGAACGAGTCCTGCTGCCGCCGCATGCTCAGAAGCACAGCGCGGCGGCGGCGCCCAATACCGGAGGACCACACCGCAATGGCCAAACTGATCGCGTTCGACGAGGACGCCCGCCGCGGTCTCGAGCGCGGCTTGAACACCCTCGCCGAAGCCGTCAAGGTGACCCTCGGCCCGCGGGGCCGGAACGTCGTGCTCGAAAAGAAGTGGGGCGCGCCGACCATCACCAACGACGGTGTCTCCATCGCCAAGGAGATCGAGCTCGAGGACCCGTGGGAGAAGATCGGGGCCGAGCTCGTCAAGGAGGTCGCCAAGAAGACCGACGACGTCGCGGGTGACGGCACCACCACCGCCACCGTGCTCGCCCAGGCCCTCGTCCGCGAGGGGCTGCGCAACGTCGCCGCCGGCGCCGACCCCATCTCCCTCAAGCGTGGCATCGAGGCGGCCGTCGAGGCTGTCACCGAGCAGCTGCACAAGGCCGCCGTCCAGATCGAGACCAAGGAGCAGATCGCTGCTACCGCCTCGATCTCGGCCGCTGACCGCACCATCGGCGAGCTGATCGCCGAGGCGCTGGACAAGGTCGGCAAGGAAGGCGTCGTCACCGTCGAGGAGAGCAACACCTTCGGGCTCGAGCTCGAGCTCACCGAGGGCATGCGCTTCGACAAGGGCTACATCTCGGGCTACTTCGTGACGGACCCGGAGCGTCAGGAAGCCGAGCTGGAGGACCCCTACATCCTCCTCTTCGGCTCCAAGATCTCCACCGTCAAGGACGTCCTGCCGCTGCTGGAGAAGGTCATCCAGTCCGGCAAGCCGCTGCTGATCATCGCCGAGGACGTCGAGGGCGAGGCCCTGGCCACCCTCATCGTCAACAAGATGCGCGGCACCTTCAAGTCCGTCGCCGTCAAGGCCCCGGGCTTCGGTGACCGCCGCAAGGCGATCCTGCAGGACATCGCGATCCTGACCGGTGGCCAGGTCATCAGCGAGGACGTCGGCCTCAAGCTGGAGAACGCCGACCTGTCCCTGCTGGGCAAGGCGCGCAAGGCCGTCATCACCAAGGACGAGACGACCATCGTCGAGGGTGCGGGCGACGCCGACCAGATCCAGGGTCGCGTCAACCAGATCCGCGCCGAGATCGACAACTCGGACTCGGACTACGACCGCGAGAAGCTGCAGGAGCGGCTCGCGAAGCTGGCCGGCGGCGTGGCCGTCATCAAGGCCGGCGCCGCGACCGAGGTCGAGCTCAAGGAGCGCAAGCACCGCATCGAGGACGCGGTGCGCAACGCCAAGGCCGCCGTCGAAGAGGGCATCGTCGCCGGTGGTGGCGTCGCTCTCATCCAGGCTGCCGAGGCTGCGTTCGCGGGCCTGAAGCTCGAGGGCGACGAGGCCACTGGCGCCAACATCGTCAAGGTGGCCGTCGAGGCCCCGCTCAAGCAGATCGCCATCAACGCCGGCCTCGAAGGTGGCGTTGTCGTGGAGAAGGTCAAGGGTCTGCCGCAGGGTCACGGCCTCAACGCCGCCACGGGTGTCTACGAGGACCTGCTCGCCGCCGGCGTGCCGGACCCGACGAAGGTCACCCGTTCCGCGCTGCAGAACGCCGCGTCCATCGCGGCGCTGTTCCTGACCACCGAGGCCGTCGTGGCGGACAAGCCGGAGAAGGCTTCGGCCGCTCCCGCCGACCCGTCCGGTGGCATGGGTGGCATGGACTTCTGAGTTCGCTGCTTTGCCGGGAAGCCCGGTCCGCTTCGGCGGGCCGGGCTTTTCTTATGGCTTGGTGAAGAACCACACGGCGTAGGCGCCGAGGATGACGACGCCGAGCGCGAGCACGCCGAGGCCCCCGAGCCAGGCGGTGCTGGCCTCTTCGGCTTCCATCGCGACGACGATGGCGCCGATCCCGGTGAGCAGGATCCAGATGGCCAGCGCGGCGGCGGTGTAGAGCACGGTCTTGGTGACGGTGGTGCTGCCGGTATCGTTGAAGGCGAGCGCGAAGAAGGCGGCGAAAGCGGTGAGGCCGAGCCCGGCGATCAGGTACAGGCCGCCCAAGATCCCGACGACGACCTTGGCGGCCGTCCTGCTCCCTTGATCCACGAGCGCGAACCCTAGCTCGTTTTCCGGCGTAGGTGTTCGGCTTTTGCGCTGGTCGGCGCAGGCCACTACGCCGAACGGCCCGGACGTCCCCTTGGCGTCCGGGCCGTTCACACCGGTTCCCCCGAGAACCGGCCACCGGCCCGGCGTCCCCCGACGCCCGGACCGGTCCTGCGGCACACCCCGTCATCCGGCGGGCGTCGGCTCCCCCTGCGAGCCGGCGCCCGCCCGGGTCAGGAGTCCTCTTCGGGAGTCAGGATCGCGGCGGCGACGTAGACCGGAATGGCAATCCCGACGGAGAGAAAGACGGCGGCGACCATGCCGATGCGGAGCACGTTGGCGTCGATGCCGAGGTAGGTGGCCCAGCCACCGCAGACACCGGTGAGCATCTTGTCGGACTGGCTGCGGCGGAGCTTCTTGGTGGTTTCCGGGGTGTACACGCTGTTCGTCATGGCTCAATAGTGGCTCCGGGCGGGGTGCGGCCACATCGGGAAGGGCCCGGAGCCGGACCCTGAAGTTGTCCTCGGGGAAGTGCCCGGGGGCCGGCTTCCGCCGGTGGTCGACCGCATCCGGAAACCGGCGCAGAATGACTCGGTGTCGCAGCCACTCCTGGAAACGACCGAGCAGCGGGGTTCCGTTGCCGGGCGAGGCAAGTGTCCGTGCGCAGCCGTTCCGGCCGAGAGCGCGCGCCCGAAAACCAGGTGCTGTCCCCAGCGCCCGGCCGGTACAACTTTCGACCATGAAGCACGACAATCCCGAGTTCGCCGCGATCGCCGAGCGGGGCACCATCCTGCGTTGCCAGGTCGGGTCCGGGCTGCACGGTACCGCCGTCGATGGTCAGGATGACCGTGACGAAATGGGGCTGTGCGTGGAGCCGGCCGAGTACGTCAGCGGGCTTCGGCGCTTCGAGCAGTACATCTTCCGCACCCAGCCCGAAGGCGTGCGGTCCGGGCCCGGGGATCTCGACCTCATCGTCTACTCGCTGCGCAAGTGGATGCGCCTCGCGCTGACCGGGAACCCCACGATCCTGCTGCCGCTGTTCGTGCCGGATCACGAGATCGTGCGGATCAGCGAGCTCGGCCACGAGCTGCGCGCGAACGCCGAGCGGATCCTGTCGCGCCAGGCCGGGCTGCGGTTCGCCGGGTACCTGCGTACCCAGCGGCAGCGGATGCTCGACGGCGCGATCAAGGTCAACCGGCCGGAGCTGATCGAGAAGTACGGCTTCGACACCAAGTACGCCATGCACATGGTGCGGCTCGGCGTGCAGGGCGTCGAGCTGCTCGAGACCGGCCGGATGACACTGCCGATCGCCGAGCCGTGGCTTGGCTGGCTGCGGGACCTGCGCCGCGGGAAGCACACGCAGCAGGAGGCCATCGACGTCGCGGCCGAGCTGGAAGACCGGCTCGAGCGGCTGGTCCTGGACACGTCACCGCTGCCGGAGCAGCCGGACCACGCCTGGGCCGACCAGTGGCTGGTGCGCGCCTACGGCCAGACCTGGCAAGCAGCCTGAGGTCGTGAGTGGTTAGGGCGGTTCTAACCGCCCTAACCACTCACGAGAAGCCGCGCACCCTCTGAAGTCTGGCTTGCCACGCGGCCTGCACCTCGGCCGAGGCCGGGTAGGCGTCCGTCGGCTCCGGTGCCTGGTGGAGCACCGGGAGATATCCGTCCACAGGGGACAGTGACGGCACGCAGACGTCGCCTTCCAGCAACGAAATCGTCCCCAGTCCACATGCGAACTCCAGGGAAGGCAACGCCCCCGCCAGAGCGAGGCCGGCGGCCAGGCCGACGCTCGTCTCCACCGCCGACGACACCACGCACGGCAGGCCGCACGCCTCCGCGACCTCCAGCGCGCGCCGCACGCCGCCCAGGGGGGCCACCTTCAGGACCGCGATGTCCGCCGCGCCCGCCACCGCCACCTTCAGCGGGTCCTCCGCGCGCCGGATCGACTCGTCGGCCGCGATGCGCACCGGCACCCGGCGCCGGACCGCCGCCAGATCCTCGATCGACGGGACCGGCTGCTCCGCGTACTCCAGCCCACCCGCCGCCTTGTCGAGGTCGGTGATCGCGCGGACCGCCGTGTCGACGTCCCAGGCCGTGTTCGCGTCGACGCGGATCGCGCCCGCCGGGCCCAGCGCGTCGCGGACCGCCGCCACCCGGTCGCAGTCGTCCGTCAGCGACGAGCGCGGGTCCGCGACCTTCACCTTGGCCGTGCGGCAGCCGGACGCGCGGACCAGGTCGTACGCCTTCTCCGGCGTGACCACCGGCACGGTCGTGTTCACCTCGACCCGGTCACGCACCGGCGTCGGCCAGCCGGCTTCGGTCGCTTCGACCGCCGCCCGCAGCCACGGCACGCTCTCGGCGTCCGAATAGTCGGCGAACGGGCAGAACTCACCCCAGCCCGCCGGACCGCGCAGCAGCATGCCCTCACGGACCGTGATGCCGCGGAAGCGGTTGCGCAGGGGGATCGCGTACACGTTCATCAGCGTCGATCATGCCACCGTCCCGGGTTTCGCAAACAGGTGCCGAACTCCGCGTAACCGGTCAGAATGACGTCGTGGTCCTCGATTTCCGCGTGCTGGGTCCGGCCGAGGTCACGGCCGACGGCCGCCCGGTACCGCTCGGGGGCAGCCGGCCGTTGATCGTGCTGGCCGGGCTTCTGCTGCGCGCGAACCGGGTCGTGCCGGTCGACGAGCTCGGCCGTTGGCTGTGGGCCGACGACCGCCGCCGCTCGAAGGGCGCGCTCCAGACGTACGTGCTGCGCCTGCGCCGGGCGCTCGGCGACCAGGTCGCCATCCGCACCGAAAGCGGCGGCTACCTGATCGAGCTCGAGGACGGCCTGCTCGACCTCTCCCGGTTTCGCGCCCTCGCCGCCCGGGGCAAGGCCGCGAAGGACCGCGGCGAGAGCCGCGAGGCGGCCGGGCACTTCGCCGACGCGCTCGCGCAGTGGCGCGGCCCGGCGCTGCTGAACGTCGAGTCGGACGCGCTGCACCGCGACGAGGCCGGCCAGCTGGCCGAGGAACGGCTGCGCGTGCGCGAGCAGTGGGCCGACGCGCTGCTCGACGTCGGCGAGTACGGCACGGTCGTCCCCGAACTGACCCGGCTGGCCAGGGAAAACCCGCTGCGGGAGCGGCTGCACGAACAGCTGATGGTCGCCCTCTACCGGTCGGGGCGCCAGGCCGAGGCGCTCGAGGTCCACCGCCGGATCAGCGCCGTGCTGGCCGAGGAGCTCGGGCTCGACCCCGGGCCGTCGCTGCAGCACACCCGCCAGGCGATCCTCACCGGCGCCGCCGACGACGGGGCCACGGCGCGCTACCGGCTCGGCGCCGAACCGCAGGTGCCGCACCAGCTGCCCGCCGACCTGCCGAACTTCTCCGGCCGCGAGTGCGACCTCAAGGCGTTGCACGCGCTGCTGCCCGAGGCGATCGACGCCGGGACGTCGACGACGATCGCGTCGGTCGAGGGCATGGCCGGCGTCGGCAAGACGACGCTGGCCGTGCACTTCGCGCACGAGATCGCCGACCGGTTCCCCGGCGGCGAGGTCTACCTCAACCTGCGTGGCTACGGGCCCGGCGAGCCGGTCGAGCCGTTGGCGGCGCTCGACGCGATGCTCACCGCGCTCGGCGTGCCGTGCGACGCCATCCCGGACGACCTCGACGGCCGCGCGGCGAGCTGGCGCACGCACAGCGCCGGGCGGCGGCTGCTGATCCTGCTCGACAACGCCAACCGCACCGAGCAGGTCGTCCCGCTGCTGCCCGGGCCGGGCTGCCTGGTCGTGCTCACCAGCCGCTGGCAGCTGCGGGCGCTCGTCGCGACGCACGACGCGCGGCGGGTGGCGCTGGAGGAGCTCGGCGAAGAAGACGCCGTCGAGCTGCTCGCGGCGACGATCGGCCTCGACCGCGTCGCACGCGACCCGGCCGCGACCGAGCGGTTCGTGCGCTACTGCGGTGGGTTGCCGCTGGCGATCCGGATCCTCGCCGTGCGGGCGGCGCAGTTCCCGGACCTGGCGCTCGACGAGTTCGTCGACTCGCTCGAGACCGACCTGCTCGGCTCGTTCGACCTCGCCGACGGCGAAGGCACGAACATCCGCTCGGTGTTTTCGTACTCCTACCAGGCGCTGGAGCCGTCGACGGCGCGGTTGCTGCGGCTGCTCGGGCTGCCCACCGGCCTCGACTTCACCGCGCCGGCGGCGGCCGCGGTCGCCGGTCTCGACGTCGCGGCGACCCGGCCGATGCTGGAAACCCTGGCCACCGCGCACTTGCTCGCCCAGCCGCGGCCGGGGCGTTACCAGTTCCATGACTTGATCCGGGCGTACGCGGGCGAAGTCGCTTCGCAGGTTGATTCGGCTTCGCAGCGCGAAGCGGCTTTGGACCGGCTGCTGGACTGGTACCTGGCCTCGGCGCTGAGCGCGTCGCGGCGGATGCGGCCCGAGCGCTACTACCGGCTGCTGGAGCTCGACTCGGTCGAAGGTGGCCTGTCGTTCGCCGGCCACCACGACGCGTTGGACTGGTTCGACGAGGAGTCCGGCAACCTGATCGCGGCGGTGCACCTGGCGCGGCGGCGCCGGGACGACGTCTGCTGGAAGCTGGCGTGGCTGCTGCAGAGCTACTTCGTGACGCGCTCGCGGCTCGCCGACTGGCGTGCGGTGTTCGAGGTGGCGCTCGAAGCCGCGCGGGCGAGCGGGCACCGGCCGGGTGAGGCGGGCATCCTCAGCGGGCTCGGGGTGGTCAACGGGGTGGCCCGGGACTACGAGGAGTCGCGGCGGTACCTGGAGCAGGTGCTGGCGATCCAGCGCGAGCTCGGCGCGCGCGAGGGCGAGGCGCGGGCGCAGTACAACCTGGCGATGGCGGCGCACAACCTCGACGACTACGCCTGGGCGTACGAGCACGGGATGCAGGCGCTGGAGATCGTGCGGTCGCTGGGGTTGGGGGCGTTCGAAGCGAGTGTGCTGCGGGCGCTGGGGGACATCTGCACGTCGATGGGCGACCACGAGCAGGCCCTGCGGCTGGCCGACGCGGCGCTGGCGATCCTCGGCCCCGACGGCCGGCCGGTGGACACCCGGTTCACGCAGCACACGCGCGGCTTGGCCCTGGTCGGCTTGGGCCGCCTCGACGAGGGGATCGCCTGCATCCGCGAGTCGGTGGAGATGTTCTTCGCGATGGACGAGCAGTACGAGGCGGCGGACGTCCTGGCCCAGCTGGGGACGATCCACGTGCGGTACGGGGAGCCGGCGCTGGCCCGGGAGTGCTGGCTCCGCTCGGTGCGGTTGCTGACGGAGCTGGGCCACCCGGACGCGGACGACGTGCGGGCGAAACTGGCGGCGTTGGTGGGCGCGGCGGGCTGAGTTCCGGCTTCAATCACGTGAGTGCGTGATTCAAGCCGGAACTCGCGTGATCGGAGCCGGAAGTCGTCGGGCGCGGGCACCGGAAAGAGGTGGGCGGACCGCTCGCGTGCCGACCCCCAGCGACAGCACGCAAGCCGGTCCGGCCCGCTTGTTCACTCTGGTCGATGGCGCTCACTGTCCGCTCACTGTCTCGTTCGCGAAGCCACACCCAGCAGCTTCGCGAGCGTCTCGGCGTTGCGGGGCGCCTCGACCTTCACGTCGTTGTCGAAGTAGACGTGCACGTCCCGGCGGCCGTCTTCGTGCCAGGTGTGGATCTTCTCCGCCCACCTCCGCAGCGCCCGGTCCGAATAGCCGCTCACGTACAGCTCTTCGTCGCCGTGGAGGCGGAGGTACGCGAAATCCGCGGTCTGGTCCTCCAGGAACGGCCACTTGCCCGCGGTGTCGGCCACGACGAGCGCGATCCCGTGCTCGCGCAGCAAATCCCGGGCGGCGGGCGCCGCGAACGACGGGTGCCGCACCTCGAGCGCGTGCCGCAGCGGCCGCCGCGGCCCGGGTTCGAGGTGGGCGGCGCCCTTCAGCTTGTCGTCGTGCTTCGCGGCCAGCTGTGCGGCCTCGGTCGTCGTGCGCGGCAGGAGCGCGAAGAAGTTCGCGAGCCGATCCGGGTCGAACGTCAGCCGTGGTGGGAGCTGCCAGAGGAACGGGCCGAGCTTCGCGCCGAGCGCCAGGACGCCGGACGCGTAGAAGTTGGCCAACGCCGTCTCGACGTCGCGCAGCTGCTTCAGGTGGGTGATGAAACGGCCGCCCTTCACGGCGAAGAGGAAGTCCGCCGGGGTCTCTTCGAACCACGCGCGGAAGCGCTCGGGCCGCTGCAGCGAGTAGAACGAGCCGTTGATCTCGACCGCGTTCAGCCGCCGCGACAGGTACTCGAGCTCTCGCCGCTGCACGAGACCTTCGGGGTAGAAGACCCCGCGCCACGGCGGATAGCGCCAGCCCGACGTGCCGATCCGGATTTCGGCGATCGCTCTCACCGCCTTCCCGCGCTCGGTGATGCCCGCTCGACCCGGCGGCCAAACGCCGGAACGGAGGCGCCATCCGGACCGGTGGACCGCGGGTCGGGACAGCTGACCCGACTTCACGGACGGCCGTCTCACCGGCCCGTTCGCCCACCCGCGCCGCTTCAAGCCCAAGAGAACCGCCACATCCGCGACTGGACCAACCCGGACGCGTACTCCCGCAGATTTCCCGGCTGCCCGGCGAAGGTCGGCAGGCTGAACGCGCGGTGCTCCGCCGCGACGCTCAACGCCCGCGCCTGGTTCCTCGGCGGCGCCGACACCGACAGCTCGAGCGTGTCGAACCCCAGCACCACCAGCGTCGCGCCGAAGCGCTCCTCCCAGCTACGCAACACCGCCGACAGCTCCGCCACCTGGTCGGTGCACTTGATCATGCCCGTCCAGCCCAGCAGGGCCGGGATGTCCGCCGGGCGCTCGGTCTGGACCAGCCCGAGCCGGTGCGGGCCACGCGCGGCCAGGATCGAGCCCGTGTTGCCCGCCTCCGCCAGCGGATCGGACCTGCGCGGGCTGCGCTTGGCCAGCCCGGGGAAGCGGGCACCGAACGGGCGCAGGCACGCGCCATCGCAGCAGGACGCGTCCCACCAGCGGTCCAGCGCCTGCGCCGGGTCGACCCCCGCCACCCGGTGCCCGGCCGGGGACAGGCGGCCCCGGTCGTCGATCCAGTCCTCGCCGTTCGCCGCGAAGCGCTGGTCGTGCGGGATCAGCACCGGCCACAGCCCCGACCGCTCGAACTCGGCCACGCAGCCGAGATACCGCTCGGGCCGGGTCAGCGGCAGGTCGGACACCCACAGCCGGCCATGCCACGACCCCGGTGGCAGGGTCTGGACCGGCGGCGCGGGTGTACCGGGGCGGAGCGGTGCGATCGTCATGACGTCCCCTCGAACTTGTGTTCGGCTGGTGCATGTCGAACAGTAGTTCGAGGGTCCGACAATTTCCAGCGTTCTACCCGCTCATCCGTTCGAGTGAATCGGAGAAACCGCAGGTCGGGGCGTTGAAAGAGAAGCAAGTGGCGGAAGTTGCTCCTGTGACGATTCGCTGGGCCGAAGGAGTGGCCGGCTTGCTCGCCGAGACAACGCACGGCGAAGGCGGCGAAGACGTCCAGCGCGGCCTTGAGCACTTCGCACCCGGAGCGAAGGTGTGGGTGCTGCCGCCCCAGTGGGGCGACGGCGGGGACAGCGTGGTCGTCCTCGGACACCACCGCGGCGGCCGGGGGTGCGAGCGGCTCGCCCGGCTGGTCGTCGGGCGCCACCACCTCACGGGCTTCCGGGTGCGCGGCGTCTACAGCCCGGCCGTCCTGCGCGAGCTCGGTCTGCCGCTGGCCGACCGGGCGGTGCGGCTGTGGGAGTCCGAGGACGAAGCCCGGCAGGCGGCCGAGCGGTGGAACCGGATGCGGGCCGCCCAGTCGGGCGTGCGACGGCCGCAGGCCCGGGGACGGCTGGTCGAGCTCCTCACGGAACTCGCGAAGCCGGACCGGAGCATGCCGTGGGCGGTGCACGAGCTGGCCGACGTGGCCGATGGCGTGCTTCGCGACGAGCGCGAAGCCGCCGCGATCGAGCGGGTCCTGGCGCAGCTGAACGCCGACGGGACCGCCGTCGAGGCGGCCGCCGAAGCGAAGGTGCTTCTCGAGAAGCCCGCCTAGAGCGGCCGAAGCAGGTCGTCGGCGTCCACGATGTGGTACGCGTAGCCCTGCTCCGCCAGGAACCGCTGCCGGTGGGCCGCGTACTCCGTGTCGACCGTGTCACGCGAGACGATCGAGTAGAAGTGGGCTTGGCGGCCGTCGCCCTTCGGGCGCAGCAGCCGGCCCAGGCGCTGGGCTTCCTCCTGGCGCGAGCCGAACGTGCCCGAAATCTGGATCGCCACCGACGCTTCCGGCAGGTCGATCGAGAAGTTCGCCACCTTCGACACCACCAGCGTCCGGATCTCGCCCCGGCGGAACTTGTCGAAGAGCTCCTCGCGCTCCTTGTTCTTCGTCGCGCCCTGGATGACCGGGGCGTCGAGCTCGTCGCCGAGCATCTCGAGCTGGTCGAGGTACGCGCCGATCACCAGGGTCGGCTCGCCGGCGTGCTTCTCGACGATCGACTTGATCACCGGCGTCTTCGTCTGCGCGGTCGCGGCCAGCTTGTAGCGCTCGTCGGCCTCCGCCGTCGCGTACTCGAGCCGCTCCGCGTCCGTCAGCGTGACGCGGACTTCGGTGCACTCCGCCGGCGCGATCCAGCCCTGCGCCTCGATGTCGCGCCACGGCACGTCGTAGCGCTTCGGGCCGATCAGCGAGAAGACGTCGCCCTCGCGGCCGTCCTCGCGCACCAGCGTCGCGGTCAGGCCGAGGCGGCGGCGCGACTGCAGGTCCGCCGTCATCCGGAACACCGGCGCCGGCAGCAGGTGGACCTCGTCGTAGACGACCAGGCCCCAGTCGCGCGAGTCGAACAGCTCCAGGTGCCGGTACTCGCCCTTGGTCTTGCGGGTGATCACCTGGTAGGTGGCGATGGTGACCGGCCGGATCTCCTTCTTCTCACCGGAGTACTCGCCGATCTCCTCCTCGGTCAGCGACGTCCGCGCGATCAGCTCGCGCTTCCACTGCCGGCCGGCGACGGTGTTCGTCACCAGGATCAGCGTCGTCGCCTGGGCCTTCGCCATGGCCGCCGCGCCGACCAGCGTCTTGCCCGCGCCGCACGGCAGCACGACGACGCCGGAGCCGCCCGCCCAGAACGCTTCCGCGGCCATCCGCTGGTAGTCGCGCAGGTGCCAGTCCTGCTCGTCGAGTGCGATCGGGTGCGCTTCGCCGTCGACGTAGCCGGCGAGGTCCTCGGCCGGCCAGCCGACCTTCAGCAGCGCCTGCTTCAGCCGCCCGCGCTCGCTCGGGTGCACGATGACGGTGTCTTCGTCGATCTTCGCGCCCAGCATCGGGCTGATCTTCTTGTTGCGGGCGACCTCGGTCAGCACCGCGCGGTCGGTGGTCGACATGACCAGCCCGTGCGCCGGGTGGTTGGCGATCTGCAGCCGGCCGAACCGGCCCATCACGTCGACGACGTCGATCAGCAGCGGCTGCGGCACCGGGAAGCGCGAGTACGTCGTCAGCGCGTCGACGACCTGCTCGGCGTCGTGCCCCGCGGCACGCGCGTTCCACAACGCCAGCGGCGTGATCCGGTAGGTGTGCACGTGCTCCGGCGCGCGTTCGAGCTCGGCGAACGGCGCGATCGCGACGCGCGCGTCGCCGGCCTGGGGGTGGTCGACCTCCAGCAGCACGGTCTTGTCGGACTGGACGATCAGCGGGCCATCAGTCACAACTACTGTTATACGTGCCTCGCCGGTGGGACGAGGTGCCGAGGGGAGCACTGGAGGGCACGTTGACCACACCACCGTCCGACGACAACCCGTTCCGGACGCCGGAGTACGCGGCGCCGTCGGCGATGCCCGCGGCGCCGGGCCCGGCCCCGATCCCGCACTGGTTCAGCGTGAAGGTGCGGATCACGCTCGTCGCGTGCGTCGTCGCCGCCCTCGGCCTCGGGTCGCTCGGCGCGATGGGCATCTACTGGCTCGACAGCGCCGGCCCGCCGTCCGACGGCGACTGCCTGTACCTGACGCGCGAGGGTGGCGGCAAGCTCGCCTACCACCGCGTGAGCTGCGGCTCGGACGCAGCGACCTACAAGGTCGAGGACAGCTACCGCACGGCCACCCGGTGCAGCCTCGGCGACTACGTGCGGTTCCAGACCACGGGCAGCTCCGCGCGGACGCTCTGCCTGGCGTTGAACGTCAGCACCGGCGACTGCCTGCGCGACGTCGAGGACGAGGCGACGATCGGCAAGGTCGGCTGCGGCGACCCGGCGGCGCAGGAGCGCGCGGAGGTCTTCGCCGCCAGTTTCGGCAGCGAAGACGTCTGCGAGGACGCCGACAAGGTGCTGATGTACGGCGGGTCACCGCGCCGGACGGTGTGCCTGCGCCCGGTCGGCGAGAACATCTAGCCGAACCACCGGCCCGGGTCGGCGGGGTCGACGGCGTACCCGTCCGGGCGGATCAGCAGCAGCCGGCCGCGGTACGCGTCGTCGGTGGTGGCCGCCCGCACGTGGTCGACGGTGTCGCGCACGGGCGCCGGGTGGTCGCCGAGGTCGAGGAGCAGCCCGCGGCCGGCGCGCAGCAGCCGGAAGAGCCGCGTCGGCCCGGCGGCGGTCGTCAGGTCGAGGTCGGGGACGCGCTCCGCGCCGGGGTAGCCGAGGGCGAGCCCGGACAGCAGGCCGCTGAAGTAGCGGTTGCCGTCCGGCTGCCGCATCAGGTCGATGACGATCTCGCGCAGCGCCTCGACGTTCTCGTCGCGGTTCGGCGCGGTGAACACGCGCTGGGCCGCGGTGTGCCGCAGCACGCGCGCGGCGGCCGGGTGCCGTTCGGTGTGGTAGCTGTCGAGCAGACCGGCCGGCGCGGTGCCGCGGCACTCGGCGGCGAGCTTCCAGCCGAGGTTCATCGCGTCCTGGACGCCGAGGTTGAGCCCCTGCCCGCCCAGCGGCGGGTGGATGTGCGCGGCGTCGCCGGCGAAGAGCACGCGGCCGTGCCGGTACTGCGCCAGCTGCCGCGTCGCGTCGTTGAACCGCGAAGCGCCGTACAGCTCGCCGAGGCGCGTCTCGGCGCCGTACAGGGCCGTCAGCGCTTCGGTCACTTCGGTGTCCGACACCGGCGCGTCGCGGCCCGGCTGCGCCGCTGTGGCGCCGAAGACGAACCGGTGGCCGCCGTCGCCGAGCGGGGTGAGCATCGACCAGTAGCCGTTCGCCTGCCGCGTCACCTGGCTGAAGTGCGTCGCGCGGGGCGGGACGAGCGCGGACGCGGCGGCGAGCCGGATGTGCGCGAGCGTGGCGACGTAGGTCTCGGTGCGGCCGGGGAACGGCAGCCCGAGCAGCCGCCGGACCGTGCTGTGCGCGCCGTCGCAGGCCACGAGCCAGCGCGCGCGGCGTCCGTCGACGGTGACACCGTCGGCGTCGGCGTCGACGGTCCGTATGTCGTGGCCGCGTTCGATGACGGCGCCGTGCTTGACGGCGTGTTCGGCCAGCATCGCCTCGACGTCGTCCTGGGTGCGGTTCAGGACGCGGGGGTGGCGGGTCCGCCAGGCGCCGTAGTCGAAGGGCACCGGCAGCCCCGCGAAGTGCCCGCTGGGGCCGTCCTGCTCCGCCTCGGCGGGGTCGAGGCCACGCATGTCCAGGAGTTCGGCGGTGCGGGGCTGCAGGCCGACGGGCCGCGGCAGGCCGGGCCCGTCACGGCGGTCGAGGACGGTCACGTCGACGCCGGCGAGCGCGAGTTCGGCGGCGGTCATCAGGCCGGTCGGCCCGGCTCCGGCGATCAGGACGGTGGTCATCGAGCACTCCTCAAGTAGACTGAGTGCAAAAGTAGACCAAGTGCAAGTTTGGCGACAGCGAATATGGAGGTCGGCAGGCGAGCGCCCCAATGTGGCCTTCGGTGCGTCAGACGCACCGAAGGCCACATTGGGTGCGTCAGACGCAACCAAGGCCACATTGGGGCGCTCGGGCGGAGGGTGGTAGCTAGTTGCTGTTCTGGTCCGGCAGCAGCGCCTGGACGTCGAGGCGGTTGGCCAGCTGGCCCGAGTTGTGCATCAGGTCCGCGACCCGCTGCAGCCGGATCCCGTTGAGCGACGCCGGGTACGAGCCGAGTGAGATCAACGCCGCCGTCGTCGAGTCGATGTCCGAGAACTTCGGCAGCGAATCTCGCACCACCGCCGGGTCCGTCGCGCTCTGCTGGGCCGCGCCCAACGCCGTGCGGAACGCCGCCAGCGTGCGCGGGTTGGCCTGCGCGAACGGCTTCGCGGACGCGTAAGCCGACAACGGGAAGTCCAATGTCGAGCCGCGGGCGCCGTCGGCCAGGATGTGGGCGCCCAGGTCCTTCTCGGCCCGGGTGATGTACGGCTCGATCATCAACGCCGCGTCCGCGTCGCCCGCCTGCAGGGCTTGGGGCATCGCGTCGAACGCCACCTGCTTGAACTTGATCTTCGTCTCGTCGACGCCCGCGGTGCCCAGCACCGACCGCGCGGCGAGCGCGCCGACGTCGTCGAGCATGTTCACCGCGATCTCCGGCGACTTCTTCTTCGTCGGCTCGGTGTAGTCGGAGCCGGGCAGTGTGACCAGCGCCATCGTGTTCGGGCCGGACGTGTAGGCCTCGCCCTGCAGCTGCAGGGCCGCACCGCCCGCCGCGGCGCGGAACACCGCGATGTCGGAGGCGAACGTGACGTCGAGGTCGCCGGCGGCCAGCTTGGCCAGCCCGTCCGCGCCGCCCAGCTCGACGAGCTGCACGTTCAGCCCCGCCGAGCCGAACTTCCCGGCGGCGACGGCGATGCGCAGGGGCGCGGTGTCGATGGCGTTGCCCACACCCACGCGCAGAGTGGTCCGTTCCAATGGCGGCGGGGCCGCCGTCGAACCGGAAGAGAACACACTGCAGCCCGCGGTGGCCAGCAACGCCACTACCAGCGGAATCGTCCGTCCGCGTC
Organism: Amycolatopsis iheyensis; assembly: GCF_024703995.1. Lineage (GTDB taxonomy): Bacteria > Actinomycetota > Actinomycetes > Mycobacteriales > Pseudonocardiaceae > Amycolatopsis > Amycolatopsis iheyensis. Next base: position 313,117 of record NZ_JAMXQV010000007.1, on the reverse strand, counting down.
TGATCATGAACCTTCACCTACCGCGAGAATCTGGTTCTCGTGCTGGATCGTATGGTCCGCGCCCCATACGATCGCGGGCAGGGCCGTATCGCGCCAGCACGGCTTTCGGATCTTCATGGGGCGGGCTACCGTTCAGTAGGTTCGAGATGTCGTCGGATCCGCGGGTTCCCTCCCGCGGCGGAAAAGGAAACCAGGTGACCCGTCGCGACAAGCGTCCCCGCAAGGGCGGCGACGCGGCGGACCCGCGTCCGGCCGGTGGCCGGTGGCGGCTGCGGAACTGGCGTCTGGGCACCAAGCTCTTCGCGGTCCTCCTCATCCCCGCACTCGCCGTGATCGCGCTCGTCGGCCTGCGGATCAGCTCGGACCTGCGCGACGCGCGGCAGCTCGCGGAGTTCGCCACGCGCGGCCGCGTCGACAACACGGTCGCCGAAGCCTTGCACGAGCTGCAGCGCGAGCGCGACCTCACCGTGCGCTTCGTCGCCCAGAACCGCCAGGGCGACACCGCCGACCTCGCCGGTCAGCGCAAGCGCGTCGACCAGGCCATCGGCACGTTCGAGCGGACGCTGGGGGAGAGCAAGCCGCGGCTCGACGCCAAGGCCGCGGAAAGCCTGCAGCAGACCGACGACCGGCTGCGCGTCCTCGGCGGCCTCCGGTTCTCCGCCGAGCACTCGGCGTTCCCCGCCGACGCCGTCCTGCGCTCCTACAGCGAGCTGATCTCCGGCCTGCTCGACATCAGCGACTCGGCCGCCGCCGACGTCTCCGACCCCGAGCTGGCGCGGCTGCGCCTGGCGGGCAACGCGCTGGCGCGGATCAAGGACCAGATGTCGGTCAAGCGGGCGGTGATGGCCGAGGCGCTCGCCGAGGGCACGCTCAGCCGTGATCGCACGCGCGCGCTGCTCGGCGCGGAAGCCGAGCTCGACGCCGCCCACAACGACTACCGCACTTTTGCCACGCCCGAGCAGCAGCGGATGTTCGACGACACGGTGATCGGCCTGGTCGTCGACATCGGCAACGACATGGTCGAATCCGCGCTCACCCGCACCGAAAACGGCCAGGACCTCTCGGGCCTCGACCCGAACCAGTGGGACGCCTCGGCGACCCACACGGTCAACCTGACCCACCAGGTGCAGCAGGCGCTGCTGGTCCAGTTGCAGGAGCGCACGGACACGCTCGCCGCGCAGGCCCGCACGGCGGCGATCTGGGACGGCGGGGTCGTCCTCGGCGTCCTGCTCGTCGCCGGCGTGCTGTCGGTGGTCATCGCGCGGTCCCTGTTGCGGCCCTTGCGGATCCTGCGCCGGACGGCGCTGGAGGTGGCCGAGCACCGGCTGCCCGCGGCCGTGCAGGGCCTGCTCACCGATCCCGAGCCGGCCCCGGAGAACCTGCGCAAGCGCCTCGCCGTCGCGCCGGTGCCGGTGTTCACCCGCGAGGAAGTCGGTCAGGTGGCCCGCGCGTTCGACGCGGTGCACGGCGAAGCCGTCCGCCTCGCCGGCGAACAGGCGCTGCTGCGCGAGAACGTCAACGCGATGTTCGTCAACCTCTCGCAGCGCAGCCAGGACCTCGTCGAGCGGCAGCTGTCGGTGCTCGACCGGATGGAGGCCGACGAGCAGGACCCGGACACCCTCGCCGGGCTGTTCGAGCTCGACCACCTCGCGACGCGGATGCGGCGCAACAGCGAGAACCTGCTGGTCCTGTCCGGGCACGACGCCGCGCGCGAGGACGCCGGCGCGGTCTCGGCCGACGAGATCATCGGCGCCGCTCTCTCGGAGGTCGAGCACTACCAGCGGATCGAGCTCGGCCCGGCGCCGCACGTGGCCGTGCGCGGCGAAGTCGTCAACGACCTCGTGCACGTCGTGTCGGAGCTGCTGGAGAACGCGACGCGCTATTCCGGCGGCGAGACGGTCACCGTCGCCAGCGCCGAAACCCACGACGGCGACTGGCAGATCGAGATCATCGACCATGGCGCCGGCATGCCGCAGGCGGAGATCGACCGCACCAACGCGCGGCTGGCGCACCCGCCGGACGTCGACGTCGAGGTCTCGCGCCGGATGGGCCTGTTCGTGGTCGCGACGCTGGCCACGCGCCACCACATCGACGTCAGCCTCGGCTCGGGCCGCGACGGCGGGCTGGTCGCGACCGTGCTCGTGCCGTCGGCGCTGATCGTCGAGCTGCCGCCGATGCCCGCGCCGCCCCCGCCCGCCGAGCCCGCCGCGGCCCCGGAGCCCGAGCTGCTCGCGCCGCTGGCCCCGCTCACGCCGGAACCCGAGCCGGAGCCCGAGGAGCTGACCCCGCCGTCGATCGAAGCCGGCCCGCCGCGCCGGGCGCCGGTGGTGGCCCGCGAGCACGCGCCGGAGTGGCCGGCCGCCGACGACGACTCGCACCACCTCGACCTCGACGCGCCGACCGAGCGGATGCCCGCCTACCGCGACGTCCTGTCGCGCTGGTTCGACGCGTCCGCGCTGGCCACGCCCGAGCCGCCGCAGCGGGCCGCGGAGCCGCTCCCGGTGGCGGAGGAGCCGCGTCCGGTCACCCCGGAGCCCCGGCACGCCCTGGCGGCCCCGCCCCCGCCGCCCCCACCCCCGCCCGCACTTTCACGTGAAAGTGCGGCCGTCGAGGCGAACCCGGACGACGAGGACACCGAGCCGCAGTTCCCGCCCGTCGCGCCGCCGGTTGCGCCGCCCGCCGCGATCGAGCCCGAGTACCAGTGGCCGACGCCGGCCGAGCTGGAGCAGGAAGACGGCGCGGAGGACACCTGGCCGTTCCTGCAGCCCGCCGATTCGGCGGCGAGCCCCGGAGCGGTGCCGGAGCAGCGGCCGATACTCTCTCTTTCCCCGGAAGCGGTGCGCGAGCGGATGACAAGCCTTCAAGGCGGCTTCCGGCGAGGGCGTCATGCGAGGGGAGACGACACCCGGAACCAGTGAAACGGATGAGGCATGAGCTCGAAGACGCCCCTGCTGGAAGTGATCGCGCTGGACGCGGCGGACGCCGAAGGCGCGCAGGCGGGCGGGGCCGACCGCCTCGAACTGGTCGCGGACATGGCGCAGGACGGCCTGACGCCGTCGCTGGAGACGGTGCGTGACGTGCTGTCGGCGACCGACCTCCCGGTCCGGGTCATGCTGCGGGACAACGGTTCCTTCGCCGTCGGTGACCTCGAGGGGCTGCGCGCGGACACCGCGCGGCTGATCGACGCGGGCGCACGCGAGTTCGTCTTCGGGTTCCTGAACATCGACAGCGAGATCGACCTGGACGCGTGCGAGGCGCTGATCAAGGAGGTCGACGGTCTGCCGTGGACGTTCCACCGCGCCATCGACCGCACGCGGGATCCGTTGCGCGCCTACGACCAGCTCGCGTCTCTCGGCTGCGACACCGTGCTCGCGGCGGGTCACCCGAACGGCGTCGCGAGTGGTCTTTCGGTGCTGCAACGGCTCGCGCAGCGTGAGAGCGGACCGGAGCTGCTCGTCGGTGGCGGCCTGCGCGCGCAGCAGGTGCACCTCTTGCGCGCGGGCGGGGTGCGCGGGTTCCATGTCGGTAGCGCGGTCCGGCCCGGCGGCTGGCAGTCGCCGGTCGACGCCGAAACGGTGCGCACCTGGGTGGATCTCGTCAAATCCTGATCGACTTCCGGAAACGGGCGAAGCATCGGCGGGATAAAACGATTTCCGCCGATGTTCTGACGTGCCGGGCAATTCTGAGCGTGGCGATGAAATTGCATTCGTCACGTGCAGCGGGCGAGCCGGGGCTGCGCGTGCCGCTGCACGAGCGCTCCGGGTTTTGACCTGGTTGGCGGCTGATTTCGGGGCGATCGGCTGGCTACTGTGATCCCGCATTTCACGATCCGGACGACCTTCGTCGAATCGATCGGCAGTGCGGGAGGCGGCGCCGTGTGCGCGCGTATTCAGTTCGAGAGCTCGCTGCGCGGGCAACCGGAAACCAAGAGTTCCGCCATGCGGTGGATTTCCATCACCTGGGCTCGGTGGATTCCCCGCGGATATCGCCCGAGTGCGTCCGGAACAAGCCGGAAGGCCGAATCGTGACCAGCGCGATACCGCGTCAACGCGGAACCGAAACCTCCGAAGACGAGTTCGCGAAACTGGGGCTCGGCGGCTCGCTCGCCCTCACCGGCCTGCTGGCCGCCGTCAAGATCGCGGAAACCGCCACGGGTGTGGTGCTGACCGCCGCCGGGGTACTGCCCGGCGCCAGTCCCTCGAGGGACCGGCCACCGGCCTGGCCCGGCGGGGAATGAACGGGAGCTGCCCGGCATCGGCAGCTCTCTACGGACGGAGGGCTGCCATGACCGGCAGTGAAGGACGGGACGAACCGCGCGGCACCCGCGTGGGTCTCGCCGACGTGCAGCGGCTCGAGGACACCGTCGCGGAGCTCAGGGCGCTGGACTACCGCTACGGCGGCGGCGCGTGCCGGGTCGCCGTCGAGGCGCGGCTGCCCGCGGCCGTGGGGCTCATCGACGGCGCGGCCAGACCCGTCGTCAAGGCGAAGCTCTGCACCGCCGTCGCCGACCTGTACAACCTGGCCGGTTGGACCAACTTCGACCAGGACCGGCCGGCGGCCGCGCTGGAAGCGTTCAAACGGGCGCTGCAGTTCGCCGTCGAAGCCGGGAACGACGACCTCCAGGCCAACATCCGGTACCGCATCGGCCGGCTGCACCTGCACTACGGCGTCGTCGACGCGGCGCTGGAAGAGTTCGCGCGCGGCCGGGAGGCGGCGCTGCAGGCGCATTCCAAGCTCGCGCTGGCGATCCTGTCGGCCAACCAGGCGTGGGCGCACGCCAAGAAGGCCGACGTCACCGGCGCGCTGACCTACCTGCGCCGGGCCCGCGAGGAGTTCTCGGAGGCCGAGGGGCGCGAACCCTCGCCGTGGGACGCGTTCTTCGGGCCCACCGACATGGCGGCGATGATCGGGACGGTGCACGGCGAGCTGGCGCAGGTGGTCGACATCCGGCACGGCCGCGACGGCATCCCCGCGCTCACCGAGGCGATCGAGGGCTACCGGCGGCGCATGACGCGCAGCCGGTCGCTGACCCTGATCTGGCTGGCCACCGTGCACGCGCTGGACGGCGACCTCGACGTCGCCACCGCCGTCGGCGAGGAGGCGATCGAGCTGGCGGCCGCGCTGCGGTCGCCGCGGACGCGGCAGCGGCTGCACTCGCTCTCGGCCGCGGCCCGCCGGTTCTCGGGCAACTCCGACGCCCGGGAGATCGTGGACCGCATCGACGATCTCGGGCATTCCGGACGATAATCGAATGTACATGAAAAGGTAAACCCCTCGGAAAATGAAAATGGGAACCGCGAAACGGCAGCCAAAAGTAGGTTCCTTGCCGACTCGGCGGCTTCTTATGCTGCTCGGCAGCCTGCGGTGAGAATTTCCGCGCAGGCCCGGTCCCCACCGCCGAGAGGAAATTCCCCATGCGCTTGCGCAAGCTCGTCGCGGCCGCCGTGCCGCTGCCGGCGTTGCTCGGCCTCGCCGTGGTCGTCCCCGCCGCCGCGGCGTCGGAACCCCTGGTCACGCTGGCCGACAGCGCGGCTCCGCTGGTCAACAGCGCCCGCACCGGCGACGTCGCCGGCGGGCAGCCGATCACCGCGGCCCTCGCCCTGAAACTGCACAACCAGCAGGCGCTGGAAAAGTTCCTCGCCGACGTCCAGAACCCGGTGTCGCCGGAATACCACCACTTCCTGACCCCGGCGCAGTTCAATGCCGAGTTCGGCCCGACCCAGGCCGACGTCGACAAAGCCGTCTCGTTCCTCGGGAAATCCGGCGCCACCGGGATCGAGGTTTCCGGCAACCGCCAGGCCATCACGTTCAGCGGTTCGGCGGCGCAGCTGGAATCGGCGTTCCACACCCGGATCGGGACCTACCACGACCAGGCCTCCGGGCGTGACTTCTTCGCCAACGACGCCGCGCCGACCGTGCCGGCGGACGTCTCGTCGGTGGTCGGCAACGTCGTCGGCCTCGACAACCACGCCGTGCGGAAGCACGAGTCGGCGGCGGCGAAGCAGCCCAACGTCGTCACGGCCGTCACCCCGCCGATCCTCAAGACCGCCTACGGCACCAGCGGTCTCTCGGCGACCGGCAGCGGCGTGAAGGTCGGCTTCGTCGAGTTCGACGGCTACCAGAAGTCGAACATCACCAAGTACGACAGCACGTACGGCCTTTCGGCGGGCACGGTTACCACAGTCCCGGTGAGCGGCGCGAACTACGACTCCTCGCCCGGCGACGGCCAGATCGAGGTCGAGCTGGACATCGAGGTCGTGCACGCGCTGGCCGCCAAGGCCAACGACTACGTGTACGAAGCGCCGAACACCAACGCCGGCGAACTGGCGATGTACCAGAAGATCGCGTCCGACCACACGGTGAACGTCGTCTCGATCTCCTGGGGCGCCTGCGAATCCGCGGAGGGCACGAGCGGCGCGAACAGCGTCAGCAACGCGATCGCGACCGGCACCGCGGAGGGCATCTCGTACTTCGCGGCGGCGGGCGACGACGGCACGACCGACTGCTACCGCCAGACGGGTTCGACGGCGAAGGCCGTGGACTTCCCGGCGTCGAGCCCGAACGTGACCGGCGTCGGCGGCACGCAGCTGACGATCACCTCCTCGAACGCCTACAGCAGTGAGAAGGCGTGGAACGACGGCGCGTCCAACGGTTCCACCGGCGGCGGCATCTCGACGGTGTTCACCGCGCCTTCGTGGCAGTCCGCGCAGAGCACGACCAAGCGCAAGGTCCCGGACGTCTCGGCGGACGCGGCGAGCGGTTCGGGTTACCGCATCTTCACCGCGGGCGCGTGGGAGACGGTCTGGGGCACCTCGGGCGCGGCCCCGCTGTGGGCGGCCTTCGCGACGCTGCAGAACCAGGTCCACGGCGGCGGGCTGGGCAACCTGAACCCGAAGTTCTACTCGATCGGCAACGGTTCCTCGTACGGCACCGGCTTCCACGACGTGACGACGGGCAACAACACGCTGCACGGCACGACGGGCTTCAGTGCGGGCACCGGCTACGACCAGGTGACCGGCTGGGGTTCCTTCAAGGGCACCGGGCTCTCGGGCCTGATCGGCTGATTTTCGACGCCGCCGGGGCTGTCGCGGATTCGCGACGGCCCCGGCGGCCGTTTTCTGTAGGTGGGCAGTGACAGACTGCGCACATGGCATCACGACTGGCGACACCTCGGGCCCGCGCGCTGGGCTTCGGCCTCCGGGCGGCGCGCGACACGCGCGGGTTCGGCCTGCGCCAGCTGGCGCGGATGGTGGGGGTGACCCCGCAGGAGCTGTCCCACTGGGAGGTCGGCACGAGGATCCCGACGGTCGCCCAGGTGGGGTTGCTGCTCGGGGCGATGCGGGTCGAACCGGTGGAGCGGAAGCGGTTGCTGAGCCTGGCGGAGAACGCGCGCGAGCCCAACTGGGTGGAGCTGGCCAGAGCGCCCGAAGTGGCGGCGTTCGTCGAATACGAGCGGGCCGCCAGCACGGTGATCAACTGGGAACCGCTGCTGGTGCCGGGGATCCTGCAGACGGGTGAGTACACCGAGGCACTCTTCGCGGAGGCCGATGGACTTAATCCGGGAACCGTCGAGGATTGCGTGGCGATCCGGGCCCGCCGCCGCGAACTCCTCCGCGGCCAGGATCCGCTGAACTACATCGTTTTCGTCGGCGAAGGCGCCTTGCGCGGCGGGCTTGCCAGGCCGCGACCGATGAGCGGCCAGCTCACGCACCTGGTGTCGATGTCGGAGTGGACCAACGTGAGCATCCGCGTACTGCCGATGTCGCTCGGCTTCCACCCCGGGCTGTTCGGCCCGTTCGCGATCCTCGACTTCTGGAACCTGCCCTCCATCGTGCATTTGGAGGGTTACTGCGGGAGTTCCTACCTTTATGATGATCGAGAGGTGGCCGCCTACCGCGCTGCCGCCGGGCGGATGCGGAAACTGGCGCTGAGCGAAGACGAATCGCGGGCGTTCATCCAGGGGGTGATCGCCGACCTGGAGGCATGATGTGGCGAAAGTCGAGTTACAGCGGTATCCAGACCAACTGTGTCGAGGTGGCGCTCGGCAAGGTGTCGCGCGTCCGGGACACCAAGGACCGCGCCGGCGGGACGCTCGCGCTGGATGCGGCCGCTTGGGGGGCTTTCCTTCGCAAGACTAAGCATTAGTCTGGGGGCATGATCAAGCGCACGGTCCTGGACGCCACTCGCGAACTCCTCCGCGACCTCGGCCTCACCACGGTGTTCGGCAACCCCGGCACCACCGAAGTCCCGTTCCTCACCGACTGGCCGGACGACTTCGACTACGTCCTGGGCCTGCAGGAGTCCGCCGTCGTGGCGATGGCCGACGCCTACGCCCAGGCGACGCGGCAGGCCGTGCTCGTCAACCTGCACTCCGCCGGCGGTGTCGGGCACGGGCTCGGCAGCCTCTTCAACGCCTACCGCAACCGGACGCCCCTGATCATCGTCGCCGGGCAGCAGAACCGGGCGCTCATCCCGCACGACCCCTTCCTCGGCGCGATGGAAGCCCCGAACTTCCCGAAGCCGTACGTGAAGTGGTCCGTCGAGCCCGCCACGGCCGAGGACGTCCCGGCCGCGCTGGCCCGGGCCTACCACGTCGCGACGCAGGCGCCGGCCGGGCCGGTCTTCGTGTCCGTGCCGGCCGACGACTGGACCGTCACGACCGAGCGGCCCGTCATCTCCCGGCCCCGCATCCGCGGCTTCGCGCCGGATCCCGAAACCGTCACCGAGCTGGCCGCCGCGCTCGCCGCCGCCGAGCGGCCCGCGCTCGTCGTCGGAGGCGCGGTCGACCACGACGGCGCGGTCGAGGAGACCGTCGCGCTGGCCGAGAAGCTCAACGCCGGCGTGTGGGTCGCGCCGATGTCCTACCGCTGCTCGTTCCCGGAGGACCACCCGCTGTTCCAAGGGTTCCTGGACCCCGAACGCGGCGCGGTCTCGGACCGGCTCGCGGCGTACGACCTGGTCGTTGTGCTCGGGGCGCCCGCCTTCACCTACCACGTCGACCGCGGGCGCGGCGAAGCTCCGCTGCCGCCGCTGTTCATCGTCAGCGACGACGAGCAGATCCTCGCGCGCGCCTTCGAAGGCACCGGCGTCCGCGCGACACCGAAGCTCGGCATCACCGCGCTCCTCGCCGCGGTCGGCGAGACCACCCGGTCCGCGCCGGCGCCGCGCACGCGCCCGGCGAAGCCGGCCGGCGACAAGCTCACCGGCGAGTTCGTCTACTCGACGCTCGCGGACCTGTTGCCGGACAACGCGATCGTCGTCGAGGAGACGCCCAGCCACCGCGGCATCCTGCACGAGCACCTGCCGATCACCGCGACCGACACGGGCTTCCTGACGATGGCGAGCGGCACGCTGGGCTACGGCGTCCCGGGCACGGTCGGCGCGGCGCTCGCCCGGCCGGACCGCCCGGTGGTCGGCGTGGTCGGCGACGGCTCGAGCATGTACGGCATCCAGGCCCTCTGGACGGCGGCGCGCCAGGAGCTGCCGGTGACGATCCTGATCATGGACAACACCGAGTACGCGGCGGTTCGCATCCTCGGCGACGCGATCGGCGGCGCGAAGCTCCCGGGCACGGAGCTGGGCGGCATCGACTTCGCGGCGCTGGCGGCGAGCATGGGCTGCCAGGGCGTGACGATCACCGAGCCGGCGGGGTTGGCACCGGGTCTGACGGCGGCCTTCGCCGACCCGCGTCCGACGCTGGTGCACATCCGGGTCGCGCCCTCGGACCGGGCGCTGTACTGACTTGTCGACAACGGAAGAGCTGCGGGAGGCGGTGGTCGAGCTCGTCGGTTGCCAGGTCGTCGAGTTCAGCCGGACGGTGAACATCGCGATCGTCGGGTTCCGGAACGACACCGTCGAGAAGCGGCTGCACGCTCAGTGCCCGTTCCGGGTCACCCACCGCGACCAGCTGCTGTTCGGCTCGGCCGACATGCGGTACCGGGACACCGGCGACGCGGAGACGGCGTTCGACGAATACCGGACGAAGTACGACCGCCAGGCCCGGCAGCTGACCGGGATGGTGACGGCGCACGAGTGCTTCGTCACCTCGGCGGACCTCGGGCCCGCCGGGCTGCTGTCGCTCGGGCTCGACGGCCCGCTCACGGTGACGGTGCTCCCGGCGTGCGCGGGGCCGAACATCGAGCAGTGGCGGCTGTTCGACTGGCACGACACGGACCGGCACTACGTCTACCCGGACACCGCGGACCGCTAGCGGACCACCATCGCCGAGACGTCCACCGGTTTCGCCAGCACGCCTGTCTTCAGCAGCAGGTCCGGCACCCGCTGCAGCCGCCGGACGTCCACAGTGGACTGGAAGGTCAGCAGCTTCGTGCGGCCGGCGGTGTCCGCGTCGATCTTCGCGTACTTCACCATCAGCGGCTCGATCTTCGTGCGGTCCGCCGCCGCGTCACGGGTCGCCGCCGCCATCGCCCGCTGGAAGGCCGCCACCGCCTTCGGCGCTGCCGACGTGAACGAGCCCAGTGCGCCGTAGCCCGCCGTCGGGAAGTCCACTGTGGACCCCGTGCCGGTGTCGGCGACCAGGACCGCGCCCGCCGTGCGCGCGGCCGCCGTGATGAACGGCTCGGTGAGGAAGCCCGCGTCGATGTCGCCGTTCTTCAGGGCGGCCACCGTGTTCGGCAGCGGGATCGGGACCCACTTGACACCCGACGCGTCGACGTGGTTGTCCGCCAGCACCGACTTCGTCAGCGTGTCGGCGATCGTGTTGGGCGCCGAGATGCCGATGCGCTTGCCCGCGAGGTCGGCGACCGAGCGGATCCCGGACGACGGCAGCGCGACCACGCCGGTGGAGCCGGGCCCGGCCGACGACGCGTCCGCGACCAGCCGGATGTCCGCGCTGCCCTTGCTCCGCGCCACGAAGAACGGCGTGTAGCTGGAATACGCGATGTCGGCTTCGCCGCCGATCAGCTTCGTCAGCGACGCCTGCCCGGTCGCGGCCTCGGTCGTCGAGACGTCGAGGCCTTCGCGCTGGAAGTAGCCGCCGTCCTTCGCCAGCCAGAAGGGGGCGGTGTCGATGGTCGACATCATCGACACCCGCAGCTTCAGCGGCGCCGACGGCGCCGAAGCCGAGCCGCCCAGCGCCGAACACCCCGTCACCAGCAGCGCCAGCAACCCGGCCAGTACCGCCCTCTTCATGATCCCCCCTGCGGTCGGCTAACTCCCGGTCTTGCTCTCCGTCACGTCCTTGGCCCGCTCGGCCAGCTCCCACTCCGCGGCGTCCGACGCGGCCGTGGCCGCTTCCTCCGGGCTGCCGCCGTGCAGCAGCCGGGCGACCTCGCCGCGCAGCGTCACGAACTCCGCCGACTCGCGCGTGGTGATCTGGTCCCGGTCGGCCGGCAGGCCAACGGGCAGGTCCGCCACGATCGACGCCGGCGACTTCGACAGCACCAGCACCCGGTCGGACAGGTAGACGCTCTCGTCGATGTCGTGCGTGACGACCAGGATCGTGCTGCCCTGCTCGCGCTGCACGCGCCGGGTCAGGTCCTCGAGCTCGAACCGCGTCTGCGCGTCGACCGACGCGAACGGCTCGTCCATCAGCAGCAGCGCCGGGCGGCTGGCCAGCGCGCGGGCGATCGACACCCGCTGCTGCATGCCGCCGGAGAGCTGCCAGGGGTACTTGCCGCCGACGGCGGACAGCCCGACCTGCTCCAGCGCTTCCGCTGCCCGCCGGCGCCGTTCCGTGCGGGAGATCGGCCGCCAGCGCAGCGGGAACTCGACGTTCTTCTGCACCGAGAGCCACGGGAACAGCGAACGGCTGTAGTCCTGGAACACGACGGCGAGGTCGTCCGGCACGCCGCTGACGCGGTCGCCGTGCAGGCTCACCGTGCCCTCGGTCGGCGGGGTCAGCCCGGCGACGCAGCGCAGCAGCGTCGACTTCCCGCAGCCCGACGGGCCGACGATGCTGGCCAGCTGCCCGGTTTCGACGGTGAACGAAAGGTCGTTCACCGCGGTGTGTGCCTTGGCGCCCGAGCCGTAGCGGTGGCTGAGGCCGGACACTTCGAGCATGGTTGACATGGGAGAGGCCTTTCCAGCGTCAGTCGCGGCCGAGGCGGGTCGGCTGCCAGGCCAGCACCCGCCGTTCCGCGGCCAGGAAGATCGTGTTGAAGACGTAGCCGAGGATGCCCAGCAGCACCAGCCACGACCACATGATCGGGAAGTCGAAGTTCTGCTGGGCGTTCAGCAGCGACCGCCCGATTCCGTTGTACGCCCCGACCAGCTCGGAGACGACCATCAGCAGCAGCGAGATGGACAGGCTCACCCGCAGCCCGGCGAAGATCTTCGGCGCGGCGGCCGGCAGGACGACCATGCCGAGCCAGTACGCCTTGGGCGTGCGGAACGACCGCGCCGTCGCCACCTTGACCTGGTCGACCGCGCGGGCGCCGTCGACGGCGTTGAGCAGCACCGGCCACACCGCGCCGAAGATGATCGACCCGGTCTGCATGCCCGAGCTCAGCCCGAACAGCACCGCGAACACCGGGATCAGCGTGGGCGGCGGGATCGAGCGGAAGAACGCGAACAGCGGGCCGAGGTAGTCCATCGCCGTGGCGGACCGGCCGACGGCCACGCCCAGCGCGATGCCGACGACCGCGGCCAGCGCCCAGCCGCCGAGCATCCGGCCGAGGCTGGGGAACACGTTGTCGAACACCGCGTCGGTGAGGAACAGGTGCGACGCGGGCCCGGTGAACCACAGCTTCGCGGCCGCGACCGCGATCTCGGTCGGCGGCGGGAAGAACGCGCTGCCGCCGGCCCGGGCGGCGAACTCCCAGCCGACCACGAGGATCGCGAAGAGCAGCCAGTTGCGGACGACGGTGGCGGCGCCGCGGGCGGCGCGGCGGCCCACCCGGCCGGACAGGGTTGCCGCGGTCACGCGATCGCCTCCCGGTCGACGCTGCTCCAGCGGAACAGCCGCTTGCCGATCTGTTCGAGCCCCTCGTTGATCAGGTAGCCCAGCACGCCGGCCACCACGGTGCCGGCGAGCACCAGGTCGAACCGGATGGAACCGGTGCTGGCGACGAGGATGAAGCTGCCGAGGCCGACCTGGGAGCCGGCCAGGAACTCGACGCTGACGACGGCGATCAGCGAGATGGTCGCCGACAGCCGCACGCCGGTGAAGACGAACGGCGCGGTCTGTGGCAGCGCGACCGACGACAGGATCCGGAACCGGCTGGTGCCGCACGCGCGGGCGGTCTCCATCAGCACCGGGTCGATCTCACCCATGCCGTAGATCGTGTTGAACATGATCGGCCACAGCGACGCGTACACCGCGAGGGAGATCTTGGCGTCCGGGCCGGACCCGATCACCAGCAGCACCAGCGGCACGAGCGCGGTGACCGGGATCGGGCGGAGGAACTCGACGATCGCGGCGGTGGCGGTGCGCAGCACCGGGACGCTGCCCAGCAGCAGCCCGGCGGGCACGCCGATGGCGATGGCGATCACGACGGCGATCAGCCAGGCCAGCATCGTCGCGACGATGTCGCGGAGGAACTCGGGGTCGCCCAGCAGGTCGCCCACGGTGACCAGGACGACACTCGGCGGCGGGATGAACGTCTTACTGACCAGGCCGACCTGGTCGACGACCTCCCAGAGCAGGAGGAAGCCGACCAGGCCGGCCAGGCCGCGGAGCAGCTTTGTCACGTCAGTTTGTCGCCTGCGGGGCGATCATCGGCGCGGCCTCGACCTTGCTGGTGATGACCCCCATCTGCAGCATCAGGTCGGGCACCCGCTGAATGCGGCGGGCATCCAAGGTGGAGCCGTAACCGGGCAGGGTGAGCAGCTTGGCCGTGTCCGCGTCGATCTTCGCGTACTTGACCAGCAGCGGCTCGACCTTCGAGCGGTCGTTGAGCGCGTCGCTGGTGGCCTTCTTCATCGCACGCTGGAACGCCGCGAGGGTCTTCGGGTTCTGCTGCACCCACTTCGTCGCCGCGCCGAAGCCGGTGAGCGGGAAGTCCTGGCTGGCACCGGTGTTGATGTCGATGACCGGGATCGCGCCGGCGGTCTTGGCCGCCTGCGTGAGCATCGGCTCCGGCATGTAGGCCGCGTCGACCTGGTTCTGCTGGAGCGCGGCCGCCATGTTCGGCAGCGGCATCAGCGTCCACTTGACCTGGCTGAAGTCGACGCCGTGGTCTTTCATGACCGACTTCGTGAGGATGTCGGACGCGGTGTTCATGGCCGTGATCGCGATGCGCTTGCCGGCCAGGTCGTTGACGGTTTTGACGTTCGAAGAAGGCACCGTGACGATCGCGTTGCTCTTCGCGTTCACCGACGTGGCGTCGGCGACCAGGGTCACGTCGGCGGTGCCCTTGCTCTTGGCGACGAAGAACGGCGTGTAGGTCGAGAGCGCGATGTCCGCTTCGCCGGAAATCGCCTTCGTCATCGACGCCTGGCCGCTGTTGGCGACGATCTGCTCGACGTCGAGACCCTCGGCCTTGAAGTAGCCGCCGTCCAGGGCGAGCCAGAACGGCCCGAGGTCCGTGGTCGGCATGATCGAGACCTTGATCTTCGACTTCTCCAGGCCGCCCCCGTTCGACGAGGCGCTCGAGTCGTCCGAGCCGAGCGCGCTGCAGCCGGTGAGGGCTGTCGCTGCTGCGACGGTGAGGGCGAGCCCGAGCGCGGCGCGGCGAGTGCGAACCCGGCCACTGCTCATGGCGTTTCCAAGCAAGGCCTGCTCCTTGAAGAAAGTGACGGTTGGTGAACCGAATCCAATGGAAGTGTGTGACTCGATCTCCGGAGCCACGCGGGTCACTGTAGAGAAGGTGACCGCTCGCTCACAACGGGTGGAATCAACACCCAGGAGGGTGGCGCATGTCACTCTTTCGGCCTCTGGTCTAGACCCACTGCTCCACTCGCCGTAGCCGTTCACCCAGCGTAGGGCCTAGATCTTGAATAAGGGATCACCAGCTGTGCGTCTACTGAGCGAACGCTGTGCAACATCCAGCGCGTCCTGTCGGGAGGGTTACATCTTCTCCGGGCGTTCGCTACCCTCTGCACCTGCGGGGAGGTATCAACCTCCGATGTAGTGAGAGAGAGTGCCTGGATGGCCGATCAAGACGATCCACTTCGGTTTACCAGCACACGCTGTGCTTTTCCTGAGAGGTTCTTCCCCGCTGAGACCACAGCCGTACTGACCACTGCCTGGCCGGGCACACCCACCGCGCCGGTGGGCTAGGCCGAACAACTGACGATGCGAGACCAGCGCAGGGACCAGACCGTGATGCTCGAGCTGAACCGATTCCGTCCGGCCGGACGGGGTTCAGGAACCCCCAAGACGCACGCTGAAGACGATCTTTTCACCCGTACGGGTAGCGTCTCGCGCTGGGTTCCTGCCGACCGGCCGCTGCGCCGGAGCGTCGGGAGCGTGCAGACGAGTGGCTGAGGAGAACGTGATGCGCCCTGGCGGGCGCTGGACCGACCAGGGCTTTACGAGCACGAACGATGGTGGTGCGGCGGTGTCGAACGAAGACGCCGCGGGGGTGGGAGGGGCCCCCGCGCAGCTGCCCGGAGCTGATCCGGGCCGGAAGGCCGGGTTCTTTTCCGGCATGCGCGACTGGCGGCTGCGGTCCAAGCTGGCCGCGGTCCTGATCATCCCGACCCTCACCGCGCTGGCGCTGGGGGCGCTGCGCGTGGTCGACGACGCCCAGCAGGCCGCCGAGTTCCAGCGGACGGCCGACCAGGTCGCGTTCGCCGTCAAGGTCACCACGGTGGTCCACGAGCTGCAGAACGAGCGCTCGCTGGCCGTCGCGCGGATCTCGTCGAACAACCAGCTCCTGCAGACCGGGCTGGACTCGCAGATCGCCAAGGTCGACCGCGAGGTCGCCAACCTGTCCGCGGCCGCGGACACGCTGAACTACGACGACCAGGCCACCAAGGACCGCTACCGCCGCGGCATCCAGCGCCTCGACGCGCTGCGTCCGCTGCGCGCCGCGTTCAACGCCCAGAACGGCCTGCCCGACATCACGGTGATGACGGCCTACTCGGGCATCCTCGACTCGCTCATCGAGCTCGGCCGCGAGGTGACCACCGCGGTCACCGACCGGGACGTGCTGCGCCTGGGCACGAGCACGCAGGCGATCAGCGAGGCCAAGGAGTTCACCACCCGCTCCGACGCCCAGCTGCAGATCGCCGCGTTCCGCGGCAGCTTCCCCGGCGACCTCCTGGACCAGACGCGCGCGTCGGCGTCCAGTGCGGACGCCTCGGTCCAGGCGTTCCTCGCGAACGCCGACGACGACCAGCGCCAGCTCTACAACGACACCTACTCCGGCCCGGAGGTCGACGACCGCCGCCGGATCCAGACCTCGGCGTTCTCCCTCGCCCAGGGGGGTGAGGCGCCGAACATCGACACGACGGCGCTCGGCAAGGACAGCACCGTGTCGGCCGACAAGCTGCACGCGGTCGAGTCGAACCTGCTGGCCCAGCTCAAGACCCGGGCCGACGACCTCGCCACGGCGGCGGTCAACTCGGCGTGGGTCGGCGGTGCCGTGGTGCTGCTCGCGCTGGCCCTGGCGGTCGCGCTGATGCTCGTCGTCGCCCGCCTGATGCTGCGCCCGCTGCGGGTGCTGCGGAAGAGCGCGCTGGACGTCGCGTACACGCGGCTGCCGGAGACGGTGCAGTCCATCCTGGACGACCCGGACCCGGTCGGCGCCTCCAAGAAGGCCGTCATGCCGGTGCCCGTCACCTCCCGCGACGAGATCGGCGAGGTCGCGCGGTCGTTCGACATCGTCCACGAACAGGCCGTCAAGATGGCCGCCGAGCAGGCCCTCCTGCGCGAGAACGTCAACGGCATCTTCGTGAACCTCTCCCGCCGGTCGCAGCGGCTGGTGGAACGCCAGCTCGGCGTCATCGACCGGCTCGAGGCCGACGAGCAGGACCCGGACCACTTGGCCAGCCTGTTCGAGCTCGACCACCTGGCCACCCGGCTGCGGCGCAACGGTGAGTCCCTGCTGGTGCTCTCGGGCGCCGGCCTGGCGAAGTCCGTGCCCAAGCCGGTGCCGGCCGCCGACGTCATCGGCGCCGCGGTGTCCGAGATCGAGCAGTACGCCCGGATCGAGGTCGGCATCGTGCCCGACGTCGCGGTCCAAGGCCTCGCGATCCACGACCTCGTGCACGTCCTTGCCGAGCTGCTCGACAACGCGACCTACTTCTCCGAGCCGGAGACGAAGGTCATCGTCCGGGCCGTGGTGACCCGCCGCAAGGCGCTCGCCATCCAGGTCACCGACCACGGTGTCGGCATGACCGAGGACCGGCTGGCCGAGGTCAACGCGCGCCTGGCGGAACCGCCGGACCTGGACGTGTCGGTGACCCGCCGGATGGGTCTGTACGTGGTCTCGCGCCTGGCCAAGCGCCACGGCATCGAGGTGCGGCTGCGCGAGAACGAGGACATCGAGGGTGGCGTGATCGCCCGCGTCGTCGTCCCGGCCGAGCTGCTCACCCAGCTCCGCCCGGGCATGGCGCGGCAGACCCCGCCGCCGGTGAACCGCTCCGAGACGTCGATGTCGCTGCCGAGCATCCCGATGCCGTCGATGCCCTCGGACTTCGAGCAGACGCGGTCGCACACCCCCGTGCCGCCCTCGGCCCCGCCACCACCGCCGCCGCCGCCGGCCCCGCCGGTGCACGAGCCGGTGGCGAACCAGGGTGGGCTGGTCCCGCTCGACCAGCCGATCAGCCTCGACGACCTGGTCAGCGGCGGCCGCGCGGCGGGCCCGTTCCTGTCGCCGGAGCTGCCGAAGCCGGAGACGCCGGCCTGGCCGACCGCCGAGGACCTGGCGCCGCTGACGCCGTCGACGAACGGGGAAGGCGCCAGCTCCCGCGCCGGCGACACGCAGTTCGCGCCGCTGGTGCTGCCCAAGCGGGAGCCGAAGTTCGTCCCGCCGGAGACGCCCGCGGCCCAGCCGCCCGCCGACCGCGCGGAGCCGGCCCCGTCGGCGCTCGAAGATGATGTACCCACCCGGCGGCTGCCCATCTACCAGTCGGTGCTGTCACGCTGGTTCAGTGAGGGCGACGACTCGGCTGCCGACCCGGTGCCGCCGCAGGGCGAGGGCGACGACCCGAACCTGCCGCCGCTCACCGGCTCCGACGGCCCGGCCGCGCCGGCCCCGGCGCGCATGGAGCGCACGGAGTACGTCGAGCCCGTGGAGCACGTCGAGCACGTGGACGAGCTGCAGCCGACCGCGGCGACCCGGCACCCGCTCCTCCCGCCCGACGACGGCTGGCACAGCGCCTCCGACGACGGCTGGCAGGCGGCGCAGTCGCTGCTGGAGTCCAAGAACGAGGAGATCACCCCGGCCGGGCTGCCCAAGCGCGTCCCGAACGCCTACCTGGTGCCGGGCTCGATCAACAGCCCTTCGGCCGACGCGCCGGCGCAGAACAGCTTCGCGGACAACACCGCGGGCATGCCCGGAACGGGTGCGATCACCCGCTCGGCGTCCGCGGCGCGGAACCGGATGGCAAGCTTCCAACGGGGCTACACCTCGGGACGGCACGCGTTGAAGGAGCTCCCGGCCGAAGAACAGCTGGAAAGCAGCAGAGTTCCGGGGCGTGGCAACACCACAGACAGCAGTGAGGAGTGAAAGTGACACGGGCGGGTGCAATGCAGCCGGGTGGCTCCGCGCAGCCGAACGGGCAGGCGCAGGCCAAGGCGAACAATGCCGGCAGCTTCGCTTGGCTGATCACGGATTTCGTGCACCGGGTGCCCGGCGCGGCCCACGCGGTCGTGGTGTCGGCCGACGGCCTGCTCCTGGCGGCTTCGCGGGGCTTGCCGAAGGACCGGGCGGACCAGCTGGCGGCGGTGGCGTCGGGGCTCACGAGCCTCGCGCGCGGCGCGGCGAAGGTGTTCGAAGGCGGCACGGTGGCGCAGACCGTGGTCGAGATGGCCAACGGTTTCCTCTTCCTCATGTCGGTTTCCGACGGTTCCTGTCTGGCGGTGCTGGGCTCGCCGGAAAGTGACATCGGCCTGGTCGTCTACGAGATGACCCTGCTGGTGGAACGGGTCGGCCAGCAGCTGACCCCGGAGATGCGGGCGCAACTGCAGGGCGCGGCCGTCCGCCGCTGAGGACCTGGGAACCGAGGAGAGAGCCGTGGACGACGGGCGCTTGAGGGGCGATGGCCGGCTCGGTGACGACTTCTCCGGCGGGTGGTCCGAGCAGCCGGACGACGGCCGGGAGGACTGGCAGTCGTTCCGGGAGCGGGTCGACCGTGAATGGCGGACGCGCCGGGTGCAGGCGTCCGACAACGACCCCGTCCGGGAACCACCGAACTGGCTGACCGACAGCAACGCCGGGCAGGAGCCGATCCGGCCGATCCAGCCCGGCAGCGGCGAGTACCGCGACCGCCTGCTGGGCGGTCCGGGCGCGGAGCTGTTCGGCGGGTCGAGCGGGCCGCTGTACGACGCACGCGACTTCGCCGCGTACAGCACCGAGCGCGACTTCTCGTCGGGCCCGGACTCCGGTGAGCTGGCCGCGGCGCTGCCGCAGCAGGCCCACCAGGAATACGTCGACGCGCCGGCGCCGACGGAGATGGAGACCTCGGGCCTGGTCCGGCCGTACTTCCGGACCCGCGGCCGGACGAAGGCGACGCTCGACCTGGCCATCGAGGCGTTGATCTCGACCAGCGAGCAGGGCCGGATGCTCGACCGGGTCCGGGTGCCCGAGCACCGGTCGATCTGCGACCTGTGCCTCGACACCCGGTCGGTGGCCGAGGTGGCGGCGCTGCTGCGGCTGCCGCTCGGCGTGGTGCGGGTGTTGATTGGTGACGTGGCGGGCCTCGGCCTGGTGCTGGTGCACTCCAGCAGCCAGACCGTGGGCGACCGCCCGAGTATCGAGTTCATGGAAAGGGTGCTCAGTGGGCTTCGGAGAATTTGACTCCGACGCGAACGCGCCGCAGGTGACGGGTCCGACCTCGTCGGCCAAGATCGTGGTCGCCGGCGGGTTCGGTTCGGGGAAGACAACGCTGGTCGGGGCGATCTCCGAGATCGACCCGCTGACCACCGAGGCCATGATGACCGAGGCGAGCGTCGGGCACGACGACACCTCGGCCACGCCCAACAAGACCACCACCACCGTGGCGATGGACTTCGGGCGCATCTCGCTGGACTCGGACCTGGTGCTGTACGTCTTCGGCACCCCCGGTCAGCACCGGTTCTGGTTCATGTGGGACGACCTCGCGGTCGGCGCCATCGGGGCGGTCGTGCTGGTGGACACGCGGCGGCTCGCCGACGCGTTCCCCTCGATCGACTTCTTCGAGAACCGGAAGCTGCCCTACGTCGTGGCCATCAACTGCTTCGACCGGCTGCTGCACCACCAGATCGAGGACGTCCGGCACGCGCTGACCATCGCGCCGTCGGTCCCGATCATGGCGTGCGACGCGCGTGAGCGCGACTCCGCCAAGCAGGTGCTGATCTCGGTCGTCCAGCACGCGATCGCGCACGATTCGGCGTTGCGCGCGGGATAACTGGATGACGCCCCGAACCGGATGCGGCCGTTGGAGTGAACTCCGCGCGCTTCACCCACTTCGGGGAGCGTGTCGGCCGTCCGTGACGGCTACCCGTCCGTCAGGGGCGGCAGCGCCCGGCGCGGGGTCGCTCGGCGGACCCCGCCGGACCGGCGCTGACCTGCGCGGACGCCGATCGGCGGCCGGGCCCGGCACACCTCACCGGGTGACCCACGAACGCGTGGACCGGCGCAGGTCGGTGCGGTGCGCGCTCGCGCGCACACGTAGGGTGCGCAGCGGCCTGCCGGTGGTGGACTCGACACCACCGGCGGTGCGAATACGCTTTATCGTGGCGTCGTCGACCGGCCACTCCGGTGTGCGGCGCGTGGCGCCGCACGAGCAAGGAGGGGCAGTAGTGACGGCATCCGGCCAGGGCACATTCGGCTGGCTCATCACGGATTTCGTGCGCCGGGTACCCGGCGCCGCGCACGCCGTTCTGGTGTCCGCCGACGGGTTGCTGCTCGCGCCGTCCGAAGGGTTGCCCCAGGAGCGCGCCGAGCAGCTTTCGGCCGTCGCGTCCGGGCTGATCAGCCTGACGCACGGCGCCGCACGCTGTTTCGAAGCGGGCGGCGTCAACCAGACCGTGGTGGAGATGGAGCGCGGCTACTTGTTCCTCATGTCCGTTTCGGACGGCTCGTCGCTGGCGGTGCTGGCCGCGCCGACGTGCGACATCGGCACGGTCGCGTACGAGATGACCCTGCTCGTCGAGCGGGTCGGCCAGCAGATCACCCCCGAGCTGCGCGCGCAGCTGCAGGGCGGCGTGCGTGGGTAGGACACGATGAGGATTTCGGGATTCGACGATCCGGACTCCAGCGGCTGGGACGCACTGCACCGCGGCACCGAGCGCGAGGGTTTCGATTCGCCCAGCAAGTTCGACATGTCGACGCTGTCGATGATCATGCCGAAGCGCAAGCCCGCGCGGCCCAAGCCGGATCCGCAGGGCTACACCGACGAGGACACCCGCGAGTGGGGACCGTCGTCGTCTTCGCCGGCTGAACCCGACGGCTACGACCCCGTCGAGCCGGAGTGGCAAGACGAGGAGCGCTACGAGCCGGAGCCCCCGCCGCTGGAGCCGGCCTGGACGCCGCCGCGCGGCGCGCGTCAGCCGGCCCCGCCGCGGCCCCCGGCGCCCCGGCCGCCGGCGCGCCCGCCGCTGTCCAGACCCCAGGCGGCGCCTCCGCCTTCGTGGGCTCCGCCGATCGAACCGCAGTCCGGCTGGACGCCCCCGCCGGACCCGGAGACCCGCTGGGTCCCCCAGCCGGAGCCGTGGGAAGAGCCGGCCTGGGCCGAGCCGGCCCGGGTGGTGAGCCCGGCGCCGGTGGCGTCGGCGGGCTCCCGCGTCCGGCCGTACACGCGAACGGGCGGCCGCACCCGCTCCGACCACAACCTGGCCCTGGAGGCCCTGGTCTCGACGTCCGACGACGGCCGCCGCTACCGCGGGGTCCGCTCGGTCGAGCACCGCCGCATCTGCGACCTGTGCCTGGACACGCGCTCGGTGGCCGAGATCGCCGCGCACCTGCGCCTGCCGCTGGGCGTGGTGAAGGTGCTGGTGGGCGACATGGCCGACATCGGCCTGGTGCTGATCCACCAGACGGAGCTGATCCTCGGCGACCGGTCGTCGCGGGAGTTCATGGAACGCGTCCTGGCGGGCCTGCGGGCGCTCTAGTCCTCGACCAGCGCGGCCGAGGTGATGCGGTGCAGTGAGTACCGCTCGTTGTTCTCGCCTTCGAGGATCCCACCGCCGACCCGCACGGGCCGGATCACGCGCTGGCTGGCCGTGCCGCGGGAGTCGACGAACCCGATCCACACCTCACGGCGTTCCAGCGTCGCCCGGGACAGCAGCTCCAGCGTCGCCGACGTGTCCGCGCCGCCGCCGACCGGCGCCCGGACCGCCGAACCCCGTCGGCGCGCCGAAGCCGCGTCACCGGCTCGCAGGTTGGACACGATCCGCTCGGCCTGGTCCGGCGTCAGCACCGCCTGCTCACCGGGGCCGCGGCGGGCCGCGCGGGCCTTCGCGGGCAGCCGGCGCCCACCCGGGCGGATGTCGACCACGCGGCCGTCCGGGCCCTCGGCCGCCGGAGCGAAGCCGGCCGCGCGCAGCCCGGCCAGCACCTCGTGCAGCGGGTCCGGGCTGATCACGACCGTCGGCGCGATCAGCCGCAGGTCGTGCTCCGCGGCGACCGGGTGGGCCAGCACCTCGGTCAGCAACGCCTCGTCGTCGCAGCGCAGGAACGACGCCGCGACCCCGCCGCGCAGCCGGCCGTGGCGGCGGGCGACGTCGTCGACCAGGTAGCTCAGCCCCTGCGGGACCGGGGTCGCGGACTTCTTCTTGAACAGCGCGTGCAGCTCGTCGGCCGTGCGCCCGGTGTCCAGCGCCCGCCGGACCGAGGCCTCGGTGATCCGGTAGACCGTCGCGTGCCCGGCCGACTCGACGTCGGCGACCGCGGCCATCTCCGCCGCCAGCTCCGGCTCCAGCGGACCCGGCGCGACGACCGTCAGGTCGGCCTGCAGCAGCACGTGGTCCACCGGCGCGGGCAGCGCGTCCAGGATCGCCTCGACCGCGCCCGGACGGTCTTCGGCCAGCAGCGCCCGCGTCGCCGTCGTGACGCCGCCGAGCCCGACCAGCCCGAGCGCGCTCGCCTCGGCCATCGTCCAGCGGACCGTCTCGTCGCGCAGCCGCCCGCCGCGCCGGGGCGCCCGCCAGGCCAGCACCGCGACGAGCTCGTCGACGCTCTTCACCCCGGCACCCTCGGGCAGGTCGGCCAGCGCGGCCAGCACCCGACGGCGCGAAACCGGCGCCAGCGGGCGGCGAAGCTCCTCCGACAGCGGCGCGATCGGCTTGTCCTTGGCGTCGCGGCCGCCGGCCATCCCCGGCAGCCGGGGCAGCTCCAGCCACGCCTGGGCGAGCGTCATCCAGCGCTGCGCGGTCGGCGACGCGAGCCACGAGTCGGTCAGCGTCGTCGGCACCCACTCGGGCGCGGTCGTCTCGCTGTCGGCGACCAGCCCGGCGCCGACGGCCAGCTCGGCCAGCAGCACCGCCTGCGTCTCGTCGATCTCCAGGTCCTTGGCGAGCTTCTTCAGCTCGCGCACGCCGAGGCCACCGGACTTGAGCACCGGCGGCGGCGCGGCCGACCACGCGCGCAGCAGAGCTTCCGTGTGGCGCAGGAACTCCATCGCCTCACCGGCCGCCGCCGCGTCCGAGGTGGACGTCTGGTGGGGATGGACGGGCAGCTCGGGCTCGGTGAGCGCGCCCGGCGCGAAGACACCGCCGCGCACGGCGATGCCCAGCTCGCGCGGCAGCTCGACGGTCTGGTCGTCGCGGCGCAGCAGCAGCCCGCGGGCGAGCAGCTTCTGCACCGGCGTCCCGGCCCTTTCGAGGGTCTGCTCGACGCCGGCGTCGCGGGTGCGGCCGATCGGCGGGCCGGCGGCGAGGGCGGTCAGCACGGCGCGTTCGTCTTCGCTCAGCTCGGCCAGCCGGGCTTCGAGGTCCTCGCCGGCGAGCGCCGGGGACGACGCGCCCAGCCCGGCCGGGAACGGCCCGAGCGCCTCGCGGACCGCGGGCGGCACGCGCAGGGCGTCGTCCGGGCCCCAGGCGAGCGCGCGGGCGCGCAGGCGGGCCAGCGGGGTGGCGATGTCGGCGCCGACGAGCTTCGCGACGTCCTCGACCGGCGCCGGATCGCGGTCCGCGCCCGCCAGCAGGCACGCCTCGAGCACGGCGAGGGTGAAGGAGTCGAGGTCTTCGCAGGCGCGCGCGACCGAGCCCGGCGTGCCGGCCCGGGTGGCCAGCACCGTGCTGTCGGAGGGCGGGGGCGTGGACAGGTCGCGCCGCGTGCGGAGCAACTCGGTGAGTGCGCCGTCGGACTCCGCGCGCAGCCAGTCCGCCAAAGAGGTCGCGGGCATAGAAGGCCAGGATACCGGGCGGTTGCGCCGCGCCGCCCGGGCTCAGGCAGACTGTTCCCCGTACGACCGATCACGGCTGTGGAGGACGTTGTGGCCAAGGGTGAGAAGAAGCACAAGGGCGTCGACCCGACCTGGCCGGGCGAGGCGGGCGAGCACCCCGTGACCGAGCTCGCGTCCGACCGCCAGGGCGCGCTGTCGCCGTTCGGCGACCTGACCTTCCCGCTCGACTCGGTGCCCTACGTGCACCCCGAGATCGAGATCAACACGCGCCCCTGAAGTTACTGGTCAGTACCGGTATCGGGGCCTCGTGAGGGCCATCACGGGAGTAGGTTCGCACCCGTCCTGCCCGACCTTTCCCATGCGGGGGTAAGTGCCATGCCGGTTCCCGGTCCCGGATACTCGATCACCGTCCGGGTCGAGGCCCCGGCCTCGTCCAGCGCGGCCGGTGACCTCACCACCGCGGTCGGGCGCGTCGGCGGCGTCCTGACCGCGTTCGACGTCGTCGAGTCCCACTCCGACTCGATCGTGGTCGACATCAGCGCCAACGCGCTGTCGGAGAACCACGCGAACGACATCACCCAGACGCTGGACTCGCTGCCCGGCGTCAAGGTCCGCAAGGTCTCCGACCGGACGTTCCTGATCCACCTCGGCGGCAAGATCGAGGTCACCCCCAAGGTCGCGCTCCGCAACCGTGACGACCTCTCCCGCGCCTACACCCCGGGTGTCGCGCGCGTCTGCCAGGCGATCGCGAACAACCCCGAGGACGCGCGCCGGCTGACCATCAAGCGCAACACCGTCGCGGTGCTCACCGACGGCTCCGCGGTGCTCGGCCTCGGCAACATCGGCCCGGCCGCCGCGCTGCCGGTGATGGAGGGCAAGGCGGCGCTGTTCAAGAAGTTCGCCGACGTCGACGCGTGGCCGGTCTGCCTGGACACCCAGGACACCGAAGAGATCATCCTGATCGCGAAGGCGCTGGCGCCGGTGTACGCGGGCATCAACCTCGAGGACATCGCCGCGCCGCGCTGCTTCGAGATCGAGAAGCGGCTTCGCGAGCAGCTCGACATCCCGGTGTTCCACGACGACCAGCACGGCACCGCGATCGTCGTCGTCGCCGCGCTGCGCAACGCCCTGCGCGTGGTCGGGAAGAACATCGAGGACTGCAAGATCGTGGTCAGCGGCGTCGGCGCGGCCGGCTCGGCGATCATCCGGCTGCTGCTGCGCAAGAACCCGGGCGACATCGTCGCCGCGGACATCGACGGCATCGTGCACTCCGCGCGCGGCAACCTCGACGACAACCTGACGTGGATCGCGTCGCACACCAACAAGCAGCAGGTCAGTGGCACCTTGCACAAGGCCCTGTCCGGTGCGGACGTGTTCATCGGCGTCTCGGCGCCCAACCTGTTCGGCGCCGAGCAGGTGGCGACGATGAAGTCCGACGCGGTGGTCTTCGCGCTGGCCAACCCGGACCCGGAGATCGACCCGCTGGAGGCGCAGAAGCACGCGGCCGTCGTCGCGACCGGCCGCAGCGACTTCCCGAACCAGATCAACAACGTGCTGGCGTTCCCGGGCGTCTTCCGCGGCCTGCTGGACGCGAACGCGCACAACATCGACGACACCATGCTGCTCGCGGCGGCCGACGCGATCGCGGACGTGGTGGACAACGGCAAGCTCAACGCGTCGTTCATCGTGCCCAGCGTGTTCGACAGCGCGGTGGCGCCGGCAGTGGCCGAGGCTGTGCGGAAGGCCGTGCGCGCCGAGCGCTGAGTCGTCGGTTCGGCGGACCCCGGAATCGTTCTTTCGATGGACGACCGGGGTCCATCGCCGTCCTAGGCTGGTCCCCGAGACGTTTGGGGGGAGCCGAATGTTCAGGACCTTGCTGGTCGCGGCGATGGCCGCGGTGGCGTGCGTGGTGCCCGGGGTGGCGCAGGCGGCGCCGGGCGGGCCGGAGTGGGGCGCGTGCCCGGCGGACGTGGTGGCGCCGGGCCTGGAGTGCACGACGCTCGAGGTCCCGCTGGACTACCGGAAACCGGACGGGCGGCAGATCGAGGTCGCCGTCTCGCGCCGGAAGAGCACCAACCCCGCGGCGCGGCGCGGGATCCTGCTGACGAACCCGGGTGGCCCCGGCGGCCCGGGCCTGGACCTGCCGGGGCAGCTGAAGCTGCTCGGGTGGCCGCAGAGCGTGCTGGAAACCTACGACGTGATCGGGTTCGACCCGCGCGGCGTCGGCCACAGCACACCGGTGACGTGCGGCCTGATGCCGGCGCAGCTGCGCAGCAACGTCCCGCCGTACGCACTCGGCCCGGCGGACGTCACGGCCCAGGCCGAGTACGCGAAAGGTGTTGCGCGCCAGTGCGGCGCGTCGCGGACGGCGTCGATGCTGCCGTACATCACCACGGCGAACACGGCCCGCGACATGGACCGGATCCGCGCGGCGCTGGGCGAGCCGAAGCTGTCGTACTACGGGGTTTCCTACGGCACGTACCTCGGCGCGGTGTACACGACGCTGTTCCCGTGGCGCAGCGACCGGATCGTGCTGGACAGCAACCTGGCCCCGGGCGGCCTCGACGTCACGGGATCGCGGTTGCTGGCCCAGGGATTCGACGACCGCTTCCCGGACTTCGCGGCGTTCGCGGTCGCGCACCCGGAGTACGACTTGGGTGCGACCCCGGCCGCGGTGCGGGCGAAGTACTTCGACCTGGCCCGCCGGCTCGACGCCCGGCCGAACTCCCAGGGCGTCGACGGAAAGCTGTTCCGCCAGATCACGTTCGGGATGTTCTACTACAACGCGACGCTGCCGTACCTGGCATCGGCGTGGCACGCACTCGACACCGGGGCGCCGATCGGGCCGCCGCCGGGCGGCTCGGTCCCGGACCTGGAGAACTTGCTGTCAAGCCAGCTGTACGTGGTGTGCGGAGACGTGAACTGGCCGGAATCGGTGCGGACGTACCAGCAAAACGTGGCAGTAGACCGTTTCCGCCACCCGATGTTCGGCCCGGCGGCGGCGAACATCTGGCCGTGTGCGTTCTGGCCGTCGGAGCCGGCGGAGCCCCAGGTCCGCATCGGCGACCGAGGCCCTTCGGACGTGTTGATGGTCCAGAACCTCCGCGACCCGGCGACGCCGCTGAAGGGGGCGCTTTCACTGCGCCGGGCGTTCGGTGACCGGGCCCGTTTGGTGACGGCGGACCAGGGCGGCCATGGCGCATATGTGTTCGGAGCCAACGGCTGCGCGAACAACACGACGACGGCGTTCCTGGTGACGGGGGTACGGCCGGCGAGGGATTTGGCTTGCGCGGCGGAGCCGGCTGACCAGGCCCCGGCGGCAGCGGCAGTGGCGGCGGAGGTGTTGCCGGTTCGGTTGTTCTGAGCCGCGTTCAACGAGGGGCCGCCGCCGCGGCGGTCCAGCCACGAGAATCAGCCCATGGAAACCACCGAACTTCTCCGGCGCGCCACCGACCTGATCCCGGACGACGCCAGAAGCGACGCTGGTCTCACCGCCGCCGACGTCCACGACTACCTCCGCGAAGACGAATGGGAAGTCGCACTCAGCATTCTCGAGGACTTCGACGGCATCGAGTGGCAGACCGTCGAATACTGGAACCTCCTCGCCGAGGCCGCCAACCAAATGTTCCTCGCCCGCAGGACCGCCTGGTGCCAGTGGCGAGGATGGGAAACCCGCCACGGCATCATCAGAGCCGACCTCCAGCTGGTCGCCCCCGAAGCAGGCGGCCGTCTCCTGCCGATTCCGGGCGAAGGGGTTCTGCGGCCGATGTGGGCCTTCGGCGGGCCCGGGGTCTTGCACATCGCGAAGATCTGGGTCGAGTCCGCTCCCGAGATCGAGCCCGGCGGCCGAGGTTCCGTCCGGCTCGCCCCGCTCACACCCCCGAACTGGCGCCACCTCACCCCCGGGGACTCGATCACCATGCACGAACGACCGCCGGTCGCCGGAACCGCGACCATCGTCGAGGTTCGGCACCCCCGGACTGCCGACACCCGCCGGCGGCTCCGGAAGTAGCCTCGGCGTGTGAGTGAACTCAGCCACGTCGACGAAACCGGCGCCGCCCGGATGGTCGATGTCTCCGGCAAGACCGCCACCGCGCGCACCGCGCTCGCGGCCGGCACCGTGCGGACCACCGCCGAGGTGCTCCGGCTGCTGGCCACCGACGGCCTCCCCAAGGGTGACGCCCTGGCCACCGCCCGGATCGCCGGGATCATGGGCGCCAAGCGCGTGCCCGAGCTGATCCCGCTGTGCCACCAGATCGCGCTGTCCGGGGTCAAGGTCGAGTTCACCCTCGGCGACGCCGAGGTCGGCATTCGCGCGACCGCGAAGACCACCGACGTCACCGGCGTCGAGATGGAGGCGCTGACCGCCGTCGCCGTGGCCGGGCTGACCCTGCACGACATGATCAAGGCCGTCGACCCGGCGGCCACGCTGGACGACGTCCGCCTGCTCCGCAAGGACGGCGGCAAGACCGGGACCTGGGAGCGGCCGTGAAGCGCAGCGCACGCGTGATCGTGGCGTCCAACCGCGCCGCGAAGGGCGTCTACGAGGACAAGACCGGCCCGGTGATCGTCGCCTGGCTGGCCGGGCGGGGGTACGACGTGCCGGCGCCGGTCGTCGTCGAGGACGGCGATCCCGTGGGCGTCGCGCTGCGGGCCGCGCTCGCCGACGAGGTGGCCGTCGTGCTCACCACCGGCGGCACCGGGATCTCGCCGACCGACCGCACCCCGGACGTCACGCGCGCGGTCCTCGACCACGAGCTGCCGGGCGTCGCCGACGCGATCCGCGCCGCCGGGCTGCCGAAGGTGCCCACAGCGGTGCTCTCGCGCGGTCTCGCGGGCGTGGCGGGGCGGACCCTCGTCGTCAACCTCCCGGGCTCCAGCGGCGGCGTGAAGGACGGCCTGGGCGTCCTCGACGGCATCCTCGACCACGCGGTCGACCAGCTGGCCGGCGGGGACCACCCGCGGTCCGCGACGCAGGCGCCCGAAGTGCGTGTCGCGCGGGCGCTGGTGACCGAGGAGACGCTCTCGGTCGAGGAGCACGCGCGGCTGGTCGAAGACGACGCCGCGGGCGCGGTCGTGACGTTCGCCGGGGTCGTCCGCGACCACGACGGCGGCAGGGGCGTGCGCGACCTGACCTACGAAGGCCACCCGAGCGCGGGTGACGTGATCGCCGACGTGGTGGCGGAGCTGTCGGCCCGCTGGGTCGGCGTGCGGGCGGTGGCCGTGAGCCACCGCGTCGGGCACCTGACGATCGGGGACGTCGCGCTGGCGTGCGCCGTCGCGGCCGAGCACCGCGGCCAGGCGTTCTCGGCCTGCTCGGACCTCGTCGACGAGGTCAAGGCGCGGCTGCCGGTCTGGAAGCACCAGCACTTCACCGACGGCACCGACGAGTGGGTCAACTCGCCGTGATCCGGAAGACGGCGACCTGGTCCGCGGCCGCGGCGAACGCGGCCGGATCGGCGCCGTCGACCAGCCCGAGCCGGACGAACATCGGCACCCCGTGCGGCACCTCGCGCGGGAAGGCCCGCATGACGTCGCGGCGGACGTCCGGATCGGTGACTTCGTCGAGCGTCACGGCCTGAGTGCGGCGGCCGTGGGCGAGCTCGCCGCGGCCGGCGGCGCGGACGTTGCGCGCCCAGTCGCCCCGCGGGACGCCGGCGATGACGTAGCGCCGGCCGTCGACGGTGAGCGGAGAGACCGGCGTGGGGCGCGGCGCGCCGGTGCGGCGGCCGGGGACGGTCAGGACGTGGATCGTGCCCAGGCGCAGGCCCAGGCGCGTCAGCAGGCGGACGAGCCGGTTGGCGGGACGGAGCCAGCGGGGCAGGGAGGTCACCACGGCGGCCAAACCTTTCGACGATCGAAGGAGTTGCCCGCCAAGGTAGACTCTTTCGAGTGTCGAAGCAATCTCTGGTCACGGACGCGACCCACGCGGCGGCGGACTTCGGCGCCGCGAACGACGTGGTGGACGAAGCGGCGGCCGCGGCGTTCGGGGTGAACCGCACGGACCTGCGGATCATCGGCCTGGTCGCGGCGGCGGGCACGCTGACGGCCGGCCGCCTGGCCACCGAGGCGCACCTGAGCCCGGCGGCCACGACAACGGCGATCCAGCGCCTGACGCATGCGGGGCACCTGACCCGCCGCACGGACGCCCACGACCGTCGTAAGGCGGTGGTGGAGCTGACTCCGGCCGCGGCGGAGCTGCTGGCGGAGATCTACACGCCGATCGAGCGCGCCGGACGGGCGCTGCTGGAAGAGTACACAGCGGGGCAGCTGGAGTTCGTGATCGAGTTCCTGCGCAAGGGTGAGCGGATGCAGCTCGCCGAGGCGGCACGCATCCGCGAGCGCTGAGCGCTCCGGAGCACCCGGCACATGCGCGAGCCCTCCACCGCCCGGGGGATTGGCGGTGGAGGGCTCGTGTGTCACGGCTCGAGGCCGGACCTGCGCATCACTGCGCGATCGTCACTTGGTGGCGATCTTCTGGCCGACGAGGATCATGTCCGCGTTCGGGATGTACTTCGCGTTCAGGTCCTGCAGCTTCTGGTAGCCGCCCTGGACGTTGAACTGCTTGGCGATCTTCGACAGGGTGTCGCCCGCCACGACGGTGTAGTCACCGGCCGGGTTGGAGCTGGCCACGCCGGTCGCCGCCGGGGCCGCCGCCTTCTTCGGGGCGGTCGTGGTCTTCTTCGGCGTCGACTGCTTGGTGGTGGTCTTGTGGGTGGCCTTGGGGGCCGACGAACCGCCGCCGCCCTTCTTGCCACAGACCGGCCAGGCGCCGATGCCCTGGCCCTGCAGGACGCGCTCGGCCACGGCGATCTGCTGCTCGCGGGACGCGCCCGACGCACTGCCGGTGCCGCCGTAGGCCTTCCACGTGCTCTGCGAGAACTGCAGGCCGCCGTAGTAGCCGTTGCCGGTGTTGGTGTTCCAGTTGCCGCTGCTCTCACACTGCGCGATGGCGTCCCAGTTGGTCGCCGACGCGGGGGTCGCGGCGATAGCGAGGGGCGCGCCGACCGCAATGCCCGCGATGGCGACGCGAGCGACGGTGCGGGTGGCAGCGGACATCTTGCGGTGCTTGCCTCGGTAAGACATTTGAATGCTTCTCGGTTTCCCAGCGCCTACGAACCTGTGTTGAGGGTCAGGATCGGGGTCCTGGCGCCGGCCGTCTCAGACCGGCAGACGAGTCCGACGCACGGCGCGTCTTCGTCGTCCCCTCGTCCCTGTCCGGAAATGCTTTCGCTCGGGGTATGGGTCCGGGATCCGTCGGACAGGGCTAGGCGCTACGGATTCCCGGTCGTGCTGGTTGGTCGGGGCCAACCGAAAAGCGACGGTACGTAACGAGAGCCGTGATCGGAAATTATTCGGGGCGTGACCTACGTCACAGTAACAGCACGCAACCCCTGTCGATACGCCAGTTTTCGCAGGTCAGCGGGCCGTTATCTGCCCGTTTCCTAGCCGAGATAAAACACGGATCGTGAGGCTTGCATCACGTGTTTTGCGTAGCGAATGGCCCATTCGCGACGCCCGGTCGGCGATTGAAGCGCGCATCTTATGACTGCCGGCGGGACAGCGCCAGACTTGACAAGAGTGCCTCATGTGCCCCTTGAGTCACACCAGTCCCACCTCTTCGTGGGGTTTGTGACCACTGCCGCCACCGTGTGGGTTCGTACGGCTACCCGGTGGGGGCCACGCACCGCGACGGACCAGGCGAAACGTGTCACCGGAAGGGTGGTGGCGGACCGCCGTCAGCTTGCCGCGAACAGCCGGAATTGATGACGCGCCACGCCGAGCGGCGGCAAGGAGGTTCGCCGAGCGGTCGGCGGCGACACGCGAGCGGTCGCCCGCCTATAGAGAGGACGAACCCGCGCCCGAGGACGGGCGGCAGGCGTGATCAGCAGGTCGGCTCGCGTGTCGGAAGGGTCGGCTCGCGTGTCTGAAGGGTCGACACGCGTGATCGGAGGGTCGACACCCGCACATGAGGCGGTCGAAGCCGTGTCGACCCCTCAATCACGCGTGTCGACCCCCTGATCACGCGTGTCGGCCTCAGGAGCACGGCGTGGGTGGGGTCAGCCGCCCGCGAAGGGCGGCAGGACGTCCAGCTCCGCGCCGTCGGTCAGCGGGCGGGTCAGGTCCCGCACCGCGATGCCGTCCAGCAGGTAGCTGACCGCGTCCAGGATGCGGGGCAGGCCCTCGGGGTGGAGCTGCCGCAGCTCGGCGACCGCGTCCGACACGCGGGCGCCCGCCGGCAGCTGCACCTTCTCTTCCTCCGCGCCCGCCGCGGCCCGCGCCGCGGCGAAGTAGCGCACCACGATGGTCAAAGTGGTCATCTCAGCCGCCGATCGCGCTCATCGGCCGGATCGGCTGCGCGAACCCGGCGTCGTTGATCTCGTGTCCCGCGAGCTTGCCCCACATCGTCGCGCGCCAGGCGTCGGCAATCTCTTCATCGCGCGCGCCCGCGCGCGCGAGGGAGCGCAGATCCGTCTCGTCGTTACTGAAGAGGCAGGAGCGCACCGCGCCGTCGGCGGTCAGGCGCGTCCGCTCGCACGCCGCGCAGAACGGCCGGGTCACCGACGCGATCACGCCGACGTCGCCCGGTCCGCCGTCGACCAGCCAGCGCTCCGCCGGCGCGCCGCCCCGGGCCGCCGGGAACGGCGTCAGCTCGAACGACGCTTCCAGCTTCGCGAGGATCTCCGCCGCGGTGATCATCTCGCCGCGGTTCCAGCCGTGCTGGGCGTCGAGCGGCATCTGCTCGATGAACCGCAGGTGGTAGCCCTCGGCCAGGCAGAACTTCAACAGCGGCACGGCTTCGGCCTCGTTGACGCCCCGCATCAGCACCGCGTTGACCTTCACCGGCGCCATCCCGGCGTCCCGCGCGGCGGCCAGGCCGGCGAGCACGTGCGAGAGCCGGTCGCGGCGGGTGATCTTGACGAACGTCTCGGGGTCGATCGTGTCGAGCGAGACGTTGATCCGGTTCAACCCGGCTTCGGCGAGCCCGGCGGCCCGGCGGGCCAGCCCGATCCCGTTGGTGGTCATGGACAGCTTGGGCCGCGGCGACAGCGCCGTGATCCGCGCGACGATCTCCTCGAGCCCGGCCCGCAGCAGCGGTTCGCCGCCGGTGAGCCGGATGTCGGTGACGCCGAGCCGCTCGACGGCGATCCGCACCAGCCGGACCAGCTCGTCGTCGCTCAGGACCTGCTCGCCCGGCATCCAGTCGAGGCCTTCCGCGGGCATGCAGTACGTACAACGGAGATTGCACCGATCCGTCAGGGAAACCCGCAGATCGGTGGCCACCCGGCCGAAGGTGTCGATGAGTGCGGGGTTCTCGGGCCTGGGCACGCGAGATGACCCTCGTGTACCGGGGACGCGAGGAAACCCGAGATCCACTGCCGTCATTACGCCCAGAGTAGCTCTGGAACGCGCGAAGTGAGCGACTCGCTAGGATACTTTGCGGAGTGAGTGGTTCAGTAGCCGAACTATCGTGCCGGGAGCAGGGACTGTGACGGAAAAGACTTACCCGGTCCCCGAAGAGGAGCTCTTCCGCTTCGCGGAATTGGGTCGCGCGAGCAGCACGCTGACCGTCCTCCGGCACGCGCGGATCGCCGAGCGGATGGGTCTGTCCGGCACCGACCACAAGACGTTCGACCTGGTCATCCAATCGGGCGGACCGTTGACCGCTGGGCGGATCGCCGAGCTGACGAGCCTGTCCACGGGCGCGGTGACCGGCGTCATAGACCGGCTCGAGAAGGTCGGGCTCGCGCGCCGGGTCCGCGATCCGGAGGACCGGCGCAAGGTGCTCGTCGAGGTCGTGCCGGGGGCCGCGCAACGCTTCGCCCCGCTCTTCGAGTCGGCCTTCGACGCCCTGCGTGACACGTTGGCGCAGTTCTCCCCGGTCGAGCGAAAAGCCATCGAGCGTTATCAGAATGTCATGCTCGAACAGCTGCGTGCCGAGATCATGCACAATTCGCGCCCCGCGTAGCTTTTCCTCAACTGCGGAGATAATGTCTGCGGCATGCCGCAATTTCGGTTGTCCGAGGCCGCCCGCCTGCTCGGAGTCAGTGACGACACCGTCCGGCGGTGGGTGCGCGCGGGGCAGCTGACCGCCACCGACGACGCCGCCGGCCGCAAGGTCGTCGACGGCGCGCAGCTGGCGGGCTTCGCCCGGGCGCAGGCCTCCGGCCCGGAGGACCCCTCGGCCGTCGGCCGCTCCGCCCGCAACAGGTTCGTCGGGCTGGTCACCGAGGTCGTCGCCGACAAGGTGATGGCGCAGGTGGAGATGCAGTGCGGGGCACACCGGGTGGTGTCCCTGATGAGTACGGAAGCCGTTCGCGAGCTGGGCCTGCGCCCGGGGGTGCTCGCGGTCGCGGTGGTCAAGGCGACCACCGTCGTGGTGGAGACACCGGAAGGAAGTCGATGAAGAAGCTTGCTCTCGCTGTGGCGGCCGTCGCCCTGTTCGCCGGCGCGTGCAGCAGTTCGGACCAGCCCAGCACGCAGACCGGCGGCTCGTCGGCCAGCGCTCCCGCGCCGAAGGGCAGTGGCGACGCCGGCACCGGCACGCTCACCGTGTTCGCCGCCGCGTCCCTCACCGAGTCGTTCACCGCGCTCGGCAAGGAGTTCGAAGCCGCGCACCCCGGCGTCACCGTGAAGTTCAGCTTCGCGGGCTCGTCCGGCCTGGTCCAGCAGCTGACCAACGGCGCGAAGGCCGACGTCTTCGCCTCGGCCGACCAGGCCAACATGGACAAAGCGGTCCAGGGCGGCGTGATCGACGGCCAGCCGACCGTCTTCGCCACCAACAAGCTCGCCATCGCGGTCGCGAAGGGCAATCCAAAGGGCATCAAGTCCTTCGCGGACCTGAACAAGGCCGGCCTGACCGTGGTCACCTGCGCCCCGCAGGTGCCGTGCGGTTCGGCGACCAAGAAGGTCGAGACCGCCACCGGCGTCACGCTCAAGCCGAAGAGCGAAGAGCAGGACGTCAAGCAGGTGCTGAACAAGGTCGCCACCGGCGACGCCGACGCGGGCCTGGTCTACGTCACCGACGCCACCTCGGCCGCGGACAAGGTCGACAAGGTCGACTTCCCCGAGGCGAGCGGCGCCATCAACAACTACCCGATCGCCGTGGTCAAGGGCGGGCAGACCGCGCTGGCCAAGGAGTTCGACGAGTTCGTCCTCGGCAACGAGGGCAAGACCGAGCTGAGCAAGGTCGGGTTCGGCCCTGCGCAGTAAGCGTCTCGCGAACGGCCGGCCGGGATCCGTCCCGGCCGGCCGTTCGCGCGTGCCGTGGGTCCTGGGCATCCCCGCCACCTTCGCGCTGGCGCTCGTCGTCCTCCCGGTCGTCGGGCTGCTGGTGCGTTCGGACCTGACGCGGCTGCCGTCGCTGATCGTCACGCCGTCGTCGTGGCACGCGCTGCGGCTGTCGCTGATCACGGCCGCGCTGTCCACTTCGGCCTGTGTGCTGCTCGGGGTGCCGCTGGCCGTCGTGCTCGCCCGCGCCCGGTTCCGCGGGGTGCGGCTGCTGCGCTCGATCGTGCTGCTGCCGCTGGTGCTGCCTCCGGTCGTCGGCGGCCTGGCGCTGCTCTACCTGCTCGGCCGTAAAGGCTTCCTCGGCATCCTGATCACCACGCTGACCGGCGAGTCCGTGCCGTTCACCACGACGGCGGTGGTGATCGCGCAGACGTTCGTCGCGATGCCGTTCCTCGTCGTCAGCCTCGAAGGCGCGCTGCGCGGCTCCGGCGACCGCTACGAACAGGTCGCCGCGACGCTCGGCGCGCGCCCCTGGACCGTCTTCCGGCGGGTCACCCTGCCGCTGCTGCTGCCTTCGCTCGGCTCCGGCGTCGTGCTCAGCTTCGCCCGCGCGCTCGGCGAGTTCGGCGCGACGATCACCTTCGCCGGCAGCCTCGAAGACGTCACGCGCACGCTGCCGCTCGAGGTCTACACCCAGGCCGAAGTGGACATCGACAGCGCCGTCGCGCTCTCGCTGCTGCTCATCGTCGTGGCGGTCCTGGTCATCGCCGTCGCGCGGCCGCGCTCGTGGGAAGGCGGCCTGCGGTGAGCCTGACCGCGCGGATCTCCGCCGTGCGCGGGTCGTTCCAGCTCGAAGTGGACTTCGCCGTGCCCACCGGGACGGTGCTCGCGCTGCTCGGCCCGAACGGCTCGGGCAAGTCGACGGTGCTCGGCTGCCTCTCCGGGCTGATCACGCCGGCGTCGGCGGAGATCACGGTGGCCGGGCGCGCGCTGGCGGCCGTGCCGCCACACCGGCGCGGGATCGGCCTGCTCTCCCAGGACGCACTGCTCTTCCCGCACCTGTCCGCGGCGGACAACGTCGCGTTCTCGCCGCGCTCGACCGGCGCCGGCCGCCGGGTGGCGCGGGAACGCGCCTTCTACTGGCTGGCCGAAGTGGACGCCGTCGCGCTGGCGGACCGGCGGCCCGGGCAGCTGTCCGGCGGCCAGGCCCAGCGCGTCGCGATCGCGCGGGCGCTGGCCGCGGAACCGGACCTGCTGCTGCTCGACGAGCCGTTCGCCGCGCTCGACGTCGACGCCGCGCCGGCGATCCGCGGCCTGCTGCGGCGCGTGCTGAAGACCGGGCCGACGACCGTGCTCGTCACGCACGACCCCCTGGACGCGCTCGCGCTGGCGGACCACGTCGCGGTGATGAACGGCGGCCGCATCGTCGAACGCGGCCCGACCCGCGAAGTGCTTTCCGCGCCGCGGACGGCGTTCACCGCGCGGATCGCCGGCCTCAACCTGGTGGCGGGCACGGCGCTCTCCGACGGCCTTCGGACCGCCTCGGGCGAGGTGATCGCCGGTCTGCCCGCGGCGGACGTGGTCGTGGGGGAGCCCGCGGTGGCGGTGTTCCCGCCGAACGCGGTCGCGGTCTACCCGCACGACGGCGACCACCGCGGCAGCCCGCGCAACACGGCCGAGGCCGTCGTCGCGGCCCTGGAGCCGCACGGGCCGGTGATCCGCGTCCGCGCCGAAGCCGAGGGCTGGGCCCACGGCCTGACGGCCGACCTGACCCCGGCCGCGGTGGCCGAGCTCGCGCTGGAGCCCGGCTCGGCGGTGACGCTGTCGGTGAAGGCCGCAACCGTGACTGTGCACCCGGCCGCGGCCCCCTGAGTCTCCCGCGGCTTGTCGTGAGTGTTTAGGGCGGTTAGAACCGCCCTAAACACTCACGACCGAGTTGCGGCAGGGTGCTCAGCCCTCGTGGTGGTGGCCGCCGCCCGGGTGGACGTGGAACTTCGCCACCTCCGGCGGGTGCACCACGAACGGCCGCATCATGCCCTCGTCCTCGTGGTCGAGGATGTGGCAGTGGTACATGAACTCGCCCGTGCCACCGCCGAACTGCCCGGCCACGCTCACCCACTGGCCGGGGTTCACGATGATCGTGTCCTTCCAGCCCTCCTCGTACTTCTCCAGCGGGACGTCGGTGAAGCCGTCGATCGGCTTCGTCGTCCGCTCGGTGGCCTGGTCGAACGTCGTGGTGAACGCCCGCCGGAAGAGCGCCTGGAACTCCGTCAGGTGAATGTGGATCGGGTGCGCCGGGCCGCCGTTCGCGACGTGCACGATGTTCCACACCGCCCACCGGTCGTGGTCGATGAAGATGCCGGTGGTGTCGTCGAAGAGCCGCCCGATCATCCGGAACGTCTTCAGCCCGCCGGCCGGGTCCTGCAGCTGGATGATCCCGGCGCCGCCCGGATCGGCGTCGACCTGCTCGAGGTCCCACATCTCCGGGTGGCCGTCGGAGTTCAGCAGCAGCGCGATCCACACGTGGTCGTGGTCCTCCGGCAGCGTCGAACCGTGCTGCAGCCGGACATAGGACGTCGAGACCTTTTCGGGCAGCGTGAACGAGTCGTGCTTCGCGCGGCCGTCCACCCGGAACTCCATGAGGTCCGGCTCGACACCGCCGAGGCGCGGGTCCGCGTTGCGCAGCTTGAGCTTCTGCCCCTTGAAGCGGCTGAAGTCGATCAGTACGTCGAACCGCTCGGCCGGGGCGACGGTCAGACCCGCGCGCGGCAGCTCGGCCGGCACCGGCAGCAGGCCGCCGTCGGTGCCGATCAGGCGGACCGCGTCGTTGACCGGGTTGTTGTCCTCGTCGACCAGGTTGAGCGTGTAGAACCGCGAGTTGGCCGCGTTGAGCAGCCGGAAGCGGTACCACTTCGCGTCGACGTCCAGGTGCGGCCAGATCACGCCGTTGACCAGGTTGAACGGGCCGGAGAACGGGATCATCGGGCCGTTCGGGACGTACGGGAACTTGAACAGCAGCTGCCCGGTGAGCGCGCCGGTCGCGTCGGTGTCGAGGTTGCGGTCGGTGATGATGAGCGGGATTTCGCGGTCGCCGTGCGGCAGGGCGAGCGCGTCCTCCTCGTCGTCGCGGACCAGGTACATCCCGGCCAGGCCCGTGTGGACGTTGAAGCGCGTGATCGCCATCGCGTGGTCGTGGTACCAGAGCGGCATCGCCGGCTGGCGGTTCTGGTACTCGGTCAGCTGCGACGTGCCCTTGAGACCCGCGTTGTGCGCCCAGCCGTCGTTGCCCGCGTTGGTGCGCGCGCCGTGCAGGTGGACGACCGTCCACGCCGGCAGGTCGGCGACGCCCTCGACGACCGAGTAGCCCGGCTTGGCCAGCTCGCTGCCCGGGCGGCTCGTCGGCGCGTCCGTCACCGGCCCCTGAACGGCGACCAGCGGGAACTCGCCGTCGATTTCGTTCGACCACGAAATCCGCAGTTGTTTGCCGCTGCGCACTTCGATCGTCGGACCCGGGAAATGTCCAGCATACGTCCACAATGTACTCGGCGGCAATTGTGAGTGCAGCCGCTGCTGCTTCGCCACCATCGGAATGGTGATCATTTCCCGGCCGCGGGACCGGAACACCGGCGGAACCGGTAGTGGGTCGAGGAACTTGGTGAGTCCCCAGTTCGGCCCGGTGATCGGCCCGGCGGCGGCCGGACGCTCGATGATTTCGGTCATTCGGTTCTCCCCCTTCGCGGACGGGGGCAGGAAGAATTGCGCCACGGCGGCACGCGCCGACGACGTCGAAAAGTATTCCCCCGAACCCCCTCGGTGGCCGGCGCGCGACTCCCCTCGCGATACCGGCAATTCCCACTGTAGCGTTTTTCGGCGTGGGCCGCAGGTGCCTCGCGCGCGTGATAGGTTCCGCGCATGAACGAACGCCGGTGGACGTATCTCTCCGACATGGACGGCGTCCTGGTCAAGGAAGAGCACCTCGTCCCCGGGGCCGACGAGTTCCTCGCCGAGCTGAAGGCCAACGGCATCGACTTCCTGGTGCTGACCAACAACTCGATCTACACCCCGCGTGACCTGCGGGCCCGGCTGGAGCGCACCGGGCTCGACATCCCGGAGGAGTCGATCTGGACCTCGGCGCTGGCGACCGCGAAGTTCCTCTCGTCGCAGCGGCCGAACGGCTCGGCGTACGTCATCGGCGAAGCGGGCCTGACGACGGCGCTGCACGAGGTCGGCTACGTGCTGACCGAGCGTGACCCGGACTACGTCGTGCTGGGCGAGACGCGCACGTACAGCTTCAGCGCGATCACCCGCGCGATCCGGCTGATCGAAGGCGGCGCCAAGTTCATCG
The DNA here is from genome assembly GCF_024703995.1 of Amycolatopsis iheyensis. Taxonomy (GTDB): domain Bacteria; phylum Actinomycetota; class Actinomycetes; order Mycobacteriales; family Pseudonocardiaceae; genus Amycolatopsis; species Amycolatopsis iheyensis. The sequence goes on along the minus strand of NZ_JAMXQV010000007.1, from coordinate 273,144 downwards.
CGACCAACCCCGACGCGACCGGGCCGAGCCTGGAGGGCTCGATGCCGGCCACCGGGTCCGTCGCGGCGCTGATCGAGAAGGCCACCGGGCGTTCGCCGTACTACGTCGGCAAGCCGAACCCGCTGATGATGCGCTCGGCGTTGCGGCGGCTGGGCGCGCACTCGGAGTCGACGCTGATGATCGGCGACCGCATGGACACCGACGTGCATTCGGGCATCGAAGCCGGGCTGCAGACCATCCTGGTGCTCACCGGCATATCCACCCGGGAGTCGGCCGAACGCTATCCGTATCGGCCCACCCTGGTGCTCGACTCGATCGCCGACCTGATCGGGCGAACCGGCGACCCGTTCGGCGAAGGCTGACGGTGGCGCGGGTGCCAGCAGGGCTTATCGTCACCGGATGAGCAACTCCACGTACGTTGTCGGCGACGTGCACGGCCACCGCGACGAACTGGCCGAAGCACTGCGCGCCGAGGGGTTGGTGGACGACGAAGACACCTGGTCCGGGGGCGAGGACCAGCTGTGGTTCCTGGGGGACTTCGTCGACCGCGGCCCGGACGGCGTCGGCGCGATCGACCTGGTCATGCGGCTCGAGGAGCAGGCGGCCGAGGCCGGTGGCCAGGTCCAGACGCTGCTGGGCAACCACGAGATCCTGGCGCTGGGCATGTACCACTTCGGCGACGAGCAGGTGCCGTCCGACTTCGGCCCCCGCAGCTTCGCCCGCAGCTGGGAGATCAACGGCGGCCTGCTGTCGGACCAGGACCGCCTGACGCCGGAGCACATCGAGTGGTTGTCGGCGCGTCCGCTGGCGGCGGTGGCGGCGGACCACCTCCTGCTGCACTCGGACACCCTGGAGTACCTCGACTGGGGCACGTCGGTTTCGGAGATCAACGAAACGGCAACGGAGATCCTGACGGGCTCGGACATCGAGGCCTGGTGGGACGTCTGGCGCCGCATGACGACGCGCTACGCGTTCCGCGGCCCGGGCGGCGAGGAGAACGCCCAGAAGCTGATGGACGCGCTGGGTGGGTCCCGGATCGTGCACGGGCACAGCGTGATCGCGGACCAGCTGGGAATCCACCCGACGCTGATCGAGGGGCCGTTCCTGTACGCGGGCGGGAAGGCGTTGGGCGTGGACGGGGGACTGTTCGTCGGGGGGCCTTGCCTGGTGGTGGAGCTGCCGTACGAGCCGGAGTCTTGATCGGCGAGTTCCGCGCCATGCTGCGGGACCGGATCGGCCCGGCGTTGCGCGCCGAGGGGTTCACGGGAACGGCGCCGACCTGGCGGCTGACCGCGCCGACCGGCGACTGCGCGATCGTCAACGTGCAGAGTTCCTCGATGACCTCGGCGACGGCCGTGCGGTTCGTCGTGAACATGGCCGTCGTGCCGGAGCCGTGGTGGAACCGGCCCGGCCGCCCGGGCAGCGGTGTGCGGCCTGGTGAGGCCGACGGACTCTGGCGGGATCGCCTGCACCCCACGCCCGGCGTGCCCCAGCACGGCCCGGAGCCCTGGTGGCTCGTCCGGCGCGAAGCCGATCTGGAGCAGTGCGGCGACGACGTCCTGCGGCAGTTGGCTTCGCGTGGCGTCCCGCGGCTGCGCGAGCTGCTCGACCGCGAGCGGTTGGTCGCCACGATCCGGACCGGCGACTTCGGCTTCACCAAGAGCCCGGACCCGGCGTACGCCCTCGCCATCCTCGGCGCGCGTTAAGCGATCTCGACGATCTCCTTGCCCAGCGGCATCAGGGACACCGGGATCATCTTGAAGTTCGCCACGCCCAGCGGGATGCCGATGATCGTCAGGCACAGGGCGATGCCCGTCAGCACGTGCCCGACCGCCAGCCACAGCCCGGCGAACACGAACCAGATGACGTTGCCCAGGCAGGACGCCGCACCCGCGTCGCGGCGGTCGACCACCGTGCGGCCGAACGGCCAGAGCGCGTAGTGCGCGATCCGGAACGACGCCAGCCCGAACGGGATCGTCACGATCAGGATGCAGCAGATGATGCCCGCGACCAGGTAACCGAGGGCCATCCAGAAGCCGCACAGGACGAGCCAGATGAGGTTCAGCAGCGTGCGCATCAGACGTGCAGCTCCCCGCTCACGACCGTCACGGCCTGGCCGGCGAGGTGGACGCGGTCGCCGTCCTGGCGGGTGCGGACGATCCCGCCGCGCGCCGAGACCTGGTGGCCCGTGAGCTCGTCGCGCCCCAGCTTCTCAGACCAGTACGGCGAGAGGATGCAGTGCGCCGAGCCGGTGACCGGGTCCTCGTCGATGCCGACACCCGGCGCGAAGAAGCGGCTGACGTAGTCGTCGCCCTTCGCCGTCACCAGCAGGCGGCCCTTCCAGGTCGTCTTGAGCCGGGCGAGGTCGGGCTCGAGGGTTCTCACCGTTTCGGCGTCGGGCAGGACGGCGAAGAGGTTCTCGACGCCGCGGCCGGTGTACTCGATCTCGACACCGGGGAGGATTTCGGACAGATCGTCGTCGGTCGGCGAGGGCGGGTCGGACGGGAAGTCCAGCTCGACCCAGCCGTCCTGCGCGTGCGCGCGCAGTTCGCCGCTTTTCGTGGTGTAGACCTGCGAGCCCCCGAGGACGTGCGTGGCGGCGACGGTGGCGTGCCCGCACAGCGCGACCTCGACGGCGGGCGTGAACCACCGGAGCGACTTCGGGCCGCTCGGCGAGGTGACGACGAAGGCGGTCTCGGCGTGCTTCATCTCGGCGGCGACGGCCTGCATCCAGGTCGCGTCGGCGGGCTCGTCCAGGAGGACGACGCCGGCGGAGTTCCCGGCGAAGGCCTGGTCGGTGAAGGCGTCGACGATGAAGAAGCGCATGCACCCCAATCTAGCCAGGGGCCGGGGTGCGCGGCCTTCGTCTAGGGGAGATTTAGGGGTCTTCCCTTACGACTCCCCGATGATGGGCTTGACGATCTTCTCGCCGTCGGGCCCGCGTTCCGGCTTGAGGTCGAAGACGTCTTCCTCGAGCCCGTACTTGTTCTTGTGCTCTTTGTCGTCTTCCTTCTTCTTGCCGGCCCCGGCGGCGCCCGCGGCACCGTTGGCCCCGGCCTTGCCCTTCGCGGCCGCGGCGGCCGTGGCCCCGCGTTCGAGCCGCTCGCCGGGGGCCTTCCCGCCGCCGGTCTTGGCGCCCTCGCCGCCTTCCTTCGGACCACCGGTGTAGCCACCACCGGACACGCGCGACCCGGCGAACCCGCTCCCGGCGCGTCCCGCGCCGGTTTTGCCTCGGGTGATGTCACCGCCGCCGGAGGTGCCGGTGCCACCGGGCGTCCCGGTCATGGCGAGGCCGTCGGGGGTCATCCGCGGGAAGCCACCGGCCGCGGGCGCGCCGCGGAAGCTGGTGTTGCCGCCGCCGAAGGTCCCGGTGCCACTGGTGACACCGGGCGGCACGTAGGACGGCGGAGTCGCACCGGGCGGCGTCACCCCGGGCGCGGTGGTGGTGCCGCCGCCGGGGACGAAGCTGCCGCTGGTCCCGCCGGGCCCGGTGGTCGTCCCGCCGATGGTCGGCGTGCCGGTGAAGCTGGTGCTGCTGGTCCCGTGGAAGCCGGAGACGGAGGTGGAGTCCCCCTGCCCCAGCTGCGGCGGCGGCGCGTAGGTGGGCTGGGAGCTGGCGGTCTCGTGGTAGGTGCCGTCGAGGTTCTGCAGGACCTGAACGGCCTGCTGGTGGGCGGCGTCGGCCTGCTGCTGCTTGAGCTGGATGTCGGCCATGGTGCCGCTCATGCCGATGAGATCGCCGGAGTTGTACTGCTGCTTGGCCTTGTCGAGCTCGGCTTGCTGGTTGAAGCCGGTGGGCTCGGGCATGTTGGTCTTGGCGTAGTGCGCGGCCGCGGACTGCTGCGAGTAGTGGTTCGACGCCAGCTGCATCGCGTTGCCGGTTTGCTCGGTGTGGCCGGCCGTGCTTTGGAAGAAGCCGTTCGCCTGGTCGGCTGCCGGGCCCTGCCAGGAGCCGCCTGCTGCGGTGGCCGCGTCGCGGAATTGGTTGGAGGCGTCGGCGAGCCAGTTGCCGTACACGTTCGCGACCCGGCTGCGGTCGTTGAGGTCTTCGAGGTTCATGTTCGTGTGAACCATGTCGTAGAGCTCTTCGTGCGGCTTGTTGGCGTAGTTTTCGCCGGGTTCGGGCGCGCCGCCCCGAAGGGTTTGGCCTTCCTGCAGTTGCTTTCCCTGAGCAACCGAATAGTCGGAGGCGGCTTTTTGGGTCATCCGCTGTCCGTCGGGGCCGAGGCCTTGGGCCTTCTGGGCGGTCTCCGCGTAGTAGTCACCCTCGGACTGGCGATGCTGCGCCCGGTGTGGCTGACTCATGGCTGGACTCCGTCTCAGTTGTTCTTCGGCAGCAGTGGCTCGACTTTCGGAGCGAGTTCTTCGATTTTCTTGCAGGCGGTGGCGGTGTCCGATCCGTAGGTGAGCGAGAACAGGGCTCGCGAGTTCCGCACCTGGAACCGGATGGCGCACTGACCCTTGGCGCGCAAAGGTTCCTGCTCCTCGATCGCCGGGCGGCCGTTCACTTTCCCGTCGCTGGCCTTGTCGGGGTTGTTCACGTTGTCCCGGTAGTTCCCGCCGGCCTGGAGGACTAGCCCGAGATCGATACCCGGAGTGTCGCCGGACGTGGGCTTGCTGGTGCGGCAGCTGTGCTCCGGAGCCGCGACACCCGGCACGGCCTGGGGAAAGCCTTGTCCGGCAAGGGCCTGGTCGAGGATCGTGCACGCACTCAACCCCGCGAACGGGTCAGCTGGATCAGCCGTGGTGCTGGTCGGAGTGGAACCCGTCGAACTCGGATTCGCCTGCCCGCCGACCGTGCTCGTGCAGGCGGTGAGGCAGAAGCCCAGTGCGAGGGTCGCGAGCGCGACTGGGGCGCGTCGTGCGGTCACTACTCGTGCAGCCCCTTGTCCAGGTTGGCGAACGTCATGCTGTGGGCGGCCTCGGTCTCGCGGTAGTTCTTCCGCGCGATCACCATCGCTTCGCGAGCTTGCTCCACGCCGTCGCGCATTTTTTCGAGGTTCGGGATCAACGATTCCGGGTCGCCGTTCGCGGCCTCAACGTTGAAGCTGGCGACCTTCTTGGCGTAGTCGCTGCCGCCCATCTGGGCCGGGTTCGCCAAGGTGTTGACGTCGAGGAGCATTTTGCCGAAGCCATCGAGGAAGAAGTCGCAGGCTTTGATGTACGCCTGGAACCCCTCTTCGTTCACGGCGAACTGACCGCTCTCCGCGAGCGACTTCAGATGCCGGCCGCCTTCGCCGATCTGCTCCGCGGCCTTCGTGTCCGTCGGGTCGGCGAACACGCCCGAAAGGAACTTCGACCCCGCGTCCCCCTCGCCGGCCGGTGGTGTGAACGACCCCGGTGCGCCGAACTGTGATCCGCCCATGACGCCCTCCCAGTCGTCTCGGCACCACCCTGCGTGGTCCCTCTGCACTGTACTAGTGACGAACCCGTGGTGTCAGTGGCTCGTGCCACGCTCGTGGAGCCAGGTGCGCAGGTGGGAACCATCCGAAGGGATGAACCGGACGCGGGTTTCGTCGCCCGGGAGGGTGTCCGTGATCATCAGGAACCGGCCGCCGTCGTTGTCGACGAACGAAACCGTTCCCATCGGGCGCAGGGAGCCGCCGTGGCGGGCCGACAGCTCGAACGTTCCGTAGCGGTGCAGCGGCCACCTGGAGAACTCCGCCGCCGCCTCGACGTCCTGGCGCGGTGCGCCGCGGGTGATCGTCAGCTCCGGCAGTGGCACCGGGCGGTACGCCGGGAGCATGCCGACCACCATGTCCACCAGGCGGTCCGGGCGGGTCTGGGCGAACAGGATCTCCTCGCCCGCCAGCTCCGAGAACACCCCCAGGCCGTGGCCGATCGCCGCGCGGTAGAACACCTCGCGGCCCTCCTCCGCCGCGCGGACGATGATCAGCACGTCCGGCTGGGTCCACGCCCGCAGCGTCTGCTCCACCTCGATGTCCAGTTTGTCCGGACCCGCCAGGCGGCGCGCCCGCATCGACTCCCACGAAGCCGCCGCGATGCGTTCGTTTTCCGCCAGCGTCTCGCCCGGGCTGCGGATTTCGAACGGGTGCCAGCTCGCCGGAAGACCGGTACGCCGGACCGCCGCGTCGACCTCAGCCAGGCCCAGTGAGAATTCCTCCGGCACGTCCCCGAGCGTAGCGGACCCGCCACCCCGCGCTCAGATGTCGAGCTGCCGCACACCCGTCTCGCGCAACGTCACCCGTCCGGCCGTCGCCTGTCTGCGCAGCCGGACGATCTCGTGCGGCTGCAACCCGATCGCGACGCCGAACGCCTCGACGTCCGGGAACCCGCCCTGCCGCCGGCGCACCTCGAGTGCCGTCGTCACCTGCGATGGCGAAAGCAGCCGGGCCAGCTCGGGCCCCGAAGCCGAATTGACGTCCAGCAGAGGTGCGACCAAAGGTGCGGGTGGCGGCGCCAGCTCCACCGCGTCCGACGGCACGAATGCCTCGATCGTGTCGTTCTGCCGCAGATCGCGGAACGCCAGCCCGACGGTGAACGTCCGCGCCCCGCCGTTCGTCCGCGTCGCCACGCCGTCCCGGGCCAGCGACAGGATCCGCAGCTCCGGCGCGACGACCGTGCTCTGCTCGTTGAACGTCGTCCCCTTCGGCCGCAGCACCCGCGCCCGCGTGCCGACCGTGAACACGCCGCCGCGGCCCTCCGGCACCTCGACCGCCGCCACCACCGAACCGTTGCCCAGGTCCTGGACGCCGTGCACGACCGCGACCCCCTCGCGGCGCTCCACGTCGACCGGCGAGTCGAACGCCGTCAGCACGTCGCCCGCCAGCGGCGGCACGTCGCACTGGAAGCCGAGCAGCACCGTGCCCGGCTGCCCGGGCGGCAGCTCGTCCAAAGGCCCGGTCGGCCCGAACAGGCCCAGCACCCGCATCGGCGAGCCGCCGCGCGCCAGGACCGTCAACGCCCCGAAGCGCAGCACGCCGTCCCGGACCAGCACCTGCGCGTGGAACCCGGTCAGCTGGTCGTACCCCGGCGCGGCCACCGTCGCGGAAGCGATGGGGCGGCTGAGGTCCGGCCCGGCGACGTCGTCGGTGTACAGCTCCAGCGCGTCGCCGTGCCCGAGGTCGCGCCACCCGACGGCGACGAACACGTCCTTCAGGAACCCGGCGTCGGTCACCGGCTCGACGTCGCTGGAAAAGAACTTCTTCCGCACCATGATCCCGAGGCGCAGGTTGTCCGCGAGCACGCGATCACCACGGCGGAGCCGGGCCCGCGCGCCGCGGACCGCGCGCCCGAGGCTCACCTGCGCGCCGGGCAGCTCGCCGAGGCCGGGCAGGGTGACCGAGTCGTTGAGCGCCTTGCCGAACTCGAGCAGCCCGACCCTGACCTCGGTCACGACGTGGCGGCCAGGGTGACGCTGATCGACTGGTCGGCGTTGACCCGCTCGGACTCGACGACCATCCCGTTCGACGCCGCGCGCTGCTTCAGCCGCGCGAGCACTGCCTGCTGCACCTGAGCCGCGTAGGCCTCGTCGACCGACAGCACCAGCCGCGAAGCCTCGGCTTCGGCGAGCCCCGGCCCGTCGACGTGCGCGAGCTGGACGCCGTCGGGGCCGTAAACGAACGTGACGCGGCGGCCCTCCCACGCGGCGACGACGGCGGTGCCGTCGTCGGTCACCTGCGCCCGCAGGCCGGTCAACGCGCGGGCGAGCAGGTCGCGGTGGCGCATCCGGGTCCGCACGGTGACGACGCCGGCCTGCGTGTGCGCGGCGATCGTGGCCGCGTTGAGCTGCGCGAGCGCCTCGCTGCGCAGCTTGAGCGTGACGCTCATCGGTGGTCCCCTTCGAGCAGCGCTTCGAGCACTTCGGTGGTGGCGAACCCGTTCAGCTCGATCCCGCCGTCCGGCGCGATCGTGAGCTCCAGGCGGTTCGGGGTGGTGAAGATCGACTCGTCGTAGCGGTCGGTCAGGAAGTGGAACCGCTGGTTCGCCGAGCCCACCCACGGCCGCGACGGCTCCGGCTCCTCGGCCAGGAACGGCCCGTCCACCAGCAGGTCCGTCGAGTCCAGCAGCTGCGACGGCGGCAGCTCTTCCAGGACGTGCCCGGTGAACGTCATCACCGAGAGGCCCGCCGAGCGCACCGCGGCGGCGAAGCACCCGAGCGGCCCAGGCTGGTCGAACGGCTCGCCGCCGAGCAGCGTGACGCCCTCGATGCCGTCGATCGCCAGGACGCGCGAAACCAGGTCCGGCCACGCCAGGCGAAAACCGCCGCGGGTCGTCCACGTCTGCGGGTTGAAGCACCCGGGGCAGCGCACCGAACACCCCTGCGTCCACACCGCGCACCGCAGGCCGGGCCCTTCGGCCGCGGTGACGTCGACGATCCGGTGGAGGTTCAGGAGTTCCATTGCGACTGCTGCTGCGACGCCGTGTTTTCGGCGGAAGCCGACGTCCGCCGGTAGTCCTCGGTGAACTCCGACGTCTCGGTCTCCGCGCCGAGCAGGTCCTCGAGCAGCGGGATGTAGTCGAGGCACTTCGACCCGGTCACGCCGTGGGTCTCGGCGCTGATCGAGCCGTCCTTGCCGATGGTGACGGTCACGCGGTGCGTCATACGTCGATCGTCCTTCCCCTCGGGGACTCCGGCGCGGGCGTGGCGACCCGCTCGGCGACCGCTTCGCCGGCGGTGTCCGTGGCTGCGACGGCCCGGGTCTCCGCCCAGTTCCGGATGGCCAGGATCTCGTCGGCCTGGGTGACCGACAACGGCACGGTCGACTTCACCGCGCGCACCAGGTCGTCCCGGCGCAGCGGCCGCTTCTCGGCGAACGCGTCGACCAGCCCGGACAGCACGGCCTGCTCGATCTCGGCGCCGCTGTAACCCGCGCTGACGTCGGCGAGCTCGGCGAACAGCGCGTCGTCCACGGGCAGTTCGCTCGCGACGAACGCGTCGGTGACGCGCTTGGCCAGGTGGATCCGCCAGATCGCGGCACGCTCGGGCGCCGAGGGCAGGTCGACGAAGAAGATCTCGTCGAAGCGGCCCTTGCGGAGGAACTCCGGCGGCAGCGAGCCGACCTGGTTCGCGGTGGCCATCACGAACACCGGCGCCGACTTCTCCTGCATCCAGGACAGGAAGGTGCCGAAGACGCGCCGCGCGGTGCCGCCGTCACCGCCGCCACCCGCGCCCGCGAGGCCCTTCTCGATCTCGTCGACCCACAACACGCACGGCGCGATGCCTTCCGCGGTGCGGATGACCGTGCGGATGTTCTTCTCGCTCGAGCCCACGAGCCCGGCGAAGACCCGGCCCAGGTCGAGACGCAGCAGCGGCAGGCGCCACATGTTCGCGACGCACACCGCGGACAGGCTCTTGCCGCAGCCGGGGACGCCGGTGAGCAGCAGGCCCTTCGGCGCGGCGAGGTTGTACGCCGACGCCGCTGGTGTCCAGGTGCCGGTGCGCTTGGTGAGCCAGCGCTTGAGCCGGTCGAGGCCGCCGACGGCGTCGAAGCTCGTCTCCGCCGGGACGATGTCGAGCATCCCGGACCGGCGGACGGCCTGGCGCTTCTCGGCGAGGATCAGCTCCAGGTCGCTGGGATCGAGCCCGCCGCCCTCGACGAGCGCCCTGGCGAAGGCGTTCTCGGCTTCGGGCAGCGTGAGGCCGCGTGCGGCGGCGACGATCATGTCGCGGTCGTCGCGGTCGATGCTGATCCGGACGTTCTGCCGGTGCGCGGCGACCATGCCGTCGAGCAGCTCGCCGATCTGGCGCTGGTCGGGCAGCGGGAAGTCGAGGACGGTGGCGTCGTGCTCCAGCTCCGGCGGCACCGGCAATGACGGCGACACGAGGATCAGGCTCAGCGGCACCGGCCGGTTCTTGAACGCGGCGGCCAGCTCCCGCAGCCGGCGGACGACGTCCGGATCGGGCCGGTGCCCGCCCTCGGAGACCAGCGACGGGTGCAGGTCGGCGAAGACGAACACGGCGGGCTCGCCCCAGCCGTAGATCCGCTCGAGCGCGGCGGCCGCGGCCCGGGTCTCGCTGATCGGCGGGCCGCCGGCGGGGGCGAGGCCGGTGGTGGAGGACCAGACGTAGACGCGGCGCGGCGTGCGAAGGCGCTGCTGGTCCTCGGCGACCGCGCGGATCTCCCGCAGCACCCGCTGCTCCTCGTGCGTTTCGACGACCAGCAGCGGGTAACGCGCCTGCAGCAGCTGAGTCAGCTCGTCACGGAACCCGGACATCCATCGCCCCCTGAAAAGTCCGTTCGCACCTTACGCGCCGACGACGAGGACCTCGTAGGTCGGACTGGTGGGCGGGAGGCCGCTGAAGATGTGGGAGTTGACGACGGCGAGGTGGTTGCCCACCTTGATCGCCGAGACCGGCTGGTCGAACAGCGGGTCGGTGATCGTGCCGGCCGCGGTGCCGTGGCTCAGGTCGCCGTCGAGACACCACCGGGTGATCTTGTCGTCGAGCTGGACCGCCCACAGCCGGTGTCCTTCGAGCACGAGGCTGACGACGCTGGGCGCGTTCACCCCGGCGAGCTCCGCGCTGACCCCGGTGCGCGGGTCGATCTTGTAGACCTTGCCCGGCGTCGTGGCGGCCACCAGCAGGGTGTCGCCGGACGGCGTGGCGATGATGTCGTTCATGAAGAAGTCGCCGGGGGAGCCGCCCGCCCCGGGCCCGGTCAGCGGCAGGGTGCGCGGGGTGCCGAGCCGCCCGGCCACGACCGGCACGAAGAACAGCTGCGGGTGATAGGAGTCGGTGAACCAGGCGCCCTGCGGCGTCACCACCACGTCGTTGACGTAGGAGGTCTGCGGGTCGCCGAAGGTGAAGTCCGCGACCTTCGCCTTGCTCCGGACGTCGTAGACGTAGGCCTTGCCGCCGGCCGCACCGGCGACGAACAGCAGGTCGTGGCGCCGGTCGAAGTCCAGCCCGGCCGCCCAGGTGCCGGGCGGCGCCTCGATGAAGCGCTCGGCCGTGCCGCGGCCGAGGTTCTCGCGGAAGATCGTGCCGGTGACGAGGTCGCCGGTGTAGTAGTCGCCGCCGCCGGCCGCGGTGATGCCTTCGGCGGACTTGGCGCCGGGCAGCACGATCACCTTCGTCGCCGCGGCCGCCGGCATGGCCGGCACGAGCAGCAGAAGCGCCGCCGTCAGAGCCAGGATTCTTCGCATCGGGTCCCCTCCCTTGTCCCAGGTGGATCCTGCCACCGAGCTGGCTGACCCGGTACCGGGTTCTTAGACTCGGCGGCAGTCACCGTCGACTTCAGGAGGCACCATGCCTGACGCGCCCGCCCTGCCGAGTTACGCCTCGGGGATTTCCGAGGTCCCGCTGCTCGGCGACACCATCGGGGACAACTTCGACCGGACGGTGGCCGCGTTCGGGGACCGGGACGCCCTCGTCGACCGGACCGCCGGGCGCCGCTGGACCTACCGCGAGCTCGCCGCCGAGGTGAACGCGCTGGCGCTGGGGCTGGTCGCGCGGGGCATCGGCAAGGGGGACCGGGTCGGCATCTGGTCGCCCAACCGCGCCGAGTGGACGTTCCTGCAGTACGCGACCGCGAAGATCGGCGCGATCCTGGTCAACATCAACCCCGCGTACCGCTCGCACGAGCTGGAGTACGTGCTCAACCAGGCCGGCATCCGGCTGCTGGTGGCGTCGGACGCGTTCAAGACGTCCGACTATCCCGCAATGGTCGAGGAGGTGCGCGAGAAGTGCGCCGCGCTCGAACACGTCGTGATCCTCGGCGGCGACGACTGGCAGGGCCTGATGGACGCGGGCTGGCAGGGTGACCCGGCCCAGCTGACGCACCTGCAGGCCGGGCTTTCGGCCGACGACCCGATCAACATCCAGTACACCTCGGGCACGACCGGCTTCCCCAAGGGCGCCACCCTGTCGCACCACAACATCCTCAACAACGGCTACTTCGTCGGCGAGCTGTGCAACTACACCGAACACGACAAGGTGTGCATCCCGGTGCCCTTCTACCACTGCTTCGGCATGGTGATGGGCAACCTCGCGTGCACCACCCACGGCTCGTGCATGGTGATCCCGGCGCCGGCGTTCGACCCACGCGCCACGCTGGAAGCCGTCGCCGCCGAGCAGTGCACCTCGCTCTACGGCGTGCCGACCATGTTCATCGCCGAGCTGAACCACCCGGACTTCGCGAGCTTCGACCTGTCGTCGCTGCGGACCGGGATCATGGCGGGCTCGCCGTGCCCGGTCGAGGTGATGAAGCAGGTCATCGACCGGATGGGGATGGCGGAGGTGTCGATCTGCTACGGCATGACCGAGACGTCCCCGGTGTCGACGCAGACCCGCGCGGACGACTCGATCGAGCGTCGCGTGTCGACGGTCGGGCGGGTCGGGCCGCACCTGGAGGTCAAGGTCGTCGACCCGGAAACCGGGCTGACGGTGCCGCGCGGCGAGCCGGGCGAGCTGTGCACACGCGGGTATTCGGTGATGCTCGGCTACTGGGAGCAGGCGGACAAGACGGCCGAAGCGATCGACGCGGCCCGCTGGATGCACACCGGCGACCTGGCCGTCATGGACGGCGACGGCTACGTCAACATCACCGGCCGCATCAAGGACATGGTCATCCGCGGCGGCGAGAACCTCTACCCGCGCGAGATCGAGGAGTTCCTCTACACGCACCCGGACATCCTCGACGCGCAGGTCATCGGCGTCCCGGACGAGAAGTACGGCGAAGAGCTGATGGCGTGGGTGCGGATGCGCGAAGGCGCTTCGCCGTTGACCGCCGAGAAGGTGCGCGAGTTCTGCGAAGGCAAGCTCGCGCGCTACAAGATCCCGCGGTACGTGCACGTCGTCGAGGAGTTCCCGATGACCGTCACCGGCAAGGTCCGCAAGGTCGAGATGCGCGAGAAGTCGATCAGCCTCCTCGGGTTGGAGCAGGCAGCCGCGACGAAGCACGCCTAAACCAGGGCGCGCGGTCGGGCGTTACGCCTTCGCAAGATGTGTCTCGCGAAGGGAGACCGACGTGACCCGAGCTTGGGAGTGGTGACCGATGCGCAGTTGGGACTGGTGAAGCGATGACCCGTCAATGGGAATGGTGAAGCGATGACTCGCGTATGGGACTGGTGATCTCGTGATGCGCAACAACGAATGGTGAAGTCCTGAACCACGCCGTTTCGGTGGCCTGTCCGAGCCGGATTGGTCACCGGAGCGGTGGGGTGGGACACAGGTTTTCGCACGCATGATCTTCGTGGCGACGGGCAACCGGGCTCCGGGACGGTGAGAGCGTTCCGGACCGAAACCCCGTATCCGTCAACGAAAAGGGGAAGATTCATGCGTATGATCCGCCGCACCATGGCCGCCGGGGCCCTCGCCCTGCCGCTCACCTTGGGCGTCGCCGGAATCGCTTCGGCCGACAGCTACGGCGGCACCGAGGTCCAGGCGGGCCCGGACGGCGCGGCGACGCACGCCGTGCAAGCCGACACCCACCGCGGCGGGAGCAGCTTCCACGAGAGCTCCACGGCCGCTGGTCCGGACGGCGCTGCCACCAGCGGGACATCCGCGTCGGCGAACCGCCACGGCGACAGCCAGTACCGGCAGCACCAGGGCGCCGCCTCGAAGGACGGCGCGGCCACCTGGGACACGTCGGCCGAGAACAGCCGCGACGGCGGCTCGCAGTACCGCCAGCACACCGGCTGGGCGGGCCAGGACGGCGCCGGCTCGAGTGACACCCACGCGAGCACCGGCAGCGACGGCGGCCACGACCGTGGCGGCGACGGCGTCCTGACCGGGACCCTCGGCGCGATCGGCCTCTGAGCGAAAACCACGAGGGGCACCTCCACCTCGGAGGTGCCCCTCGATGGTGCGCCTCAGGAAACCGCCGCGGCCGCTTCCGCGATCGCCTTCGCGTCTTCCTCGCCGAAGGTCTCTTCGAGGTGCTCGGGTGAGTAGTCGAGGTCGATCTGCTCCACCGGCATTCCGCGCGCCGACTCGATCGCGCCCAGGCGGCGCTGGGCGCGGTCCGCCGCGTACTGGATGATCTCCTCGGGGTCGTTATCGAACGGCACTTCCTCGAACTGGTCCTGCACCCACTGGATCATGCTGAGCGCGTGCGGCAGCAGCTCACCCATCCGCTGCTGCACCGCGTCCCACAGCGAGTCGTCCGCGGCGACGTGGCGGCGGCAGGTGAACGTGCCCCACGCCATGTGGCGGCGCTCGTCGTCGCCGATGCGGCGGACCAGCTCCTGCATGCCCGGCAGGATGTCGTTCTGCGTGCAGATCAGCTGCCACGAGTAGTAACCCGTCAGCGCCAGGCTGCCCTCGATCACGTGGTTGTAGGTCACGCTCGCGCGGATCTGGTTGAGCGGGCTGGGATCTTCCTCCAGCGCACGCAGCGACCGGGGTAGTTCTTCGTAGAACAGCTTGCGGTAGTGCGGGTTTTCGGCGACGTACGGGTGCAGGTCCTCGGTCAGCCCGACCGCGTCCATCCAGCGCCGGAACACTTCCGTGTGCTTGGCTTCCTCGAAGCAGAACTGCGTCAGGTACATCTCGTCGCCGAACCGGCCGGTCGCCGACATCGCCCGCATGAACGGCTGGATGTCCTCGGTGACGGCTTCTTCCCCGGCGATGAACTGCGCGACGAGGTACGTCGTGCTGCGCTTCTGCTCGTCGTTCAGCGTGTCCCAGCCGTCGCGCTCACGGCTGAAGTCGATGTCGGCCGGGTTCCAGAACTTCTTGTTGCCCTTGACGAACAGCCGCAGCGGGAACGAGTCCCAGTTCAGGCCGCCCTTGCGCAGCGAGGAGAAACCGGTTCGCAGTTCGGAGAGCGTGTCGGTCATCGTGTCACTCCATTGTGGACGAATCAGTGGACGAATCGGCGAATCGCGGGCGCCAGCACCGCGGTGACGGAGTCGGCGGCCTCGGTCGCCGAATGCGTGGGCAGCACCAGGTGGGACAGGGAAAGCCGCACGACGGTCTCCGCGAGCAGAGCCGCGGACTCCGCCGAGAGCCCGGGCTCGAACTCCCGGTACTGCTCGGCGGCGAGAGCGGCGGCCGCGGTGAGGATGGGTTCGCCCTTGGTGGTGAGCAGGGGCAGCAGGTCCTCGCCCGCCTCGGTGCCGAGCGCGGCCGCGACCAGGCGGTTCTCGCGCGCGTGCTCGATCGTGTAGACGACGGCGTGGTGGATGCCGGCCAGGAGGCCGTCCGCCGTCTCGAACCGCTGCCGGATCCCGTCGAGGAACTCCGACGCGGTGCGCAGCGCCACCGCCTGGGTCAGCGCCGCCTTGTTGCCGAACTCGTTGTAGACGGTCTGCCTGCTCACCCCGGCCCCGGCGGCGACGTCGGCCATCCGCAGGCCCGCGTAACCGGCCTCCGGCAACAGGTCCGCGGCCGCGTCGAGCAGGGCTTCCCGGAGGGACGCCTTCGTCCGGTCAGTGAAGCTGGTCACACCCCCACCTTGACACGGATTGCTCTGCTGTCAAGACGCTGTACATGATCGGTTGACGTGTAAAACTGTCGGTGGTGGCGGCTAACGTGTCGGTTGTATCAATACAGCGGCGCGAAGCGCCTCGGTTGAGGGTGGTGGCGGGGGCATGGATGGAATCACGGTGGGGTTCGACCTCGACATGACACTGATCGACGCGCGGCCGGGCATGGCCGCGGCGATGAACGCGCTCGGCGTCGAATCCGGCCTGCCGCTGGACGGCGACGCGTTCGCGGCCAACCTCGGGCCGCCGCTCGACGACATCCTGCGCGGCTTCGAGGCGCCGGAGGAACGCATCCCGGGTCTCGTCGACCGGTTCCGCGCGCTGTACCCCGAGATGGTCGTGCCGAGCACGGTTGCGCTGCCGGGCGCGGTCGAGTCGCTCCGGGCGGTGCGCGCCGCGGGCGGGCGCACGCTGGTCGTCACCGGGAAGTACGGGCCCAACGCGCAACTGCACGTCGACGCGCTCGGCCTCGACGTCGACGAGGTCGTGGGCGAGCTGTGGTCGACGCGGAAGGCCGAGGCGCTCCGGGCGCACGACGCGCGCGTGTATGTCGGAGATCACGCCGGCGACATCCGCGGCGCGCTGGCCGCCAACGCGATCGCGGTCGGCGTCACGACCGGGCCGTGCGATCGCGCGCTCCTGCTGAGCGAAGGCGCCGAAGTGGTGTTCGACTCGCTGACGGAGTTCCCGGGCTGGTTCGAGCGGACCTTCGCGGGGAGCGTGGTGCCTTAGCTCGTTTTCTTGCCCCGCGCCTCGAAGACCAGCGCGAGCAGGCCGAGCAGCAGGCCCAGCGGGGTGACGACACCGGCGCCGACGGACAGCCAGATCGGCAGGTTCTCCAGGCCGGCGGCGAACATGATGAACACCGTCAGCACGGCGAGCATGCCGAGGGCGAACAGGCCGATGCCGATCCGCATCAGGAACGGTTTGCCGGGGGCGGCCACGGTGGCCTCCTTCGTCGCGGTCGTCATGACGGAGAGGGTATCCGCCGGTATCGACTTCTCCCCAGGGCATGTGGCGAGATACCCTTTACCCCAGCGCGCCCTGGGTACGCCCCCGGGCGCGTTCGTCGTGAGCAGGACAGCAGAAGGATTGGTGAGGGAAGTGCCGACCGGCAAGGTCAAGTGGTACGACGCGGAGAAGGGGTTCGGGTTCGTCACGCAGGACGGTGGCGCCGACGTCTACATCCGCAAGGCCGCGCTGCCGCAGGGCGTCGAGGGGCTCAAGGCCGGCCAGCGGCTGGAGTTCGGCGTCGCCGACGGCCGCCGTGGGCCGCAAGCGCTCTCCGTCCGGCTGCTCGACCCGCCGCCGTCCGTCGCCGAGGCCCGCCGTCGTCCGGCCGAGGAGCTGCACGGCCTGATCGAGGACATGATCAAGCTGCTCGAGCTCAAGGTGCAGCCGGACCTGCGGCGCAACCGCTACCCGGACCGCAAGCACACCAAGCAGATCGCCGAGATCATGCGCGCGGTCGCCAGGGACATCGATCCCTAAGCCTCCAGCCGGAGACCCCACACGTCGCTGGGCAGCAGGCCCGACTCGCCGGTGCCCGCGTTCAGCACGGCGGTGTACTTCTGCACGTCGACGGCCGAGATGCGGTCGGCGGGCGTCGGCGGCGTCACGGTGTACGCGTAGCGGTCCAGTGACGTGAACGGGATCGGGTCGCTCTGCTTGAACTCGCCCTGCGGGGTCACGTACTCGTAGACGATCTGCCACGGCGCGTCGGCGACCTCGCCGGGCACCGAGATCTGCACGGGCTTGCCCGGGCGGACCTTCAACGTCTTCGTGTCGCCCTTGGCGCTGCACGGCTGCGCGAGCTGCTGGGAGTAGTCACACGTCAGCACCGGCGTGGTGTTGATCGTGTGGCCGTCGGCGTAGAACGTGACCTCGGCCGGGCCGGGCGCCGAGCAGCCGGCCACCGCGAACCCACCGGCCGCAAGCAGGGCCACCACCCGGGAACGTCGCATGGCCGGAGCCTACCGGCGGGGCGCCGGGTCCCTGGGCAGGCCCTGGGCCGGGAAGCTGCCGGTCGGCTCGGGGCGCAGCGGCCGGTCGCCGCCGAGGCCCGGCACCAGCGAACCGCCGCGGCGCACCAGGTACGTCTGGGTCAGGCCGACCGCCAGCACGACGGTGATGACCAGGAAGCCGATCCAGTACGTCGGCGGCAGCAGCAGGCCCGCGCCGCCGCCGAGGCACCACGCCAGCTGCAGCACGGTCTCCGAGCGGCCGAACGCCGACGCGCGTGACTCCTCGGGCAGGTCTTCCTGGATGACGGCGTCGAGGCTGATCTTGGCCAGCGCGCTCGCGGTCGCGCCGACCAGGCCGACGATCGCGGCCGTGGCCAGGCCGGGCAGCAACGTCGCGACCAACGCGGCCAGCACACAGCCGGCGACGCAGCCGACGATCACCTGGTCCGGGCTGCCGAACTGCAGGCGCGAGCCCAGCGCGTTGCCGAGGAAGCCACCGGCGCCGGCCGCGGCGCCGATCACGCCGAGCAGCAGCAGCTGCATGAACGGCGTCTGGCCGCTGCCCTCGGTCTGGGCCTTGACCGCGAACGCGGCGAACATCATCAGGAAGCCGGTGAGCACACGCACCGAGCCGTTGCCCCACAGCGCGACGACGATGTGGCGCCCCAGCGGCTGGCGGCGCTTCTTCTCGGTCGGGTGCGCCGAAAGCGACGTCGGGACTTCGCCCTCGGTCGCCTCGACCCAGGACGGGATCCGCATCGACTGCACCGCCGCCGCGACGCAGATCAGCGCCGTGAACCACAGCGCGCCGGACGACCCGGCGATCGCGTTGACCCCGCTGGCGAGCGCGCCGAACACACCCGCGGCGAGCAGGCCGAACGTCGTCAGCCGGGCGTTGGTCTTGGAGAGCGTGATCTCCGAGGGCAGCACGCGGGGTGTCACCGCGGCCTTGAGCACGGTGAAGGACTTCGAGAGCACCATCATCCCGAGCGCGGCGGGGTAGAGCAGCCAGTCGTCGAAGTGCAGCGCCATCACGACGGCCATCAGGCCCTGGCCGACCGAAGACGCGCACATCGCCAGGCGGCGGCCGCGCTGCACCTTGTCGAGCGCGGGCCCGATCACCGGCGCGACCAGCGCGAACGGCGCGATCGTGATGAGCAGGTAGAGCGCCACCTTGCCCTTGCTCTCGCCGCTGGTCGCGGCGAAGAACAGCGTGTTGGCCAGCGCGATCGCCATCGCGGCGTCGCTGGCGTAGTTCAGCATCACGGCGTAGGTCAGCGAGGTGAGGCCCGATTTTTCGGCGCCGTCGGCCTTCGTCGCGCGCTGGAAGGCGCCGACGGCCTGGCCGGTCAGCTGCCGGCCGCGCATCGCCGCCACGCGCGTGACGGTGATCTTCTTCGGCAGCTTCGGCGTGCCACCCGGCGTGCGCGGCTCTTCGCGCGGCTGCTGGGGCTCCGGCTCGGGCGGCCGCGGCTCACCCGCGTAGCCGCCGGTGTCGTAGTGCTCGTACTCACCGCTGCCGGGCCGGCGTTCCCCCTGGTAGAAGCCTTGTGGTGGCTCGCGGTGGATGCGGTCGGTGCGGTTCGGGTCGTGCGGCGGCGGGTACGGCCGGGCACCGCGCGGCGGTGGTGGCTGCGGCGATGGTGGCTGAGGCGGCGGCCGGTGGCCCATCGGGGCGGCGGCGGTCGGGGCCTGGTTCGCGTCCGGCCCGCGGTCGTCGTAGTAGCCGCCGCGCGGGGCCGGCGGCGGCACCGGGCGTTCGACGCGGGTGGGCGGCGGCGCGCTCTGGTGCTCGACGCGCGTCGGCGGCGGGGCGACGGCTTCCCGCCAGGGCTTGGCCTGGGTGGCGCGCGGCTCCGGCGTCCAGCGTCGCTTCGACTTCCGGCCGCGCGGCGGCGAGCCGGAGCCGTCGGAGCGGGAGCCGAAGAGTGCCACGCCTCAATCCTGCCTTACCGGGGGTCGGTTCCGCCTGCTCATCCCGGCTTTACCGGGACGAACCTCACTCGGAACGTCGTCGGCCACTGCTTCCCGGCGAGCAGGAACTCATCGGTCCCGGGGACGGCGGCGATACCGTTGAGCACGTCTTCGGCGCCGGTTTCGTTCAGCTGCGCGCGCAGCTGACCTGCGTCGATCGTCGCGGTGACGTGCCCGCTGGCGGCGTCGACACGCAGGATCGTGTCGGTGTGCCAAACGTTTGCGTAGACGTCACCGCCGACGCACTCGAGCTCGTTGAGCTGGTCGCGGCCGACGTCGACGCTGCCGGTGACGGCGAAGGTCTTCGGGTCGCGGAAGGTCAGCCAGGACGAGCCGTTGCTCATGACGAGCCGGCCGTCGGCCTGGTGGCACAGTCCCCAGCCTTCGCCCTGGTACTGGACCCGTCGCAGCTCGGCGAGGGTTCCGGCGTCGCGTTCGATGGCGACGCCGTCCTGCCAGGTGAGCTGCCAGAGCGTCGGCCCGAGGACGGTGACGCCCTCGCCGAAGAGCGGCGAGGGGAGGGTGACGGTTCTTTCGGGTGAACCGCCGGCCGGGCCCGCGGTGAGTTTCGACTGCCCGGCGAGGCCGGTGCTCTC
Organism: Amycolatopsis iheyensis; assembly: GCF_024703995.1. Taxonomy (GTDB): domain Bacteria; phylum Actinomycetota; class Actinomycetes; order Mycobacteriales; family Pseudonocardiaceae; genus Amycolatopsis; species Amycolatopsis iheyensis. Next base: position 253,217 of record NZ_JAMXQV010000007.1, on the reverse strand, counting down.
GTAGAGGGTGCCGCCGGCGAACTCGAGGCCTTCGGTGAAGGCGGCGGGGTCGTGCGGCAGCGTCGAGAGGACGTCGACGGTGAGCTGTTCCGGGCCGCTTTCCTGGGCGGGCGCACTGGCGCAGCCGCCGAGGGCGGCGGCGAGCAGCAGCGTGGTGAGGATCGGCGTGCGCACGAGGAACAGCCTGGCACGGGCGCCGAGGATGCGTGCGGCACAATTGGCCGCATGACGCTGCTGCTGACCCTCGATGACGGTTCCGTGCAGCGCAAGCTCGCCGATGCGGTGGAGTTCGCGCGCGCGGCGGTGCTCGACGAAACGCCCGGGGAGCAGATCGGCGCCCATGTGGGCGTAACGCGTGAGGACGCGGTCACGGCGAGTCACCTGTTCGAGGCCCAGGTCCCGGGCTACCGCGGCTGGCGCTGGTGCGTGACGGTGGCCCTGGCGGGCGACGACGAGCCGGTGACGGTCAGCGAGGTCGTCCTGGTGCCGGGCCCGTCGGCGTTGATCGCGCCGGCGTGGGTGCCGTGGGAGCGCCGGGTCCGCGCGGGCGACCTGGGCGTGGGCGACATCTTCCCGACGGACGAGAACGACCCCCGCCTGGCCCCGGCGTACCTGCAGTCGGACGACCCGGCGGTGGAGGAGGTCTCGCGCGAAGCGGGCCTGGGCCGGGTCCACGTGCTGTCCAGGTACGGCCGCACGGAGGCGGCGTCCCGCTGGCACGGCGGCGAGTTCGGGCCGCGGTCGGACATGGCGCGGAGTGCGCCGGACGTGTGCGGGACGTGTGGGTTCTTCGTGCCGTTGGCGGGGTCGCTGCGCGGGGTGTTCGGGGTGTGCAGCAACGACATCGCACCGGCGGACGGGCATGTCGTGGACGTGCAGTACGGGTGTGGGGCGCACTCGGAGGTAGAGGTCGAGGTGACTTCGTCGGTCCCGGTGGCGGAGCTGGTGTACGACGATTCTTTGTTGGACTTCGCGCCGGCGCCGGATGAGGTGGCTGCGGAGGCGGAGGCCACGCCCGAGGCTGCGGCGGCCGAGGTGGAGGCCAAGCCGGAGGCTGCGGACACGGCGGTTGCGGAGCCGGAGGCTGCTGCGGCTGCGGCCGAGGTGGTTGCGGAGCCGGAGGCTGCTGCGGCTGCGGCCGAGGTGGTTGCGGAGCCGGAGGTCCCTGCGGACGCGAAGCCGGAGGCGGTTGCGCCCGCCACGGAGGCTGCGGTCGAGGTGACTCCGGCGGGGGCTGCCGCGCCGGAGATCTCTGCGGACGCGAAGCCGGAGGAAACGGCTGCGACAGCCGAGGTGGTTGCGGAGCCCGAGGTCGCTGCGGCGGCGGAGCCGCAGACGGTGGCCAAGGAGGTGCCGGCCGAGGCGGAAGCGGCAACCAAGCCGGCGGCAGCCGAGGCACCTGCGGCGGCGGAGCCGGCGGCCGAGATGGCAGCCGCGGAGGTGGAGACGGCCGCGGCCGAGCCGGCGACGGGCATGGCAGAGGCAGATCTGTCCCCGGCGGAGGTGGAGCCGGAGATCGCAGCGGCGGCAGAGCCCGAACTGGCGACGAGCCCGGCTGAGGCCGCGTCGGCGGCTGGCGAGGTGGCTGATGTTGCGGCCGAGCCGGAAGCGGCGGGTCCGGTTGAGGCTGAGCCGGCTGTTGCCGAGGCGACTGATGTTGTGGCGGAGCCGGTGGCGGCGGAGTCAGCTCCGGCGGAGGCGGCGAGCCCTGCCGTGGCCGAGCCGGTGGTGGCGGAAGCGGCGGGTCCGGTTGAGGCTGAGTCGGCGGCGGCGGAGTCAGCTCCGGCGGAGGCGGCGAGCCCTGCCGAGGCCGAGCCCGTGGTGGCGGAAGCGGCGGGTCCGGTTGAGGCTGAGCCGGTCGCTGCCGAGGCGGCGGAGGGCGCAGCCGAGCAGCCTGCGGCCGATGTGGTTGTGGATCCGGCTGAGGCAACTGCCGTCGAGACGGCGATCGGGGCCGAGCCCGCCGAGGCGAGTGCTGCGGAGCCCGCCCAGGCTGATGCGCCCGAGGTTGAGCGCGCTGCCGCGGAACCGCAAGCCGCCGGGCCGGTTGTTGCCGACGTGCCCGAGCCCGCCGAGGCGGAGCCGACTCAGGCTGAGGTGACCGATGCGGTTGCCGAACCCGAAGCGGCCGTCACCGAGGAAGCCGAGCCAGTGACCCCGCAGGACGAAACCAACCAGAGCGACGGCGCCGAAACCTCCAGTGACCACCGCGACGCCTGAGCCCACCGCAGCCGACCCCTTCGGGACCGCGCGGCTTCGGGACTCCACCCTGCGCTCCTGGCAGGACTCGCCCACCCGGCTCATCGAGGACACCAACGTCGAGCGGGATCTGCGGGTTGGGGCCTATCGGGATCGGCTCTTCGTCGAACTCGCCCAGAACGCCGCCGATGCCGCCATGGCCGGCGGGACTCCCGGGCGGGTTCGGGTGTCCCTTGTGGACCGTGAACTTCGGTTCGCCAACACCGGGGCGCCGCTTGACGCCCGGGGTGTTGCCTCGCTCGCCTCGCTGCGGGCTTCCGGCAAGGGTGAAGGCGCCGTCGGGCGCTTCGGTGTCGGGTTTGCCGCCGTGCGTACCGTTTCCGATCGGCCCTCCGTGGTCTCCACCACCGGCGGCGTCGCCTTCTCCGCCGAACGGACCCGGGAAGCCGCCGGCATCGCCGGTGACGTTCCGGTTCTGCGACTTCCTTGGCCTGTGGTCAACGATGTCCCCGAGGGCTTCGACACCGAGGTCCGCCTTCCATTGCGGGACGACATCGACGGGGCCGCCCTCCTCGACGACCTGAAAGGCGACATCGCCGATCTGCTCCTCGCCCTGCCGTGGCTGGCCGAGGCCGAAGTGGACGGTCGCGTTTGGACTCGGGCCGTCGATGGCCACACCGTTCAGATCCGGGGACCCGAAAAGGAAACCCGGTGGCTGACGCATCGTGGTGACGTCGTGTGGGCGGTTCCCGTCACCGACGAAGGAACTCCCGAGCCGCTCGGAGAAGACGTCCTGCATGCGCCGACGCCGACCGATGACGGGCTGTCGCTGCCGGCAAGGCTTCTCGCGTCCCTGCCGGTCGAGCCGTCGCGACGTCGGGCGCTGCCCGGGGCCGAACTCGACCGGGCGCTCGAGGCCGCGGCTGCCGAGTACGTGCAGCTCGTTCGCCTGCTGCCCGCCGAACAGCGGTTCGCGCTCGTTCCCGTGCCCGGGTTTCCGAAGTCCACTGTGGATGCCAAGCTGCGCGACGAAGTGCTCGCCCGGCTCGGCAGTGAGCCGTGGCTGTCCACTCAGGATGGTGGCGAGGTCGCCGGGCGGCAAGCGAAGGTGCTCGACGTCGACGTGCCCGGGCTGCCGAAGCTTTTGGCCGACGTCGTGCCGAACATGCTCAAGGGTGCCGCTCCCGCGCAGGTGTTGAAAGCCGTTTCGGTGCAGGTGATCAGCATCGAAGAGGTGCTGGAAACGCTCACCGGGGCCACGCGGGAACCCGGCTGGTGGCACGACGTCTACGACGCGCTCGCCAAGGCCGTCGAGTCCCATGCGCTGGCCGCGGAACGGCTGGACGGCCTGCCCGTCCCGCTCTCCGACGGCCGGACGTTGCCCGGCGCGCGGGGCTGCCTGCTCGTCGAAGGCTCGGCCGAACTGCTCGAACTGCTGTCCGATGTGGACATCCCGGGGCTGCGGCTCGTGCACCCCGCCGCGTCGCACCCGCTGCTGGAACGCCTGGGCGCCAAGCAAGCCGACGCTCGGGAACTGCTCAACGCCGACCAGCTGCGCGACGCCGTCGAGCGCAGTGTCGAGGACGTCCGCTCCGGATTGGACGGTACGACGCTCGCCGGCGCCGTACTGCGGCTCGTCGCCGACTGCGGGGACGACGCGCCCGGCTGGGTCGGCGCGCTCGCCCTGCCCGCCACCGAATCCTGGCGCCGGGCCGACGAGCTCGTGCTCCCGGCGTCGCCGCTGCTGGACGTCTTCGACGAAGAGGTCTTCGAGGAGGACGGCGCGCTCGACGTCCTCGACGAGGACTTCGCCGAAGACTGGCCCGCCGGCACGCTCAAGGCCGCCGGGGTGCTCGACTCCTTCGCGCTCGTCACCGACGACGAGCCGCACGAGCCCGACCACGACCTCCCCGACGAGGAAGCCTGGTGGGACTCGCTGCCGGAACCGCCGTCGACGCTGCTCGCCGTCCGGGACCTCGACCTCGTCGCCGACGACGCCTGGCCCGCCGCGCTGCGGCTGCTCGCCGCGCGGCCCGAGACCTGGCACGCCTTGCGGGCGCCACACGGACATGCGCGCTGGTGGATCGCGCAGTACGCCGTGCTCGGCGGCCTCGCGCCCAACGAGTGGCGGCTACCGGACGCGGACCTGGCCGGGCTCTACGACGAAGTTCCCGATCTCGGGCTGAGTGAACAGCTCCTCGCGGCCGCCGGGGTGCGCGCCGACCTCACCTTGTCCACTGTGGAGGAAGCCGGCGACCTGCTGAACCGGCTCGCCGATCCGGAACGCGCCGTCTCGGCCGGGTTGACCACGCGTGCCCACGACGCCGTCGTCGAGTCCGGGCTGGCGCCGCGCCCGCCGCGGGCCGTCCGGGCGGCGGACGGGTCCGTTGTCGACGACGCGCTGGTCCTGGACGTGCCGTGGGGGGCCGGGGCGCTCGCGGCCGACCAGTACGTGGTCGCCCCGGAGGAGCCGGAGCGGCTCGCCGAGCTGCTCGACCTGCCGCTCGCGAGCACCACGCCCGCCGAGGTCACCAGCGAAGGCGAGTACGCGCCCTGGGCAGACCTCCCCGCGCTGAAGCTCGTCGCGGACCAGCTCGGCATCCGGCTGCCCGAGGGCGGTGTCCTCGTGCACGACCCGCTGACCGTGTCGATCGAGGGCGCCGCGCACGACGTCCAGTGGTGGTCCGACGACCGGCTGCACGCGGCCGACACCTCGGAAGGCCTGGCCCGCGCGTTCGCCTGGGCGGCCGGCCGCTGGCCCGACCGGCACCTGATCACGGCGCTGCTCGACGACCCATCGCCGAGGACGTTGCTGGCCTAAAGCCGCTGGGCCGACTTCGACCCGCGCCGGGCGGCGGCGCGCTGCCAGGTGATGATCGCCATGCCGATGAACCCGAGCGCGAACCCGGACAGCGCCGTCTGCACCCACAGCCCCGAAGTCGTGAAGAACAGCACCACCAGCGCGACAGCCCAGATCGAGGTGCCTACGATCACCACCGGCGTCAGGTCGGTCAGCTTCTTGGGCAGCTCCGGCGTGTGCCGCAACGAGCCCGTAACCTCCGGTGGATTGATCGGTTCACTCACGAGGTGCAGGGTACTCCGCAGCAGCGACAGAATGGGCAGGCCAATGGCGGAGCAGGAGACGACCCGCGCGGGGACGTCCACACTGGACCGGTTCTTCAAGATCACCGAGCGGGGTTCGACCGTGCCGCGCGAGCTGCGCGGTGGCCTGGTCACTTTCGTCACGATGGCCTACATCGTGGTGCTGAACCCGCTGATCATCGGCAGTTTCTCGGCCGACGACGCGGGTGCGCACAAGGACCTCCTCGGCGGCATCCTCCCGGTGTCGAACGTCGCCGCGGTGACCGCCCTGGTCGCCGGCGTCATGACGATCCTGATGGGCCTGGTGGCGAACTACCCGTTCGCCATCGCGACCGGCCTGGGCATCAACAGCCTGGTCGCGGTCACCATCGCCCCGCAGATGACCTGGCCCGAGGCGATGGGCCTGGTCGTCATCGAGGGCGTGATCATCGTCCTGCTCGTGCTCACCGGCTTCCGCACCGCGGTGTTCCGGGCCGTGCCGCCCGCGCTCAAGTCGGCGATCGCCGTCGGCATCGGCGTGTTCATCTGCCTGATCGGCCTGGTCGACGCCGGGTTCGTGCGCCGGCTGCCGGACGACGCGCACACGACCGTGCCGGTGGGCTTGGGCATCAACGGCTCGATCGCGTCCTGGCCGACCGCCGTGTTCGTCGTCGGCCTGCTGATCACCGGCGTCCTCGTCGTCCGCAAGGTCAAGGGCGCCATCCTGATCGGCGTGCTGTCCTCGACGGTGCTGGCGATCGTCGTCGAAGCGATCGTCAAGGCCGGGCCGTCGCAGGGCACGAACCCGAAGGGCTGGAACCTCGGCTACCCGGCGCTGCCGGACCAGGTCGTCGGCCTGCCGAACCTCTCCCTGGTCGGCGACGTCTCCTTCGGCGCCTGGACGCGGCTGCCGATCATCACCGTCGTGCTGCTGGTGTTCACCCTGGTGCTCGCCGACTTCTTCGACGCGATGGGCACGATGACCGGTCTCGCGAAGGAAGCCGACCTGCTGCCGAAGGACGGCCAGCTGCCCAACGTCGGCAAGGCGCTGTTCGTCGAGGGCCTCGCCGGCGCGGCCGGCGGGTTCGGCTCGGCCAGCTCGAACACGGTGTTCGTCGAGTCGGCGTCCGGCATCGCGGAGGGCGCGCGGACCGGGCTGGCGAACATCGTCACCGGCGTGCTGTTCCTCGCCGCGATGTTCCTGACGCCGCTCTACCAGGTGGTGCCGGTCGAAGCGGCCGCGCCGGCGCTGGTCGTGGTCGGCGCGATGCTGATGGCGCAGGTGCGCGACATCGACTTCACCGACTTCTCGATCGCCCTGCCGGCGTTCCTGACCATCGTCGTCATGCCGTTCACGTACTCGATCGCCAACGGCATCGGCGCCGGCTTCGTCAGCTACGTCGTGATCCGCGCGGCCACCGGCAAGGCCCGCCAGGTCCACCCGCTCATGTGGGTGATCGCGGTGGCCTTCGTCGCCTACTTCGCGGTCGGGCCGCTGCAGGCGGCGTTCAGCTCCTGATCATCAGAGCCGCGTCGAGAACGCCCCGGTTGCGCTCGAACTCCGTGGCCGGGGCCTCGAACCGCACGGTCACCAGCGCGTCGCCGGCGCCGACGCCGACCACGCTCACCCGGCGCGGCACGCCGCCGCGTTCGTAGGTGTAGTCCCATTCCGCGGCGTCGCGGTCGCCGATCGGGGCGTGCTCGGCGACGGTGCCACCCTGCCCGGCGGCCACCGCCCGCAGGCCGCCGACGGCGTCCTCCTGCGTGATCGGCACGCGGTCGGTCTCGAGCAGGAGGTCACCCCGGCGGTAGCTCGCGCGCTCCTTGTCTCGGCTCACGGCCCAAGTGGCAGGCACCGGGATCTCGATCGCCGGACCCTCCGCGAGCCGGTAGACCTCCAGCTGCCCTCGGGTGGGCACCGTGGTGGTGGTCGGGGCGACCAGTGGTGGTGGCGCCGCCGGGGGAGCGTCTTCACCGGGCCAGAACTGCGCCACCACGATCGCCAGGACCGCCGCGCCGACCACGGCCCCGCCCACCACCTGCTTCTTCACGCTTCCCCCGTCCGTCCGCAGTGAGGACGCCTGAGGTCGCGGCGGGTTGCGGCGGAGATCACCCGTTCGCCCGAAGTTTCGTAAGGTATGCTAACTATATGTCCGGCGACACGCACGACCGTTCCTTGGCGAGCCGGTTGCGTCTCGCGGTGGTCCGGCTCAACCGCCGGCTGCGGGCACAGCGCGTCGGGGACGACCTCACACTCACGCAGGTCGCCGCGCTGTCCACCTTGCACAAGTGCGGTGCGCTGACCCCCGGTCAGCTCGCCGCGAAGGAAGGCGTCCAGCCGCCCTCGATGACGAGGGTGATCGCCGCGCTCGAGGAGATGAAGTTCGTCGAGCGGCGCCCGCACCCGACCGATGGCAGGCAAGCCATCGTCGAGCTGTCCGAGAGCGGGCTGGCCTACGTGCAGAAGGCCATCTCCGTGCGGGAGGCGTGGCTGGACCGGCAATTGGCGGAACTCGGCGACGAAGAGCGTGAAGTGCTCTCCAAAGCCGCCGAAATCATCGACAGGATGGCGGGGAACTAACCACGGTGACGGCCACGGGTAGCGAAACGAAGCGTTCGATCGAGACCACTGCTACCCGGGACACGGCGCCACCGCCGTCCTCATCGCCGCCGTCGCCGCCTTCGAAGGCACAGCGCGGCAGCATGTTCGCCTCCCTGCGGATCCGCAACTACCGGCTGTTCTTCACCGGCCAGGTCATCTCGAACATCGGCACCTGGATGCAGCGCATCGCCCAGGACTGGCTGGTGTTCACCCTCAGCGGCAACAACCCGATCGCCCTCGGCGTCGCGGTGGCACTGCAGTTCGCGCCGACGCTGTTCCTCTCGCTGTGGGCCGGCGTCCTCGCCGACCGCGTCGACAAGCGGCGGCTGCTGACCTGGATCCAGGCCGCGGCGTGCGTGCAGGCCGTCGTGCTGGGGCTGCTGGACCTGTCCGGGATCGTGACGCTGTGGCAGGTCTACGTCCTGTGCTTCACCCTCGGCGTGACGGCGTCGCTCGAAGTGCCGACGCGGCAGTCGTTCGTCGCCGAGATGGTCGGGCGGGACCAGATCGCGAACGCGGTCGCGCTGAACTCGTCGATCTTCAACATGGCGCGCATCGTCGGGCCGGCGATCGCCGGGTTCGCGATCACCTGGATCGGCACCGGCTGGCTGTTCATCGCGAACGCGGCCAGCACGATCGCGGTGATCGCCGGGCTGATCCTGATGAACCCGGACAAGCTGTTCCGCGTCGCGGCGGTGCCGCGCGAGAAGGGGCAGCTGGCCGAGGGCCTGCGCTACGTCCGGCGGCGCTCCGACCTGATGACGGTGATGGTGCTGGTGCTGTTCGTCAGCACGTTCGGCATCACCTACTTCAGCTCGCTGCCGATCGTGGCGGCGAACGTCTTCCACACCGCGGCCGACGGCTACGGGCTGCTCTCGACACTCGTCGCGGTCGGCACGTTCACCGGGGCGATCATGTCGGCGCGCCGCGGCACGAAGGGACGGCCGCGGGTCCGGCTGATGCTGGTCTCGGCGTTCTTCCTGGGCGTGTTCGAGCTGATCACGGCCTTCATGCCGACGTACCTGACCTTCGGCATCGGCCTGATCCCGCTGGGCTTCGCCACGATGACGTTCCTCAACACGGCGAACGCGCTGGTGCAGACGTCGGTCAGCCCGGAGATGCGGGGCCGCGTGATGGGCCTGTACGTGCTGGTGCTCATCGGCGGCAACCCGATCGGCGGGCCGATGGTCGGGTGGATGGCCGACGCGTTCGGCGGACGGTCTCCCTTCTACATCGGCGGGGCGGTTTCGGCGGTCGCCGCGGTCGTGTGCGCGGTGGTGCTGATCCGGCGGGGTGGGGTTTCGTGGCCGGTGCAGCGCGGGTTCGGGCTCCGGGTGCTGAAGCGGGCGAAGGTCTAACGGCCGAGTAGCGGTGGCACCACCTTCTCGGCCAAGTCGCGGAGGGCGTCGCGGGGTTGGGTGGCGTCGATCCAGCTGATCTCCAGTGTCTGGCGTGAGTCGTCCAGCAGCTGGACCACCACGTTGCTGCCCGACGCGTTGTCGTGGGCCGGGCGGCCCGCGACGCGGTCGGGGAAGTAGTCCTCGCCTTCGCTGTGGTAGGTCAGGGAAACCGCGGTGCCGTCGTTCTCCCGCGCGCACGAGCCGAACGGGCCCGGCTTCAGCTGGTCGAGCGGGGCGCCGAGGGCCTTGGCCAGCTGGGTGCACAGCTGCCACGAGATGAACGGGTAGGGCGCGTCCACGATCCCCGACCCGGGGACCGGGGTCATCTCGCGAGATTCGCCGGTGCGGGGCAGGGCCGGGCCGGGCGTGGTGATCGCGCCGATCATCGGGCCGGCCAGGGACAGCGCCATGCTGCGGAAGTCGTGCTCGTCCCGGGCGCCCGGCACCCGGTTGACGATGAGCTGGAGGCTCGAACGCGTCCACTTCTCCGTGGCGTCGCTCAGCCTGGCCGTGAGGATCTCGCCGTAGCCGTTCAGGCCGAACGGGCCCACGGTGGCTTGGCGGCCGGAGACCGTCACGGGCTCCGGGGCCGTCCCCCGCATCGGCACCGGGTCGGCCCACAGGGTCGCCGAGGCGTCGACGGTGGCGGTGACGACGTGGCACTGGCCGTTCTTGTCGACCTCTTGCCGCACCGGACCGCCCAGCACGCTCGCCCACGTCTGCTCCGGCACCGCGGCGCAGAGCACCTGACCGCTCGTGCCGGACGGCAGTGCTGCGGCCATTTCCCCGGTCGGCATCGGCACCGGCCGGAGCGGCTCACCGCCGGGCGTGGGCCACTGCGCCGGCAGCTCGAGCGGCGCAGCCCTCGGCTCCGCCGATCCGGGTTCCAGGAACCAGGCGGCCGCGCCGCCCAGCACGATCACCACAGCCAGGACCGACAGCGCGATCAGCACCGTGTGGTCTTTCGGTGGATACATCCCCCTCGTGTTCACGGAGTGACCGTAGCGCCACGCACCGACAGTTTTCGGCGGTTTCGCACAGCTGAAGCCACTCGAACGAGTGAGATCGGGGTCTCCGCGAGGAGGCTCTTGCCCGGGAGATGAGGTTAGGCTAACCTCATACATGTCCGCTTCGTGGTGGGAGCGGCAGTCAGTTCGGGAACGGACAGAGCCCCGGCCTGGGAACCCCAGGCCGGGGCTCTGTTCATTGCAGGGCAGCGGCGGGGTTCATTACAGGGCAGCGGCGGGGTTCACTTCACGGCAGTGTCGGGCTGAGCGCGCCGCTCGTCAAGGGACTCTCACCCGGCGGAGTCGGCAGCCGCGTCAGCGGGAGGTCGAAGTAGACCCGGTACGCCAGCCGGACCGCCGCTTCCGTCCCCAGGACGACCTCGTGCCGGACGCCGTCGACCGTCTCGATCAGCCGGTCTCCCGAGAGCGTCACGCGGCCCTGGGACGTCGGCCGCGAGCACGTCAGCGACTTCGTGAAGTGCGACGCCGGGGACGTCGCCTGCCACCACGCCATCGGGACGAAGTCCGCCAGCGGGCGCGGCCGGCGCTCCAAGCGGTACTGCGGGACGCCGTCCAGCAGCACGTCGACGTCGCCGTGCGGGGCGTCCAGCAGGAGGAAGTCGCCGCCGGGGTCGGGCTGGGCGTCCACGCCGGACAGTCGCAGCGGGAGCCGCGAGAACTTGCCGAACCCGACGTCGACCAGCCACGGCTCGGCCAGTGAGACGACGATCGCCGCGTGGTCCAGCGGCGGGCCGGGCGTGCCGTCCGGGTGGAAGACCTGTGCCGCGTGCAGTTCCGCGTCGTACCCCAGTGCGCGCAGCAGTGCGGCGAACAAGCCGTTGAGCTCGTAGCAGAACCCGCCCCGGTGGCGGCGGACGATCTTGTCGAAGAGCGCGTCTTCGGTCAGCTCGACCGGCTCGCCCAGGTGGATGCTCAGGTTCTCGAAGGGGACCGCCAGCAGGTGGCGTTCCTGCAGGAGGCGCAGGGTCGCGAGGTCGGCCGCGGCGGGCCGATCCACGCCGAGCCGGGCCAGATACGCGTCGACGTCCATGCGTCCAGCGAAACACCTCGACCGCACTCGAGGTCAAGGGATTTTCACCCGGCGACGAAAAACGGGGCCCTCCCCGCAGGAAGGACCCCGTTGGCGCCGGTGCTCAGCCGAGCAGCAGGCCGTTGCCGCCGGCGACGGCGTTGTCGAACCGCTTGGAGATCTCGGCCCAGTTGAAGATGTTCCACAGAGCCTTGACGTAGTCCGGCTTCACGTTCTTGTAGTCCAGGTAGAACGCGTGCTCCCAGACGTCGACCAGCAGGATCGGCACGGTCGGCAGGATCAGGTTGTTGTGGTGGTCGCGCAGCTGCTGGGTGATCAGCGTCTTGCCGATCGGGTCCCAGGAGAGCGCGCCCCAGCCGTTGCCCTGGATCGTGGTCGAGACGGCGGTGAACTGCGCCTTGAACTTGTCGAAGGAGCCGAACGCCTCGTCGATCGCCGCGGCCAGCTCGCCGGTCGGCTTGTCGCCGCCTTCCGGCGACAGGATCTTCCACCACACGACGTGGTTGGCGTGGCCGGCCAGGTTGAAGGCCAGCGTGGTCTCCAGGCCGACGATCGAGCCGAAGTCGTTCGCTTCGCGGGCGGCTTCGAGCTTGTCGAGCGTGTCGTTCGCGCCCTTGACGTAGGTCGCGTGGTGCTTGCTGTGGTGCAGCTCGTTGATCTCGCCGGAGATGTGCGGCGCGAGGGCGCCGTAGTCGTAGTCGAGATCGGGCAGCTCGTAGCGGGCCATTGGCCCTCCTTCTGTCTTCGACACAAGTTTCCGGTATCGAACCTAGTAGCACACACCGCACCGCGGCGAGCGGGGGCGCGTGGCCGTCACACACTGGGACGGCGGCTCCTCGGGTGGCGTACCCGAAGGTCCGCCACCCGAAACCGAGCCTGCTACCTGGACCTAACTGGAGGTCAACGAGCTGTGACGACGATCATTCAGGCGCGGAACTCGTCGAGCCGCGAAGCCAGTTCGTCGAAGACGGCGACGTTGCATTCGAACGCCACCACCGTCTCCTCGATCACCCGCGCGCGCTCGGCCTCGTCCCACGGCGCGTTGTCGAGCTTCGCCCGGTACTGGTCCCGGAAGCGGGGCGCGCTGCCGATCTCGTCGAAGTGGTAGAAGAGCGTACCCGCTTCGGCGACGTCGTAGGTGCGCTCCAGCAGCCGCCGGATGGCCTGGCCGCCGGCGATGTCGCCGAGGTAGCGCGTGTAGTGGTGGGCCACGTACCCGCCGGCCCACGCCGACGCCTCCTCGATCCGGGCGACGTACGCCCGCGTCGAGGCGAGGGGCGAGATCGTCGAGCGCCAGTCCGGGCCGACGAGGTGGGCGAGGTCGCGCTCCAGGCTGGGCAGCCGCCGCAGCTCGTCGAAGACGAACTCGCCCCCGACCGGGTGACCCGCCATCGTGTCGCTCGCCGCTTCGATCGCGCTGTAGACGAAGTAGTACTGGATGGCCAGCTGCGTGTAGCCCTCCTGGGTCAGCTCACCGCCGAGCAGGGCACGCATGTACGTCGAGTAGTTCGCCTTCTCGTGCACCTCGAGCGTGGACGCGCGCAGCGTCGCGGAGAAGGGGCGAGCCTCTGTGGTCACCGACATGGGCAGGCCTCCCGGCGATCGATCTGACACGCTGTCAGAAAGATCGTAGGCCATATTTCCGGGTTAGGCTACCCTAAATCACAGCTCCGATGGCCCGGAGCACGAACCGGACGGCCGCCTCGATGACGTCGTCCAGCTGTTCGGGGGGCCCGTCGACCAGCGTCCGGTTGCCCAGTGCGGCGGTGATCATCGGGATCAGGACGTCCGGGTCCTCGGCCGGCCAGCGGTCCAGGTCGACCCCGCCGGCCAGGATCGCGCGCAGCCGGTCGGTGATCGGGTCGGCGTGCGCGCTGATCCGCCGGTACGCCGCGGGCGCCAGCGCCGACGCGAGCGCGGTGCCCGGCGGCATGTGGTACTCGGCCAGCACACGCAGCTGCAGCCGGACGAACGTGGCCAGCTGGTCGACCGGGTCCGCCTGCGCTTCGACCGCTTCGGTCAGCCGTGTGACGTACCGGGCCGCCTCGTCTTCGACGAAGGCGACGAGCAGGCTTTCCTTGTCGGGGAAGTGGTTGTAGAGCGCGGTCCGCCCGACACCGGCCGCCGCGGCGACGCCGGCGAGGGTGATCGCGTCGAAGCCGCGTTCGTAGAGCTGGGCGCGCAGGACGTCGAAGACCCGGGCGCGGACCTCGCGGCGGTGCGCTTCCAGCGACTCACCGAGAATCTTCGGCATCGACCCAGATTAGCGGTCAATCCGCCAACGGCCAGGTGTGCACCGGCTCGCCGGACTCCGACAGCTCCAGGTAGCGCCCCAGCATCCGGGTCAGCGCCGTCTCGCGGTCCATCCCGCGGTCCTGCGCGCGGACGACGAAGTCGCGCTGCCAGGTCGCGCCGGTGCGCCGCGCGAGGCACCGGCGCTCGATGATCCCGAGGTAGCGCTCACGGGCCTCGTCGGAGACGTCGGAGCGGCGCAGTCCTTCGTGGGCCAGCGGCAGCAGGACGCGCAGCGCCAGCTCGTCCGGCGGGATCCAGCCGATGCCCGGCCAGTACAGCTGCGCCTCGAAGCCACGGCGCGCGCCGGCGTAGAGGTTTTCCTCGGCGGCCTGGAACGACATCTGGCTCCACACCGGGCGTTCCGCCTCGGCGAGCGCGCGCTGGGCGCCGTAGAAGAACGCCGCGTTCGCCACCGTGTCGACGACCGTCGGCCCGGCCGGCAGCACGCGGTTCTCCACGCGCAGGTGCGGCAGGCCGTCGACGACGTCGTACACCGGCCGGTTCCAGCGCCAGATGGTGCCGTTGTGCATGCGCAGCTCGGTGAGCTTCGGCGCCTGGCCCGCGTCGAGTGCCTCGATCGGGTCTTCGGCGTCGGTTTCCGGGAGCAGGCCGGGGAAGTAGCGGACGTTCTCCTCGAACAGGTCGAAGATCGACGTGATCCAGCGCTCGCCGAACCACACGCGCGGCCGCACGCCCTGGTTCTTCAGCTCCTCGGGCCGGGTGTCGGTCGCCTGCAGGAACAACGGGATGCGCGTCTCGTGCCACAGCGCCTTGCCGAGCAGGAACGGCGAGTTCGACGCGAGCGCGATCTGCAGCCCGGCCAGGCACTGCGCCGCGTTCCAGTGCGCCGCGAACTCCTCGGGCGCGACCTGGAGGTGCAGCTGCACGCTGGTGCACGCGGCTTCCGGCAGGATCGACTCCGCGTAGCTGCGCAGGCGTTCGGGCTGCTGACCCGGCAGCGGCGCGCCTTCCATGGCGAGCACCGTGCGTTCCCCGCGCGCGGCGAAGATCTGGTCGTTCAACGTCGAGTACCGGGTCTTGTTGGTCAGCCACTTCTGGTCGAAGTGCTCGTGCTTCAACGTCGGCAGGATGCCGATCATGGCCAGCGACGACCCGGTGTCGCGGGCCTTCGACGCCGCCGTGCCGAGGTACGCGCGGAGGTCGTCTTCGAGCTGCAGGGCCGAATCGCCGGCCAGCGGCCGCGGCGGCACGTTCAGCTCGATGTTGTGCTGGCCCAGCTCGGTGGTGAACGACGGGTCGTCGAGCGCCTCCAGCACGGCGGTGTTCGTCATCGACGGACGCAGCTCGCGGTCGACCAGGTTCAGCTCGACTTCGAGGCCGATGTTCTTGCGGGGGAACGAAAAGCTGCCGTCGGTGAGCATGCGGGCCAACGTGTCCAGGCAACGCTGCACCTTGCGGCGGTACCGTCCGCGGTCCAGCGTGTTGAACGGCTGCGCCGCGAGGTCCATCCCCATGACCATCCCTGCTTTGCGTCGTCGTGGAACTAGGACGTGTTTCAGGTCCCGGCGGACAACCGTTACACAGCCGATGCAACCGGGCTAGCGGCCAAACTGGTGCTCTCCGTCACGACGAGTTAACTGACAGCAAAATGACCCCGTTCGTACCACTCGCGGTTCGACGTTCGGACCAGTGCCGCGCCCGGCAGGCGGGTGACAGACTGGGCGGATGGGCGTGATCCACATCGACGACTCCGGCGACCCCAGGGTCGACGATTTCCGCGACCTGTCCACAGCGGACCGGCGGCCGGACCGCCCGGGTGGCAAGGGACTCGTGATCGCCGAAGGCACTGTCGTGGTGTCCCGGCTGCTGACGTCCCGCTACCCGGTGCGGGCGTTGCTGGGCGTCGAACGGCGGTTCGCCGAGCTGGCCGCCGAGCTCGCCGGGACGGATGTGCCCCAATACGTCACATCCGCCGAGACGATGGCCGACGTCGTCGGCTTCCACCTCAACCGCGGCATCCTCGCGGTCGCGGACCGGCCGGCCCCGCTGACGATCCCGGAAGTCGTCGGCGGCGCGGACACGATCGCCGTGCTGGAAGGCGTGGGGGACCACGAAAACCTCGGTGCGCTCTTCCGCAACGCGGCCGCGCTCGGCGTCGGCGGCGTGCTGCTCGGGCCGGGCTGTTCCGACCCGCTGTACCGGCGCAGCGTACGCGTGTCGATGGGCCACGTCCTGCGCGTGCCGTTCGGGCACCTCACGGACTGGCCGGGCGGGCTCGACGACCTGCGGGCACGCGGGTTCGCCGTCGCCGCGTTCACCCCGCGGCCGGGCTCGGTCCCGCTGCGCGAGCTGCGCAAGCACGCGCCCGGACCGGTGGCTCTGCTGTTCGGCGCCGAAGGTCCCGGGCTGACCGGTGCGGCGCTGGCGGCGGCTGATCACGCGGTGCGGATACCCATGCCGGCCGGAGTCGACTCACTGAACATCGCCACGGCCGCCGCCGTCGCCTTCTACGAACTGGCCTCGGGTGACTAAGGTTCAGGTCCATGGAGCTGCGGATCCGCGGTGAGCGCGCCGTGCTGGCCGGACCTGGCGGGGACCACGCGCGCGAAGTGGACCCGCACAAGCTCGCGATCGGTGCCGACCTGGCGCAGGCCCTGCACGAGTGGGCGCGCGTGGCGGCCGCGGTCTCGGCGGAGTCCGGCGGCGAAGCGGGCGCGGTCGTTTCCCAGCGCGGCCGCCAGCTGGCCGGCCGGCTCGCCGCGGTGATGGGCACGAGCGTGCGGTTCGTGGACCCGGTGACGGGCGCGGACACGGTCGTCGACCCGCCCCCGCGGGCCGAAGCACCCGGCCGGAAGTTCGTGCGGACCCTGCTCGGCCCGCCCGGCCCGCCGGGGGAACCGACGCCGTGGCTGACCGGGCTGACGGTGTCGGCGTTCATCGCGGCCGTGGTGGTGGTGGCGATGCTGGCACTGGCGTCGACGCTGGCGCGCGAGACGAGCGGCTGGCTGGCGCTGGTGGCGTCGGTCGTGGTGACGGCGGGGATCGCACCGTCGCTGTGGCTGATCCGCCGCACGCCGATCCTGCGCTGGGCAGCGTACGGCGCGGCGGGCGGCGTGGTGATCGCGTGGATCGGTGTGCTGGTGATCGCCTTCTAGCTCGTAGTCTTGCGGGATGGAGCAGCTCGACGCGTTGCGGAAGTTGTGTCTGGCCCTGCCCGAGGCGACCGAACGGCTCAGCCACGGGACGCCCACGTGGTTCGTGCGCGGCAAGAAGTCGTTCGTCATGTTCCACGACGACCACCACGGCGACGGCCGGCTCGCGTTCTGGTGCCCGGCGCCGCCCGGTGCGCAGGAAGAGCTGGTGCGCACCGAGCCGGAGCGGTTCTTCCGGCCCGCGTACGTCGGGCACCGCGGCTGGCTGGGCGTACGGCTGGACGTCGACGTCGACTGGGGTGAGATCGACCGGATCGTGCGCGAGGCGTACCGCCAGGTGGCGCCTAAGACACTCGCGGCCCGGCTGGACTAGCGCCCCAATGTGGCCTTCGGTGCGTCAGACGCACCGAAGGCCACATTGGGTGCGTCAGACGCAACCAAGGCCACATTGGGGCGCTTGGGGCTTAGCCGCGCTGCGAGCGGACCCCGAGCAGCACGTCCTCCCAGGACGGCACGATCGGGTGGCTCTTCTTGGCCTTCGGCCGCGGCTGGTCGGCGGTGTCCTCTTCCGGGTCCGCCGGGACGCGGGGGATCTCGCGGGTGTCGTCGTCCGGGTCCGGCTCGGCGGCCGGCAGCTCGGCGTGGTCCTGCGGCGGCACCGAGTCCAGCGTCGGCTGGAACTCCGCGTCGCGGGCCGGGTCCAGGGCGCGGACCGTGCGGGGGGCGCGGTAGGCGTTCGGGTCCAGCAGGACCTCGGCGTTCTCGTCGAGCGCCATGACCGTGCCGCCGTGCGCCCCAGGCGCGAACGCCCAGTGCGCGCGGTTGTCCGAGCGCCCGGCCTTCCACTGCAGCACGACGACCCAGCGGCCGTCGTCGCCCTTCCAGGCGTCCCAGGTGGCCTTCGAGTAGTCGTGCCCGCGGACGCCGAAGCCGTACGCGACGACCTCGCCGAGCGTCTGCACGTCGGGGCCGTCCTCGCGGACCGGGTGGGCGCTCTGCGCGAGCTCGGCGGTGCGCGACCGCTCGAGCAGGACGGGGTAGGCGTAGCGCTCGACGCGCTGCTCCGAAATCCCGGCGCCGCTCGCGACTTGCTGGACTGATTCGCCGGCGCGGATTCGCGCCTGGATCTCGCGTGGCCGCATCTGGCTCTCCAACTCGATTTCGATCTGGCCGAGGCGGGTGATGTCCCCCCGCGCCGCCGCGCGCAGTCTCTCATCGGCCGGGAGGAGGAAACGCGTACGGCTCGCCGGGTCTTCGCACACGATGGACTTACCGTCCTCGTGCAGCCCGACCACTCGTAGCGTGCGCATTGTTCGCCTTCCCCGATGCTTCACCGTTGTGGGTGCCCACGTTAGAACGGCGCGTCGGCTTGACGTGCGAGGCGCGCCGAGTCCGTGCCGAACTGCCCACTGTTCATTTCGCGACGCTCGCATCATGGATCACCCAGGTCGGCGGCGGCCGGGTGACACGCTGGACACGGTCAGTCACGATCGAGTGGATCAAGAAGGCGGCAACCGGACCGTGACGGTGAGGCCGCCGCGACGGCCGGGCTGGGCTTCGGCGTACCCGCCGTGCGCCTGGGCGACCGACCGCACGATCGAGAGCCCGAGCCCCGCGTTGCGCGAGTCGCCGGTCCGCTCGGACCCGACCCGGCGGAACGGCTCGAACAACGTCGGCACGGCCTCGGGCGGCACCACCGGCCCCGAGTTCCGCACCTCCAGCGCCGGATCACCGCGGACTTCGACGTACACCCAGCCACTCGAGGCGTTGTACGTGATCGCGTTGACCACCAGGTTCGTCACCAGCCGCTCCAGCAGCACCGGGTCGCCCGCCACCACGCGCGGCCGCAGCCTCGTCTCCACCGTCACCCCGGCCGCCTTCGCCGAAGCCGACGTCGCCCGGACCACCGACGCGACGACCTCGTCCAGCCGGACCGGCGTCCGCGCGTGCAGGCCGCGGTCGCTGCGGGCCAGGACCAGCAGCCCTTCGATCATCCGCTCGCTGCGCTCGTTGGTGAGCAGCAGGTGGGTACCGAGCTTCCGCAGCTCCGGCGTCACTTCCGGGTCGGCCATCGCGACCTCGACCAGCGTCCGCTGCACGGCCAGCGGCGTCCGCAGCTCGTGCGACGCGTTGGCGACGAACCGCTTCTGGCTGTCGAACGACTCCGCGAGCCGGTCGAGCATGCCGTCGAAGGTGTCCGCCAGCTCCTTCAGCTCGTCGGGCGGGCCTTCGAGGTTGATCCGCCGGTCGAGCTTGCCCGCCTCCAGCCGGCGCGCGGTCGAGGTGATGTCGTGCAGGGGCCGCAGCGCCCGGCCGGCCATCAGCCAGCCGAACAGCACGGCCAGCGCGGCCGTCGCGACCAGCGCGATGGCCGAGCCGACGAGCAGGGTGGACAGCGTCGAGGAGCGGTAGTCCTCCAGCGAGCCGCTGAGCAGCCGCACCGCGACCCCCGCCGGCGCCGTCTCCGCCGGGACGCCGTAGGTCAGGTCGGCCGAGCCGATCGTCGTCGACGCGACCCGGGCCGGGTCCGGCAGCGTGCTCTGGACCAGCAGGTAGTTGATGACGACCAGGACCAGCCCAGCCAGCAGGAACAGGCCGCCGTACCAGGCGGTCAGCTTCGTCCGGACGGAAATGCCGTTCACGGCGTGCCGAACCGGTAGCCGGCGCCGGGCACGGTCTCGATCACCGGCGGGTCGCCGAGCTTGCGCCGCAACGTCATCACCGCGACGCGCACCGCGTTGGTGAACGGGTCGGCGTGCTCGTCCCACGCCTTCTCCAGCAGGTCTTCGGCGCTGACCACCGCCCCTTCGGCTCGCATGAGCACCTCCAGCACGGCGAACTCCTTCGGCGAGAGCAGCAGGAACCGGCCGTCACGCGACGCCTGGTGCCGCGGCAGGTCGAGCACGACGCCGTCGCGCTCCAGCACCGGCGGCAACGCGGGCCGCGCGCGCCGCGAGAGCGCCTGGACCCGCGCGACGAGCTCGGCGAAGGCGAACGGCTTGGTCAGGTAGTCGTCGGCGCCGAGGCCCAGGCCCGCGACGCGGTCGGTGACGTCGGCGGCCGCGGTCAGCATCAGCACCCGCGCCTCGCCGCCCGACCGGACCACCGCGGCGCAGACGGCGTCGCCGGGCACCTTCGGCAGGTCGCGATCCAGCACCACGACGTCGTAGCCGTGCACACCGACGCGTTCCAGGGCCTGCTCGCCGTCGTAGCAGACGTCGACGGCCATCGAAAACCGCCGGAGTCCCTCCGCGACCGAGTCGGCCAGCAGCCGTTCGTCCTCCACCACCAGCACCCGCACCCGCCCAGTCTGCGCAGGGAGGCCATAAGGACCGCATAAGCGACGTCGCTTAGCGCGCCCGAATCCCCCGATCCGTAGACCTGGCACCCATCGGACGAAAGGAGCGGGCCATGCGGACACGGATCGTCGTCGCGGCGCTCGGGGCGGCGTTGCTGCTCGGGGGCTGCGGCGCGAAGGGGGACGGCGGCGACAAGGTCGCGTCGATCTCGACGCCGCCGAAGTCGGGCGGTCCCACGGCCGCCGACAACAGCGGCAAGAGCGACGAGGACAAGATGCGCGACTTCGCCAAGTGCATGCGCGAGCACGGGGTCGACATGCCGGACCCGAAGCCGGCCGGCGACGGCGGTGGCATGGCCATCACGCTCGACGGCGACGGTGCGGACAAGGGGAAGATCGACACCGCGCAGAAAGCGTGCAAGCACCTCATGCCCAACGGCGGCGAGATGAAGCCGCCGAGCGCCGAGGAGCTCGACAAGATGCGCAAGGACGCGAAGTGCATGCGTGACCACGGCATCGACATGCCCGACCCCGATCCGAGCGGCAAGGGGATGACGCGGGCCGGCAGCGTCGGCGACGACCCGAAGAAGTTCGAAGAAGCCGCCAAGGCGTGCGGGCTCGGCTTCGCTTCCAGCAGCCGCGCGGAGGGCGGGAAGTGACTGTCCGAGAAGTGAACGAGGTGACCCACCTGAAGCCGCGCCGCCGCGGCCGGACGCGCTGGTTCGTCGCCGGGGCGGTCCTCGTCGTCGTGCTGGGCACCGGCTCGGTCGTGATCCTGACGCGCGTCTCGAACGCGACGACCGTCAAGGAGGCCGCGCCACCCGCGGTCGAGACGGCCGAGGTCGTCAAGACGGACCTCAGCGAAGAAGAGGAAGCCGACGGCACGCTCGGCTACGGCGACGAGGAGTCCGTCCAGGGCCGCAAGCCCGGCACGATCACGTCGCTGCCCGCCGCCGGCGCCAAGCTCACCCGCTGCCAGGCGGTGTACGGCGTCGACGCCAAGCCGGTGCCGCTGTTCTACGGCACGCTGCCCTTCTACCGCGACCTCGCCGCGGGCGCGGAGGACGGCGCCGACGTCAAGCAGCTGGAGGAGAACCTCAAGGCGTGCGGCTTCGGCGGGTTCGGCACGCCGGACAAGAAGTTCACCTCGGCGACGGCGGCCGCGCTGAAGAAGTGGCAGAAGTCGCTGGGGCTGGAGCAGACCGGCGCGTTCGGCCAGGGTGACGTCGTGCTCGCGGCGGGCGAGGTCCGCGTTTCGGCGGTGGCGGCCAAGCCCGGCTCGCCGGCGCAGGGCGAGATCCTCAAGACGACCGGCACGGTCCGCTCGGTGCAGGTGAAGCTCGACGCGGCCAAGCAGGATCTCGCGCAGCAGGGCGCGAAGGCGTCGGTGACGATCAACGGCAAGACGACGCAGGGCACGATCACCGACGTCGGGCGCACCGCCGTCGAGGGCAAGGACGCGGCAGGCCAGGACGACGGCAAGCCCAAGATCACCGTGACCGTCAAGCTCGACGACCCGGCAGCCGGCGGCACGCTCGACTCGGCGCCGGCGAGCGTCCGGTTTACCAAGGACGTCCACGAGGGCGTGCTCGCGGTGCCGGTCGGCGCGCTGCTCGCGCTCGCCGAGGGCGGGTACGCCGTCGAGGTCGACGAAAACGGGCAGCGGCGGCTCATCGGTGTCCAAACGGGACTGTTCAGCGGCGGCAAGGTCGAGGTCACCGGCAGCGGCCTGACCGCCGGCATGCGGGTGGTGACGACGTCGTGACGCCCGTGCTGCGCGTCCACGAGGTCACGCGCACCTACCCCGGCGGGGTCAACGCGCTCGACGGCGTTTCGCTGACCCTGGCGGACGGCGAGATGGTGGCGATCGTCGGGCCGTCCGGCTCCGGGAAGTCCACGCTGCTGCACCTGATGGGCACCCTCGACCGGCCATCGTCGGGGCGCGTCGAACTGCACGGCCACGACGTCGCCGCGCTGCCGGACCGGAAGGTCTCCGCGCTGCGCTCGCGCTGGATCGGGTTCGTGTTCCAGCAGTTCTTCCTCGACGAGGGGATGAGCGCGGTGGACAACGTCTGCACCGGCCTGCTCTACGCCGGGGTCCCGCGGCGACGGCGGCGCGAGCGCGCGCTGGCCGCGCTCGACCGCGTCAAGCTGGGGCACCGCGCGTGGCACCGGCCCGGCGAGCTGTCCGGCGGGGAACGCCAGCGCGTCGCGATCGCGCGGGCGGTGGTCAACGAGCCGTCGATCCTGCTGGCCGACGAGCCGACCGGCAACCTCGACACCGGCACCGGCGCGTCCGTGCTCGGGCTGCTGGGCGAGCTGTCCACCGGCGGCACCACGATCGTCGTGATCACCCACGACCGCGAGATCGCGGCGGGCATGCCGCGCCGGATCGAGCTGCTCGACGGGCACCTGCGCCTCGACACCGGATTGGTGGGTGCGCGATGACCGCGGTGCTGCTGCCGGAGCCGGCCCGGCTCAAGCCGCCGGACGTCGTCGCGCTCGGCGCGCACGGGATGCGGACGCGGCCGGTCCGCGCGGTGCTGTCCGCGCTGGGCATCGCGATCGGCGTCGCGGCGATGGTCGCCGTGCTCGCGATCCCGGCGTCCGGCGCGCAGGCTCTGCACGACCGGCTCGCCGCGCTCGGCACGAACCTGCTCACCGCCGGGCCGGGCCAGACGCTGTTCGGGCAGGACGCGGTGCTGCCCGACGACGCCGTCCCGATGGCCAAGCGGATCGGGCCGGTCCAGGCGGCCAGCGGCACGGGGAACACGTCGGCGAGCGTGCGGCGCAGTGACAAGATCGCGCCGGACGACACGTCCGGGCTCGCGGTGTACGCGGCGAAACCGGACCTGCTGGCCGTGCTCGGCGGCAAGGTGCGTCTGGGATCGTTCCTCGGGGCGGGCAACCAGGACTACCCGGTGACGGTGCTCGGCGCACAGGCCGCGGCCCGGCTCGGCATCGACCGGATCGACCCGGCGCGGCCGCCGCAGGTGCTGATCGGGTCGCAGTGGTTCACCGTGGTCGGGATCCTCTCGCCGATGCCGCTCGCGCCGGAGGTCGAGCGGTCGGTGCTGGTCGGCTGGGACGTCGCGAAGCGGCTGCTCGGCTTCGACGGCCACCCGTCCACCGTGTACGTCCGCGCCGAAGAGTCCGAAGTGGACAGTGTGCGGACGGTGCTGGGCGCGACGCTGAACCCGCAGGCGCCCAACGAGGTCGAGGTGCGCCGGCCGTCCGACGCGCTCGCCGCGCAGAAGCTCACGGACACGACGTACAGCGCGTTGTTCCTCGGGCTGGGCGGGGTCGCGCTGCTGGTCGGCGGGGTCGGGGTGGCCAACACGATGGTCATCTCGGTGCTGGAACGGCGCCGCGAGATCGGCCTGCGCCGCGCGCTCGGCGCGACGAAACGCCAGGTGCGCGGGCAGTTCCTGGCCGAGTCGGTGCTGCTGTCCGGACTCGGCGGGCTGGCCGGGGTCCTGGTCGGAGTGCTGGTGACGGCCGGGTACGCGCTGAGCCAGGGCTGGCCCGCGGTGCTCCCATGGGGCGCGCTGGCCGGCGGCGTCGGCGTGGCGGCGCTGGTCGGAGCCATCGCGGGGGCCTACCCGGCGGTCCGCGCCGCCCGGTTGGCGCCCACCCAGGCCCTCGCCTGAGCCGCGAAGCGGCACTTTCACGACGAAAGTGCCGCTTTGCGCCGCAAAGCGTAGCTTTCACGTGAAAGTGACCCGGAGGGAGCCTCCAGGTCGCTTTCACGTGAAAGCGGCGGTCTGGGGAGGGGGTCGGTGCGTGCCGGGTAATCTCGGCCGGTCAGGAGACCTGAGGGGGACGCGTGGTGCTGTCGGGGCGGAAGCTTGTGGCGGCGCTGGTCGTCCTCGAGGTCGTGGCCGTCGTGCTGGTGCTTCTCCTGAAGCGGTTCGACGGGCTTGACCTGGAGGTCTACCTCGGCGGCGCGAAGGCGCTGGCCGAGCAGGGCTCGCCGTACGACGCCTGGGTGCCGACCACGCACCAGATCCTGCTGCCCTTCACCTACACGCCGTTCGCCGCGGCCGCGTTCTGGCCCGGCACGCTGCTGCCCTTCGCGGTGACGATGAAGCTGGTCAGCATCGCCTCGATCCTCGCGACCGGCGTCTGCGCGTACCTCTACATCGCGACGCTCAACGGCTCGCTCACCGACCCCACGAAGGTCACCGGCCGCGTGGTCGCCGCCCTGGTCGCGATCGGCGCGCAGCTCGCCGGGGCGCTCCTGGAACCGGTGCGCTCGACACTCGGCTTCGGCCAGATCAACGCACTGCTGATGGTGCTGGTCGTGCTAGACGTCCTGCTCCCCGGTGAGCGGAAGCGCACGAAAGGCCTGCTCATCGGCGTGGCCGCGGCGATCAAGCTGACACCGGCCGTCTTCGTCGTCTACTTCCTGTTCCGCCGCGACTTCCGCTCGGCCGCGCGAGTGGTCGTGGGGTTCGTGGCCGCCGGGGCGCTGCTGTGGGTGATCCGGCCGTCGGCGTCGTTCACGTACTGGACGAAGCTCGTTTTCGACGCGGGCCGCATCGGCGGCGTCGACTACGTCGGCAACCAGTCGCTGCACGGGCTGACCGTGCGCGCCGGCCTGGCGGACTTCGTCTGGGTGCTGGCCGCGCTGGCCGTGATGGCCCTGGTCGCGGTGATCGTCGTGCGCAGCGCCGAGCCGGTGCTCGGGCTCACCGCCTGTGCGCTCGGCGGGCTGCTGGTTTCGCCGATCTCGTGGACGCACCACTGGACGTGGTGCGTGCCGATCCTCGTCCTCGCCGGGTGGTACGCGTGGCGCTTCGACCGGGCGGTCCGGTGGGCGGCGGCCGCGGTCGTCGTCGCCGGGCTGGTGTTGTTCATCTGGGGCCCGATGTGGTTCGCCCCGCGCCCGGCGTCGTCGGTGGGCTGGTGGCTGGCGACGGAGTCCTACGAGCTGTTCGGCCTGCTCCTGCTGGTCCTCGCCGCGTTCGCCGCCCGCCGCGTGGCCACGAAGAAGGGGGCCCTCCCCGCCGTGGCGGAAAAGGCCCCCTCCGAAGCACCTCAGGTCAGCTGAGCCGCTCGACGACGTACTCGATGCTCTGCGTGAGCTTCGTGATGTCGTCCGGGTCGATGGCCGGGAACAGGCCGACGCGCAGCTGGTTGCGGCCCAGCTTGCGGTACGGCTCGGTGTCGACGATCCCGTTGGCGCGCAGCACCTTCGCCACCGCGGCGGCGTCGACCTCGTCGGCGAAGTCGACCGTGCCGACGACCTGCGAGCGCAGCTCCGGGTCCTTCACGAACGGCGTCGTGTAGCTCGTCTTCTCGGCCCACTCGTACAGCCGCGAGGACGAGTCCTTCGTGCGCGAGGTCGTCCACTCGAGGCCGCCCTGGCCGTTCATCCACTCGATCTGCTCGGCGAGCAGGAACAGCGTGGCCACGGCCGGGGTGTTGTACGTCTGGTCCTTGCGGGAGTTGTCCAGCGCGGTGGTCAGCGACAGGAACTCCGGGATCCAGCGGTCGCCGCCGCCGATCTCGCCGATCCGCTCGACCGCGGCCGGCGAGGCCAGCGCGATCCACAGGCCACCGTCGGCGGCGAACGACTTCTGCGGCGCGAAGTAGTAGACGTCGAAGTCCTCGGCCTTGACCGGGAGACCGCCGGCGCCGGAGGTGGCGTCGATCGCGACCAGCGCGTCACCAGAGCCCTCGGGGCGGCGGACCGGCACGGCCACACCGGTGGACGTCTCGTTGTGCGCCCAGCCGACCAGGTCGGCGCCGGCTTCGTAGACGATTTCGGGCGCGCTGCCCGGCTCGGCCTTGGTGACGATCGGGTCGGCCAGGAACGGCGCGCCCTTGGTCACGGTGGCGAACTTCGAGGAGAACTCGCCGTAGGTGAAGTGCTGGGCGCGCTCGCGGACCAGGCCGAACGCGGCCGCGTCCCAGAACGCCGTGGTGCCGCCGTTGCCCAGGATCACCTCGTAGCCCTCGGGCAGGGAGAACAGCTCGGACAACCCGGCCCGGACGCGTCCGACGAGGGACTTGACCGGCTTCTGCCGGTGCGACGTGCCGAGGTAGGTGGAGCCGGACTCCGCCAGGGCGCTCAGCTGCTCGGCGCGGACCTTCGACGGTCCGCAGCCGAAGCGGCCGTCGGCCGGCTTGAGGTCTGCGGGGATGGTCAACTCAGCGTCGGTCATGTGGCCAGTCTCTCAGGTCGGGACGCGGCTGGTGAAGGCGGTGCGCAGGTGTCCGGTATGTGGAATCGGCCACTCCGGCCACCGGGAAATCCGCTGTTCGCGTGGCCGGGGCGGCGGCTATTTTCACGCGGTGGTGGACGAAGAGCGGTGGCGGCCGCGGTGGTGGTTGTGCTGGAACCTGGGCGGGATCTTGGCCGTCCACCTGGTCGCGAGCGGCGGTTGGACGGCGACCACCACGGTGCTGGCCCCGATCGCGCTGGCCGTGACCCTCGTCTTCGTGTTCGTCCGGCGGCTGCCGTGGTGGCTCACCGGTGAGCTGCCCGCGGGCCGCCAGGTCCTCGTCGTCGCCGGCGCCGCGGGCCTGCTCCTGCTGGACGCGGTCGTCGTCTTCGCGCTGGTGCTGTACCCGCCGCACGGCGCCGACATCGTCAACGCGGGTGTCTTCGCCGCCATCTTCCTGGGCGGGTCGGCGGTCGGCTGGTACCACCTCGTGCCGAAGGCACCGGTGACGCGGCGGGCCGTCCTGCGGCGACGGTTCCGGTTCGCCACCGCGGCGGTGTGGACGGCCGCGGCGGTCGTGCTCACGACCGAAGTGGCGGCCGTCGCCGTGGTCGGCGGGTGGCTGCCGTGGTTCGTGCCGGTGGCGGGCGGGGTTGCGGTGGCGGCGCTCGCGGGGTGGCGGTCGGACCTCGCCGGACCGGCGCGGTGCCTGGCGAGCGGCAGCTGGACGCCGATCGCGGCCGCGGCGTTCGACGTCCGCGCGAGCGAGCCGGTCGACGGCTGGGCGGTGTTGCCGGGCGACGTGCGGATTCGGTTCCACCTGCCCGTCGCACTCCCGGACGTCGCCGCCGAGCTCGCGGACCGGCGCCGGCTGTGGCTCGCCGGCTGGCCGTCCGAAGCCCTCGTGGTGGGTCTTCCGGACGGCGACAGCTACGCCGTCGGCAGCATCGGCGGGCACCGCGGTGGGGGTAAAAACACGGTTACCGCGGGCGTGGCCCACCGGTAGCGTGCCCGGCCATGACGACTGTGCAGCTGAGCTACCCGGCGCCACCCGAGGTGCTGTGGAACGCGCTCCCCGCCGGAGTCGCGGCCCTCGGCGCCCAGGCTCCGTTCTACGACCCCCAGCGCGGGGTCCTGTCCTTCATGACCGGGATGACCTTCACCAGCTGGGGGCAGAACGTCCACGTGTCGGTCTCGCACGCGCCGACCGGCTCGGCGCTCACGGTGACTACGAACCTCAAGTTCGGCCTGTTCGACTGGGGTGAGGGCAAGCGGCTCGCGAACATGTTCGCGTCGGCCGTCGGCCAAGCCGCGGGCGTCACCGCACTGGCCTGAGGGCCCCGCTCACCGCCCTGGGGGTGTGAGCGGGGCCCCGCTCCGGGCTCAGCGCCAGCCGTCGACGCCGCCCGGCACCGGTGCGGCCGGGTCGTACGGCGTGCGGGTGAAGAGGAACGTCGCGAGGTCGAGGTGGGTGGCGACGCCCTCGGCGTCCCGGCCCACGACGAGCGTCTCGCCGGTGTAGTAGCCGTCCAGACCGACGTAGGTGTCCCGGCCGGTCGCGCGGAAGCGGGAGCTGCGCCCGGCGCCCTCGACCGGCGCCAGCAGGAGCAGCCCGTCACCCTGGATCCGCAGGTGGTACGGCGTCGGACCCCAGTGCCAGAGCCCGGTCAGGGCGAGCAGCGCGGGGTCGACCGCGGTCGGCTCCCACTCGGTGGGCAGCCGCGGCTCGAGCTCGTCGGTCATCGTGATCAGGTCCAGGCAGAGCTGGGTGATGCCGACCCCGGCGGTCGAGTTGGCGAGGACCAGCGCGCCGGTCTGCGCGACGGGGTCGATGAGCGAGGCGGCGAGGAAGCCGGGCATCGAGCCGGTGTGCCCGGCGATCCGGCGGCCCTGGTAGCGCACGAGCATCACGCCGAGGCCGAAGCCGGTCGTCCAGGTTTCGGTGTCGTCGACGGTGTTCATGACGCGCATCTCTTCGATGGTCTCCGGCGCGAGCACCCCGCCGCCGTGGCCGCCGAGGAACGCCGTCCAGCGGCCGAGGTCGGTGATCGTCGACCACAGCTGCCCGGCGGGCGCCATCGCGCCGGCGTCGGGGCTCGGCTCCGGCAGCAGGACGTCGGCGAAGGGGTGCACGGCGAAGCCGTCGGCGTGCGCGCCGACCGGGTGCGGGGTCGTGCGGGTCATCCCGAGCGGGCCGAGGATCTCCTCGTCGAGCACCGACAGCCAGCCCTTGCCGCGGTGGCGCGAGACGAGCTCGCCGAGCACGCCGTAGCCGACGTTCGAGTAGTGGAACCGCGAGCCGGGCCGGAGCTTGGTCGCGCCCTCGGCGAGGCTGCCGGCCAGCGCGTCCCAGTCGGCGCCCGGCGTGCGCTCCCACCACAGGCCGGGCGATTCGGAGGTCAGGCCGGAGGTGTGCGAGAGCAGCTGCGCGACGGTGGCGGTGCCGAAGGGCGTGCCGGGGACGTGCTTTTCGAGCGGGTCGGTGAGGTCGAGCAGGCCTTCGTCGCGCAACCGCAGGACGGCGGTGGCGACGAGGGTCTTGGTGATCGAGCCCAGCCGGTACTGCGTGTCGGCGCCGGGCTGTTCGCCGCCGACGCGCCCACGCCCACCGGACCAGACGATCTCCCCATCCCGCACCACGGCGGCGACGAGCGAGGGAGCCCGGCAGACCGCCTGCTCGTGGGCGATCCGGCGGAGGAGAGCGTGTTCGGTCGAGGGAAGCATGCAGGCATTCTGCCGCGCCCCGCGCGCCGAAGCAGGTCGCGGTGTGCGGGAAGGGTCAACTCGCGTGATCGAAGGGTCGACACGCGTGATTGGAGGGTCGACACGCGTGTTTGAAGGGTCGACACGGCGCCGGAGCCGGGTCGTGCCGTGTCGGCTTCACAATCACGCGTGTCGACCCTCCAGACACGCGTGTCGACCTCCGGATCACGCGTGTCGGCTTCTCGATCACGGGTCAGCTCAGGAGGTTGCGGGACATGGCCGTCGTCACCGCGGCTGTCCGGTCCGAAACGCCCAGCTTGCCGAACACCCGCAGCAGGTGGGTCTTCACCGTCGCCTCGCTGATGTGCAACGCCCGGCCGATGTCCGCGTTCGTGCCGCCCTTCGCGACCAGGCGCAGGACCTCCACCTCGCGGGCCGACAACGGCTGCGGCTCCGGGTTGCGGACCCGGTTGACCAGCTTGCCCGCCACCGACGGCGCCAGCACCGTCTCCCCGCGCGACGCCGCCCGGATCGCGTTCGCCAGCTCCGTGCGGGACGCGTCCTTCAGCAGGTAACCCGACGCGCCGGCCTCGACCGCGCGCAGGATGTCCGCGTCCGTTTCGTACGT
This sequence comes from Amycolatopsis iheyensis, assembly GCF_024703995.1. Classification (GTDB taxonomy): domain Bacteria; phylum Actinomycetota; class Actinomycetes; order Mycobacteriales; family Pseudonocardiaceae; genus Amycolatopsis; species Amycolatopsis iheyensis. The sequence continues at coordinate 223,670 of NZ_JAMXQV010000007.1, read as the reverse complement.
CGTCAGCACGACGATCCGGCGGCCCGGCTGGTCGCGCAGGATCCGCTTCGTCGCGCCGACGCCGTCGAGGCCCGGCATCCGCAGGTCCATCAGCACGACGTCGGGCTGGGCGACGCGGTCGAGCGCGACGGCTTCGTCGCCCGAGCCCGCCTCGCCGACCACCGTGAGGTCGGCTTCGGCTTCGAGCATGCCGCGGAGCCCTTCCCGGACCACCGGGTGGTCGTCGACGAGCATGATGCGGATCAAGCCGGCACCTCCAGGGTGAGTTCGGTGCCGCTGGGGCCACTCCGGACGCTCAGTCTGCCACCGACCTGCTCGGCCCGGGACCGCATGCCGCGCAGGCCGAAACCGCTGACCGAGTCCGGGTCGAAGCCGCCGCCGTCGTCGCGGACGAAGAGCCGGACCGCGTCGTCCACAACGGACAGCCGCACCGACACCGACGACGCCGCGGCGTGCCGCCGGATGTTGTTCAACGCCTCCTGCGCGCCGCGCAGCAGGACCACCTCGCCGGCCATGGCCAGCGCCGGCAGCGCGTCGTCCACTTCGTACCGGACGGCGAGTCCGGTCTCGTCGGCGAGCCGGTCGGCCTGCCGGCGGACGGCGTCCACAAGGGACCCCGAGGTCAGGTCCGCCGGCGCCAGCGCGGCGACCATCGCGCGGGCTTCGGTGAGGTTGTCCCGGGCCGTCCGGGCGGCCAGCTCCGCGTGCCGGCGCGCGGCCGCCGGGTCGGTGTCCACTTCGGACTCGATGGCCTGGGCGAGGGTGACGATGCTGGTGAAGCCCTGGGCCAGCGTGTCGTGGATCTCGCGGGCGAGCCGTTCGCGCTCGGCCGCCGTGCCCGCCTCGCGGGAAAGCCGGGCGACCTCGGCCTGGCTCGCTTCGAGCTGCGTGATGAGCTCCGCCCGCGCCCGGCTTTCCTCGATGACGTGCAGGATGAACTTGCCGGACAGGATGCCGAACACGATGAGGATCGCGGTCATCGGCAGCAGGATGTGCAGGGTCGGACCGGCCAGCCCGTCGTTGACGACCGCCGACAGCGGGCTCAGCAGGATGACCACCGTGGTGACCACCGCGGCCGGGCGGAACTCGAGCGTGGTGAACAGCAGCGGGCACACCATGAACAGGATGAAGCTGGCCGTGGTGTTGGCGAAGATCGCGACGCCGACGAGCACCACGACCACGGCGGCCAGCGCCCACCGCTGCGGCAGGTGCCCGTCGTCGCGCACGACCCGGCGGCCCCAGGCGAGGTAGGTCAGCGCGAGCGCGGTGAGCGCCCCGACCGCGACGCCCGTGCGCACCGGATCGGTTTCGTCCAGCACCACCAGCGTGGTCGTGGCCAGGTACGCCACCGCGAAGAGGATCTCCCAGAGCCAGTTGAACCGGTCCCAGGCGTCCTTCACTTCGCGTCGGTCCACCGGAAGCTCAGCCGCGCGAGCACCGCGCCCACCACGCACCAGATCCCCAGCACCAGCGCCACCCGCGGGAGTTCCCATGAGCCAGCCATCTCCATTCCGACCGCGCCGTCCGGCAGGAACACCGACCGGAACCCCTGGCAGATCCACTTCAACGGGAAGAACGACGCGATGTCAACCATGATCTTCGGCAGGTTCGTGATCGGCGTGACGAACACGCCGGAGATGAACTGCAGCACCAGGTACAGCATCTGCACGACGGCGACCGCGCCGGTGGTGGACTTCGCGAGCGAGCTGAGCGCGATGCCCAGCAGCGTGCACGACACGATCCCCAGCGCGAACACCCACAGCAGCGTCAGCCACTTCGCCGGCTCGGTGGGCAGCTTCAGCCCGAAGAGCAGCACGGCGACCGCGGCCATCAGCACGGTCTGGGCCAGGCTGGACACCGCGACGAGCACCATCTTGCCGATGAAGTACGACGACGACGGCATCGGCGTGCCGCGAAGCCGTTTCAGCGCCCCGGTTTCCCGGTCGGCCGAGACGCCGGTGGCGATGCTGTTGAACGACGTCGAGACGATCCCGGAGCCGATCATCCCGGCCGCGAGCAGCTGCCCGGAGGTGACGCCGGCGAGCGCGGTCGGACCGTCCAGGATGGACCCGAGCAGGATCATCAGCACCGCGGGCAGGGAGAAGGTGAAGACCACCTGCTCCTTGTGCCGGAAGAACTGCCGCAGCTCCGTGCCGCCGCGGGCGAGTCCAAGCGACAGCGGGCCGGGGAGGGCGAGCGTGGTCATGCCTTGTCTCCGATCAGGTCCAGGTAGATGTCCTCCAGGCTCGGCCTGGTCACGGTCAGCTCGGCGAGCTCCCTACCGCCGGCAGAGAGCTCGTTGACGAGCTTGGTCGGGTACGCGGTGCGCTCGGCGTGCGCGCCGCGCTCGTCGACCCACCGCACGGTGGCCTCGGCGGCGGCGCGGCCCCCGAGGTTCTGCGGTGTGTCCTGCGCGACGATCTCGCCGCGTGCGATCACGGCGACGCGGTCGGCCAGCGCCTCGGCCTCGTCGAGGTAGTGGGTCGTGAGCAGGATCGTGGTGCCCTCGGCGGCGAGGTCGCTGATCAGCGTCCAGAACTGCCGGCGCGCCTCGGGGTCGAAGCCGGTGGTCGGCTCGTCGAGGAAGAGCAGCTCGGGCCGGCCGATGATGCCGAGCGCGACGTCGACGCGCCGCCGCTGCCCACCCGAGAGCGACTTGACCCGCGCCTTGGCCTTCGCGGTGAGCCCGACCTTCTCGATGACTTCGTCGGGGTCGCGCGGGTCCGGGTAGTACTTCGCGAAGTGCCGCACGGTCTCGGCGACGCTCAGCTCGGCGGCGTCGTTCGCCGTCTGCAGGACGACGCCGATGCGGGCGCGCCACGCGCGGCCCGCCTTGCCGGGGTCCTCGCCGAGCACGCGGACTTCGCCGTCGGTGCGCTGCCGGTGGCCTTCGAGGATCTCGACGGTCGTGGTCTTCCCGGCGCCGTTCGGGCCGAGCAGGGAGAAGACCTCACCCTGGGCGATGTCCAGGTCCAGGCCGGCCACCGCCAGGTGACCGGGGTACTGCTTGCGCAAGCCGCGCACGCTCACTGCTGTGGTCATGGGATACAGCCTGGCCGCTTGGGGGCCCGATGAGGAGCAACGCTCAGCTGAATCCCGGTGTCCACCGTTCGGTGGACAGAGTCGTCAGCCCGGCCGGCTTGGTTCCACGGGAAACCTCGAAAACGCTGTCATACAAGCAAAAACCTGAACTTCCGAGGACGCGTAACCGCCGTGAGGGTGAACAGAGCTATTGACAACTTGTCTAACATGACAGAATGTCTCACACGTGGGTGACCGCCAGTGACGGTGTCCGCCTCTCCGTCGACGTCGACGGCCGGGAAGACGGACCCACGGTCGTGCTGGTGCACGGCTATCCCGACAACCGCTCGATGTGGGCCGGCGTGGTCGCCGAGCTGCGCGGCGAGCACCGGGTCGTCACCTACGACGTCCGCGGGGCCGGACAGTCGGACAAGCCGCCGGGACGCACGTCCTACCGGCTGGACCAGCTGGCCGACGACCTCCGGGCGGTCGTCGACGAGGTCCAGCCGACCGGCAAGGTCCACCTCGTCGCCCACGACTGGGGCTCCATCCAGACCTGGCACGCCGTCACCGGCGAAGGCCTGCGCGGGCGCGTCGCGTCCTACACGTCGCTGTCCGGGCCGAGCCTCGACCACGCCGGCGCGTGGTTCCGCGCCCAGCTGACCCGCCCGACGCCGAAGCGGCTCAAGAACGCCCTGAACCAGTTCCTGCACTCCTGGTACATCCTCGCGTTCCAGCTTCCGCTCATCCCGGACCTGCTGTGGCGCACAGGCTTGCTGGGCAAGCAGATCCAGCGCATGGAACCGGACGCGGCGCCCCCGGTGAAGTCCGACGGGCTGCACGGCCTCGAGCTCTACCGCGCCAACATGTTCACCCGGCTCTCGCGGCCGGCGCCGCGACCCGCCGACGTCCCGGTGCAGGTGCTGGCCCCGACCGGCGACGCCTACGTCACGACGCCGCTGCAGACCGAGGTCACGCGCTGGGTGCCCGACCTGCGGATCCGCCGGATCGTCGGCACGCACTGGGTCACCCGCGCCAAGCCGGCGGTGGTCGCGCGAGCCGCCGCGGAGCTGATCGAGTACGTCGAGTCCGGCGTCGAGAGCCGCGGCCTGCGCAAGGCGCGGGTGGACGCGGGGCGGTTCGAGCACAAGCTGGTCGTCGTCACCGGCGCCGGCAGCGGGATCGGCCGGGCCACCGCGCTGGCCTTCGCGGCCGAGGGCGCCGACGTCGTCATCACCGACATCGACCCGGCCGCGGCCGCGGAAACGCTGAAGCTCCTGGAAGAGCACGGTGTCGCGGAGTACACAGTGGACTCTTCGGACGGCGAGGCCGTGCACCGCTTCGCTCGCGATGTGCGCAAGAACCACGGCGTCCCGGACATCGTGGTGAACAACGCCGGCATCGGCATGTCCGGCCCGTTCCTCGACACGTCCGTCGAGGACTGGGAACGCGTCATCGACGTCAACCTCTGGGGCGTCATCCACGGCTGCCGCGCGTTCGCGCCGATGCTCGCCGAACGCGCCGAGGGCGGCCAGATCGTCAACCTCGCGTCGGCGGCCGCGTACCTGCCGTCGAAGATCCTCACCGCCTACGCGACGACGAAGTCCGCGGTGCTGACCTTGAGCGTCTGCCTGCGGGCCGAGCTGGCCGCGCACCACGTCGGCGTCACGGCGGTGTGCCCGGGCATCGTGAAGACCAACATCACCAACACGACCAAGTTCGTCGGAGTGTCCGAAGAGGAGCAGAAGCGGCGTCAGAAGGAAAGCTCGAAGCTCTACGCCCGGCGCGGGTTCGGGCCCGAGGGAGTCGCGCGCGACATCCTGCGAGCCGTGGAGAGGGACACCGCGATCGCACCGTCCACACCGGAGGCGAAGGCCGCGTTGGTCCTTTCGCGACTGACGCCCGGATTGCTGCGTGCGGCGGCGAAGCTGGATCTGACGCCGTGAGCCGGCCGCGGCGGATGTCGCCGCAGGCCCGTCGCGACGACCTGATCCGCGCCGCGCTCGACCTGTTCGGGTCACGGGCGCCCGAACTGGTCACGGTGGATGACATCGTCGCGCGTGCCGAGGTGTCGCGGCCGTTGTTCTACCGGTACTTCTCGAGCCTGCGCGAGCTGCAGGTCGAGGCGCTGCGCACGGTCACCGACGGGCTCATCGACGGCCTCGCCGGCCTGGAGGAGGGCCCACCCGAGACCCGCCTGCGGGCCGCCGTCCGCGGCCTGATCGACGTCGCCGACCACTACCGCGCGGGCTACATCGCGTTGCTGCGCAGTGGTTCGGTGATCGCGACGTCCGAAACGGACGCCGCGGTCGACGAGGTCCGCAACCGCGCGGTGGAACTGATCCTGGACGCCCTCGGCGTCCAGGACCCCTCACCGTTGCTGCTGCTCACCTTGCGCTGCTGGACGGCCGTCGTCGAAGGCGCGCTCTTGTCGTGGCTCCAGGAACGCACGGTCCCGCGCGAATCCCTGGACACGTGGCTGGTCGACCAGCTCACCGCGATGCTCGGCGCCACCGCCGCCCACGACCGAAGCGGCACTTTCACGTGAAAGTGCCGCTTCGGTCGTAGCGTCAGTGCTTGGTGACCAGTTCCCAGCCCTCGACGTCCTCGGGCGTGCGCGGCTCCGGGCCGACGTACTTGGCCGACGGCCGCACCAGGCGTCCGGTCTTCTTCTGCTCCAGGATGTGCGCGGCCCAGCCGGCGGTGCGGGCCGAGCTGAACATCGCGGGCATCATGTGCGGCGGCACCTGGGCGAAGTCCAGGATGACCGCGGCCCAGAACTCGACGTTGGTCTCGATCGGGTGATCCGGGCGCCGCTCGCGCAGCTCCTTCAACGCCGCCTGCTCGAGCGCCGCGGCCGCCTCGAACCGGGTCGCGCCCAGTTCCTGGCAGGTGCGGCGCAGCACGCGCGCCCGCGGGTCCTCGGCGCGGTAGACGCGGTGGCCGAAGCCCATCAGGCGTTCCTTGCGGTCGAGGATGCCCTTGACCAGACCCGCCGGGTCGCCGGTGCGCTCGACCTCTTCGATCATCGGCAGCACGCGGGCGGGCGCACCACCGTGCAGCGGGCCCGACATCGCGCCGATCGCGCCCGACATGGCCGCCGCGACGTCGGCGCCGGTGGAGGCGATGACGCGGGCGGTGAAGGTCGACGCGTTGAGGCCGTGCTCGGCGGCCGACACCCAGTAGGCGTCCAGCGCCTTGACGTGCGCCGGGTCCGGCTCGCCGCGCCAGCGGATCAGGAAGCGCTCGGTGATCGAGTGGGCCTCGTCGACGCGGGTCTGCGGGACGGCGGGCTGGCCGATGCCGCGCGCCGACTGCGCGACGTAGGACAGCGCCATCACCGAGGCGCGGGCCAGCTGCTCGCGGGCCTCTTCGTCGGTGATGTCGAGCAGCGGGCGGTAGCCCCAGATCGGCGCGAGCATGGCCAGCGCGGCCTGGACGTCCACCCGGACGTCGCCGGTGTGCACCGGCAGCGGGAACGGCTCGGCCGGCGGGAGGCCGTGGCCGAACCTGCCGTCCACGAGAAGGCCCCATACGTCGCCGAAGGTCACCTTGCCGGCGAGGTCTTCGATGTCGACGCCGCGGTAGCGCAGGGCACCGCCGTCCCGGTCGGGCTCGGCGATCTCGGTGTGGAAGGCGATGACGCCTTCCAGACCCGGTCGGAAGCCGTCGTCGGGTTGGCCGGACGGCTGTGGCTTGCTGATCGTGGAGGTAGTCACTGTTTCGCGGAACCTTTCGGTGCGCTTTTTCCCCGTCTTGGTGGTGGAGCTCGCGCGGACGGAAATGCGCACGGAACGCGCGCGCCATCGCACGGATGGATAGACCTTGCTCCCTCGATCGCCGGGGGGCAATCGAAAGAAGCGGTGGTTTCGGTCACGATTACGAGAACGATTCAGTCACCGAAGCTGTCCGGCAGGAGAATTTTCACCACGGACGGTGACGAACGCCAGGTTAAAGGTATGTTTCCGAACCAGGCGACGCGCTGGTCCGGGTGGTAGACCTACCGGATGCACCTCAGCCCGCAGGAGCGCGACAAGCTGCTGGTCCACGTGGCGGCCGACGTCGCCCGCAAGCGGCTGGCGCGCGGCGTGCTCCTCAACTACCCGGAAGCGGTCGCGCTGATCACCGACCACGTCCTGGAGGGGGCCCGCGACGGGCGCACGGTCAGCGAGCTGGTCGCGAGCGGGCGGACCGTGCTCTCCCGTGCGCAGGTGCTGGACGGCGTGCCCGAGATGGTGGACTCCGTGCAGGTCGAGGCCACTTTCCCGGACGGCACCAAGCTCGTCACCGTGCATGACCCGATCGTGTGAAGGGGTAGCTGGATGCATCCAGGCGAGATCCTCCCCGGCGCCGAGCCGGTCGAGCTGAACCCCGGCCGCGCGCGGGTCCGGCTCCTGGTCCGCAACCTCGGCGACCGGCCGGTGCAGGTCGGCTCGCACTACCACTTCGCCGCGGTCAACCCGGGCCTCGAATTCGACCGCGACGCCGCCCGCGGCCACCGCCTCGACGTCCCGGCCGGCACGTCGGTGCGGTTCGAGCCCGGTGTCGAACGCGAGGTCGACCTCGTTCCGCTGGCCGGCGCTCGCCGAGTTCCCGGTCTTCGGTCCGAATTCTCAGGAGAGTTCTGAAATGCCGCACATCGATCGCGAGCGGTACGCGGAACTGTTCGGCCCGACCACCGGCGACCGGATCCGGCTCGCCGACACCGACCTGCTGATCGAGGTCACCGAGGACCGCTCGATGGGCCCCGGCGGCTCGGGCGACGAGGTGCTCTTCGGCGGCGGCAAGGTCATCCGCGAGTCCATGGGCCAGAGCACGGCGACCCGCGCCGAGGGCACGCCCGACCTGATCATCACCGGCGCGGTGATCCTCGACCACTGGGGCGTCGTCAAGGCCGACGTCGGCGTGCGCGACGGCCGGATCGTCGGCATCGGCAAAGCGGGCAACCCGGACACGATGGACGGCGTCGACCCCGCGCTCGTCATCGGGCCGTCGACGGAAGTGCTGGCCGGCAACGGGAAGATCCTCACCGCGGGCGGCATCGACTGCCACGTCCACTTCATCTGCCCGCAGCTGGTCGACACGGCGCTCGCCGCCGGACTGACCACTTTGGTCGGCGGCGGCACCGGTCCGAACGAGGGCACCAAGGCCACCACCGTCACGCCCGGCGCGTGGAACCTCGGCCGCATGCTGTCCGCCATGGACGGTTACCCCGTCAACGTCCTGTTGCTGGGCAAGGGGAACACCGTCCGGCCCGAGGCGCTGCGTGAGCAGCTGGCCGCGGGCGCGGGTGGGTTCAAGCTCCACGAGGACTGGGGCACGACCCCCGCGGCGATCGACGCCTGCCTGACGGTGGCCGACGAAGCCGGCGTCCAGGTGGCGATCCACACCGACACGCTGAACGAGGCCGGGTTCCTCGAATCCACTGTGGACGCCATCGGTGGCCGGTCGATCAACGCGTACCACACCGAAGGCGCCGGCGGCGGGCACGCGCCGGACATCATCGAAGTCGTCTCGCTGCCGAACATCCTGCCGTCGTCGACCAACCCGACGCGCCCGCACACGGCCAACACCCTCGACGAGCACCTCGACATGCTGGTGGTCTGCCACCACCTCAACCCGTCGGTGCCCGAGGACCTCGCGTTCGCCGAAAGCCGGATCCGGCCGACGACGATCGCAGCCGAAGACGTCCTGCACGACCTGGGCGCCATCTCGATGATGAGCTCGGACGCCCAAGCCATGGGCCGGATCGGCGAGGTGATCATCCGGACCTGGCAGACCGCGCACGTGATGAAACGCCGCCGCGGCGCGCTGCCCGGCGACGGCGCGGCCGACAACCTGCGCGCGCGTCGCTACGTCGCCAAGTACACGATCAACCCGGCCATCGCGCACGGCATGGAGACCGAGATCGGCTCGGTCGAGGTCGGCAAGCTCGCGGACCTCGTCCTGTGGGAGCCGAAGTTCTTCGGCGTCCGCCCGCACGTCGTGCTGAAGGGCGGCTTCCCGGCGTGGGCGGCGATGGGTGACGCGAACGCGTCCATCCCGACCCCGCAGCCGGTGCTGGCGCGGCCGATGTTCGGCGCTTCGATCGGCGCGGCGCTCAGCCTGCACTTCGTCGCGCCGTCCGCGTTGGACAGTGGCCTGCGGGAGACGTTCGGCATCACGCGGCCGCTGGTCGCGGTGGCGAACACACGCGCGCGGACCAAGGCGGACATGGTGCTCAACGACGCCACGCCGGACGTCCGCGTCGAGCCGGACAGCTTCGCGGTGCACGTCGACGGCGAGCTGGTCGAGCCGCAGCCGGTGACCGAACTGCCCATGGCCCAGCGGTACTTCTTGTTCTGATGGACCTTTCGGCGCTGATCCTCGCGGACTCCCGCTTCCCCGGAGGGGGACACGTCCACAGTGGCGGGATGGAAGAAGTCGTTTCCCGACGGTTGGTCACTTCGGTGCGCGATCTGCCGGGATTCCTTTCCGGACGGTTGCGGACGGCGGGCTTCCTGACGGCCGTCTTCGCCGCCGCTTCGGCGCATGCGGCCGTCACCGGCGGGAACTGGTCCATCTTGGACAGTGAGCTGGATGCGCGCACTCCGTCGCTCGCGCAGCGCGAGGCATCCCGCGCTCAGGGGCGCGGCACCGCCCGGGCCGGGCGGATCGCGTGGCCGTCTCCGGTGCTCGACACGCTGCTCGCCGAGACTCCGCGGCCGCACCACCCGGTGATCGTGGGGGCTTTGGTCGGTGTCGCGGGCGGGTCTCCGTACGACGCCGCGATGGCGGCCGCGTACCTGGCGGTGAGCGGGCCGGCGAGCGCGGTCGTGCGGCTGCTGGGGCTGGATCCCTTTGCCGTCAACGCGGTCGTGGCCCGGTTGGATCTCGGGACGGTCGCTTCGGAGGCGGCGGCCGTGGCGGGGGACGACCCGGCATCGCTGCCGTCGCCGGGCTCGCCCGCGTTGGATCTGTTCGCCGAGGCGCACGCCCGGCACCACCAGGAAGAGGTGCGTCTCTTTGCCAGCTAAGGGCCACGGGCACTTTCACGAGGTCAACTTCGACCCGACGGCGTCGGAGCCGGATCACTACGACGCGGCGCCCACCGCGGGCCGCGCGTACCGGATCGGCATCGGCGGCCCGGTCGGGTCGGGCAAGACGGCGCTGACCGCGGCCCTGTGCCGCGCGCTCGGTGACGAGATCAACCTCGCGGTCGTCACGAACGACATCTACACGACCGAGGACGCGGACTTCCTGCGTCGCGCGGGAGTGCTGGACCCGGCCCGGATCGAGGCGGTCCAAACAGGAGCGTGCCCGCACACCGCGATCCGCGACGACATCACCGCGAACCTCGACGCGGTCGAGCGCCTGGAGGAGAAGTTCCCCGGCCTGGACCTGGTGATCATCGAAAGCGGCGGCGACAACCTGACGGCGGTGTTCAGCCGCGGCCTGGCCGACAGCCAGATCTTCGTAGTGGACGTGGCGGGCGGCGACAAGGTGCCGCGCAAGGGCGGCCCCGGCGTGACGACGGCGGACCTGCTGGTGATCAACAAGATCGACATCGCGCACCTGGTGAACGCGGACATGGCGGTGATGACGTCGGACGCGCACCGGATGCGCGGCGAGCTGCCGGTGATCACCCAGTCCCTTGTGGACACTCCGGACGCGCCGGACGTGGCCGCCTGGGTCCGTTCCCTGCTGTGAAGGCACATGCTCGGCTGACGGCGTGCTTCGACGGCACGCGCACAGTGCTGCGCGAGCTGCGGTCGATGGCGCCGTTGACGTTGTTCCCCCGCCGCCGATCCGGCCCGGCAGCGGTCGTGCACCTGGTCAACTCGGCGACCTCGCCGCTGGGCGGGGACGACCTGCTGCTGTCGATCCACGTCGGCCCCGGCGCGTCACTGCGGCTTTCCGGTGTCGCGGCGACCCTGGCCCTGCCGGGTCTGCACGACGAGGGCTCGATTTCCACGGTTTCCGTCGTCGTCGAAGAGGGTGGCTCGTTGGAGTTCCTGCCGGAGCCGACGGTGATCACCGCGCGCGCCCGGCACACCGCGGAGTTCCTGGCTTCGCTGGCACCCGACGCTTACCTGCACACGCGAGAGGTCCTGGTGCTGGGGCGGGCCGGGGAACGTCCGGGGTCGCTGACGACCTCGTCGCACGTCACGCGGGGTTCGGTGCCGGTGCTGCGGCAGACGCTGACGATCGGTGACTCCACTTCGGACGAGAGCCTGGCGGTGCTGGCGGGCCGCCGGGTGCTGGCGACGGACCTGGTGGTGGGTGGTCCGGACCGGCCGGCGGCCTCGGGCGAGTGGTGGTCCCGCAGCCCCCTCGCCGCGGGCGGCACGCTCACGACGTCGCTCGCGCCGGACGCGGTCACGGCCCTGAAGGGGCTTGCCGAGGGGTGAACCGCTCGCCGGAGAAGCCCCCCTGCGGCTTCTCCGGCGAGTGGCGTCCGGTGCCGCCGAAAGCCTTTGGTAATCAAGATTTTCACAAAGTAGCCAGCCGGGTAGGATCTGGCAATCCCTCAGAAGGAGGAGAGAACCGGTGGCTCGCACCTACGGCGGCGTCGCACCCGAGCAACGCCGCGCCGACCGCCGTGAGCGCCTGCTCACGGCCGGGCTCGAGCTCTTCACCTCCGCCGGCTTCCGGCACACGAAGATCACCGAAGTGTGCGCCCGCGCCGGCGTTTCGACACGCAACTTCTACGAGGAGTTCACCGGCAAGGAGGACGTCCTCCGCACCCTCCACGACCGGATCAACAGCCTGGCGCTCGAGCACGTCACCGCGGAGCTCGACAAGGTCGCCGACGCCGACGCGCTCACCCGCATCTCGACGTTGCTGGACGTCTTCATCGCCACGGTCACCGCGGACCCCCGGATGCCGCGCCTCACCTACGTCGAAGCCGTCGGCGTCAGCGCCGAGCTGGAGGCGCAGCACCAGGTGTGGGTCGACCGCTGGGCGAACTTCATCGCCGCCGAGGCGAGCCGCGCGGCCGAACACGGCGTCGCGCCGGCGCGGGACTACCGGCTGACGGCGATCGCGCTGGTCGGCGCGGGCACCGGGCTGCTGCGCGAGTGGCAGGCGCACGACCCGCCGCTGCCGGTCGAGGACGTCGGCGGGGAGCTGCGCGCCATGATGCTGGCGGCCATCATGCGGCCGGAAAAGATTTCGGACTTGGCGGGCAACCGCGGCGGCACCACCGGCGTGGAAGAGTCGAGCCGGGAGGGGGCGCAGGGGGGACCCCGGCGAACGTGAAGGCCCTTTCCCGGCATCGGACGCCGGGAAAGGGCCTTCACGGATATTACGCCTGGCGCGGTGTCGGCAACCCCAGCGAAACCGGGCCGGTCGTGCGGCAGACGTCGTGGCAGCTGCTGTCGAGCGTGCAGCACAACGAGCAGATCGGGCCGTCCTGCTGCACGCAGTCGGCGACGTCCGGCAGTTCGTACGGGTCGCCGCAGGCCGAGCAGGTGTGGGTCGCCCGGAGGTCGGCACCCGGGCCCGCGACGGTGTTCTCCCGCACCAGGTAGTACTTCCCGCGCGTCACCACGGCGAGCACCGGCACCCCCGCGACGGCGATGACCAGCGCGAGCAGCGGGCTGAACGCCGCGACGAACGCCCCGAACGCGCCGAAGTAGGCCGCGATCGACACTGCCGACGCGACGACCATCGAGCCGAACCCCACCGGGTTGATCTTGTGCAGGTAGGCCCGCTTGAACTCGATGTGGCGCGGCGACAGCCCGAGGGGCTTCGCGATCACCAGGTCGGCGCACACCGCGCCGATCCACGCGATGGCGACGTTCGAGTAGAAGCCCAGGATCTTGTTCAGGAAGCCGAACGCGCCGAACTCCATCAGCGCGAGCGCGATCCCGCAGTTGACCAGCACGTACCAGACCCGCCCGGGGTGGCGGTGCAGCACGCGGGAGAAGAAGTTCGCGAACGACAGCGAGCCCGAGTACGCGTTCGTCGTGTTGATCTTGATCTGCGAGACGACGACGAACAACGCGGCGAACGTCAGCGCCACCGGGCCGAGCGCGGGCTTCACCGCCTCGAGGTACGGCGCGATCGGCTCCAGCGCGTGCGTCTTCCCGACGACGCCGAGCGCGAGGAACGCCAGCAGCGCGCCACCGATCTGCTTCGCGGCCCCGAGGATCACCCAGCCGGGGCCGGCTGCGAGCACCGCGGCCCACCACGACCGCTTGTTCTCCGCTGTCTTCTCCGGCATGAACCGCAGGTAGTCGGCCTGTTCGCCGATCTGCCCGATCAGCGACAGCGCGACGCCCATGCCGAGGCCGAACCCGATCGCGGAGAACCCGGAACCGGCGCCCTCGGTACCCCCGAACCGGGTGAACTCGGCGAACTTGCCGGGCTCGCGGACCAGCACGACGACGAACGGCAGCACCAGGCCGGCGATCCAGAGCGGCTGCGTCCAGGTCTGCATCTTCGCCACCGCGCCCATGCCGTAGAGCGCGAAGGGCAGCACGATCAGCGTCGCCAGCAGGTAGCCGATCGGCAACGGGATGCCGAGCGCCAGTTCGAACGCCTGGCCCATGATCGAGCCTTCGAGCGAGAAGAAGATGACGGTGAAGCTCGCGTACACGAGCGACGTCAGCGTCGACCCGAAGTAGCCGAAGCCGGCGCCGCGGGTCAGCAGGTCCATGTCCACTCCGGACTTCGCGCAGGCGGCCGCGATGGGCACGCCGGTCACGAAGATGACGACGGCCGCGGCGAGGATCGCGAGGACCCCGGACGTGAAGCCGTAGGAGAGGACGATGCTGGCGCCGATCGCGAAGTCGGCCAGGTAGGCGATGCCGCCCAGCGCCGTCGTCGCGACCACGAACGGTGACCATTTCCGGAACGAATGAGCGGCGAAGCGCAGTGAGTAGTCCTCGCGGTTCTCGTTGGCCGCGAGCGGGGAGTACCGGCGTTTCGAGGTTTCTTCGGCGTTCGACAGGGTCTCGGTCATGCCTGCCTCCGGTGTGGTGGGGAACGGGCCGAAGGTAGGGCGCAGCTGTATCGATCCTGGTCCGGCAGGTGACGTGCGGGTTACGGCTTGTTGTCCAGCGGTTACGTCCCGGGGTGTCGGGTCTCACCGTTCAGTGGGTTCCGCCGCAGCTCGGAAGGCCCTAACGTGCCTAGAGCCGAAGTCGACTGATGCCCCGACCGGGCGTGGAGGTTTGGCCATGATGCCGGAGATCGAGGACCAGGTGGAAGACGCCGTAGTTCGCCTGCCCGGGATGCGCGTGGCCTACGACGGCGCCGCGTTCGACGAATCCGCGCTGGCGGCCACCTGGACCGATCAGCTGCAGGGCTGGCTGAACCAGGCGGTGGCGGCCGGCATCGCCGAGCCGAACGCGATGGTCCTCGCGACGGCCGACGCGGAGGGCCGCCCCTCGTCCCGCACCGTGTTGTGCAAGGGCCTCGACGACCGCGGCGTGGTGTTCTACACGAACTACACGTCGTCGAAGAGCCACGACCTGACGGCGACGCGCTACGCGTCGGTGACGTTCCCCTGGTACGCCCTGCACCGCCAGGTCCACGTGCGCGGCGAGGTCGAGAAGGTCGGCGTCAAGGAGACGGCGGAGTACTGGGCCCAGCGCCCCCGCGGCTCGCAGCTGGGGGCGTGGGCGTCCCCGCAGTCCCGGGTGGTCGACGGCCGCCGGGCGCTGGACAACGCGTTGAACGGGATCGAGCGCCGGTTCGCGGACGTGGAGCAGATCCCGGCGCCGCCGCACTGGGGCGGCTGGCGGATCCGGCCCGACCTGGTCGAGTTCTGGCAGGGCCGCGAGGACCGCATGCACGACCGGCTGCGGTTCGTCCGCAACGACGACGGCTGGCGGATCGAGCGCGTCGCGCCCTGAGCCGGGACCTCAGCCGCACTGCATCGTGCACCTCGCTTCCGCGAAGCGCCCGGCTTCAAGGTCTTCGGTCCGGATGAGCCAGTAGAGCGAGCCGACGTCGCCCCACAGCATTTCGCTGGTTTCGTCGCTCGCGATCTCCGCGAGCAGCACCCAGCGGGCGGCTTCGTCGGCCAGCCGGGGATCGGCCCAGGAGCCTTCGAGCAGCGTGGCGGCGACCTCGACCTCCACCGCGCCCTGAACCGGACTGGCGAAGCCGCCGACGTGGTGGCCGACGCCGTCCCCGGCCGCGTCGTAGACGAGGTCGCCGAACACGTCGGTGCCCCCTTCGTCGAGCTCCTCGGCCGCCTCGGTCAGGGTGGCGCCGCTCGCGGTCCTGGTGCGGTCCAGCAGAACGTGCTCCGCTCGGGAGCGGTGGCCACGATCTCGGCGTACTGCTCCTGAGCGGGATAGGGGACGACACCTTCGGGCGCGCGCCGCGCGGTGACCGGCACCTCCGCCGGGACGAAGAGCACCCGGCTGCCCTCGGCGTCCTCGACCGCCGCCGAATCGGCCTGGACGGACCGCCGATCGCCGTCGAAGTAGAAGAACAGCAGCGTGCCCGCGGCCGGCAGCGGGATGCTCAGGTACTCCCGCGGCAGCGCGGCGCAGTCGAGCGCCGCGACGAAGTTGAGCGGTCCCTCGCCCGGCCAGGTGGGCCACTCCGCCTCCGCGGGCAGCTCCGGATCACCGCCGAGCCGCGCCACGCGCGGCCCTTCCCCGGCCGGGGTCAGCCGGATCCCCGGCCGCATCAGCCCGGTCCACGCCGTCGCCAGGTCGGTGGGCAGCCGGTCGTGGGCCAGGGTGCTGAGCTGGTCTCGCCAAGACGTCATGGGCTGATCATGGCCGAGGGGTACGACAAGAACGCCGCGTCCGCCGCCGGCCGGGCGACGAAAATCACGCGACCGGAGATAGTTAGCCGAGCTAAGCTCGACAGTCGTGAGTGGTGAACCGGGGACCTTGCCGCCCCGCTCGGGCGTCCGCAAGCTCCTCAGTCGCATCATCGTCGACACCCGGCCGCTGAAGATCCCCGCTTTCCGGCGGCTCTGGCTGTCCACTGTGGTCACCGCCGTCGGCACGCAGCTGACCGCCGTCGCCGTGCCGAAGCAGGTCTTCGACCTCACCGGGTCCTCCGCCTACGTCGGCCTCACCGGGCTCGTCGCCCTGATCCCGCTGCTCGTCTTCGGCCTCTGGGGCGGCGCCGTCGCCGATGCCGTCGACCGGCGGAAGCTGCTGTTCGTCACCAACGTCGGCGTCGCGATCACCTCCGCGCTCCTCTGGCTGCAGGCCTTCGCGAACTTCGGCTCGGTGTGGCTGGTCCTCGGCCTGCTGGCGCTCAACCAGGCGTTCTTCGCGATCAACATGCCGACGCGCGGCGCGGTCGTCGCCCGGCTCGTGCCCGCCGAACTGCTGCCGTCGGCCAACGCGCTCAACACCACCATGTCGACCTTCGGCGCCGTCTTCGGGCCGCTCATGGCCGGGGCGCTGATCCCCGTCCTCGGCTTGTCGACGCTCTACCTGATCGACGTCGTCGCCCTGGCGATCACGCTCATCGCCGTCTGGCGGCTGCCGCCGATCCCGCCGCTCAACGGCCCGTCGCGCCGGGCCGGCCTCGGGGACGTCATCGACGGCTTCAAGTACCTCGCGACGCAGAAGGTGCTGCTCGCCTCCTTCGTCGCCGACATCATCGCGATGGTCTTCGGCATGCCACGGGCGCTGATCCCGGAGATGGCCGAGCGGACGTTCGGCGACCCACCCGGCGGCGGCCCCGCCCTGGGCTGGCTCTACGCCGCGCTGCCGCTGGGCGCGATGCTGATCGGGTTGTTCTCGGGCTGGCTGACGCGGATCCACCGCCAGGGTGTCGCGGTCGTCGTGTCGATCTGCGCGTGGGGCGCGGCGGTCGCCGCCTTCGGCCTGACGCACTCGCTGTGGCTCGCGGTCGTCTTCATGGCCGCCGCCGGCGCCGCCGACATGGTCAGCGCGGTCTACCGGATGGCGATCCTGCAGGTCGCGACCACCGACGAGATGCGCGGCCGGCTCCAGGGCGTGTTCACGGTCGTGGTCGCCGGCGGCCCGCGCATCGCCGACCTCACACACGGCTGGGGCGCGGCGGCGTTCGGCACGAGCACGGCGGCGACCGTCGGCGGGCTGCTCGTGATCGTGCTGGTCCTGGCCTCGATGTTCGTGCTCCCGGCGTTCTGGCGGTACCGGGCTCCCACCGCTTAGGCCGTTCGGGCTAGGGTGCCGGGCATGCGTACCCTCGCCGTCGTTTTGGTCGCTTTTGCCGCTTTGACCGCTTGCTCTTCGGGGGACGAGCCGTCTTCGGCGCCCGCTTCGTCGGCGCCGAAGCCGAGTTCGAGCGCCGCCAACCCGGCGGCGGCGGCCGCGCTCGACCCGTGCGCGCTGCTGCCGGCGGACGCGGTCTCGAAGGCGCTGTTCCTGGACAACCTCAAGGCGGTCCCGGGCCCGTCCCGCGACACCGCGACCAACGGCGGCAAGTCCCGCAGCTGCGAGTACCAGCTCGACGGCAAGGCGGCCGGCGCGCTGGCCGTGACCCGCTACGAAGGCCGCCAGGGCAAGCCGCAGGAGATGGTGGCATCGATCAAGAAGGGCAAGCCGGGCGCGACCGACGTCCAGGGCTTCCCGAACGGCGCGGTCTACTACGTCGACGACCAGAAGACGGCGACCCTGGCCTCGGCGGAGCTGGTGTCGGGCACGCCGGTGCTGGTCAACTACACCGGCCCGGCGAAGATGACCGCCGAGCAGATGTCGCCGCTGCTGAAGAAGGCCCTCGAGGCGAGCTAACGGCGCAGCTGGTGCCAGGCGTGCGTGCACTGCCCGGCGCACGACACGCGCCGCCGGTCGTCCGCGACGCCGAGCAGGGAGACCAGCACCCGGAACGCCGGCACCTGCTGGTAGCCGGGGAGCCCGCAGATCTTCCGCAGCTGAAGGCGCGGCTCGCCGACCCGGAGCAGCACCGCGGCGGTGTCACCCTCCTTGACGCCGGCGCGGGTGATCGCTTCGTCCCGGTCCTGTTCGTCCGCCCTGGCCTGGATCACGTACTCGGCCAGCATGTCGAGGATCGCCCGGCGGCCCGCCTGGTCGTGCCGCTCGAACCAGTGGGCCCCTTCGTCCAGCGGTCTGATGCGCTGCGCGAGCCGGTTCAGGAGGTCCGACCGCTCGCCCGGCGTCACCGGCGCAACGCCGCCAGCTCGACCGGGCTGTGCGCCGAGAAGACCTTGACGTCATCGGCGTGTTCGCGGACCAGCTCCCGCAGCCTCGCCAGGTTCTCCAGGCGGGGCTTGCGCAGGGTCTGGACGATGTTCTGGAACGCCGTCAGGCCCGGTGGGCACGACGGCGCGACCGGGTCCAGCTGGCCGTGGAAGAAGTACGCGTCGCCGGCGTGCAGGAGCCAGCCGTCGCCGGTGTCGACCGCTACTCCCGTGTGGCCGCGCGTGTGGCCCGGGAGCGGGACCAGCAGGATCTCCTCCGGCAGGCCCTTCAACGACCGGACCGCGTCGAAGCCGAACCACGGCTCGCCGGTCTCGTCGTAGGTGCTCCACAGCGGGCTGTGCGTGAACTGGGCCGCGCGGTAGCGGTTCTTCTCGGCCGCGTTCGCCGGGGCCGTCGCCGCCTGGTGCTCTTCGGCTCGCACGTGCACGACCGCGTTCGGGAAGTCCGCGAGCCCGCCCGCGTGGTCGACGTCGAGGTGAGTCATCACGATGTGCCGGACGTCGGCCGGGTCGAGGCCGAGTGCCTTGATCTGCGCGACGGCCGTCTCGGCAGCCTCCACCCGCGCGCCGACCATCGCCATGAACGGGCGGCCCAGCCACTCGCCGGGGCGGGCCACGGCCTGGGCGCCGAACCCGGTGTCGACCAGCGCCAGGCTGTCGCCGGTTTCGACCAGCAGGCAGTGCGCGACCAGCTCGGACCGCCGCAGCAGGCCGGGCTCGCCGTCGAGCAGCTTGCCGCCCGCCGGGCGCATCGATCCGCAGTTCAGGTGGTGCACCTTCATACCCTGCTCCTGCTCAGCCGGACGAACTCGGTCTCGTCGTGCGCGGCGAAGACGGTCACCTCGTCGCCGTGCTCCTGAACAAGCTGGCGCAGGCGGCGGTGATTGTCCAGCCGGGCGCCCTTGATCGTCTCCATGTGGCCCTCGAACCACTTCAGGCCCGGCGGGCAGTTCGGATCGGCGGCGACCTGGCCGTGGAAGAAGTACGAGTCGCCCGCGTTCAGCAGCCACCCGTTGCCCGTGTCGACGGCGACCCCGGCGTGCCCGCGCGTGTGCCCGGACAACGGGACGAGCAGGATCTCCCGCGGCAGCCCGTCGAGCTGCCGGACGGCGTCGAAGCCGAACCACGGCTCACCGGTGTCCGCATAGGACGTCCACTGTGGACCATGCGCGAACTGGATCGCCCGGTAACGCCCGTTTTCCGCGGGATTGTCGAACGCGCGCAGCTCTTCGGCGTAGACGTGCACGCGCGCCCACGGGAAGTCGATGAGCCCGCCGGCGTGGTCGAGGTCGAGGTGGGTCAAGACGATGTCGCGGACGTCCGCCGGGTCGAAGCCGAGCGCGCGGATCTGCGCGATCGCGGTCTGCGCGGGATCGGCGACCGGGTTGGACTGCCGGACGAATCCCGCGCCCAGCCAGGCGTTCCGGTCGACCGCGGCGGGCGTGCCCATACCCGTTTCGACGAGCACGAGCCCGGTGTCGGTTTCGAGCAGCAGGCAGTGACAGACCATCGTGGCGCGCCGGAACAGGCCCGGCCGGCCGTCGATCAGCTTCCCGCCGAGCGGCCGCATCGTGCCGCAGTTCAGGTGGTGGACACGCATCAGGAGAACTCCCGGTCGAGGGTGGTGCGCAGGTGGGCGGCGACGGCACGCAGCGGCGCGGCGTCCCGGCGGGTGCGGGCCAGCAGCAGCCCGCCTTCGATCGTGGCGAGCACGACGGTGGCCAGCTCGTCCGCGCGTCCGGCGGGAAGCCCTTGCCCGGCAAGGTGCGCCCGCAGGATTTCGTGCCACGACGAGTAACCGTCCACACAGGCCTCGCGGATGGGCTCGCTCGCCGCGGCGGCGTCCAGCGCGACCGTCGCGAGTGGACAGCCGCGCTGGAAGTCCGACTCGGTCAGGAATGCCGCCAGCGCGTCGACGGCGCGGTCGATCGCGGTCGGCGCGTCGGGCGCGTCCCGCAGGATCGCTTCGAGCAGCGCGCCGGTGCGCTCGCCGGAAAGCCGGACGGCTTCGGCGGCGAGCTGTTCCTTGCCGCCGGGGAAGTGGAAGTAGAGCGACCCCTTCGGCGCGCCGCCCGCCGTCGTCAGCTGGGTGAGGCCGGTGGCGTGGTAGCCCTGGGTCTGGAACAGGTCGGCGGCGGTGTCGAGCATGCGCTGCCGGGTGTCGGTGCGACGGACCATGGCGCCGACTGTAACTCAAACTATGACGACCGGTCTAGTGAGTTCGCCGCTCGGTAAGGTCGTGCGCATGGGCAACCCGACCGGTCAGCAGTTCGAGATCACCCGAGGCAACGCGCGTGCCGTCGTCACCGAAATCGGCGCCGGGCTGCGCGCGTTCGAGGTCGGCGGGGTGCCGTACGTCGAGGAGTTCCCCGAAGACGCGAAGCCGCCGAAGGGCGCCGGGCAGGTGCTGCTGCCCTGGCCGAACCGGACCAAGGCCGGCAAGTGGCCGTTCCGGGGCGAGGAGCAGCAGCTCGAGATCACCGAGGAGGCACGCGGCAACGCCATCCACGGCCTGACCCGCCACCTCGAGTGGGAGCTGCTGGAGCACGCCGAGTCGTCGATCACGCTGGCCGTCGACGTCGAGGTGCAGCCCGGCTGGCCGGTGCCGCTGCGGGCGACGGTGACCTACGAGGTCGCGCCGCGCGAGCTGACCATCACCCACGAAATTCGCAACGAGGGCGAGCAGTCGATCGGCGTCGGCGTCGGCACCCACCCGTACTTCCGGATCGGCGACGTCCCGACCGACGAGCTGACGCTCACCCTGCCCGCGAGCCGCGTCCGGCCGTACCTCGGTGACGAGCAACTGCCGTACGCGCCGGAGCAGGACGTCGAGGGCACCGAGTACGACTTCCGCGCCGGGCAGGTGCTGGCCGGCGTCGACCTGGACACCGCGTTCGGCGCGCTCTCGGCGGAGCCGGACGGCACGCACCACTTCAAGCTGGGGCACGGGGACCGGCAGCTGCTGGTCTGGACCGGCCCCGACTTCCACTGGGCGCAGGTGTTCACCCCGGACGACCTCGTCGGGCGCGGCCGCGCGGTCGCGATCGAGCCGATGACCTGCCCGGCCGACGCGCTCAACACGGGCACCGACCTGATCGAGCTGGAGCCGGCGACGTCGTGGTCGGGCAGCTGGGGCATCCGCGTCCCGTGATCCGGCTGGGCGCCGAAGACGCGGGCGAGGTGCTGACGCTGCAGCGCGCGGCGTACGTCACCGAAGCCCGCGCGCACGACGACTGGGACCTGCCGCCGCTGCTGGAGACGCTCGACCAGACGCGAGCCGCGCTGGTGGGCCTCAGCTGGGGCGTCCGGGAGAACGGCCGGCTGGTGGCGTCGGTGCGGCTGACGGTGGCCGGCGAGGTCGGCGTGATCGGCCGGCTGGTCGTGGCGCCGGACCGGCAGGGCGCCGGGGTGGGTGGTTCGCTGCTGGCCGCCGTCGAGGCGGCGGCCCCGTCCGAAGTGACGGTGTTCCGGCTCTTCACCGGGTCGAAAAGCGCAGGGCCACTGCACTTGTACGCGAAGCACGGCTACCGCGAGACGCACCGGACGCCGGAGAACAACCACGAACTGGTGCACTTGGAGAAGGCCCGCGTGCGGCCGCCCGAGTGAGTTCGTTAGCGTGGCAAACTATGGCGAAGGCAATTGTCGGGGGCTACGTCCTCCCCATCGACGGTGATCCCATCGAAGGCGGCACGGTCCTGATCGACGACGGGAAGATCGTCGCGGTCGGCGCCGAGGCCGACGTCGACATCCCGGAGGATGCCGAACTGGTCGACGCGGCCGGCACCTGGGTGCTGCCCGGCTTCATCGACGCCCACGCCCACCTCGGCGTCCATGAGGACGGCGAAGGATGGGCCGGTAATGACACGAACGAGATGACCGACCCGAACGGCGCCCGCTTCCGCGCCGTCGACGGCATCGACCCGTACGAGCCCGGCTTCGACGACGCCCTGGCCGGTGGCGTCACGAGCGTCGTCATCAAGCCGGGGTCGGGCAACCCGATCGGCGGCCAGACGATCGGCGTCAAGACCTGGGGCCGCAGCATCCTCGACATGATCTTCGCGGAGCACGTCAGCGTGAAGAGCGCGCTCGGCGAGAACCCGAAGCGCGTGTACGGCGAGAAGAAGCAGACGCCGTCGACGCGGCTGGGTGTCGCGGCGATCCTGCGCGAGGCGTTCACGAAGGCCCGCAACTACCAGGCGAAGCGCGCGCACGCGGAGTCCGAGGGCAAGCCGCACGACGTCGACCTGACGCTGGAGACGCTGTCGAAGGTCCTCGACGGCGAGCTGTACTGGGACCAGCACGTCCACCGCGCGGACGACATGGTGACGGCGATCCGGCTGGCCGACGAGTTCGGCTACAAGCTGGTGATCAACCACGGCACCGAGGGGCACCTGATCGCGGACCTGCTGGCCGAGCGGGACGTGCCGGTGATCCTCGGCCCGCTGTTCACCACGAAGTCCAAGGTGGAGCTGCGCAACCGGACGCTGCGGTCGGCGGGCATCCTGGCCCGCGCGGGCGTGCGGATCGCGATCACGACGGACCACCCGGTGATCCCGATCAACTTCCTGGTCTACCAGGCGGCGCTGGCGGTGAAGGACGGCCTCGACCCGGCGACGGCGCTGCGTTCGCTGACGATCAACCCGGCGTCGATGCTGGGCCTGGACCAGCAGATCGGCTCGCTTGCGCCGGGGCTGGACGCCGATGTGGTGCTGTGGTCGGGTGACCCGCTGGACGTGATGAACCGCGCGCTGCGCGTGTTCGTCCGCGGCGACGAGGTGTACCACTTCGACGAGTCGCTGGGCGAGGGCGTGTCGAAGGACCGCCGGTACCGCGAGGCCCGCTGAGTTTCGGACGACACGCCGGTTACCGGGCGGTTCCGGCGTGTCGTCCGATTGTTCACGCGAGGAGTGCGTTCAGGTCGAGCTTGACCGGGAACGGGACGTCGTTGGTGAAGACCCCGGTGACCGCGGCGGCGTCCTGGTAGCCGAACTCACCGGCTTGGTGGCACGCGACGAGTGACACCGGCTCGGTGATGTCGACGATCCAGTAGTGCGGGATGCCCGCATCGGCGTACTCGTCGTGTTTCACCTGGTAATCGGTTCGCTTCGACCCCGGGGACACGATTTCGACAATCACGAGCGCGTCCTCTGCGCGGTACATGCCGTCCTCGTCGTCCACTCGGAGATTTGCCTCGCGGTAGGCGATCAGCAGGTCGGGGCGTCGTGAAAATCCCGCTTCGCCGCGCGGCGCCAGGCCGAGGTCTACGTCGATGTCCAGGGTGAAATCGAGTTCTGGCGGCAATTGGGATTCCAGTTGCCGGCCCAGCAGGTAAGCGGCTTTGTTGTGCCGTCTGCTGGGGCTTGGTGACATCACGACGCGACCCTCCACGAGTTCGGTGAAACCGGTGTCGGTTTCACCGAGTGCCGCGTACTCCTCGATCGTCAGCAGATGATCGGGGATCTCCCACCGGCGAGCAGGGCTCGGCTTGGGATGTGCGATCACAGCCCCTCCTCACGTCGTCGGAATTCTCTCACGGGTCAGGTGCAACCATGAGTAACCGTAGATGTACCACGCGTGAGACACCGCTAGCTCGATAGGAGTGCGTTCAGCTCGATCGTCACCGGGAACGGCACCTCGGTGCTGAAGGTGCCGGTGACCGGCGAAGCATCCTCATACCTTCGGCACCTTCCGGCGCCAGGCCGAGGTCCAGGTCGGCGCCGAGGACGAACGCGAGGCGGTGGGGAAGCTGCCGGTCCAGCTGCCCGGCCGGCCGGCACGCGGCCAGGTTGTGCGCGCGGCCGGCGCCGGGGGAGGGCACTACGCGGCCTTCCACCAGTTCGGTGAAGCCGCGGTCGGTCTCCCCGAGCGCTCGGTACTCCTCCGTGGACAGCAGCTGATCGGGCATGCGGAAAACGGTATCTGTCGCATTAATGGTTCAGGCTTCGCTCGACCGGTCAGGCCTTCTTCAGCTCCCGCGCGATGACCATCCGCTGGATCTGGTTCGTCCCCTCGAAGATCTGCGGCACCTTCGCCTCCCGCATGTATCGCTCCACCGGGAAGTCCCGCGTGTACCCGGCCCCGCCGAGCACCTGGACCGCGTCCGTCGTCACCTTCATCGCCCCATCGGTCGCCACCAGCTTGGCGATCGACGCCTGGCGCTGGAACGGCAAGCCGCGGTCGCGCCGGCGGGCCGCCTCCAGGTAGCACGCGCGGGACGACTCCACCGCCGCCGCCATGTCGGCCAGGAGGAACTCCATCCCCTGGAAGTCGATGATCGGACGGCCGAACTGCGAGCGGCCCTTCGCGTACGCCACCGCCTCGTCCAGCGCCGCCTGGGCCAGGCCCACCGCGCACGCCGCGATCCCGAGCCGGCCCGAGCTCAGCGACGACAGCGCGATCCGGAGCCCGTCGCCGGGGGAGCCCAGCAGCCGCGAAGCCGGGACGCGGGCGCCGTCGAAGATCAGCTGAGCCGTCGGGGAGCCCGTGAGGCCCATCTTGCGCTCGCGGGGCGCCGCCGACAGGCCTTCGGTCGCTCCCGGCACCAGCAGGCACGAGATCTCGTCGGCGCCGGTGCGGACCATTGTCGTGTAGAAGTCCGCGACCCCCGCGTGGGTGATCCACGCCTTCGTGCCGTTGACGACGTAGTCCGTGCCGTCCAGGCGCGCGCGGGTCGACAACGCCGCCGCGTCCGAGCCCGCCTGCGTCTCCGACAGCGCGTACGCCCCCAGCAGCGAGCCCTCGAGCATCTCCGGGAGCCACTCGGCGCGCTGCGCGTCCGTGCCCCACTCGGCCAGGCCGTAGCAGGACATCGTGTGCACCGACAGCCCGACGCCGACCGTCATCCACGCCGTCGCGATCTCCTCCAGGACCTGCAGGTAGACCTCGTACGACACCTCGCCACCGCCCCAGCGCTCCGCGTACGGCAGCCCCAGCAGGCCGGACTTGCCGAGCAGGCGGAACTGCTCGCGCGGGAACTGCTCGGCCTCCTCGGCCGCCGCCGCGCGCGGGGCCAGCTCGTCGCGGGCGATCTCCCGGGCCAGGGCGACCAGGTCCTCGGCGTCCGAGTCGGGCAGCAAGCGTTCGGCGGGCATCAGTGTCCTCCAAAGCGGTACTGAAAACAGTACTGTGGGCTCCACTAGAGTACTATACGGAGGACTGGGGCGGTCCGAACACGTAGGAGATAGTGAGCCGATGCGCCCCGAACCCCGCCGACGGCCGACCGCCCGCCAGCGTGCGCTGCTCACCGACCTCGAGACGCTCTTCCTCGCCGAGGGCTTCGCCGAGTTCACCCTGGACGACCTCGCCGCCCGCCTCCGCTGCTCGAAGTCGACGCTCTACGCGCTCGCGCCCAGCAAGGAGCAGCTCGCGGTCAAGGTCGTCACCCAGTTCTTCCGGGGCGCCGCCGAGCGGATCGAGGAGCGCGTCGCCGGCATCGACGACGCCCGCAAGCTCATCGGCGAGTACCTGGCCGGCGTCTCCGAGCACCTGAACCGGGCGTCGGCGGCCTTCATGCACGACCTCGCCGACTTCGGCCCGGCCCGCGAGGCCTACCAGCTCAACAGCCGGTTCGCGGCGCAGCGGCTCCGGCAGTACATCGACCGGGGCGTCGCCGACGGCGTCTTCCGCGACGTCCACGCCCGGCTCGTCGCCGAGATGACCAACCTGATCATCGAAGGCATCCAGACCGGCGTGCTCGCCCAGCGCACCGACGTGTCCGACGCCGAAGCGTTCACCGCGCTCGGCGAACTGCTGCTCGGCGGGCTCGACAAATAGCGGACAGGAATTGTCAGGCCGAACTCCACTAAACTCCCGGCGTGATCGTCGTAGGCGGAGAAGCTCTGGTCGACCTGGTTCCCGGCGACCCCCTGGATTCCACTGTGGACGGTGGGCTGCGCGCGCTGCTGCCGCGGCTCGGCGGCGGCCCGTACAACGTCGCGCTGGCCGCCGGCCGGCTCGGCGTGCCCACGGCGTTCCTCTCCCGCGTGTCCACCGACCGCTTCGGCGCCGCGATGGTCGAGCGCCTGCACGCGTCCGACGTGGACACCGCGCTGCTGCAGCGCGGCGACGAGCCGACGACGCTCGCGGTCGTCGCGCTCGACGCGAAGGGTGCCGCGCACTACACCTTCTACGTCGAAGGCACCGCCGACCGGCTCGTCGCGGACCCCGGACCGCTGCCCGAAAACGTGACCGCGCTCTCACTCGGCACGCTCGGCATGGTGCTCGAGCCCGGCGCTTCGGCGTACGAGGCGATGCTGCGGCGCGAGGCCGCGCGCGGCGTGCTGACCGTCCTCGACCCGAACATCCGCGAGGCGCTGATCACCGACCCGGCCGCGTACCGGGCCCGGTTCACCTCGTGGCTCCCGGACGTCCGGCTGCTCAAGATCTCCGACGACGACGCCGCGTGGCTCACCGAAGGCGCCGACCCGGTCGCCGCGGCGAAGACGTGGATCGAGTCCGGTGTGGACGCCGTGGTGCTGACCCGGGGCGCCGACGGCGTCGCGGTGATCACCGCCGCGGGTGAGCTGGCCCACGTGCCGTCGCGGAAGGTGACCGTCGTCGACACCATCGGCGCGGGGGACACCGTGCAGGGCGCGTTGCTGGCGTGGCTGCACACCCACGAGGTCACCGACCTGGCTTCCCTCGACGCCGGCGCGTGGCGCGAAGCGCTGGGATTCGCGGCGAAAGCGGCGTCCATCACGGTGTCGCGCAGTGGCGCCGAGCCGCCCACGTCACACGACATGGCATCCACCGTGTGAACCTGGTCCCAAAGGGGGCCCCAGGAGCAACGTCACCGCTGCGCGAACACAGGTTTCTCGACTAGCGTAGAGGGGCATTCTTCATACCCCAGCGGGGCGGTGTGCAGCGAGGCGCCAGTGTTTCCTCGCGTGAACACGTGGCTACCTGTGGAACGTACAGGCGCCGCCGGCCCGTGCCCAACGTGAGAGGGACTTGCATGTCCGACGCGACGACTGCGGGGCAGTCCGGCGGCGAAACCGCGAAGCTGACCCTGCCGAGTGGCGAGCACGAGTTCAAGATCGTCCACCCGGTCGAGGGCGCGCCCGGGATCGAACTCGGGAAGCTGCTGGCGCAGACGGGGTACATCACCTACGACCCCGGTTTCGTCAACACCGGGGCCGCGTCGTCGGCCATCGCCTACATCGACGGCGACGCCGGCATCCTCCGCTACCGCGGTTACCCGATCGAGCAGCTCGCCGAGAAGTCGACCTTCGTCGAGGTCTCCTACCTGCTGATCTACGGTGAGCTGCCGACCGAGACGCAGCTGGCGGACTTCACCGAGAAGATCCAGCGGCACACGCTGCTGCACGAGGACCTCAAGGCGTTCTTCAGCGGCTTCCCGCGCGACGCGCACCCGATGCCGGTCCTGTCCAGCGCGGTGTCGGCGCTGTCGACCTTCTACCAGGACTCGCTCGACCCGTTCGACGAGCCGAACGTGGAGCTGTCCACGATCCGCCTGCTCGCCAAGGTGCCGACCCTGGCCGCGTACGCGTACAAGAAGTCCGTGGGCCAGCCGCTGCTGTACCCGGACAACTCGCTCGGCCTGGTCGAGAACTTCCTGCGGATGACCTTCGGCTTCCCGGCCGAGCCCTACGACGTCGACCCGGACGTCGTGAAGGCGCTCGACCTGCTGTTCATCCTGCACGCCGACCACGAGCAGAACTGCTCGACCTCGACCGTGCGCCTGGTCGGCTCGTCCGAGGCGAACCTGTTCGCCTCGATTTCGGCCGGCATCAACGCGCTGTTCGGCCCGCTGCACGGCGGCGCGAACGCGGCGGTCCTCGACATGCTCGAGGGCATCCAGGCGGACGGCGGCGACGTCGCCAAGTTCGTCGAGCGCGTGAAGAACAAGGAAAAGGGCGTGAAGCTGATGGGCTTCGGGCACCGGGTCTACAAGAACTACGACCCGCGCGCGAAGATCATCAAGAACACCGCCGACGAGATCCTCGGCAAGCTGAAGGGCGGCGACCAGCTGCTCGACATCGCCAAGAAGCTCGAAGAGACGGCGCTTTCCGACGACTACTTCGTCGAGCGGAAGCTGTACCCGAACGTGGACTTCTACACCGGCCTGATCTACCGGGCGCTGGGCTTCCCGACGAAGTTCTTCACGGTGCTGTTCGCGCTCGGCCGCCTGCCGGGCTGGATCGCGCACTGGCGCGAGATGATCAACGACCCGGCCACCAAGATCGGCCGCCCGCGGCAGATCTACACCGGCTACGCGTCGCGGGACTACATCCCCATGTCGGACCGCTGAGTTTTCACCCGGGTAAACGCCCCGTCGTGCACTGGCACGGCGGGGCGCTTATCGTTGGGCCGCGTGACCAAAGAAGCACCCGTCGTCCTGTGGTTCCGCCGCGACCTGCGGCTCGGTGACCACGCCGCGCTGCTGGAAGCCTCGAAGCACAGCAAGCACGTCCTGGCGCTGTACGTCCTCGACGAGGCGCTGCTGAAGCCGGGTGGCGCGCCGCGGGAGGCGTTCCTCTACGGGTGCCTGGAGAAGCTGAACGAGCAGCTCGGCGGCCGGCTGATGCTGGTGCGCGGCGAACCGGCGGCCGAGGTCGTCCGCGCGGCGCGCAAGATCGGCGCGGCCGCGGTGCACGTCAGCACGGACACCGGCCCGTACGGCCGCCGCCGGGACGCCGCTGTGGCGAAAGCGTTGGCGGAGCACGACATCGAGTGGGTCGAGACCGGCTCGTCGTACGCCGTGACGCCCGGCCGCGTCACCAAGCCGGACGGCGACCCGTACCGCGTCTTCACGCCGTTCTACCGGGCTTGGACCGCGCACGGCTGGCATTCGCCCGCGGACACCGGAGCGTCCCTTGTGGACTGGGTGGAGCCGCCGAAGTCGCTGAAGATCCCCAAGCCGCCCAAGGTGTCCGCGACGCTGCCCGAGCCGGGTGAGGGGGCAGCGCTGGACCTCTGGCACGCGTTCCTGGACGACGGCATCGAGAGCTACGACTCCGATCGCGACCGGCCGGACCGCGAAGGCACGACGCGGCTTTCGCCGTACCTGCGCTGGGGGTGCGTCCACCCGCGAACGCTGCTGGCGGACCTGGCCGGCGACGACCGCGTCGGCGCGAAGTCGGTGCGCAGCGAGTTCTGCTGGCGCGAGTTCCACGCCGACGTCCTGTGGCACCGCCCGGAAACCGCGCGCAAGAACTACGACAAACGCTTCGACGGCATGAAGCACGACGACGACCACGAGGCCTTCGAGCGGTGGTGCGCTGGCAAGACCGGCTACCCGATCGTCGACGCCGGGATGCGGCAGCTGCTGGCCGAGGGCTGGATCCACAACCGGGTGCGGATGGTCGTCGCGAGCTTCCTGGTGAAGGACCTGCACCTCCCGTGGTGGCTCGGCGCCCGCCACTTCATGAAGTACCTGGTGGACGGCGATCTCGCGTCGAACCAGCTGAACTGGCAGTGGGTCGCGGGCTCCGGCACGGACGCGGCGCCGTACTTCCGCATCTTCAACCCGACGACGCAGGGGGAGAAGTTCGACCCGAACGGCGACTACGTGCGCAAGTACGTGCCGGAGCTGCGGTCGGTGCCCGGCAAGGCGGTCCACAAGCTGAAGGAGCGCCCCAAGGAGTACCCGGAGCCCATGGTCGACCATGCCCATGAGCGCCAGGTGTCCTTGGAGCGCTACGGGAAGATCACGTCGTGATCAGCCGCGCAGGGCCTCCGACAGCTTGATGCGGCTGCCGATCCGCAGCACGCTGTTGCCGTAGATCTTGCCGCCCAGCCAGGTGAGCAGCGCGACGAGCGCGACCGTCAAGCCGAGTGACAGCGCGATCTCCCAGCCCGCCGCCGCACCCGTCGAAATCCGGGCCGGCATCAGGATCGGGGACAGCAGCGGGATCAGCGAGAGCACCTTCGTCCCGGTGCCCGAAGGGTCCTGCAGCAGCAGGTTGATCCCGGCGATGAACCCGACGATGAGGATGATGTTGAGCGGCGAGACCACCGACTGCGTGTCCTCCTGCCGCGACACCAGCGATCCGAGCGCGCCGTAGATCGTGGCGTACAACAGGAATCCGAGCAGGTACCAGAGCAGGCCCCACAGCAGCGTGCCGGTCGCGAAGCCGGACAACGAGAACACACCCGTCGCCGACGCCGCGACCAGGCCGGCCGCGCCGAGGATCACCAGCTGCGTCAGCCCGACCAGGCCGAGCCCGATCACCTTGCCCAGCAGCAACTGCCACGGCCGGACGCTGGCGAGCAGGATCTCCACGACCCGGCTCGACTTCTCCTCGACGACCCCCTGGGCCACCATCATCCCGTAGGTGATGATGCTGATGTAGAGCAGGAACGCCACGATCAGGCCGACGACCAGCCGTTGCGTGTGGTCGGCGGGCTCCGGCGAGATCGGGTCGTCCTGCACGTGGGTGCCGTTGACCTGCGCCATCACCTCGGCCGGCTCGAGCTGCGCCGACGACAGCACGCCGTCGAGGACCTGCTGCTGCGCGACCTGGTCGAGCACCTTGCGGAGCTGGTCGTCCAAAGAGGACTTGTAGGTGGCGGTCAGCTTCGCCGCGCTGCCGGAGACGAGCGCGTCGAGATCGCCGTTTTCGACCTTATCGCGGCCCTGCGCCGGGTCGGTGACGGTGACCGTGTCGACCTGCCGCCCAGCCTGGGCCGCCGCGACCTGCAGCTGCCGGGCGATCCCGGTGGCCTGGCCGGTCAGGCCGACGGTGCTCTTGTCCGCCGACCCGGCCAGCGCCGTCTGGAACCCGACGTAGCCGAGCAGCAGCACCAGCAGCACGACGGTGCCGACGACGAACGAGCGGGTGCGCAGCCGCGTGTTCAGCTCGCGCTTCAGCACGAGCCAGACGGCTCGCCGGGCACTCAGCTTCCTCATCGGTGGTCCCCCTTGTCCGAGACGGCGTCGCGGAACAGCTCGGTCAGCGACCGCCGCCGGCGGCTGAACTCGGTGACCGGCCCGGTCGCCAGCGCGGCGGCGAGCACGGCCTGGTCGTCGGCGCCCGGGTCGAGGTCGAGGACCGCGGTGGCGCCGTGGTTTTCCAGCACGCGCACGCCGGGCAGGCCCGCGGCCCAGCCGGCGGGCGCGGCGGGCGCGGTGACGACGAGCTTGCTGCTCGCGCCCGCGGTCAGCTCGTCGACGGTGCCGACGGCGACCATCCGGCCGGCGCGGATGATCCCGACCCGGTCGCACAGCCGCTCGACGAGGTCGAGCTGGTGGCTGGAGAACACGACCGGCACCCCGGCGGCGGCCTTCTCCCGCAGGACGGCGCTCATCACGTCGACGGCGAGCGGGTCGAGGCCGGAGAACGGCTCGTCGAGCACCAGCACGGCCGGGTCGTGCACGAGCGCGGCGGCGAGCTGGACGCGCTGCTGGTTGCCGAGGCTGAGCTTCTGCACCTCGTCCTTGCGGCGCTCGGCGAGCCCGAGCCTGCCGATCCAGTTCTCGGCGTTGCGGTGGGCTTCGTTGGCGCTCAGCCCGTGCAGCTCGGCGAGGTAGACCAGCTGTTCCAGCACCTTCATCTTCGGGTACAGCCCGCGTTCCTCGGGCATGTAACCGATGTGGGTGCGCGTCTCGTGGGTGACCTTCTCGTCCTTGAAGCGGACTTCGCCGGCGTCGGCGGCGAGCACCCCCAGGATGATCCGCATGGTGGTGGTCTTGCCGGCGCCGTTGCTGCCGACGAAGCCGAACAGCTCCCCGGCCCGGACGTCGAAGGTGACGCCGTCGAGCGCGACCTTCGCGCCGTAGCGCTTGGAGATCCCGTCGATCTCCAGTGTCCCCTCAGTCATTCCCCATCCCCTCTTCGAAATCTTCGGGGTCGTCGTCCGGCAGCGCCCACCCGAGGATGATCGACGGGACGGTGGTGCCGGTGATCAGCAGCGCGGACAGCATCATCGCGCCGCGCGCGCCGCCTTCTTCGGTGTGCGAGACGAGCAGGAGGTAGATCAGCGCGGCGACCATCAGGTAGCTGAGCACCTGGTAGCCGACGTAGGTGACGCGGTGGCGCCACTCGCGCTCGCGCTCGTCGAGCAGCCGCGAGAAGCCGGCGGTCATCCGGCCGGTGAGGACCCGCAGCAGGAAGAACGCCGCGCCGCCGGCCAGGAGGCTGCCCGCCCACAGGCCGAAGTAGACCCAGGTGTCCACTTTGGTGAAGATGGTGGCGCTCCCGATGAGCACGACGTCGGCGCCGGCGAGGACGCCGGCCAGAGTCCGCCGGTGCTTCCGGTCGCGCCAGCCGGGAAGCTGCCGTGACTTCTGCTCCTCCCAGCTGTCCAGCTTGTCGAGCTGGCGTTCCCAGTAGGCCGTGAGCTTCATGCTCCCCCCTCGCGGTAGACCTGGGTGGACAAGGGCGTGAACGGCTCGCGGCTGAACACCGCTTCGACCGGCAGGTCGAACACCGCGCAGATCCGGAACGCCAGGTCCAGGCTCGGATAGTGGTCACCCCGCTCGAGCGCCCCGATGGTCTGCGGGTTGACCTCGACGGCGACGGCGAGCGCGGCCCGGCTCAGCCCGCGCTCGGCACGGAGCACGGCAAGCCGGTTGTGGATCGGCAGCTCTTTGCCGCGTCTGACCGGGCTCATGGAACGTACTGTTGCAAAAACCCAACGAGACGTCAACTCAAGAGAACATCAAGGCGGAGCTTTCACTATGAAAGCTCCGCTTTGGCGGTCTAGGTGAGACCGGCTAGCGACTTGTCGACAAGCTCTGCCACGCGGGCTCGTGCGGCTTCCGCGTCCGCCGGGATCAGCGACAGGCGGGTCCGGCGCTCCAGCACGTCCTCGACGTCGAGCGCTCCCTCGTTCCGGACCGCCCACACGACCTCCGCGGCCGTGATCTCCGTGCCCGGGAACACCGGCGCCGCGAACTCCGTGTCCAGCTGTCCCAAGGCCGCCACGCGCGGCGCCTCCGTGCCGTAACGCGCCACCAGCCGCGGCGGAGCGTCCACAAGGGACAACTCGGACCGCGGGGCCGCGCCGAGCAGCGGCAAACGCGCGGTGCGGCACGGCGAAGCGGGGAATCCCGCCAGTCGCACAGCGGCATCGACGGCGTCCTCGGCCATCCGGCGGTAGGTGGTGAGCTTCCCGCCGACCACGGTCAAGAGGCCGTCCGAACCCGCCAGCACCGCGTGCTTGCGGGAAAGATCCGCCGAACGTCCGCCGCCTTCGACCAACGGCCGCAAGCCCGCGTAGGAACCCGCGACGTCGTCGCGGGTCAGCGGGCGGGAAAGCACGGAAGAGGCGAGCGAAAGCAGGAAGTCCACATCGGACTCGGGAACCGCGGGAACCGAAGGGATTTCCCCGGACACCGGCTCGTCGGTCAGTCCCAAGTAGACCCGGCCGTCCGGTTGGGGGAGCAGGAACACGAAGCGGTTCGTCTCACCCGGCACGCCGATGTTCACCGACGTCGTGCCCATCGGCACCGTCCCCGGCGCCAGCACCAGGTGTGAGCCCAGCGACGGCCGCAGCCGGACTGAGCCCGTCAGCGTCCCCGCCCACACGCCCGTCGCGTTGATCACCTGGCGGGCGTGGATGTCGAACGAGTCGCCCGAAACGCCGTCGCGGACGTGAGCCCGGTCCGAGGACAGCGACGACGCCGACAGCCGCGTCAAGATCCGCGCGCCGAACGAAGCCGCCGTGCGGGCCAGGGAAACCACCAGCCGGGCGTCGTCCACCAGTGCGCCGTCGTACGACAGGAGCGCGCCGCGCAGGCCGGCCGGGGCCAGGCCGGGGGCCAGGGCCAGCGCCTCGGCGGCGGGGATCGTGCGCGGCCGGGGCAGCACCGACGACGGCGTGCGCGCCGCCCGGCGGAGGCCGTCGCCCGCCCGCAAGCCCGCCGCGACGATCGCTTGCTGCAGCCGGGAAGTGCTGGGGTACATGGGGAACAGCTGTGGCATGGCGCGCGTGAGGTGCGGCGCCGTGCGCGTCATCATGATGCCGCGCTCGACGGCGCTCTCGTGCGCCAGGCCAAGCTCGCCGTGCGCCAGGTACCGCAGGCCGCCGTGCACGAGCTTCGACGACCAGCGCGACGTCCCAAACGCCAGGTCACGGGCTTCGACCAGCGCCACCGACAACCCGCGGGAGGCTGCGTCGAGGGCGATCCCCGCGCCGGTGACCCCGCCGCCGACCACGACGACGTCCACGCGCTCGCCCGCCGCCAGCTCCGCGAGCTCGCGTTCGCGGCGCCGCGCGTTGAGCGAGCCGGACGTCACGGCTTGAGGCCCGCGTCGAGCACGTGCGTGAACTCCGCCAGCAGCGCGGCCTCGTCGACGTCCGCCGTGGCCGGGCGCAGCGAGAACGCGAAGGACTGGACCACCAGCAGCACCGACCGCGACTGCGCGGCGACCGGCGCGCGCCGGATCGAGCCGTCCCGGTGGCCGGCCTCCAGCAGCTGGTGCAGGGCCTGCTCGGCGAACTTCTGGGTCGCGCCGAGCCGCTCCACGATGTAGGGCAGCACCAGCTCGGGGTCGACGTCGAGCAGTGTGCGGAACAGCGGGTCGGCCGACAGCGCGCGCACGCCGGCCGAAGCGATGAGCACGAGCCGCTCGCGGCTGTGCGCGGCGTCGGCGCCGCGCTCGCTCGCGGTGCGCAGCAGTCCGCTGAACTCCCTGGTCATCAGGGCCGCGAGCACGCTGCGGACGTCGGGGAAGCGGCGGTAGACCGTCATCCGGCTGACCCGCGCGGTGCGGGCGATCTCGGCGAGTGTGGTGCGGCGCACACCGACGGCCAGCACGCAGCTGCGCGCGGCGTCGAGCAGCACGTCATCGGCCACCCGGGTGGCCGTCTGGCGGTTGCGGGTGTCCGCGAGCGCGGAGGAACTCGCCGTCTGCGTGGTGTGACGTTTCACGTCCATATGTCACACTGTAGTCGTGAACGCGCTCATTGACCACCGTCTCCGACGGTCCTGGACCCCGGAAGCCGCCGACGCCGCCCAGCTGCCCGCGCGAGCGGCCAGGTGGCTTGAACAGCGTATAGGCCGGACGGCTCCCGGCGCTGCCCCGGCGACGGAAATGTCGGTGAAAATACCGTCACCGGAGCTGGCCGAATCTGCCCTGGAAGCGCTTGCTGAAGTGGTCGGCGCGGAGAACGTGCTGGTGGACGCCGAGGCTCGGCTCGCCAGGGCGACCGGGCTGTCCTACCTCGACCTGCTGCGCCGCCGGTCGGCGTCCGCGGACTTCCCGGTGCCCGACGCGGTCGTGCTGCCCGCCGGGCCCGACGAGGTCCAAGCGGTCCTCGACGCGTGCGTGCGGCACGACGTCGGCGTGGTGCCCTTCGGCGGCGGCACGTCCGTGGTCGGCGGGGTTTCGGCGCTGCGCGGGGACAAGACGGCGGTGATCGCGCTCGACCTCGTCCGGCTCGACGCGCTGGTGTCGGTCGACGAGGAGTCGCGCATCGCGGTGCTGCAGGCCGGGGTCCGTGGTCCCGAAGCCGAGCGGCTGCTCGGCGAGCGTGGCCTGACGCTCGGCCACATCCCGCAGTCCTTCGAGCGGGCCACGATCGGCGGTTTCGCCGCGACCCGCTCGGCCGGGCAGGCTTCGTCGGGCTACGGGCGGTTCGAAGACATGGTCACCGGCGTGCGGCTGGCGACGCCGCGCGGCGAGTGGAAGCTCGGCGTGGCGCCGGCGTCCGCGGCCGGGCCGGACCTGCGGCAGCTCGCGGTCGGGAGCGAGGGCGCGCTCGGCGTGATCACCGAGGTCTCCCTGCGGGTGCGGCCGGCCCCGCCGGTCAAGCGGTACGAGGGGTACGCGCTGCCGGGCTGGGCGGCCGGCGCCGAAGCGGTGCGCGACCTCGCGCAGAACCACGCGCTCGCCGATATCACCCGGTTGTCCGATGTGGACGAAACCGAGGTCTCACTGGCGCTGAACGCGAGCTTCAAGACGGCGGCGCTGCGCCGCTACCTCGCCGCCCGCGGCGTGCGGCGGCCGTGTTTCCTCATCGTCGGCTGGGAAGGCACCGCGCACGACGTGGCACTGCGCCGCCGCGAAACCACCCGCCGGCTCAAGGCGCTGGGCGCGGTGCGCGTCGGCAAGGCACTCGGCGAGTCGTGGCGGCACGGCCGGTTCGCCGGGCCACGGCAGCGAGATGCCCTGATGGACAACGGCATCTGCGTCGAGACGCTGGAGACGGCGACCTATTGGTCCACTGTGGACGAACTACGCGACGACGTCCGGGCGGCGCTGACGGCGTCACTGGGCCGCGCGATCGTCATGTGCCACATCTCGCACGCCTACGAAACGGGCGCGTCGCTGTACTTCACCGTCCTGACCGCTCGCGACGAGGCCGACCCGGTCGGCCAGTGGCAGCGCGCGAAAGCCGCGGCGTGCGAAGCGATCAGCGGGCTCGGCACGATCTCGCACCACCACGCCGTCGGCGTCGACCACGCGCCCTACCTCCAGGCGGAGATCGGCAAGCTGGGCGTGGAAGTGTTGCGTGCGGCCAAGTCCGCGGTCGACCCGACCGGCATCCTCAACCCCGGCAAACTGGTTTAGGGAAAAGTGCGCCCGTCCGGCGGCTCGACGACCTCGCAGGCGACACCCGGGCCGTCGGCGGGCACGCCCCGCAGTTCCACGGCCTGCGCCTGCGGGACGTCGGCGGTGCGCACCGGCTTGCCGTCGACCAGCAGCGGGTACCGGATCGGCACCGCGCCGATGTAGGCGAGCACGTCGGTCACCTTGCCGCCGTCTTCGAGCGTGATGTCCGGGCCGGTCAGCCGCACCAGGTGGTAGCGGTTGCCGCGGCCCTCGCAGACGTCCAGCACCGCGAGCTGGTCCGGCGTCACGAACCAGACGGCGTGCTCCTCGACGCCCGGCAACGCGGTGAGCGTCGCCGGGCGCTGGCCGTCGCGGAACCGCAGGCCGGACGCCCACACCGCGGCGAGGCCGTCGCAGCGCGCGTGCGCCACGACGACCGGGCCTTCGAGCCCGAGTTCGGCACGCATCCAGCTGATCTTCGACGGGTTCGCGTTCGAGCCGTAGGCCAGCACGGCCTGCCGATCCCGCCAGCCATCGGGCGCGGTGTCCAGCGGCCGGCCGACGCCGTTTTCGTGGACGAAGGAGAAACCCGGCCGGGTCCCCGGGTAGGGGTCGGCCGGGTAGTCCGCGTCGGCGAAGAGGCTCAGAACGTCACCACGCTGCGCAGGACGTCACCGTGGTGCATGCGCTCGAAGGCCTGCTCGACGCCGTCGACGCCGATCCGCTCGGTGACGAACTTGTCGAGCGGCAGCCGGCCCTGCAGGTACAGGTCCACGAGCATCGGGAAGTCCCGGCTCGGCAGGCAGTCGCCGTACCAGGACGACTTCAGCGAGCCACCGCGCGAGAAGAAGTCGATCAGCGGCAGGTCGTTCAGGCGCATCTCCGGTGTCGGGACGCCGACCAGCACGACCGTGCCGGCCAGGTCGCGGCCGTAGAAGGCCTGCCGCCAGGTTTCCGGGCGGCCGACGGCGTCGATCACGACGTCGGGACCGAAGCTGTTCGTGGCGTCCTGCATGGCCTCGACGACGGCTTCTTCGCTGAGCCCCTTGCTGTTGAGGGTGTGCGTGGCGCCGAAGTCCTTGGCCCACTCGAGCTTCCGGTCGTCCATGTCGATCGCGACGATCGTGGTCGCGCCGGCCAGCTTCGCGCCCGCGATGGCGGCGTCGCCGACGCCACCGCAGCCGATGACCGCGACCGAGTCGCCACGGGTGACGGCGCCGGTGTTGATCGCCGCGCCGAGCCCGGCCATCACCCCGCAGCCGAGCAGCCCGGCGACCGCGGGTTCGGCCTCGCGGTTCACCTTCGTGCACTGTCCGCTGTGGACGAGCGTCTTCTCGAGGAACGCGCCGACGCCGAGCGCGGGCGAGAGCTTGGTGCCGTCGGCGAGCGTCATCGGCTGGGCGGCGTTGAACGTCGAGAAGCAGTACCACGGCTTGCCGCGCTTGCAGGCCCGGCAGGTGCCGCAGACCGCGCGCCAGTTGAGGATGACGTAGTCGCCCGGCTCGAGGTCGGTGACGCCCTCGCCGACCGCCTCGACGACGCCCGCGGCCTCGTGGCCGAGCAGGAACGGGAACTCGTCGTTGATCCCGCCTTCGCGGTAGTGGAGGTCGGTGTGGCAGACCCCGCAGGCCTGCACGTTCACGACGGCCTCGCCGGGCCCGGGATCAGGGACGACCACGGTCTCCAGCGAGACCGGCTCACCCTTGGCCCGCGAAACGACCCCCTGAACCTCGTACGGCATGCGAATCCACCTTCCGGCTTGCTGGTTCTGCCCGCAGCTAATCACGGATCACGCACGGATGGCGACATCCGCATGAGTGAGAGTCGGTGATTCCTGCGCAACCTGTTGCGGTTTACGCAACTGTGGCGCGCCAGGCGGCGATGGTGGCCAGGTCGGCGGCGGTGAGTCCTTCGCTCGCCGTGACGGTGTGGAGCAGCGCCGGCCCCGGGTGGTGCGCGGCGACCCAGGAGCGATCGGCGGCGGTCGTCTCGTCGTCGATCCAGACGAAGGGGCGGCCGGCCGCCCGCTCGACGATGCGGTGTGTCTTCCAGTGCCGCCTGGGTGGCGTGGGCTCGTCGGGAAAGTCGAGCACGGGGAGCGGCGGCAGGCCCAGCAGCGGGGCGACGCACTCGTTGGCCTCCTCGAACCACGTGGTGGCCCAGACGAGGTCGCAGCCGAGGGCCAGCAGCAGTGGGCCGAGGCTCGGGTCGACCCGGCTCAGTAGCGGGTTTCCTAGGTCGGCGGTGGTGAAGGTTTCGTGCTTGCCGCCGCCGAAGGGGATCAGGGGGCCGTCGACGTCGAGGAACAGCAGTGGTTGGTTCATGTGCATGCCTCCGGCCCCCGGTCTCCAGCTTATCGGGAGCCACCGACAGTTCCGGGGGCTCAGCGGCTCCCGCCGGGCGGCTCCGGCAGAGCCATCGACGCCAGCTTCACCGGGTCGGCCACCGCGGCGATCCGCGCGATCCGCCCGTCGACCACCGTGAACGCCACCACCGACAGCGGTGACCCGTCCGGGCGCCACGCCACCACCCCCGGCAAGCCGCCGACCAGTACCTTCCGGCCGGCCGACGCCGCGCCGAAGCGGGCTCCCGCTGCCACGTTCGTCGCGCCCAGGACCACCACCACGCCGTCCGGGGTGTCCACCGTCAGGCGGACCTCCGGGTCGAGGACGCGCAGCAGCTCCTCGAAGTCGCCGTCGCGGGCCGCCGTCAGGAACGCCTGGACCACCTCGCGCTGCGAACGCCCTGACGACAAACTGGCCGGTGGGGTCCGCACCTTGCGGCGGGCGCGGCTGGCCAGCATCTTGGCCGCCGCCGTCGACTTGCCGAGGATGCGGGCGATCTCCTCGAACGGCACCGCGAACAGATCGTGCAGCACGAACGCCAGCCGCTCGCCCGGCCCGAGCGACTCCAGGACCACCAGCAGCGCGAGCCCGACCGAATCCGCCAGCGCGACGTCCTCCTCCGGACCCTCCGCCACTGTCACGACGACCTCGTCGTACGGCGCCTCGGGCCGGGCGCGGCGGGCACGCAGGACGTCGAGGCTGATGCGGCCGACCACCGTCGTCAGCCAGCCGTCGAGGTTGTCGATCGTCGCAGCGTCCTGGCGGGACAGCCGCAGCCAGGCCTCCTGGACCACGTCCTCGGCGTCGGAGTGCGAGCCGAGCACGCGGTGGGCCACCGCGCGCAGCCGGTCGCGCTGGGCTTCGAACGCCTCGGCCACCGTTTCGGACATGTCGTTACCTTCCTCGATCCCGCGCCGTCATGGGGGATGACGGGCCCGGAGGGGCACAGGTAACAACCGGAGGAAACGATGGAAGCACGGCTCAAGGGCGCGGGGAACCCCGAGGTGTTCGGCGCGATCCAGCAGATCGTCAAGGCGGTGCACGCCGGCGGTGTCGACCCGCTGGTGCTGGAGCTGGTCCACCTGCGGGCCAGCCAGATCAACGGCTGCAGCCCGTGCGTGTACGGCGGCGTCCACTCGGCGAAGAAGCACGGCGAGACCGAGGAGCGGCTGCACAACGTCGTCGCGTGGCGGGAGACGCCGTTCTACACCGAGCCGGAGCGGGCGGCGCTCGCGCTGGCCGAGGCCGCCACCCGGCTCCAGGACGGCGAACCCGGCGTGACGGACGAGATCTGGGCGACCGCCGCGCAGCACTTCGACGAGCAGCAGCTGTCGGCGATCACCCTGAACATCGCCCTCACGAACTTCTTCAACCGGATCAACCGCACGACCCGGCAGCAGGCCGGCGCGACCTGGTGACCCTCACGCCGGGGTGATGATGTACGCGACGCCGCCGGGGCCACTGGCCACGGTCCCGTCGGCGCGGTACCGCTTCGTCCGCTGCCAGATCTTCTCGAACTGGTCGCGCTTGTACACGTTGCGCACCCGGTCGTTGCTGCTCGACGCCGGGTCGTTCGCGATCACGTCGCCGTCCTTCGTGAAGCCGACGACGACCATGATGTGGCCGGACGTCCCGTAACCCGCGCCGTCGAGCTCCTCGGAGAGGAACGACTGCGACGTGATCACCGGGATGCCGCGCGCGATGTAGGTCTCCAGCTCGTTCAGCGAGTGCAGCCGCGTGATGTGCCCGCGCAGCCCGCGCGACGCCGCGTACGCCGTGTTGAACGGCCAGTTGCCGGTGCCGTCGTAGGCGTGGTCGTAGGTGTAGCGCGCCGCGAACGCCACCGACGGGTCGACGTAGTCCGAAGGGATCCAGGACATCTCGGCCGCCGACGGCTTCTTGCCCCAGTACTCGGCCACCATCTCCGTCGACGTCGGGCTGCACCAGGCTTCCCCGCCGCCGCCGTACTGCGGGAACTGTCCCTTGTGGAGGTTCTGGGCGTACGCGGGCACCTTCAGCTCGATCCCGGTGGCGCGCCCCGGCTTCGTGGTCTGGACGTCGAAGCGGTCCGGCACCGCGGAGGTCATCGCGCCCAGCGACGTCACCGACGGGGTCGCGTGTGAGCCCTTTTCCCGGTAGAGGCTGATCCGCAGCTTGTACGACTTCAGCGTGACGCCGGCCTTGAGCACCAGCGTGTCGACGTCGACCGCGGCGTTCGCGTCGTCCTGGCCGTCGACGCTGGTGCGCAGGATGTCGGCGTCCCCGCTGGCCCAGCGGCCCATCACGTACCACGCGGTTTCGGCGCCCGCCGACGTCCGGCCCTGCGCCTCGACCTGCAGCCAGGTCTTCGCCGGCGTCAGCGCGTTCCAGGACGCGACCAGCTGCGTCGCGCCGAAGCCCCCGCGGTACTCCGGCGACGTCCACTGGCCGTACTCGTACGTTCTCGTCGTGCCCAGCTCCGGCTCGGTGTGCTCCACCGTGCCCACCGGGCGCGTGACGCGCAGGCCGTCGCGGGTCAGCGCGAGCCCGGCGAAGTGGCCTTCGTGGAAGCGGCCACCGGACCACTCGTGGTAGTTGATCGCCTCGTCTTCACCGGGCCGGGCGGGCGAGGCCTCGGCGGCTTGCGCGGTTACGGCTGTCAACACGACTACCGACAATAAGGTGAACAACTTGCGTACGCGCATCCCGGCTCCCTGTTCGACCCACCCAGTAGCCAGGGATTTTCGCCGGTTCGGCCGGGTATGTAAACAGGTACCTACAGCACGGCCTGCGTCTGTGTCACTTTCGCGACCAACTTGCCGCCGTCGTCGTGGATCTCCGTCTCCACCACGACGAACTTGCGGCCGGCGTGCAGTGGTCTGGACGACGCAACGGCGTAGCCCGAACGCACGCCGCGCAGGAAGTTCGTCTTCGACTCGACGGTCGTCGTGCCCTGCGCGCCCTCGGGCAGGTTGAGGAACGCGCAGACGGCGCCGGTCGAGTCGGCCAGCGCCATCAGCGCGCCGCCGTGCAGCACACCGCCGAGCGTGCACAGGCTTTCGTCCCACTTCAGCCGGCTGCGGACCAGCTCGCGGCCGTGCGCCAGCACCTCGACGCCGAGGCGCTCGGAGAACGGCATGGTGCGGTGGAACAGCTGGGTGCCCTCGGGATCGGTCATGCCCGCAGCGTGCCGCACCTCCCACGCCGAGTCGATTACCTCCCGGGTAGTCGTGAGTGTTTAGGGCGGTTAGAACCGCCCTAAACACTCACGAGGGTCAGGCCAGCGGGTTGACCAGCAGCAGCTCGGTGTTGTGGTCGGTGGCGTCCCCGACGCGGCCGAGGTCGACGTGGATGTCGTTGTAGGACAGTTCGCGGTAGAGCGACGCAAGCGCTTGCGGCGTCCGGGCGTCGTAGTCGACGGCGTACGGCGCTTCCGCCTCGATCAGCGTCGTGAACAGCGACAACGTGCCGTCCGCGTTGTCGGCGACCTCGACGATCCGGGCGTGCTGCGGGAAGTCGACGTGCGACGCGGTGTTGATCTCCCAGAAGCCCTGCTGGGGCGTGTTCCCGGCGTGCGGCGTGATCTTGTTGAGGTGCGTGTGGCCGTTGACCCACGCGAGCACGTTCGGGAACCGCTTGAGCAGCGCGACGAACGCGTTGCCGTCCAGGCGCGGGTCGAGCAGGTGGCGCGAGTCCGGCAGCAGGTTCCCCATCGAGCCGCTCGTGTGGTGGCTGAACAGGACGAACAGCTCGTCGGTGACGCCGTGGGTGACCTTGCGGCCGAAGAAGTCGTAGTAGGTCGAGCTGTTCCGCTTGAGCGTCGACTCGACCCAGCTGTACTGCGCGAGCCCGATCGAGCCGTCGGCGAACCCGGCGTCGGTCGTGGTGTCGAGGCTGATCCCGGTGATGCCCGGGGCGATCCGGAACGTGTAGTAGACGTTCTTGCCGTCGGCGTTGGCGCTGGTGAAGCCGTGTCCGACCGGGCCGGGGCCGGTGTTGGCGGAGTCGAGGTGCGCGCGGACGAACTCGGCTGTCGAGAACGGGCGGCGCCGCGCGTCCGGGGTGATTTCGCGGATGGTGCCGCCGCCTCCGAACAGCTCGGCGACGGGCACGCTCGCGCCCTTCTTGATGGCGTCGGCGAGCTTCTTCGACGTGCTCTCGTCCTTGCCGATGACCTTGTACTTGCTCGTGTACCAGGCGTCGATGCCGGGGATCTGCGCCGGCAGCGAGCCGACGATGCTGTCGTCGTGGTTGCCGAAGGTGCAGAACCACGGGACGTCGAGGCCGGGTGCGGTGAACGCCTTGAGGCCGGCTTCCAGGAGGCCGGGAAGCTGTGGGAAGCCCTTGGCGGAGTAGTCGTCGGCGCCCGGCTTGCCGGGGTTCCAGAACTCGTGGTTGCCCGAGTTCTGGACGCCTTCGTAGGCGTCGGTGGCGCCGGAGTTCGGCGTGACGCTGCCGCCGTTGAGGACCTTGAGGAACCAGTCGAGCTCGATCAGCTCGTGGTTGTCGGTGTTGTCGCCGGTGGTGACCATGAGGTCGAACGGCCGCCCGGTGAACGGGCCCTGGCGCACGCTGTTGACGCGCTCGACGAGCGCGCTGGTCGCGACGGTGCCGAGGGCTTCCTGCGGCCGGTGCGCGGAGCCGATGAAGGGGTGCAGGTACTCGAAGCGCGCGGGGCTCTCGGTGTCGGTGATGTGCAGGTCGGTGAACTGCACGAACGCGCTGAGCGCGCGGCGCCGGTCGTCGCGGCCGCTCTGCGGCGTGGCGAGATCACTGCGGACGACCAGCGGCCAGCCGGGGCCGGCGCCGAGGCGGCTGTAGGTCGCGGTGCCGCCGCCGGTGGCGACCTGTTCGAGGGTGGTGCCGGCGGTGCTGACCGAGCGGGTGCCGGTGAGGCGCAGGGCGCGGTCGAGGGCGTTCGCGGTGGGCGTGCACAGCAGGAGTCCGAGACCGGCGGCGCCCGCGGTGGCGAAGGTGCGCCGGGTGAGTTCGGCCATGGTGTTTCGCTCCCCAGTCTCTCGGTTGCCCAGCACCGTGCCGGACGCCGGTGTCCGGGTGGTGAACGTGACATTTCGAGCTACCTTGTCACAGGTGTCGGGGTGGGTGTACCGCCGAAGGTCGTGGTCATTTCCGCCGCTGGGCGAGGCCGTCGAGGATCACTTCGGTGCCGAGCACGAAGAGGTCGTCGGCGGTGAGCGTGGTGAGCGCGAGTTCTCGGGCGGCCGGGTAGCCCTCGAGCTTTTCCCGGACGGCCTTGGCTGCTTCGGCGTTCGGTGGCTCGTCGACGGAGGCGAGGACGTGGGCGGTGAGCAGCCGCGCGATGCCCGCGGTGTCCTCGTTCGTGAAGCCGGCGTCCTTGAGGATCCGGGCCGTGGATTCGATGTGCGCGAGCCGGTTCGGGCCCAGCGGCGGACGTTGCCGCAGCAGGGTGGCGGCGTCGCGGTGCTTCAGGAGGATCGCGCGGAACTGGTGCAGGCCCTGTTCGAGCTGCCCACGCCAGTCGCGGGTCTCGTCGATTTCGAAGGCGTCTTCGCAGACGGCCTCGGCGAGGAGGTCGAGGAGCTGGGCCTTGTCCTTGACGTGCCAGTAGAGGGTTGGCGAGCTGACGCCGAGCCGCGCGGCGAGCCGCCGGGTGCTCAGCTCGCCGAGCCCGACCTCGTCGAGCAGGTCAAGGGCGGCTTCGGTGATCTGACGGCGATCGAGCGGCACCCGGCGGACTCTATCAGTGGTAGATTGGTCTCT
The DNA here is from genome assembly GCF_024703995.1 of Amycolatopsis iheyensis. GTDB lineage: Bacteria > Actinomycetota > Actinomycetes > Mycobacteriales > Pseudonocardiaceae > Amycolatopsis > Amycolatopsis iheyensis. Next base: position 179,010 of record NZ_JAMXQV010000007.1, on the reverse strand, counting down.
ATCACTGATAGAGGGGGTCTTGATGCGGTGGTGGATAGCGGGCTGTTCGCTGCTTTTCGCGATCGGCACGGCAGTGCAGAACTTCGTGGTGATTTCGCCGGACCTGGTGGCGCGGGCGGCTTTCCTCGCCGGGTCGCCGCTGTCGGACGGGTTTCTGACGGGGTTGCGCTTGGTCGGGGACGTCTACCTGGTGGGGAACCTGCTGGGGCTGCTGGCGCTTTCCGGGCGCGCGTGGGTGGTGTGGCTGGTGCTGGCGGTCAATGCGACGCAGGCGGCGGGGGTGTTCGCGATCCCGCCCGCGGTGTGGCGGGCGACGGTGGATTTGCACGGGTGGGTGGGGTTGCTGCCGTCGGTGGTGACGGACGGCGGTGCGCTGGTGCTGACGGTGGTGCTCGTCAGCAGGCTATGCCGCACGTACCGAGCGCGGCGAACGCTCCGAAGAAGAACAGCATGATCACGATCGCCGGGAGGACGCCCAGGATTCCGCACACCAGGCCCGCGATCGCCATGCCCTTGCCGGAGTACCCCGGCCGGCCACACTGGACGATCCCGGCCCACGACAGGCCGATCGCCAGGAAGCCCAGCAGCAGGTCCGCGACCGGGATCCAGAAGCCGATCAGCGCCAGGATGCCGATGATCATCCCCGCCACCGCGAGGCCGCTCGTGCGGAGCATCGGGTACATCGGGTACGGCTGCGGTGCGTACACCGGGTACGGCTGGCTCACGTAGGGCTGCACCGCGTACTGCGGGCCCGACGGCGGGTAGTACGGCGACTCGGCCGGCAGCTGCCGCTCCGGCTGGTAAGGATCGAAATTCGTCACGTCGCACCCACTTCTGTCCGTACCTCCGCAGAATCGTCGCCGCTGCTCCGGGTGTTACTCAGCCCCGCAAGCCGGACTCCGTCACCCCGCGCACCAGGTACCGCTGCAGGAACGCGAACAACAACACGATCGGCAGAATCGACACCGCGGCAGCAAGGAACAGCAGGTTCAACTGAGGGTTCTGCGCCGTCAGCAACCCCGACAACGCCACCTGCACCGTCCAGGAATCCGGCGACTGGGCGATGATCAGCGGCCACAGGAACGCGTTCCAGCTGCCGATCACCGTGATCACCGCGATCGCCGCGAAGAAGCCCTTCGAGTTCGGCACCACCACACGCCAGAACACGCCCCAGCGCGACAGCCCGTCCACCCGGCCCGCCTCCTCCAGTTCGCGGGGGAAGTCCAAAAAATACTGCCGGAACAGGAACACGCTGAACGCGCTGAACAGCCCCGGGATCACCAGGCCGCGGAAGTCCGACAGCCAGCCCAGCGACGACACCACCACGAAACTCGGCACGAACGTCACCGACGTCGGGATCATCAACGTCGCGAGCACCGCGTAGAACACCGCGCGCGAGTGCCGGTACGGGATGCGCGCCAAGCCGTAGCCCGCCAGGGAGCAGATCACCAGCAGGCCGACCGTCTGCAAGGTCGCGACCACCGCCGAATTCAGCAGGCTTCGCGCGAAGGGGACGTCGGTCGAGGAGAACAGCCGGGGGAAGTTCTCCCAGTGCACTGTGGACGGGAAGAACGTCCACTGTGGAGCGGTGATCTCCGCGCGCGAGGCCAGGCCGTTGCGCACCAGCAGGTAGAACGGCAGCAGGAACAGCACGGCCGCGACCAGCAACGCCGCCCAGCGGAAGAAAGCCCTCATGACGCCCGTCCGAACCGCAGGACCCGGCCCTGCAGGAGGGTGACCAGGGCGATGATCAGCGCCAGGATCACCGCGCCGGCACTGCCGCGGCCGAGGTCCTGGCCACCCGAGCCCAGCGACGTGTAGTACAGGTACACCAACGGCGGCCGCGCGAACGGCGGGTAGCCGCGGGAGTCGCCCATGATGTTGTAGAACTCGTCGAACGCCTGGTACGCGTTGATCAGGTTGAGCAGCAGCACCGCCACCGCCGTCGCGCGCAGCTGCGGCAGCGTGATGTGGCGGAACACCTGCCAGCCCGGCTTCGCGCCGTCCAGCCACGCCGCTTCGTACAACTGGACCGGGATCCGCTGCAGTGCCGCGATGAACAGGATCATGTAGAACCCGAGCTGCAGCCACAGCCGCGCGGTCACCAGCACGACCCAGTACAGCGGCGGGTGCACGGTACCGGTCCACGCCACCGGGTCGACGCCGAACAACGCCAGCACCGAGTTCGCCAGTCCATAGCGGACACCCGAGAACAACGACGTCTTCCAGATCAGCGACGCCACGACGTAGGAACACGCGAACGGCAGGAAGAACACCGACCGGAAGAACGCCCGCGCGAACCGCAGCTGGTTGACGCCCAGCGCCAGCGCCAGCGAAAGCACGAACGTCAGCGGCACGATGAACACCGCGAACACGCTGAACGTCCCCAGGCTCGACAGGAACGGCTCGTCGGTGAGCATGTGCCCGTAGTTGTCCAGCCCGACGAACTCGGTCGGCGTCACCGTGTTGCGCGCGTCGAAGAACGACAGGTACGCGCTCCAGCCGATCGGCAGGTACGCGAAGACCGCCAGCCCGATCAGGAACGGCCCGACGAACAGCCAGAACGCGCGCGCGTCGCGCCGCTTCATCCGAAGAGGCGCTTGAGCTCGGCCTGGGCCACGCCGACCGCGGTCTTGACCTGCGCCGCCGGGTCCGCTCCCTCCTTGGCGATCTTCGCGACCGCGTCCGACAGCGCTGTGTTCGCCTGCTGTGTCCACACCGGACCGCCGACCAGGTGGCTGTTCTCCTTGACGAACTTCGCGGCGTCGGCCGCCGGGCCCGACTTGAGGTTGTCCGCGCGGTCGATCAGGCTCTGGCGGGCCGGCACGTGGAAGCCGAACTTCGTCGCGAACTCCAGCTGGTCGTCGGTCTTGTCGACCCACAGCCACTTCACGAACGCCTTGGCCTCGGCCACGTGCTCGCTCTTGGCGTTCACCATCGCGCCGTACGCGCCGACCGGCACCGACGGCGCGCCGCTGCCGTCCAGCTTCGGGAACGGCAGCACGCCGAAGTCGTCGTCGAAGGCCTGGCGGATCTTCGGCACGTTCCACAGCCCGGTCCACTGCATGGCCGTGAGCCCGTCGATGAACGCACCCGGGTCCGACCAGTCCGACGGCGCGCCGAGCAGCAGGGAGCCGTTGGTGTTGAGCGTGTGCAGCTTGCCCAGCGCGGTCGCCGCGCGCGGGTCGTCGAAGCCGACCTCGCGGTTGCCGCTCTTCAGGTAGTCGAGCCCGGCCGACCACAGCAGCGGCCCGGTGAGCACGCCGACGCCGCCGTCGTTGCCCGCGAAGAAGCCCTTGACGCCGTCCTTCGTCAGTTTCGACGCCGCGTCGATCAGCTCGTCGACCGTCTGCGGCGGCTGGACGCCGGCGGCCTGCAGCAGGCTCTTGCGGTAGAAGAGCACCTGCGTGTCGGTGGCCTGCGGGACGCCGTAGACCTTGCCCTCGACGGTCTGCGCGGCCAGCACGGCCGGGCTGAAGTCGGCCTTGACCGGCGCGACGACGTCGTCGAGCGAGACGACCTGGTTCTGCCGCACCCAGTCGATCTTGACCTGCGCCTCGAAGACGTCCGGGACCTTGCTGTTCTGCAGCGCGGTGACGATCTTCGAGTCGTAGTCACCCGGGTTCCACTGCACGTTGACGGTCGCGCCCGGGTAGCTCCCGGCGTACCGCTTGACCGCTTCCTGGACGCCGTCCTCGCCGTAGGCGTGGTACCACTGCTGGAGCGTGACCTTCGGCGTGTCCGACGGCGGCGGGCCCGCCGAATAAGCCGTCGACGGCGGCGGGTCGCCCTGCCGGCCGGTGTTCGACCCGCAGGCCGTGACCAGGGCGCCCAGCCCCGCGAGCGCGAGAAAACTCCGCCTGTTCCGCTGCATCCCCAGAACCCCTCCGACGTGCTCCGAAGGCCACCATGAGGGACGTAGGTTCCCCCATGGCGGCCCGCGGAGGCATGAAGACTCGCCGGAGATTTACCCGTTAGAGCTGTGCGATGTCGAGCTTTCCCTCGGAGTAGGACGCGCGGATGCGCTTCTTGTCGAACTTGCCGACGCTCGTCTTGGGCACTTCGTCCACGAACGTCCAGTTCTCCGGCAGCTGCCACTTCGCGACCTTGTCGCTCAGGAACTCGCGCAGCTCCTCGGGTGTGACGCTCTGACCCTCCTTGAGCACGACCGCGACCAGCGGCCGCTCGTCCCACTTCTCGTCGGGGATGCCGACGACCGCGGCCTCGGCCACCGCCGGGTGGCCCATGACCTGGTTCTCCAGGTCGACCGAGGAGATCCACTCGCCGCCGGACTTGATGACGTCCTTGGCGCGGTCGGTCAGCGTGAGGTAGCCGTCGGCGCTGACCTTGCCGACGTCGCCGGTGCGCAGCCAGCCGTCGTGGAACTTGTCCGGGTCGACGTCGGAGCCGCCGTAGTACGCGCCGGCGATCCACGGGCCCTGGACCTCGAGCTCGCCGACCGCCTCGTTGTCCCACGGCAGCACGGCGCCGTCGTCGTCGATCAGCCGGGCGCGCACGGACGCCGGGAAGCGACCCTGCGTGTAGCGGTAGCGCCAGGCCTCGTCGCCGGTCACGCCGGCCGGCGGGCGCGCGACGCTGCCCAGCGGCGACGTCTCGGTCATGCCCCAGGCGTGCAGGATCGAGACCTTGTGCTTCTCCTCGAAGGCGTGCATCAGCGACGGCGGCACGGCCGACCCGCCGACGACGACTTCGCGCAGGTGGGAGATGTCCTGCGGGTTCGCGTCGAGGTGGGCGAGCAGGCCCTGCCAGACGGTCGGGACCGCGCCGGCGAACGTCGGCTTCTCGGCGGCCAGCATCGCCGCGATCGGCGCCGGCTGGAGGAACCGGTCCGGCATCAGCAGCGACGCGCCCACCATCAGTGCCGCGTACGGCAGGCCCCAGGCCATGGCGTGGAACTGCGGCACGATCGCCAGTGCCTTGTCGCTCTGCGCGAGGTTCATGCTGTCGCTCATGCAGACCTGCATCGAGTGCAGCCAGATCGAGCGGTGCGAGTAGGCGACGCCCTTGGGGTCACCCGTCGTGCCCGAGGTGTAACACATCGCGGCGGCGGAGCGCTCGTCGATCTCCGGCCAGTCGAAGGTGTCGGGCTGGGCGGCCAGCAGCTCGGCGTAGGCGTGCACCTCGACGCCGGCTGGAGCCTCGAGCGCCGCGGCGTCGCCGTTGGCCACGATGACGTGCCGGACCGTCTTGAACTCCGGCAGCTGCTTCGCCAGCAGCGGGACGAGCGTGCCGTCGACGATGACGACCTGGTCCTCGGCGTGGTTGGCGACGAAGGTCAGCTGCTCCGGGAACAGCCGGATGTTCAGGGTGTGCAGCACGGCGCCCATGGCCGGGACGGCCAGGTAGGCGGCCAGGTGCTCGGCGTTGTTCCACATGAACGTGCCGACGCGCTGGTCACCCGTCACGCCGAGGCTCCGGAGCGCATTCGCGAGGCGCGCGGCGTTGCGGCCGAGTTCGCCGTAGCTCTCGCGACGGGCTTCTGAACCGGTCCAGGTGATGACTTCGCTCGCCGAGTGCACCGACGTGCCGTGGCGGAGCAGGTTCGCCAGCGACAGCTGGCCGTCCTGCATGGTGCTCAACATGGTCGCTCCCGGGGGTCGTTCGCCGGCGGACGGGGTTGCGCCGACTCTAGTGCGGATCGGGTGAAGCGGGCATGGTCAACAACGGCTCCGTTCGGTCACGGTCGTCCCGCGATCGGGCGACGACCGGACGATGATCAAGATCATCAATTTTTACGCTTTTCCTTATGGGCAAGGAAATACGTGTGGAGACAGCGTGTAGTGGAGGCTTCACTTCCGGGTGAGTGAGGCCACTTGGGCCGGTTCTTGGGAGCGTTTCCGCAGGCCGGAGCGGGTTGCCCGGTATCACCTCCGGGGGTAATAAGTGCGTGTCGGTTGCACGGCCGTGAACCCGGTGGCGTTTACTGGGGCCGTGGTAAGAGACGGCTGAGCAGCGCTTGCAGCAGCAAGCACTCACAAATGTCGTCGGCCGCGAAAGCGGAGACCTGAGAGGAAAGGACTACTACGTTGGCTCTGCCTACGTTGACTCCGGAGCAGCGCGCCGAGGCCCTGGCCAAGGCCGCCGAGGCTCGCAAGGCGCGTTCGGAGCTGCTCGCGTCGATCAAGTCCGGCAAGGAGAGCATCGAAAAGGTGCTCAAGCAGGCCAAGGAGAACAAGACCATCGGGAAGACGAAGGTCACCCAGCTGCTGAAGGCCGTCCCCGGCCTCGGCGCGGTGAAGGTCGCCGCCCTGCTCGAGCAGGCCGGCATCGACCCGGACCGGCGTGCCGCCGGCCTGGGCGAGCGCCAGCGCGAGGCGCTCATCGACGCGCTCAAGTAGCCGTCACCGGAGCTCCCGCGAGGGGAGTGTCGCTCGTGACACTCCCCTCGCGGATCTCCCGAAGCCTGGGACGCTAGGTCTTGTGAGTTCTCCTGACCCGGCGACCCCGGTTGACCTCGCCGCCCGCTACCAGCGTGGCGACTTCCTGTTCACGACGGCCTCGCGCGCACTCCTCGCGCAGGGCACGCTCCGGACCGTGACCGAAACGGACCCACGGCGGCTCGCCTCGGCGGTCCCGGGTGTCCTGGCCGGGACCGGCGCCCCGCTGGCCGTCGGCGTCCTGCCGTTCGACACCGGGCCCGACACCAAGGTGCCGGGTCACCTCGTCGTGCCCCGGACCGTCCACCGCGCCGAGGGCGCGCCTTCGCTCGCGCGCGAGATCCTGCCGGCGCCCGTGCGGGTGCGTGCGGTGCCTTCGCCCGAGCGGCACCTGGCCGCCGTCCGGGCCACGGTCCTCGCCCTCGGCGAGCGTGACCTGCGGAAAGCCGTCCTGGCCCGCGCCCTGGACCTCGAGTTCTCGGTGCCGGTGTCCGCCGAGCGCGTCGTGCGCAACCTGGCGGTCGGCAACCCCCGGCACTTCACCTACGCGGCCGAGCTGCCCGGCGGGCGCACGCTCGTCGGCGCGACGCCCGAGCTGCTGCTGCGCCGCACCGGCCGCACCGTCTTCTCGTCCCCGCACGCCGGCTCGATGCCGCGCTCGGCCGACCCGGCGACCGACCGGGCCAACGGCGAGGCGCTGCGGACGTCGCGCAAGGACCGGCTCGAGCACGCGGTGGTGGTCGACTACGTCGTCGAGGCACTGCGGCCGTTCTGCCGGACGCTTGACGTCCCGGCCGGGCCGGAGCTGGTCACGACACCCGCGATCTGGCACCTGCGCACCCCGATCACCGGCGAGCTGGCCGACCCGGACGTGACGGCGCTGGACCTGGCGGCGGCCCTGCACCCGACCCCGGCGATCTGCGGCACCCCGACCGAGGGCGCGCGCGAGCTGGTCAAGGAGCTGGAGCCGTTCGACCGCGACTACTACGCGGGCGCGGTCGGCTGGGTCGACGCGGCGGGCGACGGCGAGTGGGCGGTGGCGATCCGCTGCGCGGAGATCGCGTCGACGTCGATGCGGCTGTACGCGGGCGGCGGGATCGTCCCGGCATCGGACCCGCAGGCGGAGTTCGACGAGACGACGGCGAAGTTCCGGACGCTGCTGACGGCGATGGGCCTGGAGGACTCGCCCAGCTAGCCCAGGCCCCCAAGCGCCCCAATGTGGCCTTCGGTGCGTCAGACGCACCCAATGTGGCCTTCGGTGCGCAAGACGCAACCAAGGCCACATTGGGGCGCTTGGGCTCAGGGGGTCCAGTGCTCCTCGGTCACCGACAGCTCGTCGGTGGTCAGCACGGCGATGGCCGCGCGGTAGCCGTCCGCGGCCTTCAGGTCCACCAGCCGGGTGCGGGCCGGGTCCAGGGCCGGGTCGTCCGACGACGCCAGGCGCGCCGGTTCGTCGTAGCGGGAGAACGTGATGCTCTGCAGTGGGATGCGCAAACCCTTGCCGGTGGCCTTCATCACCGCTTCCTTGCGCGTCCAGTAGACGAAGAAGGCCCGCGAGCGCTCGTCGTCCGCGAGGCCGGTCAGGGACGCCACCTCGGCCGGGCTCAGCGCGTAGTCGATCAGGCCGTCGTCCGCGCGCCGGTTGGCCGTCTCGACGTCCAGGCCCACCGGGACCGACGGGGTCGCCGCCACGCCGATCAGGTCGCCCGAATGCGAGATCGACAGCGTCAGGTCCGCGCCCGGGACCGTCGGCCGCCCGTGGGGCTTGCCGCAGTCTTCGCAGGTCGCGTCGAACTTCACGGTGTCCACGGCCACGCCGAGCCACTCCGCGGCGACCGTCTTCGCCAGCACGCGGCCGGTGAGGAAGCGCCGCTTGTCCGCGTCTTGCCGGTAGTTCTCGAACCGGCCTTGCTCGACGTCATCCAGCAGGCGCAGGAAGCGTTCTTCGGCGGGCAGGGGGGACGACCAGCGGACCACGATCTCCATCACCCCTCCGATCCTTCCCGGCCGCGCGGTGGTTGTCACGAATTCGAGGGGAGGTCTGGGGTAATCCGGGTCTCGCGGGGTACCCTGGACTAAGCAAGCGCTTAGCCAGTGTCGGAGGAGCAGCTCGGATGGATTTCTCACTCAGCACCGAAGAACGTGAAGTGCGCGACTGGGTCCGCACGTTCGTCCAGCGGGAGCTGATCCCGCTCGAGCAGGAAGTCCTCCGCCGCGAGCGTGCGCACCAGCCCGGCCTGACCGGCGAGGAGCTGAAGGACCTCCAGCTGAAGGCGAAGGAGTCCGGCTTCTGGGGCGTCTTCACGCCGGAGGAGTACGGCGGCATGGGCCTGTCCGCGGTGATGGCCGCGCTGCTCGAAGCCGAGCTCGGCCGCACCTTCGTGCCGTTCCGCTTCGGCGGCGCCGCGGACAACATCCTGTTCCACGCCAACGAAGAGCAGAAGCAGACCTATCTGCTGCCGACCATCTCGGGCGAGCGCAAGTCCTGCTTCGCGATCACCGAGCCGGGCGCCGGGTCGGACGCCAAGGCCATCCGGACCACCGCCCGCAAGGACGGCACCGACTGGATCATCAACGGCGAGAAGACCTTCATCACCGGCGGCAACGAAGCCGACTTCACGATGGTCTTCGCCATCACCGACCCCGAAAAGGGGGCGAACGGCGGTGTCACGTGCTTCCTCGTCGACCGCGAGGCCGGCTGGAAGTCCGAGTACATCGACACCATGGGCGAGTGGGGCCCGGCTTCGCTGATCTTCCAGGACGTCCGCGTCCCGGAAACGCAGATCCTCGGCGAGGAAGGCCGCGGCTTCGAGCTCGCCATGCAGTGGATCGGCCAGGGCCGCTACCTGCTGCCGGCACGCGCGATCGGTTCGTGCGAACGGCTGATCTCGATGGCCATCGAGCACGCCAACACGCGGGAGACGTTCGGGCAGAAAATCGCCGAACGCCAGGCCATCCAGTGGATGATCGCCGACTCCGGCGTCGAGCTCGAAGCGCTGCGGTGGCTGGTGCTCAACGCGGCCTGGCAGGTCGACCAGGGTGTCGACTCGCGGCACGCGCAGTCGATGGCGAAGCTCTACGGTGGCCAGAAGGCCAACGAGATCGTCGACCGCGTCCTGCAGATCCACGGCGGCATGGGCTACACGCGGGAGCTGCCGGTCGAGCGGTGGTACCGCGAGCTGCGGCTGCTGCGCATCTACGAAGGCACCGACGAGATCCAGCGCCGCACCATCGCGCGCAACCTGCTCAAGGGGCACGTGAAGGTCGGTGGCGTCCTGGGCTGAGCCGCCCGAGAACGCGTGAAGCCGTCAAGGCCGCCGATTCCCGGCGGCCTTGACGGCTGTTCGGCTGCGTGCTGCGTGCTGCTTACTGCTTGTTGCGAATGGCGATCGGGACGCCGGCGAGGTCCTCTTCGTTGCACAGGAGCTTCACGTCGTAGTACGGCGAACCCTTGCGGTCGTCGTAGTCGAGGTGGATGGCCAGGACGTCGAGCGGCTCGCCCAGCCATTCCTGCGCCTGGCGTAGCCACGCGGAGCACCGCTCCAAGGCGGTGGGGAGATCGTCATCACGGAACTCGACCGGGCGATAGGGGACATCCTGCACCTGATCGCGGGGGTGTGCCGGCGCCGGGAGGCCCGGCGCGAGACCCGAGTCGTCCAGTTCCAGTTGGATCGTTTCCTCAGTCACCCTTCGAGCGTCCCCCACGCACGCCGTCTGGGCAAGGCGTACACAGGTAAAAGCGCCGCTAAACGGACTCCCCCCACTCTTTCGCGACGATTTCACGACAGCGTCGCAAGTCGGCGACGCCGGGCGGGGACGTGCAGCCCAGCGCCCGCGAGACCAGCTCCGCGTAGTGCTCGGCGAGCTGGTCCAGCGCCAGCGGCCCGCGTGGCGAATACCACCTGGCCACGCCGCTGCACATTTCCAGCAGGGCGAGCCGGGTCACCGCCGGGTGTTCGCTGTGGAACACCCCGGCCGCGACACCTTCCTCGATCGCCGCCGCCCACAGGTGTTCGTACGCGTCCCGCAACGCCACCACCGGCTCGCGCGCGGCCGGGGACAGGACGTCGACCTCGTTGTCCACCACGCGGGTTTCCGCCGGTCCCACGGCGTGGGCGAGCACGTGCAGCACCACCAGCGTCCGCAGCCGGGCCACCGGGTCGGCGCTGCCGGCCGTCGCTTCGCGGGCGGCGTCCAGCAACCGGTTCAGCGCGGTGTGCATGATCTCCGCGAGCAGATCCTCCTTGGTGCCCATGTAGTGGTACAGGCTCGCCGACGAGAGTTCCGCCTCCTGCGCCAGATCCCGGATCCCGGTGCCGTGGAAACCCTTGGCGGCGAACAGTTTCACGGCCGCCGCGCGGACCCGCTCCCGGCTCGTCACAGCCATGCTTCCGCCTTCGCGTCCCACGACCCGGCCCGCGGGTCGGCCACCTTCCGCAGCTCGCCCTTGGCCACGCGCTCCGACGGCGTCATCGGGAGCGCGTCGGCGAACGCCCAGAACCGCGGAACCTTGAAGTAGGCGAGCTTTCCGGCGCAGAACCCGGCCAGCGCGGCCGGCTCGGGACGGTCGCCGTCGCACACGACGTAGGCCTTGATCTCCTCGCCGCGCAGTTCGTCGGGCACCGCGACGACGGCCGCCAGCTTCACCGCCGGGTGCAGCAGCAGCGCGCGTTCGACCTCGTCGGCGGACACGTTTTCGCCGCTGCGGCGGATCATGTCCTTCGTGCGCCCGACGTAGTAGACGCGGCCGGCGTCGTCCATCCGGGCCAGGTCGCCGGTGTGGAACCAGCCGCCCGCGAACGCCTTCGCCGTCGCTTCGGGGTCTTCGTGGTAGCCGTGCATCAGCCCGATCCCGCGGATCAGCAGCTCGCCGGTTTCCCCACGGGGCAACGGTTTCCCGTCGTCGCCGGCGATCATCGCCTCGCGGTCGCGGCTCGGCCGCCCGATGCAGCCGGTGCCGACGGTCTCGTCGTGATCCGCCGCGCCGACCCGGATGTCGCCGCCGGTCTCGGTCATCCCGAACGCCTCGTACCACGGCACACCCCAGCGCGCCTCGAGCTCGGCGTGCAGTTCGTGCGGGATCGCGGACGCGCAGATCGCGCGGACGCGGTGGTCGCGGTCGGCTGCCGACGGCTCCTGCCGCAGCAGCAGCGTCGGCATCAGGCCGAGGCAGTAGAACCAGGTGACACCGTGCTCGCGGACCTTCGCCCAGAACGTGCTGGGGTGGAAGCGGTCCAGCACGACGAGGGTGGCGCCGCCGGCCAGCCCGAGCGCGACGTTCCACTGTGGATCGATGTAGTGGAACGGCTGCGCGGTCAGGATGACGTCGTCCTCGCCGACGGCGGGGAAGTCGGTGGCCAGGCTGATCGCGAGGGTCGTCCAGTACCGGTTCGGCAGGACGCAGCCCTTGGGCGCGCCGGTGGTGCCGGACGTGTACTGGATGTTCACCGGAAGTTCAGGCACCGGCTCGAAAGCCGCACTTTCATGTGAAAGTGCGGCCCCCAGGTGGTCGCTTTCACGTGAAAGTGCCGCTGGGGTGATGACTTCGGTGAGGCCGATGCGGGTCAGGAGGGCGGTGAACTCCTCGGCGGCGACCACCAGTTTCGCGCCCGAGTGGCGAAGCACGTGGGCGCCGTCGAACTCCTGGTAGTTCGTGTTGACCGGCACCAGCTGCGCGCCGATCTTCGCCAGTGCCAGCCAGACCAGCGGGAACTCGGGCTGGTTGCGCAGCATCACCGCGACCCGGTCGCCGGGGCCGATGCCGCGCTCGGCCAGCGCCGCGGCCGTTTCGGAACTGCGCCGGTCGACGTCGGCGAAGGTGAAGCGCTCGCCGGTCTCGTCGAAGACCCAGGCCGTGCGCTCCGGCCACAGCTGCGCGGCCCGCGTGACGAGCTGCGCCAGCGTGCCGATGCCGGCGAGCGGGGTCACGTCCGGCTCCGGAAGGCCTCCGTGGACGCGGCGACCGCGGCCGAGGTTTCGGTGATCAGGGCGTGGCTGACTTCGAGTTCGAGGGCCGGCTCGACGTCGATCGGCGCGTCGAGCACGCGCTTGGCCATCGCCGCGGCCGTCGGCGGGTGCTCGGCGATCCGCTTGGCCCAGCTCAGTGCTTCCGCCTGGAGCTGCTCGGCCGGGACGGCGGCGTTGACCATGCCCAGCTCCGCGGCCTTCCGGCCGTCGAAGCGCTCGCCGAGCAGCAGCAGTTCCTTCGCCTTGAGCGGCCCGACGAGCAGCGGCAGCAGCCGCGACGCCGCACCGGTGACGCTCAGCCCCAGCGAGACTTCGGGGAACGCGAAGACGGCGTCTTCGGCGGCGAGGATCAGGTCGCAGCCGAGCGCGAACTCCGCGCCGGCGCCGATCGCGTAGCCGTGCACCGCCGCGATCACCGGCTGGCGCAGCCCGCGCAGCCGCCGCGTGACGTCCTGGAGCCGGTCCAGCCGCGCCCGCGAATCCCCCTCGGGGGTGGGTTCCTTGAGGTCGTGGCCGGCGCAGAAGGCGCGGCCGTTGCCGGAGAGGACGACGACGCGGGCGTCGCTGCGCGCGGCGGCGTCGAGCGCGGTGAGGAAGTCGTCGACCAGGGCGGCGGCGACCGCGTTGAGCCGCTCGGGCCGGTTCAGCCGGATCTGCGCGATGCCGTCCTCGACGGCGAAGTCCACGGTGGGCATGCGGCCGATGCTAGACGTTCGATCGATCGATCGATAGCCTCGGGACTCATGCGGGTCGATGCGGTTTACGAGAACGCCACAGTGTGGACGGGCGTGGGTGTCACCAGCGCACTCGCCGTCCTGCACGGCCGGGTGGTCGCGTTGGGCGACGACGCGGTTTCGCTGTCGGCGCGCTCGCGGGTCGACCTCGCCGGCGGGTTCGTCGTGCCCGGCTTCCACGACGCGCACAACCACATGGCGTGGTTCGGGATGGGCCTCGACGACGTCGCGCTGAGCGGCTGCCGCAGCGTCGAGGAGGTCTACGACGCCGTCGCCGCCCGGGCCGCGAAGCTGCCGGCCGGGAGCTGGGTGGTCGGCAGCGGCTACGACCAGAACAAGCTGGCCGGCGGCCACCCCGACCGGCACGGCCTCGACCGCGCCGCGCCCGGGATGCTCGTTCGGCTCAAGCACACCTCCGGGCACATGACCGTGGTCAACTCGGCCGTGCTCGACCAGCTCGACCTGGCGAACGTGCCCGTCGGTGGCGACGTCGTGCCCGACGCGGACGGCTCGCCGACCGGGCTGCTGCGCGAGCAGGCCCAGCTGCTGCTGCGGCCGCTCACGTACCCGACCCCCGTCGAGCGCATCGTGCGCGGGCTCGACCGGGCGTCCGAGCGGTACTTGTCGGAGGGCATCACCAGCGTCCAGGAAGCCGGGATCGGCGGCGGCCTGGTCGGCGAGACACCCGCGGAACTGGCCGCCTACCAGGAGGCGCGCGATCGCGGCGTGCTGCGCGTGCGCAGCACCGTGATGGTCGCCGCGAGCGTGCTGCACGACCTGCCCGACGACGCCGGCTTCGGCCTCGACCTGGGCTTGCGCACCGGCCTCGGCGACGAGTGGCTGCGCGTCGGCCCGATGAAGTTGTTCGCCGACGGCTCCCTGGTCGGGCGCACCTGCGCGATGCACGACCCCTTCGACGGCGAGCCGGACAACCGCGGCTACTTCCAGGTGCCCGAGGACGCGCTCGCGGAGACGATCCGCCGCGCCCACCAGGCCGGCTGGCAGATCGCGACGCACGCGATCGGTGACCGCGCGATCACAGTCGTCCTCGACGCGTACGAAGCCGCGCTGGCCGTTTCGCCGCGCACGGACCACCGGCACCGCATCGAGCACTGCGCGGTGCTTCAGCCCGCGGAGCTGACTCGCCTGGCATCGCTGGGGTTGCTCGCGTCGCCGCAGGGCCGCTTCGTCAACGAGCTCGGCGACGGCATGCGCGCCGCGCTCGGCGAGTCTCGCGTCCCGTGGTGCTATCGGCTGCGAAGCGTCCTCGACGCGGGTTGCGTGCTTCCCGCGTCTTCGGACCGCCCGGTCGTCGAGGGCGCGCCGCTGCTCGCGCTGGCCGACATGGTGCGCCGGCGCACGTCCTCAGGCGCGCCCTTCGGCCCCGAAGAGGCGCTGACGCCCGAGGAGGCGTTGCGCGCGTACACGTATGGCTCGGCCTACGCGACCTTCGCCGAGCGTGACCTGGGCACGCTCGAACCCGGGAAGCTCGCCGACTTCGCCGTGCTTTCCGGCTCGCCCCTGGAGGAGTCCGCTTTGGACGGGCTCAGCGTGCAAGGCACCGCCGTCGGCGGCGAACTGCGTTATCAAGCGTGATGACTCACTTCCCCTCCACGAATTCCAGCGCTTCTTCGGCCAGCGCGGACCAGGGTTGCGCCGACCCCGTGTCCAACGCCAGCCACTCCTTCATCGGCGTGCCCTTGTTGGCGTCGAAGCGCACGCCATGCCCGCCTTCGGCCAGCTCGTCCACCCTCGCCCGGGGTAGCTTCAGCACCAGCTGCCCGCGGACGAACATCGCGAAGATCCGGCCGTTCGCGCGCAGTGCCGTGCGCCCGAAGCCACCGGTCGCGCCCGGTGGCGTGATGCCCGGACGTCCGGTGAACTCGTCGACCAGGTCCTCGAACCGCTGTTCCGGTGCCATCGATCACCTCCGACCACGACCGTAACGACCACCACCGACAAAAACGGGAGGCACGATGCCCGTCCGCGATGCCGTCTTCGAAGACATCGAGGAAATCTGCGCGCTCATCGAGGAGCACGCCGTCTACGAGGACAACCACGACCTCAAGCTCGACCGCGCCGAGATGAGCGGTCACCTGTTCGGGCCCGATCCCAAGGCGTGGGTGCTGATCGCGACCCCGCCGGGCGAGCCCGGCACGGTCGCCGGCTTCGCGTTCTGCAGCTGGAACTTCTCCACCTGGGAGGCGCGGCCGGGGATCTGGCTGGACGACCTGTTCGTCCGCCCGGCGCACCGCCGCCACGGCCTCGGCGGCGAGCTGCTCGACGAGCTCCGCAACCGCACGACCGGCCGCGTCGAGTGGGACCTGCAGGCGGGCAACGAGAAAGGCGAGGCGTTCTACGCGCAGCTGGGCGCGGAACCGGTGCCCGGCTGGATCCGCTACCGCTGGCGGCCGTGACTTTCACGAGAAAGTACGTAGCCCCGTAAAGTATGCGGCATGGGAGATGGTTCGGTCCGGAGGTCCTCGTCGGTCGAGGACTACGTCCGGGTGATCTACGGCCTGGTCGAGCGGGGTGAGGCGGTCACGAACACCTCGCTCGCCGGCCGGCTGGAGGTCAGCCCGTCCTCGGCGTCGGGGATGGTCACGAAGCTGTCCCAGCTGGGCCTGGTCACCCACGTGCCGTACCGCGGGATCGAGCTGACCGCCGACGGGCGGCTGCTGGCCCGCTCGGTGCTGCGGCGGCACCGGCTGATCGAGACGTACCTGGTGTCGGAGCTCGGCTACACGTGGGACGAGGTCCACGCGGAGGCGGACGCGCTGGAGCACGCGGTGTCGGACAGGCTGGTGGAGCGCATCGCGGCCAAGCTCGGCAACCCGGTCCGCGACCCTCATGGCGACCCGATCCCGGCCCCGGACGGCAGCGTGGAGGAGCTGGCGGTCCGGATCCTGGACGACCTCGAGCCGGGCGCGGTGGGCGAGATCGTCCGGGTCTGGGACACGGACCCGGAGCTGCTGAGGTACCTGACGGAACACGCGATCAACCTGGGCGAACGCATCGAGGTCGTGGAGCGGCAGCCGTTCGGGGGACCGATGGTGGTGAAGGTGGGGTCACCGCCTGATGCGGCTACGCACGCCATTGGCAAGGAGATCGCGCAGGCGTTGTCGGTCACCCTGCGCTGAGCGGCTCAGTACGACCATTCCCAGCCATGTGCACCGGGGCCGAACAGCCCGGAACCATCTGTGAGCTGCACAGTGCCGCTCTTCGCTGTGGTGGATAGCGCAACCTGACCGGTGTAGGTGCGATTCGCCGCGTACGCGGAGGGCAGACTCTTCGGCTCCACGCACATGTCGGTCTCCGCCTGGTTCGTGACGCCGTCGGCGCCGGTCGTCGAGAAGGCGAACGGGTTGATCAGCCCGGGCAGGACCGTGAACGCGTTGATGTCGCTATTGGCGTCGTGTTCGGTGTAGGTCTTGACGGTCACATCGAGCAGCAACGTGTGTTTTCCGGCTTCGCGCGACATGTACGAGCCGCACTTCGGATCGACAGCGATCTTGGTGACCCAGAAGTCCACCGCAGGACTGCCGTCGGTGTTCGTGATGCCGGCCCGCTCGCCGACCTTCTTCGTGATGTAGGCCGGGGCTGTGGAGGACGGAGCGGTCGAGGCGGTCGGGGACACACTCGCCGGCGCCTGGACCGATGCCGCCGCAGTGGTTGGGGGTGCCTCGTTGCCGCAGGCGGCCAGCCCGAAGGCAGTGGTGGCGGCCGCCATGAGGTAGATCGTGCGCTTGATCATCTCCTGCCCCCTTGATCGTGTTGATCGGGAGTCGCGGGCCGCGGTTCAGCTGTTACGGCCACCGACGGACTGCGAGGGGCGTACGCCCAACTGACGTCCTGAAGCGGATGTGGTGACCGCTCCACCACCGACACCATGACCGCATGAAACCCTTCCGCTTCGGCATCGTCGCCGGTCACGCTCGTGACCTCACCTCCTGGACCGCCCAGGCCGAGCAGGTCGAGAAGCTCGGCTTCGACACCCTGCTCGCCACCGATCCCGTTGGCGCCGCCGATCCCTTCGTGCTGCTCGGGGCCGCCGCCGCGGTGACCCTCGACCTCACCATCGGGACCTTCGTGCTCGCCGATCCCTTCCGCGACCCGAAAGCCGTCGGCTGGCAGGTCCAGACCCTGCACCAGCAGACCGGCGGCCGGTTCGAGCTCGGGCTCGGGGTCGGGCGGCCCGGTGCGAAGGCGCACGCCGAAAGCCTCGGGCGGGAGTTCGGCGGACCGGGTGAGCGCATCACACGGATGGCGGAAACGATCGCCCACCTCAAACGATCGGTCGACCGCCCGCGGTTGATGCTCGCCGGCGGGGGACCGAAAATGCTCGCGCTCGCCGCGCAAGAAGCCGACACCGTCACCTTCACCTGGGCGCCGACGACCACCGAAACCGAGGCGCAGTCCATTGTGGATCGATTCCGGACGCTCGCCGGTGAGCGGCTGCCGGAGATCGAGCTCGGGCTGAACCTGATGGCCGTCGGGGACCGGCCTTCGCCCGGGATCGCGCGGTGGGCCGGGGTCGACGTGCCCGAGCTCGCCGCCGGCGGTGCCGTCACCGTGCTGCCCGCGGATCCCGCGCAGGCAGCGGAAAAGCTTCTCCGCTGGCGCGAGCGGTGGGGGATTTCCTACGTCACGATCAACTCGGGCTACGCGGAACCGTTCGCCGAGATCGCCGAAACAGCGCGCGCAGCGTAACTCGCAGGTGGGTGAGTGCTCTTCCGATCTTGCGAACCTGCGCCTACGCTCCAGGTTTCGTATTCGAGAGTGCTTCGGAGCGATGTGATGACCGGTCAGCGAACACGCACCATCGACCGGGGGGAACAGGCGGAGCTGAGCCACTTGCTGGCCGCGGGGCCGTTCGACGTCGCCCTGCGGGCGGCGATCCGGGCCCGCGGACTCGGCCTCGACCGGATCCGCTATCGCTTGCGCGGCAGGGGAACCACGGTCAGCCTGGCCACCCTCAGCCATTGGCAGTCCGGGCGGTGCCGGCCCGAACGGGCGGAGTCGTTGGAGGCCTTGCGGAATCTCGAGGACATCCTGAACGTGCCGGACGGCTCGCTCAGCAAGCTCCTCGGGCCGCCGCGGGGAAGAACGCGCTTCCACGCGCAGCCGCCGCCGCTCAACTGAGCGGTACCAACGGAAAACCGCTCACTTGAGCGGATCACGTAGGCTCGCGCCATGCGAGCTGTGGTGATGGAGGAGTTCGGCGTCCCGCCCGTCGTGCGGGACGTGCCGGAGCCGGTGGCCGCACCGGGCGGCGTCGTGATCGAGGTCGACGCGACCGGCGTGTGCCGCAGCGACTGGCACACGTGGCAGGGCCACGACACCGCGGTGAGCCTGCCGCACGTCGCCGGGCACGAGCTGGCCGGCCGGATCGTCGAGCTCGGCGCCGGTGTGCGCGGCTGGGCGCTCGGCGCGCGCGTCACCGTGCCGTTCGTCTGCGCCTGCGGCACGTGCGCCCAGTGCGCCCGCGGCGACCAGCAGATTTGCGACCGCGAGTTCCAGCCCGGCGCGACGCACTGGGGCTCCTTCGCCGAGCGCGTGGCCATCGAGCACGCCGAGACGAACCTGGTCGCGCTGCCGGACTCGCTCGGCGCCGCCGAAGCCGCGGCGCTGGGCTGCCGGTTCGGGACGGCGTTCCGCGCGGTGCTGCGCCAGGGCCGTGTCACCGCCGGGCAGTGGGTTTCGGTCTACGGCTGCGGTGGCGTCGGGATCTCCGCGGTGCTGCTGGCCGTCGCGGCGGGCGCGAAGGTCGTCGCGGTCGACGTCTCGCCGTCGGCGTTGCAGCTGGCCGCGAAGTCCGGCGCCACGCTCACCGTCGACTCCTCGGCGTTCGACGGCCCGGAAGCCGTCGCCGAGCACGTGCGGGAGCTGACCGGTGGGGTACGCACGTCTCCCTCGACTGCCTCGGCGCGCCGTCGACCTGCGCGGCGTCGGTGGGCAGCCTCCGCAAGCGCGGCCGGCACGTCCAGGCCGGGCTGATGCCGCCCGCCCAGGGGGTCGCGCCGATCCCGATGCACCGCGTCATCGGCGGCGAGCTGGAGCTGGTCGGCATCCACGGGCTGCAGGCCCACGAGTACCCGGAGCTGCTGCGCGTCGTCGAGACGGCCGGGATCGACCTCGCCGCGCTGATCGGGCGGCGGATCGGCCTCGACGACGTCCCGGCGGCGCTGGCCGCGATGAACGATCCCGTGCCGGCGCAGGCGGGCGTCACCGTTGTGACGTTTCGTGACTGATCCGCGCCGCCCAGGTCAAGTGACCGGTTCGTAGCTGATCCACGCTGGCCTTGTGACATTCAGGTGTGGGAACGTCTAGACATGGTGGCCCAAAGCGAGGGGATTCGGCCGCAGGAGCGCCCGGTTGGTCCGTTCGGGCGGCTCCTGCGGCTGTTCGCTGTTGCGGGGGTGACGTTCCGCGGCCACCGGATCGTGCCCTCGACGATCACCGAGCGTGCGCGACGGGAGTCTCCGGCACAATCGAGGTGATGGACGCCCTCCTCCCGCGGCCGCGTGCCGAGCTCGCGCCCGGCGCGGTCCACCTGCCCGACTGGCTCGGTTTCGACGAGCAGCGGGACTTCGTGGCGGCCTGCCGCGGCTTCGCCGGCTACCGCCACACCCGCCTGCCGAACGGCGGCGTCATGTCGGTCAAGTCGGTCTGCCTCGGCTGGCACTGGTACCCGTACGGCTACTCGCGCACGACCGGCGAGGGCACGCCGGTGCTGCCGTTCCCGGACTGGCTCGGCGACCTCGGCCGCCGCGCGCTGGCGGACGCGTACGGGGACACCGAGCCGTACGAGCCGGACATCGCGCTGGTCAACTTCTACGACGCGGCCGCGAAGATGGGTCTGCACCAGGACAAGGACGAGCGCAGCCTGGCGCCGGTGGTGTCGTTCAGCCTCGGCGACGCGTGCGTGTTCCGCTTCGGCAACACCGAGACCCGCGGCCGCCCGTACACCGACGTCGAACTCCGGTCGGGCGACGTCTTCGTGTTCGGCGGCCCTTCGCGGCTCGCGTACCACGGGGTGCCGAAGACGCTGCCCGGCACGGCCGACCCGGCGCTGGGCCTCACCGGGCGGCTGAACATCACGCTGCGGGTGTCGGGGCTCTAGTCCGTTGTGGACTCGTCGTCGGGGACCACGATGAGCCGGACGGCGAGGGAGCGTGAGCCTTCGGGGTGGTCGCCGGGCTCGGTGACGTACTTCCACAGCAGGTTCTGGTACTCCTCGACGAACGACGTGACCTGCTCCTTCGTCAGCCGCAACCCCGCGCGATAGATCTGGTTCCAGCCCCGGGCGCTGTCGTAACCCGCGTACGCCCGCGTGACCAGGCCGAGGTCGTGGCTCATCTTGAGCGCGCCGAGCTTGCGCGCGGCCTCGCGCTCGTCCGGGGTCATCTCCAGCCCCGGCGGGGTGTAGATGTCCTTCATCAGCGACTTCCACCAGCGTTCGCGGCCGGTGGAGCGCTCCTCGATCTCCGCGATCAGCTCGAGGTCGGCGAGCTTGCGGAGGTGGTAGCTGGTCGTCCCGGTGCTCTCGCCGAGGGCCTTCGCGACGCTGGTCGAGTTCGCTTCGCCGTGTTCGCCCAGGTAGGACAGGATGTCGCGGCGCACCGGGTTGGCCAGGGCCTTGTAGAAGGCCTTGAGATCCGCGCCGGTGAGGACGCGCCGTTCGGGACGTTCGACCATGCCCGGAGCCTACTACAGAGACTGTTTGCAGAGATTCTCTGCAATCGCTACCTTGGTTGGCATGGGGACTTCGGGGGTTTCGAAGAGACGGCTGCTCTGGGCGGCGGGCCTCTGCCTGCTGCCGTGGATCGCGGTGCTGGCGACGACGTTGCCGGACACCGCGGTGGCCCAGCACTGGCGGCTCGCGTGGACGGGCTTCGACGCGGCGGAGGCACTCGGCCTGCTGGTCACGGCGTGGCTGCTCGCCCGCACCGACCCGCGGGCGCCACTGGCGGCGACGGCCACGGCGACCCTGCTGCTGGCCGACGCCTGGTTCGACGTCACGACGGCCGGCAGCGACGTCGGGCTCTCGCTGCTCATGGCGGCGCTGGAGGTGCCGCTGGCGCTGGTGTGCCTGTCGGTGGCCCGCGCGGTGCCGGCCCATGTCTGAGCTGACGCCGCGGCTGCGCGACGAGATCGACGACCAGGTCGCCGAAGCGTTCGACGCCTGCCTCGCCGACCGGCTGGCCGAGCGTGGCCCGCTGCGCGACGCGCTGCGGGGGCGTCGCACGTGGCCGTTGTGGGTGGCGATCGTCCTGACCAACCTCGCCTGGCTGGTGGCCGCGAGCCGTTAAGATCCGAGCCCCGACCGGCGAACAAGGGGGACTCGATGAGCGGTGTCAAGGTGTTGGTGGCCGGAGCGAGCATCGCGGGGCCCGCGCTCGCGCACTGGCTGCAGCGGCGGGGCGCCGAGGTGACCGTCGTGGAGCGGGCGCCCGGGCTGCGGCCCGGCGGGCAGGCCGTCGACGCGCGTGGGGTGGCCAGGGAGGTCATCCGGCGGATGGGGCTCGACGCGGCCGTGCGCGCGGCCCGCACCGACACCGCCGGCGCGTACGTCGTCGACGCCGACGGGAAGGTGCTCGAGACCTTCAGCGCGGAAGACGACGGCGGCGACGGCTACATCTCCGAGATCGAGATCCTGCGCGGGGACCTGTCCCGGGTGCTGCACGAAGACACCCGCGACACCGTCGAGTACGTCTTCGGCGACCGGATCGCCGAGCTCGCCCAGGACGCCGACGGCGTCGACGTCGGCTTCGAAGGTGGTGACCGGCGGCGGTTCGACCTGGTGGTCGGGGCCGACGGGCTGCACTCGGCGCTGCGGGGGATGGTCTTCGGGCCGCGTGAGAAGTTCGTCCGCCACTTGGGGTCCGTGCTGGCTTTCTACAGCGTGCCCAACGAGTTCGGGCTCGAGCGCTGGATGCTCGACTACCAGGAGGCCGGGCGCTCGGCCGGGCTGCGGCCGCTGCCGGACGCGACCCGCGCGATGGCCATGTTGTCCTTCCCCGCGGCCGAGTTCGACGTCGACTACCGCGACATCGAGGCCCAGAAACGCCTGCTGCGTGAACAGATGGCCGGGTTCGGCTGGCTGACCCCGCGCATCCTCACGCACCTGGACGACACCCCGGACTTCTACTTGGACCAGATCGCCCAGGTGGTCATGGACCGCTGGTCGGCCGGGCGGGTGGCGCTGCTCGGCGACGCGGCGTTCAGCTCGTCGCCGCTGTCCGGCGGTGGCACCGGGCTGGCTCTCGTCGGCGCCTACCTGCTGGCCGGTGAGCTGGCCGCCGCCGGCTGGGACCCGGCGGCCGGGTTCGCCGGCTACGAGCAGCGGATGCGTTCCTACGTCGAGGCCAACCAGGAGATCGGGCGGCTGCACGCGAGCATGCGTGAGGGCGCCGAACCCGAGGAGCCCGACATGGAGAAGCTCGGCCCGCTGATCGAGCGCGCGATCAACGGCGTCGAGCTGCCGGACTACGCCGGCCTGCCGGACTCCCGGGCCGCCGCGAACCGCACTGTCTGACCGGGACGCAGCTGCGCCGCCAGGTCGAGATCGGCCTCCTCGACGACGGCGAGCACCGGGTAGCCGCCCGTCGTCGGGGCGTCCGCGTGGAACAGGATCGGCCGGCCCGACGGCGGCACCTGCACCGAGCCGGGCACGCACGCCTCCGACGGCAGTTCGTCGTGGCGGACCCGCTCGAGGGCGGGCCCGGTCAGGCGGATGCCGACGCGGTTCGAGTCCGGCGACACCGTGTACACAGTGGACAGCAGCTCGTCCGGGGCCGCGAACCAGTCGCGACGCGGTCCCGGCGTCACACGCAGCACCGGAGCCTCGGGCAACGCCGCGCGTGGCGCCAGATCGACGACCGGGAACGCGCCGGGAGTGCCCACCGGCACCAGCATCCCGGCGGCGAGCGGCGGCGGTCCCAGCTGCCCGAGCGTGTCGGTGGCGCGCGACCCGAGCACTGGCGGCACGTCGATCCCGCCCCGGACCGCGACGTAGCACCGCAGTCCCGAAGTTGCCGTGCCCAGCACGAGCTCATCGCCCGGCCACAGCGTGACCGGCGCGTTCATCCCGCCCGGCGACACCGGGCACGACGCGCCGGTCACCGCGACCGTCGTCACGCTCGAGGCACGCAGCACCAGCCCGCCGAGCGTCACCTCCAGCGCCGCGGCTCCGGCCGGATTCCCGACCAGGCGGTTGGCCAGCTCGAACGACCCGCGGTCCGCGGCGCCGGACCGCGAGACGCCGAGCGCCGCGTACCCGGGCCGGCCGTGGTCCTGCACCGTCGTCGAGAACCCCGGCCGGACGATCTCCAGCTTCACGCCGTCACCGCCTCGAACCGCACGCGGGTGCCCGGCGGCAGCAGGTTCGGCGGGTCGCGTTCGACGTCCCACACCGGCACTTCCGCGCGGCCGAGCAGCCGCCAGCCACCCGGCGACGCGCTCGGGTACACCGCGCTGTACTCCCCGGCGATCGCCACCGAGCCGGCCGGGATGCGCGTCCGCGGCGTCGAGCGCCGCGAGACGTGCAACGCCGGGTCCAACCCGGACAGGTACGCGAACCCCGGCGCGAACCCGCAGAACGCGGATACGTAGGAACCCGCGCTGTGCCGGGAAATCACCGAAGCCACCGAGACGCCCGCCTCGGCCGCGACGTCGGCCAGGTCCTCGCCGTCGTACACCACCGGGACCACCACCTCGCCGGCGCCGGTCACCGTGCTGTCCACAGGGGACACTTCGCGCAGCACGGCGCCCAGGCGGTCCGCGTCCGTCACCGCGGGGTCGAAGCGGACCAGCAGGGTGCGGGCCGCCGGGACCAGCTCCTCGACGCCGGCCAGGTCCAGCGCGGTCACCGCGGCTTGGTACCCCAGCACGTCTTCCGCTTCCACCAGCACCGCGCGCCGCCCGCACGGCAGCAGCCGGACGGTCATCCGGTGAACGCCCCCAGCTGCACGCCGGCCGCGGTCAGCGCCGCCTCGATCCGGCGGGCCAGCTCCACCGCGCCCGGCGTGTCCCCGTGCACGCACAGGGAATCCGGACGCACGTCGAGCTTGCTGCCGTCCTCGGTGACCACGCCGCCGGTCGCCATGCCGATCGCGCGTTCGGCCACCGCGTCCGGATCGTGCAGCACCGCGCCCGGCTTCTTGCGCGACACGAGCTTGCCGTCGGCGGTGTAGGCGCGGTCCGCGAACGCCTCCGCGTACGCCACGACACCCGCTTTTTCCGCCTCCCGCTGCATTTCCGAGTCCGGCAGGCAAAGCAGCGCGAGCGCGGGGTCGTACCGGCGGAGGCCGGCGACGATCGCCGCGGCCTGCTCCGGGTCCACCGCCGCGGTGTTGTACAACGCGCCGTGCGGCTTCACGTACGTCACGCGGCTGCCCGCCGCGCGGGCGAACGCGTCGAGCGCGCCGATCTGGTAGAGCACCTCGTCGGCGAGGGCGTCCGGCGCGATGTCGAGCGCGCGCCGGCCGAACCCGGCCAGGTCGCGGTACCCGACGTGCGCGCCGATCGCGACGCCGCGTTCGGCCGCCAGCTCGCACACCCGCCGCATCACCGACGGGTCGCCGGCGTGGAAGCCGCACGCGATGTTCGCGCTGGTCACGATGTCGAGCATGGCTTCGTCGTCGCCCATCTTCCAGGCGCCGAAGCCCTCACCAAGATCGCTGTTCAGATCCATTTCAGCCCACCCGGTAGTCGCTGTCACGGGAATCGGTGATGAACATGTACCCCGGCGCGTGGGTGATCGCGAACGGGGGCCGCGAGGCCATCAGCGCCGCCTGCGGAGTGACACCGCAGGCCCAGAACACCGGGACGTCGCCCGGTTCCGCGTCGACCGGGTCGCCGAAGTCCGGCCGGGCGAGGTCGTCGATGCCCAGCGCGCCCGGATCGCCGATGTGCACGGGAGCGCCGTGCACCGCCGGCATCGCGCCGGTGATCTCGACGGCGTCGTCGACGCGGTCCTCCGGGATCTGCCGCATGGACACGACCATCGGCCCGTGCAGCCGCCCGGCGGGCTCGCACTGCCGGTTCGTCATGTACATCGCGACGTTGCGGCCCTGGTCGACGTGTCGCAGCGGGACGCCCTCGGCGGCCAGCGCCGTTTCGAACGTGAAGCTGCAGCCGATCGAGAAGGCCACCATGTCGCTGCGCCACAAGCCGGTCGCGTCGGAGACTTCGCCGGCCAGCACGCCGTTCTGCCAGATCCGGTAGCGCGGCAGGTCGGTGCGCAGGTCCGCGCCCGGGGCGAGCCGCGTGGCCGGGTCACCGGGGTCGGTGACGTCGAGCACCGGGCACGCCTGCGGGTTGCGGGTGCAGAACAACAGGACGTCGTAGGCCCAGTCTTCGGGCACGGCGATCAGGTTGGTCTGGGTGAAGCCGTTGGCCCAGCCCGTGGTCGGGCGGGCGGTGCCGCGGCGGAACACCTCGCGCGCTTGCGCCGGCGTGTACGTCGCGGGTTCGTCAAAGGTCGTCATGAGAGCCCCCTCAGTCGACGAGTTCGATACCCCGGGTTTCCGGCAGGCCCAGCAGGGCGAGCACCGCGATGCCGTAGCCGATCGCGCCGAACACGATCGCGCCGCCCGCGCCGAGGAAGCCCACGACGGTCGGGAAGACCGCGCCGACCGCCCGGCCGAAGTTGTAGGTGAAGCCTTGTCCCGTCCCGCGCAACGTCGTCGGGTACAGCTCGGCGAGGTAGGCGCCGAAGCCGCTGAAGATCGCGGACATCGAGAAGCCGAGCGGGAAGCCGAGGACGAGCACGAGCCCGTTGGCGCCCTTGGGGATCTGCGTGTACGCGACGATCAACGCGGCCGACAGCAGCGCGAACGTCAGGAAGGTTTTCTTGCGGCCCATCAGGTCCGTGAGGTAGCCGCCGCAGACGTAGCCGACGAACGCGCCGGTGATCA
The DNA here is from genome assembly GCF_024703995.1 of Amycolatopsis iheyensis. GTDB lineage: Bacteria > Actinomycetota > Actinomycetes > Mycobacteriales > Pseudonocardiaceae > Amycolatopsis > Amycolatopsis iheyensis. The sequence continues at coordinate 152,991 of NZ_JAMXQV010000007.1, read as the reverse complement.
GGAACGCGAGGTAGCCGCCGGTGCCGATCACGGTCAGCTCGCGCGTCTTCTTCAGGTAGGACGGCAGCCACGTCGAGATCGTGTAGTAGCCGCCCTGGACACCGGTGGCCAGCAGCGCGGCGAAGAACGTCGTGCGCAGGAGGTCGCCCTTGAAGATCTTGACGAGCGTCCCCTTCGGACGTTCGGCCTTCAGGCGTTCCTCGGCGCGCGGCGCGTCTTTGACGCTCTTGCGGACCCACAGCACCAGCAGCGCCGGGATGACACCGGTCCAGAACATGATGCGCCAGGCGACGTCGTCGCTCGCGACGCTGAACACCACGGTGTAGACGATCACCGACAGCGCCCAGCCGACCGCCCACGCGCTCTGCACGAACGCCACGGTCCGGCCGCGGTACTTGGCCGAGGAGTACTCCGCGACCAGTGCGGCGCCGGCCGCCCACTCGCCGCCGAAGCCCAGGCCCTGCAGCGCGCGGAAGACCAGCAGTGTTTCGAAGTTCGGCGCGAACCCGCAGAGCACGGTGAAGATCGTGTACATCGCGATGGTGATCTGCAGCGTGCGGACGCGGCCGATCCGGTCGGCCAGCATGCCCGCGCCGACCCCGCCGACGGCCGACACGACCAGTGTCGTCGTGCCGAGCAGGCCGGCCTCACCGCTCGAAATGCCGAAGTACGCGGTGATCGCGGCGAGGCCGAGCGGCAGGGTCTGGTAGTCGAACGAGTCCAGGCCGTAGCCGCCGAACGCGCCGAGGAACGCGCGGCGGCCGCGCTTGCCGAGCGTGCGGAACCAGTCGAACGGCCGGGCCTCGGTTGCTGTTGTGGCAGTCATGGGCACCTCCTGGCCAGTGTCTCATCGTGGCGTGGTTCACACAGTAAGGATTGTTGAACAATTCCACAAGACGGCAATTGGATCGTCCTCTCTGTGACGGCTATCATCGGAGCGTGGTCATCGAAGACAGCGGGTCACCGGGCCTGGCCGCCGACCGGGGCCTGGTCAGCCGCAAGAGCACGGCCGAGCGGGTCGCGGGCGTCCTCCGCAAGCGCATCGCGGAGGGCTTCTTCCTGCCGGGCGGCCGGCTGTCGGAGCAGGACATCGGCAACGCGCTCGGCGTCTCCCGCAACACGCTGCGCGAGGCGTTCCGGCTGCTCACGCACGAGCGGCTGCTGGCCCACGAGCTCAACCGCGGCGTCTTCGTCCGCATCCCGAGCGTCGAGGACGTCGTCGACATCTACCGCGTCCGCAAGATCATCGAGTGCGCGGCGGTCCGCGGCGTGACGGCGAAGCCGGACACGTTCGCGCGGATCAAGGAGAAGGTCGACATCGGCGACGAGGCCGCCCGCAGCGGCAACTGGAAGGACCTCGGCACCGCGAACGTCTGGTTCCACCAAGAGCTGGCAGCGCTGTCGGGCAGCGAGCGGGTCAACGAGCTGGTCGGCCGGCTGATCGCCGAGCTGCGGCTGGTCTTCCACATCATGGCCGAGCCGCGGCGGTTCCACGAGCGATACCTGCCGCGCAACCACGAGATCCTCGACCGCATCGAGGCCGGCGACGGCCCCGGCGCGGAGCAGCTGCTGATGAAGTACCTCGAGGACGCGGAAGAACAGCTGGTCGGGGCGTATGCGGACCGCGCGGAAGCGGCCCGGGCGGCGATGTCGGAGTAGTGGCCGTTCGGGCACCGTCGCCGTCCGGATGGGCCCGAGTGCTCGCCTCCACGGCACCTGGCTGGATAACCTCGGTGCGGTTTCGCCGCCGGAGACCCCCAGCGGCCGCGAAACCACTTCGCTGCCGGGTCGGGGCTCCCCCAGTGCCGTGGCCCGGCAGCCCTTTTTGCCCGAAATGCCGTCAAGGCCACCGCACGGACGTCCGTGCGGTGGCCTTGACGGCGTCGGGGGATCAGCCGGCGTAGCGGGCGAAGATCCTCGTGAAGTCCCACGCCTGCTGGGAAACGCCCGAACACGTGTCGTCGTTCGGGTAGGCGCCCGGGCAGGGGCGGTCGCGGTTGGCCGACCAGAACGTCAACCGGGCCAGGTGGTGCTGGTTCGCGTAGGCCAGGATCGTGGTGAAGTCGTTCAGGGTGACCGTCTCGTTGTTGTCCGTGATGCCGTTCATCGACGAGATGCCCATGTGCCGGTAGGCCGTGTCGTCGTCGTAGCCGTACGCGCCCTTGACGACGTTCTTGAGCCCCTCGGCCGCACGCTGCGTGAGCGTGCCCATGTTCTGGCCCGCGCCGCCGAAGTCGAACGGCATGATGACCCAGCCGTCGACCGTCAACCCGGACTGCGCCGCCCGGTTCACCAGGCTGTTGTCCGGACCGGACTGTCCGGTGCCGAACGTGACGTACAGCTTGATGCCCGGGTTGTTCGCCCGCACCGTCTTCAGCGCGTCGACCGTGCGCTGCTGCACCGTCGGGTTGCTGTAGGCGTCGGCCTCGATGTCGATGTCGATCGCCTTGAGACCGTAGGCGCTGATCACCTTCTGGTAGCCCGCCGCCAGCTCACCCGCGCTGCCGCACGACGACTCCAGCTTGTTGCCGGAGTAGCCGCCGAACGACGGGATGACGTCGCCGCCGCCCGCGCGCACCGCGTTGATCGTGTTCTGGTCGACGCCGCCGGTGAGCGCCCGGCCGCCGTCCCACATCGGGTTGCAGTAGCCGTTGGACAGGATGAACGCCAGCGTGAACCACTTGACGCCGGTGGCGTTCTGGATCGTCTGCGGGCTCGGCGGGTTGCCCCAGCCGTTGTAGAGGTACGGCGCCACGGCCATCACGCCCGGCCCGCTCGGCGGCGGGGTGGTGCCGCCGGACGGGAGCGTCCACTGCTGGTTGGCCGTGCTCGCGCACGTCCAGATCTGCAGCCGCGTGCCGTTGGCGCTGGAGTTGCCGGTGGCGTCGAGGCACTTGCCCGACCCGGTGTTGACGAGGTTCTTCGCCGCGTTGGCCGTCCACTTCTGGGCGTTGGAGCCGTTGCAGTCCCAGAGCTGGATCGTGGTGCCGTTCGCGGTGCCCGCACTGGTGACGTCGAGGCACTTGCCCAGCGCCTGCAGGGATCCGTCGGAGCCGACTGTCCACTGTTGAGCGCCCGAGCCGTTGCAGTCGTAGAGCTGGATCGCGGTGCCGTTGGCGCTGTTCGCCGCGTTGACGTCGACGCACTTGCCGGCGATGCCGGTGATCGGGCCGGTCGCCGCCTGCGCGACGCCTGGGACGGCTATGAGAGCCGATGCGGCGATGAGGGCGCCGAATGCTGCTTTTCGGGGGTTCCGGGTGGCGGAGCCCCCGGCCCGGGGCGGAGCCCCGGTTGTCACTGCCAGTTTCTTCATGCGGGCACGTTCCACTTCTGGTTGGCGGCGCCGGTGCAGGTCCAGATCTGCAACCGGGTGCCGTTGGCACTGGAATTGCCGGTCGCGTCGACGCACTTGTTCGACCCGGCGCCGACGAGGTCCTTGGCCGCGGTCGCCGCCCACCGCTGGTTCGCGGTCCCCCCGCAGTCCCACAGCTGCAGCTGGGCACCGTCCGCTGTGGACTGCCCGGTGACGTCGAGGCACTTGCCGAGTGCTTTCAGGGTTCCGTCGGTGCCGACCGTCCACTGTTGCGCGCCCGAGCCGTTGCAGTCGTAGAGCTGGACCGCGGTGCCGTTGGCGCTGTTCGCGCCGGCGACGTCGAGGCACTTGCCGCCGAGCCCGGTGATCGGGCCGGTCTTGCCCGTGGTGCCGCCATTGCCCTGGGTGCCGTTCCAGGTGAACGTCGCGGACGTGTGGCCGGGCAGCGAGTAGGTGAAGGACGAGTTGCCCCAGTTCACGCGGACGTTCTGGGCGGCGGTGCTGGAGTTGTACGCGATCAGCGCCTTCGAGCCGTCCGGGTTCTTCCACGCGACGTTGCGGACGGTCGAGTTGTCGTTCGAGTCGATCCGGTACGCGCCCGGCTTCACGAACTTCGTCAGGTGCCCCATCGTGTAGTACTCGACGGTGTAGTCGACCTGCCCGCTGCGCGAGTCTCCGTTGTGGACGGTGATCAGGCCGGTGCAGGTGCCGCAGCCGCCGTTGTGCGGGCCCATGTTCTGGTCGACGGCGAGGCTCCACTTGGTGACGCTCTTCGACCAGTTGCGCGTGTAGTCGACGATGTTGTTCATGTCCTCGGCCTGCTGGTTCGAGATCCAGGTGCCCCCGGAGTGCTCGGTCGAGTAGGCGTTGACGTTCGGGTACTGGTTGTGCGTCGTCGTCTGCTGCGCGATGTTGCCGCCGTACCCGTGCCAGGCGACGCCGCCGAAGTTCGGGTGGTTGCGGATCGCCGAGTCGTCCAGAGTGGGTGCGCCGTAGGAGGCGTAGGTGTCCCAGTTCCAGTCCAGCGCTAGGACCTTTGTGGACAGTCCGGCGCCCTGCAGGGCCGGCAGCAGGTTGTTCTTCGCGAAGTACGCCAGCCCGGCGCCGTTCCAGTTGGTCGACGGGTAGCTCGCGCAGCACGTCGGCTCGTTCTGCATCGAGACGTAGTCGATCGGCACGCCCGCGGCCTGGTAGGCCTGCAGGTACTTGACGAAGTACTGCGCGTAGGCCGGATAGTACTGCGACTCGACCCAGCCGAGCATGTAGCTGTCGTTGTCCTTCATCCACGGCGGCGCGCTCCAGGGCGACGCCATCACCTTGGCCTGCGGGTTGAGCTGCTTGGCCTGCTTGGTCAGCGGCAGCACGTCGGCCTGGTCGTGGGCGATCGAGAAGTGCGTCAGGTTCGGGTCGGTCTGGCCGGCCGGCATGTCGTCGAAGGTGTAGCTGTAGCGGGCCAGGTCGGACGCGCCGAGCGGGTTGCGGATGAAGCTCAGGCCGATGCCGTTGTTCGGGTCGAACAGCTTGCGCATCGTGTCGTCGCGGGTGGCCTGGGAAAGCGCGCCGCTGGAGTTCATCAGCCAGGCCGCGGTGTCCGTGAAGGACGCTCCACCGCCCTCGAACTGCTGGTAGGTGGTGCCTTCGTTGACGTTGATGGTCACGCCGCCGGTGCCGGTGCCCGCGGCGAAGGTGACCGGCGTCTGCTGCTGCAGGCCGCGGGTGACCGTGCGGCCGCCGGAGTCGCTGGTGGTGGTGAGCCAGACGTTCACGGTCTCGCCCGCGGCCTGCGCGGGCGCGGCGAAGGTGGCCGCGGCCAGGGCGGTCACGCCGAGCAGGGTGAGCAGTTTCCTCATGGCAGGCTCCACTTCTGGTTCGCGCCGGTGCCGCAGGTCCAGATCTGGAGCCGGGTCCCGTTGGCACTGGAGTTGCCGGTGGCGTCGAGGCACTTGCCGGAACCGGCGTTCACGAGGTTCTTCGACCCGTTGGCCGACCACTTCTGCGCGTTGGAGCCGTTGCAGTCGTACAGCTGGACCGTGGTCCCGTTGGTCGTGCCCGCGCTGGTGACGTCGAGGCACTTGCCGAGCGCCTTCACGGTTCCGTCGCTGCCGACCGTCCACTGTTGAGCGGTCGTGCCGTTGCAGTCGTAGAGCTGGACGGCGGTGCCGTTGGCGTTGTTCGCGCCCGCGACGTCGACGCACTTGCCGCCGACACCGGTGATCTGCCCGCCACCGGCCGGCGGCGGAGTGGTCGTGCCACCGGCGAACTGCGTGGCGACCTGCTCACCGAGGCTCGTGGCGTTGGCGTGGTTCTCGATCGGGTTGACGTGCGTGTTCGGGAACACGATGTAGGTCACCGGGCCCTCGGTGCCGCCGTTGGACGGGTCCGGGTTGATGCCGAGGTTGACCGCGGTGGCGTAGGACGCCTCACCGATGATGCTCGTCGGGCCGGTGTCGCCGACGACCGCGTAGGTGACCTGGTTGTTGTAGATCACCGCCACGACGGAACCGCCGTCGATGCCGTAGTTGCGGTAGTCCCATGTGGAAGTCGGCTGCGGGAGGACGATGTAGGGCAGCTGCGCCGCGTTCAGCGGCTGGTCGGTCGAGGTGTGGAACGCCGTGTCCGGGTAGAAGCAGCAGTCGGTCTGCTCGTTGCACTGGGACGTGCGGACACCGTCGCAGTCGATGTCCATGTCGGCCTTGAAGAACACCGCGCCGTTGGCCTGGCAGACGGGCACGGTCGCCGCGCCGCCTTCGTCGAAGGAATACTTGCCGTTCGAGATCTGCTGGCAGTTCTGCGTCTTCGCGAGCAGCTGGCTCGCGGACGGGCCGGCCTCGACGGCGGCTTGGGCGGAGCCGGTGGTGAGGAAGGAAAGCGCTAACAGGGCACACCCCATTAGCGCGACGAGGAATCGTCGCACTTGGATTCTCCTGCCGTGGGGTCAGGGGTCGTGAGTGTTTAGGGCGGTTAGAACCGCCCTAAACACTCACGACAGGTGTGGGTCAGGGAGTGGTCCACTTCTGGTTGGCGCCGCCGCCGCAGGTCCAGATCTGCAGACGGGTGCCGTTCGCGCTCGAGTTGCCGGTGGCGTCGAGGCACTTGTTCGCGTTGGGGTTCACGATGTCCTTGGCTCCGGAGATCGCCCACTTCTGGGCGACGGTCCCGTTGCAGTCGTAGAGCTGCACCGGTGTCCCGTCCGCGGTGCCCGCGGCGCTGACGTCCATGCACTTGCCGAGCGCCCGGATCGTGCCGTCGCTGGCGATGGTCCAGTTCTGCGCCGCGTTGCCGTTGCAGTCGGTGATCTGGATCGGCGTGCCGTTGGCGGAGTTCGCGCCCGCGACGTCGACGCACTTGCCGCCGATGCCGGTGATCCGCCCGGTGCGCCCGGTCGGCGGGGTGCCGCCGCCGACGTCGTTGGTCACGTGGACGTAGTCGACGACCAGCTGCTGCGGGAACTGCGTGCTGCTGTTGGGGTCGCCGGGCCAGTACCCGCCGACGGCGAGGTTGAGGATGATGAAGAAGTTGTGGTCGTAGACCCAGCGGTTGCCGTTCAGGTCGGACGGCGTGCGCGTCTGGTAGAGGTTCCCGTCGACGTACCACTTGATCTGGTTGGGCGACCAGTCGACGGCGTAGGTGTGGAAGTCGTCGGAGAAGTTCGGGCCGTTGTAGGCCGCGCCGATGCCGCCGGAACCGGAGTAGCCGGGGCCGTGGATGGTGCCGTGCACGGTGTTCGGCTCGAACCCGACGTTCTCCATGATGTCGATCTCGCCGTCGGTCGGCCAGTTGCCGCCGCCGAGCATCCAGAACGCGGGCCACATGCCCTGGCCGCGCGGGAGCTTCATGCGCGTCTCGAAGTGGCCGTAGGCCTGGCTGAACTTGCCGGCGGTGTTCATCCGCGCGGACGTGTACTCGCAGCGGCCGTACCAGCAGTTGTAGTTGCCGGGGTTTTCCTTCTTGGCCGTGATGACGAGGTGGCCCTGGCCGTCGAGCTGGGCGTTGTTCGTGCCGGACGTGTAGTACTGGCGCTCGTGGTTGTTGACGTTGTCGCCGGTTTCCAGCTGCCACTTCGAGCCGTCCACGGCTGAGCCGGCTGGGCCGTTGAAGTCGTCGGTGAAGGTGGCTGCCGCTTCGGCCGCCGGTGCGGTCAGTACTTGCTGGCCGAGCAGCAGGAGGGACGCTGCCGCGAGGAGGGCCGCTGTTCTTCTTCTGGCCTTGCGGAATGAGGTGGACATCGTTGTCGCCTCTCTCACCGTTGGGGGGACGGCGTTCCGCGCGCAGCACGGAACGCGGGGAGGGGGAGGTGGCCTCGCATGCCGGGGCGGCGGCAGGCGCGACCGGTTCGCCGTCTCCTGTGCTCCTGTACTCCTGGGCGGGGGCGGAGTTCGGGCGGCGGCGGGCTTTGTTGTGCCTGGCAACAAAGTATGCATGGTCCAGACAAGCCGGGCAACCGTCGGGCGGTCATTTTTTTTCAACCCGAATTAAGGGTGAGGGGGTGGCGGGTTGGTTCCCGATCAGCGGTGCATGCGTCTTCCGGCACCCCGAAGGGTTTCCTTCCGGCACCCCGAAGCCTTCATTGTGACTACGGCCGGCAGCACCGCGTCAAGGCGGGAAAGATGCCTTGACCCGGCGCCGCCGGCCGTGTTCTGGCTTCGGATCGGGGTGCGGGAGGGGGGTCTGGGTGCTCGTTCCGCTGTTGCTGTATCAGGCCGCGTCGGAGTTTGATGAGCCCGGTTTTGCGATCTTCGAAGTTGCTCCCTGGGCCAGCAAGTCCGCCACTGGCAGTGTTGCCGCCCCCGTTGCCACCGCGTCCAAGCCCAGGGAGCCCAGCTGGATCGATGTCTGGCTGAACGGGTGTCGCAGTGCGTGCTCGCTCGCTGCCTCGCGGATTCGTGGGAGCAGTTGCTCGCCCAGTGCCAAGCCTGCCCAGCCGCCGATCACTATGCGCTCCGGGTTGAACAAGTTGATCAAATTCGCGATCCCCGCGCCGAGGTAGCCGGCCGTCTCGTCCAGGACGCGGGCTGCCGTCTTGGACTTTGCCGCCGCCTCCAGCAGGGCCGTGAACTGGGCCTGCTCGTCCTCTCCGGGGACCTCCTTGCCCCGGGCCTTCCGATACCTCGCCAGCACCCCGCCTGCGCCGATGTACGCCTCCAGGCAGCCCAGTGCGCCGCAGCGGCACTGCTGCCCGCCGTACGCGATCGTCGTGTGGCCCCACTCGCCCGCGCTGCTCGTCGACCCGCGGTACGTCGTTCCGTCCGTCACCACCGCCGCGCCCACGCCCGAGCCGATCAGCGCTATCACCGCGTGCCGTGCCCCGCGGCCCGCGCCGAACCACATCTCCGCCTGGCCCTGCGTCTTCGCGCCGTTGTCCACGAACAGGGGCAGGGACACCCCCGCGTCCTGCAGCAGGGCCACCAGCGGCACCGCGTCCCAGCCGACCGTCGGCGCGTGGACCAGCACCCGCTCGCCCTGCTCGACCATTCCCGGCACGCCGATGCCGACGCCCAGCACACTCGCGTCGTCGAAGCCCGCGAACACCTCGCGCAGCCCGGATGTCACCTGCTCGACCGCCGTCGCCGGGTCCGGGGCCTTCGGGAGCGGGTGCTCCACCGTCGCCAGCCTGTTCATCGCCAGGTCGAACAGCTCCACCTTGACGCCCGTCTCGCCGATGTCGACGCCCGCGACGTGCCCGTACGCCGGGTCGACGCGCAGCAGCACCCGCGGCCGGCCGCCGTCCGACTCGACCTGGCCCGCCTCCGTGATGAGCCGCTCTTCGCCCAGCTCGGCCGTCACGTTGCTGACCGTCGCCGCACTCAATCCGGTGAGCTGGCTCAGTTCGTGCCGCGACAGCGGGCCGTCGAAGTACAGTTTCGACAGCAGCAGGGAACGGTTGTGCCTCCGCAGATCACGGACGGTGGTGCGCTTGCTCGCCATGGGCAACCCATCTGAAGCTTCTACCGGCTGCGACCAGGATGCCTGATCACCCTAAGTTGTGGCTATGTATTAAGTGGTGAACTAAGTCCCGAACCCATAGTGACATGGGGGGCGTCTGGCAGAATCCCCCAGGTGACCCAGGTGGTACGCCAGACAACCCGAGACCTCCGGCGGCACAACCGCGCGGCGCTCCTCTCCTCCCTGTACCTCCGCGGTCCCGTCAGCAGGCTGGAACTAGTAGCTGAATCGGGCTTGTCCGCCGCCACCGTTACCAACGTCGTCTCCGAGCTCATCGCCGACGGCGTCGTCGCCGAGGCCGGCTCGGTCGAATCCGACGGCGGACGGCCGCGGACGCTGCTGGCCGTGCGGCCCGACTTCGGGCACGTCGTGGGCGTCGACGTCGGCGAGACACATGTCGAGGTCGGGCTGTTCGACTGCGCCCTCGGGACGCTCGGCACGGTCCGCCACCCGCTCGTCGGCACCCGCCTCGATCCGGATGAAGTGGCCGGATTGGTGCGAACCGGTATCGCCGAAGTGCTCGAAGGCGGCGAACCGGACGCGGTGTTCGGCGTCGGCATCGGCGTGCCCGGCGCGGTCCGCGACGGCGGGATCGTGCACGCGCCCACCCTCGGCTGGCGCGGCGTGGCCTTCGCCGACCTCGTCCACCCGCACATCCAAGCGCTGTTTCCTTCGGGGCCGAGCCCCGAACCCCGGCCGGGGGGCGAGCCCCCCTGGACCCCCCAAAAGATGCCGGTGCACCTCGACAACCGGGCCCGCACGCTCGGCCAGGCGGAGACCTGGCGCGGTGCCGGCCGGGGCGCCGAACGCGCCATCGTCGCCCTGCTCGGCGTCGGGGTCGGGGCCGCTGTCGCGACGGCCGGGCGCTCGCACCCGGACATCACCACCAGCGAGTGGGGCCACACCGTCGTCAAGGCGGGCGGCGCCGCCTGCCGCTGCGGCTCGCACGGCTGCCTGGAGGCCTACGTCGGCACCGAGGCCGTCGTCCGGCACTACGCCGACCGCGTCGGCAAGGAACCGGTCATCGGGGATGAAAGCGACAACGAACTGGCGCGCATCGTCGACGAAGCCGCCGGCGACGGCCCGGCCGCCGACGTGCTCGCCGAGACCGCCGAACACCTCGGGATCGGCATCGCGAACCTGATCAACCTGCTCAGCCCGGACCGGGTGGTGCTCTCCGGCTCGGCGGGGGCGATCATGGGACCGGCGATCCTGCCCGCGGTGCGCGACGCCGTGCGCCGGCACGCGCTCGACTACCTCGCCGAGCGCACCGAGGTCGTCCTCGGCCGGCTCGGGCCGGAGGCGGTCGCGCTCGGCGCGGCCACCCTGCCCATCGCGCAACTGCTCGCGAACGGGGGCCGGACCGGCTGATTCCCTTGCGTCGCAAGGAGTAATCACCGATATAGGTCTGGACCGCCAGTTCTTTTAGTACTTAAACTTAGGCACAAAATGTTACCGCCGTGTTATTGACGTGACCCGAGTCACCCGGGTTGACTTCGGGACGTCGTTCGGTCGCCGGCGGTCGGGGCTCGCTACCAGTCGACACCTACGCACGTCGTCGATGACTAGGAGGAACGATGCGAGTCAAGCGCTCCATCGTCGCAGCGCTCGTAGCGGGCATGGTCTTGAGCGGCCTGACCGCCTGTTCGGGCGGCAGTTCGAACGCCGCGCAGAGCAACCCGGACCAGGTGCTCAACGTGGGCAAGCCCGACGGCCCGCAGTCGGAGAACAACAACCCGTTCCTCGAGACGTCCGCCCTGTCGAACATGGGGTACCGGTGGATGATCTACGAGCCCCTGGTCATGCTCAACCGCGTCAAGCCGCAGGAGCCGGGCAAGCCGTGGCTCGCGACGAAGTGGGACTGGTCGGACAACTACAAGAAGCTCGTCCTGACCATCCGTGACGGCGTCACGTTCTCCGACGGCCAGAAGATGACCGGCGACGACGTCGCCTACACGTTCCAGCTGCTGCGCGACAACAAGGCGCTGAACGTCGACGCCGTCCCCTACAAGGACATCACCGCGGCCGGGAACCAGGTCACCCTGGGCTTCGACAGCTCGCAGTTCGTCAACCAGGTCAAGATCCTCCAGACGCTCGTCGTGCCGAAGCACGCCTGGCAGTCCGTCAAGGACCCGGCGCTCGACACGGTGAAGAACCCGATCGGCACCGGGCCGTACACGCTCAAGTCGGCCACGCCGCAGACGATGATCGTCGTCCGCCGCGACAGCGGTTACTGGCAGGAAGCGCCGAAGGTCAAGGAGATCCGCTACACCTCCTACACCGACAACAACGCGCAGGTGAACGCGCTGGTCAGCGGGGCGTCGGAGTGGAGCTTCGTCTTCATCCCGAACTACAAGGCCGTCTACACCAACAAGGACCCGCAGCACTACAAGCTGTGGTTCCCCGCGCAGCTCGCCGTCCACGGCCTGTGGTTCAACACCGAGAAGGCGCCGTGGAACGACGCGAAGCTGCGTCAGGCGGTCAGCAAGGTGATCAACCGCGACGACATCTTCAACCAGGGCGAGGCCGGCTACTTCTACCCGAAGAACGACCAGGTCACCGGCATCCCGACGCCGGCGGGCGACCCGTTCATCGCGCCGCAGTACAAGGGCCAGACGGTCAAGGTCGACGTCCCGGGCGCCAAGGCGCTGCTCACCGGCGCGGGCTACAAGTTCAACGGCGACAAGCTGGCCGACCCGAGCGGCAAGCCGGTCACCCTCAAGCTCACCGTCCCGTCGGGCTGGTCGGACTACATCACCGACCTGGAGATCATCAAAGACAACCTGGCGCAGATCGGCATCACCGCGACGGTCGAGAAGATGAACCAGGACGCGTGGATCAAGTCGGTCGACACCGGTGACTTCGAAGGCCTGATGCACTGGACCAACGACGGTGCGACGCCGTACGACATGTACCGCGACGTCATGGACGGCAACCGCTACAAGCCGACCGGCCAGGGTGGCATCAACGGCAACTACGGCCGCTTCAAGAACGACGAGGCGACCAAGGCGCTCGAGACCTACGCCAACGCCGAGGACGACGCCGCTCGCACCGCCGCCATGGCGACGCTGCAGAAGATCATGATCGACCAGCAGCCGATGGTCCCGACCTCGGCGGCCAACTCCGGCGGCGAGTACAGCACGAAGAACTGGGTCGGCTGGCCGGACGAGGCCAACCCGTACGGCCCGGCGCAGCCCACGCTGCGCAACGCGCTCGACATCGTTCTCCACCTGAAGCCCGCGGCCTGATGGCGGATTCAGTCATGACGGAACACGGGGACGGCCGCGGCGACGCGGCCGCCCCGGCCCCCTCCGACCCCGTCGCCGTCGGGTCGGAGGGGGACCTCCCCGTCGTTCTGGAGGCGGCGGGACTCACGAAGCACTTCCCCGTTCGGCGACGCGGGCGCGCGGCCCTCACCGGCCCGCGCCGCGCGGTCCAGGCCGTCGACGACGTCACCTTGACACTCCGGCGGGGCCGCGTCACCGCGTTGGTCGGCGAGTCCGGCTCGGGCAAGTCGACGGTCGCCCGGCTGCTCGCGGGGCTCTACCCGCGCACCGGCGGCGACATCCGGCTGCACGGCGAGACGGTGAACGTCAAGCACGGCAAGGCGTTCCGCGCCTACGCGCGGCGCGTCCAGATGATCTTCCAGGACCCGTTCGCGTCGCTGAACCCCGTGCACACCGTCCGCTACCACCTGACGCGGGCGCTGAAGATCCACGGCCGGGCGGGCGACGACCTCGAGAAGTCGTTGCACGACCTGCTTTCCCGCGTGCAGCTGACGCCGCCGGAGCGGTACATCGACAAGTTCCCGCACGAGCTGTCCGGCGGACAGCGCCAGCGCGTCGCGATCGCGCGGGCGCTCGGCGCCGACCCCGAGGCGCTGCTGGCCGACGAGCCGGTGTCCATGTTGGACGTCTCGATCCGGCTCGGCGTGCTGAACCTGTTGCGGGACCTCAAGGAACGACTGCACCTCGCGATCCTGTACATCACGCACGACATCGCGTCGGCACGCTACTTCGCCGACGAGACGATGGTGATGTACGCCGGCCGGATGGTCGAAGGCGGCGACAGTGAGACCATCACGCAGAACCCGGCGCACCCGTACACGCGCCTGCTGATCGAGTCCGCGCCCGACCCGGACCGGCTCACCACGGGAGCGGATCCCGCCGAGGTGCCCGCCGAACGCGGCGCGGGTGAACCGCCGAGCTTGATCGACCCGCCGTCCGGCTGCCGGTTCCACCCGCGCTGCCCGGTGGCGATGGAGCGGTGCAAGACCGACCTGCCGCCGCGGTTCGAGGTCGACGACGCACCCGGCCACTGGGCCGCGTGCTGGCTGTACGACGGAGCCGCCCGATGAGGTTCCTGCTGCAACGGCTGGCCTTCTACGTCTTCACGGCCTGGGCCGCCGTCACCATCAACTTCTTCATCCCGCGGATGATCCCGGGCGACCCGGTGCAGTCGCTGATCGCGAAGAACCAGGGCATGATCAGCGCGGACGCGATCCAGTCGCTGTACGTCCTCTTCGGACTGGACAAGAACGAAAGCCTGATCTCCCAGTACTTCGACTACTGGGGCCAGCTCTTCCGGGGCGACCTCGGGATCTCGTTCACGTTCTTCCCGTCGCCGGTGTCCGAGCTGATCGGTGACAGCCTGCCGTGGACGATCATCCTGGTCGGCATCACCACGATCGTCGGCTTCGCGCTCGGCACCGGGCTCGGCGTGGTCGCCGGCTGGAAGCGCGGCTCGTGGGTCGACGGCCTCCTGCCGGTGACGACGTTCCTCTCGTCGATCCCGTACTTCTGGCTCGGCCTGATCGCGCTGACGCTGCTGGCCGGCCCGGGCAGCTTCTTCCCGTCGTCCGGCGGCTACGACCCGGGCACGGTGCCCGGCTGGGACGGCACGTTCATCGGCAGTGCGATCCAGCACAGCCTGCTGCCCGCGCTGACCATCCTGATCAGCTCGATGGGCAGCTGGATCCTGGGCATGCGCAACATGATGGTGACCGTCGCGTCGGAGGACTACGTGACCGTCGCGCACGCCAAGGGCCTGCCGGAACGCCGGGTCATGGTCGGCTACGCCGCGCGCAACGCGTTGCTGCCGAGCGTGTCGGGGTTCGCGCTGGCGCTGGGGTTCATCGTCGGCGGCACGCTGCTGGTGGAGATCGTCTTCTCCTACCCGGGCGTCGGCTACCAGCTGTTCCAGGCGGTCGGCTCGCAGGACTACCCGCTGATGCAGGGCATCTTCCTGATCATCACGCTGTCGGTGCTGGTCGCGAACCTGTTCGCCGACGTCGCCTACCTCGCGCTCGACCCCCGTACCCGGAAGGAGGGCTGACATGGCCGTACCCGCGGCGGACGTCAAAGCCGCCCAAGCCCTCCCGGTCGACGCGGTGGCGCGCCGGCGCCGGTTCCGCTTCCTCACCGGCGGGAAGACGGCCACCGGCCTCGCCGTCATCGTCTTCTTCGTGGTGATCGCGGTCATCGGCGACTGGATCGCGCCCTACGACCCGTCGGCGCGCAGCAACGACCTGCTCGAAGGGCCGTCGGGCCGGCACTGGTTCGGCACCACCCACCTCGGCCAGGACATCTTCAGCCAGGTCGTGGTCGGCACGCGCAGCGTCATGCTGGTCGGGCTGACCGCAGGGATCGTGGCGACGATCCTCGCGGTGATCGTCGGCGTGACGTCCGGCTACCTCGGCGGGACCCCCGGCGAGGGCCTGTCCGCACTGTCCAATGTGTTCCTGGTGATCCCGGCGCTGCCGCTGATCATCATCATCGGCAGCGCGGTGCCCACCGGCGGCGACTACCTGGTGGCGGTGATCATCGGGTTCACCTCCTGGGCGTGGGGCGCACGCGTGCTGCGGGCGCAGACGCTTTCCTTGCGTGGCCGGGAGTACGTCGAAGCGGCCCGGGCGACCGGCGAGTCGACGTGGCGGATCATCTTCTTCGAAATCCTGCCGAACCTGACCGCCGTGATCGCGTCGAGCTTCGTCGGCACGGTGATCTTCGCGGTGATGTCGGAGATCACGCTCGCGTTCGTCGGCGTCTCGGGACTGTCCAACTGGAACTGGGGCACGATCCTGTTCTGGGCGCAGAGCCAGCAGGCCCTCGCGCAGGGCGCGTGGTGGTGGTTCGTGCCGGCCGGGCTGGCGATCGCGATCCTCGGCACCGCGTTGTCCCTGCTCAACTTCGGCATCGACGAGTTCGTCAGCCCGCGGCTGCGCGGCAGCGGCAAGGCGCGCGTCAAGGGCGCCGACGGACGGACGCATCGCATGCGCGTGGGCTTCACGCCCGTGCTCGGGCGGGAGGAACAGCCATGATGGACCCGGTCCTGGAGATCAAGGGCCTGGACGTCGACTACGGCGTCGGCGACGAAGCCGTGCGCGCGGTCCGGGACGTGCACCTGACGCTGCACCGCGGCGAAGTCCTCGGCCTGGCCGGGGAAAGCGGCAGCGGGAAGTCCACTTTGGCCTACGGGCTGACCCGGCTGCTCGCGCCGCCGGGCGTGATCCGCGGCGGCCAGGTGCTCTACCACCCCGCCGACGGTGAGCCCTACGACGTCCTCAAGCTGACGGACAAACAGCTGAGAGACTTCCGCTGGGCCGAGACGTCCATTGTGTTCCAGGGCGCGATGAACTCGCTCAACCCGGTGCACAAGGTCGTCACGCAGCTCGTCGACGTCATCAAGGCGCACGAGCCCCGCAGCACGAAAGCGAGCCGCCTCGCGCGGGCCCGCGACCTGCTCAAGCTGGTCGGGATTTCGGCCGACCGGCTGGAGGCGTACCCGCACCAGCTCTCCGGCGGCATGCGCCAGCGCGTGATGATCGCGATGGCGCTGGCGCTGGAGCCGCGGGTCGTCATCATGGACGAGCCGACCACCGCGCTCGACGTCGTCATGCAGCGCCAGATCCTCGGCCAGCTCGTGGAACTGCGGGAGCGGCTGGGCTTCTCGGTCCTGTTCATCACGCACGACCTTTCACTGCTGGTGGAGTTCTCGGACCGGATCGCGATCATGTACGGCGGCCGGATCGTCGAGCAGGCGCCGGCGGCCGAGCTCTACCGGGACGCGCTGCACCCGTACAGCTTCGGCCTGCTGAACTCGTTCCCCGCGCTGCGCGGCCCGCGCCGTGAGCTGGCCGGGATCCCGGGCTCGCCGCCGGACACGCGCGGGATGCCCGCCGGCTGCGCGTTCCACCCGCGGTGTCCCAAGGCCTTCGAGCCGTGCGACTCGAAGGTGCCCGAGCTGGGCTTGCCCGGCGGCGACCCGACTCGCGAAGTGGCGTGCTGGCTGCACCCGGTCGCCGCCCACTGAACGCCGCCCGTCCTATCCGGTACCCCTGGAGGAGACCCGCCTTGACCGAGACCACAGCCGCGACCGCCGAACAGCAGGCGCTGATCGACACCCTGCCGCCGGACTTCCGCTGGGGCGTGGCCACCGCCGCGTACCAGATCGAAGGCGCGGTCGCGGAAGACGGGCGCACTCCGTCCATTTGGGACACGTTCTGCCAGGTCCCGTGGGCGATCGACAACAACGACACCGGTGACGTGGCGTGCGACCACTACCACCGGATGCCCGAGGACATCGGACTCGTCGGCGAGCTGGGCGCGGACACGTACCGGTTTTCCGTGGCGTGGCCCCGGGTCCAGCCGCGCGGTCGGGGCGGCGTCAACGAGGCGGGCATCGGGTTCTACGAGCGGCTGGTCGACGAGACGCTCGAGCGCGGCGTCACGCCGTGGCTGACGCTCTACCACTGGGACCTGCCGCAGGAGCTGGAGGACGCGGGCGGCTGGCCGGCGCGGGACACGGCGTACCGGTTCGCGGACTACGCGATGCTGGTGTTCGACCGGCTGTCCGATCGGGTGCGGCACTGGACGACGTTGAACGAGCCGTGGTGCTCGGCGATGCACGGGTACGTCCACGGCGTGATGGCGCCGGGCCGCCGGGACTACGCGGCCGGGCTGCACGCGGTGCACCACCTGCTGCTGGGCCACGGTCTCGCGACGCAGCGGATGCGTGCGGCCGCGCCGGCGGACACGGAGTTCGGCATCACGCTGAACATGTGCACGGCCGACCCGGCGACGGACTCTCCCGAAGACGTCCGCGCGGCCCGGCAGGCCGACGGCCTCGGCGTCCGGATCTACCTGGACCCGCTGGTGCACGGACGCTACCCGACCGACGTGGTCGACGACCTGGCCGCCCGCGGAGTCCGCCTCCCGATCCAGGACGGCGACCTGTCGGTGATTTCGACGCCGCTGGACTTCCTGGGCGTGAACTACTACTTCGGCCAGCAGTTCTCGGGCGTGGACGAGTCCGGCAACGCGGTCGACGACGAGGGCGTCCCGGCGTCTCGGGCAGTTCCGTTCGGCGAGCCGACGACGGCGATGGGCTGGGAGATCCTGCCGGGCAAGTTCACCGAGCTGCTGACCCGCCTCGGCCGCGACTACCCGGGCCTCCCGATGTACATCACGGAGAACGGCTCGGCGTTTGACGACGACCCGGACTCGTCCGGTTTCGTCCGCGACGAAGGCCGTACTGCTTACCTGGCTTCGCACATCGCCGCGGTCGCGGCGGCGCGCAATGCCGGTGCCGATGTCCGCGGGTACTTCGCTTGGTCCCTTTTGGACAACTTCGAGTGGGCGTACGGGTACGCGAAGCGGTTCGGGTTGATCCGCGTGGACTACGAGACGCAGGCGCGCACGATCAAGCAGAGTGGCTACTTCTACCGCGACACCGTTCGGCGGGTGCGCGGCAGCTGAGGGGAAGAGCGTGAAGGTCACCATGGCGCTGCCGTGGTGACCTTCACTGCTTTCGGCGGTAGGGCGGGCCCCACCGGGGGCGCGGTGGCGGGCACCATGGCCCGGTTCCGGGGACTTCCCTACCTTCGGGTCGGTAGCCGATCCGGGGGTAGTCATGACCGTCCGCACGGAAATCAGACCCGCACCAGCCGTGGCGACACCGAAGTGGTGGCGCCGGCCGTGGGTGGCGCCGCTCGCCTTGGTCGCCGTGTTCCTCGCCTACTCGGTGCCGCCGTACCTCACCTTCGATCCGGCGCAATCGCGGGTGCCCGCGCCGGCCGGGTTCGCCGCGCACTACGGATTCCTCGTCGCGCACATCGCCTTCGGCAGTGTGGCCATCATCGGGGTGATCCTGCAGATCTGGCCCTGGCTGCGCCGGACGCACCCGGTGGTGCACCGGCGGGCCGGGCGGGTCTACGTCTTCGCCGGGGCGATCCCGTCCGCCTTGATGGCGGCGACGATCGGGGCGGTGAGCCCGTTCGGCCCGGTGGTCGGCACGCTCGACGTCGTCGCCGCGCTGCTGTGGCTCGGGTTCACCGTCGCGGGGTGGCGGGCCGTGCGGCAGCGGCGGTTCGCCGACCACCGGAAGTGGATGATCCGCAGCTTCGCCATGTGCATGAACACGCTGATGACCCGCGCGTTGTCCCCGGTCGGCTTCCTGCTGGTCATGCCGCGTGGCGGCGACAAGGGCACGATGATCCTGACCGCGGCCACGGTGTCGGCCGTGCTCAGCGTCCTGAGCCTGCTGCTGCTCAGCCAGTGGTGGCTCGACCGGAAGCCGAAGCCAGCCAGCGCGCGATGATCGTCCGCTGGATCTCCGACGCGCCTTCGTAGATGCGTGGCGCCCGGACCTCGCGGTAGAGGTGCTCCAGCAGGTGCCCGCGTCGCAAGGCGCGGGCACCGTGCAGCTGCACCGCCGAGTCGACGACGAACTGGGCCGCCTCGGTGGCGAACAGCTTCGCCATCGCCGCGCGGCCGCCGAGGTTCTCCTCGCCCGCGTCGTACGCACCCGCCGCCGCGTAGACCAGCAGCCGGGCGGCTTCCGTGCGCGTCGCCATTTCCGCCAGCGCGTGGGCCACCGCTTGCTGCTTGATCAGCGGCCCGCCGAAGGCTTCCCGCGCACCGGTGTAGTCCACCGTGGCGTCCAAAGCGGACTGGGCCATCCCGACGGCGAACGCGCCGACGCTGGGGCGGAACAGGTCCAGCGTCCGCATGGCGACAGCGAAACCGCGGTTCTCCTCGCCGAGCAGCTCTTCGCGCCGGACCTCGACGCCGTCGAACGTCACCGTGCCGATCGGATGCGGGCTGACCAGGTCCAGGTGCTCGCCGCCCAGGCCGGGGCGGTCGCCCGGGACGACGAACGCGCTGACGCCGCGCGAACCCGCGCCCGGCGTGGTGCGCGCGAACACCGTGTAGAAGTCGGCCTCCGGGGCGTTCGAGATCCACATCTTCGACCCGGTCAAGCGCCAGCCGTCGCCGTCCGGCTCGGCCGAGAGCGAGAGCGCGGCCGCGTCCGAACCGGCGTCCGGTTCGGTCAGCGCGAACGCCGCCACCGCGTCGCCGGCCGCCACGGCGGGCAGCCACTTCGCGACCTGACTGTCCTGCCCGGACTGGAGGACCGGGTAGCTTCCCAGGCCCTGCAACGCGAGCGCGGTCTCGGCCTCGGTGCTCACCGTGGCCAGGTTCTCGCGCAGGATGCAGAGGTCGGTGGCCGCCGCCTGGCGTGACGGCTTGCCGGCGGCGACACCGGGGAAGAGCCGTGCGAGCAGGCCGAGTGCGCCCATCGCCTTGAGGAGCGGCCGGTTCACCGCACCCTCCACACCGGACTCGGCGAGCGGCCGCAACTGCTCGCTCGCGAGCCGTCGCACCTCCGCGGCGAAGGCCTGCTGGTCGGAGTCGAGCGTGAAAGTCATTCCGGGGCTCCCGGTCGCCAGCGGGCATGGGCGGTGCCGGCCGGGCCCGACCGGACGAGGTCCAGCCGCGGCTCCGGCCCGTCGGACCGGCCGGTCTGCGGCTTGCGGTTACCCGCGGCGAACGGCTTCGGCCACGCCACCGGATAGTCCTGCTCGGCGGCCGCGTGCAGCGTCCACTGTGGATCGTAGAGGTGCGTGCGACCGAGGGCGCAGAGGTCCGCGCGCCCGGCCAGGATCAGCGAGTTGACGTCGTCGTAGGACGAGATCGCGCCGACCGCGATCACCGCGATCCCGTACTCCTCGCCGATTTCGTTGCGGATCCGGTCAGCGTAGGGCGTCTGGTAGCTGCGCCCGTACTGCGGTCGCTCCTCGCTGACGACCTGGCCGGTCGAGACGTCGACGCCCGCCGCGCCGTGGGCGGCGAAGGCTCGCGCGATCTCGACGGCATCGTCGGCATCGATGCCGCCGTCGCACCAGTCGGTCGCCGAAATGCGGACGGTCATCGGGCGTTCGGCCGGCCACACCGCGCGCACCGCGTCGAAGACCTCGAGCGGGAAGCGCAGGCGGTTCTCCAACGAGCCACCGTAGCCGTCGGTGCGCTGGTTGGTCAGCGGCGAGAGGAACGACGAGAGCAGATACCCGTGCGCGCAGTGCAGTTCGAGGACGTCGAACCCGGCGCGAGCAGCCGCTCGCGCGCAGTCGACGAACTGGTCCCGGATCTCCGAAAGGTCCGTTGTGGACAGTTCACGAGGGACCTGGTTCCGCGACGAGTACGGCAACGCCGAAGGGGCGCAGACTTCCCAGTTGCCTTCGGGGAGCGGCTCGTCGATGCCGTCCCACATGAGCTTCGTCGAGCCCTTGCGCCCGGAGTGTCCCAGCTGGACACCGATCCGGGCCGGCGTCTGGGCATGCACGAAGTCGACGACCCGTTTCCAGGCGGCTTCCTGGTCCGATGTGTACAGTCCGCCGCAACCGGGCGTGATCCGGCCTTCGGGGGAGACGCAGACCATCTCGGTCATCACCAGTCCGGCGCCACCCAGGGCCTTGCTGCCCAGGTGCACCAGGTGGAAGTCGCCGGGCACGCCGTCCACCGCCGAGTACATGTCCATGGGGGACACGACGATCCGGTTGGGCAGCTCCAGCGAACCGAGCTCGAACGGCTGGAACATCGGCGGCCGCGACGTCGTCCCGAGCGACGTCGCGAACCAATGGTCGAGCTCGGCCGCGAACTCGGGGTCGCGCAGGCGGAGGTTGTCGTAGGTGACGCGGCGGCTGCGCGTGAGGATGTTGAACGCGAACTGCGGCGGCTCCTGGTGGGCGTACTGCGCGATGTTCTCGAACCACTCCAGGCTGGCCTGAGCAGCGCGCTGCGTCGACGTGACCACCGGCCGCCGCTCCAGCTCGTAGGCCTTCAACGCCTCGGCGACGCCTTCGTTTTCGTGCAGGCACGCGGCGAGCGCGAGGGCGTCCTCCATGGCCAGCTTCGTGCCGGAGCCGATCGAGAAGTGCGCGGTGTGCGCGGCGTCGCCGAGGAGGACCACGTTGTCGTGCACCCACGTTTCGCAGCGCACGGTGCCGAACGAGATCCACTTCGAGTTGTTCGCCATGATCGAGTGTCCACCCAGGACATCGGCACACAGCTCGCGGATCAGCGCGATGGACTTCTCGTCGCTCTCGCCGGGCTTGAGCGCGCTCGCCGCGATCGGGCCGAACGTCCGCTGCCAGACGTCTTCCTGCACTTCGAGGATGAACGTGCTGCCGTCGCGGCCGTACGGGTAGCCGTGGATCTGCATGATCCCGGCCGGCGTCTCGAGGACGTAGAACTTGAAGGCGTCGAAGACGAGGTCCGTGCCGAGCCAGATGAAGCGGCACCGGCGGGTCTCGACACTCGGCCGGAACGTCTCGGCGTGCCGGGCCCGGATCGCGGAGTTGACGCCGTCGGCCGCGATGACGAGGTCGTACCCGCCGAGGTCGGCCGGCGCCTCGGTCCGGAAGTGGAGTGCGACGCCGAGCTCGG
The DNA here is from genome assembly GCF_024703995.1 of Amycolatopsis iheyensis. Lineage (GTDB taxonomy): Bacteria > Actinomycetota > Actinomycetes > Mycobacteriales > Pseudonocardiaceae > Amycolatopsis > Amycolatopsis iheyensis. Next base: position 131,010 of record NZ_JAMXQV010000007.1, on the reverse strand, counting down.
CGCAGCGGCGCTGGAGGATGCCGAGCAGCCGCTTGCGGCTCATCGCGGCGAAGCCGTGGCCGCCCGAGGTGGTGACGGTGCCGCGGTAGTGGACGTCGATGTCGTCCCACCGGGCGAACTCGGCCTTCATCGCCTCGTGCACGGCCGGGTCGGCGTGCTCGATGCCGCCGAGCGTCTCGTCGGAGAACACGACGCCGAAGCCGAACGTGTCGTCCGGGGCGTTGCGCTCCCAGACCGTGATTTCGTGGCCGGGACCGAGCTGTTTCGCCAGCGCGGCGAAGTACAGGCCCGCCGGGCCGCCACCGATGACCGCGATTCGCACGGGTTCAGGGTATGTCGTCGCCCGCACGACCGTCAATAACGCGAAAGATGGCGTACGGTGTGCCGCATGGAACGCATCAACCCGCCGGAGCTGGGCAAGCCGTCCGGGTTCTCGCACGCGGTGGTGGCCGAGGGGCGCGTGGTCTTCCTCGCGGGCCAGACGGCGCTGGACGCGACGAACAAGATCGTCGGCGCCGGGGTCGTCGAGCAGTTCGAGCGCGCGCTGGGCAACCTGCTGACCTCCCTGCGCGCGGCGGGCGGGTCCCCGGAGGACCTGTGCAGCGTGACGATCTACATCGTCGACATGCCGGACTACCGGGCGCACGCGCGCGAGATCGGCGCGGTCTGGAAGCGGCTGGCGGGCACGGAGTACCCGGCGATGGCCGGGATCGGCGTGTCGCGGCTCTGGGATGAGGAGGCGCTGGTCGAGGTGCAGGGGTTCGCGGTGGTCAAGCCACGTTGATCGACTTCGCGACGTACGCGCGCGCGGAGTGCTCCAGCTTCGCGTGCAGCTCGAAGAACAACCCCGCCGCGCGGATGCCCGACCAGTCCCGCGGCAGGAACTCCGCCGGCAGGCCCGGGTCGAGGTACGGCATCCGGCGCCAGCCCGTCAGCACCCGGACGTAGTCGGCGAAGGCCTGCTCGTCCGTCACCGACTTGCGGCGCAACGCCGGGCCGTGCTCGTCGAGGAAGGTCGTGTACAGCTCGTCCAGGCGGTCGAGGTCCCACCAGTCGCGGACCTTCGCGCGGACGTCGCCGAAGGCCAGGTGGTCCGCGCGGAACAGGTCCGCGTACTCCGCCAGGCCGAGGCGGGTCAGCGCCTCCTCCGTCGCCGCGTGGAGGTGGGCCGGGGCGATCCAGACGCCGGACGCGGCCGTGCCGAAGCCCATCCGGGCCAGCTGGGTGCGCAGCAGGTGGCGCTTGTGCCGCTCGGTCTCCGGCACCGAGAACACCGCCAGCAGCCAGCCGTCGGCCGGTGTGGCCCGCTCGCGGCGGAAGATCCGCTCGTCGCCTTCACGCAGGATCTCGCGGGCGTCGTCCGAGAGCTCGTACCCCGCCGTCGCGCCGCGGCGGACCGCTTCGAGGATGCCGCGCCGCTTCAGCCGGGAGATCGACGAGCGCACCGCGGGCTCGTCGACGCCGACCGCGGCCAGCAGGTCGATCAGCGAAGCCACCGAAAGCCAGCCGCCCTCGGTGCGCGAGTAGAGGCCGTACACCGTCACGATGAGCTGGCGAGGCTGGGCCGCACGGCCGGAGCCGTCCAGTTCGGTTGCCTCGGGTACGGCCGTCATCGGGCCACAATAACGCGTGGCTCGCCACCAGGGAGAACACGATTTGGGGCGGGTGGTCGTGAAGGGGGGTCGGCCACGCCGTCTTGGGCCGGTTCTGGAATCTCGCGCTGCTGTTTCGGTGCGGTGCCGAGCAGGTGGTGCCGTCGCCGATGGACGCTTCCCGTCACTCGGACGCCGGTCGCTCCGCTACGATTTCGCCGCGATGCTGCCAGCCACCAAGGGGATCTTCGACCGGCTCACCCGGCGGGGCCGCCTGATGACCAAACGGACCTGCGACAAGCAGGGCCACGTCCTGCGCGGCGGGCGCTTCCTGTTCCGGACGCCGACCGCGTGGGAGTACGCCGCCGCCGTCGCCTGTGGCAGTGATCCCGCTGCGCAGCGGTGGCTCGGCTGGCAGGAGGACTCGATCGTGGCCGAGTCCGCGCGGGGTGACGCGCTGCGCGTCGTGCCCGGCACCGGCCCGGACTGGGTCTCGCCCGACCCGCAGTCCATCGACCTCGTGATGATCGACGTCGAGGCCAACCGGTGCGTCGGGCTGGTCAGCGTCCACACCGGTGAGGACGGCGGGCCCGAGACCGGCGGCTACCTCGCGCCGGACTACCGCGGCCGCGGCCACGGGCGGATCCTCTTCGCGGCCGGGCTGACGCTCGCGCACGAGCACCTCGGCCTGCCGCGCGTGCGGGCCGGCGCCGAGGTCGGCAACGTCGCGAGCGCGCGGTCGTTGCAGGCCGCCGGGCTCGCCCGCGTCGCCGGGCCGCCGACCTACCGGCTGCCGGACGGCCGCGTCACCGAGGCGTGGTGGTTCCAGCACGCCGTCCCGCGGACGACTCGCTGCGGCGGTCCGCAGGCGACCTGGTTCCCGCCCTCACTGCTCTGACACTTCGGCGGGCGCCGACGTTTCCCGCGGCTAACTTCACGACATGACTTCGCTGACCGCTCCGGTGCCGCCCGTTCCGTCCGACGTCCCGCCGGGCAGCGTCGCCTGGCTGCGGGCGACAGTGGCCCGGTTCAGCAACGGCGACGACCACACCCGTCGCCGCGCGCTCGCGGTGTCGCTGCTCGACGACGTCGATCCGGACGTGTTGCGGCGCAAGGCATCCGGTGCGGCCGGTGGAGACTCGCGCCTGGTCGTCGTCGGGGTGCTCGCGGGCGAGCTGGGTCTGCCGGTGGTGCCTTCGGACGTCGTGACGGTCGCGGCCGCCTACCACCCGCACGTGACGCCGTCCGCGGAAGCCGAAGCCGCGCTGGGCCGGCTCGTCGCGGCGTGCGGTGGGACCACCGACGAGCTCGCCGCCGCGCGGATCGGCCTGCTGATCCAGGCCTGCGAAGCCACCGCCGGACTGATCGGCGCCGCGGATCCGTTGGTGCGGGCGGGAAAGTCACCTGAGGAAGCGGTCGCCGAAGTGCTGCGCACGGACCCGCCGGTGGCGCACACCCGGCGCCGGGTGCGCGGCGAGGACGTCTTGGTGCCGCTGGCCGGGACGCCGTTCGGGGCGGGCCCGCGCGAGTGCCCGGGGCCGGCGCACGCGATCGCGCTCGCCGCCGGCGTGCTGCGGGTGACCCGCGACCGGCGCGAAAACGGGCTCTGCTAAGACTTACCGCGTTCATCTTCTTGGGGGAAGGCGCGGAAATTGCTGTACATGGACGGATTGCTCGGCGTCGTCACGCTCGGGCTGTGGATCTTCTGCCTGGCCGACGTGATCACGACCGATGAGTCGTCGTGCCGCAACCTGCCGAAGGGGCTGTGGTTGCTGCTCGTGCTGGTGGTGCCGCTGGTCGGGTCGATCATCTGGCTGGTCGCGGGGCGGCCGCAGCAGGTGTCGCGGGCCCGCGGGCCGTACGAGCGCAACGCGCCGGCCTATCCGGAGTACGACCGCCCGGGCCGGTTCGCGGCCGGCAACGCGGACGACGACGAGGAGTTCCTGCGCAAGTGCCGCGAACGCGCGGAGGCGCAGCGGAAGCTGGCCCGCGAAAAGCCCGCCGACGACTGAGCCTCAAGCGCCCCAATGTGGCCTTCGGTGCGTGAGACGCACCGAAGGCCACATTGGGTGCGTGAGACGCAACCAAGGCCACCTTGGGTGCGTTGAATAGGCACTGCGGCGCGGAGCGCCTCCGTTGAGGGTGGCGGTGGGGGCATCGGTGGAGCAACCAAGGCCACATTGGGGCGCTAGCAGGCGCACGTGCCTTGTTCGTAGGCCTCCAGCGTCGAGATCACCAGCTGGCGCTCGGCCGGCGTCAACGGCGCCAGCGCGTTGCTCCACGCCTGCGCGCCACGCGCCAGCCAGGCGTCCACCGCCGGGCGGCGGGCCGGGGTGATGCTCACGATCGTGCGGCGGCGGTCCGCCGGGTCCTCGTCGCGGTTCAGCACGCCCTGGCGGCTGAGGTCGCCGACCATCAGGCTCGCCGTCGTCGGGGCGACCTCCAGGCGGCCGGCCAGCTCGGTGACCGTCATCGGGCCGTCGAAGAGCAGGTACGACAGCAGCGAGAGGTGCCGCGGCGCGAGCGCGCAGCCGTTCAGCTCGTCGGGGACCGGTGTCCGCTTCGCGCGGCCGACCAGGCGTGGCATCAGCAGCAGGAGCCGGCGCACGCCGTCCTCGAGACTCAACCCGGCCTCCGTTGACACCCCTGCCTCCCCTCGGTAGCTTTGTTTGCAAAGCAAACGCTTCTTCGGTTCCCGAGCCTACCTCGGGACACGATCGAGCGTACCGGCCAGAACAGGGGATTCCATGACCACGCCAGCCGACATGAACGACTTCAACAACCAGGTCGTCGCGGAGTTCCGCGCCAACGAGGGCAAGGTCGGCAACTACTTCGAGGGCAAGAACGTGCTCCTGCTCACCACGATCGGCGCGAAGAGCGGCGAAGCGCGCCTCTCCCCGCTGGTCTACACCCGCGACGGCGGCCGGCTCGTCATCGCCGCGTCCATGGGCGGCGCGCCGAAGAACCCGGCGTGGTACCACAACCTCGTCGCCAACCCGAAGGTCACCGTCGAGGTCGGCACCGAGAAGTTCGAGGCCACGGCCACGGTGATCGCCGACCGCGCCGAGCGCGACCGCCTCTACGCCGGCATGGTCGCGCACGCCGAAGGCTTCGCCGACTACGAGACGAAGACCACGCGGGTCATCCCGATCGTGGTGCTCGAGCGCTAGGACGCGGCTGCCGCTTCGACGCGGGCGCTGGGTGCGGGCGAGGCCTCCCGGCGCTCCGCGCGGCGCAGTTCCTTGCGCGCGATGACCCGCTTGCCCACGTCGATCAGCGGCTTCTCCACCCAGCGGTGGATCAGATCCGCGATCGCCAGGCCGACCAGGAACACCGTCAGCGCCGACACCGTCCGGTGCGTCGCGAGCCCCGGCACCGCCTGCACGACCACGAAGTGCACCGGTCCCTGCAGCAGGTACAGAGAATACGACCGCTCGCCGACGAAGCGCATCGGCGCGGTGCCGAGCAGCCAGCGCAGCGGGCCGGGGCTGAGCAGCACGATCAGCAGCAGCATCGTCAGGCCCGCGTAGCCGGCCAGCAGCCAGACGTTGTTGCGGCTTTCGGTCCATAGCGTGTCGAGGTTCGTGTGCAGCAGCGCGAACCCGGCGAAGATCGGGATCGCCGCCAGCGGGTGCGTCAACGGCTTCAGCAGCGCGTACCCGCGGCGGTAGTGCAGCAGGATCGCGAGCAGGCAGCCGCTCGCGAGGATGAAGTAGTGGATCGTCGACCGGTAGATCGCGACCGGTGAGTAGGCGAGCTCCCAGCCGCCCGCGGTCAGCGGCACCAGCGCCAGCAGCACCACCATCGCGCCGCCGACCAGCAGGAACTTGCGCTTCGCCGCGCCGATCCCGATCGCCACCAGCAGGAACGGCCACACCAGGTAGAACTTCTCCTCGATGCCGAGCGTCCACGAGCCGCTGAAGAAGTTGTCCGCGGAATGGTCGGTCACCGACGGGAAGAACTCGTTGAGGAACGTCAGGTAGTACTTCAGCGCGCGCGGGAAGCCGCGTTCGAGGAACTCGGCGCGCAGCAGGACGAACGCGATGATGCCGCCGAGGATCACCAGGTACGGCGGCAGGATCCGGAACACGCGCCGGATGTAGAAGTTCGACAGCGAGATCCGGCCGGTCCGGTCCTGCTCGCGCAGCAGCAGCGTGGTGATCAGGAACCCGGACAGCACGAAGAAGATGTAGACGCCGACCCAGCCCGACAGCCACGTCCAGTTCGGACCGCCGAAGTGGTAGAAGATGACCATCGTCGCGGCGAGCGCCCGCAGGCCGTCGAGACCGGGGAAGCGCCGCATGCCGAGGTAGTCCTCGTGACTCATCGTGCGCATGCGGTCCTCATCGGTCGGACGGCCCGGCGGGCGGATCGGCTCAGCCGGCGGGGAAGATCGAGTCCGGATCGTACTTGGCCTTGAGCCGGACCAGCCGGGCACGGTCCTCCGCCGCGAACGTCCCGGTCAGGTCGGCCGCCGGGTGCTCGCCGTAGAGGAACGGCAGCAGCCGGCCGGTCGACCACGGCGCCAGCGCGTCGAACAGCTTCGCGTGCGCGCGCCGGATCGGGTCGACGCCGTCCTCGACCACCGACAGCGCCCGGACGACGAACTCCGCCGCCGAGTCCCAGCCCGGGGCGTCGACCGGACGGCGGGCCAGCTCGCCGCCGAGGCGGTCGATGATCAGCACCGTGCTCACCGGCGCGCCCGGGCCCGCGTGCTCCAGGATCGAGGTCAGCATCCCGTCGTTCAGCGCGGTCACCGTCGCGTTCGTGCCGTGGTACGGGTGCGGGTGCGGCGGGTCGCTCGCGATCGACCCCGACTCCGTGTACGGCAGCCGCCGCAGCGTGTCCACCAACGCCGGCGCGGCCGCCCGCAGCGGGGCCACCAGCTCGTCGCCGTCTTCGCCGAGGTAGGCGACCCGGACGTTCGCCACGTGCTTGCCGCGGATCTCCTCCGGCAGCATCGGCAGGTCGGGCAGCGCGACCAGCGCGATCGACGTCGTCAGCTCGTCGGGCGCGGTCATCGACCACGTCCGCCACGCGCGCAGCACCGCCGGCAGGTCCGCGGTGTCGAAGAACAGCCCGCCGCCGTACAGCTCCGTCACCGGGACCAAGCCGAACTCGAGCGCGGTCACGACGCCGAAGCCGGCGCGGCCGCCGCGCAGGGCCCAGAACAGCTCCGAGCCCGGCGTCACCGTGCGCAGCTCGCCGTCGGCGGTGACGACGTCGATCGAGCGGACGTGGTCGGCCGCGCGGCCGAACCTCCGGGACATCAGTCCGAAGCCGCCGCTGAGCGTGTAGCCGACGACGCCCACGTCCGGCGACGAGCCGCTCAACGGCGCCAGGCCGTGCTTCGCGGCGGCCTCGATCACCGCGCCCCACCGGGCCCCGGCGCCGACCCGCGCGGTCGCCGTCCCGGCGTCGATCTCGACGGAGGTCATCCGGCGGGTGCTGATCAGCAGGCCGTCGGTGCCGGCGGTCAGGCCGTGGCCGGTGGCCTGGACGGAGACCGTCAGGTCGTGCTCGGCGGCGTACTTCACGGCGGCGACGACGTCGTCCGCGCTTTCGGCGGCGACGACCACCGCGGGCTGCGTGGCCACGGACGTCTGGAAACCGGCGATTTCTTCGGGGTAGCCGTCCTGGCCGGGTCGGAATGTCTGCATGTCTCCAGCTTCGGGCCGGGCCGATCAGAAGTCCAAGATCTGGTTTTTCTGCCTACTAGAATCAGTGCTTATGGAACTGCACCAGCTCGCTTACTTCGTCGCGGTCGCGGAGGAGGGCAACTTCACGCGCGCCGCGGAACGGCTGCACGTCGCCCAGCCGGGGGTGAGTGCCCAGGTCAAGCGCCTCGAGCGGGAGCTGGGGCAGGAGCTGCTGGACCGATCGGGCCGCACCGTCCGGCTCACCGACGTCGGCGCCGCCGCGCTGCCGCACGCTCGGGCGGCGCTGGCGGCGGTCAAGGGGGTGCGCGAGGCCGTGGACGAGCTGGCGGGGCTGGTCCGCGGCCAGGTCGCGATCGGCGCGGTGACGTCGGCGGGCCCGGTCAAGCTGCCCGATCTGCTGGCCCGCTTCCACGAGCGCTTCCCGGCGGTCGAGATCACGCTGTCGGAGGCCAACTCCGACACGATGCTCGCGGCCCTGCGCGAAGGCCGGCTCGACCTCGCGGTGGTCGGTTTGTCGACCGACCCGCCGCCGGGCATCGCGACGCAGGTGCTGATCGACGAGCCGTTCCTGGCCGTGACCGCGCCCGGGCACTTCCTGGCCGAGCTGGGCGAGATCACGATCCGAGACCTCCACGGGCTGCCGCTGATGGCCCTGCCGCCGGGCACGGGCCTACGCACGGCGCTGGACGCCGCGTTCGCGCGCGAGGGCTTGGCGCCGCGGATCGCGTTCGAGGCGGCGGATCCGAACGTCCTGGTCCAGCTGGCGACGCGAGGGCTCGGGGTGGCGATCGTGCCGGAGTCGCTGGCTCGCTACCACGAGGCGGACCTGCGGGTCGTCACGATCACCGGCCCGGGGTTGCGCGGCGTGCTGGCGCTGGCGTGGCGCACGGAGGGTCCGCTCAGCCCGGCGGCCCGCGCCCTGATCGCGTTCGCCCGGCGGAACTACCGCTCTTGACACGTCGTCAACAGTGTCGTTCCCTGGACGGGTGACCGAAACCGCGCTCGAGGACGCCGTCGTGGGGGCGGGGCTGCTGGCCGGCACCGCCAACGTGATCATGCAGCTCTCGCGCGCCCCCGTCGGGTACGGCGTGCTCGAGAGCAAGGTCGACAGCGGGAACCTCTTCCGGCACCCGCTCAAGCGCACCCGCACCACCCTGACCTACCTCGCGGTCGCCTCGATGGGCACCGAGGCCGAACGCGCCGCCTACCGCCGCGGGGTCAACGCCGCCCACGCCCAGGTGCACTCGAGCGCCGAGAGCCCGGTCGCCTACAACGCCTTCGACACCGACCTCCAGCTGTGGGTCGCGGCCTGCCTCTACAAGGGCTTCGAAGACGTCTACCTGGCCTTCGTCGGCGGCGAGCCCGCCACGTTCTACCGGGACGCCGCCCGGCTCGGCACCACGCTGCAGGTCCGCCCCGAGATGTGGCCGGCCGACCGCGCCGCCTTCGAGGCGTACTGGGCCACCGGCGTCGCCGCGACCGGCATCGACGACACCGTCCGCCGGTACCTGACCGACCTCGTCGACCTGCGGTACCTGCCGTCACCGGCGGCCGCGCTCGGCCGGCGGTTCAGCCGCTTCGTCACCACCGGCTTCCTGCCGCAGCACTTCCGCGACGAGATGCGCCTGCCCTGGACGTCGGCCGATCAGCACCGCTTCGAGACATTCCTCGCGGCGGTCGGCCGGGTGACGCGCGTGCTGCCCGGCTCGCTGAGGCGGTTCCCGTACAACCTCTGCCTCTGGGACCTTCGCCGCCGGCTGCGCACCGGGCGTCCGCTGGTGTGAGGCGCCCCGGTTAAGGTGTCGGGTCGGCACAGCCACCCGAGGGGAACCCATGACGGCGATCGAGGCGGACGTCGAGCCCGAAACGCCCGCGCCGCCGCGGCCCACCCGGCGCGCCCCGCTGATCGTGGTTTCGCTGGTCCTGCTGGCTCTCTTCCTCGTGGGCGCGTGGGCGGCCTGGTTCTTCACGATCGACGACGCGTTCATCAGCTTCCGGTACTCCGCGAACCTCGCGGCCGGGCACGGGCCGGTGTGGAACGTCGAGGGCCCGCGGGTCGAAGGCTTCACGAACTTCGCCTGGGTCGTCTGGTCCGGGCTGGGCGCGGTGCTCGGCGTCGCGCTGCCGTTCTTCACCAAGGTCACGTCGCTGGTGCTCGGCCTGGGGACGCTGTACCTGCTGATCCGCGAAGGCCACCGCCGCGCGGGGCTCACCGGTGTCCTCGTCGGCGCGGGCGCGTACGTCGTGTTCCTGCCGACGTACTTCCACATCACCGCGGGTCTGGAGACCGCCGCGTTCGCCGCGGTGCTGCTGCGCGTCGTCGTGCTCGGCCTGCGCGTGCTCGGGAACGAGCGGGTGCGGACGTGGGAGCCGCCGGTGCTGCTGCTCCTGCTCGGCATGCTGAGGCCCGAAGGCGTGCTGGCCGCGCTGCCGGTCTTCGTGCTCTGGTTCGTCCGGTCGACGGGGCGGGCGCGCTGGCTGTGGAGCGGCGCCGCGGTGGTCGTCGGCGCGGGGTACTTCGTCTGGCGCTGGCGGTTCTACGGCCAGCTGCTGCCGAACACCTTCTACGTCAAGTTCGGGCACCTGGACTCCGGCTGGCTGTGGACCAAGCACACGACGCTGCTGCTGCTCCCGCTCCTGCTGCTGACGTTGTCGCTGGTGCTCCGCCGGGCGACGCGCGGCCCAGGGATCCTGCTCGTCGTCACGGTGGCAGTCACGTACGTGACCTACGCGGTTTCGGGCCCGACGATGGACTACCTCGACCGGTTCGCCGACCACGCCATCCCGGTGCTGTGCCTCGGCGCCGGGCTCGCGGCCGGGACGCTCAAGCCGCGCCTGGTCGGCGCGGTGCTCGGGCTCGTCGCCGTCGGCTGGTCGGCCGTCGCCGGCGCGACCCCGCCGGACCTGGCGGCGGCCGCCAACTACGGCCCCGACCTGCAGCGCGCGCACGTCGCGATCGGCAAGGGCCTGGCCGAGGCCGAGGTCCCGGCGCAGGCCCGCAGCCTCGCGGTCACCGACGCCGGCGCGATCCCGTACTACAGCGGCTGGCAGTCGATCGACTACATCGGGCTCAACGACGCGGCGATCGCCCGCGGCGCCGACCCGACCGAGGTCGTGCTGCGTGCGCGGCCGACGGTGATCGTGGTGACGGCGAGCGGCTCGCGGCCGGCGGGGCAGCGCTACGGCTTCGACTTCGAACGGGCGACCGCGGGCTACGAGCAGGTCGCGGCGGTCGAGATGCGGTCCGGGTACTGGCAGGACGTCTACGCGCTGCCGGAGTACGCGGCGACGGTCCGCGACCACGTCGGGGCGAGCACGGCCGCGGCGGTCCGCGTCAACGACCCCGGCCGGCCCGAGGACACCATCGACCGCTGGCTCGACCGGTTGCGCTCGCAGCTGCCGTTCTGAGAGTTGACCGCCGCGCGCGGGGACGCGAAGGTGGGCCGATGAGCGACGAGGTTCGGCACGGCGTCAAGCTGAGCAGTCTCGACCAGGAGGTCTTCCCCGGCGCGGGGGTGACCAAGCGGGAGTGGCTGGACTACCTCGAAGCCGTGTCCGACCGGATGCTGCCCGAGCTGCGCGACCGGCTGCTGACCGTGCTGCGGGTGCTGCGCGGGCAGGGCCCGTTCATGCAGAAGAACCTGCCGAAGTACACACCGGACTGGGTGGCACGGGTCGCGGTGTGGGCGGAGACGTCCAAACGGGACGTCCACTACGCCCTGTGCAACGACCTCCGCACGCTGATCTGGTTCGGCAACCAGCGGGCGATCGAGTTCCACACCTCGCTCTACCGCGGTTCCCCGGCCGACGGGCCGACGCACCTGATCCTGGACCTCGACCCGCCCGAAGACGGCCCGTTCTCGCTGGCCATCGGGGCCGCCCAGCTGGTGCGCGAGGCGCTGCGCGCGGACGGGCTCGACGGCGCGGTGAAGACGAGCGGCTCCAAAGGTGTCCACGTGTTCGTGCCGCTGGCGCCGGGCCAGTCGACGGAGGACATCGCGGCGGCGACCCGGGCGGTCGCGGCCCGCGCCGAGCGCATCGACCCGGCGCTGGGCACGACGGAGTTCGTCAAGGACCGCCGCGAGGGCAAGGTGTTCCTGGACTCGACCCGCGCCGGCGGGGCGACGGTGGTGTCGGTCTACAGCCCGCGGAACCGGCCGGACGCGCCGGTGTCGTTCCCGGTCCGCTGGGCGGACCTGGACGGCGTCAAGCCGGCGGACTTCACGGTGCGGACGGTCCCGGAGCTGCTGCCCGGCGGCGACCCGTGGACGGCGGAGATGCCGTCGCCGTTCGTGCTGCCGGAGGATCTGGTGGCGGAGGGGCACACGATCCCGATCGCCCGGGTGGTGGCGATGCACGAGGGCAAACGCCGAGCCCGGGCCGCGCGCGACTCGGGCTAGGGGCAAGCGCCCCAATGTGGCCTTCGGTGCGTCAGACGCACCGAAGGCCACATTGGGTGCGTCTGACGCAACCAAGGCCACATTGGGGCGCTTGCGTCCGGGCCTCGCTAAGCCGCCTGGTTGTGGCTCGGCCGGAAGGCGGGACGTTTGACGGGCGTCCGGGTGATCTCGACGATCCGAGCGGGCGCAACCGGCGTGCGGTGCCGGGCCAGCCACACGGTGTCCCGCCCGAAGGACCACACCAGCGACGTCAAGGCGAGCGCGACCGCGGTGAACGCCAGGACCGCGGGCAGCACCCCGGACACCGCCACCACCAGCACCACGCCCTGGACCGCGGCCACCGTCTTGCGGGCCATGCTCGGGTACAGCGGCGCGGTCAGCCACGGCAGCGCCCACGAGGCCGCCACGAACGCGTAGCGCATCAGGCCGATCGCCAGCACCCACAGCCCCAGCGTGCGGGACACCTGGATGCACAGCACCAGGATCAGGAAGGCGTCGACCTCCATGTCGAACCGCGCGCCGAACTCCGACGCCGTGCCCGTGCGGCGGGCGACCTGGCCGTCGAAGCCGTCCATCGCCAGCGCCACCGCGACGATGCCGACCAGCCACCACAGCGGGTGCCCGCCGGCCGCGACCAGCTCCGCCGCGCAGCCCACCAGGACCGCGCGGGCGAACGTGATCCAGTCCGCCGGGCCGAACGCGCCACGGCCGCTGCGCCGCAGGCCCCAGTCCGTCAGCAACACCAGCGCCAGGCCGTACGCGAGCCCGGTCGCCCCGGCGAGGACACCGCTCGCGAAGGCCGTGGTGGCGAGCACCGCCAGGGGGGCCAGCGAGCGTAGGAGAACCTCGTTCTTGATCATCTTCGACTCCGCGAATCGGCACGGCTGCTCATAGGGTGGCGGCGACACAGCCTCCGGTCGCCTGCAGAGGAGAACACGTGGAACAGGCTTTCTGGGTTCAACGCCCCGGCGAAGGAACGCTCCGGCCGGTGACGCTGCCCGACCCCGAAGAAGGCGAAGTGCTCGTCCGGACGCTCTGCTCGGGCGTCTCCCGGGGCACCGAAACCCTCGTCTTCCGCGGCGGCGTCCCGGCGAGCCAGCACGACGTCATGCGCGCCCCCTTCCAGGAGGGCGAGTTCCCCGGCCCGGTCAAGTACGGCTACCTCAACGTCGGCGTCGTCGAGCAGGGACCGGCCGAACTGAAGGGCCGGACTGTCTTCTGCCTCTACCCGCACCAGACCGCCTACGTCGTGCCCGCGAGCGCCGTGACGCCGGTGCCCGACGACGTCCCGCCCGGCCGCGCGATCCTCGCCGGCACGGTCGAGACCGCGGTCAACGCCGTTTGGGACGCGCGGCCGAAGCTCGGCGACCGGATCGCCGTGATCGGCGCCGGGATGGTCGGCTGCAGCGTCGCGAAGCTGCTGCAGGGCTTCCCCGCCACCCGCGTCCAGCTGATCGACGTCGACCCGGCATGCGCGGAGATCGCCGAAGCGCTGGGTGTCGGCTTCGCGACCCCGGAGGCCGCGAAAGGCGACTGCGACCTCGTCGTGCACGCGAGCGCGAACGAGGCGGGTCTCGCCAAGGCGCTGGAGCTCCTAGCGCCAGAAGGCGTGGTCGTCGAGATGTCCTGGTACGGCGACCGCCCGGTGCGCGTCCCGCTCGGGGAGAACTTCCATTCGCGGCGGCTGACCATCCGCAGCAGCCAGGTCGGGACGGTCGCCCGGCCGGACCGGAGTTACGCCCAGCGCCTGGCCATCGCGCTGGAGCTGCTCGCCGATCCGGCGTTCGAAGCGCTGGTGAGCGACGAGTGCGGGTTTGAAGATCTGCCGGCCGTGCTACCCCGGTTGGCCGCGAATGAACTATCCGCCCGCTGCCTCCGTGTCATGTACAGCCGCAGTGACCACGTCCACCCCGAACGCATCGGAGGCCTTGGTGTTCAGCATCACCGTCCGTGACCACGTGATGGTCGCCCACAGCTTCCGCGGGGAAGTCTTCGGCCCCGCGCAACGCCTGCACGGCGCGACCTTCGTGGTGGATGCGACCTTCCGCCGCGCCGAGCTCGACGAGGACAACATCGTCGTGGACATCGGCAAGGCCACGGAAGAGCTCGGGGCGGTGCTGAGCGACCTGAACTACCGCAACCTCGACGACGAGCCGGTGTTCAAGGGCATCAACACCTCCACCGAGTACCTCGCGAAGGTCATCGCCGACCGCCTCGCCGACGCCGTCCACGCCGGACGCCTCGGCGAGGGCGCGCGCGGCCTCGAAGGCATCGCCGTCTCGCTGAAGGAGTCGCACGTCGCCTGGGCCAGCTACGAGCGTGCCCTGTGAACTCCCTTTACGTGGTCCTCCCCGGGGACGTCGACGACACGTCGGTGCCGAGTGGCGGCAACACCTACGACCGGCGGCTGTGCGACCGCCTCGCCGCGGCCGGCTTCGACGTCCACGAGATCGCCGTCGCCGGCAGCTGGCCGCGGCCGGACACCGAGGCCCGCGCGGTCCTCGGGCACCTGCTCCAGGCGCTGCCCGCCGGGGCCGCGGTGCTGCTCGACGGCCTGGTCGCCTGCGGGGTGCCGGAGGTGGTGGTCCCGCAGGCGCGGCGGCTGTCGCTTTCGGTGCTGGTGCACCTGCCGCTGGCCGACGAGACCGGCCTGCCGCCGTCGCTCGCCGCCGAACTCGACGCGCTGGAGCGCGAGACGCTGCGGGCCGCCAGCTCGGTCGTCGCGACCAGCGAGTGGGCCGCGCGCCGGCTGATCGGGCACCACGGCCTGGCCCCGCACCGCGTGCACGCCGTGCCGCCCGGCGTCGACCCGGCGCCGCCGGCCATCGGCACGGACGGCGTGTCCCGGCTGGTCTGCGTGGCCAACGTGACCCCGCGCAAGGGCCAGGGCGCGCTCGCCCAGGCCCTGGAGACCGTCGCCGACCTGCGCTGGACCTGCGAATGCGTCGGCGGGATCCGGCGGGAGACCAAGTACGTCGAGCGGCTGCGCGAGCACCGCCTCGGCGCCCGGTTCACGCTCACCGGCCCGCGCACCGGCCGGGCGCTCGCGGCGACCTACCACACCGCCGACCTGCTCGTGCTGCCTTCGCGCGCCGAGACCTACGGCATGGTCGTCACCGAGGCGCTGGCCCGCGGGGTGCCGGTGCTGACCACCGACGTCGACGCGCTGCCCGACACCGTCGGCGTCGCGCCGGACGGCTCGGTGCCCGGCCTGCTCGTGCCCGGCGACGACGTCGGAGCGCTCGGCGCCGCCCTGCGCCGCTGGCTCACCGAACCCGAGCTGCGGACGCGGCTGCGGGCGTCGGCGAAGCTGCGCCGCGAGACGCTGACCGGCTGGGACGACACCGCGCGCCGGATCGCCGACGTCCTGCAGCGACAGGAGGCGGCCGCATGACCGCCTTCGCCCCGGACTGGCTGTACCTGCGAGAACCCGCCGACGCCGCGGCCCGCGCCACCGAGCTCCTCGACCCGCTGGCCGGCTTCCTGCCCGCGGAGTACGTCGTGCGTGACCTCGGCTGCGGCACCGGCTCGCTCGGCCGCTGGCTGGCCGCGCGGCTGCCCGGCGAGCAGCACTGGATCCTGCACGACCACGACACCGACCTGCTCGCCCACGCCGCCGCGGCCCTGCCGGCCACCGCGCTGGACGGCAGCCCCGTCGACGTCGTCACCGAGCAGGCCGACGTCACCGCGCTGCGGGCCGCGGACCTCGACGGGACGTCGCTGGTCACCGCGTCCGCGCTGCTCGACCTGCTGACCAAGGCCGAGGTCGCGGCGCTGGCCTCGGCGATCGTCGGGGCGGGCTGCGCGGCGCTGCTGATGCTCTCGGTCACCGGCCGGGTGGAGCTCTCGCCCGCCGACCCGCTCGACGCCTCGCTCTCCGCCGCGTTCAACGCCCACCAGCGCCGGCTCGCCGGGGGCCGCCGGCTGCTCGGCCCGACCGCGGTGGACGTCGCCGCGACCGCGTTCGGCCGGCTCGGCGCCACGGTCCTCCGCGCCGAGAGCGCGTGGCGGCTCGGGCCGGACCAGGCGGAACTGCAGCGGCAGTGGCTCGAGGGCTGGGTCGGCGCCGCCGTCGAACAGTTGCCGGAGCTGCGCCCCGCCGCCGACGTCTACCTCCAGCGACGCTTCGAAATGGCCGCGGCCGGCGAGCTGCACGCGGTCGTCCACCACGGCGACCTGCTGGTCCTGCCGCCGAGCGGGGAGGTGGCGGCGTGAAGCGCGCACTGGCCTGGCTGCGCATCCTCGGTGCGGTCGCCATCCTCGGTGTCCTCGTCTGGCAGCTCGGCAGCGACGCCTTCCTCGACGGCCTCGGCCGGATCAGCGTTCCCGGCGTGCTCGCCGCGCTCGGCATCGGCCTCGCGACGACGGTGTTCAGCGCGGGCCGCTGGCAGATCGTCGCCACCCGGCTCGGCCTGCGGCTTTCGCTGCGCACGGCGGTCGCCGACTACTACCGCGCGCTGTTCATCAACGGCGTGCTGCCCGCGGGCGTCCTCGGCGACGTCCACCGCGCGGTCCGGCACGGCCGCGACTCGGGTGACGTGCCGCGCGGCGTGCGTGCCGTCGTCCTGGAGCGCACCGCCGGGCAGATCGTGCTCATCGCGTCCGCCGTCGTCGTGGTGCTGACATCGCCGGACGTCGTGCCCGGCGCGTTCCGCGAGGTCGTGACCATCGCCGGAGTGGTCGTCGTGCTGGCCGCGATCGCCGGGGTGGTCGTCGGGCGGGTGTTCGGCGGCCGGTGGATCCACAGCCCGTCCAAGGTCCGCCGCGGCTTCGCCGTCTCCCTCGCCGACCTGCGGCTCGGCCTGTTCAGCCGCGAGACCTGGCCCGGCGTGGGCTTCCTGTCGGCCGCGACGCTGGCCGGGCACCTGGCGCTGTTCGTCGTCGCCGCCCGCGTCACCGGCGTCGACGCGCCGGTCGGGCAGCTGCTGCCGCTGCTGGTCCTCGTGCTGCTGGCGATGGGCCTCCCGCTCAACATCGGCGGCTTCGGCCCGCGCGAGGGCGTCTGCGCCCTGCTGTTCGGCGCGGCCGGTCTCGGCGCCGCCCAAGGTGTCACCGTCGCCGTCGTCTACGGCGTGCTCACGCTGGTCGCGAGCCTGCCCGGCGCCGGTGTCCTGCTCGTCCGGAGCGTCGCCGGGTTCCGCGTGACCCGCGCTCCGCACCCCGCTGTCCTGCCCGCTCCGCGCACGGCGGCGGACACCGGGATCGAATCGGAAGTGGGGTTGCAGTCATGACCGCAAGCGAAGTCATCGGGGACCTGCCGCACCGGGCCGTGGTCGAGCGGGTCGTCGAGACCCGGCTCCCGACCCGGCACGGGACGTTCCGCGCGGTCGGCTACCTCGACCGCACCGGCACCGAGCAGGTCGCGCTCGTGTACGGCGAGGTCTCGCCGCTCGGCGCCCTGACCCGGGTGCACAGCGAGTGCCTGACCGGCGACGTCTTCGGCTCGACGCACTGCGAGTGCGGCGACCAGCTGGCGGCGGCGCTGGACCGGATCGTCGAGGAGGGCTCGGGCGTGCTCGTGTACGTCCAGGGCCACGAGGGCCGCGGCATCGGCCTGCTCGCGAAGCTCGAGGCGATGCGGCTGCAGCAGGACGAGGGGCTCGACACCGTCGACGCGAACGTGGCGCAGGGCCTTCCGGTCGACGCCCGCGACTACCACGCGGCGGCGAGCATCCTGCAGGACCTGGGGGTCCGCTCGGTGCGGCTGCTGTCGAACAACCCGCAGAAGGTCGAACAGCTGACGCGCTACGGAATCCGGATCAGCGAGCGGGTGCCGCTGCTGGTTCCGCCGAACCCGGAGAGCCTGCGCTACCTGCGCACGAAAGCGGACCGGATGGCCCACCTGCTCCCGCACCTGGACCAGGCGTTCTCAGCCGCCAAATAGCTCCAGGACGCCGGCGAAGCGCTGGACCAGCGTGTCCAGCACGACGTGCCCCTTCGCCGCGCTCGCCAGCGACGGGCGGCCGACCACCCCCGACTCCGTGTACGCCCGCAGGCCCAGCGTCAGCAGGTGCTCCCGGTCGGTGACG
This sequence comes from Amycolatopsis iheyensis, assembly GCF_024703995.1. Lineage (GTDB taxonomy): Bacteria > Actinomycetota > Actinomycetes > Mycobacteriales > Pseudonocardiaceae > Amycolatopsis > Amycolatopsis iheyensis. The sequence continues at coordinate 113,329 of NZ_JAMXQV010000007.1, read as the reverse complement.
TGATCGGCCGTCTCGTGGCCGGGCCGGACCAGGTGGGGGTGCGCGTGCAGCAGGATCGACGTCTCCAGCTCGCCCGCGTGCATGTCGTCGTCGAGTGACGTCCGCAGGCCGGCCGCGGTGTGCGCGGCCTGCCAGTCGGCGACGCCGGGGAACAGCGCCAGCGCGCCGGCCGCCTCCTGGACCACATTGGACAGTACGTAGTTGCCGCCGTGCCCGTTGACCAGCACGAGCCGCTCGACGCCGGACGCGCGCAGCGACGCGGCGACATCGGTGACCACGGCGTGCAGCGTCCGCGCGGAGATGCTGACCGTGCCGGCCCACGCCGCGTGCTCGTGGGAGCAGGAGATCGTGATCGGGGGCAGGTGGAGCACGGGGTGGACGGCCGCGAGCTCGCGGGCCAGCGTCGCCGCGATGATCGTGTCGGTCGCCAGGGGCAGGTGCGCGCCGTGCTGCTCGAAGCTGCCGATCGGCAGCACCGCGACCGACGCGCCGCGCCGCTGCTCGTCGACGCTGGTGGCGAGCGGGAACAGCTCGGTCATCGGCGCGTCCCTTCACTAGGTTGGTGACATGAGCGAGCATGCCGCACTACTCGACGTCGCGCGCGAAGCCGTGGCGAAGGCGACCGGAATCGTCCGGTCCCGTCCGGCTTTTTCCGTTTCGGCGAAAGGTGATCGCGACCTGGTGACCGACGTCGACACGGCGGTCGAGGACGCGCTGCGCGAGTTCCTCACCGCCGAAACGCCGGAAATCGGCGTGCTCGGCGAGGAGCGCGACCGCAGCGGCGCCGGCGGCGGGCGCTGGTGGGCGCTCGACCCGATCGACGGCACGGCGAACTTCGCCCGCGGAATTCCGCTCTGCGGTATTTCCCTGGCCCTGGTCGACGGCGAGCACAGCACGGTCGCCGCGATCGCCCTGCCGTACCTCGGGGTCACCTACACCGCGGCGCGCGGCGAAGGTGCTTTCGCGAACGGAGAGCGTGTCGGAGCTTCGGAAGCGACGCAGCTGCGGGACGCCATGATCGCCGTCGGTGACTTCGCGATCGGAGAACTCGCGGAAGAGAAGAACCGCGCGCGGCTGCTGCTCCTTTCGGACCTCGGCGCGCGGGCGCAGAAGATCCGGATGCTCGGCACCGCGGCGATCGACCTCGCCTGGGTGGCGGACGGAAAGCTCGACGCCGCACTGATCCTGTCCAACAACCCGTGGGACACCATGGCCGGCGTGCTGCTCGTGCGCGAGGCCGGCGGCGCCGTCGTGGACCGCGACGGCAGCGAGCACACGGTCTCTTCGTCGTCGACGATCGCGGTCGGCGCCGGGCTGCGCAAGGAGATCGTGGACGCACTTGATCGGGCGTACGGGGTTGTTCGTTAAGCTTTCGGGGTACTTGGTGGGCAGCGCCACGCGCACGATTGCCCCGTCGGGACAAGGTTTTCGGTTACGTTGGTACCGGTCGGCCCGTGATGCTGGCATGCTGGCCGGATCGCTCGGCACACGTTGAGAATGGTGGATGCTCGTGGAAAGTCGCCGGATCCGGGATCGGTACCGGCTGGTCGAGCCGATCGGTGGCGGCGCCATGGGCACGGTGTGGCGCGCCCAGGACGAAATGCTCGACCGCACGGTGGCGATCAAGGAACTCCTGCTGCCGCACGACCACGACGAGCACCGCACCGAAGAGGCGAAGAACCGCGCGATGCGCGAAGCGCGGATCGCCGCCCGGCTGCAGCATTCCCACGCGATCACCGTGTTCGCCGTCCTCGAAGAGGAGGACCGGCCGTGGTTGATCATGGAATACCTGCCGTCGAAGAGTTTCGCGGTCCTGGTCCGCGAGGAGCCGACGACGGTCGACGACGCCATCCGCGTCGGCGTGCAGATCAGCTCGGCGCTGGCCGGCGCGCACCGCGCGGGGATCGTGCACCGCGACGTGAAGCCGGCCAACATCCTGGTCTCCGAGGACGGCACGGCGAAGATCACCGACTTCGGCATCTCCCGCGCGATCGGTGACGTCAAGCTGACCGCCACCGGCGAGATCGCCGGCACGCCCGCCTTCCTCGCGCCCGAAGTGGCCCGCGGCGAGGACGCGAGCTTCGCCGCCGACGTCTTCTCACTCGGCGCCACGCTGTACGCCGCGGTCGAAGGCCAGCCGCCGTACGGCACGGCCGACAACCCGATCGCCTTGCTCTACAAGGCCTCCAGCGGCGAGATCGTGCCGCCGGAGAAGGCGGCGCGGCTGACCCCGCTGCTGCTGCGCATGCTGGCGTCCGAACCGGCCGAGCGGCCGTCGATGGACGAGGTCGAGCGGGAGCTGCGCGCGCTGCTGCCGGACGCGGAACCGGGCGAGTCGGTCCTCGCGGCGACGGTCCCGGAGAGCGAGGCCCCCGCGGTGTCGGCGGTCCCGACCGTGCCGGCCACCGTCGCCGTGCCGCCGGCCGGCGAGGTCGCGGCCGTGTCGCCGGGCGCGCGCAAGGGCATGATCGCGGTCGGTGCGGGCGCGGCGCTGCTGTGCGTCGCGGTCGTCGTCGCGATCCTGCTGGTCGTGCGGCAGAGACCGCCGGCCGACAACACCGCCGCCCCGCCGTCCGCGCCGGCGTCCAGCTCGGCTTCGGTGACACCCTCGACGACTCCGTCACCGGCTTCGTCGTCCTCTTCGCCGCCGGCGCCGACGAGCGCGCCGCCGACCTCGCCCACGGTGTCGACCGTGGCGTCGGCCAAGACCGCCGCCGAGGCGCTCTCCACCTACTACAGCCTGCTCCCGAACAACCCGGCGGAAGCGTGGAAGCTGCTCACGGACAAGTTCAAGGCCTCGCGGCACCAGACGTACGAGACGTACACGAACTGGTGGGGCCGGTTCAAGTCGGTGAACGCGACCAACGTGAAGGAAGCCGGGCCTAGCCGGGTCACCGCGACCGTCCTCTACGACGGCGGCAAGGCCGAGACCGACACCTTCACGATGGTCCAGGTGAACGGCACCTGGATGATCGACGGGCAAGGCTGAACCACCGGGCCACCGGCTACGTGTGACGGGTGAGCCGTCCCGCCGTCGATCCACGCTGGAGGTTGAGCGATGAGGCCTGCCGACCCGATGGTGTTCATCCTCCCCGCCGTGCCGCCGGCGAGCGACACCTACGACAAGCGGATGTGCCAGAACCTGCCCGCCGTCGGCCAGCCGGTGCTGGAGCTGCCGATCGCCGGCGAGTGGCCGGACCCCGACGCGGCGTCCCGGCGTCGCCTGGCGAGATCGCTGGCCGCGCTGCCCGACCGGACCGTGGTGCTGCTCGACGGCGTCATCGCCTCCGGCGTGCCCGAGATCGTCGTCCCGCACGCGCGGCGGCTGCGGCTGGCCGTGCTGGTGCACCAAGCGCTGGCCGACGAGCCGGGGCTCGACCCGGCGCACGCCGCGGAGCTGGACGCGGGCGAACGCGAGACGCTGCGGATGGCCGGGATGGTCGTCGCGACCAGCCCGTGGCTCGCCCGGCTGCTGATCGACCGCCACGACCTGGACCCGGCCCGCGTCTACGTCGCCAAGCCCGGCACCGACGCGGCGCCGCTCGCCGCGGGCGCCGACGGCGTCTCGCGGCTGCTGTGCGTCGGCGACGTCACCCGCCGCAACGGCCAGGACGTGCTGGTCCAGGCGCTCGGCGAGGTCGACCACCTCGCGCTGTCGTGCGTCATGGCCGGTTCGCTCGAGGGCGACCGGGCCTACGTCGACGAGCTGGGCTGGTCGATCGAACGGCTCGGCCTCGGCGGCCGCATCACCCTCGCCGGTGCCGCGGTCGACCTCGGCGAGGCCTACAACGCGGCCGACCTGCTGGTCATCCCGGCGCGCGCGGCGACGTCCGGCATGTTCGTCGCGCAGGCGCTGGCCCGCGGCATCCCGGTGCTGGCCACCGAGGTCGGCGGGGTCCACGACGCGCTGGGCGTCGACGCCGACGGCGAGATGCCGGGCCTGCTGGTCACGCCGGACGACCCGTTCGCGCTGGCCGACGCGCTGCACCGCTGGTACGCCGACCCGGAGCTGCGCCGCTCGCTGCGGACTGCGGCGCTGGGGCGGGGCAGCGCGCTGGAGGAGTGGGACGTCGCGGCGCGGCGGCTCACGCAGGCGCTCTCGAGGCTGGCGGCCGAACCCCGCATCGTCGCCTGACGCTTGCCGCGGGAGCCACGGCTCCGCCAACCTGGCGCGATGGCGTCCCCCCTCGATTCCGAACGCGGGTTCCTCGAAGTCGCCGGCCGCGACCCGGACCGGCCGCTGCGCGATCAGCTCCTCGGCTTCCGCGACCTGGTCTCGGCCGACATGGACTGGGCCGACAGCCGCAAGCGCCGCTTCCGCCGCCGCGCGTCGGCGGTGCGCGTGGCCGCGCTGCTGCTGACCGCGGCGTCGACCGTGGTGCTGGGCATCCAGGAGATCCCGGCGCGGGCGTCGATCGCGTTGCCGATGGTCGCGCTGGTCACCGTGCTCGGCGGGCTCGAGACGTTCTTCAACTGGCGCTCGCGCTGGGTGCTGATGGAGGAGACGCGCTACAACCTCAACCGGATCCGCGACGAGATGGACTACTACCTCGTCGGCACGCCGACGGCCGAGCTGAGCCGCGAGCGGCTCCAGGAGTTCTTCGCCCGGCATCAGGTGACCTGGGCCGACGCCAGCCGCCAGTGGGTCGAGTTCCGCAAGCTCGACCGGCCACCGCAGTCCCCGGAAATCCGCGCCTGAGCCGATTCCTTTTCGCCTCCTCGACGGTCAGGAAGGGTATGGACTTCGAGTCGTATCGCCGCGAACTGCTCGCGCACTGCTACCGCATGCTCGGCACGCCTGAGGAGGCGGAAGACGTCGTGCAGGAGACGTACCTGCGCGCGTGGCGGGCGTACGACCGCTTCGAAGGCCGGGCGTCGCTGCGCTCGTGGCTCTACCGGATCGCGACCAACGCGTGCCTCACGGCGTTGGAGCAGCGGGGACGGCGGCCGATGCCGTCGGGACTGGACGCCGCGGACCCGGGCGACGCCTGGCCCCGCCCGATCCCGGACGCGCTGATCACGCCGTCGTCGTCGGACCCGGCGGAGATCGCGCTGGCCCGCGACGGTGTCCGGCTGGCGCTGATCGCGGGGCTGCAGCTGCTCCCGCCTCGGCAGCGGGCGGTGCTGATCCTGCGCGAGGTCCTGGCGTTCCCGGCGGCGGAGGTCGCGGAGATGCTAGGCACGACGGTGGCGGCGGTGAAGAGCACGCTCCAACGCGCCCGGGCGACCCTCGACGCACCCCGCGAGGTCGGCGAGCTGACCGAGCCGGAGCAGCTTTCGCTGCTGAACCGCTACATGAGCGCGTTCATGAACTCGGACCTGACGGCGTTGGAAGAGATCCTGCGCGAGGACGCGGTGATCGAGCCGGTGCCGTCACGGACGTGGTTCGCCGGCCGCGAGACGTGCGTCGCGTTCCTCCGCACGGTGATGGGCGCCCCGGGCGAGTGGCGCATGACGCCGACCCGCGCGAACGGCCAGCCCGCCGCGGTGACCTGGTACCGGGGCGAGCCGTGGGGGATCGCGGTGCTGACGCTGGGGAAGGGCGGGATCGCGCGGATCACCGTGTTCGGCTTCCCTGACCTGGTGGAGCGGTTCGCCGGGCCGGACCCGGCGAACCGGACCATCACGCCAGGGTGAGCGCGTAGATCTCGACCCGCGGGTCGTTCGGCAGGCTCACCGACTGCAGCGTCTTACCGCTGTCCAACGCCGCCGAGACGCCGAACAGCCGGACCGGCGGCCCGTCGACGCCGCTGCCCGCCTTGATGCGGTGCGGCATGTCGAGGACGACCGACGCACCCGAACCGGCCCAGTCGGCGAACGTCATCGCGAGGTCGGCGCTCGTGCCGTCCGTGTAGTGCGCGGTCAGCGTCGTCGACACCGGGCCGTTGTGCGATGACCCGACCAACCGCAAGACGCCGTGCTGCCCCGCCGGCAGCAGCAACGACTGCCCGCGGGCCTCCACGAAGTTGGGCGAAGTCCCCGAAGCGTCCGGAGCCGCGTACGTGACGCCGTCCCAGGTCACCGGGCCCGCCGCCGGGAGCAGCGAGGCGTCGTAGCTCCAGCCGCCGCCGTCGAAGTTGCCCTCCGTGGACGCCGAAACTGTCGCTGTGCCGTCGTGGTTGTAGTCGCGGCCCAGGTCGACCGCGCACGACTGGCCCGAAGCAGCGCACGCCGACGGCGTCCGGACCTCGACCGTGGCCGACCGGGACACCGCGTTCGCGCCCAGCCCGCTCACCTTGACCTGCACGGGGTAAGTGCCCAACGCGGTCCCGGCCGGCACGGAAACCGTGATCGGCACCGTCTTCTGCACCGGCAGCCGCCCCGACCAGATCAGGTCGACCGGCTGAACCCGGACCTTCCAGCCCGCCGGCGCGGTCGCCGAAACCGTCACCGGCTGCAGCAGCGGGTTCTGCGCGAGGACGTCCAAGTCGAGGTGCACCTGCTGCGCCGCGCCCGCCGGGATCACCACCGACGTCTGCCGCAGCGACGCATCGACGTGCCGGCGCAGGTCACCGGCGGCCTTGTTCACCGACGGCGGCTCGGACCCGACACCCCACGAAGACGGCTTGGACCCCAGCTTGTGCGAAAGCACGCCGCCGTGGGCCACGGCAGACCAGTCCAGCGACGTCTCCCGGACGTTCCGGCCGTTCAGCGACACGCTCTGGACGTACCGGTTCGCGTCGGACGCACCCGGCGCGTTCACCGTGAGCGTGCCGCCCTGCGAGCGGCCGTACTGTCCGATCCGGACGGTCGCCGACTCGAACTGCGGGCTCGACACCGCGAGGAAGTTCGCGCCGCTCATCGTCGGGTACAGCCCGAGCGAGGAGAAGACGTACCAGGCGGACATCGTGCCGAGGTCGTCGTTGCCGGTCATGCCGTCCGGGCCGGTGGTGAACAACGTCATCGCCGCGCGGACGACGGTCGCCGTCTTGGCCGGCGCGCCCGCCCACAGGTACATGTACGGCGCGAGCAGGTCGGGCTCGTTGTTCGGGTTGTAGGTCGCCTTGCCGTAGTAGTCGTACGGGCTGGAGATCCAGTCATTGCGCGCGGTGCCCGCCGGGTCCTTCAGCAAGTTGTCGTACGCGAAGAAGGAGTCGAGCCGCTTCTCCGTCGACTTCTTGCCGCCCATCAGCGACACGAGCCCGCTCGGGTCCTGCGGCACGAGCCACTGGTACTGGTAGGCGCCGCCCTCGTGGAACTGGTGGTCGGCGTCGACCGGGTTGTACGGCGTGAGGAACGTGCCTTCGGTCGTGCGCGGGCGGAACTGCTGCGTCGAGGAGTCCCACAAATTGCGGTACCACTGGCCGCGGTCGGCGAACATCTTCGCGTCCGCCTTGTGGCCGAGCCCGCCGGCCATCAACGCCAGCGCCGCGTCGGCCGCCGAGTACTCCATGGTCGCCGACGCCGGGTGCTCGCAGTCGTTGTCGCCGCCCTTGGCCGCGCAGTCCTTGCCGAGTTCCAGGCCGCTCGGGATGTAGCCGCGGTCGTTGTAGTAGTTGACGCCGGAGCGCCCGTTGTACGGCGAGTCGGCGGGCGGTGTGCTCGTCGCGTTCTTCTTGAGCAGCGCGTACGCCTCTTCTTCGTGCCCGGCGAGGAGGCCCTTCGACCACGCTTCCACGAGGAACGGCGTCACCGGGTCGCCGGTCATGATGTTGGTTTCGCTCTCGGCCAGCGCCCACCGCGGCAGCCACCCGCCGTCACGGCCGATGGCCACGACCGACAACGCGACGTCCCGTGCGACCTGCGGTTCGAGCATTTCGAGGAGCTGGTTCTGCGGGCGGTAGGTGTCCCAGAGCGAGAAGTTCTGGTACGGCGTGTAACCGCTCGCGGTGTGCACCTTGCCGTCGAAGCCGGTGTACGCGCCGTCGGTGTCGCCGGCCAGGTTCGGGTGCAGCTGCGCGTGGTAGAGCGCGGTGTAGAACGCCGTCTGCCGCTCGGTCGTGCCGCCGCCGATCTTGATCGCGCCCAGCTTGTCGGCCCACTGCTGGTGCAGGGCGGCCTTCGTGGCGTCGAAGTCGAAGTCCTTCGTTTCCGCCGCGAGGTTCTTCCGCGCGCCGTCGAGACCCGTGTAGGACAGGCCGACCTTCAGCACGACGTCGTGGTCGGTGCTCGCGTCGAAGCTCGCCCAGGCGCCGTTGCCGCCGGTGCCCGCGGCGTCGCGGCTGCCCGGGGTGCGCGTCGAGTCGCGCCAGGTGCCAAACGAGCTGAACGGCCGGTCGAAGGTCGCGGTGAAGTAGACGGTGTGCTCGTCGTGGCCGGCGCAGAACCCGCCGGCCTTGACACGGCCTTCGAGGGTCCGGTCGCCGACGACGTGGATCTCGGAGTCCTTGACGGACTGGTTGGCCTGACCGGTGTTGAACAGGACGTTCGCCTGCCCGGTCGAGGGGAAGGTGTAGCGCTGCCAGCCGGTGCGCGCCGTCGCCGTCAGCTCCGCGTTCACGCCGTACTTCTTGAGCCCGACGCGGTAGTAGCCCGGCTCGGCGTGCTCGTCGTCGTGGCTGTACTCCGACTTGTAGGCGTTCTTGTCAACGTTGTCGACGGCGCCGGTCGTCGGCATGATCGGCAGCTCGCCCATGACACCGCAGCCGACGCCGGACAGGTGCGTCTGGCTGAAGCCGTAGATCGCGTTCTGCAGGTAGTCGTAGCCGCCCTGCCCGCCGGTGTCCGGGCTGACCTGCACCATGCCGAAGGGCGCGCTCGCGCCGGGGAACGTGTTGCCGAAGTTCTGCGTGCCGACGAACGGGTTGACCAGGCCCACCGGATCCACCGGCGCGGGCGCGGCCTGCGCGACGGCGGGCGTCAGGCCGGCGACCACCACCCCCGCGGCCACCGCGGCGGCCAACCGTCTGCTCTGCGACCACATGGGCGCACCTCCCAGGAGATGACAACGTTGTCAGAAGTGGACCTTTGGTCAGGCCCTCGGTTCGGACAGCAGCTTTCCACCTCGATGGGCGTTTGAGAAGACCTCAGCCGGCGGCTTCGCGCAGTAACCGGGCCGCGGTCTCGACAGCGTTGTCGGCGAGGTTGCCGTAGCCGAGGACGAGCGCGGGGGCGCCGGGCGCGCTCCGGTAGTCGTCGAGATCGGCGACTTTGACGCCCTTCTCGCCCGCGCTTCTTTTCACCTCGGCGGCGTCCCGGTCGAGGTGCAGGACGAGGTGCAGCCCGGCCGCGGCGCCGGAGAGCCGGGCGGGACCGAGCGCGTCGACGAGCCGGTCGCGCCGGGCGCGGTAGCGCAGCCGCGCGGCCCGCAGGTGCCGGTCGTAGCCACCGCTCTCGACGAACGCGGCGAGCGCGAGCTGGTCGACCACGGGCGGCGCGTGGCCCGACAGTGTCCACTGTGGAGGGAGCGCGACCCAGCCGAGGCCGAGCGCCGGGCTGAGCGTCTTGCTGACGCTGCCGAAGAGCGCGACCCGCCCCGGATCGGTGCCCTGGACGGTGCCGACGGGCCGCCGGTCGTAGCGGAACTCGGCGTCGTAGTCGTCTTCGAGGACGAGTCCGTCGACGTCCCGCACCCAGGCCACCAGGCCGGCCCGCCGTCGGGGCGAGAGCACGGTGCCGGTGGGGAACTGGTGCGCGGGCGTGACGAGCACGGCCCGGGTGCCGCGCGGGATGCGGCCGACGTCGATGCCTTCGTCGTCGACCGGCACCGGGTCGATGCCCATCCCGGTGCTTTCGGCCGCACGCCACAACCGCGTCCAGCCGGGGTCTTCGACGGCGAGGCGCGTGATGCCCTTTTCCCGGAGGGCCCGGCAGACCCGGGTCACGCCGTCGGTGACCCCGCCGCAGACCACGACGTCGTCAGTTTCGGCGCCGCGGACCCGCCGCAGGTAGCCGGCGAGGGTCGCGCGCAGCCGCGGGTGGCCGGCTTTGCCGGGAAGCCCCAGGTCGGTGTGGGGCGCGGTGGCGAGCACCCCGCGCACCGCGTCCGCCCACCGCTGCCGGGGGAAGTGCCGCAGGTCGGGCAGTCCGGGCGCGAGGTCGTGGCGCGGTTGTTTGACCGGCACCGGCGGCTTCGGCTCGGCGGCGCTGCCGACCCGCCGGACCCGGGTGGCGGAGCCGGTGCGCCCGTCGAGGTACCCCTCGGCGACGAGCTGGGCGTAGGCCTGCGTGACGACCCACCGCGAGCACCCGAGGTCGGCGGCGAGCTGACGGCTCGGCGGCACGGCGGCGCCGTCTTCGAGCCCGCGGATCGCCGTGCGCAGGGCACGCGCGAGCTGGGCGTGTTTCGGCCCAGGCCCGCTCAGTTCCAGCAGGACGCCCCAATTGGTCTGTGATCCGGCCACAGGATTGGACTGTAGTACCGGACCGATTCTCTCTTAGGTTCGTGGGCATGAAGAAGGTGGAACTGGGCCGGACCGGTCAGCACGTCAGCCAGGTGTCGCTGGGCTGCATGACGATGGGCACGTCGACCGACGAGCCGACGTCGGCTCGCATCCTGGACGCGTACCTCGACGCGGGCGGCGACTTCCTGGACACGGCGAACTGCTACGCGTGGTGGGCGGGACCGTCGTTCAGCGGCGGCGAAAGCGAGTCCATGCTGGGGAAACTGCTGCGCGGCCGCCGGGATCGGGTGTTCCTGGCGACGAAGGTGTCGGCGCAGCCGCTCGACCTGCCGGCGGCCCGCGCCGCCGCGCGCCCGGACGGCACGACGGACTGGGAAGCCCGGGAGCGCACTTACGAAGGGGCGGGCGCGGCGGTGATCGAGCGGGCGGCGGAGGAAAGCCTGCGACGTCTCGGCACCGACCACATCGACCTGTACTACGTGCACGTGGACCTCCGCCGCGAGCCACTCGAGGAGACACTGTCCGCTTTGGACGGACTGGTGCGGTCGGGCAAGGTGCGTTACATCGGCTGGAGCAACGTCCGGACCTGGCGCCTGGACCGGATCCGGTCGCTGGCCTTGGCCCGGGGCTGGGCGTCGCCGGTGGCGGTCCAGGTGCAGCACTCGTACCTGCGCCCCACGGGCGCCGACGTCCCGTCGATCGCGGGCGGCGAGCTGCTGGACTGGCTGGCCGCGCACCCGGACGTCTCCCTGGCGGCGTATTCGTCGCTGCTGCGCGGGATCTACGACGATCCGGGCTACCGCGAGTCGACGCAGATCTGGCGCGCGTACGCGGGACCGGACTCGGAGTCCCGCTTGGCGGCGGTGTCCAAAGTGGCGGCTTCGCTGGGGTGTTCGGGCAACCAGGTCGCGCTGGCGTGGCTGCTGCGTCGCGGGGTGATCCCGTTGATCGGCCCGCGCACGTGGGAGCACTACGAGTCGATCGCCCCGGCGTTCACTTTGGACCTCCCGGAGGAGTGCATGTCGTTGCTGGACAACGCCTGAGCGGTGGCGAGCAGCGCGGCGACGTTCGGTGTGCGTTCGTCGCGCCGCCGCCAGGTGAGGGTGACGTCGGCGGTCTCGCCGTCGAGCGGGACGGCGACGGCGCCGGGGTGGTCGACCATGGCGGGCACGATCCCGCACCCCATCCCGGCGGCCACGCACCGCCCGAGCGCGGCGAGGCTGCCGACCTCGGTCTCGACGACGGGGCCGTCGAGCCGGTCCAGCATTTCCCGGAAGCCACACCCTTTCGGCGTGGCGAGAAATCCGACTCCACGCAGCTGGTCGGGCTTGACCATTGTGTTGCCCGCCAGCGGATGCCCCGTCGGCACGATGACGACCAGCGGCACTTCACCGAGTTTCCGGCTGGCGAGATCGTCCGGCGCGGCACCGAAGGTGAAGCAAACGTCCATTTCGGACGATCTGACGGCGTGGTAAAGCTCGCCCCGCCCGCCTTCTTTGACGGTCAGCCGAACCCGCGGCCACTTCGCCCGGTAGGCACCGAGAACCGGCGGAACCCAGTGCGTGCAAAGGGTTTCCAGCGCACCGATGGTCAGCTCACCGTCGGGCTCACCGCGTTCTTCGTCGACGGCGGCCTTGGCTTCCTCGACGAGGTCGAGAACCTGGTCGGCGTAGGTGATCAGCCGCGTCCCGGCGGCGGTGAGCCGCAGCCGTCGCGCCCGGTCGAAGAGTTTCGCGCCGAGTTCGGCTTCGAGGGCCTGGATTTGTTCGGTGACACTGGACTGCGCGTAGTGCAGCTCGGCGGCGGCGTGGGTGAAGTTGAGCGTCCGCGCGACGACGCGGAAGGTGCGCAGGTGGCGCAGTTCCATGAGGCCCCCCATCGGCGTTCCCGATACCTGCCATCGTAACTCCCTGCTTCCGCCGGTGTCACGGAGTGTCCAGGCTTGCGGTGTGGCAAGACTCCTCATCGGCCTCTCGTTGGGCTACTTCCTGGTCATGCTGGACACGACGATCGTGACGGTGGCGCTCCCGGCGTTGTCACCGGACTTGCCGGACCAGCAATGGATAGCGAACGGCTACACGTTGACGTTCGCGGCATTCCTGCTGACGGCGGGAGCATGGTCCGACCGCTTCGGCGCCCGCCGGACGTTCTTCACGGGCCTCATCTCGTTCGGCGCACTGTCCCTCTTCTCGGCACTGTCGTTCTCGGTGCCGTCACTGATCGCCCTCCGAGCACTACTCGGCGTCGCGGGAGCACTGCTGGTCCCGTCATCGCTGTCCCTGATCGCGGCGGCGTACCCGGCCCCGGCGGCACGCGCGAAAGCAATGGGGGTGTGGGCGGCGTTGAGCGGAACGGGCCTGGTGGCAGGCCCACTGCTGGGCGGCGTACTGACGGAGACGTTCGGCTGGCGGTCGATCTTCGTGGTGAATGTCCCGGTGGCTCTGGTGGCGCTCTTTTTGTCTCGCTCCGCACCTTTCACCCCGTCCAAGCCGGGCCGCACGGACATCCTGGGCCAGGCGTCAGCGGTGATCGCTTTGTCGACACTGACGTACGCCCTGGTAGAGCACGCCTACTGGCTCTTACTGCTGTCGACTGCGGCCGCGGTGGTTTTCGTGATCTCCCAACGCCGCCCGGACGCAATGCTCCCATCACGGTTGTTCACGAGCCGCCGGTTCACCGGTGGCCTCGCGGCGGGCGCGATCGTGAACTTCGGACTGTCGGGAGTCCTGTTCGTCCTGTCGTTGTACTTCCAGGGGTCCCGCGGATACTCACCTTCGTCAACAGGCTTGGCCTTCCTGCCCTTGACCATCCCGACGGCGTTCAACCCGATCTTCACGGGCCGCTTGGTGGCCCGGATCGGCCCCGGAATCCCGGCGGTGTCGGGGTTCGCCTTGATGTGCGTCGGCACTTTGTCCGCCACGTCGCCGGTCGGGTTGGCACTGCTGGGTTTTGGAGTATCACTGGCAATTCCATCCCTGCTGACGGCGGTAGTGGGCGCGACGCCGGCCGAGCTGGCGGGCACGGCGGGCGGCGCGTTGAACGCGTCCCGCCAGACGGGCGCGGCCCTGGGCGTGGCGATCTTGGGAGCACTGCTGACGTCGACCGGCTTGACGACCACCCTCGTGTCGGCGGCCGCACTCCTCGCGGCCGGCGGGCTCATCGTGGCGGTTTCCGCGCGCTAGATCAACTGTCCTCTTTTTATCAGTTTTTTGGTCATTCCGGCGGTTCTGGCCACTTTTTCGTCCTGTTGTACGACCATTCGCCGTGCCTATCATCGACCGCGTGCCGGGATACGAGTACGACGTGTTCATCAGCTACAGCAGCGTCGGCAGCGCACCGAAGTGGCTGCTCAACAACTTCTTCCAGAAGTTCCTGGACTGCCTGCACGACCAGGTCGCGCCGGCGCCCCGGGTGTTCCTCGACAAGGGCATGGACCGCGGTGTGCACTGGCCGGCGGAGCTGCAGAAGGCGTTGCGGCACAGCAAGATCATGATCGCGGTGCTCTCGCCGCCGTACTTCCAGTCGCCGTGGTGCCTCGCCGAGTGGCGGAGCATGCGCGCCCGGGAGAGGCTGCTCGGCCTGGCAAGTCCGCAATGCCCGCAGGGCTTGATCTACCCCCTGCTCTATTCGGACTCGGAGAACTTCCCCGACGAGGAGGGATTGCAGCGCGCCTGGTGGAACTTCAAGGAGCTGGCCCTCCCGGACAAGGTCTTCCAGGAAAGCCGAGACTGGCTCCTGTTCCACCAGAGAGTGGCCGATGTCGCCCGTGACGTCGTCGAACTCGTGAGGCAGGTGCCCGACTGGCAGCCGGACTGGCCGGTCATCGAGGTGCCCGAGCCGCTGCTGCTGCCGCAGCCGTCGATTCCGAGGTTCGGCCGATGAACGGGACCGTGGTGACGTTCTACTCCTACAAGGGTGGCGTCGGGCGGAGTTTCACGCTCGCCAACGTCGCGCTGCTGCTGGCCCGCTGGGGTTTCCGGGTCCTCACGATCGACTGGGACCTGGAAGCACCCGGCCTGCACCACTACTTCGGCAAGCTGTTGCCCAAGTCGCCCAAGGGCGGCGTGGTCGACCTCGCCCACGACTTCCTCGCCGGCGCCGAACGGCCCGCCGACCACGCGCTCCGGCTGGAGCTCGAGGACGGGGTGGTCGCCCTGCTGGCCGCCGGCCGCGACGACAGCGACTACACCGGCCGGGTCCAGGGAATCGACTGGGAAGACCTCTACCAGCGCGGGTTCGCCGGGTTCCTCGAACGGTGCCGCGCGGAGTGGACCGAGAACTACGACTTCGTGCTGATCGACAGCCGGACGGGGATCTCGGACATCGGCGGCATCTGCACCGCGCACCTGCCCGACCAGCTGGTCGTCCTGTTCACCGCGAACCGGCAGAGCGTCGAAGGCGTCGTCGACATCGCGCGGCGCGCCAACGACGCCCGCGACCGGATGCCCTACGACCGCCCGCCGCACCTCGTGCTCCCGGTCCTGTCCCGGCTGGACAACCGCGTGGAGTACGAGCGGGCCGAGGCGTGGCAGCAGCTGTGCGCCGAGGCGACGGCGCCGTTGTTCCGGAACTGGCTCGCGAAGAGCGTGACGCAGGACCTGATGCTGCGGCACTTGACCGTGCCGTACGTGTCGTACTGGAGCTTCGGCGAACAGCTGCCCGTGCTCGAGGAGCGAACTCCGTCCTCGGACCAGATCTCGTTCGCGCTGGAGACGGTCGCCGCGGTGGTCGCGCAGCAGTTCGACCGCACGGACCTGCTCGCGGACAACCGGGACGCGTACGTGGCCGCGGCCCGCACGCAACGGCGGTCGTACAACCTGGACCTGCTGGTGTCGATCGCGCGGCCGGAACCACTCGCCGCGACCGAGCTCATCCGGGAACTGGCCGCGCAGGGTCTGCAGGTGGACCGGTCACTGTCCGGTGACCCGGAATTCCTGGAGCTGACCGGCGACCCGGCCAAGCACCTCTGCCTGGTGGTGGACGGTGAGGTGAGCCGCTGGCAGGCGACCGAGGCGGAGCGTTTCCTGCGGCACGCACTGGACGCGGACAGCGACCGCCGGCTGTTCTGCGTGCTCACCCGCCGGACCTACCCGGAGCAGCTGCCGACGTTCCTGCGCAACCTGCGGCTCTTCAAGCTGGACGCACACACCCGGCCGCGCCAGGTGGCGCGCGAGCTGTACGAAATCATGAAGAAGGCGCCGTCCGGCCGCGCCGATTCGGAACGGGCCGCGCTCCAGGACGCGGGCGCGGCTCTCCGCGCGGTGCCCGCCAATGTGACCCACATCGGCCGCTGGGCGCTCATCGAGCAGACCGTCACCGACATGACGACGGCGCTGGACCACGGCGACATGGCTTTGCTCAAGGACTTGACGGTGGACCTGGAGCAGCTGAACCACGTCCGCGCGAACGGCAGCCACTGCCCGGCCCCGGAAGGCCTCCGCCCCCGGATCGGCGAGCTGCTCGCCCGGATCGACCGTCGCACCGAAGTCTCGACCAAGTGAGGAGTGGGAATGCCGCAGAAGTACGGAATTCCGGAGCGAGCGACGCTGCTCGTCCTGATGTTGAACGGCGGGGAGATGGCCAACGCGGTCCTGAGGAAGGACCACGGGGTCGACCTCAGCCCGGCCGGCCGCGCCAAGCTGAACAAGGCGGAGCTGCTCGAAACCACGAAGGTGAGCAACCGGCTCTTCCACAAGATCACACCGGCCGGGAAGGACTGGTGTGAGCAGATGGTCGCCGACATCGAGACTCCACCGCGGTCCAGCGGCCTGGTCCGGATCCTGTTCGACGTGCTGAGGCTCTACGTGCGCAACGCACGTGAGCGGAAGGTCCGGCTCGTCGACGTGCTCGGTCCGTCGGAGCCTCCCGTCGAGCCGGTCGAGCTCGAAGACCTGATCCGCCGGGTCTACCAGGAGCTCTCGTCCCGGCCGCAAGAATGGATCCGCCTGGCCCGGCTCCGCCCCGAACTCAACGGCGCCGGGAAGGAGGAGGTCGACCAGACCCTCCTGCGGATGGTGAAGACCGAGCTCGTGCACCTGTCCCCGGACTCCGACCGCAAGGGCCTCACCGATGCGGACCACGCCGCGGCGATCCGGATCGGCAAGGAGGACAAGCATCTCGTGTTGATCGAGGAATCATGACCGAGGAGCAGGAGCGGCAAGCGCTCGCCGCGGTCAGGTTCAACTCCGCTGAAACGCCGGACGACGTCTGGGGCATCTCGCCGTCCCATGTGGACGGTCTGCACACCAGGGCCGGCAACCGGATCCGCGCGAGCATCCAGGACGCGAAGAGCAGCCGGGGCCCGAGTCCGATCGGCCTCACCCTGCAAGGGCAGAAGGGCGTCGGCAAAACGCACCTGCTGGGCCGGGTCCGGCAGGCCGTCCAGCAGGAGGACGGCTACTTCTTCCTCATCGACCTCACCACCGGGGACGCGTTCTGGGACGACGTCCTGCGCGCCATGCGCAGCGAGCTGTGGCGCCCGGATGACGACGGCGAGCTCCAGCTGGCCAAGCTGCTGCAGCGGTTGTGCGAGAAGGCGAAGGTGCCCGAGCCGCTGGCCAAGGTGGTGCTCGGCGACGCGCCGCTCACCGTCGAGGACCTCAACGGCTTCCTCGGCGCGGTGCGGCGAGTCGACGCTCAGGTGGCCGTCGAATGCGCCGACACCCTCCGCGCGCTCGTGCTGTACGCGGCGGCCGACGCGGACCAGATCACGACCGGCAAGGACTACCTTTCTGGAACGGCAGAGGAGGACCGGAAGAAGTCCCGCAAGGCGTGGGGGCTGCCCGCGGATCCGAAACCGCAGCGCGAGCTCGTCGTCGAGATCTCCCGGGTGCTCGCGCTGACGGGGCCGAGCGTCGCCGCGATCGACCAGCTGGACTCGTTGATCGCCCGTACCGTCGACGAGCCCACCAACACCGAGCTCGCGGTCATCGCCGATGGCCTGATGCAGCTCCGGGAGACGACCCGGCGAACATTGTCCATTGTGGCGTGCCTGCCCGTCACGTGGATGCGGCTGCAAAAGGTGGCGCCCGACTCGTTCGACGACCGGTTCACCGAGACCCCGGTCCTGGGTGCCATCGTCGACCCGGAACTCGGCCGGGCACTGGTGGAGAAGTGGCTGAGCGTGGTCTACACACGGATCGGGTTCACGCCGCCGCACTCCGCGTGGCCCGTGGCGACGCAGGCGTTCGGCGACTCGTGGAGCGGCTACACGCCGCGGCAGCTGCTCCGGCGAGTTCAGGAACACGCCGAAGCGTGCTTGTACGGCAAGGTCCGCGAGTTGTCTTCGTTCGACGAAGAACCGGCCGAGCCGGTCGAGCTGCCGGCACGGACCGGGCCGGAACCGCGTTACTACGCCGAGTTCGACCGGCAGTTCGCGGAACTGCGCAAGCAGGCCGACTTGACCGCGATCCTCAGCTACCACACCGAAGACAACGTCATGCCGGACCTCCTGCAGGCGGGGCTGCGGTCGTGGATCACCGAGTTCGGCAACGACGACAAGTCGTGGGAGACCGAACCGCCCGCGAACGGGATGAAGGACCTGCACGCCGGCCTTCTGCGAGTGCTGAGCGAAGAAGGCGACGTCAAGGAACGCTGGATGTTCCGGGCTTTCGCGCCCCAGCACGGCAACCGGGTGCTGCGGCGGGTGCGGAACGCGATCGACGCCGCGGGTATCCGCGAGGGCGTGCGCGACCGGCACCTGGTGCTCATCCACCACGGCGCGAAGGGCTGGGACGGCGGCAAGACCAAGGACGCGATCCGCGTCCTGCCCAGGGCCGGCAGCCAGCGCGTCGAGATGGGCAAGGACGACATCCGGACCTTGTGGGCCCTCAGCCAGCTGCTCACCAACCAGAGCTACGAGCTGCTGAACTGGCTGGTCGCCCGGAAGCCGGCGAGCAAGACCGGCCTGCTCCGGAAGATCCTCCCCGATCCGGGGCAGTCCCGGAGCAACCAGCGGGAAACCCGCCCCCCGCCGGAACCCGAGGCGAAACCCGAACCCCCGAAGCCCAACACGATCACCCTGGGCACAACCGGCGAAATCTCCATCGAACTGGAGTCCCTCCGCAAGCACGCGGTCATCTTCGCCGGCTCCGGCACCGGAAAGACGGTCCTCCTCCGCCGGATCATCGAAGAATGCGCTCTCCACGGTGTCTCCGCCATCGTCCTCGACCCGAACAACGACCTGGCGAGACTCGGCGACCCCTGGCCCGAACCTCCCACAGACTGGCGCCCAGGAGACGCCGAAAGCGCAACCGACTACCTGGAGCACACCGAAGTAGTCGTCTGGACCCCGGGCCGAGCAGCCGGAAGACCGCTCAGCTTCCACCCCCTCCCGGACTTCTCCGGAGTGAGAGACGACGAAGACGAGTTCGCCGCGGCCATCGAAGCGGCCGTGGCACGCCTGATTCCGCACGCCAGGCTGACCGGCGCAGCCAAGGGTGCCCAAAGGGGAAAAGCCGTCCTCAGAGAAGCCCTGATGCACTACGCGAGAAAGGATTCCCGCAGCCTCTCCGAGTTCGTCGACGTCCTGGCCGACCTGCCCGTCGGCGTCAGCAAACTGGCCACCGGCACCAAAACCGCCGCCGATCTGGCCGAGACGCTCAGAGCCGCCATGGTCAACGATCCGCTGCTCGGCGGGGCGGGTGAACCCGCCGATCCCGCCGTGCTGCTGACGCCCTCGCCCGGTAAACGGGCGCGGATCTCCGTGGTCAGCTTCATCGGGCTGCCCTCGGAAGAACAGCGGCAGGGCTTCGTCAGCCAGCTACAACTGGAAGTGTTCGCCTGGATCAAGCGCCACCCGGCAGCCGACCGGCCGCTCGGCGGCCTGTTCGTCATGGACGAAGCCCAGACGATCGCGCCGTCCGGGGCCGGGACCGCCAGCACCCACAGCACCATCATGCTCGCCTCCCAGGCCCGCAAGTACGGGCTCGGCCTGCTCCTCGCGACGCAGGCGCCCAAGGGCCTGCACAACCAGATCACCGGCAACGCGACCACGCAGTTCTTCGGCCGGCTCAACAGCCCGGCGCAGGTCGCCGCCGCCAACGAGATGGCCAGGGCCAAGGGCAGCACCGTCGGGGACATCTCGCGGCTGGAACGCGGGCAGTTCTACGTCACCGGCGAGACCTTCGGGTTCCGGCCGATGCGGGCGCCGCTGTGCCTGAGTCACCACCCACCCAGCCCGTTGCGGCTCGAGGAAGTCCTCGACCGGGCCCGCGACGGCCGCTGACGCGAAGGCCGCGTTTCCGAGGGGGAAACGCGGCCTTCGTGCGTTTCCCGTTGACTCCCTTTCGGGAAACGGTCACCTCATTGTTCGCCCGCCACGCATGACGAATCCTGGTTGCAGGGCGCGGAAATACCGCGAATTCCCTGATCAATCACTTTCCATCGGAGGATTCGTCATGTCCAAGAAGCTGGCCAAGTTCGGTGGCCCCCTCCTCGCGCTCTGCATCATCGCCGCGGCGCCGCTGCTCGGCTCCGCCACGGCGTCCGCGGACGGCGACGGCGGCACCCCGCCGCCGGTCACGACCACCACCCCGCCCCCGGCGGGCACCGACGGCAACCCCTGGCACGGCTGAGTGCACCGGGCCGGCCGGGCACCGGTCACGGCCGGCCCGAACCGCAGGCGCAGTCGAACGCGGCGCGTTCGGCGCGCACTTCGAGGGCCTCCGGGAAATCGAGCGCGGTGAATTCGTTTTCGGCGGCCACCCAATGCGCGACGGCGTTTTCGTGTTCGCCCATCGCGTGCAGTGTTTCCGCGACACCGCGGTGCGCGCGGGCCTGGTAAGCGCGGTTCCCGTTTCCGTCGGCCAGGTCCAACGCCGCTTCGCACGCCGTGAGCGCTTCCCGAGGCACACCCCGGGCGAGCGCCGTCGCGCCGCGGTCGAGGTAGAGCTGCGTGCGCAGGTCGGCGTCCGGAACGTTGGCCGCGACCTCACGAGCCTTGTCGTGGTACCGCACGGCTTCCGGGAACTTCCCGCGTTGCCGGTGCACGTTCCCGATGTTGTTCAGCGCGTACGCCTCGACGCAGCGGTCGCCGACCTCGGCGGCGTGCCCGTGCGCGTCCGTGTAGCTGGTCAACGCCTCCGCGAGCAGACCCAGCCGCTCCTGCACGGACCCGAGGTTGTTCAACGCGTGCGCGACGCCCTGGGTGTGCCCGATCTCGCCGAGCATCCGCGCGGCCGCCGAATGCTGGTCCAGCGCGACCTGGAGGTTTCCGTGCAGCTCGTTGAGGTAGCCGAGCATGCTCAGCGCGTGGGCCTCGCCCCGCCGGTCCTCGCTCTGCTCGTACTTGGCCAGCGCGGCTTCGAGGTGGGCGATCGCCTGCTCGTGCTTGCCCAGCTCCATGGTCGGGATGGCGAGCGCGCACAACGTCGCCGCCTCACCCCGCGGGTCGCCGAGCCGGCGCCACTTCGGCAACGCCTTGGCGGCCAGCTCGAGTGCTTCGGTCAGCTGACCACGCCGGTCGTGCGCGGTCGCCAGCCGGAGCAGGACGTGCGCCTGGCCGTAGTCGTTCCCAGCGTCTGCCGAGACGATCTTCCAGGCGAGCTCGAGCGTGCCGATCCAGTCCTCGAACTGGTTGGTCGTGTTGAAGTAGCGCCACAGCAGCACGGCGAGCCGCCAGGTGTGCCCCGGCAGGTCGTGCCGCGCCGCGTAGTGGATCGCGGCCACGAGGTTGTCGCGCTCGGCGACGATCCACCGCAGCCCCGCGTCGGCGCCGGCGAAGGCCGGCGACACCGGGCTCGCGTGCTCCAGCGCGGGCAGCTGGGCGCGGTCGAAGGGGTACGCGGCGCCGACCGCGGCCGCCAGCGTCACCAGGTAGAAGTCGAGCAGCCGCACCAGCGCCTGCCTGGGCGCCGGGTCGGCACCGGCGAACTCCTTGAGCGGGTCGAGCATCTGGTACCGCTCCGGCGCGGCCTCTTCGAGCAGGCTCACCTCGTGCAGGTCGTCGAGCAGCAGCCGCGCCTCGGCGACGTCGCACCCGGCCAGCGCCGCGCCGCCGACGACGTCGACGTCCGGTCCCGGCAGGCTGCCGAGCAGCCGGAACATCGCCCGCTGCGGCTCACCGAGCTGCTGGTAGGACACCCGGACCGCGGCGGTGCCGTCGGCGTCGTCGGCGCCCCACGGCCCGTTCTCCTCGAGCAGGTGGAGCAGGTGCTCCAGCGGCCACCGGGTGTGCCGCCGGAACAACGCGGCCGCCACCCGGATCGGCATCGGCAGGAAGCCGCAGCGCTTGACGATCAGCGCGACCTCGGCTGTGCGCCCGCGCACCCGCGGCGGGTCGGTCAGCGCCTGGAACAGCTCGGCCGCTTCTTCGGGTGGCAACGGCGAAAGCCGGACGGGCTCGCCGGTGTCGCCCATCCGACGGCTGGTGACCACGGCCAGGCAGCCGTCGGCCTCCGGCAGCAGCGGCCGGATCTGCGCCGGCGACGCGGCGTTGTCCAGCACGACCAGCGTGCGCGTGCCCCACAACGTCGTCTGGTAGAGCGTGACCTTGCGGCCGACGGTCGCCGGGATCTGCTCGGCCGGCACGCCGAGCTCGACCAGCAGCTCGGTCAGCGCGTCGCCGACGCTCGTCTGCTCGACCCCGGGCGTGAACCCGTTGAGGCGGACCATGAGCTGGCCGTCCGGGAACCGGTCGCGCAGGCGGTGGGCGGCCTCGACCGCCAGGCCGGTTTTGCCGACACCGGGCGCGCCGCTGATCCAGATCGCCCCGCTCGCGGCGGCCGCCTCGATCGCGGCCAGCTCTTCGGCCCGGCCGGTGAACCCACCCGGTCGCGACGGCAGCGAGCTGGGCGGCTCGCCGTGTTCGGCGCGCGCGGCGAGGTTGCGCAGCACCGGGCCCGGCTCCATGCGCAGCTCGGCGAGGGCGTCGCGGGTGCCGTGGAACACGCGCAACGCGCCCACCCGGTCGCCGCCGGCGAGCAGCGCGCGCATGAGCAGCTCGGCGTGCTTCTGGCCGGCCGGGTCGGACCGGACCAGCGGCCGCAGCCGGTCGCGCGCCGACCGGTGGTCGCCGGCGTCGAGCTCCAGCTCGGCCAGGTCACCGACGGCGTCGGGCAGGCTCTCCTCCGGGAACGCCACCTCCGGGCCGCCGACGCGGTCGATGTCGATGTCCTCGAGGAACCGCCCGCGCCACAGCCCGACGGCTTCGCGCAGCAGCTCGATCTTGCGGCGCACGTCGTCGGTCCGGCCCGCGTCGGCACGCAGCCGCTCGAACCGGACGGCGTCGAGCTGGTCTTCGCCGATCCGCAGGAGGTAGCCGGTCGGCGTCGTCTCGATGCCGACACCGACGTCGCGCAGCCGCTTGACGTAGCCGCGCACCAGGGTGGGTTTCGTCTCCCGGCCGGTCCAGACGATCTCGGTGAGGCGCGCGGTCGACACCGGCTTGTTCGCGTTCAGGAGCAGCACGACCAGGACGAACCGCTGCTGCTGGTCACCCAGCTGCACCGGTGCGCCGTCGTGCCACGCCTCCAGCGGGCCGAGCATCCGAAACTCCACGCAGCCTCCCGGGCCGTCAGCTTGCTGTCCTCCGTTGATGTCGCGCAATCGGCCGTTGGAGTTTCGGTAATCCGCATTTCTTGCACGTTCGATACACGCCGGGTTGCCAGACTCCGCCGGTCGAATCAGGGGTGAAGGAGAACCGGGTATGGGGTCCGACGTGTTGCCGTGTTACGTGGCATGCGACGTCTCGCTTTCGATGGCCGACCACATCGACGAGCTGAACCACGGGCTGCGCGAGTTCCGCGGCGCGGTGCACGCCGACGCGTCGATCGCCGACCGGGTGCTCTGCAGCCTGGTCGGGTTCGGCGACAAGCCGTACGTGGTGCACGGGCTGTACCTGACCGGGGAGGTCACCGACCTGCCCGCGCCGGGGCCGTGCGCGGGGACCAACTTCGGGCCGCTGTTCCCCTTCCTGCGCGACGTCATCGAGGAGGACGTCCGCCTGCTGGCGACGCACCGGGTGCGCGTGCTGCGGCCGATGGTGTTCTTCCTGTCCGACGGCCAGCCGACGGACCCGGTGACCTGGCCGGCGGCGTTCGCCGCGCTGACGGACCCGAGGTGGCGGCTCCGCCCCCGGGTCGTGACGTTCGGCGTCGGCGACGCCGACGAGGACGCGCTCGGGCGCATCGGCACGTTCCGCACCTACCTCGGCCGCGACGGCATCCGCATGGGCACGGCCTTGATCGCTTCGGTGATGCACGTTCTGTCCACTTCCGGTCCACCGGCCGACCGCACTCTGTCCTGAAGGGGGTGGCCATGGAAACGCACTGAAGGAGAGAACCGGTGAGTGGGCGCGCAGAGCTGGTCCAAGAGCTGAAGATCCTCCGCAAGGGACGCGGCCTGCTCGCGGGCCGGATCGAGGACCGCGTCGGCCCCTCCCTGCGTTCGGCGTGCGAGGTGGCGGACGACGACGGGCTCGTCGCGATCCGCCAGAAGGTCGCCGGGCGGCTGTCCGAACTGGCGGAGCACCTGCCGGAGGACCTGCGCCTGGCGGCGTTGGCGGCCTTCGCCATCACGGCGGAGGCCCGCCAGCCGCTGTACCAGGACCGCGTCCTGTGGGCGGCCCGGCGCGTCGACCGGGACCCGCGCACGGTCCGCCGCCGCGTCGACGAGGCGATCGACCTGCTGGCGGAGCTGGCGACGGGCTCGTCGCCCGCCTCGTCGGCCGCGCAACCGGAGGCCCGCTGGCACACGGCGTCGCTTTCGGTGGCGCTCGTGCTCGACCAACCGCGGCCGGTGGTCCTCGAACACCGCCGGATCGTCGCCGACCAGGACGGCCTCCGGACCCTGGACCTGGCGGTGTCGCTGCCGGGCGGCCGCGACGGCCTGTCGGTGACCGTGTTGTACGGCGGCACGCTGCTGGACCGCGGGATGGAGGCGAGCGACCGCTGGGGCTACGCGCTGGAGCTGCCCCGGCCGCTGTCGCGCGGCGAGGCGTGGGAGGTTTCGATCCTGTTCGAGCCGGCGTCGGCGCTGCGGCCGCACATGGTGTGCGTGCCGCGCCACCCGTGCGAGCAGTTCGACCTGCGCGTCCGGTTCGCCGGGACACCGGAGGTCCGGGTCCTGGACGGCGCGTTCCAGCGGGACGTGTCGGACCCCGGCTACCGCGGCCGCGCGCACCAGATCGACTCGGCGGGGGAGGTGCACCTGCGCTTCCGCGGCCTCATGCCGGGGCTGGCGTACGGGGCCCGGTGGGCGGAGTGACCGGGCCTGGCTTCAGGAGTGCTTGTAGGCGTTGACGTCGACTGAGGGCTCGACACCGCCGAGGTGCTGCAGGACGGTCGCCGCGCCCGTGCAGTCGCTGTTGGCGTACCCGCGTTGCCGTTCGCGGCTGTTGTTGACCACGGAACGGGCCGCGAACGGCAACCGGACGCAGTGGCTGCCGGTCGCCCAGTCCGGGTCGAGCTGAACCTTCGTTCCCGCGAAGCCGGTGTCGCTCCAGAAGCACACGAACCCCGGTGCGCACGCCGGACTCGACGACGGTTTCGCCGCGCTCGCCGGCCCGAGCGGGTCACTCGACGCCCGCATCACGATGATCACGACGGCGAGGCAGGCCACCGCGCTGACCGCGGCCACGATGGCGACCCGCCGGCCGGAGACGGCCGCGCGCTGGGGCAACGGCTCGATCGACGGCGTCAACTGGCTCCGAACCGCGTCGAGCTCGTCGAACAGATCCGGCTGCCCGCAACCCCGCAGGTAGCAACGCAGCTGCTCGGCGGTGGGCAACAGCCCGTTCTCGATGTAGGACACCCGCTGCCGAGGCAGCGAGGCGTGCCCCACCGTCGAATGCCGCGCGACGGACGCCTGGGTCAACGACCCCCGAAGCCGGCGCAAGTGGCGCCCGAAATCTTCCGCGGTTGTGATGTCGTGCTCGTCGGCAAGCATCATGCCCTCCCCGGTCGATGCCTTCTGACCAGGCTAAAGCCGTGTCACCTTTGTCCGCGGACAGTTCCGGACACATCAGCCCATGGTGCGAGCACACACCACGTGCTGTGATCGAAACCGGCCGGCAAATGACCGGTCGATCCCCGTACGGCTGAGCCCGGAAATCCCGGGCGTCGCGCCGACGCCGTCCACCGGAAATCACCCGAAAGGAAGTCGAATGCGTTCAGGAAGCCGAATCGGCGCGATCGTCGCCGGAGCCGTTTCCCTGGCCTTGCTCGGCACCGGAGCCGCGTCCGCCGGGCAACTCGGGGGCTGCGATTCGTTCGGTTGCGGCGTGGTCGACAACGCGGTGAACCAGCCGGTGGAGATCTGCTTGAACTGGGGCAGTTCCACCTGCAAGCCAGGGCAGGCGAGCTACCTCGCGCCCGGTCACACCGCCGGTGGCAACGGCACCGACATCGACGGCTACTACGTTCCGGCCGGCCGGCGCTTCGCGATCTGGAACGGCCGGCCGCCCAACCAGATCTCCGACGTGGTCGACGCCGGCTGGCACCGGATCCACAACGGGACGTACATCAGCGTCCGCCGGGTCCTCCCGGCCTGACCCATCCACCGAAGAAAGGGAGAAACAAATGTACCGACTCCGATTCGCCGCAGCCGGCGCGGCGCTGGCCGCCGCGTCGCTCGGTGTGGCGACGCCGTCCGCCAGCGCCGGCACCGGCTCGCCCGCCACCGAATACATGACGTGGTACAACACCGCGACCAGCAGGCAGATCGCCGTGAGCCCCGGCCCGTGCCGGAACGTCGACGGAGGAACGCCGTACTGGAAGGTGATCAACAAGACGAGCCAGGGACAGATCGTCTGGCAGCTCCCCAACTGCCAGGGCGTCGGCGTGCGGCTGACACCCACCCTCGGCTCGTGGAAGGTCGAAGGCGGCGAGTGGCGCAGCTACAGCCACACGTGACGGGCGCGTGCTCGCCCAGGCCAGGGGGCTGGGCGAGCACGCGTTCAGTCCAGGAGCCGTTGTTCCTTCGCGACCGCCACGGCGCCGGCCCGCGTGTCGACGTCGAGCTTGCCGTAGATCCGGCCCAGGTGGGTCTTGACCGTCGCTTCGCTGATGAACAGCGCGCGGGCGATCTCGCGGTTGCCGAGGCCCTGGGCGAGCTGACGCAGGATGTCCCGCTCGCGGCTGGTGAGGGCGGGCCGCGGGGTGCGCAGCTGGGCCATCATCCGGTCGGCGACCGGCGGTGACACCGCGGTGCGCCCGGCCGCGGCGGCTTCGATCGCCGCGTACAGCTCGTTGGCGGATCCCGCCTTCAGGAGGTAGCCGGTGGCGCCGGCGGCGATGGCCCGGCTGATGTCGGCGTCGGTGTCGTAGGTCGTGAGGACCAGGACGTGCGGCGCGTCCGGGCCGCCGCGGATCCGCCGCGTCGCCTCGATCCCGTCGATGCCGGCGCCGAGCTGCAGGTCCATCAGGACGACGTCCGGCGCCGTGGCGGCCACGGTCGCGACGGCCTCCTCGCCGCTCGCCGTTTCCGCGACGACCTCGATGCCTTCGGCGCCGGCCAGCAGCGCACGCAGGCCGGCGCGCACGACGGCGTGGTCGTCGCAGACCAGCACGCGGATGTGGCTTTTCGGGGGTTCCGGGTGGCGGAGCCCCCGGCCCGGGACGGAGTCCCGGTTGTCACAGCTCATGGGGCGTCCTCCACCGGGATCGCGGCCGAGATGACCGTGCCCTGGCCGGGCGCGGATTCGACGGTCAGCCTGCCACCGAGCTGCGTCGCCCTCACCCGCATGGCCGGGAGGCCGTGACCGCGGTCGTTCCGGGGTTCCGCTTCGGTGAACCCGCGGCCGTCGTCGGCGACGTCCAGGACGACCTGGTCGTCGAGGTAGGTGAGGGTGAGGACGGCGCGGCCGGCGTCGGCGTGCTCGAGGGCGTTGGCCAGCGCGCCCTGCGCGATCCGGACCAAAGTGGACTGGACGCGCTCGGGCAGCGCTCTCGGCACGCCGTCGACGCGCACTTCCACCGGCAGCCCGGCCTGCCTCGCGGCCACGGCGTCGAGCGCCTCTTCGAGCGTGGCGTCGGCGAGGTCGGCGGGCGCGAGGTCCTGCACGAGCCGTCGCGCTTCCGAGAGGTTCCCGGCGCCGATGCGCTGCGCGGCCTTGACGTGCTCGCGCGCCAGCTCCGGCCGGTCCCAGGCCTGGTCGGCGGCCTGCAGGAGCATCGCCTGGCTGGACAGACCCTGCGCGAGCGCGTCGTGGATCTCCCGGGACACCCGGTGTCGCTCGGCCAGCACGCCGGCGCGCCGCTCGGACTCCTTCAGGCGCTCGGCCTGGCGGCGCAGGAAGAGGATGACGGCGGCGGTGACCACGGCGATGGCGATCGGCACGATGGTGAGGTTCGGGTCGAAGCCGTCGGCCAGCCGGTTCTGCGAGACGACGACGAGCGCGGTGACGACGGCGACCAGGGCGAGGGCGGGGCGGGTCGGCAGGGTGCGCAGGCCGGTGACGAACAGCGGGATCGCCGACCAGGCGAAGCTGGGGGCGAGCAGGACCAGGACCACCCAGAGGGCCAGGACGAGCCAGAGCAGCTTTCTGATCTTGATGCTCACGCCGTAGGCGACGACGAGGGCCGCGGTCAGCCCGATCACCCAGAGCGTGCTTTCGTGGCGCGTCAGGTACCGGACGGCGGAGCCGAGCACGAGCAGGAAGAAGGCCGAGTGCATGACGGCGGCCAGCCATCGCGCGTCGTCCATGCTTGCTCCTTCCGCTCTCTGACCAGCGTCGACGGGGCTCCGGCGCCGCGCATCAGCCGATCGGATGACCCGGTTGTCCGCCGGGACGACGACCGGATCGGCCCCGCGGCGGGATGAAGCTTGAGTCAGCCAACCCCGTCTTGAGGAGTCTCACATGATCTCGACCCGCACCCGCATCGCCGCCGCGATCGCCGGCCTCGCCGCGGTCACGGCGGTCGCCGTCCCGGCCGCCGCTTCGTCCGGCCGCCTCGTGCAGACGTCGCACCTGTCGATCGCCGCCGCGCAGAAGGCGGCGTCCGCGGCCCTGGACGCGGCGACGAAGGCGGGCCAGCACGTGTCGGTGGCGGTGGTGGACCGCGACGGAAACACGGTGGTGACCCTGCGCGGCGACGGCGCCGGGCCGCAGTCGTACAGCTCGGCGGAGCAGAAGGCGTTCACGGCGGTGTCGTGGAACGCGAAGACGTCGGAGCTGGTGGGCCGCCTCCAGCAGAACCCGACCCTGAAGGACATCGACGGCACGCTGTTCCTGGCCGGCGCGGTGCCGTTCGCGGCCGGTTCGACCCCGATCGCGGCGGTGGGTGTGGCGGGCGCGCCGTCGGGGGCCCAGGACGAGTCGTTCGCCCAGGTCGGCGTGGACGCGCTGGGCAAGTAACGTGTCACCGGTGTTGATCAGCGACGTCCGCCCCTGGGGCGGCCCCCGCAGCGATGTGGTGCTGGACGGTTCTCGAATCGCTTCGATCCGGCCGCATTCACCTTCTGCTGCTCCTTCGCTCGACGGCCGCGGTCGCCTGCTGTTCCCAGCGTTCAGCGACGTCCACGTGCATCTCGATTCGACGCGCATCGGCCTCCCGTTCCGCCCCCACACGGGCGGTCCGGGGGTGGTGGCGATGATGGAGAACGACCGCGCCAACTGGCGGTCCGCGGAGGTGCCTTTGGTTACCCGAGTGGCGGACACCCTGTCCCGGATGATCGCCCACGGGACAACCCGGGTACGCAGTTACGCCCAGGTGGACCTGGACTGTGGTCTGGAAAAGCTGGAAGCGGTCTTGGCGGCGCGGGAGAAGTTCTCGGCTCAGGCCGAGGTCCAGGTGATGGCGTTCGCCCAGGCGGGAATCCTTCGCGAGCCAGGCACGTACGACGTGCTGGACGCGGCAATGCGTTCGGGCGCAACGGTGATCGGCGGCATCGACCCGTGCACGCTCGATCGAGACCCCAAGGGACACCTGGACGCGGTGTTCGCACTGGCGGAGAAACACCAGGCGGAGATCGACATCCACCTGCACGAGCCGGGGCACCTGGGTTTGTTCTCGACGGATCTGGTGATCGAGCGGGTGCGGGCGTTGGACATGCGGGGCAGGGTGACGATGTCGCATGCGTATGACTTGGGGTCGATCTCGGAGTCGGTGAGTCGCCGGGTCATCGACGACTTCGCTGCATTGGACATCGCGATGACTACTGTTGCGCCCTCTGCTGCTGGCCAGTTGTCCCTTCTGGACTTGGTTTCGGCCGGCGTCCGGGTGGGCTTGGGCGAGGACGGGCAGCGCGATTATTGGAGCCCGTACGGCAATTGCGACCTGCTGGACCGGACTTGGCAGCTGGCCTTCACACGCGGCTTTCGGCTGGACTCGCACATCGAGCTGGCTTTGGCGGTGGCCACGATGGGCGGGGCGTCGATCATGAGCCACTCGGTGCCGCGGTTGTCCGGCGTCTCGGACCGCCCGGGTTTGGCGGTGGGCGACCGCGCGGACCTGGTGCTGGTGGACGGCGAGACCCCGACCAGCGCGGTGATGGACCGAGGTCGCGATCGAACGGTGCTGCACAACGGAGTGGTGGTGGCGGACGGCCTCGAGGTGGTGACACCCTGACGATCAGTCGGCCGTCAGCAACTCGTAGCCGTCCCACGTGAATCGAGCGGTGGTGACGGCATCGTCCCCGTCGGAGCCGGTGATCAGCTGATGGATGCCGATGCCACTCAGCTCCGAGTAGACACACCATTCGTGGTCCGACGTCAGTATGAGGTCAAGGTCAAGCGCCGACAGCAGGGCGAAAACCTGCCCTCGGTTCGTGCCGTCGACCCCCACGAACACCTCATCGAGCAGGATGACGCGCGGCGCCTCGGGCGCAGCCTGGTAGTGCGCGGCGACAGCGGCGAAGAGAGGGAGATGGAGCGCGATCGCCTTTTCGCCACCGGAAAGCGCACCGTGCAGCTTGCGCGTCAACAGCTTCCAGCCCTCGCCGTTGTCCCGGTCGACCTTGACCACGAACTGGTGCCAAGCCGTGTAGTCGAAGACTTGGGCGAGCTGCTGCTCCCAGCTCGTCGCGGTGTCGTCCGCCTTGGCCTGTTCAATGCGGTCCCGGAAGAACCGGTGCAGCGACTCCCGTTCCGAATCGTTCAACCCGGCCGGGTCTTTGAGCAGGAGGTCGCGGGCCGCTTTTGTGCCGGTCGGCAGGTCCGGTGCCACTTGCCACACCAGGCGGACCGCGACCTTGGAAGCCGTCCGCACGCGTTCCAGCCGGGCGTTCATGCCGTCGACGAGCTCGTTCGCCTGCCTGATCCGCGCGGCCAGGTGCCGCCGGGTGTCCCCGGTCAGGGTCTGGTCGAAGAGCTGCCGCTCGCGTTCGGTGATCTCGTCACGGCTCTGATCGGCTTCCGTCCGGAGGATGTTCAACAGCTCCGTGGCACCGATGCGGACACCGTCCACGACCGCGGTGAAGACCTGCACGTCGTCGTCCGTCTCGAGGTCGAGGTCCGCTCGCGACTTCAAGGTTTCGCGACAGGAGTGCACGGACTCGGCGAGCCGGTGCAACGCATCACCGATGTTCGCTGGCGAGTGGGGGACGGCCGGCCAGGCCGCCGCGACCAGGCGGGCGGCTTCCAACGCGGCACGAACGCCCTCTGATGCGGAAAGAGTTGCGTCGAACGCGGCCAGGTCGATCCCGCTGTCCGCGGGGAACACACCGGTTGCGAGCCGCCGGAATCGGTGCGCCGTGGCGTCGCGATGGGTGCCGGCCAGCGTGTGGGCTTTGGCATCGGTTTCGCGCTGCACCTTCAGCCCGCCGAGTTCCTCGGCGAGCTGATTGACCAGGCGCCTGGCCGAGCGCTCCTCCTTGTGCAGCCGTTCTTCTTTCGTTCGCAGGCCGTCGATTTCCGCCAGGACTTCGCGGTAATCGACGCCGAAAGTGCTGTCGACCGCTTCGAGCGTGGCGGCCAGCCGCTCGTGTTCGGAAGCTGCTTGCGCCGCTTCCTCCTCACGCTCGGTTGCGATCTCTGCCGAACGCCGGGCCTGCTCGGTCGCCGAGTCGGCGACCTGCCGGAACCGGACCAGCTCACCGTGCGCTTGCAGCCAGCCTTCGGCCCGGTCGTGGAATGAGCCAACGGCCGTGGCCAGGGTCGCCAGACCGGTCCGCTCGGTCGGAACGCCGTGCTCCGCGGCGATGCGGGTCAGCTCGTGGAGCGCCTGAGCCACTTCCCGGTCCCGCACGGTGACATCGCCGACTCGATCACGGACGTACTGCTCGGCCACCGCACGCTGCGACTCGAGTCGCACCACGGTTTCGGTCGCGACGTTCACCTCGGCATGGCCGGGGCGGGCGGCCCGTTCGTGTGCGATCACTTCCCGGCGCGTCCGCAGCGCAGTCAGTTCTTCGCCGAGGGAGGCCAAGATGGCGTTGTGTTCCGCGACCGAGGTCGTCAGTTCGTCGATACGACGTTGCCGAGCGCGTTGACGTGCGAGTGTGCCGACGTAGGAAGCGTGCTCCTTCTCCCAGCTTCCACTGAGGGAGCCCAGCCGCCACGAGCCGTCGGCACCGATTGCCGCGGACGCGTCCACGGGCAGTTCGTCACCGAAGGCGATCGACCTCAGCAGCCGTTCGACGACCGCGGGCTCGACACCACCGTCGCGTTCGGCGACCAGGACATCGCCGAGTGACCGCCCGGAAGCCGCCGGCAACGCGTCCGGGTCCGCGAAGACGTCGTGGCCGGCTACCTCACCGCGCGGCCCGATCCATGCGTCCAGCAGCCCGCTGGCTTCGAGCGCGGCCTCGACCCCGGCAGCCGTGCGTGAAGGCGTCGCGTCAGCAAAGTCGACAAGGCGCCACAACGGCGCGCCGGCCATGGTGGCGCGGTCGGTCGTCCGCGTCAGGGGTACACCCGGTGGCACGTCCTGCTCCGTGCGAAGCCGCTCGAGAGCTTCGACCAGCTTGTCGCGCTCGCGCCGAGTCGTGGCGAGCGCCGCGTCGGCCGTCGTCTCCTGGCGGGTGATGTCCTCCAGAACCGGTGTCACAGCGGCGTCGACGGCCGCCAGCACGGCCGGCTCCGACTCCAAGACGGCCAGCAGGCTTTCAGGTTCCGGGAACTTCAGCTCGCCACAGCCGACCATCCAGACCCGCAGCTCATCGCTCAACGTGGCCAGGGCGGTTTCGCGGACAGTGACTGCCGCCGCGAGCTTCTCCTGCGCCTCGGAAAGCTTGGTTCTGGCCGTCTCCAGGTCAGTCTCGGCTTGTGTGCGCCGGTCCACGGCACGTTCATGCCCCTCGAGGGCTTTCTCCGTTGCCCTGAGTTGTTCTCGCCTGCTTCGCACCGCCCCGGTGAGCAACGCGCGAGCGGCGCTTGTTTCGGCTTCAAGCCGAGACGAAACCTCTTCGTGCACGCTCACCAACCCGGCACGTGCCGCGGCGTTGCGTGTCTCCAGCTCTTGGCCGCGAACGGCTTCCGTCTGCTGGGCAACGGTCTGTGCGGCCGCCTGCCGAGCCTTTTCGTCTTCCGCCGCCGCGGATCGTTTGTTCGCCGCATCCCGGCCGAGGCCATCGGCCCTGGATCGTGCGGTTGCCGTCCGGCTGCGCAACCGGTCCAGCTCTTGCCCTTGTTTGTACTCCTCGCTCTCCATGAGCCCGGTCTTGCGTGCTTCGGTGGTGTTGATCTCCGCGGCCAGGGACTCGGCTCGTTGCTCGGCCTCTGCCTTCCGCGCCGCGGTGGCGTCGTGGCGCTCGATCGAGTCCCGGGCGGCCTTGGCCAAGTGGTCCAACTCGGTGGTCGCCGAGATCAGGTCCGCGGCGCGGGACCGCAACACCCGCCGGGCATAGGTTTGCTGACGGGCGGCCAGGGTCCTGGTCGCCTGGACTTCTTCCTCGAGAGTCTTGAGCCGGTCTCGCTGCGCGTCGAGCCGCTCGAAACCTTCGGCGAGGTCGGCGATTTCTTGCTGCCCCAGCGGAGGCAACGCGCGCGACAGCAAACTCGACAGCATGGCGGGGTCCAGCCGCTGCGACAGCTTCGGCATGCGCAGCTGGAGCAGGGCCATGATCAGGGCCTCGAAGCGCTGTTCGGTCAACCCGGGGAACAGCGTTGCCCGAACGTCGGCGCGGTAGTCGCTCGCGTTCGCATGGACCACGCCGTGGGCACCGAGGCGTTCTTCCAGCACACTCCTGGTCAGTGGCTGCCCCGCTTCGTTGACGAGGGACAGCTCGTCCGGGCCGATGCGAAGGCCGGTGGTGAAGTAGTCGGGGTGCACGGTCGTGGTGTGCGAACTCGCCTGCAACCGGGCGCCGCAGGTGAACCACCGGTCCGGTTCTCCGGGGAACCGGAACTCGAGCCAGACGTAGCCGACCCTGGTGGTGCCGGTGGTGCCTTCCCCCATCAGGTTCCAGTGCATGGTGCGCTCGCTGGTGCCGAACGTCGAGAGCCGGTTGGCGCGCAGGCTCGCGTCGAACAGGAACGGCAGCAGGAGTTCCAACGCCTTCGACTTCCCGCTCCCATTGGGGCCGCGCAGCAGCAACCGCCCTTCGTGGAAGTCGAACACCTCGTCGTAGTAGCGCCAGACGTTGAGGATCCCGGCGCGGCTCGGCACCCAGCGT
Source organism: Amycolatopsis iheyensis (assembly GCF_024703995.1). GTDB lineage: Bacteria > Actinomycetota > Actinomycetes > Mycobacteriales > Pseudonocardiaceae > Amycolatopsis > Amycolatopsis iheyensis. Next base: position 79,553 of record NZ_JAMXQV010000007.1, on the reverse strand, counting down.
GCCGGCTTCGTCGCGGAGTCCGCCACGGTGTGGTGGGGGAGTTCGGTCACCGTCACGACGTGCCCTCTCCGGATTCGGTGGTCCGGGCGTCACCCACGGCGTAGCGCGCCGCTGCCGGCAGCGGCCGGACCAGACCGCCTTCCTGCTGGGCAAGGCCGAACGAAGTGAGGACTGCGATGGCGTCGGAAGCGAGCTGGCGCGGACCGTCGCCGTCTCGGTAGGTCTTCGCCCAGCGCGGGAAGCGGTCGAGCAGTCCGGCAGCCGCGATCTCCAGCTGTTCCACGGTGGCCGGCCCGGTCAGCGATTCGAGCAACAGCAACGCGGCCACCTTGGCGCTGCTCGCGTCATCGGGGAAGCGACTGTCGGATGCGATCCCGTCCGAGTCGACGAAGAGGATTCCTTCGGCTCGTTCTTCCAGGACGAAACCCGCTTGGTCCGCGGCACGGCGCAGCAACTGCCGCCCGGTCGGTGAGGACAGGTAAGCGATTTCGTCGGCTCTGAGGTCGTCGATGTAGAGCACCGGATCGTCAACGAGCCGGCGGAACACCGAATGTCGCAACCACAGGTTCCGCTGGACGTCCGAGTGGGTGGCGGTTTCGTCATGGGCGCCCGAGGCCAAGCCGTAACGTCGTTCGCGTGAAACGGCGACGAGCAGCTCGTCGAAGCGCAGCGCCACGTCGTCGACCGGCACCGCCAGCTGCGACGCTCCGACGGGTGCGGCGAGGAGCCTGAGCAACAGGGTCGCGTCGATCCGGTACAGCACTTTCGCTTCCGCAGAGTCGACGAAGGCTTCGGTTGTCCCGTCGACGACCTCGACAACACCGTAGGACTCGAGCAAGCGCAGAACGTCCACGAACGCCATGCGTTCGCTTCGTTTCGCGGTGTCGAAGCCCGGCACCACGTCGTCGGCGGCCGTTGCCCGGCCGACCCGGTCGGCCAGCAGGCCGATCGTGGTCACCGGACCGGCGAGCAGTTCGGCCGCGACGACGCACAACAGGGCGTACCTGCGACGGTCGAACGCAGCACGTCCGGACCGTGGGCGCCGGGCGGGCCGGGTCGGGTCCGTGACGGTTCGCACTTTGACCAGCCGGGCGTAGCCGAGCCGTGGTTCGACGGTCAGGGACCATCCGCAGTAGTACTCGAACCACTGCCGGATCGGGTCCCGGCGCCGTCTCACCAGGTCGAAGCTTTCCGGCTGGCTTCGTTCGGTGATCAGCGGAGTTGCCAGCAGACGCCGGATGCCGTGCGCGACCTCTTCGCGCTCGGCGGTGACCAGCTGGTTGTCGAGCCTGGTCACGACCGGCCCCCGGCGGTTCGTCGCACGGGCCGCTGTCCGGCTGTCCTTACTTCGACCTCGTAGTCGGGCCCGCGGAACTCTCCACGCGGGGTGGTCAGCGTGGCTGTCGAGCCATCTCGCGGCACCCGGAGAACGATCTCGATTCGCCCGTCGGAGGTCATGCTCCGCCGGTCGCCACCGCGGCCGGGCGCGGCGCTGAGCGCACGCCCCAGCAGGTCGAGCAGCCGTTCGAAGACGCCGTGGTCGAGGGGACCGAACGAGGACAGCCGAACGGCGCCGCCGGTGTCCAGCATGTCCCAAGCGGCTTCCAGCTCTGCTCGCTCCGCGCGTGCTTGCTCTTCTCGCGCCGCGCGGACGGCTGCGACGTCGCGCACCTTCCCGGTCCGGCTGAACCGCTCGGTGCGTCCGCTGGTCCTGAGCAAAGGCGAGACTTCGACCGGCGGGGCGTCCGACCACGAGGCGGTCGAGCTGATCAGCTCGGGGTCGGAGTGAGCCAGGTGGGCGTGCCGAGCGGAGCTCAACCCGAAGACGGTCGACCACAGCCGATGGAGGTCGTCCTGAGCGGGGACCACGGTGAACCACCGGGCGAGCTCGCGGAAGTCGGAGACGGCGCTGCTCGCTCTCCGGCGCGACTCCGTGATCCGGTCCAGGACCTGGAGCAGGGTGATGATCGCTTTGCGCGCCACGATGTGCAGCTGTTCCACTCGTGGCTGGGCGCCGTCGGCCGGGAGGAACCACGCGCGCAAGCCTTCCCACTTCGCACGCCGATGGGCGAGCCACGCGGGTCCGGGGTCGCCGGCGGTGAGCTGCGGAAGATCGGCTCCGGTCAACGCGCGGAGTTGCATCAAACCCACGCCGTGGTCCTCGATCTCCTGGATCCGGGTCGCGATCGTGTGCACTCGGTGCTCGAGGTTGGCGAGGAACTCCTGGAGGTAGGCCACCGTGCTCGCCTTGACCTCGTGGAACGTCGTGAGGTTCGCGCCGTCGGCACGCAGGAGCCGCTGCAGCTCTCCGTTGAATTGTTTCGTGTTGCTGCGCAACGCTTCCAGGTGCGCCTCGAGTTCGAGCAACGCCGTGAAGATCCGCCGGTTGGTCCCGCGTTCCAGCTCCCGGACCAGATCCCCGAGCCGGTCGGCGATCGCGTCGAGCACCGCGGTCTGCAGCGCGCCGGTCGCGGCGAGGACGCTCATCGCGTGCACAACACCGGCGAACGCGGCTTCGCCTTGGCGTGTAAAGGAGTACTGCAGGTTGCGCCGCTCGTATTCACCCGCTGTCCGGTAGTTTTCGGAGTGGTTCTGGACGACGTCGACGAGGTTCCACTCGCAGAGCTGCTTCAAGCGCTTGGTCAGCTCTTCGTCATCGATCGCTTCGAGCCAGCCGGTGGAGCGCAGCCAGGCTCGGACGTCGTCGAGGCTCAGCGCGGTCTCGAGCCGTTCGTTCGCCTCGCCAAAGGCGTGCAGGATCGAGACGTCGAGCCCGGCCCGATCCCCGCTGGTGAAGCGGAACATTTCGGGCGGGACACGGATCGGATCCATGCTGCCTCCCGGTGGTCGATGACCAAGCTAACGGACAGCACCGACAATTTGCGGCGCGCTGGTTCGGTGACCACGGTTTGTCACGTTGTTGTCCGCCGGGCGATTTCATCCAGAAGGACCAGCGCCAGCCGCTCCTCCGGAACGGTCCGCCCGGTCTCGCTGAGTTTCTTGGCCAGGTCGGCGTCCCAAGGGGCTTCGGTGATCCGGCCGACCGGGGGGCCATCGGCCACGGCGGCCAGGTAGTCGGAACTGGTCATCCGCCACGGCAGAGCGCCGCACCTCGCGACGACGTTCGCGGCGATCCTGAGCCCTTCGCCGTCGAAGTCGCCGTGGTAGTACAGCGTCGAACCGGCCGCGCGCAACTGCTTGAGCAGCAGGATGCCGGCGCTGCTCGGCCAGCCCGAAGTACAGACGAGCGGTGGGCACCGCCGCCCGAACCGGTCGAGGGCCACGGCGAGCACGCTGGGGTTCTCGAAGATCCACACGTCCGGAGGAGTTCCGGTCAGTCGTGCGGTGGCTCGGAGCTGCTGCAGGGTCAGCGTCGCGGCCAACCCGGCGTCGGCACAGAGGGCGAGGATCCCGCCGGCTGCACCACCTTGTGCGCGTAGTCCGGCGGCCAGCACGGTTGACGAGAGCTGGTCGTCGGTGATCCCGGCACGTTCCCACAGGGCGCGTCGCTCCGGCGCATCGGCCGGGGTCGGGACGTCGTAGATGGCAACCAGAGCCTTCATGACAAGGCTCGTGCAGCGTCTGCCCTCATCGAGAGCGTGTGTGTCGCCGAGTACCTCATCGGCGAAGTTCGGGAGAGGGCGACCGGCGGCAGGTAACTCGGCGAGCACCTTGAGGACCTTGTCGAGCTCCGCCTTCGTGGTGGCGATCGATCCCGCGATGAGCCCGGCCCGCCGGACACCGGCCACCCAGTCGGTCAACACCGGCTGCGCCGCGACGACTGGGTGATCCGCGAGCCATGTCCACAGTTCCGTCCGCTGTTCGGCAGCTCGGCGACGCTCGGCTGCCCGGTCGCCGACCGGGCCGATCAGCTCCGTGACGATCTGGCGGGTGTCCCGGCCGGTGCGCTCCACCAGCACCTCATCGAGCTTCGTCAGGCTGATGTCGAAGTGCTCGCCTGGCAGCCGCGCGGAGCCGAGCAGATCCGCGAGGGCCGTTCGCTGGCGGAAGTCGAGCGGCCCCACCTTGACCCGGCTGACCGGCTTACCGGTCGACAGCCGCGAGTGCGCGGCCTGCCAGAGTGGCATCAAGGCTGGCGACAGTTCCACGATGGTTCCAGGGTACGGAGTGGATCACCTCGGCGTGAGCCCGACATCGCCCGATCCGCTGAACGTTACTCTTCGCAGCGAGCTGTACGCTCTTGGCTATGGAGGGGCAGGTCGGGGAACCGGGCAGTGAACCCGCTCTGGTGGCCTGCGCGAAAGATGTCCTGGCTGGTAGCCGAGGCCTACACGACTTCGGCTCAGTATTCGCTCGGGCCACGATTTACGGCCGTCGGCCGGCGCATCCCGGAGTCGAGACAGTCGACGTCGACGGCCGCGGGCGGTGGACGTTCGTCTTCTCCACGCCGCAGCGGCTCGCGGCGCACGCCGGAGACTGCGACGTCTATGCGACCACCGGCGCCGATCTCCTCGGCCAGCTGCCGCCCGGAATCGGCGTGATGCTCGATCCTGATGACCGGCATCGATTTGCGGTCCTGGTCGGGGCCCGGCGTCGAGAGGAAGCCGGATGAGCGTGGATGGACCTGGCTTCCACGTCGACGTCGATGTTCTCGACAACGCGGCCGAAGGAATCGCCCAAAGCGTCCACGACCAGGAGACGTTCGAGTTGCGTGGCCTGTGCGGCGATGCCGGACTCTACGGTCACGCCGGTGTGCACAGTGCGCTCGCGGACTACTGCGCGCGATGGAGCGCGGGGCTGGACACCCTGGTCGAGGACGCCGGCATGATCGGTGACTGCCTGAAGCGCACCTCCGACGCCTACCGCGGAATCGACGAGGCGAGCGCGCGCAGACTGCCCGCGGACCCGGGAACCGCGGCGATCGGTGACTGATGGCCGAACTCGGAGAGACCGGCGATTCGCGCGCCCTCGTTCCCGGCGATCCGGCTGCGATCGAGGAGAACGCTCGTGTTCTCCAAGGCAGGGCTCGCGGCACTGGCCAGGCGGGTGACAGCCTCCGCCGGATCGACACGGGCTCGTGGGCCGGGCCGGCCGCGACCCGGTTCCACGACAAGTTCAGTTACGAACCCGCCAAATGGATGGCCGCTTCCGACTCGTTCGACGCGGTCGCTGAGGCATTGAACGGATACGCGCAGACGCTCCGCTGGGCGCAGGGCCAGGCGGGCGACGCCATTCTGTTGTGGAACCAAGGCCAAGCCGCGACGGCCGAGGCGAAGACCCGATACGACCGCGATGTCACCGAGGCCGAAACCCAGAACCAGCAGCACGCGGCGAACGGCGATCCCACGCGGGTGACGGTCGCGCCGTTCTCGGATCCCGGCGAAGCAGACCGGCAGGCGGCGCGCGACATGCTCAACCGTGCTCGGCAACAACTCACCGAAGCCGGTGGCCGGACCACCGAGACAGTCTCGGAGGAGGCGGGCGGCGCGCCCACCGCGTCGGACTGGCTCGACGACGTCGGCGGCTTCTTCGCCGACCTCGGCGAAGGTACTTGGAACGCGTTCAAGGGGGCCGGCGAAGGTGTGTGGAACCTCGTCTACGCCATCGGAGACCCGGGCAACCCCGACCACGAGGGCCTGACCGACATCGCTTCGGCGGCGTGGGACAACGTCACCCACCCCGTGGACTTCGGCAAGAAGCTGATCGCTTGGGACGACTGGGCCGATCACCCGGGCCGGGCCACCGGTCAGATCATCGGGGGCCTGCTCATCGGCGGCGTGGCAGGCAAGCTGCTCAAAGGCGCTCGCGCGGGGGAGAAAGCCGAACCGCCCGGGCCGAAGCTACCGCCGGTGAAGGCCGCGCTCAGGGAATACTTCGACCAGGGCGCGCCGCCGAAGGCATCCGATCTGGCGCGCTACGCCGAATCGAGGGGATGGACGAAGCAGCAGACTCCGAGCGGGCCACCGAAATACGTCGACGAGAACGGCATCATCCGAATGACCCTCAAGGAGGGCAGCGGCCGCGCCCCGGGAAGCGAGAACCCCCATGTCGAGCTGCGCAACGAGGAGGGGATCCGCATCGACCCGCAAGGCAACCCGGTCTCGAGGAAGAGCCTGGGAAACCACACGCCGATCACCTGGGACCACTGACCGATGACGAACTACACCGGCTTCCCCGACCTCGCGAACGTCTACCTCGAAGACAGTTTCGTCCTCGCCATCGACGAGACACCCACCTCGCTGTCCTTCCGGCTCGAAGCAGTACTGACCGAGGCGCACCCGCGCTACCACGAACCGCGAACGGGCGAACAGTACTGCTACGCGGACGCGGTACTGACCATCTCGGAGGCGACGAAGATCGAGTGGATCACCCGGTCGTCCCACGCTTCGCGCGACGCGACCGGCGAAGAAGACCTCGGCAACATCGACGACCTCCGCCAGAACGGCGACCACTACGAAATCTCCGGAGACTGGGGCTACGTCCGGGTCTATTCGACGATGGCGCCACGGCTCGAATTCGCTGGAAAGTGATGCTGGTGCCCCCGGCAGGATTCGAACCTGCGACACCCGCTTTAGGAGAGCGGTGCTCTATCCCCTGAGCTACGAGGGCTTGCGTACCTCGGACAGGTTACCTGACCGGTGGCAAGCTCCGCGGGCGGTCCACCGCGGGGGACACGACGGCGTGGCCCCTGCAGGGCCAGGGCGACTCCGTCGGTACCTTCGTCGGCAGCCGACAGGACGGGACCGGAGTGCGTACTTACTACGACGAGGACGACTACGAGGGCTACGCGGCAGGTCAGGACCTCCTGGTCCGCCGTTTCACCACCTGGGCCGCCACCCAAGACCGCGAAATCGACCCCTTTGCCGTGATCTCGGCGCTCGAGTTCCGGCACACCTCGATCGATGGGCGGCTTGCCTACTGGACCACCCCGCTCGTCCGGGACTTCCTGCTCACGTGCGTGCCGCGCACGATCTCGGCCACCGCTGACGAAGCCGTTCTCGTTCCCGAAACCTTCCGGCTCTTCCTGCGCTACCTGCACGAGACCGAACTGGCCGACCCGATGGGCGAGCCGCTGGCGGATCTCGAGGGGGCGGCCGTGAAGGCGGCCGCCGAGTTCCCCGGCGCGATGGCTGATGAACGCAACTTCGGTGTCGGCAAGTACTGGGTCATGACCGCCGTCCGGCACGGTGTCGACCGGGAGGACTCGGACGCGCTGAACGCCTTTCTCGCCGACGTGCGGGACGGCAAACACCCCTACGACGCCGAACTCGTCGCGGAAATCGCTGCTCGGCAGGCTCTTGAGCAGACCGTGCGGGCGCTTCCGCAGCTGCCCGTCTCCCTGCCCGCGGAGCCAGAACTCGCGGCCGCCGCGGAGCGCTCCTCACTCGTCGTCAAGCTGCGGAAGTTCGTCGAGTGGGTCGGTGACGGGCGGACGTTGACCGGCACCGGCGTCCTGAAGCTCGCCGACGCCCGCGAGCTCGTGGCGCTGCTGGACACCGGTGACGACCTCGACGTCCGCAGCAGCGCCGACCTGCCGAACCTCGCCATCCTGTTCGAACTCGCGAAGCGCGCCCGGATCGTGCGGGTCATCAAGGGCAAGCTGGTTCGCGTGGCGAAGGTGGCGCCGCTGGTGAAGGACGCTCTCGCGTTGTGGACGACGGCGTTCGACGCTCTCCCCGAGCGAGGGCTGACGACCAAGGAGAGCAGCTATGCCTTGCTGCTCGACGACTGCCTGGACTTCGTCCTGCCGGACGTGCTCAACACGGTCTACGGCATGCCGGAGCCGATCCCCGTGGTGCGGCTCGCCGAGAGCGCCTGGCTCGCCTGTGCCGAGCTGGTCGACATCGGACCGTCGATCGTGCCGATCTGGCGGGAGGGGTTCGCGGCCGAGTTCGGCGAACTGTTGACCACGCTGGCCGAGTTCGGCGCGGTCGAGCTGACCTCCGGGCCGGCCGATCCGATTTTCAGCATGGACTTGGTGCCGGAGAACCCCGAGCTCCCGCCGGACGTCCAGGACCGGCTGCGGGCCGCGCTCGACGCGCCGTCCGTCGACCTGGTTGCCCTGACGCCACTGGCGACCTACGCGGTCCGGGAACGGCTGCGGCGTGAAGGCCGGTTCGTGCCGGTCGTCGGTGAGCTTGCCGCCGCCGGTCCGGCCGGCGTGCTGGGCGTGGTCGCGGAGCACTTCAGCGAAGAGGAGGCCGCGGCGGAGATCGGCGGCTGGCTGGCCGCGCACGGTGGCCGGGAGGCGGGGCTGCCCCTGCTGCTGGACGCCGTCCGCGCGTGCCCGTTCCGCACGCGGGCGTCGGTCATGCTCGAAATCCTCACCTGCTCCCTGCCCGACGGCGACGCGGTGCTCCACGGCCTGCGCATCGACTCGGCCTTGGGTCCGATCGCGACGCAGTTGCTGGTCGAGCGTGGCGAGCTGGCCCCCGAAGGCCTCGAACCACTCGAAAGCCTGCTCTGCCTGGCCGAACAGTTCCTCGGGCTGCTCGAGTCCGCCGGGCCGGAAGCGACGGCTTCGACGCTGGCCGAGATACCGGCCGGCGAACGCGCGCACCTCGCGGAAGCGCTCCCCGCGTCGGGTCACCCGGACCGGGTCGGGCTCGCGGAGCTGGCCGAAGTGCTCGAACAGGTTCGGCCCGTCCTCGCCGCACACCCACTGGGTGGGTTGGCCCGATCCCGCGGCAACAAGGGGAAGACCAAGAAGCGCCGCCGCTGAACCAGACTCTCGTATTCACCCAGGTGAGTGGTTCTTACCCGCGCCCAACAGCTCTAGTACACCCACCCGGACGGGCCACCGCACCTGACCTGGACGGACCAGCCCGCCACCCGGTCGTGTCTGGTTTCGAACTGCTGAACAACAGTAGGTAACCTTCGTTAACGGGACGCGGGGAGCCGCCTCCTACTGGCTGTTGCGGAGGGCTTCGTTGATCAAGCTCATGTTCGCCGACGACGAGGAACTGGTGCGCTCGGGGTTGCGCGCGATGATGTCCGGGGCCCAGGACATCGAGATCGTGGGCGAGGCGAGCGACGGCAGATCCGCGGTCGAGGTCGCCCGGCGGTACCACCCGGATGTCGCCTTGCTCGACATCAAGATGAGGGCTCCCGACGACGGCATCCGGGCGCTGCGGGCCATCCTCGCCCTGCCCGACCCGCCCACCGTCGCCATGCTGACCACCTTCGACATCGACGAATACGTCAGCCTCGCGCTCAGGCTCGGCGCCAACGGCTTCCTCCTCAAGGACATCGATCCGGCGGCGCTCCTGCGCGCGGTCCGGGACCTGGCCAGGGGCGGCGCCGTCCTCGACCCCGGTGTTGCCGCGCGGATGGTTCAGTCGCACCGGGACGAACAGCGCGCCGCTCAGCCCGCGCGGAAGCTGCTCGCCTCACTGTCCGAACGCGAACGCGAGGTCGTCGCGCTCATCGGCCAGGGGCTGTCCAACGCCGAGATCGGCGGCCGGCTGCACCTCTCCGAGGCCACCGTCAAGGGGTACGTCTCCGCCGTGCTCTCCAAGATCGGCGCGGCGAACCGGGTGCAGGCCGCTCTGCTGGCCTACCGCGGTGGCCTGCTCGACCAGTAAATGCTGCTCACGGCGCTGGAGTTCCTCGGGCTCGTCGCCTTCGCGGCGTCCGGGGCGCTCGCCGCCGTGCGGGCGCGGCTCGACGTCTTCGGCGTCGTCGTCCTCGGGCTCACCACCGCGCTCGGCGGCGGTGTCATCCGGGACGTCCTGCTCGGCATCCACCCGCCGACCACGCTGCGGAACTGGCCCTACCTCGCCGTCTGCGCCGCGACCGCCCTCGTCGTCTTCGTCTTCCACCCGCAGGTCGCGCGGCTGCGGCGGGGCGTGCTGCTCGCCGACGCGCTCGGCCTCGGCGTCTTCGCCACCGCTGGCACCACCATCGCGCTCAACGCCGGCGCGACCGTCTACGCCGCGTGCCTGATCGGCATGACCACCGGGATCGGCGGCGGCGCCGTGCGCGATCTCCTGCTCCGGGAAATCCCGCTCGTCCTGCGGAAGGAGATCTACGCCGTGGCCGCGCTGGCCGGGTCGGTGCTCGTCGCCGTCGGTCACGCTCTGCGACTGCCGGCCGGGCCCGTCACCGTGGTCGCCGCCGCGGGCGTGGTCTCCATCAGGATGGTCGCGCTCTGGCGGCACTGGAACGCGCCGCTCCCGAGAGCGCCGGAGTGACCGAATCTCTTTGTGTGTTCTGTGTGTGTTCTTAGGCGGGTCTCAGCACGCTGAGTAAAACTGTCGCCATGCGCATCCTTGTGGTGGACGACGACCGCGCCGTCCGTGAGTCGCTTCGGCGGTCCCTGGAGTTCAACGGCTACCAGGTCGAGCTGGCGAGCGACGGTGCGCAGGCGCTGGAAGCGATCATCGCCGACCGGCCGGACGCCATGGTCCTCGACGTCATGATGCCGCGCCTCGACGGCCTGGAGGTGGCCCGCCGCCTCCGCAGCACCGGCGACGACCTGCCGATCCTCGTGCTCACCGCCCGCGACACGGTCTCCGACCGGGTGTCCGGGCTGGACGCCGGCGCCGACGACTACCTGCCGAAGCCGTTCGCGCTCGAGGAACTGCTCGCCCGGCTGCGGGCGCTGCTGCGCCGCGCCGTCCCGGAGGGACCGAACGGCCAGGCCTCGGAGGTCCTGTCCTTCGCGGACCTGACGCTCGACCCGGGCACGCGCGAGGTCCGCCGCGGCGGCCGCGAAATCAGCCTGACGCGGACCGAGTTCGCGCTGCTCGAACTGTTCCTTTCCTACCCGAAGCACGTCCTCACGCGGGGCCGGATCCTGGAGGAAGTATGGGGTTACGACTTCCCGACGTCGGGCAACGCGCTGGAGGTCTACGTCGGCTACTTGCGCCGCAAGACGGAAGCCGAGGGGGAGCCGAGGCTGATCCACACGGTGCGGGGAGTGGGCTACGTCCTGAGGGAAACCCCGCCGTGATCGAGCCCGGCGACCCCCGCGGCACGCGCTGGGGGACGCGCCGGTTCTCGCTGCGCGGCCGGGTGACGCTGCTCGCCGCCGCCTGTGTCGCCGGCGCCGTCGCGCTGGTGTCGCTCGGCGCGTACATGGTCGTGCGCAGCAACCTCTACCAGCAGCTCGACGACAGCCTGCTGGCCCGCGCCCAGGCCGCCGCCGACTCGCCGCAGGTGCAGACCGAGCTGCGGCAGGTCCCCGGGGCGTTCCTGGCCAGCGCGGACCTGCAGATCGGGCAGCTCAACGCCGCGCCCGACGTCGCGCACGCCGTGATGACGTACCCGCTGTCGAGCTCCGCGCCGCCGTTCGGGCAGGACGAGCTGAACGTCGCGAACGGCGACTCGGCGGAGTCCCTGCGCACGGACTTCCGCACCGACAGCCGCGTGGTCGCGCTGCCGACCGGGCACGGCGAGGCCATCGTGCTCGCCCAGTCGATGGGGCCGACCAAGCGCACGCTCAACGAGCTCGCGCTGGTGCTGTTCCTGATCGGCGGCGCCGGCATCCTGGTCGCCGCCGCGGCGGGCACCGCGGTCGCGCGGGCCGGCCTGCGCCCGGTCGACCGGCTGACCTCGGCCGCCGAGCGCGTCGCCAAGACCGGCGACCTGCGGCCGATCCCGGTCAGCGGCGACGACGAGCTCGCGCGCCTCACCACGAGCTTCAACACCATGCTCGGCACGGTCGCGGACTCGCAGGAACGCCAGCGCCAGCTGGTCGCCGACGCCGGCCACGAGCTGCGGACGCCGTTGACGTCGCTGCGCACCAACCTCGAGCTGCTGCTCGCCGCGAGCAAGCCGGGCGCGCCGCCGCTGCGAGACGAGGACCGCGTCGACATCGTCGCCGACATCAGCGGTCAGCTCGACGAGCTGACCCAGCTGATCGGTGACCTCGTCGAGCTCGCCCGCCAGGACGAGCCGCGTGAGCGCTTCGAGCGCGTCGAGCTGCTGGACGTCGTCGAGCGCGCGCTGGACCGGGCGCGCCGGCGCGCGGGCGAGATCAACTTCGACGTCTCGCTGCAGCCGTGGGTGCTCACCGGGGACAACAGCTCGATCGAGCGCGCGATCTTGAACCTGCTCGACAACGCGGTGAAGTTCTCGCCGCCGGAGTCGACGGTCTGGGTGCGGCTCTACCCGCTCGGCGACGGCACCGCCGTGGTCGAGGTCGCCGACGAGGGCCCGGGCATCGCCGAGGAGGACCTGCCGAAGGTGTTCGACCGCTTCTACCGCTCGTCGGAGGCGCGGACGCTGCCCGGCTCGGGGCTCGGCCTGGCGATCGTGAAGCACGCGGCGGAGCGGCACGGCGGGGCGGTGTACGCCGCGCGGGCGCCCGAGGGCGGCGCGCTGATGACGATCCGGCTGCCGGGGGCGCCCGGCTGAGCCGTTTCCGGGACGCGGTCCGGTCGCATCGGCCAGGATCGGCGCATGCTGCTCGTCCGACACGGCTTGGTTCAGCGCTGCCTGGTCGCGGCGGCGAGCGCGCTGCTCGCGTGTTTGGCCATGAACGCGCTCCCGGCGGACGACCTGTGCGTCGGCGCGGCGTGCATGGTCGTCGGGCTGGTCGTCGCCCCGCTCATGGTGTTCGGCGCGGCGCTGCTCGCGTACGCGCTGATGGCGCTGGGCCGGGTCCGCCCGGCCTGGCCCGTCGCGCTCGCCGGGCCGGTGACCGTCCTGGCGGTGGTCGCCACCGTCGACCCCGGGACGTTCCCGGGTTTCGTCGCCGTGGCCGCCGCTTGTTACGCGTACGCGGCGCTCGTCACCGCGGACGAGCTGCCGAACGCGTGGCGGGTTGCGCTCGGCTCCCCCGTGGTGGTGTTGTTCGCGTGGGGCGTGGTTCTGCCGATCCTGCGGTGACCTGGTCATTCGAAGTTCACCCACGCTGAGCCTGCGGATCCTGTGTTGAATCGTGTAGGATTTTGTGTGGTTGGGGCATACGGGACGGAGTTGAACGGTGCTGGCGCGTCAGCGACAGGCGGTGATCCTGGAAGAGGCACGCCGGACCGGCGCGGTCCGGGTCAGTGACCTCGTGACCAGGCTGGGCGTGTCCGACATGACCGTCCGCCGCGACCTGGACGTCCTCGCCGGGCGCGGGCTCGTCGAGAAGGTGTACGGCGGCGCCACCTCGGTCGTCGGCAAGAGCACCGACGAACCCGGCTTCGAAGCGAAGTCCGTCCGCCAGCGGGCGCAGAAGGAAGCCATCGCCGAGCTCGCCGCGACGCTCGTCCGGCCCGGCACCGCGATCGGCATCTCCGCCGGCACCACCACCTGGACGCTCGCCCGCGCGCTCGACGCGATCCCCGGGCTCACCATCGTGACCAACTCGATCCAGGTCGCCGACGTCCTCCGCGGGTCGACCCAGCCGGACCGCACCGTCGTGCTCACCGGTGGCGTGCGGACGCCGTCGGACGCGCTCGTCGGGCCGGTCGCCGTGCACAGCCTGCGGTCGCTGCACCTCGACGTCGTCTTCCTCGGCGTGCACGGCATGGCCGACGGGCCGGGCTTCACGACCCCGAACCTGACCGAGAGCGAGACCGACCGCGCGCTGGTCGAGGCCGGGCGCAAGCTGGTCGTGCTCGCCGACCACACCAAGTGGGGCACCGTCGGGATCTCCACGATCGCCGATCTGGACGAGGCCGACGTGGTCGTCACCGATGACGGGCTTTCCCACGAAGCCAAGGAAACACTTGCCGAAAGGGCAGGGGAACTCATGATCGCCGAGACGGCGGAGACGGTCGAGGCCGAAGAAGCGTGAAGCGCACCGTACGACACCTGGCCGACGGCCGGGAGATCATCTACTTCGACCAGCCCGGCGCGCCCGACCGCGTCGCCGAAGACACCCGTGACCTGCCGCCCGTTTCGGCCGCGTCGGAGATCCGGCTCGACCCGCTGACCGGCGAATGGGTCGCGATGGCCGCGCACCGGCAGACGCGGACGTACAAGCCGCCGGCGGACCTCTGCCCGCTGTGCCCGAGCAAGCCCGGCAAGCCGAGCGAGATCCCGGAAAGCGACTACGACGTCGTCGTCTTCGAGAACCGCTTTCCGTCCTTCGCCGAAGACGTCGTCGGCGAACCGTCCACTGTGGATGGATTCGGGCTGGTGCCGGTGCGGCCCGGGCGTGGCCGCTGCGAGGTCGTCTGCTTCACCAGCGACCACGACGGCGCTTTCTCGCGGCTGACGCCGAAGCAGGTGCGCGCGGTCGTCGACGCGTGGGCCGACCGCACGGCCGGACTGTCCGAAGTGCCCGGTGTGGAACAGGTTTTCCCGTTCGAGAACCGCGGCGAGGAGATCGGCGTCACGCTGTCGCACCCGCACGGGCAGATCTACGGCTACCCGTTCGTCACGCCGAAGACCGAGCGGATGCTCGACGTCGCCCGCGCCTACCAGGCCGAACACGGCCGTCCGGTGCTCGGTGACGTGCTGGCCGCGGAACGCAAGTCCGGCGCGCGCGTGGTGGCGTCCGGCGAGCACTGGACGGCGTACGTGCCGCCCGCCGCGCGCTGGCCGGTCCAGGTGCAGATCGTGCCGCACCGGCAGGTTCCGGACATCCCCGCGCTGACCGACGCCGAGCGCGACGACTTCGCCGACGTCTACCTGGACGTCCTGCGCCGCTGTGACGCGCTGTACGACCGGCCGCTGCCCTACATCGCGGCGTGGCACCAGGCGCCGGTGCGGCGGGACCGCGACCTCGGCTGGCTCCACTTGGAACTGTTTTCGGTGTTGCGCGCCAAGGACAAGCTCAAGTACCTGGCCGGGTCCGAATCGGGCATGGCGGTGTGGATCAACGACGCGACGCCGGAGCAAATCGCGGAACGGCTCCGCGCGGCGGGCTGATCCGGCCATACTCATCTCCGATGCACAGGTTCGGCTCAGGAACCTCTCAGGACCGTCCCGCAAGGTGATGACATGACCGAGAACGACCCCAGCGCGCACGACCCCGCGGCGCCGCGGCACCCCGAGACCGGCCAGCAGGCCGCGCACGGTGGGTGGCCGTCGAACCCGTACGGCGAGCAGCCCGCCGCGCCCGAGTCCGGCGGCACGCCGCAGTACTCCGAGCCGACCTACCACGCGGTGACCGGGGCCGATCCGTCGTACGCGGCGCAGCAGCAGAGCGCCAACCCCTGGTCCGCACAGGGCGCGGCGGCCGGCCAGACCCAGCCCGGTCAAAGTCAGCCCGGCCAAAGTCAGCAGAGCGTCTACCCGCCGCCGAACCCGTACGCGCAGCTCGGCACCTCCGCCTACCCGGCGCCCGCCCCGCAGCCGAAGCGCTCCGGCGGCAAGATGCTCGCCGGCGTCGCGCTGGTCGCGCTGCTGGTCGGCGGGATCGCCGGCGGCGCGGTCGGCTACCTCACCGGCGGCTCGTCCGGCGGCCCGGTCGGCAACGCGCTCGACGCGCCGAAGCCGGCCCAGCAGACCGGCAACGCGCCGGCCGGCTCGGTCGAGTCGGTCGCGCAGAAGCTGTCGCCGAGCGTGGTCGAACTGCAGGTCAGCGGGCAGCAGGGGGCCGGCGAGGGCTCCGGGTTCGTGATCAGCACCGACGGCTACATCCTGACCAACAACCACGTCGTCGAGGTCGCCGCGAACGGCGGGCAGATCCAGGCGGTGTTCCAGGACGGCCGCAAGTCGGCCGCCAAGGTCGTCGGCCGCGACCCGACGACCGACATCGCGGTGGTCAAGGTCGACGGCGTCAACAACCTCACGCCGGTCGAGATCGGCCGCTCCGACGACCTGCGGGTCGGCCAGCAGGTCGTCGCGATCGGGTCGCCGTTCGAGCTGGCCGGCACGGTCACCTCGGGCATCGTCAGCTCGCTGCACCGGCCGGTGCGCGCGGGCGGCGGCCAGGGCGGCCAGGAGACGGTGATGGACGCCGTCCAGACCGACGCGGCGATCAACCCGGGTAACTCGGGCGGGCCGCTGTCCAACATGTCCGGCCAGGTCATCGGCATCAACTCGGCCATCTACAGCCCGCAGTCGGCGTCGGGTGGCCAGGGCCAGGGCGGCTCCGAGAGCGGCAACGTCGGCATCGGGTTCGCCATCCCGATCGACCAGGCCCGCCGCACCGCGGACACGATCATCAAGACCGGCCAGGCGGTGCAGACCTACATCGGCGCGCAGGTCACCGACGCCCCGCAGGGCGGCGCCCAGCTCGGCACCATCACGGCCAACAGCCCGGCGGAGAAGGCCGGCCTCAAGGCGGGCGACGTCGTCACCAAGATCGACGACCGCACCATCGACAAGGCCGACACCCTGGTCGCGGCCATCCGCACCCGGGCCCCGGACGAGAAGGCGAAGTTCACGCTCGCCGACGGCCGCACGGTCGAGGTGACCCTCGGCGGCCAGCCCGTCCCGGCCAACTGATCCGCATCCGACGCTCGGCCGCCTCGGCGCGGCCGAGACCAACTTCGGCTCGACCCCCGTCTTCGTTTCGGGGCCGGACCCACAAAGGCCACGCGCGACCAGGCACTCGATGCCGGTCGCGCGTGGCCGCGTTTGTGCGGGGTCAGGTCGCGGACGGGTCGGTTCGCGTGCCTGGGTGGTCGGTTGGCGTGCGCGGGTGGTCGGTTCGCGTGCCTGGGTGGTCGGTTCGCCAGCCTGAAGGGCCAGCTGGCGTGCCCGGGCGGTCGGTTGGCGTGCTTGGGGGGTCGGCTGGCGTGCCTGGGTGGTCGGCCGGCGTGCCCGGGCGGTCGGTTGGTGTGCCCGGAGGGTCGGCTCGCGTGCCTGGGGGGTCGGTTGGTGTGCGGGAAGGGGCTTCAGGCGTGTCTGGAGGGGCATCACCCGTGATTGGGCGGGCATCACGTGTGATTGGCGGGGCATCACGTGTGATTCGGGGGACGACACGGGTGACCGCCAGGATGAGCCAGACCGCGGTGACGGTCAGGATGAGGCCCAGCGCGGGGTTGCCGTCGTGGAGGCCTGGCATGGGTGGGGTGCCGTATGGGCGCCAGAGCAGCGGGAACGCCAGGATCGCCAGGATGCCCGTGATCACCGTGCCGGTGATGACCGTCGTGCGCCAGCGGGGTGGGAGCAGGCGGGTGAGGGCGAAGCCGAGCAACGCCGTGAGCGGGGCGACGACTCCGTCGTTGACCAGCGGGCCGGCGATGACCCAGCCGACCGTGCCGTAGACGTCCGGGCGCAACGGCAGCGCGTACTCGGCGAACAACACCACACCCCAGGCCAGCGCCGCGAGTCCCGGGAGCGCGAGCAGCGTGCGTGCGGCTTTCACAGCGCCTCCAGTTTCGTGACCCACTTGGTCTGCAGGACCCCGGGCCGGTTCGGGGCGATGATCCGGCAGGGGAAGCCGTGGTCGAGGTCCAGTTCTTCGCCGTTCAGCTCCAGCGCGAGGAGCGTCAGCTCGTCGGCCGTGTGCTCGCCGGGCAGGACGCTGACGTTGTACAGCCCGGAACGCTCCGAAGAGGACACCCGGACCGCGGTTCCCGGCGCTGCGCCGACGTGCTTCAGCAGTGCCGGCAAGGAAATCCCGCGCCAGGTCGCCGACTGGCTCCAGCCTTCGACGCACGCGATCGGCAGCTCGGCCGTCGTCTGCGGCAGCGCGCGGAGTTCGTCTAGGGAGAGCTTCGTCGTGCCGCGCGGGGTCACCACCGAGAGCCGCCAGTCCGCCGGGCGCGTGATGCCCGCGGCCGCCGCGGTGCGGTTCACCGGGAGGCCCTGCGTGCCGTTGGCCGTCTTCCAGGAGAGCCCGGAAATCCCGCGCAGGAACGGAACGGTCGCGCCGGCGGTGGCGACGACCGCGGCGCCGGTCGCCAGCCCGGTGGTGCGCAGGAACCCGCGTCGGGACAGTCCGGCGGCCGGCGGTTCCTCGGCGCCGGCGCGGCTCAGCGCCCGGCGGATGACCGGCAGCTTCACCGCGACGTGCACCAGGATCGACCCGATCGCCAGCCACGCGACCGCGTAGTGCACCTGCGGGAAGTAGAACCCCCACGGGTAGTTCTGGGCGACGTTCAGCAGGCCGGTGGTGAGCTCGAAGAACGCCGAGCCCGAGAGCACCAGGATCGACAGCCGCTCCAGGGCGTGTGGCAGTGAGCGGACGAGCGGCCGGCCGAAGAGCTTCGGGTAGACGCTCCAGAGCTTGGCCAGCAGCAACGGAATCGACGCGATCCCGGAGATCACGTGCAGCCCCTGCGTGACGCGGTAGAGCCCGGCCGGGCGGCTGGGCCAGAAGAACCACTCCGGCGGGTGCTGGATCAGGTGGCTGATCAGGCCGGTGACGAAGCAGGTCGTGAACGTGACGGCCAGCGCGAGCCCGATCTTCGACGTCACGCGTTCGTCGTGGGCGGGCGCCTTGAAGTGTTCTTCCTTCGGGACGGGCAGTTTCACGATCGCTCCAACCGCGCGAACCAGCGGTGCTCGTGGCGGGTGGTCCAGTCGACGCGCAACCCGGCTCGCATCGCGACACCGGCGATCGCGTCGACGCCGACCCACGCCCAGGTGAACCAGGCGCCGTCGGCCCGGCCGGGCCGCAGCCGGACGCGCTCGTGCCGCAGGCCGTGCCCGGGCGGCTCGAGCTCGAGGAGGACGTCGCCGTCGTCGGCGATCAGCTGCGCGGTGCGGCGCAACAGGCCGACGGGATCGCCGCCGATGCCGATGTTGCCGTCGGCGAGGAGGGCGTGCTGCCAGCGGCCTTCACCGGGCAGCCGGTCGAAGACACTGCGGCGCAGGGCACTGCCACCTCGCCGCCGGGTCAGCCGGACGGCGGTCCTCGAGGTGTCGACGCCCAGTGCGGCGACGCCGCGGTGGGCGAGCGCGGCGGTGAGCCGCCCGGGCCCGCAGCCGAGGTCGACGGTGGGGCCGGTGCAGGCGTCGAGCAGGACGTCGTCGCCGTCGGAGGGGGCGGTCCAGCGGTGGACGGGCAGCTCGATCCGCTCGCCGTCGGCCAGTTCGAGCCAGCAGTGGTGGCCGAGCAGGCCGCGGTCGAACTCGGTGCCGGTGATCATGCGACCACCTGACGGCGGGTCGTGTGGCCGAGCCCGCCGGCGGGCGTGGTCGCCGAGCCGGGGCGGTCGTCGAGGGCCGGCATCAGGCCACCGCCCGGCCGTGGACCGCGGCGACCGCCGTGGCGAACCGGCTGCCCGAGCATGCCGCCGCGACGGCCCGGGCGTCCGTCATGGTGTCCACATCGGACAGTTGTCGGGTGGTTCTCGGGTGCAGACCGCACTCGGTGAGGGCGCGCAGCGTGCGTTCGCCGGTGTCGTCACGAGACATCGGGACACCCGCGAGGACCTGCGCGTGCCGCGGGTCGGCGAGGCCCAGGGCCCACCAGCCGCCGTCTTCGGCCGGACCGAGGACCGCGTCTTGCCCGTCGTGCACGATCGGCGCGGCGGCCGCGGCAAGGGACTCCGGGGTGACCTGCGGGGTGTCCATGCCGATCTGCAGCACGGGCAGCCCGGCGTGGACGGCGGCGGTGTCGGCGTGCGCGTTGGCCAGCCGGGCGCCGAAGTCCCAGCCGCGCTGCGGGATCACGGTCGCGCGGCGCAGGGCGAGCCCGATCTCGGCGCCTCGCGCGGCCGCATCGAGGTCGCCGGTCATCGCGACGATCGGTGCGGCGCCGGGTGTCGCGCAGACGGCGTCGAGCGTGTCGAGCAGCGCCGCCGCGGCGATCTCCGCCGCCTGGGCCGGCGTCGCGGGTGGGGAGAGCCGCGTCTTGGCGAGGCCCGGGATCGGCGCCTTGGCCACCACGAGCAGGGCGAACCGGGCCGTCATCGGGTCAGCACCCGGCCGAAGTCGCGGATCGCGCGCAAGGTTCCGCGCAGTGATCCCGAGACCTTCGACTTCGTCCCCTTGGCCCGTTCGCCGTAGCCGACCGGGAACTCCGCCACCCGCCAGCCGGCGCGCTGGGCCTTGAGCAGCAGCTCCAGCGGGTAGCCGAACGCGCGGTCGGTGATCCCCAGCGCGAGCAGGGCACGGCGGTCCGTTGCGCGGAGAGGCGCGATGTCCCGGACCGGCAGGCCGCGGCTGCGCAGCAGCAACGCCAGCACCACGTTGCCGGCCCGGGCGTGCCAGGGCCACACCCCCGGCCGGTTCGGCACCCGGCGGCCGACGGCCAGGTCGGCGCCCGCCGAAACCGCGGACACCAGGCGGGGGAGGTCCGCGAGGCTCAGGGAGCCGTCGGCGTCCGCGAAGCACACGATGTCCGCCGTCGCCGCTTCCAGACCCGTGTGCACCGCCGCGCCGTAGCCGCGCTGTGGTTCGTGGACCACCTTCGCGCCGAGGGACGCCGCCACTTCCGGGGAGCCGTCGGCCGAACCGTTGTCGACCACGATCGCCCGGTATCCCGGTGGCAGGCCGGCCAGTACGGCCGGGAGGGCGGCTGCCTCGTCGAGGCACGGCAGGACGACGTCCACTTCCGAATCAGTCACGGCGCCGACCGTAAGTCCGCAGTGGACTTCGGGAAAGCCTTGTGCGCCTTACTGAATCATGACGTGTGACGAGTTCTTACCGCGTCGTTACGGCTGCCGGTCCCAGGGCGCGGAGCACCGGTTCCGGACTTATGGTGGACAGCGATGAGCGAGCCGAACCCGGCAGCCCGGCTCGCCGAGCCGCCTGCCCGCGAACCTGAGCCGTCCGGCCGGCGTGCCGACCTCTTCGCCGTCGCCGGCGCCGGGGTGCTCGTGGCCGTGGCCGCTGTCGTCGGGGTGTACTACAACCGGCCGCATTCCGGGGTGATCATCTTCGTCGCGGCGCCACCGTTGTTCGCCGACTGGCTGCCGCACGTCGGGCCGGGGTCGGTGTTCGCCGTGCTCGTCGCTGTCGCCGTCGTGCTCCACGGCCCGACGCTGGCCGCCCGCCTGCCGTGGCGGCGGGCGCTCGGCGTCGGCTACCTGGCCTCGCTCGCCTGGATCTTCTCGCTCGCCATGGTCGACGGCTGGAGCCGCGGGTTCGCCGGCCGGCTCACCATCGAGCAGGAGTACCTCCACGAGGTGCCCGGGATCACCGACATCCCGCGGATGCTGCGCGAGTTCTCCTCCCGCATCCTCGACTTCCAGCCCGGCGCCTGGGCGACGCACGTGTCCGGGCACCCGCCGGGCGCCACCCTGGTGTTCGTCTGGCTGGACCGGATCGGCCTGCACGGCGGCGCGTGGGCGGCGACGGCCGTCGTGCTCGTCGGCAGCCTGGTCGCCGTCGCTGTGCCCGCCACGATCGCGCTGCTCGGCCGGCCGGACGCGGCCCGCGTGGTGCTGCCGTTCGCCGTCCTGACCCCCGGCGCGGTGTGGATCGGCGTGTCGGCGGACGGCCTCTTCGCCGGGACGACCGCGACCGGCCTGGCGCTGCTCGCGTTGTCCGCGAAGGGGTTTTCCCTCGGCCGCCGGTACGCCGTCCCGGCCGGGCTGGTGGCCGGCGTGCTGCTCGGCTTCGGCATCTTCCTGTCGTACGGCCTGGTGCTGCTCGGCCTGCTCGCGGTGGCCGTGGCCGTGCTCGGCCGGCAGTGGCGCGCGGCGGCCCTGGCGATCGTCGCGGCGCTGGTCGTCGTCGGCCTCTTCGCCTGGGCGGGCTTCTGGTGGCTCGACGGGTACCACCTGGTCGTCGAGCGGTACTACCAGGGCGTCGCGCTGGTCCGGCCCTACTCGTACTTCGTCTGGGCGGACCTGGCGGCGGTGGCCGTCGCGCTCGGTCCCGCGGTGATCGTCGGTGTCCGCCGGGGCATGGGGCGGCCGCGCTCGTGGTTCGCCGACCCGGTGCTGCTGCTGGGCGTGGCCGCCCTGGTCACCATCGTGTTCGCCGACGTTTCGGGCCTGTCGAAGGCCGAGACCGAACGGATCTGGCTACCGTTCGGGGTGTGGTTGCTGCCGCTGACGGCCCTGCTGCCGCGGCCCGGGCGCCGGTGGTGGCTCGCCGCCCAGGCGGTGACGGCCCTGGTGGTCAACCACCTGCTGCTGACCGGCTGGTGAGGGAGACGTGATGAACGATCAGGCCGGGCGCGTGCTCGTGGTCGACGACGACGAGACGGTCCGCGACGTCGTCCGCCGCTACCTCGAGGTGGCCGGGTTCACCGTCGACCAGGCCGGCGACGGTGGCGAAGGGCTGGCCCAGTTCGCCGCCCACGAACCCGACCTCGTCGTCCTCGACGTCATGATGCCGGGGATCAACGGGCTCGAGGTGTGCAAGCGGCTGCGCCAGGTCAGCCAGGTGCCGATCGTCATGCTCACCGCGCTGGGCGAGGAGGAGAACCGGATCGCCGGGCTCCAGCTCGGCGCCGACGACTACGTCACCAAACCCTTCAGTCCCAAGGAGCTCGCCCTGCGCGTGGCTTCGGTGCTGCGCCGCGCGCGAATGCCGCGCCCGGAACCGGCCGCCGCGGAACTGGCCGACGGAAACCTCCGCCTGCAGATGACCGCGCGCACCGCGACCCTCGCCGGCCGCGAACTGCCGCTCACCACCCGGGAGTTCGACCTGCTGGCGTTCTTCCTCTCCCACCCCGGCGTCGCCTACTCGCGCGCGGACCTGCTCGAAAAGGTGTGGGGCTGGGACTTCGGCGACCAGTCCACTGTGACCGTCCACGTGCGACGGTTGCGCGAGAAGATCGAGCGCGACCCGGCCAAGCCGGCCCGGGTCGCGACCGTGTGGGGTGTCGGCTACCGCTACGACCGGGAGCAGCCGTGATCGAGCCTGGTGAGTCCTTCGGCGAGATGGTGACGCACCTCTGGCACATCCTGCCGTTGGCGCTGCTCTTCTCCCTCCCGGTCGCGGCCATCGGCGGGGTGGTGCTCTACGTCCTGCGCCGGGGCTCGCTGGCCACCACGCTCACCGTGCTGGTGCTGATCCCGGTGCTCGCGACGCTGGTCGGCGTCCTGGGCGTCAGCGGGTTCATGTTCACCCCGGCGCTGACCACGATGCTGCTGGTCTGCCTGCTCGTCGCGGTGGGCACGGTGCCCGCGGCGATCATCCTCGGCCGGGCGATCGCGCGCCGGAGTGTGTGGGAGCGCGAGGCCCGGGACCGGGAACGCGCGGCCGAGGCGTCCCGGCGCGAGCTGGTCGCCTGGATCAGTCACGACCTGCGCAGCCCACTGGCGGGCATCCAGGCGATGGCCGAGGCGCTGGCCGACGGCGTGGTGTCCGAACGCGACGAGGTCGCCGACTACGCCCAGCGGATCAGCGGCGAGACCACACGGCTTTCGGCCATGGTGGGCGACCTGTTCGAGCTCTCGCGCATCACCGCCGGCGCCCTCGAGCTCACCATGTCCGCGGTGCCGCTGCAGGACGTCGTCAGCGACGCCGTCGCCGCGCAGAGCCCGGTCGCCGAACGCAAGCGCGTGCGTGTCCTCGCCAACGCCTCGACCTGGCCGGTGGTGACCGGCAGCGACCCGGAACTGGCTCGGATCGTGCGGAACCTGGTGTCCAACGCGATCCGGCACACCCCGCCGGACGGGACGGTCGCGGTGCAGATCGGCGTCGACGGCGACGAGGCCCTCCTCGCCGTCGACGACTCCTGCGGCGGCATCCCGGACGACGAGATCACCCGCGTGTTCGACGTCGCCTTCCGGGGCACGCAGGCCCGGACCCCGGAACGCGGCGGCACGACCAGCGGCGGCGGGCTCGGCCTGGCCATCACCAAGGGCCTGGTCGAGGCGCACCGCGGGAAGATCGGCGTGCACAACCACGGGCCGGGCTGCCGCTTCGAGGTCCGGCTGCCGCTCGCGACGTCCTAGCCGTAGTTCCCGGCCATCGCCCGCACGGTCCGGACGACCTCGGCCCGGAGCGCTTCCGGCGCGACGACTTCGACGTCGGCGCCGAACTTCAGCAGCTCGGGTACGGCGGCCTCGACCGATTCGATGGGAATCTCGACCTCGGTCCAGCCCGCCGGGTCCGCCCCGGCGATCGTCTTCCGGGCCGCGACGACGGCCGGCTCCAGCAGCTGGGGCAGCCGGTCGAGGCCGCGCGCGGAGAGCCGTAGGACCGCCGTGTCCTGGTGCCGGCGGCGGTCGAAGTGGTCGAGGTAGCTCTCCCAGTGCGCGGCCAGGTCGAACCCTTCGGCCCGCTCGAACGCGTCAGGCAGGACGTCGACGTCGAGGATCCGCGAGATCCGGTAAGTGCGGAACTGACCGTGTGCGCGAGCCACGAGGTACCAGTTGCCCGCCTTGAGGACCAGCCCGTGTGGCTCCACCGCGCGCGTGATTTCTTGCGGCTCCGCCCAGCGCAGGTAGCGGATCCGCACGGCCCGCTGGTTCCAGGTGGCCTCGGCGATCGGCGCCAGGTGCGGAGTCCGCTCGGCGCCGAGGTACCACGGCGGGAGGTCGAGGTGGAACCGCCCGGCGACGCGCCCGGCGCGATCACGCAGTTCGGCGGGCAAGGCGGCCATGAGCTTGAGCTGCGCGGTGGTCGTCGCGGCCGTCAAGCCGAGCTGGGCGGCCGCGGCCGGGAGGCCGGTCAGGAACAGCGCCTCGGCCTCGTCCGCGGTGAGGCCGGTCAGCCGGGTCCGGTAGCCGTCGAGGAGCCGGTAGCCGCCGTCGTGGCCGGGCTCGCCGTACACCGGCACACCCGCGGCGCCGAGCGAGTCGACGTCCCGGTAGATCGTCCGGACCGACACCTCCAGGGCGTCCGCCAGCTCTCGGGCGGTCATCCGGTCCCGGGACTGCAGCAGCAACAGCAGGGAGACCAGCCGCGTCGCGCGCATGCCGGCAAGTCTGCCGGAATCCACTGACAGCAGGTGTCAGGGAACCCGGAATAGCGTCCGGCCATGACCACGAAGTTGATCGACCGCTATGTGGCGGTGTGGAACGAGCCGGATCCCGCGACGCGCCGCCGGGCCGTCACCGAGCTGTGGGCCGAGGACGGCGTGCAGTACACCGAATCCGCCGAGCACCGCGGGCGCGACGCTCTCGAAGCCCGCGTCGCCGGCGCTCACGAACAGTTCGTCGCGCCGGGCGAGTTCGTCTTCGTCGCCGCGGAAGAGGTCCTGGACCACCACGACGCGATCACGTTCACCACCCACATGGTCCCCACGACCGGCGGCGCTCCGGTATGGAGCGGCACCATCTTCCTGATGCTGGACCAGGACGGCCGCATCCGGCACGACCACCAGTTCACGGGTGCGGAAGCGGGCACGCGGGCCGCGGTGACGGAGTTCCTCACCCGGCTGGCCGACGGCGACCCGGACCGGATCGCCGAGCTGTTCGCCGCGGCCGTCGACTGGCAGCTCGACTGGCCCGAGGCGGGGCATCCGGCGGTGCCGTGGATCCGGGAACGCTCGACGCGCGCCGACGTCGCTGAGCACTTCCGCGAGCTGAACACGTTCCATGTCCCCGGTGCGCGGGGCGGGACGGCGCCGAGGATTCTCGTCGACGGCCCGGACGCGGTGGTGCTCGGTGACATCCGCCAGACGGTGAAGGCCACCGGCCGCGCGTACACCGCCCGCTGCGCCCTGCACCTCACCGTCGACAGTGGCGTGATCACGCGGTACCACGTGTACGAGGACAGTCTCACCGTCGCGCAGGCGCTCGCGGGTTGAGGTTGGACGGGGCGCGTAGTTCTGCTGTGGTGATGTGGGGACGGCTGCGGTGTGGTGGACGTGGGTTGGGCGGGCGTTCGCGGGTTGAGGTCAGACCGGGGCGCGTAGTTCGGCCGTCGCGAAGTCCGCCATGCCCTCCGTGAAGCCGATCTCCGCCGTGAAGCCCAGCAGTTCGCGGGCCCGGGCGGGGTCGGCCACCACGTGGCGGACGTCGGCCGCGCGGGCGCCGCCCACCACCTCGGGTGCCGGGCCGGCGCAGGCGCGGGCCAGCTCCGCCGCCAGCTCGCCCACCGTGTGCGGGGTGCCGGAGCAGACGTTCACCGGGGTGATTTCGCCGGCCGGGCCCTCGGTGCGCAGGGCGAGGACGTTCGCCCTCGCGACGTCGTGGACGTGCACGAAGTCGCGTTGCTGGCGGCCGTCCTCGAGTACGCGTGGTGCTTCGCCGCGCACCAGCGCCGAGCGGAACAGGGACGCGACCCCGGCGTACGGGGTGTTCTGCGGCATCCGGGGGCCGTAGACGTTGTGGTAGCGCATCGCCCACACGCTGCCGCCCGTCTGCCGGGCCCAGGCGCCCGCCAGGTGTTCCTGCGCCAGCTTCGTCGCCGCGTACGTGCTGCGGGGGTTCAGCGGCGCGTCTTCGGGCACCAGCCGCCAGCTCAGCTCGGCGCCGCAGGCCGGGCACCGCGGCTCGAACCGCCCGGCGTCCACATCGGACGCCCGCCGCGGGGACGGCGCCACCACGCCGTGGTCCGGGCACGCGTACCGGCCTTCGCCGTAGACGACCATCGACGACGCCAGCACGAGCTTCCGGATGCCTGCCGCGTGCATCGCCGCCAGCAGCACCGCCGTGCCGTAGTCGTTGTGCAGGGCGTACGACGGCGCGTCGGACGGGTCGACGCCGTGGCCGACCACCGCCGCCTGGTGGCACACGGCATCGACGCCGTCCAGCAGTTCCGCGACGATCTCGGCGTCCGTGACGTCTCCGCGCAGGAACCGGTGCCTGCCGGTGTACGCGGGTGGGGTGCGGGAGCCGTGGGCCGTCGGCAGGAGGTTGTCGAGCACCACGACCTCGTCACCGCCGTCCGCCAGCAGATCGGCGATGTGGGACCCGATGAACCCGGCTCCGCCGGTGACCAGTACGCGCACACCGGCCACGCTAGGGGCCGCCGCGTGGACGTGCCCGGTCGCGCGCGGGCACGTCAGGGAATCGTCAGAACTCACCCGGCACCTCCCGGCGCCGGAAGGGCGAAACCGACTACGGTGGGCGCCATGGAACGGAGTGCACAACGGCTGGGCCGGGCCCTCGTGGTCATCGTGGACGATCGCGTGGCGCACGGCGAGCACGAGGACACCACTGGCCCGCTGGTGACGGAACTGCTCGAAGAAGCGGGCTTCATCGTCGACGGTGTCGTGGTGGTCGAAGCCGAGACCGCGGGTATCCGCAACGCGCTCAACACCGCCGTGATCGGCGGCGCCGACCTGGTGATCACCGTCGGCGGCACCGGCGTGCTGCCGCGTGACCGCACGCCGGACGCGACGGCCGGTGTGCTCGACCGGCCGATCCCGGGCATCAGCGAGGCCATCCGCGCCTCCGGGCTGGCCGCCGGCGCGGTGGACGCCGGGATCTCGCGGGGGCTGGCGGGCGTGTCCGGCAGCACCCTGGTGGTCAACCTCGCCGGCTCGCGGTCCGCGGTGCGCGACGGGATGGCGACGCTGACCTCGCTCGTGCCGCACGTGATCGACGAGCTTTCCGGCCTCGAAGAGGTCTGAAACTCCCTGGCCTGACCGGGGCGCCGCCGATAGCGTCGCTCCGGTCATGGACTTCCTCATCGGTGGCCGGCTGAAGGTGCGCCGGCTCGGCTTCGGCGCGATGCACCTGCCGGCCGAAACCGACCCTGAACGTGCGATCGCCGTCGCCCGACGGGCCGTCGAACTGGGCGTCACGCTCATCGACACCGCCCACCTCTACGGCGGCGGAGCCAACGAGGAGCTGCTCGCCTCGGCGTTGCACCCGTACCCGGACGAGCTGGTGATCACCACCAAGGTCGGTGTCGCGCGCACCGGACCCGGCGGTGAGTGGCGGCTCGACGCCCGGCCCGAGATCCTGCGAGACCAGGTCGAGCAGGCCCTGCGCCGGCTGCGCGTGGAGCGGATCGGCCTGCTGCAGCTGCACCGCATCGACCCGGAGACGCCCCTGGCCGACCAGCTCGGCACCCTCCGGGAGCTGCAGCTCGCCGGGAAGGTCGGGCTCCTCGGGCTGTCCGAGGTGACGGCCGGCGAGCTGGCGAGCGCCCGGGAGATCATCGACGTCGCGAGCGTCCAGAACCGCTACAACCTGCACGACCGGGAGCACGAGCCGGTGCTGCGGGACTGTGCCGCGGCGGGCATCGCGTTCCTGCCGTGGCGGCCCGTCGCGCCGGTCGGCGGGCCCCGGGTCGCCGCGATCGCCGCGGAGCTGGGCGCGACCGCCGCTCAGGTCGCGCTCGCCTGGCTGCTCGGGCACTCGCCGGTGCTGCTGCCGATTCCGGGGACCGGCCGGATCGCGCACCTCGAAGAGAACGTCGCCGCGGCCGGCCTGGTGCTGACGCCGGCGCAGCGCCGGCGGCTGAGCGGGCCGGACCTCGCCGAGATCGAAGCGTGCTTCACCGGCGTCCTGTCCGGGCGGATCAGCCGCGATGAGGCCGACCGCTGGGCCTCTCGGTGGCACAGTGATGACGAGTGCGAACTGGACGAAGACCAGCGGTGGGCGCTCGATCTGCTCTTCGGGATCGACCTCAGGCCAGGGCCCGGCGAGGACTTCCTGCACAGCGACGACCAGGTCCGCGAGTGGCGGGACGAGCTGCGCCGCCGGCTTTGAGCTTCGCTCTGGAGTTGTCAAAGAACTGTCGTGGGACACTGGGAGCATGTCCGGCCAGGAACGCGACCCCAAGACCCGCAGCGAGCAGCGCCGGCGGGTCGACGAGATCTTCGGGGACGTCCTGCCCGAGACGACTTCCGATGAGCGGGACGCCGGCGGGCGTGCCGGGCTCCCGGACGACTGGTACCGGGAGAACCGGCCTCCGCACCACGATCGCTGACCGGCCTCAGTCGCGGCCGTTGTCGCGCTGGGACTGCGCGCGCAGCAGGTCGCGGATCTCGATCAGCAGCTCGACGTCCGTCGGCTCCGACGGGCCCGGCTCCTGGCCGCGCTTGCGCCGCTCCTGCACGTGCTTCACCGGCAGCACGATCACGAAGTAGACCACCGCCGCGACCAGCACGAAGTTGATCGCCGCGTTGATCACGCCGCCGAAGTCGAGGAACGTGGCCTGGTTGTTGTCGAAGATCTGGTAGCCGAGGCCCTTCGCGGCGTCCGTGCCGCCGATCGTGCTGATCAGCGGCTTGATGAGGCCGTTGGTGAACGCCGTGACGATCGCCGTGAACGCCGAGCCGATGACCACCGCGACGGCGAGGTCGACGACGTTGCCGCGCATCAGGAAGTCTTTGAAACCCTTGAACACTTGCTCTCCTCGAAAACGGGTCGGGTGGGGGCTAGCGGAGAGTAACCGTTACCGGTCGCTCCAGTGAAATCGCCGCCACCCTCGTCGCCGTCGCTTCGGGGAGCCTGAGGAGCACGAGCGGACCCTTCTCAGGACCGCCGGCCGCTTTCTCCTGATGCCCGATCGCCACCACCGTCGCCCCACTGGCCAGGACGGACGCCGGCGCGCCCGGTTCCGGCGCCGCCACGACGTCGACCCGCCCGCCAAGGCCCAGCAACCCGGCGACGGCCGAGTCGGCCAGCCGGACCGGGACCGTCGCCGTGCCAGGCTCACCCGAGGCGGGGATGGTCTTCGCCAGCCGGACGTCGGTCAGGGGTTCGCCGGCGCGGACGGCACCGGCCAGCAGGTGGCCTTCGACCTCGCCGAGGGTGCTCGACACGCCCGCCGGACGTGCGGAATCAGGGAGGTCGGCCAGCCGGACGTCGGAAGTGCGCAGGGCCGCGCCGGAGGGCAGGTCGTGCGCCGCGACGACGGTCGGAGTCGTCGGCGCGCCCCGCGCCGAACCGGGATGGGCGAACAGCAGCGCGCCGGCCAGGAGCAGGCCGGCGGCGAGCCAGCGGCGGATCAGCCGCGCTCGCCGGCTGTGCAGCCGGGTGAGATCAGGTGGGGTGAGCTTCGCCAGCACGTCCACGGTGGCCCCTCGGTCGGATCGGGTGCGGCGGTGTGCCGCACGAAATCGACGTTAGGGAAGCCGGACGGGCCGCCGGAAGGGCCTCGTCCGGCATCTGTGGACAACCGGGGTGTTGTGGATAACTCGGGACTCAGGAGGCGGCGGCGGTGCTCTTCGTCGTGCTCGTGGGGGAGGATGCCGGCTTCGACTCCGTCTTGGTCTCGGACTTGGTCTCCGTCTTCGCCGGGGTCGAAGCGGTGCTCGACTTGCCCGAGTCGCGCGAGTCGGTGCGGTAGAACCCGCTGCCCTTGAAGACGACGCCGACCGAGCTGAACACCTTGCGCAGGGTGCCGGAGCACTGCGGGCACACGGTCAGGCTGGGGTCCGAGAACGACTGCACGGCTTCGAACCGGTGGTCGCATTCTTTGCAGGCGTACTGGTACGTAGGCACTGACGGCTCCTTTGCTGGCACTCATCCGACCAGAGTGCTAACCCAATTGTGCTTGAAAGCATTCCCCGAAAGCAATTCCTCGTTGCTCACATCGGCAGCTCGAGCACGCCTCGACCGGGTGTCAGGGCTCCGCTCATGCGCACGTCGTGAGGTTCCCCCGGCAGCCGTTCGACCAGTTCTTCGTCCCGGACGACGGCCAGCAGCGGCACCCCGGCCGCCGCGAACGCCAGCGAGCGATCGTAGTGGCCCGCGCCCCGGCCGAGCCGGACGCCCCGGTGGTCCACGGCCAGCGCGGGCACCAGGACCAGCTCCGCCGCGCCGACAGCCTCGGTACCCAGGCGTTTTCCACCGGGCTCGCGGATCCCGCGGAACTTGCTCGGCACCAGGTCGGCCTCGCCGGTGTACTCGGCCCAGTCGAGCGGGTCCGCCCGCGAGACGATGACCGGCAGCAACACGCGCGCGCCGCCGGCCGCCAGCGCGTCGACGAGCGCGGTCGTGCCCGGCTCGGCGCCGAAGGGCAGGTACGCGCACACCGTGCCGACTGTGACCTTCGACACCGCGCTGACCAGCGCCGACGCCTCCCGGGCATGGGATTCGGCCGTTTGGTCCGCCCGCGCGCGTGACAGCCGCGTCCGCCACTCCGCCTTGCTCAGGTGCTCATTGCCCAGCGCGTGCATGACCTCACGTTAGGCTTTGCGCCCATGACGGGCGCCGCAACCTCCCAGACGTTCAGAACCGCCATCGTGCCTGCCGCCGGCCTCGGGACGCGCTTCCTCCCGGCGACGAAGGCAGTGCCCAAGGAGCTGCTGCCGGTGGTCGACACGCCGGGGATCGAGCTGGTCGCGGCCGAGGCCGCCGCTGCCGGGGCGGAACGCCTGGTCATCGTGACCTCGCCGGGCAAGGAAGCCGTCGTCAAGTACTTCGAAACCCAGCCCGAGCTGGAGGAGAACCTCACGGCCAAGGGCAAG
This sequence comes from Amycolatopsis iheyensis, assembly GCF_024703995.1. Taxonomy (GTDB): domain Bacteria; phylum Actinomycetota; class Actinomycetes; order Mycobacteriales; family Pseudonocardiaceae; genus Amycolatopsis; species Amycolatopsis iheyensis. Next base: position 48,589 of record NZ_JAMXQV010000007.1, on the reverse strand, counting down.
GACGAGCTGCTGGACAAGGTCCGCCGCGGGCCCGCGCTGCTCGCCGTCGAGACCGCCATCCAAGAGCAGGCCCTCGGGCTCGGGCACGCCGTCGCGCAGGCCGAGCCGAACCTGAAGCCCGACGACGAGGCTGTCGCCGTCCTGCTGCCGGACGACCTCGTGCTGCCCACCGGCGTGCTCGAGCGGATGAGCGCGGTCCGCGCCGAGTTCGGCGGCAGCGTGCTCTGCGCGTTCGACATCCCGAAGGCCGAGATCTCGCCGTACGGCGTCTTCGACGTCACCGACACCGACGACGAAGACGTCAAACGCGTGCACGGGATGGTCGAGAAGCCGAAGCCGGAAGACGCGCCCTCGACCTACGCCGCGGCCGGGCGCTACCTGCTCGACCGGGCGATCTTCGACGCGCTGAAGCGGATCACCCCGGGCAGTGGCGGCGAGCTGCAGCTGACCGACGCGGTGGCGCTGCTGATCACCGAAGGACACCCGGTGCACGTCGTCGTGCACCGCGGCGGCCGCCACGACCTGGGGAATCCGGGTGGTTTCCTGCGTGCCGCGGTCGATTTCGCGCTTGAAACGCCCGAGTACGGTCCATCTTTACGGGCGTGGCTCACGGAACGGATCGGGACAGATCGCCCATGACGGAATCCCTCGACGCGGCACGGGTCGAAGCGGCCGGCGAACAGGCCGAGTTCCGCTCGGTCGACCAGCAGATCGCGATGACGCTGGACGCCGCCGTCCGGCCCCGGCCGGTGCGGGTGGCGATCTCCGAAGCGCAGGGCTTGCTCTGCGCCGAAGAGGTCGTCGCCGAACACGCGCTGCCCGGGTTCGACCAGGCCGCGGTCGACGGGTACGCCGTGCGCAGCGTCGACGTGCGCGCGGCCGGGCAGGAGCCGGTGCAGCTGCCGGTCGTCGGGGAGATCGCGGCGGGCTCGCGCCAGCCGCGGCGGCTCCAGCCGGGGCAGGCGGTGCGCGTCGACACCGGCGCGCCGCTGCCGACGCTGGCCGACGCCGTCGTGCCGCTCGCCTACACCGACGGGCACCAGGCCAAGGTCACCGTGCACCGCTCGGTGCCGTCGGCGGGGTACGTGCGCCGGGCCGGCGAAGACGTCCAGATCGGCGACGTCGCGGTCCGCAACGGTGACACGATCGGGTCGGCGCAGGTCGGCCTGCTGGCCGCGGTCGGCCGGGCGAAGGTGCTGGTCTACCCGCGGCCCCGGGTGTCGATCGTGTCGGTCGGCGACGAGCTGGTCGACATCGACCGGACGCCGTCGGTCGGGCAGGTCTACGACGTCAACTCCTACGCGCTGGCCGCGGCCGCGCGGGACGCGGGCGCCGAGGTCAGCCGGGTCGGCATCGTGTCGACCGAGCCCAAGCGCCTGCGCGAGATCGTCGAGGGCCGGCTGCTGATGTCGGAGATCGTCGTGGTCGCGGGCGGCGCCGGCGGCTCGACCGGCGACGAGGTGCACGCCGCGCTGTCCGACCTCGGCCGGATCGACATGACGCGGGTGGCGATGCACCCCGGCTCGGTGCAGGGCTTCGGCCGGCTCGGCCCGGACTCGGTGCCGACGTTCCTCATCCCGGGCAACCCGATGAGCGCGCTGGTCGTGTTCGAGGTGCTGGTCCGGCCGCTGATCCGGGCGGCGCGCGGGACCCGCAACCCGCACCGGCGGATGGTCGGCGCGCGGCTGCTGTCGCCGATCACCTCGACCGAAGGGCGGCGTGGCTTCCTCCGCGGTCAGCTCCTGCGCGACGAGGCCAACGGCGAGTACCTGGTCCAGCCGCTCGGCCAGTCCGGCGCGCACCTGCTCGCGTCGCTGGCCGAAGCGAACTGCCTGATCAACGTGCCGGAGGAGCTGACCGACGTGCCCGCGGGCGAGCAGGTCCAGGTCACGTTCCTGGCGCAACGGGCCTGATGACCTCCGTGTCGGGCGTGGCTTACCCGGTCGAGAGCCGGCACCCGGGCTGGCCGTCCCGGCTCGGCCCGTTGCGGGTGCCCGCCGGCGTCGTCGCGATCCGGCCCGTCCGGCTGCGCGACGCGGGCGAGTGGTCCCGGATCCGGCTCCGGGACCGGGCGCACCTCGAGATGTGGGAGCCGACCGGCGTCGGCCCGTGGCCGGAACGCAACGCCTTCTGGTCATGGCCGTCCCAGTGGGCGGCGTTGCGGTCGCTCGCCCGGCGTGGTCAGTGCCTGCCGTTCACGATCACCCTCGACGGTCGCCTTGCGGGCCAGATCACTGTGGGTAACGTCATCCGGGCGTCGCTGCGGTCCGCCTGGATCGGCTACTGGGTGTCGTCCGAGGTGGTTCGCGGCGGGGTCGCGACGGCCGCCGTCGCCCTGGTCACCGACCACGCCTTCGGGCCGGCGGGGCTGCACCGGCTGGAGGCCACCGTGCGCCCGGAAAACGCCGCCAGCCTGCGGGTCCTCACCAAGGCGGGGTACCGGCAGGAGGGCCTGTTCGAGCGTTATCTCGACGTCGCGGGCGCCTGGCGGGACCACTACTGCTTCGCCGTGACGCGCGAGGAGACCGGGGCCGGCCTGGTGTCGCGGCTGGTCGCGTCGGGCCGCGCCGACTACGCCTGACGGTCATTACCCACCCGGGTCAGTGAGCGCGTTACCACATGCTGTGAGATTCACCTAATCCGGTGAGGCATTTCCGTGATCCAACCCGGCGAGCCTCCGTCCGATCTGTTACTCCTGTGACTAGCGTGATTTCAGGTGAAGGATCGGGGGAGGTGACGGGAGATGCCCAGCTCCGTGATCATCGTCGCGCTCGCCGCGGCATGGCTCGTCGTTCTCGTGCCCATGGTCGCGCGAAAGCGGCAGCAGGTGGCGCGTACGGCCGACTCCGCGCTGGCGGCCAGGGTGGTGCGCAGTGGACGCAACGAAGACCGGGAGGAATTCGCCATGTCCGACGATCCCGACAAGTCCCGGCCCTCGGTCGAGGACGACCTCGCGGAGCTGGAAGCGGACCTCGAACTCGACGAAGACGACTACGACGAGCCGGAGGCCGAGCCGCTCCCGCAGCCCAAGCGCGGCTCCCGCGTCGAGCGTGAACGCGCGGGCTACCGCCCCGGTCGCGGCGGCTTCGACCCCGAAGCGGCGGAGATCGCGGCGCGCGCGAAGTACAGCTTCCGGCAGCGCGTCGTCGTCATCCTGCTCGCGGCCGCGGTGATCACGGCCGCCGTCGCCGGCTTCGTCATGCCGATGGTCTGGTGGGGCCACGCGGCCGCCGACGTCGTGCTCGTCGGGTACCTCGTCTACCTCCGGCGCCAGGTGCGGATCGAAGAGGAGATCCGGCAGCGCCGGCTCGCGCGGTTCAACAGCACCCGGGCACCTCGCCGGTCCGAAGCCCGCCCGGCGGTCGAGGAGACGCCGGAACCGGAGCCCGAGCCGGCCGAGGACTTCGAGGTCGTGGAGCCGGTCCGCCGCGAGGTGGTCGAGCGGCGTCCGTCGCCGACTTCGCGGGTCCGGCGGAGCGCGGTGGTGGTCGATCTGGACGACGAGGACCCGGCGTTCGAGGAGCTCGACGAGCCCGGGACCGGGCCTTATCGGCGGGCTGTCGGGGAGTGACCCCCGATTTCGGGTGCTCGTAGGGCACTGATACGCTCTACGAGCACGACCAAGGGGCTGTAGCGCAGTTGGTAGCGCGTCTCGTTCGCATCGAGAAGGTCAGGGGTTCGATTCCCCTCAGCTCCACACTGGAGGGCTTACTAGAACACTGGACCAAGTCCATGCCCGCTAGTAGGACTTCAACATCGTTCATGACACGAGGGGCGTCTCCGGAATCGGAGACGCCCCTCGTGTCATCTGTAGGGAGTTCGGCGACGGCCCCAGGATCAGGCTTGTCGCTGCTCGCGCTCTGGTGGCGGTCTTCGACTGAGCGCAGCGTGGCAAACGGCTCTCGCAAGTCGTAAGCCGTGACGTCTTCGTCCTCGATGAAGACGTGCTCGAAGAGCGCCTGGTTGAGCAGCCGCCGCTGTTCGTCATCGCAGCGCCGGTAGAGCTCCTGTGGATCTTCGAGCAGGGTGAGACACAGTTCGACAAGCCGGGCGACTTCCGAGAGATCCTCGGTGGTCTCTTCCAGGCGTTCGGTGACGCGCTGGCGCTGCCGCCCGATGTCGCGGAGCTTCTCCTTGATCCGCTCGCGCGGCATCGTGTCGTCACCGCCGGCGACCAGGTCGATCAGCTTCTCTTCCTTGGTCTCAAGGTCGCGGAGCTGTGTGGTGAGTTGCTGCCGCAGTAGGCGCGTGGCAGCTCGCTCGTCATCCAGGGTGGCGGCGATGTGGGCTCGAACGTCTGTGACGAAGTCAGGGCTGAATCGGACGCTGGCGTAGTGCGTCTCGACAGCCTCCTCGACGTGGAGGACGTTGATGTGCGGGGTGCTGCAGCGGCCGCTCTGCTTGTTCCGGCAGAAGAAGTACGTGTACTCGTAGCCGCGTGAGTTGACCGTGTGCTGGATGATCATGCGCGACATGGCGCCTGTCTTCCGGCAGCGGCCGCAGAACACCGACCCTTTGAGATAGTGGTGATGCACGCGTCGACGCTCCTTGGCGGCTGTTCGTGTGCTGGCGATCGCTTGGACGTGGTCGAACAGGACGGGGTCGATGAGTGGTTCGTGGCGGCCGCGGACCTCCTCGCCCTCATGCGCGACGTAGCCGATGTAGTACCGGTCACGAAGCATCAGCGACAGCTTGTTGATCGAGACCCGCTTGGCCGGCCGCCGTGGTGTCGGCCGGGTCCGCAGGCCCCGCTCGTACAGTTCCTCATCCAGGTCCGCCAGCGTGTAGTCACCGGTCGAGTACAGCTCGAATGCCAGTCGGACGAGCGGGGCGCGCTCCGGATCGATGGCTATCGTGCGGATCTCGCCGCCCTCGGGCTTCGGTTCACGGACGTTCAGGTAGCCGAGCCGGGCGATGCCGACGGTGCCGCCGTTTTTGACCTTCTGGCCCATCTTGTAGCTGATGTCCGCGCCGCTGGCTTCGGATTGGTATTGGTCGACGGCGTGCAAGATGGTCTCCACCATGGCGCTCTCCGGGCTTTCGCCCATGTCGAGAATGGTGGAGACAACCCGGGTACCGACCCTCTTCAGGTCCCGCTTGGTGATGCCCGCGTCAACGCTGTTTCGGAAGACTCGGTTGAAGTGGTAGACGATGACGTAGTCGATGTCTTTCTGAGACTTCACCCAGGCGACCATCTCTTGAAAGGTTGGTCGTTTGTCGATGCTGGTGGCGGTGCGACCCGGCTCGACGAACTCGCGGACAACGTCCGCGTCAAGCTGTGCAGCCTTGTGTTTGCCGGCCTCGCGTTGGGCCGGGATCGAGATGCCTTCTGGATTGTAGTCGGTGTGAACCTGTCCGGGCGTCGATACACGGAGGTAGAGCACCGCGCGCTTGCGGCGACGTTCGCCAGTCGCGTACCGGGCGACGTTACGGTTCAAGGCTTGCTCGGTCATAGGACCTCCCTTCTGGGTGCCGTTACGCTGGTGGGTTGTTGACGGCAAGATTGACGGCAACGCAGCCCAATTTCCATGTGCGCGTATGTGCTCGTACGACGTTGTTTATAGAGGTCAGGCGTTGCTCGACGGTAGCTCCAAACGCTCTGAAGAGCCTTGTGTCCCCAGTTCGAGTCTGGGAGGAGCCACCAAAGAAAGCATCCAACCCATCGGGGGTGGATGCTTTCTTTGGTAGAGACTTTGATTCGCTTGCGGCTGCCTCGTTGGCGGTTTGACGGCAATTTTGACGGCAACGCTCTCTGTTAGAGGCTTCCGCAAACAGCCGTCCTTCGACCTTTTGTAGCGCATTCCTTTTGCTTTCAAGTCCGACATGCTCGTAGATGCCCGTGGTGCGGATGTCGCCGTGCCCGAGGATTGCCTGGGTGTCACGGGCATGTACCTGCAGTTCCTTCTGTGCGGTGGCGTTACTGTGTCGTAGCCCGTGGATGGTGATCCGCCGCAGGCCGTGTTGTGCGCAGATTCGAAGGAACGATCGGGCAACGTTGTGCGACTCCAGTGGACGACCAGTCCGAGTGGTGAAGACAAGCTCGTAATCGTCGCCGGTGCTATGCCACGAATCGCCGGCCTCGGCTCTGGCAGCGACTTGGGCTTCGCGCTGTCGCAGGAGTACCTCACGCGCGGTGGCGAGCAGTGGTTCATCTCTCTCGCTGGTCTCGGTCTTGAGTTCGACCTGCCGCAGTTCGCCATCGATGCGTTGGACTTGCTGCCGGATACGGACCACGCCGCGGTCAAAGTCCACGTCTCGCCACCGGAGGCCGACTGCCTCGCCGCGGCGCAAGCCGTAGAGTGCCAGGAGTACGAAGACCGGGTAGAGCGGATCGGTGCGGGCAGCGTTCAGGAAGCGTGTCGTTTCCTCTGGCGTCCAGTGGTCGGCTTCCGCTGCTCGATAGCGCGGTAGCTCCACCAGTCGAGCGACGTTCCGCGTGATCAGCTCCTGCCGCATAGCGTAGGTCAGGGCTGCACTCAAGACCTTTCGTGTCTGATGGACTGTTGCTACTGACCTGCCATCAGTGAATAGATCATCGAGAAAGTTCTGCGCTATCCGTACGGATAAAGCGTCAAGTCGTAGATGGCCAAGACGCGGCTTGATGTGGAGGCGCACTATCGATTCGTGCCGTTTTCGAGTAAGCGGTCGGCGCTTTTCCTTCTCGATCCAGGAGTCGAGGTAGTCGCCAAGCTTCCATGTCTTCTCGGCTGGTAATATCCCCTGCCGAGCTTCTTCGATCATGCGCGTCATCTTCTTGTGGACTTCGGTCCTGGCCTTGCTGTAAACGCGAACGCGCTTCTTCTTGCCACTTGCGGTTGGGAGCATGATGGCGCCCTCGTAGCGCCCATCTGCTCTCTGATATATGGTTCCCTCGCCATTCGCCCTGCGGTTCATAACGAGTCTCCGTCTTCGCGAAGCTCCTCGATGAGTGCCGTGAGGTCGGGCTCGGCGACAAGTCGTCGTCGACCGATCCGTATGGTCTTCAGCCTTCGCTGGTTGATCAATGCGTACACTTGCCATCGGCTTACGCGGAGTCGTTCGCTCGTTTCGCTGACAGTGAAGAGGCGTGGCGGCTCTGGCGTGGCGGCCACGACAGGTTGGTCATTCTCTGTTTGGTTCATAGGTACCTCCCTTCTGTGATTGCCTGTTCTCGTACAAGCTGGTTTGTTCGTAGCAGTACTGGGCCATCGCTGCCCGTGTCTCAACGGGAAGGTGGCTGAATTTTGTGTGGAGGTAGGGGGTCAAGTCGGGCAAATCGTCTGCCGTAACGTACTCGGCCATCGTGAACAAGTCTGCGAGTGGAACATCGAGCGCGCTCGCCAGTTGCTTGAGCGTGCCCGGGCTGGGCGCATGGATGCCACCTTGCTCGAGGCGCGTAACGGTCCCACTGTCGATGCCTGCTCTCGCCGCGAGACCACGAACGCTCAGCTTGCGCTGCGTGCGTAGGTCTCTAAGGTATTCGCCGAAACAGCGTGCGGCTTCATCTGTCATGTTCGCGAAGGTCTCCGTTATTTGTTCCCCTATTTTACCTCCGTTTAGGCGCAAAAGCACCCATTGTTGACAATTCCGCAACAGTGTCCCAATTGTTGGATTTATTGGAAGTCTGGACGCTGGTTGGGCCGCGCCGCTGCTAGCGCATGAAGACATGGAACTTCCCATCGAACTCGATGACGTCCCAGGTGGCGCGGACGGTGCGCTCAAGACGCTCCTGGTCGATCTTGATGAAGTCCTCGAAGCCCCAGCGCTCCTCGGCCTCCTTGATCGCTTCCTTCATCTTCTTGATCTCGGTCAGCTCGTCGACGATGTCGTTCAGGCTGGCGAAGCTGCCGATGTGGAAGTCGTTGAAGCGCTGAACAACGTCATCAGGGGCTTCACCCGGGTACAGCTGGAGGTACGCCCAGAAGGGTGCGCCGTGCTCCTGTAGTCCTTGTTCGACGGCCGTCGTGATATCTGCGGGGTGCCCGGGGCGACCAGCGGGTTGCTTGATTAGGTAGAGACCGAGCAGATCACAGAGCTCTTTGGTCTGGACGTCGCCGAACTGCGCATGGATCGCGAGTTCGCGAGCAAGTCCGAGGTGGTCGATGCTGCCCGTGACGGCGTAGTGGTGCAGGGTGCCAGGAACCGGGATGCGGTTGGCGAGCTCGCGGGCGATGACCCGGGCGCCCCAGTCGGGGATCTTCTCGCCGACTCCTTCCGCTTCGGTGATGGCGTCGAAGATGACGTCGGCCAATGCACCTGGCTGCGGGACACTGCCGGTGAGGTCGATCTCGCCGGCGTGCAGCCGTTCGCGCCCTGGGACGCTTCTATCCCGGTCGTCCGGGTTGAGTGGATACTTCTCCAAGTGGTACCTCCTTTCGCTGTGAGGGTTGGATGTGTCTCGTTCGCCGGCCTAGCGGGCGAAAACGTGCACGGTGCCGTCTCGGTCGGCGAGGACCTGCCAGCTGGGCTCGGCGTCCTCGGCGACAGCCGCGTAGTCGAAGACCACGTACGGTCGTATGAGCGTGTCGGTGACGTGTCGGTCGAGGTCTCGGTGCCAGCCGAGGCTTTCGACGAGGGCCCACGCCCACGCTTCACGGGACTGGTAGCTGCCGATGTAGGAGTCGCGGAACTCGCTGAGCCGCGAACGGTCGTTGCTGACAAAACGAGCCCAGGCCGCGAAGGCACGGCCGTGCTTGACAAGGCCGCGGGCAAGGTCTGCAATGACTGTGCTGTCGGTGACGGTCGACAGGTCGATGCCATCGAAGTCTTCGCTCGACCGGACTGCCCAGAGCTTGGCGCCGGGCACTGGGGAGCTTGCCAGCATCGCGGCGATGTCCGCGTCGATTTCGCTCGCCGTCTGGTCGGCGTCGATCCACAGGCCGTGTTCGATGCCGCGCTCCGTACTGGCCAGGTCGGCGACGTAAATCCTTGGATGGCGAGGTTGCTGTCGCTCCGGGCCGAAGGCAGGCGGGCGTTCGCCGGGCTCCTCGTCGTCGGATTCAGGTTGGTGCAGGTGTCGTTCCATTAAGTGGTCCCTCCTTTCAAGATGAGTTGTTGGTGCTGGTGGTCGGCCTCGGAGACCGCTGGCGGATCAGGAACTCCGCTGGTGATGAGCTGGCGGAACTCCGACGTCGTCACCACCTGGAAGAGCCCGGGCTGGATGGCCTTGTCGGCTGCCAGTGCGGCCTGAAGCGCGCGCTGGCGGGTCGAATCCGGGACGACCCAGACGACTGCAGGAAAGAGGCCATGACGCGCCTGGTGCGCTCCAGTGGCCGCGTAGCGCTGGTAGGTCTTCGCCTTGCGGAGAACGACGGTGGGGTGCTCGGTGGCCAGGTCGGCTTCGACGTACCAGTGGTCCTCGAAGTCGCCGATCACCGTGATGGTGAACAGGTCAGGCTTGAGCCACTCGAGCGTGCCGTGGGGGCCGGCGAACGAGCGCCAGCACGACGGCTCCGTCTCGGTAGCAGTCACTTCCAGAACACCGGCCTGGTCGAGCTCGTGCAGCGAGACAGCGAGTTCGGCCGTAGCGAGGGTGTGCGCCGCGAAGGTGGCGCCTGGCTCGATGAACCGGCGACGGTACTTCTTGCCCTCCATGGTGCGGATCAGGCGCTCGCCGGTCGCACCGAGCTGCCAGGTGATGCCGGACGATCCCGCGCGAACGCCGCCAATGCGTCGTCCCAATCGGGCCACCAGGGTCTTCGCCTCTAGGCGGGTCAGCACTCGCATGACGGCGCCGGATGCGGCACCGAGGCTGGCGTGCCCTTGGGCGAAGTGCAGTCGCCGGATGTGAGCGGTGGAGAGCAGGCGATGCGTGCTGATCGACTGCAAGATCGAGATGTCCCGCTCCGACAACTGCAGCAGCAAGGTGGTGACGTCGGTCGGGCTCATGCGCCGTCTCCTCGGCCCGCCCGGTGACCCCCAATTTGGGGGTCAGTCCCATCCCAAGGGGGGATAGGGAGGGCGTGTGACCTGCGAGGATGCGGCAGTGGGGTCGACACGGAGATACGAGCGAACATACGGGTGGAGACACTGCTTCTATCGTCAGTTCGCTGTTTCATGACGTCCTCCGCTTCCTCCCGATCCGTTCGATCGGCTGCGGCGCCAGTTCGAGCTCAGGAGCCACCTCGGGCTCGGCGTCTGGCTCGGAGGTAGTCGTCGGAGCCGCGTCCTCGATTGGCGCGTAGTTGGCCTGCGACGCGGCGCGGACGATGGCCGGGTCGATCGTCGCCACAGTCGGCGGCAGCGTCCTAACCAGCGCCCAGCCAGAGGGGTGGCCGTCGGCGACAAGGTTTGCGTAGGCATGGAACTGCGGCAGCGCCATGAAGTCCTCTGGCGTCAAGTCGCGGGTGAGCTTGGCGGTGTCCCGAGCGTCTTCGTACTCCGTTGCGAACTGGATCTTGGAGCGAGCATTCATGTCGACCGCTCGGGCGAGGGCTGGTGGGAACTGGGAGCGGAACTGAGCGGCCAGGAACCAGCCGACGCCAAGGGAGCGCGACACGGCGAGGGCGTCGGCCATCGAGACGGGGAGGTTCAGGAAGCGCGGCGCCTCGTCGATGTAGATCGTCGCTGGGGTCGTGCCCGCCCCCGGGTCCCCGGCGCGCTCCTGCGTGGCCTGCCAGATGTCCGCCACGATGAGGCTGCCGAGCAGGCTAGCGGTGCCCGGCCCGACGAGGCCTTCATTGAGGGGAGCCAGGACAATCTTGTTCTCGCGGAACAGGTCGCGGAGGCGGAAGCGGCCGCTGCGCTGGTCGAGCATCCGGATCAGTGCGGGGCGGAGCAGAAACTGGCGCAGCTTGTTAAGGGGCGGGGCGATCGCCGCGGCTTGTGCCTGTGGCGACTGCCCCTCGTACCACGCCCAGAAGCCGGCTAGGGCGACGTCGTTCTGAATGCGGCCGACCTGCCGACGACGGAACGCCGGATCAGTGAGCAGCCGCGTTAGATCGACCAATGTGGCCGGTTCCTCGGGCGTGCTTGCTCTGGCCAGCGTGCGCAGGCAGGCAGAGAAGATGTCCTGAGTCCTCGGGCCCCATCCGTCGCTGAAGACGCTAGCGAAGACCGCAAGGATGCCATCGACCACGACGTCGGGGTCGCGATCGCCGATGTCGAGCGGGTTGAAGCCGACGGGCGCCTGGTCGCCGGCGTTGATTTCGACCACGTCGTCGATGCGGCCTTCGGGAATCCGGGCCATGAGGTTGTCGATGAGTTGGCGCTTCGGGTCGAGTACCGCGACCGCTCGGCCAGCCTCGATGTCCGCCAGGATCAGGTGCTCGATAGCGGTTGTCTTGCCGGAGCCGCTCGGGCCGTACGCGATCCCGTGGAAGGTCTGATCCTGAGCTGAGATCCCAATCTGCCGCTCGTCACCGGGCGCGGCGCTCTGGGCGAAGACACGTGGGCCGGTGTGTACGCCAGGCGCGGCGCGTAGCGGCTTCGGGTGGAGCGGTGGCAGCCCGGGCAGCTCACCGTCTCCGATCGGCCAGGCGAGTAGTCCGAGAAGTTCAGGCACCGCCAGGTGCAACGGCCAGCGCCAGGGCAGCCGTGCCCCATCGAGCGCCTTCGGCTTCTCCGGCGCGAGCGTCATCTGAACGCCGGGACTGCGCGCGGTGGAGATCGCGCTGAGCAGCCCCGTGACGAAGCGCCGCCTCCGATCGCTGTCGCTGCTGGCCGCTCCCAGTCGGATGGTGGCGCGAAAGCCGCTTCGCGAGAGTCGGTCCTTGAGGCGCTGACGCGTCTCCGAGCTGGCGGGGCGGGCCCCCGCCGTGAGGGCGTCGAGCATGGTGCTGTCGGGGTCAGGCACGTCTGCGTGAACCGACCTTGGGATGTGTCGCGGGCCCAGGATGATCTGCATGACGAGGGACTCTCCGGTGTGGAGGCGTACGGCGAGTGCGGAGAGAAGGGCGAGCGTCGTCGGTTCGGCGACGTCCGTACGAAGCGGCAGGCTGGCGGAATGCAGGCGGAGCTGCCTTGCGACGTCGACAGTGGGGCGAGGGTTCGGGCTGGCCGCCGAGAAGCCGGCGAGGATGGTGCCGGGCAGCAGGTCGCCGAGGAGGCGTCTGAACGGATGCACGTCACCAGCTCGGCAGCCGAGCAGGTGCTGAGTGCCGGTCTCGCTAGCGCGTGCTTCGAAGATGACTCGCGGCTCGTCGCGATCGGACGCAAGTCGCTCGAGGAACCGGATGACCGCGGTCGACTCAAGCGGCCGGGGAAGGTGGAGTTGGGAGAAGACGAGCGACGTCGCGTCAGGCGCCATGGCGTCCGCCTTTCTTCGCGGAGGGAGGCGAGTCGCTAGCGTTGGGTTGAGCTTCGACGGCTTGGGCCTGGGCTTCGCGCTCGGCCTCGGCCAGCGCGAGCCCGATGATGGCTTTGGAGAGCTTGCGCATGTCCGGCGTATCCCGGCGAACACTGCGGACCCTTAAGCGGCGTTCACGACGCTCCTTTCGGTTCTTGTTGGTCTTCTTTGGGGCTGGGGTCATAGATCATCTCGCTTTCTCTGTATCACGCTTGTGCTGCATGGATTCAACACTTTGCAACGGATTTACTTATTACCTATTTTCGACGAGACGTCAATAATGTTTGTTTATTTGACAACGCGTGCGCAGTGCATGTGTCGGTTCGCTTTGGTTACCAGCGGGAGCGTCGCCACCGGATGAAGACGACTACGCACCACCCGAGGAAGGCGACCGCGAAGCCGGCGATCAGCCAGGGCACGATGGGCTGGAGAAACGTGACCGCCAGGTTGAGCGCGATGGACGCCCCGAGCATGACGAGGCTTGCATGGAGCAGCCAAGCGAGCGGGTTCTTCGAGCCGCCCTTGTCGTTCACTGAGCGCCTCCTGCGGCCCGGCGGTCACTGGGAACGGGGTAGCCGGTGACGGTGATGTCCGAGTCGATCTGGTTGCCCCAGACCGACCAGTCGGCGTTCGAGAGCGGCCGGCGGCGGGCGAACAGCTCCAGGTAGGGGCCAGGCGACACCCGCTCGATCAGGGCGTACTGCTCCTCCGGCTTATGGGAGTGATCCTGGACTGGTGCCGTGAACCAGGTGGGCTGCGATCGAAACTGGACTGGTGCCTTGCCGCGGGTGCAGAACAAGAGGTGCTCTGTCGTGTTGCGGAGGTAGGTGCCAAGCCCGAGCCGGAACTTCACCCAGGTGAGCGGCGAGCGCACCGTGAACCCCCAGCTTGTAGCGACGTCGTAGCCGTCGCGAAGGGTGGCATTGGTCGTCCAGAGCCAAAGGTGGCTTTGGTCAGCTGCCAGGTCGCCGACGGGCATCGCCTTGATGCGCTCGAGCGTCATGAGCTGGTAGTGGAGTTTGGCGCCGTAGCCTCCTTGTTGGAGCACATCCCATGGCGGGTCAGCCAGGATGGTTCGGAACTGCGTCGGTGTGGTGTGGACGGTTTCGTTTGTTGTTGTCACGCATGACTCTCCTTTCTCTGCCTGGAACGGAACCGGGTGAGGCGCCGGCCAGGTACGCGCCTAGTTATGGACGAAGAGTGGGCGAGAGGGAAACCGTCGGTTCGGTCGAAGGTTCGGGCGAAGGTTCGACCGAACCGACGGGTTCCTTCCGGGGCAGAGCTCTTGGGATCGACGCATCGGAGGTTCTCGATTAGCTGTTGTGTAATTGACTACGCATTAGTTCGGTAGCAGCGGAGTGCTGCCGGGCCGACGGGCGACGAGGGAGCCGAAGAGCGCCTTCGCGACAGCGCCCCGAGGGCCGCCCGACATGATCTGCGTAACCGTCACGGCGCCGTCAAGAACGCCGTCCGGGACTCGGCTGCCCAGCACCACCGCGTGCACCAAACCCGGGAAAGCCCGGAGATCGGACAGCACCTGGGCTGGGTCGGCGTCGAGGAGCAAGAAATCTGACAAAACGACCAGCGTGGCCTGGTGTCGCGGATGCGAGTGGGCAAGCTCCACTGCCTGATCCAGGCTCGGTGCCAGCGTGCTCGAGCCGACGCCGTCCTTCGGTCGGCGAAGCCCCGGACGCAGTGACGCCATGCCGAGCCGCGTGATCGGTACCGGTCCGGCGTCGGTCCGGCACGGCGAGTCGAAGTGCAGCACGGCTCCGAGCTCGCGCCGCGAGCCGCGCCGCGCGACGACCTGAAACGCGTGCTCCACTTCGTCGTAGCGCCGGGCGAGCGGGTCGTTGCCACCTCGTCCGGTGACTGAGCCGGAGTCGTCGAACAGGGCGATCACGATGGTCGGCGTCGGCGACGGCTGGCCGGGGTCGCCCAGCTCGTAGGGCGCGTCGTCGAGGTCGAACTCTTTCTGACTGGCGAGCTGGTCGGGAGGTGCGCCGAGAAATCGGCCCCGTCTGGGGGTACTCGGCAACAGGTGGGAGGGGAGGATCATGCGACGCCACCTCGGCGAGGTCGCCGGCCGATCACCCCGCCCTGCTCACCAGCTGGGAAGCCGTGGCCGAGAACGGCTGGGTTTCGGACCTGGATGCGCCAGGCAAGCGCCTCCATGTGTTCGGCCGCAGCCTGGCCACGGAGCGCGTACTCCTTCTCGATGGATTGAGCGACCGCTTGGCCAGCGGCGCGCAGTCGGAGCGGGCTGGAGCTGGCCAGCTGGAGATGACGGGCTTCAGCGCGCCGCACACGCTTGGCCAAAGCGTCGAGCAAATCCGCAACGTCATCGGCGGCGGAATAGCTGAGCAGCCCAGAGGCCAATGCGGTCGCTGCCGCCAGCATGCCGAAGGTCAGCCCGGCGGCCTGGCCATCCACAGAGGCGCGCAAGGTGCCGACCCCGAGGGCAATCAAGCCGACGACCGCGAGTGACATGAGCCCGATCAGCTTGAGAATGCCCGTGCCGCCGCCTGGGCCAGCGAACAGCTGGTGGTAGCGCTTCTCATCTTCGCTCAGCTGGTCGCGAGCCTGCTGCCGTGCTCTTGTCAAGCGGATGGTCCGCAGCTCGGCGCCCGCAAGGCCGGAGCACACGCCCGCCATGCCGGAGGCGAGGGCGAGGAACAAGGCGATGTAGACGACGTCGCCGTTCATGACGGCGGCGGCCCAGACTCCACCGGTGTCGCCAAACCACAGGACGGGCATGCCCAACCAGTAGCGCAGCTTGGCGCCGGAGGAGCGTTTGACGTGGTGGTTCAGCGTGCGGAGCGCGTGCTGATGATCCTCATGGGCGTGGCGAACCTGCCCCTCGCTCTCCTTGAGCAAGAACTCGGTAGCGGCCGCGGCTGCGGACTCCTCCTCGGCTTGCGCCTGGTGTGGAGAGGCCGCTGCTTCACCGGCCGCTGACCACAGAGCGAGTTGCTCCTCACCAAGCGCCAGATACTCGTGCTGGACGTAGATCGTCCCGATGGTGTTCGGGCGTGGACACGCCGTCGCTCCGTCCAACTGCGGGAGCGTGACCCGGTTGGCTTCGTGCTGCCAAGCTGCCGTCGGATCCTTCTGCGCGCCGATCGCGCGCGCGAGACTCATCGGCCGGCCACCGTGTAGTCGGTGACTGAGACGCACTGCGCCGCGGACGCGTTCTTGCACAGAGCGTCGTAGAAGGCAATGAGTCCGTCCACCATCTCGGAGCTCGGCGGGTCCCCTGAGATGCGGCCCAGGCCCGCTACCAGCACTGATGCACCAGGAAGCGGCGGAACCGCGACGCCGTTGGCGAGTTCGCCTGCGGCCTGCTTAGAGATGACCTTGTCGTCCAGCCGGAAGCCGACGTTCTGGAAACCGTCCGTGAGCAGGTAGAGATGCAGCCGGTAGGGCGCGCCAAGCTGGCCAATCCACTCACTGGCCAGGCGATACTCTGCGCTGATGTCGCTGCCGCCGTTCGGAAGCGACGTGGCTGCCGCCGAGTAGCCGCTCCGAATAGCCGCCATGCTGCTGGTGACCAGGGCAGGAAGCTTCTTCAGGCGTGCGTTGTCGGTCGCTCCGTCGAGGTGGAGCGACTTGTCGATGATGATGTTGGTCGCCGCGCTGCTCGAGGAGAAGACGCTCACGCGGAGACGTCCGCTGCAGATCGCGGTGGTGCGCACGATCGACTCGATGGCCTTGAAGCGCTCCTCGGTGATGGCGTCCGAGCTGCTCGAGCCGCTGCCATCGAGCTGGATGTCCGCGGCCGGCGGTGCGGCGGCGTCGCAGGTCGCGAGGATCTGCTGGTCGGCGGCCAGGTCGTTGTTCGGGCGAGATGCCGTACTGCAGCCTGCGAGCGCGAGCGCCGTGCCGACCACCGCGGCGGTGAGTGCTCGAGCTGGGGTGATACGGGTGAGGTTCGACTTGGTGAAGCAGGACATGGAAGCTCCCTTCTCTGGATACGGGTGCGGCATGAAGCGGGGCAACGGGATGTCGCCCCGCCACGGATCTGACTCCTATTCCTTTGTCACGCGCTTGGATCGGCGTTTGCGGTCGACCCGGGCACTGCGCCTTTCTTTCTCCTCGTTCCGAATGGGGAGAAGAGCCGACTGCGGATCCAATCGGTGGAGTTCGCGGCCGAGCTCGCGCAGTTCAACTTCTTGACGTTCGATCTGTACCCGTGTGCGAATGCGAACGAACTTGGTATAGCGGTTGCGGGGCATGTTTGCTCCATTCTGGAATCGGGGTAGTTGCGAGAAATCGCGACTGTAAAACTGTGCCCTGAGCTGAAACCGTCGCTATTGACTGCTCTTGCTGATCTTTCTCACCTCAAGCCCTGAGCGTGCGCCGCCGGGCGTCCTCGACCTGGCGCTTGCGGAGCGCCTGCGCCTGCTCGTTGACCTCGCGCTGCAGGTCGGCGAGCCGGCGCGTCCGCATGCTCAGGCGCTGTTCGGACCAAGCGCCACCGCACAGGACGCCCATGAGGAAGGCCAGCGTGACACTCAGCGTGAGAAGTAACGGCCACGGCAACTTCTGCTCCTTCGGGGGTTGTCGCTGACCCCTTGAAGCTGCCTGATCAGGCTGGATGGTTCAGTACCGAACCTGTGCAACATCAGGAAGAAGCTGGGAGAAACCAGGATCGAATGACTTTCTGGCGCAGATCCGCCTCTGTGAGCTCACGTAGTGTAGTCATTGGTACGCTTGTCGCCTCGGGCGTCGAGCGCTGCTAAGCGAGGGGTGGCAAGCCGAGCTGCTCGCGGAGGTTGTTCTTGATCTCCAGCGGTTGGGCATGCCCTGCGGTCCTGTGGTCGCGGTCAAGGGCATCAATAAGAAGAGCCGCCATCTCTGGGTCGCGCCTGCCGAGCGATTTGCAGATGTGATATAGATAGTCGAGACCGCCGTCTACGAGTGATTCCAAGCTTTCCTTGCCCTCGGCACCCTCGCAGAGAACACCCGCTAGACCCGCGATGTTCCTCGCTTCTTGGAGCTTGAGTTCGTGTTCGGTTAGGGTTTCATTGCCTTTTCGCTCTATTGATTCAGGTTGTAGTTCGTTCATGAAGATCATTATGTGCTAATGCAAATCAATGTCAACACTCTACGTGACCGCGACCGTTGATCCGGTAGTGTGCGGTGCGTGGACAATGAGCTGCGCGAGAAGATCAACAATCAGCTGACGGCCCTTCGTACGCGAGGATATGTCCGGCTCGGAGATCCACAGCTGCAGCCTGTCGATACGGATCTTCTTGAGCTTGCTGCGGGTAAAGTCCCCGGATTTCGTGACTCGCTATCGAGGGTTGCTCGCGTGGGACTGCTGCTCGAATATGCAATCAGTCTTCTTCCGGATCCGTACCGGTCCCAGCTCGCAGTCCTGTTTGGTGTCGATAAAGCTCTTCCGGATCAGCATTCGCTTCGGGGTAAGTTGGACCCAACTAAAACGGGCGACTTGCGCCAGATGGCTAGCAGGCTTGCTGGTATCGATGACCCCAATACTTATCGGAGAAGAGGGGAAGTTAGTGCGATAGCTGCACTGGCTGAGCAGATAGTCCACAGTTGCTTCGAGTCCCCTGATGATTTAGCAATCGACGGTGCTGCCTCGGATGACGATCCGACGAGCGTGCCCCTCGCGGACGAGCCTCGCGTGATGCTGGGCGAGTCGGCGTCTTCGGGTACAGGCGGTAAGCCGGATGCGGCGCAATCGCGCTCGATCTCCGCGCCTACTCCTGGCGAGATTGTTGAAGCGCCAAGGTCAACCCGCCCGCGAGGTGGCAAGCCACGACGGCGGGCGCTCGCCTTTGGTGGCGCGATCGTTCTTGTTGCTGCCGCGGGTAGCGGTGGTGCTATCTGGTGGTCGTCTCAAGCGTCAGACTCATCGGCTACCCCTCCGCCCAGCCCGCTGGCGGCGCAGTCCTCCTCTCCGGCGTCTACTCAGGCGTCAGTTCCAGTTCCGCCAGCCAATGGATGCGTCGACAGGCTGTGTGTGACTCGATCGTGGCCGACACTTCGCTCGGTTTCGGGACATCGATGCGACGCTGCAACAAGTGTCGCGATGTCATCCGAAGGGCAAGACATCACGGCCTTCGTTGCCGAAGATCCGCGTGAAGAAGCGGCTAGCGCTCCCGGCGGAGGGGCGTGGAAAGAGGGGCACCTACACCTTCTTCTGGGTGGGGTCGATGATCGGCCAACGAACATTCAGGATATCCGGCCACGTATTGAAACGCTCGCGACTGCGCCAAGATGGGTTTACACGCCGCAGGGAGGTTGCGGTGATACGTACGAGCGTGTATTTAATCTGAATCTTGACGCCGGGACGTTCGTCGATGCTGGCCTAGTCGGTGCGCCCGAGGCGGCGACGTCAACTCCTAATGCTCAGCCGCTTGGCCGATCCTTTTTCGTAACGAAGACAGAGTCTGCTGAAGTAAGAGTCGATGCGTTGAGCTGCAGCGGGAACTATAAATGGTATCTTGACATATTATACGCGACCGCGGGCGAGTCGGAGAAGACGTATACCGTCGGCCCGTTCCTCTCGATGGGTAGGTCAGATAAGACGTCGTTCTACACGAATTCAGCTGGGCCAGGTACTCCGCCGCAACTGACCTCCTCCGCTCCGAGTGACTCGATGTGCCGTAGCTAGCCTGAATCTCACGTCTGGAGAAGATCTTGAAGGTTCGTATGGGTCGGGTGCTCCTGTCGGCACTCGTGCTCGTTGCTGCTGTGGCGTGCTCGGCGCGAGGTGGTACCGGATCCGGCGCGACACCATCGAGTCCGTCGATCAGCGTCAGCTTCGATATCAACAAATGCAAGTCTGCGACGCCCGGACCGATCGAGCTGCCCTCATCTGGCCCCGCGCTGACCGACGATACTGGCTGCGCAGTTGAGAATCCCGAGCTCGTGAAGAAGGTCTACCACGAGCTTGAAATCGGGGATTATGACGCGCTCATGAAATACGGCGGCGATCGAGGGCTATGGAATGAAGAGAGGCAGCCGGAGCTGTTGAGTCAACCGGATGTCCGTGCCAAGGTGATGAAGTCGATGACTGTGCATCCACACTGCGATGGCGGCTGCGTCTACCCAGGGTTTACGACAACGGGTTGGGATACCGAGCTGGCTCGATCTGACGCCAAGGCGCTGGGAGTTGATCCGGCAGCGATACCGGATCCTACGGTGCAGATTCCAGTATATACGAGTTTCTTTCCGGATTGCGCGTGCGACTGGCTCGGGGTTGGCCCGCCAAAAATTTGATTGCGGCGATGGATAGTTGAAACTGGTGGAGTCTCTGCGTGTGAATCAGGTGTATCACCACAGAGACTCCACCTTGTCGAGCCACTCGTTTCAGATGGCTCGGTTATTCACCGGTGGTCGCCTTCCCGCGACGGGGCGAGGGCTGACTGGCACCTGTGCCGGCTTCCGGAGTCTTGCCGGTCGTTGCGCTCGCTCCGCCAAAGATGGCCGCGATCGCGGCTCGCTCCGTCTGCGCCTTGCGCTCGATCTGGGCCCTGACTGCCTCGGCCTTCTTAAGAATGACCGGGTCGGCCTTGGTCTTCTCGATCCAGTGCTCGAGTGCGAGACGGATCTCTTCGGTTGTGCTGCGCTCGGTCAGCTGCGCGACGATGTCCAGCTGAGCCCGGAGATCCTCCGTGATGCGGACGGCCAGCGTCCTGAGCTGACCTGCGCCTGGGGTTGGCTCGCTCATAGCGAGTGCCTCCTCGGTGAGTTGCGGCCGGCGAACCGGGATGGTTCGTCTGGTAGGCCGCAGGACCCCGACGAGTCGCTGACCAGCGCGTACTAGCCGCAACCCTATTGATCACTCAGGAGCCGACGAAGTACAACCGTCTGTTCGCGCTCGATGTAAAAACCACGACGAGACGCGGGAGGCGCACCTGGCGCCAAGACGTCGGTTGTGCACTCGCACGCCTCACCCTCCACTGCACCTGCACGGGCGTCTGCACCTCCTGATCACCCGCCGCAGCAGCGATCGGAGATCATCTGAGCGCATTCACTCTAACGTGTCGACGGTGTCATGTATCTGTCCAAGCTGATTCGAAGACGAGTAGTCGCGGCACACGAAAGAGTGAAATAGATGCCTTCGGATGGGGTCTAATCAGGGCTTAGTTACACACAATCACCGGTTTGACCGCTCATCGTTCGACGAATACCGGTTGGCGCATTCTTCGCGCTCAAGGTCGTTCTACTCGTCGGTAAGCGTGTCGGTTCCGCCAAGATGGCGTCTGCGTCGCCTGGGGTAACCCATGAGACGCAGACGCGGCTCCCAGCTGTCACTGGGAGCCGCGTAGTTGTCCGCAAGACCCATCCGACACGCAAAGATCGAGAGAGGCAACGAACATGTCGACGTTACCGCCGCGGGGTAGCGACGTGCCAGAGCAACGATCCCCCGATCGGCTCACATTTTCCAAGGATTCCAACCTCGTCGGCTTCGACGAGCTCTTCGAGGCCGCGGCGGAGCCGGTGGTGGAGGCTGAACCGACCGGCATGGTGCTCGGGCCGGCTTGCCGGACAGCGTGGCCTAACGTCCTGCCGGTGGGAGTTCCGCATCCGCTCTGGGAGCTGCTCCGCCAGGTGGTGTTCGGCGATGCCAAGCACGCCTGGCGTTCGGTGCTGCTTCTGGTGGTGCTCGGTGCCGTGATCTGCGGCATCTTGCTCGCCGGATCGGTAACGCTGACCGCAGCCGGCGCCGCGTTGGTGGGCTTGGTTGGACTGCTGCGGCTGAGCCGTTGGCAGGCTGGCCGAGTGCGCCTCACCTGATAGCCGCGGCGTAAGAGGAAGGTGGGCGAGGTCCGGGGCTGAAACAAGCAGCCCCGGGCCTCGCCCGGCTCACGTCCCCTGCGCTGAATATCCAAACGAGTGCCCGCGTATTCGGGCACCGCCGACGGCGTAGTGGCGATGCTCAGATGGGTACGTTCGTTGTGTCGCTGCGTGAAACCTCCAGCTAGTCGGCCTGGCCAGTTTCGGCGAACGCCTTCAGGACCGTCTTGACGGCATCGGTCACCGGCAGCTCACTGTCGAGCTGGGCCCACTGGTAGACATCGTGCTCCTGGAGCACGACTGGCTTTGTCGCGGCGACGTCGACGGCAAAGTTGAACTGCCTGCTCGCCTTGCCGCTGCCGGAGGTGTAGTCGAAGCTCCCGAGGTAGCGCTGGATCTTCGAGACGTCGAGTCCGGCTTCTTCCTTGACTTCCCGGATCAGCGCCGCGTCGAGCGCCTCGCCGGGTTCAACCTTGCCGCTGGGCAGTTCCCAGAGCCCGCCCATGAAGTCGTCCTCGGGCCGGCGGAGCAGCAAGACCTCGCCTTGCGACTGGACGACGGCGCCGACGACGAATTGCTGGATGCCCGCGACGCTGGCTTCCGAGGCGAGCTGCGTCAGGAGTGTCGAGTCGACCAATGCCTTATCCCCTAGAGTTCGTGGTGGAGGCCGACAACCTTACGGAAGCCGGCCGCGTACTGGCGGGCGAGGGAGATGTCTTGCTGCCTGTGCCAGACCGGCAGCTTGAGCGTTCTGGCGTGCAGACGCTCGGCGACCGGGAACTGGCCCGGCTCGTAGCGGATCTGGTTGGCGTTCGGATGCCACGGAAACAGTGGCCGCGGATCCTGGAAGAGCGGCAGCAGGTTGAGCGGGCAGGTCGAGCCCGGCCGGTCGACTTCGATCAGGCCCTCGGCGTGGAGCGCCTCGTAGAACCGCTCGATCGGGAGCCCGTCGAGCTCTTCCTCCGCGTAGATCACTGGATAGCCGTACCAGGCGGAGCGGACGTCGCCTTGGAGCTTCGGCACGGAGATGCCCTCCGTGTCACTGAGCTCGTCGCCGAGCACTTCAGCGAGCTCGGCGCGTCCCACCAGATAGTCGTCAAGATCGAGCAGCTGCACCAGCGCGATCGCGGCGGCCAGCGGATGGATCCGGAACTTGAGCCCCAGGCCGGTGACGGCGAAGCGGTGCAGCGGGTGATCCGGTGGGATTTCGGTTTTGCAGCGCTTGTTGTAGTGACCGAAGAGCAGGAGCCGGTAGTAGACCTCGTCGTCGTCGGTCAGGACGAAGCCGCCCTCACCCGCCGAGAGCGGCTTCGGGCCGTTCATGGAGAAGGCGGCGATGTTCCCGACGCTGCCGACCTTCTGGCCGGCCACCGCGGCGCCGTGGGCGTGCGAGCCGTCCTCGAGGAGCAGCAGGTTGTGCTCGTCGGCCAGAGCACGCAGGGCCGTCAGGTCGGCCGGGATGCCCCACATGTGCGTCGCCATGATCGCCGTCGTCTTCGGCGTGATCCTGGCGGCGACGTCGCTCACCGACAGATTGCCCGTCTCATCGCAATCAGCCAGTACGGGGATGGCGCCGAGGTGCAGGAGCGGCGTCACCGTGGCGAGGAAGGTGTAAGCGGGCACGATGACTTCGTCGCCGGGCCCGATGCCGGCGGCCGCGTACGTCGAGTGCAGCGCGGCCGTGCCGGAGCTGGTCAGTACGGCGTGCTGGACGCCGAAGTAGTCCTGGAGCGCCGTCTCCAGCTCGGCGATGACGCCCGATCGGTCGTAGATCGAGATGGAACGCTGCAACTGCGCCAGAACGCGCAGATCAGTCCGGTCGTCCATAGGCGGCCAGCTGAAGTGCGGCCCCGGCGCCGAGATCGTCGGCGGGCCGCCGAGCAGAGCCAGCTTGCTGGTCACATGAGCTCCTTCGGATTGACGTGGCGGCCAGCCCCCGCGGACTCGTAACAGGCGGCGATGAATGCGAGGTGCGCGATGTTGTCCCGCGGGCTGCTCAGATTCAGCCGGTCACCCCGGATGACGTGGCAGAAGTGGTTGATCTGCGAGGTGGCGGCCGAGGGCCAGGCCTGCTCACGAGCCAGCGACTCGACCATTTTGCCGTCGTTGGTCATCCGCTGAATCCGACCGCGCTCGAGCCGCACGATGCCGCGACTGCCGACCAGTTGGATCTTCTCGCTCTTGGGCCCGATGAACCGCGACAGCAGTAGCGACCCGTACAGGCCGCTGTCGTAGCTGAAGTGGATGAGCGCCGTGTCCTCGGCGTCGTAGCTGCGATCCGGCCGGGCGTTCGCCGAGGTGTCCGCCAGGATCCGGTCGGGCAACCCGAAGTACCAGAGCAACAGGTCAACGAGGTGGTAGCCCATGTCGATGATGCAGCCGCCACCGGCGACCTCGTTCTGGCCGCGCCAGCCGTCCGACGGATCGTCGACGTGCAGCGTGTAGGCGGCGTCCACCACGATCGGGGTGCCGATCTGGTCCGCCAGCTGGGTGAAACTGGTGTAGATCGGGTTGAAGCGCCGCTGCAGCGTGACCATGAGCTCGACTTCCGAGCGCTCGCAGAGCGCTGTCAGCGCCTGGGCTTCGGTGAGCGACGTGGCGAACGGCTTCTCCTTGAGGATGTGCACGCCGCGCTCGGCCGCCATCTCGATAACCTTCCGGCCGGCGCTGTGCGGCACGCAGACCACCACGAAGTCCAGCTGCTCGCTTGAGAGCATGGCCTGGATGTCGCCGTACCCGCTGACCTCCAACTGGGATTCTTGCTCGCGCACGACGTCGGCGTTCTCGTCGCAGACTGCGACCAGCTCGGCGTCGTCAGCAGCCAGTAGCCCCGGTAGGTGATCCTCGGTCGCCTGCTTACCGAGTCCGACCACGCCAGCCCGAAGCCGGGTCCCGGGCTGAATCGGCGGTGGGACGGGTCCGGCAAGCGGCTGGACCGGATGCAATACCTCCGGCATACAGAACTCTCCTTTCGAAAAGGTAAATCCGTGGGGGTGCGCCCAGAACCTGTGCGAGTTGATGAGGCGAGTCAGGACTCGCTCGTATACCGCCGCTTGCGCGAAGAGGGCTCGCTGGCCTTGAAGCCGGGATGAGTCGGCGGAATCGTGAAGCCGAGGCCGCGCCGGTAGTGCAGGTCACAGGTCCAGCAGGTCTTGACCGGCTTCTCAGCTTCGATCGTGTATTCGACGACGTCGACCAGGCCGCAGAGCATGGTCACCTGGTCGCCGGCCTTCGGTACGCGCGCCAGTCGCGCGCGGTGCCGCAGTCCGCGGACAACCAGGTGCAGTTTGTCCAGATCAAGGTAGATGCGGACCGTCATGACGGAGGTTCGAGCTCGTCGGCGAGGATGCGCATGCTGGAGTCGGTCCGGTGGATGGCAGCGCGGAGCCGCTTAACGCCGCCGGGCTTCCAGGAGAGGTGGCGCATCTCCCGTGCGATCGTCATGGCGGCGTCCGCCATGGCTAGAAACCTTCGCGCAGTCGGTAGGCTTGCCGAACGATGTCGCACGGCCAGACCGCTTCACAGCATGCACACTCACCCGTGGCCGGATCCGGCTTGTGCAGCACGAACGTCAGGGCGATCAGGCTGTACAGGTGGGTCGGCTTCGGGATCCGCTCGCTGACCGTCGACAGCCGTCGCTGCCAAGCACAGGACACTCGTGGGCTCTTGTGCAGGTCGATCGTTCGTACGGCCATGATGACCGCTCCGTCCGTCTCGTCGTCGATCTTGGACGGCATCCGACGCCGAGGGCTTCGCCCGGCCGTCGGGGGAAGAACGGCCGGTGGCGCCCTGGAGGACGGCGCCCACCTCGACGCCGGATGCCGCTTTTGACCTTGGTCGGCCGCCCGGCCCGATCCCAGGGAAAAGATCGGGAAAATTGGCGAAGAAGAACCCCAACCACAGGCTCTGACCTGCGGTAATGTGGCCAGGCGATACGGGCCGTATACGGAGGGGTGCACATGGTCGCCAAGCGCGACGAACTGGCGCGGACGCGGCGAGCAGCTGGCTTTACCCAAGAGGCGCTGGCCGAGGCGCTGGCTGTCGACGTCAAGACGGTCGGTAACTGGGAGGCGGGCAAGACCGAGCCGCTGCCCTACAAGCGGCCGAAGCTTGCCCGCCTGCTCGGCATCAGCGCGGACCAGCTCGAGGCGCTTCTCGTCGACGGTTTGGTACGGCCATCCGAAGCATCCGGGTCTGCAGGCCCACCCGGTTGGATGGAGAACCCGACGCCGGTTAGCCTCCGGCAGTGTCTTGAACACGTACAGCGCGACTACGACACAGCGCCGTCGACCAGCCTGCTTGCGATCGCGTCGCAAAACCACGGGCAAATCGGGTACCTGCGCCGGAACGTGCGGGCGACGCGAGATCGGCGCGAGCTAGTGGTTCTCGAAGCGGAGAGCGCCATCCTCATGGCGCAGCTGGTTTGGGATGCATCGCAGCGCCAAGACCACCGGACGCCACGGACTTACCTTGAGCAAGCCGTCGAAGCAGCTGGACGTGGTGGGGATAAAGTCGCGGAGGCCTACGCTCAGCTGCGGATCAGCTTTCTGTCGCTCTACGGCGACAAGGCGCCGCAGAACGGGCTGCTCGACGCACAGCGATCCGCCGATACTGCTGCGGACGCCAGTCCGGCGCTCGCGGGGTTGGCGCTGCTGCACGTCGCCGAGGCGAACGCCATGCTCGGTGAGCGCGCAGCCTGCGACAAGGCACTTGACGACGCTCGAGCTCAGCTCGACCGGGTTCACGATGTCGACCTGGCCGCCGACTACCTGACGTCGGCCGAGATCGATCGGATGGCGGGTTCCTGCTACCTGTTCCTCGGGCTGCCGGACCAGGCCGAAGTCATTCTGCGGCCGGCGGCCAGCGCGCTGGAGAACAAGAAGAAGTCGCAGGCGATCGTGCTGGGTAACTTGTCGCTCTCCTACATCCAGCGGGGCGAGCTGCAGGCCGCGACGACGTCGCTCCACGAGGCGATCGATGCGCTGGAGACGACCCGTGGCGGCGGTGGACTGACGCTGGCATTCGAAGCGGGTCGCAAGCTCCGCCCGTGGCGCCAGGAGCCATCTGTACAGGACCTGAACGATCGGCTCTTCACGCTGATTGCCTCACCCTGAACCGGGTACAACTGACGCATGGACGTTGAGGCGGGCAAGCGAGCAGTGCGCGAGCGGGTCTGGGCCGCGCTGGACCGGGCAGATGCCGTGGCACCGCCTGGAGCTGCTGGACACATCCCCAGCTTCGTCGGAGCCAACGTTGCCGCCCACCGCCTTGAGAAGCTGGACGTCTGGCGTCGAGCCGCTGTCGTCAAGGCCAACCCCGACAAGGCGCAACTACCCGTTCGCGAAGCAGCGCTCCGCGAGCAGAAGCTCCTCTACATGGCCGTCCCCAGGATCGCGACACCAGAGCCGTTTTACCAGTTAGACCCCGCGAAGGTCGGCGTCGATGCCGCGGCGAGTAAGCGCGCCGCCGAGATCGCACCCACTGTCGGCCCGGCCACCATGCGACCGGTTGACATCGTGGTGTGCGGGACGGTCGCGGTCGATCGCCGCGGCGTCCGGATCGGCAAGGGGGCCGGCTTCTCTGACATCGAGATGGGGTTGCTGGCCGAAGTCGGACTGCTCGGGCCGCACACGACGATCGTGACGACCGTGCACCAGCTGCAGGTGGTCGACGACGAGCTGCCCGAGACGGAGCACGACTTCCGCGTCGACCTGATCATCACGCCGGACGAGATGATTCGCTGCGAGCCGTCGCCGCGGCCACCGGGCATCATCTGGGAGCACCTCAGCGAGGAGAAGATCCGCTCCATTCCGGTGCTTGCGGCTCAACAAGAGCAGCGCGCGTAAGGCGCCCGTTCACCGAGCCAGGTCTAAGCGTTCAACGAGCGCTGCCAGCGTGATGCCGATTGCCGTGGCCACGTGGTGCAGCTCGACGACGTCGAGCCGGCGCTCGCCGGCCTCATACTTGCTCACGAAGGACTGCGGCTCATCCAGCCGCTCAGCGATCTGGACCTGCGTCAGCCCAGCTTCCAGACGCAGCTCCCGAAGGAGTGCGCAGAGCCGCTGGTACTCCGCGGAGTAGATCGACTTGTCCACGGAAGGTAGCGGACCGTAACCCTTGCCAATATCCCAAAATAGGATATTGTCGCCGTCGGCCGAGAGAATCGGCCGTTCACCAGCGCATTTTGGCGGGAGGTGACGACATGCAGAAGACCACGTTCGGCGGTGGTGGCGGCGGTGGCACCGGCGGCTAACCAACCGCGCAGACCGAGAAGCGCGAGGTCCTGGACGCTGTACTCGTCCAGGACCTCGCGTTTTGCTATTCAACAGGAAAACAAAGCTTGCTACAATAAGTCGCAGATGAATCATCTGCTTGACCAGCTCTACAAGACCAAGCTCCGGCTCGCCGGTCTGGTGACTGCGCTCCTCGGAATCGCCCTGATAACTCTATCGCACAGCGTCGATACAGTCCCGATTCTGAGTTGGCTCGTCGGGTGGCCGACCGGTGAAGTCGGCAGCGCGCTGCTGAGCGTTGGTGTCATCGCGGTCATCTTCGAGTACTACGCGCGCAAGGAGACCGCGGCCCGCACGAACGAACAGCTTCGCCACGCCATCCGGCAAGAGGCGCCGGCCATCCGCGAAGTAGTGTTGGACAGCTTCGCGTTCGAACCCGAGACGATGCGGAGCATCGCGTCGAACGGGACGCTCGACAAAATCGCCACGAACGCGATCGGACTCCGCCTGGGCGACGCTGAACTTGCCCGTGATGCCTACGCTGACCTGCGCGAACAGGTCATCCGCTCGCCAGAGCGGTGGCGCAACGTCGACGTGTCAGTGTCGCTCAGTCCCTGGGAGGGTGGCCCTGCGAAGGGCAAGGACTCGATGTTCGTCGCCACGATCCGCTGGGAGTATGAGGTCCGACCAGCCAACTCGACCCTTCGCTTCGTGAGCACCAGTGACCAGGCCGAGTACCGGGAGCTGCTTCGCGATCCAACGGTCGCCGGCCAGTGGATGTTCGAGAGGGTCGGGACTCTCGACGCGAGCTCACAGGAGACCTTCGAGCTCGTCCAGTTCGCCGTCGATGGCGAGGAACGGCCTGTTCGCCGGAACGTACGCCGCGGTGCGCAGGTGTACACCGTCGCGATCGGCAAAGCTGCGACGAACGGCAACGAAGTCACGATCTCATACACCTACCGGATCGTCCTCCAGCGCCACGGTCACCTGCTGTACCTCGATCTGCCTCGGCCGACCAAAGGTTTGCACGTCCAGCTCAACTACGGGCAGGCCGACATCCGATACGTCAACGTGCTGGACTACTTCGCGAGCCCGGACGTGTCTCGGGTCGAACGATCACCGAAGACGGCGCCGGCCAGGACGATCGATGTCGGGTTTGACGGCTGGGTGTTCCCGCGAGCTGGCGTGGCGTTCGTGTGGGTACTCGAGGATGAGCTTAGGCTGGGTAATCTCGCGGCCGTCGTTTCGAAGCGCTAGCAACCGTGCACCAACTGCCAGGTCAATCGGTGTCGGTGCTGGTAAGGCGCCTCGTATCGCCAGCGGTGGCTGGAGGCGTCTCAGCAGCGCAGAAGAACCCGCCCCTGCACTCTCGGTTACCCTCGGGCGATAAGCACTCGACTATGTGTCCCTCGTCCGACTACCGCATGGCGGGGTGTACCACAAGGGGTTGCAACTGATTGTAGCAACCTGGCCCTTATGTGTAACTTCTGTGTGAACCGCCGACGATGTACTTGCTGGCAACTTCCAATGCAGTACTGTGCGCACGTTGGCGAACGGAGAGCTCAACATGACACACCCTCGTCAGGTTGATGACTGGACGGTAGAGCGAGAGCTCGGCCGAGGAGACTTCGCCACAGTCTATGAGGTTACCGGCCAAGACCGCCGAGGGGCGCTGAAACTTTGCACCACGCATAGCGAACCGACTCTTGAGCGACTTGAGGTTGAGCAAGATGCGCTGCGTCTCCTCGATCATCGTGCTATTCCTACGCTGCTAGGCTCGGGGGAATATGACAGTCTTCCTTACTTCGTCATGTCACTCGCGCCAGGAAGTCCCCTAAAAGACCTTATTGAGGATAATCATAAGCTTGGACGCCTGTACGGCGATATTGAGACGCTTCAGCTCCTGTCTCAACTGTTGTCGGCGTTAGCGCATGTTCATGAGAGCGGCTTCGTGCATCGAGATATTAAGGATGCCAACGTCATTCATGATCCAATAGGGATGAAGCTTGCCCTTATTGATTTCGGATTTTGCAAGCAGGCTGGCACTTCGCAGATGCGGTCTAGCGATTCGTTCTGGCGGGTCGGTGCGGCGAGGTTCAGTCCCCCGGCCAAGCTGGCCAATCCTGGCTTCGCTAACCCAAGTCACGACGTTTTCGCGGTCGGTGTCATGGCATACAGGATGCTGTCAGGAGAGTTTCCGTGGTCGGTGACTCGGTATGATGACGTTGCTGCGCTTAGAGTGGCGCAGCTCAACCAGCCACTCGAGCCACTCTCGGAAAAGAACTCTTATGTGCTGCCTCGAGTGTCTCGCTGGGTTGCTGATTTACTGGAATTGGATGATGCGCGCAGGCCTACCGCCACTGAGGCGCTCGCCCGGGCGGAAGCTATCCTCTCGGAAGTCAACGGCAGTAACTTCAGTTTGCTTCGCGGAACCAGGAAGATCGATTTTCCGTTCGTTATTAGAGATCCGATTCATAGAGATATTCGCATAACGGAGTACGAGTACAAAGTTCTCAATACACCTGAGATGCAGCGCCTTCGATCGATCAAGCAGTTGGGACTGACCAATCTCGTCTATCCAGGCGCTGAACACTCGCGCTTAAGTCACTCGCTCGGCTGTCTTGCGCGAACCGAACAGATCTTGCATACCATTGAAGAGCGTGACGGTCTTCGCATTGAGCCGGAGATTCGCCTAACGGCGCGACTCTATGCCTTAACTCACGATATAACTCACATTCCCTTCGGTCACACGCTCGAAGACGAGCTGGGAATCTTTGAAAGGCATGATCAAAATCGTCCTCGTGCAGGTAGGCTGCTAGGAAAGTCGACCTCTCAGGTGGGTAAGCTGCTGAAGCAGAGTGAGTCCGGGCGTCTCTTGCTTGATGAGTTCATTGAAGGAGAGGAGCTAGGTTCACTCCACTCGGAGCTGGTGTCGAGCGTCGCAGGTGCAGATGTACTCGACTATATTGACCGAGATTCGTATTTCTGCGGACTGCAGCATCAAGTTGACAGTGCGATATTCCGTCAGTTTCGGCTGCATGCAACACCAAATGCGGACGACAGTCGACTCATATCGTTGATTGGTGGCAAGTATGGCCTGAGGATTGATCGTGAATTCGCTGTTGAAACTATTTTGAAGGAGCGCTATGCGCTCTTTCTTAAGGTCTATACTCACAGTGCCAAGATTGCGGCATCTGCACTTCTAGGGAAGGCGCTATTCCACGCAACGGAAGGGTCCAGAAGGCTGCGCGAGGAGGATATCGAGCAACTCGGCGACGAAACGCTCCTACAGCGGTTGGTTACTTCTCAGAAGCCAGTTGTCACGTGGAGTGCTAGTCAGGTTAGGAATCGTATCTTGCCGCGCGGTGTTTATCGAGCAGTACTCCTTCCAGAGAATTCGCGTGACCAGCACGCATACAACGACAAGCATGCGTGGCTTGAAGCTAAGAACCTAATTTCCCCTCATGGTCGGCATAAGATGGAACAAGAGCTGGCTCGGCGAGCTGGGTTAGAGCCTCAGCAGGTTATTGTCTATTGTCCCCCGAAAGCGCCTGGCTACCGGCAGGTCGAGCACTGGGTTAGTAAATCCCGGGAGGAATCGCCGACGCGCCAGGGTAGTGAACTGGGTGGAGATATCGCAAGAAAGCATCTTGGTCTTTGGGAGATGTGGGTCTTCATTGTGGGTGTACGAGACAATGATAAGCGCACTAAGCTGGCAGACCACGCGCAGGACATATTTGGCATGCAAAATCTTATTAATGTGTATCGGCGACAAGGTCGGCTATTCTAGCTAGATGCGTTGACTTTCCAAGGTTGAAGGGCGATAATTTAGATAATGCAAATAACTGAAGCCTTGGTGGCAATTGGGGGTCGAGCTAGCCGCCTGCGGGCAGCGGGCATCGAGGTTCCGGTGTCAAAGTCTTTTATTAAAGTTCAAGGGCGGCCGTTGCTGCACTGGTGCCTCAGTTCACTGTATCGCGCAGGTGTTCGCTCAATTGTGTTAGCGGCCGACAGTGTCCTTCAGTATCACGAGGCGCAACTAGTCCTGCGAGAGTTCGAATTTTCGTTCGAGGAAATCAGATTTCTTCGCGACGAGGGTCGGGGGGTGCACGGTCTCCCGTATCACGCGAGAAGTATGATGGCTGATCAATTTATTTTTGAATGTGGCCACAGTGTAATGGCTTCATCCCACTACATGCGGATCGCGGCTGAGAAGGAAGTCGAGAATGTGGTTTTCTCGGCGTTTCACCCCGACCCAAGCAACCTCCGTCAACCTGTACAGCTGGATCAGGATGGTCACGTATCTGTTGGATCACTAGAAGAATCCAGCTTCGCCGTCGCGCATCCATTTGTGGTAGACCGGAGGTACGCCGAGTCATTGCCTAAGCATCAATTTGGTATCGAGCGGATAATCAGTCACTATGCCGAGCTGCATAAACTCAAGTATGTGTTTTCCGAACTCCCTCCAGAGTTTGATGTTAGCGAAGAGTATTATAGGTCATTAAAAATATATGACTCTACTCTGCCTTTCGCGTGAGGCGTCTACTTTTGGAAAGTAGTCCGTCGACTGCTTGGGGGATCAGCCGCCGGGCAAAGGTTTTGGATGCCGGACGACTATCCGCGGCGCTTGAACTGCGCCTGGCCACAGGACTACGTGGTAGAGATCATCGCCGTGGATTCCGTCGCTTGAGATCGTGCTGAGGCCTTTGGCGTAGACACGCACGGTGTAGTCGCCTGCAGGCACTGCAGTGCGACGCACAGCGTCGCTGTAGTCGAGCATCGACACGATGATTTTGCCCGTCTCGACGTGCAGGCCAGCCTCCGTGACGTGGTCCCAGCCGTCGAAGTTGTCATCCGGTGCCTCGGACCGGACGTCAAGGATGACTGGAACGGTCGTCCTCCGGGCGGTGCCGACCCCGATCACCCCCTCGCGCGCCGCGATCATGTCCGTGATCAGTGCCTTCGTCCACGCCCGGTCCGGCTCGAAGCGCGCAGTCTCGTCCTGGACCATGAAGCTGTTGTAGTCGGCGAAGACGTCGAGTTCGGCGTAGGCGAGCTGCTTGCTGCCGGGCGTGGCGGCCGGGGCGCGATCTGCCATGAGGTGTACCTGAGCTCCGTCGGGTAGGTCGTGGATCGTCTGGGCGAGTGGGCCGCGGATGCGCATGCAGGTCACGGCGTCCTTGGCCGCGAGGTTATCGAAGTCGTACGTCCCGCCCATGGTGAACATCCGCAGCGGGATCAACCGCTGGTCGTGTCCGAGCGCTCCGCGCTCGTCCTGCCAGGCAGTGGCGAACTGGTGGGCGCCGCGGCCGGCCGGATCCTCGAGCAACCAGGCCGCCCAGTCGTTGAGGCCGGCCCCGACGGGCGTGCGTTCGGCGGTCTCCGGATCGAAGACGACGATCTCGCGGTTGTCAGCGACCGCGAACTGGCAGCCGAAGAGGTCTTGGCCGAAGCAGAACAGGCCGTCGGCCAGTCCGGCGTACGTGTTCTTCCAGGTCGGCGGCTCGTTCCAGCGGCCGAGCTCCGGGCCGAGGCCGGCCGTTCCTGCGTGGAAGACCTGCACTCCGGCGTTGAAGGCGGTGAAGCCGTTCACCCGGGTGAGCAGCTCGGCGAGCTCGGCCAACGGCCCTGTTTTGTGGCCCAAGGTGAGCTGGATGCCCGGTCCGAGCGGCGCGCGGGCCCCGGCAAGCAGCTGGTCGAGCGGTCGCAGGTCGGTCATCTGTCAGTCCACCAGGATGGTGACGCGTTCGCCGTTGTCCAAGTCGCGGATCTGGTTCCTCACGGAGGACCCTGCACCGCGGTTGTCGAACGGGTCGATGTACTTCACGGACGAACCTTCCCCGCCTTCCAAGAACACAGCTGGTGGGTACTCGTCGCGATCGTAGCCAGGCCGCGTCTGCGGGACCTGCTTCATCGACTCGGTGCGCCGGTCCTCGGCGCCTTCGCGGTCGATCGTCACGTCGGCCGGCTGGGTCCTGGGGAACGACTCGTCACCGCGCCACGACGTACCCATCTGCGCCTCGCGGGCGTGGTCGGCGGCCTCGGGGTAGTCGCCCTGGTCGATGATCACGTAATGCGGGCCCTTGGGCTCCGGTTCGTCGCCGCTGAGGAACGCCTTGGCGTCGTTGCCGCGCTCCTGGAGCCAGTGCTCGGCGGTATCTCCGGCGCGGTCGACGGTGTCGCCTGCCTCGTGCAGCGACGACGTGACGGTGTTGCCGGCGTTTGTCAGGTCGTCGGAGCCGACCAGGCCGCCGACGTCGCGCAGCACTCCGCCGACCCCGTCGCCGAGGTCGTGAACGATGTCGCCCGCACCGTGCACCAGGTTCTTGGTCACCTCGCCGGTCGCGTTCATGATGTTGCTCGTTGCGTCGCCAAGGTCGCTTGCCAGGTTGTGCCCGACGAACTCCGCGGCTGACGTCAGCCCGTCGCCGATGTCGTCGAGGAAGGTCGGCTCTTCCGGAGCACCGGCCTGAGCCTTATCGACCTGGCCGACTGCCTGGTTGCCGGCGGAGTCCAGCTGGCTGCGAGCCTCGTTGAGGAGCGAGCGGGCCTGGGCACGCTTCGGCTCGCCGGGATCCTGGAACGGCGTCGCGGTCGGCGGCGGTTGACCGTGCGACGCAGCTTCCTGTCCGGCCGCTGCGACTTCGTGGTCGTAGGCGGCGCGAGCTTGGCGGGTCGCGTCCTCGGCCTGTTTCCACAGGTCAATGGCTTGCTGCGCCTGCCCCTGTGCCCAGTCGAGGGTCAACGCGTAACCATTGATCGCCGCAGCGGCCCCGTGGAAGGCGTCCCCGGCAGTCAGCCAGCGGGCTGGCTCGGCGTGGGTTCGCTCGTGGTATGCGTCGGCGGCCGGCCCCGACCAACCACCCGTGTCCAGCTTCTTGAAACCCTCGCCGATGCGGATCATGGTGTCGCCGTACACCGTCAGGTGGATGGTTGACGCCCGGATCTCCTTCGCCTCGCCGGGTACGAGGGCCTTCGGGTCGTCCGTATCGCCGAGCTCAGCCATCGCTCATCGCCGTCGCGCCCGGGTCGGCGCCGGTGTCGTCGAAGATGCCCTTGAGCTTGTGCTCGTGCGCCTGGTCGGCCTTGATATAGGCGCCGGCCGCGTCGACCATGCGGCGGGAGAGCTGCTGGCCGTCCTTGGTCAGGTTCTCGACGCCGATCGCCCACCGTGTCGTGAACGACTCGTACGAGTCGGCCAGCTTGGTGTGCCCGATGAAATTCCGGTCGCAGTCGATGTTCTCGATCTGCAGTTCGTCGAGATCTGCGAGCAGGTCTGACAGCCCGAGCCCGGCGTTCTTCAGTGCCTCGACGTCGACAGCAAAGCCGTCTGGCATCGCACCCTCCCCGTGGATGACCAAGATCGGCGCCCACCCTACGGCGTAGCCTCGACACGTTGAGCGACAACTCCCGAGCGCCACTCGATTGGACGCAGGAGCCAGGTCCGCTTCGAGTCGCTTATCAAGCCGGTGGTTCTTGGGCTTCTCTCCGCGTATCTGTGGTCTGTGCAGGCGTCTTATCCGTCAGCTCGATGAGAATGGCCAGCAAGTTGCGCGCCACGGCCGGCGTCAGCTCTGGTGGACCGTCCGGCAGGATCACACGAATCTGCTTGCCTATCAGTCCAGCGGTATCGCTCATCCGATCAGCCCAATGCGTCCAGAGCCTTCGAGCAAGATCTCTAAAAGCTGAACTTCGGTCGCTAGCTCCAGAACCGGACCAAGTGCTGGCCTCTGCACCGACATCCACGTTGATGGCCGCGATGAGCAGTTGTTCACCGCGGCCATCAACGCTGGCGACTAGAAGCAGCCCAGGTACGTCCACTTCAGGTAGACACCGTTGTGGTAGAGGTGAGTGCCGCCGCAGCCGACGCGGTTGGCCATGTTGAACAGCTGGTAGGTGTAGGCCGAGGTGCTGTCGGAGTAGGCGGTGTAGAGGTTGGTGCCGGACTGGTTCTGGAGCCAGACCGACGGCGCGGCCGAGTACCCCGGGAGGAAGTAGACGGTGACCCACTGCGTGCCGCAGCTGCGGCTGTAGCGCAGGTGGGCGGTGGCGGCGCGGGTCCCGCCGTCGTAGATGTCGGCGACGACCTCGCGCGACATGCTCGCCGCGCATCCGCTGGTCTGCGGATTGGGGTCGGAGGCAGTGGTCGCCGACGCTGTCCCGGCCGTGAACAGCAGGCCAATGGTCGCCGCCGCGATCACGAGTGCGCCGGCCCTGTGGCGGAGCGCCGTAACAAACTTCTGCAGGATTTCCATGGGTGACCTTTCGCCGAGCGTTGATGGCGCCGCCGAGTCAAGCGGCTGAATCATCGTCAGCAGCAGCTGTGGCGAAGGTCGATAGATTCGGCGTCCAGACCGTGTCCCGGACGCTGGCGGACACCGTTCACCTGCAGTTTTGGTGGGTCAGCATGGGGGCAGGGCCAAGCCTCCTCGGTAGGCTGGCGCCACGTAGACCTCTGAGATGTAGCCCCGTCGCCCGTCCGGCCAGATGACCTCGTACCAGAGAGCGGACGCTGAGGCGTTGGGGTTGGTCTTGATGCCGGGGGAGGAGATGTCGGCGTTCGTCAGCAGTTCGCCTTGGATGTGGCAGACCGCGGTGATCGCGGCTCCGGTGCTCATCTCGGTTCCAGGGAGCTTGCAGCCGATGTTCGCGCAGCGGGACACGGGACGCGAGGACAGGTAAGACGGGGAACGGTCTTCAAGCAGCCCGGATGGGCCGCTGGCGTACATATTCTGGACGATAAGGGTGCTGTGCGGCTGCCCCTGCAGGGCGGTCGCTGACTCCGCCAGGCTGTGGTCTCCGCTGCTCCCATCGGGCGAACTTGCAAGCGCGACCCAGAGCCAGATGCCGCCCGCCAGTAGGAGCGCCAGGCCAGCCGCGATGCCGAGCGTCCGGCGGGACACGCGAGGGCTCGGCGGGGCGCCGGTCTGGGGCTCATCGGGATTTGCAAGGCGGTCATATCGCGCTAGCCAGTGCTCGAGGTCCTCGCCAGCGACACCGATTTTGCTCAGTACGCCGCGCACTAAGTCGCGGTTCGGCAGCGTATGCCCGTTGCATGCCAGGGAAATTGTCGATTTTCCCCAGTTCGAAAGGGCCGCCGCTCGGCGCACGGACACCTTGCGGCGGCGGAGTTCAGCCCCGAAGTCTAAGCAGAAGCTCCGGGCAGAGTCGGGGGTGAGTGAGACGGAACTGTCATCCATGAGTACGGCCCCCTCGGCAGCTCTCTGGGACAGATACGGTATGTGCGCGTTGACACAAAGTCACTACGGCGTTAGGTGTAACTGGTGGTGACAGGCGGGCGTCCGTGGCTGGGAGCCAGCTCAAGGGAGATCAGGGTGCAGTGCGCGGCCCGGAACGGCCGTATCGGATTTTCTGGCGATCCGGCGTTCGGCTGGTAGCTCACGCGGGGGAGTGGGCGCGTCGCCGCGGAGACACAGCACTGCACTCACCGTGTGAGCGACCAGCTTGGCGCTCCGCGCCGGCCTCTCGGGTCGACGCGGAGCGTTCTGTTCGATCAGAGGCTCGGCACTCGTCCGCGCCGAGGCCGCATCGCCCAGGCACCCAGCAGACTCAGACCGCCAACGAGCGTGCTCAGCGATGCGCCGACTGCTGGTCCGCTCGTCATGAACACCGCGACGATGATTCCGCCGGCCACTGCGAGCAGCAGACACACACGCAAGGTCGGCGCCCAGCCTGCCAGGATGGCCATCGCTAGACACAGCCAGTTGTCGCCGGTGAAGCGTCGCCGCCGCACCAGGCCGCGCCGAATCATGACTCGATCGGCTGCAGCCAGCATCTCGTCACGGCTTGCGATGCGTCGTGGCCGGACGTCATCGCCGTGTTTTGCGACAACTTTGACCCGATGGGGTCCTTCTTTGTCTGGCGTCTTGCCAATATCAGGTTGTACAGTCACTGCGTCCTATTCCTTGTGTCGCAAGCGAGTAGTCGGACAACCCGCGTGGCCCTCTGGTGCAACAGGGGGCCACGCAGCACCGGGCTAGGTCTCACCCCCAGTTCGGTTAGAGACATCTTGGCGAAGCCGATTGGTTACCCTCGCGTAGCACTCAGGGTGTCGCGCTGAGCGGTAGCGGCAGATCGTTCAACGGCTGGGTGACGGGCTTGGCTACGCTCTGCAATGAGCGTGGCCGATCTTCGATGAGCGCGCCTGCCGCCTCATCACGGCCAGTCGTCCCAGCTGGTGCTGTGCCTTGATGTGCTGATGTGTGGACGCCCAGTTAGGAGCTCTGGTCAGGAGGAATGAGCTCGGACTCCGGCGTCGAGAGCAAGGGGTCGGGCGATGCCTCAGACCACGCCTGCGGCGCCGGGCCGAACGCGCGTCGGGCGGCCCGGACGGACAGGGCGGCCATGGTGGCGTTGGCGCC
The DNA here is from genome assembly GCF_024703995.1 of Amycolatopsis iheyensis. Lineage (GTDB taxonomy): Bacteria > Actinomycetota > Actinomycetes > Mycobacteriales > Pseudonocardiaceae > Amycolatopsis > Amycolatopsis iheyensis. The sequence goes on along the minus strand of NZ_JAMXQV010000007.1, from coordinate 10,937 downwards.
GCCGCCGATCGCCGCGCCGATGCCGAACGGGACCACCCGGCTGAGAACGATGATTCCTTGCTTGGTGCCGTACTTGGTGATGAAGTTCTTGCCGAGGACCTTGTTGATTTTGAGCAGTGTGGCCGTGGGCACTTTGTCGACGAGGTGACGGGCCCAGTGCTTGCCGGTGCGTTCGGCGATCTTGCCGATGGTCGTGGAGCCGGACTCGCCGAGCAGGATCCCCATGACGAGCGTGCGGCGGCGTTCGATCTCGTCCGGCTGGACTCCGTGGACCTCGGCGAGGGAGAGCACGAACAGGGTGCTCAGTTCGAGCGAGGAGAAGAACTCGCCCGCCGACAGCGCCAGTGCGATCCCGGTGCCGACGGCTGGCGCGGCCGCGGTGGCCCCGACTGCGGCTCCCGTTGACGCCAGGGCGCTGACGTACATCCGCTCCAGAGTGCGGACGACCTCCGCCGGTGTCGCCTCCGGGTTGCGCTGGCGCGCCCGCACGATGTTCTTGCCGACCAGCGGTGCCTGTGCGCCGATGGCCTTGTCCAGCAGCCCGAGGATCGGCTGGCCTCGTCCGCTCGACTCCGGGATCGGTCCTTCGAGGGCGTCAGAGACCACGCCGCGCTCCTTGATTCGTCGCGTTTCACCCAGTTTTGCACCTGGACGACCACGACCGTTCGCAGAGGTGCCTTCCGCGGACGGCCACTCGTCGGAGTGAACATCGCATCTGCGTCGTTCACATGGGACGACACTAAACATCTGGAGCCGGCGGCGAGAGCGAGTCGGACTGCCGCGCGGATCGGAGGCGGCCGTGACCAGCAGCGCTGAGCACGATCCGTGGGCTGCACTGGACGCGTTGTGGGGCAGGGGAACGGCGAAACCGGTTGATGCGACCGTGGATGCCACCGCGTTCTACGGCCGATGCTCCACGGAAGATAACCAAGATCCGCAGACTTCGCGAGGTTGGCAGCTGGGCAACGCTCGGCGGTTCATCGAACCGCGCGGCGGGACGATCGTCGCTGAGTACTTCGACGTCGGTGAGTCCCGCTCAGTGCCGTGGCATCGGCGGCCGGCCGCCGCCCAGCTGCTGCTCGACCTGAAAGACCGCGGCCGTGGGTGGACCGCCGTGGTGGTCGGCGAGGGGACCAGATGCTGGTTTGGTAATCAGTTCTCCTTGACCGCGCCGCGGCTGGCGGCGTACGGCGTCGACCTCTGGGTACCCGAGCTGGGAGGCCGGTACGAGGCGCGGAACCCGTCGCACGCCATGCTGATGAGTCTGCTCGGAGGGATGAGCGAGTCCGAGCGTCGGCACGTCCAGCTGCGGGTACGCGCTGCGATGGACGCACAGGTTCGCAACGAAGGCCGGCATCAGGGCGGCCGCGCCCCCTACGGCTACGTCGTGGTCGACGGCGGCGTGCACCCGCATCCGCGCAAGGCCGCCGAGGGGCTTCACCTCCGAGTACTGCAGCTCGACCCGGAGGCGGCAGTGGTCGTGGCGCGAATCTTCGCCGAGTACCTGGAGAGCCACACCGACCGGGAGATCGCCTCGGCCCTAAACCGCGACGGGATCCCGTGCCCATCTGCACGGTGCCCGGCACAGAACCGCCACCGACCGTGCGACGGCTGGCAGGCCAGCACTGTCCGCGCCATCCTCGAGAACCCCCGCTACACCGGCTACGCCGTGTTCGGCCGCTGGACGAAGCACGACGTCCTGCTTGACCCCGATGACGTAGCCGCCGGCCATGCCGTTCGGTTCCGGCGGGCGGCTCCAGGCGATGCTGTGCGCTCGGAACGGCCGGCCCACCCGGGCATCGTCTCGGTGGCCGACTTCACCCAAGTTCAACTACTACGCCGTGCCAAGGCTCGTGGCGGCAGCATGATCGAACGCGCTGCGCGCCGTACGGTGCACCAGTACCGCTTCCGCGGGCTGATCCGTTGTGCGCTCTGCGGCCGCAAAATGGAGAGTTCCATCAACGGCGGTCGCATCTACTACCGCTGTCGCGCTCGGACGCTGCCGACCCGAGCGAGGCCGGCCGACCATCCAGCCACGGTCTATCTCCGTGAGGATGCCGTCGTGCAGCGGGTTGGACCGTGGATTGCAGCGAACCAGCTGGCGGGCGCCGCGGGGCTACCAGGCTCGGGCCAACGCGAGGCTACTGCGGGGGCAGCCGACGCGTACCGCGCTCTCGGGCTTGGGCTTCAGTTCGACCCCAACTCGGCGACGCTAACTGGGGTCATCGCGTCGCAGTCTGTCGGCCGGGTTGAACCGGCCGCGGCGACCCGGCGCACGTGGACGAACGTTCCCTGAAGTCATCGAGGTCTGAAGCGTCGGATTCAGGCTGTCGTGGACGACCAAGCAGTGCTCGTGTATTGGCGCCGTGGTGGCCGGACCTGCTTGCCCGGCCACCACGACGCGTCTGTTGTGGTCTACAGCTGTCCGAACTCGTCCGGCCCGACCAGGAGCAGGTGGGGAACTGGTCCGTCGGCCGGGCGCAGCTGGATCAAGTGCTCTTCCTCGCCGTCGGCGTTGTGCCCTTTGGCGAGCCTGCTCATCCGGCCTCGAGCGTGCACCTGGACGACGTACCACCCGGAACCGGGCAGGGCGATCTCGTGTTGCACGGTCAAGCCGGTGCCGAGAATGTCAACGGAACCATGGGTCACTTCGATGCCGCGTTGCACCACCGAGTCCCAGGAAGAGAAGTTGGTCTCCAGTGGGCCGGTGCCGGTGTCGATGGTGACGTTCAGCGGTCCCCATTCCAGGCCGGTGAGTACCACGAACCAGCGGTCTTCGCCGGTGGTCAGTCGATCCTCGGGTTCGGGCCAGCCGTCGTCGATGATGATCTCGGTATCTTCGACGCGGTACTGGCCGTCGCTGACGTTGACCACGAGTTCGCGGCGAGCAGATGGTCCTAGCGATCCCATGAATTTCGACCGTCCGGCAGGAAAGCGATAACCCAGAACGCTTCTTGTTCCATGATCCTACAGTAACCTATGTAGTTCGCGGTCTGTGCGCCCTGGGAACTGTTGGCTTCGGGAATGACGTACTCGACCGAGTAGGGTCCGCCGGACGCTGCGCCTTCCCGCGAGCGGGCGATGGGGTATTCGTCGCAGCTCTTGCCTGGGGGCGTACCACCTGAGGGGCATGCCACGTTGCGGTTGGCGGCTTCCGTGGCGTCGTTGCCCAGGGTCAGCGGCTGTCCGACGCCGTACCAGCCGTAGTGCGGCGCCAGCGAGCCTTCGGCGTCGTAGACGTGCTGGGCGACCTCGGCCACCTTCGGGTAGATGGTCGCGTCGTAGGCGATGTCGGCCGGATTTTCAGCGGCCACGCAGCCCGGGCTCTTGCGCACGATGCGGTCGCATCGCCCGACGACGCCGTTGTACTCCGACGCGTTCATCGACACCTTCGAGGCGGGCGCGCCGGCCGGGGTCACGACCAGCCACGGACCGACGTAGCCAGACAGGTTCACGTAGTTGCCGGTCCCCTGGGACACCACGCCGGTCTCGCGCTGCTCCCAGCCCTGGCTTTCGGTCACGCCCGTCAGCAGCTTCACCGCGTACGAGGCTCCGCCGGGGTCACAGACGAGCGTGTCGCGGGCGCAGCCGTTGCTCATGACGCCGGTCGCACCGGGGAGCTCCGTACCGGTGGCGTTAGTGACCTTCACGCTGGTCCGCAGCGACCAGTTCAAGCTGTTCCAGTTCCAGCCGACACGGGTGTCGAAGTACAGGTCCTCCGACCCAATCTGTTTGCCGGGCACGCCGTTGATGACCTCGTAGACGATATAACCCCAGTTCAGCCCCATGCACGAGTTGGCGCGCCAGAATCCTGGGCACTGAGGCTCGGCGTTGACACGTGCGCCGGTCGCTCCGGTCGTCATGACCGCCGACTTGCCGGCCGACGTGACCGACGCGGTGAAGTTGGTTGCCTTCGTCAGCGGCTTGGTTGCCACACAGCGTCCAGTGAAGCTCGGCGCCAGGCCGGCACAGGTGTTCTGGCTGGCCTGCGCGGCCAGTTGCTGGAACTGAGCCGTTGACGGTCTCACAGCTGGCTGATCATCTGCACTGGCCGCCGGAGCGAATCCGGCGACTACGGTGACGGCGGCTGCCGCGACAGCGCCGACTCTCACCATGATTTTTCGTAGCATTCTTTGACTCCCTCTTCGGTATTCGAAAACGAACCGATAAGAGCGTCACGAAATGGCGCATCAGGTTGGAACCGAAGCGCAACTATCGCGACTATGCCACAGGGGCTGGCCTGAGAGCAGAGTCATCGCAGAATTTCCGCGGTCGATGATGATCGCCGCGATCACGAATCCCCCTCGTCAGTCAGCGCCCTCCCCGACTGCTGTGACGATCATCGAGTCTGCCACGAACATCTGAGCGAACAACCCGCCGAACGAGTGATGTCAACCAAGTGTCGACGGAACGTGTAAGACACTGACAGTGCGCCCGGGACAATTCTTATCACCTCGCTACAGAGGCCATCTCGGATTTGCTCAAACGGTTGCCGACGGCGCGAACGCGATGGCCTACAGCTTCCTAGCGTCGAACAAGCTGGCGCTCTCGACGTCGCTAGCCACGGCCCCGTCAGGAGCGCTGTTCGGGAGGGACGAGCTGATAATGCAGCGTCGGAAGCGCGGGATCGAGCGATGTCTCGAGCCACGCCTGCGGTGCCGGGCCGAACGCTTGCCGGGTGGTCCGGACGGACAGGGTGGCTCTGATGGCCAGTGTGCGGCGGGGGATGCTGAACCGTGACGTGACATGCGTAACTGTGAGGCGCGTCGCGACGACTTGGGAAAGAAATGTCTAGGGCAACAAAGGGGACGCAAGTCGCAGGGCAGGCCGACGTTGCGTTGTCTAGCATATGTTGCTGCTCGTGATTAGGACGGAGTAGTGAGTAGGTATGTCGGATTCAGAGGGAGCTAACAAGCCTGCGCAGGACAACGATTCAGGTGTTGAGAAGACCACCTCGTTTGCGCTCCGTGGTGCTGCAGGAGCAGTGGTTGTCCTGGCGATTGGTCTGGTACTGCAAGGAGCATTCGGCAGCAAGGCTGCAGTCTGCAACTCGCCGCTAGGGCAGATGGGGCAACTCCATGGTGAGCTGTCAGATACGGCCGCTTGCGGGGGCGTCGTAGTGGGTGACCAGGTAGGCATTGCGTTCACGTGGGCGGGTGCAATTGGTCTTGGACTGCTCGCCCTGATCCTGATACTTGCCTTCGCGACCAAGGACAACTCGCTGTGAGAGCGGCCGGTGTCCCGCGTATCCGTGCGTTATTGGTGACCTCGCTGCTGCTAGGTGCTTCCTTGGCGGGCTGTGCGGCACGATCTGTGGATAACTACTGCTCAGTCTTCTACGGCCAAGGGCAGGTCTTTCGGCAGCGTGCGATTGATGCGAATCACAGTAATGACCCTTTGGCTGTGCTTAGCGAACTCGTCGGTGCGCCGGCGCAGCTTGCCGAATTTTTTGACAAGTTGGACGCCGTTGCGCCGAATGAGATTGAGCCCGATGTGGCACAACTGCGTGATGCATACAAAGCGTCGGCGAGCTCCATGGGATCAGGGGGTAGCGTCGACCCCCTCGGTGCGGCGGCGGACGGGCTCATACTCAGCTTGACCGTTTACCAACCCGCTCAGAGGGTCGATAATTACACGCTAAAGGAGTGCGGTAAGCCGCCAGTGGGTTGAGTTAATTGTCGTAGAAGATCTTGGCGTTCTGAAGGTGTAAGCCGCTTTCAGCGACGAGTCATGTGGAGCGGCCCCGATCGCGCCGGTTAGGCGGCCACTCCTTGCGTGAACGACGACGTTCGCCAGGTCCGTAATGCTCAGGAAGTTCAGCGCCAGGATGTCGGCTTCGGTTACCGTGTCGACCGCGTAGTCCGGCCAGCCCCGAGGGCATGCCGGTCGAGTAGCTCGTGTTGGGATGCGTAGTCGTTGGCTGGGGTAGTCCGCTGGCATCGACTTGCGGTCCGCGAAGACGGTGCTGGCAAGTAGCCTTGGTTGGATCACTTGTCGGCAGCCACTTCGTGGGCACAATCGCCTGTCACTGGTCGTCAGTCTTTTCCTGCGCAGCACACGCCTACGGGCCGGCCCACAAGTCGCCATCCATGTCGTGACGTTGTTGAGCAGGACCTGGAGAGATCGTCGGATCTCGCCAGCTGATACCTACGCCGCCCTAGCCTCCAGCCGACGCACACGCTTATCTAAGTCATGTATGGCCGTGTCATTCTTCACGAGCTCGCTACCGACAGCGTTCTGAATCTCGTTAAGTTGCCCATCGATGTCATCGAAGCGCTCATCCATACGATCTAAGCGCTTGTCCATACTGTCGAAACGCTTGTTCATCTCATCCTTCAACTCGTTCTTAAGGTCGGCTGTCGCCTGCGACACCGTCGTCGATACGTATTGCTTCAAATCGTCAAGTAGTTGCTCATTTGTCATATACTCCTATTATCTGAAATATCCACGACACCGTCAAGGCTGAAGTTCGGCCTACATCGTCCGAATTCGTCGTCACCGCATCGGGTGATACTGCCTGTGAAGTATGGCGATCATGACAGCGTTCGACGAGTCTATCTCGCCAGAAGCCGTGACCGTATCCTTTTGGTCGATCGCACGGCTGATACTTCGAGAGGATCCAAAGTGACAAAGAAGAGCAAGACGCCGACGGTGCAATGGATGAATGACGGCTCCTCCGTTTCGTGTCCGCCGTGGTGCGAGGGGGAACTGCACAGCGATACCGATCACCCGGACGATCGGGTGCACCACTCGCCGCAGCTGTGGTCGTTTCTGCCGAAGCTCATGAATCCGAACTACCACTGGCCGATCAAGGGAGAGCCTGGTCGCTTCGACCACGGCCCGTGGGAAGTAAACGTCTATATCCAGCAGGGCTGGCGCGAACGGGAGCCGTCGATCGAGCTGGTGCCCGACATGCTCGGTTCTGACATGGGCAAGGGGTTGAAGCTGACGATCGATGAGGCGAAGAAACTGCGCAGCGTGCTCGACGAAGCCTTGGCGCTCGCTGAGGTGCGGCCATCGACGCGCCGAGCGAAGCTCAAGTCGGTGGGTGCCGCCTCGTAGTCGGCCACAGAGTTGCCACGCCGCCAAGAGGTAGTCGACGTCGGGAGGGTCACTCCGATCCGGATTCGTCTACCCGTCAGCTGTCGTCAGGCTTCTTGCGAGGTGTACGCTGGCGGGCTGGCCTGGCGGGCGCCTCCTCGACGGGCTCGGGCTCCGGCTCGGCAACCAATGTGGCGGGCTGGCCGGCTTCGAAGGCTGCGTAGATCTCGTTCGAGATCCGTCCGCGCTCCGAAACTTCATAGCCGTTGGCCATCGCCCAAGCACGCACCTGCTGGTTGTGCTCGCGGCTGGCCGTACTGGTCGAGCCACCACGGTTGTCGCCGCCGCCCGCCGTCGACTGGCCCGCTGCCACGCGGATACGACGTCCCCCGATGCGCTGACCAGCCTCGATATACCGTGCGAACACGTCGCGCAGCGCCTGGGCGTTCTCGTCGGACAGGTCGATCTCGTACGAGACGCCGTCGAGGGCAAAGGGCACCGTCTGCGTGGCGGTCTCGCCGTCGAGGTCGTCAACGATCTCAACGAGGACTTTCTGAGCCATGGAGCAGGCCTTTCAACAGAACGACATGAGCATGCGCTTACGAGCGCACTACCGAGCATAGATTCAGTACACGGAGGTAGCGGGGTGATACACGGCGCTGGACACCTTGTCAGCCGGAAGAGGACCTTCGTCATGATTCAGCAGCCTGTACGCGAAGGGCTACAAAACAGGCCACCTCCCGGGTCAGTCGCGCGGGCGGGCTTCGTACCCGAACGTCAGGCCCTCGGGTGCGAGTTCGGCCAGATTTGCGAGGGTTGGCTCGGTGTTTCGGCCCCACATCTTGCTGAGAATCCACGTCCGATCGGCCTCGCGTAGAGGCGATTCGATGAACCAGCGGCGCAGGTTGCCTTTGGCCTTGGGGTACCGGGTGACGAACTCTTCGGCAAGGTCGTCGTCACTGGGGGAGCCTGCAAGACTGAGCATGCGCTGGCCGGGAATGGCTTCGGCCAGTTGGGCACCGGGCACGCCGGCGGCGTGGAGTCCGCTCACCAGCGCGAGGACCGCTTGACGCTTCCGCAGCGGCTCGGTGCTCCCTTCCGGCGTGGTGATCACGTACGGCGTCCAGTCCCGGCCTTCACCAACCCGAGCGGCGCGCGCCTGGGACTCTCGGCGCCGAAGTTGAATGGTCAGGTCGGCAGCTTCCGGGAGCGGGATGACCTGCTGAACGTCGAGGAGTAGCCGCTCGCCGACCTTGTATGGAGTAAGCCGAACGCACTGGGTGTCTAGGCCATAAACCTCGTTCAGCCACAACACGGTCGTGGTGATCTCCCGGTCGAACCCACCCGACACCAGCACCACGCGGACATCGCGGGTCAGGACGGCGTCTTCACCTCCAACGTCCTCGAGCCACTCGGCCAACTGGCCGCGGGCGTTATCCACCTCGTCGGGCTTGACCTGGAGCAAGTAGCGCTCGTATGCCTCGCTGACGTCGTCGAAGGTGAGCGCGGAGACCATGGCGGCGTAGCGCAGCGCTTGAAGCTCGAGGTGCCCGCCGTCGGTAGTGCGTTTGAGCTCGATGACTACGGGTTTGCCCTCGCGGTCGATGCCGAGCAGGTCGATCCGTCGCCTAGCGCCGGCGAACTCGGCGAACTCCTCGCTGACGATGAGGACGTCTTCGACGACGGTGTCGATCTGGGCGCGCAGGAGCCGCTGCAGGTCGGCGCGTTCGAGGATTTGCTCCGCGGCAAAGGTGGACGTCGGTACGGTCTCTAGCTTGTCGGCGTTGAGTTCGAAGAGCGGCATGCGCGCTAGCTTTACGGGCGCCGAGCATGAAAGGGAAGCACCGCCGTGTCACAGCCGTATCACCCTGCTGCTGTACATGACCTGGGTCGGTATTGGCCTCGGCGGCCTCGAACGACTCGCGAATCCTCGTGACATCTGGAGGCACGAGGCTGGGATCGAGTTGAGTGTTGCTCAGATCGGTGGCTCGGCGAAGGTGCCTGGTACTTGACGTCCTCGCAAGATTTGACAAATTCTGGACAAAAGTGTGCACGTGTGTTGACCGCTGGAGTTGCGTATAATCGGAGAATGAGCACTATGACCTACGACATCGCTGTCTCCTTTGCCGGCGAGCAGCGTGAATACGTTGTCCAGTTCGTTGAGGCGTGTAAGGCTAGAGGAATTTCGGTCTTCTACGACCGCGATCTTACCAACGACTGGTGGGGCAAGAACTTCATCCGTGAGCAGCGTAAGGTCTACGGTAAGAACACCCGCTACTTCTTGCCCTTCATCTCCACCGAGTACTTGGCCAAGCCGGTTCCACGTGACGAGTTCTCCGCCGCCATGATAACTGCAGTCAACCGAGGTGATGGCTACGTCTTACCTGTCCTCTGGGGGCACGTCGAGGTGCCGACCGACCTCCTGCACCCGCACATCCACCACCTGAGGGCAGACGACTACACACCGGAGCAGTTGGCAGAGGCTGTGGCGCGGCGAATTGGAGTGGGCGGGCAGCAGCCGGCCCGCGATATCAGTGAAGTCGTGCAAGAAGCGCTCGAGTACCGCATGCCGAAGGTCGTACCGCAGAACTTCAGCACATACCGGGAACTAGACATCACTTACGACTACCTGGCCGATCAGCTGCAAGCCGCTGTGCACCAGCTCGAATCCATCGGCTTCGTCGGCACTGTCCGGCGCGGCGAGTCGAAGATCGCAGTCCGCATCGAGCGCCAGGGCCAGACAGTCTACGGACTCGACATCGAGAAGGGTGGCCCGTACGGAGACAGCAGCTTGAACTTCGTCATTGGTACTCATCGTGTGGGTGCCGGTGGCAGCTCGAGCAACGGACACGCGACGCCCTTCTTCGACCGTGAGGCTCAGGTGCCCAAGCTTCGGATGTTCAACCTGTCTGTCTTCCAGGAGGTGGGCGGGCCAGACAGGGAGTACACGAAAGAGGAGTTCTTTGCTGCCCTATGGGACCGCATCGTCGAACAGATTGAGTGTTAGACAGCAGCGATGCAGTCTCATGTCGATAGTTCGTCAGACCGCTACGCGTCAGTAACCATGTCTTGGTCGTAGTACCGCACTTCTCCAGTGTCCGGAAAGTGGATGCCGAGGCAGTACACAAAGCCGGCTGGGCCGCCCACGCCGAAGTTCTTGCCTGGATCGATGACGATGCCGACGTCTTCACGGTCGCGAACCTTGACGCGGCGAGGCTGGGGAGGTTGCTCATCGAGATATCGCATAGTCATCCTCGGGTTCGTGAACTACTGGGCTGGTACGGTCGCGATAGGAACATGCCTGAGCGTGAGAGTACGTCCGCCACCTGCGAGCCAGAGTGCCACGGCCACCTAAGGCGCGCCGAGACCAGGGGGCATCGTGAAGCAAGATCTGCACACTGGCGCTGTCGGGAGGTCGTTCCGAGCTGGACAACGGTGGGCGGCTGCCGCGTTGCGCGACCAGCACATCGAGGTGTTCGTCGCCGAGCTTCCTGAGCAGGTGCGCGCCGGAATCCTCGAGGCTCAGCGCCGCCAGTACCGGCAGCACCGCGCATCGGGGGCTTTCCGCAAGTCTTGGTCGATCAAGGCCCACCTGTGGCTGAGGAGCCTAAGAAGCCGGCGAGTCGTGGTGACCGAAGAGATGAGTCCCCACCTGTTCGTGTAAGCCCTGGTGGGAGCCGCCCGTTCCTGCATCACTCGAACGTGTGTCAACCGCCATTCGGCGCGTCTTATCTCATCTAAGTCCGCCTACCGCCCGTTACCGGCCGCTCTGATGGCGCTCTCCGAGATGGGCCAGCCATGCTCTCCGAAATGGGCCAGCTGAGGAGTGCAGCGTAACCGGTGTCAGCGGCGGAGCGGGATCACTCCGTCGGGTGCCGCGACGGGCATCTGCGGCC
>NZ_JAMXQV010000071.1 GCF_024703995.1 Amycolatopsis iheyensis | reverse complement strand
AGGAGTTTCAATGATCGTGTCAAGCGCCAGCTGCGGCTGTGACCGGTGGTGAGGGATGGAACTCACGGCCGTCGCGCAGCAGTGCCCAGATGACGTCGACCAGGCGGCGGGCCAGGGCGATCAACGCCTGGGTGTGCCGTTTCCCCTCACCTCGTTTGCGCAGGTAGAAAGCCCGGGAGGGACCGTCGGGGCGTTTGATCGCCGACAACGCGGCCAGGTAGAACACCCGGCGCAACCCACGGTGGTAGCGGGTCGGGCGGTGCAGGTTGCCCCGCACCCGCCCGGAATCACGCGGCACCGGCGCCAACCCGGCATAGGCCGCCAGATGCGCCGAACTGCGGAACGCGGCTTGCAGGTCACCGCCAGTCCCGGCCAGCAGCTGAGCCCCCAGGACCGGACCGAACCCGTCGAGGCTGGTGATATGCCCGGCATCGGGATGCTCGGCGAACCTCTGACCAAGCTGCTTACCCAGATCCTTGATCTCCCGGTCCAACTCCAGAAGCTGCCGCGCCAGCCGGGCGATCAGCGGCGCAGTCACCGATTCTCCTGCCAGGGCAACGGTTTGCGCATCCGCAGCCGCCAGGGCTTTGTCCACCATGGACGGGATGCCCTTGGCCCAGGCACCGTGTTCGGCCAGGTAGGCCGACAGACCGGCTGCCCCGGCCGCGCGGATGCCGTCGGGGGTCTGGAAGCCGGTGAGCAGCACCAGCGCCGAGCGGGTGGAGTAGTCGAACTCCCGCTCCAGCGCGGGAAAGATACTCGCCAGCAGTTCACGGATCCGGTTGACCCCGCGGACCCAGTCGGCCATCAAGTCTTCCCGCCGCGCGGTGAGTATCTGCAGGTCGGTCACGACCGTATCGGGGCTGGTGATCGGGGTGAGATCGCCGCGCAGGCGGGCAGTTTCGGCGATGGTGCGGGCGTCTTTGGCGTCGGTTTTGCCTTCACCGGCGAACGCGCCGGCCATCCGGTTGACCAGTCGGCCTGGGACGTAGACCACGGGCTGCCCGGTAGCCAGCAGCAGGGTAATCAGCAGGCTCGCCGCGCCGGAGGTCATGTCGACCGCCCACACCACCTCGGACGCTTTCGCGGTGGTCCGGGTGATCAGCTGTTCGATCGGGGCTTGTCCGTTGGCGACCTTCCGGGAGAACACGATCTTCCCGGCCTCGTCGACCGCGCACGCGTGATGGAAGCCTTTGCCGACGTCGATGCCTACCCACATCTTGCCCACGGCCATCCGGCCGGTCCTCCTGTCTTCCCGGATCAACCCCGTGGACGACCCGCCTGCATCTCCATAAACAGCGACCGAGCGCAGATTTCAATCAGCGGCCAGGGCGTCCAGAACGACAGGGCGGCCACTCCTCGTAAGCCACCTGACGGGGCAGAAAACCATCAGCCACACCCCATCGCCCTGGGCATCCAGAACATCCCGTCCTGAACACCAACAATCTTATGGAGAACCATG
>NZ_JAMXQV010000069.1 GCF_024703995.1 Amycolatopsis iheyensis | reverse complement strand
CGTCAAGCTGTCCAACGCCCGCGACAGCCTCGACGGCCCCACCGACGACGACCAGGGCGTCATCGACAGCCATGGCCAGGCGAACATCGTGCCCACCGACGCGAACGGCATCGCCTACAGCCGCTCACCCGGCCAGGTGCTGAACATCGTGTACCTGACGAACAAGGCCGCCAAGTCCGGCGGGTTCTTCCCCAAGGGCGTCAACGGCGACGTGAACACCAGCGCCGCCAACTGATCCGCCAGGGGGTGCGGGACCGCCGTCGGGGCGGTCCTGCACCCCCGTCACCGGAGAGGCACCATGCTCGGACTCAGCCCGGAACACCTGCTCGTCCTGCTGGTCGCCGCGCTGTTCATCCTCGGCCCGGAACGCCTGCCCGGCGCCATCGCGACCGTCCGCAGGACCGCGCAGCAGGCCAAGGACGCCCTCGCGAACGCCCACGAGCAGATCAGCAGCGAAATCGGCCCCGAGTTCGAGCAGCTGCGCAAACCGCTGGGTGAACTCAACCAGCTCCGCAACCTGGACCCGCGCACCGCCCTGACCCGGTTCGTGCTCGACCCGCCGCCCGCCGAGCCGGCGCCGTCCACGCGAGTGGCCGGTGTGGACATGGAAGCCACCTGACGCACAACCGAAAGGACCGTCACCCATGACTGTCGACCGTGGACTTCTCGCGACCCTCAAAGCCAAGCCCGGCAAGGGCGACGAACTCGCCGCGTTCCTCGAGCAGGGCCGCGCACTCGCCGCCGCTGAGACCGGGACCGTCACCTGGTACGCGTTCAAGATCGACGACACCACCTACGGCATCTTCGACACCTTCGAGACCGAACAAGCCCGCCAGGCCCACCTCGACGGCCAGATCCCCGTCGCGCTCGGACAGGTCGCCGAAGACCTGCTCGCGGCCGACCCGGACATCCGTCCCGTGGACGTCATCGCGCTGACGTGACCGTCGCTCCTCGGCGAAGCAACCTTTCGGCACCTCCACCGGCTCTGTAGTGGGTGCCGAGGGCGAGAGGGGCCGGATGTTGCCGAGGTCGGACAAGCGGTTCGAGGTGTTCGTCGAGCAGCACTACGGCGAACTGCTGCGCTACGCGATGGTGCTGACCGGCAACCGGGACGAGGCCGGTGACATCGTGCACGACACCCTGCTGAAGCTGGTCCGGCACGTCGGACGCGGCGATATCGAGCATCTCGGCGCCTACGCCCGCCGAACGCTGTTCCGGGTCTTCCTGCGCCACCGCGACCGCACCCGCCGCGAACCGCCGGTACCCGAGATCGGCACGCCCCAGCCCGGCGCCGACGCCACGGAGGCGTGGGCCGGGCGCAGCGACATGCTGACGCTGCTCTTGCGGCTGCCGCCGCGGACACGGGCCGTGCTGGCCGCCCGGTTCTACCTCGACCTCGGCGAAGCGGACACCGCCCGGCTGCTCGGCTGCGGCACCGGAACGGTCAAGTCGACCACCTCGCGTGGCCTGCAGCGGCTACGCGAGCTGTGGGAAGCCGAATCACGCTCCCCGGAGAACTTGCCGAGGCCGACTTCGAAGGGACGACGATGAA
>NZ_JAMXQV010000068.1 GCF_024703995.1 Amycolatopsis iheyensis | reverse complement strand
GCTCAAGAAACACTTCGGGACCATCGGCCTGCTCTTCACGGCCGTCGGGTCGGTGATCGGCTCCGGCTGGCTGTTCGGGGCGATGAACGCCGCCGAGCTGGCCGGGCCCGCCGCGATCGTCTCGTGGGTGATCGGCGCGGTCATGTTCATCCTGATCGGGATGACCTACGCCGAGCTCGGCACGATGTTCCCGCACTCGGGCGGCGTCGCCCGGTTCCCGCACTACTCGTTCGGCTCCTTCGCCAGCTTCTCCATGGGCTGGGTCACCTGGATCGCCGCCGCCGCGGTCGCGCCGATCGAGGTGCTGGCCGTCGTCCAGTACGCGACGAACTACCTGCCGTGGCTGGAAACCCTCGACGCCGACAAGAACCCGACGCTCACCGGCGCCGGCACGGGCATCTCGATCGCCCTGCTCGCCCTGTTCGTCCTGGTCAACTTCTTCGGCGTGCGGTGGTTCGCCCGGATCAACAACGTGCTGGTGTGGTGGAAGCTCGCGATCATCGCGCTGGTCATCGTCGTCTTCCTGGTCACCGCCTTCGACACCGACCACTTCACCGCGTACGGCGGCTTCGCCCCCTACGGCGCGCACGGGATCTTCTCCGCCGTCGCGAGCGCCGGGATCGCCTTCTCCTTCTTCGGGTTCCGGCAAGGCGTCGAGCTCGCCGGGGAGACCTCGAACCCGAAGCGCAACGTGCCGCTCACCCTGATCGGGTCCGTGGTGCTGACCGGCGTGCTGTACATCCTGCTGCAGATCGCGTTCATCGGCGCGGTCCCGTCCGACGCGATCGCGAAGCAGGGCTGGCAGGGTGTCGGCTCGAACTTCAGCGCCAACACCGACGTCCTGGCGACGTTCGGGCCGCTCGCCGCGATCGCGAGCATCCTCGGCGTCGGCTGGCTGGCCGCCCTGCTCTACGCCGACGCGATCATCTCCCCCGGGGACACCGGCCTGATCTACACCGGCGTCACCGCGCGCATCTCCTACGCGATGGGCCGCAACCGCAACGCGCCCGCCGGGCTGGCCAAGGTCAACACCACCGGCGTGCCGTGGGTCAGCCTCATCCTCGCCTTCGTCGTCGGCTGCTTCTTCTTCCTGCCGTTCCCGGGCTGGAGCAAGCTGGTCGAGTTCGTCACCAACAGCACGGTGCTGTCGTTCGGCTCCGGGCCGCTGGTGCTGCTCGCCATGCGCCGGCAGCTGCCGGACCAGCACCGGCCGTTCCGGCTCGGGAAGACCTCGACGTGGGTCGTGGCGTTCCTCGCCCTGTTCTCCACCAACCTGATCATCTACTGGACCGGGTGGGACACCAACTGGAAGCTGTTCGTGGTGATCGCGTTCGGCTACCTGCTGCTGGCCGTGCACGAGACGGTCGCCAAGGGCCGCACGTCGCGGCTGGACTTCCGGCACGGGTGGTGGGTGCTGGTGTGGTTCGCCGGCCTCGCGGTGATCAGCTACCTCGGCGACTACCCCGAGCAGAGCGAGCACGCCGGCAACCTCGGGGTGCTCGACTTCGACCTCGGCGCCGTGGCCTCGCTCGTGCTGACCGTGCTGGTCATGGTGCTCGCCCTGCGCAACCCGCTGCCCGCCGAACGCGTCCGCGC
>NZ_JAMXQV010000067.1 GCF_024703995.1 Amycolatopsis iheyensis | reverse complement strand
TAAGTTCGGCGGTGTCCTACTCTCCCACAACCCTTCGGTTGCAGTACCATCGGCGCTGTCAGGCTTAGCTTCCGGGTTCGGAATGGGACCGGGCGTTTCCCTGACGCTAAAACCACCGAAACACTACGAAACACGCGTGGTGTTTCAGAACCGTAGAGTGGATGCGTAACACCTTCGTAGACAAGTCCTCGGCCTATTAGTACCAGTCAACTCAACAACACATTACTGTGCTTCCATTTCTGGCCTATCAACCCAATGGTCTCTTGGGGGCCTTAACCCACAAAGGGTGGGATACCTCATCTTGGAACAGGCTTCCCGCTTAGATGCCTTCAGCGGTTATCCCTTCCGAACGTGGCCAACCAGCCATGCCCCTGGCAGGACAACTGGCACACCAGAGGTTCGTCCGTCCCGGTCCTCTCGTACTAGGGACAGCCTTCCTCAAGTATCCTACGCGCGCGGCGGATAGGGACCGAACTGTCTCACGACGTTCTAAACCCAGCTCGCGTGCCGCTTTAATGGGCGAACAGCCCAACCCTTGGGACCTACTCCGGCCCCAGGATGCGACGAGCCGACATCGAGGTGCCAAACCATGCCGTCGATATGGACTCTTGGGCAAGATCAGCCTGTTATCCCCGGGGTACCTTTTATCCGTTGAGCGACACCCCTTCCACCAGGAGGTGCCGGATCACTAGTCCCGACTTTCGTCCCTGCTCGACATGTCTGTCTCACAGTCAAGCTCCCTTGTGCACTTGCACTCAACACCTGATTGCCAACCAGGCTGAGGGAACCTTTGGGCGCCTCCGTTACTCTTTAGGAGGCAACCGCCCCAGTTAAACTACCCATCAGGCACTGTCCCTGAACCAGATCATGGCCCGAGGTTCAGATTCCCAATTCGACCAGAGTGGTATTTCAACAACGACTCCACAGTAACTAGCGTCACCGCTTCACAGTCTCCCACCTATCCTACACAAGCCGAACCGAAAACCAATACCAAACTATAGTAAAGGTCCCGGGGTCTTTCCGTCCTGCCGCGCGTAACGAGCATCTTTACTCGTAGTGCAATTTCGCCGGGCCTGTGGTTGAGACAGCCGGAAAGTCGTTACGCCATTCGTGCAGGTCGGAACTTACCCGACAAGGAATTTCGCTACCTTAGGATGGTTATAGTTACCACCGCCGTTTACTGGCGCTTAAATTCTCAGCTTCGCCCCGAAAGGCTAACCGGTCCTCTTAACGTTCCAGCACCGGGCAGGCGTCAGTCCATATACATCGTCTTGCGACTTCGCATGGACCTGTGTTTTTAGTAAACAGTCGCTTTCCGCTGGTCTCTGCGGCCACCCACCCCTAGCCTGCAAGAAGCTTCAGGATGTTTGGCCCCCCTTCTCCCGAAGTTACGGGGGCATTTTGCCGAGTTCCTTAACCACAGTTCACCCGATCGCCTTGGTATTCTCTACCTGACCACCTGTGTTGGTTTGGGGTACGGGCCGTGCATGCACTCACTAGAGGCTTTTCTCGGCAGCATAGGATCACTCTACTTCGCCTCAAACGGCTACGCATCACGTCTCAGGATATGTAGCTGGCGGATTTGCCTACCAGCTTCCCTACACGCTTACACCAGGACAACCATCGCCTGGCGGAGCTACCTTCCTGCGTCACCCCATCGCTTGACTACTACGAAATCAGGTCCCACGCTCCACACACAAACCTCCATCCGAAGACTTCAGCTCATGGCTTTGGGTGGTTAGTATCAAACGCCTCGTCATGGGCGCACATGCTCGGGTACGGGAATATCAACCCGTTGTCCATCGACTACGCCTGTCGGCCTCGCCTTAGGTCCCGACTTACCCTGGGCGGATTAGCCTGGCCCAGGAACCCTTGGTCATCCGGCGGCAGAGTTTCTCACTCTGCATTCGCTACTCATGCCTGCATTCTCACTCCCACACCCTCCACGACTGGCTTCCGCCGCCGCTTCCCTGGATGCAGGACGCTCCCCTACCCATCCACACCACTAGACACGACCCTCAAGGAGTCGAGCCGATGTATTGCATGAATGACACAGCTTCGGCGGTGTGCTTAAGCCCCGCTACATTGTCGGCGCAGGACCACTTGACCAGTGAGCTATTACGCACTCTTTCAAGGGTGGCTGCTTCTAAGCCAACCTCCTGGTTGTCTGGGCAATCCCACATCCTTTCCCACTGAGCACACACTTAGGGGCCTTAGCTGGTGTTCTGGGCTGTTTCCCTCTCGACGACGAAGCTTATCCCCCGCCGTCTCACTGCCACGCTCTCACTTATTGGTATTCGGAGTTTGGTTGATTTCGGTAACCCGGTAAGGCCCCTAGACCATCCAGTAGCTCTACCCCCAACAAGAAACACGTGACGCTGCACCTAAATGCATTTCGGGGAGAACCAGCTATCACGGAGTTTGATTGGCCTTTCACCCCTACCCACAGCTCATCCCCTCAGTTTTCAACCTAAGTGGGTTCGGGCCTCCACGACGTCTTACCGTCGCTTCACCCTGGCCATGGGTAGATCACTCCGCTTCGGGTCTAGACCACGCGACT
>NZ_JAMXQV010000066.1 GCF_024703995.1 Amycolatopsis iheyensis | reverse complement strand
CAGATGCAGGGCATCTCCTCCCGGTGGCTGCTGAAGCTGCTGCCCTGGGTGGAAGTCTCCGGCGGCGCCTACCGCGTCAACCGCCGCCTCTCCTACGCCGTGGGCGACGGACGGGTCACCTTCACCACCACCGGCGCCGACGTCCGGGTCATCCCACCCGAACTCGGCGAACTCGCCCCACTACGCGGCTACCCCGACGAAGAAGTCCTCACCGAACTGGCCGGACGCTTCGGCCAGCACGACTACGCCCCCGGCGACGTCCTGGTCGAATTCGGCTCCCAAGCCGACCAGGTGTTCCTCATCGCCCACGGCAAGATCACCAAGATCGGCACCGGCGCCTACGGCGACCAGACCGTGCTGGGCACCCTCGCCGACGGCGACTACTTCGGCGAGAGCACCCTCATCACCAGCGACGGGATCTGGGAGTTCACCGCCAAAGCCGTCACCACCTGCACCGTGCTGACCCTGCCCCGCGCCGCCTTCGACGACGTCCTGGCCCGCTCCGAGACCCTCCAAGCCCACCTCGACGCCTACACCGCCGGCGGCACCTCCGCCCGCAACGACCACGGCGAAGCCGAAATCTCACTGGCCTCCGGCCACGACGGCGAACCCACCCTGCCCGGCACCTTCGTCGACTACGACGCCCAACCCCGCGAATACGAACTGTCGGTCGCCCAGACCGTGCTGCGGGTCCACTCCCGCGTCGCCGACCTCTACAACCAGCCGATGAACCAGATCGAGCAGCAGCTGCGGCTGACCATCGAAGCCCTGCGCGAACGCCAGGAACACGAACTGGTCAACAACACCGACTTCGGGTTGCTGCACAACGCCGACTTCGCCCAGCGCATCCCCACCCGCACCGGCCCACCCACCCCCGACGACCTCGACGACCTGCTCGCCCTGGTCTGGAAAGACCCCGGCTTCTTCCTCGCCCACCCGAAGACGATCGCCGCGTTCGGCCGGGAATGCAGCAAAGCCGGCCTCTACCCCGACGCAGTCGATCTGGGTGGGCACCACGTCCCGGCCTGGCGGGGTGTCCCGATCCTGCCCTGCAACAAGATCCCCGTCACCGACACCCGCACCAGCTCGATCCTGCTGATGCGGACCGGGGAACAGGCCCAGGGTGTGGTCGGGCTGCACCAGACCGGGCTGCCCGATGAATACCAGCCGGGGTTGAACGTGCGGTTCATGGGCCTGTCCGAGCAGGCCATCATCTCCTACCTGGTCTCCGCCTACTACTCCGCCGCGGTCCTGGTGCCCGATGCGCTGGCCGTGCTGGAAAGCGTCGAACTCGGCCGGGAGGGGTAATGCCCGAACCCGTGACCCCGCCCCGCAAGCCCGACGCGGAACCGCCGCGGCCCGGGCCCGGTCTGCCGCCCTCGGCCTTCGGGCCGACGGGGCTCGGCACCGCCGCGGCCCGGATCGTGCCCCGGCCCGGTCCCGTGGAAGCACCCGAACCCGATCGGCGCGTGAACCCGTGACAGTCACCGAAGAACCGGCGCAGCTTTCGCTCGGCGTCCAAGCGGCGCGGACGCTGACCACGACCACCAAGACCCTGCCGCAAATGCGCGGCATCACCACCCGCTGGCTGCTCTCCCAGCTGCCTTGGGTCGACGTCCCCGCCGGCTCCTACCGCGTCAACCGCCGCCTCACCTACACCATCGGCGACGGCAAAGTCTCCTTCTACACCACCGGCGCCCGCGTCCACGTCGTCCCCGCCGAACTCACCGAACTCGAGTTGTTGCGGGGCTTCGGCGACGAAACCGCCCTCTCCGCGCTGGCCGACGCCTTCGAGCAACGCGAATACGAACCCGGCGACACCATCGTCACCGCAGGCCGGCCCCTCGACACCCTCATCCTCATCGCCCACGGCAAAGTCACCCGCCACGGCCGCGGCGAATACGGCAACGAAACCACCCTCGCCACCGCCACCGACGGCGACCACCTCGGCGCCGAACTCCTCGCCCGCGACAACGCCACCTGGACCTACACCGCCCGCGCCGCCACCCACGTCATCGCCCTCGCCCTGCCCGCCGACACCTACGCCCGCCTCAACGGCCGCACCGAAACCCTGCGCACCCACGTCGCCGACGCCATCGCACGGCCCCGCAAACCGCAGAACCCCAAGGGTGAGGCCAGCATCGACCTCTCCGCCGGGCACGACGGCGAGCCGATACTGTCCGGCACGTACGTCGACTACGACCCTTCACCGCGGGAGTACGAACTCGCCGTCGCGCAAACCGTGCTGCGGGTGCACAACCGCGTCACGGATCTCTACAACGACCCGATGAACCAGCTCGAGCAACAGCTGCGGCTGACCGTGGAAGCGTTGCGGGAACGGCAAGAGCACGAGCTGATCAACAACACCGACTTCGGGCTCCTGCACAACACCGACCTCAAACAACGCCTCACCACCCGGAATGGCCCGCCGAGCCCGCTGGACCTCGACGATCTGCTCAGCCGACGCCGCAAAACCAAGTTCTTCCTCGCCCACCCCCGCGCGATCGCCGCGTTCGGACGCGAATGCACGGCCAGCCGGATCTACCCCGACACCACCGTCCTGGACGGGAAGCCGGTGATGGCCTGGCGCGGCGTCCCGATCCTGCCCTGCGACAAAATCCCCGTCACCGACACCGGAACCACCTCCATCCTCGCCATGCGCGTCGGCGAAGACGACGCCGGCGTAATCGGACTGCGGCCCAAAGAACTCCCCGACCA
>NZ_JAMXQV010000065.1 GCF_024703995.1 Amycolatopsis iheyensis | reverse complement strand
TGATGGTGCTCTCTGAATAGGGCCAGTCCTGCTCTCTGAAATTCCCCAGTTGGGGTGTCCTGTCGGCGCGTCGTTTGCGCTGGTCAGCGGCCTCGGGGTGACGGTTTCGGTGTTGATCACCGTGACCGTTGCCGGAGGCGTGGATGCTCACTCTGGAGGAAGACGTGGAGGCGCAGGCGCTGCGTGCTCAAGGCTGGTCGGTCTCGGCGATCGCCCGACATCTCGGACGCGACCGCAAGACCATCCGCCGCTACCTGGCCGGCGACGTGGTGCCGGGCAGACGCCGGCCGACGGGGCCGGACCCGTTCGAGCCGTTCGTGGCCTACTGCCGGGCCCGGCTGGCCGACGACCCGCATCTGTGGGCGGCGACGCTGCTGGACGAGATCGCCGAGCTCGGCTACCAGGGCGGATACTCGACGTTCACCCGCGCGCTGCGCCGCTATCAGCTGCGCCCGCACTGCGAGCCTTGCCGGGTGGCCCGCGGCCGGGACGTCGCGATCATCACTCACCCGCCGGGTGAGGAGACTCAGTGGGATTGGCTGGAGCTGCCGGACCCGCCGGTGAGCTGGGGCGCCGGGAAGCAGGCGCATTTGCTGGTCGGTGCGCTGGCGCACTCGAGCAAGTGGCGCGGGGTCCTGGCCGATGCCGAGGATTTCCCGCACCTGGTCGAGGCCCTCGATGCGGTGGTTCGCCGGCTGGGCGGGGTGACCCAGGTCTGGCGGTTCGACCGGATGGCCACGGTCTGCCATCCCGCCTCCGGCCGGATCACCGCCGCGTTTGCGCAGGTCGCGAAGCACTATGGAGTCCGGTCGGTGACGTGTCCGCCGCGGCGCGGGAACCGCAAGGGCGTGGTCGAGAAGGCCAACCACTCGGCCGCGCAGCGCTGGTGGCGCACCCTCGGCGACGACGTCACGATCGACGAGGCCCAGGCCGGGCTGGACCGGCTCGCGACCAAGCTCGACAGTCGCCGCCGGGTCATCGACGGCGAACGCACCACCGTCGCCGCCCTGGCCGCGGCCGAGCGGCTGCACGCGCCGCCGCTGGTCGCGTTCCCAGCCGAGTTCGACCTCGGTCGGATCGTCACGCCGCAGGCGCTGGTGTCCTTCCGCGGCAACGCCTACTCCGTCCCGCCCGGGCTGGGCGGCGCGCAGGTTCAGGTCCGCCACCGGCTTGGCGCGGACATGTTGCGGATCGTCACCGAGGGCGGCGCGACCGTCGCGGTTCACAGCCGGGCCCCGGACGGGGCGGGTCGGGTGATCCGCGACGACGGGCATGTGATCGCGCTCGAACACGCCGCGATGGGCGCGTTCAGCCACGAGCGGCCCTGCACCCACAAGACGCGCCGGCCGCCGTCGGCGGCGGCGTTGGCCGAAGCAGCACGACTGCGCGGCCTGCCCGCGACGGGGCCCGCGGCCCACGTCGTGATCGACCTGGCCACCTACGCCGCCACCGCGGCGAAGCTGGGCAGTGCACCCACCTATGAGTCCGAGGAGGACTGATCACTTGTCCGGAAACCGTTCAGGGCCACAGATGAGCGAGGCCCGCCGCTATCAGCAACTCCGTTCGCACTTCTCCTACCTCAAGCTGGACAACGCCGCCGAAGCCCTGCCCCGGATCCTCGATCAGGCCCGCGCGGAGAACCTGTCGATGACCGCTGCGCTGGAGCGGCTGCTGGAGATCGAGGTCAACGCCACCGAAGAACGCCGGCTGGCCGGCCGGTTGCGGTTCGCCTGCCTGCCCGATCCCTGGACCCTGGCGGACTTCGACTTCGCCGCCCAGCCCGGGGTCGACGAGAAACTCATCCGCGACCTGGCCACCCTCCGCTTTCTCGACGACGCGTCGAACGTGTTGTTCGTCGGGCCGCCCGGGGTCGGCAAGACGATGCTGGCCACCGCGCTCGCGCGCGGGACGGCCGAGGCCGGGAACCGGGTCTACTTCACCACCGCGGCCGACCTCGCCGCCCGCTGCCACAAGGCCGCAGTCGAAGGCCGCTGGGCCACCTGCATGCGGTTCTTCGCCGGCCCGAAACTGCTCGTGATCGACGAACTGGGCTATCTGCCGTTACCCGGCGACGGGGCCTCAGCCTTGTTCCAGGTGATCAACCAGCGTTACCTCAAGTCGTCCACGATCCTGACAACGAACGTCGGGATTGCTGACTGGGCAACGGCTTTCGGCGACGCGACTGTCGCGGCGGCGATGCTGGACCGGTTGCTGCACCGCGCGACCGTGGTCGGCATCGACGGCCCGTCTTACCGGTTGCGGTCGCATCAGTCTACATCGGACAAGCTGCGGAAGGCGGTGAACGCGCATGTCTCCTGACCCGCGCGACCCGGACTACAACGCGACCCGCAAGACCTGCCCGATCTGCTGGGAGCAGTTCGTCGCGACCGGCCGGCAGGCCAAGACCCGGCTCTACTGCTCGCGCCAGTGCAAACACACCGCGGCCGCCCGCCGGGAGGTCGAGCGCACCACACCCGCAGCCAGCACCGCCAGGTCCTTCGGGACACCGCCTCCGGCGGCGACCCCGCCGGCGCCTGCGGCGCCGCTGCCGCACATCGCGGCCCAGCGAGACTGCCCGCACTGCGGCGGCCCGGTCACCATCGTCGCGCTGCTCACCACACCCGAAGCCGCCCGGCCGCAGATGCCCGTCGCGGCACCCGACGGAGTGATCCCGCTCCGCCGCTGACACCGGTTACGCTGCACTCCTCAGCTGGCCCATTTCGGAGAGCATGGCTGGCCCATCTCGGAGAGCGCCATCAG
>NZ_JAMXQV010000064.1 GCF_024703995.1 Amycolatopsis iheyensis | reverse complement strand
GCTGCTCGTCCAGGCCGTCCAGCCCCGTCTCGGACTTCGAGTCCTCAGCGTTCTCCACGCCGGACATCATGTCGGTCATCAGGTGCACTTCCATGATCGGGAGTTACACCGCTCGTTTTACAGTCCCTCCAGGTACGCGAGTCGTCCGTCCAGGTACGCGAGTTCGCCGTTCCGGTACACCGAACTCGCGTGATCAGACCCGGATCTCGCGTGATTGGAGGGGCATCTCGTGTGATTGGGCGGGCATCACGTGTGATTGGAGGGGCATCACTCGTGATTGAGGGGACGACACGGTTAGGGCGTGAAGCGGGAGGGGCGCCAGTTTCGGCGGCGGGCTCGGCGTACTGCCGCCACCGTCACTCCGGCCGCGGCCGCCAGGGCGACGCCGGCCAGCGCGATCGTGCCGGCCGCCAGGTCTGACGTCGCCGGGGCCGGGGCCGCGGCCGGGACCACCGCGGGAGCCGAGGCCGGCGCCGGGGCCGCGCCCGGCGGGGCGACGTCGGCCGGGAGGGTCGACGACACCGCCGCGTACGCGTCCAGGACTCCCCAGCCCAGCCGCGGGTCGTGGCGGCCCGACGGCGGACGGTGCGCGGTGAGCGTCAAGCGGGTCAGGACCTGGTCGCCGGTGAGGTTCGGGTGGTACGCACGGACCAGCGCCGCGACGCCGGCGACGTACGCCGCCGCCAGGCCCGGGTCGGTCACCGGCCAGCGGTGCGCCACCGCGCCACCCGCGCCGGCCGACGTGCTCACCAGCTCCGCGCCCGGCGCCGCGACGCCGAGGTAGTCGCCCGCTTCCGTCTGCACCGGCTCGCCCGCGGGGTTCACCGACCCGACCGCCAGCACGCCGGACGACGCCGTCGGGTACGTCCGCGCGCCCTGCTGGGTCGCCGACGCCGCCGAGACGACCACCGCGCCTTCCGAACGCGCCCGCGAAACCGCGCCCGCCAGCTGAGGGCTGTCGAACGCCGCCGGGACCGCGATCAGGACGACGCTCGCGTGCCGGTCCAGGGCCGTGCCGATCGCGTCGGCCAGCGCGCCCGGGTCGCCACCGCCGCCGTCGGACGCCGACGAGCCCGAGCCTTCCGTGTAGCGGATCGGCAGCAGCCGCACGCCGGGTGCGACGCCGGCGAAGGTCGTGGACGCGTCGGGCTGCGCGCCGACGATGCCGGCCGCGATCGTGCCGCGGCCGTCGCAGTCCGAACGCTCGGTGCCCGCGCCGCCTTCGAGCTGCCCGGGCGCGAACTGGGTGTTCTGCCCGTCGACGCCCGTGCCGATGACCGCGACGAGCTGGCCCTCACCCCGGGTCAGCGGCCACAGCCGCGCCGGGTCGACCAGCCGCTGGCCCCACGGGACCTCGCCGGTGTACGTGCCGGACGGGTTCGCGCACTGCCCAGGGGCGGCGACGGCGGACGCGGGCAGGCCGATGGCCACGAGCCCGGCGACGGCGAACGCCGCCGGCAACCGCTGTGTGCACCTCAAAGCCGGACATCCCTAAGCCACGGACCCCCCGTGACGAAAGACGGTGGCGGACAAGCACTTCCGCCACCGTCAGCCTACCGGATCCCGCCCGCCCGGCGAGGGTGAATCAGGCATCCGGCGGGAGGATGTCCTCGCCCTTCACGTACTCCGTGAGCTTGCCGCCCTCGTGCCAGAACCACAGCCGCTCGCAGACCGGGCAGCGCACGACCAGCAGCGCCCGGCCGAGCAGCAGCTCCGGGGAGACGTCCACGTCGAACTCTTCGTGCGACAGCATGAAGAAACTGTCGTGCGGGTCGTCATCGCGGAGGATGGTCCCGCACTTGCACCGGATCTTCGCCATCACGAACCGCCAAAGAACTGGATTTCACTGATGGGCGGGCCTTTGCCCCAGCTCTTGATCATACCGTTCACCCGGGTGAGCGCACGCTCCGAACCGCCGAAGTCGGCCGCGGTGAGACCGCTGCCCCGAAGGTCGACGATCACGCCGCCGCCGTGCACCTGGCTGTACTTCTTCGCGATCTTCCCCAGCATGGAGTCGATGGAAGTGCCGGAGGGCGTATACACATCCCAGAGCACCCCGTCGACCACCAGGTCGCTCGTCCCGCCGCCGGCCCGGGTGCCCACCGGATCTCGCAGCACGACCCGCTTGCCCTGGCCCGCCAGCTCTTCGGCGGCCCGGATTTCCGACGCCGTCGCTCGCGTCGCCGGGATCTCGAGCATCCCGATGTTCGGCAGGTCGACCAGCCGGGAAGCTTCGGCGGCCACCGCGGCCGACTCCCTCGCCGCTTCCTGCGCGGCAGTGGCCGCCCGCCCGAGCTGCGCGGACGCGCTCGCGCCGGCGGCGTCGAGCAGGCCCACTCCCGCGACGTCGGCCGCTTCCGCCAGCGCGGCGGCCCCCGCGCCCGCGCGCAGCTCGGCCGCCCCGCCGGCGAGCAGGTCGGCCAGTTCGCACTCCGGGCAGACCAGGGAGGCCAGCACCATGAGCAGCCCGCCGAAGTCCGGGTCGGTTCCGGCGGTGACGAAGTTGGTGAAGTCGTCCCGGAGGTCGGCCATGTAGTTCGGGCTGAACAGGTTCCGGACGTCCAGGCACCGCGCGAGCGTGGGGTCGCCCTGCGGGATGTGCTGCCGGCAGATGTCCTGGAGCCGGCCGAGAATGCGTTGCTGGTCGGCCTGGGAGCCGCTGAACAGCAGCACGCAGTCCGAGTTGCTCAGCAGGTTGACGGCTTCGACGTCGCGGGAGTTGTCGTCGCAGGCGGCCTGCCGCTGCTGGATGAGCTGCTGCTTTTCCGTCGCGGCTTTGTTCGCGACGCTCTGCCAAGCGTCCTTCGCCGCCGCCGCGGCCACGGCGGCGCTGCTGCCCGCGTCGAGCGCGGCGTCGTAGGCGATCTTGGCCGAGCGGTTGGCGTCCTGGGCGAAGCCGGCCGCGACACCCGCGTAGTACTGGGCCGTGGCGGCCGAGCGGCCGGCCCGGTCGGCGGAGGCGACGGCGGACGCCGCCGCGTGGGCCGCCGTCGTGGCCGAGGACTGGGCCTGCCGGGCGGACTCCGCGGCCCGGCCGGCGGCGTCCTGCGCCTGCCGCGCGTAGTCGGCGGCCTGGTTGGCCGCCGTGGCCGCCTGATCGGCGTACCCGGCGGCTTCGTCGGCGGCATCACGGGCGCGCGCCGCCGCGGCCTGGGCCTCGTTGGCGTCGTGGGTCGCCGTGGCCCCGGCGCTCGCGGCCTGGGCCAGCAGGCCGTCGATGGCGGCGTTGTGCGCGGCGGTGTTCTGGTCGCGGCGGGCGGCGGTGTACTGGCCCACCGCGATGAACTCCCGCAGCAGCACCGGCGGCCCGTCGAGCGCGGCCTGCGCCGCGTTGACGACCTCGCGCGCGCCGACGGCACGGGCGGCGGACTGGACCTGGCTCGCCTTCAGCTGGTCGTCGATGCCGAGCGCGACGAACTGGCCGTTGTCGAGGAACTCCCGCAGCGCCTGGTCGGTGCCGGCGTCGAGCGCCTTCTGGCCTTCCTGCACGACCACGGTGCGCCCGGCCGCGCGGGCGGCGGACATGACCTGGCTGACCTGCAGGGTGTCGTCCTGCCCGCGACCGGGGTAGTCCCGGTTGCGCAGGAAGGTCCGCACATCGGTGTCCGAACCGGCCAGCGCGGCGTTCGCGGCCGTCTGGAACCCGGGCACGCCGGTCTCGACGAGCTGGGCCAGCACGGCCCGGTCGTCCTGTCCGGCGGCCGCGGTCAAGCCGGTGGTGACGAAGGTGACGACCTCGTCGTCGGACGCCGACAGCGCGGCGAACGCCGCGGCCTTGGTCCAGGGACCACCCTCCGCGGCGAGGGTCAGCGCGACCTTGCGGGCGTCGGCGAGCACGGTCGCGCGAGCGGTGCCGGCCGCGGTGGCCTCGGCGATCAGCCGGGTGGTCTCGGCGCTCCAGGTGGCGGCCTGGTCGAGGTCCCACCGGGGTGGCACCGGACGCGCGGCATCCGTCGCCGCGGCAGCTCGAGCGGCGTCGTCGGCCTGCTGGCCGTTCAACGCGATCCGGTCGTCGTCGGCCTTGCGGGCGGCCTGGGCGATGCGGGCCGCCTGGTTCGACGCCTCGACCGACGCGTTCGCCGCGGTGGTGGCGGCGTTCGCGTGCGCGGTCGCCTTGGCCGCCGCGTCGGCGGCCTGCCCGGCGTGCGCCGCCGCGTCGTCCGCAGCGGCCGCTGCCGCGTTCGCGTCGTTGGCGGCGGCGGTGGCGGCA
>NZ_JAMXQV010000063.1 GCF_024703995.1 Amycolatopsis iheyensis | reverse complement strand
GGTCACGGTGATCAACACCGAAACCGTCACCCCGAGGCCGCTGACCAGCGCAAACGACGCGCCGACAGGACACCCCAACTGGGGAATTTCAGAGAGCAGGACTGGCCCTATTCAGAGAGCACCATCATCGCCGCCGCTGCGACGTCCTCTACGCCATGCTTCGCAACGGCACCCACTACCGCCAACCCGAACCGGCCACCACAGCGGCTTGACAACCAGATAGGGACACCCCCCGCTCGTACCCGCTGACCGTCAGACGGTGTGCGGGGTGTGCGCGACGGTGTTCCAGGACGAGGCGATGACGTCGGCGTTGCCGCCGTTGCCCGCCCAGCCGGAGTTCCCGCCGGTGGTGGTGCTGGTGTTGCCCGCGTCGCCGGTCGAGCCGGTGGCGCCGGTGTCACCCGAGTTGACCTTCGAAGGGGTGGCACAGCGAGCCGGTACGAGCACGCCGGTGATCTACCACCGCTGGGTCGGCAAAGCAGTGCTGGTCGACGCGACCCTGCTGCACGAAAGCGCCGCCCGGGTGGTCGACGTGCCGAACACCGGAACGTTGCGCGGTGATCTGGTCGCGATGATGCGCGCGGCCAACCGTTCGCGGATCGATTTGCAAACTGGTCCCGGCCGGCCGCCGTACGGTGGCGGAGTCGATCGTCGCGCGAGCGGTCGATCGAGGAGAGATTCGAGGCCTCCGCTCTGAAGCCGCATGCCCTCATGACTCGTGGTTTCACGAAACCCGTGGGGGAGCGAAGAACGTTGGGCAGCGTCCAACACGATGAGGACCTCCTGGCTCAGCTTGGCTCGAAGGAACACGCCGAGCCTCGGTGACGTCAGGGTGAGCGCGGCGAAGACTGCGCGCAGCAAATGCAGTGCTCGCGCCGGACTGTTTCCGGTCCGCAATGCCACCTCGAGCACCAACGCGGCACCAGAGTTCCGCGGCGCCCGCTTCCAGACGGCAGCGGAGTTCCAATACGCCCGGTTCGGCGCTTATGCCACCTTCGAAGACGCGTGCTTCGACGACGCCGCCGAATTCAGCTGGGCCGAGTTCGGCAAGGCGGCGTGGTTCGCCGGGGCCACCTTCGAGCGCGCTCGTTTCCACAGCACGCGCTTCGCCGGACCCGCCGACTTCGGTGCGGCGTCCTTCGCGGTGCCGCCGCTGTTCGACCTGGCTCGCGCCCGGCTCGACGATGGAACGGACCGGCGTACCTGGCCGGACGGATACGTCCTCAGTTCGCCTGTCACCGAACAGGACGGACAGCTGGCGGACGCGTCTGGTGTGTGGGGCTACGTCGGTCCGGAGAGGTGAGGTCAGCCAACGCGTGACCGAGCGCCCCGTCGAGCGCTCGGCACACGTCAGGGCTCAGCCGCTGGCAGCGCTGGTGTTGACTACGCCGTTGACGCCCTTGGGGAAGAATCCGCCGGAGGTGGCGGCCTTCGGGGTCAGGTAGACGATGTTCAGGACCTGGCCGGGGCTACGGGAGAACGCGACGCCGTTCGAGTCGGCCGGGACGATGTTGGCGTTGCCGCTGCGGTCGATCACGCCCTGGTCGTCGTCTGCTGGGCCGTCGAGGCTGTCGCGGGCGTTGGACAGCTTGACGCTGGCCTCCCGCAGATCGCGGCCGAGCAGGCCGAGCCCGAGGATTCCGCCGCGACGTTCGTAGAGCTGAGAGCGGATGTTGCCGGCGTGGTACGCCTCCACGGCGAGGATCCCGGCGGCGGCTTCGAGGTAGGTCTTGTTGCTGATCAGCGGGGCGGCGCCCTTGTAGGCGGTGACGCCGACGTCTTCGAACAGGAACGCGGCGAGCAGGAAGTTTTCTTCGCAGGCGAAGGCGTCGAAGCTGTGTCCCGGTTTGACCAGGCCGGCGGCCTGTGCGGCGGCGGTGAAGCTGGACTGCAGGTCGATGGCCGGGCGCGCGACGGCGGCCGAGCCGAGCGCGGTGCGCAGGAACTGGACATGGTCCTTCTCGTCGGCGGCGATCTCCTGGGCGTACTGGCGGACCGTCTTGCTCTGGAACCGGACGGCCCGGCCGCCGGTGACGCCCCCGCGGGTGCCGGTACCGGTGGTCATCGAATCGGCCAGACCCGGCCGGTGGTCGCGTGGAGGTAGAACTCGGCCTCGAGGTACTCGAAGTTGAGCACCGCCCCGTCGCTCACCTCGGCCGCGGCGGCCTGAGCTGCCTGTGCGCGAGGAGTGGCCGAAGCGATGTTGGTGAGCCCGCCGAGAGCGCCGGCACCGACGACGCCGAGCCCCGTCATCCCGGCGGCCCGGAGGAACCGTCGCCGGTCCTGGTCGTTCTTCGCGCTCCGGTTGATCATCGAAGCGGCATAGCGCTTGCCAAACACGTGCGATCTCCCTTCCGCCCGCGCGCGACGCTGCGACCGCGGACGTAGCCCGCAAGCCCTCGGTGTGTTCGCCTCCGGGCAAGCGGGGTGATCCTTCGTGGACGTTCGACGTTCGGGGCTGTCCGCACGGCGGATTAATGCGCTGACCGATCGGGTGATGCCGGCTCAGCCCGCCGGATACAGGTGAGCGGGTACGAGCGCCCAGACGACCTTGCCGCGGTCGTCGGCTCGTGCGCCCCACTCGGTCGCCAGTTCGTTCACCAGACGCAGGCCGTGGCCTCGAGGCGCGAGTCGTTGTTCCTGGATCGTCAGCGCTACGGGGCTGGTGTCGGTGACTTCGACCAGCACGCTGTCACCGCGGCGGACGACGCGGAGTTCGCGTGGCTCGCCGGCGTGGCGGTACGCGTTGCCTACGAGTTCGTCGACCACTAGGAGGACCCCGCCGTATCGGTGTGCAGGCGGCGCGCCGAACAGGAGGTTTTCCGTGACGGTGGTGCGTACTTGCCGCGCGCTGGGCCGGCCCGACAGGTCGATCGACAACCGGCCGGCCGTGGCGACCTTCTCGCACAGCGCCTCCACGGCGGCCCACGCTTCGCCAGGTGGCCACTCAGCTGCGTTACCAGGCGGTTCCCGGTTACACATTCGGCTCACCCTCCCGTGACGCAGATATCACCTCGTTCCGAGTTCGGAGCTGGACGGGGGTGAAGATGTGAGCCGATCGGGTGGTTGTGGCGCTCCGGCCGAAGTGCAAGCACGGTTGCTCGACGCCGTACGGCCGGAAGTTCGCCGGGTACTGCCCGCGGCACGTCTCGACGCGCGGGAGACCGCGCCGACGAAGTCGCGGGCCGGTAAGCGGTAGATCGGGCTGCCCAAGCCACTCGCTCTGCTGCTCGTGCGGCACCAAGCGGGCCAAGCCCAGGAACGCGCCCTGGCAGCCCGACCGCTGGGAGGAGACCGGCTACGTCTTCACCGAGCCGCCCGGTCAGTCGCTCGTGCCGAACACCGACTACCACCACTGGAGGGTGCTGCTGCGCGAGGCCAAGGCGGGGGAGCGGCGAGAGGGTCCCGGCCAGTTCCAGCGCCAGCAGGTATCAGGCCCGGTGAAAACCACCAGCCGGTCACCGGCGACAGCCCGATCACGCGCTCCTGCGCTCGACGTTCCGATGGCATTGGTGGTCTTGGTCCCGCGACCCACCTCATGGGTGTCGGATCAGAGTGGCCTGGGTGGAAGTCACCGGGAACCACATGTCCCGCCGCAGGATCCAGGTGCCGTCCGGGGTCATGTGGACGGTGCCGAGGTTGATGACGGCCGCGGTGCCGGGGAACCCGCCCGCGACGATGCGGTCGCCCTCGCGCAGCACATCAGGACCGGCGGTGACCGTTGTCTGTTCGCCGGGGCCGGCGGCGAGGCTGACCGGACGGTCGGAGGTCGCGGTCCAGGCGCTCAGTCCTGATGTCCGTAGTGTCGTCAGGTCTGTGCTGGCGGAAGCGGTGGGGCCGCCGCTGGTGACGACGCCGATCAGCCCGTCGTGGAGCGTGAGAAGGTCGCCCGGTTGCGTGTCCGCCGCTCCGGTGACGGTAAAGGTGCCGTCCAGACGGGGGGTCGCGGTGACGGTACGCGTGGCTGGGTCGTCGGCTGCCGCGGCCAAGGAGGCGACGCCCCGTTCCCCGCGGTCGCCGAACGCGAGCTCGGTGTTCCAGGCCGCGGCCTGCGGTGGCAGGTCCACGGTGAGCAATCCGTTGAGGGGCGACCCGGCGGTGCCGGCTACCTCGTGTTCCACGGCGCTGGTGCCGAACCGGGCGGCGGACATGCCTGGTGCGACGAGGGCGGCTGCCCAGCTGGCCGGGGCTTGGTCCCCGGGCGCCGGTCTGGAGACGACGAAGCCGTAAGCCGCCGGGGCGGGCGCGCTCGGGGAGACGGTCACCTGGGCTCGCACCTTCAGTGTCGTGGTGTCCGGCGTGCCGGTGGTCGACGGTGTGGTCATGAAGCCCAGCGACGTCCTTCCGGCGGCGTCGTTGCGGCGCAGGACGACCAGTGTCGCGTTCTGTTCGCCGAGCGGTCCGGCGTAGAGCAGCGCGGCTTCCGATCCGGGGGCCGCGACCGGGCTGGCGTTCGCCCAAGCCAGCTTCGCCCGGCCGACCAGCACGCTGTCCCCGGCCAGCGGGCCACGCGCCGGCCACTGGGTCACCGCCACCGGCTGGGCTGGGGCTTCATCACCGCCCGAGGCCGTGGCGAGCGCGACGCCACCGCCGGCACAGACGACCGTGGCTACCGCGACTCCCGTCAGCGTCCGCCGTCGTCGTCGTGCCCGCGTCCGCAGGACCCGATGCGCGACCGAGACGGCCTCACCCGGCGCGGGACGGGGCGGGGGGACGGCTGCGAGCTCGTCGCGCAGGAGTGTGGCGAAGTCCGGTGGGTGCTGGTTCATCGTCGTCCCTTCGAAGTCGGCCTCGGCAAGTTCTCCGGGGAGCGTGATTCGGCTTCCCACAGCTGGCGTAGCCGCTGCAGGCCACGCGAGGTGGTCGACTTGACCGTTCCGGTGCCGCAGCCGAGCAGCCGGGCGGTGTCCGCTTCGCCGAGGTCGAGGTAGAACCGGGCGGCCAGCACGGCCCGTGTCCGC
>NZ_JAMXQV010000062.1 GCF_024703995.1 Amycolatopsis iheyensis | reverse complement strand
CGACGTCGAGGCCTGGATCGGCGCCTGGAACGACGACCCCAAACCCTTCGTCTGGACCAAAACCGCCGACCAGATCCTCGACACCCTCGCCGCATACTGCCAACGAATTAACGACTCAGGACACTAGAGCTTCGCGGCCAGCTCCGGGATCCGGCCGAGGTCGCCGGCGATGCCGAGGTGGTCGCCGTAGTCGCGGGATTCGACGATCAGGCCGTCTCGCACGCGTATCGAGAAGATGTTGGCGATCCGCACCGGCCGGCCGCCGTATTCGCCCTGGTAGGCGAACTCGCCGATCAGTACCTCCGGGTCGGCGCCCTGGTAGGTGACCAGGTCCGCGACCGAGAAGCCCGGGTTCATCGCCTTGCCCGCCTGGAAGTGCTCGCGCACCTCGTCCCGCGTGCGGATCACCGCGGAGCCGGGCAGGAACGGGTGCGTGACGTGGGTTTCCTCGGCGTACAGCTCCGGCAGCTCGTCCCAGCGCCCGCCGGCGACGCCGTGCACGAGTCGTTCGAGCACCGTCTCCGCGCTCTCCGGAGTGGCCGGCGACAGCTCCCGCGGCGGCGCCTGCTCGTAGGCCTTCGCCAGCTGGTCGACGCCGTCGCGGATGACCGCGAGCCGCAGGTAGTCGTGGTAGTCGCGGGAATGGACGATCAGGCCGTCGCGGACGCGCAGCACCTGGATGTTGGCCGTCGTCGTGGTGCGGCCGGTCTCGACGGACTCGGCGTCGTAGTCGTATTCGGCGACGACGACCTCGGGGTCGGTGGTCTCGTGGACGACGACGTTGTTGCGCTTGAACCGGTACGCGCCGGCCAGGGCGCCGGTGAAGCGCTCGTGGACGACGTCGCGGCCTTCGATGCGCGTCGGGCGTGGCACGGCCTGTGGGTGTTCGACGACGGTGTCCTCGGCGTAGAGCGCGGAGAGCTCGCTGAAGCGTCCTTCGCTGATGCCGTCGGACAGCGCGGCGAAGACCTCGCGGGGTGTGGTCATGCTTCCTCCCAGTGGGCAAAACGGAGTCTGTAGTCCGCCTTTGAAGATACGGACTACAGACTCCGGTTGTCTACTGGAGCAGCTCGCGGGCTTCTGGCTGCCCGCACACCTCCGCCCAGGTTTCGGGGGTGCTGTCGAAGAGCGCGTCCCGCGCGCCGAGGTCGGCGCCGTGCTCGACGAGCACGCGGAGGACGTCGAGCTTGCCGTTCTGCGCGGCCAGGTGCAGGGCGGTGACGCCTTCGCCGTGCCCCGGCCCGCCGAACGTGCCGGCCCGGTTCACGTCGGCGCCGAGGTCGAGCAGCGTCCGGACGGCGTCGACCCGGCCGCGCGCGGCGGCCCAGGTCAGGGCCGTGCCGCGGTAGACGTCGGCGTCCACGTCGGCGCCCCGGGCGACCAGCGTCCGCAAGGCTTGCGTGCGGTTGTTGCGTGCGGCCCAGGAGAGTGCTTCGTTCCTGACCTCGGCCGGGTCGTCGGTCGGCTGCCACTTCGGGAAACCGCTGTGCGGACGGTAGAACCCACGGTGCGCGCCGGCCGCCGGGTGACCCGGCTCGAGCAGCTCGGCCAGGAGGTCCGCGTCGCCGAGCCCGGCCGCGACCCGGAGGTTGCCCGGCGCCTTGCTGTGCACGGCCAGCTTGTTCGCGACCTTGCGGTTGCCCCAGAACAAGGCGACGACCAGGGGAGTGCCGCCGTCGCCCCGGGCGGAGACGTCGGGCGAGGCGCCCGCGTCGAGCAACATGTCCAGCAGGAGTGGGAGGTTGCTGTAGGTGGCCTGGTGCAAGGGAGTCCAGCCGTGGACGTTACCGCGGGTGGGGTCCGCGCCGTGGTCGAGCAGGATCCGGCTGAGGCGCTCGTCGCAGGTCGCGCCGGCCATGCCGAGCAGGTCGTTGCCGTTGGTGCCGCGGGCGGTGACCAGGCCGGGGAACTCGTCGAGCAGCGTTTCCAGCTGCTTGACGTCCCGGGCTTCGACCGCCCGGTACGCGCGGGCGAACGGCTCGCCGCTGTCCACAAGGGACTTGACGTGCGTGCGAAGTCCTTTCCAGGAGCCGAACCCGTGCTCCTTGGCGACGACCGCGCGAGCACCGTCGCGGGTGAGCGGCTGCGCCCACCGCTCGAAGGGTGCTTTCGCGCCTGGCGTGTCGTCTTCGGCTGAAGCGAGCAGGCCGAGCGCGCGCTCGGCGTAGTACTCGACGTCCTGGTGGTAGGGGTGCTGCAGCGTGTCGCCGTGTTCGGTGACGCGCCGGACGTACGCCTGGAGCTTCGGCCAGCTCGGGAACCCGTGGTCCCGGGCGATGCGGAACTGCGCTTCGGAGAGCTTGACGCCCTCGGCGCGTGCGAGGTCCTTCGCGCGCTTGCGGAGCTGGTCCAGGCTGGGTTTCGCGGGCAGCGTGCCCATGGTGCCTCCTTCCCTCGTCGCCCGTGGTCCGCCGGCACCGGGCAGGAAAGAAGGTGCGGAGCTGGTGGTGCGGTGCTGCAGGGGTGGGCTCGGCCCTTTCCGCGGACGGGACGCGGCCCTCACCGCGCCCCGCCACCCTACCCTCGTGTGAAGGAAGGGTCATCACTCGTGATTGAAGGGTCGACTCGCGTGATTAGAGGGTCGACACGGCGAAGCAAGGACTCTTGGCCGTGTCGTCGCTCTCATCACGCGTGTCGACCTCCCAATAACACGTGTTGACCCTTCGCTCACGGGATCAGGGCCGCGAGGCGGCGGTAGGAGGTTGGGGTGGGGGACAGGACCTGGAGGCAGACGTGGTTGGCGCCGGCGTCCAGGTGGGACCGGATTCGGGTGGCGATCTGGTTTTCGCCGGTGGCGACCAGGGCGGCGACCAGGCGGGGGCTGCCGCCGTCGGACAGGTCCTCCTCGGTGAAGCCGAGGCGGCGCAGGTTGGCCTGGTGGTGCGGGGCCTGCCGGACGTAGAGGTCCACGTGCTCGCGGGCCGCGTCCGGGTCGGTGTCCAGGAGCACCGCCTGCTCGACCGCCAGGTGCTTGGCCGGGCCGAGCCGCTCCCGCGCGAGTGCCGTGTGCTCCGGTGGGACGAAGTACGGGTGCGCGCCGTCGGCGTGTTCGGCCGCCAGGTCCAGGGCCCGGGGGCCGAGTGCGGCGAGCAGCCGGCGGGGCCGCGGGGCCGGCACCGGCAGCGCGGGCAGGTCCGCGGAGTCCATGCCCGTCAGGTACTCGCGGATCGCGGTGAGCGGCCGCGCGCCGGGGAAGTGGCCGCCGAGGCCGACGGTGAACCGGCCCGGGTACGCCTCGCCCAGCGCCCGCGTCGACGCTTCCGCGCTGATCGGCGCGCGGCGGTCGAAGCGCGCGATCCCGGTCGCGACGACCAGCCGTGACGTCGCCGCGAGCAGCAACGCCGCCTGCGTGAACGCGTCCCGGCCGGCGTATTCGCCGAACCACAGCGCGGCGAAGCCCAGCTCCTCGACCTCCGCGGCCGTGTCCCGGACCTCGCCGATCGGGGCGCCGTCGAAGAACCGCCAGATCCCGACGCTCATCGGAGCACCGCCGGCGCCAGCTCGGCCAGGAGGTCCACAGTGGACTCGAACGTTGCGGCGGACGGCGTCAGCAGCACGTGGTCCGCGCCCGCGTCGAGCAGCTCGTCGAGGCGTTTCGCGATGGTCGCGGCGTCGCCCCACAGGACGAGGTCGTCGACGAACCCGTCACTCGGCCCCGCGATGTCGGCTTCGGTGTAGCCGAGCCGTTTCCAGCCCGCGTGGTAGACCGTGACGGCGAACTCCCTCGACTGCGCCACCCGGCGCCGCACGCTCTCCCGCGCGTCCTCGCGGCTGCCGAGCAGCACGGTCTGCTGCGGGATCAGCAGCTTGTCCGGCCCGAGGATTTCGCGGGCGTACGGCGTGTGCGACACCGGTTGGGCGAACGGGTGCGCGCCGTCGGCGTGGTCCCGCGAGAGCTCGAGCATGCGCGGTCCGACCGCGGCCAGCACGCGGGGAAAGGCGACGGTGGCCGGACTTTCCGCCGCGGCTTCGTCCATTTCGGACAGATACGCGCGCATCCGGTCGACCGGCCGGTACGGCTCACCGTACTTCGCCGCCTGGAACGCGTGCCCGATGCCGACGCCGAGCACGAACCGGCCCGGGTGGGCCTGGGCGAGCGTCGCCCCGCCCTTCTCGGCCGTCCGTCCCAGGCGGGCCCAGACGTTGGCGATGCCGGTGCCGAGCACGACGTCCGGCACCGAGGCCAGCAGGTCGCCGAACGCCGCGAACACCTCGCGACCGCCGGGTCCTTCGCCGCTCCAGACCGAGCGGTAGCCGAGCCCGGCGAGCCGCCGGGTGGCCGCGCGCTCGACGTCGGGCGGGGTGCGCAGGGGCGCGCTCGGCAACCAGGCGCCGATCGCGCCGAGCCGGGCCCGCGTGTCTTCGATCAGGGTCATCCCCAGTCCCTCCATTAAGTTGAGGCTGCCTCCGGTTAATATACGGAGGTAGCCTCCGATCGGCTACCCGGTAGGGTCGGAAAGGCGATGACCGAAGTCAAGCCGATGCGCGCGGACGCCCGCCGCAACTACGAGCGCCTCCTCGCCCAGGCGCAGCGCGCCTTCGCCGAGCACGGCGTCGACGCGTCGCTGGAGGACATCGCGCGCCGCGCGGGTGTCGGCATCGGCACGCTTTACCGCCATTTCCCGACGCGGGAAGCGCTGCTCGAGACGCTCCTGCGCGCCCGGTTCGACGGCCAGGCCGAGCGGGCGCGCGAGCTGCTGACCCATCCCGAGCCGTTGCACGCGCTGCAGAGCTGGCTGGCCGGGCTCGGCGACGCCACCGGCACCTTCCGCGGCCTGGTCGAGCTCACCGCGGACGCGCTCAGCGACGAATCGTCCCGTTTGTACGCGTCGTGCCACGCAATGCGCGAGGCCGGTTCCCATCTAGTGGAACGTGCGAAGAACGCGGGCGAACTGCGTCCCGACGTCACGACCCACGAACTGCTTTTGTTGCTGCACGCGGCTTCCTGGGCGGGTGGGCACCTGCCCGGCCCCGGCGGCACGCAACGCCTCCTGGCTCTTGTTTTCGAGGGATTACGAGTGAGTTAACACCGTGGGAAGCCAGGGGGCCGCCCAGCGGGTTAAACTCCGGCTCGACCGGGGCACAACGACGTGCACAAGACCGTTGTCGACTCAAAGCGTCCTGGAAATGACCAGATAGTGGGAGCCGCATCGTGAGCAAGCCCAGCAAACCCGTCGTCCTCATCGCGGAGAAGCTCGCCCCCTCCGTGCTGAGTGTTTTCGGTGACGAGGTGGAGGTCCGGCACGTCGACGGGACGGACCGCTCCGCGCTGCTCGAGGCGGTGAAGAGCGCCGACGCGCTCCTGGTCCGCTCCGCGACCAAGGTCGACGCCGAGGTCCTCGGCGCCACGACGCAGCTCAAGGTCGTCGCCCGCGCCGGGGTCGGCCTGGACAACGTCGAGGTGCCCGCCGCCACCGAGCGCGGTGTCCTCGTCGTGAACGCCCCGACGTCGAACATCGTCTCCGCCGCCGAGCACGCCGTCGCCCTGCTGCTGGCGGTCGCGCGCCGCGTCCCGGCCGCGGACCAGAGCCTGCGCGGCGGCGAGTGGAAGCGCAGCTCGTTCTCCGGCGTCGAGCTGCAGGGCAAGACCGTCGGCGTGGTCGGCCTCGGCAAGATCGGGCAGCTGTTCGCCCAGCGCCTCGCCGCGTTCGACACCAAGATCATCGCCTACGACCCCTACGTCTCGGCCGCACGCGCCGCGCAGCTCGGCATCGAGCTCGTGACGCTCGACGAGCTGCTGAGCCGCGCCGACGCGATCTCCATCCACCTCCCGAAGACGCCGGAGACCAAGGGCCTCATCGACGCCGAGGCGCTGAAGAAGACCAAGCCGGGCGTCATCATCGTCAACGCCGCCCGCGGCGGGCTCATCGTCGAAGAAGACCTGGCCGAGGCGCTGCGCTCGGGTCACGTCGGTGGCGCCGGCGTCGACGTCTTCGTCACCGAGCCGACCACGGCCAGCCCGCTGTTCGAGCAGCCGAACGTCGTCGTGACGCCGCACCTGGGCGCCTCGACCGCCGAGGCGCAGGACCGCGCGGGCACCGACGTCGCGAAGTCGGTCTTGTTGGCGCTGCGTGGCGACTTCGTGCCGGACGCGGTGAACGTCTCCGGCGGCGGCGCGGTCGGCGAGCACGTCCGCCCGTACCTGTCGCTGACCCAGAAGCTGGGCACGCTGCTGACCGCGTTGAACCCGAAGGCGCCGACGTCGGTGACCGTGCAGGTCAAGGGCGAGATCTCCAGCGAGGACACCGGCGTGCTGCAGCTCGCCGCGCTGCGCGGGGTGTTCACCGGCGTGGTCGAGGACCAGGTCACGTTCGTCAACGCGCCGCAGCTGGCGGAGAAGCTGGGTGTGCAGGTCGAGCTGCAGACCGAGACCGAGAGCCCGAAGTTCCGCAGCCAGGTCACCGTGCGCGCGGTGCACGCCGACGGCTCGGCGCTGACGGTGTCCGGTTCGGTCACCGGCAAGGACGAGGTCGAGAAGCTCGTCGAGGTCAACGGCCGCGGCTTCGACCTGCGGGCCGAGGGCACCGTCCTGCTGGTCGAATACGGCGACCGCCCGGGTGTCATGGGCCGCGTCGGCACGCTGCTCGGCGAGGCCGGCATCAACATCGAGGCCGCGCAGATCAGCCAGACGACCGACGGCTCCGACGCGGTGATGCTGCTGCGCGTCGACCGCCACATCGACGCGCACCTGCTCGACCCGATCGGCGCCTCGGTCGGGGCGCACACGATCCGCGCCGTCGACTTCAACTGACGTAACACTTTCGAAGGCCCCCTGTCACGGCGGATTCGAGGGGTCGTTGCAACACGGGTGATCAACTGGCTTCGGTCAGGAGTTTAGCCAAGCGCTCGGCTGGGGTGTCCCAGCCGAGCGTTTTGCGTGGGCGGCGGTTGAGCTGCGCGGCGACG
>NZ_JAMXQV010000006.1 GCF_024703995.1 Amycolatopsis iheyensis | reverse complement strand
TTCAACCGGCTCAAGCAGTTCCGCGACCTGGCCACCCGCTATGCCAAGCGCGCCGCTTACTACCAGGCAGAACTCACTATCGCCGCGATCGTCCTCTGGCTCCGATGACTTACAGGACAGCTCCTAGCCGACTACGCGCAACACTGGCGCCTGGTCCGGTCGGCCGAGCGGTTCCCGGCCGCCTCGGCGGAGATCGCGCGGCTCAGCGCCATGCTGACCGGAACGCGGCCGCCCCGGCGCCGACGACCCACGAAACCTTGCCGCGCGAGGGCGACCCGCCACCGCCCCGCGGACGAGCGCGTCCACTGCTTGAACCTGCCGCCGCGGTCGCACCGCCGGCGACCGGCGGAGTGGTGGTGAGCCGGGATCCCTCCCGGCCCACCACCGCACCTCACGGCACCGGCGCGAAGCCCGCCGGCCGGGTGGTGAACGTGCCCCGGCCCTGGGACCGGCTCCGCAGCCGGGTCGCGTAGCCGAACAGCTCCGCCACCGGCACCGTCGCCGTCACCACCGCCGTCGTCCCCCGGACCGTCGAGGCCGCCACCCGGCCGCGGCGGGCGGCCAGGTCGCCGAGCACGCCGCCGACCACGTCCGCCGGGACCGTCACCACCACCTCCGCCACCGGTTCGAGCAGCCGCAGCTCACCCGCTCGCAGCGCGTCGCGCAGTCCCTGGCGGCCCGCCGTGCGGAACGCCAGCTCCGACGAGTCCTTCGGGTGCGTCGCGCCGTCGGTCAGCACCACCCGCAGGCCCGTCACCGGGTGGCCGCCCAGCGGGCCCTCCGCCAGGGCGTCCCGGCAGCCGGCCTCGACCGCGCGGACGTACTCGCGCGGCACCCGGCCGCCGACCACCGCGGAGGCGAACTCGAAGCCCTCCGGCGCCGGCGAGACGTCCAGGACCACGTGGGCGAACTGACCCGCTCCGCCGTCCTGTTTGACGTGCCGGTAGACGAACCCCGACACCCCGCGGACCACGGCTTCCCGGTGCGCGACCGACGGCCGTCCCACCGCGACGTCGAGCCCGCGGTCGCGCCGCAGCTTCTCCACCGCCACCTCCAGGTGCAGTTCGCCCAAGCCGGACAGCAGCGTCTGGCCGGTTTCCGCGTCCGTCCGCACGACCAGCGACGGGTCCTCGTCCGCCAGCCGCGCCAACGCCACCGTCAGCCGCTCGCCGTCACCCGCCCGGCGGGCCTCGACGGCCACCGACACCACCGGCTCCGCCGTCACCGGCGGCTCCAGCAGCAGCTCGGCGCCCGGCGCGCTGACCGTCGCGCCGACCCGCGCCGCCTTCGGGCCGGCCACCGCGACGATGTCGCCGGCCACCGCGCTGTCCACTTCGGACTGCCGGTCGGCCTGCACGCGCAGCACCCTGGCGATCCGCTCGGTCCGGTCACCGGCCCGCACCTGGTCCCCCTTCCGCAGCGTTCCCGAATACACCCGCAGGTACGTCAGCCGTCCGGTCGCCGCCGAGACGACCTTGAACACCAGCGCGGCCAGCGGCGCCGCCGGGTCGGCGGGCCGGTCCTCGCGCACCGGCGCGACGTCCGACGGCGACGGCAGGTACGCGACGACGGCGTCGAGCAACGGCTCGATCCCGCGGTCGCGGTAGGCCGCGCCGCACAGCACGACGAGCCCGGCGCCGCTGAGGGTCAGCTCCCGCAGGGCCTTCTCCAGCGTCTCCGCCGAGACGGTCCCGGCGGCGCAGAACTCCTCCAGCGCCAGCGGGTGCAGCTCGGCGACGGCCTCCTCCAGCACCCGGCGACGTCGTCGCGCCTCCGCTGGGGCGTCCGACGGCAGGCGCAGCAGGTCGACGACGCCGGTGAAGCCGTCCTCGCGCCCGACCGGCAGCTGCACGACCAGCGGCGCCGGGTGCAGCCGCGCCCGGATCGACGCGACGGCCGCGTCGAGGTCGGCGCCCGCGCGGTCCATCTTGTTGACGAAGGCGATGCGCGGGACGCCGTGCCGGTCGGCTTGGCGCCACACGGTTTCACTCTGCGGTTCGACGCCGGCCACGGCGTCGAACACCGCGACGGCGCCGTCGAGGACGCGCAGCGCCCGCTCGACCTCGGCGGTGAAGTCGACGTGGCCGGGCGTGTCGATGAGGGTGAGCCGGTGCCCGGCCCACGTGCAGGTCACGGCCGCGGAGAAGATGGTGATGCCGCGGTCGCGTTCCTGCGGGTCGAAGTCGGTGACGGTGGTGCCGTCGTGGACCTCGCCCGTCTTGTGGGTGGCTCCGGTGCGGTGGAGGATCCGTTCGGTGACGGTGGTCTTGCCCGCGTCGACGTGGGCGAGGATGCCCAGGTTGCGGACGGTGGTCAGGTCGTGGGTGCGCATCGCGCGGTCCTTTGTGGACGATCCGGTCAGGGCGGCGCTATTCGCCGCGACGAAGAGTGTCACGGAAGCGGTGTCAGCCGCGCGGCGGACACCGGAAGCGCGAAGACACGAGGATCACCTCGGACCGCGGACGGGAAGCGACGGCGATGCGCACGGTCTGCTCCCCTCGGTCTCGGACTCTCGAGGAGGGTAACGGCGGCTTCCCGGGCCGCCAACCGGTTTTACCCAACGTCGAAGGCCACCCCGGTTTCCCGGAGTGGCCTTCGACGCGCGAGTTCGATCAGCTGGGCTCCTGGTCGAGCTGCGTGGCCTTCACCGCATTGGCGACCTGGGTGCAGTCGTCGGCGGTGATGCCGGCCGTGCCCGCCTTGGCGAGCGCCGCGCAGGAGGAGTTGAGCGCTTCGCCGACGTCCTTGAACGTCGCGCTCTGGGTGAGCGTGTTCTCGACGCCCCACCAGATCTGGACGGACTTGTCGAGGCCGAGCCCGCGCACGGTCTGGTTGTTGAACGTGTCGCCGTCGGTGATCAGGTAGTCGGCCTTGTTGACGACGCCGTCGTTGATGTGCTCGTCCGGGTTGTTCGTCTGCCAGCCGGGGCCGTTGACCATGTCCGGCTGCGGGGACAGCGACGAGCGCGGGTCCTTCATGTTCCGGATCGCGCCGAGGGACGAGCCCGCGCCGAGCAGCCAGCGGTTGTCGCCGGTGTCGTTGGGGTCGTTCGAGGTGATGCCGATGAACTTGCCGAAGACGTCCGACAGGCCTTCGTTGATCGAGTCGGCCTGGCCGCCGCTGAGGCCGGAGGTGTGCTGGGTGACGCCGTGGGTGAGCTCGTGGCCGGTGATGTCGTCGGTGGTGACGCCCTCGCCGAAGGCCATCTGTTCGCCGTCCCAGAAGGCGTTGGCGAACGGGCATTCGCCGTCGACGCAGATCCGGACCGTGCCGCGCAGCGCCTTGCCGGTGCCGTCGCTGTAGTCGGCGCCGATCAGGCCGGTCAGGTCGACGTTGACGTACTTCTGGTAGAAGTCCGAAGCCTGGCCGAAGAAGGTGTAGACGTTGTTGACGTCGGCGACGCTCGATTCGGCGCCGCCTTCCTTGCGGGTGACGTCGAACGCCGTGCCGCAGCGGACCGAGTCGCTGCTGCCGCTGACGACCTTGTGGTTCGCGTCGCAGACGTCGCGGTTGGCCTCGCGGACCTCCGACCACGACGTCAGGACGTCCTGGCTGCCGGCTTTGACGACTTCGGTCCACTTGTCGTTAAGTTTCTTGCCGTGCACGGTGACCTGGTAGGTCGGCACTGCGACGCCGTCACCCTTCGCGCCGCCGAGAGTGGCGTCGTACCAGTACGCGCGGGGCGTGTCGGCCTTGAGCGTGTTCGCGGCGAGGCCGGTGCGCTTCGCGACGTCGGCGATGGCGGCGTCTGTGGCGCCGGCGTCGGTCCGGGGGAAGGCGCCGGTCGTCTTCTTCGTGGTGCGGCCGTGGGTCGCGAGGACCTGCCCGGCCTTGTCGCGGACCTGGATGAGCTGGCCGCCGAACACCGGCACCCCGCCGACCTCCTGCTGCGACCGCACGACGCTGCCGAACGGCATCGCGAGGGAGTTCATCGCGCGCATCGACGGCTGCGCGATGGTCG
Source organism: Amycolatopsis iheyensis (assembly GCF_024703995.1). GTDB lineage: Bacteria > Actinomycetota > Actinomycetes > Mycobacteriales > Pseudonocardiaceae > Amycolatopsis > Amycolatopsis iheyensis. The sequence goes on along the minus strand of NZ_JAMXQV010000006.1, from coordinate 440,916 downwards.
CCTCGGCCGGCGAGCTGATCGTGGCCAGCGACACCGCGACAACAGCCGCACTCACCGTCGAAATCCCAACGATGACCCGTTTGCGTGACACCCGGTACACCTCCGTGGAAGCTTGATCACTTGACGTGAAGTCCGAGCAGAGTCACATGCCCCGAAGGGGTCGCACACCGGCTGAAAGTAGGTAACTCACCAAGTAGTGGTGACTAGCCGACGGTTAATCACCGACATTTCGGACGACCCAGACGCGTGATCGAAGCGCCAACTCACGTGATCGAAGCGCCGGCACGCGTGATTGAAGGGTCGACACGGCCGGCGGGCCGGGTTTCGTCGTGTCGTCGCTCCAATCACGCGTGTCGACCCTGGAATCACGCGTGCCGGCGTTCTGATCACGGGTCAGGAGGCGGGTGGGGCCACCACGCGGAGCTGGAGCATGGCCGCGAAGCGGGCTTCCGGGTCCGTCATGTCGAAGCCGCCCACCTCGGCGAGGCGGCGGAGGCGGTAGCGGAACGTGTTGGGGTGCACGTGGACCGCCGCCGATGCCGCGATGACGTCGCCGAAAGCGTCGAGCCAGGCGCGGAGCGTCTCGACCAGGTGGGCGTGGTGCTGCTCGTCGTAGTCGAGCAGGCGCGCCACCGGGCCGGTCGGGCGGTCGCCGCGCGCGGCGACCAGGTCCTGCAGCTCCAGCAGCAACGCCTCGACGTGAACGTCGGCCAGCAGCGCCACCCGGCGGCCCGCGCCGCTGCCCGAGCGCAGCACCCGCAACGCCCGGTCCGCGCTGTCGCGGGCCTCAGGCAGTTCCGCCGCGCTGCGGGCCACCGGGCCGATGCCGACCACGGCCCGGACGCGGTCGCCCACCCGGTCCAGGAAGTCCTTCGCGATCCGCAGCGCCCGTCGCTCGCTGTCCGCGTCCCGGGACACCGGGACCAGGCCGTACGCGGTGTCGCCGACGAGAGCGGCGGCGCACCGCGGGTGGACCGCGCTCAGGTGCATCGCCAGGCCGTCGGCGAGACGCTGGCGTTCGGTGGCGAGCTCGGCGTCCTCCGCGCCGTTCTCGAGCACCGCCAGCGCCAGCACGACGACCGGCTGGTCGCCCAGGCCCAGCCGGCTCAGCGCCTCCCGCGCCGCGGGCCCGCCTTCCAGGGCCGTGCTCAGCAGTTCGGCGCGCAACCGGCGTTCGACGTCGGCGCCGGCCCGCACGCGCAGCAGGTGCAGCGCCGCGAGCCGGGCCGCGTCGCGCAGGGCCCGGGTCCGGTCCTCGGTCAGCGGTTCGCGGACGGCGGCCCAGATCGACCCGAGCAGCTCGTCGCCCGCGCGGACGGCGACGGCGACGCGGGGCATCGTCATCCCCTCCATGCCCTGCTCCGGCACCGAGACGAACACCGGGTCGTCGCTGCGGTAGAGCTCGCGGAAGATCCCCCGCTCGGCCAGGCTGCGCGAGAACCGTTCCGGCACCTGGCGGCCGAGGACGGTTTCGACGCGCGACGGGTCGGCTTCGTCCTGCCGCCCGGAGAACGCCAGCACCCGGGACCGGCGGTCCTCGATGGTGATCGGCGCGTCGATGAGCGCCGCGATCGCGTTGGCGACGGCGAACAGGTCGCCCGACGGCAGCCCGGCCAGCGTCTCCGGCTCCGCGTCGCCGACGTCGCCCTCGGCCAGCAGTGACCGGAGCATCGCGGCGAGCTGGGCCCACGACGCGCCCCGGGCGAGGCTCAGCAGCGCGACGCCGGTCTCCTCGACGGCGGCGGTGATGTCCGCGGTCACCGTGACGGGCGCGCGCAGCACCAGCCCGGCGGCGTCGTGCCGGGCGAGGGTGCGCAGCTGGCGCACCACCTCTTCGGGTTCGCAGAGGCCGACGCCCAGCATCAGGGCGTGCTGCGGCAGCGCGGGCTCGTCGAGGGGGTCGTGGATGGCGACGCCGCCGATGCCGCCGGGCCGGTCACCGTCCCCGAGCACGAGGTCCAGGAGGGTGCCACCCAGGTCGTCGAGGACGCGGCCGAGGCTGGCGTGCGGGCGCAGGTTCACCGAAACGAGCACCTCCCGAAGCTAGGCGGGCAGCCCTCAGCCTAGTTCGTCGGCAGGCACGAAATCAGCACCCGGATTGGTCGGCGGCGACGAACTCCTCCCAGTGGGGGATGATCGAGAAGGACGCGTCACCGAGTCCGCGGAAGCGGGCGCGCCGCGGACTGCTGACGAAGGCCGGCCGGTATTCGCGCGGGCTGTGCCGGAGGGTCTCCCAGATGTAGAGCGGGACGTCGGCGGGCACGTCCGGTTCGTCGTTCCGGTATTCGACGACGAACACGACGCGGTCGTACTCGGCGAAGTCGGGTGGCGCGGGGGTGCGCAGATCGGCGGTGTGCCACCGGATCAGGCCGTGCAGCGGCGACTCTTCCGGCCGGATCGGGAACCGCCCGCCGCCGAGGGCGACGACGTCGGCGGCCTCGCACCGCTGGGCCAGCGCGAGCCCGAAGACGATCCGGGTGTCGTCGCGCGGTTGCACGACCACGAGGGTCCGGCCGCGCAGCCACGGGACGGCGCCGAGGCTGTGCCGGGCGCCGGCGGCGAGGGCGGGTTCCCACCGCCGCGCGTGCACGCCGGCCCAGGCCGCGGCGAACCGCAGCGGCCCGACGCCGGCCGCGCGGACCTCGGCGGGATCGGCGATCCGCGCGGCCACCGCCATGGCGGTCTCGAACCCGATCCCGGCGACGTCGAACCGGCGCAGGTGGCCGAGCAGCGTGGCGAGGGGCAGGTGCGGGATCAGCGGTTCCAGCCGCGCGCGGCCGCCGGGCCGGGCGAGGAGATCGACGATCGGCAGGGCGGCGAGCACCGTGTCGGCGTGCCCGGCCCGGCGCAGCTGGGCGAGCCACTGCCCGGGTGGCGGGGACCCGGTGGGGCGCCGGAGGCCGGTGACGAGCCGCATCGGCCCGGGAAGCCGGCCCGCGGGACCGGCCGTCGAGAACTCGGGTTCGCGCGCGCCGAAGTCCGCGGCCGGCTCCGCGTCATCGCCGGCCCACTGCCGCACCAGCGGCAGCGTCGCGGGGACCGTTCGCACCCGGCCGTTCCGCCGCGCCAGCGCGTACCGGAACAAGTCCCCCTGGGCCTGATCACGCGCCCGCGGGTGCACCAGCTTCACCACGTCGCCGAACCGCAGCGGCCGCGGCGTCCGGATTCCCCCGTGCCGGGGCAGATCGCCGTGGACGAAACCCAGCTCGAAGTGGTGCCCACCGTCGTCGTAGGCCAGCAGCGCCGCCTCGTCGTACAAGCGTGTCACCGCATCGGCCACCCCGCGCTTCACCGGCTTCGGCAGCGACGGCCCGTACATCGCCGCCCAGTACGCCAGCAGGTGCCCCGGATCGTCGGCGCGCAGCAGGACCGACGCGATCACCTGCCGCGTCAGCCCGTGCTCGCCCCGCTCCAGCCGGCCCGCCGCGAACGCCGCCGCGCCGACCAGCGCCGGGTACCGCATCGGCGTGGCGACGCGCAGCCAGCGCAGGAAACCCGGCGCCCGCGCGGGATCCGCGGTCCGCAGCAGCTCGACGTAGGTCTGCCGGGCCACCGCCGGCCAGGCGAAGAACGCGTCCTGGTACGCCGAACCGGCCAGCGCCGTCCGGTACAGCTCCTCGATGACCCCTCCCCCACACCCGTGACGACATCGTCGGGCCCGCGGGCGAGGAGACCGAGACCCGGTTCGGCTCCGGGCTGGTCTTCGGCGGACGGTGAGCGGTGCCGGGCGGCACCCCTCCACTCGTCCGGATCGCGAGCCACAGCCACGCACCGGTCTGCTCGCCCGCGGGCCCCGCGAGCCTAGCGGCGGGGTCCGACAAAAACCGCGGCTACGTCAGCTTCGCCGCCACGTTGTAGGCCTCCACCAGGAGTTTCGCGTTCGGCACCCGCCGCCGCGGCTCGACGCGGACCGTGCGGCTCTCCCCCGGCAGCAGCCAGAAGTAGTTGTCGCCGTAGCGGGTCGGGAGGACGCGGTCGGTCCCGTTGCGCTCCCGCAGCGACAGCCGGATCATCGCCGCGACCGTCCGGCCGTCGTTGCGGATCGTCGCGGTGTAGACGTCGCCGTCCGGCCGCAGGGTCGTGCTCAGCCGGGCGCCCGGGAGCTGGTTGAGCGCCCGCATCGCGCCATCACTGCGGTAGCGCCAGTACGTGTTCTCCGACAGCACCGTGCCGCGGCCGTCGGTCAGGGTCAGCCGCAGCAGGTGCAGGTCCGGCTGACCGTCGGCGAACGGCACCGTGAACACGGCCGCCGCCGAAATCGGGGCCACGTCGAGCTTCTGCTGCTGGGGCTGCCCCAGTGCCGCGCCGTCGAGGCCGTACAGCCGCGCCGTGGCGGTGACCCCGCTCAGCGCGCCCGGCGTGTGGTTGACCACCCGGACCTGCCACGTCGTGAGGTCGGCCTGGACGTGGTGGTGCTCGCAGCCCTTGCGCGCGCCGTAGTAGCTGCCGTTGACGTCGAGGTCGTAGTCGTAGGTCTGCCAGACCGTGCTGTGCCACGCCGGGTGCGACATCCACAGCAGCACGCCGGTGGCGTCCGACCACAGCTTCGCGTTCCACGCCTCGAAGATCGCGCGCATGCTCTCGTAGTTGACGAACTGCGCCTTGCGGCAGAACTCGGCCAGGCTCGTCGACGGCGCGAGCCGCGCGTCGATCGCCGCCAGGTAGCTCTGCGGGGACTGGTTGCCGCCGGTGGACCAGTCGTGCAGGAACCACGGCGCGCCGATCGGCCAGCCCGGGTCGCCGGCGCCGACGAGGTTGCGCATGCTCTCGACGACCGACACCGTCGGCAGCCCGATCTCGCTCCAGAACCCGTACTTGCCGCCGGTCGCCTCGCCGGTGAAGTACCGCTTCGGGTCCTGCCAGTAGTACGGGCCGTCGCCGGTGATCACGCCGCCCGCCGAGTTGCCCTGGTAGAGCAGGTCGGTCTGGGTGTGCACGATGTCCCGCAGCGCGTTGTCGATCACCGCCGGCGGCGTGCCTTCGTTGCAGCCGAACCAGACCGTCGCGCACGCGTGGTGGCGGTAGCGCAGCACGGTGTCCTTCGCCTGCGCGAGGAAGATGTCGTGGTTGGCCGGGTCGGTCGACCAGCCGTCCCAGAACTCGTTCCACAGCAGGATGCCGTACTTGTCGCAGGCGTCGAACAGCTCCTGCCGGTAGGACGAGCCGACCCAGTTGCGGATCAGCGTGAAGTTCATGTCGCGGTGCATCGCGACGACGGCGTCGGTCCGCTCCGGCGTCATCCGGCGCAGCAGCTCGTCCCAGCCCCAGCTGCCGCCGCGGGCGAAGATCTTGACGCCGTTGACCAGGAACGTCAGCGGCTTCGCGCTGTTGTCCACCGACGCGGCGTCGGTCCAGCTTTCGCCGTCCTGCGACACCTGGATCTTGAACGTCGCGGCGTAGGCGGTCTCCCAGGTCAGGACGACCCGGTCGAACGCCGTCGCGGCGCCGAGGTCGACCTGCAGCCACTGGTTGTCGTCGTAGGCGGACGTCCAGCGGGTGTTCGGGTCGCCGTCGAAGGCGCGCTCGGGCGGGTTGCCGTCGGCGACGGACAACGACGTCGCGGGCTTGCCCTGCGCCAGGTCCGTGCCCGGGTTCGCGCTCGTGACCACCGACATCGTCCAGAGCGAGAAGCCCCAGCCGGTGGCGCGCTTGAGTCCCTGCATCCGGACGAACCGGGCGTTCTGCGGCGCGAGGTCCACGGTCTGCGTGGCGCGGCCGTCGGCGATCACGATCGGCTGGTCGTACTGGTAGCCGATCTCGCGGAGGCCGATCTTGACCGTCCGGCGGTCGCTGGTGCGCGCGCCGATCGCCGCGGTCAGCGTCAGGTCGTACAGGTTCGGGTCACCGTAGCCGTTGGGCCACCACAGCTTCGGGTTCTTCACGACCTGCTTCGGGAACACGACGTCGGTGCTCTGCCCGGCGGGCACGGTGACCGTGCTGGAGACGTTGACGGGGCCGAAAGCGGCGCTGACCTTGACGCGCTGGGCGGTCGCGGCGGCGTTGCGGACCGGGACGGTCAGGGTGACCTCGGCCGTGCCCGGGCCGGGCACCTTCGTGTCGACCCGGACGTCGCCGAGCACGGCGGCGCCGGTGGAGCGCAGGCGCACGTGGTCCCAGAGGCCCGACGCGCGGTCGCGGACCGCCGGCATCCAGTCCCAGCCGGACACCGCGAGGTAGGTGGGCGAGTTGTCGAACATCGTGCTGCCCGCGTCGCGCCAGGAGCTGCCGTCGGCGCCCTTGTCCCCCGGGCTGCCGGGCCGCGGCATCGGCGAGATCTTCACGGCGAGGGCCTGGTCGCCGGACCGTCTCAGCGCCGCTGTGACGTCGAAGGCGCCCCGGCCGAACGGATGGCTCTGCGTCCCGATCTGCGCGCCGTTGAGCCAGATTTGCGCTTCGTGGTTGACGCCGTCGAACTCGAGCCAGACGTGCCGGCCCGCCGAGGTGTCGAGCCCGCGCGGGAGCGAGAAGCGGCGGCGGTACCACCAGGCGTGCCGGGACAGCGCTTCCGGGACGTGGAGCTGGTTCATGCCGGAGACCGGGTCGGGCAGCTGACCCTGCTCGACGAGCGAGGCGAGGACCGTGCCGGGGACGGTCGCCGGGAGCCAGCCGCGGGTGTCGACGTCCGCCCCGGACAGTGCGCCGCCGTCGCCGGCCGGCGCCCAGTCGTCCATCGTCAGTACCCAGCCGGACTCCAGCGGCACGGTGCCGTCGGCAGCGACGGCCAGCGCGGGCGGGTCGTCGTGCGGGCGCACCGGGAAGCTGGTCCAGCCGTGCACCGCGGGGCGGTTGCGGGGACCGGTGCCGAACACCTGGAAGCCGTTGAGCCCCAAGGGGTTCGTCGTCGAGCGGGTCGCGGCGGAAAAGCGGACCCAGCGCGCGGTGACGGCGCTGAGCGGGATCGTCACGACGCCGCCGGCGCCGGAGTCGCTGTGGTGGACCGTGCGCCAGGCCTTGCCGTCGCCCGAGACGTCGAGGTCGAAGGACACCGCGTAGCTGGAGAGGATCTCGAAGCCGCTGGTGTGGCTGCGGGAGCCGGCGGCGTCGAAGGCCGGGTCGCCGGGCTTCGCCTCGAAGGTCAGCACGACCTGGTCGATCCGGCACTGGCCCTGCAGGTCGACGACGATCCACTGGCCGTCGCCCGCGGCGGCGCGCCAGCCGGAGCCACGGACGCCGACCTGCGCGAGGCCGTCGACGGCGAACTCGGCCGGGGTGGCGGCGTAGTCGGTCGAGGACACCTGCACCGGCCGGAACAGGGCCAGGTCGGTCTTCGGGCCGCTGTCGGCGACCGCGGGCGCCGCGGACGCGACCCCGGGCAGGACGGCGGCCAGGCCGAACCCGGCGAGCAGCCCGGTCCCGGCGGCCAGCACGTGCCGCCGGGAAACCGCGGCCACCTCCGCGGGCTCGACGTCCGGGCCGGTCCCGTACTCCTCCGCCATGCCAACTCCGTTCTCTGACAACGTTGCCAGGAAGCTTCCGCCGTGCCCGTAAGGAGCGTCAAGAAGACAAGGAAGACAAGAATTAGGAAAAATGACATCGATGTCTGTCGGTGCTCCGCCGTGCCCCGGTGAGCGGGCACCGTTACGGTTGCATCGACTCCGCAACCGCGTTTCCAGGAGGTCCGATGGTCCAGGTCGAACGCACCGTGCGCGTGGGCGTGCCGGTCGAGCGCGTGGCGGAGTACCTCGCGGACTTCGCGCACACCGAGGAGTGGGATCCGGGCACGGTGACCTGCACCCGCACCGACGCGGGCCCGCTGGAAACCGGCGCGCGGTGGCACAACGTCTCGGAGTTCCGGGGCAAGCGGACGGAGCTGGACTACCGCTTGACGCGGTTCGACGGCGGCCGGATCACGTTCGTGGGCCGGAACAAGACGGCCACCTCGACGGACGACTTCACCTTGGCGCGCGACGGCGACGAGACGACGGTGCGCTACCTCGCGACGATCGAGTTCCACGGCATCGCGAAGCTGGCCGGGCCGTTCTTGAAGCGCGAGTTCGAGCGGCTCGGGGACGAAGTGGTCCCCGAGCTGAAGGCGGCGCTGGGGAAGCTGGGCTGAGGGCCGCGTCAGGCCCCGGCGTGGTCGACGGCCAGCGCCACCGCGGCGCCCAGGTCGTTGACCCGGGGGAAGCCGCGGTCGCCGAGGTGGTCCCAGCCCGGGCCGGCCGTGCCGACCACGCGGCCGAGGTCGCGGACGCGGGCGGCCAGCAGGTCGTCGGCCGTCGGGGGCGCCAGGGACCACAGCAGCACCAGCACCGGGTCGAGGCGCGCGGCGAGGTCCGTGACCGTCTCCGCCGGGACCAGCTGCCCGAGGTAGGCGACCGGGACGCCGGCCTCCGCGAGCGTCGCGCGAAGGGCCTCCATCGGCAGTGAGTGCCGTTCGGCCGGGCAGCACGCCAGCAGCACCGGCCGTCCGGACAGTGCCGCGGGGAACCGGGCGCTGAACCGTTCGAAGGCCAGTGAGATCTCCGTCGTCAGCGCCCATTCCGACGCGAAGCACACGTCGCCGCGCTGCCAGCGGTCGCCGAGGCCGCGCAGGACCGGGGCCAGGACGTCGGTCCAGGTGGCCACCGGGCCGAGGGTGTGCAGGGTTTCGTCGAGCAGGCCGGCGACCGACGCGGACCGCAGGTCGTCGGCGGCGTCCGCGAGCTCGCGGACCCGGCGGGCGGCGGGGATCTCGGGGGCCTCGCCCGTGCCGAACGCCGCCGCGGCGGCCTCCCGGACCGGCATGCCGCGCGAGACGAGCCGTTGCATGTGCTGCAGGCGGCGGACGTCGGCGTCGGAGTAGCGGCGGTGCCGGCCGGCGCCCCCGGCCGACGGGCCGATCCCGTACCGCGCGCTCCAGCTGCGCAGCGTCACCGGTGACACACCGAGCAGCTCAGCGACCTTGCCCGGCGCCCAGGCGCCCGCACCCGACGGCGCGTCGTTCTTCGGATCCACCATTCCCCTTCGTTCCGCCGGACGGCGAACCGGTGAAGCTTAGCGACGTCGGGGCCCTGACCGGCGGCGACACGGGGCACCCGGCGATCATCGCGCGGGCCGGCCGGCCCGCCGTGGTTCGGATACCCCTTGTCCGCAGGGAAAACACGGCGACGGCGGCGGGGACGCGGCGGCGGGGCGTCAGGCCTGCCGCGTCCCCTTCGGCGCCGCCCGGCGCCGGGATCCGACCCGCGTCAGCCGGATCCGGAGCCGGCCTCGGGGGTGTGGCAACCCGCCGCGGCCGGCGACGTGCCGGTGCCTCCCACGCTACCCCGGCGCGCATCGGTCGTGCATCGCTTTCCCTCCAATGGCCCCTCCGACGGCACAGTCCGGAGGGGTGAACTCGTGCCGCCCTGGGTACCAACCCCCTGACGCCGAGCAGGAGGGACGAGCCGTGACCGACCACCGCACCCGTAACCACCTCGTGACGACCACCGAGGCGGGGGTCGTGATCGTGCACTGCCCCGGCGACCTCGACCTGGCCACTTCGCCACGCATGCGGGACGCGCTGCTGACGCCGCTCGGCGAGGGCGCCCGCGGCGTCATCGCCGACCTGACCGAGACGACCTACTGCGACTCCACCGTGTTCAGCGTGCTCGTCGAGGCCTACCGGGCGTCGTTGGCCCACGACGTCCCGTTCACGATCGCGGCCGCCCACGCGACGGTCGCGCGGCCGCTGGCCATCCTCGGGCTCGACCGAGTGCTCCCGATCCGGCCGACGGTCGCCGAGGCCCGCGAGGCCGTCACCGGCACGCCTGTCACCAAGGTGTCCTAGCTTTCCAGCACCGCCCGGTGGGTGCGGCGCAGCTCCTCCCCCGGCTCGACGCCGAGGTCCACCGCCAGCCGTGACCGGATGCGGCCGTACACCGCGATCGCCTCGGCCCGGCGGCCGCTCGCCTGCAACGCGCGCATCAGCAACGCGGCCAGCGGCTCCCGCAGCGGTTCCAGCGCCAGGACGGCGGAGAGCTCGTCCGCGGTGTCGGCGTGCCGGCCCAGCCGCAGCTGCAGCCGCGCCTTCCGGGCCCACAGCGTGCCGCGCCGCTCGGTCAGGCGCAGCCGCTGGCCTTCCGCGAACGGCCCCGGCAGCCCCGAGAGCGGCTCGCCCTGGAACAACCCGAGCGCCGTGCCGCAGCACTCGACGGCCGCGTCCAGGTCCCCGGCCTCCTCGGCGGCGCCGGCGTCCGCGTCGAGCTCCGCCAGCCTCGCCGTGTCGATCCGGACGCCGTCGCCGTCGAACCGGTAGCCGCCGCGGGTGCGCCCGATCACCGAGTCCGGCGTCCGCTCGCCCGGCCGGCGCAGGCACTTGCGGAGGCGGTGCACGTACACCGGCAGGACCCGTTCCCCGGTGCCCGGCGGCTCCATCCCCCACACGCCGCCGAGCAGCTCGCGCTGGCTGACCGTGACGCCGGGACGCAGCACGAGCGCCGCCAGCAGCGCCTGCTGGCGGACCGGGCCGAGTTCCAGCGGGCTGCCACCGCGCCACGCACGCATCGGCCCCAGCACCGAGAACCGCAGCCCCGGCGCCGGATCCGGCGTCGTGACCGCGGGCCGCAGCGGCGCGTCGGCCACCAGGGCGGCACGCGGGCTGACGATGCCGTGGTCGAACGCGTAGACGACGGCCGCCGCGCGGTCCCGCAGGCCCAGCTTGGTGAAGATCCGGCCGAGGTGGCTCTTGACGGTGAGCTCCGAGACGACGAGCGCGCCGGCGATCTCGGCGTTGGTCAGGCCGCGCCCGGCCGCGCGCAGGACGTCGAGCTCCCGCGGTGTCAGCAGGCCGGGCGGCAGGCCCGCGGGCTCGTCGGCCGGTGCGCGGCGGTAGGTGGTGAGCACGCGGGCGGTCACGGCGGCGTCGAGCCAGGCGTCCCCCGCGGCCACCGCCCGCACGGCGCGGATGAGGTCCTCGGCGGGCGAGTCCTTGAGGATGTAGCCGACGGCGCCCGCACGCAGGGCGCCGGCCAGCAGCTCGTCGTCGTCGAAAGTGGTGAGGGCGAGCACCGGCGGGCGCGCGCCGGCCTGCCGGAGCCGCCGGGTGGCTTCGATCCCGTCGACGTGCTTCATCCGCAGGTCCATGACGACGACGTCGACCTCCGCGGCGGCGACAGCGGCGGGGACCTCGGCGCCGTCACCGCACTCGCCGGCGATGACGAACCCGTCGCGGCGGCGCAGGATCCGCCGGAGGCCGGAGCGCACGAGCTCCTGGTCGTCGACGAGCAGGACGCGGACGACGTCGGCTGCCGTCACCGCGGGCCTCCCCCGGGCACGGTCACCGCGACCACCCAATCCGCCCCCTCCGGTCCGGCCGTCAGGTCCGCTCCGAGCTGCCCCGCCCGGGCGGACATCCCGGTCAGGCCGGAGCCGCCGGTGCCCGGCAGGGCCCCGGCGGGCAGCCGGTTGCGGACCGTCAGCCGCGTGCCCGCCGGGCCGATCGTCAGCCGCACGCGGGCCGGGGCGCCACCGCCGTGCTTGGCGATGTTCGCCAGCGACTCCTGGGCAATGCGGTACAGGCCGAGGCCGGTCAGGTCCGGCACCGCCGCCAGGTCGCCGTCCTGCTCGTAGCGGACGTCGAGGCCGGCGGCGCGGGTGCGCTCGACCAGCGCGCCGATGTCGCGGGCGTCGGGCATCGGGCGGGTGCCGGCCGGGGCTTCGGCGAGCAGCCCGACCGTCCGGCGGATGTCGGCCATCGCGGTGCGGCCGACGCGTTCGGCTTCCTCGAGCCCTTCGAGGGCCTCCTCGACGTCGCGGTCCTGCCGGAGCGCGTGCCGGGTGCCGGTCAGATGCAGGAGGGTGATGCTCAGCGAGTGCGCGACGACGTCGTGCACCTCACGGGCGATCCGCTGCCGTTCGGCGAGGACGGCCTGCTCGCGGGCGGCGTCGCGGGCCGTCCGCTCGGCGTCGAGCGCCCGGCGGTACCAGCGGCCCATCAGCCCGCCCGAGAGCCCCAGCAGCACCGCGGCCGAGTAGACGGGGAAGCCGACCAGCCCGACCCACGCCGCGGCGACGCCGAACATCGCCAGGCTGACGGCGGTCACGGCGCACGCGAAGGCCGGCCGGGAGATCAACCCCATCTCCGCGGCGAGGATCACGAGCAGGACGGGCGCGAAGTCCGGGACGACGGGGTCGGCCAGCAGAATCCCGACGGCCGTCAGCACGGTCACCGCCTTGAGCCACGGCGGCGCGATCGCGCCGCTGAAGGCCCAGCCGAGCAGGGTCGCCACGGCCAGCAGCCCGGCCACCACGGGAACGACGAACAACCCCCGCTGGGCGACGGCAACACCGGCGAGCAGCACCCCGACGGCGGAGGCCCCCATCGGAATCCACCACGGCACGGCGATCCCCGCCTGGCCGAGGCTCTCCTCCAGCCGGGCCCGCACCCCGCTCACCACCCGCACCCGGTAAGCCTAGGAAGCCTGGTCGCCGGGCGCATCCCACCCTCGGAGGAGACTTCGGTTCATCGGGATTTCATCGGCGCTGGTCCGTCCACTGTGGTCGCTCGCGGCCGGGTGGGTGCCGCGGGCGGGCGGGGTCGCTCTGCCCGGCCACGCGGGCATCGCCGCTGGGTGGGCGGCACCGGAGCTGAGAACGTACCCCGAGGGCCAGTTCGCGTACCTGGACGGTCGGCTCGCGTGCCCGGAGGGTCGGCTCGCGTACCTGGAGGGTCGGCCGGGCGCCGCGCGCGGCGCGCCCTCGATCGGGTGGCTTCGCACGCCGCCGCCGCTGCTCGCCGCTATCGTCCGAAGCGGAGTCCACAGTGGACAGGGGAGGTTCCGTGCGCGTGTCCCATGCCGCCCTGGCGGCGCTTGCGGCCTTGGGGCTCGTCGTGCTCTCGGTGCCCGTCGTGCGGTCCGCTTCGGCCGATCCGCTGCCCGGTGGCCTCGGCCCTTGTGTCCCCGGCTCCTGCCCCGACCCCTACCCGCCCGTCGGGAACGGCTCGTTCGCCGGGCGCGACAACGGCCTCAACCTCTTCGTCGGCGGCGACATGCGCGTCACCGGCAGCGCCGCCGAAGCCGAGGGCCGCGTCGTCGTCGGCGGGGACTTCACCCAGCGGAAGACCTCCGGCTCCTCGATCTACAACGTCGGGGTCGCCGGGGTGGGCTCGCGCGTGCCGCCGCCCGACGGCGCCGACTACCTCACCGTCGGCGGGGACCTGACCGTCGCCGCCGGCCAGCGGCTCGACGCCGTCGGCGACTCCAAAGGTGGCGTCGTGCGGCACGCCGGGAGCATCGACGGCACCGTGATCGGCACGGTCGTCCACGATCCGGCCGCGATGAAGCCGTACGCCGATCTGCGTGCCGAGCTCACCGCCGCGAGCGAGTGCTACGCCCGCGTCGACGGCGCGCCGCGGCCGGCCACCGGCACCGTGCGCAACCAGAACTACCAGACGCTCTTCACCGGCGACGGCAAATCCGCGCTGCAGGTGTTCACCCTCGACCAGGACATCGCCGCGCCGGGCGGCGGCATGCAGGGCATCGCGTTCGAGGGCATCCCCGACGGCGCGACGGTGCTGGTCAACCTCACCGGCGCCGTCCGCACGATCAACACCTACAGCGGCGACCTCGCCGACCGCGACCCGCTCAACCGGCTCCGCCCGCGCCTGCTCTGGAACTTCCCCGACGCGACGACCGTCCACCTCCGCGGCGGCGGCATGTTCCAGGGCAGCGTGCTGGCCGGCAACGCGAGCGGCACGACGACCGTCACGCTGCCCGGCACCAACGGGCGCTTCTTCACCGCGGGCAACCTGGTGCACGGCTCGAGCGCGGGCCAGGGCAGCGGCCAGGAGTTCCACGCGTACCCGTTCACCGGCGACCTCCCGTCGTGCGCGAAGAAGCCGGAGCCCCCCACGACGACCCCGACGACGCCGACGATCAGCACCACGACGACCACCACCACCTCCACCACGCCGACCACCCCCACCAGCACCACGACCACCACCGGCGGCACCACCTCGACCACGCCGACCACCAGCACCACGTCGCCGACCTCGTCGACCGAAACCACCACCTCGAGCACGACCACCTCACCGGCGGTCACCACGAGCACCGTGAGCACCACCAGCACCACAACCGGCCCGGGCACCCCCACGAACCCGACCACTCCGCCCGACGGCACCCTCCCGGACACCGGCACCGACGCCGGCCCCCTCCTCGCCCTCGGCGGGCTCCTCCTGACCGGCGGCACCGCCCTGGTCTTCATCGCGACCCGGCGGCGCCGGACCTGATCACCCCCTCGGCCGTCGCCGGAAGCGCCTCCCGTTCGCTAACTTGACGGTGATCGCAGTCTTCTGCGCCGATCGCCGGGCGGCACCGCGGGGAGTTCCGGGCCGGCCAGTTCCAGGGGGAACACTTGTCCAGCACACCCCTGCGCGGGGTGAGACGGCTCTTCGCCGTCCTCGCCGCCGTGCTCACCGCGAGCGCCCTCGCCGCGCCCGCCGCCCACGCCGACAACTCGCAGCTGGTCCTCACCGCCTCCGTCGGCGCCGGGCCGCAGCTGATCGGCCGGGCCTTCCCGATCACGCTGACGCTGACCAACCCGACCGACCAGCCGATGACGAAGGTCACCCTGTGGGACGAGCACGTCTCCGGCACGTGGCTGTCGATCCAGGACTGGGCCGGGCTCGGCGGCAGCCCGGCCGCGGGCGTGGACATCGACGCGGGCGCCACCCGGTCGTTCACGGTCACCGCCGTCGCCTACACCTGGAACCAGGACGTCCCGCACGAGATCTTCCACGGCGACTGGCCCGTCGCCGCCGCGCTGACGATCCCCATGATCGACCCGGCGAGCGCTCACGGGTCCACTTCCGGGGTCGTCTACGGCGACCGGAACGAGAACGGCGCCTACGACGCGGGTGAAGGCCTCGCCGGCGCCACCACGTACCTCTACGGGAACGGTTCGAGCCCGATCGAGACGACCACCGACGCCGACGGGCACTTCGCGTTCGCGGACCTGCCCGCCATGCGCTACGGCCTCTCGACCTACAACCTGCCCGACGGCTGGGTCTACACCGCCACCGCCGAGGCCCACGTCGACATCGACGGCAGCGACCCCGGCCCGGTGACGCAGCTGCGCGCACTCCGGCCCCTTTCGGAGAAGCTGCACGTGACCGGCGCCTTCGAGCACACCACCTACCAGGTGGGCGACCCCGTCCAGGTCACTTTCACGGCGACGAACGTCTCCGGCGAAGACCTGCACGGCATCACCATCGGCTGCGACCGCTTCGGCTCCTCGCAGCACCTGATCGGCTGGACCTCCTGGGCCGACCTCGCCGCACCGGGCTTCGACCTGGCCGCGGGCCAGTCGCGGACCTTCACCGAGACCGGGACCGCTCCCAACGCGACGGCGTACGGCAGCTTCTACGCCGCCTGCGACTTCGGCATCGACCCCGGTCCGATCGACGGGCGGCCGTCGGTGGACCTCATCGCGCGCGAGCCCGCGCCGCCCGGCACCACCCACGGCGTGATCTACCACGACGACAACCGCAACTACACCCTCGACCCGGGCGAGGCCATCACCGGGACGGCGGTCGACCTGGTCGACCGGGTCGACGGCTCGGTCGCCGCGTCCGCCGTGTCGGACGCGCAGGGGCAAGTTTCGTTCGGGCCCGTCCCGGCCGGCCCGTACACCGTGCGTGTCGACGGCTGGCGCCCGCTCGACCCCGTCGGGACCGACGCCACGGTCGGCACCTGCTCGTACTGCGGCGAGGCCTGGTACCTGCGCTACCAGCGCTGATCCCGCCGTGGCCCGGCCGCGCGCCGGGCCACGGAGCCGCCGTCGCCGTCCACTGTGGAACGCGCCGTGCTGCGGGCCCGCCCCGGGCGTGTCACGATCAGGTGACGCCCGGGTGCTCGGTGGCCGTAACAGCGGGGTACTACTCGCTTAACGCGCCATGACTACGATCCCCGGGGCATGGTGGCCGGACAGCGGGCGATGGTTCCGCGAGGTGGACAGGTGCTTGCGGAGACGACGAACGTGGAACAGCCGAGCGCGGAGAGATCGACGGCGCGGGCCTGGTGGCTCCCGGTTTTCGGGGCGGTGCTGGGTGCCGGCGTGTTCCTGCTGGTGCGCGGCAGCCTCACCGACGACGGCTACATCACCCTCGCCTACGCGCGGAACCTCGCCCTGCACGGCGAATGGGGCCTCATCCCCGGTTCGCCGGCGAACTCGGCGACGTCGCCGCTGAACGTCCTGCTCCTCGGCGCGCTGACGCTCGTGACGCGGGTGGTGGGCAGCCCGCACCCGGTCGTGGCGCTCGGCATCCTCACCGTGCTGTGCGGCGGCGCGCTGGGCTGGGCCTGGCAGCGCCTCGGGCGCGCGCTGGCGCTGCCCGCCGCCGCCGGGGTGCTCGGGATCACTTTGGTCCTGCTCAACCCGTTCGTGTTGTCCGCGATCGGCCTCGAAGTCCTGTTGATCCCCGCCGTCCTGCTGGTGCTGACCGTCTTCGCGGTCGAGGGCCGTCCGGTGCTGTTCGGCGTGACCGCCGGGCTCACCGTGCTCACCCGGCTCGACCTGGTGCTGTTCGTGCTGGTGATCGCGGCGAGCACGCCGGCGATCCGGCGGCGGCTGTGGCCCGCGGCCGGCTGCGCGGCGCTGACGGCCGCGCCGTGGTTCATCGTGAGCTGGGTCGCCTTCGGCTCGCTCGTGCCCGACACGCTCGCCATCAAGCAGACGCAGGCGGGCCTGTTCGCGCCGTGGAGCTACAGCACCGGCCCGGTCATGTACTACCTCGGCTGGCCGATCACCGTGCTGGTCTCGTTCGTCCCGGCGCTGTTCGGCGTGCTCGCGCTGATCGGCTGGGCCACCGCGCGGTTCGGCGTCCGGTGGCCGGACTTCCCCGCACTCGGCCCGGTGGCCGCGCTCGGCGGCGGCGGGATCCTGTACTACGTCGCCTATTCGTTCATCGGGGTCGGCCCGTTCCACTGGTACTACGTGGCTCCGATGACCGCGGCCGGCGCGTTCGGCGTCGCCGCGTTCGGTGTCTGGTACGCCCAGACACGCGAACGGCCGGCGCTGCGGACCGGTCCCCCGGTGCTCGCGCTGGGGCTCACCGGCGCGCTGGTGCTCGGCGGTGCGGCGGTCGACGCCGCGCAGGGCGTGCCGTGGCCGTCGCCAGTGGTCTTCGGGAACTGGGCGAGCGCGCGGGACTACGCGCGCGTCGGCGGTGAGCTCGGTCCCCGGCTCGCCGGCGCGACCGTGGCCAGCCCCGGCGAGATCGGCACCCTCGCCTACTTCTGCGAGTGCGCGATCATCGACGAGTTCTCCGACCGCGGCCGCGCGGTCGAGCTCGTCGAGAAGCGGATCGCGACGGCGAACCCGCTGATGAGCCTCGCGCTGCGGGTCAACTACCACTGGCTCGACCGGTCGATCACCCCGCGCGTGGTGGACTACCGGCTGCAGTACAAGAGCGGGCCGGCGACCGGACCGGACAGCTGGCAGGTCCAGTCCGCCGCGAAGGGCGTCGGGCACTTCACCCTCTCCCGCGAAGGCTGAGCCCGACGCTCATCTGAGCGAGGTCACGAAACTCGCCGATTTTCCCCTGGACGCCAGACTGCGCTTCCCGCCTTGGAGGCCATAGGGTTCTGGCATGAAGGTCGGCCTGCTCACCCGGGAGTACCCGCCGGAGGTCTACGGCGGCGCCGGGGTTCACGTGGAGTTCCTCGCCCGGGAGTTGCGATCGCTGGTCGATCTCGACGTCCACTGCTGGGGCGCGGATCGCCCGGACGCCACGGGGCACACCGATCCGCACGGCTACCGCCAGCCCGCGTTCACGACCATGGACATCGCGGTGTCCATGGCGAACGCGCTGGCGGGCCACGACCTCGCGCACAGCCACACCTGGTACGCGAACCTGGCGGGGCACCTGGCGAAGCTGACGCACGGCATCCCGCACGTCCTCACCGCACACTCGCTGGAGCCGCTGCGGCCGTGGAAGGCCGAACAGCTCGGCGGCGGCTACCGCGTCTCGTCGTGGATCGAACGCGAGGCCTACGAAGCCGCGGACGCGATCGTCGCGGTCAGCGGCGGCATGCGGCGCGACGTGCTCGCCGCCTACCCCGCCGTGCCGCCCGAGCGCGTCCACGTGATCCACAACGGCATCGACACGACGCTCTACCGGCCCGATCCGGACACCGAAGCCCTGGCGAAGCACGGCATCGACCCGGACCGGCCGTACGTGCTGTTCGTCGGCCGGATCACCCGGCAGAAGGGTGTCCCGCACCTGGTCCGCGCCGGCGCGAAGCTCGACCCCGGCACGCAGCTGGTGCTGTGCGCGGGCGGGGCCGACACACCCGAGCTCGACGCGGAGTTCCGCGGCCTGGTCGCGGACTTGGAGAAGACCCGCACCGGCGTCCGCTGGATCCCGGAGATGCTGCCGCGCGACGAGGTCGTGCAGCTGCTCACCCACGCCGCGGTGTTCGCCTGCCCGTCGGTCTACGAGCCGCTGGGCATCGTGAACCTGGAGGCGATGGCGTGCGGCACCCCGGTGGTGGCCAGCGACGTCGGGGGCATCCCCGAGGTCGTCGACGACGGCCGGACGGGCCTGCTCGTGCACTACGACGAGGCGGACCCCGGCGGGTTCGAGGCGGGCCTCGCGGCCGCGCTGAACGAGGTGGTCGGCGCCGGAGACCGGGCCGCCGCGATGGGGACCGCCGGCCGCGAGCGCGCGGTCGGCGAGTTCGGCTGGAAGGCGATCGCCGAGCGGACGGTCGCGCTGTACGAGTCGTGCGGGAGGTCGTCGTGAACACTGGAGCCGACGTGCTGGGCATCGTGCTCGCGGGCGGCGAGGGCAAACGGCTGATGCCGCTCACCGCCGACCGCGCCAAACCCGCGGTCCCGTTCGGCGGCGTGCACCGGCTGGTCGACTTCGTGCTGTCGAACCTGGTGCACGGCGGCATCCGGCGGTTGTGCGTGCTGACGCAGTACAAGTCGCACTCGCTCGACCGGCACATCTCGACCACCTGGCGGCTCTCGTCGCTGACCGGCGAGTACGTGACACCGGTGCCGGCGCAGCAGCGGCTGGGCCCGCGCTGGTACCAGGGCAGCGCCGACGCCATCCACCAGAGCCTCAACCTGGTCTACGACGAGGACCCCGAGTACATCGCGGTGTTCGGCGCGGACAACATCTATCGGATGGACCCGCGCCAGATGCTGGAGGCGCACGTCTCCTCGGGCGCGGGCGTCACGGTGGCGGGCATCCGCGTCCCGCGGTCGGAGGCGAGCTCGTTCGGCGTCATCCGGACCACCGACGGGCTGATGATCGACGCGTTCATGGAGAAGCCCGACGACCCGCCGGGCCTGCCGGACTCCCCCGAGGAGTCCTACGTGTCGATGGGCAACTACATCTTCACGACCAAGGTGATGCTGGAAGCACTGCACGCCGACGCCGAGAACGCGGCGTCGCACCACGACATGGGCCGCGACATCATCCCGGCGCTGGTGAAGTCCGGTGAGGCGGCGGTCTACGACTTCAGCGGCAACGTGGTGCCCGGCGAGACCGAACGCGACCACGGCTACTGGCGTGACGTCGGGACGATCGACAGCTACTACGAGGCGCACACCGACCTGATCTCGACGCACCCGATCTTCAACCTCTACAACCGCCGGTGGCCGATCCTCGCCCACCCGGGTCAGCGGGCGGCGGCCAAGTTCGTCGAAGGCGGCTCGGCCAACCAGTCGATCATCAGCAACGGCTGCATCATCTCGGGCGCGCAGGTGGTCGACTCGGTGCTGTCACCGGACGTGCTGGTGGAGCACGGCGCGGTCGTGCAGGGCTCGGTGCTGCTCGACGGCGTCCGGGTCGGGCGCGGCGCGGTGGTGCGGCGGGCGATCCTGGACAAGAACGTCGTGGTCCCGCCGGGCGCGCACATCGGGGTGGACCTGGCCCGCGACCGCGGGCACTACCACGTCAGCGAGGGCGGCATCGTCGTGCTGGGCAAGGGGGAACGCGCGATCTGAGCCGGGGTCAGGAACGGGTGGCGGCGGAGATCCGCTCCACCACCTGGCGCGGGTCGATGCCCCAGCGCTCGGCGAGCTCGGAGATCGACGCACCCGCCGCGTACTCCGCGGCGATCATGCTGTTGACGACGCCTGCCACGTCCCACTCCTCAACCGCAGATGCACGTGCACCGGAGATGCTACATCTTCGGTGCGGACGTCGAACAAAGTGCCTCACGTCAGCGCCCGGCGAACCCGCACGCGATGGAAGCGGCCAGGAACACGACGGCCGGCGCCGCCGTGACCACCGCCTACGGGCCGGCGAGCGCGCGCCGGGTCCCGGCCCCGCTCCGCGGAAAGCGATTCAGCGTCCTGATTTGCCCGGCTCCCCCGGCGGATTCTTCGTATTCGCCTCCGCACGCGTGGCGCTGAACACCGCGTCGAAGATCGGTGTCGGTTCTCCCTCATCGCGCTTCGGCCGCTCGTCCCCCGGGCCGCGCTTTTCCTCTCCCACGCGCTCAGTTTCTGTGACGGCGGCGGATTTCGCGCGGGCAGCACCGAAAATCGCCCGGCCGGGGGATCACCCGTGCGGCGCGGATTTCCGCCGTTTTCCCGGTCATTTCCGGTGGGACGGGAATAACCCCTGGGTCCCGCCGGATTGCACCGGGCATGAAAGCAGTCGTCTACCGCCGCCACGGCGGACCCGAGGTGCTGTCGGTGTCGGAGCGGGCCCAGGCCGAGCCGGGCCCGGGCGAGGTCCGCGTGCGGGTCGTCGTGTCCGCGGTCAACCCCACCGACTGGAAGCAGCGCAACGGCCGCGGCGCCGAGGCCGGCACCGAAGTGCCCGACACGGTCCCCAACCAGGACGGCGCCGGCGTCGTCGACACGGTCGGGCCCGACGTCACCGCCTTCGCGCCAGGTGATCGGGTCTGGGTGCTGCTCGCGGGCACGCACGGGCCCGAAGCCGGGACCGCGCAGGAGTACACCGTGCTGCCGGCCACGAAGCTCGTCCGGCTGCCCGACGCCGTCGGCTTCGACGAAGGCGCGGGGTTCGGCGTCCCGGGGCTCACCGCGCACCGGGCGCTCACCGTGGCCGAGGACGGCCCGGCCCGGCTCGCGCCCGGCTCGCTCGAGGGCCGGACGGTGCTGGTCAGCGGCGGCGCCGGCGCGGTCGGCAACGCCACGATCCAGCTGGCCCGCTGGGCGGGCGCGACGGTGATCGCGACGGTCAGCAGCGACGCCAAGGCCGCCCTCGCCCGTGCGGCCGGGGCCCAGCACGTGCTGCGCTACCCCGACCCGGACCTGGCCGGCCGGATCCGCGAGCTCGCCCCGGACGGCGTCGACCTGGTGGTGGAGGTCGCGGCGGGGGTCAACGCCCCGCTGCACACCGAGGTGCTGCGGCCGCGTGGCACGGTCGCGGTCTACGGCGACGACCGCGGCACCGGGACCGTCAGCCTCGACTTCGGCGCGAACCTGTGGCTGAACACGCGGTACCAGTTCCTGGTGCTCTACACCGTCGGGGACGACAAGCTGCGCGCCGGCGCCGAGGACGTCAGCGCGGCGCTGGCCGACGGCGCGCTGCGGCTCGGCGAGGACCGCGGGGTGCCGGTCCACCGCTTCTCCCTCGCCGACACCGCGAAAGCGCACACGGCGTCGGAAGAGGGCACCACCGGGAAGGTGCTGATCGACGTCACTCCGGCGGGCTGACCAGCGCGTCCAGGAGGTCTTCGAGGCCGGCTTCGCGGTGTTCGCGCCAGCGGCCGAAGAGCTCCTGAGCGGCGGTGACGAGCGCCGGGGACAGCCCGGCGCCGGCGGAGGCGTCGGCGATTTCGGCCATTTCGCCCTCCCACCGCCACGCGCGCTGCCCGGCGGAGACGATCCCGTCGGGCGCGCCGAACGGGGTGTGCGGCAGGACGTCGGCGGCGAGCTCCCGCAGCTCGCCGCCGACGCCGTGACGCTCGGCGAGCGCGTGGGCCTGCGCCGCGATCGCGAAGGTCAGCTTGTTGTAGGAGGCGAAGGCGAGCTTGAGCGCGGACGCGGTGCCGACCGGGCC
Organism: Amycolatopsis iheyensis; assembly: GCF_024703995.1. Taxonomy (GTDB): domain Bacteria; phylum Actinomycetota; class Actinomycetes; order Mycobacteriales; family Pseudonocardiaceae; genus Amycolatopsis; species Amycolatopsis iheyensis. The sequence continues at coordinate 418,964 of NZ_JAMXQV010000006.1, read as the reverse complement.
GTCGAGCACGACGGGCCGGAGCGCGGTCCCGGCGAAGAGGCTTTCCAGGTCTCCGACGGCTTTCGACGGCCCGGACAGGTAGAGCCGGGTGGTCCCGCTCCGGTGCGGCGGCGGCCCGACGATCCCGCCGTCGGCGACGGTCGCCGTGTCGAGGATCGTCTCGACCTCGCGGGCGTGGCGGGGGCTGATGGCGTTGGCGTCGAGGTAGAGGCCCCGGAAGCCGCGCACGCTCCGGGCGACGTCGAGGGCGGCGGCCGGCGGGCAGATGCTCAGGATGACGTCGCAGCCGGTCAGGTCGGTGGCCTCGGTGAGGCCGGCTTCTTCGGCGCGGCGCCGGGTGGCGGGCCCGCGTCCGGCGGAGACCCAGGACGTGCGGATCCCGGCGCCGGTGAGCGCGGCCCCGACGGCGGCGCCCATCGCGCCCGGGTGCAGCAGGCCGACGGAAGTGGTCACGGTCGCTCCTTTCGCGGGTGACCCCCATGATCGCGCGGCACCGGTCACCGCGCCCGGACCCGCTCCCCCGGCAGGCCGAGCTCCGCCAGCAGCTCGCGGCCCGCCTGGGACAGCCGCTCGGCGTCGGCGTGGTTCGCCACGGCCGCGGCCAGTCCCAGCAACGCCCGGGCCTCTTGGGCGCGGTAGCCGATCCGCCGCGCCGTCGTCAGGGCCGGCTCGAACGCCGATCGCGCCGCCGACGGATCGACCAGGGCCAGGCACGCCGCACCCAGGCTGTTCGTGGCCATCGTCAGCAGCAGCGGGTGGTTGAGCCGGGCCAGGATCGCGCACGCCCGCTCGGCGTCGTCGCGGGCGCTTCCCGGGTCGGCCGCCGCCAGCCGCACCTCCGCCCGGTCGATGCGGCTCCACGCCTCCCCGAACGCGTAGCCCGCCTCGGCCGCCGACCGCACCGCCTGCGACGCCACCTCGAGGGCTTCCGCGAACCGGCCCAGCCGGGCGAGCACCAGGCCCAGCTGCGCCGACGCCAGGATCGCGCCGTCGCGGTCGCCGAGCTCTTCGCGGAGGGCGCGGGCGCGCGACGCCGACGTGAGCGCGTCTTCGTACTGCCCCAGCACCTCCTGCGCGTTGCTGAGGTTGCCCCAGACCAGGGCCACGACGGCGTGGCTGCCCGGCTCGCCGGCCAGCGCCAGCGCCTCCCGGTAGCGCCGGATCGCTTCGGGGTACCGGCCGAGCATGCCGTGCACCGCACCCAGCCGGGCCAGCGTCGCCGCTTCCGCCGCGCGGTCACCGGCCGCGCGGACCAGCCGGAGCCGGTCCGAAGTGGCCTCGACGGCTTCGGCCAGCCGCCCGGACTCCCAGTGCGCGGTCGTGAGGTTCGCCAGGCTCAGCTGCCGCGCGTGCGGGTCGCCCAGCCGGTCGGCCGCCCGGACGCCGGCGTGGGCGAGCGCCGTCAGCTCGTCGCGGTGGCCCTGCTCGCGCAACGCCGTCACCGCGCGGTCGGCGATCCGCCAGACGTCCTCGTCGCGGCCCACCGCCACCGCCGCGACCAGGTTCGCCCGCTCGGCGGCGAACGACAGGTCGTCGTCGCGGTAGTGCGCCAGCAGCCGGTCCAGCGCGGGCGCGGTCTCCGCCGGGTCCGCCGCTGTCCGCGCGTGCTCGGCGAGCAGGTCGTGGAAGCCGTAGCGGTCCGGCGCGGGCTGCCGCAGCAGGTGCGCGTCGAGCAGGTCCTCCAGCAGCCGCTCGGCCTCGGCGACGGCCGTGCCGGCCAGCGCGGCCGCCGCCGGCACCGCGAAGTCGGCCCCCGGGTGACAGCCCAGGACGCGGAACATCCGCTGCTGCGCCGGTGTGAGGTCGCGGTAGGACAACGCGAACGCGGCCGCGACGTCCCGGCCGCCCGCGCGCAGCTCCCCCAGCCGCGACCGCTCGGCGCCGAGCCGCGCGACCAGGTCGTCGACAGTCCACAGTGGACGTGACGAGAGCCGGGCGGCGGCGATCCGCAGCGCCAGCGGCAGATACCCGCACAACCGGGCGACCTGCGCGCCGGACCGGCAGCCGGTCGCGGCCGCGAACAAGGCCTCGGCTTCCAGCGGCGGCAGGACGTCCAGGCAGAGCGCCACCGCGCCGTCGACCGTGATCCGCCGTCGCCCGGTCACCAGGACTCCGACATCCCGGTCGCCGGGCAGCAACGGCCGCACCTGCGCGGCGTCGGCCGCGTTGTCGAGGACGACGAGCAGCCGCCGGCCGGCGACGCGGGAGCGCCACAGCGCCGCCCGTTCGTCGAGGCCGTCGGGCTGCCGCGACGCGGCGACGCCGAGTTGCAGCAGCAACGCCGCGAGCGCGGCTTCGGGCGGCAGCGGATCCCGGCCCGGTGTGTGCCCGTGCAGGTCCACGAACAGCTGCCCGTCCGGGAAACCGGCGGCGGCCCGGTGCGCGACGCGGACCGCGAACGCCGTCTTCCCGACCCCGGCCATCCCGTCGACGGTCACCGGCTGCCCGCGACGCACCGCGTCGAGCGCGCGGGCGACGTCGGCCGCGCGGCCGGTGAAGTCCGGGACGTCGTAGGGCAGGAAACAGCGTCCCGGCGCGGGTTCCTCGCGCAGGAGCTCTTCGTAGCGCGCCCGCAGCGGGGCGCCGGGCGCGATCCCGAGTTCGTCGGCCAGGCGTCGTTTCGCGCGCTGGTAGACGTCGATCGCGTCGGCTTGCCGGCCCGCGCGGTGCAGGGCGCGCATCAGCGAGCCGACCAGCCCTTCGCGCAGCGGGTGCTCGGCGACCAGCGCGGTGAGCTCCGCGACGGTGTCGCCGTCGTCGGCGGCGAGGCACTGCTCCAGCACGGTCAGCCGCCGCTCCGTCAGCCGTTCGACCTCCGGCCGCAGCGCCACGCTGTCGACCCCGGCCAGCGCGGGCCCCCGCCAGCAGGCCAGCGCCTCGCGGAACTCGCCGCGGGCCGCATGCGCTTCGAAGGCATCGAGGTCGAACGCACCCGGCCGCAACGTGAAGCCCGCGCCCTCGATCGCGAGAACGTCCGCTCCGGCCGCGACGAGTGTGCGCCGCAGGGCCGTGGTGAGGTTGCGGACCTGCCGGACCGCGGTGGCCGGCGGCTCGCCGTCCCACACGACGTCGACCAGGCGTGCCACCGGCACCACCCGGCCCGCTTCGAGCAGCAGCGCCGCCAGGATGCGTTCCTGCCGCGGCCCGGCCGGCCCGATGACGCGGCCGTCGTCGAGCACTCGCACCGGACCCAGGACGCGGAACTCCATGACTCACCCCGCGGGCGAGGTTAACCGGCGCGGCCGCCTCGCCGGTGCGGAAGTGATGCAGCCGTGATGCACCGGCGCGGCAGCCTCCCGGCCAGTCACGGAGAAGGGAAACCAGATGCGCAAGTGGGGACACGCGGCGGTGGGGACGGCGCTGGCCGCGGCGGCGATCGCCGTGCCGGTCACGGCATCGGCCGGGGAGCAGGGCGGCCCGTCGTGCCAACGGGCGTTCGACCACGCCGTGTGGGAGGACATGGACAGCTACAACAAGCGCGACGCCGCCCGCTACCGCGCGATCATCCACCGCGACATGGTCACGGTGGGCCGCAAGGGCAACCTGTACCTCGGGTACGACGCGAACGTGAACCCGGTGCTCGAGCAGTTCAAGGTGCCGTACGAGTATTCGATGCCGTGGACGGTCGTGCACACCGTCGTCGAGAACTGCCAGATGGGTTTCGCGATCCTCGACGCGCACTACCTCGAGCCGGCGCACGGCATCGACCGGCACTACACGATCAGCCTGACGCTGGTGCGCGACCGCGGCCGGTGGCAGGTCGTCAAGGACACGGTCACCGACGTCGTGCCCTGACTTGACTTCAAGCGCCCTTGAAGTTCGAGACTCGGGGACGTGGAAGCGATCATGGCCACCCGCTTCGGCGGGCCGGAAGTGCTGGAAGCCGTCGACCTGCCCGTGCCGGAGCCGGCGGCGGGACAGCTGCGCGTCACTGTCGCCTTCGCCGGCGTGGGGTGGCTGGACACCTTGATCCGGCGGGGCGCGGGCCCCGCCGGGTTCGAGGTGACGCCGCCGTACGTGCCGGGCGGGGCGGTGGCGGGGACGGTGGACGCGGTCGGCCCCGGCGTGCCCGGGGACTGGCTGGGCGCGCGGGTGCTCACCCGGGCGGCCGCCGGTGGCTACGCAGGGGTCGTGGTGGCCGACGCCGGGTTCGCGTTCCGGGTGCCGGACGGGCTGGGGCTGCCCGAGGCACTGGCCGTCCTGGACGACGGCAGCACGGCGCTCGCGTTGCTGGAGCGGACACCGGTCGGCCCGGGCGACGACGTCCTGGTGGTGCCGGGGGTCGGCGGGCTCGGCAGTCTCCTGGTGCAGCTGGCCGGCGCGGCGGGGGCGGCGGTGGTGGCCGGGGTCCGCGGCCCGGAGAAGGTGGAGCTCGCGCGCAAGCTGGGGGTGCGGGCCGTCGACTACGGGGAGCCGGACTGGGCCGGCCGCGTACCGGGCGCGGACGCCGTGTTCGACGGAGTGGGCGGCCCGCTGGGCGCTTCGGCCCTGGCCCTGGTCCGCGACGGCGGGCGGTTTTCGGGCTACGGCATGAGCAGCGGCACGCCGACGGCGTTGACCGAGGCGGACCGCGCCCGGGTGCGGGTGGCGGACATGACCCAGCTCCCGGAGTTCTGGCCCGAGACACCGCGACGGGTGCGGCAAGCGGTCGCGGAGGCCGCGGCGGGGAGGCTGGTGCCGGTGCTCGGCGGGATTTACCCGTTGGCCGAGGCGGCTGCGGCGCACGCGGACATCGAGGGGCGCAGGATGACCGGGAAGCTCCTCCTGCGGGTGGCCGGGTAGCGGGTGGGCAGGCTCGGCGGAGGGCATCGGCGGGCCGGTTCTCGACGGCGGTGAGGGCGCGGCCCGGCTGCGGGTAAGAGCATTGCCCGGCTGCAGGAGAGGCGTTGGCCCGGAGGAAATCCGCCGGGCCAACGCACGGCCGCGGCCACGCGCGACCGGTAACGCTCGCCGGCCCGGCGCAGATCGCCGCCGGGCCATTCTTCCGCCGCGCGGTCGCCCACTGGCGAGCCTCTCCCGCCCGGCAACCGCCGCCCACCAGCGCCCCTCGTGAGCCCGGCGACCGCCGAAACCATCGCGACCCGGCCCCGCCCGAAGCCGCCGCCCACCCACAGCCCCGCCGCACAGCCACCCACCAGGGCCCCGCCGAAAACCACCGAGACCCGGCCCCGCCCGAACCCACCGGCACCCCAGTCCGCGCCCGCTAGCAGATCACCGGACCACCTCCGATCAGCCCGTTCCCGGCCACCGCCGCCCCGCCACGCTCTACCATCGCCCCCGGGAGGTGGGTGTGGAGCCGTTGGGACCGGGTGAGCCCGGGCAGGCCGGGCGGTACCGGCTGCTCGCCGCCGTCGGGGAAGGGGCCATGGGGCGCGTGCTGCTCGGCGTTGCCCCCGATGGGCGGCTGGCCGCCGTCAAGCAGGTGCACCGGGGGTTCGCGCACGATCCCGGCTTCCGTGAACGGTTCCGGCGTGAGGTCGACGTCTCGCGGCTCGTCTCCGGCGCCTACACCGCCGCCGTCATGGACGCCGATCCCGCCGCGGCCACCCCGTGGCTCGCTTCCGTGTTCGTCGCCGGGCCTTCGCTGCAGGAAGCCGTCGACAAGACCGGGCCGCTGCCGCCCGCCGCCGTGCGTCACCTCGCCGGTGGGCTCGCCTCCGCGCTCGTCGGCATCCACCGGGCCGGGCTCGTGCACCGGGACCTCAAGCCCGCCAACGTCCTGCTCGCCGACGACGGCCCCCGCGTCATCGACTTCGGCATCGCCCGCGCCGCGGAAGGCGGCGCCGACCTGACGCACACCGGCGTCATCCTCGGCTCGCCCGCGTTCATTTCGCCGGAGCAGGCCGACGGCCGCCCGCTGACCCCCGCCAGCGACGTCTTCTCCCTCGGCGCGCTGCTCGTCCTCGCCGCCACCGGACGCAGTCCCTTCGCCGGGGCGTCCGGCCCGCAGTCGCTCTACAACGTCGTCCACACGCACCCGGACCTGCGGCTCCTCCCGCCCGAAGTCCGCGCGCTCGTCGAGCCGTGCCTGCTCAAGGACCCCGCCCGCCGCCCGACCCCGGCGCAGCTGCTCGACCTGCTCGGGCCGCTGCCGCCGGTCCAGCGGCCGTGGCCGCCCGCCGTGCACACGCTGATCGCGCGCCGGCAGGCCGAGGTGGCCGGCGTCGTGGCCAAGCCGCCGAAGCCCCGACGCCGCGCTCGCGTCCTGCTCGCCGCCGCGGCCGCCGCCGTCGTCCTGGCCGGCACGATCACCGCGGTCGCCCTGGTCAACGGCGACGACGACGCGACCGCCGCCCCGGCGGGCACCCCCGCGCCGCCGCCGGTCGCGACCACGGCCCCACCCGACCCGGACCCGCTCGGCCCGGACAAGCTCCGCGGCGTCGCCCCCTGCCGGATCCTCCCGTCGGTGCCCGGCACCGGGAAGCTCACGCCGAAGATCGACGTCCACCTCTTCCAATGCACCTACGAGACCACCCAGGGCCAATGGCTGGAGCTGGCCATCGGCGGCCCGGTGACCGCCGGCGGCACCCCGGCCGGCGAGCTCGACGGCCTGCCGCTGAGCCTCGACGACAAGGACAGCGGCTGCACGGCGTCGGTTCCCGTCGTCGACCGCCCCGACACGACGATCGGCGTCGAAGCCAGCCAAGCGGCGAAGCCGTTCGCCAAGCCGTGTGACACGGCGAAAGCCGCGCTCACCGAAGCGGTGCACCGGTTGAAGGCCGGCAGCGTCGATGCCGCACTGCCCCCGGGAAGCCTGGCCGCGACGAACCCGTGCGCCCTGCTCCCGGCGGCGACCGTGCAGCAGGTCGCCGGCCCGGTCTTCGGCGTCGAACCGCGCGGGCTGCACGAGTGCTCCTGGACGGTCGACCGGAAGGTCACGGTGACCCTCGAACGCGGCTCGAAGCCGTTCCAGTCCAAGGATCCCTACTACGACTCGACGGGCACGCTCGACGTCGGCGGCGTCACCGCGTACTTCACGGCCCGGCGTGACGGCCAGGCCTCGACCAGCTGCACCCTGACCTGGGCCCACCGGCCGATCGACGACCGGTCGGCGGAAAACGTCGTCGTCGACTACACCGCCGCCGGCACACCCGCCGTCGACGCGACCTGCCGCAAGGCGCAGGACCTCGCCAAGGCGGCCCGGACCGGACTGCCGAAGCCGTGAAGCCGCTCGAGCCGGGGGACGCCCGGCAAGCCGGGAAGTACCGCCTGGTCGCCGCGCTCGGCGAAGGCGGCATGGGGCGGGTGCTGCTCGGCGTCGCCCCGGACGGGCGGCTCGTCGCGCTCAAGCAGGTGCACCCGGAGTTCGCGCACAACGCCCGCTTCCGCACCCGGTTCCGGCAGGAAGTGCAGGCGTCGCAACGGGTTTCCGGCGCCTTCACCGCCGCGGTCATGGACGCGGACCCGGACGCCGAGACGCCGTGGCTGGCTTCGGTGTTCGTCACCGGCCCGTCGCTGAAGGAAGCCGTCGAAGCGACCGGGCCGCTGCCGGTCGAGTCGGTGCGCCGGCTCGCCGTCGGGCTGGCGACCGCGCTGGGCGAAATCCACCGGGTCGGGCTGATCCACCGCGATCTCAAGCCGGGCAACGTCCTGCTGACCGGCGACGGCCCTCGGGTGATCGACTTCGGCATCGCGCGCGCGGCCGAGGGCGGCAGCGACCTCACCGGCACCGGCGGGATCGTCGGCTCACCGGCGTTCATGTCGCCCGAACAGGCCGAAAGCCGGCCGCTGACCCCGGCGAGCGACGTCTTCTCCCTCGGCGGCCTGCTGGTGATGGCCGCGACCGGCCGTGGCCCGTTCGCCGGCACGACGACGGCGCAGGTGCTCTACAACGTCGTGCACGCCGTGCCCGACCTCAGCGGCGTGCCGCCGGAAGTCCGGCGGCTCGTCGAACCGTGCCTGGCCAAGGATCCGGCCCGGCGGCCGACGCCGCGGCAGCTCCTCGACTTCCTCGGGCCGGTCCCGCCGGGCACCCGGCCGTGGCCGCCGCCGGTCCACGAGCTGATCGGGCGGCAGGAGGACGCGGTGCGCACCGCGCTGTCCTGGCCGGCGCCGCCGCCCGTGCCCGAACCGCCGCGACGACGGCGCTGGGTGCCGCTCGTCACCGCCCTGGCCGTGGTCGCCGCGCTCGCGGCGGGGGCGCTGGTGGCGGTCGGGGTGTTCGCCGCCGATCCCGTGCCCATCGGCGCGAACCTCGACCCGACGAGCGCCGACACCTTGCGCGCCACCGATCCCTGCAAGGTGCTGGACGACGTCCCGGTCTCCGGCGCCGGCACGCTCCGCGCGCCGGACACCGACTACCCCGACATCGACAAGTGCGACTACGGCACCCGCGACGGCGGCAGGATCTCGCTCCACCTGGGCGAGGAGATCAGCCTGATCAACCCGCAGCCCCCCGGCGAGCTCGACGGCCGCCAGGTGCTGTTCAGCACGTCCGGGAAGACCACCTGCTACGCCAGTGTCCAGCTGCCGGCCCAGCCCGCGCTGGGCGTGACGACCGTGGCCGACACGTGCGACCTGGCCAAGACCGCGCTCGGGCAGGCCCTGGCCCGGATCCGGTCGGGCGACGCCCGGTTCGCCCTCTCCCCCGGCTCGCTGCTGCCGCTGGACCCGTGCCGGCTGCTCGACCCGGCCGCGGTGCCGTCGCTCGGCCGCGTCGGCAAGGGCGCCCTGAAACGGCTTCGCGACTGCGAGTGGACCGGCACGACCTCGGTGTCCCTGCACTTCGACAGCTACCCCGACGTGCCGGAGTCCGGCGCCACCCCGGTCGATCTCGGCGGCGTCACCGCCAACCGGATGGTCAGCGGACTGACCTGCGCGCTGAGCTGGAGCCACCGCCAGGCCGCGGGAAAGCAGGCCGAGCAGGTCCGGATCACGGCCACCACGACCAGTGGCGACCCGTGTCCGGCCGTGGTCGCCGTCGGCAAGGAAGTCGTGCGCAGGCTGCCGAAGCCCTGATCCTCAGCCGGTCACCCGCAGGCCGCGGCGCAGCGCCTCGACTTCGTCGGCGAACATCCGGCGCGAGATCGCCGCCGCCTCGACCAGACCGCAGCCGTGGAACGTGCCCGGGTAGTGGCGCAGCTCGGCCGCCACCCCGGCGTGCGCCAGCTCTTGCGCGTAGCGGATTCCCTCGTCGCGCAACGGGTCGAACTGGCACGTCGTCACGAACGCCGGCGGCAGCCCCGCCAGGTCCGTGGCCCGCGCCGGGGCCGCGTAGGGCGAGACGTCCTCGCCGCCGGGCTCCCGGCCGAGGTAGCTGGTCCAGCTGAACACCGCGTTCGGCCGGTTCCAGACCGGCGTGTCGGTGTAGTCGCGCATCGACGGCGTGTCGAGCCGGTCGTCCAGCTCCGGGATCCCGAGGTACTGGAAGCACAGCGCCGGGCCGCCGCGGTCCCGCGCCAGCAGCGCCACCGCGGCCGACAGCCCGCCGCCGGCGCTTTCCCCGGCCACGCCCAGGCGGGCGGGGTCGATGCCCAGCTCGGCCGCCTTGGCCGCGGTCCAGGTCAGCGCCGCGTAGCAGTCCTCCACCGGGGCCGGGAACGGGTGCTCGGGCGCCAGCCGGTAGTCGACCGACACGATCACGATCCCCAGCTCGTCGACCAGGCGCAGCAGCGGCCCGTGGAACGTCTCCAGGTCGCCGAGGACGAACCCGCCGCCGTGGATGTAGAGCAGGCCCGGCACCGCGCCGGCCCGGTCGGCGGGCGAGTAGACGCGCACCGGGACGTCCGGGGCGTCGGACGGGCCGGGGATCGCCGTGTCGCGGACATCGACGGGCCGCGCCGGCTCGTACGCCGGCACGAGATTTTCCAGCCCGGCCGCCGAAGCACGCACGGCCAGCAGCGCTTCGTAGTCGGTCAGGACGACCGGCGGAACCATGTCCAGCCACGGCAGGAGCTCGGGATCGATCGCGTAGGTCATGACCCGATCATCGGCCGCGGGCCCGCCCCCGGCCACCGCCACGCGGCGGGCGTTCCCGGGCCACGGCTCGCCATCCGGCGGCGGGCGCGCCTATCGTGACGGCATGAAAGGCCTGCTGCTGCGGCTGTCCGGGCTCGACGCCGACGCCGAGAACGCCGTGCGGGTGATCGGGTTCTTCGACCGGCTGATCACCGCCCGCGCGGATCTGGACGCGCTGGTGTGCAGCACGGCCGAGCTCGCCGGCTGCCCGGTCGGCGTGCACGCGCCCGGCCAAGGGCTGTCGCTGCGCGCGGAGCCGGGCGGGCCCGCCGTCGCGCCCGGCTCGCCGCCGCCGGGCGCGGCCACGCGCGAGCTCGAGGGCGGCGTGCTGGTCTGGGTGGCTCGGACCGGTGCGCCCATCCCGCTCGACGACATGCTGCTGGAGCGCTTCGCGATCGCCACCGCGATCCTGCTGGCGCACAACCGCGTGCCCCGTCCCGAGCTCGGCGACCCCGCGCTGGTCGAGCTGGTGCTGTCGGCGGACGTCGGCACGGCCGAGCGCGCCCGGGCCCTGCACCTGCTCGGTTTCGGCCCCGCGGCACGGGTGCGCGTGCTGGCCGGCACCGGCGTCGACGCGCTCGCCGGGCGGTCGGCGCGGCTGGGCGCGGTGCGGGCGGTGCTGACCACCGGCGAGGTGCCCGCGGAGCTGCCCGACGGCGGCCGGGCGGGGGTCGGCCCGGAGCTGCCGGCCATCGACGCCGCCCGGTCGTGGACGGCCGCCCGGACCGCACTGCGGTTCACCTCGGCCACCGAGCCGGTGGTGTGGTGGGAACGCCTCGGCAGTCTCGCCGAGCTCGCGGGCAAGCTCGGCGCCGCGGACCTGGCGGAGCTGACCGACGTCCGCGCGCTCGACCGGCTGGCGGCCGAGCCGCACGGCGAAGACGCCTTGGCCACGCTCACCGCGTTGTGCGCCACCGGCTCGGCGCGCAAGGCGGCGGTGGCGGTGCACCGCCACCACAGCACGATGCCCGCGCGCCTCGCGCGCGCCGAGGCCGTCTTGGGCTTCGACGTCGACACCCCGGCCGGCCGGTTCCGGCTCCACCTGGCCCTCATGTTGCGGCGGCTGCGGGACAACAGCGTCAGCTGACCGTCCTGAGTGGACTGCGAGTGCGCCCCACCAGATCCACGGCCGCGGCGCGCCACTCGGGATGGTCGAACTCGAACCCCGCGTCGAGCAACCGGCCCGGCACCACCCGGCGGCTCTTGAGCAGCAGCTCCGGGTCGCTGCGCAGCGCGAACGCTCCGATCGCGGCCATCCAGCGCGTCGCGGGCAGGCCGAACGGGACGCGCGCGGCCGCGCGCAGCTCGCGCAGGAAGTCGCGGTAGGGCAACGGTTCCGGGGCGGCCAGGTTCACCGGCCCGGACACGTCGTCGCACGCGATGAGGAAGTCGATCACGCGGACCAGGTCGGCTTCGTGGATCCACGACATGTACTGCCGCCCGCCGGCGACCGGGCCGCCCAGGCCCAGGCGGGTCAGCCGCAGCAGCATCTCGAACGCGCCACCGGGTTCGGGGCTCATCACCATCGCCGTGCGCAGCGCGACCTTGCGGGTGTGCGGGGTGTCGGCGAGCCGCTGCTCGCGCTCCCACGCGCGGGCGATGTCGACGCTGTAGGCCCAGTAGGCGGGCACGCCCGGCTCGTCACCGCCGATGACGCCGGTGGTCTCGTCGTTCGGGGCGTCGTGGCGGTGGGCGTAGATCGTCGCGGTGCTCATCTGCAGCCAGACCCGCGGCGGGTGCGCGGCCCGCTCGATCGCGCCGCCGACGACCCGCGCCGAGTCGATCCGCGAGTTCCACATCTCGCGCAGGTTGGCCTGCGTGTAGCGGCAGTTCACCGACCGGCCGGCCAGGTTGAGCACGACGTCGCCGCCGTCGATCTCGTGCGTCCATTTTCCGGCACCGCGGCCGTCCCACCGGACGTGCCGCACGCCCGGCTCCGGTTCGGCCTCCCGCCGGGTGAGCACGACGACCTCGTGGCCGCGGCCGACGAGCGAGCGGCTCAGCACGCGCCCCAGGTGCCCGGTTCCCCCGGGTATGACGACCTTCATGGTTCCCCCTTCACTCCTCCGCCACCGCCCACCGTACCGAAAGAGTTGAACGTGTTCAAATATCGCTCTCGACCAGGTCCAGCAGCGTCCGCAGCGCCCGGCTGGGTGGCTTCGCCCCCGACGTCACGAGGTTGAGCGGCCAGTCCAGCCCGCCGGCCAGGGGCCGGACGACGACGTCGGGCCCCTCCGGCGCGGGGGTGTCCGGGACGACGGCGACACCGAGACCGGCCCGGACGTAGCCGGGCACGGTCCGCAGGTCGGCCACCTCGACGGTGACCCGCCGCGGCGCGGCGACGGCGTCGAACGCGCGGTCCATGGCGACGCGGTTGCCGAACCCGCGCGGTGTGTCGATGAACGACTCGCCGGCCAGGTCCGCGAGCCGCACCGCGCGCCGGCCCGCCAGCCGGTGGGTTTCCGGCAGCAGCACCACGAACGGCCGGGTGGCGACCCGCAGCACGGCCAGGCCGGCCAGGTCGGTCTCGGGCAGGCCGACCAGCGCGGCGTCGAGGCGGCCCTGGCGAACCTCGTCGGCGAGCCCGGTCGAGCCGGTGATCGACACCGTCACGTGGATGTCGACGAGCGGGTGCCGCCGGTGGAACGCGCCGAGCAGGCGGGGCAGGTCGAGGCCCGGAACCGAGGTCAGCGTGCCGATGCGGAGGCTGCCGCGCAGGCCTTCCGACGCTTCCTGGACCGTCGCGCGGGCGCGTTCCAGCGCCTCGATCGCGGCCTTCGCCTCCGGCAGGAACGCGGCACCCGCGGCGGACAGCGCGACCCGGCGGGTCGAGCGGTCGAACAGCCGGGCGCCGAGCTCGGTCTCCAGCGCCCGGACGGCGGCGGACACGGTGGACTGCACGGCGAACAGCCGCTGGGCGGCCCGGGTGAAGCTGAGCTCCTCGGCCACGGCGACGAAGTACTCGAGCTGACGCGTCTCCATTCATCGATCGTAGCGATAACTCGGACCAGGACTTTTCGTTGGACTTGCTGAGTCGCCGGGGACATCGTGGAGTGCGGAAGATCCCTTGACGTCCTGGAAGGTCCCGATGTCGCTCACCCTCGCCCCGGCCCGGCTCCGCGTGAGCCACGGCCTGGGGTTCCGCGTCGTCGCGGTCGCATTCGCGACCGCGCTGGCGTTCTCCACCGTCCCGACCCCGCTGTACGCGCTTTACCAGCAGCGGGACGGGTTTCCCACGTTCGTCGTCACCGTGGTCTTCGCCGCGTACGCGGTCGGGGTGATGCTGAGCCTGTACCTGGCCGGGCACGTGAGCGACTGGCTGGGCCGCCGCCGGGTGCTGCTCGCCGGGGTGCTGGCCGAGGCCTTCGCGGCGGCGCTGTTCCTGCTGTGGCCGGAGGTCCCCGGTCTGATCGTCGCCCGCCTGGTCAGCGGCGCGGGAATCGGCGTGATCACCGCGACGGCGACCGCGCACCTGTCGGAGCTGCGCCCGCGGACGAAGCCCGGTCTCGTCGCGACGGTGGTCAACGCGGGCGGTCTCGCCCTCGGCCCGCTGGCCGGCGGCCTGTTCGCGCGGTTCGCCGCCGAGCCGCTCCGGACGCCGTTCGCGGTGTTCCTCGTGGTGCTGCTGCTGGAGGCGATCGCGGTGAGCCTGGTGCCGGAGACGGTCGAGCGCCGCGAGGAGCGCCCGGCGTACCGGCCGCAGCGGCTGTCCCTGCCGCCCGCGGCCCGGCGGGAGTTCACCGGCGCGGCGATCGGAGCGTTCGCGGCGTTCGCGTTGAGCGGGCTGTTCATGGCACTGGCGCCGACGTTGCTGGCCCACGAGCTGCACCAGCCGTCCCGCCTGCTGGCCGGGCTGGCGCCGTTCACGATGCTCGGCGCGGCGGCCGTGGCCCAGCTCGTGTTCGCCCGCATCGGCTTCCGTCCGCAGCTGCGGGCCGGCTACGCGCTGATGGCCGGCGGCTTGGTGCTGCTGGCGGGGGCGGCGTTCGCGGGATCCCTGCCGTGGTTCTTCGCGGCGGGCGCCGTGGCCGGGGCCGGGTTCGGGCTGGGGTTCCGGGCCTCGGTCGGCACCGTCGCCGGGCTGGCGGACGAGTTGACGCGCGGAGAAGTGCTGGCGGCGTTGTTCCTGGCGGCGTACGCGGGGTTGGTGGCGCCGGTGCTGGCGGTCGGGCTGGCGATGCTGGTGGCCCCGGGGACGGTGGTGCTGGCGGGCTTCGCGGCGGTGGAGCTGGTGTTGCTGGGCTGGTCGGCACGGCGGACGCTCGGCCGGGCCTAACCGGCTGAGCCGGAGCGAGGGAGCGGCGGCAACGGTTGGAGCAAGAGCGCGACTTCGCCTGGCTCGTATTCGGCTGCGCTCGGCCCGCTCGACCCAGCCCCGACGGAGAAAGGCGGGCGGGCACGCCGGCTTCGCGGGCGCCCCCGCGGCGGCCGCGGACGGCGCTACTCCCCACACCCCGGCGGGTACGCGGGCCATGGCCGGGCACGCCAAGCCCGCGGCACCCGCCCCCAGTGCCGCGAAAAGCACCGCTCCCCACACTCACCGGGCATAGAGTCTTCGGATGACCGCCACCGGATCGATCGTCTGCGGGGCCGACGGCTCCGCCGAGTCGCTCGACGCCGTCCGGTGGGCCGCGCGGACCTCCCGGCTGCGCGGCGCTCCCCTCGAAATCGTCCACGCCCTCGACCTTCCCGCGCTGCTGGCCGGCGGGGTCGTGCCGCCGCCGGAAGAAATGGTCGACGCCCTGCGTGCCCGCGGACGACGTGCGCTGCGGACCGCCTGCGAGCTCGCCGTCGCGAAGGGTGGGCCGTCCGTCGGCTCGCGGCTCGATTCCGACCGCGCCGCCCAAGCCCTGATCGAGGCGTCGCGGGCCGCCGCGCTGCTCGTGGTCGGGTCCGCCGGGCACGGGCGGCTCACCAGCCTGCTCGCCGGCTCCGTCGCCGCGGCCGTCGGGACCCACGGGCACTGCGACACCGTCGTCGTCCGCGGGGACCGGTGGGACGAGCCCGGCGCCGCGCACCGGCCGGTCGTCGCCGGGGTCGACGGCAGCGAAGCCGGCGACCGGGTGCTCGCCGCCGCCGTCGCCGAAGCCCGCCTGCGCGGCGCTCCCCTCGTCGTCCTCCACGCCTGGGCGGACACCCCGCCCCCGCGCGACGATCCGCGCTGCGTCACCGAAGCCGGCCGCCGGCTGCTCGAAGAACGGCTCCACGGCCTCGACACCGGTGATCTCGCGCTCGAGCAGGTCGTGGTGGCCGCCCACCCCCGGCGCGAGCTGGTCGAGCGCAGTGGCGACGCCCAGCTCGTCGTGCTCGGCGACCGCGGCCGCGGCGGTTTCCCCGGGCTGCTGCTCGGCTCCACCGGCCAGGCCCTGCTGCACCAAGCCGCCTGCCCGGTACTGCTCGTCCGCACCGCCCGGTGAAGGGAAGCGCCACGGAAGCCGGTTCCGGCAGGATGGCGGCCGAGGCGTTCAGGAGGAAGACATGAAGACTGCGGTGCTCGTCGCGACGCTGGCCCTGGCCTGCGCGGCCCCGGCCGAGGCGGCGACCGTCAAGCAGGTCACGAGCACCTGCCACGACGGTGGCTTCAGCGGGCGGTTCACCCTGCGGTTCGAGACGTCGGGTGGCTACCACCGGCCGCTCGGCGCGATCACCACCGCGGGCCCGTACATCGGCGACAGCGGCACCCAGTCGCTGCGGATCTCCTACCAGGCCGGGACGTCGACCCACACGGTCTACACCCACGTCGGCCCGGCGACGAACGGCGAGCACACCGAAACGTTCCCCGCCGGGCTGACGATCCCGGTCACCGCCCGCGGCTCGGCGGCCATGACCTTCGACAGCGGCACGGCCTCGTGCGTCGCGACCGTGCCGATCGGCTAGGACCCGTTCGTCGACGCTGCTTTCCGTCCTGACGACGTATCCCGGACGCGCGCGGACGCTCCTGTAGGCCGAAGCGCGGACGTGTCCGCGGCGAAGGGGCGGGAATGGGCGCGAGCGGGGTGGACCTCGGAGTGCTGGGACCGTTCGAGGTCCGGATCGGCGGCGAGCCGCGGGACGTCGGCGGGCCGCGCCTGCGGACGCTGCTGGCCGTGCTGGCGGCCGAGCCGGGCCGCGTCGTGAGCGTTGCCGCGCTCGGCCGGGCGCTCTGGGGCGACCGGCTGCCCGAGCACGCCGACCGGACCGTGCGGACCTACTTTTCGCGGCTGCGCGCCACCGTGGACCCGAACCTGATCCTGACGCGGTCGCCGGGCTACGTACTGCACGTGCCGCCGGAGGCGCTCGACTCGGCGCGGTTCGAGCAGCTCGCCGCGGACGGACGGCGGGCGCTTTCGGCCGGCGAACCCCGCCTCGCGCGCGAGCACCTGCGCGCGGCGCTGGCGCTGTGGCGCGGGAACGCCTACGAGGAGTTCGGCGGCGTCGAAGTCCTGAAGGCGGAGGGGATGCGGCTGGAGCGATTGCGGCACAACGCCGTCCAGGACCGGATCGACGCCGACCTCGCGACCGGTGAGGACGCCGGGCTGATCGCGGAGCTGGAGAAGCTGACCACCGCGTTCCCCGGCCACGAACGGCTGTGGGCGCAGCTGATGACCGCGCTCTACCGCGCCGGCCGCCAAGGTGACGCCCTCGAGGCGTTCCGCCAGGCGCGGCACGGGTTGATCACGGCGTCGGGGGTCGAGCCGTCGCCGGTGCTGGCGCAGGTGCACCGCCAGGTCCTCGCCCAGGACCCGGTGCTGCTCGCGGCGCGGCCCGGGATCGTGGTCACCGCCCCGGACGACGCGCTGGCCGCCGGGGAGCACGCGCTGCTCGAGGACGGCGACCTGCGGACCAGCCGGGAGCAGTTCGAGACCGCCTACCGCCGCGCCGAGCAGACCGGCGACACCGACGCGCTCGCGCGGGCGGCGCTGGGCCTGGGCGGGGTGTGGGTGCACGAGCACCGGACGGCCGCCGCGGCGGCGTCGCTGGTGACGCGGCTGCGGCACGCACTGGGCCGGCTGGACCCGGCGGCGCCGCTGGCCCGCCGGCTCCGGATCCGGCTCGCCGGCGAAGAGGATTACCCGGACGGCACGTCCGGCCGGATCCTGGCCCTGGTCGACGAGGCCCGGGCGGCGGGCGACCCGGTCGCGCACGCCGAGGCGCTGAGCCTGGCCCACCACTGCCTGCTCGGCCCCGGCCACACGGACCTGCGGCACGCCCTCGCCACCGAGCTGGTCGGCATGAGCGGCCGGTCCGGGCGGCGCACGGACCTGGTGCTGGGGGTCGTGTGGGACACGGTCGACCTCTTCCTGGCCGGTGACCCGCACGCCCAGCGGCGGCTCGGCGAGCTCGAAGACCTCCTCGCCGCGCGCAAGCACCTGGCCGCCGGGTTCGTGGCCGACGCGCTCGGCGTCATGCTCGCCATCCGGGCGGGTCGGTTCGCCGAGGCCGAAGCGGGCGCGCAGGCCTGCGCGGAGCTCGGGCAGGCGGCGGGTGACCTGGACGCGCTCGGCTGGTACGGCGCGCAGCTGGTGGCGATCCGGTGGTTCCAGGGCCGGCTGGGCGAGCTCGTCCCGGTGCTGGACGGGCTGATGCACTCCCCGACCCTCAGCCCGGTCGACAACTCCTACTACGCGGCGCTGGCCGTGGCGGCTGCTTCGGCGGGCGACCGCCGGACGGCGGCGGGCGCGCTGGCGCGGCTGTGCGGCGACGACCTCGGGGCGCTCCCGCGGTCGAGCACCTGGCTGATTTCCCTGAGCGGCGCGGCCGAAACGGCGTACCTGCTCGACGACGGCCCGACGGCGGCCCGGGTGGCCGAGCTGCTCGTGCCGTTCGCGCACCTGCCGGCGATGGCGAGCCTGGGCATCGCGTGCTTCGGCTCGGTCCACACGTCGCTGGGCACGGCGGCCCTCACGACGGGCGACCTGGACCGCGCGGAGCAGCACCTGCGGGTCGCCGTCCGCCACAACCTGGCCCTCAGCCACTGGCCGGCGGTGGTGTTCGCCCGGCGCCGCCACGCTCAAGCTCTCGTGCGGCGTGGGTTGCCGGGAGATTCGGCGGCAGCGGACCGGGAACGGGCGGCCGCCGAGGAAGAAGCACGCACCTTCACCTCGTGAGCCCGCCGGGAACTCGGAATTACCGCGGTTATCCCCCGCTCGCCCCGGGAACCACCGGCGCCCGAGCGAAAGGGATCCCGCGCATGTTCCGGCGTCGCCTCCGGCAACCCTGCTGGCCGACTTCCGCGTCAAGGGCACGGCGATGGGCAAGGCCAAGGCGGTCAAGAACAAGCTGAAGTGGGCGGACGCCCGGTCAGTGCACGGGGTTCCACCCGTCGCTCCCGGCGAGGTACCGCTGTGCCGTGTACGTGGCGGCCTGCGCGGCCGTGAGCTGCGGCCGGTCGGCGCCCGTGCCCGCCCCCGGGCCGGTGTTGCGGTACTCCGCGAACCGGGCGTCCTTCCACGAAAACCCCGACATGTCCGTCCACGGCGTGGGCTTGATCGCCGCCGGCAGCACGGTTTCGCGGATGACGACCTGCGCGATGGCGTCGACATCCCCGCCCGGGTGCCACGGCCGGCCCAGGTAGAAGCTGGCGCCCGCCGCCGGGCTGAGCACCTTGCTGCCGACGATCAGGAAGCCGTACGGGTTGCCGCGCCGGGTGCTCGCCGCGGTCAGATAGCCGTTGGGGTTCGAGCCGCGGTCGAGCGCGGTGATCGTCGCCCGGTCGAACACCGCGGTGGCGCGCCCGAACAGGAAGTCGACGTCGCCGCTGATCTCACAGGCACGGTAGTACTGGCGGCCCACCGCCGCGGTCGCCGCGGTGTCGGCGTAGAGCGTGTCCTGGTGCCCGAGGAAGGTGACGTTGTCGAAGACCATCCGGTCGCCGGTCGTCTTGACCGCGACCGCCTGGGTGGCGGTGATCTCCGGGTGGGCTTTGCGGTCGAAGGAGTTGCGGAAGGTCACCGCCGTCGCGGTGAAGCCGTTCGCGGCGATCGTCGCCGTCGCGCTGCCGGTGGTGCCGTAGGTCGAGCCGTCCGGCTTCTTCGTGCCGCTGGCGTTGTCGTAGTCGACGACGACGTCGGCGGCCTTGCCGGTGGTGCCGCGCAGGGTGATCCCGGTCTTGGCCGCGGGCACGGTGATCACCTCGTGGTAGGTCCCGGGCTTGACCGACACCGTGCCGCCGGCGACGACGGCGTCGATCCCGGCCTGGACGGTGGTGTAGTTCCCGGAGCCGTCCTTGGCCACGACGACGTTCGCGGCCGCGGGCGGGACCGACGTCGTCCCGGTCAGGAGCGAAGCGAGGAGCAGGGTTTTCCACATGACGCCTCCACGAAAAGCCGCCGGGGGCGGCGGGCGCCCCCGGCGGGTCGGTCACCGGTAAGTGATGTTCGCGGTGGTGTAGAGGCAGTTCGTCGAGTCGGGCCCGCTGCCGGTCTTCGTCGGTTCGCCGCTGGTGACGCCCTTGTACTTCTGGCAGGGCTCGATCTTGCGGCTCGAGTCGCCGACGATGGTGATCCGGGTCAGCCTCGCGGTGTCGCCGTAGTTGGTGTTGATGCCCACGAGCGCCTTGCCGGGCACGGTCGCGGTGACGTTGTCGACGACGACGTTGCGCTTGTACTGCGTCTTGCAGTTGCCGCACGAGCGGTACAGCTTGCCGAAGTCGGTCACCTCGAAGTTGCGGATGTACATCGTGCCGGGGCCGTTGTGCTGGAACACCTTGTCCGACGCCTTGCGCGCGCCGCCGCCGTCGATGGTCATGGTCTGCGACGCCGAGGTGCCCTTGAAGGTCGCCGCGTCCTCGCCGACGTCCTCCCACCAGACGTTGAGCAGCGTGCACGTGCCGAGGCAGTGCACGCCGTCGGCGGCCGGGTTGCCGAGGACGACGTTCTTCAGGGTCGTGCCGTTGGCGAGCTCGAAGATCGGGCCCTGGTCCTCGTCCTGGCCGCCGGTGCCGAGGTCGCCGGTGCCGTAGAACCGCTTCAGGCCGCCGTCGTAGGTGCCGCCGGTGACCTTGATCGTCTGGCCGACGGCGACGCTGGTGCTCGGGTTCGGCCAGGAAGCCGCCGACGCCGACCCGGGCACGCCGAGCATCGCCGAAGCGGCCAGCAGGACGGCGAGCGAGCACGCGCGAATGCGTTCTTGCGAAATCATCTTCATCACTCCGTGGTCCGGGGAAACGGTCCGTGCGAGTGCTGAAAGCGCTTTCTCAATACTGCGCACGGACCGGTTCCGTGTCAACGCCCGTTCGGGCCGACTTCGGCCGGCACGCGCAGCGGCACCAGCCACGCCGGATCCAGGCGGTCCACCAGCGTCGGCGTCCAGCCCACGTCCGGCCCCAGGTCCGGATCGTTGGCCGCGTTGTACTCCGCCAGCAGGTCCACCGGGCGCGGCAGCGCCGCACCGGACGAAACCAGCGTCCCGGTCGCGTGCAGCACCGTGCCCTTCCAGTATTCGACGAGCGCGCCCAGCGGAACCGAGGCCGGGATCCGGAAGAAGTTGTTCTCCGCGTAGATCCGGGATTCCACGCCGACGCCGAGTGAATACGTGTAGGCCGCCGCGTCCCGGACCGAGTACAGGTTGTCGTACACGTGCACCTGGCCGTACCGCACCCGCGGCGCGCGCTGCCCGATTTCCGAAAAGAGGTTGTGGTGCACCGTGACGCGCAGCTTCCCGACGTCGTGGGTGGGCTTGTCGGTGTTGCCGATCAGCATCGTCTTGTCGTGGTCGTGCAGGCGGTTGTACGACACCGTCACGAGGTCCGAGCCGTTCACGATGTCCAGCAGGCCGTCGTGGACCTCGTACTCGCGGCCGAAGTACGTGGGCTGGGAGTCGTTCCCGCCGTCGCTGAACTCGTTGTGGTCCACCCAGACGTGCGTCGCGCCGACCAGGTCGACGTTGTCGTACTCGGAGTTCCAGTTGCCGTCGGCGCCGTCCAGTGGGTCCCACTGCGGGAAGCAGTCGTGCGCGTCGGCGAACCGCAGGTTCCGCAGGATCACGTTGTCGCCGGTGACACGCAACGTCAGCCCGTGCAGGGTCGCGCCGCGAAGGCCGACGATCGTCG
Source organism: Amycolatopsis iheyensis (assembly GCF_024703995.1). Classification (GTDB taxonomy): domain Bacteria; phylum Actinomycetota; class Actinomycetes; order Mycobacteriales; family Pseudonocardiaceae; genus Amycolatopsis; species Amycolatopsis iheyensis. Next base: position 397,978 of record NZ_JAMXQV010000006.1, on the reverse strand, counting down.
TGTCCGGGCCGACGTCGAGCACCACCTGCGCGGCCTGGTTGGCCTGCGACCGGACCCGCGCCTCCTCCAGCGGCCCCGAAGGCTCGACCTTGCCCCAGGTCGCCGGGTCGTACGCGGCCAGGTACGCGGGCAGGCGGTAGCCGGGATCGGCGAAGTCGTCGCACGTCCGGGGCCGGTCGCGACCGTCCACATTGCCCTCGATCGTGCCGCGGACGTGGACGATCTTCGGCGCGCCCGGGTGGGCCGCCAGCGCGGCGGCCAGCTCGGAGCGGGTCGACACCGTGTGGACATCACCCGGCGCGGCCGCGGCGCCGCCGGTCGTCCCGGCTCCCCAGCCGTCGTGCGCGCCGGCCACGACCCGGCCGGGGTCGTGGCCGTGTGCTTCCGCCGCGGGTGTGAGGGTGAGTCCGAGCAGGGCGAGGCACCCCGCGAAGGCCTTCCAGCGCATTTCGGCTCCTTCTACTCGGCCGCCCGGGCCGCGAGCTCGGCGAGCCGGGCGGGCTCCGGGTCGCCGTCGAGGACGACGACGTGGTGGGTCAGCGTCAGCTCCTCACCCGGTTCGAGCAGCCACGGCCGGTGGTAGGTCGCGGCGAAGCTGACCACCGGGAACGGCTCGGCCCGGACGTACCAGGCGGTCGGGAAGCTCCGGTTGCGCGGGCTGTCGGCGAACAGCAGCGTCGAGGTCCGCAGGCTCTCGTCGTGCCGGCCGGTGAAGGCGAGCCACGGCGACCGGTGCCCCATCGCGCCGGCTCCGCCCCGGCCGTCCGCCGTGCGGATGGCGCCGCCGACGAACGAGCGGGGACCGCGCCAGAACAGCCCGCCGTAGCCCGCGGTGTCGCGGCCTTCGGTCACCGGGCTCCCCCAGCGCAGTTCGCGGCCGCTGGTGTTGCGCAACCGGCTCGACCAGGTGAGGGTCCAGCGGCCGGCCGAGACGTCGCCGAAGCGCAGCGTGCGGTGCTCGGTGAGCCACCGCCGGCCGCCCGCGGTGCGCCAGGCGAGCTCGTGCCGCAGCTCGCAGTGCCCGGCCGCGCAGACGATGCTCTCCCAGCGGACGTGGCCCACGCTGCCGTTGTTGTCGAGCGGGGTGTACCCGAGGCCGCGCAGGTAGGTCCGGCCACCCCAGAAGTTCTCGCCCGAGAGGTGGGCCATGGTGAACTGCAGGCCGTTGTGCCAGGTGTGGTCGTGCGGCCGGACCGCGGTCACGGTCTCCCCCGCGGTGGTGCGCAACGGGTGCAGGTACGGCTTCGGCGAGTCCCCGGCCGGGGTCGGTGGCGCGACGACGTACTCGGCCAGGACGACGTCGCCGAGCCGGACGCGCAGCCGGCCGTCGTCGTCCTCGGCGAGCTCCAACGTCCCGTCCCCCACCGCCGCCCGGCTCACGCCGGTTCCCCGATCTCACCGAGCAGTTCGTCGACCGCCACCGGCGCGCCGGTGGCCAGGGACCGGTTCGCGGCCAGCCCGGTGAGCAGGGCCTGCAGGCCGGAGTCGTGGTCGGCCGCGCAGCCGAGCGGGTCCGGCTCGGCGTCGCCCAGCAGCTCGGCGAGCATCCGCGCGTCCCCGCCGCCGTGGCCCTCGCCGAGCGGCTCGTCCAGGACGACCTCCGGCGGCTCCCACTGCCGCTGCCGGGTCAGCCTGGCCCGCGTGGTCTCGCCGGCGTCCGCGGCGTGCTCGTTCTCCCGCACGTCCAGCTCGAGCCGACCCTCGCTGCCGGAGAACGCGACGCGATAGCCCTCACGCGGTGAATACGCGTGCAGGTGGTAGTTCAGGACCACCCCGCCGCGGTGCCGGACGAGCACCGACACGTCGTCCTCGATCGTGACGCCGGGCGCGAACACGTCCTGGTTCCGGACGTAACCGTCTTCGTGCTCCGCGTCGTGGTAGAGCGCGCGCAGCCTCGGCGAAGCCTCGACGTCCAGCGCGAACCGGTCGTCGGGGTGCCCGCTGCCTTCGCCGTAGAAGAACAACCGCCCGACCGCGAACACCGTCTCCGGGCCACTGCCGAGCCACCAGTTGACCAGGTCGAAGTGGTGCCCGGACTTGTGCACGAGCAGGCCGCCGGAGTTCGCCTTGTCGCGGTGCCAGCGGCGGAAGTAGTCGGCGCCGTGCGCGGTGTCGAGCAGCCAGCTGAACTCGACCGACCCGATCTCGCCGATCGCGTCCTCGGCGAGCAGCGCGCGGACCCGGCGGTGCACCGGGTTGTACCGGTAGTTGAACGCAACGCGTACCGCGCGGCCGGTCTCGCGCCGGGCCGCCAGGATGCGCCGGGCGCCGTCCACGTCGGTCGTCATCGGCTTCTCGGTGACGACGTCGCAGCCGGCCCGCAGCGCCGCGACGACGTAGTCCGCGTGCGTGTGATCCGGTGTGCACACCACGACGACGTCGATGCGCTCCTTCTCGAGCATCACGACGAAGTCGGCGGGCCGGTAGCTGGGCACCGCCGTGCCCAGCCACTCGTTGTGGACGCGCATGCGGGTCTGGTTCTGGTCGCAGAAGGCGGCCAGTTCGGCGCGCGGTGACCCGGCCAGGGCCCGGGCGAACAGCTCGGCCCGCGACCCCAGGCCGACGATCGCGTAGTGCGGCACCATCACGTCTCCTCCCGGGCGAGCGTCCACGGCAGAGCGAGTTCGGAGAAGAGCGCGAGCCGCTCGGCCGCGGCGTCGACGGCCGCGTCGACGCCGGGCACGACGAACCGGCGCTCCGGCCCGGCGCCGACGGCCCGCGCCTGGGGCAGCCGCCTCGGCTCGGGCGCGTCGCGGACCGCCTCGACCAGCGCGGTGAACGCGCGGGTGGCGGCCAGCGGGGCGAGCAGCGGCACGCCGTCGCGGACGTGGTCGACGAGGTTCGCCAGCAGGTCCCGCGGCGGGCCGACCGGCACCGGCTCGTCACCGACGAGGACGACGTCGGTCTTGTAGTGCCACCGGATCCGGCCGTCGGTGCCGTGGATCAGCACGTAGGGCTCGTGGTCGGCTTCGGCGGCGAGCGTCGCGGCGGCGACGACGTCCGGCGCGCCGGCGAAACACAGCCGCGCGCACGCCGTGTCGTCCGACTCGATGTCACGAGCGCGGTACAGCTCGACGGTGGTGCGCTCGGGCACGACACCTGCGGTGCCGTTGAGCAGCAACGCGGTCGCGACCGCGTGGGCGAACGGGTTCGTCAGCGCGCCGTCGACCACCGGCTGCCCGCCGACGCGGCGCCGGCCCGCCCACTCGGTGCGCTGGAAGTACCGGTCGCGCCGGATCCACGCACCCGCCGCGGCGATCCCGGTGACCGTCCCGATCGCCCCCCGGGCCAGCGCGGCCCGGATCACCGGGATCGCGGGCGAGCCGAAGCTCTGGAACCCGACCTGACAGGCCCGGCCGCGGGCCCGCTCGGTCAGCTCGTCGAACGCCCTCAGGTCGAGCACCGGCGGCTTCTCCACCAGCACGTGGCAGCCCGCGGCGAGCGCGAGCCGGACCAGCGGCAGGTGCGTGTGCGGCGGGGTGGCCACCACGGCGATGTCCGCCGGCACCCGGGCCAGCAGTTCGGCGGGGTCGCGGGTGAAGACCGGCACGCCGGCTTCCTCCGGTGGCTCGCGGATATCGCACGCGCCGGCCAGGACGATCTCGCCCCGGTCGTGCAGCGCCCGGGCCCGGCGCAGGTGCGTGCGCGCGTAGCCGGCGGTGCCGAACACGACGATGCTCGGAATCATCGGCGCCCACCGGTCGCGACGGCCGCCAGGGCCAGCGGCCCGGCGATGACGAACGCCAGGATCGGCAGCATCCACACGAGCACCACCGCGAGGCCGATCGCCCCGGCCAGGAGCAGGGCGTTCCCCGGCGACGTCTCGCGGGCCGCCGTAACGACGGCCCGGCGCCACGACGCTTCCCCGCGCGCGACGACCTCGCAGGTCCGCACGGCGACGACGGCCGCCACCCCCGCCAGCAGCCACAACGCCGGCCGGAGCACCCCGGCGCCGGGCGTCGCGCCCACGATGTCGAGGTCCACCGCGAACATCGCCGCCGCGAGGAGGCCCAGCAGGCCGAACGCCACGCTACCGCGGACGGCCTGCCGGAAGTCGGCCCAGAACGTCGTCCACAGTGGACGCGCGATACCGTGTCGCGATCGGTCGAGCGCTCGGCAGCCGGCCGCGAACGCCGGCGCCGCGGTCACCACGGGCACGGACGCGAGCGCGACGAGCAAGCCGGTCAGCAGGCAGTCCGAGAAGTCTTCGAGCCCGGTCCTCCAGTGCGTTCGCACGCCGTCACCCCTTCAAGCCGCTGGTGCTGACGCCCTCCACCAAGAGGCGCTGGAAGGCGAGGAAGAACAGCACGATCGGGACCAGCGCGAGCGCGGACATCGCGAACATCGCGCCGAAGTTCGACTCGCTGCTGGTGTCGACGAACAACCGCAGGCCCAGCGGCACCGTGAACTTCTCCGTGTCGTTCAGGTACACCATCTGCGTGAAGAAGTCGTTCCACGTCCAGATGAACGTGAAGATCGACGTCGTCACCAGCGCCGGTTTCGACAGCGGCAGCACCACGTGCCAGAACGTCCGGTAGACCGAGCAGCCGTCGATCGTCGCGGCCTCGTCGAGCTCGCGCGGGATGCCGCGCATGAACTGGACGATCAGGAACACGAAGAACGCCTCGGTGGCCAGCAGCTTCGGCAGGATCAGCGGGACGACCGTGTTGACCAGGCCGGCCTGCTGGAAGATCACGTACTGCGGGATCAGCGTCACGTGGTAGGGCAGCATCAGCGTCGTGATCATGAACGCGAACAGCGCGCCCCGGAACCGGAACTTCAGCCGCGCGAACGCGAACGCCGCCAGCGAGCACGAGAGCACGTTCGCGACCACCGACAACCCGGCCACCAGCACCGAGTTGAGGAAGAAGCGGCCGAACCCGACGTCGGCCGCGCCCTCCCAGCCCTTCGTGTAGCCGTCGAAGACGAACCGGGTGGGCAGCAGCGACAGCCGCGAGAGGATCTCGTCCGGCGGCTTGACCGACGCGAACGCCAGCCACACCAGCGGGTACAGCACCACGGCGACGATCACGAGGCACAGCACGTGCCAGCCGAACGAACGCGCCGAACGCGGCAACACGGTCATGTGCGCTCCTCGGCGTCGTCGTAGAACACCCAGAGTTTGGCGGTGCGGAACACGATCGCCGTGACGATCGCGATCACCGCCAGCAGGACCCACGCCATCGCGGACGCGTACCCCATGTGGAAGTCCTGGAAGCCGACTTCGTACAGGTAGAGCGTGTAGAACAGGTCGGCGTCGGCCGGGCCGCCGCGGCCGCCGCCGATGACGAACGCCGGGGTGAACGCCTGGAACGCGTGGATGGCCTCCATCACCAGGTTGAAGAAGATCACCGGCGAGAGCATCGGCAGCGTGATGTGCCGGAACCGGCGGAACGCCCCGGCGCCGTCGATCGCGGCCGCCTCGTGCAGCTCGGCCGGGATCTGCTTGAGCCCGGCCAGGAAGATCACCATCGGCGCGCCGAACTGCCAGACGCCGAGCAGCACGATCGAGGCGAGGCTGAACCGCGGGTCGTCGACCCAGCTCGGCGTGTGCCAGCCGAAGAACGCGAGCACCTCGTTCACCGGGCCGCCGCCCATGAACAGCGCCCGCCACACCAGCGCGGCCGCGACGCTCGCGCCCAGCAGCGACGGCGCGTAGAACGCGGCCCGGTAGAAGCCGCCACCACCTCGACGCGAGTTGAGCAGCATCGCCACCAGCAACGACACGGTGAGCTTCAGCGGCACCGAAACCAGGACGTAGCCGAGCGTGACCTGCACCGACTGGAGGTAGCGGTCGTCGTCGGTGAACATGTGCGTGAAGTTGCCGAAGCCGACCCACTTCGGCGCGGTGAACAGGTCGTAGTCGGTGAAGGACAGGTAGAGCGAGACGACCATCGGGCCCACGGTCAGCGCGATCGCGCCGAGCAGCCACGGCGTGAGGAACGCGAAGGCCGCCGGCTGGCTCTTGCGGCGGCGCCCGGCCGGGCGGTCCCGTCGCCGGACCCGCGTGGCCGCCTCGGGAGCGACCGGCGGGTCCGGGGTGCGCACCGTCGCCATCGGCTAACCCAGCGCCTTCTCGGCTTCGGACAGGAACCGGTTCACCGCGTCGTCGACGCTCATCCGGCCGAACGCGACCTCCTCGTAGGTGCGCTGGAGGAGCTTCTGGATCGAGCCCGCGCCCTTGGGCGGGACGGGCGGCGCGGCACCGAGCTTCGGCTCGAGCGCGGCTTCGTAGTCGTAGAGCGTCTTGTCGGCGCCCTTGGCCGCCGTCGCGAGCTGGGCGCGGACCTTGAGGTTCGGGGCGAGCCCGCGGTCGGTGCCGACGATCTTGCCCACTTCGGGGTCGTTGACCAGGAAGTCGACGAGCTTCGCCGCCGCCTCCTGCTGGGAGCTGCGCGCGGAGACCGAGAGGAACATCGACGGCCGCCGGTACTGCCCGTTGTTCCCGTCCGCACCGGTCGGGTACGGCGCGACGTTCAGCGGCTTGCCGTTCGCCTTCTGGTAGGCGGGCAGGAGGTTGTCGTAGGCGAACTCGGAGGCGGTCAGCTTCTTGCCGAGCGGTGACTGCTCGGGCGAGGTGTTGTAGGACGCCGTGACGTCGGCCGGGGACGCGCCCTTCGTGTCGCGGAACCGGCCCGCGAGCTGCCAGTACCGGCGCAGGTCGTCGGCGGTGAAGCCGAGCTTGCCCTCGGGGCTGTAGAACTGCTTGCCCTGCTGGCGCAGCCAGATCTCCAGCGTCGTGTCGAGGATGCCGAAGTCGGTCGTGCCACCGGCCGTTCCGGTGGTCCCGATCTTCGCGGTCGCCTCGGCGAACTGGTCCCAGGTCAGGCCCTTGGCCGGGTCCGCGCCCGCCGCGGTGAACGCGGCCGGGTCGTACAGCATCGCCGGGGTGTTCTGCGCCCACGGCACCGCGTACCGCTTGCCCTGGTACACGCTGGTCGCCGCCAGCTCCGGGTTGACGTCGGCCAGCGAGATCGCCTTTCCCGCGCCCTCGTTCAGGTTCGCCAGCACACCGCGGCCGCCGTACTCGGCCAGGTAGCGGGTGTCGACGTTGAGCACGTCCGGCGGCTTGCCTCCGGCGGACTGCGTCGCCAGCTTCTCCCAGTAGGCCGCGTACGCCGAGAAGGACGTCTGTACCTTGATCTTCGGGTTCTTCTGCTGGAACAGCTCGACGGCCTTCTTGGTCAGGTTCGCTCGGCCGTCGCTGCCCCACCAGACGAAGGTGATCGTGACGTCCCCGCCGTCGCCGCCGGAGTCCGAGCCGCACGCGGCGACCCCGGTCAGCAGCAGCGGGACCACCGCGGCCAGCGCGACGAGCGTTCGCGGTTGTCTTGTCCGACGCATCGGGCTCTCCGTTCTCAGCCGGTCGGCAGTTTTTCTGAAAACGCTGCCAGCGGGCTCACGGTAGGCAGCGCGTCGCGGCGCTGTCAACGGGCAAAAAGTGGTAATACCCCTTGTGCAGCAACGGTTTCAGGCGTTTTCAGGCAGGATGAGAAAGCGCTTACAGTCACCGGTCGGAAAGCCGGGCTGTCAGCGCGAGAGAGCACCGGCCGCGCTAGCCGGTGCGGTCGGCGACCTTCGGGCGGCTCGCCCACGGGACACCGAGTTCGGAGAACAGCGCGAGCCGGTCCGCGGCGACGGCGACCTCTTCCCCGATGCCGCGCACGACCGGGTGCCGGCCCGCCCCCTCCCCGGCGGTGCGGACCCAGCCGGCCGGGATCCGCGCCGGGGACGGCGCGTCCCGCACCGCTTCGACGACCGACGCGAACGCCCGGGTGCCGGCCAGCGGCGCGAGCAGCGGCGTGCCCACCGGGTCCCGGCGGTGGGCGACGAGGTTGCGCAGGAGGTCGGCCGGCTCACCGAGGACGACCCGCTCGTCGTTCAGCTCGAGGCGGTGGCTCTTGTACCAGAACTTCGCCCGGCCCTGCCGGCCGTGCACCACGACGTAGGGCTCGTGGTCCTGCTCGGCGCACAGCGACGCGGCGACCACGATCTCCGGGCCGTCGTCGAACCGGATCCGCAGGCACGCGGTGTCGTCGGCTTCGATGTCACGCGCGCCGTAGAGCTCGAGCGCGATCTCGGCCGGGTCCCGGGCGGCGACCCCGCCGACGAGCAGGGCGGTGGCCACCGCGTGGGAGAACGGGTTGGTCAGCGCGCCGTCGACGACGGCCTCGCCGTCGAGCCAGCGCCGTCCCGCCCACGGGTTGCGGCGGTAGTAGGCGTCGGTGCGGATCCACGCCCCGGCCGCGCCGACCCCCGCCACCTCGCCGAGCTTCCCGGTCGCGATCGCCGCGCGGAGCACCGGCAGCGCCCGGGAACCGAAGCTCTGGAACCCGGTCTGACACGCCGACCCGCTTTCGGCGGCCAGCCGGCTGAGGGTGGTGAACCCGCTCAGGTCCAGCACCGGCGGGGTTTCCAGCAGCAGGTCGCTGCCCGCCCGCAGGACCGCGCCGCCGACCCGGACGTGTGCGTGCGGCGGCGTCGCGACCACGGTGATGTCGGGACGGCACCGGTGGAGCAGGTCGTCCACGCCCACGTGCGCCGCGGCGCCCTCGGGCAGGAGGGCGGCCGCCGCGGCCGAGGGCGGGTGGACGTCGGCCATGCCCGCGAACCGGACCACGCCTTCGTCGTGCAGGATGCGCGCGCGGTGCAGGTAGCTGAACGCGTAGCCGGACGTGCCGACCACGGCCAGCTTCGGCGGGTCCGCGACGGTGCGGCGCCTGCTCCCCGGCATGGGTCTCCGATCGGCGCGGCCCGGGCCGCGCGGAACCGACGAATGGGTGAGGAGTCGAGCAGAAACTTCCGGTGGTCACCGTAGGGCGTTCTCGACGGGGGTGTCAATATTCGCCCACGTCGGGTCGAATTCGTCGAAGAACGCGTACTCCGAACGATGGTCGGCGGTTCGAGATAGCGCTTACCCGAACCGCGCGGGATCAGATCCGGCCGACGCCGGCGCCCGCGGTCACGGTGGCCTTGACCGTCGAAGTCGGCTCCAGCGTGAAGGAATATGGCGCGGTGCTCATGCTCCCGGTCCGGGTGATCTTGTTCGTGCAACCACCGAAGGAGTTCCCCGACTCGTTCAGGTAGCCGTCGACGTCGCTGTCGCCGGTCGTTTCGAGGCAGACCTTCGTGGATTCGAAAACGTTGTTCTGGGCGAGGAACTGCGCGTTCATCCGCGAATGCACGGCGGAATCGGTGACGGCGTGGAAATAGTTGTCGTATGCGTGCCCGGTGCCGAACCGGAGGCTGGGCAGCCGCGAGTTGACGTTCTCGAACCAGTTGTGACTGTAGGTGACGTGCAGCTTGCCCGTGTCCTCGGCGGCGTTGTTGTCACTGTGCCCGACCAGGGACACCTTGTAGTGGTCGTGGAACTTGTTCCAGGACACCGTGATGCCGTCGGCGGCGTGGCTGATGTCGAGCAGCCCGTCGTAGTAGTCCTTGCCGTGGCCGAGGTCCGAGGACAGGTCGTTGTGGTCGACCCAGACCCTGGTCGAGCCGCGCTGGATCTGGATCGCGTCGGTGCCGACCGCCTTCGCGATGGCCAGGTTGCGGATGATGACGTTCGACGCCTTGTCGACGGCGAGCCCGCCGCCGGTGAACCCGGAGCCGGACCCGACGCCGAGCACCGTCTTGTTCGACCCGATCTTCACCAGCGTCTTGTCCGGCAGGGTGATCTTGCCGCTCACCCGCACGGTCCGGGCCGTCGTGCCCGTCACCGCGCTGGTGAACGCCGAAGCCGTCGTCACGGTGACGGTTTCCCCGCCGGCGCCGCCGGTCGTCCCGGCGCCGAAGCCGGCGGGTGAGCTTTCGTAGGCCGCGTGCGCGACCCCGGCCGGCACGACCGCGAGCGCCGCGGTGACGGCCGCCGACACGGCGGCGGCGTGGGCGAAAGTGCGCGCGGAAAACCGCGATGTCCTGGTCATCAGGCACCTTCTCGTGGGTGGGGGCCCGGGTCCCGGAAGGCGGGAACCACGGTGGAGATTCCGTTCTACGATCGCCCGAAAACCCGGTCAACGATTTTCAGGGTTTTCATCGTGAACCCCAGCCGAATGGCCCTGCGGGGCCGCGATCCCCGCTCCCCCAACGCAGTCCGCTTGTTGACAACGCTCTCAGGCGTTTCCATGATGTGGCGAACGCCGGTGCGGAGGAGCTGCCGTGAGCGTGACCATCCACGACGTCGCCCGCCGGGCCAACGTGTCGATCTCGACGGTGTCGCGGGCGTTCACGTCCCCGGACCTCGTCCGGCAGCAGACCCGCACCCGGGTGCTGGCCGCGGCGGACGAGCTCGGCTACCACGCCGGGCTCCCGCAGCCGGCGGCCGCGGCGCGCACCGGCTACCTCGGCATCGTGGTCCCGGACCTGGGCAACCCGTTCTTCACCGGGGTGCTCGACGGTGTCCAGGCCCGGGCCCGCCAGGACGACCTCGCCGTGCTGTTCGCCAACAGCGACGAGGACCCGGCGACCGAGCAGGACCTCGTCCGGCGGATGGCCCGGCAGGTCGACGGCGTGGTGCTGTGCAGCCCGCGAGCCGGCGAAGAGCGGCTGCGCGCGCTGGCCGCGCGGACGAACCTGGTGCTGTTCAACCGCGAGGTGCCCGGGATCCCGTCGATCGTGCTCGACGCCGAAGACGGGATGCGGCAGGCGATCCAGCACCTGGCCGCGCTCGGCCACCGCCGCTGCGCCTACCTCGGCGGGCCCCGGACGTCGTGGTCGGACCGAGCCCGCCGGCGCGGTCTGGCGGAAGCGGCGCGGCGGCACGGCACGGAGGTGGTGGAGTTCGGCCCGTTCCCGCCGGTGTTCGAGGGCGGGCTCCAGGGCGCGGACCTGGCGCTGGCCGCGGACGTCACGGCGATCGTCGCCTACAACGACCTCGTCGCGTTCGGCGCACTGGCCCGGTTGAACGCGCGCGGGGTCCCGGTGCCCGACGAGATCAGCCTGGTCGGCTTCGACGACCTGGTCTTCGCCGCGATCTCGGCGCCCCCGCTGACGACGATCGCGATGCCGACAGAGGCGGCGGGCCGCGCGGCGGTCACGATCCTGCTGGATCTCCTCGACGGCGAGGCGGACGAGCCCGCGGCCCAGGTCCTCGACACACACCTGATCGTGCGCGCCACGACGGCACCACCCGCGGGCTAGCGGCCGAAGATGTTCCGCCGCAGGAACGGGTTCCGGAACTTGCCACCCGGGTCGAGGTTCTCGGCCAGGGCGCGGAAATCCGCCAGCCGCGGGTAGTTCCCGGGCACGCCGTGGAAGAGCTTGCCCCAGTGCGGCCGGGCGCCGAACGGGGCCAGGCGCTCCTCGAGCAGCGGCAGCACCGCCTCGACCTCCGGCTGCCGCGGCTGCCAGGTGAAGTGCAGCGCGACCCGGTCGCCGCCGTGGCCGGGGCTCAGCCACAGCTCGTCGCCCGCGATCGCGCGGATTTCGGACACCAGCAGCACCGGCGCCAGGCGGTCGCCGAGCCCACGGACCGCTTCGAAGGCGGCCGCCGCGTGCTCGTACGGCACGAAGTACTCCGACTGCAGCTCGTCCCCGACGCTCGGGGTGAACGCGAGCGCGAAGTGCGGCAGCCGCTCGTGCCACGGGCCGGGGATCCCCTGCTGCGGCGTGGTGTTCCCGGCGGGAACGCCGGCCGCGTGCGCCGGGTGCCGCGGGCCGTCGGCCGGGACCGCGCCGTAGAGCCCGGGACGCTCGGTGAAAGCGTCCACCCGGCTCTTGATCCACACCTGGTCGACCGCGTCGTGCACCCAGTTCGTGAACAGGCTGACGCTGTGGCCGGCGTCCTCGATTTCGTCGAAGTGCTCGTACGCGTCGGCCCACGGCAGGTCGTCGAAGACGTCTTGGCGGACGTCGAAGGCGGGCACGACGTCGAGCGTCAGCCGGGTGACGACACCGAGCGCGCCGAGGCCGACGACCAGCCCGGGGAACTCGGCGTGCCGGCGGGTGAAGGTCCGCAGCTCGCCGTTGGCGGTGACCAGCTCCACCGCCGAGACCGCCGACGCCAGCCCCGGCAGGCGGCGGCCCGAGCCGTGGGTGCCGGTGGCCACGCTCCCGGCGACCGTGATGTGCGGCAGCGAGGCGAGGTTCGGCAAGGCGAACCCGGCGGCGTGCAGCTGCCCGGCGAAGTCGCCGTAGCGGGCGGACCCGCCGACCGTCACGGTGCCGTCGCCGAGCTCCACCGGGACGTCGAGCTCGCGCAGGTCCAGCAGGACGCCACCGGGGGTGTCCGCGATGTCGTTGAAGCAGTGGCGGCTGCCGAGGGCCTTGACGTGCGTGGCGGCGGCGACGGCTTCACGCACTTCGTCGACGCTTCGCGGCGTGCGCACCTCGGTGGCCGCGTAGGCGTGGTTCCCGGCCCAGTTCGACTCGCCCACCCGCACTGTCCTTTCCCGTGCCGGATCCCCGGGTCCGACCCTACCCGCGCCTCAGCGGGCCGGGATGATCGCCTGGTGGGCGCCGCCGAGGCCGTGCGGGCTGAGCAGCCGGCCCATCCGCTTCGGCATCCGCAGCGTGATCGCGCGGTCGAGGACGCGGGCGCCGGGTGCGACGGCCGCCAGCCGCGTCTCGTAGGCCGTGCAGCCGGACGGCTCCCGCAGCCAGGCGGACACGACCAGGTTGCCCTCCCCGACGACGGCCGCCGAAAGCCGCGTTTCGGGCAGCTGGGCGATCGCGGCGCCGGCGTGGTCGAGCTCGTGCGGGGCGACGTCGAGGCGGTAGCCGGCGATCACCGGCCAGCCGGCCGGGACGTGCGCGAGGTCGCAGCGGAAGTCGAGCTCGTGGTTGCGCAGCATGCGGGCGAGCGTCCGGCGCACGGCGGACTCGCTCATCCGGCAGTCGCGGGCGAGCTCGGCGTAGCTGCGGCGGCCGTCCTCGCCGAGGGACTCGACGAGCGCGCGCAGGTCCCGGTCGTTCCACTGCTGCGGGACGACGAGCCGCGCCTGCACCGCGGTCTCGTCCAGCACGGCCCGCTGTTCGGGGGCCAGCGCGTTGACCAGCCAGCCGCTGCCCTCGCGGTAGACGCGGGTCGCGACGGCGAAGCGGACTTCGCGCACACCGGGCAGTTCGCCGAGCTGCCCGGTGACGAGCGAGTCGAGCGCGTCGAGATCCCGGGCGGCGAGGCTCAGGAAGAGCGAGAACCGGCTGGTGGTGCGCTCGACGCTGAAGACCGACGGCCACCCGCACAGCTCCCGGGTGAGCCCGGTGAGCGCGTCGGGCCGGCAGGCGAGGTCGACGTAGCCGACGGTGGTGGTGGGCGCGGTGGCGTAGGCGGTGAGCCAGGCGAGCCCGCCGGCCTGCAGCCGGTCCCACCGCCGGGCGGCGGTGGTGGCGTCGGTCCCGACCGCGGCGGCGATCCGCGTCCACGGGGCTCGCGGGTCGCGCTGCAGCGCCTCGACGAGCGCGAGGTCGGAGCCACTCAGCCGCGCCGGCTCGGGCTGCGCGGCGGACGGACTGGGCATGGCGCATTGTGCCCTGATCATGATCACCTGCCAAGGGGCGTGAACGTAGTGAATGACCCATTCCCGTCGTCGGACGAGGTGAATGAGTCATTCACTACAGCGCAGCTCGCCGTTCTAGCGCCGGCGCAGGCGCGGCAGGGCCACCGCTCCCCCGGCCAGCACGACCACCAGCACGCCGCCCAGCACGAACGGCAGCACCGACACGTCACCCGGCTCCGCGGCCGGGACCGCGCGCTCGCGGCCGCCGTACCCGCCACCCGCGCCGTCGCGGTCGTAGGCCGAGCCGGGGAGCTTGTCCGCGTACCGCTCGTGCAGTGCCGCCCGGTACTCGGCGAGACTCAGCCGGGTGCCCGCGGCCAGCCCCGTGACCGAGCCGGCCAGCACCGTCACCGAGTCGCCGCGCACCGCGTACCACGCGTTGACCTGCGGCTCGTGCAGCAGGTACCCGCCCGCCGCGGCGGCCGCGTACTTCTGCTCGTAGTCGCCGGAGGCCACGTTCACGACCGTCCACGCCGGGCCCTGGCGCTCGGCCCAGACCGTCGCCGTCGTGCCGTCGCCGGTGCGCGCCGGAACGGCCACGTACGCCAGCGCCGCCGGGACGTCCGAGGCGCCCGTGACGAACGCCGCCGTCGGCTCGTACACCGCGACCTGGGTTCGGGGGTCCGCCGTCGCCGTGTTCGCCGTCGCCGCCTGGTGCGCGCCCGGGAACTTCGTCGTCGCCAGCCGGTCCAGGGTGGCCTTGGCGCCGGTGACCTGGCCGATCGCCGCCGTGTCGGCCGCCGTCGGGGCGCCCGTGGGGCCGGTCCCGGCGCTCGCGCCGCCCGCCGTGCTGAGCATCGCGGCGCCGGCCAGCGCGGCCACGCCCATCGCCTTCCTCAGCATGCTCATCCCTCGATCCCGTACAGCGTGTGGGTCCACTGGAACTGGTTGTTCGAGCGGTAGGTGTCGTAGTTCATCGAGTTGTAGCGGCTGTTGTCCGGCCACGGGTCGCCGTATTCGACGCGGGTGGCGCCGCCGGAGTTGTCGTAGCCGTAGAGCACGTGCATGTGCCCGCCACCGGAGCGCCAGCCGATCCGGGTGCCGATCGGCTGCCCGGCGTCGATCTGGCTCTTGATGGTCGTGAACGACAGCACCTGCCCGTTCGAGTTGTACGAGCCGACGCTGGAAAAGCCGAGCCAGCGGAACACCCGCTGCTGATCCGACAGATAACCTTGGTTGTTCGCGCAGTCGCTGCCGGACTCGTTGTGCGCGACCTGGCAGAACCGCGTCTGGGAAAGGGAATAGCCCCAGAAGCTCGCGATCGTGTTGCCACTGGCGTCCCAGCACCACTGGTCTTTCTGCTGGGCCTGCATGGTGATGCCGAGATCCGTGCGCGCGGCGGCCGCGACGGCGGGCGCCTGCAACGCGACGACCGCGGCCGCGGCGGCCGAAACCGCCGCGAGTCCACGAAGGACTCCTGAATGGGTTTTCACGAAGTGGTCCTCCAGCCGGTGACGATGCGATGTGGTGGCAGGGAATACTCCGCGCACCACCGTTTCCCCGGTACCTACTAAGGGAGGATCACGTTGGGAGAGAACGACTTCCGGCGGATCCCGGCATTTCCCGGGTGCCGGATTCCGGCATCGGCTCCGGCCCGCCGGACGGATTCCGGCGGGCCGGCGCGCATCAGCCGACGGTCGTCGTGCCGAGGGTCGCGTCCTGGTCCGGCGGGTCCAGGGCCAGCGCGACGTCGAACTCGCCGAGGCTGCTGTCGGTGACGACGTGGGTCGTCGCCGCGGCGTCGACGCTGCTGGTCGCCTCCCCGGCCGGGGTGCCGGCCGGGACGGTGAAGTCCACCTGGCCCTGGGCGGTGAACTTCAGCGAGCCTTCGGCGGGCACCGGCGTCTCGGGGATCGGCAGGTCGATCGGGATGGCCACCGTCTGCCCGGCGATCGCGACGTTCACCTTGGACGTGATCGTGCCCGACACCTTCGTGGCGCCGACCAGGCGCAGGCCGTCACCGGCGGCCTGGCCGGCGTCGACGTCCAGGCTGAACGGCACCGAAACCGGCGTGCCGGCGGTGGCGGTCGCCGGGATGTCGGCGTTCACCACGACGGTGACCTGCTGGTCGCCGATGAGCGGGAAGCCGCCCTTGTAGGTGAGCGTTTTCTCGGCCGCCGCGGCGGGCGCCGCGGAAACGACCGCCAGCGCGCCGGCCAGCGCGACCGCCGTCGCGATTCCACGGAATCGCTTTTTCCGAACCAGGGTTTCCGTCATCGTCGGTCCTTTCGTCGTCGAACGGCGATTCGGATGTTAGGTGGAAACTCTCCAACCGGCCAATGTGCGTTTTCGCCGGAGCCCGGAATTTGTCACGCGTGCCGCAGGTTTCCGCGCGCGTATTTGTCACTCCCCCGGACCGGCGTGACAATTTTTCGGTCGCCGGCGCTCATGCTCGTCAGCACCCGCGAGAGCGGCGGTGTAGTGGCCGTGTAGGGGCCGCGCGCAGGGTCGTGCCCATGCCGGGACACCGGGTCCCGGACCACTGAGGGAGACACCCATGCGCACCATCTACCAGGCGGCCGCGCTCTCGGCCGCTCTGCTGTTCGGCGGCGCGACCGTCGCTTCGGCCGCCACCGTCGCCGCGCCGCCGCAGGAGGTCTACGCGCAGGTCACCGCCGCCGACATCGCCGACCCGAGCGCGGTCATCACCGACTCGGCCGCGGACCTCGCCGCCGCGCGGACGGCCAACCAGGCGATCGCCTGGTACTCGAGCCGCAACGGCAGCACGGCCTACCAGGGCTACTGCGAGAAGGCGGCGCGCCTGTCGTGGAACCGCACGACCCACCACGCGAGCGCGATCGAGCACTGGCGCTCCTCGGACGGCGCCCGCCACACCACGGGCACCCCGCCCCGCGGCGCGTTCGTGTTCTGGAACATCTCGGCCTACGGCCACGTCGGCATCGCGGACGGCAGCGGCGGCGTCTGGGCGACGAGCGTCAACGGCGCGATCGGCCACGCGCGCCAGGGCTACTTCAGCAACTACCTCGGCTGGAAGCCGGGCAACAGCAACTGATCCCGCCACGGCCGCCGGGCTCCCACCCCGGCGGCCGTGATGCCCGCTCAATCACACGTGATGCCCCGCCAATCACAGGTGATGCCCGCTCAATCACGCGAGTTACCCCGGCAATCACGCGAGATCCGCTTTCCAGCACGCGAGTTCCGGCCCCAATCACGCGAGTTCCGGCCCCAATCACGCGAATCTCGGCTTCGATCACGCGAGTTCCGGCCGCAAGCACGCGAATCCCGGCGTCCAGCACGCGAGTTCCGGCGTCCAGCACGCGAGTTCCGGCCCCAATCACGCCGATCCCGGCTTCCACCACGCGAGTCGCGAACCCGGCCACGCGGCTACCGGCGCCGACCACGCGCGCGTCGGGTTTCCCGTGATTGGAACCGGAAGTCGCGTGATTGCGGGCGGAACTCGCGTGATTGGGGCCGGATCTCGCGTGCCGGGGCACGGCGGCCGAGACCCGGTCGACCGAGCAGCCGGCTCAGCCGCCGATCTTCCCGCCCCGCGGCCGGGCTCAGCTTCGCGCGGCCGCCGACGGCGCTCGTCGCCGCTGGGCCTGCTCCAGCAGCTCCAGCCCGGTCGTCTCGCCCTGGCGGTTGCCGGTCTCGCGGAACACCCGCAACGCGCGGTCGCACACCCCGCGGGCCTGCACCGGTTCCCCGGCCGCCAGCAGGGTCTGCCCGATCCCCAGCAACGCGTACGCGCTGCACCGCTCGTCGTCCAGGTCCTCGAGGATGCTCAACGCCAACCGCAGGCACGTCAACGACTCCGGCAGCCGGCCGGTGTCCCGGTACAGCGTGCCGAGCTCCGTCAGCACCTTCGCCTCGCGGTGCGGGTCCTCGATCTCCCGCGCCAGCGCCCGCGCCCGGCCCAGCCATTCTTCCGCCGAAGCGAACTCCCCCAGCAACGCGTACGTCGTGCCGATCGAGTTGCGCATCTGGGCGACGCCGCTGCGGTCCTCCGCGCGCTCCAGACCCGCCAACGCGCGGCGGTAGCACTCGAGCGCGTCGCGAGGCCGGTCCCGCACGCGGGCCACCGTGCCCAGCCCCGCCACCGCGAGCGCCTCGCCGCGGACGTCGCCGAGGGCGGCGAACAGCTCCGCCGAGCGTTCGAAGTCGTGCACCGCCGCCGCGTATTCGTCGTGGTAGAGCCGGACCTGGCCGAGACCGCGCAGCAGGACCGCCGCCCCCGCGCGGTTGCCCGCCGCTTCCACCGCGGCCAGCGCCGTCAGGTGGCTGCGCCGCCAGTCGTCGTAGGCGCCGCGCAGGTCGTAGAACGGGACCGTCGCCGCCGTCAGCTGCCAGGCGAGCTCGTCGAGCCCCGCGTCCGCGGCGAGCTGGACCGCGGCGGCCAGGAGCTTGCGTTCCGCCGTGAACCAGTCCAGCGGCTCGGCCCCGAGCCGCGGTGCCGAGGCCACGCCCAGCGCCGGGCCGGTCATTGCGCCGAACGCCGGCGGCAGGTCCGACGCGGCCGCCTTCGCCAGTGCGAGCAGCACCGTCAGCACCCGGGAAAGCGTTTCCCGGCGCGAAGAAGCTGGCTCCGAAGACAGCAGTTCCGCCGCGTAGCACCGCAGCAGGTCGTGCAGCCGGTACCGCGGGTGACCGCCGGAATCCAGGCCCACCAGCGAAACCAGGTTCGCGTCGACGAGCACGTCGAGCACCTCGTGCGTGCCGTCGCGGTCGAGCAGCGCGTCGAGGACCCAGCTCGGGAAGTCCTGCGCGCCGAGCACCGCCGACCGGCAGAACGCCGTCCGCGCCGACGCCGGCAGCTGCCGCAGGCTCAGCTCGAAGCTCGGCCGGACGCCCAGGTCCCCGACGCGCAGCTCGGACAGCCGGCTCGACTCGTCGGCGAGCCGGTCGTGCAGGGTGCGCAGGCTCCACGCCTGCCGCCCGGCCAGCCGCGCGCCGGCGATCCGGATCGCCAGCGGCAGGTACCCGCAGCAGCGCACGATCGCCGCGGCCGCCGCGGGCTCGCCGACGACGCGGTCCGCGCCCGCGACCCCCGCGAGCAGCTCGGACGCTTCCCGCTCGCCGAACACCGTCAGCTCGACGTGCTTCGCGCCTTCCAGCTCGGGCAGCCGCCCGCGGGTCGTCACCAGCACCGCGCACCCCGCGTCGGCCGGGAGCAGCGGCCGGACCTGTGCCGCGGTCGCGGTGTCGTCGAGCACGAGCAGCATCCGGCGTCCGGCCAGCCGCGAGCGGAACAACGCCGCCCGCTGGCTCAGCCCGGCCGGGACGGTGTTCCCGGTGACGCCCAGGGCGTGCAGGAAGTCGGCGAGCACCTCAGCCGGGTCACGCGGTGTCCCGGTGCCGGCCAGGTCGACGTAGAGCTGGCCGTCGGGATAACGATCGGCCAGCCGGTGGGCCACGTGCATCGCCAGCGCCGTCTTGCCGGTGCCCGGCGCGCCGGTCAGCACGACCGGCGCCGGGCCGAGCGCGGTTTCCAGCTCACGCACGTAGTCCGCGCGGCCGGTGAAGTCGGGCAGGTCCGCCGGGAGCTGCCGCAGCGGCGAGGGCACCGCGGCCGGCGCGGGCTCCGGGATCGGCTCGCCGGCGAGGATCGCGGCCTGCAACGAACGCAGCTCAGGGCCTGGCTCGACACCGAGTTCGGTGACCAGCCGTTCCCGCGCGGTCGAGTACGCCTGCAGGGCCTCCGCGCGGCGGCCGGCGCCGGTCAGCGCGAGCAGGTACTGCTGCCAAAGCCGTTCGCGGTACGGGTGTTCGGCCAGCAGCACGGCGAGCTCGGCGATCGCGGGGTCGTGCCGGCCCAGCCGGACCTGCAGCGAAAGCCGTTCTTCGACGGCGGCCAAGCGGTTCTCGACGAGCCGGCCGAGCTCGGCGTCCCACGCGGGCGCGGTCGGCAGGTCCGCCAGGGGATCCCCGCGCCAGAGCGCCTCCGCTTCGGCGAGCAACGTCAGCGCGGTCTCGGGCGAGTCCGCTCGCCCGGCGTCGGCGACGAGCCGGGTGAACCGGTGCGCGTCGACGGCGGCGGGGTCGACGGCCAGGGAGTACCCCGGGCCGTGGGTGCGCAGGAGCGTGTCCGGCAGCAGCCGGCGCAGGCGCCACACGTAGGTCTGCAGGTTGGCGGTGGCCGACGTCGGTGGTTCGCGCGGCCAGATCGTCTCGACGAGCTGGCCGGGGGTGACGGTCCGGTTCGCGTTGAGCAGCAGGTGGGCCAGCAGCACCCGCTGCTTCGCCCCGCCGAGCGCCACCGGCCGGCCCTCGACCGTCACGGTCAGCGGCCCCAGCAGGTGAAACCGCACTTCAGACCCCATCGTGCACTCCGTTCCGGCGGCCGCCCCCAGGCGGTGAGAACCAAGCAGGCGGACTGTATCGGCGGTGAGACGCGGTTCGTCGGGGAATCGCCCACTTTCGAGACGCGCGGGCCGGCACTGTCACTCGGGTGGCCCCGCGACTGGGCCGGACAGCTCACGACGAAAGTCGCGTTCTGGATCAACCGACTATCGGCGGGTTTCGGAGATTCACCCACAGCGGTGACGGTGGGTGCGTCCTTCACCACTCGTCACCGCGCGGCCCCGGTCCGCGGCAGGAGGTTGATCCTAAAGTGCGTATCGCGCGAACCGGCATCGTCGTCTCCGGTGTGTTGTTCTCGGCGCTCGCGGCGGCGGCGCCGTCGATGGCCGCCCAGCCGGCGATCATCGACGGCAGCAACGCCGACTCGCTCCACTCCGCCGCCCGGATGTTCGCCGGCGGCCAGGAGATCTGCTCGGCGACGATCATCGCGCCGGACTGGATCCTCACCGCCCGGCACTGCACGCAGGGTGCCGACGGCCAGCCGATCAGCTTCCACGTCGGCGACCTCGACCAGACCAAGGGCACCACGGTCAACGCGACCTCGGTGCACGAGGCGCCGGACGCCGACATCTCGCTGGTGCAGATCGACCAGCAGGTCCAGACCGACTACGCGCCGTTGGGCAGCGAGGGTGACGTCAAGGTCGGCGACCAGGCCGAGGTCTACGGCTGGGGTGCGACCTGCACCGACAAGCCCGAGATCGAGTGCCAGTCCCAGCTGCTCAAGGTGGCCAAGGTCAGCGTCACCTCGGTCGACTGCCCGGACGGCGCCGCGGGCGTGTCGGTCTGCGCGAACCGCGGCGACGGCATCACCGCGGGCGGCGACTCGGGCGGCCCGATGTACGCGAACGGCAAGCAGGTCGGCGTGGCGTCGACGAGCGACCGCCAGTCGTACACGGCCTACATCAACATCACGAAGTACCGCGACTGGATCTCCCAGACCGCGGGCGTCTGAGCCTCACGAGCAGCCCCCGGGAGACCGGGGGCTTGCCTCGCCGACGCGAGTGAGTGTACAGTCACTCACATGACGAAGCGCGGTGCCACTCTCTCCACCTCCGACGCGCGGCGGGACGTCGTGGTCGACGCGGCCATCGCCGAGTTCGCCCGCGGCGGCTACCACAGCACGCCGATCAGCTCGGTCGCGACCAAGGCCGACATCTCCCCCGCCTACGTCTTCAAGTTGTTCCCCAGCAAGGTCTCCCTCTTCGTCGCCGCGCTCGACCGCTGCTACGAGCTCGTCGCCCACGCGCTCTCGAACGGCGCCGCCCGCGCCGACGGCCAAGACCCCGAGAAGATCCTCTACGAAATGGGCGGCGCGTACGCCGAACTGATCGCCGACCGGAACCTGCTCATGCTGCAGGTGCACGCCCAGTCGGCCGCCGACACGCCCGAGATCGCCGACGCCGTGCGCCGCGGCCTGGCGAAGGTCACCGAGCTGGCCCGGCAGCGGTCCGGCGCCCCCGACGACCAGGTGCAGCGCTTCATCGCCTACGGCCAGCTCTGCCACCTCATCGCCACCCTCGACCTCGACGACCACACCGGCGAATGGGCCGCCGTGCTCTCGGCCGGCATCCGCCACCCCGGCAAGAACTGACCCACCCCGGCAAGTCCCCTTAGCAGGCCCGTCGAGTGATTGACCAATCACTCACACTCGGAAGGAACCACCATGACCGTCACCGAAATCGTCCTCCCCGGCCTCGTCGAACCGGACGGCCTGCGCGTCGAGCACCGCGACATCCCGCGGCCGGGCGCCGGCGAAGCCCTGGTCCGCGTCGAGGCGAGCGGCGTCTCCTTCGCCGAGCAGCAGATGCGGCGCGGGAAGTACTACGACCAGCCGCCGTTCCCGTTCGTGCCCGGGTACGACGTCGTCGGCACGGTCCTCGAAGCCGAAGACGCCGCCCTGATCGGCCGCCGCGTCGCGGCCATGACCAAGATCGGCGGCTGGCGCAGCCACGTCGTCGTGCCCGCCGCCGACCTCGTGCCGGTCCCCGACGGACTGGACGCGGCCGAGGCCGAGACGTTCGTCGTCAACGGCATCACGGCCTACCAGATGCTGCACCGGATCGCGAAGGTGCGAACCGGCGGCACGATTCTGGTCCACGGCGCGAGCGGCGGCGTCGGCACCACGCTCGTCCAGCTCGCCCGGGCGGCCGGGATCCGCGTGCTCGGCACCGCCTCGGCCCGCAACCAGGACGTCGTGACCGCGCTCGGCGCCACCGCGCTGGACTACCGCGGCGACGTCCCGGCCCAGGTGCGCGAGCTGGCGCCCGGTGGTGTCGATGCCGTCTTCGACCACGTCGGCGGGCCCGGCATCGTCGACTCATTCCGGCTGCTCGCCCCCGGCGGCACGCTGGTCGCCTACGGCAGCGCGGCCACCAAGAACGACCCGGGCAACTCGCGGCTGCCGGTGCTGAAGCTCATCCTCCGGCTGCTGTGGTGGAACGCGCTGCCGAACCGGCGCCGGACGCACTTCTACAACGTCTGGGGCGGCAAGCGGAACCTCACCCGCTTCCGCGCACGGCTCACCGAGGACCTCGGCAAGGTGTTCGCCTTGGCGGCACAGGGAAAGCTCCAGCCTCAGGTGGCCGCGCGGATCCCGTTGACCGAAGCCGCGAAGGCGTTGGCGCTGGCCGAGTCCGGGACGGTCACCGGCAAGGTCGTGCTCGTCCCCTGAACACACCGAAGGCCGCACTTTCACGTGAAAGTGCGGCCTTCGGAAAGTGTGTCAGTCGGTGCCGGACTCCATCGCGGCGCTGTCGAGCAGCTCGACGTCGTCGGCGCGGCCGCGCGAGGCGATCACCTCGGCGCCGCCCTCCGGCATCGCGCCGATCAGGCCGGTCGACGCCGCCTGCGCCGCGCCGATCAGCTTCGGGTTCGAGCCGCCGACCATGCCGAGACTCGCGTACTGCTCCAGCTTCGCGCGCGAGTCGGCGATGTCGAGGTTGCGCATGGTGAGCTGGCCGATCCGGTCCACCGGGCCGAACGCCGAGTCCTCGGTGCGCTCCATCGACAGCTTGTCGGGGTGGTAGCTGAACGCCGGGCCGGTCGTGTCGAGGATCGAGTAGTCCTCGCCGCGACGCAGCCGCAGCGTCACCTCGCCGGTGATCGCGGTGCCGACCCAGCGCTGCAGCGACTCGCGCAGCATCATCGCCTGGGGGTCCAGCCAGCGGCCTTCGTACATCAGGCGACCGAGGCGGCGGCCCTCGTTGTGGTAGCTGGCGAGGGTGTCCTCGTTGTGGATCGCGTTGACCAGCCGCTCGTAGGCGGCGTGCAGCAGCGCCATGCCCGGGGCCTCGTAGATGCCGCGGCTCTTGGCTTCGATGATCCGGTTCTCGATCTGGTCGGACATGCCGAGGCCGTGCCGGCCGCCGATGGCGTTGGCCTCCAGGACGAGGTCGACCGAGGTGCCGAACTCCTTGCCGTTGATGGTCACCGGCCGGCCCTGCTCGAAGCCGATCGTGACGTCCTCGGCCGGGATTTCGACCTCGGGGTCCCAGAACGCCACGCCCATGATCGGCTTGACGATCTCGATGCCGGTGTCGAGGTGCTCCAGGGACTTCGCCTCGTGCGTGGCGCCCCAGATGTTCGCGTCGGTGGAGTAGGCCTTCTCGGTGCTGTCGCGGTAGGGCAGGTCGTGGGCCAGCAGCCACTCCGACATCTCCTTGCGGCCGCCGAGCTCGGTGACGAAGTCCGCGTCGAGCCACGGCTTGTAGATCCGCAGGGAGGGGTTGGCCAGCAGGCCGTAGCGGTAGAACCGCTCGATGTCGTTGCCCTTGTAGGTGGAGCCGTCGCCCCAGATCTGGACGTCGTCCTCGAGCATGGCGCGCACCAGCAGGGTGCCGGTGACCGCGCGGCCGAGCGGAGTGGTGTTGAAGTAGCTGCGGCCGCCGGTGCGGATGTGGAAGGCGCCGCAGGTCAGCGCGGCGAGCCCCTCTTCGACGAGGGCTTCCCGGCAGTCGACCAGCCGCGCGATCTCCGCGCCGTACTGGTTGGCCCGGCCGGGCACCGACGCGATGTCGGGCTCGTCGTACTGGCCGATGTCGGCGGTGTAGGTGCAGGGCACCGCGCCCTTGTCGCGCATCCACGCGACCGCTACGGAAGTGTCGAGGCCACCGGAGAAGGCGATGCCGACACGCTCGCCGACGGGCAGGGAAGTGAGCACCTTGGACATGCGAATGATTATGCACGGCTATGCATCGTCGTGCAATCCGGGGGTGCCCGGGCTCACGAAAACCGCGTTGACGTGCGTGGTTCGGTGATCACATGCCCGTCACCGACACCGCGCTCGTCCGGCGGCTGCTGCGCGGCCAGTTCCCGGCGTGGGCGGACCGGCCGGTCACGCCCCTTGCTTCCGGCGGCACGGTCAACGACGTGTTCCGCCTGGGCGACGACCTGACGGTCCGGCTGCCCCGCAGTGCCGAAGACGTCGTGCAGGAGCGCCGGATCCTGAACGCGCTCAGCGGGTTGCCGATGGCGATCCCGGTCGTCGCGGCGGTGGGCGAACCAGCCGAGGGGTATCCGTGGCCGTGGGCGGTGCACGGCTGGCTCGACGGCGAACCCGCGCTCGAAGGCCGGGACGCGCCGGCCCGCGAACTGGCGGAGTTCGTCACCGCGCTTCGCGCGAACACCGCGGACGGCCCGCCCGCCTACCGCGGCAAGCCGGTGGCGACCGTCGACCGGGCCGCCCGCGGGGCGATCGACGAACTGAGCCGCACCGACGAGCCGTTCGACGCTGCGGCCGCGTCGGCGCTGTGGGCGTCGGCGCTGGCCGCTCCACAGTGGACCGGACCGCCGTGCTGGGTCCACTCGGACCTGATGCCGAGCAACCTCCTGCTGCACGACGGCCGCCTGACCGGCGTGCTCGACTGGGCGACCGCGGGCCTCGGCGACCCGGCGTGCGACCTGATCCCCGCGTGGAACCTGCTGACCGCGGCCACCCGCCCGGCCTTCCGCGACGCCCTCGACGTGGACGACGCGACCTGGGCGCGCGGCCGCGGCTGGGCGCTGGCGATGGCCGTGATCCAGCTGCCGTACTACCGGCACACCAACCCGGTAATCTCCGCCAACGCCCGTCACGTGCTCACGCAGCTGGGCTGCCGCCCCGCCTAGCTCGGCAGCAGCGCCGGGGCCGCCAGCCGCGTCGCGTTCGCGGCCTCGTCGTCCGGTGCCTCCTGGGCCGAGCGCTCCGCGTCCACCCGCGCCAGGTAGTTCGCCACCTCCCGCTCGGTCCGGTGCGGGTCCCAGCCCAGCAGCGGCGCCATCAGCGAAGCCACCACCGGCGCGGCTGCCACGCCGCGGTCGCGCTCCTCGATCGAGATGCGCGTCCGCCGCGTCAGCACGTCCTCCAGGTGCAGCGCGCCTTCGTGCGAAACCGCGTACACCGCTTCGACCCGCAGGTACTCCGACGTCTCCGTGATCGGCGAGGCCAGCGAAGGGTCCTGTTCGATCAGCGAGACGAGGTTCCAGATCCG
Organism: Amycolatopsis iheyensis; assembly: GCF_024703995.1. GTDB lineage: Bacteria > Actinomycetota > Actinomycetes > Mycobacteriales > Pseudonocardiaceae > Amycolatopsis > Amycolatopsis iheyensis. The sequence continues at coordinate 372,696 of NZ_JAMXQV010000006.1, read as the reverse complement.
CGTCCCGTACCGCTGCAGCAGGTGCTCGACGCGCGGCAGCGGCAGCCCGGTCCGGGACGCGAGCGCGAACCGGTCCGCCCACAGTTCGTGGTAGCCCTCGGCGCCGGCGATCGGGAGCCGGTCGGTCCACGACGGCGGCGCCGGGCGGCCGAGCTCCTCGACCACGACGTCGACCGTGTCCGCGGCCATCACCCGGTACGTCGTGTACTTGCCGCCCGCGACGATCACCAGGCCCGGCACCGGGTGCGCCACCGCGTGCTCCCGCGACAGCTTCGTCGTCGCGGCCGCCTTCGCCGCCAGCAGCGGCCGGAGTCCCGCGTAGACGCCCTCGATGTCGTCGTGCGTCACCGGGGTCCGGAGCACCTTGTTGAGGTGCTCCAGCACGTAGTCGACGTCCGCGCGGCTCGCCGCCGGGTGCTCGCGGTCGAGGTCCCACTCGGTGTCGGTGGTGCCCACGATCCAGTGCCGGCCCCACGGGATCACGAACAGCACGCTCTTCTCGGTGCGCAGGATCAGCCCGGTGTCGAGGTCGATCTTCTCCCGCGGCACCACCAGGTGGATGCCCTTCGACGCGCGGACGGTGAACGGCGCGGGGATCCCCGCCTGCTCCGCCATGTCGTCGCTCCACACACCGGTGGCCGCCACGACCGTGCGGGCCCGCACCTCGAACTCGATGCCGCTCTCGCGGTCCAGGACCCGGGCGCCGACGACCCGCTCCCCTTCGCGCAGCAGCGACGTCACGCGGGCCCGGGTGAGCACCGAGGCACCCTGCTCGGCCGCCGTCCGCGCGATCGTCATCGTGTGGCGGGCGTCGTCGACCTGGGCGTCGTAGTACTGGATCGCGCCGATCAATGCGTCGTCGGCCAGGCCGGGCGCGGCCTTGAACGCGCCGCGCTTGGACAGGTGCCGGTGCCTCGGCAGCGCCCGCGCCCCGCCGAGGGTGTCGTAGAGCGTGACACCGGCGCCGATGTACCCCCGCTCCCACACCCGGTGCTGCAACGGCACCAGGAACTTCACCGGCCGCACCAGGTGCGGGGCCAGCTTCTGCAGCAGCAGCCCGCGCTCCTTCAGGGCTTCGCGCACCAGCTTGAAGTCCAGCTGCTCCAGGTAGCGCAGGCCGCCGTGGATCAGCTTCGACGACCGGCTGGACGTGCCGGCGGCGAAGTCGCGGGCCTCGACCAGCGCGGTCGAGAGCCCCCGCGACGCGGCGTCGAGCGCGACGCCGGCGCCGGTCACTCCCCCGCCGACGACCAGCACGTCGACCTCTTCACCAGCGAGCTTGCGCAGGGTCTCGGCGCGGTACTGCGGCGATAGTGCGGTCACGGTGTTCCTCCTCATTTCAGGCCCTCACTCCACGTCGACCCAGTCGAGCGTGCGGCCGACGGCCTTCTGCCAGCCGGCGTAGCCCTCGGCGCGCTGCTCGTCCGTCCACGTCGGCGCCCAGCGCTTGTCTTCGTTCCAGTTCTGTTCGAGCTCGTCGGTCGAGCGCCAGAACCCGACGGCCAGCCCGGCCGCGTAGGCGGCGCCGAGCGCGGTGGTCTCGGCGACGACCGGCTTCGAGACCGGCACGCCGAGGATGTCCGCCTGCAGCTGCATGCACAGCTCGTTGGCGGTGACGCCACCGTCCACACGCAACACGTCCAGGGTCACGCCCGAGTCGTTCTGCATGGCCTCCACGACGTCGCGGGTCTGGTAGCAGATGGCTTCCAGAGTGGCCCGCGCGATGTGCGCGTTGGTCGTGGCGCGGGTGAGCCCGACGATCGCGCCGCGGGCGTCGGAGCGCCAGTACGGCGCGAACAGGCCGGAGAACGCCGGGACGAAGTAGACGCCGCCGTTGTCCTCGACCTGGCGGGCCAGGCTTTCGCTCTGCGCCGCGCCGCTGATGATGCCGAGCTGGTCGCGCAGCCACTGCACCGCGGACCCCGTGACGGCGATCGAGCCCTCCAGCGCGTACACCGGCTTCTGGTCGCCGAACTGGTAGCACAACGTCGTGAGCAGGCCGTGCTTCGAGCGGACCAGCTCGTGGCCGGTGTTGAGCAGCAGGAAGTTGCCGGTGCCGTAGGTGTTCTTGGCCTCGCCGGGCCGGAAGCAGACCTGGCCGACGGTCGCGGCCTGCTGGTCACCGAGCACGCCGGTCAGCGCGACCTCGCCGCCGAGCGGGCCGTCCGCGCGGGTGGTGCCGAAGAAGCCGGGGTTCGACGACGGCCGGATCGCCGGCAGCATCTGCTTCGGGACATTGAAGAACGACAGCAGCTCGTCGTCCCAGTCGAGGGTCTCGAGGTCCATCAGCATGGTGCGCGAGGCGTTGGTCGGGTCGGTGACGTGCACGCCGCCGTCCGGGCCGCCGGTGAGGTTCCAGATGAGCCACGAGTCAGTCGTGCCGAAGAGCGCGTCGCCCTTCTCGGCGTCTTCGCGGACGCCGTCGACGTTTTCGAGGATCCACTGCAGCTTGCCGCCGGAGAAGTATGTCGCGGGCGGCAGGCCGGCCTTGCGGCGGATGACGTCGCCCTTGCCCTCGCGCTCCAGCGCGGAGGCGATCCGGTCGGTGCGGGTGTCCTGCCAGACGATCGCGTTGTAGTACGGGCGCCCGGTGCGGCGGTTCCACACGACGGTGGTCTCGCGCTGGTTGGTGATGCCGAGCGCGGCCAGGTCGGCGTGCGTCAGGTTGGCCTTGTTGAGCGCCGTGGCGATCACCGAGCGGGTGCGTTCCCAGATCTCGGTGGCGTCGTGCTCGACCCAGCCGGGCTTCGGCAGGATCTGCTCGTGCTCGAGCTGGTGGCGGGCGATCTCGTTGCCGCCGTGGTCGAAGATCATGAAGCGGGTGCTGGTGGTGCCTTGGTCAACCGCGCCGACGTAGTCAGGCATGGGGGTGCTCCTCACTCAGTTGGCGGGCTCGAGGTCCTTGGCGGGCATGGCGTCCAGCGGCTCACCCGCGGGCAGGTGGCGCTCGATCAGGTACTTGTAGATGCCGCCGCCGATCACCGCGCCGATCACCGGTGCCACGATCGGGATCCACCAGTAGGGGAAGCCGTACTGGTCCGACCACGCCGTGTCGTAGCCGGTCAGCCAGGACGCCAGCCGCGGGCCGAAGTCGCGGGCCGGGTTGATCGCGTAGCCGGCGTCGGTGCCCCAGGCCATGCCGATCGCGACGACCAGGAAACCGATGACGAGCGGGGCCAGGTTGGCGCCCGGCGAGGTGTTGCGGAGGTCGGTGATGGCGAAGATCACCAGGACGAGGATCGCGGTGCCGATGATCTGGTCGCGGAAGGCGCCCCAGTCACCCACCGGGAGCGTGCCGTTACCCGGCAGGGTGGAGAACACGCCCTGGGTCTTGATCGTGAGGCCGGGGTCCTTGGCGTTGAGCACCTCGGTGTAGTTCCAGCGCACGAGCAGCGCGGCGAGGAACGCGCCGGCCGTCTGGGCCAGGGCGTAGGGGGCGACCTTGCGCCATTCGAAGCCCTTGAAGACCGCGAGCGCGACGGTGACCGCGGGGTTCAGGTGCGCGCCGCTGATCCGCGAAGCGACGTAGACACCGAGCGTGACGCCGAACCCCCAGGCCCAGGCGATGCTGTCGTGGTCCCCGATGCCCGCGGCGACGACCTGCGCCACCACCCCGCACCCGAACAGGATGAGGATCATCGTCCCCACGAACTCGGCGGCCAGCTCGCCGACGAGTCCGCGGGCCTTGAGGTTTCGCACCATTGCTTCCTCCACAAAGGACCGTTCATTCCCCCTGATGGTGGAAAGTTAAGTTCGGGTTGCGGAGGGGTCAACGGACACCGGTCGGCATTGTCGAACGACCGAAGTGGATGTTCGACATTGTCGAATCAGGGCCGGTCGGCTAGGGTCGCGCCGTGCCCGGTCCGATCCAGTCCATCGAGCGCGCCGCCGCGATCTTGCGGTTGCTCGCGCGCGGCTCGGGCCGTCTGGGCGTCGGCGAGATCGCGGAGTCGTTGGAGCTGGCCAAGGGCACCGCGCACGGGATCCTGCGCACGCTGCAGGGCGTCGGGTTCGTCGAACAGGACCGCGACACGGGCAAGTACCAGCTCGGCGCGGCGCTGCTGCACCTGGGCACGAGCTACCTCGACGTCAACGAGCTGCGGTCCCGGGCGATCAACTGGGCCGACGCGCTGGCCGCGCGCAGCGGCGAGGCGGTCCGGATCGGCGCGCCGCTGGAGGGCCGGGTGCTGGTGGTGCACCACGTGTTCCGCCCGGACGACAGCCTGCAGACCCTCGACGTCGGCACGCTGCTGCCGCTGCACGCGAGCGCGCTCGGCAAAGTGCTGCTGGCCTACGACACGACTCTCGTGGCATCGTTGCGCACCGGCGAACCCGAGGCCTACACCCGCCGGACCCTGGTCACCCAGACCGCGATCAAGCGCGCCTGCGGGAAGGTGCGCGAGGCCGGCTGGGCCGTCGAAAACGGGGAAATGATCTCCGGCGAAGCGGGGATCGCGGCCCCGATCCGCGGCCACGGCGGCATCGTGGTGGGCGCGATCGGGGTGTCCGGCGCCGCGGAGCGCGTCTGCGAGCCGGACGGCAGCCCGAGCCCGCGGCTGCTGGGCCACGTCCGCGACGCGGCCCGCGCGGTGTCGCGCGACCTGGGTGCGTCCCGATGGTGAAGGGAGGACCATGGTCCAGCGGTACGTGATGTCCATCGACCAGGGCACCACCTCCACCCGGTGCATCCTGTTCGACGCCCGCGGCCGGCTCGTGTCCGTCGTCCAGCGCGAACACCAGCAGCACTTCCCGCGGCCCGGCTGGGTCGAGCACGACGCCGTCGAGATCTGGCGGAACCTCTCCCGGATCGTGCCGCAGGCCCTGGCCGACGCCGGGGCCACCGCCGACCAGGTCGTCGGGCTCGGGATCGCCAACCAGCGCGAGACCACCGTCCTGTGGGACCGGCACACCGGCAACCCGATCGGGCGCGCGATCGTCTGGCAGGACACCCGCACCGACGCCGTGCTCGAACAGCTCGCCCGCGAGCCGGGCGCCGACCGCGTGCGGCAGCTGTGCGGCCTGCCGCTGGCGACGTACTTCTCCGCGCCGCGCGTGCGCTGGCTGTTCGAACGCACCCCCGGCCTGCGTGAGCGCGCCGAGCGCGGCGACGTGCTCTTCGGCACCATGGAGAGCTGGCTGATCTGGAACCTCACCGGCGGCGCCGAGGGCGGCGTGCACGTCACCGACGTCACCAACGCCTCGCGCACCATGCTGATGAACCTGCGCACGCTGTCGTGGGACGACGAGCTGCTCGACTTCTTCGACGTCCCGCGCGCGATGCTGCCGGAGATCCGCTCGTCGACGGAGGTGTACGGGACGACGTCGCGGGTGGTGCCCGGCATCCGCATCGCGGCGGCCCTCGGTGACCAGCAGGCGGCGCTGTTCGGCCAGACGTGCTTCGCGCCCGGGGAGGCGAAGTGCACGTACGGCACCGGCAGCTTCCTGCTGCTCAACACGGGCTCCACGCCGGTGCTGTCGACCCACGGCATGCTCACCACCGTCGGGTTCAAGATCGGCGACGAGCCGGCGGTGTACGCCCTCGAAGGCTCGATCGCCGTCACCGGGTCGCTGGTGCAGTGGTTCCGCGACGGCCTCGAGCTGATCGGCAGCGCCCCCGAGATCGAGACGCTGGCGAGGACGGTCGAGGACAACGGCGGCTGCTACATCGTCCCGGCGTTCTCGGGGTTGTTCGCGCCGCACTGGCACAGCGAAGCACGCGGCGTGATCGCCGGGCTGACGTCGTACATCACCAAGGGGCACCTGGCCCGGGCGGTGCTGGAAGCGACGGGCTGGCAGACGCGCGAGGTCGTCGACGCGATGAACGCGGACTCCGGCCTGGCCCTGAAGACGTTGAAGGTCGACGGCGGGATGACCGCGGACAACCTGCTGATGCAGTTCGTCGCGGACGTCCTCGACGTGCCGGTGGTGCGCCCGATGGTGGCGGAGACGGTGTCACTCGGCGCGGCTTACGCGGCCGGGCTGTCGGTGGGGTACTGGCCGGACCTGGAGGGGTTGCGGCGCAACTGGCACCGGGCCGGCCAGTGGCTGCCGTCGATGGACCCGGCCCGCCGTGACTCCGAGTACGGGCACTGGCGCCAGGCGGTGGAGCTGACGTTCGGCTGGATGCGCCCGGGCCCGGCGGCGGTCGCGCCGGGGTCGGACCTGGTCGAGGTGCTGCTGGCCGACCACCGCCGGTTCGAGCAGCTCCTGCGCGACCTGCGCAACACGGAGGCGGACCGCCCGGCCCTGGTGGCAGAGCTGGCAGCCCTGCTGACGGCCCACGCAACGGCGACCGAGCGCATCGTCCGCCCCGACTCCCCCGGCTCCCCCTTCGCTGACGAGCTCTTGGCGGTCCTGGAGGCCGAGGACTTCGAGAAGGCGTTGCTGCGCTTGGAGAGCGTGGTGGACGCCCACGTCCGCACGGAGGAACGCGGCCTGCTCAACGACCTGCGCCGCACGATGTCCACATCGGACCGGACCGGCCTGGGCCGGGCGTTCGTGGCCGAGCGCCGCCGCCAGCTGGAGCGCGGTTGCGGCGAACCGGACCACATCCGCGAACTCGGCGACCGGCTGCGCCTCTGAGCGGTCACAACCGCGTCGGCCGGCTGCTCTCCCGCACCACCAGCTGAACCTCCACCGCCCCACCAGCCGGCGGGACCACACCGTCGATGTGCGCGGCCAGCGCCGCCAGTGTCCGGCGGCCCGCCGCCAGCTGCTCAGCTGGCGCGAGGCTGCCACAAACCGGACCACATCCGCGAACTCCGCGACCGGCTGCGCGACTAAGCGGTCACAACCGCGTCGGCCGGCTGCTCTCCCGCACCACCAGCTGAACCTCCACCGCCCCACGAGCCGGCGGGACCACACCGTCGATGTGCGCGGCCAGCGCCGCCAGCGTCCGGCGGCCCGCCGCCACGAAGTCCTGGCGGACCGTCGTCAGCGGTGGGGCGAAGTACGCCGCCTCGGGGATGTCGTCGAAGCCCACCACGTGGGCGTCCCGGGGGACTCGCATGCCCGCCTCCGCGAAGGCCGCCAGCAGGCCCAGTGCCATCTGGTCGTTGGCCGCGAACACCGCGCACACCCCCGATTCCACCGCCAGGGACTGCCCGGCGCGGTAGCCGGAACGGGCCGACCAGTCGCCGCGGACCACCGGGGGGACCACCGCGCCGTGGCGTTCGAGCGTTTCGCGCCAACCGTGCTCGCGGGCGCGGGCGATCGGGCCCTCCTCCGGGCCGCCGAGGTGCCAGACCGTCGGGTGGCCGATCTCCAGCAGGTGCTCGGTCGCCCGCCGGGCGCCTTCGCGCTGGTCCGCCGAGGCCGCCGCGACGACGGGAACACCCGTGGCGGGCAGTTCCGCGACGAGGCGCGGGTCGAGCACGACGAGACCCGCCATCCCCGGCGCCACCGGCACCGCGGCGCGACGGCCCGGCACGCTGAACACCGTCACGGCGTACCCGAGTTCCCGGGCCGCCGCGCGGAGGCCGTGCAACACCGGGCCCGATGCCTCGGTTCCGGTGGTGAGGACACCCAACGTGCCCGGGCGGAGTGGACCTGCGTCGTCGGCGGTCATGCGGTGGATGTTAACGATCACACGACCGGACGTGAACTTTCTTCATCTTCCATAAATAACGAAACGGTAACGCGCTGAACCGGCTCGATTTCGCGGCCGTGCCTGCCAGTGCCGGAACCAGCCCCCGGGTTCCGCGCGTCCCCGACCGGGCACACGGCTTTCTTCGTCGTGCCCGGACAACCGAAGAAGGTGACCCATGCCCCGGAAAACTCCTCCCGCCACGGGCAGACATCGCATCACCCGCCGCACCAAGATCGCGACCGGCGGTCTCGCCCTCGCGCTCGCGGTCGGCGGCATCGTCGTCGCGACCACGGCCGGGCGCACCGGCGAGGCGAGCGCCGACCCCGCCGACGCGTCGTTCTTCCTCGACATCGCGAAGGTGCCGGCCGGTGTTAACGTGAACAAGGCGCTCCAGCAGAAGGGCGCACGCGGCACGTTCACCGTGGACTGCGGGCGCAACGAGAACCAGCACTTCAACCCGGACAACTTCATCGCCCAGCCGGGGATCAAGAACGGCGCCCAGCACCTGCACGACTACGTCGGCAACCTCTCGACGAACGCCGACTCGAACAACAAGAGCCTGGCCAAGGCCGGGACCACCTGCAAGAACGGCGACAAGTCCGCCTACTTCTGGCCGGTCGTGCGCATCGACACCGGCGAAGAGGACGAGAACCCGCCGGCCACGCAACCCGACCGCGCCGGCAGCGCGAAGGACAAGGCGAGCGCCCAGGTCGACTGCCCGGACGTCGCGAGCAAGCTCCCCGACGTCCCGGACCAGGCGATGGACGAGGTGAACCGCAACCTCGACCTGCTCGACCAGCAGATCGACGAGGCGAACGCGCGGATCGCGAAGGGCGATCTGAAGACGCCGCAGGACATCCAGAACGCGGTCGTCGGCCCGCTCAAGGACAAGCGCGCCGCGACGATCGACCGGATCGCCATCGCGATCGGCCGCCGGGCGGCCAAGCCGACGAACCTCGGCGGGCTCGCCGCGTGCGTGCTCAAGCAGAACGGCCAGGGCGGCCTCGACAACGGCGGCCAGAACAGCACCGGGCAGCCGGCCGAGCTGCCGGGCGTCAACGACCAGAACGAAGTGGCCGGCAACGACGGCGAGATCCAGCGCGTCCGCTCGGCGACGATCACGTTCACCAGCGGCGGCGCGAACAAGGTCGTCGCGATGCCGCAGTTCCTTCGCATCCTCTACGGCGACGCCAAGCAGAGCACCAACGGCCCGGCCAACGCCCGGCCCAGCTGGACGTGCACCGGCTTCGAAGACCGGCTCACCGACCACTACCCGATCTGCCCCGCCAACAGCAGGGTGGAGCGGATCCACGCGTTCCCGAACTGCTGGGACGGCAAGAACATCGACAGCGCCAACCACCGCACGCACATCGTGTTCGCCGACCAGCAGGGCAAGTGCCCGCAGGGGTTCAAGAACGTGCCGCAGCTGGTGATCAAGCTGGTCTACGACATCCCCCACGACATCCAGGTCAAGGGCCAGTACAAAGTGGACGCGTTCCCCCAGGAGAGCCACAACCCGCGTTCGGACCACGACGACTTCGCGAACGTCATGGGCCAGCGGCTGATGAACCAGGCGGTCAACTGCATCAACCGCGGCAAACGCTGTTCCCAGTGACCGACGAGGGCCGCGCCTCGGCGCGGCCCTCCTGATGCCCCTCCAATCACGTGTGATGCCCCTCTGATCACACCTGATGCCTTTCCAAACACGAGCGAACCCGTCACCGGTGTGATCGAGCCCGGGACTCGCGTGATCCGAAGCGGAACTCGCGTGATCAGAGGGGGATCTCGTGTGATTGGAGGGGCATCTCGCGTGTTTGGAAGGGCATCACGCGTGATTGGGGAGGCATCACGGTGGGGGCCACCTCGGGAGTTGCTGCCCGAGGTGGCCTTCACGCGGACCCGGGTCAGGAAGCTGCGCGGCGTTTGGTCCAGATGTCGTATGCCACCGCCGCCAGCAGGACCACGCCCTTCACCAGCATCACCCGCTCGCTCGGGGCGCCGATCAGGGACATGCCGTTGTTGATCACCGCCATGATCAGGCCGCCGGTGATCGCGCCGACCACCTTGCCGACGCCACCCTGGACGGCCGCGCCGCCGATGAACGCCGCCGCGATCGCGTCCAGCTCGAAGTTGACGCCCGCCGTCGGGCCCGCCTGGTTGAGCCGGCCCGCGAAGATGATCCCGGCCAGCGCCGCCAGCACGCCCATGTTGACGAAGATCCAGAACGTCACCGACTTGACCTTGACACCCGAGAGCGTCGCGGCCTGCAGGTTGCCGCCGACGGCGTAGATGTGCCGGCCGAACACCGACTTCCCGGCCACCAGCGAATAACCCAGCACCAGCACCGTCAGCAGGATCAGCACCCACGGCAGGTTCTTGAACCGCGCGAGCTGCACCACCAACGCGAGCACCAGCACCGCGATCCCGACGATCTTCAGCACGAACATCGGGAACGGGTCGACGTCCTGGCCGTAGCCCAGCCGCGCCGAGCGCTTGCGCCACTGCGTGAACGCGATCCCGGCCACCGCCGCGACCCCCGCCAGCAGCGACACCAGGTCGGCGCCCCCCAGCGGCCCGAGGCCGATGTTGCCGAGGTAGCCGTCGGTGAAGCCGTTGGACAGCGTGCGGATCGCGTCCGGGAACGGGCCGATGCCCTGGTTGCCCAGGACCGTCAACGTCAGCGCCCGGAACGCCAGCATGCCGGCCAGCGTCACGATGAACGCCGGGATCCCGAAGTAGGCCACCCAATAGCCCTGCCACGCGCCGATCACCGCGCCGACGACGAGGGTGATCAGCACCGCCCAGAACCAGGGCAGCTGCCAGTTCACCATCAGCACGGCCGACACCGCGCCGGTCATCGCGACCACCGACCCGGCGGACAGGTCGATGTGGCCGGAGATGATCACCAGGATCATCCCGATCGCGAGGATCAGCACGTAGCTGTTCTGCACGATGATGTTGGAGATGTTCTGCGGTTCCAGCAGCGCGCCGCCGGTGAGCACCTCGAACAGCACCACGATCAGCGCGAACGCGACGTAGATGCCGCTCTGGCGCGGGTTGATCGAGATCCGCCGGGCGGAGCGCTCGGCCGGGGGCGCGGCGGGCCGCGCTTCGGTCGTGGTCATTCCCGTTCCTTGGTCATGTACTGCATGAGCAGTTCCTGAGTGGCTTCTTCGCGGGTCGCCTCGCCGGTGATCCGCCCCGCCGACAACGCGTAGATCCGGTCGCAGAGCCCGAGCAGCTCCGGCAGCTCGGAGGAGATGACCAGCACGGCCTTCCCCTGCGCGGCGAGGGAGTTGATGATCGTGTAGATCTCGAACTTCGCGCCGACGTCGATGCCGCGGGTCGGCTCGTCGAGGATCAGCACGTCCGGGTCGGTGAAGATCCACTTGGCCAGCACGACCTTCTGCTGGTTGCCGCCGGAGAGCTTCCCGGTCACGCTGCGCACCGACGGCGCCTTGATCCGCAGGTCACGGTGGTAGCGGGCGGCCGTTTCGTGCTCGGCGTGCTCGTTCACCCACCCCCGCTTCGCCAGCTTGCCGAGCCCGGCCGCGGACACGTTGCGCTGGATGTCCTCGATCAGGTTCAGCCCGTAGCGCTTCCGGTCTTCGGTGGCGTAGGCGATGCCGTGGCGGACGGCGTCCCGCACCGACCGGACGTCGATCTCCTTCCCGTGCTTGATGATCCGGCCCGAGATGTGCTTGCCGTAGGACCGGCCGAACACGCTCATCGCGAGCTCGGTGCGGCCCGCGCCCATCAGCCCCGCGAGGCCGACGATCTCCCCGCGCCGCAGCGAAAGCGACGCGCGGTCGACGACCAGCCAGTCGGGCTGGTCGGGGCTGTAGACCGTCCAGTCCTCGATCCGCAGCACCTCTTCCCCGATGTCCGGCTCCCGGGGCGGGAACCGGTGCTCGAGGTCGCGCCCGACCATGCCGGTGATGATCCGTTCCTCGGTGAGCCCGGCCGCGTCCAGCGTCTCGATCGTCTTGCCGTCCCGCAGGATCGTGACGGTGTCGGCGATCGCGGTCACCTCGCCGAGCTTGTGCGAGATGATCACGCAGGTGACACCCTCGTCACGCAGCCCGCGCAGCAGGTCCAGCAGGTGCGCCGAGTCCTCGTCGTTGAGCGCCGCGGTGGGCTCGTCGAGGATCAGCAGCCGGACCTCCTTGGACAGCGCCTTGGCGATCTCGACCAGCTGCTGCTTGCCGACACCGAGCTCCTGCACCGCCCTCGTGGCGTTTTCGGCGAGGCCGACGCGCTTGAGCAGCGCGCCGGCCTCGTGGTTGGTGCGGTTCCAGTCGATCCAGCCCCGCTTGCCCTGTTCGTTGCCGAGGAAGATGTTCTCCGCGATCGACAACTGACCGCACAGCGCGAGCTCCTGGTGAATGATCACGATCCCGCGCCGTTCGCTGTCGCGCACCGACCCGAACTCGCACCGGTCCCCGTCGAAGGTGATCTCGCCGTCGTAGCTCCCGTGCGGGTAGACGCCCGAGAGCACCTTCATCAGGGTGGACTTCCCGGCGCCGTTCTCCCCGCAGATCGCGTGGATCTCCCCGCGGCGCACGGAAAGCGTGACGTCCGACAGCGCCTTGACCCCGGGGAAGGTCTTGGTGATCCCGCGCATGCCGAGCAGTTCGGTCATTTCAGCTGACCTGCCGTGTAGTAGCCGGAGTCGACCAGTTCCTTCTGGTAGTTGGCCTTGTCCACGGTGACCGGCTGCAGGAGGTAGGACGGGACGACCTTCTTGCCGTTGTCGTAGTCCTTGGTGTTGTTGACCTCGGGCTTGCCGCCCTTGAGCACCGCGTCGGCCATCTTCACCGTGGTGTCGGCGAGGATGCGGGTGTCCTTGAAGATCGTCGAGTACTGCTCGCCGGCGATGATGGACTTGACCGAGGCGACCTCGGCGTCCTGGCCGGTGACGATCGGGTACGGCTGGCCGGCGGTGCCGTAGCCGTTGCTCTTCAGCGCCGAGAGGATGCCGATCGACAGGCCGTCGTACGGCGAGAGCACGCCAGCAACCTTGGCACCGCCGGTGTAGGTCTTGGTGAGCAGGTCCTCCATGCGCCGCTGCGCGGTGGCCGGGTCCCAGCGCAGGATGGCCGCGCGGGCGAAGTCGGTCTGCCCGCTCTTGACGACCAGCTTGCCGCTGTCCATCAGGGGCTTGAGCACGGACATCGCGCCGTTGAAGAAGAAGGTGGCGTTGTTGTCGTCGGGCGAACCGGCGAACAGCTCGACGTTGAACGGACCGGCGCCGTCACCGAGGCCCTTGACCAGCGAGTTCGCCTGCTCGACGCCGACCTTGAAGTTGTCGAAGGTGGCGTAGTAGTCGACGTTGGGCGAGTTGCGGATCAGCCGGTCGTAGGCGATGACCGGGATCTTTCGGTCGGCCGCCTCCTGCAGCTGGGTGGTGATGGCGGTGCCGTCGATCGAGGCGATGACCAGGAGCTTGGCGCCCTTGGTGATCTGGTTCTCGATCTGGTTCACCTGGGTGGGGATGTCGTTCTCGGCGTACTGCAGGTCGACCTTGTACCCGAGTTTCTCCAGCGCCGACTTGATGTTGTCGCCGTCGTGGATCCAGCGCTCCGACGACTTGGTCGGCATGGTGACGCCGACCAGGCCGCCGGCCGCACTGGCGCTCGACGCGGCGGCCTGGTCCGCCGTCTTCTCGCTCGAACCGCACGCCGACAGCGTCAACGCGAGTCCCGCGGCCGCGAGCGCCGCGATTCCTCTGGTGAACTTCATTGTTCTTTCTTCCTTTCTCAGAAGCCGGTGTCAGAAACCCTGGGCGAGCCGGTGGTACGCCTGGTTCCAGCGGATGCGGTCGGCGAACTCGTGCGGCGTGGTGTTCTTGTCGATCACCAGCAGCTCGACGCCGAGCAGGTTCGCGAAGTCGCGAAGGGTTTCGGTGCCCACGGCCTGGGTGAGCACGGTGTGGTGCGGGCCGCCCGCGGTGATCCACGACTCGGCCGACGTCGACAGCGAGGGGGCCGGCTCCCAGACCGCGCGCGCCACCGGCAGGTTCGGCAGCGGCTCGTCCGGCGCGACGACCTCGATCTCGTTGGCCACCAGGCGGAACCGGTCGCCGAGGTCGACCAGGCCGAGGGTGACGCCGGGACCGGGCTGGGCGTCGAACACGAGCCGGACCGGGTCCTCGCGGCCGCCGATGCCCAGCGCGTGGATCTCGCACGACGGCTTCGCGGCCGCGATGCTCGGGCAGACCTCCAGCATGTGGGCGCCGAGGATCTTCGGCGTGCCCGGCCCGAAGTGGTAGGTGTAGTCCTCCATGAACGACGTGCCGCGCTCGAGCCCGACACCCATCGCCTTGACCGCGGCGAGCAGCGCGGACGTCTTCCAGTCGCCCTCGCCGCCGAAGCCGTAGCCGTCGGCCATCAGCCGCTGGACCGCGAGCCCGGGCAGCTGGCGCAGGCCGCCGAGGTCTTCGAAGTTCGTGGTGAACGCACCGAAACCACCGTCGGTGAGGAACCTGCGCAGCCCGGCTTCGATCTTCGCCGCGTACTGGAGGGACTCGTGCCGCGCTCCCCCGGCCGCCAGCTCCGGGACGACGTCGTAGTCCTCGGCGTACTGCGCGACCAGAGCGTCCACATCGGACACTGCGTCGACCTGTTCCACCAGTTCGTTCACGCCGTAGGTGTTGACCGAAACGCCGAACCGCAGCTCGGCCTCGACCTTGTCCCCCTCGGTGACGGCGACGTCACGCATGTTGTCGCCGAACCGGGCCAGCCGCAGGTTGCGCAGGTGGTCGGCGCCGATGGCGGCCCGGGCCCACGCGTCGATCCGCGCGACGACGGCCGGGTCGCCGACGTGCCCGGCGACGGTCTTGCGCGGCACGCCGAGGCGGGTCTGGATGAACCCGAACTCGCGGTCGCCGTGCGCGGCCTGGTTGAGGTTCATGAAGTCCATGTCGATGGTCGACCACGGCAGGGCTTCGTTGAGCTGGGTGTGCAGGTGCAGTAGCGGCTTGCGCAGCGCGTCCAGCCCGGTGATCCACATCTTGGCGGGCGAGAAGGTGTGCATCCACGCGATCACGCCGACGCACGCGGCGTCGGCGTTGGCCTCCTGCAGCACGCGGCGGATCGAAGACGCCTCGGTCAGCACCGGCTTGCCGACGATCTCGGCGGGGAGTCCACCGGAGGCGGCCAGGAGCTGCTGGATCCGCAGGGACTGGCCGGCGACCTGTTCGAGGGTCTCCTCGCCGTAGAGGGCCTGGCTCCCGGTGAGGAACCAGAGCTGGGGTTTCGACGCGCGGGTCATCGTTCTCCTTGAAATCAGTGCTGGCCGTAGACGTTCTGGTACCTGGCGTAGAGCCGGTCGACGTCCTCGGGCGGCAGGGGTTCGGGCGTACCCAGCTCGAAGGCCTTGTGGACGGTGCGGGCGACGTCCTCGACCATCACGGCGGCCTTGACCGCGTCGCGGGCGGTGCGGCCGACGGTGAACGGGCCGTGGTTGCGCATCAGCACGGCCGGCGACCGGCTCGCGCGCAGCGTTTCGACGATGCCGCGGCCGATGGAGTCGTCCCCGATCAGGGCGAACGGCCCGACCGGCACCGGACCGCCGAACTCGTCGGCGATCATGGTGAGCACGCACGGGATCGGCTCGCCGCGGGCGGCCCACGCCGTGGCGTACGTCGAATGCGTGTGGACGACGCCGCCGATCTCGGGCAGGTGCCGGTAGACGTAGGCGTGGGCGGCGGTGTCCGAAGACGGCGCGAGTTCGCCGTGGACCAGCTCACCGTGCAGGTCGGTGACGACCATGGTGTCGGCGGAGAGGTCGTCGTAGGAGACGCCCGAGGGCTTGATGACCATCAGCTCGCGCCCGGGCACCCGCGCGGAGACGTTGCCCGCGGTCCAGATGACCAGGGCGTTGCGGGTCAGCTCGCCGTGCAGGTTCGCCACGGTCTCGCGCAGTTCCGCGACGGTGTCGAGGATTTCGTCGGTCAGTGACATCAGGACCGTCCCTTCGCGACTGCTTTCGAAACGGCGCGGCGGCGAGCGGCCAAGCGGTGCATGACATCGTTGCCGCCACGGCCGAAGTAGTCGTGCAACGTCGTGTATTCGGCGTACAGCTCGTCGTAGGCGACGACGTGGGCGGGCACCGGCTGGTAGACCGCCCGCTGGACCGAGCCCATGGCCGCGGCGGCGGCGCGGATGTCCGGGTAGGCCCCGGCGGCGACGGCCGCGTGGATGGCCGAGCCCAGCGCGGGGCCCTGGTCGGAGCCGATGACCGACAGCGGGAGGTTGGTGACGTCGGCGTAGATCTGCATGAGCAGCGCGTTCTTCACCAGCCCGCCGGCGATGATCAGCTCGGTGACCGGCACGCCGGCGGCGTCGAACGTCTCGATGATCTTGCGCGTGCCGAACGCCGTGGCTTCCAGCAGGGCGCGGTAGACGTCCTCGGCCCGGGTGGCGAGAGTCTGGCCGACGATGACGCCGGACAGCTCGTGGTCGACGAGCACCGAGCGGTTGCCGCTGTGCCAGTCCAACGCCACGAGCCCGTGCTCGCCGATCTCCTGCTGGGCGGCGAGCCGGGTGAGCTGCTCGTGGCCGACGTCCGCGAAGTGCTCGGCGAACCAGCCGAAGATGTCGCCGACGCCGCTCTGCCCGGCTTCGTAGCCCCAGAGCCCGGCGACGATCCCGCCGTCGACGACCCCGCACATGCCGGGGACCTCGTGCAGCTCGGCGCCGTTCATGACGTGGCAGGTCGAGGTGCCCATGATCGCGACCATCTGGCCGGGCTCGACGGCGTTCGCGGCGGGCGCGGTGACGTGGGCGTCGACGTTGCCGACGGCGACGGCGATGCCCTCGGGCAGGCCGGTCCATCCCGCGGCTTCGGCGGACAGCGAACCGGCGCGCGCGCCCAGCTGGCCGAGGGGGTGTTCGAGCTTGTCGGCCACGAAGGATTCGAAGCCCGGCGCCAGCTCGTGGAGGAAGTCGCGGCTCGGGTACTGGCCGTCCTGCAGGATGCCCTTGTACCCGGCCGTGCACGCGTTGCGGACGTACACGCCGGTCAGCTGCCAGACGATCCAGTCGGCCGCCTCGACCCAGTGCCGCATCGCGGCGTAGATCTCGGGTGCCTCTTCGAACAGCTGAAGCGCCTTCGCGAACTCCCATTCCGAGGAGATCAGCCCGCCGTAGCGCGGCAGCCACTTCTCACCGCGGGTGCGGGCCAGCTCGTTGACGCGGTCCGCCTGCGGCTGGGCCGAGTGGTGCTTCCACAGCTTGACGTACGCGTGCGGGTCGCCGGCGAACTCCGGCAGCTCGCACAGCGGGGTGCCGTCCGCGGTGGTCGGCACCATCGTGCACGCGGTGAAGTCGGTCGCGATGCCGATGACGTCGGCCGGGTCCGCCCCCGCGGCGGTGAGCGCGGCCGGGACGGCGGTGCGGAGCACTCCGACGTAGTCCGCGGGCACCTGCAGCGCCCAGTCCGGCGGCAGCGCGCGGCCCGTCGCGGGCAGCGTCTCGTCGAGCACGCCGTGCGGGTACTCGAAGACCGCGCTGCCCAGCTCGGCGCCATCCGCCACGCGCACGACCACCGCACGGCCTGACAGCGTGCCGAAGTCGACGCCGACGGTAAGTGGTTCTCCCACGGTGTCCTCTCTCCTGGTGTTGTTCAGCGGCCGGTCAGGACCAGGGTGGTCACGGAGCTGGCGGGCAACGTCAGCTTCGACGTCGCCGCCAGGCCGGTGATCTCCCTGGTCTGCGGCACGATCGCGGTCGGCGCGGCGAGGCTGTTGCGCCCCGCCGGGTCGCCGGTGAGCGTGGTGAGCGTCCCGGTCCCGTCGACCGCGGTGACGCCGGTGAGCGCCAGCCGCGCGGTCTGGACCTGGCCGGTCGGGTTGACGAGCTTGACCGTGAACGTCTTCTTCCCGCCCTTGGTGGTCACGTTCACCACCTGCCGCAGCGGGCTGCCCTGGTTCAGGCGGCTGGTCACGATCTGCTTGCCGAGCGTGCTGGAGAACATCTGCTGCACCCAGTACGACGGCGAGGCGTAGCTGCTCGCGGCGTCGAAGCCGATCAGGTTGACCGGCCAGTTGGACTGGTTCTCCTGCACCAGCACCGGCGCGTACATCGAGCCGATGACGACGTCGCTGTTGCGTTCCAGCCCGGTGAGGAACGCGGCTTCGCCGATGGCGGCGGCCAGGGTGCCGGTGGGCCGGCCGTCCTGGGCGCCGTATTCGCCGACGAGGATGTCCGGGCCGGAGCGGTCCGCGGTGTCGTAGCGGGTCGAGTTGTCGGTGAACCACTGCGGCGACTGGTAGTAGTGGTCGTCCGCGGCGTCCGGGCGCACCCCGGTCGAGGTGCTCGACGCGGCCCCGCCCTGCAGACCGCCGGTGGTCGCGATGACCGTCAGCTGCGGGTACTTGGCCTTGATGGCGTTGTACATGTCCGTGTAGCGCCAGGCGTAGCTACCCGAACCGTCGAACCAGTCCTCGTTGCCGACCTCGACGTAGTGGAGGTCGAACGGCGCCGGGTGCCCATCGGCGATCCGCTTCGCGCCCCACGTCGTCGAGGCGTCGCCGATGGCGTACTCGATCTCGTCGAGGGCTTCCTGGACGTACTGCGGGTAGTCGGCCTGGCTGACGTGCCGGCCGTTGAGCGTGTAGCCGGCGAACAACGCCAGGAGCGGCTGGGCGCCGATGTCCTCGGAGAGCTTGAGGTAGTCGAGGATGCCGAAGCCGTCGGTGGACCAGTAGCCCCACGCCGTGTTCTGGTGTCCCGGCCGCTCCTCCGGCTTGCCGATGGTGTTCTTCCAGGCGAACCGGGTGTCGACGGTGTTGCCTTCGAGGTAGTTGCCGCCCGGGACGCGGAAGAGGCCGAGCTTCATCGCGGCGAGCTTCTGCCCGAGGTCGAGCCGGACGCCGTGGTTCTTGAACGTCGGCGGGAACAGCGAGACCTGCTGGAACCAGGCGTCCCCGGCGAGGGCCTTCTTGGTCTTGTTCACCAATGAGACGACGATCCGGTTGTCGGTGGACGTCGTGATCGTCGACGGCGTGGTGAAGCTGAACGTCTGCTGCGCCCACGCGGCACCCGGCGCCGCGAGGTCCTTGCTCGCCAGCACCGTGCCGTCCGGCTTCTCCAGGCTGACCCGGACCGCGCCGGTCCAGCTTCCGCGGGCGAAGAAACTGCCCGTGTACTTTGTGGACGGCTTCGCGGCGACGCCGTAGTAGCCGACGTTGGCCGCGGCCACCCGCCCGCCGGCCGGGACCGCGTCGGCGTGCAGCTTCAGCGACCGGTCGAGGGCGGTGTTGAGCGGGGTCGCGGTGTCGATCGCATACGTGCCGGTGGCGCCGGCCGAGGTGAGCAGCGACCAGTACGGGACCGGCGTGTCACCGGTGCCGCTGCCGCGCTGGTAGGCCTCCTTGAAGGTCCGGTTGCGGACGAGTTCGGCGTAGAGCCCGCCTTCGACGGAGTGGCTGATGTCCTCGAGGATCGAGCCGTAGGTGGTCGGGCGGGTGTTGGCGCGGACGACGTTGGCGTCCACGGCGAGCTGGTTGGCACCCGCGAGCGTGCCGATCTGGGCCGCGGTGAGCGGGAAGCGGCGCAGTTCGAGTTCGTCGATCGCGCCGGTGAACCCGGCGCCGACCGTCAGCGGAGCGGCGGTGCCGGACGCCGGGCAGGTTCCGCAGGTGTTGATGACGGCCGCCGCGTCACCGTCGGCGTAGACGGTGAGCCGCTGCGACGCGCGGTCGAGGACCAACGCGGCGTGGTGCCAGTTGCCGTCGGCGAGCCCTCCCCCGGTGGTGGTCACCTGGAGGGTGCCGACGCGGGCGGTGAGCTTGCCGCCGGTCACCCCGAGGGCGTAGCCGTCGCCGTGGTCGACGAGGGTGCCGTCCGCGGTGGTGCGGAACCAGGCAGCCAGCGAGAGCGAACCCGTTCCGGCGTCGAACGCGGGCGAGGTACCCATGTCCACAGTGGACCTGCCGTCCAGCTGGACGGCCTTGCCCGCCGCGCCCGCGGTCCAAGTCGCTCCGCGAAGGGTGCCGTCGGCTGCGTTGGCCGAAGAGTCGTGCGCGACCGCGCCGGTGCCCTCGTCGAAGTGCCACGAACCACTCGCGGCCAGCGCGGCGACGGCGGACGCGGTCAGCGGCGTCGGGTAGGCGCGGACGTCGTCGATGCCGCCGGCGAACCAGTCGGCCGGGCTGCCGGCCCACTTGCCGCGTCCGATCTCCAGGTGCCCGGTGGCGGTCCACGGCGTGGTGAACGGCACGCTCTGCTGCAGGGTTCCGTTGACGTACAGCGAAAGCGTCCCCGCCGCCCGGTTGTAGACGCCGACGAGGTGCTGCCACTGGTCGGCCTGCGCGGGCAGCGTCGAGACCGCCGCGGACGACGCCGTGTCGCCGTCGGCCGCGCGTCGGGTGAAGGCGAAGCGGCCGTCCCCGGCGCGCTGGAGGTAGAAGCCGCTGATCGACGCGCCGTCGACGCTCACCGCGGTCCGGAAGCCGGTGGCCGCCG
Organism: Amycolatopsis iheyensis; assembly: GCF_024703995.1. Taxonomy (GTDB): domain Bacteria; phylum Actinomycetota; class Actinomycetes; order Mycobacteriales; family Pseudonocardiaceae; genus Amycolatopsis; species Amycolatopsis iheyensis. Next base: position 352,638 of record NZ_JAMXQV010000006.1, on the reverse strand, counting down.
TCGGCTTGACCCACGCGGACACCGAGAAGCTCTGCGCGGTGTCGATCACCGGGGCCGGGGCGTCGATGGCGGCGTCGGTGCCGTTGAAGACCGCGCCGTGCGGGCCGACGACGCCGTCTCCCCAGGTGGTGCCGCCGGTCAGGGTGGCGGCGCGGGCGTCGAGGGAGTCGTCGGCCGCGGTGGTGCCGGTGCCTTCGTCGAGGGTCCAGTGCCCGGCGATGGCCAGGCGGGCGGCGTCGGCTCCGGTCAGAGCGCCGCTGTAGGCGCGGACGTCGTCGATCGAGCCGTCGACGTAGTCCACCGGGTTGCCGCCGTACTTGCCGCGGCCGATCACCAGGTGTCCAGTGCCGGCCCAGCCGGCGGGCGCGGCCACGGTGGCCTGGCGGGTGCCGTCCACGTACAGGGCCAGGGTCGACGCGGTGGCGTCGAACACGCCGGTCAGCTGGTACCACTGGCCCGCGACGGGATCGAAGTTCGCCGACGCGACGACGCCGTCGGCGGGCGCGTCCCCGGCGAGGCGGGTGAAGGCGAACCGGCGCGAATCGTCGCGGAACTGCAGGAAAAAGTTGCTGACCTGGGTCCCGTCGATGCTCACGAACGTCTGGTAGCCCGACGTCTTGTCGAGCTTGACCCAGCTGCTGACGGAGAAGCTCTTGGTGGTGTCGAGCACGGGTGCGCCGGCGTCGGCGAACCCGCTCGTGCCGTCGGTGGTCAGGGCGCCGCCGCGGATGCCGGGGCCCCAGCCCGCGCCGGAGCCGAGCGTCGCGGGGTGGTCACCCGCGCTGTCGGCGGCAGTCGTGCCGCTGCCTTCGTCGAACGTCCAGTGCCCGGCGAGCGCCGAAGCGGGCTCGGCCGCGACGGCTGTCGCGGGCAGGGCGGAGAACAGGGTCAGGGCCGCGAGCACGGCCAGGACGCGCCGGATCATCGGTGGCTCCCTCGGGTGACGAGGCGCTGCAGGACGATGAAGACGAACAGGAGGGCTCCGGTGATGATCGAGGTCCACCAGGAGTTGAGGGTGCCGTCGAAGGTGATCAGCGTCTGGATGATGCCCAGCACCATGATCCCGAGCACGGTGCCCAGCACGTAGCCGGAGCCGCCGGTGAGGATGGTGCCGCCGATGACCACCGCGGCGATCGCGGTCAGCTCCAGGCCGACGCCGTTGAGCGGGTCGCCGGAAGACTTGTACAGCACGAGAAGCAGGCCGCCGAGGGCCGAGCAGAACCCGCTGATCGTGTACACGGCGATCTTGGTGCGGCCGGTCTTGAGGCCCATCAGCATCGCGGACTGCGCGTTGCCGCCGATCGAGTAGACCGTGCGCCCGAACCGCGTGAAGGCCAGGACGTACACCGCCGCGAGGACGACGATCAGCGCGACGACGACACTGATCGAGATGTGCAGCTCGCCGCCCAACGGGATCTGCGTCTGGGCGAGGGTGGCGATCGTCGGGTTGTCGATCGAGTACGCCTCGGTGCTGATCGTGTAGCAGAGGCCGCGAGCGAAGAACATCCCGATCAGGGTGGCGATGAACGGCTGGATCTCGAAGAAGTGGATGAGCGCACCCATCCCGGCGCCGAGCAGCGCGCCGATCACCAGGACCACCACGATGGCCGCGTACGCGGACCAGCCGTGCTTCTGCATCAGGTCGCCGGAGACCACTGTGGACAGTGCGACGACCGAGCCGACGGACAGGTCGATGCCGCCGGTGAGGATCACGAACGTCATCCCGACCGCCACCACGAGCAGGAAGGCGTTGTTGATGAACAGGTCGAGCACGACCTGCCCGGAGCCGAAGGCGTCGTACTGGGCCGCGCCGAAGATGTAGGCGGCGATCAGCAACGCCATGGTCGCCAGGATCGGCACGTGCCGCTGCTGCGGCCGGTAGCCCTTGACGCGGGCGAGCGTGGTCATGCCGTGACCTCCACCTTTTCCGGAGCCGACGCGGGGGCCGGCGAGGCCGGCCGGGTGGTGCGCCGCCGGAGCTTCCGGCGGAAGGCGGGCGACTGGAGCAGGCACACCGCGAGCACGACCAGGGCCTTGAACAGCATGATCGCCTCGGGCGGGATGCCGAGGGCGTAGACGGTGGTGGTGAGCGTCTGGATGAGCAGCGCGCCGATCACCGCGCCGCCGAGGGAGAAGCGGCCGCCGGTCAGCTGGGTGCCGCCGACGACCACGGCGAGGATCGCGTCGAGCTCGATGAACAACCCGGCGTGGTTGGCGTCGGCGCTGTGCACGTTCGCGCTGATCATCAACCCGGCGATGCCCGCGCACAGCCCGCAGAAGACGTAGACGAGCCAGGTCAGCCGCGCCGAGCGGAGCCCGGCCAGCCGGCTGGCTTCGGGGTTGCCGCCGACGGCCTCGACGAGCAGGCCGAGCGCGGAGCGGCGGACCAGGAGCGAGGCGAGCACGAACACCGCGAGGGCGATGAGGATCGCGCTGGGCAGGGTGAAGAGGAACCCGCTGCCGATCCACTCGTACGGGCCGGAGTTGATGGTGATGATCTGGCCGCCGGAGATCAGCTGGGCGATGCCGCGGCCGGCGACCATGAGGATGAGCGTGGCGATGATCGGCTGGATGCCGAGTGCGGCGACGAGCCAGCCGTTCCACACCCCGAGCACCAGCGACAACCCGAGCGCCAGGCCGACCGCGACGAGCGTCGCGCCCAGGCCGTCGGGGTGGTCGGCGATCCACAGGCAGGCGAGCGAGCCGCTGATCGCGACGACCGCGCCGACCGACAGGTCGATGCCGCGGGTGGCGATGACCAGCGTCATGCCGATCGCGATGAGGACCAGCGGGGCGCCGTTCTTGAGGATGTCGACGAGGTTCCCGTAGAGGTGGCCGTCGCGTACTTCGATCGAGAAGAACGCAGGGCTGGCGATCAGGTCGCCCAGCAGCAGCGCGAGCAGCGCCACCACGGGCCAGAACAACCGGTGCTTGGTCATGAGACGGCTCCCTCGGCCATCGTGGCCATGATGTCGTCGGCGGTGAGCCCCTGGTTGTCCCGCTGGGCCACGACCTTCCGGTCACGCAGCACGACCACGCGGTGGCTCAGCCGCAGGACCTCCTCCAGCTCGGCGGAGATGAACAGCACGGCCATCCCGTCGCCCGAAAGCTGCGTGACGAGCCGCTGGATCTCGGTCTTGGCGCCGATGTCGATGCCGCGGGTCGGCTCGTCGAGGATGAGCAGCCGCGGTTCGGTGATGAGCCAGCGAGCCAGCAGCACCTTCTGCTGGTTGCCGCCGGAAAGGTTGCCCACCAACGCCTCGGGGTCGGCCGGGCGGATGTCGAGCGCCTTGACGTACTTGCCGGCGATCTCGTCCTGGCGGCGGCGGGACAGCGGCCGCGCCCAGCCTCGTGAGGCTTGGAGCGCCAGCACGATGTTCTCCCGGACGGTCAGTTCCTCGACCAGGCCCTCGGTCTTGCGGTTCTCGGAGCAGAACGCGATCCGGTGGTCGAGCCCGGCACGCGGGGTGCGCAGGTTCGTGGGTTCGCCGTCCACCCGGACGGACCCGCTGTCGGCGTGGTCGGCGCCGAAGAGCAGCCGGGCCAGCTCGGTACGTCCCGAGCCGAGCAGCCCGGCCAGGCCGACGACCTCGCCGGCGTGGATGTCCAGGCTGAACGGCTCGACACCGCCCTTGCGCCCGAGGTCCTCGGCGGACAGGAGCACCGGCGCGTCCGCGACCTCGGCGCGGGTCGGGCCGGAATCCTCCAGGTCTTCGAGGACCTGGAGCTCCTTGCCGATCATCTTGGTGACGAGGTCGACCGGCGTGATGTCCGCGGTGCGGTACTCGCCGATCAGCTTTCCGTTGCGCAGCACGGTCATCCGGTCGGCGACGGCGAAGACCTGGTCGATGAAGTGGGAGACGAACAGGATCGCCAGGCCCTGCTCGCGCAGGGACCGGACGACCTTCAGCAGCTGCTCGACCTCGCCGGTGTCCAAACTGGACGTCGGCTCGTCGAGCACCAGCACCCGCGCGTCGACGTCGAGCGCGCGGGCGATCGCGACCAGCTGCTGCACCGCGATCGAGCAGGTGCTCAGCTCGGCCGAGACGTCGACGTGGACGTCGAGGCGGGCGAGGAGCTCTTCGGCCCGCCGCCGCATCGGGCCCCACTGGATGCGGCCGAAGCGGCGGGGTTCCCGCCCGAGGCAGACGTTCTCGGCCACGGACAGGTTCGGGCAGAGGTTGACCTCCTGGTAGACCGTGCTGACGCCGGCCCGCTGGGCCTCGCCGGGGCCGCCGAAGGCGACGGCGGTCCCGGCGAGGGTGATCGTGCCCGCGTCCACCCCGTACACCCCGGTCAGCACCTTGATCAGGGTGGACTTGCCGGCGCCGTTCTCCCCCATCAGCGCGTGGACCTCGCCCGCGAACAGGCGGAAGTCGACGCCGTCGAGGGCGAGGACGCCGGGGAACTCCTTGCGGATGCCGGACATGGTGAGCAGCTCAGTGGACACGCCGGGCCTCTCAGTACTGCCGCTGCGGCAGCGCGGCCTTGGCCGACGCCTGGTCGAACTCGGTCTCCTGGGTTTCGATGCGGGCCGGGACCTGCTCGCCCGCGACGACCTTCTTCACCAGGTCCATCAGCTGCGGGCCGAGCAGCGGGTTGCACTCGACGACGTGGTTGATCTTGCCGTCGGCCAGCGCGGTCAGCGCGTCCTTGACGCCGTCGACCGAGACGATCTTGATGTCCTTGCCCGGCACCTTGCCCGCGGCCTCGATGGCCTCGATGGCGCCGAGCGCCATGTCGTCGTTGTGCGCGTAGAGGACGTCGATCTTGGGCTGGGACTTGAGGAAGGCCTCCATGACCTCCTTGCCCTTGGCGCGGGTGAACTCACCGGTCTGCGACGCGACGATCTTGTACTTCGGGTCCGCCGCGATGACGTCCGCGAAGCCCTTCTTGCGGTCGTTCGCCGGGGCCGAGCCCGTGGTGCCCTGCAGCTCGACGATGTTGACCTGGCCGGTGGCGCTGCCGAACTCCTTGGTCAGCCACTCCCCCGCCTTCTTGCCCTCGGCGATGAAGTCCGAGCCGAGGAAGGTCTTGTAGAGCGACTTGTCCGGCGAGTCGATCGCGCGGTCGGTGAGGATGACCGGGATGTTGGCCGTCTTCGCTTCCTTGAGGACGGTGTCCCAGCCGGACTCCACCACCGGCGAGAAGGCGATGACCTTGACCTTCTGCTGGATGTAGGAGCGGATCGCGGAGATCTGGTTCTCCTGCTTCTGCTGCGCGTCGGAGAACTTCAGCTCGACGCCGGCGGTCTTCGCCGACTCCTGGATCGACTTCGTGTTCGCCGTCCGCCACCCGCTCTCGGCGCCCACCTGGGCGAACCCGAGCGTGATCGCTCCGCCGGAGCCACCGGAGGAACCACCACTCCCGCAGGCGGTGAGCAGCACCAATCCGGCCGCCGCAGCCGCCGCGGCGGCCCATCGCTTCTTCAGCACGTTCACTCCTCGATCGACGGTGATCAATTCTGTTAGCGTTAACATTCAGAGCTGGTCTTCTTCTGCGGGGCGCGTTCGCGGTGCTAACGCGGCCCGGTGCTTTCGCGCACGATCAGCTCGGGCACGACCAGGGCGCGCGCGTGCCGGTCGCCCCCACCCAACCGCTCGGTGAGCAGGCCGAACGTGCGCCGGCCGACTTCGATGAAGTCCTGGCGCACCGTGGTGAGCGGCGGCGTGAAGTACGCCGCCTCGGGCACGTCGTCGAACCCGGCGACGCGCACGTCGCGCGGCACCGAGATGCCGGCCTCGGCGAACGCGCGGAGCAGGCCGAGCGCCATCTGGTCGTTGCCGGCGAAGACGGCGTCGAGGTCGCGTTCCTTGGCGAGGGTTCGCCCCGCCTCGTAGCCGGAGCGCGAGCTCCAGTCGCCCTGGATCACCCTCGGCACTCCCGCGCCGTGGCGTTCCAGCGTTTCCCGCCAGCCGAGCTCGCGGTCGCGGGCCTCCAGCCAGTCCTCCGGCCCGGCGACGTGCCAGACGGTGCGGTGCCCCAGCGCCAGGAGGTGCTCGGTGGCGCGGCGGGCGCCGTCGCGCTGGTCGACGGAGATGACCGGGACCGGCGCGGCCTCACCGCCCCCGACCGCCACGACCGGGAAGTCCGCGGGCGCGGCTTCGAGGGCGCGGCCCGCGGTGACGTGCGGGGCGATGACGATGATGCCTTCGACCGCCTGCCGACGGAGGTTCTCCACCGCGTCGGCGATCGACGAGCGGCCCGGCCGGCTCACACTGGAGATCGTGATCGCGTACCCGGCTTCGCGGGCGGCGTTCTCGATGCCGTAGAGCGTGCTGGCCGGACCGTACAGGTTGGATTCGAGCGCGACGACGCCGAGCGTGCCGGTCCGCCCGGTGACGAGCGCGCGAGCCGCGGAGTTGGGGCGGTAGCCCAGTTCCTCGATGGCGGCGAGGACCCGGGCGCGGGTTTCGGGGCGCACCGGGCCGGTCCCGTTGATCACCCGGGAGACGGTCATGTGGGACACGCCCGCCACACCCGCGACGTCGGTCAGGCTGGGCTGCCGAGTGCCGGCGGCGGTCACCCTGACGGGGCCGCCGGAGCGGGATCGTTCGGCCACCGGCATCCCCTTTCGCACGGTTCTTCGTTTGGTTCGAAGTGGTCCGCGTCACCTGTACGGGTGACGGCGAGGAGTCAGTGTTAGCGATAACACCGACGGGGTCAAGCCTGGGCCGCGTAACGGTCTAGTCACGCGCGTTCAGTGCTCGGCGGTGCCGCCGACCAGCGGAGGACGTCGTGGGGAATTCACCGGAAGGGGGCTGAGCGCGGTGTTCAGGTGCACAAAGCGGGGGCTCAGAGGGCGAGTGAAGCCGCCACCGGGAGGTGGTCGCTCCCCGTGGCAGGCAGGGTCCACGACGCCGTCGGCCGGACGCCCGCCACGAAAACCTGGTCGATCCGCGCCATCGGCAAGCCGGCCGGCCAGCTGAAGCCGAAGCCGTCCCCGGCCTGCTCCTGCGCGGATCGCATCCGCGTGGTGATCGGCTCCAGCGCCCGGTCGTCCGCCGTGCCGTTGAAGTCGCCGACCAGCACCGTGCGGGGTGAGCGCTCCGCCGCCACCGCGTTCGCGAGCCGGCCGATCGCTTCGTCGCGGCCGTTCGCCGTGAAGCCAGCGTCGAGCCGGACCCGCACCGACGGCAGGTGCGCCACGAACACCGCGACCGGGCCCCGCGGAGTGTCCACTGTGGTCCGCAGCGCCCGCGTCCACGGCATGATCTCCACCGGCCGCGTGTCGTCCAGCGGGAACGTGCTCCAGACGCCCACCGTCCCCTGCACCGAGTGGTGCGGGTACCGCGCGGCGAGCGCGTCCTCGTACTTTGGGATCTCCGGCTTCTTCAGCTCCTCCAACGCGATCACCTGCGCGCCGGACGCGGCCAGGGCGCGGGCGGTGCCGGCCGGGTCCGGGTTCTCGTCGTTGACGTTGTGCGAAACGATCGTGAGGTCGCCGCCGGGTCCGGTCCGGTCGAACAGCCGTCCGCCGAAGGAACCACCCCACGCCAGGGCCGGCAGCAGCAGCGACACCAGCGCGAGCGCCGAACGCCGGACCAGGGCCGCGACCAGCAGCGGGAGCACCAGCAAGCCGGTCCACGGCAGGAACGTCTCGAGCAGGCTGCCCGCGTTGCCGAGCCAGTTCGGCACCAGGGAGTGCGCGAGCAGCACCAGCGCCGTCAGCGCTGAACACACGGCGATCACTCGGCCGCGTCGCCAGGTGGCTCGCTCCGGAGAGTGCACCGCGGTCATCGGGTGGCCGCCGGCAGCTCTCGCTGGATCGCCGAAATCAACGTCTCGCTGTTTTCGAGCGCGGCCCGCAACCCTTGCGCCGGGCTGCCGCCCGGGTTCTGGTGCAGGACGACGCCGAGGATGAGCGCGTCGCCCGGGCCCTTCGCCGCCCACATCAGCGCCCCGCCGGCCGCGGTCGACGAACCGGTCTTCAGCCCGATCACGCCGTCCCGGCCGAGGAGGGTGTTCGTGTTGACGACGCCGGGCACGCCGTCGACGCGCAGGCTCGGCGTCGCGACGATGTCGCGGATCACGGCGTTGCGCATCACTTCGCGGGCCAGGCGCAGCTGGTCGGTGGCGGTGCTCGTGGTCGAGTCCTCGACGCCGCTGGCGCCGGTGTAGGTCGTGTCCGTCATGCCCAGCGCGGCGGCCTCGCGGTTCATCTTCCCGACGAAGGCGTCCTGGCTGCCGGCGTCCCAGCGGGCGAGCAGCCGGGCGGCGTTGTTGCCGGAGGGGACGAGCATCAGGGCCAGCAGGTCGCGCTCGCTCACCTGCCGCCCGGCCCGCAACGCCACGGTCGACTCCTCGCGGGACGTCGATTCGGCGTCGGCCTGGTCGTCGACGGTGATCATCGGGCCCGTCTCACCCGCGGCGAGCGGGTGGTCCTTCAGCACCACGTGGGCGGTCATCACCTTGGTGACGCTGGCGATCGGCACCGGCCGCTGGTCTCCGCGGCTGCCGAGCGAGCCCAGCCCTTGGACTTCGGCGCTGGCCTGGCCTTCGTCGGGCCACGGCAGCGACAGGTCGACGGCGGGCCGAGCGCTGGGGTAGCCGTCGACGGTGGGTGGGAAGAGCACCCAGCAAGCCGCGGCGAGAGCCACCGCGACGGCGGCGGCGATCCCGCCGGCGACGGGTGCGATGCGGGAACGGGCCATGGGTCTCCTCCGGGTGCCGGGGCGCAGCAGGTGCGCTCACCGATCACTGTGTCCGGGGAAGATCGCCGGGCCGTCGGGGTTGTTCGACAGGTCTGAACCAGAATTGTCCCGGTTCTGTACCAGAACTGGCGCGGGACCGGCCCCCCTCGCACCGCGCGCGGAGGAAGGCCGGTCCCGCTGGTCCGGACCGCTCAGCTCACGTGGACGTAGTCGACCACCAGCTGCTGCGGGAACTGGGTGCTGCTGTCCGGGTCGCCCGGCCAGTAGCCGCCCACCGCGAGGTTCAGGATCACGAAGAAGTCGTGGTTGAACACCCACTGGCTGCCGCCGACGTCCGCCGGCGTGCGGGTCTGGTAGGCGTTGCCGTCGACCGACCAGACGATCTTGTCCTGCGACCAGTCGATCGCGTAGGTGTGGAAGTCGTCGGAGAAGTTCGGCCCGTTGTACGCCGCGCCGATGCCGCCGGAACCCGAGTAACCGGGGCCGTGGATCGTGCCGTGCACCGTGTTCGGCTCGAACCCGACGTTCTCCATGATGTCGATCTCGCCGCACTGCGGCCAGCCGGCGCTGCCGATGTCGGAGCCGAGCATCCAGAACGCGGGCCACATGCCCTGCCCGCGCGGCAGCTTCATCCGGGCCTCGATGTGCCCGGAGGACGCGGTGAACTTGCCGGAGGTGTTGAGCCGGGCCGAGGTGTACTCGCAGGCGCCGTACCAGCAGTTGTTCCCGCTGTTCTCCTTCTTCGCGGTGATCACGAGGTGGCCTTGGCCGTCGAGCGCCGCGTTGGCGGTGCCGTCGGTGTACCACTGCCGTTCGTGGTTGTTCACGTTGTCGCCGGTCTCGTGGACCCACTTCGACCCGTCGACGCCGCTGCCGGCGGCGCCGTCGAAGTCGTCGCTGAAGGAGGCCAGCGTCGTGGCGGGTGCGGCCTGGCTCTGCGGTGCGGTCACCACGGCGCCTGCCACGAGCAGGGCCGCGGGGGCCACCAGCAGGCGGGCGGTCCGCCGCCATCGGGCGGAGTTCCTGGTCGACATCGTCGTCGCCCCTTCCGTTCCGCGGGCGACGGCTGGCGGCTCACCGGCACCCTATTTGTTGTCGAACGCAACAAAGTATGAACGGACCACTGGCGAAGAACAAGGTTAACCGGTCGGACATTTTCCGACGAGTACCCGATGGTCCGGACCACCGGGTACTTTCGGGCAACAACGGTTCAGCGCTGGATGCAGTCGAGGCCAAGGCCGACCCCGGTGACGACGTACTGGCAGACGTGCGAAGCGTGGGCCGCGTCGGTCTCGGTGCACGACAGCGGGACGCCGAGCAGGTCGACCGAGCAGTAGGCGTAGAACTGGTTGGCGTTACCCGGGACGGAGTCGGCCGACGCGGGCGCCGCCGTGGCGACCACCGCGGAAACCGTGAGCGCCGCAGCCGCCGCCAGGGAAGCGATTCGGGTCTTCATCGTGCTCTCCTTCCGCAATCTCCCCTGTGCGTCAGGGGTTTGTGGTGATCAAGATTCCCCGCCGGGACCGCGTTCACCTCCGGGTCACCGGAAAGTGTCACGCGGCCGGCTCCCGGGCCGAACAGGAGATGAACCCTTGACTGCGCGATTACGTCCGATCGTCGGTATTTTCGGACAGCTTCGATCACTTACGCTGGCGGCTGCCCGGTCCCCGCCCGCGCCTGGAGGCTCCCCGTGATGGCCGACCCGTCCGGACTCACCCGCCGCAGCTTCCTCGGCGGGGTCGCCGCCGCCGGCGCCCTCGGCGCCCTGCCCGCCGGGATGGCCGAAGCGCTCGCCGAGCCCCGCGTGCGCGGCAGCCTCTCCGACGTCGAGCACGTCGTGGTGCTGATGCAGGAGAACCGCTCGTTCGACCACTACTACGGCACGATGAAGGGCGTCCGCGGCTTCGCCGACCGGTCGGCGATCGTGCGCCCGAACGGCCAGGACGTCTTCCACCAGCCCGATTCCGGCCGGAGCGATGGCAAGTACCTCCTACCGTTCCGGGTCGACACGACCAAAGTGGACGGTCAGGATCTCGGCGACCTCGGCCACGGCTGGGCCGACCAGCACCAGGCGATCGCCGGCGGCGCGAACGACGCGTGGGTCCCGGCCAAGGGCGAGATGACCATGGGCTACTTCGGCCAGGGCGACATCCCGTTCCACCGCGCCCTCGCCGACGCCTTCACCCTGTGCGACCACTACTTCTGCTCGGTGCAGGGCCCGACCACACCCAACCGGCTCTACCTGTTCACCGGCACCATCGACGCCGACGGGAAGGCCGGCGGCCCGGCGAACTACAACCCCGCCGACTACAAGCCGGTCTTCAACTGGACGACCTACCCGGAACGCCTGCAGCAGCACGGGGTTTCGTGGAAGGTGTACGCCAACAAGGAGGTCGGCGACGCGGGCGGCTCCTTCGTCGGCGACTACGGGGACAACCCGCTCTGGCTGTTCAAGGCCTACCACCAGGACTACGACTCCGATCTGTCCAAACGGGCCAGTGTGTTCAAGACCTGGGGCCCGGATTCTGGCCAGGGCAAGGACGTCAACCACGTGCTGGCCGAGTTCAAGGCCGACTGCGCGAGCGGGGCGCTGCCGCGGGTCTCGTGGATCGTCGCGCCCTACGGCTACTGCGAGCACCCCGAAGCCCGCCCGGTCGACGGCGCCGCGTACACCCAGACCGTGCTGAACGCCCTGTGGGCCAACCCGAAGCTCTGGGAGTCCACCGTGGTGCTCATCGACTACGACGAGAACGACGGCTTCTTCGACCACGTCGCGCCGCCGATCGCGCCGTCCGGGACCGCCGGGGAGTACATCGGCGGCAAGCCGATCGGGCTCGGTGCGCGGGTGCCGATGACGGTGATCTCGCCGTGGAGCCGCGGCGGCTGGATCAGCTCCGAGGTCACCGACCACACGTCGGTGATCCGCTTCCTCGAACGCTGGACCGGTGTCGCCGAGCCGAACATCAGCGCCTGGCGCCGCGCGCTCTGCGGCGACCTGATGACCTGCTTCGACTTCGGCACGCAGAACGTGCAGATCCCGGTGCTGCCGGACACCGCCGCGCTGCGCAAGCAGGCCGACGACACCCAGAAGAAGCTGCCGAAGCCGGCCCCGCCCGCGACCGGAAAGCAGCAGGTCCCCACGCAGGAGCCCGGCACCCGGCCGGCCCGCGCGCTCCCCTACCGGCCGCTCGTGACGACGTCGCTGAGCGCCGACCGCCAGCTCCTCACCACGACGTTCGCCAACCAGGGCACCGCGGCCGTGCAGCTGATGGCCTACCGCAACGACGGGCAGACCGACGGCCCCTGGCCCTACGACCTCGCCCCCGGTGCGCAGGTGAGCGACACCTGGCGGATCCAGCTCTACGGCGGCGGCAAGTACGGCGTCGCCGTGCACGGCCCCAACCGGTTCCGCTGGGTCCTCGCCGGCGACGCGAACAGCGCGGGTGCGGGCGTCGACGTCCTCGGTGGCTACACCGCCGAGAACAAGCTGCGGCTGACCATGCGCAACAGCGGCACCACCGCCGTGAAGCTCACCATCACCGCGAACCACTACCGCGCCGACGGACCGTGGAGCTACTCCTTGGCCGCGGGCCAGACCGTGACCGACGACTGGAACCCCGTCACCTACGGCTCGGGCTGGTACGACCTGTCGGCCACGCTCGACGCGGACCCGAAGTTCCTGCGCCGGTTCAGCGGGCACATCGAGACGGGAGCGCCGAGCATCACCGGCTAGCTCGTTCACATCCATGACTGCCGTTCAGCTTGTTGACGCACGTCACATGGGTGACCTATAAAGGAAAAGTCCGGGTGTCCGCCGCAGCACCTCCGCCGTTCCCTTGCTCCGGAGGCTTTCGGTGTCCCCACGAAGTCGTCGCGCCGTCCTGCTCGGCGCCGCCACCATCTCGGCCGCGCTCGCACTGACCGGCGCGGTCACCGCGCAGGCCGCGGCCCCGAACCTGTCCGCCACCTTCGCGCAGACCTCGGTCTGGACCGGCGGCTACGGCGCCGGCTACACGATCGCCAACCGCGGTGACGCGCCCGCCACCGGCTGGACCGTCGAGTTCGACCTGCCCGCCGGCACGGCGGTGAGCAGCTCGTGGAGCTCAGTGAAAACCCAGGCCGGGCAGCACTACAAGTTCACCAACGCGGGGTTCAACGGCACGGTCAAGCCCGGCGCCACCGCGAACTTCGGCTTCAACGTCGCCGGCTCCGGGCTGCCCTCGGGCTGCACCGTCAACGGGCTCCCCTGCGCGGGCGGCGGCCCGGTCACGACCACCCCGGCACCCACCACCACGACTCCCCCGCCCACGACGACCACCACACCGCCGCCGGCCGGGGACACCGTGAACGTCTCGACGGCCGCGCAGCTGCAGGCCGCGCTGGCCGCCGCCGCGCCGGGCCAGGCGATCAAGCTCGCGGCCGGCACCTACCGCGGCTCGTTCGTCACGACGAAGGCCGGCACCGCGGCCAAGCCGATCACGCTGTCGGGCCCGGCGAACGCCGTCCTGATCAACGACGGCCCGTCGGGGGACGCGCCCGACTGCCCGGCGCCGACGCCCGGCTGGGACTCCGGCTACGGCCTGTGGCTCTCGGGTGCGCCCTACTGGAACCTGACCGGGTTCACCGTGCAGGAGTCCAAGAAGGGCATCGTCGTCGACAACTCGCCGCACACCACGATCGACGGCGTCACCGTGAACCACGTCGACGAGGAAGCCATTCACTTCCGCCGCTCGTCGGCCGACAGCGTGCTCAAGAACTCGACGATCACCTACACCGGGCTCGTCCAGCCCGGCTACGGCGAGGGTGTCTACCTCGGCTCGGCGAACTCGAACTGGGCCTGCCACGGCAACTCCGGCGGGGTCGACCGCGGTGACCGGATCCAGGTGCTGGACAACCACATCGGCCCGTTCATCGCGGCCGAACCCATCGACGTCAAGGAAGGCACGTTCGACGGCGTGATCCGCGGCAACACCTTCGACGGCCGCGGCATCTCCGGCGAAAACTCGGCCGACTCCTGGATCGACGTCAAGGGCATCGGCTACACGATCGAGGACAACACGGGCACCTTCTCCGCGCCCGGCACGTTCGCCAACGGCTACGAGAACCACAACACCAGCACGAGCCCGTCGTTCGCCAACGGCTGCGGGAACGTGTGGCGGAACAACAAGTCCGACCTCGGCGGCGTCGGCGCCTACGCGATCAAGATCAGCTCGGTGTCGAAGTGCGCGGCGAACCCGAACGTCGTCTACGCCTCCAACACCGTGACGAACGCCCAGTCGGGTCTGACGAACATCCCCGGCACGCCGTAGTTCACAGGTGCATGGCCAGCCAGAGCGCCACCCAAGCGGCGGCGGCGAGCACGGCGCCCGCCGCCGCCGCGAGGAGCACCCGGCGCAGGCCCCGGGCGGGTTTCACCGTTGTCTCGATGTGGTCCATGAAGTCGATCATGAAGGACGACGGCCGATCGGTACAGCCGGCGCGCTCGTCCGGGCGACCCCTGTGCGGGGTACCCCGGGCGACGCACGTCACGCCCGGAACCCGGAACACCCGCCCGGCCGGGTCGTTGTACACAATGCCGGTGCGGTGAAATCCCGGCTCCCCATTCCCCCGTTCCCTCCCGGGGTTCCCCCGTGCTCCTGGGCGGGAACGGGCCTCACGGCACGATCGAGTCGACGTACCCGCCGTCGACGCGCACGGCCGCGCCCGTGGTCGCCGAGGCGAACGGCGAACTCAGGTACACCACCAGGTTCGCGATCTCCTCGGGCTCGATCAGCCGTTGCAGCAACGACTGCGGCCGGTGTTTCTTCATGAACTCGCGCTGCGCCTCGTCCCAGGGCAGGTCCTTGTCCACCAGCTCGTAGACGAAGTCCTCGACGCCGCCGGTGTGCGTCGGACCGGCGATCACGGCGTTGACCGTGACACCGGTGCCGGCCGCGTGCTTCGCGAAGCCGCGCGAGACGCCGAGCAACGCCGTCTTCGACACTCCATAGTGGATCATCTCGGCCGGGATCACGACCGCGGAGTCGCTGGCGATGTACTGGATCCGGCCCCAGCCGCGCTCGGTCATCCCCGGCAGGTACGCGCGGGTGAGCCGCACCGCGGCCAGCACGTTGACCTCGAAGTACCGCCGCCACTCGGCGTCGGTGATGTCGAGTGGCTCCTGAGCGCCGAAGATGCCCAGGTTGTTGACCAGGATGTCGGCGTCGGGCACCTCTTCGACCACCTGCGCGGCGCCGGCCTCGTCCGAGACGTCCCCCGGCGCCGGTAGCAGCTCGGCGTCCGGCAGGTCCTCCCGGAGCCGGGCGATGGCCTTCTTGACGCCGGTCTCGCTCCGGCCGTTGATCGCGACCCGCGCCCCCGCGGCGGCCAGGCCCGCCGCGATCGCCGAGCCGATGCCCTGGGTGGACCCGGTGACCAGCGCCGTCTTCCCGCTCAGGTCGACCCGCATGTGAAAGCCCTTTCTCGCGTCGGCCGTTCCCGCCGGCCGATTCAAGCACAGGCGCCCGGTGCGCACCGGCTGGAAATCCGGTTGCCCCGCCGGGCACGCGGCTACACCATCTGCGCATGACCTCTTACCGCACGCCGCACCTGCCGACCGTCGCCGCGACCACCGCGCCGGTCCAGCAGCAGCCGCGCCGTCCCCGGAGGTCGACCCGCTCGCTGCCGTGACCGGCGCGCTGCTCGCCGGCCTGCTGGCCGGCTACGGCATCGCGATCCCCGTCGGCGCCGTCGCGACCTACCTGGTCGCGCTCACCGCCCGCACCACGCTCCGCACCGGCTTGGCCGCCGCCCTCGGCGTCGCCACGGCCGATGGTGGGTACGCGCTGGTGGCGGTGCTCGGCGGCACCGCGATCGCGGGGGTGATCGCGCCGGTCGCCGGGCCGCTGAAGCTGGTGTCGGCGGGGATCCTCGTCGTGCTGGCGGTGCGCGGGGCTGTGTCGGCGCTTCGGTCACACCGTGCGCCGGAGGCCCGGCCGGTGACCCCGCTCGGCCCCGGCCGCGCCTACGTCAGCCTGCTCGGCATCACGCTGGTGAACCCGACCACGGTCGTCTACTTCACGGCGCTCGTCGTCGGCGACCGGGCCGGCAGCGCGGTGTCGGTGCTCGAGCAGGTCGTGTTCGTGCTCGCCGCGTTCGCCGCCTCGGCGAGCTGGCAAGCCCTCCTCGCCGGCGGCGGCGCGCTGCTCGGGCGCGTGCTCACCGGGGCGCGGGGCCGGCTGGTGACGGCGCTGGTGTCGAGCGCGGTGATCGTCGCGCTGGCTGTCCGGCTTGTCCTGTCCTGAGCCGGAACCGGTGCGTTGTAACGGTTTGCCCGGGTTTTGGCGCACGGCGGAAGACGTTCGCCGGCCGCGGCCGGCACTAGCCTCCTCGTGAGGACCGGGAGGTGGACATGACGATGCCGATGGACGCGATGCCGGGCTGGGCCGTGCCGGGAGCGATCCTGCTGGTGCTCTGGGCGGTCGCGATGTGGGCCGCGGTCGGCGTGCTCGCCTACGCGAACCGCGGGCCGGTGCGGCCCTGGGTGTACCGGGGCTCGATCGCGGTGATCGGGATCGGCGTGCTCGGGCAGCTCGGGCACGTCCAGGAGCACATCTTCCAGGTCGGGTACTGGCTCGGGCACCCGAACTCGCCGGCGTGGATGACGCCGTGGGGCACCGGGCTGGCCGACGGCCTGCAGATGATCCTGCCGAACCGGCCGACGTTCGGGATGGAGCTGCTGCACCTGACCGGCAACTTCATCTTCCTGGCCGGGCTCGCCGGGGTCATGGTGATCACCCGCCGCGCCCTGGGCACCCGCAGCCGCCGCTGGGCGAAGATGGGAGTCTGGATGCAGGGCCTGCACGGGCTCGAGCACCTGGTCCTCACGCTGTCGGTCGCGTTCGGCTCGCGCGCGATCGGGCTGTCGACGTTCTTCGGGCTCGTCGAACCGGGCATCGGGCTGAGCGCCTACCGCGTGTGGTGGCACTTCGTCGCGAACGTCATCGGCACGATCATCTTCGGCTTGGCGCTGCACCACCTGTGGAAGGAACGCCGGGAGGTCCGGGCGACGTTCAGCGTCCGGCCCCTCCCGGAGCTCACCGAGCAGGCGGCGTAGCGGCTACGGCCCCGCGCAGGTCAGCGTCGGCAGCGCCCAGTCGGCGTGGTCGTTGCCGTTGCCGTCGCCGCCGTCGGAGACCAGCAGGTCCAGGACCTGGGCGCCGGTGACGTCGACATCGATCGGGACCGCGGCCTGGCCGCCGCGGACCACCGGGGTCGTCACCTTGGTCGTGCCGTCCACCGAGACGCTGAAGCTCACGCTGCCGCCGCCGCCCGTCTCGCCGTCGACACCAGCCGACGCGGTCAGGCGCGTGCAGGTGCCCGCCAGGTACAGCTGGACGTCACTCGCCGCGTGGACACCGAGGCCCTTGGCGTAGGCGACACCGCCGATGGTCATCGGCTTGCCGTCACCCGCGCTCGCCTCACCGTTGCTCGTGTCGCGCTCGACCGGGCCCCAGCCGTTCGTCGCCGTCAGGAACGGCAGCGAGCTGACCGCGACGTCACCGGCGGGTGGCGCCGGGGGCACCGCGCCGACGATCCGTTCGCCGGTGACCGAGCCCGGGTGGCCGGCCTGCCGGTACCCCACCGCCACCTTCAGCGCGACGGTGTCCACTGTGGAGGGTGCGGTGACCGGCCAGGTGAACGTCGCCTCCCGGCCGCCGTCGAGCTTCGCCACCGAAGGCGGTGACGCGGCGCCGACGGTCCACCCCGCCGGGGCGGTCAGCACCGGCTTGACGTCGAACGCCGTCGGCGCGCCCGCCGGGACCCGCACCGTCGCCGAAGCGGTGAACCGCTGCCCACCTGTCACTGTGTCCGGCGCGGTGAGCGCGACCGCCGCGGCCGGCGCCGGCGGCAGCGCGTACCGCCCCGGGTCGAACCCGGGTGAGGCGTTCGGCCGGACGCTCAGCGGCGAGCGGTAGCTGCCGTAGTTCGTCCAGGCGATCTTGCCGAGCCCGCCGGTGCTGCCGTCGAGGTTCCACACCGCGACGGCGATCGTGTTGTGCCCGTTGGGGTTCAGGATGCCGTTGGGGATCGGGAAACTGTGCTGCGGGCCGAGGTAGTTGACATACTGGCCGAGCTGCCAGCCGTTGACGAAGAGCAGCGCGCGATACTGCCGGCCGGGATCGTCGGTGATCGTCAGGCCGAGCGAAGTGTCCTGGCCGCGCGGCAGATCCAGGTCGGCCGTCGTCCGGTACCACGAGACACCCGGCGTCGTGTCCTTGGCGGGCAGCGAGGCCGGCGTCCAGCGGCCGTCGGGGAAGCCGGGCAGCGACCAGCCCGCGCGCTCGCCGTACAGGCCGCCGGTGTTGAGCGGGCCGCGGACCGGGTCGAGGCCGGTCTCCCCACCCCGGACACCCTGCAGCCGCCAGGTCACCGACGTCAGCGGCGCGCCGGTCAGCCGCGCGGCGGTGAGGCCACGCGCGGCCTTGCTCCCGTTCGCCGCGCCGTAGTCCTCTTCGTGCCCCATGTTCACGGTCAGCACGGAGATCTCGTTGTCGCCCGCGCGCAGCGCGCCGGCCGGGAACGAGAACGTGTGCTGCGGGTCCTTCGAGCTGCCGAGGAAGACACCGTTGAGCCACGCCGAGAACGCGCCCGCCGGGCCGCCGCTCTGGCTCGACAGCGTGATCCCGGTTTGCTTCCCGTCGCCGGTGAAGTGGCCGCGATACCACGTGTTGCCGGTGTGGAAGCCGTAGTCGTCGGCGAACAGCACGGGCCTCGTGCCGAGTGCCGTCGAGCTGTTGGTGGTGTCCTTGTCGGCGACCGGCCACGCGGAGTCGTCGAAACCGGGTTGGCTTTCCGGCGACTCCTGCTGGTGCTTCCAGCCGGTGAGCGCCGGCAGCGTGACGGCCTTCGCGGTCGGCGCGGCACCGGTGAGACTGCCGCTCGACGTCGGTTTCGTCGGGACGCGCGATCCGTTCCACGACACGCTGTTCGCGGCCGAGAAGACCTCGAACGCGCCGTCGGTGCCCGTGTCGCCGGTGAGGGCGAGGGTGCCGTACTGCTGGGCCGCCGTCCGCACCAGGTGGGTGCCGCGGACGAGCACCGGGCCCGACGCGGTGTCCTGGCGCCAGAACGTCGCCGCCGTCGCCTTGTCGGCGAGCAGCAGGAGCAGCGGCCGCGCGCCGGGCGCGGTGACGAGCACCCGGGTCAGGCCGTCGTGGGTGTAGTTCAGCCGCAGGTCACCGCGGGCGGGGTCCCAAGTGGACGTCGCGGAGCCGCCGAGCACCTGCACGGTCGGCTGCTTCGCGAACCGCAGCACGGTCTCACCGGGACCACCCCGGTCGCCGTAGAGCACCGCGACGTCCCGGCCGCCGATCGCCGCGTTCGTCAGGATTTCCGACGTCGAGTACTGCAGGCGGGTCCGCCCGAGGTCGTAGCCGGCGACGACGATCTTCGACTGGCGCCCGTTCAGCGTGATCCCGGTGCCGGGCTGCTGCGGGACGACCGGGTAGTAGTCGCCGCTGCCGGTCAGCAGGTCGACGGCGTCCACGACGACGAACGACCCGGTGGCCTGGGCGTTCTTCTGCCCGCTGACGACGATCTTGAGCGTGTGCGCGCCGGCGGGCAGGTCGCGGGCCTCGTAGCCGGTGACCTGGTTCTGCTTGGTGGCCGCGTAGAGGTCGACGGTGCCGACCTTCGCTTCGTCGAGGTAGACGTCGGCAATGCCGTGGTTGCCGTCCTTGGAGGTCACCCAGCGGATCCCGGTGCCGGTGAAGGGGATGCTGACGCTGTCGCCGGTGGCCTCGGAGAAGGACTCGGTGTGCTGGTAGTCGCCGCCGGTGTAGTTCACCTCGGGCCCGACGTGGCTCCACGTGCCGGTGTAGCCGACCTCGGTGGCGCGGTCGTCGTAGGTGTACCCGGCGTGCGCGGCCAGGTCGAGCGCCATGGTCGTCGTGGTGTTCGCCGTCGACGTCGAGTCGGTGTGGCGCAGGGTGTGGAACTGCGTGCGGGTGTCCGGGTTGATCCGCGCGGTGTCGGTCAGCGCCGGGTCGGTCAGCGGCGCCTGCGCGAGCCCGTCGGTCTTGGTCAGCGGGGTGACGGCCTGGGTGAAGTAGCCGATCAGCTTGTCCTCGTCGTACTTCGGGTCGAACTGGCGGCCTTCGGTGATCGCGGCGCCGTAGTCGTAGGAGGTGTAGTTCTGCGGGATCGCGCTCCAGCCCCAGGACGTGCCGCCGTGCAGCATGTAGAAGCTCTGGCCGGTGGCGCCGACCGCGATGTTCTGCTTGTAGAAGACGTCGGCGAACTGGTCGTTGATCAGCTGCGCGCACTTCTCGTAGCCGGGGCCGCCCCACGGGTCGAAGGCGCCGCCCTGGAACTCGGCGGTGATCAGCGGCTTGCCGGGGACGTGGTCGTAGCTGATGTCCGGGACGCCGTTCCAGTGCGTCGGGTTCGAGCAGTCGAAGCCCTGCGGGTAGGAGTCGGCGGCGTCGACGTCGAGGGCGGCCTCGCCGGCGTTGAAGGTGCCGTTGTTGTTGCCCACCAGCGGGACCGTGATGCCGTCGGCGCGGGCCGTGTCCTCGAGGTGCTTCATGTAGGCGCGGCCGTCGGCGCCGCCGTTGTAGTACTCGTTCTCGACCTGGTAGGCCAGCACGCTGCCGGTGCCGTTGGTGAGCTGGTGCCGGGCGATGATCCGGTCGATCTGCGTCTGCCACTCGTCGGAATACTTCAGGTAGACCGGGTCGGCGCTGCGGGTGTGGCCGGGTGTCGTCGACAGCCAGGTCGGGAAGCCGCCGCCGTCGACCTCGGCGTTGATGTAGGGCCCGGGCCGCGCGATGACGTAGAGGCCGGCTTGCTGCGCCACGTCGAGGAGCTTGTCGAGGTCGCGGACGCCGGTGAAGTCATAGCCGCCCTGGCGCGGCGAGTGGTAGCCCCAGTCGAAGTAGAGCGACGTCGCGTTGAAGCCGGCCGCCTTCATCTTCTGGAAGATGTCGAGCCAGAGGTCGGGGCTCGGCAGGCGGTAGGAGTGGAACTCGCCGGACCACAGGTAGGTGCGGTTCCCGTCGACCAGGAAGGAGTAGCCGTCGTAGGTGACGGTGTGCGCGGCCTTCGGCGGCGCGGCGCCGGCTTGCGGGACGGTCACCCCGACCAGGGCGAGCACGGCGACGAGCAGAGTCCGGACGACGGCACGCATTCGGGGACCTCCGGGCGGCGGGGACCAGAACCGAACACGATCCTTTGCCGATCACACAGAAGCAGTCAAGATACAACACCGGGATGGATCAGTGCCGGAGTAGTGTTAGCGCTAACTGTCCTGGTCCGCTGTCTCGAACGAGTCACTCGCGGGACATCAGCGGGGGCCGGTGCTCTCGCGGACGATCAGCTCGGCCGGCACGAGGTGGCGCGCTCCGACGTCGCCGCCCGCCATCCGGTCCTCCAGCAGCCCGAACGTGCGGCGGCCGACCTCGATGAAGTCCTGCCGGACCGTCGTCAGCGGCGGGCTGAAGTACGCCGACTCGGGCACGTCGTCGAAGCCCGCCACCTGGACGTCCTCCGGCACCCGGAGGCCCGCCTCGGTGAACGCCCGCAGCAGGCCCAGCGCCATCTGGTCGTTGGCCGAGAAGACCGCCTTGAGCCCGCGCTTGCCGGCCAGCACCCGGCCGACCTCGTAGCCCGAGCGCGGGCTCCAGTCCCCCCGCACCACCACGGGCACGCGCAGGCCGCGGCGCTCCAGCGTCTCGCGCCAGCCGCGTTCGCGGTCGCGGGCCTCCAGCCAGTCCTCCGGCCCGGCCAGGTGCCAGACCGTCTTGTGGCCCAGCGCCAGCAGGTGCTCGG
Source organism: Amycolatopsis iheyensis (assembly GCF_024703995.1). Lineage (GTDB taxonomy): Bacteria > Actinomycetota > Actinomycetes > Mycobacteriales > Pseudonocardiaceae > Amycolatopsis > Amycolatopsis iheyensis. The sequence goes on along the minus strand of NZ_JAMXQV010000006.1, from coordinate 331,174 downwards.
TGGCGCGGCGGGCGCCGTCGTACTGGTCGACCGAGATCACCGGCACCGGCGCGGACTCGCCGCCGCCGACGGCGACCAGCGGGATGTCCGAGGGCGCCACCGCCAGCGCCCGCCCCGCCGTGACGTGCGGGGCGATCACGACGATCCCTTCGACCGCTTGGCGCCGCAGGCTCTCCACCGCGTCGCCGATCGACGTCCGGCCCGGGCGGGTGACACTGCAGATCGCGACGCCGTACCCGGCTTCGCGGGCCGCGTTCTCGATGCCGTAGAGCGTGCTCGCCGGTCCGTAGAGGTTCGACTCCAGCGCGACCACGCCGAGCGTGCCGGAGCGGCCGGTGACCAGCGTCCGCGCGGCCGTGTTGGGCCGGTAGCCGAGCTTCTGCACCGCGGCGAGGACCCGCTCGCGGGTTTCCGGGCGCACCGGCCCGCTCTCGTTGACCACGCGCGAGACGGTCATGTGCGACACCCCGGCCATGCCGGCGACGTCGGCCAGGCTCGGCTGCCGCGGCCCCGGCGCGGACGCCCTGGCCTGTTCCCCCGTCTTGGCCCGGTCGACCACCCTGGCCCCTTCCGCCTCGCGCCGTCTCACCACCACGAGACGGTACCGCCGAATCGGCGCGGGCCGGGCCTCCCGCGCCGGTCAGGCCCAGCCGAGCGGCCCGGAGAGCGCTTTCACCACCGCCGTGACGCGCTCGGTCGCCGTCGCGTAGCCCGTCGAGGCGGGCTGGGCGGTGAGGACGACGACCACGTACCGGCGGCCGCCGACGAGCCCGCTGGTGTGCAGGTTGCGGCCCGGGTCGCAGCACGACCAGCCCTGCTTGACGGCCCAGTCGGTGGCGGTGACCGCGGCCGGGATGCCGAAGTACTGGTCGAAGCCGTCGGCGCCGTGCTCGGTGGCGCCGTCGAGGGCACGCAGGACGACCTGCCGGGTCCCGGCGGGCGCGGAGTCCATCAGGTACCGGTAGACCCGGACCAGGTCGGCGGCGCTGACGAGGGTGCTCCCCCAGTGCCCGGCCTCGGCCGGCGGGCGCGTGGCCGTCAGGCCCATCCGGGCGGCCCACGAGGTGACGATGGTGGGGCCACCGAGCCGCAGCCAGAGCCGGCTCGCGACGTCGTCGTCGCTGCGCGAGAGCATCTCGGCGACCTCGTCGGCGGGCTCGCCCCGCCGCAGCGCCTCCAGCGCGATGAACAGCTTGACCAGCGACGCCGAGGTGTAGGTCGCCTCCGGCCGGTAGGACACGAGGTCCCGGCCGGTCTTGCGGTCGTGGACCAGCACGCTGAGCTTGCCGGGCACCAGCGCGGCCAGCTCGGCCCCGTCCGGCGGGTCGGCCGTGGTCGCGCCGGTCGCCGGCGGGGCCGAGGTCGCCGTCGTCGCGACGCTCGTCGTGAGCGCCGGCGACGTCGTGCGCAGCGAGCCGGCGGCCGCCGGCGGCCCGGGCGGGCGCACCGCCGCGGCCACCACGAGCATCGCCACCACCGCGCCGGCGCACGTCCCGGCCAGCAGCATCGCGTTTCCCCTGTGCATACCGGCTGTTGTCCGCAGACCCCCGTCGTGTTCGCGACCGGCGCCCCGGATGTGGCCTGCGTCTCATCCGGGCGGGCGATCCGGGACGCACGCGGCCGGTCCCGACAACCAGTAGCGTGACCAGAATCGTCGAACGGCTCGATCGGCCCGACCTCGCCGCGCGTGATCCGAAGGAGGTCTTCGCGCGGCTCTTCGACGAGTACGCCGCACCGCTGCGCGGGTACCTCGCGGGCCGGGTGGGCGTGCACGCCGCGGACGACCTCGTGGCCGAAACCTTCGTCGTCGCGCTGCGAAGACGGGCCAGCTACGACCCCGCCCAGGCGCCGATCCGCGGCTGGCTCTACGGGATCGCGACCAACCTGCTGCGCAACCACGTCCGCCAGGAGGTGCGGGGCTTCCAGCTGACCGCGAAGGCCGGCACCGAGGACCGCCCGGCCGAAAGCCACGACACCGCGGTGGCCGGCCGGGTCGACGCGGCGGCGCGGTTGCGCACCCTGGCCGGCGAGCTCGCCGGTCTGTCCGAACAGGACCGTGACGTCCTGCTGCTCACCTCCTGGGCCGGTCTCGAACCGGCCGAAGTCGCCGAAGCGCTCGGCGTGCCCGCGAGCACGGTGCGCTCGCGGCTGCACCGGGTCCGCCACCGGCTCCAGGCCCTGCTCGTCCCCACCGAGGAGAACCACGATGCATGAGCTCGACGAAACCCTCGAGCTGCTCCACCGCGACGCCCGCACCGCGCCGGCCGATCTGACCGCGGCCCGCGCGCGGCTGATGGCCGAGCTGGACACCGCGCCGGTCCCGCTGCGGCCGAGGCGGGCGCGTCGCTTCGCGCTGCCGGTCGCCGCCGCCGTGGCCGGGGTGGTCGCGGTGACGGTCGTCGTCGCCCAGCCGGAGCCGTCCGGGCCTGCCGCCGGACCGGCCGTGACGTCGTCCGGCGCGCCCGACATCCGGCTGATGTCGGCGGCGCAGGTGCTGAACCGGGCGGCCGACCTCAGCGTCGGCGCGGTCGACCAGCCGGTGGGTCCGGGGCAGTTCAAGTACGTCTCGGAGCACACGTGGGTGCAGCGCGGCGTCTGGAGCAGCGAGACGACCGGCTACACGTACCTGTGGGAGCAGCAGATCGACCGCTGGATCCCGGCCGACGCGCACGACGTCTGGCAGGAGAACCGGAAGATCCTCGACACGGGCAAGTTCCTGGGCGGCACGATGCCGCAGTCGCAGGCGCCGGTCCCGGAGGTCACGAAGACCGACCAGGGCCAGTGGCAGGGCCGCTGCGGCGACTTCTTCCCGAAGTCCAAGCCGGCCAAGAAGTGCGACGACCCCACTGACTGGGACAGCCCGGCGTTCTACGCGACGCTCCCGAACGACCCGGCCGGGATGTACGCGAAGCTGCAGGACCTGACGAAGGGCCGCGGCTCGACCCCGGCGGTGATGTTCCACTTCGGCATCGAGATCCTGCGGGCCGGCCAGATGCCGGCGCCGCTGCGGGCCTCTTGGTACCGGGCGCTGGCGAAGATCCCGGGCATGAAGGTCCTCGCGGCGGAGACGAACCTCGACGGCCGCAGCGGCGTGGCCCTCGGCCTCGACGACAGCCACGAGATCACCCAGCTGATCATCGACCCGGTGACCGGCCAGTTCATCGGCGAGCGCGCGGTCGCCGGCGAGCACCCGGACAGCCCGTGGATCAAGCCGGGCACGGAAACGGGCGCGAGCGCGATCACGACCGGCGTCGCCACCCGCCTGGGCGAGCCTCCGGCCAAGTAGGCCTGGCCCCCGGTCGCGCCACGCGGCCGGGGGCCGGTTCGTCAGTCCGGCCCGGGCTGCGCCGAGCCCTTGCTCCAGAGGCGCGCCTGGCGAGTGGTCCACCGTTGCCCGCTGTCGCGCGCGAGGTCCTCGACCCGCAAGACCAGCGCCTGGACCGCCGTGTCGGTGTCGTAGGGCGGGATCTCACGTTCGAGGTCGTACCGCAGCGGGCTGAACTCGACCCAGTTCTCGTGCGGCTGGAACGCGGCTCGCGCGCTCGTGACCACCAGTACGATCGCGCCGAGGACGGCGACGATCGCCGAGTCCGCTCCGAACGCCGCCGCGACGCAGATGGCGGTCAGCTCGGCGGCCACGTAGGCGCGCCGATGCCGCCTCGACCCGACGACGTACCACTGCCGCTTGGCGAGCACCATCGGTGGCAAGGCCCGGTCGTCGCCGCGCAGCTCGGACATCCAGTCCGCTGATTTCCCGGCGACTTGTCCGACATACCGACTTATATGTCAGACATAATCGTGCTAGCGTCGAGACCGTGGAGACGACAGCCGGCTTGCGGATCGCCGCCGAGATGCGGGCCCGGGTCGACGACGGGCGCTGGCCCGCCGGCACCGTGCTGCCCACCGAACTCGAGCTCGCCCGCGAGTTCGCCGTCAGCCGGCCGTCCGTCCGCGAGGCCCTCAGCGCCCTCCAGTTCGCCGGGTACGTCGAACCGAGGCGCCGCCGCGGGACCGTCGTCCTCGGGGCCTCGCCGGTGCCGACCGCGGCCCGGCACGTCCGGGCCGCGCGGACCCACGAGGAGGTCGTCGACCTGCTCGAAGCGCGGCTCGTCCTCGAACCCGCCGTGCTCGCCCTGGCCGCCGCCGATCCGGAGCCGCGGGCGCTCGACGAGGCCCACGACGCCGTCGCCGGGATGGCGCTCGTGACCGGCGGCGACACCATCCCCGCCGACACCGACCACCGGCTGCACGCCGCGCTCGCGGGCGTCTGCCGGAACCCGGACCTACGCGAGCAGGTCGAGACGCTGCTCGCCCGCGCGTCCGGTCCCCGCTGGCGCGAGACGCAGGCGGCCGCTTGGGCCTCCGGTGCGGCGAAGAGCTGGACCGACGACCACCGCGAGATCGTCGCCGCCCTCGCCCGCGGCGACGGGAAAGCCGCGGCCGCCGCGGCACGGAGGCATCTGCTGTCCGCTGTGGACAATGCCGCCGCGTGCGAGACCATGCCCCCGTCCCAGCAACGCCGGCTGCACCGGCTGCGCGAGCACTTCGGCTCGTGATCGCCGTCCTGGTCCTCGCGGTGCCGGTGGGTGTCTTCATCGGCGCCATCGGCATCGGCGGCGTACTGCTCCCGCCCGCGCTCACCGGCCTCGGCGTCCTCGACATCCACGCGGCGGCGGGCACCAGCAGCTGGGCCTTCCTGTTCACCGGCGTCGTCGGCACCCTCGCCTACGCGCGGCACCAGGCGATGCCGTGGCGCTTCGGCGGTTTCCTCACCCTCGGCGCCGCGCCGGCCGCGGCGGCCGGCGCGCTGGTCAACGGCATCCTCCCGGCCACGGCCCTCTGGATCTTCCTTGCCGTGGTAACCGCCGGCTCCGGCGCCTTCAACCTCTGGGCGCGCCCGCGCGAACGGCGTGACCTCCCCGCGCCGGCCGCGGTGGCGGTCGGCGCGGCCGTCGGGTTCGGCTCGGCGCTGACCGGCACGGGCGGACCAGTGCTGCTCGTCCCGGTCCTGCTGGCGCTCGGCGTGCCGGCGTTGACGACGATCGCGGCCGGGCAGCTCATCCAGCTCCCGCTCGTCGGCTTCGCGACGCTCGGCTACGCGGCGCACGGGAACGTCCACTTCGGACTCGGGAGCGTCCTCGGCGTGCTCGCCGGCGCCGGGGCGCTGCTGGGCACGCGGCTGGCCCGGCGGCTGCGCGGGCGGCACCTCCACCGCGTGGCGTCCGCGGCACTGGTCGTCGTCGGCGCCTTCCTCTTCGCGCTGCCCTTCCTCCCCCGCTAGAAAGGACCCGCCCGTGGACCTCGCGACCCGGCTCGAGCAGTTCCCCCGCGAACACCTCGCCCGCACGCCCACCCCACTGGACGTCCTGCCCACCCTGTCCGCCCGGCTCGGCCCGCGCGTCCTGCTCAAGCGCGACGACCTGACCGGCCTCGCGCTCGGCGGCGACAAGCCCCGCAAGCTCGAATACGAACTGGCCCTGGCCCGCCGCGACCAGGCGGACGTCGTGGTGACCTGCGGGTCGATGCAGAGCAACCACGCCCGCCTGACCACCGCGGCCGCGCGCCGGCTCGGGATGGACTGCGTCGTCGTGCTCAGCCGCGACGCCTACGACGAGCTCCAGGGCAACCTGCTCACCGTCCGGCTGCTCGGCGCCGACGTCCGCGTCGTCGACGTCGAGGACCACTGGGACCTCGAAGGCCACGTCCGAACGGTCTGCGCCGAGCTGCGCGCGGCGGGACGGCGGCCGCACGCGGTGCCGATCAGCGGCACCACACCGCACAGCTGCCTCGGTTACGTCCGCGCCGGGCTGGAGCTCGCCGCGCAGCTGCGGGAAACCGGCGAGGAGCCGGCTGCCTTCTACTTGCCTTTCGGCACCGGCGGGATCTTCACCGCGCTGACGTTCGCGTTGCGGGACCAGGGCTTCGCGTGTCCGATCGTCGGCATCAGCGTCAACCAGGACCGCGTCGCCTGCCAGGCGGAGTTCCGGCGCTGGTGGACCGAGCTGAGCACCCTGCTCGGCCACGACGGCGAACCGCCGGAAGCCGAGATCCACGACGAGTTCGTCGGACGCGAGTACGGCGACCCGACCGAGGCCTGCCTCGACGCGATCCTGCTCGTGGCCCGGACCGAGGCCGTCCTGCTGGACCCGGTCTACAGCGGCAAGACGTTCGCCGGCTTCCTCGCCCACCACGCGGCCGGGCGCTGGAGTGCCGGGCACCGCGTCGTGGTGCTGCACAGCGGCGGCGTGCCCGCCCTGTTCGCCTACCACGACGCGCTGGCCGCGCACCTGGCCCGGCGCGGCTGAGCTCAGGCGGGACCCAGGCGCACGCAGCAGAGGCCTGGCCGTGGGTCCAGCCGGGCCCGCAGGCCGCACTCGCCGACGCCGGCGAGCATGCCTTCGAGCAGCCCGAGGTTCATCTCGCAGACCAGCCGCGTGTGCGTGCGGGCCAGCCGCTGGAACGGGCAGTTGCCCAGCAGCACTTCCCCGCCCTCGACACGTGGTTCGAAGCCGTGCTCTTCGAGCGGGCCGAGCACGTCCGAGGCGCCGGCCGCCAGCTCCGCGCCGTGTTCGCGGGCCCGCCGGCCGAGGATTTCCCGGGGTGAGCGCCCGGTTTCGTCGGCCTCCTCGACGGCGTCGGCGAGGAGCTCGCCGGCCAGCTCGTACTGCCGCTCGGGCAGCGAGACGCTGACGTGCCGGTCCGAGCGCCGGTAGAGCTTGGCCGGGCGGCCCGCGCCGGGGCCGCTGCGGCCGCTGCGGCGTTCGTGCCCGACGACCACCAGGAGCTGCTCGGCCACCAGGCGGTCGAGGTGGAACGCGACGGTCGCCCGCGGCACGGCGAGGGCCTCGGCGACGTCGTCACGGCTGACCGGCTCGGGTTGCCGGACGACGTGCTCGTACAGCCGCCGCCGGGTCGGCTCGTCGAGCGCCGCGACCGCGGCCAGCGCGCCGGCCTGGGACTTGTGCATCTCCGCACTCTAAAACAAATAATCGTTGACGAAAACCCGCACGGGCTTCTAACGTCGGCTCGACTTGGTTTTAGAAGGAGGCCTCCGTGACCGTCGATCCCGTCAGTGAGCCGGTGCCGCTGCGGCACCTCGGTGTCGTCCACGACCGGGACGCCGTGGACCTGCACGCGGCGGAACGCGCGGTCGCCGACCTGCTGCGCGCGCTGGGGAAGGACCCGTCTTCGGAGCACCTCGGCGACACCCCGCGGCGGGTGGCGAAGGCCTACGCGGAAATGCTTCAGCCGCGCGACTTCCAGCTGACGACGTTCCCCAACGACGAGGGCTACGACGAGCTCGTCCTGGCGAAGAGCATCCCGGTGCAGTCGCTGTGCGAGCACCACCTGCTGCCCTTCCGCGGCGTCGCGCACGTGGGCTACCTGCCCGGCGAGCGGATCCTGGGCCTGTCGAAGCTCGCCCGCGTCGTCGAGCTCTTCGCGCGTGACCTGCAGGTGCAGGAACGGCTGACCAAGCAGGTCGCCGACTGGCTGCAGGAGCACCTGGCGCCCAAGGGCGTCGGCGTCGTCATCGAGGCCGAGCACCTGTGCATGTCCCTGCGCGGGGTCCGGGCGACCGGCGCGCTGACCGTCACCTCCTCGCTGCACGGCCTGCTGCGCGAGGAACCCAAGACGCGGCAGGAGTTCTTCGCCTTGACCGGGGTGAGCGCCTGATGGACACCCACGTCATCGTCGGCGGCGGGCTGACCGGCGCGAAGGCCGCGGAAACCCTGCGCGCCGAGGGGTTCGCCGGGCGGATCGTCCTCATCGGCGCGGAACCCGACCTGCCCTATGAGCGGCCGCCGCTGTCGAAGGGCTACCTGCTCGGCCAGGAGGACCGCGCGTCGGTCTTCGTGCACGACGAGAAGTGGTACGCCGACCAGAAGATCGAGGTGCTGACCGGCCGGCGGGTCACGGCGCTGGACCGGGCCGCCCACGAGGTCGAGCTGGCGGGCGGGGAACGCGTCGGCTACACGAAGCTGCTGCTGGCGACCGGCGCGTCGCCGCGGCGGCTGCGGGTGCCGGGCAACGACCTCAAGGGCGTGCACTACCTGCGCCGGCTCGCGCACGCCGACCGCCTGCGCGACGCGCTGGCCGCGGGCGGGCGGGTCGTCGTGGCGGGTGCCGGCTGGATCGGCCTCGAAACCGCGGCCGCGGCCCGCGGCTACGGCTGCGAGGTGACGATCGTCGAGCCCGAGCCGACCCCGCTGCACGCCACCCTCGGCGCCGAGCTGGGCGGCTACTTCGCCGACCTGCACCGCGGTCACGGCGTCGACCTGCGGCTCGGCACCGGCGTGACGGGCTTCGCGGGCGACTCGACGGTGACCGCGGTCCGGACCGACGCGGGTGAGATCCCGGCGGACGTCGTCGTGGTCGGGATCGGCGCCCGGCCCGAGACGCAGCTCGCCGAGGAGGCGGGTCTGGCCGTGGACAACGGGATTTCGGTCGACGCGGCCCTGCGCACCGAGGATCCGGACGTCTTCGCGGCGGGCGACGTGGCGAGCGTGTGGCACGCGGCCTACGACCGCCGCATCCGCGTCGAGCACTGGGCGGAAGCGACGAACGGCGGCACGGCGGCGGCCCGCTCGATGCTCGGCCGGGAGGTCGTCCACGACGACCTGCCGTACTTCTTCACCGACCAGTACGACATGGGCATGGAGTTCACCGGCTGGTTCCCGCCGGGCGGCTACGACAGCGTGGTGACCCGCGGCGGCACCGACGCGTTCCACGCGTTCTGGCTGTCGGACGGCCGGGTGGTGGCGGGCCTGCACGTCAACCAGTGGGACGAAGGACTGGACGCGGTGCGCGAACTCATCCGAAGTGGACGGAAGGTGAACGCCGGGGAACTGGCGGACCCGGCACGTCCCCTCACGAACTAGCCGCGCCGGCTACCGGGTCGTGGGGGGTGGGGGGGGGGGGGGGGGCCCCCCGCCCCCCCCCCCCCCCCCCCCCCCCCCCCGGGCGGGGGGGGGGGGGGGGGGGGGGCCCCCCCCCCCCCCCCCACCCCCCCCCCCCGGCCGCGGCAGACCTAGTTGTCGCGGCGGTGGCGGCCGCCTCGTTTCGCACCGGCGATCGCGCGCACGCGCAGTGCCAAGTCGCTCCGGCGGGCCTTGCGCGCGTACTCCAGCAACGCTTCCACCTGTTCCCGCGGCAGCCAGCCCTCCTCCGCGCCGGCCTCCAGGCGCAGCAGGTGCGTCACCAGCTCGCGCGAGTCTTCGCCTTGCTCCCCGGCCAGTTCCGCGAACCGGACGGCCGCCTCGGCTTCGCCGTCGCACCAAGCCGTCATGGCCAGCAGCGTCGCCGTCGCGGTCAGGATGTCGCCGCGGTGGACGCCGCCTTCCGCCGCCAAGTGCTCCGCCAGCTGGAAACTCCGGGTGCCGACCCCGCCGGCCCCTTCCTTGAGCACCGCTTGCGCGAGCGCTCTGATCTGCTGCGTGACATAGTCCCCGCTCGACAACCCCGACATGCCGTCCCCTCTGCCGCGCACGCGACCGGCGTGCGTCACCCGACAGGTGTATCGCATCGGTGGCCAGATACGTCGGATGCGCCACGGGTTTGCGCCGAGTGGGCGTGTGATCAGCTTGAACGGCCACCGTCGGCGCGTCGCTGCGACACGTACACCGCGGCCGAGGTGCGCCGCTCGACGCCGAGCTTGTGCAGCACCGACGACACGTAGTTCTTCACCGTCTTCTCCGCAAGGAACAGCCGCTCCGCGATCTGCCGGTTGGTCAGGCCCTCCGCCACGAGGTCCAGCACCCGCCGCTCCTGCGGGCTGAGCTGCTCGTACCGCGGGTCCGGCGCGGCCACGTCCTCGCCGCGCAGCTTGTTCATGACGGACGCGGTGAGCGTGGCGTCCAGCAGCGAGCCGCCGACGGCGACCGTCCGGACCGCGTCGACCAGCGACCGCCCGGACACCTGCTTCAGCATGTACCCGGCCGCGCCCGCCATGATCGCGCCGAACAGCGCGTCGTCGTCCGAATAGGACGTCAGCATCAGGCACGCGGGCGGCGGCGCGACCGTCGAGCGGATCTCGCGGCACACCTCGACGCCCTGGCCGTCGGGCAGCCGGACGTCGAGGATCGCGACGTCGGGCCGGGCCTGCGGGATCCGGACGAGCGCTTCGGCCGCCGTGCCCGCCTCCCCGACCACCTCGATGTCCTCTTCGGACTCGAAGACGGTCTTCAGCCCGGTGCGGACCAGCTCGTGGTCGTCCAGCAGGAACACCGAGATCGTCATCGCCCACTCCCCTGCTCGCCGGCCCGTGCCGGCAGCTCGGCAGTCCAGTCCAGCCGGGAGCCGCCGTCTTCGGCGGCCGCCAGCACGCAGTTCCCGCTCCACCGGGCCGCCCGCGCGGCCAGGTTGGCCAGGCCGCTGACCCGGCCTTCTCCCTCGGGTGGCCCGGTCCCGTCGTCGCGCACCACCAGGCTCAGCCGCCGGCCGAGCCCGTCGACGGTGACCTCCACCGAGCACGAGCTCGCCCCGGCGTGGCGGGCGACGTTCGTCAAAGCTTCCCGCAGCGACGCGATCAGGTCCGAGCGGACCGCGTCCGGCACGGCGGCGTCCAGCGGGCCGTCGAAGCCGACGCGCGGTTCGAAGCCCAGCGTGTCACGCGCGTCGACGGCCACTCGCAGCAGCTCCGCCCGCAGGCTGCCTTGGGCCTGCGCGGGCGCCTGCAGGGAAAAGATGCTGTTGCGGATTTCGCGGATGGTGCCGTCGAGGTCCTGGGCGAACCCGGCGACGCGCGCGCCGACCCCCGGGTCGGCGATCAGCCGGCTGACACCCTCGAGCCCGAGCCCGGTCGCGAACAGCCGCTGGATGACCAGGTCGTGCAGGTCGCGGGCGATCCGGTCGCGGTCTTCGAACACCGCCAGCTGCTGACGCGCCTCCTGCGCCCGGGAGAACTCGACGGCCAGCGCCGCGTGCCCGGCGAACGTCTCGGCCAGCTGGACGTCGGAGTCGGTGAACGGCGACTTGTCGCGGAACTTCGCGACCAGCAGCACCCCGAGGGTCTCCTCGCCGACGATCAGCGGCACCGAGATGGCCGAGTCGAGGTCCTTGATCATCGCGGGCATCGGCCCGGCGCGGTCGCGCTGCTCGTTCTGGACGTGCTCGCCGTAGTCGCGCACCACCACCGGCCGCCGGGTCGTGAAGGCGATGCCGGTGGCGGTGCCCTCGGTCGGGACGGTGAGCCCGGTGAGCCGCTCGGAGTCCTCCCCCGGCGGCTCGACGACGTCGAACACGAGCCGGCCCGGCCCGTCGGGCAGCGCGATCGCGCCGCCGGTGCCGCCGGCGACCACGCGGGCGCGTTCGGCGATCAGCCGCAGCGTGGCCCGCAGGTCCTGGGCGCCGAGCAGGGCACGCGTGACGTCGTAGGAGGCTTCCAGCCAGCGTTCGCGGCGGCGCAGCCCGTCGACCAGCACGGCTTTTTCGACGGCCATCCCGGTCGCCGCGGCCAGCGCGCCCAGCACCTCGCGCTCGCGGCGGCCGAACCCCACACCGCCGGGTTCGACGGTGAACGTGCCGAACACCTGCTCGCCGGCCCGGATCGGCAACTCGACCGCGCCCGCGGCCGGCGCGCGGCCGTACTCGGCGGTCACTTCGCCCTCGGGGCCGGTCACTTCGAGCCGGCCGCCGCGGGCGCCGACCAGCTCGCACGCGCTCTTCACGGCGCGGTCCAGCAACGCCGGCACTTCCAGCTCCCGCGCGATCCCGGCCACCGCCGCCAGGATCACCGGCATGCTGATCTCGTCCGTCACTTCCCGTCGACCCCGTGTCAGCCCGCTCCCGGGGTGTTCCCCGGGCCGTCAAGGGTCCCACAGGCTACTGCCCGCGCCGGCCCAATCCGGTTCGTCCATCCGGTGGGTCGATCGGCGGCACGCGGCTGTTACGGAATTCGCGGGGTTACTCGGCGTGACAGCTGATGCGGTGGCCGGTGATCGCCTCGACCGGGATCCGCAGGAACCGGCGACCGGCCAGCGACGGGCACGGGCATAGGCAGGCGATCGCGTCGCCGTCGGTGCCGCCGGACTCGGTGGCGCGGCCGAGCAGGCTGACGTACCAGCCGGCGCCGAAGTCCGCGGCGAAGTCGTCGGCCTCGAACGCGACGACGGCGTCACGCGCGCCCGCGTAGAGGGGACTGCCGGTGGGCACGGCGAACACGACGGCGTCGTCGACGACGGTGAAGCGCACCGGGCGGACCGCGGGCATGGCGCGGTGGGTGAAGATCACCCGCCCGAGGCTCGCCGTCCGCAGCAGGGCAAGGCACTGCGCCCGGTCGAGCAGCAGCCCGAAGCCCACGTCGTCCACCATCGCGTCCCTGTGTTTCTCCTGTGAAAAATCCCCGGTCACCAGCGTGATCGGCGGCCCCGGCCCGCCGATAGGGCCGTTCGGCCCGGGCGGCGGCCACGCGGCGCGGGCGGCACACCGCGGGGTCCCGCGCCAGGGCCGGAAGACCCGGGCCGCCGTGGTCGCCCGGCCGGTGTGGCGGCCACTCGGCGTGACTTAGCGTCGTGACTGTCCGTCGCCTGGTGTGCCCGAGGGGAGTAGCCGCATGCCGCCGCAATCCGCCGAAGGCACGTCTTCGGCGCCGTTCTCGCTCGACCCAGACCTCGTCCGGTCGGCGATGACCGGGAACCGCGCCGCGGTGGCCGGGCTGCTGCGCGCGCTGCGGCCGATCGTGTTCCGCTACTGCCTCGGCCGGCTCGGGACGTGGCAGGACGGCTCGTCCGACGCCGAAGACTGCGCGCAGGAGGTGCTGCTGGCGGTGGTCGGGGCACTGCCGGGGTACCGCTACGAAGCCGACGGGTTCGTCGCCTTCGTCTTCGGCATCGCGGCGCACAAGGTGTCCGACTTCCACCGCCGTCGCGCCCGCGACCGCACCAGCCCGGTGGCCGAGCCCCCGGCGGACCGCTGGGTGGGCGGCGGCGACCCGACAGGCGAGGAGGCCGAACGCTCGGCGGCACTCGACTGGTCGGAAGGGTTGCTCGCGACGCTCCCCGCCCGCCAGCGGGAGATCCTGGTGCTGCGGATCATCTTGGGCCTGTCGGCGGAAGAGACGGCGGCGGCGGTGGGGTTGCGCAGCGCGGGCGCGGTGCGCGTGGCCCAGCACCGGGCGCTGACGACGTTGCGGCGGGGGTTGCAGGCCCGGGAAGCGGCTTCCTGAGGAGGGCGGCCGCATCGAGGGACTTGGCCGCCTTCGATGCGGCGCTGCCCGGGACGGGGCGCGCGATCACGGGCGGCGCCCTGGGCCGGCTGGGCGATCGGCGCTGCCCAGGGCGGCAAATTCGCTCACGCGGCGGCGCCTGGCGGCCGGCCGTGCGATCACGCGGCGGCGCCCGAGGCGGGCCGTGCGATCACGCGGCGGTACCCCGGGCCGGCCGTGCGATCGTGCGGCGCTGACCTGAGGCCGCGCGCTCACGCGGCGCCGCCCTGCGGGCGGGCGACCGTGCGCCGATGCCCCGGCGTCGGCCGTGCGATCATGCGGCGGTGTCTCCGCTGCTGATCGTCGTCGGCGGGCTGCCCGCGACCGGGAAGAGCACCGTCGCCGCGGAACTGGCCCGGCGGACCGGGTTCTCGTTCCTGCGCGTCGACACGATCGAGCAAGCCGTCCTCGGCAGCACGGCGCTGACGCCGCCGCTCGGGCCGGTCGGCTACGTCGTCGCGCGGGCGGTCGCCGCCGACCTGCTCCGCACCGGCGTCAGCGTGATCGCCGAGTGCGTGAACCCGCTCGCCGTCACCCGGGACGCGTGGCGCGACACCGCGACCGCCCACGGCGCGCGGCTGCTCGAAGCCGAGATCGTCTGCTCGGACCCCGCCGAACACCGGCGCCGCGCGGAAACCCGCGACACCGGCATCGCGGGCCACGTCCCGCCGACCTGGGCGGCGATCGTGGCCCGCGAGTACGAGCCGTGGACCCGGGAGCGCCTCGTCGTCGACACCTCGCGGGTGCCGGCCGACGAGGCAGCCGCGGTCATCGAAGCGGCTGCACGGCCTCGTCGTTGACGTTCTCCAGCCGGCGGCCCGTCGTGCGCGGGCCCAGCACCGCGATGTCCACCGCGACCACCACCAGCGCCGCCGCGACCACCAGGAACAACCGCGTCGGGCCGGCCGAGTTCAGCAACGGCAGCAGCACGAACGGCATCGCGCCACTCGCCAGGCGCGACAACGAATACGTGCCGCTCGAGGCCGTCGAGCGCAGGGCCGTCGGGAAGATCTCCGCCTGGTAGATGTGGTAGGCGTTCGAGAACAGGTTGCTCGTCGCGGTGTACAGGAAGCCGAACACCAGGATCAGCGCCATCGAATCCGCGTACCCGAAGGCGATCCCGAACCCGGCCATCGCCAGCACCGAGCCGACCACCAGGTACTTCCGTTCGACGCGCTCCACGATCGGCAGCGACAACGCCGAGCCGACCGGGTAACCGAGGTAGGTCAGGGCGGCGAACAGCAGCGACTCCGAAACCGCGTACCCCTTGGCGGCCAGCACCAGCGGAACCAGCGTGCCGAAGCCGTAGTAGCCGAGGGTCTGCAGGATCTGGAACACGACCATCATCCAGGTGCGGCGGCGCAGCGCCGGCCCGAACAGCTCGCGCACCGGCGCGGCGGCACGCTTGCGGTTGACCCCGCGCGCCGGGGCGGGGCTCTCGTGGACGGTGCCGGCGGCCTCGGCCTCGAGCCCGGCCACCAGGTGCTCGGCCTCTTCGGTGCGGCCGACGGAGTCCAGCCAGCGCGGCGACTCGGGCAGGCCGCGCCGCAGCAGGAAGACCGCGCCCGCGCCGAGCGCGCCGATCACGAACAGCCAGCGCCAGCCCGCGATGCCGAGGATCTCGTGCTCGGTCAGGCCGCGGGCGAGGAAGCCGACGACCGGGAAGCCGCAGAACGCCAGCGTGTACGCCCAGGCGATGAACCGGCCGCGCTTGCGGGCCGGCAGCAGGTCGGTGAGGTAGGTGTCGGCCAGCGGCGGCTCCGCGCCCAGGCCGATGCCCGCGAAGAACCGGGTGATCAGCAGCATCAACGCACTGCCGCTGAACGCGCCGAGCAGCGAGAACACCGAGTAGAGGCCGAGGTTCAGCAGGAACGCGCCGCGCCGGCCGAACCGGTCGGCGAGCCGGCCGAGCAGCAGGGCCCCGAAGAACATGCCGACGAACGTCGACGCCAGCAGCGGCGGCAGCTCCGCCTTCGAGAGGCTGAACTCCTTGACGAGCACCGAACTCAGCACGCCGGTCAGGAAGACCTCGTAGAAGTCGAAGAACAGGCCGAGCCCGACGGCGACCGTGGCCCGCCGGTGCGTGCGGGTGATGGGCAGCCGGTCGAGCCGGCCCGCGATCGTGCCGGTGTCCGGCGCGGTGGCGTCGTAGGTGTTCGCCATCCGTCGTCTCCTTTGACTTCTCCACTATGTGGTTGGCCGACCCATAATGTGACGGCCACGGCGTGGAGTCAAGGACAGACCGGACCGCGTCGGAGTGCGTCAAGGGACAACAAGGCATCGAACGGCATGAATCGGGCGGCGCCTGGAAGACTCAGAGCGCGGCGACCCGCTCGACACCCGGCCGGTACCCCAGCCGTTCCGAAGCCCGCCGGCCGGCCTCGACCACGATCGGCGCGAGCCGCGGCACGTCGGCCGCCGTCATCCGCTGGGTCGGCGCGCCGATCCCGATCGCCGCGCTGACCTCGCCGTTCAATCCGAACACCGGCGCGCTGAGCGACGCCGCGCCGAGGTCGCGCTCCTCGAAGCTCACCGCGTACCCGGCGTCGCGGATCTGGCCGAGCTGGTCGGACAGCAGGTCGATGTCGACGACCGTGCGCGGGGTGAACCGGGCCAGCCCGTGCCCGATCGCGTCCTTGACTGCGAGCTTGTCCCAGGCCAGGAACACCTTGCCGGCCGAGCCGGCGTGCAGCGGCATCACCATGCCGACGACGAACAGCCGAACCACCGGGTGGCGCGACTCGGCCAGCGAGATCACCGTGCGGTACGCGCCGTCGCGGACGTACAGGCACGCCGTCTCGCCCGTTTCGTCGCGCAGCTGCTGCAGCACGGGCCGGGTCAGCCGGACCAGGTCGAGGCCGAACGTGCCCGGCGCCGCCCAGCGGACCAGGCCGAGCCCGACGCGGTAGGTGTCGTCGTAGCGGTCGAGGAAGCCCTCGCGCACCAGGTTGTGGACCAGCCGCTGGCACGTGCTCGCCGGCAGCCCGGTGGACCGGGTGATCTGCTGCAGCGTCAGCTCGGGGTTGTCGATCGTGAACGACTCGAGGATCTGCTTGAACTTGCGCAGGACCAGCACCGGCGTCGTGCCGCTGCGTTCTTCCTCTGCCATCCGCCCCGCCCCGTGCCCGTGGTGTGCCGCACAGTCTATCCACGCTCAAGCCGGTTGACTCCGCGACACTCGCCCGTATTCTGAGTTTGCAACTCACATCGTGGTTTGGAGTCGGGCATGAGTGAACAAACCGGGCCGCTGACCGGTGTCCGGGTGGTCGAACTGGGGAACTTCATCGCCGCGCCCACCGCCGGTCGCCTGCTGGCCGACTTCGGCGCCGACGTCGTCAAGGTCGAGCGCCCGGGCACCGGCGACGAGCTGCGACGCTGGCGGCTGCACGGCGGCGACACGTCGCTGCTGTTCCGCACGCTGGGCCGCAACAAGCGCTCGGTGACCGTCGACCTGCGCCGCCCCGAAGGCCAGGAAATCGTCCGCGCGCTCGCCGTGCGCAGCGACGTCCTCCTGGAGAACTTCCGGCCCGGCACGCTCGAACGCTGGGGCCTCGGCCCGGACGAGCTGCGTGCGCTCAACCCGCGGCTGGTCGTCGTCCGCGTCTCCGGCTACGGCCAGACCGGCCCCTACCGCGACCGGCCCGGCTTCGGCGGCGTCGCCGAGGCGATCGGCGGGCTGCGGGCGCTCACCGGCTACCCCGACCGGCCACCCACCCGCGTCGGGGTCAGCCTCGCCGACTCCGTCGCCGGGCTCTACGCGGTGATCGGCGCGCTGATGGGCCTGCTCCGGCGCGACCGCGAGCCGGGCGCGACGCCGGGTGAGGTGGTCGACGTCGCGCTCTACGAGGCCGTCTACTCGCTGATGGAGTCGTTGTTGCCGGACTACGACGCGTTCGGCGTCGAACGCGGTCCGGCCGGTTCCACACTGCCCGGGGTGGCGCCGTCCAACACCCACCGCTGCGCCGACGGCAAGTACATCGTGGTCAGCGGCAACGGCGACGCCATCTTCGGCCGGCTCATGCACGCCATCGGGCGCGCCGACCTCGCCGTCGACCCGCGGTTCGCCGACAACGCCGGCCGCGTCGAGCACACCGAGCTGCTCGACGCCGCGATCGGCGCGTGGACGGCGACGCTGACCCAGGAAGCCGCCGAGGCTGTGCTGCGTGGCGCGTCCGTCCCGTGTGGACCGATCCTGACCGCCGCCGACATCGCCAAGGACCCGCACTTCGCCGCGCGCGGCATGCACGAGCGGCACCGGGTGCCCGGCCACGACACCGAAGTCACCTTCCCCGGCATCGTGCCGACGCTGACCGAACGACCCGGGCGGACCCGCGCGCTCGGCCCCGAGCTGGGCGCACACACGGAAGCGGTGCTCGCCGAACTCGGCATCACCGGCGAAGAAGTCGCGAACCTGCGAGCGAACGGAGTGATCTGACCATGACCGAAGTCCTCATCACCGAGGTCGTGCTGCGCGACGGCCTCCAGGACGAGCCGATCACCGTGCCCACGCACGAAAAGGTCCGGCTCGCCCGCGGCCTCGTCGACGCCGGGCTGCGCGCGCTGGAGGTCGGCTCGTTCGTCTCCGCACGGCGGGTGCCGCAGATGGCCGACACCGGCGAGGTGCTGAAAACGCTGCTGGACGCGCCGGCGGTCCTGCACACCCTCGTGTTCACCGAGCGCGGCGCGCGGCAGGCGATCGACGCGGGCGCCCGCTCGGTGCGGCTGGTCGTGTCGGCCAGCGACGGGCACAGCACCGCCAACGCCGGCGTGCCGACCGCCGCGGCGCTCGACCGGCTCGCTGGCTGCGCGGCCCTGCTCACCGAGGCCGGCGTCGCCATCGAAGCGTCGGTGGCGACGGCGTTCGTCTGCCCGTTCGACGGCGACACCGACCCCGATCGGACGGCCGGCGTGGCCGCACGGCTGGGGGCGCTGGGCGCGCGGGTGGTCCACCTCGCCGACACGATCGGCGCGGCCCGGCCGGGCCGGCTGCGCGCGACGGTGTCCGCGGTGCGCGACGAGCTGCCGAACGTCCCGCTCGGGCTGCACCTGCACAACACCTACGGCCGCGCGGCGGCCAACGCGTGGGAGGGCCTGTCACTGGGCATCCGCCGGTTCGACTCGGCGCTGGGCGGCCTCGGCGGCTGCCCGTTCGCCCGGGGGGCGTCCGGCAATGTCGCGACGGACGACCTGGTCGACTTCTTCCACGGCGAAGGCATCGCGACCGGCATCGACGTCGTGAAGCTGGCCGAGCTGCGGGAGCAGGTGGGATTGGCGGTGGGTCACCGCCTGAACTCGGCCCTGTCCGCGATTCCGGCGGTCCCGGCGGCGCTTCGCTGAAGTGAATGACTCATTCCTGTCACCGGACGACATGAATGGGTCATTCACTCCGCCGGGGCCCCGGTCGGTGGGCATTCGGCGGGTCTCACCCAGGGATACGTACGGCGGTTCGGATCGGTTCAAAGTTTTTCGCCACACCCCCGGAAGCTGGACAACCCGCCGGTCAGAGGCCCAGGATGACCGCACACCCGAGTACGCCGGAGTGGGACACGCGCGGCGATCCAGCGTGATCCAGTCGCGGGCCGTCGTGCCCGCGTTTTTCGCGTACGCCATTCCCCGTGCATTCCCGGCGGCTTTTCGCGACCAGGGACGACTACGGAAACCGAAACCACGACTAACGGTTCGTGATTGCCGGAAATCCCTTCTTGCTCCGTGTCAAACCCCGGTGTAGCTTCCATCACGGAACGATAACCAGCCGGTTGACGGCGTGGCCGCGGGCAGGTGGCCGCGCACCCATCGATGTCGGGTCGGTGGCCGGCCGGAAATCGTCCGCCCCGCCGACGCATTCCTGATGAACTCGAGCTTTGCCCGAAGCCCATCAGTGTCGCGCACTCCCGCCAGCCCGACACCCGGAGGATCCACCCATGTCCCGAACCCAAGGGCGCCATCGCATTTCCCGCAGAACGAAGATCGCGACCGGCGGCCTCGCCCTGGCGATCGCGGTCGGCGGCATCGTCGTCGCGACGACCACCGGCAACACCGGTGAGGCCAGCGCCGACGAGGCGAACCCCGCGTTCTTCGTCGACATCCTGAAGGTGAAGCCGAACCAGTTCGACCCGCGCCCGGTCAGCGGCGCGTCGACCGGCACCTTCACCGTCGACTGCGGCCGCAACGAGAACCAGCACTTCAACCCGGACAACTTCATCGCCCAGCCCGGCGTCCGCAACGGCGCCCAGCACCTGCACGACTACGTCGGCAACCTCTCGACGAACGCCGACTCCAACAACAAGAGCCTCGCCAAGGCCGGCACCACGTGCCGCAACGGTGACAAGTCCGCCTACTTCTGGCCGGTCGTGCGCATCGACACGGGCGAAGAGGAGAAGAACGAGCCCGCGAAGAAGCCGGACGGCGACCGCGCGCAGGCCGACCAGGAGGCCAAGACCGTCCAGGTCGCCTGCCCCGACGTCGCGAGCAAGCTCGCCGACGTCCCCGACCAGGCGATGGCCGAGGTCGACAGCAACCTCGACCAGCTCGACACGCAGACCGACGAGGCCAACCAGCGCGTCGCGCAGACGCAGGGCCAGGGCGGCGCGAACTTCGTCCAGAACGCCATCCTCGGCCCGCTGAAGGACCGGCGCGCCGCGATCCTCGAGCGGATCGCCACCATCATCGCCCGGTTCGCGCCGAAGCCGACGGATCTCGGCGGGCTCGCGCCGTGCGCGCCGAAGCCCGGCAAGGACACCGGCACGCCGACCCCGCCGCCGAGCTCGACTGCGGGTGGTGCGCTGCCCGGCCAGGACGACAACAACGAGCTGCCCGGCAACGACGGCAAGATCCTGCGCCCGCAAAAGGTCCAGATCACCTTCCGCGGCAGCCCGGTGGGCAAGGTCGTGGCGATGCCGCGGTTCCTGCGCGTGCTCTACGGCGACGCGAAGGTGTCGACCAACGGGCCGGCCAACGCCCGGGCGAGCTGGACGTGCACCGGGTTCGAGAACCGGGTCACCGACAAGTACCCGATCTGCCCGGCCAACAGCAAGGTCAAGCGGATACACACGTTCCCGAGCTGCTGGGACGGCAAGAACACCGACAGCGCCAACCACCGCACGCACATCGTGTTCCCGGACCAGTTCGGCCGCTGCGCCAAGGGGTTCAAGGCCGTGCCGCAGCTGCAGATCTCGCTGACCTACGACATCCCGCACGACATCCAGGTCAAGAAGCAGTACAAAGTGGACGCCTTCCCGCAGGAGAAGCACAACCCGTTCTCCGACCACGACGACTTCGCCAACGTGATGTCGCAGCGGATCATGAACGGGCTCGTCAACTGCGTGAACCGCGGCCGGAACTGCCGGGCCTGACCGAGGCGGAAACCGGCGGCGCGGCCTCCCGCGCCGCCGGTTCCTGCGGTTGAATGACCGGCATGGCCACCGGTGACGACGTCCGCGCGTTCGC
This sequence comes from Amycolatopsis iheyensis, assembly GCF_024703995.1. GTDB lineage: Bacteria > Actinomycetota > Actinomycetes > Mycobacteriales > Pseudonocardiaceae > Amycolatopsis > Amycolatopsis iheyensis. The sequence continues at coordinate 310,527 of NZ_JAMXQV010000006.1, read as the reverse complement.
TCTGACCCTCCCCCGCGCCTACCAGGCGTACGTGCGGGACCGCGCCAAGTTCCGGGTCGGGCAGATCGTTTTCGCCGCGCTGTCGCGGGACGAAACCGTGCTGGGCTTCGGATATCCCCGCGACCAGCGGGACGCGCTCGTCGCCGGCGAGCCGGAGAAGTTCCTCATGCCCGAGCCAGCGGATCTGCGCTACCAGTGGGTCCAGTGCCGGCTCGCGGCGGTCGACGTCGAGGAGATGCGCGAGCTCGTCCTCGACGCGTGGCGGATGTGCGTGCCGAAGAAGGTCTGGAACGCCTACGCCGAAACACATCCGCGCTGATCCTCGGACACCGCGCGGAGCCCGGCCACGACGGCGAAGGCCGGCACGGCCATCACGACGAACACCGCCCGCAGCCCGAAGGCCTGGGCGATCGCCCCGCCTGCCAGCGCGCCGAGGGACTTCGTGCCCCACGCGACGAGCCGGTGGCTGCTGCCGACCCGGCCGAGCAGGTGGTCGGGCGTGAGCTCCTGGCGCAGTGACACCATCACGACGTTCGACACCAGGATGCCCACACCGCCGGTGAAGAACGCCGCGCCGACGGCGTACGGGTTCGCGGTCACCGCGAGCGCGCCGACCGGCAACCCGCCCGCGAGCCACGACACCCACAGCGCCCGCACCCTTCCGAGCCGACGCTCGACCGGCTCCGCGAGCAGCGCGCCGACCAGCCCACCGGCGGCGGTCGTGGCCATCAGCAGGCCGAAGGCCGGTTCGGACAGTCCCATCGCCGAGCCCGGGCCGACCGCGTAGAGGACGAGCACGGCGAACGTCGCGCCGGTGGCGAGGTTGAACGTCCCGACCATGACCGAGAACGTCCGCAGGACCCGGTGTCGGACGAGGAAACGCAGTCCTTCGGCGATGTCCGCGCGCAGGGTGGTGCGTTGTTCGCGCGGGACGCGGTATTCGCCGCGCACGAGGAGCAGGGCCGCGACGGCCACCGCCCACAACGCGACCGGGGCGACGAGCGCGACGACGACCCCGGCCGCGGCCAGCACCCCGGCGAGCGGCGGGCCGGCGAACTCGTTGGCCGTCTGCTCGGCGGCGTACATCCGGCCGTTGGCGCGGGCGAGCTGGGCGCGCCCGACGACCTGCGGCACGATCGACTGCGCGGCGGTGTCGTAGAGCGTCTCGGCGATCCCGGCACCCAGGGCGACGACGTACAGCGCCCAGATCGAGCCCCCGCCGAGCGCGGTCAGCACGGCGACGGCGGCGAGCAGGCCACCGCGGACGAGGTTCGCGGCGAGCATCGCGCGCCGGCGGTCGAGCCGGTCGACGAGCGCGCCGGCGGGCAGCGCGAAGACGAGCCAGGGCAGGCTGAAGGCGACGGCGAGCCCGGCGACGAGCGCGGGTTCGCGGGTGTACCCGACCGCGACCAGCGGCAACGCGACCTTGAGGACGCCGTCGGCGAGGCTCGACAGGCCGGCGGCGATCCACAGCCGCCAGAACACGGTGGACATGGATGGAGGATCGCACATCGATGGACTTTTCTCCATCGATGTAACCCGATTCCATCGATGGACTACGCTGCGTGGCATGACCGAACCCCGCCGACGGCGCCCGGCGACGCCCGAGGAGGCGAAGGCGCTGGGCCACCCGCTGCGGCTGCGCATCATGCGGCTGTGCCTGGTGGACGAGCTGACGAACAAGCAGCTGGCCGATCGCCTGGACCGCGACCCGGGCACGGTGCTGCACCACGTGCGCCAGCTGGTGGCCGCGGGCCTGCTGGAGCCGGCGCCGGTCCGCACGGGCACGAGCGGCGCGCTGGAGAAGCCGTACCGGTCGAACGGCGAGACGTGGTGGCTCGACGGTCCCCTGTCGGACGCGGACGCTCAGACGCGGTTCGCGCCGATCGAGATCTTCCAGGAGGAGATCCGCGCGGCGGGCCCGGAGTCGGTGGCGGTGCACGAGAAGTTCCTGCTGCACCTGTCGCCGGACGAGGTCGAGGAGCTGGACCGCCGCATCCTGGCGGTGCTGGACGAGTACGTCGCGACCGACCACGAACGGCTGGACCGCCCGGCGCTGGGCGGGATCTTCGTGCTGCACCACATGAAGCGGGACTGAGGTGCACGACCCGGTGTGCCCCTGCCCGGGGGAGGTGGGCAGGGGCACACCGGGTCGGGCCCGGGTCTCGTCACCCCCAGAGCCGGCGAGACCCGTCCGCCGCACGAGTCAGTGGTTCACCTTGAACCACGGCTGCGACCAGCCGAGGTAGGTCTGGCCCCACTTGCTCTTGATCTGCGCGATCGTCGTCTCGGTGTAGGTGCCCGCGCCGTTGATGTCGTTCGACAGGAACTTGCCGCCGCCGATGGAGATCATCGTGTGGCCCGAGCCGCCGTTGGAGAAGAACGCCAGGCCGCCCGCCGGGACGTCCGTGCTGTTCGGGTGCTTGTACGCGCTCGGGATCTGCGTCCAGTGCACGTACGCGGTGGTCGAGCCGCTCGCGCTGAAGCCGTAGTTCTGGGCGTTGATGCGGTCGCACCAGCCGTTGTACGACGGGTCGTTGTTCGTGTGGACGCGCGACTTCGCCTTCGTGACCGCCTGGGCGCAGGTGTTCGGGTCGCCCAGGCCGGACGTCGTGCAGGTCGCGGCCGGCGGGGTCGGCACGTCCGTGCAGTCCGGCGCGATGCGGCCGTCGGAGCCGGTGTAGACGTAGGTGTCGGTGATGTAGCCGCCCGGGACGTGGTCCCAGATGTTGCTGGTGCCGTACTTGCCGGTGACCGTCTCGCCGGTGGTCTGGCAGTCGATGTTCACGGCGGTGCCGTCGGCGACCGTGCCGTTCGAGCCCGCGCCGGTGCTCGGCGCGGTGCGCACGGTCAGCGGCGCACCCGAGTCGGTGTGCACCGTCCCCGTCGCCGCCAGGGCCGGGGTGGCGCCGACCAGCACGACCGCCGCGGCGATGCCGACCACCCCGGCCGCCCGCTTCCCGATCCGAATTCTCATGGGTCCGTCCCTCCAGGATTTCGTTGTGGGGACAGCATGGCGAGCCCGGGTACAAGGCCTGTACAAATGCGCCGACGCCGCGTGAAGATGCGGCAAACAGGACGAAGCCCCGCCGGTCCGGAGAGCGGCGGGGCTTCGGCGTGCACTCAGGCCAGGTACTCGGCCGCCGCGCGCAGGCTGACGTACGAGCCGCTGAACGTGTCGATCCGCGGGCCGTCGCCCAGCGGGCCCGGCACGCCCGTCTCCACCCGGATGTAGTCCACAGTGGACAGCGCGGCCAGCAGCTCGCGCACCCGCGGGTGCCGGTGGGCCTCCCGGGTCACCACGACGACGCTGCGGGCGTCGCGGGCCGCCGCCAGGACCGCGTCGACGTCGTCCGGCGTGGCGGTCAGCGTGCGCGTTCCGGGCAGCAGCTCGGCCAGGTGCGCACCCAGGCCCCACGGCATCGGGCCGGCCGCGATCGTCGGCTCGGTCTGCACGTCCACCACCAGCGGCGGGCCGGCCAGCCGCGGCTCGCCGGTGACCCGCAGGGCCTTGCGGGCCGCTTCGAGGCCGAGCCGCCGGTCCACCGGGCCGACCGAAGCCGGCGCCGGGTCGGTGCCCAGCGCCGCCGTCCGCGACGCCGCTTCTTCGAGCCGCTCCAGCGGCAGCTCACCCGCCGCGACCGCGGCCACGATCGCCGCCACGCAGGCGTCCAACGCGGGTGCTTCGAACGCCGCGCCGCCGAGGCACAACGCGTCCGCGCCCGCGGCCAGCGCCCGCACCGCCGACCGGCCGAGGCCGTCGTGCTTGCCGTAGGCGCCCGAAACCGCGCCCATCTCCAGCGCGTCGGTGATCACCGCGCCGGTGAAGCCGAGCTCGCCGCGCAGGACGTCGGTGAGCGCGGTCCGGTTGAGCGTCGCAGGCTCCTCGCCCCACGCCCGGACGACCAGGTGGCCCGACATCACCGAGCGCACCCCGGCCTGGATCGCCGCCGCGAACGGGACCAGCTCGATCTCCCGCAGCTCCTCGACCGTCCTGGGCAGCACCGGCAGCGCGACGTGCGAGTCCTCGGTCGCCGCGCCGTGGCCCGGGAAGTGCTTCGCGCACGCCGCGACGCCGTACTTCTGCAGGCCCGTCACGTACGCCGCGACGTGCGGCGACGCCTTCGCGGGGTCCGACCCGAACGCCCGGACGCCGATGATCGGGTCCTCGGCCGCCAGGGTCAGGTCCGCGCACGGCGCGAGGTTCACCGTGACGCCGCAGGCCGCGAGCCGTTCGCCGAGGGCGGCGGCGACCGCCGTGGTCAGCTCCGGGTCGCCGGCCGCGCCGAGGGCCAGCGGCCCCGGCACGAACGACCCGGTGTTCACGTCGAGGCGGGTGACGTCGCCACCCTCCTCGTCGATCCCGACCACCACGCCGTCGCGTTCGCCCCGCAGCTGCGCGGTGAGGGCGGCGACCTGCTCGTCGTCGACGACGTTCCGGCCGAACAGCACCACCCCGCCGAGGCCGGCCGCGATCCGGCGGCGCAGCCATTCCGGCGCGGTCGTCCCGGCGAACCCGGGCAGGAGAACGGCTTCGGCGAGCTTCTCCGGAGAAGACACCAGCTACCCCTTCACCGCGCCGGCGGCGACGCCGGCCACGAGCTTGCGCTGCACGATCAGGAAGAACACCAGCGCCGGGACCGCGTAGATGACCGACGCGGCCATCACGCCACCCCAGTCGGTCGCGAACGCCGTGCGGAACGACGCCAGCCACACCGGCAGCGTCTCCTTCGGCTTGTCCCGGATGAACACCAGCGCGAACAGGTACTCGTTCCACGCGGTGATGAAGCTGAACACCGAGGTGGTGACCAGCCCGGGCGCGAGCAGCGGCAGCGTCACCCGGCGGAACGCGCCGGTCTGGCTGCAGCCGTCGATCATCGCGGCCTCTTCCAGCTCGTACGGGATCCCGTTGACGAAGCCGTAGAGCATCCAGACCGTGAACGGCAGCGTGGTCGCGAAGTAGATCAGCAGCAGCGACGGCAGCGTGTTGAGCAGCCCCGCGTCCCGCATCAGCAGGAACAGCGGGATGAACAGCGCCGACACCGGGGCCAGCTGCGCCACCATGACCAGCACCAGGAAGCCCTTGCGGCCGGTGAAGCGCAGCCGCGAGAGCGGGATGGCCGCCAGCGTCCCGGCGATCAGCGCGCAGAGCACCGAGCCGACCGTGACGATCAGGCTGTTCATCAGGTAGACCGGGAAGTTGTCCTTGCCCAGCGCGGTGGCGAAGTTGCCGAACGAGATCGACGTCGGGATGAGGTCGTACTTGGGCGAGAGGATCTCGCCGGGGGTGCGCAGCGACGTGACGAACATCCAGTACGTCGGGAAGACGATCGCCAGCGCGACGAGCACGCCGACGACCGCGAGCACGATCCGCTGCGACAGCGGTTTCCTCACTTCAGATCACCTTCCGGGGTCCGGACCAGCAGCTGGATGTACCGGCCGGTGATGAGCGCCAGCACGATCAGCATCAGGGTCGCGATCGCGCCCGCCGCGCCGAAGTGGTTGCCCGCGATGCCCTTGAGGTAGAGCACGACGGCGAGCGTGGTGCTCCCGCCGTCCGGGCCACCTTCGCGGATCGCCCAGATCTGCGCGAAGGCGTTGAAGTCCCACAGCACCGACAGGAAGGTCACCATCGTGGTGATCGGCCGGATGGCGGGCCAGGTGACCGCGCGGAAGGTCTGCCACGCGCTGGCGCCGTCGATGCCGGCGGCCTCGTACTGCTCCCGCGGCACGCCGATGAGGCCCGCGTACAGCGAGAACGTCACGAACGGCACGGCCTGCCACACGATGAGCAGCCCGATCACCGTCAGCGTGCTGGGTCCGCTGGAGAACCAGGAGAACCCGATGAAGCTGTGGAAGCCGAGCCGGTCGAGGGTCTTGTTGAGGATGCCGTACTGCTCGTCGAAGATCCACTGGAACACCGTGGTCGTCGCGATCACCGGCGTCGCCCAGGCGAGCACCAGCGTGACCTGCAGGATGATCCGGACGACCGGGTCGAGGTGGCGCATCAGCACCGACAGCAGGAGGCCGCCGAGGATGGTGGCGGCCACGATCGAGGCGGTGAAGATCAGCGTCCGGACGGTGATCGTCCAGAACTCCGGGTCGGCCAGGGTGTTCGTGTAGTTGTCGAAGCCGATCCAGACCGTCTTGCCGGAGATCAGCTGGCCGATGTCGAGCTTGCGGAAGCTGATCGCGAGCACCTGGACCAGCGGCCAGGCCAGCAGGACCAGGATGGCCACGAGGGCGGGCAGGAGCAGCAGGTACGGGAGCACCCGGTCGCCGAACCGGCCCCGCCTGCGCTTCTTGACCCGCGCGTCGCGCGGCGATGCCGGCGGGGTCGCCCCCGCCGGCATCGTCACATTCGCGGTCGCTGTCATCCGCCGATGAGCTTGTTCAGCGCTGCGTTGGCGTCGGCGGTCGCCTGGTCGAGCGTCTTCTTGCCGGTCAGGTACGCGGTCAGCATGTCCTTGACCGGGTTCTGGCCGGACTCCACGTCACCCCACTTCGGGCTGGCCGGCACGGCCTTGCCGTTGGTGGAGGCCTTCGCCATCACGCTGCCCAGCGGGTCCTTGTCCAGGCCGGTGAGGTCGGTCGACGTGCCGGGCACGACGCCGGCGGCGGCGAGCTGGCTCTGGTACTTCGGGCTGGAGAGCAGCTTGATGTACTCCTTGGCCGCGGCCGCGTTCTTGCTGTTGGCCGGGATCGCCAGGTTGGAGCCGCCCAGGAAGACCGGGGCGGCCTGGCCGGCGGTCTTGCTCGGGATCGCGAAGGCGCCGGTCTTGCCGGTCAGGCTCGCGTCGGTCTTGGCCGCGGTGGCCAGCTCCCACGGGAGGCCGATCATCATGGCCACCTTGCCGGCGCCGTAGACGGTCGCCTGCTGCGGCTTGGCCTCGTCTGCGTCCTTCGGCGCCTTGGTGCCGGAGGTGTCGACGAGCTTCTTGTAGAAGTCGAGGCCCGCCTTCGCGCCGGCGCTGTCCAGCGTCGCCTTGAAGTTCTTGCCGTCGGCCTGGGCGATGTCACCGCCGTTGTCCCAGATGAACGACAGCAGCGCGTACCAGTTCTGCCCCGGCATGTAGAGCGCCTGGAAGTCGGGGTCGGAACCGAACTTCGTCTTCAGCTTGGTGATCGCGTCGATCCACTCGTCGTTCGACGTCGGCGGCTTGGTGATGCCGGCCTGCTCGAACATGTCCTTGCGGTAGATGACCTCGCGGTTGGCCGCGTAGAACGGGACGCCGTAGACCTTGCCGTCGTAGGTGCCCGAGTCGGCGAGGCCCTTCAGCCACTGCGCGCCGTTGAAGCTGTCCTTGTCCGCGGTCAGGTCGGTCAGCACGCCGTCCTGGGCGGCGAACGCGGCGGTCTGCGTGTTGCCGATCTCGATGACGTCCGGCGGCGCGCCGCTGGCCAGCGCGGTGGTCAGCTTCTGCTGGATGCCGTCCCACTGCTGGATTTCGTACTTGACCTTGACGCCGGGGTGCGCGGCCTCGAACTCCTTGTTGAGCGCGTCGGTCAGCGTGGTCGGCGCGGACCCCGTCATCAGCCAGACCGTGACGTCGCCGCTGAGCTGCGCGGGAGCGCCGCTCGACGAAGCGGCCGTGTCGGTTCCGCCGGAGCCCGCGCAGCCTGCGGTCGCGAGCGTGAGTGCGGCGGCGCCTGCCGCCAGCTTGAGCCAGCGTTTCACTCGATGCCGTCCTTCCCTGCCCGGCCACCGTGGCCGAGCGCCCCAAATGGTGTAGACCAATGTTGGGGTTAGAGTGGTACGTACCACAGGCGGTGTCAAGGCGGTTGCCGGAACGTTGTAAACGCACCGGGGAGTTGTACGGGGGGTAGCCGGGCGGTTACCGCGCAGGGCGCGTGCGGTGACGGAAGTCGTCCGAATAGGAAGGTGTCCAGGCTGTTTTTCACCGCACCGCAGCCGAAAACCGGGCTGCGCCGAGCGGGTGACGCCGCGAAAGCCGCTCCGGGCAAGGACTCCCGGAGCGGCGCTCCGGGACGGCCGGAGTTTTCCCTGGTGGCAGAGCGTGTCGTCGCGAGGCCGTCAGGCGGCTCGCGCGCCCTCGCCTTCGAGGGTGTCGAAGTGCCGCAGCATCCGCCCCGCATCCGGCTCCACGCCGGTGAACAGCCGGAACGCCTCCGCCGCCTGCAGCACGACCATGCCGCCGCCGTGCAGGACACGGCAGCCGAGCGCGCGGGCGTCGGCCAGCAGGGGTGTCTCCAGCGGGCGGTAAACGATGTCAGCCACCCACAGCTCGGGGCGCAGCAGCTCGGCCGGGAGCGGCGAGCCCGGGTGGGCGGCCATGCCGGTCGGCGTCGCGTGCACCAGGCCGTCGGCCCGCCGCACCGCCTCGAGGCCACCGGTTTCGGCGCGGTCGTCGCCGAACCGCCGCCGCAGCGCGTCGACCAGCCGCGTGCTGCGCGAGCCGTCGACGTCGTGCACGGTGAGCCGCCCGGCGCCCAGGGAAAGCAGGGCGTGCGCCACCGCCGCGCCCGCGCCACCGGCGCCGAGCAGGACGACCCGGCCCATCGCGACGCCGGGCAGGCCGCGGGTCAGGCTGCGGGCGAAGCCGGTCGCGTCGGTGTTGTGGCCGATCGCGCGGCCGCCGTCGAAGACGATCGTGTTGACCGCGCCGAGCACCGCGGCCTCCGGCGAAAGCTCGTCGAGGTGCGGCAGCACCGCCTGCTTGGCCGGGTGGGTGACGTTGAGGCCGTCGAAGCCGGTGAGCCGGGCGGCGGCCAGGACGTCGGCGACCGGCCGGCGCAGCACGTCGAGGTCCAGCAGGCGGTAGACGTAGCGGAGGCCGAGTTCACCGGCCTCCCGTTCGTGCAGGGCCGGGCTGGCGGACAGCCCGATCCCCGAGCCGACGAGCCCGATCAGGTAGCTGGCCACACTGCCCCTCCGGTAATGTACGAACTAGTGAGCTAACTCTAACGGTCGCTCATCGGCTCTCCTCCCGGGAAGGCGCGGGGTTTTCCGGCGCCCGGGTGAAGCCGGTCATCGCCACCCCGGCGACCGTCAGGATCGCACCGAGCACGAACACCACGAACCCGGCGATCCCCAGCGGCACGCCGTCGACCGCCGACGCCCAGAGCCCGAACCCGGCCACCACCATGAGCAGCCCGGGCGCGACCAGCACCCGGCCGGGACGCGGCCGGGCGCCTTCGGCCGCCGGGACGTCCGAGAACACCGCGCCGATCGGCCCGAAGGACAGCCGGTCGCCGTCCCGCAGCAGCCGCGTCTCGTGCTCGGCGAGCCGCTGCCCGTTCACCCACGTGCCGGTGCGCGAGCCGGCGTCCGTCACCCGTGTGCCCCGCGCGTCGCACCGGATCCACGCGTGCCGCGGGCTCACGTGGCCGGAATGCAGCCGCAGGTGGGCCTCCGGCCCGCGCCCGACCAGCCACGTGCCGCGCCGCACCGCCAGCCTCGCCACGGCGCCGTCGACCGTCTCGATCTCCGCCGCGTTCACTTGCCCCATCGCCCCTCCCGCGCACCGCCCGACTCCGGTGCAGAGGCGGGCGGCCGCGGGAAGATATGCGGCGAACGGGTGAACCGTCAGGGTTTCGGCGCCGGCGCCTTGACCCGCTCCAGCAGCAGCTGGGCGACGTCACGCACGTCGACGTTCTCCGCCTTCTGCTCGCTCTGGCGCTGGACCAGGCCGTCGGTGAGCATCACGCGGCAGAACGGGCAGCCGGTCACGATCGTCTCCGCGTCCGTCGCGATGGCCTCGTCGACCCGCTCCAGGTTGATGCGCTTGCCGATCTGCTCTTCCATCCACATCCGCGCGCCGCCCGCGCCGCAGCAGAGCGCCCGGTCGGCGTGCCGCGGCATCTCCTCGAGCGTCGCGCCGGTCGCCCCGACGAGCTCGCGCGGCGGGGTGTAGACCTTGTTGTGACGCCCGAGGTAGCACGGGTCGTGGTAGGTGACCTTCGGGCCGTCCTCGACCGCCTTCACCGGCGTCAGCTGCCCGCCGCGGACCAGGCGGTTCAGCAGCTGGGTGTGGTGGACGACCTCGTAGTGCCCGTCCAGGTCCGGGTACTCGCGGCTCAGCGTGTTGAGGCAGTGCGGGCAGGTCGTGACGATCTTGCGCAGCCGCGGCTCGCGGCCTTCGAACACGGCGTTGAGCGTCTCGGCGGTCTGCTGCGCCATCATCTGGAAGAGGAACTCGTTGCCCGCGCGCCGCGCCGGGTCACCCGTGCACGACTCCTCCTTGCCCAGCACCGTGTACTTGACGCCGGCGATGTGCAGCAGCTCCGCCGTGGCGCGGACGGTCTTGCGCGCCTGGTCGTCGAACGCGCCCGCGCAGCCGACCCAGTAGACGTATTCGACGTCGTCGGCGAGCTCGCCGTCGAACACCGGGACGTCGAAGCCGAGGTCCTTCGTCCAGGCCAGCCGCTCGGAGTTGTTCTGGCCCCACGGGTTGCCCTTGGTCTCCAGGTTCTTGAACAGCCCGCCCAGCTCGGTCGGGAAGGCCGACTCGATCATCACCTGGTAGCGGCGCATGTCGACGATGTGGTCGACGTGCTCGATGTCCACCGGGCACTGCTCGACGCACGCGCCGCAGGTGGTGCACGACCAGAGCACGTCCGGGTCGATGACGCCGCCGTCGGCTTCCGGGCCGACCAGCGGGCGCGCGTCCTCGTGCTCGGTGCCCGCGAGGATGTAGGGCGCCTCCTCGAACAGGTTGTCGCGCAGGTTCATGATGACGAGCTTGGGCGACAACGGCTTCCCGGTGTTCCACGCCGGGCACTGCGACTGGCAGCGGCCACACTCGGTGCACGTGGCGAAGTCGAGCATGCCCTTCCAGGTGAAGTCGCCGATCTTGCCGCGGCCGAACGTGTCGTCCTCGCCCGGGTCCTCGAAGTCGATCGGCTTGCCGCCGGACTCCATCGGCAGCAGCGGCCCGAGCCCGTCCGGCAGCCGCTTGGCCGAGACGTTGATCGGCGCCACGAAGATGTGCAGGTGCTTGGAGTAGAGCACGATCGACAGGAACACGAGCATGACGCCGATGTGCAGCATCAGGCCGACCGTCTCGAGCACCTCGGTGGTCGAGTGCCCGAGCGGCTCGAACAGGTTGCCAACGCCGAGGGAGACGTACGCGCCGTTGTCGTACGGGAAGTTGCCGGACGCCGCCGACGCGCCGCGGAAGAAGAACATCGTCCAGACGACGTTGAAGATCATGAAGAGGATCAGCCACGCGCCGCCCGTGTGCGAGCCGTAGAAGCGCGACGCGCGGTCCTTGCGCTCCGGGGCGTTGCGGATCCGGATGACCGTGAACACGGCCAGCGAGACGGCCACCATGACGGCGATGAAGTCCTGCAGGAAGCCCAGCACCGACCAGTGGCCGATCCACGGGATCGCGAACTTCTCGTCGAAGAGCGCGCCGTACGCCTCGAGGTACACCGACGCGAGGATCACGAAGCCCCAGAACGTGAAGAAGTGCGCGAGGCCGGGCACCGACCACTTCAGGAGCTTGCGCTGGCCGAACACCTCACGCACCTGGGCGAAGACGCGTGCGCCCAGTTCGTCGGAGCGCTTGGTGTCGGGCTGGCCGGCCTTGATCAGCCGGTACAGGAAGGCCACCCGCTTGCCGGCGACGGCGAGGCCGACGACCGTCATGAGCAGGCCGAGGATGAGACGAACGAGCACGGGTCCTCCGGTCGTACTTCGAGGATCGGCTCAGTGCGAGCCGGTGTAGTAGCGGCACGCCTGGCACGCGTACCGCATCTTCGCGACCCGCCAGTGTTTCCGGTACAAGTCGAGGTCGGCCGACCGGCGGACGCCGAGGCGCTGGTAGCGCCCCGGGCGACGGCGGCCGGTTTCGTACTGCTCGGTCGCCCGGCCGAGGTGGGCGCGCCGCAGCACGCACCCCCGCGTCCGGCACCGGCCGAGCGCGCCGCGGCAGAACCGGTGCAGCAGCACCAGTTCCCCGGTGACTTCGTCGACCACGCCGTACCCCGGGTGGTCGCTCCGCCCGGCGAGCCGGACGGGCAGGCCGCAGTACCCGCACTTGAGGGTGCAGGAGAGGCAGCCGGTGATGTGCCTGAGCCGCAGTTCGCGCCGGTCTTCGGAGCCGGGTCCTCGGACGCGCGACGCCATGGGGCCTCCTGGAGCGACTGTGATCGACACCACTGCCTGCTACTGGAGGGTAATGAGGAGGTCACTTCGCGCGACAGGACCAAATGGCCTAGTTGCGTTGCGCTGTTCGGCGTAAAGATCGAAGCAAGGATCACCTTACTGTCCGTATAGCGGACGCATCTGAGCCGGAAATCGTACGTTCGGCCCTGCTGCGGTGATCGTGTCCCCCGCCACAATCCGGGCATGACCTATCACCCGGTCCCCTACCGCCCCGCCCGGCTGCCCGACGACGAAGCGGTCGCGCGGGTGAGCGCGCTGCGGCAGCGGATGGAAGCCCGGCGCTCGGTGCGGATGTTCTCCCCCGACCCGGTCCCGGAGCGCGCGGTGCTCGACGCGATCGCGGTGGCGTCCACGGCACCGAGCGGCGCGCACCAGCAGCCGTGGACGTTCGTCCTCGTCACCGACCCGGCGGTGCGCCGCCGCCTGCGCGAAGCGGCGGAAGAGGAGGAGCGCATCTCCTACGACGGCCGGCTGGGCGAAGCGTGGCTCGACGCGCTGAAGCCACTGGGCACGGACGCGGTGAAGCCGCACCTGACGGACGCGCCGTACCTGATCGTGGTGTTCCAGCAACGGTTCGCCCTCGACGACGACGGCGGCGTGCGGAAGCACTACTACGTCGACGAGTCGGTGGGCATCGCGGTCGGCATGCTGCTGACGGCGTTGCAGGTGGCCGGGCTGGCGGCGTTGACGCACACACCGTCCCCGATGCGCTTCCTGGGCGAGCTGCTCGGCCGCCCCCGCAACGAAAAGGCGTTCGCGGTGATCCCGGTCGGCTACCCGGCCGACGACTGCGTGGTGCCGGACCTGCGGCGCAAGCCCCTCGAGGAGGTGCTGGTCCGGGTCTGAGGTTCGTCAGCAGGCCGGGAGGCCGCCGGGGAGGTCGGCGAACGCGGGGCCGGAAACCCGTGCTCCCGCCACCACCCCGGACACCCGCCGTCAGCAGGCCGGAAGACCACCCGGCAACTCGGCGAACGCGGGGCCGGAAACCCGGTCCACACCACGCTCCCGCCACCACCCGGCGACCTCCGCACTCCCGACCCCGGCCACCGCGACCTCCGCGCCACCCCGGTGCGCGGCCTCGATCAGCGCCGCCACCGAAAGCTGCACCAGCTCGTCGTCGCGGCGGGATGCCACGGTCTCCGCCAGTCGAACCGTGTGGACCGGGAAGTCCGCCAGGCACGTCACGTCCGCCGCCGCGCCGAAGTCGTGGACCTCCGCCTCGATGCCGATTTCCGCCAGCACCTTCACGTTGTCCGCCGCATCGCCCGTGTCCGACAGCAGGGCCGCCGCCGGGAAGCCCGGGCGCAGCCGCTCCGGGGCCAGGCCCGTCGACTCCAGCACCGCGCGGATCTCGCCGACCAGCTCCGGGTCCGCCGCCTGCTGCGGCGTCAGCGAGACGACCAGCGGCGCAGCCACGCCGGCCGTCGTGACCGCCTCCGCCGCCGTGCGCAGCAGCCACGTGCCCAGTGGCAGCGCCAGCCCGGTCTCCGCCGCCAGCCGCACGCACGTTTCGTGCGCCAGCACGCCTTCTTCCGGGTGGTTCCAGCGCAGCCGGGGCTCGACACCGCGGATCGTGCCGTCCGCCGCCGACACCAGCGCCCGGTAGCCCACCTCGATCTCGCCGTTCTCCCACGCGCCCGCCATCCCCGCGGCCAGCCCGAAGTCGTGCCGGTCGCGGCGGTCCAGCTCGCGGTCGAACAGGCCCCACTGGTTGCCTGCCCGCTGGACTCGGCGCAGCGTCAGGTCCGACGCGCGCAGCAGCTCCACCGGCGTGATGTCCCGTGGCGGGCGGTGCACGACGCCGATGCTGGCCGACACCGCGACGCCGTGGCTGCCGTCCACGTAGTCCGGCTCCGCGAGCTCGTGCGTGATCCGGCGGACCAGCGCCACCACTCCCGGCGTCGACTCCCCGTTCTGCACCAGCACCGCGAACTCGTCGCCGCCCAGGCGCGCCACGAGCGCCGACTCGCCTTCGAACACCGCCTTCAGCTTGCCCGCGACCCCGCGCAGCACCCGGTCGCCCAGCTCCTGCCCGAGCCCGCCGGTGACCTGCGAGAAACCGTCGAGGTCGAGGTGGAACAGCGTGACGCCGCGGGCCGGGTCGGCGTCGCGGAGCAGGTTTTCCAAGCGGGTGCTGAAGAACTGGCGGTTCGGCAGCCCGGTCAGCACGTCGTGCAGGGCCTGGTGGCTCAACCGCCGCTGCAGCAGCGACACCTCGGTGTCGTCGTCGACGATCGTGATCAGCTGCCGGGGCGCGCCGACCGCGTCGCGGATCACCGCCGCGGCGAAGGTCGCCCACATCGGCTCGCCGTCCCGGCCGACCAGCCGCCGACCGGCACGCAGCCGGTGCAGCTTGCCGGCCACCAGGTCGTCGTAGTGCTCGCGCAGCTGCTCGACGTCCTCGGGGTGGACCAGGTCGAACAACGTCAGCGCGGCGATCTCGGCGGGTGTGCGGTTGAGCGTCTTCGCCAGGGCCGCGTTGGCCCGCAGCACGCGCCCGTCCAGCTCGGTGAGCGCGACGCCGCTGGCCGAACCCGCGAAGACCTCCTCGAACTGCGCCCGGGTGATGACCTGCTTCTGCCGCGTCTCCTGCTCGACCTTCAGCAGCGCACGGCTCAGGCCCTCCTGCCGCTTCTGGATGTCCTCGCGCAGCGTCTCGCCGTAGCCCGAGCTGAGCGCGCCGAGCACCACGACGACCCGCTCGGCGAGCCCTTCGACGCGGCGCAGCTCCGGCTCGCGCAGCAGCGCTTTGCCGAGCACTTCGAGGCTGCGGCGCAAGCTGTCGGCGCCGACGCACCGCAGTTCGACGAGCCGGCCACCGGCCGCCGCCGCGGCTTCGAGGTCCGGCGGGTCGCTCGTGACGGCGTCGAAGAGCCGGCCGACCAGGACCGCCAGTTCGCGCTCGATCTCCTCGGGCGTGTGCGGCAGGTAGGCGGTGGTGCTGACCAGGTAGCCCCACTTGCGCGCCAGCGTGCCGAGCCGTCTCGCCGCACGTTCGGCGGACGGCTTCTTCCGCGGCGCGTCACCACGGGGATGGGGAGCAGTCACCTCAGCCTGTCCTGAAGATCAGTCACACTCCGGTTCGGGTAGCCGATATATCCTTGCGCGAAATTGTGTCCGGCGCACGAAACAGCATTCATCCAATCGAGTGATAACCCTGCGGAGCCACGGCGAGCCGGTCCCGCAGCCACGACCGGGTGGCGTTCCGGTATTCAGCCGCGTTTTCGTGCAACGCAACGGAATGACCGGCACCCGGGAGGACGAACGTCGACAATTTCGACGGGTCCGCGTAGTACGGCGCTTCCTGCGCGTGCAACACTCCGGCGTTCGAACAGTCACGCAGCGCGAGCAGTCCGCAGAAAAGAACGTCCTTTTCCCCCACCACCTGGAAAACCGGTGCGGTAATTCCCTTCGTCGCGGGAAGCACGATCCCGAACAGCGCGACCGTGCCCATCCCGGGCACCGAAACCTGGTCCTTGGTGGCCTCGTCGGCGGCGATCACGCCCGGGTCGGCGTCGTCGGCGGCGTAGAACAGCCCGGCCCGCGCCCCCGGTTTCGTCGTGAAGTACAGCGGGTCGCTGCCCAGCCGGCTCAGCTGCCCGTCGAGCAGCGCGGGCTGCAGCCCCAGCGCCGCGCCCAGCGCCAGCACCGGCAGCGCGGGCAGGTGCGTGATGCCGGTGAGGATCACGCCGTCGACGTCGTGGTAGGTCGACGCCTCGACCGCGACCACGCCCGAGCCGACCGAATGCCCGACGATGACGACCTTCGCGAACGACACCCCGCCGACGTGGCCCGCGCGCAGGTGCCCGACCGCCTCGTGCAGGGACTCCGCGGACGCCCAGACCGACAGCGGCAAGCTCAGCGGGTGACTGCTGCGGCCGGCGCCGAGCTGGTCGACGGCGAAGGTCGCGTAGCCGTTCGCGGCCATGTCCCGCTGGTAGGAGTAGCGCTCCGGCTGATAGGGCAGGTCCCAGTACGCGCTGTTGTACGTCCCGCCGTGCACGAGCAGCTGGACGGTGTCCGGCGCGGAGCCGGCCGGCAGGCACAGCCGGCCGTGCAGGGTCGCCGGCGCGCCCGGGACGAGCGGCGGCAACCCCGGGCCGCTGACCGGCAGATCCGTGTCAGCACACGAGATCGCGGCCGCCTCGGCGGGCATCGCGGCAGTCAGCGACGCGAGCAGGACTCCACAGGCGAACAACGCCGACGTCACCTTGACAGGCAGCTTCACGCCGCACTCCTCCGGACTCGGACAGGTGAAGGAACTCCGGAACACTACACCCGGTAGCCGAACGGGTACCGTCAGGTCCGCGGCACCACGGTCATCGGCAGCCGGTTCGGCTGCATGGTCGCCTTCAGCTGCGCCCGGACTTTCTTGCCCGGCACCGGAACGAGCCGCCACCGCGCGCCGATGGTCGCCGCGACGATGGCGATCTCCGTCGGCGCGAACACGTGCCCCGGGCACAGCCGCGGGCCGGCCCCGAACGGGATGTACGCGCCCTTCGGCAGGTCCTCGGTGCGGCCGGGCGCCCAGCGGCCGGGGTCGAAGCGCTCCGGTTCGGGGAACCAGCGCGGGTCCCGGTGCAGGGTGTGCTGGCTGACCGCGACCTCGCTGCCCGCCGGGATCCGGACGCCGCCGAGCTCGACGTCTTCGCGGGCGCGGCGCATGAGGATCAGCGGGGGCGTGCGGCGGACGATCTCGTGGACGATCTGGTTCGTGTACACCAGATCCGGCAGGTCCTCGAACCGCGCGGCGCGGCCGCCGAGGACTTCGTCGACCTCCGCGTGGAAGCGCCGCTCGACTTCCCGGTGCTGCCCGAGCTCGTGGAAGAACCAGGCCAGCGCGACGGCGGTGGTCTCCGCGCCGGTGGTGAGGATCGTGATGACCTCGTCGTGCACCTGCCGGTCGGACATGCCCTCGCCGGTGTCCTCGTCGCGGGCCAGCAGCAGCATCGACAGCAGGTCACCGTGGTCGGCGCCCTGTTCGCGGGCGCTGACCACGGTTTCGCCGATGACCGCGCGCAGGCGCGCGGCCGCGGCGTCGAACGCGCGGTTCGCCGGGATGGGCAGCTTCTCCACGAACTTCGGGGAGAACGCCCGGATCAGCACGTACTTCAGCATCACCGGGATCGAGCGCTGGATCTCGGCGAGCGCGTCTTCGCCGAGGGCGGTGGAGAAGAGGGTCTGGCCCGCGATGGTGAGCACGAGGTCCTGCATCCGCCGGTCGAACTCGACGACTTCGCCGGGCCGCCAGGAGCCCACCAGCTCCTCGGCCAGCTTCGTGATCGTCGTTTCGGCGTAGCCCTCGATCCGGCTGCGCCCGAACGCGGGCATCACCAGCCGCCGCTGGCGGCGGTTCAGCTCGCCGTTCGAGGTGGCCAGCCCGTCGCCGAAGAGCGGGCGCATCTTGTCGAAGACGATCCCCTTGTCGAACTTGTCGGCGTCGGTGGCCAGCACCCGCCACGCCAGCTCCGGCGTGGTGACCACGTGCACCGGCAGCGGCCCGAGCCGGAGTTCGACGACTTCTCCGTGCGCCGGAAGGGAAGTGAAGAGCTTCAGCGGGTCACGCAGCAGGGGCACCGTGTGGCCGAGCAGCGGCCAGCGGCCGGGAACGGGACGCGCGTCCGTCATGACGGGTCACCCTAGCCGCGCGGCCAGTGCCCCGATCGTGAGTCCACACGAACGGAGGAGAGCGCTACACTCCCCCACCTCAAGGGAGCGCGAGGGTGGGAGGTCCCGGTGACGGGCGAGCTGAGCTGGGTGCCACCGGAGATCGACACCACGGTGCCGAACCCGGCGCGGGTGTACGACTTCTGGCTCGACGGCGACCACAACTTCGCCGCCGACCGGGCGCTCGGCGAGCAGATCCTCAAGATCATGCCGGGGGTGCGCGACGCGGCCCGCCTCAACCGCGCGTTCCTGCGCCGCGCCGCGCGGTTCATGGTCCGCGCCGGGGTCCGGCAGTTCCTCGACATCGGCTCCGGGATCCCGACCGCAGGGAACCTGCACGAGATCGTGCAGCAGGTCGACCCGGCGTGCCGGGTGGTCTACGTCGACCGCGAGTCCGTCGCGGTCGCCCACAGCCAGTTGTTGTTGCAGGGCAACGAAAACTGCACGGTGGTACAGGCCGACCTACGGGACGTCAACGACGTCTTCGAGGGCGCCCGCGGGCTGCTCGACCCGGACCAGCCGACCGGGCTGTTCATGTTGCTGCTCCTGCACTTCGTACCCGACACGTGGGACCCGGCCGGCATCGTCGCCCGCTACCGCGACCGGCTGGCGCCGGGCAGCTACTTCGCCGTCTCGCACGTCGCGGCGGACTCGGAGTCCGAGCGGCTCGACGAGGCCGTCGAGGTCTACAAGAGCCGGCAGGACCAGCAGAACCAGCCGGTCCCCCGCACGCACGACGAGATCATGCGCTTCTTCGCGGGCTTCGAGCTGGTGGACCCGGGCCTGGTCGGCTGCGCGATGTGGAACCCCGAGGGCGCCGGCGACATGTCCGACGACCCGGCGATCAACGCGCTGCCCTACGCCGGAGTCGGCCGGAAGCGGTAATTCACTTGATCGACCACCGCCCCGGGCACTGGACTGGGCCGATGGAGACCCGTGCCACCACCGAGCAGGACCTCGACGCCTTCGTCGCCACCTTCCACGCCGCGCTGGGCCGCTTCCCCGAGACGCCGTCCGACGACGGTGGCGGGGTCTGGTACTCGGCGCTGGAGATGGACCGCAACCTGCTCGCCGTGGCGGACGGGCGGCCCGTCGGCACCGCGGGCGCGTATTCCTTCGAGCTGACGCTGCCCGGGGAGACGCTCGTCCCGGCCGCGGGCGTGACCGCCGTCGGCGTCCTGCCCTCGCACCGGCGCCGGGGCGCGCTCACCGCGATGATGCGCCACCAGCTCACCGATCTGCGGGCCCGTGGAGAGTTCCTCGCCGTGCTGCTGGCCTCCGAAGCGGTGATCTACCGCCGGTTCGGCTACGGGCCGTCGACCACCACCCAACGACTGACCGTGCGCCGGCACCAGGCCGCCTTCGCCGCCCCACGCGGGGACGCCGAGGCCGGCGCCGGGTCGATCGAGGTCCTGCGGCGGGCCGATTGCGGCGAACTGCTGGAAGAGATCTACGACCGGTACCGCCGCGCCCAGCCCGGCGCGTTGTCCCGGCCGCACCGCTGGTGGACCGCCCGCGCGGGCAAGCCGCCGATCGCCCCGACGCCGCGGTACGTCGCCGTCCACCGCGACGCCGACGGCGTCCCCGACGGGTACGCCAGCTATTCGCTCGGCGAACCCGAGACCACGCTGACCGTCGACGAGACGATCACCACCGACGACGCCGTGTACTCGTCCTTGGCGCGGTTCGTGCTGAACCACGACCTGGTCACCCAGGTGGTGTTCAAGCACAGTCCGCCCGGGCACCCGCTGCGCTGGCAGCTCGCCGACCTCCGCGCTGCCCAGGTCACCGACGAGACCGACTGGCTCTGGGTGCGGCTGCTGGACGTCCCGCGTGCGCTGACCGCCCGCGGCTGGTTCAACGACGGCGAGCTGGTCCTCGACGTCGGCGACCCGTTCTTCGGCGAGCAAAACCGCTACCTGCTGTCCGTGCGGGACGGCAAGGCCGAGTGCTCCCCCACCGACCGGGAGCCCGACCTCTCCCTGGACGTGAGCGACCTCGGCTCGGTCTACCTCGGCGGCATCGCCCCGAGCACGCTGGTGCGGGCCGGGCACATCCGCGCCCACCACCCGGGCGCGGCCGCGCTCGCCGACACGCTCTTCCGCGGCGAGCGCGCCCCGCACTGCCTGCACTGGTTCTAGCGCAGGGAGAACGTCGCCAGGTTCGCCGGGCCGTCGAAGGTGAGGTAGACGTCGTGGCGGCCCGCCACCTTCGCCAGGTCGGCCGTCACCGTCGTGTACGTGTACCGGTCGCCCGAGCTCGGCACGTTCGCCGTGCCCACGACCCGGCCGGTCGGTGCGTCCAGCCGGACCGTGACGCGGGACGGCTCCACTGTGGACACCGACGCGGTGAACCGGGCGGGCCCGTCGAGCGCGACGTCGCGGTACGCCAGCCAGCTCCCCGCCACCGCCGCGACCGACGTGCCCGCCGTCTTCGCCGTGTCCGTCAACGTCGTCCCGGCGTAGTCGTCGAAGTTCTGCGCGGGCGTGGACCGGCTCAGGTCGCGGGGTGCCGGCCGCTCCCCCGGCACGAAGACCGGGCGCGCCGCCGTGCGGTCGGCTGCGTTGTGCCCCACCGAGAACTCGTACAGTCCTTCAGCCACCACGGACCGGTCGCGGGAGACGTCCCACGCGGCGAGGTCCGCGATCGGCACCTCGAACCGGACGGTCCGTGTCTCGTGCGGCTTCAGCGTCACGCGCGAGAAGTCACGCAACCGCGGCCCGCTCGAATAGAGCTGGACGACGTCGGTGCCGGCGCGGGCGCCGGTGTTCGTCACCTCGGCGCTCACCCGGATCACGCCGCCGACCCGCGAGGCCCGCACCGAGCCGTAGCGGAAGCTCGTGTAGCCGAGCCCGTAACCGAAGGGGTACAACGGCTTCCCGCGGTAGTACTGGTAGGTCAGCCCGGTCTTCGCGATGTCGTAGTCCAGGATGCTCGGCAGTCCCGCGTCGGAGGCGTACCAGGTCTGCGTGAGCCGCCCGCTCGGGTTCACGTCCCCGAAGAGCACGTCGGCGACCGCGTGCCCGGTCTCCTGGCCGGCGTGGCTGGTCCAGACGAGCCCGGGCACCGGCAGCGTGTCCCAGCCGGTCGTCGGGTAGCTGTTCTCCGCCACGACCACGGTGTGCGGGTTCGCCTGGTGCACGGCCTCGATCAGCGCCCGTTGCGCCGGGGCCAAGGCGGTGCTCGTCCGGTCGTTCGCCTCGCGGCCGTTGATGAACGGCATGCTGCCGACCACGACCACCGCCGTGTCCGCCCCTCGGGCCGCGGCGACGGCGTCGGCGACGCCGCTGCGCACCACGTCCCGCCCGAACTTCGTCGCGTGGGCGGCGTCGGGCGCGGAGATCGTCAGGACCCCGTCGGCGCCGAGGACCGCGAACCGGTTCGGGCCGAACCACGGCTCGGTGACCTCGTTGCCGGCGTATTCGAGCACGTAGCTGCCGTCGGGCTGCGGGTCGAGCTTCAGCTGCTGCTGCACGAACCACCCGGACGGCTGGTCGGCGTCGTTCACCAGCGCGCCGCCGGAGTAGCTCAGGAACCTGCCGTTGGCCGCGGCGCGCAGGGTGTTCTTGCCCGCGCCCCAGTCGTAGACGTCAAAGGACTCCGCCGGCCCCGCGGTGGTGCCGCCCGCGGTCACCTTGCCGGGTGTGGCGGGCGCGGTGAGGTAGCGGCCGGTGGCGAGGTCCTTGAGCGCGATCCGGTCGACGCCTTCGGACGAGGCGACCGGGGCGCCGAGCCGTTCCTCGACGCCCTGCTTCGGCGTGACGCGGTAGGGCATCGCGCCGCTGTACCAGTCCTCGTACAGCGTGTCGGACAGCGGGCCGACGACCGCGACCTTCTTCGTCTTCGCCGCGTCGAGCGGGAGCGCGTTGTCGTCGTTGCGCAGCAGGACGACCTGTTCGTCGGCCGCCTTCCGGGCGAGCGCCCGGTGCGCCGGGGAGTTGATGACCGCGGGCGTGATCTTCGCGTACGGGTTCCGGCCGGGCGGGTCGAACTCGCCGAGCCGGAACCGCAGCGACAGCAGGTGCCGGTCGGCGTTCTCGACGTCGGCCATGGTCAGCAGCCCCCGTGACAGCGCTTCCTTGACGGCCTCGACGGTGATCGAGCCGTTGGTGTCGTTGTCGGTGAAACTGTCGAGCCCTGCCTTGATCGCCGCGGCGTCCGCCTCGGCCTTGGTGGCGTAGTACTTCTCGGAGTTGACCAGGTTGGCCGGCGCCCCGGCGTCGCTGACGACCGCGATGTCCCGCGGGGCCCACTTCCGCAGTACGCCGCCGAGGTCCGGGCTCACCGTGTTCGGCCGCCCGTTGACCAGGTTGTACGACGGCATGACGCCGTTGGCCGCACCCGCTCGGAGCGGGATCTTGAACGCCTGCTCGTCGTAGTCGTGCAGGATCTTCGGCGGCACCGAAGAGTTGCTCGTGTCCCGGCTGACCTCGTTGTTGTAGGCGAGGTAGTGCTTCAGCGTGGGCGCGGCCTGCAGGTACCGCGGGTCGTCACCCTGGATGCCGTGGCCGTAGGCCGTCGCGAGCTGCCCGGTGAGGTACGGGTCCTCCGAGTAGCCCTCTTCGTTGCGGCCCCAGCGCGGGTCGCGCAGCAGGTTGACCACCGGTGCCCACAGGTTGAGCCCCCACAGCGTCGGGTTGCGCGCGTTGAAGCCGCGCGCCTCCTGTCCGACGGCCGAGCCGACCTGCTTGACCAGCGCGGGGTCCCAGGTCGACGCCAGGCCGATGGCCTGCGGGAACACCGTGCCGTCCGCTTTGACGACGGCGCCGTTGTCGTCGTAGTCGGTCGACCACGCGACGCCGTGCAGGGCTTCGGTGCCGGTCTTGAACACGCCGATGCCCAGCCGCGGGATGGCCGGCTCGTACTGGTGCAGCAGCGACACCTTCTCGTCCGCGGTCAACCGGGACAGCAGGTCGTCGATCCGCGTCGCCAGGGGCAACGCCGGGTCGCGGAACGGCGGTGGCGGGGCCGCGAGCGCCGGCGCGGGCGCCAGCAGCAGCGTCGCGGCGACCAGTGGCACGAGGGCACGGCGGAGCGGGGACCGGTGCACGGAGAGCCTCCCGGATTCGTCGAATCGTTTCGACGGCGCGGCGCGGAACATTCGCGTCGAAGGTGAGGATGGTGACGACTATTACAGCCGTGTGAGCGCCCGGTCAAGGCTTCCTGGGAGCGCACCCAGGAACTCCGGGTCGAGCCGAAATCTGCGGGCTGAGCTGCGGGAAGACGTGTCATCAGCGACGTTCGACAGTTTCGACCACGACGATGATCGTCGAATGCGAATCGAATATCTCCGGACGGCAAATCCGGCTTGTGTTTCGGGCGGGTGTCACTTACCTTCTTGCCATCGTCGATGCGCTTCGACGCTGTTCTCCCGCCCCGTCCCCAGGAGGCCGCCCGTGGTCACGATCAACGACGTCGCCAGCGCGGCGGGGGTGGCCCCCAGCACGGTGTCGTACGTGATCAGCGGCAAGCGCTCGATCTCGCCGAAGACCCGCCGGTTGGTGGAAGAGAGTATCCGCAAGCTCGGCTACCACCCGCACGCCGGGGCCCGCGCGCTCGCCAGCAGCAAGACGAACGTGCTGGCGCTGGTCGTGCCGCTGCGCACGGACCTCAACGTGGCCGTGGTGATGGAGTTCGTCGCCTCGGCGGTCACCGCGGCCCGCGCGTACGACCACGACCTGCTGCTGCTCACCAAGGACGAAGGCCCCGCCGCGCTGCAGCGGGTGGCGTCGTCGGCGATCGCCGACGCGCTGATGGTGATGGACGTCGAAGCCGCCGACCCGCGGGTGCCGATGCTCATCGCGCTCGACCTGCCGGTGGTGCTCATCGGCGTGCCCGACCACCCGGCCGGGCTGAGCTGCGTGGACCTGGACTTCACCGCCGCCGGCTCGGCGTGCGTCACGCACCTGGCCGACCTCGGCCACCGCTCGGTCGCGCTGATCGGCCCCTCCCCCGCCGTCTACCGGCGCGGCACGAGCTACGCGACGCGGTTCCTGCGCGGGTTCGACGACGCCGCGAAGAGCCGGGACGTCCGGGCGGCGAACCGGCCGTGTGCCCACTCCTACGAAGCGGTCAGCGCCTGCCTCGACGACCTGTTCGCCGCCGACCCGGACCTGACCGGCCTGGTCGTGCACAACGAGGCGGTGCTGCCCGGGCTGCTGTCGGACCTGCGCCACCGCGGCCTGCGGGTGCCCGAGGACGTCTCGGTCGTCGCGGTCTGCCCGGACAGCATGGCCGAGCAGCACCCGGTCGCGCTGACCACGGTCGCCATCCCCGCCGAGGAGGTCGGGGCGCAGGCCGTCGAGATGACCATGCGCCGGCTCGCCGGCCACACCACCCCGGAGGTCCGGCTCCTCGGACCTCGTCTCACCCGGCGCGACAGCACCGCCGCGCCCCGCGCTTGACCGCTTTTCGCTCCAGCGTCGAAGGAGGATCACCATGTCCCTACCCCGTCGCGCCCTGATCCTGGCCGCGAGCGCCACGTTGCTCGCCGCGTGCAGCCCCAGCCCCAGCACCCCGCCGAGCGGCGAAGGGGCCGCGCCCGCCTCGTCGATCACCGAGCTCGACTACTACGCCGACGAGCAGGGTTCCGCGGCGTGGCAGAAGATCCTCGACACCTGCGCGGCGCAGACCGGGATCAAGATCCAGCGCCAGACCGTGCCGACCGCGCAGATGCTGCCGAAGGTCCTCCAGGGCGCGAGTTCGAAGACACTGCCGAACCTGCTCTTCACCGACAACCCGACGGTGCAGCAGGTCGCCGCGACCGGCGCGCTGACCCCGTTGGACAGCTACGGCATCACCACCGACGGCTACTACGAAAGCATCGTCAAGGCCGGGACCTACCAGGGCAAGGTCTACGGGGTCGCGCCCGGCGTCAACGGCCTCGCGCTGATCTACAACAAGGACCTCCTCACCGCGGCCGGGGTCCAGCCGCCGAAGACGTGGGACGAGCTGAAGGCCGCCGCGGCGAAGCTCACCAAGGACGGCAAGTACGGCCTGGCCTTTTCGGCGATCCCGTCCGAAGAAGGCACCTGGCAGTTCCTGCCGTTCTTCTGGAGCAACGGCGCCGAACTGTCCCAAGTGGACTCCGCGGCGTCCGTGCAAGCGCTTCGGTTCGTGACCGACCTGGTGAACTCCGGCTCCGCGTCGAAGTCGGTGGTGACGTGGAACCAGAACGACGTCGCCGACCAGTTCGTCGCGGGCAACGCGGCGATGATGGTGAACGGCTCCTGGAACCTGGCCCGGCTCGACGAGCAGAAGTCCCTGCACTACGGCGTCGTCCCGATCCCGGTGCCGCAGGCCGGCGCGAAGCCCGTGGTCGCGCTCGGCGGTGAAGTCGGCACCGTGCCGGTCACCAGCGGCCCGGCCCAGCAGGCGGCCGGGAAGGTGCTCTCCTGCGTCCTGTCCGAGCCGACGATGCTCGAGTGGAGCAAGGCGCACGCCTACATCCCGTCGAAGACGGCCACCGCGGCGAAGTTCGGCACGCAGCAGCCCGCGATGCAGGCGTTCGTCGACGAGGTCGGCTCGGCCCGCTCCCGCACCGCCGAGCTCGGCGAGAAGTACCCGAAGGTTTCGCAGGCGCTGGCCGACGCGATCCAGGCGTCGCTGACCGGGAAGCAGCCGGCCGACCAGGCGCTCAAGGCCGCCCAGCAGGCGGCCGGCTCGTGACGCTGGCCGCTCCGGCCGTCGCGGCGTCCCCGCGCGCCGGCCGGAAGCCCCGGCGGGACAACCGGTTCGCCGCGTGGCTGTTCCTGCTCCCGGCACTGGCCTACATCGTGGTGTTCTTCGGCTACCCGCTCGCCGCGAACGTCGTGATGAGCACGCAGAACTACACGGTGAAGTCCTTCTACACCGGCGAAGCGCCGTTCGTCGGCCTCGCCAACTACACGGCCGTGGTCGGCAACCCGCTGTTCGGCACCGCGGCGCTCAACACCGTCCTGTTCACCGCCGGGTCGCTCTTCTTCCAGTTCGGCATCGGCCTGGCGCTGGCGGTCTTCTTCAACGGCCGCTTCCTGGGCAGCGCGCTGCTGCGGTCGCTGCTCCTGCTGCCGTGGCTGCTGCCGCTCGTGGTGAGCGGCGCGGTCTGGCGGTGGATGTTCGACCAGGACCACGGCGTGCTCAACGCGGGCCTGCGGTTCCTGGGGTTCGACGCGGTGCCGTGGCTGAGCAGCACGAGCTGGGCGCTGCCGGCGGTGATCCTGACCAACATCTGGATCGGCATCCCGTTCAACCTGGTCATCCTGCACGGCGGGCTGCGCGCGATCCCCGCGTCGCTCTACGAGGCCGCTTCGCTGGACGGCGCGAACGCGTGGCAGCGGTTCCGGCACGTCACCTGGCCACTGCTGCGGCCGGTCACCGGGATCGTGCTGATGCTCGGGCTGGTCTACACGATCAAGGTGTTCGACGTGATCATGGTCGTCACCGGCGGCGGCCCGGCCAACGCGACCCAGACGCTCACGACGTGGTCCTACCGGCTGTCGTTCCAGGACTTCGCGTTCGGGCAGGGCGCGGCGGTCGGCAACGTCCTCATCCTGGTGGCGACGCTGTTCGGGTTGCTCTACCTGCGCTCGGCGAAGGCGACGCTGGCCGAGGCCGCGGCATGAAGGCCCGCACGGTCTTCGGCGTCCTGATCGTCGCGGTGCTGCTGTTCCCGCTGTTCTGGATGGTCAACGCGTCGCTGCAGCCCAGCGGCGCGCTGCTGCGCCCGGACCCCGCGTTCTTCCCCGTCGACGGCACGCTGGACGGCTATCGCAAGGCGTTGTCCTCCCAGGGACCGCACCTGCTCTCCAGCGTCGTCGTCGCCCTCGGCACGGTGGTCGTGTCGCTGCTGGTCGCCGCGCCGGCGTCCTACGCGCTGGCCCAGCTGAGGGTGCGCGGCGGGCCGGTGCTGGTGTTCGTGCTGCTCATCGTGCAGCTGATCCCGGGCATCGTGATGGCGAACGCGCTCTACACCGTGTTCAGCAACCTCGGGCTGATCGACAGCTACCTCGGGCTGGTGCTCGCCGACTCCACCGCGACGATCCCGTTCGCCGTGCTCCTGCTGCGTGCCTTCATGATCTCCGTGCCGCGGGAGCTCACCGAAGCGTCCCGAGTGGACGGCGCGGGGTACTGGCGGACGTTCTTCTCGATCATCCTGCCGGTCAGCCGCAACGCGCTGGTGACCGCCGGGCTGTTCGCGTTCCTGTTCGCCTGGGCGGACTTCCTGTTCGCCGTCACCCTCACCACCGGGCAGTCGTTCGAGCCCATCACGGTGGGCATCTACCGGTTCGTCGGCAACCAGTCGGCCGACTGGAACGGGATCATGGCCACCGCCGTCCTCGCCGCGGTCCCCGCGGCCGTCCTGCTCGTCGTCGCCCAGCGGTACGTCGTCGCCGGGCTGACCAGCGGCGCCGTCAAAGACTAAGGAGACCGCGTGATCGCCACGACCGAAGACGGCCGCTCGCTCGAAGTGACCGTGCGGCACGAGGTGCTGCGCGTCGAGCCGTGGGGCGCCGACAGCCTGCGGGTGCGCGCGGGACGCCACCGCATTCTCGACGACGTGCCGGGCGCACTGCTGCCCGCGAAGCCGTCGGCCGCGTCCGCGACGGCCTCGGCACGGTCGGGTCGCGTCGTGAACGGGGCGCTCACCGCGATCGTCGAGATCGCCGACACCGACACCGGGATCGACGCGCAGCTGCGGTTCGTCCGGACCGGCACCGGCGAGGAGCTGCTGGCCGAGCAGCGCGCGCACTTCTGGTGGCCGGGCGCGCGGCTGTTCATGCCTTCGCGCAACGGCTACGGCCGGCTCGAGCAGCGGTTCACCGCCTACGACGGCGAGCGGATCTACGGCCTCGGCCAGCACACCCACGGCCGGCTCGACCAGAAGGGCCTCGTGCTCGACCTGGTGCAGCGCAACGCCGAGGTGTCGGTGCCGTTCCTGCTGTCGAACCGCGGCTACGGGTTCCTGTGGAACAGCCCCGCGGTCGGCCGGGTCGAGCTGGCCGGCAACGGCACCCGCTGGGTGGCCGACGACGCCCGCCAGCTCGACTACTGGATCACCACCGGCGACGGTCCGCGCGAGATCCTCGGCCACTACGCCGACGCGACCGGCCACGTCCCGATGCTGCCGGAGTGGGCGGCCGGGTTCTGGCAGTCGAAGCTGCGCTACCGGACGCAGGAGGAGCTGCTGGCGGTCGCGCGGGAGTACCACGAGCGCGGGTTGCCGCTGTCGGTGATCGTCGCGGACTTCTTCCACTGGACCCACCTCGGCGACTGGCGCTTCGACCCGGCCGAGTGGCCGGACCCGGCCGGGCTGGTGCGCTCGCTGGCGGAGCTCGGCGTCAAGCTGATGGTGTCGGTGTGGCCGTCGGTCAGCCCGCTGTCGGCGAACTACCGCGAGCTGCACGAGCGGGGTCTGCTGGTGGCCGCCGAAAGCGGCGTCCCGGCGCACGCGCCGTGGAAGGACAAGGGGTTCGACGTCGAGATGCCGGTGGCGTTCTACGACGCGACGAACCCGGCGGCACGGCGGTTCGTGTGGGGCAAGGTCAAGGAGAACTACTACGACCTGGGCGTGCGGGCGTGGTGGCTGGACGGCGACGAGCCGGAGATCCAGCCCGGGCACCCGCACAACCTGGGGTTTCACGCCGGCCCGGGCGCGGAGGTGTTCAACCTCTACCCGCAGGCGAACGCGCAGGCGTTCCACGACGGCATCCGCGCCGAGGGCGACGACGAGGTGGTGCTGCTGTCCCGCTCGGCGTGGGCGGGCAGCCAGCGGTTCGGGGCGGCGCTCTGGTCGGGCGACGTCGCCGCGACGTGGGAGTCGCTGCGGACGCAGGTCCGGGCCGGGCTGAACGTGGCGGTGGCGGGCATCCCGTGGTGGACCACGGACATCGGCGGCTTCCACGGCGGCGACCCGGCGTCGGAGGCGTACCGCGAGCTGTTGGTCCGCTGGTTCCAGTACGGCGTGTTCTGCCCGCTGTTCCGCCTGCACGGCTTCCGCGACCCGCGGCCGGCGTTCGGCCCGTCGATGACCGGCGGGCCCAACGAGGTCTGGTCGTTCGGCTCTGCCGCGCTGACTGCGATCACGGCGGCCTTGCGGCTGCGCGAGCGGCTGCGGCCGTACCTGATGGCCCAGATGCGGGCGGCGCACGAGCAGGGCGTGCCACCGATGCGGCCGCTGTTCGTGGATTTTCCGGCTGATGGATTTTCTTGGGAGGTCGAGGACCAGTTCCTGCTCGGCCCGGACCTGCTGGTGGCGCCGGTTTTGTCGCCGGAGGTCACCTCCCGGCAGGTGTACCTGCCGGGAGGTGCGTCGTGGACGGACGCGGTGACCGGCGCCCGGCACGACGGCGGCGTGACGATCGAGGCGGACGCCCCGGCCGAGCGGATCCCGGTGTTCCTCCGTGACGGCGCGAAGGTGCCGATCCGCCCGGAGTGAGCCGAGGCGGCGCTGGTGCGGCCGCGTGGCCCAGCGGCGGCAACGCCCAAGCCGCGCAAGCCCGCTCACGGACTGGCCGCTCGCCCGAGCAGCCGATGCCCGCGGGCATCCGCCGCCGACGGTCGTGCGACCGGCTGGCCCAGCGACCGCCCCACCCGAGCCGGGCACGCCCGCTCGCGGACATGCCGGCCCGAGCAGCCTCCCCCGCTCAAGCGGCCCAAGCGCACACACCGACCAGCCACCCGCTCAAGCAGCCCGGCGCCCGCGCAACCTCGGCTACCGAAGTGGCGGCGCAGCACAAGACCACCCACTCGCCGGAACGGCGGCCGGACCACCACGGCCCGGCCGCCGGTCGTCACCGCACCAGGGCGTCGTGCCCGAGAAGATCCCCGAAGACCGAGACCGCGCGGTCGACCGCGTCGTCGTCCACTCCCGCGTGGGTCACCGCGCGGATGCGGTCGTGGCCCAGCTCCTCCACCCGGATGCCCCGGCGGCGGGCCGCCTCGATCAGGGTCCGGGTCGTGTAGCGGTCGTCGCGGACCTTGAAGAACACCATGTTCGTCAGGGGCGGCCCCGGGTCCAGCCGGACGCCCGGGATGCGGGACAGGCCGCGGGCCAGGCGGGCCGCGCGGGCGTGGTCGTCGGCCAGGCGCTCGGTCATCTCCGTCAGCGCCACGATGCCGCACGCCGCGATCATGCCCGCCTGGCGCATGCCTCCACCGAGCATCTTGCGCATGCGGCGGGCCGCCGCGATCGTCACGCGGTCGCCCACCAGCACCGAGCCGATCGGCGCGCACAGGCCCTTCGACAGACAGATCTGCACGGTGTCCGCGTGCTTGGCCACCTCGGCCGCGCTGACACCCAGCGCCACCGCCGCGTTGAACAGCCGCGCGCCGTCGAGGTGGAGGGCGACGCCGTGCGAGCGGATCAGCCGGGACACCTCACTCAGGTAGTCCAGCTGCAACGGCAGCCCACCGCAGCGGTTCTGCGGCGTCTCCAGGCTGAGCACCGCCGGCGGCGCGATCTGCGGATCGCTGCGGTCCACCGCGCACGCTTCGGCGATCGCCGCCGGGTCGATCGTGCCGTCGGGCAGGTTGGGCAGCGGGTCGTAGACGATGCCGCCGCACAGCGACGCCCCGCCCGCTTCGTAGACGTACACATCGGACTCGTGCCCGACGATCGCCTTGCCGCCACGCGGGCAGTGCGCCAGCAGCGCGGTGAGGTTGGCCATCGTGCCGCTCGGCATCAGGCAGCCGGCCTGCTTGCCGAGCAGCTCGGCGGACAGCTGCTCGAGCCGGTCCACGGTCGGGTCCTCGCCGTAGACGTCGTCGCCGAGCGGGGCACGCGCCGCGGCCTCCAGCATCGTGGGCGTCGGCAGGGTGAAGGTGTCGCTGCGGAGCTCGACGTACGTGCCCTGGGCGGGCGCGGTGTCCGGACGGAGGGTGGCGAGGTCGTCGGCGAAAGTGGTCATGACAGGCTCCTTGCTGCTCAGCGGATGAGGGTGCGGACGGCGTCGTCCAGGCCGATTTCGGCCTGGCTCCAGCGCCAGCGGCGTTCGTCGGCGGCGGCCCGGATGCGGGCGAACGCCGTCTCGGCTTCGGTCACGGCGGCGAGCACGGACTCCCGCGCCGGGCCGCCGCCGTGGGACGCGTGCTGCGCGACTTCGGCCGGGTCCAGCGCGGCGAGGACGTGCGGCGGCTGCCCGGCGAGCCGGACGCGGGCGACCTCGTGCAGGGCGAGCCCGGAAGCCAGCGCCTCCTTCGCGATCGCGCCGACGTCGTGGTGCGCCTGCCGGAACGGGACACCGGCGTCGACGAGCCGTTCCGCAAGGTGGGTGGCGGCGGTCTGGCCGTCGACCGCGCGCTCGTACATCCGTTCCGGCACCGGTTCGGCGCCTTCGACCACCAGCCGCAGCAGGACGACGGCGTCGGTCGCCGCTTCCAGGGCCGACCACGCCGGCGCGACGGCTTCGGTGCCGACCGCGATGGCGTTGGTGAACCGCGCGGTCGCCATCGCGCCCGCCGACGCGGTGAACGCGCCGAGCGGGGCCAGCGCCCGGCCTTGGACGTGCTCCAGCAGGAACGGATTCCGCTTCTGCGGCATCATCGAGCTCGACCCGACGACGTCGTCGGCGAGCCGCAGCAGCCCGGCCTCGGCGCTGGTCCACGCCTGGAAGTCGTGCGAGACGCGGCAGAGCAGCACGCCGAGCACGGTGGCCGCGGACAGCTGCCGCAGCACCAGGTCCCGCGAGGCGACGGCGTGCAGCGAGTTCGCCAGCGGAGCGGCGAACCCGAGCAGCGCGGTGGTGCGCCGCTGGTCGACCGGCAGTGACGTGCCGCCGACCGCGCCCGCGCCGAGCGGGTTCTGGTCCAGCTCGGCCCCGGCCTGCCACACGCCGTCGACGTCCCGGACGAGCGCGCTCGCCACCCCGGCGAGGTAGTGGCCGTAGGTGATCGGCACCGCGGGCTGGTGGTGGGTGTAGGCGGGCATGGTGACCTCGGCCCAGCGGCGAGCCCGCGCCAGCAGCGCGTGGCCGAGGGCGTCGCATTCGGCGAGCAGCCGTTCGTGCGGGGCACGCAGCCGGAGCCGGACGACGGTGGCGTTGAGGTCGTTGCGCGACCGTCCACTGTGGAGGACGCCGCCGACTTCGGCGCCGAGCGTGTCGATCAGGTGGGATTCGTAGGCGAGGTACCGGCCGCGCGGCGCGGGGACGTCGTGCAGCGGCGCGAACCGCTGGGCGCGCAGGGTTTCGATGCCGCGCAGGAGCTCGGCCGCGGGCCCCGGCTCGACGATGCCGCGTTCGGCGAGCATGACGACGTGGGCGCGGTCGACCTGGCTGATCAGCCCGAGCTCGGCCGCGACCGGGTCGGGCGTGGGGGCGGTGTCGCGGTCGAAGAGGATTTCCCTGGCCGCGGCGGAGATGGGGCTGGTGAGCCGGCCGGTCCCGCCTGGGGCGATGGTCATCGAGGTGCTCCTTCCGGGGTGTCCGGGTGGGGGTCGGGACGGTCTTCTTCCCGTTCGTCGCGCGAACGGTCGGTCTGCGCCACGGTGACGATGAGGAACCGCAGGGTCATCGGCGGGCTCCTTCCGGGACCAAAGCCGCGCGCAGCCGGTCGAGACCGGCGGCCGCGGCCGCTCGGGCGCCGCGGGGGCGGTCGGCCACCGCGAGCACGTATCCCGCCCGGTCGCGGTAGTCCCGCGCCGGACGGACGAGGGTGCCGTCCGGGCGGGAGATCCGCGCCTCGGCCACTCCCGGCACCGCCGACGCCTTCGCCGCCGCATCCCCGGCCGAGAGCACCGAGGTGGCGGTGGCCGTCAGGAACCGCAGCGACGCACACGCCCGCCGGGACGCCCGCAGCTCCGGCGGCAGCCCGAGCACCGCCGCAACCTGCGCGGCGACCAGGTCGACGCCCGTCGCCGCGCGGACCAGCTCCGGGATCATGCCGCCCGCCGGGCGCGGGTTGACCTCCATCAGCCAGGGCCCGGACGGGGTCAGCCGGATCTCGACGTGCGCCGCGCCGAAGCCCAGCCCCAGCGCCGTCACCGCCGACCGGGCCGTGTCGATCAGCGCCGTCTCGTCCGCCGGGGGCAACGCCGCCGGGACGTCGTGGCCGACTTCGACGAAGAACGGCGCCGGGCCCAGGTGCTTGCGCACCACCGCGACCACGACGTCGCCGAACAGCTCCACCGAGTACTCCGGCCCGCTCGCGTACGGCTCCACCAGCACCTGCGGTGGCACCGGCAGCCCGCGTTCGTTGTGCGTCACCGAAAGCAGCGCCGCCGCCTGAGTGGCCACCGCCTCCGGCGTCTCGCACCGCAGCACGCCGACGCTGCCCGAGCCTTCGGCCGGCTTGAGCACGACCGGGAACTCGACCGCCGCCTCGACCGCTTCCGAAACCGAGGTCGCCACTGTGCACGGCGCGCCGAGGACCGCCCGCTGGTGCGCCTTGTTCCGGCAGTCGGTCACCGCGACCGGGTCCGGACCGGGCAGCCCCAGCTTGGCCGCGATCCGCGCCGCGACCGGGATGAAGTACTCCGAACTGCTCGTCACCCCGGCGGGCTCGCCGACGTCGGCAGCCAGCACCGCGCACGCGTCGGCCGTGTCGCACCGGACGACGCGGACGCCGTCTTCGGCCGCGTACGGGTACCGCGAAGGGTCGGCCGCGGCCAGCACCGGCTCGAACCCCAGCTCCCGGGCCTGCCGCGCGAACAGCCGCCCGGTGCCGGTCGTGTTGCTCTCGACGAGCAGCAGCGTGCGCGTCACGACGCGTCGGCCAGCGCGCGGCGGCCCCAGTTCAGCCACGTCCACGAGCCACCCGGCTCGGTCGGCGCGACGACCTCGTACGGCTCGGCCGCGCCCGCGTGGGCCAGTCCCTGCGCGCGCAGCCACTCGTCGGAGTACACCGTGTCCTGGTAGCGGTAGCCCTCGTCCGGCAGCAGCGCGACGACCGTCGCGTCCGGGTTCCGGCGCGCGAACCAGTCGGCGACCTTGAAGGACGCGCCGCTGGTCGGGCCCATGAACAGGCAGTGGCGCGCGTACAGGTCACGCGTCGCGGCGAACGCCTCCGCCGCGCCGATCCAGTGCACCTGGTCGTAGCTCGAGTGGTCGACGTTGGCCGGCACCAGGCTGTTGCCGAGCCCGCGCAGCATTCGCGGGCCGTCCGGCTGGCCGAAGATGGCGCTGCGCTGGGTGTCGACGCCGATGAGCGTCATCTCCGGGACGAGCATGCGCAGGAACGAGCTCGTGCCGGACGTCGAGCCGCCGGAGCCGACCGCGCCGACCAGGCAGTCGGGCACGCCGATCGTCTCGGCGAGCTGCTCGGCCACCAGCGCGTAGGACCGCGGGTTGTCGGGATTGCTGTACTGGCCGGGCACCCAGTGGTTCGGGTACTCGGCACGCAGCTCCTCGAGCCGGTCCAGCCGCGCGCGCTGGTAGCCGCCGACCGGGCTGGGCTTCGGGCAGATCTCGACGCGCGCGCCGAGGTGTTCGAGACGGCGCTTGAGCGGGGCGTCGATGGCCGGGTCGCCGACGATCGTGAGCGGGTAGCCACGCAGCCGGCAGACCATCGCGAGGCCGAGGCCGAACGTGCCCGACGACGTCTCGAGCACGGTCGTGCCGGGACCGACTTCGCCGCGTTCCTCGGCGCGGTCGAGCATGAACCGGGCGGGCAGCAGCTTCATCAGGCCGAAGGCGGCGACGTGGAAGTTGGGCCGGATCCGGATGATCCGGGGCAGCTCGGTCGCCTCCACGACGGACCGGCTGACGGGGGCGGCAAGGGTCATCGGACTCACCTCTCGGTTGCGAACTGCCAGGTTTCGGTCACGTCGAGCCGGGTCGCGGCGAACTCCAGCCGCGCCGGGGTTTCGGCGTCGGTCGCGTCGAAGAGCAGGCCGGCGACGTCGCCGCTGTGGGCGACCTGCACGCCGACGGCCCCGGCCGCGCGGGCGACGGCGAGGATGTCGTCCAGCCCCGGCACGGGCAGGTGGCGCTGGTTGAGCAGGGTGCTGGCGGTGGCGACGCGGCCGAGCAGGCCCGCGTCGCCGTCGGCCACGGCCCGGCGCAGCAGGCCGCGCAGCGGGCGGAACGCCTCGATCTCCCACGACGTGTAGCGCGCGGGCGTGAGTTCGAGCGTGTCGACGCCGCGGCCGCCGGGGCTGGTGCCGAAGCCCAGCACGGCCAGCGGCATCAGCTCGCCGAGGTCCTCGATCGGCTCGCCTTCCCGGTGGGCGAAGAGCACCGCCCGGCCGCCGTACATCAGCGAGTCCGACGCGGTTTCGGCTTCCACGGCCAGCGCGCCGACCTCGGCCGGGGGCAGGTCGCGGCCGGTCGCGGCGAGGACCGCGCCGATCGCCGACGTCACGTCCGCCGTCGACGAGCCGAAGCCGCGGCAGAGCGGGATGTCACTGGTGAGGTCGAGCAGCCCGCCCGGCACCGGGTGCCCGAGCCGGGCCAGGGTCAGGTCGGCGGCGCGGCGGGCCTTGGTGCGCCACGCGGGCCGCACGGTCGTGCCGGTGTCCTCGGTCGGCAGGAAGGTGGCGCGGGTGCTGTAGAGCGGGCAGGGCAACGTGACGAGCCCGCGGCGCAGCCGGTCGCCGGCGGCGAACACGCCTTGCAGGATCTCGCCGTGGTGGGCATCGACGCGGAAGCTGCCCGCCCGCGGGTCGGTGACGGTGGCGGGGGCCGGTGCGGCGACCGCGAGGTCTTCGGTCATGGCGTTCTCCTTCACTCGTCGGCGGTCACGGCGAGCCCGGCCAGCACGGCCCGGGCCAGCTCCGCCACGTGCGGCGGTTCGACCATGTCCCAGTGGTGGCCCGGCACCGGCGTCACCGTGAGCTCGCCGCGCGTGCGGGCGCGCCAGCTCTCCGGCCGCACCTCCGGGCGGCCCTTCACCGGGTGGGTGCCGGTGGAGGTGATGAGGTGGATGCCGGCGTCGACGACGGCCCGGCAGCGGTAGGCCTCGACGGCGTCCTTGCCGGCCAGGTAGACCCGGGCCATCTGCTCGACGACGGCGTTGCCCGCGACCTCCGAGACCATGCCGCGGTCACGGGCCTCGGCGAGCATCTCGTCGAGGGTGTCGGCGGCTCCCGGAGCCAGCTTCAGCACGGCTTCGCCGAACCACGCGAGGGGGTCGCTGGTGTCGACCTCCGGGAGCGGGTTGCCGTAGTCGTCGACACCCAGGACGGTTGCGTCGATGATGCACAGGTGCTCGACCGGGCGGCCCGCGGCTTCCAGCTGGGCGGCCATCTCGAACGCCACCGAGCCGCCCTGGGACCAGCCCGCGAGCCGGATCGGGCGCTCCCCCACGACCGGGAGCAAGTCGGCGACGAACGCCGCGGCCAGCTCTTCGATGGTGTGCACCGGGTCTTCGCCGGGGGCGAACCCGGGCGCCTGCAGGCCGAACACCGGCAGCGCCGGGTCCAGCTCGGCGACCAGCTGCAGGTACGGGAACGGGCTCCCGGCGGTCGGGGGCAGCAGGAACAGCGGTGCGACCCCCGCGCGGCCCGGCGACAGCGGGACGACCAGTCCCCCGGAGTTGTCCCCGGCGCGGATGAGGTCGGCCAGCGCGCGGATCGTCGGGGCGCGGAACACCTCGGCGAGCCCGACGGTCGCACCCAGCTCGGCCTTGATCCGGTCGACCAGCACCACCGCGAGGAGCGAATGGCCACCGACGTCGAAGAAGCCGTCGGTGACGCCGACGCGGCGGCCCAGCAGGTCCTCCCACAGTTTCGCCAGGGCCATCTCCAGTTCGTCGCGCGGCAGCACTCCGGACGTCGACACCGGGGCGGCGTCCGGAGCGGGCAGTGCGACGCGGTCGATCTTCCCGTTCGACGTGAGCGGCAGGGTGTCCAAAGTGGTCAGCGTCGACGGGACCATGTACTCCGGTAGCCGCTCGGCCAGGTGCGCCCGCAACGCGTCTGCGTCCACTGTGGATGGTGAGACGTACCCGGCGAGCGCGCCGTCGCGGACCACCGCGACCGCTTCCGCGACGCCGGGACCGCCGACCAGAGCGGCTTCGATCTCGCCCAGCTCGATGCGGTAGCCACGCACCTTGACCTGGTGGTCGGTGCGGCCGACGAACTCCAGCCGGCCGTCCGGCAGGTACCGGGCGAGGTCGCCGCTGCGGTAGAGGCGGCCCGGGCCGAACGGGTTGGCGACGTACTTCGCGGCGGTCAGGCCTGGGTTGCCGGCGAAGCCACGCGCGACGCCCGCCCCGCCCGCGTACAGCTCGCCGGTGACGCCGACCGGGACCGGCCGCAGGTGCTCGTCGAGGAGGTAGACCTCGGTGTTCCAGATCGGCCGGCCGACCGAGATCGGCGTGGTGACGCACTCGGCGGCGGGCAGCAGGTTGATCACGTTGGCCACCGACGTCTCGGTGTGGCCGTACTCGTTGGCCACCACGACGTCGGGGGCGTGCTCGCGCCAGAACTCCAGGGCCTCGGCGGTGAGTTGTTCGCCGCCGACGACCAGGTGCGCGGCCGCGCCGGCGGCTTCCGGCGCCAGGCAGCGGCGCAACGGCTCGAGGTGGGCCGGGGTCAGCTTGACGAAGCTGAACTCGCGGCCGCTGGACAGGACGTCGGCGAGGCCCGCCACCGGGTGCTCGTCCTCGGGCACCAGCGTCACGGTCGTGCCGCACAGCAGCGGCAGGAACAGCCCGGTCACAGTCAGGTCGAAGGCGAGCGACGAGTGCACCGGGGCGCCGTCGCCCTCGTCGGCGCGGTAGGCCTGGCGGCACCAGTCCAGGTAGTGCAGCACCCCGCGGTGGCTGATCTGGACGCCCTTGGGGCGGCCGGTCGAGCCGGAGGTGTAGATGACGTAGGCGAGGTTCTCCGGATCGACGACCGGGTCCTGCCACGGCACGGGGTCGTCGGCGACCGGCTCGTCGGCGTACACCACGACTTCGCCGAGGTTCTCCCCGGCGTACCGGCGAGTGGTGACGAGGACGCGCGCGCCGGCCTGACGGAGCATGTACTCCTTGCGGTCCTGCGGGTAGGCCGGGTCCAGGGGGATGTAGTGGCCGCCGGTCTTGAGGACGGCGAGCAGCACCGGCAGCAGCAGCGGGCCGCGTTCGCAGAGCACGCCGACCGGGGTCTCGACGCCGACGCCGTGGGCACGCAGCCGCTGGGCCAGCCGGGTCGCGCGGGCTTCCAGCTCGGCGTAGGTCAGTTCGGTCTGTCCACAGCGGACGGCGACCGCGTCCGGGGTGGACACCGCCTGGGCGGCGATCCTCCCGTGCACGGTGCCGCGCAGGTACGGCTCGGCGGTGTCGTTCCAGGTCTCCAGCAGCAGCTCGCGCTCGGCCGCGCCGAGGACGTCCACTTCGGACAGCCGGACACCGGGCCGGGCGGCCAGTTCGGTGAACAGCCGGACGAAGTGCTCGCCCATTCGCGCCATCCGGGCTTCGTCGAACAACGCGGTCGCGTATTCGAGGACACCTTCGACGGACCCGTCGGCCTGGCGGACGAAGGAGATCATCAAGTCGAACTTCGCCGTCGTCGACGGCAGGTCCACCGGGGACACCCGCAGCTCGCCCAGGTCGGGCGAGCCGGCCGAGGAGTCGTAGACGGCGAACGTGACCTGGACGACCGGGGTGTGCGCGAGGTCGCGCTCCGGCGCCAGCTCTTTCACCAGCACCTCGAACGGCAGGTCCTCGTGCGCCTGGTCGGCCAGCCGGGCCACGCGGACGCGGTCGGCGAGGGTGGCGAAGTCCGGGTCGCCGGACAGGTCACCGCGGGCGACGACGGTGTTCACGAAGAACCCGACCATGTGCTCCAGCTCGGCCCGGCCGCGCCCGGCGACCGGGGTGCCGACGGCGATGTCCTCGCGGCCGGTGTGCCGCCCGAGCACGACGTACGCGGCGGCCAGCAGTGTCATGAACGGCGTCGCACCGACGGCCTTGCCCTGCTCGACCACGGCGGAGGCGGCGTCCGCGGGGATGGTGAACCGGGCCGACGCGCCGTGGTGGTCGCGCTGGGCCGGACGTGGGCGGTCGGCGGGCAGCTCCAGGGTCTCCAGCCCGGCGAGCCGCTCCGTCCAGTACGCGAGATCGGCGGTGTGCGCGTCCACCCGGGACTGTTCCCAGGCCGCGAAATCCGCATAGGACAGTTCGATCGGCGGCAGTTCGGCGCCGGTGTAGAGCTTGCGCAGGTCGTCCATGAGGATGGGCAGGGACCAGCCGTCGCAGGCGATGTGGTGGACGTTCAAGGCGAGCACGTGCCGCTCCGGCGCCTCGCGGACCAGCAGCGCCCGGAACACCGGCCCGGCCGCCAGGTCGAACGGACGGCTGACGTACTCGGTCAGCACCGCTTCGAGGTCGCCCTCGACCACCGGCAGGTCGACCGGGCCCGCGGCCTCGATCACCTGGCGCGGCCGGTTGTTTTCCGCGGTGTAGGTCGTGCGCAGGATCTCGTGCCGCGCCACCAGGGCGTCGAGCGACCGTCGGAGCGCGTCGACGTCGAGGGCGCCCTCGAGCCGCAGGAGCAGCGGCACGGCGTACTCGGCGCTGTCCGGGTCGAGCCGGTCGAGGAACCACAGGCGTTGCTGCCCGGCCGACAACGGCAGCGGCGTACTCCGGTCGGCCCGGCCGAACGCCCGGGCCGGCGCGGTGGCCGCCCGGCCGCGCAGCCGCTTCGCGAGCACCGCGGCCCGCAGCCGCGCGGCGCGCTCGGCGTCGGTCTCGGGGCGGATGTCGAACGTGGTCATGCGCTGGCCTCCTCGGAAAGGGAGTCGAGGAGCTCCTGCTCGGACATGCCGGCGAGCTCGGCCTCGATCTCGGTGTGGACCACGGCGGCGAGCGCGGCGACCGTGGTGGTCTGGAACAGCACGGGCAGGGCGAGGTCGACGCCGAACGCGGCCTGCAGCCGCATCCGGACCTTGGCGGCGAGCACGGAATGCCCGCCGAGGGCGAAGAAGTCGTCACCGAGCCCGACGCGGGGCACCCCCAGCACCTCGGCCCAGATGTCGGCGATCAGCTGCTCCTCGGGACTGCTCGGGGCGACGTAGTCCGCGGTCTCCTCCGCCGGTTCGGGCAGCGCGGCCCGGTCGAGCTTGCCGCTCGTGGTGACCGGCAGCGCGTCGAGCACGACGAACGCGCTCGGCACCAGGTGCTCCGGCAGGCGCTGCCCGAGGAACGTCCGCAGCTCGGCGCCCGTCACGTCGCCGGCGACGTAGGCGACCAGGCGTTTCTGCCCGGCCGGGTCGGGCTTGGCGAGGACGACCGCCGCGGTGAGCGCCGGGTGCGCCCGCAACGCCGACTCGACTTCGCCGAGCTCGATGCGGAAGCCGCGGATCTTGACCTGGTCGTCGGTCCGGCCGAGGAACTCCAGGTCCCCGGCGCGGGTGCGGCGGACCAGGTCGCCGGTGCGGTACATCCGGCCGCCCGCCGGGTTCGCCACGAACCGGCTCGCGGTCAGGCCCGGTCGTCCGAGGTACCCGCGGGCCAGGCCCGGGCTCGCGACGTACAGCTCGCCCGCGACGCCCGGTGGCACCGGCTGGAGCCGGTCGTCCAGGACGTACGCCTGGGTGTGCTTCAACGCGGCGCCGATGGTCACCGGGGCGCCGACCACCAGGGGTTCGGACACCGTCGAGACGACCGTGGCCTCGGTCGGGCCGTACATGTTGAGCATCCGGCGGCCCGGCGCCCACTTCGCGACCAGCTCCGGCGGGCACACGTCGCCGCCGACGACGACCGTCCGGAAGTCCGGCAGGTCCGGGTCTTCGACGGTGGCCAGGGCCGCGGGCGGGATCAGCGCGTGCGTCACGCGGCCCTCGGCGAGGACGTCCCGCAGCTGGTCACCCAGCAGCGGACCGGGTGGGGTGACGACCAGGGCCGCGCCGGTCATCAGCGACGCGCACAGCTCCAGGATCGACGCGTCGAAGCTCGGCGACACGTACTGCAGGACCCGGTCGCCCGGCCCGACCCGGTAGGCGGCGATGGTGTTGGCCACCAGGGTGCCGAGGCCGGCGTGACTGACGACGACACCCTTCGGCCGTCCGGTCGAGCCCGAGGTGTAGATCACGTACGCCGCGTTCTCGGGCCGTACTTCGACGGCCGGCGAG
The DNA here is from genome assembly GCF_024703995.1 of Amycolatopsis iheyensis. Lineage (GTDB taxonomy): Bacteria > Actinomycetota > Actinomycetes > Mycobacteriales > Pseudonocardiaceae > Amycolatopsis > Amycolatopsis iheyensis. The sequence continues at coordinate 269,757 of NZ_JAMXQV010000006.1, read as the reverse complement.
CTGTCGTCCATTGTGGACTCCGGCAGCTCCCGCAGCGTCAGCACCGGGTCGGCGTCGTCGAGCATGTACCGGATGCGCTCGGCCGGGTAGCTCGGGTCGATCGGCAGGAACGCCGCCCCGGTCTTGACCACCGCGAGCTGCGCCACGACCAGGTCGGCCGAGCGCGGCAGCAGCAGCGCGACCACCGTTTCCGGTGCGGCCCCGCGTTCGCGCAGGACCCGGGCGACGCGGTTGGCCGCCGCGTCCAGCTCGGCGTAGGTGAGCGAGTACGGCCCAGCCACCACGGCCGGGGCGTCCGGGGTCCGCCGCACCTGCGCCTCGACCAGCCCGGCGAACGTGCCACCCGGGGCGGTACCGGCCAGGGGCGCGAGTTCGGCGGCGTCCAGCATCGGGACGCGGTCCACCGGCCGCGCCGGGTCGGCGGCGAACCCGGCCAGCAGGCGCAGGTAGCGGTCGGCGAACGCGGCGACCGTGTCCTCGTCGAACAACGCGACCGGGTATTCGAGCACGCCGCCGACCTCGCCGGAGGCCTGCTCGCGCAGCACCATCGCCAGGTCGAACTTGGCCGCGCCGGTCTCGACGCCGAGGGGCTCGCAGTCGAGGCCGGCGAGCTCCCAGCCGCCTTCGGACACCGTCTGCAGCGCGAACATCAGCTGGATCAACGGGTTCCGGCTCGGGTCGCGGTCGGGCCGCAGCTCGGCGACGACCCGGTCGATCGGGACTTCCTGGTGGCTGAAGGAGTTCAGCGCGGTCTCGCGGACCCTTTCCAGGAGTTCGCCGAAGCCGGGCGAGCCGGTCAGGTCCGCGCGCAGGGCGAGGGTGTTGACGAACTGGCCGATCAGCCGCTCGGTGTCCGGGTGGTCGCGGCCGGCGACCGGGCTGCCGATCGCGAACTCACGCAGCCCGGTGTGCCGGGAGACGAGCACCTGGAACCCGGCGAGCAGGGTCATGAACAGGCTCGCCCGGGCTTCCGCGCCGACCTCGCCGAGCCGGGTCGCCAGTGCGGCGGGCACGGTGAACTCGTAGCGCGCGCCGCGCGGGTCGCGCACCGGCGGCCGCGGGCGGTCCGTCGGCAGCTGCACGACCTGCGGCACCCCGGCCAGCTGCGCTCGCCAGAACTCGACGGCCGCCTCGGTCGGCTGGGACCAGGCCGCGACGTCGGCGTACTGCACCGGCAGCGGCGGGAGGTCGGCGCCCGCGTAGAGGTCGCGCAGCTCCTCGGCGAGGAGGCCTTCGGACCAGCCGTCGAGGACGATGTGGTGCGCCGAGAGGACCAGGACGTGGTCGTCTTCGGCGAGCCGCCCGAGGGCCGCGGCGAAGACCGGTCCGGTGGCGAGGTCGATGCCCCGCAAGGCCAGGAACGGCTCGATCGCGTCGATCTCGGTGACCGGCAACGGCACCGGCCCGGCGGGGTCGACGACCTGCTTCGGCTCGCCGTCGATCTCGACGAACCGCGTGCGCAGGATCTCGTGCCGCTGGACCAGCTTGGTCAGCGCGGCGGAGAGGGCGTCGACGTCGAGGGGGCCGCGGAGGCGGACCGCGTTGGGCACCAGGTATTCCGCGCTCGAGGGCGCCATCCGGTCGGCCAGCCACATGCCGACCTGCACCCCGGCCAGGGGCGCCGGGCCGTCGGGCCGCTTCGGGATGGCCTCGAACTCGCGCTTGGTGGCGCGGCTGACGGCGTCCGCCAGTTCCGCGACCGTGGGCGAGTCGAAGATCAGCCGGATCGGGATGTCCGCCGAGAGCCGCTTGCGCAGCTCCGCGACCACCCGCACGCCCAGCAGGGAGTGCCCGCCCAAGTCGAAGAAGTTGTCGTCGGCGCCCACCCGCTCGACGCCGAGGACGTGTTGCAGCACTCCGGCGACCAGTTCCGCGACCGGGCCCTCCGGGGCCCGGTACTCGGCGCCGGCCGCGGCGGGCGCGGGCAGCGCCTTGCGGTCGATCTTGCCGCTGGTCGTCGTCGGGAACTCGGGCAGCACGCTCAGCGCCGTCGGCACGAGGTAAACCGGCAGCCGCGCACGCAGCTGCTCGCGGATCTCGCCCTCGGTGAGCGTGACGCCGGCCTGCGGCGTGACGTACCCGGCGAGCCGCTTGTCCCCCGGCACCGGCTGCCACACCGTGACCGCGGCTTCGCGGACACCGGGCAGTTCCAGCAGGACCTGCTCGACCTCGCCGGGCTCGACGCGGATGCCGCGGATCTTGACCTGCGAGTCCTGGCGGCCGAGGAAGGTCAGCGCGCCGTCGGGGGTGCGCAGCCCGCGGTCGCCGGTGCGGTAGAGCCGCTCCCCCGGCTCGAACGGGCTCGCGAGGAACGCCGACGCCGTCTTGCGCGCGTCGCCGAGGTAGCCGCGGGCGAGGCCGACGCCGCCGATGAACAGGTCACCGGGGACGCCGATCGGGACCGGCCGCAGGTGCTCGTCGAGGACGTGGATCTGGTTGTTCGCGATCGGCGAGCCGACGCTCACCGAGCCCGCACCGTCCAGATCGGACCGGAGGCATTCGCGCATGGTCGAGTCGATCGAGACTTCGGTGGCGCCCCACTGGTTGTGCAGGGTGGCGGTGTCGCCCAGGCGGTCGAAGAACAGCTTCAGCAGCTCCGGCTGCAGGGCTTCACCGCTGGTGATGACGTTCCGGACCGTCTTCAGCGCGGCCCGGTCGGCCGGGGTCAGCTGCTCCAGGAACAGGGTGAGCATGCTGGGCACGAACTGCAGGTTGGCGACGCGGTGCTTGATCGCGCCGGCCAGGATGGCCGCCGGGTCGCGGTGCAGGCCCGGCGGGATCAGCGCCACGCGGCCGCCGACGATCAGCGGCCAGAGGCATTCCACGGCGGCGTCGTCGAAGACGAGGGTCGTCTTCTGCAGGACGCTTTCGCCCGGCTGGAGTCGGTAGGTGTCCTGGTGCCAGCGCAGCCGGTTCACCCAGCCGCGGTGGGTGCTCGCGACGCCCTTCGGCTTTCCGGTGGAGCCGGAGGTGTAGTAGATCGACACCAGGTTGTCCGGGTGCGCGGTGTCCGGCAGCTCCGGTGCTTCACCGTCCAAACCGGACACTTCGAGGAAGGCCACCCGGTCGCTCTGCGGGCTCGGCGCGCCTTCGTTGACCAGGCAGACCGGCGAGTGTGCGTCGCCGAGGATGCCGAGCACCCGCGGTTCGGGCGCGTCGGTCTCGATCGGGACGAACGCGCCGCCGGCCTTCAGGATGGCCACCAGGCCGACGATCAGGTCGATCGAGCGGTCCATCCGCAGGCCCACCGGGACGTCCGGGCCGACGCCGTGCTCGACCAGGCGCGCGGCGAGTACCCCGGCCCGGCGGTCCAGCTCGGCGTAGCCGATGCTCTCGTCGAGGTATTCGACGGCGATCGCACCCGGGGTTCGGCGGGCCTGCTCGGTGATCAGGTGGTGCAGGCAGGCCGACTCGTCGTAGGCGACGACCGTGTCGTTGACGCCGTGGACGAGGTGGTTCCGCTCGGCCCGGCTCAGCAGGTTCAGCTCGCCGACGGGGGTTTCGGGTGCCTCGGCGAGCTGGCTCAGGAGGGTCGTGAAGTGGCCGGCCATGCGTTCGATCGTGGTGGCGTCGAACAGCGCGGTCGGGTACTCGAAGATGCCGGTCAGGGCGCCGTCGGCGTCCTGGGCGAGCGCGAGTTCGAGGTCGAACTTGCTCACCCGAGTGTCGACGGCCAGCTTCTCGACGTCGAGGCCCGCCAGCGCCCAGCCCGCCTCTTCGTTGTTCTGCAGGGCGAACACGATCTGCACCAGCGGGGTGCGGGTGAGGTCGCGCTGCGGGCGCAGCAGCTCGACGATCCGGTCGAACGGGACGTCGTCGTGGTCGAACGCGGCGAGCGTGCTGGTGCGGACGCGGGCCAGCAGCTCGGTGAAGGCCGGGTCGCCGGTCAGGTCCGCGCGCAACGGCACGGTGTTGACGAAGTGCCCGATGAGCGGCTCGGTCTGCGGGTGGCCGCGGCCGGACACCGGGGTGCCGATCGCGAAGTCCCGCAGGGCGGTGTAGCGGCTGATCAGCACCTCGAAGGCGGCGAGGACGGTCATGAACAGGCTGGCGCCGTGCTCGGCGCCCAGTCGCTGCAGCCGATCGACGACTTCGGCGGGGACGTGCACCGGTGTCTTGGCGCCGGCGATGTCCCGGGTGAGCGGCCGCGGCCGGTCGGTGGGCAGCTCGGCGACGTGCGGCATCCCGGCGAGGGCTCGCTGCCAGAACGCGAGCCCGGCTTCGTCGGACGCGGCGGCTTGCCACGCGGCGACGTCGCCGAACTGCACCGGCAGGGCCGCGGGCCGGGTTCCGGCGTAGTGGTCGCGAAGGTCGGCGGCCAGGACACCCATGGACCACCCGTCGGCGACGATGTGGTGCATGACCAGCACCAGCACGTGCTCGCGCTCCGACACGCGCCCCAGCGCGGCCCGGCAGACGGGACCGTGCTCGAGGTCGAGCGGGTTCTCGAGCTGCGAGCGCACGAAGGCGTCGATGTCCGGCACCTCGGTCACCGGCAGCAAGACCGCGCGCACCGGGTCCACCACCTGCACCGGCTCGCCATCCACCTCCAGGAAGCGGCTCCGCAGCACCTCGTGCCGTGCCACCACCGCGGACAGCGCGCTCGCCAACGCCCCCACGTCGAGGTCGCCCCCGACGCGCAACACCAGCGGCACCAGGTACTCCGCCGAACCCGGCGCGAGCCGCTCGGCGAACCAGAGTCCGCGCTGCACCGGCGACAGCGGCGTCCGCGCCCCGGCGGGCCGAACCGGGATCGGCTCGAAGTCCACAGTGGACGCCGCCGGCACCAGCCGGGCCAGCGCGGCGATCGTCGGCGCCTCGAACAGCGCCCGGACCCCCAGCCGCACGCCGAACTCCGTGCGCATCCGGCCGGTCACCTTCGCCGCCAGCAACGAGTGCCCGCCGAGGGCGAAGAAGTTGTCCTCCACCCCGGGCGAAGGAACCCCGAGCACGTCCGCCCAGATCGCCGCCAGCGCGATCTCGATCGGGGTGCGCGGAGCCACGTGCCCGGCGACGACCCGCCGCGGCGCGGGCAGTGCCGCCCGGTCCAGCTTGCCGTTCGCGGTCCGCGGCAGCTCGGCGAGGGGCACGAGCACCGACGGCACCAGGTGCTCCGGCAGCCGCGCGGCGGCGAACTCCGACAACACCGCCGGATCGACGGTCCCGACGACGTAGGCCACCAGCAGCCCGTCCCGGACCACGACCGCCACCTGCGTGACGCCCTCGTGCGCGGCCAGCACGGCCTGCACCTCGCCCGGCTCGACGCGGAACCCGCGGATCTTGACCTGGTCGTCGGTCCGGCCGGCGTACTCGAGCACGCCCTCGGCGGTCCACCGCGCGAGGTCACCCGTGCGGTACATCCGCGCCCCCGCCGCGAACGGCGAGGCGACGAACCGCTCGGCCGTCGCGCCCGGCGCACCGAGGTACCCCAGCGCCGTGCCGACGCCGGACAGGTACAGCTCGCCGACCACCCCGGCGGGCACCGGCCGCAGCCTGGAGTCGAGGACGTACGCGTGCTTGCCGGTCAGCGGCCGCCCGATCGGGACCGGGCCGTCGACCGTCTTGACCTGGTGGAACGTGCTGAAGCCCATGGTCTCGGCCGGGCCGTAGCCGTTGATCACGGCGACGTGCGGGTACTCCCGGAGCACCTTGGCCAGGTGCGCGGGCGAGGCGGCCTCGCCGCCGGTCATCGCGCGGCGGACGGTCCCGAACACCGCCGGGTGCTCGTCGACCAGGAAGTCGAACAGGCTGGCCGAGACGTCCAGGACCGTGACGTCGTGCGCCAGCACGAGGTCCTCGATCAGCGCCGGCTCGGGCCGCTGGCCGGGCTGGAGCACGACCGTGCCGCCGGCCAGGAGCGGGCCGAGCAGCTGCGTGCCGAACGCGTCCCACGACACCGGCGCGCACTGCAGCCACACGTCGTCGGGGCCGAACCCGGCGTAGTCCTGGCCGGTCAGCGTGCCGACGACCGCGCGGTGCGGGGCCGCGACCGCCTTGGGCACCCCGGTGGAGCCGGAGGTGAACATGACCACGGCGAGGTCGTCCGGGCTGCCCGGCAGGCCGAGCGCACCACCGTCGCGCACGGCGATCGCCGCCGCGTCGGCGACCACGTCGATCCGGCGCCACGGCAGGTCTCGGCCGTCGGTGACGACGACGGCGGCCGACGTCCGCCGCAGGGCGCCGACCAGGCGATCGGCCGGGAAGTCCGTGTCCAGCACGGTGTAGGCGGCGCCGGCCTTGAGCACGGCGAGCAGCGCGACAGCCAGTCGCGGCGAGCGTCCGATGTGGACGCCGACCAGGTCGCCGTGCCGGACGCCCTCGGCGACCAGGTGCCGGGCGAGCCGGTTGGCCTCGGTGTCGAGCTGCCCGTAGGTCAGCGGCGTGCCCTCGAAGAGCAGCGCGGTGGCGTCCGGTGCCCACTGGGCTTGCCGCTCGACCAGGTCGTGCAGCCGCATGGCCGGAGCAGTGACCTCGGTCGTGCCGTGGGCCAGCAGTTCGGCCCGCTCACCGGCACCGAGGACGTCGAGGTCCACAACGGACACGTCCGGCGTGGCGACGGCCGCGGTGAGGAACCGCGCGAACCGCTGGGCGATCGAAGTGGCCGTGGCCGTGTCGAACAGGTCGGCCGCGTACTCCAGCTGCCCGGTCAGGCCGGCCGGGTGGCCCTCAGCGGTGTGGTTCTCCTCGATGCCCGCGGTGAGGTCGAACTTGGCGACGTCCCGCCGGACCGTGACACCTTCGGTGGCCAGCCCCGGCAGGCTGAGCCGCGCGGTGGCGTTGTTCTGCAGCACCAGCATCACCTGGAACAACGGGTGCCGGGCCGCCGACCGGGCCGGGTTCAGCTCCTCGACGACCCGCTCGAACGGGACGTCGGCATGCGCCAGCGCGGCCAGCCCGGCGTCGCGGACGCGGGCCAGCAGCTGCCGGAACGTCGGCTGCCCGGAGACGTCGGTGCGCAGGACCAGGGTGTTGACGAAGAACCCGGCGAGATCGTCCAACGCGGTGTCGCCACGACCCGCGACGGCGGTCCCCAACGGCACGTCGTCCCCGGCGCCGAGCCGGGACAGCAGGGCCGCGAACCCGGCCTGCAGCGCCATGAACAGCGTCGCGCCGCTCCCCCGGGCCAGGTCGGCCAGTCCCCTGTGGACGTCCGCGTCGAGCGTGAACTCCACGGAGCCACCGCGGTGGCTCGCCACGGCCGGGCGCACCCGGTCGGCGGGCAGGGCCAGCTCCTCCGGTGCGCCGGTGAGCGCGTCGCGCCAGAACGCCAGCTGGTCGGTGAGCTCCGCCTCGTCGAGGACTTCGCGTTGCCAGAGCGTGTAGTCCACGTACTGCACGGGCAGCGGCGCCCAGTCCGGGGCGTGCCCGTCGAGGCGGGCGGGGTAGGCCGTCGCCAGGTCGCGCCACAGCGGCGCGGCCGACCAGCCGTCGGACGCGATGTGGTGCAGGACCAGCAGCAGCACGTGGTCGTCGGCGGAAACCGAGACCAGGTGCGCCCGGATCGGCAGTTCGGCGCGCAGGTCGAACACGTGCGCCGCGGCCTCGGCGAGGACGTCGTCCAGCGCGTCCTCTGTGGACTGGGTGAGCGTCCACGGCACCGCGGGCGCGGTCAGGATCTCCTGCCACGGCTCGCCTTCGTGGGAGGGGTACACCGTCCGCAGCGACTCGTGCCGCTCGACGACGTCGGCCAGCGCCGCCTGCAGGGCGGGCACGTCGAGTGAGCCGCGCAGGCGGAGCGCACGCGGGACGTCGTAGCCGGCGTTGGCCTCTTCGGCCTGGTCGACGAACCACAGCCGCTGCTGCGCGAACGACAGCGGCAGCCGCTGGGGCCGCTCGCGCCGCGTCACCGGCGGGCGGGCCGGGGCCGCGTCGCCGAGGACTTCGGCGAGCCCGGCGACGGCCGGGGTGCGGAACAGGTCGCGGATGCCCAGCTCGACACCGAGCACCGCGCGGACGCGGCCGATCAACCGTGCGGCCAGCAGCGAGTGCCCACCCAGGTCGAAGAACCCGTCGTCCAGGCCGACCTCGGGCAGCCCGAGCACGTCGGCGAACAGTCCACAGAGGACGTTCTCGGTGCGGGTCCGCGGCCGCCGCCGGGACGCCGCCGCGAAGTCCGGCGCGGGCAGCGCACGGCGGTCCAGCTTGCCGTTCGCCGTGCGGGGCAGCGCGTCCAGGGGGACGATCGCCGACGGCACGAGGTAGTCCGGCAGCCGGTCGGCCAGGTACGCCCGCAGCGCCGCGGGCTCGGCCGAACCGACGACGTAGCCGATCAGCCGGCCGTCGCGGACGACGACCGCGGCCTGCTCGACACCGTCGTAGCGGGCCAGCACCGCCCGCACTTCCCCGGGTTCGACGCGGAAGCCGCGGACCTTGACCTGGTCGTCGGCGCGGCCGACGTACTCGAGCACGCCGTCGGCGCGCCAGCGGACCAGGTCGCCGGTGCGGTACATCCGCTCCCCGGCCGCGAACGGGTTCGCCACGAACCGCTCGGCGGTCGCCGCTGGCAGGCCCCGGTAGCCGTCGGCGAGACCGTGGCCCGCCAGGTACAGCTCGCCCGTGACACCGGGAGCGGCGAGGTTGAGCTGCGGGTCGAGGACGTACGCGCGCTTGCTCGCGACAGGCCGGCCGATCGGGATCGCCGTCCCGCCGAGGTCGGCTTCGGTGATCGGGTGGAACGTCGTGTAGCCCATGCTCTCGGCCGGGCCGTACCCGTTGATCAGCGCGACGTCCGGGTACTCGCGCAGCGCCTTGGTGACGTGCCCGACCGACGCCGGCTCGCCGCCGGTCATCGCCCGGCGCAGCACGGCGAAGACCTGCGGCTCCTGGTCGAGCAGGTAGTTGAACAGGCTCGCCGAGGCGTGCAACACGGTGACGCCGTGCTCGACGACCAGCGCGGCGATCCGTTCCGGCTCCGGGTTCTGCCCGGGCTGCAGGACCGTGCGGCCGCCGTAGAGCAGCGCGCCGAACAGCTGGAGCGCGAAGCCGTCCCACGACACCGGCGCGCACTGCAGCCACACCTGGTCCGCGTCGAACGTCGCGTAGCCCTGGCCCATCGTCGCGACCACCCCGCGGTGCGAGGTCGCAACGCCCTTGGGGACGCCGGTCGAGCCGGAGGTGAACATGACGCAGGCCAGGTCGGCCGGGGTCAGCTCGACGGCCGGGTTCGTGGTGTCCGGGTGGCTCGGCAGGGACTTCAGCACCCGCTTGACGCCCGCCTGCTCGGTGACCGCGGCCAGGCGCTCGGCCGGGTAGCTCGGGTCCAGCAGGGTGTACGCGGCGCCGGACTTGAGCACGCCGAGCACCGCGATCGCGAAGTCGAAGCCGCGCTCCATGAGGACACCGACGACCTCGCCGCGCCGGATGCCGTCGTCGAGGAGGTGGTGGGCCACCTGGTTGGCGCGCGTGTTCAGCTCGCCGTAGGTCAGCGACTCGCCCTCGAACAGGATCGCGACGGCTTCGGGGTCCTGCCGTTCGACGATGGTGTGCAGGCAGTCCACGGGCAGCGGCTCGATCCCGGCCGCGTGACCCGATGCCAGGACGAGGTCGCGTTCGGCGGTGGTGAGCACGTCGAACGCCGTCACCGACGTCGAAGGCGCGTCGGCGATCTGCTCCAGCAACCGGACGAACGCCGTGGCCAGGCGCTCGGCTGTGGCGGCGTCGAACAACGCGGTCGCGTACTCGAAGGCGCCGGTGATCCCGCCGCCGTCGCCGTGTTCCTCCAGGGCGGCGGTGAGGTCGAACTTGGCGACCGCACGGGTCACCTCGTAGGGCGCACACTCCACTCCGGACAGGGCGGGGGCCGGCGCGTCCTGCTGCAGCACCAGCATCACCTGGAACAGCGGGTGCCGGGCCGCCGACCGGGCCGGGTTCAGCTCCTCGACCAGGCGCTCGAACGGGACGTCGTCGTGCTCGAACGCGCCCAGGTCGGCTTCCCGGACGCGGTCCAGCAGCTCGGTGAACGCCGGGGCGCCGCCGAGGTCGGTGCGCAGGACCACGGTGTTGACGAAGAACCCGACGAGGTCGTCGAGGACCGGGTCCGGCCGCCCGGCGACCGGGGTGCCGATCGGGATGTCGTCGCCGGCGCCGAACCGCGCCAGCAGCGTGGCGAGCGCGGCCTGCAGGACCATGAACAGCGTCGCGCGTCGTCCGGTCGCCAGCGCCAGCAGCCGGGAGTGCAGCTCGGCCGGGATCGTGACGGCCGCGGAGCCGCCGGTGTGGTCGGCGGTGGCGGGCCGGACGCGGTCGTAGGGCAGCGCCAGTTCCTCGGGCAGCCCGGCGAGCGCGTCGGTCCAGTAGGTGAGGTCGCTGTCGAGTTCTCGTTGCCAGAGCGTGTAGTCCGCGTACTGCACCGGCAGCGGCGTCCACTCGGGAGCGTGGCCGTCGAGCCGGGCCGCGTACGCGTCGGCGAGGTCGCCGAGCAGGACCGGGATCGACCAGCCGTCGCCGGCGATGTGATGGGTCAGCACCAGGAGCACGTGCTCGTCGCCCTCGCTGAACAGCCACGACCGCACCGGCGGCGCGGCGGCCAGGTCGAACGGCGTCCGCGCGGCGTCGGCGACCGAGCCGGCGCCGATCTCGAACGGGACTTCGAAGGAGTCCAGGATCACCTGGTGCAGACCGGACTCGTCCTCGGCGTAGTACGTGCGCAGGGCTTCGTGCCGACCGGCCACATCGGACAGTGCCGCCGCGAGCGCGCCGGTGTCGACCTCGCCGCGCAGCCGCAGCGCCATCGGCATGTGGTAGGCGGTGTCGGCGGGGTCCAGCCGGGCCAGGAACCAGAGCCGCTCCTGGCCGGGTGCCAGCGGCAGGCGGTCGGGCCGCGTGCGCCGGGTGACGGCCGGGCGGGCCGCGACGGCGTCGCCGAGGCTTTCGCTCAGCCCGGCCACGGTCGGGTTCGCGAACAGCGCCCGCACGGTGACGTCGAGGCCGAGCACCGCCCGGATCCGCCCGGTCAGCCGGGTGGCGAGCAGGGAATGCCCGCCGAGGTCGAAGAAGCCGTCGTCGACCCCGACCTCGGGCACGCCGAGGACCTCGGCGAACAGCTCGCAGAGCGCGAGCTCGGTCGCGGTACGCGGGACCCGGCCCGCACCGGTTTCGACGGCGGGCGCGGGCAGCGCCTTGCGGTCGAGCTTGCCGTTCGGCGTGCGGGGCAGCTCGTCGAGGAGCACGAACGCCGAGGGGACCATGTACCCCGGCAGCGCGGCGGCCAGGTGCCGGCGCAGTTCTTCGGCTTCGACCGGCGCGCCGGGCACGACGTAGGCGACCAGGCGCTTGTCGCCGGGCCGGTCCTCGCGGACGACGACCGCGCGCAGCGCGACCGCCGGGTGCGCGGCCAGCACGGTCTCGATCTCACCCAGCTCGATCCGGAAGCCGCGGATCTTGACCTGGTGGTCGACGCGGCCGAGGAACCGCAGCTCGCCGTCGCGGCGGCGGGCGACCAGGTCACCCGTGCGGTACATCCGCTCCCCGTCGGCGAACGGGTTCGCGACGAACCGGTCGGCGGTCAGGTCGGGGCGGCCGAGGTAACCGCGCACGACGCCGTCGCCGGCGAGGTACAGCTCACCCGGGACACCCGGCGGGACCGGCCGCAGCGCGCGATCGAGCACGTAGACCTGCGTGTTGGCGATCGGCGTCCCGATGGTCGGCGACCCCTCGCCGACGCGGGCGGTGGTGGACCAGATCGTCGTCTCGGTCGGGCCGTACATGTTGGTCACCGACGCGGCGCGGGCCCGCAGCGCGACCGCGAGGTCGTCGGGCAGGGCTTCGCCGCCGACCAGGACGTGCACGCCGGAGAGGTCGGCGGGCTCGGCGAGCAGCGCGTGGAACAGGCTCGGCGTCGCCTGCAGGAACGTGGCGTCCTCGGCGAGCGCGGCCAGGGCACGGGAGTCGCGGACGTCGTCGCGGCTCGCGAGCACGACCGTGGCCCCGGCCAGCAGCGGCGCGAAGATCTCCAGGCCGGCGATGTCGAACCCGACGGTGGTGACGGCCAGCAGCCGGTCGCCGGCGGTGATGCCGAACCGCGCCACCATGTCCAGGAGGAAGTTCAGCAGTGGCCGGCGCGGGACGACGACGCCCTTGGGGCGGCCGGTCGAGCCGGACGTGAAGATCACGTACGCCGGGCTGTCCGGCGACGCGGTGTGCCGCGGGTTCTCCGCCGGGCCCTCGAAGACGAGTTCGTCGCGGGTGAGGACGAGGGCCGGGTCGGCGTCCTCGAGCATCATCGCGAGGCGGTCGGCCGGGTAGTCGAGGTCGAGCGCGAGGTAGCCGGCACCGGTCTTGAGCACCGCCAGCATGGCGACGACCAGCTGCTCGTCACGCGGCAGCGAAAGGGCGACGTACCGCTCGGGCCCGGCGCCGCGCCCGGCGAGGTGCCGAGCGAGCCGGTTGGCGCGGGCGTTGAGCTCGGCGTAGGTGAGCGTGGTGGCACCGAACTCCAGCGCGGGCGCGTCCGGCGTGCTCGCGGCCTGGGCCTCGAACAGCTCGATCACCGACGTGTCCGGGACCTCGACCGCGGTTCCCGCGTTCGCGGGGTCGATCGCCGCGGCCTCCGCAGGGGCCAGCAGATCCACTGTGGACAGCGGCGCCGCGGGGTCCTCGACGGCGGCGGCGAGCAGCCGCGCGAACCGGTCGGCGAGGTCGGCCGCGGTGCCGGGCTCCACGAGGTCGGTGGCGTACTCGAGGTAACCGCCGATCCCGGCCGGCCGGCCGTCGTCGGTGTGCTCCTCGAGGTTCAGGGTGAGGTCGAACTTCGCGGTCGCCGTGCTGACCGGCACGTCCGCCGCGGTCAGGCCGGGCAGGGCCAGGTTGGCCGCCACATTGTTCTGCAGCGCCAGCATCACCTGGAACAGCGGGTGCCGCGCGGTGGAGCGGGCCGGGTTGAGCCGCTCGACGACCCGCTCGAACGGGACGTCGGCGTGGTCGAACGCCTTCAGCGACGTCTCCCGGACGCGGTGCACCAGCTCGGTGAAGGTGGGGTCGCCACCGAGGTCGGTGCGCAGGACGAGCGTGGTGACGAAGAAGCCGACGAGGTCGTCGAGCGCGGCGTCCGGGCGGCCGGCCGACGGGGTGCCGATCGCGACGTCCTCACCCGCGCCGAGCCGGGACAGCAGCGCGGCGAACCCGGCCTGCAGCACCATGAACAGCGTCGCGTGCTCACCGCGGGCCAGCTCCAGGAGCCGGGCGTGCAGGTCCGCGTCGAGCGTCACGGGCAGGGTGGCGCCGCGGTGGCTCGCGACCGGCGGCCGCGGGTGGTCGAAGGGCAGGTTGATCTCGTCGGGCAACCCGGCGAGCGCGTCGGCCCAGTAGCCGGCCGAGTCGTCGGTCAGGTCCTGCTGCCACAACGCGTAGTCCGCGTATTGCACCGGCAGCGACGTCCACTGTGGAGTGTCACCCGTGGTGCGGGCGGTGTACGCGGCCGAGAGGTCCCGCAGCAGCGGGGCGAACGACCAGCCGTCGCTCGCGATGTGGTGGGTGACGACGACCAGGACGTGTGCGTTCCCGTCGGGGACCAGCGCGGCCCGGATCGGGAGGTCGGTGGCCAGGTCGAACGCGCGCGCGGCGAACTCGGCGACGTCCACCGCGCCCTCGGTCCACGGCAGCTCGGTGACCGGCCGGATCTCCTGGCGCGGGACGCCACCGGCGCTCGGGAACACTGTCCGCAGCGCCTCGTGGCGCTCGAGGACGTCGGCGAACGCCTGCCGCAGGGCGGCGACGTCGAGGTCACCGGTCAGCCGCAGGGCACGCGGCACGTTGTAGGCCGCGCCCGCCTCCTCGAGCTGCTCGACGAACCACAAGCTGCGCTGGGCCGACGACAGCGGCAGCACCGCCGGCCGCGGTCGTGCGACGACGGCCGGACGGGCCGCGCGAGCGCTGTCGAGGACCGCGGCGAGGGCGGCGACCGTCGGCGCGCGGAAGACGTCCGCGACCCCGATCCGGGCGCCCAGCACCGCACCGATCCGGGCGACCAGCCGGGCCGCGAGCAGGGAATGCCCGCCGAGGGCGAAGAACCCGTCGTCGACGCCGACCTCGCCGGCGCCCAGGACGTCGGCGAACAGTCCACAGAGGACTTCCTCGCGCGGGGTGCGGGGCGCCCGGTTCGTGCTCGTGCGCTCCGGCGCGGGCAGCGCGCGCCGGTCGAGCTTGCCGTTCGCGGTCAGGGGCAGCGTGTCGAGCAGCACGAACGCCGACGGCACCAGGTGCTCCGGCAGCCGCTCGGCCAGGTGGGCGCGGAAGTCGGTCGGCTCGCCAACGACGTAGGCGACCAGCAGCTTCTGGCCGGGCCGGTCTTCGCGCACGACGACGGCCGATTCGGTGACGGCCGGGTGCGTGCCCAGCGCGGTGCGGATCTCGCCGGGCTCGACGCGGAACCCGCGGATCTTCACCTGGTCGTCGGCCCGCCCGACGTACTCCAGGACGCCGTCGGCCCGGCGGCGCACCAGGTCACCGGTGCGGTACAGCCGCGCCCCCGCCTCGAACGGCGACGCCACGAACCGGACGGCGGTGAGGTCCGGCCGGCCCACGTAGCCGTCGGCGATCCCGCCGCCGGCGGCGTACAGCTCGCCGACGACGCCGGGCGCGACCGGCCGCAGCCGCTCGTCGAGCACGTACGCGCGCTTGCCGTGCAGCGGCACGCCGATCGGGATCGGCGTGCCGGTCAGGTCGGCGCGCGTCACGCGGTGGGCACTGACGAAGATCATGTTCTCGACCGGGCCGTAGGCGTTGGTGAAGGCCACGTCCGGGAACGTCTCGACGGCCCGGGTCAGGTGCGCGACCGAAGCCGCTTCCCCACCGGTGTAGACCTCGCGGACCTGCTCGAACACCGCCGGGTATTCGTCGAGGAGAAAGTTGAGCAGGCTGGCGGAAGCGAACATCGTCGTGACGTCGTGGCGCGCGACCAGCTCGGCGATCAGGGCCGGTTCCGGCTTCGGACCCGGCTGCAGCACGCAGGCGGCGCCGGTGAGCAGCGCGCCGAACAGCTCGAACGCGAAGGCGTCCCAGGAGACGGGCGCGGTCTGCAGCCAGACGTCACCGCCATAGCCCTGGCCGAGGATCGTCGTGGTGACGGCTTCGTGCGAAGCGACGACACCCTTCGGCGTGCCGGTGGAACCGGAGGTGAACATGACGCAGGCCGGCCCGGCCGGGGACACCGCGCGTCGCGGGGCTGCCGTCGTGGGCTCGACGAAGGACAGGTCGTCCAGCACGACCGGCGCGTCGACCTGCGCGGCCAGCAGCTGCCGCCGCTCGGCGGGGAACGACGGGTCCAGCAGCGTGTAGCCGCAGCCGGCCTTGAGCACGCCGAGGATGGCGGCGACCAGGTCCGGGCCGCGGTCCAGGCCGATCGCGACGATCCGCCCGGCCGGGATGCCGCTCAGCAGCGAGGCAACGCCATTGGCCCTGGCGTCCAGCTCAGCGTAGGTGATGGTTTCGGCTTCGAACAGCAGCGCGGTGGCCTCGGGCGTGCGGCGAGCGTGGCCCTCGATCACCTCGTGCAGGGTGACCGCGGGTGCGCCGGGCGCGCGCATCCCACCGGTCGTGGCCTGGGCGTGCTCGGCGGCGTCGAGGAGGTCGAGGTCGCCGAGGCGGGTGTCGGGGCGCTCGGCGACGGCGGTCAGGACCCGCAGGAGCCGGCCGGCCAGCGCGGCGGCAGTGTCGCGGTCGAACAGGTCGCTCGCGTACTCCAGGAGACCGGTCAGCTCGCCGTCGCGCTCCTCGAAGATCGCGGCCAGGTCGAACTTCGCGTAACCGATGTCGACGCGCTCGCCGGTGGCCCGGACCCCGTCGAGGTCCAGCTCGGCGGCGAGGTTGTTCTGCAGGACCAGCAGGACCTGGAACAGCGGGTGGCGCCCGAGCGAGCGGGCCGGGTTCAGCTCCTCGACGACCCGCTCGAAGGGCACCTCGGAGTGCTCGAACGCGGCCAGGCACGTCTCGCGGGCCCGGTCGAGCAGTTCACGGAACGTCGGGTCGCCGCCGGTGGCGGTGCGCAGGACGACGGTGTTCACGAAGAACCCGACGAGGTCGTCGAGGGCGGTGTCGGTGCGCCCGGCGACCGGCGAGCCGACCGGGACGTCGTCGCCGGCGCCGAGACGGGTCAGCAGGGCGGCGAACGCGGCCTGCAGCACCATGAACAGGGTCGCGCCCTCGTCGGCGGCCAGGGCCGCCAGCTTCCGGTGCACATCGGCGGGGACGTCCATCGGGACAACGCCGCCGCGGTGGCTCGCGACCGCCGGACGCGGCCGGTCCGCGGGCAGCGGCAGCTCCTCGGGCAACCCGGCCAGCGCGTCGCGCCAGTACGCGAGGTCGCGCTCGACCGGCAGCTCGCGTTGCCACAGCGTGTAGTCCGCGTACTGGACCGGCAGCGGCGTCCACTGTGGAGCGACTCCGGCGATCCGCGCCGCGTAGGCCTCGCCGACCTGGCGCAGCAGCGGCGCCATCGACCAGCCGTCGCAGGCGATGTGGTGCACGACCAGCAGCAGCACGGCGGTGTCGCCGGGCAGGTCGAACAGCGTGGCGCGGATCGGCAGCTCGCGGGCGAGGTCGAAGCCGGCCTCGGTGGCGGCGGTCAGGTCGGTCGCAAGGGTGTCCTCTGTGGACTCTTGCCGCGTCCAGGGTACTTCGCCGCCGGGCAGGATGTGCTGCACCGGCTCCTCACCGTCGCTGGTGAAGATCGTCCGGAGGGCCTCGTGCCGGGTGAGGACGTCACCGATGGCCGACCGGAGCACCCCGGCGTCGATCGGGCCGGTCAGCCGGACCGCCTGCGGGACGTGGTAGCTCGCGTTCCCGGTGTCGGCTTGGTCGAGGAACCACAGCCGCCGCTGGGCGAACGACAGCGGCATCGGCTCGGGACGCCGCCGCGGGGTGAGCGGGACGCGTGCCGGGGCGGCGGTTTCGAGGACCTCGGCGAGGGCCGCCGGGGTCGGCGCGCGGAAGACGTCGCCGATCGCCGCTTCGAGGCCGAGGGTGGCGCGGATGCCGGAGACGAGCTTGGCCGCGAGGAGGGAGTGGCCGCCGAGGGCGAGGAAGCCGTCGTCGATGCCGACGCCCTCGACGCCGAGGACCTCGGAAAACAGGGTGCAGAGCGCGGCTTCGCGCGGGGTGCGCGGTGCGCGGCCGGTGCGGGCGGCCGCCCAGTCGGGGGCGGGCAGGGCCTTGCGGTCGAGCTTGCCGCTCGGGGTCAGCGGCAGCTCGTCGAGGACGACGAACGCGGCCGGGACCATGTACTCGGGCAGGTGCTCGGCGAGTACCGCGCGCAGCGCCTCGACGTCCGGGGCGGCGCCGTCGGGCACGAGGTAGCCGACCAGGCGCTGGTCACCCGCGCGGTCTTCGCGGGCCAGCACGCACGAGCCGCCGACGCCGGGTTGGCGGTCGAGAACGGCTTCGATTTCGCCGAGTTCGACGCGCAGGCCGCGGATCTTGACCTGGTGGTCGGTGCGGCCGAGGTAGTGCAGTGCGCCGGTTTCGTCCCAGCGGGCGAGGTCGCCGGTGCGGTACATCCGCTCCCCGTCGGCGAACGGGCTCGCGACGAACCGCTCGGCGGTGAGTCCGGGCCGGCCGTGGTAGCCGCGGGCCAGCTGGATCCCGGCGAGGTACAGCTCGCCCGCTTCACCCGGTGCGACGGGCCGCAGCCCAGCGTCCAGGACGTAGGTGCGGGTGTTCCACACCGGACGTCCGATGGGGACAGTCGTCTCGGCGGGGGCGCAGGCCCAGTACGTGACGTCGACCGAGGCTTCGGTGGGGCCGTACAGGTTGTGCAGCTCGGCGCCGGGCAGGGTGGCGAAGAACCGGGCCTGCAGTTCGGCGGGCAGCGCCTCGCCGCTGCAGAGCACGCGGCGCAGGCCGGTGCAGGTCGCGGCCGCCGGGTCGAGCAGGAAGGCCTGCAGCATCGACGGGACGAAGTGGACGGTCGTGATCCGCTCGGCGCGGATCACCTCGGCCAGGTAAGCGGGATCGCGGTGCCCGCCGGGCCGCGCGACGACGAGCGTGGCGCCGGTCAGCAGCGGCCAGAAGAACTCCCAGACGGAGACGTCGAAGCTGGACGGCGTCTTCTGCAGCACGCGGTCTTCGGCGGTGAGGCCGTACTGGGCCTGGGTCCAGGTCAGCCGGTTGACGATGCCTTCGTGCGGCACCAGGACACCCTTGGGGCGGCCGGTCGAGCCGGAGGTGTAGATGGCGTAGGCCAGGTCCTTCGTGGACACTTCCGGCGCGGTGGCCGGGTTCGCGTCGCAGTCGATTTCGGTTTCGTCGAGGAGGATGGTCTCGGCGGCGAAGCGGTCCGCGTAGTGGCGTTGGGTGAGTACGACCGGGGCCGCGCTGTCGGCGACCATGTAGGCCAGCCGGTCGGCCGGGTAGTCCGGGTCGAGCGGGACGTAGGCGCCGCCGGCCTTGAGCACCCCCAGTAGGGCTACCACGAGCTCAAGGGACCGGTCGGCACAGACGCCGGTGAGGACACCGGGGCCCACGCCCCGCTCGACCAGGAGATGCGCGAGCCCGTCGGCTCGGTGGTGCAGTGCGCGGTAGGTCAGGGACTCGCCTTCGAACACCAGCGCCGTCGCGTCCGGGGTGCGGGCCGCCTGCTCGGCGAGCAGCCGGGTGAGCGTGCGGCCCGCCTCCGGGACGTCGGTGGTGGTGTCGTTCCAGGCCGCCAGCAGCTGCCGGGCGTCGTCGTTCACGGTGATCAGCTCCAGTTCGTTCACTGCCGGCGGGGAAGGGTCAGCGCATCGCGGCGACGAGGCTCGCCGGGCGCAGGTCGGTCCAGTGCTGCTCGACGTACTCGAGGCAGGCGGCGCGGGTGTCCTCGCCGTGCACGGTCCGCCAGCCCGCCGGGACGTCCACAGTGGACGGCCAGAGCGAGTGCTGGTTCTCGGCGTTGACCAGGACGAGGAAGGTGCCGTTCTCGTCTTCGAAGGGGTTGCTCATGGTTTCTTCTCCTCTGTGAGGGCGGCCCGGCCGAGTGCCGGGGTGGCGACGAGCAGGGCGAGCGCGACGAGCGCGACCGCGGCGTGGGCGAGCATGGTGAGCGGGACGCCGATCGCCTCGACCAGCACGCCGATCAGCAGGTTCCCGACCGGGGTGGCGGCGAGGGTGAACAGCGCGAGGATCGACATCACGCGCCCCCGCATTTCCGGGGTGGCCCACCGCTGCGCGAGGCTGACGAGCACGAGCGCGGTGAGCCCGGCGACGAGGCCGAGGGTGAAGAAGGCGGCGATCCCGACGACGAGCGACCCGGTGGCCAGCAGCGCGAGACAGCCGACCTGCGCGGCGAGCCCGGCGGTGGCGAGCCGGCCGGCCTTCTCCCGGGGTGGCCACTTGACCGACACGACGAAGGCGAGCGAAGCGCCGAGCGTCATGGCGGTGAGGAGCCAGCCGGCGCCGCGGTTCCCGCCGAGCAGGACGAGCCCGAGGTTGATCGGCCCGGCCCCGCTGAGCTCGAGCAGCCCGGTGACGATCATGGCGGTCCGCAGCGCGGGCCGGCTCGCGACGTACCGGCAGCCTTCGCCGACGTCCTTCGCGAGCTGCCGGACCTTGACGCGCTCCCGGGGTTCGTTGCTGGTCAGCGTCTTGGTGTTCCCGGCGGCGAGGGCGGAGACGAGAAAGCTGACACCGTTGACGACGGCGACGGTGACGAGCCCCCCGAGCCCGGCCAGCCACGACCCGAGCGCCCCACCCGCCGCCTGTCCCCCACGCACTCCGGCCAGGTAGACGGCGTTGCCCCGCACGAGGTGTTCGGGCGGCAGCAGGTTCGGCCGCAGTGCGTCGGAGGCCGGGATGAAGAAGGCACTGGCGACGGCCATGACGACGATCAGCCCGGCGAGCAGCGGAACGGAGGGTCCGGCCAGCAGCACGGCGGCGGCTCCGCCGAGCATGGCCCCGGCCCGGACGAGATCGGTGGTGACGAGCACGCGCCGCGGCCCGGTCCGATCGGCGACCGCGCCGCCGACGAGGAGGGTGAGGACCTTGGGGAGCGAGCCCAGGGCGAGGACGACACCGGCGAGCGCGGGCCCGGCGGTGCCGACGAGCGTGACGGAGAGGGCGATGAGCCAGACCGCGTCGCCGAAGGAGGACAGTCCCATGGCCAGGACCAGGCCGAGGAAGGGGGTGGGAAGGGCTCGCGATCCGGCCGCAGTAACCGCCGTCTTGGGCTCGGCTGCCGCGGCACCGGTTCCAGCGCCGGCCGACCCGGACTTCGCCGCCGCGCGCGGTTCCTCCACCGCCGTCACGACAGCACCTCTTCCGCCACCCGCGCCGGCGCCCCCGGGAACCACACGTCCTCCCGCGTCAACGCATCCGCCTGGTACAGACCCAGCGCGCTGATCAGCATCCGCAGCTCCAACGCCAGCGCCTCCACGAACCGCACCAGCCCGAAATCCGGGTCCGTGTCCACCGCCAGCAACGCCGCCCGGCCCAGCCCGGCCGCCCGCGCGCCCAGCGCCAGCACCTTGGCGACCCGCGTGCCTTCCCACATCCGGCCCGAAGCCAGCAGGCAACCCGCCGGCGTGCCGATGCGGGACAGGCACTCCGCCAGCGGGAGCCCGACCGAAGCGAACGACGACGGCGCCCAGCCCGAACCGCCCTCGGCGCCGTCGACGGTCACCGCGTCCGCGCCGGCTTCCCACGCCACCGAAGCCGCCGAAGCGACGTCGCGGCCCGGGGGCAGCTTCACCCACACCCCGGCGCGCGGGAAGTTGTTGCGCATCAAGCGGATCTGCTGCCGCAGGATCTCCGGCGTGAACGTCCCGGGCGAGCTGCTCCGCAGCACCGAAGCACCCAGGGGCAGATCCACCGCGTAGAGAGAAGCGAGCGAAGCGGCGGCGGACGGCGAAACCAGCGTCATCCCGCCGAGCCCGGGCTTCGCGCCCTGTCCGACCTTCAGCTCGAACGCCAGCCGCCCGGAGTCCAGCAGCGGGGCCGCCGACGGGTCCGAGTACACGAGGTTCCAGACCTCCGCGTCGGCGTCCTCCGTGCTCTGCTGCACGACCACGCCACCCAAGCCGTCCGGGATCGCGTCGCCGTACGCGCGCAGGCGCTCCAGCAGCGTGCCCGCCGACGGGCCGCCCGTCCGGCCGTGGCCGTGCACCGGCACGACGTTCTCGCCGACCACCATCGGGATCCCGAGCGCGGCCGCCTGCGCCGCGGCCGCCGCGCCGAGTCCGTCGCCCGCCACCTGCGTCGAGCCGAACGCCGACAGGTACAGCGGCAGTGAAGACGCGAACCCGCCGATCGACGTCGACAGCGAGACGTCGCCGTACAGCGGCTCGCGGCCCAGCTCGATCAGCTTCTCCAGCCGCCGCGGCACGAACACCGGCGGCACCAGCCGCGCCGACTCCAAGACGTCCGAAGACGCCGCAGTAGCCGCGCCGAACAAGGAAGTCCCGTAGGAAGAAGCCGCGGGGAACACCGCCGCGGCACCGGACCGGGCCCGCTCCCGGACCTGGTCGACGGGGAAACCGGAGGCCCGCAACTCCGTCACGGCGAGACCACCCCCGGCAGCTTCGGGAAGGCCGTCGCCTGCCACACCGCGTCCAGGCCGGCGACGTACCGGGTGAACCGCTGCACACCCAGCCCGAAGCCGGCGCTCGCGGGGATCCCGGTGCGCACCAGGTCGAGGTACCAGGCGTACTTCGCCGGGTTCTCCCCCGTCTCGCGCATCCGCGTGACGATCCGGCCGTAGTCGTGCTCGCGCTCGCTGCCACTGCACAGCTCGCCGTAGCCCTCGGGCGCGATCAGGTCGAAGTTGCGCAGCACCCCGGGCGTCGAGGTGCTTTCGCGGTCGTAGAACCCGCGCGAGCCCTTCGGGTAGTCGACCAGGAAGAACGGCCGGGCGTGCTTCTCCGACAGCATGGCTTCGCCCGCCCAGTCGATCTCGGCGTCCGCGCTCTGCGGGTGCCCGAGCTCGCGCAGCGTCTCGACGGCGGTCGCGTGCGACAGCCGGCCGAACGCGCCGCCCAGCAGGTCGGTGAACGCGCCCGAGTCGCGGCCGAGTGCCTCCAGCACGTCGCCCGCGTCCTCGACGACCCGGCGCACCACGTGCGAAACCAGGTCCTGCAGCAGGTCGAGCACGTCGTCGCGGGACGCGCCGGCGACCTCGACGTCGAGCTGGTGGAACTCGGCCAGGTGGCGGCTCGTGTTCGCCGTCTCCAACGGCTCCAGCCGCACGTTCGGCGCGACGTAGAAGATCTTCGAAAAGCCCAGCAGCGACGCCTGCTTGTAGAGGATCGCGCTGGTCATCAGCTTGTAGCGGTGGCCGTAGAAGTCGACGTCCACCTGCTTCGCGCCGCGGCCGCCCGGGTCGGTGACCGGGCCGATCACCGGCGGCAGCAGCTCGGTGAAGCCGCGGGCGCCGAGGAACGCGCGGGCCTCGGTGAGCAGCTTGTGCTGCAGGCCCAGCACGTGCCGCGTGGTCGCCGACGTCAGGTGGGTGCGCGGGTCCGGCGGATCGGTGTACTGCATGTGTCTCACTCCCAGCGGGTCGGGCGGATCAGGACAGGACCGGGTCGAGCCGTCGGCGGTGGTAGGACAGGTCGGCGAGCAGCCGGGTCGCGCTGACCCGCTCGCGGCCGCGGCGGCCGCCCAGCGCGGGCGGCAACGGCATCCGGCCGGTGTGCCACCACTGCAGGCGGCCTTCGTCGTCGAGCACGCACCGCGTTTCACCGCCGTTGTCGGGGTGCAGGCAGTAGGGGACGTCGAGCAGGCCGCGTTCGAACGCCGCCGGCAGCGCCTCGGCCAGCGTCGGGGCGAGCGAGCGCACCTCGTCGACGAGGTGCCGGGCCTGGGCGTAGACCTCGGAGTCGCCGGGCGGCGCGGCCATCGCGTGCCCCTCCAGCGCCGTGGCGTGCGCCAGCCGCAGCGCCGAGACGTTCTCCTCGACGGTCGGGATCCGGTGCGCTTCGGCGGTCGTCTTGACGATCAGCCGCTCGGTGCCGGTGCGCACCGCCAGCCGGACGCTCTCGGCGACCAGCTCCCGCGCCCCGGCCGCGGACTCGGGGAACAACCCCATGTAGGTGTAGAGCACGACGTGGTGGTCGACGCCCGCCAGTTCTTCTTCGCACAGCCGCCGCATCGCCCACAGCGCTTCGGCGTCCTGCTCGGGGCTGGTCTGCTGCGCGTAGCTGGCCGAGACGCTGCGCACGCCGTGCTCGGCGAAGAACAGGCACTCCAGCACCGACAGCGCGACGAGCAGACCCGGCGGGCACAGCTGACCGAGCATGCAGCCGCCGAAGCTCTCCAGGTGGCAGTCGACCGCTTGCCCGGCGAGCAGCGACGCCGAACGCGACCACGACTTCGCCGCCGTCCGCAGCGGCACGCTGCTGTAGGGCAGGCAGTAGGACACCGGCCCGCCTTCGGAGGCGTCGAGGCCGGCTTCGAGCATCACCGCGAAGATGTCTTCCGGCTGCGCCGAGCCGTGCCGCACCTGGACGGGGAAGCCCGGCAGGTCCGCGACGAGCTCGGCCGCGGCGGCCGGGCCCAGCGCCACCAGCGGGTAGCCGTTGAGCGGGACCCCGGACTGGACGGACATCGCGGCGAGGTCGTGCTGCCCGGTGCGGGTGTAGCTGTCGAGCGTCACGGTGCCGACCGCCGGGACACCGGCCCCGGCCACCGCGCGCAGCCCGCGGCGCATCGCGGCCGGGTCGGAGAACCCCATCCGCGGCTGGACGACGAGCGTCCGGCGACGGCGGTGCTCGGCCACGAACGCGCTGAACACCGACCGGGCAGCGGTCACCGCAAGGTCCGGATGTTCGCGGCGACGAACTCGCGGAAGGACTCGATCGCCTGGCCGGAGTCGCCGGCGCCGACGTGGAAGACCGCGTCGAAACCCAGCGCCAGCAGCTCGGCTTCGAGCGCGCTGTTCGCGTCGCCGTGGACGCCCAGCTTGCCGCCGATCACGGCGGGCAGCCCGGCCAGGACGGCGTCGGCGCGCAGTGCGGAGATCACCCGGGCGCCGTCGACGTGGCCGTGGCCGTTGACGGTGCTGAGCACCAGGCAGTCCGGCCGCTCGTCGCGGCAGGCGGTCAGCAGCCGCTCGACCGGGACGCAGGCGCCGAGGTTGACCACCTCGTGGCCCATCTCCTCCATGATCAGCTGGAGGGCGACGAGGTTCCACATGTGCGAGTCGGACTGGACGCTGGACAGGACGAACTTCAGCGGGGGCCCCGCGGACACGGCGGGCCGGTCCGGGGTCTGCTCGATCTGGAAGGTGGTCATCGTGCGTCGCTCCCTGTGCGTTCGGGGAACGTCCGCGGTGCGGGCCGCGAACTTCTCACGACGAATCGTCATCGGCCGGCGCCCGGCGCACATGGGTGCGGCGGCCCCGCATTCCCCCGCCGGTCCCGCACCGGAGCCCGCCTCGCGCGCGGGCGTCGCGGCCGCGCGCGCGAACGCGGTGTCCGGTGTGGCGGG
The DNA here is from genome assembly GCF_024703995.1 of Amycolatopsis iheyensis. Lineage (GTDB taxonomy): Bacteria > Actinomycetota > Actinomycetes > Mycobacteriales > Pseudonocardiaceae > Amycolatopsis > Amycolatopsis iheyensis. Next base: position 245,367 of record NZ_JAMXQV010000006.1, on the reverse strand, counting down.
GGTGCCCCGCATGGGGGAGGACGCCTTCGCGCCCCCAGCCGGCCCGCCCGTCGGACGGCGCAACCACGCCCGCCGAACGGCCCAGTCCCCCACTCCGCGACCAGGCGTTTCCCCACCCGAGCCCCCATGCGCCCCCAGAACGCCCCCATCCGGGGCGGGAATGCGGGCGCAGCACCCCCATGTGGCCCGCGTCACCCGCTGGCATGCTCGATCCCGTGATTCCCCCGCAGCCGAACCCGGCGACCACGACGCTCCCGCCCACCTGGTGGGCGGCCGGGCTGACCCCGCAGGAGCGGACCGGCCCGACCCGCCCCACGTGGGTCGACTTCGCCGAAGCGGCACTTTCACGTGAAAGTGCCGTCCAGGGGGCGGAGCTTTCACGTGAAAGCGACGGCTGGCGGACGGCGTTCGCCGGGGTGTTCCGGCCCTTCACCGACGCGGCCCGGGTCGCGATCACGGCTGCAGCAGCGGGTTCCTCCGCCGTCGACGCCACTTCGGTCGCGAACGGCTGCGCCGCTCAGCTCGGCCACCAGCTCGCCGGGCTCGCCGCCCGCACGCTCGTGCTGGAGCTCGGCCGGGCGCGGCACAAGGGAGTCCTCGCCGGCGAAACCGGCGAAGAGCGCTTCGCCGCCTTCGTGCGGCGGACCGGCACCACGGCGGGGCTGACCGACCTGCTGCACCGCTACCCGGTGCTCGCGCGGCTCGCCGCGCAGGCGTCGCTGCACGCCATCGCCGCGGTCACCGAGCTGCTGAGCCGGTTCGACGCCGACCGCGTCGCCCTCGCCGCGTTCGTCGGGACCGACCCCGGCGCGCTGGTCGAGATCAGCGGCGGCACCGGCGACGCCCACCAGCGCGGCCGCTCGGTCCGCGAACTCCGGTTCGCCGGAGGCGCCCGGGTGGTCTACAAGCCGCGCCCGCTCGACCTGCACACGGCGTTCACCGCGCTGGTCGGCTGGCTCAACCCGCGCGTTCCCGGCCTGGCGCTGGAGACCGTCGACGTGCTGACCCGGCCCGGCTACGGCTGGCTGCGGTTCGTCGAGCACCGGCCGTGCGGCGACCTCACCGAGGTGGACCGCTTCTACCGCCGCCAAGGTGTGCTGCTCGCGTTGCTGCACGCCCTCGACGGCACCGACGTGCACTTCGAGAACATCATCGCGGCCGGTGACCAGCCGGTGCTGATCGACATCGAGACGCTGTTCCAGCCGGTGCTGCCGGCCGGCGGCACCGACGCCGACCCGGCCGCCGACCTGCTCGCCCGCTCGGTGCACCGGACGATGCTGCTGCCGCAGATGCTCGTCGGCGAGCACGGCGCGGTCGACATCTCCGGGCTCGGCGGCGGCCGCGCGGCGGCCCCGGCGCTCGAGCGCGTCGACTGGCTCGACGCCGGCACCGACCGGATGCGGCTGGTGCGCGTGCCCGGCGGCGTCGGGACCGGCGTCAACCGGCCGACCCTCGGCGGCGTCGACGTCGAGCCGGCCGAACACGGCGCCGCGCTGCTGGCCGGGTTCCGCGCCGGGTACGACGCGATCGCCGCCGCCGCGACCGAGTTCGCCGCCCTGCTGGAAAGCTGCGCCGGCGCGGGGATCCGCGTCCTGGTCCGTCCCACCAGCTTCTACACGCGGCTGCTCGACGAGACCACGCACCCATCGCTGCTGGCCGACGCGGCCGCGCGCGACGAGGCGTTCGAGCTGCTGCACGACGACAGCACCGACGACGTCCGCCGCGCGCTGGTCGCCGCCGAGCTGACCGACCTGTGGGCCGGCGACGTCCCGATGTTCACCGGGGAGCCCGGTTCCGCCGACGTCTGGGACACCGAGGGCAACCGGCTGCCGGGCCTGCTCGGCGCCACGCCGCTGGCGTCGGTGCGGGCGAAGGTCGCCGGCATGACCACCATCGACCGCCGCGACCAGGAGTGGCTGATCTCGGCCGCGCTGGCCACCCGGCCGGCCGCCGAGACGCACACCGGGAGCGGGGTCAGCGACGGCATCCTGCCCAGCAAGACCCCGGAGCCCGCGCACCTGCTTTCGGCCGCGTGCGGGGTCGCCGACGCCATCATCGCCCGCGCCTGCACGAGCGGCGGGCGCGTCAACTGGGTCGGGCTGGAGCTCGTCGACGAGAAGTACTGGACCGTGCTGCCGATGGGCGGCGGGCTCGGCGAGGGCTACCCCGGGGTGGCGCTGTTCCTCGCGCAGCTCGCCGAGCTGACCGGCATCGACCGCTACCGGGACCTGGCCGGGAAGGCGCTTTCCGGGCTGCCGTCGCTGGTGGCCGCGCTCGAAGCCGACCCGGACCTCGCCGAGGCGGCCGGGCCGGGCGGCCTGCTCGGGCTCGGCGGCGTCGCCTACGCCGCGGCCCGGCTCGCGCGCCTGCTCGACCGCCCCGACCTGCTGGACCTGTGCGCCCGCACCGTCGCGGTGATGCCGGCCCCGACACCGCGGACGTCCCCGCGGTTCACCACCGGGCTGGCCGGCGGCCTGGTGGCGCTGCGCTCGATCGCCGGCCAGACCGGCCTCGAGCTCGCCACCGTGCTGGCCGGCGCCTACGCCGCCGAGCTCGCGAGCCGGTCCATCGACCCCGACCTCGCCGACCCCGGGTTCGCGCACGGCGCGGCCGGCGTCGACTGGGCCCTGTCCGGGCACCCGCGCGAAACCGCGACGCTGCCGCCCGCGAAGGCCGCGACCGGGCACGGCTGGTGCTCCGGCCTGGCCGGCCAGGTGCTCGCCTACGCCGGCGACCCCGACGTGCTCGGTGGGCTCGACGAGCAGGTCCGGCGCCTCGCCGCCCAGGAACCCCTGCGCGACCTGTCGCTCTGCCACGGCGAAACCGGCATCACCGACGTCCTCGGCGTGCTCGCCGAGACCGGCCACGCCGGCGCGGAAGCCGCGCTCGCCACCCGCACCGGGCTGCTGCTGACTGCCGTCGAACAGGACGGCGCGCGCTGCGGCACCCCCGACGGCGTCCCTTCCCCCGGCCTGCTGACCGGCCTGGCCGGGATCGGCTACGGCCTGCTGCGCCTGGGCTTCGGCCCCCGCGTCCCGTCCGCCCTGCTCCTGCAACCCCCGACCCGCTGATCCGGACCCGCCCCACCTCACTAGGAGAGAACAGCAGATGCGCGAAACCACGACCGAGACCGCCGAAGCCACCGTCGGCGCCCTGGTGCTCCCGCGGGCCAACCGCGCCGGCGCCCGCAACCAGGCGCTGGCGGGCACCCGGCCCCGGCTCTCCGGCGTCACGCTCGACACGCTCGGTTCGCCGACCGTCGTCACCAACGGCACCTTCGCTCTCTGACCTCTTCCCCCACCTCCCCGCACCCCAGACTGGAGCACACCCATGAGCGAGCACGACTTCACCGGCACGGACAACCCCGTCGGCGACCTGACCCTCCCGTCCTCGACCCGCACCGGGGCCCGCAACCGCGCCCTGACCGGCCGCGCCCCGAGGCTGAGCGAGGTCAACCCGAGCACCCTCGACATCACGCCGGTCTTCACCCTCGCCGTTTCCGAATAACTCCCCCTTCCCCACCGCGACTACCGAGAGTGGAGCCACCCGCATGACCGAGCACGACCTCGCCGGCACGGACAACCCGATCGGCGACTTGACCCTCCCGACGTCGGCCCGGACGGGCGCGCGCAACCACGCGTTGTCCGGCAAGGCCGCGCGGATGAGCCAGAACTCCTTGACCACGATGGACATCACGGTCGTCACGGGCGCCTTCGCCGAATAGTGAGAAGATCACGGCGTCGGTAATTCGACCTACGCTCGTCGGCCGCCCGGCCGGATATAGTGACCGCGATGGGCATCCGTTCGACGCGCCTGATCGGGCGCGACTGGGAGCTCGGCGCGCTGTCCCAGGCTCTGGAGAAGGCCCGCACCGACCACGGTGGGGCCTTCTTCCTTGTCGGCGAGGGCGGGATCGGAAAGTCCCGCCTCGCCGCCGACATCGCCGCGCGGGCACTGGCGACCGGGCTCCCGGTGCTGCGCGGACGGGCCAGCTCGATCGGCCCGATGGTGCCGTTCCGGCCGCTGGCCGAGGCGCTGCTCTCCCACTTCCGCGGCGGCCACCCGCCCGCGGCGCCCGAGCTCGACCCCCTGGTCCCGGTGCTCGCCCGGCTCGTGCCCGACTGGTACCGCGGCGACCGCCCGCACGACAACGGCAACCTGCTCGTCCTCGCCGAGGCGGTGTTCCGGCTGCTGTCGGTCGCCGGCCGCGAGACCGGCTGCCTGATCGTGCTGGAGGACCTGCACAACGCCGACGCGGAAACCCTGTTCATCGTCGAGTACCTCGTCGACAACCTGGCCTCCAGCCGGGTCATGCTGATCGGCACCCTGCGCAACGAGCCCGGCGAGGCGCTGCGGCTCGCGACCGCGGCTTCGCAGCGCTCGGCCAGCCACACCTTCGAACTGACCCGGCTCGACGCCGAGCGCACCCGCGAGTTCGCCGCCGCCTGCCTGGAGACCGAACCGGCGGCGGTGCCCTCACCCGTCGCGAACCTGTTGTGGCAGAACAGCGAGGGCGTGCCGTTCGTCGTCGAAGAGCTGCTGCACGGCATGGTCAGCGACGGCCTGCTCGTCGGCGGCGCGCACGGCTGGCAGGTCGTCGGGGAGCTGCAGGCCCGCGTGCCGGAGGCCCTGATCAGCAGCATCGCCGCCCGGGTCGACGCGCTCGGCACGGACGGCGAGACGCTGCTTTCCGTGGCCGCCGTGCTGGGCCGGCGGTTCCCGCTGTCGGTCGTGCAGGCGGTCACCGACATGGACGATCGCATGCTGCACAACCACATCAGCGCGAGCGTCGCCGCGCACCTGGTCACCACCGACGAGACCACGCCCGGCTGGTACGCCTTCCGCCACCCGCTCACCGCCGAGGCGCTGCTGGCCCGGCTCGTGCCCTCGACGAAGGCGAACCTGGCGCGCCGGGCCGCGGACGCCGTCGAGCTGCTGCACCCCGGCCTGCCCGGCGAACTGTGCGCGCTGGCCGCTGCCCTGCGGCTGACGGCGATGGACCACCCGGGCGCCGCGCGGCTGTTCGCCGACGCCGGCCGCCGTGCCCTCGACGGCGGCGCGGCCGACACGGCGGTGACGATGCTGACCCGCGCCGTCGAGCTGATGGGCACGGCGAGCCCCGACGACCGCGCCGACGCGCTGGAGTCGCTGCTGCACGCGCTCGGGCAGACCGGGCAGTTCGACCGGGCCGTCGAGTTTTCCGCCCGCTTCGCCGAAATCGGGCGCCTGGAGCGGGCGGTCGACCTGCACATCCAGCTGGCGTGGGCGGCCTACATCGGCGGCCGGCACGACGAGTGCCTCAACCAGATCGAACAGGCCCGCGCGCCGCTCGGCGGCGAGATGACCGAAGAGCAGAAGGCCGGCCTCGACGCCGTCGAAGCAACGCTGTGGCTGGACATCCCGGGCCCGGCGCACACCGAACGCGCGCGCGAGCTGGCCGAGCAGGCGTGGCAGGTGGCCGAGCGCGCCGGCGTCCCGTTCGTTTCGTGCCAGGCGCTGCAGGTGCTCGGGATGGTGGCGCTGGAGACCGACCTGGCGGAGGCCGAGCGGTACCTGCAGCTGGCCCGGCGGCTGGCCGAACGCCACCAGCTGACCCACCTGCGCACCCAGGTCCTGGTCCGTCTCGGCGGGCACCGGATGCTCGCAGAGGGCGACGTCCGCACGTTCGACCTGGCCCGCGCCGAAGCCCAGCGCACCGGCGCCATCACGCTGACGTGCGCGGTCGACGCGAGCCGCGCGGTGCACGCGGTGATGCGCGGCGAGTTCGCCCACGCCGAGAAGATCCTCGACGAAAACCTCGCGGTGCTCGGCCGGCTCCGGCTGGTCGCGCTGCTGCAGTACACGCACATGACGCGGGCGATGGTGGCCGCCCACCAGGCCGACCGGCCGCGGATGGAGCGCGCGCTGGAGGACTTCCGCGCCGAAGGCGGCACCAGCGCGCAGGAGCTGGTGCTGAGCGTCGGGCTGGCGCAGGTGTTCTGCTCGCTGCTGGAGGAGGACGCCGAACGCGCCCGCCGCGAACTGGCGCAGGTCCTGGCCCTGGAGGAACGTCAGCCGAGCCGTTTCCACCTCGCGGGTCAGCACGGCTTGCGGCTGCTGGCCGAGGCGCTCGACGGCGCGGCCCGCCCGGACCGCCCCCCGGCGGCGGTGAGCGGTATGCGCTGGAACCGCCAGTTCGTCCTGCTCGGCGACGCGGTCCACCACGGCCGCGCGGGCGCCCCGGACCTCGCGGACGAAGCGGTGGCGGCGGCGATCGAGGCGGCGGCCCCGTTCCCGGTGAGCAGGCACCTGGGCCTGCGCATGGTGGCGGAAGCCGCGGCGGCCGACGGCTGGGGCGACCCGGTGACGTGGCTGAAGGAGGCCGAGGAGTTCTTCCACCAGGCCGACGTGACGGCGGTGGCGAGCGCCTGCCGCGGCCTGCTGCGCAAGATCGGCGCCCCGGTCGGCCAGCGCCGCACGGGCTCGGACCGCCTGCCGGCCGGGCTGCGCTCGGCCGGGGTGACGGTTCGCGAGTACGAGGTGCTGCAGCTGCTGGCGGACAACATGGGCAACAAGGACATCGCCCGCCGCCTGCACATCTCCCCGCGGACGGTGGAGAAGCACGTGGCCAGCCTGATGGCGAAGTCGAACCTGCAGAACCGCAGCGCACTGACCGAATACGCCCGCAACGCACCTCACTGACCGGCGCGCACCTCCGCCCACTCCCCCGGCCTGCACGCACGAACCGGGCCAAGCGACCACCCCATGGGCCACTTACGGCGCAGGTGGACGTCGGTGCGAGCACTCGCCCCCGCGAACCGGAACCGTTCGGCCGCGGCCCCGGTGAAGTCGGCATGCCCGCCGAACCGCGCGCCACCGAAGAACGCCTCGTCGAAACGGGCGTCGCGGAACGACGTCCGGCCGGCGAAGCCCGCGCCCGCGAACGAGGTGTCGGCGAACCGGATCTCGTCGAAGTCGGTGCGGGCCGAGAAGCGTGCTCCGTCGAACCACGTCTCGCCGTCCGTGCGCGCGCCGGTGAACGCCGCCGTCCCGGTGAACGTGGTCGTCCCGAAGTCGGCGCCCGTCTCGAACCGCGTGCCGCGGAAGTACGCGTGCCGTGCGAACCGGCAACCCCTGAAGCTTGCCAGCCCGGTGCACACCGCGCCGTCGAAGCGGGCGTCGCCGAAGAAGTACACGTCGTGGAAGATCGCGTTGCGGACCACGCAGCCCCGCAGGTCGGCGCCGATCAGCGAAACCGACCGGGGGTGGAGGTCGATCTCCGGCCAGAACCGCGGCGACGCCGGGCGCAGGCGCGCCAGCAACAGCGGCCAGAGCTCGGCCGGCCAGGTGCCGGTCTCGCGCCACCCGTGCTCGAGCTCGACGAACAACCGGTCGACGAAGTCCTGGCGCGCCGACGGGTCCCGGTCCGCGAGCTCGGCGAACTCACGCAGCCCGGCCAGCCGGGTCGCGCGCTCCTCGGCGTAGGTCTTCCGTTCGGTCTCGGAGCCGGCGAACCCGGGTGCGGGGCTCACTTCGGCCGGCCGGGCCCGGCGCGCGAGCAGCCACGCCGTGACCGCACCCGAGACCGCGGCGACCAGCGCCAGGACCGGGAACGGCGCGAGCGTGGACATGCCGGGATTGTCCCGTCCGGCCCGCCCCGGCGACACCGGTTTAATGTGGACCTGTGAGTCCAAAGCTGACCGCCAAGGGCGCCGCGACCCGGCAGCGGATCATCGAAGGCGCCGCGGCGGAGATCCGTGAGCGCGGCGTCGCCGTCACGACGCTCGACGACGTCCGGGCGCGGACCGGGACCAGCAAGAGCCAGCTCTTCCACTACTTCCCCGAAGGCAAGGAAGCGCTGCTGCTCGCCGTCGCGGAGTTCGAAGCCGGCCAGGTCCTCGCGGTGCAGCAGCCGCAGCTGGGTGAGCTGGATTCCTGGGCTGCGTGGCGGCGCTGGCGCGACACGGTCGTCTCGCACTACCGGACGCGCGGCCAGTTCTGCCCGCTCAACGTCCTGATCTCCCAGCTCGGCCGGGCGACGCCGGGCGCGCAGAAAGTGGTGAGCCAAATGCTGCGGCGCTGGCAGGACGAGATCACCGCGGGCATCCGCCGGATGCAGGAGGCCGGCGAGGTGGCCGCGGACCTCGACGCCGGACGCACCGCCGCCGCCCTGCTGGCGGGCCTGCAGGGCGGCGTGGTGGTGATGCTCTCGACCGGCCGCGTCGATCACCTCGAAGCGGCGCTCGACGTCGGGATCGAGAACCTGCGGGCGAGCGGGAACCGGGGCTGACCCCGGCTCCCGCTCCCGAAGTCAGGCGTTCTTGATCGCGGAGATCTCGAACTCGAGGGTGACCTTGTCGCTCACCAGCACGCCGCCCGTCTCGAGCGCGGCGTTCCAGGTGATGCCGTAGTCCTTGCGGCTGACCGTGGTGGAGCCCTCGAAGCCGATCCGGTCGTTGCCGAACGGGTCCTTGGCGGAGCCCTCGAACTCGAACGGGATGCTGACCGAACGGGTGACGTCCTTGATCGTCAGGTCGCCGGTCACGTCGAACGAGGTCTCGCCGGTCTGCTTGATCTCGGTCGAGGTGAAGGTGATCTGCGGGTACTCGTCCATCGACAGGAAGTCGTTGCTCTTCAGGTGACCGTCGCGGTCGGCGTTGCGGGTGTCGATGCTGTGGGCCTGGATCGTGACCTGGACCGAGGACTTCTCCGGGGCGTCCCCGTCGATCGTCGCGGCGCCGGTGAACTCGTTGAAGCTGCCGCGCACCTTGGTCACCATGGCGTGCCGGGCGACGAACCCGATCCGCGAGTGGGCGGCGTCCAGGGTGTACTCACCGGTCAGCTGGGGGTAGGTGGTCGCGCTGGTCATGCTGGTTTCTCTCCTCTAGGTGGCGACCCCCAGTGGTTGAGGGCTCAACGACACTGTACTCATTTTGACTGGTTGCGCAAGCAAGCTTTCGCCTACACTCGCCGGTATGGGTGAACTGTCCGCGCTCGACCCCGACGAAGCCCCGTTCTGGCGATCCCTGATGCGGATCACGACCGCGCTGCCCCGAGCCCTGGAAGACCAGTTCCTGCCCGAGACCGGCCTCGCGATCACCGACTACGGAGTGCTGGTCGCGCTGTCCGAAGCGCCCGACCACCTGCTCCGCATCTCGGCGCTGGCCACGACCACCGGGCTGTCGCTGAGCCGGATCAGCCGGGTCGTCGACGACCTCACCCGCCGTGGCCTGGTCGAGAAGCGCAAGTGCGCCGAAGACGGGCGCGCCTCCAACGCCGTGCTGACCGCCGCCGGATTGGCCAGACTGGAGGCGGCCTACCCGGGCCACCTCGCCCGCGTGCGGGCTTCGGTGTTCGACCACCTGAGCGCCGAGGACATCCGCACCGCCGGGCCGGTGCTGGCCCGGCTGGCCGCCGCCCTGGACGCCACTCCCCCGACCGACGACTGCTGAGGAGCCCATGAGCGACAACGGCGAGTACAAGCGGGACCTGAACTACATCCCGGACCGGATCACCGCCGACGGCCGCGACGGCTGGCCGGTCGAGCCCGGCCGCTACCGGCTGGTCGTCGCCCGCGCGTGCCCGTGGGCGAACCGCGCGGTGATCGTGCGGCGGCTGCTCGGGCTCGAACCGGTGCTGTCGATGGGCATCGCCGGGCCGGTGCACGACGAGCGGAGCTGGAGCTTCGACCTGGACCCCGGCGGCAAGGACCCGGTGCTCGGCATCGAGCGCCTGCAGGAGGCGTTCTTCAAGCGCGACCCCGAGTACCCGCGCGGCATCACGGTGCCGGCGTTCGTCGACGTCCCGAGCGGCCAGGTCGTCACCAACGACTTCGCGCAGATGACGCTGGACATGTCCACCGAGTGGACCGCCCACCACCGTGACGGCGCGCCCGAGCTGTACCCGGACCGGCTGCGCGACGAGATCGACGACGTCGCCCAGAAGGTGTTCACCGACGTCAACAACGCGGTCTACCAGTGCGGGTTCGCCCGCTCCCAGGAGGCGTACGAGCACTCGTACACCAAGCTGTTCTCGCGTCTCGACTGGCTGTCCGAGCGGCTCGCGACCCAGCGCTACCTGGTCGGCGACACGATCACCGAGGCCGACGTCCGGCTGTTCACCACGCTCGTCCGGTTCGACGCGGTCTACCACGGCCACTTCAAGTGCAACCGGCAGAAGCTGACCGAGCTGCCGGTGCTGTGGGCCTACACCCGCGACCTGTTCCAGACGCCCGGGTTCGGCGACACGATCGACTTCCCGCAGATCAAGGAGCACTACTACGTGGTGCACAAGAACGTGAACCCGACCGGGATCGTGCCGCTCGGGCCGGACGTGTCGGGCTGGCCGACCCCGCACGGCCGCGAAGAGCTGGGCGGCCGCCCGTTCGGCGACGGCACCCCGCCGGGCCCGCCGCCCGCCGACGAGCAGGTGCCCGCGCTCTAGGTTCCGGGCTACGGTGATCGCCATGGAACGCCTGCGCGACCGCCGGGTCCTGGTCACCGGTGCCGGCTCCGGCATCGGCCGGGCCACCACCCTCCGCCTGCTGGAGGAAGGGGCGCAGGTCGTCGCCGCCGACGTCAAGGGGCTCGACGACCTGCCCGGCTCGGTGCCGCTCACGATGGACGTGGCCGACGAGGACTCGGTGGCCACCGGCGTCGCCTCGGCGATCGACACCCTCGGCGGCCTCGACGTCCTGGTCAATGCGGCCGGCATCCTGCTGGCGTCGCACACCCACGAGACGTCATTGGAGCTGTGGAACCGGGTGCTGGCGGTCAACCTGACCGGCACGTTCCTGGTGACCCGCGCGGCCTTGCCGGCGCTGCTGGCGTCGGAGCACGGCGTGGTGGTCAACTTCAGCTCGACGTCGGCGTCGTTCGCCCACCCGTACATGGCGGCCTACTGCGCGAGCAAGGGCGGCATCCAGGCGTTCACGCACTCCCTGGCGCTGGAGTACAGCAAGCAGGGACTGCGCGCGGTGAGCATCGCGCCGGGCAGCGTGAAGAGCGGCATCACCGACTCGGCGGCGAGCTGGCTGCCGCGGGACGTGGACTTCTCGCTGTTCGGCCGGCTGCTGCCGATCCTCCCGACGGACCACACGACGGAGGTGGGCAACCCGGTGGCGGGCCCGGAGACGGTGGCGGGCGTGGTGGCGATGCTGGCCTCGGACGACGGCAAGTTCATCACGGGCACGGAAATCCGCATCGACGGCGGCACGCACACCTAGGACTAAACCCCCGGGCCCGGTCGCGCGTGGACGGACCGTGATCACACCCGCTCCGAACGACCACGACGTCGCCTTCCAGGCGTTGTTCGCGCGGCACTTCGGCGAGCTGACCCGGCTGGCGCGCCTGCTCGGCGCGGGCGACCCCGAGGACGTCGCGCACGAAGCCTTCCTCCGGCTCCGCGCCCGGGACCGAGCAGCCTGCCGCCTTCGCGCGACCGTCGTGCGCCTGTCCCGGAAACGCCGGATCCGCGCGACGGGCGCGGGACTCGACGCACTCCCCCGGCGGCAGCGCGAGGTCCTCGTGCTGCGGTACGGGCTGGACCTCGGCACGCCCGAAATCGCCGAGGCCCTCGGTCGCTCGCCGGCGACCGTCGAGACGGTGATCCGCCGCGGGCTCCAGCGGCTGGAGGTGGAATCCCGGCCGCCTGCCGAACGACCCCTGCGGCGCGTCGCGATGGTGGCCGCACCCGTCGTGGCGGCGCTGGTGGTGGCGACGAGCGTGCTCGCCGCGACTCAGCTGATCGCGCCGGGCCCGCAGGTCGCGGCCACGTCGAGCATTCCGGCCACGACCACCCCGGCGTCGCCCGGGGTCAGCTCGCCGCCCGCGAGCCGCTAACCGACCGCGCCGTCGAGCAGGGGGCGCAGCTCCGCCACCACGGTCTCCAGCGGCGCCACGTCCTGGTGCGCCCGCGCGAGGACGATCGCGCCCTCCAGCGCGCTGAGCATGAGCACCGCCAGCGACGCGCTGCGGGCCGCGGGCACCCCGAGGTCCTCGAGCGTCGTCGCCACCGGGCGCTGCCAGCCCTCGAACGCCTTGCCGACAGCTTCCCTCAGGCTGTCGCTGGTGGCCACCGTGTCGGCGACCGTCGCCACCAGCGGGCAGCCCGCGTCGAACCCCTGCGTCGTGAACTCGTCGCGCCACTGGGCGGCCATCGCCTCGAACAGCTTGCCGGGCGTCGGGTCCTCGAGCTTGGCCGCGACGCGCGCCACGCGGCGGGCGGCATAGTCACCCGCCCACGCGACAGCTTCGGCGATCAGCTGGTCCTTACCGCCGGGGAAGTAGTGCTGCAGCGACCCCCGCGGGGCTTCGGCGTGCGCGACCACGTCCCGCATGCCGGTCGCCCCGACACCGTGGATCCGCACCAGCTGCGCGGCGCTGAGCACCATCCGCTCGCGTGGTGTCCGGGTCATCGGCGGCCTCCTTCATGACGTCCGTCATGGTAGCCCAGCCGGGGACGACGAGCGCGAAGTCCCGCTCGCCGCGTTCGTAGCTGGGCACCGGCCGGAACCCCTGGCGCAGCAACAACGTTTCGGCGCCGGTGTTACCGGCCCGCACGGTCGCCCGCACCGTCCAGCCCGGCCACCGCCCGGACGCCCACAGCCACCGGGTCAGCGCGCTCGCGATCCCCTGCCGCTGCCACGGATCGGCGACGAGGACGCCGATCTCGGCCTCCCCCGGAGCCGGGGCGACGAAGTTGAGGAGACCGACCGGGCGGCCGTCCCGGACGGCGAGCAACGCGGGCTCACCGGCGAGCAGGAACCGCTGGTAGCGCCGGAAGACGTCGGCCGGCTCGGCCGGGCCGCCCATCAGGAACCGCCGCCGGAGGCTCTCCGGCGAGCAGGCCGCGACCAGCGCGGCCACGCACTCCCGGTCGGCCGGGCGGTCGCCCAGCTCCCGGATTTCCATGACAGCCGTCATAGTCCCATCAGAGCACAGTGCGACCGGAAGCACACTATGACAGCCGTCATAGATCACCGGCGCGACGTACGCCATCAGGTGGTAGGAAAGGCTGGATCAGGGAAGACGCCCTGGAGACCGGAGGGAGGAAAACCACTCCCCTCCATGTCTAACGTATAGCGCACCCCTGGGCTTGCGGCAAGACCCCCCTCGTGCCGCACAATCGTCGGCCGAAGCCACAACCTGCGCAAACGCGGGAATCGAAGGGGGTCTTTTTGATCGACGTGATCATCGCCGGCGGCGGGCCGACGGGCGTGCTGCTGGCGAGCGAGCTGCGCTTGCACGGCGTCGAGGTCGTCGTGCTGGAGAAGCTCGCCGAGCCGAGCCGGATCGTCAAGGCGCTGGGCCTGCACGCCCGCAGCATCGAGGTGCTGGACCAGCGCGGGCTGGTGGAGCCCTACTTCGAGCTCGGCAAGAAGTTCCCGGTCGGCGGGTTCGCCGCCATCCCGGCGCCGATCCCGGAGCGGCTCGACACCACGCACCCGTACTCCCTCGGCATCCCGCAGACCACCGTCGAGCGGCTGCTGACCGAGCACGCCCTCAAGTCCGGTGCCGAGCTCCGCCGGGCCCGCGAGCTGACCGGCCTGACCCAGGACGACGAGGGAGTCACCGCGCAGCTGGCCGACGGCACGAGCCTGCGTGCCCGCTGGCTGGTCGGCTGCGACGGCGGCCGCAGCACGGTCCGCAAGCTGCTCGGCATCGGGTTCCCCGGCGAACCCGCCCGGCGGCAGTGGCTGCTGGGCGAGGTGCAGCTGTCGGCGTCACCCGAAGAAGTGAATTCCGTGATGACGAGGGTCCGCGAGACGCTCAAGACGTTCGGCGCAATGCCGCTCGAAGACGGGGGCTACCGCCTGCTCACGCCCGCTCGGGAAGTGTCCGAAGACCGCTCCGCCCCGCCCACGCTGGAGGAGCTGAAGGACGCGGTGCACGCGGTCGCCGGGACCGACTTCGGCGTCCACTCCCCGAGCTGGCTCTCCGGCTTCACCGACGCCACCAGGCTGGCCGACCGCTACCGCGACGGCCGGGTGCTGCTCGCCGGCGACGCGGTGCACATCCACCCGCCGATGGGCGGGCAGGGCCTCAACCTGGGCATGCAGGACGCGGTCAACCTGGGCTGGAAGCTGGCCGCCGAGATCCGCGGGTGGGCCCCGGCCGGGCTGCTCGACAGCTACGAGGCGGAACGGCGGCCGGTGGCCGCCGCGGTGCTCGACAACACCCGCGCGCAGGCCGAGCTGCTGTCGCTGGAACCCGGCCCGCAGGCCGTGCGGCGGCTGCTCGCCGAGCTCATGCGGTTCGAAGAGGTGACCCGCTACCTGATCGAGAAGGTCACCGCGACCGGGATCCGCTACGACTTCGGCGAGGGGCCGGAGCTGCTGGGCCGGCGTCTGCCGGACACGACGCTCGAGCAGGGGCGGCTCTTCGAGCTGATGCACGAGGGCCGCGGCCTCCTGCTCGACCGCACCGGCCGGCTCTCGGCCGCGGGCTGGGCCGACCGGGTCGACCACGTCGTCGACGTCGTCGCCGACCCGGACGTGCCCGGGGCCCTGCTGCGGCCGGACGGCCACGTCGTCTGGGTCGGCGACGACGACGCGGGCCTGCCCGGCGCGCTGCGCAAGTGGTTCGGCGCCCCCACCGCCTGAAACTGTTGTAGGACAACGAAGAGGGACTGTGACAGACCAGGGGTACGAAGAAGAACTGCGGTCCGAACGCGACTACGTCGCCGGGCTGTACACGCGGCTCGACGCCGAGCGCGCGCGGGTCAAGGCCGAGTACGAGGCGGCGCTGGGCGGCAACGGCGTCGGCGCGATGGAGCGGGACGTCGGCGTGCGGTCGCTCGGCCGGCAGGTCAAGCGGCTGGACGTCGTCGACAACGGGTTGTGCTTCGGGCGGCTGGACGCGGTGTCGGGCGAGCGGTCCTACATCGGCCGGATCGGCCTGTTCGACGAGGAAAACGACTACCGGCCGGTGCTGCTCGACTGGCGGGCGCCGGCGGCCCGGCCGTTCTACACCGCCACCGGCGCGAACCCGGAGGACATGCACCGGCGGCGCCAGTTCCACACCCGGGGACGCCGGGTGCTCGGCTTCACCGACGAGGATCTCGGCCGTCCTGGCGGGGACGCGCAAGGCGACGCGGCGCTGCTCGCGGCCGTCAACGCGCCGCGTGGTGAGGGGATGCGCGACATCGTCGCGACGATCCAGGCCGAGCAGGACGAGATCATCCGGCTCGACCACCCGGGCGTGCTGGTGATCGAAGGCGGGCCGGGCACCGGGAAGACGGTGGTGGCGCTGCACCGCGTCGCCTACCTGCTCTACACCCAGCGGGAGCGGATGGAACGCCACGGCGCGCTGGTCGTCGGGCCGAACCCGGCGTTCCTGGACCACATCGGCCGCGTCCTGCCCTCGCTCGGCGAGACCGACGTCGTGTTCACCACCACCGGCGACCTCGTGCCGGGGCTGCACGTCACGGCCGAGGACGTCCCGGAAGTCGCGCGGCGCAAGGGATCCCTGAAGATCCTCGACGTGCTGAAGGCCGCGGTCGCCGACCGGCAGCGGCTGCCCGCCGAGCCGGTGCCGATCGCGCTCAAGGACGTCACCGTGCGGATCGACGCCGAGACCGCGGAGTGGGCGCGGCAGGAGGCGCGCGACAGCGGGCTGCCGCACAACGAAGCACGCGCGAAGTTCGTCGAGATCGTCACCTACGTGCTCACCGAGCGCGCGCTGGGCCGGATCGGCAAGGGCTGGCTGAGCCGCGACGACCGCGACGAATGGGAGAGCATGCGGAAGGGCCTGCTCGAAGACCTCGCCGTCGACGAGAAGTTCACCGCGACGATCGACGAGCTCTGGCCGAAGCTGACCCCGGAGGGCCTGTTGTCCTCGTTCTACGCGTCCGCGCCAGCGGATTCGGGGTTGTTCCGGGCCCGGGGTGACGCCTGGACGGTGTCGGACGTGCCGCTGCTCGACGAGCTGGCCGACCTGCTGGGGCAGGACAAGACGGCGGAGAAGGCGGCCGACGCCGCGGCCGCGCGGGCGCGGCAGGCCGAGGCCGAGTACGCCGAGGGCGTCTTCCAGACGATGAAGCTGGACCGGGAGGAGATGGACGAGGACGTGCTGCTCTCGGCCGAGAACCTGCTCTACGCCGAGGACCTGGCCGAGCGGTTCGAGGAGGCCGACACCCGCAGCCTCGTCGAGCGGGCCTCGGCGGACCGGGACTGGACCTATCGGCACGTCGTGGTCGACGAGGCCCAGGAACTGTCCGAAATGGACTGGCGGGTGCTGATGCGCCGGTGCCCGGGCCGGTCGTTCACGGTGGTGGGCGACCTCGCCCAGCGCCGTTCGGCGGCCGGGGCGCGGTCGTGGGGCGCGATGCTGAAGCCGTACGTGGCCGGCCGGTGGGTCTACCGGTCGCTGACGGTGAACTACCGCACGCCGGCTGAGATCATGGCCGTCGCGGCGGCGGTGCTCGCCGAGTTCGCGCCGGAGGTCAAGCCCCCGGATTCGGTGCGTGCGTGCGGCGTCCGGCCGTGGTCCCGGCTGGTCGTCCCGGACGAGCTGACCTCGGCGGTCGAGGAGTTCGTCCGGGAGGAGGCCGGCCGGGAGGGCACCAGCATCGTGATCGGCCCACCCGGCGTGCCGGGCACCGTCCCGGCGTCGGAGACGAAGGGGCTGGAGTTCGACGCCGTCCTGGTGGTGGACCCGGCGGCGATCCTCGCCGACAGCCCGGCCGATCTGTACGTGGCGCTCACCCGGGCGACGCAGCGGCTCGGCGTGCTGCACGAGGGTCCGCTGCCGGCGGCGTTGGGCGGACTGGCGGAGGTGGTCCGGAGCTAGGCGGTTCGCGGGTGGGGAGCGCGGGTACGTTGCTCCTCGCCCGCGCTCCCCCACCGCGAAAGGCGACCCGATGCAGCTCTACGCCGAACGGCCGATCCGCCGCACCGCCCAGCTCGTCAGCGACCTGCTCGCCCTGTTGGTCGTGGTGCTCGCGGCCTGGCT
Organism: Amycolatopsis iheyensis; assembly: GCF_024703995.1. Classification (GTDB taxonomy): domain Bacteria; phylum Actinomycetota; class Actinomycetes; order Mycobacteriales; family Pseudonocardiaceae; genus Amycolatopsis; species Amycolatopsis iheyensis. Next base: position 228,436 of record NZ_JAMXQV010000006.1, on the reverse strand, counting down.
CGGCACGTCGGTGTACGACCAGGTGCTGAAGCTGCGCGCCCCCGGCGACGGCCTGGTCGACGCGGGCACCGGGTTGCGCGGGACGTTCGACGGAGCGGCGAACTCGGCGGGCGGCATCCCGCTGGTCGGCGACGCGCTCGCGAAGGCGTTGCACGGCGGCTCGGCCGTGGGCACCAAGCTCGTCGACTCGGGCCGCTGGCAGATCGAAGCGGTGGAGAACCTCGCGTGGTGGCTGGCGGCGATCATCATCGCGCTGCCGGTGCTGACGCTGGTGGTGACGTGGTTGCCCCTGCGCTGGAACTTCACCCGCCGCGCTTCGGCGGCCGCGCGGCTGCGGGCGATGGGAGACGAAGGCCTCGACTTGCTGGCGCTGCGGGCATTGGCGACGCAGCCGCTCCGGCGCCTGGCCGCGGTCGGCGACCCGGCCACCGGCTGGCGGCAGCGGGACCGGGAGATCATCGGGAAGCTGGCCGACCGCGAGCTGGCCCGCCACGGCCTGGTCCGCTGACTCAGCGCGGCCCTTGCCGCCGGCCGACCGAGCGGCCGATGAAGAACCCGAGCAGCAGGCCCACCACCAGGCCGATGGCGATGAAGAAGATCACCGTCGCCGCGGCGATCTTGCCCACCGTGCCCAGGAAGCCCTTCGCTTCGAACTCCCCGACCGTGGCCAGCGTCTGCGCGAGAACGTAGTGCGTCATGATCACCAGCGTGACACCCCGGCGGGCCGGGCGCAGCGCAAGAGGGTCCCCCCACCGGGGCTCAGGACTCCGGTGAGGGGACCTCCGTTCCCCGTGAGCCGGGCGGTACTCAGCCCACGGAGGGGCCCATCCCGAGGGACTGCGGCGTGCTCGCGTCCGGCGAAGGCTGGTGCAGGCCCTCGTCCAGCGGGCCGAACTCCGTCATCAGCGCAGGACTGCCGCCCCACGGGGTCTGCTCCTCCGCGATCAGCGAGTTCGTCGTCAGCAGCAGGCCCGCCACCGACGCGCCGTTCTGCACCGCCGAGCGGCACACCCGCAGCGGGTCGACCACACCCATCGCCACCATGTCGCCGTAGCGGTCGTGCAGGGCGTCGAAGCCCTCGTCGGCGCCCAGCTCGCGGGTGCGCGCCACGATCTCGTGCGCCGGGTGGCCCGCGTTGTGCGCGATCAGGAACGCCGGCTCCGCCAAGGCGCGTCGCACGATCTCGACGCCGATCGCCTGATCACCCGAAAGGCCCAGGTTCTCCAGGGCCTTCTCCGCGTGCAGCAGGGCCGCTCCCCCGCCCGCCACGATGCCTTCCGCCATCGCCGCCCGGGTCGCCGACAACGCGTCCTCGACCCGGTGCTGCAGCTCCTTCAGCTCCGCCGGCGTGGCCGCGCCGACGCGCACCACCGCGACCTTCCCGGTCAACGCGCCGATCCGTTCGGTCAGCACGTCTTCGTCGACGCCGAACTGCGCGCGCTCCAGCTCCGCGCGCAGCTGGCCGACCCGGAAGTCCACCGCGGACGACGAGCCCGCGCCGCCGACGATCGTCGTGCGGTTCTCGGTCACCCGGACCTGCTTGGCCCGGCCGAGCTGCTCGAGGGTCATCGTCTCCATCGTGAACCCGGAGTGCCGCGAAAGCACCGCGCCGCCGACGATCGCGGCCAGGTCCTCCAGCTTGTGCAGCCGCCGGTCGCCGAAGCCGGGCGCGCGGATCGCGACCGACTGGAACGTGCCGTTCATGTGGTTGTGCACCAGCATGGACAGCGCCGTGCCCTCGACCGTCTCGCCGATCACGACCAACGGCCGCGGCGCGCGCATCACCTTGTCCAGCAACGGCATCAGCTGCTGCACCTTGGTGATCTTCTCCGCGCACATCAGGATGTAGGGGTCGTCGAGCACGGCTTCCAGCCGGCCCGCGTCGGTGACCAGGTAGGGCGAGAGGTAGCCGTTGTCGAACTCGAACCCTTCGACGAACTCGACGCTCATCCCGATCGACGGCGACTCCTCGACCGTCACCACGCCGCCGTCGCCGACGGTGTGCAGGGCCTTCGCGATCACGGAGCCGACCGCTTCGTCGTCGTTGGCGGAGATCGCCGCGACCCGCGCGTAGTCCTCTTCGGACACCACCGGGTGCGCCTGCTTCTCCAGGTGCGCCACCAGCAGCCCGACGGCGTGGTCGATGCCCCGCTTGACGAGCACCGGGTTGCCACCGCCCGCGATCGCCCGCATGCCTTCGTGGACGATCGCCTGAGCGAGGACGGTGGCCGTGGTGGTGCCGTCGCCGACGACGTCGTTGGTCTTGATCGCCGCTTCCTTGACCAGCTGCGCGCCCATGTTCTCGAACTGGTTCTTCAGGTGGATCTCGCGCGCGATGGTGACGCCGTCGTTGGTGACCACCGGCGAGCCGGTGATCTTCTCGATGATCACGTTGCGGCCCTTCGGGCCCAACGTGGACTTGACCGCCTCGGCCAGCTTGTCCACACCCGCCAGCAGCAGGTCGCGGGCGTCCGAGCCGAACCGCAGTTCCTTCGCCATGTTTCCTGCTCCTAAGGGGTGAGGATGGCCCGACCGCGCACGCGACCGGCGTCGAGGTCGGCCAGTGCGTCGAGAGCCGCGTCCAGCGGGTACTTCTTCGTGTGGAGCGTGACCTTCCCGGCCTGCGCGAGCACCATCAGCTCCACCAGGTCGTTGTACGTGCCGACCAGGTTGCCGACGACGTTGCGCTCGGTGGAGATGATGTCGATCGTCGGGATGTCGATGTTGCTGCCGTAGCCGATCACGAAGTGCGACCCGGCCCGCCGGGTCATCGCGAACGCGTCCTGCTGGGCGCCCTGCTCGGCGACGAAGTCGAGCACGACCTCCGCGCCGTTGCCGCCGGTCAGGTCGAGCACGGCGTCGACCTGCTTGCCGTCGCCCAGCACCGTCTCGTCGGCGCCCAGCTCGGCCGCCAGCTTCAGCGCGTCGGCATTGCGGTCGACCACGATCACGCGGGCCGCGGTCAGCGCCTTGAGCGACTGGATGCCGATGTGCCCGAGGCCGCCGGCGCCGTTGACGACGCAGGTGGTGCCCGGGTACAGCTGCGGCACGGCCTTGCGCACCGCGTGGTAGGCGGTGATGCCCGCGTCCGCGAGCGCGGCGACGTCTTCCGGTTGGGTCGACGGGTCGAGCTTGATGCACGCCCGCGCCGACGTCAGCAGGTATTCGGCCATGCCACCGTCGGAGTCGATGCCCGGGAAGCTCCCGTTCGGGCAGTGCATGTCGTCACCCGCGCGGCAGGCGTGGCAAAGCCCGCACGTCGGTGTGGGGTGCAGGATGACCGTGTCGCCGACCTCCACATTGGACACCGCCGGGCCGACCTCGTGCACCCAGCCGGCGTTCTCGTGGCCGATCGTGTAAGGCAACGCGACGCCGGACTTCTCGGCCCACTGCTCTTCGATGATGTGCAGGTCGGTGCGGCACACGCCGGCGCCGCCGATCTTGACCACGACGTCGAAGGGCCCGGTGGCGCGCGGCTCCGGCACTTCTTCGATCACCGGTTGCTGGTGGTACTTCTGCAGCCGCACGGCCTTCATCCCGTGCCCTCCTCTTCACTGGTCAGGGAGTACCGCGCGCGCAACATGCCGCGGCACACCCCGGAGTTGGCCTCCATGCTCGTGCGGGTCAGCCGCGCGAACGCGAGGTGGCGTTTCGCGTCGGCCGGGGCCACCGCTTCGCCGGTGGCCGGGTCGAGCAGCAACGGATCGCCGTCCTCGGCGGGCAGGCCCAGCTCACGACGCCGGGCGCGCAGCCGCTCGAGGTCGGGGCTCGGCGGGACGTCGCCGAGGGTCAGCGCCCGCGGGTCGCGGCCGTTCAGGGAGCGGCAGACGCGGTCGGTGCCCGCCAGCACCGCCTTGCGGACGAAGTCGCCGCGCAGCGTGTCCAGTTCGTCGACGGCCTCGCCTTCGAAGGACGCGACGAACCCCTGCCGGGCCGCCACCCCGCGGTTGATGACGTCGGAGGCGAAGTGGTCGTCGAGCCGGATGTCGAGCCCGGTCAGGCCCGGCACCCCGGCGACGGCGTCGTAGGCGTCCGCGACCATCAGGAACGCGAAGTTGGGCGCGCAGAAGTAGGTCGGCAACCGCAGCCGGATGACGGCGTGGCCCGCCGCGCTCACCTCGCAGCGGGCCACGAAACCCAGGTCGGTGAGGGGTTCGTCCAGTTCGGGATCCCGGACGGTGCCCAGCGCCGACCACACTGTCGCGTGGTCGGCATGGCCGGCGCGGGCACCACGCTCGTCGAGTGCCGTCACGGGTTCGGCACGCCGACGGGCTCGACGTCCTTCGGGTCGGCGAGCTTCAGCTCGGCCGGCACGTCGATGTCGTACAGCCGGGCCGCGTTCAGCCCGAGGATCTTCTTCTTCTGGTCGACGGTGAGCGGCGGGAAGTCCGACAGCTCGTCGTCACCCGGCATGTTCCAGTCGACGAAGCCCTCGACCTGCCACTTGGGCTCCCAGATGGCGTAGTCCGCGCCGAAGATCAGCTTGTCCTCGCCGAGCCAGAACATCAGCTCGCCCATGACCTTCGCGAAGAACTTCGGCCGGGCGTGCATCAGGCCGCCGACGACCACGGCGAGCCCCGCGTAGACGTTCCGCTCCTGGGTGGCCATGAAGCAGAAGTCCTCGATGCGCGGCAGGCCGACGTGCTCGACGATGAAGTTCAGGCCCTGGAAGTTCGTCGCCACGTGGTCCACATCGGACACGTCGAAGGCGTCCTTGTCCAGCGGCCAGATCGTCGGTCCCTTGTGGACGTGGACGTTCTTGACGCCCAGCTCCTCGCACTTCTCGAGGAACCGAGCCGCCTCCGGGTCCTTGAGGCTCCAGCCGCGGGAGTCCCCACGCCACTCGGCAGTGTAGAGCTTGACACCCTTGCAGCCGTACCGCTTGACGCGTTCCTCGAGCGCCTTCAGGCCTTCGTCGCCTTCACGCGGGTCGAAGGTGGTGTTCACGAGGAACTTCCCGGGGTGCTTCTCGGCCAGCGCCGCGTCGGCTTCGGTCGTGTTGAAGCCGTTCTTGTACCACTGCCGCAGGTTCGTCGGCTGGAAGATGGCGGTGTCGACGTGCCCGACCTCGAACAGGTCGTGCATCATCAGCTCTTCCGAGTACTTCTGGAACCGGTCGATCGGCCAGTGCGTCTCCTTCGGGCCGAGGCCCTGGTAGGCGTGGAAGCACTCGATCCAGCCCTTGGCGTATTCCTCCTGGCCCTTGACCCAGTTGTCCGGGCTCGCGTCCCAGAAGTGGGTGTGGGCGTCCACCACGAAATACTTTTCGCCGTCTTTTTCGTACATCGGTGATCCTTCCTGAGCGGATCGAGTGCTTCCTTGCTGTTTCTAGCGAATCGGCTTGAGGTCGAAGTCGAGGTACTCGGCCGCGTCCTCGGGGTTGGCGAACATGATCGTGCGGTCGTCTTCGTGGATCATCCGCCCGTAGTGGGTGGACATGCTCTCCTCGAACTCGGCCGCGTTGAACCAGCCCTCTTCCTCGCCGGCGGCCTCGTCGACCTCGGCGTACACGAGGTCGGTGCGCCCGACCGCGTCCACCCGGATCATCGAGGGCAGCGGCGTCACGGTCACGTTGTCCTTGCTCCCCATGACTTCGGCGATGATCGCGCCGACCTGGTTGTTCATCAGGGTGAACCCGCACATGTTCGACGCGGTGTTGTTCGTCTTGAACGGGCTTTCCGCGGTTTTGAAGACAGTCACTGGCCCAGCTCCTCGGGTGCCTTGAGGCCCAATTCGGACAGGATGCCGGCGAACCGGCTCTTCGCCCGGTCGAGACCGTCCTCGAACCGGATCGGCTTGGCGTCGGGCTGCGACCACAGCGGCTGCAGGGCGCGGGCGGCCGCGATGCTCTTCGGCACCCAGTCCTCGAGCCACTTCTGCAGCAGGCCGCGGTTGTGGTCGGCGAACTCCTTGTCGTTGATCAGCAGGTCGAACATCGCCTTCGTGTAGCGGAGGTCGCGTTCGGAGAAGTCGAACTCCTCGGCGCCGATCAGCGTCGGGGTGACGAAGTCGCCGTTCGCGGGCGCGGCCTGCTGGACGAGGTTGCTGCGGAACAGCTCGCCGACGAGGGGCTCGAAGACGATGTTCGCGGCGAAGATCGCCTCGCACCAGTCCCAGATCCCGGTCAGCTGCTCGGCGGTCTCCCGCACACCCTGCCACGCCGGGTCCTCGGCCCAGGTCGTCAGGTGCGCGCCGCCGTCGAAGCCGTCGATCTCTTCGGTGAGCGTCAGGTTGTACAGCGCCAGGTCCTGCGCCGCGCGGATCCGGTGCATGCTGTTCACCGAGATCGCGTTGTTGTGCATGTTCGTCGGGGCGCGGCGGTTGGCGTTGGCGTACAGGTACAGGCCGAGCCCGTGGTCGACGTGCATCCAGGCGCCGACGTGCTTGGCCACGAAGTCGACCCAGTTCGGGTTCCACTGCTCGAACGCCTTGGCCTGGCGCGCGGCGTCGACGTTCTGGTTGAGCTGGCGCACGACGTTCGCGTTGTAGCGGTAGAGGGTGAGCTCCCACTCCTCGTTGGGGTCGCGGAACTCGTGCCAGCCGTGGGCCGGCCAGTCGTAGCCCTTGCCGCCGGAGCCGGGGCTGCGCTCGGGCAGCGGCCGGTCGGAGCCCCACGCCTTCAGCGCGGTCCACTCCAGCGGGTAGCCGCCCTTGCCGTCGGCGAAGGCGTAGAGCCAGCCCTGGGACAGGTAGTGGCGCGGGTCCGGCTGGACTTCGACGGTGACGTCTTCGTAGTGGCTCTGCTTGCGCTTGGCCGGGGTGAAGTAGTTGTACCGGCGGGCGTCGGAGTCCGGGAAGACCTTGGCACCCGCTTCGGCGTCGGTGAACGTCGGCTTCGGCACACTGCGTTCTTGCGTGGCTGTCATGGGTTTTTACCCTTCGCCCGTGGTGGTGAACTTGTCGTAGAAGACGCGCTTTTCGGCGACGCCGAGCGCGGGCAGCAGTTCCAGCGCGGCCTCCACCATCGGCGGCGGGCCGCAGACGTAGGCGTCGGCTCCGGTCAGGTCGAGGCCGGCCCGGCGCAGGACGTCGGTGATCAGGCCGGTCTCGCCGTCCCAGGTGTCGTCACCCGGTTCGGAAAGCGCTGGTACGTAACGGAAGTTCGGCAGTTTCTCCTCGAGCTCCCGCAGTTCGGCGTGGAAGCACAGGTCCGCCTCGCGGCGGGCGCCGTAGTAGTAGGTCGCCTTCCGGTCGATGCCGCGCTCGGCCATGGAACGCAGCAGCGACAGGATCGGCGCCATCCCGGCCCCGCCGCCGACGAAGACCAGGTCCTTGCCCGGGTTGTCCCGGAGGGTGAACACCCCGAACGGGCCGGTCACCCGGAGCCGGTCGCCGACCGCGACATCGGTGTCGAGGAACCGGGAGAACAGCCCGTCGGGGTAGATCTTGATGACGAACTCCAGGAGCCCGTCGCGCGCCGAGGTGTTGGCCATCGAGAACGACCGCGTCTCCTCGGTGCCCGGGACCGCGAAGTCCAGGTACTGCCCGGGGAAGAACTTGAGCTCCTCGGGCACGCGCACGACCAGGTGCCGGAGGTCGTGCGTGACGTGGTCGTTGGCCACGACCTCGACCGTCGCCTCCTGGATCGGCAGCCCGGACTGGATCATCTCCTCGTCGTAGTTGAGCAGCTCGATCGTCAGGTCTTCGTAGGCGTGGGCCCGGCACAGCAGCGTGAAACCCTCCTCCTTTTCGTAGTCGGGGAGCGCGAAGGTCGAATAGCGGTCGTGTTCGACGTCGTCGCCGTCGAGGATGAACGACTTGCACGCCGCGCACTGCCCTTCCTTGCAGCCGTGCATGAGCATGACGCCCTGCTCGGCGGCGGCGCGCAGGATCGTGGTGTCCTCGGCGACGTCGATCTCGATCCCGACCGGTTCGAACCGGACGCGGTGCTTCTCTGCCATGCCAGGCCCTTCCTACGCCGTCAGGCCGTCTGCGGCGCCGGGCGCCCGGCCGGGCCCTGGCGGTTGTAGTCGGCCACGAACGCGGCGCGCTCGGCGTCGGACATCTGGTTCAGCAGCACGTTCGGCGACTGCACCTCGGGCATCCGGCGCAGGTGGTCGAGCGTCCACAGCTTCTTCGGGTCGTCCAGGTTGAGGTGCGGCTGCGCGACCATGGTCTTGCCGTCGTCGCGGACGAAGCCCATGTCGGAGACGACGTCGGCCCAGTTCCAGCCGTGGTAGAGCGTCTCCCACTCGCGGGCGCCGACCAGCTGGCCCATGTTCGGGGTGTTGCGGCCCTGGTAGGTGGGCCGGAACGCCTCGGCGTCGGTCCAGCGGCAGGGCTCCGAGCAGTAGGTCCGGTGCTGGCCGTCGACCTCGTCGACCACCATGTCCTCGCGGATGAGGCACGGCACCATGCAGGTCCAGCAGCGGTGCGGGTACACGTAGTCGACGTCTTCGGCGACGATCGGGTGGTGCCCGTTCGGCGTCGACAGGCGCGCGTAGTTCTCCCACCACTTGCCGTACTTGTCGTACCAGCCCGGGTACTTGTATTCGAACCACTCGAAGTCCGTGTCGGTCATCGGGTCGATGCGCCAGTAGTTGGCGAGCCACCCGGTGGCGAAGAACTGCGCGACCTCGTGGACGTAGCCCTTGTTCCAGATCCGGTTCCAGGCTTCCTCGATGAGGTCGTGCGGGATGACGAGCCCGTACTTCTCGAGCGGGACGAGGTAGGAGCGGTAGTAGTCGTCGTAGATCCAGCGGCGCCACATCTCCGCGTACGATTCGCGGTCCTTGCGGCGGTCCTTGGTGCCGTACTCGATGAACGTGCCGATCGCGGCGTCGACGACGGCGTGGTTGTTCCACCACGCGTACCGCAGGTCGCGTTCGAGCAGCTGGTGGTTGCTCTCGTCCGACAACGCCATCAGCAGGGTCGCGTAGCCGTTGCTGATGTGGCGGGACTCGTCGGACTGCACCGAGTGGAACACCGTGGGCAGCAGGTAGTCGCCGTTGGCGGCGGCTTCGGCCGGCATGGCGACGAACAGCGTGTTCGTGAACGCCGTCTCGGCGACGATCGTCAGGTAGATGCTCGCCGCGGTGATGGCGTCACCGGTGATGAACCCTTCGGCGAACTGGCGGCCGATCGTGCCGCAGTAGTCGTTCTGGAAGTTGCGCAGACTCGAGTTGAAGCCCGCCGGGTCGATGTAGTTCTGCATGTACAGGCGCTTGAGGTTCTGCTGGATCGTCGAGTGGCGGACCTCGTCGATCATCTGGATCGCCTGGCCGTTGTGCAGTTCCGGGTTCGGCACCGTGCGGAACAGCAGCGGCATCGCCCGGGCCGCGGAGATCTCGGGCAGCGGGATGATCGAGAGGAACAGCTTCTGCCACTCCAGCCAGCGTTCCTGGACCTGGCGGAACATGTTGCCGCGAATCGCGCCGTCCTCGGCGCCGTAGACCCGGTGGTCCTTTTCCTCCTGCATCGGGAAGTACGAGCGGAGGACCTGCTTCAACGGGTCCTTCTTCTTGGCCTTCTGGAACGTGTAGTCGGTCCCGTAGTGCGAAACCGGGGTGTGGTACGCCGGCTCCCACGACAGTTCCTGGATCTTCTGGTGGGCTTTCGCCACACTCTGGCGACTCATGGATCAACTCCTTGTGGAATCGCTCGCCGTCGGGGCGGACGTCCTGCGTTGACCATTGAAGGGGCGGGCCCGCGTGACGCGGGTCTCAATCTGAGACAGAACCGCTGCTCAGGGCGTTTCGTCCGCGCCGAGCATCCGCGCCCGCAGCTCGGCGAGCTCGCTGTGGACGCCGGTGCGCACGCGCGCGTCCCCTTCGACCGTCGGGGTGATGCCGAGCGCGCGCAGCAGCGCCGCGGCCGGCTCGCCCGGATGGCCCTCCTCGCCGAACGTCGGGTGCAGCCCCTGTTCGGCCAGATGCGTGAAAACCAGGTTGACGATCGTCCACGGGTTGTAGGTCTCCGCGGCGTCGGCGGCCATGGGCACTCCTCCTGGTCAGCGGTCGGTTACCGATCCATCGGACCGCCGCGGGCGCGGCACGGGCGTCTCAATTTGAGACACCACTGGGCGCGCGGCGGTCTTAGGCTGGACGGGCGGCACAACGGGTGTGCCCGCACCCACGTGGGCCGCGGGAAACAGGAGGTCACGTGGACGAGATCGCGCCCGGAACCCTGCTCGCCGACGACGAGCTCGCCCGCACCCGGGTGCGTTTCCTGACCGCCGAACCGGTGCCGCCCGGCACGGTCCGGCAGACGATCCTGGCGTCGTGGCGGCGGTCCCAGGAGTTCCGCGTCCAGGCCGAGCGGATCGACCCGCTCTACCTCGGCGACCAGAACCTCGACATCCCGCTGATGCGCGGCGCCGAGCCCGTGCTGCACAAGCTCAGCGAGCAGTTCGACGGCCAGCCGATCAGCCTCATCCTCACCGACCCGAACGGTGTCGTGCTCACCCAGCGCACCGGCGACGCCGACCTGCGCCGGCACCTCGAGCGCGTCGAGCTGGTGCCCGGGTTCAGCTACGGCGAGCAGTCCGTCGGCACCAACGGCATCGGCACGGCGCTGGAAGACGGCCGCGCGACCACGGTGTTCGGCCACGAGCACTACGCCGAGCACCTGGAGAACCTGGCCTGCGCCGGCGTGCCGATCCACCACCCGATCTCCGGCAAGAAGATCGGCGCCGTCGACCTCACCTGCTGGTACAAGGACGCGGGCGGCCTGCTCATCGCGCTGGCCCGCTCGACGGCCGAGCAGATCCGCCAGGCCCTGCTGCGGCACAGCGACCTGCGGGAGATGATCCTCTTCCAGGCCTACCTGCAGACCTGCCGCCGGTGGACCGGGATCGTGCTGGCGTTCAACGAAGACATCGTGATGATGAACGACCGGGCCCGGCAGCTGCTCGACCCGGCCGACCAGTCGGTGCTGCTCGGCCACGCGACCGAAGCACTCGCCGAGAGCCGACGCACGCCGGCGACGCTCGCGCTGTCCAGCGGCCTGCGCGTGCGGGTGTTCTGCCGCCGCGTCCCCGGCCAGCGCGAGACCGACATCGCCGGTGGCGTGCTGTCGGTGAAGCTGATCGAAGCCGAGGAGTCGCTGGCGGTGTCGACGCCGATGCTGCCGATGTACCTGCCGGGCGTGGTCGGGTCGGCGCCGCTGTGGCTGCGCTGCGGGCACGACCTCGACACCGGTCACCAGCGCGGCGAGTGGGTCGCGCTGGAGGGCGAGGCGGGCACCGGCAAGCTGACCCTGGCCAAGGGCCTGCACCAGCGGCACCACCCGGCGGCCCGGCTGCTGAGCGTCGACGCGGGCACGCTCACGCTCGACTCGGTGGCCGCGCTGGCCCACGAGCACGCCGAGGCCCCGATCCGCACGCTGGTGGTGCGCCACGCCGACCGCCTGCCGGCGCCGGTGGCGAACGCGCTCGCGGTGGTGCTGCGCCGGCTGCGCGACCGGCCGGACGCGCCGTGGGTGGTGGTGACGCTCGTGCCGGAGGCCGAGACCGAGCCGGCGCTGGCGGAGCTGCTGAAGTCGTTCCCGCGGACGGTCCGGGTGCCACCACTGCGCCACCACGTCGAGGACCTGGCGGAACTGGTGCCGCTGGTGCTGAGCAAGCTCGGCTACGGCGGCCGCCTCACCTGTTCGGCGGCGGCACTGCACCTGCTGATGCGGGCGGAGTGGCCGGGCAATACCGGCCAGCTCTACCAGGTGCTGCGCAAGGTGGCCCAGCGCCGCCGAGCGGGCACGATCCGCCCGGGCGACCTCCCGGCGGAGTTCCACACGGTGGCCCGCCGGCCGCTGAACCGCTTCGAGTCCATCGAGCGCGACGCGATCGTCCGCTGCCTGGAGGACGCGGACGGCAACAAGGTCCGCGCGGCCAAGCTGCTGGGCATCTCCAGGGCGACGATCTACCGCAAGATCCACGAATACGGCATCGTGCCCCCGACGCGCTGAGGCCTCAGCGGGCCGCCAGCTCGGCCAGCTGGTAGGCCAGCTTGTGCCGGGCCGGCGGCAACGAGAACACCGTCTTCATGATCGTGTTGCGCAGCACGCGGGCCGGGCGGGGACGCAGCGTCGCCATCCGGGTCATCCGGTCGGTGAACGCCACGACCTCCGTCGCGATCGGCCGCCGGGTCGCCTCGTAGGTGTCCAGCAGCGTGTCCGGCTCGCCGCCGAGCACCCGGGCCAGCAGGCGGCCCAGCACGACCGCGTCCTGGATGCCGGTGTTCATGCCCTGGCCGCCGGCCGGGCTGTGCACGTGGGCCGCGTCGCCGGCCAGGAACACCCGGCCCGCGCGGTAGTGGTCGGCCACCCGGTGGTGCACGCGGAACCGCGAGCTCCACACGACCTCGGTGACCCGTGACCGCGCGCCCTCCGGGCCGCGAGCGTCCACAATGGACTGGATGTCGGCGGTGCCCGGGTGTTCGGGAGCCTCGGCGACCGTCGCCACCACGCGGTAGTGGTCGTCGCCGTCGGGCAGGGGTGCCACCACCGTCACCCCCTCCGGGGACAGGTGCAGGCTGACCTCCGCGCGGTCCAGCGGCCAGCTCATCCGGACGTCGGCCAGCACGAACGACTCCGCGTAGCTCGCCCCGGTGAAGCCGATGCCCGCCTGCTCGCGCACCGTGCTGTGCATGCCGTCGGCGGCGATGACGTACTTCGCGCGCACGGCGCCGCCGGTCGTCGTCACCGTCACCCCCGTGTCGTCGCCCGCGATCGCCGTGACCTCGTACGGGCGGTGCACGTCGCCGCCGGCCTCGCGCAGCCTCGCCAGCAGCACCGCTTCGGTCCGGTCCTGCGGCACCATCAGCGTGTACGGGTACGGCGTGGGCAGCCCGCCGAAGGGCACCTTCGCGAGCACGGTGGCACCGTCGCGGACGGTGAACGTCGGGACGACGACGCCCAGCTCCTTCAGCCGCTCGGTGACGCCGAGCTCGGCCAGCACCTCCAGGGTCCGGGCGTGCACCACGCAGGCCCGGGAGGTGTTCGCCCCCTCGGCCTGGCGGTCGAGCAGCACGAAGTCGACGCCGGCTTCGGCCAGCGCGAGCGCGGCGGTGAGCCCGGCGGGGCCGGCTCCGGCGATCAGGACGTCGGTACGGGCGGGCAGGGACATGACGGCACCTCCGAGTTTGCCAACAACTGTTGGCATCCACGGTAGGCACCGTAGCGCTGGCTTGTCAACAAGTGTTGGCCTACACTTGTTGGCATGAGTGAGCCACGACGGTCCGACGCCACCCGGGCGACGATCCTCGAAGCCGCGCGCCGCCGGTTCGCCGCCGACGGCTTCCGCCGCGCGACGATCCGCGCGATCGCCGCCGACGCGGACATCGACCCGTCGATGGTGATGCGCTACTACGGCAGCAAGGACGGCTTGTTCGCCGCGGCCGTGGACGTCGAACTGGACCTGCCGGACCTGGCCACCGCCGATCCGGACACCGTCGGCGAGCTGCTGACCAGGCAGTTCCTGGTCCTGTGGGAGCAGCCGCCGACGGATGAGATCCTGCTGACGCTGCTGCGGTCGGCCGTCGCCGACGACGCCGTGGTCGAGAAGATGCGGCAGGTGTTCGCCGGCCAGGTCACCCCCGCCGTGCTGCGGTTCGGTGACCCGGCCGACGCCCCGCGCCGCGCGGGGCTGGTCGTGAGCCAGCTGCTCGGGCTGGCCCTGACCCGCTACGTCCTGCGCCTGCCGCCGGTGGTCGCGCTCTCCCCCGCCGAGGTCGTCGCCGAGGTCGGCCCGACCGTCCAGCGCTACCTGGCCGGCGGCGCGCTCACTTAGGGTTCACGGTGTTCGCGACGTCCTGCAGGGTCGACGTGTCGACCAGGCCGGTGTCCTCCAGGACGTTCATGTGGTCGAGCACGGTCTGGTTCGCCTGCGTCGCGTGCCGGCGGATGACGTCGTTCTGCGTGCCGGCGCGCACCTCGGCGATGGTCGCGAAGATCTTGCCGTGCGAATTGCGCAGCAGGTTCACGAAGAGCCGGTCGAACTCGAGCCCCTGCGCGGCGGTGAGCTGGCGGACCCAGCCCTGCTGGTCCGCGCTGGCCTGGTCGGGCAGCTGCACGCCGAGCATCTTCGCGTCCTCGCGGACGAGCTGGTCGAGGTGCGAGTGCCCGTCGAGCAGGTGCAGCCCGGCGCGTTTCACCGCGTCGCTGCTGGCGTGGGTCTGCGCGAGGGTGCCCGCCGGCATCTCCCACAGCCCGGCCTGCCGGACCTTGACCAGGAACGTCTTGTCGAGCGCGGTGACCGGTCCGGCGCCGAGCGGGTTGTCCCCGGCGCCGGCCTGGGCGGCCGACCCCATCTGCATGCCCGCCATGCTGCCCGCGCCGTACGCCGGGACCTGCGCCTGCGTCGACCCGGGTGCGGTCTGGGCGCTGGCTTTCAGCACCATGACCGAGCCCACGGCGACCACGGCGAGCGTGGCCACGACGACCAGCAACGTCCGAGCCCTGGCCTTGGCCGTCATGCCACGGTGATCCGGCATCGTTCCTCCTTCTGGCGACAAGTGCCTGTACGGGGTACTACGGCTCTGGTCGCGAAGGGGTTCAAGCCAATTTTTCTTGTGCGGCAACGGGTTTGCTGCGTCTGATGTGGACGCGCGAAGGAGGCCCCGGCGAGTGTCGGGGTTCCATCTTGACCGATGCTCTTGCCGTTGGCAAGTATTGCTTCATGCAAACCCTCGAAGACGCGGCCCCGGGCGCCGACCCGGACGTGGTGGCCCTCGACGGCCTCACCCTGGTCCTGGTCGGGATCGCGTGGGAGTGCGCGCACACCGCGCCACCCGAGGTGTCGTTCCCGCAGACGCGGCTGCTGCTCATCCTCGACCGGCTCGGGCGGGTCCCGAGCTCCCGGCTGGCGGCGGCGATGGGCGTGAACGCGTCGTCGGTGACCCGGCTGGCCGACCGGCTGGAGGCCCTCGGCTACCTGACGCGCGGGCGCGACCCGCGCAACCGGAGCGTGGTGACGCTGGAGGTCACGGACACCGGCCACGAGCTGGTGACGCGGATCCTGGACCAGCGGCACGCGGCGCTGGGCACTCTGCTGGACCGGCTGCCGCCCACGCAGCGGAAGGCCGCGGCCACCGCCGCCCGCCGGCTGGTGAACGCGGCCGCGACGATCCCCGCGCTGGGCCCGGCGCCGCTGTGAGTGCCATCCTGGACGGCATGCCGACCCGGTGGACGTGCCCGCGCTGCGACCGCGAGTTCGCGCGCGCCGGCCAGGGCCACACGTGCGTCCCGGGCTGCACGGTCGAAGAAACCTTCGCCGGTCGCGACCCACGCTTCCGCGCGATCTACGACGCGGTCGTCGGGCACCTGCGTACCCTCGGCGACGTCCACGAGGACGCGGTAAAGGTGGGCGTGTTCCTCAAGCGGGACCGGAAGCTGGCCGAGCTCCGGCCCCGCTCGCGAGACGTGCTGGTCTACCTGTTCCTGCCGCGGCCAATCGAGACCGCCCGCATCGCCCCGGCGCGCTGGGCGTCGGGGCCGCGGGTCGGTCACCAGCTGAAGCTGCGCGAAGTGTCCGATGTGGACGATGAAGTCCGTGGCTGGTTCACGATCGCCTACGACTTCTCCTGAAGTCAGCCGGCGGCCGGGCCGGTCCAGCCTTCCGGGACGTGGCCGATCCGGACCCGCTGCGGGTGGTCGCCCACCGGCACCGAGAGGCGTTTCTGCCCGGTCGCGAAGTCGATCGCCGTCACCTGGTCCGTGCCCGCTTCGGAGATCACGCACGCGCTGCCGTCGCCGCTGACCGTCGCCCAGTACGGCTTAACCGCCGGCACCAGCGTGCCCTGCTGCAGCGTCGCGCGGTCGACGACCGTGGCGTAGTCGTCCATCGTGCCGGCGATGCAGAGCTTCGTGCCCGCCGGGTTCATCGACATGCCGTGGTGGCGCGAGTCGTTGACGAAGGTCGTGCGGTCGTCGCTCGTGGCCGGGTTCTTCGGCAGCTCCTTGAGCCGGGTGATCTTGTCACTCGCGACGTCGTACTCCAGGAAGCCGTTGAAGAACGACACCTGGAAGTACAGCTTGGACTCGTCCGGGGTGAACGCCACCGGGCGCACCGCGTCCGAGAGGTCGCGCCGCCCGAAGGCGTCCAGGCGCGGCCGCATGTCGATCACCTTGACCTGCTGGAAGGTCGCCGCGTCGACGACCGTGATGTGCCGGTCCCCCTTGGTGAAGTCCCAGCCCGGGTCGTCGAGGTCGGTGTTGACCTCGCCGATCGACATGTTCCACAGGTACCGGCCGCCGTCGGTGAAGACGTTCTCGTGCGGCTTGTCCCCGGCGGTGAACGAGCCGACCTGCTGCCCGGTCACGATGTCCAGCACGTGCACGGTGTTCGACGTCGAGGCGGACACGGCGACGCGGCGCCCGTCCGGCGAAACCGCCATGTGGTCGGACCGGAAGCCCGACACCGGGAACCGCCAGTTGACGCGCCCGGTGGTGAGGTCGATCGAGACGACGTCGGCGAAGCTCGGGCGCGACGCCACCACCGACGAACCGTCGGGTGTGGTGTACATGTCGTCGACGAACTGGTCGTGCCCCTCGCCGGGTCCGTTGCGGATGCCGAGGAAGAAGGCGAGCTTGATCGGGTTCAGGTAGATCTCGCGGAGGCGGTCGTCCTTGTCGGGGATGATGTTCACGCGCCCGACGTGGGCGAAGGAGCCGCGGGACTCGATGACGTCGGCCGTCCCCGCCCAGTTGTTGCCGACGAACATCACCTCCCGCAGTGCCGCCGGCGCCGCCGGCACCGCCGCGCCGGTCGTCAGCAGGAGGGCCGCGGCGAGGCACGAGAGGTACGACCGCCGTCGGCGGGAGCTCGGGGATGTGCGCACGGAAGACACCTTTCGACGCTGAACAGGTGCGGCGGTGGTTTTTGCGCGGGACAGGGGTTACTGTCCGGTATGCCACGATAACCGGCCCCGGGAGCTCCTCCGGTAGGGCCGATCGCCCAACGTCGCGGGCGGCGGGTTGTGGCTGTGCCACAACTTCTCGGAGGAGGTGCCGTGACGCCGCTGCTCCGGCGGATCCTCGACGCGATGGCCGCGGACGAGACCGTGGTGGACGAGCTGGTCAAGGTGGCACGCGGCAAGTCACCCGCGGTCGCCCGCCTGCCGGAGGCCGAAAACCGGCGGCACATCCAGGTTCTGCTGTCGGCGGCCCTGCGCGCGACGGCCAGTCCCGGTCAAGGGGACTACACCACCGCGGAGGCGCTGGGCGCCGACCGCGCCGCCCAGGGTGTCCCGCTCACCGAACTCCTGCGCGGGGTTCAGGCGGGCCGCACGCACGCGGCCCGCGTGGCCGTCGAACGCGCCCGCGCCGCGGGGGTGCCGGACGACGCCATCCTGGAGACGATCCTCGACGCCGACCGCTACACCGGCGCGCTGGAGCACCACATCGTCAAGGGCTACCACGCCGCGGAGCTCCAGCTGTCCCGCACGGTGCGCGACGCGCGGACCCAGCTGCTGCGGACGCTCCTGCTCGCCGGGCACCCGCCGGCGCCCGAGGAGCTCCGGCGGGCGGGCCTGCCACCCGAAGGGCAGTACTGCTGCGTGGTGTCCGACGTCAGCGATCCGGCGCAGGCCCGCGTGCTCGAGCAGGCACTGCTGGAGTTCGGCGGGGTCTACGGCCTGGTCGAAGGCCGGCTCACCGGCTTGGCGGCCCGGCCACCGGCGGGGATCCCGCTGGCGGACGACGTCCTGCTGGTCGTCGCGCCCCCGGCGGCGGTGCCCGCGCTGCGCGAGGTGCACGGCCTCTGCACGGCGGCGGCGCGGATCGCCGGCCGCGGGTACCACGACCTCACGGCGCTGGCGGGCGAAGTCGCGCTGAGCGCCCAGCCGCTGCTCGGCGACCTGCTGACGTCGACGCTGCTCGGCGCCCTCGATCCCGGGAACGCGTTCCACCACGAGCTGGCGGCGACGGCCCTGGCGTACCTGGATCACGGCCGGCGCCTGCGTCCCACGGCCGAGCACCTGCACCTGCACCCGAACACGGTCCGGTACCGGCTGGACCGGCTGGCGGAGCTGACCCCGTTGGTCCTGGCGGAAAACAGCGGCGGCCGGGTGCTCGACGCGGTGCGGCCGTGGTGGGCACTGCACCGGTGGCTCAGCTCGACGGGCTGAGCCCCTCCACGCGGTGCACCTGCAGCGGCGTGAGGGGTTCGCTACGGTCGCCGGCATGCCCAAGCCACCACCGCTGCCCGAGACCACCCCCGACGGCCGGTGCGTGTTCTGCGCAATCGCCGCGGGCGACGCCCCGGCGTCGTTCGTGCACGAGGACGACGAGTTCGTGGGCATCGTCGACCTGCGCCCGGTGACCACCGGCCACCTGCTGGTGCTCCCCCGCGCCCACCACGAGGACCTGGCGGCCCTCCCGCCCGAGGCGGGCGCCCGCATGTTCACGATCGCCCAGCGCCTCGCGGCGGCGGTGCGCCGCACGGACCTGCGCTGCGACGGCATCAACCTGTTCCTGGCCGACGGCCGGGCGGCGGGCCAGGAGATCCTCCACGTCCACCTGCACGTGATCCCCCGCCACCCACAGGACGGCTTCGTCCTCGACGCCGACTGGCGCATCCGCGACCGCGCGGAGCTGGCGGCGGTGGCGGAGAAGGTGCGGGCGGCGCGTTAGGCCTTGTGCAGCTTGTCCGGGTGGTGCACGGCGGTCCTCCCGGTCTTCTCGCTCTTGACGAGGTACTGCGGCTCCTCGGGCGACGCCTTCACATCGCGCTTGCCGGCGTGAGTGTCCTTGGTGATCTTTTCTTCGACCGTGCCCACCGAGCTCTGGTTGCCCGCGTCCCAGCGCACGCGGTCGCCCTTCGCGAAGTCCTTGCTCATGAGAGCCACCTCCTCGGGTGGGCATACCCCTGATCGCAGCGGGTATGCGTCCCGGATGGACGACGAGGAAACGCGCCGCGAGTTCGGCGAGAACGTCACCATGACCGCCAAGCAGCTCGAAGACCGGCTGAAGACCGACCAGACCGCCGCCGGCACCTCGCGGTACTCGCTCATGAGCTGGGGGCACGATCCGCTGGAGAACGGAACTCCTTGAGCACCAACGCGTTCGCCGCCTCGCGGATCGGGCGGGCCATCTGCTCCAGGACGCGGTTGCGGCCCGGGAGGTACGGCATCAGCTTGATCATCCGGGTGTTGAACCACGCGAACGCGCGGGACTGCGGGATGATCCCGCGCAACGCCGTCTTCGCCAGGGCCTGGTTCTTCTCGATGTAGGGCCGCATTTCCGCCTCGTACCGCGGAAGCGCCGCCGCGAAGTCGGTCGCCAGCTCGCCGGCCAGGACGTACGCGCCCGCCAGCGCCAGGCTCGTCCCCTGGCCCGACGCCGGGGACGGGCAGTAGCCCGCGTCGCCGAGCAGGGTCACCCGGCCGGTCGACAGGCGATCCATCACGATCTGGCAGACCGGGTCGAAGTAGAAGTCGTCGGCCTCGCGAAGCGCGTCGAGCAACGCCGGGATCTCCCAGCCCAGCCCGGCGAACTGGCCGGCCACCAGGTCCTTCTGGCTCTCGACGTCGCGGCGGTCGTAGGCCAGCGGCGGCGCGCTGAACCAGAACGCCGCCTTCGCGTCGGCCGCGCCGGCCGTGCTGTAGACGTTCACCATCCTGCCCGCGGCCGCCGAGTGCAGCAGCTCCCAGCGGTCCAGCCGGTGCGTGTTCGGGACCGTCGAGATCGAGATGTAGGCGTCGAACCGGCGGAGGAACTCCTCCTCCGGGCCGAACGCCAGCGCGCGCACCCCGGAGTGCAGCCCGTCGGCGCCGACGACCAGGTCGAACTTGCGCGGGGCGCCGTGGGCGAACGTCACCTCGACGCCGTCGGCGTGCTGGTCCAGCGCCGTGATCCAGTCGCCGAACACGTACTCGACGTCGTCGCGGGTGTGCTCGTAGAGAATCTTCGCGAGGTCGCCGCGGAGGATCTCGGTGTCGTCGCCGTGGCGGAAGCCGAACGTGTCGGCGTCGAGGGTCGCGATCTGCTTGCCGCGCTTGTTCACGAACGCCGCGCCGCGCATGTCGGTGCTCGCCGCGCGCACCTGCTCCAGCAGGCCCATCCGGCGGACGACGTCGACCGCGACGCCCCGGATGTCGACCTTGTAGCCGCCTTCACGCAGGCTCGGCGCCCGCTCGACGACGGTGGCGCGGAAGCCGTGGTGGTGCAGCCACCAGGCGAGGGCGGGGCCGGCGACACTGGCGCCGGAGATCAGGATGTGCTTCGTCATGCCCCGAACGGTGGCCGCGGCCGCCAACCGCTCACGAACCGAGCGCGAACCGCCGCTGACCGAACTCCTCGAGCGCCTGCTCAGGCGGCATTTCGCGGCCGCGCTCGAAGGCCTCGGCATAGGCGGGAGCGCCGATCCGCGAGCGCACCCCGGCGGTCACGGACGCGACGTCGGCGTCCCCGGTGACCGACGCGCCCCGCAGCCCGACGGCGACGCCGAGCAGGAACGCGGCCCGCTCGTCCTCGGCCCGCTCGGCGAGCACCCCCGCGAGCCCTTCGATGGCCTGGGCCGCACCCGGCAGGTTCCCGTGCTCGAGGGCGGTGGCCAGGGCCTCCTGGTGGAGCCCGGTCGCCTCGTCGAGGTCGCCGGCCGCGGCCGCCGTCCAGCCGAAGCCGGTGTGGAGCCGGATGCGCGTCTCACCGCCGGTGACCGAGTCGCCGGCCAGGCCGATCGCCGAGGAGTACCAGCGCCGGGCCGCGGTCAGGTCGCCCGCGTGCCGCGCGACCTCGCCGAGCCCACCGCGGGCCCGGGCGAGCGTCAACGGCGTCCCGGCCGCGCGGGCCAGCTCGGCGGCGGCTTCGTAGTCGGCGCGCGCGGCGTCGGCGTCCCCCGCTCTCAGCACGCCGTCGGCGCGGCGGCAGAGCAGGTCGGCGGCGTCTTCGACGGCGCCGAGCTCGCCCGCCAGCCGGACGGACTCGTCCATGAGCTGCCGGAACCGCGCGTGGTCGCCGCGCCAGTCCGCGAACTCCGCGAGCTTCTCCAGCGCGCTGGCCTCACCCCAGCGGTCGCCGAGCGCGCGGAAACCCGCCAATGACGCCGAAAAGTGCGTCTCGGCTTCGGCGATCCGGCCGCGGTACTGCGCGCCGAGGCCGTCGCCGATCCCGGTGAACGCCCGCGCCCACGGGTCGTCGCCGACCAGCGCGGCCAGCCGCTGGCCGTCCTTCGCCTTGGTGCGCGGGGAAAACGCCCACAGCAGGAAGAGGTACGGGTGCGCCAGCTCGTCGAGCGTGTGCAGGATCGGCTCGAGCTCGACGTCGGTGTCCGACGCGTGGATCAGGCAGAGGACGTACTCCTCGGCCAGCCCGGGCGGCGGTTCGGGGCCGACGGCGGCGAGCACGGCGTCCGCGAACGGCGTCGCCTCGCTGCGCAGGCCGCGCAGCCACCAGTACCAGGTCAGCGCGGCGATCAGCCGCAGGGCCAGTTCCGGTGCTTCGCCGGCGCTCCAGTGCAGCGCCGCGCGCAGGTTCGCGTGTTCGGCGGACAGCTCCGCGAGCGCCGTGAGCTGGTCTCGCCCGCGCAGCTTCGGCTCGGCCGCGCGGGCGAGGTCCAGGAAGTGCCGCGCGTGCGCCGCGTGCCGGTCTTCGTCCTGCTCGGCGCAGAACGCGCGGATGGTCTCCAGCATCCGGTACCGGCCGCCGGCGAAGTCCACAAAGGACTTCTCGACGAGCCCGGTCAGCACCGGCTCGGACGCGTCGCAGACCCGCTCGACGGTGTCGAGCCGCGCGCCCCCGGCGAACACCGAAAACCGGCCGGCGAGCCGGCGTTCGTCCGGGTCGAGCAGGTCCCAGCTCCACTCGACGACGCCGCGCAGCGTCCGGTGCCGCGGCTCGGCGGTCCGGTCCCCGCGCGAGAGCAGCCCGAAGCGGTCGCCGAGCCGCGCGGCGACGTCGGTCGCCGACATCGACCGCAGCCGCGCGGCGGCCAGCTCGATGGCCAGGGGCAGGCCGTCGAGGGCGGCGCAGATCCGCGTGACCGCGCCCGGGTCGAGCGCCTGCCCGGGGGCGACGGCCTCGGCGCGGTCGGCGAACAGCCGCGCCGCCGCCTCGGCGGGCAGCGCGCCGACCGGCACCAGCCGTTCGCCGGTCAGGCCGAGCGCCTCCCGGCTGGTGGCGAGCACACGCAGGCCGGCGCAGCCGGCGAGCAGCCGCCGGACCAGCCGCGCGACCTCGTCGACGACGTGTTCGCAGTTGTCGAGGACCAGCAGCAGCGGCCGGTCGGCGAGGGCGGCGGCGAGCCGATCAGCCGGATCCGGCGGCGCACCCGGGGCCAGGACGCCTTGTTCGCGCAGGCCGAGCGCGGCGAGGACGACCCGGGCGACCTCGGTCGTCGTCGCGAGCTCGACGAAACACACTTCGCCGGCTTCGCGGCCCGCGGTCTCGGCGGCCAGCCGGGTCTTGCCCGCGCCGCCCGGTCCGGTGAGCGTGACGAGCCGGGCGTCGCCGAGGGCCGATTTCAGCTGCGTGAGTTCGTCTCGTGCGACGAATCCCGTGAGCGGCGCCGGCACCTGCCGCGCCGGAGCGGGCGCGGCAGCCCGCAGGACGGCGACGTGCGCCTCGGCGAGCTCGGTCGACGGGTCGGCCCCGAGTTCGTCGGCGAGCCGCTCGCGGATCTCGGCGAACACCTGGAGCGCTTCGGCGGACCGGCCGCTGCCGTGCAGGGCGCGCATGAGCTGGGCGGTGAGCCGCTCACGCAGCGGGTGGTCACCGGCGAGCGCACGGAGTTCGGCGACGAGCCGGTCGTGGTGCCCGAGCGCGAGCCTGGCTTCGACGCGGTCTTCGGTCGCGGCGAGGCGCAGCTCGGCCAGCCGCGCGGCGCGGGGTGGGTCGGCGAGGCCGTCGAGCGCCGGTCCACGCCAGAGCGCGAGGGCTTCGGTGAGCAGGTCGAGCTTCGTGGCGGGATCGGCGGTTTCCCGTGCCTGGCCGGTGAGGCGTTCGAAGCGGTGGACGTCGACGTCGGCCGGCTCGACGGCGAGCCGGTACCCGGCGGGGGTGAACTCGACGAGCCCGTCGGGCGCGCCGCCGTCCCGCAGCCGTCGCCGCAGCCGCGAAACCTGCGACTGCAGCGCGTCGGCGGCGCCGTCGGGCGGGTGCTCGCCGTGCAGGCCGTCGATGAGCCGCTCGGCGCTGACGACCCGCCCGGCATCGAGCGCGAGCAGGGCGAGCAGACCCCGCAGCTGCGGCCCGCCGAGCGCGACGACGGTCCCGTCGGGACGACGGGCTTCGACCGGCCCGAGGATCGCGAACTCCACGCCGCCGATTCTGGCCTACCGCGGCGCCAGGCCGCGGAAGAACGCGCGGATGTCCGCCACCAGCAGCTCGGGCTCCTCCATCGCCGCGAAGTGGCCACCTTCCGCGAACTCCGACCAGTGCGCGATCTTCTCCTCCGGGTCCATGATCCGCCGCACCACCGGTGAGGAGTCGAACACCGCCCAGCCCGCCGGGACGTCCGACGGCGCCAGCCAGCCGTGTCCGGAATGCGCGGCCTCGTAGAGGAACCGCGCCGCCGTCGCGCCGCTGCGGGTGAACCAGTACAGGCTCACGTTCGTGAGCAGGCGGTCGCGGTCGACGCCGCCGGCCGGGTTCGTCCAGGCCTCGAACTTCTCCGCGATCCACGCCAGCTGCCCGACCGGTGAGTCGGTGAGCGCGGCCGCGATCGTCTCCGGCCGGTGCGACTGGAGGTCGAGGTACCCGCGCCCCGCCTGCCACGCCTCCCGGGCGGCGTCCAGTTCGGCCTGCTCCGCCGGGGTGAGGTCCGCCGGCAGCGGCAGCTGCTCCCCCGCCAGCGCGATCGTGCCGCGGTCGCTGTTGACGTGCGTGCCGAGCACGCGCTCCGGGTACACCGCCGCGAGCCGTCCGGTGACGCCCGCGCCGATGTCGCCGCCCTGCGCGCCGAACCGGTCGTAGCCGAGCCTCGTCATCAGCTCGGCGAACGCGTCGGTCGTGCGCGCCAGCTCCCAGCCCGGTCCGCTCAGCGGGGTCGAAAACCCGAACCCGGGCAGGGAGGGGACGACGACGTGGAAGGAGTCCGTGAGCGGGCCGATGACGTCGAGGAACTCGGCGACCGACCCGGGATAGCCGTGGGTCAGCAGCAGCGGGACCGCGTCCGGGTCCGTCGAGCGGACGTGCAGGAAGTGGATGGTCTGGCCGTCGATCTCCGTCGTGAACTGCGGGAACCCGTTGAGCGCCGCCTCCTGCGCGCGCCAGTCGAAGCCGTCGCGCCAGTACTCGGCCAGCTCCCGCACCACCGCGGTGGGGATGCCGCGCGACCAGTCCGGCTCGTCGCCCGGCACCGGGTCGGCGAAGCGGGCCTCGGTGAGGCGCCGGTGCAGGTCGTCGAGGTCGGCCTGCGGGATCTCGATGCGAAAGGGTTTCGTCATGCCCGGCACGTTAGGAGCCATTGCGGAAGACTTCCTTCCGCGATTCATGCGATCCTCGGCCGGTGCTGCAGACCTCCGCCCGCCTGCTCCGGCTGCTCTCGCTGCTCGAGACGCGCCGCGACTGGACCGGTGCCGACCTGGCCGAGCGGCTCGGCGTCACCGCGCGCACCGTCCGCAGCGACGTCGGCAAGCTGCGGGAGCTCGGCTACCCCGTCGAGGCCGCTCCCGGCGTCCGGGGCGGTTACCGACTCG
Organism: Amycolatopsis iheyensis; assembly: GCF_024703995.1. Lineage (GTDB taxonomy): Bacteria > Actinomycetota > Actinomycetes > Mycobacteriales > Pseudonocardiaceae > Amycolatopsis > Amycolatopsis iheyensis. The sequence goes on along the minus strand of NZ_JAMXQV010000006.1, from coordinate 203,867 downwards.
GCGCGGGCGCGCAGCTGCCGCCCCTGCTGCTCGACGACGACGAAGCGGTGGCCGTCGCGGTCGGGCTGCGGACTGCCACCGGCGTCTCCGGGATCGCCGAGACGTCGGTGCGCGCGCTCGCCAAGCTGGAGCAGGTGCTGCCGTCGCGGCTGCGGCACCGGGTGCGCGCCCTGCAGGCCGCGACGGTCGCGATACCCGGCGCCGGTCCGGCGGTCGACGCCGAGGTGCTGACCGCGGTCGCGGCGGCCATCCGCGCGAACGAACGGCTCCGGTTCGGCTACACCAGCCACACGCACACGCCGAGCCGGCGCGACGTCGAGCCGCACCGGCTGGTCAGCTGGGGCCGGCGCTGGTACCTCGTCGCCTGGGACACCGGCCGCGACGACTGGCGCACCTTCCGCGTCGACCGCATGACGCCGAAGGTGCCGAACGGGCCGCGCTTCACCCCGCGCGAGCCGCCGGAGGGCGACGTCGCGCAGTTCGTCCAGCGCAGTGCCGGCGCGGCGACCTGGCGGTTCCACGCGAAGGTGCGCCTGCACGCCACCGCGGAGCACGTCCGGGCTCGGCTGCCGATCGCGGTCGAGGTGACGCCCGAGGGGCCGGACCGCTGCGTCGCGGAAGTGGGCTCCGACAACGCTCAAATGCTCGGCCTGTACCTCGGGCTCCTCGAGGTCGACTTCGAGGTGCTCGACGCGCCGGAGCTGGCCGCCGAGCTGGCGAAGACGGGCGAACGGTTCCTGCGTGCGGCTAGCGCAGGGAGTCCGCCAGCTCCTGGATGATCACCATCTGCTCCCGCACGCCGACCTCCATGCCGGACTGCAGGATCGTGTCGCGCAGCTCCCGGCTGCCGGTCACGGTCAGCAGCTCGAGCCGCGTCCGGTCGCCGTCCAGGGCGGTGAAGGTGGCGGTGTTCAGCGGGCCGTCCACGGAGTCGAGGGCCACGCCGGGCATCTCGAACACCTCGGTGTAGACGATCCGCTCCTCCGGCACGATTTCGCGGTACTCGCCGTGGAAGCCGACCTCGGCGCCGTCGTTCGTCTTGATCACGTACCGCCAGCGACCGCCGGGCCGCAGGTCCAGCTCGACTTCGGTGGTGGTCCCGCGGTGGCCGCTCCACCAGCGCCGCACGAGCTCCGGCGTGGTCCACACGCGGTAGACGAGGTGCTTGGGCGCGTCGAATTCGCGCGTGATGAGGATCTGGTCGTCGGCGGGGGTGGTGATCTCCACGTCACTTCTCCTGTTCCTTGAGCTCTTCGAGGACTTCGTCCATCAGGTCGAACCGCTCGGCCCACGTCCGCTCGTAGCGCTTGACCCAGTCGTGGATGGGCTTGAGCGCGGGGCCGTTGAGCCGGTACAGCCGCTGGCGGCCGTCGCCGCGCACGTCGACCGCCCCCACCTCCCGCAGGACCCGCAGGTGCTTGGACACCTGCGGCTGGGCGAGGCCGAGCAGGTCGACGAGGTCGCCGACCGATCGCTCGCCGCCCATCAGGGCGTCGAGGATCTGCCGCCGCCGGGGTTCGGCGACGGCGTTGAAGGTGTCGGTCGTCGTCGCTGCTCGTGCCACGGTCGCCATCATATGCCGATATGGGTATGCGTCAAGACCCACATCCTGGGCACGCTGGGCACCCGCCGCCGCGTCTGCCACCATCGGGCCATGACGGCGGTGGCCGACGGTCCACAGAGGACGGATGGACGCGGCGCCCGGCGCAGCGCCGCCGCGAGCTCCGTCCTGCGGGCCGTCCTCGACGAAGGGCCGATCGCCCGCAGCACCATCGCCCGGCGGACCGGGCTCTCCGCCGCGGCCGTCACCGGGCACACCGCCGACCTCCTGCGCCGCGGACTGCTGCGGGAGCTCCCGGAAACCGCGAAGCGCGGAGTCGGGCGGCCGCACGTGCCGATCGACCTCGACACCGGGCGGCACGTCGCCGGCGCCCTGCACCTCGCCGCGCACCACGCCACCGTCGCTCTGCTCGACCTGCGCGGGAACGTCCTGGCCCAGCAGGAAGAACCACACGACGGGCTGGCCGCCGAAGACCTGCTCGCCCGGGCCGCCGAGATCCTCGACGACCTGCTGCTCGGCCACGACCGCGAGCCGCTCGGCCTCGGCGTCGCCACCGGGGGCTGGGTCGACCGGGCGTCCGGCACCGTCGTCGAACACCCGCTGCTGGGCTGGCGCGACGTTCCGGTGCGCGACCTGCTCACCGCGGCGACCGGGCTCACCGTCGCGGTCGACGGGCACGCGCGGTCGCTGGTGCACGCCGAGCAGCTCTTCGGGCACCCTCGGGCACGCGAAAGCGTTGTGCAGCTGTTCACCGGCAACGTCGTCGACGCCGCGTTCGCCACCGGCGGCACGGTGCACCACGGGCCGCGCTCGGCCGCGGGCGCGGTCGCGCACCTGCCGGTCGACGACAGCGTCGAGCCGTGCCGCTGCGGGCGCACCGGCTGCCTCGAAGCCACGGTCTCGGAAGCGACGCTCGCCCGCAAAGCGGGCATGCCTTTCCCGGAACTGCTCGCGCTCGCGGCGGCCGGGGAAACCTCGGCGGTGCGGTTGTTCCACGACCGCGCGCGGCTCATCGGCCAGGCGGCCGCGTTGCTGCTCGACGTGCTCAACCCGGCCGTGCTCGTGGTGGTCGACCGGAGCATCGCGGTCGTGCCGAGCTGCCTTCCCGCCATCCGGGACGAGGTCGGCGACCGCTCCCGTCGCCTTGACAGCGCGGAAACCGTTGTGGGAACGAGCTTCCCGGGCACGGAGCTGGCCACCGCCGGCGGCGCGGTCCTGCTCGACCTCCTCTACGACGACCCGAGTTATTTCACGAACTCGCAAAATTGACCGTCCGGCCGGGCGCCGCCAACAATTGCGGCATCCCCGCCGACTCCCGGAACGGACGACACACCGTGAAGAAAACCTTGCCCCTGCTCGCCTTCGCCGCCGTGCTGCTGGCCGGCTGCGCGTCGGCCACGGCGACCGGGACCCCCGGGCAGCCGGAGAAGCTCGAGCTGCGCTACCAGGGCAGCGCGAACTCCGTGACCCTGCCGGAACTCGCCGAGGACCTGGGCTACTTCGGCCCGGTCAAGCTGAAGTGGGTCGGCAACACGATCAGCGGCCCGCAGGACATCCAGTCCGCGGCCACCGACCAGACCGACTTCGGCGGCGCCTTCACCGGCGCGGTCGTCAAGCTCGCCGAGGCCGGGGCGCCGATCAAGGCCGTCGTCAACTACTACGGCTCCGACGACAAGGCCTTCATCGGCTATTACACCAAAGAGGACAGTCCGATCCGGACCGCCCGCGACCTGATCGGCAAGAAGGTCGGCGTCAACACCGCGGGCGCCAACCTCGAAGCCGCGCTCGACACCTGGCTGAAGAAAGAAGGGCTCTCCGACGACGAGATCAAGCAGGTGCAGCTCGTCGTGATCCCGCCGGTCAACGCCGAACAGGCGCTGCGCAACGGCCAGCTCGACGTCGTCGCCCTCCAGGGCATCCTGCAGGACCACGCGCTCGCGACCGGCGGCGTCCGCCCGCTCTTCAGCGACGTCCAGGCGTTCGGCCCGTACAACGGCGGCCCGTACGTGCTGCGCACCGACTTCATCAAGAAGTACCCGGAGACCACGAAGATCTTCGTCTCCGCGGTGGCCAGGGCGATCGAGTGGGAACGCACCACGCCGCGCGAGGAGGTCATCGCCCGCTTCACGAAGATCATCCAGGCGCGCGGCCGCAACGAGAACACCGGCACGCTCAAGTACTGGAAGAGCGTCGGCATCACCCACGGCGGCCTGATCGCCGACCAGGACTACACGCTCTGGGAGCCGTGGCTGAAGCAGCAGGGCTACATCAAGGGCGACAAGATCGACACCTCGAAGCTCTACACCAACGAGTTCAACCCCTACCGCGAAGGCGCCCCGGCGGTGACCAAGTGATCGGCATCCGCTCGGTCACGAAGACCTTCGGCGCCCTGACCGCCCTCGACGACGTCTCCCTCGACGTCGCCGACGGCACGTTCCTCTCGCTCGTCGGGCCGAGCGGCTCGGGCAAGTCGACGCTGCTCGACCTGCTCGGCGGGCTCACCACCCCGACGTCCGGCGAGGTCCTGATCGACGGCGAGCCGGTGCGCGGCCCGGGCCTCGACCGCGGGGTCGTCTTCCAGCAGTACGCGCTCTTCCCGTGGCGGACCGCCCGCGCCAACGTCGAATTCGGGCTGGAAGGCGGGCCGCTCGGCAAGCGGCAACGCGCCGAGCGGGCGCGCGAATACCTCGACCTCGTCGGGCTTTCCGGCTTCGAGGACCGCTATCCGCACGAACTGTCCGGCGGGATGAAGCAGCGGGTCGCGATCGCCCGCAGCCTCGCCTACGACCCGGCCGTGCTGCTGATGGACGAGCCGTTCGCCGCGCTCGACGCGCAGACCCGCGAGCAGCTGCAGGACGAGCTGCTGCGGATCTGGCGCCGCACCGGGAAGACGATCGTGTTCATCACCCACGGCATCGACGAAGCCGTCTACTTGGGACAGCAGGTGGCCGTGCTGACGTCGCGCCCCGGGCGGCTCAAGGCCGTCGTCGACGTCGAACTCGGCGACCGCGCCGGTGACGTCCGGTCCGACCCGGCGTTCGGACGGCAGCGGCACCGGCTCTGGGAGCTGCTGCACGACGAGGTCCGCAAGGCGGCCGAACACGAACGGAGCGTCCTCGGATGACCACCACCCTCGAAGCCCCGGCCGTCCACACCGGACCCGCGGCACCGCCGCCGAAACCGCGGCGGTTCCGGAAGAAGCTCACCCGCGCGGTGCACGCGTCGGCCGCGGTCGTGCTGTTCGTGCTGCTCTGGGAGCTGGTCCCCCGGTTCGTCCTCGACGAAAGCACGCGGACGTTCCTGCCGCCGCTGTCGGAAGACCTGCAAGCGCTCTGGGACCTCGCCCTCGACGGCGAACTCGCCGACCACCTCCTGGCCAGCGTCGGCCGTTCGGCCGCCGGGTTCGTCGTCGCGGTCGCGGTGGCGGTGCCGCTCGGGCTGCTGATCGGCTGGTACCGGCCGGTCGCGCGGTTCCTCCAGCCGCTGCTGGAGCTGGCCCGCAACACCGCCGCGCTGGCGCTACTCCCGGTGTTCACGCTGTTGCTGGGCATCGGCGAGCTGTCCAAGGTGACGCTCGTGGTCTACGCCTGCGTGTGGCCGGTGCTGCTCAACACGATCGCCGGCGTCAACACCGTCGACCCGCTGCTCGTGAAGGCCGCCCGCTCGCTCGGCCTGTCGAGCCCGCGGCTGTTCCGGAAGGTGATCCTGCCCTCGGCGGTGCCGACGGTGTTCACCGGGATCCGGATGGCGGCGTCCTACTCGATCCTGGTGCTGGTGGCGGCCGAGATGGTCGGCGCGAAGGCCGGGCTCGGCTACCTGATCAACACCAGCCAGGTGAACTTCCAGATCCAGCAGATGTACGCCGGGATCATCGCGGTCTCGGTGCTCGGGGTGCTCGTCAACCAGGGTTTCGTCGTCCTCGAGCGGCGGTTTTCGACCTGGCGTCCCAAGGAGAAACCATGATGCACCTCAACGCGTTCGTGATGCCGAACGGCCACCACGAAGCCGCCTGGCGGCACCCGTCGACCGACCCGCACCGGGCGCGCACGCTCCAGCACTACGCCGACATCGCGCGCACCGCCGAACGCGGCAAGCTCGACTCGCTGTTCCTCGCCGACGGCGTCGCGCTGTGGGGCAACGTGAAGCACAACTCCCACAGCCACTTCGAGCCGTTGACGCTGCTGTCGGCGCTCGCCGCGCGCACGGTCCACATCGGACTCATCGCGACCGCGTCGACGACCTACAACGAGCCCTACCACCTGGCGCGCAAGTTCGCCTCGCTCGACCACCTCTCCGGTGGCCGCGCGGGCTGGAACATCGTCACGTCGGCCGGCATCGACGAGGCCCGCAACTTCAACCTGGCCAAGCGTCCCGCGCACGCGGCGCGCTACGACCGGGCCGAGGAGTTCGTCGAGGTCGTCAAGAAGCTGTGGGACAGCTGGGACGACGACGCCGCGCTCGTCGACCGGGCGAGCGGGATCTACGCCGACACCGACCGCATCCACGCGATCGAGCACGACGGCCCGCACTTCCAGGTCCGCGGGCCGCTCAACATCGAACGCCCACCCCAGGGGCACCCGCTGCTCGTGCAGGCGGGCTCGTCGGAGACCGGCAAGGAGTACGCGGCCCGGCACGCCGAAGCCGTGTTCACCGCGCAGCAGACGTTCGCCGAAGGCAAGGCGTTCTACGACGACGTCAAGGGCCGGCTCGCGAAGTACGGCCGGACGCCGGACGAGCTCAAGATCCTTCCGGGCATCTCGCCGATCCTCGGCCGCACCGAAGCCGAAGCCCGGGCGCGCGAAGCCGAGCTGAACGCGCTGATCACGCCGGACTACGGGCTGCGGCAGCTGTCGAAGATGCTCGACCACGACGTCACCGGCCACCCGCTCGACGGCCCGCTGCCCGACGTCGGCAGCTTCACCGAGGGCGGCCAGAGCCGGTTCGAGCTGGTCGTCGGCCTGGCCCGGCGTGAGGACCTGACCATCCGGCAGCTCCTGGAGCGGCTGGCGGGCGGGCGCGGGCACCGCGTCTTCGCCGGGACACCCGTGCAGGTCGCCGACGAGCTGGAGGCGTGGTTCACCGGCGGCGCCGCCGACGGCTTCAACGTCATGCCGCCCACCCTGCCCGGCGGGCTCGACGACTTCGTCGACCTCGTCGTCCCGGAGCTGCAGCGGCGCGGGCTGTTCCGCACCGAGTACTCCGGCACCACCTTGCGCGAGCACTACGGCCTCGCGCGTCCCGCTGACAGGAACCGAGTGAAGGAGCCCGCATGACCACGATCAGCACCGACGTCCGCAAGATCACCGGCAGGATCGGCGCCGAGATCGTCGGCGTCGACCCCGCCGGCGACCTCGACGCCACCCAGGTGGCGTTCCTGGCCGACGCCCTGCACGAGCACAAGGCGCTCGTGTTCCGGAACGTCGAGCTCGACGACGAGGGCCAGCAGCGCTTCGCCGCCCGCTTCGGCGAGCTGACGAAGGCCCACCCGACGGTGCCCGCCGTCGAGGGCGCGCCGACGATCCTGCCCGTCGACAGCGAGCAGGGCCGGGCCAACCACTGGCACACCGACGTCACCTTCGTGCTCAACCCGCCGCAGGCCAGCACGCTGCGCAGCCTCGTGGTGCCGCCCTACGGCGGCGAGACGCTGATCGCGAACTCCGCGGCGGCCTACCGCGACCTGCCGGAGCCGCTGCGGGCGTTCGCCGACACGCTGCGGGCGGTGCACACGAACGACTACGACTACGTCCAGCCGCCGGAGACGGTGAACGAGCGGGAGCAGGCCCGCCGCGCCCAGTTCGTCTCGCGGAAGTACCGGACCGTGCACCCGGTGGTGCGGGTGCACCCGGTGACCGGCGAGCGCGGGCTGTACATCGGCGGGTTCGCGCAGCGGATCGAAGGGCTGTCGGTGACCGAGTCGCGGGACCTGCTGCGGCTGCTGCAGTCCTACGTCACGCGGCCGGAGAACGTCGTGCGCCTGCCGTGGGAGCCGAACCAGCTGGTGCTGTTCGACAACCGCATCACGCAGCACTACGCGATCGACAACTACGACGGCCTGCCGCGGCGGCTCAACCGCGTCACGGTGGCCGGGGACATCCCGGTGGGCGTCGACGGGCGGGCCAGTGAGTCACTGGAAGGGGACGCTTCGCACTACACGTCCGTCGCCTAGTCAGGCGCCGTCCGCGTCCGGGTACCCGGGCGCGGACGGAAGGAGTGGCACGTGGTCAGTGCGCAGGCGAAGGTCAAGATGGGACTGCTGCGGGCGTCGGGCCGGAAACGGTTCTACGACAACGCCTCCGCGTTGCACCACCGCCTGCCCCGGCACCAGAAGCCGTCGATCGCGCGGCATCCGGCGGCGCTGCGAGGTGCACCGGCACGACGTGCGTGGCTTTCCCTGCTACACGTTCCGGCCGCGCGGAGACGCTCGAAGCAGCCTGCACGTCCTTCACCTGCACGGTGGCGGGTACGTCGAGCAGGTCGAGAAACACCATTGGCGCTACGCCGCCGACCTGGTCGCGCGGCTCGGCTGCGCGGTGACGCTCCCGGTGTACCCGCGACGATCCCCATGGTCCAGGCGGCCTACGACGAGACCGACCCGATGCTCGGCATCGCCGGCCTGCGCGAAGCGGGCCGGCGATGCCCAGCGCACCGACCCGCACGACCGGCTGGTCAGCCCGATCCACGCCGACCTGAGCGGACCGGCGCCGATCACGCTGTTCATCGGCACGCGAGACGTCCTGCTGCCGGACTGCCGCCGGTTCCGGGACCACGCCTCGGCGGCGGGCATCGAGGTGGACTACCGCGAGTACCCGGGGATGTTCCACGACTGGCTCATGCAGGCCATCCCGGAAGGCCGGGAGGCGATGAACCACCTGGAGCGCCTCCTCCGCCGGCCGCCGGTCAGCGCCCGTTCCGCTCCAGCTCGTGGAAGTGGTCCCAGGCCCGGCTGACCAGCGCCGGGTGGGTACGGAGGTCGATCGCCGTGCGGGCCAGGGCCGCCGCCGAGGCCAGCATCACCGACCGGCCGCGCGGACTCGCCGACGCCGCCGCGAACTCCTCGGTGTGCACCGCGTACTCCTCCGCCGTGATCGCGACGAACGGGTGGATCGCCGGGACGCGGAGGCTGAGGTCCCCGATGTCGGACGAGCCCAGGTACACCCCGGGCGACGGCGGCGTCGCGTGGATCCCGCACGCCGCCAGGTGCTCGGTGAACCGCTCGGACAGCACCGGGTTGTCGCGGAAGTGCGCGAACCCGCGCCCGAGGCGCTCGACGTCGACCTTCGTGCCGGTCGCGAGCGCCGCGCCCTGCGCGCACGTCGCAACGTCCTCGGCCAGCCGGTCCACCGCGTCCGTGGTCAGCGCGCGGAGCCCGAAGCGGCCCTCGGCCCGGTCGGGGACGATGTTCGTCGCTTCGCCGCCGTGCGTGATGATGCCCTGGACGTGCGAACCCGCGGGGAGCCGCTGCCGCAACGCCGACACCGCGCCGAACACCTGGATCAACGCGGCGAGGGCGTCGATGCCGCGTTCGGGATCACCGGTCGGGTGCGCCGCGCGGCCGTGGAAGGTCACCTTCAGCTCGACCTGCGCGGTGAGCGGGGCCCACGACCACGAATGGACGCCGGGGTGCACCATCATGGCCGCGTCGACGTCGGCGAAGACACCCGCTTCGGCCAGCGCCAGCTTGCCACCACCGCGTTCCTCGGCCGGGCAGCCGACCACGAGCAGCGACCCGGGGCTGTCCTCCAGCACATCCTTCGCCGCCAGGGCGGCGCCGAGCCCGGTCGCGGCGATCAGGTTGTGCCCGCAGGCGTGCCCCAGCCCGGGCAGCGCGTCGTATTCGAGCAGCAGCGCGACGCACGGGCGCCCCTCGCCGGCCCGTGCGGTGAACGCGGTGGGCAGCCCGGCGACCCCGGCCTCGACTTCGAAACCGCCTTCGGCCAGCTCCCGGGTGAGCCGCTCGGCGGCCGCGTGCTCCGCATAGGACAGTTCCGGCCGCTCGTGCAGCGCGGTGGCCACCGACCACAGCCGGTCGGCCAGCTGCCCGATCCGCTCGTCGGCCCGCTCGTGCAGCTCCTCGTGCCATTCCATGCCCACCGGAATACCCCTACCACCCGCGGCCACACCACCGCAGGTGTTTCACCCGACCGGCTTCCGGGCGACCAAAGCGGCACTTTCACGTGAAAGTGCCGCTTTGGCGCGAACCTAGGCCGTGGCGCTCTTGAGCTCCAGGGGGTTCTTCGGCGCGTCACCCCGCGCGTCGAGCATCCGCTGCCCCAGTTCCTGCAGCCGCTTGCGGCCCATCGCCGAGCGGACCTCCGGGAACCACTCGTCCTCTTCCTCTTCCACGTGGTCCTTCGTCTCCGGCACCGCCGCCCGCGCGACCGGGTAGAAGATCTCTTCCTCGATGTAAGCGTGGACCGTCAGCTCCTCGATCATCGAGTCGGCCAGCTCGCGCTTCCGCCGGTAAGCCCGCTCTCCCGCCTTTTCGAACTCCTTGAACAGCTTTTCCACGGTCTTGTGGTCGTTCTTGAGCAGCCGGATACCCGCCCGGCCACGGGGAAAACGCCGTTTGCCCGCCCCGGCGGGCGGGTATTCCAAACGCTCCCCGACCCACCAGGAGAACACCGGTGAACGAGCAAACCGGCGACGTGCTGACCTTCGGGATCGAAGAGGAGTTCTTCGTCGTCGACCGCCGCGGGCACCTGTCGCAGGCCGGTGACGACGTCGTCGACGCCGCGGAAGCGGCCGAGGACGTCCAAGGCGAGCTGCAGCACGAGCTGAACCTTTCCCAGGCCGAAGCCGCGACCGGCGTCTGCCGCACGCACGCCGAGGCACTGCGCCAGCTCGGCGGGCTGCGCGAGGACCTCGCCCGGGCGGCCCGGGCCCGCGGCTACCGGCTGCTGCCGGCCGGCGCGCCCCCGATGTCCGAAGTGGACCCGCCGCGCATCACGCCGAACCCGCGCTACCAGCGGATGGCCGAGCACTTCGGCGCCACCGCGTGGACCTCGCTCACCTGCGGCTGCCACGTGCACGTCGCCATCCCCGACAAGGAAAGCGGGATCCGGGTCCTCGGCCGGGTGCGCCCGTGGTTGCCGGCCCTGCTCGCCGTCACGGCGAACTCGGCGATCGTCGACGGCTACGACACCGGGTACGCGAGCTGGCGCTATCACCAGTGGAGCCGGTGGCCCTCCGCCGGTCCGCCGCCGCGGTTCGCGTCGCTGGACGAGTACGAGAGCGTCGTGGACGGCTGGCTGCGCGCCGGCGCGATCCTGGACCGCGCGATGGTCTACTGGGACGTCCGGCTGGCGGAGAAGCAGCCGACGCTCGAGTTCCGCATCTCCGACGTCGCCGCGACGCCGGCCGAGGCGGTGCTGCTGGGGGTGCTGGCGCGCGGGCTCGTCGCGACCGCGCTGGCCGACGACCGGCCGCCGCCCGAGTTGTCGAACGAGGTGCTGCGTGGCTGGTTGTGGCGGGCGTCGCGGGAGGGTCCCACGGGGTGCTGCCCGGACCCGCGGACCGGGGACCTGCGACCGGCCGCTTCGGTGCTCGGGGAGCTGGTCAGCCTCACCGCGCCCGCGCTGGAAGCGGCCGGCGACCTCGAGTTCGCGCGTGACGGACTGGCCCGGCTGACCGCCGAGGGCGGTGGCGCCGATCGGCAGCGCCGGGCCTTCGAGAAGAAGAAGCGGGCGGCCGACGTCGTCGACCTGCTGGCCGGAGACGCTTAGGCGCGGGAGGAGGAAGCCGCGCAGATGCGGTCGAGCAGGTCGAGCGCACGCTGCACGGCCAGCGACCCGCCGGCGTCGACCACCAGGTGGACCCCGGCGTCGTCGGCGAGCAGGCGGGCCCGGTGCAGGGCGCGCAGGCCGGCCGCGCCGAAGAAGGAGACCTCGCCCATGTCCACCCGCAGCGCCGCCGGTCGCGCGCGCAGGTGCTCCCGCACCGTGCGCTCCAGGCCCATCGCGGTGCAGGTGTCGATTTCGCCGGTCACCCGGACGACGATCGCCTCGGAGCTGCGCCAGCGCACCTCGCTGTGCAGGTCCGCGGGCGCGCGCGGCGAGGGCAGGTGCCGGGCCGGCGAAGCCGTTGTCCCCACTTCGCCCAGCCGAGGATGGGTCGTCATAACGGGAGAAGTACCCCTGGCGCGTCGCGACCGAAACAACACCCCGGTCCAGGTGCAGTTCGGCGAGCGGAGTGGGTGACCGGCGCACGCGACCGGCCTGGCAAGTCGCGCTCGACTACCCGGGCCCGGCCGCACGCGCCCCAATGTGGCGTTCGGTGCGTCCAACGCACCCAATGTGGCGTTGGGTGCGTTGCAGTGGGCCGTCAGGATGCGGCCGGCGACTCCTCCATCATCAGCAACGCCCCCTGGCTCTCGCCGTTCGCGCCCCGCAACGCACTGCAGCGCAGGTGCACCACCGTCGCGCGGCCCCGGCGGTTGATCGCCTCCAGCACCACCTCCGTGTGGTACTCGGGGTCCGTGAGCGCGTCGCGGACCGCCGGGCGCAGCTCCGACAGCGGGAGCCCGATGTCCAGGTTGAGCAGGTGCCGGCCCTCGGCTTCCTCGCGGCGCACTCCCCAGAGGTCCTCCGCGCCGCGGTTCCACGCCTTGACCCGCATCTCGCGGTCGACCACCACTATCCCGGCGCGCACCGACGTCAGCACCGACTCGAGGAACTCGTTGACCTCGTCGAGGTCGAGGCTGCGCTCACGCAGCGCGTCGTTGATCGTCTGGAGCTCGTCGTTGGTGGACTGGAGCTCCTCGTTCATCGTCTCCAGCTCCTCGTTGGTGGACTGGAGCTCCTCGTTCGTGGTCTCCAGCTCCTCCACAGTGGACTGGAGCTCCTCGTTGGTGGTCTCGAGCTCCTCGTTCGTCGACTGCAGCTCCTCGTAGGCCGACTCGAGCTGGCGGTTCGTGTGCTCCAGCTCGGTGAGCAGCTGCCGCGCCCAGCTGACGTCGTGGAACACCACCGACACGCCGAGGAGCTTCTTCTCCTTGCCCACCAACGGGTTGATGTGCACCTCGTACCAGACGGTCTCCCCCGCCCGGCGCCACTCGACGTCCTTGATCCGCAGCGACCGGCGCTCCAGCCGCGCCTGCTCGACGTACCCGCGCAGCGCCACCGGCCGGTACGACACATCGAGGTCGCGCAACGGCCGGCCGATGTCGCGTTCGGACAGTCCGAACGCGACCTCCGCCGGCGCGTTGACCAGGGCGGTGACCTCGTCCTCGGTCACCACGATCTGCGCCACCGGGCTCGCCGAGAAGGCGTGCTCCCGCAGTTCTTCGAGCCCGGAGATGTCGTGGGTCCGGCGCTGCGGGAACCCCGGTGACACGAAGTGGTTGTAGCTGACCGGTGCGTTCACCGCCTTGCGGAACACCCGGCGCTTGAGGTCCAGCGGCTCGAAGATCCGCGCGTGCGAGAGCAGCATCTCGGCCTTGCCGAGGAAGAGCATGCCCTTGGGCGCCAGCGCGAAGTGGAACCGTTCGAGGATCTTCGTCTGCGTCTCGGCGTTGAAGTACATCAGCGTGTTGCGGCAGACGAGCAGGTCGATGCGCGAGATGGGCGCGTCCTGCACCAGGTCGTTGCGGCCGAAGATCACCGAGCGGCGCAGGTCCTTGCGGAAGCAGTACCGGCTGCCCTGCAGCTCGAAGTACTGCTCCAGCTGCCCCTCGTTGAGCCCCTCGACCTCGGCGGGCGTGTAGGCCGCGGCCGGGCCTGCCCCAGCGCCTCGTCGTCGACGTCGGTGGCGTAGATCTTGACCCGCTGACGGAACGCGTCGATCCCGATGGCGTCGGCGAAGAGCATGGCGAGGCTGTAGGCCTCCTGCCCGCCCGCGCAGCCGGCGCTCCACACCCGGATCGGCTCCTCCGGGCTGCGCTCGGCCAGCAGGCCAGGCAGCACGTGCTCGCGCAGGTAGTCCCAGGCGTCGGGGTCGCGGAAGAACCCGGTGACGTTGATCAGGATCGTGTTGAACAGCGAGACGAACTCCTCGGAGTTGACCTGCAGCTGGTCGATGTACTCCGTGTAGTTGTCGATCCCGATCTGGCTCATCCGGCGGCGGACCCGCCGCATCAGGCTGCTCCGCTTGTAGCCGGTGAAGTCGAAGCCCCGCGACTCCTTCAAGTACGCCAGCACCGACTCGAATTCACCGTTGGGGTCCTTGGGCTCGGTCACGGTCGGACACGCTACCCGCCGTCACGGCCCCGGCCAGGAGCGGCACGCCTGGTGAGCACCGCCCAGACCACCTTGCCCCCGGACCACGAGGGGGTGCTGCCCCACACCTTCGCGACCTGGGCCACCATGCGCAGGCCCAAGCCCGGCTCGAGGGCGCCGAGCCGCTCCCGCAGGACGGCCGGGTGCGGGTCGTCGTCGCCGACCGCGATGCTCAGGATGTGCCGCCGCAGCTCCAGCCGCACCCGCGGGGCGGAGGCGGTGTGCCGGATCGCGTTCTCGACCAGCTCCGTCACCACGAGCAGGGCGTCGTCGGTCAGGACGGCCGCGCCCCACTCGCCGCAGATCCGCCGCACGAAGTCGCGGGCGAGGGCCGAGGAGTTCGCCGACCGGGCCAGCAGCTGCGCGGCGCGTCGGCGCGTCGGCCGGAGCAGCCGGTGCTCGGCGGTCTCGTGGTCGGCGTGCACCGGCACGAACCGGTCGACGGTCCGTTCGCTGAAAATCGTCCGGTGCTCGGGCCGGCCGGTGACCACCGTGAACGGGATCCCCGGCCAGTCCCCGATCCGCATGGCGACCAGCGAGAACAGCGTCACCAGCGCGGGGTCGCGGATGGTCAGCCCGTCGATGTCCGCGATGAGCCCGTCGGGCGCCTCCGCGGCGATCTTGAGCAGTCCGTCCCGCAGTTCGGGGTAGGAGTCCAGGTCGAGGACACCGGTGACCAGAGCGGTCGTCGCCGTGGCCCGGTGGCTCGGGTCCAGGTGCACCCGGCCGGCCGCGGTGCTCACAGCGACGCCTCGGGCTCGGGCGTGAGCGAAAGCAAGAACTTGCGCAACGTCTCCGCGGCCGCGGCGCACTCTTTTGCAGTGGTGTCGTGCCGGCTCTCGAGCAGGTGGTGGTTCCGCCGCCGCGAGTCGTGCCGCAGGCGCCCCGCCAGCCCGGCTTTCTCATCGAGCGAGCGCAACGCCGTCCACAAGGCGCGCTGGAACTCGGTGTCGTGTGCGCCGAGCAGCGCCTCGGCCGACCACGCGTGTCCGATCCGGCAGCGGTACTGCCCGGTCTCGTCCACCTGGAGCAGGCTGCCCTGGCAGTCCGGGCAGGTGTACCCCGACGGCGGCAGGTCCGAGCCGGGCACCGCGGCGCCGAGCCGCACGCCGTCACGAGCGATCCGGTCCTCCAGCAGCAGCGACGCGGTCGGCGGCGGCGCGTCGGCCGGTTCCAGCGGGACGCGGACCAGCTTGTCGAGCGTCGCGCCGAGCTCACTGGCCGGCAGGACGTACTCCGCGTCCACCGCGGCCAGCGCGCTTTCCGGCATGCCCGCATACAGCGCGTCAGCCGGGTCCTGCACCACAGCCAGGCCACCACGTTCGACAATCGCGCGCAGGCCCGCCGAACCGTCGTCGAGCGTGCCCGAGAGGATCACGCCGACCGTCCGCGGCCCGGCCGTCACGGCGGCGGAGCGGAAGGTGGCGTTGATCGCCGGCCGGTGCCCGTTCTCCGTCGGCCCCCGGGTCAGGATCACCGAGTCGCCGTCGGTCAGCAGGTGCCGGTCCGGGGGCGCCACGTAGACGACGCCGGGCCGCAGCGGGGCGCCGTGGGCAGCCACCGTCGCCGGGAGCGGCCCGGAGCGGTCGAGGATCATCGCCAGCGCACTGCGGCTTCCCGGCGAAAGGTGCATGGTCACCAGCACCGAGGCGGGGAAGTCCGCGGGGAGCGTCCGGACGAGCGCGCGCAGGGCTTCGACCCCGCCGGCCGATGCTCCGGCGACCACGACGTCCCGCCGGGCTGCGGGCACGGTGACCACCTCCTCGCGCCTCACGGTAGACCTGAGCCCGGTCAGCGGGTAGCCCACCCGGCGCGCATCGAAACCCGTTCGTCACTCTCCGCCGAACTCGAAGTGCAGCGCGTCCACGCACGCCTGGTACTTCTGCGCCATCTCGTGTTCGGTGTGCGCGGCGACGAACAGCTGGGCCAGCTCGAAGCTGTAGCTGTCCTGTCCGGGCAGCTCGGAAAGCCGCTGTCCGGCCTCGGGCACGATCGCGATCTGCGTGCCGTCGACGCGCTCGGTGATGGCGGCGACCTCCTCGGGCGTCGGCACGCGCGTCACGACGCCGTCTTCGAAGCGGCGCAGGTACCACTTGCCGGCGATCTGGTACTTGCCCTTCCGGGGCCGGCGCCCGGGGTCCTGGCCGAGGCCGAGGCGCACCATGATCTCGTGGTTGGCGACCCCGTCGACGAACTCGAACAGCTCGGCGTGCGACTGCGAGTGCCGCGGGTTGATCTCCAGCAGGCACACCTGCCCGGATTCGGGGTCGCAGAAGAACTCGATGCTGAAGGTGCCGTTGTCGTAGCCGATCCGCTGCATCACGCGTTCGGCCACCTCGCGCATCCGCCGGACGGGCTCCTCACCCAGCTGCGAGGGGTACTGGTGGCGCAGGAAAGACGAGCAGCCGGGGTAGTTGACCGAGTCGAGGGCGCCGTAGACGACGACTTCCCCGTGGTAGACGTACCCCTCCACCGCGGCTTGGACGCCGTGCAGCGCCTCTTCGGCCAGGCAGGCCGCGCCGCCGACCCGGTCGATCTCCGGTGGCAGCCGCACCTGGTCGAGCACGGAGCCGAACGGCTCCCCCACCCGGCCGACACCGGCCCGGATCTCGACGACGGCGTCGGCGAACTCGGCCTCGTTTTCGGCCTTGAACGCGAGCTCCGAAGAGAACGACTTCACCGGCTTGAGCCACATCGGGAAGCCGACCCCCTCGGGCGGGGCGGAGTGCTCGTCGTCGAGGTCGACGATGCCGAAGTTCGGCAGCTCGTCGATCACCTCGCGTTGTTCGAGCCGGCTCCAGTACTTGTGCTCGCACTTCAGCACGGCCTCCAGCGAGAGGCTGGGCAGGCCGTACCGGGCGCACAGGATCGGCACGAGCGACGCCGCCGGGAAGTCCCAGTAGGTGACGATCGCGGCGACGTCACCGTCGAAGGCGTCGAGCTGGTGCTGAGCGGTCTTCAGCAGCGCCTCGAAGTCGATGTCGCCGTGTTGCAGCTCTTCGGGGCTGAGCAGGCCGTGGAACTCATACGTCCCCGACCAGGGCAGGCGATCCAGCACGCGCTGGTTCTCTTCGTCCAGGCCAACCACGAAAATGTTCGCACTCATGCCCGAGGGCCTACCCGGCGGACCTGCGGCAAAACAGTCCATCCGGCCGAGTTTCGGCAGGCCGGGACCGGGCACTCCGCGCGCATGACCGCGCTTCCCGAACCGCTTTCGCTCTGGGTCGACACCGCGCCCGCCCCCGATCGCACCGGGGTGCCGGTGCCGGAGTCCGCCGACGTCGTGGTGCTCGGCGCGGGGATCGCGGGCCTCACCACCGCCCTGCTGCTCGCCCGCGGCGGCCGCTCGGTCGTCGTGCTGGAGGCCGAACGCGTCGCGGCGGGGGTGTCCGGCCACACGACCGCGAAGATCAGCGCGCAGCACGGCGCGAAGTACGCGGAGCTGACGTCCCGGCACGGCGCCGAAGCGGCCAGGACCTACGCCCACTCGCAGGCGGCGGCCGGCGAGTGGATCGCCTCCACGGCGGCGGAGCTCGGGATCGACTGCGGCTTCACCCGCGCAGACAGCTTCGTGTACACGACGCGGGAAGGCACGGTGGACTCCCTGAAGCGCGAGGCGGACGCCGCCGCGGCCGCGGGCCTACCGGCGTCGTTCGTCGACGACGTCACGCTCGACGTGCCCGCCCTCGGCGCCGTCCGCACCACCGGCCAGGCGCACTTCCACCCGCGCCGGTGGCTGCTCGGCCTGGCCGACGCGGTCGAACGGGCGGGCGGCACGGTCGTCGAGAGCGCCCGCGCGACCGCGCTCAACGGGCGGACTGTCCGCACCTCCCGCGGCGACGTCGCGGCCGGCGAAGTCGTCGTCGCGACCCACTACCCCGTGCTCGACCGCGGCCTGTACTTCGCCCGGCTCGAGCCGGTCCGCGACCTCGTCGTCGCGGGCCCCGCGGCCGGCAACGCCCCGCCGGAGGGCATGTTCCTCGACGCCGACACGCACCACTCGGTCCGCGGTTACACCGAGGCCGGCACCCCGATGGTGATCGCGGGTGGTGAGCACTACCGCGTCGGGGCGCACGTCGACGTCGAACGCCGGTACCGGCGGCTGGCGGACTGGGCGGACGCCCACGCGGCCCTGCACCGCGTCACCCACCGCTGGTCGGCGCACGATTTGTCCACAGTGGACGGTCTGCCGTACGTGGGCCGGTACCTGCCGGGGACGGCGAACCTCTGGGTGGCGACCGGGTTCGGCCAGTGGGGCATGACCGGCGGCACCAGCGCC
The DNA here is from genome assembly GCF_024703995.1 of Amycolatopsis iheyensis. Lineage (GTDB taxonomy): Bacteria > Actinomycetota > Actinomycetes > Mycobacteriales > Pseudonocardiaceae > Amycolatopsis > Amycolatopsis iheyensis. The sequence continues at coordinate 185,815 of NZ_JAMXQV010000006.1, read as the reverse complement.
GGGCACGTCCTCGCCGCGCGGATCCTCGGCGAGCCGCACCCGGCCGCGGACCTGTTCGACCCCAACCGCTTCGACGCGCGCTCGGTGCTGAGCGTGGCCGAGGACAACCTCACGGTCGCGCGCTACCTGATCGGCGACCACGTGGTCGCGCTGTGGCGCTCGGCGAAGCTCGACGACCTCGAACCGGGCGACGCCGACGTCGTCCGGGTCGGCGGGGAGCTGGTCGCCGCCCACCGCGACGAGGCCGGCCGGCTGCACACCGTGGGCGCGCACTGCACCCACCTCGGCTGCCTGGTGTCGTTCAACGACGCCGAAAGGACGTGGGACTGCCCCTGTCACGGCTCGCGGTTCGGCGTCGACGGCGAAGTGGTGCAGGGCCCGGCGGTCCGCCCGCTGCGGCGCGGGCCCGCGTGAGCCGATGGCTCGTCCGCGGGCGGTCGACGACGTGTCCGCCGAGCCGGCCGCGGGCGCGAACCTGGTCGGCGGCCGCGGGCAGCTCGGCGGTGGTCATGCGGACGGCTCCCTTCCGGGTGACTGTCCCCTCCGCGTACCCGCCCGCCCGACAACCATGGTTTCCCGTTGCGCGGGGCGGGTATCTGAGCGCGATGAGACGCACGCGACTGCGCCGCAGTGACCTGCGCGGCCCCGGCATCCGGCGCATCCGCCGCGGCCGGGGTTTCTCCTACGCCATGCCCGACGGCTCGGCGGTCACCGACCCGGAGCTGCGCGAGCGGATCGAAGGCCTGGTGATCCCGCCGGCCTGGCGGAAGGTGTGGATCTGCCCGCACCCCAACGGGCACGTCCAGGCCGTCGGCACCGACGACGCGGGCCGGCGCCAGTACCTCTACCACGAGCAGTGGCGCCACGACCGCGATGAGGAGAAGCACGACCGTGTCCTGGCCATGGCGCGCCGGCTGCCGTCGTGGCGGGCCGCGGTCGAAGCCGATCTCGCGGGGCGCGGGCTCACCCGGAAGCGGGTCCTCGCCGCGGCGCTGCGGATGCTCGACCGGGGCATCTTCCGCACCGGCGGCGAGGAGTACGCGGAGGAGAACGGCACCCACGGCGTCGCGACGCTCTTGCGTGCGCACGCGGTGGTCCGCGGGGACGAGTGCCGGTTCAGCTACGTCGCCAAGGGCGGTCTCGACCGCGAGGTGGCGATCCGGGACGCTGCACTGGCGTCGGTGGTGAAGTCGCTGCTGCGGGCCCGCCCGAGCAGCGACCGGCTGCTGGTCTACCGGGCCGGCGGCGAGTGGCACGAGGTGCACGCGGCGGACGTCAACGAGCGGTTCAAGGAGCTGGCGGGCGACGAGTGCACGGCAAAGGACCTGCGCACCTGGACGGCGACGGTGCTGGCGGCGGCCGCGTTCGCCTCGGCGGAGCCGCCCGCGTCGAAGGCGGCGGGCAAGCGCGCGGAGGCGGGGGTCATGAAGGAGGTCTCGCGGGCGCTCGGCAACACCCCGGCGGTGTGCCGGTCGTCCTATGTGGACCCCCGGCTGGTGACGGCGTACCGGGACGAGCGCACGATCGCGGCGGCGCTCAAGCGGGCGGGACGTCTCGAAGGCGACGAGGCCCGAGCCGTCCTGGAGAAGGCCTGCGCGAGGTTGCTGAGCAGGGCGTGATTAGCCGTCACTCGGGCGGGGAAGCCTGCGGGCACTTCGAGCAGCTGGAGGCACGGTGAGTGAGCGCCGATCCACCCGTCCGTGTACTGGCCCGCGGACCCGCTCGTCCGGGACCCTGGGGACGATGAACTCCGACGCTTCCCCCGTGCGCTGGCGCGCGTCGATCGGCCTGGCCGTCGGCGGCGGCGGTCCGGTGTCGAGCATCGTCGAGTCCGAGCACGGCAGCGAAGGCTCGGCGCTCGCGTGGGTCGAGCGGAAGCTCCCCAGGACGCGGTTCCCGGCGTGGATTCCGGCGGCCCGGCGGGCCGACGGCGTGGAGTTGTTCGGCCGGGTGGCCCGGGGGCGCGTGGTCACCGGTCGGCTGGTGCCCACTTGGGAGTCCGAAGGGACCGCGGTGTGGCACGCCGACCGGGCCGGCGATCAAGTGCAGTGGCGGCGGTGCTCGGCCGAGAGCGAAGAGAGCTGAGCCCGACCCGCGTCAGGCCGCGCCCACGTCCTTGCGCAGCAGGCAGAACTCGTTGCCCTCCGGGTCCTGCAGCACCTCCCACGACTCACTGTCGTCCTGGCCCACGTCCTTCGGGCGGGCGCCCAGGGCCAGCAGGCGGGCCAGCTCCGTGTCCTGGTCCGTGCCCGCCGGGCTCACGTCCAGGTGCAACGGCAGCTTGCCCGGGCGCGGGTGTTCCGTCCGGGCCAGGATCAGCGTCGGCGGGCCCTCGCCGAAGCGGGCCCCCGGCGGGCCCAGCGCCAGGCCGTCCGGCTCGGGGCCGATGATCTCGTAGCCGAGCACCGCGCACCAGAACTCCGCCAGCCGGTCCGGGTCGTGGCAGTCCAGCACCAGCTCGGTGATCCGGCAGGCCATCCGCTCAGCTCCGTTCGGTCTCCGCGGTCACTTTCCGCGGCTTCGTCGTCGTCCATCGCCTTCGTGTCGCGCGGGGGCAGGAACGGCTCGTCGTCGCTGGTCTCCCCCGCCTCGATCCCCGGCCGCGGGCGAGCTCGGCGTCCAGTTCGGCGCCCAGCAGCACGGCCAGGTTCGAGATCCACAACCATACGAGGAACACGATCACGCCCGCCAGCGAACCGTAGGTTTTGTTGTACGAGCCGAAGTTCGCGACGTACAGCGCGAACCCCGCCGAGGCCGGCACCCACAGCACCACGGCCACCAGCCCACCCGGCGTCAGCCACTTGAAGCCCAGCTGCCGCACGTTCGGCCCCACCCAGTACAGCAGCGCGAACGCGAGGCTGACCAGCAGCGCGATCAGGCGTCCTTCGGGCATGCCGTAGAACGATCTGGTCGATGTTGTCGATCACGGTCTGGATCGCGTTCGGGCCCAGCAGCCCGAGGATCGCCGTGAGCACGATGATGCCCGGGAACAGCGACAGCACGGCGTAACAGGTGAGCGCGGCCGCCCAGTCGGCCAGGTTGTCCCGGGTGAACTGCTTGCCGGTGCTCTTGAGCACCGCCGCACCTCCGCTTCGTCGACGCGGGCATACCCCGTCCGGGACTGGGTATTCGTCCTGCGTCCCGACCGAGCAGGAGGAAGCCGTGACCGAGGTCAGCCGCGTGATCGACGTGCCGCCCGACGCCGTGTTCGAGGTGCTGGCCGACGGCTGGCTCTACGCCGGCTGGGTGGTCGGGAGCTCGCACATCCGCGACGTCGACCTGGCCTGGCCCGACGTCGGGTCCCGGATCCACCACAGCGTCGGCCCGTGGCCGGTGCACGTCCAGGACGAGACCGTGGTGACGGCGGTCGAGCGGGGCCTTTCGCTGTCCCTCGAGGCCCGCGGCTGGCCCCTGGGTGCGGCGGCGGTGGGCATCACCCTCGTCCCCCACGGCGAAAGCGGGACGCTCGTCCGGATGACCGAGCACATCGTCCGCGGCCCGGGCAAGGTGCTGCCGGCGCCGCTGCAGGCGTTGCTGGTCAAGCCGCGCAACACCGAGTCGCTGGCCAGGCTGGCGGACCTGGCGACGGGCAAGCACGCCCGCGCCCGGAGCGCCCACCCAACGCCGTAGCACGCTCGGTGTGTGTGGGGCGGGCGTTTCAACCCCCCCCCACCACTCACGAGAGCCGCGGCAGACCGCTCAACCGTAGATCGCGCGATGGGCCGCCCGAATCACTCCCGCGTACCCCGCTCCCAGCACCCCCGCCCGCGCGAGCGCCGCGCGGGCCGCGTTCGCGCCCGGGCCGCCGTGCACCGCGCCGCCCGGGTGCGCCGACGAACCCGCCAGGAACAGACGGTCCACCGGGGTGTCCGCGCGGCCCGTGCCCGGCACCGGCCGGAAGAACAGCTGCTGGTGGATCGCCGCCGTGCCGCCGTTGACCGCGCCGCCCACCAGGCCCGGGTTGTGGCCCTGCAGCTCCGCCGGCCCCTGGATGTAGCGGGCCTTGATCAGGCTGGTGAACCCGGGCGCGTTCGCCTCCACCGTCTCCTCGATCCGCTTCGCCCGTCGCTCCAGCGCCGCCCGGTTCTCCATCGTGCCGCGCGGGACGTGCGTGTACGCCCACGCCGACTCCGTGCCCGCCGGCGAGCGGTCCGGGTCCGTCGTGGTCATCTGGCCGAACAGGAGGAACGGCCGCCTCGGCGTCCGGCCCCGGCCCAGCTCGCCGCCGTAGGCCGAGAGGCCGTCGAGGTCGGTGCCGAGGTGGAGCGTCCCGGCGCCGCGCGCGTTCGCCGCCGTCCACGGGACCGGGCCGGACAGCGCCCAGTCCACCTTCACCGTCCCGCTGTCCCACTGGAACCGGTCGAGGTCCTCGACCAGCCGCGACGGCAGGTGCTGCGCGTCGACCAGCCCGCCGTACAGCACCGGGGCGGGAACATCGGCCAGCACGGCCTTGTGCGCCCGCACGGGGTCCCCGGAGCTGTCGCGGACACCCAGCGCGCGCCCGCCGCCGACGAGCACCTCCCGCACCGGACGTCCACAGTGGACCTTCCCGCCGCGTGACTCCAGCCGGCGCACCAGCGCGTCGATGAGCGAGCCCGCGCCGCCCGCCGGCACCGGGAACCCTTCGTCCTGGCCGATCATCGCCATCAGCCAGCCGAACACCGCGCTCCCGGCGTTGTCCACCGACAGGTCGCTGTGCGCGGAGTTCCCGGCCAGCAGCAGCTTCGCGCCCTCCCCGCCGAACACTTCGTCGCCGAACCGGCGCACCGGCAGCGTCAGCATCCGCGCCAGGCGCAACGCCTCACCGGTTCCCGTGCGGCGCAACAACTTCAGTCCCGAACGCACCGGCGGGAACGGCGTGAACAACGCGCCCACCAACGGTTCGCGGATCTCCTGCCACTGCCGGAACAGCTGCCGCCACGCGTCGCCGTCGCCCGGGGCGAACTCCTCGACCGACGCCGCCGTGCGGTCGACGTCGCGCGAGAGCACCACGCACCGGTCGTCGGGCAGCACGTGCGCGAGGACGTCGGGCGCATGGCGCCAGCGCAGGCCGTGCTCCTCCAGCCGCAACCCCCGGATCACCGGCGAGACCGCGCTCATCGGGTAGAACGCGCTGAACAGGTCGTTGCGGAAGCCGGGCTCGGTGACTTCCGCCGTGCGCACCGCGCCACCCGGGTGCTCGGTGGCCTCCAGGACGAGCACCGACCAGCCCGCGTCGGCGAGCAGGTTGGCCGCCACCAGTCCGTTGTGGCCGGCGCCGATCACCACGGCGTCGACGGCTTCGGTGCTCACTTGCGGCCTCCCGTTCAGGCTTGCGACTGGTGGCTCGGCCCCACCCGCGCGAGCGAGCGCAGCCGCGACACCACCCCACCGCGACGCGGCGGGGCCAGGGGCGAGCTCGCCGCCCCCTCACCCGTCCGCAGCCCGGCGACCAGGTCGGCGACCGCGGACGCGGCGTCGTACCGAGGTTGCCAGCCCAGCGCGGTCTCCGCCAGCGTCGTGTCGGCCAGCGCGGCGCGGTCGGCCAGTTCGAGCCAGCCCGGGTGCACCGGCAGCGCGCCACTCGCCCACGCCGCGCGGACCGCCACCTGCGCCAACGGCTTGGGCACCGGGATCCGCGGTCCGCCGAGGACAGCGGCCAGCGCGTCGGCGTCGAGCACCTCGGGCGCGGCGAGGTTCACCGGGCCGGTGAACCGGCGGTCGAGGATGCGGCCGAGCGCGTCGGCGACGTCGGCGGTGTGCACGGCCTGGGCCCGCAGCCCGGTCCACAGCGGAACCGGCAGCCGCCGCCCGCCGACGATCCGGGCGGGCACCACCGGGTCGAGCAGCCAGCGCGCGAACTCCCCGGCCGCGCGCCGGTGGACGATCGCGCACGGCCGGATCCGCGCCAGCGCGACTTCGGGGTGCCGCTGCTCGAACCGGTCGAGCAGGGTCTCCAGCGCGGCCTTGCCCCGGCTGTAGGCGCTGCGCTCGATCCCGGTGCAGGCCCGGTCCTCACCGACCTTTTCCCAGCGCGGCACCGGCCCGTAGGCCGCCACGGACGACGCGACGACCAGGTGCGGCACCCCGGCGGCCGCCGCCGCGGCGAGCACGTGCCGGGTGCCGTGGTCGTTGGTCCGCCACATCGGCGGGTCGCCGCGCACGGGCGAGATGGCCCACGCGAGGTGCACGACGGCGTCCGCGCCGTCGAACAGGCTGGTCAGCTCCCGGTCCGCGCCGGGTGCGCCGATGTCGACGGCGCGCCAGCCGGCCCGGCGGTAGGGCAGAGCCGTCGTGTCGGGCAGCCGCCGGGCCAGGCCGACGACGTCGTGGACAGGGTCGAGGGCGGCCAGCAGCGTCGTTCCGACGTTGCCGGTGGCCCCGGTGATCACGATCCGCACCCAGGAGGCTTACCCGGTGTCGCCGTCCCGAAACTAGACGAGGTCGCGCGGGATCCGGCGGTGCCAGTTGCGCGAAACGATCCGGCGGGCGCCTTCGTAGCCGTCGAGCTGGGCGTCGATGACGAACTCGGTGTCCGTGCACGACACTCGCGTGCGCGTCTCACTGCGCGCCAGCCACTCGCCGCGGGCGAACGTGACCGACCACGCGGTCTCCGCCACCGGCGAGCAGAAGTCGTCGGCGACCCAGGTGTAGCGCTCCCGGACGTCGCGGGTGACCGCCAGGTCGAGCTCGTCGAAGCGCACGGTGCCGGCGTTCTTCACGATGTCCAGCGCCGAGTGGTAGCCGACGAGGTCCCGCGATACGGTCCAGCGCTGCTCCCCCGGTGTCACCGCGGTCACCGGCATCGGCGGCGCCCCTTCGGGTTCGCCGAACGGCCGGGCCGGCAGCTCGTCCGGTTCGGCCACCGGGCGCACCGGCAGCTCCAGCGCGCTGTGTCCGGTGTGGACCGACAGCAGGACCGGCTTCGGCGGCGGCCAGGCCAGCGGCCAGTACGAAGTGGACAGTGAGAGCCGGATCCGGTGCCCCGCCGGGAAAGCCTGCGCGACGGCGTTCAGCTCGATCTCGACCGCGCAGCGCTCACCGGGTTCCATCGGCACGGGTTCGTCGTGGCCGTCGCGGTGGGTCAGGTTGAGCAGCCCGTAGGTGACGCGCGTGGCGCGGCCGTCCGGCGCGACGTCGGAGATCCGCGCGGCGACCATCGCGACCGGCTGGTCGGCCGAGACCTCGAGCCGGACCTTCGGCGAGCCGAGGATCTCGCAGCGCTCGGTGAGGACGTCGGTGTCGAAGACCAGCGAGCCACCGTCCTCTTCGCGCTGGTCGTAGGGCAGGTCCGGCGGGGCGCTGTAGGACGCCCATTTCCCGGAGAACTGCCCGACCGACAATGGTGACGACACCACCAGTGCCTCGTCTTCGATCGTCTCTTCCGGCCGCGCGAGGCGGTGCCGGGCCAGCGGCAGCTCGATGGGCTCGACGTGCGGCGACGGCCAGGTCGCCTCCCCGACCCACCGCCCGGGCCGGTCCTCGTACGACGTCGACGGCGGCACGCTCTCCTGCATCCAGGTCCGCAGCATCGGCCCGTCCATGGCCTCGTTTTCCACACCGCGCAGCCAGTGGTCCCACCAGGTCACGACTTCCTGGAGGTAGCCGATCGCCGGGCCCGGCTCGCCCAGATGCGGGTACTTGTGCGACCACGGGCCGATCAGCCCGCGCCGCGGCACGTCGAGGTGGGCGAGCAGCCGGATGACGGCGTTGGAGTAGCCGTCGGCCCAGCCGCTCGAGGCGAGCACGGGCACCTGGACGTCGCGGTAGTTCGCCGAGACCGAGGCGTGCCGCCAGTAGTCGTCGCGACGCTGGTGGCCGAGCCAGTTCTCGATCCAGAGGCTGCAGTCGTCCAGGCGTTCACGCCACATCTCGCGCCAGCGCTCCCCGACGACCGCGGGGTCGGGCGGCAGCGTCGCGTAGCCGAACATGGTGCCCGACTCGGCGACGTTGTCCGACAGCAGGCAGCCGCCCATGTAGTGCATGTCGTCGGCGAAGCGGTCGTCGGTGAACGACGAGATGACGATGGCGCGCAGGCTCGGCGGCTTCCGCGCGGCGACCTGCAACGCGGCGAACGCGCCCCAGGAGATCCCCATCATGCCGGTGTCGCCGGTGCACCACGGCTGGGTGGCGATCCACTCCAGCACGTCCTCGGCGTCGAGCTGCTCGCGTTCGAGGTACTCGTCGGCCAGGACGCCCTCGGACTCGCCGGTGCCGCGGATGTCGACACGCACGCAGGCGTACCCGTGCCCGGCGAGGTAGGGGTGGTGGATCGAGTCGCGGGGCGCGGTGAGGTCCCGTTTGCGGTACGGGATGTACTCGAGGATCGCCGGCACCGGCTCGGCGTCCGACGAGACCGGCCGCCAGATGCGCGCGGACAGCACGGTTCCGTCGGACACCGTGATCCGGACGTGGTCCGCCACGGTGATTTCGTACGGCAGCGAGGTGACGGCTCGCAACGGCTGGTTCCTCCCCGGGGTCTACGCGGTCGGCTGCAGCAGGATCTTCTGGGCGCCGTCGAGCTTCTTCTGGAAGATCTCGTAGGCGCGGGGCGCGTCCGCGAGGGGCAGCTTGTGCGTGGCGAACCCCTCGACGCCGAGCGGGTCGCCGTCGGCGGTGAGCACCGGCATGATGTCGTCGAGCCAGTGCCGGACGTTGGCCTGGCCCATCCGCAGCTGGACCTGCTTGTCGAACAGCTCCATCATCGGCATCGGGTCGACCATGCCGCCGTAGACACCGGACAGCGAAATGGTGCCACCGCGGCGAACGGCGTCGATGGCGGCGTAGAGCACGCTGAGCCGGTCGATGCCGGCCTTCTCGGTGATCTTGGCGCCGACGGCCTGCGGCAGCAGGTTGACCAGGTTGTGCGCGAGCTTGCCGACGGGCGCGCCGTGGGCTTCCATGCCGACGGCGTCGATGACGGAGTCCGCGCCGCGGCCGTGGGTCAGCTGGCGGATGGCGTCGCCGATGTCCTTGTGGTCACGCGTGTCGAGCGCGGTGGCGCCGTGCTCGCGGGCCCGGGCGAGCCGCTCCGGCACGAGGTCGACGCCGATCACCAGGCCGGCCCCGCGGTGGCGCGCGATCCGGCAGCACACCTGCCCGATGGGCCCGAGCCCGAAGACGACGACGGTGCCGTCCTTCGGGACACCTCCGTACTCGACGGCCTGCCAGGCCGTCGGCACGACGTCGGAGAGGTAGACGAACCGCTCGTCCGGCGGGCCGTCCGGCACCTTGATCGGGCCGTACTGCGCCTGCGGGACGCGCAGGTACTCGGCCTGGCCGCCGGGCACCTGGCCGTAGAGCTTGGTGTAGCCCAGCAGCGCCGCGCCCTTGCCCCGTTCCTTGACCTGGGTGGTTTCGCACTGGGACTGCAGGCCGCGGTCGCACATCCAGCAGTGGCCGCAGGAGATGGTGAAGGGGATGACGACCCGGTCCCCCGGCTTGAGGCCCGGCACGGCGGCGCCGACCTCTTCGACGACGCCCATCGGCTCGTGGCCGAGGATGTCGCCTTCGGTCATGAAGGCGCCGAGCACCTCGTACAGGTGCAGGTCGGAGCCGCAGATCCCGGTCGAGGTGACCCGGATGACGGCATCGGTGGACTCCTCGATCTTCGGGTCCGGGACCTCCTCGACGCGGACGTCGCGCTTGCCGTGCCAGGTCACTGCCTTCATGGGTCTCCTCCCGCTGCGCGAAGCTTGCCGCCCCCGGTTTCCCCGGACGGCGGGCAGCAAACCCGCGCCTCAGGTGACCAGGTCGGCGACCAGGTACACCGCCGCGGCCACCGCGGCGGCCGCGGGGAAAGTCAGGACCCAGCCCAGCACGATGTCCCGCGCGATCCCCCACCGCACCGCCGACAGCCGCCGGGTCGCGCCGACACCCATGATCGCCGCCGTGATCACGTGCGTCGTCGAGATCGGGGCCTTCACCGCGAACGCCGTCACGTACAGCACCGACGACGCCACCGACTCCGCGACGAACCCGTGCGGCGGGTCCAGGGGGAACACCCGCCGGCCCAAGGTGCGCATGATCCGGAGACCACCCGAATAGGTGCCCAGCGACAACGCCCCGGCGCACAACAGGGTCACCCACAACGGCACCGAGAACGTCGACTGCTCGCCCGCGGCCACCAGCGCCAGGACGATCACGCCCATGCCCTTCTGCGCGTCCTGCAGGCCGTGGCCGAGCGCGAGCGCCGAAGCGGAGAAGATCTGGCAGCGGCGGAACACCCGGCCACTGCGGTGCGGGTTGGCCCGGCGCAGCAGCCACAGCGCGCCCACCATCGCCAGGTAGCCCAGCCCGAGCCCGAGCAGCGGCGACGCCACCATCGGGATCAGCACCTTCTCCGCGATCCCCGCCCAGTGCACCGTGCTCGCCGCGGCCAGCGCCGCGCCGACCATCCCGCCGATCAACGAGTGCGAGGACGACGACGGCAGCCCGAAGTACCAGGTCACGAGGTTCCAGGTGATCGCCCCGGCGAGCGCGGCGAACACCACCGTGAGCGCGTCCGGGCCGGGTGGGACGTCGATGATGCCCTTCGCCACCGTCGCGGCGATGCCCGTCGAGAGCAGCGCGCCCGCCAGGTTCATCACCGCCGCCAGCACGAGCGCCGCGCGCAGGGTCAGCGCCCGGGTCGAGACCGCGCTGGCGATCGCGTTCGCCGCGTCGTGGAAACCGTTGGTGTAGTCGAAGAAGAGCGTCAGGACGATCACGACGACCAGTGCGGCCGTGCCCGTCACTAGGACTCCTTGACCGCGATGGTCTGCACCACGTCGGCCATGTGCTCGAAGGCGTCGGCGGCCAGCTCGAACTGCTCGACGACCTCCTTGGTCTTCAGCACTTCGAGCGCGTCGCCGCCCGGCTCGAACAGGTGCGCCAGGATCCGCCGGTAGATCCGGTCGGCCTCGTTCTCCAGCTCGTTGATCTCGATCCAGAACGGCTCGCAGTCGCCGATCTTGGCCAGGCCGGGCATCGACGCCGCGGTCAGCTCCGCGGCACGGCACAGCACCCGGACCAGGACGTCCGTCCCGGCCGGGAACGCGTCGATGCGGTACAGCACCGCCAGGTCCGCCGCGGTGTCCATGAAGTCGAGCACGTCGTCGAGCTTGCCGGCCAGCGCCTGGATGTCCTCGCGGTCGAACGGTGTCACGAACGAGCTGTTCAGCTCCACCATGATCGTGTGCATCAGCTCGTCGCCGTGGTGTTCGACCTCGTGCAGCCGCTTGGCGATGGGTTCCCGCTCACCGGGCTCGGCCGCCACCAGCTCCCGCAGCAGCGCCGAGGCGGTCACCAGGTTTCTCGCCGCGTCGGTGAGCAGGTCGAAGAACTTGGTGCCCCGTGGGGTGAACCGCATGGATGTCCCTCCGTCTACGCGCGCACCGCGCGCCCGGGTACCCCGTCACGCGGCAGGTTTAACAATCGCCGTGCGGGAAACCAGGGAGCATGACAGCTTCCCCGTCCCCGGCGCCCGAGCGTACTGCGCCTCGGCACGGCCCCGGAACTGTCCCTTGTGGAGACGACGCCGCACATCCCCGGCGAAGCGGTCCGCCCGGCCTCGAAGGGAACACCGCACCGATGAAGATCGCGATGGTGTCCGAGCACGCCAACCCACTCGCCGCACCGGGCGAAGGCGACGCGGGCGGGCAGAACGTGCACGTCGCCGAGCTGTCGGCGGCCCTCACCCGCGCCGGCCACGACGTCACCGTCTACACGCGCCGGACGAGCCGGGCCGAGCCCGCCGAGGCCGGCACGCCCCACGGGTACCGCGTCGTGGCCGTGCCCGCCGGGCCGCCGCGGCCGGAGCCGAAGGACCATTTGCTGCCCTATATGGGCGAATTCGGCAGCTTCCTGCGGGACCGGTGGGCGACCGAGCGGCCCGACCTGGCGCACGCCCACTTCTGGATGTCCGGCCTCGCGTCCGTCCTCGCGGCGAGCGCGACCGGGACGCCGGTGGTCCAGACCTTCCACGTTCTCGGCACGGTCGAGAAGCGCCACCAGGGCGAGCGGGACACCAGCCCGGCCGACCGGATCCGGCTCGAGCGGATGATCGGCCGCCAGGCCGGGCGCGTGCTCGCCACCAGCTCCGACGAGGTCTTCGAGCTGGCCGGGCTGGGTCTGCCGCGCTCGCGGATCTCGATCGTGCCCTGCGGCGTCGACCTCGGGCGGTTCTCCCCCGACGGCCCGGTGGCCCGGCGCGGGGCCCGGCACCGGCTGGTCACCGTGGGCCGGCTGGTCCCGCACAAGGGCTTCGGCATCGCGATCACCGCGCTGGCCCAGCTGCCGGAGACCGAGCTCGTGATCGCCGGCGGGCCCGCGCGCGGCCGGCCGGCCCAGGACCCCGAGGTGCGCCGGCTCCGGGAGCTGGCCGACCGCCTCGGCGTCGGCGACCGCGTCCGCTGGCCCGGTCCGGTGTCGCGGGAGGACCTGCCGGCGCTGCTGCGCTCGGCCGACGCGGTGGTCTGCACGCCGTGGTACGAGCCGTTCGGGATCGTGCCCCTGGAGGCGATGGCCTGCGGCGTCCCGGTGGTCGCGGCCGCGGTCGGCGGGCTGACCGACACCGTCGTCGACGGCGTCACCGGGTTGCTGGTCCGTCCGTGCCGGCCGAAGGAGCTGGCGTCGCGCGTCCGGCGGCTGCTGGACGACCCGGCGCTGCGCCACGCCTACGGCACCGCGGGCCACGACCGCGCGACGGCCCGGTACTCGTGGGACCGCGTCGCCGCGGACACGGTGCGCGCGTACCGCGAGCCGGCGCCGGAGCCGGCCGTCACCGCCGGAGTCCGCTGACCCGGCTCGATCCCCCAAGGAGGCAGCCATGACCCTGAACGTGCTCGCCCTGACCTGCACCCTCAAGCCGTCGCCGGCGAAGTCGAGCAGCGACCTCATCGCGCGGCAGCTGCTCGACCTCTTCGCCGAGCGGGGCGCTACGGGCGAACTCGTCCGCGTGGTCGACCACGACGTCCGCCCGGGCGTCGAAGCCGACATGGGCGAGGGTGACGAGTGGCCGGAGATCCGCCGGAAGATCGCGGCGGCCGACATCCTGCTGATCGCCACCCCGACCTGGGTCGGCCACATGTCGAGCGTCGCGCAGCGCGTCCTCGAACGCCTCGACGCGGAGCTGTCCGAAACCGACGACGAGGGCCGGCCGGCGATGTTCGGCAAGGTCGCCGTGGCCGCCGTGGTCGGCAACGAGGACGGCGCCCACAAGATCATCGCCGACCTGTTCCAGGCCCTGAACGACACCGGGTTCACCGTGCCGGCCCAGGGCGGGACGTACTGGAACGGCGAGGCCATGCAGGGCGGTGACTACAACGACCTCGACGAGACGCCCGAGGCCGTGGCGTCGACGAACGCGACGCTGGCCCGCAACGCCGTCCACCTCGCGAACCTGCTCCGGGCACAGCAGTACCCGGCCCAGTGACTAGTCCTTTCGGGTGAGGCGCTTGCTCCGAAGGAGTGTGTCGTGGACCACGGGGTAAGCGGGCAGGACCTTCGATCCCGTCAGGGGGCTCCACCATGCCGAACCGAGTCATGATCAGCCGCGACAGCAAGCCCATCCCGTGTGAGGAGTGCGGCCTGCCGTCGTTGCACGTCGCCCGGCTGGTTTCGGCGAACGGTGCGCTCCTGGGCCAGACGATGGTGTGCACGGCCTGCCGCCGCCACCGCTCCGACACCCCGGCGGTCGCCCTCCCCTGACTTCAGCGGTTCTCCAGCTTCTCCACCAGGTGCCGGACCGGCAGGGTCATCGTGCCCAGACCCAGCCGGGCCGGCACGCCGTCGTCCTCGGCGGTCACCAACCGGTGCTCCAGGCGATCGAGCAGCTCCCGGCTGCCTTCGAGGTCGACGGCCTGACCGCCGACCGCCACCGCCCGCACCGCCCCGGCGACGTGCCGGAACAGGTCCGCGACGTTGTCCCGGGCATCGGGCCAGGGATAGGCGAACGGGTGCTTCTGCTGCGCCGACGTCGTCCGGACCGCGGTGATCAGCTGGGACACCGGCGGCCACAGCTCGATGAGCGTCCCGAGTGGACGGTCGTGCCGGGCGCCCGACCCGGGACGGCGGCGGCGCAGGTTGAGCATCCGCCCCTCCCGCGTCAGGCTGACCGCGTCCTCGGCCACGACCACCAGGCTCCGCACGTCACGGGCTTGCGCCAGCAGGTCTTCGACGTCCTCCGGCGGCTCGTCGCGGCGCACCAGGTCCGCCATCGTCTCCAGCAGCTCGGCCAAGGCGTTCGAAAGCCGGTCGGTGACCGCGGCCAGGCGTTCGCCGTACAGCGGCGGCAGGATCAGCGCGTTCACCGCGACGCCGATGGCCGCGCCCAGCGCCGTCTCCACCAGCCGGTCCCCCAGCAGCACGGCGTCGGACGCGGTCCCGTAGGAGACCACCAGCATGCCGGTGACCCCGACCCAGATCCCGGACGAGCCGAAGTGCCGCAGGTTCCCGGCCAGCAGCCCCGCGAAGACGACGACGGCGAGCGCGACCGCCTGCCACGGGATCAGCCGGCCGGCCACGGCCGCCAGCAGCACCCCCGCGGTGACCGCGCCGACCTGCTGCAACCAGCCGCGCAGCGACCGGTACACCGTGGCGTCCACCAGGAACACCGCGGCGTACGGCGCCAGGAACGGCTGAGGCAGCTTCAGCACCAAGGTCGCGAGGAGCCACGCCCCGGTGGCCGCGAAGGTCGCCTTCGCGGCTTGGACCAGGCTCCGCCGTTCGCTGCCGGGCACTCGCAGCGCTCGCGCGAACCAGCCCACCGGGGTCCGGTCGTGCCGGTCGGTCATCCGGGGGACTCCAGGTGGCAGAGCCCGGCCCGGTCACGGCCGGCCGGATTCCGGATGGTCATCGACACCTCCCTCGTGGCGGTGCGGGGTTACCCCGCGCGTAGCGGTCCGACACGCCGTTCGACCGGCCTCGGTGGGCAGCCGTCGCCGGCATCGTCCACAGTGGCCGGTTTGCGAGCCGTCTCGGTTGCGTCCTTCCCGCCACCATGTGGAGGACTGAAGGTTCGTGTTTCTCCGCGGGTTTAGGCCCGGGCGAGCGTGGTAGCCGCCGGGGAACGGAAAGGCGGCCACGGCCGGCTTTCCCCCTGAGACCAGGGGCCCGCGTTCTGGCTGCAGGGACCGGCGCGGGTCCCGGCCGAGGGCCGGACGGCGGCTCCCCCAGCCCGCCGTCCGGCCCCTTCCACTTCGGCCGTTTCCGGGCCGCCACCCCGGGTAACCCCGCCGGAGGGAAGGAGACCCCCATGACCTCGTCCACCGAAGCCCGTCCCCGGGCCGGCCCCGGCTGGCTCCGCCCGGTCGTCGCCGTGGTCGGGCTGCTCTACCTGGCGCTCGGCGTGGCCGGGTTCCTGACCCCGGAAACGGCCTCGGTCGGGCACCGGCCCGAAAACACGGTGTGGCTCTTCAGCGTCACCACCGTGCTCACCATGGTCCACACGCTGGTGGGCGTGCTCGGGCTGCTCGCCGCGACCAAGCGCACCGGTTCGGTCATCTACTGCTGGGTGCTGTTCCTCGGGTTCGCCGGGATGACCGCCTACGGCGTCTTCGCCGCCGCGTTCGCCGCGCCGGAAGACCCGATCAACGTCAACTGGGCCGACAACTGGCTGCACGGCCTCACCGCGGTCGCGGGCCTGGTGTTCGGCATCGCCGGTGCCCGGGCGGCCACGCGGCGCGCACAGGAGGTTCCCACGCACCGCGACCTCCCACCGAAGGGCGGAACGGCATGACCACCACCGTCGTCGTGCGCCACCGCATGCACGCGGACTTCGCCGGCCGGGCGGCGAAGTTCCTGGGCTCCCGCAACGGCCTCGACCTCGACGGCGACGGCCTGCGCGTCCGGCTCGGCCCATGGCTCGTCACGACGCCGTTGAGCAACATCGTCGGCGCCGAAGTCAGCGGTCCGTTCAGCCCCTTGCGCGGCCTCGGTGTCCGGCTGTCACTGGCCGACCACGGACTGACCTTCGGTACGACGACCGATCGCGGGGTGTGCCTGCGGTTCCGCGAGCCGGTGCGCGGCATCGACCCGTGGGGCCTGATCCGTCACCCGGGGCTGACGGTGACGGTGTCCGAACCGGACCTCGTCGCCGAAGCGGTCAACCGGATCGTGGCGGCGGCATGAGGACCTAGCTCCGGCCGAGGGCGACCAGCGGGCGGAGGTGGAGCGCTTGGTGATGCTGGGCGCGAAGCTGCTGGAGGATCCCCCGGACGACCCGTGGATCGTGCTCGCCGACCCGGAGGGCAACGAGTTCTGCGTGCTTCCGGCGCGGCCTCAGGCCTGACCCTCGCAGACGGCGTCCCCGGCATAAGTGGCCAGCCGCTCGTCGAAGCCGTCCGCCGCACCCGGTCTCCGGAAGTTCGGCGGCTCGGGCTGGCCCGGGTACCCACCGGCGTAAACCGAGCCGACGAACGCCACCACCACCTCCGGCGCCGGCAGCACATCCTGCCCCAGGTAAGCCAGCACCACGACGTCGTCGCCGGCGGCCGACTCCACCGCGGCCGCCCAGCCGTCGCGTTCGTCCCACAGCAAGGCCGTTTCGTGGTCCGGGAAGCGGGCGAGCCGCCCCTCCAGCGCGAGGTACGCCGTGGCGGGCACGTCGACCTCGCAGAACCAGGCCGGCGCGTCCAGCTCGGCCGCGACGGCCAGCAGGTACTGTCTCAGCCCGCGCGCCGCGGCGCCGAGCCCGTCCCGTTCCACCATCACGCCTGCCCATCCTCGGGGTGCCCCGCCGGGTGATACCCCGGCGCCGACCGGGTCAACCCCGGCGTTCCCCCAGGTGGAGCAGCACGTCACGGCCTGTTCCCGGCGGGTCACCGGGCGAGCAGGTCGAGGACGTCTTCGTCGCTCGTCTGGCGGAAATCGGCGTACCACTGACCGACCGCGCGAAAGTCCGGCGGCTCGGTGAGGCAGACGACGTCGTCGGCTTCGCGCAACAGCCCCGCCGCGGCACCCGGCGCGCCCACGGGAGCCGCGAAGACGACGGTCGCGGGCCGGCCGGCCCGCAGGTCGCGCAGCGCCGCCGTCGCGGTGACGCCGGTGGCCAGCCCGTCGTCGACCAGGATGACGTCTCGGCCGGCCACGCCGACCGGTTCCCGGCCGTCGCGGTAGCGCGCGAGGCGGCGACGGGCCTCCGCGCGTTCCCGGTGTTCGGCGCGGGCCATCCGGGCCGCGGTGAGCCTGAGGCCGCGCAGGATGGCTTCGTCGTAGATCGCGGGCCCGTCGGATGTCACCGCGCCGACGCCGAACTCGCGCCGCCCCGGCGCGCCGATCTTGCGCGCGACCGCGACGTCCAGCTCGGCGCCCAGCCGCGCTGCGACGACCGCGGCCACCGGCACCCCGCCCCGGGCGAGCCCGAGCACCAGCGGGTCGGCCCAGCTCCGGCGGCTCAGCGCGACCGCCAGCCGCCGGCCACCGTCCTCGCGGTCGGCGAAGACCCGGGTGGCCATGGCCGCTCCTTCCGCGTCACACGCCGCTGGGGTAAGTCTGCACCTCCGCCGGCTCCCAGTGGTGCAACGGCGTGATCGCGGTCGTCTCGTCGCAGTGCACGAACGCGTCGTAGCGGGCGGCCGGCACGGTCGGGACGTACCCGCCGCCCCGGTGGACGACGCCGATCGCGCGATGGCCGCGAAGCTCCTTCGCCCACTCGGACGCGCCGTCGTCGCCGAAGACGTAGAGGCTGTCCTCGCCCGGCACGGCGTCGTGCAGCACGCCTTCGAGGCTGTCCGGGCGCGCGGGCTCCACCGCCATCCGCCGCACCGGCCCGCCCCAGTGGTCGCTGGCGATCACGGTCCCGCCGTGCGTGCCGAACCCGACCGCGACGACGCCGTCCGCCGCGTGCCGTTCCCGCGTCAGCTGCCCGAGGTTGACCATGCCCGCCGCGGCCATGTCGGTCGCCCGCGCGTCGCCGACGTGCGTGTTGTGCGCCCACACCACGGCTTTCGCGTCCGGGCCGTAGACACGCAGCAGCCGGTCGAGGGTGTCGCTCAGGTGCGTGTCACGCGCGTTCCACGACCGCGCGCCGCCGCGCACCAGCTCGCGGTAGTAGCGCTCGGCGCCGGCCACGACCTCCGCGTTCTGCGTGGCGACGAACGCCGGGTCGAGGCCCGGCTCGACGGCGGCCGCCGAGCGCAGCGCGGTCAGCAGGCGCACCACTTCCTCGCGGCAGTTCTCCGGCACCAGCGCCGCGGACACGCCGTCGTCGCCACAGGGTTCGAAGCAGCGCAAGGCGTCCAGGGTCGCGCCGAGGTGGGCGGGCGCGTGCTCGCGGACGTAGTGGAGCACGCCGCGCAGCGACTCCCCCAGGCTGTAGCCGTCCAGGCCGTGGAAACCACACGGCCGCCCGCTGCCGGTCGAGTTGAAGGACCGCAGCCAGGCGGCGAATTCGGCGACTTCTTCGTTGGCCCACAGCCAAGTCGGCCAGCGCCGGAAGCCCCACAGGACCTGCCCGGGGTCGTTCGGCGCCCCGGGAGCCCCGACGGCGCAGCAGTGCACGCGGTGGCACTCCGGCCAGTCGCCTTCGACCGCGACGAACGCGAAGTCGCGCTCGGCGAGCAGCCGTTTCGTGAGCTCGGCGCGCCACCGGTGGAACTCGGCGGTGCCGTGCGTCGCCTCGCCGAGCAACACGATCCGCGCGTGCCCGATCCGCCGGACGAGCGGGTCGAGGTCCTGCGGGCTCCGCAGCGTCGTGGCCGCTTCGCGCATGGTCGTGACGTCGTCGAGCACGGTTCCGGACATCAGGGCCGCCAGCCGTCGTGCCAGTCCGGATGGGCCTCGTAGACGGACGCGATCAGCTTCACGGACGCGTCGTCGTGGCCGTCGCGGATCTCCCGGCGCAGGAACTCGGCCTTTTCGCCGAAGGGCACCGGGTGCCGGTCTTCCATCGCCTCGACCGGGCCACCGGCCAGCAGCAGGCCGTCGCCGTCGTCGGCATACATGATCCGGAGCCTGCCCCGCCGCTCGGCCTCGTCGAGCAGCGGCAGCTCGCCCGCGTGGAACCGTGCTTCGTCCTCGGCGAGCCGGGCGAGCACGAACTCGTCCAGCTCGACGGCCGGGGTGTCGTCGAGATTCGTCATGGGCGCACGGTTACCCGCGCCGGTTCCTGTCCGAAACCTGTCCTGAAAAGGACTGGACCATTATTCGCGGTTCCCGAAAATGGAAGTGATCGCCCTTCAGCGCGGAAGGTGACCGATGAGCTTCCTGACTCCCCTGCTGGCCGTCGTCCTCGCGGCCACCCCGACACCCACCCCGGTCCCGGCGGCCGCTCCCCTCGCCGTGATCTGCGACAAGTACTGCGACGCAAGGGATCCCGCCCTCTCCCCCGGCGACCGCGAAGGCGCTTCGACGTCCGTCAGCGGGCGGCGGCTTTCCCTCCACCTCGACGACGGCGACGACATGGGCTGGGCGGCGATCACCGGCGGCACGGCGGGCGACCACGTCTGGCTGGACCGTTCGTTCGACGCCGGGCGCTCGTGGGCGTCGGGCAGCAAGCTCGGCGACACGGCGACGCCGTCGGGGCAGACCGGCTGGCGGACCCTGATGTACAACGCCGACGACTGGAACAACCGGGGTGTCGGCCTGCTGCGGGCGTGCGGCCAGCCGGCGGGCTCGGGCACGATCGCCTGCACGGGCTGGGCCCGCACGACGTGGAACGCCTGGGACCGCCGCACCGCGGCCGCGACGGCGTTGATGGAGCGCTACAACCAGGGCACCGGCCTGTTCGACACGACGGGCTGGTGGAACTCGGCGAACGCGCTGACCGCGGTCATCGACAACGCGCGGATCAGCGGCATGGGCAGCTACCGCTACGCGATCGACACGACGTACACGAAGAACCTGGCCGCCCAGGGCGGCCAGTTCCGCAACGACTACCTCGACGACACCGGCTGGTGGGGCCTGGCCTGGGTGGACGCGTACGACCTCACGGGCGACAGCCGCTACCTGAACACGGCTCGCGCCGACGCGGACCACATGTACGCGTACTGGGACGGCGTCTGCGGCGGCGGGGTCTGGTGGAGCACCGCCCGCACCTACAAGAACGCGATCCCGAACTCGTTGTACGTCCAGCTGAACGCGGCCCTGCACAACCGGATCCCGGGCGACACGGCGTATCTGGCGCGGGCTCGTGCGGGCTGGTCGTGGTTCGCGGGCAGCGGCATGATCAACGGCTCGAACCTCGTCAACGACGGCCTGAACACCTCGACGTGCGCCAACAACGGCCAGGCGGTCTGGAGCTACAACCAGGGCGTCCCGCTGGCCGCGCTGGCCGAGCTGTACCGCGCGACCGGCGACGCGGCACTGCTGACGAAGGCCCGCGCGATGGCGAACGCGTCGACGACGAACTCGGCCCTGAACCCGGGCGGGATCCTACGCGACCCGGGCGAGACGGCGGGCGGCGGCGGTGCGGACGGCCCGACCTTCAAGGGCGTGTACGCGCGGGACCTGGCGGTGCTGAACGGCGCGCTGGCGGACCGCCCGTACACGAGTTACCTGCAGCGACAGGCGAACTCGGCGTACGCGAAGGACCGCAACAGCGCGGAAGCGTACGGCCTGTTGTGGGCCGGCCCCTTCGACACCTCGGACGCGGCGCGGCAGCAGACCGCACTGGACCTGATGAACGCGGCCCCCTGACCGCCCGGAAGCCGGAACTCGCGTGATCGGAACCGGATCTCGCGTGATCGAGGCCGGAACTGGCGAGTTCCGGCCTCGATCACGCGAGTCACGGGCTCGATCACGCGAGTCCCGGATTCCGTCACGGGTCAGAGGGTCTTCTCCAGCCGGCCGGCCAGCAGCTTGATGAACCGCGCCGGGTCGGCCAGCTCGCCGCCCTCGGCGAGCAGCGCCATGCCGTAGAGCAGCTCGGCGGTCTCGGCCAGCCCGGCGTCGTCCGGGCGCGCCGTGTGCGCCTCGCGCAGGCCCGTCACCAGGCCGTGGTCCGGGTTCAGCTCCAGGATCCGCTTGATCGGCGGCAGCTCCTGCCCCATCGCGCGGTACATCTTCTCGAGCGTCGGCGTGAGGTCGTGGGTGTCCCCGACGATGCACGCCGGCGACGTCGTGAGCCGCGACGAGAGCCGGACCTCCTTGACGTCCTCGCCCAGCGCCGTGCCCATCCACGACAGCAGGCCTTCGAAGTCCTTCTTCTGCTGCTCGCGGGCGACCTCGGTGGACTTCTTGTCCTCCTCCGACTCCAGGTCGACCTGGCCCTTGGCGATCGACTGGAACTGCTTGCCGTCGAAGCCGCCGACGCCGTCGACCCACATCTCGTCGATCGGGTCGGTCAGCACCAGCACCTCGAAGCCCTTGGCGCGGAAGGCCTCCATGTGCGGCGAGTTCTCGATGGCCGAGCGCGACTCGCCGGTCATGAAGTAGATGTGCTCCTGGCCTTCCTTCATCCGCGAGACGTAGTCACGCAGCGAAGTCGGCTTCTCCGCGTCGTTCGTCGACGCGAACGACGAGATCTCGAGGATGGCCTCGCGGTTCTCGAAGTCGTCGAGCAGGCCCTCCTTGACCGCGCGCCCGAACTCGCGCCAGAACGTGGCGTACTTTTCGGCGTCGGCGGTCATCATCGTCTTGACCGTCGAGAGGACCTTCTTCACCAGGCGGCGGCGGATCAGCTGGATCTGCCGGTCCTGCTGCAGGATCTCCCGCGACACGTTGAGCGAGAGGTCCTGCGCGTCGACGACGCCCTTGACGAACCGCAGGTACTCCGGCACCAGCGATTCGCAGTCGTCCATGATGAAGACGCGCTTCACGTACAGCTGCACGCCGCGCTTGCGCTCCCGCAGGAACAGGTCCATCGGCGCGTGCGAGGGCAGGAACAGCAGCGCCTGGTACTCGAACGTGCCTTCGGCCTGGAGCCGGATCGTTTCCAGCGGGTCCTGCCAGTCGTGGCTGACGTGCTTGTAGAACTCGTGGTACTCGTCTTCGGAGACCTCGCTCGACGAACGCGCCCACAGCGCCTTCATCGAGTTGACGGTCTCGGGGGCCGCGTCCTCGCCCTCGCCGGCCATCCGGATCGGCCAGGTGATGAAGTCGGAGTACTTCTTCACGATCTCCCGGATCTTCGCCGGCGACGTGTAGTCGTACAGGTGGTCCTCGGCGTCCTCGGGCTTGAGGTGCAGCGTCACCGCGGTGCCCTGCGGCGCGTCCTCGACCTCCTGGATCGTGTACGTGCCCTCGCCGTCCGACTCCCAGCGGACGCCCTCGGCGCTGCCGGCCTTGCGGGTCACGAGGGTGACCTTGTCCGCGACCATGAAGCTCGCGTAGAAGCCGACGCCGAACTGGCCGATGAGGTCCTGCGACGCCGCCGCGTCCTTCGCCTCCTTCAGCTTAGTCAGGAAGTCGGCGGTGCCGGACTTGGCGATCGTGCCGATGAGCGCGACGACCTCCTCGCGCGTCATGCCGATGCCGTTGTCCCGCACCGTGAGGGTCCGCTCGGCCGGATCCGATTCGAGCGTGATGTGCAGGTCCGTCGTGTCCGCTTCGAGGTCTTTGTCGCGGTAGGCCTCCAGGCGCAGCTTGTCCAGCGCGTCGGAGGCGTTCGACACGAGCTCGCGCAGGAACGTGTCCTTGTTCGAGTAGATCGAATGGATCATCAGCTGGAGCAGCTGACGCGCTTCCGACTGGAACTCGAGCGTCTCGATCGGGGTGGTCACTTCCGGTCCTTTCCGGGGCGGGTGCCGAGGTGGGCCGATCCTACCGAGCACGTCCGACATTCCCGGTGGTCACCCGGTCGCGCACTTTATGAACGCAATGTAGGTGGGCCCGGGCCGCCGGGGTGATGCTGGCCACGCCCCGCTGCCGATCAAGGAGGATCGAGTGCCCGGACGACTGCCCAGATGGGCCGCCGCGTTCGCCGCGGCCAGTGCCCTGACCACCGCCTTCGCCGCGCCCGCCGCCGCGTCGACCGTCGTGGACCACCCCGTCCGCACCACCGGCTGCGGGCACGCCGCCCCGGTGCCCGCCGGGGTGACGACCACGCAGCACGTCGTCTCCGGCGGGCTCGACCGCGAGTACACCGTGCACCTGCCCGCGCACTACAACCCGCGGCGGGCGTACCCGCTGCTGCTGTCGTTCCACGGGCACAAGCGCACGTCCCAGTACCAGGAGGAGCTGTCCGGCTTCTCGGCGCTCGACGCGATCTCGGTCTACCCGCAGGGCCTGATCGGGACCGACGGCGAGTCGGCCTGGACCGGCGCGCCCTATTCGGCCGCGGCCGACGACGTCCTGTTCACCAGCGACCTGCTGAACTCGCTGCAGCGCACGCTGTGCGTCGACAACGACCGGATCTTCGCCGCCGGCAAGTCCAACGGCGGCGGGTTCGTCGGGCTGCTGGCGTGCCGCCTGCCCGGCCGGATCGCGGCGTTCGCCCCGGTGTCGGGCGCGTTCTACCCGCAAGGCGGCGCGTGCAACCCGAGCCGGCCGGCGCCGATCCTCGACTTCCACGGCACCGCCGACACGACCATCCCCTACACCGGCAACCCGGCCAAGGGCCTGCCGTCGATCCCGGACTGGCTGGCCGGCTGGTCCACAAGGGACGGTTGTTTCCCGAAGCCCGTGCAGTGGACGCCGGTCAAGGGCGTCGTCGCGCAGAAGTGGCTCGGCTGCGACCGGCACAGCACGCTCGAGCACTACCGCGTCGAGGGCGCGGGCCACGTCTGGCCGAGCACGAAGCCGAACAACGACTCGGCCACGCCGACGGTCATCGACGCGACCCCGGTCATCTGGCGGTTCTTCCGGGCGCATCCCCTGCGCTGAAACACGATTGACGCAGCTCACGCCGCTCGGCGACGATGCTCGCACCAGGTGAGAAGCCGCCCGTCGGACCCTCCGACGGGCGGCTTTCGCGTATCCACGAAAGGAGCCCACCGTGAAGGTGCTCGTCCTCAACGCCGGCTACGAGCCGCTGCAGACGGTTTCGGTGCCGCACGCCATCCGCATGCTCGTGCGGCACGTCGCCGAGATCCACGAGGCCGAAGACGGTCTCGCCTACGGGCTGTTCCCGCGCCCGAAGATCGTCCGGTTGCTGCGGTACGTCGTCATGAAGTGGCGATATACGCAGCCGCCGCGCTGGTCCCGGCGCGGGGTGCTGACCCGCGACGGCCACCGCTGCGCGTACTGCGGCGCCCGCGCGACGACGATCGACCACGTGACGCCCCTGAGCCGCGGCGGCGCACGCACCGACTGGCTCAACACCGTCGCCGCGTGCGGCGGCGCGTCCCGCAGCTGCAACGCGCGCAAGGCCGACAAGACCCCGGCCGAGGCCGGGATGAAGCTGCGCTTCGCGCCGTACGTGCCGCGCTGGGAGCAGCTGAACTCGCTGAGCGCGTGACGACCGGCGGGCCGTGGCGGTGCCCACGGCCCGCCTCGCCGTTAGGCTCGAACCGTTCGCCGCTCGCATCCGTGTGTTCCGGGGAAGGCCGGGAGGTCGTCGTGACCGACGCAGGAGAGCTGATCGCCGGGCGCTACCGGTTGGCCGACCGGATCGGCCAGGGGGCGATGGGCGTCGTCTGGCGTGCGCGCGACGAGCGGCTCGACCGGGTCGTCGCGGTCAAGCAGCTGGGGTACGACCCGGCGATCGGGCAGGCCGCCGGTGAGCAGGCGGCCCAGCGTGCCCTGCGGGAGGCCCGGCTGACGGCGCGGCTGCGGCACCCGCACGCGATCACGGTGCACGACGTCGTCGAGCACGGCGGCGAGCCGTACCTGGTCATGGAGTACCTGCCCTCGCGCAGCCTGGCGGACGTGCTCCTCGACCGCGAGACGCTGCCCGCCGACCAGGTCACCCGCATCGGCCTGCAGGTCGCTTCGGCGCTGGCGACGGCGCACGCCGAAGGCATCGTGCACCGCGACGTCACGCCCGGCAACGTGCTGCTCGGCGAGTCCGGCGTCGCCAAGATCGCCGACTTCGGCATCTCCCGGGCCACCGGCGAAGGCACGGTGACGGGCGGCGGCTTCATCGCGGGCACGCCGGCCTACCTGTCCCCGGAGGTGGCGGGCGGCGGCGACGCGGGCTTCCCGGCCGACGTGTTTTCCCTCGGCGCGACGCTCTACCGCGCGCTGGAGGGCACCCCGCCGTTCGGGAACGACGACAACGCGATCGCGTTGCTGCTGCGGGTCGCCCGCGAGGAGCCGATCCCGCCGAAGCACCGCGGGCCGCTGACCGAGGTGCTCGGCCGGATGCTGCAGCGCGATCCCGGGCAACGCCCGGCGATGACCGAGGTCCAGGAGCTGTTCGAGGCGGTGTCGGACGGCCGTCCGCTGCCGCCGCCCCGGCCACGCGCACACACGGGAACTCGCCTGCTGCGGGTCGGCCGCCCGCGACGCCGGCTGGTCCTGGCCGGCACGGGCGGTGCGCTGCTGCTGGCGCTGGGCGTGGCGATCGGGACGGTGCTGGTGCCCTCGGGAAGCACTCCGGTGGCGGCGCCGATCTCCGCTGTCCCGTCTCCGTCTCCCCCGACCTCGACCACGCCGGCGGACTTGGGCTGCGCGGCTCGCTACGACGTGACGAACTCCTGGCCGGGCGGCTACCAGGTCCAGGTGACGGTCCGCAACGACCGCGCGGAAGACCTGTCGGGCTGGCGGGTGCACTGGTCCCTGCCGGCGGGCCACCGGATCACGGGCCTGTGGAACGGGAACCTCGCGGTGGCGGGCAACGCGGTGACGGTGGACAACGCGGCGTGGAACGCGAACCTGAACGCGGGCGCGTCGACGACGTTCGGCTTCATCGGCCTGACCGGCGACGGCGACGCCAGTGGACGGCCGCAGCTAACCTGCCGGACGGTCTAGCAGCGCCGCCGCGCGCTCCAGCCCGTCGAGCACCGCCCGGACGTCCGGCCGCCGCGCCACGCCGGGGCGGGTCACCGCGAACACCCGGCGGGTCACCGGTTCTTCGAGCCGGTGCAAGTACACCCCCGGAGGCCCCGTCGGCAACGCCATCGCGGGCACCAGCGCCACCCCGGCACCCGCCGCCGCCAAGGCCACCAGCACCGCGAAATCCGGCGACTCCGCCACCACCGACGGCACGAACCCCGCCGCGCCGCACGCGCGCTGGATCATTTCGTAGCACGACAGCTCCGCCGTCGGCACCAGCCACGGACGCTCCGCGAAGTCGGCCAGCCGCGCCGGTGACCGCTCGCGGACCGCCGAAGCCAGCAGCACCGGTTCCTCGAGCAGCAGCCGTTCTTCGCAACGTGGCGGCATGTCTCGGGGCAGCAGCGAATAACTGTGCACCACCGCGACGTCGACGTCCTGACGGCGCAACGACTCCAGCGCGGCACCAGGCTCCTCGACGGCCAGCCGCAGAGACACCGGCCCGGCCCACACCCGCGGCATCAACTGCCGGGCCGCCGACGCGAACGCGGCCACCCGGACCGTCCCCGAGCCGTTCTCGGCCACCTCCGCCAGGGCCGACTCCGCCGCGGCCAGGTCGTCGAGGATGACCTCCGCGTGTGAGACCAGCAGGCGGCCCGCCGGCGTGAACACCAGCACCCGCCCCCGCTTCTCCAGCAGCGGCACCCCGGCCTCCCGTTCGAGCGCGGCGAGGTGCTGCGAGACGGCCGGCCCGGTGAGATGCAGTGCCGCCGCCGTCGCGGCCACCGTGCCGTGCTGGGCGAGGCTGTGCAGGATGCGCAGCCGGCGGAGCTCCAACATGAAGTCGGGCTTTCTCATCGACGAAGAAACCGTAACTGGTACTTAACGAGTATAACTCCGACGATGGACCGGTGAACCTCGCTCTCACCGTCGTCCTCTGGGCGGCCGCGTTCCCCGCCATCAAGGTCGGCCTCGACGGCTACGGCGTCGCCGGGCTGTCGTTCGCCCGGCTCGCCGTCGCCTCCGCCGTCCTGCTGCTCGCCGCGCCGCTCCTCGGCGTCCGGCTGCCGAACCGCCGGGACCTGCCCCTGATCGCGGTGTGCGGGCTCGCCGGGATGAGCGCCTACCAGCTGCTGCTCAACTGGGGCGAGGTCCACGTGCCCGCCGGCACCGCGAGCCTGCTCGTCTCGGTCGCCCCGGTGTTCAGCGTCCTGCTCGCCACCGCCTTCCTCGGCGAGCGCCTCACAACCACCCGCATCCTCGGCAGCGCCGTGGCGCTCGGCGGCAGCACGCTCATCGCGGCCGGCAGCGGCCTGGCGTACTCGGACGCGGCGTGGGTCGTCCTCGCCGCCGCGGCCGTCCAGGGCGTCTACCACTTCGGCAGCAAGCCCCTGCTCAAGCGCTACACCGGCCTCGAGGTCGCCTGCTACGCCATGTGGGCCGGGACGTTCTTCCTGCTGCCGCTCGCCCCGCAAGCCTTGCCCGGCCTCGAAAACACGCAGGCGACGATCGCCGTGGTCTTCCTCGGCGTGTTCCCCTCGGCCGCCGGGTTCGTCGCCTGGGGCTACGCGGTCGCGCGGCACTCGATCGCCGTCGCGACCGGTGCCCTCTACCTCGTGCCCGCGATCGCGCTCGGCATCGCTTACGTCTGGCTGGGCGAGGTCCCCACCTGGGTGGACGCCGCCGGCGGTGCGCTGAGCATCGCCGGCGTCGTCCTCCTCTCGCTCAGGCGTGGAGCCGGTCGAACGGCAGGCGCAGCACCTGGCCCGCCGGCACCGGCGCGTTCCCCGTCCGGATCGCGTCGAGCTCCGGCGTCGTGAGCGCCCGGCGGTAGAACCGGACCTCGTCGAACGAGCCGTTCCAGCGGAACTGGTTGTCCAGCCGCTGCCCCAGCTGCAGCTGGAACGACACGGTCTGGCTGACCGACCCGGCCGCCGCCGCGCCGGAGGCGACCTGGACGCCGTCCACCCACAGCAGGAGCTTGCCGCCCGTGCGTTCCAGCGCCACGTGGTGCCAGGCCTGGTCGTCATACGCCTGCGTGGACGTGATCGACGCGCTCCCGGCCGCCGTCGTCATCATCGCGATCAGCCGGTGGTTGGCCGGCTCGCCGCGCAACCACAGCTGCGGCGCGGTCGTGCCCATGCCGCCCAGCCAGAACAGGACCTGATTGCCCTTAGTGGCGCCGTACCGGAACCAGCCGGTCCAGGTGAGGTCGCCGTCGCCCGGGGGCTGGGCCGGGTCGTACGGCACGCGCACGTAGTCGTCGGCGCCGTCCAAGGTCAACGCACCGCCGAAGCGGCCGGCCGCGAGGGAGGCACCGCCGAGCACCCGGGCGTCCGCGTGCCGGGAAGCGTCCGGTGTGGACGGTCCGGCGGAGTTGTGCCACCCCAGGTACGACTCGTCGAAGCGGGCGAAGCGGATCTCGTCGCGGGCGTCGACCGCGCCGCCTTCGTACATCAGCCCGATCTTCGAGCCGCTGATCCGCACCAGGTCCGAGTAGCCCGACCAGTCCGTGGTGAGCTGCGTGCCCTGCTCGGCGTTCTCCCACGTGCGCCCGTTGTCGTAGGACGAGCGGATCATCATCCAGCGCCGCCGGTCGGTGTCGGACGGCGAGGAGAACAGCAGGCGGTTGCCCACGCGCAGGCTCGAGCCCTGCACCATCGGCGTCACCAGGTCGGGGATGGTGGTGAAGGACCTGGTGAACGTCTCGCCGCCGTCGCGGCTGAGGGCGTAGTCGCGGTTGCCGATGTCGGTGCCGCCCTGCTCGCGGCCGCCCGCGTAGATCGAGCCGTCGGGCAGCTCGACGACCGTGACCTCGGACGGCTTCTGCGTGTACGTCCCGCCGACGGGGTGCGGATAGCTGTTCACCGCGCCGACGTGCCAGCTGCGCCCGCCGTCGTCGCTGTAGACCAGCCCGGCGTGGTTCTCGATCGAATGCGTGCCGTCGCTGGTTTCCGCGTTGACGCCGAACACCAGCCGGCCCGCGTGCCGGCCGCGCGTCAGCTGGATCCCGTGCACCGGCCCGGACGCGTACCAGGAATCCCAGTTCGGCAGCTTCGCCTGCGAGCTGATGTCGACCGGGGCCGACCAGGTCAGGCCGTCGTCGTCGCTGTACTGCGAATGCGGCGAGCGCGGGCACGGGACGTCGCACGCCTTGTCGTCGGTGCGGCCCTTGTTGTACGTCGTGATCAGCACGATCCGGCCGGTGCGGCTGTCCACTATGGGCACCGGGTTGCCGTGGGTGTCCCCGCCGCCGCGGTTGACCACCTGCAGCGGCGACCACGTCTTGCCGCCGTCGGTGGAGCGCTTGAGCACGAGGTCGATGTCACCGGTGTCGCCGCAGTTGTCGATGCGGCCCTCGGCGAAGGCCAGCAGCGTGCCGTGGGTGGACTTGACGACCGCCGGGATCCGGAAGCAGCTGTAGCCCGGATCTTGCGCGGCTTTGAACAGGACCTGCTGGTCGAGCTGCGGCGCGGCCTGCGCCGGGCTCACGGCGAGCAGCGTGCCCGCCACCAGGGCCACCAGCGCGGCCCAGCTCCCCAGTGTTCGCATTCTCATCCCTTCAGGACGGCGACACCTCGCGGTTCGAGCCGCACCGCACCGACGGCCCGCGACGGGTCGGTCAGCAGGTCCGGCATCGGCTGCGGCAGGTCGACGGTGACCGGCTCGGTGCCGTGGTTGAGCAACAGGAGGTAAGCGCTTTCTTCGCCGTGCCGGACGATCGCCTGCACACCCGGCGGGGCCTCGAGCACCGGCCTCACCCCGGCTTCCGCGCACACACGGCCGAGCAGCGGAGCCAGCTCCGGCCGTGTCCCGACGTACCAGGCGACACCGTCGCCGAACGCATGACGCGTGATCGCCGGCCGCCCGGCCAGCTCACCCGAGGCGAACGTCGCGATCGTCGAGGCGCCTTCGGTTTCGATCCACTCGGCCCAGCTGGTCCCGGTATCCGTCGAGCCATCGGCGAAATCGAGCGGAACGGAACCGTCGAGTGGCCAGAACTCGTCCACCCGCAAGCCGAGGATCTCCCGCAGAGGCGCGGGATGCCCGCCGAGGTACGCGCGGTCGCAGCCGTCGACGATGCCGCTGAAGTACGACACGACCAGGTGCCCGCCACCGGCGACGTAGGCACGCAAGTTGTCCGCCGAAGCCTGCTCCAGGAGATACAGGTTGGGCACGACCACCAGCTTGTACCGCGAGAGATCCCTCGAAGGATGCACGACATCGCAGGTGATGTTGGCGTCGAACAACGGCCCGTAGTGCGCGAGGTGCGTCTCGAGCTGGTCGAGCTGAGCCGGGTGCGAGTCCAGCTCCAGTCCCCACCAGCTCGGCCAGTCGTGCAGCAGCGCGACGTCGGCCCGCACGGTTGTCCCGGCCAGCTCGGGCACCCGCGCCAGCTCCTGGCCCAGCGCGGAAGTCTCCCGGAACGTCCGGGTGTCGCGGCCGCCGTGCGGGACCATCGCGGAGTGGAACTTCTCCGCGCCGCCGCTGGTCTGCCGCCACTGGAAGAACAAGACGGCGTCGGCGCCCTGGGCGATCGCCTGCCAGCTGCCGAGGCGCATCGCGCCCGGGGGTTTGGGGCTGTTGCGCGGCCGCCAGTTCACCGCGCTCGGCGCCTGCTCCAGCAGCAGCCACGGCTGGTCCTTCGTGGACCGGACGAGGTCGTAGGCGAACGCGGCTTCGACGTGGGCCCGCGGGTCGAACGGGTCCGGGTAGGAGTCGAGGCTGACGACGTCCTCGTGCGGCGTCCAGGTGTGCCAGTCGAGGGCTTTCTGCACCAGCCCGACGAAGTTCGTGGTCACCGGGATGTCCGGCGTGACGCGGCGCAGCACCCGCTGCTCGGTCAGGTAGCAGCCGAGCGCGGCGTCGGAGGAGAACCGGTGGAAGTCCAGCTGCTGCGCGGGGTTCGGGAACGTCGGCGCCACGCGCGGCGGCAGGATCTCCTCCCACGACGAGTAGTGCTGGGACCAGAACGTCGTGGTCCACGCGGTGTTCAACGCTTCCAGCGTGCCGTAGCGCTCGCGTAGCCACCGGCGGAAGTCGTCGGCCGAGACGTCGCAGTAGCAGGCGCGGATGTGGCAGCCGAACTCGTTGCCGATGTGCCACATCGCCAGGGCCGGGTGCCCCGCGTACCGCGTGGCGAGCTCCGTGACCAGCCGTTCGGCGTGGGCCCGGTAGACCGGGCTCGACGGGCAGAACTGCTGGCGCGCCCCGGGTGAGAGCCGGACGCCGTCGGCGCGCACCGGCAGGATCTCCGGGTGCGCGTGGGACAGCCAGGCCGGCGGTGACGCGGTCATCGTCGCCAGGCACACCTGGACACCGGCCCCCGCGAGGCCGTTCATGACGTCGTCGAACCACCCGAAGTCGTACTCCCCCGGCCGCGGTTCGACGGCCGCCCACGAGTAGATCCCGGCCGTCACCATCGTGACGCCCGCTTCGGCCATCAGCTTCAGGTCCTCGCGGCGGACCTCTTCGGACCAGTGCTCGGGGTTGTAGTCGGCGCCGTAGCGGATCATCAGAGCAGGCCCGCTTCGGCGAGCTTTTCCTTGATCCGCAGCAGCTCCTCGTCGTCCAGCGGCAGCTGCGGGGGCGCCATGACAGCGTTGTCGATGAACCCGCGCATCTTCATCGCGGCCTTGAAGGCGCCGAGCCCGGCCGAGCCGCGGCCCATCCGGCTCGGCGGCGCGACGGCCGTGATCGAGAACAGCTTCATCAGGCGTTCCTGCTCCCGGCGGGCCGCGGCCAGGTTGCCGGACTTGAAGTGGTCGTGGATGAGCACGTACCCGACCGGGTCGACGTTGCCGAGGCCCGGCACCGCGCCGTCGGCGCCCATCGCCAGCGCGGCGTCGACCACCAGCTCCGAGCCGGTGAACACGGCGAAGTCGTCGAGGCCGCGGTCGCGCTTGCCCAGCAGCACCGCGCGGAAGGACGCCTCGTCGCCGCTGGAGTCCTTCAGTGCGGCGAGGACGCCGTCGGCGGCCAGGTCGAGGACCATGCCGCCGTCGAGCTTCGTGTGCACCGCGACCGGGATGTCGTAGGCCACGATCGGCAGCGACGTGCGGTCACGCAACAGCCGGAAGTGCCGGTCGATCTCGGCCACGTGCGTCCGCGTGTAGTACGGCGCGGTGACGACGACGGCGTCGGCCCCGGCGGCTTCGGCGGCCTTGATGTGCTCGGCGACCCGCAGAGTCGTCATGTCGATACAGCCGACGAGCACCGGGACGCGCCCGGCGACCTGGTCGACGGTCGTTTCGACGACCACGCGCCGCTGCGCGTCGGGCAGGAACGCGACCTCGCTGGAGGAGCCGAGGACGAAGACGCCGTGCACGCCGGCGTCGAGCTGGACTTCGACGTGCCGCCGCAGCGAGTCGGTGTCCACGCTGAAGTCGTCGTTGAACGGCGTGCACAGCGGGGGGACGATTCCGGCGAACTTCGGCATCAGGCGCTCACTTCGGTGGGGATCTCGGGGTGGATGCAGCGGTAGGTGTGCCCGCCCTCGGCCGCGGCGAGGGGCGGCAGCTCGGCCGCGCACTCGTCGGTGGCCTTCGGACAGCGGGTGCGGAACGGGCAGCCGCTCGGCGGGTTGGTCGCCGAGGGCACCGGGCCGGTGAGCACGATCGGCTCGACCGGGTGCAGCAGGCTCGGTGTCGCGGAGAACAGCGCCCGCGTGTAGGGGTGGCGGGCCCGCGCCCCCACCGGAGCCTCTTCGACGATCCGGCCCAGGTACATCGTGATGATCCGGTCGCTCATCTTCGACACGGTCTGGATGTCGTGGGAGACGAACACCATCGCCAGTTCCAGCTGTTCGCGCAGGTCGAGCAGCAGGTTGAGGATCTGGGCGCGGACCGAGACGTCCAGGGCGGACGTCGGTTCGTCGGCGACCAGCAGCGCGGGCCGCAGGGCCAGTGCCCGCGCGATGGCGACGCGCTGGCGCTGACCGCCGGAGAGCTGGCCCGGCACCGCGTCGGCGACGCTGGTCGGCAGCCCGACCAGCGACATCAGCTCGCGGACGCGGTCGTCGCGCTCGGCCGGCGTCCCGACGTGGTGGACGTCCAGGGGGTCGCGGATGATCTTGGCGACGGCGAGCCGCCGGTTCAGCGCGGTCGACGGGTCCTGGAAGACCATGCCGACCTCGCGTCCCGACGCCAAGGGTTCGCCGCGGAACCGCACGGACCCGGCGGTCGGGCGCTGCAGCCCGACGATCACCTTGGCCAGGGTGGACTTCCCGCAGCCGGACTCGCCGACGACGCCGATCGTCTCGCCCGGGTTCACGACCAGGTGGGCGTCGGTCAGGGCGTACACCTGCTGGTGCCCGAACAGGCCGCGGCCGCGGATCTTGTGGACGACGTGGACGCCGTCGACCTCGAGGAGGTTCACGCCGTCGCCTCCTTCTCACGCGCGATGTCGACCGCCGGGAAGTGGCAGGCGACCAGGTGGTCGACCGGTTCGCCGAAGCGGACCGGGGTTTCGTCGTGGCACTTGGCGCGTGCGGCGGGGCAGCGGTCGGCGAACCGGCAGCCCGCCGGGAACTCGGCCGGTGCCGGGACGACGCCCTTGATCTGCGTCAGGCGGGCTTCGTTCTCTTCCAGCGACAGCACCGCACTGAGGAGCCCGCGGGTGTAGTGGTGCCGCGGCGAGCCGACGACCTCGGCGGTGGTGCCCAGCTCCGCGACCTGGCCGCCGTACATCACGACGACGCGGTCGGCGATCTCGGACACCAGCGCGAGGTCGTGCGAGACGAGGATGAGCGCGAAACCCAGCTCCTCCTGCAGCCGCAGCAACAGCGCCATGATCTGGGCCTGCACGGTGACGTCGAGGGCGGTTGTCGGCTCGTCGGCGACGATCAGCTTCGGGTCCCGCGAGAGCGCCATCGCGATCAGCACGCGCTGGCGCTGCCCGCCGGACAGCTCGTGCGGGTAGGACCGCAGCATGCGTTCCGGGTCGAGGTTGACCAGCTCGAGCAGCTCCGCCGGGGTGCGGGTGCCGCCGCGGCGGGTGAACTGCTTGAGCTGGGCGTTGATGGTCATCGCCGGGTTGAGCGAGCTGAGCGCGTCCTGGTAGATCATCGCGATGTCGTGGCCGAGGTGCCGCCGCCGCTCACTCGCGCGCAACGCGAGCAGGTCGCGCTGGGCGAACCGGATCTGGCCGGACACCTGGGCGCCCGCCGGCTCCAGACCGAGGATGGCCAACGCGGTGAGCGTCTTGCCGCAGCCGGATTCGCCGATCAGGCCGAGCACTTCACCGGCGCGGACGCTGAACGAGACGCCGTCGACGACGTCGACGCCCTCGTGGCGGCCGGGGAAGGCGATCCTCAGCCGGTCGACCTCCAGGACCGTCTCGCGGTGGTCGAGGGACCGGGCGGTGCGGGCCAGCCGCTCCCCCGCCTCCCGCAGGCCGGCGATCGGCAGGACCGGCGCGGTGTCGGCGTCGTCGCGGGCTTCGACGGCCTTCGCGACTTCGGCCGCCTTGACCGCGCGGGCCGAGGGCGCCGCCCAGGCATCGGAGATGCGCTCCGACAGGATGTTCAGCGCCAGCACGGTGATCAGGATGAGCAGGCCGGGGAACAACGTCGCCCACCAGCCGCCGGTGAGCACCATGTCCTTGCCGTCGGAGAGCACCGAGCCCCACGACGGGTCCGGGGGCTGGATGCCGGCGCCGATGAACGACAGCGACGCCTCGAAGACGATCGCGTCGGCCACCGTCACCGTGCAGTAGACCAGGATCGGGGCGGCGCAGTTGATCGCGACGTGGCGGGTCAGCACGAAGAACCGCCGTGCGCCGATGACCCGTTCCGCGGCGACGTAGTCCTCGCCGTACTGCGCGAGCACGTTCGCCCGGATCACCCGGGCCACCGGCGGCATGTTCAGGAACCCGATGGCGAGGATCAGCACCAGGATCCCGTGCCCGAACACCGCCACCAGCACCGCGGCCAGCGCGATACCGGGGAAGGCCATGATGACGTCGAGCACGCGCATGATCACCGCGTCCACCCGGCGGTGCGAGGTCGCGGCGAACGACCCGATCACCGCCCCCGACACGAGCGCGAGCGCCACCGCCCCCAGGCCGATGGCCAGCGACCAGCGCGTGCCGGCGACGAGCCGGGAGAAGATGTCGCGTCCGGAGGTGTCGGTGCCGAACCAGTGCTCGCCGCTCGGGCCGCCGGTGTCGGTGCTCAGCGCGTCCGGGTTGTGCGTGGCCACGAGCGTGCCGACGATGGCGACCAGCACCAGCACGCCGAGGATCGCGAGAGCGGGCCACGACCCGCGCAGGCGCCTCACGCGTGGCTCCGCAGGCGCGGGTTGGCGATCAGGTACAGGACGTCGACGATCAGGTTGACCAGGACGAACCCGATCGCGATGGTGATCACGAAGCCCTGCACCTTGGCCGTGTCGCCGTCCTTGACGGCCTGGATCATGTTCTGCCCCATCCCCGGCAGCGCGAACATCGTCTCGATGACGACGGCGCCGCCCAGCAGGTAGCCGACCCGCAGGCCGAGCACGGTCAGCGGGGTGACGAGCGCGTTGCGCAGCACGTTGCGCCCGACCACGACCACCGGCGGCAGGCCGCCGCCGCGCGCGGTGCGGACGTAGTCCTTGTCCAGCTCTTCGACCATCGACGTCCGGATCACCCGGGTCAGCTGCGCGGCCACCGGCAGCGCCAGGGCGACCGCGGGCAGCGTCAGCGAGTTCAGCCAGCCGCCGAAGGAGTCGGCCGGGCTGACGTACCCGCTGGTCGGGAACAGGCCCTGGCCGACGGCCAGCCACTGCACCAGCAGCAGCGCGACCCAGAACGCCGGCGCGGCGACCCCGGCCAGGGTGACGATCCGGATCGCCTTGTCCGGCCAGCGGTCGCGGAACAGCGCCGACGTCACGCCGAGGACCAGGGACGTCACCAGCGCGATGACCAGCCCGAGCAGGGTCAGCTGCACGGTCAGCGGCAACGCGGTGGCGATGGTCTCGCCGACCGGCTGCTTGGTGATCACGCTGGTGCCCCAGTCACCCTGGACCAGGTGCCAGACGAAGTGGACGTACTGCAGCGGCAACGGGTCCAGCAGCCCGTTCTCGAGCCGGAACTGCTGCAGCTGCTCGGCGGTGGCGTTCGCGCCGTCGAACGCGGCGAGCGCCGGGTCGGTCGGCGCGAACCGCATCACGATGAACACGAACAGGATCACGCCGAGCAGCAGCGGGATCAGGGCGAGGATGCGGCTCAGCAGCATCCGCACGACGACGGCCACGGGTTCTCCTCTTAGACCGGCTTCGCCTGGTTCAGGTAGATGCCCGGGTAACCCTGGGCACGCACGCCGGAAATCGCCTTCGGGTCCCACGCCGTGCCGAGCTGGGTGAACACGACCGGGTAGATCACGGCCTGCTCGGAGATCCGGTCGAGCAGCTGCTTGTTCAACGCGGTCCGCTTGCCCTCGTCGGTTTCGGCCGCGGCCTGGTCCTGCAGCGCGAGCAGCGCCTGCGCGTCCGGGCCGGTGAAGCGGGCGTACTTGCTCGTGAGGAGCGACTTCGCGTCGTAGTAGTAGCGGATGAGCAGGTCGGGGTCGTTGCCGAACTGCATGGGGTTGTTGGTCGTGGCGACGACCTGGAAGTCGGTGCCCGCGTCCAGCTTGGAAAACAGCGCCTTGGTGTCCTGGGAGTCCAAAGTGGTCTGGACGCCGATCGCGTCCCAGCCCTCCTTGATCACCTTGACGCAGTCGGCGACCAGCGAGGTGTTCGTCGTGGACAGCGTGACTTTGAGGCCGCTGACGCCGGCCTGCTGCAGCAGCTGTTTCGCCTTTTCGGGGTTGTAGGCGAAGTCCTGCGACGCGGGCTGCGACGACGGGAGCTTCGGGTTGATGAACGACGTCCCGGGCGAGCCGGCGCCCTTCAGGCCGATCTCGATCATCTTGTTCTTGTCGATGGCGTAGTGCAGTGCCTGGCGCACGAGGTTCTTGTCGAACGGCGCGTGCGCGGTGTTGAAGAGCAGGAAGAGGTTGTTGCCGCCGTCGGCGAACTCGACCGTGCGGCCGGCCTTGCGCAGCTGCTCGGCGTTGGCCGCCGGGATGTTCTCGGCGATCTGCGCGTCGGGCTTGGCGCCGGAGATGGCGGCGACGCGCGGGGCGGAGTCCACGATGGACTTCCACAGCATCTTGTCGTAGGCGGCCGGGCGCGGGCCGTTGTAGTCCGCGAACTTCTCGAAGCCGGTGTGGCTCAGCGGCGCCTGCTCGACGACCTTGTACGGGCCGGACCCGACGACCTTGCCCGCCGCGGCGTCGGCCCACTTGCCCTCGTAGACGTGCTTCGGGAGGATCTTGCAGCACTGGATCCGCTGCAGCGCGTACGGGAAGGGGAACTTGAGCACGAACTCGACCGAACGCTCGCCGGTCTTGCGGACTTCCTTCAGCCAGGTGGAGAAGAAGCTGTGGATGAGGACGTTTTCCTTCTCGTCCAGCGCCCGCGCGTAGGTGAAGACGACGTCGTCGGCGACCACCGGCTGACCGTCGTGCCACTTCGCGCCGTCGCGGAGGTCGAACTTCAGGCTGGTGCCGCTCGCGTCGGGTAGCGCTTTCGCCAGGCCCGGGAACGGCGCGCGGGTGACCGGGTCACCCTCCACGAGGGACTCGTAGCAGTGCAGGATCGCGGCCATCGAGAACGCGGACGCGGTCTGCAGCGGGTCCCACGACTGGTTGTTGCCGTAGCCGATCACGGCGGTCAGCGAGCCCGCCGAGCTGCCGGTCTTGTTGGTGGACGACGGCCCGCCGCACGCGGCGAGCACGGTCGGGAACGCCATGGCCGCCCCGGCGAAGGTGGTGTAGCGCAGCAACTGGCGGCGGCTGAGCGACGGGCTCTGGGACATCGGTGTCTCCGGCTGGCTCCGAACGGTAGGACATGGGACGTCCTATGACCGGCGTGAGCCTAGGATGGCTTCGCGTGCTGGTCAACCCTTCTGGACGTATGACGTAGGATGTCCTCTCACGACGCATCCGGGGAGGACAGCAGTGGCCCGTCCGCAGCGCAGCGAAGAGATCACCAAGCGCATCATCGACCTGATCGTCGAGCGGGAGCTCCCGCCGGGCGCGCCCATGCCCACCGAGCTGAGCCTGATGGACGACATCGGCGTCAGCCGCAACTCCATCCGCGAAGCCATCAAGGCGCTGCAGGCGCTGGGCATCGTCGAGATCCGCCACGGCTACGGCACGTTCGTCGGCTCGGCCGGCTCGGAGTCGCTGCAGACGTGGCTGCTCTTCCGCACCCGCGCCCGCGGCGCGACCGACGTCGGCCGGCTGCGCGACCTCCTGGAGGTGCGGGAGATGCTCGAGACCGAGCTGACCCGGCGCGTCGCCACCGACCACCGGCCCGGCCTCATCGAAGACCTGCAGGCGTGCGTCGCGCGGATGAAGCGCAAGGGGCCCGACGCGGCGGAGGCCGACCGCGAGTTCCACGACCTCATCTGCGCCGAGGCCGGGTTCGACCTCGCGCGCGAGCTCACCGGCCTGTTCTGGGACGTCTACCGGATCGCCGAGAGCGAGCTCGGCGGGCCGGCCGGCTCACCGACGGCCACCGCGAAGCGGCACCAGGCCATCGTCGACGCACTCCTGACGCGGGACGCCGACGCCGCCGCGGAAGCCGTGCATCGGCACTTCGACGAGGTCCGCAAGCGCGCGAAAGCCGGGCCGTACGGCGGTTTCGGTGTCGCGCGCCCGGTTCCGGTCGCGCACTCCTGACTGTCCGTTGTTGAGCCGATCAGGGTAATTACCCAAAGATCGCGCGCCGGGCTCAACGACTCCGGCGCCTGGCCCGTCGGTAGTGGTGATCAACCACCACACGGAGGTGCCAGTGCGAAGAAGACTTTCGGTGTTCGCGGTGCTGCTCGCGGGAGCCGCGGTGCTGACTCCCCCGGCCGCGGCCGCCGCGGCCGCGCCAGAGGGCGTCACGCTGCCCACGGGCGAACGGATCGCCGTCCGGACCACGGCCGACGGCCGGTTCCTCTACGACGTCCGGCCGGCCGCGGAGAAGGGCATGGCGCGGGCGCTGGTGCACCTGCGCCTCGGCGACCGCGACTACGAGGTACCCGCCACCGCGCTCCCCTACCTGGGGCGCGGGCTGGACCTGGGCCTGTTCGACGTCAAGGCGCTCCTGGCCGGCGCGGCCGCCCCGGTCGACCCGGCGAGGTTCGGCGCCGCCCTGGCGAAGCAGTTCAAGGAAGACAACGCGAAGGGCCGCTTCGGGGGTCAGGGGCTCTTCGCCGGGGGGAAGACTTTCGCGCTCTCGGGGACACCGGCGCGGCGGGCCGCGCAGCCCCGCTCGGTGATGCGCACCGTGTCGGTCGACGCCACCGACATCGCCGGCCGGCCGGCCGACACCGGCGTCGCGTTCCTGTACAACACCGACGACGGGAACCTGCTGGACCCCAACGAAAGCCTGAACTACTTCGCCGGCGGCACGGCGAAGTTCAGCGCGCCGGACGGGAACTACAGCGCGCTCGGCCTGTTCTGGACGGCCGACGCCGACGGCAACCCGACCGAGGTGCGCTTCAGCGCGCAGCCCGAGTTCGCGGTCAAGGCGGACAAGACCGTCCGCGTCGACGCGTCCCGCGCGTCGAGCAAGCTGACCTGGGTGACCCCGCGGCCGGCGCTGCTCGACGACACCGGGTTCCTGTTCCGCCGCGCGGCGAAGACCGGCCCGGCGCTGCTCGTCGACTTCGACGCCGGGCCCGGCGTGCCGATCGCGGTGTCGCCGACGGCCGTCCCGGTGCGGACGGGCGCGCTGCAGACCTACCCGTACAGCCGGCTCGTGTCCCCGCCGGGGCCGGGCACGCCGTACGAGTACGTGCTGCAGAAGGCGAGCACCGGCACGATCCCCCGCCAGCGGTACGTGATCACGGCGAACGACGTCGCCGCGGTGGACTCGACGTACTTCAGCGAGTACGCGTCGCTGGGGTTGCGGCAGCGCAGCGGGATGTTCTCCTTCGAGGACAGCGGCGGTCGCGTGTCGCACCCGATCCAGCTGCCGCGCCGGCAGGTGGAGTACGTCTCGGCCGCGCCGGACCTGCGGTGGTTCGGCGGGTTCTCGAAGTACCTCCCGTCCTCGCAGTTCCCCGGCTGGGCCGGCGGGCAGTACGAGGCCTTCCACGTCTACCGCGGCGGGTCGGCGGTCACCGAGGACTGGAACAAGTTCCCGCTCCACCCGGTCGGCGGCGTGGCGCTGCTGCCGCTCGACGACGGCACCGCGCCCATGCAGCCGGCCGCCACGCGGGCCGGTGACCTGCTGCGGGTGTCGATCACGCCGTTCAGCGACAACGAGCCGGGGCACACCGGCTTCGGTCTCTACGGTGAGGCCCGCGACACCATCACCGGGCACTACACGCTGACCCAGGACGGCACCACGATCGCCGAAGAGAGCCCGGCCGGGGTCACGGAGCTCACGCTGGAGCAGGCGGTGGCACCCGGGCCGTCGACGCTGGGGCTGACCGTCGATGCCGGGCGCACCGGGCCGATGTACCACCAGAGCACCGCGACCCACACCGAGTGGACGTGGCCGTCGCAGCACGTCGAGGGCAGCACGCTCCCGGCGGCGCTGGTGTGCGTGCGCCAGCGCGAAGGGGTAGACCGGTCCTGCGGGGCCGAGCCGATGCTGACTCTCGGGTACGCCGTCGGCGGGCTGCGTCCGGACGGGTCCACGGTGGCCGGGCCGCAGGGCTTCGACCTCACGGTCGGGCACCTGCAGCAGAGCGCGGCCTCGCCCGTCACCGGCGCGACGGCCCAGTACTCGCTCGACGGCACGACCTGGCACGACGCGACGGTGACCCCGCGCGGCGACGGCGTCTTCCACGCGGAGTTCACCGCGGTGCCCGAATCGTTCCGCGGTGGGGACGTCTCGCTGCGCGTCACGGCTGCCGACGCCGCGGGGGCGACCGTCTCCGAGACGATCACCGCCGCCTACCACGTCTACCCGTCCTGAGGGGAAGGTCCACTGTGCACAGATCGATCATCGGCGTGCTGAGCGCCGTCCTCGTCGTCGCGCTGGCGCCTGCCGCGTCCGCGGACCCCGGTCCCCGCGCGGCGTGTCCCGAGCGGGCCGGCGTGGCGCACTGCCTCACCACGTACACCCCGGTGCGCGCGTTGGCCGACGGCCCGGACGGCTGGGGTGCCGACGACCTGGCGTCGGCGTACCGGCTGCCCGCCGACGCGGGTCCCGGCACCGTCGTCGGCATCTCGATCGCCTACGACGCCCCGAACCTGGAAGCCGACCTCGCGGCGTACCGGACGCAGTACGGCCTGCCGCCGTGCACCACCGCGAACGGCTGTTTCACGAAGGTGAACCAGCAGGGTCTCGCCGGTCCGCTGCCCGCCGCGAGCTTCGGCTGGGCGATGGAGTCCACTTTGGACGTCTCGATGGTGTCGGCGGCGTGTCCGTCGTGCTCGATCGTGGTGGTCGAGGGCAACACACCCGGATTCGCCGACCTGGCGGAGACGGAGGACACGGCGGTCCGGCTGGGCGCCAAGGTGGTGTCGAACAGCTACGGCGCCCGGGAAGGCGGCGCGCCGCTGGCGTACGCGAGCCACTACCAGCACGCGGGCGTGACAGTGGTGGCTTCGTCGGGCGACGCGGGCTTCACGGCGGCGAACTACCCGGCGGTGCTGGCGTCCACGATCGCGGTGGGCGGGACGACACTGGCCCGGGACCCGGCGTCGGCCCGGGGCTGGACGGAGTCGGCGTGGCAGTACGGCGGCAGCGGCT
This sequence comes from Amycolatopsis iheyensis, assembly GCF_024703995.1. Taxonomy (GTDB): domain Bacteria; phylum Actinomycetota; class Actinomycetes; order Mycobacteriales; family Pseudonocardiaceae; genus Amycolatopsis; species Amycolatopsis iheyensis. The sequence continues at coordinate 144,317 of NZ_JAMXQV010000006.1, read as the reverse complement.
GCTCGGCCTACATCGCGAAGCCGGCCTGGCAGCACGACACCCACTGCGGCAAGCGCACGGTGGCCGACATCGCGTCGGCGGCCGAGAACATCGCGATCCACTACGCGGACGCGGGCGGCTGGCTCCCGGCGAACGGCACGAGCGCGTCGGCGCCATTCGTCGCGGGGCTGGTCGGCCGGTCGGGCCACGCCGGCACGACGCAGCCGGCGGGTTTGTACGCGAGTGCGTTCACCGATGTCACGACGGGCACCAACGACGCGGCGGGAGCGGGCAAGAAGTGCGGGGGTGACTACTTGTGTGTTGCCGGGGCCGGCTATGACGCCCCGACCGGGGTGGGCACGCCTCTCGGCCTGACCGGCTTCTGAGGGTCCTGTGGTGGATGGCTCAGTCCCGTCGCCGGGCGACAGGACTGAGTCATCCACCACGTTCCGGCGCTCAGCCTGGCCGGCACAGGCCTCGCTCGTAGGCCAGCAGCCCGGCGTCGGTCCGGTGCGTGCACTCCAGCTTGCGGACCACCTGCGCCACCAAGGTCCGGACCACCGGCTCCGCCAGCTCCAGCCGCGCCGCGATTTCCGCGTTGGTCAACGCCTGGCCGACGAGCACCAGCACCTCGCGCTCCCGGGTCGAGAGCCGGTCGACCCGGGCCAGCCGCTCGTCGCGGGGGCCGGAGAGCACCGTCGCCGCCGAGACCAGGCGGCGGGAGGCGTCCGGGGAGAGGACCACGTGCCCGTCGGCGGCCAGGCGGACCACCTTGATCAGCTCGTTGCGGCGGGCCGAGCGCAGCACGAACCCCGCCGCCCCGTCACGCAGGGCGCGGAGGATCCCGGCCTCCGAATCGAACGTCGCCAGCACGAGCACCGCCGGCCGGCGGAAGACCGGGCCCAGCGGGGCCAGGCGCGGGTCCAGCAGCACGACGTCCGGCAGCCGGCGGCGGAGGGTGGTGCGGGCCGCCGCGGCGTCGCCGGCCGAGCCGACCACCTCGATGCCGTCCGCCTCACCGAGCAGGTCCGCCAGGCGCGTCCGGACAGCCGGGTCGCGTTCGGCCACCAGAACGCGGACCGGCAGGGCGAGCTCCACGTCAGTCCTTGGGCCGCAGGCGGATCAACGGCAGGTCGGTGCGGGAGGCGCCCACCAGGTCACGCCCGCCGGGGCCCTTGAGCCGCAGCTCGCGGAACCGGACGGACGACAGCTGCGCCGCTTCGATCGGGTAGACGTCGCCGTAGCGCTTGATCTTGTCGACCAGCTCCTTGCCCAGCAGCTCGACCAGGCCGGCGTGCCGGGTCGCCCCGCCGCCCAGCGGCACGTCCAGCTGCTTGCGCACCTCGGGGAACCGCTGGTCCAGCTCGACGGCGAGCTGGTGGATCGTCACGTAGGCCGGGCCGAACTCCGGCGCGTCGGGCCCGGGCGGGATTTCCTTGAGCACCTTGACGAGCTTGTCGTCCATCCCGAGCCTGTCCCACAGGGTCACGTTTTCCTCCCGTCGCGGCCGCTCACGTCTACCAGAGGACGGGCACGCGGTCCACTCCCCCGGTGACACGGTTCGTCCGGACCTCCAGTTCATCGACGCCGACGGCCAGCCGCAGCCCCGGGAACCGCCGGAACAGCGAGCCGAACACGACGCGCAGCTCGGTGCGGGCGAGGCTCGCGCCGATGCAGAACCAGCCGCCGAAGGCGAACGACAAGTGTGAGTTCGGCTTGCGGTCGGGGTCGAACTCCCCGGCGTGCGGGAACACGGCGGAGTCCCGGTTCGCGGCGGCCAGCGACAGCACGACGGCGTCCCCGCGAGCGACGCTCACCCCGCCCAGCTCGACGTCGTCGTGGGCGTACCGCAGGATCCCGAGCCCACCCGGCGCGGACAGCCGCAGGATCTCCTCGACGACACCGTGGGTCCGCCCCTCGGGGTCGGCCACCAGCGCGTCGCGCCGGGCGAGGTCGGTGAGCAGGTAGAGGACGCCGAGGTCGATCCGGTTGGAGGTGGTCTCGTGCCCGGCGAACAGCAGGCCGGCGGCCAGGCGCGCGAGGTCGTCGTCGGTGAAGGCCGGGTCGTCGGCCTGCGCCCGCACCAGGTCCGACACGACGTCCTGGCCGGGCGCCCGCCGCTTGGCCGCGGCGAGCCGGCCCATGTACGCGGCGAACTCGTCGAGCGCGGCGTCGGCGCCGCTGCCGATGTCCATCCGGCCCATCCGCTCGGACAGCACGCGGAAGGTGTCGCGGTCTTCGTAGGGCACGCCCAGTAGCTCGCAGATGACGAGCACGGGCAGCGGGAACGAGAGCAGCTCGTGCAGGTCGACGGGCTCTCCGGCGCGCCGCGCGTGTTCCATCTCGGCGTAGCAGCCGTCGGCCAGCTCCTGGACGTGCCCGGCGAGCCGCCGGATCCGGTTGGCGGAGAAGGCGGGCACGAGCATCTTCCGCATCCGGGCGTGCTCGAGGTGCTCGGTTTCGTGGTCCCCCTGCGGCCGGCTCAGCACGGCGGCGTCCGAGAGCGTCGAGGCTTCCTCGGGCGCGGGGTGCGAGCGCCCGAACCGCGGATCGGTGAAGACGGCGCGGACTTCGTCGAACCCGGTGACGAGCCAAGCCGGATCCCCGGCCGGGGTGGTCACCGGAACGACCGGCCCTTGCCGGCGCAGCACGTCGAACAGCGGAGCGATCTCGAGGACGTTCGGCCGCTCGAACGGCAGGCGCGGAGTGTCCGTGATCATCGGGTCTCCTCCCGGACGCGACCGGTCGGCACGACACGGCGGGCCGGTCACCGGCCGCTCCCCCCGGTCCCCCTGCGCTCAACGGTACTCAGAAACCCGGGCGGCGGCGGGGAACGGGAAGTTCCCCGCCCTTTCGGGCCACAACACCAACCCGATCCACCGCGGCGACACCCGAACTGTCCGGCATCCGTGGTTCCCGGCCCCATGCGCCCCAATGTGGCCTTGGTTGCGTCTGACGCACCCAATGTGGCCTTCGGTGCGTCTGACGCACCGAAGGCCACATTGGGGCGCTTGAGAGCCGGCCACGAACGAACCGGAACTGTCGGTCCCCTCCGCTAAGCTGGATTTCGGGGGGCCGAGGGCCGCGCTACAGCATCTTCCATGCCTGGGTCAGCGTGTCGCGGAGGATCTGCTCCATCTCGTCGAACTCGCGCTGGTCGCAGATCAACGGCGGTGACAGCTGCACCACCGGCTCGGCGCGGTCGTCGGCCCGGCAGTACAGCCCCGCCTCGAACAGCGCGTCCGACAGGAAGCCCCGCAGCACCCGCTCCGATTCGGCTGCGCTGAAGGTCTCCTTGGTCACCTTGTCCTTCACCAGCTCGATCCCGTAGAAGAACCCGGCCCCGCGGACGTCCCCGACGATCGGGAGGTCCGTCAGCTTGTCCAAAGTGGACCGGAACGCGTCCTCTCGGGACAGCACGTGGTCGTAGAGGCCTTCACGCTCCATCAGGTCCAGGTTCGCCAGCGCGACCGCGCACGAAACCGGGTGCCCGCCGTAGGTCGACCCGTGCATGAACGTCGTGGCGCCACGCGTGAACGGCTCCATCAGCCGCTCCGAAGCCAGCACCGCGCCCAGTGGCGCGTACCCGGACGTCAGCCCCTTCGCCGTCGTGATGATGTCCGGCTGGTAGCCGTACCGCTTGGCCGCGAAGTCGTGGCCGACCCGGCCGAACGCGCAGATCACCTCGTCCGACACCAGCAGTACGTCGTGACGGTCGCAAATCTCCCGCACCCGAGCGAAGTACCCCGGCGGCGGCACGAAGCAGCCGCCCGTGTTCTGCACCGGCTCGAGGAACACCGCCGCGACCGTGTCCGCGCCCTCGAACTCGATGGCCTGCTCGATCTGGTCGGCGGCCCAGCGCCCGTAGGCCTCGTAGTCGTCGGCGTGCTCGGGCGCGCGGTAGAAGTTCGTGTTCGGGACGCGCAGCGTGCTCGGCACCAGCGGCTCGAAGTCCGCCTTCGCGCCGGGAATGCCGGTGATCGACAGCGCGCCCTGCGACGTGCCGTGGTAGGCCAGCGCGCGGCTGATCACCTTGTGCTTCGTCGGTTTCCCGACGAGCTTGAAGTACTGCTTGGCCAGTTTCCACGCCGTTTCGACGGACTCGCCGCCGCTGACGGTGAAGAACACCCGGTTCAGGTCGCCCGGCGACGCGGCCGCGAGCCGCGACGCCAGCTCGATCGCCGTCGGGTGCGCGTGCCCCCACAGCGGGAAGTACGCGAGCTGCTTCGTCTGCCGCGCCGCGGCCTCGGCGAGCTCCTCGCGGCCGTGACCGACCTGGACCGCGAACAGGCCGGCGAGCCCGTCCAGGTAGCGCTTTCCGCGGGCGTCCCAGATGTAGGGGCCTTCGCCGCGGACGATCACCGGCACGTCGGTCTCGTCGTAGGCGGAGTGGCGGGTGAAGTGCATCCAGAGGTTGCTGCGAGCGGACTGCGCGAGGCCGGCGGCGGTGTTGGTCATGCCTCGGTTATCGCACGCCTCGACCACACAAGGCAAGCGATTCAGTCGTACAGCCGAACTTGGACGACTAATCCATGGTCAACCTAGCGGCGACAGCTTCGGATTTAGTCGTCACCCTCAGCGAGTCCCCCACTGGTAGGTCTGCTTCCGCAGCTTGAGGTAGACCATCGCCTCGGCGTGCCGGACGCCGGGCAGTGCGCGGATCCGCGTCGAGATCAGCTCCAGCAGCGCCTCGTCGTCCGCGCAGACCGCCTCGCACAGCAGGTCGTAGCGCCCGGCGCAGAGGATCACGTACGCGATTTCGTCCATTTCGGCCAGTGCGTCGCCGACCGGCTCGAGCGGCCCCTCGACGGTGATCGCGATCATCGCCTGCCGGAACAGCCCGACCTGCAACGGATCCGAGACGGCGACGATCTGGATGACGCCGGAGTCCGACAGCCGCTGGACCCGCTGCCGGACCGCGGCCTCCGACAGGCCGACCGCCTTGCCGATCGTCGCGTACGCGCGCCGGCCGTCCTCCTGCAGCTGCGCGATGATCTGCCGCGAGATGTCGTCGAGCACCGGCGGCGCGGGCCGGCTGGGGGTGTCCTGGCTGCTCACTCCCGGATCATCCCGGACGCGGGCGACACAGGGCAAACCCGGCGCAGACGTCACGGAATGTCACTAAATACGAAGACGCTGGCCAACACAAACGACGGATTTAGTCGTCTTCAGCGCGTTGACAACACCGAATCGGTGCTGTTCCATCCGTCGCACCTTGCCCCCGGCCGGAGGGAACGCCCGTGTCCCGCACTCCCGCCCCGCCCGTCACCCCTGCCGCCGCTCCGGCGACGACACGCACCCTCACGCGCTCCATCGGCGTCGGCGGCGGCACGCTGCTCACGCTCAGCTGCGTGACGCCGGCGTCGTCGCTGTTCGTCCTCGTGCCCCCGCTGTTCGCCGACCTCGGCACCGGCACCGCGCTCGCCATCGCGCTCGCGGTGCTGCTCTGCGTCGGGATCGCCTTCTGCTACTCCGAACTCGGCACGCTCGTGCCCAGCGCCGGCGGCGAGTACGCCATGGTGACGACGGTGGCGAACCGGTTCGCCGGCTGGCTGACGTTCATGCTGTCGTTCATCGTCATCCTCGTCGTGCCGCCGATCATCGCGATCGGCGTCGCCGACTACCTGGCCGCCGTCGTCGACATCAGCCCATCGGTCGCCGGGGCGCTGGTGATGCTGGCCTCCACCGTGATGGGCCTGCTCAACCTGCGGTCCAACGCCTGGATCACCGGGATCTTCCTGGTCATCGAGATCGTCGCGATCTTCGTCGTGTCACTGCTCGGCTTCACGCACACGACGCAGAGCCCGGCCGTGCTGCTGAAGCCGAGCCTCGGCACGAGCTCGATCGGGCTGATCGCCGTCGTGGCCGGGCTCGCCGTCGCGTTGTTCGTGGTGCAGGGCTTCAGCACGGCCGTCTACCTCGCCGAGGAAATGCGCGAACCCCGCAAAACCGTGGCCAGGACGGTGTTCTGGACGCTCGGGATCAGCGCGCTGGTCATCCTGGTGCCGGTCGTCGCGATCACCCTCGCGGTGCCGGACGCCGCCGCGCTCGCCGGCGTCGACCTCACCGCGCTGGTCACCGGCTGGAGCAGCTCCGCGCTCGGCGCCGCGATCAGCTTGTGCATCGCCGCGGCGATCGTGAACGCGGTGATCGTCATGGTCATCCAGAACTCGCGGGTGCTCTACGCCTCCGCCCGCGACCAGGCGTGGCCGGCGCCGGTGAACCGCGCGATGAGCGTGGTCAGCGCCCGGTTCGGCGCGCCGTGGGTGGCGACGCTGGTGGTCGGGCTGTCCGAAGCCGTTCTCTGCTTCGTGCCGGTGGACACGCTCAGCGGCGTCACCGGGGTCGCCGTCGTCGCGCTGTACCTCAGCGTCGCGGCCGCGGCGCTGCGGGCGCGCCGGGCCGCGCACCGGAAACCGCACGTGTGGCGGATGCCGGCGTGGCCGGTCGTGCCGGTGCTCGCCGTCGCGGCGCTGGCCTACGTCCTGGTCGAGCAGAGCGCGCTCGACCTCGGCATCACGGCCGGGGTGCTGGTGGTGTCGGCGCTGTACTGGTGGGGTTACCTGCGGCGCCGCCCCGAACGGTGGGTCGTCACTGTCCCGCAGGACTAGGCGGTGTCCTGCAAGTCAAGCTCGCGGTCTTCGCGCCCAGGCGGCCCCTGGCGGCACGGGCGGATCACCCGAGTACGGCCCAGTACGAGGGTGCTCCGCCCGCACCGCCAGGAACCACCTGGATCACGAAGCCCATCGAGCAGACTCACAGGACACCGCCTAGCGCCGTCCCCGGAGCTGACGGATGCCGACGACGATCACCGCGAGCAGGCCGGCGACCGCGACCAGGACCCAGATCCAGGTGGGAATGCCCACCGCGTCGACGCCGGCGGGCGCCGGGGTGCTGGGGGCGGTGGTCTGCGCCACCGCGGACGTCTCCGGCGCGGCCGCGGCCACCGCGGCCGTGAGGGTGAAGTGGACGGTGCCGGCGACGTTGTCACCGTCCTTCGCGACCACCTTCCAGGACACCGTGTAGTCCTGCGCCGGGCCGGCCGGGGTCACCGGCACGGTCACGACCGTGCCGTCCACCGTCGCGGGGCCGGCCTTCCAGGTGCTGCCGTCGCGGCCGGTGACCTCGACCGGCTCCGGCGGCAGCTTCACGGGCTCGCCGAAGGTCAGCCGGATCTGCGTCGGGGCCGTCGCGACGGACGCCCCTTCGGCGGGTGAGCTGGACTCGAGCTCGGTGTGGGCCGAGGCGGGCCCGGCGAGCACGAGGAGCCCGGTGAGGGCGGCGAGCACGGCTCCGGAAGCGCGGCGGAGGATCATTCGGACATCCTGCCCTATCCGCCCGTGCAGTCTTCGTGTCCACCCGTGCAGCCGGGTGGGTCTCCCTTCTCATCGCGGCGCGCATTGGCCAGGATGGACGCCTGGGTGGCGAGGGAAGGACCTCAATGGCGACAGTGCGCGACGAAGCCGACGCACGGCGGCAGCTGCGGGTGGAGCACCGGCGCGAGCAGCAGGAACAGCACGGACCGAAGGAGAACACCTCGGAAGTCGGGCGACCGGGCGGCACCGGCGCGGCGGCGCTCGTCGCCGACGGCTCCGACGTGATCGCGCTGGACTACGCCGAAATCGACGCCGCCAAGAAGGCGCTCGACGAGCGCCAGCAGGAGCTGGCGGGTTACCTCGAAAGCGCCGGCGACCTCGGCACGCCGCTGGCCGACGGCAAGGGACCGGTTTCGCACTGGATGCGCCGCTCGTTCGGCCTGCGCGGGGGCGCGGAGGCCGGCGGTGTGCAGTCGGCGCTGCGGTCGTACCTCGCCGAACTGGCTTCGCTGCGCCAGGCGCTCGACACCGTCGCCGCGTCGCACCGCAGCAACGACGAGGAGGCCGCGGCGGCCCTGCGGGCGGGTGAGCCGGATGCCTGAGTTCCATTCGACGCACCACCGGCCGACCGCGCGGGAGCGGGCCAAGGCCAAGCGCGTCCGCCGGGAGAAGGCGGCCAACAGCCGCGAGGCCGCGTTCGGCCGGATCCACTGGGACAGCTACGACCACCGCGAGCTGTGGGACATGATCCACTCGGCCGAGACGCGGAAGCTCGGCGCGCAGGCGCACCAGTGGGGTGAGCTGGCCCAGGGCGTCGACACCGCCACCGGGGACGTGCACGCGCTGGTGCAGAAGCTGCTGCTGTCGTGGCGCGGGCCGTCGGCGGCGCAGGCGGCGGATTCGGTGCAGCGGCTGACCGGCTGGGCGAGCACCGCGGGCGAGAACGCGTGGCACATCGGCGACGGCCTGCACACCTACACCTCGGCGATCGACGAGGCCCAGAAGCGGATGCCGGAGCCGGTGCACTACTGGGCCGAGCGGTGGTTCCAGGAGGGGTACGCCGTCAAGCGGCTCGACGGCCCCGAAGGCACGTACATGCTGGACGAGCTGCTCGACGACAAGCTGCCGACCAAGAAGCAGGCGGACCAGGCGAAGGCGGCAGCGGTCCGCGTGATGGAGCAGTACGAGAGCGCGAGCCACGACGTCCGGCACCGGCTGCCCCCGGCGTTCGACGCGGCGCCGCAGGTCAGCGCGCCGAACTCCGACGTCGTCGTGCCGCGGGAGCCACGTCCGCCGGTCACGCCGGTGGTTCCGCACGACCCGGAGCCGCCGGTCGGGAACGAGCCGGGCCAGGGGCCGGACGACTCGACGTCGACCGCCTCCGCGCTGCTTCCCACGTTCACCGGGGCCGGCCTGCCGGGCGGGCTCGACGGGGTGATCGGCGCGGGCACTTCGTCCGGGCCGGGCGGCGGCTTCGGGGGCGTCGCGGGAGTTCCGGGCGCCGCGGCGTCGGGGTCGGGGACGCTCGGCGAAGGTGGCCGGGCCGGCACCGGCCGGTTCGGGACGAGCGCGGCGGGCTTCGGGCCGGGCGCGTCCGCGGGCCGCGGTTCGGGCGCCGGGTACGGGATGTACCCGCCCGGCCAGGGCGCGCGCCGCGAAGAGGACACCGAGCACCGCGACAAGTACGCGAACGGCTACGACCTGCTCGACGACCTGCCGCCCGCCTACCCGCCGGTGTTCGGCGAATGAGCGGGTTCCACGCCGACCCGGCCGCGCTCGACGCGCTCGCGTTGCGGCTGGAGGACGCGGCCGCGGAGTACGCCGCCGTCGACCTCGCGCCTGCGGGGGACCTCGGCCCGCCGTCGGTGTCGAGTGCGCTCACCGCGCTGACGGCCGAGTGGTCCGGCAGGATACGGGCGGTGGAAACGGACTTCACGGCGGCCGCGACGAGCGTCCGGGCGGCCGCGAAGGTCTACCGGGGCGCGGACACCGCCGCGGCCGAGGACCTGGGCCGCGCCGATGGCTGAGTTCCGCGGCCTCGGCTTCGACCCGGTGCCGGGCCACCCCGGCGCCGTCGCCGAAACCGCACGCCAGTACGCCGACGCGGCCACCCGGCTCGGCGAAACCCCGGCCCCTGGCGAGATCCCGGAGTGGGCGGGCCGGTCCGCCCAGGCCCTCGCCGGCCGCGCGGCCCGGGCCGCCGCGGGGCTCGCCGATCTGCCCGACACCCTTCGCACGGCCGCGGCGATCCTCGGCGGCTGGGCCAGCACCCTCCACGACCACCACCGCCGGGCCGAAGACCTCGACCGCCGCGCCACCGCCGCCCGGCGAGCCGTCACCGATGCCGAAGACGCCGTCGAACGCGCCGAAACCGAAGCGCAGTTCTCCCCCGGCACCGAAGCCCAGCTCGCCGCCGCCCGCGCGCGGCTCGAACAACGCCGCCAAGACCTCGAGCGCGTCCTCGCCGAAGCCCGCGAGCTGGCACGCGCCCACGCGACCGAAGCAAACCGCGTCGCCGACCGGCTCCGGGCGCTCGGCGACGGCGGGCCGCTGCCCAGCGCGCCGGATTTCCGTTACGTGACAACGCATCTCGAGACGTTCTCGGCCGCCGGGCGCGACCTCGGCGCCACCGTCGCGAAAACGCCCGTCGCGCCCGTGACGCCGCCGCCGGGTGCCGTGGGCGCGTTCGCCGCCGCGCTGGGTGGCCGGTGAAACTGCCCGCCGTCCCGGGGATCACCCCGGTCACCCTGGCCTCCGTCGAGGCCACCACCGCCGAGCTGCACGCGCTGATGGCGCGCCTGCGTGGCCCCGACGCCGCCCGCGACCTCGGCCTGGAGGCGGCCGCGGTGCAGTCCGCGGAAATCGCGCACGAGCACCGCGCCGGCCTGCTCGCCCTCGTCGAACACCGCGACGCCGACCCGGCGCTGCTCATCGCCGGGGTCGTCCCGGTCGAGGGCACGATCGAGGACGCCGCCGACCTCGGGCACTTCGTCGCCGACACGACGCCCGGCATCCGCGAGGTCAGCCACGCACGGACCGGCCGCGGCTACCCGGTGGTGATCGTCGAGCGGATCGGGCTGTCCGGCGCGCAGCTGCAGGCCGTCGTGCTCGACCCGGACCGGCCGCGCGCGGCCGTGTTCACGCTGCACTCCCCCGGCGGCCGGGGCTGGCTGGAGGTCGCCGGCCTGGCCGGGACGCTCGTCGCCGGCGTCGACCTCACCCCCGCAGCGCCTGCTCCCGGAACTCGCGCGGAGTCCGGCCGGTCGCGCGGCGGAACGTCCGCGAGAAGTGCGGGGCGCTGGTGAACCCGCAGTCCCGCGCGATCTCCGCGATCCCGCGGCCCGCTTTCGCCGGATCCGCGAGCAACGCCTTGGCGCGCTCGACGCGCAACCCCTTCAGCCGCTCCGAAACGCCCTGTCCGTCGTCGAACAGCTGGTACAGCCGCCGACGCGAGATGTACAGCGCTTCGGCGATCTTGTCCGCGCTGAGCGACTGCTCACCGAGGTGCGCGCGCATGTACTCCAGCGCCTCGCGCCGTCGCGACGCCAAGGCGTCGACCCGGTCGAGCTCGACGCGCAGCGCGCTGCGCAGCACCAGCTCGGCCAGGCCCAGCAGGTGGTGCGCCAGGCCGTGCGGGTCGAGGCGCGGCCCGGCCGACAGGACGTGCGCGACCGCGCTCGCGAACAGCGACCGCAGCGGCGCGTCGACTTCGACCGGCCGGAACATCAGCGGCCGCAGCTCGGCGAAGGAGATCGACAGCTTCGCCGCGGCGACGGTCAGCAGCACCACGCCGGCGGGCAGCAGGTGCAGCGTCGCGTCGGCGAACGTCAGCCGCGCGCCGGACTCGGCGACCGCCCGCGGCACCGGGCAGCGCAGCAGCAGCTGGATGCCTTCGGGGTCACCACCGCCCCCGAGGATCGCCGCGCGCGCCGCCGCCGCACCCGAAGCACGCACGACCAGGTACCCGCTCGCGGGTACGTCAGCAGACTGCGGCTCGGCCATCGGCACCATCGTGCCCGACGGCGGCCGGGCCGCACGGGAAGGGGGACCATGGCGCGGCGCACCGCGACGGCGGCGGGTGTGATCCTGTCGCATCTGGAATTCGATCTCCTCTGGGAGGACCTGGGGCCGGGCGGGCCACCGCCGTACCCGTTCGACGTGCCGGCGCACGGCGCCACCCACGCCGAGCGCGACGACCTGGGTGTCCGGGTCTTCGCCGGGCTGACCGAGGCCGGTCTCACCGACGGCGACGACGTCGACCCGGGACTGGCGGACCTGGTCGAGCTGCTGGGTTCGCCGGCGCTGAGCGTCGACGCGCTGGTGCTCGGCGAAGCACCCTGGCGGCTGCTCGCGGCCGTGCGGGACACCGCCGGGGTGCTCGCCGTCCTGGACGAGCGCGACCTCGTGCTGGAGCCGCTGCGCCCGGCCGAGCTGGTGCCCGCGGTGGCCCGCATGCTCGGCGACGTCGCGGCGGGCCCGGGCGACCAGCTCCGGCTCCCGCGCGCGGCGTACACGTCCGCGATGGACGCCTACGCGCGCAACGGGTACGACGCGTTCGAGCGGGCCTTGAGCGCGGCCGGGGTGTCCGGCCGCGCGGTCCGGCCGCTCGCGACACTGGTCACGGCGGAGCGCTACGCGGCGGGCCAGCTCGCGGCGACCGGCCCGGCGGGCCGCACCCCGGTCCTGGCCTGGTTCGACACGGCGGCCGGCCGCTACGCCGTGACCCCGGAGGACGCGGGCGGCGAACCCTGGGTGATGGTGACGCCCGCCGACGGCGCCTGGCTGGCCGACCGCCTGGCGCGCATGGTCGACGCCGCCCGCTGACTCCGCGCCGTCAGGTGGCCCAGGTGGCTGGGGTGAACTCGTCGGGCTCGGGGTCCCGTCGCGGCCGGATCTTCGGCCCGGCGTCGGTCACGCTCACGGGCCGCTCGCCGATCCTCGGGCCTTCCGACGGCAGCAGGGCGCCCAGCAGCTCCCGCCCCTGCCGCAGCGTTTCCGCGCCGGCCTCCGAAGCCAGCCGCCGGATCAGGTCCGCCAGCTCGCGCGGGGGCCGGTTCAGCGCCCACCGCTCGAACCGCAGGTCCACCAGCGCCCCGTGCAGGTCGACGACGACCGAAACGCCGTCGTCCGACGCGGGCGCCCGGATCGCCGCCAGCTGGGCGCCAAAACCGGGGTCAGGCGCGGCGAAGGCGTCGTCGGCCAGCTCGACGGCCGTGCGTTCGGCGGTCACTGGGCCCGCCAGCTGTCCGGTGTGGTCGCTTCCGCGGCCTCACCCGCCTCGGGGAGGCCGAGACCGTCCACGTCGTGCCACAGCGACGCCGTGGCCCGCGCCGACGCGGCCGCCGACAGCAGCAGGATCCGGCGCGCCAGCTCGGCCGGCTCCAGCCGCAACGCCGACGCCTCCAGCGTCAGCTCCTGCAGCGCCCCGCCCGGGGCGACCTCGACGGCGACCGTGCGGTCGGCGGCTTTTCCGGTGATCACGGGTGGACCCCTCCGTAGAACGTCGACGCCGAGAGCGTGTGCGTGTTCCGGCGGACGGCGTCCCCGGAGTTGCCCTCGATCATCGTGACCTGGTCGCCGTCGACCTTCTCGACGATGCCGATGTGCGTGCTCGTCGACGTGTTCTGCGGCCCGCTGCCGAAGATCAGCACGTCGCCCGGGCGCGCCTCGTGCAGCGCGTGCTTGCCGTAGGCGTGCCCGTTCTCCTGGCCCCAGTGGTAGACGTCGCCGCTGAAGGGCAGGATCGGGATCTTCACACCGGCCTTGCGCCACATCGCCGTGGCGAACGACGAGCACCACGCCGCGGTCGGCCCGTACGGGTTCCGGTTGCTGCCCGGCGGGTTCTCGCGGACACCCAGCTGCGTGCGTGCCGCGTGGACGACGTCCTTGCCGCGGCCCTTGTCCTTGCTCGGCTGCGTCTTGCTCGGGTGTGTCTTGCTCGGGTGCGTCGCCTTGGTGTGCGCGGTTTTGTCCATGACGCCGTCGTGCGTCAGGTCCTTCCGCAGCTCGTGCAGCTTCTTCGCCGCCGCCTTGAGTTCGGCGTCGACGCGCCGCAGCGTCGAAGCCGACTGCCGCGTGTACTGCGGCGCCAGGTCCGCGACGTGCCCGACGGCCCGCAGCAACGCCCCTTGGGTCCCGGTGGCCACGCCGGCGTCGAGGACCTGCTTCGCCTTCGTGGTGTACTCGTCGACCAGCCGCTGCACGGCCGCGTGTCCGCCGTCCACAGTGGACGCCACGTGCGCGACGATCTGCTCCGCCGCGGCGCCGGCCGCGCCGGTCACCTTCAGCTCCTTGGTGAGCTTCGCGCTGGTGTGGCGGAAACCGTCGGCGCCGTGACCGTGCCACTGGCCGAGCACCGTGGTGGCTTCCTTGTGGTAGCTGTCGTGCTGGCCGTCCAGCGCGGTGGCCACCTGGTGCAGGGCGAACTCGGCGCGGACGGCGTCCTCGGCCTTGCCGGCGAGCTTGTTGCGGTGCGCGACGAGGTCCTTCGCGAAGGAATGCGCGAGTGCGGTGGTGTCCATGTCAGTCCAGTCCGTTCAACGCCGCGACCGTCGCCGTCTCGTGGTCGCGGTAGGTCTTGGCGGCCTCGTGCGCGGCCGAGGCCAGCCCGTCCGCGTGCGCGCCGACGCCCTTGACCTGCCGCTGCAGCGCCAGCCCGAAACCGGCGAGCGCGTCGGCGAACCCCGACTCCTCGCCGATCTTGCCGAAGCTTTCGTGGCCGATCTCCCGGACGTCGCGCAGCTGCCCGGTCGTGGTGCCCAGCGCGTCGGCGACGTGCCGGGTCCGCTGCACGTAGGAGTGCAGGACGGTGTCGTCCACCCGCAGGGGCTGCCCGGACACCGACTGGGCGTGGGAAGGCTTCCCGTGGTGCTTCGTGACGTCCTGGGCGGCCTTGCGCGCGGCCGTCAGGTGGTCCTTGTACGCCCCGTTCGTGTAAGTCGACCAGGGCGTGAAGTCGTGGCCGTCGCTCGAGATGCTGTTCGCGACGCGGGCGTTCGTGTCGGCGTCGAACAGCTGGTCGTTCGACTTCAGGTGGTACTGGTGGCGCCGGTCGGGGCCGAGCGCGCCCAGCATGTTGATCTGCCACAACCCGTAGGAGTCGTCCGGCGGGGTGGCGTTGTGCGCGGTCGTCCGGCCGCCGGACTCGGCCAGCGCGACGGCGACCGCGGTGGTCAGGCCCTGGCCGCGGAACCCGGCGTCGTAGGCGTGCCGGGCGATCTGCTCGGCGCTCAGCTTGCTCATGGTTCGACCTTGACCGGGCGGGTACCCGCCGCGGTAGTGGCGCTGCACGCAGGGACAACCCGGCTGCACGCCCGGCTCAACCTTCGAGGCCGCTCACCCGTACTGATCCCCGGAGGCCTTCGGCGAGGGGATGGCACGGATGCGTGGAGCCAGGGTGGCAGCCCTGCTGGGGTTGACGCTGGTCACGGCGGCGTGCGCGGCACCGCGCGCGACGACGCCGAGCCCCATCGCGGAGCCGGCACCGCTGGTGAAGACCACCCCGCCGACGACCACGACGACACCGCCGCCACCCGCGCCGCCGTGCTCGGTCACCACGGGCGCGTGCGTGAGCCTGGCGCAGCGCCTGGCCTGGCTGCTGCGCGACGGCCGGGTCGTCCGCGGCCCGGTCCCGGCCGGCTTCGGCCCACCGGACCAGATGACGCCGGCCGGCTCGTTCCGCGTCGCGTGGAAGGACCGCGAGCACACCAGCAGTGAGTACGGCACGAACATGCCCAACTCGGTGTTCTTCGCCGCCGGCGGCATCGCCTTCCACGCCGGCCCGCTGGACGCGCCCTCGCACGGCTGCGTCCACCTCACCGACGCGGATTCGGCGGCGTTCTTCGACGGCCTGAACGTGGGTGACGCGGTCGAGGTCAGGTAGGCGCGAGGCGTTCGCCGCCACCGTCGTCTCGCGGCTGCGTGCCGCCCTCGCGTGCGCGCAGGTCAACTTCCCCACCGCCGAGGGTCGGCGAAGGCGACCTCTACGGCGCTTCGACGTCCTGCCGGCGAACGTGCCCCATCTGTCGTCCGCCGGGGGCGCGCGGAATTCTCGTTCACGGAACCGAGTGACCGGCAAGCCTCGGCAGCGCGGGAGATCTTCACTTCGGCCGGGTTGACGGCTCGGGTGCACGAGTCCGGGGACCGGGCCGCGACAACCGGCGCCGGGACCGCGCCGGCGTCGTGATTTGCCCGATGGGGCAACGACTTTCGTTCACTCCTTCGTCGGAGTGACCGCCCGGATCGGGCTGCGCTAGCGTGGCAGGCCTTGTCGATTTCCCGGCAGAAATGGGGAGTAATGCCGAATCGAAGACGGGTTCTTTGCGCCCTGGCCACTCTTGTCGCCTGGTTCTCGATCGTCCCGGCGACCGCGCACGCCGCGCCGGACCGCTCGGTGGGAGTCTTTCGCGAAGTGCCCGCGGGGGTGCCGCTCACGAAGTCGCTCGACCTCCGCCGCCTGCCCGCCGCGGCGCGGGCACCGCAAGCCCGGTTGTCCGGGCTCGACCAGAACACCCCGACCCCGGTGACGTTCGACGAGTGCCACAAGGACATCAAGAACGGCTACTGGACGAAGAACCGGTTCGCCAGCTGCACCATCACTGACATGGCCTACCAGCGTTACGCCTGTCCCGAAGCGGGCTGCGCGGTCACCGGCACGGTGTGGGCGCGGGTCATCTCGACCAGCAACCTGCTGCCGGCGCAGCGGAAGCTCGAGGTCGCCACCCGGATGGTCGGCTGGTCGCTGTCCGGCGTGGTCACCGACGCGATGCAGTTCGGCATCTCGATGAGCTGCGGCCCGCGCTACACCACCGGCACCGCCCACTGCGACACGCCGGCCGCGCAGGTCGTCAAGAGCATCGCCGACTGGCGCGCGCAGTCCGACGTCACCCAGGTCTTCACGATGGCGGGCACCGACCTGCCGGTGTCCACCGACTCGCCGGCGGTGCAGGCCGAACAACGCACCTGGTACGTCGGTGAGCGGCACCTGGTCGCGCAGGACACCGGCGACCGCACGACGCTGGTCACCGGCGCCCACAGCGCGTCCCTGCGCTGCGACATCGCCCGGCAGCTGAACCCGGCGTACGCGGCGGGCAGCGACTGCGCGTTCGGCTTCCAGCCGCTGTACGTCCTGGACAACTCGGCGACGTCCGGCTTCCCGGCGTCGGCGGCGCTGGTCCGGGCCGCGCTGGTCAACTTCCCCACCACCTACCCCGGCCTCGCCCAAGGCCACCTGGCCCCGGGCAACCCCGGGTACCAGGGCGGCAGCGCGGGCCGGTCGTACCCGATCACGCGGCTGTTCTACGACACCGCGCGCCAGGCCACCCACCGCGCGACCGCGGAGTTGGCCTGCACGCAGCACTGGGGCCCGGGCTACGCGACCCGGCCGGACGGGCAGGTCAACACCTGCGCGGTCTACCCGTTCGACGCCACCTACGACGGCGCGACGCTGCCCACCCCGGGTGTCGACCGGGGTCCGTCGTACGCCGTCCAGCCGGTGCTGGACAGCGACTACCAGGCGCTGCTCGCGAGCGTCGGGCAGTTCGTCGTGAACAACCACATCCTCGACGGGGACGGTTTCTGGGTCTACCCGTACGCGTGACAAACTCGGGTCTCACGTTCCGGCATCCGCGGACGTCTACAGGATGTGATCGTGAAACCGTTCGAGCAGATCGTGGCCGAGCACGGGCCGATGGTCCTGCGCGTCTGCCGGGCCGTGCTCGGCCCGGCAGACGCCGAAGACGCCTGGTCGGAAACCTTCCTCGCGGCCCTCAAGGCGTATCCGGGGCTGCCGGAGGACGCGAACGTCCAGGCGTGGCTCGTCACGATCGCGCACCGCAAGGCCATCGACGTCACCCGCGCGCAGGCGCGCAACCCGGTGCCGGTCGAGCAGGTCCCGGACCGGCCGGGCCGCGAAGGCGAGTGGGCCGGCGACCTGTGGGACGCGCTCGCGCGCCTGCCCGACAAGCAGCGCACCGTGGTCGCGTACCGCTACCTGGCCGGGCTGCCCTACCGCGAGATCGCGGAGATCACCGGCGGCAGCGTCGAGGCCGCACGCCGCGCGGCCGCCGACGGCGTCAAGGCCCTGCGGGCCGCATATCCGCTGGAAGGAGCGCACTCATGATGGACATCATCTTCCCGCCGTTCCCCGTCGACGTCCTGCCGGACCGGCTCCACGAGCGCCTCGCCGCCGCTGCCGAGGAAGAGGACCTGCTGGACGTCGCCTACCGGGTGTACGACTCGCCGGTCGGTCCGCTGCTGCTCGCCGCGACCGCCGAGGGCCTGGTCAAGGTGGCCTTCGCCCGTCAGGACCACGAAGCGGTGCTGGCCGCGCTGGCTCAGGCCATCAGCCCGCGGATCCTGCGGGCCCCCGGCCGCCTGGACGAAGTGGCCCGCCAGCTCGACGAGTACTTCGCCGGCGAGCGGCGCACGTTCGACGTCGCACTGGACTTCCGGCTGGCGCGCGGGTTCCGCCTGTCGGTGCTGGAGCACCTGCCGGAGATCGCGTACGGCCACACGGAGAGCTACGCCCAGGTGGCCACGGCCGCGGGCAGCCCGAAGGCGGTCCGCGCGGTCGGCACGGCCTGCGCGCTCAACCCGCTGCCGGTGGTGGTGCCGTGCCACCGGGTGGTCCGCTCGGACGGCTCGTACGGCCAATACGCGGGCGGCGAGGAAGCCAAGCGCGTCCTGCTGACGATGGAAGCGGCCTGAGCTTCCGGTTCGACCAGCTCGAACAGCCTCGGCCGGGGCCGAACAACAGCCACGCGAGCACCGCCGCCCACGGCGACAGGTCGTGGAACAGCCGCCACAGCCGGACACCAAGGCTCACCGCGGTGCCCGTCTGCCGGGAGTCGGCGTCCGCCCCGCCGGCGAACGTCGCCATGGCCGGCAGCCAACCCCGGTTTCGCGAGTTCGCCCGGCCGATCTCACGTTTCGCCCCCGCGGCGCGTCTACCGGGTATGAGCACTTTCGAGAAACGCGTCGCGGCGGCCGACTGGGGCGCGGTGGCCGCCGAGGTCGACGACTTCGGCTGCGCGCTGCTACCACAGCTGCTCACCCCGGCCGAATGCGCGAAGCTCGTCGCCCTCTGGGATGAGCCCGCGCACTTCCGGGCGACGGTCAACCTGCGACGGCACCGCTTCGGCGACCACGGCGACTACCACTACTTCAAGTCCCCGTTCCCCGAACCGGTGCACCGCCTCCGCCAGGCGCTCTACCCGCGGCTGCTGCCGATCGCCCGGGACTGGTCGGCCCGGCTCGGCCGGGAGCCCGAGTGGCCGTCCACTTTGGACGAGTGGCTGGCCGTCTGCCACGACGCCGGCCAGCGGCGGCCGACCCCCATCCTGCTGCGGTACGAGACCGGCGGCTGGAACGCCCTGCACCGCGACCTCTACGGCGACAAGGTGTTCCCGCTGCAGGTGGTGATCAACCTCAACGAGCCGGGCGTCGACCACACCGGCGGCGAGTTCCTGCTCGTCGAGCAGCGCCCGCGGGCCCAGTCCCGCGGCACCGCGACCCTCATCCCGCAGGGTCACGGCCTGGTGTTCACCACGCGCGACCGCCCGGTCCGCTCGGCCCGCGGCTGGTCGGCGGCGCCGGTGCGGCACGGCGTGTCGGCCGTGCGGTCGGGCCGGCGGCACACCCTCGGCCTCGTCTTCCACGACGCGGCATGACCGACGCCGAGCTCGAGGCTCTCGTGCGGTTGATCGGGCCGGCCCGGCACATCGTGCTCGGCACCGCGGCGGACCCGGCGTCCCGGGCCGACGGCGAGCGGATCGCCGTGGCGTGGGGCGGTCTGGTCCTGGCCACGGTCACGTGGCCGGAAGCCGCGGCGTCGTGGCTGCGTCCGGCCCGGCGGTTCGCCGCGCCCGACCCGGACGTCTGGGTCGTGGCCGCCACCCCCGCCGGCTGGGCGGGTATGACGAAACGGCTGCTGGTCTCGACGGGGTGGCGTCCTCATCGGACGGTCGTCACCGCGGCCTTGGCCACCAGCCCTCTGCCCGGCGTACGAGGCGCCCGGGCGGACGGAACCACTTGGGAGGACTGATGAAACACACTGTGGTCGATTCCCCGATCGGCGACCTGACCGTGGTCGGCACCGGCGCCGGCACCAAGGACGTCGTGACCGGCCTGTACTTCCCGCACCACTGGACCCGCCCGGACCGCTCGACGTTCGGCGACCGGGACGACACGGCGTTCCCGGAAGCGAGAGAACAGCTGAAGGAGTACTTCGCCGGTCAGCGCAGGGAATTCGACGTGCCCACGCGGGCCGGCGGCTCGGACTTCCAGCACGCGGTGTGGGCCGGGATCGCGCGCATTCCGTACGGTTCGACGGCGACGTACGGTGACCTCGCGCGGGCCGTCGGCGCGTTGCCGCACGAAGTCGGGGCGGCCGTCGGGCAGAACCCGCTGAGCATCCTGGTGGCGTGCCACCGCGTAGTCGGGAAGAACGGGAAGCTCACGGGGTATGCGGGCGGGCTGAAGCGCAAGCAGTTCCTGCTGGAGCTCGAACGCCCACCCGCGGCGGAGCTCGGGCAGCTGTGGTGATCAGACGCGGCTGAGCAGCATCGTCGCGCCGAGGCCGGCCATGGTGACCGCGATGAGCACGTCGAGAACGCGCCACGCGACCGGCTTCGCGAACACCCCGGCCAGCCGCCGCGCGCCGAAGCCCAGCGCGCTGAACCAGACGGCGCTGGCGAACCCGGCGCCGAGCCCGAAGAGCCAGCGCCCGTCGCCGTGGGCGACCGCGACCGAGCCGAGCAGCAGGACCGTGTCGAGGTAGACGTGCGGGTTGAGCCAGGTGAACGCGAGACAGGCGAGCACCGCCTTGCGCAACGGCGTCCGCTCGGCGCCGACGGTGAGCACGGACGGCCGCCACGCCCGCCGCGCGGCGATCACCGCGTAGCCGAGCAGGAACACCCCACCGCCGACCGCGATGACCCCGATCGCGGTCGGCCACTGCTTCAGCACCGCCCCGATCCCGCTGACGCCCAGCCCGATCAGCACGAGGTCGGACACCGCGCAGATGACGACGAGCGGAGCCACGACGCCACCACGCAGGCCCTGCTGCAGGAGGAAAGCGTTCTGCGAACCGATGGCGACGATGAGGGAGAGGCCGGTGCCGAACCCGGCGACGAGCAGAGGAAGCACCTCACCACGGTACGAGCGTTCGGCTGGATTACCCCAGCTAAAGATTCTTACGTAAGATTAGCGCTCGTGATGTCCGATCTCCCACTGGACCAGGTCAGAACGTTGCTGGCCGTAGTGGACGAGCAAAGCTTCGACGCCGCGGCAGCGGTCCTGCACGTGACGCCGTCGGCGGTCAGCCAGCGCATCAAGGCCCTGGAGCAGCGCACCGGGCGGGTCCTGCTCCTGCGCACGAAGCCGGTGACGCTGACCCCGTCCGGCCAGGTCCTGATCCGCTTCGCCCGCACCCTGACGCACCTGGAGCAGGACGCCCTCACCGAGCTGGGCCTGGGTTCGGCCACGCGCACCCTCTCGATCGCGGTGAACGCGGACTCCCTGGCGACGTGGTTCCTCCCGGCGCTGGCCACGCTCCCGCCCTCGGCCGACCTCAGCTTCGACCTGCAACGGGAGGACCAGGACCACACGGCGGCCCTGCTGCGCGAGGGCTTGGTGATGGCGGCGGTGACGGCGTCGCCCCAGCCGGTCCAGGGCTGCACGTCCCACCGCCTGGGCCGCATGCGCTACCGGGCCATGGCCTCCCCAGCGTTCGTGGCGCGCTGGCTGACCACTCCCCTGGCGTCGTCGCTCCCGGCGGCCCCGGTGATCGTGTTCGACCGCAAGGACGACCTCCAGGACCGCTTCCTCCGCGCGCTGACCCGCCGCCGCACCTTCACGATGGTCCGCCACCACATCCCGGCATCGGAGTCCTTCGCCGACGCGGTGGCGGCGGGCCTGGGCTGGGGCATGGTCCCGGAGATCCAGGCAGCCCCGCGCGGGGACGCCCTGGTGGACCTGGCACCGGACCGGCCACTGGACGTGCCACTGCACTGGCAGCAGTGGAAACTGGACTCCCCGGCGCTGGCGGCGGTGGCCAAGGCGGTGGCCGAAGGCGCGAAGGAAGCACTCCGGTGAGCCTTCAAGACGAGGTTGTGCCCTCGCCGACACCCGACTCGCGGAAGAACATCGAGAGCTGCCTCGTCGCCAGCTCGAACGACTCCGGACCGTGCAGGCGGCCGTCGGCATGCGGGTGCAAACCGACCACGCTGATCTGCCGGCGATCTCCGGACCAGGGTTCCACGTCCACGTCGTCCGGAGCCGGAATCCCGTCTTCCTCCGCGATTTCGAGGAACAGCTCGAACCACGAACCACCGTCCGCCAGTGCGACCTGACGAGTGGCCGGGTCGTACTCCACGAGCAGGCAGGTCCGCCCCCGGCGCACGAGCAGGATCTCCATCCCGCCTTCCCACTCCGAGCGTTCCAGCTCCTGCCAGCCCACGCGGGACAGCAGTGTCTCCGCGCAGTCGAGAACCGTCTCCGCCTCGTCGACGAACACGCTGCCGGTGCCGTACCGACGCCGGTACTCGTCCCAGATCCGGCCGGAGTCACCGATCGCGAGATCGGCGGCCTGGCCGGCCGTGACCACCGGCAGCAAGTCCCCGTCGAGGTCCGTCGGCGCCAGTTCGCCGCAGCCGCCACGACGGCACCAGTGCTCACCAGGGCAGGCGAAGCCGAGCCGGTGCACCACGCCGATCCCGTCGTCGGACGCCGACGACCGGGTGATGCACAACAGGTAGCTGTGCAGCGGCAACGGGGTACCGCTCAACCCGTCCAGGGCATTCAAGCCACCGCCGTAGACGTACACCAGGAGACCGCTTTCGCCCCCGTCCGCCCAGCCGGCCACCGCCGCTTGAGCGGTCGCCAAGAACGGGATCGGTTCGCCGGGTTCCCACCCGTCGAGCCGCCAACGCCGGCTGTATCGCCAGTCGCCCGTCGCGGCCAAGGCCCGTGCCGCGAGGTCCAGCCCGGCCGAGGCGTTGTCCGCGACCGCGACGCCGCCGATGGTCGCGACCGTCGCGAGCAGCTCGGCGGCCACACCGGGATCCTGCGAGGCTCGCAGGCTCCGCTCGGGATCGCGAGGCCACCAGCAGACGGCGTCCGGGACCAGCGCTTCGATCGCCACGTCGTCGAGCAGCACGTCACCGTCCGGCGCTTCGCCGCCGCCAACGCCGAGCAACGCGTGCAGGACGATTTCCAGTTCACCGACGCCGCCGGACATCAGCTTGCGCTCCGGGCGGCCCTCGTAGCTCTCGAGGACCTCGACGGTGATTTCATCGAACTCCGGGAAGCTCGTCACCGTTTCGGCCTGAAGCGGCCAGCCATCCTGCGGCGCACCCGGAGCGAGCGCCGCCGGAGCCGCGGATCCGTCCGGAAGCTGTCGAGGGACCCAGCTCGGCCGGTTCTCCTGCCGCCGCTTGACCGCGTCCAGGTGCGACAGCAACTCGCTCTTGGACGGCCGCGCCCGGGAGAACACGACCTCCGCCTCCCGCATCAGCGTCTCCAGCTCGCCCCGGGTGAGCAGCTCGGGCTCCGCGGGGATGTCGATGAAGATCTCGGGCCTGACCAGCGGTTTGATCAACGACTCGACGGCCGCGGAGAACCTGGCCTTGAAGTCACCTCGGGTGGTCTCGAAGGCGGTCTTGGCCGACTCGATGTCCGCCTCGGCACCGACGAGTGCCTCGAGCGCCGCCAGCCAGGCCTCGTTTTCGGCTACCGGTCCGGACATCACCGCGAGGCCAGGAGCCTGCGTCTCCACGAAGTTGACCGTGTTGTGGTCACCGATGACCACGCCTCTGCTGCGGTGAACGTCGACGTACCAAACCGCGCTTGACTCGTCGGGCGGCTCGACTCCACTCACCGGCCCCTGCACACCGCCAGTATAAGGACCACGTTTCCCCTCCGTGCGAAGGCGAGGTCTGCGTCGATCGTCCGGCTCAGCGGGTGACGCCCGGGAAATCGCCGACGCCGTGCTCGGCCAGGTCGAAAGCCTGGTCGATCACGCCGACCTGTTCCCGCCGCACCACCTCGGCGTCGTCGCCGGCCACGATGCGGCCCATCGCGTGCGAAAAGATCGACGTGATCGCCGTCGTCAGCAACCCCGCCACCATCCGGGAGCGGAACGCGTCGCCCGTCTCCTCGACGAACACCTCGGCGAAGGCCGAGGCGATCTCCCGCTCCTGCTCGTACCAGCGAGCCATCAACGCCGGGCTCGAAGTCAGCACCCACCAGAACCCCGGGCCGCCGGCGATGGCGCCCGACAGCGGGTGGCCGGCCGCCAGCAGTGCGTGCTGGTGCGCACGCAACGCACTCGCGGGCGAAACCCCGGCGGGCCGGGACCGGACCACCGCGGTCAGCTCGGCCAGGCGATCGGCGTGCCGATCCAGGAAGAGGTCCTCCTTGCGCGGGAAGTAGTTGAACACCGTCATCTTCGAGACGCCCGCCGCCTCCGCGATCTCCGCCACCGTCACCTCCTCGAAGCCTCGCTGGATGAACAGGCCCGTGGCCACGTTCGAGATCAGCAGCCTCGTCGCCTGCTTCTTCCGTTCGCGCAGTCCGTGATCCGCCATGAGCAAGGAGTATAGACCGGGCACAAAGTTTGACTCGGTAAAAGTTTTGCGGCATGCTCGAACCCATGAACAGGGATGTGGTGATCTCCGGGGGCGGACCGGTCGGGTTGATGCTGGCCTGCGAACTCCGGCTGAAGAACGTGGACGTGCTCGTCGTCGAGCGCCTGACCGAACCGGATCAGACGATCAAGGCCGGGGGCGTCAACCTGACGACCGCCGAGGCCTTCTACCGGCGGGGGCTGCTACCCGCCGTCGAGGAGGTGGTGCGGCAGAACGCCGAAATGATCAAGAAGTTCATGGAGTCCCGCGGTGCGGGTGGGCCGAAGCCCGCGCTGCCCGTCGGGCACTTCGCCGGGATCATGGTCGCCTCCAGCGGCGTCCACTTCGACGATCCCGCCTTCCGCGAGGTGGGCCCGGCCTCACGGGTCGTCGTGATCCAGCAGCAGTCCGTCGAGGCCATCCTCGCCGCGCGGGCCCTCGAACTGGGGGTCGAGATCCGGCGGGGCGTCGAGGTGACCGGGTTCGACGCCGACGACGACGGCGTGACCGTGGACCTCGGTGGCGAAACCGTCCGGACGAGCTGGCTCGTCGGCTGCGACGGGGGCCGCAGCTTCGTCCGCAAGCACGCCGGGTTCGAGTTCCCCGGCACCGATCCGGCCATCACCGGCCGGCAGGCGCTCGCCGAGCTCACCGGCGCCGAAGCACTGCCCGCCGGCTGGCAGCACGGCAACGGCGGCCTCTACGTCCACGGGCCGATGCCCGGCCGGATGCTCACCGTCGAGTTCGACGGGCCGCCGGAGGACCGCCAGTCCCCGGTCACCGCGCAGGAGCTCGAGGACAGCTTCCGGCGTGTGTCCGGCGCCGACATCCGGGTCACCGCCGTCCACAGCGCGACGCGCTTCACCGACAACGCGCGCCAGGCGACCACCTACCGCCGGGGCCGCGTGCTCCTGGCCGGCGACGCGGCGCACGTCCACTCCCCCTTCGGCGGGCAGGGACTCAACCTCGGCATCGGCGACGCCGTCAACCTCGGCTGGAAGCTCGCCGCGACCCTCCACGGCTGGGCGCCCGAAGGCCTGCTCGACAGCTACACCACCGAGCGGCACCCGATCGGCGAGTGGGTCCTCGAGTGGACGCGGGCGCAGGTCGCGTTGATGCGCAGCGACGTCCGGACCAAGGCGCTGCGCCAGGTCGTCACCGACCTGCTGCTCACCGACGACGGCGCGACCTACCTGGCCAAGAAGCTCTCCGGCGTGCTGCACCGCTACCCGATCGACGGCGAGCACGACCTCACCGGCCGTGGCGCGCCCGACTTCGAGTTCGCCGACGGCACCCGGCTCGGCGAGCACCTCCAGGACGGCCGGGCGCTCCTGCTCGACCTCGCCGAGAACGCCGAGCTGCGGGAGACGGCCGGCGGCTGGGCGGACCGCGTGGGCGTGCTGACCGCGAAGTGCGTCAGCGACCCGGCGCTGTCGGCCGTGCTGATCCGGCCGGACGGGTACATCGCCTGGGCGCGTGAGGACGGCACGGGCACGGGTCTGGACGACACGCTGCGCCGGTGGTTCGGCGAGCCCGCCTGACACCGAACGGGGCGCGCCGGCGAACCGGCGCGCCCCTCGGACGGGTTTTACCCTTGTTACGCCTGGCTTTCCGCGGCCAACCGCACCGCGACGTCGATGATCATGTCCTCCTGGCCGCCCACCAGCGCCAGCTCCCCGCACCGGCGGAGGATCGCCTGCGCCGGCACCCCGTACCGCTCCGCCGCGCGCTCGGCGTGCAGCAGGAAGCTCGAGTACACCCCGGCCCAGCCCTGCACGACCGCGTTGCGGTCCATCTTCGGCCAGCGGTTCAGGTACGGGCGCACGACCTCCTCGGCCGCGTCGAGCAGGCCGCCGACGTCGAGGCCGGTCGAAATCGCCAAGCGATCGAACACCGCCGCCAGGACCTCGGTCGGCGAGTTGCCCGCGCCCGCGCCGAGCGCGCACAGCGACCCGTCGATGTAGCGGACGCCGGCTTCGTGGGCCAGCACCGAGTTCGCGACGCCGAGGCTCAGATTTTGGTGCCCGTGGTAGCCGACCCAGGCCGTGTCGCCGACTTCGGCGACCAGTGCTTCGAAGCGCGCGCGGGCTTCGTGCATCAGCAACGCGCCCGCGGAGTCGGTGACGTACGCCGTCTGGCAGCCCGCGTCCACCATGATCCGCGCCTGCTTCGCCAGGTCCTCCGGCGGTGTCCGGTGCGCCATCATGAGGAACCCGGCCGTCTCCATGCCCAGCTCGCGCGCCAGCCCGAAGTGCTGCGGCGAGACGTCGGCTTCCGTGCAGTGCGTTGCCACCCGCACCATCTCCGCGCCCGCGTCGAACGCGCGCTGCAAGTCCTCCGCCGTGCCGATGCCGGGCACGAGCAGCACGGCGATCTTCGCCTGCTTCGCCTCTTCGCGGGCCGCGGCGATCAGCTTGAGCTCGTCGACGGCGGAGAAGCCGTAGGTGAACGACGAGCCGCCGAGGCCGTCGCCGTGGGTCACCTCGATCACCTCGACGCCGGCGCCGTCCAGCGCGCGCACCGTGTCGCGCACCTGCTGTTCGGTGAAGTGGTGGGCCATCGCGTGACTGCCGTCGCGCAACGTCGTGTCGACGATCCGGACGTCGTGCTTCAGTTCCGGGCGGGCGGCAGCCATCGATTCGTTCGCAAGCTCACTCATGCCGGGACCTCCTGCTTCGCGCGCGCCATCAGTTCGCCGACCCGGGCGGCCGCGGCGGTCATGATGTCGAGGTTCCCGGCGTAGTCCGGCAGGTAGTCGCCGTTGCCGCGGACCTCGAGGAAGATCCCGACCCGGGCATGGCCGTCCCAGTCCTCGCGCGCGTCGTCGAACTGGGGATCGGCGCGCAGGGTGTAGCCGGGGACGTACTTCTGGACTTCGGCGACCATTTCGTGGATCGACGCCGTGATCGCGTCGCGGTCGGCGTCGAGGCCGATCGCGCAGAACACCGTGTCACGCATGATCATCGGCGGCTCGACCGGGTTGAGGATGATGATCGCCTTGCCGCGCCCGGCGCCGCCGATCTCGGCGACCGCCTGGGACGTGGTGCGGGTGAACTCGTCGATGTTGGCCCGCGTGCCCGGGCCCGCGCCGCGCGAGGCGACCGACGCGACGATCTCCGCGTAGGGCACCGGCGTCACCCGGGACACCGCGTGCACCATGGGGATCGTCGCCTGGCCGCCGCAGGTGATCATCGAGACGTTCGGGGCGTCGAGGTGCGCGCCGAGGTTCACCGGCGGGCACACCATCGGGCCGAGGTGCGCCGGGGTGAGGTCGACCGCCTGGATGCCCGCCTCCTCGTAGCGGGGCGCGTTCGCGGCGTGGGCTTTCGCCGACGTCGCCTCGAACACCAAGTCCGGCAACGGATCCTGGCGCAGCAGCCAGTCGACGCCCTCGGCGGACGCCGCGATCCCTTGCGCACGGGCGCGTTCGAGCCCGTCGGACTCGACGACACCGACCACGTAACCGACTTCGAGAACTTCGCTGCGTCGCAGCTTCGCCAGCAAATCGGTGCCGATGTTGCCGGGGCCGACGATCGCCGCCATCACGGGAGCCATGACTCCGACGGTCGCACCGACGGCGACGGCTGGGACAGTGTTGTGTTCCGGCCAGTGGAACGTGCCGCCACCAGCGCCCCGACGACGGCGACCACTCCCCCACACGTCATGACGGCCGGCGCCGAGACCGCGTCGACCACGAAGCCGCCGGTCAGCGCCCCGGCCGACAGCGTCGCCTGGAAGGAGGCGGTGAACAGGACGGTCGCCGCCTCGGGCGCGTCCGGCGCCGCGCGGGCGAACCACGCCTGGGAGCACCGCGGGACCGCGCCGTAGGCGACGCCCCAGACGACGAGCACGGCGAGGGCGCCGATCGGGCCGACATGCGGCAGGACGATCGTCGCCGCGGCGATCAGGGTCGCCGCCACCGCGAAGTTCAGCCGGCGCAGGAAGGTGCCGGCGATGCCGGCCGCGCCGTAGACCAGCAGGTAGAGACTGATGACGTCCGGCGCGACGACGTCCCGCAGGAGCGGGGTGAGGTAGGTGTAGGCGCCGAAGTGGGCCAGGACGACGAGGAAGGTCACGAGCAGTCCACTTCGGACACCCCGGCGGCGCAGCAGTCCACTGAGGACTCGGAGGTTCGTGGCCTCGTTCGCGGGCAGGGGCGGTGTGCAGACGAGGAGGGCGACGGCGGCGCCGAGGCTCAGGACGCCGAGGAGGGCGAACGCCGTCCGCCAACCCGCGAGGTGTCCGATGAAGGTGCCGAGCGGCACGCCGAGCACCGAGCCGAGCGGCACCGCGGAGAAGATGACGGCGGTGGCCTTCGCGGCGGCCGCGGGCCCGACGAGCCGGGGCGCGAGGCCGGAGCCGATCGACCAGAACCCGCCGATGACGAGACCGACGAGGAACCGGGCGGCGAGCAGGATGGTGAAGGAGGGCGCGGCCGCGGCGAGGAACCCGGCGGCCGCGAGCAGGCCCATGAGGACGACGAGCATGAGCCGCCGATCGAGCCGCCGGGTCACGACGGTGACGACGGGCGCGGCGACGGCGGCGACGAACCCGGGCACGGTCATGGTCCACCCGGCGGTGCCGGAGGGCACCCCGAAGCCGGCGGCGATCGGGTTCAGCAGGCCGATGGGCAGGATTTCGGTGGTGACGATGGCGAAGATCCCGACGGTCACAGCCGCGACGGCGGGCCAGCGTGCGTTCATGATCCCCAGTAGACCGGCGGTCGGCAGGCGGGCGCTGGCAGGTTCGCGACGACTCCGTGGCGCCGGTTTGATCGACTCCGGTTCGGGGCAGCTTCGGGAAAGGAGCCGACCGAGGAGGTCCGATGGCTGAGCAGAACCGTTGGCACGTCATCCCCCGCACGGCCCCGCTGTGCTGGCTCAGCCTGGCGGCGGGGGTGCTGCTGGTGGTGTCGAGCATCATCACGTTGACCACAGCGGCGGCGCGGGTGCCGGTGCTGGAGGTGATCGTGGCGGTGGCCGGGGTGGCTTTGGTCGTGCTGGCGGGTGTCGGCTTGGCACGACCTGAGCTGCGGGGGCGCTGAGGTCAGCGCGGGCGCCGCCGCGTTGTCGTACGGCGGTGCGTTGTCGTCGACTTCTTCGTCGTGGTCGCCGTCGGCGTATGGGCCCTCGTCTGGGTTGACGTCGGTGTCGTGGTCGTCGTCACCGGGGAGTCCGATGTGGAGGGCGCCGGTGCGGTCGTCGCCGGCGTCGGCGGCACCACCCGTCCGCTGCCCGACCCGCCGCCGGCGCACGAGGCGAGCACCACCGCTCCGACCGCCACCAGACCGACCCACCACATCCGCACGAGCCGGACGTTAACAGCCCCGCCCCGCCGGAACCGGCGAAACGGAGAAACCGGCCGGGTCCCGCGGCGGCGGCGGGGCCCGGCCGGCAAGCTCTACAGCTCCTGGTGGTCCGCGTGCGCCACCGCCGCCTCGCGGACCGGGCGGCCGTCGGTCACCCGGAAGTCGTCCACCGCGTCCAGGACGAACGTCGGGGTCTCCGCCGCCTTGTCCGCGCGACAGTGGTGCACGTCGAGGTCGGCGACGTCGCGGACCACGTACGCCGGGCGGGTGTCCGTCGCGCCGAACTTGACGTCCACGTTGTCCAAGCTGATTCCGCGGGCGTGCCTGATGAAGAAGCCGTACGCCGGCAGCGTGCCGAACATCGACGGCTCCGGGTACGCCGTCTCCAGCTCCGGTGGGTTCTGGACCGCGTCGGCCGGGGTCAGGCCGCCCGCCAGGTGGTGGCGGATGTTGCTCAGCTTGACGTCTTCGATCGGGTGGCCGGGGATGCCCGCCAGGCACGACGGGTAGCGCGGGTCCGCGTTGTACGCCGTCACGTCGCTGATGCTCACCCGGCGCAGGAACCCGACCGGGAGGCCCGCCGGCCCGCGCATCCGGGCGCCCAACCGCAGGAACAACGGCATCTGGACCTCGCGCATCGTCAGGTTGCTGATCGTGACGTCCTCGAGCCACCCGCCGTCCACCGTCTCCAGCGCCAGGCCGCGGCAGTGTTCGAAGATCACGTTGGAGATCGCGATGTTGCGGAAGCCGCCGTTGGCCTCCGTGCCGAACTTGACGCGCCCGGTGCGCCCGTAGGCCGCCGTCTTGAACGTGCCGTCCACCAGGGTGCCGAGGTCGTAGCCGCTGACGAAACAGTTGTCGATGGTCACGTTCTCGGTGTCGCGCACGCGGTTCAGCGCGTACGAGCTCTTCAGCACGATGGCGTCGTCGTTGGGCGAGTTCACCGTGGTGTTGGCGATCCGGACGTTCTTGCAGCAGTCGATGTTGATGCCGTCGCGGTTGGTGTCGATCACCAGTCCGTCGATGCGGAAGTTGTCGACGCCGGTCGGGAGGATGCCGAAGTGCCCGCCGTTGACGATCGTGATGTCGCGGATCGCCACGTTGCGGCACAGCTTGAGCGCGATCGCCTTGTTCCCGTTCAGCGGCGCCGACTCCGCGCTGCCCCCGGCGACGAGGCCCTTGCCGTCGATCTTGCCCGGCCCCTCGATGGTGACGTTCTCCAGGTTCTCGCCCCAGATCAGGCTGTTGTGCCAGTGGCTGTGCCCGAAGTCCTGGTACGGGTTGCCCGCGCCGGGCTCGGCCGGGTCGTACCCCTTGCCGCCGGCCGGGGCCGCCGCGAGGATCGTCGCGTTGGCCGCCAGGTACAGCGCGACGTTGCTCTTGAGGTGGATCGAATAGCTCGCGTAGGTCCCCGCCGGGAAGTACACGGTCCCGCCGCGGTTCGCGGCCGCGTCGATCGCGTGGTTGATCGCGGCGGTGTCGATCGTGCGCCCGTCGCCCTTCGCGCCGAACTTCGTGACGTCGAAGAAGCGGCCTGGCACGCCGTCCTCCGCCGCACCGGCGGCCGGAGGTCCGATGAATGGCAGCGCGGCACCTGCCGCAGCTCCCCAGGTGACCGCCCGGCGGCGGCTCATCGCTTCACCCATCGATGCTCCCTTTCCTGGCCACGACGAAAGCACCGCGCGGTGCTTCCGACGGCGGATCGGGAATGCGCGAATTCAGGCTAGGAGCAAGTGATCGGATGAGTCAAGCGCGGCCCCTGCCGGAGCAGGGGCCGCGCTCTTCAGTCCAGCACCTCGCGGACGGTGCCCGCGGCCACCGTCAGGCGGCCCTCGCGCATCGCGAACCCGAGGCCCGGGCTCATCGCGACCGGCTGGCCGAGCTCCACCGTCAGCGAAGCCGCCGCACCCGGCCGGACCTGCGTGACGCCCTCGTCGAGGGTGACCACGCCGACGACGTCGCTGGTGCGGAAGTGGAACTGCGGCCGGTAGTTCGCCGCGAACGGCGTCCGGCGGCCACCCTCGGCGGCCGACAACACGTGGACGTCCGCCCGGAACCGCGTGTGCGGCCGGACGCTGCCCGGCAGGCAGACGACCTGGCCGCGCCGGACCTCGCCGCGCTTCACCCCGCGCAGCAGCACCGCCGCGTTGTCACCCGCCTCGGCGCGCGCCATCGGCTTGCCGAACGTCTCGAGCCCGGTGGCCACAGTGGACACCGCCGGGCCGAGCCCGATCACCTCGACCGCGTCGCCGACCTCGAGGGTGCCCCGCTCCACCGCGCCGGTCACGACGGTGCCGCGGCCGGTGATGGTCAGGACGTTCTCGATCGGCATGAGGAACGGCAGGTCGAGCCGCCGCGGCGGGATCGGCACGTGCTCGTCGACGGCGGCGAGCAGGTCGAGGACACGCTGCGTCCACACCGGGTCACCCTCGAGCGCGCGCAGCCCGGACACCCGGACCACGGGCACGCGCTCGCCGTCGAACCCGTAGCGGGTGAGCAGCTCGCGCACCTCGAGCTCGACCAGGTCGAGCAGGTCCTCGTCCTCGGCGAGGTCGGCCTTGTTGAGCGCGACGACCACGTGCTCGACGCCGATCCGGCGCGCCAGCACGACGTGCTCACGCGTCTGCGGCATCGCGCCGTCCTGCGCCGAGACCACGAGCACCGCGCCGTCCAGCTGGGCCGCGCCGGTGATCATGTTCTTGACGTAGTCGGCGTGCCCCGGCATGTCGACGTGCGCGTAGTGGCGCGTCGGCGTCTCGTACTCGACGTGCGCGATCGTGATGGTGATGCCGCGCTCGACCTCCTCCGGCGCGCGGTCGATGCGGTCGAAGGCGACGTAGTGGTTGGCGCCACCGGGCTCCTGCTCGGCGAGCACCTTGGTGATGGCGGCGGTGAGCGTCGTCTTGCCGTGGTCGACGTGCCCCATCGTGCCGATGTTCAGGTGCGGCTTCGTCCGCACGTACTGCTGCTTGGTCATGAGATTTCCCTGTGCTGGAAAGGAATGCGCGAAACCGGGCGAGCGCGTCGACCCTCCCCCGGCGGTTCCGCGGCAGGACAGGGGAATCGGGGAAGGGTCAGCTTCGAGCGCCGGTCAGCCGTGCCGAACGGGCGCTCGGCAGGGACAGGCCTGCGAGCGTCGCGCGATCGGACACGGGGAACATGAGCGGAAGGGTGTCACGCCCGCCGGGGCGGTGTCATCCGGTTTTCCGCGGCCGCATGATCAGCGCCGCGACGTGGTACACGCACGGGTCGGCACCGCGATTGGCGTAGGAATGCGGTGCGTCGGCGGGAAAGTAGACCGAGTCGCCCGCCCCCAGCACGTACTCCGCCGCGCCGACGCCGAGGTGCAGCGTGCCCGCCTCGACCGCGACGAACTCGTGCGATCCCGGTGCGTAGGCGGGAAAAGTGCCCGCGTCGCACCGCGGCGGCAGCGTCGTGCGGATCCACTCGAAGTTGACGCCGGGCACCACCGGGGTCAGCACCGTGCGGTGCCAGCCACCCGGCTCGGCGACGTGGTCCTGCTCGGCGGCGCGGCGGACGATCACCCGGTCCGTCTCGAGGTCCGCGAGCAGCCGCGACAGGGACAGCCCGAGGCCGTCGGCGATCCGCGACAGCACCACGACGGTCGGCGTCTTCTCGCCGCGTTCGATGGCCGACAGCATGCTGACGCTGACGCCGGCTTCCTTCGCCAGTGCGGTCAGGGCCAGGCCGCGATCGGCGCGGAGGTCGTGCAGCCGGCGGCCGAGGAGCACGGGATCAAGCATTCCACTATAATACTGGTCATGTCCACTATAGAGGAAGCGGCGGAGGCGCACGCCGAGGGCATCGCGGCTGTCTTCGCGCCGTACGTCACCGGCTCGGTCGTCACGTTCGAGACGACGCCGCCGACCGCGGCGCAGTGGCGGGCGAAGATCCGCGAGAGCGAGCTGCCCTTCCTCGTGCTGACCGAGGCGGACGTGGTGCTCGGCTACGCGTTCGCGGCGCCGTGGCGGCCGAAGCCGGCGTACCGGTTTTCGGTGGAGACGACGATCTACCTCGCGCCCGAAGCGGCCGGGCAGGGCCACGGCCGGCGGTTGCTGGACGAGCTGCTGAAGCGCTGCGGCGAAGCCGGAGCCAGGCAGGCGATCGCGGTCGTCGTCGACTCGGGCAACCCGGCGTCGCGGAAGCTGCACCACGCGGCGGGGTTCGCCGAAGCGGGAGTGCTGCGCCGCGTCGGGTTCAAGGAGAACCGCTGGCTCGACACGGTCCTGATGCAGCGCGAACTCGCCTAGCGGGACTTCGCCCGCAGGTGCAGCCGCTCCCCCTGCTTCCCGAACAGGCTCAGGATCTCCGCCGGCCGCCCGACCGCGCCGAACCAGTGGGGCAGCCTCGTGTCGAACTCCGCCGCCTCGCCCGGGCCCAGGGTCAGGTCGCGGTCCGCCAGGATCAGGCGCAGCCGGCCCGACAGGACGTACAGCCACTCGTAACCCTCGTGGACCTGCGGATCCGGCTCGCCCGTCTCCGGCTCGAGGATCATCTTGAACGCCTGGGGCGCGCCCGGCTGGCGGGTCAGCGGCAGGACCGTCATCGTCGCGCCGTTCGCCCTCGGCAGCCGGCGGGCGGTCAGCCGGACGCGCGGGTCACCGACTTCCGGCGCGCCGACCAGCTCGTCCAGCGGCACCTGGTGGGCCTGGGCGATCGGCAGCAGCAGCTCGAGGCTCGGCTTGCGCTGGCCGGACTCCAGCCGCGACAGCGTGCTCTTCGAAATGCCCGTCGCCGCCGAGAGGTCGGCCAGGGTGACCCGGCGCTGGGTGCGGACCCGCTTGAGCCGCGGGCCGACCTCCGAGAGGGCCTGGGTGATGGCGTCCGTCATGCCTCCAGGAAACGCGCTCGTCCCGGAAACGGCAACATTTGTTGTCGAAATCGCGAAGGCGGGCTCATGGTGGCGGCATGACCGAAAACAGCTATGACGTCCTGGTGGTGGGAGGTGGCGCCGCGGGCCTGAGCGCCGCCCTGATGCTCGGCCGCGCGCGTCGGCGCGTCGTGGTCGTCGACGGCGGCTCGCCCCGCAACGCACCTGCCCAGCACATGCACGGTTTCCTGTCCCGCGACGGCCTGCCGCCGTCCGAACTCCTGAAGATCGGCCGGGAGGAGCTCGCCGGCTACGGCGTCGAGATGCTCGAAGACCAGGTGAGCGCGCTCGAACCCGGCTTCACCGCGCGGCTCGCGAGCGGCCGCGAGCTGACCGCCCGGCGCGTCCTGTTCGCCACCGGCGTCCACGACGACCTGCCGGACATCCCCGGCCTCCGCGAAAGCTGGGGCACCGACGCGGTGACCTGCCCGTACTGCCACGGCTACGAGGTCCGCGACCAGCCGCTCGGTGTGCTCGGCACCGAGCCCGCGAGCGTCGAGCACGCGCTGCTCGTGCGCCAGTGGTCGCCGGACGTCGTGTACTTCGCGCACACCGCACCACCGTCCGAAGCGGACCGCGAACGCCTTGACGCGCGCGGGATCCGTGTCGTCGACGGGACGGTGACGGCGGTGCGGCGGGAAGCCGGCCACCTCACCGGGGTCGAGGTCGGGACGCGGTTCGTGCCGCGGACCGCGTTGTTCCTCCGCACCGAGACCGTCCCGCACGACGACCTGATGCGCGGGCTCGGCTACGAAGAGACCGACGCGATGGGCAAGACGAATGTGCCCGGGCTCTGGGCGGCCGGGAACGTCGTCGACGCGCGGGCGACCGTCATCATCGCCGCGGCCCAGGGCGCGGCCGCCGGCGGCGCGCTCAACCACGACCTCGTGGGCGAAGACGTCCAGCGGGCGGTGGACGCGCACAGCGGCTTCACGCCGACGGCGGAGCGCGCGGCCGCGGCGGCACGCTGACGTCCTGGCGTTCGGCCGCCGCGCGTGCCAGGCTCGGCGGGGTGCGTCCCACGTTGTACGAATTCGCCGGCGGCGAGCCCGCGTTCCTCGCGCTGGCCGCCGCCCACCACGAGCGGTGCCTGGCCGATCCGGAGCTGAACCACCCGTTCTCGCACCCGGGGCAGCACCCGCGGCACGTCGAGCGGCTGGCCCGGTACTGGGCGGAGGTGCTGGGCGGCCCGCCATTGTTCTCGAAGGAGTGCAGCGACCACTCGGCGATGCTGCGGATGCACGCCGGCAACGGCGACATGAGCGACCTCGGCCGCCGGTTCGTCGAGTGCTTCGTGCGGGCCGCGGACGACGCCGGGCTGCCCGCCGATCCCGAGTTCCGCGCCGCGCTGCGGTCCTACATGGAATGGGCCGTCGCCGAGGTGCTCACCTACCCGGGGCCCGCCGAAGACGTCCCGCGCGGGCTCGCGATGCCGCGCTGGTCCTGGGATGGGCCGCTGTACCAATCCGACCAAAAGTAGGCCGACCTGACGCGGCACGTAACCGTTGCCGCAAAAGTGATTCGGCCGTGGCTGTGGTCGGATTGGTACCGATCGGCACTGTAACGCCTGGGGCACCCGCCGCGTCTTGTGAGCAACGACCGGCTGTGGAGGTCCGTCGCAGAGCCGGTCCGGGCGCGTTTCCCCCCAACCCGCCCGGGCCGGCTCGTCCACGACGGCCGATTCCCGCGAGCGCCGAGACCACGGCCCGGGCCAAGCTGGACGCCATGCTCCTCGACCGCTTCCTGCGCGCGAGCGCCGGCTTCGAACACCACCTGCGTGCCGTGCGGCCCGCGGGCTGGGCCGCACCCACCCCGTGCGCCGATTGGGACGTGCGAGCGCTGGTCAACCACATGACCCGCGGCAACCTCAACTACATCGGGCTCCTCGCCGGCGCCACTCGCGAAGAGTTCCTGGCCCGGCGCGACGCCGACGCGCTCGGCGACGACCCGGTCGGCGCGTACACCGAGTCGGTGCGGGCCTGCGCCCGGGCGTTCGCCGAGGCCGGCGCGCTGGACCGGGTCGTGGACTACCCGCTGGGCGAGCTGACCGGACGGCGCGCGCTGGCCGTCCGGACCGCCGACAGCGTCGTGCACACCTGGGACCTCGCCCGCGCCCTCGGCGCCGACGACACGCTCGACCCGGCACTCGTCGCGTGGCTCGACGAAAACCACGGCGGCGTCTTCGCGGGGCTGGCGCTGACCGACCGGGTCTTCGCCGCACCACCGCCCGGCGCACGCGGCGACTCCCGCCAAGACCGGCTGCTCAGGCGGTTCGGCCGCAACCCAGCCGCGCCGCCAGCTCGGTCAGCGCCCGCCCCAGCGGCAGGTCGACCCGCACCGACGCGAAGCGGTCGCCGCGGGTCTGGCCGTGGTTGACGATCACCACCGGCTTGCCCGCGTTCGCCGCGTGGCGGACGAACCGCAGGCCCGACATCACGGTCAGGGACGAGCCGAGCACGAGCAGCGCGCCGGCGGCGTCGACCAGCCGGTAGCACTGCTCGACGCGGGGCCGCGGCACGTTCTCGCCGAAGAACACGACGTCCGGCTTGAGCACGCCCTCGCACGCCGTGCAGGGCACCAGGCGGAACCCGCGGACCACGTCTTCGGCCAGCTCGACGTCGCCGTCCGGGTTGATCCGGGTCGCTTCGCCCTCGAAGTCCGGGTTGGCCGCCCGCAGCCGCCGGTCCAGCTCCGCGCGCGGGCTGGTGCGGCGGCAGTCCAGGCAGATCACGCGGTCGAGGCTGCCGTGCAGCTCGACCGCGTCGGCGGTGCCCGCGGCCTGGTGCAGGCCGTCGACGTTCTGGGTGATGACGCCTTCGAGGTAGCCGCCCTCGCGCAGGGCGGTGACCGCGCGGTGGCCGTCGTTGGGGTCGGCGCGGGCGATGGTGCGCCAGCCGAGGTGGCTGCGTGCCCAGTACCGCTGCCGCCCTTCGGCGCTGGTGACGAACTCGTCGTAGGTCATCGGCGTGTGCCGGCGCAGGCTGCCGGTCGCGCCGCGGTAGTCGGGGATCCCGGACTCGGTGGACAGCCCGGCGCCGCTGAGCACCGCGACGCGGCGCCGCGCGACGACGTCGGCGAGCTCGTCGAGGCTGGACGTCCGCGGCAGCGGCGCGTCCGCCGAGGTCCAGGTCAGGGTCGGGCGGGTCCGCACTCGTCCAGCGTACGTGGGCCGGGCAGGTGCTTTTCGAACCAGTGATCGGCGTAGTGCTCGTCGTTGAACGCGGTGACCTCCCGGTAGCCCGCCGCGCGGTAGAGCCCGATCGCCTCGCCGAGGGAGCGGTTCGTCTCCAGCCGCAGCGTGCGGACGCCGCGGGCCGCCGCGTGCGCCTCCAGTTCGCCGAGCAGCCGCCGGCCGAGGCCGAGACCGCGGGCCGAGGGCGCCACCCACATCCGCTTGATCTCGGCGGGCGCGTCGCCGTGGAACTTCAGGGCCCCGCACCCGATCGGCTCGGCGTGCAGCGTCGCCACGAGCAGGACGCCGGCGGGCGGGGTCATCTCGGCGTCCGCGGCGGAGATGCTGAGCTCGGGGTCGAAGCCGTCGTCGAAGCGCCGGGCGAGCTCGGCGAAGTAGGCACGCAGGCAGAACCGGGCCGCGGCGTCGCCGGGCGGGCACGGCGCGACGTCGACCGCCGAGGCCGTCAGGAGCCGCTCGACCTCGGCCATCGCGGTGACGAGCCGGGTGCGCTGCTTGCCGGAAAGCGGGGTCAGCAACGCGGCCGCGGCGTCGTCGGAGAGCTGGTCGAGGGTGGCGCGTTCGGCTCGCCCTTCCTCGGTGAGCCGCGCGGTGCGGACGCGGCCGTCGGCGCCACTGCGCTCGACGCGCACCAGCCCGGCCTCCGCCAGCGCCCGCAGGAGCCGGCTCAGGTAGCCGGAGTCGAAGTCGAGCTTTTCCCGCAGCTACCCAGCGGGCGAAGGCGTCCTCGAGGAGAACCCGCGGCAACGCCCCGCCCATGCGGCGGAGCTCGCCGCCGACCACGAGTTCCAACGGCGGTTCGGCCGTGTGCGTCCTCGCGACATCCGGTCCGGGCGCCGCTGGGGCGCGTGGGTCAGCCGCCGAGCCCGTCGCCGTCCACAAAGGACTCAAGCAGGCCGGTCAGGCGGGTGTCGCCGCGGCCGTTGAGCTCGTCGGAGGCGATCCGGCGGGCCACTCCGGCGAGGAAGTCGGCGACCTGGACGCGGGCGTCGGAGCGCGAGTCGACGAAGCGCACGCCGGCCAGGCGGTGGCCGAGGACGACCTTGAGCTGCAGCACGCGTTCGGCGGTCAGGGCGAGCTGCTCGTCGTGGACGAGCGCGACCGGAGTTCCGTCCGCGCTCCAGTGCCGCACGGTGTGGATCACGGCGGGCACCAGCGGGTCGAGCACCGGGACCAGCCCGGGATCGGCCGCCAGCCGGGCCCGGTAGGCGGCCACCCGCTCACCGCCGTCGCGCAGCAGCCCCAGGATTTCCCCGGCCTCGCCCGGGGTCCGGGCGAGCTCGCCGGCCAGAGCGAAGAACTCGGCCGCCGACGTCGTCACGCCGCGTCGCGGGTTCAGCCGGACGACGCTGGTGAACGCGGCCAGGAAGTAGGCCCAGCGGTCGGCGCCGAACGCGGCCGGGCCCGCCCGGTGGAGGGTGCGGGCCATGGCGTCGGTGCCGTTCTCGGCCAGCAGCACGACCGCGGCCCGGACGGCGAAGAACGTCTTGCCGGTGAGGTGGACGTGCCCGTGGCCGGCGAGCGGGCCGCCGGGGTCGAGCAGCCACTCGAGGATGGGCCGGTGCTTGGCGCGCAGGAGGTGGTTGGCCTTGTACTCCTCGGCGGGCGAACCGATCCGGGCGCGGATCTCGCGGACGCAGGCTTCGGCGGCCTCGGGCGTCAGCCGGATCCCGGCGTGGGCGAAGACGTCGGTCTCGCCCCCGACGAGGTTCTCGCCTTCGGAACCCGACTCGTCGCAGGCGATCTCGACCGGGTTCACCCACCCGATGGTGCCAGACCGCCCGCCCCGCGGCGACCGATTAGCCGGCCGTCCTCGGTGAACTGACGCAGCAGGGAGAACGCCCGCGGCGAAGGTCCGTGGTCCTGCAGGAAGCGCAGCCGGGCCAGGGCCTGCTCGACGTCGGGCCGCACACCACGGCGCACCCACCACAGGGCGGTGGCGGGCTGCCGCGTGGACGCGAACCACTCGCGGCGCCGAAGCAGGGCGTGCCCGTGCGCGCTGCGGTAGACGAACTGGTGCAGGCTGCGGTAGTCCCGCCAGACGGAGACGTTCACGACGACTTCGACCCCGGCGGCGGTGGCCAGGACGGCGTGCCCGGACGCGGCCCCCAGCCGCCAGCGGAACCCGGGCGAGGCCTCGGCGAGCTTGGCGACGGCGTCGAAGGCGTTCGCGAAGCCGGCCATCGCCGGGTCGTCGAGGGGCGCGCGCGGGACCGCGATGTTCACCTGCGCGAGCTCGGCCACCGCACCACCGTAGGCGCAGCGCGGTCACAGTTGGGCCACAGCGGCTAACGACCAGGCCGGCTCCGGTGACTCGCGAAGAGCAAGTGTTCCAGGGAGGCGCCGATGGCCACCGACAACCGGCGGGCCCGGCTCGCGCTCACCGCGGCCGTGGTCGTCCTGCTCCTCGGTGCCGTGGGAGTCCTTGTGCAGCAACGGTTCTCCCCACCGGACAGTCCGGGTGGAACACTCACCGCCGGCGGGATCGAGGTCGACGCGCCCGCCGGGGCCGGGGTGCGGCCGGTGCCGGCGATCGCGGTGCCGATGACGCGCGGCGTCGGCGACGGTGTCGAACTCGGCTTCGGCAGCGGGCGGCCGCGGGTGCGGATCCCGGTCGCCGCGGCGCCGTCGCCGGGGTTCGTGCCCGTGCTCGTCACCGCGGGTGGGACCCGGCTCGCGCCCGCCCGGTTCGACGGCCGGCGTGTCGTCGCGGACGTCGACCGGCCCGGCGCCTACTGGGGCGGGCTGCTCGACCTCGCCGCGCTCGCCCGCGCTGTCGTGCCGGATCCCGGGCCACGACCGGAGTGCGCGGGACGCGCCTCGAGTGCCGGCGGGGTGACCGTCGAGCCGGGTCCGGCGAGACCGGTGTGGACCTGCGTGAGTGCCGGCGACGGCCGCGCGAGCATCACGCTGATCTCGCACGCGCGCGTGCCCTACCGGCTCACCCTGCCGCCGGGCTGGCCCGAACCGGCCGCCCGGACCACGGCCGCGGCCACCTCCCCCGTGCAGCTGTTCGGCCGCCCGCGTCAGCGGGACCTCCTCTGGCCCGGGTCCACCGAGACCTTCGACGTCCCCTTCGCGCGGCTGCCGGCGAGCATCCGCGGGGACGCCGAACCCGGCCCCGCGCTCGGCGTGGCGCTGGCTTCGGTGGCCCACCGCGCGGCCGCGCTGTTCGGGCTGACGACCGCCCCCGAGCCGGCCCCGGACGTGCTGACCTGCGCCGCGGACGCCGGTGCCGGCGCGGCCGACGCCTGGGCGGCCCTGCGGCCGTGCCACCTCGACGGCGGCGACGTCGTGCGCGGCCTCCTCACCGCCGGGATCGGTCCGGTGACCGGCGCCTTGGCCCTGACCGGCCCCGCTTTCACGGTGGCGGTGACGATCAGCCGCGCGCAGCGGTTCACGCAGACCGTCGAGTACCGGCCGGGCGCCGGGCGGCCGACCGCCCGCGTGACGGGCCGCTGCGACGCCGTGTCCGCGGTGACCGGCCGCCACGACGCCTACCGCTGCTCGGCCGCTGGTGTCACGTACGATCCGTGCTTCGCCGAGACGGGCCCGCGGGTCGTCTGCCCGACGTCGGCGACGAAGGCCGTGCTCCTGACCCACCCCGGCGCCCTGCCGGCGCCTCCGGACCAGGGCGGGACGGCCGATCCCTTCCTGCTGACCCTGGAGAACGGCCAGCAGTGCCTCGCGGTCGGCGCGGCGCCGGACGTCCGGTACGCCTGCGCGGACGGGCGGACCGTCCTGCGTGGCGCACCGGACACGTCGAATCCACTGTGGACGATCGAGGCACGGACGATCGCGAAGGCCTACACCTAGGTGAGGACGATCTTGCCGCCGGTGACCTTGACCGTCTTCTTCTCCAGGGGCTGCGCCGCCGGACCGTTGGCCACCAAGCCGTCGGCGATCTTGAACTTGCTGCCGTGGCAGGGGCAGTTGATCGTGCCGCCGGTGACCGCGTCGACCGTGCAGCCCTGGTGCGTGCAGATCGCCGAGAAGGCGGCGAACGTGCCCGCCTCGGGCTGGGTCACCACCACTTGCTGGTCCGCGAACACCTTGCCGCCGCCCACCGGGACGTCGGCGGCCGCGCCGAGCTCGGTCCCGCCCGCCGCCTTGGGTGGCTGAGCGGCCGGCGGCGGGCTCGCGGCGCCGCCGTAGGTGCTGCAGCCGGCGACCAGGCCCAGGCCCGCCGCCGCGATCGCCGTCCGCCTGGCCACCGTCGGCTCCAGGTCGTCGTTCCGCGTCATCGTCCGTCCCCCCTCAGAACGTCAAACCCGACTGGGTGAAGAACCACAGCGACGCGCTCAGCCACAGCCCGACCAGGGCGGTGAAGACCAGCCCGCCGACGACCGGGAGCGACCAGCCGGGCGCGCCGTTCTTGCGCAGCAGCAGCATCTTCGCGACGAACACGCCGTAGAAGAAGCAGCCCAGCAGCGAATGCAGCAGCACCCGCGTGTCGAACGACTGGAACCCGAGCGCGTAGAGGCAGTGCAGCGCGACCGGGATCGAGACGAGGAACGCCAGCCGGCCCGACCAGCGGTGCACCGGCGCGACCCACGCGGGCGCGGCGCCACCGAGCTTGCCGTACATCTTCAGCGCCGAGAGCAGCTGCACGATCGCGAGCACGACGACGACCGTCGCGAGCCACGCCTTCACCGACTGCGTGCTGGAGAAGCCCGCGAGGTTCACCGCGACGCCGGTCGGGGTGTGCAGGCTGCCGTAGACGCCCAGCACCACCGCGACGACGGCGCCGACCACGAGCGGGACCAGGAGCGCGACCGCGGTCCGGTTGCTCGCCGTGGTCATCAGAAGTCACCGGTCCCGGCCAGGCCGCTGATCGGCTCGGCGGTCACCGGGGCGCCGTCGACACTCGCCCGGCCCGCCGCCGCGTCGAGCACCGGAGCGGCGACGGAGTCCTCGTCGGTGGTGAGGATGCCGACCTGGCTGCCGTCGGGCTGGACGATCCAGCCGACCTTCGCGGTCTTGCCCTTCACCTTCGGCGTCGCGCGGTAGAGCCCGGCGGGCTTCTTCGCCGTCGGGGCGGTGAACTGCCACGTCCGGCCGGCCGCGGTCACCGACCCGGTGACCGCGGTGGTGTCGAAGCTGCCGGTCAGGCTGGCGTTCTTTGCGCCCTTGAGATTCAGCTTCCCGCCGGTCGTCACGCCTTGGAGCCACGCCTCGACCTTCTTGCCGTCGCACAGGTACGCGATGGCGTACCCGTCGCGCACCGACACCGCGACGGACGCGCCGCCGCCGACGACC
Organism: Amycolatopsis iheyensis; assembly: GCF_024703995.1. Taxonomy (GTDB): domain Bacteria; phylum Actinomycetota; class Actinomycetes; order Mycobacteriales; family Pseudonocardiaceae; genus Amycolatopsis; species Amycolatopsis iheyensis. The sequence goes on along the minus strand of NZ_JAMXQV010000006.1, from coordinate 101,746 downwards.
CGGCCGGCGTAGTCCGCGCGGGCGGGCGCCGCCGGCGCTTCCGGGGGTGCTGCTTTCGGCGCTTCCGCCGGTTTGGTCGTCGCGGGTGGCGCGCCGGCGGCGCCCACCGCGCTCGCGGCCCCGGCGACCGGCGGCACGCCGGTCCCCGTCACCGCCGTGACGATGCCGATCCCGCCGGCGAGCACGACGCCCGCCAGCAATGTGACCAACGGCCCTGGATGTTCCATGGTCTTCCCCGCATTCCCCTGACCCACCACCGTGCCCATAACACGGGCGTCGAGCCGAAGCGGCTCAACGCTACGCGTGGAAAAGAGGTATCGCTTAGCTCCTGCAACCGGTTCGGCGTGGTTGACTGGCGGCATGCTGCCCTGGGACGGCGACTTCGCCGGCCGGCTCGACCGGCACACCGTCGAATCCACGCTGCTGCGCGGGAACCCGCTCGGCGACCCGCACGAGCGTCCGCTGTGGGTGTACGTCCCCCCGGGTTACGACGACGGCGACGAGCGGTACCCGGCGGTGTACGTCATCCAGGGCTACACCGGGCACCTGGCGATGTGGGCCAACCGGACGCCGTTCCGCCGGCCGTTCGTGGAAACGGCGGACGCGGTGTTCGCGAACGGCGCACCGGGCTGCGTCGTGGTGTACGTCGACGCGTGGACGGCGTACGGCGGCTCACAGTTCGTCGACTCGCCGGGCACCGGTCGCTACCACTCGTACCTGTGCGACGAGATCGTGCCGTGGGTCGACGAGCACTACCGCACGATCCCGGACCGCGAGTCCCGCGCGATCACGGGCAAGTCCTCGGGCGGCTTCGGCGCGATGATCACGCCGATGCTGCGCCCGGACCTGTTCGGCGCACTGGCCACCCACGCGGGCGACTCGCTGTACGAGCTGTGCTACGTCCCGGACTTCGGCGCGGCGGTCCGCGCCCTGCGCAAGTACGACCAGGACATCCAGGCGTGGTGGGCGGACTTCCACACCCGCCCGGCGTTCACGAAACCCGAGGACCCGACGCTGCTCCAGCTGATCGGCGTCTCGGCGTGCTTCTCACCGGCCCCGGACGGCACCCCGGAGCTCCCGTTCGACCCGGCGACGGGCGTGCTGAGGCCGGAGGTGTGGCAACGCTGGCTGGCCTGGGACCCGGTCCGGATGGCACCGGACCACGCCGAGGCGATCGCGTCGTTCCGCGCCGTGTGGATCGACGCGGGAACGAGCGACGAGTACTACCTCGACGTCGGGGCGGAGGCGTTCCGGGCGGAGGTCCTGAAGGCCGGGTTGCCGGCGGAGCGGTTGTACTTCGAGCTTTTCGACGCCGGCCACGGGGCGATCGACTACCGTTATCCGCTTTCGTTGGCCTGGCTGGCGGAGAGGTTGGCTCGCTGAAGCTCGTCGAAGGTCAGCACCGCGACTTCGGCCGGGTTGGTGATCGCCTCGAGCTTGCTTTTGGTGACCGGTTTCGGGGTGACGAGGTATGCCTCGGCCGCCTCCCCGGTTTCGACGGCCTTCGCCAGCTTGTCGATCCTCGCCTGCAGCGCCGCGGCCGTCGGCTGGCGCAACCAGTGCGCCGTTTCCAGCGCGATCCGGTGCCCGTCCCCGAAGTCGGCCAGGTAGTCGACGTCCGGCCGGTCGTCGACCATCTGCGCACCCTCGTCGGCGACCCGGGCCCGAACCTCCTGGTCGAACCGCTTGCCCGCCACCCGGCGCAAGATCTTCACCAGCCGGTCGGTGGACGTCGCGATGGTCGCCTTGCCGAGCTGATCCTGCTCGACCACCGCGTCGGGCGGGGCGTAGAGGATCACTTCGCCGCGAGGGTTCAGCTCGGCGAATTCCTTCACGACCGCCGGGGCCGTACCCGCGATGACAACGGCGTCGAACGCGCCGCTGCGCCACAGCTGTCGCGCGACCCGCTTGTCGTCTTCGGCGACGACGGTGAAGAGCCGGGCCACGGCGTCCCGTTCGTAGGCGGGTGCCTTGGGGCCGGCGTCCAGCCAGAGCACCTGAGCGAGTGACGGGCCATCCGCAGCCGGTACGCCACTGGACCGGACGACGCAGGTCGCTTCGTCCTCCCCTTCCTGGCCGGCGGCGTTCAGGGTTTTCTCCTGGACGAGCCGGGTGACCGCGCCGTCGACCTTCGTCAGCGCCTCCACCAGGCCACGCAAGGTCTCGGCGGCCGGGACGGCGAACTCGGCCTTCGCGCCGCCGAACTCCAGGATCTTCAGCTGGTGGATGAACGGCGTGAACAGCAGCACGGCCAGCAGCAGTGCCGTGGTCTCGTCGGCGTGGAGACCACCGGACTCGAAGAAGGTGAGTACGACGACGGCGGCCCCGGCGAGCACGAAGACCGCGACGATGGCCGCGGCGACCAGCACCCGCGCCGACCGGCGCTTGGTTTCCACGCCCTCGAGCTTGCCGACCGCGACCTGGACCTCGCGCAGCGTCTTCGCGACCGTGTCGAGTTCTTCGTTCATCGGGTCACCTCGTCACGGCCGGCAGTTACGTCCGGGATGTCTCGATTCGCCTACGGGCTACGCTCGGCCGCATGGTCACCGAGCGCGATCTGGTTCTCCCCGACGGCCGCACCCTGCACCTCTACGACACCGGTGGCCCCGCGCGGCTCACCGTGCTCTGGCACCACGGCACCCCCAACCTCGGCACGCCGCCCCCGTTCCCCGCGGCCGGGATCCGCTGGATCTCCTACGACCGCCCGGGTTACGGCACCTCCACCCCGACGCCGCGCCGGACCGTCGGTGACGCCGCCGGGTGGGCGACCGCCGCCGCCGACGCGCTCGGCGTCGGGCGCTTTGCCGTCATGGGGCACTCCGGTGGCAGCTCCCACGCCCTCGCCACCGCCGCCCTCCTGCCGGACCGGGTGGTCGCCGTCGCGAGCCTGGCCGCCGTCGCGCCCTTTCACGACGATGGGTGGTTCGACGGGATGGCCAGTCCCGGGGCGTTGAAGGCCGCCACCGCCGGGCGGGCGGCCAAGGAGGAGTACGAAGCCGGCGCCGAGTTCGATCCGGCCGTCTTCACCGAGCGGGACTTCGCCGCCCTCAAGGGTTCCCAGTCGTGGCTGGACGACGTCGTCCAGGGGGCGCTCGCCGGGGGGATCGGCGGGCTCGTCGACGACGACCTCGCCTACGTCTCGCCGTGGGGCGCCGATCCCGCGCGGATCGCCGCGCCCGTGCTGCTCCTGCACGGCGACGACGACCGGATGGTCCCCGCCCACCACAGCGCCTGGCTCGCCGGCCGGTGCCCGCGTGCCGAATTGCGGCACGCACCCGGCGACGGGCACCTCTCCGTGCTCGGCCACGCCGCCGACGCCCTCGCCTGGCTGTCCGATCAGGACACCAGCGCCAGCGAAGCCACCGCAGGTGCCATGTAGATCAGCGGGAACGCCAGGTGCCCGTACGACCGCGCGCGGGCCACCGTGACCATCGCCCCCAGGAAGTACAGGACCAGCCCGATCGCCGCCGCCACGCCGATCGGGCGGACGACCAGGCCCGCGAGCAGCCCCACCGCGCCGGCCGCCTTGGCCGCGCCCAGCCACGGCCACCACGCCTGCGGCACGCCGTAGGAGGTGATCGGCTCGACGACCCACTTCGCCCGGGTGAAGACCGAAACGGCCGAGAACCCGGCCAGTGCGGCGCCGACGAGCGTGACGATCAGGTATGCGGTGGACATCGGAGCTCCTCCGGGACAGCGCGGACGCCGGGGTTCCGGGTCCGTCACCGCCTCGACTCCGGGTTCGGGGACGATGTGACAAGCCGTGACGACGGTCACACCACGATCGGAACCCACAGCTCGATGTGCCCGTGGCGCCGGTAGTACTCGACGAGTGGCCGCTCCTTCGCCACCGCGGCCACCCGCCGGAGCTCGGCCATGCCGTCGGCGATGCGCCCGTAGATCACTGCCGGGTCGCCGAGCAACGCGCCGCGCAGGTACCAGCCGCCGGGCAGCACGCCGGTGGCCAAGCCCAGGTCTTCGTCGCCGGGCTTGACCGGCGTGCAGACGGTGTAGGTGCCGGCTCGTTCGTCGACGCGCGCGAACATCCGGCGCCCGCGCAACCCCACCACCCGTTCGAACGCCGGCCAGAGCGCCTGGATCGCCGGCAGTTCGTCGGCCGCCGTCTGTTCCACCACGGCGACGTTCGCCCGCCGGATGCGGGTGGGTGGCGCGTGCAGGACCGAAGTCGTCATCGGCCGAGCCAAGCACACGCCACCGACAGTTTTCAGGGCGCGCGCACCTCGTCCGGCGTCCGGTCCGGGCGCAGCCCGCGCCACGCCGTGTGGCGCAGCCGCCGGTCCGGGGTCACCCGGCGGTAGACGACTTCGCCGACGAGGGCCGGCTCGATCCAGTGGGCGCCGCGGGCTCGCTCGCGCGGCACTTCCGTGGCGAACGGGCTCGCCGCGCGCGCCAACGGCGTCAGCACGTCCCGGAGGTGGTCGAGCGCGTCGTCGGTGAAGCCGGTGCCGACGTCGCCGAGGTAGACCAGCGAGCCGTCGTCGTCGTAACCGCCCAGCAGCAGCGCGCCGAGCGTGCCCGCGCGACGCCCGGCGCCGGTCCGCCAGCCGCCCAGGACCACCTCGCGCGTCTGCGTCAGCGCGCGTTTGGTCCACAACGGCGAACGCGCGCCGGGCAGGTACGGCGCGTCCAGCCGCTTCGCGACGACGCCCTCGATGCCGTGCTCGCGCGCCGTCGCCAGCAGCTGGTCCGGCGACAGGTCGGCGCGGGTGTAGAAGGGCGGCACGACGAGCCGGCCGTCCGCGGGCCGCAGCAGTTCCGCCAGCAGCTCCCGCCGCTGCTCGTAGGGCCGGTCCAGCAGCGGCTCGCTCCCGATCCGCAGCAGGTCGAACGCGAAGTAGACGACCGGCACCTCGGCCCGCAGCTTCGCGGTCGGCTCGTGCATCGCGCGCCGCTGCATCAGCTCGAACTCCGGGCGGCCGGCCGCGTTCAGCGCGACGACCTCGCCGTCGAGCACCGCCGCGTGGCCGCCGAGCGCCGCGCCGAAGACGTCGCGCAGCTCGGGATAGCGGTGGGTGTGGTCGCTGCCGCTTCGGCTGGTGATCCGGGCTTCGCCGGTGTCCGCGACCCGGGCACACCCGCGGAAGCCGTCCCACTTCCACTCGTAGCCGTGCCCGTCGTCGTCCGGGAGAGGTCCGTCGACGGCCAGCATCGGCGCCACGGCGTCCGGAATCGTCACCCGTCCAGTGTGGAGCACGGGCCGCGGCGCGTCACCCCGCCGGCAGCAGCGGCAGAAGCTCCTGGTGGCTGCCGGCGCGGCGCAGCACCGGCGATCCCGGTCCGTCCGGCTCCAGGTCACCGGCCCGCAACGCGGCCAGGAACCGCACGATCACCCGCGGCGGCGGCAGGATGTCGGCGCCGCCGAGGTAGGCCAGCACGATCATCTCCTCCCCGCACGCGGCCTCGACGGCGACCGCCCAGCCGTGCACCTCGTCCCACAGCAGCGCGACGTCGCGCTCGGGGAAGCGCCGCAGCCGCCAGTCCACCGCGACGTAGGCCGAGACGGGCACGTCGACGTCCACGGTGCAGGACTCGAAGCCGAAGCCGAGCGCTCTGGCCACCTCGCCGAGGTACGCGCGCAGGCCGCGCTGGAACCAGAACTCGAGGTCGGTGTCGATCAGGCCGGACACCCGTTTCCTTTCTTCCGCGGAACACGGCCGGGCACCCTGCCCGGCCGGAAAGCCGGGGATCAGCCGACGGCGGCGAGCGCGCCGACCCGATCCCGGTGGCAGGAGAAGCCGGCGACGCCGGTCCCCCGCAGCAAGCGCGTCAACCGGGGCGTGCGCACGACCCAGGCGAGCGGGACGGCGGCTTCGTCGGCGCGCCGCTGCACCCGGTGCAGTCCGCGCAGGCCGACCCCGGAGCAGAACGTCACCGCACCGAGGTCGACGACGACCGCGCCGCCCGCGAGGATGGCGGTTTCCGCGCATTCGACAAGAATGGTGATGGTCGCGAGATCGATGTCGCCCACCACCGCGACGACCGTGCACCGGTCACCGGCGAACGTCGTGGTGACCGAGAACGGCTCGCACAACGCACCCGGCGAACTGCGGCCGAAGGCTCGTGAAAGCCGCGGCGGTTTCTGGATCTTCATGACCGGCTCCGGCGGCTCATGTGAAGGTTTACGCGTAGACCGTACCCACTCCGTCCAGTTTGCCGCACAACGGAAAGATCCCGATCGTCGGGCCGTGCACCGACACGGCCGGATGCACGTGCAACAGTCCACAGGGGACGATCAAGTGCCCTGGTCCCGACCGTCTTTCGACAATTTCCCCGCGCGCGGGAGACGCCACTGTCAGAACCGGACGGGATTCGACGCGGAATTGCGGTTTCCGGAAATTCAGCCGAACGCGGGAATCGGCACCCGGGTGTGTTCGAGATCGGCGAAGAGGTCCCCGAGGTCCTCGACGCGCTCGAGGACCTCGTCGGCGGTGAACCGCAGGTGCGTGACGTGCCGACAGGCGCGGACCTCGGCCCAGGTCACCGGGGTCGACACGGTCGGCTCGTCGCGCCCGCGCAGCGAGTACGGCGCCACGGTGGTCTTGAACGGGTTGTTCTGGCTCCAGTCGATGAAGACCTTGCCCGGGCGCAGCGTCTTCGTCATCCGCGCCACGACCAGCTCCGGCGTCTCGGTGGCGAGCCGCTCGGCCAGGGCTTTCGCGTACTGGGACGGTTCGCCGCCGTCGGTGGTCACGACACCGGCGTAGAGCTGCATGCCCTTGGAGCCGCTGGTCTTGGCCACCGGCGTGAAGCCGTCAGCGGTGAGCACGTCGTGCAGCCGCTCGGCGACGCGGCAGCAGTCGACGACGGTCGCGCCCGGGCCGGGGTCGAGGTCGAACACCAGCCGGTCCGGGGTGCTCCGCTCGCCGTCGGCGTCGACGGTCCACTGGTGGACGTGCAGCTCGAGCGCGGCGAGGTTGGCCGCCCACACGAGCTCGGGCAAGTCGTTGATCAGCGGGTAGGCCACGATCTCGGGGTCCTTGCCCCGGCCGCCGACGGCCAGGCGGGCGGTGCGGACCCAGTCGGGCGCGTGGCGCGAGACGTCCTTCTCGAAGAACGAGCCCCCGGCGACGCCGTCGGGGAACCGCACGAACGTCATCGCCCGGTCGCGGATGTGCGGCAGGAGCAGCGGGGCGATCCGCGTGTAGTAGTCGAGCACCTCGCCCTTGGTGAAGCCGTGGCGCGGGTAGAGCACCTTCTCGAGGTTCGAGAGCGTCAGCTGCCGCTCACCGACCTGCACCGTGACCCGGCTCCCCACCACGCCGACACGCTAGCACCGCCTTCGTGATACGTTCGTACCACCAACGGAGGGGGACGACGTGAAGTTCGACGTGCTGCAGATCCTGGGCGCGGTGCTGACGGTGGCCGGCGCGCAGGGCGCGATCCGGCTGCTGCTCGACCACACGCACTACGGCCTGCTCGGCTGGCTGGACGCGGGGTTCGCGGGCACGCTGGTGTGCTACCTGGTCGCGACGGCGATCGGCGTGGTGCTCGCCGGCTGGGCGCACGACCGGGCGAAGGCGCTCGGGCGCCGGAAGTGACCTGAGAACCGCGCCCGGCGGGATGCCGCAGAATGACCCGGTGGGCAAGCTGGGGATCGATCTGCACATCGACGTCGACGGCGCCGAGCCGCGGGCGCGGTCGATCGAAACCGCGCTGCGCGAGGCCGTCGCCACCGGTCGGCTGGCCGCCGGGAGCCGGCTGCCCAGCACCCGGGGGCTCGCCGATGACTTGGGGATCGCGCGGGGCACCGTCGTCGCGGCCTACGCCCAGCTCGTCGCCGAAGGATGGCTGGTCAGCGCGACCGGGTCCGGGACCCGCGTCGCCGACGTCACGCTCCCCCACACCGGCGCGCCGCGGGCCGTCCCGGTGCGGCAGGTCGTCGACCTGCGGCCCGGACGGCCGGACCTCAGCCTGTTCCCGCATTCCCTGTGGTCGGCGGCCGTCCGGCGCGCGCTGGCCGCGGCGGACACCGGCAGCATGGACTACGGCGACCCAGCGGGCTCACGGCTGTTGCGCGAGGCCGTCGCGACGTACGTCTCGCGGGCTCGTGGCGTGCGCGCCGAAGCCGAGGCGGTGGTGATCACGAGCGGCTTCACGCACGCGCTCGCGGTGTTGTCGCGGGCCTTGCGCGACGCCGGGACGATCGCGACGGAGGACCCCGGGCTCGCGCACCACCGGCGGCTGATCCACGGCGCCGGCCTGGCCACCGCGCCACTGCGCGTCGGACCGGACGGCGCCGACCCGGCCGACATCCCGGCGCGGGCGGGGGCGGTGCTGCTGACGCCCGCCCACCAGCACCCGCGGGGTGTCGTGCTGAGCCGGTCGGCGCGCGGTGCGTTCCTGGCCTGGGCGCGGGACCGCGACGGGTACGTCATCGAAGACGACTACGACGGCGAGTTCCGCTACGACAAGCAGCCCGTCGGGGCCATGCAGGCCGCGGACCCGGACCGGGTGGTCTTCGCGGGGAGCACGAGCAAGGCGCTGGCGCCGGGCCTGCGGCTCGGCTGGCTGGTGGTGCCGCGGCGGCTGCGCATCCCGGTGCTGGACGCCCTCGCGGCGACGGGCGCCACGGTCGGCGCACCCGACCAGCTGGCGCTCGCGGAGGTGCTGACCCGCGGCGACTACGACCGGCACATCCGCCGCACCCGCCAGGTGTACCGCAGGCGGCGCGCCGAGCTGGCCGAGCGCCTGGCCACGCTGACGGACGTGCCGCTGGACGGCGTGGCGGCCGGGCTGCACGCGCTCCTCCCGCTGGAGTCGGCGCACGAGGAGCGGCGGCTGGTGGACGCCGGCCTCGCGGCGGGTGTCCGGCTGGCGGGTTTGCACGCGGCGGGGTACTGGCACGCGGCGGGCGGGAAGGCGGGGTTGATCATCGGGTACGGGACGCCACCGCAGCACGCTTGGCGGGCGGCGCTGGACACGCTCGAAGAGGTGCTTCGCGGGGCGGCGATCACGCACTGGTGAGATCGCCGGGGGCGGGACGGCGCTCGGGCTCGGGCGCGGACGCCTCGCCGCAGGGGCGGCTGCGAAGCAACAACACGCGCGCCATCCGGCGAGAGTGCCTCCCCGCCGCCGGTTCCGCGCCCCCCGCGCCACCAGCCGCGAGCGGCTCCCCGCCGCCGGTTCCGCACCACCACGCACGCCATCCGCCGCGAGCGCCTCCCCGCCGCCGGACCCACACCGCCCGCGCGCCGCCCTCCGCGAGTGCCTCGCCACCACCGGCTCCGCACCACCACGCGCGCCATCAGCCGCGAGCGGCTCCCCGCCGCCGGCTCCGCACCACCACGCACGCCATCAGCCGCGAGCGCCTCCCCACCACCGCACCCGCACCCACGCCCGCCACCCGACCAGCGCCTGCTTCCCCCGCCGCACCGTGATCACCCCTCCGCAAACCCCTCCCGCCACGACACGCGGCCCGGCACCCAGCCGAACTCCTTCCGCGCCCGCGTGTTGTCCGCCCCGCGCGCCCACCCCGTCCGCTCGGCCTCGACCCGCTCCGGCGACGGCGCCCCCACCGCCGCGCAGAACGCCGGGACCCACTCGTGCCCGGCCGCCGGCTCGTCGTCGCAGATGTTCACCGGGCCCGATGGCCACTCCAATGCCGCCACCGCCGCCGAAGCCGCGTCCTCCACCTCGACGAAGCTCGACACGTCCGCGTTCGCCGGCAGCTTGCCCGCCGACGCCAGCTGCGCCATCAGGGCACCGCGCTCGTACCACGTTCCCGGGCCGTACAGCGTGCCGTACCGCAGCACCACCCACTCCGGCAGCTCCGCGACCGCCGCCTCCAGCGCCGAAACCCCGCCCACCGTCGCGACCCGGTCCGGAGCGCCGTGCAGGTCCAGCGGCGTGTCCTCGGCCGCCGGCGCCGCGCCCGGCTCGTACGCCCACGAGATGCTCTGCGCCACCATCCGCCGCACGCCCGCCGCCTTCGCCGCGTCGACCAGGTTGCGCGTGCCCACCACCCGGATCTTCGCGTTCGCGGCCCGGTCACCCGCGCCCAGGTCGGTGAGCTGGTGCAGCACGACGTCCGGGCGCGCGGTCCGGACGGCCGCCGCGAGCCCGGCCGCGTCGTACACGTCGCCGAGCACCGCCGTCGCGCCCAGCGCCGAGATCGTGGCCGCCGATGCCGGGTTCCGGGTCAGCCCGGCCACCTCGTGGCCCTGCCCCACCAGTGCGGGCACCAGCCGGCGGCCGATGGCGCCCGACGCGCCCGCGACGAAGACGCGCATCAGACCCGCCCCGGGCGCGGCGCGCGGCGGCCGGCGCGCTCAGCCAGCTCGTCCGGGCCGACGAAGGTCAGCATCTCCTCGCCGGGCGCGCAGAGCATCACCACGACGAACCGGCTCCACGCCCCGGCCAGGTTGTTCGCCGCCTGGTAGTGGATCACGTCGCCGCCGGGCTCCCAGAACGCCTCGCCCGCCTTGATCACCCGCTCGGGTTCACCTTCGAGCTCGAAGATCATCTCGCCTTCGAGCATGTACCCGAACACGGGACCCGAGTGCCGATGCGGCGGCGTGCCCGCGTCACCGGGCGGCAGTTCGATCGTCGCCGTCATCACGTGCGCGCCGTCCGGGATGGCCGGCGTCTGCGAGGCCAGCATGGTGAGGACCGAGTTCGTCCTCGGTCGTGCGTCTGTCATGCCTCCACGCTAGGCACCCCCCGCCCCGGCCCGCTGGTCCACTTCGGGTCCGCCGCAGTGGACCGGTTCGACCCGTAACATGTACATCGAATGTCCAGGATTCGAGCCGGGGAGCGCGACGCGATGACGGGAGACCTCGCCGAGGCGGTCGAAGCCTTCGAAGCGGCGCGCCCCAAGCTGTTCGGCATCGCCTACCGCCTGCTCGGGACGGCGGCCGACGCCGAAGACGTCGTCCAGGACACCTGGATCCGCTGGCAGGGCGCCGACCGCGCCGACGTCCGCAACGCCGAGGCGTTCCTGGTCACGACGGTGAGCCGGCTGGCGCTGACCGCGGCCGGCTCCGCGCGGGCGCGGCGCGAGCTGTACGTCGGCCCGTGGCTGCCGGAGCCGGTCCCGACCGGCGCGGGCACCCAGGTCGCCGTCGAGCGGGGCGAGGCCCTCGAGCTGGCGATCCTGCTGCTGCTCGAACGGCTCGGCCCGGAGGAGCGTGCCGTCTACGTGCTGCGGGAGGCGTTCGGCTACCCGTACCGCGAAATCGCCGGGTTCCTCGGCATCAGCGAGGAGCTCGCCCGCCGGAAGGGGCACCGGGCACGCGGGCGCGTCGGCCGCGAGCGGGACGGCCGCGTCACCCCGGCGGAGCGGGACCGGCTGCTCACGGCGTTCCTCGCCGCCGCGCGGCAAGGTGATCTCGCCGGACTGCAGGCGATGCTGGCCGAGCACGTGGTGTCCTGCTCGGACGGTGGCGGGGTCGTGACGGCGGCGCGCAAGCCCGTCGTGGGCCGGGAACGCGTGGCGCGGTACCTCGCGCGGACGGTCCAGATCCACGGCCGCGACGCCGAGGTCGAGGTCGTCGAGGCGAACGGGCAGGCCGTCGCGCTGGTCTTCCGCGGGGAGACACCGCTCGCGGCCTGCTGGGTCGACGCCACGGCCGCGGGCATCGACCGGATCTGCCTGGTCGTCAACCCCGCGAAGCTGGCCACGCTCCGGGCGGCGACCGAGCGCTGATCGTGTTCTGCGCACGGGAAACTCCTCAGGGCAGAACGCGCCGGTACACGTGGAGCTGGGCGGCCGGGTTCCGCCGGTGGTGCGGAACCCACCGCCCCAGCCCGATTTCCGCGCAGACGTGGTCACCTGGCACCCGGGCCAGCTGCGCCGGGGCGTCCTCGGCCAGCGCGCGGACTTCTTCGGCGGCGAGTTCGAAGGCGAGCCGGCTGCCGATGACGAACAGGGTGTCCGCGGCGAAGGCGTAGTTGAGGTGGTCCCGGAAGTCCCGGTGGAAGAACCGCTCGTGTTCGGCGCGCTCGACGGGGCGGAACGGGGTGGGCGGCAGGGTGACGGTGGTCATCGCGGGTGGCGACAGCCGCGACCGCAGCTGCTTCCAGCCCGACACGCGGAACCCGAGGCTGTGGTGCAGCAGCACGAGGTCGAGCGGCCCGGTCGAGCGCAGGGGCAGGTGGACGAGGCTGTGCGGGGACCGTGCGGCCAGCCACCACGCGACGGCGAGGTCGAGCGCCGCGGCCTGGTCCACCGCCAGCTCCGCGCCGAACCGGTCCTCCACCAGCTCGGCGTGCCGGATCGGCCGGCCGGGACGCAGCACGCGGTAGCCGACGCCGGCCAGCCGTGCGGTGCTGACCGTCGCCCGCCACTTCAGCCCGGCGAGCCGCATTCCGTGTCCTCCCTGGTTTCGTCCTCCGCCGAAACCATAGGCAACGGGCACCACCGCGGCCACCGAATTGGCACGGGACGCCGCCGTCCGCGTCGTAGCCTGGCGGAAGATCTTCGGGAGGGAGTCCGGTGGTGGCAGGGGAAAACGGTGGCTGGCGCGTGGTGTCCGAACCGACGCCGGGAGTGACGCCGCCACCGCCGTCGCCGGGCGACCACGACGCGAAACCCACGCCGGAGCCCACGCCGTCCCCCTCCCCCGGGCCACCGCCGAAGCGCGTGCCGCCGTGGGGTCCGGACATCGGGGTGACGCCGTCCTGGCTGCGGCAGCGCGCCGACGCCTGCGACGAGACCGCCGTCGCCGTGAACGCCCTGCGCGGCGCGGCCGACGACACCTTCGCGCCGCTGGGACGGTCCGCGCCGGGCTGGGCGTTCGCCGGCAGCGTCGACGAGCTGCGGTCGCGCTGGGACGGGCTCAACGACCTCCTGCACCAGCGGCTCGCCGAGGCCGCGGAGAACTTCCGGCTCAGCGCCGACGCGTACACGAAGACGGACTCGGCCGGCGCCGACGCCGTGGGCGGGGGACGGAACCTTGGTTGATTTCCGGCAGCTGACGGAGCTGGACGTCGCCGGGCTGGAGACGTTCGCCGAGCAGTGGGCGATGGTCCACCGGAAGCTCGAGCGGATGCGCGACGCCTACGAGGCCGCGGTCGTGACTCCGCTCGAAGACGGCGAGTGGGCGGGCAAGGGCGGCGAGGCCGCGACGAAGTACTGCGCGCGGATCCGCTGGGACTTCGACGCGGTCGACGCCGAGGTCAAGGCGCTGCGGAAGTACATCGACGTCGAAGCCGACGGCAGCGAGGGCACGTCGGGGCTCAAGGGCCTCGAAGGGCACCAGCGGGCCGTGCTCGACCTGCAGCGCCAGGCCCGCGAACAGGGCATGACGGTCACCGCGGCGGGCCAGGTCACCTGGGACGACACCCCGGGCGTGTCACCCGGGTACTTCGACGCGCTCGGCGAGCAGCGGCACATCGCCGACGGCCTCGAGAAGCAGATCCGAGCGCACCTGAAGCAGGCCACCGAGATCGACGAGGAGCTGGCCCGCAACCTCAAGGTCGTCTTCGGCACGAAGGACAACTTCGAGACCGAGGACCGCCGCTACGGGGTGCTCCCGCCCACCGAGCACGACCGGCGGGTCTGGAACCAGCTGCACAACGTCGTCCTGCTGGGGCTGGTGAAGCAGGGCAACGACCACGCCGCGTGGCTGCTGCAGCACTACCTCGACGGCGACGGCAAGACGGTCGAGGCGCCGGTGCAGGACATGCTCGACGACCTGCCGTCGTTCCAGGAGCGGGTCGACAAGGACGCGGCGGACCTCGGCAAGCGCCCCGACGGCCCGTTCACGACCGAGTGGCAGACCACCGCCCCCGACCTCGAGCGGGACGGCAAGGGCGGCCAGGACTGGTACTACTCGTTCAACCACTTCCAGTACCGCCTGGTCGGCGAGAAGCACGGCGACCAGATCGACTACCACGTCGAGATCCAGAAGCGCTACGACTGGGGCATTCCCAGCGAGCACCGGCGCGACCTGGAGAAGTCCACGCCGGTCATGGACGTCGACTTCGAGCAGGCCGACATCGCCCACCTCAACACGACCGGCAAGGCCCGCGACTTCGACGTCGTCGGCAGCTCGGGGCGGAAGACCGCGCACGTCTGACCGGGTGCTGCGAGACTGTCCCGCATGGACGCCCGGCAGCTGCGGTACTTCCTCGCGGTGGTCGACCACGGCAGCGTGAACAAGGCCGCCGCGGCGCTGTACGTCGCGCAGCCGTCGCTGTCGCAGGCGGTGCGGGCGCTCGAGCGGGACCTCGGGAGCGAGCTGTTCCACCGGATCGGGCGGCGGCTGGTGCTGACCGACGCGGGCCGGGCGCTGATCGAGCCCGCGCGGCAGGTCGTGCGCGGGCTGGCCCACGCGCGCTCGAGCGTCGAATCGGTGGCCGGCCTGCAGGTCGGCCGGGTCGAGATCGCGGCCATGCCGTCGCAGGCCGTCGACCCGCTGGCGCGGATGATCAAGGCCGTCACCGAGCGGCACCCCGGGCTGTCGGTGTCCGTGCGGGCCGCGTTCACCGCCGACGACGTCCTCCGGCAGGTCCGAAGTGGACAGACCGAGCTGGGGCTGCTCGGCGCCGACGAGTCACCGGCCGCCGCGGGCGTCGAGCTGCGGCCGTGGGGGAAGCAGCGGTTCGTGCTCGTGTGCCCGGCCGGCGGGCCGTTCGCGCCGGGCGACGTCGTGCGGGACGAGGACCTCGCCGGGCAGCGGCTGATCGTCGGCCAGCCCGGCACCGGGATGCGCCGGCTCGTCGACGAAATCCGGGCGAGCGGGGTGGCACTGTCCGAAGTGGTCGAGACCGAGCACCGGGAAGCCATCCTGCCGCTGGTGCTCGGCGGCGTCGGCGTCGCGGTGCTCACCGACTCCTGGGCCACGCTGGCCCGGCAGGCGGGCGCGCTGGTCCTCGACCTCGAACCGGCGCGGCACCTGCACATCGCCCTGGTCAGCCGCGCGGGCGACCTCACCCCGGCCGCGAGCGCGTTCCTCGAAGTCGCTCATAGCCTGAGCCGATAACGCGCAGTGGAGTCAGGTCTTGGACGCGACCCCCGCGCGGGTGATGCCATCAGCGGCATGGTCACGCATCGCATCGCCCTCATCCCCGGCGACGGCATCGGCCGGGAGGTCACCCCGGCCGCCCGTCAGGTGCTCGACGTCGTCGGCAAGCGCCACGGCGTCGGCTTCGCCTACGACGAGTTCGACTGGTCCTGCCGCCGTTACGCCGAGCTCGGCGCGATGATGCCCGAGGACGGCCTCGACCGGATCCGCCACCACGACGCGATCTTCCTCGGCGCGGTCGGCGACCCGTCGGTGCCCGACCACGTTTCCCTGTGGGGCCTGCTCATCCCGATCCGCCGCGGCTTCCGGCAGTACGTCAACCTGCGCCCGGTCAAGGTCTTCGCCGGCGTCGAAAGCCCGGTGCGGGCGGCCCGGGCGGGTGAGGTCGACCTCGTCGTCGTCCGCGAAAACGTCGAGGGCGAGTACAGCGAGATCGGCGGCCGGCTCGGCCACGACCTGGCCGTCCAGGAAGCCGTCTTCACCCGGGCGGGCACCAGCCGCGTCGCCGCCTTCGCGTTCCGGCTCGCGGCTGCGCGCCGCGGCCGGCTGACCTCGGCGACGAAGTCGAACGGCATCGTCCACACCATGCCGTTCTGGGACGAGATCGTCGCGGAGACCGCGACGGACCACCCGGGTGTCACGTGGGACGCCGAGCACATCGACGCCTTGTGCGCCAAGGTGGTCCTCGATCCCGCGCGCTTCGACGTGGTCGTCGCGTCGAACCTCTTCGGGGACATCCTGTCCGACCTCGCGGCCGCGGTCGCCGGCAGCATCGGCATCGCCCCGGCGGCGAACCTCAACCCCGAGGGCGAGTTCCCGTCGATGTTCGAGCCGGTGCACGGCTCCGCCCCGGACATCGCCGGGCGCGGCATCGCCAACCCGCTCGGCGCGATCGGGACGGCGGCGATGCTGCTCGACCACCTCGGCCACGCCGAGGCCGCGGCCGAAGTCGAGCAGGCCATCGGCGACGTCCTCGCGCACACCCGCGTCCGCACCCCCGATCTCGGTGGCACCGCCACCACCGAGACGTTCACGAAGGCGGTCCTGGAGGCACTGCGGTGAGCGTTCCCCTGCCCGGTTCCTTCACCTACCACGCGATCGACGCCGACGGCGTGACGATCCACTGCGCCGTGGGCGGCGACGGACCGCCGGTGCTGCTGCTGCACGGCTATCCGCAGACCCACCTGATCTGGCACCACGTCGCGCCGGTGCTGGCCGCGCGGCACACCGTCGTGCTCGCCGACCTGCGCGGGTACGGCGACAGCGCCAAGCCCGCGCCGGGTGCCGGCCAGCCCGAGTACGCGAAACGCGCGATGGCCCGCGACCAGCTGCTCGTGATGCGCGCGCTCGGCTTCGACCGGTTCGGCGTCGCGGGCCACGACCGCGGCGGGCGGGTCGGTCACCGGCTCGCCCTCGACGCGCCCGGAGCCGTGTCGGCGCTGGCGGTGCTCGACATCGTCCCGACCCGGCACGCGTTCGAGCACGCCGGCAAGGAGTTCGGGCTCGGCTACTTCCACTGGTTCTTCCTGGCGGCCGGCAACGGGATCCCGGAACACCTCATCGGCGCCGACCCGGAGTTCTGGATCACGGCGCGGATGAACGCCCGCCACCACGGCGGCACCCCCTTCGACCCGGCCGCCGTCGCCGAGTACGTCCGGTGCTTCTCGGACCCGGCGGCGGTCGCGGCGTCCTGCGCGGGCTACCGCGCGGCGGCGGGCGTCGACCTGGAGCACGACGAGGCCGACGCCGGCCGGCTGATCGCGGCGCCGCTGCTCGCGTTGTGGGGTGAGCACAGCTTCGTCGGCCGGAGCTACGACGTCCTCGACGTCTGGCGCGGGTACGCGAGCGATGTGCGAGGACGCGCCCTGCCGGGTGATCACTACCTGCCGGAGGAACGGCCCGAGCTGGTGGCCGCCGCACTCGGGGAGTTCTTCGCCGGGCGCCGGTGAGCGCGTCCCACCGGCTGGACGCGCGGGCCAACCGCCTTGCCGGGCCTTAAAGTCCTGCGGTCATGAGCCCCGATTCGGATCCGAAGCCGGCGCGCCGGATCAGCGCCGACTGGGCCGCGGTGACCGTCGCGGCCGTGCTCGTCCTCCTGGCCGCGTTCGGCTTGCTGCCGACCGTCACCTTCCTCGTCAAATGACCGGCACCGCCACGCGCCGCGAGCTGACGGCGCTCCCCGTGCTCCGCTACGTTCCCGGCCTGCTGCTGCTCGTCGCGGTCGGGATCGTCGGCACCCTGGCGCAGAACGGGGTGCGCGGCATCGGCAAGGCGACCGGCACCGCGTTGCCCGACGTCGAATACGTGCTGTGGGCGATCATCCTGGGCCTGCTCATCCGCAACACGATCGGCGTCCCGGCGCCGTTCCGGCCCGGCGTGGCCACCTACGAGTTCTGGCTGAAGATCGGCATCGTGCTGCTCGGCGCCCGGTTCGTGCTGGGCGACCTGGCCAAGCTCGGCGGGCTCAGCCTCGGCCTGATCCTCGTCGACATGGCGGTCGCGACGACGGTGATCCTCCTGGTGGGCAAGGCGTTCAAGCTCGGCGGGCGGTTGTCGTCGCTGCTGGCCATCGGGACGTCGATCTGCGGTGTCTCGGCGATCATCGCGGGCAAGGGCTCGATCAACGCCGACGACGAGGACTCCGGCTACGCGATCGCCGCGATCCTCGCCCTCGGCGCGGTCGCGCTGTTCACCTTCCCGCTGATCGGGCACGCGCTGAACCTGTCCGACACGCAGTTCGGGCTGTGGGCGGGCCTGGCGGTGGACAACACCGCGGAGACGACGGCGACCGGCGCGGCGTACTCGCCGCACGCCCAGGACGTCGCGGTGGCGGTGAAGAGCACCCGGAACGCGTTGATCGGTCTGGTGGTGCTGGGGTACGCGGCGTACTGGTCCACCCGGGGCGGCACGGCTGTCGCGAGTGGACCGAAGCAACGCGCGGCGTTCGTGTGGCGCACGTTCCCGAAGTTCGTGCTGGGCTTCATCGCGGTGTCGGCGCTGGCCACGGCGCACGTGTTCACGAAGGCCGAGGTGACCAGCCTCGGCAACCTGTCGAAGTGGGCGTTCTTGCTGTGCTTCGCCGGGGTGGGCCTGAACTTCGACCTCCGCCAGATGGCCCGCAGCGGCTTCCGCCCGTTGGTGGTGGCGGCGCTGGGGCTGGTCGTGGTGGCGGCGTGCTCACTCGGCCTGGTGCTGCTGACGTCGCAGTGGTTCACGTTCGGCTGACGGCTGCGGTCCGGGCCCGGGTGGGGCAGAGTGGGCGCCATGGGCAGCGAACCCCGCGTCATCACCGCGACCCGGCTGGTCCAGGCGCCCGCGGCGCGCGTGTTCGCCCACCTCGCCGACCCGGGTCACCACCGGGCCCTGGACACCAGCGGCATGATCCGCGGCGCCGCCGCGCCCGGCCCGATCACCCACGCCGGGCAGGTCTTCGTGATGAACATGCACAACGCGCTGAAGGGTGCGCACCAGGTCGCCAACCACGTCGTCACCTTCGAGCCGGACCGCGCGCTCGGCTGGGCGCCGGCCGAACCGGGGCACCCGCCCGCGGGCCACACGTGGACGTGGCGCCTCGAACCGGCCGGCGACCACTGCACGGCGGTCAGCCTGACCTACGACTGGTCGGCCTTCACCCACACCAGCATGCTCGCCCACCTGCCGGTCGTGGACCGCGAGGGGCTGCACGCGTCGGTGGCCAAGCTGGCCGAAGCCCTGGTTCCGCCCGGCTGAGCTCACGGTTCCCGCAGCGCCGGCCCGATCCACCGCCGGAGGTGTGCCCGCAGGTCGTCGTCCGATCGCGGCGCGGTCGACGGGTGCTGCAGGAACGACATGAACAGCCGCATCAGGACTTCCGCCAGGCCCTGGAGGTCTTCGTCCGTTTCGACGCCGGCCGCGGCCCAGTCCACCGGGACATTGCGCAGGATCCCCGCGCCGAACGAGAACGCGAGCGGGGAAAGCACGCCGTCGGTGAAGAAGTCGGCCTCGCCCGCCTGCAGCAGCAACCCGAGGTACGGCTCGCCGGGGACCGTCCGGACCGCGAACACCACCGACTCCACCGCCGCTTCGGCCGGGGTGCCGAAGGCGGCCAGGTGACGTTCCATCCGGCCGGCGAACTCCTCGACGCCGGCCAGCGCGACCGCGCGCAGGATGTCCTTGAGCTTCGGGAAGTAGCGGTAGACGGTCTGCCGCGTCACGCCGGCTTCCGCCGCGACGTCGGAAAGGCTGGTCTTGGCCAGCCCGGCCCGGTCGAGGCACGCCGTCGCCGCTTCGACGATCCGGCGGCGGGCCTCGTCCTGGGTGCCGGGCGGGTTGCCCTGCCATCCGTGGTACCCCATGCGGCCCATCTTCCCCGAGCGCGTCGGCTCAGCTCGGCGCAGGTGCCCGCACCTTCCGGTACAGCGTCGCCAGCACCGCCGCGGCCCCGGCGAAACAGGCGAGCGCGTACGGCAGGCTCCCGGCCGGGCCGGTGCCGTCCGCCACGACCCAGAACACCGCCAGCACGCCAAGGTAGACAGCCGGGTAGACGCGGGCGAAGGCGGACGGCGGCGGGCGGTCGGCGGTGTCCCGGAAGACGATCCAGGCGCCGGCCACCCAGAGCGCGGCCAGCTCGACCCCGAGGATCCAGGCCTGCGCCTCGACGTGCCCGTCGAAGAAGCTGGACGGGATACCGGCGATCGCCATCGCCAGTGGCGTGAGCACCCCGGCGGCCACGGTGCGCAGGGTCAGCGACCAGCCGCGGCGCGGACCACCGGTCAGCCGCACGACCAGGTACGTCAGCGCGCCGAAGGACGCGGAGGCGAACAGCAGCATGCTGGTCATCGGCACCGACGCCAGCGCCGGGTGGTTGACGACGTCGTTGCCCGGGTTCCAGGCCCACCACTTCAGCCGTGGGCCGAGCTGGTCGAAGACCTCGTAGAACACCTGGCACACGAACGCCACGGCGACCGACCCGGCGAACGGGCCGCGCTGCCGGAAGATCCCGAGCGAGCGCACCAGCTCGTAGGCGAGCTGGCTGATCGCCGGGTAGAACGCCACGATGTAGAGCGGGAGCCGGTCCCCCATGAACTGCACGGTGAACAGGTTGTGGGCGAAGATGAAGCCGTACAGCTCGTCGAGGCCGAACCACTCCGGGAAGTACAGCGGCGGCTCGGTGACGAACAGGTAGACCAGCGAAGCCCACCACAGCGCCAGGTTCACCGGGTCGCCCGCGTGGTGGCGGCGGACGGCGTGCGCCAGCGCGAAGACGGCGCCGCCGACGATCAGCACCTCCAGTAGCGGCATGGTCCAGTGCGCCAGGTCCCACGGCGGGCGGACCGAGACCACCGGCGCGACGTCGTGGCAGTCGAAGCCGAGGCCGCGGGTCACGGCTTCGGCGTCCGCCCCGCACGCCAAGCTCATCGCGCGACGGCCGGCGAGTAGTCCGTCGCCGGCGGTTCGGCCTGGGCGTCGAACCCGGACGGCACCCGGTGGCGGCCGAGCGCCGCGCGGACGCGGTAGCGCACGAGTCCCGCCAGCACCCGCGGGTTCCGCAGCATCTCCCCCAGCGACTCGTCGAGGTTGAACACCTTCGCGAAGTGCTCGTCGACGACGTCGTCCTCCCGCGCGGCGCCGACGATGAGACCGAACGCCGGCGCGGACGCCGCCGCGAGGAGGCGCCGCCGCCATTCCGGGGCCTTCTCGGTCCCCACCGCGCAGGCGTACCCCTGGTCCCGGGCCATCGCCAGGCTCCACGGCACGCCGAGCAGCTTGCGTTGCGCGACGAGGAACCGGGCGGTGAACTTCGCGTCGAGCCGCCCGGCGCGGGCGAGGTGCTCGCGCAGCAGCAACGCCGAACCGGCCGCGGAGCTGATGCCCTGGGCGTAGAACGGGTTGAACGCGCAGATCGAGTCGCCGACGAAGGCCAGGCCTTCCGGCGGCGTGCGCAGGCGGTCGTAGCGCCGCCACTTGTTGCCGGTCGAGCGGGTCAGGTGGACTTCCGACGTCGGTTCGCACCGGTCCATCGCCGCGGCGAACAGCGGGGTCCGCACCCGGCGCGCCGTCCCGACGAAGGCGTCGGTGGTGCGCGGCATGTCCAGGCCCCACGAGCCCATGCACGCGATGACGCGGTTGCCCTCGATCGGGAAGAAGTTGACCAGGTACTCGTGCTCGGCGGGGTGCTCGCCCTTGTCCGGCGTCGGCATGATCACCAGGTGCCGCCACCACCACGAGTCGGGCCGCCGCGCCGGGAGGTCGTACCAGCGTGAGGTGTAGGTGACCTTGGCGTCGAGCGTGCGCACCTCCGGTTCCGGCCAGCCCGCCGCCACCAGCCAGCCGCTCACCGCGGAGCCGCGGCCCATCGCGTCCACCACGAAGTCGGCGTCGACGTGCTCTTCCCCGGCCGGTGTGCGGATCCCGGCCCCGGTGACCCGGCCGTCCCGCGTGCTCAGGCCGGTCACCGCCGTGCTTTCGCGGATCTCCACGTTCGCCAGCTCCCGGACCTTGTCGCGCAGCACCCGCTCGATGAGGATCCGCGAGCTGTAGACCATGGTCATCGCGCTGCGCTTGCGGGCCGACCAGCCCTCGCCGCCGAGGTAGGCGGCGTCCATCGACGGCATCAGGTGCAGCCCGCCCGCGGCGACGAGGTCGTCCTCGAAGGCGGGAAACAGCTCCCCGATCGCGCGCCGGCCGGAGTTCAGCAGGAAGTGCGGGTGCTTGCTCTGCGGGACGCCGCGGCGGTGCTCCGCCCCGGCGGGCAGCACGTCGCGTTCCAGCACCAGCACCCGGTCGAAGTGCGGGGCGAGCGCGCCGGCGGCGCACAGGCCGGCGGCACTGCCACCGAGGACGACGGCCGTCGTGCCGAGCCGCATGCGGACCAACTCCCCACGTCGATCATACAAAGTGACGTCGAATGTATGAATGAGGTCGGAGCCTGTCAACCCCGCTCCCCCGGCCGGCGGCGGCGCGGGACCCGCTCACCGCGTCGCCGGAAAAAGGGTGATACACCAACGCCGAAGTGCTTTCGCCGCCACATTTTCGCCCCCTTTCCGGCCGCCGATCCGGTCGCACACTGACCGGCGGAGGACAATTCCTCCCCGGATCGCGGCGGTGCGGCGCACCGAAGCACCGGCCGGCGGCCGGTGCAACTTCGACTGGGCCGGCGGAAGCCGGTTCACCTGGCGAAAAGCGGCCTCGGTGGAGATCTCCGGGACGAGGTTCCCGGCCCGGACGGCGTTCGGCGAAGTGGGGATCAAGAAGAAGTCGTTCTGCGGGTCGTTCAGCAACGACAAGCCGTGCCTGCACATCGACTTCGCCAAGTTCCGCGACGCGAACAAAGCGGCCGCGCAAAGCCTGCTCGGCTCGCGGTACCTGACGCTCGACAACTCCGTGCAGGATCCGTCCTACCTCCGGCAGCTGCTGGGGTACGCGCTGTTCGAGCTCGCCGGGCTGCCCTTCTCACGGGGTAATTTCGCCCGGGTGCTCGTGAACGGCACGCCGATCGGGCAGGGCGTCGCGGGGGTCGACAGCCCCGGGGTGTTCGTCAACGTCGAACCGGTCATGCCGCGCTACATCGAACGCAACTTCCGGCACTCGAAGGGGAACCTGTACGAGCTCGAGCACCAGGACGACTTCGTCGGCGCGCGGTTCCCGATGATCGCAGTGGAGTCGCTGTCGCGGTTCGAGGACAAGGCCGACCTGAAGTTCGCGATCGACCACGTCGCCGCGCACGGGCTGGCCGGCGCGAGCGAAGTCTTCGACCTCGACCAGTTCGTCAAGCTCTACGCGATGGAGTTCTTCCTCAAGCACTGGGACGGCTACTCCCGCAACACCAACAACACCTACGTCTACAACGACGTCGACGCCGTCGCGGTGCCCGGCTTGGCCGACGTCGAGTTCAAGCTGATCCCGTGGGGCCTCGACCAGACGCTGCAGCCCGCCCGCCACTTCCGGCTCGACACCGCCGGCGTGCTCGCCAAGCTCGTGCGCGGGGACGCGGGCCGCCGCGCGCAGCTGGCCGGCCAGATCCGCGCGTACCGCGAAACCGTGTTCGGCGCCAAGATCCAGCAGGAGGTGCTGCGGCCGTCGCTGGAGCGGATGGCGGCGCTGCTGACCGAGCTCGGCGTGCCCGGCATGCCCACGAGGGTCACGGAACTGCGCAAGCAGCTCCGGCTCGCCACCTCCGCCGGCTACCTCTTCGCCGGCCTGCCGGGCGCCGATGGCGCGTACGTGCGCGAGCACGACGAAGTTCGAGGTCGTCCACCGGCCCCGGCCGGCCGGCACCGACGACACGGATCTCTGGTCCTTCGGCGAGCTCGGCACCGGGAAGTCGGTCACCAGCAAGGCGTCCGGGCAGTTCCTGCACGCCAGCGCGACGACGTCGGACCTCGGGCACCAGCTGCTCCGCACCTGCCCGGCGGACAACACCGGCCACGCCGAGGAGTTCGCGGTCACCCCGATCGACCCGGCCGGCGACGAATTCACGTTCAGCGGCTGTTTCACGCTGACGAGCGTCCGGACCGGCGCGGCCGCGGTGTTCGGCCCGGACCCGACCGCGGGCGGGAAACCGCGGGTGTACCAAGACGTCACGCCGTCGAGGCTGTACTTCTCCTGATCGCCGGAGCGCGCGGCCGCCAGCGCGACCCGGGTCAGGCCCGATTTCCCAGGGTGCGGCCGAGCAAGGCCAGCAGGCGATCCCAGTGCCGCGCCAGCCCGGCGGGGTCGAAGGCGTCGGTGTCGGACATCGTGAAGCCGTGCACGGTGCCCGGATAGGTTTCGATCGTGTGCACGACTCCCGCTTCGTCGAGCGCCTTGCCGAGCTCCTCGGCCGCTTCGGCGGACATGTCGTTCTCGGAGAGGCCGAGGTGGACTTCCGCGGTGAGCCCCGAGAGCAGGCGGTGCGGGCTGTCGGGCTCGTCGGTGACCAGGAAACCGGGGTGGAAGCCGGCCACCGCCGCCACCCGGCCGGGGTACGCCGCGGCCGTGCGCAGGGCCAGCGCGCCGCCGATGCAGTACCCGACCACCGCCACCGGGCCGTCGGTGACCTCGGGCCGGTCGCCGAGGAAGCGCAGGTAGGCGTCGGCGTCTCGCCGGATGCGGTCCGGCGTGTGCTCCTGGACCAGTGGCATCAGCCGGGCGATGACCTCGGGCCGGGCGTCCTCCCCGATGTGCTCGGGCAGGTCCACCACCGGCGCGGGGCCGCGCCGGTAGTAGAGGTTGGGGACGAGCACGGCATACCCGTGCCCGGCCAGTTCGCGGGCCCGCGCGGCCAGTTCGGGGCGCGGGCCGAACGCGTCCGGGTAGAGCAGCACCCCCGGCCCGCCGCGGTCGGGGAACGCGGCGAAGGCGTCGGCTTCGCCGTCGGGAGTGGGAACGTGCAGGGTGGGCATGGGTCCTCCGGTCGGGGTTGATCTTGCGAAGCTGTGATCAACCCGACCGGGCGGAGCCCGCGCGGCGCTCAGCAGAGCACCGGGTCACCGATCCGTGTGTGGCGCGAGGCCGTCCCGGTAGTCATCGAGGAAAGCTTAGCCCGCGACGGAAGTCGATTACGCGTTGCGCGCCATCGCGCCCGCGATCAGCAACCCGAGCCCCTGTTCCAGCGCCGGGGCGAGGTCGAGGTGCAACGCGGCCAGCGCCGGATCCACGGCGTAGGCGGCGAGCGCGCTGGGCGAGGGACGGCAGTGCGTCCACAGCCCGCCGGTGAGGATCATCGCCAGCAAGCACACCGACGTCGCTTCGGCGCCGACCTCCGGCACGTGGCGGCGGACCAGCTCGGCCATCGACTCCAGGCCGGCCAGCGCCGAGCGCTTGAAGCCCACGACGGCGTCGACGGAGACGTTGTGCTCCAGGACGCCGGCCTGCGCGCCGATGAGGTCGCACAGCACCGTGCGGGCGGCCAGCGAGTGCGCGACGACGGCCGCGAACTTCTCGGCCCGCTCCTTCGCTGGCAGGCCGGGCTCGACGCCGGTGGCGAGTTCGCCGGCCACTTCGGCCAGCCAGCCGCGCAGCGCCCGGTCGAGCAGTTCGAGCAGCACGGCCTCGCGGGATTCGAAGTAGCGCAGCACGTTCGACTTGGCCAGCCCGACCCGGCGGCTGAGCTCGTTGAGGCTCACTTCGGCCACCGGCATCTCGTCGAGCATGGCCAGCGCCGTGTCGAGGATCGTGCGGCGGCGCTCCTCCCGCTGCTCCGCGCTGCGCGCTCGCTGGAACGTCATGCGCCCAGCGTATCGCCCCGCGCCGGAATTTACAGACCGCCAGTCTCTTGACAACAGACCGCAGGTTCCTTAGCGTCGGAGTTAACAGACCGCCGGTCCGCAAGGGCCACGACCGAGGAGCCGACCATGAGCAGGAACTGGACCGACCACGACGTCCCGAGCCAGCAGGGCCGCGTGGCCGTGATCACCGGGGCCAACACGGGCCTCGGGTTCGACACCGCGAAGGTGCTGGCCGACCACGGCGCGCAGGTCGTGCTGGCCGTCCGCGACGTCGAGAAAGGCAAGCAGGCGGCGGCCCGCCTCGGCGCGGACGTCACCGTGCAGGAGCTGGACCTGGCGTCGCTGACGTCGGTCCGCGCTGCCGCGGCCGAGCTGCACGACCGGCTGCCGAAGATCGACCTGCTGATCAACAACGCGGGCGTGATGTACCCGCCGCGCCAGACCACCCGCGACGGTTTCGAGCTGCAGTTCGGCACGAACCACCTGGGGCACTTCGCGTTCACGGGCCTGCTGCTGGACATGCTGCTGCCGGTGGCGGGGTCCCGGGTGGTGACGGTGGCGAGCATCGCCCACCGCATCCGCGCCTCGATCCACTTCGACGACCTGCAGTGGGAGAAGTCCTACGACCGCGTCGCGGCGTACGGGCAGGCGAAGCTGGCCAACCTGATGTTCAGCTACGAGCTGCAGCGCCGCCTGGCGTCGCACGGCACGACGGCGGCGATCGCCGCCCACCCGGGCGTGGCCCGCACGGAGCTGATGCGCAACTCCCCCGCGATCGCCCGGGCACTGTTCCCCGTGGTGGCGCCGCTGTTCACGCAGAGCTCGGAGCGCGGCGCCCTCCCGACCCTGCGCGCGGCGACCGACCCGGCGGCACTGGGTGGCCAGTACTACGGGCCGGCCGGGGCCGGCGGGTACCGGGGCCGACCGGAGGTGGTGGCCTCCTCGCCGCAGTCGTACGACGTGGCGGTGCAGCAGCGGTTGTGGGCGGTTTCGGAGGAGCTGACGGCGGTGAAGTTCCCGGTCGGCTGAGCCGGCGGACCCGTCATCAGGGAAGATCACCACGGTCCGGTGAACACACGAGACAGAACTTGACCCATTCCAGTTAACGGCCTAGGGTCCCCGGTGATGTCCGACTTCGAGGCACAGCTGCGGGACGCCTCGCTGCGCGTGACGCGGCCACGGCTGGCCGTGCTCGCCGCGCTGCGGGACCACCCGCACATCGACACCGAGACGGTGATCGAACTGGTGCGCGCCGACCTGGAAACGGTGTCGCACCAGGCGATCTACGACGTCCTGCGCGCGCTCACCGACGCCGGCCTGATCCGGCGGATCCAGCCCGCCGGAGCGCTCGCGCGGTACGAGTCGCGGGTGGGTGACAACCACCACCACGTCGTGTGCCGCTCCTGCGGAGCGATCGCGGACGTCGACTGCGCCGTCGGCCACACCCCCTGTCTCACCGCCTCGGACGACCACGGTTTCGTGATCGACCAGGCGGAGGTCGTCTACTGGGGCACGTGCCCCGCCTGCGCGGCCGAACGAACCCCCTGATGATCCGCCAGTTCGGAAGGAAGTAAATGAGCGACACCCAGGACTCCAGCGCGCAAGGCGTCGGGAAGAAGGCGGCGGCCGGCTGTCCGGTGGCCCACGACTCGGTGACCTCGCACGGCAGCGAGAGCGAAAACCCGGCGATCGGTTCCCCGACGCCGAAGACGGGGGGCCGGCCGCGGACCAACCGCGACTGGTGGCCCAACCAGCTCGACCTCACGGTGCTGCACGCCCACTCGTCGAAGAGCAACCCGCTGGGCCCGGACTTCAGCTACGCCAAGGAGTTCGCGAAGCTCGACGTCGAGGCGCTCAAGCGGGACATCGCCGAGACGCTGACCAGCTCGCAGGACTGGTGGCCGGCCGACTTCGGCAACTACGGCGGCCTGATGATCCGCATGAGCTGGCACGCCGCGGGCACGTACCGCATCTACGACGGCCGCGGCGGCGCCGGGGACGGCGCGCAGCGCTTCGCGCCGCTCAACAGCTGGCCGGACAACGCGAACCTCGACAAGGCGCGCCGCCTGCTGTGGCCGGTCAAGGAGAAGTACGGCCAGAAGGTCTCGTGGGCCGACCTGCTCGTGCTGGCCGGCAACGTCGCGCTGGAGTCGATGGGCTTCAAGACCTTCGGCTTCGGCTTCGGCCGCGTCGACACCTGGGAGCCGGAGCAGATCTACTGGGGCCCGGAGGACGACTGGCTGGGCGACGAGCGCTACGCCAGCAACACCGAGATGGTCGAGGACCTCGGCGCGACCGAGATGGGCCTCATCTACGTCAACCCCGAAGGCCCCCGCGGCAGCGCGGACTTCGAGGCGGCCGCACACTTCATCCGGGAGACCTTCGCCCGGATGGCGATGAACGACGAAGAGACCGTCGCCCTCATCGCCGGTGGGCACACCTTCGGCAAGACGCACGGCGCCGGTGTCGCCGACGACCACGTCGGCCCGGAGCCGGAGGGTTCCCCGCTGGAGTCGCAGGGCCTGGGCTGGCTGTCCACCCTCGGCAGCGGCAAGGGCCCCGACCAGATCACCAGCGGGCTCGAGGTGACCTGGACCGACAAGCCGACCGAGTGGAGCAACCGCTTCTTCGAGATCCTCTTCGGCTACGAATGGGAGCTCACGACCAGCCCGGGTGGCGGCAAGCAGTACGTCGCCAAGGACGCGCCGGAGATCATCCCGGACCCGTTCGACCCGAACAAGAAGCACAAGCCGACGATGCTCACGACGGACCTGTCGCTGCGCTTCGACCCGGTCTACGGCCCGATCTCGCGCCGCTTCCTGGAGAACCCGGACGAGTTCGCGCTGGCGTTCGCCAAGGCCTGGTACAAGCTGCTGCACCGTGACATGGGCCCGGTCGACCGCTTCCTGGGCCCGTGGATCGCCGAGCCGCAGCTGTGGCAGGACCCGGTGCCGGCCGTCGAGGGCGACCTCGTTGGCGACGCCGACATCGCCGCCCTCAAGGCGAAGGTGCTGGAGTCCGGGCTTTCGGTGGCGCAGCTGGTTTCGACCGCGTGGGCGTCGGCCGCGAGCTTCCGCTCCACCGACAAGCGCGGTGGCGCCAACGGCGCGCGGATCCGCCTCGAGCCGCAGCGGAGCTGGGAGGTCAACCAGCCCGAGCAGCTCGCGACGGTCCTCTCGGCGCTGGAAGGCATCCAGCGTGAGTTCAACGAGGCCGGTGGCGCGAAGATCTCGCTGGCGGACCTGATCGTGCTGGCCGGCTCGGCCGCCGTCGAGAAGGCGGCGCGCGACGCCGGCGTCGAGACGACCGTGCCGTTCCACCCGGGCCGCACCGACGCCACCCAGGAGCAGACGGACGTCGACTCGTTCAAGGTGCTCGAGCCGCGCGCCGACGGGTTCCGCAACCACCTGCGGGCCGGCGAGAAGCTCCAGCCGGAGGTGCTGCTGGTCGACCGCGCCTACATGCTCGGCCTGACCGCGCCGGAGATGACTGTGCTCCTCGGCGGTCTGCGGGCGCTCGGGACGAACGCCGGTGGCAGCACGCACGGCGTGCTCACCGACCGGCCGGGTGTGCTCTCCACGGACTTCTTCCGCAACCTTCTCGCGCCGGGCACGCGGTGGAAGGGCTCGGAGACCGAGGAGCACGTGTACGAGATCCTCGACGCGAGCACCGACAAGCTGAAGTGGACCGCCACGGCGGTCGACCTCGTCTTCGGCTCCAACTCGCAGCTGCGGGCCATGGCCGAGGTCTACGCGAGCGCCGACGCCGGCGAGCGGTTCGTCGCCGACTTCGTCGCCGCGTGGACGAAGGTCATGGAGCTCGACCGCTTCGACCTCGCCTGATCGTTGTTCCCCGGGCCCGGCCGATCCGCTGTGATCGGCCGGGCCCGGCTTCGTCAGCGGACACGCCTGGCAAGCTGGGGTGCGTGCAGCTCACCGAAGACGACTACCTCTGGTTCGCCGACCGCGCGCTCGACGGGATGGCCACGATCCTGACCGATCTCGGCGATGACCGGGCCAACCGGCGGCCGCCGCTGCCGGGAGCGAACACGCCGTTCGCGATCGTCACCCACTGCCTCGGGGTGCTCGAATTCTGGGTCGGCGCGCTGGTCGCCGGGCGGGTGGTCGAGCGCGACCGGGCGGCCGAGTTCACGGCGTCGGGGCCGGTGGCCGGGCTGGTCGAGCGGGTCGTGGCGGCGAAGGCGCGGTTGCGCGCCGATCTGGCGGTGGCGGATCCCGCGGCGCCGCCGCGGGGCGAGGTGCCGGAGAAGTACCGCGGCACTCCGGCGGCGCGCACGCAGGGCGGCGTGCTGCAGCACGTCTACGAGGAGCTGGCCCAGCACCACGGGCAGCTCGAGCTGACCCGGGACGTCCTCATGTGACACTGAGTGCCACTCTCAGCGTGCCGAAGACCCTTCCCCGGCACTCAGCACCGCGCTGACCTGCGCCACGACCTCGTGCAGCGGCGTCGCCGTGCTCATCACCGCGACGACCGTCCCTTCACCGGTGCCGGCGGGCTTGAACGCGTCGATCACCAGCGCGAACGCCTCGGCCGCGGTGGCCGTGATGTCGTCGTGGCCGCCACTGCGCAGCCAGCGCCGGAGCACATGGTTGTTGGCCGCCGCGATCGCCGCGGCCGCGATCGCCGCACGCAGGCTCGCCATCTCGTCGCCGCGGGCCTCGAACCGCGCCTGCAGGTACCGCGCGAGCACGCGCTGGTAGCGGTCGACCGTCGCGACCTCCTTGTCGCGCAACGAAGGCACCGTGCGGGTCAGGGTGAACCGCTTGAGGGAGACGTCGAGCTCGGCGGCGTAGGAGTCGAGCACCAGGCCGACGGTCGCGCAGGCCACCTCCACCGGGTCGCGCCCCGGGTCCGCGGCGGCGAAGGCCTCTTCCATCTCCGCGACGATCTCGTCGTGGTTGGCGAAGAGCACGTCGTCCTTGGCGTCGAAGTACCGGAAGAACGTCCGGCGGCCGACCCCCGCCGCAGCGGCGATCTCGTCGACCGTGGTCGCCTCGTAGCCGTTGGCCACGAACAGGTCCACGGCCGCGGAGGCGAGTTCGCGGCGCAGCCGCCGCCGGCCGGCGGGGGTCGCCCCGGCCCTGGTGACCGGCGTGCGGCGCGGCGAATCCGTCATGGACGGAAGGTAGCAGCCGGGTTGCTAACGGCACTGAGTGCCGTTAGCATGCTCACACGAGCCCCGAGCGGAAGGCGCCGACGATGTCGCTCGACCAGCAAGTGCACCCGATCTCCTCCGCCGCTCCCTCGGCCGACACCCACTACAGCCGGCTGTTCGGCTGGTCGGTCCAGTGGCGCGGGAACCACCCGTTCCTGGTGCTGCAGAACGGGATCTGCGCGGTGACGTTGCCCAAGCTGGGCGCGGCGCCGGTGCTGGCCCGCCTGGCCGCGACGGGGTGCGAGGGCCCGGCGATGATCCTGCCGACGAGGCAGGGCCGCCGGGTGGCGGTCCTCGCGGAGACCGACGGCCTGCTGCCCTCGCGCGCGTCGCTGCCGCGGGACATCGACGTGCTCGCGTGGGGAACGCTGCTGCCGCTGCCGGCCTCCCGCCGCACGGACGTGGCGACGGAGTGGCTCACGGCCCCGGATCCCCACCGCCGCTGGCTCCCCAGCCTGGACGCGGTGCTCGCGGCGCTCCCGGCCCGGGAGCGCTGAGCGGAGCAGGCCCGTCACCCGGCCGTCACGGCTGGAACGTGCACAGCGCCGCGACGCCGTTGGCGTTCTCCGCGACCGTCTTCCCGTCGACCGTGATCTTGCACGTGTTCGCCTTGCTGCCCAGCTTGTAGTCCACCGGCGTCACCGTCACCGTCGTGAACGCCAGGTCGTCCATCGTCAGGCTCTGGCTCCACGTCTTGCCCTTGTCCAGCACCGCCTGGGAGTTCGCGGTGAACCCGCTGCTCCACTGGACGTTCGACTTCGCCGCCGTGGTGACTTCCAGCAGCACCGTGTGCCGGCCCGCCGCCGCGGTCGGGGCCGCGTTCGCCGGGGCCGCGCCCGCGTCCGCCACCGCTGCCGGGGCAGCCGGCGTGGGGAGGCCGTTCGCCGTGTCGCTGACCGCCGCGCCCAGCGCCACCGTCCAGATGAAACAGATGACCAGGCCGATCGCCGAGAGCACCGTGCCCGTGATCGCCATGCCCTTGTTGTTCGCCTGGCCGCGGCCGGCTCGCAGGGTGCCGATGATGCCGAAGATCAGCCCGAGGATCGTCAGCGGCCACGCGACCACCCCGATGATCGGGATGAACGCGAAGATCAGGCCGACCAGGCCGAGGACGAACCCGGCGGTGCCGAGGCCGTTCTTGTACTGCGAAACGGGCATCGCCGACGACGGCGGCATGGGGGCGTACGACACGGTTGCCTCTTTCAGCGGATCCGGGACGCGACCGAACGCGGTCACGCTCTGCGCCATCCGTCGTCGCGCGCGCCGGGCGCGTAACAGCCCCGAACGCCCACATCCGGTTACGAACCAGACTCAGGCGCCCGGCGAGCCCCGTGAAACCGCAGGTAGAACCAGTCAGCGACTGACCCACCGCCGTTACCCAGGGTGAGAAATTGAAGTTTCAAGTTCACTCGCTCGGAGTACCGACTGTGACCGTTCGGAAACCTCAGCCACGCAGCCGGGCGAAGAACTCGTCCAGCTGGGCGAGCTGCCGTTCCGGCGTCGCCTCCTTCGGCGAGAGCACGCCGAGGACCTGCAGCCCCATCAGCATCGAGATCAGCTCGTCCACGACGGCGCCGACGCTCGGCAGCTCCCCGATCTCGCCGCCTTCGACCGCTTCGGTGAGCCGGGCACCCATCTCCACCCGCCAGCGGTTCATGAAGCCCGCGTGCATCTCGGCCTTCTCCGGCGAGTTCAGCGCCTGCTGCCAGAAGGTGATCGCCAGCCGCGCCTCGGTGAGGCGGTCGTCGTCCAGCGGCATGATCTCCAGGCACAGCGTCCGCAGCCCGGCCAGGCCCCGGCGGTCGCCCTCCGCCTTGTCGGCGCGGGTGTTCGTCGAGTCGAAGATGTGCTGGAACGCGGCGATGAGGACCGCGTCCTTGTTCGGGAAGTAGTAGAGCAGCGCGCCGTTCGCGAAGCCCGCCGCCTCGGCGATCCGGCGGGTCGTCACCGACTGGATGCCCTCCTCGGCGACGAGCCGCCACACCACACCGATGATCTCCCGACGACGTGCGTCGTGATCGACAACCTTGGGCACGGGTGCTCTCTTTCCGCCGACGGCTCGTTCGCCCAGGGTAAGGCCGTGACCCAGCCGTGACATTCACCCCTCTTTATTTTGTACAGGTGTTCAGTATAGTTGCCGCCACGCGCTCAAGGAGGACGCCGATGCTCCAGCATCCGCTCGCCCCGGTGACGGCCGACGAGATCCGGACCGTCCGTGACACCGCCGAAAAGGCCGGTCTCGTCGCCGAAAGCACCCGGTTCGTCTACATCGGACTCGACGAGCCGCCGAAGGCGGACGTGCTCGCCGGGCGCGCGGGCCGCCGGTTCCGCGCGCTGCTGCTGGACCTCGACTCGCAGGTCTCGCGCGACGTCGTCGTCGACGTCGACGCGGCCGAAGTCGTGGCCAGCCAAGAGCTCGACACCCGCACGACCGGTCAGCTGCCCGTGCTCGACGAAGAGTTCGAGCTGGTCGAGCGGGTGCTCGCCACCGACGAACGCTGGCTCGCCGCACTCGAAGCCCGCGGGCTCGCCGTCGAGAACGTCCGGGTGGCCCCGCTTTCGGCGGGCGTCTACGCCGACGAATACCCGGAGGAGTCCGGCCGGCGGATCCTGCGCGGGCTGGCTTTCCTGCAGGAGAAGGCAACCGACTCCGCGTGGGCCCACCCGATCGACGGGCTGGTCGCCTACGTCGACACGATGAACGAGGTCGTCGACCGGGTCATCGACAGCGGCCCGGTGCCCGTGCCGCGCGAATCCGGCAACTACGACGACCCGGCCGTGAGCGGACCGCCGCGCACCACGCAGAAACCGATCGAGATCACCCAGCCCGAGGGGTCCAGCCTGCACCTCGACGGCAACGTCCTCACGTGGGAGAAGTGGTCGCTGCGCGTGGGCTTCGACGCCCGCGAAGGCCTGGTCCTGCACCAGATCGGCTTCGACGGACGCCCGATCGTCTACCGCGCCTCCATCGCCGAAATGGTCGTGCCCTACGCCGACCCGGCGCCCGTGCGCTCCTGGCAGAACTACTTCGACACCGGTGAGTACCTCGTCGGCCGGTACGCGAACGCGCTCGAGCTCGGCTGCGACTGCCTCGGCGAGATCACCTACCTCGACGCGGTGATCGCCGACGAACGCGGCGAGCCGAAGACCCTCCCGAACGCCGTCTGCATCCACGAAGAGGACTTCGGGATCCTGTGGAAGCACACGGACATCTGGTCCGGCTCGGCGCAGACGCGGCGCCAGCGCCGGCTGGTCGTCTCGTTCTTCACCACGGTCGGCAACTACGACTACGGCTTCTACTGGTACTTCTCCCTCGACGGCACGATCGCCTTCGAAGCCAAGGCGACCGGCGTCGTGTTCACTTCGGCGCACGAGGGCGGCGACTACCCGTACGCCTCCCAGATCGCGCCCGGCCTCGGCGCGCCGCTGCACCAGCACCTGTTCAGCGCGCGGCTCGACATGACCGTCGACGGCGTGCGCAACCAGGTCGAGGAGATCGACGTCGAGCGGGTGCCGATCGGGCCGGGCAACCCGCGGGGCAACGCTTTCACCACCCGCCGGACCGTGCTGGCCACGGAGTCCGAAGCTCAGCGCGACGCCGATCCGGCGCGCAACCGGGTGTGGCACATCGTCAACCCCGAACGGGAGAACCGGCTCGGCCGCCCGGTCGGGTACGCGCTGCTCCCCGAGGGCCTGCCGACCTTGCTCGCCGACCCGCGCTCCTCGATCGCGAGCCGCGCCGGGTTCGCCACGAAACACCTGTGGGTCACGCGGTACGACCCGGCCGAGCGGTATTCGGCGGGCGACTTCGTGAACCAGCACGCGGGCGGCGCCGGCCTGCCGGCCTACGCGGCCCAGGACCGGCCGCTGGCGGGCGAGGACGTCGTCGTCTGGCACACCTTCGGCCTCACACACGTGCCGCGGCCCGAGGACTGGCCGATCATGCCGGTCGACTACACGGGATTCACCTTGAAGCCGGTCGGGTTCTTCGACCGCAACCCGACGCTGGACGTGCCGCCGTCGGCGAACGCGCACTGCCACCACCCGGGCCCGGCATGACCCCCGGGCGGCTCGTCCACGACCGCGAGCCGTCGAACCCCTGACGCACCACCGTGCGCCGGCCGCTCTCCGCCCTCCTCCCCCGGAGCCGACATGGCCGAACCGAGCACCACACCCGTCCCCGCCACCGACACCGGTCACACCCTGCGCGGATCCATCGGGATCGCCGGAATAGTCTTCCTCGTCGTGGCCGCCGCCGCGCCGCTGACCGCGATCGGCGGCGCGCTGCCGGTCATGCTCGCGATCAGCAACGGCCCCGGCGTCCCGCTCGCCTACGTCGTCGTCGCGGTCGTGCTGCTGCTCTTCAGCGTCGGTTACGCGACCATGAGCCACCACGTCGTCGACGCCGGCGCGTTCTACGCCTACGTCACCCGCGGGCTGGGCCGCGGCACCGGGCTCGGCGCGGCCGGGCTGGCCCTGCTGACCTACACCGCCATCCAGGCCGGGATCTACGGCCTGGCCGCGACCACCCTCCAGGGCCTGATCACGCACTACGGCGGCCCGCGGATCCCGTGGTGGGTCCTGGCCGCGGTGCTGCTGCTCGTCGTCGCCCCGCTCGGCTACCGCAGCATCGACCTCGGCGCCCGGGTGCTCGGCGTGATGCTGGTGCTCGAGATGAGCGTGCTGGCCGTCCTCGCCGTCACGATCCTGGTCAAGGGCGGCCCGGAGGGCTACTCGGCGGGCTCGTTCAGCCCGTCGTCGTTCTTCCACGGCGCGCCGGGGATCGCGATCATGTTCGCGGTCGCGTCGTTCATCGGGTTCGAGGCGACCGCGATCTACGGCGAGGAAGCACGCGAGCCCAAGCGCACCATCCCGGCGGCGACCTACATCGCCGTGCTGCTGATCGGCGTGTTCTACGCGGTCTGCAGCTGGAGCATGGTCATCGCGTACGGCCCGTCGAAGGTCGAAGCGGCGGCGGGCAGCGACACGGCCGGGCTCGTCTTCAGCGCGGCCGGCCAGTACCTCGGCGCGGCCTACGCCGACATCATGAACGTCCTGCTCCTGACGAGCTTGTTCGCCGCGCTGCTGGCGTTCCACAACGCGATCGCGCGGTACCTCTACGCCCTCGGCCGCCAGGGCGTCGCCCCGGAGGCGCTGGCCCGGACGCACCCCAGACACGGCTCGCCGCACGTCGGCTCGCTGGCGCAGTCGGTGTCGGCCGCGGTCATCCTCGCCGTGTTCGTGCTGGTGGGCGCCGATCCGGTGCTGAACCTGTTCACCTGGATGTCCGGCCTGGCCACGGTCAGCATCCTGGTCCTGATGGTGCTGACCGGCGTCGCGATCATCGTGTTCTTCGCCCGGAACCGGGTCGACACGCGCGTCTGGCACACGCGGGTCGCCCCGGCGCTCGGGCTGGCCGGCGTCGTCGGCGTGACCGTGCTGGTGCTGGCCAACTTCACGACGTTGATCAGCGGCTCGGCGACACTGGCGGCCATCCTGCTGGCACTGGTCGTGCTCTTCTTCGCCGCCGGGCTCGTGGTCGCCCGGCTCCGCCGGCCCTCACCAGGAGTGGAAGCCGCGTCCTGACTTGCGGCCCAGTTCGCCCGCCGCGACCTTCTCCCGCAGGAGCCGCGGCGGCGCGAACCGCTCCCCGAGCGTCTTGTGCAGGTATTCGGCGATGGCCAGGCGCACGTCCAGGCCGACGAGGTCGGTCGAGCGCAACGGCCCCATCGGGTGCCGGTAGCCCAGCTCCATGGCGTGGTCGATCGCTTCGGCGTCCGCGACGCCCTCCTCGAGCATCCGGATCGCCTCCAGCCCGAGCAGCACGCCGAGCCGGCTGGTGGCGAACCCCGGCGAGTCACGCACGACGACGTCGGTCTTGCCCAGGTCCCGGACCCACTCGCGGACGCGCCGCAGGACGTCGTCGGCGGTCTCGGGCGCGTGCACCACCTCGACCAGCTTCGACGCCGGCACCGGGTTGAAGAAGTGCATGCCGACGAACCGCGCCGGCACCCGCAAGGCCGCGCCGAGTTCGGCGATCGAGAGCGAGCTCGTGTTGCTGGCCAGCACCGCGTGCTCGCCGACCACGGCCTCGGCCTCGGTCAGCACGTCGATCTTGAGATCCGCGCGCTCGGGCACGGCCTCGACGACGAGATCCGACTCGGCCGGCAGCCGGTCGACCCCCTCGACGACGACCACCCGCGCGAGCACGACGGCCGGATCTTCCGGCAGCTTCCCGCGTTCGGCGGCCTTGGCGAGCCCGTCGGCCACCCGTGCGCGAGCGGCTTCGACGGCGTCCGGCCCGCTTTCGACGACCGAGACCCGCGCGCCCCGCGTGGCGAAGACCTGCGCGATGCCCGCGCCCATCCGGCCGCCGCCGAGCACGCCGACCTGCCGCGGCGCGCTCACACCCGCTCCACGAGCAGCGCGACACCCTGACCGACACCCACGCACAACGTCACGAGCCCGCGGCGAGCGTCTTCGCGTTCGAGACGCCCCAGCAGCGTGACGACCAGGCGCGCGCCGGAGCAGCCGAGCGGGTGGCCGAGGGCGATCGCGCCACCGTCGGCGTTGACCTTCGCCTCGTCCAGCTTCAGCCGCCGGATCACCGCGAGGCTCTGCGCGGCGAACGCCTCGTTCAGCTCGACGGCGTCGAGGTCGTCGACCGAAAGCCCGGTGCGGCCGAGCAGCTTCTCGGTCGCCGGGACCGGCCCGAGTCCCATTACCTGCGGCGCGACCCCCGCGCTCGCCCCGCCGACCACTCGCGCCCGCGGAGTCAGACCATGGCGGCGCACGGCGTCTTCACTGGCCAGCACCAAAGCCGCGGCGCCGTCCGACAGCGGCGACGACGAACCCGCCGTGACGATGCCGTTCCTGCGGAAGGCCGGCCGCAGCTTGGCCAGCTTCTCCAGCGTCGTGCCGCGGCGCGGGCCTTCGTCCACCGCGAACTCGCCGTCCCGCACCGGCACCGGCACGATCTCGCGCTCGAACCGGCCCGCGTCGATCGCCGCGATCGCGCGTTCGTGGCTGCGCAACGCGAACTCGTCACACTCTTCGCGGGTCAACCCGTCCAGGAGCGCGACCTCCTCGGCGGTCTCGCCCATCGGGAGGGTCACCTTGCGGCCGTCGGAGCCGGCGTCGTGCGCGGTGAACGCGGGGTTGGTGAAGCGCCAGCCCAGCGACGTGTCGGCGACCTCGCCCGGCCGCGCCCACGGCGTGCCCGGCTTGGCCAGCACCCACGGCGCCCGGGTCATCGACTCGACCCCGCCGGCGACCACGACGTCGGCCTCGCCCGCGCGGATGGCCTGCGCGGCGTTGGCGACCGCGGTCAACCCGCTGGCGCACAGGCGGTTCACCGTGTAGCCGGGGACCTCGTCGGGCAGCCCGGCCAGCAGCGCGGCCATCCGCGCGACGTTGCGGTTGTCCTCACCGGCCTGGTTCGCGGCGCCGAGGACCACCTCGTCGACGGCGTCGCCGGGAACCCCCGCCCTGGCCAGCACCTGCCGCACGACGAGACCGGCGAGGTCGTCGGGCCGGACCCCGGCCAGCGCGCCGCCGTAGCGGCCCTGCGCCG
Source organism: Amycolatopsis iheyensis (assembly GCF_024703995.1). GTDB lineage: Bacteria > Actinomycetota > Actinomycetes > Mycobacteriales > Pseudonocardiaceae > Amycolatopsis > Amycolatopsis iheyensis. Next base: position 63,823 of record NZ_JAMXQV010000006.1, on the reverse strand, counting down.
TGCGGACTCCGTCGACCACGAACACCTCGGGCATGCGCACTCCTCTTGACATCCGAACGGGTCCCGCCTTTACTGGCCTCACATTATTTACCGTCCATTCGGTCAGTAAGCAAGGGCCGCCGTCACATCCGCCGAGGAAGCCGGAGAGAGATGACCACCACGCAGCCCACCCGGCGCTTCGGTGCCGCGCCCGCCGTCGACGACCTGTCCCCCGACGAGCGCGTGAGCATCGACGAGCTGCGCGCCCGCCAGCTGGCGCGGCTGCAGTGGACGCTGCGTCACGCCTACCAGAACGTGCCGTTCTACCGGGCCAAGTTCGACGCCGCGGGCGTGCACCCGGACGACTGCGAAGACCTCGCCGACCTGGCGAAGTTCCCGTGCACCACCAAGCAGGACCTGCGGGACACCTACCCGTTCGGCATGTTCGCCGTGCCGGAGAAGGACATCCGGCGCCTGCACGCCTCTTCCGGCACCACCGGCAAGCCGACCGTCGTCGGCTACACCGAGCGCGACATCGACACCTGGTCCGGCGTGCTCGCGCGCTCGATCTTCGCCGCGGGCGGGCGCCCGGGCCACAAGCTGCACAACGCCTACGGCTACGGCCTGTTCACCGGCGGGCTCGGCGTGCACTACGGCGCGGAAAAGCTCGGCTGCACCGTCATTCCCGCGTCCGGCGGCATGACCGCGCGGCAGGTGCAGCTCATCACCGACTTCGAGCCCGAGATCATCATGGTCACGCCGTCGTACATGCTGACGCTGCTCGACGAGTTCGAGCGCCAGGGCGTCGACCCGCGCGCCAGCTCGCTGAAGATCGGCATCTTCGGCGCCGAGCCGTGGACCGAGCAGATGCGCCGCGAGATCGAGGACCGGATGGACCTCGACGCCGTCGACATCTACGGCCTGTCCGAGGTCATGGGCCCCGGCGTGGCGCAGGAGTGCGTGGAAACCAAGGACGGCCTGCACATCTGGGAAGACCACTTCTACCCCGAGGTCGTCGACCCGGTCGACGGCGGCGTCCTGCCGGACGGGGAGACCGGCGAACTGCTGTTCACCTCGCTCACCAAGCAGGCGCTGCCGATCATCCGCTACCGCACGCGGGACCTCACCGCGCTGCGCCCCGGCACCGCGCGCCCGGCGTTCCGCCGGATGGACAAGGTCACCGGCCGCAGCGACGACATGATCATCCTGCGCGGGGTCAACGTCTTCCCCACCCAGATCGAGGAAATCGTCCTCGACGTCGACGGGCTGGCCCCGCACTTCCAGCTCGAGCTGACCAAGCACGACCGGATGGACCACCTGACCGTCCTGGTCGAATGCGAGGCGGGCACCGGCGACGACCGGCGCCGGGCCGCCGCACACGAGATCGCGAGCCGGGTCAAGGACGGCGTCGGCGTGTCGGTGGGCGTGGACGTCCTCGACCCCGAGACGCTGGAGCGTTCGGTCGGGAAGCTGCGCCGGGTGCTCGACCGCCGGTAGCGGCTTGCGAGAATGCCGGCATGGACGGCACGACGAACCCGGCCGCCAGGCGCGGCCGGCCCGGGTACGACCTGGAGTCCCTGCTGCGCGTGGCGGTGTCCGCGTTCACCGAGCGCGGCTTCGACGGCACGAGCATGGAGGACCTCTCCCGCAAGCTCGGCATCTCGAAGTCGGCCATCTACCACCACGTGCCGAGCAAGGACGAGCTGCTGCGGCTGGCCGTCGACCGCGCGCTCGACGGGCTGTTCGCCGAAGTGGACACAGTGGACACGATGGCCGGCCGGGCCGTCGACAAGCTCGAGCACCTCGTGCGCGCGAGCGTGGTCGTGCTCATCGAGCAGCTGCCGTTCGTGACGCTGCTGCTGCGCATCCGCGGCAACACCAAGGTGGAGCGCGCCGCGCTGGCGCGCCGCAAGGAGTTCGACCGGATCGTCGGCGACCTGGTGAGCAAGGCGGCCGCGGACGGCGACCTGCGTCCGGACATCGACCCGAACGTCTCCGCGCGCCTGCTGTTCGGCATGGTCAACTCGATCGCCGAGTGGTACCGGCCCCGCGGTGGCATCGCGGCCGAAGCGCTCGCGGACGCCGTCGTGGCGGTGGCCTTCGACGGCCTGCGGCTGCCCCGCGCCCGCTGACGCGGGGCAGCGCGCGGCTCGTCAGCTCAGCGGGTAGTTCATGATCTCCACGCCACCGCTGGCGTAGTTCGGCACGTCCGCGGAGACCGCCTTGCCGGCCTCGGAGGCGCGTGCGGCCGTCATCGCCTCGGCGGACTCGAAGTCGGCGTGGAAGACGGCGAAGTACTTCCGTTCGCCGACCTCCGAAGTCACGTCGAGCGAGTACTGCATCCGCACCAGGCCGGGCAGCTTCGCGGCCAGCGGCAGGTGCGTCTCGACGTAGTACGCGCGGAAGTGGGCTTCGTCGGCGGGCGGCGGGTAGAGCACGGTGAGCCGGTGCATGGGTTCCTCTCGTCGGCGGGTCAGCCGAGGATCAGCTCCGCGGCTTTCTCCCCGACCATGATGGACGGCGCGTTCGTGTTGCCCGAAGGCACCACCGGCATGATCGACGCGTCCGCCACGCGCAGGCCCTCGACGCCGCGGACGCGTAGCCGCGGGTCGACGACGGCGAGCTCGTCCACGCCCATCCGGCAGGTGCCGGCCTGGTGGTGGTAGGTCCCGACCGAGCGGCGGGCGAACGCGCGGATGTCGTCCCGCGACGTCGCGTCCGGACCCGGCGCGACCTCGCGCTCGCGCCACTCGTCGAACGCTCGCTGGGCGCCGACCTCGCGGCTCATCTCGATGGCGTCGCACAGCGCCTCGAGGTCGTAGGGGTCGGTGAGGATCCGTGGGTCGACCAGCGCCGGGACCGTCGGATCGGCCGACGCGAGCCGCAGCGTGCCGCGGGACTTCGGGGCGACGATCCCGGCCGCGATCGTGTAGCCGTGCTCGGGCATCTCGTAGCCCTCGGCCGGGTAGACCAGGTGCAGGAACAGCGGCTGCAGGTCCGGCGCGGCCCCCGTCCAGCCGGCGCTGTCGGCGTAGAACTGGGCCTCCAGGAGGTTGTTCGTGCCGGCGGGCAGCGGCTTCTTCGCTTCGTAGACCACGCTGATCAGCGGGTGGTCGTGCAGGTTCTCCCCCACCCCGGCCACGTCGGCGACGACGTCGATGCCCAGGTCCCGCAGGTGGGCGGCCGGGCCGACGCCGCTGCGCAGCAGGATCGCGGGCGAGCCGATCGTGCCGCCGGCCAGGACGACCTCGGCCTCGGCGCGGGCGACCTGCCGCTCGCCGTCGACCAGGTACTCCACCCCGACCGCGCGGCCGTTTTCGACGACGACCCGGTCGATGAGCGCCGACGTGGTGACGGTCAGCGCGGGGTGGCCGAGGATCGGGGCGACGAAGCTCTGCCACGCGCTCATCCGGCGGCCGTCGCGCACCGTCATCTCGGTGAAGCCGACCCCGCGCATGGTTTCGCCGTTGAAGTCCTCGGTGCGCTTGTGCCCCGCGGCGACGGCGGCGTCGACGAACGCCTGCGCGGTCGGTGCGGCGCGTCGATCCGGCTCACCGGCAGCGGGCCGCCGGTCGCGTGGTGCTCGTTCGCACCGGCCAGGTGGTCTTCGGAGCGCAGGAAGAGCGGCCGGACGTCGGCCCAGCCCCAGCCGTCGCAGCCCTGGGCGGCCCAGCCGTCGTAGTCGCCGCGGTGACCGCGCATGTAGATCATGCCGTTGAGCGAGCTGCTGCCACCGAGCACGCGGCCGCGCGGCCAGAACAGCTGCCGGCCGTTCGCGTGCTCCTGCGGGATGGTCGTGACGGCCCAGTCCTGCGGCCCGGCCAGCAACGTGGGCCAGCCCTGCGGGCTGTGGATCGCCTCGTCGGTGTCGGCCGGCCCGGCTTCCAGGACGTGCACGGTCCGGCCCGCGTCGACCAGCCGGCGGGCCAGTGCGCTGCCGGCCGAACCGGCGCCGACGATGACGTAGTCACTCATGGAGAACCTTCTTCGCTTCGACGCTGAACCTCCCCCGAGTGTGTGTCGGCGGTCACCGGCGGAGTTGACCCGAGACGAACCGGAGTTGACTCGCGACGCACGGACCGGTCCGGTTGACCGACCGACCGTTCAGAAAGTACCGTCGCCCGGACCAGCGCCTATTCGACGAGGAGCCCGCATGGCAGCCACCGGCTTCGAGGACTGGGAGCACCGGATCTGCCGCACGTTCGTGCCCCTGCGGGCCCGCTGCGTCGACGACGCGGCGGACTTCACCGGCGGCGTCGACTCGGCCGACCTCGGCTCGGTCGTGCTGGCCTCGGTGACGGCGTCGCACGCGATCGTCGAGCGCACCCGGCGCCTGATCCGCCAGGACGACCCCGAGCTGTACAAGTTCGGGCTGCAGGTCAGCGGCACCAGCGTCATCGAGCAGGACGAGCGGCAGGCGTTCCTGCGGCCGGGCGACCTGGCCGTCTACGACACCTCGCGGCCGTACCGGATCTCCTTCAGCGACGACTTCCGGATGACCGTGGCGATGTTCCCGCGCAAGCTCGTCCGGCTGCCCGAGGACCACCTGGCCGGGCTGACCGCGGTCCGCCTCGCCGGCGACTCGGGGCTGGGCGCGCTGATCGCCCCGCTGATGAAGGGCCTCAGCGGCGACCTCGGCGGCGCGACGACGGTGATCGCCGCACACCTCGGCGACGCCGTGGTGGACCTGGTGACCGCGGCCTTCGCGCAGCAGCTGCGGCAGCCGCTCGACGAGGAGGGCTCGGCGTCGCGGCGGGCGCTGCGCGCGCGGGTCGGGAAGTTCATCGACGACAACCTGCACGACCCCGGCCTGACGTCGAAGGCCGTGGCCGACGCGCACTTCGTGTCGGTGCGGTACCTGCAGAAGGCCTTCGAGGCCGAGGGCGTGTCGGTGTCGGCCATGATCCGCGAGCGGCGGCTCGAACGCTGCCGCCGCGACCTCGCCGCGCCGGCCAGCCGCGAGGTGCCGATCGTCGCCGTCGCGCAGCGGTGGGGGTTCACCGACGCCGCGCACTTCTCGCGGCTGTTCCGCGGCGCGTTCGGCCAGTCGCCGCGGGAGTACCGCAAGAGCGTCGCCTGAGGGGCGCGGGAAACCCGCGCCCCTGCACCGTCCTCAAAGGACGATCGTGACGACCTTCTCCTCGGTGTTGGCGAGGATCCCGCTCCAGCCGAGCTCGCGCCCGATGCCGCTGGTCTTCATGCCGCCCCACGGCAGCGCCGGGTCGATCGCCGCCCAGCCGTTGACCCACACCGCGCCCGCGCGGATCTTCGCCGCCAGCGTGTGCGCGTTCGAGACGTCGCGGGTCCAGATGGTCGCGGCGAGGCCGTACGGCGTGTCGTTGGCGATCGCGATGGCCTCGTCGAGGGTGTCGAACGGGATGACCGCGCCCACGGGGCCGAAGATCTCCTCCTGGGCGATCTTCGAGGAGTTGTCGACGTCGGCGAAGATCGTCGGCCGGACGAAGAAGCCCGGGCCGTCGTGGTCGCCACCCGCGACCAGCCGGGCGCCGGACGCCTTGCCCGCCTCGATGTAGTCGCGCACGCGCCGCTGCTGCTCGGCGTTGATGAGCGCGCCCATGGTCGTCTCCTCGGCGAACGGGTCGCCGAGCACCTGCGCCTGCGCCGCCCCGGCCAGCGCCTCGACCACGGTGTCGTAGTGCGAACGGTGCACGAGCACGCGCGTGCCGGCCGCGCACACTTCGCCCTGGTTGAAGAACAGGCCCATGGCGATGCCGTTGATCGCGGCCTCGACGTCGGCGTCCTCGGCGACGATCTGCGGGCTCTTGCCGCCCAGTTCGAGCGTGACGCGCTTGAAGGTGTCGGCGGCGGACTTCTGGATCAGCCGGCCCACCTCGGGCGAGCCGGTGAAGCTGATCTTGTCGACGCCCGGGTGCGCGACGAGCGCGGCGCCGGCGGTCTCGCCGAGGCCGGGCACGATGTTCACGACGCCGGCGGGGAAGCCCGCTTCTTCGACGAGCTTCCCGAGGTGCAGGATCGACAGCGGCGCGTCCTCGGCCGGCTTGACCACGACGGTGTTCCCGGCGGCGAGCGCGGGCCCGAGCTTCCACGCGGCGATCATCAGCGGCGTGTTCCACGGGACGATCGCACCGATCACGCCGACCGGCTCGCGCACGGTGTAGGAGTGCGTCTTGGCCAGGCCCAGGTACCCGGCGGTGGGAATGGTGGCGCCCTGGATCTTGTCGGCCCAGCCGGCGAAGTGCCGGAAGGTGGCCACGGCGTTGGGCACGTCCAGCATCGCGGGCTGCCCGGCGGGCTTGCCGATGTCGAGCGCTTCCAGGCGGGCGAGCTCCGGCGCGTCCCGCTCGACGAGGTCGGCGAGCTTGTTCAGCAGCCGCCCCCGCGCCACACCGGGGGTGTCGCCCCAGGCGCCCTCGAGCGCGGCGCGCGCGGCCCCGACCGCCCGGTCGACGTCCTCGGCACTGGCGTCGGCGACCCGGGTGAGGAGCTCGCCGGTGGCGGGGTTGAGGTCGTCGAAGGTCGCTGCCGCGTCGGTCCAGGCGCCGTCGATGAACAGCCCGGTGGTGAACCCGGTCCCCGGGTCGGCGGTCAGCGTCATGGTTCCTCCTGTGTGTCGGGCGGTGTCGCCCCGTCACACTGGCAAGGCGGCGGTGGCCGGAGTTGCCCGTAGCCGCACGCACCTTGTCGAAAGACGCCCCGTCAAGCCGTTCCACCCGCCGGGCGCATTTCGTGCCGCGGCGGTGGTGGCCCGACAATCGCGGACATGACGCGGCCCAGGGACTCCGAGGTGCTCCACGTGACCGTCCGGATCGACCTGGCCGGCCGCGCGGGCGACGCGGCCCAGGTCGCCGCCCGGCTGGCGACGGCGCTGGACGGCCTGGCCGCCGTCGACGTCACGACCGCGCCGCCCCGGCACCCGCAGCTGGTGGAGGACCCGCTCCTGCACATCGAAACCGGGTCACGCCGGGCGATCCTGCTCGGCAGCGCGCTCCCGCTCACCCGGCTGGAGTTCGACCTGCTGCGGTTCCTGCGCGCGCACCCGGACCGCGTCTTCACCCGCGCGGCGTTGAAGACCGCGCTGTGGCCGCGCCAGGACGGCAACGACCGGACGGTCGACGTGCACGTCCGCAAGCTGCGGGCCAGGCTTTCCCCGCACCTGGACCCGATCACGACGGTGCGCGGGGTCGGCTACCGCTTCGAAGGTTCGGCGCCGGTGCTGTTGTCCTGACGCCGCACCATTTCCTCGATCCACACCGGCGCGTACGGCGAGGTGCACCCGGGCGAGGTCGGATAGTCCTTGAGCACGCCCAGTTCCTCGCCGATGCCGATCGCGCGGGCCCGCAGCTCCGGGTGGTGGATCCCGATGGTGGCGAGGCATTCGTTCATCGCCCACTGCAACCGTTCGGGCGCGTTCTTCAGCTCGGCCTCGACGCGGTCGAGCAGCCCGGGCAGGTCGAGCCCGTCGGGCGCTTTCGCGACCCGGTCACTGGTCAACGCCCACCCGGCGCCGGCGACAACCGGGTCCGGGTCGGCGAACCAGCGCACCCGCAGTTCCTCGACGTGCGGGTTCTTCTTGACGAGGTAGCCGATGAGCCAGTCGTGCACTTTCGGGATCCGCGCGTCGCGGAGCATGCTGTCCAGCTCGGCCGCGGTGTACAGCTTGGGCCGGCTGATCAGGATGGCGACGAGCCGGGCCGCGGAGTCACCGGTGGCCCACAGTTCGACGGCGAGATCGTGCTGGGTCTTGAGGCGCTTGGCGACCGCGCGCAGCTTGCCGAGGTTGACACCGTGGTCATCCCCGTGGCGTTCGTTGACGGCGCGGGCCTTGGGGTCTTCCAGGGCCGCCAGCTCCGTCAGCACTTCGGTGACTGCCGCGTTCGTCGCCATGGTCGCAAGCTAGCACTTGAAGAACGGGTCGTCCGCGTCCGTCTTCCCCGGTACCCGCGGTACGGCCCGACGGCGAGGTGTTCGATCTCCGAGTCACCACCGCGCCCACGCGACACCCTCAAGCCGGCCGGTTCCCGTCCGGGATCTCGATGCTGATCGGCTTCCCCTCCGAAAGGAACAACAACGCCGCCTGCCGGAGGAACTCCTCGAACGTCCAATAAGCCGCCGGGGCCAGCGGGAACGGCAACAACCCTTCCCGCACCGCGATGAACGGCCCCCAAGCGACGTCCAGCAGCGGGTCCCACACCGGCTCGCGCGGGATCCGCAGCCACCCCGCGATCCGGTCTCCCAGCATGAACCGCGTGAACGCGCCGAGGACGTGCGTGCTCAGCACCCCACCGTCCACCGACGCGCCGAGGTTCAGCAGGATGTCCGCCAGCTCGATCCCCTCGTCCGTCGGCGCCAGCACCGGGGTCAGGACCTGCTCGGCCTGGGCGTCGGCCTCCGCCCACGACGCCGGGAGGTACTCGTCCATGATGCCGAGCAGGTGCCCGGTCAGCTGCCAGGAGTGCAGGAACCCCTCCGACTCCGCCCGCGGGATCGGCACCTGCCACGCCGTCAGCTTCCCCATCACCGTCGTGGGCAGGCTGTGCCACGTCACGAGCATGTCCCGCTGGCTGATCGGCACCGTCTGGTCGGCGGTGCCCGTCCACTGCGGGGACTGCGGCAGCAGGTGGCGGACGGCGGCGTGCACCAGCCGGGTCTTCACGCACGTCACGATCATTTCGCCGGCGGGCTCGAAGGCGTTGCGCGTCATGATGTCGTAGCCGAGCTTGGCCGTCTTGGAGATGCGGTCCTTCATCGCCGCGCCGCCCTTGGAGTAGTACACCGCGCGGGCCTCGTGCGGGATGACCGTGCTCATCATCCCGCTCGCCAGCCCGTACAGGACGCCGAGGTAGAGCCCGCGCTTCTCGGTGAACGTGAACGACGAAGCCAGCTTGCCCCGGTCCGCCCAGGAAGGCAGCTGACGCGCCCGCTCGACGAAGTCCCGCACGTCCGCCGGCAGCCCGGCGGGCAGGGCCTGGCCGTTCTTCTGCCACGTCCGCAGCAGCGCGTTCACCGTGGGCACGTCGCCCCGGTCGAGCACCGACGCGAGCAGCGCGTCGGCCTCCGGATCCCACACCCACCGGGGATCCGCGCCGGCTCCGGTCCGCGCGACCGACGCCTCGGCCGGCCACGTCCACAGCGCCGTCACCGCGCCCAGCACTCCCAGCGCCCCACCGCGCTTCAACGCGAGCCGACGGTTGACTTCGTCCTTGGCCATCGCTTCTCCTCCGGGAGCCGAGATCAACACTGATACTCTGATACGCGACTTGCCTCCTTGTATCTCATCAGGTTGTGCCGACGCGGGCAAGCCCCCGAGTGGAAGGATGTGGCCCGTGGACCCCGTCGCCTCGCCTTTCACCGCCGCGCCCGGCGCGGAGTCGTTGCTGGAGCGCGCCTACACCGACGCGCTGGCGCAGGTCGACGAGGCGGACGACATTCGCGTCCGCGTGCTCGACGCGGCCTACGAGCAGTTCTGCCGGATGGGCATCCAGCGCTCCACGATGGAGGACGTCGCCAAGCGGGCCGGGCTCTCGCGCATCACCGTCTACCGGCGGTTCGCGACGAAGGACACCCTCGTCGAGCACGTCGTGCGCCGGGAGTACCGCCGCTACTTCGACCGGTTCCTCGTCGAGATCAAGCAGGCCGAGACGGTCGCCGACCGCGTCGTGCTCGGCTTCGTGAGCTCGTTGCGCGCCATCCGCGGCAACCCGCTGATCGGCGGGCTCATCGCCGCGGAACCGGGACTGCTCGCGTCGTCCATGATCACCGACGACGGCCGCACGCTGGCCACCGTGCGCGCGTTCGTGGCCGGCCAGCTCCGGCAGGAGCAGCACGCCGGCACCGTCTCCACCGGGCTCGACGTCGACGTCGTGGCCGAGCTGATGGTCCGGGTCTCGGCCTCCTTCCTCGCCATCCCCAGCCAGGTCGTCGACCTCGACGACGACGAGCGGCTGGCCGAGCTGGCGCGGCGCTACCTCGTCCCCATGCTCGAAGCCTGACCTCCTTGAGTTCCGGCGGCGTAGATATGAAGATACAAAGCACGTAATCTTGTATCTCCACGACCGCCGGGAGCACTCGTGAGCCTGACCACCGAGCAACGCGACTTCGTCGCCGCCGTCGACGACTTCTGCCGCCGGGAGGTGGGCCCGCGGACCACTCCGCACGACGACGCGCTGTACCGCAAGATGGCCGGCCTCGGCTGGCTGGGCCTCACCATCCCGCAGGAGTACGGCGGCGCCGGCCAGGGCATGCTGGACCTGGTGCTGTTCCTCGAAACCACGGCGTACCACCAGGCGCCGATCGGCGGGTTCGCGACGTCGGTGATCACCGCGGCGTCCTACGAGAAGTTCGCTTCGGAGGAGCGCAAGCGCGAAGTGCTGGGCGACTTCCTCAGCGGCGAGGTGCTCGCGGTCTCGATGTCGGAGCCGGGCGCGGGTTCGGACGTCGGCGCCCTGACGTGCAAGGCGGTCCGGCAGGACGGCGCTTGGGTGATCGACGGCCAGAAGACGTGGTGCTCGAACGCGCACCTCGCGCGGCACATCCTGCTGGTCGCCCGGACGTCGGCCGACGGCGGCAAGCACGACGGCCTGACGATGTTCTCGGTGCCGTCGGGCATCGAAGGCCTGGCGGTGCACGGCATCGACACGATGGGTGGGCGCGAGGTGAACGACCTGTACTTCACCGGCTGCGCCCTGCCGCCCGACGCGGTGGTCGGCGAGGCCGGCCAGGGCTGGCGGCAGCTGATGACGGGGTTGAACCTGGAGCGGATGATCCTGGCGGCGGTGATGCTGGGCACGGCCCGCCGCGCGTTCGACGACACGGTGGCCTACGTCCGCGAGCGCCGCCAGTTCGGTCGGCCGGTCGGGTCGTTCCAGGCACTGCGGCACCGGATCGCCGACCACGCGACGGAGCTGGAGTGCACCCGCCTGCTGGTGCACGACGTCGCCCGCAAGATCGACGCGTCGGCCGGGAAACCGTTGCCCCGCGAGGCATCGATGGCCAAGCTCAAGGCGACGGAGTTCGCGAAGGCGATGGCACTGGACGGGATGCAGATGATGGGCGGCTACGGCTACGCGACGGAGTACGGCATGGAACGGCTGCTGCGCTCGACGGTGGTGTCCACTGTGTACGGCGGGACGAGCGAGATCCAGCGCGACATCATCGGCAAGACGTACGGCTTGTAGGAATCAGGCCGCGACCGGCGCGGCGGTGCGGCGGCCGCCCAGCACTGTCAGCGCCGCGATCGCGGCCGCGCCGGCCAGCGAAACCGCGATCCCCACCCACACCGCCACGTTCCAACCCGCCACCAGGCTCGCGGCCGAACCGGCCGGGTGCACCGCCAGCACCGTCACCACCGTGACGCCCAGCGCCGAGCCGACGTACCGGCTCGTGTTGTTGATCCCGCTGCCCATGCCCGCCCGGTGCGTCGGCACGCTCGCCACCGCCTCGCGGCCCAGCGACGCGTTCACCACGCCCGTCCCCAACCCCGCGAGGATCAGGCCGCCGAGCAGCGCGCCCGGCCCCGAGTCCGGCGTCAGGAACGCCAGCGGCGCCAACCCGGCCGCCACCACCACCAGGCCGGCGCTCAACCGCGCGCCGCCCGGGACCGAAGCCGGCAGGTGGCGGGTCAGGAGCGCGGAAAGCACACTCGTCGCCGACCACGCCAGGACCACCAGGGCCGCCGTCAGCGGCGACCGTGCCAGGCCCTTCTCCAGCATCGTGCACAGGAACGCCATCAGCGCCGTCACCCCGGCGCCCGCCACGAACGCGCCGGTCGTCGCCGACAGCAACGCCGGGCGGCGGAACAACGCCGGGTCGAGCATGCCGCCCTCGATCCGGCTCTGGTGCACGAAGAACGCGGTCAGCAGCACCACCGCGGCAGCGATCAGCGTCAGCTCGAACGGGCTCGTCCAGCCCTGCCGCCCCTCGGTGAGCGCGGCCAGCAGTGCCGCGAGCCCGCCGCCGAGCAGCAGCGATCCCGTGGCGTCGATCTTGCGGGCCCGGCCCGAAACCGATTCCTCCAGCAGCACGCGCCCCAGCACGGCGACGCCGAGCGACAGCACCGTGATGACGACGTACAGCGCGCGCCACCCGGCGACCGCGTCGAGGACCGCACCCGCGACCGGGCCGATCGCGATGCCGGCCCCGAGGAACGCACCCCACATCCCGGTCGCGCGGGCCCGCCCGGCCGGGTCGGGGAAGGCCGGGCCGAGCACCGCGAGCCCGCACGCGATCAGCGCGGCCGAGCCGAGTCCTTCGACGATCCGGCCGGCGATGAACGTCGTCGGCCCGGGTGCCACCGCGGACAGCAGCGAGCCCACCGCCGTCACGACGCCGCCGGCCACGAACACGCGCCGCCGGCCGAAGTCGTCACCGATCGCGCCGGTGGGCAGCAGCGCGACGGCCAGGCCGAGGCTCATCGAGCTGAGGATCCACGCGGTCGCGACCGTGCCGGCCCCGAGCCCGCCCGCGACCGCCGGGACGATCGACAGCGGCGCGGTGAAGACGAAGAGCGCGAGGAGCGTCCCGCCGCCGGAGGCGACGAGGACAGCTCCGGAACGACCGGCCATGAGGGCTCCAGATTGATTCGGTGACCGAACTCTCTGGCGGAGGTTAGCACGTTTGGTTCGATGAACGAACTCTTCTGTGGCACACTGAGACCCATGGCACTGCCCCGCGAGTACACCAACCAGGCCTGTTCGATGGTCCGCGCGCTGGAGATCGTCGGCGAACGCTGGACGTTGCTGATCATCCGCGACGCCGTCTTCGGGGTCCGGCGCTTCAGCGACTTCGTCGAGCACCTCGGCATCCCGCGCGCGGTGCTGACCGAACGGCTGGAGTTCCTCATCGGCGAAGGTGTGCTGGCGCGCGTCGCGGGGCCCGGCAAGCGCAGCGAGTACGAGCTCACAGCCAAGGGCGAGGCGCTCTGGCCGGTCGTGCGCGCGCTGTCGGCCTGGGGAGACGAGTACTACGCCCCTCGTGGGCGCCGCCGGGTGTTCGTGCACGCCGGCTGCGAAGGCGAGGTGACCCAGACGGGCAGTTGCCTGCGTTGCGGCGCCGAGGTTCCGCTCGCCGAGACGGTGATGACACCGGGCCCGGGCCTGACCCCGCCCGGAGACCCGGTGTCCACCGTCCTCGCGGACCCGCGGCCGCTGCTGCGGCCGGTGCGCTGAACCGCCTCAGGCGAACTGGATGCCGCCGTCGATCATCACCGACTGCCCGGTCATGTAGTCCGAGTCGGGTGACGCGAGGTAGGAGACGTAGCTCGCCACGTCCTCCGGGACCGACACCCGGCCGAGGTGGATCAGGTCGGAGTACTTCGCGATCGCCTGGCCCTTCCGGAGCCCCTCGGACTCGGCCAGCTTCTCGTCGATGAGGTCCCACATCGCGGTCCCGACGATGCCCGGGCAGTAGGCGTTCACGGTGATGCCGTGCTTGGCCCATTCCATCGCCGCGGCCTGGGTGAGCCCGCGCACCGCCCACTTCGACGCCGAGTAGTGCCCGAGCAGCGCGAACGGCCGGTGCGCCACGATCGAAGCGGCGCCGATGATCTTGCCGCCGTGGCCCTGCTCGATCATCTGCTTCGCGGCGGCCTGGTAGCAGAGGAAGATGCCGCGGGCGTTGATCGCCATCATCCGGTCCCAGTCCTCCGGCGTGATCTCGAGCAGCGGCAGCACCTGCGCGATGCCGGCGTTCGCGATCATGACGTCCAGCGAGCCCAGCTCGGTCACGGTCGCGGCGACCATGGCGGTGACCGCCTCGGGGTCCGACACGTCCGCGGTGATCGCCGCCGAACGCCGTCCGGCCGACTGGATCTCCCCGACCACCGTCTCCAGCTCGGCTTTGTTGGCGGGGATGTCGTTGACCGCGACGTCGTGCCCGTCCGCGGCGAGCCGCAGCGCGATCGCCTTCCCGATCCCGCGTGCCGCGCCGGTGACCAGAACGTTCTTGCTCATGCGATGACTCCCTTGTGGTCGCTGGGCTTCCTCGCAAAGTAGGTGGGCAGGCCGGGCACCAGAAGTGCCCGGCTGTCTCATCTTGAGACGCATCCGGGGGCGATGGTCTATACAACTGGCCGGTAGCTTGGCTAACCTCCGCCCGTGAGGATCCTGGGTCTTGTGCTCACCGTCCTGTCCGCCGCCGGTTTCGTGGTTCCCCTCGCCGCACCGGCCTCGGCCTCGACCGCGACGTGGGCCGGGCCGCTCAGCACCCGCGGCCGCTACATCGTCGACGCGACCGGCGACCGCTTCAAGCTCAAGGCGGCCAACTGGCACGGCGCGAGCGGCACGTGGACCGGGTCCGGTGATCCGGCCGACCCGGCGAACAACCACGCGGGCGAGGTCGCGTACGAAACCCAGCTCGGGCTCGACCGCGCGTCGATCGACACGATCATCGACGGGCTCGAACGGCTGGGGCTCAACAGCGTGCGGCTGCCGTTCTCCAACGAGATGGTCCACGACAGTCGGCCGGTGCCGGACCTGGCGGCCAACCCGGGCCTGCACGGCTTGACGCCGCTGCAGGTGTACGACCGCGTCGTCGAGCGGCTCACCGCGCGCGGGTTCGCCGTGATCCTCAACAACCACACCACGACGTCGCGCTGGTGCTGCGGGCTCGACGGCAACGAACGCTGGAACACCGCGCAGTCCGAGCAGCAGTGGCAGGACGACTGGCTGTTCATGGCCCGCCGGTACGCCGCGAACAAGCGGGTGGTCGGCGCCGACCTGTACAACGAGGTCCGCCGCAACACCTTCGACGACCCGAACTGGGGCTGGGGCAACGGCACCGACTGGCAGCGCGCGAGCCAGCAGGTGGCCGACCGCATCCTCACCGAGGCGAATCGCGACCTGCTGATCATCGTCGAGGGCATCAACTGGACCGGGCTGCCGATCGACGGCTTCGCGCACGGCCGGCCGACGCTGGAGCCCGCCCGCACGCTGTCGCACACGCTGATCGACTCGGGGAAGCTGGTCTATTCAGCCCACTTCTACGGCTACACCGGTCCGAACCACTCGGGCGCGACCGGCATCGGCGAGACGCACGACCCGCGCTACCGCGACCTCTCACCCCAGGAACTGCGCGACACCCTGTACCGGCAGGCGTTCTTCGTCTCGGCGGAGACCGGAAAGCACTACACGGCGCCGCTGTGGATCAGCGAGTTCGGCGAGGGCCGGGGCACGACCGACGCCGCGTCGCGCGCCTGGTTCGAGAACTTCGTCGACTACCTCGCCGAGACCGACACCGACTTCGCCTACTGGCCGGCGGTCGGCTTCGGCAACGACGGCTGGTCGGTGCTCTCGTGGGACGCGGCGGGCCACGGCACCGACGTCCTGGACCCCGCGGACTGGCGCGGCCCGGCGTGGCGGCGGCTGGTGAACGCGCCGTCGCGGACCGGCCAGGTCCCGCGGGCCGAGCAGTGGTCGATGCTCAACCTGGACTACGCCGACTTCCAGGAGTCGCGCGCGGTCCGGGCCCAGCCGGACTGGGATTCGGGCACCCGCAAGGGAGCCTGCCCGGACGGCCAGCGCCTCGTCGGCCTGGCCCACACGGGCAACCGCGGCCTCTGCAGCGGCGCCCTGGCCACGCCGTCGTCGTACGTCGTGGTGCGCGACGAGTCCTATGTGGACACGGACTGGGCGTCCGGCTACACGAAGGCCCAGTGCCCGCCGGACCACGCGGTGGTGGGGTACAGCGTCCGCGGTGCGGCGGTGTCGGCGGTGCTGTGCGGCCGCTCCCCCACGCCGCTGGGCCGCACGGGCCACACCGTGTGGTTCGACCGCGGCGACAACCGGCCCGCGGGCGGCCTGGGCGGCGACTTCGCTTCGGGCCACTACAAGGGCCAGTGCGCGGCCGGCGAATACGTGGCCGGGGTGGCCTACACGGGCCGCGTGGGGTCGAGCCGGACTCCGGACGCGCTGCTCTGCCGTTCCTGACCGGGCTCGCTCAGAAGAACGACCAGGGTGACGGCAGCGTCGGCGGTTTCGGCGGCTCGGGCTCCGGCGGCTCGATGGTCGGCGGCTCGGGTTCGGGCAGGCGCTTCAGCGCACCGCGGGCGCCGTCCGGATCGGTGAAGCCGAGCAGCTCGGTCAGCACGACGTCGACCACGTCGATGTGCTCGCGGATCTTCTGCGTGTTGTCCTGCCCGTACGCGGACGCGATCGTGTCTTCGAGGACGGGTGGCGGACTCGGCAGGTTCTCGTTGCTGGTCACCTCGAGCGCGTCGTACAGCGGCGCCGCGTCCGCTTCGAGCCGGGTGCGAGCCAGCCGGACGAGCTCCCGCTCGGCCGCGTCGAGCCGCCCGGCACGCACCAGGTCCACGACCTGGCGGTCGGCGGGGCCCAGTTCGAGCTCCGGCCCGGTGACGACGTGCCGGAACACGGTGCGCTGCCGGTTGAAGTCCCCCACCTGCACGCCACGTGAGTTCCAGATCGAGACCTTCGTGTAGCCGTCCGCCGCCGGTCCCGCGGAGACGTCGGCCGCGAGCTGCCGGGCCAGCACCCGGTCGAGGGTGATCCGGACGTCCTCGACCCGGAACCGGTGGACGGTGGTCTGCGTGTTCCGGTTCCCGATCTGGATCGCCGCGCAGTTGCGCACGACGAGCGCGTTCTCCGTCGGCAGCCCTTCGGCCTCGAAGGT
Source organism: Amycolatopsis iheyensis (assembly GCF_024703995.1). GTDB lineage: Bacteria > Actinomycetota > Actinomycetes > Mycobacteriales > Pseudonocardiaceae > Amycolatopsis > Amycolatopsis iheyensis. The sequence continues at coordinate 47,239 of NZ_JAMXQV010000006.1, read as the reverse complement.
GGCCGGCAGGTCGACGGCGTGCGTCGTGCGGTGGGCCGCCGACAGCACCAGGACCTGCGCCGTGGCCGCCCACTCTTCGACGACGTCCGGCGCGACGACCACGACCGGGGCATCGTGCCAGGAAGCCTCGAGGACGGGCTCGTCCCGGCTCCGCCTCAAGCGGGTGAGTTCCGCCCAGGGCGCCGGTTCCAGGATCCAGCCGTCGTCGTCCACCCCCGCAGCCTAGGGCCGCAGGAGCGTTACAGTCGACAAACGCACTGGACTGCCCGCGCCCGACCGTGGCCGGGCGCGGGCGGCCCGCGTCACTTGTTGGCGGTGATGAAATAGACGACGATCCCGATCAACGCCAGCACTTCGGCCAGTACGAACGTCGAATACCCGATCGTCTGCAGTTTCCCCTGTGCTTCCGGCTGGCGGGCGGTGCCATTGATGACCGCGGCGAAAATCAGCCCGACGCCGATTCCCGGGCCGATCGCGCCCAGCCCGTAACCGATGGCCGCGAGGCCGGGGTTGATGTCGGCCGCTTGGGCCAGAATGGTGTCACTCATGGGCATTCCCCTTCACTTCGGTCCACGCGCAGGCTCGCGTGGATCAGCGGCTTGCGGGTCACGCGGGTCGAGCGATCGGAGCAACGGGAGAATCGCACCGGAAATTGACGGTGGCGGTGAGGTAGGTACCGATTGGTTCGGCCGACACCAGGATATCACCGAATGGCGATCGGCGTCGGCGGCGCGAAAACCGGTTGCCGCGGGCGGCGGTGGCGGGGTTGGCTACGCCCATGGCCCACACCCACGGCACGTGTGACGAGCGGTTCGAAGCAGTGCGTGACGCCCTCGGGGCGTCGCTGGACGGCCGGGACGTCGGCGCGTCCGTCGCGGTCTTCCTTGACGGCGAACCGGTGGTCGACCTCTGGGGCGGCTACGCCGACGCCGAACGCACGCGGCCGTGGGAACGCGACACGATCACGTGCGTGTGGTCCACCACCAAGACGATGACGGCGCTGTGCGCGCTGGTCCTCGCCGATCGCGGGGTGCTCGACCTCGACGCGCCGGTCGCGGCGTACTGGCCGGAGTTCGCGGCCGCGGGCAAGGAAAAGGTGCTGGTGCGGCACGTGCTCGGCCACACGTCGGGCCTGCCGGTCTGGCGGGCGCCACTGCGGACCGAAGACCTCTACGACTGGCCGAAGCTGACGTCGCTGCTGGCCGCCCAGCCGCCGGACTCGGCGCCCGGGACCGTGGCCGGCTACCACGCCGTCACGCAGGGGTACCTGATCGGCGAGGTGGTCCGCCGGATCACCGGGCGCACGCTCGGCCGGTTCTTCGCCGAGGAGATCGCCGGGCCGCTGGGCGCGGACTTCCACATCGGACTGCCGCCCGAGCACGACCACCGGGTCGCCCCGGTCATCCCACCGCAGACGCGGGCGCCGGAGATCGTGGCCCGCGGCCCCGGAAACCCGCCCATCCCAGCGGAGATCGCGGCGACGGAGGCGTGGCGCCGGGCGGAAATCCCGTCGGGCAACGGTTTCGGCAACGCCCGATCGGTGGCGGCGGTGCAGTCGGTCCTCTCCGACGGCGGCCGGGGCCTGCTGTCGGCGGCGGGCTGCGAGCGAGCGCTGGAGGAACAGTTCCTCGGCGAGGACGAGGTCCTGGGCACCCGCATGCGTTACGGCATGGGCTACAGCATCCAGGGCCGGTCGTGTTCTTGGGGCGGCTGGGGCGGGTCCATCGTGCTGGCGGACCTCGGCACGCGGATGACGGTGGCGTACGTGATGAACCGGATGCTGGAGGAGGGCCCACTCGGCGACGACCGCGGGCTGGGCATGGTGATGGCCGCGTACGAGGGACTGCGAAACGCGGCTTGAGTGACCGAAGTGGACGGCCGGCGGCGAGCGGGCCCGCGGCGCGGCTGCTTCGCGGCGCGCCTGCGGGCGGCCACGCACGAGTCGCCGCGCGGGGCCGAAGCCCTACGCCCGCGCGCCGGCTCACCGGCACAGCGCCGCGGCGCCACCCCCAACCCGCCCTGCTCAGCCGCCCACCGAGACCAGCACCGCGAAGCCCGCACACCTCACCGAGTTCCCCCAAAGGCATCCCCACCGCGGCAAGCCAGCGGCGCACCGCGAGCCGCACGGCCCACGCCCACCCCCCTTCGCGCCGGCCCACCGGAACACCGCGAAGCCCGCACACCCCACCCCCGAACGCCGCGCCCCGACCCACCCCGACTCAGCCGCCTACCGCGAAGCCCGCACACCCCACCGAGTTCCCCAAAAGGCATCCCCACCGCGGCAAGCCAGCGCCGCGCCGCGAGCCGCACGGCCCAAGCCCACCCCGCACGCCGGCCCACCGGCACACCGCGAAGCCCGCACACCTCACCCCCGAACGCCGCCCCCCGACCCACCGCGACTCAGCCGCCTACCGCAAATCCCGCACCTCCCCGAGCGCCCCGCGACGCGTCCCCCGCCGCGGCAGCTCAGCGTCGCGCGGTCGCGGCCACCACCGCCGCGAACACCACCAGCAACCCGGCGAGCCCGAGCAACCCGACATCCAGCGAAACCGCCGCCGCCAGTGCCCCCACCAGCAACGGCCCACCCGCGTCCCCCAGCTCCCGGCCCACCTCAGCCGACCCCATCGTCTGCCCCAAGCGCTCCGCCGGCGTCGACGCCGCCAGGTGCGCGAACCCCAGGGGGGTCGCCAGCCCGGTGCCGACACCGATCGCCACGGCCGCCGCCAGCAGGCCGGCGACGCCCGGCAGGACCGTCGTCGTCGCGATGCCCGCGGCCGCCAGCCCCAGTCCCGCCGCCATGCCCGGGCCGTCCGCTATCCGGCCCGCGTCGCGGGCCCGGCCCGCCCACGGCTGGATCAGCGCGCCCGTCGCCGCCAGCAGCGACACCACCGCCCCGGTCGCCAGTGGGCCGAGGCCGTACCCGGCGCCCGCCACCGGCAGGAACCCGACGCCGACCGCCACCGCGCCCGTCGCGCCCGCGAGCGTCGCCGTCGGGCGCAGGAAGCCGCGGGCCGTGAGGCGGCGTGCCAGGTCCAGCACCGTCTGGCGGGCCCGCGGCAGCGGCGGCACCACCGGGACCGCCGCCGCGGCCCAGGCGGCGACCGCCAGCGCCAGCCCGCCCAGCGTGCCGAACAGCAGCGGGTAGCCGCCGACCGTGATCAGGACGCCGCCCAGGACCGGGCCGAGCGTGTAGCCGAGCCCCTTCCAAGCGCCGTAGCCGCCGAACGCGCGGCCGTGACCCGTCCGAGGCGTCAACCGCGCCACCAACGCCCCGGCCGCCGGCGAGAACGCGGCCGCGGCGGCACCCTGCCCGAGCCGCGCCAACCCGACCAGCGCGGGGTTGCCGGCCACGACGAACGCCCCCGACGCGACGGCGAACGCCACCAAGCCCCCGAGCAGCACCGGCCGCGGCCCGACGCGGTCGGCCAGCGCGCCGAACACCGGCTTCAGCACCACCTCGGCGCCGTCGTAGACCGCGAGCAGCAGCCCGAGCGTGAGCAGCGACGCGTGCTGAGACTCGGCGTACCCGCCCAGCCCGGCGGCGATGCTGTGGGCGCCGAACGCGGTGACGAACCCGGCCGCGTAGACCGGCAACAGCCGCCGCTTCGGCACATCACCCGCCGGGCTGGTCACGCCTCGAATGTAGCAGCCGCGGTCGGCTCACTTCGCCAGCGCGAAACTCGGGTGCGGCGGCTGGTTGTACGCCGTGTTCTGCCACGCCACCGCTTCCCGGTACTGCCGGTCCTGCATCAGCGACACGTGCGAAATGCTCGTCGGGTCCGTGGTCGAATAGATCCGCAACGCCCGGTTGTCCGAAGTCGGCCACACGACTTCTTCGCGCCAGTCCCCGAACAGGTCCGCCTGCAACGACGGCGTGTTCTTCGTGCCGTTGTTCGCGTGCACGCCGGACGCGGTCAGCAGCCGGGTGTCGGCGCTGGTGCCGTACTTGTCGATGTGGGTGCCGTCGAGCAGCTCACGCTGGGCGTCGCCGTCCCACCAGAGCACGAAGTTCGCCGAAGACGGCTTGCGCCCGATGTTCTGCCCGCTGGTGTTCAGCAGCCCGGACACCGCGGACGACCACGACTCGGCGCCGGGGCTGCCGGCGTAGACGTCGTCCGAGACACCGCGGCCGTTGTCGCAGGCGCAGGACGCGTTCTGCCAGATGAGCTGCCCGGTCTTCGCATCGGCCATCCAGGCGGCCGGCTTCGACTTGTCCTCGTCCACTTTGAACTCTTCCAGGCCCGCCCGGCTCGGGATCAGGTCGCCGACGTGCATGGCGTCGCCGTGGCCGAGCCGCGTGTTCCACAGTGGCGTGCCGTTGTCGTCGATCGCCATCGCGCCGAAGACGATCTCGTCTCGGCCGTCGCCGTCGGCGTCGGCGATCGCCAGCTGGTGGTCGCCCTGGCCGGTGTACTGCGCGCCGGCGGAGTTCGAGTCGAACTTCCACCGCTCGGTCAGCGCGCCACCCCGGAAGTCCCACGCCGCGATCACCGTTCGCGTGTAGTAGCCCCGCGACATGATCAGGCTCGGGTGCGAGCCGTCCAGGTACGCCGTGCCGGCCAGGAAGCGGTCGACCCGGTTGCCGTAGCTGTCGCCCCACGAGGACACTGTGCCGCGTGGCGGGTCGTAGTTCACCGTGGCCACCGCGGCACCGGTCTGGCCGTTGAACATCGTCAGGTACTCCGGGCCGGCCAGGACGTACCCGCTGGAGTTGCGGTAGTCGGCACTCGCGCTGCCGATGACCTGGCCGGTGCCCGACCGCGTGCCGTCGGCGGTCTTCATCGCGACCTCGGCGCGGCCGTCGCCGTCGTAGTCGAAGACCTGGAACTGCGTGTAGTGCGCGCCGGCTCGGATGTTGCGGCCCAGGTCGATCCGCCACAGCCGGGTGCCGTCGAGCCGGTAGGCGTCGACGTAGCCGTCCCCGGTGTAGCCGGACTGCGAATTGTCCTTGGCGTTGCTGGGATCCCACTTCAGCACGAACTCGTACTGGCCGTCACCGTCGAGGTCGCCGACGCTCGCGTCGTTCGCACTGTAGGTGTAGCTCTCCCCGGACGGCGTCGTGCCACCGGGCGGGACCTGGATCGTGACGTCGCGGGTGGCCGCCGCGGCCGTGCTGTCGAGCGTCAGCGACTTCTCCGCCGCGAACGCCGACACGCGCTCGACGCCGTTCACCACCGCGCGGACGGTGTACGCCGCCCCCGCGGCGGCCCCGGCGTCCAGCACACCGGTCGGCCCACCGGGCGTTGTCCCATTGACCTTGACGCCGTCGCGGTAGACGTTGAACGCCACACCGGCCGGGTCGTCGGCCAGCAGCCGCCAGCCGACCCGGTTGCCCTGTGCCGTGTGGACACTGATCACGCCGCGGCCGAGCCGGTCGAACCGCGGCGCGGTCTCCGCCGCCGCGGTGGCGGGCACCAGTCCCGCCACGAGCACACCGACAGCGAGCATGCGCAGGAACATCGTCGTTCTCCTGTCTGCTGTGGACGGACTCAGCTGGTCGCGCAAGGGGTTCCGTTGAGGGTGAACGAGGTCGGCGCCGGGTTGGCCCCGCTGTACGTGCCGTTGAAGCCGATGCCGGTCGACGCGTTCGGCGCGAGCGCGCCGTTCCAGGACAGGTTGGTGGCGGTGACACCGCCGCCGTTCTGGGTGAAGGTGGCGCCCCAGCCCGGCAGGGTGACCCGCTGCCCCGACGGGTAGGCGAAGGCCAGGGTCCAGCCGGTGAACGCGGTGGCGCCGGTGTTGGTGATGGTCACGTTTGCGGTGAAACCGCCGCCCCCACCCCAATCGGAGGCGGAGTACCCGACCTTGCACGTCCCCGCGCCGCCGCCCGCACTCGTCGTCGCGGTGGCGATCCCGGAGTCCGCCGAGACGTTCCCCGCGGCGTCGCGGGCGCGCACCCGGTAGCGGTAGGTGGTCGACGCGGTCAGGCCCGTGTCGGTGAAGCCGGTCGTCGCGCTGGAGCCCACCAGGCCGAACGAGCCGCCGGTGGCGCGGAAGACGTCGTAACCCGTGACGCCGACGTTGTCGGTCGCGGCGGTCCAGGACAGGGTGACGCCGGTGGCCGTCACCGCCGAGACCGCCGGGGTGCCCGGGGTGGAGGGCGCCTGGGTGTCCGCGGTGCCGCCGCCGAAAACGGTGGCTTCCTTCGAGGTCTGCCGGATCCCGTTGGCGCCGTTGAGGAACCGCTCACCCCACGGGGTGAGGCTCGCCGGATCGAAGCCGTTGACCATGTCGAGGTAACCGACGTCGGCGCTGTTGCCACTCCACGACCAGCCGAGGTAGCCGAGCCCGCGGGCCTGCGCCTGGGCCATGATCGTGTCTTCGTCCGGGTCGCCGTCGGTGTGCATGCTCCCGAACTCGCCGATCACGAGCGGCAGGCCCGCGGTGCGGAACGCGTCGAAGTAGCCGGTGATCTCGGCGGCGGTGTCGTAGACGCCGTACATGTGGATGGAGAACACCGTGTTGTGCTGGGGATCCGCGGCGAGCACCGAGGCGGCGTCGTCCCGCATGATGTTCTGCCAGTCCTGGCCCCACATCGGCGCGTCGGCCATCAGCAGGTGCTGCAGCCCGGCGCCGCGCAGGCGCGTGATGGCGGCGGACGTCGCGGTCGCCCAGGTCGCGCTCACCTGCTGGTTGTTGCCGAAGGGCTCGTTGCCCAGGTTGATCACGACGTAGTTCTCTTGGCCCTTGAGCGCCCCGGCCACGCTGATCCAGTAGCTCGCGGCTTCGTCGAGGCTCGCGGCCGCGCCCTCCTCGCCGTACCCGGTGGTGTCGTGCACCTCCAGCACGCAGATCAGCCGGGACTGCTTGCACAGCGAGACGACGTTGCCCACCTCGGCCGCCGACGTCGGCCCCCACCGCTTCCCGCTGCCGAGCACCACCCGCACCGTGTTGGCGCCGAAGGACTTGATGTCGGCGAACGAGCCGGTCTGGCCGGGGTACCAGACGTAGGCGTGGCTCACCCCGCGCATCACGAACGCCGCGCCGTTCGCCTCGGTCACGTTCGTGCCGCTGACGTGCAGCCCGGTCGCGGCCTGGGCGCCCGGCAGGGCGGCGACGAGGGCGGGGTACCAGCGGGCCTCGATCTTCTGGATCCCGGTGGTGCTGTTGGGGTGTACGCCGTCGGTCGTGTCGACGGCGGTGTCGAACCCGGTCCACTGGTCGACGACGGTGATCGGGGACGCCGCGGTGCTGTGCGCCTGCGCCCAGCCCGGGATGGCGTTGTCCAGCTCGACCACCCGCTGCGCGCAGGCGGCGCAGTTGGCCGGGTTCATCGGGATGATCCGCGCGACGATCAGCTTGGTCGCCGGGTTGCTCGCCCGCAGCTGGCCCAGCAGCGTGGTGTAGGCGTCGAGGATGGTCGCCGCGGGGATGCCGTTCCACACGTCGTTGGTGCCCAGGTGCATCAGGACGATGTCCGGCCGGGTGGCCGAGAGCCAGCCGGGGAGCTGGTTGTCCCGCGCGATCCCGGTCGCCAGGAACCCGCCGTGGCCCTCGTTCTCGCCGTCGTAGGTGAACCCGCAGCCCTGGGCCGGCAACGTGCCGACGAAGTCGATGTCGGTGTGCCCGGTGTCCTGCAGGTGTTTCCACAGCAGCGCCCGCCAGCAGCCGGGCGACCCGGTGATGGAGTCGCCCAGCGCCATGATCCGCGTGGGCGCGGCGGCCCCGGCCGCCGGTGGGGCGACGACGGCGCAGGCGGCCAGCAGCAAGCCGGCCACGATCGCCCGGAACAGACGCCAGTTCATCCCGACCTCCTGGAGAAAGCTCGACAGGACAGTTCGACTGGGAGCGCTCCCAGCGCGAGAGTGTAGCCGCTCGGACACTCCGGGAGATAGGGCCGTTCACCGGCGCGCGGGTTCGACCATGTCGTCGAACCCGCGCTTCAGAGAGCGCTTTCCAGCGGCCGGTCAGGCCATGCCGCGGGCGGCCACCACACGGGCGACGAACTGCTCGGCCACCTCGCGCAGCTTCGTGTTCTCACGCTGGGACTGCTCGACCAGCACCGCGAACGCGTCGTCGGCGTCGATCCGGCGGATCGCCATCAGCATGCCCTTCGCCTGGTCGATGACCGCACGGGAGGTCAGCGCCGTGCGCAGGTGGTCCGCCGTCTCGCGGGCCTGGACGTACCGGTGGTAGACGCGGAACACCGCCTCCACCGCCGCCGTGTACAGCTCCAGCAGCTGGGCTTCGATCTCGGCGAAGCCGTCGTCTTGACGGCCGAAGCAGTTGACCGCACCGCAGTATTCGTCGTCGGCCACCAAAGGCGCCGCGAGGAAGCTGCCGAAGCCGGCGTCCCGCGCGCCGCGGGCGAAGTCCGGCCAGCGCTCGGCCGCGTCGGTCACCGACGTGCGGACGATCTTGCCGGTGCGGATCGCCTCGAGGCAGGGGCCGTCGCCGAGGCGGTACTGGTCGCGGTCGAGGTCGTGGACGACGTCGCTCGTCGCGGACGCCGTGTGCGGCTCGTCCCCGGTCGCCAGCGTGATCGACGCTTCGCCCACGCCGGGCACGGCCTGGCGCACCTGCAGGCACACGTGCCGCAGCAGGACCCGGAAGTCGTCTTCCTGCCGCAGGACGGCCGTCAGGCCTTCGAGCGCGCCGGTGACGTCGTCCAGCAGCGGTGACCCGGTCGTGGTGGGCTCCGGCAGTTCCATGTCCTCTCCTCCCGCGCGGGCGCCGAAGACACCGGGTACCCACTTCCCGCCCGGCCATGTCCGCGGGGTTTGCGCGGGGCCGCGCGATGGTATTCGGCGACCATGTCGGAGAGGGCCTCGGCGGGCGGACTGCCCCTGGACGGTGAGCTGGCCGCGGTCGCCGCGCGGATGTCGGGACTGCTGCTGTCCCGCGAGACCGTCGACTCGGTGCTGGAGCTGATCGTCTCGCTCGCCGGACGCGCGATCGACGCCGCCGCCGGCGCCGGGGTCACCCTCCTCGACGACGTCGGCGTGCCCGCCACGACCAGCGCGTCGAGTCCGCTGGTGCGGGCAGCCGACGCCCTGCAGTACCGGCTGCGCGAAGGCCCCTGCCTGGCCGCGCTGGCCGACTGCGCGCCGATGCGGATCGACGACGTCACCTCCGAAGGCCGCTGGCCGCGCTGGTGCGCCGCGGCCGCCGGCGCGGGACTGCGGTCGGTGCTCACCGCCCCGCTCGTCTCCGGCGAAGGCTGCCACGGCGCCATCAAGATCTACGCGACCAGACCCGGCGCGTTCGGCCCGGCCGACGAGCGGACGCTCGCGTCGTTCGCCGACCGGGCCGCGGTCCTCGTGGCCAACGCCCGCGCCTACGAGCGGGCGAGCCGGTTCAGCGAACGGTTCAAGGACACCCTCCACGACCGCGACACCGTCACCCTGGCGAAGGGGTTCCTCATGGGCCGGGACGGCCTCGACGAAGACGCCGCGTTCGACCGGCTGCTGGCCTTGGCCCGCACCCGCGGCCGCACCCCCGCCGAGGCCGCGGCGGACCTGGTCGGACCGGCGCCGCGGAAGGGGTGAGCGGCGTGCGCTTCCTGCCCGAAGAGGAACAGCAGCGCCAGTTCGCCGCCTGCTACGCGCGGAGCCGCCTGACGCCCGAACAGCTGTGGATGCGCTACTTCGCCCTCGGCGGCAGCTTGAGCCTGCTGGAGCTCGACGCCTACCTCAACGGCTTGACGCCGCTCCCCCGCGTCGACCGCGACATGCTCGCCCACGCCGTCAACGAACGCCTCGACGAGCTGGCCGGGCCGCCTCGCGCGCCGTACAGCCATTCGGTCCGCGACGGGAAACCGTTGCACGGCCCGCTGAAGGCACTCGTCGACCTGCTCGAGGGCGCGCACCGCGCCCCGCCCGAGCGGCTGGCCGCCGTCGTCGCCGACGCCGGCCGCGCGCTGGACCTCCGGATCGCCGTCTACCTGGCCGACTACGACCAGCGCACGCTCGTCCCGCTGCGCCCGGCCACCGCGGAGCTCGACATCGAGACCACCGTCGCCGGCGACGTGTTCCGCCGCGCGGGGACGATCGTGACCCACGACGGGCCGGCGCCCACGCTGTGGACGGTGCTGCTCGACGGCGTCGAGCGGCTCGGCGTGCTGGAGATCGTCCCCATCGACGGCGCCGACCCGGCGGACCCGGTGCTGCGGGAGCAGTGCCATTGGCTGGCGTCCCTGCTCGGTCACCTCGTGACGGTCACGACCCAGTACGGCGACGGCCTCGACGTCCGCCGGCGCCGCCGGCACCGCGGCTCACCCGCCGAGCTGCTGTGGCAGAGCCTGCCGCCGCTGACGGGCGCGACCGACAGCGTGATCGTCGGCGCGAGCGTGCAGCCGGCGTACGACCTGTGCAGGACGGTATTCGACTACGCGCTCTCGGAACAGCGGGCGTGGCTGGCGATGTTCGACGCCGGCGCGAGCTTCGCGGCGGTCAACGCGCTGGCGGCGTATCGCGCCGCGCGTCGCGACGGGGCTTCGCTGGCGGAGCAGTACGCGGCGGTCGACTTCGGCCCGGCCGTCACCGGGGTGCTCGCGGAGCTGGACCTGCGCACCGGCGAGCTGTGCTGGCTGACCGCCGGGCACCCGCCGCCGCTGGTCGTCCGGGAGGGCGCCGCATTGCCGCACGCCGGGGAGCGGGCACGGCTGCGGCCCGGGGACGTGCTCGCGCTGTACTCCCCCGGCGTGACGGAGATCGCCGACGGCGGCGGGACGGCGTTCGCGCGGGCCCGGGTGGCCGGCTACCTGGCGCGCGAGACGTTGCCCCCGGAGACGGCCCGGCTGTTGACCCGCGCGGTCGCCGATCACGGCGGCGGCGAGCTGCGGCGGGACATCGGGGTGCTGGTGGCCCGCTGGGTGCCGCACTGAGCCGGACTCGGCGGGTCAGGGCGGCTCAGCGGGGCGCTGATCGCCCGCTGAGCGGAACTCGGCGGGCCACGCCAGCAGCTCGCGACGGCGCCGGGCCCGGAGCGCTGATCGCCCACCGAACGGAACTCAACGAGCCCCCCCACCCACCTCCGCCGCCAGCAGCTCGCGGAGAGCGTCGGAGAGGGAAGCGAACATCGGGACCACCGCGGCCAGGCCCGTGATCCGGAACAGCCGGGCCAGCGTCCGGCTGGTGGCGACGACGCCGAAGCGCTGTCCCGCGGAACCGGCCCGTTCCGCGGCCGCGGCCAGCGCGCGGGCGCCGCCCAAGCCCACGAACGCGACCTGGGTCAGGTCCACCACGGTCGTCCCGGGTGGGGCGGCCGCCAGCTCGGCCTCCAGGATCGGCAGGGTCAGCGCGTCGATCTCGCCGGCGAAGGTGAGCACGACGAGGCCGGGACGGTACTCCGTCCGCCGCGCGGCGAGCGGAGCGGACCGCGAGGGGACCAGAGAGGCGGGGGACACGGGTTCGGCAGGCCTTCCGCGCCGGTCCGGGGCCGGCGTCGTGACGGGTGATCAAGGTCGGGGTCTTGATACCCAAACCGCCGGTAAGGAAACGCCCGGTTCGGCGGTAGACAAGCCGGTTTCCGACGCGTCGCTCGACCCGATCGTGCGGTTTGGCGACGTCACGCCGCCGGGCAACCAGTCTGCACCAACTCTGGAGGCGCCATGACCGACCGGCGGAACCGGTGATGTTCAGCGAAGTCGTCGTCGTCGGGCAAATCGCCCGCGACCTGGTCATCGAGGTCCCCGACGCACCCGATGCCGACTCCTCGGCGCCGGTCCGCCGTCGGCAGGAGCTGCTCGGCGGGAAGGGCGCCAACCAGGCCGTCGCGCTCGGGCAGCTCGGGATGTCCGTTTCGCTCGTCGGCGTCGTCGGGGAAGACCGCACGGGGGAGGTACTGCGGGCGCAGGCCCGCGCCGACCGGATCGGGACTTCGCACGTCGTGCGCCGCGCCGGGGCCGAGACCGCGCTGCTCGTCGACGTCGTGGACGAACACGGGCGCCGCCGGTACCTCGAGCACGTTCCCGAGGAGACGCTCGTCACCGAGACCGACGTGGTCGCCGCGTCCGCCCCGATCTCCGCCGCCGGCTCGCTCATCGTCCAGCTGCAGCAGCCCGCCCCGGCCGCGCTGCTGGCCGCCCGCCTCGCGCACACCGCCGGCACCCGCGTCGTGCTCGACGGCGCGCCCCAGGGCCTCGCGGACGACCTGCTCGCCCTCGCCGACGTCCTCCGCGCCGACGGGCACGAAGCCGAGCTGCTCACCGGGCACCCCGTCGACGACGTCCCGTCCGCGGCCCGCGCCGCCGCCGACCTGCGGGAACGCGGGCCGGCCCTGGTCGTGCTCGAAGTCGCCGGGCAGGGCAACCTCTTCGCCGGGCCGGGCGAGTCGTGGTTCGTCCCGCACGTCGAGACGGAGGTCGTCGACCCGACCGGCGCGGGCGACGCACTGGTCGCGGCGCTGACCGCGGCCCTCACCCGCCGCCGCCCCCTGGAGACGGCGGCGTGCCTGGCGGTCGCGGCCGCCGCGGCGACCACCGAGCACGCCGGCGGCCGCCCGCACCTGTCCCGCCCGGACCTCGACCGCCTGCAACCCCGGCGGCTGGAGACGGTGCACGCCTGAGACGCGGCGGCCCGGAGCCGGCCCGCCGCGCGCAACCGCCCACCCCGCGCCACTCCAGCCCGGCAACCCTCAGCCCAGCCGGACCGGCCTCCCAGTCCAGCGCCAGCCCGCCGCGGCCACACCGACCGAAACCACCCCACGCCACTGAAGCCCGGCAACACTCAGCCCGCCGACCGAAACCGCGCCGAGCCGCTACAACCCCGGCAGCCGCTGCGCCACCCCGAGCAACGCCGCGAACGGATCACCGCGCTCGGCCAGCCGGGCCGGGACGTCCCGGATCGTCCAGCGGTCGGGCGTCAGCTCGTCGTCGTCCAAGTCCGTCCAGTCCAGCGGCACCGACACCGGCGCGCCGGGCCGCGGCCGGACGCTGTAGGGCGCGACCAGCGTCTTGTTGAGCACGTTCTGCGTGTAGTCGAGCCGGGCCCGGCCCCGGCGCTTGTCCTTCGACCAGGCCCAGCTGACCAGGTCCGGCAGGACCCGCCCGATCGTCTTGGACACCGTCTCCGCCCACGCGCGCGTCTGCTCGTACGTGCAGTGCGGCGCGATCGGCACCCACACCTGGATCCCGCGCTGCCCGGTCACCTTCGGCCGCCCGGTGAGCCCGAGGTGCTCGAGCGCGGTCCGGTGCAGCCGCGCCAGCTCCAGCACCTCGGCGAACGAGGTCTCCGGGCCCGGGTCGATGTCGAACAGCACCCACGTCGGGTGGTCGACGTCGGCGGCGCACGACGTCCACGCGTGCAGCTCCAGCGCGCCGTAGTTCGCCAGCCACGCCAGGGTGGCGACGCTGTCGGCGACGACGTAGTGCCGGCTCTCCCCCGCCTCGGCGCGTTCGTTGCGCCAAGTGGTCAGCCAGTCCGGGACGTGCCGCGGGACCTCCTTCTGCCAGAAGCCCGCCTCGGTGACCCCCTGCGGGAACCGGTGGGTGTTGAGCGGGCGGCCGGCCAGGTACGGCAGCATCGCCGGGCCGACCGTGACGTAGTAGCGGACGAGGTCCCGCTTGGTCACCGGCTCGGCTCCGGGGAAGAGCACCTTGTCCAGGTTGGTCAGGGACAGCTCGCGCCCCGCGACGGACCACTCTCCCTTGGCGCCGAGGTCGTCGAGCGCGGCCAGCTCGTCGGCGGTGGCGGCGGCGAACCCGACCGCCTCCTCCGCCTGCCCGGCCGGGCGGTCGCCGTGCCACCGCGCGTCGGGCGCGGCCGCGACCTCGTCGTTGGTGCGGCCGCTCTTCACCGAGCGCGGGTGGTCTTCGGCGGTCCAGCCGGCCTCGGCGTGCTCGTCCTCCTTGTGCAGGAGGAACCACTGGTCCTTCTCCCCGCGGTTCGTGCGGACGAGGACGAACCGGCCGGCGAGCTTCTCGCCGTCGAGGTCGAAGTGGAGCGTCCCGGCTTCGATGGCGGCCGCCGGATCGGCGTCGACCGGCCGCCACACCCCGCGGTCCCAGACGATGACGTCCCCGCCGCCGTACTCGCCGCGCGGGATCACGCCCTCGAAGTCGGCATACTCGATCGGGTGATCCTCGACGTGCACGGCCAGCCGCCGGGCCTTCGGGTCGAGCGTCGGGCCCTTCGGCACCGCCCAGCTGACCAGGACGCCGTCCAGCTCCAGCCGGAAGTCGTAGTGCAGCCGCCGGGCGCGGTGCCGTTGCACGACGAACCGGTGCCCATCGCGACCGGCGGCCCCACCGGCCGGCTCCGCGGTCCTGCCGAAGTCCCGCATCTCCTGGTAACGCCGCAGTTTGCGGTCCGGCGCGTCTGCCATGCCGACGGGGTACCCCGCGCGGTCAGCTCCCCAACGCGCCGTGGACGAGGTCGCGGGCCGGTCCGTGATCGCCGCGGGCGGTTCCCCGCCCGGACGGTGGTTACGCGTCCCGGTTCGCGACGACGAGCCACACCGCGCCCGCGACGGCGAGCGCCAAGCCGGCCGCCGTCCACCAGGACCCCCACCCGAAGAACGCGACGACCAAGCCGACGGCGAGCAGCACGCCACCGCCGATCGACGCGGTGTCCTCGTCGCGCGGAAAACCACCGGCGAAGGCCATCAGCCCGGCCGCCCGTCGACGGCGGCCACGATCAGCGCCGCGCACCGGGCGACCGGCAGGCCGCGCTCCTGCGCCATCGCGACGAGGGCGGCGTTCGCGGCCGAGCCCGTCAGGCCTTGGGCCGCAAGGACTTTCCGCGCCAGACCGACGACGTCGGCGGCGGGTGGCGTGGTGGTTCGGACGGGCATCGGGGTGACCTCCGGCTCGGTCGGCGGCGCAACGACGCGACCGGATACCCCGGCACCCGGCGTTTCACACCGCCGGATTCCGGGTTCACCCTCCGCCGTGCCACACCGCGGTGTCCGGCGGCACCCGGCCACCGGTCACCGGCCCGCTCGCCAGCAGCACCCGCGCGCCGTCCGGCAACGCGCACGGTTCGGCCGACAGGTTCACCACGCAGCCGAAGCCGGGCTCGCGGGCGAAGGACAGCACGCCGGGCGGCGCGGGCCGCCACGCCATCGTCCCGTCGCCCAGCGCGGGGTGCGCCCGGCGGGTGGCCAGCGCCGTCCGGTACAGGTGGAGCATCGAACCCGGGTCGTCCGCCTGCGCGCTCGCGGTCAGCGTCCGCCAGTGCTCGGGCTGCGGCAGCCAGGTCGCCGCCCCGTCGGCCGTGAAGCCGAACGGCGGGGCCTCCCCCGACCACGGCAAGGGCACCCGGCAGCCGTCGCGGCCGCGCCGGGTGCGGCCGGAGCGTTCCCACGTCGGGTCGGCGAGCACCGCCTCGGGCAGGTCTTCGACTTCCTCCAGGCCCAGCTCCTCGCCCTGGTAGAGGTAGGCGCCGCCGGGGAGGGCGAGCATCAGCAGCAACGCGGCGCGGGCCCGCCGCCGGCCCAGCTCGACGTCGCCGGGCGCGAGCCGCGTCACGTGCCGGACGACGTCGTGGTTGGACAGCACCCACGTCGCCGGCGCGCCGACCGCGCCGAGGGCTCCGACGGTCCGGTCGATCACCTCGCGCAGCTCGCCGGGATCCCAGGCGCAGCGCAGGAAGTCGAAGTTGAACGCGGTGTGCAGCTCGTCCGGGCGGACGTAGCGCGCGAGCCGGTCGGGCCGGTCGACCCACGCTTCGGCGACGAACACGCGGCCGGGCCCGAACTCACCGGCGATCGCCCGCCACGAGCGGTAGATCTCGTGCACGCCGTCGCGGTCCCAGTGCGGGTGGTGGCTGCGGTCGGGCGGCCGCGCGATCTCTTCGTCGTCGACGCCGAGGTCGGGGAAGCGCGGGTCCTTGAGCAGGCCGTGGGCGACGTCGATGCGGACGCCGTCCACCCCGCGGGAGAACCAGAACCGCAGCAGGTCTTCGAACTCGGCGCGGACTTCGGCGTTGTCCCAGTCGAGGTCCGGCTGCTCCGGGGCGAACAGGTGCAGGTACCACTCGCCACCGGGCACGCGGGTCCACGCCGGGCCGCCGAAGACGCTGCGCCAGTCGGTGGGTGGCAGCTCGCCGGCCGCGCCGCGCCCGGGCCGGAAGTGGTACCGGGCGCGTTCGGGTCCGCCGGCCAGCGCGGCGCGGAACCAGGGATGGCGGTCGGAGGTGTGGTTCGGCACGACGTCGATCAGCACCCGCAGGCCCACCCGGTGCGCCTCGGCGACGAGCTCCAGCACGTCCGGCTCGGCGCCGAAGAGCGGATCGACAGCCCGGTGGTCCTCGACGTCGTAGCCGCCGTCGACCATCGGCGAGCGGTACCACGGCGTCGTCCACACCGCGTCGACGCCGAGGTCGGCCAGGTAGCCCAGCCGCGAGCGCAGGCCGGCGAGATCTCCGGTGCCGTCGCCGTCCGCGTCGGCGAAGCTGCGGACGTACACCTCGTAGACGACGGCGTCGCGCCACCAGTTCGCGGAGTCCATGACACCCGAGTATCTACGCTGGGGGCGTGACCGACGCGTGGGAATGGGATCCGTCCCTCTATTCGGGCAGCGCGGCGTACTACGCGCGAGGCCGGGCCGCCTATCCCCCGGAGCTGGCGGCGGCGTTCGCCACCGAGCTCGGGCTCGACGGGTCCGGGCGGCTGCTCGACGTCGGCTGCGGCCCCGGGTCGCTGACCCTCCTGCTGGCGGGTTCGTTCGAGGAGGCAGTCGGTCTCGACGCCGACGCCGACATGCTCGCCGAGGCGAGCCGGCTCGCTTCGGGGGTCCGGAACTGCCGCTGGGTGCAGCGGCGGGCCGAGGAGCTGCCCGCCGGGCTCGGCCGGTTCCGGCTGGTGACGTTCGCCCAGTCGTTCCACTGGTTCGACCGGCCCCGGGTGGCCGCGGCGGTGCGCGGCATGCTCACCGAAGACGGCGTGTGCGCGCACGTCCACGCGACGACGCACCAGGGCGTCGACGAGTCCGCGCCGCACACGGCGATCACCGAGCTCGTCCGGAGCTACCTCGGCCCGGTGCGGCGTGCGGGCCGGGGCGCGCTGCCCGGCGGCACGGCCGGCGGCGAGGCGGAGATCTACCGCGCCGCCGGGTTCCGCGGACCGCATCGGTTCGAGGTCGGCGGCCGGGTGATCACGCGAACGGCCGACGAGGTGGTGGCGAGCGTGTTTTCGCTGTCGAGCGCCACGCCCCACCTGTTCGGCGACCGGCGCGCGGCCTTCGAGGCCGACCTCCGGGCGCTGCTGCGGCGGGTGAGTCCGGAAGGGACGTTCACAGAGCGGCTGCGCGAGATCGCCGTCGACCTCTGGCGGCCGCTCACCAAGGGTTGTTGAACTCGTCCTCCTCGGCTTCCGCCGACGGCGCACGGCGCGCGCGACGCGGCGGCTCCTCCCGCGACACCGGCCGCGGCGTCGACGTCGGCGCGAACGACGGGGCCGCGCCCGGCTCGTCGCCGTAGCCGGGGTCGTCGAAGGCCGAAGCCGGCTCCTGGCCCGAGCGGTCGGTGCTCCAGCCCGACTTGGTCTTGCGCTGCGCGACCTCACGCAGGTGCGTCACGTACCGCTCGGCGGCCTGCACCTGCTTGGTCATGTACTCGTGCGAGCGGGCCTTGATCTCCTCGCCCTGCTGCTCGCGCAGCGCCCGGCGGTCGGCCTGCTCGCGGACCAGGCCGTCCAGCTCCGCCTTCATCCCGGCGATGTCGGTCACGAGTCCTCCTTACCAGGCCCGGCGGGCGGTCGGCGGGTCTTCGTCGTCGTTGAGGGAGCCGATGATCCGGCGGCCCGGCTCGCCGAGGTTGTCGAACAAGGCGCCTTCGACGTGGTAGGCGGGCGACTTGCGTTCGGAGTCTCCCCCACCACCGTGCGCGCCACCGCCCATCGCGCCCATGCCACCCATGGGCATCCCGCCGCCCATCGACGACTGGCCGGGGGCCCCTGCGGCACCCGCGGGCGCGAACGCGGCGGCCGGCTGGGCCGGGGCGGTGGCCCCGACGCCGGAGTGGACGCCCCCGGTCACCGGCGTCTCACCGAGACCGCCGCCCGCCGGGTCGAACCCGGACACCGCCGGGCCACCCCCGCCGTGCAGCGGCGAGGCGCCGCCGCCACCGATGCCGCCGCCGTGGCCGCCACCGCCGTGCCCGCCCTTGTCACCGTCGTCCGAGCCGAGGTCGTCGAGGGTGCCGTGGTGGCTGGGCAGGTCGTCGTCGAGCTTCTTGTCCGGGGTGTCGCCGAGGACGTCCGAGAGCTTGTCGTCTTCGCCGAGGGTGTAGGTCGTCGGCTTGCCGGTGCCGTCGTCGACGGTCACCACGGTCGGGCCGTCCGCGCCGTCCGGCCGCTCCGCGGTGATCTTGACGCCACCGTCCTCGATGTGGATCTTGCCGTCCGGGCCGGGGCGGTACGTGTCGTCGTCCGTCCCTTGTGGACCGTCGCCGGCCTTGTCCTTGTCGTCGTCGGACCAGTCGAGCTTGAAGTCCTTGGGGTCGCCGTGCCCGTCGCCGACCTTGATGTCCATCTGCCCGTCGGAGTCGGGCTCGGTCATCTCGAAGGTCTTGTCGCCCTGCTTGACCTTCAGGTGGTCCGGGGTGGCGTCGCCGTCGGGCTTGCCGTCCCCGTCCTTGTCGGTGTCCTTGTCGTCGCCCAGCAAGCTGTCCGGCTTGCCGTCGCCGTCCTTGTCGGCGCCGAGTGGGTTGTCCGGCTTGCCGTCACCGTCCTTGTCGGCGCCCTTGTCGTCGCCCAGCGGGCTGTCCGGCTTGCCGTCGCCGTCGGTGTCGGCGCTCGGGGTGTCGCCGAGGCCGCCCGGGTCGGTCTTGATGCCATCGCCGCTGAACTCCTTCAGCGCGTCGGCCGCCTTCTTCTTCGCTTCCTCCGCGGCCTGCTCGGCCGCGGCCTTGCCGTCGTCGCCGGACCCCGACCCACCCGAACCGGACCCGCCGCCCGAACCCGAACCCGAACCACTGCCGCCGCCGAGGCCACTGCCGCCGGAACCCGCCTGGTCGCCGGACTCCGTCTGGATCCCCGGGCCGCTGAACTCCTTCAGCGCGTCGGCGGCCTTCTTCTTCGCCGCTTCGGCGGCCGCGGCCGCGGCATCCTGGCCACTGGACGACGGCGGCGGCACCGACGACGGCGACGTGTCATCGGAGGAGCCGGACCCGGCCCCGGAGCCCGACCCGGCGCCGGAATCGGAGCCGCCACCACCGAGGCTGCCACCTCCGCTGCCGCCACCCGCGCCGTCGAAGGAACCCAGTGCTTCCGAAGCCTGCTTCTTCGCGGCCTCGGCGGCCGCGGCGGCGGCTGCCTTGCCGTCATCACCGGAGCCGGCACCCGAACCGGAACCGGAACCACCCCCGGCAGAACCCGCGCCACCCCCGGTGGAACCGGCGTCGGACGGCGTGTCCGTGTCCGGGATCGGCGGCACCGCGCCGCCACCCCCGGTGCCCGAGCCACCAGAGCCCGAACCGGAGCCACCGGAACCCGAGCCACCGCCCGGAATCCCGCTCCCGGAACCCGAACCGCCACCGGGCACACCCGAGCCCCCGGTCCCGGAACCCGAGCCACCACCCGGAATGCCGGAACCCGAACCCGAGCCGGAACCCGAACCGCCACCGGCACCGCCGCCCGGGCCGCCACCGGCACCGCCCGCGGCACCCGGGCCACCGCTGCCCGGCGCGCCCGAACCGGACCCACCGGGCAGCGACACACCCTCGAACTCGTTCTTGACCTTGCCCATCACCTTGTCGAGCGAGTCGTAGGCCTTGTCGACGAGGTCCTTGGTGTCCTTGCAGGTCTTCTCGAAGCCCTTGTAGAGCCGGTCCCACATGTCGGGGTTGAACTGGTTCTGGATCCACTGCTTGGCCAGGTCCTGGCCGTGCTTCTTGATCTCGTCGCCGTCGCAGCAGCCCTGGTCGTTGAGCGTCTTGACCAGGTTGGTGCCGAAGTTGAGGTCCATCCAGCCCGCGATCTGGGCCAGGTCCTGCTCGTTGCCGTGCTCGCCGCTGGCGACCGCGACGACCTTCTGCGCCATCGTGTAGTCGGCCTTGCCGACCAGGTCGGTGTACATCCCGATGACCGCGTCGGCCTTGCCCTTGCACAGCTGGAAGACCGTGGTGGCCGTGTTCAGCGTCGCCTCGCCCACGTCGCCGAGCGTCTGCGACAGCTTCACGGCCTTGGGCTGGATCTTGTCGTTGTAGGTGTCGGACGCGGCGTCCGCGCCGGCGCCGCTCCACGTCTTGTACAGGCTGCTCAGCTGCGAGCCGGTGTCCTGCTCGGTCCGGTCCACCGTCTCCGAGCCGGTCTTGAAGTGCGCGGCGTCGGCGACGAAGTCGGCGAAGCTGATCCCGCGCTGCTCGTCGAACGGGACGCGGATGTCCTTGTCGATGTCGATCGCGCGGGTGTTGCCGCGGCAGTCGTCCGGGATCTTCGCCAGCAGCGACCCGAACGTCTCGAACAGCTTCAGCGCGGGCGCGGCGGCGTCGAAGATCTCGTCGGACGTCTGCGTGCCGGTGGCGTCGCCGCCGTTCTCCCCGGCGGCCGGCGGCTTCTTGTCGTCGAGCTTCGTCTTGCCGTCGTCGACGGCCTTCTTTTCCTGGTCCTCGTTGTAGCTGTTCTGGTCACCGCTCGACTTGGCCTTGTCGTAGGCGTCGTCGACCGACTGACCGGCGAAGAGCGGGTTCGCGTTGTACGCGTTCGCGTACTTCTCCGCTTCCTTCCGCTTCTCCTTGATGTCGTCCGGCTCCTGGTCGGCCAGGAACGGCGGCGGGGGCGGGTTCTCCCGCAGCCAGCTGCTGATCAGCGTGCTCTTCTGCGCCGCCGGCACGCTGGGGTCGTCGAGGATCGCCTTGACTTCGCTCCACTTCTTCGCCATCAGAGCGATCCTCCGGCGTTGGTGATCGCGCCCGACTGGTTGTCCTCGTTGGCGCTGTAGGCCGACCCGGCCGTGCCGAGGTTGGTGCCGAACGAGCCGAGCGTGGTGCTGTACCCGGACACCGCGGCCCACAGCGCCTTCGCGCCGGTGGTGTACTTCTCCGCGTGCGCGGTGTGTGCCCGGCCGAACTTCTCCGCGGTCACCTGCGAGGTCTCCAGGTCCGGGTTGTCGTCCAGCAAGTGCTCCGCCAGGTCACCGATGGTCTTGGACGCCGTCGACAACGCCTCGGTCGTCGCGGTGTACCCCCCGCCGCTCATGTCAGCGCCTCTCCTCAGATCTTTCGGTTCCCAGTGCTTCGGCGAGCACGTCGGCCACGGATCCCACGTCCGTGAACCGGTCGAGCTGGTCCAGGTCGATCGTCACGCCGTAGTAGACCTCCAGTGCCGCCAGGAGCTTGATCCGGCCCTTCGAGTCGATGCCGAGCTCCTCCAGGGGAGCGTCGGGCTCGACGAGGGCCGGGTCGAGCCGGAAGGTGTCGCTGACGACCTTCGTGACCTCGGCGCGGTGATCACCCACGGACGTCACCATAACGTGCTCGCGCGGCCGACCGGGCGACCTTGCCGCTCGAGGTCCGCGGAAGGTCGCCGGAAGGGACCATCCGTACCGCACGGAGTGTGAGATCGTGCAATTTCGACACCGCGCGCAGCACCGCCCGGGTGACCTCTTTGGGGTCTGCCTCCGCTCCGCGTACCCATTCCGCGACCACCATCGCGCCTTCGCCGTCGTCGTCGGTCACGCCGAACGCGGCGACGCGGTCGCGGCGGACCGCGGGGTGCGCCTCCCCCGCCGCCGCTTCGATGTCCTGCGGGTGGAAGTTGCGGCCGTCGACGACGATGAGGTCCTTGAGCCGGCCGGTGACGTAGAGGTCGCCGCGGTGCACGACCCCGAGGTCGCCGGTGCGCAGCCAGCCGCCGAGGCCGTCGAGCGTGCCGTCGAACGCGGCACTGTCGCCGCGGCCCCAGTAGCCGGTCGCGACGTTCGGGCCGTGGATCCAGATCTCGCCGACCTCGCCCTCGGGCTGCTCGTGTCCTTCGTGGACGATCCGGACGAGCTGCCCGACCGGACGGCCGACGGACACGAGCTCCTGCCCGTCGACGATTTCGACCGCGTGGCCCTGGGCGAGGGCCGCACGGTCGAAAACCGCGCCCCGCGGCCCTTCTTCTCCCGCGCTCGCGACGTACACGGTGGCCTCGGCGAGCCCGTAGGACGGCCGGTAGGCCTCGCGCCGGAACCCGTGCGGGCCGAAGACCTCGAGGAAGCGCTCGACCGTGCGCGGGCGGACGGGTTCGGCCCCGTTGAGCGCGACCCGCACGTCCGAGAGGTCGAGGCCGTCCTCGGCGCCGGCGTCGGCCGCCAGGTCGTAGGCGAAGTTCGGCGCGGCGGTGAACACGGCCGGGTAGCCGGCCAGCTGCCGCAGCCACCGCGCCGGCCGGTGCACGAACTCGGCCGGGGCCATGAACACCCCGCGCCCGCCGGCGAAGACGGGCAGGCACAGCAGCTGGATCAGGCCCATGTCGTGGAAGAACGGGATCCAGCCGGCGCAGGTCGTCCCCTCGTCGACGGCGTAGGCCTGACTGCCCTGCCAGCAGGCCGCGACGATCGCGCGGTGCGGGATCACCGCGCCGGCCGGCTCCCGCGTCGACCCCGAGGTGTACTGCAGGTACGCGGGGCTCTCCGGCGCCACCGGGACGGGATCGGCGCCCGGCCCGGTCAGCTCGTCGGCCACGAGCAGGTGGTCGTGGCCACCGAAGTCGCGCACGCGCGCCGCCGCGGCCGACGACGTCAGCCAGACGCGCGCGCCGCAGTCGGCCAGGACGCCGGTGAGCCGCTCGGCCTGGGCGGGGCTCGACGGCGGCATCAGCGGGACGGCGACCAGCCCGGCGGCCAGCACCCCGAAGAACGCGAGCGGGTACGCCAGCTCCTGGCCCGCGAGGACGGCGACCCGGTCCCCCGGCTCGGCGATCTGCCGCAGCGCGCCGGCGACCACGCGGACCCGGGCGGCGAACTCGGCCCACGTCCAGGTGTGCTCGGCGTCGTGACTGTGGTCCTGGTGGGTGAACAGTGGGCGATCATCGTCCGCGCGGGCGAACAGGCGCTCCACGATCGAGGCGCGCAGCACCGCCTCGGGCACGGTCTCGGGCGGACGGGGCACGAAGGCAACCTACTGGGGTGGCGCGGCCACCGCGAAACCCGGTGCGCCGCCGGCGGGGCCGCGAGTAGCGTCCGTGCCCATGGCCTCACCCGAAGCGCTGGTCTCCGCCCTCGCCGACCCCGGACGGCTGCGGTTGTTCGCGCGGATCTGCGCCGAACCCGAGGGACTGCCGGCGCCGGGCGACCGGGCGACGGCGAAGCTCGCGAAGCGCTTGGTCGACGCGGGGCTCGTCACCGCCGACGGTGCTCGCTACCGGGCGGTGCCCGAGGTCTTCCGCGCCGCGCTGGCCAAGGCGCCCGCCGACCCGCTGGAGACGCTCTTCAGCCGCGGCCGGCTGGTCGCGATCCCGCATTCGGGCCGGCCGCGGCGGGCACTGCTCGCGCACCTCGCCGAGCGGTTCGAGCCCGGGCGGCTCTACACCGAGCAGGACGTCCGCGAGAAGCTCTCGATGGTCCACGACGACCACGCGACCCTGCGCCGCTACCTCGTCGACGAAGGCCTGCTGCAGCGCAGCAACGACGGCGGCGCGTACGGCCGCCCGGCCGAGGCACGCGCCGCGGGCTGACTCACAGGTCGTCGAAGTCCTCGGGGCGCAGGCCGTCGAGCTCGGCGCGGAACCGCTCGATCTCGGCCTCGGTGTCCAGCGCGTCCGACGCCGGGCCTTCGGTCTCCTGCTCGACCTCGAGCTGCACCGACGCGACGTCGAGCACCTCTTCGGCGACGCTGATCGGCGCGCCCTGGCGCAGGCCGAGCGCGACCGCGTCGCTCGGGCGGGCCGACACGCGAGTGCCGGAGACGAGCACGAGGTCGGCGTAGAAGATGCCGTCGCGCACCTCGGTCAGCTCGACCGCCGCGACGCCCTGGCCGAACGCCGCGAGGACGTCGCCGAGCAGCTCGATGGTGCCCGGGCGGGGCTGCGCGACCTGCTCCCGGGCGCGCACGAGCGCTTCGGCCTCGCCGTAGCCGATCATGATGGCCAGCCAGCGCCGGGCGCCGTCCGGCTCGCGAAGGAGCATCAGGGGCGCTTCGCCGGGCACCGGGACAGCCATGCCGACGACCTCGATCGGGATCACGCTGACCACCGCACCCTCCGTGTCGGGACTACTCCGCGCGCGAGATACCCAGAACGCCCGGTTTACAACCGGGCTTCGCGGGGCAGTTTTTTCACCCTCCGTTCTCCTGGGCTGCGGATTCCGCGCGCACACCTGGCCGGGCGCGGGGCGGCGCTGTCACCCTCGGGGCGTGAAACCGACAATCTCGCGTGCCGTCGACGTCCCGATCGACGCCGGCACGGTGTGGTCGTGGGTCACCGACCTGCCCCGGATGGGCGAGCTGAGCCCGGAGAACATCGGCGGTCGCTGGCTCGACGAGCCGGGCCCGGGGGCGCGCTTCCGCGGGCGCAACCGCAACGGCGACCTGCGGTGGTGGACGCGGGTGAAGGTGGTGGCCTTCGAGGAGCACCGCCGGTTCGCCTTCGACGTGCGGACCCCCTTCGGGTCACGGGTGTCGAGGTGGGAGTACGTGCTGACCCCGACGGCCGCGGGCTGCCGGGTGACCGAGAACTGGTACCGGATCGGCAGCTGGGTGGTCCGGAAGTTCATGGGGCCGCGGGTGACCGGCCGGGCCGATCGGCCGGGGTACAACGTGCGGTCGATCGAGCACACCCTCGCGGCGCTCAAGGCGCGGGCGGCGGAGCACGCGGCGGCGTAGTGACTTGTGTCGCCCTGAACTGGTCAGTCTCTTGTTGAGACCCACTGTTTCCGGCTAGGTTGCTCTTTCAAACCTAGGAGGACGCATGCCGCCGAAACCCGGTCTCGTGCTGCTGGTCGTCTCGACGGCGGCGTTCCTCGCCAGCCTGGACACCTTCATCGTCACCATCGCCTTCCCCGGCATCCGGGCCGCGTTCCCCGGCGACGACCTCGCGACGCTGTCGTGGGTGCTCAACGGCTACACCGTGCTGTTCGCCGCCTGCCTCGCCCCGGCCGGGCGCCTGGCCGACCGGTACGGCCGGAAGCGGCTGTTCCTGCTCGGGGTCGCCGTCTTCACGCTCGCCTCGGCGCTGTGCGCGGCCGCACCGTCGATCCCGGTGCTCATCGCCTTCCGCGCGGTGCAGGCGATCGGCGCGGCCCTGGTCATGCCGACGTCGCTGGCGTTGCTGCTGACGGCGTTCCCGCCGCAGCGGCGGCCGATGGCGGTCGGCGTCTGGGCGTCGGTCGGCGCGGCGGCCGCGGCGCTCGGGCCGCCGGTCGGCGGGCTGCTCGTCGAGGCGTCCTGGCGCTGGGTGTTCCTGGTGAACCTGCCGATCTGCGCACTGACCCTGCTGGCCGGGCCGCGGGTGCTGCGCGAGTCGCGGGACACCTCGACCGGCGTCCCCGACCTGCTGGGTGCGGCCGGCCTGCTCGTGGGTGTCGGCGCGCTGGCCTACGCGCTGGTCGAGGCGTCCGACGACGGCTGGGGCGCGCGGCCGGTGCTGCTGGCGTTCGCGGTCGCCGTCGTCGCGCTGGTGTGGGTGCCGCTGCGCTCGGCGCGGCACGCGACGCCGGTGCTGGACCTGCCGGCGCTGCGCGTCCCGACGCTGTGGCTGGCCTGCGTGACGACCGGGGTGTTCGCGGCCGGGTTCGCGGCGATGCTGTTCGGCAACGTGCTGTTCCTGACGTCGGTCTGGCACGACTCGATCCTCGTCGCCGGGCTGTCGCTGGCGCCGGGGCCGCTGGTCGTGGTGCCGGTGTCGATCCTCGGCGGCCGGTTCGTGCACCGCTTCGGCCCGGGCCCGGCGGTCGCGCTCGGCGGGCTGTCGTTCGGCGCCGGGGTCCTGATCTGGTTGCTGCGCATGGGATCGACGCCCGACTACCTGGGCTCGATGCTGCCCGGCCAGCTGCTGACCGGCATCGGGGTCGGGCTGATCCTGCCGAGCCTGTCGGGCGTGGTGGGCACGGTCCTGCCGCCGGCCCGCTGGGGTGCGGGCTCGTCGATGGTCAACACGACGCGTCAGGTCGGCACCGTGCTGGGCACCGCGGTGCTCGTGGCCGTCTTCGCCGGCACCCCGGACCTGGCGGACTTCCGCCACGGCTGGCTCCTGGTCCTGGCCACCGCGGCGGCGACTTCAGCCGGCGGGGTGGCGATCGCGGCGAGACGACGGTCGGATCATCACGTCGAGCCCCAGGCTTCGGCCAGCGCCGCGAGTCCGGCGTCGATCTCCGCCACCGGGATCGAGCCATAGCCGAGGACCAGGCCCGGCGCCGGAGATCCGCCGCACAGGTCGGAAAGCGTCTGCACCGCCACGCCCGCCGCCGACGCCCGGGCGGCGATCGGCTCCAGGTCGACGTCGGCGAGCGCGCACAGGTGCAGCCCCGCCGCCGAGGGGACCACCCGCAGGCGGTCCGCGAACCGTGAGTCCAAAGCAGACACGAGCCGCTCGTGCCGTTGCGCGTACACCTTCGTCGCTCGGCGAAGGTGCCGGGCGAACAGACCTTCGTCGACGAACCTGGCCAACGCCGCCTGCGCGACCGGGTCGCCGTGCCAATCGGCCAGCTGACGGGCTTGCCGCAGCGCGTCCCGCAACGAGGGCGGCGCCACCAGGAAACCCAGGCGCAGCATCGGGAGCAGCGTCTTCGAGAACGACCCCACGTACGCCACCCGCCCGTCGCGGTCCAGGCTCTGCAACGGTTCCAGCGGGCGGTCGGAAAAGCGGAACTCGCTGTCGTAGTCGTCCTCGACCACCAGCGCGTCCGCGTGCGAAGCCCACGCCAGCAAGGCCGCGCGGCGGGCCAGCGACATCGGGGTGCCGAGCGGGAACTGGTGCGACGGCGTCACGTACACCAGCTTCGTGCGCGGGGGCAGCGCCGCGACGTCGAGGCCTTCGCCGTCCACCGGGACACCGACGACTTCGGCGCCGTGGGACGCGAAGAGCAGCTTCGCCTGGCGGTAGCCGGGCTCTTCGACGGCGACACGGTCGCCCGGGGACAGCAGCACGCGACACAAGAGGTCCAAAGCCTGCTGCGCGCCCTGGGTGACGATGACGTCGTCCGCGGCCGCGCGCACCGAACGGGAAACGCCCGCGTGCCGGGCGATCGCCGCGCGCAGGGGCGGGTGGCCGGCCGGGTCCGCGTAGTGGGCGACGCGGTCGCGGAGTTCGCGGGCGAGGAACCGGCGCCACGTTTCGAGGGGGAACAGCCCGGCGTCGGGGACGCCGACGCGGAAGTCGTAGCGCGGTTCGCGGACCGGCGCGGTCACCGCCGGCGGCAGCGACCGCCAGATCGCTTTCGGCCGCGGCCCGCTCGCGGTGGGCACCGAACGCGGTTTCGGCGCGGGCAGCGAGGCGCAGACGTAGGTCCCGGCGCCGACGCGGCCGGTGAGGAAGCCGTCGGCGGTGAGGCGGTCGTAGGCGACCGCGACGGTGTTGCGCGAAACCGCCAGCCGCCGCGCCAGCTCCCGGGTCGGCGGCAGCCGCTCCCCCGCCCGCAGCCGGCCGTCGAGCACGGCGTCCCGCAGCTGCCGGTAGATCCGGACGGACAGGTCGCCGCGGCCGGCCAGGCTGACGTGGAAGTCCATGCGCCGAGGCTACATTGGCCCAATCTGATCCACGGGAATTGGATCTGGGATCGGGCCAAATCTCGCTCTACCGTCATCGGTATGACGCTGACCGTGGATCGCCCCGCACCCGCCCGCCCGGGCCGGCTGCTCGCCGCCGCCCAGCTGGCCGGCTCGCTCGGCGACGGCGCGTTCCTGACCTGTTCGGTGCTGTTCTTCACGCGGATCGTCGGGCTGAGCCCGGCGCAGGTCGGGCTCGGCCTCACGCTCGGCTGGGCGGTCGGCTCGGTCGCGGGTGTGCCGCTCGGCCACCTCGCCGACCGCCACGGCGCCCGCGGCTCGGCGGTCCTGCTGGCGCTGGCGACGAGCGCGTCGATACTGACGTTCCTGCTGGTCCGCTCGCCGCTGCTGTTCGTGCTGGCCGCGTGCCTCTACGGCAGCTGCCAGACCGGGCTGGCCGCGGTCCGCCAGGCGCTGCTGGCCGCGCTCGCCGACCCGGAACGGCGCACGCGCGTCCGGGCGCAGCTGCAGTCGGCGGGCAACGCGGGGCTCGCGATCGGCGCCGGCCTGGGTGGCCTCGCGCTCTCGGCCGACACGGCGTCGGCGTACCTGACGGTCTTCGTGCTCGACGCCGCGACGTTCGTGGTCACCGCGGCGCTCATGCTGGCGCTCCCGCCCGTGACGACGTCGGCTCCGCGCACGGGCGAGCCGAAGCTGGCCGTGCTGCGCGACCGGCCGTATGCGCTGGTGACGGTGCTGAACGCGGTCCTGCTGCTGCGGATGCCGCTGCTGAGCGTCGCGATCCCGCTGTGGATCGTCGAGCGGACGGCCGCGCCGGGTTGGACCGTGTCGGCGCTGTTCGTGCTGAACACGGTCGTGGTGGTGCTGGTGCAGGTCCGCGTGGCGGGCCGGCTGGCGAGCATCGGTTCGGCCGCGCGGATGGTGCGCCGGTCCGGGGTGCTGCTGCTGGCCTCGTGCGTGGCGTTCGCGTTGTCGGCGTCGGGGACCTCGCCGTCGGTCGCGTTCGCGGTGCTGGTGGTGGGCGCGCTGGTGCAGGTGTTCGGCGAGATGCTGCAGTCGGCGGGCACCTGGGAGATCGGCTTCGCGCTGGCCCCGGCCGACAAGCAGGGGCAGTACCAGGGGTTCTTCGGCACGGGCGTGTCGGTGGCTCGCGCGATCGGCCCGGTGCTGCTGAGCACGGTCGTGGTCGGCTGGGGGCTGCCGGGCTGGCTGCTGATGGGTGCGGTGTTCCTCGCCGCGGGCTGGGCGATGGGCCCGGCGGTGCGCTGGGCCGCTAGGACTTCAGCTGCCGCGCGTTGAGCCCGTACTGCGCCATCTTCCGGTAGAGCGTCGCGCGGCCCATGCCGAGCTTCGCCGCCGCGTGCACCACCGTCGCGCCTGGCTCGGCCAGGCAGCGCACGATCTCGTCCCGCTCGAGCGCCTGCAGCCGGCTCAACCGGTGCCCCACCCCGCTGAACACCTCTGCCGGCAGGTGCGCGGTGTCCACCACGTCCGACCGCGAAGCCGCTTCCCGCACCACCCGCCGAAGCTGCTTCGCGTTCTCGGGCCAGTCGTACGCCGTGAGCGCCCGGACCGCGGCCGAGGTGAACGTGATTTCCCGGCCGCGGTCGCGCCGGGCGAAGTGGTGGGCCAGCGGGAGGATGTCGTCCGGGCGGAAACGCAGCGCCGGCAGCTCGACCACCCGGTCCACCAGCGGCCGCAGCGCCGCCGGCACGGCACCGGCGTCCTCCGCGGTGAGCACGAACGGCGGCGGCCCGTCCCCGCGGACGTCGGCGAACCGCCGCGCCAGCTCCTCTGCCGCCCACGCCGGCAGGGCCTCCACGCCCGACACGATGACGCAGGTGCCGTCCTTCGCCAGCTCGGGTGTCCACAGCGTCAGCCAGGTGTCGACGTCGTCGGGTGCGGGCGGGCGCGCGTTGAGCACCCGCTCCCGGGGGCGCAGCTCGCGCCGGGCCAGCGACGCGAGGGCCGTCTTGCCCGCGCCCGGCTCGCCGACGACCGCGACGACGCGGCCCGCGGCGAGCGCGGTGTGCGCTTCGCCCAGCGCGGTGGTCCAAGCGGGTGACAGCCGGGGCACGTCACCCGGGTCGACGCGGTCGGCGTAGACGCGGAAGACCTCGCCGCGCGGGGTCGGGCGGGGGGTGCGCCCGGACGCGCGGGCCAGCATCAGCGCCGCGGTGTTGCCCGCCGCGGCCTGCGCGAGCGCCAGCAGCAGCTCGGACGACTGCGCCGACCAGGTCGTCAGGTTGACGCTGCCGGCGAGCGCCCCGGTCAGCGGGTCCAGCACCGGCACGGCCGCGCACGTGTAGCCGCGCAGGCCGGTGCAGTAGTGCTCGCTCGCCCGCACGAGTGACGGCGCCCGGTCGGCGAGCGCCAGGCCCAGCCCGTTCGTGCCCGCGTTGCTCTCGGCGAAGTAGAAGCCGGGCGCGAGGTGCACCCGGTCCAGCGACCGGTTGATGGTGGCGTCGGTGCACAACCGGCTCAGCACGAGGCCTTCGCTGTCGGTGATCATCAGGCTGATCGGCTCGTTGGCCAGCGTCGCCTGCAGGCCGCGCAGCACCTCGGTGCCGCATTCGAACAGCAGCGACCCGGTGTCGACCGCGCCGGAGAACACCGGCAGGACCTCGTCCTCGGGCACCCCGTACCGCTCGCTGCGCTGCCACGACGCCCGCAGCCGGGGCGCGATCGCCGCCTTCGCGTCGAACGAACGCGTGACGTGCACCTGCGGGTTCTCCACCTCGGCCTCCCGGGACGCGGCTCTGCGTCGGACTCCCCCACCGTACGTCCACCGATGCGCGGGCGTTGCGGTGAGCTGTCTCAAAATGGGACACGCGACGGGTCCCTGACCAGCGCCGACGTCCTTACCGTCCCCTCCAGCACACGACGACGTGGAGGGATCCGGATGTACAGCAAGGACGGCGAGAACTACTTCATCGTGGACGCCCACGTGGCCCTCTGGGACGCGCGCCCGGAGAACCAGCGCACCATCCACGGCAAGCAGTTCATCGACTGCTTCTACGACTACCACCAGAACCTCAGCCCGGCGTCGGAGAAGTGGCCCTACGAGGAGTACCTCTACCAGGGCGGCGAGCGGCTGATGCACGACCTGTTCGAGATCGGGTACGTCGACCACGCGATCTTCCAGCCCGCGCACCTCGGCGCGTTCTACAACAACGGCTTCGGCCAGACCGAAGAAGCGTTCGCGCTGACGCAGCAGCACCCCGGCAAGCTCACCTACAACCACTTCTTCGACCCACGGCTGGAGCAGGCCGGCATCGACCAGCTCAAGCAGGAGGCGAAGCGCTTCGGGCTCAAGGGCGTCAAGCTCTACACCGCCGAGTGGCAGGGGGACTCGCGCGGCTACAAGCTCAACGACAAGTGGACGTACAAGTACTTCGAGGCCTGCCAGGAGCTGGGCATCAAGAACATCCACGTCCACAAGGGACCGACGATCCGGCCGCTGGACCGCGACGCCTTCGACGTCGCCGACGTCGACCACGCCGCGACCGACTTCACCGACCTCGACTTCGTCGTCGAACACTGTGGCCTGCCGCGGCTGGAGGACTTCTGCTGGATCGCCACGCAGGAGCCGAACGTCCACGCGGGACTCGCGGTGGCGCTCCCGTTCATCCACACCCGGCCGCGCTACTTCGCGCAGATTATCGGCGAGCTGCTGTACTGGCTCGACGAGGACCGCATCCAGTTCTCCAGCGACTACGCGCTCTGGACGCCGAAGTGGCTGATCGAGCGGTTCGTCGACTTCCAGATCCCGGCGGACATGCCCGAGTACGCGCCGCTGACCGTGGCCCAGAAGAAGAAGATCCTCGGCCTCAACGCGGCGGCGATGTACGACATCCCGGTGCCTTCCGAGCTGCGGCTGCCGCAGCTCGAGCCGCAGGCCGTGTCGGTGGCGTGACATGACCACCGACGCCTACACCGCGCTGGACGCGGTGCTCGACCCGGAGCTGGACGAGCCCATCACCGACCTCGGCTTCGTCAAGTCCCTCGACGTCGACGGCGGGCGGGTGACCGTCCACTTGCGACTGCCGACGTCGTTCTGCGCGCCGAACTTCGCCTACCTGATGGCGTCGGACGCGAAGGACGTGCTGACCGCGTTGCCGTGGACGACCGAGGTCGTGGTGGAGCTCGACGACCATCACGACTCCGACCTCATCAACGCCGGTCTCGCCGCGGACGCCGGTTACCACGGGACGTTCGGCCACGAAGCCGACCAGGACCTGGCGGAGCTGCGGGAGATCTTCCGCCGCAAGGCGCACCAGGCCGCGATGGAACGCGCGCTGACCGTGCTGCTGCGCGCCGACGGCGACGTCGACCTGCACGGGGTCACCCTCGCGGACCTGCCGGAGGTGCCGGCTTCGGCGGCGCTGGTGCGGCGGCGGGCCGCCCTCGGGCTGCCGGCCGACCCGGCGTCGCCGGTGCTGGTCGACGAGCACGGGACGCCGTTCCCCCGCGAGGAGATCCCGCTGCGGCTGCGGTTCGCGAAGTCCGTGCGGATTTCCATGGAAGGCAATGCCCACTTCTGCCGCGGGCTGCTCCGCACCCGCTACCCCGATTCCCCGGTGGAGGCAACAGCATGAAGGCGGTCCAGGTCGTCGGGTACGACCAGCCCCTGCGGATGACCGAAGTCGCCGCGCCCACGGTCACCGGCCCGTACGACGTGGTCGTGCGGATCGGCGGCGCGGGCGTGTGCCGCACCGACATCCACATCCTCGAAGGGCAGTGGAAGGAGAAGTCCGGCGTCACGCTGCCCTACACGATCGGGCACGAGAACGCGGGCTGGGTGCACGCGGTCGGCAGCGCGGTCACCAACGTCGCCGAGGGCGACAAGGTGATCGTGCACC
This sequence comes from Amycolatopsis iheyensis, assembly GCF_024703995.1. Lineage (GTDB taxonomy): Bacteria > Actinomycetota > Actinomycetes > Mycobacteriales > Pseudonocardiaceae > Amycolatopsis > Amycolatopsis iheyensis. Next base: position 14,853 of record NZ_JAMXQV010000006.1, on the reverse strand, counting down.
CGCTCATCACGTGCGGGCTGTGCCGGGCCTGCCGCTTCGGCGACGACGTCCACTGTGAGCAGTCGCAGTTCCCGGGCATCGACACCGCGGGCGGCTATGCGGAGTACCTCAAGACGTCGGCGCGCAGCGTCGTCAAGATCGACGGCTCGCTGGAGCCGGCGGACGTCGCGGCGCTGGCGGACGCCGGGCTCACGGCCTACCACGCGGCGGCGAAGGCGGCGCGGCGCCTGCGCCCCGGCGACAAGTGCGTCGTGATCGGCGCGGGCGGGCTCGGGCACATCGGGATCCAGGTGCTGAAGGCGATCTCGGCGGCCGAGCTGATCGTGGTGGACCGCAACCCGGACGCGGTGAAGCTGGCGGTGTCGATCGGCGCGGACCACGGCGTCGTCGGCGACGGCTCCCAGGTGACCCAGGTCCTCGACCTGACGGGCGGCCACGGCGCGGAAGCAGTGATCGACTTCGTCGGCGAAGGCGGCGCGACCCGCGACGGCATCGCGATGCTGCGGCGGGCCGGCGACTACCACGTCGTGGGTTACGGCGAGAACATCGACGTCCCGACGATCGACATCATCTCGACCGAGATCACCTTGGTCGGCAACCTGGTGGGCTCGTACAACGACCTGTGCGAGCTTATGGTGCTGGCGGCGCAGGGCCGCGTGAAGCTCCACACGGCCCGGTACTCGCTCGACCGCTTCCAGGACGCCCTGGACGACCTCGGCGCCGGCCACATCCGCGGCCGAGCCATCCTCGTCCCCTGACCACAAGGCGGCACTTTCCCTACGAAAGTGATCCGGAGTCCCCACTCCATGTCACTTTCATAGGGAAAGTGCCGCTTACTCGGTGGGCTGGGCCGCCGGGGCCTGGTGCAGGGAGAGGTCTTGGCCGGCGGCGGAGTCCTGGGCCCAGGCCCCGGACTCCGCCGTCCACGTCTGGCCGGCGTAGCTCACCTTGTCGATGCCCAGCGCCTCCGCGCGGCCCACCAGCCAGCTCGCGTACGTCCAGCCCTGCGCCGCCGGGTGGGCGCCGCTCAGGCGGGCCGTGCCCAGCTCCGCGGTGGCTGACGCCGCTATGTCTCCGGGCGCCGCCAGGGTCAGGTTCCGGCAGGTCAGCGCGGCCGGGAACTGGCCGTTGAACGCCGCCGCCAGCGCGCGGGACTGCGACTCCCACTGCGCGTACGCGTCCGGGACGCCCGAGCGCTGGATCTCCTGGGCAGCCTCGGTGATCGGCAGGGTCTCCCAGCCCGGCAGCTTCTCCAGCTTCTGGTAGAACGCCGTCGCCGCGTAGACCGGGTCGCGCAGCTGCGCCACCGTGCCCCAGCCCTGGCTCGGCCGCTGCTGGAACAGCCCGACCGAGTCGCGGTCACCGCCCTCCAGGTTGCGCAGCTTCGACTCCTGCAACGCCGTGGCCAGCGCGATCGTGGCCGCGTGCGGCGGCAGCCCCAGCTTGGTCCCGACGGCCGAGATCGTCGCGGCGCTGTCCATCTGCTCCGGGGTGAACGTGTACCCGTTCTGCCCCGGCGTCGCCACCGTGCAGCCCGGCGTCCGCACCGGGCTACGCGTCAGCACGACCACCACGACGATCCCCGCGGTCAGCACGATGACCGCCCCCAGGAAGATGGCCACCTTCAGGCCACAACCACGCACCCTGCCTCGCCTTCACCCGTTCGCACCAGTCTGCCAAAGACAGGACGCGGCACACCGGGTGGAGGTTCAGGCGCCGAGGAAGATCGGGTTGGACAGCGCGACCATGGCGTTCGGCTGAGTCGTGTTCGGGCCGCCGGACGGGCGCCGGACCTCGACGCGCACCCACCGCGAGTACCGCGGGTACGTGGTCCACGTCACGGTGGCCGTGCCCGAGTCGCCGACCGTTTCCGTGTGTTCCGGGCCCAGCTGGTCGAGGAACGTCACCGTCGTGCCCGGCACGCCGCCGACGACCGCGCGCACCGTCACCGCCGTCCCGGTGCCCGCCGGCAGCCGCTCGCCGATGCCCGCGGTGCGGCCGCCGCCGGACACCGTGAAGTCCAGCTGCACCGAAGACGACTCGGCCAGCCACGACCGCCCCGCCTTGAGCCCGGCCAGCAGCTCCTTGCGGCGCAGCCGGTCGGCGAAGACGACGGTGTGCGGCAGCGCGACCCGCTGGTCCGGGTTGTGCGCGTCGGAGTCGCCGATCGCCGGGATGAACCGGCCGCCGCGCAGCAGGCCGTCCCAGTGGATGACGCTCGCCTCGTCGTCCTGGGTCCACGGGCCGTTCCACACCTCGACGAGGTCGGCGATCTCGTACGCGAACTCGTAGGTGCAGCCGAAGCAGTTGGCGAACGGGTGCGCGGCGGTGACCAGGCCACCCGCCCGGTGCACCTGGTCGGTGAACCGGCGGAAGTCCGCGGCGTCGGCCGCGCGGTAGCGCCAGTCGATCCACGTGCCGGCGGGCAGGCCGATCGCGGGCCAGTGCCCGGAGCGCGTCGTGACCTCTTCGCCGTTGAGGATCAGCAGGTCGTCGGTGGCGTACCGGCCCCAGACCAGCTGCGAGCTGGACGTGTTGTGGTCGGTGGAGACCATGAAGTCGAGCCCGGCGGCCCGCGCGTCGGCGACCAGCTGCTCGGGCGTGCGGCGGCCGTCGGAGTGCACGGTGTGCAGGTGGCCGTCGCCGCGGTACCAGGCGCGGCCGCGCTCGCGGGCCGGCGCCGACTCCGGCGCCGGGTCCGGCTTGAACGGCGCGGCGTCCGGCCCGAAGGTGAGCGTGATGTCCACCCGGTAGTTCAGGCCCTGCGGCGCGACGGTGTACGGGCCGAGGACGACGTGCCACCGGCCGGGCTTGATCGGCCCGGCGAGGTAGCCCGGCGTCGCTTCGGACGCGCTGATCGAGAACCGGTCGCGGAAGCCGCCGGACCAGCCGCGGAACCCGCGCGCGTTGCCCAGGTCGTGGCCTTCCGGGCCGAACATGCCGATGTCGCAGGCGTTCCCGCGGGTGCCGGCGGGCACCTGGGGCTTGTCGTAGGAGTACACGACGTCGATCTGCTTGACGCCGCGCGGGACGTCGACCGGCAGGTAGTACCAGTCCGGGATGTCCGGCCGGAAGGTGCCGGTGACCGTCCTGGTCTGCGTGCCGGCGCCGCCCGGCTGGTCGGCGAAGGCGACGCCGGGCAGCATCCCCGCCGCCGCGCCCACCGCCGCCACCCCGCTCGCGCGCAGCAGCGTGCGCCGGGTGAAGTCCCCAGAACTCATGCGTACCTCCGCATCGAAAGACGCCCCGACGCTAGGCCGCGAACGCGAACGCGGACAAGAACCGGCGGTGAACTTTCGGCGCGTGGCCGCGGTGCCCGGTCAGGACCTGGCGCGGCGGGCCAGGATCCACGCGAGCGCGACCACGGTGGCGCTCGCGGCCGCCCCGAGCCGGGTGACGTCGACCGCCGGCACCCAGGTCACCGAGCCGCCCCGGACGACGAACGCGCCGACGGGCCGGGCGTGCACCCCGAACCCGGCGCCCTCGCGCACCGGGAGCCGGTCTCCCCCGCCGCCACCCCCACCGCCGAGGACGGCCGCCGCGGGGAGCACGACCGTCCCGTCCCGCTCCACCGGTTCGCCGTAGACCAGGTTCGCGGTGAAGACCTCCCGCGCCGCCGACGCCAACTGCCCGAGTTTCATCCCGCCATCCTGCCCGCCATCAGGCTCGGTCGTGGAGCGTGACCTGGTAGCCGTCGGGGTCGGCGAAGGTGAAGGTCCGCCCGAAGGGGCCGTCGATCGGTGCGGAGACGATCCGGTGGCCGTCGGCGACCAGTGCGTCGTGGATGGCCTGGACGTCCGTGGCGTGCAGCCAGATCGCGGCGCCGATGCCCGGCTGGGCGACGGCGGCGAGATCGGTGCCGGGGACGACGTCGCGCAGCGCGAAGGCGATCGGCTTCGTTTCGAAGACGACGGCGTGCGGCGGTCCGGCCGGCGAGCGGACGAGGCCGAGGTACCGCTCGTAGAACGCCCGCGAAGCGTCGAGGTCGCGCGCCTGGAGCGAGATGAAGTCGGGTCCGGTGACGGGCATGTCGGTGATCCTTTCGTCGTGTCAGGTTCCTGACACGCACACCGTATGTCAGAATGCTGACATGAGTCAAGACGGGGTCGACCTGGAGACGTCGCTGGGCTACCTGCTGAAGGAGGCGTCGAGCGCCTTGCGCGTGGCCATGGAGGAGGTGCTGCGGCCGCTCGGGATGAACGTGACGCACTACTCCTGCCTCGAGCTGCTGGCCCAGCGGCCGGGGTTGTCGAACTCCGAGCTCGCGCGGGGCGCGTTCGTCACCCGGCAGTCGATGAACGTCCTGCTGCAGGCCCTGGAGCGCGACGGCTACGTGACCAGGCCCGCCGAAGCGCCCGTCGGGAAGGCGCTGCCGACGCGGCTCACGCCTCGCGGCCGGCGCAGCCTCGAGAAGGCGACCGTGGCGGTCCGGTCCGTCGAAGTGCGGATGCTGGGCGGCCTGACCGAGACCGAGCAGGCGGCCGCGTTCCGGCTTCTGGGCGCCATGATCCGTGCCCTGCGGGACGACAGCTGACGCGCGTCCACTGTGGCCGGTTCCCGCTGACCGGCTCCCCGCCCCGGCCGGGAATGCTCCACGGAATCGGTGCAGCGCTGAAAAAATTCCGCTGAAGGTGTGGCAAAAAGATGTATCCGGCGGCTTTTCCCGGCTGCGGAGTTAGCGTCACAGCGCTCGTCCGAAAGCCACATCCGGGGAGGAACCATGGCATTGCTCAAGAACGGCGCGGTCTCCGCGCCACCGGGCGCACCCACCGCCGCGCGGGCGCTGACCTCGGGTGATCCGTTCGCCGCCGGCGGGATCGCCGCCGAGCGGGGCGCGAACCGGTACGGCGTCTGCTCGATCGAAGACTTCCCGCCGGGAATCAACGACCTGTCCGCGACCCACGAAGACGCCGGCGGTTTCTACAATTACGTCAAGCAGTTCACGGCGCCGAACTTCTGGTACACCGACGGCGGCGTGCTGTCCTGGATCTACGGCGAGCAGTACGACGACTGGCAGGGCACCTACGGCTTCGACGCCTGCGTCGCGGAGTACCACTCCGGGCACGGGACCATGGACGGCAACGGGGTCTTCTGGATGCCGATGGGCGGCACCTGGGGCGGCACCGCCTGGGCGAGCTCGAACGACATGCGCCTGGGCAACGAGGTCGCCCGCTACCTGTTCTTCTCCACCTGCCTCTCCCTGCGCATCGGCGACGGCAACAGCCCGATCCGCACGTGGGACGCGGCGAACCTGGGCCTGCGGATGATCTTCGGCTTCGAGACCACCAGCGTCGACAGCCCCAACTACGGGGCCTACTTCTTCAGCAAGTGGAACGCCAACGGCCACAAGTTCGGCAAGGCCTGGCTCGACGCGTCGTGGGACATCGACCACCACCAGGCGCCCTCGGTCGTGGCGTGCGGGGCGACGCAGGCCGAGGCGCAGGACCGGCTGTTCAACGAAGGCGCGTTCAACACCGCCGCCGCGTCGAAGAACTGGTGGTGGTGGACCTGGTACGACGCCGCCAAGAGCATCAGCCCGCCGCGGGTGGAGCTGCCCGGCACCCCGCAGACGGCCCGGTTCGCGCCGCACCGGCTCTCGCCCGCGCGGCTGAGCGAGCTGGCCGGGCACTACGGCGTCCGGGTCGGCGGCGGCCAGGCCGAGCCGGCGATGGGCCCGCACGGGCTCGTCCTGGGCGACGGCCAGGGTGGGCCGCGGCTGACCGTCGACCACCGGGGCGTCCGCGAGATCACCTTCGCCGAGACCGACGGCAGCGGCCGCGACGCGCCGAGCGCCGCGGAGGCGGTCCGGATCGCACAGGACGCCGTCGAGACGTTCGGCCTGGCCGACCGCGTCGACCTGGTCGCGGACGCGGTGCGCCACCAGTACCACGCGGGCGGCACGCCCGAAGAGGTCGCCGAGCCGCGGGTGCGCGAGACACACGTGGTGTTCACGCAGCTCGTCGACGGGCAGCCGGTCGTCACGCCCGGTCTCGGCGAGGTCCGGGTCGCCATCGACGGCTCGGGCACGGTGACCACGATCGCCGACGCCACCCGCGAGGTCGACCGGCTGACCGCGGGCGCGCCGGCCGCGCCGCCGTCGACGGCGGGCGCCGGCCGTGATCCATCCACTGTGGACGAGGCACTGGACGCGCCGCTGCAGCGCCTGCTGCGCCGGCTGTCCGCGGGCGGGCGCGTGCCGGCCGAGGTCCGCGCGATCCCGGACTCGACGACCGTGGGCTACGCGATGCGCGGCGACGACGGCGCCCCGGTGGCCCGCCGGACGGTCGAGGTGGACTGCGGCGAGGGGTTGGCGAAGCGGTACGTCCTGGAGGCACCGCTGCGCTGAGGCAGGCGGGCCGGCACCACGTCGGGGGGTGCCGGCCCGTTTCTCGTCCCGCCCACCGAGACATTCATCAGATGTCTGACGCAGCTTCTTGCACGTCGAGGCTGCTCTGCCGCTGAAAGGCGCGTTGACATCTGATGTATGGGGTGCCAGCGTCGTGCCATGCACCTCGGACGACTGGGCACGGCCCTGGGCGCGGCACTGCTGGCGGCCGTCACCCTCACCACGCCGGCGGGCGCGGCTCCCGGCCGGACGCTCGTCGTCGCGCCGGACGGGCGCGGCGAAGCCTGCTCGCCGCACCGCCCGTGCGCGCTGGAAAGCGCTTCCCAGCGGCTCGCCGTCGAACGCGGCGACGTCACGGTCCTGCTCCACGGCGGCACCTACCGGCTGTCCCGGACGCTCGAACTCCCCCGCACCGCCGCGAAGGTCGCGTTCCGCGCCGCCCCGGGCGAGACACCGGTGCTCACCGGCGCGCGCCGCGTCACCGGGTTCACCCGCACCGACGGCACGCGTGACATCTACACGGCGCGCGTCCCCGCCGGCACCGACACCCGGCAGCTGTTCGTCGACGGCGTCCGCGCCGAACGCGCCCGCACCGCGCTGAACCCCGCGACGTTCACCGCGACCGCCACCGGCTTCCGCACCCCCGACCCGGCGTTCGCCGCGCTGACGAACCAGCCGGGGATCGAGGTGGTGCAGGAGAACAAGTGGAAGCACCTGCGCTGCCCGCTGACGTCGATCACGCCCGACGGCGGCGGATCCGCGCTGACCGTCCAGCCGGAGTGCTGGCGCAACAACAACACCGCCGTCATCAACCGGCAGTTCCCGTTCAACGGCAACGGTCTGCCCAAGCTCGACGGCGTCAGCTGGGTCGAGAACGCGCCCGAGCTGCTCACCCGGCCCGGCCAGTGGTACCTCGACCGGGCCGCGGGGAAGCTGTCCTACATCCCGTTGCCCGGCCAGGACATGACGCGGGCCGACGTCGAGCTGCCGCTGCTCGAAACGCTCGTCGAGGCGTCGGGCACGCCCGGCCACCTCACGCCGGTCGACGACGGCGCCGGGGCCTACACCGGCGCGTGGACGACGTCGGCGAACCGGGCGTTCGGCGACTACCAGGACGGCGTGCACGTCACGACGACGCCGGGCGCCTCGGTGAGCTACACCTTCAGCGGCACCGGGCTGGACGTGCTCGCCGAAACGAACACCGGCCAGGGCGCGTTCACCGCGACCGTCGACGGGCGCCCGGATCCCCGGCCGCACACCGAAACCGGCGACGTCCGGCTCGCACAGCAGGTCGTCTATTCGATCGGCGAGCTGCCGAAGGGCCGGCACACGGTGACCCTGACCAGCCGGAGCGACCGGCCGTTCCTGGTCGACGCGTTCGTCGTCACCCCGGAGGCGGTGCGACCGGTGCGGGACTTGAGTTTCACCGGGCTGACGTTCACCGGCACGACGTGGACGCTGCCGTCGCGCGACGGCTACGTCGACAACCAGGCCGGCGTCCAGTGGGCCGCGGCGGCGCCGCACGCGCCGATCCGCCCGCCGGCCGCGCTCGAGATCCACCGCGGCCGGGACGTTTCGGTCGGCGGCAGCACTTTCCGGCAGCTCGGCGGCGCCGGGCTCGCGTTCGCCGACGGGACGCAGTCCTCGCGCGTCACGCGCAGCCGGTTCGAGGACATCGCCGCCGGCGGGATCGCGATCGGCGAGGTCGACGACTACTACCTGACCGATCCCGCGCGGATGACGCTGGACACCACGATCGCCGACACCACGATCACCGACGTCGGCCGGGACTACCACGACGCGGTCGGCGTCTGGGCCGGGCACGGGCGGCGGATCACCCTCGAGCACAACGAAATCGCGCGCACGCCGTACTCGGGCATCTCACTCGGGTGGGGGTGGGGCTGGGCGTCACCGTGCGAGCTGCAGGCGAAGCAGGGTCTGCCGGCGTGCCGCCGGGGCACGCTCTACTCGGGCGACAACCACATCGTCGGCAACGACATCCACGACGTGATGCGCACGCTGCTCGACGGCGGCCCGATCTACACGCTCGGCGGACAGGACGCGACGGCGGAGTCGGTGACCGCGGGCAACTGGGTGCACGACGCGCCGAACAACAACAACATGCTCTACCACGACGAGGGCAGCTCGTACTGGAACACGTTCGGCAACGTGGTGAGCAACCCGACCGGCCGCTGGGTGGGCATGTGGACGCCGACCATCCACGACATCCGGGTGCACGGCAACTTCACGGACAACACGGTGGTGAAGAACCTCGGCACGAACGTGCTCATCACCGACACGACGGTCGTGACCGGCGGAAACTGGCCACCGGCTGCGAAATCCGTGATGGCGGCGGCCGGTCCGCGCTGACTTTTCACCGGGATCGGGTGTGAACGGGAGGTATCCGGGGCATTTACCGGTGACACCTGTGCCCGGAGGGTGTGCGTACCGAGGGGAGAGCGCGATGACTTTCGACTTCGTCGGCCGCTGGCTGGGCAAGCATCGCGAACAGCCCGGGGTGACGGTGGACCTGTCCTGCGGCGGCCGCGTGACCCTGCGCGAGATCGACGGCCACCCGGTGCTGGCGATCACCACGGCCCCGGGCCCGGACGGCCACTGCGCGGTGGCGGCCGTGCCGTTGTCGGAGGCCGAACGCCGCGAACTCGGCCACGTGCTGGAGTCCCACGTGCTGCTCGCCTCCTGATCGCGTCCGCGTCACCCGCTGTTCTCCTGGTCGTAGGCTGATCCCTGTGCTTTGTCGCAGACCTCGCCCAAAACCCCGCCTCCGCGGTGTGGCGCGGGTCGCTTTTTGTAGGGTTGCCACAAAGCAGCCGCCTCGGCATGCGCCATGGCGGACATTGGTCTACCCGGCGGTAATCCAGCAGGGTGTAGACAGGTGCAGGCGACGCCCCAGAACAGGTGCGTCGCCTTCTGTGCGTGGGTACTTGGGAGGCTCAGCCGGTGTTCAGTCGTGTCGCCATCGTCAACCGCGGAGAGGCCGCTATGCGGCTCATCCACGCCGTCCGGGATCTGTCGGCGGAAACCGGGACGCGGATCGAGACGGTCGCCCTCTACACCGACGCGGACCGCACCGCCACCTTCGTGCGTGAGGCCGACCTGGCCTACGACCTCGGTCCGGCGTCGGCCCGCCCCTACCTCGACCTCGCGAAGCTCGAGACGGCGCTGGTCGAGACCAAGGCCGACGCCGCGTGGGTCGGCTGGGGCTTCGTCGCGGAGGACCCGGCCTTCGCCGAGCTCTGCGAGAAGGTCGGCATCACCTTCGTCGGGCCGAGCGCCGAGGCGATGCGCAAGCTCGGCGACAAGATCGGCGCGAAGCTGATCGCCGAAGAGGTCGGCGTGCCGGTCGCGCCGTGGAGCCGCGGCGAGGTCGCGACGCTCGAAGACGCGCTGGCGGCCGGTGACCGGATCGGCTACCCGCTGATGCTCAAGGCCACCGCGGGCGGCGGCGGGCGCGGCATCCGCATGGTGGCCTCCGGCGAAGACCTCGCCGACGCCTACGAGCGCACCAGCCAGGAGGCCCTGCGCGCGTTCGGCTCCGGCGTCGTGTTCCTGGAGCGCCTGGTCACCGGCGCGCGGCACGTCGAGGTCCAGGTGATCTCCGACGGCGCGACGGCGTGGGCGCTCGGCGTCCGCGACTGCTCGGTGCAGCGGCGCAACCAGAAGATCATCGAAGAGTCCGCCTCCCCCGTGCTCGCGCCGGAGCAGACTGCCGAGCTGAAGACGTCGGCCGAGCGGCTCGCCGTGGCGGTCGGCTACCGCGGCGCGTGCACCGTCGAGTTCCTGTACCACCCGGGCGAGAAGCTGTTCGCCTTCCTCGAGGTCAACACCCGCCTGCAGGTCGAGCACCCGATCACCGAGATCACCACCGGCACCGACCTGGTCAAGCTGCAGCTGCACGTCGCCGGCGGCGGCAAGCTGGCGGGCGACCAGCCCGCCGAGCTCGGCCACGCCGTCGAAGCCCGGCTCAACGCCGAAGACCCCGACCGCGACTTCGCGCCCTCCCCCGGCCGCATCGCGCGCCTGGCGCTGCCCGCCGGCCCCGGCATCCGGGTCGACACCGGCGTCAGCGAAGGCGACACCATCCCGGCCGACTTCGACTCGATGATCGCCAAGATCATCGCCTACGGCCGCGACCGCGACGAGGCGCTGGGCCGCCTGCGTCGCGCGATGGCCGAGACCACCGTCATCATCGAAGGCGGCGCGACCAACAAGAGCTTCGTGCTCGACCTGCTCGACCAGCCCGAGGTGATCGACGCCAGCGCCGACACCGGCTGGATCGACCGCGTCCGCGCCGAGGGCCGCCTGGTCACCCACCGGCACTCCGCGATCGCGCTCGCCGCGGCCGCCATCGAGGCCTACCAGGACGAGGAAGAGCTCTCCGTCCAGCGCCTGCTGGCCACCGCGCACGGCGGCCGCCCGCAGGTGCAGCACGAGGCCGGCCGCCCGCTCGACCTCAAGCTCCGCGGCGTCGGCTACCGCGTCAGCGTGTCCCGCGCGGGCCAGACCCGCTTCCGCGTCGGCATCTCCGCCGGCGGCTCGGACGTCCACCACGCCGACGTCGAGCTCAACCGCTTCGACGCCCACAGCGGCCAGATCGTGGTCAACGGCCGCCGCTTCCGCCTCGTCGCGGCCACCCACGGCCCGATCCACCTGGTCGAGGTCGACGGCGTCACCCACCGCGTCAGCCGCGACGAAGGCGGCGTCGTCCGCTCCCCCGCGCCCGCGCTGGTGGTCGCCACGCCGCTGGCGGTCGGCGACGAGGTCGAGGCGAACGCGCCGATCCTCGTGCTGGAGAGCATGAAGATGGAGACGGTGCTGCGCGCGCCGTTCCGCGCCCGCGTCCGCGAATGCCCGGTGTCGGTCGGCAGCCAGGTCGAGACCGGCGCGCCGCTGATGCGCCTCGAGCCGCTCGCCGACGGCGCCGAGGAGGAAGCGGCCGACGAGACCGAAGCCGTCGAGATCGAGCTGCCGTCGGTCCCGGACGGCGTGTCCGCGGCCGAGCGCGTCGAGCGCGGCCTGCAGGACCTGCGCAGCCTCCTGCTCGGCTTCGACGTCGACCCGGCCGAGCGCAAGCGGCTCCTCGCCGCCTACGTCGAGGCCCGCACCGAGCTGGGCAACCGGCCGGTCGAAGGCGAGCTGGGACTGCTCACCGCGTTCGCCGACCTGTCAGAGCTGAGCCGCAACACCCCCGGCGGCGAGGACACGGTGCCCAACGGCGCGGTGCACAGCCCCCGCGAGTTCTTCCACAGCTACCTGCAGAGCCTCGACGTCGAGCGCGCCGGGGTCACCGAAGGCTTCCAGGCGAAGCTGACGAAGCTGCTCGCCCACTATCGCGTCACCGAGCTGGAGCGCACGCGCGAGCTGGAGTCCGCGGTCTTCCGGATCTTCCTGGCGCAGCAACGGATGCCGGCCGACGTGGCCGTCGTCTCCGAGCTGCTGCGCCAGTGGCTGGCCGGGGCGCCGCCGGTCGAGTCGCTCAGCGAGCGTGCCGGGCTCACCCTGGAGCACCTGATCGAAGCCACGCAGGTGCGCTTCCCCGCGGTGTCGGACCTGGCCCGCGGCGTGGTCTTCCGCTGGTTCGCCCAGCCGCTGCTGCGCCGGCACCGCGCCGAGGTGTACGCCGCGGTCCGCACCGAGCTGCGCTACCTCGACCAGCACCCGGACGCCGCCGACCGCGCCGAGCGGATCCAGGCCATGATCACCGGCTCGCAGCCGCTGGTCCGGCTGATCGGGCAGCGCATCGGCCGGCCCGGCCGCGACCACGCGCCGCTGCTGGAGGTCCTGACCCGCCGCTACTACGGCAACCGCCGGCTGTCCGGCGTCACGGTGCGCGACGCCGGGGGCTGCCGCTGGCTGACCGCCGAGCTCAACGCCCCCGACGGCGTGCTGCCGCTGGTCACCACCGCCGTCGACTTCGCGGCCCTGCCCAACGCGCTGGACGCGCTCGGCGAGGTGGCCACCGAGGGCGTCGTCGCCGACCTGTACCTGCGCTGGGAGGACCAGCCGGACGCGGACGCGACCGCCGAGCGGCTCGCCGCGCTGCTGGCCGAGCACGCGCCGCCGGCGAGTGTCCGCCGGATCGTGGTCACCGTGGCCGGCACCGGCGGCGCGGTGATGCACCACCACTTCACCTTCCGCCGCGAAGGCGCGGGCTTCACCGAGGACAGGCTGATCCGCGGCCTGCACCCGCAGATCGCGCAGCGGCTGCAGCTGGAGCGGCTGCACGAGTTCGACCTCACCCGCCTGCCGTCGGCGGACGAGGAGATCTACCTGTTCAAGGCCGTGGCGAAGACCAACCCGGCCGACGAGCGGCTGATCGCGATGGGCCAGGTCCGCGACCTGACCCCGCTGCGCGAGGCCGACGGCCGGCTGGTCGCCCTGCCCGCGCTCGAGGACGCCGTCACCGCGTGCCTCGACGCGATCCGGAACATCCAGGCGCTGCGGCCGCAGAACAAGCGGTTCGACACCAACCGGATCATGATGTACGTCTGGCCGCAGACGGAGCTGACCACCGACGAGCTGAACACCCTGGTCCAGCGCATCCTGCCGACTTCGGTCGGCGCGGGCCTGGAGGAGGTCCAGTTCCTGGGCCGGCGGCGCACCGACGCGGGCAAGCTGACCGAGATCGCCGCCCGCATCACCTTCGACGCCGGGCACGGCGCGCGGCTGCACGTCGGGCCGCCCTCGACCGAGCCGGTCCGGCCGCTGGACGACTACCGCCTGAAGGTGCTGCGCGCGGCGCGGCGCGGCAACGTCTACCCGTACGAGCTGACCGACCTGCTCGCCGGCACCAGCGGCTCCTTCGTCGAGCACGACTTCGACGCCGAGGGCGGCCTGGTCCCGGTGGACCGGCCGAAGGGCCAGAACAGCGCGGCGATCGTCGCCGGTGTCGTGACGACGCCGACCGAGCGGCACCCCGAAGGCGTCACGCGGGTCGTCCTGCTCGGCGACCCGACGAAGTCGCTGGGCGCGCTGTCGGAGCCGGAGTGCTCGCGCGTGATCGCGGCCCTCGACCTGGCCGAGCGGATGCGCGTCCCGCTGGAGTGGTTCGCGCTCTCCTCGGGCGCGCGGATCTCGATGTCCTCGGGCACCGAGAACATGGACTGGGTCGCCGCGGCGCTCAAGCGGATCGTCACGTTCACCCAGGACGGCGGCGAGATCAACATCGTCGTCAACGGCATCAACGTCGGCGCCCAGCCGTACTGGAACGCCGAAGCCACGATGCTCATGCACACCAAGGGCGTCCTGATCATGACGCCGGACTCGGCGATGGTGCTCACCGGCAAGCAGGCGCTGGACTTCTCCGGCGGCGTGTCGGCCGAGGACAACTACGGCATCGGCGGCTACGACCGCGTCATGGGCCCGAACGGCCAGGCCCAGTACTGGGCGCCGAACCTGGCGGCCGCACGCGCCGTGCTGATGTCGTACTACGACCACACCTACGTCGTGCCGGGCGAGGCCGGGCCGCGCAAGGTGGGCACGGACGACCCGGTCGACCGCGACGTCTCGGCGTTCCCGCACGCGGTCGTCGGCAGCGACTTCACCACGGTCGGCCAGATCTTCTCGGCCGAGCACAACCCGGACCGCAAGAAGCCGTTCGACATCCGCACGGTGATGCGCGCGCTGTCCGACCAGGACCACCCGGTGCTCGAGCGCTGGGCGGGCATGGCCGACGCGGACACCGCCGCGGTGCAGGACGTGCACATCGGCGGGCGGCCGGTCTGCCTGGTCGGCATCGAGTCGCGTTCGGTGCCCCGCCGCGGCTTCCCGCCCACCGACGGCCCCGACACCTACACCGCGGGCACGCTGTTCCCGCGGTCGTCGAAGAAGACGGCGCGGGCGATCAACGCGGCGTCGGGCAACCGGCCGCTGGTGGTGCTGGCGAACCTCTCGGGCTTCGACGGCTCGCCGGAGTCACTGCGCAAGCTGCAATTGGAGTACGGCGCGGAAATCGGCCGGGCGATCGTCAACTTCCGCGGCCCGATCGTGTTCACCGTGATCTCGCGTTACCACGGCGGCGCGTTCGTGGTGTTCTCCAAGGCGCTCAACCCGAACATGACGGTGCTGGCCGTCGACGGCTCGTTCGCCTCGGTGCTGGGCGGCGCCCCGGCGGCGGCGGTGGTGTTCGCCGGCGACGTGGCCAAGCGCACGGCGAACGACCCGCGCGTGCTGGAACTGCAGAACCAGGTCACGGCGGCCGACGCGGCCGAGCGGGCCGCGCTCAGCGCCAAGCTGGCGGAGGTCCAGTCGTCGGTCCGCGCGGAGAAGGTCAGCGAGATCGCGGCGGAGTTCGACAAGGTGCACAGCATCCGGCGCGCGGTCGAGGTCGGCTCGGTGGACGCGATCATCAGCACCGCGGAGCTGCGGCCGCGCATCATCGAGGCCATCGAGCACGGCCTGAAGGACTGACGCTGTCGTGAGTGTTGCGGGGGGGTTGGAACCCCCCGAAAACACACCACCGGTCGAAACGCGGTGGGGCCACCCCG
>NZ_JAMXQV010000005.1 GCF_024703995.1 Amycolatopsis iheyensis | reverse complement strand
ACGTAGGGCGGTTTTGTGTTGTTTGGGGGGGTTTTACCCCCCCCCGCAACACTCACGACGGGTCTCAGCGAGTGGCGTCCAGCCGGGACCGGATCCGGGCCAGCCGCTCCGGGACCGGCTCTTCACCCGCCCCGCGCAGCCGCTCGACCACACCCAGCATCGCCGGCCACTCGGCGACGCCGAGACCGGCGAAGTCCGCGGCGGCCACCCGGTGCGGGAACGCCGCCAGCACGGGGTGGTCCGCGGTGAGCGGAGGCCGGTCCGAGCGCGGTAGGAAGATCGGGAGCCCGGCGTCGGGTGGTTCCACCACGACCAGCGTGTCTTCGGTCCGGCGGTGGGCGGCCAGTTCGGCGAGTTCCCGCTCGAGCGACGGCGTCAGCTCGTTCGCCCACACGATCACCTGCGCCGCGACGGCGATCAGCCGGGACACCGTCGCGAACCAGGTCGCGTCGGGCAGGTACAACCGGTTCGACACGGTGAACTGGCCGTACTGGGCCAGTTCCAGCTCCCCGGCGGTGGTGCTGGCCACCTGCACCAGCGGGACGCCGCCGGCGAGCTCCATCAGTGCCTTCTCGGCCTTCGCGTGGTGCATGACCTGCAGGTGGTCGGGCTCCCCCGGCTCGACGAACCAGTCGGGCGCGACGCCGCTGCGCTCGGTGAGGTCGTAGTTGCGCAGCAGCAGGACGAACGGTTCGCCCGAGCAGACCCAGCTGCGGACGGCGCCGACGGAGCGCACGTGCGTGCTCCGGGCGAACTCCACCACGGCGTCCATGCCGCTGTCCGGGAAGAACCGGCGTTGCCGCTCCAGGAAGTCCAGCCGGAACTCGGGGCCGTCGATCACCAGCCGGTCCAGGATGTCACCGGCGTGCCCGGCGATCACGACGTACCCGTGCAGCTGCTCGGTGGCGGCCGGGTCGGCGCCGAAGCGAGCGAGCACCTCCGCGAACATCCGCCGCGCGCCGGCTTCGTCACCGCCTTGCAGGGCGACGAAACCCCGGTTGACCCACCCCTGCGCGGCGCGTTCGCGTACCTCGGGATCGGTGCTGGCCGCCCAGCGTTCGGCGACCTCGGCCCACAGCCGCGCGACCTCGGCGATCTCGTTCTCCTCCGGCGCCCCCGGTCCGCCACGCAGGTGGGCGAGCTGGACGAGCGCGCGGACGGCCGCCCGGTCGACCCGGACCCGGCCGGGCGGGCCGACGTGGTCGAGCACCAGCCGGATCACCTGCCGTGCCGCGGCGTTGGCCTCCGCCGTGCGGTAGTGCATCGCGATCGCGACGCAGTCGTCGGTCAGCCCCATGATCACGCGCCAGGCGACGAGCTCGTCCCGGTGCCCCGCGTACGCCTCGGCGAGCCAGGAGAACAGGAGGAACGCGTCGGCCGGCCGCTCCCGCTCGGCGAGGCCCATGGCCAGCTCGAACACCAGGAAGGCGTGGTCGTCGGCCGAGACCGCGGCCGCGACCTCGCCCCACAGGAAACCGCGGAACCGGCGGTCCGCCTCCGCCCGCGAGCCCGCGGTCCGCCGGTCGTCCTCCCAGCGGCCCAGAAAGTCCTCGAGAACGGTGTCCCGGTCCAGCCCGGCGTCAGCCCACGGATCCCCCACGGGGGTTCACTCTGCCAGGGGCGTCCGTCATGGCGCCAGATAACGCGTCAGCAGGCTCGCCCCGTCGGTCAGGACGGTGGCCAGCGCCAGCTCCACCGGGTCGAACGCGCCGCCGACCGCCGCGCGGTCCGCCGTGCCCGCCACGAGGAAGGGCGCGACCGTCAGCCGGAACTCGTCGACCAGCCCGGCCTCGGCCAGCGACGCGAACAGCCGAGGCCCGCCCTCGCAGTCGATCCGCCGCAAGCCGCGCTCGGTCAAGGCCGCCACCGCGAGGTCGAGTGCCACCTCGTCCTCGCCCGCGACGATCACCTCCGCCCCGGCCGACTTCCACGCTTCGCGCAGGTCCCGCGGCGCGCGCTCGCTCGTGATGACGAGCGTCGGGACCGCGGCCTCGGTGAGCACCGGTGCGCTCGGCGGCAGGCTCGCCCCCGTTGTCACCACCGCGATCGGCGGAATCGGCTCCAGGCCGTGCCGCCGTCGGCGGTCCGCGGTCTCCTTGCCCGGGTGGACGCCGTCGAACTCCTCGATCACCGCCGTCCCGGCGCCGAGCAGGACGACGTCGGCCAGGTCGCTGCCCAGCTTGAACACCACCCGGTCGGGAGCGGTCGACAGCGGCCGCGACCGGCCGCCGACCGTGATCGCGCCGTCCGTGCTCGACACGAAGTTGACGACCAGCCACTTCGCGACGTCGGGAAAGCGGTACAGGTCTTCGAGCTCCGCCAGGTCCAGCTCGCGGCCGTCCTCGGGCGGCCAGATCTGCCGGATCACAGCCACCGCACCGCGTTCTTCGGCGGCCGCGTGCCCACGATGCTGGCGATCATCTCGACCGTGTGCCGCGTCTGGCGGACCTGGTGCGCACGGAACATCGCGGCCCCCTGCGCGGCCGCGAGCGCCGTCGCCGCGAGGGTCCCGGTGACCCGGTCGTCCATGCCGACGTCGAGCGTCTCGCCGACCACGCCCTTGTTGGACAGCGCCATCAGCACCGGCCACCCGGTGGCCACCAGCTTGTCGACGTTCCGCAGGACCTCCAGCGACTGGTAGGTGTTCTTGGAGAAGTCGATGCAGGGGTCGATCATGATGCCCTCGCGCGGGACGCCCTTGGCGACCGCCCGCTCGGCGAGCTCGGTGGTGTCCTTGACCACCGCGGCGACGACGTCGTCGTACTGCGGCTTCACCGGGTCGGTGCGCGGGTCGAGGCCGTCGACGTGCGCGCAGATGTAGCCCGCGCCGTACTGCGCGGCGACATCGAGGATCTCCGGCTCGTAGGCGGCCCAGTTGTCGTTGATCAGGTCCGCGCCGGCCCGGCACACCGCGTCGGCGACCTCGGCGCGGTAGGTGTCGACGCTGATCACGACGTCGGGGAACTCCGCGCGAATCCACTCCACGGTCGGCACCACGCGGGTGATCTCCTCCGCGACCGTGACCTCGGGGCCGGGGCTGGCCGGCACGCCGCCGATGTCGATCACGACGGCGCCGTCCTCGATCGCCTTGCCGATCGCCGCGTGCGCCCGGTCCTCCTCGTAGGTCACCCCGTTGTCGTAGAACGAGTCCGGGGTCCGGTTGACGATCGCCATCACCATCGCGTGATCGCTGGTGAGGTGTCGCCCCCGGAAGACGAGGTCGTGGATCGGCATGCAGCGCTCCCGTGAAAAGTTCGGTCTGACCACCGCCGAGCATAGTGAGGGGGCCGGCCCGGGGCTTTTCGCGACTTTCGGGGGTGTGCCGGGTTTGTCCCCGCCGACACACTGTGCGTGCCGGTCCGATCACCCAGAGCCCGGACCGGATCGCCCATCCGTGCGGCCTTGAGGAGTCCCCGATGGCGTCAAAGTCCCTGTCCCGGCTCGCCCTGGCGGCGACCGGGGTCGTGCTGTCCGCGCTGCTCGGCGGCACCGCCGCCGCGCAGCCCGCCGACACGCCGGTGTTCTGGCGCGTCCCGGCCACCGCCGCCCAGGCGCAGGCGCTCGCCGCGGCCGGCTTCGACGTCGAAGAAGGGGACGCGGGCGCCGCGTACGTCGTCGGCGGGCAGGCGGTGGCCGAGCAACTGCGTGCGCGCGGCTTCCGGCCGGCCTTCTTCGACACCGTCTACAAGGAACTGCCCGCGCAGGCGAACTCCCTGGCCGCGGACACCTTCTACGGCGGGTACCGCACGGTCACCGCGCACGAGAACCACCTCACCGCCGTCGCGGCCGCGCACCCCGACCTGGCCACCAAGTACACGATCGGCCAGTCGTGGAAGAAGACGAAGGGCACCGGCGGGCACGACCTGCAGGCCATCTGCCTGACGAAGAAGCAGGCCGGCGACTGCACGCTCTCGACGACGTCGCCGAAGCCGAAGTTCTTCATGATGGCCCAGATCCACGCGCGTGAGCTGTCCACCGGCGAGCTCGCCTGGCGCTGGATCGACTACCTCGCCGACGGCTACGCCACCGACGCCACCGCGAAGTCCATCTTGGACACCACCGAGGTGTGGGTGGTGCCGATCTCCAACCCGGACGGCGTCGACATCGTCGCCTCGGGCGGGAACTCGCCGAAGCTGCAGCGCAAGAACGCGAACAACAGCCGCGGCGGCTGCACCGGCACGAACATCGGCATCGACCTCAACCGCAACTCTACGTTCAAATGGGGCGGCGACTCGAACTCCGCCTGCGCCGAGACCTACCAGGGCGTGAGCGCCGGCTCCGAGCCCGAGACGCAGGCGCTGGAGAAGCTGGCCCGCGCGATCTTCCCGGACCAGCGCGGCACCGGGAACAACGACCCCGCGCCGTCGACGGCCAAGGGCACGATGATCACGCTGCACAGCTACGGCAACGACATCATCATCCCGTGGGGCTTCACGCAGGCGACCTCGCCCAACGACGCGCAGTACCGCAAGCTGGGCGCGAAGTACGCGGCGTCGAACGGCTACCTCGTCGGCACCAACGAGGAAACCGTCGGCTACGACACGAGCGGCACCACCGACGACTTCACCTACGGCACGCTCGGCGTCGCCAGCGTGACGTTCGAGGTCGGCGGCTCGAGCGGCACGTGCGGCGGGTTCCTGCCGCGCTACACCTGCGTCGACAGCACGTTCTGGCCGAAGAACAAGGGCGCGTTCATCACCGCCGCGAAGGCCGCGGCGGCGCCGTACCAGCAGTGAGTCAGGGACGGCAGGCGTAGACGCAGTTCTGCGGACGCGGGGACTCCAGCACGTCGACGTGCCGGAACCCCGCGTCCGCGAGCATTTCCCGCGCGGTTTCGGTGCCCCACATGGCCCCGAGCGCGGCGCCGCCCTCGGCCAGCGACGTCGTCGTGCAGTACATCAGGCTGATCGAGTAGCACAGCGCGGCGAGCGGGTTGCCGACGTTCTTCGCGACGTCGCTGGAGAAGTTCGTGTCCACCATGAAGAACAGGCCGTCTTCGCGGAGCGCGCCGTGGACGCGCCGCAGCACGACGTCGGGCCGGTCCTGGTCGTGGACGGCGTCGAAGGCGGTGATGACGTCGTAGTCGCCGGTCAGCTCGGCGGCGTCCCCGACGGCGAACTCGACGTTCGGGAGCCCGCTCGTGGTCTCCTTCGCCTGGTCGATGACCCGTTCGTTGATGTCGATGCCGGTGAACCGCGACGCGGGGAACGCGCGGGCGGCGACGGCGATCGCGTTGCCGGCGCCGCAGCCCAGGTCGAGCACGCGCGCGCCGGCCGTCAAGCGTTCGGTGAGGCCGGGGACCGCGCCGAAGAAGCCGTCCACCAGGTGTTCGCGGTAGATGTGCTTCCAGCTGTCGCCGGTCTTCGCGCCGAGCGTCTCCAGGTACGGCCCGTACGCCGCCCGCGGGACGCCACCGCCCGCGGCGAAGGCGCGTTCGAGGTCGGGCAGGATGCCGGTGAACGCGGAGAGGGTGAGCAGGGACGGCATCAGGTTCGCCGCCGTGTCACCGAGGAGGAACTTCGCGTGCTCGGGCGGGAAGGTGTACTCCCCGGCGTCGAGGGTGAAGATGCCGCCGGTGACCATCGCGCCGAGCCACTCGCGGACGTACCGCTCCTGCAAGCCGGCGCGCTCGGCGAGGCCGGCGCTGGTGGCAGGCCCGCGAGCCGCCGCTTCGAGCAGTCCGGTGCGGTGGCCGAGCCCGATCAGCATGGTGAGCGCGCTGCCGGTCATGGTGGCCGTGAGGTGCGCCGCGAAGTCCGCTTCTTCCATGCGACCCGAGCTTACCCGCCCGGGCAGACCGTCCGATGTGGACGATCCGCCCGCGGCGGTCAGTCCTCGTCCTCGAGCCCGGCGTCGGCCAGCACGGCGTAGACGCGCCGCCGGGCGTCGGCGAGGATCTTCTTCACCTCGGCGACCTGCGCCTCGGTGCCGCTGTGCCCGACCTGCGCGGCGGCGCCGGAAAGCTCCCCGAGCGCATGCCACAGGGCGGCGAACCGATCGGCGTTCGGCGCCTCGTCGGGCTCGGCCCAGAGGGCGGCGAACTCGGCTTCCCGCCCGGCGACGTGCTCCCGCCCGGCCTCGGTGAGCTCGGCCACCCGGCGGCCGCCGGTCTCGGCGGTGCGGACGAGGCCCTCGTCCTCGAGCTGCTGCAGGATCGGGTAGACGGACCCGGGACTGGGCCGCCACCGCTCGTTGGTCCGGCGGCGGATCTCCTGCATGAGCTGGTAGCCGTGCCGGGGCTCCTCGGCGAGCAAGGCGAGCACGGCGGGCCGCACCGGACGGCTGGGGCCGCGGCCGCCACCGCGGAACTCCTGGACGCGCTGCCAGGCGCCGGCGCCGCCGAACCAGCCACCGGGGCCGCCGAAGGAGCCTGGGCCGCCCGGGAAGCCTGGTGCGCCCGGGGGTTGCGGTGGGTGCGGCGGAGGTGGGGGGAAGCCGCCGCGGGCCAGGTCGGGGCCGCCGTCCCAGTCCTCGCGACCGGGGAAGTCGTGGTCGGGGCGTTCGCCCGGGCCATGGTCGGAATGGTCGCCCGGGCCGTGCCCGAAGCCCGGGTGGCCAGGGTGGGTGTGCGGGCCGGGCCCGTGCTCGAAGCCGGGGTGCCCGTGACCGCCCGGACCGTGGTGGCCACCGTGGCCGAAGTGGCCCGGCCCGCCGCCGAACCCGCCGAACATGTGTCGTGCTCCAGCGCTCATCTCCATGACTGTCTCCTTCGCTAGCCGTATCGCCGACACTTCGACGATATATCGCCGTTGGATCGCCGGCAACCTCCCAGCTCAGAGCGCACTCCCCCTCAAGCCGCGCCGGACTTCACCGCCAGCGTCAGCAGCTCCGCCGCCGGCCCGGCCAGCCGTCTCCCCGCCGGCCACACTGCCCGCAGCACCCGGCCCAGCTCGACCCCCGCCACCGCCACCGGCACCAACCGCCGCCCCGCGACCTCGCGGACCACGTCCAGCTCGCTGATCACCGCCGGTCCCGCGCCCGCGATCACCGCGTTCCGCACGGCCGAAGCCGACCCCAGCTCCAGCAGCGGCTTCACCCCTCCGGCCCCCGCCCGGCGCAGGGCCGCCTCCACCGTCTCGCGCGTTCCCGACCCCGGCTCCCGCACCACCAGCGGCGTGTCCGCCAGCTCGGCCGCCGACAGCGGGCGGCGGCGACCGGCCCACTTGTGGCCCGCCGGGACCACCACCACGAGCCGATCCGTGGCCACCCGGCGGGTGCTCAGGCCCGGCCACGGCCCCGGCGACTCCACGAAGCCCAGGTCCACGCGGCCGTCGGCGACCAGCTCGGCCACGTGCTCGGAGTTCACCACCTCGAGCCCCACGTACGTGTCCGGCCCGGTCCGCTTGACCTCGCCGATCCACGCCGGGACGAAGTGCTCGGCCAGCGTCATGCTCGCCGCCACCCGCAGGCGTGCGCCGCGCTGGGTGCGCAGGGCCTCCGCGCCCGTGCGCAGACCGTCCACTTCGGTCAGCACGCGATGGGCCCAGCCCGCGATCACCCGGCCGTCCGGGGTCAGCGCCGAGCCCCGCCGGGTGCGGTCCACCAGGGACAGTCCCAATTGTCTCTCCAAAGTGGACAAGCGCTTGCTCGCCGACGGCTGGGCGATGCCCAGCGCCGTCGCCGCCTGCCCGATGCTGCCGAGGTCGTCGACGAGCACCAGCAGGCGCAGGGAATCCAGATCCGGTCCGGTCATAGCCTGAGTCTATGACCTCCCAGCGGACCGACGGCTACCGCGCACGCGCCGCCGGACCGATGCTGGAAGCATGGCACTGACAGCGGCGAAGACGTCCGGGCTCGCGATCACGGGGCTCGGCGTCGCCGCGGCGTACGCGCTGAGTTCGGTGTGGCCGGTCGCGGGCGCCCTGACCGTCGCGGTCGTGCTCGGCATCGTCGTGGGCAGCACGCCGCTGCTCACCGACGAGCACCGCCAGGCCATCGCGCGGCTCACGAAACGCCTGCTGCGCGCGGGCGTCGTCCTGCTCGGCCTCCAGCTCGCCCTCCCGACGGTCGTCGCGCTCGGCGCCGGCACCCTCGCCGCCGTGGTGCTGACGGTCACCGTCACCTTCCTCGGCACCGTCGGCCTCGGCCGCCTGGTCCGCGTGCCGCGCGGCCTCGCCCTGCTGGTCGCCACCGGCTTCTCGATCTGCGGCGCGTCGGCGATCGCGGCCATGGAGGGCGTGGTCGAGCGGGACGACGAAGACGTCGCCACGGCGGTCGCGCTCGTCACCTGCTACGGCAGCCTCGCCCTCGGTGTGCTCCCCCTGCTCGCCCACCTCCTCGGCCTGGACGCGACGCGGACCGGCAGCTGGGCCGGCATCTCGGTGCACGAGGTCGCCCAGGTCGTCGCGGCGGCCGGGCCGGCGGGCGCCGCCGCGGTCGCGGTCGCGATCGTGGTGAAGCTGAGCCGCGTGGTCCTGCTCGCCCCGGTGGTCGCGATCGTCGGCGCCACCGAACGCGGCCGCCGCGGCGGGTCCGCGCCGCTGGTGCCACTGTTCGTCCTCGGGTTCCTGGCGATGGTCGCGGTCCGCAGCACCGGGCTCGTCCCGGCGTTCGCGCTCGACGTCGCGAAGACCGCCTCGACGCTCCTGCTCGCCGGCGCGTTGTTCGGGCTCGGCTGCGCGGTCCGGCTCGGGCCGCTGCTGCGCGGCGGTGGCCGGGCCCTGCTCCTGGGTCTCCTGTCGACGCTTCTCGTGCTGGCGACCGGGTTCACCACCCTGACCCTGTTCACCTGAAATTTCCCTACCGGACAGGTATAGGGCGTTATACGCCGGGTTGTACGGGTCTTGTACGGACCGCGTCGACGCTGTCGCCGAGACGTAGGACGTAGAATGAACCGTAGGGAGAACCGTGAAGATCACCCGGATCGCCAGCGGCCTGCTGGCCGGACTGCTGGGGTGTGCCGCCCTCGCCGTCCCCGCGGCCGTCGGCGCCGCCACCGCGCAGGCCGACGTCGCGAGCACGTTGGTGTTCACCAAGAACACCGAGGGCCACGACTGCTACCGCATCCCCACCATCGTCAAGGCGAACGACGGCGCGCTGCTCGCCTTCGCCGAAGGCCGCAACGGCGGCGCCGCGAACTGCGCCGACCTCGGCGAGATCGACCTCGTGCTGAAGCGCTCCACCGACGGCGGCAAGACGTGGAGCGCGCTGCAGACCGTCATCAAGGCCAACGGTGACACCAAGGGCAACCCGGCGCCGATCGTCATCCCCGGCAGCAACCGGGTCGTGCTGCTGTCGACCATGCAGTGCTACACCAACCCCGCGTGCGGCCGGATCCCGCGCGTGTCGATCAGCGAGGACAACGGGAAGACGTGGGGCGCGCCGCGCGTGCTGACCACCGAACTGGGCTTCGCGAGCGCGCCCGGCTGGCTCGCCACCGGCCCGTCGCACGGGATCGTGCTGACCCGCGGCGCGCACGCCGGCCGCCTCGTCGCCGGCGTGAGCTGGACGACCGGCGGCAAGAACACCGGTGCCCTGGTCTACAGCGACGACAACGGCAGCACCTGGCACCGCGGCGCCACCGACACGCCGACCACGGCGATCAACCCGCAGGAGATCAGCGTCACCGAGCTGGCCGACGGCCGCGTCTACGCCGCCGCCCGCAACCAGGCCAACGACGCGAACAAGTGCCTGGCCGACGGAACCCGCAACCGCGCCTTCGCGATCAGCTCCGACGGCGGCGCGACGTTCAGCTCGAAGTTCGCCTTCGCCGGCGACCTGGTCGCCCCGACCGTGCAGGGCTCGACGGCGCGGATGAGCGCCACCGACACCGGCGGCAAGTACGACCGGATCGTCTTCGCCGCACCGTCCACTTGCGACCGTCGCAAGGAGCTGCGGGTGCACTCGTCCTTCGACGAGGGCGGCAACTGGACGGGCACCGGCGCCAGCCTGCTCGTCTGGGGCCAGGACGCGGCCTATTCGGACATGGTGCAGCTGTCGCAGGCGTCGGTCGGCGTGCTGTTCGAGGCCGGCCCGGAGTTCCACGCCAACGACACGATCCGCTACGCCACGGTGTCCGAAGCCGCGCTCGGGGCCCCCGCCTGCGGTGGTGGCTACAGCGTGATCGACCAGCAGGCGCTCGGCTCGGCGGGCACGGTTTACCTGTCCTACAACGCTTCGAACGGGCAGAACTGCGTCAGCACGATGAAGAGCGCCTCGGCGGGCTCGCCGACGCAGACCTCGGCCTTCCTGGAGGTCGAAGGCGCGACGCGGGCCACCGACGCCGGCGCGTTCTCCTACTTCGCCGGCCCGGTCGCGGCGAAGGCGGCGGACAAGTGCGTGAAGTGGGGTGGCTCGGCCGGTGGCGTGGCCTACACCAGCGGGTTCGAGCACTGCGGCTGACGCCGACGGGTGGGACCCGCCCCCGGGCCGGGTCCCACCCGCACTCCCCGGACGGCGTGGCCGTCAGAAGCCGGCCCGGCCTCGTAGACTCGGCCCATGGGACGGTCCGCGCTCGGCGTCGTTCGCACCGTGGGGCCGGAGGCGCCGTGACCGCCTGGGACCCGGCGACGCCGGACGAGGTCCGCGCGCTCTTCGAGCCGGTCGGCGTGCCGTGGTGGATCGCCGGCGGGTACGCGCTGGAGCTCGTCGCCGGGCGGTCGTGGCGGTCGCACGACGACATCGACGTCCTCGTGCTGCGCCGGGACCAGCTCGCGGTGCAGGACGCGCTGGCGGGCTGGGAGTGGTGGGCGGCCGACCCGCCGGGCACGCTGCGGCCGTGGGCGCCCGGCGAGGTCCTCGGCCCCGCGGTGCAGGACGTCTGGTGCCGGCCCTCGGCCGGCGCGCCGTGGCGCGTGCAGGTCATGCTCGACGAAACCGAGGGCGCCGAGTGGGTCTCCCGCCGCGATCCGGCGGTGCGCCGCCCGGTCGCGGAGCTGGGCGTCGTCGTCGGCGAGATCCCCTGCCTGCGCGCCGAAATCCAGCTCTTCGCCAAGGCCGTGAACACCCGCGAGAAGGACGAAACGGACTTCCGGGAGGTCGTCGGGAGCCTTCGCCCCGCCCAGCGGAAGTGGCTGGCCGAGGCCGTGCGCACCGCCTGTTCCCCCCACCACCCGTGGCTGGCCCGGCTCTGATGGGCCACGTGGGTGACGCCACTGTTGCGCCGCGACCCCCGCGAGCGATGTAACCAGCATGGCCTGGCCCGAGGACGACGAACGGCACCGCGAGGTGCTGGCGGCGTTGCGTGCCTGGGCCCGGAAGATCGACTCGACCCCGTACCCGCCCGGGCTCGACATCGACGCGCTGATGGCCCGCCACTACGCGAGCCTGGACGGCGAGCTCGAGCCGCCGCCGGTGATGGGGATGGTGGTGACGGCCACCGCCGAGACGACCGTCCTGACCGTCGGCGGCGAGATCGACCTCTCCGGCAGCCGGCGGCTGCGCCAGCAGCTCACCGAAGAGGTCGGGCTGGCCCCGCGGCTCCTGCTGCTGGACCTCACCGGCACCGCGCACTGCTCGGCCCGCGGCCTGGCGGTGCTGCTGGAGGCGACCGCCGACGCGCGGGAGGCGGGTGTCCCGTTCGCGATCGTCGGCTGCGCCCCGGTCGTCCGCCGGGCGGTCGACGCGCTGGGGCTCGAAACCGCCCTGCCGATCCACGCCACGATTGGCGAGGCGATCGAGTGGCTGGAACTGCTGGAGCGGCTTAAGACGTCCCGGTGACCCGGGCGATCGCTAGTTCGCGCCCGCCGGCGCCGTCGCGACCGCCGACTCGCCGAACCTGATCCCCTTGGCCTCCTTGCCGATCGCGGTCAGCACGGCCACCAGCACCAGGCCGGGCACCACCGTCCACAGCAGTGCCGAGGTGTACCCGTGCGACTCGGCGATGGCCTGCTGGATCGGCAGGTTCAGCGCGGCCAGCAGGTTGCCCAGCTGGTAGGTCACGCCCGGGTAGAAGCCGCGGATCGCGTCCGGGGACATCTCCGTCAGGTGCGCCGGGATCACGCCCCACGCGCCCTGCACCATGACCTGCATCAGGAACGAGCCCAGCGCGAGCATCCCGGCGCCGTGGTCGAACGCGAAGATCGGGATCACCGGCAGGCCCAGCACCGCCGCGGTGACGATGGTCCGGCGGCGGCCGAGGCGTTCGGACAGCGTGCCGAACGTCAGGCCGCCGATGATCGCGCCGACGTTGTAGAGGACCGCGATCCACGTGCTCGTCGTCGCGCTGAGCCCGGCGCCGCCGTTCTCGTGGGCCTTCAGGAAGCTCGGGTAGACGTCCTGGGTGCCGTGGCTCATCCAGTTGAACGCGGTCATCAGCAGGATCAGGTAGCCGAAGCGGCGGATCACCTTGCCGTTGAGCAGCACGTCCTTGACCGACGTCCGGGTCACGCGCAGCTTCTCGCGGGTGGCCTCCCAGACCTCGGACTCCCGCACGCGCGCCCGGATCAGCAGGCTGATCAGCGCCGGGAAGATGCTGAGCACGAAGATCCAGCGCCATTCGAGGCCCAGCGCCGAGTGGAACAGCAGGTAGGCCAGCGCGGCGAGCAGGTACCCGATCGAATAGCCGACCTGCAGCAGGCCGGAGAAGAACCCGCGGCGCGCCACCGGGATCTTCTCCATGGCCAGCGCGGCGCCGAGGCCCCACTCGCCGCCCATGCCGACGCCGTAGACGAACCGCAGGACCAGCAGCACGGTGAAGTTCGGCGCGAACGCGCAGAGCAGGCCGGCCACCGAGTACAGCAGGACGTCGGCGATCAGCGGGACCCGCCGGCCGACCCGATCGGCCCACAGGCCGAACAGCAGGGCGCCGACCGGGCGCATCACGAGGGTCGCGGTGGTGATGAACGCCAGCTGCGTCGCGGTCGCGCCGAACGACTTGTCCTTGGCGATGTCCGCCAGGACGAACACGACCAGGAAGTAGTCGAACGAGTCCATGCTCCAGCCGAGCAGCGCCGCGAGGAAACTGTTGCGCTGATCCGCGGTAAGCGCTTTCTTGGCTGGGGTGGGCCCCGCTTGCCGATCCGTCACGTTTGCCCCGTCCCGTCGGTTTCTCACCGGAAGACCTCAGGGCTGGTCTAGCACCCACGACCCCGCACGGGCAAGGGTCACAGCGCGACGCGGGTCCGGACGCGACGGCCGACGTCGCGCGCCCACGCCTTGATCCGGTCCCAGTCGCGGAAGTCGCCGGCGCGCTGTCCGGACGCCATCAGCCGCGGGATCAGGCCGCGGACCGTGGCCGGGTCGAGCCGGCCGCCGAAGGTGGCGGTGCGCTCCGCGTCGATGCGGGCGGCCAGCAGCGCCACGTTGGCCGGCAGGCTGACCTGGTGGGTGGCCGCGCCAGGGCCGCACGGTCCGCTGTGGAACAACCACACCGGACGCTCGGCGAGCGCGCGGGCGTTGCGCTCGAGGAACCGGACGGCCTCGGGCCGCCACCGGTGGTAGTACAGGGCGCTGCCCACGACGACCGCGCCGTACTGCGCGACACCGGCCACGTCGGCGGCGTCGCGCACGTCCACGCTCAAGCCGGTTTCGCCGAGCTCGGCGGCGATGACCTCGGCGATCTGCCGGGTTCCGCCGTGGCGCCCGGCGTAGGCGACGAGGACTGCGGTCATGCCCCCATTGTCGGCCTTGCCGCGCGGTACTGCGCCATGGGCCGGGCACGATCCGCCATACGGGCGCTCGCACGTTGCTCTCCGTGGGCCCCGGTGCACTCCCCGCGGCTCAGTCCGGTGACAGGAACGCCGGCCGGGTCGCCGGATCCGGCGGGTCGTAGTACCGGTGGAACACCGCGGTCTGCCCGCCCGAGAGCGGCGGCACGAGCCAGCTCCAGTCGGCCGGGCACCGGCGACCGGCCCGCTCCTCGCGGTCCAGGTGGGACAGGAACCGCCGCGACTCGGTGTGGTGGTCCGCCATCGTCACCCCGGCGGCGTCGAACGAGTGCTGCACCGCCAGCGTCAGCTCCACCAGCGCCCGGTCGCGCCACAGCGTGCGCTCGGACGCGGTGTCCAGGCCCATCAGCTCGGCGATGACCGGCAGCAGGTCGTAGCGCTGTTCGTCGGCCAGGTTCCGGGCGCCGATCTCGGTGCCGAGGTACCAGCCGTTGAACGGCGCGGCGGGGTAGGTGACGCCGCCGATCTCCAGCGGCATGTTGCTGATCGCCGGCACGGCGTGCCAGCGCAGTCCGAGCCCGGCGAACCAGCGGTGGTCGGGGTGGGTCAGCGGGACCTCCAGCACGGCGTCCGGGGGCAGGGTGAACAGCCGCGGCTCGCCGGGGACCGCCTCGACCAGCAACGGGAGGACGTCGAAGGAGCCTCTTCGCTCCGGCGGGCGCCAGCCGAGTCTTCGCACCCGCTCGGTGAACTCGGCGTGGCGCGGGTCGCCGAGCACGGAACCGTCTTCGAAGCGGTACCCGGCGTAGCGAATCAGCTGCTCGTTGTGGATCCGCGGCCCCGGCGCGGCCGGGGTGTCGGGCGCGAAGATCGTGATGGTCGGGCGGATCCGGCCGGCGCGGGTGGCCTGACGCAGGTGGGTGACGCATTCGTCGGCGATCGCGGCCGCGCCGGCGGCCTTCCGCCGGTCGCGGATCCGCAGGCTGTTCCAGTACAGCCGGCCGATGCAGCGGGCCGAGTTGCGCCAGGCGACGCGCGCGCCGAACGCGAGCTCCGCGGGGGTGTGGGTGTAGGTGCCCGTTTCCGCGATTTCCGCGCGGACCCGCGCCAGCCGGGTTTCGAACCGCGCGCCCTCTTCGGCCGCGCCCTCGGCGAACATCAAGTCCAGGAATTCCTCCGCTTCCGCGGAATTGACGTCCTGCTCCCCCGAGACGCGCTGGTGGTTCAGCGACACCGCCGGTGTCACCCGCTCGGGTGTAACCGTCATCGCGCGCCCCCACTCTCCGAATTCGTGATCTGCGTCCCGGCGCGAAGATCCACGTTTCCTCCGATGTTCGTCGTCAACGGGTCAGGCCGGAGATGGGGGCGAAATCCGCATCTCCGGCCAGGCCGGGCAGCGTACACCGCACTCACCGCGGCGCAATCCTTCGCTCATGACCGACTTCCGCGACCACCCGGAAATGCGTCGCTCGCTGGGAAAACCCGGCGGAAAAATCTGTCACCAAGCGTCATTCGGACATGGCGCAGCGCATTTCTCACCGTCGATCACGACGACTTCTCGAATCGACAAGATCCATTCTTCGCGAGGCGTCTGCGTCTTTTCGTGGGCATTCGACGAACGGTCTTCTCCGGTCGCGCTCCCCCGTGTATGCGCCTCCCGGGCGCGGCGTTAGAGTCGCGGTGATCGGCAGAGGAGGGACGTTTCGTGAGCCGGATCCCCGTGGTCCTCGTCGCCGGGTTCCTCGGCGCGGGCAAGACGACGCTGCTCAACCACCTGCTCGCCAACCGCGAGGGCGCCCGGGTCGGCGTCGTGGTCAACGACTTCGGCCAGGTGAACGTCGACGCGCTCGCCGTCGCCGGCCAGGTCGACACGATGGTCTCGCTCGGCAACGGGTGCCTGTGCTGCGCCGTCGATGCGAGCGGGCTCGACGCGATGCTGGGCCGGCTCTCGGCGCCGGAGGCCGGGATCGACGTCATCGTCGTCGAGGCCAGCGGGATCGCCGAGCCGCGCGACCTGATCCGGCTGATGATCGCCAGCGAGAACCCCGACATCCGCTACGGCGGCCTCGCCGAGGTCGTCGACGCCGCCGAGTTCGACGCCGCCCGCGAGCGCCACCCCGAACTGGCCGACCACCTGCGGCTGGCCGACCTCGTGGTGCTCAACAAGGCCGACCGGGTGCCCGCCGACGCGCTGGCCAAGGTCACCGCCACCGTCGAAGAGCTCGCGCCGGGCCGGCCGCTGCTGGTGACCGAGCACGGCCGCGTCGACCCGCGGCTTTTCTTCGACCCCGAGCCCCGCGGCGAGCGCGTCGGCCAGCTGTCGTTCGACGACCTGCGCGAAGACGACCACTCCGAGCACCTGCACGCCCGCTACGAGACGGTCACCTTCACCGCCGGGACACCGCTGGCGCCGCGGGCGTTCGTCGACTGGCTGGAGCGGCGGCCGGCCGGGCTCTACCGGATGAAGGGGCAGGCGGACTTCGGCGACGGCTCGCGCTTCCACCTGCACACGGTCGGCGGGTTCGTGCAGCTCGAGCGGTCGGCCTGGCCGGCCGGCCCGCCGCGGCGCACCGAGCTGGTGCTGATCGGCGCGGGCATCGACTCCGGCGCTCTGCTCGCCGACCTCGAGGCGTGCGTGGCGCCGGACCCGTCGGTGGTCGACGAGCGCGGGATGTTGCACATCCTCCGTTACCTGCCCGACGAAGCCTGAGGCGCGCCGCCACGCCGAAGATCGGCAAATGCGCTCGGGTTCCGCCACCCGCGACGGAGACTGGCGGCCATGACGACCACCGAGGTGAGCGCACCACGCTGGTACCTGGTCGGCGTGCTGCCCGAAGAGGTGCCCCTGGCGCACCTCATGACCCGCTCCGGCGATCTCCGCTACCGCCGCTCGGCGTGTGGTGAGCGCGAGTCACGCAGCTGGAAGCCGGTCGACCTGACGACGTCGGAGCTCGCGCCGTGCCCGGCCTGCGTCGCGACGCTGCCGGCGCCCCCGGCCGGTGTCCGGCTGGCCCCGGCGGCCGAAGACGTGACCCAGCTCAGCCTCGACCTGGGCCTCCGATGACCGCCTAGGCGAGCTGCTTCTCGTAGCAGACCGACTCCGGATCGGTTTCGTGCGGTGGGAAGTTCGGCACCCGCCGGTAGCCCGCGCGTTCGTACAGCCGCATCGCCGCCGGCTGCCGCACGCCCGTCTCCAACCGCAGCCGCACGCCGCCGTCGCTGCGGGCCAGCCGCTCGGACTCCGCCACCAGCGCGCTCGACACGCCCGTGCCGCGGAGGTCCGGCGCCACGAACATCCGCTTCAGCTCGTACACGCCCGGCGCGACCGGCTCGACCGCGCAGCAGCCGATCGCCCGCGGGCCGTCGCGGGCCAGGAGGTAGCGGCTCGCCGGGTCCAGCGGACGCGGGCGCACGTCCGGCGGCAGGTCGTAGACCACGACCAGCTCCGCCGTCATCGCGGTGAGCAGGGCGATCAGCAGCCCGTCGTCGGCCGGGCACTCCGCGACGGTGGCCACCTCAGGCCTTCTTCGCCCGGCTCGGCGCGACCCGCGGCGGCTCGTTCGGCATCTTCGGGTACACCGGCGGCCACGGCGCGTCCATCAACCCGTTCGCCATGTCTGCTTCGGACATTTCCAGCAGCGGCGCGATCGACTGCGGCCGCTCCCCCGCGCCCGCCCACGGGTCACCGCGCTCGGCGACGCGGGCCGGCACGGTGCTCAGCGTGAACGCGTCCGGCTCGACGCCGTCGAGCTCGTCCCAGCCGATCGGCGTGGACACCTGGCCGCCGACGCGCGGCCGCACGCACCAGGTGCCGAACACCGTCTTGTGCGGCGCGTTCTGGTTGAAGTCGACGAACACACGCGAGCCGCGCTCTTCCTTCCACCACTGCGCGGTGATCTTGGCCGGGTGCCGGCGTTCCAGCGCCCGCGCCAGCGCGACCGCCGCGGCCCGCACCTGGAAGCTGTCCCAGTGCGGTTCGAGCATGACGTACAGGTGCAGCCCACGCGAACCGGACGTCTTCAAGTGGCCCTCGATGCCGTGCTCGGCCAGGAACTCCTTGGTCAGCACCGCCGCTTCGCGCAGTTCGTCGAACCCGATGCCGGGCGACGGGTCGAGGTCGACGCGCAGCTCGTCGGTGACCTCCGGGGTGTCCGCGAGGTAAGGCCAGACGTGGAAGCCGAGGCAGCCGAGGTTCACCGCCCACAGGATGTGCGCGAGGTCCTTCGCCACCAATGCGTCACTCGTGGTGCCGTTCGGGGTCGAGACGACGGTGGTGCTCAGCCACGACGGCGCGCCTTTGGGCACGCGCTTCTGGAACCAGTTCTTGCCGCCCGCGCCGTCCGGGTAGCGCTCCAGCAGCAGCGGGCGCCCGCCGAGCCGGGCCAGCAGCGGCCCGGCGATCGCGCGGTAGTACTCGACGAGGTCGAGCTTCGTCTGGCCCTGTTCCGGGAAGTACACCTTGTCCGGGCTGCTGATCTTGACTTCGACGCCGTCGACGTCGAGCAGTAGCGCTTCACTCATCGGGCCTCCCCGAACAGCTTCGCGAGCTCGGCGGGCGGCGCCTCGTCGAGCTGGGCGTACGTGCACGACTCCGGCGTGCGGTCGGGCCGGAACCGGACCAGCCGCCCGCCGTGGCGGAACCGGCCGCCCTGCAGGTGCTCGTAACGGACTTCCGCCACCCACTCGGGACGCAACGCCTCCCACGACAAGTCCTTCTGCGGCGCCCACCGGCTGTTCGCGCCCGGCTTGCGGGCCGGATCGGGCTCGTACTCCGCCCAGGTGCGCCAAGGATGGCCTTCCAGCGCGTTCTCCCGCAGCGGCGCCAGCTCCTCGACCAGCTCGGCGCGCCGCGCCTTCGTGAAGCTGCTCGCCACGCCGACGTGGTGCAGCACGCCCTCGTCGTCGAACAGGCCGAGCAGCAGCGAACCCACGCCGACGCCGTCCTTGTGCCAGCGGAAGCCCGTCACCACGCAGTCGGCCGTGCGCTCGTGCTTGACCTTCAGCATCACCCGCTTGTCCTGCTCATAAGGCAGGTCGGCGGGCTTGGCCATGACGCCGTCGAAGCCCGCCCCCTCGAACCGGGTGAACCAGTCCTCCGCCTGCGCCGGGTCGTCGCTGAGCGGGGTCAGGTGGACCCGCTGCAGCCCCTCGGCGTCGGTCTTCAGGATGGCTTCGAGCTGCCGGCGACGCTCCCGGAACGGCGTCTCGGTGAGGTCGGTGTCGCCGAGGGCCAGCAGGTCGAAGGCGACGAAGCTGGCCGGCGTCTCCTCGGCGAGCTTGCGCACCCGCGACGCCGCCGGGTGCAGGCGCAGCTGCAACGTCTCGAAGTCGAGCCCGGCCGGCGTGACCAGCACGATCTCACCGTCCACGACGCACCGCGGCGGCAGCGCGGCCGCCAGCAGCTCCACCAGCTCCGGGAAGTACCGGGTCAGCGGGCGGTCGTTGCGGGAGCCGAGCTCGATTTCGTCGCCGTCGCGGAACACGATGCAGCGGAAGCCGTCCCACTTGGGCTCGTAGAGCAGCCCCGCGTCACGAGGCACCTCGTGCACGGCTTTCGCGAGCATCGGCCGCACCGGCGGCATCACGGGCAAGTCCACGTCGGCGAGCTTAAATCACCGGTACGACATTCCGGGGCGTGATAGACACTGTCCGGTGACCACCGAACGACCCGAACCACCGCTGGTCGGGGGCGAGCGCGAAATGCTGCGCACGTTCCTCGACTTCCACCGCGCCACGCTCGCCATGAAGTGCGACGGACTGTCCGACGAGGACCTGCGCCGCGCGTCGAGCCCGCCGTCCACGCTGTCGCTGCTGGGTCTGGTGCGGCACATGGCCGAAGTGGAGCGCACCTGGTTCCGGCGGGTGATCAACGCCGAGGACGTCCCGCTGCGGTGGTCGGCCGAGGGCGACTTCCAGGCCGCCTACGACGCGAGCTCGTCGACGCGCGCGGAGGCGTTCGAAGCCTGGCAGGCCGAGGTCGAGCAGTCGCGCAAGATCGAAGAGGCGGCCGAGTCGCTGGACGTCACCGGCCACCAGGCGCGCTGGGGCGAGGACGTCTCCTTGCGGCTCGTCATGCTGCACATGATCCACGAGTACGCCCGGCACAACGGCCACGCGGACTTCCTCCGCGAAGCGATCGACGGCGTCACGGGGGCGTAGTGGACCTGCTTGCCTGGTTGCGCGACTCCGATCCGGCCCTGCGCTGGCAGGTGGAGCGCGACCTGGCGGGCGAGCCGCCGTCGACGTGGGAAGCGACCCGCGCGCGGGTCGCGACCGAGGGCTTCGGCGCCCGCCTGCTGGCGCTGCAGGACCCGGACGGCCAGTGGGCGGGCGGCGCGTTCTTCCCGGCGGGCTTCCGCGGCGACGAGCCCCAGCCCTGGACGGCCACGACCTGGACGCTCAACTCGCTGCGTGAATGGGGCGTCGACGCCTCGGTGCTGGCCGGCACGGCCGCCCGGCTGGCCGAGCACAGCCGCTGGGAGTACGACGACCTGCCCTACTGGGGCGGCGAAGTCGACTGCTGCATCAACGCGTGGACCCTCATGAACGGGCTCTGGCTGGGCGCGGACGTCGAGGGCATCGCCGCGTGGTTCGTCGAGCACCGCCTGCCCGACGGCGGCTGGAACTGCGAGTGGGTCGAAGGGTCGACGCGCTCGTCGGTCCACTCGACGCTCAATTCGGTGAAGGGCTTGCTCGCGTACGAGACCGCGACCGGCGGCACGACCGCTGCCCGCGCGGCACGGCTGGCGGGCGAGGAGTACCTGCTGGAGCGCCGGCTTCTGCGGCGGCTCTCGACCGGCGAGCCGATCGTGCCGGGCGTGGGCGCGTTCTCGTCCCCGACGCGCTGGCGGTTCACCGCGCTCAACGCGGCCGACCACTTCCGCGCGGCCGACCGGCCCGACCCGCGCCTGGCCGAAGCGATCGAGCTGATCCGCGCGGCACGGCAACCGGACGGCACCTGGCTCCAGGCCGCCGACGACCCGGGCCGCGTGTGGTTCGACGTCGACGTCCCCGCGGGTGAGCCGTCGAAGTGGCTGACGCTCTCGGCGACCCGGGTCCTGAACTGGTGGGACGCCCGGGGCTAAAGCCCGGCCAGGACCAGCCCGCTGCGTGGTTTCGGCGTGAAGTACGTGGCCTTGCGCGGCATCCGCCGCCCGGCCGCGTGCACGGCCAGGACGTCGGCGTACCGGACCGGCGCCAGCAGGACCACGGCATCGGCGTCGGACGGCGCCGGGCGGCCCGCCGGGAGCGGCTGGACGCACGGCCCGTCCGGGTCGACGCCGAGGGCCTCGGCGAACAGGACCCGCTCGACGACCTCGTGGTCGATCACCGGCGACGGCCCGTCCGGCGCGGGCAGCGGGATCCGCAGCACCGCCGCGCCCGCGCGCACGACGACCTCGCCCGGGACCGGCACGGCGTGCTCGTCGTACCGGACGTCCAGCCCGGCCGCGCACCAGCGTGACACGAGGTCCTCCGGGCCGAGCCTGGTGCCGGTGAGCACCCGGTGGATCGCCCCGATCCGCAGCTCGGGACCGGCCGTGACCAGCGCGAGCAACGCGCCGTGGCCGGCCGCGGCGGCCGCCGCCACGCGGTGGTTGCCGTCCGCGACCAGCAGGTCGGCGCCGACGACCGCGGCCAGCAGCCGGTTCTGCAACGCACCGGGCGGCACCACCCACAGGTCGTGCCGCCGCCCGGCGGCGTCCGAAGTGGACAGATCGGGCAGGCCCAGCCCGGCGCAGGCGCGTTCGACCTGCTCGGTCAGCAGGTCCCCGTCGGCGGCCGGGACGAGCAGCGCCGCGCTCGTCGCGCAGCCCAGGCCGGCCAGCACGGCCGCCCGCTCGGCGACGACGTCCGGGTAGACGTCCTCGGTGTGCCGGACCCGCGCGGCGCCGTCGTCGGTCACCGCGGCCGGGTCGACCAGGCAGAGCAAGCCCAGCGCCACTCCGTCGGGCCCCTCGATCCGGTAGGGCGCGACGAACTCGCGCACCGGCCGGTAGTGGCGCTTGCGGAGCCGTTCGAGCACCGCCCGGGCGACCGGGACGGCGTCGGCCAGGCCGAGCCCGCGGGCCAGCGCCGCGGGCGTGCGCGCCGGGTGCTGCACGGCCAGGAGGCTGTCCGCGGCCCCGGGTGTGGCCAGCGCGGCCACCACGCGGTCGGGTTCGGCGAACTCGTCGACGTCGGGGCCCGGCACCGCGTCGCGGACCACCCACCCCTGGCCGATCGGCCGGATCCAGTCGCTCATCCCACCCATCTTCCGCGCAGAAGACTGTGACGGAAATTCGCTGGGGTGGCGCACCGCCGGATGGAATGCTTAGGACTGCAAAGTAGTTGAGTCCGGTCATGGGGAACCCGAGGAGCACATCGCCGATGACGACACCCGCCGCCACCAGCGTGAAGGGGGTCGGGTTCCGGTCGGAACGCGGTCCCGTGCTGCTCGCGGTCATGCTCAGCACCGCGCTGGTCGCCCTCGACAGCACGATCATCGCGACGGCCGTGCCTTCGGTGGTGCGCGACCTCGGCGGGTTTTCCCAGTTCCCGTGGCTGTTCTCGATCTACCTGCTGACCCAGGCGGTCACCGTCCCGCTCTACGGCAAGTTCGCCGACGTCCTCGGCCGCCGTCCGGTGATGTTCTTCGGGATCGCCGCGTTCCTGGTCGGCTCGGTGCTGTGCGGGGCCGCGTGGAGCATGCCGGTGCTGATCGCGGCGCGCGCGGTGCAGGGCATCGGCGCCGGCGCGATCCAGCCGATGTCGATGACGGTGATCGGCGACCTCTACACGGTGGAGGAACGGGCCCGGGTGCAGGGCTACGTCGCGAGCGTGTGGGGCATCGCGTCGGTGGTCGGCCCGACGCTCGGCGGCGTGTTCGCCGAGTACCTCGACTGGCGCTGGATCTTCTTCATCAACCTGCCGCTGGGCGCGATCGCAGCGCTGATGCTGCACCGCAACTTCGCCGAGCGGGTGGAGCGCAAGGCCCACAAGGTCGACTACACCGGCGCCGCGCTGCTCACGATCGGCTGCTCGCTGGTCATCCTGGGCCTGCTCGAAGGCGGCGTCGCGTGGGCATGGGGGTCCGTGCCGAGCGTCGCGATCTTCGTCATGGGCGCGTTGCTGCTGGCCGTGTTCGTGCTGGTGGAGAAGCGGGCCGCCGAGCCGGTGCTGCCGCTGTGGGTGTTCACCCGCCGGATCCTGGTGGGCGGCAACCTGCTGGCGGTCGTGGTGGGCGCGGTCCTGCTCGGGCTGACGTCGTACCTGCCGACCTACGCCCAGGGGGTGCTCGGCGCGGGCGCGCTGGTCGCCGGGTTCGCGGTGGCGGCGCTGACCGTCGGCTGGCCGCTCTCGGCGTCCCTGGCGGGCAAGATCTACCTGCGCATCGGCTTCCGTGACACGGCCCTGATCGGCAGCGTGTTCATCATCGGCGGCGGGACGCTGGTGGCGCTGCTCGACGCGTCGTCGTCACTCTGGTTCGCGGCCGCCGCGGCGTTCGTGCTGGGGGTGGGCCTCGGCCTGACGTCGAGCCCGACGCTGGTGGCGATCCAGTCGGTGGTCGGCTGGGACCGCCGGGGCGTGGTGACCGCGACGAACCTGTTCAGCCGGTCGCTGGGCAGCGCGGTCGGCGTGGCCGTCTTCGGCGCGATCGCCAACGCGACGCTGGCTTCGCGGTTCGCCGCCCCACCGGCGGAGGTGGCCGGCCACCTGCCGCCGTCGGTCGACGCGGCGAGTGTCGTGCTGGACGGGCACGACGACTCGCCGGTCGCGACCTTCGTGCGCGGCGCCCTGGCGGAGGCGACGCACTACGTGTTCATCGGGCTGCTGGTGGTCGCCCTGGTTTCGGTGGTGGCGCTGCTGCTGATGCCGCGGAAGGCGGAGCAGCTCGAGTTCTAGTGGTCGGCGCCGGTGCAGGCGGCGTCGCGGTCGCAGGTGGTCCAGCCGGCGAGGGTGTGGGTGTAGTCGGTGATGGAGAAGTCGACGTACTCGATCCCGCCGCGGGCGGCGGATGTCAGGCCGATCGTCCCGAACGACCACGTGTAGCCGGTGTCGGTGCAGTAGCTGCCGCCGTGGTCGGCCGGCGGGTACGACTTCGGGCCGGCGACGACCGCCGAACCCTGGCGGCCGGTGATCCGGAAGTTGACGCACTCACCGGCCCGCACGGTCAGCTTGACGTTCGACAGCGTCACGGACTTCAAGGAGCTGGACCAGCTCATCCCGCCGGTGAGC
This sequence comes from Amycolatopsis iheyensis, assembly GCF_024703995.1. Taxonomy (GTDB): domain Bacteria; phylum Actinomycetota; class Actinomycetes; order Mycobacteriales; family Pseudonocardiaceae; genus Amycolatopsis; species Amycolatopsis iheyensis. Next base: position 21,219 of record NZ_JAMXQV010000005.1, on the reverse strand, counting down.
GCCCCGGCCGTGGCGCCGGTGCCCGCGCCGTGCACCACCTTGGCGCTGAACGACGTGGGCCTGGCTTCGGCTGCTCCGGCGGTCACCGCCGCCAGCATCGCCGTGGTTCCGAGGATGGTCGCGAGTCTGCGCATTCCGGTCCTTCCGATCGGGTTCACGGCGAACACGCCCCGGCCCCGCTCCGCGTTGAGGCGGCTCACCCGATCGGCTCAGTTCTGCAGGGGCACCAGCTCGGCCTGGAACTTCTCCAGGAACGCGTCGAAGCCGCCGTGGCCGGGCCGGATGACGAACTTCGACAGCCCGGCTTCGATGTACCGCTCGACCAGCCGGCGCGCGTCGGCCCAGCTGGTCGCGATGAGGTCCGCCACCGGCGCCCCCGCGCTCCGGCTGGCCGCGATCGCGGCCAGCTCGGCCGGGATCCCCTGGTCCGCCACCACGAGACTCAGCCCGAAATGGTCTTCTTCGATCTCGCGGCCCGCCTCGGCGGCGGCCTCCTGGATGGCGATGCGCGCGGCGCGAGCCTGGGCCGGGGTGTGGAAGCTGCCGAGCCAGCCGTCGGCCAGGCGGCCCGCCCGGCGCAGTGCCGCCGGAGCCGTCCCGCCGAGCCAGACGTCGAGGCGCTTGCCCGGGCGTGGGCCGAGGTGGACACGGTCGACGTGGAAGAACTCGCCGTCGAAGGAGACTTCGTCCTCCTCCAGGAGCCGCCGCAGCAGGGTGAGCGACTCGTCGAACACGGCCGCGCGCCGGCCGGCGGGCACCGGGAAGAGGTCGTGCTCGGCTTCCCGGGCCGGCCGCAGGCCGAAGACGGGCAGCACGCGTTTCGGCGCGAGCCCGGCCAGGGTGAGCAGCTGCTTGGCGACCAGCACGGGATGCCGCCCGGGCAGGATCGCGACGCCGGTGCCGACTTTCAGCTTCGACGTCCGCGCGAGCGCGTGCGCCATCCCGATCATCGGGTCGACCTCGGGTGAGTAGACGAGCTCGGACAGCCACAGCGAGTCGACCCCGGCGTCCTCGAGCCGCCGCGCGAGCCCGGCGAACTCCGCCGGCCCGGTCCCCGCCGCCGGCGCGACACCCAGCCTGATCTTCAGCACCCTGCCCCCTGACGAGTCGGTCCCCCTAGAGGACAACGCGCGGGGCGGCGCGGCATTCCGGGGCCTCGGATCCCGTGCAGCCGCTGGTACTCGTCGCCGTTACGCGGTCGCGTCGATGACCCGGGTCAGCACCGCGTGCAGCGCCTCCAGCTCGGCGACGTCCATCCCCAGCGTCTCGACCACCTGGTACGGGATCTTCTCCGCCTCCGCCCGCAGCGCGCGCCCGCTCCCGGTCAGCTCCACCGTCAGCTGCCGCTCGTCTTCACGGCTGCGGGCGCGCGTGATGTACCCGAGTGCTTCCAGCCGCTTGAGCAGCGGCGACAGTGTCGCCGGCTCGTGGCGCAGACTCGTGCCCAGGTCCTTCACCGACCGCGGCGAGCGCTCCCACAGCGCCAGCATCACCAGGTACTGCGGGTGGGTGAGCCCGTGCGGCTCCAGCAGCGGCCGGTAGATGCCGATGACGCTGCGCGAAGCCACCGACAACGCGAAACACACCTGCCGGTCGAGCTTCAGCGGGTCCTCGCCCAGATCGATCATGTCGTGATCCTAACACTAACGATTAGTGTGCTAATCATTAGTGTACTCTGGACGTCATGGAACGACCTGGTGTGCTCCGCTGGTTCGGCTACGCGGTCGGCGTCCGGCTGCCCGAGCGCTACAACGAGTGGGTGTTGCACGACGCGACGTCGAAGCACTGGCGGGCCCGGTACGTGCTGCAGCGCTCGGTCGGCATCGCGCCGCTGTGCCTGGTGTGGTTGCTGGTGCCCGTCTCGATCGGGCTGCGGCTGTCGCTGGTCCTGATGGCCGCCCTCGTCGCGTACTTCTACTCGTGCGCGTACATGGACGAGAGCGTCGAGCACCGGCTCGGCCGGCAGGGCTTCCCGCGTCACACCGGCCGGCAGGTGCGCGCCCGGGCCGCCGCGGTGAAGAACGCCGAGGCCACCGCCCGCTACATCGCGCGCTACCGCACCGGCGGTTAGTTACAGTCGGGGGCGATGAGACGCAAGCTCCGGCCGCCGATCCCGCCCCGCCACGGGCTCGACCCCGCCCGGCTGAAACTGCCCGCCGATGGCGACTGGCCTACACTGCTGGCACACCTCGTCGACCGGCTCCCCCGCGTCACACCCGAACGCATCGAGCAGATGCTCCGCGAAGAACGCATCCACGGCATCGACGGCCCGCTCGGCGTCGAAACGCCCTTCGAGCCTGGCTCGTTCATCTGGTTCCACCGCGACCTGCCGGACGAGGTGCCGGTGCCGTTCGAGATCACCGTGGTGCACCGCGACGAGCACCTGCTGGTCGTCGACAAGCCGCACTTCCTCGCGACCATCCCGCGCGGGCAGCACATCCTCGAGACGGCGCTCGTGCGGCTGCGCCACGACCTCGACCTGCCGCAGCTGTCCCCCGCCCACCGCCTCGACCGGGTCACCGCGGGGCTGGTGATGTTCGTGAGCACGCCGGAGCTGCGCGGCAAGTACCAGACGTTGTTCCGGGACCGCAAGGTGCACAAGGAATACGAGGCGATCGCGCGGCACGACCCGGCGCTGGCGCTGCCGCGGACCGTGCGCAGCCGGATCGTCAAGGACCGCGGCGTGCTGGCCGCGCAGGAGGTGCCGGGCGAGCCGAACGCCGAGACGCTCGTCGAGCTGATCGAGCACCGCGCCGGCCTGGGCCGCTACCGGCTGACGCCGTCGACCGGCCGGACGCACCAGCTGCGAGTGCACCTGAGCGGCCTCGGCATCCCGATCCTCGGCGACGACTTCTACCCCCAGCTGCGGGAAAAACCCCTCGGCGACTTCACGAAACCGTTGCAGCTGCTGGCAAAGGTGCTCGCGTTCGACGACCCGGTCACCGGCACGCCCCGCCGGTTCACCAGCACCCGGCGGCTGTCGGCGTGGGACGACCTCGACGCGTGGGCGGCGCCGCCCACCGGTTCGACGACCGTCGAAAGGCTTGCCGCAGCGCCAGCGCCCTCGCAAGGCTGGCAACCGCACCGGGAGTCGTGACGCCTCCCGCTGCGTCGACCACCGAAGGGGATAGCTCATGCGAAAGACGCTGATCACCCGGATGACGGCAATCGCCGCGCTCTGCGCCCTGCTGATGACTCCATTGACGACGGCGACCGCGAACGCCGCTCCGGCGCGCCCCGCGACCTACCACGGCCACTCCCTCTTCAGGGGTGACGTGCTGGGTCCCGACGACTACCTCGACTCCGCGGGCGGCAACTTCATCCTGAGAATGCAGACGGACGGCAACCTGGTCGAGTACTGGCCCGGCGCCGGCTGGAAGGTGTGCTGGGCGTCCAACACCAATGGGTGGCCCGGTAGTTACGCCACCTACCAGGGTGATGGCAACTTCGTGGTGTACACGAGCGGCGGCGAGCCGCTCTGGGCCAGCAACACGGTCGGCGGCGGCGGCTCGACCGTGGACATCAGCGAGAGCTTGCGGGACTACGGCTCGCTGTACGTCGGCTTCACGAGCATCCACTACGCCTGCTGACGCAGCCGATCGGGTCCCGGCGGGATCTTCAAGCCCGCGTCACACCGAGGCGACACGGCTTGAAGATCCCCTCTCGCCTATTTGTGCCAGAACTTGGGAGACCGTCCCCCGCTGGCACCTTTCGCAGCCAGATAGGGCCTGACCTGCGTTTGTATGCCGACTGAGGCTGGCTGGGGTCGATCCGGGCCGGACGCGTGACGGCGTGTAGACGGCCTGGCTTCCTGCCACTCCCAGACAACTGGCACGCACGAGCTTCGCCCCCACCGGCTCCACAACACCGTCGACACCCTCTACGCGACGCAGCCGAACCTTGACGTCGATCCCGCGATCGCTGCCGGCGTGAAGCGCGTCGTCGTATGCGATCGTGCACCGGAGCGCCACCGCCCTGCGCTCGAACCCGGAGCCGTCGTGCACCCCGTCACGTGAAGGATCACCGAGACCCGAGCCCGACAGGCCGAAGCGAAGAGCGCGCATAAGGGTCAAGCCGAAGGCGAAGCGGCTGACCAAGGACTAGATCCGCGAACCAGTCGAGCGGCTCGGCGATATCCGGAAGGTGCTGCCCGTGGTGCCCACGACCATGTCCGAGGCGCGCGGGACGTGGCCGGCGCACATTGCCCCGGCTCGCCCGGTGGCCGATAGTTGCGGAGTTCCCCCGGTGTCGTGAGGAGCCCGTCGTGCGCCTGCTCAGCCTGGTGGCCGTTGCCGCCATCGTCGTCGGTGTGGAGGTCGCCGCGCCGGCCTTGCCGGTTGCCGCCGCCGATCCTGCCTACCTGACCAAGGAGGCGACGTTCGGCACCGTCGCCAACGGGTGGGACAGGGTGGAGCGCTACCGCGACACCACACCGGGATTCGCCGACGAGCAGTATCCGCCGGACGGACGGGGCAACCAGGACGGGCAGCGGCTGACCTTCTTCGGCGGGGTGGCGCAGCCGTCCTCGTCGCGGTTCCTGCTGTACTCCGCACCCGGCTGGTCGACCGGCGCGAAGGCCACGCCGGTGCTGCTGGTCCACGGTGCCAACGACAATCCCGACCGGGCCTGGGCCAATCCGAACGAGTCCGGCGGCTTCGGGTGCGGTTCGGCGACGTGCCCGTCGACCGGGCTGATGCAGTACCTCGGCTCGCGCGGGTACCGGGTGTTCGCCATCGGCTTCGCGCACAAGCAGGGCGAGAACCGCCAGCAGGCACAGCAGGTCGGCGACGCGATCGCGCTGATCAAGGCACGGCTGGGCGTGAGCCAGGTCGACCTGGTCGGCTGGAGCAAGGGCGAGCTGTCCACCCGGATGTACGTGTCCTCGGTGAAGCCCCCGTGGGGACGGGCCTACGCCGGCGACGTGCGCAAGCTGATCACCCTCGGCGGGCCGAACGGTGGCTACGACTACCCGTTCGCGCACGGCTACGCGCACGACCTGTCGATCTGGCCGGAGTGCGGCGTCAGCATCAACGCGCCGAGCCCGCACACGAGGATGACCTGCTACGGCGCGTACACCTACCACCCGGAACTGTCGATCACCCCCACCGCCGGCTGGGACACCTACCCCGGGCAACGGCAGATGCTGGCCCGCTTCGACAGCACGTTCGGCGTCGACGGCTCGCAGCAGGACTGGTACACGACCTACTACGGCGGCCAGGGCTTCTACACCGACGGGACGGGCATCCAGGCCGCGATCGACGCCGGGTCGATGATCTCCACCATCCAGTCCGCCGGCACCCCGGCAAGCGTCTCGGTGTACCTGCTGGCCGGTGGCTCACCCACCATCGTCGGCGTGTTCAACGAGAACCGCGGCCCGAGCGACGGCATCGTGTTCGTGACCAGCGCGTTGAACAGCACGGGCATCGGCCACCTCGCCGCGACGGCGCTGATCGGTTCGGTGAACCACTTGCAGCTGGGCTGGGCGTCGGCGTCGATGTCCCAGGTGACGAGCTGGCTGGCGTGAAAGGGACGACAGTGACCACACTCCTCGACGGGATCACTTCGGCGAAGGTGCCGACCGATCGGCTGACCACACACGTGCTGGAAGTAGCCGGCCGCGAGCACGGCGAACCGGTCGTGTTCGTCCACGGCAACATCTCGTCCTCGGCCTTCTGGCAGGAATCGATGCTCGACCTGCCGCGGCGGTACCGCCCGATCGCGGTGGACCTGCGCGGATTCGGCGGCACCGACCCGCTGCCGGTGGACGCGACGCGGGGCGTGCGCGACTACGCCGACGACGTGATCGCCACGCTGGCCGCGCTGGACGTCGGCGCCGCGCACCTGGTCGGCTGGAGCATGGGCGGCGGCGTGGTCCTGCAGCTGCTGCGCGAGCACCCCGCGCTCGCGCGCACCGTGACACTGGTCAACCCGGTCTCGCCCTACGGCTACGGCGGCACCAAGGGCGCGGACGGCGAGCTGGTCGACGCCGCGGGCGCCGGATCGGGCGGCGGTGGCGGCAACCCGGATTTCGTCACCCGGCTCAAGGACGGCGACACCTCCGACGAGTCGCCGTTCTCCCCGCGGCAGGTGCTACTGGCCTTCTACGTCAAACCGCCGTTCCACCCCGCCCGCCTCGACGATCTCGTCGAATCGATGCTCACCACCCGGGTCGGCGACGACCACTACCCCGGCGACTTCACCACGACCGACGCGTGGCCGGGCGTCGCGCCGGGCACCCGTGGCGTGCTCAACACCATGGCGCCCGGCCATTTCCGCCTCGACGACCTCGACGCGATCGAGCGCAAGCCCCCGATCCTCTGGGTGCGGGGAGCGGACGACCAGATCGTGTCCGACACCTCCATGTTCGACCTCGCCCACCTCGGCCGGCTAGGCGCGGTGCCCGGCTGGCCGGGCGAGGCCACCCACCCCGCGCAGCCGATGGTCACCCAGACCAGAGCCGTCCTCGACCGCTACGCCGCGGCGGGCGGCCACTACCGCGAGGTGGTCATCGCAGACACCGGGCACAGCCCGCACATCGAGAAGCCGAAGGAATTCTCAGCGGCACTGCTCGACGGGTTGGCCAAGGGCTGATCCGACACCGCCATCCGCCGCCTTGGCAGGATCACGATCGGTTCCACGGGCTGTCGCAGGCGCGACGCCACTACCGACCTTCTGGCTTCCTCACCCATGTGCTGCTCACATCAGCCTCGTCGCATAGGTCGTTATACGCGGCTTGCGCCGCTCGTATGGGGTGGCGCCAGCCCGCTTTCGCGCCACTCCGGTGCCCCTGCCCGAAGCGGTCAGGGAGTCCTGACGCCGCATCGAGCAACGTCGGGTCGGTAATCCGGGCGGCGGACCGCGGAGTTGACGGCAAAGCGGCGGTTCGGGTGGAACCACGGCCGCGCTCGCGCCGACTACCTCACCGCATTCGGCCTTGTCTCCGGGCAGATGTGCCACGGGTTCGCGAGTTCGGCGAGCCCGCCGCGATCAGGTTCTGGCCAGAAGCCGGTCGAGCACCCGGTCGAGTCCGAAGACGAACAGCTCGTCGTCCGGCCACCCGGCATCGACGAACCCGGACGTGCTCAGGGTCGGGTAGCGCTCGGCGGAATCGAGGATGTGCGCGCGGACCTTGGCGATCGCGGACGGGTCATCCAGCCGGTGCCAGGTGGCGTCCGCCAGCGACGCGCCGAGCACGAAGCCGGCCAGGGTGCGGGTCGCGGCCGCGAGTTCCAGCTCGGCCAGCCCGGCCTGGACGAGCTTCGCCTGGATGACCTCGGTACGCGCCAGCACGTTGGGCCCGAGCAGCGGGCGGCCGAGCAGAGCGGGCGACCACGGATGGGCGAGCATCGCGGCGCGCCAGCCGACGAGCAGCGTCCGGAGTCCGGGCCGGGCGGGGGCACCGGTACTTCGCCGACGACGTGATCGAGCGCGAGGTCGAGCAGGTCTTCCTTGGTCGCGACGTGCCAGTAGAGCGCGGTGGACGTCACCTCGAGCCGTTCGGCGAGCTTGCGCATCGTCAGCCGTTCCGCGCCCGCCGGCTGGTCAACTTCGGGGTGACGGGGCTGCTCGCGCTCACCGGCTTCCTGGTCGCCCTCCCCCGAGCCGGACCGGCCCGATCCGCGATGCGCCGCCGCCATCCCCGGGCGGTGACCGGCGCGCTCCCTCTTGCCGCGACGGCCACCGGTCTCCCGGGCGGGCTCAGTCCTTCTTCAGGACGTTCTTGACCTTGTCGACCGCGTCCTTGACTCCGGCCTTGACCTGGTCGGCCTGGCCTTCGGCGCGCAGCTCGTCGTCGCCGGTGACCTTGCCCGCCGTCTCCTTGGCCCTGCCGCCGAAGTCTTCGGCCTTGTTCCCGATCTTGTCGCCCAACGACATGTCTTCGCTCCTCCGGCGCCGTTACCGTCCCTTGTGGACGGTTATGCCATCAAGACATCCCGGCGACCCATTCGTCACTTCCCCGGCCGCGTGACCGTGTTCACTCGATCGTGGCCGTGACGATTCCGACCCACCTCGGGTCCTCCCGGCACAACAGTTCACCCGACGAAGGAGGAACACCATGGCCGAGACGACCACGAAGACCCCCGCCACCACCGAGACGACCGGCGCCCTCGTCACCGGCAAGGGCGCGACCACGATCGCGGACACCGTGGTGCAGAAGATCGCCGGCCTGGCCACCCGCGAGGTGCCCGGGGTGCACTCCCTCGGCGGCGGCGCCGCCCGTGCCTTCTCCGCGATCCGCGAACGCATCCCGGGTGCGACCGCTTCCGCGGGGCAGGGCGTGTCGGTCGAGGTCGGCGAGAAGCAGGCCGCGGTCGACCTGCAGGTCGTCGTGGAGTACGGCGTGTCGATCGCCGACCTCTCACGGTCGGTGCGGCGCAACGTGATCACCTCGGTCGAGCGGATGACCGGCCTCGAAGTCGTCGAGGTCAACATCGCCGTGGACGACCTCAACCTGCCCGGCGACGACGCCGACGACCAGAGCGCCGACACCGGCCGGGTGCAGTGACACCCGACGCGGTCGCGATCGCCGAAGCCGTGGCGGGCCTGCCCGAGGTAGCAGGCCCGCACGGCGGCCGGATCGGGGAAATCGCGACGCTGCTGCCCGGTCGGCGCGTCGCCGGGGTCCGCGTCACCGACGACGAGGTGACCATCGGCGTCGTGCTCAGCTACCCGGCCACCGCCGCCGACGCGGCGACCGCGGTCCGGGTCGCGATCGGCCCGCTCGACCGGCCCGTACGCGTGTTCGTCGGCGACGTGGCCGTACCCACCACTTCTTGATGGAGGTTCCCATGAATGCCACCAGGACCGGGTTGCTCACCGGTCTCGTGCTCGGCCTCGCCCTCGCCTTCGGCGGGTTCGGCGCGTTCCTGGCCGTGCTCGTGCTCGGGGCGATCGGCTTCCTGATCGGCCGTCACCTCGACGGCAAGATCGACCTCGGCCAGCTGTTCGGCCGGGACCGGGGCTGAGCCATGACCACCACGGTGCCCGCCGAAGAGCGGGGTGAACTGGTCATCGCCGGCCAGGCGGTCGAACGGATCGCCGCGCAGGCCGCCCGTGAGCTCGATGACGTCGGCGGCGCCGCCGGGCGGGTGCTGGGGGTCGCGCTCGGCGGCGAAGACGCCGAGCGCTCGGTCAAGGTCGATGCCGAGGTCGACGGCGACCGGGTGCGGCTGGCCACCCGGCTGTCGATCACCTACCCGGCGTCGGTCGCACGCACCACCGAACAGGCCCGGGCCCACCTGCGCGAGCGGGTGAGCGAACTGACCGGGCTCGACGTCGAACGGGTGGACATCACCGTCACCGCACTGCACCCGCCGGCCACGTCCTCGAGGAGGGTCTCGTGAAACGCCGCCCACGCCGCAGCACTCCGGCTGCGCTGACCGCGCTGGTCGTGACCGCGGCCGGCGCGCTCGCCGCGATCGTGGCCATCCAGATGATCCTCGGCGAGCGCCCGTGGCTGGACTACGACGCCACCGCACGGCAGCTGCACGACCTGCACTGGGCCGACCTGCCCGTCCTCATCACCGGCGGGGCCGTCGCGCTGCTCGGCCTGATCCTGGTGCTCGCGGCGGTGCTTCCGGGCAAGCTCACCGTGCTTCCGCTGCGCGGTGACCTGGACTCCGGCGCCTCGCGCCACAGCTACGGCTCCACCCTCCGGAGGGCCGCGGCACAGGTCGACGGCGTGGACAAAGTACGGCTGAAGGTGCGACGGCGCAGCATCCGCGTCCGGGTGCGGACGCGCCGGACCCGCCCCGACGGGATCGCCGACGCGGTCCGCGTCGCGATCGCGAACCGGTTGGACCGGATCGCCCCGGTCCGCCGTCCCGAGGTCAAGGTCCGTCTTCGCGCAGTGAGGAGCACGTCGTGAACCGTCCCGCCCGTCTCAACCGGACACTGCTGGCCGGGTTCGGCCTGCTGCTGATCGCCGCCGGCGCGGTCCCGGCCGCGATCCGCTTCCACTGGCTCCCGGCGCTCGGCGCGGATCGGCCGATCGTGCCGGGCACCGCACTGCCGCCGACCTGGGCGTGGTACGTGACCGCGACCGCCGGCGTCGTCGTCGCGCTGGCCGGGCTGCGCTGGCTGGCCGCGCAGCTGGTCCGCAAGCCGGCCGGCCGCACCTGGCACTTCGAATCCGGCACCGGCACCACGGATCTGGCCACCACCACGGCCGTCGCCCCGTTCATCGAAGAAGTGCGCGGCTACCCGGGCGTGCGCACCGCGACGGCGTCCCTCACCGGCCCGGCCGACCACCCGGAGCTGCTCGCGGTCGTCTCGGTCGAGCAGGACGGCGACCCCGCCGAGATCCGCGACCGCATCCGCGACGAAGGTGTGTCCCGGCTGTGCCAGGCCCTCGACCTCGACGACCTGCCCACCCAGGTCGAACTGCGCTTCACCACGGCAGCCGGCTCCCGCGTCGCCTGATGGGCCCTGCCCAGCCGGGCGCCGCGGTGCGCCGGCACCGGGCACCCGTGAAAAGATGGCGTGGTGCGGTGGACCTTCCGGGCGGCGACGGCGAACGACTCGGAATGGCTGGCCGACCTGAAGGCGGAGGCCATGCGGCCGGATCTCGAACGACTCGGGCTCTGGAACCGCGACTGGGCGCGCGGGAGGTTCCTCGCCGGATTCGTCCCCGCCAACACCCGTGTCGTGACGCTGGACGGCGAGGACGTCGGCAGCATCGCGGTCCGCCCGGAGCCGGACGCTCGGTGGATCGAACACTTCTACCTGTCCCCGGTGGTCCACGGACGCGGGATCGGCGGCGAGGTCCTGGCCGCCGTCCTGCGGGAGACGGCGGATCGGCCACCGTTCCGGCTCGCGATCGACCGCGGCAACCGGGTCCGCGGCCTCTACGAACGCCACGGCTTCGTCCACATCCGTGACGACGCCCGGAACGGGATCGATCAGATCTTCGAACGCCCTGCGGGGTGACGAGCCACCGCGGCTACTTCGGCAGGTGCCTGAACGTGCGAACCGGGTAGTCGGGTCTCACGGTGAGCGAGGCGGCTCGCCAGCCGGTCCGCAGCACCGCCCGGTGGCGTCGTCGCCTGCCATCGGTCGGCAGCAGCCAAGACGCCTCCACCCGGGCATGTTCGTCCGGGACACCCACGGGGTAACTCCAGGCCAGATGTCCCGTGCGGTGGTCACGGGCCTGAGCGTCGCCCGGTACGAAAGGGAACCCGTGCGCACCTTCACCTGCCCGAAATGCGCGAACCTGCTGTTCTTCGAGAACTCGGCCTGCGTGGTGTGCGGCACCGATGTCGGCTTCGACCGCGGAAGCGCGTCGATGCTCCGGGCCGACGAGAACCGGCGCTGCGCCAACGCCGAACTCGCCGGGTGCAACTGGCTCGCCGCCGGCGGCCCGCTGTGCGGTTGCTGCGCCCTGACCCGCACCCGCCCGGCCGACGAGGACGTCGACGACACCTTCCGGGTCGCCGAAGCCGCCAAGCGACGGCTGCTCTACCAGCTCGACGACCTCGGCCTTCCCACTACGCCACGGACCGACGACCCGGAGCACGGACTGGCGTTCGACCTGCTGTCCAGCGCCGAAGAGCCGGTGACCACCGGACACGCCGGCGGCGTGATCACCATCGACCTCGCCGAAGGCGACGACGGGTTCCGGGAAGGGCTACGCGCGAAGCTGGCCGAGCCCTACCGGACGATGCTCGGGCACGTCCGCCACGAGGTCGGCCACTGGTACTGGGACGTGCTCGTCGCCGGCGACCCCGGCGAGTTCCGGCGCGTCTTCGGCGACGAGCGCGCCGACTACCAAGAAGCCTTGGCGACGCACTACGCGAGCGACCCCGGCACCGAGTGGACCGACACCCACGTCAGCCACTACGCGGGCGCGCACCCGTGGGAGGACTGGGCGGAGACGTTCGCCCACCTGCTCCACATCCGCGACACGGTCCAGACCGCCGCCGCACTGGGCGTGCTCGTGGCCGGCACGCCGATCGCGCCGCATCCCGGCAGCCCGGTCGACGCGGAGCCCGAAGACCACCCGCGTGACGTCGACGCCCTGATGGCCACCTGGGTCCCGCTGTCGCGGGCGCTCAACCAGCTCAACCGCAGCATGGGCAAGGACGACCTCTACCCGTTCGCGCTGTCACCGGCCGTCCAGGCGAAACTCCGGTTCGTCGACAGCAAGCTCGGCCGGCACGGCTGACCTCGACACCGTCACGCTGCATCGTCCGTCGGTGCGGTCCGCGGTGGCCGGGGGAAGAAGAACGCGACCCGGCTTTGGTAGTCCCGGTAACCCGGGCGGTCCTGCATCCGCCGTTCGGTGCGCTTGGCTCCGGTGGCGAACATCAGCAGGTAGCTCATCAGGGCCGGGGCGGGCAGCGTCCACCCGCCGAAGGGGGACGCCGTCGCGGCCAGCCACGCGCCGTCCCACACCAGTGAGTCGCCGAAGTAGTTCGGGTGCCGTGACCAGCCCCAAAGCCCGGTGTCGAGCACGTCCGGCCGCTCGTCCTCGTCCCGCTCGGAATACTGCGCCTTCTGGCGATCCGCCAGCGCTTCGACCAGCGCGCCACCGGCCATGACCGCCAGCCCGGCCGGCGCGAGCCACTTGCGCCGGCCGCGCGGCGGCGCGCTCGCCGCGGCCAGCTGGATCGGCGCGGAGACCAGCAGCTGGCTCAGCCCTTGGGTGACGAAGACCTTGCCGACCACGGCCGCCGTCGAGTCGCCGTCCAGGAACTCGGTGTAGCGCGGGTCTTCCTCCCGGCTGCCGCGGATCCGGGTGAGCATCTGACGTTCCAGCCGGACCGCCCACGCGCTCGTCGCGGCCGCGAGCGCCCACCGCCGCCGAACGTCACCCCGCCCGGCCAGCGCGCTCGTGACGGCGACCGCGGCCAAGCCGGGCCCCCACACCGCGTCGGCGTAGTCACGCCGGCCCGCACGCAGCGCGACCACCGCGGTGGCGGCCTGGGCACACGCCACGACCCCGGCCGAGAGCACGGCCACCCGGCGCAGGCTGCGCACGTCCGGCCCCGGCTGTCGTCGCGATCGCATCGGCGGCTACCGGCCCAGGCCGTTGAGCACGTCGGTCAACCGCCGCTCGGTGTCGTTGCCGAGCTTCTCGAACACCACTTTGCCCAGCGGCGCCGCGAGTTTCGCGACTCCCTTGAACTCCAGGTCGTTCGTGTAGGTCAGGCGCGACCCGCTCCCGTCGGCGACGACGTCGATGGTCTCGGTCGAGGTCGCGGTGTCGTTGCGGCCCACCAGCACGATCCGATCGGCAGAAAGCTGCTCGAGCGTGTAGGTCAGCTCCGTGCTGATGCCCGCGATCTTCGAGGTGTTGTGCCACGACGACCCGACCCGCACGGGCCCGTCGTCGTTGCGGGTGCACCGCTCGGTGCCGGGATCCCATTGCTCGGCGTGGCCGAAGTCGGCGAGGTACGGGACGACGACGTCGGGCGCGGGGCCGACGGTGAAAGTGCGGGAAACGGTGGTCACAGCGTCTTCCTTCCGTAGTCGTGGCAGTCCTGCGAACCGGGATCCGCCGGGGTCAGAGGTCCACGGTGTCGTTGTCCCCCGGATCCGGCCGGTTCCCCGTCACCCGGGCCTTCGCCATCTCGAACAGGGCCCGGGGCTTGCCGCCGGGTGTGTTCCAGTACTCCGCGGAGTCCGCGTCCACCTTCAGCAACACGACGTCGGGGTCGTCCGGGCCGTTCGGGAACCAGGCCGCGACGAACTCGTTCCACAGTGCGTTCTTGCGGGCCCGGTCGTCGACCACGGACGCGGTGCCGCTCAGCGACAGCCACGAGCCGGAGCCCGCGTAGCCGACGTTGACCTGGCCGTCCCGGGCGATGTCCGCGACCAGGTCGGCGGTCCTGCTGACGAAGAACCAGGCGGTGCCATCGAAGTCCATCCGCTGGCTCGTCATCGGCCGGCTGGTCAGCCTGCCGTCCGCGCCGCGGCTGGTGATCATCGCCGTGCGGACCTTCCGCGCGATCTCGGTGACGATGCGGTGATCGTCGTCGCTCATGGAGTCCTCCGTCTTCAGTGGGTTTCCGGCCGTCTCGAAGCGCCGGGCGCCGTCGGCCAGGTCGACGATCGGTGCCGGTTCCGGCGACCCCGACCCGAACTGTGCGTGGGTACCCGCAAAGTCACCGGCCAAGCCCGGCGAGGGTGCAGCGCTCCGAAATGACCCGCACGAGTGATGCCGACCCCGTCCTTCGCGGTGCGAGGCCCCGAACGGACGCCTAGCATCCGGTCGCCTGGACCTGAAATCCCCGACCATCGAACGAGGTGCCCCCATGTCGGAGATCCCTCCGCACGTCCTGGTGATCTTCGGTGCCACCGGCGACCTGGCCAAGCGACTGCTGTTCCCCGGTGTCGTCCGGCTGTGGCGGGCGGGCGGCCTGCCGGACGGATTCCGGGTGATCGGCACGGGGCGGACGTCGCCGGGAAGCGACCGCGAATTCCGTGACACCCTCGGCCGGGACGTCCGGGAGTTCGGCGATATCGACACGGCGACCTGGGACGTCTTCGCCGGCCACCTCTCGTTCGTGACGTCCGACAGCGACGACGGTGAAGACCTCGCCGCGGCCGTGCGCGCGGCGCTTGCGGAGCTGGGCGACGGCGCCCGGACGATGCTGTACCTTTCCGTGCCGCCGGAGGCGATGGGGCCCATGGTGCGCATGCTCGGTGACACCGGTCTGGCCGAGGACGCGCGCCTGATCGTCGAGAAGCCGTTCGGTCACGACCTCGCCTCGGCCCGCGAGCTGAACGAAACCGTCCGGGCCGTCTTCCCCGAAGAGCGGATCTTCCGGATCGACCACTTCCTCGGCAAGGACGCGGTCCGGGACCTGCCCGGGAAGCTGACCGGGCCGGTGTCGTCCGTGCGGATCGACGTGCCCGAGGAAATCGACATCGAAGGCCGCGGGTCCTTCATGGAGTCCACCGGCACCTTCCGCGACATGGTCCCCACCCACCTGTGCCAGGTCCTCGGCGTCCTGGCCATGGATCCGCCGAACCACCCCGACGCCGAAAGCCTGCACGCCGCCAAGCTGGCGGTGTTCCGGGCGCTGCGGCCCTTCGACCCGGCACGCACGGTGTTCGGCCAGTACGAGGGCTACCGCGACGAAGACGACGTCGACCCGGAATCCGACCGGGAAACGTATGTCGCGCTGGAAGCATTCGTCGACACCGGGCGCTGGCGAGGCGTGCCCTTCCTCCTGCGGACCGGCAAGGCACTGGCCGAGACACACATCGTGGTCACGGCCGGCCCGCACCGCTTCGACCTCACCGACGAGTCGGAAGCGACGCCGTACGCGCACCTGCTGCTTGACGCGCTGCGGGGTGACCGGACCTGGTTCACCAGCGCCGAGGAAGTCGAGCGGCTGTGGGAGGTGGCCGCACCGGTACTGGACTCGCCGCCGCCCACCCAGCGGTACGACCGCGGTTCGCAGGGACCGCGGAACGCGGAGGGCCGATGAGCGAGCGGTACCTCCCGATCGCCGAGCACGGTCTCATCGGCGACCTGCGCACCGCCGCCGTCGTCGGCACCGACGGCGGGATCAGCTGGTTCTGCGCACCCCGGTTCGACTCCCCCAGCGTGTTCGGCGCCCTGCTCGACGCCGACGACGGCGGCCGGTGGGCACTGCACCCCGTGTGCGAAGTGACCAACCGGCACCAGTTCTACATCCCCGACTCCAACATCCTCGTCACCCGCTTCCTCACCGAGGACGGCATCGTCGAGGTCCAGGACTTCATGCCGATCCGGTGCCGGCGCGACCCCGACCACCGACAACGACTGGTCCGGCGGGTGGTGAACATCCGCGGCCACGTCCGCGTGAGCACCGACGTCCGCCCCCGGTTCGACTACGGCCGCGCGGCACACCGGACCGAAACCGACGGGAACGGGGTCGTCTTCGACGGCCCGGGGCTGCGGCTGGGCCTGCGCACGTCGATCCCGCTGGAGCCCACCGACGGCGGGATCGCCGGCGAGTTCGACCTCGGCCCCGGCGACACCGCCGTGTTCGTGCTCGAGGTGCTCGACGGCGACCCGCCCGGCGGCCCACTGGACGACGAGGTCGAGGACCTTTTCCGGGCCACGGTGGGGTTCTGGCGGTCCTGGATCGAGCAGTCCACCTACACCGGCCGCTGGCGGGAGATGGTGCACCGCTCCGCGCTCCTGCTGAAACTGCTCACCCACGAACCGTCCGGCGCGATCATCGCCGCGCCGACCTGCGGGCTGCCGGAACAGGTCGGCGGCGAGCGCAACTGGGACTACCGGCACGTGTGGATCCGGGACGCCGCGTTTTCGCTCTACGCCTTGCTGCGCCTGGGCTTCACCTGCGAAGCGGAGGACTTCTTCGGCTGGCTCACCGACCGCTTCGACGACCCCGGCGACGGCGACCTCGGCCCGTTGCGGGTGATGTACACCATCGACGGCGAACCCGCGCGCGAAGAAGAAGTCCTCGGCCACTGGGAGGGCTACCGCGGCTCCGCGCCGGTCCGGATCGGCAACGCCGCGGCCCGGCAGCTGCAACTGGACATCTACGGCGAGCTGATCGACTCGATCTACCTGTTCGACAAGTACAGCGCCGGCATTTCCCACCAGGCGTGGCACAACCTCGTCCAGGTGCTGGACTGGCTGTTCGAGCACTGGGACCAGCCGGACGAAGGGATCTGGGAAGCGCGCTCCGGACGGCAGAACCACACGTTCTCCCGGCTGATGTGCTGGGTGGGGATCGAGCGCATGATCCGCGTCGCCCGCCGCCGGGGCCTGCCCGCCGACCTCGGCCGCTGGACGAGCGTCCGCGACGAGATCTACGAGCAGATCCAGACCCGCGGCTGGAGCGCGGAGGAGAACAGCTTTTCGCAGCACTACGACCACTTCGTCCCCGACGCGTCCCTGCTGCTGATGCCGCTGGTGAAGTTCTGCAGTCCCACCGATCCGCGGTTCGTCTCCACCGTGGCCGCATTGGAGCGGTCACTCGTCGTCGACAGCCTGGTCTTCCGCTACGACCCGGAGGAGGCGCCGGACGGGGTGGACGGCGCCGAGGGCACGTTCTCCATCTGCTCGTTCTGGTACGTGGAAGCCCTGGCCCGCACCGGCCGGGTGGAAGACGCCCGGCTGGCGCTGGAAAAGATGTTCACCTACGCCAACCACGTCGGTCTGTACGCCGAGCAGATCGGCCTGACCGGTGACCAGCTGGGCAACTTTCCCCAGGCCTTCACCCACCTGTCCCTGATCAGTTCCGCGATCAACCTCGACCGTGCCTTGGACGGGTGAGCGGCGATTACCCGGATTCGCGGATGGGTGAGAAAGAGCTCATCGGTGGCCTCCTCCCGCTCCCTCACCTCCACGGACGACGATGCCTGAGCAGAAGACGCCCGAGCCGCTGCCGACGACGGGAGCCTGAACCGGCTGGCCCAGCCGATGGACAAGGCCACCGACGACCTGGAGGACTACACCCGAGCAGATCTCCCGGACCGCCGAGTACCTCGTCCGCGTCCGGGTGTCTCGTGACCCGAACATGTGCGACGTTCCGTGGGGCGTCTGCCCCGTCCACGGGATGACACTGCGGTCCGACACCGACCGGGCCCGGTGCACCGTCATCGGCTGCGGCCGCGAGTGGAGCTACGACCGGCTCCACAGCCCGTGTGCGGAACCGGTCGCCACGGTCGTCACCGACGAAGACGGCGAGGGCGGCAGGCTGTGCCTGGCACACGCCGAGGACGCCGCGCGGCGGCTCGCCGGCTGCACCGTCGAGTACCTCGACCGCAGGACGGCGATCGGCTGACGCCCAGCGGGCCACCGCCATCACCAGATCCGCGAAGTCCCGATGCCATCCGCATAACGGGTGCCGCGAACGAGGTTTGGATTCCGGCGCGGATCGCTATCCTGCGCGAGGTTGAGCCACCAGCCGATCACCAGCGCGCAGATCGCTCTTCACGATCGAGCCGGCCCTCCCCCACGCACCGCCCGGTGCGAGACAGCGCGGTATCCCATGACGTCACCCTCCGGCCCCGCCGCCGAAGCTCACCATCCGCTGGTCGGGCAACCGCACAGCGACACCGACGAGGGCACGGTCGCCGAGGCCGAAGCCGAAGCCGCCGAAATCAGCACCCCCGAACAACCGCTGGGCACGGTCGGCAAACGCCTCGACCGCCGGTCCCCCTTCTTCATCGGCATGACCGCCGCCGCCGGCGTCGCCGTGACCTACGGCCTCATCCAGCTCCTCGCCGGCGCCGAACAGATCCTCGTCCTGGTCGGGCTCGCCCTGTTCCTGGCCATCGGCCTGGAACCCGTCGTGTCGTGGCTGGTCAACCACCGCTTCCCGCGCTGGCTCGCCGTCGCCGCCGTGTTCGTCGCCGCGCTCGCGGTGCTGGGTGGCTTCCTCGCCGCCGCCATCCCCGTCATCGTCGAACAGGCGACCGCCCTGGTCGACCAGGCACCGGACTACGTGCGTCAGCTCCAGGACCACACCACGTTCCTCGGCCGGCTCAACGACCGGTTCCACCTGCAACAGGCCGTCCAGTCGGCGTTCAGCTCGGGCGGCAGCCTCACCAGTGGCGTCCTGGGCGCGGGCAAAGCGGTGTTCGGCGTCGTCACCGACGCGCTGGTCGTGATCGTCCTGACGATCTACTTCGTCGCCGACCTGCCCCGGATCCGCACCACGATGTACCGGCTGATCCCGCATTCCCGCCGGCCACGCGCCATCCTGATCGGCGACGACATCTTCGCCAAGGTCGGCGGTTACGTCCTGGGCAACCTGGCCGTCTCCGTGATCGCCGGCGTGCTCACCCTGATCTGGCTGCTGGTCTTCGGGGTGCCCTACGCGGCTCTGCTGGCCGTCGCGGTCGCGGTCCTGGATCTCATCCCGGTGGTGGGGTCCGTGATCGGCGGCGTGCTGATCAGCGTCGTCGCGCTCACGGTGTCGCTGCCGGTGTGCCTGGCCACCGTCGGGTTCGCGCTCGTCTACCGGCTGGCCGAGGACTACCTGCTGGTCCCGAAGATCATCGGCACGGCGCTCAAGGTCCCCGCGCTGATCACCGTCGTGGCCGTCCTGGTCGGCGGAGCATTGCTGGGCATCATCGGGGCCCTGGTCGCCATTCCCGTCGCCGCGGCGATCCTCCTGCTGGTCAAGGAGGTGCTCTACCCTCGGCTCGACCAGGCATGACGGAACCACGTCCCCGGCGGTGGCGCCGGCTGCTGGCTGAACCGGCGCCACCCCTTTTCAGCCGCCTTGCGCGTAGGCAAGACACCGGCGCATACCCCTTTCGCACCGTCTCACACGCGACTCGCGCGAAGCGACCACCGGATGTGATCCACCACACTGTCCATCCACCGTGAGGGGCTGACCCGACGGCATCCAGCGCAACTACCGGCCTTTCCCCGTATCACGGGCGACACTGGACCGTCGCTGCTCGGAAAGTGTCGGTGCCGGCGGTTACGCTTCCGGCCGCTCCGTTGAAACCACAGCGGCGGCAAGAGGCCGGGATCGGCCTCCGCACGCACCCGCCACAGTTCGACAGGAGCGACCATGCTCGACCAAGACCTGCCCCGCGCGTTCGACGAGCTCGCCGGCGCGGCCCGATCGCTGACCGAGTCCTTCGAGAGCGACGAAGGCGAACAAAGCGTTCTCGACACCATCGTCGCCGAGGCTGTGCGAGCGTTCCCCGATGCCGACATGGCGAGTATCACCGCCTTCCACCACGGTGAACCCGAAACCGCCGCGCACTCCGACCCGCGCGCGGTCGAGATCGACCGCGGCCAGTACCAGGCCGGCACCGGACCCTGCCTGCGCGCCGCCGAAACCGGTGACGTCGTGCGGATCGCCATGCCGAACGCGGCCGACCGGTTTCCGGAGTTCGCCCGCCGCGCCTCCGCTTTCGGCGTCGGCAGCTACCTGGCCGCGCCCCTGCGCGTGGACGACACGCTCGCCGGTGCGCTGAACCTGTTCGGCTTCGGCGACCACGGGTTCGCCGCGGCGGAATCGCACCTGATCACCGTCTACACCACCCTCGTCTCGTTCGGGCTGCGCAGCGCGCGCCGCTACCGTCACGCGGCCGAACAGTGCGAGCACCTCACCACCGCCATGCGTTCCCGCGCGGTGATCGAACAAGCCAAGGGCATGCTCATGGCCATTCACCGCATCGACGCCGAAACCGCCATGCGGAGACTGGTCACCGAATCCCAGCAGACCAACACCAAGCTGCGCGACGTCGCCGGTCGATTCGTCGTCGAGGTTTCGGGTCGGCCGAGGACTGCCGACTGACCGCCCATCAAACCCTACGATCCACACCGGAAGCGCCTCAGCCGGCCCGTCGTCTCCGGGCCGGGTCGGTCGCCCTGAGAGTCCTTGCGGACACCGGAGATCGCGGCACCCGCGCCACCGCTACCACCCGACCCGGGTACCTACCCTCGCGCCGGGCTTGGACGCACCAGCGCTGCCCGGGATGACGCGGCCCGAGCCGCGAACTCGGTCGGCTTCAGCGCGTCGTAGCGCTCGCTCCGCAGCAGCGACCACCGTCCGGCCGGAATCGGATCATGCCGGCCGCGCAGCCGTCACTTCGGTTCACCAACCCGGCGAGCCTCCTGCTCGGCCACCAGGATCGCGAATCCGTCGAGGTGCCGGTCGAGACAGTACTCGAACAGCTCGTCGAGATCGGGCACCATTTCCTCGTGCACTTGGGCCAGCAGGGGGAACCGGCCGCTCGCCAACAGCTCCTCGGTCCTGGTCTGCTGCGTCTGCAACCAGCGAGCGAGGGTCACTCCGGTCTCCTGCTCGGCCTCCATTTCGTCCGCTGTGGACAACGCGGCGTTGAGCACCAGCGAGTGCAGCGCGAGCGCTTCCTGCATGCGCGTGCGCAGTGACAGGCCCAAGCCGTCCAGCGCACGCAGAGTCCATTCGGTGTGCTGCATCATGTTCGGCGCGAGCGAAGGACGGGTGAACGAGACCGCTTTGGGCAGCCAGAGGTGCCGCCAGAACAGGGCCATTGCCGTCGTGCGACCAGTTCGAGCTTGGCGCGCCAGCCCGTCGGCCCCGGATCGGGCAGTTCCACTTCGCCGAAGACGAGGTCGGCCATCTGCGTGACGAGGTCGTCCTTGTTCGTGATGTGGCGGTAGAGCGACATGGCGCCCCCGTTACCTTTTTCGTGGTTCCTGATCAAGGAGCTGTGGTCACCAGGCCCGGCATGACTTGCGCCCCCAGTCGAAGGCATGATCCGGGGGGTGGTGTCACCGGGTCTGGTGGCATCGACCGACCG
>NZ_JAMXQV010000061.1 GCF_024703995.1 Amycolatopsis iheyensis | reverse complement strand
GCGGACACGGGCCGTGCTGGCCGCCCGGTTCTACCTCGACCTCGGCGAAGCGGACACCGCCCGGCTGCTCGGCTGCGGCACCGGAACGGTCAAGTCGACCACCTCGCGTGGCCTGCAGCGGCTACGCGAGCTGTGGGAAGCCGAATCACGCTCCCCGGAGAACTTGCCGAGGCCGACTTCGAAGGGACGACGATGAATCAGCACCCACCGGACTTCGCCACGCTCCTGCGGACCGAGCTCGCGGCCGTCTCCCCGCCCCGTCCCGCGGCCGGCGAGGCCACCTCGGTCGCGCATCGGGTCCTGCGGACGCGGGCACGACGACGGCGGCGGACTCTGACGGGAGTCGCGGCGGCCGCCGTCGTCTTGGCCGGTGGTGGCGCCGCGCTCGCGACGTCCTCCGGCGGTGATGAACCCCCGGTCCAGCCGGTGGCGGTGACCCAGTGGCCGGCGCGTGGCCCGCTGGCCGGGGACACCGCACTGGTCGGCCGGGCGAAGCTGGCCTGGGCGAACGCCAGCCCAGCCGGGGCGCCCGGATCGGAGGCCGCCGTGCTCTACGCCGGGCCGCTGGGCGCGCAGGCCGGGCAGAACGCGACGCTGGTCGTCCTGCGCCGCAACGACGCCGCCGGAAGGACGTCGCTGGGCTTCATGACCACACCGTCGACCACCGGCACGCCGGACACCACGACACTGAAGGTGCGAGCCCAGGTGACCGTCTCCCCGAGCGCGCCCGCCCCGGCGGCCTACGGCTTCGTCGTCTCCAAACCGGCGCCCGGGGACCGGACCCCGGCCAGCTGGGCGGTCGCCCTCGTCGCACCGGGCATGCCCGGTGCCCGGTTCAACACCAGCGCTGTGGAGCAAGGGGTTGCCGGCACCGACGGCTCGCCCGGCAACGGACTGCTCACCGTGGACCTGCCGCCGCAGGCAGCCGCGTGGAACACCGAGCTCGCGTTCGGTGACCGCGGGGAACAGGGCGTCGCTGCCCTGGCCGCGGCAGCCGACGACCCGGCCACTCGTGCCGTCACCGCGACCCCGCGCCTCGACGGCACCTTCACCGTCACCGGAGCTGCTGACGCGCAACCAGGCGACCTGCTCACGCTCCACGACGGACTGATCGGCGTCGTCACCAGCGGTGGCACCACCGCGTCGGCCGGCACCGACCTGACAACGCTTCGGACGTCCGGGCTCAGTGCGCGGACTGCGACCAGCGATCGTCCGGTCGGTCTCACCGCCGGCCCTGACAAGCAGGTGAAGGTCACCGCCGGCCCCGGTGTGCTGCGCGAGGGCGACCGCATCGTCGCCGGCGGATTCCCCGGCACGGCGGCCGTGATCAACCTCGGCACCGCCCACGTGACACCGGACGGCACGTGGATCCTGCGGCGGGACATGTGGTTCCCGGTGACTCCCACCCAGGCCACCCTGATCCGGCACCCGTGAACCGGTTCGTGGTGCTGAAACCACAAGTGCCGCGGTCATCTGCCGGACCCCGCAGGCCCAGCCTGATTGCGACGTCCCGCCTGAACGGTGTCCGAGCACGCATCGTACCCGCCGCACGAGCGTCCACAGTAGACAGTTGTCTCGTACCCGCCGCCCCGGCGCAATGAGATCACCGGCGCCCGTACGTGCGACCGATCCGGTGCGGCCCGGGTTCCGAACCACCCAGGAGCGGTAGAGGAGGGACCTCATTTCCGGGAGCGTGATCGCGATCGTCACCGGCGGGACGGCCGGTGCGGCGATGGGCTATGTGCTGCAACGAGCGCGGTTGTGCTTTCACTCGGCCTTCGCGGGCCTCCTCACCGGACGTTTCCTGCTCGGCCGGAGCTGGCTGCTGGGCGTGGCGGTCGCCGCGACCGGCCTGTCGGTGCTGTACCTGACGCCCCTCGCGGACGGCCTGAACCAGGGGTTGCCGTTCGCACCCGTCGCCGACGTCGTCGGCGGGCTCGTGATCGGTGTGGGCATGGCGGTGGCCGCCACGTGTGTTTCGGGCCTGTTCTTCAAACTCGGCTCGGGCATGCTCGGTTGCGCGGCCGGTCTCGGCGGCTGGGCCGCCGGCGAGCTGTCCGTACGCCAGGTCGTGCTGCCCGGTCCCACCCTTCTGCCACCGGGGTCCGCCGCAACCCTTCCCGCCCTGCTCGGCGTCCCGCGGGTGGCGTTCGCCTTCGCGTTCCTGGCCGCTGTCGTCGCGGCGTTGTCCTTGTGGCGCCACTCGCGGCGTGGGCAGTGGAACTGGCCGGTCGCCGGTATCGCACTCGGCGTGGTGACGATCGTGGGCTGGGTACTGGCCGGCGCCGGCGGTGCGAGCTTCGGTCCCAGCACGGTCGGCGCGGTGGCCGGTCTCGCCACTGGCGAGCCGAACTGGTGGCTGACGGCGTTCCTGCCGGGCATCGTCCTGGGCGGCGCGGTCGCCGCCCGCGTGACCGGCGATCTCCACGTCCGCGGCGAGCGACCGGTCCGCTACGTCCGCCTGGCCGTCGGTGGGTTCCTGCTCGGCGCGGGCGGCTGGCTCGCGGGTGGCTGCACCCTCGGTCACGGACTCTCGGGCGTCGCTCAGCTCAACGTTTCTTCGTGGGTTGTCGTGGCTGCCGTCGTCGGCGGGATCGCGCTCACGGGGGCCGCTCGCGTCGCCTTGGCCAAGGCTCCCGGACATCGGTAATCGTGCGGTAAGGATCACCGGGGGGCGAGCGGTGTGAGACTGGAGTGATCCGACGAGGAGGTCACCATGACCCGCAGTCACCCGCACCCGGCTTCGACCTCGACCGGTGGTACGACCAAGAACCGGTGGACCCAAGTGGGAATCGCCTTGGCCTTCGCCCTCGTCGTGGCCGGTGGCGCAAGAATCGCGTTCGAGCTCACCAGCACCATGATGACGCACCTCGCCTTGGTGGGCGCCTGGATGATGTTCGCGCTGGGCCTGGCCTACGCGGGAGTCCGGATCCGGCCCAGCCTCGGCGGCGCGCTCTTCGCGGGCTGTGGAATCGGGGCGCTGCTGGTGGTGTTCTTCGGCGGTATGCAGATGTTCGCGTGACCTGCGCTGGTTCTTGGTGCCCGGGGGCAGCAACCTGCCGATGAGGAAGACTGTCGCGTTCTGGTGGGGATGTTGCCGCACAAGGTCTTCGCGCCGTTGAGGGTGTCCACCAGAGGCGTGACCTCGACCGCGGCGACGAGCTTGGTCAGCAGCGGGTTGGCGGAGCCGACGGGCTTCGGCCCGCTCGAATCGAGAGAGCCCGAGGCGGAACTCTGCGGCAGCCGGCCGCACGCGGGACCGAAACGCAGGCGGTCGGGGACAGCGCGGCGGCAGCAGGTTCCGCGGTTCGCGGCGCCGGTTCCGCTGCTGCTCGCCGGTCTCGCGTTGAACCGGCAAGGAGGTCCCGGCCGAGCACGGCCGGCAACGTGGCAGTGAACCGACTCGGCTGAGGCAACGGCGCACTGACCGGCTCGGCCGGCCTGGAAGTAGGCTGCTCCCGGTATCGCCTGGAGCGGGGGAGAACGCGTGACGACACCGATCCCGGGAACGTCGTCCGGCGCTCCCGAGGGTGCGCCCTGGCACCTTTGGGGTTTCGGCGCGGTCATCGTGGTCCTGGTTGTTCAGGTCGCCTCGACCGTAGCGGTCCGCCTTGACGCCACGCGCACAGTCGAACTCGGCGGTTGGGGCGCGCTCCTCCTCGCCGCGGTGCCCAGTACGGCCGCCGCGCTCGTGACCTTCATCGTCACGCGGGCCCGAGGCAACGGGCTGCGGATGGATCTTGGTCTGGACTGGCGTGTTCAGGACCTTCGGGTCGGGACGGCGTGTGGTTTGCTCGCGCTCGTCGTGTCGGTCCCCTGGGCCGCGCTCGTCGGCGCGCCTGACGGAGGTTCGACGGTCGGCACGCTGGTGGTGAAGGGTCACCCCTCGGTCCCGGTTGCGTTCGCGGTGTGCGCCTATGTGGCGTTGCTCGGCCCGATCTTCGAAGAACTCGTCTATCGCGGCCTGGTGTGGCGTGCAGTCGAACGTCAGCAGCTGCGTTCTGCCCGGTTTCGTCGGTTCGCCGCCTTCATACTGTCGACCGTTCTTTTCGCGGTGAGCTTCGTCGAACCGTCACGGATCCCTCTTCTGCTGGTGCTCGGGATTCCGTTCGGACTGGCACGCTTGGCGACCGGACGGCTGTTGGCCAGCGTCGTCGCTCATCAGGTCAGCAACTTCCTCCCAGCCCTCTCGGTATTGCTGGCCGCGCTGGGATATCGGCCGGATGGGTCGGCCTGACATCTGCGACGACGATCGCTCGAATCACCCGGTCGAGTGAATGCATTCCGGTGTGGCGCGGGAGTTGGCCCCTGTACCCGGTACCTTCGGCCCATGTGGCAGTACGCCGTCTGGGGCCTGGTGGGTGCGGCGGTGAACCGGGCGCTGCTGTTCCTCGAGGCCAGTCACCGGGTCAAGGGCTGGCCGTGGGCCCGACCCGACGGACCGGGCGGGGGCGTCTACGCGGTGTCGATCGTGCTGCACCTGCTCATCGCCACCGCGACCACAGCCGCGGTGGCCACGACGACGATCATCGCCAACGGCCTGCTCGCGTTCGGGATGGGGGCAGCTGCCCCGGTGGTCGTCAAGAAGGTGTGCGGTTACGCGATGACGTTGCTGCCCTCGGACGAGCCGGGCGGCGAGGGCGATGCGGCGGGGGCAGACGATGGCACGTGACTCGGTAGGACGGCGGCTGCTCGCCGCACTCGCCGATGCCACCCCGGCCTTCACTCCGCGAAGCGACCAGGGTTCCCGCCGTGCCCGGCGGCTACTGGCCGCGCTCGCCGACTCGACCCCGGCCTTCCGGCCACGCCTGCGCACCACATCCGATGAATACACCCGCTCGGCCACCCGTTCCACGGCTGCCAAGCGGCGTGCTCGAGTTGCGTGGGCCGCGACGATGCCGGGTCCGCCGCCGGACACCTCCGCGTCACCGAACACGTACTTCATCGTCGTTCCACCGTCTGACCGCCTTCTTCTGCTCAATGTTCTGCGGCACGGGCCGTTCGGTGAGCTCCTCGCCGCAGCTCGTGCCTCGGAACACGACGCGAGTATCGCCGCCGTGCACGACATCGCCGTGGTCTTCGTCGACCTGCTCATCGACTCCCTTCGACGCGAGGGAACCGTCCCCTTCACCGTGGCGCGGCTCGCCGGGGCCGGCATCGCCGAATCCCTGACCCTGACCCAAGCCACTGCGCGGGCGGAGACCCGCACCCGAGATCTCGCGCGCGCCCGCGCGCGCAAGCTCAGTCGGCAGCTCACCGGGGCGCTCGCTCCCGTCCCGGACCTCAAGCGCGTCCGCGGCCTCGCCGAGCGGCTGCGACACGAACTCGACGAGGCCCAGCCACGCAGCCGGTCCTTCGACCTCGGCGTGAAGAGCGCGCAGCTGAACCTGTTCAGCCAACGAGTCGCCCAGCAGGCCGGATCCTTGCTTGCGACGCTCGCCGACGTCACCGGCGAAGACCTCAGCCAGGCCGACCTCACCGACATCGACCTTGACGGTGTCCGCTGGTCGAGCCGCACCCGGTGGCCCGCAGGCTGGGAAGACCGGATCCGGCGTACCTCCGTCGAAATCGCACCGGACCTCTACGAAATCCACTCCGGCACCCACACCGTCGAGAACCTCCTCTGACCAGGTCGCACCCACAGCGGCCACCACCAGCCGCTGGCATCTGCTGAGCCAGTCCGCCCGCGCGGTCACGCTGCGACGCCCGTTCGGGCATCTCTGCGGCCCAGCGGCCCGTCGGGCGAACGCGGGGAGCCGGATACCTCGCATCGGACGGTCGAGTCCATGCGCCGCCTGACCGGCCGATCACGTCCCACACCGCACTGGCCCGCGACGACACGATCCTCCTGCACCTGGCGGCCTCAACCGCCGTCAGTCGGCCGTTGGCGGCGCTCGGTCTGGTGCCCGGGGTCTTGACGGTGTACGCGAACGTCGCCGACGCGGTGGCGGCTTTCGGTGATCACTCCTGACGTCGGTGACGACGTCACGAACATCTGCCACAGCGGTCCGGACTTGACCGGTGACACCTGGAACGACAGCAGCACCACTTGCGGGAACCCCCGGCACGGCGGGCTGGAACACCGTCGCGCGCCCCGTACACCGGCTGACGGTCAGCGGGAGAGCAGAGCGGGGCACCGGAGAAACCGGTGCCCCGCTCTTTCGGGTGGAAGGTCAGCCGCCGAGTACCAGGCCGTCGCCCAGGAGACCGCCGTCGCAGTCGCTGTCGTGCCAGCCGCCGTGCCCGCTGATGTGCAGGCCCAGCACGAGGCTGAGGTTCAGGCCCAGGCCGTGGTGGTGATGGTGGTGTCCGTGGCCGTCGTCGGAGGACTGCGCGACCGTGGGTGCGGGTGTGGTGGAGGCGGACGCCGCGCCGGGGGCGGCGAGCAGGAAGCCGAGTGCCGCGGCGGGCAGCGCGGCGGTCACGAGCAGGCGACGGCGGAATGTGCTCACGGTGTTCTCCTTCTCCTCAAACGGTCATCGGACGCGACCCGGATGGCGAACGGATCATCAGGAGTTCGGAGGGGCCAGGCCCGGTGGACAGGTTCCCGGGCCCGGACCACGCCTGTGGGTGACAACGACGAAGGCCCGGTCCCCGCGGGGACCGGGCCTTCGTGCCGGAGTTCAGCTGACCGCGAGGCTCGCGATCGACGGCGTGGTCGGCAGCAGCGATCCGGTGGCGGGCTCGACGGTCACCGCGACCCCGTCGGCGCCCGCGGGGAGGGCGGCCTCGACCGTGCCCTCGGTGCCGATCAGCCCGGCAGACCGCGGCACACCCGGGCCGGTCAGCCACACCTCGTAAGCGTGGCCGGCGTCCAGCCGAGGCAGCGCCAGCGTGGCGACGAGGACCTTGCCTGTCTGCCGGGAGGCTGTGGCCGACACCGAGCCGCCGCCGGTCGCGGTTGCGTGCACAGTGGTCGCGTCGGGAGCGGAGGTCACCGCGCCGCCGTCGGCCACCGGCACCGGACGGCCGGGGACGGACTGGTCCAGCCCGATGCTGATCCCGCCGGCGAGCACCGCCGCCGCGGCGGCGACGGACGCCACCCCGATCAGCGCACGCTTGCGCCACGGGGAGCGTCGCGCCGGGACAGCCGGAGCGGGGGTGACCCGGGGTGGTTGCTGGCGTGTCTGGGAGATCTCGGTGAGCACTCGCCGGCGGAAGCTCTCGTCCGGGGCGGCGGCGGTGGCGATGCCCAGCAGGGCAGCGGTCTCGCGGAAGCCGGCGACCTCGTCCGCGCACGCGGGGCATTCGCTCACGTGCCGGGTGAACGCCGCGCGTTCGAGGTCGTCGACCGCGTCGAGGGCGTACGCGCCGGCGAGGAGATGGGCGTCGGCGGTGGTCATCGGTGCACTCCCAGAGCGTCGCGCAAGCGGACGAGCCCGTCCCGCATGCGGGTCTTGACGGTGCCGATCGCGACACCGAGTTTCTCGGAAACCTCCCGGCAGGTGTAACCCTGAAAGTAGGCGAGCAGGATCGACTCCCGCTGGAGCTCGGTCAGCGCGGCCAACGCGGCGCGGACCCGCGAACGATCGAACTGGTCCAGCGTCGTCTCGGTGACGTCGTCGTAGGGGCGACGCAGATCCAGCCGGTGGGCCCGCACTTCGCGGTCGATCGCGGACTGCTCGGACCGGACCCGGTCGATCGCGCGCCGGTGTGCGATGGTCAGCGCCCAGCTCTGCACGCGTCCGCGCCGGGCGTCGAACGTCGCCGCCTTGCGCCAGATCTCGAGCAGGACCTCCTGGGTGACCTCTTCGGCCTGCGCCCGGGAGCGCAGCACCTGGAGCACGACGCCGAAGATCGGTCCGGCCAGGTGGTCGTAGAGCGCGGCGAAGGCCTGCTCGTCGCCGAGGGCGGCGCGGGCGAGCAGCCGGTCCGGTGCGCTGTCCGGTTCCGGCACCGTGGTGGCGCCGGTGCGGCGCGCGACTACGCGGGCGGTCATGGCACCTGTCCTTCCCGGCGGGCGCCGAGGTCACGGGCCGCGGTCGGCGGCGTGTCACGAGGAGTTCGTCCCGGCCGGCTCGTGCGGATTGGTGTCGGGCCGAGAAACCCGGCTGGTCACCCGCACGGAGGAGTTACCCGTGGCTGTCCACAATGGATCGGGCAAGCCGGGACGCCGGCCGGTCCGAAGGGGAAGTGAACCGAAGAGGAGAAACGATGGCAGGCTCGACAGTGGTCTCGTTCGGGCACTACCAGCCGAGCCGGACGGTGCCGAACGACGAGCTGGCGGACCGGCTGGGAACGTCGGATGCGTGGATCCGCGAGCGGGTGGGCGTGCGCAGCCGGCGGGTCGCTGCCCCCGGCGAATCGGTCGCCGACATGGCGACGGCCGCCGCGGACACCGCTTTGCGGCGGTCCGGGCGCCGCGCCGGCGACATCGACCTCGTGATCGTCGCCACGTGCACCGCGTTCGACCGGATGCCCAGCGTCGCCTGCCGGGTCGCCGAGCGGCTGGGGATCACCGCGCCCGGCGCGTTCGACCTCAACGCGGCGTGCTCGGGGTTCTCCTACGCGCTGGCCGCGGCCGACCACGCCATCCGGGCGGACGCCGCGGAACAGGCGATCGTGGTCGGCGTCGACAAGATGAGCGACTTCCTCGACTGGACCGACCGGTCGACGTGCGTGATCTTCGGGGACGCCGCGGCCGCCGCCGTCGTCGAGCGGGCCCCGGCCGGGATCGGTCCGGTGGTGTGGGGCTCGGATCCGGCGAAAGGGCACTGCATCACGCTCGAGACCGCCGGGCCCGGCGCGCTGCCCGCGGTGTTCCGGCAGGAGGGCCAGGCAGTGTTCCGCTGGGCCACCACCGCACTCGCCCCGATCGCCCGGGAGGCGTGCCGCCGCGCCGGCGTCGACCCCGCGGCGCTGGGCGGCGTCGTGACCCACCAGGCCAACGTCCGCATCATCGAAGCGCTGGCCCGCAAGATCGGTGCCACCGGCGCGGTGATCGCGACGGACGTGGCCGAGTCCGGCAACACGTCGGCCGCGAGCATCCCGCTGGCGCTGTCGAAGCTCGTCGAACGCCGGGAGATCGCGGCGGGCGCACCGGTGCTGCTGTTCGGCTTCGGCGCCGGGCTGACCTACGCCGGCCAGGTCATCAGCTGTCCGTGAGGGTTCCCTGCTTCTCACCCGATCCGGTGTGACGAAAACAGCACGACCAATACCGCGCCCGCGCCGCCTCGAATTCCACGTATGACCGCCACCGAGCTCGACACCCCGGAAGTGCCGCCGCGTACCAGGCTGCGATTCTTCGCGGCCGCGTTCACCGGAGTTCTCGCGCTCGCCGCCGCGCTCGCCGCGGGGCACCTGGTGGCCGGGTTCATCAGCGTCAACGCCTCGCCGTACCTCGCGGTGGGCAACGGCGCCATCGACCTCACCCCGGTCGAGCTGAAGGATTTCGCCGTCCGCACCTTCGGCACCTACGACAAGCTGGTGCTGCTGGGCAGCATGGCCGTGGTCATGGTGGGGGTCGCCGCCCTGGCGGGTGTCCTTTCGCGACGGTCACCGGTGCCGGGGGTGGTGCTCATCGCCCTCTTCGGGCTGGTCGGCGGCTTCGCCGTGTTCGAACGGCCGGACCTGATGGCGGTCGCGCTACTGGCGCCCGCCGCGAGCCTGGTGGTGGGAATCGCCGTTTTCCTGCTCCTGCACCGGATTGCGCCGCATGTGTGGCGGGACGCCGAGGGCGAGAAGACCGGCACCTCCCGGCGGGCCTTCCTGCTCGGCGGCGCCGGGGTCGTCGTCGGCGCCGGCGCGGCGGGGCTGGGCGGGCAGCTGATCAGCTCGTCGCGCGACGCGACGGCGTCCCGGGAAGCGGTCGGCAAGCTGGTCCCGGCCCGGACCGCGCCGATGATCCCCGCCGACGCGGACTTCGCCAAGCTGGGGACGCCGCCGTTCCTGACGCCGAACGACAAGTTCTACCGCGTCGACACCGCGCTGTCGGTGCCGCAGGTGCGCACCGAGGACTGGAGCCTGCGGCTGCACGGCATGGTCGACCGCGAAGTCCGCTACAGCTACAACGACATCCGCAACCGGCCCCTGGTGGAGCGGACGGTCACGATGACGTGCGTGTCCAACGAGGTCGGCGGGGACTACGTGTCGACGTCGAACTTCATCGGCGTCGACCTCGCGGACCTGCTCGCCGAGGCCGGCGTGAAACCCGGCGCCGAGCAGCTGTTCTGCACCAGCGTCGACGGCTGGACGTCCGGGACACCGGTCGCGGCGGCGCAGGACCGCGGTCGCGGCGCGATGCTCGCGATCGGGATGAACGGCGAACCGCTGCCGCTGGAGCACGGTTTCCCGGCGCGGCTGGTCACGCCGGGCCTGTATGGGTATGTGTCGGCCACGAAATGGGTCGTCGACATCGAGGTAACGACGTGGGCGGCGCGGCAGGCCTACTGGCTCAAGCGCAGCTGGGCGCAGGAGGCGCCGATCAAGACCGAATCCCGGATCGACTCCCACCGCGGGTTCGCCAACGTTCCCCGCGGAAAGGTGCGGGTCGCCGGGGTCGCCTGGGCGCAGCACACCGGGATCGAGAAGGTCGAGGTCCGCGTCGACCAGGGACCGTGGCAGGAAACCACGCTGTCGCAGCAGGTGAACCTGAACACGTGGCGGATGTGGTGGACCGAGATCGACCTGCCGGCCGGGGTGCACCAGGTGTTCTGCCGGGCCACCGACAAGTCCGGCTACACCCAGACCGACCAGCGTGCGGGCACGGTGCCCGACGGCGCGACAGGGTGGCACAACGTCACGTTCAC
>NZ_JAMXQV010000060.1 GCF_024703995.1 Amycolatopsis iheyensis | reverse complement strand
TGAGCGGCTGTAGGCGATGCCGTTCGCGTCGGTGGGCACGATGTTCGCCTGGCCATGGCTGTCGATGACGCCCTGGTCGTCGTCGGTGGGGCCGTCGAGGCTGTCGCGGGCGTTGGACAGCTTGACGGTGGCTTTGCCGTCACCGCGCTGGTACAGCGCGGAGCGGATGTTGCCGGCGTGGTAGGCCTCCACGGCGAGAATCCCGGCGGCGGCTTCCAGGTAGGTCTTGTTGCTGATCAGCGGGGCGGCGCCCTTGTAGGCGGTGACGCCGACGTCTTCGAACAGGAACGCGGCGAGCAGGAAGTTCTCTTCGCAGGCGAACGCGTCGAAGCTGTGGCCGGGTTTGACCAGGCCGGCGGCTTGTGCGGCGGCGGTGAAGCTGGACTGCAGGTCGATCGCCGGACGGCTGACCGCGGCCGAGCCCAAAGCGGAGCGCAGGAACTGGACGTGTGCCTTCTCGTCGGAGGCGATCTCCTGGGCGTACTGGCGCGCGGCGCGCGTCTCGAACCGCACCGCCCGGCCACCGGTGACGCCGCCGCGGGTGCCGGTACCGGTGGTCATCGAATCGGCCAGACCCCGGCCGGTGGTCGCGTGGAGGTAGAACTCGGCTTCGAGGTATTCGAGGTTGAGGGCGAAGTTGAGGACCGCGCCGTCACTGACCTCGGCGGAGGCGGCGGCCGCTGCTTCCGTGGGGCGGGCGGTCGCGGCGGACGCGGTCCCGGCGGTGAGGCCGCCGAGGGCTCCGGCGCCGACGACGCCGAGGCCGGTCATGCCGGCGGCTTTGAGGAAGCGGCGGCGGTCCTGGTCGTTCTCGGCGCTCCGGGTGATCATCGAAGCGGCAAAGCGCTTGCCAAACACGGACGAATCTCCTCCCCGCCCGCGCGTGCAGTGCGGGCGTAACCCGCCGCCAGGCTCCCGGCGCCGGGATGGATCCTTCGTGGACACTGCGCGTTCGAAGCCGACCGCCGAGCGGATGGGTCGATTCCCCGGTGGAGTTGTGAAGCCTGGTCAACGGGTTGAGCCACTCCGGCCACCGCGAGCACTTGCCCGGGTGATCTCCGTGAACGACGGAGTGGTTTTCGGCGGTGATGATGAGAAAAGCGGCGAGTTTACCCGCTACTCAGAGGTAATAAACCCTTTCGGGTAAAGAGAAAAAGATCGTTTGTTCGCCCATCCGAGGGGGATCCCGGCCTCGAATCAGCACTGACGGTGAAGTCCAGACTCGAAGGGGGGTGAGATGGATGGATACTTCCCTGACGGATGACACGCCGGTGGGGCACCCGCTGGTAATTCGGGTGCTTGTGGTGGCTGGTGCGTTGTTCGGATTCACCCTGCTGGCCATGGCCATGTCGGGGGCCGCGAACGCTTCCGAAGGTTCGCCGCCGCCGCCGGATCGGCCCGGCTTGCTCGGCGGCGTCGGGAGCACCACGCACGACGTGCTCAAGCCCGCAGAGCGGGCGCTCAAGCCGGTCACGGGCACGGTGCACGCGGTGACGACGCGGGTGGCTCCGGTGGTGAAGCCGGTGACGACCGGGCTGGCGCCCGTGGTCGCGCCGGTGACCCGGCCGGTGCTGCGGGCGGCGGAGCCGGTGCTGTCGGCCGTGTGGCCGGTCACCGCACCCGTTGTGCACGCGCTGTCTCCGGTGACCTCGCCGGTTCTGCACGCCACGGCCCCGTTGACCGCGCCGGTGGTGCGGGCGGTCGGGGCCGAGCACCTGGTTCCGGCGGTGACCGGGCGTTCGGACGTCGTTCAGCCGGCGAAACCGACGCCGCGCGGAGACTCCGGTGCTGCGCCGGTGGTCGCCGCGTCTGCCGGACCGAGCGGTCCGGTGGTCATCGAGCGGGCTGACTCGCAGCGTCAACACGACGGTCAGGCCGTTGTCCGGCCGGTGGCCGGGCATTCCGGTTCGGCGGAGGTCGGCGTTGCCGGTCCGATGTCGGGATCCGGTGGCGGCGGTATGCCCGCCGACCTTTCCGGCGTGAGCGGGGCGATGTCGGCCGGATCCGGTGCTCAGCACGGCAGTGAGTACGCCGTGACCGAGTCCGGTTCGGGCATGCCGGGCACGGACCGCACGTGGCGGGCACCGCCGGGTGGCCCGCCGTCGCTGCACTGGCTGGTCTATTACGGAAACGACCATCCCAGCTGACGAACCCTTTCCATCCTCAAAATCCACAATGGACAGAGAGTACGGAAAGGGAAGTCATGCACAAGTACGTGCGACGCGGCCTGACCGCCGCGTTCATCTCCGGTGGGTTCGTCCTGCTGGGATCAGCGGTGGCCAGTGCGGACACCGGCAACTCGGGCCCGCTGGGCGGGCTCGGTGACACGCTGCATTCCGTCGTCTCCGGCACCGCCACCGGCGGCAACGGCGGCGACTCGGGCACCGGCGGGAACGCGAACAGCAGCAACAACGCTGTCAGCGGGAACTCCGGCAACTCGGGCAACTCCGGTTCCACCGGGCACAACAGCGCCTACGGCGTCTGCGTGCTCGCGAAGTGCAACACCTCGGTGTCCTCGGGCAACTCCGGGAACACGGGCGCGACCGGCTCGACCGGGAACGCCTCGAACACCAGCACCACCACCGGCGGCCACTCCGGGAGTGCCGGCAACGGCGGCTCCGCGACCACGGCTGCGTCCGGTGAGAACAAGGCCGGTTCGCACTCGTCGCGCGGCGGGATCCTCGGTGTCCTCGGCTCCGTGACCGGAACCGCGAAGGGCGGCAACGGTGGCAACTCCGGCGACGCCGGAAACGCCACCAGCTCCAACTCCGCGGTGACGGGGAACTCGGGCAACTCCGGGAACTCCGGCTCCACCGGTGGCAACAGCGCCTACGGATTGTGCGTGCTGGCGCGCTGCGACACCTCGGTGACCTCGGGTGACTCCGGGAACACCGGCGCCACCGGCTCGACCGGTGACGCGACCAACACCAGCACCACCACCGGCGGCAACTCCGGCAACGCGGGCAACGGTGGCGACGCCACCACGGTCGCGTCCGGGCAGAACTCCGCTACGAACAACGGTGGGCACGGCTGGGGCTGGAACCGCCACAACCAGGACGGCAGCACCACGGGCGTCCTGGGGTCGGTCACCGGCACCGCCACCGGCGGCAACGGGGGCAACTCCGGCGACGCCGGAAACGCCACCAGCCACAACAACGCGGTGACCGGGAACTCCGGCAACTCGGGTGACTCCGGTTCCACCGGCGGCAACACCGCCATCGTGTGGACGCTCGGCGGCCAGAACAACGGTCGCGGGAACCACGGCTGCGGCTGCTACCACGGTGGCGGTTGGAACAACGGTGGTGGCTGGGACAACGGCGGTGGCACGAAGTCGAGCACCACGGTGACCTCGGGCAACTCGGGTAACACCGGCGCCACCGGCTCGACCGGCGACGCGTGGAACACCAGCAGCACCACCGGCGGGAACTCGGGCTGGGCGGGCAACGGTGGCGACGCCACCGTCGTGTCCACCGGCCAGAACTCCGCCACGAACAGCGGTGGGCACGCCTGGGGCTGGAACCGGCACGAGCAGGGCGGCCGCACCGGCGTCCTGGGTGTCGTGACCGGCACCGCCAAGGGCGGCAACGGCGGCAACTCCGGCGACGCCGGGAACGCCACCAGCCACAACAACGCAGTGAGCGGCAAGTCCGGCAATTCGGGTGACTCGGGCTCGACCGGCGGCAACACCGCCGTCTCCTCGACCCGCGGGCACGAGCAGCAGGGCCGTCACCACCACGGTGGCTGGAACCACGAGAACGGCACGAAGTCGGCCACCACGGTGACCTCGGGCAACTCGGGTGGCACGGGCACCACCGGCTCGACCGGCGACGCCTGGAACCACAGCTCCACCACCGGCGGGAACTCCGGCTGGGCGGGCAACGGCGGCGACGCCGACGTCCTGGCCTCGGGCTGGAACACTCTCGCGCACACCCCGCACACCGTCTGACGGTCAGCGGAAGCACCAGGGCGGGGCACCGGATTCCGGTGCCCCGCCTTCTGCGTGCCCGGCCGAGGAAACACCGCCTCACCCGGATGGCGACCGATCTGGGACTGACCGGGCCACGAACGACCGGTGAAGGTGTCCGGGCTGAAGGACGACACACAGGAGGCACGCAGTTCGTGACCATCATCGCGATCGTCGCCGGCGCGCTCGCCGGTGTCGGGATGGGCTATGTGCTGCAGCGCGCCCAGCTGTGCTTCCGCGCCACGTTCTCCGGTGTTCTCCAGCGGCGGTTCCTGCTGGCGCGTGGCTGGCTGCTGGGTGTCGCGATCAGCTCGGTGGGCCTGTCGGCGCTGTTCTCGACCCCGCTCGGCGACGGTCTGAACCAGGGGCTGCCCTTCGCGCCGGTCGCCGACGTGGTGGGCGGCGCGGTGATCGGTGTGGGGATGGCGGTCGCCGGGACGTGTGTGTCGGGACTGTTCTTCAAGCTCGGCTCGGGCATGCTCGGCTGCCTCACCGGAATCGGCGGCTGGGCGGTCGGTGAACTCGTCGCCCGGCACGTGGTGCTGCCGGGTCCGATCCTCTTGCCGGGGGGCTCCGGAGCCACGTTCCCGGCTGTGCTGGGCGTACCGCGGCCGGCGTTCGCCCTCGCGTTCCTGGCCCTCGTGGCCGGTGTGCTGTGGATGTGGCGCAGCTCGGACCGCCCGCGACCACGGCACTGGGACTGGCCGATCACCGGAGTCGCGCTCGGCGCGGTGACGATCGCGGGCTGGGTGCTCGCCGGCGCGGCCGGTGCGGACTTCGGCCCCAGCACGGTCGGTGCGGTCGCCGCCTTCGCCGTCGGCGAGCCGAACTGGTGGCTGACGGCGTTCCTCCTGGGCATCGTCGCGGGTGGCGCGCTGGCGGCCCGGGTGACCGGGGACTTCCAGGTGCGTGGTGAACCGCGCGTCCGCTATCTGCGGCTCGTTGCCGGCGGGTTTCTCCTCGGCGCGGGCGGGTGGCTGGCCGGCGGCTGCAACCTCGGCCACGGTCTGTCGGGCGTCGCGCAGCTCAACGTCGCGTCCTGGGTCGTCGTGGCCGCCATCCTCGGCGGCCTCGCGGCCGCACGAGGTGTGCGCGCCGTGATCGTCGGCTCAGCGCACGCCTGAGCACGGACACATCCTTCCGCACAAACCGTCAACTATCTCTTGGGACCACACAGGACATCCCAGCCGAGGTCAGGCCGATCGCCGGCAGCCGGGTCCTCGGCCCGGATCTTGGCGTCGGCTGAGCGGGCTGGTGCCGCCCTTGGTCAACGTCTGCCCCGCCGCGGTGATCGCCTGTTTCAGCGGTGTGCTGCGAGCAGCGCGGCCGCGCCGTTGCGACGTTCGTCGACGGTGTGGACCAGGATCGACAGGATTGGCTGGCGCTGCCGCGGGCTTGTCCTCCTTCCGGTCAACGCTCGAACCGGGGTCAGGCATTCGCGGTAGTTGATCCGCGCGACCGTCGTCTCGATCATCTGGCCGTCCGCGGCGCGGACGAACGTTCGCGCAGACAGTCGACAAGCAGATCGCGGATCGGCCGGCAAGCCAGCCCTGAACGGTGCGCCGTTCAGCAGCCGCCGATCTCCTTCGCGCCGCGGGTACGTGAGGAGCCGCTGTCGAGCAAGTTGTCTCCGGGCAGCGTGCAGTAGTCGCGGTCGGGGTACAGGATGACGTCGACGCGGATCTTGACGTTGGTGGATCGGCAGTTGTACCAGAACGCGAACGGCGCTTGTTCGCGGTAGCCGCACGGAACAGCGGCTGTGGCCGCTGACGAGGGGGCAGCCGCCAGCGCCGCAGGTGCCCCGGTCAGCAGGGACCCGGCCGCCACTGCGGCAGTCGCCATGCCGAGGACAAGATGCCGTGCGCGACGCCGTGGTGCTGTTCGCGGGCCGCTGGGCTGGTGCGGAGTTGTGGTCATCAGAACTCTTCTCCCTCGAGTGGGCGAAAGCCGGTACCGGAAACACAGCTCGGCCGGCCGCTCATGTCCTCCACGCGCGAGCACCAACCGTGGTTTAGCGCCTCCCGCCTTTGTCTCAGCGAGTGCTCGCCCCGGTCGATGGCCGGCCGGCACTCGCGGGGTCACGGATGCCGGATGTGGCGAGGTCTGTGCTCGCGGTCGCATTGGTCGAGTTCGTAGTGTGACGTGGCCGAGCAGTCCGTCGTCGGTGGCGACCAGGTCTCCGACTCGGGCGCCGGCTCCGGCCAGGTTGAAGGTTCCGTCGGTGTTCGGTATCGCCGTGATCTCACCTATGACGGGGTCCGCGGTGCCCGCGATCAGGGCGGCGTTGCGCTGCTCGCCGCGAGTTCCGAGCAAGAGCCGGGTGTTGAAGGTCGCGGCCTGTGGTGGGAGGGATGCGGTGGCCAGCCCATCGAGGAGAGGGCTGGCCGGCTCGTCCGGATCCTGGTCGACGACGCTGCTGACGAACCGGGCGTCGGCGATTCCCGGGGCGGTAAGCGCGACGGCCAGGCCGGCCGGCGCAGGTCCGGGTACGTCACCGGCCGCAGACCGGCTCGCGACGAATCCGTAGGCTCGCGCACTGGTGTCTCTCTCGCCGAGAGTTACCTAGCTCGAAGAGCCGCCGGTGGCCCAGATTGCTTCACCAGCTCAAGCGGGCACTGCGAACGACGACACAGGTCCTCGTCGCGGTCGCTGCTCAGCACCAGTGCACACCGGAGCGGCTCCGGTTCGACCACTTGCATGAGAGAACTACGCCAACTGGGTGGTACGGCGAGGTGGTTATCAACCCCTTCAGCCCTTCACGGGTTACTGATTCGCGCATGTAGCGGAGGGAGCCTCTTCGCGGAGCGCCCCTGCGCCAAGCGAGCGCGGGGTCAGGATTTCAGCGAAGGGAACCATCATGATGAAGACACTCGCCAGGGTGCTGGCGGTGACGGCGTTCGCGGGTGCCGTCGCAGTGACCGGCGCCGGTGCGGCATCAGCGAGTACGGACGCCGGCCCGGTGTGCCCGGGGCTGTCCGGCGGCGTCGGCTCCTCGTACACCACGGTCACCTGCACCAGCGGCCCTGGAACGACGTACGCCGTCTACATCGAGTGCACGAACGGGAAGGCGTACGCCGGGCCGTTCGTCCGGTACAACCCGGGACTGTGGTCGGA
Source organism: Amycolatopsis iheyensis (assembly GCF_024703995.1). Lineage (GTDB taxonomy): Bacteria > Actinomycetota > Actinomycetes > Mycobacteriales > Pseudonocardiaceae > Amycolatopsis > Amycolatopsis iheyensis. The sequence goes on along the minus strand of NZ_JAMXQV010000060.1, from coordinate 5,931 downwards.
GCGTGACTGCCCGACCGGCTTCAAGGTCACGCGATGGGGCGTGCTGACCAGCTGAACCGCCGGCCCAAGCTGAGCAAGGAACGGGTGGTTGCCTGCGGACTGCGCAGCCCGCAGGCAACCACCCGCTCGAACGGCTCGCCGGATTGATTCGGCCGGCCGTCCCATCCAAGCTTTCGAAAACAGAATAGGAGAAACAATGAAAGAGCGAATCGCCTTGGTGGTGGCAGCGTTTGTTGTTGCACTGGGTGTCAGCGTCGGAACAGCTGGGCCCGCCTCGGCTTACTCATGCGAGGTCTACCCGGGATCCGGGAGTCCGGACTACGTCATCGGCCGGTGCACCGGCGGTCTTCCCGGCTTCTTCCGAATGTTGGGACGCTGCCTGATCCCGGGCGGCGGAAGTTACGTGATCGTGGGCAACTGGCAATCCGGCGATGCCGGTGACCACAACGGCATTTCAATCGCATACTGCCGATCGAATGCAGATGCGATCGGCAGCGTCTGGTATGAGACCAAGCTTGCTTGACACGAAAGCTCGGCGAAATGCGTGCGCCGACGGTGTCCCGCCGGACAGTAATCAGGAGCGTTGTTTCTCCCGCAGGAGCTGCGGCAGATGACGCTACCCCTCATGGCGCTGAGCCTGCCGCTCCATGACGAACTGACGATCGCCACGGTGCTCGACTTCATGCTCGCCGGCGACATCGCCGCGGCGCGCTCGCGAATCTGCGGACGCGAGTGCCGTCGCGATCATCGGCGGTTCAGTCGCGCAGGTGGCGGGACACGATCTCCCGTGCCACCAAAGCCAGTGACCGGCCGGAGGTGAAGGCCTTCGCGCGCAGGCTGGCGAGGGCCTGGTCGCCGGTCAGGTTGTCTCGGGCCGACAGCATCCCGACTGCGATGTTGATGTCGTCGTGGGCACCGGCGCCGCTGATCTGCTCGAGCAACTCGGACTCGGCGTCGGCCAGGAGCACGGCTGTGGCAATCCCGGCCAGGTCCCATGCGTCGGCCAGTCCCGCCGGCGGGGTTCCAGCGCTTCGGCAGTAGAGGGTCATCGTGCCGAGCGGAACGGTCGCGACGAGCGGGAAGGAGAAGACCGCACCGATTCCGCGGTCGAGCGCTGCGTCGACGAAACCCGGCCACTCCCATCCGTGCCCGGCCAGCTCGGGAATGGCGCTTGGCCGGCCGGTCGTGAAAGCGACGACGGAGGGCCCTTCCCCAGTCGTGTACTGGAGCTCCTCGGCCCGGTGTCCCCATTCGCAGGTGGCCGCGACTTCGTGTTGCGTAAGACCATCGCCGCGGATCGTGATGACCACCGCGTCGACGCCCGGCACGGTGCGCAGCGTCGCTTGCGCCACGGCCGCCGCGCAGCCGACGGAAGGGTCGGCACGCCGAGCGGCGTGCACGACGCGGTGCCAAAGTGCGTCGTGTCGGCTCGCCGGCGGTGGAGTCTCGGTGGACTGTGGCGCTCGGCAGCCGGCGGCTCGTCGGCGATCCGCGGCTGCTGCCGCGCGATGGCCGGCAGCTTGTGCCCGACAGGTGGAGCCGCGGCCGAGACCCAGTTCTGCTACGCGTTCGAACACGCAGGCAGCACTGTCATGCGCTGCGGCGGAGCGAAGGCGGCTTAGCCGCAGGCTTTTGAGGGCGGTGGCAGCGCGTTCGTCTATGACTTTCGCGTCTTGAACAGCCTTCACCTTGTCAACACGGCTTCTACGGTTTCGCTGCCGGATCGCCAGCTCACGCCGACGGTTTTGCAGCTGGCGAACGCGGTCACCTGCAGCCCGCGCACGCGACCGTGCCCGTTCCGCGCCCGCCTGTGCCGCGGTCGTCACCGTAGCGGTCATCTTGTCCATCGCCCTCACCTGGATCGAGCCACAGGAGATTCGAGTCCATGGTTTCACCACCTCGGCTCTCTCGCATCGCGCCGGCCACGCCAGGCAGTTCGGCCGGGATCGTCATGGCGCGCTGATCGTGGAATCTGTTCTGGACCACGCTGTCGAGCGCAACAGAGGTAATCGTTGCCCCGCTTCGTGCAGGCGTGTCCCGTGTCGTCAGGCGGCGCGCCGGAAGGCGGCAATTTGCGGCCGCGGGCGGCAGACCGTGCAGACCAAGGTTCTCCCGAGCAGGGTTCCGTCAGGGGACAGGATCCGCCCGATGTGCAGGGCGTGCTGGCCACACATCGCGCACGGGATGGGCTTGCTGCGGTGGCTGATTTCGATCCGATCCGGCATGGGGCAGCCCTCCTTGGGCGTTGATCGCGGATCGGCTACCCCACCAACCACGAGACACGCTTGTCGTGGTGCACTACACCCGAATGGCCTAGCGCGCGTCGCGATGCGACGACGTTCTTTGCGCACTCGGGCTTCCACAGCGTCCCAGTGGAGGGCAATGAGGCCGCGCCGGACTCGGCGACTTCGGCTATCGAGGTAACGCGGGCGAGCGCCAGCTCAGCGGCCTGGTCACCGGCATCAGGGCCGGCGGCCGACGCCGGTGGCGAACTCGTGCGCCCGCTGGTCGTCCGGTGCGAGGGGAGCCGTCCCGCCGCCTGCGCCGGAGCGAAGCCCGATGAAGAACTCGTTCAAGGTGTACGCGGCGTCGTGACGCGGTTGCCAGCCCAGCTCGGCTTCGGCCCGGGCGGTGCTCATCATCGGGAGCCGCGGGACCGCGTCGAACAGCCCGGGCGTCGCGGGCACGGCGTGCGGCCGCCAAAGCGGTGGCGAGAGCCGCCCGGACCGCGCCCACGGGCACCGGCACCGTCCGCGCGCCGAGCAGGCCGGCGACGAACCGGGCCGGTGGCGACGTTGAACGCACCGGTGACCGGTCGGAGCGTCGCCCGGCGAACGGCGTCGGCGAGATCCGCGCTGTGGACCACCTGGACGTGCATGCCGGGCAGGTCCGGGACGGCCGGGATCAGCCCCGGCCGCAGCAGGCGGCCCGTGACGAGGGGGCCACCGAACAGGCGGCGCTGCTCGGACGCGGCAGCGCGCTGGAACACGAAGCCCGGCCGGATCCGCACCACGGTGACGCCGGGGTGCCGGTGCTCGAACGCGTCGAGACGCCGCTCCAGGTACGCCTTCTCTCGCGTGTAAGCGGCACCTGGCCAGCCGTGGGTGGGCCACTCCTCCGCGACGGGTGTGTCACTTTGCCGAGGTGAGTACGCGACGACAGAGGACGAGTAGACGATCTTCCGCACCCTGGCTGCGGCGGCTGCCTCGAACAGCCGGATCGAGCCGAGCACGTTGGCGCGCCACGTCCGCTCGGGGCGTCGGGTGGGCTGGAACAGCCAGGCCAGGTGCACGACCGTGGCGGCGTCGCGCAGCAGCGGTGCGAGGTCGTCTGTTTCGACGTCGGCCGGCACGGGCCGCGTCGTCGGTGTGTTCACCGGGACGGCTCGGCGCGCGAGGCCGACGATCTCTTCGACCTGGGGGTCGGCCTCGAGCGCAGCCACCACCGCGGTTCCGATGTTGCCGGTCGCGCCGGTGACCACGATCCGTTTCGCGTCCGTCATGTCCGGACGGTTACCCCGGCGCTGGGCGGTGAACCGGCTTGGCACCGCACCTTCGGGCTGTGTTCCCCGGCCTGACCACGGTCTACGACCGATTGACCTCCGGCCTCGCGCTGGCCCGCACCGCTCGTGGCGCCCACGGCTACCCGCGTGACCTACCTGGTGCTGTGACTGTACGGACTGCTCATCGACCACGACTCGGCCGCCAACTTCGTGCCGGTCAACACACCGCAGCGGCCAGGGTTTCGCCGCAGCACGCTCAACCCAACAGCAGGTGCGGATGCGGCCGGCTGGTCACTCGGGCGAGGGCACCCGACCACTTCTTCTCGTCTGCGCGACATTCCCTGTCGTGTGGTGCCGCCGGCTGCGTCACCGCACAGCGAACCGGGGCGGTTCCCGCTCTTCGAGGCTCAACGTGCGGCCGTCGACGACGTCGGCGGTGGCTTGATCGACGAAGACCCGCGCCGCGGTGTCCTCGTCGACGAAGACCGTGTCGATCTCCGTCGCCGAGGGGGAGACCGACACGGTCACCATCGGCTGCTCCGGACTCGAGCCGGCCAGCGCCTGCACCCGCAATCCGCCTTCCGGCGCTGCCCCTTCACTCGCTACGAGATCGACGATTGCGCGGGCCGCGGCCGGCTCGATGGTCAGCATGGCGCCTGTCCGCTCGCCGTCGGCACTGGACCGGATTCCCGGATGCGGTTGGTGCCCCGGCCTTTCGTCCCGCACGCGATTACCATGGTGCGCTCCTCACAAGGTTTCTCTGCGGTTACCCGCGTCCTGGGTGGTTACACTTATGCTCTGCCTGCGTTCGACGTTCCGTCGGTGATCAACGAGAGCCAGGCCGATCACAGCACCGAGATCGTCGACCGGTCCGTGCGGGCGGGGGTGACGATCGCCGCCGGTGGCACCCGCGACGGCCTTTTCCTGCGCCCCACGGTCCTCACCGGCGTCACGCCCGACAGGCCGGTGTTCACCGAAGAGACCTTCGGCCGATCGCCGTAGTCACCACCTTCGACACCGATGACGAGGCGATCGAGCTGGCGAACGGGACGCCGTACGGTCTCGTCGCGGGTGTCCACGCGGGCTTCGCCGAGCGGGCCATCGAGGTCGGTCGGGGGACCGGCTGCGTGCCGGGATGGTGCGCGTCAACGACCAGACGGTGAACGACGGAGCCGCGGCTCCGTTCGGCGGCATCTTCGAGTCGGACGGTGTCAGACGGTTCGGTGCGACGGTGAACGTCGAGGAGTCTTGGCGCTGGCCCGTGATCGTGCTCTCGGCCGACTGGGGACTGCTCGGAGTCACGGTCATGGTGCCGGCGCATCGTTTCCGGAACACAGCACCGGCGAAACAGCAGTCGACGGACGTCGTGATGTTGAAGGAAGCGCAACTTTGAACCGGCGAGCAACGCTCTTGGTGACCGGTCTGGTGGTGCGGCACTGTTCGTGGTCGGCAAGCACACCCACGGCAAGCTCGTACGGCTGGTGCTCCGTTCAGTCGGCGACAGGGCGGCTAGGCACTCGCACTGCCCCGTCGCGATCATCTGACGACGAGCCGAAGAAGGACGTGCCGGCCAGGTCTGCGCGAGCCGGCCTTGGCCTTCGGCGGCAGTCAGGACCGCGTCCATCCCCGTGGCCCGCAGTGCTCGCCGCACGATCCTTGGGTCAGCCCACAGTCCGCGATCGGCAGAGGACGCGATCAGCCTCGAGCCGGTCAGTTCTGGGCGCTTCGGAACCACTCCCACGTGGCCGCGGTCGCGAGCCCGTACGCCAGATGCGGGACCAGATCCGAGAGCCAGGAGTCGGTTGTCCATTTTCGTGGATCGGTGACTCCGAGCAACGCCATCGGAGCGGTGGTCCCGACGTTGGCCAGCAACCCCGAGCCGGCGCCCAGCACGACCAGCGGCAGCCGGCCGAAGTGCGGGCGTACCATTCCGTAGAGCGCGCCCACCCCTACGCCGGCCGCGATGCCCATCAGCGCACCCAGTCCCGAGCGGCGGTTGTCCGCGCTGTCGCCGTCGCCGAGCTTCACACCCATGAGTTGCTGCGTACGCTTTACGGTCTCTTCCGGCGTCGAGCTGGACGGGCGCGCCCGTATGGCCATGTCGAGGTAGGTGACGGCATTCAGGGCTGTGGTGCCGGCCGCGCCGGCCGCGATTCCCGCAAGAAGGTTCTTGTTCATCAGCGTGGTGTTCCCGGTTGCCGCCAAGGTACGCATCGAACGTGGCTGAGACGGGCCGATCCGACGAGCCGTGCCATCATCCGCTCGTTCGCCGTGGACGACGCACGTGGTTTGCGCTGCCTAGCCGGGGGGTGTCCCTATCTGGTTGTCAAGCCGCTGTGGTGGCCGGTTCGGGTTGGCGGTAGTGGGTGCCGTTGCGAAGCATGGCGTAGAGGACGTCGCAGCGGCGGCGAGCCAGGCAGATCAGGGCG
>NZ_JAMXQV010000059.1 GCF_024703995.1 Amycolatopsis iheyensis | reverse complement strand
GCCATGCCGCCCGGCACCGGCCTGCACGCGCCGCAGCCCGGCGCTGGTCTGTCGGCTGCGGCCGAGTTTGGCGCTGCCCCGGTCCGGCCTGCCGCCGACCCTGCCGCCACGGCCGAGTCTGCCGCCGCCCCGGCCCGGCTCGCCGCCACGCCGCCCGGCGCCCTGGCCTGGCCGCCCGCCGATGCCACCGCGGTCGACGTCAGCGACCTCTACGCCGACCTCGCCGCCGCCGGGCTGGACTACGGGCCCGCCTTCGCCACCGTGCGGGCCGCTTGGCGTCGCGGTGCCGAGGTCTTCACCGAGGTCGCCCTGCCCGAGGACCGGCACGACGAAGCCGCCGCCTTCGGCCTGCACCCCGCGCTGCTCGACGCCGCCCTGCACGGCATCGGGCTGTTCGCCGAGGACGGCGCCGCACCGGAGCTGCCGTTCGCCTGGCAGTCCGTCTCGCTGCACGCGGCGGGCGCCACCGAACTGCGGGTCCGGCTGGTCCGCGGCGAGGGCGAGGTGTCCGTCGAGGTCTTCGACGGCACCGGCGCGCCGGTGCTCGCCGCGGAGTCCCTGCGGACCCGGGCCGCCGACCGGCCGCAGGCCCGCTCGGACGCGATGTTCCAGGTCACCTGGACCGCGCTCGACCCGCAGGCCGCCCCGCGTCCCGACCGCGTCGGCGTGCTCGGCGCGGACCAGATCGGGCTGCCCGCGGCCGTGCGCTACCTCGACGTCTCGGCCGTCGCCGCCGCGGAAGAACCGCCGCGGGTCGTGTTCGCCGCGTTGTGCCACCACGGTTCCGGCGACCTCGCGGCCGACGCCCACGCGGCGGCCGAGCAGGCGCTGACCCTGGTGCGGTCGTGGCTGGCCGACGCCCGCCTCGAAGACGTCCCGCTGGTCCTGGTCACCCGCGGCGCGGTCGCGACCGGCGACGAAGCCGTCCCCGACCTCGCCCACGCCCCGGTGTGGGGCCTGGTGCGGGCCGCGCAGTCGGAGCACCCCGGCCGGTTCGTCCTGCTGGACACCGACGGTCCCGTCTCGCCGGACCTCGTGTTCGGCGCGCTGGCCGAACCCCAGCTGGCCCAGCGCGGGGAGCGGTTGTTCGCCCCGCGCCTGGCGGCCGCGCATGTGTCCACTGTGGACGCCCCGGTGTTCGGCCCGGACAGCACGGTCCTGATCACCGGCGGCACCGGCGGCCTCGGCTCGGCGGTCGCCCGGCACCTCGCCGCGTCCGGCGCGCGGCTCGTTCTGGTGTCCCGCCGTGGTCTCGACGCCCCCGGCGCGCCCGAGCTGCGTGCCGAGCTGGGCGCGGACATCGTCGCCGCGGACGTCACCGATCGTGCCGCGCTGGCCGACGTGCTGAACCGCTTCGCGATCACCGGCGTCGTCCACACCGCCGGTGTCCTCGAAGACGGGCTGGTCACGAGCCTGTCGCCGGAGCAGCTGCACCGCGTCCTGGCCGCGAAGGTCGACGCGGCCGTCCACCTGCACGAGCTGACCCGCGACCTCGACCAGTTCGTCCTGTTCTCCTCGGCGTCCGGCGTGCTCGGCAGCCCCGGCCAGGCCAACTACGCCGCCGCCAACACGTTCCTCGACGCGCTCGCGCAGCACCGCCGGGCGGCCGGCCTGCCCGCGCACTCGCTGGCGTGGGGCTCCTGGGAGCACACCGCCGCGGGCATGACGACCGAGCTGACCGACGCCGACCGCGAGCGCCTCGAACGCTCCGGCGTCACCGAGCTGAGCGTCGCCGAAGGACTTCGGCTGTTCGACCAGGCCTGCGCGAGCGAGCAGGCCCTGCTGGTGCCGATCCGCCTCGACCGCGCCGCCCTGCGGGCCGTGCCGGACCTCCCGCCGCTGTTCAGCGGCCTGGTGCGCCCGCAGCTGCGGCGCGCCGCGCAGGCCGCGCCGAAGGCCGAAGCCGGCGCGTACACCTCGGCGGAGGAGCTGTCGGAGCTGGTCCGCGGGCAGGTCGCCGCCGTCCTCGGCCACGACTCGGCCGCCGACGTCGAAGAGCAGACCGCGTTCAGCGAGCTCGGCTTCGACTCGCTGACCGCGGTGGAGCTGCGCAACCAGCTCGCCGCGGCCACCGGCCTGCGGCTGCCCGCCACGCTGATCTTCGACTACCCGAACCCGAAGGTCCTGGCCGCGCACCTGGCCGCCGAGCTGTTCGGCACCACCGACGTCGTCGCGACCACGACCACGTCGGCGGCCGCCGACGACCCGATCGCCGTCGTCTCGATGGCCTGCCGGTTCCCCGGCGGGGTCACGACACCCGACGCGCTGTGGGACCTGGTCAGCACGGGCGCCGACGCGATCGGCGAGTTCCCGGCCGACCGCGGCTGGGACCTCGACGCGCTCTACGACCCGGACCCCGACCGGCCCGGCAAGTGCTACACCACCCGCGGCGGCTTCCTCTACGACGCGGGCGACTTCGACGCCGAGTTCTTCGGCATCTCACCCCGTGAAGCCCTGGCCACCGACCCGCAGCAACGCCTGCTGCTGGAGACGTCGTGGGAGGCCATCGAGGGCGCGGGCATCGACCCGCGGTCGTTGCGCGGCAGCCAGACCGGCGTGTTCGCCGGGGTCATGGGCGCCACCTACGGCACCGGCATCGGCGAGCTCGCCGACGAGGTCGAGGGCCACCTGACCACGGGCGCGGCGGGCAGTGTCGTGTCCGGGCGCGTGTCCTACACCTTCGGCCTCGAAGGCCCGTCGATGAGCATCGACACGGCTTGCTCGTCTTCGCTGGTCGCCCTGCACCTGGCGGTGCAGGCGCTGCGGTCGGGGGAGTGCTCGCTGGCGCTGGCCGCCGGGGTGCACGTCACGCCGACGCCGGACGCGTTCGTGTTCTTCAGCCGCCAGCGCGGGCTGGCGCCGGACGGGCGCTGCAAGGCCTTCTCGGCGGACGCCGACGGCTTCGGAGCGGCGGAAGGCGCAGGTGTCGTCGTGCTCGAACGGCTTTCCGAGGCCCGGCGGCACGGGCACCCGGTGCTCGCCGTCGTGCGCGGCTCGGCGGTCAACCAGGACGGCGCGTCGAACGGCCTGTCCGCCCCCAACGGACCTTCGCAGCAGCGGGTGATCCGGCAGGCGCTCGCCACCGCCGAACTGGCTGCATCGGACGTCGACACGGTCGAGGCGCACGGCACCGGCACGCCGCTCGGCGATCCGATCGAGGTCCAGGCCCTGCAGGCCACCTACGGCGTCGATCGGCCCGCCGACCGCCCGCTGTGGCTCGGCTCGCTGAAGTCGAACATCGGCCACGCCCAGGGCGCGGCCGGCATCGGCGGTCTGATCAAGATGGTGCAGGCCCTGCGGTCCGGGGTGCTGCCGAAGACGTTGCACGCGGAGACGCCGTCGGAGCAGATCGAGTGGGACGGCGGCGGGGTCGAGCTGCTGCGGGAGTCCCGGCCGTGGCCGTCGGTCGACCGCCCGCGCCGCGCGGCTGTCTCCTCCTTCGGGATCAGCGGCACGAACGCGCACGTCGTCCTGGAGCAGGCGCCGGAAGCTCCCGCGCCGGCTCCCGGGCAGGCACCGGTCGTGCCCGTCGTGCTGTCGGGCAAGACGCCGGAAGCCCTGCGAGCGCAGGCTTCCCGGCTGCGCGAGTGGATCTCGGCCGAACCGGACGTCGCGCTCGCCGACCTCGGGCACTCCCTGCTGGCCGGGCGCACCGCGTTCGCCCACCGCGGCGCGGTCGTCGCCGCGGACCGCGACGAGCTCCTCGCCGGGCTGGCCGAGCTGGCCGCGGGGGACGACACGAACGTCGTCACCGGCACCGGCTCGGGCACCGACCGGGTGCTCATGGTCTTCCCCGGCCAGGGCACGCAGTGGGTCCACATGGGACTGGAGCTGGCCGGGCGGGAGCCGGTCTTCGCCGCCCGGCTGCGGGAGTGCGACGCGGCCCTGTCGGAGTTCGTTGACTGGTCGCTGTTCGACGTGCTCGCCGACGAAGCCGCCCTCGAGCGGATGGACGTCGTGCAGCCCGCGCTGTGGGCGGTGATGGTCGCGCTGGCCGAGCTGTGGCGCTCCTACGGTGTCGTCCCCGCCGGGGTGATCGGGCACTCGCAGGGCGAGATCGCGGCCGCGACCGTGTCCGGCGCGCTGTCGCTCGAAGACGGCGCCCGCGCGGTCGCGTTGCGGGCCAAGGCCTTGCGCGTGCTGGAAGGCGCCGGTGGCATGGCCTCGGTGCTGCTGACGCCGGAACGCGCGGCCGAGGCCCTCGAACCGTGGGGTGGCCGGCTGACGGTCGCCGTCGTCAACGGGCCGTCGCAGGTCATCGTCGCCGGCGCCAACGCGGCCCTGGACGAGTTCGGCGCGGCCTGCGCACGCGACGGCGTCCACTACCGCCGGGTCAACGTCGGCTTCGCGTCGCACCACCCGAGCGTCGGGCTGTGCGAGGCGGAGATCACCGAAGCCCTGCGCCCGATCCGCCCGGCCGGCACGGACATCCCGTTCTACTCCTCGACCCGCGGCGAGGCGATCGACACCGCCGAGCTCACCGGCGAGTACTGGTTCGAGAACACCCGGAACCCGGTGTGGTTCCACCGGACGGTCGTGACGGCGCTGGCGCAGGGCTTCACGCACCTGGTGGAGGTCAGCCCGCACCCGGTGCTCGGCGGCCCCCTCGCCGACGCGGCGGACACCGCCGGCCGCGCGGTCGCGGTGCTCGGCACCCTGCACCGCGACGGCGGTCAGCGCCGGTTCCTCACCTCGGTCGCCGAGCTGCACGCCCACCACGGCGCCGTCGACTGGTCCGGCTTCTTCAGCCGGTCCGGCGCGCGGAAGGTCCCGCTCCCGACGTACGCCTTCCAGCACCAGCGCTACTGGCTGACCCCGCGCCCCGGCCAGGACCGGAGCGGGTTCACCGGCGGCGGGCACCCGATCCTGACCGGCGCCACCGACCTGCCCGACACCGGCACCCACGTGTTCACCGGGCAGGTGTCGCTCGGCAGCCACCCGTGGCTGGCCGATCACGCGGTCCACGGCGACCCGCTGCTGCCGGGCACCGCGCTGCTCGACCTCGCGCTGCACGCCGGGTCGCGCACCGGCCGTCCGCACGTGGCCGAGCTGACCCTGCAGAGCCCGCTGATGCTGCCCGGCCGCGGTTCGGTCCGGGTCCAGGTCACCGTCGGGCCGGACGGCGAGCTGGACATCCACTCCCGCCGGGAGGACGGCGGCTGGATCCGGCACGCCACCGGTCTGCTCACCGACGCCGCCCCGGCAGCGGGCTTCGACCTGACGGCCTGGCCACCCGCCGGCGCCGAAGAAATCGACCTCGACGGCCTTTACGCCGAACTCGCTTCCGGTGGGTTCGGTTACGGGCCCGCGTTCCAGGGCCTCAAGGCCGCCTGGCGCGCCGGCGAGGACGTCTACGCCGAGGTCGAGCTGCCGGGGGAGGCCGAGAGCTTCGGCGTGCACCCGGCCCTGCTCGACGCCGTCCTGCACGCGATGTCGCTCGGGGAGTTCGTCACGCCGAGCGAGCACCCTGATGTCGTGCGGCTGCCGTTCTCGTGGGCCGGCGTGAGCCTGCACGCGACCGGCGCGACCACCTTGCGAGCCCGGCTCTCCCCGGCGGCCAAGAACATCGTCGCCGTCCAGCTGGCCGACCCCACCGGGACACCGGTCGCCGAAATCGAGGCGCTGGAGTCCGCGGAGGTCGACGTCAAGCAGCTCGGCGCGTCCGCCGTCGCCGCGAACGACACGCTCTTCGGGCTGGACTGGGTGGGCGTCGCCCTCCCGGCCGGCCGGCAGAGCGTCGCCCTGCTCGGGCCCGACCGCTACGGCGTCACCGGCCACGTCGATGTCGCCGAGCCGGCCGACGTCGTGCTGGCCTCGCCGCAGTCCGTCGGGGAGGCCCTCGACCTGATCCAGGGCTGGCTCGCCGACGACCGGGAGGTGCGGCTGGTGCTGCTGACCGCCCTGGCCGCCGGCCCGGACGTCGCCGACCTCGCGACCGCCGGGATCTGGGGCCTGACGCGGTCGGCGCTGTCCGAGCACGGCGACCGGTTCGCGCTGCTCGACCTCGACGGCAGCGCGGAGTCCCTCGCGGCCCTGCCATCGGCGCTGCTGAGCACCGAGCCGGAACTGCTGCTGCGCAAGGGATCCGCGCTCGCCCCGCGGCTCACCCGCACACCCGGAGCGGTCGCGGAACCGAGGACGTTCGACCCGGACGGGACGATCCTCGTCACCGGCGGCACCGGCGTGCTCGGCTCGCTCGTCGCGAAGCACCTCGTGGCTTCGGGGGCGCGGCACCTGCTGCTCACTTCGCGCTCCGGGGCTTCGGCGCCGGGCGCGGAGGAGCTGCGTGCGTCCCTGGAGGGCGCTTCGGTGACGATCGCCGCTTGCGACACGGCCGACCGCGAGGCGTTGTCCGCGCTGCTCGACACGATCCCGGGCGAGCATCCGCTGACCGCGGTGATCCACACCGCGGGCGTCCTCGACGACGCCGTCGTCACGAACCTGACCCACGAGCAGCTGGACCGCGTGCTGCGGCCCAAGGTCGACGCCGCCTGGAACCTGCACGAGCTCACCAAGGACGCCGACCTCGCCGAGTTCGTCCTGTTCTCTTCGGCCGGCGGCGTGTTCGGCGCGCCCGGCCAGGCGAACTACGCGGCGGCGAACACCTACCTCGACGCGCTCGCCCAGCACCGCGTCGCGACCGGGCGGCCGGCCTGCTCGCTGGCGTGGGGCCTCTGGGCCGACGCCAGCGCGCTCACCGGCGACCTCGGCGCCGCCGACCGCGCCCGGCTCGGCGCCGGGCTGAGCGCGGCCGAAGGGCTCGCGCTGTTCGACACGGCCCGCGCCCACGGCGCCGCGCTGCTGGTCCCGGCCAAGCTGGACCTGGCCGGCGTGCGGGCCCGCTCGGCCGAGGTCCCGCACCTGCTGCGCGGGCTCATCCGGCCGTCGGCGGCCCTGCGGACGGCCGCGGCCGCGTCGGCGGCTTCGGCGGACGCCCTGCGGCAGCGCCTGACGCCGCTGACCGGCGCCGAGCGCGAGCAGGTCCTGCGCGACCTCGTGGTCACCGAAGTCGGCCGGGTGCTCGGCTTCGCGGCCGGCGCCGACGTCGACCCCGCGGCCGCGTTCACCGAGCTCGGCTTCGACTCGCTGACCGCGGTGGACCTGCGCAACCGCCTCGGCGCGGCGACCGGCATCCGGCTGCCCGCCACGCTCGTCTTCGACTACCCGACCGCGCACGCGCTGGTCGAGTACCTCGACGGCGAGCTGGCCCCGGCCGAGCCGGCCGTCCCGCCGGTGCTCGCCGAGCTGGACCGGCTGGAGGCGTCGCTCACCGGCCTCGGCGACGACGTCCGGGCGCAGGTCCGCGACCGGCTGACCGCGCTGCTCGGCGGCTGGGACGGCGGCCGGCGCGGCGACGACGTCGCCGGCCGGCTCGACGCGGCAAGCGACGACGAAATGTTCGAGTTCATCGGCAAGGAACTGGGGATCTCATGACCGGCACGGAGGACAAGCTCCGGCACTTCCTCAAGCAGGTGACCGCGGAGCTGCACCAGACGCGGCAGCGGCTGGCCGCGGCCGAGGAGACCGAGGCGATCGCGATCGTCGGCATGGCCTGCCGGTTCCCCGGCGGCGTCGACTCGCCGGAGGCGCTGTGGCGGCTGGTGTCCGAGGGTGTCGACGCGGTGCGCGAGTTCCCGGCCGACCGCGGCTGGGACCTGGAGCGCCTCCGCGACCCCGACGGCTCCGCCACGCGGCACGGCGGTTTCCTCGACGGCGCCACGGAGTTCGACCCCGGCCTGTTCGGCATCTCGCCGCACGAGGCCCTCGGCATGGACCCGCAGCAGCGGCTGCTGCTCGAGACGTCCTGGGAGGCACTGGAGCACGGCGGCATCGACCCGCTGTCGCTGCGCCGGGCCAAGGTCGGCGTGTTCGCCGGCCTGATGAACAGCAGCTACGCCAGCGGCGCCACCGACATCCCGGCCGAATCCGAAGCGCACGCGGCGCTGGGCAACTCCACCAGCATCGCGTCGGGCCGGATCTCCTACACGTTCGGTTTCGAAGGCCCGTCGGTCAGCGTCGACACCGCCTGCTCGTCTTCCCTGGTCACGCTGCACCTCGCCGCGCAGGCCCTGCGCACCGGCGAGTGCTCGCTGGCCCTGGCGGGCGGGGCCACGGTCGTCTCGCAGCCGGACGCGTTCATCAGCTTCAGCCAGCAGAAGGCGTTGTCCCCCGACGGGCGTTGCCGCGCCTTCGCCGAAGAGGCCGACGGGTTCGGCATGGCCGAGGGCGCCGGGATGCTGGTCGTGGAGCGGCTTTCCGACGCGCGGCGGCTCGGCCACCGGGTCCTCGCGCTCGTCCGCGGCTCGGCGGTGAACTCCGACGGCGCGTCCAACGGCCTCACCGCCCCGAACGGCCCCTCGCAGCAGCGGGTCATCCGAGAAGCGCTCGCCGCCGCTGGACTGTCCACATCGGACGTCGACGCGCTCGAAGCGCACGGTACCGGGACCTCGCTCGGCGACCCGATCGAGGCGCAGGCCCTGTTCGCCACCTACGGCAAGGAGCGCCCGGCCGCCCGCCCGCTGCTGCTGGGCTCCCTGAAGTCGAACATCGGTCACACGCAGGCCGCGGCCGGTGTCGGCGGCGTCATCAAGATGGTGCAGGCACTGCGGGCCGGCGTGGTGCCGCGGACCCTGCACGCCGAGCACCCGTCGTCCCATGTGGACTGGAGTGCCGGAACCGTCGCGCTGGTGCCGGAAAACGTGCCGTGGCCCGCGGTCGACCGGCCGCGGCGCGCGGCCGTGTCGTCGTTCGGGATCAGCGGCACGAACGCGCACATCATCCTGGAGCAGGCTCTTCCGGAACCCGCGAGCGCGTCGCCCGAAGGCGCTTTCCCGCTGGTCCTCTCCGGCAAGACGGCGGCCGCACTGCGCGACCAGGCCCGGGCGCTGCGCGACGCGCTCGCCGGCGGGTTCGACCGGGCCGACGTCGCCCACACCCTCGCCACGGCCCGCGCCGCGCTGCCGCACCGCGCGGCCGTCGTCGGCGCGGACGTCCCGGCGGCCCTGGCCGCGCTGGCCGACGACGAGCCGAGTGACCAGGTCGTCCGCGGGGTGGCCCGCGCCCAGGGCAAGGTGGCGTTCGTCTTCCCCGGCCAGGGTTCGCAGTGGCCGGCCATGGCCCGCGAGCTGCTGACCGCCGCGCCCGCGTTCGCCGAAGCCGCCGAGGAGTGCGCGAAGGCGTTCGACGCGCACCTCGACTGGTCGGTACTGGCGGTGCTGCGCGAAGACGCGGGCGCGCCCGAGCTGAACCGCATCGACGTCATCCAGCCGGTGCTGTTCACCGTGATGGTCTCGCTGGCCGCATTGTGGCGCTCCTATGGTGTCCAGCCCGCGGCCGTCGTCGGCCACTCGCAGGGTGAGGTGGCCGCGGCCTACGTCGCCGGCGGGCTGGACCTCGACGACGCGGCGTTGATCGTCGCGGCGCGGAGCAAGGTGTCGGCCCGGCTGTCCGGGCACGGCGCGATGGCGACCGTCGCGCTCAGCCAGGAGCAGCTGACGCCGCGCCTCGAGCCGTGGGGTGAGCGGCTGTCGGTCGCGACGGTCAACAGCGCGTCCTCCTGCGGGGTTTCCGGCGAGCCGGCGGCGCTGACGGAGTTCCTCGCGGCCTGTGAAACCGACGGCGTCTGGGCGAAGCGCGTGCCCGGCCTCGACACCGCCGCGCACTCCGCGCAGGTCGACGCCCTGCGCGACGACCTCCTGCGCGACCTGGCCGGGATCCGGCCGCGGCGCTCGACGATCCCGATGTACTCCACCGTCACCGGCGCGGTGCACGACACCGCCGGGTTCGACGCCGGGTACTGGTACCGGAACCTGCGGCAGCCGGTGCTGTACGAGCCCGCTGTCACGGCGCTGGCGCAGGACCGGCACACGGTGTTCGTCGAGTGCAGCCCGCACCCGGTGATCGCGATGCCGACCCGGCAGACCCTCGAAGCCGCGGGCGCCGAGGCCGCCGTCGTCGGGTCGCTGCGCCGCGAAGACGGTGGCCTGCCGCGGTTCTTCGCCGCGCTCGCCGAGGCCCACGTGCACGGCGCCGTCGTCGACTGGGCGATCGGCGGCCGGCTCGCCGACCTGCCGACCTACCGCTTCCAGCGGCAGCGCTACTGGCTGGGCGCGCTCAAGACCACCGGCGACGTCACCGCCGCAGGCCTCATCGGCACCGGTCACCCGCTGCTCGGCGCGGCGGTCGCGCTGCCCGAGTCGGACGCGGTCCGCTACACCGGCCGCGTCTCCCTGGCCACCCACCCCTGGCTCGCCGACCACGCCGCCATGGACGCGGTGCTGCTGCCGGGCACCGCGTTCGTCGAGATGGCGATCGCCGCCGGCGCCGAGTGGGGGTACGGGACGCTGGCCGACCTCACCCTGGCGGCCCCGCTGGTGTTGCCCGCCGAGGGGTCGGTGCAGCTACACCTGGCGCTGGGCCCGGCGGGCGACACGCGCTCGGTCGACGTCTATTCGCGGGCCGAGGGGACCGAGTGGACCCTGCACGCCACGGGTTCTCTTGTCCCGACTTCGGAGCCGCTCCCGGACGTCGGCGCGTGGCCGCCCGCGGACGCGTCGCCGGTGGACCTCGAGCACATCTACGCCGAGCTGGCGGTGATCGGGCTCGGCTACGGCCCCGCGTTCCAGGGCCTGCGCGCGGCCTGGCGGCGCGGCGACGAAGTGTTCGCCGAGGTCGACCTGGACGCTCCGGGTGACGGGTTCGCCGTCCATCCCGCGCTTCTGGACGCTTCGCTGCACGGGGCGCTGCTGGGTGACCTGCTCGGCAACGGGCGTCCCGGGTTGCCGTTCTCCTTCACCGGTGTGCGCCTGCTCCCTTCTGCGAGCACTGCTCTCCGTGTCCGGCTTTCGCCTGGTGCGAACGGGATGCGGCTGGCGGCGACGGACTCCTCGGGCGCGCCGGTGTTCTCGGTGGACGCCGTGCAGACGCGCGACCTGCCGTCGGCCGACCCGCTCTACCACGTCGACTGGACCCCGGCGCCGGTCTCATCGTCCACTGTGGACATCGCGGTGCTGGACGAGGATCGGTTGGGCCTCGGCCTGCCGGTCGTCGCCATGGCTTCCGCACCAGCCGTCCTGCTGGCCACTGTGGACTCATCCGGCGCCGATCTCGCGACCGCCGCCCGGAATGCGGCGCGCTCGGCGCTGGACCTCGTCCAACGCTGGCTGCGCGAAGTGCCGTCCGGTAGCAAGCTGGTGGTGGTCACGCGCGGCGTGGCCGAGGCTTCCGCGCGTGGCTTGCTGCGTTCGGCGGCCGCGGAGGAGCCCGGCCGGTTCGGCCTGCTGGACCTCGACGACGGTCCCGTGCCCGCACTGGATGCCCTGGCCACCGACGAGCCCGAACTCGCGGTGCGCGACGGCGTCGTGCTCGTTCCGCGGCTGGCCAAGACGTCGCCGCCTTCGGGATCCGCATCGCTGGACCCGGAAGGCACCGTGCTGATCACCGGCGGCACCGGCGCGGTCGGCGGGCTGCTGGCCCGGCACCTCGTGACGGCGTACGACGTCCGGAACCTGCTGCTGGTCAGCCGCCGCGGCCCGGACGCGCCGGGCGCCGACGCGCTGTCGGCCGACCTCGCCGACCTGGGCGCCACGGTGACGATCGCGGCCTGCGACACCACCGACCGCACCCGGCTCGCCGAAGTGCTGCGGACGATCCCGGCCGCGCACCCGCTCACCGCCGTCGTGCATTCGGCGGTGGTGCTCGACGACGGCCTGGTCAGCGGCCTGACGCCGGAGCGCCTCGACGGCGTGCTGCGGCCGAAGGCCGACGCCGCGGTGGCGTTGCACGAGCTGACCGCCGACGCGGACCTCAAGGCGTTCGTGCTGTTCTCGTCCGCGGCCGGCGTGTTCGGCAACCCCGGGCAGGGCGCGTACGCGGCGGCGAACGTCTTCCTCGACGCCTTCGCCGAGCACCGCCGGTCCCTGGGCCTGCCCGCGCACTCGATGGCGTGGGGCCTGTGGGAGGAACGCGGCGAGTCCACGGCGTCGGTGTCCGGCGGCGGTCTGTCGACGAAGGCGGGGCTCGCGTTGTTCGACGCGGCGCTGGCCGGGGAGCGCGCGCTGTCCGTGCCGCTGCGGCTGGACCTGCCGGCCGTCGTGCGTGGTCAGGGCGGTGAGGTGCCGCCGTTGCTGCGTGGCCTGGTGCGGGTGCCCGCCCGGCGCAAGTCGTCGCGGGAGCTGGCTTCGCGGGTCGCGGCGCTGGCCCCGGCCGAGGCCGAAAAGCTGGTGGTGGACCTGGTGCGCGGGCACGTCGCCGACGTGCTGGGGCTCGCCGACGCGGCCGAGATCGGCCCGGCGGCGCGGTTCCTGGAGCTGGGCGTGGACTCGCTGACCGGGGTCGAGCTGCGGAACCGGATCAACGCTTCGCTGGGCCTTTCGCTGCCGGCGACGCTGGTGTTCGAGCAGCCGACGGTCCTCGACGTCGCGCAGGCGGCGGTGGCCGGTTTTGCGCCGGCCGCTCCCGCGGAACCGGCCGGGGTGTTCGGGCCGATGCTGGCTTCGGCGGCGGGCCGGTTCGGCGAGTTCGTCGAGCTGCTGGCGCGGGCGGCCCGCTTCCGGCCGGCGTTCGGCCCGGGGGAGCGCCCCGACGGCGTCGACGTCGTGCGGCTGGCCAAGGGGACGGCGGAGAGCGAGCTGATCTGCGTGCCGTCGGTGCTGGCGATGTCGGGACCGCAGGAGTACGCGCGGTTCGCGGCGTCGCTGCGGGACCTGCGTTCGACGTCGGTCTTGACGCTGCCGGGCTACCACCCGGGGGAGCCGCTGCCCGAGTCGCTGCCGGCGTTGATCGACGCGCTGGCCGAGGTCCTGTCCCGGCACGTGTCGGGCCCGTTCGCGCTGGCGGCGCACTCGTCGGGTGGCCCGGTGGCGCACGAACTCGCCCGGCGCCTGGCGCCGCGCGGTCTGGTGCTGCTGGACACGTACCTGCAGGGCGCGGAAGTCCTGTCGGACGTCCAGGACGAGCTGACGGGTGAAATGGCAGGAGCATCGGTGGGCGACGCGCGCCTGACGGCCATGGGCGGCTACCTGGACCTCTTCGACGGCTGGACCCCTTCGGCGCTCACCACCCCCACGCTGCTCGTCCGGGCCGGCACCCCGCTCCCATCGTGGGCCAACCGCCCGAACTGGCAGGCAACCTGGGACGCGCCCACAGTGGACACCCCAGGCGACCACTTCTCGATGATGCAAGACCACGCCCCGACAACAGCAACAAAGGTCCACACCTGGCTGTCCTCCCTCTAACCCTCGCCCACCGGCCCTCCTGCCCCCCAGACAGGAGGGCCTTTTCGCCGTGTCGCCTCCCCAATCACAAGTGATGCCCCTCCAATCACAAGTGATGCCTCGCCAATCACGCGAGATGCCCGCCCAATCACGCGAGTTCCGCCTTCGATCACGCGAGTTCGGGCTTCAGTCACGCGAGTTCGGGCGAAGGGGTGCGAGATTCGAGCCGGGGAGGGGTCTGTCAAACGAGCGGTGTAACTCGGGTTGAAAGGATCTACTTGCGTCCGGCGGCCAGGCGGCCGTCGAACGCGATCTCGAACGCGTTCAACGCGGGTTTCCAGCGCATCGTCCAGCGTTTGCG
>NZ_JAMXQV010000058.1 GCF_024703995.1 Amycolatopsis iheyensis | reverse complement strand
GGCGGCGGGCCGGCGCGGCGGACGTCCGCCGGCTCGCGGCGGGGTGCCGGGCGCCGGGGCGGTGGGGTGCGCCGGCCTGGCTCGTCCTGCCACGACCGAGCGGGGCGGCGGCCGCCTTGCCCGTTCCGAGGCGGGTGATCCACGCGGGTGACTCCTCACTGCTTCGACTGGTGGTGCCGAGGGATGGGACGCATGGTGCCTGCCCCGGGTTGCCGTAGCGTTACACATCCCCCCACGAATGTGGCACGCACCACCCAGTTTCCCGCACCGCCGACGGTTGCGCCTGGTCAGGAGGTCGCGTTCGCCGGCCGGCGCGCGGGCAGCAGGGTGCCGGCCGCCGCGAGCAGGGCGAACGCGGCCGTCGCGGCGTGGAGCGTGACGCCCAGCAGCTCCGACGCGCCGCCGCCGTCGGCGAACAGCAGCGAGGGCGCGCAGGCCAGCGCGGTGGCGAGCCAGGTGCCGGTCGCCGCGCCCGCGCCGAGCCGGATCGTGTGCAGCAGGAACACCCCGAGCAGCAGGTGCACCAGGCTCTGGATCGGGTCGAGCCGCAGGCCCAGCAGGTCGGCGTCGGCGGCCACCCCGCCGAAGCGGGTCAGCGCGAAGCCGAACACGCCGAGCGTCGCGTAGCCGATGCCGAACCCGGCCGCGGCGCGGGTCAGGACGACGCTCCGGCGGCCGGGCAGCTCGGCGGCGCGCGGTGGGCGGGCGCCGCCGCCGTGCCGTTCGAACCACCAGAAGACCAGGGTGGCGGGCACCGCGAGGAGCCCGACGGCGACCAGCGTGCGCGGCCGGACCAGCCAGCTCAGCCCGTCGGCGATCCGCCCCGGCAGGTAGACGACGGCGACCAGCAGCAGCATCGCGGCGAGGAACGCCAGGTACAGGCTCATCGGCGCGCGCAGGACGAACCGGCAGGCGGTGGCGACCGCGGGCCGGTCGCCGAACCGGCTCAGCGGGCGGGCCAGCAGCCCGAGCACGCCCAGCTGGACCAGGCCGAGCAGCAGCACGCCCCACGGCGGTGCCGAGAACGCCGCCGGCGCGCCCGGGCTGCCGAGCAGGACGGGTGGCCCGTTCCGCAGGACGCTCGCCACGACCAGGCCCGCGACACCCGTCGCGGCGGCCGCGGCGAGCAGCCGTCGAGACGGGCGTACGCCGTCTGCGTGCGCGAAGGCGAGTTGCTGGGCGAGGAGCGCGAGAGCGAACGTCGCCGCGAAGCGGGGTAGCGAAGAGCCGGTCAGGTTCGCGACGGCTTCGCCGCCGACGACCACCGCGAGCAGCCCGGCGGCGGCGAGCACCGGGGCCCGGCGGTGCAACGCCAGCAGCGGCGGCGCGCAGACGATCGTCAGCAGGTAGACGCCGAGCAGCCAGAGCGGGTGCAGCGCGATGCGCATGACCGTGGCCGTCGTCCCCGCCGGGCTGCCGAGCAGCTCGAGCGCGAGCGGCGTCAGCAGCGCGACGACGGCGAAGATCAGCGCCGGCCGCAGCAGCGGGCTGGCGCGTTCGGCCAGGTAGTGGCGGTAGCCGCCGCCGTCGGCCTGCTCGGCGCGCCAGCCGGCCGCGTTGGCGTGGCCGCCGGCGAAGAAGATCAGCGGCGCGAGCTGGGCGAGCCAGGTGAGCGGCCAGAGCGACGTCTCGGGCGTGCCGGCCCAGTGCGCCAGCGCCGTCACGGACTCGCCGAGCAGCAGCAGGACCACGCCGCCCGCGCCGAGCAGCGCCCAGCGGGTGACCGACGCGGGCGCGGGGGTCGGCGCCGGCCGGTGCGGCTCGCGGCGGGCGCGCAGCCAGCCCCGCAGCCGGAACACGAGCAGGCAGCCGATCACGAGCACGCCGGCGACCATCGGGCCGATCGGGTCGCCGACCGGCGGGCCCCACCGCTGGTGCCACGAGTTGACGACCAGGCCGGCCGAGTAGAGGGACGCGACGACCCGGCAGGTGCCCGCGGAGTCCATCGGGTTGAGGTCGCAGGCGTGGTGCATGTCGTGGGACAGCTGGTTGTCGAGCGCTTCGCGCACCTCGGGGCCGAGCGGGTGGCCCTTGCGGTCGGCGTAGCGCAGCAGGTCGTAGCCGAGGTCGTGCGCTTTGCACGGCACGGCGTAGTCCCACTTCGTGTTGTCGTCGCCCCACGGCGTCGAGCAGCCGCCGTCGACGTGCACCGCGCGGACGGTGCCGTCGCGGGCCGGCATCGACCCCGGCGTGACGCCGCTGAGCGCGGTGAAGTCCTTCGGCAGCCGGGCCAGCGCGTCGGGGTGCGGCCCGGGGTGGACGAGCGCCTCGATCGCGTTCTGCGCGGCCAGCACGTCACCGGTGGGCGGCCCCTGGTCCGGGGGCGAGGGCGGGCGCGAGGCGATCAGGCCGAACGAGAAGACGACCAGCAGGACCAGCAGCAGCCAGCCGGACGTCGACCAGGGTCGGCGGACACGCGGCGGCTCGCTCGGGGCTGGCATGGGTCCAGGGTGCCAGCCCCGTCTCGGCGACGACATGGGGCTAACCCCAGGGGTTCACCCGTGCTTTCCCCGCCGCTGCCCGATCGGGTGGCGCGCGGGTCTGCCCCTTCTTACGTTCCGCGCCCGGCGCGCACCGGCGAGACTGGACGCGGGGGTGCGGCGACCAGGAGGGCGTGCAGTGGGCTCGACCGATCCCGGCGGCGCGCGGCCCGCCGTGCCCGTGGAGAACACCCTGCGCGCGTTGCGCCGGCTGGCCCCGGGCGCGGCGTTGCGCACGCCGCGCGGCCCGGACCTGCGGCTGCTCGCCCGCGCGTTGCGCTCGAACTCGCCCGCGTCGCTGGCCAGGACGCACGCCGGGCCGGTGTCGCGGGTGGTGCTGGCGAAGCAGCTGCGCGCGCTCGACCGCGCGATGACGGGGTTGTTCGCGCCGGACCCGGGCTGCCCCGAGGCGGTCCGGCTGGTCCGGGCGGCTCGCTACAGCCGGACCCGGCGGGCGGGACCGGCGCTGGGCAGGCTGCGGACGGAGCCGGGGCTGCGGGCGGCGGTGCTGGCGTGGACGGAGGTGACGGGGTACCGGCTCCTCGCGGCCGAGCTGAGCGGGACGCCGCCAAGGCCGGACGCCGGCGACGGGTGGACGGCCGCGGAGCTGGCGGTGGCGGCGGTGCTGCCGCGCGCCGACGTCGGCGAACGCGGCCGGGAGGTGCTGGTCCCGCGCGGTGCTCCCGGCCCGGGCGCGTTCCTCGACGTCCGGTCGGTGCGCGTCGGCGAGCGCGGCTTCCGGGTGGGTGTCCGGGCGGACCCACCGGTGGACCTGGTCCGCGACGGCGAGGACCTGACGCTGCGGGCGCTGTGGTGGAACGGCTTCGGCCGGGTCACCGACGACCTCGGCCACGAGTACCTGGTCCTGGCCAAGGACCCGGCCGCGACCGGGCTGGTCCGCCATTGGTGCCACCCCCGGCCGGCGCCGGGCGCGCGAGTGCTGCACCTGGAGTCGGCGGGCTACCGAGGGGAGCGCTTGCGCCTGACGCCGGCGGCGCGCGGCTCGTCGGCCGAGGTGCTGGTGAAGCTGGAGCTCACCGTGCGGCTGGGGACCTGAGCGGCCGCGCGGTCCGGCCCACGAGCGAGGTCAGGCGCTTGAGCGGGGAGCCGGTCCGCGAGTGCTCGGCGCGCGGTCCGGTGGCGGCTCGAGCGGGGAGCCGGGCCGGCGGCCGCCACCGTTCTTCGGCGGGGCCGCCCTCGCCGTGGCCGCCAAGAGCCGAAACCCAACCCTCGCCCATGCGGCGTCCCGGCCGGTGCCGCCCTTTCCGCCCGTGCGGGCGTGCTGGCCGCCCTGGCCGTTGCCGTTCGAATACTGAAGCCGCTCTCGACCTCTCAAGGCGCGACCGAGCCCGCCGGGCCCGAGCCGAGGCCATCGGCGTGAGCGAGCCGCCCGGCGCGTTCAGTGGCCGCCCGGCAGCGTGGAGCCCGGCGTGTCCGGCGCGAAACACACCTGGTCGCGGCCGTTCTCCTTCGCCAGGTACACCGCGCGGTCCGCCGACTGCAGCAGGACGTCGAGGGTGTCGCCGTGGCGGGGGTGGCGGGCCACCCCGATCGAGGTGGTGCGGTCGGCGATCGTCGCCGGGTCGCCACGTTTGTCCGTTGTCACGATATGCAACTTCGCAATGGCAATGCGTATGCGTTCGGCCGCGTCCCAGGTGGCCTCTTCGTCGATGTCCGGCAGCAGAATGAGGAATTCCTCACCCCCGAAACGGCCGACCAAGTCACTGGGTCTCGTCACTTCGTCGAGCGTTTGCGCAACGGTGCGGAGCACGTCGTCACCCGCCGGATGTCCATAGGTGTCGTTAATCCACTTGAAGTGGTCGAGATCGACCATCAGCAGGGCCAGTTGATCACCCGATCGAGCGGTCCGTTCGAGCGCTCGCTCCGCCGACTCCGACCAGCCGCGCATGTTGAGAATGCCGGTTTTCGGGTCCGTCCGGACGTCGTTCTGGAGCTGGTCGAGTTCCGCGAGGCGATTGAAGACGACCGTCGCCACCGCCATCACGACGACCATCGGCGGGACGACGGCGAGCAGGATCGCGGTCACCGCGCCGAGGCCGATGGTGACCGCTTCGAGCAGGTTGTCGGCCGGGCTGCCCAGGACGTTACGCAGGGTCGGCTCGGACGAAAGCCCGAGGGTCAGCGCGCCGCCGACGTAGAGGATCTGGATCGCTTCGTACACCAGGCCGGTGACGGCGATGGTGCCCGCTTCCTGCCAGAAGCCGGCCCAGCCGGACTGGCCGAGCAGGTGTGGTCCGAGCGCCCCGTACGTGAGGTGGGCGACCGCCCCCGCCAGCCCGTGCGTGATGGACGAGAAAATGAAGTTGTGCGCCGGCCGCCGCGCGATGAACCAATGCTGCAGCCGAATGAGGAAAACGACGAGCAGCGTCAGCGGCACCGGCAGGATCAAAGCCGCGGAAAACGTCCACACGGCGGTGAGGTCGATCAGCACCTTTTTGGTGCGGTTGCGTCGCCGTTCTTCCTGCCGCTGGGTCAGCTGGATATGCATGGTGGCGCCGCAGGCGAGAATCAGGAAATTGATCCAGTCGCGCCCGCCCGGCACCGCGGAAAGCCGGAAGGAAATCGCCAGCACGGCGACCGCGACGACCTCCATGCCGAGCATGAACGCGATCAGCACCGGCGGGCGGCGCCAGAGCGCCCAGTTGCCGGGCCGGTACGGATGGTCGCGCCCGACCGTCCCGAGCGGACGCGCGGCCGGTCCGGCGTGCTCGTTCACCGCAGGGTCCGGCGGCGCCCCCGCGGCGGAGGGGTCGTCGTCTGGTCCGGGATGCAATTGGTCACCTCCTTTCCAGCCTAGCCCGGCACTTGAGTAATCTCATCGGTACCTGCCAGAGTGTTGACGCATTCCGTCGGCGGGTACCATCCTTCAGCAACAGAACCTCCGCGGCCCCGGGCGAACCGGCCGGGAACGCGGGCTCCAATAGCTTCTTCATGCTTCCCAAGATGGAGGTGGACCAGTGCGTAACCGTGACGCCTGAGTCGACCGCGAATTGCTCGCCGTCCCCAGCTGAATGTCATTCATGATCTTGCCTGTACGGAGAGGTGGCGACCGATGTCGAACCGTGACGGCTGAAACCCCTCGAGAATCCGTTTCATGACCGCGTTCATGACAACCGTGGCTCCGGTTCCGCTCCGCCGCCCACACGGCGCCAGGACAACGCGACCGGGACGGCCAGCAACAGCCCCACCGCCCCCGCGAGCGCGATGGTCACGTCCGCGGAACCGAGCCACTGGGCCACCAGCCCGCCCACGCCGACGCCCACACCCTGGGCGACGCGCAGCCCCGTCCGGTACAGCCCGCCGGCGCTGCCCCGGATGGCGTTCGGCACCCACGTGATGAACGTGGCCGACACCGTGATCACGTACGCGCCGGTCGCCCCGGCCAGCGCCAGCAGCACCAGCGCCACAGCCAGGCTCGGGCGGAACACGAACGCCGCGAGCGCGGCCAGCGGCAGCGCGGCCAGCACCCCCAGCAGCTTGCGGCGGTGCTCCGTCGAGACGTACCGCGACAGCAGGAACGTCCCGACGACGAAGCCCAGCGGATCGGCGGCCAGCAGCCAGCCGACCGCCTGGTCACCCGCGCCGAGCTGAGCGGCGAGCGGCGCGGCGAGGCCCTCCGGGATCACCGCCAGGCCGACCAGCCACGACAGGTAGAGCAGCACGCGCAGCCGTTCGTCGCCGAAAACCTGCCGGACAGCGCCGAACCACGGGGCGCCGCCGTTGCCGGCGGCCGGCCGGCGCAGCACCAGCACCCGCACGGCGACCGCGGCGACCAGGAACGTCAGCGCGTCGATCCCCAGCGCCCACGACGTGCCGATGCCGGTGACCAGCAGGCCGCCCACGGCCAGGCCGGCCAGCATCGCGGTGTTGTTCGTGATCCCGCGCAGGTCCTGGCTCTGCAGGTAGATGTCGTCGTCGTCGAAGATCTCGCGGCCGAGCGCGTTCTGCGCCGCGTTGCACGGCGCGTTCGCCAGCCGGGCGAAGACGAACAGGACGAACAGCCAGCCCATCGGCATCCCGGGCACGGCCATCAGCCCGATCAGCACGGCCTGTGCCAGCGAGCCGGTGACCAGCACCGCGCGCCGCGGGAACCGGTCGGCGAGCTGCGAGAGCCCGAGCCCGCCGGCCAGCGCGGGCAGGAACGTCAGGGAGTAGACGACCGCCGAGAGCAGCGGCGACCCGGTCCGGTCGAAGATGAGGATGGCCAGCGCGACGATGGTCAGCTGGTCGCCGAGCATGGACTGCGTTTCGGCGAACCACAGCGCGCGGAACTCGCGGTTGGCCAGGACGGCCCGGAGCCGGGGTGTCGCGCGCGTCGTCACCTCGTAACCACCGTCCCCCGATCGAGTGAATAAGGACCGTCCGCATTGTGCCTCGCCAGTGACGACCCCGTCCGGGGGAGTCACCGAGGACCTCCCCGAAGCACTATCAGTATGCCGTCGATTACACGCCGACGTCCTGAGAATGCCGAGGACTCGTCCCTTCGGAGCCGATCGGGTTACTCCGCGGTGGACGTCCGCGATTGACCGTGACCGGCGCGCGGGTACCTCCGGGCTGATCGAACCGGATTCGCTCGGCGCAGAGCGGCGGCCGCTCGTCGTCGCGACGATGCCCCGTTGGACCGAATGGGCCAAGACTGGACGCAGAGCCGGCCGGAGGTGGACGGACCGCGCGCCGCCGGCGCCGCAGAGCGGGGAGATGACGATGGACGGGTTGATGCAGGGCAAGTCGGTCGTGGTGACCGGCGCCGGGCGGGGGCTGGGCGAAGCGTTCGCGGTGCACGTCGCGCGCGCGGGCGGGGCGGTGGTGGTCAACGACGTCGACGGCGAGCTCGCCGAGCGGACCGCGGCCAACATCCGGGCGCACGGCGGCCACGCCGTGGCGAGCGGGCACAGCGTGGCCGACGCCGGCGAGGCGCAGGAGATCGTCGACCTGTGCGTCAAGGAGTTCGGCGGGATCGACGGGCTGGTCAACAACGCCGGCCTGAACTACGAGGCGCTGCCCTGGGAGGACGACGTCGAGCAGGCCCGCGAGCTGGTGCAGGTCAACGTCCTGGGCGTGGTGAACACCGGGCTGGCCGCGATCAAGGCGATGGTCGACGCCGGCACCGGCGGCTCGATCGTCAACATCTCCTCGGGCGCTTCGCTCGGGCAGCGCAAGCTCGGCGTGTACGCGGCGAGCAAGGGCGCGGTGGCGTCCCTGACCTACTCCTGGGCGCTCGACCTCGAGGAGGTCGGCATCCGCGTCAACGCCGTCTGCCCGCTCGCGCACACGCGGATGGTGTGGAAGTCCGAACGCTCGCTGCGTGCCTGCCCGCCGGACCGGACGCCGTCGCGGATCGCGCCGGTCGTGCTGTTCCTGCTCGGCGAGGGGTCGCACGGCATCACCGGCCAGATGATCCGGTGCAACGGCCCGCAGCTGCACGTCATGGGCCAGCCGTTCCTCAAGCAGCCGATCCTCGAGCGCCCGGTCTGGGACACCGAGACGGTGCAGAAGGCGTTCGACGAAGTCTTCTCCGCCCACCTGGAGAACTACGGCCTGGAGAAGCGCGTGCCGCCGCGGCTGCGCAAGTGGACGGAGACGACCTCGCCCCGCACCGCCTGACGCCCGAAAGGGCGGCACTTTCACGTGAAAGTGCCGCCCTTTCGGCAGGGCTCAGGCGCCGGCGGCCGGCTCCGGGTCGCGCACCGCCGCGTAGAGGGCCTCGATGTCGGTCGAGTAGCGGTCGTTGATGACCCGGCGCTTGAGCTTGAGCGTCGGGGTCAGCTCGCCGGACTCGGGCGTCCACGCCTTCGGCAGCACGTGGTAGCGCTTGATCTGCTCGATCCGGGCCAGCCGGCTGTTGGCGGACTCGACCGCGCGCTCGAGCTCGGCCTTCACCGCCGGGTGGTCGGCCAGCTCGTCCGGCGACGCCTCGACGCCGTTCGCCGCGGCCCAGCCGGGCGCGATCTCGTCGTCGAGCACGAGCAGCGCGGTCACGTACGGCCGGTCGTCGCCGATCGCGACCGCCTGGCCGATCAGCGGGTGCTCCTTGAGGAAGCCTTCGATCCTCGTCGGCGCGATGTTCTTGCCGCTCGAGGTGATGATCAGCTCCTTCTTGCGGTCGGTGATCGTGACGAAGCCGTCGTCGTCGATCGTGCCGATGTCGCCGGTGGCGTACCAGCCGTCGGCGTCGGTGGCGTCGGCGATCGTGCCGTCCTCCTGCAGGTAGCCGAGGAAGACGATCGGGCCGCGCACCAGCAGCTCGCCGTCGTCGGCGACCTTGACCTCGATGTCGGCGAGCGGCTTGCCGACGGTGCCCGCGCGGAACGACTCGCCGGAGTTGGACGTCGCCGCGCCGGTGGTCTCCGACAGGCCCCAGACCTCGCAGATCTCGACGCCGAGGCCGGCCAGGAAGTAGATGATCTCCACCGGCAGCGCGGCCGCGCCGCTGGAAGCGACCAGCAGCTTGTCCAGCCCGAGCAGCGCGCGGACCGGGGCCAGCGCGGCCTCGTCGGTCTGCCGGATCTTCTCGGCGAGCTCGGCCGGCACCTCCTGCCCGGCGCTGCGCAGCTTGTAGCCCTGCTGCAGCAGTTCGTTCGCCTGCAGCAACGCGGTCCGCCGGTCTTCGGGGACGCTGCCGAGCATGTTCTTCAGCCCGGCGACCATCTTCTCCCAGACGCGCGGGACGCCGAAGAAGCTCTGCGGGTGCACCTGGCCGAGCGCGCCGGCGACGGCCGTCGGGTCGGCGAGGGTGTGCACGTGGCCCGCCCACACGATCGGCAGGTAGATCGACAGCTCCCGCTCGGCGATGTGCGCGAGCGGCAGGTAGGCGATGTTGCTCGCGTGCATCGGCGCGTCGTGCAGCTCGGTGACCGCGTACGCCTGGTGGATCGCGTTGCGGTGCGACAGCACGACGCCCTTGGGGTCGCCGGTGGTGCCGGAGGTGTAGATCATCGACAGCGGGTCGTCCGGCTTGATCTCCGGCCACGACCGCTCGAACGCGCCGGGGTCGGCGGCAAGCGCTTCCCGGCCCCGGGCGCGGAGGTCGGCGAAGGAGAGGTAGCGGTCGTCGCCGGCCGGGATGGCGGACTCGTCCAGCACGACGATGTGGCGCAGCGCCGGGAGGTCGTCGAGCACCGGCCGCCAGCGCGCCAGCTCGTTCTCCCCGCCCAGCACCACGACCGGCGCGCCGCTGTGCCGTGCGACGTACCGGATCTGGTCCGGGCTGAGCGTGGCGTAGGCGGTGCACGGGATCGCGGACAGGTGCGCCGCGGCGAGGTCGGCGACGATGTGGTCCGGCGAGCCGGGGGCCATGATCAGCATGCGGTCACGCGGCGCGAGCCCGAGCCCGGCCAGCCCGCGGGAGACCTCGGCGACGGCGGTGCGGAACTCCAGCCAGCTCAGCGTCGGCCGGCCTTCGATGTCGAGGGAGGTGATCGCCGGCAGGTCGGGGAACTCGACCGCGTTGCGGTGCAGCAGCCGCGGGATCGTCTGGCCCTCGGTCTGCTCGGCGACGGACGGGGTGGTCAACGCTGGCCTCCTCGAAAGGGTCCGGGATGGCCACACTGTAAGGGCTCCGGAGCCAGGTGGATAGAGAATCGCGGCCAGGTCGAACCTCCCCGGCACACCGGCTTCCGGGTCAGGTTCCCACCACTGTCCACAGTGCACACGGGCGTCCGCGCGCGAACCGCGCTTCAATGGAAGGGACCACGGACACGGGGGGACCGATGACGCGCTCGGCACGGGAACTGCTCGAAAAGATCCAGAAGGAGCTCGCGCCGCGCGACGGCGACAACCGGCTCGTCCCGCTGATCACCGCCGGCCGCGCGCCGCGGGCGGTGTTCGCCGCGCTCGCCGCGGAGGAGAAGCGGATCACGCTTTCCGACTGGCGGAGCTTCCACGCGCTGGCCGCCCGGGCCGACGAGCCGCACGCGCGCACGTTCTTCGGCGGGCTGGCACCCGGTGAGCAGCAGGCGAACGGGATGCTCGACGCGTTGCTCGAAGCGACGGGCCCGGACCGCGGGAAGGAACGGCCGCGCGCGGGCTGCCAGGCGTACCCGGCCTACGTCGCGTGGCTCGCGTTGAACGGCGAGTCGTCGGCGACCGCGGCGGGGATCTTCGCGAACTTCGCCGCCTTCGGCCGGTACTGCGCCGACGTCGCCGCGGGCATGCGCCGGCACTACGGCTTCGGAGACGCCGAGTGCGCGTTCTTCGACTTCTTCGCGGCGGACGTCCCGGAAATTGAAGAACAAGCGCTCGCCGCGATCCAGGCCGGGCTCGACGCGCACCGGCTCGACGAGCGCGAAGCCCACCTCTACGCCCGGTTGTTCCAGAGCTACGAACTGCAGTTCTGGAACACCCTCGCCGACGAGTTCCCGGGCTGACGCCCGGAACCGGTTCCAGGACACGCGGAGTGGTCGAACCACTCGGGTATGCGGAATGGGGGGAATTCCGGCGAGTCGTCCGGTGAATCCGCGGCGATGGTGTCGAATGCCACGCAATTCCGCTTCGCGGAAGCGGCGAACTCCGGACGATCGCGTCGAGGCTCGTGTTCGGGGTGCGCCCGTGACCTTTCTCACCGAACCGTCCGGCCCTCTTGTACGTAGCGGCCGCCGCCGCGACGCTTGGGTCGATCGCACCATCGAAGAGCCTGCACCCAAGGCGGGGAACGGAAGCAGCGCTGGGACGAACGTCACGACTTTCGGTGGTGGACTTTCCAAGCGCAGGCAGCAAGTGTGGACGGGTCACCGTTCCAAGATCACGTTATCGCCACGGACTTGACGCGCCCTACAGGGCTGCATACCGTCGTCGCGGGCGAAGCAGACCACGGTGATGTTGATCCGGCTGGTCGGAATCCGGGTGCAGACCACCTCGGGCGACCCGAAACCTTGTACTGCCGGAAGGAAAACGGACCCAGGTGAAGCAGATTTCTCTTCGACGCAACCGGGGCTCCTCGATTCGGAAGCGCGTGCTCACGATCGCGCTCATCCCCAGTGTGGCCCTGCTCCTCGTCGGCGTCGCGCTCGCGGGATACCTCATCTACGACGCGGTCACCGCACGCGACTACACGACCAAGATCCGGAACTCGGAAGCCCCGGCGATCCCGTTCTTCGTCGTGCTGCAGCAGGAGCGACAGGCGACCCTGAGCCTGCTGGCCGGCCAGGGCAACCAGCGCGCCGTGCTCGCGGCCATCCGCCCGAAGGTCGACGCGACCGCCGCGAAGGAGATCGAGAACCTCCGCGACAACTTCGCCGACTACGACGGCACCCCGCCGAGCGTCCAGAAGAACATCGCCACGTTCTTCGGGCTGTTCCAGCAGCTGCCGCAGACCCGCCAGGCGGTCGACGGCGGCCAGATGCAGCTGCTGCAGGCGTTCACGTACTACAACAAGATCATCGACCAGTTCACCGACGGTGTCGCGGGACTGGCCCAGAACGCGCGCGGCGCGCAGAACGCGTTCGACCGGCTGACGGCCATCCCGATGTTCACCGCCGCCGACGCGATGCAGCGCAGTGACGCGCTCGCCGCCGCCGGGCTGGCCGCGGGCGGGCTCGGCAACGACGAGTTCCGCGCCTACGTCGGCCAGGTCGGTGCCTACCACGCGCAGCTCGACGCGTCGGCGCCGAAGATGATCCCCGAGGTCAAGGCGAAGTACGACCAGCTGCTGGCGAGCCAGCCGTGGCAGGTCGTGACCCAGGTCGAGACCGCGTTCCTGCGTGGTGACCTGTCGAAGCTGCCGGTGGCGCAGGACCAGTGGCGCACCGCCGCCCGCCAGGTCGGCGACGCCCTGATGGGCATCTTCGTGGCGCAGAGCTCGAACGCGAGCCAGGCCGCGATCGACGACGCCGACTCGACGTTCACCGAGTCGCTGATCGCCGGTGTGATCGCCGTCCTGTTCGCGGTCTTCGTGGTGTTCGTCGCCGTCCGGCTGTCGAACCGGCTCATCGGCCGGCTGCACCGGCTGCGTGAGGACACCCTCGACGCGGCCGAGGTCCGGCTGCCGGAGCTGGTCGCCCGGGTCCAGGCGGGCGAGCCCGTCGACCTCGAAGAGGGCGGGCACTTCCTCGACCACGGCACCGACGAGATCGGCCAGGTCGCCGACGCGTTCAACAAGGCGCAGCAGACCGCCATCGCGGCCGCCATCGACGAGGCGAAGACCAAGGAAGGCACCAAGACGGTCTTCCTCAACATCGCCCACCGCAGCCAGGTCATCGTGCACCGCCAGCTCAAGGTGCTCGACCAGGCCGAGCGCAAGCAGGAGGACCCGGAGCAGCTGGACACGCTGTTCCAGCTCGACCACCTCTCCACCCGCGCCCGCCGCAACGCGGAGAACCTGATCATCCTCGGCGGCGGGCAGCCGGGCCGGCAGTGGCGCAACCCGGTCGGGCTGGCCGAGCTGGTCCGCGGCGCGTCCGCCGAGACGGAGGACTTCGCGCGGGTCAAGACGGCCGCGCTGCCGCAGATCGCCATCCGCGGCCCGGTCGTCGGCGACCTCGTGCACCTGCTCGCCGAGCTGATCGACAACGCGACGTCGTTCTCGCCGCCGCAGTCGCGGGTCGAGGTCCGCGGCAACGTGGTCGGCAAGGGTGTCGTGATCGAGGTCGAGGACCAGGGCCTCGGGCTCGAGCCGGACCAGACCGAAGAGATCAACGCGATGCTGGCCGACCCGCCGGACTTCGGGATCATGGCGCTGTCGGACGAGCCGCGCCTGGGCCTGTTCGTGGTCGCCCGGCTGGCCGCCCGCCACGGCATCCAGGTGCACCTGCGGGAGTCGGCCTACGGCGGCACCCGGGCCATCGTGCTGGTGCGCACCGACCTGCTCGCCCCGCTCACCGAGACCGAGCCGGAGCAGCCGATCACCCCGCCGAAGCCGGAGCTCGTGCCGAACCCGGTCGAGCCGGAGCAGGGCAACGACGAGGTCATGCCGCTGAAGCGGCCGCAGCGCCGCCCGGCCCGCCACCGCACCGAGCCGCCCGCGTCGGCGCCGATGCCGACGCAGCCGGCCCCGGTGTCGGCACCGCCGCCGGCTCCGGCAGCTCCGGCGCAGCCTCCGTCCGTGCCGACGCCGATCCCGGTCGGGTCCGTGTCCGAGCCGGTGAGCGCACCGACGCAGGCGCAGCCGGCCGCCCCGGCCCGCCCGCCGGCGCCGCCCGCCCGGACTTCGCGCCCGGCCCGGCC
>NZ_JAMXQV010000057.1 GCF_024703995.1 Amycolatopsis iheyensis | reverse complement strand
GTCGTCAGACCCTTCGCGGCCAGGGAGATCACCATCTCATCCACCCCGCCCAAGCGTTTCTGCCGCTTGGCGACGATCTTCGGCTCGAAGCTGGCATCCCGGTCCCGGGGCACGTCGATCTGGACCGACGTCACCTTGGCTCCGATCGCGGCGCCGTCCGGCCGGACCACCGACACCGGTGCGCCGGTCTTGATCGCGGCGACGTCGCCGGCCGCCACCGGCGCGACGACCACCTTCGCCGTGGCGCTGACCGTGACCAGCGGTCCCGCGACCGGGTCGCCGGGCTGCGCGGTCACCGAGTTGACCCGCACCGGCCCGGGCAGCACGACGACCTGGCCGACGTCGAGCGTCCCGGTTTCCTCGAGCCCCGCCTTCTTCTGCCACTTCTTCAACGTTTCGGCGAACGTGAACTTCTTCGGGTGCCCGACGGGGTAGCCGAGCGCGGCCAGGTTGGCGGCGACGACCGCGACGTCGGGACCGGAGAGGTCCGGGTTGTCGAGCTTGCGGAACAGCGGGGTGTCGCCGAAGAACACCGGCACACCCCGGCCGTCCACTGAGTACAGTGCCTTGCCGCGCTGCGCGACGTCCCCGACCGCGGGCAGCTTCGTCACGGTCCCGGCCCCGGCGCCCTTGAGCGGCGTCGGCGTCCCGAACCCCAGGGTGCCGGTGAAGGACTGCGTGTTCGCGAGGTCGGTCTTGCGCACGGCGACGGTCGCGACCGAGGGCGGTGGCGCGGCGGGAGCGGCGGTGCCGCGGCCGTGGTCGACGACGAAGTACGCCGTCGCGCCCAGCACGGCGACCACGGCGACGGCGGCGAACGCCCACCGGCCACCCGATCGGGTTTTCATGGCGCCACGCTCGCAGCGGAATGTCAGGGACCGGTCAGGAAACCGTGGTCTTCCGGTAGCCGCGCTTATGCTCGAGATCATGTGCGCCCACATCGTGCTGGCCGAAGACGACGCCAAGCAGGCGGAGCTCGTCCGGCGCTACCTCGAGCGGGAACAGCACACCGTGGTCGTCGTGCCCGACGGCGTCGCCGCGCTGGACCTGGTCCGCCGGCACCCGCCGGACCTGCTCGTGCTCGACGTGATGCTGCCCGGACTGGACGGTCTGGAGATCTGCCGCACCGTGCGCGCGGAGTCCGACCTGCCGGTGCTGATGCTCACCGCGCGGTCCACAGAGGACGATCTGCTCGCCGGGCTCGACCTCGGCGCCGACGACTACGTCACCAAGCCGTTCAGCCCGCGGGAGCTGATGGCCCGGATCCGGACGCTGCTGGGGCGTGCCGGACCGGCGCGGCCGGCGAGCGGCGCGGCCCGGGTCGGCGCGCTGACCGTCGACCCGATGCGGCACGAGGTGACCCTCGACGGCCGGCCGGTCGACTGCACGCCGGGGGAGTTCCGGCTGCTGGAGCTGATGGCGGCCCAGCCCGACCGCGTGTTCACCCGCGGGCAGCTGCTGGAGCACCTGCACGGCTTCGACCGCTACATCACCCAGCGCGCGATCGACGTGCACGTGATGAACCTGCGCAAGAAGATCGAGACCCAGCCGCGGCGGCCGGCGCGGCTGCTCACCGTCTACGGCGTCGGCTACAAGCTGACCGCGGGCGCCGATGCGCCGTAGCCTGCTCCTGCGGTTGTTCGTGCTCTCGGCGCTGGTCGCGGTGGCGTCGATCGCCGCGACCGCGTGGCTCGCCGCGCGCACGACGTCCGGCGCGATCCAGCAGGAGCAGGGCCAGGCGCTGGCCGACGACGGCAACATCTACCGCGGGCTGCTGAAGTACGCGGCGACCCACCCGAACTGGCACGACGTCGGCGCGCAGGTCCGCGGCACCGCGTCGATCACCGGCCGCCGCATCGCGTTGACGCTCACCGACGGCACCCCGATCGCCGACTCGGCCACCGACGGCCGGCCGCTGCCGCTGCGGCCCTCCATCGTCGTCGACCCGCTGTCGGTCGATTCCGGGCTCGGGCAGGACACCACGGCCGACCGGATCGACCCGGACGCCGTCGGCCCGTACGCGCTGTCCGAGGCCGACCGCGCGAACCTCGGCGCGGTCGCCCAGCGCGTGCTGCGGTGCGTGCAGGGCCGCTCCGGTCTCGGCTCGATCGAGACGTCACCGGGTGGGCACCCGCGGATCGAGGGCGCGGATCCGTTCGTGCTCTCCTCCTGCAACGGCAGTGCGCTCAGCAAGCCGACGAAGACCGAGCAGGCGGCGCTGGACCAGCTGTCCACGCTGGTCAACGCGTGTCTCAACCGCGGGCCCGAGTCGAAGCCGCTGGCGCAGATCCAGGTGCTGCCCGACTTCACGTGGGTGCACCGGGGCGTCGCGGCCGAGGAGTCCGAGCAGGCCGTCCGGTCGTGCCTCAACGCCGCGCGCCGCGAGCAGCTGACGCCGTTCGTCGCGCCCGCCGCGTCGCTCTACCTCACCGCGCCCGGCGGGGAGCCGCCCGCGGGCTTCACGCTCTCCCCGGAGAACAAGGTCCGGCTCTTCCAGGTCGCCGGCGGGATCCTGCTGCTGACGCTGCTGGTCACCGCGTTCGCCGGGCTGCGGCTGATCCGGCCGCTGCGCGCGCTCACCGGCGCGGCGCGGCGGATGGAGGCGGGCGAGACCGGCGCACAGGTCAAGGTGCGCGGCCGCGACGAGATCGCCCGGCTCGGGACCGCGTTCAACGCCATGTCCGCCAGCCGGGAACGCCTGGAGGAGACGCGCAAGATGATGGTCAGCGACATCGCGCACGAGCTGCGCACGCCGCTGAGCAACATCCGCGGCTGGCTGGAGGCGACCCAGGACGGCATCAGCCGGCTCGACGACGAGCTCGTCGACTCCCTGCTCGAAGAGGCCGTCCACCTGCAGCACATCGTCGACGACCTGCAGGACCTCGCGCTCGCGGACGCCGGCGCGCTGCGGCTGCACCCGGAGCCGGTCGACGTGGCGGCGCTGCTCGCCCAGGTCGTCGCGGCGTTCCGGCCGGAGGGCGTTTCGCTCACGGTTTCGGCCGACCCGGTGGAGCTGACCGCGGATCCGGTCCGGCTGCGGCAGGCGGTGGGCAACCTGGTGTCGAACGCCGTCCGGCACACCCCGGCCGGTGGTTCCGTGGTGGTCCGCGGGCGCCGGGACGGCGACGACGTCGTCATCGAAGTCGCCGACACCGGCGCCGGGATCGCCGCCGAGGACCTGCCGCACGTGTTCGACCGGTTCTGGCGGGCCGACAAGGCACGCACCAGGGGAACCGGCGGCAGTGGGCTTGGCTTGGCGATCGTCCGGAAGCTCGCGGAAGCCCACGGCGGGACGGCCACCGCGGCTTCCGTGCCGGATCAGGGCTCGACGTTCACGCTGCGGCTGCCCGCCGGTACAGCGGCTCCGTGACGGCTGTCGTGAACTGCGGGCCGAACAGGTAGCGGGTGCAGTCCGGGGTCTGGTCGAGGCAGAGCGCGCCGCCGGGCTTCAGGTACCAGCCTTCGGTGTCGACGCCGACGACCACGCCGTAGCCGGTCTTCTCCGAGAACGACGTCAGGCGCGGGCCGCCGCTCGACCCGCCGCCCATGTCGCACGGCACGCCCCACTGCCCGCGCGGCATCGGGACCTCGTCGCTGCCCGGGTTCTCCTTCGGCGTGCCCCAGCAGTGCGCGACGCGCTGCCCGGTGAACTCCGGCCGGCCCTGGTGGCCGGGCTGCTTCGCCGCACGCGGGTAGCCGAGCTCCTGCGCGGGCAGGTGGCCCGGCAGGCCGATGCCGAGTGGCTGCGCGGCCTTCGTGACGTCGGTGGCGCGGCGGCCGCGCTCGTCCGGGTTGAGCACGAGGAACGCCTGGTCGTGGCCGTTCTGCTGGTCGTCGGTGACCCAGGTGGTGTCGGCGAACGCCGTCCGCGCGACGAACGAGCCGTATGGCCTGGTGCCGTCGCGGAAGCCGGGCACGAACAGCACCTTGTCCGTCCACTGTGGATAGTTGCCGATCAGGTCCATGCCGTGCACGCAGTGCCCGGCGGTGACGATCGTGCTTCGGTTGGCCGCCGCGACCAGCGTCGCGGTGCAGCTCTCGTCTTCGCCGCGGTCGACGAAGAACAGCCGCCCGATCGTCCGGTCCACGGCGGTGCCGGTGGGGAACCCGGCGCCGTCCGGGCCGTCGGCCGGGGGCGTGCCGGGGGTCGACGGGCCGGTCGGCATGGCGGCGATGCGTTGCGGCGTCCAGTAATCGAGGACGGCTCGGCGCTGCGCCGCGGACACGGCGAGGTCGTGCGCGACGACGCCGTCGGCGTGCGCGGGCGCCGCGCCGAGTGTCGCCGCGGCCAGCGCGGCCGCGGCGAGCACGAGGACTTTCCTTGCCTGGATCACGAGAACCTCCCTTTCGTGGCCCAGGCAGCGTCGCGGAAGGGTGTGTGGAACCGGTGAGCGAGCGGTCAGGCGGTGATCAGGAAGCCAGGTCGAGGTCGCGGAGCAGCTTCGCCACGTGCCCGGTCGCGCGGACGTTGTAGAAGGCGTGGGCGATCTTGCCCTCGGCGTCGACGACGAACGTCGAGCGGATGACACCCAGGTAGGTCTTGCCGTAGTTCTTCTTCTCGCCGTACGCGCCCCACGCCTCGATGACGCCCTTGTCGGGGGCGCCCAGCATCGGGAACGTCAGCTTCTCGTTCTCGACGAACTTCGCGAGCTTCGCCTGCTTGTCCGGCGAGATGCCGATGACCCGGTAGCCGGCGTCGTTCAGCTCGGCGAGGTTGTCGCGGAAGTCGCAGGCCTGCTTGGTGCAGCCCGGCGTGCTCGCGGCCGGGTAGAAGTACACGACGACGGACTGGCCGCGGAAGTCCCGCAGCGAGACGTCCTTGCCCTCGCTGTCGGGCAGGGTGAAGTCCGGGGCTTCGTCGCCGGGGGAGAGTCGCTCGGTCATGGACCGAGCCTAACCGTCAGGCGGGACCGCAGTACGTCGCCACGGCGGCCTCGGTCGCGCTCGGCCGGATCTGCAGCCTCAGCTGCGTCTGCTCCTGCGGCACCGCGAAGGCCAGCGAAAGGTGCACCGAGCGGCCGGGCGGCACGTCCTTGCCCGCGTCGGTGATGCCGGTGAACCCCTGGGTAGTGTCCATGACCTGCTTCACCGGCAGGCCGCCCGAAGTGGCCGTGACCGTGAGACCCGAAAGCTTGTACGTCGTCGTGCCGTCGTTGGTCAGCTGGACGTCGAAGGCCGCGCCGCGCGGGCTGCGCGGGTAGGCCGACGTGCTGGGCTTGAACGACTGGGGCGAGCCGACCGAGATCGTGACCCCGCTGTCGAACCGGTGGTCGGCGCCGAACTTGAGGTCGTTGCCGGCCTGGGAGGCCGAGGCGCCCGCGCCGCCGGGGGAACCCGCGCCGAGCGCCGCGGTGCCGTCCTTCGCCGTCGGGACCCCGCACGCCACCGCCAGGCAAAGCAGTCCTGTGGTGAACATGATCTTGCACGTGCGCGCGAGCGCCATCGCGGGTACTCCAGTCGGCGGGTCGGGGTGGCCGTTCGGCAACGGGGATTGCCGGGCGAACCCGCTCCACTCTGGCCGTGATCGCTCGTGGTTACGAGGAGCCACGAGGGGTTGTCGCGCACCTGGTGCCGCCCCGTGGCCAATCCGTGACCGGAACGGCACGGGTGGTGACAATCACCACCCACATGCCACTTAAACCGCGAGGGCGAAGAGCAGGATGAAGATCGCCACGCCGAAGAACCACGCGGCCATCAACCAGCCGAAATCCCGGATCGGGTCGACGGCGCGGCTCTCCTCGCCGGGCACGTACACGCCGCGGCCCTCGAACCAGTCGGCCCAGCGGGCGAACCAGTGCAACGGGTTGCGCGACGACATGCTTCACCTCCGGCGACCGGCTTCCCCGGTCACAGTACGGGTTCGCCGCCGCGCACCGGAAGGCGCGGGGTGACCACCGGCGCGGTGTGGTCCGGTCGGCCGCACGATCCGCCCCGGACCGGTGACGGCGCGGTGGCGCGGGCGGCGTCCGCTCACCGCCCGCGACGTCACACCCCACGGTCGGGTGAAGCTCGACGTCGTCGGTGTAGAGCTTCAGGCGAGCCCGTTGCGCTGCAGCACCGACACCGCACGCACGGTCGCGTACCCCCGCCACTCGAGCTCCGCGGCGGGCGAGAAGCTCGCGAAGTCGACGCGCCAGCCGCCGTCGTCCTGCTGCTCGTCGACCAGGCGCCGCAGCTCTGCTTCGACGACGCCGTCCTTGAGCAACGCGCGGGCCGGGCGGTCCGGCAACGGCGCGAAGTCCAGGGCGCGCAGCGTTTCCCCCGCCGAGCCGCCGGCCACCGGGACCAGCCCGTCGGGCGGGACGAACGCGGCCAGGTGGTCGAGCAGCTCGGCGGCCTCGGGGTGGAAGTCGTGGGCGGCGTCGACGAACTGCACGGCGAACGACAGCTCGATCGCGTGCGGCGCTTCGGAAAGCGCGCGGATGGCGCGGAAGCAGTACTCGGTCGCCCCGGCGAGCCACGGGTGGTCGCGCACGGACCGGTCGTGGCGCGCGACGCGCAGGGCGACCCCGGCCGCGAAGGCGGTGCTCTGCAGGGTGGCCACCGCGGGGTCGGCCTGGGCCCAGAAGGGCGCGCAGCCGGCGGGGTCGGCCACCGGCAGCGCGAAGGGCAGGCCGCCGTCCGGGAGCGCGGCCGAGGCGAGCCAGCCGCACAGCCGTGTCGCGTGCGGGGTGGTGGCCGGGGCGATGTCCTCGAACACCTCGAAGGCGTGGAGGGCGCCGCCGGGCTGGCTCTCCGGCGCGCGCAGGTCGGGCTCGAGGCCCCAGCCGTAGCCGCCGTCGGCGTTGCGGTAGCCGTCGACGGCGGCCAGCACCGCGCTGACGTCGGTCTCGCCGCGGAGCAGTTCGAAGCGGCGCCGGTCGAGGAGGCGGGCGTGCGTCGCCATGAACGACGCCGCCGCGGGAAGGTTGGCAGGCATGCGACCACCCTCGCACCGCCGCGGCGGGTGGTCTTGAACGGATCGGACCTCAGGGCAGCTGCGCCGGGGCCTCGCGCAGCCGCGCGGCGTCCTGCCCGGGTGGGGCGCCGAACAGGCGGCGGTACTCGCGGTTGAACTGCGACGGGCTGTCGTAGCCGACGAGGTGCCCGACGCCGGCGATGTCGCCCGCGTCGGCCAGGAGCAGCGAGCGGGCCTCCTGCAGCCGGATGCGCTTCTGGAACTGCAGCGGGCTCAGCGCGGTGACCGCGCGGAAGTGCCGGTGGAACGCGGACGGGCTCATCCCGCTCAGCTTCGCGAGCTCGTCGACGCGCATCGGCTCGGCGTAGTTCGCGCGGATCCAGCGGATCGCCCGGCCGACGTGGGCGAGCCCGCTGTCGGCCAGGCCGATCTGGCGCACCAGGCCGCCGTGCGGGCCGGTCAGCAGCCGCCAGAGGATCTCGCGCTCGATCAGCGGGGCGAGCACCGGCGCGTCGGCCGGGTGGTCGAGCAGCCGCAGCAGCCGGACGACGGCGTCGAGCAGCTCCGGGCTCGCGTCGCCGGTCGCGAGCGGCGACGTCGGCGGGGTGCGGCCCCACCGCCCGGGCGGCGCTTCCAGCAGCAGCGGCGCGATGGCCGCGGGCCGCAACGCGAGCCCCAGGCCCAGCGCCGGTGTCCGCGGGGTGGCGCCGACGAAGTGCCCGGTCACCGGCAGGTCGGTGCTGACCAGCAGGTACTGCCCGGCCCGGTACTCGTGGACCTGCTCGCCCAGCAGCAGGCGTTTGCCGCCCTGGGCCATGACGACCAGCAGCGGCTCGGCCAGCGAGTGGTGCGGCTCGCTGGTGCCGACTTCCGACAGCAGCAGGCCCGGGATCGGCGTGCGGAGGTCGGCACGCGCGTGAGCGGCGACGAGGTCGCGCAGTTCGGTCAGCACCCGTCCAGGGAAGCACTCAGGTTCCGGGCTGACAACTCTTTGCGCGAGGATCGTGCAAGAGGTCGCGGGGATCAATCTACCGTCAAGCTGGGTTTTCGCGGTTTCCTGGTGTTGGCCAATCCGACACACAAGGAGCGTTTCATGTCACTCGACCACTACGTCACCCTCGGCCGGTCCGGGCTGCGCGTGAGCCCGTTCGCCCTCGGCGCGATGACCTTC
The DNA here is from genome assembly GCF_024703995.1 of Amycolatopsis iheyensis. Classification (GTDB taxonomy): domain Bacteria; phylum Actinomycetota; class Actinomycetes; order Mycobacteriales; family Pseudonocardiaceae; genus Amycolatopsis; species Amycolatopsis iheyensis. The sequence goes on along the minus strand of NZ_JAMXQV010000057.1, from coordinate 10,355 downwards.
GGCGAGGACCCGGGCGGCGCGGGCTGCAGCGTCGAGGAGTCGGAGAAGATCCTCGCGACCTACCTCGATCTCGGCGGCAACTTCGTCGACACGGCGAACTTCTACACGAACGGCCACTCGGAGAAGATCCTCGGCGACTTCTTCGCCGCCCACCCGGGCCGCCGCGACCACGTCGTCCTCGCGTCGAAGTTCTTCGGCAACATGTTCCCGGGCGACCCCAACGGCGGCGGCGCCGGCCGCGCGTCGATCATCGCCCAGCTCGACGAGTCGCTGCGGCGGCTGCGGACCGACCACCTCGACCTGTGCTGGCTGCACAACTGGGACCGCAACACACCGATCGAGGAGACCCTGCGGACCCTCGACGACCTCGTGCGCACGGGCAAGATCCGCTACATCGGCTTCTCGAACACCCCGGCGTGGGTCACCGCGCAGGCCCAGACGACGGCGCTGCTGCGGGGCTGGACGCCGCTGATCGCGTTGCAGGTGGAGTACTCGCTGCTGGCGCGGACGGTGGAGGGGGAGCTGGCACCGTTCGCGCTGGACCAGGGCATCGCGTTGACGCCGTGGAGCCCGCTGAAGAACGGTTTCCTGTCGGGGAAGTACCAGCGCTCGGGTGTGTCGGACTCGGCCCGCGCGGCCTACGTCGGAGGCCCGACGCCGGCGGAGTTCGCGGTGATCGACGAGGTGGCCGCGATTGCCGCCGAGCTGAACACGACGTCCGCGGCGGTGGCGCTGGCGTGGCTGCGGGCGCGGCCGGGAACGGTAGTCCCGATCCTCGGCGCGCGGCGGCTTGAGCATCTGACCGGCAACCTCGAGGGCCTGTCGGTGACGCTGTCGGCGGCGGACGAGGCGCGGCTGGCCGAGGTGTCGGCGCCGACGTTGGCCTACCCGGCCCCGATGCACGGCGCGCAGCGGGCGATGCTGCAGTTCGCGGGCACGACGGTCGACGGCGAACCGTCCACGGTGTACCCGCCGCTGCTGCAGAGCGACGTCCGCTACTGACCGCTGACGCGCGCGAGGACGTCGTCGAGGGCGCGGCGCACCCGCTCGGGGTCCCGCACGGCGGTCCGGAACTGTTCGTTGATCCCGCCGGGCGTCTCGTGCTTGCGCGCCAGCTCACCGAGGGTGCCGTCGTGCCGGGCGAGGGTCCGGCCGAGCTCACCGAAGACGTGGGCGACGTAGGAGTCGGCGTCTTCGGAGGCGACGCCGTGCTCGGCCATCCAGCCTGCGATGGTGGCGAGCTGGTCGAGGTGCGCGGCGAAGGTGGCGGTGGCGGCGCTGAAGGTGGCGAGGGTGGCTTCGTCGGCGGGGACGACGACGTCACCGACGCTCTCGAAGAGCGATCGAGCAACGACGTCGTCGGGGAACATGGCGGTGCGGCCGGCCCGGCGGCTCGCGGTGGGCAGCGGAATGGACCGCACGACCCGTTCGGCGGGAGCGACGAAGCGGCGCAGCTCGTCGAGTCCGACGGCGGCGACGGCGCTGATCACGACGTGCTCCGGCCGGAAGGTGAGCTCGCCGAGCACGTCCCGGAAAACCTGCGGCCGCACGGCGAGCACGACGGTGCCGGCGCTGTCGAGCACTTCCTGGTTGTCGCGGCAGACCCGCACGTTCGGGAAGCGGCCGGCCAGATCGTGCGCGATGTCGTGGTTGCGCGGGGAGAGGAAGATCCGCGGAGCCTCGTCGCGCAGGCCTTCGACGATGGCGGCGGTGAGTTCCCCGGTGCCCACGAACCCGTACGTCTGCATGGCGAACTCTAACCGCGGAAGGTGCGCCGGTAGGTGTCCGGGGGCACGCCGACCGTGCGGTTGAAGTGCCTGCGCAGCGTCGTTGCCGTGCCCATGCCCACCGCTGCCGCGATCGAGTCCACCGGGGCGTCCGTGTTCTCCAGTAGTTCCTGCGCCCGGCGGATCCGCTGGGTCAGCAGCCACCGCAACGGCGTCGTGCCCGTCGCCGAGTGGAAGTGGCGGCTGAGGTGGCGGGTGCTCACGTTCGCCTGGCGGGCCAGGTCTTCCACCGACAGCGGCTGGTCGAGCCGCGCCGTCGCCCAGGGGAGCAGGGCCGCCAGCGGGTGGTCGTCGCGGGCCGGCACCGGGGTGGTGACGTACTGGGCCTGGCCGCCCGCCCGGTGCGGGGGCACCACCAGGCGGCGGGCGACCGCGTTGGCCGCCGCCGGGCCGTGGTCGGCGCGGACCAGGTGCAGGCACAGGTCCATCGCCGCGGCCTTGCCCGCCGACGTCAGCACGCTGCCGTTGTCCACGTACAGCACGTCCGGGTCCACCGTCACCCGCGGATAGCGGGCGGCGAGAACGCCGGTGTGCGCCCAGTGCGTCGTCGCGCGGAGGCCGTCCAGCAGACCCGCCGCGGCCAGCACGAACGCACCCGTGCACAGCGACGCCACCCGCGCGCCGCTCGCGTGGGCCGCACGCACCGCCTCGACGAGGTCCGCGGGCGGGTCGGCGTCGACGTCGGCCCAGCCGGGCACGAGCACCGTGTCCGCCCGCGCCAGCCGGTCGAGCCCGGCGTCCGGCTCCAGCCGGAACCGGCCGACCCGCACGGCCGCCGAGCCGCAGACGGCGAAGTCGTATCGCCGGTCCTCGCCGAACACTTCGGTGGCGATGGTCAGCTCGAAGGCGAGCATCCCGTCGGTGGCGGCCAGCGCGACAGCGTGCATGTCCGAAAGTGTATGTAGCACGGCGTTCCGGACACTGTCGCCGAAGCGGGACCGTCGCGAGGATGGTCGTATGACTTCGGTACTGGTTTACGGCGCATACGGGCACACCGGGCGTTTCGTGGTGACTGAGCTGCGCGAACGCGGCTTCGAGGTGGTCCTGTCCGGCCGTGATGCGGCGAAGCTGCCGGGAGGGCGGCCCGCGCCGGTCGACGACCCGGCGGCGTTGGACCGCGCGCTCGGCGGTGTCTCGGCCGTGATCAACTGCGCCGTCGCAAGCGGCCGGGACATCTACGCGGTAAGCGCACCACTGGCGGTCGAGGCGGTGGAACGCATCCTGGCCAGCCGAACGCGGACGAAGGGCGTAGCAACGGCAGGCGAAATCTTCGATGCACAGGACTTCCTGCACGCACTGACGCCATGCATCGAGTTAGTGCTTTGATCAACGATCAGTAGTAATTTGAATGCGTTCTGTCATGAAGCTGTGAGAGACTCGCATCGTGAAGCAGGCTGAACTTCGAGTCGGTGACGAATACGCATATCAACTTCACGAGCCCCACGACGCCGCACCTTTGGCCGCGCGCGTCCGTGTGGTCTCGATTGATGGGCGTGGGAAAGCAACCGTGGTGGTAGTTGAGCCAGGCCCTCCGTTGCCTGCACATGCCTTTGGCGCCCGATCCGTCAAGCGGAACGAGAAGCTGCAGATCTCAACGCGTTCGATCGCCTGCCTCTGGGGCGAATGGGCCGCTCGCGCCGCGGCGGTCGGAGCCGAGAAGAAAGCTCAGGCCGCCGCGACGCGACAACGATGGGAAGAGTTGGACCGACTTCAGGCTGATCGGTTGGTGGTTGATCCGGAGCGTGCGTTGCCGGACCAGTACGACGAAGAGCACCTGTACCCGGATACTGATGTGGAGGAGCGCGCTTCGCTGTGCAAGGCGTATGCAAGAGCGCGCAGACTCGGTCCTTATGCGACCGACGAGAAGCTCAAGCCACTGCTGGTTGACCTGCCCGTTCCGGTCTTGCGAGACATCGTCGCTGCCGACGACCATCGGCGCGCCGGCGCTCCGGGCACTGTCGCATATACGTTCGGACGCGCGGCGGAGTTGCTCGAAGCTGCTCGCGTCGCACAATTGGACCGGGCGGGCCGGGGCTCTTCTGACATTCCGGCGCCCTTGCGAGTGCTCGACGAGGCTGACGTCGCATTCGTCGCTGCGACGCGCGAGGCGGTCGCGAATGCCGGAGGGGACCTGTTACTCCCTCCAGTACCCGCTCTGCCGGACTGGGTGAAGGAGACGGATCGAGCGATGGCGCCTACGTTCGGCTGGCTCAGGTTGGCTGTCGGGGACACCGATGGCGAACGACTGCATTCGCCGGGATGCGCACTGGTGCGGTCGCGGCCCGCGGCGCTCACTGAACACGTGCCCTGGTGGCAGGTGATGCTCGATAGTGCCCGGTTGTGTGGCAACTGTGGCGGGCCAGGTGTGCGGGACTTGGTCCCGTTGGCCGGCTTCGTGGCGGCCGTCGACGTGTGGCGGGATCGCGGGAAGAGCCGGATCGAACGATGGCAGCAGGCGGCATTTCAACGACTGCTTTCCGCGACGGCTGCCGCGCGAGCGCAGACGCTGGCCCCGGACATCACGCTGACCTCGCGGATTGTTGCCGCGCTGACCTTAGGTGCTCCTGGCGATGACGGTTGGGCGGCGTACTGGGTCGCGGCAGCCACGAGGTGGAATCGTTTGGGTGCGGAGGTCGAACGGCTGACTGCAGCTGAGCTGGAGTCGGCGTGCGCGCTCGTGCGCGATCGGCTGACCACACTGCTCGAAGTACTTCCCAAGCCGCTGAGGCCGCAAGGTCCACCGACTGCGGACGTCGAAGACTTGCGCCGGTCATACGAGCAGATGAAAGAGCTGCTCGGAGAGACGGTGCCTCAACTCGACCGGTTGCTTTTCACCTTGCCGGGAGCGGTGCCGACCGCCGGCTGGTGATGCCGTCGAATCCGACAGGGCTCCGGGAAACGAAGCCCCAAACGGCGCCGGCAGAGGAAATCTGGCACCCAAAACCCTCAGGTGACCACACCTAAGCGGGGTCCAGGGGCGAAGCCCCGGAGAGGGGGCCGGGGGGGCGAAGCCCCCGGGAGGGGGTCCGGGGGCGAAGCCCGCCGGGCGGGGTCTGGGGGTTGCACCCCCAGAAAAACACAACGAAGTGGAATCCAGCGGAGGCGCGAAGCGCCGAGCGCAGGATGAAACGTAGGCCCGGAGAGACTCGAACTCTCACTGGCACGGACCTAAACCGTGTGCCTCTGCCAATTGGGCTACGGGCCCGTAGTACTCGGAAGCGTAGCGTGCGGCGTGGCCGGTGCGGCGGTGGCGGGGCGGTCGACTAGGTTGGGTCGGGTAGGTCCCTGCGGCGAGGAGGACACGTGGCCCGCGATCCTGAGACGATCGAGCGTGAGATCGAGCAGGCCAGGACGGCTCTGGCGGCGACGCTGGATCAGTTGACCGTCAAGGCCGACCCGAAGAAGCTCGCGGATGCGGCGCAGCGTGGTGTGCGCGCGAAGCTGGACAATCCGAAGGTGAAGTATCCGCTGATCGGCGGGGGGATCCTCGTGGTGGTCCTGCTGGTGCGCAAGTTGCTGAAGTAGTGCTCAGGCGCGGGCCTGCTCGGCTGCCTTCTCGGTGGGCTGGGCGGGCTCGTCGGCCGGCTTGCGGTCCTCGACGGCTTTGGGGAGTTGTTTGCTCGGGGGCAGCGCGGGTTTTTTGTCCGCGGTGGCCGGTTCGGTGGTTGCCTGCTTGGGCACGCTGCCGGGCGGCGGGACCTCCAGTGGCGCCTGCTTGGGCAGGGTGAGCCGGGCGGTCATGTAGGTCTGTGTGAAGTCGAACGCGCTGCCGTTGAGCAGGTGTACGACTGTTGCTTTGCCGTCGCCGCGGAGTTCTTCGACGAGCTGGTCGGCGCGGTCGCGCGCGGCGATGATGCCGGGTGCGCGGGCGGTCAGCTCCTTGCCGTGGCCGCTGACCGTGATCGTCCAGTCGGCGTCCTCTTGGACGTACGTCGCCGTGATCGCTTCCACCATCTGCCTCACGCCCCTCTCCTTGCCTTCACAACCGTGACGTGGTCCCCGCGATTCCATGACGCGGTTCTCACGCCCCCTCTCGATCGTGAAGGTCCAGAACACTTTGTACCGTGTCCTCGACACCGTAGAGCAACTCTGTGTCACACGACACGACAGCGCTGAGTAACGACCGAATGGCCTAATGCACGCGCAGGTTACCGTGCACGGCTGCGGAGGCCGCTCCACAGCACGTCCATGGCGTATTCGGTGGCGGTTTCGGGGTGTACTTCCTCGTGGTGTTCGCACCAGATCGCGAGGCGTTCGCATGCGCCGACCACGAATTCCGCGGCCGCTTCGGCTCTCAGGTCGTCTCCGCTGTCGAAGTAGCCGCTCATCAGGGCGGCGATCAGGTCGGTCTGCTGCCGGCGGGTTTCCTCGACCTCGTCGGCGGCGGTGGTGCCGATGAGGGCCATCTCGTGCCGCAGCAGCGACCAGGCCTGGCGGCGTTCGCGGATGAAGACGAAGAAGGCCAGGAGGCCGCGGCGCAGTGCGTCCTCGGCGGTGACCGCGCCGATGGTCGCCTGCTCGGTGACCTCGCGCAGCACCGCGCGTGATTCCCGGATGCAGGCGAGCAGCAGTCCCTCTTTGGAGTTGAAGTACTCGTAGAGCATCGGCTTGGAGACGCCCACCAGCTCGGCGATCTCGTCCATGGACGCCGCCGCGTAGCCGCGTTCCGAAAAGACCTGCTCGGCGACCTCGATCATCTGTCGTTCGCGCTCTGCCCGGGGCATGCGCTTGCGCTTCGCGGTGGTCACGAGCAACACTCTACCGCTAGTAACCTACTCCGAGTAAGATAGATCGCAGAGCACAGGAATCGGGAGGCGCGCCATGGGCAACCGCACGGAGACCGGGGTCGTCATCGTCGGGACCGGGTTCTCCGGTCTCGGCATGGCGATCCAGCTGCGCAAGGAGGGGCGCGAAGACTTCGTGATCCTCGAGAAGGCGCACGACGTCGGCGGCACCTGGCGGGACAACAGCTACCCCGGGTGCGCCTGCGACATCCCGTCGCACATGTACTCGTTCTCCTTCGAGCAGAACCCGGACTGGTCGCGGGCGTACTCGCCGCAGCCGGAGATCTGGCAGTACATGCGCGACGTCGCCGACAAGCACGACCTGCGCCGCTTCGTGCGCTTCGGCCAGGAGATGACCGGCGCCCGCTGGGACGCCGACGAGAACCGCTGGCACGTCGCCACGAGGGGCGGCGACGAGTTCGTGGCGGGCGCGTTGGTCGCGGGCGTCGGGGCGCTGCACCTGCCGCAGATCCCGGAGCTGCCCGGGATCGAGAACTTCGCCGGCCCGGCGTTCCACTCCGCGCGGTGGCGCCACGACGTCGACCTGAAGGGCAAGAAGGTCGCCGTGATCGGCACCGGCGCGAGCGCGGTCCAGTTCGTGCCGAAGATCGCCCCGGACGTCGAAGCGCTGACGCTGTTCCAGCGCACGCCGCCGTGGATCATGCCGAAGGCCGACCACGAGATGTCCGGGCGCACCCGGTCGCTGTTCAAGGTCTTCCCGCCGGCCCAGCGCGCCTACCGGAACCTGCTCTACTGGATGCTCGAAGCGCGCGCGATCGGCTTCAACGGCCAGTCCTGGGTGATGAAGGTCGGCCAGCGGCTGGCCAAGCGCAACATCGACCGCGCGATCGCCGACCCGGCGCTGCGGCGCAAGGTCACCCCGGACTACACCATGGGCTGCAAGCGCGTGCTCATCTCCAACGACTACTACCCGGCGCTGGCGCGCGACAACGTCGACGTCGTCACCGACGGCGTGCGGGAGGTCCGCGAGCACAGCGTCGTCGACGCCGCGGGGGTCGAGCACGAGGTCGACGCGATCGTCTACGGCACCGGCTTCCACGTCACCGACGCCTTCGACGACCTGGAGATCGTCGGCCGCGACGGGCGCAACCTCGGCAAGGAGTGGGCGACCGAGGGGATGCGGACGCACCTCGGGATCACCGTGGCCGGCTTCCCGAACCTGTTCTTCCTGCTCGGCCCGAACACCGGCCTCGGGCACAACTCGGTCGTGTTCATGATCGAGGCCCAGATCTCCTACGTCGCCGAGGCGCTGCGGCTGGCCCGAGGGAAGGCCATCGAGCCGAAGCCGGAGGTGCAGGAGCGGTTCAACGGCGACATCCAGCGCAAGCTGGCGAAGGGCATCTGGACGCGCGGCGGCTGCAAGAGCTGGTACCTGGACGCGAAGGGCGTCAACCGGACGATCTGGCCGGGCTTCACCTGGCGGTACTGGCTCGACACGCGGAAGGTGCGGCGCGAGGACTTCCTGGTCGGCTGAAGGGGGCCGGTCCCTCACCGGCGGCCAAGGGCCGGTGAGGGACCGCGGGGATCAGCGGGAGACGTACCGGCGGAGCCGGGCGATCAGGTCCACGGTCGGCAGGCCGCACAGCTCGGCCATCCGCTCGAGCGCGGGCAGGTCGAGCGCGATCTCGCCGGCGCCGTGCTCGCCGACCTGGCGCAGCCGGCCTTCGGCCCAGCGGCGCAGCGGGAGCAGTTCGGCGGAGGCGTCGGCGACGACCTTGCGCAGGTCGACGCGGACCCGGCCGGGCTCGTCGACGAACACCCGGCGGTGCACCTTGGCCAGCAGGTCCTGGGGGAGCTCGTCCATCGCGACGCACAGTTCGACCAGGCGCACGACGGAGCACTGTCTGGTGCCCAGCTCGTAGGTGGCCAGCGTCTGCAGCGAAATCTCGCTCTGCAGGTGCTGGTTCAGCTCCTTGCGCGTCCACCCGCGGCTGCGCCTGAGCTTGCGGAGCTCGTCCCCGAGTATCCGCTGATACTCCTCAGCGTCGATCAGCACATCAATGTCCCCTGCCGTGCTCTCCCGCGGCACCCTCACGGTGGTGACAAGATTCCCGTGCAGGTGCACCCTCACGTGTATGTAAGTGCGCAGGCGCCCGGCCCTTACGCGATTTCGGGCATGTCTTTGATACCGATTGCGCGAGTTGCGCCGAACGGGTTAACGGGAGATGGCCGGATCTGCAACTTGCAGGTCAGCGGGCCTCAGTTGACGCAGGGAACGCCTTCGGCGGTGATCGGCTTCTCCTGGTCGGCGGCCGGCGGCGGCGCGGCCTGCGACGTCGGGGCGGCGGCCGCGCCGGCGCCGTTGCCCGAGCTCCCGGCGCCGCTCGGCGCCTCGTAGTCGGAGCCGAGGAACACCATCACGTGTCCCGCTTGGACGCTCTTGTCCTCTTGGATCGTCGGCGAGCCGCCGAGCGCGTCGGCGACCGCCTGGCCCTTGTCCTTGCCGCCCTTGGGCACCCAGATGACCGTGGTCTTGCGGGCGCTCGAGTTCGCGGTCTCGCCGGAGGTGAAGCCCTTGCCTTCGAGGTCCTTGGCGACGGTCGCGGCCAGGCCGGTCTTGCCGGAGGCGTTGCGGACGTCGACCGTGGTCGCCTTGTTCGCGGGGTCGGCCTGCTGCGCCGGCGGCGCGGTCTGCCCCGGCTGCGGTCCGGCGAGGCTCTGCACGAACTGCTTGACCTCGACGGGGTCGACCTGGATGGCGGTGCCGTCCTCGGGCGTCTTGTACTCGATGTTCTTCACCGGGATGGTGCGGAACTCGAGCTGGCCGCCGGTCAGGCCCTTCATCTGCTGGGCGAACCCGAGGATGTCCCAGTTCTGGTTGAGCACGACCGACTTCTTGATGGCGTCGATCAGGGCGTTGAGCTTGGCCGGGCTGGTCAGCGTGCCGGCCGAGAGCACCTTGCGGGCCATGCCGGCCATGAACACCTGCTGCCGGACGACCCGGTCGAGGTCGCCGTTGGGCAGGCCGTGGCGCTGCCGGACGAACTCGAGCGCCTCGACGCCGGAGATCGTGTGCTGGCCCTTGCTGAAGTTCGCGCCGGAGTACTGGTCCTTGACGTTGTCGTTCAGGCAGACGTCGACGCCGCCGATGGCCTTGGTGATCTCGCTGAAGCCGAGCAGGTTGACCGCGGCGTAGTTGTCGATGGTCGACCCGGTGAGCTTCTCGATCGTCTGGATCAGCTCCTTCGCCCCGGCCTGGTTCGACTTGACGTCGAGCTCCTTCGGGTCGCTGACGCCCTGCTTCTGCAGGTCCTTGCGGGACTGCAGCATCGCCCGGGCGTAGGCGGAGTTGATCTTGTGCTTGCCGTAGCCGGGGATGTCGACGTAGGAGTCGCGCGGCAGCGACATCGCGACGGCCTTGCTGCCGTCGTTCGGGATGTGCACGAAGATCAGCGAGTCGGTGTTGAGCTCGCCGTCGGAGTCGCCGGCGCGCAGCTCGTCGAGCACCTCGCGCGGCAGCGGGTTGCCCTGGGCGTCGGTGCGGCTGTCGAGGCCGACCAGCAGGATGTCGCGGGCGCCGTCGGCGGGCTTGTCGCCCCCGGCGTCGTCGCTGATCACGTTCGCGTAGTTCAGCCCGTTGACCAGGCCCTGCATCGCCGCCCACGCGTACCCGGTCAGGCCCATCACCAGCAGCGACACGACGGCGAGCGCGACCTTCGCGCCGCGGAAGGAGTTGCGGCGGGCACGCGGGGCCGGGCGGTCCTGGGGGCGGCGCGGCGGCGGGCCGGCGCGGCGGACGTCCGCCGGCTCGCGGCGGGGTGCC
>NZ_JAMXQV010000056.1 GCF_024703995.1 Amycolatopsis iheyensis | reverse complement strand
GGCTCCGGCGCGGGCACCCGCCCGGCGGCCCGGCCCGCCGCCGCCCCGGCAGCAGGGTCCTCGGCAGCAGGCGCCCCGGGCCCGGCAGGCGCCGCGGGGTGCGCCCTACCGCTGAGCGTCACGTGTCCAGGAGCGCGAACACCTCTTCGACCGGCCACCGCCGCGACGAGAGGCCCTGTTCGTGGTGGTAGCGCAGGTACGTCTCGAGCGTCTTCCGGTTGGCCGAGACGCCGTAGGGCCACCAGTCCTCGCCGAACTGCGCCGCGTTGCGCTCGACCAGTGCGTTCAGCCACGGCACCATCGTCGGCACCTGGTACAGCCGCCGGTCGCGGCGGTAGCGGCCGGCGGCCTCCGTCGCCGCCTCCGCGAACATCCCGTACACCTCGCGGGCGCGGGCGAGCAGCTCCCGCCGGATCACCACGACGTGCATGATCGGGAAGATCCCGGTCCGCCGGTGGTAGTCGCGCTCCACCCGCTCGTGGTCCGGGAACAGCCGGGCGACGTCCGGCGCCCCGTCGAGCACGCACTGCGGCACGTTCGCCGAGAACAACGCGTCGATCTCGCCTTCGGCCAGCAGGTCGCCCAGGGCCCGCTCGGTGGGCTTGACCGACACCTCCTCCGGCCGCGGGTGCGGGGTGAAGCCGAACGGCGCCGCCGGGCGGTCCAGCCCGCCGATCACCCAGCGGTTGCGCGCCGGCTCGAAGCCGTGCTCGTCCATCAGGATCCCCTTCGCCCACACGCCCGAGTCCTGGCCGTACGTGCCGAACTCGCCGATCGTGCGGTCCACCAGATCTTCCGGCCCGGTGATCCCGGAGCGCGTGTTGACGAACACGCACGAGTGCCGGAACACGCGGTTCGGGAAGATCGGCAGCGCGACGTAGGGCGAGCCCGATTCGAGCAGCCGGAGGTAGAACGTCAGGCCGAGCTCGGCGACGTCGAACTCGGCGTCGCGCAGCACCCGTTCGAAGATCTCCGGCAGCGTCGCGGCGGTCTTCACCGTGACGTCGGTCCGGTCGAACAGCGGTCGTGTCGTGTCGTAGCGGTAGCAGCCGATCGTAAGAGTCATAAGGCGATCGTTCGCCGTGACCACCGCGGGCGTCCAAGTCCGGCTCGGTCGACACGATACCGTCCCGGTATCGTGTCGGCGTGGACCTGCGCGCGCTGCGGTACTTCGTCGCGGTGGCCGACGAGCGGCACGTCGGCCGGGCGGCGGGGCGCCTGCACATGACGCAGCCGCCGCTCAGCCGGGCGATCCGGCAGCTCGAGGACGAGCTCGGCGTGGCCCTGTTCGACCGCACGCCCAAGGGCGTCACGCTCACGCCCGCCGGAGCGGCGCTCTACGACGAGGCCGGCGCGCTGATCGAGCGGGCCGAGGCGATCCGCGGCCGGGTGACCGCCGCGGCGGGCGCGGCGACGCTCACGATCGGCACTCTCGCGGACGCGGCCGAGCACGTCGGCGGCCGGCTGGTCCCGTTGTTCCGCGAGCGCCACCCGCACGTCGAGGTCCGCCTGCACGAAGCCGATCTCGGCGACCCCACGGCCGGCCTGCGTGCCGGGCTCGTCGACGTCGCGCTGACCCGGACTCCCTTCGACACCAAGGGAATCGGCACGCAGGTGCTGCGCTCGGTGCCGGTCGGCCTGGTGGTCCGCGAAGACGACGCCCTCGCCCGCCGCGCCTCGGTGGCCGTGGCCGACCTGGCCGGCCGCCGGTGGGTGCGGCTGCCCGACGGCACCGATCCGATGTGGACGGCGTACTGGACCGGTGGTCCGGCCGACGACGAGGCGCCGGTCTCGCGGACGGTTCAGGAGTGCCTGCGGGCGGTGGTGTGGACGGGTGCGGCCGCGCTCGCGCCGGTCGACCAGCCGGTGCCGGGCGGGCTGGTCGTGGTGCCGGTGACGGACCGGCCGCCGAGTGAGTTGGTGGTGGCGTGGCCGAAGGCGGGCCGGAGTCCGTTGGTGCGTGGGTTCGTCCAGGTGGCGTGGGCCGGTTATCGGGAGTGACCGGGGTCAGATCGGCATGATCTGCCGGTTTCGCGGACGGTCCAGGAGTGCCTGTGGGCGGTGGTGTGGACGGGTGCGGCCGCGCTCGCGCCGGTCGACCAGCCGGTGCCGGGCGGGCTGGTTGTGGTGCCGGTGACGGACCGGCCGCTGAGTGAGCTGGTGGTGGCGTGGCCGAAGGTGGGCCGGAGTCCGTTGGTGCGTGGGTTCGTCCAGGTGGCGTGGGCCGGTTATCGGGAGTGACCGGGGTCAGACCGGCATGATCCGCCGGGGCACGCGGGCGAGGTACCGGACGAGGCTGGGCGGCGCGTAACGCGACTGCAGGCGCAGGTGCCGTTCCTCGGCGCACGACGACGCGTACTCCGACGGCGGGTCCACCCGGCCGAGCTGACGCTGCGCCGAGCCGAACAGCCGGTAGAAGGCGTTCAGCGAGTCGTGCAGGACGCCGAGCTCGTCCGGCGGCGGGAAAGCCGCGAACGCCGTGGGCGTGAACGCCAGGCCGCACTTCTCGGCGCGGTCGGTCATCCAGCGCAGCGCGAGCCCCGAGAGCGCCTGGTCCGGGTACCCGCCGCCGACGTCGGAATGCGCGCCCGCGAACCAGACCTGCTCCCGCACCTGCCCGTTCGCGGCCGGCGACGGCTGCCAGACCGCCGGGACGAACGCCTTCCGGTGCTCGTCCACCGCCAGGGCCTGGTACGCCGCCTGCACGGTCGACGTCAGCTGCGTGTCGTGGAACTGCCAGCGCCGGTTCAGCAGGTTGAGCAGGCGGCCGCCGCTGAGCGGGATGCCCAGCGCCCCCACCGTGTCCCAGACACCGACGAACCGGATCGGCGTGACGTCCTCGTGGGAGTGCTCCGCCCGGAACCGTTCGGCCACCGGGCTCGCCGGGCCGGTTTCCTCGTCCCGGTCGCGGTAGAGCCGGTACGCGTCGGAGACCAGGTCGACGTACTCCGGCCGCAGCACCCCGCAGTTGCGGATGAAGCCGACGACACTGCGCGCGGTGTAGGCGCCGCGGCTGAACCCGAAGAAGAACAGCTCGTCACCGGGCTCGTAGTGCTTGACGACGAACCGGTACGCGTCCTGCACGTTCGCCGAGAGGCCCCAGCCGAACGCGCCGCCCGCGAGCCGGCCCACCGGCCCGACCCCGGCGCCGACACCCTCGTGGTAGTAGGCGTTCTGCTCGATGCCGGCGGGGTCGGTGGCCGCGACCGCGTCCTTGACCTTCACGACGTTCGTCGGGGCGGGCTGGCTGCGCGAGTTCCAGGTCCCGTCGCAGCAGATGACCAAGCGCTTCATGGATGCCTCCCCGGACGTCCGACACGCGTGAGTCGCGACCGGGTCATCCCGCGTTACGCCGACCGGCCCCGGCGCGGGACACGCGCCGGGGCTCCGGGCTCACTGGCAGGCTTCGCAGTCCGGGTCGTCGATGCGGCAGGCCGCGCCGTCGGTGAGCGGGAAGTCGAAGTCGTCGAGCACGGGCACCACCGGGGTGGTGGACTCGGCTTCCGGCGTGCTGGTGGCGGACATGGCCCTCCCTAAGGGGTCGAACGGGTTCTCAACCTTCTGTAGCGCCCGAGATCGTCGGGCATTCCGTGACCCACAGCACACCTGGTCTGGTAGTTTCCCCGCATGCGCCTCGCCTTCGTCCGGACGCTCGCGATCCTCGCCTCCCTTCTGATGTTTTCCCTGGTCAGTGCGCCGGCGAACGCCGCGCCACGGCCCGGCTGCGAGTGCTCGACCCCGTCGATCGACCGGTACCAGCAGTGGCTCGCCAGCGGCGAAGGCGCCACTGTCCCGGCCACCGGGAGCCTGCTCGTCCGCGAAGGGCACCGGTACACGGCGAAGGTCGACTTCCTGGGCGCCGAGTGGCACGTCGCCGTCCTGTGGCTCGGGAACCAATTCGAGGCGCAGGCCGATCTGTCCCGCTCGGCCGGGTTCCTGCTGACCTATCGCGCGAGCGACGACCTGTACGTCCAGCTGCGCCCGGCCTCGCACTGGAGCGGCGGCGACAAGTGGCTGACCCTGGTGCCCTCGACCCACGGGAAGCTCGTCACGAAGTTCTTCAGCTTCGACCCGCGTGCCTGGACGTCGCTGCCCGAGCTGGGCACGCCGGCGTACTCGTTCGCCTCCGCGCTGACCGAGGCTCGCGGGCTGGTCTTCGTGGGGAAGACGCCGAACCGGCTCGAGTTCCGCGGGCTGCGCGTCGACGGCTACCGGCCGCCCTGTCTTTGACCGACCGGCGGAAAATCAACAAAGAAACCGGTAATCGGAAAACTTCGGTCGAAAGAGCCGGTTCGGCCCAGTGCAATTCCACCGGTGGCACCACCGCGTAATGTGCTTACCCGTTCGGGCGAAAGCCGAGGCCCGGGAAAAGCGGTAACGTCGGTCGTCTGTCTACTGAGGGGAAAGGCTGGACCGTGCCGTACACCCATTTCCGCTATATCGCCTACGAAGTGCCGACCGCCACCACGGACCTGAATCTCGCGAACGGGCCGACGCTGGCCGGGCTCCCGCCGGGCAAACTGTGCGACCCGGTACCCGACATTCCGGTGAAAGCGCCGCTCGACCAGTCGGCCGACTGGTTCATCCGGCTGCGGCGCCTCGCCACGATGGTGCACATGGCCGAGCGGAACGTCCAGGAGCTCGGCGACGACAGCACCACGCTCAAAGTGTTCGTGGCGCCCGAGTTCTACCTCCGGCCGGCCGACGCGACCGCCCACCACACCTACGACGTCGAGCAGTACCAGGAGGTCTGGGGCGCGCTGGAGCAGATGTTCCGCGCGGTGCGGCTGACAAACTGGCTGATCGCGCCGGGCTCGGTGCTGTGGCACTCGGACACGATGGACGTGACCCAGCGGACCTTCTACAACACCGTTTGGTTCACTTTCGGCGGCGCGCGAAAGGGCGAGTCGAGGCGCGTCGAAAAACGGCTGGCTTCGCACATCGACGGTGTTCCGCAGCAGTTCGCGGTGGGCAGCAACCCCCGGCTCCAGGGCGCTTACGAGGATCGGGAGTTCGCCCGGGAACGGTTGCTCGAAATCGGGGGACAGGCGATCGCCGGCTTCGAAATCTGTCTCGACCACGGTGATCAGGTGCTCAAGAAAACCGTGGCGGAACTGCAGAACGACCCGCAGGACCCGTGGAAGAACGGCGGGCCCGCGCTGCACGTGCTCACCGCCGGCGGCATGCCCCTCGACGAGGAGGCGATCGTCGCCCGGCCGGGTGGCTACCTCCTGCGCAACGACGGCTACGCCAACGACCCGTACTCGGAGCTGCGCCGGGTGACCGGGTACGCGCTCCAGTCCGGTGCGCCGGCGAACGCCTGGACCGACAAGGCGATTGCCACCCTGGCCCCCGATCCCGGCGTCGCGAAGGAGGTCGTCCTCAAGGGGGAGTCGCTGCTCGTGCCCCGCATGCCCGGCCAGGGCAACTACTACATGTCACCCCAGCGGCTGCGGATCTACCCGAAGCTGGCGATGCCCTGAGGAGTCACCACCCGGACTTCATGAACCCGGCGCCGAAGTCGTGCTCGTCGGCTTCGGGGCCGGGCTCCGCTTCGGGGCCAGGCTCCGGCTCGGACACGTCGAGCGCGACCAGTGCCGTGATCTCCGCCCGGGTCGCCTCGGCCGCACCCGCGATCGCCGCCTCACGCTCGGTGCCGGGCAGCGCGAGCCAGTCGTCGACGCTCGCGTGGGCCGCGGCGAGCGTCTTTTCGTCCAGGTACGACCGGTAGAGCACGTCTTCCGGCTTTGCCCGGCCGGCGAGCACATCGCGGGCGAAGTCGGCCAGATCGCCCTCCCCGCGGGCGAGCAGCACCAGCTGGTTGTGCCGGGCGAGCCGGCCTTGTTCGGTCCGCCACGGTGAGACGTCCACGTCAGGTCCCCGGGTGCTTGTAGGGTTCGCCCGGCCAGGTCTGCACGGCGATCTCCCCGTTGCCCGCCACGAGCTCGGAGATCCCCGCGACCGAGTGCGCCAGCGTGGTGAGCGCGTCGACGGCGTTGCGCAGCGGGGTCAGCTCGCTCATGATCCCGGCGATCGCCGTGCGCAGGGACTCGCCTTCGCTGAGGCCGACGATGCCGAGCAGGGCCCCTTCGAGCGCCTTGCCGAGCTTCAGCACCTTGCCGAGCACGGCGTCGAGCAGTGACTCGAGGGCGAGGTCGAGCACCTGCATGCCGTCGTAGGCCGCGCGGGCGAAGTTCTTGATCTTCCAGCCGGCCTCGGTGCAGAACTTGGCGTGCGCCGCGCAGGCGTAGGAGTAGTCGGTCAACCAGGCGCGCGCGGCTTCACCGGCGTGCCCGGTCCAGCGGTCCTGGATGCCGAGGCGGCCGCGGTCGATGTTCTGCTTGATCTTGCCGAACGCCAGCCCGGTGTCCTCGAACACCATGCCCTGCTGCAGCAGCCCGTCCCAGTCGCCCGCCACGAACTTCTCGAGGTCGGTCAGCAGGTCCGTGCCGGCGATCTTCGTGAGCAGCCCGCGGACCGGCCCGGAGATCGCGGCGCCGCCGAAGATCTTGTCGGCGATCTTCTGCACCTCGATGTTCCAGCCCCCGAGGGCGTCTTCGCCGGGGACGAGCGAGCCCGGGTACTCCTCGCCGGTCCGGGGGTTGAGGGCCGCGTTGTCGAAGTCGGTGAACGCCGCCGCGGTTTCCGGGGAGGCGACGTCGTCGGCTTCGACCCGCTCGGAGTGCGCTTCGGGGTAGGACCGGTCGGCCTTGGCGGCCGCTTCGTGGTCGGTCTCGCGGTACAGCTTGGCCACGGCGACGAGCGAGGTGTCGTAGGCGTTGGCGAGGGTTTGGGCCTTGGCCGTGTTGGTGGCGAAGAGCGCCTGCCACTGGTCGAGTGGCTTGGCGAGCAGGTTGAGCAACCCCTCGCCCCACTCGCTGGGGCCGATGGTCGCCTGCGCCGCGTACAGTCCCGCGGCGTGGCCGGCCCGCCCGGCGAGCGCGCCCAGCTTGGCGATCGCGGCCGGGTCGGCGGTGAAGTCCGTGCTGATGGCGTCCCCCCGAATCCGTGGTCCACGTCGGAGCATACGGGGGATTCGTCCGGATTCCCAAGACTAAACCGGAGGAACCGCTCGTGCGTGGGAGGACGCCACCGCTCAGCGCTCGTGTCCCATGTAGACGGTCTTGGACCACGTGTAGAAGTCGACCGCGGCCGGCCCCTGCTCGCGGAACGTGTTCGACGACGAGTCCTTGACCCCGCCGAAGGGCACGTTCAGGTCGAGCCCGGTGGTCGGCCGGTTCACCTTCACCACGCCGGCCTCGGCATGTGCGGCGAAGTGGTGCGCCAGCGCGAGGTCCCGCGTGCACAGGCCCGCGGTGAGCCCGTAGGGGGAGTCGTTGACCAGCGCCAGACCCTCGTCGTAGTCGCCGGCCGGCAGCACGGCCACGACCGGGCCGAACACCTCCTGGCGAGCCACGTCGTGGTCGTGGGCCACGTCGACCAGCACCGTCGGTGCCAGGAACGCGCCCTCGGCCGTGCCGCCGGTGGCCGCCGACGCGCCTTGCGCCGTGGCGCGGGAAATCGCGGCCAGGTCGGTCGCGAGCTGCTGGTCGCTGACCACCGGGCCCATCGTCGTGCCGTCGTCCAGGCCGTCACCGGGGGTGAACCGGGCCGCCTCCTTGAGCAGCGCTTCGGTGAACGCCTCGCGCACGCGCGGTGTGCAGTAGACGCGCGAGGTCGCGGTGCAGGCCTGCCCGGTCAGCCCGAATCCGCCCGCGGCGACGACGCGGGCCGCGGCGACCGGGTCGGCGTCGTCCAGGACCAGGTAGGCGTTCTTGCCGCCCATCTCCAGCTGGACGCGGGCGCGGCGCGCGGAAAGCACGTCGTGCAGGCCCAGCCCGACCCGCGTCGAGCCGGTGAACGACACCGCACGCACCCGCTCGTCGGCCGCGAGCGCGGCGCCGAGCACCGAACCCTTGCCGTGCACCACGTTCAGCACGCCGGGTGGCAGTCCGGCTTCGGTCAGCGCGGCGGCCAGGTGGGTGGCCGACGCCGGGGTCAGTTCGGCCGGTTTCAGCACCACCGCGTTGCCGCTGACCAACGCGGGCGCGAGCTTCCACGCCGGGATGGCGATGGGGAAGTTCCACGGCGTGATCAGCCCGGCCACGCCGAGCGGCTCGGCCCGGGTGAACACGCTGGTGTCCGGGGTGCCGCTGGGGAAGACGTCGCCGCCGAGCCGCCAGCCGTGCGAGCCGAAGTAGCGCAGGACGTCGATGGCCCGCCGGACCTCGCCGCGGGCCTCGGCCAGGGTCTTGCCCTCCTCCCGGACGAGGTCGGTGGCGACCGCGTCGTGGCGGCGGCGCAGCAGGTCTGCGGCGTCGAGCAGGATCGCGCCCCGGGCGGGCGCCGGCATCGCGGCCCACGCCGGCTGGGCGGCCGAAGCGGCGGCGATCGCGTCCTCCACAGTGGACAGGTCACCGCTCGGGGCGCTGACCGCCACCTCGTCCGGGCGCGCCGGGTTGCGGCGTTCGGTGACCGGCTCGCCGGTCCACGAACCGTCGATCAGGTGCTGCACGGTCGTCGTCATGACGCTCCTTCAGAGGGTGGGGACCAGGCCGCCGTCGCAGCGCAGCGCGGTGCCGGTGATGTAGGACGCCGGGGCGCCGCAGAGGAACGCGGCCGCCGCGCCGAACTCCGCGGGCTCGCCGTAGCGGCCGGCGGGGATGGCGGCCTGGGCGTCCCGCGCGACGTCGGCGACGGGACGGCCGGTCCGCTTCGCCGTGTTCTCGTCGAGCGAGGTGAGCCGGTCGGTCGCGATCCGGCCGGGCAGCAGCAGGTTGACGGTGACGCCGTCCGCGGCCACCTCGGTGGCGAGGGTCTTGAGGTACCCGGCGAGCGCGGCCCGCCCGAGGTTGGACAGCGCGAGGTTCGGCAGCGGCGCGGCGATCCCGCTGGACCCGACGGCGAGGATCCGGCCCCAGCCGCGCTCACGCATCGCGGGCAGCAGCGCCGACACGAGCTTGACGTGCGGGCGCACGAGCGCGGCGACCGCGGAATCGGCGTCCTCGACGGTGGTTTCGGCCGCGGTGCCGGGCTTCGGCCCGGGGCCGTTGAGCACCAGGACGTCGACCTGCCCGAACGCGGCGAGCGCGGCCGCGGCGAGCCGGTCCGGCCCGTCCTCGGCGGTGAGGTCCGCCTCGACGCCGACAGCGCCGGGCAGCTCGGCGGCGATCGCTTCGGCCCGGTCGCCGCGCCGGCCGCTGACGAGCACCCGGGCGCCTTCGGCGGCGAGCGCCCGGGCGATGCCTTCGCCGAGGCCACCGGTCGAGGCGCACACCAGGGCGGTGCGTCCGGCGAGTCCGAGGTCCATCAGGCTTCCTCCACGGCGTCGAGTTGGCGGGCGAGCTGCTCCCGCAGGGATTCGGGCAACGGCGACGCGGGCGGGCGGACCGCCGCGTCGAGGATGAGGCCGCGGCGGCGCAGGCACTCCTTGCGGACGGCTAGGGCGATCTTGGCCTGTTGTTCGAAGTTCACCAGCGGCAGGTAGGGCAGGAACGCCGCCCGCGCGGCCGCGTACCCCCCGTCCTGCCACGCCTGGACGCACGCGAGCAGGCCCTCGGGGTAGGAGAACCCGGTCATCGCGCCCGCGGAGCCGGCCGCCAGCTCGTCGAGCAGCCCGAGCCCGCCGAGACCACCGAACACTGGCACGGCCAGCTTCGCGGTCAGGGTCGCGATCGCCGGTGGTGTCGGTGGCGCCTCGGCCTTCACCGCGACGACGCCGGGGGTGTCCGCGAGCGCGGCCGTCAGCACCGACGGTCCGATGTGGACACCGGAGACGAGCGGGTAGTCCTGCACGACCAGCCCGGCGCCGGTGGCTTCGTGCACCGCGCTCAGGTGCCGGACGAGCACGTGCGGATCGGCGGAGTTCACCTGCACCATCACCCCCGCCAGCCGGTCGCCCACGACCTCGGCGGCCAGTGCGGCTTCTTCGAGCACCGGCTTGGTCGCCAGGGTCGTCGCGCCGACCACCAGCGGCAGGTCGACGGTGTCCACGACCGTTTCCAGCACGGCCCGCCGCTCGCCGGTGTCGAGTGACGCGGCTTCGCCGAACACGCCCAGCACGGTCAGCCCGCTCACGCCGAGACTCGCGTAGTGCTCGACCAGCCGGGCCAGGCTCGGTTCGTCGAGTTCGCCGGTGGAGCCGCTGAACGGCGTCGCGACGACGCCCCAGACCCCGGGTGCGAGGGTCATCGGCCCGGCCAAACCGGCGGCCGCTTCTCCTGGAACGCGCGGACGCCTTCGACGCTGTCCTCGCTGTCGAGCGCGGCCATCAGCGCGGGCAGCCGCGCCGCCCAGGCCTCGCGGGCGGTGAGTTCGCCGGTCCGCTGCACGATCTGCTTGATCGCCCGCAGCGACGTCGGCGCGCACGCCAGGACGTCGGCGACCCAGCGGTCCACGACGGCGTCCAGCTCACCGGCCGGCGCGACCTCGTTGACCAGCCCCATCGCCCGCATCTCGGCCGCGGGAGCGCGCCGCCCGGTGAGCAGCAGGCCCATGGCCTGGGTGTGGGGGAGCCGCCGGACCAGCTGCGCGACCCCGCCACCGAGCGGGAGCCGGCCGACGCGCGGCTCGGTCAGCCCGAACTGCGCGTGCTCGGCGGCGAGGACGATGTCGCAGCCCAGCACCATTTCCATGCCGCCGCCGAGTGCGTACCCGTTGACGCGGGCGATCACCGGGACGTCGAGCGTGGTGCGCAGGCACAGCCCGCCGAACCCGGTCTCCGGCTCGTCGGCCCAGAACTGCAGGCCGGTCTTCTCGATCGCGTCCGCCGACATGTCCGCGCCGACGCAGAACGCGCGTTCGCCGGCGCCGGTCAGCACGACCACTCGCACCTCGGGGTCGTGCTCGATGGCGTCCCAGATTTCACCGAGCCGCCGCTGGGTGTCCGGCGCGACGGCGTTGAGGACACCCGGCCGGTCGATCGTCACGCGGGCGACGTGCTTGTCGACCTCGAAGCGGACTTCGTCGGTCATCGCAGGACTCCCGCCTCGACGAGCGCGGCGATGCGCTCGGCGTCGTAGCCGTGTTCGGCCAGCACCTCGGCGTTGTGCTCGCCGAGCCGCGGCGGCACGCGGCGGACCGACGCCGGGGTCTCGGACAGCCGGATCGGCGCGGCGAGCGCCCGCACCGTCCCGGCGGTCGGGTGGTCCATCTCCAGGACCATGCGGTTGACCGCGGTCTGCTCGTCCGCCAAGGCCTCGGCCAGGGTGTGCACTGGTGCGCAGAGGATGTCGACGCCCTCCAGGCGTTTCACCCAGTACTCGGTGGTGTTGACGGCGAACCGTTCGCGGAAGATCTCCTGCAGCTGTGGCTTGTGCGCGAACTGCTGCTCCAGCGTGGCGTACTCGGGCCGCGCCGAAAGATCCTCGGTCAGCTCCAACGCGGTGCAGATGTCGCGCAGCGGGTTCTCCTTGAACGCGCCGACCATGCAGACCGCGCCGTCGGCGGTGGTGAAGACCCCGGACAGCGGCATCGCCGCCCAGTTCACCTCGCGGCCGCGGTTGAGCTGCATGCACGCCTCCTGCATCTGCATGTGGAGCATCGAGTCGTACATGGTGACCTCGACCTTCTGCCCCTCGCCGGTGCGTTCCCGGGCCAGCAGCGCGAACAAGACGCCCTGGAGCAGGTGCATGCCGGTCGTGTAGTCGCACAACGTCGTCGGGTACACCGACAGCGGGACCTCGTCGGACGCGCGTCGCCACATCACGCCCGAGTACGCCTGCGCGATGACGTCCTGGCCACCCTTGTGCCGGTACGGGCCCTCCTCGCCGAATCCGGTGCCGGATGCCCAGATGATCCGCGGGTTGCGGGCCCGGCAGGCCTCGTAGCCGAAGCCGATCCGCTCCATCACGCCGGAGCGGAAGTTGCTGACCACGACGTCGGCCTCGGCGATCAGGTCGAGGAGCACGGCCTTGCCGTCCGCGGACCGGGTGTCGACCGAGACGCTGCGCTTGTTGCGGTTGATGGACAGGAAGATCGGGTTGTCCGCGCCGTCCGGGTCCGGAATGGACGACCGGGACAGGTCGCCGACGCCGGGGCGTTCGACCTTGACGACGTCCGCGCCGTAGTCGCCGAGCAGCTGCGTGCAGCTCGGTCCCAGGTAGACCTGCGTGAAGTCGACGACGGTGACGCCGTCCAGCGGCAGGGACATCAGGCAACCTCCAGTTCGACGGTGGCGTTCGGGGCGGGCACGTCGCCGGGATCGGCGCCCTGGTCGTGCATCCCGGCTTGGACGAGCGCGGGGTCGACGTCGCGGACGGTGCTCCCGCGGTCCACGGCGATCCCGGCGGCGACCCCGGCCGCCTGGCCCATCGCCATGCAGGGCGGGATCTCGCGGGAGATTTTCTGCGCTTCCGGGGTCGCCGAGTAGTGCCGGCCGGCGACCAGCAGCTGGTCGACGTCCTGGGGGAGCAGCGCGCGGTAGGGCGTGTAGTAGTCGCGGCCGCGGGCCACCGAGTCGGGGAAGTGCCGCCGCTGCTGGATGTCGTCCTTGGTGACGACGTATTCGCCGCGCAGCAACCGGGTCTGCCGGACGCCGATCTGCTCGGCGACGTCGAGCAGGTAGCAGTTCTCGAAGCCGGGCAGCTCGGCCCGGACGTGGTCGAGCACGGCGGAGATGCGGGCCCGGGCGTCGAACTCGGCCTCGGTCAGCGACGCCGGGTCGGCGCCGTCGTAGCCGGTGAGGTGCGGGCAGTTGCACCACACCACACCCGGCACCGGCGTCTTGAGCCACCACAGTTCCCAGGCCCCGCCGAGCATCCGCTTGACCTTGCGGTTGATCGCCCGTGCCTCGCGCGGGTTCTCCTGCTCGAAGCGTTCGGCCGCGGCGGTGTCGACGCCGCCGAGCCGGAAGACGAGCGTCACGAGGTAGCTGTCGTGGGTGTAGGCGGCGCCGGCCCGGGAGGCGACGTCGATGTCGCCGGTCGTGTCGATGACGACGTCGCCGAGCACCGCCTGCGGCCCGGACTTCGTCTCGCAGACGACGCCGCGCAGGACGCCGTCGTCGACCACCGGCCGGGAGAACCAGCTGTGCAGCCGCAGGTGCACGCCGGCCTCGCGGACGAGGTCGTTCGAGACGCGCTTCCAGCCGTCGGGGTCGAAGGCGACGGCGTAGCAGATCGGCTTGGGGGAGGCGTGGGAGTGGAAGTCGAACGCGCCCCACCGGCTCCAGCGCTTCCACATCTCCGGGGAGGAGATCCGGTCGGCCTCCGGCGGGGACACGGCGAGGCCGATGCGTTCCATCCGTTCGACGTACTCGGCGACGATGCCGCGCACCGACACCTCGGCGCCGTTGACCATGTCGTCGAGCACCAGCACCATGCCGCCCGAGGCGAGCCCGCCCAGTGCCGCGTAGCGTTCGAGCAGCGTCACCGAAGCGCCGGTGCGGGCAGCGGCGACGGCGGCGCTCACGCCCGCCGGTCCACCGCCGACCACGACGACGTCGCTGCGCCGCACCACGGGGGCGCGCAGGTCCTCAGTGGACACGGCCAGGTCCGCCAGGTTCATCGGGTACTCCTCATTCGCCGCAGTAGGTTCCGGTGCGGCGCTGGGCCGCGAGGTAGAGCGCCACGCTGATCAGGCACAGCGCGGCGGTGTAGGCCGGGAACATCCAGGGGGCGCCGTACCGGCCCAGCCAGACGAGCAGGTAGGACGCCGTGCCGCCGAAGAGGGCGACCCCGATGCCATAGCCGAGGCCGACGCCGGTGGCCCGGATCGGGACGGGCAGCAGCGACGTGCTGACCACGTTGTAGAGCGTCATGTTCAGGACGAGCACGAGCCCGCCGCCGAGCAGGACGGCGCTGAACCCGCCGAGCCCGGGCCCGGCGTAGAGCAGCATCAGGAAGACCGCCGGCACCGCGAGCAACCGCGTCACGACGAAGGTCCGCGAGAGTTTCTTGCGGTCGGCCAGGATTCCGGTGAGGACGGAGCCGATCACCAGCACGACACCGAGTGCGGAGGTGATGGCGAAGACGCTCGTCGAGTCCTCTTTGTACGTGCTGCGGGCCAGGCTGGGCAGGCCGACGTTCCACGCGTAGTTGTACGCCTGCGCCGCGCCGACCACGAAGATCATCGCCAGCAGCGCGAGCCAGTGCTTGCCGATGCCACGCCACACGGCGCGGTTGCTCTCGACGGGGACGGTTTCCTTGCTGGAGTTGAGGCTCTCCGGCAAGTTGCGTCGCATGTAGACGATCACGACGCCCAGCACGGCGCCGGCCGCCATCGGGATCCGCCAGCCCCACTGCTGCATGGCCGCCCCGCCGATCGCCGCGCTGGTGGCGAAGCTGATCAGGGACGCGGCGAGGATGCCGGTGTTGACGAAGACGCTCATCACCCCGGCGGCCCGGCCTTCCCGGCCCTTCGCGGTGAGCTCGACGGCGTAGGCGGTCGCGAGCGGACCTTCGACGCCGGTGGAAATCCCTTGCACCACGCGGCAGACGAGCAGGATCACCCCGGCCCACACGCCGAGCGTCCGGTAGCCGGGCAGCAGGGCGATGACGGCGGTGGCGGCGGCCATCGCGGCGACCGACCCGAGCATCACCCGCCGCCGGCCGAACCGGTCGGCGACCAGGCCGAGCAGCACACCGCCGAGCGGCCGGAAGACGAACCCGACGGCGAACACGGCGAGCGCGCTGAGCGTCGCGGCGACGGGGTCGGAGTTCGGGAAGAACTCGGGACCGAGGAAGGCGGACAGCAGCCCGAAGATCTGCCAGTCGTACCACTCGAGGGTGCCACCCAGGCCGAGTGCGACGAGCGGCCGTCGCGCGGCGAAGGTTCTGACGTCGTCGGTTTGACGGGTCGACAAGGAAGCCATGGTTTCCGCCTCGCGGGAAAGTGGCTGGGAAAAGGGGAGGTCGAGGGCCGCCGGAGCGGCCGTGATCACCAGGTGGGGGGCGTGATCACCCAAACGGCGACGCAGGTTTCGTCGCCGGAGTTGACGTACCAGTGCGGAATGGTCGACGCGTAGCGGATCGAGTCGCCGGCTTCCAGGTGGTGCCGGACGCCGTCGAGGTACACGTCCTTGGCGCCGGAGAGGATGAGGCCGAACTCCTCGCCGTTGTGGCGGTAGGGGGTTTCGCTGCTGTCGTAGCCGGGTGGGGTCTCCACCCAGGTGGCCTCGAGGGCCCCGTTGAGGTCGGGGGTGAGCAGTTCGTAGAGCCCGCCGTCACCCTCGGCGAGCCCGTGTCCGTCGATCCGCCGCCGCTCGAACTTCCGCACCACGGGCGACCGGTGGTCGTCGCCGTCGAAGAGGCGGGCCACGGAGATCCCGAGCCCGTGGGCGAGCTGCACCATGGTGGAGAAGGACGGGTTGGCCTTCCCCCGCTCGACCTGGCTGACGATGCCGGTGGAGACCCCGGAGAGCTCACTGAGGCGTTCGACGGTGAGGCCGCGCTCCTTGCGCATGGTGCGGATCTTGGCGCCGATGGCGTGCAGCATGGAGGCGGTGGGGAGCCCGTTGCCTTCTTCTGACGCCATCGTCGATCCTTCAGTTTGGTGATGTGAATGTCAGCATAATGACGGTCTTCAGTGAGTCAAGGGTTTCGTTCAACTTGCTGAAGATTCCGTCATCCGAGCCCGAGGGACCCGACTCGATCAACGCTGCAACCGGATCACCGGTGCGCCGAGATCGCATCCTCGGCACTGTCATAAGTCGGGAAAAAGTCCGCCAACCCGGTCAGCCCCAGCGTCCGAGTGATCCGGCTGGGCACAGCCACCAACGCGACCCCGGCCCGAGCCGCCTCCGCCGCATTCCGGGCCGCGATCAACGCCGAAATCCCGCTGGAGTCGCAAAACGTGACCCCGGCCAGGTCCACCACCAGCAGCTGCCCGGCCCCCAGCTCGAGCCCGCCGACCTCGGTGCGCAGCCGGGGTGCCGTTGCCACGTCCAGCTCGCCGCGCACCGTCAGGATCGGGCCGGTGTCCGCCACCTCGGTCGACGTCGAGAACGGGCTTGTCACTGCGCATCGCCTCCGGGCCGCGGGATGCCGAACGCCAGCAGCGCGGTGTCGTCCTCGACACCGTCGCCGAAGCCGGCCAGCAGGTCGGTTGCCGCCCTGACCACTGCCGGGGCCGTGGCCGGGGTCAGGCCGGTCAGGTCCGCGCGCAACTGCTCTTCGCTGTAGCGGGCGCGGCCATTGGTTCGGGCTTCGGTCAGCCCGTCGCTGTACAACAACACTGTGTCACCCGGCTCCAGCCGCACGTCCACCGACGCGAACCGCGCGTTCGGCAGGGCGCCGACCAGCTGACCGCCCAAGGCGCGCAGGAACGACACCTCCCCGTCGGCGCGCAGCAGCAGCGGTGGCGGGTGGCCGCCGGTGGCCAGGGTGACCGTCGCCCCCGTGCCCTCGGGCCGGATGCGGCCGTGGACCACCGTGCAGTACCGCGGGTCGTCGCCCAGGTACTCGCGGTTGAGCACCGTGTTGAGCGTCCTCAGCGCCGTCGCCGGGTCGGCGTCGTGCACCGCGGCCGCCCGCAGCGTGTAGCGCGCCAGCGACGTCACCACCGCCGCGCCCGCGCCCTTGCCCGAGACGTCGCCGAGGAAGAACCCCCACGTTTCGCCGGTCAGCGGGAACAGGTCGTAGAAGTCGCCGCCGACCTGGTCGGTCGACGCGGGGTGGTAGTAGGCCGCCACCTCCATGCCGGGCACCTCCGGCAGCGCCGGCGGCAGCAGCGTCTGCTGCAACGTCCTCGCCAGCCGCTGCACCCGGTCGCGTTCGCGCTCGGCCTCGTCGCGGGCCCGCACCAGCTCCCGCTCGTAGGCCCGCCGGTCGCTCGCGTCGAACACCGTGGTCCGGATCAGCTGCGCCCGCCCGTCCCTGCCGGTCTTGAGCGTCGAGGTCACCAGCACCGGCAGCCGGTCGCCGACGGCGGTCTTCAGCTCGAACGCCACGCCGCCGAGCTCGCCCTGCATCCGCAGCAACGGCGCGAAGTGCGTTTCGTGGTAGAGCCGCCCGCCGACGGTGAGCAGGTCGGCGAACCTCCGGCGGCCGACGACGTCTTCGCGCTCGTAGCCGAGCCAGCCCAGCAGCGTCGCGTTGATCTTCGCGATCGTGCCGTCCAGCAACGTCGAAAGGTACCCGCACGGCGCGTGCTCGTAGAGGTCCTCCGCGCTGTCCTCCAGCAAAGCCGAAAACTCGGGGCCGGCGGTCTCCCGGCCACCCGCGTCGCACATCATGGTCCGCTCACGAACGCCGTGATCGCGCCGGCGGTCGCCTCCGGCGCGCTCAGCTGCGGGCAGTGCCCGGTCGTGTCGAGGGTCACCAGGCGGCTGCCCGCGATGCGCTCGTGCGTGAACCGCCCGACCTCGGGCGGCGCGATCGCGTCGTTCGCGCACTGGATGATCAGTGTCGGCACCGAAACACCGGCCAGGTCGGCGCGGTTGTCGGAGAGGAACGTCGCCCGCGCGAAGACCCGGGCGATCGCGGGATCGGTGCGGCAGAAGCTGTTCGTCAGCTCCTCGCCCAGCTCCGGGCGCTCCGGGTTGCCCATGATCACCGGCGCCATCGACGCCGACCAGCCGAGGTAGTTCGACTCCAAGGCCTCGAGCAGCTCGTCGATGTCGGCGCGGCTGAAGCCGCCGCGGTAGTCGCCGTCGTCGAGGTAGCACGGCGACGGCGTGAGCAGCACCAGCTTCGCGAACCGGTCCGGTTCGCGGTTCGCCGCCAGCACCGCGATCATCGCGCTGACCGAGTGCCCGACCAGGACGGCGTCGCGCAGGTCGAGTTCGCGGCAGAGGGCGAGGACGTCGTCGGCGTAACCGTCGAGACCGCGGTAGCGTTCTTCGCTCCAGGCCGACAGGTCCGAGCGCCCGGCGCCGGTGTGGTCGAACAGCACGAGCCGGTATCGCTCGGCGAGCTCCGGGACGACGAGGCGCCACAGGTTCTGGTCGCAGCCGAACCCGTGCGCGAGCACGACGACCGGGCCGTCCTCCCGGCCGGTGACGACCACGTTGTTCCTGGTGCGCATGCTCACCGGGCACATCCTGCCACCCGGCCTCCGGCGGTGTCGGACGAGCCGGGCCGGGTTTGAAGCCCGCCGGCTTCGGGTACGCAGTCGCGGTTTGGGTCTTTTCCCTTGGAGTGTGAGGACGATCGCGACGCGCGAGCTCGGCGGCGGCTCCGGCCGGATGGCGGACATCCGGTCGTGGGCCCAGGACCTGCTCGGTGACGTCGACGGCGAAACCCGGGCCGACGCGGTGCTGGTGCTCGACGAACTGGTGTCCAACGCGCTCCACCACGGCGCCGCCCCGGCCCGGGTGCGGCTCGTCCGCGAACCCGGCTGCCTGCGGATCGAGGTCACCGACGGCAGCCGGCGCCCGGCCCGGCCGCGGACGCCCGACCGCACCGGCGGCCGCGGCCTGGTGCTGGTCGAAGCCTGCGCCCGGGGCTGGGGCCAGTGGTGGCACGGCGACGGCAAGACGGTCTGGGCGGAGCTGCCGGTCACCGCCGCCGCGGGGTGAGCACCGGGCCGCCCGGCGTTCGTGTCCGGTCGAGGGATCAGGGG
This sequence comes from Amycolatopsis iheyensis, assembly GCF_024703995.1. Lineage (GTDB taxonomy): Bacteria > Actinomycetota > Actinomycetes > Mycobacteriales > Pseudonocardiaceae > Amycolatopsis > Amycolatopsis iheyensis. Next base: position 356 of record NZ_JAMXQV010000056.1, on the reverse strand, counting down.
AGATCGGGCTCCGCTTCTTCGCGGCGTTCCGCGAGCACGGCGCGGACGCGTTCGGCGGGCAGCGGGTTGCGCAGGGCGAGCACCATGACCAGCACGGTCAGCACGAGCGAGGCCACGGCGCCGAGGTCGAAGTCGAGCACCCCGAGGTTGCCGGCGTGCTCGCTCTGCTCGGGGTAGTCGCCGAGGTAGCTGATCACCGCGAGGCCGGCGAACCACACCAGCACCCACCACCCGTGCCGGAAGTCCAGCCGCGACGTGCGTCCCTTGGCGACCGTCTCGTGCACGGCCAGCAGCAGGTAGCCGAACGCGATCACCACGAACAGCTTCCAGTTGGTGTCCCACCCGGTCCAGTAGAT
>NZ_JAMXQV010000055.1 GCF_024703995.1 Amycolatopsis iheyensis | reverse complement strand
CGGTCGGTCGATGCCACCAGACCCGGTGACACCACCCCCCGGATCATGCCTTCGACTGGGGGCGCAAGTCATGCCGGGCCTGGTGACCACAGCTCCTTGATCAGGAACCACGAAAAAGGTAACGGGGTACGCGGCTTCGAACTTCGGCTTGACCGTCCGCAAACGGCGCGAAGTCACGTCGGCGAACTCCTTTGCGAACCGAAAGAGAGACCAAGATGCTCGTCTTGACACCGGCGGCCGTCACGGTCGTAAATGCACTCACGACCGGGAACGGCATGTCGGGTGATGCCGGCTTGCGAATCGCGCTTCCGGACGAGGGGCCTCCGGAAGGGCTGACAGTGCAGGTGGTTCCGGGGCCGGCCGCGGAAGAACAGGTGCTCGGCGCCAACGGCGTGAACGTTTTCCTGGATCAGCACGCCGCTGCCTTCCTCGACGACAAGATCCTCGACGCAGAGGTTGATGAAGAAGGTGCCGCACAGCTGACCATCGGCCCGCAAACGCCGGAGAACGGGCTGCGGGTGCCTCCTCAGTGAAGTCGGAGATCACCAAGCTGAATCGCGAGGCTGTTGCTGCCAGTGATGTCCCTGCTGGCGCCGCGCGCCCAGAGCAGAGTTTCGACGGCAGCGAGTCAGGCCCAGCACGTGAGCCTCGATAGCGGCCGGCAGTTCGGGCAGGGGAGCACGTCGTCGACCATGCCGGTGCTGATCGCGGTGCTGGGCATGGAGAAGAAGGGGACGATGGCCTGTTCGTCCTGCGCGGGAACGGCGCGCCGCCACGATGGGCGATGGGGCGGGTTCCAGGCTTGCCCGTCGGTGCCGCGACCGGTGAGGATCTTCGATGGTGCACGTCAACGACCAGACCGTCAACGACGAAACCATCGCGCCCTTCGGCGGCATCGGCGACTCCGGCGGCAGCAGCCGGCTCGGCTCGTTCGTCAACCTCGACGAGTTCACCCGCTGGCAGTGGGTCACCGTCCGCGACGAGCAAAGCCACCCCGAACTCTGAGCGCACGAGTTTCCCTCCGTCGCCTCGGGGAACCCGGAGCGGGAACCGCACCCCGATCCGAGGAGGCCACCCGTGGCCATCGCGTCCGTCAACCCGGCCACCGGGGACACCCTGCACACCTTCGACGAGCTCACCGACGACCAGGTCGAGCAGAAGATCGCGCGCGCCGCGGCCGCGTTCCGCGAGCACCGCCGCACCTCCTTCGCCGAGCGCGCCGAGCGACTGCGCCGTGCCGCGGACATCCTCGAAGCCGAAACCGACGAACTGGCCCGGCTGGCCACCCTCGAGATGGGCAAGACGCTCGCCTCCGCCAAGGCCGAAGTCGCCAAGTGCGCGAAAGGCTGCCGCTGGTTCGCCGACCACACCGAATCCCTGCTCGCCGACGAACCCCACGACGTCGGCGACGACAACGCCAACGTCTTCACCCGCTACGAGCCGCTCGGCCCGGTGCTCGCCGTCATGCCGTGGAACTTCCCGTACTGGCAGGTCTTCCGTTTCGCGTGCCCGGCCTTGATGGCGGGCAACGTCGGCCTGCTCAAGCACGCGTCCAATGTGCCGCAGGTGGCGCTGGCCATCGAGGACGTCCTGCGTCGCGCCGGCTTCGCCGAGGGCGTCTTCCAGACGCTGCTGGTCGGGTCCGGCAAGATCGAGGCGATCATCGACGACGACCGCGTCCGCGCCGTGACGCTGACCGGCAGCGAGCCCGCCGGACGTCAGGTCGGCGCCCGCGCCGGGCAGAACGTCAAGTCCAGCGTGCTCGAACTCGGCGGGAGCGACGCCTTCATCGTCATGCCCTCGGCCGACCTGGACGCCGCCGTCGACGGCGCGGTCACCTCGCGGATGCTCAACAACGCCCAGTCGTGCATCAACGCCAAGCGCTTCATCGTGCACGAACAGGTCGTCGAGGAGTTCACTCGCCGTTTGGTGTCCGAAATGGAGGGATTGCGCATCGGTGACCCGATGGCCGAGGGCACCGACCTCGGCCCGCTGTCCTCCCCGGACGCGGTCGAGACGCTGGCCAAGCAGGTGTCCGACACCGTCGCGGCGGGCGCGCGGCTGCTGACCGGTGGCCACCCGATCGAGCGGCCTGGCAACTACTTCGCGCCCACCGTGCTCGCCGAGATCCCCGACGGCTCCCCGGGTCACCGCGAGGAGTTCTTCGGCCCGGTCGCGCTGGTGTGGACTGCCCGCGACGCCGACGAGGCCATCCGCATCGCCAACGACTCGACGTTCGGCCTCGGCGGCAGCGCCTGGACCCGCGACGAGACCGAACAGCGACGGTTCGTCGCCGAGGTCGAGACCGGGATGATGTACATCAACAAGTTCACCGAGTCGACGCCGGAGGTCCCGTTCGGCGGGGTCAAGAACTCCGGCTACGGCCGCGAACTCGCCGGCTTCGGCCCGCGCACCTTCGTCAACGCCAAAACCGTGTGGATCAACTGACGAGGGGGTCGCGACCATGACACACGGAAGGCCGAGCCCGCGGCAAGCCGACGAAGACCGCGGCGAGCGACCCGCGGACACCCAGCAGCCCCCACGGCGCAACGCACCGCAGGGACCGCTGGAAGACGACCGAGCCCGCTCCCGCGAAGGTCACCCGTCCGGCAACGAGAACTTCCGCGGCGAGCCCTGACCGACCAGGTGAGTTTCCGCGGCCCCAGCGCGGGTACCGCCGAAGCATGACCAAGACCGCAGCCGTGCTCGGCACGGGACTCATGGGCAGCGGCATGGCGCGTTCGCTCGCCAAGGCCGGATTCACCGTCACCGCCTGGAACCGCACCACCGAGAAGGCCCGCCCACTGGCCGAGGACGGCATCGCCGTCGCCGACGACCCGGCCGAGGCCGTCACGGGCGCCGATGTCGCGCTCACCATGCTCTTCGACACCGACGCGGTCGTCGACGTCATGAGCCGGGCGCTGCCCGCTTTCGGGCCGGACACCGTGTGGGTCCAGTCGGGCACCGTCGGCCTCGCCGGCACCGCCCGCCTCGCCGGCCTGGCCCGCGAACACGCCACCTCGTTCGTCGACGCCCCGGTGCTGGGCACCAAGCAACCGGCCGAGGAAGGCAAGCTCATCGTCCTCGCCGGCGGTTCTTCCGACCTCCAGGACGTCGTGGCGACGGTGTTCGACGCCATCGGCGCGCGCACCGTGTGGGTCGGCGACCGGCCCGGCGACGGGCACCGCCTCAAGCTCGCCGCCAACGCCTGGGTGCTGTCGGTCACCGCCGCCACCGCGCAGAGCGTCGCGCTCGCCGACCGGCTCGGCATCGACCCCGGCGGGTTCCTCGACGTGATCGGCGGCGGCCCGCTCGACTGCGCCTACGCCCAGCTGAAGGGCAAGGCCATGATCTCCGACGAGCTCGAGCCGTCGTTCGGGCTCGGCGGCGCGGTCAAGGACAGCGCCCTCATCCTCGACGCGATGCGCGACGCCGGCGTCGACGACCGGCTGATGACCGCCCTGCACGCCCAGTACGCTGCCGCCGAGGACGAACACGGCGACGAGGACATGGCCGCTGTCGTACACGTCGCCTCCGGTTCACACTGACCCGATGTGGGCGGCGATCGGCCGGGCGCTGGCGATGACGGGCACCATGCTCTGGGAGATCCTCTGGGCACTGGTCCTGGGCTTCGCGCTGTCGGCGGTCGTGCAGGCCGTGGTGCGCAAGGCGACCATCGCCAAACTGCTCGGCGACGACCGGCCGCGCACCCTCGCCGTCGCCGCCGGGCTGGGTGCGGCCTCGTCGTCGTGCTCCTACGCCGCGGTCGCGCTGGCCCGCTCGCTGTTTCGCAAGGGCGCGCACTTCACCGCGGCAATGGCGTTCGAGATCGGCTCGACCAACCTCGTCGCCGAACTCGGCGTCATCCTCGCCCTGCTGCTGGGCTGGCGGTTCACCGTCGCCGAGTTCCTCGGCGGCCCCATCATGATCGTGGCGCTGGCCGTGCTGTTCCGGATCTTCGTGCGGCGACGGCTGCTGGAGCAGGCCCGCGCGCAGGCTGAGCGCGGTCTGGCCGGGTCGATGGAAGGCCACGCGGCCATGGACATGTCCGTCCGGCGCGAAGGATCCTTCCTGTCCCGGCTGGGGTCGGGTGAAGGCTTCACCGCCGTGGCGCACGTGTTCGTCATGGAATGGGCGGCGATCCTGCGCGACCTGGTGATCGGGTTGCTCATCGCCGGCGCGGTCGGCGCGTGGGTGCCGGACTCGTGGTGGCACGCCCTGTTCTTCGAGGGTCACCCTGTCCTGTCGGCGGTGTGGGGTCCCCTGATCGGGCCGGTCGTGGCGATCCTGTCGTTCGTCTGCTCGGTCGGGAACGTCCCGCTGGCGGCAGTGCTGTGGAACGGCGGGATCAGCTTCGGCGGCGTCGTGTCGTTCCTGTTCGCCGATCTGCTCATCCTGCCGATCCTGAACATCTACCGGAAGTACTACGGCATGCGCATGACGCTGGTGCTGCTCGGCACGTTCTACGCCGCGATGGTCGTCGCCGGCTACGCCGTCGAGCTGCTCTTCGGAGCGACTGGGCTCACTCCGCGGCAGCGGGACGCCACCGTGCTGGAGCACGGGATCTCCTGGAACTACACGACCTGGCTGAACATCGCCTTTCTGCTGCTCGCCGTCGTGCTGGCGGTTCGCTTCGCCCGCACCGGCGGCCTGCCGATGCTCAAGATGATGAACGGCGCACCCGCCGACCAGAAGTAGTCAGACTGCCGAGACCGCTGCCGCCGCGGGCGAAAGCTCCTCCCGCGACCGAACGGCCGGCACTCGCGCGTCGGCCGGGCCGATCACCGCGTCCAATAGCATGTTGGCGGCGCGCGCGATCCCAGCGGCTTCCACACCGCCATGTCGCGGTTGCTCGCCGCAGCGGCACCGGTTGCAGGCCCGCGCGCGGCTCTTGCCGCCAGCTGGAGGTGTACAGCTTCGACGGTCGGTAGATCTGCACGGCGTCGCCGAGACTGCTGGTGACGGCACGGCCGACGCCGTCCATGTTTCCGCTTGCCCCGGCCGGGCATCCTCCTGGCGAACGACCACTCTGAGGAGGTTCGCATGGTGCGGGAGCAGAACATCGCCACGCAGGAGAAGGCCGCTGAACTGATCAATTCCGGCAATACGGACGCCGGTGTCCTGATGATGTTCGCCGAGGACGCGGTCGACCACGACCCGGCTCCCGGCCAGGCGCGGGGCCGCGACGGATTCCGTGACTTCTTCCGCACGCTCTTCAACGCGTTCCCCGACGCACATCTCGAGCCCGCGACGCTGGTGGCCGACGACGATCACGTGTGCCTGGCCTACACGCTGACCGGCACCCATCAAGGTGAGTTCCAGGGTGTCGCGGCCACCGGCAAGGAGATCGAGGTTCGCGGAGTTCAGATCGGACGATTCGAGAACGGGCAGATCGTGGAGCGCTGGGGCAGCACGGACGAGCTGGGCATCCTTCGTCAGCTGGGCGTCACGTCGTAGAAACCTTCGCAAGAAAACATGAGTCGTGTTCATCGCTACTCGTCAGAACGAGTTACAGCCTGGCGATGAGATCGATGTGAAGATCGAACGGCTCGTGGAAGGCGGGCTCGTCGGCGCGCGGCATGGAGGTGCAGCGCTCAGGGAGCTACGCCGCCCGGCTCTGCTCGACCGGTGCCCAACTCGGCAGGCCATCGACCGTGCGCCCTCCGGTGCGGTTGGGCAGACCAGTGCTGCTTGTTGCCGCCGCTTTGGTGATCTCCAGAAGAAGGGAAGCTCTCGGCGCAGCGCGTCCTGTTCCGCACGAACGTCCTCGAGGCGCTCTTCCCGATCTTCCCGCTCCTTCACGACGCCATTCACTCCGACGGGTCGGTGGTGACCAGTACATCCAGGTCGACGGGGTCAGCTGGACCGCGGGCGAGTGCTCTGTCGAGACTGGCGGGCGTTGAGCTGAGCTTCCTGGATGCGGTCCCGGAGATTGGCGATGATCTGCACCAGCCGCGGCCGGGTGGAAGGGCAGCCCGGTCGGCTAACGTCGAGTCCCCTCAGCTCGACGTGTCGGCATGCCTCCTTCCTTGTTGGGCTCCAGTGGAGCGTGCCCGGCGGCTCGGCCACCCCTCTGGCCCATTCGAGCAGGTCGGCGGCGCGCCACTTGCGGAGGATGCGACGGCCTTAGTTGTGAGTGCCGGCCACCCGATCGAGGTCTGCGCCGGTTAGGGTCCGCCCTTCTCGGCACTCCTGCTCGTAGAACGACCACATGCGTTGCTCGGCGGTTTGATCCACTGGTTCGTCCGAGACTGTGGACAACCCGGCTGGACATCCCCGCTCCGCTGATGCGGCGTCGACGACTGGTAACACACGGTGACGCTTGAGAGCTCGGTTGAGGAGTTCGACAGCCAAGAGCAAGGCCAAGGGTGGGCATGCCGCAACCGCGATGCCGAACGTATTGAGCTCGGGGGCCGAGTCGATGTTGGCGCAGAGCGAGAGTGTGATGCCGAACGCGAAGGCCAGCCAAGCTTGCCAGCGACTTCCGCTGCCTGATTTCCACAGTTCGACGGTCGCGATGATCAGCAGGCCGTCGACGATGAGCGGCCAGATGGAGGCGGTTGTCTCGTCTGCTCCGAAGCGTTCGGCGAACCGGCGTCCGTGCTGGTACGAAGCGTAGGCGGCGCCGAGGGCGACCAGCCCAGTGCAGAAGCACTGGATGACGAGCGCCAAGCCGTTGTGGTTGTGACGGTGTGAAGGGACGGCGGATGTCCGTGGTTTGTGACCGCAGCCGCGGATCGTTTCATGATCAATATTCGCGAGAAGTGACCGCACCGCCGACGCGCTGCAGCTGCGGTTGGTGCCACTGCTCGCAGCGGCGATCGCGACTGTGGCGCTTTGTGCCCGGGTGAGGTGTGATCTGGTGGTGAGGTCACAAGGCGAGCCGGTCGAGCCGGCGGTCGAGGTCGAGCAGTTGCGGGAGGCTCTTGACTCGCAACCGGTCATTGAGCAGGCCAAGGGCATGTTGATGTTGTTGCGCGGCTGGACGGACGAGCAGGCCTTCGCCGGGTTGCGGCAGGTGTCGCAGAACACGAACGTGAAGCTTCACGACGTTGCGACGGTGATCGTGGCCGCCGTGAGCCGTGAGCCGTGCGCAGGTGTCCGGCGTCGACGAGCAGGTGAAGGGCCTCGTGCTCGACGAAGTGCGTCGACGGATTTTGGGCGCGCCGTTCGAGTAAGAGGCGACGATGGACGATCAGCTCGGGGCGCTCGGCGGGCGCCGTTTCGCCTCGCGCGGCGCCTGCTCGTCGGCGCGGGCGCTGCTGTGTGCCAGTCGGTAGGACTCGGTGCCGGTCTCAATGATGTTGCCGCCGAAGGTCAGGCGATCGACAATCGCGGCGCAGAGCCGCGGGTCGGTGAAGGTCTTCGTCCAGCCGCCGAAGCTCTCGTTGGACGCGATCGCGACGGGCGCCTTCTCCTCCCGCTCAGTCAACACTTGGAACAGCAGCTCGGCGCCGCGTCGGTCGAGTTCCGTGTAGCCGAGCTCATCGATGCAGAGAAGGTCGGCGGCGGCCTCGACGAGTTCGTTGACCAGCTTGGTGGCCAGGATGTATTTGACCCGGAACCCGGCCATCGCCGCCTCGGTGCCCAGCGCGATCAGCAGGTGCGACTTGCCGGTGCCGGAGTCGCCGATCAGGCAGAGCGGCAGGCCCTTGCGGACCCAGTCGCAGGTGGCCAGGGTGTGGATGACTGCCGGGTCGACGGTCGGGTTCTCGTCGAAGTCGAACCCGCGCAGCGACTTCTCTCGCGGGAACGCCGCGGCCTTGATCCGGCGTTCGGAGCGGCGCCGGGCCCGGTCGTCGCATTCGGCCATCAGCAGCTCGGCGAGGAACCCGCGGTAGGACATCTGGTCGCGGCCGGCGGCCTCGGCGATGTCGGAGAACTGAGCTCGGATGGTCGGCAGCCGCAGCGCCCGGCAGGCCTGGTCGATGGCGGCGTCGGCGGCCTGCTCGGTCAGCCCGCGGTGGCGTTTGGTGGTCATCAGCGTGTTCCCTTCCTGCGTCGGCGGCTGGGCAGTAACTGGTCATAGACCGCGACCGAGGGCAGCGGCCGGGTGTCGGTGGGCAGCTGCGCCAGCCGGCGCAGGGTCAGCGATGTGACCTCGCCGGCCGGATTCTGGGCCGATGCGTGCTCGGGGGCGGTGGTGTCGGTGTCGGCGGACCAGCGGGCCTCCAGGGCGAGCGCGTCCGCGGTGAGCGCGCCGGCCCGCAGCGCGGCGGCCAGGCCGGCGGCGACGTGCTCGTGGGCCAGGCGGCGGTGCAGCAGCAGGACCTCGATCAGCGCGCGGGTGCCCTCGGCTTCGCCGTGGGCCTTGCGGGCCGCGGCCCACCAGGCGTCGTGGACCGGGGTGAACTTGCCGGCGGCGCGGGCCTGCTCGAGCGCGGTCGCGCCGGGCAAGGCGCCGGGTTTGCGCAGCAGCGCCTCCAGATAGTGGTCCAGTTCGAGGCGGGTGCCGCCCTTGGCCAGCAGCCGTTCGTGCCGGGCGACCTCGGTCCGGCCGTCGAACACGACCAGCTCGGAGGCGTGCAGCAGGACCCGGACCCGGCGGCCGATCAACCGAACCGAGACCGAGTATTGGTTGGTGCGGACGCTGACCAGTGAGTAGCGGTTGACCCGCGGGGTGAACCAGCGGCCGGTCTCGAACGGCTCGGCCGGCAGCGGCCGCAGCAGCGGCGCCTCAAGGGCGAACATCTCGCCGATGGTGCGGGGCCGGCTGCCGATGCGACGGGCGTCGTCGGCGAGATCGTAGGTGTCGATCATGGTGTTGAGCTCGGCCAGCGAGTCGACCTCGGGGACCGGGACCAGGTGGTTGCGGCGGAACCAGCCGATCTGGCCCTCGACCCCGCCTTTCTCATGCGCCCCGGTCAGGCCGGGCTGGCAGTAGAACGGCTCGACACCCCAGTGAGACCGGAAAGCGACCCACCGGTCGGTCTCGACCCGCTGCCGGGAGAACCGGTCACTTGGGCGACCGCGGCCTTGAGGTTGTCATACCGGATCTGTCCGGCCGGCACCCCACCCAAGTCCCGGAACGCGTGCTCGTGGCCTTCGAAAAACGCCTCCTGTCCACCCGAAGCAAACGCTCGGTGCACGGATTTGCCGGAGAAGGAGCAGCGCAGCGCGAACAGGATGAGGGCACCCGGGCGGTCGCGGTAGAGGTCGAACGAGCCCAGCCGCACGACCCCGACCTGCGGCGGGAAGGAGAACACCGCCGCCGCGCCGAGGTCGGCGGCACCCGGTCCGAACGCCGGCCACCGGGCGAGGTCGGCGGCGAGGTCGGGCACCAGGATGGGGCCGCCGGTGGCGAAGGTGTCCATGCAGGGGCCTTCGCCCACCGCGAGCTGCAGCTCCTCCAGCCCGGCGCTGACCGGGTCGCTGGCGTGGACGAGCCCGCGATGATGCTCGCCGGCCCGGCCGCCGACGGCTTTGCTGAGGACCGTCACGCTCGCTCCGGAGATGTCGAGGGTGGTGACGCAGGCGTCGCAGATCCGGTCGACGCGGACGTCGGCGTGTCCGTTGGTGGTCAGCAGCGCGCGCAGGTGCTGCCGCCGATCGTCGGTCACGGCGCCACTCCCGTCTCCCCCTGGAACCGCTACCCTAGGCTGTGGTCCGGTCGAGTGCCCTGCGGCCGCACCCGGCCGCCCGGGAGTATCGCCGGTTGCGCCTTCGTCGCGGATCTTGTGGGATGGCCCCTGGTCGGTTTCCGGGTGACGACCCCGGGCATTCTTACGTGAAGAAGAACCATGACAACCGCACTGGGGCCCTCGGGGAGCTGACCATGGCAGACACGTCAGAGAGCCGTGGCTCCCTGGTGGGCGAGCGGGAAGGGCGGGTGTCGCGCACGTTCGTCCGGCTGGCCGACACCTTGGTCGCAGACTTCGACGTCGCCGACTTTCTCGCCATGCTCACCGAGCAGTGCGCCGCGTTGCTGAACGTCGGTGCGACGGGCGTGATCCTCGTCGATCCCGCAAAAACCTTCCAGCTGGCGGCCACCTCCTCTCAGCGCGCGGAACATCTGGAGCTGTTCGCGATCCAGACCGAGGACGGGCCCTGCATCGACTGTGCCCGGACCGGCGCACCGGTCTTCTGCGCCGACCTGACCACCGCAAAAACTCGTTGGCCCCGGTTCACCGCCGCTGCCCACGAGTGCGGATTCCGAGCCGCGCACGCCCTGCCGATGCGGTTGCGAGACGAAGTCATCGGTGTCTTGACCTTGCTCGATGCCGAGCCCGGCGCGCCGGAGCCGGAGGACATCGACCTCGGACAGGCCCTCGCCGACGTCGCGACCATCGGAATTCTGCAACAGCGCACCATTGAACAGCGGGATGTGCTGGCTGCCCAGTTGCAGAACGCGCTGCACAGCCGCGTGGTCATCGAGCAAGCCAAGGGAGCACTTGCCGAGCGCGGCGGGATCTCGGCGGACGAGGCGTTCCAGCGCCTGCGGTCCTACGCCCGCTCCCGGCACCTTCGGCTGACCGACCTTGCCGGCTCGGTGCTCGACGGCAGTATCGACCCGGTCGTGGTACTCGCTGACGGCCAGTCGTAGCGGGTCGCCGGACGCTCATCCAGGCCGCTGCGCCGGCTCAGGTGGCCGCTACGTCGGCCCATACGGTCTTGTCGTGGTCGCCGCGGGTGATGACGCCCCAGCGACGGCTGATCGTATTGACCAGGAGAAGTCCCCGGCCTCGCGTGTTGCCCGGTGAGGTTGCGCCGAGGTGCAGCTCGAGGTCCGGGCGTCCGTCGTCGATCTCCAGCAGGACCGAAGACGCACGGTCGCGGTACCGAATGCGGAACGCGCGTATGCCGTGGGCGTGGTCCATCGCGTTGGCGGCCAGTTCGGTCGCCAGCAGTACGGCGTCTTCGACCAGTTCGGTCGGAGCGCTGTCGAGCACGTGCCGGGTCCACCGCCGCATAGCCGCCAGATCCGGCGCCGCCTCGGCATCTAGGCAGTAATCGTAGGTGGCGAGTTGTGGCGGGTCCATGCAGGTCCTTCGGCGAGCGCTACGCGAATCCGGATTTCACCTTCGGTTACCCGGTGAGCAAGAAATTACGCGCTCCGGCATCTCAGGATGAAACAGGTGCCGAGCGGATTTCAAACACGAAATCGGCGAGAGCTACCCCACGTCTTGCGTCCCGTGACGTTCTTCGACCGGCCGGGTCCTTCGGATGTCCAAGCACGCGGGATCTGCCCGCCTTGCCCCGACTCGAAGGAGTTCCCCATGACGAACCCGGCCATCACCAGCACCACCGCGAAGACTCCGGCCCACTCGGACGCCACCGTCGTGGAGCGCGAGACGGGCGCTCTTTCGTCGGCGCACGGGACCACGACCATCTCCGACGTCGTCGTCCAGAAGGTCGCCGGCCTCGCCACCCGCGAGATCGCCGGGGTGCACGCCCTAGGCGGCGGCGCTTCGCGGGCCTTCAACGCTTTGCGCGAGCGGATCCCCGGTGCGACCGCCTCCTCCAGCCAGGGCGTGGCCGTCGAGGTCGGCGAGCGCCAGGCCGCGATCGACCTGCAGATCCTCGTCGAATACGGCGTCTCCATCGCCGACCTGGCCCGCTCGGTGCGGCGCAACGTCATCACCGCGGTCGAGACGATGACCGGGCTCGAGGTCGTCGAGGTGAACCTCACCGTCTCCGACGTCCACCTCCCGGGTGACGACGAAGGCGACGACACCACCGTGACCGGCCGGGTGCTGTGACCCCCGGCGTCGAACTCGACGCCGCCGCCCTCGCCACGGTGGTGACGGCGCTTCCTCAGGTGGCCGGCCTGCACAGCGGCCGCTTCGGGGAGATCGCCACGCTGCTGCCCGGACGCCGCGTCCCCGGCGTCCGGATCCGGCCCTGGGAGATCACCATCGGCGTCACCGGCCGCCATCCGGCCACGATCGCCGAGATCGGCGCCGCGGTCCGCGCCGCCGTCGGGCTGATCGACCGACCGGTGCACATCCACATCGGCGACTTCGCCGCCCCCACCGCAACCCCCGTGGCCGCCACTATCGAGGAGCTTCCGTGAACCACACCCACCTCGGCCTCTTGACGGGCCTCGTCCTGGGCCTGGCCGCCGCGTTCGGCGGATTCGGGGCCTTCCTTCTCGTACTCGTCCTCGGCGGCCTCGGCCTGCTGGTCGGCCGGTTCCTCGACGGCAAGCTGGACATCTCCGCACTGTCCGGCCGGGATCGGGGCTGACCACGTCATGAGCACCGCGACCCTGCCCGACGTCACGCCCCGGACGGCTCCGGCCGACCCCGGCGAGCGTGGCGCGCTGAGCATCGCCGGCAGCGCCGTCGAACGGATCGCCGCCCAGCCGCCACCGAAGTCGACGGCGTCGGCGGGGCCGCCACCCGGGTCCTGGGGGTGGCGGTCGGCGGCGAGACCCCCGACCGCAGCGCCAAGGTCACCGCGACGGTCACCGCCGACACCGCCACCCTCGCGGTCCGGCTCTCGACCGGCTACCCGCAGTCGGTCCGCGCGACCACCGAAGCCACCCGGAACCACCTGGTCCGCCGCGTGGAAGAGCTGACCGGCCTGACCGTGGAGCGGGTCGACATCACCGTGACCGCCCTGCATGCCGAGACAGCCGAGACCCGGAGGGTCCTGTGAAACGCCGTCCCCGCCGCAGCACCCCCGCCGCACTCGTCGCGGTGGTTCTGCTCGCCGGGTGCGTGCCGGCCGCCGTCGTCGCGATCCAGGCGATCTTCGGCAAGGTGCCCTGGATCAGCTATTCCGGCATTGCCGACCGGCTGCACGCCACCCACTGGAACGACTTCGTCCCGGTGCTCGCCGGCGCGGCGGCCGCGCTGCTCGGGCTCGTGTTGCTCGCCGCGGCGCTCCTGCCCGGCAGGCTCGTCGTCGTCCCGCTGCGGGGTGAGACCGATTCGGGTGCCTCCCGCCGCAGCTACCGCTCCACGCTGCGCGCCGCTGCGTCCGATGTGGACGGTGTGACCGCCGCGACGCTGAAAGTGAAGCGCCGCAAGGTCACCGCCCGGGTCCGCACCGCGCGGACGAACGTCGAAGGACTGCCCGACGCCGTGCGCACCGCGATCGAACGACGGCTCGCCCAGATCGCCCCCGCCACCACACCCGCCGTCAAGGTCCGGGTCACCTCCACCAGGAGCAAGTCATGAGCCTCAACCGCCCGGCCCGGCTCAACCGCACACTGCTCGCCCTGTTCGGCCTCGCTCTGCTGGCCGCCGGCGGGTTCGCCGTCGCCGCCCACTTCGGGAAGCTCACACTCCTCGCCCCGGGCTCCGCGCTCACTCCCGGCACGTCCGCACCGCCGACCTGGGTCTGGTACGTCGTCGCTGCGTCCGCGATCGTCGCCGGCCTGCTTCTGCTGCGCTGGCTGGCCGCGCAGCTCGCGCGGAAGCCGAAAACCCACACCTGGCGCTTCGAGACCGACCCGGACCGCGGCCGGACCGAACTGGCCGCCGCGACCGCGACAACGCCGTTCCTCGCCGAAGTCGAGACCTACCCCGGCATCCATGCCGCACACGCGACCCTCGCCGGCACCCACGACGCCCCGGCGCTGGCCCTGGTGCTGAGCGTCGAGCAGGACGGTCACCCGACGGCCATCCGCGACCGGCTCGAAACCGAGGGCCTGCCGCGCCTGCGCCAAGCTCTCGACCTCGACGCGCTCCCGGTGACCATCGAATTCCGCTTCACCACCAAGTCCGGCGCCCGCACTCGCTAGTCGGTCGCCGTTGGTCGTGCAGGCACGTGACCGGCATGCCACGTCAGCACGCGGGTGGCCTCAGGTCGTGGTGACCAGGGCTTCGCGCAGGTGGATCAGACCGTCACGAAGCCCGGTGGTAACGGTCCCCGCGGGAGCGGGCAGGACCTCGGCGATCTCGCGGTGGGTGTGGCCACCGTAGTAGGCCAGCAGAATCGCTTGCCGTTGAACGCCGGTCAAGCGCGCCAGCCCGTGGCGGACCGCGGTGTCTTGGTCGGTCGCGGTACTTCCGCCGCCGATCGGATCGAGCACGGCTTCGCTGGTTTGCGGGCTGCGTCCCGCTGCGGCCGTTGGCTGATCGGCGCGTACGCGGTCGACCGCGTAGCGGTGCGTCAGGCTCACCATCCACGTCAGCGCGCTGCCGTGCCTGGCGGCGTAGCGAGGGGCCTGCTGCCAGATCTGCAGCCACGCCTCGTGGGCGACGTCCTCAGCCTGAGCAGACGTGTCCAGCATCCGCGCGACCATGCCGAACATGGGCGCGCACAGCTGGTCGTAGAGCTCGGCGAACGCGGCCTGATCACCCCGGCCCACCAGGCCTAGGAGCTCTTCGGCGGAGCGACGGGACGTCTCTGATGGTCGTGCTGTGGATGCATCGTGCTCGCGCGGCGAGGTCGTCATCGTCGTCCTCACTGGACCAGATGTCGGATTCGCCGTTGCGGCGAATGGAGTGCGGCCAGTGAATCACACACCACGACCGCTACCCAGGCAAGCGGCAGTCGCGTCCCGCTGCGGCGTCGCCACGAACGCGGATCGATCGTGACCACAGGGTCGATTTATAGTGGCGGCTGATTCGCGGGCGTGACCACGCCCGGACCGCGTCGGGGGTGGCATGGCCGAACACGATGCCGCGGCCCCGCTGACCGGGGACGCGGCCCTGAGGGAGCCGGGCCGGTTGGCCGCGCTGATCGAAACCGGGCTCGGCACTGATCCCGACGGTGCACTCGACGCGCTGGCCGACCACGCCCGGCGACGCGTCGGCGCCCCCGTGGCGCTGGTGTCCCTGGTCTCCGATCAGCAGCAGGTCTTTCCTGGTCTGGCCGGGCTCGGGCAGCCGTGGGCGCTGACCCGCTGTACTCCGCTCTCGGGGTCGCTGTGCCGCCAGCAGGTGATCACCGGCGCTCCGTTGATCATCGATGACGCAGTCACCGACCCCCGGTCGCGGGACAACCCCTCCGTCGCCGACATCGGCATCGGCGCGTACGCCGGGTTTCCGCTGACCGACGCTGCCGGCCGGGTCCTGGGCAGCCTGTGCGTGATCGATCACCAGCCTCGCCAGTGGCGCGAGTACGAGCTGAGCGTGCTGGCCGACCTCGCGCTCGCCAGTTCCCTGGAGCTACGGCTGCGGATCGCCACCCAGGACGCCCAGCGCGAACGTTCCCGCACCGATACCGCCGAGGCGATGCTGCGGGAGGCGTTCACCCGCTCCCAGCTGCTGCTGACCGCCTCGCAGGCCCTCGCCCGCGCTGACGACATCTCCCAACTGCGCGGGATCGTCACCGACCTGGTCTCCGGCGAGCTGAAACCCGTCTACATCGGGCTCACCCTCACCGGGGGAGACGGTGACCTGCACCGCATCGACGACCCGTTGCAGGCCGTCGGTCCCGAATCCGGCGCGGCGCACTCCCACGTCGACGACCGCACCCCGATCGCGCTCACCGCCCGCGAAGCCAGCCTGCAGCTCTACGCCGACCCTGACGCCATCGCCGCCGCGTTCCCGCCGGCGGCGCAGCGCCGTTACGCCGAGCTGGGCCTGCACGCGATCGCCTGCGCCCCGCTTCCCGGACCGGACGGCGTCGCCGGGGTCCTGCTGTTCGGCTGGGACACTCCACACGAGGTCGACCTGCTCGAACAAGCCGTGATCATGACCCTGGCGGGGTATGTCGGCCAGGCCTTGGAGCGCGCCCGGTTCCTGGAGGAGCGGGTCACCGTCGCCCGCGAGCTGCAGGAGGCGATGCTCACCCAGCTGCCGCGGGTCACCGGCCTGGGGCTCGCGGCGCGCTATCTGCCGGCCGGCCAGCGAGAGCAGGTCGGCGGTGACTGGTACGACGCGGTCGATCTCGGGCGGGTCGACGGGGCCGACCACGAGGCAGTCGTCCTGGTCGTCGGTGACATCACCGGCCACGACATCCACGCCGCCACGCTGATGGGGCAGGTCCGCAGCATGGGCCGGCAGGCCAGTTGGGAGCGTCCGGCCGGGCCACCCTCGACGGTCCTGACCGCGGTCGAGCAGGCATGTGCCGCGACCGGGATCGGCGCGACCGGAACCGTACTGCAGGCCGACCTTCGTCCCGACGCCGACGGTCGCTGGCTGCTGCGCTGGGCCAGCGCCGGGCACCTCCCGCCGATCGTCCGGCACCATGACGGGAACACCACCGTCCTGGAGGGCGTGGACCTGATGTTCGGGTATCCGGAGCTGCGCGAGGCCCCGCCGACCGACCGCGAGCTGTGGTTGCAGCCCGGCGACACCGTCGTGCTCTACACCGACGGACTGGTCGAACGCCGGCGCAGCGACCTCGACGCCGGCATCCGCCGGCTGCAGGACACGATGGGCGTGCTGGACCCCACCGACCCGGACCGGTTCATCGCCGAAACCGTCCGCCGCATGCTCGGCGACGGCAATCCCCACGACGACGACGTCGTGGTGCTGGCCGCGCACGTACCCTTCCCCGATCGGCGGTGACCGGGCGCGGCCGGTACCGTCGCAAACGTGTGGTGACATGCCCTTGCCGGGGAGATCGCCATCCCGCCTTCCGCGGACCGCTTCCCGCCGGTTGCCGCCTCCCCGGCCCGGAACGAGGCCTCTCCCCATGACCATCCCGGCGCCTTGCGGCGTGATCACCCAAAACGACGGCGCAGTCATACTGGCCCTCGCCGGGGAACTCGACCTCGCAACAGCGCCCGAAGCCCGTGCTCTCGCGGCCTTGGCTCATGACGAAGCCGCTGCCGGGGCGCGCAAGCTGCTCGTGATCGATCTGCGCGCGATCACGTTCCTTGCCTCCATGGGTCTGGAGTTGCTGGCGGATCAGCGCAGCCGGGCCGCCCGGACCGGGGTTGCGATCGCTCTCGTCGCGACCACCCGCGCCGTCACCCGGGTGCTGGACATCGCCGGACTGACCGCCCAGTTCGTGTCTTGTGCAGATGTCGAATCCGCGCTTACGAGCTCGAAGCTTCCGCCGGCCGAGTCCTAGGCGCGGTAGGTCCACTTCCGTGCTACGAGCGGCGATCATCGTGCCCACGTTGCAAGGCAAGCGCCGGTTGACTGGCCCCCGCGGACGCGTTGACGGTTCCGCACGAGGTACGCCGAATGCTGGTTCTGGCGAGCATCAACGACATCGAGCCCGTTGTCGACTCAGGTGAGGCGGCCGCCGACTGACGGCCGCCTCACCTCAGGCCAGCGGAACTCGGATCACAGCCGGCGTTGTGGGTTGCGGAGACCCGGCCGTTGGCTCGGTCGTGATGCCGACGCGGTCGGCATCGGCCGGCAGCGGGACGGTCAGGATGCCGGAGCCGGCGTGCAGCAGCCCGGCCGACTGGGCCCCCCGCGACCCGATGACCCACACCTGGTAGCTGTGGCCGGCGTCGAGAGGAGGCAGATCCTGCGTGGCGATCAGCGCTTGGCCTCGTTGGCGCGAGATGGTCACGACCGCGGAGCCTCCGCCGGTGCCGTCCGCGCGGAGCACGTTGGCATCCGGTGCGTCCGAGACGGCGACCTGGGCCGTCGGGGCTGGGTCCGACTGCAGCGAGCCGATGCTGATCCCGCCGAAGAGGACTGCCGCGGCGGCTGCGACGCCCGCCACGAGGCCGAAAGTGCGCGTGCGCCATGACCTTGGTGAGCGGGTCTCGGTCGTGACCGACGGCGGGATCTGCCGCGTGGCGGTGATCTCGGTGAGCACCCGGCTGCGCAGCCGGGTATCCGGGGCGGTGGCCATCGCCATCCCGAGGCGGGCGGCCGTTTCGCGGAACTCGGCGACCTCGCGGCCGCAGGTCGGGCAGTCGGCCAGATGGCGGGTGAAGGCGGCGCGTTCGAGGTCGGTGACCGCGTCGAGCACGTACGCACCGGTCAGGGTGTGGACTTCGGCGGTGGTCATCGGGTTGCTCCCAGTGCGTCTCGCAGGCGGATCATGCCGTCGCGCATGCGGGTTTTGACGGTGCCGATCGCGACGCCGAGCTTCTCAGCGACCTCTCGGCAGGTGAGTCCGTGGAAATAAGCCAGCAGGATGGATTCCCGCTGCAGTTCGGTGAGCGTGGACAGGGCCTCGCGGACCAGCTGGTGTTCTTCAGTGGACAGTGCGGCTTCGGCGACATCGTCGAAGGGCCGGTGAAAGTCCAGCAGCTCGACTCGGTCCTCGCGATCACGGGCGGACTGCTCGGAGCGGACCCGGTCGATCGCGCGCCGGTGGGCGATGGTCAGCGCCCACGTGGTGACCTTGGCGCGGGCCGGGTCGAACTGCGCGGCTTTGCGCCAGATCTCGAGCAGGACTTCCTGCGTGACCTCTTCGGACTGCGCGCGAGAGCGCAGGACATGCATCACGGTCCCGAAGATCGGACTGGCGAGCTGGTCGTAGAGCGCGGCGAAAGCCTGCTCGTCGCCGAGGGCGGCCCGGCCGATGAGTTCTTCGGGCGTCGGAAATACGGCAGGGGTGCCCTGGGGTGGCAGTCGAAGAGCGGTTAGGGTGGCTCGCGCGGCGGTCATGGTGAGTCCTTCCCGGCCGGAGCCGTGCCCGCGCTCCGCAGCGGTCGGAATGCGCTGCCCGGCGGGCTGTCACCAGTGTTTCGTCGGTCGACGTCCTACGTATTGGTGCGAGTTCCCAGCCTGTGGCGGCTGTCACTGGGATGGGTGACGTGCGTCTCGACAAGGTCTCGGAGCCAATACGATGGCCGCGCGGTATCGAATGACGTTCATGGCCGCGACAAAGCTGGAGAACCCGCCCGAGAGCCCTGCTCCGTCGCAGCGGACCCGGTTGCGGTTCTTCGCGGCCGCGTTCACCGGAGTTCTCGCGCTCGCCGCCGCGCTGGCGGCGGGGCACCTGGTGGCCGGGTTCATCAGCGTCAACGCCTCGCCGTACCTCGCGGTGGGCAACGGCGCCATCGACCTCACCCCGGTCGAGCTGAAGGATTTCGCCGTCCGCACCTTCGGCACCTACGACAAGCTGGTGCTGCTGGGCAGCATGGCGGTGGTCATGGTGGGGGTGGCGGCGTTCGCGGGTGTCCTTTCGCGACGGTCGCCGGTGCCGGGCACAGTGCTCATCGCCGTGTTCGGCCTGGTCGGTGCGTTCGCGGTGTATCAACGGCCGGACCTGACAGCTGTCGCGCTGCTGGCCCCGATCACCAGCCTGCTGGTGGGCGTCGCGGTTTTCGTTCTCCTGCACCGGATCGCGCCGCAGGTGTGGCGTGACCCGGAGTCGGACGAGAAGACCGGTACCTCGCGGCGGGCGTTCCTGCTCGGCGGCGCCGGGGTCGTCGTCGGCGCCGGCGCGGCGGGGCTGGGCGGGCAGCTGATCAGCTCGTCGCGCGACGCGACGGCGTCCCGGGAAGCGGTCGGCAAGCTGGTCCCGGCCCGGACCGCGCCGATGATCCCCGCCGACGCGGACTTCGCCAAGCTGGGGACGCCGCCGTTCCTGACGCCGAACGACAAGTTCTACCGCGTCGACACCGCGCTGTCGGTGCCG
>NZ_JAMXQV010000054.1 GCF_024703995.1 Amycolatopsis iheyensis | reverse complement strand
TCGCCGGTCTCCGGGGCCGCGCGACGGCGCCGGGGCGGCGGCGCGTCGGCGCCTTCGTCGAGGCCGTGCCGGGCGCGGGCCGGGGCCGAGCGCTCGACGTCGCGGGGGTCGAAGTCGTCCTCGGCCGGGGGCAGCGTATCCGGCGGCTCGAGGCGCCGACGGCGGCCGGCCGGCGGCGCGTCACGGCGCGGGTCGTAGCCCGGCTCGGGACGGCTGCGGCGCGACGGCTGGGGCAGCTCCTGGTACCCGCTCGAGCGAGGGTCGCGAGGCGGTGTGGGCCGGGACGGCGGCGGGGTGGCCGGTCCCTGCTCGCGCAGCCGCCTGCGCCCGCCTTGACGATCGGGTGGCTGGTCGTTCATCGGTCTCCCTCCCGGGCGCGGTGCGCAGCGGCGGCGTCGATCCAGGCCTGCAGGATCTCCACGGCGGCGGCCTGGTCGACCACCGCGCGCTGCTTGCGGCCTTTGACCCCGCGCTGGGAGA
Source organism: Amycolatopsis iheyensis (assembly GCF_024703995.1). Taxonomy (GTDB): domain Bacteria; phylum Actinomycetota; class Actinomycetes; order Mycobacteriales; family Pseudonocardiaceae; genus Amycolatopsis; species Amycolatopsis iheyensis. The sequence goes on along the minus strand of NZ_JAMXQV010000054.1, from coordinate 25,110 downwards.
GGATGCGGGATGCGGTGACCGTGGTCAGCCGCTCGTCGCCCAGCCGGACCGGCACGGGCGCTATCCGCCCGGCCAGGCGTTCAGAATACGCGATCGCCAGCTCGGCCGCCGGACCCTGCCGGTTGGCGAGCGTTCGCGGCAGCCCCACGATCACCTCGACCACCTCGTGCTCGGTGACGAGGGCGGCCAGCTGGTCCAGATCACTGTCGTCGGTCGCATCGCGGGAGAGGGTAACCAATGGCGAGGCGAGCATGGGGGCCGGATCGCTCAGCGCCACCCCGACCCGGACGGATCCGACATCCACCCCGAGCCGACGGCCGCGGCCCGGATCGTCCTTGCCTGGCCGATCCGGGCCGCGGTTTCCGCGGTTAACCAATGCCGGCGATCGCCGCGCGCAGGGCCGTGACCGCGTCGGCCGCGCCGGCCGGGTTCGTGCCACCACCCTGGGCCATGTCGGGCTTGCCGCCGCCGCGGCCGCCGATCTGCTCGGCGAACGACGGCACGAGCTTGCCCGCCGCGATGCCCTTGTCCTGCGCCGCCTTCGTCGTCGCGACGACGAAGCTCAGCTTCTCCCCGGCCGGTGAGAACAACGCCACCACGCCGGGCCGCGTGCCGAGCCGGCCGCGGATGTCGGAGGCCAGCGCGCGCAGGCCGTTGCCGTCGACGTCCGGGACGACCTCGGCCACGACGATGACGCCGCCGATCTCCTGCGCCTTGTCGAGCAGCGAGCCCGCCGAACCCAGCACCTGCTGGGTCTTGAGCTGCGTGATCTCCTTCTCGGCGTTCTTCAGCCGGGTCAGGACGTCCTCGATGCGGCCCGGCAGCTCGTCCGACGGCACCTTGAAGGTGTTCGCCAGCTGCGAGACCAGCAGCTGCTCCTTGCGGACGTACTTCAGCGCGTCCGAACCGACCAGCGCCTCGACGCGGTGCACGCCCGAGCCGATGGAGGCGTCGGAGACCAGCTTGACCAGGCCGAGCTGGCCGATCCGGTCGACGTGCGTGCCACCGCAGAGCTCGCGGGAGTACTCGCCCATGTCGACCACGCGGACGTCGTTGCCGTACTTCTCGCCGAACAACGCGACCGCGCCCAGCTCGAGGGCCTTGTCCTTGGTCGTGGTGAAGCTCTGCACCTCGACGTTGGTCTGCAGGTAGTCGTTGACCTCCTGCTCGACCTCGGTCAGCACGTCCGCCGACACCGAGCCCGGCGTGGTGAAGTCGAACCGCATGCGGCCCGGCGAGTTCAGCGAACCCGCCTGCGCCGCGCGCTTGCCGTACGCGCCGCGGACGGCCGCGTGCACCAGGTGCGTCGCGGAGTGCGAGCGCTCGATCGAGAGCCGGCGGTGCGCGTCGACCGAGCCGGTGACCTTGGTGTCCAGGCCGACTTCGCCGTCGAGCACCTCGACGCGGTGCACGAACAGCCCCGGGACGATCTTCTGCACGTCCAAGACCTTGAGCTCGACGCCGTCGCCCAGCAGGACGCCGGTGTCGGCGACCTGGCCACCGCTTTCGGCGTAGAACGGCGTGCGGTCGAGGACCAGCTCCGCCTTCTTGCCCGCGGAGACGCTGCGGACCGGCTGCCCGTCTTCGAGCAGGGCGACGACCTTCGCCTCGGCCTGCAGGTCGGTGTAGCCGAGGAACTCGGTCTCGCCGTGCTGCTCCAGGACCTTCCGGTACTCCGAGAGGTCGCCGTGGCCGGTCTTGCGGGCCGCCGCGTCCGCCTTCGCCCGGGTGCGCTGCTCGTTCATGAGCGTGCGGAAGCCGTCTTCGTCGACGGTCAGGCCCTGCTCGGCCGCCATCTCCAGGGTGAGGTCGATCGGGAAGCCGTAGGTGTCGTGCAGCTGGAAGGCCTTGTCGCCGGCCAGCACGTCGCCGCCGCCGCGCTTGGTCTCCTCAGCTGCCATGTCGAAGATGCGCGAGCCGGAGGTCAGCGTCGAGAGGAACGCGTCCTCTTCGATCCGGACGACCTCGTTGATGCGGTCGAAGCCGGAGACCAGCTCGGGGTAGGTCGGGCCCATCGTGTCGCGCACGACCTTCGCGAACTCTTGCAGCACCGGCTCCTGCACGCCCAGCAGCCGCGTGGAGCGGATGATGCGGCGCAGCAGGCGGCGCAGCACGTAGCCGCGGCCGTCGTTGCCCGGGGTGACGCCGTCGCCGATGAGCATGACGCCGGTGCGGGCGTGGTCGGCGATCACCCGGAAGCGGACGTCGTCGGCGTGGTTGGCGCCGTAGTGGCGGCCGGAGAACTCCTCGGCGCGGCCGATCACCGGGCGCACGAGGTCGGTCTCGTAGACGTTCTCGACCCCTTGCAGGATCGTCGCGACGCGCTCGACGCCCATGCCGGTGTCGATGTTCTTCTTCGGCAGCTCGCCGATCGGCTTGTGCCCGAGCTTGGGGCTCAGGTCGCCGCGGACGTCCTGCATGAAGACGAGGTTCCAGATCTCGATGTAGCGGTCCTCGTCGGCGACCGGGCCGCCCTCGCGGCCGTACGCCGGGCCGCGGTCGTAGTAGATCTCCGAACAGGGGCCACCGGGACCGGGCACGCCCATGTCCCAGTAGTTGTCCTTGCCGTCGCGCGACTGGATGCGCTCGCCGGGCAGACCGGTGAGCTTGCGCCACAGGCCGGCCGCCTCGGAGTCGTCCTCGTAGACGGTCGCCCAGATGCGGTCCGGGTCGAGGCCGAAGCCGCCGTCGGCCTGGGACTTGGTGATCAGCTCCCAGGCGTTCTCGATGGCGCCTTCCTTGAAGTAGTCGCCGAAGGAGAAGTTGCCGGCCATCTGGAAGAACGTGTTGTGCCGGGTGGTCTTGCCGACCTCGTCGATGTCCGGCGTGCGCACGCACTTCTGCACGGAGGTCGCGCGCGGGTACGGCGGCGGCGCCTCACCGAGGAAGTACGGCTTGAACTGCACCATGCCGGCGTTGACGAACAGCAGGTTGGGGTCGTCGAGGATGAGCGGCGCGCTGGGCACGCGCGTGTGGCCCTTGCCTTCGAAGTGGCGCAGGAAGCGATCGGTGATTTCGTGTGTGTCCACGGGTCAGTCCTTGTGCTGGTGGCTGCGAACGAGGTCGGACGGCGACGGCGGGAGGGTTCCGGGCAGGCCCGGATCAGCCTTCCGCCCGGCGAGCTCGCCGGACCGGGCGCCGGGCGGCAGCGGCGTGCCGTCCTTCGGCGCGGGGCGCCGTGACGCCCGTCCGCTCCTCGACCATGTCGTGCAACTCCTGCTCCCGCTCGTTCATGCCCGCGCGCACCTCGGCGCCGAATGAACCCACGGCGCCGGCCAGCTCGCGCACGGCGTCACCCAGGTTCGATGCTAACCCCGCCGGAGTGGCCTGACGAGCGGTTTCGGCGGCCTTGCGGGACAGCGCGACGCCCGCGACCACCCCGACGCCGAGCCAGAACAGCCGCTTCACTTGCCCGCCTTCTTCGCGGCCTTCAGGGCGCTCTTCTTCTTGCGCGCCCGGATCGCCTTGGACAGGCCGTAGGACAGCGCCGCGGTCTTGACCAGCGGGCCGCCGAGGGTGGCGGTGAACACCGACGTCAGCGCCGACACGTTCCCGGTGACGGCCTGGGCGTTCGACGTGATGCCGTCGACGCGCTCCAGCTGGGTGTTCACGTGCGTGATCGTCTGGTTCGCGCCGATCAGCAGCGGGTCGGTGTTGCTGTTGGTGCGCTCGATCGCCTCGGTGGCCGCGTCCAGCGTCTTGCCGAGCTTGATCAGCGGGATCGCCAGCAGGACGACCAGCACCACGAATGCTCCTGCGGCGATCAACGCGGCGATCTGCCCTGCCGACACGGGCCCTCCTCGGATCAACGGGTTTCGGGTGCTGGTGAGGTTACCGCCTGGCCGGGTCCCCGACCGTGTCACCCCGCGCGGGCCGGAAAACGCGTCGCCTTGCCTGGTCGCAAGGCGGTACACCTGGGCGATGGGACACGATGCGTTCAGGGCTCTCTCCGGCCCCGGCGGCGCGGCGGCCGACGTGCTGACGGCGTTGCCGGGTGCGGACCTGACCACGGTCCAGCTGGAGGTGGCGCGGCGCCGCGCGGCCCGGCTGAGCGCTGCGGACGTGCTGCGCCGCCACCGCGAAGACCGCTTCGCCGCGCCGAGCCCGCTGCCGTTCGCGTTGCTGCGGCGCATCGAGGACGCGCTCATCGGCGCGGCGGTGTCGTTCGAGCCGGTCACGCTTTCGCCGCTGGTCCCGCTCGGCACGCAGTCGGTGGTGACCGGGCTGGCCCAGCACCGGGTGGTTCCGACCGGCCGCGGCACCGAGGTCGCCGCGGACCCGACGGCGGGCCTGGCCTTGGCGGCCGCCGCGCGCCGCGCGTCGGGCGAAGTGGTCCGGCTGGCGACGGTGCAGCGGGTGGTGCGCGCCCAGCGGGTCGCCGCGGGGTTGTACGCGCACTTCTCGCTGTTCGGGGCCGTGACAGCGGGCCGGGACACCGGCAACCTCGGGTTCGAGCGGGACGCGCTGGCCGAGCACGCGCGGCTGGTGGTCGCGGGGTGCCGCGCGCTGGGCGCGACCGAGGTTTCGCTCGGGGTGACGGTGCTGGACCCGCGGTTCGAGGACCTGCTCGACGGGCTGGACGTGCCGGTCCACCCGTTCCCGGACCGCGAAGGCGGCCGAGGCGGGTATTACGAGGGGCTGTGTTTCAAGGTGTACGCGGCTTTCGGCGGCTCCCTGGCCGAGGTCGGCGACGGCGGTTTCACGCCGTGGACGCGGAAGCTGCTGGGGAACGCGAAGGAGCGGTTGATGACGAGCGGCCTGGGCGTCGACCGGCTCGCGACCCTCCTGCCGGGTCAGCCGTCACCGACCTCTCGCTGATCCGGCTCACTGCCCGACCAGCCGGCCCCCTCACCCACCTCCTGCCGATCCACCCGGCGCCACCACCCGCAACCAAGTCCCCGGCTCACCGCCCGACCAGCCGCCTACCCCTCACCCACCTCCCGCAGGATGTCCCGCCACTCCCCCCGCGCCGTCGCCCGTGGCCGCACCCGCTGGTCCAGCCGGCGCCGCCGCTCCGCCACCGCCCTCAGCCGGATCCCCGGCTCGCGGCACCAGCGCTCCAGCCGGGCGACCTCACGGCGGCTGAGCCGGGACGCCTCCGGCCGGAGCGCGACCAGGAACCACCGGCTGCGGTCCGCGTGCCGGGTCAGGCCCGCCCGGTCGAAGATCTTCAACGCCTCCTCCGCGTGCCGGACCGCCGTCGGCGGCGCGTCGTGGCGGCGCACCTCGGCCGACACCAGGTGGGCCCGGCCGGCGAGGCCGGCGAAGGACGTCGTGTCGGTCGGCTGGCCGGCCAGCACCGCCGTGACGCGCCCGGCCAGCGCGCTCGCGCGCAGCAGCTCCCCGCGCGCCACCGCGATCTCGGCGCGCAGGAGCAGCAGCTCGTGCTGGACGTCCGTGCCCGCCGCGAGCAGCTGCCGCGCCGCGCGTTCCGCCAGGCGGTCGGCCGCGCGCAAGGCTGGCCGCTCGCCGAGCAGCTGGTACCGGGTCCAGTGCACGTGCGCGAGCACGTGGTGGCAGGCCGCCAGGCGACCGCTCCGGTCCCCCGCCCTCGCGAGCAGCGCGGCCGCCCCGCGGACGCTCTCCTCGGCGATCCGGAGGTGCTTCAGCCGCGACCGTCCCGTCGCGTCCTCGGCGAGCTCGCGGTGGATGTGCCCGAGGCACGCGCGGCCCAGCGCCGCCGTCACGTGGTCGCCGGCCGCGGTCGCGAGCTCCACGGCCTCGTGCACGACCTTCGACGCCAGCGTCAGCTCGCGGCGGCGGCGCAGGAGCCAGGCGAGGCCGACGATCAGCGCCTTCGCCTTCGCGCTGGGGTCGCACAACCCGGACTGGGTCGTGTTGACCACCGCGATGCACCGGTCCACCAGCTCCTGCGCCAGCCCGCCGCCGTCGGCCGCCCGCAGGACGTGCTCGACCGCCGGCAGGGTGCCGACGAACTCGCTCGCCTCGACCGGCGTCCCGGCGACGCAGCCGAGCCACTCCCGGACCAGGTCGGGGCCGCCGCCCGCCTCGACGTCGTCGGCCTCCAGGTCGCTGACGATGTCCGACAGCTCCCGGGGCGGCGGCGCCGGCGGCACCCTCGACTCGAGGAACCGCAGCCGCCCGGCGATCTCGTCGGCGCCGGCCTCGGTGGCGGCGTCGAAGCGGCTGAGCGGGATGCCCGCGAGGATCCCGGGCGCCCGCTCCGCCGCGAAGCCCGGGTCCGCGACCGGCACGATCGGGCAGTGCGCGGCGCTGTCGTGGGCGTAGAACTTCTGGATGATCAGGAAGCTTTCGAACCTGACGCCCCGGCGCACCGAAGCCGGTTCGGTGCGCCCGAAGTGCGTCACGAACTCGTCCGAGAGCACGCAGACGACCAGGTTCCGCTGGATCCCGCGCATCATCCAGGCCGGTTGCGACATCGTGGCGCGGTTCTCCGGGTCGCCGTCCCAGATCACCTCGATGCCGCGTCGCCGCAGCGCCACCACGAGCGCGGGCGCGACGACCTTGCCTTTCCCGTCGTGTGCGTAGGCGACGAAGACCGGCACGGCGGCGTCAGCCGTTCGGCCAGTGGATCAGCATCCGCCCGACGTCGACCGGGGCCGCGAGGAACCCGTTGTTCCGCATCAGGTCCACGACCTTCCGCAGCTCGGACACGTCGACCTCGAGGGGGTAGGTCGCGATCCGGACGTCGTCCACGTACGCCGGGTCCACGCCCAGGTACTTGACCAGCACGGAGTCCCGTTCGTCACGCCGCTGCACGTCGGCGGTCCCGCGGGCCAGCGCCCGCTGGAAGGCCTGGACGGCCTCCGGGTACGCCCGCACCTGGTCCGCCGTGACGAACCAGCCCGAGAGCGGCAGGAACGCCGTGCGGCCAAGGGTCACGTCGAGCACCGGGATCGCCCCGAGCCGCTCCGCTCGCGTCACGTACGGCTCGGCCATCACCGCGCCGTCGACGTCACCCCGGCTCAGCGCGCCGATCATGTCGTCCATCGACAGCGACACCCAGCTGATCGACTTCGGGTCGACGTTGGCCTCGCGCAGCGCCAGGCTGGTGCCGATGTCCGAGATCGAGCCGGTGGCGGTCACCGCGATGCGCTTGCCGGGTGCCTGGTAGCCGTGGGTGAACGACCCGTCGGCCGGCCCCATCAGCATCAGGTGGCTGTTGCGCGCGGTGTACGCGGCGGCGGCGATCCGGAGGTCCGCGATGTGCTGCGCCTGCGCGGTGAACGCGCCGGGGTAGCTGGTGAACGCGATGTCTATCCGGCCGTCGGCGAGCTCCCGGACGGCGTCGGGCCCGCCGCGGACCTTGACGATTTCGACGTCCAGTTTCTCGTCCCGGAAATACCCTTGGTCCACCGCCCGGTAGAACGGCGCCGTGTCGACCACGTCGAGCAGGCCGACCCGGAGTTTCGCCGGAAACCCGGTCATCGCGGCCACGCTGTCGGATTTCACCGAGTGGATCAGCAGCGAGCACGCGGCCACGACCAGCACGACGCCGGCCGCCACGGCGCCGATGAGGTACCGGCGCTTTCTCAGCGCGGTCCACCACCCGCCCGGTTCGGCCGGGCGGGCGGCGAACCGCGGCTCGTCCTCGTACCCCCTCGCTTCGACGACGGAGATGAACGAGGCGTCCGAGTCACCCGTCGACTCGAACAAGCTCGTCAGGAACCTGCGTTGTCGCGCCGGATCGTTGCGCGCGTAGGAGGCCTGGTACATCGCGTCGCGGAGGTCGGCCAGCCGAGCCTCCAGATCACCGGCGTGCACGTCGGCCTCCCCCGTACTGGACCACCGTGGAATCTTCACTGCACCCTCCCGCTTTCCATCCCGCTCCCGGCCGTCTCCTACGCCGAGCCGGTGAGCGAATCCGTGGCCAGCCGCCGCCGCAGCTCGCAGAGCGCCTTCGCGAGCCGGCGTTCCACGACACCCCGGTCCACGCCGAGGATCCGGGCGGCCCGCGCGACCGGCTGGTCGTCGAGGACGACCAGCTTCAGCGCCTCGCGCAGCGGGGGCGCCAAGGCTTCGATCGCCGTGAGCAGGTCGAGGCGGTCCTCGTGGCCGCCGTCGGCGAACCCGAAGCCGGCGGCGATCCCGGCGACGTCGTCGGTGTAGAGCGGACGGATCTTCTTCAAGGCGTCCTTCACGACGTTCGCGGCGATGGCGATCGCCATCGCTTCGGGGTCCCGGACCGCGGGACCGGTGCGGCACAGCCGCTTCCACAGCCGCTCGAGCACCGCGTCGGCGATGTCTTCGCAGTCGAGCCCGCCCGCGCGGGAGCCGACGTACCGGAGCACTTTGGCCCGCAAGTCCGGGTAGCTCCGCTCGAAGTTCTTCTCGAGCAGCTTCCGATCGCTTTTCCCGTGCCGTTCAATGCCCACGCCCGGATTGCCTTTCGCCCGCGACAACCGAATTGCGGCGCGTTCCCGGACGGATCGCACAACCGCGGTCGGCGGCGGAATCCGGTTCCGGGAAGCACCATGCCCAGTAGTCGACCGGGGGCGCCCGATTGCGCGCCGAAACGCACACTTCACCCGCTTGGGCGATAATTCATGCTGTGCCGACTTTTGCCGATCCGACCACGGTCACGGCCGAATGACTTGTGTAGCAACGGTTACCTACCGCTCAGGAGTCGGCCTACCTTTGGCCAGATCGGCAACTATGTCCACTTTTGTGTCCAGTTTTGCGCGAGCACACTTCGGAAACCACGGATTTTCCGATTTCACCGGTTGCTGCTCGCCCCCACCGGCGATTCAGGAGTCTTTGACGACGGCGCGGTAGAGCGCGGCCATGTCCTCGTCCCCGTGGCCGGCGTCCACCGCCGTTTCGAGGTGGGCCAGCACCGCGCGGGCGCCCGCGACGTCGACGGCGTCGCCCGCGGCCGCCACCACCAGCCGGGCGTCCTTGGCCGCCAGCCCGGCGGGGAACGCCGGCGGGTACTCGCCGGAGAGCATCGACGCGCCCTTCGCGTGCGCGTACCCGACGTCGAGGCCGCCGCCCTTGATCGTCTCCAGGAACAGCGCCGGGTCGAGGCCCAGCGCGCGGGCCAGGCCCAGGCTCTCGGCCGTGCCGTTGGTCAGCGCGAGCACCCACGCGTTGAGCACCAGCTTCAGCCGGCTCCCCTGGCCGGCCGGGCCGAGCCACTGCGTCTTGACGGCGACCGCGTCGAACACCGGGGTCGCGGCGGGGCGGGCTTCCTCGGGCCCGGAGGCCAGGACCTGCAGCTGTGCCTGCTCCGCGGGCTGACGGGTGCCCAGCACCGGCGCGTCGACGAAGACGACACCGGCCTCGCCGGCCAGCTCCCCGAGGCGATCGGTCCACTCGAGGCCGACCGTGCTCATCTGCAGCCACAACGTGCCCGAAGCGGGCGAAGCGGCTTCGAACGCCTCGGCCACGGCAGGCCCGTCGGCGAGCATCGTCACCAGGATGTCCGCGCCCTCGGCCGCCGCGGCGGGCGACCCGGCCACCGTCGCGACGTCGGCGAGGGGCTCGGCCTTGGCCCTGGTGCGGTTCCAGACCCGGACCTCGAGGCCTGCCTTGGCAAGGTTGGCCGCCATCGGCGCACCCATGATCCCGGTTCCCAGAAACGCGACGCTCATGGGCCCATCGTGACCGACGCCCGGCCGTTCCGCAGTGCGGTCAGTAGTCGCCGAGCAGGCAGAACGGGTGCCCCGCCGGGTCGGCGTAGACGCGCCAGCCGCGGCCGTCGGGGTCCGGGTCGAGCAGCCTGCCGCCATGGATGAGGACCAGGTGGTGGGTCACCCGCATGTCGTCGACCTCGAAGTCGAGGTGGAACTGCTGGGGGTGGGCCGGGTCCGGCCACTGCGGCGGCCGGTGGTCCGGCACCCGCTGGAACCCCAGGACGAGCCCGTCGAGGTGGAGGGTCGCGAAGTCCTCGTCGACCCGCCACCGCGGGTCCGGCCGGTCGACCTCGCCGCCGAGCAGGGCCTGGTAGAAGCCGGCGAGCACGACCGGTTCCGGGCAGTCCAGGACGATGCACTGCAGCCTTGCGGGCACGGGTACGCCTCCTGTCGTCGCCGGGACCCGGGTTTCGGGTCACCCCGAGGCGCGAAGCTTACGAAACCCGATGATCTTGCCGTTCCCGGCCCGGGTGGTGATCAGTTTCCCGGCGATCGTCCGGCCGTGGTCACCGTTCACCGCGGATGGTCCGGCGCAGCTTGGGCACGCGCTCGGCCAGCGGCCGCTCGGCGCCGCGCTGGGTGGGCTCGTAGTAGTCCTTGCCGACCAGCTCGTCGGGCGGGTACTGCTGCGCCAGCACGCCTTCGGGGACGTTGTGCGGGTAGCGGTAGCCCTGGGCGTTGCCGAGCTTCTTCGCGCCCGCGTAGTGCCCATCGCGCAGGTGGGGCGGGACGGTGCCGGCGAGGCCGCCGCGGACGTCGGCCAGCGCGGCGTCGATGCCGGTGATGACCGAGTTCGACTTCGGCGCGGTGGCCAGGTGGATCGTCGCCTGCGCCAGCGCCAGCCGCCCCTCGGGCATGCCGATGAACTGGACGGCGTGCGACGCCGCGACCGCCGCCTGCAGGGCCGTCGGGTCGGCCATCCCGATGTCCTCGCTGGCGTGCACGACCAGCCGCCGCGCGAGGAACCGCGGATCCTCCCCCGCCTCGATCATCCGGGCCAGGTAGTGCAGCGCGGCGTCCACATCGGACCCGCGGATCGACTTGATGAACGCGCTGATCACGTCGTAGTGCTGGTCGCCGTCGCGGTCGTAGCGCACCGCCGCCTTGTCCACAGTGGACTCGACGATGGGCAGGTCGATCGTCTTCGCCTCGGTGGCCGACGCCGCGTCGGCCGCCGCCTCCAACGCGGTGAGCGCGCGGCGCGCGTCCCCGCCCGCGAGCCGGACGAGGTGGGCGCGCGCGTCTTCGGTCAGCGTCAGCTCGCCGCCGAGGCCACGTTCGTCGGCCAGCGCGCGCTCGAGCAGCTGCGTGATGTCGTCGTCGGTCAGCGGCCGCAGCTGCAGCACGAGCGAACGCGACAGCAACGGCGAGACGACGGAGAACGACGGGTTCTCGGTGGTCGCCGCGACCAGCAGCACGGTGCGGTCCTCGACCGCCCCCAGCAGCGCGTCCTGCTGGGTCTTGGAGAACCGGTGCACCTCGTCGATGAACAGCACGGTGTTCTCGGTGTTGTACTGGCGGCGCCGCCGCGCCTCCTCGATGACCCCGCGGACCTCCTTGACGCCGGCCGAAAGCGCCGACATCGCGACGAACCGGCGGCCGGTGGCGATCGAGACCAGGTTGGCCAGCGTCGTCTTGCCCGTGCCGGGCGGGCCGTAGAGCAGCACCGACGCCGGCGCGGCGCCTTCGACCAGCCGCCGCAGCGGAGCGCCTTCGCGCAGCAGGTGCTGCTGGCCGACGACCTCGTCGAGCGAGCGCGGCCGCATCCGCACGGCCAGCGGCGAGCTGGCCGGGTCCGCCTGGGTCTCGGCCGCGTTCGACGTCGTCCGCTCGGGCGGGGGCGCCACGTCGGCGTTCACGGTGAAGAGCTCGTCCTGTGCCACACGGATGACGTTAACCGACGCCACCGACAGAACCCTTGCCGTGGTCGGCGCACCCGCGCTACCGTCGTGATGACTGGTTGACCGAAAGTGCGATTCCGGTCAATAGGTCAAAGGATCGACGAAAGCAGCAGGTGGAGACGCATGAGCCATCCCAACCGCGAGCGCGCCGACCGCATCCTGGACGCGGCGGGTGAGCTGCTGCTGCGCATGGGCTACCGCAAGGTGGCCGTGGACGACATCGCGCGCGCGGTCGGCATCGGCAAGGGCACCGTCTACCTGCACTGGCGCAACAAGGAACTGCTGTTCCAGGCGCTGATGATGCGCGAGTCGGCCGACCTGACCGACGAGATCCTGGGAAGCATCAAGGCCGAGCCGGCGACGATCCTCCCGCACCGGATGATCTCGGCGTCGTTCCTGATCACCCACCAGCGGCCGCTGGTCATGGCGATGCTGCGCGGCAACGCCGACATGTTCGGCTCGCTCGGCGACCTCGCCCTGCGCGAGCAGCAGGACCAGCTGCGCGCGCGGTTCGAGGAGACGATGCTCCGGCACGGGCTGATCCGCTCGGACGTGCCGAACCTGAGCTACGCGCTCCAGACCGCGACGCTCGGGTTCTACCTCGGCGACACGCTTTCCGCCGAGTTCGAGGGCATTCCGCTGGCGGAGAAGGCGGCGGTTCTCGCCCACCTGATCCGCACGGCGTTCGAACCGGCCGGGGAGCCCGACGCCCTGGCCGTCGCGGAGGTGGCGGCGGAGCTGAGCTCGGCGCTCGAGGAGCTCGTCTCCGGCTACCGCAACGGGATCTACGCACACGATCCCACCAAGGCGCCCGGCTGAGCCGGGGCCACACAGGGGAAAGAAGGGGCGGACATGACCACCACACAAGCGGACACCTGGGGACTGCACGAATCCCAGTTCTGGCTGCGGGGGAAGCAGCCCGAACAGCGCGTGCACCACGCGGCCGACCTCGGGTTCTGGAACGTCTACGGGCACCCGGAGGCCGAGGAGGTGCTGCGCGACCCGGCGACGTACTCCTCGGACACCACCCGGGTGATCCCGAAGGAGATGCTGGAAGACCAGGGCGTCGACCTGGAGGCGATGTCGGCGGGCAACCTGCTGCAGCTGGACCCGCCGCTGCACAACAAGATGCGCAAGCTCGTCAGCCGGGCGTTCACGCCGAAGGTCGTCGCCGACCTCGAGCCGCGCATCGCCGCGGTGACGAACGAGATGCTCGACGCGGCCGGCTCTTCCGGCCGGCTCGAGCTGGTCGAAGACCTCGCCTACCCGTTGCCGGTGATCGTCATCGCGGAGCTGCTGGGGGTCCCCGCGAGCGACCGGCACCTGTTCAAGGGCTGGGTGGACAAGCTCTTCGACTCCTCGGAGCAGTTCTCGCTGAAGGAGCAGACCGAGGGGCGGCAGGAGTCGGTCAAGAAGTCCTTGGAGGGCCAGAAGTCGCTCGTCGAGTACCTCGGCAAGCACGTCGACGAACGGCGGAAGCAGCCCCGCGAGGACCTGCTGACGAAGCTCGTCGAAGCCGAGGTCGACGGCGAGAAGCTGACCCGCAACGAGGTCGTCAACTTCGCCAACGTCCTGCTGCTGGCCGGGCACATCACCACCACGATGCTGCTCGGCAACGCGGTGCTGTGCCTGGACACGCACCCGGAGTGGGACGAGCGCGTGCGCGCCGACCGGTCGCTGGTGCCGCCGGCGATCGAGGAGTCGCTGCGGTACCTGTCGCCGTTCGCGGCGGTGGCCCGCACGACCACGCGGGAGGTGGAGCTGGGCGGCTCGACCGTGCCCGCGGACCAGATGCTGATGATCTGGGTCGCGGCGGCCAACCGCGACGACCGCGTCTTCGCCGAACCGGACACCTTCGACCCGCTGCGCGATCCCAACCCGCACCTGGCGTTCGGCCGCGGGATCCACTTCTGCATCGGGGCGCCGCTCGCCCGGCTGGAGGGCCGGGTGGCGCTGAACATCCTGTTCGACCGCTACCCGGCGCTGCGCACGATCCCGGGTGAGCCGCCGAAGTTCCAGATCAACCCGAACATGACCGGGGTGCGGGAGCTGCCGCTCACCACGGCGTGAACCGGTTGCGCCCTGGGCGAAATCCCTCGCCCGGGGCGCGGCCGCGCGGCGATGGTGGTCCGATGACGATCGCGGTCCTGTCCGACATCCACGGTGTCCTGCCCGCGCTGGAGGCCGTGCTGGCCGAGCCGGACGTGCGGGCGGCGGAGAACATCGTGCTGCTCGGGGACATGCTGGCGGGCCCGATGCCGGTGGAAACGCTGGAACGGCTGCAAGAGCTGGGTTCGCGGGCGGTCTGGGTGCGGGGCAACGCCGACCGTGAGCTGGCGGCGTCGGCACGTGGCGAAGGCGACTTCGTCCCGGACCCGATCTTCCCGTGGGCGGCACGGCAGCTGCGGCCCGCGGACCTCCCGGTGCTCGACGCCCTGCCGCTGACGGTGTCGCTCGGTGAGTTCTTGTTCTGCCACGCGACCCCGCGCGACGACACGGAGATCGTGCTCGTCGACAGCCCGCTCTCGCGGTGGGCCGAAGTCCTGGCCGGCGTCACCGCGTCGACAGTCGTGTGCGGGCACACGCACATGCCGTTCGTCCGGCTGGCCGATCGGCGGCTGGTGGTGAACCCCGGCAGCGTCGGGATGCCGTACGGCGCGAGCGGCGCGCACTGGGCGTTGCTCGGCGACGGCGTCCAGCTGCGGCGCACGGAGTACGACGTCGAAGCGGCGTGCTTGTTCCTCGCGCGGCGGTCCGCCTACCCCGGCATCGAGGAGTGGGCGGACTTCTTCGTGCGCAACCCGGCTTCGGACGCCGAAGCGCTGCGGGTGTTCAGCGCTCCGTCCCGCGGAACGAGTTCCACATGATCACCGCGGCGTAGGGCAGGAACTCGCGGCCGCGGCGCCAGAGCCACGGGATGCCCTTGAGCACCAACCACCCCGCGTGCCCCGTGGCGCTCGGCTCGACCCCGCCGCTGCAGGTGAGGCTCACCGGCTCCGGCACCGCGAAGCCGGCTTCGCCGAGGAGGCCGGTGAAGCCGTCGGCGAGCATGCGGTGGCCGAGTTCGGAGGGGTGCAGCCGGTCGACGCTCCACGACGTCAGGTCGTAGGCGCCGGGCAGGCGGTCGAGGTCGAGGCAGGGCACGCCTTCGCGGGCGACGACGTCGTCGATGGCGGCGTTCAGCTCGGCGACCCGGGCGCTCAGGGCCCGCTTGAGCGACGGCGGCAGGCGGAAGACCTTGCTGTGGTCGTGGAACCGCACCGGCACGACGGTGGTCCCGGCGTCGCGCAGCCGGTGGATGACCTCGGTGAGGTCGGCGGCGATGCGGGCGGCGTCGAAGTCGGGCCGGAGGGTGTCGTTCATGCCGGCGACGAGCAGGGCGACGTCGGGCCGGTGCGCGACGGCGGCGGGCACCTGCTCGGTGAGCACGCACCGCATCCGGGCCCCGGTGAAGGAGGGGTTCAGGTAGCCGTCGGGATCGACCCCGAGCGCGGCGGCGACCAGGGGGCCGACCCCACGCCAGCCCCCACGCCGGGGCAAGGGGTCCCCCAGCCCGACGGCGGTGGAGTCCCCGAGCACGACGAGCCGCTCGGCACGCCGGAGCGGCGGCAGGGCGACGAGGGCGGGCCGGGCGGGTTCGGGAGTGACTTCGGCGCTGATCACGGTCACGTCCCCGACCATCGGCCACGGAGACTCACGCCCGGTGAGGACGAGGTAACGCGTCTTCGACCGCGGGCCTAATTCTTGACGCTCGCTTCACCTGGGCCGGAAATGTCCTGTTCGGGGCCGGTTCTCAAGCGCCCCAATGTGGCGTTGGGTGCGTCCAACGCACCCAATGTGGCGTTCGGTGCGCTCAACGCACTCAATGTGGCGTTCGGTGCGCCCAACGCACCCAATGCCACATTGGGGCGCTTGGGGTCAGCGGAAAGCGGGGTAGAACGCCAGGTCCGCGTGCGGACCCAGCCGCGCGGCCAGCGCCGCCGCCACTCGGGCCGCGAACTCCGACACCGCCGTCATCCGCACGTACCCCGCGTGCTTCGCCAGATCACGCCACCACGTCACCAACGCCGACTCGCGGCTCACCGGTGGTGCGTGGCGGGACAGGTCCAGCCTGCCCAGCTCTTCGCCCGTGATCAGCCAGACCCGCAGCAGCTCGCTCGTCGTCAGGTGGCCGGCCAGGACCTCGTCGTCCGCGAACGCCGGCCAGACGCCCACCACCTCGGCGCGCCAGGCCGCGACCATCGCCTCGCTCATGCCCGCCGGCAGCGCCAGCGCGTCCGGCCAGCTCGCGAACGGCAACCGGAGGTGGGCCGCGTCCACCAGTACCGACCGCACACAGCCGTACTCGAAGTCGAGGAAGCGCACGCCCTCGCCCGTCACCAGGTTGTTGTCCGGGCTCAGCTCCACCGGGCTGAACGCGCGGAAGCCCGCCGACCGGGACTGCTCCAGTGCCTCCGCCACCTGCGTGAGCACCGTTTCCGGCACCGGGATGCCCAGGCGCTCCTGGATCACCACCGGCACCCGCGCGCACACCTCGTCGACGTCACCGGTGTGCCCGGCGACCGGGCCGCCGAGGCGCCTCAGCAGCGCGTTGAAGTCGGCTTCGCGGCCCGCGGTGTTCGCGTGCAGCCGGCCCAGCGACCGGGCCCACGACAGCAGCGCGCGCTCGGCCGCGCGGGAGTCGCGCGCGTAGAGCTTGTCCTCCAGTGTCGGCGTGCGGCCGAGGTCCTCCAGCACCAGCACGCGGTCGCGGCCGTCGTGGGCCAGCAGCTCCGGGCACATCCGCTCGCCCGGCGCGAGCGCGGTGAACAGCTGGTAGCTGACCGCCTCCTGCGCGAACGGGTCGGCTGATCCCGCCTCGGGCTCGTCCGGGTAGTGCTTGATCACCAGCGTCCGCGGCAGCGCGAACGACGACGACACGACCCTGGCGCGTACCACCGTGGCCGGCCCGCTCCCCGCCAGGTCTTCGGGCGCGACCAGCGTGATCGCACTGCCGAACCGGCGCGAGAGAACGGACTCGCCCGCCGCGACCGCCGCGGCGACGGCGAGGTGCTCGGCTCCTGCCCCGACCCCAGCGTCGCCGGTGGAGGAGGTGTCGACTGTCATTGTCACCGACCCTACTCGTGACTGAGCAACCATGACTACTGACATCCGGACAAGAAGGATCCCCGGTCCGGACGGGGTTCATCCCCGTGAAAGCGGACGCATCCCCACCGGTGAACGTTGCCCATTCCGGCGCACGATCAACACAATGGCCGCAGCTGCAACGATTCCGAGAAGGTTCACGAGCAGCTGACCCACCGATTGGACGCACCGGCTCCACTCCCCCGCCACCGCGGCGACCACCGCGTACCCCGCGGCCGGCACCGTGGTCACGGAGATGAAGACGCCCACGAGCGCGGCCGACTTCGCCGAGGTCATGGCGAGCATCCCGGCCGCGCCGGCGAGCATCGCCACCACGAGCGAAGGCACCCCGACGGAGAAGACGAAGTCGACCTCGCTGTGCTGCTTCAGCTCGAACGCCTTCTCACCGAACACGTCGGTGACGCGGACGAGCAGCGCACCGCCCAGCGTCACGACCATGGCCAGCGGGAAGCCGACGCCCAGCGCCCCGCCCGCGAGCCGGACGAGGTCCCAGCGGCGCAGCACCAGGCCGACGGCGAGCGCGGCGAGCGGCCCGAACTCCGGGCCGACGACCATCGCGCCGACGATCGTCACCGCGGAGTCCGTCAGCACGCCGACCGCCGCCAGCAGGCAGGCGATCGTCAGGAACGCCAGGAAGGTCACGTTGAGCCGCGACTCCTCGCCGGTGCGGGCGAGGAGCTCCTCCCACACGACGGCGTCCGCGCCTTCGCCGGGCGCCGCCTCTTCCGCCGCGTCGGCGGCGTCGGACAGCGCCGTGTCGAGCGCCTCCAGGGTGATCCCGCCGCTGTGGTCGAGCTCGAGGCCGCACAACGCGGCCACGATCTCGTCCGCCGCCTCGCGGGCGATGTCGGCCTCGACCAGGTCACCCTCGGGCGAGACGGCGGCACCGCGGTGCACCACCAGGTGCGCCGTCCCGGGGTGGGCCCGCAGGACTTCGAGCGCCTCGGCGGTCTTCTCCGGCGGGCACACGGCCCTCAGGTGCAGCACTAGCTCTGCGGGGCGGGAGCCGGCTTCGCGTCGATGCCGGCTTCCTTGCGCTGCTGCGCCGTGATCGGCGCCGGCGCCGCGGTCAGCGGGTCGTAGCCGCCGCCGGTCTTCGGGAACGCGATCACGTCACGCAGCGAGTCGGCCTTCGCCAGCAGCATGACGATCCGGTCCCAGCCGAACGCGATCCCGCCGTGCGGCGGCGGGCCGAAGGCGAAGGCGTCGAGCAGGAAGCCGAACTTCTCCTGCGCTTCCTCTTCGCCGAGGCCCATCAGGCTGAAGACGCGCTTCTGGACGTCACCGCGGTGGATACGGATCGACCCGCCGCCGATCTCGTTGCCGTTGCAGACGATGTCGTAGGCGTAGGCCAGCGCGTTGCCCGGGTCCTGCTCGAACTTGTCGATCCACTCCGGGGTCGGCGACGTGAACGCGTGGTGCACCGCGGTCCACTTGCCGGAGCCGACCGCGACGTCGTCGCCGATGTCCTCGACCGGCGCGAACAGCGGCGCGTCGACGACCCACACGAACGACCAGGCGTCTTCGTCGATCAGGCCGAGGCGCTTGCCAATCTCGTCGCGGGCGGCGCCGAGCAGCGGCTGCGTCGAGGCGGCCTTGCCGGCGGCGAAGAAGATGCAGTCGCCGACTTTGGCGCCCGCCGCCTTGGCGACGTTCTCGCGCTCGGTCTCGGACAGGTTCTTCGCGACCGGGCCGCCGAGGGTGCCGTCCTCGTTCACCAGGATGTACGCGAGGCCGCGCGCGCCGCGCTGCTTCGCCCACTCCTGCCACGCGTCGAGCTGACGGCGCGGCTGGTCGGCGCCGCCGGCCATCACGACCGCGCCGACGTAGGGCGCCTGGAACACGCGGAACGGCGTGTCGGCGAAGAACTCCGTCATGTCGGTGATCTCGAGGTCGAAGCGCAGGTCCGGCTTGTCCGAGCCGTACTTGGCCATCGCCTCGTGGTAGGTGATGCGCGGGATCGGCCGCGGGATCTCGTGCCCGATCAGCTTCCACAGCGCGGAGACGATCTGCTCGCCGATGTCGATGACGTCGTCCTGCTCGACGAAGCTCATCTCGATGTCGAGCTGGGTGAACTCCGGCTGGCGGTCGGCGCGGAAGTCTTCGTCCCGGTAGCAGCGGGCGATCTGGTAGTACCGCTCCATGCCGCCGACCATGAGCAGCTGCTTGAACAGCTGCGGCGACTGCGGCAGCGCGTACCAGGAGCCGGGCTTGAGCCGGGCCGGGATGACGAAGTCGCGCGCGCCTTCGGGCGTCGAGCGGGTCATCGTCGGGGTCTCGATCTCGACGAAGTCCTGGCTGTGCAGCACCTCGCGGGCGGCGCGGCTGACCTCGCTGCGCAGGCGCATGGCCGCGGCCGGGCCGCTGCGGCGCAGGTCGAGGTAGCGGTGCTTGAGGCGGACCTCTTCACCGACGTCGACGCGGTCGTCGATCGGGAACGGCAGCGGGGCGGCCTCGGAAAGGACCTCGAGCTCGGTCGCGAGGACCTCGATCTCGCCGGTGGGGATCTCGGCGTTCGCGTTGCCCTCCGGGCGCTTCGCGACCTCGCCGACGATCTTGACGCAGAACTCGGAACGCAGCGCGTGCGCGCGCTCGGCCATTTCGCCTTCGCGGAAGACGACCTGGGCGACGCCGCTCGCGTCGCGGAGGTCGATGAAGATGACGCCGCCGTGATCGCGCCGCCGGGCCACCCATCCGGTGAGGGTGACGGTCTGTCCGGCCTGCTCGGCACGCAGGGTGCCGGCGTTGTGAGTGCGGAGCACTGCGACTGCTCTCCTTCGACATGGGTTCTCGCTGCCCGGAAAGGCTAACGAACCACCCAGTTTAGGACGTCGGCAGGCTTGGCTTGCGCGGTGGTCAGAGCACGTACTTCGGCCGGGCTTCCAGGGCGGCGACCAGCCGGTGGGCCTGGGCGAGGTAGGCGGCGACCTGGTAGATCCGCCCGCCGGGGTGGGTCACCAGCCAGTTGGCGGCCGCCGACGGCGAGGCGAAGAACGGCTGGCCGGCGCACGCCATCGCGTCGGCCCGCTCGAGCCCGAAGCCCAGGTCGACGGCGGCGACGACGGCCGAGGGCGGGTCGGCCTGCTCGATCAGCTGCGGGTTGAGGTCGATGCGGATGCGCGTCCCGGTGACCGGGCAGACGGCGGCGGCGTGCACCCGCTCGCCGGTGGCGATGGCCAGCAGGAACATGTCGACGGTGCCGTCGGGCCCGGCGCCGAGGGTGCCTTCGGCGGGCTGGAGCCGGTGGTGGGCGCCGCGCGGCGCGGGGCCGGTGATGACGAGGTCGCGGTGCAGGGTGAAGCCGATCAGCTCGACGAGCCGGCGCGCTTCGGCCGGCGCGACGCCGACGGTCGCGGCCAGCCGCTCGACGCTGACGGGGTGCCGGCCGGCCCGGGTGAGTTTCAGGGCGGCCCACGCGAGCCGGGCGGCCGCGACCCGGTCGGTCTGCGAGGTCGTCATGGCCGCCACTCCCTTCCGGTTCGATCCCTTCGACGTTAGGCGTCGGCGAGGCCGGGCGACAACGACACGATCGGACATTTTCCCGCAAGCCCCCGACTACGCGGCGCAAGACGGCCGTCACTACGGCGAACGGCGGAGCGGCGGGACCCCGGGAGCCGCTCAGGGTGACGGCTTCACCCACACGGCGGCACGGCGGATGATCACGCACCGGCGGCCGGGGTTGTCCACAAAGGACCGCGGGAGACGGGGAGATGCCCTGCTGTCACAGCAGCCTCACGGCCGGAACCGAAGGGGTTCGGGCGGGTTCGGGCGGGGTTCGGGCAGCGGTCGGGCGCCGATCGGTCACGGCGAGAGCGACCGGGCGAGGGCCGGCGACCGAACCCGGAGCGATCGCCGCCCACGGCCGCACGGCCGAGCGCGACTGGCGCCCCTCCCACGGCCGCATGGCCGAACGCGGCCGTCGTCCCTCCCACGGCCGCATGGCCGAACGCGGCCGTCGTCCCTCCCCCAACCGCACGGCCGAACGCGACCGGCGCCCCTCCCCCGACCGGTGCCGGTCCGACACCACCTCACCTCCCCGGCCCTAACCCCCGCCCCTTCGTCGCCTCCCCAGCTCCACTTCCCCGCGGCCCCCTCACCGCTCCCGACCCCGATCCCCCGGCCCTACCCCCCTCACCTCTCCGGTTCCGCTCCCCCGCACCCCCTCACAGCAGCCGCAGCTGCTCCACCGCCGGTGCCTCCGGTGGCAACTCGGGCGCCGGCTCCGGGCTCCGCGCGTCGTAGCCCGTCTTCGGGGCCAGCCCGTGCCGTCTCAGCAGCGGCGCCACCCGCTCCCCCAGCCGCCGGCGGTACGCCCGGTCCACATAACTCCCCCGCGCGTACAGCTCCCGGTACCGCGGCACCAGCGCCGGGTACGCGCCGGCCAGCCAGCGGGCGAACCACTCGCGGGCGCCCGGGCGCAGGTGCAGCGGGATCACCGTGACGCTCGACGCGCCGGCCTCGGCCAGCCGCCCGAACAGCGCGTCCAGGGCTTCCGCCGAGTCGGTCAGCCACGGGAGCACCGGCGCCACCAGCACCGAGCACGGCAGCCCCGCGTCGCGCGCCTTGCGGATCAGCTCCAGCCGCGCCCGCGGGCTCGGTGTGCCGGGCTCGAGGCGGTGCTGCAGCTCGCCGTCCAGCAGCGCGAGCGACACCGCCAGCGACACCGGCACGTCGGCGGAGACGTCCTGCAGCAGCGGCAGGTCTCGCGCCAGGACCGTGCCCTTCGTCAGCACCGACAGCGGCGTGCCGGAGCGGGCCAGCGCCGTGATGATCCCCGGCATCAGGCGGTAGCGGCCCTCCGCGCGCTGATACGGGTCCGTGTTCGTGCCCATCGCCACGTGTTCGCGCCGCCACGACGGCTTCTTCAGCTGCGCCCCGAGCACCTGGGGTGCGTTGACCTTGACCACCACCTGGGTGTCGAAGTCGTGGCCGGCGTCGAAGTCGAGGTACGTGTGCGTGTTCCGGGCGAAGCAGTTGTGCGACACCATGCCGTCGGCCACGAAGTCGCCCGTGCCGGTCGTGATGTCGAACAGCGGCAGCTGCAGGCCCAGCGGCTCGATCTCCTCGACGCGGCGGCGGCTCGCGCCGATGACCGCGCCGTCCAGCGAACGCTTCCAGCGCACCGCCGGGTTGCTCACGTGCAGGAACCGCAGGACCTCGCCGACCCCGCCGAGCACCCGGACCTCCTGGCGCGACGGGAACTTCGGCACCTCGTCGAGCTGGTGGGCGAACCCGAAGCGGGTGAGCGCGGCGGCGAAGGCCGCGGTGATCTCGGGCTCGTCGTGCGCCACCGCCAGGACGCCGCGGCCGTGGTCGCCGGCCAGGTCGAAGACGCCGGCGAGGAACCCGCGCTGCCAGTGCGCGTCCGGGTCGGCCGGGACCTGCAGGAACCCGACGGACGCGCCGAAGTCGGGCAGGTACTCCAGCGCGCGGCCGGCGGCGTCCGGCTCCGCGGCGAACCCGCCGGAGCGCAGCATCCCGCAGAGGTAGCCGGCCCGGTAGCCGAGCGTCTCGTCCGGCGTCGGCTCGAACCGGCCGACGCCGATCAGCTCGGCGCCGGGCTCCAGGTGCGGCCGCTGCGCCGCGCCGAACTTGCTGCCCGTGACGTGCTTCCAGCCCTTGCTGGTGAGGAAGCGGTGGTCGCCGCCCGCGACGAGCCGGGTGCCGTCTTCGAGCGTCACGCGGTAGGCGGCGCGCAGGGTGGTCCAGTGCGCTTCGACGCGGGTGGGCACCAGGCGCCGGGTCGCGCCGTGGCCGCGGGTGCCGAAGATTTCGTCGCCGACCTTCAGCTCGGACAACGCCTTCGTGCGGCCGTCGGCCATCAGGATCCGGGTGCCGCCTTCGAGGCAGTAGGTGCAGGCGTGGGAGCAGCCGCGGTACGGGTTCACCGTCCAGCCGAAGGGGACGCCGGAGCCGGCGGGCACCTTGTTCAGCACCGAGCGAGCGTGCACCTCGTGAAAGGTGACGCCGTCGAATTCCGGTGACCGCACGGAACGCACCAGGCCCTCCAGCCCGGGCAGTGCCGGCTCACCCTCCCCTGCTCGCTGCCGATCCCATCGCACAGCGCCAGTCGAACATATGTTCTAGCCGAGTGTCAAACCGGTTCGCCGCAGGCGAATCCGGGTGGTGCTGGTGTGACTCCTGAGGTGGTTCAGGACGAGAAGCGGTCCAGGGCGCGGATCTTGTTGGTCGCGTCGAGCGCGGCCACCTTGTAGGCCTCCGACAGCGTCGGGTAGTTGAACACCGCGTCCACGAGGTAGTCGACCGTGCCCCCGCAGCCCATCACCGCCTGTCCGATGTGGACCAGGTCCGTCGCGCCGGTGCCGAACACGTGCACGCCCAGCAGTTTCCGGTCCGTCGTGGACACCAGCAGCTTCAGCATCCCGTAGCTGTCGCCGGTGATCTGGCCGCGCGCGAGCTCGCGGTAGCGCGCGATGCCGACTTCGTACGGCACCGACGACGACGTCAGCTGTGCTTCCGTGGAGCCGACGTACGAGATCTCCGGGATCGTGTAGATGCCGATCGGCTGCAGCGCGCCCAGGCCGTTCGCCGGCTCGCCGAACGCGTGGTAGGCCGCCAGCCGGCCCTGGTCCATCGACGTCGCCGCCAGTGCCGGGAAGCCGATGACGTCGCCCACCGCGTAGATGTGCGGGACCTCGGTGCGGTAGTTCTCGTCGACGACGAGCCGGCCGCGCTCGTCCGCCGTCAGGCCCGCCGCGTCGAGCGCCAGGTCGCCGGTCATGCCCTGGCGGCCCGCGCTGTACATCACCCCGTCGGCGGGGATGCGCTTGCCGCTGACCAGGGTGGTGATCGTCGCGTCGTCGGACACCGCGACGTCCGCGACCTTCTCGCCGAAGCGGAACGTCACGCCGAGGTCGCGCAGCTGAAATTTCAGTGACTCCACGATCTCCGGGTCGCAGAAGTCGAGCATCTGGTCGCGCTGCTCGACCACGGTGACCCGCGAGCCGAGCGCGGCGAACATCGACGCGTACTCGATGCCGATCACCCCCGCGCCCACCACGACCAGCGACGACGGGATCTGCTCGAGCCGCAGGATCTCGTCGGAGTCGAGCACGCGGGCGGCGTCGAAGTCGACGTGCCCGGGCCGCGCCGGGCGGGTGCCGGTGGCGATCACGACGTAGTCCGCGCTCAGCGTCCGCCGGTCGCCGGGGTGCTTGCTCTCGACGACGACCGTGTGCGCGTCGGCGAAGGAGCCGGTGCCGGGGACGAGGTCGACATGGTTGCGCATCAGCTGCGCGCGCACGACCTGCACCTCCCGCCCGACGACGTGCTGGGTGCGCGCCAGCAGGTCGGCGATGGTGATGTCCTGCTTGACGCGGTAGCTAGCGCCGTACAGCTCGCGCTGGTTCATGCCGGTCAGGTAGAGGACGGCTTCGCGCAGCGTCTTGGACGGGATCGTGCCGGTGTTGACGCACACCCCGCCGACCATGTCGTGCCGGTCGACGACCGCCACCCGTTTGCCCAGCTTCGCCGCGGCGATCGCGGCCTTCTGCCCCCCGGGGCCCGAACCGATGACGATGAGGTCGTACTCGTGCTCGCTCACGACGTCGAGCCTGCGCACCCGGACGCCCCGGCGCAACCCCTCCCCGGTGAAGATCCGCACGCGAACCCGGCACGGCGCTAGCGTGGCCGGGATGCTGCGGGTCTCCCTCCTCGGCGAGCAGGTGATCGCCGACGACACCACCGGCGCCGTGCTGACGCGGTCGCCGCGGTCGGTCGCGCTCGTGGCCCACCTCGTCGTGCACGCCGGCCTCGCGCAGCCGCGGCGGCGGATCGCCGGGTTGTTCTGGCCGGACTCCACCGACGCCCAGGCGCTGACCAACCTGCGCCGCGAGCTGCACCAGCTGCGCCGGGTGCTGGGCGACCCCGCGTCGCTGGTCGTGTCCGGGCAGGACCTGTGCTGGCGGGACACCCCGTCGAGCACCGTGGACGTGCGGGAGTTCGACGTCGCCCGCCGGGTCGCGCTGGCCGCCGTCGAGCCCGCCGTGGTGCTCGCCCACGCCGGCGCCGCGCTCGCCGCCTACCGGGGTGAGCTGCTGCCCGGCCTGGCCGACGACTGGGTGCTGGCCGCGCGGGCCGAATTGGAACGCCAGTGCGTCGAACTGTGCGACCTCGTCTGCCGGACCCCGTCGGGCGACCCCGAGGCGGCGCTGGCGGCGGCCCGGCGGCGGATCGGGCTGCGGCCGCTGGAAGAGACCGGCTACCGGACGCTGATGGCGCTGCAGGCCGACGCCGGCGACCGGGCGGGCGCGGTGAGCACCTACCACCGGTGCGCGTCGGTCCTCGAACGCGAGCTCGGCGTCGTCCCGGCCGACGCGACGCGCGCGGCGTTGCGGCGGCTGCTCGCCCGGCCGGACCGGGAGCCGCGGCGGCCGTCGGCGCCCGGGCTCGTCGGCCGGGCCGCCGAACTGGCCCGGCTCGGCGAA
>NZ_JAMXQV010000053.1 GCF_024703995.1 Amycolatopsis iheyensis | reverse complement strand
TCCGCGGGCGGCGGGATGTCCGGGGGCGGCGGCGCCTCGGGCGGCGGCGGGGGCGGCGGGACGTCCGCGCCGGGCGGCGGGGTCGCCGGCGGCGGCGCGGTGTAGCTCGCGACGGAGAACGAGTGGTACTTGCCGGCCAGCTGGTTGCCGACCGCGCGCATGTCGTTCGTCATCATCTCGACGGCTTCGGGGAACTGCGAGATGTAGGCGCGCCCGTCGTTGAGCACCTTGCCGCGGGCGATGACCTGCTGGGCGTAGTAGGAATCGATGTAGCGCAACGTGTTCTGCGCCCACTGCAGGTACGCGGCCGAGTTGGCCAGCTGGTTCGGGATGTTGCGGCCGCCGCTGCTGCCGTCGTTGATCTGGTGGACGAGGCCCTCGAACTTCGAGGCCATGTCGTTCATCATGCCCTTGAAGTTGGTCGCCGCCGTGCCCTTCCACGGGCCGTCTTCCCCGGCGAGCGCTTCGGCCTGCTTCTGGATGGCCTCCGCGACGACGGCGAGGCTCAGCTGCGTCGTCTGGAACACGCCGGCGGCGGTCTGCAGGGACTGCCAGTTCACGTTGCCGTAGGCCTGGTCGGCCTGGTCCTGGCCGGGCGCCATCGACCCGCCACCGATGATGGCGGCTTGGATCTGCTTCCAGGTCAGGCCGTCGAAGTCCTTGCCGGGGTCGCCGGTGGAATTCGTCGGCGTGCTGCTGGAATCCGGCCAGACGCCGTTGTCGTCCTGGGTGAACCCGTGGGTGTTGTTGTCGTCGCCCATCGTTCCTCGCTCGCCCGTCCCTGGTTCGCCGCCCGCCCGTGGTCGATCAGTGCTGCTTGGACCCCGCGCCGGTGATCTCCGAGCTCAGCTGCCCGAAGTACTGGTTGTAGGCGTCGGTGGTCATCTTGTTGGCCTCGTCGGCGGAGTCGTAGGCGTTGGCCGCCTTGTCGACCGCGTCCGCGGCGTCGTGCATCGCCGTGATGAGGTCCTGCACCGTGGTGCGGGTGGAGTCGCGCAGGCCACCCTCGCCGACGATCGGCTGGAGGATCTTGTCGTGCGCGGTGGCGAACATGCCCGGCTTGACGTTCACGGTGTCGAGCTGGCCCGGCAGCTTGGCCAGCGGGCCGTCGGCGAGCGTGCGCAGGTTCTGCGCGAACGTGTGCATCGCCTGGGTGTTCACCGCGGTGACGCCCTTGCCGGGGTGGTCGGCGCCCCCGGGCACGGGCGGCGCGGTGGAGACGTCACCGACCGGGATGTAGACGTTGCCCTGGTCGCCCGGGTCCTGGGGGCCGGGGCTGTTGAAGTCGCCCTCGGTCGACGGTGGGGCGTCGCTGTGCTGGTTGTTCGGGTTCGCGATCGAGGCGGTTTCGAAGACCACCGGGTCGAAGGCCATGGCGGGAGGGGTCCTTTCCGGTCTGTCGCGTTCGGACGGACCCGGCCGGGACGCGGCTGAGGACCGCGCCCCGGCCGGGCGTGCGGCGTCAGCGCTGCGCGAACCGCGTCGCGTTGGCGCTCTCGGTGCTCGACGTGCCCTCGTTGACCGTCGCCAGCGTGCGGCCGGCGGCGTCGAGCGACTGCGGCAGCGTCAGCGCCTGCTGGCGGCACCACTCGTAGGTGGACTGGAACTCGTCGGCCGCGCTGCCGAGCCAGTGCTCGCGCTGCGCGGTGATGGTGCGGTTCATCTGGTCGAGCAGCTCGGTGATCTGCTGCGACTGCTGCTGCGCGCGTCCGACCGTGGCTTCCATCTGCGCGAAGCTGATGGTGAACTGACCCAGAGCCATGGGGTTTTCCTTTCCGATAAGGGGAGACCGGTCAGAAGCCGGGCAGGCCACCGATGGTCGCGGCCTGCTGGCGGACGTTCGAGGTGTTGTCCTCGTCCTGGCGGTCGTAGTCGTTCGCACCGGTCGTGACGTGCTGGGAAAGCGTGTTCAGCCGGTCCACGATCGTCTGCACGGTGCGGTCGAACGTGCCCATCGCCTCGTGGAAGACCACGGCCGCGTCCGAGCGCCAGGTACCCAGCAGCTCCTGCATGGTGGCGTCCACCTGGCGATTGACACCCGTGATGCCCTGGCCGGTGTCGGTGATGGTGCTAGCGCCTTGGCGCATGATCCCGGTGTCTACCTTGGCGCCGTTCTGAGCCGCCATGTTCGCCTCCTCGAATCCGTTGTTCTGCCCTGCCGCAACGGGGTCGGGCCACCACCGTCCACAAAGGATTCGGCGGGACCCCGGCATCGCCCCGCTCAGCACTCCCGACGCCGGAAGACGTGAAAGCCTGACGGAGACAGCACGATCATCGTAAAGACGTTTTCCCCCGGTAGCGCGACTCGTTCCCTTCTGGACACCGCGACGCGAACAGTCGGGCAGAACCGGACATTCATGATCAACGGCCAGGCGGAAGGGCCCGAAACCGGCCCTCGGCGCAGCGCGGTTGCCCCTCCGGCCACGGAGGTCTGCCCGCGAGCGCTCGGGTGCGCGAGACGTCAACCCGACCAAAGTCGGAACTTCTCCGGACACGCAGCGGGGAATTCACCCTGCTGCCAGGGCCGAACGAGTGACCTGACACGGATTGTCCGGTTTGGACACCGCGTTTTCGCCGTGCCGAAACGAGATTGATGCCCGCGGTATCACTCATCCGGGGGATGCCGAGCCCCGGCCTGGACTGCGGCCGGGGAAGCCCGCTCGCGCGTCCGGCGCCACCGCACCTCCCGCCGGCCGACCGGCTACGGGAAGCCGGCACCGGCGAACTCGTCGAGCGACGCGGCCGTCAAAATCCTGCCTGGCAAGGAAAGCGGGCGTGGTCCCGCCCTCACCTGACGCTCAGCCGGGCATGTCGTGGGTCGAGCAGTGGATCCCACCTCCGCCGGCGGCGATGGCGTCGATCGGCACGAGCACCACTTCGCGGCCCGGGAAGTGCTCACCCAGGATCCCGCGGGCCCGGTCGTCGGACTCGGCGTCGCCGAACTTCGGCAGGAACACCGCGCCGTTGGCGACGTAGAAGTTCGCGTAGGACGAAACGAACGCTTCACCGCGGCCGGTGATCCGGTCCGGGTCGGGCTGAGGCAGGTCGACGACCCGGAGCCGCCGCCCGGCGGCGTCGGTGGCCTCGGTGAGGACGCCGCGGGCCTGCTCGGCGGAACGGGACCAGACGTCCGGAGGACTGCCGGGGAAAGCCTTGTCCAAGAGCACGACCCCGGGTGCGACGTACCGGACGAGGCAGTCGACGTGAGCGTCGGTGATGTCCTGCCCCTTGACGCCCGCGAGCCAGATCACCTTGCGGACACCCAAGGTCTGCTCGAGGTCGGCTTCGACCTGCCGACGATCCTTGCCGGGGTTGCGGTTGTCGTTGACGAGCGAGCTTTCGGTGACGAGCAACGTGCCCTGCCCGTCGGTCTCGAGCGCGCCGCCTTCGGCGATCAGCGGCGCGGCGACGCGTGGGAGGCGGTAGCGCTCCAGCACGGCGGCAGCGACACGGGAGTCGTTGGGGTGACGCTGTTTGCCACCCCAGCCGTTGAAGTTGAAGTCGACGCCGGTCGCCTTCCCGGCGTCCTGGACGAAGACCGGCGCGGTGTCGCGGGCCCACAGATCGTCGGTCGGGATGGGGACGACCTCGACCTCGGCGCCCACCGCGGCTCGGACCCGGTCCTCATCGGCGGGCGCGGCCAGCAGGACGACGCTTTCGAATTCGGCGACGGCCTGGGCGAGCCGCGCGATGTCGGCCTGGACGGCAGGCAGGTCCTCGCCCCAGATGCCGGTCGACGCCGGCCACGACATGATGGTCCTGGCGTGACGCTCCCACTCGGCGCCGAAGGTCCGCCCGGCCACGTCGCCACCGCGGTCCACCGCCGGCGCGTCCGGCGCGGCCGGCGATGCGGGAGTGCCACACCCGGTGACGCCGAGGGCGGCGGCGCCGAAACCGAGCGCGGCGGTGAGCGCGCTACGGCGGGAGACGAGTTCGGGTGGCATCGGGCTCCTGTCGGCAGAGGTGGCTGCCACCCAGCCTGACACTGACTGAAAATTCAGTCAAATCAAGACCGGCCGGACCTTCGGTGACGTGTCCGGAGTCTCAGGCTCCGAGCTCGGCCGCGACGCCCCCGACCAGCAGATCCCTGGCCCGGGCCACGGTGAGCGTGCCGGACAGCCATCGTTCCGAAAGCCCCTCGACGAGCGCGGTGAGCCGCTCGGCGACGTCCTCGGCCTTCGCGTGCTCCCCCGCCGCCGCGACCAGCTCGGCGATCTCGGCGACCCACAGCCTGCTGGCGGCGGCCAGCCGGTCCCGCAGCTCGGGCTCGAACACGGCACTGGCGCGCAGCTCACCCCAGGCCAGGCTGTTCTCGCGCACCTCGTCGACGTCCTGCAGTTCGAGAAGCAGGCGCTGTTCCAGCCGCACGCGCGGGTCGTCGGACTCCGGCAGGGCCCGGGTGGTGTAGTGCTCGGCACGGTCGTTGACGTGGTCGAGGGTGGCGGTGAGCAGCCCGGCGCGGTCCTTGAAGTGGTAGTAGATCAGCCCGGTGGAGGCCCCTGCCTCGGCTGCGACGTCCTCGACACGCAGCCCACGGACGCCGTTGCGCGCGATCATGCCGACAGCGGCCCGGAGGATCAGGTCGCGTTTTCCCGCCACGGAGGGCACCTTTCGCTTGACCAAAGCTTCAGCCGACACCGTAGCGGGGCAGCGCACACCGCCCGGGGCGAGTGACCCGGCGGCCATGCGGTGGGTACGGCGGCGATCGCGCATCGGCGCCTCTCCGGGCCGGTCACCACCGGCGCGTCCGTCGTGCGAGATGGGCTTCGGCATGAGCTGTCCGCGCGCCGGTTCCATGACGCGCACGCCGGCGGCCGGCGCCTCGACCAGCACGGGCACCAGGACCGGTCCGGTCGACGCCAGGGCCGCCTTCCGACGCGAACCGGGTGGCCGGTGCCGAGGACACCGAGCACGGCTGACCACCGTCCGTCCACATCAGACGCTCGCGTCGCCGAACCAGTGCCGGGCGGCTCGTTCGAACGAGCCGCGATCGGGCACGTGCGCGCCGGCCCAGGCGACGACCCCGTCGGGGCGGACCAGGACCGCGCCGAGGCCGAGGTCGTTCTCGGCGGTGCCCGCGGCGTACCGCAGCTCGCTTTCCCAAGCCGCCGCGGAAGTGCGCAGCCGACGATCGGCGCTGAAGTCGAGGACGACGCCCCGGCCGTATCGCATCAGGTCGGCGAGGCTCGTCCCGTCGTCCAGCCGGAAGTCCGGTGCGACGCGGCCGACCGGCGAACGGCCGTCGCCGAGGTCGTGGCCGGCCGACATGCCGGAAAGCTTCTCGAACACGTAGGTCGTGCCGTTCCGGGTCCGGAGCAGGTCGCGCAGCACGCTCTGGACGGCCTGGGCGTGCGGATCCGGCCGCATCGAGGCCACCTGGGCCCGCGTCCAGCCGAGCGCCCAGGCGCCGACCGGGTGGCGCTCGCTGGTGTAGGTGTCGAGCAGCCCGTCCGGGGCCTGCCCGCGCAGGGTCGCCGCGAGCTTCCAGCCCAGGTTGGCGGCGTCGCCGATGCCGGTGTTGAGCCCCTGCCCGCCGAGGGGCGAAACGAGGTGCGCGGCGTCGCCCGCGAGCAGGACGCGGCCCCGCCGGTAGGTCGTCGCCTGCATCGCGCGGTCGGTGTAGCTCGAAGCGAGGTGGACCGCCGTCAGCGTCACGTCGGTGCCGGAGACGCGCCGCAGCACTTCCTGGAGGTGCTCGCGGGTGACTTCCCGCGAGCGGTCGAACGCACCGCCGTCGAAGTCCATCACGCCGATGTGACCTTCCGCGGCCATCCGGATGTACATGCCGTGCGGCGTCGGGGTGAACCCCGGGTTCAGCTTTTCGATGTCGGGGCTGGTGGTGAGCGCGACGTACCCGGTGAACTGCGGCTCGGTGCCGGTGAACTCGAAGCCCGCGAGCCGGCGCACCGCGCTTCGCCCGCCGTCGCAGCCGACGGCCCAGCGCGCCGGGTACTCCCGCGTGGCGGCGTGCACGACGACGCGCTCGTCGTCCTGGGTGAGGCCGTCCACGGCGACCCCGCGGCGGATCTCGACCCCGAACTTGGCCGCCCGCTCGGAAAGCACCGCCTCGACCGTGTCGAGGCTGGTCATGACGGCGTCCGGCATCGCGCCGGGCAGCCGGAACGGCAGGGCGGCGAGGTCGACGTCGGCCGCGTCGAGCACGATCCCGGCGAAGTGCCCCGCGAAGCGCGGCCGAGCCGGGTCGTCGCCTTCGGCGGCGCCGAACGCGGGGCCGGCCTCGGTCAGCAACGGCTCCAGCAGCCCGCGCCGGTGGAACGCCGCGACGGAAGCGGCGAACAGGCCGCGCCGCCCGAGCGGGGCCGTCCGCCACGGGGCGCCGGGCTCCGGCTCCCGCTCGAGCACCAGGACCGAGCAGCCCGCGAGGCCCAGCTCGCAGGCCAGGAACAGCCCGACCGGCCCGGCGCCCACGATCACCACGTCATGCATGAGAAATCCCCTTCCGCAGCCGGATTTCGGCGACCGGTTCAGCCTGCGGCGGGCCACCCTCAGGGCGCGCACACCGCGCTGGCAGGGGGCTGTCAAGCGCGGACAGCGGTGATCAGCAGCGTGGTCAGTCCATGAGGAAGCCGAACACGGCCGTGCGCAGCTCATCGGACGCCAGGGCGCCCTGGTGGTCGCCGGGTACGTGCTGCAGCCGGGCGTCCGGGAGGCGGCCCGCCACCGTCTCGATGCCCGCTGCCATGGGATCGGCTGTACCCGCCAGGAACAACGTCGGCACCTTCGGGACCGCGGCCGCCGGGTCGAACGGCTCCCGGCCCAAGCCCTCCACCAGCCGCAGCAAGGAGTCCGCGTCCCCGGCCCGGACCAGCCCCGCGATCCCGGCCGTCAGCGGGTCCTCCGCCGCCCCCGTGCGGACCGCGGCCCGCAGCGCCGCCGGGTCGAGTGCGGCGAAGGGGTCCATCCCGCTCAGGCCGCCGAGCACCAGCCGGCGCACCGGCAGCACCTCCTCGGCCGCCAGGCTCCACGCCAGCCGGGCGCCGAGGGAGTAGCCGACGACGTCGACCTCGCCGGCGGGCACGGCGGCGGCCAGCCGGCGCAGCACCACTCCCGTCGTGACGTCCTCGACGGCCGCGACGGCGGGTCCGTCCCGGTGGCCCGGCAGGTGCACGACGAAGGTCTCGCGGCCGGCTTCGGCGAGCGGGCCGGCCCACCGCCGCGCCGGCCAGTCTTCGGCCCCGCTGGAGGCGAAGCCGTGCAGCAGCACGACGGGTGGACCGGCGGGCACGCCGGACGACGGAGTGCGGGTGACGGGGAGCGCAGGTTTCATTCTACAAGTGTAGACGAAAACCGCTCATTCGGTGATCCGCGCCAGCAAACCGTCGACGTAGGCGGTATAGCGGGCGACCAGCGAGCCCACCGGGTACATCAGGCTCGACACCGTGGCCCCGATGGCCACCGAGATGATCTCGTCCGCGAGCACGCCGACCGCGCGCGCGTTCGTCCGCTCGCCCTTGCCCCGCGCGGCCGCCAGCCGCCGGCACAGCTCGGCCCGCCAGCTCGTCAGCAGCTCGCGGTACTGCGCCGCGAGACCGGGGTTGGCCACGGAGTGGTCCCACAGCGCCAGCAGCACGCGCCCGGCCGCGATCCGGTCCGGGGTCAGCGGCAGAGCACCTTCGACGAATCCCCGCAACGCTTCGACCGGCCCGAGCGCGGGGTCCAAACCGGCCAGCAGCGCCTGGGTTTCCCGCAGCACGCTCTCGAACGTCGCCGCGATGATCTCGTCCTTGCTGGCGAAGTAGTGCTTGAGCGCGCCGTTGGCGAACCCGGCGGCGGTGACGATGCTGCGCATGGTCGCCGCCTCGAAGCCGCCTTCGATGATCAGCTTCTTGGCGACGGCCACGATTTCGCGGCGTCGTTCGTCGTGGTCGATGACCTTCGGCATGGCTACCGACTCTAGGTCATGCCGGCTCGCGCAGGCTGAGCCACGTGGCGCGGCGTTCGGCCTGGCGAGCCGGGTCGGCGACGGGGGACGCGAGCCGCAGGCGCTGCGTGTACGGGTGCTCCGGCACCTCGGTCACCGCGCGGGTCGGCCCCGCTTCCACGATCTTTCCCCGGTACAGCACGCAAACCCGGTGGCAGACCCGCCGCACGACGCCGAGGTCGTGCGAGACGAACAGGTAGGACACCCCGGTTTCGCGCTGCAGGTCGACGAACAGGTCGAGGATGGCCGCCTGGGTGGTCAGGTCCAGCGCGCTGACCGGCTCGTCGCAAACGACCAGCCGCGGGCGGCGCACCAGGGCCCGCGCGATCGCGACGCGCTGGCGCTGTCCGCCGGAGAACTCGCTCGGGTACCGGTGCACCGCGCCGGCCGGCAGCCGCACGCGGTCGAGCATCGCGGCCACGACCGTGCGCGCCTCGGCGCGGGACGTCCCCGCCACGACGAGCGGCTCGGCCAGCACCTCCCCGACGGTCATCGTCGGGTCCAGCGAGCCGTACGGGTCCTGGAACACGACCTGGACGTCGCCGGCCAGCCGGCGGCGGGCGGCGCCGCGCAGGTGCGTGATGTCCCCGCCGGCGAACGTGATCCGGCCGGAGGTGACCCCGGCGAGGCCGAGCACGGCCTTCCCGAGCGTCGACTTGCCCGAGCCGCTCTCCCCGACCAGGCCGACGCACTCCCCCGGCCCGACCGACAGCGAGACGCCGTCCAGCGCGCGGAAGGCGACGCCGCGGCGCAGCCGGTAGTCCACCACGAGGTCGTCGACCTCCAGCAGTGCGGTCATCGGGTGGCTTCCTCTCCGCGCACCCCGGCCGGGGAACACGCTTCGTCGAGTTCGTCGCGGCAGGCGGCGTCGTCCAGCGAGGCGCCGATCAGCTCCGCGGTGTAGGGGGCTTCGGGCCGCTGGAAGATCCGCTCGACCGGGCCGGTCTCCACGACCCGGCCGTCCTTCATGACGACGACGCGGTCGCAGATGTCGGCCACGACCCCGAAGTCGTGGGTCACGATGACCAGCGCCATCCCGTACTCGCGCTGCAGTTCGCGCAGCAGCTCGAGGACCTCCGCCTGGACCGTGACGTCGAGCGCGGTCGTCGGCTCGTCGGCGACCAGCAGCGACGGCCGCCCGGCGACCGCCCCGGCGATGAGCACGCGCTGGGCCATGCCGCCGGAGATCTGGTGCGGGTAGGCCTTCAGCACCCGGTCGGGGTCCTGGATCCCGACCCGCACGAGGACGTCCCGGGCCCGCTGCCGAGCCTCGGCCTTCGACAGCCCGTGCACCCGCCGCAGCGGCTCGGCGAGCTGGTGGCCGATCGCGTAGCACGGGTCGAGGTTGGTCATCGGCTCCTGCGGCACGTACCCGATCGCCCGGCCGAGCAGGGCGGCCCGCTCCTTCGGCGACCGGCGCCCGACCTCCTCGCCGCCGACCCAGATGCCGTCGGCGACCGCGGTGCCGCCGGCCGGGAGCAGGTCGAGCACGGAGAAGATGGTCTGCGTCTTGCCCGAGCCCGACTCGCCGACGATGCCCAGCACCTCACCGGGAGCCGCGTCGAACGACACCCCTTGGACGACTTCGCTGACCCCGTCCCGGGTCGCGTACCCCACCCGGAGGTTTTCGACGCGCAGGGCGCTGTCCGCGACCTCGTGCACGTGCGCCCCGCTCGGCCCGGAGCTTTCGCGGGAAAGCTCCGGGGCGGCGGCCAGCTCACGGCGGACGCGGGCGCGGCGGCGGGCCGTGGGCAGCTCGACCCGCACGCTGACCAGGTCCGCCAGCGTCGACCCGATGAACGCCAGCGCGGCGATCGTGAGGCCGAGGGCGATCGAGGGCCAGAGCAGGATCAGCGGGTAGCTGAGCATGGTCTGGAAGCCGTCGTTCATCATCTGGCCCCAGCTGGGCGTGGACGCCGACCCGACGCCGAGGAACTGCAGCCCGGCCTGCAGGCCGATGGCGATCCCGGCGGTCAGCGCCGTCTGCACGATGACCGGGGCGTACACCGCGCGCAGCATGTGCGTGCGCAGGATGCGCAGGGTCGTCACCCCGGACACGCGCGCGGCGTCGATGTAGGGCTCCCGGCAGACGGTCAGCGCCCGCGCCCGCGCGATCCGGTAGTGGCCGGGGGCGAGCAGCACGCCCAGGGTGACCATCAGGACCGCGAAGTTCTGGCCGGTGCCCGCGGCGACCACCAGGAGCACGATCATCACCGGCACCGACTGCAGCGCGTCGCTGATCCAGGACGCGATCCGGTCGGTCACCCCGCCGAAGTACCCCGCGGCGACGCCGGCGGGGACGCCGAGCACCACGCAGGTCAGGCAGGTGATCAGAGCTCCGTAGAGCGTGGTCCGCGCGCCGTAGAGCAACCGGCTGAGGATGTCGCGGCCCGCCGAGTCGCCGCCGAGGGGATGCCCGTTGCCCGGGGTGGCGTGGGACAGCGCGAAGTCGAGGTGGTCGGGGTCGAACGGCGCCAGCCAGGGGGCGAGCACCGCGACCGCCACCACGATCGCGAACACGGCGAGGGCGGCCACGCCGAGCGGGCGGCGGAGGTAGCGCCGGCCCAGCGACACCCGCTTGACGGGCGCCGGGCCGACGGGGAGCGGAACGGCGGTCATCGCTGGCGCACCTTCGGGTTGACCCACCCGAGCACGAGGTCGAGCAGGAAGTTGACGATGACGACGAACACCACGGTCACGGCGGTCAGGCCGAGCAGCACCGGGATGTCGCCGATCTGGGACGCCGACTGCGTCAGGCTGCCGATGCCGGGCAGGTTGAACACGATCTCCACGACGATCGCGCCGCCGAGCAGCCCGACGAACAGCAACGCCAGCACGGTCAGCGCGGCCGGGGCGGCGTTGCGCAGCACGTGCGCGGTCACCCGGCGCTTCGACAGGCCGCGTGCCCGCAGGGTCCGGACGAAGTCCTGGCCGGCGACCTGCAGGAAGCTGTTGCGCAGCTGCTCGGCGATCATCACGATCGCGCCAAGCGCCAGAGCGATCGCGGGCAGCGTGATCGACTGCAGCCAGCCGCCCACCGACTCCTCCGGCGAGACGTACCCGACCGCCGGGAACCACTTGAGCCGCAGCGCGAACCAGGTCACCAGCACGAGGCTGAGCCAGAACCCGGGCAGCGCGAACAGCACCACCGACGCCAGCTTGAGCACGCGGTCGCCGAGGCCGCCCGGGCGCAGCCCGCAGGCCACGCCCGCGGCGACGCCGACCACCGCGGCGAGCACGGTGGCGGCCACGACCACCGACAGCGTCACCGGCACGCGCAGCGCGATCTGGTCGCCGACCGGCTGGAAACTGCGCCACGACGTGCCGAAGTCCCCGGTGACGGCGTGGGAGAACCAGGTCCAGAACTGGTTCAGCAGCGGCTGGTCGTAGCCGATCTTGGCGCGCAACGCCGCCTGCTGGGCGGGGGTCGCGCTGTTGCCGAGCAACCCGGCGGTCGGGTCGCCCACGGCGAGGTGCGCGAGGAAGAAGGTCCCGCTCGTGACCAGCACGAGCAGCAGGACCCCCGACGCCAGGCGCTTGAAGACGAAAGTCAGCATTTCCGGCTCCCTCGGCGGCGGGTCCGTCCGCTGTGGACGGACCCGCCGCGGGACGGGCGCGTCAGCCGCGCTGGATGAACCGCAGGGTCGGGAACATCATGCCGGTGATCGGGGTCACCGTGATGCCCTTGACGCTGTAGTAGAGGTTGTCGGCCTGGTACCAGACGTCCCACCAGGCGAGGTCCACGAGCTTCGTGTTGAGCTGCTTGAGCAGGGCGGTCTGCGCCGGCCCCGGCTCGGCCTGCTCGGCCTGGTCGACGAGCGCCTTGACGTCGGGGAAGGCGTCGACCGACGGCTTGGGGTTGTACCACTGCGCCGAGGTGACCTGGTCGGTGAGCGTGGCCATGTCGTTGCCGTCCATGGCGATGACCGCGAGGAACATCGGGTAGGTCGGCGCGTTCTTCTGGTAGTCGGCCATCGCCATGTCCTGCCACTCGACCTTGATGCCGAGCTGGCCGAACGTCTGGTTGGCGGCGGGCTGCCACGCCTGGAAGATCGGCGACATCGGCATCTTCACCGAGAAGCCGCCCGCGTACCCCGCCTCGGCCAGCAGCTGCTTGGCCTGGGCGAGGTCCGTTTTGTACTTGCCGTTCTGGCTCTCGTCGTAGGTCGCGCTGCCGACCGGGAACAGCTGGTCGGTGACCGTCCCGGCGTCGTTGCCGACCGCCTTGAGGATGCCCGCGGCGTCGAAGGCATGGCTGATCGCCTGCCGGACGCGCGGGTCGCCGAGCGCCTTGACCTGCTCGCCGATCCGGTCGGCGAACTGCACGCCGACCCACGAGGCCGCCTTCTTCGCGACGTTCCAGCCGTTCTGCTGTGCCTTGGGCAGGTTGGCCGCGTTGGCGAACTGGACGTTGAGCTGGCCCGAGAGCATCGCGTTGAACGCCGCGGTCTGGTCGGTGATCGGGAACAGCCGCACGGTCGGGAACGGGTAGGTCGCGCTGTCCCAGTGGTTCGGTTTCTTGGTGAACACGTACTGGGACTGCGGGGTCGACTGCGCCTTGTCGTAGGTGTAGGGCCCCGAGCCGGCCGGGCCGTTGGCCAGCGTGTTCGCCTGGATGGCCGCGGGCGAGGCCATCCAGCTGCGGCCGAGCCCCATGAAGTACAGCAGCGCGTCGTCGCGTTTGGACAGGTGCAGCTCGACCGTGTCGGTGCCCTTGGCGTCGATGCTCGCGACGTTGAGGTACGCCTGCCCGGACCGGACCCCGGACTTGAGGTGCTTCAGGTTCGCGACCGCGGCGGCGGCGTCGAACTTCTGCCCGTCGTCGAAGGTGACGCCGGACCGCAGGTGCAGGGTCAGCGTCTTGCGGTCGGGTGTCCAGTCCCAGGAGGTGGCCAGCGCGGGCACCGGCTTGGCGTCCTTGTCCAGCGCGACCAGCGGGTCGTACACGGCCGAGAGGTACGGCCCGTCGAAGCCGATGTCGGCGTTGGCCGGGTCCCAGGACGTGACGTCCAGGAACACCCCCGCCTTCAGCTCGTCGGTGCCGCCGGCCCCGGACGCGGTGGCCCCACCGGATCCGGTGCACCCGGCCACCGCGGCGGCCACCAGCGCCACCGCCGCGGCGAACGCCGCTCTCCGTGTCCTCGTCATTGAGTCCTTCTTTCGGGTACTCCCGGAGTGCGGGTGAGACCGGGCTCACCCTCGACCGGGTTAGTCTACGACTGTCGGCTATAAAATCAACGGGCCGCCGCCACGGCGTTGCACACTTTCGGGTCAGACTGCTTCGGAGACGAGCACGCGCGGGCTTCCCGGCAGGGCCAGGACTTCCCGCACCCGCCAGCCGGCGTCAGCCAGCCAGGCACGCACCTCGGCTTCGGGGTAGACCACCGTGCCGTCGATGACGAAGTACTCCCCCGCATGCAGCGCGTCGATGGGCCGCTGCCGGTCGTCGTCGTCGAGGAAGAAGTCGAGCAGCAGCAACGTCGCACCGGGCGCGGCGGCGGCGCGGGCGTTCGCCACGATCGCCCGGTTCTGCTCGGCGCCGAACCGGTGGACCACGTGGTTGAGCAGGACGAGGTCGTGCTCGCCGCCGGGGGCGGCCGTCTCGGTTTCGGCGGGCTCGACGCGCACGCGGTCGTCGAACCCGGCGGACTTCACCGCATTGGTGACACCTTCGGTGAAGTCCGGCGCGAAGACGAACCGCACCGCCAGGTCGGCGTTGGCACGCAACGCACCGAGCGAGAACTCGGGCGAAAGGCCACCGAGGTCGAGCAGCGAGCGGTAGGGGGTGAAGTCGAACGCCTGGGCCAGCATGGCGGCGTGCAGCGCGTTGTACCGCATCACCCCGCCCATGAACGTGGCCCAGCGCCCGTCGTCCATCCGCAGGTCGCCGGGCTCACCCGAGTCCACCGCGGTGTCGAACTGCAGCCAGTGCCCGTAGCTGATTTCGTTGAGGAACTGGACGAACGGCGTCAGATCGGTGGTACCCCGGCCACTGAGGTACGCCTCCGCGTCGGCGGCGAGCCGGTACCGGCCGTGTTCGCGGTCGAGCAGCCCGAGCGCG
The DNA here is from genome assembly GCF_024703995.1 of Amycolatopsis iheyensis. Lineage (GTDB taxonomy): Bacteria > Actinomycetota > Actinomycetes > Mycobacteriales > Pseudonocardiaceae > Amycolatopsis > Amycolatopsis iheyensis. The sequence goes on along the minus strand of NZ_JAMXQV010000053.1, from coordinate 16,632 downwards.
TTCATCGCGTCGGCGAGGATCCGGGCCAGGCGGGGGCTGACGCCGGTGGTGCCGGCCAGCTCGCCGGCCGTCCGGGGACCGTCGGCCAGCGCCGGGAACAACCCGATCCGCGACGCGGCGAACAACTGCTTGGCTCCCATGTAGCCGATCGCGATGTCGACGATGCGGTCCGGGACGGGGGCGGTCATCGGGGAACTCCTCTCGGGAGGGCGGGAAGTTTCTACGACTGTAGACATAAACCGGCGATGTCACCAGGTCCCGTCGGCCGCAACTTCGCGATCGAGGGAGAATTCTTCGGTGAGCACCCGGATCCGCTCCGCGCCGAGGGTGTCCGCCAGCTCGACGGCGGCGGCGTTTTCCTCGAGCTGCGCCAGCCGGGACGCCCCGACGAGCACGTTGGCCGTCGCCGGGTTCGCCAGGCAGAAGGCGATGCCGAGCTGCGCCGGGGACACGCCGAGCTCGCCGGCCACCCGCCGCACCGCGGGCCACGCACCGGCGATCCGGTCCCGGATGCCGCCGACATCCGCCCCGATCTTGCGGTCCGGCCGCAAATTACCGACCAGCAGGCCACCTTCGAAGATGTCCGACGCCTGCAGGGCGAGCTCCCCGGACTCGAACAGGGGCGCGTAGTACTCGCCTTCGGCCATCGACCGGCGCACCAGGCTGTACTTCAGCTGGACGAAGGACGGCGGCACCAGGCCACGGCGGCGGGCGACGTCGATCGCCGCGCGCACGTCGGCGAACCGCCAGTTGTTGACGCCCCACGCGGTGAACCGGCCGGCGTCGATCTGCTCGGCGACGTCGGCGACCACGCGTTCGACGTCGAGCTCACCGAAGTAGTCGCCGACCACGACGAAGTCGGCGTGGCCGGTCCCGACCCGCTCCAGCGCGGTGCGCAGCTGCGGCCCGAACCCGGTGCGCAGGTAGTCCCAGAGCCAGAGTTTCCCGCAGTAGAGCCAGTCTTCGCGGGCCAGCCCCGCCTCGCGCACCGCCTCGCCGAAGATCAGGTCGGTGCGGGCGTTCTCGGCGTGCGGCCCCATGTCGTAGTGGGCGACGTCGAAGAACGCGCAGCCGAGCTCGGCCGCGCGCGCGATCATGGTCACCGCCTCGCCGAACCCCACCCGGTCCCAGGTGTTCCACGAGCCCAGCGACAGGACCGGGACCGCCCGGTCACCGAGTTGACGTCGTCGCACTGTTTCCTCCCGCGCGCCGATGGTTTATTTTCTACGTTTGTATACTATAAAGCCCTTGCGCGAAAGGAATCCCTGATGAGCACTCCCCGTACCGTGCTGGTGACCGGAGGGGCGGGCGGGATCGGCCGCGCCATCGCCGCGGCGTTCCGCGACGAGGGCGACGACGTCGTGCTCGCCGACGTCCGCGGTGCCGGCAAGGCGGCCGCGGAACTGGGCGTGCGGGGTGTCGACGCCGACATCACCGACGAGGCCTCGATCGCCCGCGCGCTCGGCGAAGCCGGTCCCGTCGACGTCCTGGTCAACAACGCGGGCCTGCTCAGCGTGCACGGCACGCTGCTGGACCTGCCCGGCGACGCCATGCTCGACATCCTGCGCACGAACGTCCACGGCACCTTCCTGATGACCCAGCAGGTGGCGCGGCAGCTGGTCGCCGACGGCCGGCCCGGGGTGATCGTGAACCTGTCCTCGATCGGCGGCCGCCAGCCAACCCCGGGCATGGGCGGCTACGAAAGCAGCAAGGCGGCCGTGGACGCGCTGACCCGCTGGGCGGCGATCGAGCTGGCCGCGCACGGCATCCGCGTCAACGCCGTCGCGCCGGGGCCGGTGCTCACGCCGATGCTGGCGGCAGGCATGCCGGAAGGCTCACCGGCCCGGGAAGCCTGGGTGAACCGGATCCCGTTGCGGCGCATGGCCTCGGTCGAAGACGTGGCCGCGATGGTGGTGTTCCTGGCGAGCGACCGGGCGGTCCACATGACGGGCACGAGCATCCCCGTCGACGGCGGCCAGCTCCTCACCTAGCCGGCCGCTCCCCAATGCGCCCCAATGTGGCGTTGGGTGCGTCCAACGCACCGAACGCCACATTGGGTGCGTCCAGCGCACCCAACGCCACATTGGGGCGCTTGGGGCCGGGGGTCAGCGCTCGTGGATCACTCGGCCCCCGAGCACCGTCAGGTCCACTTCGACGTCCGGCAGCTCCGCCGGGGTCAGGGTCAGCGGATCCGCGGACAGCACGCAGAGGTCGGCCACCATGCCTTCGGCCAGCGTGCCCTTCCACGTCTCGGCGCCGTCCTGGCGCGCGGGGTGCACGGTGTAGCAGCGCAGCAACGCGGCCATCCGCTCGCGCGGGTCGGCCGCCGGGCCCATCCAGGTGTCGGCCGCCGCGATCTCCCGTCGCCAGTCCGGGGCCAGGACCGGGGCGTCCGACGTCAGGCACAGCGGGATGCCCGCGTCCAGCGCCGCCCGCAAGGGCCAGGCCTGTTCGGCGTGGCCCGCCCCGAGCGCCGCGTCCACCACACCGGCGGTCCGGACGGCGATGCCGGCCTGCGCGGACAGCCCGACCCCCAGCCGGGCCATCCGCGTCAGCTGCGCCGGGCTCACCAGGTCACCGTGGATGACGTAGTGCCGCAGGTCGGTGTCGTGCTCAGCGCGGGCCCGCGCCACCGCGTCCAGGACCAGGTCGACCGCGCGGTCTCCGGTGGCGTGCACGCCGACCTGCAGCCCCGCGCGGTGCGCCGCGAGGACCATGGCGGTCAGGTTGGCTTCGCGCTCGGCGTCACTCTCGCCGTGCACCAGCAGCTGGGCCCGGCTGCCGTCGGCGTAGCAGCGGTGGGTGTAGGCCGAGCGCATCGGCGGGATGCCGTCGGCGAAGATCTTCACCCCGGCGAACCGCAGCACCCGCTCGTCGGGGCTGTGCGCGTCCAGCGCGGCCAGGCCGGCCCGGTAGTCCTCGACCGTGCTCGGGCCGTCCAGCTCGCCGTAAAGCCACAACGCCGTGACGCGCGCCCGCAGCAGGCCCTCCGCCGCCAGCGCCCGGTACTCCTCGACGACGGAGGTCCCGAACGCGCCGGTGCTGCCCGCGTCCTCGCCGGGGCCGAGGCCGGGCTCGGTGTAGCTGGTGATGCCGAGCCGCGCGAGCAGGTCACCGGCCTTGAGGATCGCCGCCCGGCGTTCGGCACCGGTCCGCAGCGGGCGCTCCGGCCCCGGGCCGGGCGCGCCGTGGTCGCCGAAGAGGGTGTCCGGCCACAGCGCGCCGAGCCAGGTGGCGTGCAGGTGGGCGTCGTTGATGCCGGGCAGCACCGCCCGGCCGGCCAGGTCGACCACCTCGGTGCGCGGGCCGGTCAGCGCGCGGACGTCGGCGTCGGTGCCCACGCGCAGGACCCGGCCCGCCCGGACGGCCAGCGCGGTCGCGCCGCAGGGGCCGGCGAAGGTGTGGACGGCACCGCCTCGCAGGACCAGATCAGCGACAGGTGTCGGCACAGGCGCTCCCGAAGTTCGTGTGGGGTCTCGACATTTTCGTCAACGACCGTAGACTAACCCATCACGCGGCCGATCTCCTACGGCTGCGCCGGAAGGAGCGCGATGAGCATCCCCACCTCCACCCGCGCGGCGGTGCTGACCGGGCACGGCGAACCGCTGCGCCTGACCGAACTCCCGCTGCCCGCCGAGCTCGAGCCCGGCGCCGCGCTCGTGCGCCTCGCGTGCGCCACGCTCTGCGGCACCGACGTGGAGATCTGGTCGGGCAAGATGTCCTTCCCGGGCATGCTGCCGATGGTGCTGGGTCACGAAATGGCCGGCGAGGTCGTCGCCGTCGGCGAGTCCACCCGGGACGCGCTCGGCCGCGAAATCCCGGTGGGCGCCCGGATCGGCTGGTCGGAGTCGACGTGCGGCGAGTGCCACGGCTGCACCGTGCTGCGCCAGCCGGTCGCGTGTTCCCGGCGGGGCTACGGGTTCCTGCAGCGTTCCGACGTCCCGCCGTACGCCACGGCCGGGTTGAGCGAGTACGCCTACGTCGTCCCGAACGCGGCGAAACTGCTGCTGCCGGACGAAGTCCCGGATACGTGGGCGGCCATGGCGGGCTGCGCCGCCAAGACGGTGCTGCGGGCCTTCGGGCGCGCGGGCGGAGTGCGTCCGGGGTCGACCGTCGTCGTCCAGGGTGCCGGCGCGCTCGGCCTGTTCGCCACCGCCGTCGCCCGGATCTCCGGCGCCGGCACGGTGCTCACGGTCGGCGCGCCCGCGTCCCGGCTCGCCCTGGCCGCGGAGTTCGGCGCGGACGCCACCGTGGACGTCGGCGACACCGGCTCCGAAGAGATCGCCGAGCGGGTCCGGGACCTCACCGGCGGCCACGGCGGCGACCTCGTCCTCGACTTCGCCGGCGCCCCTTCGGTGGGCCGCGAAGCCGTGGCGATGGCCGCGCAGCGGGGCACGGTCGTGGTCGTCGGCAGCACCGGGCCCGCCGAAGTCCCGGTGCCGCTGGGCGCGGTGATGGGCAAGGAACTCACCATCGTCGGCTCACTCAACGGTGACATCGCCGACTACCACGAGGCGATCTCGTTCTTCCGCACCTTCGCCGGCCGGATGCCGTGGGACAAGCTCTTCGGGACGCCGTCCGGGTTGTCCTCGGCGTCCGAGCGGATCGCCGCCATGCACCGGCTCGACGAAGTCAAAGCCGTCATCGACCCCCGTCTTCCCTGACCACTGGAGGAGGTTTTCGTGCCCACCCTGCCCCGCCGCCGCGTCGGTTCGTCCGAAGTGGAGGTTTCCGCGCTCTCCCTCGGTTCGTGGCACATCTACGACCGGATCCACTTCCACGACGCCGTCGCCATGGTCCGCGCCGCGGTGTCCGCGGGCGTCAACCTGTTCGACGTCGGCGTCTACGGCGGACCCGGGATGCCGCCGGCGTACACCGACGTGCTCTGGGGCGCGGTCATGCGCGCGTCCGGGATCCCGCGCGCGGAGTACCTCGTCTCGGCCAAGCTGTGGATCGAGGCGTTCGACGACGACGGGTTCCGCCCGCAGCTGGAGAACGCTTTCTTCCGCGGCGGGTTCGACCGGGCCGACCTGGTGATCCTCGGCGACCTGCGGCGCGACGACGTCGCGCTCGAGGACCTGGTCGACGACCTCGCCGGGCTGACCCGCGCCGGCCTGATCCGGGCCTGGGGCGTCAACAACTGGTCCGCGGGCAACATCGGGCGGCTGCGGGAGATCGCCGCCGCCCGTGGGGTCGACGGGCCACAGATCGCGCAGCTGAAGTACAGCGTCGCGCGTCGGTCGATTCCGGACGGTGAGCCGTTCGCCCGGCTGTTCGCCGACGGTTTCACCATGCAGGCCTCCGACGTGCTCGAAGGCGGCATCCTCGCCGGCCGCACCGAGCTGAGCCGCGAGATCGGCCGTGACCCCGGCGGTGTCCGCGAAGCCATCAGCCGCACGGCCGCCGACTTCGTCGCGACCGCCGAAAAGCTCGGCACCAGCGCCGCGCGGCTGGCTGTGGCCTTCACCCTGACCCACCCCGCGAACGTCACCACGCTGGTCGGCACGAGCACGACGGCCCAGGTCGAGGACAACCTGGCCGCGGCCGAGCTGGTCGAGCGGATCGGAGCCGAAGAGCTGCGCGCCCTGGTCGAGCCGTTCTGGGCCGACCGCGGCATCGTCGACCCGGAAGGACCGTGACATGTCCGAGCAGACCCCCGTCCCCTTCGACCCGGCGCTGCTGCCGGTGCTGGCGCAGGTGACCCAGCCGGACGCGCCGCCCTTCACCCCGGAGACGATCCCGGAGCTGCGCCGGGCCATGGCCGCGCAGTTCCCGCCGGCCGCCGAGGTCGTCGGCGACGCGCCCGTCGACGTCGAAGAGCGGACCATCCCGGGTCCCGAGGGCGCCCCCGACCTCACCGTCACCATCCTGTCGCCGCGGGAGCGGACCGGGCCGGTGCCCGCGCTGTACAACATCCACGGCGGCGGGATGATGGTCGGCTGCCGCGCGATGGACACGCCCCGGCTGCTGGCCCTGGTCCTGGAGCTGGGCGTGGTGGCGGTCAACGTCGAGTACCGGCTCGCGCCCGAGCACCCGCACCCGGCGCCGGTCGAGGACTGCTACGCCGGTCTCGTGTGGACGGTCGAGAACGCGGCCGAGCTGGGCATCGATCCCGAGCGGGTCGTGGTCATGGGCGGCAGTGCCGGTGGCGGGCTGTCCGCGGGCGTCGCCCTGCTGGCCCGCGACCGCGGCGGCCCGCGCCTGGCCGGGCAGCTGCTGCTGTGCCCGATGATCGACGACACGAACACCACCGTCGCGAGCCGCCAGTACCGCGGGCTCGGCACGTGGACGACGGAGGCGAACGAAGCCGGCTGGCGGTCGCTGCTCGGCGACGCCGCCGGCACGGACGCGGTGTCCCCCTACGCGGCCCCGGCCCGCGCCACCGACCTCGCCGGACTGCCGCCCGCGTTCGTCGAGGTCGGCAGCGCCGAGCCGTTCCGCGACGAAGACGTCCGGTACGCGCTGCGGATCTGGGCGACCGGCGGGCAAGCCGAGCTGCACGTCTGGAGCGGCGCGTGCCACGGGTTCGACATCTACGCGCCCGAGTGGCCGGTCACCGCGGACGCGCTGGCCACGCGCAGCTCGTGGCTGCGCCGGGTCCTGGGGATCGCGCGGTGAAGCCGGTCCCCTACGACCCGGAGCTCGAGCCGGGCCTGGCCGCGTTCCTCGACCTGGTCGAACGGATCCCGCTGCGCGCGGACACGATCCTCGAGAACCGGGCCCACTTCGCCACCATCGTCCCGCCGCTGGAGCAGCAGGTCGGAGACCGGCCCGTCGACGTCGAGGAGCGCACGGTCCCCGGGCCGCCGGGAGCGCCGGACGTCGTGCTGACGATCATCCGGCCCCGCGGCGGCGTCACCGGAGCGCCCGCGTTCTACAGCATCCACGGCGGCGGGATGATCCTCGGCAACCGGTTCTTCGGCATCGACGGGCTGGTCGACGACGTGCTGCGGTTCGGCGCGGTCGGCGTCTCGGTGGAGTACCGGCTGGCGCCGGAGCACCCCGCCCCGGCCGCGGTCGAGGACTGCTACGCGGGCCTGGTGTGGCTGGCGGAGCACGCGGCCGAGCTGGGCGCCGATGCGGACCGGATCGTCGTGACCGGCGCCAGCGCGGGTGGCGGCCTGTCCGCCGGCGTCGCGCTGCTGGCCCGCGACCGCGGCGGCCCGCCCCTGCTCGGGCAGCTGCTGCTGTGCCCGATGATCGACGACCGGAACGCGACGGCGTCGGCCCGGCAGTACGACGGCATCGGCGCCTGGGACCGCAACAACAACGACACGGGCTGGGACGCCCTGCTCGGCCCGTTGCGCGGCACCGAGGAGGTGTCGCCGTACGCGGTCCCGGCGCGCGCCCGGGACGTCTCGAACCTGCCGCCGGCCTACATCGACGTCGGTGCGGCGGAGGTGTTCCGCGACGAGGCGACCGAGTACGCCCTGCGGATCTGGGCCACCGGCGGGCAGGCCGAACTGCACGTCTGGAACGGCGGCTACCACGCGTTCGCCGGCTTCTCCCCCGGCGCGGAGGTGTCGCGCGCCGCCGTCGCGGCCCGGTTGTCCTGGCTGCGGCGGCTCCTCTCGTGAATAGGCGCCGGCTGGCGGTGGTCCTCGGGCTGCTGGAGGTCTTCGGGCCGATCTCGATGGACCTCTACCTGCCCGCCCTCCCCCGCCTGGCGGCCGACCTGCACACGTCGACGAGCCTCGCCCAGGCGACGATGTCGATCTGCATGCTCGGCCTGGCGTTCGGCCAGCTGGTGGTCGGCCCGCTCAGCGACCGCTTCGGCCGCCGTCGCCCGCTGCTGGCCGGCACCGCGCTGTTCGCGGTGCTGTCGCTGGTCTGCGCCGCGGCGCCGTCGATCGAGGTGCTGCTGGCGGCCCGGCTGCTGCAGGGCCTGTGCGGCTCGGCGGGGATCGTGCTGTCCCTGGCGATCGCCCGCGACGTCGCGTCCGGGGTCGAGCTGGTCCAGCTGCTGGCGGTGCTCACCACGGTCGGCGCGCTGGCCCCGATCGTCGCACCGCTGGCGGGCGGCCAGCTGGAGCCGTGGATCGGCTGGCGGGGCATCTTCGTCGTCCTCGCCGGTGTCGGGGCGACGTTGTTCCTGCTGGCGCTGGTTTTTCTGCCGGAGACGCTGTCACCGGGCTCCCGGGGCCGGCCGAGCGAGTTCGGCGTGCTGCTGCGCGACCGGTTGTTCGTCCGCTACCTGCTGGTCGGCGCCTGCGGCGGCGCCGGGTTCTTCACGTACCTGACGTCGGTCAGCTTCGTCCTGCAGGACGGCTTTTCGTTGTCAGCCAGGACATTCAGCCTGTGCTTCGCGGCGAACGCGGCGATGTCCATCGTCGGCGCGCAGGTCAACCGCGCGGTGGTGCGCCGGGTGGGACCGGCCCGCATGTACCTCATCGCCACCACGATCACGGCCTTGGCCGCGGCGGCCATGCTGTCGGCGGCGCTCCTCGGCGCAGGTCTGGCCGGAGTGCTGGTCCCGCTGGCGGTCATCCTGTTCACCGGCGGCGCAACCCAGCCCAACGGCTCGGCCCTGGCGATGGCCGACCACGGCGCCCGCGCGGGCGCGGCAGCGGCTCTGCTGGGGATGTCGGCGTTCGCGGTCGGCCCGCTGGTCGGGCCGCTGGTGTCGCTGAACGGGCCGGGGCCGGTATCGATGAGCGTCACGATGACAGCGGCCTACGCCGCCGCGGCGCTGCTGGCGTGGACCACGATCCGTCCTCGCCGCAACGCCTTGACACCTGGATGACCGTAGCCTCCGCCGGAGCGGTCGTAACCCCCGCACCTATCTCCCGGCGGCGTGCGAAGCGCCGATTCTGCCGATCATCGGGAGGGATCATGAGAGCGGGACGCTTCATCGTTTCACTGGGTCTGCTGGCCGCCGGCCTGCTGGCCGCCGGACCGGCGTCCGCCGCCGGGCCGGCGATCAAGTGGCATCCGGGGCACTACCTGACCAGTGACTGGTGGCACGCCGCCAGCACGCCGGCGAGCATGGCGAGCAGCGAGCTCCACGTCGTCAACACTTCGCCCGGTCTTCGTGGCTGGAAGGGCAACTACTACTGGGCGGCCCTGGAAACCGGAAAGGGCGTCTACGACTTCTCGACCATCGACGCCGAACTGGCGCAGCTCAACCAGGGAAATCCCGCGCCCCGCAAGAAACTGGTCATCGAAGTCTCCTCGAGCGGGTTCCAGCGGAGCTCCCACCAGGACCCCGGCGGGTTCCTCAACACCGTGCTCCCCGCCTACCTGACCACCGACGCGGCAACGTACGGCGCCGCGCCCAAGGCGGGCACCAGCGGCTGGTGGTACGGCGGCAGCGGCTTCTCCATCACCGCGGCCGTGTGGCGGCCCGCGGTCAACGACCGCCTGATCGCGTTGCTGCAGGCCCTCGGGGCCCGCTACAACGGCAATCCCGACGTCGAAGGCATCGAGCTCACCGAAACCGCGTCCCAGGTCGCCGACGGCGGGGGCTACAACGACAACACGCAGCTGAGCCAGCTCGAACGGATGCTGGCCGCCACGACTGCCGCGTTCCCGAACACCAACGTCACCATCCAGAACAACTTCCTGGGCAACCAGGCCAACACGAGCGCGCTGGTGCAGTTCGAAAACACGCACCGGGTCGCGGAAGGCGGGCCGGACCTGCTCGGCAAGACCGCCGCGGACAAGACGTCGCCGCCCAAGGAGCTGACCTGGGGCCAGCAGTGCGTGACGGGCTACCCGGGCACCGGGTGCGCCAACCTCACCGGCAGCATCGCCGTCATCCACAACATCGACGAGCCCGAACTGCTCGGCACCCAGTTCCAGGGCGCCGGCGCACCCTTCACCCCGCTCGACATCTACAACAACGGCGAGGACTACCTGCACGCAAGCCACCTGGAGTGGACCTACCTGATCGGCCGGCCGACCAACAACTGGCCAACGGTAGCGGCAATGATCAACGCACACCTGATCCGCTACACGGCTTGCCCCACCAGCTACCCGGCGTGCGACACGCGGTGATCCGCCCCCCGGGGGCCGGCCCCACCGAGGGGCCGCCCGGCGGAGCTGGTCTCGATGTCGCTGGAGCTGCTGTTCGCCGGCCACGAAACGACGGCGAACATGATCGCCCTCGGAACGCTCTGGCTCGTGCGCAACCCGGACCGCGCCGCGGTCTTCGCCAACGCCGAACTGGTCCCGGGCGCGGTGGAAGAACTCCTGAGGCTGCTGACGGTCACCCACGCCGGCCGCCGTCGCGTCGCCCTGGCGGACGTCGAACTGGGCGGCGTGCTCATCCAGGCCGGAGAAGGAGTCATCGCCGCCACCGACATCGCGAACCGCGACGCGGCCGGCTTCCCGGAGCCGGGACGGTTCGACGCCCAGCGCACACCCAACCACCACTTGTCGTTCGGCTTCGGCGTGCACCAATGCCTCGGGCAGGCGCTGGCCCGTCTGGAACTGCACGTCGCCTACCCCGCCCTGCTGCGCAGGTTCCCGACGCTGACCCTGGCCGTCCCTCTGGAAGCGCTCGCTTACCGGGACGGCATGGGCGTTTACGGTGTCGAAGAACTCCCCGTGGCCTGGTGATCCAGGCCGGCCGGCTGGAAGCGGGTCAGGCGCAGGCTGTTCGACACGACCAAGCAGCTCGACAACGCCATCGCGGCGCCGGCGATCATCGGGTTGAGCAGTCCCGCCGCAGCCAGCGGCAACGCCGCCACGTTGTAGGCCAGTGCCCAGAACAGGTTCGCCTTGATCGTCGCCAGCGTCCGGCGTGACAACCGGATCGCGTCCACCGCGGCCATCAGGTCGCCACGGACCAGCGTCAGGTCGCCGGCTTCGATCGCCGCGTCGGTCCCGGTGCCCATCGCCAGCCCGAGGTCCGCCGAGGCGAGCGCCGCCGCGTCGTTTGACGCCGTCGCCGATCATCGCCACCACGTGCCCCCGGGCCTTCAGGTCGGCGATCACGTCGACCTTCTGCTCCGGCGTGACCTCCGCGACGACCTCGGTGATCCCCGCCTCGCGGGCGATCGCCCGCGCCACCGCCTCGTTGTCGCCGGTGAGCAGGATCGGGGTCAATCCCAACCGGCGCAGCTGGAACACCGCCGGCGCGGAGGTCGGCTTGACCGTGTCGGCCACCACCAGGACGGCGTGCGCGTGTCCGTCCCAGGCCAGGATCACCGCGGTGTGCCCGGCGTGCTCCGCCTTCTGCTTCGCCGCCAGCAACGACGACGGCAGCCGTACCGAAAGCCGGTGCATCAGCTCGGGGCGGCCGACGACGACGCGGTGGCCGTCGACCCGGCCGAGGACACCGAACCCCGCGACGTTGCGGAACTCCCGCACCTCCCCCACCGAGCCGAACCGCCGCAGCGCCGCCGACACCACGGCATCGGCGATGGGGTGTTCGGACGCGTTCTCGAGCGCGCCTGCCAGCTGCAGCGCCAGGTCGGACGGGACGCCGTCGACGGTCCGGACGGCGACCAGGCTCATCTTGCCGGTGGTCACCGTGCCGGTCTTGTCGAGCACGACGGTGTCGACCCGGCGCGTCGACTCCAGCATCTCCGGCCCCTTGACCAGGACGCCGAGCTGCGCGCCCCGGCCGGTGCCGACCAGCAGCGCCGTCGGCGTCGCCAGGCCCAGTGCACACGGGCAGGCGATGATCAGCACGGCGACCGCGGCGGTGAAGGCCGCCGCGGTGTCCTCGCCGGACCCGAGCCAGAAAGCCAGAGTGGCGACCGAAAGCGCCATCACGATCGGCACGAACACGGCGGAGACGCGGTCGGCCAGCCGCTGCACGTCGGCCTTGCCGCTCTGCGCCCGCTCGACCATCGCCGCGATCCGCGCGAGCCGGGTGTCCGCGCCGACGCGCGTCGCGCGCACGACCAGCCGACCGCTCATGCTGACCGTGGCGCCGACGACCGGGGTGCCGGCCGACACCTCGACCGGCACGGCTTCACCGGTCACCAGGCTCAAGTCCACCGCGGAGTCGCCTTCCTCCACGACGCCGTCGGTGGCGATCTTCTCGCCGGGCCGGACCACGAACCGCTCGCCGACGCGCAGCTGCTCGATCGGGACGCGCTCTTCGCGGTCACCACGCAGAACCGAGACGGATTTCGCGCCGAGGTCGAGCAATGCGCGCAGAGCGGCGCCGGCGCGGCGGCGTGATCGGGACTCGAAGAACCGGCCCGCGAGGATGAACAGCGTGACGCCGGTGGCGACTTCGAAGTAGATGCCGTCCAGGTTGTGGTCGGCGGCGAGCGTCAGCTCGAACTCGTGGCGCATGCCGATGACACCGGCGCCGCCGAAGAACAAGGCGTACAAGGACCACAGGAACGCCGCGGCGACGCCCATCGACACCAGCGTGTCCATGGTCGCGGTGGCGTGGCGCAGGTTGGTCCAGGCCGCGCGGTGCAGCGGCCACGCGCCCCACCCGACGACCGGGGTCGCCAGCACGAGCGACACCCACTGCCAGGCCGGGAACTGCAGTGCGGGCACCATCGCCAACAGGATCACCGGCGCGCCGAGCACGGCCGAGCCGAGCAGCCGCTGCCGCAGCAGATCGGGAGCCGCCGCGGCGGGCTCGGCGGCTTCCGGTTCGGGTGGCGCGGGTGGCTGGGCGGTGTAGCCGGCGGCTTCGACCGTCCGGACGATGTCCTCGACGGTCAGCGCCGCCGGCATCGAGACCAGCGCCTTCTCGGTGGCGTAGTTGACCGATGCCTCGACGCCGTCGAGGCGGTTGAGCTTGCGCTCGATCCGCGCCGCGCACGACCCGCAGGTCATGCCGCCGATGACGAGCTCGATCTCCTCACCTGCCGGGACGGCAGGCGCGGGCGCCTCCTGCGCGGGCAGAGCCGCCGAAGCGAACGAAGCAGTCGGCGCCACCAGGGCTTCCTGCGCGGGCAAAGCTGCCGGCGCCGGCGGATCGGCCTGCGCGGGCAAAGCCACCGTCGCCGGTGTCACGGCGTGCCGGGCATCTGCATACCGGGCACCGAGGGCAGCGATGGGCGTGGTGCGGGGCTCGGGCCCACCAGGCTGCCCAGGAGCCAGGCCAGGCCGAACACCAAGCCCAGCAGCAGCGCGAACCCGCTCACCTTGGCCGAAGCCGGCATGACGGCCTCTCCCGTTCATCGGACGAGCTGGTAGCCCGCGACCTGGACCGCGCCCTCGACCTGCTCCAGCGCCAGCACGCCTTCGCTGGTCACCAGGACGCGGCCCGAGATCAGGTCGACGTCGACACCACGGACCCCGGGCAGCTCGCCGACCTCTTCCTTGACGGAGGCGACGCAGTGCCCGCAAGTCATTCCCGTCACCACGTACGTGCTCTGAGTCATCGTCGCACCTTCCCGGCCGGTAGCCGTCTCGTGACGAGGCAATGGCCTCGCCGTGACAAGAAGGTCGGCCCGGGTCGCGAAATGGTTCCCGCGATTTTCCTCGAAGTCCTTTGAACCGTCCCGGCCCGGGCCGCGTACTAGCCGGTGTGAGGCCACACTCCTCGGACGACGCCGAAATCACCCAGTGGGCGCGGCTCGCCGGCCGCGGCGACCGGCTCGCCCTCGACCGGTTCCTGCGCGCGACCCAGCCGCACGTCTGGCGGTTCGTGGCCGGGTTGTGCGACATCCAGTCCGCCGACGACCTGACCCAGGAGACCTACGTCCGGGCGCTGGGCAGCCTCCCCCGGTTCCGGGCGGAATCCTCGGCCCGGACGTGGCTGCTGTCGATTGCCAGGCGAGTGGTGGCCGACCACATCCGCGCCCTGCGGGCCCGCCCGCGTCCGGCCACCTTGGCCGACTGGCAGACCGACGCGGGCCGCGCGGAGTCGCCGGAGGGCAACACTTTCGAAGAACGCGTGCTGCTCGACCACCTCGTCACCGCGCTCGAGCCGGACCGGCGGGACGCCTTCGTCCTCACCCAGGCCCTTGGACTGTCCCATGCGGACGCCGCCGCGGTGTGCGGCTGCCCGGTCGGCACGATCCGCTCCCGAGTGGCGCGGGCCCGCGACGACCTCGCGGCGGCGATGCGTGACGTGCCCGTCCGGTACTCCGCCGTCGGATGATTCACCGGAGTGTGCGCCAGTAGCTCCGGAGCTCCGGCAGGATCAGCGCCACGATCAGCCAGTGCACGAACGCGACGCCGAACGTCGTCCCCAGCTGCATGCCCAGCCAGACCAGGCGCGGCGGCTCGTAGCCGGTCAGCAGCACGACCGCCGCCGCCGATGACGAGGACGGCGACCACCACCACGGCGATCGTCGTCCATGCGTTGGCCGACAACCCCTTCTTCGCCGTCACCACGTTCTTCTTCGCCATCAGCCGAGCCTCTCCTCGTCTCCGGAACCGTCGAACGAACGCAACCGCAGGCTGTTGGACACCACCAAGACCGAGGACAGCGACATGGCCGCGCCCGCGATCAGGGGGTTGAGCAGGCCGAACGCCGCGAGCGGCAACGCGGCCACGTTGTAGCCGAACGCCCACACGAGGTTGCCGCGGATGATCCGCAGCGTCCGGTCGGCGAGCCGGATCGCGTCGGGCACCACGCGCAGGTCGTCCCGCACGAGCACGACGTCCGCGGATCGCAGGGCGATGTCGCTGCCGCGGGCCATGGCCATGCCGAGGTCGGCGGTGGCCAGCGCCGGGCCGTCGTTGATGCCGTCCCCCACCATCGCCACCCGGGCGCCGGCCGACCGCAGCTCGTCGAGCACGCGGGCCTTGTCCGCGGGCAGCACCCCGGCACGGACGTCGTCGACGCCGATCTCGGCGGCGACCGCCCGCGCCGCGACTTCGTGGTCGCCGGTGAGCAGCACGGTCCGAAGCCCCTGATCGCGCAGGGCGGCCACGGCCGCCACCGCGGAGGGTTTGACGACGTCACTGACCTCGATCAGCCCGATCGGCTCGCCGTCGACCGCGGCGAGTACCGGGACGGCCACCCCGACGGGCACGTCGAACGCCGGAGTGATGCCCCGCTCGGCGAACAGCCGGGGACTCCCGACCAGGACGGTGCGACCGTCCACAATGGCCTCGGCGCCGAGTCCGGGCAGGGCGGTGAACTCGCCGATCTCCGGTAGCTCGGGCAGTTCGGCGCGGGCCGCCGTCACGACGGCGGCCGCGATCGCGTGCTCGGAGCCGGCTTCGGCGGCTCCGGCGAACCACAGCAGGTCGCCGCGGCTACGACCGGGAGCCGGGTGGCAGGCGGTGACGGTCATCCGGCCCGTGGTCACCGTGCCGGTCTTGTCCAGCACGACGGTGTCGACCTTCCTGCTGGCTTCCAGGGCGTCCGGGCCCTTGATCAGGATGCCCAGCTGCGCGCCCCGGCCGACGCCGGCCATCAGCGCGGTCGGCGTCGCCAGTCCCAACGCGCACGGGCAGGCGATGATCAGCACCGACACGGCCGCGGTGAAGCCGTCCCGGACCGGGTTTCCGGTGATCAGCCACCCGCCCAGGGTGAACAGCGCCAGCACCAGCACGACCGGGACGAACACCGCGCAGATCCGGTCGACCAGCCGCTGCACCGACGCCTTGCGCGCCTGGGCCTGCTCGGCGAGCGCGGTCATCTGGGCGAGCTGGGTGTGCGTGCCGACCGCGGTGGCCCGCACGATCAGCCGGCCCTCGCGGTTCACCGAGGCGCCGATCACCCGGTCACCCGGGCCGACCTCGGCGGGTACCGGCTCGCCGGTGACCGCGCTGACATCCACAGTGGACCGTCCACTCTCGACGGCACCGTCGGCGGCGAACGCCTCCCCCGGTTTCACCACGAACCGGTCGCCGACGACCAGCTCACCGACCGGCACCATCAGCTCGACGCCATCACGCAGAACACGAACCTCTTTGGCGGCGAGCGCGTCCAACGCGGCCAGCAACCCGGCGGCGTTGCGCCGGGACCGGCTTTCGAAGTACCGGCCGGCCAGCAGGAACGTCGTCACGCCGGCGGCGACGTCGAGGTAGATCGCGTCCGCACCGGCCGCGGTCGGCCCGAAGCCGACCCAATAGCCCGGCTCGTGCCCATCGAACAGCGTCGCCCACGCCGACCAGAAGAAGGACGCCAGCACACCCAGCGACACCAGCGTGTCCATACTGGACGATCGGTGGCGCAGGTTCCGCAGTGTCGCCCGGTGGAACGGCAACGCCGCCCAGAACACCACCGGGACAGCCAGCGCCAGGCAGAGCCACTGCCAGCCCGGGAACCGCAACGACGGCACCAGGGCGAGGGTGATCGACAGGTCGCACAGCGGCACGGCCAGCACCGCGGCGACGATCAGCCGGCGCCGCAAGTCGCGCACCCGCATGAGAGTCAGGTCTTCGTCGTCCTCGCCGCGGACATGGGCGCCGTAGCCGGCCTTGCGGACGCGCTCGATCAGGACGTCGTCACCGAGTTCGGCGGAGACGTGCACGGTGGCGCGTTCGGTGGCGTAGTTGACCGACGCGCGGACGCCGTCGAGCTTGTTCAGGGTGCGTTCGACGCGCGCCGAGCAGGCGGCACACGTCATGCCCGTCACGGCCAGGTCGACCGTGCGGACGTCCCCGGTGACCGGGGTGGCGGTGGTCATGGTTCTCCATAAGATTGTTGGTGTTCAGGACGGGATGTTCTGGATGCCCAGGGCGATGGGGTGTGGCTGATGGTTTTCTGCCCCGTCAGGTGGCTTACGAGGAGTGGCCGCCCTGTCGTTCTGG
>NZ_JAMXQV010000052.1 GCF_024703995.1 Amycolatopsis iheyensis | reverse complement strand
TGCCGATCTTGGTGATCTTGCCGTGGGCGATGAGGAACACCTGGTCGGCTTGGGAGCCGAATTCGACCAGGACGTCGCCGGGGGCGTAGTCGTGCTGGCCGAAGCGTCCGGCCAGTTCGGTGAGGACTTCTTCGTCGGGGTAGCCGCGTAGTGGGGCGAGTTCGCCGAGTTCGGGTGGGATGACCCGGACGTCGGCGCCGGTGGTGGTGAAGGTGACCCGTCCGTCGCCCACGGCGTAGGAGAGGCGGCGGTTGACGCGGTAGGCGCCGCCGGAGACTTCCACCCAGGGCAGCAGCTTCAGCAGCCACCGGGAGGAGATGCCCTGCATCTGCGGAACCGACTTGGTCGTCGTCGCCAAGGTGCGGGCGGCGGCCCGCCCCAAGCTCAGTGGTGCCTGGTCGGTGTCCACCGGGTCGGTGACGGTCACAGCGAAAACCACCCCATCATTCGGAAGCCGAGATTGCCGGGGACTGGCAACGAAGAATCAACATAGCAACGGCGTCCGCGTGCACAATGACACGATCGGGTCCAGTGGGAGAGCCACCTGTTCGACACTCGACCATTTCGGACACCGTGTTCGCCGCAATCGTCACCCGCCGTTCCCGGGCGTCACCCGGTCGAGAAGATCCGCTGCTCATAAGGGGAAACGACCATCGCTGCGGGGAGCGGCGACGGCCGCCGGAACGCCGGTCGACTGCGCCGAACCGGCGATAACCGCGGCCCGGGTGAGGCCACTCGGATGAATCGAACAATACCCGGTTGTCCGGCCGGAAATGGGTGCACTAACTTGACCATCCCGGCGTGAATGCGCCGGTGGGGAAAGGACGTGGATGAACATCTTCGTGGCCGGCAGTCTCTGGGTGGCCGGCGCGGCCCTCGTCGGCGGCTTGATCGCCTACCTGGTCCGGCGGTTCGGCTGGGACGAAGGGCGCCCCGACAACAACGACGCGGCGGGTCAGGTGTTCACCATCGTCGGCGGGCTGCACGCGGTGCTGGTCGCGTTCGTGCTCATCTCCCTGTTCGACTCGGTCGGCTCCGCGACGCAGGACGCGCAGACCGAAGCCGACAGCCTGGTCGCCGCCACCTGGGCGGCCGACGCGCTGCCGGGCGACGCGAAGGAGCGCGTGCACCAGCTCGCCGTCGCCTACGCGCAGACCGTCGAGGAGCGGGAGTGGCCGCGCCTCACCGACGGCGGCGAGATCCCCGCCACCGGCTGGACCCAGCTCGACCAGATGCGCCAGGCCGTCGCGGCCGCCGACGTCGACGGCGACTGGCAGATCGACCGCAAGACCGAGGCGAGCAACCAGCTCTGGGCGGTCTACCAGGCCCGCACGCAGCGGCTGAACAACGCGGGTGGCGGCGGGGTCGGCGCGGTCGTCTGGTTCGCGCTGATCCTCGGCAGCCTGATCACGGCGATCCTGCTGCCCAACCTGTTCGGCGGCACGCGGCTTGCCGCGCACATCATCATCGTCTCGACGCTGGCCGGCACGATCACGTTGCTGCTGTTCGCGATCTACCAGCTGCAGAACCCGTTCAGCGGGGGCGCGAAGGTGCCGCCGGAGGCGTTCACTTCGGCGCTGGAAAGGCTGGCTTGACCGGCACACGGGCCCGCTGGGCGGCGATGCTCGGGGTGGCCGCGGCGGTCTCGGCCCTGCTGGCGGCGACGGGCTGGCTCGCGCCCGCGTCGTCGAAGCGCCCGGCGGCCCAGGACCCGGACGCCTGCACGATCCTGCAGGCGGAGAACGAACGCGCGGGCGCCCCGACGACGTTGCGGCTGCTGTCCCTGCCCGACGGCGCGACGAAACGCCTGACGCAGGCCCCGTACTGGATCAACGCGATGGGTTACTCCACGACGCAGGACGTCGTGTACGGCATCGCGGACGGCACCCGCCGCGGCCGCTACGACCACGGCGCGCACGCGGTGCGGATCGACGCTTCGGGTGCGGTGACGGATCTCGGCGTGGTCGGCCGGGCGGGGTCCCGGCAGCCGGTGTGGAGCCAGGTCACCGGCGCGACGGCGGGTGCGATCGCCGGGAACCGCTGGTACGTCCGGCAGGACAGCGATCTGTACACAGTGGACATCGACCCGGTGAGCCCGGACTACGTGCGGGTGACGCACCGGACGGCGTTGCGGCCGGTGTCGCTCGCGGTCGGCGTCGACGACTTCGCCTACGACGAGACTTCGGGCCTGCTGTACGGCGTTTCGACGACTTCGCGTGGCGACAGCTCGGTGGTGACCCTCGACCCGGCCACCGGCAAGGTCGCTCCGGTGCCGGGGTTGAAGTTCCCCCTCGGGGGCGCGTACGGGTCGGTTGTGCTCGGCACGGACGCGGTGTATGCGACGGCGAACCGGGACGGGCGCCGCAGCGTGACCTACCGGCTGCCCCGCGACGGTTCGGGCCCGGCGGTGGAGGTCTCGACCGGGCCCGCCTTGGTGAGTGGTGACGCAGCGGGCTGCTACGCCGAGGCAGCCCCGCCGCCGCCACCGCCTCCGCCGCCCACGACCTCGTCGTCCCCGACCCCGACGCCGACGCCCGGTCCCACCCCGACGACGCCGGCTCCCGAACCGCCACCGCCGTCCCAGCCGCCGCCGGTGGAGCAGCCGGTCGCGCCGACCCCGGCCCCGACCCCCACGCCGACGCCCGCCCCGGCCCCGGTGGCCATGCCGGCGCCGAAGGTCCAGGCGCCACCTCCGCCGCCGGCCAAGCCGCACATCCGGCCGACGGAGAAGCCGCAGCCGGTGGTGGAGGACACGGCCAAGCGCACGCAGGAGAAGCGCCGCTGGGGCCTGACCGCGTTGATCCTGGTCCTGGGCAGCGGCGCGGCCGTGGCCCACCGCCGACATCGGTAGCGCACTGACGGCCGGCCGCGGCAGACCGACCGACCGTTAACGCGCCGGCCGTCTCGATGACGGCCGACGTCCACTTCGGGCACGAAGACTCCTCCTCCGGCGCGGTGCACGCGCCGGAGGAGGAGAAAACGGGATGAAGCGGGCAAGAATCACCCTGGTGGCCGCCGTGCTGGCGCTGCCGCTGGCCGCCGCGCCGGCCGAAGCGCACGGGCACGGGCCGCGAGCCCAGGACGACCACTACCGGACACGCGCGGGCCGCACCCTCGACGCCGGCGTGCTCGGCAACGACCGGGCCGCCACCGCCGTCGTCCGGCACACCGCGGCGGCGCACGGGACCGTCTCGATCGACCCGGACGGGACGTTCCACTACACGCCCGCGCCCGGCTTCACCGGCCGGGACTCGTTCACCTACACCGTTTCCGACGCGGTGCGGCTCTACCCGACGAACCTGCCGCCGCTGGCCACCATCGGCGGGGTGGCGATCAAGGGCGGCGCGTACGGCTCCGCGCTCACCCCGGTGCCCGGTGAGAAGAACGAGTTCTACGGCCTCACCGACCGCGGCCCGAACGTCGACGCGCCCGACGGCGGCAAGATCGAGCCGCTGCCCGCGTTCACCCCGGCGATCGGGAGGTTCCGGCTCCGCGACGGGAAAGCCGTGCTGGAGAAGAAGATCCCGCTGCGCGCTCAGGACGGCACGCCTTACAACGGCCAGGTCAGCCCGCTCGCCGACACCGGCGAGAAGATCGTCGACCTGAACGGGAACGAACTCGCGAAGTCGGCGAACGGCTACGACCCCGAAGGCCTCGTGGCGCAAAAGGACGGCACCTTCTGGGTGTCCGACGAGTACGGACCGTTCATCACCCACTTCGGCCGCGACGGGCGCGCGCTCGAGCGCCTTTCGCCCTACGACGGCTCACTGCCGGCCGAGCTGAAGTACCGCGTGCCCAACAAGGGCATGGAAGGCCTCGCCGTGACCCCGGACGGCCGGACGCTCGTCGGGGTCATGCAGTCCGCGCTGCAGCAGCCCGACCTGACGAAGAAGCCGGGCAACGTCACGACGTTGCGGATCGTCACCGTCGACCTGCGCACCCACGCCACGCACGAATACCTCTACCTGCTCGACGACCCGGACACCACGGGCACCGCGGTCAGCGAGATCACCGCGCTCTCGGCGACGCGCTTCCTGGTCGACGAGCGCGACGGAAAGCCGGAGCCGGGCGCGTTCAAGAAGCTCTACGAGATCGACCTGACCGGCGCCACCGACGTCGGCCCGCGCGCCGCGGGCTACGACGCGGTCAAGGGCGGGTTCCTGATCGGCGGCAAGAGCGTCGACGCCTTCGTCGGCAAGGACACCACCGCCGAGGCGACCGCCGCCCTGACCGCCGCCGGCGTCAAGCCGGTCGCGAAGAAGCTCTACCTGGACCTCGGCGCCCTGGTGACCGGCCTCGACCCGAGCGGCGGCTTCTTCGGCCACGACAAGGTCGAGGGTGTCGCGACGACCGACGGCGGCCGGACCCTCGTGATCAGCAACGACAACGACTTCGGCATCGACGGCGTGACGAACGCGGCCCCGCCGTACGCGCTGCACCCGAAGACGCGGCCGGACGGCCGCCAGGACGACGGTGAGTACCTCGCCGTCGACACCGCGAAGCTCCCGGCGGCCACGAGCACCGCGACGGTGACGATCGACGTCCGTTAGTACTTGAACTGGTCGACGTTGTCGGCGGTGATGAGCAGCGGATCGCCCAGCAGGACGGTCTTCGTTGCGGTGTCGTACTTCACCGCCGGCAACTCCAGGCTCACCTTGTTGACCGCCTGCAGCGGCTTGCCGTCGGCGACCTGCTTGGCCGTCCACGCGGTCAGCCAGCCCAGCGACTCGACGTTCCACAGCACCGACTGCGAGCAGGAGCCGTCGAGCAGGAACGGCTTGATCGCCTGCGGCGTGCCGACGCCGACGGTGAACACCTGGCCGATCTTCTGCCGGTCGCGCACGGCCTGGGCGACGGCGGGCGCGGACGTCGTGCACTCGCCGACCAGGCCGGTGAGGTCGGGGTGGCGGGCCATCAGCTCGTTGGCCAGGCTCTTCGCGTTGTCCTCGTCCTCGCCGGCGTAGACGGTCTCGACGAGCTGGGCCTTCGGGTAGTGCGACGCGGTGTACTCCTTCTGGACCGCGATCCACGCGTTGAGGTTCGCCGCGGCCGGGCCGCAGGAGACGATCGCGTACTTGCCGGCCGCGCCGGTCTTCGCCATCAGCGCGTCGGTCAGGGCGGCGCCGATGCCCTGGGCGCTGGCCTGGTTGACGAACACCTCGCGTTGCGTGCCCGGCGCGTCGGTGTCGGAGGTGAGCACGTGGATGCCCTTGGCCCGGGCCTCGCCGATCACCTGCGCGAGCGCGGCCGGGTCGTTGGGCGCCACCACGATGACGTCGACCTTCTTCGCGATCAGGTCACGCAGGATCGTCACCTGCTCGGCCGGATCGACGGTCTTCGGGCCGATCGTGGTCCACTCGACACCCAGCTGCTTCGCCGCTTCGACGCCGCCGGTGTTCATCGCCTCGAAGTACGGGATGCCGCCGACCTTCGGCACGAACGCGATCCGGGTCGGCGCGGGCGCGTTCGCCGGCTGTTCCGAGCAGCCGCCGAGCGCGAGCGCCACACCCAGCAGCAGCGTCGCGACCAGCCGGAACGTCTTGGTCGGCCCTCGCATCCCCACCCATTCCTCACTACTTCCGAACGGTCTGCGCATGGTGGAGACCAAGGGCGAAGGTAGGGCTCCACGTAACGGTGGTCAACGGGTTGTGCGCAAAGGGTTACGGAAGCGAGTTCTGCTTCGTGGGTTCCTGACCGGATTTCCCCTGGTCGGCGGTAGTGGCGACGCACGGTGACCGACGTTCACACGCTGCGTGCTCCTGTGACGCGCCGAACAGGCGCTAGGTACCCCTAGGGGGTATAGTTGAGGTCATGACTGAACAGCACGGTGCTTCGTGGGGAACGGCGATCCAGGCAACGCTGCACTGCCTGACCGGCTGTGCCATCGGTGAGGTGCTCGGCATGGTGCTGGGCACGGCGTTCGGCCTGCACAACGCGGCGACGGTGGTCCTGTCGATCGCGCTGGCGTTCGTCTTCGGCTACGGCCTGACCATGCGGGGCGTGCTGCGCTCCGGGCTCGGCGCGGCGGCGGCGTTCAAGGTCGCGCTGGCCGCGGACACGGTGTCGATCGCCGTCATGGAGCTGATCGACAACACCGTCGTCGTCGCGATCCCGGGGGCGATGGACGCCGGCCTGGCCAGTTTCCTGTTCTGGCTGGCGCTGGTGCTCTCGCTGGCGATCGCGTTCGTGGTCACGGTGCCGGTGAACAAGTGGATGATCGGGCGCGGGCTCGGGCACGCGAAGGTGCACGCCCACCACCAGCACTGAGGTGGGGAGGTGGCGGCCTCCCCGGCTCGGCTCAGACGCTCGAGAGGTCGACAGCGCGGTCGACCTTGCGCCGGTCGAGCACCCGCAGGATGCCTTCGAGCAGGTAGTAGTCGGCGTAGGGGAGTGACACCTCGACGCCGTCCTCGGCCGGCCGGTTGCGGGTGCAGCGCGCGACACTCGCTTCGGCCCGGGTGGACTTCGTCGTCAGGCACGTCTGCGAGATCGCGGTGAGGATCCGCAGCGCGCTGTCGCGGTACTGCGTCCGGTGCGTGAGCTCGGCGAGGTCGAGCAGGCCGCAGGCCATGATCACGCCGGCGGAGGCGTCCTTGACGTCGTTCGGCGCCTGCGGGGCGAGGTAGTCCCACACCGGCACGTGGTCGGAAGTGAGCCGCGAGAGGGCGTAGTCGGCGAGTTTCCGGGCGGTGGCCAGGAACTCCGGGTCGCCGGTGCGGCGGTGGATGGTGGTGAACCCGTAGACGCCCCAGGCCTGCCCGCGTGACCAGCACGAAGTGGGGCTGTAGCCCTGCACCGTGTTGGGCCCGATCGGCGCGCCGGTGACCGGGTCGAAGTCGAACACGTGCGGCGTCGACCCGTCCGGGCGGACGAAGTTCCGCTGCGCGGTCCTGGCGTGCGCGACGGCGATGTCGAGGTACTGCCGGTCCCCGGTCTGCTGCGTCGCGAAGGACAGCAGGTCGAGGTTCATCATCGTGTCCATGATGACGCGGCCCGCGTCCTTCGGGTCGGTCAGCGCGCCCCAGGCGCGGATGAACTTCCCGGCCGGGTTGTACCGCTTGATCAGCGACGACGCGGCCTGCACGGCGCCGGCCCGCCACTTGTCGTCGCCGGTGAGCCGCCAGGCGGTCACCCACGACGGGTAGAAGAGGAAACCGAGATCGTGCGTGCCGGTGTCGTTCTGCCGCGGCGCGAGTTTCTCCGCGGACGCCAGCGCGAGGGTCTTGAACCGGTCGTCGCCGCTGTGCAGCCAGGCCAGCCACAACTGTCCGGGCCAGAATCCGCCGACCCAGTCACCATTGTTCGAATAGGTCCATTTCTCGAACTTGGTGCCGACCGGAAACGCGGTGACCCCGGGGGCCACGGCGCCCAGCTTGGCGACCGCGTAGTCGGCCGCTTGGCGGAGCGTCCGGGTGGTGGATGCCTGGTCGAAGGTGGTTGCCGACGCGACGGCGGAAGTGCCGGCGCTCGCGGCCACCGCGGCACCGGCCGCGGTGGTCAGCAGGGTTCTCCGGGTAACGCTCACAGGTGCCCGCCATTCCGTGTGGGGAAATGTTCCAGGTGCCCGGAGTTTTTCACAGGGGTTATGGGGTTGTACAGCGGGCGGACAATTGTTCATGAATGTGAATGGTGGACCGGTGAATGGGATATCTCCGTGAACGGGGCGAAGGCCCGGCGGGGATCACCGGGCCTTCGCCGGCATCGCGGGGGTGAGGGCAGTCATCCACGCGACGATCGGGGGTCAGCAGTGCGGCGCGACCGGGAGGTCCGAGCCCGTCTGCAGGTAGGTGTCCGACACGTAGTTGTTCGGGCCGATGCGGTCCCAGATGTTGCTGGTGCCGAACTTGCCGGTGACGGTGTCACCCTCGACGTAGCATTCGATGGTCACCTTGGCGTAGTTCGCCGCGAGGCCCTTGATCGCCGCGGAGGTGCTGGCGCTCGCGCGGACGTTCATCGGGTCGCCGGCGGTGCTGACCACGCCGGTCGGGCCTGAGCCGGTCCACAGGTAGGTGACGTTGAGGTTCCCGTTGTCCGACATGCCGAGCCCGTCGTAGAAGACGCCGTCGGCGAGGTCGATGCCGGCCGGGTTGCCGACCTTGTAACCGAGGTCGTCCTTACCGCCGTTGTAACCGTTGTGGTAGGCCGCGTACGCCTCGGGCTGGCCCTGGGGGAGGTCCTTGTACTCGGCGCGCACCGAAGCCGGGTTCCAGTAGTCGTCCTTGGTGTTCCACGGGCCGACGTCCCACACCGGCGCGTATTCGCAGCGGCTGTTGTCGGTCTTGCAGACGCGGACCGAGTAGGTGCCGCTGCCCTTGCTCGACAGCCCCCGCCCGGACGGCAGCGCGACGAAGTGGTCGCGGCTGGTGATCACGTGCCCGTTGGCGGTCGTGTGGCCGGTGAGGCCTTCGCGGGTGGCGAAGATCTTGTAGGTCGACGCGGTCGTGGCGGCCAGCGCGTTCGCCTGGGGGCCGCTGTCGGCGCTGAGCCGGAGGCCGCGGACGGCCGGGCGGAGGCCGTCGGTGTCGCTGTGCAGGCTGACCCGCGCCTGCACGGCGCTGACGGTGGTCTTGAACGCGGTGCCGGCGGGTGTCCACTCGGTCCAGTCGTGCACGCCGGTGCGGCCGCGGACGTCGACCTCGACCGTGGTGCCCTTCGGGGTGTCGGCGGACAGCTCCGCGCTGACGCGGTTCGCCGGCGTCGCCAGCTCGTGCTCGGCGGTGGTGAAGCTGCCTTCACTGCCGGCGAAGACCTGCGCGGTTCTGTGCCACGCCGCGTCGGCAAGGGTCAGCGTTCCGCCCGCGGCGGTCACGTTGACGTCGTCGTAGTCCACTGTGGACACATTCTCCGGCCAGCTCGCGCCGGTCGTGGTCGCCGCCTGGGCGGGGCCTCCGGCCAGCGCCGTCACCGCCCCGGCGGCCAGGACCGCCGCGGTCACGCGGCCGGCCTTCTTGATCCGGATCATCCCCGGTTCTCCCTTCGCACCTGTTCACTCGAACGTGGCGAAAGACTGCCGGGGTGGCGTACATGATCCGTACAAGCACGACTCGCCGCAGTTGTGCCGGCCGCGACAAGCGCCCCAATGTGGCGTTGGGTGCGCTCAACGCACCGAACGCCACATTGGGTGCGTCCAACGCACCCAATGCCACATTGGGGCGCTCGGGGCGGAGCGGCGTCAGGCGGAAACGATGTGCGGCGGCTCGGCCGCCGGACTGACCGGCTCCTTCGGCCGGGTCGAAAGCTCGCGCCAGATCGCCAGCGCCCGCTCCGAGTAGTCCCGCGACCGCTCCGGCTGCGAAAGCGCCCGGTGCAGCTCGCCCAGCAGCTGCGACACCTCCGCCTCCGACCGCCGGTCCCCGTTGCGGCGGTGCACCGACAGCGAGTTCACCAGCAGCAGCTGCGCGTGCGCGAAGTCGCCGCTGTGCAGGCACAGCTCGCCCAGGTTCTGGTTCGCGTACCCCACGCAGTGGTCGTCGCCGAGGTCGGTGAAGATCGCGATCGCGCGGTCCACGTGCTCGCGCGCCGCCGCCAGGTTGCCCTGGTGCTGGAACAGCAGCCCGAGCCGCTTGAACGCGTGCGCCTCGCGGTGCCGGTCGCCGATCGACGCCGACAGCTCCAGCGCGTCCGTGAACCAGCGCTTCGCCGCCGCGTAGCAGCCGCGTGACATCCAGACCGCGCCCGCCGCGATGCGGGCCACCGCTTCGCCGTGCGGGTCGTCCGCTTCGGCGAACAGTTTCAGCGCCTCGTGGCAGTGGTCGAGCGCGAGGTCGTCCTCACCGTCGATGCGCAGGATCGTGGCCAGCCCGGTCATCGCGATGCCGACGCCCTGGGCGTCGCCGACCTGCTCGAACAGCGCCTTCGACTCCGCGAACGCCACCCGGGACCCGGCGTACTCGTCCTGGTAGAGCAGGTACTGCCCGAGGTTGCGCTGCACGATCGCCTCCGCGCGCAACGAACCCGTCCGACGCGCCGCCGCCAACGCGATCGTGTGCGTGCTGTGCCAGTCGTCCTGGTGCCCGCGCAGGTCGAAGTACGGCGTCAGCGCCGAAGCCAGCTGCCA
Organism: Amycolatopsis iheyensis; assembly: GCF_024703995.1. Taxonomy (GTDB): domain Bacteria; phylum Actinomycetota; class Actinomycetes; order Mycobacteriales; family Pseudonocardiaceae; genus Amycolatopsis; species Amycolatopsis iheyensis. The sequence continues at coordinate 23,475 of NZ_JAMXQV010000052.1, read as the reverse complement.
GGCCAGGTCGTCGAAGCCGTGCTGGGCGGCCAGCGAAACCGCCGCGACGCTCGTGTGCCGCTCCGCGGCGAACCACGCTGCCGGCTCGTCCGGCAGGACGTCGGCGGGCAGCGCCGGGCGCGGCAGCTCGTCGTCGCGGTACATGCCGAAGAAGTGCAGCGGCATCCGGCGCGCGGCTTCCAGCGCGAGCGCCAGGTACCCCTCCAGAACCCGGCGAAGCGAAGCACGCGTCTTCGCCGCGTCACTGCGCTCCGCGAGCTCCACCGCGTACACGCGCAAAAGGTCGTGCAGCCGGTACCGCGGCTGCCCGGCGACGTCGGAGCCGACGAGCTCGACGAGGTGGCCGTCGACCAGCACGTCGAGGACGTCTTCGGCGTCGCCGCGGCCCAGCACGGCCGCGACCGCCCACGGCGGGAACTGGACCGGCCCGAGCAGCCCGAGCCCGCGGAACGCGGTGGCCGCCGACATCGGCAGCAGGTCGTAGGACAGCGTGACGCTGGCGCGGACGGCGAGGTCGCCGACGCGCAGCTCGTCGAGCCGGCGGCGCTCGTCACGCAGGCGGTCGGCCAGCAGCCGCAGCGTCCAGCCCGGCCGGTGCGTCAGCTTCGCCCCCGCCACCCGGATCGCCAGCGGCAGGTGCCCGCACTGGCGCAGGATCGCCGCGGCGCTCTCCGGCTCGGCGGCGACGCGCTCGGCGCCGACGATGCCCTCCAAGAGCAGCGCGGCCTCGGCCTCGGGCAGCAGGTCGACGTCGACCGGGGTCGACCCGGCGAGCCCGGGCAACCGGATCCGGCTGGTCACGAGCACCGCGCAGGCCCCGGCGCCGGGCAGCAGCGGCCGCACCTGGGCGGCGCTCCCGGCGTCGTCGAGCACGACGCACATCCGGCGCCCGGCCAGCCGCGACCGCAGCAGCGCCGACCGCTCGGCCGGCTCGCGCGGCAGGCCCGCGTCCGGGATGCCCAGCGCGTGCAGCAGCTCGGCGAGCACGCCCATCGGCGCGCGCGGCGACGACGACGTGCCGGCCAGGTCGACGTGCAGCTGGCCGTCGGGGAACTCGTCGCGGACCGCGTGCGCGACCCGGACCGCGACCGCCGACTTGCCGACGCCGGGCGCGCCCGACAGCACGATCACGGCCGGCGCGCCCGAGTTCGCGCGCTCCCGCATCCGGGCGACGACCTCGCGGATCACGTCGTCGCGGCCGGTGAAGTCCGGTAGGTCGAGCGGCAGCTGGCAGACCGGGGCGAAGTCGGCGGGACGCGGCGCGAGCACGGTCTCCGGCACCAGCGTCGCGCGCAGCTCCCGCAGCCGGGCGCCGGGCTCGGCGTCGAGCTCCTCCCGCAGGACCCGCTCGGCCGACTCGAACGCCTCGACGGCGTCGCCGGTCCGGCCCGCGGCCCGCAGCGCGACGATCAGCTGCGCCCACAGCTCTTCCCGCAGCGGGTGTTCGGTGACGAGCCCGCGCAGCTCGGCGACGGCCTCCCCGCAGCGGCCGAGGTCGATCCGCGCCCGCAGCCGCTGTTCCTGCACGGACAGGCGGAGTTCGGCGAGCCGGGCGACGGTGGCGCCCCAGCTGTGGTCGTGCGGCAGTCCTTCGAGGACTTCGCCGCGCCACAGCGCGTCGGCCCGGTCCAGCAGTCTGAGAGCGCTCTCGGATTCGCCGCGATCAAGCGCTTCCTGCGCTTCGGCGGCCGAGCCGGCGAAGGCGAGGTGGTCCAGTTCGTCCGGCGACGCGGTCAGCAGGTAGCCCGAGGCCCGGCTGCTGATCCGCTCACCCAGTTCGGGGTCGATCTCCGCGAACCGTCTTCGCAGCGAGTGGACGTACGTCCGGATGTTCGCCGCGGCCGAGCGCGGCGCCGACTCCGGCCACAGCACTTCCACCAGCACGTCGGTCGACACGACGACGTTCGGCTGCAGCGCCAGCGCGGCCAGCAGCAGCCGGGGCTTCGGCCCGCCCAGCGGGATCACCCGCCCGGCGGCGGTGACCTCCAGCGGGCCGAGGACGCGGATCGAAAGCGTGGTGGTCTCAACCTGCCCGATGAGTTCCCCCATAGCCGGATGCTAGGACCGCTCCGACCTCGGAAGCTAGATCCATTCGGAGTGTCTGCGCACCTGGCGGGGGCTTTGTACGAGTCGTGTACGACCCGGGGTCACGCTCCCGCCATGAAGCGTTTGAACCTCCGGCGTATGGCCGGTTTAGGGGTCGTCCTCGCGACGATCGGCACGCTGGCCGTCGGTGGCGCGTTCGAAGCGTCGGCCGCGGCGACCGGCACCGTGAAGACGGCGGGCGACCCCCTCAACGTCCGCCGGGCGCCCACCGCGAGCGCCACGGCCGTCAAGACCGTCGCGAACGGCGCGTCCGTGACCATCGACTGCCAGACCAACGGGACCTCGGTGACCGGGACCTACGGCACGAGCACGCTGTGGGACTACGTGCCCGCCCTCGGCGGATATATCTCGGATACCTACGTCTACACCGGCTCCGACCAGCGGGTCGCGCCCGACTGCGGGGTCGGCTCGGGCAGCGGCCAGTGCGCCGACGCGTGCGCGGGGGAGGGGCAGTACCGCTCGTCCGACTCGCACTTCCTGGTCTACGACACGAACGCCGACGGCTACTCGGCCGTCGTCGCGTACTGGCTCAAGGGCGGCGCCGGCCCGTTCTACGTCTGGAACTCCGGCGGTGAGGGCACGAAGGTCGACAAGGCCGTGACGGTCCCGCACGGCGGCTGGGTCTTCTACAAGGTCTGCGTCGCCAACTACACGACCACCAAGCCGGACCTGAAGTCCTGCAGCGACGGCATCACCGACTTCGCGGCCTGACCGCGTCTCCCCCTCCCCGAAAGGCTTTCCGACATGGTTGACCTCACCCGGCGCAAGGTGCTCCTCGGCGGGCTCGCCGCGGTCACCGCCACCGCGGCGTCGGCCGCGCTGCCGTCCTGGGCGAACGCCCGCACCGCCGTCGCCGCCCCGGCCGTCCACGACCCCTTCCAGCTCGGCGTCGCCTCGGGCGATCCGCTCCCCGACAGCGTGGTGCTGTGGACGAGACTCGCGCCGGCGCCGCTCAACCCCGACGGCTTCGGCGGCATGCCGGACGCCACGTACGCGGTCGACTGGGAGATCGCGAACGACGCGGCGTTCACCTCCATCGTGCAGAGCGGCCAGGCGAGCGCGGTCCGCGCGTCCGCGCACAGTGTCCACATCGAACCGACGGGCCTGCAGCCCGCGCGCGAGTACTTCTACCGCTTCAAGACCGGCGGATATATCTCGCCAGTCGGCCGCACGCGCACCGCGCCCGCCGCCGGCGCCGCGGTCGACCAGCTCAAGTACTGCTTCACTTCCTGCCAGCACTGGGAGGAGGGCTACTACCACGCGTACAAGGGGGTAGTGGCCGACGACCCGGACCTCGTGCTGTTCCTCGGCGACTACATCTACGAGAAGAAGTCGGGCCGCGCCGCGCAGGAGCGCAACCCGCGCAGTCTCGCGTTCACCGAGGACGTGACGACGCTCGCGCAGTACCGCGCCCGCCACGCGCAGCACAAGACCGACGCCGACCTGCAGGCCGCGCACGCGATCGCGCCGTGGATAGTGGTGTTCGACGACCACGAAGTGATGAACAACTGGAACGGCACCACTTCGCCGGCCACGGCCGCGCGCAAGGCCGCCGGGTTCCAGGCCTTCTACGAGAACACCCCGATCCGGTCCACCGCCAAGCCGAACGGCTCGTCGATCCAGCTGTACCGCCAGTTCGTCTGGGGCAACCTCGCCCGGTTCCACATGCTCGACACACGCCAGTACCGCAACGCCCAGGTGGCCGACCCGGCCGGCTCGGCGGGCCCGTCCTGCACGGACATGCGCAGCACCTCGCGCAGCATCCTGGGCAGCACCGAGGAGGCCTGGCTGCTCAAGCAGTTCGAGTCGCACCCGACCACCTGGGACTTCCTCGGCCAGCAGGTCTTCTTCGCGACGCGGGACGGCGACGGCAACAAGGCCACCTGCGAGAGTCCCGACTCGTGGCAGGGCTACGAGGCCTCGCGGAACCGGATCCAGCAGGGCTGGGTCGACCGGAAGGTCGCCAACCCGGTCGTGCTCACCGGTGACGTCCACCGGCACTGGGCCGCCGACCTGCGGCTGGACTACTTCGACCACAGCGACCCGGTCATCGGCTCGGAGCTGGTGACGACGTCGGTGACGAGCAACAGCGACACCGCGACCGCGCCGAGCGCGACCTGGTACGCCAACAACCCGCACATCAAGTACTGCAAGGGCGAGCGCGGCTACGTCCGCGTCACCACCACGCCGACCCAGACGCGAGCGGACTTCATGACGACGTCCGACACGAGCGTCTACGACCCGGCGAAGGTCGTGATCAAGAACGACCGCAGCTACGTAGTGCAAGCAGGCCGCCCCGGCCTGCAGCAGGTCTGACGCCTGGGCGCTACGCTGCGTGACGTGACCGAAGAACTGGGCCTGCGCGAGCGCAAGAAGCTCCGCACGCGGACGGCGATCTCGGCGGCGGCGATCGCGCTCTTCCTCGAGCGCGGGTTCGACGCCGTCGGGGTCGCCGAGGTGGCACGGGTGGCCGAGGTGTCCAAGCGGACGCTGTTCGCCTACTTCCCGTCCAAGGAGGACCTGGTGCTGCACCGGTTCGCCGACCACGAGACCGACGCCGCGGACGTCGTCCGCGCGCGCCGGGCGGGGCAGGGCCCGCTTTCGGCCCTGCGGGAGGCGTTCCTGCGGGGGCTTTCCGAGCGCTCACCGGTGACGGGCCTGTCCGACGAGCCCGCGGTGCTCGCGGTGTTCCGGCTGGTCACCGGGACCCCGGCGCTCGTGGCGCGGCTGGCGGAGTTCACGTCGGCGGGGGAGGTGGCGCTGGCCGCCGCCCTCGCCGAGGCCGGCGTCGCGGCGCTCGACGCCGAACTGGCCGCGGCGCAGATCGCGGCGGTCCGCCGGACGCTGGCCGCGGCGAACATGGCCGCGGTCGCGGCGGGCGTCCCCGCGGCGCGTCGGCACCGGGAAGCCGTCGAAGCGGCCGAACGGGCGTTCACGTTGCTGACGACCGGCGTGGGCATTCCGTGAGGCCGATTCCGGAACAGTTTTCCCGCGATCTTGACACCCCGCTCACGGCGCTCGTAGGCTGAGTGCTCCGCCGTCATGCCGAGTTTTCTCGAATCCATGACAAAGGCGGTTTCAGGTGAAAAGGTTCTTGCTGGTCTCCTTCGCGGTCGCCGGGTTGGTGGTGGCCGGCGCGAGCTCCGGTTCCGCCGCGCCGGGCGGCGTTTACGACGTCAAGGACTACGGCGCCAAGGGGAATGGTTCCGCGAATGATTCCGGGGCCGTCGACAAGGCGATCACCGCGGCCAACGCGGCGGGCGGCGGCACCGTCCGGTTCACGGCCGGCACGTACAAGTCGGCGAACACGGTCCACCTCAAGAGCAATGTGACGATCCAGCTCGACGCGGGCGCGACGATCACCGGGTCGAGCGCGGACAGTTACGACAAGCCCGAGTCCAACCCGAACGACGACTACCAGGACTACGGCCACAGCCACTTCCACAACGCGATGTTCTACGGCGACAAGCTGACGAACGTCGCGTTCACCGGTGCCGGCACGATCGACGGCGGCGGCAACCTCATCACCGGCAACCCGAAGTCCGGCGAGGCCGACAAGATCCTGTCGCTCACCCGCTGTGACGGCCTCACGCTGTCCGGCATCAAGCTGCGCCGTGGCGGCCACTTCGCGGCGTTGATCAACGGCTGCACGAACGTCGTCTCGGACAAGCTGACGATCGACACGGCGAGCGACCGCGACGGCTGGAACATCATCAGCACCACGAACGTCAGAATCACCGACGTGACCATCGCGGCCAATGACGACGCGCTGGTGTTCAAGAGCGACTACGCGCTCGGCGCGAAACTGCCGAACGGGAACGTCACGGTGAACAACGCGAAACTGTCGGCGGTCTGCTGCAACGCGCTGATGTTCGGCTCCGAGACGTGCGGCGACTTCACCGGCTACCAGTTCTCGGACATCACGATCACCGGCGCGCACAAATCGGGTCTCGGCATCGTTTCGATGGACGGCGCGAAGATTTCCGACGTGCACTACCGCAACGTCACGATGTCGGGCACGTACTCGCCGATCATGATGAAGATCGGCACCCGGAAGCGTTGCGGGAACAACCCCGGGGTGGGCTCGATCAGCGGCATCACGTTCGACAACGTGACGGGCACGCACACCGGGACGAGCTTCAGCCCGACGATCTGGGGTGCGGACAGCACCCACCGCGTCTCGGACGTGACGTTCACCGGAGTGCACCTGAACGTCCCGGGCGGCACCGGGACGATGGGCACGGGCGTCCCGAGCAACGACGCGAAGGACTACAACCCGAAGTCGATCGGCACGCGCCCGTCGTACGGCTGGTACCTGCACTACGCGGCCGGTATCCGGTTCACCGGCAGTTCGGTGGAGTTCGCCAAGGACGACGGCCGCCCGGCGAGCATCGTGAACAACAGCTCCGACGTGACGTTCGACCACTTCACGGCGGAGAAGGGCAGCAAGAGCCCGTTCGACATCGGCTTCCAGACAGTGACGGGCTACTGCGTCAAGGACTCGGCCACCACCTCAGGCTCCGCCCTCCGCCTCAACACCTCCGGCTCCACCTCGACCTGCTGACGTAACCCGCAACTGACGTGATCGAAGCCGGAACTCGCGTGATCAGGGTCGTAACTCGCGAGTTCCGGCTTCAATCACGCGAGTTCCGTTTCCGATCACGCGAGTTCCGGTCTCAGTCACGGACGAAGGGGCCCCGGCTCGGAAGCCGGGGCCCCTTCTGCGGCGCGCCACGAAGTCAGTGCCGGTACTGCTCGTTCATGATCAGGAACGCGCCCAGCCCGTGGAAGTCGTTCGTCTTGCGGGCGCGGCCGTAGTAGTACGACAGGTCTCCGACGTTGGTGCCCTCGCAGATGTCGGTGATGTTCGTCAGGCCGTCGGAACCGACCGAGACCTTGCGGAGCACGCCGGCGTAGCCGCGGTCCGCCACCGCCTGGTACGAAGCCGGCAGGTAGCCGCGCTCGACGCCGCGGGCCAGCGTGAACGTGTACATCGACGACGCCGACGTCTCGAGCCAGTTCTTCGCGTCGCCGCCGCGGTCGACGACCTGGTGCCAGCGGCCCGTCGCCGGGTCCTGGTAGCGCTGGTAGCCCGCCGCCAGGAAGCGGACCATGTCGATCAGCGCCGCCCGGCGCGGGTGGTTCGCCGGGAGCACCTCGAGGATGTCGATCGCCGCCATGCCGAACCAGCCGATCGCGCGGGCCCAGTGGTACTTCGAGTGGTGCCCGGAGCCGGACGCCCACGATTCGGAGCCGTCCTCGTCGTAGGCGTGGTACAGCAGGCCCTTCGCCGGTTCGCGGAGGTGGCTGAAGTACACCGCGAGGTTCTTCGCCGATTCTTCGAAGCAGTACGCGCCGTCGCCGAACGCCGCGCCGTACAGCGCGAGGAACGGCTGGGCCATGTAGACGCCGTCGCCCCACAGCTGGCCGACCTTGCTCGTCGCGTGGAACATGCCGCCGTCGGACGTGCGGGGGTAGGCGGGGAACCGCTTCCGGAGCTGGTCGGCCGCCGTCTTGTACTTCGTGCGGCCCGTCTCCGCGTACAGCAGCGGCAGCATCTGGCACGAGCGCATCGAGTCCAGGTTGGTGAAGCTGTTGGAGATCCCGCTGTCGGTGATGAACCGGTCGTACCACGCGACGATGTAGTCGAGGTACTTCTGCTCACCCGTGCGCTTGTAGAACAGGTACTGGCCGTAGAGGTACAGCCCGAGGGTGTACCCCCAGCCGCCGATGTTCGCGGGCGTGTGGCGCTTCATGGTCGAGTCGATGACGGCCCGGGACCAGTCCGGTGGCGGCTCGCTGATCGGGACGGCCGCGCGCGCGACGGGACCCGCCGCGGCGAGGGCGCCCAACGCGCCCAAGGTGCCGGCCAGGACCGCGCGCCGGGTCGGGCGAAGGGGGTGCTCGGACATTCGACGTCCTTTCGTGCACGGGCCCCGGTCGAGCGGGCAGTTCCGGGGCGGGGCAGGGGTCGAGGACTCCTGCCCCGCCCCGGAAGGGGTGGCCGGGATGCCGATCCGCCGTCCGTCGGCATCCCGACCAGCTCTGGGGCGCGGCGTGCTGCCCGGTCGCCGGAGCGGGGGTGAGAGCGAAAGCGCTCTCTGGGGAGAACATCTACTCGCCTCCGGGACGCCGAGTCAAGAGAGATCGGATCTCTTGCGTCATATATCAGATATTTAACCCGGTTGGCCGTAGTGCTGATGTACCGACCAGCGAAACGTGCCCCAAAGGTCGGATCTCCACCTTGACCGAGTCCGCCCGTCGGGAGTACACCACGCAGTGGACCAGACCACTGGAGGTCGCTCATGTCAGCCAAGTTCCTGCGCCGGGTGCTCGTCGCGTGCGCTTCGATGCTGGTGGTGGCCGGGCTCGTCGCCGCGCCGGCGTCGGCCGACCTGCAGAAGCCGTCCCAGCAGTGGCTGCGTGACAGCCAGGCGGGCCTGTTCCTGCACTGGGGCATGCGTACGTCACCCGGCTACACCAGTTGCAGCGCCTGGGAAAAGGCGATCACCGACGGCGGCTGGAGTCCCACTTACTGGGTCACCGAGGCCAAGAAGCTGCACGCGTCCTACCTCGTGCTCGCCTCGTTCCACAGCCGGCTCGGCTATTCGCGCGCCTGGCCGTCGAAGATCCCGGGCAGCTGCACCACCAAGCGGGACTTCCTCGGCGAGCTCGTCGCGGCGGCGAAACCCCAGGGGCTCAAGGTCATCCTGTACATGACCAACGACGCCCAGTGGCACGACGAGGGCGGCCACGAATGGCTCGACTCGGCCGGCTATTCGAAGTACAAGGGCAAGACCGTGAACCTCGACAGCCAGGACGGCTTCGGCCAGTTCAGCTACGACAACTTCTTCGAGGTGATGAAGAACTACCCCGACCTCGGCGGGTTCTGGATCGACAACGACAACGCCTATTGGGAGTCGCACGACCTGTACGAGCAGATCTACCAGCAGCGGCCGGACTACCTGCTGAGCAACAACAACGAAGACACGCCGATCATGGACACGATCAGCAACGAGCAGAAGACCGGCATGTCCCCGGCCTACGACTACCCGCAGGCGACCTACACGGCGATGCCGCGGCTGACGGAGGCCTGCTTCAAGCTGCCCGACACCGGCTCGTGGTGGTACGGCGGGTCCAACTCGGCCGTGAACAAGGCGCTGAACATCGGACGTCTGGTGACGAACTCGGGCTCGTCGATCAAGTCGCTGATGGCCGAGACGGCGATGGTGAACGGCAAGTTCCCCTCGAACCAGGAGGCGTTCAACAACTTCGCCGGCACCTACCTCGGCGCGATCTGGGAATCCCTCGGCGGCACCGAAGGCGCCGGGTACATGTACGGCGGCATGCAGCCCGGCTTCTGGAACGACGGCGCCCACGGCGTCATCACGATCAAGGGCGACACGCAGTACGTGCACGTCCTGACCAAGCCGTCGGGCAGCACGCTGAAGATCCGCGACAACGGCTACCGCGTCCGCGGCGTGACGAACCTCCGCACCGGCGCCGCGATCTCCTTCACCCAGGGCGGCGGCAGCCTGACGCTGAGCGGCCTGTCCGGCTGGGACACCTACGACACGGTGTTCAAGGTCGACACCGCGGGTCGCGCCGGCGGCTACGACCCGAAGACCGTCACCATCAAGGCGAGCGCGTCCGCGAGTGGCCACAGTGGACAAGCGGCGGGCGACGGCGACTACCTGACCTACTTCGACAACGGCAAGACCCTCCCGGTCAACCTGGACTACGACCTCGGGTCGGCGAAGAAGGTGCAGTACCTCGGCCTCAACCAGCGCGAGGACTCGGTGAGCTACGCCCGCTCGGACAGCGAGCAGTCGGCGCGGATCAAGGCGTACCAGGTCTACGTCTCGGCCGACGGCAAGAACTGGGGGAGCGCGGTGAAGTCCGGGACGCTCCCGAGCCACCGGGGTGTCCAGTTCGTCGACCTGGCCGCGGTGACGACGCGTTACGTCCGCCTGCAGGTCACGAGCACCTACGCCGCGTCGAGTGACAGCACCCGCTACAAGCGGCTCCGGATCGACGAGACCTGGCTGGGGTCGGACTACGCGACGTCGGTGGGCTGACCGGGCGCGGGTGACGGCCGAAGTGCCGTCACCCGCGGATTGTCCCGAGTGGACAGCGCACCCGACTTTCGTAGGTGGTGGCCGCCCGTTCCGCTTGTTCCGCGGTACACCCACAAAACGGACGTACCGCGCATCAGGGAATGTTCTTCGCGTAATTCGTGCGACAAATCGGATTTCCGTACCACCGGCCCGCGCACGTGAATTCGCGACGAGATAACGGTTCCGCAAGCACTTCCCCACGAGCGGAACACCGATCTAGTCTCGTCCGGTGTTCCAAGGCCCATTTCCTGGGGGCCGCTTTCGAAGAGGGAGATTTCTGTGCGAAGAAGCTCCACCCTGCTCCTTTCGCTCGCGGTGGTGGGTGGCCTGACCGGCGCCCTGCCGGCGACGGCGTCCGCGCAGGGGCGTCAGGACATTCCGCAGTCGCACCCGTTGTGGGCGAACGCGCAGTCGAAGGTCGCCGACACGGCGCCCGCGTCGAAGCTCAGCTTCCGGGTCTACCTGAACCAGCGCGACAACGCCGGCGCCGAGGCGCTGGCGCAGGCCGTGTCCGACCCGGACAGCAAGACCTACCGCCAGTACCTCAGCCCCGACCAGGTGCGTGACCGGTTCGCCGCCAGCGACGCCACGGTCAACGCCGTCAAGGCGTGGCTGACCGGCAGCGGGTTCAGCATCGGCGACATCCCGTCGAACCGCGCCTACGTCGAGGCCACCGGCACCGCCGACCAGACGCAGAAGGCGTTCGACGTCAAGCTGGCCAAGTACAAGGTCAAGGGCCAGACCCTCCGCGCCACCGACAAGAACCTGTCGGTGCCGGCGAACCTGGCGAACGACGTCCTCGGCGTCGTCGGCGTCGACCAGGCGACCAACCTGTTCAAGCCCGACCACGCCACCGGCTCCGCGACGCCGGCCGACGTCCCGCCCGGCCCCGGCTTCCGCAACGCGAAGCCGTGCAGCGCCTACTACGGCGAGAAGATCGACACCACCGATCCCGCCTACAACGGCAAGCACCTGCCCTACGCCCCGTGCGGCTATACCCCGGCGCAGCTGCGGTCGGCCTACGGCGTCGACAAGGTCGGCGCGGACGGCAAGGGCACCACGATCGCCATCGTGGACGCGTTCGCCTCGCCGACGATCTACTCCGACGCGAGCACCTACGCCAAGAAGAACGACCCACAGCACCCGCTGAAGCAGAGCCAGTTCAAGCAGCACGTCTTCCCGGCGAACCCGGTTCTCGAGCCGCCGGACCAGTGCGACGCGGCGGGTTGGTACGGCGAGGAGACGCTCGACGTCGAGGCCGCCCACGGTCTCGCCCCGGGTGCCGACATCCTCTACGTCGGTGGCGAGTCCTGTGAGGACAACGCCCTCGACGTGGCGCTGAACTACGTGATCGCCGGCCACAAGGCCGACATCGTGTCGAACTCCTACGGCGACACCGGTGAGGACATCCCGGCCGACGAGGTCAAGGTCTTCAACCAGATCTCGCTGCAGGCGGTGCTCGAGGGCATCGGCGTCTACTTCTCCTCGGGCGACAACGGTGACGAGGTCGCGCGCCTCGGCACGCCGTCGCCGGACTTCTCCGCTTCGGCGCCGTGGATCACCGCGGTCGGCGGCACGTCCATCGCGATCGGCAAGGACGGCAAGCGGATCTTCGAGACCGGCTGGGAGACCAGCAAGTCCTCGCTGACCAACGGCGTCTACGGCCCCGCGGCCTACACCAGCGGTTCCGGTGGCGGCACGAGCCGGCTGTTCGCGCAGCCCTTCTACCAGAAGGGTGTCGTGCCGGACGCGCTGGCGAAGAAGAACCAGACGGGCAACAACAAGGGCCGGGTCGTCCCCGACATCTCCGCGATCGGTGACCCGAACACCGGCTTCCTGGTCGGCCAGACGCAGACCTTCCCGGACGGCGCCTACTACGACCAGTACCGGATCGGCGGCACGAGCCTCGCGTCGCCGGTGTTCGCCGGCATCATGGCGGTGGCCGACAGCTTCGACCACTTCCACCACGGCTTCATCAACCCCGTGATCTACAAGCTGACCTCCCGGACTCCGGCGATCAGCGACGTGAAGCACGTGGACGCCGCGGTGGAGCGGGTCGACTACGCCAACTCGGTCGACGCTTCGGACGGCCTGCTCACCTCGGTGCGCACGCTCGACTACCAGGGTCTGACCATCCACACGACCCCGGGCTACGACGACGTGACGGGTCTCGGCACGCCCAACGGGCTGCTGTTCCTGCTGCTCGTCTAGTGCGTTGAAAAGGCCCCCTCGCCGAACCGGCGAGGGGGCCTTTTCACGTCCTGAGCGGGATGGCCGCGTGGACGGCGGTCCCGCTGTCGCCGCTGGTGACGGTCAGCTCGCCGCCGAGGGCTTCGACGCGGTCGCGCAGGCCGGCCAGGCCGGTGCCGCCGTCGAGGGACGCGCCGCCGACACCCGCGTCGGACACCGAGACCCGCAGCTCGGCGCCCGCGAGCGAGATCCGCACGTCGACCGAGTCGGTCTGCGCGTGCTTCAGCGCGTTCGTCAGCGCCTCCGACGCCACGAAGTACGCCGTCGCCTCCACCGCCGAATCGAGGCGCGGCACTTCGCCGACCGACAGCGCCACCTCCATCGGGATCCGGTCGGCCAGCGAGCGCACCGCCGCGACCAGGCCCGCTTCGGTGAGGATCGCCGGGCGGATGCCGCGGGCCAGCTCACGCAGCTCCTTGATCGCCGTCTGCAGCTCGTCGACCGTGCCCGACAGCAGCGCCCGGACCTCCGCCGGCAGCTGCCCGCCGTGGCGGCGGCCGGCCATCCGCAGCAACAGCACGACGCTGACCAGCCGCTGCTGGGCGCCGTCGTGCAGGTCGCGCTCCAGGCGTCGGCGCTCCTCGTCGCCGGCCGCCACCAGCCGCGCCCGCGACGCCCGGACCTCGGCCAGCCGCTGCTCGAGCTCGGCGGTGAGCCGCTGGTTGTCGAGCACCAGCCCGGCGGCCGCGTTCAGCGCGTCGATCGACCGGCTGTCCTTCCACACCTCGTCGTCCTGCACCAGCGCGGCCAGCCCGGTGCCGTCGCGCTCCAGCAGCAGCCGGATCATCTCGGCGTTGCCGACGCGGGCACGCAGCACCCCGGTCAGGAACGCCAGCGGCCACAGGCAGAACAGGATCCGGTAGACCTGCAGCAGCGGCTCCGACAGCGAGTGGCCGTCGCCGAGCGCGGTGCCGGTGCCGGACGCGAGCGCGCCGAACAGCGCGATCGCGATCACCGGGGACAGCAGCCGCCGCTGCGGCAGCTGCCCGGTCAGCCACCGGTAGAGGAGCACGACCATCACGCCGGCGCTGATGGCCGTGGCCGCGAGCTCCAGCACGCGGTCGGCGAACACGCCGCTCGCCGGGTTCGTCCAGATCGCCAGCAGGTCGCGCGGGTCATCGCTGACCAGCAGCCCGACCACTCCCAGCGCGAACACCACCAGGTAGGCCCCGGTGACCAGCAGCCGTTCCCACCGCGACCGCAGCCGGCCGTGCGGGAACGCGAGCACGAGGTGTGCGATCACCGGGCTCGACGCGGCACGCAGCGGCACGGCGATCGTGTACAGCACCGGATCGCGGGTGAACTGCAGGTCCTCGAGGAACAACGCGACGCCCGCGAGCGCGATGAGCACGCCGATCGGGTTGGCCGGGCGCCGGACGTGCGCGACCGCGCCCGCCAGCAGGAACAGGAAACCGGTCGCGGTGCTGAGCGTCGTGTCGAGCACGGAGTGGCTGCCGTCGGCCACCTTCAGCGTCAACGCGGTGACGCCGAGCGCGAAACCGGCGGCGAGCAGGCCGGTCATCGCGAGCGTCCGCGGGTGCTGCAGCACGCGACCCTCCCGGTGTCCCTCGCCGGGCAATCCTGGCGGGTGTGTGAAGCGTTCCGGCAACGGCTAACCGTGATTCGCCCGTTCGGGCCGTCGCGTTACACCACGCGGGCGCGCTTTAGGGTGATCCGGAACAGGAGGCCACACATGAACGGACTGGGTGCCGAGGTCTTCGGCGGGCGGATGCCCACCGGAGGCCGTGACCTGGCGATCGAGACCCACGGCATCAAGCCGGTTCCGGAGGGCAACCGGTTCGGGCGCCCGTGGCGGCTGTTCAGCGTGTGGTTCGCGCCGAACCTGACGATGACGGCGGTGTTCACCGGCACCCTCGCCGCGGCGCTCGGCCTCGGCTTCTGGACGGGCCTGGCCGCGATGCTCGCCGGCACCGTGCTGGGCTCGTTGCCGGTGGCGTACCTGTCCACCTGGGGGCCGCGCACCGGCACCGGCCAGCTGCCGCTCGCCCGCCTCCCGTTCGGCGGCGGGGTGGTGTTGCCGGGGCTCGTCCAGTGGCTCGGCTCGATCGCCTGGGACGCGCTGGTCGGGCTGTTCGGCGGCGAGGCGCTGGCCGAGCTGACCGGGCTGCCGTTCTGGGCGGCGGTGCTGATCGTGCTGGTGCTGCAGTGCGCGCTCGGCGTGTTCGGCTACGCGCTGATCCACCGCGTGCAGGCGGTGATGAGCGTGCTGCTGGTGCTCGCGTTCGCCGCGCTCGCGGTGAAGGTCCTTTCCGGACACCCGATCGCCGCCGCCGACACCGCGTCGGGCGCCGACCTGGCGGGCGGGATCGTGCTGTTCACGACGATCACCTTGTCCCTGGCGATCTCCTGGGCGCCCTACGCGTCGGACTTCAGCCGCTACCTGCCCGCCTCGACGTCGTCGCGCAGTGTCTTCTGGGCGACGCTGCTGGGGCTCGTCGTCTCCTACGCGATCGGCGAAGGCCTCGGGCTCGCGCTGGGGTCGTCGCTGGGTGACCAGACGGCCGCCGGGGTCGCGCACATGCTCGGCGACGGATTCCTCGGCGCGCTGGCGCTGACGGTGATCGCGCTCGCGGCGGTGTCGTCGAACGCGATGAACGACTACAGCGGCTCGCTGGCCCTGCAGACGGTCGGCGTGCGGCTGCGGCGCCCGGTGTCGGCGGTGCTCGTCACGGTGCTCGCGTTCGCGCTGATCCTCTGGATGCACAGCGGTGACCTGGCGGCCAAGTTCCAGAACGTGCTGCTGTTCGTCAGTTACTGGATCCCGCCGTTCCTCGGCGTCGTGGTCCCGGACTGGCTCGCGCGCACCCGCGGCGGGCGGCGCGTCGACGTCCTTTCGTCGGTGTCGGTGCGTCCGTGGGCGGCGCTCGTGGCGTTCGTGGCCGGCTTCGGGGCGGCGGTGCCGTTCATGAACACGTCCCTCTACACCGGACCGGTCGCGTCGGCGCTGCACGGCGCGGATCTCGCGTACTACGTCGGGCTCGTCGTTTCGCTGGCAGCGTACTTCCTGCTCCGGCGCCGCCTTGACCTCAAGTAATATAGAGGTTTGACGATGGTGTGGTACCCCTCGAAGGAGGAACCATGCCAACCGCACTCGTCACCGGCGCGTCCGCGGGCCTGGGCCGAGCCCTCGCCGCGGCCCTGGTGAGTCGCAAGTGGACGGTCATCGGCGACGGCCGTGATCCGGCCGCGTTGTCCGTGGCCGCCGAGGAGATCGGCTTCACGGCCGTTCCCGGCGACGTCACCGACCCGGCCCACCGCGCTGCCCTGGCCGATGCTTGCCCGGCGCTGGATCTGCTCGTCAACAACGCGAGTTCACTCGGCGTCAGCCCGTTGCCCTCACTGGCGGGCTATCCCTTGGCCGAACTGGAAAATGTCTACCGCACCAACGTGTTCGCACCACTCGCCCTGATCCAGCTGCTGCTGCCCGCCCTTTCCCGGGGCGTGCTCGTCAACGTCAGCTCGGACGCCGCCGTCGAAGCGTATGAAGGCTGGGGTGGCTACGGCTCGGCGAAGGCCGCGCTGGACCAGGTCACGGCCGTGCTGGGGGCGGAGAACCCGGAGCTGGCGGTGTACGCGGTGGACCCGGGCGACCTGCGCACGGCCATGCACCAGCGCGCGTTCCCGGGCGAGGACATCTCGGACCTGCCGTTGCCGGAGACGGCGGTCCCGGCGTTCCTGCGCCTGCTGGACGAGCGCCCGCCGAGCGGCCGGTACCGCGCCGCGGACCTCTTGGTGACCGCATGAACATCCGGTTCGACCTGCCGGACGAGCTGTCGGCGTCGGCCCCGCCGGAGGCACGGGGTCTGGCCCGCGACGAGGTCCGCCTGCTGGTCGCGTCGCCGTCAGGTGTCCACCACACGGTGTTTTCGTCGTTGGGCGCCCACCTCCGCCCCGGCGACCTGCTGGTGGTCAACACATCGGGCACCCTCCCGGCGGCGGTCGACGCAACCCGGGCCGGCGGCCCGGTCGTGGTCCACTTCGCGACGGCGCTGGACGACGGCGCGTGGGTCGTCGAGCTGCGGGCCCCCGGCGGTCCGTTGCTGGACGGCCGGGCGGGGGAGCGGGTGGACCTGCCCGGTGGCGCGTCACTGACGTTGCGGGAGCCGTTCGCTGCTGGTTCGAAGCGGCTGTGGCGGGCGGCGGTGTCGGCGCCGGTGCCCGGCCTGCTGGTGACGTTCGGCCGTCCCATTCGTTATGGGTACGTCCCGCGGGCGTGGCCCCTGGCGGATTACCAGACGGTGTTCGCCCGGGAGCCGGGCAGCGCGGAGATGCCGTCGGCGGCGCGGCCGTTCTCGGCTTCGCTGGTGGTGGACCTGGTGACGGAGGGGGTGCTGTTCGCGCCGCTGGTGCTGCACACCGGGGTGTCCTCGCCGGAGGCTGGTGAGCCTCCGCAGCCGGAGCGTTTCACTGTTCCTCCGACTACTTCCGCTTTGGTGTCGTGGACTCGTTCCCGCGGGGGCCGGGTGATCGCGGTGGGGACGACGGCGGCGCGGGCTCTGGAGTCGTCGGCTCAGCTGGGCGTGGCTTCGGGGTGGACGAACTTGGTCCTGGGCCCGGATCGGCCGGCGCGTGTGGTCGACGGGATTGTCACCGGGCTGCACGCGCCCGAGGCGTCGCATCTGTTGTTGCTGGAGGCGGTGGTGGGGCGGGAGCTGGTCCAGAGCGCTTACGAGGCGGCGGTGGAGCGCCGGTACTTGTGGCACGAGTTCGGTGACGTGTCGTTGTTGCTGCGCCACTGACCGAGCGCCCCAATCGGGTTGTTTCATCGTGATTCGGGCTGGTCAGGTTGTGTTGACCGAGTCTGGTAATGCTCACCCCAGACCTGGGCGGACACTGTCGCGGATGTTCTGCTCGTGCTGGGTGAGCACGAGCAGGGCCTGCAGCAGGGTGGTGGCGTGGCGGGTGTTGAGGCGGAGCCGGTCGAGGATGTGCCAGTGTTTGAGGGCGGCGAAGCCGCCCTCCACCGCGCACCGCATCGCCGAAAACGCGGCGTTGGCCTGCTTCTGGGCCTTGCTCAGCGGCCGTCGGGCTTCGGCTTTGTAGGGGGTGAGCACGACCTGCTCGCGGCGGGGGTCGGCTTTGCGCCAGCGGGACCGCAGCCGGCTTCGGTGGGTGCGGATCAGCTCGGCGACCAGCTGCAGGGTCTGACGAGACAGGGGAAGGGTGACCTGGTAGGAAAGAGGACCGAAGCCCTCGGCGGGTGATTGACTCACATCTCGATCTTGCCGAGGGCTTCACCTATCTGCCTGGTCGCCACGCTGGTCCGGGCACCGCGTCTTACCGTCACAGGCAAACACCAAGGGCTCGACGGCCTGACCAGCCACGTTCACGATGAAACAACCCCAATGTGGCCTTCGGTGCGCAAGACGCAACCAAGGCCACATTGGGGCGCTGGTTCTAGTGCCGCGCCGGCTCCTCACGCCGTCGCGCGCGCCACAGTCCCGCCAGTGCCACCACCGCGATCCCGAACCCGACCCCGGTCACGATCGACGCCACCAAGCTGGCGGTCGCCGTGGCGAGGCCGAATGCTCCGCCCAGGTACACCGGGATGCTCACCGCCACCGGCAGCCAGTTGCGCAGCGCGAACGCGCGCTCCGACACCAGCCACAGCACCAACGTGACGGCCGCCGCCGTGATGACCGGGATCGCCCAGACCACCAGGCTCGTCAGCGCGTCCATGCCGAGTGACCTGAACCACTCGAACGTCGCCTGGCCCATTCCGATGAACAGCACGACCAGCGCCACGCGGACGCCGGTGGCTCCCTGGCCCCGTCGGCTCGTCATGTTCCCCTCCGATGCAGTCGGTCACCCTTACCACGTTCGGGTGACGCCGGTGGTTGCCCGCGCCGGGGAATTCGGACACGGAGCGCCCACATGGCGGGAGCCCTCGCGCCGGTGCCGCGTGCCCGCGATGCTCTGGCGGCACCACCTGTGAGCTGGTCGAACGGCCGCCACTAGGGGCAGCGGCGGCCGATGTCAAGGAATCTCACGGGATTTCCCGGGATGCGGATGGCTATGCGCCTCAGTGGGTGACCGTGCGAACCTCGCCCCGACACCGACCCCCGAAAGGCGACGCCGACGTGCGCACCCACCACAAGACCCGCTTCCTGGCCTCGGCGCTCGCCGCCCTGACCGTCGTGGGCGTGCTCGCGGGCTGTTCCCGCGCCGCGGAGAGCACCGCGGCGCCGGCCGCGAACCAGGGCGCCGCCGGTGAGGTGCGGCTCGGGTTCTTCCCGAACGTCACCCACGCGCCCGCGCTCATCGGCGTCAAGAAGGACTTCTTCAAGCAGCAGCTCGGCTCGGCCAAGCTCACCACCCAGACCTTCAACGCCGGCCCCGAAGAGGTCAACGCGCTGCTGGGCAACTCGCTCGACATCGCCTTCATCGGCTCCGGCCCGGCGATCAACGCCTTCACCAAGTCCAAGGGCACGATCCAGCTGGTCAGCGGCGCCGTCTCGGGTGGCGCGCAGCTCGTCGTCAAGCCGGACATCACGAACGTCGAGGGGCTCAAGGGCAAGACCATCGCCACCCCGCAGCTGGCCAACACCCAGGACGTCGCGCTCAAGAAGTTCCTGGCCGGCAAGCAGCTGACCGACCAGGTCAAGATCACCAACCTCGACAACTCCAAGACGCTCGACGCGTTCAAGAAGGGCGAGGTCGACGGCGGCTGGCTGCCCGAGCCGTGGGCGTCCCGGCTGGTCCTCGACGCCGGCGCGAAGGTCCTGGTCGACGAGAAGGACCTGTGGCCCGGTGGCCGGTTCCCGACCACCGTCGTCATCGTGCGCAGCGAGTTCCTGCAGCAGCACCCGGACACCGTCAAGGCCGTGCTGAAGGGCGAGCTCGCCGCGATCGACTGGGCGAAGACCAACCCCGCGGAAGCCAAGACCGTCGTCAACGGCGCGCTCAAGGAGCTCGCCGGCAGCAGCCTGAGCCCGGCGGTCATCGACCGCGCGTTCTCCGGCATCGAGCTGACCACCGACCCGATCCCGGCCGAGTTCCCGCAGCTCGCGCAGGACTCGGTGACCGCGGGCGTGGTCAAGTCGGCCGTCGCGCTGAAGGGCTTCGCCGACTTCGGCCCGCTGAACGACGTCCTCAAGGAGAAGAACCAGCCCGCCGTGAACGCGCCCGAACTCGCCAAGTGACTTCGAGAGGCAGCCAGCGATGACCACGACCCTCCCGACCGGCCGGACCAGCTTCACCGGTGCCACCGCGGTGCGCCTCGACGGCGTCCGCAAGACGTTCGGCCCGGCCGGCCGCGCGGTGGTCGCGCTCGACGGCGTCGACCTGACCGTCGCGCCCGGCGAGTTCGTCTGCCTGCTCGGCGCGTCCGGCTGCGGCAAGAGCACGCTGCTGAACCTGGTCGCCGGGCTGGACGCGCCGTCGGCGGGGGAGATCACGCTGAACACGTCGCGGCCCGCGGTCATGTTCCAGGAGGCCGCGCTGATGCCGTGGCTGACCGCGGCCCGCAACGTCGAGCTGCCGCTGCGCCTGGCCGGCTTCGGGCGCGCCGAGCGTCGCGAAAAGGCCGCCGAGCTGCTGGAGCTCGTCCGGTTGAACGGCGCGGGCGGCAAGCGGCCGCACGAGCTGTCGGGCGGCATGCGGCAGCGGGTCGCGCTGGCCCGCGCGCTGGCCGCGACCCTGCGCGTCGGCGGCGACCCCGACCAGGCACTGCTGCTGATGGACGAGCCGTTCGCCGCGCTCGACGCCATCACCCGCGACGTCCTGCAGGGCGAGCTGCTGCGCGTCTACCGCAGCACCGGCACGTCGGTGCTGTTCGTGACCCACGACGTCCGCGAGGCGGTCCGGCTGGGCCAGCGCGTGGTGCTGCTGTCCTCGCGGCCGGGCAAGGTCGTGCGCGAGTGGACGGACGTCCCGCTGGCCGACGCCGAAGAGCTCACCGAAGAAATCACCGGGCACCTGCGAGAGGTGATCAGCACCCATGCCGCAGCTTGACCAGTCCGCCGAAGACGACCTGGACGCGGTCGGCGCCGGACTGGACTCGCTCGACGCCCCCGCCGGGGAGCGGCGCCCGAGTTTCTGGAAGCGGTTCGCCTGGGGGTTCCTGCCGCCGGTGGGCGCGCTCGTCCTGCTGATCGTCGCCTGGCAGCTCGTGTGGGCGTCGGCGGTGCTGACGGAGGCGCAGCTGCCCGAGCCGATCGCGGTGTGGGACGAGTTCTGGAGCCGCGTCGTCACGGGCGAGGTGTTCGGCTTCGTCTGGACGTCGGTGCACCGCGCCGCGCTCGGGTTCGTCGCCGGGGTGCTGCTCGGCACACCGCTGGGCCTGCTGGTGGCGAAGGTCCGCGTGGTGCGGGCGGCGATCGGGCCGCTGCTGACCGGGCTGCAGAGCCTGCCGTCGGTGGCGTGGGTGCCGGCGGCGATCCTGTGGTTCGGCATCAACGACGGCGCGATCTACTTCGTCGTGCTGCTGGGCTCGGTGCCCTCGATCGCGAACGGCCTGGTGTCGGGCATCGACCAGATCCCCCCGATCCTGCCGAGGGTCGGCCAGGTGATGGGCGCGAACCGGCTCTCGTCGGCGCGCCACATCCTGCTGCCGGCCGCGCTGCCCGGGTTCCTGGCCGGGCTGAAGCAGGGCTGGGCGTTTTCGTGGCGTTCGCTGATGGCGGCGGAGCTGATCGCACTGTCACCGCAGCTGGGCGTCGGGCTCGGCGCGTACCTGAACCAGGGCTCGTCGCTGAACAGCATCGAGACGGTGATCGCGGCGATCTTCCTGATCCTGCTGGTCGGCGTCGGGATCGAGCTGCTGGTGTTCCGGCCGCTGGAGCGGACGGTGCTGCGGGCGCGTGGGCTGACTTCGTCACTCTGAGGATCGACCTGAGTTGAACTCTACTTAGGGGGCTAGGTAGAGTTCATGTATGGCTGGTGCCCAGGGACCGCGGATGACGCTGCCGACGCAGCTCGTGCTGCACGTCCTCATCGACGACCCGAACCGCGAGATGTACGGCCTCCAGCTGAGTGAGGCGGCCGGTCTGCCCAGCGGGACGATCCACCCGATCCTGGCTCGGCTGGAGAAGGCGGGATGGTTGACGAGCCGCTGGGAGGAGGTCGACACGCGTGTGGAGGGTCGGCCGAAGCGGCGGTACTACCGGTTGGACCCCAACAGCCTTGCGACCGTCCAGGCGGCTCTTCACCGCGCCGATCCGGCGGCCAAGGCCCTCGGGCGGTTTCGGCCTGGGCGGGCAGGGGGGATCGCGTGAGTGTCCCGGGCCTGGATGTAGCGGCTGACGTGTGGGAGCAGCCGGAGATGAGAGCGGCTCTCGCGACTCGTGAGGTCAGCGCGGTCTACCGGCTCCTGCGCAAGCACGGTGTCGCGCAGCGCCAGATCGCCGCGATGACCGGCCAGCCTCAGTCCGAGGTGTCGGAGATCCTCCAGGGTCGCCAGGTCATGGCCTACGACGTGCTCACGCGGATCGCCGATGGCCTGGGTGTCCCCCGTGGACACATGGGCCTCGCCTTCGACGAAGCCACGGCGATACGCCCAGCCGGCGGCCGGGACGACGAGTCGGAGCGGCGGAGGTTTCTCGCGCACCTGGCCGAGGCCACGATGGGTGCGGCGGTGTTCGGTCCGGAATCGGGCACGTGGTCCGCGGGCCCGGTGCGCATCCCGGCCCCCGCTCGGATCGGCGTGACGGACGTGCGCCAGGTGGAGGCCGCGACGCGGGCTCTGCGGGCGCTGGACTACCAGTACGGCGCGAAGTTTTGCCGCGACGCCGTCGTGGCGCAGCTCTCTTGGGCGAAGAGTTTCCAGGAAGCCGAAGCCTCGGTGGTGGTGAAGACGCGGCTCGACGCGGCGATCGCCGAGCTGGAGAACTTGGCCAACGCGCAGTTGCTCGACGCAGCGAGCGACATCCCGCCGAAGGTGCTTCCGGAACCGGTGCTCAGGAGGCCGGTGGCCGAAGCGTCGCAGCGGGCGATCCGGTGGGCCTCGCGGATCCTCCCTGTGGTCGAGCGCGAGCGGTACCTCGACGAGTACCTGAGCGACCTCGACGAACTGGCCCAGTCGAGGAGGCCGCGCCGGGCGCAGGCGGTCTACCTGCTCCGGGTGTTCAGCCGTATCCCCGGGCTCCGGTTCACGCTGCGCGGCTCTGAAGCCCGGGAGGTGGCCCGGTGAAGGTGGTCGAGGCGTTCGCCGAGGTGGTTGCCTCGGCCGAGCGGACCCGCAACACCGTCCGCATCCTGTGGGTCGTCATCTTCGGTGCGGCGCTGCTCATCGGTGAGGTGTGTGCGGTGGCGGCGCTCTCGCCGGCGGCCGGGTTGTTGCCCGCCGTTTCGGGGGCCGGTCTCGCCGGTTGGTCGTGGGTCAAAGCCCGGCGGAAGACCGGCTGAAGACTTCCCGCGGGACGCGCTCAGTCTTCCGGTGGCTCCACGGCGACCTCGAGCGAGAGCTGCTGAAGCAGCTGCAGGACGTCCGGCCCGGGGTTCTCGTCCTCGTAGGCTTCGACGACCTTGACGAACCCCATCAGCAGCCCGCGCATGATCGCCTCCTGGCGGTGCGCCAGCTCGTCGACCGCCTGCTTGACGATCTCCTGGACGTCGGCGAGGTACTCCGGTGGGACGGGGGAGTCCGCGGTCATCGTGAAGTCGAGTGCGCCTTCGAGCAGTTCGGGGTAACCGCTGGTGCCGGCTTCGCCGCCGTTCTCGAGGTTCTGGCGCAGCCGGTAGACCGACGCCAGCAGGCCGATTCCGGTCTGCACCAGGTCCGTGTCCTCCATGCGGGAAGCATGGCACGGCGGGCGCGTGCGCGCCGGTGAAGACGACTCGACCCCGGCCGCCGGCCGGGGTCGAGCCGTTTCGTTCGGGGTGAGCCGAGAGGTCAGCGGCCTCGGCGGGCGCCGGCGCGGGTGCCGGAAGAGAACGCCGCCGCGCCGCCGCCCGAGCCGGAGCCCGACCGGGGGTTGCCGCCGCCGGTGCGCCGGGTCCCGCCCGAAGCCGCGCCCGAGCGGGCCGAGCCGCCGGTCGCCGG
>NZ_JAMXQV010000004.1 GCF_024703995.1 Amycolatopsis iheyensis | reverse complement strand
GTAGTGTTTCGGTGGTTTTAGCGTCAGGGAAACGCCCGGTCCCATTCCGAACCCGGAAGCTAAGCCTGACAGCGCCGATGGTACTGCAACCGAAGGGTTGTGGGAGAGTAGGACACCGCCGAACTTAACGATGGGAAAGGCCCCGGTCGAGAACTTCACGGTTCTCCCGGGGCCTTTTCTCATGCCCAGGCACGCGAGCCGACCCTCCAGGCACGCGAGCCGACGGTCCAGGCACGCGAGCCGGCCCTTCAATCACGTGTGATGCCCTTCTAATCACAGGTGATGCCCCTCTGGTCACATGTGATGCCTGTGCAATCACGGGTGGTGCCCCGCGTTGCACCGGCCGGCCGTGCGGCAACGCGGCACTGGTGTGATTGGAGCCGGAACTCGCGTGATTGAAGCCGGGACTGGCGTGATTGAAGCCGGGACTGGCGTGATTGAAGGCGGATCTCGCGTGATTGGCCGGGCATCTCGTGTGATCAGAGGGGCATCACTCGTGATTGGAGAGGCATCACGTGTGATTGGCGGGGCATTACTTGGGGTGGGTCAGGTTGGGCGGCGTAGGAGGTATGTGTCCATGATCCAGCCGTGGCGCTCTCGGGCCTCCGCGCGTGTCTGGCGGATCTGCGAAGCGAGTGAAGCCGTGAGCGGGCCGGCGAGCAGGATCTCGTCGGGCGTGCCCACGTACGCGCCCCAGTAGATGTGCAGGCCCGAGTCGGTGAACTGGTCGAACGTCGTCGTGGCGTCCAGCAGGACGAAGACGTCGTCCACCCCGGACGGCCAGCCTGATGCCAGGCGGCGGCCCGTCGTCAGCTGTACCGCGCGGCCGATCTGGTTCATCGTCGTGCGGTGGCGGGCCACCAGCGCCGAGATGCTGCTGATCCCCGGGACGACCTCGTACTCGAACTCGACGTTGCCCCGCGCCAGCACCGCCTCGATCAGCGCGATCGTGCTGTCGTACAGCGACGGGTCGCCCCACACCAGGAACGCGCCCGTCGACGAAGGGCCGAGCTCCGTCAGCAGCAGCCGCTCGTACACCTCCGCGCGCGCCGCGTGCCAGTCGGCGACCGCGGCCCGGTAGTCCGCCGGCGTGCGGTCGCGGGGCGGGTCCTCCGCCAGGACGACCCGGTAGCCCTCCCGCGTCACGAAGCGGTCGAGGATCTCCTGCCGCAGCCGGACCAGGTCGGCCTTCTCCGAGCCCTTGTCCAGCACGAAGAAGACGTCGACGCGGTTGAGGCGGTCGATCGCCTGCACCGTGAGGTGCTCCGGGTCGCCGGCGCCGATCCCGATCGCGTAGAGCTTCCGCATACCGGGAGTCTGCCGGGGCCGGTGGAGAACCCCTACCCCCGATGGGTATAAAGGAGGCAGACGAAAGGAGCGCCTGATGACCGAGGCGAACTACACCGTCGAGGGCATGACCTGCGGGCACTGCGCCACGTCGGTCCGCGAAGAGGTCTCGGAACTCGACGGCGTCCGGAGCGTGGACGTCGACGTCGAGAGCGGCCGCGTCACGGTGACCAGTGACACCCCGCTCGCCGCCGACGCCGTGGCCGCGGCGGTCACCGAGGCCGGCTACCGCCTGGTCGCCTGAACCATGCCCACCGCGGAACGCGTCGAACTCGCCATCGGCGGCATGACGTGCGCGTCCTGCGCGGCTCGCGTCGAGCGCAAGCTCAACAAGGTCGACGGCGTGACCGCGACGGTCAACTACGCCACCGAGAAAGCGCAGGTCAGCTACCCGAGCGCGCTCTCGGTCGACGACCTCACGGCCGTCGTCGCGGCCGCCGGCTACTCCGCGAAGCTCCCCGAGCCCGAAGCGCCCGACGAGACACCCGCGCTGCGCAAGCGCTTGCTCCTCTCGGTGGTCCTGACCGTCCCGCTGGTCGTCCTCGCGATGGTCCCGGCCTGGCAGGCCGACCCGTGGCTCATGCTCGCCCTCGCCGCCCCGGTCGTGACCTGGGGCGCCTGGCCGTTCCACCGCGCCGCCGCCGTCAACCTGCGGCACGTCACCGCCACGATGGACACGCTGATCTCGCTCGGCGTCGTCGCTTCGGTGTCCTGGTCGCTGTACGCGATCCTGGCCGGGATGCCGGAGCACGGCCTGTACTTCGAGGTCGCCGCCGCGATCACCACGTTCATCCTGGCCGGCCGCTACTTCGAAGCCCGCTCGAAGCGCCGCGCCGGCGCCGCCCTCCGCGCGCTCATGGACCTCGGCGCGAAGGACGTCACGGTGCTGCGTGCCGGCGAGGAGCACCAGGCGCCCATCGAAGCCCTGCGGGTCGGCGACGTCTTCGTGGCGCGGCCGGGCGAGAAGATCGCCACCGACGGCGTGGTCACCGAAGGTGGCTCCGCGGTCGACACCAGCATGCTCACCGGTGAGTCCGTCCCGGTCGAGGTCGGCCCGGGCGACGCGGTCACCGGGGCCACGCTCAACGTCGGCGGCCGGCTGTTCGTGCGCGCCACCCGCGTCGGCGGAGACACCCGGCTGGCGCAGCTGGCCCGGCTCGTCGAAGCCGCGCAGAACGGCAAGGCCGAGGTCCAGCGGCTCGCCGACCGGGTCTCGGCGGTGTTCGTCCCGGCGGTCGTCTTCGCCGCGCTGGCCACACTGGTGGTCTGGCTCGCGACCGGGGGTGCGGCGGAAGCCGCGTTCACCGCCGCGGTCGCCGTGCTGATCATCGCCTGCCCGTGCGCGCTCGGCCTCGCGACGCCGACGGCACTGCTCGTCGGCACCGGCCGCGGCGCCCAGCTCGGCATCCTGATCAAGGGCCCCGAGGTGCTCGAGCACACCCGCCGCGTCGACACCGTAGTCCTGGACAAGACCGGCACCGTCACCACCGGCCGGATGACCCTCGTCGAGGGTGACGGCGAGGTGCTGCGGCTCGCGGGCGCCGTCGAGGCCGCGTCCGAGCACCCCATCGGCCGCGCCATCGCGGAGGCGGCGAAACAGCGGTTCGGGGCGCTCCCGGCGGTGACCGGGTTCCGCAACAGCCCGGGCGTCGGTGTGACCGGCGTCATCGACGGGCGGACCGTCAGCGTCGGGCGAGCCGGTGGCGCCGGAATCGCCGTCAGCTGGGACGGCGAGGTCCGCGGGACGCTGACCGTCGCCGACACGATCAAGCCGACGTCCGCGCGGGCCGTCGCCGAACTGCGGGCGCTCGGCCTGACGCCGGTGCTGCTGACCGGCGACAACGCGGACGCGGCCCGCAAGACCGCCGCCGAGGCCGGGATAGACGAGGTCGTCGCCGAGGTGCTGCCCGAGGGCAAGGTCGACGTCGTGAAGCGGCTGCAGGCGGAGGGGCGCGTGGTCGCCATGGTCGGCGACGGCGTCAACGACGCGGCCGCGCTCGCCCAGGCCGACCTGGGCCTGGCCATGGGCACCGGCGCCGACGCGGCGATCGAAGCGAGCGACCTGACGCTCGTGCGCGACGACCTGCGGGTCGCGGCCGACGCGATCCGGCTCGCCCGGCGGACGCTGAGCACCATCAAGGGGAACCTGTTCTGGGCGTTCGCCTACAACGTCGCGGCGTTGCCGCTGGCCGCGCTCGGCCTGCTCGACCCGATGATCGCGGCGGCGGCGATGGCGTGCTCGTCGGCGTTCGTGGTGAGCAACAGCCTCCGGCTGCGCCGCTTCCACTGAACCCCCGGAGGGTATACTCGGTGGTCAGGGACGGGCGACGACGGGGACAGGTGGGCGATGACGGGTTACGGCACTGAACGCGAGGCCTATCTCAAGCGGCTGCGCCGGATCGAGGGACAGATCCGCGGGCTGCAGCGCATGGTCGAGCAGGACAAGTACTGCATCGACATCCTGACCCAGGTCTCCGCGGCGACGAAGGCGCTCCAGTCGTTCTCGCTCGAGCTGCTCGACGAGCACCTGGCGACCTGCGTGGTCCAGGCCGCCGCGAACGGCGGGGAAGAGGCGGACCTGAAGGTGCGGGAAGCGTCGGACGCGATCGCGCGCTTGGTGCGGTCCTAGCGCACGAGCACCGCGAGCGTCAGGCCGCCCGCGTTGGTCGCGAAGTGCACGATCACCGACGCGAGCACGCCACGCCCCCGGTGCCGCCACCAGTGCAGGAAGATCCCGGCAACGCCCGCCGCGGCCATCGCCAGCACCTGCAGCACCACCACCGGGGTCGCGCCGAACACCGCGTGCACCGCCGCGTTGCGGCCGATCGCCAGCGCCGGGAGCGCGTGCCACAGCCCGAACAGCGCCGCCGAGCCGAGGATCGGGGGCCAGCGCCAGCGGTCGTCCGTCGCGCCCAGCAGGGCCGGGAGCACGCCGCGGAACGCGATCTCTTCGATCAGCACCGTGCCGAACAGGATGCGGCCGCACGTCAGCCACAGCAGCTGGCCCAGGTCCGGGTCGCCGACGCGACCGTCGGAGTACACCGTCCGCAGCGACGGCACCGCCAGCGCGATCCCGAACACCACCGCGATCAGCCCGGCGCCGGCCAGGCCGACCAGGGCCGGACGGCGGAAAGCGCGTAGTCCCAAATCCGTCCACGAGCAGCCGGCCGCGCGGGCCAGCGCGATCAACGCCAGTGCCGCCACCGCGCCGCACACCGGGTACGCCCAGCCGGGCAGCACGCGGTTGGCCAGCGTGGTCGACGCGGCCAGCGTGATCACCGCCGCGACCAGGGCGAACACCCGCGTCAAGGGATGCGGTCCCGTGAGTCGAGCGAGCCGCCCCCGCACGCGCTGAGCGCGCCCGCCACCAGCGCGATCTCGCGCCGGGTCGGCTCCCGCCGGGCGGCGTTCGGCGGGGTCGTCCTTGCTCTCACCTGGTGATCATGCGGGCTGCCCGGCCGCCGGGCAAGGGATCAGCCCACGGCGTCGGACAGGTCGTCGGCGGGGGAGCGCCGCTGGACCGGCACCCTTTTCGCCATCGGCAGGGTGGCTTCGGGGTCGAAGGGCGCCGGTTGCTCGTCGAGTGCGACGGCGGCGTCGGCCAGCAGGCCGCGGCAGCCGGTGAGGCTCGCGTGGAGCTGGTCGCGGACCTCGGTGAGGGCCGTGACCTCGGCTTCCGCGGCGCTGACCAGCTCTTCGGCGCGCTGGGTGGCTTCGGCGACGAGCCGGGTCGCCTCGGCTTCGGCGGTCGAGACGAGCTTCCCGGCCTTGCCCTCGGCCGTGCTGACCAGCCGTTTCGCCTTGTTGTCGGCGGCCGTGACCTGCGTTTCGGCTTTCGACTCCGCGGTCGTGACGAGCCGTTTCGCCTTGGTCTCGGCGGTGGAGACCAGCTTCTTGGCCTTGGCCTCGGCGGTGGCGACCTGCCGCTTGGCCTCCGCGTCGGCCGCGGCCAGCTGGGTCTCGGCCGCCGCCTTGGCCTCGGCGAGGCGTCGCTCCGCGGTCTCGATCAGCGCTTCGCCGCGCTGGGTCGCGTCCGCCACCAGCCTTTCGGCCTTCGCGCGGGCGGTCGTCTCCTGCTCGGCCAGCTCGCGCATCGCGTCGGCGCGGCGGATCGTCATCGCGTGCGCGTGGTCCTCTTCCAGCTGGGCCCGGCGGTGGGCCGCGGCCTCGTCGAGCTCGCGACGCTGCTGCTCGGCCGCGCGCAGGAGCTCCTCGTGCTCCGCCCGCTGCCGCTCGCGGTCGGCTTCCGCCGCGGCGACCAGCGCGCGTTCGGTCTCCGTGAGCCGGACGGCCTCGGCCGCCGCCTCCCGGCGGGTGCGCTCCGCGCTTTCCGTTGCCCGGGTGGTGATTTCGGTCGCTTCCTCGCGGGTGAGCTCGATCATCCGGCGCGAGCGCTCCTGCAGCGCGTCCGGCTCGATCGGGGTGCGGCTGATCCGGTCGATCTTCACGCGGAGCTCACGGTTCTGCTCGACGAGCGCGGCCCCGCGCTGCCGCGAGGCATCGCGTTCGGCGGTGAGTCTGCGGATTTCGGCCTCGGCCCACGCGACGTACTCCGCGACCTGCGCGCGGCGGAAACCGCGCCACGCCAGATCGAATCCGGGCTGCGTCCGCGCCACGTCCTCGCCACCGCCGGGGGCCATGCCTCACCTCCGAATTGGATGGTTTCTCCTCGGCCGCACGTTTTCCTTGCGGTGCCGGGGAATTCCGTGTGCACCCCAGTGTGCCGCAAACCGGGCCCCGCGCGCTGCCCGGGCGGGCGATCATTCGTCGAGCGGTTCCCCGGGACCGGTGGACGTGCTCCGCACGCCGGGCAGCTCGGCGAGTTCGGCGGCCAGGTCGTAAAGATCACCACGGCCGTCGAGGCGCAGGGTGACGACCGCGATCCGTTGCCCCTCCTCGGAAAGCGATTCGTGGTCGACGTCGACGTGGTGCACGACCCAGCCCCGCCCGGTGCACACGGCGAGTGCCGCGCGCAGCACGCCGTGGCCGTCGAGGTAGCTCAGCTGGACGACCGGGGGCTCGCGGCGGTGGCGGGCGACGAACCGCTGCAGCGGCGGCAGGCCGCGGGTCACCACGAAGTGCCCGATCGTCGTGCCGACCGCGAGCACCGGCAGGCCGGCGCCGCACGCCGTGCCGACGGCCGCGGTGAGCCAGATCGTCGCCGCCGTGGTCAGCCCGCGCACCGCGTCGCGGCGGACGAAGATCAGCCCGCCGCCGATGAACCCGATGCCGGACACGATCTGCGCGGCGATCCGCGACGGGTCGAGCGCGACGTGGTCGGTCGAGAGCAGGTCGGCGAAGCCGTACTTCGACACCAGCATGAACACCGCCGAGCCGACGCCGACCAGGCTGTGCGTCCGCAGGCCGGCGGCCTTCATGCCGGCCTCGCGCTCGAGCCCGATGGCGACGCTCAGCACCAGCGCCAGCACGACCGGCGGCAGCAGCTCCCACTGCGCCGAGGTGGACCACAGTGTGGACAAGATCACGACCTCCAGCTCCTTCGGGCGACGGCACGCGAGGAGAACCGTCGCGACCGCTACCAGGACATACTGGACCGGGAGGTACACGTGACAGCGACTCGGCCGACCTCGACACCCGATTTCGTGGGTTACCCCGCCGCGCGGCGCGGCATTCGCGCCCTGCTCGACGGGCGGCCCGCCCTCCACCGCCACCCGGTCCCGGCCTGTCCGGAATGGACGGTCACCGACCTGCTCGCGCACCTCGTCGAGATCGCCGGGCGCGTGCTCGGGCGCCACGGCGGCACGGTGCCGGCGGCACCGGCCCCGGACTCGACGGCGCCGGAGCTGCTCGACCGCTGGGACGACGTCGGCCGGGAACTCGACCGCAGGCTCGCCCAGGCGGGTGGCCGCAGCGGCGACCTCATGGTGATGGACGCCTTCACCCACGAGCTGGACCTGTGCGCCGCCCTCGGCGTCGCGCCGCCGGCGGAGCACGTCGCCCAGGCGCCGAGCCTCGAGGTGCTGGTCCGCGGCTTCTCCGGCGAGGTCACCGCGCTCGGCCTGCCACCGCTGCGCGTGCGTTCCACGGACGGCTTGACGTGGACGGCGGGCGAGGGACGGCCCGAAGCCTCGGTGACCGCTCCGGCTCGTGACCTCTGTCGCGCGCTGGCTGGGCGACGGTCGCTCGCGCAGCTGGCGGCGATGGAGTGGAGTGAGGCGCCTGGGCCGTGGCTGCCCGCGTTCGGCTGGGGGCCGTTCACCCCGCCGCCGTCGGCGGGGGCGTAGCGCGGACAGCTCGAAGGCTAGGTGGCCGCGCTGGCTGGGCGGCGGTTGCTCGCTCAGCTGGCGGCGTTGGACTGGAGTGAGGCGCCCGGACCGTGGCTGCTACACCCCGCCGCCAGAGGCGGGGCGTAGCGCGGACTGGCTCAGCCTCCCGGCGGTGTCACCGTGAGGAGCGCGGCCAGCGCCAGCACGACGACGCTGAGCAGCACCTCCGTCCCGACCGCGAGCCGCAGCTTGCGCAGGTCGGTGGTCACCGTGGCGGTTCCGCCGCCCGTCGGCTCGGGCAGGCTCCGGCGCACCACTCGGCGTGATCGGCTCGCCACCGCCAGCAGCAGCGCGAATCCGGCGATCTTCAGCAGCACCAGCGCGCCGAACCGGGTGGTCCAGAGGGTGGCCACCGACGGCATGACGCGCAGCGCCAGCACGGCGCCGCTGAGTGCGATCGCCGTCACCGACCCGGCCGCCAGGCGGGAGAACTTGGCCGCGACGGGGAGCAGGTCCTCGTCGGTGGCCGGGCGGTAGAGGCACCAGGCCAGCTGGGTCAGCCCGCCCGCCCAGACGGCGATCGCGCCGAAGTGCACGAGGTCCGCCGTCACCGAGACGAACATGACCGGGTCGGCGACCGGGTGGCCGGTGGCCGAGAACGTCAGCAGCACGAGGAAGCCGGTCACCATGGCCAGGTTCTCGTAGCGGGCCCGGAGCCGGTCCGGCAGCCCGGGCCGCAGCAGGCGGGGCAGCAGCGCCGCCAGCGCCGCCACGGCGGCCAGCCGGAGCAGCAGCAGCTTTCCGTAGGCCACCCGCAGCGTGTCGGCGAGCAGGCCGGGGTCGGCCACCGCGGACAGACCCCGCCCGGCGGCGTACGGACCCTGCAGCACGAACGTCCCGACGGCCGTCGCCGCCACCAGCCCCGCGCCCAGGTGCAGCAGCCGCCGGGCGCGGCGGTCGGTGCGCGCCGCCGGCCGGCAGAGCACCACGAACGCCAGGCCGCCGAACAGCACGACGCCGAGGTAGGACAGCCAGCGCACCGTCGTCGACACGGCGTCGACAGCCGCGTCGGTGCCGGTGGCCGCGGACACCGCGCCCGCCGAGGTCACCAGCGGCCCGGTGCCGACGACGAAGGCGAACGTGCCGCGCACCGGGTGGGAGTCGGCCGACACGAACGCGTATTCGACGAGGTAGCTGCCGTCGGGCAAGTCCGGCCGCAGCCGGACCGCGACCTGCTCCGGCACCTCGCCGGGCTGGAACACCGGCCCGGCGTCCACGTGCCGGCCCGCGAGGTCGACGACCTTGATCGACCCGGGCTGGATCCCGACGTTCTCCGACAGCGTGACCGACACCAGCGACGGCGCCGCGCTCAGGCGGGCGCCGTCGCCGGGGGCCGAGGAGACGATCTCGACGTGCGCCGAAGCCGGGGTGGCGCCGAGCACCAGCCAGCCGGCCAGGAAGACCAGCAGCGCCAGTACGCGCTTCACGACGCCGAAAGCGCCGGCTGCTTCGGCAGGCCGCAGGTGCAGCCGGTCAGCTCGTGCTCGGCGGCCGAGGCGCGCCGGTGCAGGATCATCGCGACGATCATCGGGACGGTGACGATCGTGTTGTAGAACAGGTGCAGCTCCACCCTCGGCACGAGCAGCTGGATGAGGCTGGTGGGCACCTTCTGCCCGGCGAGGTACCAGCCGGACTGCGCCTGGACGAACAGCAGCAGGTGTTCGATGTGGTGCCAGAACTGGATGCCGAGGGCGAGGTTCCACCACTGCCGCGAGCGGCCAGCGAAGCCGTGCCGCAGGACCCAGAGGAACACCAGCATCACCAGTGCGTAGCCGTAGTGCAGCCATTCCTGGGAGATCAGCCACGGGAACGGCATGCCGAGCACGCCGCGGGCGTCCGCGGTCTTCCAGCCGAGCGCGTAGATCTGGACCGCCTGGACGATGTGCTCGGCCCAGTGCCCGATCACGATCACCATGAAGACGGTGAGGGCCCGGTTGTGGTACTTCCCGTTCAACGTCCCCAGGAAGCCGGCCGGCCGAACGAACTCGGAGGTCGACATGTGCGTGCTCCTTCTCGGTGAGCCAGGAGGGCGGCTCCATCGAACATAGATCCCGGCACCGGAGTTCCGTTCCTCCGGATTGCCCAATTCCGCGGACCGGCCGCCGGCGGTCAGTGCAGGGCGAGCCCGTCCTGCTCGGCCGGCTTCGGCGGGATGTGGAACAGCTTGGTGAACAGCTCGAGGTGCGCGAACTCGCCTTCGATCCGCAGCCGGCCCGTCGCCATCGCCTCGGCCGCGGTCAACGTGCCGTTGACCAGGTCGATCAGCTCGGGACCCTGCGGTTCGATGACGAGGTCGGCGGCCGGGTGGTCGCCGCCGCTCACCTTCAGGGCGCCGTCGTCGACCATCGCGTGGATGATCAGCGACTCGCTGTGACGCAGCACGTATGTCACGTGCACGCCCCGCGCGGCCTCCTCCTGGAACGTCGCGTAGAGCGCGAGGATGGCGGCGTCGTCGGTGAAGACGTCGCCTTCCTTCGGGTACCCGAGCGAGCGGGCGCCCCACAGCCCGAGGTCCAGCAGGATGTGGTCGAGCTCGCTGCCGTACTCGGTGAGCTCGTAGACCAGGCCGGCGTCCAGCTGCGGCAGCACCCGGCGGCGGATCACCCCGGCCTGCTCGAGCTCGTTGAGGCGGGAGGACAGGATGCCGGCCGGGATCCGCGGCAGGCCGAGCCGCAGGTCCGTGTACCGCTTCGGGCCGAGCATCAGGTCCCGGAGGACGAGCATGGACCAGCGCTCGCCGACGATCTCGAGGGCGCGCGCCAAGCCGCAGAACTGTCCGTACGTGCGAGTCGTCGTCATGCTCGATCCTCACTGTGGGTCTGGGTGGTACGGGCGGCCCGGGCGACCGCGCTGTGCTCTCGCGGTCAAGGGTGACGACACCCGGCGGCGGCGACCAGTGCCGGACACAACGCGTTCACACATGAGTTCTCCACGAAAATTCGTGTGTTTTGCATGTCCGCTTCGCTGCGCGACGCACTGGTCGCGGGCCGGGTCCCGGGGGAAGAATCCGGGTTCTCGGATCGTGCGTACCGGAATCAGGAGTGCCCATGAGCGGGTCAGCTGTGCAGCCCGTCGGGGTCCCGTCGCTCGCCGGGGCCCCGGTGCTCGCCTTCAAGCGGCACCTCCGCGCCGAGGTTTCCGCCGGTAAGGGGGCGTACCTGTTCTCGGAACAGGGCGTCATCGCGATGCGCGGGGCACGCATCGAGTCGCTCGCGCCCCTGCTGGACGGCACCCGGGAGCTGGGCGAGGTGCTGCGGGCCCGGCCCGACGGCATGGCGCCCGAAGAGGTCGCCGCGATCGTGACCCAGCTGCTGAAGGCGGGCCTGGTGTCCGTCCGCCCGGCGCCCGAGCCCGCCGTCGACGAGCGGGAGCTGGCCTACTGGGACGCGTGTGGCGTCGACGCCGCGTCGGTCACCTCGCGCGCCACCCGCCCCGGCGTCCGGCTGATCTCCGTCGGCGACGACGTCGACCCGGACCCGGTCGAGCGCGCGCTGGCCGACGCCGCGCTGGAGGTCCTGCCGCCCGAGGCGGGCGCCGACGCGGCCGACCTGAACATCGTGCTCTGCACCGACTACCTCGACCCGCGGCTGGGGGACCTCGACGCCGAGCACCGGCTCACCGGCCGGCCGTGGCTGCTGGCCCGGCCGTTCGCCGCGCAGGTCTGGATCGGGCCCGTGCTGCGGCCCGGTGAGTCGGCGTGCTGGCACTGCCTGACCAGCCGCCTGTGGGGGCACCGGCACGCGGAGGCCTGCGCCCAGGAGCTGCTCGGCCACGAAGGCCCCGCCCGCCGTCCCGCCGTGGCGCTGCCGTCGCTGACCGCCGCGGCGGCGCACCTGATCGCGCTCGAGGTCCGGAAGTGGCTGGCCGGCTACCGGCACCGCGGCCAGGACAGCGTGTGGGTGCTCGACACGCTCGACCTGCAGGGCAAGCTGCACGAGCTCCGGCGCCGCCCGCAGTGCCCCGGCTGCGGGGACACGACGCTGATGGCCGCGCAGGCCGCGCGGCCGATCCGGCTCGAGCCGGCCCGGAAGACCACCTCGACCGGCGGTGGGCACCGCACCGCCACCCCGGCGCAGACGCTCGATCGCTACCGGCACCTGGTCAGCCCGATCACCGGGATCATCGCGGAGATCCGGCGCGACCCCGCGGCGCCGCCGTTCGTCAACGCGTACCGGTCCGGGTTCAACGTGGCGCGCGGGATGACCGGGATGGCCGGCATGCAGGCCGGGCTGCGCAGTGAGAACGGCGGCAAGGGCGTCGGCCCGATCGACGCCGAGGTCGGTGCGCTCTGCGAGGCCGTGGAACGCTTCTCCGGCAACTTCCAGGGTGACGAGCTGCGCATCCGGGCGTCGCTCGACGAGATCGGCCCCGAGGCGGTGCACCCCAACGACTGCATGCTGTTCGCCGAGCGCCAGTACCTCGAGCGCGACGCCTGGAACGCCGAGCACGGGCAGTTCCAGCACGTCGGCGACCGATTCGACCCCCGGACGCCGGTCGACTGGACCCCGGTGTGGTCGCTGTCCGGTCGTCGGCGGCTGCTGCCCACCGCCTACCTGTACTACGGCGTGCCGGCCCCGTGCGGCAGGCGGGGGCTGCACGCGGACTCCAACGGCGCGGCGGCCGGCAGCTGCCTCGAGGACGCCGTTCTCCAGGGGACGCTCGAGCTGGTCGAGCGGGACGCCGTCGCGCTGTGGTGGTACAACCGCACGCCGGTGGCCGGGGTGGACCTCGGCTCCTTCGGGGACAGCTGGCTCGACGAGATGACCGGGCACTACGCCGGGCTCGGCAGGCAGCTGTGGGTGCTGGACGTGACGTCCGACCTCGGGGTGCCGGTGTTCGTCGCGGTGACCCGCCGGACCGACGGCCCGCACGAGCACATCATGTTCGGCTTCGGCGCCCACCTCGACCCGCGGACCGCGCTGCGGCGCGCGGTGACCGAGCTGAACCAGATGCTCCCCGCCGTCCTCTCGAAGGGGCACGACGTCGACGACCCGGACGCGGCGCGCTGGCTGGAGTACGCGACCGTGGCCAACCAGCCGTACCTGCGTCCCGCCGCCGGGCAGTGGATGCGGCGGCTGGCCGACTTCGACTTCGTCCGCCGCGCGGACGTCCGCGACGACGTCACGGCGCTCGACCGCACCCTCGCCACCGCGGGCGTCGAGCTGCTCGTGCTCGACCAGAGCCGGCCCGACCTCGGCCTGCCCGTGGTCAAGGTGCTCGCTCCCGGGTTGCGCCCGTTCTGGGCCCGGTACGCACCCGGCCGGCTGTTCGACGTTCCGGTGCGCCTCGGCAGGCTCGCCGCGCCCACGCCCTACGAGCGGCTCAACCCGTGTCCCATGTTCCTCTAGCACAGCGCGCGCGTCGAACGACGTTTCCCGTGTAGGAGTTCAGTTGACTGCCGAGAGCCCGGAAGGGACAGCCGAAACGGTTCGGCTCTGGTCGCTGACCGAAGACACGTTGATCGAGGCCGGCGAAGACGGGTCGCTCGTCGCGATCACCTGGTGGGGCGAGTACGAGTTCCCGGACACGGCGGCCGGGGTCCGGGAGTCCCTCGGCCGGCTCGTCCTCGGCCCGGTTTCGCTGGCGAACCTGGCGGTTTCGGGTGCCGTCGGCGACGACGTGTGGCGGCTGTCCCTGCGCAAGGTGCTCACCCGGCTGTCGGGGTCGGTGGTGCACTCCCTCGCGCTCAACGACGGCCGCGGGCCGCTGCTGTCGGCGATTCCCGTGGCGCAGTTCCCGGTCTTCGCCGACGGCCCGTTGCCGGCCGGGCGGTCGGTGCGGCTGTCCCGGTTGACCGCGCTGCGGGCCGACCAGGGGGCGCTGATGGCCGAGTCGCCGGGAGCGTCCTACAAGGTCGCGCTCTTCGACCCGTCCGCGGTGCTGATCGCCTCTTCGCTCGCCTCGGCGACGACGGTCGAGCAGCTGGTGGCGGTCACCGGGTTGGCCACGACGGTGGTCTCCGACGTGGTGGAGTTCCTCGTCGGCGCGGGCGTCGCCCTCCTCGGCGACGCGCAGGGCGGCTTCGCCGAGCACGACGCTCCGGAGACGGCGATCTGGGCGCGCGACGACCTCATGTTCCACGCACGCAGCCGGACCTGGCAGAAGGGCGCGTCGCCGGAACCCCGCGCCGTGCGCCCCGGCGCCGAGCCACCGGTCGTCAAGCCGGTGAGCGCGGGACCCACGGTCCCGCTGGCCCGGCCGGACCTGGCGGAGCTCGAAGCCCGCGACCCGACGCTGACCGCGTTGCTGGAGACCGACCACTGCTGCCCGGAGTTCCACGGGCAGGCCCTGTCCGCCCGGCAGCTCGGCGAGTTCCTGTACCGCGCCGCGCGGGTCCGGTCGGTCGGGCCGGCGCACCTGGCCGGCGGGCCGTCGCACCAGGCTTCGCAGCGGCCGTACTTCAGCGTCGGCTGCCTCTACGAGCTGGAGATCTACGTCTGCGTCAACCGGTGTGCCGACCTCGCGCGCGGCATCTACCACTACGACCCGTTGTGGCACACGCTCACGCTGATCAACGACGACGTCGCGGTCCTGGACAACCTGCTGGACATGGCGATGGTCGCCGCGGGCAGCCACCGGCGCCCGTCGGCCCTGTTGTCCCTGACGGCGCGGATGCCGCGGATCGCCTGGGTGCTCGGCGGGGCGGCCTACGCGACGACGTTGCTGCACGTCGGAGCTCTGCAGCAGGTCTTCCACCTCGCGGCCAAGGCGATGGGCCTGGCCGCGCACGCGGTGCCCGCCGACTCCGGTGACCGCGTCGACGGGGCCCTGAAGCTCGAGTGGCCCGCCGAGGTCAGCGTCGGCGAGTGCGTGCTGGACTTTCCTCCCTAGCCGGTCAAAATCCCCCATCGCGGTGAGCCGGATCACCGTGATCACTGCTAGATTATGGTCGGATACTGACCGGCGTTGCGGGGAGACGCTAGGGTGACTGCCGCTGCGCGAAGGCTCGAAGCGCTCGAAGCAAGAGCCCGATCGCAGTATGCGCAGCGGGCAACGGGACCAACGCCGCCGGAGGGCCGCGCGGATCGCCCGCCCGCGAAGGAGTTCCCGGCGGGGCCCGTCTACGCCGTGCACGCCGGTGTCTGCCTCGGGATCGGCGTGCTCGGGTTGCTGGGACCACTGCGGATCGTCCGGGACTGGCCGGTCGCGCTCGTCGCCTGCGTGTTCGCCCTGACGCTGATCGCCGTGCACCTGATCGGGTTCGGCTACCGCCGCATCCGGTTCCGCGGTCCCGCGCTGGTGCTGCAGGCGGTGCTGGGCCTGGTGCCGGTGGCGCAGCTGGGCACCGCCTGGAGCGTGCTCAGCAGCTTCTTCGTCGGCAGTGTGCTCCTGGTGGCCAGGCCGGTCGTGTCCGTGCCGGTCCTCGTGCTCGTCTCCGGCGGTGTCGGGATCCTGTCGGGCAAGGCCGCGACCGCCGAAATGGCCTTTGTGGACGGTCTGTACGGCGCGGTGCTGACCGCCGCCGCGTCGGCGGCCGTGTTCGGGATGGCGTGGTTCGTCCGGCTGGCCGCCGAACGCGAAGACGCCCGGCGTGAGCTGGCCGCCCACGTGGTCGCCGAGGAGCGGATGCGGTTCGCCAGGGACACCCACGACCTGCTGGGGCTGAGCCTGTCGGCCATCACCCTCAAGGTCGAGCTGGCCCGCCGGCTGGTCGACGCCCAGCCGGCGCAGGCCAAGCGCGAGCTCGCCGAGCTGGCGACCATGTCCCGAAAAGCGCTCACCGACGTGCGTTCGGTGGCTGCCGGGCACCGCGAGACCTCCCTGGCGGAGGAGTGCCGGTCCGCGACCGCGGTGCTGCGCTCGGCCGGGGTCACCGTGCACTTCGACCAGGAGCTGCCCGAGCAGCTGCCCGAGCCGGTGGCGGCGACGTTCGCCACGGTGCTCCGGGAAAGCGCTACCAACGTCGTGCGCCACAGCGAGGCGTCGCGGTGCGATCTCGCGGTCGGCGTCACCCGCGGTGAGGCGTGGCTGCAGATGGTCAACGACGGCGTGCTGCCGGACCGGCCCGGGGAGAGCGAGGCGGAACCCGGGTGCGGGCTGCGAAACCTGGGACACCGCGTGCGCCTGCTCGGGGGCGAGCTCACCGCCGGGACCCGGCCCGGCGGGACTCACCTGGTGCGGGCCACGGTTCCGCTGGAGCCGTTCGCGGACCGCAGCCGGCTCCGGGAGCTGGTCCCGGGGTGCCTCAGAGCCATTCGGCGTCGGTGGCGATCCGGATCGCGTGCACCCGGTTGCGGGCGTTGAGCTTCGTGACGGAGGCGGCGAGGTAGTTGCGGACGGTGCCGGGCGACAGGAAGAGGTCCGCGGCGATGTCGGCGACGTTGCGCCCGCGCGCGGCGAGGGCGAGGATCTCCACTTCCCGCGGCGTCAGCGGGCAGTCGTCGGCCTCCCATGCGGACAACGCGAGCTCGCTGTCGATGACGCGCTGGCCGATCGCGACCGAGCGCACCGCGTTGGCGAGCTTTTCCGACGGGGCGTCCTTGAGCAGGAACCCGTTGACCTTGGCGTCGAGCGCGCGGCGGACCGTGCCGGGGCGGCCCAGGCTCGTCAGGATCAGCGTGTGGCACTCCGGCAGGTGTTCGTGGATCTCGGTGGCCGCCGTCAGCCCGTCCTTGCCGGGCAGGTCGATGTCGATGACCGCGACGTCGGGCCGGGTCGACTTGCCCGCCGGGAGGATCTTGTCCCCGGAGTCCACTTCGGCGACGACTTCGATGTCGGATTCGAGGCTCAGCAAGGCGACGAGTGCGCCGCGTACCATGTCCATGTCTTCGGCCAGCAGAACTCTGATCACGTCTTGTCCTCGCATCCCCCGAGTCGAGCTTCCCCAGACGTGTGATTGTACGCCATCGGGAGTCGCTGCCACGGGTTCACGAATGCGGACTGCGAGGCCGGAACGGCGGTCGGGGTCTCCTCGATCCCTTTCGCCGCAGCCGATCCCCGCCGCCGGCGCGAGAATTTTCCTTCCCGGACGCCGGTTGTTCAGAGCGTTGTTCAGACCGCGATCGGGTGGCGGGCCGGCGCGTGCCGCAGGTCCGGCAGTGCCAGCAGGACCGGCGGGTCGAAGCCGTGCCGCGGCCGCAGCCGGACGTCGACCAGGCCCGCGGACCCGTCCTGGTGCACCGTGACGGGCCCGGACAGCCCGGTCAGCGGCCGCGGCCCGCGTTCGCCGGCCGGCGTGGGGTCGTAGGCGTGCGCGATGACGTACCAGGAGCCCAGGGGCACGTCGGTCAACGTGTACTGACCGGCGTCCGGCAGGATCGAGAACCGGGCCGGCGTGCCTTCGACGATCTTGGCGGGGAAGAGCCCGACGAACACCGGACCCGTTCCCTCGGCCGGGGTGCGCCGGACGTGTCCGCGCACGGTGGCCCCGGCCGCCGGCCGGCTCGTTCGTTCGGCGATCCGCGGTGCCGAGCCGCGGAGCCGGCGGTAGCCCCCGGGGGAGACGCCGACGCTGCTGCTGAACCGGGCGCTGAAGGTGCCCACGCTGTTGTAGCCGACCTGGTGGCTGATGTCCGCCACGGAGAAGGTCGTCGTCGCGAACAGCCGCTTGGCTTCGGCCAGCCGCAGGGCCGACAGGAACCGCCCGGGGGACAGTCCGGTCGTCCGCAGGAACACCCGGGTGAAGTGGAACTTGCTGAACATCGCGGCCCGGGCGAGGTCGTCGATCGTGAGGTGCTCGCCCAGGTTCTCCCGCATGGTCATGATGGCCCGTGCCACGGACTGCCGCACGATCTCGTCCACGATGACCGTCCTTCCGGTCGGCGGTGCCTGGCCATCCGCGTTCCCGGTGAACGGGATGGGCGTCGGCAATGGGGTATAGCCGAACTCTAGAACCGCGGACGTCTACTTCTTAAGTGCTCAGTGCACCGTCGCGAATGGATTTCACCGGGTGCGGACATGCGTTTTGCACGTGCGCGTGGCAGCGGCGCCGAACGGCCCATCGGCGGGCGTGCACGTGTGACATCCGCGGGGCTGATGAACACCTAATGCGGTCGGCTGAACTCGCAGGGTGATAAACCGGGTTCGAGTGAGCCCGAGCCGCGCCTTCCGCTAGTCCGTTCGGCCGTAGTTCGAGAGCTGTACGGAGTAGACGTAAAACACGGGGCTCCGATGATGCGGGCACTGGTTCCGGAACACCTTGTGGCGGGATATTTGGGTCAATGTGAAGTATTCTTTTCGCCTGGGGAGGTCTTAATGACCATGCACATTTCTGCCGATATCCGCGCCCTTTTCGCCGAGTTCGGTATCGAGACCGACGAGGTAGGCGCCGTCGAATGCGGCCTCGTGATCGACCGGTTCGACCGGCCGGCCGAGTCGGCCACTGTCCGTGACACGATCGGCGTGACCTTCACCGACTCGCCGTTCGAGGTCGAGGCGGCGACCCACGCCGGTATCGGTGCTGGTCCGGCCCTTGTGTGAACCGGTCGTCGGGGCCGCTTCGGCGTCCCCGGTGACCGGCTCCTCCGCGTCCGCTGCCGGAGCCGCCGGCAAATATTCCCGCTCATCGGTAAATTCCGGTTTGCCTTGCATTCGCAGCCGGCCGGCGGTGGCGGGCGGTGTCGGCTCGTCGCTGTGAGTTCTTCCGGCGAACCCCGATCGGACGAACCAGGATCCCGGTCGAAAATGTTTAACTGGGCTTCTGGAGACTGGGGAGTAGTGAAGGCGGAGGGGCTTCGTGATCAAAGTGCTCGTAGCCGAAGACATGCACATCGTCCGCGGAGCGCTCGTCGCGCTGCTGCGCCTGGAGCCCGACATCGAGGTCGTCGCCGAAGTGGCTTCCGGGCTCGAGATCCTGCCCGCGGCTCGCTCCGCGGCCGCCGAAGTGGCGATCATCGACATCGACCTGCCGGACAAGGACGGCCTCACGGCGGCGGGTGAGCTGCACGAGCAGCTGCCGGAGTGCCGCACCCTGATCCTGACCAGCCTGGGGCGGCCCGGGACGCTGCGGCGCGCGTTGGACGCCAAGGTGAGCGGGTTCCTGCTCAAGGACGCGCCACCGGACAAGCTCGCCAACGCGGTGCGCGGGGTGGTGGCCGGCCGCCGGATGGTGGACGGCGACCTCGCGCTGGCGGCGTGGGACAGCGTCGACTGCCCGCTGACCGCGCGCGAGCTCGACGTGCTGCGCATAACGTCGGAGGGCTACGGGACGGTCGAAGTGGCCGCCCGGCTCTACCTGTCGGCGGGCACGGTCCGGAACTACCTCACGACGGTGGTGGCCAAGCTGGGCGCGCGAAACCGGGTGGACGCGATCAGGGTCGCCCGGGAGTCGGGCTGGCTGTGACGCCGCCCCGGTCAGACGGGGACGGTGGCGCGCAGGCGGAACTGGCCGTCGGATTCCACGCCGGCC
The DNA here is from genome assembly GCF_024703995.1 of Amycolatopsis iheyensis. Lineage (GTDB taxonomy): Bacteria > Actinomycetota > Actinomycetes > Mycobacteriales > Pseudonocardiaceae > Amycolatopsis > Amycolatopsis iheyensis. The sequence continues at coordinate 488,214 of NZ_JAMXQV010000004.1, read as the reverse complement.
GTGAGTTCTCCGCCGAGGTCCGAGACCCGGTGTGACAGGTTCCCGATCCCGCTGCCCGATGAGCCGCCCGGGCGGCCGGAACCGTTGCCGGACGGGTTCGCGGGCGGGGTGGGCGGCTCGTCGACGCCGTCGTTGACGATCTCGAGCGTGACGCCCTCGTCCGTGCGCCGGATGGCGATTTCGCAGGTTTCCACCCTGCTGTGGCGGAGCACGTTGGTGACGCCCTCGCGCAGCACCACCGCCAGCACCGTGCGCACCGGGGCCGGGAGCTCGTCCTGGAGCAGCTCCATCCGGACCCGGACGTCCGCCGCGGCCAGCACCGAGCGGGCCGAGCGGCTTTCGCTGTCCAGGGACAGCTCCCGGTAGCCGCTGGCCACCGAGCGCACGTCGGAGAGCGCTTGCCGGGTCAGGCTCAGGATCTCGACCAGCTCTTCGATCGCCCGGTCGCGATCCAGCGGCAGCACCCGGGCGGTCAGCTCGCTCTTGAGCGCGATCGCCGAGAGGCTCATGCCGAGCAGGTCGTGCAGGTCGCGGGCGAACCGCAGCCGCTCCTCGGCGACCGCCATCTCCGCCAGCCGGCGCCGGCTCTGGTCCAGCTCGGCCGCCAGCCGGACCAGCCAGAGCATGCCGAACACGATCAGGCCGATCACCACCGTGCCCGCCGAGAACTTGATCGCGTACAGGACACCTTGCCCGGCCTGGCCGGCGACGTACTGCAGCCAGAGGTGGACGCCGGTGTTCGCGGCGAACAGCAGCCAGCCGGCGGCCGGTGGCAGGACCAGCAGCCCGCAGCCCATGAGCAGGGACGGCAGGCTGACCCAGTCGTGCTGCAACGGCAGCAGCGGCAGGTAGATCAGGCAGGCCTGCACGAACAGCATCGCGACGCTCTGTCCCGAGCGGAGCCGGGTGGCCGGCCGGTTGAAGTAGGCGAACTGCAGGGTCAGCAGCGCCGCCACCGATCCGGTGACCAGCGCGATGTGCCACGGGTTGGTCGACAGCAGCAGCTCGTGCAGCACGGCCGCCAGGCCGATGAACCCGAAGCAGACCGGCAGGAGCACCCGGACCTGACGCGACTCGGCCTGGGTCTGCAGGCCGCCCTGGTCGGCCGCGGCCACCGGCTCCACCTGGTCCGGCAGCGGCAGCTCGACCCGCAGGCGGAACCGGCCGTCGTCGCCGAGACCGGTGGTCACCGAGCCGCCCAGCGCGGCGACCTCGGCCGGGAGCCGGGCGAGCAGGTCGGACTCGTCGGGGAGGTCGTCGGGGTCGACGCCGTCGTTGACGATCGCCAGGCTGACCCGGCCGCGGTCCTGGCGGACCTCGAGCTCGCAGTGTTCGACGTCGCTGTGGCGAAGGACGTTCGTGACGCCCTCGCGCAGCACCTTCGCCAGCAGCGTGCGGGCCTGGACCGGCAGCTCGCCCTGGTCCAGGTGGATCCGCACGGCGATGTCGGACGCCGTCAGCAGGGACTGGGCCGTGCGGAACTCCTTCTCCAGCGACAGCTCGCGATAGCCGTGGGAGACGGCGCGGACGTCGGCCAGCGTGCGCTGGGCCGTGGCCGTCATCTCGGCCAGCTCGGTCTGGGCCTGCTCACGCGACTTCTGCAGCAGGCGGTACACCAGCTCGCCCTTGAGCGCGATGGCCGACAGGCTGATGCCGAGCAGGTCGTGCAGGTCCCGCGCGAAGGCCAGCCGCTGCTCGGCGACCGCCCGCTGGGCGAGCTCGGTGCGGGCCCGGTGCAGCTCCCGGATCGACCGCGCGAGCTGGGTGAGCAGGGCGAAGGCCAAGCTGTAGAAGATCCCGCCGACGACCGTGTAGATCGCCAGCAGCGGGGGGTCGTAGAGCAGCTCGACCCAGAGCAGGCCGCCGATGTTGAGCACGAACAGCAGCCAGGCGGGCCGGGGCGGCAGCGTCAGCAGGACGGCGCCCCCGAAGAACACCGGCATCGCGGCCCACAGGGCGTCGAAGGTCAGGACCGGCACGTAGCCCAGCAGGGCCAGGACGATCAGCAGCAGCCTGCTCGCCGTGGAGTCGAGCCGGACCGACGGGCGGCTGTAGTGGAGCAGCTGGATGGCCAGCAGCACGGTGATCCCGGCGATCGCGAAGCCGGTTTCCAGCGGGCTGTAGGGCAACGGCAGCACCGCGGCGAGCAGGAGGAAGCCGAAACTCACGACGACCACCGCGATCATCGCGGCGGCCAGGTAGGCCGCCAGCCGCGGCCGCTGGTCCACGCCACTGGTGCCGCGTGCCTCGGCTACCAGGGATCGGCCGGACTCGAAATCGCTGACAGCTACCGGAGACATGTCCAGCGATCCTCCGGCAGGTCGGGGACGCACGGGGTGGCCGGGTGGTCCGGGCCGGGCTCGGTCTGCATGCTTCCGGCAGATCCTATCTCATGTCGACGTTGCGCCGTTACGGCCGAGAGTCGCCGTGCCGCAGCCCTTTTCGGCGGTTGCCCGTCCCGGTTCCGGAGCCGGCTCAGCGCCCGCGTCGCTCGCCGGCGACGTCGGCGAGCTCGAGGAAATCCAGGCACGGCACGGCGGTCGACCCGAGGTGCCACACGGCGGCCCTGTCCCGTGCGAAGAAGCTCAACCCGGTGACTTCGTCGCGCTCGTCGCGGTCGGGCCCGGCGAGGTACCCGGTCGCGGGGAAGTCCGCGTCGAACCCGGTGTCCACGGCCGAGTACACCGGCAGGCCCCAGCCGAAGTGACGGCCGTACTGCTCGACCTTCTCGTACGGCGCGCGGGAGACGATCACCAGCCGGGTGCCCGCGGCGTGGAGGGCGGCCGCGATCCGCTCGGCGGGCACGGCCGCGCCGGGGTGGCTGCGGCAGGGCATCGTGTGGTAGACCGCGAGCCGCCGGTGGCCGTCGGCCAGCCCGGCCAGCGTCACCGGGCCGGCCGGCCCGATGAACTCGTACGCGGTCGCCGGCACGGTCCGTGGCCGGGTCGGTTTCGGTACGCCGAGCGCGGGCAGCAGCAGTTCGGTCATCGTCGCCTCCGGAGCAGCACTGTTCGCTCTGCGAAGTGTGCGGCCTCCTCGGCCCGTGGTCACCCGTTCGGTACCGATTACCGCAAGGTGGGAGACGCCCGCCGAAACTCCGCCCGCGGGGCGCCCCGGCGGCCCGGGGCCTAGGCTCGCGCCATGGCCAGGTACTTCGACCTCCACCCGGACAACCCCCAGCGCCGCACCGTCGGCCAGATCGCCGACCTCCTGCGCCGGGACAGCCTGATCGCGTACCCGACCGACTCGTGCTACGCGCTGGGCTGCCGGCTGGACAACCCGGACGGGCTCGACCGGATCCGCGCGATCCGCAAGCTCGACCGGCGGCACCACTTCACGCTGGTCTGCCAGGACTTCGCGCAGCTCGGTCAGTTCGTGATCGTGGACAACTCGGTCTTCCGCGCGATCAAGGCGGCCACCCCGGGCCGCTACACGTTCATCCTGCCGGCCACCAAGGAGGTGCCGCGGCGGCTGATGCACGAGAAGAAGAAAACCGTGGGCGTGCGCATCCCGGAGCACACCGTCACGCAGGCCCTGCTCGCCGAGCTCGGCGAGCCGCTGGTGTCGAGCACGCTGCTGCTGCCGGACGTGGCCGAGCCGCTCACCCAGGGCTGGGAGATCAAGGAAGAGCTCGACCACGTCCTCGACGCGGTCGTCGACTCCGGCGAGTGCGGGGTCGAGCCGACGACCGTGGTGGACTTCTCTTCGGGGGAAGCCGAAATCGTCCGCCACGGCGCGGGGGACGTGAGCCGCTTCTCCTGAGCCGTCAGTCCGCTTCGGACGTCCACAGTGGATTGCGCTGGGCCGGGGCCAGCTCGGCCCAGCGGGCGGCCTCACCCGTGGCGGTGACGGCCAGCTCGGCGCGTGGCCGCCGGCCGGTGAACAACAGGCAGAAGTCCACGGCGGGACCGGTGACCCGGTCCGGCGCGGCCGCCGGCCCGAACTCCCACCGGGTGCCCGACGGCGCGGTCAGCTCGAACCGGAACGGCTCGGCGGGCCGGGCGCCGTGCCCCGCGTAGGCGTCGTCGCGGGTGCGGACACCGTAGTAGGCCACGTGCCCGACGCTGTCGGTGCGGTCCAGGCGGACCCCGAGCGCGTCGGCGATGTCCTGGCCGCGGGCGAACAAGGCGGTCAGCAGCGCGGCCGCGAGCGCCGAGGGCCGCATCGGGCCGCCCGGCCACGCGATGTCGGTGGTCGCGGCGGCGAGCAGCTCGGTGGCCTTGCGCTGTTCCGAACGCCAGCCGAGCACGGCGTCGCCGAGGATGCCGGAGTCGACGATGCGGGGCGCGACCGCGCTTCGCCGGCCCTCGACGCTCAGCACGACGCGGCGCGCGACGACGGTGAGCTCGGCGAGGTGCGTCGTGATGGCCCGGCCGACGGGCAGCATCACCGTCCCCTCGTGCTCGCGGATCAGGTCCACGAGGGCATCCGCGTCGGCGTCGAGGTCGGCGTGCACGTCTGGCATGGGGGCGTCCTCCGGGCGGTGATCGGGTGCCGAAACGTCGATGCTCCCGTTGCTGCGCCGCCGCCGACCACTCGCAGCTTGCGGTGCCGGATCGGCTATGTTCGGCTTCAGGAGCCGCCGAGCGAGGGAGCCGGAAAGATGAAGTACCTCTTGGCGATGTACATGAACCCGGACGTCTGGGACGGCCTGACCGACCAGGCCAAGGACGAGGTGATGACCGGCCACGGCGAGTTCATCCGCCGGATCCGGGAGTCCGGCGAGATGATCAGCACCCAGGCGCTCGACGCGCCGGCGAAGAGCGCCGTGGTGCGCGTCAAGGACGGGATGCCGGCGATCACCGACGGCCCGTTCGTCGAGTCGAAGGAGTTCCTCGCGGGCTACTACCTCGTCGAGTGCGCGAGCCAGGAGCGGGCGTACGAGGTGGCGGCCATGATCCCGGACGCGGGGATCGAGGGCCTCGGCATCGAGGTCCGCCCCGTCCTGTTCTTCGCCGACGCGGAAACCGAAACCGAGTTCGCCGGCGGGTGAGCGGCCCGGTGGACGTCGGCGAGCTGCTCCGGCCGCTGGTGCCGCGGGTGCTCGGCCTGCTCGTGCGCCGCCACGGCCAGTTCGACGCGTGCGAGGACGCGGTGCAGGAGGCCTTGCTCGCCGCGTCCCAGCAGTGGCGAACCGAAGGCGTGCCCGAAAACCCGCACGGCTGGCTCATGGCTGTCGCGACGCGCCGGCTCACCGACCAGTGGCGCAGCGAGAGCGCGCGCCGCCGTCGTGAAGAAACCGTGGCGGTGCGGGAACCGGCCGCCGTCGTGGCGGGTCCGGGCGAGGAGCGCGTGCCCGATGAGGACGACACCCTCACGCTCTTGTTCCTCTGCTGCCACCCCGCGGTATCCGCGCCGTCCCAAGTGGCCCTGACGCTGCGCGCGGTGGGCGGCCTGACCACCGTCCAGATCGCGAAGGCGTTCCTCGTCCCGGAAGCGACGATGACACGGCGCATCACGCGGGCCAAGGAAAGCATCGCGGCCGCCGGGTCGACGTTCGGCGAACCCGCGGCGGCGGAGTACGCCGAACGGCTGCGGGTCGTGCTGCAGGTCGTGTACCTCATCTTCAACGAGGGGTACACCGCGACGTCCGGCACCGACCTGCAGGTGCCCGAGCTCGCGCACGAGGCGATCCGGTTGACCCGGGCGGTCCGCGCCCGGTGCCCGGACGACGGCGAGGTGGCCGGGCTGCTGGCGCTGATGCTGCTCACCGACGCCCGCCGCGGGGCGCGCACCGCCCCGGACGGCACGCTGGTGCCGCTGGCCGAACAGGACCGGGACCGCTGGGACCGGGCGATGATCGCGGAGGGCGCCGCCCTGATCGGGCGGACGCTCGGCCGCGGCCCGGTCGGGGCGTACCAGGTCCAGGCCGCGATCGCGGCCCTGCACGACGAGGCGCCCAGCGCGGAGACCACCGACTGGGTCCAGATCGCGCAGCTGTACGAGGTGCTGCAGGAGCTCGCGCCGAGCCCGGTGGTGACGCTGAACCAGGCGATCGCGGTCGCGATGGTCGACGGCCCGGCCCGCGGGCTGGAGCTGCTGGACTCGATCGCGGGGGACAGCCGGATGAAGCAGGGCCACCGGTTCGACGCGGTTCGCGCGCACCTGCTGGACCAGGCGGGCGACCCGGCAGCCGCCCGCGAGCACTACCTCCGCGCGGCGCGGCGGACGGAGAGCCTGCCGGAGCGGCGCTACCTCGAGGAGCAGGCCGGGCGGCTGGGCTGAGCCCGGGTTCCGGTCTGTTGGTGCTCGCCGAGCGGTGGCCGGCCGTCGCGCTCCGGGGCGAGTTGGTGCGCCGCCTCAGCGCACGCCGGCCGACGCCCTCTCCCACGGCTGTCGCGAGCTGTTGCGGGAGAAGGAGTTCAGGTGCGGCGCCGCCTCGGCGAGCAAGCCGGGCTCCGGTCAGTGGACGACGATGCCCACCTGGGGCTCCGGTGCCGTCGTCAGCCGGAACAGGCTGGCGAACAGGTCCAAGTCCCGTGCGTCGCCCTCCAGCGAAATCCTGCCGGACCGGACCGCTTCCGCCGGGCTCACCTGGCCGCCGATGACGTCCAGCAGCGCCGGGCCCGCGCCGCAGCGGATGATCAGGTCGGCGTCGGCGTGGCGGCCCTCGGAGACCTTGAGCGTGCCGTTGTCGACCATCGCGTGCACGATCATCTTGGCGTGGTACTGGATTTCGTAGGTGACTTTGACGCCGGCCGCGGCGTCGCTGCGGAACGTCGTGTAGAGCGACAGGATCGCCGCGTCCAGGCTGAAGACGTCGTCCGGGCCGGGGTGGCTGAGCGACCGTGCGCCCCACAGCCCGAGGTCGAGCAGGATCCGGTCGAGCTCGCCGCCGTACTCGGTGAGCTCGTAGACCAGGCCGGCGTCGAGATCGGGGCGGACGCGGCGGCGGATCACCCCGGCCGTCTCCATCTCGTTGAGCCGCGCCGAAAGGACGCTCGCCGGGATCCTGGGCAAGCCGGCCTGCAGTTCGGTGTAGCGCTTCGGGCCGAGCACCAGGTCACGCACGATGAGCAGGGCCCAGCGTTCCCCGATGAGCTCCATGGCGCGGGCCAGTCCGCAGAACTGGCCGTAGGTGCGAGTGCGTGCGGTCATTGATCCTCACTTCGTGCTTGCGGTGGAACGGGTCAGCGGTGGTCACCCTCGGAGATGAGGTCGCGGTGCAGCAGCTGGAGGTCGTCGCACGGCTCGACGCCGAGTTCGTCGCACAGCCGCTGCCGCAAGGTGCGGTAGACGGCCATCGCGTCGGAGCGGCGGCCGCTGCGGCCCAATGCCCGCATGAGCTGCCCGTGCAGCGCTTCGTCCAGCGGGTTGCCCACCGTCAGCGAGCGCAGCTCGCCGATCAGCTCGCGGTGGTGCCCGCTGGCGATCTCGGCCTCGATGAGCATGTGCAGCGTGGTGCGTTGCTGTTCCAGCAGTTCGACCGTGTACGGGAGGAGCACCGGCCCGCACGGGACGTTGGCGAGTGGCGGCCCGGTCCACACGTTCAGCGCCGCGCGCAACCGCTCGACGGCCGCCGCGTGCCGGTCCTGGCGCAGCAGCTCCTGCCCTTCCTGCTGCAGCTGCCCGAAGCGGAAGACGTCCACCTGGGCCGGGTCGATCCGGAAGACGTACCCGGGCGCCTTGGTGACCAGCACCGAGTCCAGACCGCCGTCCAGCCGGTTCTGGTCGAGGTAGCGGCGGAGGTGGTAGACGTAGGTGTGCATCGTGGTCCGCATGGTGCGCGGTGGCTTGGTCGCCCACAGCTCCTGGGCGATCGCGTCGGCGTGCACCATCTTGCCGGGTGAAAGGACCAGCAGAGCCAGCAGCTGAAGCAGCTTCGGCGTGGTGGGGGTGTGGTCGACCCCGTCGCGCAGGATGCCCAGCGGGCCGAGAACGGTGAACCGGACGCCGTTGGCGGCCGGCTCCCCGGGGCGGTCCGGCACGGCGACCGGATCGTCCGACAGGTTCTTCGCGGAGTACATTCCGGGCACCTCCAGTGTTCCCGCTGCGATGTCTTGAATTCCCCAGTACAACCGAGCGGGTCGGATCGCCGGCCCCGGGCTGTCCGTTTTCGACAGTGTCAGAGCGGGGGGTCCGCAGCCAGTGAGCCGTCCACCAGGATCAAGATGTGTTTCTGGGGGCGGTCCCGTGCGTCCCGCACATCTTTCTTCGGGCACCTCGCACGTTTGGTGAGCCGCCACCGCCCGGCAAATCCGCAGGTCCTGATCTCCACGGCCGTCGCGCGTGGGCGGAATGTGGGCGCCCTCACTCGCCGCAACCCCCCGATCGCCGCACTGTCATGGGGGCCGCGCATGGTCCGGGGTATGCATTTCGCATTCCGCGGCCGGGCGGTTCACAGTGGTGCCACCCGGTCGCTCCGGCGGCTTCTTCCGGCCCTCCATCGGACATCCACCGACCTACGAGGAGTGCCGTCTTACCTGGCTGAGAGGGAATTGACGTCGGTAGGAATTCGAGGTTGGACTGATGATCTTACGATCGATTGCGTCCGGGAGTGCCGACGGGGCCGGGCCGTCGGCGGGAATGGACCGGAGTGCGTGGGGGCCGGAACCGGGCGGGGAAAGGCACGTCCAGCCCGCTGTGCTCCGTGCCATCGAGCTGATCCTCGAGCGGTACTTCGAGCCGATCACGCTCTCCGCGCTGTCGTCCGAGGTGTACGTGAGCCCGTTCCACTTCTCTCGGATCTTCGCCAAGGCGACGGGGGTGACGCCGGGGCGGTTTCTCACCGCCGTAAGGCTTTTCGAAGCGAAGCGGTTGCTCCTGACCACCTCGCTCACGGTGTCGGACATCGTCTGCAGCGTCGGCTACAGCAGCGTGGGGACGTTCACGAGCCGGTTCCTCCGGACGGTCGGGATGACCCCGACCGAGTACCGCGAGCCGGAGGTCGGTGAACTGCTGGTGGCGCGTTCGGCGCACTTCCAGCGGCTGCCGTCCCTGCGTTCCCTGCGTGAGGCGGCCGGGAGCACCCGGCCGCCGCTGGAGCCGGGTGGCGGGCGGCTGACCGTGCGGGTGGACATGCCGCCGCACGCCACACCGGCCAACCTGCTCGTCGGCGTGTTCGCCGACTCGGTGCCGCAGACCGGGCCCGTGGCTTTCGGCAGCGTGGCCGAGGCGCGGTCCGCGGACCTGGTCATCGACGGCGTGCCCGAGGGCACCTGGACGGTGATCGCGGTCGCCGACCACGGTTCCGTCCGCGACGCCCAGGCCGGCCCGGCGTTCACCATCGCCACGGCGCTGGCGACCGTGACGGAGTTCGAGCCGTCGGAGGTGACCGCGCGGCTGCGTCCGCCGGCCCTGACCGACCCGCCGATCGCCATCACGCTGGCGACCCGGCAGTCGCTCGCCGACCAGCGGGCGCTGACTGCCCAGCGAACCCAGCTCCGCGCCGTCGCCTGACCGTTCCGACTACCACGAAGGAATCCGATGTCGACTTTCCTTGGCGTGCTGCGCAAACGGGCGCTGGCGCCGTCACTGGCCTCCGTCGGTTTCGCCGAACGGGGCTTCCCGGTCACGCACACCGACGCAACCGCCCGGCTGGAGGCCGTGCCGCAGGCGGTGGTGTGCGGGTTCGAATGGGCCATCGAAGGCGCTTCGCTGTGGGAGATCGAGCGCCGCCTCGCGCTGGTGGAGCCCGAGCAGCGCGGGTTCGCCTACGAGGGCGCCACCATGGGGTACACCATCCTCGACGCGATGCCGGGCGGTGGCCGTGAGCGCACGCGCGCATTGCTGGAAGGCCCGGGGAAGCGGCACATCTTCCTGACCTACATCGGGATCGGCTTCGCGATGGCGCGGCTGCCGCGTCCACTGTGGAAGAACATCCTGCCCGAGCTGACCGGGGTCGCCTACCACCCGGTGATGAGCTGGCTCGCCGTCGACGGCTACGGCTTCGACCGGGCCTACTTCGACACGGCGAAGTGGGTCGACGGGCAGGCCGAGCCGGTGCCCTACCCGTGGGCCGGGCGCCCGGAGTACTTCCGCCGGGCGTTCGACCAGGGTGTCGGCCGGGCGCTGTGGTTCATCCACGGCGGGGACGCGGGGGCCGTCGCCGAGGCGGTCGGGCGGTTCGCCGAGCACCGCCGGGCGGACCTGTGGAGCGGCGTCGGACTGGCGGCGACGTTCGCCGGCGGCAGCGACCAGAACGGCCTCGCGCGGCTTCGCCGGGCGGCCGGGGAATACCACGACGAGCTCGCGCTCGGCGCGGTGTTCGCGGTCAAGGCGCGGACGTATGCGTCGTACGTGCCCGCCCACACCCACCTCGCGGCCGGGGTCCTCGCCGACCTGTCCGTCGGCGACGCGCAGGACCTCGCGGACCGCACCGAGCGGGCCGACGGCGACGACGGCCCGGAGCCGCCGTACGAACTGTGGCGGGAGCGGATCCGGGCGGAGTTCCGCCCGGCGGCGGGCCGGCTCGCGAGCTGACGTCGCACGCAACCGTGGAGTAGACCGCTGATCAGCGAATCTGTGACCGTAGAACCGATGAACTGAACCACATCCTTTCCGACCCGTAAGGGGGCGAGTGCGTTGGGCAATGGTTGGCGCACGGTCAGACGGCGCATCCTGACACCGAACGTCGCGGAGACCTCGCTGGAAAAGCGTGGTTTCCACCGGAAGAGCCCGGCCGCGCAAGAACGGCTCGAGACGATCGGGGAGAAGTTCCTCCTCGGGTACGCGCACGCCGTCGAGGCGAAGTCGGCCGAGCAGGCCGAAGGATGGCTCGAAGAAATCGAGCCGCAGTTCCGCGGATTCGCCTACGAGGGCGCCGGAATGGGCTACGGGGTGCTCGACGGGCTGCCCTTCGGCAAAAGCACGAACACCGCCGAATTCCTGGCCGGCCCCGGCGAGCGGCACGACTACATCATCTACGTCGGCGTCGGCTGGGCGATGGCCCGGCTCCCGCGCTTCGCGTGGCCCAAGGCTTCGGCGTTCGACCCGCTGCTGCGCTGGCTGCTGCTCGACGGCTACGGCTTCCACCAGGCGTACTTCAAGACCGGCAAGTACATCGGGCAGCAGCACCAGGACCGGGACTTCCCGTGGCCGGACCGGCGCTACGCCGGCTACGCGCTGCGGGCCATCGACCAGGGCATCGGCCGGGCGCTGTGGTTCATCTGCGGCACCGACGTCGCCCTGGTGACCAAGACGATCGAACAGTTCCCCGAGTCGCGCCACGGCGACCTCTACGCCGGGGTCGGGCTGGCCTCGACCTACGCGTGCGGGGTCACCGCCGACGAGCTGGCGGAACTGGTCGACCGGGCCGGCATCCACCACGGGCCGCTGGCGCAGGGAAGCGCCTTCGCCGCCGAGTGCCGGGTGCGCGCGGGCCTGATGATCCCGGAGACCGAGATGGCGACCCGGGCGATCTGCGGGCTCCCGGCCGAGCGCGCGGCGGCCATCACCCAAGAGGTCCGGCCGGCGGTGGTCGTCGACGGTGACGACGTCCCGGCGTTCGAAATCTGGCGGCGGCGGATCGCCGACGAAATCCTCACGCACGGAGGTGGGCACGAATGACCGCGACCTTGGGCCGGCTGCGCAAGCAGCTGGCGGGCATCGTGGCGCTGGCGCTGATGATCAGCCTGTTCCTGGTCGCGCGCCTGCCCGGTGTCTCGGCCGCAGAACAGGACTCGATGGCGGGCAAGTTCCACTTCACGCCGATGACGATCGCCTTGCCCGCGGCGAACAAGTCGCAGTCGATCCGGACGGTGAACAAGGCGTACGAGAACATCTCCGCGTGGATCTCGTCGGTCGGCGCCGCGGTCGCGATCAACGACATCAGCGGCAGCGGCAAGGCCAACGACCTCTGCCTCGTCGACACCCGTAGCGACCAGGTCGTCATCACGCCGACGCCGGACTCCGGCCCGCGGTACGCGCCCTTCGCGCTCGATCCCGCGCCGACCCTGCCGACGTGGGACCACATGGCGCCGATGGGCTGCGTCCCCGGTGACTACAACGAAGACGGCCGGACCGACATCCTGGCCTACTACTGGGGCCGCACCCCGGTCCTGTTCCTGCAGAAGGCCAACGCGACGAAGTTCGACGCCTCGGCCTTCCAGCCGACCGAGCTGGTGCCGGGCGACAACCGCGGCCCGGACGGCAAGTACACCGGTCCGATGTGGAACACCGACTCGGTGACCATCGGCGACTTCGACGGCGACGGGCACGTCGACGTCTTCGTCGGGAACTACTTCCCGGACAGCAAGGTCCTCGACCCGAACGCCGACGGCGGCGTCACGATGAACCAGTCGATGTCGCACGCGGTGAACTCCGGCGGCAAGTACATCTTCCGCTGGAACGGGGCCACGGCCGGGGCGAACCCGAGCGCGCAGTTCGTCGACGCCTCCGAGGGCATCCCGGAGAAGGCACGCCTCGGCTGGACGCTGGCCTCCAGCGCCACCGACGTCGACGGCGACAACCTGCCGGAGCTCTACATCGCCAACGACTTCGGGCACGACCACCTGCTGTACAACAAGTCCACGCCGGGCCACATCCAGCTCGGCGAGGTCACCGGCGTCCGTGGGGTCACCGACCCGAAGTCGAAGGTGCTGGGCAACGACTCCTTCAAGGGCATGGGCGTCGACTTCGGCGACCTGAACCACGACGGGCTCTACGACCTGTTCGTCAGCAACATCACCACGTCGTGGGGCATCGAAGAGTCGAACTTCCAGTTCATGAACACCGCGAAGGACGCCGCGGACCTGCGCAAGCAGCTGGCCGGCGGGGTCGCGCCGTTCGAGGACAAGAGCGGGAGCGACGGAACCGCCTGGTCCGGCTGGGGCTGGGACGTCAAGATCCAGGACTTCAACAACAGCGGCGAGAACCAGATCGCGCAGGCGACCGGGTTCGTCAAGGGCCAGGTCAACCGCTGGCCCAACCTGCAGGAGCTCGCCACGGCGCACGACGGCCTGGTGTCCAACCCGTTCTGGTGGCCGAACGCCCGCGCCGGCGACGACATCGCCGGCGACCAGACCCTGCACTTCTTCGCGAAGAGCGCGGACGGCCGGTACACCGACCTCGCGCCGCAGCTGGGACTGGCGGTTCCCGTGCCCACCCGCGGCATCGGCGTCGGCGACACCGACGGCGACGGCCTGCCCGAGTTCGCGGTGGCGCGGCAGTACGAAGCGCCGATCTTCTACCACAACGACAGCCCGAACCCCGGCAAGTACCTGCAGCTGAAGCTGACCACCGACGCCCCGGTGGCCCCGGGCACGCTGCCCGCGGCCGGCAACCCGGCGATCGGCGCCCAGGCCACCGTGACGACCTCGGACGGCAAGAAGTACCTCGGCCGGGTCGACGGCAGCAGCGGCGAGGCCGGCCGGCGCAGCTTCGACGTCCAGATCGGGCTCGGCCACGACGTCCAAGGCCCGCTCGACGTGCACCTGCAGTGGCGGGACCGCACCGGGCAGGTGCGGACCCAGGACCTGAAGCTGCAGCCCGGCTGCCACATGTACCGGCTCGGCTCCACGGCGACGGAAGAGATGTGACCGGCATGGCTACCCCCAACCTGACCAAAGTGGACACCGCACCACCGAAACGGACGAACAAGGTCGTCACCGCGCTGAGGCGGTTCGCGATCTCGATCACCATCTTCAACATCCTGGGCTACACCGTGCTCGGCTTCGAGCAGCCGTGGCTGTACCCGTTCCTCGCGCTGGCGACCGCGTACACCACCGAGATCGCCCTGGAGACCATCAACGCCCGGGTGACCCACCGCGAAGTGCGCTTCCGCGGCAACGGGTTCCGCGGCCTGGTGGAGTTCCTGTTCCCGGCGCACATCACCGGGCTCGCGCTGAACATGCTCACCTACGTCAACGACCGCTGGCTGGTCATGGTCTTCGGCGTGGTCGTCGCGGTCGGTGCCAAGTGGGTCCTGCAAGCCCCGGTGTACGGCCGGATGCGGCACTACATGAACCCGTCGAACTTCGGCATCACGATCATCCTGCTGGTGTTCCCGTGGGCCAGCATCGCCCCGCCGTACCACTTCAGCGAGAAGGTCGACACCTGGGTCGGCTGGCTGATCGTCGGCGTCATCCTGGCGTCGGGCACGATGCTCAACGCGATGCTCACCGGCCGCGTGTTCCTCATCGCGGGGTGGCTGAGCTTCTTCGTGATCCAGGCCGTGCTGCGCGGCTTCCTGTTCGGCACCGCCATCCCCGGCGCGCTGGGGATGGCCACCGGGATCGCGTTCGTGCTCTACACGAACTACATGGTGACCGACCCCGGCACCTCGCCGTCGAAACCGGCGTCGCAGTTCGCGTTCGGCGCCGGGGTGGCCCTCACGTACGGGTTCTTCACCGCCGTGCACGTGGCTTACGGGCTGTTCCTGGCCACCGCGACGGTGTGCCTGATCCGCGGGGCGTTCCTGTGGGCCCTGCACTTCTCGAACAAGGCGCGGATCGAGTTCGAGGCCACGCAGAAGGCCAAGCTCGAGCTGGCCCCGCCTGCCGAAGACGGCAAGCCGGGAGCCGTCGCGGCATGACCGGCCCGCAGCACGAAGCCCGGGCGGCGCGCACCGCGCCGCCCGGGCCGCCGCGCCGGGCGACGTTCCGGTTGCTGAAGCAGCTCTTCACCGACCGGCTCGCGCTCATGGGCGACAACGCCGAGGCCTACGGCGACGTCGTCCGCATCGCCATCGGACCGAAGGCGATGTACCTGGTCAACCACCCGGACGTGGCCAAGCACGTCCTCGCCGACAACGCCGCGAACTACCACAAGGGCATCGGCTTGCAGGAGGCCCGCCGGGCCCTCGGCGACGGCCTGCTCACCAGCGACGGGGAGACCTGGCGCCGGCAGCGCCGCACCATCCAGCCGGCCTTCCAGCCCAAGCGGATCTCGCGGCAGGCCGGGATCGTGGCGTCCGAAGTGGACGCACTGGTCCGGCGGCTGGCCGCGCACGAGGAACCGGTCGAGATCCTGCACGAGATGACCGGGCTGACCCTCGGCGTGCTCGGCAAGACGCTGCTCGACGCCGAGCTAGGTGGCTACGACTCGCTGGGCCACTCGTTCGAAGCCGTGCAGGACCAGGCGATGTTCGAGGCCGTGACGCTGAGCATGGTCCCGCAGTGGGTGCCGCTCAAGAAACAGCTCGAGTTCCGCACCGCACGCGACGACCTGCGCCGGATCGCCGACGAGCTCGTCGAGCAGCGGCTGGCGAACCCGGTCGAAGCCGGCGAGGACGTGCTGTCCCGGCTGATCGCGTCCGGGTCCGCGCAGGGCGCGTCGCGGGAACGGATGCGCGACGAGCTGATCACCCTGCTGCTGGCCGGGCACGAGACGACGGCGAGCACGCTCGGCTGGGCGTTCCACCTGATCGACGAGCACCCCGAGGTCGGCGCGCGGCTGCACGCCGAAGCCGTCGAGGTGCTCGGCGACCGGCTGCCCGAGCACGAGGACCTGCGGCGGCTGACCTACACGGTGGCGGTCGTCGAGGAGGTCATGCGGCTCTACCCGCCGGTGTGGCTGCTGCCGCGGATCGCCCAGGCCGACGACGAGATCGGCGGGTACCACGTGCCGGCCGGCTCCGACGTCGTCGTGGTGCCCTACACGCTGCACCGGCACCCGGGCTTCTGGCCCGACGCCGAGCGCTTCGACCCGGACCGGTTCACCGCCGCGGAGCGGCCACCGCGCTACGCCTACATCCCGTTCGGCGCCGGGCCGAGGTACTGCATCGGCAACAGCCTCGGGGTGATGGAGGCGGTCTTCGTGCTGGCGACCGCGGCGCGGGACCTGGAGCTGCGCAAGGTGCCGGGCAAGGTCGTCGAACCCGAGGCGATGCTTTCGCTGCGGGTGCGCGGCGGGCTGCCGATGACCGTGCACCGCCGGGACCGGACGCGGCGGTCCGAAGCAGCCTGACGTCTACTGTGGACACTCGATGAGGAGGTAGGCCGGTGCAACCCGAGGCCACCGAAGAAGAACGCGTGAAGAACCTGACCCTCGAGGCCTTCGCGGACACGATCGTGCCGGGGGAGAAGCGGGACCCCGGCGACCGGGCGATCGCCGGGGCCGCCCCCGGGCCGGGCTCGGTGGCGGCGGGTGCGCTCGAGCTGCTGAACTTCGACGCGACCGGCGTCACCGCCGGCCTGCCCTACCTCGCGCAGTCGCTCAACGACCACGCGAAGTCCTACGCGGGCGAGGCCGAGCTGGACCTCGACCACGACGTCCCGCCGTTCGTCGCGCTGCCGTACGAGCACCGGCGGGAGCTGGTGCGCACGCTGACCGCGCCGGGGCACCCGGAGAAGGACGGCTGGGTCAGCCTCGCCCTGTTCTGCAACATGGCCTACGACAGCGCCGCGCACCGGCACACCGCCGAAGCCATCCGCGACGGGCACCCGGGCCTGCTGGCCCTGGGGTACCGGGCACCGGACGCGGACGGGTTGTGGCGGTTCCCGAAGTACGGCTACGGCCGGAAGCTGGCCGAACTCCACCCGGACACCACCGCATCGGGGAGCCCCGCATGAGCACAGTCGAAAAGACCGACGTCGTCATCGTCGGCAGCGGATTCGGCGGGTCCATCCCCGCCTACCACCTCGCCGCGGGCGGGGCGAAGGTCACCGTGCTCGAACGCGGGCCGTGGCTGGCCGCGAACGACTTCGAGCACGACTACCTGCTCGGCTCGTCCTACACCCGGGTGTTCGACTTCGTCGTCGGCGACGGGATGAGCGTGCTCGGCGGCAACTGCGTCGGCGGCGGCAGCGTGGTGTACTTCGCCGCGATGCCGCGGGCGCCGAAGTTCGTCTTCGAGCGCCACGGCAGCATCGGGCGGCGCATGTGGCCGTCGGCCATCTCCCGCGACGCGCTGGAGCCGTGGTACGACCGCGTCGACGAGTCGCTGCCGGTGTCCACCCAGGACTGGAACGACGTCTCCTACGCCGGTGGCCTGTGGGCCGCCGCCTGCCACCACTCCGGGCGCACCGCGAACCCGGCGCCGGTCGCGGTGGACAACGCCCACTGCGTCAACTGCAACTTCATGATGGCGGGCTGCCGGTTCGACGCCAAGCGCTCGCTGCTGACGAACTACCTGCCCGCGGCGCTGGCCCACGGCGCGAAGATCCGGCCGCTGCACGAGGTCCAGCGCCTCGAGCGGACCGAGGACGGCGGCTACCGCGTCCACTTCGACACGGTCGACGAAGAGGACTACCGGATCCACACCGGCAGCGGTGTCCTGGAGGCGAAGGTGGTCATCATCGCCGCCGGCGCCGGGGCCACCCCGGTGATCCTGCAGCGCTCGGAGGCCACGCTGGGCACCATGCCCCACGGTGTCGGGCGGTACTTCTCCGGCAACGGCGAGCGGCTCAACACCGCGATCATCGACGAGGACCGCGTCCGCGAGGTGCTCGGACTGTCCCGTGAGGACGGTCCGGTGTACTCGGCCAACCACATCGGCAAGGGCCCGACCGTCGCGAACTGGGACAAGCTCGACGGGTCGCTGCCGGAGTACGAGCGGTATTCGCTGGAGCAGCTGTACTTCCCGCCCGGCCTGGGCACGATCCTCGCCCAGGTCCCCGGCGGCGAGGAGCCGCGCTGGTTCGGGGCGCAGAAGAAGGAGATCCTCAACCGGTGGGCCAACTGGCTGACGATCTTCCTGATGACCGAGGACGACAACGAGGGCGTCTTCGGCGCCCCGCCGCCCACCGGCAACGCCTACCGCATCTCGCAGCAGATGCTCGGCCGCGGCTCGCTGCGCTACGACCCGACGCCGAACACGCTCCACGGCTGGGAGCTCGCGGACGCGGACTGCAAGGCCATCATCGAGAAGGACGGCCTGGCGAAGGTCGCGCCGTGGACTAACGACGTCGTCGGGGCGTACACGGTGCACCCGCTGGCCTCGTGCCGGATCGGGGACGACGCCGCGACGTCGGCCCTGCACCCGAACCACGAGCTGCGCAACCACCCCGGGATCTTCGTGACCGACAGCGCGTCGGTCCCGGGCGCGCTGACCGTGAACCCGGCGATGACCGTCGCGGCGCTCGCCGAGCGGTCGATCCCCGGCATCGTCCGGGCCCTCCAGGACCGCGGGGTCGACGTCAAGTACGGCGCCCCGTCGCCGGACGGGTCGATCACCGGACGGCGCGCGGTGTCCAAACTGGACCTCGTCGCCGGGAACTGAAGCCGCGGAAGGAGAAGGACGGATGGCACCGGGACTGGTGCGCGTCGCCCTGCGGCGGACGCTGCGGGACGTGCGCTACGTGGAGGCCGTGCGGCCGCGCCGGGCGCGCGGCCTGGTCCGGGACGTCTACCGGCAGCTCGAGCGGGACTTCGGGATGCTGGCGCCGCCGGTGGCTCTGCACTCGGCAGCCCCGGAGGCGCTGGCCGCCGCGTGGGTGCTGCTGCGTGAGTCGCTCGTCGCGGGCGGCCTGACGAGCCGGGCGGAACGGGAGGTGGTCGCTTCGGCGGTCTCGGCGGCCAACGCGTGCCCGTATTGCGTGGAAGTGCACGGGATGGCGCTGGGCGCGCTCGGCGAAGCCGGCGCGGCGGCGGCGATCGGGACGGGTGAGCTCGCCGCGATCACGGACCCGGGCACGCGCGCGCTCGCCGCGTGGTCGCGGGGCGAGGGGCCGCTGCCGCCCGCCGTGTCCCGGGGCGCGGCGGCGGAGCTGGCCGCGGTCGCCGTGGCCTTCCACTACCTCAACCGGGTGGTGAGCCTCTTCCTCGGGCCGTCGCCGCTGCCGGACCAGGTTCCCGCGGCCGCCCGCGAACCGGCGAAAGCCGTCCTGGGGTTCTTCCTGAAGCCCGGGGAGCCGCCGGTCGCGGGGAAGTCGTCGGCCCTCCTGCCGCCGGCGGCGACCGACGGCCCGGGGTGGGCCACCCCCGGCGGCGTCCTCGCCGACGCGTTCGCGCGCGTCGCGGCGGCGTTCGAAGCGGCCGGGGAGCGGGTGCTGGCCCCGCGGGTGCGCGACCTGGTCCGTCGCGAGCTCAAGGCGTGGGACGGCAGGCCGCCGGGACTCGGCCGCGCCTGGGCGACCGAAGCGGTGGCCGAGCTGCCCGAAGCGGAGCGCGCGGCGGGTCGGTTCGCGGTGCTGGTGGCCAAGGCGGCCTACCAGGTGGACGCCGACGTGGTCGCCGCCGTCCGTCGCGAATGGAGCGACGATCGGGCGCTGGTCGAAGCGGCGTCGTGGGTCGCGTTCACCGCCGCGGCCGAACTGGGTGGCCGGCTGCCGGTCCGCCCGTGAAGAGAAGACGATTCGCCCCGCCAAGGGCGATGCTCGAAGAGCCGGGTCGCGAGCCGGAGGTGCGGCAGCACCGGGAACACCGACGCGGAGTCCGGGCCATGGCCCGCCCTCCGGCCCGCGACCCCGGCCATCCGCGGCCGTGGCGCGGTGGTGCTCCTTCCGGTCACCGGGCTCGGCGGTATTCAGAATTCGCAACGGTGAGAGGACAAACGGGTGACTGACACCACGGGAGTGATCGCCGACCTGACCGCCGAGGCCGCCGAGGTCGACGCGCTCGTCGCGGGCCTCACGGAAGCGGAGTGGGACACCCCCACGCCCGCGCCCGGCTGGAGCGTCCGGCACCAGATCGGCCACCTCGCCTTCATCTTCCGGATCGCCGGGCTCTCGGCCGCCCAGCCCGAAGCCTTCGAACAGCTCACGGCTTCGCTGACCGGCGGCCTCGACGTCGCCGTCGAAGCGGCGCTGCAGGAGTACATCCACGATCCCGCCGAGGTGCTGCTGACCCGGTGGCGCGCCGAGCGCGACGCGGGCATCAAGGCCCTCGCCGCGGTGCCGGGCGACCGGCTGGTGCCGTGGCTGGTGAACCCGCTGCCGCCGTACGTGCTCGCCTGCGCCGGGATGATGGAGCTGTTCGGCCACGGGCAGGACGTGGCCGACGCCCTCGGCGTGCGGCCGGTGCGCACCGACCGGATCAAGCACCTGTGCGGCTTCGCCGTCCGGGTCCGCGACTTCGGTTACGAGGCACGCGGGCTGGAGCCGCCCGCCGAGGAGTTCCGCTACGAGCTGACCGGCCCCTCCGGCGCGGTCTGGACCTTCGGGCCGGCGGACGCCACCCAGCGGGTCACCGGCAGTGCCGAGGACTTCTGCCTGCTCGTCACGCGCCGGCGGCACCACGCCGATCTCGACGTGCGTGCCGAGGGCGCGCTCGCCGAAGCGTGGCTGGACGTCGCGCAGGCCTATCGCGGGCCGGCGGGCGAAGGCAGGCAGCCGGGCCAGTTCACTCGTTGATCGACCTTTGCAGACAGTCGGTTCCGTTGTTCCGCACTGCTTTCCGCGGACCGCGGGCAGGAACCGAGAAGACCGCCGGACCGGTGGCGGCCATGCTGTGCCGGTGGGTGGACGTGCAGAACCGGCATCGGAAGCCGGCGGGGCCGTGCGAGTCCCGGCGAACGGGGTTTGAAGAGCCAGTGGGAGTGCGGTGGCATGAGCGTTGAGCGGATTTCGATCGTCGGGATCGGTCTGAAGTACCCCGACGCGGGTTCCCCGGCGGAACTCTGGGAGAACGTGCTGGCCGGTCGCAGGGCCTTTCGCCGGCTGCCCGACGAGCGGATGAACCGGGCGGACTACTACTCACCCGACCCGAAGGCGCCGGACCGCTTCTACGCCCAGAAGGCGGCGGTGCTGCGCGGCTACGAGTTCGACCGGGTGGCGCACAAGATCGCGGGCAGCACCTTCCGGGCCACCGACACCACGCACTGGCTGGCCCTGGAGGTCGCCGCGGCGGCACTGGCCGACGCCGGGTTCGCCGAAGGGGACGGCACCCCGAAGCCGTCCACCGGCGTCGTCATCGGCAACAGCCTGACCGGCGAGTTCTCCCGCGCGAACATCATGCGGCTGCGCTGGCCGTACGTGCGCCGCACGGTCGCCGCCGCGCTGGCCGGGCGCGGCTGGGGCGACGAGGAGACCGCCGAGTTCCTCCGCGAGCTCGAGGTCCAGTACAAGGAACCCTTCCCGGAGATCAACGAGGACTCCCTGGCGGGCGGCCTGGCGAACACCATCGCCGGGCGCGTGTGCAACTACTTCGACTTCCGCGGTGGCGGTTTCACCGTGGACGGCGCCTGCTCCTCGTCGCTGCTTTCGGTCGCCACCGCGGCGAACGCGCTCGTCCAGGGCGACCTCGATCTCGCCATCGCCGGCGGGGTCGACCTGTCGATCGACCCGTTCGAGGTGATCGGCTTCGCGAAGACCGGGGCGCTGGCCAAGCGCGAGATGAAGGTCTACGACGCCGACTCGAACGGCTTCTGGCCGGGTGAAGGCTCGGGCATGCTCGTGCTGATGCGTGAAAGCGACGCGATCGAGCAGAACAAGCGCATCTACGCCTCGATCGGCGGCTGGGGCGTGTCCTCCGACGGCAAGGGCGGCATCACGCGGCCCGAGGCGGCCGGCCACCGCCTGGCCCTCCAGCGCGCCTACCAGCGCGCCGGCTACGGCGTCGAGACCGTCTCCTACTTCGAAGGGCACGGCACCGGCACCGAGCTGGGCGACGCCACCGAGATCGAAGCGCTCTCCACCGCCCGCGGCGACGCCGACCCGCAGGCGAAGCCCGCGGCGCTGTCGACCATCAAGGGCAACATCGGCCACACGAAGGCCGCCGCGGGGGTGGCCGGCCTGATCAAGGCCACCCTCGCGGTGTACCACCAGGTGATCCCGCCGGGCACCGGGCACTTCGAGCCGCACGAGTCGCTGACCGGCTCCGCGGCCCGGATGTACGTCCCGAGCGAGGCGACGCTGTGGCCGGCGGACCAGCCGGTGCGCGCCGGGGTTTCGGCGATGGGCTTCGGCGGGGTCAACTCGCACGTCACCGTCACCGAAGGCCCGAACGCGGCGCGCCGTCGTGAGCTCGACGAGCACTCGCGCGCCCTGGTCTCCGGACGGCAGGACGCCGAGCTGCTGCTGTTCGACGCCGACGACGTCGCCGCGCTCCGCGACCGCGTCGCCGCGGTGCTCGAGTTCGTGCCGAAGCTGTCCTTCGCGGAGCTGACCGACCTCGCCGGGCAGCTCGCCGGCGAGCTCGCCGACCGGCCGGTGCGGGCCGCCGTCGTCGCCGGCGACCCGGAGCAGGCCGAACGCCGGCTCACCGCCCTGGTGGCGGGGCTGGAGTCGGGCGACTCCGTGTTCTCGGCCACCGAAGGCATCTTCGCGAGCAGCCGCACGTCGGCGCCGAAGATCGGCTACCTGTTCCCGGGCCAGGGTTCCGGCCGCGGCGGCGAAAGCGCGCTGCGGCGCCGGTTCTCCTCCGCCGCCGAGATCCACCGGGCGGCCGGCCTGCCCACCGGTGGCGACCAGGTCGCGACCGAGGTCGCGCAGCCTCGCATCGTGGCCGGGTCGCTCGCCGGGCTGCGCGTGCTGCGCGAGTTCGGCGTCGAAGCCGACTCCGCGACCGGGCACAGCCTCGGCGAGCTGACCGCCCTGCACTGGGCCGGCGCGCTGGACGAGCGGGTCCTGCTCCGGCTGGCCAAGGTGCGCGGCGAAGTGATGGCCGCTTCGGGCGACGGCTCCGGGGCGATGGCCGGGATCGCCGCTTCGCCCAGCCGGGTCGAAGAGCTGGGCCTGGGCGACGACGTCGTCATCGCCGGCTACAACGCCCCCGAGCAGACCGTCCTGTCCGGCTCGGTCGAAGCGATCGAGCGGATCGTGGCCCGGGCGAAGGCCCAGGGGTTCGGCGCGTCGCGGCTCAAGGTCTCGCACGCCTTCCACTCGCCCGCCGTCGAGCCGGCCGCCCGCGAGATGACCGAGCGGCTCGGCGAGTTCACGTTCGCGCGCCTCCAACGGCCGGTGGTCTCGACGGTCAGCGGCGACCTGCTGCACGCCGCCGAGGACCTGCCCGAGCTGTTGCGGGAGCAGATCGTGGCGCCCGTCCGCTTCCGCGAGGCCGCGGCCCGGCTGGCCGAGCGCAGCGACCTGGTCGTCGAGGTCGGGCCCGGCCGGGTGCTGACCGGGCTGTTCGAGGAGATCGCCCCCGACACCCCGGTGCTGGCGATCGACACCGACAACACGTCGCTGGCCCCGCTGCTGCGGGTCCTCGCCGCGGCGTTCGCGCTCGGCTCGCCGATCGCCGTCGAAGCGCTCTTCGCCGGCCGCGTCACCCGGCGCCTGCCGGAGGACGGGGTGTTCAGCTTCCTGACCAGCCCGTGCGAGGCCGCGCCGACCATCGACAGCGCGCTCGCCGCCGAGCTGGCCGCGGAGAACGCGCAGGCCGAGGACGCCGACGCCGCCGAGGCGGCCGGTGGCAGCTCCACTCTCGACCTGCTCCGCAAGCTCGCCGCCGACCGCGTCGAGCTCCCGCTGGAGACGGTCACCGCCGACACCCACCCGCTGGACGACCTGCACCTGTCGTCGATCACGGTCGGCCAGCTGGTCAACGACGTCACCCGGGCGCTGGGCCGCCCGCCGCTGGAGGGCATGCCGAACTTCGCCACCGTCTGCCTCGGCGAGCTCGCCGAGATGATCGACGAGCTGGCGCAGACGGCGGGCACGGAGGCGGAGAGCCAGGACGAGGCCCCGGGCGTCGGTCCGTGGGTGCGGCCGTTCGCGATCGAGTACGTGTCCACGCCGCGCCCGGCCGCCGTCGGCCTCGCGGCGGGCGGCACCGACCAGTGGCAGGTCTTCTCGACGCCGGGGCACTCGCTGGCCGAACCGCTGCGGGCCGCGTTGTCCGCCGCGGGCGTCGGCGAAGGCGTCGCACTCTGCCTGCCTTCCGACTGCGACGACTCCCACGTCGGGTTGTTCCTCGAGGCCGCGCGTGCGGTGCTGGCCGCCCCGACCGGCACCCGCTTCGCCGTCGTGCACCACGGCTACGGCGCTGCGGGCCTGGCCAAGACCCTGCGCCTCGAAGACCCGTCGGCGAAGACCACGATCGTCGACCTGGCCGACCCCGAGCCCGCCGCGGTGGACGCCGCCGTGGCCACGGTGGTCGCCGAGGTCGCCGCGACCACGGACTTCACCGAAGCCCGGTACGACGCGAGCGGCAGCCGGACCGTGCCGAGGCTCGCCGCGCGGCCCGCCGCGCCCGCCGGCCCGGTCCAGGAGGCGCTGGACCAGGGCGACGTCCTGCTCGTCACCGGTGGCGGCAAGGGCATCACCGCGGAGAGCGCGCTGGCACTGGCCAAGGACTCCGGCGCCCGGCTGGCCCTGCTGGGCCGCAGCGACCCCGAGGCCGACACCGAGCTGGCCGAGAACCTCGACCGGATGGAAGCGGTCGGCATCCGCTACCGCTACGAGCGGGCCGACGTCACGGACGCGGCGCAGGTCGCCGAGGCCGTCTCCCGGATCGAGGCCGACCTCGGCCCGGTGACCGCGATCCTGCACGGCGCCGGCCGCAACGAGCCGGCCGCCCTGTTCAGCCTGACCGAGGACAGCTTCCGCAAGACGCTCGCCCCCAAGATCGGCGGTCTCGGCGCGGTGCTCGCCGCGGTGGACCAGGACCGGATCAAGCTGCTGGTGACCTTCGGCAGCATCATCGGCCGGGCGGGCCTGCGCGGGGAAGCGCACTACGCCACGGCGAACGACTGGATGACCGAGCTGACCCTGCGCTTCGGCCGGGAACACCCGCGGGCGCGGGCGATCGCGCTGGAGTGGTCGGTCTGGTCGGGCACCGGCATGGGCGAGAAGCTCGGCGTCGTCAGCGCCCTGATGCGCGACGGCATCACGCCGATCCCGATGGAGGAGGGCATCACCATCCTCCGCCAGGTGCTGGCCGACCCGGCCGCGCCGCCGGTGCTGGTGGTCTGCGGCCGCACGTCGGGCCTGGTCACGCTGCCGGTCCAGAAGCGCGAGCTGCCGCTGACCCGGTTCGTCGACCGCGCAGTCGTGCACTACCCGGGTGTCGAGCTGATCACCGAGGCCGACCTGTCCGAGGGCAGCGACCCGTACCTGACCGACCACCTGCTCGACGGGCAGCTGCTGTTCCCGGCGGTGCTCGGCATGGAGGCGATGACGCAGGCCGCCGCGGCCACGCTCGACCGGACCGGCGCCCCGGTGTTCGAGGACGTCGAGTTCCTCCGGCCGATCATCGTGTCGCCGGGCGGGTCGACCACGATCCGGCTGGCCACGCTGGTGCGTGACGCCGAGACGGTGGACGTGGTGCTCCGCAGCGAGGAGACCGGGTTCAGCGCCGACCACTTCCGGGCCCGGCTGAACTTCGCGCGCCCGGCCGAGCTGGGCGAGCGGGTGGCCCGCGACGTCGCGCTGCCCGCGGTGCCGGTGGAGCCGATCAGCGAGCTGTACGGGTCGGTCCTGTTCCAGGGCAAGCGGTTCCAGCGGGTGCTGGGCTACCGCCGCGCCAGTGCCCGGCACGCCGTCGCCGAGATCGCCACGGCGGCCGACGTCGACTGGTTCGCCCCGTTCCTGCCGCAGGAAAAGCTGCTCGCCGACCCGGGCACGCGGGACGCGATGATGCACGCCATCCAGTGCTGCGTCCCGGACGCCACGCTGCTCCCGCAGGGCGTCGAGCGGCTGTACCTGGCCGAGCCGGGCAGCCAGCACAAGGACTACGTGCTGCTGGACGCCAGGGAGCGGCTCCAGGACGGCGACAGCTACGTCTACGACCTCGACGTCCGCAACCCGGACGGCACCGTGGTGGAGCGCTGGGAAGGGCTCAAGCTGCGGGCGGTCGGCAAGCGTGACGGCGCCGGTCCCTGGGCCCCGTCGATGCTCGGGTCGTACCTGGAGCGGGCCTGCGAACGGCTGCTCGGCGGGCAGCGCGCGGTGGTGCTGGAGCCGGACCCGGTCGACGCCCCCGCCGAAGGCACCGCCGAACGCCGGGCGCAGACGGCGCTCGCCGCCGGCCGGGCGCTGGACCGGCCCGTCACCGTCCGCTACCGCCCGGACGGCAAGCCCGAGCTGGACGGCGTCGACGTCACGGCGTCGCACACCTCGCGGCTGACCCTGGTGGTGGCCGGCACCGGCCCGGTCGCCTGCGACATCGAGACGGCGGTCGAACGGTCCGAAGAGGACTGGGCGGGCCTGCTCGGCACGGACCTGCTGGCGGTGGGCCGCCTGCTGGCCGCCGACGCCGGCGAGCCGCTCGCCGTGGCGAACACGCGGGTGTGGAGCGCGCTGGAGTGCGTCCGCAAGACCGGCGGCATGACGCAGGCCCTGACCGTCCGCCAGGTCGATCCCGACGGGTGGGCGCTGCTGGCCTGCGGCAGCGGCCGGATCGCCACCTGGTCGACCACCGTCAACGACCGGACCGACCCGATCGTCTTCGCGGTGCTCCACGCAGAGGAGAGCTGAAGATGTCCGACTACTTCGAGATCCGCCACACGGTCGGCTTCGAAGAGACCAACCTGGTGGGCAACGTCTACTACGTGAACTACGTGCGCTGGCAGGGCCGGTGCCGCGAGATGTTCCTCAAGGACAAGGCTCCGGCCGTGCTGGAGGAGATCCGCGCCGACCTGAAGCTGTTCACGCTCAAGGTCGACTGCGAGTTCTTCGCGGAGATCACCGCGTTCGACGAGCTGTCGATCCGGCTGCGGCTGGAGGAGCTGACGCAGACCCAGATCCAGTTCACGTTCGACTACGTCCACCTGCACCCCGACGGTGAGCGCCTGGTCGCCCGCGGGCGGCAGCGGATCGCCTGCATGCGCGGCCCCAACACGGCGACGGTGCCCTCGCGGGTGCCCGAGCAGCTCCTCGAAGCCCTGGCGCCGTACGCGACCGCGGGTGCCGTGAACGGGAGGGGAGTCTGACGTGACGAACGATCCGAGCCGCGTCCCCGACCGGGGGGTGCTCAAGCGGCTGCCCGCCTCACCCGCGCGGCGCGGGCTCTCGGAACAGCCCGCGCTCCGGCAGGTGCTGGCCCAGTTCGCGACCGGCGTCACCGTGCTCACCGCCGGCGGCGACGACGCGCACGGGATGACCGCGAACGCGTTCACGTCGGTGTCGCTGGACCCGCCGCTGGTGCTCTGCTGCGTGTCGCGGGCGGCGCGGATGCACACGGCCATCGTCACCGCGGGCTCGTTCGCGGTGAACGTCCTGGCCGCCGAGCAGCAGGAGCTTTCGAAGTACTTCGCCGACTGGCGCCGTCCCGACGGGCTCGCCCAGTTCGACGCGGTGGGCTGGACGGCGGGCGCCAAAACCGGCGCGCCACTGCTGAACGGCACGCTCGCGTGGCTGGAGTGCGAGCTGGCGCAGGTAAGCGCGGGTGGTGACCACTCGATCTTCCTGGGCCGGGTGGTCGCCACCGGCCGCGGCGCGGCGGAGCACGCCCTGGTCTTCTACGGCGGCCGCTACCACGAGGTCGACGGACGCGCCCGCGCGGCGTGACCGGCACCGAGGACGTCGATCGCCGGACGGGCCGGTGATCGGCCACGCAGGATGTGCGGTCCCGGCGCGCGCCGGCGGCCGACCGGAACGAGGAGGACCGGACATGATCGCCAGCGGATCCGAGAGCAACATCGAGGCCACGGCCGGGCCGGCGCGACCGGTGCCGCCCGCCGCGCCGGTCGACGACGGGGTCCGCACGTTCCCGCGGCTCGGCCGCGGGGTCGTGTGGGCGGACGTCGTCGCCGAAATCGCGCGGGACCGGCAGGCCGGGGACGTCCGGACCAAGGACGCCGCGTGAGCGGTGCCCGCGAATCCGGGGCGCAGCGCGCCGAAGACACCGAGGTGGTGCCGGTCCCGCCGGCGGCGAAGCAGGGCCGCCGCCGGCGGGACCGGACCGCGGACGGCGACGCCCGGCTGCTCGCCCTGGCGCCGGCGGCGCCGCCGGACATGCCCCTGCTGCGCGAGCAGCGTGAGGAGCTGCGAACCCGGATCGCCGAAGGCCGCTCCGAAGCGGTCCGGCGGCAGCACTCGCTCGGCAAGCTGACCGCCCGCGAGCGTCTCGGCCTGCTCCTCGACGAAGACTCGTTCATCGAGCTCGAGCCCTACCGCCGGCACCGTTCGGACGGGCCGGGGCTGGCGGCGAACCGCCCGCACACCGACGGGGTCGTCGCCGGCTCCGGCACGGTGGACGGGCGGCAGGTGTTCGTCTACGCGCAGGACTTCACCGTCTTCGGCGGTTCGCTCGGCGAAGCGCACGCGGCGAAGATCCACAAGGTCCTCGACCTCGCGATCGCGAACGGCGCGCCGGTGATCGCGCTGAACGACAGCGGCGGCGCCCGCATCCAGGAGGGCGTGCTCGCCCTCGACGGCTACGGCGGGATCTTCCGCCGCCAGGTCGACGCGTCCGGGGTGATCCCGCAGATCAGCGTCATCCTGGGCCCGTGCGCGGGCGGCGCGGCCTATTCGCCGGCACTGGCGGACTTCACCTTCATGGTGCGGGACACCGCACGGATGTACCTCACCGGCCCGGACGTCGTCGAGGCGGTCAGCGGCCGGCGCGTGACGCACGAGGAGCTCGGCGGCGCGGACGTGCACGGCTCCCTGTCCGGCGTCGCCACGGTGGTGCACGACGACGAGGAGACCTGCCTGGCCGACGTGCGGTACCTCGTCTCGCTGCTGCCGTCGAACTACCTGGAGGTGCCGCCGGCGGCCGACGGAACCGGGGCCAAGGACGACCACCGGCCGCGGCTGGCCGAGATCGTCCCGGTCGAGCCCAACCAGCCCTACGACATGCGGGACGTGTTCGCCGAGGTCGTCGACGACGGCGAGTTCTTCGAGCTGCACGAGGACTGGGCACGCAACGTGCTGTGCGCGCTGGCCCGCGTCGACGGCCGCGTGGTCGGCCTGGTCGGCAACCAGCCGGCGGTGTTCGCCGGCGTGCTCGACGGTCCCGCGTCCCAGAAGGCCGCCCGCTTCGTGCGCTTCTGCGACGCCTTCGGCATCCCGCTGGTCAGCTTCGTCGACGTGCCCGGCTTCCTGCCGGGGGTCGAGCAGGAGCAGGGCGGGATCATCCGGCAGGGCGCGCAGCTGCTGCACGCCTACTGCGAGGCGACGGTGCCCCGGATCCAGGTGATCGTGCGGAAGGCCTACGGCGGCGCGTACATCGTCATGGACTCGCGGTCGATCGGCACGGACCTTTCACTGGCGTGGCCGACCAACCAGATCGCCGTGATGGGCGCGGAGGGCGCGGTGAACATCCTCCACCGCCGCGAGCTGGCGGCGGCGGCCGACCCGGCGGCACTGCGGGCGGAGCTCGTGGCCGGGTACACGCGGGAGTACCTGAACGCCCACTACGCCGCGGAACGCGGACTCGTCGACGACATCATCGACCCCGCGGAGACCCGGGCGGCGGTGGCCAGGGGATTGGCCATGCTGCAGGACAAGCGCAAGCCTGGTCCCGTGCGCAAGCACGGCAACCAGCCGATCTGACGGGCCGGAGCTCGGCGATGGACGAACTGCGGGTGCTGCGGGGGAATCCGGACGACCACGAGCTGGCGGCACTGGTGCACGCCTTGTTCGCGGTCGTCCGGTCACGAGCGGATCGGGTGGAGCGGCGTCGGTCGTGGTGGTCCCTGCCGGGTCCCGTCGAGGCGCGCGTGATGCCTGGCGCGTGGCGCCGGTCCGGGCTGCCTCGCTGATCCGGCGCGGCGCTTCGCGAGGATTTTCCGTTGCCTGACAACACATGCCAAAGCGGGCCGTCGCCGGTTCACCGGCGACGGCCCGCTTTCCCGGCTTCACGCCGCGCGGTCCAGGCGTGCCTGTTCCGCTTCCCGCGCCGCCGCGACGGCCGCGGCGTAGTCGGGGTGCTGCTCGATCGCCGGCACGTACTCGGCGTGGACCACCGTTCCGGTCGCGTCCACCACGAACACCGCGCGGGCCAGCAGGCGGAACTCCTTGACGAGCACGCCGTACGCCCGGCCGAACGAGACGTCGCGGTGGTCGGACAGGACGCGGACCCCCGTCACGCCGGCCGCGCCGCACCAGCGGGCCTGCGCGAACGGGAGGTCGACCGAGACCGTCAGCACCGAGGCCTCACCGAGTTCGGTGACGGCTTCGTTGAACCGGCGCGTCTGCAGGTCGCAGACCGGTGTCTCGAGGGAAGGCACCACCGAGATCACCCGCGTCCCGGTCAGGTCCGCGAACCGCACCGGGGACATGTCGCCGGCCAGCACGGTGCAGTCGGGCGCCCGGTCGCCGACGGCGAGCTCCGGGCCGACGAGGGTCACCGGGTGCCCGCGGAAGGTCGTGACCCCGGTACGTTCGGTCGTGGTCATCGCGCCCCCTCAGCCCTTGACCGGGCTGGTCTGCTGCGAGACCAGGCGCCACTCTTCGCCTTCGCGCGAGGTGACCCAGGTGCCGCGGACCGTCTGCTGCGCGGGCAACGCCGTCTCGGTCCCGTGCAGGACACCGCCGTCGGTGACCACGACCGCCACGCCCGGCTCGACGAGCTTGATCTCGATCGGGTCGCTGACCAGCCGCGTGCCGGCCAGCGCGCCGCCGTCGGCGAACGCGCGGGTGAAGAAGGCGCGGATCGACTCGCGCCCGTTGATCTGCTCGTCGTCGACGAGGATGCTGCCGTTCTCGGTGAACACGTCGGCGAACGCGTCGGCGTCGTTGGCGTCCCACGCGGCGCGGGCGCGCAGCGGCGCGGCCAGGGCCGCGCTCTCCTCGCCCTGGGTGAATGCGCCGTAGTACGTCGCCCACTGCTTGGCCCCCGCGACGAGGGACGATGCCTTTTCGGACATCCGGCTCTCCTTGGCTGGCTTTTTCGGGCTGGTTCCGGGTGCCGGTACGGCGGCCCGCTGTCCGTGCCAGGATTCCGCGTTCGGGCGGTTCCCGGCGTCTTCTCGAATGCGCCGGGAAAGAACGCCACCGGCGCATTCGAGAAGACGTCCGGGGGCGGTCGGCACTGCGACTCTTTTCAGGTATGCGCTGATTGTGTTCCCAATTCGTGGTCGGCCGACCGAGTGAAGGAGTTGCCCCGTGACCGCACCCACTTCCGCCGAGGAGAAGGCCAGGCTGGACGCCTACTACGGACCGTTCACCTCGGACAAGGAAAAAGAGGCCCTCACCGTGCCTCTCCGGCTGGTTGCCGCCTGGTCGAAGAACGACGGCTACGGCGTCGCCAAGTGCTTCACCGAGGACGGGATCCTGATCCTGCCCGGCGACGTGCTGAAGAAGGGCCGTGACGAGATCGGCTCGTTCATGACCGCTGCCTACGCCGGGCCGTTCAAGGGCACCGGGGTCACCGGCCGCCCGGTGGACGTCCGGTTCGTCTCGGACACCGTTGCCCTGCTGCGCACGCACGGCGGCATCCTCGCGCCGGGCGAGACCGAGATCGAGGACGAGCTCGCCGTCCGCTCGACCTGGGTCGTCGTCAAGCGAGACAACGAGTGGCAGCTGGCCGTCTACCAGAACAGCCCCCGCGGCACCGGAGCCACGCTGCGGTGGTGACAGGACAGGAGAGCATCGTGCCGACCAATTCGTGGGGCGAAGCCTCGGCGATCCTCGCGGCGCACGGCGTCGAAGAGGACACCTCGTTCTACCGCGACTTCACCGGGGCGGACGAAAAGGCCGTCCTGGCGGTGCCCCAACGCATCCAGGATGCTTGGGCGCGCAACGACGCCGACGTCTTCGCGGCGATCTTCACCGAGGACGGCAGCCTGCTGCTGCAGGACAACCAGCTCGTCAGCCGGGAGGAGATCCGCGGCTACATGCGGGCGTCCTTCCACGGTGTGCTGAAGGGCGCGCGCGTGCACGGCTGGCCGCTCGACGTCAAGTTCCTGACCCCGGACATCGCGATCGCGGTCACCGAGGGCGGGATCATCCGGCCGGGCGAGTCGGAGATTGCCCCGGAGAACCAGATCCGGGCGGTGTGGGTGATCGTCCGCACCGAGGACGGCCCGCGCCTGGTCTCGCACCAGAGCAGCCCGGTCAAGGGCTGAGCGCGGTGGAAGAGCCCGTCGGCCGGGTGCCGGCGGGCTCTTCCGCGTCACTCGTCGAGGAACCGCGCCAACCCGGCGTAGCCGATCTCGGCCAGCCGCTCGCCGGAGGTCGTGGCGTACGCCGCGTCCTCCTCGATCCCCAGTCCTTCGACCATCCGGTTCATGAAGTTGAACAGGGCGCAGACGAGCACGGCGTCGTGCAGGGCGTGCTCGTCCCAGCCCGCCGCGAAGACGGCTTCGGCGTCGGCCGCGGTCATCCGGGCCGGCGTGCGGGTCAGCTTGCCGACGTAGGCCAGCACGGGCTTCAGCTTCTCGGACACCGGCGCGCTGCCGAGGTCGGCGACCGCGGCGGCGAGCACCCCGGCCGGCACGCCGAAGACCTCCGCCGTCACGGTGTGGATGCCGTGGCAGTAGTCGCAGCTGTTCACGCCCGAGACGTAGGCGGCGATCAGCTCGCGTTCGGCCACGGTGAACGGCGATTCGCCACGCAACAGGGTTTCGTGGAGGGCCAGCAGGTGCCGCGCCGGCCCGGGGTGGGCCCGGAACACCTCCAGCAGGGTCGTTTCAGCCGGCAGGGATGCCAGGTACGACATCGAGGGGATCCTCTCGGTCGGTGAACCGGTCGATTTCGTCGCGGCGGATCCAGCACGCGGTCAGGTAGGCCCGCGACGCCGGACCCGCGTCCGGCACGGCCGTGGCGATCCGGGTGGTCGTGTCCCGCCACTCCCGGCGCAACCCGCCGCCCGCCGTCTTGGCGGGCACCGCCTCGACGGACGGCCGCACCCGCCGCCACTCGCGGATCCCCGCGGCCACCAAGCCGGCCTGGTCGGCGGTGAACCCGCCGTGCCGGGCCCGGTCGACGACCTGGGTGACGAGACCGGGGTCGTCGGCGAGCCGGGCGAAGCCGAGGCCCGCGAGCAGCCGGTCCGAGTCCAGGCCGAGCAGGATCACCCCGGCCTCCTCCGCCGCGGGGGCGTTGAGGTCTGGTGGGTCGAACCGGGAGTCAGACACCTGCTTTCACCTCGCTGCGGGGTGGTGCGGCCATGTTCGAGCCGTGGTGGCCGGCTGTGGCTCTGGCTGTGGTGACGCGGTGGGCGTTGAGGTCTGGTGGGTCGAACCGGGAGTCAGACACCTGCTTTCACCTCGCTGCGGGGTGGTGCGGCCATGTTCGAGCCGTGGTGGCCGGCTGTGGCTCTGGCTGTGGTGACGCGGTGGGCGTTGAGGTCTGGTGGGTCGAACCGGGAGTCAGACACCTGCTTTCACCTCGCTGCGGGGTGGTGCGGCCATGTTCGAGCCGTGGTGGCCGGCTGTGGCTCTGGCTGTGGTGACGCGGTGGGCGTTGAGGTCTGGTGGGTCGAACCGGGAGTCAGACACCTGCTTTCACCTCGCTGCGGGGTGGTGCGTCCACGCTCGAACCCTCGCGGCGCAGGCTGCCGGCCACGGCGTGCGCGACCCTGGCCGTGGCGACCCGGTGGCCGTCGATGTTGCGGGCCGCCGGCCCCAGCACCATCCCGGCCGCCGCGCCGACGACGGACACGCGTGGCGCGTGGGTGTAGGCGAGGGTGCGTTCGTCGAGTTCCGGCCAGCCGTCCCGCTCGCCGACCGCCGACGCCGGCAACAGTCCCAGCCCGATCTCCGGCTTCGTGCCCAGTGCCAGCGCGGCGGTGTCCCCGGCGACCCGCCGGCCGCCGGCGAGCCGCAGCTCCACCGTCCCGCCGGGGCCCGCCGCGATCCGTGTGACGTCCTCGCCGCGGTGCACGACCAGCCGGCCGCCGGCCTCGGCTCGCTCCAGCGCCGGGCGGAACTCGAACATGATGGAGGCCCGCCGGTACCGGGCGAAGAGCTCGAGCCGGTCGGCCCAGGGCACGCCGCCGATGCGGGCCCGCCCCTCCGGCCGGAAGAACTTCGCGTTGACGTCGGCGCACTGGTAGTGCTCCCCGGGCGCGCGGATCACCCAGTGCACCTCGCGCCCGGCTTCGAGCGCCCCGGTGACCAGGTGGGCCGCGGTGAGCCCGGCGCCCACCACCACCTGGCGGCGGGCGTCCCGCGCGACGGGCTCGTCCCAGTAGGTCACCCCGGGTGGGGCGGCCCCGCCGTCCCACCACGAGGACGGCGCCAGGACGCGCTCTTCGCCGGGGCACAGCACGACGTGGCGGGCGGTCACCGTGCCGCGGTCGGTGTGCACGACGACCTGGTCGTCGGCCGGCAGCACCTCGCGGACCACGGCCCGGCAGATCCGCTCCGCGACGCCGTGCGTGGTGACGAGGTGCTCGCAGTAGGCCTCGAACACGTCGACCGGCACCACCGAGCGGTGGCCGGCTTGCGCCATGCGCACTTCACGGCGTTCGGTCGGCGTGAGCCGCCCCCAGTGCAGCCGGGCGAAATCGAGCAGCTCGCAGTCGCGGAAGCCTTCCACCCCAGGGTGGTGCTCGTACGGCGAGCGCAGCACGTGCTGGCCGAGCAGGTCGGTCCGGGCGAAGAACCGTCCGCACGCCCGGCCGCCGCGGTCCAGGAGCACGACATCGCGCACCCCGTGGTGCCACAGCGCCGAAGCGACCGCGAGACCGGCCGGGCCGGCGCCCACGACGACGACGTCGGCGTGCGACGGCGGGTCGTCTCGCGGGGGGAGGGGGGCGAGTGGCGGCCGCGGCCAGTCGCGGCCGCGGGGCGAGTCGAGCAGGTGGGGTTCGGGGACGAACGAGGCACCGGTGGTGAGCCGCGGGGCGCCGGCCGGCGCGCGGGTCATCCGATCACGGTGACCGGGACGACCAGTTCCACCATCGGCCGCCGCGCCATCCCGTTCGTCACCAGCTCCTCGAGCGTCTGCTCGGACTTCTCCAGGCTGTCGGTGGCGATCGGGCTGTACCGCGAGTAGGAATAAGCGGGCCTCCGGCCGGCGGTCTCGATCTCGTAGACCTTGAGAACCGCTTCACCAGGCCGCACTTCGCCGCCGTAGAACGTCAGACGGCGCTGGTCGGGTGTCATGAAGGACTTCGAGAACTGCCGCGACATCACGAGCGTTTCGGGGTCGTCGACGAAAGTGGACTCGCCGTCCATGACGACCTGCATCGCGACCCACGTCTGCTCGGTGAGGTTCGTTTCGGACTTGATCACCTGCCAGCGCCCGGGTTCCGGCAGGTTCACCGTGACCGAGACGTCGTGGTCGGTCGTGTCGATCGCGCCGGAAATCATCAGCACGCGCCGCCGGAGATCGGCGACTCCCGCCATCTGGATGTCCTTTGCGCGTACGCGGCCGGAGACATCGAGCCCGGCAAAATCCGGTGAAGACATTGTACGTGACCTCCTTGATTCCCGCGGAACCCCCATTGCCACCCAACACGGCCGAGGATTCCACGGCGGCTACGGCATCGCAAGATGACGAACACACGATCACAGCGGGTGTTCTGCCTCGTGCGGGCGAGCCGGGCCACGACGGCTACGCCGTTCGGCGCAACGGATCACGGGCGAACGGGTCAAGGATCTTCGATGTCGGCGTCGATCCCGGTCGGCCACCCCGAAGCGTCCGGAAGCGTTGTCTCGTCGAGCACGCCGATCTGGCGGATTTCGAACGACTCGCCGCGGTGAATGCAAACCTTCACCATCAGGTCCGCTTTCACCAGAATGGCGAAATTGTGGAGCTCATCGGGATCGCCGAACACGTCGTAAATGAGGAACGCCGAGCCGTCGCCGATGGCGAACAACGCTTCGTAGACGATGTTACGTTCGGCCTGGCTCGCCGTGGCCGACCATTCTTCGAGCACCTCGAGTCCCGCGGTGAGCTGGAGGCGCATAGCCATCCGCTGGCCTCCCAACGAGCGCACGCCGTGGCGGGGGGAGCGGGCTCGGGCGTGCGCGCGGCGGCCCGCCGGAGGACGGCCGGAAGCCCTGGGGCCCCGGAGCGATATGTCTTCAAGTCTGGGGGCGGGCGGCACCCGCGGGCATCTTCGATCTTGCCCACTTCGCGGCCTGGCGGCGGCCGGCGCCGGACGTGCTGGTGCGGACGAGTTCTCCCGCGGCGCCGGTGTTCGGGT
This sequence comes from Amycolatopsis iheyensis, assembly GCF_024703995.1. GTDB lineage: Bacteria > Actinomycetota > Actinomycetes > Mycobacteriales > Pseudonocardiaceae > Amycolatopsis > Amycolatopsis iheyensis. The sequence continues at coordinate 452,469 of NZ_JAMXQV010000004.1, read as the reverse complement.
GGCTGCGGCCGGGTGCGAGGGCCGGGCGGGCAGTGCGCTGCGGTGGGTTGGGTGTGGTGCCGCTGCTTCGCTATGCCGGTGTTCGGGTGGCGGCGGCCGGGTGCGAGGGGCCGGGCGGGCAGTGCGCCGCGCTGGGTTGGGTGTGGTGCCGCTGCTTCGCTATGCCGGTGTTCGGGTGGCTGCGGCCGGGTGCGAGGGCCGGGCGGGCAGTGCGCCGCGCTGGGTTGGGCGTGGTGCCGCTGCTTCGCTATGCCGGTGTTCGGGTGGCTGCGGCCGGGTGCGAGGGCCGGGCGGGCAGTGCGCCGCGCTGGGTTGGGCGTCGTGCCGCTGCTTCGCTATGCCGGTGTTCGGGTGGCTGCGGCCGGGTGCGAGGGCCGGGCGGGCAGTGCGCCGCGCTGGGTTGGGCGTCGTGCCGCAGCTTCGCTATGCCGGTGTTCGGGTGGCTGCGGCCGGGTGCGAGGGCCGGGCGGGCAGTGCGCCGCGCTGGGTTGGGCGTCGTGCCGCAGCTTCGCCCTGCCGGTGTTCGGGTGGCTGCGGCCGGGTGCGCAGTGCGCTGCGGCTCCACCCCCACCGCGTCGCACATCGGCCTGAAACCTCGAAAGCGTGCGCTCAAAGCAGGCCCTCGAGCTGCGCGGCGACGTCGGCCGCGCTGGGCTGGGCGGCGATCTCCGCCGCGAGCTGGCCCGCGGCGCTCCGGTGCTCGGCCGACCGCAGAATCGCGCGGCACGCGCGATAAACCGCCTCGGTGGTGGCTTCCGCGGGCAACAACATGATGCCGGCGCCGCCCTTGGCCACCGCTTCGGCGTTGTCGTACTGGTCGTCGAACTGCGGGATCATCACCTGCGGGCACGCGGCGGCGAGCGCGGTCAGCGCGGTGCCCTGGCCGGCGTGGTTGATCGTCGCCGCGCAGGTGGGCAGCACCTCGGCCAGCGGCAGGCGGCCCGCGTGCCGCACGTGGCCGGGCAACGCCGGCCACGTCGCGGCCACCCGGTCGTCGATCGCCACCACGAGCTCGAGCTCCAGCGAACCGAGCCGCCGCAGCAGCGAGACCACGAACCCGCCGATGTCCCGCGAGCCGAGGTGGGGAAGCAGCGTGCCGAACGTCAGGCACACCCGGGGCGGGTGCCGGGGATCGGTCAGCCAGCGGGGCACGGACGCGTCGCCGTTGTAGGCCACGTGCCGGATGCTCTGGTGGCCGCCGGCGTAGTCGGCACGCAAGCTGGGCGGCCAAGGGTTGAGCAACAGGTCGGCCGCGCCGACCGGGTCACCGCCCCCTTCGGCCTCCCAGGCGGCCCGGTACTCCGGCAGTTCCGGGGTGCCCCAGTGCAGTTCGACGCGAGGCAGCCCGTGCTCGGCGGCGACCAGCGGGCCGGCCCGTTCGGCACGCTCGCTGACCACCAGATCGGGCCGCCAGTTCCGGACGAGCTCGGCCGCGCCGGAAAGACTGCGGCGCGCGATCTTCGCGAAGGCACGGCCGTGCGCGAACCGCTGTTCCCCGGCGGGGACCCGATCCGCCGCGGCGACGTCCTCGACCCCGCCGGAGCTGCTCCACGAACAGACCGGCAGGCCGGCCCGCAGCACCGTGGCCCGGAAATCCTCCGTCGTGGCAACGAGAACCTCGTGCCCGCGCGCCCGGCAGGCCCACGCCAGCGGCACGAGGGGGAAGAGGTGGCCCGGCAAACCCACTGTGGTGAACAGAATGCGCACGGCCACTCCCGGCTCGCAGGGTTGGTATCGGCAAACGGTAGCGCCGATCTGGGGTCCGCTTTCTTTCGAACTGCGAGGAGCCGGGAAACCGGCTTCACGCCGCCAGAATCCGCGCGTCCTCGCAGAACTCGTCGTAGTCCCGGCAGTAGTCGGCCTCGTCGTACTCCTGGGACGCCAGCACGAGGCCCACCGAGCCGGGCGCGAAGCCGGTCATCTCACACCACACCATGGGACCCACGTAGAGACCGAGGCTCGGGTTGTCCAGGACGAAGCTCGCCCGCCGGAAGCCGTCGTACGCGACGACCTCGAAACCGCCGTGCACCGCGATGATCAGCTGGCGCTCCCGCCGATGGCCGTGGGCGCCGCGCTCGGCCCCGTCCGGGATGTCGTGGATGTAGAACGCCCGCCGCACCTCGAAGCCGACGTCCCGGCCCGGTTGGACGACGGTGAGCCTGCCGCGGTCGTCGGCGTGCTCGCTGAGGTCGACGAGCCGGCAGGGATCGATCCTGCCGACCACCGGCTGTGCACTGCGGAATCGCGTCTCCGGTTCCATGAGTCACCTTCCCGTTCCCCTTGGCTGATTTCCTCAGGCGGCTTTCCGGTGGCGCGCGGCCAGGCCGACGGCCAGCGCCGCGCGGTCCACTTTGCCGTTCGCGTTGAGCGGCACCTGGTCGAAGGCCGTCGCCCCACGCGGCACCATGTAGCCGGGCAGCTTCGCCCGCAGGCCGGCGAGCAGGACCTCGGCGTCCTCGGCGACGCCGGTGTAGGCGGCCTCGAGGTCGAACTCGCCGTCCGGACCGGCCACGGCGACGACGAACGCGTCGCGCACGCCCGGCTGCGCCCGCAGCGCCGCCTCGATCTCGCCGAGTTCCACCCGGTAGCCGCGGACCTTGACCTGGTGGTCGAGCCGGCCACAGTGGACGATCCGGCCATCCTCGACGAGCACCCGGTCCCCGGTGCGGTACCAGTGCTGTTCGGTCAGCGGCGCCGAGCCGTCGTACACGCCGGCGCGTTCGCCGTCGAGCGTGACGAACCGGCCGGCGTTGTCGGCGGGGTCCAGGTAACCCGGGAACCGCTGCGGCCCGCGCACGCACAGTTCGCCGTCCGTGGCGCGCGTCCCGTTTTCGGCCAGGACCACGGTCTCCAGCGCCGGGTACGCCGTCCCGATGGGGACGGTGCCGTTGGCGGGGCGCGGCCAGCGCTCGACCTGGTCCGGCAGGCGGTACCCGGTGCAGGTGATCGTCACCTCGGTCGGACCGTAGCTGTTCTCCAGCGCGCTGTTCGGCGCCGCGGCCCGCCACGCTTCCGCCTGGTCCAGCGTCAGGGCTTCCCCGCAGAACACGCTCCACCGCAGGCTCGGCATGCTGCCGGGAGCGAGGCCACGCAGCCGCAGCGCGAACGAAACCACCGACGGCACCGAGCACCAGTGCGTCAAGCGCGCCCGGTTCACGAACCGGACCGGCGTGAGGACGTCGTTGCCGCTGGGCACCACCAGCGTCGCGCCCGAGCCCCACGCGAGGAACATGTCGCGCACGGACGGGTCGAAGGTGAGGTCGAAGACCTGCGACAGCCGCGCGCCGGGCCCCAGGTCGTACGCGGGAATCACGTGGTCGAGGTACGCGGAGACGTTGCGGTGCCGGATGGGCACGCCCTTCGGCGCCCCGGTGGAGCCGGAGGTGAAGAGGATGTAGGCGAGATCGTCCGGACCGGCCGCCGAGCGGGGCAGGGCGGGAGCCGGGCCCGCACGCAACGCGGCCAGCCCGGGATCGGCCCGCACGACGGGGGCGGGCAGCTCGTCCTGCCCCGGCGCGTCCTGCTGCGCCAGCACCAGGTCGAGGCCGGCCGCCCGGGTGATCGCGGCGTTGCGGGCCGCGGGGAACGCCGGGTTCAACGGGACGACGGTGGCGCCGATCCGCTGGGCCGCCAGGTATCCCGCGTACGCCAGCGGGCAGCGTGCGGCGAGCAGACCGATCCTCGACGGCACGCCGCCGTGTTCGGTCAGCAGCACCCCGGCAAGGCCCCGGACCAGTGCGTCGAGTTCGGTGTAGGTGAACTGCTCGCCCGCCACTTCCAGGGCGGTCCGGTCACCGAACTCCGCCGCCGTGACGGTGAACCAGTCGTCGAGAGTACGGACGTCGTGCACGGGATCCTCCTCGGCTGTAACGTCATCCGCCGGTTTCGGCCAGCAGCGTGTCCGCGGAATCCGCGACCGCGGACAACACCACTTCGGTGACGCCGCCGCCGATCCCGAAGACCGCGGCCTGGGCGCGAAGCCACTGCGCGCCCCCGGCCGCGAACCCGTCGGCGCCCTGCAACCGGGCGCACTCCGCCAGCACTCGTTCGGCGGTCATGCCGGCGCCGGCCTTCAGCAGCGCGGCGGCCGCGGTGTCGTGGCGGCCGGCCACGCGGTCGCCGAGCTCCCGGCACAGCGCGTCCAGCTGCCGGACCGCCACCACGCATTCGGCGAACCGCTGCCGCACGCTCTCGTGCCGCCAAAGCGGCTCGTCGGACCGCGTGGGGTCCTCGAGCTTCGTCTTCGTGGCCACCAGGGCGCGCCGGCACAACGCGACCGCCCACAAGGCGCCGGCGAGCCGTTCCACCGCGATCTGGCGGGCGAAGCCGGCCAGCCCCCGGCCCGGCCTGCCGACCAGGTGCTCGCGAGGCAGCCGCACATCTTCGAAGGTCAGCCGGCCGACGCCGGCGCCCTCGAACAGTTCGGTGTCCGCCGGGCTCGCCGTCACCCCCGCTGCCGAGGCCGGCACCAGCACCCACGTGAAGCTGGTGAAGTGCCGTCCCGGGCGGTGGCGGGCCAGCACCAGGAGCTGATCGGCCTGGGTGGCATTGGTGATCCAGCGCTTGCCGCCGCGCAGCACCAGCTCGTCCTCGCCGATGACGACCTCGGTGCCGAGCGCGGTCAGGTCGGACCCGGCGGTGGTGTCCGTGGCGGCCAACGCGGTCACCGAGGTCCCGGCGAGCGCGTCCGCCAGCGCCACCTCGGCCGGGCCGGAGCCGGTGGCGAGCAGTGGCACGGCGGTGGCCAGCTGGACGCACAGCGACAGGGTGGCGCCCACGTCCGCCTGAGCGTCCACTTCGGACAGCAGCCGGCCGAGGCCGGCGGGATCCACGCCGAGGGCGGGATCGCCGCCCCGGTACGCCGAGCGCAGCGCGCCCGCCGCGCCCAGCGCGGCCCAGATCTCCCGCCCGCCGCCGGTCAGCGCGACATCCTGGACCTCGACCGCTTGCTCAGGCAAGACGCACCTCCGGGTCGAGCAGGGCCAGCCGGCCGTCCGCGAGCCGCAGCCGGTCGTTGCTGTAGTTCAGTGCCGCGGACCGCAGATCGCGCAGGGACCGCTCCAGGCCGGTGGGGGAGTCCTTCAGGTAGCCGTGCTGCAGGCCGACCGCGTCGATCAGGTCGTCCACCGCGGCGTGGCACTGCTCGGCGGCGGTGATCTTCACCGTGTTCAGCAGGAGCTGGAAGCGCGGCCGCGAAAGGTCGTCCGCCGCCGCCACCTGGTGCGCGGTCTGCCGCAACAGGGCGTGCACGACGTCCACCCGCTGCCGGGCCGAACCGAGCCGGCTGAGCAGCAGCTCGGAGTCGAGGTTGAACCGACGGCGGTTTTCCTTGGCGCGCAGCAGGGTCACCACCGCCGACAGCGCGCCGCAGGCGGTGCCGAGCCAGCTCGCCGACCAGCCGAGGTGGGCCAGCGGCCCGAAGACCTCGGCCGCGATCCGGTCGAACCCGCCGTGCTCGCCGACGACCTGGTGCCCGGGCAGCCGGCCGCGCAGCCGCAGCGGCGCGCTGTGGCTGGCGCGCATCCCCATCGGCTGCCAGTCGCCCGTCGCGGTCAGCTCGAGCTGGTCCCGGTGCGCGTACACCAGCGAGACCTGGTTGGGTGACGTGGCGGCGGGACTGCGCATGGTGACGAGGAAGCCGTCCGCGTGCGTCCCGCCGGTCACGATCGGCGCGAACCGGTCGACGACCAGGTCGCTGTCGGAGACTTCGAGCTCGGCCCGGGCGGTCCGCAGGTGGCCACCCTTCCCGGCCTCGGTGGTCACCGAAGCCAGGTACACCCGGCCCGCCGCGATCCCGGGCAGCAGCTCCTCGCGCAGCCGGGGGCCGGCGTGTCCCACCACCGCGGCGGCCTGCTGGCAGTGCATCGCGAAGATCATCGCCACGGACATGTCGGCGCGCCCGAGCCGGATGGCGACGTCCAGCAGATCGGTGACGCCGCCACCGAGGCCGCCGTACGCGCCGGGGACCAGCAGCCCCAGCAGCCCGGTCGCGCGCATCTCGGCCAGCGCCTCGACCGGGAACGTCGCGTCCCGGTCGTGGCGTGCGGCGTGCTCGGCGGCCACGGCGGCCACCCGCCCGGCGAGGGCGTCGGTGTCCGCCGACGGCGGCTCGGCCAGGGCCATCGCCGGGTTCTTCATGCCGCTCGCTCGTCGGGCTTGCCCAGCGCGGCCGCCACCGCTTTCCACAGGCTGCCGGCGGTCGCGAAGGTGGCGTCGGTGAGGTCCTCGTCGGGCAGTGCGACGTCGAAGACGTCCTCGATGGCGAACAGGAGCTCGATGGACTGCATGGAGTCCAGCCCGAGCTCCCGCAGGTTCGACTCGGGGGTGATCTCCCGCCCGTCCAGGAACCTCAGGAAGCGGGCGAGCAGCTCGGTGAATCGCGGGTCCATGGTCATTCCTTTCCTGGTGCGCCGTGGATCGGGGCGCGCGTGAGGTGCAGGCGGGAGGCGTGGACCACGGGCGATCCGGGCAGCTCGCCGTCGACGACGACCTCCGCCGGTGCGGGGTGGCCGAGGAAGGCCAGCAGGCTCGCGTGCAGGCCGTAGGCCCCGGTGTTGGGGACCGCCAGCAGGTCTCCCGGAACGAGCTTGGGCAGCGGGGCGCGATGCGCCCAGGTGTCCAAGGGGGTGCACAACGGGCCGACGACGGTCGTCTCGGTCGCCTCGGCGGGATCGGGTGCGCGGCCGACGGCGAGCAGCTCGGGCAGCAACGGGGGCACCCGGCGCAGGCCGGACATGCCGCCGAGGTGGTTGATGCCGGACTCGAGCACGACGATTTCCCTGCCGTGTGAGCGTTTCGCGTCCAGCACGGCCGTGACGAGCGTGCCCGCCGTGCCGACCAGGTAGCGGCCCGACTCGAACGCGATCGCCGGGCGGCCCGCTCGCCAGCCGGGCACCTCGTCGTCGAAGAGTTCCTCCAGCCGTTCGCGCAAGCCGTCGAACGCGACCGCGGCGCCGGCTCGCGCGAACGGGGCGCCGAAGCCGCCGCCGAGGTCGAGGACCTCGATCCGGGCCCCTTCCGCCGCCAGCGCGGCGATCGTGCGCGTGGCGGTGCGCAGTGCGTGGCCGAACTGGGCGAAGAGGTCGTCGACGCGGACGAGGTTCGTGCCCATGTAGAGGTGCAGTCCCACGACCGGCGCGTTCGGCCCGCCCGTGAACCGTTCGGGTTCGGCGAGCACCCACGCGGTGTCCGCGCCGAACTGGGACGGCACACCGGTCATCGTCAGCCGCTGGCCGGGCGTCGGCTGGTCGTCGTTGACGCGCAGGAGGCAGCGCGCGCGGACGCCGAGGTTCGCGGCCAGCTTGTCCAGCTGGTCCAACGCCGACGGCGAGTCCACCGAGAACGTCCGGACACCCAGCCGGAGGGCGCTGGTCAGGTCGACGTCCCGCTTCCCGGGCCCGGTGTACAAGACGTCCGCGGCGGGCCAGCCCGCCTCGAGCGCCGCGTCGAGCTCGCCCGGCGAGCACACCTCGGGCTTCGCGCCACCTTCCCGCAGCGTGCCCAGCAGCGCCGGGTGCGGGTTCGCCTTGAGCGAGTAGTAGAGACTGCTTTGCCGGGGCAGGGCGGACCGCAGCCGGCGCGCGTTGCGCCGCACTTCGGCCACGTCGTACACGTAGGCGGGAGTGCCCACCCGGTGAAGCGCTTCCCGGACCGGGGGCGACGTGGTGATCCGCCGGCCCGGCCACGCTTCAGACATGCCGCGCCTCCTTGAGCAAGCTGGCCAGCCCGGTGCGGTCGACCTTCCCGTTGCGGGTCAGCGGAAGCTCGTCGATGATCACGCACCGGCGGGGGATCTTGAACTCTTCGATCTGCTCCCGCATGTCGGCCAGGAGCTGCTCGGCCGTCAGCGTGCCGGTCGCCACCAGCGCCGCGGGCTCACCGTTGCCGGGCAGCACCGCGGCCGACGCGCAACCGGGCACCCGGCGCGCGGCGGCCTCCACCTCGGTCGCGCTGACCCGGAAGCCACGCTCCTTGTAGATGTCGTCCCGGCGGCCCGAAAAGTAGAGGTAGCCCTCTTCGTCCACCCAGCCGTAGTCCCCGGTGCGCAGCTGTGGGAACAACCCGTCGGCCTTGGGGAAGCGCTGCTCGGTCAGTTCGGGCCGCCGCCAGTAGCCCGCCATCACGTTCGGCCCCCGCACGACGATTTCGCCGACCTCGCCCGGCGGCAGGCGCCGGCCCGAGCCGGCCACGACGAACACCTCGGTCCCCGGCAGCGCGCGACCGCACGAGCCCGGGCGGAGCAGGTCTTCGTCCGGGGGCATGATGGTGGCGCGCTTGCATTCGGTGAGCCCGAACATCAGCTGCACCCGCAGGCCGGGGATCGCCGCCCGCAAGGCGACGAGTGCCTCGGCGGGCATCGCCGCGCCCGTGCTGGTGAGCAGCCGCAGCGCCGGGGCCGGCCCGCCCCTGGAAAGCAGCCGGGCCAGCGCCTCCGCCACCGCCGGCACCGCCGCCAGGACGGTGGCGCCGGCCCGCACGAGGTTGCGGGCCAACGCCGGTCCGGCTTCCACCGGCTGCCCCAGCCGGACGTGCGCCCCACTGACCGCGCCGAGGAAAAGCTGGTAGAGCCCGTAGTCGAAGGACAGCGGCAGCGGCGAGTACACGACGTCGTCGTCCTGATAGGACAGTTGCGAGTGGATGGCGCGCACCGCGAAGACGGCTTGCTGGTGCGTGGTGACGACGGCCTTGGGCAGCGAGGTCGTGCCCGAGGTGTAGATCAGGCACACCGGGTCCACCGGAAGCGGCTCCTGGCCGGCCGGCGCGGCCCACGGCGTCGGCGCGCCGGTGAACGCGGTCTCGGCCAGCGCCGCGGCGTCGACCGCGTCGATCCCGCCGGCCCGGACGGCGTCGAGCACCGCGGGGTCGGTCCCGACGACCAGCGCGGGCTCGAAGTCGTCGAGCACGTGCGTCAGCGGCCGTCCGCGCACCTGCTCGTGCAGGAGGGTGAACACCGCCCCCACCCGGGCCGTCGCGTAGAGCAGCGCGGGCGTCAGCGGGGTGGGGCCGGCCACCACGACGACCCGGTCGCCGCGCCGCAGGCCGCGATCAGCGAGCCACCGGGCGAGCCGGTGGCTCGCCGCCGACAGCTCGGCGTGGGTGAGAGTGGTCCCGCCGCTGGTGACCGCGGGCCGGTCGGGCCGGCGGGCGGCGGCGTCGTCCAGCAGGTGCGCCAGCAGCGTGGGCTCGAGGTTCATCGGGCTCCTCCCGCGGCGCCGGCCGCTCCGGTGACCAGCCGGCACAGGCCGTCGAGGTGGTGCAGGTTCTCGGGCAGCAGGTCGTCCGGGTCGAACTCCACGTCGAGCTGGTCTTCCAGGCGGGCCACGACTTCGACCAGCCGCACGGAGTCGAAGCCCGGCAGCCGCGGGAGCTCGGGCTCGGCCAGCACCCGCTCGACCTTCGTGCCCAGCACCGCGGCGACGATCCCGGCGACCGTGTCGCGCACCGCGTCCGGCGAAGCTTCGACGGCGAACACCGCCCGGTCCGCGGCCAGTGCCGACCCCAGCCGGTCCAGCAGGCCGGACGGTTCCCGGCGGCCCCGCTCCACCCGGCGGGCCGCCAGGTAGGTCTGCTCGGTCAGCAGGTCCCATTCACGCAGGTGTTCTTCGACCGCATCGGTCGTCGCAATGCCCGCCCGGGCCCGGAAAGCGGCGTGCAGCTTGCGGGACCGGGCCAGCAGCCAGGTTTCCAGCGTGAGCCGGTGCAGCGCTGCCACGCGGTCGGTGTGCCCGGCGTAGGCGGCCAGGTAGGGGGCGGGGTCGGCCAGGTCGACGGCCGCGGTGGCCGTGGGCACGGTCGCGGCGGGCGCCAGCGCCACCACGTGGCCGGCGACGGGGAGCGCGGCCCAGTCCACCACCCAGTGGCCGGGCTCGGCGGCGCCCCACGGTGTCTGGTTCCGGTAGGCGTCGGTGATCGCGGCGCCTTCCGGGCCGCTGCCGACCAGGAAGCTGTGTTCCAGGTGCCGCTGCCCGTGGTAGGGCGTCCAGGGCAGGTCGTGGGCGTCGGCCACCACGTAGAGCTCGCCGTGCCGGCGGCTCAGGTCCGCGAGCCGCGCCGGGCCGGCTTGCTGCCACGTCGCCGTCACCGTGAGACCCAAGAGCCGGCCCGCGTCGGCGAGGTGCCCGGCGAGGTCCGGCTCGACGGTCGGCAGCCCGCCGCTGCCGGTGGTGGGCCGGAAGCGCAGGGTGGCTCCCAACGCCAGGTGGGTGCCCGGGCCGTGGTGGCGGTCGGCCAGGACCGCCAGGTTGGCCTGCAGGCAGTCCAGCAGCTGCGCCTCGACCGCGAGGTCGGCGGACGACGATGGACCTTCCTGCACGAGCGTCATATCCACTCCCAAGTCTCAGCACTTCAGCTCGCGGGGCGCCTGCTCGGCTGCGACTGATTCTTCTGATCGCCACCGGAAACGGTCTACTCCAGGACTGCTTTCGAAACCGGCCGCGCGGCCGCGGTGCCATCGAGCACGAATGAAGGCGCTCCGGGATCGAAGCGGTGCTTACCCTCTTGATCAGGTTCGCCGAAGGGCTCACGGGCGAACTTGCAATAACCGTGACGACAAGGGGCCATCGATGTACAGCGAGTCGTACCAGCGCAGTCTCGAAGATCCGGAAGGCTTCTGGCTCGAGGCGGCCCAAGCTGTCGACTGGACCCGGCCGCCGACCCGGGGGATGGACTCGGCGCACGCGCCGTCGCACCGCTGGTTTCCCGACGGCGAGCTGAACACCGCGTTCAACGCGCTCGACCGGCACGTGCGGGACGGGAATGGCGACCGGCCGGCGCTGATCTGGGATTCACCGGTCACGAACACCGTGCGCCGCTACACTTTCGCGGAATTGCGGGACGAAGTCGCCCGGTTCGCGGGCGCGCTCGTTTCGCTCGGGGTCGGGAAAGGCGACCGGGTGCTCGTCTACCTCCCGGTGGTGCCCGAAGCCGCGATCGCGATGCTGGCCTGCGCCCGGATCGGCGCGGTGCATTCGGTGGTGTTCGGCGGGTTCGCGCCCAAGGAGCTCGCGGCGCGGATCGACCACGCCGAGCCGAAGGTCATCGTGGCCGCGTCGTGCGGGATCGAACCCACCCGGATCGTCGAGTACAAGCCGATCATCGACGAGGCGCTGCGGGGCACGACCCACCAGCCGGACACGGTCGTTGTCCTGCAACGAGACCGAGCCCGGGCGGAACTGGGCGAACGCGACGTCGACTGGGCCGCGCTGGTCGCGGCGGCGTCTCCGGTCGACCCGGTTCCCGTGGCGGCGACCGACCCCCTGTACATCCTCTACACCTCCGGCACGACCGGCCGGCCGAAGGGCGTCGTGCGCGACACCGGCGGGCACGCGGTGGCGCTGGCGTGGTCGATGCACGCGGTCTACGACGTCCACCCCGGGGACGTGTGGTGGGCGGCGTCCGACATCGGCTGGATCGTCGGCCACTCCTACATGGTGTACGCGCCCCTGCTGATCGGTGCGACCACCGTGATGTACGAAGGGAAACCGGTCGGCACGCCCGACGCGGGCGCGTTCTGGCGGGTCATCGCCGAGCACGGCGTGAAGGCGTTGTTCGTCGCGCCGACGGCGTTGCGCGCGATCAAGAGGGTCGACCCGGACGGCCTCGAGCTCGCCAAGCACGACCTCAGCCGGTTCGCCACCCTGTTCATGGCGGGCGAGCGGCTCGATCCGGAGACCTACCACTGGGCGCGAGAGAAACTCGGCACCCCGGTGATCGACCACTGGTGGCAGACCGAAACCGGCTGGCCGATGGCGGCGAATCCGCGTGGCCTCGAGCCGATGCCGGTCAAGCCCGGGTCGGTGACGAAGCCGGTGCCCGGCTGGGACGTGCGGATCCTCGACAAGGCGGGCGAGCGGCTCCCGCCGGGCCGGGAAGGCGCGATCGCCGTCAAGCTGCCGTTGCCGCCGGGATCGCTGCCGACGCTGTGGCAGGACGACGAGCGCTACCGGGAGGCCTACCTGTCGCGCTACGACGGCTACTACCTCACCGGTGACTCGGGCTACCTCGACGAAGACGGGTACCTGTTCGTCATGGGCCGCACCGACGACGTCATCAACGTCGCCGGGCACCGGCTCTCGACCGGTGCCATGGAGGCCGTCCTCGCCGCGCACCCCGCCGTCGCGGAGTGCGCGGTCATCGGGATCAGGGACCAGCTCAAAGGCCAGTTGCCACGCGGTTTCGTGGTCCTGAAGTCCGGTGTCGAAGTCGACGAGGAGGCCCTGCGGGCGGAACTGGTCGCCATGGTGCGCCGCGACATCGGCCCGGTCGCCGCGTTCCGCGACGTGACCGTGGTGGAGGCGCTGCCGAAGACCCGCTCCGGCAAGATCCTGCGGAAGACGATGCGCCGCATCGCCGACGGCCGCGACGAGCCGGTCCCCTCGACGATCGAAGACCCGGACGTCCTTGAGGCGCTGAAAGCGGTGCTGCGCGGGACTCCGGCCGAGCAGCGGCGCGCCGCGTAGCGCGCCTCACCGGCGCCCCGGCACGGGGGGTGTTCTTATGACGCTGCTATGTGGCGTCAAGGGGTTGCAGGCGCGGTGCTGTGATGTCGCTGGAGTGTGTGGAAGAGCTGGCGCGCGATGATCCGCTTGAGACAGCGTTTGATTTCTCGGAGGGTCTTGCCTTCGGCCGGCCGGCGGGTGATGTAGTCGCGGGTCGCGGGGTCGATTCGGCTGCGGGTGAGCACGATGATGTGGAGTGCTCGGTTGAGTTGACGATCACCGCCTCGGTTGAGGCGATGGCGGTTGGTCAGGCCCGAGGAGGCGGGGATTGGTGCGGCGCCGGCGAGGCTGGCGAACGCCGCTTCTGAGCGGAGCCTGCCGTGGTGGGACCAGCTGATCAGGATCTGAGCGGCGCTCAGGGCTCCGACGCCGGGCAGCTGCGCCGGCTCGGGGTGAACGTCGTCGACCAAGCGGGCGATGTCGCGTTCGAGCTCGTTCGCCTCGGTCTTGAGTGCTTGGATGCGGTGGGCGGTAGCGCGCATCGCCCGGATGGTGGTGCGGTGCTCGAGGTCCTGGGGGCGTCAGTCATGCCGGGCCTGGCGACCACAGCTCCTTGATCAGGAACTACGGAAAAGGTAACGGGGGTTCAAAGCCAGCCGGCCTCGACGGCGATCCGGATCGCGTCGACCCGGTTGCGCGCGTTGAGCTTGCTCACCACCGACGTCAGGTGGTTGCGGACCGTGCCGGGGGAGAGGAACAGCTCGGCCGCGATCTCCTCCGCCTTCCGGCCGCTCGCGGCCAGCCGCAGGACCTCGAGCTCCCGGTTCGTCAGCGGGCAGTCGGCGGTGTCCCACGCCGTCAGGGCCAGCTGGCTGTCCAGCACCCGGCCGCCGGCGGCGACGTCGCGGATCGCGTCCGCCAGCTTGTCCGACGGGGAGTCCTTGAGCATGAAGCCGTTCACGCGGCTCGTCAGCGCCCGGCGAACCGTGCCGGGCCGGCCGAGGCTGGTCAGGATCAGGGTGCGGCAGTCCGGCAGGTTTTCGTGGATCTCGGTCGCCGCCGTCAGGCCGTCCTTGCCGGGCAGGTCGATGTCGATGACCGCCACTTCGACCTGGTGCCGCCGCGCGGCCGGCAGGATCTCGTCACCCGAGGCCACCCCGGCGACCACTTCGATGTCGGGCTCGAGGCCCAGCAGCGCGATCAAGGCACCGCGGACCATGTGCACGTCCTCGGCGACCAGCACCTTGATCACTGCGCGTCCCCCCTTCGGGCCGGCCGGCCCCGGATCTCCCTTGAAGGGCTGGGGACATGCTATCGCCGGTGGGCGATCTCGAACGGGGGAACCGTCCACGCGCAGGTCGAGCGGGCCGGGATGCCGGCCGACCGGCATCCCGACCCGCTCGATCAGCGGCTGAGGGCGCGCCCGGCCCGGAGCGGGACTTCCACCGGATCCGGGAGCGCTGACCCGGTCCGCCGCTCGGACCGGGCGAGCCACCAGTGCGCGATGACCAGGTTGGCGATCCAGCCGCACCAGCCGACGATGTCCAGGTAAGAGGGGACGTCGAGGTTCGGCGCCACGATCGACAGCACGACGCCGAGCAGCCGCATCGACACGGCGTCCAGCGCGAGCGCCAGACTGTAGACCCGGTAGCGCCGGTACTCGGCCCAGCGTCCCTGCCGGGCCATCCGGTACGCGACCACCGTCGCGATGAGCCAGAAAGCCTCGAAGTAGATCCGCCCGTTCCAGCCCGCGCCGCCGCCCACGGCGGCCAGGAGCACACCGCCGAGCACCACGGCGGGCAGCACCGCGCCGAAGAGGTGAATGTGGATCGCCGCGGACCGGATCCGCCGCGGCGGACGGCACTGGACGATCCCGAGCACCAGCGCCAACGCCGTGAACGCGCTGTACCACGGCAGGACCGACGCGTAGCCCGCCGGCGTGCCGGCGTGCCGGACGGCCGACATCAGCCAGTCGAGGGGCAGGAACGGCACAACCGCCAGGACGGCTGCTCCCACCACGACCGGCGCCGTCAGCTTGCCGGCCGGCGCGGCCTGCTTGGGTGACCTCCGCCGTCGTTCGAGCCACCAGAACGCTCCCAGGAGGGTGGCCGTCCAGGCGCCCCAGCTGATCATGTCGAGGAACTCGTCCGACGTCACCTGCGCGGAGGTGAACGCGAGGAGCAAGAACGAGAGGAGCCGGGCCGTGAAGACGTCCAAGGTCAGCGCGAAGCTGTAGATCATGTACCGCCGGTGCTCGGCCCAGCGGCCCTGCCTGGCCTTCCAGTACCCGATGACGGTGGTGGCCACCCAGAGCGCGTCGAGGACGACCCGGCTCATCCACGACGCACCCTGGTCGTCGCCCATGACGAAGACGAGCCCGGTCGCCATCGCGGCCGAGGGCACGACTCCGGCGAAGATGTAGACCCGGCCGCTGATCCGGTGCACGGCCGGGTGCCGCCGCCGCAGCCACGGCCAGACCTGCAGGGCCGCGGTGATCAAGGCGATCGAGCCGAAGGTGACGTGCAGGACCAGCAGCGGGTACTTGACGTGGTTCCCGGCCGGGATCGGCACCGATGCCTTGGCCGGATCGAGGTCGATGTAGGCCGGCCACATGGTCAGCAACGTCGCGACGACGGCGACCGCGAGCGGAAGCATCCACGGTCGCCGCCACCACCGGCGGGGGGCGGGTGTCCCGGTCGGTCTCGGCGTCCCCGGCCCGGTCTGCTCCCGAGCGGTGGTGGTGTCGGACGTCACGTCAGCTCCTTAGTTCACCGGCTCGGTGGGGTTCCGGCCGAGGTCAGTACGAGGCGACCGGCTGCCGGGCACGCCGGGCGGTGCGCACGAGCCACCACTGCACGAGCAGGACGTTGACGATCCAGCCGAGCCAGGTGCCCGCCTCGCCCATCAGGATGGGGTCCGGCGAGAGGCCGAGGACGATCGATCCGATCGCGAGCAGGCGAGCCCACACCGCCTGGAGGGCGAACGCGAAGCTGTAGAGCATCCAGCGGCGGTGGGCGGACCAGCGACCCTGCCGCGCCCGGAGGAAGCCCACCGCGGTGGTGACACCCCAGAACACGCCCGCGGTGATGACGCCGAGGACGCCGTGGGAGCTCGTGGCCATGAACGAGAGGACCACGCTCAGCACGGCGGCGGGCAGCGCGCCGGCGAACACGTAGACGCGGCCGCTGATCCGGTGGGCCTTCGGGTGGCGCTCACGCAGCCACGGCCACATCTGCAGGCAGAGGGTGAGCAGCGCGATCGTGGCGGTGGCGATGTGCACGATCAGCAGGGGGTAGCGCGCGGGGATGACCGTGACGTTCGGGATCCGTCCCTGGCTGGGATCCAGCCCGAGGTATGGCGGTAGCAGGAACAACAGGAACGCCAGGACCAGCGCCACGAGCGGCACCATCGACCGGGCCTGCGCGGCCCGGGAACGGCGAGGACCGACCGGCAACGGGTCGGTGTCGGACCGGGCACCGGTCTTTTCCACCAGCTGTGTCATGGGACGTCCTTCGTGTGGCAGTCAGGTGAGCTTGAAACCCCAAGGTATGGCGGCCTCGACGGCCGCTCTTCTCATCGATTGTCCGGCTGGGAAAAGGTTTCGTGAGCGGCACGGCGCCGGAGGCAGCGTTGTGGACACCGCTCCGACG
This sequence comes from Amycolatopsis iheyensis, assembly GCF_024703995.1. Classification (GTDB taxonomy): domain Bacteria; phylum Actinomycetota; class Actinomycetes; order Mycobacteriales; family Pseudonocardiaceae; genus Amycolatopsis; species Amycolatopsis iheyensis. The sequence continues at coordinate 436,382 of NZ_JAMXQV010000004.1, read as the reverse complement.
CCGGCCGTCCGCGTCGTCAGCGGCCGATCTTCACGATCTTCCGGACCAGGTCGTTGCGCAGGTACAGCGGCAACCACGCCAGCACTCCGGTGCCGACCACCATCACGTAGTTGGGGAACACCGGCATGCCGATGCGGAAGTGCGCGCACAGCGCCCCGCCCAGGAAGCCGGTCAACATCACCGCGCCCAGGATCTCCGTGCGCGGCACCAGGTACACCAGCAGGCAGACCGCCAGCGTGGCGCCGACGATCGGGGTGCTGCCGCGGGTGAAGCCCATCGCCATCACGGATTCCTCCATGTACGGCACCCGTAGCAGCTTGACGACCGCGATGTAGCCCAAGAACAGCGCCGTCACCACCGTGAGGCCCCACGAGACCGTGGTCGTGGTCCGGCTCGCAGTGCGGCTGGGCCCTTCAGCGATCAGCATGTGATCGCTCCTTTCGCTCGAATTCACACCAGGTGTTCGTCACCCGCACCGTCGATCGACTTCTGAAACACGCGCCGAGCCGGGCTACGACGCCGGGAGCAACGCAGCCCTGGCCGCCCGCCGGCGCCGAGCCGTCCAGAACAGCCAGGCCTGCACCAGCAGGAGATTGGTGACCCAGCCGCCCCAGCCCGCGATGATCATGAACGCGTCCCGGCCGATCACGTCCGGGTACAACGGCATGAAGACGATCTGGAGGAACCGGGTGGAGAAAGCGTCCATCGTCAGCGCGAAGCTGGAGAGCATGAACCACCGGTGCATCCGGACGTTCCGGCGTTTGATGGCCAGCACGCCGAGCGCCGTCGTCGTCACCCAGAGCACCGCGAGCACGACCCGCGACAACCAGCCGAACACGGGCGGTCCGTAGATCATGGGGAGCAGCAGCGCGGCGAGCGCCGCGCTGGGCGCCACCCCGCCGACGACGTAGACCCGGCCGGCCCAGCGGTGGACGCGGGGGTGCCGTCGGCGCAGCCATGGCCACACCTGGAGGACGACCGTGAGCACCGCGATCGTGCCGAACGTGATGTGCGCGATCAGGATCGGGTACTTCATCGGGTGTTCGGCCGGGAGTGGTGCGACGCTGGCGACCCGGGGGTCGAACGTGATGTAGGTCGACCAGCAGTAGATCACCGCTGCGACCGCGACCGCGGCCAGGGGCAGTATCCAGGGGCGGCGCCACCATGCGGTGGCGCCCCTGTCCGGCCCGGACGGTGTCGACCGGGTGGGCGGCTGCAGCGTCGTGCTCATCGGCCCCTCGTTCCTTCCCCGGCCGCAACGGTTTCGTCGGTGCCGGAACTCATGCCCCGGCCACCTGGCGGGCGAACGCACGCACGTCGTCGACGAAGTCGGCGGGCCGCTCCATCGCCCCGAAGTGGCCGCCGCGCTCGAACTCCGTCCACCGCACGATCGTCGGGTAGTCGCGCTCGGCGAACGCGCGGATGGGCGCGGCCGGGTCTTCCCCGAACGCCGCGACGGCGACCGGCACCCGCACCGGGGCGAGTTCGACACCCGGGGTGAAGAGGGCGCCGAGGTGGGCGGCCGACTCGTAGTACATCTGCGCGGCCGACCCGCCCGTGGCGGTCAGCCAGTAGATCGACGCGTTGGCGAGCAGACGTTCGCGGCTGACGACGTCCTCGGGAACCTTCGCCGAGGTGTTCCACTCCTGGAACTTCTCCACCACCCACGCCAGCTGGCCGACCGGGGAGTCGGCGAGCCCGAAGGAAACCGTGTCGGGCCGGGTCGACTGGATCTTCATGTACCCCGAGCCCACGGCGTCGAACTGGCCGAAGGCGGCCAGCCGGGCGAGATCGGTCTCGTCGAGACCGGCCAGCTCCTGCGGGTCCCCGCTCGGCGTCGCGAGGACCATCGACACGTGGGCGCCGAGCACGTGCTCGGGATCGATGCGACCGAGCTCGAGCGAAACCAGCGAGCCCCAGTCCCCGCCGGCGGTCAGGTAGGACTCGTAGCCGAGCCGGGACATCAGTTCGGCCCAGGCGGCCGCCACCTTCTCCACGCCCCAGCCCGGCTGCGCGCAGGGACCGGAGAAACCGTGGCCCGGCAACGAGGGGACGACGACGTGGAACGCGTCCGCGGGGTCGCCGCCGTGCCGGCGCGGGTCGGTGAGCGGCCCGATGGCGTCCAGGAACTCGACGACCGATCCCGGCCAGCTGTGCGTCAGGAGCAGGGGACGGGCGTTCGGTTCCGGCGACTTGGCGTGCAGGAAGTGGATGGTCGTGTCGTCGATCTCGGTCCGGAACTGCGGAACGGCGTTGAGCTCGCTTTCCGCGGCCCGCCAGTCGAACTGGGTGCGCCAGTGCTCGGCCAGCTCGCGCAGGTAGCGCACGGGCACCCCCCGCTCCCAGTCCTTGCCCGGCCCGTCGGCGGGCCACCGGGTGGCGTCGAGGCGACGGCGGAGGTCGTCGAGGTCGTGGTCCGAGATGGTGATGCGGAAGGTTTCCATGTCGATATGGTGCTGCGTGCCGGGACCGCTGACATCTCTTGGATTGCCCGGTGCGCAAGCACATCCGGGCCCGCGGCGGACACACGGCACCGGCCGGCCACCGACCACCCGGGAGCGGGTAGCCGGGGCCGGCCGGGGTGGTGCTACGCCGCCCGGTGCGCGGCGGTCATCCGCTCCAGGATCGGCACGGTCTCGGCGGGGCTGGGCGTGGCCAGCAGCTCGCGCCGCAGCCGCTCCGCGCCCTGCCCGAACGACGGTTCGGTGAGCACGCGCTGGATCGCCTCGCGCATCTCGAACACGTCGGGGTGGCTGACGTTGATCACCACGCCGGCCCCGGACTCGGTCACGTACCGGGCGGCCCCGGGCCCCAGCGAGTACCGGGACCGGGCCGTCTGCCCCTGGAGGAGCTCGGTCGTCGTGATCTTGTGATCGGCGAAGTCGACGACGATCTGCCGGACGCCGTTGGCGATGGCCGGCAGGGCGGTCCCCATCCCGCCGTGGTGGATGAGCAGCGCACAGGTCGGCATCAGCTGGTTGAGCGGGATGAAGTCGACCACGCGGACGTTGTCCGGGATCTTCCCGACCGCGGAGAGCTGGAGCCGGTTGAGCGTCGCCACCACTTCGACGTCCAGTTCGGACAGTGCCTCGAACAGGGCCGGGATGTGGTCCCAGCCGCCTTCCATGAAGGAGCGTTCCGATAGCCCGAGCGAGATCGCCACCCGAGGGCGGTCCGGGGCCCGGTACAGCCACTCCGGCATGGCTTCCTGCCGGGAGTGCGGGATCCAGCGCACGGACTGCGTGTGGGCGGAGACCTCGGGACCGAAGGTGGCCGGCTGCGGGTTGACCGTCCACTGCCCGAGCAGCAGTTCGCGGTCGACGGTCACCCCGTAGCGTTCGGCGAGCGGGCGGACGGATTCGGCCAGGGGGTTGTCCAGGGGTGGGCCGTCGGTGGCGTTGTCGTGCGCGTCGATCAGGTCGATGCCCTTGCAGAAGACGTCCGGGGCCGTCCACCAGCGAGCGTGCGCCGCGCCGCTGACGCGTGCGGCCACCGCGGCGCCGGGAACGGTCGGGTCCCACAGCACGAGGTCGGGCCGCCAGGTGCGGGTGAAGGAGACGAGCCCGTCCATGGCGGGCATCGGGTCGTCCGCACTTCCCCGGTACGGGAGGAAGTCCCACATCGACGGCACGTAATACTGCGTGAGCACGTCCCAGTGCTCGCGATCCGGGTGGTCCGGCGCCAGCCCGAGGCCTTCGGTGATGCGGGCGAGGTCCGCGCGTTCCTCCTCGTAGGCGCCGCCGGGGCCGACGAGCCCTGGCATGCTGTCCGCGTCGCACACCGACACGGGGGTGAGCCCCATCGAGGCGACCTCCGCGGCGATCGCCGGATGGGAGGCGACGCAGACCTCGTGCCCTGCTGCCTTCAGCGCCCACGCCAGCGGAACCAGCGGGTACAGGTGTGCCGGTGCCGGCCAGATGACAAACGCTACACGCATCGACTGCTCCTCAGAAACGCGGTGGACGCAAGGAAATCGGAACCTCAGCCCATCGTGCCGACGGCGCGCTCGTGGTGGCGTCCTCTTGATTGCGCACGGCTTCGGGCGGGAGCGCAGCTGTCTGCGCCCCCGCCCGGAGCCTGCGTCACGAGTGTCCTATTCGGACGGTTGGGGAGCGGGCGCCCGCTCGGCCCGCTGCCGGCGGGGCGCGAGTGACACGGCGGCTCCGACGAGCAGCACGGTGATTCCCGCACTGATCGCCGCGGCCAGGTGCATGCCGCTGGTGTAGGCCCCGCGTGCCTGGGTCACGAGCTCGCCGGCCGCCGAGGGATCCAGCCGGCCCGCGGCCTGGAGCGCGCCGGGGAGGTTGTCGCGAGCGGCCGGGACCGGCGAATCCTGCATGACCGACTCGTAGACCACCGCCGCGGCCGTGCCCAGGCCGGCGATCCCGAACGCGCTGCCCATCTCGATGCAGGTCTGGCTCAGCCCGGTCACCGCGCCGGCGCTCTCGGTCGGCGCGGCGCCCAGCACGAAGTCGGTGCCCAATGGCCCGCAGACACCGATGCCGCCCTGCACCAGGATCAGGCCGGCGACGAGGAGCGCCAGGTCGCCGCCGGAAACCTGGGTGAGCACGAGGAATCCGACCACCGCGACGGCCACTCCGGCGATCATCACGCGAGCCGCGGTGAACCGGCGGGCCAGGACCGGCGCCAGCAGGGAGGCCAGGACGAGCGTCCCGGCCGCGGGAACCGACCACAGGCCGGCCTCCCCGGGCGAGAGTCCGAGAACCTGCTGCAGGTACTGGCTCGTCAGCAGCAACGTGCCGGCCATCACGAGCGAGCCGAACATCATGAACAGCAACCCGACGGTGAACGGCCGGGTGCGGAACAGGCGGAGGTCCAGCATCGGCACGGCCAGGCCGAGCTGCCGCCGGACGAAGACCAGCCCGACGGCGAGGCCGATGACGAGGAACACGATGTTGTCCGTGGCGATCCCGTTCCTGGCGACGTCCTTGAGCCCGTGCACCAGGGACAGGACCGCGACCAGCACCAGCGCCATGCTCGGCAGGTCGACCCGCGCCGCCCGGGGGTTGCGCACCTCCGGAATGGTCAGCGGCCCGGCGGCGAGCAGGGCCACCATGACCGGAGTCCCGATCAGGAAGGCCGAGCCCCACCAGAACGTGCTCAGCAGCAGCCCCCCGACCGCCGGGCCGACCGCCGTGCCGCCCATGAAGCAGCTGACGTAGATGCCGATCGCCAGCTGGCGCTGCTTCGGCTCCGGGAACATCTCGGTGACCAGCGCGAGGGCGTTGGGCAGCATCATCGCCCCGGCGACACCCAGCACGCCACGGGTCGCGATCAACATCTCGGGGTTGACCGAGTAGGCCGCGACGATCGACGCCACGCCGAACACCGCGGCGCCGATCAGCATCAGCCGCTTGCGCCCGAAGCGGTCGCCCAGCGCGCCCATGGGGACGAGGCACGCGGCGAGCACGAACGCGTAGATGTCACCGATCCAGAGCAGCTCGAGGCTGCTCGTGTGGAGGTCGGCGCTCAGGCTCGGCAGGGCCAGGAAGAGCACGCTGAGGTCCAGTGAGAGCAGGAACGGCACGAAGGCGAGGACGGCGAGACCCACCCAGGCCCGGCGACCGGCCCGCGCACTGGACACATCTTTTGCTGGGGTAGACACGGAACACCTCTTGGAACGTCTTGGCGAAGCGCGGCCGCCTCGTCGAGGCCGCGCGGAGTGGTTATACGTCGTGCAGCACGCGCGGCTCCGGAAGCGGGACGACGAACTTCCCACGGAACCCTTCCGCGCGCAGCCGGGGAACGATCTCGTCGAAGATGTGCCAGGACAGCAGAAGCGCGTACTCCGGCTGATCGGGACCGCACAGAACTTCCTGGCCGACGATCGGGATGTGCGCCCCCGGCAGGAGCTTGCCGATCTTGCGGGGACCGATGTCCGAGATGTACTCGAGGTCGGCCGGCCCCAGCCCGCAGTAGGTGAGCATGGTGATCGCGCGCCCGGGCGCGGAAGCACCCGCGATGCGCGAGCCGTCACCGGCGATCCGCTTCAGCTCGAGCCGGAGCTCGTCCCGGTGGTTCTGCACCTGAGTGGCGAAGGCGGCGTAGATCGCCCTGTCGGTGAGGCCGAGGGAGTCCTCGCGCCGGCGCAGGTCGGTGACCGACGCTTCGATCCCGTGTGCGCCCTGGAAGCCCGCGTAGACGCGGAACGATCCGCCGTGCGTGGCCAGGTTTTCGACCCGGAACACCTCGAGCCCGTGCATCTCCAGCAATGCCTGGAGAGCGGTCAACGAATAGTTCCTCGGGTGCTCGTGGTAGGCGAAGTCGTACTGCAGGCCGTCGAGCAGGTCCGGCAGGTAGTGGGACTCGGAGACGAACACCCCGTCGGCACCCAGGATCGCGCACACCCCGTCGACGACGTCGTGCGCGTCGGTGACGTGGGCGAACGAGTTGAGCGCCACGACGAGGTCCGCCGCACCGTTGGTCACGCGCAGCCGCTTCGCCACCTCGGAGCTGAAGTAGTCCGGCACGACCTTCGAGCCGCGCGACGACTCCGTGCCACAGGGATCGACCCCGAGCACCTCGAACCCGCGCTCGGCCAGTGCGTCGAGCAGGGTGCCGTCGTTGCTCCCGATCTCGACCACGGATCCGGGCCGTGCGGCCGGTTCCCGCAGCGACGCCAGCGTGTCCGCGAGTCCCTCCAGATGCGTCCGGAAGCTCGCGACCAGGCCGGCCTGGTGGTGGTACTCACCGGCGAACAGGATGCGCTCGCTGACCTGCTCCATGACCTGGACCAGGCTGCACCGCGGGCAGAAGCCGAGCTCCAGCGGCCACAACTGCTCGGCCTCGGCCTCCTGCGTGTCCGCCGGGAAGTGGAAGGCCGGCTGCAAGCCCAGCGACAGGAACCCCTCGACCTCGACGTCCTGACACGTTTGACAGAGCGTCGACCGATCGTTATCGATGGACATGTCCGCGGTCCTTCCCGCTGTCGATTGCGACTTCAGTCGTCGTGGACTGAGTCGTACTGCGTGCGCAACTTCAGCCACCCGCCCGGGTTTCCGGCCTCGTTGCGGCCAAGCGGTGCGCGGTCGAGCCACTGCAGCGCCGCGTTGAGCACATCCAGCCCACGGGTGTAGGCGGAGTAGGTGTGGAACAGTTCGCCCCCGGCCCGGGCGAACGCGCTCATGCCCGGCGTGTCGACCGGCGCGTGCTCGGGCCCGAGCGGCAGCGCGCGGTAGTTGTGCTCGGCCCCGGCGGCCAGCGCGTCCTCGTCGTAGAAAACTTCGAAGTCGGCGTTGAAGTCGCTGCCTTGGGAGGAGACGAGCGGCAGCGTCCAGCCCTGACGCTTGCCGAACGCGGCGATGTCTTCGATGGGACTGCGGCAGATCACCGCGACGGCGACGTCGTGGCCCTGCAGGTGCGCCGCGAACCCGTCGAGCCCGTCGATCATGGACGCGCACGCGGGGCAGCTCGTGTTCATCATGTGGTAGACGAGGAGCTGGCTGCGGCCCGCGAACAGGTCGCCGAGGCTCGCCGGCCCGTCCGGGGTCTGGAAGGCGTAGTCCTTGCCCACCCGCACCCACGGCAGGTCCGCGCGCCGCGCGGCCAGTTCGTCCGCTCGCCGGGTGAGTTCCTTTTCGGCCTCGAGCAGCGCGATCCGTTCGGTCCGCCACTCCGCACGCGTGCCGATCCTGTGCTCAGTGCGCTCTACCACGTCGGAATTCCTTTGTCCGTCGGTCGGGGGGACGGCGGCGTCCGGCAAACAGACGCCACAGGAACGAGGATCCCGCACCGCCGACCCCGCCCGGAAGTGAAAACTTCACGTCTCGCGCAGGAGTCGTGCACACCGACGGTCATCGGCCGGGCCGGCGGGTGCCGGCCCGGCCGGCGATCACAAGGCTTCCTTCTTGGCCACCCCGCCGATCATGCGTCCGACGGTTTCGCCGTACTCGCCGTCGGCGTGCCACCGTCCCACCGGGACGATGCCGGGGGCCACGACGTCCAGGCCGGTGAACAGCTCCTTGACCACCGCGGGCTCGCGGAAGATCATCGGCGAGGTGGCTCGGTCGTAGCTCCGCTCCATGTCCGCCTGCTCGTTGCCGCGGTCCGGATCGACGACGAGGTGCGACAGCGCGAGGTAGGAGCCGGGCGGCAGGGCGGACAGGTACTTGTCGACCAGGGCCTGCGGGTCGTCCGGGCAGAAGTGCAGCACGGCCACCATCAGCAGCCCGACCGGCTCGCTGAAGTCGATGAGCTCCCGCGTGCGCGGGTGCGACAGCACCCGGTCCGGTTCACGCACGTCCTCGATCACGATGCGCGTGTCGGCGGAGTCGTCGGCGAGCAGGATGTCGCCGCCGTGCACCTCGACCGCCGGGTCATTGTCCACATAGAGCACTCGTGGCCGCTCGCAGAACCGCGCGGCGACCTGGTGGGTGTTCTCCATGCTGGGCAGGCCGGCCCCGAGGTCGACGAACTGGCGGACGCCGCGCTCGGCGAGGTACTGCACCGCCCGGCCGAGGAACGCGCGGTTCTCCCAGACCACGTCACGGGTCAGCTCCACCCCGACCTTGGCCATGACGGCGTCACCCGCCGCGCGGTCCTCGGGGTAGTTGCTCGAGCCGTGCAGGAAGTAGTCGTACATCCGCGCCGGCGACGGCCGGCCGAGCACGACGGAGTCTTGGGACTCGTTCGAGTTCATCTGGTCCTCCAGCTCACAGGTACATGGTGTTCGGTTCCAGACCGCACATGACCCGCCCGAACAGCTCGAAGTTGGTGTTGGGGTGCATGAGAGCGTGCTTGCTCAGTGCGTCGAGGTCGTGGTGGATGCGCTGGATGGCGACGTTCGTGTAGATCGAGGAACCACCGCTCGCGGCGGACAGGATGTCCACCGACTCCTTGGCGAGCTGCGCCATCCGCCCGAAGGAGCCGCGGTAGCGGACCCGGTCCTCGAGCTTCCACGGCTCACCCGCGGCGCCCTTGCCGTCGAGCATGTCGGCCATCTTGTAGGCGTGGTACTCGGCTTCTTCGAGCTTCAGCAGCGCCTCGGCGACCTGGAAGTGGGTGATCGGCGCCTCGGCCTGAGCGCTGTAGTCGGTGAAGGTGATCTTGCGCTTCGGGAGGCGGGCGAAGAAGTCCGCCTGCGCCGCTCGCGCGAGACCGAGGACCACCCCGATGAAGCCCGACGCGCCCGTCGGCAGCATCGGCTGGTTGAACAGCGGCGACTCCCGGTTGGCCTCCGACCGGTACTGGTTCCCCATGATCGCCGCCATCGGCAGGGTCCGCTCCCACGGAACGTGGACGCCGTGGGCGACCGAGGTGACGCTCCCGGTGCCGACCAGCCCGGAGGTGTGCCAGTCGTCGACGATCTCCAGCTCGGACATCGGCACCAGACCCGCGACGGGCCACAGGCTGCCGTCCGGCGCGGGGGCCATCGTGAGGATGACCTGCCAGCTGCTGTGCAGGGCACCGCTGAGGAAGGCCCACCGGCCGTCGACGACGAGTCCGTCCTCGGTCTCCGTGGCCGTCGCGGTCGGGCTGAGCACGACGCACACCCGCGACCGCTCGTCGGCGAACACCTCGTCCTGGACGTGGTCGGGGAACATGCCGGTCATCCAGGCGCCGATCGTCCACGCCGAGGCGTTCCAGGCGACCGACCCGTCGACCCCGGCCAGGATCGAGAGGACCTCGATCATGGTGCGGGTCGACGACTCGTAGCCGCCCAGCCGGGCCGGCCGCCGCATGTGCAGGATGCCCGCACGGGTGAGCGCCTCCACGGCGTCCTCGTGGAGTCGCCGGTTCTCCTTGCTCCAGTCGCGCAGGTCGGCCAGCTGGTCGCTGAGCGCCGCGGTGCGCTCGAGCAGGCCCTCCTCGGACGGAACGCTGATCACTTTCTCCATGTCTCCTCCTGCCGGGTGCGTTCGGCGCTTGCTGGGGCGCTCAGGACCGGGTCGGCGTGGCCGCCACGCGCTCGGCTTCGGATGCCTGCTTGGCGCGGATGATGTCCGCTGCCTTCTCCGCGATCATGATCGTGGGGGCGTTCGTGTTCCCCCGCGGGATCGTCGGCATCACCGAGGCGTCGACGACGCGCAGGCCGGCGACGCCGCGGACCGCGAGCTCGTCGTCGACGACCGCGCCCATCGCGCAGGTGCCGACCGGGTGGTAGATGGAGTGCCCGTAGCGGCGCGCGTAGTCGCGCAGGCCGGCCTCGTCGGTCGAGTCGGGCGTGCGGAACGCGGTCTCGGTGAAGCGGCGCAACGCGGGCGCACCGGCGATCTCGAGCGCGATCCGCAGGCCCTGCGCGGCCGCGGCCAGGTCGTCCTCGGTGGCGAGGTAGTTGTGCACGATCCGCGGCTTCGTGGTCGGGTCCGGCGAGGCGAGGCCGACCGACCCGCGGCTGCTGGGCGTGATCGGGGACGGCCCGAACGACAGCGCGTGCGCGGTCGGCACGCCGAGACCGTTGTCGACGAACATCACCGGCGCGGCCAGGAGCTCGATGTCCGGGGCCGGCAGGTCGGACCGGGTCCGGGCGAACCCGCCCGCCTCGGGGCCGTTCGAGGTCAGCGGACCGGTCCCGTCGGCCATCAGCCGCTCGACGTTCTCCGGCGCGCCGGCCGCGAGCAGGCTGATCGGCTCGGAGTGGGTGTAGATCAGCGGGATCAGCATGTGGTCCTGCAGGTTCTGGCCCACCTCCGGCCGGTCGACGACCACCGGGATCTCGAACGCCTGCAGCAAGCCGGCCGGACCGATCCCGGACAGCTGGAGCAGCTGGGGCGAGTTGTAGGTCCCGGCGCTCAGGATGACCTCGCGGCGCGCGTCGAAGCGCAGCTCGTCGTCCAGCCGGGCGCCGACGACGCCGGTCGCCCGCCCGTCCTCGATGACCACGCGGTGCACCTGGACGTTGGTCTCCACGGTCAGGTTCGGCCGGGACTGGGCGTGCAGGAACGCGGTCGCCGTGCTGACGCGCCAGCCCCCGCGCTGGGTCAGCTCGAAGAAGCCGACCCCGTCCTGGGCCCCGGCGTTGAAGTCGTCGTTGCGGTCGTGCCCGACCTCCACGGCGGCCTCGATGAACGCCTCGGACATCGGGTTGCGCGAACGTCCCGCGGCCACGTCCAGCGGGCCGCCGACGGCGTGGTGGGGCCCGGAGCCGCCTTCGTGGTTCTCCGAACGCAGGAAGTACGGGAGCACCTCGTCCCACGACCACCCGGGACGGTTCCAGCCGTCGTAGTCCAGGGCGTTGCCCCGGATGTAGATCTGGGTGTTGATCGAGCTGGTTCCGCCGAGCACGCGGCCGCGGGGCAGGTAGACGCGCCGGCCGTTCAGGTGCTCCTCGTCGTGGCTGTCGTAGTCCCAGTCGTACTGGGTCCGGAACAGCTTGGCGAACGCCGCGGGGACGTGGATGTTCTGCGAGCTGTCGGCCGGGCCGGCCTCGATCAGGCAGACGGTGACGTCGGGGTCCTCGGCGAGTCGCGACGCGAGCACGCAACCGGCCGAACCAGCGCCGACGATGACGTAGTCGTACATAACGCTCCTCCTGGTCCCTGCCCTCGGGCTCGGGACCGGTGTGCCGCATCCGGGATCGCTGACCACTGTGCGGCCCCGAGGGGCGGCCGGGCGTCTCACCGATTGCGCGAAGGAGCGGTGGACCTTGCGCGGCAATGGCCGGCCGAACGGTTTCGTTCGGCCGGCCATTGGTCAGCGCGTGGGAGGAGTCGTTCTTTCGTTAAACGCGTTCAGAAAGTGGCGATCGGGTTGACCGGGCTGCCGGACGTGCCGGCGAAGCGGACGGGGGCGACGGCGAGGTGGAAGTCCCACTGGCCGAGCTCGGCAGCCGTCTCCGCGCACGCTTCCAGGTCACAGTTGTCGAGCAGCCACAGGCCCATCGCGACCAGGCTCACGGCGTGCACCGGCATCATCACGTCTTCGTAGCCCGACGGCTGAACGTCTTGAGGGGTGTCGGCGCCGATCAGCGCGACCCCCCGCTCGTGCAGCCACGGCAGGCAGGACACGTGCCAGCCGGCCTGCGAGACGCCGCCGGCTTCGCCGCCTTCGTGCCGGACGCGGCCACCGCCGGTGCGCAGGAGCACCGCGTCGCCGGGGCGCACCTGCACGCCCTGGCGGCGTTCGGCTTCCTCGAGATCCTCGGGATACACGCCCTGGCCCGGCTCCAGCCAGGGCACATCGCGGACCTTCGCGACGTCCAGCAGGACACCCCGCGTGGTGATCCCGTTCGCCGCCGCCGTGACGGCCGCCCACGCCGACCCCGTCTCGGTGTCGACCAGCGAGTGCGGCCGCCCGTTGTAGGTCTTGCCGTCCCAGAAGATGTGGCACGGCGAGTCGACGTGGGTGATCGTGTTGCCGTGGAACATGAGGGCGAGCCGCTCGTTCGAAAAGCCCCAGCGCCGGTCGTTCTGGAACCCGGGCGTCGGGATGTCCTCGGCTCCCGGCATCTCGACGGCGTACGGGCAGCAGTTCGTCGACCGCTCCATGTCGTCCGGCACGGCGACATCCCACGCGCACGAAAGGCTCCTGCCGTGGCGCACGGCCCGCGCCGCCGCCAGCCGGACGTCGTCGGTGATGTGGTTCAGCGTGCCGAGCTCGTCGTCGTCACCCCACCGTCCCCAGTTCGACAGCGTGTCGAAGTACCCGAGCACCTCGTCCTGTGTGGGCGGCTTTCGCCCGGCCGTCGTCGTCACGCGGTCTCCTCGCCGGTCGCGTCGTAGCGCAGTTCGACCAGCTGCGAATCGGGCAGGACACGAGCGGACAGCAGTTTCAGGCCCGCTCGCGAACCGGAGTAGAGCTTGGACCCGGCACCGAGCACGGCGGCGCCGACGAGGACGATCAACTCGTCGACCAGGCCCTCGGCGAGCAGCGGGTTCCAGGTCGTCGCGCTGCCGAACATGAGCAGGTCGCCGCCGCTGCCTTGTTTGAGCCGCGCGATTTCTTTTGCGGCCTCGGAACGGGACACCACTCGTGTTTTCGCTGCCCAGGGGGCGTCGGGGTCGACCTCCATCGAATCGCTGATGACAACAGCATCCAGGGAGGTGACAAGTGCGGCGGTCTCGTGGTCGCGGTCGTTCTGCGACTCGTCGGCGGCGACGGCGGACCAGTGTTCCCAGTTGCCGGGGAACCACGTGCTGCCGTACACGAGCGTGCCCGCACGCTGCAGAAGGCCGAGGTTGTGCGTGTTGAAGGCATCCTCGAACGGCATCGGGGAGAGGTCCTTGCCGGGGCCTTCGTAATACCCGTCGAGGGACGTCAGGACAGAGACGATGAGCTTCGGCATGGCGCGATCCTAACGTGCGGAATGGCGGCACGCGAGCGGGATCGCCGTGGCAAACCGCGCCCGCTTCCCGGGCTCCGGCCGTTCAGCAACTGTGGAGTAGTCGGTACCCGAGCCGAATCGTATGGTTCCACCAGAAATGCCGACCGGCCAACGGAGGAGTGGGTCGTGAGTGACAGTAATGGCGACAGGGCGAAGCTTGTGCAAGCCGAACCCGGCTCTGGTATTGCGACATCACCACCAAGGCCGGCGGCGCTGAATTCGTTGACGGGGCTGCGTTTCGTCGCTGCCATCGGAACGTTCCTCTTTCACACGACGTTGTTGGTCAACCCGGTCAACCTCAGCTGGCCGGCGATCACCCCGTTCGCCGATCCCTCGCTGGCGAACTTTCTCACCCATGCCTTCAACTACACCGGCTTCGTCGGGCTGACCTTCTTCTTCGTGCTGAGTGGCTTCGTGCTCACGTGGTCGGCGAGCCCCGGCACCTCGGCACGGGCCTTCATCCGCCGCCGGCTGGTGAAGGTCTTCCCCAACCACCTGGTCATGTGGGCGGTGGTGATGATCCTGTTCGCCGGTGGCGCCGTCGCGTGGTGGGTGTGGCTGCCCAACATGTTGCTGCTGCAGTCGTGGTTCCCGAACTTCAAGATCAGCCAGAGCATGAACACCCCGGCTTGGTCGCTGTGCGCCGAACTGTTCTTCTACATGTGCTTCCCGCTGCTGTTCAAGCTCATCGCCAAGCTGAGCCCGCGCGGGCTGTGGATCGGTGCGATCGCGACAGTGGCCGCTCTCGCGGTGTACCAGACGACCGTGATGGCCGTCATCCCGGACAAGACCACCCCGGGACCGCCGCTCCTGGCCGACCTGCAGTACTGGCTCATCTACCTCTTCCCGCCCGCGCGCGTTTTCGAGTTCGTGCTCGGGATGTTCGTGGCGCGCATCGTCCTGGCCCGCAAGTGGATCCGGATCAGCCCGATGCTGGCGACGGTGATCATGGCCATCGGCCTGGGTGCCACTTACATCGTCCCGGTGCAGTACACGCTCAGCCTGGTCCAGCTCGTGCCGATCGGGATCGTGGTGGGTGCCTTCGCCAACGCGGACCTGCGTGGAACGCGAACCTTGATGCGCGGCCGGGTCATGGTGTTCCTCGGGAAGATCTCCTTCGGTTTCTACATGTGCCAGTGCGTGACGGTCTTCTGGTTCCGCGGGGTCACGGGCGGTCCGACGTTCTCCACGCCGGTCGGCGTGCTGATGCTGCTCGGTCTCCTCGCCATGACGCTGCTCGGTGGCTGGCTCTTGTTCCGGTTCGTGGAGTCGCCGATGATGCGCCGGTTCGGCCGCAAGCGGGACCGGCCCACGAAGCCGACCCGGCTGCCCGGCACCGACCCGGCACCTCGCGAAACCGGCGAGGCACCCAAGGCGGCATGAGCATCGGGATGTCGTAGCGGTGTTCACCGTCGATCCCCCACCCCCACCCGAAGGGCCGCAACCGAACCCGGTTGCGGCCCTTCATTTTGGCCGGCGAGCACCGAGAGGAGGACGAAGATGGTGAACGCGCACCCGACCGGCGGCTGGTTCATCCACGGCCCAGCCCGGCCCGGCCGCCTGAGGTTGATCTGCTTTCCGCACGGTGGCGGGGCGCCCGCGGAGTTCGCCCGGTGGTCGCGCCGGTTGCCGGGCGTGGAGATCAGCGCGGTTCAGTTGCCCGGCCGTGGTTCCCGCCTTTCCGAGCCGGTGCTGACCCGCATGGGCGAAGTGGTCGCCGAGGTGGCCGAGGTGCTGCCGACCGACGCGCCGTACGCGGTGTTCGGACACAGCCTCGGCGCGCTGATGGGTTACGAGGTCACCCGGCAACTGCGCCGCACCGGGCGCCGGCTGCCGGAGCAGCTGATCGTCTCCGGGTTCCCGGCGCCGTCGACACCCCGCACGGAACCACCCATCCACCACCTGCCCGACGACGACCTGCTCACCGAGGTGGCCCACAGACACGGCGGCCTCCCCACCGGAATCCTGGACGACCCCGAACGGAAGGCCACGGTGGCCCGCTACCTCCGTGCCGACTACCAGATCCTGGAAACGTACGAGTGGCGCGCGGACGCCCCCTTGCCCGTGCCGCTGACCGCGTTCGGCGGCCGCGAAGACACAATCGGCGCCGACGCACTGCGCGCGTGGCGTGCACATGTGACTGGCGAGATCGACCTGCGCTGTTTCCCCGGCGGGCATTTCTATTTTCGTCAGCACCAGGCGATGGTGTTGCGCGCACTGGCGACTGTCACGCGAACGGCTGTCCCGGGGGATCGGGCAGCGTAAGCCGTGCGGGAGCGTTGAGCACGTTGTTGCGGCGCCTGGTGCCGTCGGCCGAGCCAGTGCGCCTGGCCCGCACCTTTACGTGCTCAAGCCGCATCCGATGTGGACGGTGGGAGTTCGCCTCCTTCGCGTGCTGCGGTGGACCGGCGGTGGCGGCCTGGAGGCGGAGCGAGCCGCGGTGGGGCGGGGGTGCCGGGAAAGTCGAAGGGGTCGGTGGTGCCCGGGGTGTGCGAGGTGTCGGCCGTGTCGTGGGGGTAGCCGGCTGCCGCTTGGTGTTGGTGCGTGGCGCCGGGATGGGTGGCCGCCGCCTGGGTGCTCGGCTGGGCGCCTTCCGCCGCGACGTGAGGTCGCCTTGTTGTCGCCGCGGCTTCCGGACGTGGGACGGCTGCCGCTTCGTGTGAAGGCAAGGCAGCCGCGGAGCCGGCTGGGCGCGCCGCTTCCCTTGGCTCCGGCGGGCCCAGCGCGGAGCCCGCCCGGTCGTCCGCGGGTGGTGCCGCCGCGATCTCCGGTGTTGTGTACCGGCGCGGTGGAATGCCGAGGTGGTGCAGCTTCAGCAGGTGCCGCCTGACCAGGCCCGCCCGGCGGGCGTCTTCGAATGCCGCGCGGGCCGCGCTGTTGGTTCGCCTGCGATGGGTCCGGGCTTCGGATGGGTTGTCTTCCACGGTGGTTCGCCCTTCGCGTTCAGTCACTCGATCGGTCGCTCACTCGATCGTGGGATGTCGCCGCTTTCAAAGGTTCAGACCGGTGTCCGAGCTGTCGCTCTTCGTGAGGCCACCGGCTGATAACGAGTCCGTCTCGAGTGGAACTCGGGATGGTCCGCTCGACCGATCGGCCGCTGCTTCGATGGCCCGTCCGCCACAGGGGTGCGCGAAGCTCCGCCGTCCATTGTGGGCGTGGGATTGTCTGCCGGTGTGAGGCGGCTCTCGTCCGCCCGTGACGCCGTACGCGGCTTGCGTACGGCGTCTTCCCTGGTGGCGCCCCCGGCAGGACTCGAACCTGCGACCTAGAGATTAGAAGGCTCTTGCTCTATCCAGCTGAGCTACGAGGGCCCGCGCCGACGGCTGCTGCCGGTCGTGCCGGTCGCCCGGCACGGGCAGCTTAGTCGTCGCCATCCTCTCGATCGTTCGACACCGGCCAATCGTTTCAGGTCTCGTTCGACGTAATTCGGGAGTTCGGTCGCGGTGACGTCGCGATCGCCCGAATCGTGTCGGACTGACCTCGCTGGGTGACGATCACGCGCCTGGAGTGTGGCGCGCAGCCCTCCGTGGGCTCTAACCTGCGAACTAGAGATTAGAAGGCTCTCGCTCGCAGTACAGAGGCCACGGACGCCATCGGGGTCTCGATGGAGGCCCGTGGGCGCGCCACGCCGCAGAGGCGCGCCCACGGGATGGGGCCGCTGTCGGGGGAGCGGCCCCAAACGGGCCCGGCCGCCGCCGCGAGCCGGCTCTCCCCTGGAGCGGACGGCGGGTGCGGGCCCAGCTCAGGGCGTCATTCCCAGATCTGGATCCCGCGGACCAGGAACGGCGCGTCCGGTACGAACGTGCCGCCACCCGGATAGGTGATGAAATCTCCCTCCGTCGAGCATTCCTCGCTCTGGTACACCGTGACGTCCCGGCTCATCAGATTCGCGAACGACGACCCGGCGAATTCCGCCGGCAGGGGAATGCATTCGCCGGGATTCGCGGTGCGCAGGTCGAATCGCTGGGGCGTGCCGCCGTAGTCGTCGGCCGGCCAGAGGCAGAATTCGCCCTTCTGACAGCCGGGTTCGGAGGCGGCTTGGGCTGCTCCGGCGCTGGTCAGCAGCCCGGCCAGCGCCAGCACGAGCAGGACGGGCAGGTGGGATCGGAGCCGACGTGAAGACATGGTGGTTTCCCCTCGGGAGTCGCGGCCGGGCCGCGGTGAACGTGTGATTCCAGGTTGGCGGGCGGGGGAAGATTTGTCAGCCCGGGATTTCGTTTCTGTGGACAACCGGCCGTCGGAAGAATGGTTGTCCACAGGGGCGCGAGAAGGTCTTGCGAGCGCGTGGAGACGGTGCTAAGCGGGCCCCGTGCTCCCGCGCTCGACCAGCGAAACAGGCACTTCCACCGAGCCTGGAGCAGAGAGCGGAGCAGAAAGCGGGGCCGCGGCCAGCAGCTCCAGCACCAGCTCCCCGGCGATCCGCCCCTTGGCCGCGAGGTCCTGCCGCACGGTGGTCAGCCCCGGCGACGACCAGGTCGCCGGCGGGGTGTCGTCGAACCCGACCACGGACAGCTCACCCGGCACGTCGATGCCCAGCTGCGCCGCCGCCGCGAGCACCCCCAGCGCGAGCTGGTCGGACATGCACAGCAGCGCGGTCGGCCGCGGCGCCCGCCCGAGCAGCGCGAACGCCCCCGCCATCGCGCTTTCCGCGCTCAGCCCGGCCGCCTCCTCGACGACGACCGGCGCCGAACCCAGCTCGTCGAGGTACCCCGCGAGCCGTTCGCGCGTGTCGCGGAACGGGGCACCCTCGGCCTCGGCCCGGGAAAGTGGCCCGCCACCAGGCACGACGCGGCTGCACGCGGCGAAGATCCCGAACCGCCGGTGCCCGAGCCCGACCAGGTGCCGCGCGGCGAGCGCCGCCCCCGCCCGGTCCGCGCAGCCGATCCGCGCCACCCCGGGCAGCAGCGGCTGGTCGATCACCACGAGCGGCAACCCCCGCGCGCGCACCGAGTCCAGCGCCGGCGCCCCGTCGGCCAGCGAATACGCCACCGCGACGTCGGCCTGCACGCTCAGCACCCGCGCGGCCGGCGGCCCGCCGGGCAGGAGCAGCAGCGCGTGCTCGTGCGGGTCGACCACCCGCGCCAGCGCGTCCAGCGTCAGCGACAGCGCCGGGTCGGAAAACGCCGTCGACAGCGAGGTGTCCAGCAGGACGGCGATCGCCCCGGTGCGGCTCGTGGCGAGGCTCCGCGCGGTCGGGTCGGGACCCGCGTAGCCCAGCGAAGCAGCCGCCTGCAGGACCTGCGCACGCAGCTGCGAAGACAGCTGGTCAGGCCGGTTGTAGGCGTTCGACACCGTCGCCCGGGAGACGCCGACGGCCTCCGCGACGTCGTCGAGCGTGGGACGGCGCCGCCGGGTCATCCGCGCAGTCTAGCCGGATCTCCCTCGACTTTCTGAAGCGCTTCAGTCAAGCTGGGGCGATGCGAGACCGGACCGCGGTGTTCACCGTGTTCGCCATCAACGGGCTCGCGCTGGGCTCGTGGGCTTCGCGCACGCCGGCGCTGGCCGCCCAGGTGCACGCCGCGCCGGGGGTGTTCGGCCTCGCCCTGCTGGGCGCCAGCGTCGGGATGCTCGCGGCCGCTTCGGTGTCCGGCCGGCTCATCGAACGCGCCGGGGCCCGCGCGGTCGTCGCGGGGAGCACGCTGCTGGCCGCGGTCGCGCTCGTCCTGATCGGCTTCGCGCCCACCGTGCCGCTCCTGGCCGGCGCGCTGCTGGTGATCGGCGTGAGCGTCGGGCTGCTGGACGTCGCGATGAACGTCGCCGCGGTGGCCGTCGAGCGCCGGGTGCGGCGGCCGATCATGTCGGTCTTCCACGCGGGCTTCAGCGTCGGCGCGCTGGCCGGTTCGCTGGCCGCGGGCCTCGCCGCCGGCCACGGCTGGTCCCCGGCGCGCCACCTGGGCGTGGCCGCGGTCGTCGCCGTCGTGGTGCTGGTCTTCGTGGTCCGGGCGGTCCCGGGCATCCACCCCGAGCACGCCGGAGACTCCGCGGTGCCGGTCACGACCGCCGCCCGCGCGCCGATCCGGCGTCCGGTGCTGTGGCTGCTGGCCGCCGTCGCGCTCTGCTCGGCCATCGCCGAAGGCGCCTCCTCGGACTGGTCCGCGCTGCTGATGACGGCCGAACGCGGGGTCGGCCAGGGCGCCGCGGCGCTCGCGTTCGCCGGGTTCCAGCTGGTCATGGCCCTGACGCGGCTGGCGGGCTCGTGGGCGCAACGCCGGTTCGGCCCGACGCGCTGCCTCGCCGCGGGGTCGGCGCTGGCCGCGGCCGGGTTGTCCGCCACGGCGGCGATCCCGGTCGCCGCCGTCGGGTACGCCGGCTTCGCGCTGGCCGGCGCGGGTCTCGCCGCGTCGTTCCCGCTCGCGCTCAGCCTGGCCGGGGACGTCGGGAAGCGCGGCGACGGCGCCGGCGGCGAGCGCGAGATCGGCTTCGCCACGGCCATCGCCTACACCGGGTTCCTCGGCGGCCCGCCGATCGTCGGCGGCATCGCGCAGGTGACGAACTACGGCGTCGCGTTCGGGTTCGTGGCCGTGGTCGCCGCGCTGATCCTGCCCGCCGCTCTCGGCGCGCGCCGCGCCCGCCGGCGCGAGGAAGCCGCGCTGACGGTCGAATCGTGACAAACCCGGGGATCCGGGCGTCCGGGGGATGCGTCTGCTCCCGTACGGCCCCTACCGCCGAAGCCCCGTTTGACAGCCCGGAAGGGAGCGGGGCAAGCTGATCGCGTCGTAAGCTGAGATGAATGAACCGACGTTACAAGTTCAGGTGGGCTGGTCAGGGTAGGGGCCTTGACCCGGGGAGGACGTCGTGAGGGTTGTGCTGCTCGGCGGCGTGGGGGCGCTCGCCGGCGGAGCCGGGTTCCCGCTCGTGCAGGGGGCGGTGCCGAGGCTCGTGCTCGTGCCGGTCGCGTTCCGGCTCGCGTTGTTCCTGCAGGCCGTCTGGGCCGGGGGCCCGCTGGGTGCCCCGGTGCTCGGCCTCGCTGTCGTGCTCTACCTGCTGCCGAACCTGGCCGAAGTGGCCTGGGTCTTCCACCGCAGCACCGGCATCCGCCCGGTGCTCGCCGCCGACACCGCGTACACGCTCGCCACGAGCGTCGCCGCGGCGGCCTTCGCGCCCGGTCTGCTCGGCCTGACCTGGCCCAACATCATGGGCACGGTCATGATCTGGACGCTCTTGCGCGGCGCTCCGGCCGGGGCGATCGCCATCTCCGGCGCCGTGCTCCTGCGGTACGGCATGGCCGTGGTGTCCGGCACGTCGGCGCCGGCCACGTGGATCGTGCTCGCCCTCTTCGCGGCCGCCGCGACGGCGCTGGCGATCGTGCTCCTCGTCGCCGGGTCGATGCGGTTCGCGCACCGGCTGGGGGAGCAGCGCGGCCGGGCCGCCGAACGGGAGCGGCACCGGCGCGACGTCCACGACACCGTGCTGCAGGTGATGGAGTCGCTCGCGTTGCCCGCGCCCCGCGACGCCCTCGACCCGGTGGGCAGTCTCGACCAGGTGCGCAGCATCGCGAGGGCGCACGCCCTGCGGCTGCGCCTGAGCCTCGACGGCGACGCGTCCGCCGAGCCAGGCGGTCTCGAGCACCGGCTCGGCGCGCTCGCGGTCGAGATGACAGCGGAAGGCCTGCGCGTCGACCTCGTCGCCCTCGCGAAGCCGGCCGACGTCCCCGAGAGCGTCGTCGACTCGTTGCACGACGCGGCTCGCGAGGCGCTGCGAAACACTTTGAAGCACGCGAAGACGCACAAAGCCGTGATGTGCCTCGAAGAACACGACGGCGTGGTCACGCTCTCCGTGCGCGACCACGGAACGGGCTTCGACCCGAAGGCGCGCCGCGCCGGCTTCGGCATCGAAAACTCGATCCACGCGCGGCTGGCCGAGATCGGCGGCTCGGCCCGGATCGACTCGGCGCCCGGCCAGGGCACCCGCGTCGTGCTGACCGCGCCGCTAGAGCTGCGTTTCCCCGTCGGGTGAGTCCCGCCACTGGGCGAACGGGCGGTCGAGCGACCACTTGCCGTCGTGTTCGTCCAGGACGCGGTATTCGCAGGTCGCCGGGTTGGACAGCGACTCGAACAGCTCGATGCTCCAGCCGAACAGCCGGCGGCACAGCAGCCGCAGCGTGAGCCCGTGCGAGACGATCAGGACCGCGCCGGGGTGATGTTCGTCGCGCTGCCGCAGGTCCGACAGGAACGCCGCGACGCGGTCGTCGACGTCCGCGCCCGACTCGCCGAAGGGCAGCCGGTAGAAGAAGTGCCCGAACTCGTGCCGCCGCGCCTTCTGGATCTCCTGCTCGGCCGGGTCCTGCAGGTTGCCCCAGTCCTGCTCGCGCAGCCGCGGCTCCTGCAGCAGCCGCTCGCACGAAGCCTCGATGTCCAGCAGCCGCAACGTTTCCCGGGTGCGCAGGTACGGGCTGACGTAGACCGCGGGCCGCGCGCCGTCGAGCAGCCGGGTGATCTCCGGCGCCACGGCGAGCGCCTCCCGGCGGCCCTTCTCCGTCAGCGGCAGGGCGTGGTCGGGGATCCGCGTGTAGGCGAGCTCGTCGACGTTGCCGAGCGACTCGGCGTGCCGCAGCAGGATCATCTTCACGGCCCCATCCTGCCCGTCACACGGGCCTGACCGGGGCTGGGCATACCCTCAGGGTGTGTCCGAGCAGTCCGTGCCGAAGTCCGACGTCCCCACGCAGCGCCGGGCGAGCGTGCTGCCCCTGCTCTCGGTCGGCGTGCTGCTGGCCGCCGTCGTCGCGATCGGGCTGATCGCCCTCACCGGCGGGGCCGGGTACGTCATCGCCGGCCTGCCGGATCCGGGCCTGGTCACCAAGTACGGCATCACCGTGATGCGCGTGCTGTCCGAAGCCGCGTCGGTGATCTGCGTCGGCTCGCTGCTGCTCGCCGCGTTCCTGGTGCCCCCGCAGAAGTCCGGCACGCTCGGCCCCGAGGGCTACGGCGCCCTGCGCGCGGCCGGCGTCGCCGCCTGGGTGTGGTTCGGCGCGGCCCTGCTCTCGGTCGCCTTCACCGCCGCCGACACCGCCGGGAAGCCCTTCGGCGACGTCCTGGACCCGCAGACGCTGCTCGACCTCGTGGGCGCCATCGAGCAGCCGAAGGCGTGGCTGTGGACCGCCCTGATCGCGATCCTCGTCGCGCTCGGCTGCCGGCTCGCGCTGTCGTGGGGCTGGACGGCGGTGCTGTTCTTCCTGGCGATCGGCGGGCTCGTCCCGGTGGCGGTCACCGGCCACTCCGCCAGCGGCGGCGCCCACGACGTCGCCACGAACAGCCTGCTGTTCCACCTCGTCGCCGCGGCGCTGTGGGTCGGCGGGCTGATCGCGCTGCTGGCGCTCGGCTACCGGCGCGGCGGCCACCTGAGCCTGGCCGCGCAGCGGTTCTCGCGGCTGGCTCTGGTCTGCTGGATCGTGATGGCGATCTCCGGCGTGGTCAACGCGCTGGTGCGGATCGGCCTGAACGACCTGTTCACCACCGACTACGGCCTGCTGGTCGTCGCCAAGACGGTCGCGCTGCTCCTGCTCGGCGTGTTCGGCCACCAGCAGCGGCAGAAGGGCGTCGCCGACCTCGTCGACGGCAAGGGCGGCGCGCAGCTGCTGCGCCTGGCCTCCGTCGAGATCCTGATCATGTTCGTCACCATCGGCATCGCCTCCGGGCTGGCCCGGACGCCGCCACCGGCGGACGCGATCACCCAGCCGTCGACGACCGAGCTGCTGATCGGCTACGACCTCGACGGCCCGCCGACCTGGTGGCGCCTGCTCCTGGACACCCGCTTCGACCTCGTCTACGGGACGCTCGCGCTCGTGCTGGGCGGGCTGTACCTCGCCGGGGTCCGGCGGCTGCTGCGCCGCGGCGACACCTGGCCGGTCGGCCGCACGGTCGCCTGGATCGCCGGCTGCGTGGTGCTGCTGATCGCGACGTCGTCGGGCATCGGCCGCTACTCGCCGGCGATGTTCAGCGTGCACATGGGCAGCCACATGCTGCTGTCGATGGTGACGCCGGTGCTGTTCGTGCTCGGCGGGCCGGTGACGCTCGCCCTGCGTGCCCTGCCGGCCGCGGGCAAGGACAGCCCGCCGGGGCCGCGCGAGTGGCTCGTCGCCGCCGTGCACTCCCCGGTGTCGCGGTTCCTCACCCACCCGGTGGTCGCGCTGCTGCTGTTCGTCGGCTCGTTCTACGCGCTGTACTTCTCCGGCCTGTTCGACAACGCGCTGAACTACCACTGGGCGCACCTGGCGATGAACGCGCACTTCCTCCTCGCCGGGTACGTCTTCTACTGGCCCGTGATCGGCGTCGACCCGGCGCCGCGGCGCATCCCGTACCTCGGCCGGCTCGGCATGATGTTCGCCGCGATGCCGTTCCACGCGTTCTTCGGCGTCATCCTGATGAGCAAGCAGACCGTGATCGGGCAGGCGTTCTACAGCCAGCTGCACCTGCCGTGGGTCGCCGACCTGCTGTCGGACCAGCGGCTCGGCGGCGGCATCGCCTGGGCCTCCGGCGAGATCCCGGTGCTGCTCGTGCTGATCGCGCTGCTGGTGCAGTGGTCGCGCCAGGACGAGCGCGAGGCCAAGCGGCGCGACCGGCGCGAAGCGGTGACCGGGGACGAAGAGCTGAACGCCTACAACGCCATGTTGAAGAACCTCGCGGACGGGAAACGACCCTCGGGGTCGAGTTGAGGTTGAGGGCTGCGGATCGGGTGCCGCGAGCGCCGGAAACCGGACGATCCGATGCTCCCGCCGTGATCCGGGACTGACTTTCGGTAGTCCGACGGTGACCGGCGTCGAGTCGCGATCAGGAGCGCTCTACGATCGTCGGTATGGCCGAGTTCATCTACACCATGAAGAAGGTGCGCAAGACCGTCGGGGACAAGGTCATCCTCGACGACGTCAGCACCGCGTTCTACCCCGGCGCCAAGATCGGCGTGGTGGGGCCGAACGGCGCCGGTAAGTCCACCGTGCTCAAGATCATGGCGGGGATCGAGCAGGCCAGCAACGGCGAAGCGTTCCTCCAGCCGGGCGCGAGCGTGGGCATCCTCATGCAGGAGCCGGAGCTCACCGAGGACAAGACCGTCCGGCAGAACGTCGAAGAAGGCCTGGGCGAGGTCAAGGTCAAGCTCGACCGGTACAACGAGGTCCTCAAGCTCATGGAGACCGAGTACACCGAAGAGCTGATGGAGGAGATGGGGCAGCTCCAGGAGGACCTGGACCACGCCGACGCCTGGGAGCTCGACTCGACCGTCGAGCAGGCCATGGACGCACTGCGCTGCCCGCCGCCGGACGAAGGCGTCTCGCACCTCTCCGGTGGTGAGCGTCGCCGCGTCGCGCTGTGCAAGCTGCTGCTGTCGGCGCCCGACCTGCTGCTGCTCGACGAGCCCACCAACCACCTGGACGCCGAGAGTGTCCTGTGGCTGGAGCAGTTCCTGGCCCGCTACGCCGGCGCTGTCCTCGCCGTCACCCACGACCGGTACTTCCTCGACAACGTGGCCCAGTGGATCATGGAGCTGGACCGCGGCCGCGTCGTCGGCTACGAGGGCAATTACTCGACGTACCTGGAGAAGAAGCGCGAGCGCCTCGAGGTCCAGGGCAAGAAGGACGCGAAGCTCGCCAAGCGCCTGAAGGCCGAGCTCGAGTGGGTCCGGTCGAACGCCAAGGCCCGCCAGACGAAGTCCCGGTCGCGGCTGGACCGCTACGAGGAGATGGCGGCGGAGGCGGACAAGCACCGCAAGCTCGACTTCGAAGAGATCCAGATCCCGCCGGGCCCGCGGCTGGGCAACGTCGTGGTCGAGGTCGAGAAGCTGCAGAAGGGCTTCGACGGCCGCGTGCTCATCGACGGACTGTCGTTCGACCTGCCGCGCAACGGCATCGTCGGCGTCATCGGCCCGAACGGCGTCGGCAAGACCACGCTGTTCAAGACCATCGTCGGGCTCGAGGAGCCGGACGGCGGCGAGGTCAAGATCGGCGAGACGGTCAAACTGTCCTATGTGGACCAGAATCGCGGCGGCATCGACCCGAAGAAGACCGTCTGGCAGGTCGTTTCCGACGAGCTGGACTACATCCACGTCGGCCAGACCGAGATGCCGTCGCGGGCGTACGTCAGCGCGTTCGGCTTCAAGGGCCCGGACCAGCAGAAGCCGGCGGGCGTGCTCTCCGGTGGTGAGCGCAACCGGCTCAACCTGGCCCTGACGCTCAAGCTGGGCGGGAACCTGATCCTGCTCGACGAGCCGACGAACGACCTGGACGTCGAGACCCTGGGCTCGCTGGAGAACGCGCTCGAGCAGTTCCCCGGCTGCGCGGTGGTCATCTCGCACGACCGGTGGTTCCTCGACCGGGTCGCGACGCACATCCTGGCCTGGGAGGGCACGGACGAAGATCCGGCCAAGTGGTTCTGGTTCGAGGGCAACTTCGAGGGGTACGAGAAGAACAAGGTGGAGCGGATGGGCGCCGAGGCCGCCCGCCCGCACCGTGTCACCCACCGCAAGCTGACCCGCGACTGAGGGGGCGGGTTTCCCCGTGGAAGCCAGCAAAGCGCACCGGAGCGGCCCGCTCTCTCCGGAGAGCGGGCGCTCCGGCCATGCGGGGGGAACCCTCTCCGCAGTCGGCCGGCTCATCGAGCGCGCGGACGCACTGCACCTGCGGGCGCCCGAGCTCGCGCTGGTTCTCGGTGAGCGGGCGGCCGCGCTGTCCGAAGCCGCCGGGGTCGACGAGCAGTGGATCCGGGCCGAAAGCCTGGTCGTCTCCGCGCGCGTCCGGCTCGGCGAACGGCCGGCCACGGTCGCGCGGGCCGTCGCCGCGTTGCGTGCGGCCGAACACGCCGGCTACGGCGACATCGCCGCGCGGCTGCGGATCGATCTCGCCGTCTGCGCCCGCAGCCTCGGCGTGCCGCTGACCGGGCTCGCGGCGCTGCGGCCGGTGCTCACCGACCCGGTCGTGTCGCCGGTGCACCGCGCCGCCGCGTTGTGCCACCTGGTCGGCTGCCTCGGGTTGCTGGGCCGCAAGGCCGAGCTGGACCGGGTGCTGGTCGAGGCGGACAAGCTCGTCCTCGGCGACGAGTCCCTCGGCGCGGACACCCAGCTGCTGGTACGGGCGCTGCTGCGCGTCGGCACGGCGTCGCACCGCCGCCGGCACGGGGACCTGACCGCGGCGGCCGACGCCGCGCGCACGGGTCTGGGGTTCCTGGAGAAGCTGGACAACCCGGCCGACGACGGCGGGCTCGTCCGGATCAGGCTGGTGCTGCTGCTGGTGAGCACGCTCCTCGACCGCGGCGACGCGGAGATGGCGTACGAGATCGCGGAGCCGTTGCTGGCCGAGCCGGTGCGCGCGGCGGGCGTCGCGCCGATGGGCTGGCTACGGCTGGCCGTGGCAACGCGCATCCATTTGCCGGCGGGCTCCGGCGAAGCGGCGATCGAGCTGGTGCGCGAAGCGGTGGCGAGCACGGATCGCCACGGGATGTCGGCGGTCACCGCCCGGCTGTGGTTGGAGCTGGCGCAGCTGCAGGAACGGTTCGGGCAGGCGGAGGAGGCCATCGCGTGCCTGTACCGCTCGCGCGCGGCGGAGCAGCTGCACGCCCGCGCCCGGCGGCAGGCGTGCAACGTGCTGGCCGGCGAGTTCGGCACGGGCGAGCCGGCGTCCATAGATCTGGACGAGGTCCTGAAGGCGGTCCCGGCCCGCCCGGTCCCGGTGGCGGCGGCCGAGCCGGTCACGGCACCGGCGCCGGCGTGGTCGTTCGGCCGCGAGGAGCAGCCACGGCAGCTGGGCTGGTCGTTCGAGCGCGCCCGGGTGACGGCGGACGCGGCGGAGACGACGTTGCTGCCGGCGGTCCGTGACGAGCCCGCGGGTCGGCCGGAGCCGATCGAGGTGCGTGCGTCGCGTCCGGAGGCGGCGTTGTCGGCGGAGCCGGTGGACGTGCGGTCGGCACCGTTGGAGCGGCCTGCCGGGGGGCGGCCGTCGTTCGAGCGGCGTGGCGAGGCTGAGGTGCCGTCGGCGGGACGTCGGCGGCAGCCGGAGCCGATCGAGGTGCGGTCGGCGCCGGTTGAGCGTCGTGCTGATGTTGAGGTGCGGTCGGGGCCGGTTGAGCGGCGTGCGGATGCTGAGGTGCGGTCGGGGCCGGTCGAGCGGCGTGCGGATGCTGAGGTGCCGGTGGGACGGCGTGCGGATGCCGGCGAGAGGCGATCTCCGGAGCTGCTGGGCGAGCCGATCGAGGTGCGCTCGGCACCGGTTGACCGCCGCGCGGAGACCGCCGAGGTACCGCGGCGGTCGCCGGAGCCGGCGGAGTCGAGCCATGCGCGGTCGAGTTCGGTGGATCGGCGTGGCGATGAGGCTGAGGTGCGGTCGCGGGAGGCGACTGAGCCGAGCCACGGGCGGTCCGGTCCGTCGGCCGAGCCGATCTACGCTCGCTCGACCTCCGCGGACCGCCCTGCCGATGAGCAGCCGGCGGAGCCCGAGTTCCGGCCGGACTTCGTCGAGGTTCGATCCGCGCCGGAGCCCGCGGAAGCCGAGCCCGCGAAGACCAAGTTCTCGTGGGCCGCCCTGGCGGAATCCCGCCTGCGCGAGACGGCCGCCGAGCGCGAGTCGGCGCCCGCTCGGATCACGCCCGCCTTGCCGTTGGCTCCTGAGCCCGCCGCCGAGCGGGAGTCGTGGGAGCCCGAGCCCCGACGTGAGCCGCAGCCCTCCACCCGGCACGACGCCGAGCACGGTTCGGTCGCCGCGCGGTCGGTGCTGGACCGGCTGGGCATCTCGTCGTCGGGTGGTGGTGCCAGCGGTGGCCGTCGCCGGGCGGAGGACGCCGAGGTCCGTGCGGAGGAGCCGCGGCCCGAGCCCGAGCTCGCCCCGCCGCCGCGCCCCGAGGACGAACCGCCCTCGGTGCCGGACTACCGCGACGAAGCCGAGCCGTGGCTGCCGCGGCTGCGGATGCCGCCGTCCCTGGAGCCGATGGAGGACTTCGGCCACTGGACGCCGGCGACGGCCCCGTTCCCGGAGAGCTACGCCCGCGCGATCGCGGAGGACGAGCCCCCACCGGACGCCGGCCTCGCCGACCTCCTCGCCCGCGCCCTGGCCGAACACCAGGCAGGCACGGCCAGCGCGGCCGCCCTGGTGAAGCAGCTGGGCTCCGGCGAACCGAGCCGCCGCAACGGCCACGGCCGCAACGGCCACGGCGCCGAAGTCTCGGAGTCCCGCCGCCACAGCTCCGGCGACTGACCCCGCCCGCGAAGCCGGGCGCCGTAGCTCAGCCGACCTGCCGCGCTCGGCCGCCGGCGCCTGCGACGAGGTCGGGGTGCCGCAGCTCGGCTGACCCGCTCCCGCCTGGTGGTCCCGCACGGTCGCCGCCGCCCGCGACAAGCCGGGGACCCGCGGCTCAGCCGACCCGCGCCGCCCGCGCAAGCGCCGCGCCGCGAGGGCCTGCCAGCGTCTCGCGCGACCGCGCCGGCCCGCCCACCGCGAGGGCCGCCCGGAGCGCCGCGCCCCACAGCACCCCGGATGTCCTGAACGCCCCTTTCCGGACACCCCTGCCAAGACCGCGCCGGGAGCAACCCCCACGACCCGCGCCGAGAAGCGACCAAAAGCCCCGGACTTCACCCCGACCCAGCCCGAAACCACCGCCCACCGCCCCACCCGGCACCGACCCAGCGCCGAACCACCCCTATCCGTCGCCGACCGACCGCGACCCCCACCCCGGCGAATCCGGCCGCCGAGCGAGGTCGCCGACCGGCCGTGAAGCTTCGGCGAACGGGCGAAAGCCCGATCAACTGAACCGATCACGTTGCTGCCACGAGCGACAGCCCGCACCGAGCGAGGCTGGTCAGCGCCTCCCACACCACGAAAACCCAACCCGTCAGTAGCTTGACCGATCACGCGAATCCGCTGCCCCGGAAGGGATTCCGGGCCGCAGGGTCTTCATGTGTTCCCCGGCCCCGGCGCATTAGTGTGGGGATGGTCCGGCCCAACGAAGAGCCGGCACGGTGCCACCTCACGCATACTGGAGAGTTGTCTCGAATGAGCTCGACCGGAGTCTCGTCCCCACCCGGAACCGGAGCCGAAACCGAACCCGAGTTCGGTCAGCGTTCCCCGGCCAGCCCGGAACAGATCAGGGACGACCTGATCGACGCCGCCGCCGGGCTGGCGCCGGAGATCGGGGAGCTGATCCGGCTCTACTACCGGCACATCCCGGCCGAAGAGATCGTCGGTGACGAGCCCGTCAACCTCGTCGGCGCCGTCCGCTCGCACCTGCAGCTGGCCAAGCACCGGATGCCCGGCCGCCCGGCCGTGCGGCTGCTGAACCCCACCGTCGCCGAAGACGGGTGGGCGCGCGAGGCCACCGTCGTGCAGGTCGTCACCGACGACATGCCCTACCTCGTCGACTCGATCGCCGCCGAGTTCGCCCGCGACGGCGTGCAGGTGCAGCGGATCGTCCACCCGATCGTCGTGGTCAGCCGCGACCTGACCGGCGAGCTGCAGGAAGTCCACCCCGAGGCCGACCCGGCCGAGCCGCCCGCGAACTCGGCCGCCGAGTCGTGGATGTACATCGAGATCGACTTCGTCACCGACCCGAACCGCGCCCGCGAGCTCGACAACCGGCTCTCCAGCGTGCTGGGCGACGTCCGCGAGGTCGTCGAGGACGCCGAGAAGATGGCCCAGACGGCCTGCCAGCTCGCGAGCGAACTCGAGACCGCCCCGCCGAACCTGCCGCAGGCCGAGGTCGCCGAAGGCGCCCGGTTGCTGCGCTGGCTGGCCGACGACCACTTCACGTTCCTCGGCTACCGGCGCTACGAGCTGGTCGACAACCCGCACCCGGACACCGACGAGCCCGCCCTGCGCGCGGTCCTCGCCTCCGGCCTCGGCGTGCTCCGCCAGGACAGCCTGGCCGCCCGCGGTCTCACCGCCGGCCCGGACACCGCCGCCACCGCGCTCGCGCCGTCGCTGCTGGTGCTCACCCAGGCGAGCGCGCCCTCGACCGTGCACCGCCCGGTCTACCCGTACTACGTCGGCGTGAAGACCTTCGACGCCGAAGGCAACGTCACCGGCGAACACCGCTTCCTCGGCATGTTCACCACCACCGCGCTGCACGAGAACGTGCTCGACATCCCGGTGGTGTGCAAGCGCGTCCGCGAGGTCATCCACCGCGCCGGGTTCCCGATGGAGTCCTTCTCCGGCCAGCGGATGCTCGAGGTGCTGCAGAACTGGCCGCGCGCGGACCTGTTCTCGGCCGACACCGACTCCCTCTACGCGACGACGACCGGCGCGATCACGCTGTCGGACCGCCGCCGGCTGCGGCTGTTCCTGCGCCGCGACCCGTACGGCCGCTTCTACTCCTGCCTCGTCTACCTCCCGCAGGACCGCTACACGACGCGGTCGCGGCTGGCCATGCAGGAGGTCCTGCTCGAAGAGCTCGAAGGCACCCAGCTCGAGTACAGCGCCCGGATCGGGGAGACCGTGCTGGCACAGGTGCACTTCATGGTGCACACCGACCCGTCGCGGCGGCTGGAGCCCGACACGCAGCGGATCCAGGAGCGGCTCAACACCGCGGTCCGCAGCTGGGACGACCGGATGGTCGAGGCGGTGCTCGACGAGCGCCGTGAGCGCTCGGACGGCGGTGTCGCGGTCGGGATCGTCGGCGAGGAGTCGGCGACCGAACAGGGCCAGCGCTTCGCGATGGTGTTCCCCGAGGGCTACAAGGAGGACTTCTCGGCCGCGGAGGCCCTGGCCGACCTGCGTGCCCTCGACTCGCTGACCGACGAGGGCGACCTCGCGCTGTCGTTCTACCTGCCCGAGGACGCCGAACCCGGCGAGCGCCGGTTCAAGCTGTACCTGCGCGGCGAAGGCGTGACGCTGTCGAAGGTCCTGCCGGTGCTGCAGGCGATGGGCGTCGAGGTGGTCGACGAGCGGCCGTACGAGCTGCACCGCGAGGACGGCGGCGCGTGCTGGATCTATGACTTCGGCCTGCGCATCGACCAGAAGGTGATGGCCAAGCCGGACGCCGAGGGCATCGTCGAGCTGCGCGACCGCTTCCAGGACGCCTTCGAGGCCGCCTGGCGGGGCGACGCCGAGGTGGACGGCCTCAACGGGCTGGTCCTGCGGGCCGGGCTCACCTGGCGCCAGGCCGCCGTGCTGCGTGCGTACTCGCGGTACCTGCGCCAGGCCGGCAGCGCGTTCTCCCAGGAGTACGTCCAGAACACGCTGCTGAACCACACCCAGGTCGCGACGAAGCTGCTGCGCCTGTTCGAGGCCCGCTTCGACCCGCAGCTGGGCGACACCGACCGCGAAGCCGCCACCGAGGCGCTGGCGAGCGAGCTGAACGCGATGATCGACGAGGTCACCAGCCTCGACGAGGACCGCATCCTGCGTCGCCTGATGGCCGTCATCCGCGCCACGCTGCGGACGAACTACCACGTCACCGACGCCGACGGGAACCCGAAGACGTACCTGGCGATCAAGCTCGACCCCAGTGGCGTGCCCAACCTGCCCGAACCGCGGCCGCGGTTCGAGATCTTCGTGTACTCGCCGCGCGTCGAGGGCGTGCACCTGCGCTTCGGCGAGGTCGCGCGCGGTGGCCTGCGCTGGTCGGACCGGCGCGAGGACTTCCGCACCGAGATCCTCGGCCTGGTCAAGGCGCAGGCGGTGAAGAACGCCGTGATCGTGCCGGTCGGCGCGAAGGGCGGCTTCGTCGTCAAGCGCCCGCCGGTCCCGACCGGCGACGCGGGCATCGACCGCGACGCCCAGCTCAACGAGGGCATCGCCTGCTACCGGATGTTCATCTCCGGCCTGCTCGACCTGACCGACAACCGGATCGAGGGCAAGACCGTGCCCGCGCCGGGCGTCGTCCGGCACGACGCCGACGACTCGTACCTGGTCGTCGCGGCCGACAAGGGCACCGCGAAGTTCTCCGACATCGCCAACGAAATGTCGGCGAAGTACGGGTTCTGGCTCGGCGACGCCTTCGCCTCCGGCGGCTCGGTCGGCTACGACCACAAGGCCATGGGCATCACGGCGAAGGGTGCGTGGGAGAGCGTCAAGCGGCACTTCCGCGAGCTGGGCAAGGACACCCAGACCGAGGACTTCACCGTCGTCGGCATCGGCGACATGATGGGTGACGTCTTCGGCAACGGCATGCTGCTCTCCGAGCACATCCGGCTGGTCGCCGCGTTCAACCACATGCACGTGTTCCTCGACCCGAACCCGGATGCCGCAGCAACATTCGCCGAACGCCGCCGGCTGTTCGACCTCCCGCGCAGCTCGTGGGACGACTACGACCGGTCGCTGATCAGCGAAGGCGGCGGGATCTACCCACGCTCGGCGAAGTCGATCCCGATCAGCCCGCAGGTGCGCGAAGCACTCGGCCTCGACGCGAACGTCCAGGCGCTGGCGCCGATGGACCTGATCCAGGCGATCCTGCTGGCCCCGGTCGAGCTGCTGTGGAACGGCGGCATCGGCACCTACGTCAAGGCGGAGTCCGAGACGCACGCCGCGGCCGGCGACAAGGCCAACGACGCCATCCGCGTCGACGGCAAGCAGCTGCGCGTCAAGGTGTTCGGCGAAGGCGGCAACCTCGGCCTGACCCAGCTGGGCCGGATCGAGTTCGCGCGGGGCGGCGGCAAGATCAACACCGACGCCCTCGACAACTCGGCCGGCGTCGACTGCTCCGACCACGAGGTCAACATCAAGATCCTGCTCGATCACCTGGTGACCACCGGGAAGCTCGAGGAGGCCCAGCGCAACGACCTGCTCGCGGAGATGACCGACGAGGTCGGCGCGCTCGTGCTCGACGACAACTACCGGCAGAACGCCGTCCTCGGTGTCAGCCGGGCGCACGCCGCGCCGATGCTGTCGGTGCACGCGCGCCAGGTCCAGGCGCTGGTGGCCGCCGGCGCCTTCGACCGCAAGCTCGAAGCGCTGCCGAGCAACAGCGAGTTCCGCGAGCTGGAGAAGGCGGGCAAGGGCCTCACCTCACCGGAGCTCGCGACCCTGCTCGCGCACGTCAAGCTGGAGCTGAAGGACGAGCTGCTGGCCAGCGACCTGCCCGATTCGAAGGTCTTCGCCGGCCGGCTGTCCGAGTACTTCCCGAAGCCGCTGCGCGAGCGGTTCGCCGACGCGATCGGCGAGCACCCGCTGCGCCGCCAGATCATCACCACGATGATCGCCAACGAGGTGGTCGACGGCGGTGGCATCTCCTTCGTCTACCGGCTGATGGAGGAGATGAGCGCGACGGCGACCGACGCCGTCCGCGCGTACGCGGTGGTCACGCGGGTGTTCGACCTGCCCGCCCTGTGGGCCGAGATCGACGCGCTCGACAACGTCGTGCACACCGACGTCGCCGACGCGATGGTGCTGGAGACGCGGCGGCTGCTCGACCGGGCCGCACGCTGGTTCCTCACGAACCGGCCGCAGCCGCTGGCGCCGCTGTCGGAGATCCAGCGCTTCGGGCGGGTGCTCGGCGACCTGGTGCCGAAGATCGGCGACCTGCTGCGCGGCCGCGAGGCGGAGTCGGTGCAGAAGCACGTCGACGAGCTGATCGCCGCGAACGTGCCCGAAGGGCTGGCCCGCCGGGTGTCGCTGCTGCTGCACACCTACGGCCTGCTCGACGTCACCGAGGTGGCCGAGCTCGCCGAGCAGCAGATCGGCGTGGACGCGACGCACAGCCCGGCCGAGACCGCGGAGCTGTACTACGCGCTGTCGGACCACCTGGACGTCGACAAGATGCTGACCGAGATCAGCGCGCTCGAACGCGGCAACCGCTGGCACGCCCTCGCCCGGCTTTCGCTGCGCGACGACGTCTACGGGTCGCTGCGGGCGATCACGCTGGACGCGTTGCGGCACAGCGATCCCGGGTCGTCCGGCGACGCCAAGATCGCGCAGTGGGAGACGACGAACGCTTCGCGGCTGCAGCGGGCCCGCGTCGCGCTGGACGAGATCACCAAGTCCGGCCGGCTCGACCTCGCGACGCTGTCGGTGGCGGCCCGGCAGATCCGGAGCACGGTGCGGTGACCTACGTATCGCAGGTCCGTCCGCGCTGGACGGACATGGACGTCTACGGCCACATCAACCACGCGAAGATGGTGACGCTGCTCGAAGAGGCGCGGATCCCGTTGCTGTTCAAGGGCGCCGTCGAAGCCGGGCTCGACCAGCTGCCCAAGGGCATCGTCGTGGTCAAGCTCGAGGTGGCCTACAAGGCGCCGATCGTGGTGTCGGGGCAGCAGCTGCGGGTGGACATCGACCTGACGGAACTGCGGGCGGCGAGCTTCACGCTGGCCTACCGCGTCCACACCGGCCCGGCCGCGGACGACCCGGTGGCGGTCACGGCGGAGACGGTGCTGGCGCCGTACGACACGGTCGCGTTGCGGCCGCGTAGGCTCAGCCCGCCCGAGTCGGAGTTTCTGAAGCAGGGGTTCGCGGATGCCTGAGTTGTTCGTGCCGGACGCGGCGGACCGGGAGACCCTCGGTGCGTTCGTCGCCCGTGCGGTCCGCCTGGACGGCGCCACGGCGGTGCGGCTGCGGCAGCGCGGAGACGGCGTGGTCGAGGCCTGGACGGCGACGCCGTTCGAGTGCTTCGCGACGCGCGCGGTGGCCGGCGACGTCACCCCCGGCGACGTCACGGTGTCCGGCAACGAGCTGCTGGCGGCGCTGACCGTCGCGGGCGGCCCGAAGATGGACCCGGGCCCGGCCCGCGACCTGCTGTGGCACGGCGAGCTGCCGCCGTCGGGCCGCTGGCCGCTGGTCGACGAGCTGCCGGCGCGGGTCGTCGCGGAGCTCGCGGACCGGGGCGTGACGCTGGCCAGGGACAACGCCGGCCCGCACGGCAACCCGCCCGCGTCGCTGATGGACCAGGCGGTGCTGACCGTGTCCGGCGAAGCGACCGAGGTCAAGGTGCAGATGCGCTGCCTGTTCGCGATGTCCGGCATGGGGTTCGTGGATTCGGACCTGACCGGCGACGTCGTCCGCGTGTCGGCGACGGACTCGTGGCTGCGCCTCGACGCGCGTTACGGCGCGATCGTGCGGCGCCGGCACGCGCTGCTGCCGCTGCTGTTCTGACGGATTCCTTACGGGTGCCACCGTTCCCCCGGAGCGGTGGCACCCTGGAGTCATGCCCCCGGAAGACGATCCCACCGCGGAGTTCCTCGATGGCGTGCGCGCCGAGGAGACGCCGTGGCGGCGTGAGCGTCCGCCGGGGGAGCAGGCGCCGGAGCGCGCCGAGCGTCCTGAGAGGTGGGGCCGCGCGCGAGCGGCGGGCCGGGCGGCCGCCCAAGCCGCGCCCTACCTCCAGGCCGCGGCGCTCGTGGCCTGGCTGGCCAGTGGCGCGTTCGACGACGGCTCGGGTGACCAGAGCGGTTGACAGTCGCGTGATCGATTGGTTACAGTCCGCGCCTTCCCGGAAGGTGAGCCAGTTGATCAAGTTCCCGGCGTTCACCGTGACCGTGACCCGTGAAGCCGGCGTCTGGACCGCCGCGGTCGTCGACGACCTCGACGGCGTCACCGGTGCGTTCAAGGAGTTCGGCGACGTCGACGCCGGCATGCGCAAGATCGTCGCGAACCTGACCGGCCTCCCATCCGAGCGGTTCTACCTCCGGTGGCGCTACGAGTTCGACGACGCGGACGCGACCGACCTCGTCCGGCAGTACCAGGAGGCGGACCGGATCGCCGAAGAGGTGGCGCGGTGGCGGGAAGGGGTCCGCGCCCGCCTGATCGCCACGCTCAACGGCCAGCTCCCGCAACGCGCGATCGCCGACCTGGTCGGGCTTTCGCACCAGCGCGTCAACCAGATCGCGCGCGGGGCCGTACCCGAGGCGGCCGAAGTCGTCCGGCCCGGCCGCTGGGTGCCGAGCTAAACCAGCCAGGCGGCCGCGTCCGCCGGCAGCTTCCCGTCGACCAGCGGGCTGCTGGACAACAGCACCTCACCCGGCGGCAACGCGATCGGCGAGGCGGAGGTGTTCAACGCGCACACGAGCCCGCCGCCCTTGCGCCGGAACGCGAAGCAGCCCGCCGGCGCGCCGTACCACTCCAGCTCGTCGCCGCCGAACGCGTCGTGCGTCTTGCGCAGCTCGATCGCCTGGCGGTACAGGGAAAGCGTCGAGTCCTCGTCCTCGATCTGCTTCTCCACCGTCGACCCGGCCCACTCGGCCGGCATCGGCAGCCACGTGCGCGGGTTGCGCGAGAACCCGAACGGCGGCAGGTCGCCCTCCCACGGCAGCGGCACCCGCGAAACGTCCCGGCCGAACTCGGCGCCGCTCGTCTTCGCGCGCGGGTCGGCCATCTCCGCGACCGGGATGTCCACGTTGGCCAGGCCCAGCTCTTCGCCGTTGTACAGGTACACCGCGCCGGGCAGCGCCAGCTCGACCAGCGCCATCGCCCGCGCCCGCCGCACGCCGACGGCCCCGCCGCCGTAGCGGCTGACCTGCCGCCAGACGTCGTGGTTGCCCAGCGTCCACGTCGCCGGCGCCCCGGTGCGCGCCGGCACGGCCAGGGACCGCTCGATGGCCGTGCGCATCGCGTCGGCGTCGAAGTGGGTCAGCACCAGCCGGAAGTTGAACGCCAGGTGCAGCTCGTCGGGCCGCAGGTACCGCGAGAGGCGTTCCTCGTCGGTCACCCAGATCTCGCCGACGGCCATCGCGTCCGGGAACTCGTCGAGCACCTTGCGGATCATCTGGTGGATCTCGTGGACGCCGTCGTGGTCCCAGCGCGGGTCGTAGTAGTGGCTCGGCCCGAGCGCGTCGGCGCGCGGGTCCATGTCCGGCA
Organism: Amycolatopsis iheyensis; assembly: GCF_024703995.1. Classification (GTDB taxonomy): domain Bacteria; phylum Actinomycetota; class Actinomycetes; order Mycobacteriales; family Pseudonocardiaceae; genus Amycolatopsis; species Amycolatopsis iheyensis. The sequence goes on along the minus strand of NZ_JAMXQV010000004.1, from coordinate 399,405 downwards.
GGCCGGGTGGCTTGGCCATGCCGTGCGCGACGTCGATGCGGAAGCCGTCGACCCCGCGTTCGAGCCAGAACCGCAGCGTGCGCTCCAGGTCCGCGGCGACCTCGGGGTTGGTCCAGTTCAGGTCCGGCTGCTGCGGGGCGAACAGGTGCAGGTACCACTGCCCGTCCGGCACGCGGGTCCAGGCCGGGCCGCCGAACGCGCTGACCCAGTTGTTCGGCGGGTCCTCGCCCTTCGGGCCGACGCCGTCGCGGAAGATGTAGCGGTCGCGCTCGGGGCTGCCCGGCGTGGCCGCCATCGCCGACTTGAACCAGGCGTGCTGGTTGCTGGTGTGGTTCGGGACGACGTCGACGGTGACCTTGATGTTGCGCTTGTGCGCCTCGGTCAGCAGGACGTCGAAGTCGCCGAGGGTGCCGAACATCGGGTCGACGTCGCGCGGGTCGGCGATGTCGTAGCCGTGGTCGGCCATCGGGGACTTGTAGAACGGCGTCAGCCACAGCGCGTCCACGCCCAGCAGCTCGAGGTAACCGAGCCTGGAGTGGATGCCCTCCAGGTCTCCGACGCCGTCACCGTCCGAATCGGCGAACGAGCGCACGTAGACCTGGTAGAAGACGGCGTCCTGCCACCAGGCGTCCTGTCTCATACGAAGCTGTTCATCATGCTGTGCGCCGCCATCTCCAGGTACGCCCAGAGCTGACCGCGGTACGGCTCTTCCAGGTTCTCCTCGTCGACGGCGATCCGGATGCAGCGCAGCCAGGCGTCGCGCTCGATCGGCCCGATCTTGAACGGCGCGTGCCGCATCCGCAGCCGCGGGTGCCCGCGCTGGTCGGAGTAGGTGTGCGGGCCGCCCCAGTACTGCATGAGGAACAGCCGGAAGCGCTCTTCGGCCGGGCCGAGGTCCTCCTCCGGGTAGAGCGGGCGGAGGATCTCGTCGCGCGCGACCTCTTCGTAGAACCGGCCGACGATGCGGCGGAACGTCGGTTCGCCGCCGACCGCTTCGTAGAGGTTCGCCGGTTCGCTCACTGCAGACACGCCTTCCATTTTGCCCTTCCGGTGCGGGTTCCCGACGCCCGGTCCCGTCTCTGCGCCGAAGGTCGCCGACCCGTTCCCCAGCGTAACGACGCGGCCCGGTCCGTGAGCGGTCTCACGTCCCGGGCCGCGCCCCGGTCACTTCTCGACCGTCACGGTCGAAGTGGGGAACAGCCGCCCCAGCGGCGGGTCGAAACCGGCCTCTTCCAGCGCCGCGAGCAGCTGCGCCCGCAGCGCGCGCTGGACCGCCCACTGCTTGCCCGGGCGCACCTTGACGGTCAGGCGCAGCTGGATGCCCTCGGGGGTGACGCTTTCCACACCGAGCATCTCGGGCGGCTCCAGGACGTTCGCCTTGAGCGTCTCGCTCTCGGTCGCGGTGGCGGCCGCTTCGCCGAGGACGGTGGTCGCGCGCTCGACGTCGGCGGTGTAGCCGAGGGGGACGTCGACGACCGCGACCGCGAAGCCCTGGCTCGAGTTGCCGACGCGCAGCACCTCGCCGTTGCGGACGTACCAGACGGTGCCCTTGAGGTCGCGCAGCGTGGTGATCCGCAGGCCGACGGCCTCGACGGTGCCGGTCGCCTCGCCGATGTCGACGATGTCGCCGACGCCGTACTGGTCCTCGACCATCATGAAGATGCCGGACAGGAAGTCCTTGACGAGGTTCTGCGCGCCGAACCCGATCGCGACGCCGATGATGCCGGCCGAAGCGATGATCGGGCCCAGGTTGATGCCCAGTTCGCCCAGCACGAGGATGAACGCCAGGCCGTAGATCAGGAACGTCGACATCGACTTGAGCACCGAGCCGATGGTCTGCGCGCGCTGGCGGCGGCGTTCGATCACGGCCGAGCCGAGCACCTCGGGGGCGCGTTCACGCAGGGGGCGCAGCAGCGCCGGGAGCTTGCCGCTGCCTCTGGGGAGCGTCGTGACGCGGTTGATCAGCCGCTTGACCAGCAGCCGGATCACGAACGCGATCACGATGATCATCAGGATCTTGAGCGGCTTGGTGAGCAGCCAGTTCGCCGAGCCGGCCAACCACTCGTTCTTCGTGACGTTGTAGACCTGCGCACACCAGGTGCTGGCGTCCCTGATGCACGGGGTGTCGGTGAGCGAGGGGAGCACGGGGTTCGATCATCCTTCCGATCCGGTCGGTTTCGCCAACTTCGAGTGGATGTTGGGTCGCGCGGATGTGACACGTCATGTAACACACGTGCGCTGGGGGCCTGTTCTGTGGTCGACTATGCCTACGCCCCTGGAGGTGGTCGAGTGCCAGACCGACAACCCAGCCCCCGCGGCGTCTCCGGCCAAGCCACGGCCGATGAGACGCCAGAGGTGGTCCTGCGCGCCTTTCCGGGGGGTTCCGCATCCGGCGGAGCCGTCCCGGCCGGGCCGGGGAACCGCCCAGGGGGAGTTACCCGCCCGCCCGGTCAGCGTAGTAGAGGCCGGGACCCGGCAGCCCCGGCCTGGGGCCGGCGCCGGGTGCTCCTGCTCAACGCCACGTTCGAGCCGCTGACCGCGCTGCCGTTGCGCCGCGCGGTCGTGCTGGTGATGTGTGGCAAGGCCGAAGTGGTGCACGGCGATCCCGGCGGCATCGAGCTGCACGCCGCGACGGTGTCGCTGCCCGTGCCCTCGGTGATCCGGCTCAGCACGTACGTGCGGGTGCCCTACCGGGCCAAGGTGCCGCTCACCCGAGCCGGGCTGATGCACCGCGACCGGTACCGCTGCGCCTACTGCGGAGGGCGGGCGGAAACGATCGACCACGTCGTCCCGCGCAGCCGGGGCGGGCCCCACAGCTGGACCAACTGCGTCGCCTGCTGCGCCAAGTGCAACCACCGCAAAGCGGACCGGATGCTCGCGGAGATCGGCTGGAAGCTGCGGGTGGTCCCCCGAGCCCCGCACGGCCCGCACTGGCGGCTGCTGGCGCACTCCAAGGAAGCCGACCCGCTCTGGCGGCCTTACCTGGGCTCGGCCGCTTAGCTGCGTCGGCGGGCTCTTGGGCCTGGTGCGGCGCTGGCCGGCTGGTGGCGCCGGGCTGCCTTGTGGTGGCCGGGTGGCGGAGCTTCGGCTCGCGCTGGGCGGCTGGTGGCGCCCGCCTGGCCTGCGGCCGGGCTGGCGGGAGCTTGATTCGGCTTTGCCTGAGGGCTGCGTCCAGGTCCGGACTTGTCGGCGCCGGGCGGCGGTGATGCTCCGCGGCGATGGTCCGGCTCGTGCTGGCCGGCTGGTGGTGCCCGGCTGCCCCGCGGCCGGCCTGGCTCCGCTTTGCCCGCGCTGCCCCCTGCGCTCAAGCACGCCCGCACACGTCAGCACCCAGGCAACTCACCCCGGCTCCACGCACCGGCCCCACACCGCTCCCCAGCACCCGACCGGCCCCGGACATGCCGGCGCCCCGGCTGCCTTGCGGCGGCCGGGGCGAGCCGGGTGCTTGCGCGTGTTCAGGTAGCGCGGCCCTGGAGTACGACGGTCAGGCAGCCAGCGCGTAGTCGCTCTGGAACGTGACGCGCGTGCCCCGGGTGACCCGGGTGCCCATGGTGACCCGCGTGCCGCGCGTGACCCGCGTGCCCATCGTGACTCGCGTGCCCCTGGTGACCCGGGTTCCGCGGGTGACCCGCGTGCCCATCGTCACCCGGGTGCCGCGGGTGACGCGGGTGCCCGCCGTCACGCGTGTACCGCGAGTGACGCGTGTACCCCGGGTAACCCTTGTGCCCATCGTCACACGTGTTCCGGGCACGAATTCGATGTCGCTGGGTGACGAGATGGTCTCGGTGATCGCCTGTGCGGGGGTGTCGACGCTGTTCATGGCGGGGCCTCCTGGGACCGGTGCGTTACCTGCTGGGGCTGGGGAGCGGGGCGCAAGGCCCGTACAGGTGAAAAAGCTACGAGGATTTCAAGGCAACGACAAGACGACAGCGGCGGGTGCGGCCGCCTGTACGTTGAGTTGCAACCTTTCGGCCCGACGGTCTTCGCCCCAACGTTCCAGTGGCCGCGAGCCAAGCGGCGGACGGCACTCGGCTTACGACGAACGGTCGAGTGCGCCGCGCGCGGTGGCCGCGGAGGTCATCCGATACCCTCAGCGGCGTGAACGTTGTCGAGACGATCGTGGTCTTCGCCGTGATCCCGCTGGCCATCTACGGTCTCGCCGGGCTGCTGACGCTCCGGCGCAGGACCGCCGGCGCCCCGCGGTACCGGTCCGGCCAGGCCTGGGACTACCCGGCCATGTGGTGGAGCGCCAACCCCGAAGGGGTCGGCGAGGGGCACCGGCACGCCGGCGCCGAGAACAGCGCGCCCGAGGGCGCCCCGACCGCGTCGGGAGGCGCTCGTGGCAACTGGTGAGCTGACGAAGCCGGTCGATGAGTCCGAGCTGGCCTACGGCGAGGTCATCACGAGCAGCGGCCGCCGGTCGGCGGCCAAGATGTACGAGCCCGAAGCGCCGACGAGCCCGTTCACGACCCGCCAGCTGGCGCGCCTGGACGAGGCGCTGACGTTCGCGAGCCGCGAGACCGGCCTGGACTTCAGCTTGTACCTGGGCGAGCTGGGCACGGACAGCCGGGCGGCGGCGGAGAAGCTGCACGCGACGACGTCGAACCCGGCGAACGCGGTCCTGGTGGCGGTGTCCCCTGGCGAGCGCCTGATCGAGATCGTCACGGGCAAGGCGGCGTACGTCCGCCTCCCGGACCGCGGCGCCAAGCTGGCGGTGGCGAGCATGGTGGCGTCCTTCAAGGAGGGCGACCTCGTCCGCGGGCTGGTCAACGGCCTGGTGAACGCGCTGCGCATGCTGTCCGACCAGGCGGGCCCCGCGCCCCGCTGACACAGACACGCGAAGGGCCCCGCACCTCGACGAGGTGCGGGGCCCTTTCACATCCGGCGCCGGTCTGAAGCGCCCCAATGTGGCGTTGGTTGCGTCCAACGCACCGAACGCCACATTGGGGCGCTTGGCTCAGGCCTGCGCGTCGAAGTCCCGCGCGGCGAGGGCCCGCACGATCCCGGCGCGCCCCTCCGAAACCAGCCGCCGCAACGCCTGGGAGTGCTCGCCGGCCAGCCACCCGTCCGACGCCGTCACCGTCTCCGGGCCCACCGCCCACGACGGGTACAGCCCGATCGCGATCGGCTGCGCGCGCTCACTGGACCGGCGCGCCCACACCTCGTCGATCACCTCGAAGTACTTCTCGACGTACGACCCGAGCAGCGCCTTCTGGCCCGGGTGCGAGAAGCCCGAGATGAGCGAGTCGGACACCGCGTTCGGCAGCTCGTCGTCGTACACCGCGCGCTGCCACGCGTCCGCCTTGGCCTCCGCCGTCGGGCGCAACGCGCGGGCGCGCTCCGCCTGGCGGCGGCCCGTCGCGGTGTTGTCGCGGGCCAGCTCGGCGTCGATCTCCGCCGTGTCCGCCTTGCCGTGCGCCACCAGCGCGTGGAGCAGGCGCCAGCGCAGGTCCGTGTCGACCGAGAGCCCCGGCAGCGGCGCCGATCCGTCGAGCCAGCCGGCCAGCACCGACAACGTCGCCGCGTCCAGCACCGACCCGGAGAGGGAGTTGACGAACGCCAGCTGGTGGTCGGAACCCGCCTCGGCGCCGCGGGCCAGCTCCAGCAGCCGGGCGGTGAACGCCGGCCAGCCGCGCGCGGCCGCCCACTCCTGCTCGGCGTAGGAGTTCAGCGCGGTCTGGGCCTGCAGCAGCAGCCGCTGGACGACGCCGACCTCGCTCTCGGTGTGGATGCCGCGCTGCACCAGCGTGACGAAGTCGCGAGCCTTCAGCTCGGCCTCGCGCGTCATCTCCCACGCCGCCGACCAGCACAGCGTGCGCGGCAGCGGCTCGGTGATGTCGGCCACGCGGTCGATCAGCGTCGTCAGCGACGCCGGGTCGAGGCGCATCGTGCAGTAGGTCAGGTCGTCGTCGTTGACCAGCACGAGCTTGCCCGCGGGCCGGCCGACCAGGTCGGGCACCTCGGTGCGCTCGCCGTCGACGTCCAGCTCGACGCGCTGGGTCCGGACGATCTTGCCGGAGCCGTCCTCGTCGTAGATCCCGACGGCGACGCGGTGCGTGCGCAGCTCACCGGCGCCCGGCTTGGCCCCGGACTGCACGACGGCGAACGAGGCGAACGTCCCGTCCGCGCCGACCTCGTAGCGCGGGCTCAGCGAGTTGAGCCCGGTCGTCTCCAGCCACTGCGCGCTCCACCACGACAGGTCGCGCCCGGACGCCTCTTCCAGCGCGCCCAGCAGGTCGGCCAGCGTGGCGTTGCCCCAGGCGTGCTTGCCGAAGTACACCTTCAGGCCGTCGAGGAAGTGCTCCAGCCCGACGTAGGCGACGAGCTGCTTGAGCACGCTCGCGCCCTTGGCGTAGGTGATGCCGTCGAAGTTCACCTCGACCGCGTGCAGGTCGACGATGTCGGCCGCGATCGGGTGCGTCGAGGGCAGCTGGTCCTGCCGGTAGGCCCACGACTTCTCGATGTTCGCGAAGCTGGTCCACGCGTTCTTGTACTCGGTGGCCTCGGCCTGGGCCAGGACGCTCGCGAAGGTCGCGAACGACTCGTTCAGCCACAGGTCGTCCCACCAGCGCATGGTGACCAGGTCGCCGAACCACATGTGCGCCATCTCGTGCAGCAGCGTCTCGGCGCGCCGCTCGTAGGCGTAGCGGGTGACGCGGCTGCGGAAGACGTAGTCCTCCAGGAACGTCACCGCGCCGGCGTTCTCCATCGCGCCCGCGTTGAACTCGGGCACGAACAGCTGGTCGTACTTGGAGAACGGGTAGGGCGTGCCGAAGTTCTCGTGGTAGAAGCCGAAGCCCTGCTTGGTTTCGGTGAAGAGGCGCTCGGCGTCCATGTGCTCGGCCAGCGACGCGCGGCAGTAGAGGCCGAGCGGAATGGTCTTGTGCTCGTCGGTGTACTCGTCACGCCACTCGGCGTACGGCCCGGCGATCAGCGCGACCAGGTAGGTCGAGAGCCGCTCGGACTCCTTGAACACCGTGCGGACGGCGCCTTCGGGCGTCTCCTCGGTGGACTCGGCCATCGTGTTGGAGACGACCTTCCAGTCCTTCGGCGTGATCACGGTGAGCCGGTAGACGGACTTGAGGTCGGGCTGGTCGAAGCAGGCGAACATCCGCTTGGCGTCCGCGGTCTCGAACTGGGTGTACAGGTAGACGCTGTCGTCGACCGGGTCGACGAACCGGTGCAGGCCCTCGCCGGTGTTCATGTACCGGCAGTCGGCGGTCACGGTGAGCTCGTTCGCCTCGGCGAGGCCGTCGAGCTCGATGCCCCTGTCTTCGACGTACGCGCTGACGTCGACGTCCTCGCCGTTCAGGGTGGCCGAGTGCACGCGGTCGGCGACGATGTCGACCCAGGTCCGCTCGCCGGCCTTGGCGCTGGAGAACCGGACGGTCGTCGTCGACGCGAAGGTCTTCTCCCCGGGGCCACCGTGGCCGTCGGTCAGATCGAGCTCGATGTCGTAGCCGGTGACGTCGAGCAGATCCGCGCGCAGCTTGGCTTGGTCGCGGGTCAGGTTGGGGGCGGGCACAGGCACCTCTGGTCGTTGGTATCGGTTTTCAACTCCCCGCATCCAATCATGGGGACGGGGTGCCCGGCGATAAGGGAACAAGCCCGCGCCCCCGGGCGTTGGCGCGCAGTGTGGGGCGCCGCCCGCCCCCGGACCGGACCTGACTTCGCACAGGAGTGCCTGATGACCGCTGCCGAGCAGCCCACGAAGGTGGATTTCTACTTCGACCCGATCTGCCCCTTCGCCTGGATCAGCTCGCGCTGGATCCTCGAGGTGGAGAAGCAGCGCAACCTGGACCTGCGGTTCCGGATCATGAGCCTTTCGGTGCTGAACGAAGGGCGTGACCACCTGCCCGAGCGGTACAAGGAGCTGCTGGCCACGGCCTGGGGCCCGGTGCGCGTGGCGGTGGCGCTCTCGCAGCTCAAGGGCGAGGAGGTGCTGCGCGACTACTACACCGAGTTCGGCACCCGGTACCACAACCAGGGCAACGAAGACCGCGACGCGGTCATCAAGGAAGCGCTGGCCGCGATCGGCGCGCCGGCCGAGCTCTACGAGGCCGCGCACTCCACCGAGTACGACGAGGCGCTGAAGAAGAGCCACCACGAGGGCATGGACCCGGTCGGCATGGACGTCGGCACCCCGACGATCCACATCGACGGCGTCGCGTTCTTCGGCCCGGTGCTCAGCTCGATCCCGCGCGGCGAAGACGCGGTGAAGGTGTTCGACGGCGCCGTCGCGCTGTCGAGCTACCCGGACTTCTTCGAGCTCAAGCGCACCCGCACGGGCGAGCTCAACTTCGACTGACCCGCCGAAGCGTCACTTTCGTAGGGAAAGTGCCGCTTCAGGGGGTGGCGAGGGCGGCCAAGGTGACGTCGCCGGGGTAGCGGGACGCGGCCACGGCGGCGGCCTCGGTCGTCTCGCCGCGTCCCATCGCCGCCTTCAGCGCGATCAGCTCGTGCAGGCCGTGGCGGTGGTAGCGCAGGAAGTCGGCGTCGACCGGGTCGCCGTGGCCCGGCACGACCACCCGCGGCCGCAGCTCGAGGAGCCGGTCGAAGGTGTCCGGCCAGGCGGTCAGGTCCGAATCACCGCTGAAGGAGAACGCGCTGAAGCCGTGTTCGGCGTTCTCGACGACGTCGCCGGCGAAGAGCACGTCGACGTCCGGCACGTGCACGACGGCGTCGTGGTCGGTGTGCGCGCGGCCGGGGTGCAGCAGGACCGCGGTCCGGCCGCCCAGGTCGAGCTCGGCGCGGTCGGTGAACAGGTGGTCGGGCACCACGAACGTGGTGCGCGCGATGGCGTCGGCGGTGTCCGCCTTGCCCTGTTCGCGGTAGTAGGCGATCCACTTGGCCCGGTCGTCCTCCGCGGACTCGGCCAGCTCGGCGCGGCAGCCTTCGTGCGCCCAGACGGCGCAGGGCTGGAACCGCTCGGTGCCCCAGGCGTGGTCGAAGTGGGCGTGCGTGTAGACCACCGACCAGGGCAACGACGTCAGCTCGCGGACCGCCGCGGCGAGCTCGGCGCCCTGGTCGAGGTCGCCTCGGGTGTCGACGACCAGGCAGCGTTCGGCGCCGATGACGAGCCCGACGGTCAGGTCCAGCTCCACGTAGCGCCGCGCGTGCACGCCGTCGGCGACCTCGATCCAGCGTCCGGTCATGCCAGCACTCCTTCACGCATCATCGGGGCAGCATCGCTCACGTCGAGCCGCGCGGCCAGCGTGACGTCGCCTTCGTGCCCCGAACCGGTCAGCTCGCGCCCGGACACGCAGCCCGCCAAGGCCGTGACGTCGACCGACCGGGCGGCGAGCGCGGCTTCGGGCGACAACGACCGGCCGTGCCCGGCCAGGGCGGCGGCGATCGCGCCGGCGCCCATCTGGTCTTCGACGCACGGCCGCAGCGGCCCGAACTCGCCGCCTTCGCCGAAGATGTTCACGCCCCAGCGTTCCCCGGCGGCGACGAGCCCGACCGGCCCGCCCAGCTCGAGAGCCTTCGCGGCGATCGCGGAGGCGTTGCGCAGGCAACCGGCCAGGACGTGGGCGCCGGTCGCCGCGGCGGCGTCGCACAGGGTCGCGCCGTTGGGCGAGGGGAGCGCGAGCAGCGTCCCCGGCGGGATCTCGGTCACCGACGACGGCCGCAGCGTGAACTCGCTCTCACCCGCGACGACGGCCCCGGCCGCCCGCGCGAGCGCGACGCCGCGTTCGTCACGCCATCGCACCGGCAGCACCCGGCCGCCGCGGCCGACCACGAGATCGGTGGTGGTGCTGAAGGAAAGCACGTCGACGACGACCAGGACGGCGCACTCCCGGCCGAGTGCCGCCACGCCTTCGCCGCCCCAGTCGAGGCGGACGTCGTACCCGCTTTGCGCCCAGATGCCCACCCCCGGAGCATGCCCGAAACCGGACCGGGTGGCAGACTCCCAGCCGTGCGTGTCTACTTGGGATCCGACCATGCCGGTTACGAGCTGAAGAACCACCTCGTCGCCCACCTCGAGAAGCAGGGCCACGAGGTCACCGACATCGGTCCGCACGTCTACGACGCGGCCGACGACTACCCGGCGTTCTGCGTCGAGACGGCGTTGCGCGTGGTGGCCGACGAGGGCAGCCGCGGCATCGTGGTCGGCGGCTCCGGCAACGGCGAGCAGATCGCCGCGAACAAGGTGCCCGGCGCGCGGGCCGGCCTGGCGTGGAGCGTCGAGACGGCCAAGCTGTGCCGCGAGCACAACCACGCCCAGCTGATCGGCGTCGGCGCCCGGATGCACACCGCCGAAGAGGCCACCGAGATCGTCGAGGCGTTCCTCGCGACCGAGGTGTCGCCGGAGGAGCGGCACGCGCGCCGCGTCCAGCAGCTGCTGGACTACGAGCGCACCGGGACCCCGCCGGCGCTGCCGGAGGCCTGATGCCCGAGGGGCACACGCTCCACCGGCTCGCGCGGCTGCACAAGCGCCGGTTCGCCGGCGCCCCGGTCGAGGTGAGCAGTCCGCAGGGCCGGTTCGCCGCCGAAGCGTCCCGTTTGGACGGTCAGGTGTTCGTCGGCGCCCAGGCGCACGGCAAGCACCCGTTCCACGACTACGGCGACCACGGCGTGGTGCACATCCACCTGGGCCTGTACGGCACGTTCGGCGAGGCGCCGCTGCCCGCGCCGGAGCCGGTGGGGCAGGTCCGGCTACGGCTGGCCGGCCGGACACATTGGACGGACCTGCGCGGCCCCACCCGGTGCGAGCTGCTTGCCCCGGACCAGGTCGACGCGATCAAGGCGCGGCTGGGGCCGGACCCGCTGCGCCGCGACGCGAAACCCGAGCGGGCGTGGGAGCGCATCTCGCGGTCGAAGACGTCGGTCGCGGCGCTGCTGATGGACCAGGCGGTGCTGGCGGGGGTCGGCAACGTCTACCGCGCCGAGGTGCTGTTCCGCCACGGCATCGCGCCGCTCACGCCGGGCCGCGCGCTGGACCGGGCGGTGTGGGACGACGTCTGGGCCGACCTGGTCGCGTTGATGCGCGACGGCGTCCGCGTCGGCCGGATCGACACGGTCCGCCCCGAGCACCTGCCGGAGGCGATGGGCCGCGCGGCCCGCGTCGACCGCCACGGCGGCGAGGTGTACGTCTACCGGCGTGCGGGGGAGCCGTGCCTGGTCTGCGGGACGCCGGTGGCGAACTCGGAGCTGGTGGGGCGCAACCTCTACTGGTGCCCGACCTGTCAGCCCGCGTAGTGGGCGGCGATCGCCGCGGCGCGGTCGCGTAAGGCGGCGCGCAAGGACGCCGGGGCCAGAGCTTCGGCGTCCTTGCCGAGCTGCCACAACGCCCACTCCGCGTGCCACAGGTCCTGGAACGTCACTTCCAGTTCATCGTTTTCTGCGGCGCGGACCGCCACGGCCGTGCGCACCAGCTGCTCGCGCCGCCGCGGGTGCACCCGGACCAGCGCGGTGAGGTGGCCGTCGGCGAGGAACCGCGCGCAGCGCTCCCGCCAGAGCTGCTCGAGGTCGACTTCTTTCGGCCGCCGGGCCGGTTCGGCTTGTGCTTCGGCGGCCAGCACGCGCGAGAGCCGGTAGGTGCGGTCGGCGCCGTCCCGCGTGGCCAGCAGGTAGTTCCGGTCCCGGACGGTGACCAGGCCGATCGGGTCCACGGTGCGCCACTCGGGTTCCTGGCCGGTGGCCGCGTAGTGGATGCGGAGACGGCGTCCGGCCAGTACCGCGCGCCGGATCTCAGCCATGGCCGGACCGGGGAGTTCTTCGGTGGCTTGTCGGCCGGCGAGCAGGTCGGTGCCGGGATCGACGAGGAAGCGTGCCGCGGCGTCGCTCGCCTCGGGCCGCGCGTCGAGCACCTTGCGCAGGGCCGAAGCGAGCGCCGGGCCCAGGCCGAACGCTCGGCCGGTGAGCAGGGCGAGGGCCTCGTCGTGGGTCAGCCCGGTGAGTTCGGTCCGGAACCCGGGGAGCAGCGCGAAGCCGCCGTGACGCCCGCGTTCGGCGTAGACGGGCACGCCGGCGGTGGACAGCGCGTCGATGTCCCGCAGGACGGTGCGGGTGGAGACCTCCAGCTCGCGGGCGAGCTGCTCGGCGCTCAGCCGGCCGCGTTGCCGGAGCAGCAGCACGAGCGAGACGAGCCGGTCGGCGCGCATGCTCCTGAGCTTAGGCGAATACACGACACAAGATGTCGTGATTTGTCGCGAGGCTCTGTTCAGACACGAAAGGAGCTGATGTGACAGTCGAACGCACGGCGGTCAACCCGTGGCCGTGGTCGGTGGAGCTGGGGTTCAACCAGGGGGAGATCGTCTCGGGGGCGACGCGGACCCTGTACTGCTCGGGCCAGACCGCGATGGACGCCGAGGGCAAGCCCCAGCACGACGGCGACCTGGCCGCGCAGCTGACGCTGAGCCTCGCCAACCTGGAGGCGGTGCTCGGCTCGGCCGGGATGTCACTGGCGAACGTGGTCCGCCTGAACGTCTACACGACGGACGTCGACCAGCTGTTCCCGCACTACGGCGTGCTGGCGTCCCGCCTGGCCGCGGCCCGGATCGCGCCCGCTACGACGATGCTGGGAGTGACCCGCCTGGCGATCCCGGGCCAGCTGGTGGAACTGGAGGCCACAGCAGTCGCCTGACCCCCGCCCCAAGCGCCCCAATGTGGCCTTGGTTGCGTCTCACGCACCCAATGTGGCCTTCGGTGCGTCTGACGCACCGAAGGCCACATTGGGGCGCTGGAAAGCCGGGGGTCAGAAGTCGAAGCCGCCGCCGTCGAAGCCGCCACCATCGAAGCCGCCGCCGTCGAAACCGCCGCCGCCCCAGTCGCCGCCACCCATGTCGCCGCCTCCGTCGCCGCCGCCGAAGTCGCCTCCGCCGTCGCCGCCGTCACCGCCCATGTCGCCGGACTCCAGGGCGTCCTGCTGGCCCGCGTCGTAGCCCGACTCCCAGGCCGAGGCGCTGGCGATGCCGCCCATGCCGGAGAACATCGCGCTGAACAGGAACATCGACCCGAGCCCCCAGGCGCCGGCCACGAGCGCGGGCTTCCACCACGGCTCGCTGTACCAGCCCTGCGGCACCGGCCGCCCGGCCACGCGGCCGCCGGGGTAGTAGTACGGCGTGTCCTGCCCGGCGTCCGGCGAAGCGGCGTAGTGCTGGCCCTCGACGTCGACGTCGCGGCGCTCGGTGACCTTGCCGGCGCGCTCGCGCTCGGCCTCCTCCGGCAGCTGCGGGCCGGGGTCCATGCCCATCGCGACCCGCGCGGCGCGGACGTAGTAGAGGCCCTCGACCGCGGTGTCCTTGACCAGCCGGGCCTGTTCGATCGTGCGCGCCTGCTCCATCTGCGAGCCGGCCGCGTTGTAGCGCTCGGCGGCGTCGGCCATCGCCTGCATCGACGCGGTGTCGTTGCCGCTGAGGTTGAGGACCTGCCCGCCGAGCCGCTCGACCAGGCGCCGCGCGTCGGCCTTGGCGTCGTCGAGCTCCCGCTGCCGGGCCGCGGCCCGCTGCCGCGAGAAATACAGGCCGCCACCGACGATCACGACGACGAGCACGATCAGGAAGATCGCGGTGCCCATGGACCACTCCCAGAAGTTCGGGGCTCGGTGACCGGAAGTCACCTTTGATTCGGACAACGCGGACGTTACGCGGAGGGTTCCCGGCGAGTGACCCGGCACACCGCGCGCGGTGGCCGAGAGAACTAGAACACGTTATAGTTCGGCCATGAAGTTCACCCTGTCGATCGCGATGAACCCCCTCGATCAGCTGGGCGAGCTCGCCCGGGCCGCCGAAGAGGCCGGCTTCGCCTCCATCGCCCTGCCGGACTCGCTCTTCTACGCCGAAACGGTGGACACGGACTACCCGTACACCCCCGACGGCAGCCGCTTCTGGACCGGGGAGACCCCGTGGGTGGACCCGCTCGTCGCGACCGCGTCGATGGGCGCGGTCACCAGCCGCATCAACTTCTACACCTCCGTGCTGAAGCTCGGTTCGCGCAACCCGGTGCTGCTGGCGCGTCAGGTCGGGTCGGCGTCGGTGCTCACCGGCGGCCGCTTCGGGCTCGGCCTGGGTGTCGGCTGGCTGCCGCAGGAGTTCGAGTACTGCGGGGTGCCGTTCGAGCGCCGCGGCAAGCGCGTCGACGAGGCCATCGACGTGCTCCGGCTGATCCTCGACGGCGGCATGGTCGAGTACCACGGCGAGTTCTACGACTTCGACAAGATCCAGATGAGCCCGGCGCCGCCGTCGCGCGTGCCGTTCTACATCGGCGGCCACACCGAGGTCGCGCTGAAGCGTGCCGCCCGGGTCGCCGACGGCTGGTCGTCGGCGATGATGAAGCTCGAAGAGCTGCGCGACACCATCGCCCGGCTCAAGGAGCTGCTGGCCGAGCGCGGCCGCGCCGACGACCCGTTCGAGTACCAGGCCGTCTGCATCGACAAGTTCGGTCTCGACGGCTACCGCGAGCAGGCCGCGGTGGGCGTCACCGACATCATCACCATGCCGTGGGTGTTCGACGGCGTCGGGTTCGACGCGCCGGTCGAGCCGAAGCTCGAAGCGATCCGCAGGTTCGGGGCCGAGATCATCGACAAGTTCGAGGAGTGACGGGCGTGGGCGTGCAGGTCAGCTGGGACACCGCGGCGGAGCAGCCGCCGGCGCGGCGCGCGGCGTTCGCGTCGATGACCGCGGTGACGGCGGGGGACAAGCAGGCGTGGCTGGCGTTGTTCGCGCCGGACGCGGTGGTCGAAGACCCGGTCGGGCCGTCGTTCTTCGACGAAGAGGGCAAGGGGCACCACGGCCCCGACGGGATCAGCGCGTTCTGGGACAAGACGATCGGGAACGTCGAGCGCTTCGAGTTCACCATCCGCGACTCGCACGCGGCGGGCGACGAGTGCGCCAACGTCGGCACGATCACGACGTACCTGCCGGGCGGCTACCGCGTCGACACCGACGGCGTGTTCGTCTACCGCGTCGGCGAAGACGGGCTGATCCGGTCGATGCGGGCGTTCTGGGAGACCGAACGCGCGATGGCGACGGCGCGGCAGGTGAGCGAATAGCGTCCCGGCCAGCGGAAACCCAATTTCATATCTGATACATGATCTCTTGACCTCCGGTTAGGCAGGACTCTTTACTAACTGGTGTAGACCTCCGATGTCTTCACCAGGGAGCAAGTATGTCCTTCTTCCGGCGCACGGTGGTCGCGGCCGCCGCGTTCGCGCTCGCGGCCGGCGGCACCGTCCTGAGCCAGACTCCGGCGTCCGCGCTCGAGAACGGCCTCCTGCGCACACCGCCGATGGGGTTCAACAACTGGAACTCCACCCAGTGCAAGGCCGACTTCAACGAGACGATGATCCGAGGTATCGCCGACATCTTCGTGGCGAAGGGCCTCAAGGACGTGGGCTACACCTACGTCAACATCGACGACTGCTGGGCGCTGCCGGATCGGAACGCGCAGGGCGAGCTCGTCCCGGACCCGGCGCGCTTCCCGCACGGCATCAAGGCGCTCGCCGACTACGTCCACGCGAAGGGCCTGAAGTTCGGCATCTACACCAGCGCCGGCACGAAGACGTGCAACAAGGCCGGCTTCCCCGGCGGCCTCGGCCACGAGCAGCAGGACGCGAACCTCTTCGCCTCCTGGGGTGTCGACTACCTGAAGTACGACAACTGCAACAACCAAGGCGTCGACGCGCAGCAGCGCTACAAGGCGATGCGCGACGCGCTCGCGAAGTCCGGCCGGCCCATCGCGTACTCGATCTGCGAATGGGGGCAGAACAAGCCGTGGACGTGGGCCGCCCCGGTCGGGAACCTGTGGCGCACCACCGGCGACATCTCCGACAAGTGGTCGAGCATGATCGGCAAGGCGCAGGCCAACCGCGGTCTCGCGCAGTACGCCGGACCCGGGCACTGGAACGACCCGGACATGCTGGAGGTCGGCAACGGCGGCATGACCACCACCGAGTACCGCACGCACTTCAGCCTCTGGGCGATGATGGCGGCGCCCCTGCTCATCGGCAGCGACCTGCGGAAGGTGTCGGCCGAGCACTTCGCGATCCTCGAGAACACCGACGTGATCGCGCTCGACCAGGACCCGCTGGGCAAGCAGGCGACCGTGCTGAGCTCGAACGGCGGTCTGGTGGTCTACAGCAAGGTCCTGGCGAACGGCGACCGCGCGGTGGCGCTGTCCAACGAGACCGCCTCGACGGCGACGATCAGCACCACCGCGTCGGCGACCGGCATCGGCAGCGCGTCTTCGTACACGCTGAAAGACCTGTGGAGCAAGGCTTCCCGTGTCACCTCGGGCGCGATCAGCGCTTCGGTGCCTTCGCACGCGACGGTGGTTTACCGCCTGTCTTCGGGTGCTTCCCGTTACGAAGCCGAGGCGGCGACGCTTTCCGCGGGCGGCACGATCGACTCGAACCACGCGGGCTTCTCGGGAACCGGCTTCGCGAACGGCGCGAATGCGGTCGGCAGCTCCGTCGAGTGGCAGGTGACCGGGCCGGCGTCGACGCTGACGTTCGGCTACGCGAACGGCACGGCGGCCGCGCGCCCGGTGGACATCACGGTCGACGGCGTGGTGGTCGCGACCGGGGTCCCGTTCCCGGCGACCGGCGCCTGGACGACGTGGCGCACCGTCGTGAGGTCCTTGGTGTTGTCAGCGGGGCCGCACACGGTCCGGCTCACGGCGACCACGGCCGACGGCCCGGCGAACCTGGACTACTTGGACGTTTCACCCTAAAGCTTGGCGGAGCCGCGCGAACGGTCGTCGTAAGCCTGACGCGCCGCTTCGACCTTGTCGAGGTTGGGTGACCAGTCCGCGAGGCTCGCGAACAACGGGCCGAGGCTGCGCCCGAGCTCGCTGATCTCGTACTCCACCCGCGGCGGGACCTCGGCGTGGTAGGTCCGCGTGATCAAGCCGTCGCGCTCCATCTGCCGCAGTCGCTGGGTCAGCACCTTCGGGGTGATCGTGGCGATGCTGCGCTGGAGTTCGACGAACCGCTGGCGCCCGTATTCGTTGAGCGCCCACAGGATCGGCGTGGTCCACCGGCTGAAGACGATGTCGACGACCGGCGCGATCGGGCAGGCGAGCTCGGGTGTGGTTCCGGTCACTTTCGGTCCTCCAGCCAATACTTTCCTCTAGGTACCTACTATACGCAGGAATGTAGCGTCGTTCCCATGATCGTTGTCACGGGAGCCACGGGAAATGTCGGCAGACCGCTCGTCGAGACTTTGACGGCGGCGGGGGAAGAAGTGCGGGCGGTGTCCCGCCGGGGGCCGCTCGCGGGTGACTTGTCGGACGCGTCGTCGTTGCGTCCGGCCTTCGAGGGCGCGTCGGCGGTGTTCTTGCTGCTGCCGGGGGATTTCCGGGGGCCGTTGGAACCGGTGCTGTCGCTGGCCGCCGGGGCGCGGGTCGTGCTGTTGTCGTCGCAGGGGGTCGGCACGGGTCGGCACCCCGCCGTCTTCGAGGACGCGGTGCGCGCCTCGGGCCCGGGGTGGACGATCCTGCGGCCGGCCGGGTTCGCGTCGAACGCCTTGCAGTGGGCGGAAAGCGTCCGCGCGTCGCGGACGCTCGCGGCGCCGTTCGAGGACGTGGCCTTGCCGGTGATCGACCCCGCGGACATCGCCGCGGTGGCGGCCGCCGTGCTGACGGACGACTCGCACGCGGGCCGGACGTACGAACTGACGGGTCCCGCTCCGGTCTCCCCGCGCGATCAGGCGGCGGCGATCGGCGAGGCGGTGGGAGAGCCGGTGCGGTTCGTCCCGCAGACGCGCGCGGAGGCGCTTTCCGGGCTGTTGTCGTTCATGCCGCGGGAAATCGCGGACTCGACGCTGGACATCCTGGGCGCGCCGGTGCCGTCGGAGCGGCGGGTGAGCCCGGACGTCGAGCGGGTGCTGGGCCGGCCGCCGCGCCCGTTCGCCGAGTGGGCGGCGCGAAATGCGGTGGCG
Organism: Amycolatopsis iheyensis; assembly: GCF_024703995.1. Classification (GTDB taxonomy): domain Bacteria; phylum Actinomycetota; class Actinomycetes; order Mycobacteriales; family Pseudonocardiaceae; genus Amycolatopsis; species Amycolatopsis iheyensis. The sequence continues at coordinate 381,523 of NZ_JAMXQV010000004.1, read as the reverse complement.
TTCAAGTGAACCTCTTCCACCGCGAAGCGGGCGCGGGCGCGCCGGTGGTGTTCCTGCACGGCAACCCGACGTCGTCGTACTTGTGGCGCAACGTGATGCCGCTGCTGCCCGGCCGCCGCTTGGCCCCGGACCTGATCGGCATGGGCGACTCACCGAGGCTTTCCAGCGACTACTCGTTCGACGACCACGCCCGTCACCTCGACGAATGGTTCGACGCGTTGTCGTTGGAAGACGTGGTCCTGGTCGGCCACGACTGGGGTGGCGCGCTGGCCGCGGACTGGGCGTCCAGGCACCCTTCGCGGGTCCGCGGACTGGCGTTCACCGAAGCGGTCCTGAAGCCGATGACGTGGGAGGAGTTCCCGCCGGTGGGCGCGGCGGTGTTCCGCGCGTTCAAGGCGGGCGAGTCCCTGATCCCTGAGTTCCTCGCCTCGCTCCCGGCGGAGTACGCCCGCCTGTACCCGACCGAGGAGTCGCGGATTCCGTTGCTGCGGTGGGCCCGCTCGATGCCCCTGGGCGGTTCGCCGGCCGACGTGGTGTCGCGGATCGAAGCGTTCGACGGCTGGCTGGCGTCGTCACCGGAGGTGCCGAAGCTGCTGATCACGTTCGAGCCGGCGTTCGACACGATGCTCACGCCACCGATGATCGAGTGGATGGCGGAGACGTTCGCGTCGCTGGAGGTGGTGCACCACCCGGTGGCGGCCGGGCACCACACGCCGGAGGAGCAGCCGGAGCTGCTCGCCTCGACGCTGGCCGCGTGGCTGGCGCGGATCCCGGCGAACGGGACAGTTGTTCATGAAACGCCGCGACGGTCCGAAATTGTCGGACCCCCTCGCTAGGGTCGGAGTTCAGTGGGGATGGGTTGCGGGCCACCGGATCCGGGGGCCGGCCCGCCTCGCGCGCCCTGCCGCGGCGGGGTTGAGCTGAGGGGAACGCGAGTGAACTTCCGAAGAACTGTCGTGGCGCTGATCGGCGCCGTCCTGCCGGTGGCCGGGTTCGTGGCGCCGGCCGCCGAGGCGGCGCAGGTCGGCGTCTCGGTGACCTACCAGGTCGACGCCCGGCACGACGGCACGCTGGTCGGCTCCGGGGTGGCGGCGCCGCCGCTCGACCGCAAGTGGTCGCGTGACCTGGGCGGCCGCGTGTCGTACCCGGTCGTCGCGGGTGGCCGGGTGTTCGTCACGTCGGCGTCGCCGACGGGGTACGGCACGATCCTGCACGCTTTCCAGGCGTCGACGGGTGAAGACGCCTGGGCGCCGGTCAGCCTGGGCGGCACGTACTGGTGGTCGGCGCTGGCGTACGGCGGCGGCCGGCTCTACGCGCAGAACTTCGACGGCGTGCTGAGCGCGTTCAACCCGGCGACGGGCGCGCAGCTCTGGTCGGCCCGGATGCCCGGCCAGTACTCGTTCACTTCACCACCCACGTTCGCCGCCGGCGTGGTCTACACCGCCGGAGCGGGCTCCGGCGGCACGGTGTACGCGGTGGACGCGGCAACGGGAGCGGTGCGCTGGACCCAGGGCGTCGCGAACGGCGACGAAAGCTCCCCGGCCGTCACGGCGAACGGCGTCTACGTTTCCTATGCGTGCGAACAGACTTACGCGTTCGAGCCCAAAGCGGGCGCACCGATCTGGCACCGTTCGACAGGCTGTTCGGGCGGCGGCGGCCGAACCCCGGTGGTCGCGGACGGCGGCCTCTGGATCCGCAACTCGTCGCTGACCACACCCTCGGTCCTCAACCTCACGGACGGCTCGGTCCGCGGCACGTACGAAGCCTCGAACGGCGCAACCCCGGCCCCGGCTTTCGACGGCCACCAGGGCTACTTCGTCGACAACGGCGTGTTGAAGGAGCGCCACAGCCGAACACTGGAGTCCCGCTGGACGTTCACGGGCGACAACGAACTGTCGTCGGCGCCGATCGTGGTGAACGGCTACGTGTACGTGGGTTCCCGCACGGGCCAGCTGTGGGCGTTGAACGGCGCCACGGGTGAGCCGGTCTGGTCCACCAACGTAGGTGCCCCGATCGCGGACCCGGACGAGCAGAACGTGTCCCAGCCCCTGACGGGCCTGGCCGCCGGCGGCGGCCTGCTGGTGGTCCCGGCAACGAACACGCTGGTGGCGTACGGCCATTGAGTGAAAGGGGCGGCCGCCGAACCCCCGGCGGCCACTCCGCTGGTCCTCGAGTCACGTCGAGTTGCTCTTCGACGCGCTGCGTCCACGGTGCGCTGCTGGCCCCGGTAAAGCTCGAGTGCCTGCCGCCATGCGGTGCGGGCCAGGTCGTGCCGGCCGAGTGCTCGGTGGGGATGGCCCAGGTTGTCGAGCGTGTTGGCGGTTTCGTAGCTGTGGCCGAGCCCGCGGAAGAGGGTGAGAGCCGCAGGTCATCCGCCCGGTTCCGGCGGGCCGGGCGGCTCGCCTCCGTCGTCGACGCTGCGTCGGAGTCGGCCCGGCTCGCGGGATCCCTGCGTCGCGAAGCAGCCGTCTCGCCCAAGGCCTCGGCGACGGCACCCGGCCTGCTCTCGAGCGAGCGCCGGCCGAGCAAGCACACGGCTTCGGGGGACCTGAGCGCCCGCTGCACCGGTGGGGAGTCCTCGCGGGCCGTTCCGGGCCCGCTCGTCTCGGGCCGGTTTCGGTGACCTGGCACAGCGTCCGGCAACGCCGGGCCGAGCCCCTCGCCGTCTCGGGGTCCCTCGTGCCGAACCGAAAGGTAACCGAAGAAGGACGATCACCCGAGCTGCCGCCGAGGGACCGCATTTGGACGTTCCGTGCCCGATCGCGGCTTACACCACATCAGGTCCTCAGGTTTCGCGCGGCAACCTCGGCGATCTTTTGTGCTGCGCCACAAGGGTCGTGTTGCCAGGGGCCGGCTTCGGGTTTGTCGTAGGTGGCGGCGGTGATGTAGATGAGGGTGCTGTCGTCGGCGGCGAGGGCGAGGGTGCAGCCGAGGGGGCCGTCGGCTTGTTTGCTGGGGACGTTGTCGTCGACGGTGACGATGACGGCGGGGTGGACGGTGTCGATGGTGATGGGTTCCCAGTGGTTGCCGGTGTCGTGGCCGCGGGCGTGCTCGAGGTAGAGCGTGCGGAGGCTGTTGTCGCGGTTGACGGTGTCAACGCTGGCGACGGGACCGAACTTGGTGACGCAGCGGTTGCCGTCGACGCTGCGGTCGCCGCCGGTGAACCCGAGGCTGTTGAGCTGTTCGACGGTGACCGCGGAGCAGGGGTCGGCGCGGAAGCGGGCGGTGCCGGCGAGCCCGGTGCCGGGGATCGGTGGCACGTCCATCGACGGCTCCGTCGGCGCGGGCGGCGGGCTGGGCGAGCAGCTCGTGATGACGGCGAGCGCCAAGACGGCGACGCCTGCAGCTGCGGCACGGCGGTTCATGGGTGGCTGGCTCCCGGCTTGAGGTCGAGGACGGCGCACATCTTCGCGACCGAGACCCCGGCAGCGGCCCGGCGCGCCGCGGACACAGCCTCGACCACGTCGGGCCCGATGATCTGCGGATGGGAGCTCCGCAGCACGGCGGGGCTGACGGTGAGGTCGAACAGCCGGCCATGACCGGTCACGACCGCGGTCACGGCGCCGTCCCGGGATCGTCCGGAGAAGCGGACCTGCTCGAGCTCGGCATCCAGCTCTGCGGCCTGCTGCCGCATAACGTCCGCGTCGAACACCACGTCGGCGTCGCCTCCCCACGCTTCCGACTCACAGTCGCGGGACCCCATGAGGACATCACTGCTGGTCGTCACGTGGTCACCCCGTGAGGGCACGATGGCTGACGGGATGCCCCGCTGAGCGCGACTTTGCCGCGGAGGCCCTCCGCACGTGGCACGCGACACGGGGGAACCCTTTGCGGCGAGCGGGGCGAGCCGGGATCGGAGAACTCAGGCGGGCGGTGCCCCAATGGGAGTCGGCGGATGCGTTGCCCTTCTTCGGTCTCGGCGGCCGTTTCGGCCGGCGAGTCTCAGACCGGGGCGAACAGGCATAGCAGCAAGCGAGAGGTGCGGGCCACGATTGGCGTCTCTATCTGCCGCCGACCCATGTCGAGCAGTGGGTGCCGCTTTTTCGCCGCGGCTTACGGCGTCGGGTTCGCTGCGCTGATCAGCTGATCCGGTGCGGGCGCCCGCCGGTGACCGGCCCCGGCCGACCGTTGGTTCGGGGCTGTGGCTCCTCACCCGTGTGGCTGTGTCAGCGGTTGCCCGGGTAGTTGAGCGGTCCGGCGTCGCGTGCGGCTTGGCGCGCGGCGGCGTCGAGCCGGTCGTCCTGACCGGTTTCTCGGGCGAGGCTGATGTAAAGGGCGGTCGTGGCGATGATGTAGCGGTGCTCGCGCACGGTGTAGCCGCTTTTGCGGGCGTCGCTGGTCTCATGGTCACAGACCTGGGATCCGGGGCCTTGCTGGGGACACCACATGCTCCAGTCGTCGACGTCGCGACCGGACACGCGGTCGTAAGCGGTGGTGGCGGCCTGGTCGTCGGACAAGGGCAGGACGGTGACCGCGACGAGGATGTCCCCGGCGTCGTCGACGTAAGTGCCGACCACGGCGGAGGTGCAGCCGCCGTTGCCGAGGGCAAGTCTGATGGTGTGGTCGGAGGCGGTGTGCGAGCAGTCGCGAATGCCGTCGCTGCCGCGGTGGTAGGACACGCCGTTGTCGTCGGTGAAGGATTCCGGCAGCAACGCCGATGCGGTGGGGGGCGTCGGGTCGGTCCTGATCGAGTCCAGGTCGGCCGGGCTGAACTTGGCGGTGGCCGATGACGTGTGGGTGGGTGTGCTTGCTGGCTTGGTGGGGCTGATGGTGCTTTCCACCATGATGCTGGGCTCTTCTCCGGTGGAGGCGGCCACCAGCGCGACGACGGTAACAGCGGCGACGGCGGCGATGCCGATACCCACCACGATCGGCGCCCGCAAACCCCGGGCCCGGCCTGGAACGGCCGGCGCGGAGGCGGTGATCCGGGTTTCCGGCCGGCCGGGGCTCCCGTCCAGCTCGGGCTGGGCTGGGGTGGCCGCAAGGGCGCCGTCGGCGGCAGGCGCGGTCTGCCAGGTGGTGATCCTCCGGATGACGAGGATGGCCAGCACGCCGGCGGTAGCCCAGAGCGCCATGAGCGCGGTGGTCAGGTTTGCGACGTCGAGGAAGTCCTGCTCTGTGGTTCTGTTCGCGATCAGCCGCACTTCGATCGGTCTGAGGTAGCCGAACAGCACGAACGACGCCCACCAGGCGACAACGAACCCGGTACCGGGCCGCGAGGGAACGCCGGGCTCGTCGACGCAGGTGTGGCGGGCAGCGGTGGCTCGCCACACGTCGGCCACGACAACGTAGGGGAACCACAGGTTGACCACGGGGGCCATCCAGGCGCCGACCACCCATCCCCGCCGCCGGCGGTGCACCGCGCTCCCGGCGAGCACTTCGGAGTTCACCCGCGCCCGCCACAACCACACCAGAAACGCCACTCCGGCCGCAGTCCACGTCAGCAGTCCCGGCCACCAGGACTTCGTCAGCACCCCCAGGAAATCGGAATCGACGGTGACCAGGTCGGTATCGGTCGCCCGGCCCGCCAGGTAGTCACGGGCGACCCCATGGTCGCGCCAATTGCTGACGGTCACCGACAGCGATTGCGCGAGATCCACCACGATCAGCGCCGCGGCGGCGGCGGCCCGACCGCCAAGCGGCCGCACCACCAGGTCCGGGCCCTCCCCAGGTGCGCCGTCTTCTGGTGCACCGTCCACGGCGTGCCTCCCTCGTCGTCGCGGCGGCTGCCGTCCTCCCACGACCGCTATCAGAAAAGTGACGGCCACCAGTTCCCGGATATCGTCCGAACGGCTGATTTCCCGCCCCGGAGGGCGTCACGGTCCGCGGCGGGTTACCCGAGCCCGAACCACTGCAGCACCCGGATCGCCAGCCAGATGAGCAGGCCCGTGATCGTGAGCAGCTTGCCGCCCTGCCATAGCGATGTCGCCAGCGACAGACGCGCCCGTTGGCCCATCAGCGGCGCGCGGATCCCCACCGACGCCAGCGCTGCGGTCATGGCCCGGCCCACGAACTGGGCGTCGGTGCGCAGATCGTAGGGAGCCATGGCGTGCGCAGCGCGCCGGGCGATCACGCCGCGCCGGGTTCTGGGGCCCACCGGATACATCCGCGGCACCCACCCGGTACCGAACACCACGACTGCGCGAACCCAGGGATCGGCCCCGGCGACGTCGTCCAGCCGTGGCAGATCCGGCACGACCGCAGCCAGCCGCTCGGCCACCTGAGGTGACCGGCCCGGCAGCAGCAGCATCAGCTTCCGCGGCGGCTGGGTGGCCCGAGCCTGCCGCACCTCCCACCACAACCCCTCGCCCGCGCCCAGGCTCAGCACGATCAGCCGGGACAAACCCATCAACTCCCGCACCGTGTCCTGCCAGTCGTCCAGCGGCAACGAGAACCGCGCCGCCCCAAGCTGTGGCAGCGGCTGCCCCGGCCGCCCCACCGCGATCACCGGCCCGAGAGCGCCCAGCGCCGCCGCCAGTTGCTCCTCCCGCGAATGCAGCAGCGGAATCATCCCGTCATCGACCTGGGTCGTGGCCGCGTCGTCGGCGAAACTCCGCAGATACAGCACCGGCGCACGACCGTCAGCCAGCACTGCCTGCGCGGCAGCACGCGCTGCCCGCGGACGGCAGAAACGCGTCAAGACGAAACCCGCGCCCGCCACGGCCAGGCCACACGGCAACCCCACCAGCTGCGTCATCACCGGCAACTCCGCGCTCCGCCGCTGCACCGTCGCGACCGCGACGAAGCCCGCAGCCAGCAACGTGACACCCGCTCCTTCACCCACCACGAACACCGGCCGCCACCACCACGGCCGGGGCGAAACGAACCGGGCGACCAGCGCCGCGACCTCCGTCGCACCGGCCCGTCGCCGACATCGCAACCGCCACGCCACCATCCCCAGCGCCGCCGCCGGCGCCGCCCAACACACCACCACCCACCCGGCCACCCCCACCGTTACCAGCAAATGCACCGCGACATACCCCGATGCCATCGCCATTGCCGTCACCAGACGAGAAAAAACACGCGACCGAGAGACCATCCCCACCCCCGCACCACACTCCGAAACCGAGCACACCAGTGGTACCACTGCGGCTTGTAACAACCGGATTCAGAAACAGGCTTTGAGGATGAGTGACGACCTGCTGCGGGCGGCGGAGGCCGCCGCCGACTCCGGCACGAAAGAGTGGTGCCACGAAGCGCCGTGAGCTCACCGCCGCCGCCGAGGTACTGATGGTGACGGGCTGGACCCGAAGGTCCAGCCCCATGAGTCGGGATGACAGGATTTGAACCTGCGACCCTCCGCTCCCAAAGCGGATGCGCTACCAAGCTGCGCCACATCCCGTGACACCCCCAGGGGGGTGTGTGATCAGCCTAGCGGGTCACGCTAAGCTGACTTCGCACCCGGGTACCGACGGGGGCACGCGGGTGTAGCTCAATGGTAGAGCCCTAGTCTTCCAAACTAGCTACGCGGGTTCGATTCCCGTCACCCGCTCCATCTGTGTCGAAGGCCGCCGGGGTTGAGGCCGCGTCCGCCTCCAGGGATGTTGCGATCACGTCCAGGAGCTTGTCCGTGTCCACCGGCTTCGTGATGTAGTCGTCCGCGCCGCTCGCCAACGTCCTCGCCCGGTCCTCCGGGGTGGCCTTCGCCGTGACCGCGATCACCGGCAGGTCCGCGTTGGCCGCTTCCGCCCTGATCGCCGCGATCGTCGCGTTGCCGTCCAGCTCCGGCATCATCACGTCCATCAGCACCAGCGCCGTGTCCTCGTTGCGCTCCAGGGCCCGGATGCCGTCCACGCCCGTCTCCGCGTAGACCACCTCCAGGCCCGCCTGCTCCAGGACCGCGGCCAGCGCGAACACGTTGCGCAGGTCGTCGTCGACGATCAGGACCTTCTCGCCGTGGAAGCGCTTCGGGGTCACGTCCGGCGCCGCCACCAGGACCGTGCTCGGGACCGGCGGCAGCCGCGGGGACGACAGGGCCGTCACCGCCGGGTCCACCAGGTTGGCCGCCGCCACCGGGAGGTACAGCGTGAACGTCGATCCCACGCCCGGCTCGCTCACCACCCGGAGCTCGCCGCCCAGCAGCTCCGTCAGCTGCTGGCTGATGTTCAGGCCCAGGCCCGTGCCGCCGTACTTGCGGCTCGTCGTGCCGTCCGCCTGGCGGAACGCCTCGAAGATCACCGCCAGCTTCTCCTCCGGGATGCCGATGCCGGTGTCCTCGACGGCGAACGCGATGATGCCCGGCGCGTTGCGGAGTGCCTCCTGTTCGACCTCCGCCGGGTCCGCCGCCCTGATGTGCAGGCGGACGCCGCCTTCGTCGGTGAACTTCGCCGCGTTCGAAAGCAGGTTGCGCAGGACCTGCTGGAGACGGTGCTCGTCGGTGTGGACGCTGCCCGGCACCGGGGGATCGATGTGGACCGCGAACTCCAGTCCCTTGTCCGCCGTCAGCGGGCGGCACAGCGACTCGACGTAGTCCACCAGCTCCGGCAGCGTGATGTCGGTCATCTGCAGGTCGAGCCGGCCCGCTTCGACCTTCGCCAGGTCCAGGATGTCGTTGATCAGCTGCTGCAGGTCCGACCCCGCCGCGTAGATCGTCTTCGCGAACTGGATCTGCTTCTCCGTCAGGTTCCCTTCCGGGTTCTCCGACAGCAGCTTCGCCAGGATCAACGCGCTGTTCAACGGCGTCCGCAGCTCGTGCGACATGTTCGCCATGAACTCGGTCTTGTACTGCGACGCCACCGTCAGCTGCCCGGCGCGCTCCTCCAGCTCCTGGCGCGCCTGCTCGATCTCGCTGTTCTTGACCTCGATGTCGCGGTTCTGCTGGGCCAGCAGGGCCGCCTTCTCGGCCAGCTCCGTGTTGGACCGCCGCAGCTCGCCCTGCTGGGCCTGCAGCTGCTCGGACCGGGCGCGCAGCTCCTGGGCCAGCCGCTGCGACTCCGTCAGCAGCGCTTCCGTGCGCGAGTTCGACAGGATCGTGTTCACGTTGACGCCGATGGTGTGCCGCAGCTGCTCCAGCAGGTCCTGGTGCACCGTGCTGAACTCGTTGACCGACGCCAGCTCCAGCACCCCGAGCACCTCGCCCTGGAACAGCACCGGCAGCACGATCAGGTTCACCGGCGACGCCGACCCGAGGCCGGACGACACCAGCGCGTACTCCGGCGGTGCGTTGTGGACGAGGATCGTGCGGTGGTCGACCGCGGCCTGCCCGATCAGCGACTCGCCGAGCGCGAACCGCAGGCCGGCGCGGGACTGCGCGAGGCCGTACGCGGCGATGCACTCCAGCACCGTGCCGTCGCGGTCGTCGTCGCGGGCCAGGAAGAACGCGCCCTGCTGCGCGCGGACCAGCGGGGCCAGCTCGGACAGGATCAACGCCGCCACCGACGCGAGGTCGCGGTGGCCCTGCATCCGGCCCGACAGCTGCGCCAGGTTCGTCTTCAGCCAGTCCTGCTCGCGGTTGGTCCTCGTCGTCTCCTTGAGGTTCGCGATCATCTGGTTGATGTTGTCCTTGAGGTCCGCCAGCTCGCCGGAGGCGTCCACGGTGATGTGCCGGGTCAGGTCGCCCGCGGTCACCGCGGTGGCCACCTGGCCGATCGCGCGGACCTGCGTCGTCAGGTTCCCGGCCAGCTGGTTCACGCTCTCGGTGAGCCGTTGCCAGGTGCCGGACACGCCGTCGACCTCGGCCTGACCGCCGAGCTTGCCCTCGGTGCCGACCTCGCGCGCGACACGCGTGACCTCCGAGGCGAACGCCGAGAGCTGGTCGACCATCGTGTTCATCGTGGTCTTGAGCTCGAGGATCTCGCCGCGGGCGTCGACGTCGATCTTCTTCGTCAGGTCGCCGCGCGCGACGGCCGTGGTGACCTGCGAGATGTTGCGCACCTGGCTGGTCAGGTTGTGCGCCATGAAGTTGACGTTCTCGGTGAGGTCCTTCCAGGTCCCGGCCACGCCGGGCACCCGCGCCTGACCGCCGAGGATGCCTTCGGTGCCGACCTCGCGCGAAACGCGGGTGACCTCGTCGGCGAACGCGCGCAGCGTCTCGACCATGCCGTTGAGCGTCTCGGCCAGCGCCGCGACCTCGCCCTGCGCCTCGATGGAGATCTTCTTCGACAGGTCGCCGTTCGCCACGCCGGTCGCCACCGTGGCGATGCTGCGCACCTGGTCGGTCAGGTTCGTGGCCATGACGTTGACGTTGTCGGTCAGGTCCTTCCACGTGCCCGCGACACCGCGGACCGTGGCCTGGCCGCCGAGCTTGCCTTCGGTGCCGACTTCGCGGGAGACGCGGGTGACTTCGTCCGCGAACGCCGAGAGCTGGTCGACCATCGTGTTGAGCGTGGTCTTGAGTTCGAGGATCTCGCCGCGCGCGTCGACCGAGATCTTCTGCGTCAGGTCGCCCTTCGCGACCGCCGACGTCACCGTGGCGATGTTCCGGACCTGGTCGGTCAGGTTGTTCGCCATGAAGTTGACGTTGTCGGTGAGGTCCTTCCAGGTCCCGGCGACGCCGGGCACGGTGGCCTGGCCGCCGAGCTTGCCTTCGGTACCCACCTCGCGGGCGACGCGGGTGACTTCGTCGGCGAAGGCCGAGAGCTGGTCGACCATCGTGTTCAGCGTGGTCTTGAGTTCGAGGATCTCGCCTCGGGCGTCCACGGCGATCTTCTGCGTCAGGTCACCGCGCGCGACGGCCGTCGCGACCTGGGCGATGTTGCGGACCTGAGTCGTCAGGTTGTTCGCCATGAAGTTCACGGACCCGGTGAGGTCGCGCCAGGTGCCGGCGACGCCGGGGACCTGCGCCTGCCCGCCCAGCTGCCCCTCGGTGCCGACTTCGCGGGCGACGCGGGTGACTTCGTCGGCGAAGGCCGAGAGCTGGTCGACCATCGTGTTCATGGTCGTCTTGAGCTCGAGGATCTCGCCGCGCGCGTCGACGGTGATCTTCTGCGTCAGGTCGCCCTTCGCCACGGCTGTGGTCACGTGGGAGATGTTGCGGACCTGGTCGGTCAGGTTGTCGGCCATGCCGTTGACCGAGTCGGTCAGGCTGCGCCACGTGCCGGCCGCGCCGGCCACCTCGGCTTGCCCGCCGAGCTTGCCCTCGGAGCCGACTTCACGCGCCACGCGGGTGACCTCGCCGGCGAACGCCGAGAGCTGGTCGACCATCGTGTTGAGCGTGTTCTTGAGCTGCAGGATCTCGCCGCGGGCGTCGACGTCGATCTTCTTCGTCAGGTCGCCGGTGGCCACCGCGGTCGCCACCAGTGAGATCCCGCGGACCTGCTCGGTGAGGTTGTCGGCCATCTGGTTGACCGAGTCGGTGAGGTCGCGCCAGGTGCCGGCGACGCCCGCGACCTGGGCCTGGCCGCCGAGCTTGCCGTCTGAGCCGACCTCGCGGGAGACGCGGGTGACCTCGTCGGCGAACGACGAAAGCTGGTCGACCATCGTGTTGATGGTGTTCTTGAGCTCGAGGATCTCGCCGCGGGCGTCGACGTTGATCTTCTGGGTCAGGTCGCCGCGCGCGACGGCGGTGGTGACCTGGGCGATGTTGCGGACCTGCTCGGTGAGGTTGTCGGCCATGAAGTTGACCGAGTCGGTCAGATCTCGCCAGGTGCCGGACACGCCCGGGACGACCGCCTGGCCGCCGAGACGTCCCTCACCCGCGATCTCGCGGGAGAGCCTCGTCACTTCGGCGGCGAAGCGCGACAGCTGCGCGATGAGGCCGTTGACCGTCTTCGCCAGCGTGGCGTACGCGCCCTGCAGCGGACGGCCGTCCAGCGTCATGGTCATCGGCTGGGAGAGGTCACCGTCGGCGACGGCGCCGAGCACCCGGTCGAGCTCTATCGTCGGCCGCGTGAGGTCCTCGACCAGGCCGTTGACGCTGTCGACGGCCGTGGTCCAGCCGCCCGGGCCGACCTCGGCTTCGAGCCGCTCGCTGAGCCTGCCGTCCTGGCCGACCGCCGCGCGCACCCGCAGCAGCTCGCTGACGAGCCGCTGGTTGCGTTCGGCGATGTCGTTGAACGCGACCGCGAGCTGGGCCGAGATGCCGTCGCCGTGCGGGACGAGCCGCCGGCGGAAGTTGCCGTCCCCGAGATCCCGCACCGCCACGAGCAGCCGCTCCAGCGCCGCTGCCTCGCTCTGGGATTCCGTTGTCATGTGTGCCGACCCTCTCCACCACGCATGCGCCAGCCATGGTCTCCGACCCAGCGTGTCATGATTCGCCCTACACTTCGAGCCAGTCCGCCCGCTCACGCGGTAACCGTGCGACAGCAGTCCGGAGGCAGGAGGTCCGTGCATGGTGTCACGTCCGGCTCCGGCGTCGGCGGCCCTGCCACCGATGACCGGTGAGGACGCGCCGCCGGGCTTCGACGCGTTCGGGCGGGCGGTGCTCGAAGACGTTCGTGACGCGGTGTTCCTGGCCGACGCCGACGGCGTGCTGCGCTGGGCGAACCCGGCGGCCCGCGCGCTGACCGGGGGCGCCGAGCCGCGCCTGCACCCGCTCACCGAGACCTCCGGGCACGTCGAAGCCGCCGCGCACCGCCGGCCCGCCCGGATTCGCGCGCTCCCCGGCGGCTGGCACTCGTGGACGGTGCCCGCCGAGGACGTCCCCCAGCGGCACGTCGGCGACTTCCTGGCCGAGGCGGGGCCCCGGCTCGCCGGCGCCCGCGGGCGCCACGGCACCGCGCGCGTGATCGCCGAGCTGGCCGCGTCCGCGCTGGCCGACACGGTTTTCGTGCTGCTCCCGACCACCCGCGGCCGCTGGGAGTGGTGGAGCTGCGAGCGCCCGTCGGCGCACGGCCACGGCCGGATCCGGCGGGTCCCGGCGCAGGCCGCGCCGGTGCTGACGGCGACGTTCGCGGCCACCGGGACACCCCGGCCGGCCGCGGTCCCGGCGGCCGAGGTCTCGGCGCTGCCCTCGGCGGTCGCCGACCACTTGGCCGGGCACGCCGAGGTGACGGTGGTTTCGCTCGGCCCGAGCGTGAGCGCCGGGGTCACCGGCGCCCTGCTGCTGGGCCGCCGGGCCGACCCGGAGTTCGGCGCCGAGCAGGCCCGTGCGGTGGGTGAGTTTGCCAGGGCGGCCGGGACGGCGCTGGCCAACGCCCAGCGCTACGCCCGCCAGGAGGAGGCGACCCGCGGCCTGGAGACCACGCTGCGTCCGGTCGACCCGCCCGAGCTCGACGGCGCCCGCTTCGAGACCTGGTACGAGCCGGCCGGCGGGGTGCTCGCCGTCGGCGGCGACTTCTACGACGTCCTCCCGCACGACGACGGCAGCGCGTTCCTCGTGCTCGGCGACATCTGCGGCAAGGGCGCCGAGGCCGCGGCGCTGACCGGCCGGGTCCGGCACGCGCTGACCGCGCTCGCCATGGTCGAGCGCGACGGCCGGACGCTGCTGCGGCTGCTCAACGAGCTGCTCATCGCCGGCGGCAGCAGCCGGTTCGCCACCCTCGTGCTCGGCACGGCCACCCCGGTCGAGGGCGGCGTCGACCTGACGCTGGCCTCCGGCGGGCACCCGGCGCCGCTGATCGTCCGCCGGGCGGGCGAGGTCGAAGAGGTCACCGTCCCGGGCACGCTGGTCGGGATCTCACCGCAGGCGCGGTTCGCCGAAGCCCAGGTGCGGCTCGGGCGCGGCGACATGTGCCTGCTCTACACCGACGGCATCACCGAGGCCCGCAACCGCCACGACCCGACCGAGCTCTTCGGCGACGACCGGCTGCGCGCGGTGCTCACGGCCGCGGCGGGCAAGCCGGCCCGCGAGGTCGTGCGGCGGCTGCGCCAGGCGGTGCGCGACTGGCTGGGCAGCTCCGCCCACGACGACATCGCGGTGCTGGCCGTCGAGTGCTCCGGCTGAGTCCTGTTTGGCCGCCCCCGGAGGGGGTAATTCCTTCGAGCATTGATCTCGACGAAGGAAGTCCCATGGCGAATTCACTGCAAGGCCGCCGCGTCGCGATCCTGGCCGCGGACGGTGTCGAACAGGTCGAGCTGGAGCAGCCGCGCCAAGCCGTCCTCGACGAGGGCGCGACGGTGGAGCTCGTCTCGCTCGACACCGGCGAGATCCAGGCGATGAACGGCGACATCGACAAGGGCGACCGCTTCCCGGTCGACCGCAAGGTCGCCGACGTCGCGATCGGCGACTTCGACGCGCTGCTGCTGCCCGGCGGCACGATGAACCCCGACAACCTCCGCACGGACTCCGGCGCGGTGCGGTTCGTCGGCGACTTCGTGCGCGCCGGCAAGCCGGTCGGGGTGATCTGTCACGGTCCGTGGACGCTCGTCGAAGCCGATGTCGTGCGTGGCCGCACGCTCACTTCGTACCCGAGCATTCGCACCGACCTGCGTAACGCCGGCGCCACCGTGGTCGACGAAGAAGTCGTAGTCGACAACGGCTTGGTCTCGAGCCGCAATCCGGACGACCTCCCGGCGTTCTGCTCGGCGGTCGTGCGGGAGTTCGCGGGCTGAAGTCCTTTGTGGACATCACCCGGCCGTGTGTTAAGTCCCGCTTAAATTTGTTGGCTTTCGGCACCGCGGCGGAGGACGCTGAGGGTGTGACCCGGATCGCCCGCGGAGAGGAGGTGGACGCGATGACCGTGCACGCCAGGCGCTACGGCCGCTGGTGCCGTGAGCACTTCGACGCGCTCGCCGCCGAGGGTGTCCCGGAGCCCCGTGGCGCGGAGCCGGCCGCCGGCCAGACCCGGCCCGAGCCCGAACCGGAGCCCGTCAAACCCGGGGTCGAACCGCCGCCGCGCTGAGTTTTCCAAGCATGAAAAGAGCCCCTTTCCGGCGAGTCGCCGGAAAGGGGCTCTTTTCATGCTCAGCGGTAGCTGCGCCGGTACCAGACCCGCCGCGGGCCGGGCGCGGCGATGCGCGTGATGACGTCGGTCAGGATCGCGCCGATGACGAGCCAGATGACCGCCGCGAGGCCGTCGTTCAGGAACGTCCGCAGCTTCTCCGAGTCGGGCGTGAAGAGGTTGCGCAGGCCGAGGGACACACCCGCCGACCACTCGTCGACCAGCTGCGCGAACCCGTTCGACATGTTCGCCTCGCCCAGCACCAGCACGATGTGCACGGCGAGGACCAGTGCGAACACCGCGCACACGAGGTGGATGAGAGCGTTGACCGTCCGCATGATCCGCAGGCGAGCGGGTGTTCGTTCCACGACTTCTTCGGTCGCAGCGGGCTCGTACCGCGGTTCGTACGGTTCCGGGGGCGGGGGATACGGCATCGTCGCCGTCCTTTCGACTGTCCGGCCTGGACGTAGCTGGGCGTGCGCTCGCAGGTCCGTGGAGTACCCGACACCCGAGTGAGCGAATCATGGGTTCCGTAAACTTCCCTGAGTGTTGACATGATAGGGTTGTTTGCGGAACATGAGGAGGGGTATGGCGCAGGAAGTCTTCTCCGTCGAACAGGTCGCCGAGCAGCTCGGCCTGCACGTCCGCACGGTGCGGAACTACGTGCGGGACGGGCGGCTGAAGGCGGTCCGGATCGGCAAGCAGTACCGGATCACCGCCGAGGACCTGGCGGCGTTCACCGGGCTGCCCGAGCCGAAGGCGGAGCGGCCCGCCGCCGAGCTGTCGGGGGTCGTCGAGATCGGCGGGGTCGACCGGGCGGGGGCCGACCGGATCTCGACCATGGTCGTCGCCTCGGTGAACGGGCCGCGGGACGGGGGTGAGCGCCTGCGCGTCGAAACCATCTACGACAAGGAGCGCGCCACCATGAAGATCATCGTGTTCGGCGACCTCGCCGCCGGCGCCGACCTGCTGCGCTGGGTCGCCTCGATCACCGAAAACCTGACGTGAGCGCGATATACCGCTCGGCCGAGGGCGCTCGCGTGCTCCGGCAGCGGTACGACGCGCTGGTGGAGCGCTGGCCCGTGCCGCACGAGCCGCGCGTGCTGGGCACTCGTCTCGGCGACACCTTCGCCGTGGTCTCCGGGCCGGTGGACGCGCCACCGGTCGTCGCGCTGCAGGGCTCCGGCGGCACCACCGCGCACTGGCTGCCCGACATCCCGGTGCTCGCCGGGCGCCTGCGCGTGCACGCCGTCGACGCGCCGGGCGAGCCGGGACGGACCGTCGAAGCGCGGCCGCCGCTCGGTTCGCCCGCCTACGCCGACTGGCTCGAAGACGTCCTCGACGCGCTCGAGCTGCCGCGGGCGGCGGTGCTCGGCACGTCGCTCGGCGGCTGGTGGGCACTGGACTTCGCGCTGCGGCGGCCGGCCCGGGTTTCGGCGCTGGTGCTGGTCAACCCGGCCGGGATCGGCCGGCGGCGGGTCGCGCCGCTGCTCAAGTTCGCCGCGCTCAGCGTGTTCGGCGACTGGGGACGCCGGCGCTCGCTGGCGATGGTCGCGAAGGGGAGCCCGGCCGACCCCGGGCGGCGGGAGATCGGCGAGTTCACCCTGGCCACCTTCGAACACTTCAAACCGCGGCTGGAGCCGATCCCGGAGTTCCCCGTCGAGCGCCTGCGGGAGCTGGAAATGCCGCTGCAAGCGCACTTCGGCGCGCACGACGTCCTGCTCGACCAGCGCGTCGCGGCGGCGAAGCTGCGGGCAGCCCGCCCGGACGCCGACGTCCGGCTGGCCGAGGACGCCGGGCACTTCCTGCCCGGCTGGGCCGAAGCCGCCGCCGAATTCCTGAACGGAGACCGGAAATGATCGAACAACGCCACGGCGCCGGAGTGTGGTTCGTGCCCGCCGACGGTCCGGAGCTGGCCACCGAGCAGGACGCGGTCGACCTCGTCGGGGCCACCTACGGGCTCGCTGCCGAGGTCATCGTGGTGCCGGTCGAGCGGTTCGCCGACCGGTTCTTCGACATGCACGCGAAGCTCATCGGGCACTTCTTCTCGAAGATCGTCCAGTACGGCTTCCGGCTGGTGCTGCTCGGCGACGTCCGGGCGCACATCGAGGCCAGCGACGCGTTCCGCGACGTCGTGCGCGAGTCGAACCGGGGCCGGAGTGTCTGGTTCGTGGCCGACTTGGCGGAGCTGGATGCGCGGCTGGCTGCGGTGGGCTGAGTCGGGGCCCGTTCGGCGTGGGCGAACCGGGGCCGGAGTGTCTGGTTCGTGGCCGACCTCGCGGAGCTCGACGCCCGGCTGGCCGCCGCCGGCTGAGCCGCGTGGGCGAACCTCGTGCGGGGCGGGCAACCCCGCCTCGCGCGGGACGTCCAGCTGATCATGCGAATCCCGGCGCTGCTGGCGTCCGTCCTCACCCTCCTGGCCGTTTCCGCCGCACCCGCGACCGCGGAAACGGTGGTGCCCCAAGGGTTCCGGCCCGCTTCGACGAGCTGGACCGGCCCCGCCACCGGGTACGTCCTCGGGTACTCGCCCTGCGGGCCTTCGTGGTGTCCCGCGCTGCTGGGCACCACCGACGGCGGTGGGCACTGGCGGCGGCTGGGCGCGCCGCCGATGTCCTTGCCGGACAACCACAACCACGTCGCGCTGACCTTCGTCGGCGACCGGGTCGCCTACGTCAGCGACGGCGTCCACGTCCGGACGACGCGGGACGGCGGCGCGAGCTGGCACCCGGTGAGCCTGGTCGGCGCACGCGAGCCCTACTACCTCTCGAAGATCACCGAAACCGCCGGCCGGGTGTTCGCCGTGCTGACCACCTACGGCGACGGCCGCGGTTCGACCCGGCTGTACTCGGGCGCGGCGGGCTCGCCGGTGCTGGTTCCGGTGCCCGGGTTCGCGGTCACCGGCGGGATCACCTACGGCGACCTGGCCGTCGGCGGCGGGCTGCAGGTCGCGCTCGGCGCCGACTACGGCACCGAGGAGTACTGGACCTCGCGTGACGGCGTCCGCTTCACGCGGGCCGGCCCGCCGTGTCCGAAGGGGTCGGTCGCTTCGCTCGCCGGCGTCCGCGACCGGCAGGTGGTGGCGTTGTGCAGCAGCAGTCCCGGCTCACCGCAGCCGGGCTCGACCGAACGGCGCCTGCGGCACGCGCCGAAGCTGGGCGGGGCGTTCAGCGGGGACGGCGAGGCGCCGGTCGTCGGGATCACCCAGGGCTTCGGTGCGGCTTCACCGACGTCCGCGACGGTCGCGGCCGAAGGCGGTGGCGCCGGGTTCCTGCACAGCACGACTGACGGCGGTCGCACGTGGACGACGACACTTCTGTCCGAACGGGGGCTCAGCCTGACCGATCTCGACTTCCCGGGCCGCGGCACCGGCGTCGTCGTCGACGGTCAGCCGGACGCCGACGGCGGCTCCGCCCTGTATCGGACCACGGACGGCGGACATCACTGGCACGAACTGCGATTCGGGTAGTTGTCCCTGGCAGCCAAGGCCCTTCGGCCCGGTTCACTTGGTGAACGGCATGTCGTAGTCTGTGCACTGTCCGTTGCCGGACACAGGTGGCCGGGCCCGGGCAGGGGCCGGGCGCCACGAACGAGGGAGAACAGTCGATGACGCCTGGCGACCTGCGGTCCGGAACCGAGGGCGGCTCGGCGTTCCTCGATTTCTCCAAGGCGAGCCTGGCCAGGCTGTCCGACGCCCTGCTCGGCGGGCACGACCACTACGAGGTCGACCGCGAAGCGATGCGGCGGCTGCTGGCGATCGCGCCCGGCGCACGGGCGATGGCGAAGGAACACCGCGACTGGCTGGTCCGCGCGGTGCGGTTCCTCGCCGGGAAACGCGGCATCGACCAGTTCCTCGACCTGGGCTCCGGCATGCCGACCGCGGAGAACACCCACCAGGTGGCCCAGCGGTACAACCCGGACGCGCAGGTGGTGTACGTCGACAACGACCCGGTCGTGCAGGTGCACGGCCGCGCGCTGCTCGAAGAGAACTACCTGACGCACGTGACGGGCGCGGACCTGACCCGCCCGGCCGAGACCCTCGCCGACGACGTCGTCAAGGAGTACCTGGACTTCTCGCGGCCGGTGGCCCTGATGCTGACGTCGATCGTGCACCACATCGACGACTACGAGCGGGCGAAGCGGATCGTCGCGGAGTACGTGGCGGCGCTCGCGCCGGGGTCGTACCTGCTGCTCACGCACCACTTCGACCCGGAAGAGGACTCCCCGCGCCAGGAGCTGGCGCGGTTGCTGGAGACGAGCTTCCAGGGCACCGGCCTCGGCAGCGTGCACCGCACGCGGGAGCAGATCGCGGCGTTCTTCGAAGGCACCGAACTGCTCCGGCCCGGGCTGGTCTACCTGCACGAGTGGTGGCCGGACGGCCCGCGGCTGAACCCGTTGAGCGAGCTGAACTTCCTGACCTTGGGCGGAGTCGCCCGCAAACAATGACCGAACCCGGCACTTTCACGTGAAAGTGCCGGGCCGGTGTGGTCAGGCGGCGTTGAACGTGTCCGGGTC
The DNA here is from genome assembly GCF_024703995.1 of Amycolatopsis iheyensis. Lineage (GTDB taxonomy): Bacteria > Actinomycetota > Actinomycetes > Mycobacteriales > Pseudonocardiaceae > Amycolatopsis > Amycolatopsis iheyensis. The sequence continues at coordinate 362,252 of NZ_JAMXQV010000004.1, read as the reverse complement.
CGGGCCGGTGCGCTCGCCGCGGTCCAGCGGCGTCAGCGACTCCAGTTCCTCCTCCGAGAGGGTGAACCCGAACAGGTCGAAGTTTTCCGCGATCCGCGACGGCGTCACGGACTTCGGGATCACCACGTTGCCCAGCTGGAGGTGCCAGCGCAGGACGATCTGCGCGGGCGTCCGGCTGTGCTTCACCGCGAGGTCGGCCACGAGCGGGTCACCCAGCAGGCTGCCGCCCTTGGCCAGCGGGCTCCACGCCTCGGTCGCGATGCCGTGCTTGGCGTCGAACTCGCGGACCTCCCGCTGCTGCAGGTACGGGTGCAGTTCGATCTGGTTGAGCACCGGGGCGACGTCGGCGGCGTCGAGCAGGCGGAGGAGGTGCGCCGGCTGGAAGTTGGACACGCCGAGCGCGCGCACCCGGCCGTCCTTGTACAGCTTTTCGAACGCCTTCCAGGTGTCGAGGTACTTGTCGCGCTCGGGCGTCGGCCAGTGGATCAGGTAGAGGTCCAGCTGCTCCAGGCCGAGCTTCTGCATGCTCTCGTCGAACGCCTTGAGCGTCGAGTCGTAGCCCTGGGCCGAGTTCCACAGCTTGGTGGTGACGAACAGTTCGTCGCGGGCGACGCCGGACTCCGCGATCGCCTGGCCGACGCCCTTTTCGTTGCCGTAGACGGCCGCGGTGTCGATGCTGCGGTAGCCCGCTTCGAGGGCGGCCTTCACGGCGGCGGTGGTCTCGTCGTCGGGGACCTGGAACACGCCGTAGCCCAGCTGGGGCATGGCGACGCCGTTGGCGAGTTCGATCACGGGCACGCTGGTCACGAGGGTTCCTTTCGGTGGGTGGTTCATCGGGCGAGTACCCGTTCTGCGGTGTCGAAACTAGCCGCGTTCCGGCGGTCGAGCAGGCCGGAGACGAGGGCCACGGCCAAGCCGGCGGCGGCGAGCGCGGCGCCGATCCAGCTGGGGGCGGTGTAGCCGAGGCCGGCGCCGATGGCCTGGCCGCCGAGCCACGCGCCACCCGCGTTGCCGAGGTTGAACGCGGCGATGTTCGCCGCCGAGGCCAGCGCCGGGGCGCCCTCGGCCTTGGCCATGACGCGGGCCTGCAGCGGCGGGACCGTCGCGAACCCGGCCGCGCCGAACAACGCGATGGTGATCGCGGCCGGCACCTTCGCGTGCGCGGTGAAGACGAACGCGACCAGCACGATCGCCAGCGCCGCGAGGATGACGTACAGGCTGGGCATCAGCTTGCGGTCCGCGGCCCGGCCGCCGAGCAGGTTCCCGGCGAACAGCCCGGCGCCGAAGAGCACGAGCAGCCAGGTGACCGCGCCGCCGGAGAAGCCGGCGACCTCGGTCATCATCGGCGCGATGTAGGTGAAGGACGCGAACACCCCGGCGAAGCCGAGCGCGGTCATCACCAGCGCCAGCCACACCTGCGGGCGGCGGAACACGGCGAGCTCGCGGCGCAGGCCGGCGTCCGGGTCCGGCTCCTGGTGCGGCACGAGCGCGAGGATGCCGATCGCGCCGGCCACGCCCAGGGCGCTGACCACCCAGAACGTCGAGCGCCAGCCGAAGGCCTGACCGAGCGCGGTGCCGGCCGGCACGCCGAGGACGTTGGCCACGGTCAGCCCGGTGAACATCAGCGCGATGGCGCCGGCCTGCTTGGCCGGGGCGACCAGCGACGCGGCGACGACCGAGCCGACGCCGAAGAACGCGCCGTGGGACAGCGCCGCGACGACCCGGCCGGTCATCAGCAGGCCGTAGCTCGGGGCGAGCGCCGAGAGCACGTTGCCGGCGATGAAGAGACCCATCAGGGCGACCAGCACGGTCTTGCGCGGGACCCGCGACGCGAGGGCGGTGAGCACGGGCGCGCCGACGACGACGCCGAGCGCGTAACCCGAGATGAGCAGGCCTGCGGACGGGATCGAGACACCGAAGTCGGCCGCGACCTCGGGCAGCAGGCCCATGATCACGAACTCGGTGGTGCCGATCCCGAACGCGCTGATCGCCAGTGCGAGCAGAGCGGCGGGCATGGACTTCCTTCTTCCGGAGGTAGACTGAGTGCGTCGGCAACTACGGGCGTCCGAGATAGTTGCAGACGCCGTATATTGCACGAGCTTTACAGTGCAGCGTGCAACGGTGTGCGCGCAAGTCTGGGAGAGGTGAACCGTGTCACTGGACGACGACGCCGTGGAGGCGAGAGCGCAGGGCTGGCGCACGCTGGCCGCACTGCACGCGCGGATCGAGGACCGGCTGCAGCGCGCGCTCGAGCGCGACCACGAGCTTTCGGTGAGCGAGTACAGCGTGCTCGACGCGCTGGCCCGCCAGGACGGCTTCCACCTGCGGATGAACCAGCTGGCGAACGCGGTGGTGCTCAGCCAGTCCGCGACGACGCGCCTGGTCACCCGGCTGGAGGGCCGCGGTCTGCTGGCCCGCTACCTCTGCGCGGACGACCGCCGCGGCATCTACACCGAGGTGACGCCGGCCGGTCAGGCTCTGCTGACGGCGGCGCGCCCGACCCACGACGCGGCGCTCGCCGAGGCCCTGGCCGACGCCGAGGCGTTGCCGGAACTTTCGCCGCTGGTCGCCGCGCTGGGCACGCTCACCTTCACACCGGTGCCGCAGACCTGACGAAAGCTTGCGCAAGTCCGCCGACACTCCTCCCGGACCCGAGCGCCCCAATGTGGCCTTGGTTGCGTCTGACGCACCGAAGGGCCCCTTGGGTGCGTCAGACGCACCGAAGGCCACATTGGGGCGCTTCGGCGGCTCGTTCGGCGGGAGGATTAGGTCGGCGATTTCCCGAACCTGTGCTCCATCCGTGGGACACTTTCGCTTCCACCGAGCGATAGTTTCGCTGGTCAGCACCGTTTGTCCGGCTTTTGTCCGCACTCGGGCGCGTTGACCGGATCGTTTCGCCGCACTTAATTTGTTGACCCACCAGACGAACCGGGGTGGTGTCGGCGTGGACTCCTCCTTCTCGCGCAAACCGGTGCGCCCGGCCGACCAGGCCGCCGTCCGCCGGAGCAACCTTTCGCTGGTGCTGCGGCACCTGCGGGACGCGGGGTCCCGGTCGCGGGCGGGCATCGCCGCGGAGACCGGGCTGAACAAGGGAACCGTGTCCAGCCTCGTCGCGGAGCTCGCCGAGCGCGGGCTGGTCCGCGAAGGCGCCAGGGAACGCGCCGGCGCCGTCGGGCGGCCGGGGACGATCGTCGAGCTCGACGGGCGGGACGTCGGCGGGATCGGCGTCGAGATCCAGGTCGACTACCTGACCGCGCTCGCCCTCGACCTCACCGGCACCGTCCTGTTCGAGCAACGCGTCGCGCTCGACGTGCAAGCGCTTCCCGTGGCGAAGGTGCTCGACGCCGGCGCCGAGCTGACCGCGCGGGCGCTGCGGGAGTGCCGCCGGCTCGGGGTGGTGCCCGCCGGGGTGACCGTCGGGATCCCGGCGCTGGTCGACGTCGCGACCGGCACCGTCGCCTTCGCGCCGAACCTGCACTGGACCGATGTGCCGGTCGCGGCCGCCATCACCGAGCGGCTGACCCGGCGGCTCGGCCCGCCGGCGTTCCCGATCCGCACGGCCAACGACGCGAACCTCGGCGCGCTCGGCGAACACGCGATGGGCAGCGTCGCCGGGACGGCCGACCTGGTGTACCTCACCGGGGAGATCGGCGTCGGCGGCGGCGTGATCTCCGGCGGCCGGCTGCTCGGCGGCGCGGAGGGGTTTTCCGGTGAGATCGGGCACATCCAGCTGGACCCGGCGGGCCGCGTCTGCGGCTGTGGGCGCCGCGGCTGCTGGGAGACGCTCGTCGGGCTGGCCGGCATGCTGCGGCTCGCCGCGTCCCCGAGCGACCCGGTGCACGACCCGTCGCTCGACCTCGAACAGCGGCTCGACATGATCCGCCGCCGCGCCGAGCTCAAGGACCGGCGCACCCTCGACGCGCTGGCGCAGGTCGGCGCCGGGCTCGGGGTCGGCGCGGCCGTGCTGGTCAACGTCTTCAACCCGCGAGTGGTGCTGCTGGGCGGCTACTTCGCCCAGCTCGGGCCGTACCTGCTCGGCCCGATGATGCGCGAGCTGCGGGCCCGGGTGATCGCCCCGGACATCGGCGGCTGCCGCGTCGAGCTGTCCTGGCTCGGGTTCTCCGCGGCCGCGCGGGGCGGCGCGCACGTCGCGCTGCAGGCGGTGTTCGACGACCCGGCGGTGGTGCCGGCCCGGCCGGAACAGGACAGCGGATGACACGGGGGAAACGCTTGCTCCGGTTGGGCGATAGAGATCGGTGGGCCGCGGCACGCCTGGCGAACGACGACGGGTGGGGGCCGGCCACTGAACAGGGAGGACAACATGGGGAAGATCGGTGTCTGGCTGATCGGCGCCCGCGGATCGGTCGCCACGACCGCCGTCGCCGGGGCCGCCGCGATGCGCGCGGGGCTCGCCGCGCGCACGGGGTGCGTCACCGAGCTGCCGGACTTCGCCGGGGCTGAGCTGCCCGGGCTGGGGGACCTGGTCTTCGGGGGACACGACGTCGTCGACACGCCGCTGGTCAAGCGGGCCGAGCAGCTGGCGGCGGCGGGCGTGCTGCCGGCCACGCTGCCGGGGCCGGTCACCGCCGAGCTGGAAGCGGCCGAAGCACGCCTGCGCCCGGCGCCGGCCGGGGGCGGGCGCACGGCCGCCGACCAGATCGTCGCGGATCTACGCGAGTTCGGCGAGGGTCTGGACCACGTGGTCGTGGTCAACGTCTCCTCCACCGAACCGCCCTGCGCGCCGCACCCGGCGCAGGAGTCCTTGGCCGCGCTGGAAGCGCACCTCGACGTGCTCCCCGCCAGCTCGCTGTACGCCTACGCCGCGTTCCGCGCGGGTTGTGCCTTTGTCGACTTCACCCCGTCCACCGGCGCGCGGCTCCCGGCGCTCGACGAGCTGGCCCGCACGGCCGGCCTCCCGTACGCGGGCCGCGACGGCAAGACCGGCGAGACGCTGCTGCGGTCGGTGCTCGCGCCGATGTTCGCCCAGCGCGGCCTGAACGTGCTGTCGTGGTCGGGCACCAACCTGCTCGGCGGCGGCGACGGCGCCACGCTCGCCGACCCCGGCGCGGCGTCGAGCAAGAACGCCTCGAAGCAGCAGGTCCTCGAGCAGAACCTCGGCCACGCGGTCGACGGCGAGGTCCACATCGACTACGTCCCGGCGCTCGGCGACTGGAAGACCGCCTGGGACCACGTCCTGTTCGAAGGGTTCCTCGGCGCGCGCATGACACTGCAGCTCACCTGGCAGGGCTGCGACTCCGCGCTCGCCGCGCCGCTGGTGCTCGACCTCGCCCGGCTCACCGGCAAGGCCTGCCGCGACGGCGTCGCCGGGCCGGTGGCCGAGTTCGGGTTCTTCTTCAAGGATCCCGCCGGCGACGGCCCGCACGACCTCGCGTCGCAGTACGCGGCCCTGCGTGAGTGGGCGAACCGGTGAAGGCGCTCGTCGAACTCGTCCGCGCGCCCGCCGCGCTGACCGTGCCCGGCGACGCCGTCGCCGGGGCCGCCGCCTCGGGCTGGCCCTTCGGCCGGCGCACGCTGGCGCTGACCGGCGCGTCCGTCTGCATCTACTGGGCGGGCATGGCGCTCAACGACTACGCCGACCGCCACCTCGACGCGATCGAGCGGCCCGAGCGGCCGATCCCGTCGGGCCGGGTCTCGCCGGGCACCGCGCTCGGCGTGGCCGGCGGGCTGACCGCGGGCGGGCTGGGCATCGCCGCGGCCGCGGGCGGCACGCGGGCGCTGCGGGTCGCCCTGCCGCTGGCCGCGACCGTCTGGGCCTACGACTTCGTGCTCAAGGAGACCGTGTTCGGCCCGGCCGCGATGGCCGCCGCCCGGGTTTTCGACGTCCTGCTCGGGGCGGGCGGGGCGCGGGCCGCGGTGCCCGCCGCGCTCACCGTGGGGGCGCACACCTACGCGGTGACGACGTTGTCGCGGTCGGAAGTGCACGGCGCCAAGCCCGCGCTGCCGGCCGCCACCCTGGCCGCCACGGCCGGGGTGCGCGTCGCCGCCGGCCGCGTCGGGCCGCTGGCGTCGGCGCTGCTCGGCACGTACCTGGCGACGACCGGGCGGGCGCAGTACGACGCCGTCCGCGACCCGGCGGCGTCGAAGATCCGCCGTGCGGTCGGCGCCGGGATCCACGGGATGATCCCGTTGCAGGCCGGGCTGATCGCGCGGACCGGGGCGTGGCGCTCGGCGCTGGCCGTGGCCGCCGCGTTCCCGATCGCGCGGGCGCTGAGCCGGAAGGTGTCCCCGACATGAGGTTCGGCTACGGCACCAACGGCTTCGCCAACCACCGCCTCGGCGACGCGCTGCGCGTCCTGGCCGACCTCGGCTACGACGGGGTCGCGCTGACGCTCGACCACCAGCACCTCGACCCGTTCGGCCCGGACCTGGCCCGGCACGTCGCCGCGCTGCGGGTCGAGCTGGACCGGCTCGGGCTGGCCGTGGTGATCGAGACCGGCGCCCGGTTCCTGCTGGACCCGTGGCGCAAGCACTCGCCGACGTTCCTCGACCCGGACCGCGCCCGCCGCGTGGAGTTCCTGACCCGGGCCGTCGAGATCGCCGCGGACCTGAACGCAGAAGCGGTCTCGTTCTGGAGCGGGAACAAGCCGGCCGACCTGTCCATTGAGGACGCTTGGGTGCACCTGGTCGACGGGTGCGCCGAGGTGCTCAAGGCGGCCGACGAACACGACGTCAAGCTGGGTTTCGAGCCGGAGCCCGGGATGCTCGTCGAGGACCTCGACGGCTACTTCGAACTCTCTCGAAGGCTCGGCGATCCGGAACGCTTCGGGTTGACGCTGGACATCGGGCACTGCCGGTGCAACGAGTCCGCGTCCGTGCCCGACTGCGTGCGGCGCGCGTTGCCGCGGCTGGTGAACGTGCAGATCGACGACATGCGCCGCGGCACGCACGAGCACCTCGAGTTCGGCCAGGGTGAGATCGACTTCCCGCCGGTGCTGGAAGCGCTGTCGCCGTACCCCGGGCTGGTCGCGGTGGAACTGCCGCGCGACAGCCACGCGGCGCCGCGGATCGCCCGGGAGTCGCTGGAGTTCCTGCGGAAGGCGGTGAGCGCGTGAACGCGTGGCTGGACGAAGCGCTGACCAAGGTCGCCGCCGACGCGACCGCGCTGCGCACGGTGTTCCCGGGTGTCGGCCGCCGCGTCGGCCGGGGCCCGTCGGACACGCCGGGGTGGACGGTCGACGACGTCGCTCGCGTGGAGCTGCTCAAAGCGGCTCCGGGCGCCGCGGCGGAGATGCCTGATCTCTACCGCTACGGCGATGCCGCCGAGAAACGGGCCGTCCTGCGTGGACTGTCCGTTGTGGACATCGGCGACGCCGGGCTCGACCTGGTGGCCGACGCCCTGCGCACCAACGACACGCGGCTGGTCACGGCGGCGATGGGGGAGTACGCGGTCACGCACCTCGACGACTCCGCCTACCGCCACGGCGTGCTCAAGTGCGTCTTCATGGGCATCCCCCTGGCCGAGGTGGCCGGGCTGGACCGCCGGACCGACGAGGAGCTGCTGCGCATGATGCGGTCGTTCGCCGCCGAGCGCACCGCCGCGGGCCGGGACGTGCCCGCCGACCTCCTCCCGCTGCTGACCGAACAGGACGCCTGATGCGCATCTTCGATCCCCACATCCACATGAGCTCCCGCACCACCGACGACTACGCGGCCATGCACGCCGCCGGCGTCCGGGCGCTCGTCGAACCGGCGTTCTGGCTCGGCCAGCCGCGCACCAACGTCGGCAGCTTCACCGACTACTTCGACGCGCTGGTCGGCTGGGAGCCGTTCCGCGCGAGCCAGTTCGGCATCGCCCACCACTGCACGATCGCGCTCAACCCCAAGGAGGCCAACGACCCGCGCTGCGCGCCGGTGCTGGACCTGCTGCCGCGTTACCTGGAGAAGGACGGCGTGGTCGCGGTCGGCGAGATCGGCTACGACTCGATGACCGCCGAGGAGGACAAGGCGTTCGCCGCGCAGCTCGCGCTGGCCATCGCCCACGACCTGCCGGCGATGGTGCACACCCCGCACCGCGACAAGGCGGCCGGCACCGAGCGCAGCATCGCCGTCGTCCGCGAGTCCGGCATCGCGCCCGAGCGCGTGGTGCTCGACCACCTCAACGAGATGACCGTCGCGATGGTCAAGGAGTCCGGCTCCTGGATGGGGTTCTCGATCTACCCGGACACCAAGATGGACGAAGAGCGGATGGTCGCCATCCTGCGCGAGTACGGCACCGAGCGCGTCCTGGTGAACTCGGCCGCGGACTGGGGCAAGAGCGACCCGCTCAAGACCCGCAAGACCGGCGACGCCATGCTCGCCGCCGGGTTCACCGAGGACGACGTCGACCGGGTGCTGTGGCGCAACCCCGTCGAGTTCTACGGGCAGAGCGGACGGCTCGCTTTGGAAAGCGAAGCGACGGAAGCCGAGTTCGCGGGCAACTCGATCCTGCGGGGTGCGCGCAAGTGAGGTTCCGGCACCGCGACGGCACGCTCGTCCACCTCGCCTACTGCACCAACGTGCACCAGGCCGAGGACCTCGACGGCGTGCTCACCCAGCTGGCCCGCTTCGGCGAGCCGGTGCGGGAACGCCTCGGCGTCGACCGGCTCGGGCTGGGCCTGTGGCTGGCGCGCCCGGTGGCCGCGGAGCTGGTCGCGAACCCGGCGGCGGTGGCCCGGCTGCGCGCTGAGCTGGCGGCTCGCGGCCTGGAGGTCGTCACCTTCAACGGGTTCCCGTACCAGGGGTTCCACGACCCCGTCGTCAAGCACAAGGTGTACCGGCCGGACTGGTCGACGCCGGAACGGACGCGGTACACCCTGGACCTCGCGCGGCTGCTCACCGAGCTGCTCCCCAGCGACGCGGCCCGGGGCAGCGTCTCGACGTTGCCGCTCGGGTGGCGGACGGAGTGGCGTGACGACGGCGGTCAGCTGGAGCTGCTCGCCAAGGGGCTGGCGAAGCAGGACCGGCCGGTGCGGGTGGCGTTCGAGCCGGAGCCCGGCTGCGTCATCGAGACGACCACGCAGGCGGCGTCGCTGCTGTCCGATGTGGACACCGACTGGCTCGGGATCTGCCTCGACACCTGTCACCTCGCGGTCGGGTTCGAGGACCCGGCGGCCGCGCTCGACCGGCTCGAGGCGGCCGGGCTGGACGTCGTCAAGCTCCAGGCGTCGGCTGCCCTGGAGGCCGTGAACCCGGCTGATCCGGCGACGCGGAAGGCGCTGGAGTCCTTCGTGGAACCCCGGTTCCTGCACCAGAGCAACGAAAGCGCCCCACCCGGGGCGGACGACCTCGACGAGGCGCTGGCCGGTGGGCTGCCGGGGGAGGCGCCGTGGCGCGTGCACTTCCACGTGCCGCTGCACGCCGACCCGGCGCCGCCGCTGACGTCGACCCGGCCGGTGCTGGCCGGCACGCTGGCCGAACTGTTCGGCGGCACGGCGGCGCGCACCGACCACGTCGAGGTCGAGACCTACACCTGGCAGGTGCTCCCGGACGCACCCGCCGACGACGCCGGGCTGGTCGCGGGCATCGCGGCCGAGCTGGACTGGACCCGGCGAGAACTGATCGCACTAGGCTTGGAAGAGGTTTCGGAATGAGTTTGCTCGTCCTCGACGTCGTCGGGCTGACCCCGCGGCTGCTGCCGCACATGCCCAACCTGCGCAAGATGGCCGAGCCCGGCTTCACCGCGCAGCTCGACACCGTGTTCCCCGCGGTCACCTGCTCGGTCCAGTCGACGTTCCTCACCGGCCTGCAGCCGGCCGAGCACGGCATCGTCGGCAACGGCTGGTACTTCCGCGACCTCGGCGAGATCTTCCTGTGGCGCCAGCACAACCGCCTGGTGCAGGGCGACAAGTTCTGGGACGCGGCCCGCCGCGCCCAGGCCGGCCACCGCGTCGCCAACGTCTGCTGGTGGTACGCGATGGGCATGGACGTCGACCTGACGGTGACCCCGCGGCCGATCTACCACGCCGACGGCAAGAAGTCCCCGGACGCCTACACGCACCCGCCGCAGCTGCACGACCGGCTGGTCGGCGCGCTCGGCGAGTTCCCGCTGTTCACCTACTGGGGCCCGACGGCGGCGATCACGTCGTCGAAGTGGATCATCGCCGCCGCCCAGAAGATCATGGCCGAGGACAAGCCGGACACCACGCTCGTCTACATCCCGCACCTGGACTACGACCTCCAGCGGTTCGGGCCGGACGCGCCCCAGGCCGCGGCCGCCGCGCGCGAGATCGACGAAGCCTTGAAGCCGTTGCTGGACCAAGCGGCCGCGGGCGGGCACACCGTCGTCGCGCTCTCGGAGTACGGCATCACGAACGCGAGCCGGCCGGTCGACGTCAACCGGGCGCTGCGCCGCGAGGGCCTGCTCAACGTGTACGTCCAGGCGGGCATGGAGTACCTGGACCCGTGGACGTCCCGGGCGTTCGCGGTGGCCGACCACCAGGTCGCGCACGTCTACGTCGCCGACCCGGCCGACATCCCGCGGGTGCGGGACATCGTGGCCGGACTGTCCGGAGTGGACGTCGTGCTCGACCGCGAAGGTCAGGCGGGCATCGGGATCAACCACGAGCGGGCCGGTGAGCTGGTCGCGATCGCCGAGCCCGACGCGTGGTTCACCTACTACTACTGGCTGAGCGACGACCGCGCGCCGGACTTCGCGAAGACCGTCGAGATCCACCGCAAGCCCGGCTACGACCCGGCCGAGCTGTTCTTCGACCCGAACGACCCGGCGGTGAAGCTGAAGGCGGCGTCCGCGCTGGCGCGCAAGAAGCTCGGTCTGCGGTACTCGATGCAGGTCGTCCCGCTGAACCCCGCGCCGGTCAAGGGCAGCCACGGCCGGCTGCCCGACGCGCCCGAGGACGGGCCGGTGCTGCTGTGCTCGGATCCTTCGCTCGCGCGCGAAAAGATCCACGCCACCGAGGTCAAGGATCTGCTGCTGGCGGCTGTCCGAACCGACTAGGAGGTCAGACATGGCTCGACCGTTGACGTTGTTCACCGGGCAGTGGGCGGATCTGCCGTTCGAGGAGGTGTGCGAGCTGGCGAGCGGCTGGGGCTACGAAGGCCTCGAGATCGCCTGCTGGGGAGACCACTTCGAAGTGGACCGCGCGCTGGCCGAGGACGGTTACGTGCAGGGGAAACTCGAAACGCTGGCCAAGTACGACCTCAAGGTGTGGGCGATCTCGAACCACCTGGTGGGCCAGGCCGTCTGCGACCACCCGATCGACGAGCGGCACGAAGCCATCCTGCCCGCGCGGATCTGGGGCGACGGCGAGCCCGAAGGCGTCCGGCAGCGGGCGGCGGCCGAACTGCAGGCCACCGCCCGCGCCGCGGCGAAGCTCGGCGTGTCCACTGTGGTCGGGTTCACCGGCTCGTCGATCTGGCACACGGTGGCGATGTTCCCGCCGGTGCCGCCGTCGATGATCGAGCGTGGGTACGCCGACTTCGCCGCCCGCTGGAACCCGATCCTGGACGTCTTCGACGAGGTCGGCGTGCGCTTCGCCCACGAGGTGCACCCGAGCGAGATCGCCTACGACTACTGGAGCACGGTCCGGACGCTCGAAGCCATCGGGCACCGGCCGGCGTTCGGGCTGAACTTCGACCCGTCGCACTTCGTCTGGCAGGACCTCGACCCGGCCGGGTTCCTCTGGGACTTCAAGGACCGCATCTACCACGTCGACTGCAAGGAGGCCCGCAAACAGCTCAACGGCCGCAACGGGCGGCTGGGTTCGCACCTGCCGTGGGCGGACCCCCGCCGCGGCTGGGACTTCGTCTCCACCGGCCACGGCGACGTCCCCTGGGAGGACGTCTTCCGGATGCTCAACGCCATCGGCTACGACGGCCCGATCTCCATCGAGTGGGAGGACGCGGGCATGGACCGGCTCACCGGCGCCCCGGAAGCACTGGAGTTCGTCCGCAAGCTCAACTTCACCCCACCCACGGCGGCCTTCGACGCCGCCTTCTCCTCGAAGTAACGCTTCAGCGCCCTGCCGCAGCCGTCGTGAGTGTTTAGGGCGGTTAGAACCGCCCTAAACACTCACGACAAGCCGCGGCAGGCTGTTCAACGGGTGACCGCCAACCCCGTCGGAAGGTGATCGAAACCGGCTTCGCGCCACTCGGTGGCGAAGCACGCTCAAAATCAGGAAGGAACCCGCATGTCTCCGTCCCCACCGAAGTGGGCGAGGCTGTTCGGCACCGCACTCCTGGGTGCCGGCCTCCTGCTCACCCTCGGCACCCCGGCCCGCGCGGACATCCCGCCCGCGGACTACCAGCAGGTCGCGCTCGCCACCGGCGCGGCCGAGCTCGGCGAGGCGATGTCGCTCGCCGTGTTGCCCGACCGCTCGGTCGTGCACACCTCGCGCGACGGCACCGTCCGCGTCACCACCGCGGCCGGCGCGACGTCGGTCGCGGCCAAGCTGAACGTCTACACCCACGACGAGGAGGGCCTCCAGGGCGTCGCCGCCGATCCCGGCTTCGCCACCAACCGGTTCGTGTGGCTATACTTCTCCCCACGGCTGTCCACACCGGACGGTGACGCGCCGACCGACGGCACCGAAGCCGACTTCGCGCCGTTCAAGGGCGAGCTGCACCTCTCGCGGTTCGTCCTCAAGACCGACAACACCCTCGACCTGGCCAGTGAGAAGGTCGTGCTGAAGGTCGCCAACGACCGCGGCCAGTGCTGCCACGTCGGCGGCGACATCGACTTCGACGCCGCCGGCAACCTCTACCTGACCACCGGCGACGACACGAACCCGTTCTCCTCCGACAGCTACTCGCCGATCGACGAACGCACCACGCGCAACCCGCAGTTCGACGCGCAACGCTCGTCCGGCAACACGAACGACCTGCGCGGCAAGCTGCTGCGCATCCACCCGCAGGCCGACGGGACCTACACCGTCCCGTCGGGGAACCTCTTCGCGCCGGGCACCGGGAACACGCGGCCGGAGATCTACGCGATGGGCTTCCGCAACCCGTTCCGGATGAGTGTCGACAAACCGACCGGCGTCGTCTACCTCGGCGACTACGGCCCGGACGCCGGCACGACCGACCCGAACCGCGGGCCGCAGGGCCAGGTCGAGTTCGACCGGATCACCGGCCCGGGCAACTTCGGCTGGCCGTACTGCACCGGGTCGAACACGACGACCGAGACGTACAACCACTTCACGTTCCCGAGCGGTCCTTCGGGCGCGAAATACGACTGCGCGGGCGGCCCGACCAACTCCTCGTTCCGCAACACCGGGCTCGCCAAGCTGCCGGTGCCGAAGCCGGCGTGGATCAAGTACGCCGGGGACGAGGGCTCGCCGCCGGAGTTCGGCAGCGGCTCGGAGTCGCCGATGGGCGGCCCGGTCTACCGGTACGACGCCGCTTCGACGTCCACGATCAAGTTCCCGCAGTCGCTCGACGGCAAGTTCTTCGCGGGGGAGTACGGCCGCAAGTGGATCAAGGCGGTGACCGTCAACGCCGACGGCACCCGCGGCGGCATCGAGGACTTCCCTTGGACCGGCACGCAGGTCATGGACATGGCGTTCGGCCCGGACGGCGCCCTGTACGTCCTCGACTACGGCACCGGCAGCGACAACCAGGCGCTCTACCGGATCGAGTACCTCGCGGGCACCAACCGCAACCCGGTCGCGAAAGCCGCGTCCGACAAGACGTCCGGGCCGAACCCGCTGACCGTGAACTTCTCGTCGGCGGGCAGCAGCGACCCCGAAGGCGGAGCCTTGAGCTACCGCTGGGACTTCGGCGACGGCGCGACGTCGACCTCGGCGAACCCGGCGCACACCTACACCACCAACGGCACCTACTCACCGACGCTCACGGTGTCGGATCCCGAGGGGCTGACCGGCACGGCGAGCCTCGTCGTCACGGTCGGGAACACCGCGCCGACGGTGAACCTGACCACGCCGGCCGACGGGCAGCTGTTCTCCTTCGGCGACACCGTGCCGTTCCAGGTGACCGGCAGCGACCCGGAGGACGGGCCGCTGGACTGCTCGAAGGTGAAGGTCACCTACTTCCTGGGCCACGACAGCCACCAGCACCAGATCACCCAGGCCACCGGGTGCAGCGGCTCGATCGCGGTCCCGGTCGACGGTGAGCACGACGCCGCGGCGAACATCTTCGGCGTCTTCGACGCGCAGTACACCGACCAGGGCGGGCTGACTTCGCACAGCGTGCACAAGCTCCAGCCGCGGCACCGCCAGGGCGAGCACTTCTCGGCGCAGTCCGGGATCCAGCTCGCCGACCACGGTGCGGCCGAGGGCGGCCGGACGGTCGGGTACACCGACGACGGCGACTGGATCTCGTTCACCCCGTACGCGCTGGGCAACGCGACGTCGATCAGCGCGCGGGTGTCCTCGGCCGGCCCGGGCGGGACCCTGGAGGTGCGGGCGGGGTCGCCGACCGGCACCCTGCTCGGGTCCGTCGCCGCGCCGAACACCGGGGACTGGGAGACGTTCCAGAACGTGACGGCGAACCTGGCGAACCGGCCGGCCGGCCCGACGACGCTGTACCTGGTGTTCAAGGGCGTGACCGGGCAGGGGAACCTGTTCGACCTCGACTCGTTCACGTTCACGACCGCGTCGCCGGCGATCGAGGGCGAGTCGTTCACGTCCGGCTCGGGCGTGCAGATCGCGCCGCACGCTTCGGCGAGCGGCGGGAACACCCTGGGCTACATCGAAAACGGCGACTGGGCCGGGTACGCGTCGGTGAGCACCGCTGGCGCGCGGACGTTCACCGCGAGGATCTCGTCGGCCGGCGCGGGCGGCACGATCGAGGTCCGCGCCGGCTCGGCGACCGGCACGCTGCTGGGGTCGGTGGCCGTGCCCTCGACCGGGGACTGGGAGACCTTCCAGACCGTGACGACCTCGCTGTCGAGTGGCTCAGGGCCGTTGTTCCTGGTGTTCCGCGGTGGTTCCGGCTCCCTGTTCGACGTCGATTCCTTTACGCTGGGCGGTATGCCGACCCAGGTCGATCCGCCGTACGACGTGCTGGTGTTCTCGAAGACGGCGGGGTTCCGCCACGACGCGATCCCGGCGGGGATCCAGGCGCTTCGCGAACTCGGCGCGGCGAACGGCTTCAGCGTGACGGCGACCGAGGACGCGTCGGTGTTCACCGCCGCTTCGCTGGCTCAGTATGAGGCGGTGGTGTTCCTGTCGACCACGGGCGACGTCCTGGACGCGGCCCAGCAGACGGCGTTCCAGTCCTATGTGGAAGGTGGCGGCGGCTACCTGGGTGTCCACGCGGCGGCCGACACCGAGTACGACTGGCCGTGGTACGGACAGCTGGTCGGAGCCTGGTTCAAGAGCCACCCGGCGATCCAGCAGGCCCGGTTCGTGACGGAGGACGGCACCCACCCGGCGACGGCCCACCTGCCGGCGGTCTGGACCCGCACGGACGAGCTGTACAACTACCGGACGAACCCGCGGGGCAGCGTGCACGTGCTGCAGACCCTGGACGAGTCCAGCTACACCGGCGGTGAGATGGGCGCCGACCACCCGATCACGTGGTGCCACCCGCAGGGCAGTGGCCGGGCGTTCTACACGGGCCTCGGCCACACCATCGAGTCCTATTCGGACCCGGTGTTCCGCGCCGAGCTGCTCGGTGGGATCCGGTACGCCGCCGGGGTCGCCCCGGCTTCGTGCGGCTCGTCGTCGTCCACTGTGGAGGGTGAGTCGTTCACGTCGGGCTCGGGCGTGCAGATCGCGCCGCACGCCCCGGCCAGCGGTGGCAACACCTTGGGCTACATCGAGAACGGCGACTGGGCCGGGTTCTCCCAGGTCGGCACCTCGGGCATCACGCGGTTCAGCGCGGTCGTGTCCTCCGCGGGAGCGGGCGGCACGATCGAGATCCGCGACGGCTCGCCGACCGGCGCCCTGCTGGGCACGGTCACGGTGCCGAACACCGGGAGCTGGGAGACGTTCCAGACCGTCTCGACCGCCGTCACCGGCGGCTCGGGCCCGCTCCACCTCGTCTTCCGGGGTGGCGCGGGGTCCCTGTTCGACATCGACACGCTGACGGTGTCGTAAGACGGGCGAAGGGGCCGCCGCAGCGGCCCCTTCGTCGTCACCGGACGCCGAGGAGGTGCTCCAGGGCCAGCTGGTTCAGGTGCGTGAAGTGGTAGCCGCGCGCGGCCGCCGCGTCGAGGTCGAAGTCGTCCTTCAACAGGTCGTCGAACGACTCGCCAGGGGCCAGCGTCGGCGTCGACAGCTCCGGCACCCGGGACGCGGCCAGGGCCTCCTGGACCTCCGGGTCGGCGCGGAACGCCGCCGCCTTCTCCTTCAGGATCAGGTAAGTCCGCATGTTCGCCGCCGCCGAGACCCAGACGTCCGCCGGGTCCTCGGTGCGCAGCGGCTTGTAGTCGAAGTGGCGCGGGCCCTCGTAACCGCCGTTTTCGAGCAGGTCGACCAGGAAGAACGCGCTCTTCAGGTCGCCGTGGCCGAAGATCAGGTCCTGGTCGTACTTCGGGCCGTGCTGGCCGTTGAGGTCGATGTGGAACAGCTTGCCCTGCCACAGCGCCTGCGAAATGCCGTGCACGAAGTTCAGCCCGGCCATCTGCTCGTGCCCGACCTCCGGGTTGAGCCCGAACAGCTCCGGCCGCGCGAGCTGCGAGATGAAGCCCAGCGCGTGCCCGATCGTCGGCAGCAGGATGTCGCCGCGCGGCTCGTTCGGCTTGGGCTCGAGCGCGAACCGCAGCGAGTAGCCCTTCTCGACGACGTAGTCCGCCAGCAGGTCGAGGCCCTCCTTGTAGCGGGCCAGCGCCGCCCGGACGTCCTTCGCCGCGTCGGACTCGGCGCCCTCGCGGCCACCCCAGACGACGTAGGTCTCCGCGCCCAGCTCGGCCGCGAGGTCGAGGTTGCGGCGCACCTTGCGCAGCGCGTAGCGCCGGACGTCGCGGTCGTTGCTGGTCAGGCCGCCGTCCTTGAACACCGGGTGGGTGAACAGGTTCGTCGTCGCCATCGGGACCTTGAGCCCGGTCTCCGCGAGCGCCTTGCGGAAGGCCTCGATCGCCTTGTCGCGGTCCGGCTCGGTGGCGAGCAGGTCGTCGTCGTGGAAGGTCACGCCGTAGGCGCCCAGCTCCGCCAGCCGGTGGACGCTCTCCACCGGGTCCAGCGGCGGCCGCGTGCCGACCCCGAACGGGTCGTTCGCGGGCCAGCCCACGGTCCAGAGGCCGAAGGTGAACTTGTCGGCCGGCCGGGGGGCGTAGTCGCTCATGACTGTCCCTTCATTTAGTTCACGTTGTAGACTAAATATGCGCCGCGGCGGTCCCGGGCGTCAAGAGGCCGGTTAAAGTGCTTCGGCAGGAGGACGCGATGACCCAGGCCGTGCGGCACGACGCGATGCGTGCCCGCAACCTCGAGGTCGTGCTGGGCGCGGTCAGCCGGAGCGGGCCGCTGACCCGGGCCGCGCTCGCCGAGCGCACCGGCCTGACCAAGTCCACGGTGTCCAAGCTGGTCGGTGACCTCGTCGACGCCGGCCTGCTGGCCGAGACGGGCCCCGCGCGGGCGGGTGAGCGCGGCCGGCCGGGCGTCGACGTCGTGCTCAGCGGGGCGCGGGTGGCGTCGCTGGGCCTGGAGATCAACGTCGACTACCTCGCGGTGCGGGTGCTCGACCTCACCGGCGTGGTCCGGTTCGCCGCCCGCCGCGAGCGCGACAACCGCGGCTCGCGCCCCAAGAAGGTGCTCGGGGACCTGCAAGCGCTCGCGCTGGAGGCGCTCGCCGAGACCCACCGGCTCGGGCTGGAGGTGGCGGGCGCGGTGCTGGCGGTGTCCGGCCCGGTCGGCGACGGTGTGCTGTTCAGCGCCCCCAACCTCGGCTGGCAGGACGTCCGCCCGGCCGACCTGCTGCGCCTGCCGGTCCCGGTCGAGCTGGACAACGAAGCGAACCTCGCCGCGCTGGGCGAGCTTTGGTACGGCGACGGCGAGCGCGACTTCCTGTACGTGTCGGGTGAGGTCGGGATCGGCGCGGGCCTGGTGGTGAACGGGGCGTTGTTCGCGGGCGCGCGGGGGCTGGCCGGCGAGCTGGGCCACGTCGTCGTCGCGCCGGACGGGCCGCGCTGCCGGTGCGGCGGGAGCGGGTGCCTGGAGACGTTCGCGGGCCAGGAAGCGTTGCTGGCCGCCGGGAACGCACCGGCACTCCAGGCGTTCCTGACCGCCCTCGAAGCCGGCGACCCCGCGGCGCGGGAGGCGTGCGTGGCCGCCGGGCGAGCCCTCGGTGTCGCCCTCGCCTCGGCGGTGAACCTCCTCGACCTCGACCGCATCGTGCTCGGCGGCGTGTTCACGCAGCTGTACCCGTGGCTCGCCGGGCCTGTGTCCGAAGTGCTGTCCGCCCGCCTCGGCGGACTGCGGGGCGCGCCGCCGGTGCTGTCGGCGTCACGCCTCGGTGGCGACGCCGCCACGCTGGGCGCGGCCGGGCGGATCGTGCACCGGGTGCTCGCCGATCCGGCGCCCTTCGTGAGCCGGGCTCAGGAGGCGTAGGCCTCCACCTCGGACAGCTGGCCGGCGGGCCAGCCGGTGTTGCCGGTGAAGGTCAGCCGCACGGAGTGATCCGTGCCGGACACCGGGATGGTCACGGTGTTCCCGTTCGCCGGGTCGAACACGTACCCCGCCGGGCTGCCGCCGTTCACCGCGATCGTCTGCGTCCGGGCGCCCCACGACGGCGGCAGCTTCAGCACCAGCCTGCTCGCCGCGCTGCCGAGATCCACGGTGAACGTCTGCGGGAACGCGTTGTTCGTGCTTTCCCAGTAGCTCGACGCGTTCCCGTCGACCGCGTTCCCCGGTGGGAACCCGCCCTGTGAACCGGTCGCCGACGCCGCCTTGCCCAGTGCGACGTTGCCCGAAGGAGTGGCGAGCTGCGCCGCCCAGTACCGTGTCCGGTCGAGGTAAGCGGTTTCCGATGCCGCGCCGGAAGTTCCATACGCGCCGGCGAACGTCTCGTACGCTCCCGAAGGCGGCGACGACCGGGCCGGCTCGATGATCGACCCCTCGTGCCATTCGTTGAACGACGTCACCGAAACCCAGTCGGCGTTCGAGGCGAGCGCGTTCTGCCATTCACGGTCGTAGGTCGCGCCGTTGTCCCGCGAGAGCGTCGGAGTCGTGTTGCCCGGCACCGCGCGGTCGTCGTTGTAGCCGGGACCTACCGAAGGCGCCCACACCAGGCCGTTCGCCTTGCAGTACGCGCTCGCGCCGGACCAGCCGGGCGCGGTCGCCCCGGCGATCGCGTCGTAGGTGTACATCCCGCCGAAGTGCGCGACCTTGCTCGTGTCGGTCGTCTGCGCCAGCACGATCGCCGACGAGCGCACCTGATCGAGGGGCGTCCAGTCCGTGATGCGCAGGCTTTCGAAGACGTAGAACGCGCCGCGCCCGCCTTCGCGGTAATACGCCGGGCTCGAGCCGTAGCGGCTCTGGAGGTAGCCGATGTCCGAGACCGTCGAAGCGGCGGTGCGTCCGCTGTAGGGCTCGAGGTGCCACGCGACCTTGATCCCGTGCCGGGCCGCGGCTTCCAGCACGCCGGTGGCCAGACCGTCCTCATAGGACCCTTGGCCCCACCAGCTGTAGACGATCACCCCGGCGCCGGACTGCTCGATCCACCGCATGTGCTGCTCGACCGTGCCGGCGAAGTCGCCGGAGTCGTACGGGCCCAGCACCGGGTAGAAGTTCGCCCCGACGTCGTCCGGTGGCGTGTGCCCGCCCTGCACCCAGTGGCGGTAGCCGGTGGAACTGCCGCCGTACCAGGGGTAGTAGAACAGGTGGGTGCGGCCCGAAAGTGCCGCCGCCGCGTGCGCGACACCGGGCAAAGTGGCCGCCAGCAAGAGAAGCGCGGCGAAGAACGTCGAAATCCGGCGCATGTTCCAGACCATACGGACACGCACCAAAAGAGGACAAGAGTTCACCGCACATACGCAAACTTGCGTCGGAAACCCACCAGGAAAAGCGAAAACCGCCCCGGGCGCACCCGGGGCGGTTTCCGTTGAGCGGGACTAGCTGACGGAGTTGACCAGCACCAGCGAGGAGCCGACCGTGACACCCGAGTCGGTCTGCACGGTCAGCTGACCGCGCAGGGTCCGGCCCGCCGCCGGGGCGGCCGTGGCCGTCACCGTGCCCGGCACCGTCCACGAGCTGCCCGACGCCCGCGCCGCGTTCGCGTCGGTCACCGCGACCGAGCCGAACGCCGGGTTGGTGAACACGTCGAGGTAGTCGTACTCGGTCGTACCCGAGGGCACGGCGTACCCGTCGACCAGTGCGACCCAGACACCCGCCGCCGGGTTGGCGATGGTCACCGACTCTTCCGAGTCACCGTCGGCGCTCTGGCCGGCCACCACGCAGGAACCGGTCGTGCAGTTGTACAGCACCAGGTCCAGGTCGGCGCCGACGTCGGACGTCTTGCCGATCGTGGCGGTCAGCGACGTCGAGCCCGGCGTCACCGCGATCTGGTACTGCTGCTGCGCGCCCTCGGCGATCGACGGTCGCTGCGTCTTCGCGCTGCCCAGCGTCGCGCCGGTCAGCTTGCCGGTGAACGCGCCGAGCGTGTTCTGCACGGTGTAGGACCGCGCGACCGGCGTGCCCAGCGTGGCCGAGGCGATCGTGTCCGGGTTCGGCGAGATCGCCGTGCCCAGCACCGAAGCGCTCAGCTTGTACGCCGCGTTGTCCACATCGGACGTCCGGCGCGCTTCGACGACGATCTCCCAGACACCCGGCAGCGGGTTCGCGATGGTGCGGCTGGTCGGGCCGCCACCCGGGCAGCCCGCACCCGCGTCCGGCAGGTAGCAGTACGTCGTCGACGTGCTGGCCTCGGCCGGGACCCCGGTCGGGTCGTAGCGCAGGAACCGCACCTGGCCCTTGCCCGGCGCGCCGGCCCCGGCGTCCAGGTCCACCTTCAGCGCGCTGGCGCCCTGGGGCACCCGCACGAAGTAGCTGGTCGCCTGGTTGCGGGCGATCTTGCCGGACACGTCTACCTGGTAACCCTTGGCCGCGGCGAACTCCTGCGGCGCGAAGACCGTGTTGAGGGTCTGCACGTCGATGCCGATGGTCAGCGGGTTGTCCAGGTACAGCAGGGCCGAGTGGACACCCGCGTTCTTCGGGTTGACCTTGACGTCGAACTTGACCGGCGTGTTCAGCGGCAGGACCACGGTGGCCCCCGACGAGAACGTGCCGTCGTTGCCGACCCACCGCGCGAAGTACGGCACGGCCTTCGCCGAACCGGTCGTGCGGGTGATGGTGTAGGTGCGCGTGTACGCCTTGCCCGTGGTCACGCCCTCGCGGTCGTGGATGCCCACGCCGGTGTTCGGGGTGGCCAGCAGGTTCGACTGCACGGTGTGCACCTCGACCGACGTCGAAACGGCGTCCGGCTTCGGGTTGAGCGACAGCGCGACGAACGCGGCGGGCACGTTGAACAGGCCGGCGCCCTGGGCGTACGCGCCGATGCCCGGCACGAACCGCGCGGTCGACTTGATCGCCGAGCGCAGCTGCGCCACCGGCGGCCGCTGACCCTGGTGCGTCGCCTTGTACGCGCTCACCAGCAGTGCCGCCGCGCCGGTCGCCTGCGGCGCCGCCATCGACGTGCCCTGCAGCATCGCGTAGCCGGCCGGCAGGGTGTACGTGCCGGCGACCGGGCTGCCCGCCGTCCAGCGCGGAACGGTGGCGATGGCCGCGCCGGGGGCGATGATGTCCGGCTTGAAGCCGCCGTCCTCACGCGGGCCGCGCGAGGAGAACGGGTGCATCGACTCGGGGTTCTGCGTCTTCGAGCCGTAGTCCGCGAGCCAGGTCTCCTTGGTGATGTAGGAGCCGACCGAGATCGCGTCCGTGGCCACCGACGGGTCGCCGACGGTGTTCGCCCCGGCGCCGCTGTTGCCGGCCGAGATGAAGATCTGGACGTTGTACTCGGCGATCGTGCGGTTGTAGAGCTCCGCGCGGGCGTTGTTGCCGTCGTTGAGCGCCGGCAGGCCGCCGATGGAG
This sequence comes from Amycolatopsis iheyensis, assembly GCF_024703995.1. Lineage (GTDB taxonomy): Bacteria > Actinomycetota > Actinomycetes > Mycobacteriales > Pseudonocardiaceae > Amycolatopsis > Amycolatopsis iheyensis. The sequence goes on along the minus strand of NZ_JAMXQV010000004.1, from coordinate 340,311 downwards.
ATGTTGATGACGTCGGCGCCGTGGCTGGCCGCGTACACGACACCGTCGATCAGGCCCGACGACGTGCAGGCGGTGCCGGTGAGGCAGACCTTGACGGCCAGGACCTTCGCGCCCGGGGCCGCGCCGTCCATCTTGCCGCCGAACAGGTCGTTGCCGGTGGCGATGCCCGCGACGTGCGAACCGTGCTCGGCGCCGGAGATGCCGATGCCGACGTAGCCCGGCTTGTCGGTCTGGACCACGAAGGCCATCCGCTCGGCGATGTCGGTCGCCGGGTTGTCCGTGCCGAAGAAGCCGTAGTCGTACTTCTTGGCGTAGTCGGTCATCGGCTTCTCGTCGGTGAAGTCGCCGTTGCCGTTGAGGTCGACGCGGACCTCCTTGGTCACGCTGTCCTGCAGCACGCCCCAGGAGTCGGCGCGATCGCCGTCGCGGTTGACGTCACCGCCGGTTTCGCTGTCCGCGGCGCCCAGGTCGCCCGCGGTCTCGCTGAACACGCCGAAGGTGTACGGGCCGCCGGTCGCCGGAGCCGTCCAGCTCTTGCCGTTCGCGGTGAAGGCGCCGGTGTAGGTCTCGGTGGACTGCTTGACCCAGGTGCCGTCACCGGAGTTGGTGGCGTTGGCGTTGTACCAGTCGACGATCTTGCGCTCGCCGTGGCTGGTCGTGGCCAATGCGGGGGAGTCGAGGTCGACGCCGGAGTCCAGCACCGCGACCGTGGTGTCCTTGCCGTCCCAGTTGGGCAGGACCTGCCCGAACTGCGCGGCGTAGGTGTCCCCGGTGGGGAGGTACGGGTTGACGCGCGGGGTGTTCTTGCCCGGGGCCGGCTGCGGCAGCGGGGTGGTCGCGCCGTCGGGCTTCGGGTCGTCGCGGTAGACGAGGCCGTCGACGTCGACGGCGTTGACGGACTTGAGCTTCGCGGCCTTTTCGGCCTTGTCCGTGGGGACGCTGACCTTGACGTAGTCGAGCTTGGCGTCGGTGGACTGGACGACGCCGCCGAGCGCCTTGAGCTCGTTGACGGCGGAGCCGGTCTGGCCCTTCTCCGCCGCGATCAGCAGCGTGACGTCGGGCTTGCCGGCCTTCTCGGCTTCGGCGACGAGGGCGCGGTCGTGCTCGTCGAGGGTCTTGCCGTCGGCCGCGCCGGTCGAGGGCGGGGCCTGCTGGGCGGACGCCACGGGAACGGCGATGCCGAGGACGGAGGCGCCGAGAGCGGTGGCGAGGACGGTGATCCCGGCCCGCCGTCTCCAGCGCGATCTGTGCTGTGTCACTGAGAACGACCCTTCGTGAAGAGATGCGTCCGAGAAGTACACAACGTGAGATCTTCGTCAGCAATCAGACACTTAGCCCATCAACCGCAATTGGTCGTGGGCCGAATGGCCCAACCGGCTGCCCGGTTAGGCGGCAACCCGAAGCGTCGCTTTCACGTGAAAGCTCCGCCACCGAAGCGGCACTTTCCCTACGAAAGTGCCGCCTTGCTATGTGTGCGTGTAGCGGGCTATATTCTCGTATAGTCGACTACATGAACGTATAGGACGCCGATGAGCACCGAAGACTTCACCGCACGGGCCCGGATCCGGGACGCCGCCATCCGTCTGTTCACCGAGCGCGGCATGGAGAAGACGTCGATCCTCGACATCGCCGAGGAGGCCGGCGTCTCCGGTGGCCTGATCCGCCACCACTTCGGCTCCAAGGACGGCCTGCGCGAGGCGTGCGACGCCTACGTCTTCGACGAGCTCCTGCGGTTCAAGGAGGAGGTGCTGGCGAAGGGCAGCGCGAACCCGGGGTTCCTCCCGACGTTCGACACGCGTCAGCTCCTTTACCGCCGATACCTGGGCCGCGGGATGGTCGACGGCTCCGCGGCCGCCGCCGCGCAGTTCACCGAAATCGTCGACGGCACCGAGGCCTACTTCCGCGAGCAGGGCATGGACCTGCCCGACCCGCGAGGTGTCGCCGCCGCGCTCGCCGCCATGACCGGCGGGCTGATGATCCTGCAGGACCACGTCGCCCGCGCGCTCGGCGAGGAGCCGGGCACGAACGAAGCGATGCTGCGCATGTCCCTGGCCGCCGGGCACCTGTTCCTCAACCCGCTCGGCGACTCCGAAGTCCTCGAAAAGGCCCGCGAAGCGCTGGCCGCCTACCGAAGGAAGGAATGACGATGGCCGAAGCGATCACCGCCGACGGCCTCACCAAGGCGTTCGGCGCGGTGAAAGCCCTCGACGGGCTCGACCTGACCGTCCACACCGGCGAGGTGCACGGGTTCCTCGGACCCAACGGCGCCGGCAAGACCACCACGATCCGCGTCCTGCTGGGGCTGATGCGGGCCGACGGCGGCCGGGCCACCCTGCTCGGCGGCGACCCGTGGACCGACGCCACCGAGCTGCACCGCCGGCTCGCGTACGTGCCCGGCGACGTCACGCTCTGGCCCAACCTCACCGGCGGCGAGGTCATCGACCTGCTGGGCCGGCTGCGCGGTGGTCTCGACACGGCGCGCCGCGCCGAGCTGATCGAGCGCTTCGACCTCGACCCGCGCAAGAAGGGCCGCACGTACTCGAAGGGCAACCGGCAGAAGGTCGCGCTCGTCGCGGCGCTCGCGTCCGATGTGGAGCTGCTGGTCTTCGACGAGCCGACGTCCGGGCTCGACCCCTTGATGGAGGAGGTCTTCCGGCAGGTCGTCGCGGAAGAGCGGGAACGCGGCGACCGGACCGTGCTGCTGTCCTCGCACATCCTGTCCGAGGTCGAGGCGCTGTGCGACCGCGTCACGATCGTCCGGGCCGGGCGCACCGTCGAGTCCGGGACCCTGGACGAGCTGCGGCACCTGGGCCGGATCACGATCGACGCGTCGCTCGCGCGGGTGCCGGCGGACCTGGCGGCGCTGCCGGGCGTGCACGACCTGAGCTCGTACGGCTCGCACGTCCACCTGTCGGTCGACCAGTCCTCGCTCGACGACGTCATGCGGCACCTGGCCGAGGCCGGGCTGCGGAACCTGGTGAGCCGGCCGCCGACGCTCGAGGAACTGTTCCTGCGGCACTACCGGCACGACGAGCCGGTCGGAGCGGCGCGATGACCGGGACCTGGGCGTTGCTGCGGCTGGTGCTGCGGCGCGACCGGCTGCTCATGCCGCTGTGGGTCGTCTGCCTGGCGGCCGCGCCGATGGGCTACCTGTCCTCGATCAAGGCGGCGTACCCGGATGCCGCGTCCCGGCAGCAGTTCTACGACCTCAACGCGTCGAGTGCGACGTTCGTGGTCCGCAACGGGCCGTTGTACGGCTCGTCGGCAGGCAACCTGCTGGCGTGGCAGTGCGGGTTCGTGCCGGTCGTCGTCGGCCTGATCGCGCTGCTCACGGTCGTCCGGCACACGCGGACCGAGGAGGAGGCCGGCCGCCGGGAGCTGACCGGCGCGACCGTCGTCGGGCGGCACGCCGGGCTGGCGGCCGCGGTCATTGCTTCGTGTGGCGCGTGCTTGGGGTACGGGATCCTGGTCGGGCTCGGCGTTTCCGCTCAGGGGGTGCCGCCGGCCGGTGGGCTGGCGCTGGGGCTCGGGTTTTCCTTGGTGGGCTGGGTGTTCACCGGCGTCGGCGCGGTCGTCGCGCAGCTGACGTGGGGTGCGAGCGGCGCGCGGGGCATCGGGATCGGCGTGCTGGTGCTGGCGTTCCTGCTGCGCGCGGCCGGGGACAGCGGTTCGGCGGGTTGGCTCTCGTGGCTGTCGCCGATCGGCTGGGCGCACCGGCTGCGGCCGTTCGCGGGGGAGCAGTGGTGGGTGCTGCTCCTCGGGCTCCTCGCGACGGGCCTCCTGGTGGTCTTGGCCGTCGCGTTGTCGGCGCGTCGCGATCTCGGCGCGGCGTTGCTGCCGGCCCGGCTGGGGCGGGCCGGCGCGCGGGCGTCGTTGCGGTCGCCGCTGGCGCTGGCCTGGCGGCTGCAGCGGGGGACGCTGCTGGTCTGGACCGGGTGCCTCGCGCTGGTCGGGCTGCTGATGGGCGGGGTCGCGCAGAACGTCGCATCGCTGGCGCGGGACAACCAGGCGGTCGCCGACGTGTTCTCCCGCGTCGGCGGCGGGGGCGCGGTGACGGACGCGTACCTGGCGGGCACGATGACGTTGTTCGGCCTCGCGGCGGCGGGGTACGCGGTGCAGGCGACGCTGAAGCTGCGTGCGGAAGAGGCGGCGGGCCGGGCGGAGCCGGTGCTCGCGACGGCGGTGGGCCGGATCGGCTGGGCGCTCGCGCACCTGACGTTCGCACTGCTGGGTTCGGCGTTCCTGCTGGCGGTGACCGGTCTCACGACCGGCGCGGCGTACGGCGCGTCGCTGGTCCCGGCGGCGTTGGCGCAGCTGCCGGCGGTGTGGGTGCTGGCCGGGCTGACGGCGTTGCTGATCGGTTTCCTGCCGCGGTTCGCCGCGGCGGCCTGGGGGCTGCTCGGGGCGTTCCTGCTGGTGTCGCTGGTCGGTTCGGCGTTGCGGTGGAACGATGTGGTGCTGGGCGTCTCGCCGTTCCAGCACCTGGCGCGGCTGCCGGGCGGGACGTTCACGGTGGCGCCGGTGCTCTGGCTGGGCGCGATCGCTCTCGCGATGGGGATTGGCGGCCTGGCGGCGTTGCGACGTCGTGACATCCCGGTGGGATGACCTGCTGAGCGGCAACCGAGGGAGTCGAACCCTGCGCGGCTTGTGAAGGCGGCGCCCATGGACCGGCCCTGACCCTTCGGCGGGCGACGGCTGCCAATGATTACAACGGTCGTAATACCCCGGGTATTTCACTTTGAAGCGTGGCTTCACCCGGACGGGGTCAGCTGGCATGGTGGTCGCCATGGATGATCTCCTGCTGCGCCGCGTCCGGGTGGGGCTCGGCGGGCAGCTTTCCGACGTCCGGGTGAACGACGGCCGCGTCACGGCGATCACCGAGCCGGGCTCGCCCGGGTTCGCGGCGCGGCTGGTCGACGGGCACGGCGGGACGCTGCTGCCGGGGCTGGTCGACGCGCACGTGCACATGGTGCAGTGGGCGACGTTCCGCCGCCGGATCCCCCTGGAGGCGGCGCGGTCGGCGGCCCAGGCGTGCGAGCTGCTGCTGGCGCACCTGCTCGCGACGCCGTCACAGCCGTCGGAACTGGTGGTGGGCGCGGGCTTCCGCGACGGGCTCTGGCCGGACAAGCCGCACAAGGAGCTGTTGCAGCGGGCGCTGCCGGGGCGGGCGGTGGCGTTGTTCAGCGCGGACCTGCACACGCTGTGGCTGAGCCCGGCGGCGCTGAAGCTGATCGGCCGCGACCACCCGACGGGGGTGCTGCTGGAGAACGACTGCATGAGCGCGACAGCCCAGCTCCCGACGGCGGCGATCGAGGTCCAGGACCGGTGGGTGACAGAGGCGGTCACCGCGGCGGCAGCGCGCGGCGTGACGGAGATCGTCGACTACGAGTACGCGGACACGGTGACGGACTGGACCCGCCGGGCCACCCCGGCGGCCCGGGTCTCGTGCGTGATCGCCCGGCACCTGCTGGACCAGACGATCGAACGCGGCCTCCGAACGGGCGACGTCCTCCCGGACTCGGACGGGCTGCTGACGGTGGGCCCGTACAAGCTGTTCGTGGACGGCTCGCTGAACACCCGCACGGCGTACTGCCATGATCCTTATCCTGGTACGGATTCGCCTGGGTTGCTCGAGCTTCCGTTGTCTTCGCTGGTTCCGCTGATGGAGCGGGCTTCGTCCCATGGCTTGATCCCGGCGGTGCACGCGATCGGCGACGAGGCCAACACGATCGCGCTGGACGCTTTCGCGCAGGTCGGTTGTCCCGGCCGGATCGAGCACGCGCAGCTGCTGTCTTCGGCTGATGTCGCGCGGTTCGCGGCTTTGGGCGTGATCGCGGCCGTGCAGCCGGCGCACCAGCCGGATGATCGGGATGTCGCGGATGTTTATTGGGAGGGGCGGACTTCGCGGGCTTTTCCCTATCGTTCGTTGCTCGCTTCGGGTGCTCGGCTGGAGTTCGGCTCGGATGCGCCGGTCGCGCCGTTGGATCCTTGGGACGGGATCGCTTCGGCGGTGTTCCGGACGGATGACGAGCGTCCGGCTTGGCATCCGGAGCAGGCTTTGCCGTTGGTGGATGCGCTGGCGGCGGCTTCGGGTGGGCGTCGGGGGGTTTCGGTGGGAGATGTCGCCGATTTGATGGTGACGGCGGCGGACCCGTCGGGGTTGTCGGCTGGGGATTTGAGGACGTTGCCGGTGACGGCGACGTTGTTGGGTGGGCGAGTGACGCACCTGGTCTGAAGCGCCCCAATGTGGCCTTCGGTGCGTCAGACGCAACCAAGGCCACATTGGGGCGCTTTGGGCCGGGGGGTTGATTTGTCCACCGGACAACGGAAAAGATCCCACCGTGTATGTGACAACGTTGTCAGAAGGAGACGCATGAGAACGCGCGTCCTTGCCGCCCTGCTCGCCGGCGCCACCACGATGGCCCTCGCGACCCCAGCCCAGGCGCAGGTCAGATTCGCCCAAGATCCGACCGCCCTCGTCGACACCTCGATCGGGAACAACGGCGACGGCACCACCTTCCCCGGTGCCACCACGCCCTTCGGGATGGTCCAGCTCAGCCCGGACACCCAGCTCAAGAAGTACGCGTCCTACGACTACGCGCAGGACACCACCCTCGGCTTCAGCCACACCCACCTCTCCGGCGTCGGCTGTCAAACCATGGGCAACGTCAGGCTCATGCCCACCACCGGCGCCGTCACCAGCAGTGATCCCGCGCAGTACGGCGCCAAGTTCAGCCACGCCGACGAGACCCGCAGCCCCGGGTACTACGGAGTCAAGCTCGACAACGGCATCCAAGCCGAGCTCGCCGCCACCCAGCGCACCGGCCAGCACCGCTACACCTTCCCCGACACGGCGACCAGCGAAAACGTCCTCATCGAGGTCGGCGAGAGCAACGGCTACACCTACGCCGGCGACGTCCACGTCGTCGGGGATGACACCGTCGAAGGGTGGCTGCAGGGCGGGAACTTCTGCTGGGAGACGCAGAAAGAGCGCTACAAGGTCTTCTTCAGCGCCAAGTTCGACCGCAAGTTCACGAGCTTCGGCACCTGGACCGACAACAAGCTCACGCCGAACCAGCGTGACGCGAAGCTCGGCTCCCAGCGCACCGGCGCCTGGCTCACCTTCGGCAGCGACAAGAGCCAGGTCGGCGCCTCCGTCGGGCTGTCCTACACCTCCGTCGACGGCGCCCGGCTGAACCGCGCGGCCGAGCAGCCCCGCTCGTTCGACAGGGCCCGGAACCAGGCCCACGACACCTGGGCCGACGAGCTGAACCGCATGCGCGTCGCCGGTGGGACGACCGCCGATCAGCGGACCTACTACAGCGCGCTCTACCGTTCGCTGCTGCACCCGTCCGTCGGGTCCGATGTGGACGGTTCTTACCGCGGCTTCGACGACGCCGTCCACCGCAGCCGGGACACCTACTACCAGATGTTCTCGCTGTGGGACACCTACCGCTCGCAGAACCAGTTGGTCGCGCTCCTGCACCCGGACAAGGCCGCGGACATGACCAAGTCGATCCTCAAGGTCTACCAGGACGGCGGCTGGGTCCCGCGCTGGGCGCTCGCCGGCGGCGAGACGAACGTCATGAGCGGTGACCCCGTCACGCCGTGGGTGGTCGACAACTACCGCCGCGGCATCCTCGACGACCGCACCGCGCGTCAGCTCTTCGACGCGCTGTGGCGCAACGCCAACGAAGTGCCCGCGGACCAGTCGATCTTCCGCGGCCGCGACGGCAACCCGACCTACGTGAAGAACGGCTGGATCGGCTACCAGGACCTCCCGGGCTACACCTACGGCGACACCCGCCAGGCCGGCTCGGCGACCCTCGAGTACGCCCTCGCCGACTGCGCGCTGTCCACCATGGCGCAGGGGCTCGGGTACCGCGACAAGGCCAAGACGCTCGAGGCCCGCTGCGGCAACTTCGCGAAACTGTGGGACACCGGCGTCGAATCCCACGGCTTCACCGGCTTCCCGCGCACGAAGGCCGCGGACGGCACCGGCGTCGGCGACCCCGACCCCGCCCAGTCCACCGGTTTTCACGAGGGCACGCCGTGGCAGTACCAGTGGCTCGCCCAGCAGGACACCGCGAAGCTGTTCGGCCTGATGGGCGGTCCGGCGGAGGCGGAGCAGCGGCTCGACACCTTCTTCGACATGCCGTTGCTGCTCACCGACCCGGCGAAGGCCGCCAAGGACTCGTGGGTCCACGGCGCCTACGACTACCACAACAACTTCGCCTTCAACCCGAACAACGAGCCCGACCTGCACGCGCCCTGGATGTACAGCTGGACCGGGGCGCCGTGGAAGACGTCGGCGGTCATGCGCGCCGCGCGGACGCTGTTCACCGACACGCCCTACGGCATGCCGGGCAACGACGACCTCGGCACCATCTCGTCGTGGCTCATCTTCGGCATGACCGGTGTCTTCGAGGCTCAGCCCGGCTCCGGGACGTACCTGCTCAGCACGCCGATGTTCGAGAGGGTCGAGATCCGCCCGGCCGGCGGCCGCAAGATCGAGATCGAGGCGCCCGGCGCGAGCGCGGCCAAGCTGCAGTACACAAAGGACGTCCGGATCGGACACCGCGGCTACGACCGCAGCTGGATCTCGCACGCGGACCTGCTCCGCGCGGGCAAGATCGAGTTCCGCCTGAGTGACACCCCGACGGACTGGGGCACGAAGTCGGCGCCGCCGGCGATGTGATCGCGTAACGGCCTCCCCGGCGCCCGGGGAGGCCGTTACGATCCCCCGCATGCCGACGCCGGACGCCCGTGAGCGCATCCTCGGAACCGCTTCCCGGCTGTTCGACCGGCACGGCGTGCACGCCGTCGGGCTGCAACGCATCATCGACGAGTGCGACTGCGGCAAAAGCCTGCTCTACACGCACTTCGCCGGCAAGGACGACCTGGTCGTGGCGTACCTGGGCCGGCGCGTCGCCGACTGGGACCGCCTGGTGACCGGCGTCCGGGCGGCTACGCCGGAGCAGCGGCTGGTGGAGCTGGTGCGCGCGGCCGGGGTGCGCGCGACGGAGCCCGGCTCACGCGGGTGCGCGCTGCGGGCGACGCTGGCGGAGTTCCCGGACCGGCGGCACCCGGCGCACCGGGTGGCGGTGGCGCATCTGGTGCGTGCTCGGGCGAAGCTGGGGGAGCTGGCGGCGGAGACGTCGGCGCACGACCCCGAGCGGCTGGCAGACCGCCTCATGACGATCATCGACGGCCTGTACGCGAACGGCCCGCTCTTCGGCGACGACGCGGCCAAGGCGGCGATCGCCTTCGCCGAGGATGTGGTGCGGGCGGAAACTTCAGCGGAGCCGGCGAAGGGCGGCTGACCAGGCCTGACGCGAGAGGGTGAGCTGACCGGAGGTCGGCGCCTTGCTGTCGCGGACGCCGACGGTCCGCTCGATCGCCACCTCCACACAGTTGGTGTCGTCGCCACTGTGGGTGGATTTGCGCCAACCGGCGGTGCCCATCGCTCCTCCTAGCGCGCGGCCTCCGCGATTCGCTCGCGTGAGTGGTCTTCGCTCATCGCCGCCTCGGTGACCACCTTAGCAAGTTTGCGGAATGAAGTGACCTTGTCGGCCGCGGAGAGGAACACACTGCACCGGTGGTGTTCGAGCAGCACGATCGGCGGCCCGGCCGCGTATTCCATGAGCATGAACGAACCCACCCGGCCGGGGTGGAAACCGGCGGTGGCGGGGAGAACCCGCACCGAGACGTGGGGCAGCCGGGAGGTTTCCAGCAAGCGGTCCATCTGATCGGACATGATGTCTTCGTTGCCGACCGTGCTCGCGAGGACTCGCTCGTCGAGTATCGCGTGCAGTGTGACCGGATCGGGGGCGGTGAGCATTTTCTGCCGATCCATCCGCGCCACGACCCGCGCATCCACCTGGTTGACGGAAAGGTTCGAACTTTCGAATATCGCCCGCGCGTAGTCGGCGGTCTGCAGGAGTCCGGGAACGATTCCGATCTCCCAATTCGTCAGCCTTGTCGCACCCTGTTCGCAATGGCTGAGACTGGGCAGATTTGCGGTCACCCAGTCGGGTTCGCGTGCCGACCCTGCCAATTCTAGCAGGTATTTCTGCTTTTCGCCGCGCACTTCGAAAAAACCGAGGATGAGCGCCACGTCCGCGACCGTCGGCAGCCTCAACCCCTTCTCCCACAACGACAGCACCTGCGGCGCGAAGCCGAGGATGCGCGCCAGCTGGCGCAACCCCACTCCGTGCGCTTCGCGTACTTCGCGCAGCCCTGCCGCCAACGCGCGAGCACGTGGCGTGGAAGAAGTCGCTTTCATGGGCCGATAGTACGAAGCGCGTCCATCACCCTCTCGACGTGTTGGTGTCAACCGGGTCGGACAGATTGAATGGTCACCATGTTGAGGTGGCAGCAGGCGGAGGGAAAGCGGCACGCGCTCGACGGGCCGTTCCCGCCGCGTCCGGAAGAACGGTTCGAGACCTTGTGCGGGGAAGAGGTGACCGTCGCGGTGTGCGACGTCCCGCAGCTCGGCGGGAACTGGTTCGACCCGACCTGCGCCGGCTGCCAGGCAGCGTGGCTGGCGCGGTGCTGACCGACGCCGCCCGGGACCAGCGGCTGCTCGACCGCATCCGCGACCTCCACGGCTCGCTGGCGGTCGACCTGGCGTGGCTCGCCCGCACGGTCGGCGACGAGGCGCCCCGGCCCGACATCCTGCGTGACCTGGGGGAACGGCTCGCCGACCTGGGCGCGGACCTCGTCACCCGCGCCGACGAGCTCGACATCCAGGTCCGAGCCACCATCCCGGACCACGGCTGGCTCCCCGAAGCGGGCGCACGGCGGCGCGCACTGGCCGTCGCCCACCAGGTCGGCCCGCACCCCCTCCGGTGCGGGCCGATCTTCCTCGCCGTCTGCGGCGCGGCGTGCTTCCCCTTCTACGGCACCGACCCCTCAGGTCGGACAGCTCGGCACGAACGGTGCGAACGGTGTCTCCAGGTGCGCTGACCTGGCGTTCGTGCTGAGCTGGGGGCATGGCTGAGGCGAAGACGAGCGCGACCGAGAAGTTCTTCCGCGTCGCGATCGCACTCAAAGGGCTCGACGGCGGGCTGCAGGTCGTCGGGGCGCTGATCCTCGCGTTCATCCCGGCATCGACCGTCAGCGGGTTCACCCACGCGGTGATCACCCGTGACCTGCTGGGCGACCCGTCGGGCACGCTGGCGCGGCACCTCGAATCGGCGACCGAGAACTTCCTGCACGGCGACACGAAGACCTTCGCCGTCGTCTACCTGCTCGCGCACGGGCTGATCAAGCTCGCCCTCGTCTGGGCGCTGGCCCGCAAGATCGTCCGCGCGTACCCGGTCGCGGCGCTGGTCCTCGCCGCGTTCGTCGCTTACGAGATCTTCCGGGCGGTGCACACGCACTCGATCGCGCTGCCGTTCTTCGCCGCGCTCGACGTCGTGATCATCGTGCTGGTGCTGCGCGAGTACCGGCAGCTCAGGCGGGAGCGTTAGGCGGCGGTGGGAAATCGCACCGTCGTGCTGACGGCCTCCAGGGGTTCGACGTAGAGGGCCGTCGCGTTGTCCGAGCCGCCGCGGGCCAGCGCCGCTTCCACCAGCTCCGCCGCGCCCTGGCCCGGCTGCGCGAGCACCGCGCGGATGCCGCTGCCGGTGAGCGGCTTGTGGACGCCGTCGCTGGTCAGGAGCAGGCCCGCGCTCGACGTCTCCACCGTGCCGATCTCCGCCGGCTTCGTCGTGCGGACGCTGGTCGTCACCACGTGCTCCATCCGGGGGGTGACCGGCTGGTGGCGGGCGCGGAAGTACTCGGCCAGCGTGTGGTCGGTGGTCAGGCGGCGCAGCGTCGTGCCGTCCCAGGCGTACGCGCGGGCGTCACCGACCCAGGCGATGCGGTAGCCACCGTGTTCGGCCGGCATCGCGACGACGAGCACCGCGTCGCCGGAGGTCTGCTCGCGCACCGCCCGCTGCGCGGCCAGCACGGCCTCGACCGGTCCTTTGTGGACGGCGGTGCGCGCGGCGGCCGCGGCGGCGGTGCGCGCCGAGCGGGCGGCCGCGGGATCGTCCCCGACACCGTCCGCGAGGGCGAACACGATGCCCGGCCCACCGGCGGCGGCGTACGCGCCCACGGCGTCGGCGTTGAGCGAGCGCGGCCCCTGGGCGCTCGCGGTGTGCCAGCGCGGGTAACCCGGTCGTGTGGTGCTCATCGCGGCCTCCTCATCCCCTCTGACCTCCATGATCCGCGCCGAACCTGTGGGCCGTCTGAGACTTTCCTGTGCCGTAGCATCCCCGCCGTGGACGACTACCGGGCGCTGGAAAACCTGATCTACACGTACGCGGCTTTGGTCGACGCGGGGGACTTCACGGGCGTCGGCGAGCTGTTCGCCGGGGGCGCGTTCGCCGGCAGCGGCGGCGTGGCACGCGGCGCGGCGGCGGTCGAGCGGATGCTGCGGGACACGGTGATCGTGTACGAGGACGGCACCCCGCGCACCAAGCACGTGACGACGAACGTCGTGCTCGAAGTCTCGGGGGACACCGCGAGTGCCCGGGCGTACTTCACCGTGCTCCAGGCGGTTCCGGGCCTGCCGCTGCAGACGATCGCGGCGGGCCGCTACGAAGACGGCTTCACCCGCCGCTCGGGCGAATGGGGCTTCACCGAGCGGCGGGTGACGGTGGATCTCGTCGGCGACGTCAGGCACCACCTGAAGCCGATGGAGTAACAGGCTTCCCGCCCCCAGCGACTTCCGTCAGCACGATCTCGGCCTTGGATGAGGGATGGTGGAGGCGACATGCCCGCGTTCGCTGCTGGCGGGGATCCGGTCAGCTGGGTCGTCCACGCTTCTCCAGAAGTGTTGATCAACTTGATCGCTGCCGCCATAGGTGGAGCGATGGTGTGGTTCGCGTCGCAGGTGCGGGGGCGTGTGCGATCGTTCCGCGCTCGCAAGTTCTGGAAATCGATGGGAAGGCGTCGGCCACTCATCGTCTTGGGCACGCCGGACTCCGCATCACTGCTTAGCTGGGAAAAGTCGGGCATGGTGGGCAAAGGCGACATCCTTGCGCTCGTGGCGATTGAGGAGCAGCAGAGGAAGCTCGGCTTCTCCGGAAAGATCGTCGAAGCGAAGGAGCTGAGGTCAGCGGATCTGACGTCAGACTTGATCCTGATCTGCGGACCGGAAGGCAACTCTGTGACTTCCATCATGATGGACAAGCTAGGCGACACGATCTCGTACGAATTCACCGATGATCCGAAGTCCGGCGAGTCAGCGGTGCGTGATCGACGGTCCGGTCGGCTGTGGGTGCCGCAGTACGACGCACACGGTGATCCCACCAACGATTTCGCCTTGATCATCCGGGCCGCGAACCCGCTGGCGCCGGACAACTCGGACATCGTCATCTTGGCGGGCTGTTGGGGTCATGGGACAGCCGCGGCGGCCGAGAAGCTGGGGGATCGGAAATTTCTCCATCGCCAACGGCGTTCCCGGCACTTCGAAGCTTTGGTGGGCACCACCGTGGTCGGTGGTGCCCACTACAACACGGTGGTTCTTGAAAGCCGGGATCTGCCGGAATGACGGGCGCGGCCCCGGCTCTGCACGAACCCGAGGCTTTGCCCGGAACTCAGCCCAGCAGGTCGTAGACCGTCTGGCCGTCGACCGTGGTGGCGGTGAAGTTCGCCGTCACCCACTCGGTGATCTCCGACGAGCCGCCGCCCGGACCGCCGCCCATGCCGCCGCCCGCGATGTAGTACTTGATCTCGCCCGCCGCGACGTACGCCTTGAACTCGGCCAGCGTCGGGGCCGGGTCGGAGCCGCTCCAGCCGCCGATGCCGATCACCGCCTTGCCGCTCGCCAGCTCCAGCGTGGCCGCGCTCTGCGAACCCGTCGTCGCCGCGGCCCACTTCGTCGTCGTCTTGGCCAGCAGCTCGCCGACCGCGCTCGAGGACGAATCCTCACCGAAGCCGCCAGGGCCGCCGCCCATCGCGCTCGACGTCGGGCCGGACGTCGGGATCGAGCCGCTGTGCGCCACCGACGCCGTCTCGACGCCGTACGCGGCCGACGACACCCCGACGGTCAGCACGACCGCCGCCGCGACGACCGCGACCGCGCGCCGCACCGACGGCACACCCATCACCAGCACCGTGCCGACGAGCACGCCCAGCATCGCGACGATCCAGCGCAGCGCCGGGAACCAGTCCGGCGTCCGGTCGAGCAGGATGAACGACCACACGGCCGTGACCACGACCATGCCGGCGAGCGTCGCCCGCGGGCCGAGGTTGTCGCGGCCCTGCCACAGCGCGCGGCCGGAAATCGCGACCAGCGCGGCGATCGCCGGGGCGAGCGCGACCGAGTAGTACGGGTGGACGATGCCGCTCATGTAGCTGAACACCACCGCCGTGACGACCAGCCAGCCGCCCCACAGCACCAGTCCCAGGCGCGTCCGGTCGGTGCGTGGCGCGCGCCGGGTGAACCAGAGCCCGGCCACCAGCCCGATCAGCGCGGCGGGCAGCAGCCACGAGATCTCCGTGCCGAAGCTCGAGCCGAACATCCGGAACAGGCCGGACGCGCCACCGAACCCGGTGTTCCCGCCGCCCATGCCGCCGCCACCGCCGGGCCCACCGCCTTCACCGCCGCCGAAGATGCGCGACAACCCGTTGTAGCCCAACGCGAGTTCGAGCAGACTGTCCCCTTCGGACCCGCCGATGTAGGGCCGCGACGCCGTCGGCCACAGGTCGACCAGCGCGATGTACCAGCCGGCCGAAACGACCAGCGCCGCCACGGCGCCGGCGAGGTGCAGCAATCGCTTGCCCAGCGACGTCGGCGCCGCGATCAGGTACGCCAAACCGAACGCGGGCAGCACCAGGAACGCCTGCATCATCTTCGTCAGGAAGCCGAAGCCGATCGCGACGCCGGCCAGCGCGAGCCAGCCCGGGCTCGCCTTTTCCGTGGCCCGCACGACGAAGTAGGCGCCCGCGACCATGAGCAGCACGAGCAGCGCGTCCGGGTTGTTGAAGCGGAACATCAGCGCGGCCACCGGCGTCACGGCCAGCAGCGCGCCCGCCATCAGCCCGGCTACCGGACCCGCGGTGCGTTTCACCGCCAGGTAAAGGATGCCGACCGACGCGACGCCCATCAGCGCCTGCGGGGCCAGCACGGTGAAGCTCGAGAACCCGAAGATGCGCGCGAAGAGCGTGCCGACCCAGAGCGCGGCGGGCGGCTTGTCGACGGTGAGCACGTTGCCCGAGTCGAGCGAGCCGAACAGCCAGGCCTTCCAGTCCTGCGTGCCGGACTGCACGGCGGCGGCGTAGAAGCTGTTGCCGTAGCCGGACGCGGTGAGGTTCCAGAAGTACAGCACGGCGGTCGCGGCCAGCAGCCCGAACACGGCCGGACGCACCCAGCGCGGCGGCGCGTGCGCGGTGGATTCCTTGCGGTGCCGGGGTTCGGACACCGGGGCGGGCAGGACGGCGGTCATCAGAACTCCTTCTGGGTGGCGGCCTGGCGGCGCGGGTTGAACACCCAGCCGCGCAGGAGCAGGAACCGGAGCACTGTGGCGGCGAGGTTCGCCAGCACGAGCACGGTGATCTCCAGGACCAGGCCAGGGGTGGTGGATCCGTGGAGCAGGGCGAGCGAGCCGCTGGTCAGGGCGAGCCCGAGGCCGAACACGAGCAGCCCTTCGAACTGGTGGCGCCCGGCGCCGGCGCGCCCGCGGATGCCGAAGGTGAGCCGGCGGTTGAGCGCGGTGTTCCCGATCGCGGTGACCAGCAAGGCGGCGAAGTTCGCCGGCTGCGCGCCGACGACCGTCCGCAGCAGCAGGAACAGCACGAGGTAGGCCAGCGTGCTGCTGACACCGATCGCGGCGAACCGCACCAGCTGCGTCACCAGCCGCGGCGGCACCCCGGGGGCTTCGACGCCGATCGGCTGCCTGCCGAGCTGTTCCCGCAGCCGGCTGATGGGGATCTCGCCGGTGAACGTCGCCCGCGTGACGCGCGCGATGCCCTTGAGGTCGGCGGTGGCGGTCTTGATGATGTTGACCGAAGAGTTCGGGTCGTCGACCCAGTCGACGGGCACCTCGTGGATCCGCAGCCCGGCGCGCTGGGCCAGCACGAGCAGCTCGGTGTCGAAGAACCAGCCGGTGTCCTCGACGTGCGGCAGCAGCTCGCGGGCGACGTCGGCGCGGATGGCCTTGAAGCCGCACTGCGCGTCGCTGAACTTAGCGGCGAGCGTGGAGCGCAGGATCAGGTTGTAGCACCGGGAGATGAACTCGCGCTTCGGCCCCCGCACGACTCGCGCCCCCCGGGCGAGCCTGCTGCCGATGGCGAGATCGGAGTGCCCGGACAGGAGAGGAGCGACGAGCGGCCCGAGCGCGGCGAGATCGGTGGAGAGATCGACGTCCATGTAGGCGAGGACGGCGGCGTCGGAGGCCTGCCAGACGGCGTTGAGCGCGCGGCCGCGGCCCTTCTCGTCGAGGTGGTGGACCGCGACTTCGGGGAACTCGCGGGAAAGTCTCTCGGCCACCGGCAGCGTGGCGTCGGTGCTCGCGTTGTCGGCGATGGTGATCCGGTACGGGTACGAGACGTGTTCGGCCAGGTGCGCGTGCAGCCGTCGGATGCACGGTTCGAGGTCGGCCTCTTCGTTGTAGACCGGAATGACGACGTCGAGAACGGGCTGCGGCCCGGCGAGATCGACCGGGACGGTCCCGGGCCGCGATGCGGGGGCGGTGGCTGTCATGCGTCTTACGGTCGCGGGTCCCGCTTTGGTGATCGTGTGATCGCCCTGTGCGCTTCCTGTGCGCCGGTCGCGAGCTTGAGCGAGGTGGGGTGCCAGTGGGCGTGGGCGCCGGTACCAGCGGTTTCCGATAGCAGCACGAGGTCGAGCCGCGGGGTGAGGAAGCCGATGTAGGCCTCGGTGAAGGAGGCGGTCCTGGAGATCGCGCTCGTCGAGCAGGGCCACGACGAGGCCACTTTTGCCGCCGAAGCGGCGGCAGAGGTGTGCCTTTGCCGCCGCCGGCGGTGGCCGGGGATGTCGTCCATGGTGACGGTGTCGACGCCGTGTTCGGTGAAGAGGGTTTCGGCGGCGGGTGAGGGCGCGGAGGCGGTTGCGAAGGGTGAGGGCGAAGCCGGCAACGGCGATCGGACGGTGTGGTCCGGGTACGCGGCGAACCGGGTGCCCGGGCCACCGACCGATTGCTGCCGGCCGGTTCGCCCGGGGCATTGTGGGCCGAGGTCCTATTGGCGATCGCGCCCGGGGGAACGGACAGCCTGGAAAATCCCGGCCGAAGAAGGCGTGGTTTCCGGCGCGGTGGCGACTTGGTCGATGTGGTCGCCACCCCGTCCCCGGAACCGGCTCGGCTCAGCTGTGCACGCGGAGCGGGACCACGTTGCTCGGCAGCACGGACCGGCTTGGCTCGCGCAGGACCTCGGTCGGGCTGATCGTCAGAGTCACGAGGCTCGCGTACTTCGGGTGGCGGTCGACGTACACCTCTGGCGTCCCGCATGCCGCGGCGAGCACGGTGCGATGGCGGTGCAGGTCTTCGAACGCCTCGCGGCCGTACAGCGACACCACGACGTCACCGCCGCGCGGACGCGACCACAGGATCACCGGCAGCCGCCCACCCGGCAAACGCAGCAGCGGGAACGCCGCGCGCAGCCGGTGCTGAAGTCGGATCGCCTGGAGTCGCGTGACGACCTGGCGGCGCCGGAGCACGCCGACGCCGAGCGCGGCGGCGAAGAGCACCGGCGCCCACAGCGCGCCGGCCCACAGCGCGAAAGTCACCACGGCATAGGGGAGCAGCGTCACCGCCAGGATCTCCCAGCGCCAGTGGTAGAGCCGCGCGGCGAACGACGGCCGTGGGGTGGTGGTGCGCATTGGTGTGTTCCTTCCGGTGAGGCGGCGGCGGAGGAATCCGCCGAGGTGAAGGGAAAGGCGTCCGGCGGCGATGCCGAGCACGAGGGCCGCGACGATCGCCAGCCCGGGCGTCATGTCGGGATCCGGTCTTTGGGGGCCGGCTCGGGACGGCGGTCGCGGTCGCGGCCCAGCTGCCAGGTCCAGCGCCAACCCGCCCAGATCGCGATGGCGGACCCGGCCAGGATCAGCGCGAAGGCCTGCCCCACCAGCCCGTCCAGCGGGGCGAGCCGCAGCAGCACCAGCAATGCCCACAGCTGGGAAGCGGTGAACGGGATGACCAGTCCGGCCGCGTAGACGCCACGGCGCCAGCGGCTGGGGCGCGGTGGGGTGGTGTAGGGGTCCATGAGTGCCCTCCTCCTCGGTGGATCCAGCAAACCTCCGGCCGGCCCCGGTCTCTGTGTCAGCTGACACAGAGACCGGGGATTCAGCTCGCCAGTCGTCGAAGTTCGGCCATGCGGTGGATGGTCACCTGCCGTCGGCCTGTGCTGATCACGCCTTGCCGCCGCAGATCCCGAGTCGCGCGGGCCCAAGATGTGCGGGACATGGCCACGGTCATCGCGAGCTCGTCTTGTGTCGCGGGAACCGCGATGTCCACGTCGTCGCCTCGTCGGACCCCGCGTTCAAGGGCCAGCTGCACGAGCTGGGCCGCGACCCGTCGCAGGCCGGATCCGCCGCTCACGTCCTGCCAGTGTTTGTCCGCGTGCATCAGCCGGTCCGCCGTGACCCGCAGCACCGCCCAGCAAACCACCGGGTCCCGGTGGCACAACGCGGTGAAGCGATGGCCCGGGACCTCGAGAACTTCGAGCATCCCTAGTGCCTCGACGGATGCCGAACGCGGCCGGCTGTTGATCGCCGCGAGCTCGCCGACGAGGTCACCCGCGCCGCGAACCGCCAGCAGGACCTCACGCCCGTCCGGGGTCACGCTGGTGATCCGGACGTCGCCGGACAGCACCACGAGCACGGTGCTGGAGCGAGTGCCCTCGGCACACAACCGCTGGGCTTGCTTGACCACTCGCCGCTCGGCCAGTGCAGTCAACGTCTCGCGGCCCGTGTCGCCAAGCAGTTCCCAGAATCTGCGGTTTTCCGCTGTCATGGCTGCCTTCCCTCGGGCGGCCGGGCTATGCGGTGAGTTCTTCGCCGGGCTGTGCCGCGGCCGGGTGGTGGAGCCAGCCGCGGAGGCGTTCGGCGCCGAGCTTGGCGTGCACGGCCTGGGTGAACGCGCGTTGATCGATCCCGGGGTAGCCGTGGCGCACCACCGAGCGGTGGATCTCCTGGGACACCACGAGGACGACCGGTCCGCTGGACTCACGGAGGAAACGCTTCAGCTCGGGAGCGTCGACGAGCCGGCAGGCGATGTCGACGTCCTCGCCGTACAGGCCTCGCGGGTCGCTGTGGACTTCTCCGGCATGCACTGCGACCCGGAGCCGGAAGGCGGACTCCGGCTTCCGGGCGTTGTGGTCGGCGACCAACCGGCTCAATGCCGGCACCACCGTCGCGAGCAGGACCGGTTTCGGAACCTGGTCCAGCGGACGGACCAGGCAGAGCAGCCCGTCTCCTCGGTCGACGAACTTGTCGCGGTAGGCCTGCCTAATGCCTCCGGCCAGGCACGCCCGGTCCACCACGTCGTACAACACGTCCCGCAGTTCTGCGCGGCCGGTGTTGTTCCGGTCGGTCGAGCCTTCGACGTCCACAGCGAGGATGGTGCGGTGTCGCGGCGTTCCGTGTGCTGAAGTGCTCATGGCCGGCTCCCGACTTCAGGTACCAACTGAAATTCAGCTGAACTTCGCTGGTATCTACTGTAAGGTGTGTCGTTGAGCTGTACAAGCCCGTCATCAGCCACTATTGCGGAGACGCCTCTCTGGCAGGGGTGTAGGCACTCTTCGTTCGTGGATAGAGAGGGGGTGGCGTCACGACTAGGCCATTCGTGGGTACAATGGCATCTTCACCTTCGGGACTGAAGTTCACTGAAAGGCGGCGAATCGTGTCTTCAACCGAGTCGCGGCCTGCACTAGCACGGCGGCTCAAGACACTGCGGACGCGTCAGTGGTCCGATGCGCAGATCACCCAGGGTGCACTCGCACGTGCCTTGGGTGGGAGCAAGGCACTCAGTGTCTCGCTCATCTCGTCGTGGGAGAACGTGGATCGCCCGGTCGCGCCGCCGGTCAATCGGCTGGAGGACTACGCCACCTTCTTCGCGACCCGCAAATCGGTCGACGGTGAGCGGATCCGGCTGGTCGAGGTCCACGAGCTGTCCGAGGCCGAGCAGGCGCACCGGGCCAGCTTGCTCGCTGAGCTGCTCTGGCTGCGTGACGGCGACACCGGAGTGGCAGCCGGCTCGTTGGGTGACCTTTGGCGCTTTCCGGTCGGGCAGGACATCACGATCGTCTGCGCGGAGCTGCCGCGGGAGCTCCGCGCGAACCCGGGGTATGCGGATCCGGAGAGTCCCGACTTCATGGCTCTGTACAACTACGCCGACCCTGATGCCTTGATCGAATTGTTCGGCCATGTCCGGGCGGTCAACCCGGAGAACCAGGTCAACTTCCACACGACCGAAGAGCTGCAGCCCGACCACTACACAGCGAACCTCGTCCTCCTGGGCGGTGTGGACTGGAACAGCGTCACCCGCGACCTGCTCGATCGGGTCGAGCTCCCGGTCGAGCAGGTGCTGCGCGACGATGACCTGGGGCAGCGAGGCGGATTCCGGGTACGCCGCGATGGTCAGTTCGAGACGTTCGAGCCGGTCTTGGACGGCAAGCGGCTCGTCGAAGACATCGCGCACTTCTATCGTGGGGTGAGCCCGTTCAACCAAGAGCGCACGGTTTCCGTATGTAACGGTATGTACGGTCGTGGAACCCTCGGCGCTGTCCGGGCCTTGACGGACAAACGCTTCCGAAATCGCAATCAGGAGTACGTCGAGGGCCGCTTCGGCTTGACGACGTCGTTCAGCATCATCAGTCGGGTACGGGTCGTGCAAGGCCAAGGTCTGACGCCCGACTGGACCTTGTCCGACGATCGGCTGCACGAATGGCCGGAGGCCACCTCATGACCATCGCTATGACGAACCCGGTGTCGGTGCCTGGTGTCAAACCCTCATCCCTGCATCATGACTCTCATCGAGAGCTGCTTTTCAGTCTCGATGAGCGCGGGGTGGCGCCGGCCCGGCCGGATGCGATCGTCGTGCCTCATGGCCGCTCTGCCGCTTATCTCAAGCATGCGATCGCCGCCACCAAAGAGCTGAATACCCGGCTGATCGTGCTGTGCAGCGTCCGGGCGAGCGCGACCGAAGCGATCTTGGCCGCCAAACGAGCCGGTGTGCAGATGACCGCCTTGGACTTCAGGCTGCTTCCCGCGCGCCTGGTGCCGGAGTTCAGGATGGACAGCCTGTTACGCGGTGACCGATTCCACCGCGCCACGGATACCAGCTCCAAACGCAACCTCGCGCTTCTGCTGGCGCTGTTGTCGGGCTGGGAAAAGATCGTCTATCTGGACGATGACATCGTGCTGCCGCAGCCTGATGATCTCGGCCGGGCCGCCCGTCTGCTGGATCGGTTCCCAGTGGTGGGTCTGAACAATGCCGGCATGCCCGATAATTCGGTCGTCTGTCATGCCCGTCGCGACGCCGGGGGCACCCAGGACACCTTCGTAGGTGGCGGTGCGCTCGCCGTCGGACGTTCCGCGTTCGACTCGTTCTTTCCCAACATCTACAACGAAGACTGGTTTTTCCTGCTCGGCGAGCAGGGGCTGCGCCCTACCGGAGTGATCGGAACGGCGCGCCAGGAAGACTACGACCCCTATCGCGACACCCGGCGCGCACGCTCCGAAGAGCTCGGCGACACTCTGGCCGAAGGTGTGTTCGGCTTACTGGATGCGGGACGCGGACTCGACCAAGCCACCGAGGCCTACTGGCGCCGGTTCCTGAAGGACCGGCGCCGGCTCATCGACGAAACCATCGAGCAGGTTCACGACGCGATCATCGAACCCGGGCAGCGCGCACGCATGGTGGACGCGCTGAAGGCGGCCATCGGCCGCAACAAGCTGATCGAGCCGGCCCTCTGCGTGCAGTACATGCAGGACTGGCGCCAGGATCGGGCCGACTGGCGCCGCCACTGCCGGCTGCTCACCACTAAGCATCGCCGCGCGGTGGGTGACTTCGACAAGGTGCTCAACGTACTCGGCCTGGGCTCGCTCGCTCAGCACAGCGGCTGAAATCACGCTCGGCCGAGGCTGCCGATCGAGGTCTGCGGCGACCGGGGACACAGCAGGTCGCCCGCGAGTTCTTTGACAAAAACGTGACACCATTCCGGTTCCCGGACGACCTCGCCGCCGGGTCGGACCGATTCGGCATAGCAAACCGCCACGCCATGCCCCCAGTCCTGGTATCCCAGGCGGCGGTAGAGGCGCGCGGCGCGCCGGTTGTCGGTCCGGACGGCGAGAGCGACCCTGTCGTGCCCGCGTTCCACGAGGTGCTGTTCGGCCGCTCCGACCATCGTGCGGCCGATACCCCGGCTGCGCAGCGGCGCGACCACCTCGATGTGGGTGAGCAGCGGCACCGACGGCAGGCAGGCGGCGATCTCCGGTTCTTCGGCCTGTTCGAGCCACAGATAGATGACGCCGACGGGAATGTCGCCCAGCCAGGCCGTGAACAAGACGCCCAGCCCGTTTTCCTGGCGGAGGTAGCGCTCCACGAAGTAGGCACGATTTCCCAGCGTGCCGACAAGCGCAGCGAGGTCCGCGTAGCTGGCCGGCCGGATACCGAGGTCGGTCATCAACGGGCGCTCCCATCCGCCGGGTACTTCCAGTGTGCCGGAGGCGAGCCGGAGTTGACCAGGTCATAAGGTTGGGACCCAGTTTTTGTCGCTTTTCTCTCAGCGGGCCAGGTCGTAGACCGTCACTCCGTTGATCGTCGATGACGGGTAGTGTGCGGCCACCCACTCGGCGATCTGCTGGGCCGCGTCCGAGCCGGTCGAGCCCTGCATCGTCATGCCTTCGCCGAGGAAGTAGTGGATCGCGCCGCTCGCGACGTACTGCTGGAACTGCGCCAGCGTCGGGTACGGGTCCGTTCCGTTGAAGCCGCCCACCGCCATCACCGGGGCGCCGCTCGCCAGCTGGTAACCGGCGGCCGAGTTGGACAGGACGGTTGCCGCTGTCCAGGTGTAGCGGGAAGCGTCCTGCTTCAGCAACGCCGTGAGCTGCGCGCCCGGCAGTGTCGTGCTCAGCAGGGACCCCGGGCCGCCGCCGCGGCCGCCGCCCGGACCGCCGCCGAAACCGCCGGGGCCGCGGCCGCCGCCGAAGCCTGACGTCGGGCCGGCCGACGGGATTGCGCCGCTGTGGGTCGTCGCGGCCGTTGCCAGTGCGTACGCGCCGGTGCCCGCCAGCAACACCACCAGTGCGAACGCGGCCACCGCGCGGGCGGCCCAGCGCGTCAGGTGCGCGGCGAAGAACAACGCGACCGCCGCCAGCAGCCCGCCGACCAGCACCGCCGGGGCCAGCCACGGCTGCCACGAGGAGTCCGTCAGCAGCAGGTACGTCGTCAACGCCGTCAGCGCGACGCCGCCGCTGAGGAGCCCGGCCGCCGCCGGGTTCGCGCGCAGCCGCCACAGCTGGACCGCCGCCGTGCCGACCAGTGCGGCGATCGCCGGGGCCAGCGCCACGGTGTAGTACGGGTGGATGATCCCGCCCATGTAGCTGAACACCAGCGCCGTCACCAGCAGCCAGCCGCCCCACAGCAGCAGGGCCGCCCGCGACCGGTCCGTCCGCGGCGCCCGGCGCGTGAACCACAGCCCGGCGCCGAGCGCGAGCAGCGCCGCGGGGATCAGCCAGGCGATTCCGCCCGCCATCTCGCTGCCGAACAGCCGGGTCAGGCCGGTCGAGCCCCAGCCGCCGCCGTTGCCTCGACCTCCGCCGCCGACGCTGCCGACCTCGTCGCCGGTGATCCGGCCGAAGCCGTTGTAGCCGAAGACGAGCTCCCACAGCGAGTTCGTCTGGGACCCGCCGATGAAGGGCCGGTCGGCCACCGGCCACAGCGCGACGACCAGGAGGTACCAGCCCGCCGCCGCGATCGTCGCGGCCAGCGCGCCGAGCAGGTGCAGCAGCCGCTTGCCGAGCGAGACCGGCGCGGCGACGAGGTAGGCCACCGCGAACGCCGGGAGCACCAGGAACGCCTGCAGCATCTTGGCCAGGAAGCCGAACCCGACCGCGACGGCGGCCAGCGCCAGCCAGCGCGGGCTCGCCTTCTCGATCGCCCGCACCACGCAGTACGCGCCGGCGACCAGCAGCAGCACGAGCAGCGCGTCCGGGTTGTTGAACCGGAACATCAGCGCCGCGGCCGGGGTCAGCGCCAGCACGAGGCCGGCGACCAGCCCGGCGGCCGGGCCGGACGTCCGCTTGACCGTCGCGTGCAGCAGCCAGACCGAGCCGACGCCCATCAGCGCCTGCGGGACCAGGACGCTCCACGCGTTGACCCCGAACAGGCGCGCCGACAGGCCCATCACCCACAGCGCGGCCGGGGTCTTGTCGACGGTGATCGCGTTCGCGGCGTCGCTCGAGCCGAAGAACAGCGCCTTCCAGCTCTGCGAACCCGCCTGCGCCGCGGCCGAGTAGAACGCGTTGGCCCAGCCCGAGGCGCCGAGGCCCCAGAGGTAGAGCACCGCGGTGCCGAGCAGGAGGACGACCAAGGCAGGTCGGTGCCAGGTTCGGCGGGCGGGTTGGGACGGAGTCACCACGGGTTCGCGTGATGCGAGAACGGTCATGCGCTCAGCTTCCGGTCTCCAGCTGGGGCAACGTTGTGCCGATGCTGTGCACTCGCTGTGCGGGCACGGCTACCGGCAGCCGCACCTCGAACTCCGTGCGGCCGGGGCGGCTGTGCACCTCGATCGTGCCGTGGTGAGCCACCACGACCGCGCAGGCGATCGCCAGCCCGAGCCCGGTGCTGCCGGCCGTGCGGGAGCGCGAGGAGTCGCCGCGGGCGAACCGCTCGAAGACGTCCGGCAGCAGGTCCGGCGCGATGCCGGGGCCGTTGTCGGTGATCGTGAGCACCGCGCTGCCGTCCGCCGAGCGGCCGAGCGCGGTCACCACCGTGGTGCCCGGCGGCGTGTGCGTGCGGGCGTTGGCGAGCAGGTTGGCCAGCACCTGGTGCAGCCGCTGGACGTCGCCGAACACGAGCACCGGGTCCGGCGGCAGCTCGAGGAGCCACCGGTGCTCGCGCCCGGCGACCTGGGCGTCGCCGACGGCGTCGGCGACCAGCCGGGTGAGGTCGAGGTCGCGGACGTCGAGCGGGCGGCCCGCGTCGAGCCGGGCGAGCAGCAGCAGGTCCTCGACGAGCGCGCTCATCCGGACGGCCTCGGACTGGATCCGGCCCATCGAATGCGCGACGTCGGGCGGCACCAGCGCGCTGCCGCGGGCGGCCAGCTCGGCGTACCCGCGGATCGCGGCCAGTGGCGTCCGCAGCTCGTGGCTGGCGTCCGCGACGAACTGGCGCACGCGGATTTCGCTGTCGTGCCGGGCTTCCAGGGCTTGGGCGACGTGGCCGAGCATGAGGTTCAGCGCCGAGCCGACCTGGCCGACCTCCGTCCGCGGGTCGGTGTCGGACTCGGGCACGCGGATGGACAGCGCCACCTGGCCGCGGTCGAGCGGCAGCTCGGTGACCCGGCCGGCCGTCGCCGCGACGCGGTCGAGCGGGCGCAGCGTGCGGCGGACCGCGAACGCGCCGAGGAAGGCCACGCCGAGCACACCCGCGGCGGCGACGCCGAACAGGATCAGCCCGACGGTCGGCAGCGTGTCGGTGACCGGCTTCATCGGCAGGCCGGTGACCACGACCGTGGACGTCCCGGGGACGGTCAGCGCCATCAGGCGGTAGTCGCCGAGGTCGTCGAAGGACACCGCGTGCGGCTTGCCGTCGGTGGGCACCGACAGCATGACGGCCTGCTGGGCCGCGGTGAGCTGCAACCGGTCGCCGTGCTCGGAAATGCTGTCGTCGTGGACGAGCCGCTGCCCGGAGAAGGTGCCGCTCACCGTGCCGACGTTCTGCCCGAGCGGGTGCTCGCCCGCCTGCCCCTCGGGCTGCTGGCCCGCGTCCGGCGGGTGGGCGTTGCTCGCGAAGCCGAGCGAGCGGCCGGCCGCGGCCGAGAGCTGCTGGTCGATCTGGCGGGTGAGGAAGATGTCGAGCGCGAACTCGCTGACCACGCCGACGATCAGGCACACCACGGTGAGCAGCACGACCATCGAGCCGGTCAGCTTCGCGCGCAGCGAAAGCCGCCCCCGGCTGGGGGACGACGAAGCGGTTCGCGCGGCCATGGAGCCAGCGTCCGTCCGCGCCGTGTGTGCGGGTTGTGTGCTGCCTGTGAGGCGCCTGTGGGGTGACCGGCCCGTGGCGCGTTGCCCGATTCCTCCGGTCACAGGAACGGCTGACGGCAGGCACAGTCCGCGCACAGTGAGCGGCTCCACCGTGGATCGCACCGAAGCACCTTTTCAAGGAGACCACGATGACCACACCGCAGGCACCGTCCACTTCGGACCAGACGTGGGGTGCGGCGCCCGCGCCGGGCACGCCGTCGAAGCCGGGCTGGTCCCCGGGCAAGAAGATCGCGGCGGGCGCCGTCGCGGTGGCGATCGTGGCCGGTGGGGGAGCGGCGATCTGGGCGGCTTCGTCGTCGTCGTCCGCGGCGACGGACACCCAGGCGGGCCCGGGCGGCGGCATGACGGGCGGCCCGGGCGGCTCCGGCGGCTTGGCTGCCGCGCTGCACGGCGAGTACGTGGCCTCGGACGGAAACGGCGGCTACGTCACGAAACTCACCCAGACCGGCGAGGTGACCGCGTTGAGCGCGACGTCCCTGACGGCGAAGAGCGACGACGGGTTCTCGAAGACGTACACGATCACCTCGGCCCAGGCGACGGGCCTGGCGACGGGCGACACGGTGACGGTGGTGGCGACGGAATCCGGCGACACGGCGACGGCGACGTCGGTCACCGACGGCGAGTCCGGCCCCGGCCAGGGCCAGCTGCCGGGCGGCGGCCAGGGCACCCCGCCCACCGGCTGACCCCTCGGGTTTCAAGCGCCCCAATGTGGCCTTGGTTGCGTCAGACGCACCGAAGGCCACATTGGGTGCGTCTGACGCACCGAAGGCCACATTGGGGCGCTTGGGGCGTGGGTCAGCGGCGGTCGTAGTCGACCGCTACCTCCGGGGTTGTCGCGCGGGCCCGGCAGGTCAGGATGCGGCACGACGCCGCGTCGTCCTCCGTGAGCGCGTAGCGGACGTCCATGTCGACCTGGCCGTGCAGCAGCGTCGCCTGGCACGTGCCGCACGCGCCGCCCGTGCACGAGTACGGCACCTCGAGCCCGGCCCGCAGAGCCGCGTCCAGCACCGTCTCGCCGGGGCCCGCCGCCACCGACGTCGACGCGCCGCCCAGCGTCACCGCCACCCGGGCGGCGAGGCCCGCCGGGTCGCGCAGGGGCGCCGCGCCGCGGAACAGTTCGAAGTGGACGTTCTCCTCCGGGACGTCCGCGTCGGCCAGGGTGCGGCGCACCAGGTCCATCAGCCCGCGCGGCCCGCACAGGAACCACTCGTCGACCTTCGCCGGGTGCAGGCGGCCCTGCAGCAGCGCGCGCAGGCGCGTCCCGTCGAGCCGGCCGCGCTGGTACCGCTCGTGCGAAATGGCGAGGGCCTCGCCGATCGTGTCGAACTGCCGGGGGCGGTGGGTGTGCAGGTCGGGGTCGCGCTCGTCGGTGCGGTAGTGCACCACGTGCAGCCGGCCGCCGAAGCCTTCGGCGAGTGCGCTCAGCTCGCGCGCGAAGAGCGTCGTCGCGCCGGAAGTGTTGACGTACAACAGGGTCGCGCGGCTGTGCGGCTCCGCGGACAGCGCGCTGACCAGGATGGACAGCACCGGCGTGATGCCGCTGCCGGCGGCCATGGCGACGTAGTGGGCGGTCCGGGCCGGGTCCGGTGTGAGCGTGAACCCTCCGGACGGCGGCAGCACGTCGAGGAAGTCGCCGGCGGCCAGCGTCGTGGTCGCGAAGCCGGAGAACGCCCCGCCCGGACGCCGTTTCACCGCGATCCGCAGCTCCCCGGAGTCCGCCGGCGCGCAGATCGAGTACGTGCGGCGCACCGGCTGCCCGTCGAGCACGGCGCGGACCGCGACGTGCTGGCCCGGGGTGAACCGGAACTCCGCCGCCAGCTGCGGCGGGACGTAGAAGGTGAGCGCGACGGCGTCCGCGGTCAACGCGCTGATCTCCCGCACCCGCAGCCGGTGGAAGCGGCTCGGCCCGAGCGGCGGCGGGGCGGGCGCGGGCACGGTGACCTCGGGGGTGACTTCGAGTCCGACCGCCATCCGGTACTCCTCCGCCGTCAGGTCCCGCCCCCAGGCGGTGCTGATCGGGACGTCACGGGCCAGGTAGGCCTCGCGGTTCTCCAGCCAGACCCGCCGGTAGCGGTGGAACGGCACGGCCGGGTGCAGGTGGTGCACCAGGTGCAGGTTCTGGGCCAGCAGCGCCGGGGTCAGCAGCCGTTCGAGGCCGATGCGGACGCGGGTGGTGCCGAACCGGCCGCCGCACGTGGCCGCGGCGGGCAGGCCGTGGTGCGGCAGCCAGCCGAACGCCCAGGCGAGCAGGCCCAGCCCCAGCCGTTGCGGCAGCACGTACACCAGCAGCAGCTCGACGCCGTGGCCGTTGGCGACCAGCGCCACCGCCGCCGACAGGGCCGCGGCCAGCACCACGACCGTCTCGGCCAGCTCCTGCGGTGGCCGGGTCCGCAGCCGGGCGAAGTAGCAGCGCGCGTAGGAGAAGTCGAGGGTCAGCCAGCGCAGCGGGAGCTGCCAGCGCGGGCCGCGCGACGTCCAGGCGTCGGGGTCGGTGTGGCCCGCCGCGTTCGTGTGGCGGTGGTGCTCGCCGTGGACGAACCGCAGCGACGGGAACGACGCGTACGCCGCGACGAACGGGACGGCGAGCCGCCCGAGCACCTCGTTGACCCAGGTCAGCTTCCCGGCGCAGTGGTGCGCCGACTCGTGCACCACCGTGTACATCGCGAACGTGACGGCCGTGTTCAGCAGGACGGTCACGACGGCCGGCACCAGCCCGGCGAGCAGCAGCCAGGTCGAGGCGCCCCACACGGCCAGCCCACCGGCGAACAGCGTCAGCGCCGGCAGCGAGACGGCGGGCAGCGGGATCCGGGGTGCGGGCACCGCGCGGGCGCGCACCAGCCCGGACGCGGGCGCCGCCACGGTGGCGGACCCGATCGGCTGCGTGACGGCGGCGGTCATCGAGGGCGTCTCCTCGGTCGAGAAGCTGCTGGCCAGGCGGGAGTCACCGTAGACAACTCATCGGCGGTTGTAAACGTTACGGCAGGCTCCGAAAAAAGGTGTCGGCCAGCGGAACAGAACCGGCGGGTAAGCTCGCCGTGTGAAGGCGGTCACCCACCCGGCGCCGGCGCGGACCCGGGAGAAGCTGCTGGCCGCGGCGGCCGAGGTCATCCGCACGGACGGCTGGGCCGCGGTGACCATGGGCAAGCTCGCCGCGCAGGTCGGGGTGAGCAGGCAGACCGTCTACAACGAACTGGGCTCCAAGGCCGAGCTCGCCAAGGCGCTGATGCTCTGCGAGACCGACCGGTTCGTGGCCCGGGTGAGCGCCGACGTCGCCGCGCACCCGGCCCGGCCGGTCGACGGCGTCACCGAGGCGTTCCGCCACACGCTCGAAGCCGCGCGCGGCAACCCGCTGCTGGAGATCGCGCTCGGCGGCGCCCAGGGCGGCCGCGACGACTTCCTCCCGCTGCTCACCTCCCAGCCCGAAGCGGTCCTCGGCCGGGCGGTGGACGCGGTCGCGGCGGTGTTCGCGCGTGCCTACCCGGAGGTCCCGCTGGCCGCGTCGGAGTGGGCGGTGGCGGTCGAGGCGTGGATGCGGCTGCTGCTGTCGCACCTGGTGCAGCCGAGCGGCTCGGCCGAGCACGCGAGCGGTCAGATGCGCTGGGTGATCGGCCGCATGCTCGGCCGGTGACGCCGCAGGTGGCCCCCGGCCCGGTGGCGCGGGCCACTGGCCTAGACTCGGATGTCCCGGTCCGCAGGTGGCCGGGGCCATTTCCGCAGGATTGTCCAACACAATCGTTACCGCTCGAGGAGAAGACCTTGAAGAGCACCGTCGAGCAGCTCAGCCCGACGCGAGTCAAGATCAATGTCGAGGTGCCGTTCGACGAGCTCAAGCCGAACTTCGACCGCGCCTACCGCAAGATCGCCCAGCAGGTGCGCATCCCGGGCTTCCGGCCCGGCAAGGCGCCCGCTCGCGTCCTGGAAAGCCGGATCGGGCGAGGCCCGGTGCTCGACGAGGTCGTCAACGAGGCCATCCCGGCCAAGTACATCGAGGCCGTTCGCGAGAACGAGGTCCGCACGCTCGGCAACCCCGAGTTCGACGTGACCAAGCTCGAAGACCGCGACGTCCTGGAGTTCACCGCCGAGGTCGACGTCCGCCCGGAGATCGAGCTGCCCGAGCTGGACGGCTTCACGGTCACCGTCGACGACGTCGAGCTGACCGACGCCGAGGTCGACGAGCAGCTCGACGAGCTGCGCGCCCGCTTCGGCACGCTCACCGGCGTCGAGCGCCCGGCCGAGACCGGCGACTTCGTTTCCATCGACCTGGCCGCGACCGTCGACGGCGAGGCCGTCGAGGAGGCCGCCACCAGCGGGCTGTCCTACGAGATCGGCTCCGGCCAGCTCGTCGACGGCATCGACGAGGCCATCGTCGGCGCGAACGCCGGCGAGACGAAGACGTTCACCACCCAGCTCGTCGCCGGCGACCACGCCGGCAAGGACGCCGAGGTGACCGTGACCGTCCAGTCGGTCAAGCAGCGCGAGCTGCCCGAGGCCGACGACGAGTTCGCCCAGATGGCCAGCGAGTTCGACACGATCGACGAGCTGAAGGGCGACCTCCGCGAGCGCCTCGGCCGCGTCAAGAAGATGCAGCAGGGCGTCCAGGCCCGTGACAAGGTGCTCGACGAGCTCCTGGAGCGCACCGAGGTGCCGATCCCGGAGAAGGTCCTCGAAGGCGAGATCGAGAACCGCAAGCACGACGCGATCCACCCGTTCGACCACGACGAGGCCCAGTTCGCGCAGGCCCTCGAGGCCGAAGGCCGCACGCTCGAGGAGTTCGACGCCGAGACGCGCACCGAGTCGGAGAAGGCCGTCCGCACGCAGCTGCTGCTGGACACCATCGCCGACAAGGAAGAGGTCTCGGTCAACGACGGCGAGCTCACCGAGCGGATCATCTACCAGGCCCAGCGCTTCGGCATCAGCCCGGACGAGTACGTCCAGCGCGCCCAGCAGTCGGGTCAGCTGACCGCGATCTACGCCGACGTCCGCCGCGGCAAGGCGCTCGCCTCGGTGGTCCGCAAGGCCACCGTGACCGACGGCTCGGGTGCCGAGGTCGACCTCACGGAGCTGTTCGGCTCGGACGAGCCGGCCGCCGACGAGGCAGGCCAGGAGACGCAGGTCACCGACGAAACGGCCAAGACTCCGGCGGAGTGAAGCTGTGAGCGAACTTGGGCGGTGTCAGGCATTCTGCACCGCCCAAGTTCGTTAGGGTCGGATACAAGATCTCAAAGCATCTGAACGACAGCGGCGGCCGCCGGCACCGGGTCGCCGCCGGCGAAAAGGCAGGCAGACGTGACGCAGCACACGCCCGAGCAGGGGCCCCCGCTGAGTCAGAGCCACCAAGGAGACTTTCGATGAGCAACTTCAGGCTCCCGGGTGAGTTCCGGGCCCCGAGCATCCCCCAGTCGCGGTACATCCTGCCGTCGTACGTCGAGCGCACCAGCTACGGCGTCAAGGAGTCGAACCCGTACAACAAGCTGTACGAGGAGCGGATCATCTTCCTCGGCGTGCAGGTGGACGACGCGTCGGCCAACGACGTGATGGCCCAGATGCTGCACCTCGAACACGAGGACCCGGACCGCGACATCACGATCTACATCAACTCGCCGGGTGGCTCGTTCACCTCGCTGATGGCGATCTACGACACCGCGCAGTACATCCGGCCCGACATCCAGACGGTCTGCCTCGGCCAGGCCGCCTCGGCCGCCGCGGTGCTGCTCGCCGCCGGCAACCCGGGCAAGCGCTTCGCGCTGCCGAACGCGCGCGTGCTGATCCACCAGCCGGCCACCGAGGGCACGTACGGCCAGGTGTCCGACCTGGAGATCCAGGCGAACGAGATCCAGCGGATGCGGCGCCAGATGGAGGTCATCCTGGCGAAGCACACGAACAAGGACCCGGACGAGGTCCGCGCCGACATCGAGCGCGACAAGATCCTCACGGCCGAGGACGCCAAGGCGTACGGCATCATCGACGAGGTGCTGCCGTACCGGAAGGCGTCGGCGCTGTAGATCCGCCAGGCCGGTGTGTGTCGAGAAGACGACATACACCGGCAACCTGGTTTAGGGTCGTCCTCTGACGTGCTCCGGCCACCCGTGGGTGTTCCCGCTCACGGCGTCGGACGGGTACCGTCAGTGGCAATGCGTGAGGCCCCCGCTCGCGACACGGGTGATCGGGGGCCGCACCGTCGCAACACAGTCAGGCGCGGAAACCCGCGCCGGAGGGGACGAGGTCACAGGCCATGGCACGGATCGGTGACGGCGGAGACCTGCTGAAGTGTTCTTTCTGCGGGAAGAGCCAGAAGCAGGTGAAGAAGCTCATTGCCGGCCCCGGGGTCTACATCTGCGATGAGTGCATCGACCTCTGCAATGAGATCATCGAGGAGGAGCTGGCCGAGGCCGGCGACGTGAAGCTCGACGAGCTGCCCAAGCCCGCCGACATCCACGAGTTCCTCGAGCAGTACATCATCGGTCAGGAAGACGCCAAGCGGACCCTCGCGGTAGCGGTCTACAACCACTACAAGCGGATCCAGGCGGACGACAAGGCCGGGCCGAAGGACTCCAAGGAGGAGTCGGTCGAGCTCGCCAAGTCGAACATCCTGATGCTCGGTCCCACCGGGTGCGGCAAGACCTACCTCGCGCAGACCCTGGCCAAGCTGCTGAACGTGCCGTTCGCCATCGCGGACGCCACGGCGCTGACCGAAGCCGGGTACGTCGGCGAGGACGTCGAGAACATCCTGCTCAAGCTCATCCAGGCGGCGGACTACGACGTCAAGCGGGCCGAGACCGGGATCATCTACATCGACGAAGTCGACAAGATCGCCCGGAAGAGCGAAAACCCGTCGATCACCCGCGACGTGTCCGGTGAGGGCGTCCAGCAGGCGCTGCTGAAGATCCTCGAGGGCACCACCGCCTCGGTGCCGCCGCAGGGCGGCCGCAAGCACCCGCACCAGGAGTTCATCCAGATCGACACGACGAACGTGCTGTTCATCGTGGCCGGCGCGTTCGCCGGGCTGGAGAAGATCATCAACGAGCGGGTCGGCAAGCGTGGCCTCGGCTTCGGCGCGGAGATCCGCACCAAGACCGAGATCGAGGAGAGCGACGTCTTCTCCGACACCATGCCCGAGGACCTGATCAAGTTCGGGCTGATCCCGGAGTTCATCGGCCGCCTCCCGGTCGTGGCGACGGTGAACCACCTGGACAAGGACTCGCTGGTCAACATCCTCACCCAGCCGCGCAACGCCCTGGTGAAGCAGTACAAGAAGCTCTTCGAGATGGACAACGTCGAGCTCGAGTTCACCAAGACCGCGCTCGAGGCCATCGCGGACCAGGCGGTCCTGCGGGGCACCGGCGCCCGCGGCCTGCGTGCGATCATGGAAGAAGTGCTCCAGCCGGTGATGTACGACATCCCGAGCCGCGACGACGTGGCGAAGGTCGTGATCACCGAGCAGACCGTCCGGGAGAACGTGAACCCGACGATCGTCGCCCGGCAGCCGACGCGACGCGCGCGCAGCGAGCGCGGCGAGAAGTCGGCCTGACGCGGACGTCTCCGGGCCACCCGGCCCGGAGACCCGACAGGAAAGCTGAATGACTGCTGACTCTATCCCGGGTTCCGGGGGCGACGCCCCCGCCGGCGGCGTGCAAGCGCCGCCGGCCCCGGTGCCCGACCCGGCCGTCCCGGTGCTCGTCGGGCCGGTCCTCGGGTTCCGGGAGCTGAGCGAGCGCGTGATCGCGTCCGTTTTCGACTCCTACCCGTGGCTCAACCGGGTGCTGATGGGCGTGCTCGCGGTGTGCACCGGCACGTGCGTGGTGGCCGTCGTGGCCCGGCTGTCGCCGTTGCCGTTGATCCCCGTGCCGTTGTTCCTCGTGGGCGGGTACGGGCTGTGGCAGGCGCGCGGGGTGACCGACCGGCGTCAGCTGTTCAACTGGGTGCTGCTGTTCGCCCTCGCGACGATGGTCGGCTTCTGGCTGATCTCGGTCGTCGGCCGCTGGGTGGAGTGAAGTCCGGCCCTTCGGCCCGTTTGAGGTCGCGCGCCGTGGGGTAGGAACCTGCTGTGGTGGATGCCCTCAGACCGTTCCGGCATCCGGCGTTGTTCTACCGTGGTGACGCTGAGTATCTCCACGGCGTCGTTCCGTTCCTGCTCGAAGGCCTGGACCGGGGTGAGCCGGTGGCCGTCGCGGTGCCCGGGCGGAACCTCCTGCTCGTCGAGAAGGCCCTGGACGACCGGGCCGGCGCGGTCCGGCTGATCGACATGTGCCGGGCCGGCCGCAACCCCGGGGCGATCCTGCCGTCGGTGCTGGCCTTCGCGGCGGAGCACCCGGGCCCGGTCCGGATCGTGGGGGAGCCGGTCTGGGCCGGGCGCAGCGCCGCCGAGTACCCGGCGTGCGTGCTGCACGAAGCGCTCGTCAACCAGGCTTTCGCGGACCTGGACGTGGCTGTCCTGTGTCCCTACGACGCCGCCGAGCTGCCGCCGGACAAGCTGGCCGACGCCGAGCGCACCCACACCGAGGTCTGGGGCCCGTTCGGGCCGTTCGTCAGCCCCCGCTTCGACCCGGACCGCGCCCGCGCGGACTTCACGCGGCCGCTGGTGCCGCCGCCCGCCGCGGTCGAGCGCGGGTTCGACCTGGCGCAGCTGGCGTCGTTGCGCGGCTTCGCGGAGATCTGGGCGGCCCGCCACGGCCTGCGCCGCCCCCGCCGCGACGACTTCGCGCTGGCGATCGCCGAGCTGACGACGAACAGCGTCCTCTACGGCGGCGGCGCGGGAGTGCTGCGGCTGTGGGCGGAGGAGCGCCTGGTGGTCGCGGAGGTGACGGACGCGGGCACGATCACCGAACCCCTGGCCGGCCGCGTCCCACCTCCGGCGGCGACGCTGGGCGGGCGCGGGTTGCTGCTGGTGAACCGGGTGGCGGACCTGGTCCGCACGTACTGGGTCCCGGGCCGCACGACCACCCGGGTCCACTTCCACTGCTGAGGCGTACCAGGACGGTCGGCTCGCGTTCCCGGGGAGTCGGCTCGCGTACCTGGACGGTCGGCTCGCGAGCCGACCCGTGGGGTACGCGAGCCGACCCTCCGGGTCAGTCCTTGCGGGGGACGTGCTTGCCGAGGAAGCTGACCAAGCTCGGCACCACCGTCCGGTTGAACGGGTCGCCGTGCTTGCCGTGGGCCGTGTGGGCCACGGCCGGGTGAGCCGCGTCGATGTAGCGGCGGACGCCCGTGATGAACGAGTCCTCCGTGCCGCACCAGATGGCGTTCGGGACGCTCTTCGTCTCGTCGATGTGCCGCAGCGGGTCGAGGGCCGTCCAGTCGTTCAGACCCGTGAAGATGTGCCGCTTGGCCATCTCCTGCCACGACAGGATCAGCGCCGGGGCCAGCGTCGCGACCGCGGACGGCGGCTGGCGCCGCTCGACGCGGCGGCGCGTGTACACCAGCGCGCCGAAGCCGCCCATCGACACGCCCGTGCACGCGAACGGCTGGCCCGTGTCGCCGGCGAAGCCGCGGGCCTTCAGCCACTGCGGAACCTCTTCCAGCAGCATCGCCATCGGGTCGTCGCCCGGGTGGACCTGGTGCCAGTAGTTGTCGCCGCCGTCGACGGCCACGAAACCGAACGCCGGGACCGCCTTGCGGGCGACGTCGCTGGAGAGCTGCTTGAGCGTGCCGGTCGGGGCCGCGCTGCGGGCGTTGCCGTGCAGGCCGTGCAGCATCAGCGACATCGGCAGCCCCTTCGGCGGGGTCTTCGACGGCAGCAGGAACACCAAGTCGACCATCCGGCCGCGGGCCTGTGAGTAGACGCGCTCGACGCGCGTGCTGCCCAGCTGCGTCGTCGGGTTCGACGACGTCACGCCCAGCGTCCGCTGCAGGGCCTGGCTGAAGGGCAGCTTGCCGGTCGCGGTGCCGACCGCCAGGCCGGTCACCGCCAGCCCGGACGCGCCCGCGATCAGCACGGACCGGCGGCCGATCCACCGCCGCGCGTCCCGGACCGCCGCTTCCACGGCCGCCTGCCCCCCGGCCGTGGCCTGGGGCTCGCCGCCGGAAGGGGCGGCCTCCCCGTTTTCCTCGTTCACCTGTCTCCGTCCCCGCCTGCCCACTACTGGGACGCCGCGCACCCGCTCCGCGTTCCCCTCACGTCCCGCTTCGCCCGGTTAGTCGTTCTCACCCTGCCCGGCGTTTCGGGTTTTCGCCCGCCAAGCCGCCTTCGCGGCCTCGGTCGAGCGTTCCGCCCTGTCCACAGTGTCCCCGAGACCGACCGCGAGGGTGATGCCGAGGGGTATCAAAATGTGCTCGATCCCCTGCTCGCCGGGCCCGAAGTGACCCGACGCCTCCAGCGTGACGAAGCCGTGCAGCGCACTCCACAGCTGCGCGGCCGCCTGGTACTTGTCCGCCGGCCGGAACCGGCCCGCCTCGATGGCCCGCTCGGCCGCGCGCACGATGTGCTCGAAGGCCTCCAGTCCCTCCTGGGCGGCCTCGCGGCCTTCCTCGGTGGTCAGGTCCGACAGCGTCGCGCGCTTGCCGCCGGGCGCGGACTGGCCGAACGTCACCGCGTAGAGGTTCGGCTGCTCGGCGACGGTCTGCCGGTAGGTCCGGGCCAGGCTGAAGATGTCGGCCACCGGATCGGCGCTCTCGCCGACGCCGGCCAGCGCCGCCGACAGGCGCAGGAACCCCGCACGCGCCACCTCGTCGACGACCGCGGCCATGCCCCCGAAGTGCGTGTACACCGCCATCGTCGAGACGCCGACCTCCGCCGCCAGCTTCCGGGCCTGCAGGGTCTCCGGGCCGCCGTCGTCGAGCAGCCGGATGGCGGCTTCGACGAGCCGCTCCTTGACGTCGTTCGCGCGCGGTTTCGGGCTCATGCTTGCCAGTATCTCATAACCCTGTTATAAATGGATCTATAACCGAGTTATAGCGGCTTCGGAAGGGTAGTCATGGGCAACAAGTTCCTCGAGGGCAACTTCGCCCCGGTGAGCCGTGAGCACACCGTCACGGAGCTCTCGGTCACCGGCCGGATCCCGGACTTCCTCGACGGCCGCTACCTGCGCAACGGCCCCAACCCGCTGTCCGAGGTCGACCCGGCCGCCTACCACTGGTTCATGGGTGACGGCATGGTCCACGGCGTGCGCCTGCGCGACGGCAAGGCCGAGTGGTACCGCAACCGCTGGGTCCGCAACCCCGCCGTCGCCGCGACCCTGGCCGGTCAGGACCCGAGCCGGTTCTGCGGGATGGAAACCCTCGGCGCCAACACGAACGTGATCGGCCACGCCGGCAAGACCATCGCGCTCGTCGAAGCCGGCGCCCCGATCTACGAGCTCACCGACGAGCTCGACACCGTCGGCCGCTGCGACTTCGACGGCACCCTCCCCGGCGGGTACACCGCGCACCCGAAGCGCGACCCGCGCACCGGCGAGCTGCACGCCGTGTCCTACTTCTTCGGCATGGGCAACAAGGTCCAGTACTCGGTGATCGACGCCGAGGGCCGCGTCCGGCGCACGGTCGACGTCGAGGTCGCCGGTTCGCCGATGATGCACGACTTCTCGCTGACGGAGAAGCACGTCGTGTTCTACGACCTGCCGGTCACGTTCAACGCCGGGATGGCGGTCGCCACCGGCGTGCCGAGCGCGCTGCGGACGCCGGCGAAGCTGGTGGTCTCGGCGATGGTCGGCAAGGTGCGCGTGCCCGACCCGGTCACCGCGATGATGGCCCGCAAGTTCGGCCCGAACAGCGGCCTGCCCTACCGCTGGGACCCGAAGTACCCGGCCCGCGTCGGCGTGATGCCGCGCGAAGGCGGCAACGGCGACGTCCGCTGGTTCGACGTCGAACCCTGCTACGTCTTCCACCCGCTCAACGCCTACGACGACGGCGACAGCATCGTCCTGGAGGTCGTGCGCCACCCGAAGATGTTCGACCGCGAGCTGCACGGCCCGGACGAGGGCAGCCCGACCCTGGACCGCTGGACCGTGGATCTGCCGGCGGGCAAGGTCGTGGAGGAGCGGCTCGACGACCGCGGTCAGGAGTTCCCGCGCGTCGACGAGCGGCTCGTCGGCCGGCGACACCGCTACGGCTACGCGGTGGCGGTCGACGGCGGCGCGGGCCCCGGCGGCGCGCTGCTCAAGCACGACTTCCACACGGGGTCGAGCGAGGAGCGCGCGTTCGGCGCGGGCCGCCAGCCCGGCGAGTTCGTGTTCGTCCCGTGCCACGAGGACGCGGCGGAGGACGACGGTGTCCTGATGGGCTTCGTCCACGACCCGGCGACGCAGCGCAGCGAACTCACCCTGCTGGACGCGGGCACGCTGGAGACCGTGGCCGCGATCCACCTGCCGGACCGCGTGCCCAACGGCTTCCACGGCAACTGGGTCGAGTCCGCCTAGACGAGCACGCGGTGGTCGCCGGTGTAGAGGTTCATCGACTCGCCGCGCAGGAAGCCGACCAGCGTCATGCCGTTCTCCTCCGCCAGCTCGACCGCCAGCGAGGACGGCGCCGACACCGCCGCGAGCAGCCCGATGCCGGCCATCGCCGCCTTCTGGACCAGCTCGAACGACGCCCGGCCGGACACCAGCAGGCCGTAGCCGGGCGCGGGCACCCGGTCTTCGAGCACCGCCCAGCCCAGCACCTTGTCGACCGCGTTGTGCCGCCCGACGTCTTCGCGGACGACCGCGAGCTCGCCGTCCGGGGTGAACAGCCCGGCCGCGTGGAGGCCGCCGGTGCTGGCGAACACCTTCTGGCGGGTGCGCAGGGTGTCGGGCAGGCCGGCCAGGGTCTCGCTCTTCACCGCGAACTCCGCCGTGGCGGGGGAGAACCGGGTCTTGAGCTTGACCGCGTCGAGCGCGGCCTTGCCGCAGACACCACACGAGGAGGTGGTGTAGAAGTTCCGCTCGACTCCGGTGTCCGGTGGCGGCACGCCCGGCGCCAGCGCGACGTCGAGCACGTTGTAGGTGTTGCGGCCCTGGTCGTCGACGCCGTCGCAGTAGCGGGCGACGGCCACGTCTTCGCGGCCGCCGATCACGCCCTCCGACAACAGGAAGCCGTGGGCCAGCTCGACGTCGTGGCCCGGCGTGCGCATCGTGACCGCCAGCGCCTTCCCGCCGACCCGCAGCTCCAAGGGCTCTTCGGCGGCGAGCGCGTCGGGACGCCGCCGGTCGCCGGTCGCGGAGATCCGCCGCACCGGCCTGCGCACGGTCACCTTGCCCATCGGTCCACGTCCTCCTCCACCGGAAAGTTTGACACTCGCATAGTGCAACACCGGGTATTTAGTAATACATTCCCTCCATCATCCCCACTCTACGGAGGGATCCGATGGCTCTCGGCTTCCTGGACCGTTCCCGGATCGTGGCACCCCCAGGCTGGACACGCTGGCTGGTGCCGCCGGCGGCCCTGTCGGTACACCTGTCGATCGGGCAGGCCTACGCGTGGAGCGTCTTCAAGACCCCGCTCGAGAAGACGATGGACCTGAACGGCACGGAAAGCTCGCTGCCGTTCCAGCTGGGCATCGTCATGCTCGGCCTGTCCGCCGCCTTCGGCGGCACGCTCGTCGAGAAGAACGGCCCGCGCTGGGCGATGTTCGTGTCGATGTGCTGCTTCGCCAGCGGGTTCCTCATCTCCGCCCTCGGCGTCGCGACCGGCCAGTTCTGGCTGGTGGTGCTCGGCTACGGCGGGATCGGCGGCATCGGGCTCGGCATCGGCTACATCTCGCCGGTGTCCACGCTGATCAAGTGGTTCCCGGACCGGCCGGGCATGGCCACCGGCATCGCGATCATGGGCTTCGGCGGCGGCGCGCTGATCGCCTCGCCGTGGTCGTCCTCGATGCTCGGCACCGCGCCGACCGCCGGCACCATCGCGACGGCGTTCCTCGTCCACGGCGTGGTCTACGCGGCGTTCATGTCGATGGGCTGGCTGCTCGTGCGGGTCCCGGCCGACGACTGGAAGCCCGCCGGCTGGGAGCCGAAGACCGACCACGGCGCGGCGATGATCACGACGGCGAACGTCTCGGCGGCCAACGCCATCAAGACACCGCAGTTCTGGCTGCTGTGGGTCGTGCTGTGCTTCAACGTCACCGCGGGCATCGGGATCCTGGAGAAGGCCTCCCCGATGATCGTGGACTTCTTCAAGAACACCTCGACGCCGGTCGGCACGGCCGCGGCGGCCGG
Organism: Amycolatopsis iheyensis; assembly: GCF_024703995.1. Lineage (GTDB taxonomy): Bacteria > Actinomycetota > Actinomycetes > Mycobacteriales > Pseudonocardiaceae > Amycolatopsis > Amycolatopsis iheyensis. The sequence goes on along the minus strand of NZ_JAMXQV010000004.1, from coordinate 299,961 downwards.
GTTCGTGGCGCTGCTGTCGCTGTGCAACATGCTCGGCCGGTTCGTCTGGTCGTCCACTTCGGACCTGGTCGGCCGCAAGAACATCTACCGCACCTACCTCGGCGTCGGCGCGGTGCTGTACCTGGTGATCGCGCTGACGGACAACTCGTCGAAGGTCGTGTTCATCCTGTGCGCCATGGTGATCCTGTCCTTCTACGGCGGCGGGTTCGCGACCGTCCCGGCGTACCTGAAGGACCTCTTCGGCACCTACCAGGTCGGCGCGATCCACGGCCGGCTGCTCACCGCGTGGTCGGTGGCCGGCGTGCTCGGCCCGCTGATCGTCAACCGGATCGCCGACAGCGAGAAGGCGGCGGGCAAGTCCGGGCCGGCGCTCTACGAGCTGTCCTTCTACATCATGATCGGCCTGCTCGTGGTCGGCTTCGTGGCCAACGAACTGGTCCGGCCGGTCAAGGAGAAGTTCCACGAGCCCGTCGCTTCGGGCACGGCCGCGAGGAGTGAGGCGTGATGACCGAGCAGCCCGCGACGAAGCCCAACCGGGTGCCGCTGATCGTGCTGGCCTGGGCGTGGGTCGTGCTGCCCTTCGCCTACGGCGTGTACCAGCTGTTCCTGAAGCTGGTGCAGCTCTTCGGCTGAGGTGAGTGGGGCGCGCCGCCTCGGTCCTGGCGAACCGAGCCATGAGAAATCCCCAGTGTGGTAACGGAATCCGGTCGCGGCGAGCCTGGGGACGCCCGCGCCGGGGCGGGGAGCGGGCGAAGATCGAGTTCGCCCTGCTGTGGTGGATGCTGCTCCGCTCCGGCCAGTGGGCTGCGCCGTCCGTGCGATCATGACCGGACGTCGAGGGAAAGGATCACCGTGAGCGGAGTTCTCGTCACCGGCGCCTCCCGTGGGATCGGCCGGGCGGTCGCGCTAGCCTTCGCGGCAGGCGGGCACCGGGTGGCCGTCCACTACGGACACCGCGCCGCCGACGCCGAGGAGACGCTCGCCGCGTTGCCCGGCGAAGGCCACCTGCTGGTCGGTGGTGATCTCGCCGACCCGGAGGAGGCACGCCGGATCGCCGAGGAGGCCGAAGCCGGGCTGGCCGGTGTCGGCGTGCTCGTCAACAACGCCGCCGTCGCGACCTCGCCCGAGACCGCGCACCCGGTCGCCTCGGTGTCCTATGCGGACTGGCAGCGGATCTGGCGGCGCACCCTCGACGTCAACCTCGTCGGCGCGGCGAACCTCAGCTACTGCGTGGCGCGGCACCTGATCGAGCGGGGCGCGCCGGGCCGGATCGTCAACATCGGCTCGCGCGGCGCGTTCCGCGGCGAGCCCGACCACCCGGCCTACGGCGCGAGCAAAGCCGCGTTGCACGCGTTCGGGCAGTCGCTGGCGGTTTCGCTGGCGCCGCACGGGATCGCGGTGACGTCCGTCGCGCCCGGGTTCACCGCCACCGAGCGCGTCGCCGACCGGATCGACGACGCCCTGCTGGCGCAGAGCCCGTTCGGGCGGGTCGGCACGCCCGAGGAGGTCGCCGCGGCCGTGGTGTACCTGGCTTCGGCGGAGGCGACCTGGGCGTCCGGCGCGATCCTCGACCTCAACGGCGCCTCGCACCTGCGGATGTGACCTGCCTCACCCGTGCAGCGGGCGCGGGCCCGAAGGCGTCGGTAGGGCGTGCACGCACTGGGGAAGATCATCATCGCCGGGCTGGCTCTGGTCGTCTTCGGCGGCACGGCGTACGGCTACGCGAACCTTCGCGCGCTCGACGACGTGACGCGCGACAGCGTGATCGACGGCGAGGACGACGCGCAGCCGGGGGAGCAGCCGGCCGACGGCTCACTCGACATCCTGCTGGTCGGGCGGGACGCGCGCACCGACCCGCAGGGCCGGCCGCTCTCCCCGGACCTGCTGCGGGAGCTGCGCGTCGGGCCCAACGGCGACGACCTCACCGACACCCTGATCGTCCTGCGCATCCCGAACGGGACGAAAGCGGTGAAAGCGTTCTCCGTCCCGCGTGACAGCTACGTCTCGATGCCCGGCGGGAAGGGCAAGATCAACGCCGCGTTCGGGCGCGGGAAGGCCGGCGAGGCGAAGCGGCTGCGCGACGCCGGGGAGACCGACAAGGCGAAGATCGACCAGGGCGCGCTCACCGCGGCGCGCCGCGCGACGCGGCAGGCGGTCGAGGACCTCACCGGGGTCAAGATCGACCACTACGCCGAGGTCAACCTGCTCAGCTTCTCCGAGATCAGCAAGGCGATCGGCGGCGTCGACGTCTGCCTCAACGAGGCCACCAAAGACCGCAACTCGGGGGCGGACTTCCCGGCCGGGCCGCAGAAGATCCAGGGCGCCGACGCGCTGGCCTTCGTCCGCCAGCGCGACAACCTCCGGGGCGGCGACTTCGACCGCGTCCGGCGGCAGCAGGTGTTCCTCGCCGGGCTGGCGCGGCAGGTGATGTCGGCCGGCACGATCGCCGACCCGGGCAAGCTGTCGGACCTGATCGACGCCGTCAAGCGGTCGGTGGTGCTCGACTCGTCGTGGAACCTCCTCGACTTCGTCGCGCAGATGCGCGGGGTCAGCGGCGGCGGGATCCAGTTCGAGACGATTCCGGTCGTCAACCGCGACTACCGGTACGACCCGGCCAACCCGCGGGCCACGGCGGTGCAGGTCGACCCGGCCGCGGTGAAGGCGTTCGCCGCGAGCCTCATCGGGCCGGCGGCGGCCCCGTCCGCGCCCGCGTCCGCCCCCGCGTCTTCGCCCGCGGCGGCGGTCACCGTCGACGTCGCCAACGCGGGCCCGAAGACCGGGCTCGCCGGCCGGGTGGCCGGGGTGCTGGGGGAGCACGGGTTCGCCAAGGTGACGACCGGGAACACCGGCTCGCGCCGCACGTCCCTCGTCCGCTTCGGTCCCGACCTCGCGCGGCAGGGCGGGGAAGTCGCGAAGCTGCTGGGCGGGTTGACGACCCAGGAGTCGTCGTCGGTGCCGGCGGGGCACATCGAGGTGGTGCTCGGAACGGTGTACTCCGGTCCTGGCGCGGCGGGCGGCGGCGGCGCCCCGGCCGCCGGCGACGAGCCGATCACCTCCGGCGGGGTCGTCTGCGTGAACTGAGCGTCTCCGGACTTTCCGCCGGATTCCGGAAATTGTGCGAAGAATTTCCGCAACGCGTCGCAAAAGTGTTTTCCGCCGACCGGACCACGGCGGACCACGCGGGTGACTGGTCTTGACGCTGCCGCCCTGGTGGGGCAGTGTGCGAGAACTGTCGTCGGCAGGACCGCGCGACGGACCGGAAAAGGATCACCGGACCGGTGACGACCCGGAAAAGCAATTTCCAGAAATACGGAAAGTCCGGACCACATGCGTTTCAGCCTCACCCGCGGCCGGCGGGTTCTGTGGGTGCTCGCTCCCGCCGTTCTGGTGGCGGCCTGCCAGTCGGGGCCGGGTGTGGTGAACTACCCCGAAGCCATCGACGCCTGCAAGCTGCCCGGGCCGAACACCCTCGCCCAGCTCGCCCCCGGGACCGTCGAAGTCCCGGCCGGTTCGGTGAAGACCGCCGCGGCCAAGGTCGTGCCCGAAGACCGCTCCAGCGACGACAACGACGTCACCGACTGCAAGCGCGTCTTCGCCCGCGACCTCGGCGGCGGCAAGCCGAACCTGCAGGACTACCGGCTCGTCACGATCGCCGTCGTGCGGTACACCGACTCCGACACCGGCAACGCGGCCGCGAAGGCGACCCAGCTGATGACCGACGCGCTCGGCGACCACTCTGGCGTCCGCCTCGCCACCGGCGTCGGCGACGAGTCGGGGTTCTCCGAGCAGTGGGCGGCGGTCCGCACGGGCAACGTGGTGCTGGGCTTGTCGATCGCGGACGGCGGCACCGAAGCGGCCCTGATCCAGCCGGCGACCCTCGACAACGTCCAGGCCATGGTCACCGACATGACGAACACCCTGCAGCGCGACTTCCAAGGCTGAGGGAAACGGCCGTGCTTTTCGGTCCGTGACGGAGAATGACCGCTTTTCGGCCGGTTGACTCGTTCGGCCCAACGGCGGCGATCATTCCGCAGGCGGGGGCACACTGCCGGGTCGATCGTACTGGGCGAATCGGGCGACTTGGCGATCGTCGCGGTTGCAGGATCGTGATCATCGTGGCTAAGCTCGATCTTGTTCGAGCTGATCACGGCGTCAGACGGGGAGGGCCCTGTCGCCGGACGGCGATGGAGTGCTGCCGGGTGCGGCCTCTTTTCCGCTGGCCACTGGGGTGGGCTGAATCGGTGCGGGAACACGCACTCCTCAGCCCGAGGATCCACCGAGATCTCCTGTCCCGCGTCCTGCCGCCGCGCGCAGAAATCGTTTGCTGGAGGGGGAGCGCAAAGTGGAGGGGCGAGAGCCTGATCGTCGCGGGCCGGCCGCTGCCGGCGAGCACCGCGAAAGTCAGGCGCGCGAGGATGACAACGGCGGCTTTCGCTTGCCTGCCATGGTGAACGCGACCGCGGGCCTCGGCGGCCCGGTCCGGGCCGGCCGGCCGCAGCTGTCCAGCCGGCGTCGCCGCAAGTGGCGCACCAGCGACCGCACCGTGTCCTGCCGCCCCTCGGCCGCTCCCGCATCGGCGCTGTGATCGCCGCTCTCTGATCCGGGCTCGCACGCCCGGTTTCCACGCCCTTCCCGGGGTTCACCGCCAGGCTCACGCGCGCCCGCGCAACGCGGGGTTCGTGCGCGGCGCTTTGCCGACCGCGAAAAGGGTGGCCGCCGCCCGGCTGGGTTTTTGCTGACCATGAAACGCGAATGAGGGGTTTTTCGTGTCGGGGTTTTCGCACGTCGATGTCCGGAACCGTGATGTCCAGTCGCTGCTGCTGGCCCGGGTGCGCTCGGCGCCGCGGAGTCCGGCGTTCACGTTCCTCGTCAACGGTGAGGAACCGTTGCCCACCATCGACTACGCCGGTCTCGACGCCGCGGCCCGGGCGCGTGCGGCGGTCCTGGTGGGGCGTGGCCTGCGCGGGCGGACGGTGCTGCTCGCCTACGACGGCGGCGAAGAGTTCCAGATCGCCTTCCTGGCTTGCGTTTACGCCGGTGTCATCGCCGTGCCGACACCGGTTCCCGTGCGCACCGGCGCGTTGCGGCGGACCACGCACATCGCGCGGGACGCGATGACCACCACCGTCCTCACCGACATGTCGACCCGCGAGCGCGTCGCCGAAGCGCTGGGCGAAGCGGCGACCGAAGACCTCGACTGGCTGGTCACCGACGAATGGACGGAACCGGCGGACGACTGGGAATACCGCGAAGTCGAGCCGGACGACGTCGCGTTGCTGCAGTACACCTCGGGATCGACGGGCGACCCGAAAGGCGTGATGGTCACCCACGCCAACCTCTGGCACCAGGCCGCCGAGATGGACGAACTGTGGACGCGCGTCGAAGACGGCGCCGTCGTTTCCTGGCTGCCGATGTTCCACGACATGGGGCTGCTGTTCGGCTTGGTGTTCCCGGTCTTCACCGGAATGCCGGCGTACCTGCTGTCGCCGGAGGCTTTCGTGCGCAAGCCCGTGCGCTGGCTGGGCGCCATTTCCCGGTACCGGGCCACGCACGCGATCGCCCCGAACTTCGCCTACGAACGCTGCGTCAGCCACATCTCCGCCGAGGACCGCGCCACGCTCGACCTGTCGAGCTGGAAACTGGCGCTGAGCGGCGCCGAACCGGTCCGGTCCGCGACCCTCGCGAAGTTCGCGCGCGCGTTCGCGGAGACCGGCCTGGACCCGAACGCGCTGGGCACCGGCTACGGCCTGGCCGAGGCCACCCTGAAGGTCTCCGGCAGCACGCCCGGGCGGATGGCCGGAACCCTGTGGCTGTCGGCGAAAGCCCTGCAGGAAGGCCACGCCCTGCCGGTCGGTGAGGCCGAGGGCGGGTTGCCGGCCGTCACCAGCGGCCGCAGCCAGGGCGACACGGTCGTGCGGATCGTCGCCCCCGACAGCGCCGAAGCCCTGCCCGAAGGCCGGGTCGGTGAGATCTGGGTCCGGGGTGCCTCGGTCACCAAGGGGTACTGGAACCGGCCCGAGCAGACCGAAGCCACCTTTCACGCGACGATCCGCGGGGAGGGCCCGGAGCGCTACCTGCGCACCGGCGACCTCGGCTTCCAGCACGGCGGTGAGCTGTACGTCACCGGACGGCACAAGGACCTGCTGATCTTCAACGGCGAGAACCACTACCCGCAGGACATCGAGTACACCGCAGAGGAAAGCCACGCCGGCCTCCGGGTGTCGTCGGCGTGCGCGATCGGCGTCGAGGGCGACGGCGCGGAGAAGCTCGTGGTGGTCGTCGAGGTCGACGAAGCACTGCTCGCGTCGGTCGGCGTGGCCGAACTGGCCGCCGGGATCGAGTCGGCGGTGTGGCGGGAGCACCAGCTGGCGGTGCACCAGGTGGTGCCCGTCCGGCGCAACTCCCTGCCCCGGACCACGAGCGGCAAGATCCAGCGCACCGCGTGCCGCCTCGGCTACGAGCAGGGCGGGTTGAAGCTCGCCGCCGGCTCCCGGGAACCCGCCGAGGTCGAGGGCCTGCTGGAGTGGCTGCGCGAGTTCGGGGCCCGGCGCGTCGACTCGCAGCTGATGGACGAGCGCCGCGCCCTGCCGCCGCACATCGTCCTCGCGTTGGGGCGCAAGGGTTTGCTCGGCATGCAGATCCCGGCGGCGTACGGCGGGCTCGGCTTGGACACCGGCGCGACGCTGCGGGTGCTCGAGCAGCTCGCCGCGATCGACCTGACGCTGGCCACCTTCGTCTGCGACAACAACGCGCTGGGTGTGTACCCGATCGCGCGGTACGGCAGCGCGGAGCTGAAAGCCGCGCTGCTGCCCGAACTCGCGTCGGGCCGCTCGCTCGCGGCGTTCGCCGTGACGGAGCCGGGCGCGGGCTCGGCAATGCAGGCCATCCGGGCCACCGCCCGCGAAGGGGCGACCGGGCGCTGGACGATCACCGGCGACAAGTCGTGGAGCGGCAACGCTGCCTGGGCGGACGTGCTCGTCACCTTCGCTCAGGCGCGCGACGCCGAGGACCGCCCGCGAGGCTTGGCGGCCTTCGCGGTCTCGGGCGACGCGCCCGGGCTGCGGGTCGGCAAGGAAGCGCCGACCATGGGCCTGCGCGCGATGGTCCAGAACGCCCTGCGCTTCGACGACGTCCCCGCCACCGAACGCCTCGGCGACGGCGAAACCGTCGCGAACGAGACCATGATGCGCACCCGCCTCATGATCGGTGCGCTCTGCCTCGGCGCGATGCGCCGCGCCCTCCAGCTGCAGCACCGCTACGCACGGCGTCGCGAAGTCGGCACCGGGCGGTTGCTGGACAACCCGGTCACGCTCGCCGTGATGACGGACGCCGTCGCGGCGGTGGCCGGCGTGCACGCCCTGGTCCACGACGTCGCCGAAGAGCTGGACCGGGGCAACCGGCCCCCGGACACGGCGTTCCTCGCGGTGAAGGTGCTCGCCCCGGAGCTGCTGTGGCAGGTCGTGGACGGCGCCGTGCAGACCACCGGCGGCCGCGGCTACGTCGAGACGAACGTGCTGCCGCGGCTGCTGCGGGACGCCCGGGTGCTCCGGATCTTCGAGGGCCCGACCGAGAGCCTGCGGATGCACCTCGGCTCGCTCGTGGCGGCGGCCGGCGGCGCCGAACTCGTCGACGCCGACCTGGTGTCCCGGGTGCTCGGCCACTGCGAGCGGACGTTCGCCGCCCTGCCCGCGGCCGACCGCGTGCGCCGTGCCCACGACCTGCTCGGCGAGGTCGCCGCGACGGCGGTCCTGCTCGCCGCGGTCCAGCGGCGCGGGGACGGGCACGCGGAACCGTGGGCGCGGCGGAAGTTCGACGACGCCGTCGCGAAGGCGCTGGGTGTCGAGGAGTGCGCCGGCGCGGACGCGGTCTCCGCCGCGGTCGAGGGCTACGCGGCCGCGATCGGCGTCGTGGACCAGACCCCGGCCGGGGTCGACCACGAGCTGGACCCGTACCTGCGGGCGGAGTACGCCGAACCGGCGGCTCCCGCTGATCCGGAACATGCTGCCGAGGGCGGGCTGCGTGACTGGCTGGTCCGCTGGGTGGCCGCGAAGCTCGGCATCCCCGCGGCCGAAGTCGCCGGGGACACGCCGTTCCCGCGGTACGGGCTCGATTCCGTCGCGGTCACCGAGCTGGTCGGGGCCCTGCACGACGAGCACGGCCTGACCGTGCCCTCGGCGCTGCTCTGGGAGTACCCGACGATCGACGCCCTTTCCGCGCAACTCGACCGCTGACCGGTCCCGACACCTGGGTGGGGGAGTAATGCCCGATTCGATGCTGCCGTTGTCCGCCGGGCAGGAGGCGCTGTGGTTCCTGCACCGCTACGCGCCGGACAGCGCGTCCTACAACGTCGTCCTGGCCGTCCGGTTCCGGTCCGGCCTCCAGATCCCGCGGCTGGCCGACGCCGTCGCGGACCTGGCGGAGCGCCACGACCTGCTCCGGTCGGTCTTCGTCGAGCACGAAGGCCGGCCGGCGCGGGTGGTGCGGCCGCCGAGCCTGGTGCGCCTCGAGGTCCGGTCCGACCTGGCGCGGGCCGCGGCCGAACCGTTCGACCTCGGCGAGCGCGGCCCGTTCCGGGCGGTCGTGTGCCCGGAAGAGTCCGTCCTGCTGCTGGTCACGCACCACATCGCGACGGACTTCGTCTCGCAGGGCGTGCTGCTGCGCGACCTGCTCGACCGCTACACCGGCGAAGACCTGCCGGACCTGAAAGCGACGTACGCGGACTTCGTCGACAACGAGCGGCGGGTGCTTTCGTCGGATCGCGTGGCCGTGCTCGAACGGTACTGGACCGGGGAATGCGCCGGCGCGCCCACGATCTTCGAGCTGCCGGCCGACCGCCCGCGGCCGCTGCGCCAGAGTTTCGCCGGCGCGACCCACGTCGTCCCGCTGGACGCCGGGGCGAAGCTGCGGTCCCTCGCGCGTGAAGAGGCGGTCAGCCCCTTCACGGTCCTGCTGACCGCGTTCCAGGCGCTGCTGCACCGGTGCACCGGGCAGCCCGACTTCCTGCTCGCCTGCCCGACGATGCCGGACCTGGTCGGCGCGCTGAAGGGCGTCACCGGCTACTTCGTCAACCCGGTCCCGGTCCGGGCCCGGTGCGAGCCGGACAGCACGTTCCGGGGCCTGCTGCGGCAGACGCACCGGCGGGTGATCGGCGCGATGACCCACCGCGACTACCCGTTCCCGAAGCTCGTCGGCCTGCTGGACGTGCCGCGGGACCCCAGCCGGGCCCCGCTGGCCCAGATCGCGTTCAGCATGCAGGCGGCGGGCAGCTCGGGCGCGCTGCTCGACATGCACGCCGAGGGCGATCCCGACGTCGTGCGCGAGCACCGTGGGCTCGAGCTGTCCGCGTATCCGCTGCCGCAGCAGGAAGGGCAGTTCGACCTGTCCCTGGAAGTGGTCGAGACGAGCTCGTCGCTGCGGGCGGTCTTCAAGTACCGCACCGAGCTGTTCGACGCGGCGACGATCGCCCGGCTGGGGCGCAGCTTCGCGTGCCTGCTGGAGTCGGTGCTCGCCGAACCAGGCCGGCAGCTGTCCACTTTGGACGTCCTGGACACCGCGGCTCACGACGAGCTCGTCGAGCTCGGCGCCGGCGCGTCCGCGGAGCTGTCCGCCGAGTCGGCGCACGAGCTGATCGCGGCCCGGGTGGCCGAGTCCCCGCGGGCGGTGGCCGTGACGGCGGACGGCGTGGAACTCTCCTACGCCGAGCTGGACCACCTCGCCGGCGAGACCGCGCAACTGCTGCTGGCCAACGGTGTGCAGGCCGGCGACCGGGTCGGCGTGCACCTGCGCAAGGGGCCGCGGCTCGCCGTCGCCGTGCTCGCCACGCTGAAGGCGGGCGCGACCTACCTGCCCCTGGACCCGGGCCTGCCCGCCGACCGGATCGCGTTCATGCTGGCCGACACCGAGGCTCGGGTCGTCCTCAGCGAACCTGGCCTGGCCGACCGGCTTTCCGGGGTGCCGGTGCTGGAAGTCGGCCAGGCCGTGCCGCACGCGGCGTTCGGGGCGCCGGAGCCCGGCCCGGTCGCGAAGGACGCGGTGTTCGCCTGGGAGCGGTCCGCGCCGACGTCGAACCTGACGCTGTCGACGCCGTCGCCGGGGATCAAGATCACGCTGCTGCCGCCGACGGTCCCGGAGACCGCCTACCTGATCTACACGTCCGGCTCGACCGGCACGCCCAAGGGCGTCCGGGTCGGCCACCGCGGGCTGGTCAACCTGGCCGAGTGGCAACGCGAAGAGCTGCGGGCCGGGCCGGGCAGCGTCGTCCTGCAGTTCGCCCCGATCGGCTTCGACGCGTCGGTGTGGGAGCTCGTGATGGCGCTCGGCTCGGGCGCGACCCTGCACTTCCCGCCGCCGGAGGTGACGCCGGCCGGGGCGGAGCTCGCCGCGGTCGTCGCGGACGGCGGTGTCACGCACCTGACCGCGCCGCCGTCGGTGCTGGCCACGATCGCCCCCGCCGACGTGCCGAGCCTGACCCACGTCGTGGCCGCCGGCGAGGAATGCCCGGCCGAGCTGGCCCGCACGTGGAGCGAGCACGTCGCCTTCTACAACGGCTACGGTCCGACGGAGACCACGGTGTGCGCGACCGCCCACCGCTGCCGTCCCGGCGAAGGCCGGCCCGCGATCGGCCGGCCGTTGCGCAACACGCGGGTCTACGTGACCGACGACGCGCTCCGGCTCGTGCCGCACGGCGCCGTCGGCGAGCTGGTCGTGAGCGGCGTCGGCGTGGCCGGCGGGTACCTCGGCCGGCCCGAGCTGACCGCCGGGAAGTTCGTCGACGACCCGTTCGGGACCGGTAAGGCCTACCGCACGGGTGACCTCGTCCGGTGGCGGCCGGACGGCACCCTCGAGTTCCTGGGCCGACGTGACCGCCAGGTCAAGATCCGCGGCTTCCGGGTCGAGCTGGGCGAGGTCGAAGCCCTGCTCTCCGCGCACCCGGACGTGCGGCACGCGGTGGCGACCGTGGCCGGCCGGGCGATCATCGCCCACGTCCTGCCGCGGGACCCGGCCGCACCACCGTCCGGAGTGGACGAAGGCCTGCCCGGCCACCTGCGACCGTCGGCGGTCCACTTCGTCACCGAGTTCCCGTTGACCCCCAACGGGAAGATCGACCGGGCGGCCTTGAGCACGGCATCGGCCGCGGAGCCGGCCGCGCCCCGGACCGCCGCGGAGCGGGAGCTCGCGGCCATCCTGGGCGCGGAGCTGGAGCTGCCCGAAGTCGGGGTGCACGACGACTTCTTCGCGCTGGGCGGGCATTCCCTGCTCGCCGCGCGGCTGGCGTTCCGGGTCCGGGAGCGCTTCGGCGCCGAGCTGTCGCTCTCGCAGATCCTGCACCACCCGACCGTGGCCGCGATGGCCGCGCTGATCGACCGGCCGGCGGAGGAAGCCGGGTACCCGCAGGTGATCCCGGAGCCGGCGGCGGCCGCCGAGCCGTTCCCGCTGACCGACGTCCAGCAGGCGTACCTGCTCGGGCGCGGCACGGACTTCACGCTCGGCGGCGTGTCGGCGCACGGCTACTTCGAGCTCGAAGGCGACGAGCTCGACCCGGACCGGCTCACCGACGCCTGGAACACCGTCGTCCGGCGCCACCCGATGCTGCGCGCGGTCTTCGACGGCACCACCCAGCGCGTCCTGCCCGAGGTGCCGCGCTACGAAATCGCGGTCTGCGCCCCGGAGGAGCTCGCCGCGGTCCGCGCCGAGATGTCGCACCAGGTCCTGCCCGCCGACCGGTGGCCGCTGTTCGACATCCGGCTGACCCGGCTGCCCGGACGCTCACGCCTGCACCTGAGCTTCGACGGCCTGGTGGCCGACGGCGCGAGCCTGCGTCAGGTCCTGCGGGAATGGGCGCGGGCGTACGACGACCCGGCCGCGCAGTGGACGCCGGTCGGCCTCGACTTCCGCGACTACGTGCTGGCGGAGCAGCGCGTCGAGGAAACCGAGCGCTACCGGCGTGCCCGCGACTACTGGCAGGCGCGGGTCCCGGAGCTGCCCGCCGGGCCGGACCTGCCGGTGCGCGAGGGCACCGGCACCCCGGCGTTCGAGCGGCTGGCCGTGCGGCTGGACCCGGCCACCTGGACGGCGTTGCGCCGCCGGGCCGCGGCGGAGGGGCTGAGCCCGTCGAACGTGCTGCTGGCCGCGTACGCCGAGGTGCTGGCGGCCTGGAGCCGGAGCCGGCACTTCTGCGTGAACCTCACGTTGTTCAACCGGCTGCCGCTGCACGAAAAGGTGCCGGACGTCGTCGGCGACTTCACGTCGCTGACCCTGCTCGAAGTCGACTTCCGCGAGCCCGGGTCCTTCCCGGACAAGGCGCGGGCGCTGCAGTCGCGGTTGTGGCGCGACCTGGATCACCGCCACTACAGCGGTATCCGGGTGCAGCGGGACTGGGTGCGGGCCGGCGGCGAAGGGCGCCGGGGCGCGACCATGCCCGTCGTCTTCACCAGCGTGCTGGACGACGGCGCCGGCGGCTGGGGCTTCGAGCGCTTCGGCGAGCTGGTCGAAAGCACCAGCCAGACTCCCCAGGTCTGGCTGGACCACGTCGTGGTCGAACGCGACGGCGGTGTCGACCTCGTCTGGAACGTCGTGCCGGAGCTGTTCCCGGACGGCGTGCTCGACGACATGTTCGCCGCCTACCGGGCGTTCCTGGGCCGGCTCGCCGCGGACGAGGGCGCCTGGGCGGAGCGCCGCACCGACTTCCGCTCGCCGGCCGACGTCCGCGACCAGCGGGCCGCCAACGCCACCGGCCACGAGTGGGCACGGGTGCCGCTGCTGCACGAACCGTTCTTCGAGGTGGCCGAGCGGGAGCCGGACCGGATCGCGGTGTACGCCGCGGACCGGACGCTGTCGTACGGCGAACTCGCCGAACGCGCCGACGCGGTCGCCGCGGCACTGCGGGCCGGCGGCGTCGCCGAGGGCGAGTTCGTCGCGGTCGTGCTGGACAAGAGCTGGGAGCAGGTGGCGGCCGTGCTGGGCGTCCTGCGGGCGGGCGCGGCCTACCTGCCGGTGAACGTCCGGCTGCCCGCCGCCCGGCGCGCGCTGCTGCTGCGCGAGGCCGGCGCCCGGGCGGTGGTGACCCGGTCCGCGAACCTGGATCTGGTCGAAGAGCTCGAGGACACGCCGGTGGTCGTGGTCGTCGACCGGGCACCCGCGGCGGCGCCGCCGTCGACGACGCGGTCCGGGGAAGACCTGGCGTACGTGATCTACACGTCCGGCTCGACCGGGAAGCCGAAGGGCGTGGTGATCGACCACCGCAGTGCCGTCAACACCCTCCTCGACGTCAACCGGCGGTACGGGATCACCAGTGCCGACACGGCGCTCGCCTTGTCCAGCTTGAGCTTCGACCTCTCGGTGTACGACGTCTTCGGCGTCCTCGGCGCCGGTGGGACGCTCGTGGTGCCCGACCACGAGGCCGAGCTGGATCCCGCGCACTGGCTGCAGCTCGTGGCCAAGTACCAGGTGACGGTGTGGAACTCGGTGCCCGCGCTGATGCGGCTGGCGGTCCAGTGGGCCGAGCTGGGTGATCCGGCCGCGCTCGCTTCGCTGCGGGTGGTGATGTTGAGCGGGGACTGGATCCCGCTCACGCTGCCCGGTGAGATCCGCGCGTGCGCGCCGGAGGCCGAGGTGATCGGCATGGGTGGCGCCACCGAGGCGGCGATCTGGTCGAACTTCCACCGCGTCGGCGAGCCGCTGCCCGGGTGGCCGAGCGTGCCCTACGGCAAGCCCTTGGCCAACCAGACGTTCGCGGTGCTCGACGAAGCCCTGCAGCCTCGGCCGGCCTGGGTGCCGGGTGAGCTGTTCATCGGCGGCGCCGGCCTGGCGGTGGGGTACCTCGACGACCCGGAGCTGACCGCGAAAAAGTTCATCATTCACCCGGTGACCGGGGAGCGGCTCTACCGCACCGGCGACTGGGGGCGGTACCGGCCGGGCGGGATCCTGCAGTTCCTCGGCCGCGAAGACCTGCAGGTGAAGGTGAACGGCAACCGGATCGAGCTCGGCGAGATCGAGTCGGTGCTGCTGCGCCACCCGGGTGTCGAGGACGCGGTCGTGACCGCGCCGGTGCTCAAGGGCGACCGGCGGCTGGTGGCCTACCTGGTGTCCGAAATGGACACTGTGGACGCCGAGGACGTTCGCCGGCACCTGCGCGAACAGCTGCCGCCGTACATGGTGCCCGCGACGGTCGTCCACCTGGACAGCCTGCCGTTGAGCGCCAACGGCAAGGTCGACCGCGCCCGGCTGCCGGTGCCCGACGCCCCGGTCGCCGGCTCGGGCGCGAAGCCCGCGTCGGCGACCGAACGCAAGCTCGCCGGGCTCTGGGCCGACGCGCTGGGCCTGCCCGAGGTCGGCACCGACGAGAGCTTCTTCGTGCTGGGCGGGGATTCGCTGATCGCCATCCGGCTGCTGGCCAGGGTGGAGGAGGAGTTCGGCGTCCGGCTGGGCGTGCGCGAGGTCTTCGAAACACCGACGGTCGGCGGGCTGGCGGCGCTGATCGACGAACGACCCGCCGAAGACGACTGGGTGGAGGAGGAGCTGTGACGACCGGCGAACTCGTGCGGTGGCTCACCGAAAAGGGCATTTCCCTGAAGGTCACCGGCGACCGGCTCGTGGTGCGGTCCCAGCCGGGCACCCTGACCGACGAGATCCGCGACGTGCTGCGGCAACGCAAGGCCGAGCTGCTCGACGAGCTCGCGTCGCCGGCGGGCCAGGACGCGCCGCTGTCGTTCGGGCAGCAGCAGCTGTGGCTGCTCGACCAGCTCCCGGGCGGCGGCGTGGCGTACAACGTCACCGCCGTGCTCCACGTGACGGGTGCGCTCGACGCGGCCGCGCTGGAACGCGCGTTCACCGAACTGGTGCGGCGCAACGAAGTCCTGCGCACCTGCTTCACCGAGCACGAAGGCGCCCCGGTGCAGCGGGTGATCGAGGACTTCGCGGTGCCGGTGCCGGTGGTCGGCGCGCGGGACGTCCGCGAGGTGGCCACCGAGTCCGCGTTGGGGCGCTTCGACCTGACGCGGGACGTCCTGGTCCGGCTGACCCTGGTGCGGCACGACGAGGACGAGCACGACCTCGTCGTCACGATGCACCACATCGCGGGTGACGCGCTGTCGATGGGCCTGCTGTTCGGCGAGCTCGCCCAGCTGTACTCCGCGTTCGCCGCCGGTGAGCCGTCGCCGTTGCCGGAGCCGGGTGTCCAGTACCGGGACTTCGCGCGCTGGCAGCAGGACCGGTACGCCCGCACCGACCCGGCCGAGCTGGAGTTCTGGCGGGAGCACCTGCGTGGCGCCCCGGTCGAGATCGACCTGCCGGCCGACCGGCCCCGGCCCGCCGAGCGCTCCTTCGCCGGCGGCACGATCCGGTTCACCCTGCCCCCGGAGGTGGCCGCGGGCTTGAAACAGCTCGCCGGGCGCTACGGCGCGACCCTGTTCATGGGCCTGCTCGCGGTGCTGAAGACGGTGCTGGCCCGGCACGGCGGCCAGCGGGACGTCGTGGTCGGCATCCCGATGGCCAACCGGCAGCACCGGAACTTCCGCGACGCCATCGGGTTCTTCGTCAACACGCTCGCCATCCGGACGGACGTCACCGGCGATCCGTCGTTCGAGGAGTTCCTGCGCCGGGTGCGGGACGCGGCGCTGGCCGCCTTCGCGCACGGCGAAGTGCCGTTCGAACACGTCGTGCGGGCCGTGCAGGGCTCGGGCAGCCCGGGCCGGCTCCCGGTGTACCAGGTGATGTTCGGCCTGCAGACCGGCGAGCCCGGCCGGATCGACCTGCCCGGGTGCAAGGTCGAGGAGCTCCCGTTCGACCCGCCGACGGCCAAGCACGACCTGACGATGCTGATCGACGAGGTGCCCGGCGGGCTGGCCGTGCGGCTGGAGTACAACGGCGACATCTTCGAGCCCGCCACGGCGCGTCGGCTCGCCGTGCACTTCGCCGAGCTCTGCACGGCGATCGTGGCCGACCCGGGCCGGCCGCTGTCCCGGCTGCCGATGGCCGACGCCGTCGAACGCGCCGACCTCGCGTTGTTCCGCGGGGCCCAGCGGCTCGACATCACCGACGCCCACGGCGCACCCGTCGCCGTCGGCGAGCCCGGGGACCTGGTCGTCGTCGACGAGCACGGGAGCCGGCCGCTCGGCCGCCGGGCCCGCTGGCGCGCGGACGGCCGGCTGGACCTGCTCGACCCGGTCGAGGGCGGCGAGTACGACGTCCACGGCGTCCGGGCGCAGCCGGTGCACGCGGCTCCCGCGGCGCTCGGCGACGACGTCGAGCAGATCGTCGCGCAGGTCTGGTCGAAGGTGCTCGGCGTCGACGACCCGGCGCCGTCGGACGACTTCTTCGCCCTTGGCGGCAGTTCGATGGCGGCCATGCAGGTCAACTGGGAGCTGCGCAAGCTCCTCGGCGTCGAGATCCCGATGACCGAGGTGTTCGAGCACCCGACCGTCAGCGGGCTCGCCGCGCTCGTCCGGACGGCTTCGGGGGGCGACGGCGGTTCAGGCTGGCACCGGGCGGAGCTGCCGGCCGGTGGGCCCGGGCACCTCTGGAACGTCGCCGCGCTCGGCGCCGAAGACGTCTGGGCGGCCGGCCAGACCGACGCCGGCTCGGTGGTCCTGCACTGGGACGGGCGGTCGTGGACGGCCGTGGACCACCCCGACCTGCGCCGGGTGGTCGGGATCGCGGCGCCCGCGGCGGACGACGTCTGGCTTTCCGGGCGGACGGGCCTGCTGCACTGGGACGGCTCCCGGTGGAGCCGGGCGGCCGGCTTCGACTGCGCGTCGGTGATCGCCACCGGCGGCGTGGTCCGGACGTTGCTCCGGCCGTCGACGCCCGACGAGCCGCTGGCGGTGGCGAGCTGGGACGGCACGGACTGGCAGCGCCGAGCGCTGCCGGTGGCCCTGCCGGCGGAGACCCTGCACGGCTGCCTCAGCGCCGCCGGCCCCGACGAGTTCTGGGTCTCCACCATGCGCTCGCTCGGCGACGGCAGCACCGAGTCGGTGGTGCTGCGCTGGGCCGGCGGATGGTCCACTGTGGACGTCCCGGCGGACGCCGAGGTGATCCGCGTCGCGGCCCTGGCGGACGACGACGTCTGGGTGCTCGGCGCGCGGTCGTCGGCGAGCCTGGCGTGGCACTGGGACGGTCGCGAATGGACGGACACCACCGAAGGGTCCGGGTTGCGGGGCCGGCTCAACAGCATCGTGCGTGCCGGCGACGCGTGGTACGCGGCCGGTGGTGGCGACGGCGACCCGGGCCGGCTGCTGCGCTGGACGGCGGGCCGCTGGAGCGAGCTCGCCGCGCCGAGGTCGCTGCTGCTGGGCGATCTGGTGCGGCTGCCGGGAACCGGCGAGTTCGTCGCCGGCGGCGCGGCCGACGACGGGATGGCGGTGTTCCGGGGGTGCCTGCCGTGATGGTCGTCGAACTGACCGGGCCCCTCGACGTGGACGCCTTGGTCCGGGCGCTCGCCGAACTGGGCGCGGCCACCGCGCTCACCCTTGGCGGCGAGGGGGTGGCCCGGGGCGAGCCCACCCTGGTCCGCCTCGGCCCCGACCGGCACACGCTGACCCTGCCGGTGCTGGACGAGCGCTCGAAAGCGTTGCTGCTGAACGCACTCAGGACAGTGTACGCCGACTTCGCCGAGGGCTTGCCGTCGTCGTTGCCGAGGCGCCCGTCGTTCGGGGCGGGAAGCCCGCGTCCGGCGACGGTGACCCGCCACCGGATCCCGGCCGAGGTCCTGGCCGGCCTGCGCACGCTGGCCGAGCACCGGGGGTGCACTTCGGTCGAGCTGCTGCGCTCGCTGTTCGAGGAGGTGGCCGGCGACGACTGCGCGTTCGACCACGACGCCGGGCCCGAACCGGCCGCTGTCGGCTTCGTGCTCGCGCCGTCTTCGGAGTATTTCACCCGGTACCGCCACCACCTGACCGCGGACGCTTCCGGCGGGCTGGTCCTGGTGTCCGCGGCGGACGCGGACGAACTGCTGCCGGAGTTCGAGGGAGTCCTGGCCGACGCGGCCGGGCTGTGCGTCGAGGAGAGCTTTTGATGCGGCCCTGCTTTCCCTACGGCGAGCCGTCCGCGCGGGCCCGGGTCCGGTTGTTCTGCCTGCCGTACGCCGGGGGCGCGGCGAGCTCGTACCACCCGTGGTGGCAGCACCGCGACGGTGCCGTGGACGTGGTGCCGATCCAGTTGCCCGGGCGCGAGAACCGCGTCGGCGAAGACCCGGCGACCGACCTGCACGCGCTCGTCGACAGCTTGGTGGACGTCGTCGCGGGGTACGAGCCCTTCGCGCTCTTCGGGCACAGCATGGGCGCGCTCATCGCGTACGAGCTGGCCGGCCGGACCGCGCCCGAGCGGCTGTTCGTCTCCGGGTCCGTCGCGCCGGGCACGCTCACCGGCACCGGGACGACGTACCGGTGGCCCCGGCACGAGGTGATCGCCGAACTGCGGCGCCTCAACGGCACCCCCGCGGCGGTGCTGGACGACGACGACCTGCTGAACCTGTTGCTGCCGCGGCTGCGCGCCGACTGGCAGGTCGCCGACACGTACCGCCCGTCGACCGCGCGGGTGGCGGCGCCGATCAGCGCGTTCGGCGGCACCAGTGATCCGGACGTGCCCTTGGCGGGCCTGCTGGCTTGGCGAAAGCACGCGGAAGACGTGAGGACGCGGGTGCTGCCGGGCGACCACTTCTTCGTCGACCGGCATACGCGGACCTTGGTCGATCTGGTGCGCGCTGACCTGGGTATGTCGTGACACCGCACGAGGATGCGGTGCCGGACGAGTCCGTGACAGCTGCCCGCAGCGCACCCGCCCGACCCGGCCCGCCGGAGCGGATCCTGCTCACCGGCGCCACCGGGTTCCTGGGCGCGTTCCTGCTGCGCGAGCTCCTGGACCGCACCGGCGCCACGGTGTTCTGCCTCGTCCGCGGCGAAGCCGAGCGCGTGCACCGGAACCTGGCGCGCTACGGGCTTGCCCGTGAGGGCGACGAGGGCCGCGTCGCGGTGGTCGGCGGCGCCCTCGACCGGCCCGCGCTGGGCCTGGACCCGCTGACGTCCGGGCTGCTCGCCGAAAGCGTCGACGCGATCGTCCACAATGGATCGCGGGTCAACCTCGCGGAGGGGTACGGGCCGCTGAAAGCCGCGAACGTCGACGGGACCCACGAGATCCTCCGGCTCGCCGCGCGGCACCGCGTCACGCCCGTGCACTACGTGTCGTCGGCGGGTGTCGCGATTCCGCCCCGGCCGGTGCCGGCCATCCGCGAAGACCGGGTGGTGGCGCTGGACGACGTCGCCCCGATCGGGTACCTGCGCACGAAGTGGGTTGCCGAGGCACTGGTGCGCACCGCGGCGGCGCGCGGCATCCCGGCGTCGGTTTACCGCCCGGGCCGGATCGCCGGGCACTCCCGGACCGGCGCCGGCACGGCCGACGACGCGTTCTGGCAGCTCCTGCGCGCTCTGGTCCTCGTCGGCGCCGTCCCGGACACCACCGGCGACGTCCTGATCGACCTCGTTCCCGCCGACCACGTCGCCGCGTCGCTGGTCCGGCTGGTCGGGCAGCCGTCGTCGCTGGGCCGGACCTACCACCTGGCGAACTCCGCCCGGGTCCCGTTCGCCACGGTGCTGGCGGCGTTGCGGAGTGACGGCTACCCGCTGCGGGAGGTGTCCGCGAGCGCGTTCACCGACCTGGTGCGGGCGTCCGCCGACCCGGGTGTGCAGCGGGTCGCGCTCGTCAACGCCCTGGTGCCGAGCGTCCTGGACACCAGCGACCCGGTGTTCGACCAGCGCAACGTCCAGCAGGCGCTGCCGTCGGCCGGGTGCCCGCCGGTCGACGAGGAGCTGATCCTCCGCTACCTGCGGTACCTGGCCGGGACCGGCGGATTCCCGGCCCCGGCGCGGGTTCAGGCCTGAGGTTCCAGCCGCACGACGATCGCCTTCGACACCGGAGTGTTCGACTTCTCGGCCACCGAATCCAGCGGCACCAGGGCGTTGGCCTCGGGGAAGTACGCGGCCGCGCAGCCACGCGCGGTCGGGTAGGCGACGACGCGGAACGCCGGCGCGCGGCGGTCGCCGTCACGCCATTCGGAAACCAGGTCGACCATCGCGCCGTCGGCCAGGCCCAGCCCCGCGAGGTCGTCCGGGTTCACCAGCACCACCCGGCGGGCGTTCTCGATGCCGCGGTAGCGGTCCGAGAGCCCGTAGATCGTGGTGTTGTACTGGTCGTGGCTGCGCATCGTCTGCAGCAGCAGCCGGCCCTCGGGCACCTTCGGGTACTCCAGTTCGGACACCGTGAAGTTGCCCTTGCCGTTGGCGGTCCCGGTGAACTCGCGGGAGTCGCGCGGCGCGTGCGGCAGCACGAACCCGTCCGGCTCGCGGACCCGCCGGTTGTAGTCCTGGCAACCCGGCACGACCCGGGAGATGCGCTCGCGGACCAGGTCGTAGTCGGTCTCGAAGGTCCGCCACGGCACGGCGTGCCCGGCGCCGAACAGCTTTTCCGCCAGCCGGGCGACGATCGCGACCTCCGAGAGCAGGTGCTCGCTCGCCGGCTTGAGCCGGCCGCGGGAGGTGTGCACCTGCGACATCGAGTCCTCGACGGTGACGAACTGCTCGCCGCTCGCCTGGACGTCGCGTTCGGTGCGTCCGAGTGTCGGCAGGATGAGCGCGGTGCGGCCGTGCACGACGTGCGAGCGGTTCAGCTTCGTCGAGACGTGCACGGTGAGCGAGCACGACTCGAGGGCCTTCCCGGTGGCTTCGGTGTCCGGTGTCGCGGAGGCGAAGTTGCCGCCCACGGCGAAGAACACCTTGCCGCGGCCCTCGCGCATCGCGCGGATCGAGTCGACGGTGTCGAGGCCGTGCTCGCGCGGGACGTCGATGCCGAACTCGGCGGCGAGGGCGTCCATGAAGGACTGCGGCATCTTCTCCCAGATGCCCATGGTCCGGTCGCCCTGGACGTTCGAGTGCCCGCGCACCGGGCACAGGCCGGCGCCCGGCTTGCCGATCATGCCGCGCATCAGGGCCAGGTTGGCGATCTCCGAGATCGTCGGCACGGCGTGCTTGTGCTGCGTCAGGCCCATCGCCCAGCAGTAGATGGTGCGTTCCGACGCCGCGATCATCCGCGCGAGCTTTTCGATCTGCTCGCGCGGCAGCCCGGTGGCGTGCTCGACCTCGGGCCAGTCGATCTCCCGCAGGTGCTTCGCGTAGTCGTCGAAGCCTTCGGTGACCCGCTCGACGAAGTCGCGGTCGACGATCGCGCCCGGCGCCTCTTCGTCCCAGGCCAGCAGCAGGTGCCCGACCGCCTGGAACAACGCGAGGTCCCCGCCGAGGCGGATCTGGGCGAACTCGTCGGCCAGCGGCGTCCCCTTGCCGACGACCCCGCGGACGTTCTGCGGGTTCTTGAACCGCATCAGCCCGGCCTCGGGCAGCGGGTTCACGGCGATCACCCGCGCGCCGTTGCCCTTGGCGACCTCGAGCGCCGAGAGCATCCGCGGGTGGTTGGTGCCCGGGTTCTGCCCGACGACGACGATCAGGTCGGCCTGGTGGATGTCGGCGAGGCTGACCGACCCCTTGCCGACGCCGGTGGTGGCCGAGAGGGCCGCGCCGGAGGACTCGTGGCACATGTTCGAGCAGTCCGGCAGGTTGTTGGTGCCGAAGGACCGCACCATCAGCTGGTAGAGGAACGCGGCCTCGTTGCTGGTGCGGCCGGAGGTGTAGAAGAACGCTTCGTTCGGGTCGGTCAGCGCGGTCAGCTCACCGGCGACGAGCTCGAACGCGTCGTCCCAGGAGATCGGCTCGTAATGCGTCGCGCCTTCGCGGAGCACGAACGGCTCGGTGATCCGGCCCTGCTGGCCGAGCCAGTAGTCGGTCTTGCTCCGGAGGTCCTCGATCGGGTGCCGCGCGAAGAACTCGCGGTCCACCCGCCGTTTCGTGGCTTCCTCGGCGACGGCCTTGGCGCCGTTCTCGCAGAACTCGGCCAGCTTCCGCTTCTCGCCGTCGACTTCCCGCGGCTCGGGCCACGCGCAGCCGGGGCAGTCGAAGCCCTCGCGCTGGTTCAGCAGCCGCAGGGCCTTGATCGTCCGCCCGGTGCCCATCTGCTCGACGCTGCGCGCGAGCGACACGGCCACCCCGGGTATCCCGGCCGCCCAGCCCTTCGGCTTGCCCACCTCGAGGCGGGTTTCGTCCACGTCCTGCGCCGGCGCTTCACGGGTCATGTGTTCATCGTGCGCCTCGATGACCATCGACGCGAACAGGGGGTAGGTCACACTTCGGCGGCACGAGGCACGTGACGAGTCCTGGTCCCAGGCGGAACTCGGGCTCACACTTCGGCGGCGCGCAGTCCCCGGTCGGCCAGCGTGACGACGAGCAGCAGTCCGCTGATCACCACCAACGCGATCGCCAGCCGGTGCAGGCCCGCCGAATCCGCGTGCGGGCCGTAGCACAGCGCGATGAGCGTCGAGGCCACGATGGCGCCCAGGTACTGGGCCGTCCGGAACAACCCGCTCGCGGTGCCCATCTGCTCGGCCGGCGCCTCGCGGTAGAGCGTCGTCTGGTTCGCGACGCTCGTCAGGCCCTGCGCCAGGCCGAACAACCCGGCCAGCGCCAGCAGTTCACCGACCGCCGTGCCGTCGTGGACGAGCAGCAGCAGCGCCGACCCGCCGACCAGGGCCACCGCCACCGTGATCAGCCGCGCCCGGATCCCGGACGCGCGCCCCGAAAACGCCGCCGCGCAGACCGCCGTGCCCGACATCGGCAGCAGCATCAGCCCGGCCGCCTCCTCGGACAGCTGCCGCGTGGTCTCCAGCCACTGGACGTAGCCGAACATGATCGCGTAGATGGCCATGAAGCTCAGCGCCTGCCGCAGGTACGTGCGCAGGATCGCGCCGTTGGCCGCGAGCATCCGCAGGTCCAGGAACGGCGCGTCCCGCCGCAGCTCGACCAGGGTGAACGCGACGCCGAACGCGGCGACCACCGCGAGCAGCCAGGCTTCGGCGCCCGGATCCATCAGGAAGAGCAGCAGCGCCAGCAGGGTCGCCGAGAACAGCGCGATGCCCAGGACGTCGATGCGGGTCCGGGTGCGTGCGCCGCGGTCGTCCTTCGGCACCCACAGCAGCGCCAGCACCAGCGACAGCCCGGCCAGCGGGATGTTCACGGCGAAGATCGCGGGCCAGCCGAACAGCCCGATCAGCAGCCCGCCGAGCGTCGGGCCGATCACCATCACCGTCTGCGCGGACATCGACAGCAGCGACAGCACGCGGGCGGGCACGCCCCGGCCGCTCGCCTCGGCGTGGTGGCGCAGCACGGCCATCGCGGCCGGGAACCCGGCACACGTGCCCAGGCCCAGCACCACCCGCACGCCGGTCAGCCACTCCACCGAGATCGGGATCATGCCCGCGATCCCGGCGACGATCACCAGCGCCGCCCCGCCGAGCAGCACGCGCCGGGCGCCGTAGCGGTCCACCAGCAGCCCGACCACCGGCTGCCCGACCGCGGTGGCCAGGTACAACGCCGAAATCAGCCACGCCGTCTGGCCGGGGCCGGCGCCGAAGCTGCGGCCGATCGGCACCAGCGCGACCGCGATGAGCGTCGAGTTGATCGGGTTGAGCACCGCGCCGGCCACCAGGGGGGTGACCAGGCGGGCGCCGAACTTGGCAGGGGCGGTGAGGGTGCTCGTGAGAACTCTCCTTCTAGTGCTCGGCGACGCGCTGCAGCAAGGGCAACGCACGGGTGACGGTCTCGAGCTCGGCGGGGGACAGCGCGTCCGCCAGCGCCTGGGCGAGCCACTCGTCGCGGTGCTGGAGGATGCCGCGCACCGTGTCGGAGCCGGTCTCGGACAGGCCGATGACGACGCGGCGCCGGTCGGCCGGGTCGGGGGTGCGGGTGAGGTAACCCAGCTCGTCGAGGACGCCGAGCGTCGAGGCCATCGACTGCTGCCGGACGTGCTCGGCGGCGGCCAGTTCGCCCTGGGTGGCGGGGCCTTCGCGGTGCAGCCGGTTGAGCACGGCGGACTGCGACGGCGTCAGGATCCCGGCGTTGTCGACGTGCCGCAGCCGCCGGTGCAGCTGCGCGACGACGGCGCGGATCCAGCCGGCGCTTTCGGCCACGTGTGCGGGTACTTCGCCCATACACACAGTCTAACTGTACAGTCCAGGCTGTGCATCTGGCTGTTGTGCGTCTTACTGTGACGTGTCAGGCGGGGCAGCCGTCCAGGGTCGGCACCGGGTACTTCGGGTCGTAGTAGCCGGGCGCGTCCTGGTCGCCGCCGGTGCCCGCGACGGACGGCGGGTTCGCGTAGCCGGGCGCCAGGTAGCCCTCCCTCGCGGCGGCGCAGCCGACCGCCGAGAACGCGCTCGAGCCACCGTCGAGCCAGAGTCCCTGGCTGCCCTTCGTGAAGTTCTTGCCGCTGCGGAGCACGTACGTCTCGTCCACGCGCAGGAAGCTGACGATCTCCGACGGGCTGGTCAGCCCCTCCGGGTGGACGTTGTCGAAGGCGTAGGCGATGACGTACTTCGCGTCGACCGCCAGCTCGCCGGCCTTGGCGCCGGGGTGCGCGGTCAGCGTGCCGAAACTGCGAGGCCCGGCGTCGAGCAGGTGGTAGCCGTCGGCGAGCTCGGTCAGGTACGAGTCCCAGCTCGCCGTGCCCTTCGCGGGCTTGCGGGCGAACACCCCGGTCAGCTGGTCGCGGAAGTCCGGCGCGAGGAGGCCGAGGAACCCTTTCGCGTCGTGCCCGGTCAGCACCGCCGGCTCGAGCCGGGCCGCGGCGATCGCCTGCTTGACCTTGGCGTAGGCGGCGGCCTCGGCGGTTCCGGCCGATGGCGTGGTGATGCCGTCCAGCCCCTTGGGCCAGGCGTCGGCGGGGGTGTTCAGGTAGGGCCGGGCGAGGTCGACGTGGGCGTAGCGCGGCACCGACGTCGGGTTCGGCGGCGCGGCCTCCTTCGCGGGACGGCGGCCGACCAGCACGATCGCCGCCGTCGTCACGCCGAGTATCGCCACGAACACGGCGAAGACCCACCAGCGGCGGCCGGGTTTCCGGGCGCGGCGCTTCTGCTGCTTGCGGAACTGCTTGCGGTCCTGCTTCGAGCCCAGCCAGGCGTGTCGAGCAGGTTTTCGTCGTCCACGTGCTGCTTCCCCCAAGGTCGATGCCTGATCATCGACAGCGGGGGTCGGGCGTTACGACCCGAAGAACAGGAACGGGTCCTCGTTGACGCCGACGCCCTGGATCTGGTGCACGACGACGGCCGCGGCGACCAGGACGACGACCACCAGCAGGGCGAGCACGCCCGGCCAGCGGCTGTGCCCGGGCTGCTGCACCCGGCCCTCGCGCTTGCGGCGCTTTTTGAGGTCCTTCTTCGCGCCCAGCCAGGCGTCCCGCTCGGCGTAGCGCTGCCAGTCGGGGTTCATCAGGTCAGGGTGAGTTTCCAGGCGCCGGTCGTCCGGATCCTGCGGCTGGTGAGGCTGTGCCATCCCGAGTGCCTTCCCCCTGGGTGACCCGCCGTGACGGGTTCGTAGACTTGTCCATTGTGACCGAGAACGCTCCGCAGCAGACCACCGACCTTCCGGGTGCCTGGGACCCGGCCGCCGAGGAAGCACCGATGTACGACCGCTGGGTAGCGGCCGGGTACTTCACGGCCGACGCCTCGTCGGAGAAGCCGCCGTTCTCGATCGTACTGCCGCCGCCGAACGTGACCGGTTCGCTGCACATGGGCCACGCGCTCAACCACACCCTGATGGACGCGATGAGCCGCCGCCGTCGCATGCAGGGCTACGAGGTGCTGTGGCTGCCGGGCATGGACCACGCGGGCATCGCGACGCAGAACGTCGTCGAGCGGCAGCTGGCCGGCGAGGGCCTTTCGCGCCACGACCTGGGCCGCGAGAAGTTCGTCGAGCGCGTCTGGGAGTGGAAGGCCGAGTACGGCGGCAAGATCCTCGACCAGATGAAGCGCCTCGGCGACGGCGTCGACTGGTCGCGTGAGCGCTTCACCATGGACGAGAACCTGTCGAAGGCCGTCCAGACGGTGTTCAAGAACTTCTTCGACGAGGGCCTGATCTACCGGGCCGAGCGGATCATCAACTGGTGCCCGCGCTGCCGGACCGCGCTCTCGGACATCGAGGTCGACCACAGCGACGACGACGGCGAGCTCGTCTCGATCCGCTACGGCGACGGTGCCGACGCGATCGTGGTGGCCACCACCCGCGCGGAGACGATGCTGGGCGACACCGCGGTCGCCGTCCACCCGGACGACGAGCGGTACGCGCACCTGGTCGGCACCACCGTCGAGCTGCCGCTGACCGGCCGCCGCATCCCGATCGTGGCCGACAAGCACGTCGACCCCGAGTTCGGCACCGGCGCGGTCAAGGTGACCCCGGCGCACGACCCGAACGACTTCGAGATCGGCCGCCGGCACGACCTGCCGATGCTCACGGTGATGAACGAGAAGGCCGAGATCACGGTGCCCGGGCCGTTCGAGGGCCTGGACCGGTTCGAGGCGCGGCCCGCGGTGGTCGCGGCGCTGCGCGAGCTGGGCCGGATCGTCGCGGAGAAGCGGCCGTACGTGCACGCGGTCGGGCACTGCTCGCGCTGCGACACGGTGGTCGAGCCGCGGCTGTCGCTGCAGTGGTGGGTCAAGGTCGAGGAGCTGGCCAAGCTGGCGGGCGACGCGGTCCGCGACGGCCGGACGAAGATCCACCCGGCCGAGCTGGGCAAGCGGTACTTCGACTGGGTCGACAACATGCACGACTGGACGATCTCGCGCCAGCTGTGGTGGGGCCACCGCATCCCGGTGTACTACGGCCCGGACGGCGAAGTGGTGTGCGTCGGCCCGGACGAGCAGCCGCCGTCCGGGGAAGGCTGGACGCAGGACCCGGACGTGCTGGACACGTGGTTCTCGTCGGGCCTGTGGCCGATGTCGACGCTGGGCTGGCCTTCTTCCTCCTCGGATTTGGAGAAGTTCTACCCGACCAGCGTTCTTTCGACGGGTTACGACATCCTGTTCTTCTGGGTCGTCCGGATGATGATGTTCGGCGTGCACCAGATGGCCGGGAAGCAGCCGTTCGACCACGTGTACCTGCACGGCCTGATCCGCGACGCGAACGGCAAGAAGATGTCGAAGTCGCGCGGCAACGTGATCGACCCGCTGGAGTGGATGGACGCGTACGGCGCGGACGCCACCCGCTTCACCCTGGCCCGCGGCGCGAACCCGGGCGCGGACATGGCCCTGGCCGACGAGTGGGCGGCGGGCTCCCGCAACTTCTGCACGAAGCTGTGGAACGCGACGAAGTTCGCGATGATGAACGGGGCGTCGGTCGCTGCGCCGCTGCCTTCTGCTTCTTCTTTGACGGAAGCGGATCGGTGGATCCTGGGGCGGCTGAGCGCGCTGGTGTCCGAAGTGGACGGTCTGTTCGAGGACTTCCAGTTCGCGAAGGTGGCGGGCGCGCTCTACCAGTTCACGTGGAACGAGCTGTGCGACTGGTACCTGGAGCTGGCGAAGGTCCAGCTGTACCAAGGGGATGACGCCCGGGTCGCGTCGACTCGCGCGGTGCTCGGGCACGTGCTGGACACGGTGCTGCGGTTGCTGCACCCGTTCATCCCGTTCATCACGGAGAAGCTCTGGACGGCGCTGACCGGCGGCTCGTCGTTGGTGATCGCGGCGTGGCCCGCACCTTTCGACGGCTACGCGGACGCTTCGGCCGACGCCCGGATCGCGGACGTCCAGAAGCTGGTGACGGAGATCCGCCGCTTCCGCGCGGACCAGGGCCTGAAGCCGGGCCAGAAGGTGGCGGCCAGGCTCGCCGGGTACGCGGGCGGCCACGAGGAGGCAATCCGGTCCCTGGTCCGGTTGACCCCGGCCGCCGAAGACTTCGCGGCGAGCGCCTCGCTGGAGGTGGCCCTGGGCGACGGCGTGGTGACGGTGGAGCTGGACCTGTCGGGCACGGTCGACGTGGCGGCGGAGCGCAAGCGCCTGGAGAAGGACCTGGCGGCGGCGCAGAAGGAGCTGACCCAGACGGAGGCGAAGCTCGGCAACGAGGCTTTCATCGCCAAGGCTCCGGAGCACGTGGTGGACAAGATCAAGGTCCGCAAGAAGACGGCGGTGTCGGACATCGAGCGTATTACCGCGCGGCTGGCGGCGCTGCCGGCTTCCTGAGGTTGCTGACCGAGCCGGCACTTTCACGTGAAAGTGCCGCCGGGACCGAGCCCGGCTCCTTCGTGAGGGGCCGGGCTTGGTCATGCGGTCAGGCGGAGCGGGCCGCGTCGTAGCAGCGCCCGCGTTCCTTCTCCCACACGTCCTTGTCGCCGAGATCCGCATACTCCTCGCGCAGCCTCCGCGCGAGGACGTAGAACCCGCTACTCGGCTCGCCGCTGCCCTTCGACACGACGAGCGCGCTCCACAGTGGCTCGTCGCGATCCGCCGCACGGGTCGACACCTGCTCGAGGAAGTGACCCACGCGGTCCATTTCAAAGGTCTCGGGCACGCGCTCTGAGTCGTCCGGCAGGGGCCGGCTGTTACTCAGCCGGCGTCGATGGTGCGTGCTGCTTCGATCAGTGCGGCCAGCTCCGGCGTCAGCCGCCGGTTCGCCGGGGTCGCCAAGTACGTCTGCATCTTCGGCGAAGGATCCAGCGGTCGGAACACCACCCCCGGCACCGGCAGCAAGTTCGCGTGCGCCCGGTAGAACACCGTCCAATGCGGACGCCCGAACCCCAGCGTCCCCAACGTGTCCTGCGCCGTCGTGAAGTCCGGTCCCAGCACCGGCTCGAACCCCGCCGACCGGCAGCACGACACGACCAGCTCGAACAACGGCCGGTTCCGGGACGGCGGGCTCAGCCGCGCGGGAAGCGAAGCCAGCGACGCGAAGGAAACCACGGCGGAAGAAGCCAGCGGATGCGACGAAGGCAGCGCCACGAGCACCTCGTCCATCCACAAAGGAGTGAGGTCCAGGTCGGACGAGGGCCAGGAACCTCGGACGATGGTCGCGTCCAAAGAACCGTCCCGGACCCGCTCGAGACGCTGAGCCGTCGGCGCGTGCACCAGCTCCAAAGCAGCTGAAGGCGCCAGCCGGGCAAAGGCGCCCAGCAGTGAGTCCAGCCGATCACCCAACCCCTCACTCGTCCCCAGCCGCACCAACGAACCCGAAGCCCGGAACTCCGAGACCGAGTCGGCCGCCCGATCCGCCGCCGACAACACCGCCCGCGCGTGCGGCAGGAACCGCTGACCCGCCTCGGTGAGCACCACCGACCGCGTCGTCCGGTCGAACAAACCGACCCCGAGCGATCGCTCCAGCCGCCGCACCTGCTGGCTCACCGCCGGCTGGACGATGTGCAGCCGCTCCGCCGCCCGGCCGAAGTGCAGCTCCTCGGCCACCGTCACGAAGTAGCGCAGCTGACGAAGCTCCACGAAAGACCCCATTCATCATCGATCGTGATCAGTGTACGAGCGACTTGGCCATCGATCACCGGCCGCCGGCGCGGAACGCTCAACGCATGCCTCGGATGACCGTCGAAAACACCGAACTCCACTACGACGACGAAGGAGACGAAGGACAAGGCCCCGCCCTGCTGTTCGTGCACGGCTGGGGGACCAGCGGCCGCGTCTGGCAGTCGTGCCTGCCCGACCTCGTGCGTGACCACCGCGTCGTCACCCTCGACTGGCGCGGCTGCGGCCGCTCGGACCACCCCGCCCGCGGCAACACCATCGCCCGCGTCACCGCCGACCTCGCCGCCGTGATCGAGACGCTGGAGATCAAGCCCACCGTCATCGGGTCCAGCATCGGCGGTGTCTTCGCCACCGAACTCGCCCTGGCCCGGCCCGACCTGGTCGAAGCGGTCGTCGCCGTCGACAGCCCGGGGTACTGGCCGGCCACCGGCATGCTCGACAAGGTGCACGACCTGCGCAAACGGCTGGTCGACGACCGCGTCGGGACCTTCGAGGACTGGGTGCCCAACTGGGTCGCGGGCGCCCGGCCCGGGCTCGTCGCCTGGACGATCCGGCAGCTGCTCGACTCCGGCGCCTACATCGACGAGCTGTTCACCGAATGCACCACCTACGACCCGCGGCCCCGCCTGAAGGACCTTGCCGTCCCGATCACCTACCTGCACGGCGAGCTCGACGCCGAAATCCCGCTCGAAGTGCCGCGCACCTGCGCCGCGGAAACGCCCGGCGCCCGGGTGCACGTCCTCGCCGGCTGCGGCCACGTGCCGCACCAGGAAGACCCCCGCGCCTTCACCGCCGCCCTCCGCACGATCCTCGCCTGAAGGACCGCACCATGCCGAAAGTGACCCTCGGAACCACCGCCGTCCACTACGACCGGACCGGCGACGGCCCCGCGCTGCTCCTGCTGCACGGCACCGCCGCCTCCCGCGCGCAGTGGGGGCCGTTGACCGCACGGGCGGCCGGCTTCACCGTGCTGGCCCCCGACTTCCCCGGCTCCGGCCTGACCACCGACGACGGCGGCCCGATCACCGTCGAAGCCCTCGCCGCCCAGGCCGAAGCCGTCCTCGACCACGCCGGCGTGCACGAAGCCCACGTCGTCGGGCACTCGCTCGGCGCCGTCGTCGCGGCGCAGCTGGCCGGCACCCGCCCGGACCGCGTCCGGACGGCGGTCCTGCACGCCGCCTGGCCCGTCACCGACACGCGCCAGGACGCCGAGTTCCGCTACTGGCTCGACCTGCTCGAAACCGGGACCTTCGCCCGCATGCTCCCGCTGATGGCGTTCGGCCCGCGCTACTGGGCACAGGCCACCGCCGAAAGCAACGAACAGCTGGTCAAGACGCTCGAAACGATGCTCGAGCCCGGCACGGACCGGCAGGTCGAGACCGACCGGAGCGTCGACATCCGGCCGGTCCTCGCCGGGATCACCGCGCCCGTGCTCGTGCTCGGCAGCACGCACGACCGCCTGATCACGGCGGACCAGCAACGAGAGCTGGCCGCCGCGATCGCGGACGCGCGGGCCGCCGAGATCGACGCGGGGCACGGCGCCCCGGTCGAGCTGCCGGACGAGTTCGCCCGGATCGTGCTGGAGTTCGTCAGCGCAGCGCCTTGAGCACGACCGCGGCCACGCCGGCCATCCCCGCCTTGAGCGGGTGGTAGGCGGCCGCCTCGAAGACGTTCTGGTCCTTGCCGTTGATCCACGCCGAGCCGCCGCGCGCGCACGCGTCGTGGCCGCGCGACGGGCCGAACGTGTCGACGAACTCCGCCCGGCCGTCGGCGTCCGCCGCGTCGGACAGCGTCGAGTTCAGCTTTTCCTCGACGCTGTTCAGCCACGCGTAGTCGCCGTCGGCGAAGGGCAGGATGTCCGGGCAGTAGCCCCGGTCCGGCGCGATCCGCGGGTAGCCGACCACCAGCACCCGCGCCCGCGGCGAGCGCTCGTGGATCGCCGCGAGCACCGTCTCGACCCGTGGCCCGATGTTGTCGATCGACGTCGTGACGGAGTCACCGAAGTGGTCCTCGCACGGGCTGCCCGTCGGGTCGCTCGCGCGCAGGCCCGGGCACGTCGAGGTCAGGCTGCCGAACACGCCGTAGTCGTTGCCGCCGATGCCGAGCGTCACCAGGTCGGTGTCGATCCGCAGCGCGCCGAGCTGCGGCGGGTTGGTGCCGTTGAACGGCACGCCCTGCGGCCGGGTCATGTTCGTGGTGTCCGCGCCGGCGCAGCTGACGTCGGTGAACCGCCCGGCGTGCAGTGCCGCGGCCAGCACCGACGGGTAGTTCGCCGTCGACCGGCCGCAGCCGAGCGGGTCGAGCCGCTGGACCGGGATGAAGGGCCCGGACGTGTAGGAGTCGCCGAGGGCGACGTAGCTGCCGATGCTCGCCGCGGATGCGGCGGTGGCCGACGCCGGCAGCAGGATGGCTGCCGAGACGACGGCGGTGAGCAGCCGGGTGATGCGCATGAAGACCCCGTTCTGGTTCGGCGGATCGCTCCTTCCACATCTAGCGAGGCCGCCGCGCCGAGGGGACGGACTTCACCCCGCAGTCGGGTCACCGTCGCCGAGCTCACGGTAAGTGATCAGGGTGCGCCAGAACAGCAACGGCCGGACTGTGCTCCCGGGCAGCTGCCGCACCGCCTCGCGCCGCACTTCGGCGAGCGTCGGGTAGTCGTCGGCGACCGGGGCCCGAGGGCCGTCCTCGACGCCGCCGTTGAGCCGTTCACCCGCGTAGACGACCAGCCGCGCAAGCGCGTTCACCGGCACCGCGGCGGCCGCGCGGGCCCAGTCCGCCGGTGTGCTGGGGCGAGCCAGGCCGAGCACGACGAGCACGCCGCCGGGCACCAGCGCGCGGCGCAGCTTGGTGAGCGTGCCGACCGGCAGGTGGTGCAGGGACGCGAGGCAGGAGATGTAGTCGTAGTGCGCCTCGGGCAGCGGATCGGTGCCGACGTCGGCCTGCCGGTAGACGATCTCGCCCGGCCCGGGCGACCCGAGACCCGCCGCCGCCTCGACCATCGCCGCCGAGACGTCGACCGCCTCCACCGCCATCCCGGTCGCGGCCAGCCGCCGCGCGAACCGGCCGGTGCCGCAGCCGACGTCCAGCGCGATCCCGGGGCCGGGCGGGAGCAGGTCCAGCAGCAGCGGGTGGTAGTGGTCGTTGTGGTTGAACGGCATGCGTCGAGAGTGCCACCTCCGCGCGCACGTAGACTCGGGAAGCAAGTGCGAAACCCCAGGCCGGAGGAGATTCAGTGCCGCAGGATGAGACAGGTCGCAAGCCGGACCTGTCGGATCTGGACAGCTTCGCGGGCATCGACGAGCTGGGGTCGTCGGGCTACGAAGAGTCCGACGACCACGACCCCGAACTCGACGTCCGCGACACCGCGTTCGAGGCCGGCGGTGGCGCGCGCGGCGGGATCGGCGGGGTCGGCCAGCTGGGGGACAACCTGGCCACCGGCCCGGTGCCCGACCTGACCGTGCCCGAGGACGCCGAGCTGCACGAGCTCGACGACCAGGGGGTGGCGGCCGAGTACGGCGACCCGAACGGCGCCGAGGCGCGCCGCGAGCTGATGGCCGTCGAGGCCGAGCTGAACCAGCGCTGGCCGGAGACGAAGATCGAGCCGTCGCTCACCCGCATCTCGGCGCTGACGCAGCTGCTCGGCGAGCCGAACCGCGGCTACCCGGTGCTGCACGTGGCGGGCACCAACGGCAAGGGGTCCACGGCCCGGATGATCGACGCGCTGCTGACCCGGATGGGCCTGCGCGTCGGCCGCTACACGAGCCCGCACCTGCAGCTGGTCACCGAGCGGATCGCGCTCGACGGCGCGCCGATCTCCGCCGCCCGCTACGCCGAACTGTGGCACGACATCGCGCCGTACGTGGCCATGGTGGACGGTGCGAGCGCCGACGGCGTCGCGATGAGCAAGTTCGAGATCCTCACCGGGATGGCGTTCGCGGCGTTCGCCGACGCCCCGGTGGAGGCCGCGGTGCTCGAAGCCGGCCTGGGCGGCGCGTGGGACGCCACGAACGTCGCGGACGCCGACGTCGCGGTGATCACGCCGATCGGCATCGACCACGTCGAGTACCTGGGCCCGGACATCCTCGGCGCGGCCCGCGAAAAGGCCGGCATCATCAAGCCCGGCTCGGTCGCGGTCATCGCGGAGCAGGACCCCGAAGTGCAGAAGGTGCTGCTGGAGCGCGCCGTCGAGGTCGACGCCGCGGTCGCCCGCGCGGGCAGCGAGTTCGGCGTGCTGGAGCGCGAGGTCGCCGTCGGCGGGCAGCTGCTGAAGCTGCAGGGCCTCGGCGGGGTCTACGACGAGGTCTTCCTGCCGCTGCACGGCGCCCACCAGGCCGCGAACGCCGCGCTCGCGCTGGCCGCGGTCGAGGCGTTCTTCGGCGCGGGCAAGGACAAGCAGCTGGTGATCGAGGCCGTGCGCGAAGCGTTCGCCGAGGTCGAGACGCCCGGCCGGCTCGAGCGCGTCCGCGCGGCCCCCGCGGTGATGATCGACGCGGCCCACAACCCGCACGGCGCCCGCGCCCTGGCCGCGACCGTGGCCGAGGAGTTCGCGTTCCGCCGCCTGGTCGCGGTGGTCGGCGTGATGGCCGAGAAGGACGCGCACGGCATCCTCGACGCGCTGGAGCCGGTGGTGTCGGACATCGTCGTCACGCGCAACTCCTCGCCGCGGTCGATGCCGCTCGACGAGCTGAACCAGCTGGCCATCTCGGTCTTCGGCGAAGAGCGCGTGGTCGCCGAAACCGACCTGGAGACGGCGATCGAGACGGCGATCGCGCTGGTGGAGACCAGCGACGACCCGGAGGAGCCCCTGGCGGGCGGTGGCGTTCTGGTCACCGGTTCGGTGGTCACGGTCGGCGAGACCCGGACGCTGTTCGGGAAGGAGCCGGCGTGACCTCGAACGAGACACCCAAGCCCAAGGACCCGATGAAGGGCTTCCGCGGCGTGATGTCGGGGACGCTGATCATGGAGGCGATCACGGTCGCCCTCGCGCTGCCGGTGGTCAACAAGCTCGGCGGCGGGATCAGCACCGGCACCGGCTGGACGGTCATCGCGGTGGCCGCCGTGCTCATCGTGACCTGCGGGTTCGTCAAGCGGCCGTGGGCCGTGCCGCTGATCCTCGGTCTGCAGGTCGTGCTGATCGCGCTGGTGTTCTGGCTGCCGGCGATCGCGGTGCTGGGGGTGCTGTTCCTGGCGGTGTGGCTGTGGCTGCTGTGGCTGCGCAAGGACGTCGCCCGCCGGATGGCGGCCGGCACCCTCGCGAGCCAGCAGCCGGGCGCCGGTCAGCCCAGGTAGTCCCCGTTCGCGACGTCGTCGAGCAGGCCCGGCCCGCTCGGTGCCCAGCCGAGCAGTTCGCGGGTGAACGCGCTGGTCACGGGCGCGTCGAAGCCATAGGCCAGCGCCATGAACGGGCTCACGAAGTGCGTCGCGGCCGCCTCCGGGGTCAGTGAGACCGCCGGCAGGCCGAGGCCCTCGGCGATCGTCTCCGCGATGCGCTTGAAAGCGACGTTCTCGGCCGCGCCGTGCAGCACGCTGCCCGCCGGCGCCTGCTCCAGCGCGAGCCGGAACAGCACCGCCGCGTCGAGCCGGTGCACGGCCGGCCACCGGTTGGCGCCGTCGCCGACGTAGGCGGAGACGCCAGTCTGCCGCGCGGTCGCGACCAGCATGGTGATGAAGCCGTGGTCCTCGGGGCCGTGGACGGTCGGCGCGAGCCGGACGACGCTCGCGCGCACACCCCGGGCGGCGAACGCCAGGCAGGCCCGCTCGCCCGCGATCCGGAAGGTGGCGAGCCCGGCCGCGTCCGGCTCGTCCTTCTCGCTGCTCTCGCGCCCGGCGGGCATGACCAGCGTGCCCGAGGTGCTGACGAGCGGCTTGCCGGTGTTCTCCAGGGCCGTGCCGAGCGTCTCGATCGCGGTCCGGTCGCGTCGCATCATGGCGTCGGGATCGGCGAAGTCGCCGCCGAAGGCCATGTGCAGGACGCCGTCGGCGGCCTCGGCCCCGCGACGCAGGCCGTCGAGGTCGTCCAGTGAACCGCGAAGCGGGGTGGCGCCGAGTGCCGTGAGCCGGGTGGCGGCCGCGTCCGAGCGGGCCAGCCCGGTGACGGTGTGGCCGGCCTCGATCAGCTCGGTGACGACGGTGGGGCCGGTCTGGCCCGAACCGCCGGTGACGAAGACGTGCATGGGACTCTCCGAGGTAGTGACAGTGACTGACGCTAAAAACTCTACCTCTAGGTGTCAGTCACTGTCACTACGGGTAGGCTGACGGCGTGCCACGCAGCGGAGAAGAAGCGCGTCGCCGCCTCCAGCAGGCGGCGTTGGAGCTGTACGTCGAACGCGGTTTCGACCGGACGACGACGGCCGAGATCGCCGCCCGGGCGGGTGTCACCGAGCGCACGTTCTTCCGGCACTTCCCGGACAAGCGCGAAGTGCTCTTCGACGGCGAAGCCGCCCTGCGCGCGGAGCTGACCGAGTCGGTGGCCGACGCCCCCGACGGCCTCCCGCCGCTGGCAGTCCTGGTGCGCGCCTTCCGGAAGTCCGGCCGGATCCTCGAAGGCAACCGGTCGTTCGCCGAACCGCGGCTGGCGGTCATCGCCGCGACCCCGGCACTGCGTGAGCGCGACCTCGCCAAAGCCGCGGCGATGACCGACGCCTTGGCTGCGGCGTTGCGCGGGCGAGGGGTCCCCGACCGGCTCGCCGCGCTAGCCGCCCGCATCGGCTGGGACACCTTCCACCTCGCCGCCGGCGCCTGGATCGAGGAGTCCGCGCGTGGCCTGGACGAGCACGTGACCGAAGCCTTCGCCGACCTGCGCACGCTGACGGCGGGCTAGGCAGGTGGCCGGGTTGTGGGGGTTGTTTTTTGGGGGTTTAAACCCCCCAAAAAAAAAACACAAAAACCGCCCCGAGCCCGTGCCCGACGCCGCCGCCCCCCGGCGCCCGCTGCCGGCGGGCTCGGCTGGTGGCCGGGTTGTCGTGAGTGTTTAGGGCGGTTAGACCCGCCCTAAACACTCACGACAACTGCGGCAGGGCTGGAACTCAGCGCAGGACGACGATCCGCAGCGCCGGCGAGCGCACGATGTCCGCCTCGCAGAAGCGTTCCTTCACCCACTCACCGCGGCTGTAGAGCTTCGTCTGGTCGCTGAAGTACGGCGACTTCGGGTTGGCCGACTGCGAGTAGGTCAGCAGCGTCGAGGAGTCCGGGCACGCGCTGCCGCGGAACCCGACCACCTGGATGTAGCTCGACCCGTGCGCGACCTCGACGTTGCCGCGGGCCGGGTCCCACACCGGCGTCATCACGTTGAGCACGCCGAGGAAGCCCTGGCCGCCGTGGATCGGGATGCGCTCGCCGTTGCGGGTGACCGCCTGGCCGTCCCTGAGGCGAGCGTCCGGGGCGAGCCCGGCCGTGCGCAGCTCCACCAGCGCGTCCCCGAACGCCTTCTGGACGTCCGCGTTGCCGACGTTGAGGGTGTTCGGCGTGGTCAGCGGCGCCTTCGGGTCGAAGGGCACCGAGAAGCGGGCCACGTCGCCCAGCCGCGCGGCGAACCGCTGGAACAGCAGCGATCCCCGCGTGTCGAGCGTGTAGGTGTGGTCCCAGTTCGCCAGCACCCGGCACGCGTTCCCGACCGGCACCGGGCCGGACGAGGACGGCGCCTGCCCACCCGGGAAGGACGCGCACAGCTTGGCCAGGTCCGCCGCCGTCAGGTCGGCGAACAGGCTGTGGTCGGCGAAGAGCATCTTCTTCATCGAGTCCGTCGTGAACCCGCCCTTTTCGGCGGTGAGCAGCGCTTCCCGCGTCCGTGGCGACCGCTCGGTGCCGATGTCCCCGACGATGTGCGGGTACCCGGTGATCGGCGTCTTCGCGTTGGCCAGCCAGGCGCTGTCGTTGGTGTTCAGCTCGTAGTCGCGGCTCTGCTGCCGCGGCAGCCGCGACGGCGCGAAGATGCCCGGTTCGAGCGCGCCGGGGTCGGAACCCCACTGGCACGACGACTTCGATCCGTCCAAAATGGCCAGTCCGACCGCGGGGAAGGTCTGCTGTCCCAGTGCGGTGCTGCACACCTTCGCCTGCTCGTCGGTGATGTGCGGGACGACCTGGATGTCGGCGTAGAGCGCGTTGCCCGCCCGGTCGGTGGCGATCGTGTTGACCCACGGCACACCTTGGGTGCGGCTCAGCGCACCGACGACGTCGGCTGTGCTGCGGGCCTGGTCGAGCTCGAACCACGTGTTGAGCCCGCGCATGTTCGTGCCGTTGGCGTCGCGCACGGTGTAGGCCGACTTCGTCGTCCACGGCAGCGGAATGCCCTGGAAGTCACCCATCACCGGCCCGTACCGGGTCGACCAGAACGTCTGGCGGACCGGCTTCAGCGAGCCGTCGGCCTGGCGCACCTGGACGGTGACTGCGCGGGAGGTCATCTTCTCCGGCTTGCCGTCGACCAGGTACGTCGTCGGGTCGCCCGCCTGCAACGGCACCTCGAACAGGCCGAACGTGACCGGCGTCGACACCGTGTGCGTCCAGGCCGCGTCCGCGGTGTGCCCGATCTGGACGAACGGCATGCCGAGCAGGCTCGCGCCCGCGACGTCGAGCCGGCCCGGGATGGTCAGCTGGCTCTGCCAGAACCGGCGCCCGGCCTGCCACGGGTAGTGCGGGTTGCCGAGCAGCACGCTGCCCTTGCCGGCCGCGGTGGAGTCCGAGCCGATCGCGATGCCGTTGCTGCCCAGCCCGCTGCCGTTCAGCGCCTGTGCCACCTTCGCCGACAGCTGCCCGCCGGTGCCCGCGGCCGGCGTCGGGCCGGCCGGCGGCGCGGTGAACAGGCCTTCGGTGACGACGCCCTGGCCGCCGGTGATCGCGATGGCGTAGTAGTGCCGGTAGAAGTCCTGCTCGGTGATCGGCCGGACCCAGTCCGCGCCGCGGCAGGCCGGGTCGGAGATGCCGGCGCGGCCGGTGCGCGCGAGGTAGGCGTTGAACCCCTTGACGTAGCCCGAAACGACCTCGCGCACTTCGCGGCGCGGACCCAGCGGGGCCGGCTGCGCGACCAGCTTGTCGACGACGTGCGAGTCGTTGATCTGCTGGAAGAACAGGTCGCTGTGCAGGTTGCTCTCCGCCTCGGACAGCGACGGGTAGCCGCCGCCCTCCGGGCCGAAGTACTTCGACCGCTGCCCGCTCACCGTGAGGTAGATGTTCGCGAGCTCGC
This sequence comes from Amycolatopsis iheyensis, assembly GCF_024703995.1. GTDB lineage: Bacteria > Actinomycetota > Actinomycetes > Mycobacteriales > Pseudonocardiaceae > Amycolatopsis > Amycolatopsis iheyensis. The sequence continues at coordinate 261,400 of NZ_JAMXQV010000004.1, read as the reverse complement.
AGACGTTGTCGGTGGCCGCCGCGAAGCCGTACCCGTAGCCGAGTCCGGCGTAGTCCTTGGCGACGATGTGCGGGATGCCGTGTTCGGTGTAGCGGAGGACGGCTTTCGCGCTGTCTTCGCCCGCTTCCGCGACGGCGGTGAAGAGTGTGGTGAAGGTGAGTGCCGCTGTCAGAACCGCCAGGCTTTTCCTGAATGGTTTCATCTGACCCCCTTGTCGTGATCGCCACGCTACCGAGGGGGATAGGGCCCGGACATGGGGGAAAACCCGGGGATTCGTTCATCCGCGCGCAAACCGGCGTTGGCCGGGGCGGGATAGAAACCGCGCATGACCGAACCGACCCACCACTCCCGCCGCACCCTGTTCAAGGCCGGTCTCACCGGCGCCGCCGCCGCTCTCGTGCTGCCTTCGACGGCGTTCGCCGCGACCCCGCTGGTGCGTCGCGACCGCCCGGTGCTCACCCACGGCGTCCAGTCCGGGGACGTCACGCCCGGCTCGGCGATCGTCTGGTCGCGCGCGGACCGGCCGTCGCGGCTGTGCGTCGAGGTCGCGCGCGACCCGTCGTTCCGGCACGCTCGCCGGGTCCCCGGCCCGCTCGCCGGCCCGGCCACCGGCGGCACCGGGCAGGTGCGCGTCGCCGGCCTTGCCCCCGGCACCGAGTACCACTACCGCGTCACCGCGGAGTCGCTGGACGGGCGCGCCACGAGCGAGCCGCTGACCGGCCGCTTCGCCACCGCGCCGGTGGGCCGCCGCGACACCCGGATCCTGTGGTCGGGCGACGTCGTCGGCCAGAACTGGGGCATCAACCCGGACCTGGGCGGCATGACGATCTTCTCGGCGATGGCCGCCCGCCGCCCGGACCTGTTCCTGCACAGCGGCGACACGGTGTACTCCGACGGCCCGCTGACGGAGACGGTGACGCTGCCCGGCGGCCGCACGTGGCGCAACGTCGTCACGGCGGAGAAGTCGAAGGTCGCCGAGACCCTCGACGAGTACCGCGGCCAGCACGCGTACAACCGCCTCGACGCGAACTTCAAGCGCTTCGCCGCGCAGGTGCCGGTCTACGCCCAGTGGGACGACCACGAGGTCCTGAACAACTGGTACCCGGGCGAGATCCTCGACCTCCCGGCGTACACGGAGAAGCGGCTGGACGTCCTCGCGCCGCGCGCCTACCAGGCGTTCCACGAGTGGCACCCGATCGACTCGCGCCGCGCCGTCGACGGCCGCGTCTACCGCAGCTTCACCTACGGCTCCCGCGTCGAGGTGTTCGTGCTCGACATGCGGACCTACCGCAACGCCAACACCGCGGACCAGACGAAGCCGGGCTACATCCTCGGCGACAAGCAGGCCCGCTGGCTCGCCGACGCTCTCGGCCGCAGCACGGCGACCTGGAAGATCGTCCAGGCGGACATGCCGCTGGGCCTGGTCGTCCCGGACGGCACGGACATCGAAGCGGTGGCGAACGGCCTGCCCGGCGCACCCGGCGGCCGGGAGACGGAGCTGGCCTGGGTGCTGCGGGAGATTCAGCGCCGCCGCGTCCGCAACGTCGTCTGGCTGACCGCGGACGTCCACTACACGGCGGCGCACCACTATTCGCCCGACCGCGCGGCCTTCCAGGACTTCGACCCGTTCTGGGAGTTCGTGTCCGGGCCGCTGAACGCGGGCGCGTTCGGACCCAACGCGCTGGACCCGACGTTCGGCCCGGAAGCGGTGTTCGTGCACGCGCCGCCGGTCGCGAACACGGCCCCGATCGACGGCTTCCAGCACTTCGGGGAGCTGAACGTCGACGGCTTCACCGGCGACCTGACGGTGGACCTGCGGGACGCGACCGGGGCGTCGCTGTGGTCGAAGAAGCTGCACCCGCAGGGCCGCTGAACACGGTCGGCTACGCTCACGCGCACCGACCCCTCACCGCACCAAGGAGAAACACCGTCGTGACTGAACGCACGCTGGTCCTCGTCAAGCCCGATGGCGTCGCGCGCGGCCTCGTCGGCGAGGTCGTCTCGCGCATCGAGCGCAAGGGCCTGAAGCTCGTCGCCCTCGAGCTGCGGACCGTGCCGCAGGCCCTGGCCGAGGAGCACTACGCCGAGCACAAGGAGCGTTCGTTCTTCGGCGACCTGCTCGAGTTCATCACGTCGGGCCCGCTGGTCGCGCTCGCCGTCGAGGGGCCGCGCGCCATCGCCGCGTTCCGCCAGCTCGCCGGCGGCACCGACCCGGTCGAGAAGGCCACCCCGGGCACCATCCGCGGTGACTTCGCGCTGGAGACGCAGTACAACCTGGTGCACGGCTCGGACTCCCCGGAGTCGGCCGAGCGCGAGCTGAAGCTCTGGTTCCCCGACCTGTGACCGGCGCCGGGGCCACGCCCGCGCGTGGCCCCGGTCCTCTTCAGGAGCACCCGTGACGACGATGCCGTTCCCGGCCCGCGACTACCTGCCGGTGCTGCGCGAGCTCACCGGCGCGTTCGCCGAGCGGCTGCGCGCCGCCGACCCGGCCGCGCCGGTGCCCGACTGCGCCGGCTGGCGTGTGAGCGACCTCGGCGCGCACCTCGGGAACGTGCACCGCTGGGCCGCGACCGTCGTCACGACCGGGGAGCCCCAGCGCAGGGGCCCGGCGCCGACCTCGCGTCCTGGTACGCCGAGAGCGCCGAGCTGCTCCTCGACGCCCTCGATGCGGCGGGCCCCGAAGACCGGTGCTGGCACTTCGGCGGCACCGAGAAGACCAAGGCGTTCTGGTACCGCCGCCAGGTGCACGAGACGGCTGTCCACCTCGCCGACTCCGGCAGCGCCCACGTGCTCGACCCGGCCGTCGCCGCGGACGGCGTCGACGAGGTCCTCGGCGCGTTGCTCCCGCGGGTGACGCGCTGGCACGCCGTCCCCGAACTGCCCGGTCCGGTCACCCTGCGCGCCACCGACACCGGCGACGTCTGGACCGTCCACCCCGGCGAGCCGCCCGTGCTGGGTCCGGCCGCCGGCAGCGCGTCCGTCGAAGCTCCCGCCCGCGATCTCCTGCTGCGGCTGTGGAAGCGCACCGGCCCCGACCCGCGCGTCGACGGTGCCGCCGCGACCGCACTGCTCGAAGCGCCCCTCACGCCGTAGACCATTCAGGCGGCGTTCACCGGGAAGTCTTCCCACGGCCGTGCCACTGCGCTGTGCTGGTCCGGTCCACTCTCACTGGCTCCTGGGGTACCTGGTGAAGAAGTCACGACTTGTCCTGCCCGGCGCGCTCATCCCGCTGCTGGCCTCGGTTCTCGTCGCACCCGCCCACGCCGACCCCCTCGAAGCGCCGCTCGGCACCCCGCCGGTCGAGGCCGCGCCCGCCGCGTCGTCGGACGGCCGGGCGCCGACGGCCTTCGCCGCGGCGGACCCCGACGACGGGCTCGTCACCGGCAGCGCGACCACCGAAGTCGCGCCCGGCCTCGACCTCACCCAGTTCGACCGGTTCGACCCGGCCGGCTGGATCCGCGGCGACACCCTCGCCGTCGACCTCGGCAGCAAGGTCCTGAAGCCCACGTACCTGAGCCCGGGCACGGTTTCCGCGCGCACGCCGCTTTCGCAGCAGGTCGCGCGCACCGGCGCGGTGGCCGGGGTGAACGGCGACTTCTTCGACATCAACGCCACCGGCGCGCCGATCGGCGTCGGCATCGACGCCGGGCAGCTGCAGACCGCGCCCGCCGCCGGCCACAACTACACCGCGTCGATCACCGACGAAGGCAAGGCGCGGCTGGCTTCGGTCTTCCTCGAAGCCACCGTGACGCTCCCCGGCGGCACGGTGGAAGCGACCAACTTCAACAGCCCGGTCCTCGGCAAGGACGCGATCGGCGTCTACACGCCGTTGTGGGGCGCCTCCGGGCGCGCGACGTCGGTGGCGGGGGCGTCGCGCGTGCGCGAGGTCGAGCTGCGCGACGGCGTGGTCACTGCCGTGCGCGAGCAGCCCACGGCCGGCCCGATCGCGGCCGGCACCACCTTGCTGCTGGCCCGGGAAGCCGGCGCGGACGCGCTCGCGGCGCTCAAACCGGGCGACGCCGTCGGCGTCGGCTACGCGCCGCGTTCGGACGCCGGGAAGATCGCGGTCGCGGTGGGCGGCAACGAAGTCCTGCTCCGCGACGGCGTCGTCCAGCCGGTCGACGACGTGGCGCTGGCGCCGCGGACCGCGGTCGGCTTCTCCGCCGACGGCAAGCGGCTGTGGCTGGCCACAGTGGACGGTCGTCAGGCCGACAGCCGCGGCCTGACCGAGCTGGAGCTGGCCCGGCACATGAAGAGCCTCGGCGCCGACGACGCCATCAACCTCGACGGCGGCGGCTCCTCGACGCTCCTGGCGCGCAACGAGGGCGAGGCCGCGCCGAGCGTCCGCAACGCGCCGTCCGACGGCGGGGAACGCCTGGTGCCCAACGGCATCGGCTTCACGACCGTGCCGGGCAGCGGCAAGCTCACCGGCTTCGCGCCGGCGCCGGCTGTGGCGACCGACGACGCGAACCGCGTGCTGACCGGCCTGACCCGGCACCTGGTCGCCGACGGCCACGACGAGACCGGCGCCGCGGTGGCCGCCGACCCGCGCTGGAGCACCTCCGCGCCCTGGCGGGCGACCGTGACGCGCGGCGTCGTCACCGGGCACGGCGCGGGCAGCGTCGACGTCGTCGCCCGCGCCGGCCACGCGTCCGGCAAGACGACGCTTTCCGTGCTGGGCAAGGCGGTCCGGCTCGGCACGAGCACCGAGCAGGTCGCACTGTCCGGCGCGGGCGCGAAGAGCACGTTCAAGGTCTACGGCTACGACGCCGACGGCTACGGCACCTGGCTCGAGCCCGACGACGTCAAGCTCGACTACGACCACTCGGTCGTGCGGATCGAACCGTCGGGTGACGGCTACACGGTGACCGCGCTGACCGCGTCCGGCGCTTCGGCGATCACCGCCTCGGCCGCGGGCCTGACCACGCACCTGGCCGCTTCGGTCGGCACGGTGCCGCAGGTGGCGGCGCCGCTGGACGGCCCGGCGGGCTGGACGGCGACGGTGTTCCCGGCGGTCGTCGGGGCGGCGCTGTCGGCGGCGCCCGGCCGGGACGGCGGCGCGGGGCTCGCGCTGGACTACCGCCTCACCGGCACGACGGCCACGCGGGCCGCGTACGTGACGCCCGCGTCGCCACTCGCGGTTCCTTCGGGCACGCAGAAGATCGGGCTGTGGGTCGACGGCGACGGCAAGGGCGCGTGGCTGCGGGCGGAGCTGCGGGACGCCGCGAACGTCGCGTCCATTGTGGACTTGTCGCTGAGCGTGGACTGGACGGGCTGGCGGTACGTCACCGCGGCGGTGCCGGCCGGGCTGCCCGACGGCCAGCGCCTGGCGCGCTTCTACGCCGTCGAGAACGTGCCGGACCAGCAGTACGAAGGTCACCTGGTGTTCGACGACCTCACGTACGAGGTGGCGCCGACCACGGCCGTCCCGGCGGACCCGGCGCCGCACGACCCCGCGCTGGTCACCGACGGCACGCTGGCGGGCGGCCTGCGCGTCGCGGTCGTCAGCGACGCCCAGTTCACCGCGGACGACCCGGCCGGCCCGCTGGTCGCCCAGGCCCGGCGCGCCCTGCGCGAAGCCGTCGCGGCGAAACCGGACCTGGTCCTGATCAACGGCGACTTCGTCGACCGCGGCACCGCGCCCGACTTCGTGCTGGCCCGCCGGGTGATCACCGAGGAGCTGGACGGCAAGGTGCCCTGGTACTACGTGCCGGGCAACCACGAAGCCGAAGGCGGCAACGGGCTCGCCAACTTCCAGGCGGCTTTCGGGGTGACGCACCAGGTCGTCGACGTGCACGGCATCCGGCTGGTGCTGATGGACTCCTCGCGCGGATCGCTGCGCGCGGGCGGGTTCGACCAGGTGCGGATGCTGCGCTCGGCACTCGACTCCGCCGCCACCGACCGGTCGATCCGCGGCGTCGTCGTCGCGATGCACCACCCGGTGAAGGACCCGAGCCCGACCGGGAACTCCCAGCTCGGCGACCGGAAGGAAGCCACCCTGCTGACCCGGTGGCTGACCGGGTTCGAGCAGGCGTCGGGCAAGCCGGCCGCTTCGGTGGCTTCGCACGCGGGCGTGTTCTCGCTGTCCCGGGTGGACGGCGTGCCGTACCTGGTCAACGGCAACTCGGGCAAGGCGCCGGCGGCCGCGCCGGGTGACGGCGGGTTCGTCGGCTGGACGCTGCTGCGCGTCGACCCGGCCGACCGCGCCCAGCCGGTGCGCTTCGAAACGCGGCCCAACGTGGACGCCCTTTCCCTCACGGGCCCGTCGTCGATGGTCCGCGGTGAACGAGCGGTCGTCCGCGCTTCCCTGCGGCAGGGGACGCGCGACGTGCCGGTGTCGTACCCGGTGAGCGCGGACTGGACGGCCTCCTGGGGTGTCGTCGCGTTCGACCCCGCCTCCGGTGTCCTGACGGCGCTGCGGCCGGGTGTCGCGCGGCTGGCGGTGACGGTCAACGGGGTGACGCAGTCGCTGGTCGTGACCGTGCGCGGCTAAACCGTTCGGTTTTTGTCGGTGCCCGCTCGTATGGTCGGGGGGTGGACGATGCGGAGGACCGGGAACCGGCGCTGGTGCAGGCTAAGGCACTGGTGAAGCGCTTCGGCGAGTTCGAGGCCGTGCGCGGGATCGATGTCGAGGTGCGGCGCGGGGAGGCGTTCGGCTTCCTCGGCCCGAACGGCGCGGGCAAGTCGTCGACGATGCGCATGATCGCGTGCGTGTCGCCGCGCACCGACGGTGATCTGCGCGTGCTGGGGCTGGATCCGGAGGTCGCCGGCCCGCGGATCCGCGCGCGCCTGGGGGTGGTGCCGCAGCAGGACAACCTGGACGTCGAGCTGACGGTCCGGGAGAACCTGCTGATCTACGGCCGCTACTTCGGGCTGTCCCGCGCGGCGGCCCGGCGCAAGGCCGACGAGCTGCTGGAGTTCGCGCAGCTGACCGACCGCGCCGACGACAAGGTGGACCCGCTGTCGGGCGGCATGAAACGCCGGCTGACGATCGCCCGTTCCCTGGTCAACGACCCGGAGCTGCTGCTGCTCGACGAGCCGACGACGGGCCTGGACCCGCAGGCGAGGCACCTGCTGTGGGATCGCCTGTTCCGGCTGAAGGCCCAGGGCACGACGCTGATCGTCACCACGCACTACATGGACGAAGCCGAGCAGCTGTGCGACAGGCTGGTGGTGATGGACCACGGCCGCATCGCGGCGGAGGGCTCACCGGCGGACCTGATCAAGCGCTACTCGACGCGCGAAGTGGTGGAGCTGCGCTTCCCGGCGGGCGAGCAGGTGTCGGCGGCCCAGCAGGTGGAGGGGCTGGCGGAGCGGGTCGAGGTCCTGCCGGACCGGGTACTTCTGTACAGCGACAACGGCGAGGACGCGTTGGAGCACGCGCACGCCCGAGGCGTGCGGCCGCTGTCGAGCTTGGTGCGCCGCAGTTCGCTGGAGGACGTGTTCTTGCGGTTGACCGGCCGGACACTGGTGGACTGATGGCCATGTCACTCGCCGGCGGCTCTGGCCGGCTTGATGCGCGGGGTTTGTTGCTGCGGTGCGCGGAGGGCGGTTCCGCCGCGCGTGGGGGCTGCTGGAGCCTCGCGGCGGCTGCTCGCCCTGGGGGCTCGCGGTTCGTTGTGGCGGCTGCCTGCTCTGGCGCCCCGCGCCCCTCTGCGCCGGCTGCTCGCCTTGGCGGCCCGCGGTCTGTCGTGGCGGCTGCCCGTTCTCGTGTCCCGCGCTCCGGCGCGCCGGCTGCTCGCCTTGGCGGCCCGCGGTCTGTCGTGGCGGCTGCCCGCCCTGGCGCCCCGCGCCCCGGCGCGCTGGCTGCCTGCCTTGGCGGCTCGCGGTCCGTCGTGGCGGCTGCCTGCTCTGGCGCCCCGCGCCCCGCTGCGCCGACTCCCCGCCTTAGTGGCTCGCGGTCCGTCGTGGCGGCTACCCGTTCTCGTGTCCCGCGCCCCGTCGCGCCGGCTGCCCGCCCTGCCATCCCGCGCTCCGCCGCGCCCGCCGATCCCAGCGGCCGCGCCGCACCACCTTCGGCCCCCGCCGAGCCCAACCGGAGGCTGCCATGACCACCATCGCCTCCACCGGCCGCGTGGTCGGCAAGTGGCACGGTGCCTGGCTGCAGGTCGAGGGCCGCTGGACCTGGTACCGCCGCCATTGGGTGTCCACTTTGTACTCCACCGGCCTCCAGCCGGTGCTCTTCCTCGCGGCCATGGGGCTCGGCTTCGGCTCGCAGGTCCGGCCGGGCGCGGTCACCGGCGGGCTGTCCTACCTGCAGTACATCGCGCCCGCCATGCTCGCCGCCGGGGCCGCGCAGCAGGCGGTCGGCGAGTCGAGCTACCCCGTGCTCTCCGGCTTCAAGTGGCAGAAGGAGTACCTGGCCGTCACGGCCACCCCGGTGTCGCCGGGCCAGGTGTTCGGCGGCCACCTGATCTGGTCCGCGCTGCGGCTGACCCTCGCGGGCGCGATCTACGCGTTCGTCGCGGTGTTCTTCGGCGCCTGGACCGGGCCCGGCGTGCTGCTGGTCATCCTCGCCGGCACGGTCACCGGCCTCGCCTGCACCGCCCCGATGGCCGCGCTCGCGGCGCACACCTTCGACGAGGGCCAGCGGTTCGGCCTGATCTTCCGCTTCGTCGTGATGCCGATGACGTTGTTCTCCGGCACGTTCTTCCCGATCACCCAGCTGCCGGCCGCGATCCGGTGGCTGGCCTGGCTCTCCCCGCTCTGGCACGGCACGCAGCTGGCCCGCGGCGTGAGCGTCGGCGGGGTCGGCGGCTGGGCGATGCTCGGCCACTTCGCGGTGCTCGCGGCGTTGTTCGCGGCCGGGTGGGCGGTCGCGCACCGGGCCTTCTACCGGAGGCTGGTGGTCTGATGGTGAGCGTCCAGGCACCCCCGGCCCGGGTCGGGCTGCTGCTGCGGATCCTGCCGCCGGGGCTGTACGCGGGCCGCGCCCGCACGCTCGTCGAGCGTTCGGCGATGGTGTACCGCAATAGCTGGCTGATCTTCCTGTCCGGCGCGGCCGAGCCGTTCCTCTACCTGCTCGCGTTCCAGCTCGGGTTCGGCAAGCTGGTCACCGAGGTCGCGGGCCCGGACGGCCGCCCGATGAGCTACGTCGCGTTCGTGGCCCCGGCGCTGCTGGCGACGTCGGCGATGAACGGCGCCATCTACGAGTCGACGTACAACCTCTTCTTCAAGCTGCGCTACGCAAAGCTGTACGACGCGATGCTGGCGACCCCGATCGGCCCGCTCGACGTGGCCCTGGGCGAGATCGGCTGGGCGATGACCCGCGGCGGCGTCTACGCGGTGGCGTTCCTCGCGATCGCGGCGGCGATGGGGCTGCTGGCGTCCTGGTGGGCGCTGCTGATGGTCCCGGCGGCGCTGCTGATCGGGCTGGCCTTCTCGGCGATCGGCATGGCGATGGTGACGTTCGTCCGCTCGACGGCCCAGTTCGACTACATCCAGCTGGTCCTGACCCCGATGTTCCTCTTCGCGACGACGTTCTTCCCGCTGTCGGTCTACCCGGAGCCGCTGCAGTGGGTGGTCCGCTGCCTCCCGCTCTACCACGGCATCGAGCTGATGCGCGGCCTCGCCACCGGCCTGCTGTCCCCGTCGATGCTCGGCAACCTGGCCTACCTCCTGGCCCTGGGCGCCCTCGGCCTCTGGGCCTCGACCCGCCGCATAGCCAAACTTTTGCTGACCTGACCCGTGATGCCCCGCCAATCACACGTGATGCCCCGCCAATCACACGTGATGCCCCGCCAATCACGCGAGATGCCCCGCCAATCACGCGAATGACGCGCTCATCACGCGAGATCCGGCTCCACACACGCGAGCGACGGCTCACCGCGCCGGATCGGGCCGTCCCCGCGGCGCGACGGCCGCCAGCGCGTCCACCATCCCGTGCCCGTAGAAGCCGTTGAACCCCTCGTACCCCGCGCAGTAGGCGTCCTGGGTGCCGTCGCCGGTGAGGTCGTAGTCGGCCGGGCACGCCATCGGCATCGCCTGGTTGTCCAGCGTCCGCCGCAGCTGCCGCGGCCCGGCCTCCTCGTGCGTCGACGCCAGCAGCGCCAGCACCCCGGTCACGTGCGGTGCGGCCATCGACGTCCCGCACAGCGGCGCGTACCCGCCCGGCACCGTCGAGAGCACGCACTCACCCGTCTCGCCACCCGGGGCCGTGACGTCGATCACGCCCAGCCCGTACGAGCTGTACCCGGCCTTCACCCGGTCCGAGCCGACGGCCGACACCGCGACGACGTCCCGCAGCCCGGCCGGCAGCGCCTCGCACCCCGAGCCGGCGCCGGGGGAGCCCGAGCGCGCCGACGGCGTCAGGTCGACGGCCTCGTTGGTCGCCGCGGCGACGTTCAAGGTCCCGGCCGAAGTGCTGTACTCCACCGCGCGCGCCAGCGCTTCGTGCACGACGCCGCGGTCGTTGCCGCGGATGCAGGACAACGTCCACGGGTTGACGAAGAAGCTGCTGTTCGTCAGCCGCATGTGCCGCGAAGCCGCCCACATCAGCCCGCAGACCGCGGCCTCCGGGTCGGCGTACCCGCGGTCGTCGATCACCTTCACCGACGCCACACGCACCCCGGGCGCCACACCCGTCACACCGCGGCCGTCGTCGGCAGCCGCGATGATCCCCGCCACGTGCGTGCCGTGCACCGACGTCGTGGGCGCCCACGACGCCGGTGAGCGGTCGGGCGCGCCGGTGAGGCAGCCCGCCGAGTCTTCGCGGTCGAGCGCGCCGGTCAGGTCCGGGTGGTCCGGGTCGATCCCCGAGTCGAGCACGCCGACGACGACGTCGCGGCTGCCATCCGACCGGCCCGGCACGCGGCCCGCGTTGATCATCCGCATGTCCCACTGCCGCCCGCTCAGATCGGCGGCCGGGACGCGCGCCGGGTCGGTCGCGGGCAGCGTCGCCCGCGCGGGCTGCGGCTTGACGTCGGTGGCGCGCTGCGCGGCCAGCCGCTCGGCCTGGGCGCTGAACGCCCGGTCGAGCCCGAGCCGCCCGCCGAAGCCGGAGTCACCCGAGGTCGCGACCGCGACGGCGATCTGCGGGTAGTAGACGGTGGTGGCGCCGCACGCGCCGGTGACCTGCGCGCGAGCCGAGGACTCGCTGGTGCCGCGGTCGAAGGTGACGACGTAACGGAGGTTCCGGCCGTGCGCGCACGCGGGCTCGTCAGCCGCCGCCGGACCGGCGGTGACGCATCCCGAAAGCACCAGGACGGTGCACACGGCCGCCCGCAGGGGCCGCGCCAGCAGGGACACCGGACCTCCCACCGGATGCAGGAACCGCGGGTGCCGGCGCACGAGATCCCGGTCACCCCGAGCCGCACGGTAGCCACCCGGTGCCCGGTGGACAAGCGCTACGGCCAAGTTCCCCCGGCCGGTGGGGCCCGCGGCGCGCCCGGCGGCGTGGGCGGAGGTACCGAGTACACGTGCGCGGTCACCCGGTGTGGGATACTCGGGGAGGCCACCGGGCCGCGGGGCGCACGTGAGAGGTGCTGCCTGCGGTGTTGTGGCCCGGTGATGTGCACGAAGAGCACGACGCGCGTCGCCGCCCGCGAGCCGGGCGGCTGGACGACGTGGCGGGCGGCCCGGGGGCCGCGAGTGCCGACGCACAACGCCGAGCAGACCTTTGACCGGGTCGCGTCACCGGGTTGCGGTGGTGCGGCGCCCGGTCGTCGGGCAAGGATTCCCGCCGCTGGTGACCACCACGGCGGAACGAACAGAAAGGGGCCCCTGCGCGGCCGCGTCCCTGCCGGTGCAACCGGCAGACGCGCCCGGGGGCGGAGGAGACACATGTCGAACGCGGAAACACCCGCCGAGCACACCGGCGGGAATCCCGCCACACCCCCGAGCGGCCCGCTGGCCGACCTGCCGGCCCGGATCCGGGTGCACGCGCTGGCCAAGCTGCTCGAGTCGCACAGCCGGGACGTCCTCGCCAAGCTCGCCGAGCTGGGCGAAAGCGTGCGGAGCGCCCAGTCGAGCGTGACCAGGGAAGTGGCGCTCAAGGTGGCCGAGGCCTTCGCGCCCGGCAACGCGGCCGAGGCCGCACCCCAGGACGAGGCCCAGGCCGTCGAACAGCCCGCCGCCGGCCAGGGTGGCGCCGCTCAGAGCAGTGCCGGCCAAAGCGCTGCCGGCCAAGGCCGCGCCGCTCAGGGCAGCGCCGGCCAGGACAGTGCCGCTCAGGACATCGCAGGCCGGAGCAGTGCCGACCGCGCCAATGCTGCTCAAGGCAGCGCTGGCCAGCGCAACCCCGGCCAGGGCAGCGTCGGCCAGGACAGCGCCGCTCAGGACAACGCCACCCAGGACAACGCCGACCGCGCCAGTGCTGGCCAAGCCAGCGCTGACCAGCGCAACCCCGGCCAGAGCGGTGCCACCCCGGACACCGCCCGCCAGGACCAGCCCGCCGGCCGCGGCAAGGCCGGCCAGCCCTTCGCCCAGCAGCCCGCGACCGGCGCCGCCGACCAGGGCCAGGCCACCGGCCGCACCGCGAAGCAGGCCCCGCCGGTGCCGGAGGTCCCCGTCGCCGAGGCCGAGAAGCCGCGCCCGCGGCAGAAGACCCGCGCCCACCTGCCGGTGTTCGCCGCGCCGTCGCCGGTCTTCCTGCCGCCGGAGCCCGCCGCGAAGCCGGCCCGCAAGCCCGCCGACCCGTTCGCGGAGCCGGAGGCCCGGCCCGAGCCCCGTCGCGAGCCCGAGGCGGCCGAAGAAGAGACCGAAGACACCACCGCGGCCACCGAGACCGACGAAGACGGTGACGACGCCGGCAGCCGCCGCCGTCGCCGCCGCGGGCGTCGGGGCCGTGGCCGTGGCAAGGGCGCCGACGGCAGCGACGACACCGCCGAGAACGACGACCAGGCCGAGGAGCAGCCGCGCCGGAAGTCCCGCAACGGGGACGAAAAGCCCGAAGCGGACGCCGAAGAGGCCGAGGAAGCCACCACGGAAGCGGACGCCGACTCCGACAGCGACGAAGGCGAGGGCGAGGGCGGCAGCAAGCGCCGTCGCCGCCGTCGTCGCCGCAAGGGCTCCGACGGTGACGACGCCGAGGGCACCGACGACCCGCCCAACACCGTCACCCACGTCCGCCAGGCCAAGGCCGAGCAGGCCGAGCGCCCGGCGCGCGACGAGGTCCGCAGCGTCCGCGGCTCGACCCGCCTGGAGGCCAAGCGCCAGCGCCGCCGCGACGGCCGCGAGGCCGGCCGCCGCCGCGCCCCGATCCTGTCCGAGGCCGAGTTCCTCGCCCGCCGCGAGTCGGTCGAGCGCACGATGGTCGTCGCCGAGAAGGGCGACTCGACGCAGATCGGCGTGCTCGAGGACGGCGTGCTGGTCGAGCACTTCGTGACGCAGTCGGGCTCCGGCTCGATCGTCGGCAACGTCTACCTCGGCCGCGTCCAGAACGTGCTGCCCTCCATGGAGGCCGCGTTCATCGACATCGGCCGCGGCCGCAACGCGGTGCTCTACGCCGGTGAGGTCGACTGGGACGCCGCCGGCCTGGAGGGCAAGGCCCGCAAGATCGAGCAGGCGCTCTCCACCGGTGACTCCGTGCTGGTCCAGGTGACCAAGGACCCGGTCGGGCACAAGGGCGCCCGGCTGACCACGCAGATCTCGCTGCCCGGCCGCTTCCTGGTGTACGTCCCCGCGGGCGGCGCCACCGGCATCTCCCGCAAGCTGCCGGAGAACGAGCGCCGTCGCCTGAAGGACATCCTCAAGCGGATCGTCCCGGAGGACGCGGGTGTCATCATCCGCACCGCCTCCGAGGGCATCGGCGAGGAGGAGCTGGGCCGCGACGTCGACCGCCTGAAGGCGCAGTGGGACGTCATCAAGGAGAAGGCCGCCGCCGGTTCCGGCAAGAAGGGCGGCGCGCCGACCATGCTCTACGAAGAGCCGGACCTGCTGGTCAAGGTCGTGCGTGACCTCTTCACCGAGGACTTCGCCAAGCTGGAGATCCAGGGCAACCGCTCCTGGGAGACCATCAACGGCTACGTCAGCCACGTCGCGCCGGAGCTCACCGAGCGCCTCAAGCGCTACACCGGCACGGGCGACGCGTTCGCCGACCACCGGATCGACGAGCAGATCACCAAGGCGCTCGACCGCAAGGTCTGGCTGCCCAGCGGTGGTTACCTGGTCATCGACCGCACCGAGGCGATGACGGTCATCGACGTCAACACCGGCAAGTTCACCGGTTCGGGTGGCAACCTCGAGGAGACGGTGACCCGCAACAACCTGGAGTCGGCGGAGGAGATCGTCCGCCAGCTCCGGCTGCGGGACATCGGCGGCATCATCGTCATCGACTTCATCGACATGGTGCTCGAGTCCAACCGCGAGCTGGTGCTGCGCCGCCTGACCGAGTGCCTCGGCCGCGACCGCACGCGCCACCAGGTCGCCGAGGTCACCTCGCTCGGCCTGGTGCAGATGACCCGCAAGAAGATCGGCACCGGGCTGCTGGAGGCGTTCTCGACGCCGTGTGAGCACTGCAAGGGCCGGGGCGTGGTCGTCTCGACCGAGCCGCAGCGCTCGGGCGGCGGCGGTGGCTCGCACAGCCACGGCGGCAACGGCAACGGCGGCGGTGGTGGCAACGGCGGCAACGGCGGCGGGGAGAAGAGCTCCCGCCGGTCGCGGGGCCGGGGCAAGGGCGAGGAGGCCGCCAAGGAGCAGCCGGCCGAGCCGGCCAAGGCCGAGGTGCACGCCGTCCCGACGCCGGAGCAGCGCGAGTCGATCGCGTCGGCGGTGGCGGCGATGGCGAACGCCTCGAAGGCCGCCAAGGAGCACGAGCCGGGCGCGCTGAACGGCAACGGGCACGTCCCGGAGCCCGCCACGGAGGTCGCGGACGTGCCGGCCACCACGGAGGCCGACGAGACGCCGGTGGCGGCCGAGCCGGCCGCCGAGCCCGCCCAGGAGGTCGCCGGCACCCCGGTGACCACCGAGGCGGACGAGACGCCGGTGCCGCAGGCCGAGGAGCCCGAGGTCGAGCGGTCGCCGGCGCCGGAGCCGGTCGAAGAGCCGGTCTCGGAGTCTTCGGAGACCGCCGAACCCGAGGTCAGCGTGCCCGAACCGGCCGTGCGCTCCACCCGGCGCCGTCCGCGCCGGGCCGCGTCGCGCCCGGCGGGGCCGCCGGTGCACGCGTCCGACCAGAGCCAGTGAACACAGAGCTGTTGAACAACTAGGGGACCCCGGTGGTAGCGCACCGGGGCACCCCACGTAACCTGTAGTACGGCCTGCCACCAGAGCAGGTCGCCTGCGCGAGTCCAGGACCGCCTTCCCGGAGGTGGGCCGATCGCGCGGAGCCCCCACCCATTGTCGAGTAATGCAGGAGACTTCCGTGTCGGCGTACGCGATCGTCAAGACCGGCGGCAAGCAGTACAAGGTGGCCGTCGGCGACGTCGTCGAGGTCGAGAAGCTCGAGGGCGAGCCGGGCACCGAGCACATTCTCCCCGCCGTGCTGTTCGTGGACGGTGGCGAGATCACCACGGACGCCGACGCGTTGGCGAAGGTCTCGGTCACCGGCAAGGTCGTCGAGCAGACCAAGGGTCCGAAGATCCGGATCCACAAGTTCAAGAACAAGACGGGCTACCACAAGCGCCAGGGTCACCGGCAGAAGCTGACCCGCGTCGAGGTCACCGCCATCTCCAAGTAAGAACTTCCGGATCTTCAGTTAGAAAGAGGATTGGGCTATGGCTCACAAGAAGGGTGCTTCCAGCTCCCGCAACGGTCGTGACTCGAACGCGCAGCGCCTCGGCGTCAAGCGCTTCGGTGGCCAGGAAGTCAACGCCGGCGAGATCCTGATCCGCCAGCGCGGCACCAAGTTCCACCCCGGCGTGAACGTCGGCCGTGGCGGCGACGACACGCTGTTCGCCCTGGCCGCCGGCGCGGTCAAGTTCGGCGAGAAGCGTGGCCGCAAGACGGTCAACATCGTGCCGTCGGAAGCCTGATTCGGCTTCTGTCTAGACCTCTGACGAGGGGTGGGGCCGGAATATCCGGTGCCACCCCTCGTTTCTTTTTGTGTCCGATCTTCCGCAGGTGAAAGAGGCAAGTCATGGCGTCCCGGTTCGTGGACCGTGCGGTGATCCACCTGACCGCAGGTGACGGGGGGAACGGCTGCGCCTCGGTGCACCGCGAGAAGTTCAAGCCGCTCGGCGGCCCGGACGGCGGCAACGGCGGCAACGGCGGCGACGTCCTGCTGGTCGTCGACCCCAACGTGCACACCCTGCTCGACTTCCACTTCCGCCCGCACGCCAAGGCGGGCAGCGGCAAGATGGGCCAGGGCGGCAACCGCGCGGGCGCGGCGGGGGAGACCCTCGTGATGAAGGTGCCCTCGGGCACCGTCGTGTTCACCGAAGACGGCGAGCTGGTCGCCGACCTGATCGGCCCGGGCACCACGTTCGTCGCCGCGCAGGGCGGCCGCGGTGGCCTCGGCAACGCCGCGCTGTCGTCGAAGGCCCGCAAGGCCCCCGGGTTCGCGCTGCTGGGCGAGCCGGGGGAGAGCCGCGACCTGACGCTGGAGCTGCGCTCGGTCGCCGACGTCGGCCTGCTGGGCTTCCCGTCCGCCGGCAAGTCGTCGCTGATCTCGGTGCTGTCCGCGGCCAAGCCGAAGATCGCCGACTACCCGTTCACCACGCTGGTGCCGAACCTCGGCGTCATCACCGGCGGCGAGACGGTGTTCACCATGGCCGACGTGCCCGGCCTGATCCCCGGCGCGTCCGAGGGCAAGGGCCTGGGCCTGGACTTCCTGCGCCACATCGAGCGGTGCGCGGTGCTGGTGCACGTCGTCGACTGCGCCACGCTGGAGCCGGGGCGCGATCCGCTGTCCGATGTGGACGCGCTGGAGGAAGAGCTCGCGAAGTACACGCCGAGCCTGGGCGGGAAGCTCGAGGAGCGGCCGCGCGTGGTCGTCCTCAACAAGATCGACGTCCCCGAGGCCGCCGAGCTCGCCGAGTTCGTCCGGCCGGAGCTGGAGGCCCGCGGCCTGCGGGTCTTCGAGGTCTCCACGGCGTCGCGCAAGGGGCTGCGGGAGCTGACGTTCGCGCTGGCCGCGGTCGTCGAGGAGTACCGCGAGGCGCAGCCGGTGCTGGAGCCGGAGAAGATCGTGCTGCGGCCGATGGCCGTCGACGACTCGGGCTTCACCGTCGAGGTCGACCCCGAGGAAGAGGGCGCGTTCATCGTGCGCGGCACCCGCCCGGAGCGGTGGATCCGCCAGACGAACTTCGCGAACGACGAAGCCGTCGGCTACCTGGCCGACCGGCTCGACCGGCTCGGCGTCGAGGAGAAGCTGGCGAAGCTCGGCGCGGTGCCGGGCAGCCCGGTCACGATCGGCGACGTCCAGTTCGAGTGGGAGCCCTCGACACCTCAGGTGGCGATGCACCTGTCCGGCCGCGGCACGGACGTCCGGCTGGAGCGCAACGACCGCGTCGGCGCGGCCGAGCGCAAGGAAGCCCGCCGGATCCGGCGCGACGGCCCCGACGGGGACGAGCTGGACGACGACGCGTGAGCGGCACCCGGGAGGCCATCGCCGCCGGCCGGCGGCTGGTCGTCAAGGTCGGCTCGTCGGCCCTGACCACCGCGGGCAGCGGGCTCGACGTCGCGCGCCTGGACGCCCTGGTCGACGCGATCGCCGAGCGCGTCGCCCGGGACACGCAGATCGTGCTGGTGTCCTCGGGTGCGATCGGCGCCGGCCTCGCCCCGCTTTCGCTGGGCAAGCGCCCGAAGGACCTCGCGACGCAGCAGGCGGCGGCGAGCGTGGGACAGCTGCAGCTGGCGCACGCGTACGCGGAGTCGTTCGGCCGGTTTTCGCTGACGGTCGGCCAGGTGCTGCTGACCTCCGACGACGTCGTCCGCCGGTCGCACTACCGCAACGCGCAGCGGACGTTCTCGCGGCTGCTGGCGCTCGGCGCGGTGCCGGTGGTCAACGAGAACGACACGGTGGCCACGGAAGAGATCCGCTTCGGCGACAACGACCGCCTGGCGGCGTTGGTGGCTCACCTGATCGGCGCGGACGCGTTGATCCTGCTGTCCGATGTGGACGGCCTGTACGACGGAGACCCCCGCGACGGCGCCACCCGCAAGCTCACCGAAGTCCTCTCGGAGTCCGATGTGGACGGCATCTCGGTCGGCATGTCCAGCTCCGGCCTCGGCACGGGCGGCATGGTGTCGAAGCTGGCGGCCGCCCGCACGGCGGCGGGCGCGGGCATCCCGGTCCTCCTGGCGGCGGCTTCGGAAGCGGCCGCGGCCCTGACCACCGCGTCCCCCGGCACCGCGTTCGCCCCGGCGGACACCCGCCTGTCGGCCCGCCGCTTCTGGCTCGGCTACGCGGCGGACACGACCGGCAAGCTCCGCCTGGACGACGGAGCGGTGACCGCGGTGGTCCGCCGCCGCAGGTCCCTGCTGGCCGCGGGCATCACGGGCGTGGAGGGCGAGTTCCAGGCGGGCGACGTGGTCGACCTGGTGGACACGAAGGACCGCCCGGTGGCCCGCGGAGTGGTGGCCTTCGACGCGACGGAGCTCCCGGACCTGATCGGCCGCTCAACCCCCGAACTCCCGGCCGAACAACGCCGAGAGGTGGTCCACGCCGACGACCTGGTCCCCCTCCGCCGCTGACCCAGCCCGTGCGCAAAGAGGCATCACGCGTGCGGGGAGGGGCATCACGCGTGATTGCCCGGGCGTCTCGCGTGATCAGCCGGGCATCAGCGTGTCGTCCGCCTGATCACGAGTGATGCCCCTCCCATCACACGTGATGCCTCTCCAGACACAGGAGATGCCCCCGCAAGCACGCGTGATGCCCCTTCGCGCACGTCAGCCCAGCGAGACCAGGCGGGCGCCGCCGTCGGCTTCGAGGACTGTGCCGCTCAGGTTGCGGTTCGTTGCCGCCAACGCGACCACCTCCGCCACGTCGTCCGCCGTCGCCACGCGGCGGGACGGGATCGAAGCCGCCGTCTGGGCGAAGAAGCCCTCCCGCATCTCCTCCGGGAAGCCGCTCCACCACGCCGTGTCCACCACGCCCGGCGAAACCGCGTTCACCCGCCGCGGCGCCAGCTCCACCGCGAGTGGCTTGACCAGCGCCTCGACCGCCGCGTTGAGCGCGGCGATGCCCGCCGTCCCCGGCATGGCGGCCCGCGCGCTGATCGCGCCGAGCAGCGTGATCGACCCGTCGGCCGCCAGGTGCGGCAGCACCGCCTGGATCGTCGTCAGGTGCGCCCAGAACTTCGCGTCGAACGCCCGCCGCAGCATCGCGAAGTCCAGCGAATCGATCGGTCCCATGCCTTCGGCCCCGGACAGGCTCACCACCAGCACGTCGACCGTCCCCAACGACGACGCGAGCGCGGCCATCGCCGCGGCGTCACCGCCGTCGGCCTGGTGACCCGTCAGCGAAGGGTCGCTCGACGCGACGTCGTCGAGGCGCTCCTTGCCGCGCCCGGTGACGTGGACGTCGTAGCCCTGCGCGTGCAGCCGCCGCGCGGTCGCCAGGCCGATGCCCGACGTGCCGCCGGCGACGAGAGCGATGCTCATCTTGTTCCCCATTTCGAACCGGTACGTCTCGTTTCGAAATTGACGCTACCATCGGATCCCATGACCGACCAGTCCCGTCCCGGCCGCAAGCGCAGTGAGCAGAGCCGGCTGGCGATCCTCACCGCCACCGTCGAACTGGTCGGGGAGGCGGGGTACGGCGCGCTGACCGTCGAAGGCATCGCCGCGCGCTCGGGCGTCGGCAAGCAGACGATCTACCGCTGGTGGTCGTCGAAGGCGGACGTCCTGCTCGACGCGCTCGCGACGAAGGCGGACCTCTACGTCCCGATCCCCGACGAGGGGTCCTTCCGCGCGGACCTCGCGCACTTCCTGGGCAGCACGTTCGAGCTGGGGGAACAGTCGCAGGTCGCGGACCCGCTGCGCGCGCTGATGGCGCAGGCGCAGATCGACCCGGAGTTCGGCCGCCGCTTCCGCGAAGACTTCCTCAACCGCCGCCGCGAAGCGCTCGGCGTCATCGTCGACCGCGCCCGCGAACGCGGCGAACTGCCCGCGGGCGTCCGGCCCGGCACGGTGATCGACGTCGTGTTCGGCACGCTCTGGTACCGGCTGCTCGCCACGCGAGAGCCGGTCAACCGCGGCCTGGCCGGCGAACTGGTGGAGCTGCTAGCGGGTCACGGCGCCTCGACCGCCGAAATCCGGTAGCGCGCGACCGACGCGTCGAGGATCTGCACCGCCTGCTCGTCCGACGGCCCGGACCCGCGGAAGCGCTCGAGGTCCTCATCGGACTCCCAGCGCTCGTACACGGTGATCCGGCCGGGGTCGAGAAGGTCGGCGCCCAGCGCGTACTCGAGGCAGCCGGGCGCCTCGCGCGCGAGCCGGACGGCCTCGGAGCACCCCGCGAGATACGCGTCGCGCCCTTCCGGAGCGACGGCGAGCCAGCCGGCGATGATGATCACGACGCGATCCGATCCGCTTTGATCGTGAGCAGCAGCCGCGTCTGGTCGCGACCGCCCCACCAGGGGTAGGGCCCGCCGAGGTAGCGCTGCGCCAGCTTCTCGATGTGCTCGACGGCGCCGTCCTCGGTCGCGTCGATGACCTGCCCGCGGATCGCGTAGTAGCGCGAAGGCCGCTCGCGGTCGGCGACGTTGAGCGCCACCCGCGGGTCACGCTCGAGGTTGCGCTGCTTCTGGTGCCCCACCACGGTGTTGACGAGGATGTGCGTGCCGTCGGTGTCCACCCAGGTCTGGGTGAGCTGCGGCGAGCCGTCCGGCATGAGGGTGGACAGGAAGCAGAGGCTGGGCTCGCGCAGCAGCGTGAGCAGGTCGCCGGGTAGTTCCAAGGTGATCTCCGCTAGAGCTGGTCGGGCGCTGCGATGCCGAGCAGCGAGAGCCCGAGCGCGAGCGTGTGCGACGTCAGCGTAGTCAACCTCAGCCGCGACGCGCGCAACGCCGGTGAAGACGCTTTCAGGACCGGACACTCCTCGAAGAACCGGGAAAACGCGACCGCCGTCTCGTACAGGTACGTACAGAGCTTGTGCGGCGCGTACGCGGCCGTCGCGGCCTTCAGCGCTTCGCCGAACCTCAGCAGCTTCAGCGCCAACGCCCGTTCGGCCGGCGCTTCCAACGTGATCTCGGTGCCGTCGGGCAGCCCACCCGCCTTGCGCAGGATCGACTGCGTCCGCGCGTGCGCGTACTGGAGGTACACCGAGGTGTTGCCCTCCTTCGCGAGCATCCGGTCCCACGCGAAGACGTAGTCGCGTTCGCGGTCGCCGGACAGGTCGGCGTACTTGACCGCGCCGATGCCCACGGCCCGGGCGACCTCCGCCTGCCCCGCCGCGTCGAGCTCACTGCGTTCGGCGACGACCGCGGCGGCCTGCGTCACGGCCTCGGTGAGCAGGTCGACCAGCTTCACCGTCGCGCCGGCCCGGGTCCGCATGGTCTTGCCGTCGGCGCCCAGCACCGTGCCGAAGCCGACGTGCTCGGCGTGCGCGCTCAGCCAGCCCGCTTCGCGGCACGCGGCGAACAGCATCGCGAAGTGCTGCGCCTGCGGCGTCCCGACGACGTAGAGCAGGTCGGTGGCGCCGCGCTCGGCGGTCCAGTACCGGACGGTCGCCAGGTCGGTCGCTGCGTACCCGTAACCACCGTCGCGCTTGCGGACGATCAGCGGCAGCCGGTCGCCCTCGCGGTTGCGGAACCCTTCGGGGAACACGCAGACGGCGCCGTCGCTGACCTCGGTGAGGCCCGCCTTTTCGAGCTCGTCGACGACGTCGGCGAGGTATGGGTTGTAGAAGCTTTCGCCGTAGATGTCCTTGTCGGTCAACGAGATCCCGAGGAGCGCGTAGACCTCGTCGAAGTGCCGGGTCGACTCGTCGACGAGCTCCTGCCAGACGGCGAGCGTCGCGGCGTCCCCGCTCTGCAGCAGCACGACGCGCTCGCGTGCGCGAGTCGCGAACGCTTCGTCGCTGTCGAACTTGCGGCGGGCTTCACGGTAGAAGGCGTCGAGGTCGGCGATCGCGCGGTGCCCGGCCGGGAGATCGGCGAGCTGCTCGATGAGCATCCCGAACGGCGTACCCCAGTCGCCGAGGTGGTTGTGCGGCAGCACTTCGTGCCCGGCGAAGCGCAGCAGCCGGACGAGCGCGTCGCCGATCACCGACGAGCGCAGGTGCCCGACGTGCATTTCCTTCGCCACGTTCGGGCTGCTGTAGTCGAGCGCGATCCGCCGCGGCTCGACGGCTTCCGGCACGCCCAGCCGCGGATCGCCGAGCAGCGCGCCGGCGCGCGTCTGGAGCCATTCCTTGCGCAGCGCGAAGTTGAGGAACCCCGGCCCGGCGACTTCGGGAGGATCGGCGATGCCGTCGAGTGCCAGCGCCTCGGCGATGGCCGCGGCGACTTCACGCGGTGGGCGGCCGAGCCGCTTGCCCAGGCTCATCGCGAGATTGCCCTGGTAGTCGACACCTTCGCGGGGCGACGCCTGGATCAGCGCCTGCTCCGGCGTCAGTTCGACGCCCAATGCCGTGCCGGCGGCGGCGACCACGCGGCGCGCCAGCTCCTCGGTAACGTCGGCGGCTTGCTGCACGGTGTCCCTCCTTCGACTCGGTCTCGGAGCACGCAGCGTAGCGAGCGTGACCGGCCGGCGACGAAGGGTTTACCGCAGCTCGCTGCCCTTGGTCTCCGGGAGCGTGAGGATCACGAAGAACGCGATCGCCGCACCCGCGGCGACGTACCAGAAGTAGAGCGTCGGCGAGACCGCGCCGAAGACGGTGATGAGCAGCGGCGCGGTCCCGCCGAACACCGCGACGGTCAGGTTGTACCAGGCCCCGATCCCGAGCCCGCGCAGTTCGGTGGGGAACAGCTCGCTCATGATCGCCGGCGCGATCGACGTCATCGCGGTGTACAACCCGAGCCCGACGCAGAACACCACGAGCAGGCCGCCGAGGTTCGGCCCGATCAAAGTGGACAGTGGCACCACGACCACGGCGGTCGCCCCGGACCAGACGAGCAGCTGCGGCTTCCGCCCGGCTTTGTCCGCCAGCGCGCCCATCGGGTACTGCAGCGCGATGAACAACGCCGTGCCGACCGACAGCGCGAGGAACACGGCGTCCGCGTCGGCGTGCCGGTTCTTCACCGCGAAGGACGTCAGCGCGCTGAAGAACGTGTAGTAGCAAAGGGTCGAGAGCATCGTGAAGCCGACGAGCCTGCCGACGGCCTTGGGGTGGTGGGTCAGCGTCGTCAGCAACGGCCGCTCGAGCTTGCGTGCCTTCGCCTTCGTCTGCTCGAACAGCTCGGTCTCGGCCAGGCTGCGGCGCAGCCACAACCCGACCAGGCCGAACACCCCGCCCAGCAGGAACGGCAGCCGCCAGCCCCACGACGCGAGCTGGGCCTTGTCGAGCGTCCGCGCCAGCACGAAACCGAGGACGGTCGCGACCAGCACGGCCGACCCGGTCGAGATGTAGAAGAACGCCGAGTACCGGCCGCGGCGCTCGCGCGGCGCGATCTCGCCCAGGTACGCCGACGCGTTCGACACCTCGCCGCCGAGTGACAGCCCCTGCGCGACGCGGGCGAGCAGCAGCAGGATCGGGGCCAGCCAGCCGACCTGCGCGAACGTCGGCAGCAGTCCGATCGCGACCGAGCCGCCGGCCATGAGCAGGATGGTGAGGATCATGGCGGGCTTGCGGCCCCGCGTGTCGGCGAAGCGCCCGAGCAGGACGCCGCCGAGCGGCCGGAAGAAGAACGCGAGCGCGTACGTGGCGAAGGTGTTGATCAGTGCGAGGGTGTCGTTCCCCGAGGGGAAGAACGCGCCGGCGAAGTAGATGCTGAACGTCGCGTAGATCGTCCAGTCGAACCACTCCAGCGCATTGCCCGCGCTCGCCGCGAACAGCTTGCGCACCGGCAGCCGGTGCCGCTGGGATGCCTGAACGGTGGACTCGGTCATGGCGGCCTCCACGTCACCCGAAGGTGGAACGGGACTTTGCCACATTCGTTCGCAGTCCGAAAGGTTCTGACCGTCCTCCGTTTCGCTAAGCCGTGCTCGCCAGCGCGAACGGCAGCACCGCGGGCGCGCCGGCCCGCCGCAGCAGCCGCGCGGCCAGCGTCATCGTCCAGCCCGTGTCGATGACGTCGTCGACCAGCAGGATCGGCCCGCCCGGCAGGGTTTCGGCCAGGTCCGCGGGCATGCTCATCCGCCGCCACAGATCGGCCAGCCGTTGCGCGCTGTTCGCCTGCCGCGGAGGCGGCCCCTCGGCGTCGAGCGCGCCGAGGAAGTCCAGCTTGCCGATCTCGGCCAGCCGGGTCGCGAGGCTGTACACGAGCTGTGGCCGCGTCTCCGACGGGACGGCGATCACCGCGACCGGCCGTTGCGCCCACTGCCACCCGGCGAGCACCTGGACGCACGCCTTGAACACCGAGTCCGGCACCTCGACGTCCTTGGCCTGCGGGCCGACGAGCTCGCGCAGCCGGTTGCCCCAGCCGACGTCGGTCAGCCGGCCGAGGACCTGGCCCGGCTCGGCCTGGTCGTCGGCCGAGATCCGGCCCGAGACCGGAACGTCCAAAGAGGACATGCCCGTCGGCCACTGCTTGCGTGGCGCGACCTCGACACCCGGTCGCTGCAACCGCTCCCGGGTCGCTTCGGCGACGTCGTCGGCGATCGTCGTGTCCCAGTGCTGACCGGTGCAGTTGTCACACCGCCCGCACGGCGCCGCCTCGGGATCGTCGAGCTGGCGCCGCAGGTACTCCATCCGGCAGCCGTCGGTCGCGAGGTAGCCGAGCATCGCGTCCTGCTCGCGCTCACGGGCTTCCGCGACCCGCTTGTACCGCCCGCGGTCGTACTCCCACTCCTCGCCCGTGCTCGTCCAGCCGCCCTTGACGCGCCGCACCGCGCCGTCGACGTCCAGCACCTTGAGCACCATTTCCAGCCGTGACCGGGAAAGCTCGACCGACGGCTCGAGCGCGGCCGTCGAAAGGGGACGGTCGGCGTAGGCGAGCGTGTTCAGCACCTGCGTCACCCGCAGCTCGTCGGGGAAGGCGAGCGAGCCGAAGTACGCCCAGATCGCGCGGTCCTCCTCGCCGGGCAGCAGCACGACGTCGGCGCGCTCCACACCACGCCCGGCGCGGCCGACCTGCTGGTAGTAGGCGATCGGGGACGACGGCGCGCCGAGGTGCACGACGAACCCGAGGTCCGGCTTGTCGAACCCCATGCCCAGCGCGGACGTCGCGACCAGGGCCTTGACGCGGTTGCCGAGCAGGTCGTCCTCGGCCGCCTGCCGGTCGGCCGGGTCGGTCTTGCCGGTGTAGGCCGCCACCGGGTAACCGCGGTCCTTCAGCAGCGAAGCGACGTCGTGCGCCGCCGCGACGGTGAGGCAGTAGATGATCCCGGACCCGGGCAGCTCCGCGAGGTGCTCGGCGAGCCAGGCCAGCCGCGCCTGCGACGTCGGCAGCCGGCACACCGACAACCGCAGGCTCTCCCGGTCGAGGGTGCCGCGCAGCACGAGCGTGTCGGTGCCCGTGCCGAGGCCCAGCTGCTCGGCGACGTCGGTGACGACGCGGTCGTTCGCCGTCGCGGTGGTCGCCAGCACCGGCACGCCGTCGGGCAGGTCGCCCAGCAGCGTGCGCAGCCGCCGGTAGTCCGGCCGGAAGTCGTGCCCCCAGTCGGAGATGCAGTGCGCTTCGTCGACCACCAGCAGCCCGGTGCTCGCGGTCAGCTTCGGCAGCACGTTGTCGCGGAAGTCCGGGTTGTTCAGCCGTTCGGGGCTGACCAGCAGGACGTCGACCTCGCCGGCCGCCACGGCGGCCTGGACCTGCTCCCACTCCTGCGGGTTCGCGGAGTTCATGGTGGCCGCGTGGATCCCGGCGCGCGCCGCCGCCGAGATCTGGTTGCGCATCAACGCGAGCAGGGGCGAGACGATGACCGTCGGCCCGCTTCCTTGTTCCCGCAGCAGCGCCGTGGCCAGGAAGTACACCGCCGACTTGCCCCAGCCGGTGCGCTGCACGACGAGCGCGCGACGCCGCTGCGCGACCAGGGCCTCGATGGCGGTCCATTGGTCTTCGCGCAGCTTCGCCGAGTCGCCGGCCAGTGCTCGCAGGAGCGTTTCGGCGCGATCGCGGAGGGCTGAGGTGGTGCCGGTGGTGTCCACGTCCCCACGTCTACCCCATGGCACCGACGATCCGGGAATCGGCGGCGTCGCGAACGGACCGTTCGCGACGAATACGGGCCGTTATGTGACCTAGATCACAAGACTTGCCCGGTCGGGCGAGGTGTCCGGCAGCACAGGACGTCCCGCGCTTCCGATGTATAGGCTCCTTGCTCATGTCACCACGGCGGATCGGGGTCATGGGCGGCACGTTCGACCCCGTGCACCACGGCCACCTCGTCGCGGCCAGCGAGGTCCAGTCCCGGTTCGGGCTCGACGAAGTGATCTTCGTCCCGACCGGCCAGCCCTGGCAGAAGACCAGCCGCCAGGTGACCAAGGCCGAGGACCGCTACCTGATGACGGTCATCGCGACCGCGTCCAACCCGGTCTTCTCGGTCAGCCGCGTCGACATCGACCGCGCGGGCCAGACCTACACCGTCGACACCCTGCGCGACCTGCACGCGGAGTACCCCGAAGACCAGCTCTTCTTCATCACCGGCGCCGACGCCCTCGAGCAGATCCTGACCTGGCACAAGGCCGACGAGCTGTTCGACTTCGCCCACTTCATCGGCGTCACGCGGCCCGGCTACCGGCTCAACTCCCACCACCTGCCCAGCGGCAAGGTGAGCTTGGTCGAGGTCACCGCGATGGCCATTTCGTCCACCGGCTGCCGGGACCGCGTCGAACGCGGGGAGCCGGTCTGGTACCTCGTGCCCGACGGCGTCGTCCGCTACATCGCCAAGAAGGATCTCTACCGGAAGAGCGACTGAAGCGCCGCTGGTCCCGGCGGGTACCCTTCTCCAGCGAACCCGATCTGAGAAGGAGCACCGTGGCAGCCACGTCCGAGGCACGAGAGCTGGCCGTAGCGGCCGCACACGCGGCGGCGGACAAGAAGGCCAGCGACGTAGTCGTGCTGGACGTGTCCGAGCAGCTCGTCATCACCGACGCCTTCGTCATCGCCTCCGCGTCCAACGAGCGCCTGGTCGGCGCGATCGTCGACAACGTCGAGGAGAAACTGCGCGAGAGCGGGCACAAGCCGGTCCGCCGCGAAGGAGCCCGCGAGGGGCGCTGGGTGCTGCTCGACTACGTCGACGTCGTCGTGCACGTCCAGCACGTCGAAGAGCGCTCCTTCTACGGTCTCGAGCGGCTCTGGAAGGACTGCCCGCGCATCGAGGTGGCCGGTCTCGAGGAGTCGCCCGCCGAGGACCCGGACGTCCCGTGAGCCCGCGGCGGCTCGTGCTCTGGCGCCACGGCGAGACGGACTACAACGCCGCCGGGCGGATGCAGGGACACCTGGACTCGGCGCTGACCCCGGTCGGCTGGAACCAGGCCCGCTTCGCGGTGCCGGCGCTGGCCCGGTTCTCACCGGACCTCGTCATCGCCTCCGACCTGCGCCGCGCCACCGACACGGCCACCGTGCTCACCGACGCGATCGGCGTCCCGCTGCGGATCGACAAGCGCCTGCGCGAGACGCACCTCGGCGAATGGCAGGGGCTCACCGGCGCCGAGGTCGACGAGGCCTACCCGGGTGAACGCCGGCGCTGGCGCACCGACGCCACGTGGGCGCCGCCGGGCGGCGAGAACCGCCTCGACGTCGCCGAGCGCGCGGGCGAGGTCGTCACCGACCTGCTGCAGGCCAACTCCGAGGTCGGGGACACCGTGCTGCTGGCCGCGCACGGCGGGCTGATCACCGCGCTCACCGCGCACCTGCTGAGCCTGCCGGTGGAGACCTGGCCGTCGCTGGGCGGGATCTCGAACTGCCACTGGGTCGAGCTGGGCCGGCGTGACGACCGGTGGCGGCTGCACGCCTACAACGCGGGGATGCACGGCTAGCCCATGGGGCCACGCCTGCTGGTGTTCGGCGACTCGCTGAGCTTTCACGGTCCGGAAGGGCCCTGCGCCGCCGACGAACCGCGGCTGTGGCCGAACATCGCGGCCGCCGCGCTCGGCGGCACCGCCGACCTGGTCGCCGGGATCGGCTGGACCGCGCGGGACGTCTGGTGGTCGCTGACCGGCGATCCGCGCGTGTGGGCCGACCTGCACCACGTCGACGCCGTCGTCCTCGCGATCGGCAGCATGGACACGCTGCCTTCGCCATTGCCGACCTACCTGCGCACGGGGCTGAAGTACCTGCGTCCCGACCCGCTGCGGCGGGTGGTGCGCAAGGCTTATCAGGCCGCGCAGCCGCGGCTTTCCGTCGCGTTCCGGGGGCGTCCCGCGGTGCTGCCGGCCAAGCTCACCGTGCAGTACCTCGACACGGCCGTCGGTGCCTTGCACGTCCTGCGGCCCGAGCTGCCGATCTTCGGGTGGCTGCCGTCGGTGCACCGGGCCGCGGCCTACGGCGGCGTCCACACGGCACGTCCCGCCGCGGCGGCCGCGATGGCGGCGTGGGGCGCGCGGGCGCGGGTTCCGTTGCTGGACCTGGAAGCCGTCGTCGGGGCGCACGTGCTCGGCGGCGAGGGCAACCCGGACGGCATGCACTGGGGCTGGAAGGGACACGCCGTCGTCGGCGACGCGATGTCCGTGTTGATGGCGCCGACCTGGGCCCCCGGCCACGTAGGCTGACGGCGTGTCGGTCGCCGTAGTCACGGATTCCACCGCCCACCTGCCGGAGGGCTTCGCCGAACGGCACTCGGTCCGGGTGGTGCCGCTGCACGTCCTGGTCGACGGCGTGGTTTCCCTCGACGGTGTCGAGACCGGCCCCGCCGCCGTCGCCGAGGCGATGAGCCAGCGCAAGATCGTCACGACGTCCCGGCCGACGCCCACCGAGTTCGTCGCGGAGTACCGGGCCGCGCTCGCCGACGGCGCGGACTCGATCGTTTCGGTGCACCTCTCGCGCGAGCTGTCGGGCACCTGGGAAGCAGCGGTGCTGGCCGCGCAGGAAGTCGGGCCGGACCGGGTCCGTGTGGTCGACTCGCGCACCACCGCGATGGGTCTCGGGTTCGCCGCGCTGCACGCCGCTTCGGCCGCTTCCGCCGGGGCCGGCGCGGCCGAAGTCGAAACCGCGGCGGTGACGGCCGCGGGCTGCTCGTCGACGTTGTTCGTCGTGGAAACCCTGGACCACCTGCGCCGCGGCGGCCGGATCGGGCCGGCGGCGGCGCTGCTCGGCACGGCGCTGGCGGTGAAGCCGGTGCTGCACATGTCCGACGGCCGGATCCTGCCGCTGGAGAAGGTCCGCACCATGAACCGGGCGCTCGCGCGGCTGGTCGAGCTCGCCGCGCAGGCCGCGCGCGACGACGACGTCGAGCTGGCCGTCCACCACCTCGCCTCGCCGGAACGGGCGGTCGAGCTGGCGAACCGGCTGGAGGAAGCGGTGCCGCGCTCGGCCGGCTGCGTGGTCTCCGAGCTGGGCGCGGTGATCGGGGCGCACACCGGGCCCGGCGTGCTCGGGGTGGTCGTCCAGCGCACCGTGCCGTCCTCCGGCTAGCGGCGCGCCGAACCCTCGAGCATGCCACCCGGGTACGACGGAAACGGTCGTTCCCGGGCTGGGCCGAGGGCAGCTGTCCACATCACCCCGGTTGTCCACAGGACGCGGCGGCACCCCTGTCGGACACTCCCCGCGGGCCCTAACGTCGATCGTGTGTTCGAGCAGCCCGCCCGGGATCCGGGCCTCCCCGTCAACGACCGGCTCTCCTGGCTGGCCGACCAGCTCTCGCCCGACGAGAGCACGGTCGGGCCGGGCGGCCGGCTGGTCCGGCGCTGGCTGCCGGGCGGTCCGGCCGGTGCCGGCCGCCGCCGGTGGGCGTTCGCCGGTGTCTTCGCGGCGGTCGTGGTGATCGTCCTCGGCTCGGTCGCGCTCCTCGGCGGCCGTCCGGCGGCCGAGTCGCCACCCGCGTTGCCGAGCGCCAAACCGGCGGGTGAGGCGCCGGCCCGGGCCTCACCCCAGACCGGTCTCGTCGTCAGCGTGATCGGGCGGGTCCGCGCGCCCGGCCTGGTCACCGTGCCCCAGGGCGCCCGGGTCGCGGACGTGCTGCGGGCGGCCGGCGGGCCCGAACCCGGCGCGGACCTCGGCGCGCTGAACCTCGCCCGCCGGGTGGCCGACGGCGAGCAGCTCGCGGTCGGCATCCCCGCGCCCGCGGCGGCTCCCGGCGCGCCGGCGGGCGGCAAGGTCGACCTCAACGCGGCGAGCGCCGACCAGCTGGACACGCTGCCCGGCGTCGGCGAGGTGATGGCCAAGCGGATCGTCCAGTGGCGCACGGATCACGGCGGCTTCACGAAGATCGAGCAGCTGCGCGACGTTTCGGGTATCGGCGAGAGCAAGTTCGAGTCGCTGAGGGATCAGGTGTCGGTCGGATGAGCGCCCTTCCCCCGACCGACACCCGGCAGGACATGCGGCTGGTCCCGGCCGCGGTGGCGTGCTGGCTCGCCGCGTTGGCGGGCTTGCTGCTCGGCTGGTGGACGGCGCTGGCCGTCGGCCTGGCCTCGGCGATGCTGGCCGGGCTGGTGCTGTGGCGAGCCCGCGGTCGTCCCTGGGCGCTCGGTGCGGCGGCGGCCCTGCTCGTGCTGGGGCTCGTCGCGGCCGGTCCGGTCGCCTGGCGGATCCGCGACGCGGAGCGCGACGACCTCCGCGCGGCGGCGGCCCAAGGGCTGCCCGCGGCGCTGCGGGTCGAAGTCGCCGAACGGCCGAAGCCGGTGCGCGGCGCCGGGTATGCCGACCAGCAGGCCGGTGCCCGGTCGGTGGTGCTGATGGCGGACGTCCGCGCGGCTTCGGTCGACGGCCGGCCGGTGTCGTCGACCGGGCGGGTCTTGTTGCTGGCGCCCGTCGCGCAGTGGGCGTCGCTGCTGCCGGGCCAGGAGCTCACGGTGACGGGACGGCTGATGCCACCGCGCGGCACGGACCTGACGGTCGCGGTGCTCTCGGTCCGCGGTCCGCCCGGCGAGCCCGGTCCCGCGCCCTGGTGGCAGCGGACCGCCGCGGTGTTGCGGGCGGGGCTGCACGACCTGTGCCAGGACCTGCCGGACGAGCCGGCCGGCCTGCTGCCGGGCCTGGTCCTGGGCGACACGAGCGCGTTGTCGCCGCGGGTCGAGCAGGAGTTCGTCACCGCTGGGCTGGCGCACCTGACGGCGGTCAGCGGCGGAAACCTCGCCGTGGCCTGCGGTGCGGTGTTGCTCCTGCTGCGCGTGATGCGGCTCGGGCCCCGGCTGTCGGCGGCGGCCGCGGGGTCGTGCCTCGGTGGGTTCCTCGTCCTGGTCGGCCCGGAGCCGAGCGTGCTGCGGGCCGGGCTGATGGCGGCGGTCGCGCTGCTGGCCCTGGCCCTCGGCCGGCGGGGTTCGGCGCTGCCGGCGCTGGCGTTCGCGGTGTGCGTGCTGATCGTCGCGGATCCGGCGATGGCCACGGACTTCGGGTTCGCGCTGTCGGTGTTCGCGACGGCCGGGCTGGTCCTGCTGGCGCCCCGCTGGGCGGCGGCGCTGGTGCGCCGCGGCGTCCCGCCGGGGTTCGCCGAAGGGCTGGCGGTTCCGTTGGCGGCGTTCCTGGTGACGGCGCCGGTGCTGGCGGGCATGGCGGGTTCGGTGAGCCTGGTTTCGGTGCTGACCAACGTCCTCGCGGCGCCGGTGGTGGCCCCGGCGACAGTGCTCGGCGTGCTGGCGACGGTCACCGGCCCGTGGTGGCCGGGCGCGGGGAAGGTCCTGGTGCACCTGGCCGACCCGGAGGCTCGCTGGCTGATCACGGTGGCCCGCCACGGCGCGCGAACGCCGGGCGCGGTCATCGCCTGGCCGGGCGGCTGGCTGGGCGGCCTGCTGGCGGCCGCGGTCCTGGGCGCGCTGGTGCTGGCCTTCCGGCACCGGCGGGTGCGGCTGGTCCTGGCGGTGCTGGTGGTCGGCGCGTTGCTCGTGTTCGTGCCGGTCCGGGTGATCGCGCCGGCGTGGCCACCCCGGAACTGGGCGATGGTCGAGTGCGACGTCGGCCAGGGCGACGCGGTGGTGCTGGCGACGGCGGACCCCGGACGCGCGGTGGTGGTGGACACCGGCCCCGAGCCGGGCCCGGTCGACGAGTGCCTGCACCGGCTGGCGGTCGACCGGATCCCGCTGCTGGTGCTGAGCCACCTGCACGCCGACCACATCGGCGGCCTCGCCTCGGTCTTCGACGGCCGAGCGGTGGGCGCGGTGGCGGTCGGCGCCGGCCGGGCGCCGGAGTGGGCATGGCGCCAGGTGGCGGCGGAGACCGCCCGGCAGGCGGTGCCGCTGGTGGAGCTGAACCCGGGGGAGCACCTGGAGTGGCCAGGCCTCTCGCTGGACGTGCTCGGCCCGCGCTACGTCCCGGCCCGCGCGGCGGCCACCCAAGACGGCACGACGATCAACAACAGTTCAGTGGTCCTCCGAGCCCGCACACCGGTGGGCCGGGTGTTGCTGACCGGAGACGTGGAGCTGGCAGCCCAGGCGGATCTGCTGGCCGACATCGGTGATCTGAGAGCGGAGGTGCTGAAGGTCCCCCACCACGGCTCGCGCTACTCGCTGCCGACGTTCCTCGCGGCGGTGGCGCCCCGGGTGGCGTTGGTCAGCGTGGGCGCGGGCAACACGTACGGCCACCCCAGCAAGTCCACAGTGGACACGCTGAAGGCGCTGGGAGCACTGGTGACCCGAACGGACATGGACGGAGACACGGCAGTGGTGGGCGACGGATCAGGCCCGGCAATAGCACGCCGGGGCGAGCCCCGGGGCCCGCCCCGCCGCTGAGTCCGGAGGGGCCGGGAGCTGGGCGAGGGAAGCGAGATGTTGCCGGGCGCTTGGCGGCGCGGCGGGAAGCCTTGCGGCTACTGGGATGCGGCCCGCCTCGCGTGCGCCGAGGATTGGCGTGTAGGCCGCGGCGAACCAGTGGCCCTTCGCCGAGTTGGGCGGGCCACCCCGGCCCACCCCGCCGAGCCGGGCTTGGGGGTGCGGGCCGCATCGCGTGGGTGCGCCGAGGATCGGCGTGGTGGCCCGGGGCCAACCCGCGGCTCACCACCGAACCAGGCGCACCGCCCCCACCGAACCGGGGCGGGCGAAAGCGTCGCCCGCCCCGGGGCCGGCGAACCTCAGTAGCCGAGCGCCTCGTTCACCGCGGCAGCCGACGGCGGCACGATCGCCTTGGGGCCCACGTGGTTCTCCACCGCGTCCAGGGTCTTGAGGCCGTCGCCCGTGATCAGGAGGACCGTCTCCGCGTCCGGGTCCAGCTTGCCCGTCTCCACCAGCTTCTTCGCCGTTGCCACGGTGACCCCGCCCGCTGTCTCGGTGAAGACGCCTTCGGTGCGGGCCAGCAGGCGGATGCCTTCGACGACCTCTTCGTCCGTCACGTCCTCGATCGCGCCGCCCGTGCGGTTGACGATGTCGAGCACGTACGGGCCGTCGGCCGGGTTGCCGATCGCCAGGGAGCGGGCGATCGTGTCCGGCTTCACCGGCTGGACCACGTCCTGGCCCGCGCGGAACGCCGCCGACACCGGGGAGCAGCCCGTCGCCTGCGCGCCGAACACCTTGTACGGGCTGGCTTCCACCAGGCCGAGCTGGCCCAGCTCGCGGAAACCCTTGTCCACCTTCGTCAACTGGGAACCGGAGGCGATCGGCACCACGATCTGCGGCGGGATGCGCCAGCCGAGCTGCTCGGCGACCTCGAAGGCCAGCGTCTTCGAACCCTCCGAGTAGTACGGCCGGACGTTCACGTTCACGAACGCCCACTTCGGGTGCTCGCCGGCCAGCTCGGTGGCGAGGCGGTTGACGTCGTCGTAGTTGCCGTCCACGGCGATCAGGTCGCCGTCGTACACCGCCGTCGTGAGGATCTTGGCGCGTTCGAGGGTCTTCGGGATCAGCACGACCGACCGCCAGCCCGCGCGGGCCGCGGCGGCGGCCGTCGCGTTGGCCAGGTTGCCGGTCGACGGACACGCGAGCACCTCGAACCCGAACTCGCGGGCCGCGGCCAGCGCGACGGCGACGACGCGGTCCTTGAACGAGTGCGTCGGGTTGCCGGTGTCGTCCTTGATCCAGACGCTCTTGAGGCCGAGCTCCTTGGCCAGCCGGTCGGCGCGGATCAACCGGGTCGCACCCGGCTCGGTGTTCGGGATCTCTTCGATGTTCGACGGAACCGGGAGGAGCTTCTTGTAGCGCCAGATGTTCTTGGGGCCCGCCTCGATGTCCTCGCGGCGCACACGCCCGAAGTCGTAGGCGACCTCGAGCGGCGAAAAGTCTTCGGCGGAGACGAACTCGGGAGCGAGCGGCTGCCGGTGGCCCTCTTCCTTCGACACCAGCTCGACGGCGGGACCGAGGTCCGGGGTCTTGGTGGTGGAGGTCGTGCCGAGGGTTGCGGTCATCGCGAGGTTCCTTTCCTCATCTGCCCCGCCGAAGCGGGCCGGAATTGGCACCGTGGTCGTCAGCTACCCCGCGATCGCGGGATGACAGGCTGTACGCCGGTTGCCGGGGCTTCGTCGGGCCGTTCCCTCTGCCCCTCTGGATGAGCGGTATTCGATTGTCGGTGCGCGCGGCGAAGGCGCGCTGCCTCGATGACACCGTACGACATGGTGCTCACGCCGTGCCATGCCGGCCGCCCGACGTCACCGGAGAGGGCGCACGCCGGAAGAAGTGAGAGGATCGTCGCGTGACCGCGCAAGCCACCGCCCCGGCCCCGCTGCTCCTGGTGCTCGGGGAGGAAGAACTGCTGATCGAACGGGCCGTCCGCGAGACGCTCGCCGCGGCCCGCGCGCTCGACGCCACGGCCGAGCTCACCCGGGTCCGGGTGTCCGATCTCACAGCGCCCGAGCTGGCCGAACTCGTCAGCCCGTCGCTGTTCAGCGAGGGCCGGGTGATCGTCCTCGAGTCGGCGCAGGACATCTCGCAGGAGCTGGCCGACGCCGTGGCGGCGTACCTGAAGGACCCGGCGGACGGCGTCGTGCTGGTCGTCGTGCACACCGGCGGCGGCCGCAGCAAGGCGGGCAAGTCGCTGCCGGCCGCGCTGAAGAAGGCGGGCGCCGAGATCACCGAGTGCCCGAAGCTGACCAAGCTGGCCGAGCGGGAGCAGTTCGTCCGGCACGAGGTGCGGCGGGCCGGCGGCAAGATCGACCCGGGCGGCGTGGCCGCGCTGATCGACGCCGTCGGCTCCGACCTGCGTGAACTCTCTTCGGCGGCGAGCCAGCTGGTGGCCGACACGGGCGGGACGGTCGACGCCGACGCCGTCCGCCGCTACCACCGCGGCCGCGCCGACGTGACGGGCTTCGCCGTCGCCGAGAAGGCGGTCAGCGGCGACCGGTCGGCGGCCCTGGAGTCACTTCGCTGGGCGATGCAGCTGGGCGTCCCGCACGTCCTGGTGGCCGACGCGCTGGCCGACGCGGTCCGCACGATCGCGCGGGTTTCCGGTGCGGGGCGCGGCAACCCGAACCAGCTGGCCGGCGAGCTGGGCATGCCGCCGTGGAAGATCCGCAAGGCGCAGGGCCAGGTGCGGGGCTGGAACCAGGACGGCCTGGCCGCGGCCATGCGGGTGGTGGCGCGGCTGAACGCCGAGGTCAAGGGCGTGGCGGCCGATCCGGGCTATGCCCTGGAGCGCGCGGTCCTCGAGGTGGCGGCCGCCAAGGGCGACCGCTGAGGTCCGGGCATGAAGAAAGCCCCGGCCGAAGCCGGGGCTCTCCCAGAAATCAACCAGCTCAGAGCGCGTTGACGCGCTTGGCGAGCGCCGACTTCTTGTTGGCGGCCTGGTTGGCGTGGATGACGCCCTTCGCGACGGCCTTGTCCAGCTTCTGGGCGGCGTCGCGCTGCAGCTCGACGGCCTTGGCCTTCTCGCCGGCCTCGGCGGCTTCGCGGACCTTGCGGATCGCGGTCTTCACCGAGGACCGGATCGCCTGGTTGCGCTGACGCGCCTTCTCGTTCGTGGTGATGCGCTTGATCTGCGACTTGATGTTGGCCATAGGGCAACTCCTGCTTCACTCGGTGAGATTCGCCGCCGCGCTGATGTGGCCCCGCGATGCGCGGGTTTCCTCCATGACGGAACGCCGCACGACAACGAGCGTCCACTTTAACAGCCCAGCTCGCGGCCGCTTCCGGCGGGACCTGATCACCAGGAGTACGGTGGAGGCAGGTCAGTGCCTAGGGTTCCGTCGCCGGTCCGCGCAGCTCGTACACGACAACCAGGATCGGCGGGTCTGGTCCGAGCGGCACCATCGGCGGGCCCGGACGGCACGTCGTTCATCTGACGGGGCAAAAGCCTGGAGGACCCGGTTTTCGCGCGCGCGAAAACCCGAAGGGGTCCCGTGAACACCACCGCACTGTCCTTCGTCCTCGTCGCCGCGGTCGTGCACGCCGCGTGGAACCTCGCCGCCAAGCGGATCTCCTCCGGGGGCACCCAGTTCGTCTGGCTCTACTACACGGTTTCCGCGGTCGTGCTGCTGCCGGTCACGGTCGTGCTGCTGGTCGTCGAGACCGACCGTCCACAGTGGAGCTGGCTGCTCGCCGCGGTCGTCACCGCGATCCTGCACATCGCCTACGGCATCGTGCTGCAGCACGGGTACCGCGTCGGCGACCTGTCCGTCGTCTACCCCGTCGCGCGGGGCACCGGGCCGTTGCTGTCGGTGCTGGCGGCCGTCCTGCTGCTCGGCGAACGGCCAGGGTGGCTCGGCCTGCTCGGCGCGTTCCTCGTGGTCGCCGGCGTGCTGGTGATCAGCACCGGCCGCCAGGGCGGCGACCCGGCGAAGGTGAAGGCCGGCATCGGCTACGGCCTGCTGACCGGCGCCACCATCGCCGGCTACACGCTCTGGGACGCGCACTCGGTGACCGGGCTCGGCGTGCCGCCGCTGGTCTACTTCGGCCTCGGCTCGGTGCTGCAGAGCGTCATGCTCGGACCCGGCGCGCTGGCCGGGCGCGCCGAGGTGGCCCGGGTCTGGCGGGAACACCGCCGCGAGGTGCTGCTGGTCGCCGTGCTCTCGCCGATCGCCTACATCCTCGTGCTCTACGCCCTCACCATGGCGCCGGTCAGCCTGGTCGCCCCCGCCCGCGAGCTGAGCATCGTGCTCGGCGGCCTGGCCGCCTGGCTGGTGCTGGGCGAGAGCAACGCGATGCGGCGGCTGGCCGGGTCGGTGGTCGTGCTGGCCGGCATCGCCGCGATTGCGGCCGCCTGAGCGCGTCCGGTAGGGATGGTCGGATGGAAGTCCTGAAGAGCAGGCTGATCGTCCGCCCGCGTGACGCCGTCGCGACGACGGCGTTCTACCGCGACACCCTGGGCCTGGCGGTGGAGCGCGAGTTCCCCGGCGGCACCGTGTTCTTCCTCGGCCACGGCGCCCTGGAGGTCTCCGGCCGGGGCGAGGCGGGCTCGTCGCCCGATCTGGTGCTCTGGCTGCAGGTCAGGGACCTGGCCGGCACCTTGGCCGAGTTGAAGGCGAAAGGGCTCGAGCCGGTGCGGGACGCCCAGCGCGAGCCCTGGGGCCTCGACGAGGCCTGGATCGCCGACCCGGACGGCACGCGGATCGTGCTGGTCGAGGTGCCCGAGGGCCACCCGATCCGCACCGACACCCGCTAGGCGGGCCTGACGGCGCGCAGCTGCGCCGCGAGCGCGGTGAAGCCGGGCGGCTCCCACGTCCAGGTCTGCAGGTCGGCGAAGCCCGCCGCGGCGGCCTCGTCGGCCAGGACGTGCCTGCTCACGGGCAGCCACTTCTCGTGCGCGGACAGCAGCAGCCGCCCGCCGGGCCGCAGCACCCGGCACAGCTCGGCGAACCCGGCCGCGCGGTCGTCCCAGAGCATGACGTTGTTCACCGTCAGCACGACGTCGACGGACTCGCCGGGCTCGCCGGTGTGCGCGGCCGACCCCTCGCGCAGCTCCACCGCGTCGCCGCAGCGCTCGTGGCACAGCGCGAGCATCTCGGGGGAGGGGTCGACGCCGATCGCGCGCCCGGCCAGCCGGGCGGCGGCGGCCAGGCCGACACCGGGCCCGGGACCGACGACGAGGACGGTCTCGTCCGGTTCGATCTTGGCCAGGTCGACGATCCGGTGTTCGGTGGCGGCGTTGCCCCGGGCCATCAGCCGGCCGCCGAGGCGGCCGAGCGGTCCGGAGGGGTGACCGAACGCACGGTCGAGAACGCGGGCGAAGCCGCTGGTCTCCGGCTGGGGAGGGGGTGCCGGCTGGTGCGAAGTGCTCATACTTCGAGGGCACCACGGATCATCGAAACCCGCATCGGGGATGACCCCCACCCGCACCCGGAGGGCCATGGGAACATAGAGGTGGCCATCCCCGACTTTCCGAGGACTCATTCGAGTGACAGCGCTCAACAAGTTCGCCGACACCACCTTCACGCCTCCGGAGCTCATCCGGAACTTCTGCATCATCGCGCACATCGACCACGGCAAGTCCACCCTGGCCGACCGCATGCTGCAGCTCACCGGCGTCGTGGAAGCGCGGGCCATGCGCGCTCAGTACCTCGACCGGATGGACATCGAGCGCGAGCGTGGCATCACGATCAAGGCGCAGAACGTCCGGCTGCCCTGGCGGGTCGACGGGCAGGACCACGTCCTGCACATGATCGACACCCCCGGCCACGTGGACTTCACCTACGAGGTCTCCCGGGCGCTGGAGGCGTGCGAAGGCGCGGTCCTGCTGGTCGACGCCGCGCAGGGGATCGAGGCCCAGACGCTGGCCAACCTCTACCTGGCCCTGGAGAACAACCTCCAGATCATCCCGGTCCTGAACAAGATCGACCTGCCCTCGGCCGACCCCGACAAGTACGCGGGTGAGCTGGCCCACATCATCGGCTGCGAGCCCGACGACGTCCTGCGGGTCTCGGCCAAGACCGGCATGGGTGTCGGCGAGCTGCTGGACGAGGTCGTCAAGCAGGTCCCGGCCCCGCAGGGCGACGCCGACGCGCCGGCCCGCGCGATGATCTTCGACTCGGTGTACGACACCTACCGCGGCGTCGTCACCTACATCCGGGTCGTCGACGGCAAGATCACGCCGCGCGAGAAGATCAAGATGATGTCCACCGGCGCCACGCACGAGCTGCTGGAGGTCGGCATCATCTCGCCGGAGCCGAAGCCCAGCAAGGGGCTCGGGGTCGGCGAGGTCGGCTACCTGATCACCGGCGTGAAGGACGTCCGCCAGTCGAAGGTCGGCGACACCGTGACCTCCGAGCGCCACGGCGCCAAGGAGGCGCTGGCCGGCTACCGCGAGCCGAAGCCGATGGTCTACTCCGGGCTGTATCCGGTGGACGGCTCCGACTACCCCGAGCTGCGCGAGGCGCTGGACAAGCTCCAGCTGAACGACGCGGCGCTCGACTACGAGCCGGAGACGTCGGTGGCGCTGGGCTTCGGCTTCCGCTGCGGCTTCCTCGGCCTGCTGCACCTGGAGATCACGCGCGACCGGCTCGAGCGCGAGTTCGGCCTCGACCTGATTTCGACGGCGCCGAACGTCATCTACCGCGTGGTGCTCGAAGACCGCAGCGAGGTGGTCGTGACGAACCCGTCCGACTGGCCGACCGGGCTGAAGATCGCCGAAGTGCACGAGCCGGTGTCGAAGGTGAGCATCCTGGCGCCGTCGGAGTTCGTCGGCACGATCATGGAGCTGTGCCAGACCAAGCGCGGCACCCTGCTTGGCATGGACTACCTGTCCGAGGACCGCGTCGAACTGCGCTACAACATCCCGCTGGCGGAGATCATCTTCGACTTCTTCGACACGCTGAAGTCGCGCACGCGCGGCTACGCGTCCCTCGACTACGAAGAGGCCGGCGAGCAGGTCGCCGATCTGGTCAAGGTGGACATCCTGCTGCAGGGTGAAACCGTCGACGCGTTTTCGGCGATCGTGCACAAGGACGCGGCGTACGGCTACGGCAACCGGATGGCGACGCGGTTGCGCGAGCTGATCCCGCGCCAGCAGTTCGAGGTCCCGATCCAGGCGGCGGTCGGGTCGCGGATCATCGCCCGCGAAACGATTCGCGCGATCCGCAAGGACGTCCTGGCCAAGTGCTACGGCGGTGACATCTCGCGGAAGCGGAAGCTGCTGGAGAAGCAGAAGGAAGGCAAGAAGCGGATGAAGACCGTCGGCCGGGTCGAGGTTCCGCAGGAGGCCTTCGTCGCCGCACTGTCCACTGAGGACTCGGGGAAGAACAAGAAGTAGCTGTTCCATTGATGTGACACCGGCCCCCATATTCACGCCTCCGCGTGAATATGGGGGCCGAACCCGTGTTCGACGCGGTTTCTGTCGGTGCTCTCTGGTTCGCTCTGGTGCGAAGAGCGAAAGGAGGGCACCATGACTCTCATGACGGACTTCCAGTATCCGACCGGGTCGGGCCCCATGACGGTGCGCGACCTCGAGGGGATGCCGGATGACGGACGAAGATACGAACTCATCGACGGGGCGCTGCTCGTGACCCCGGCTCCCGGGTTCAAGCACCAGAAGATCGTCTACCGCCTCTATGGCGTGCTGGAAGATGCTTGTCCGCCTGAGTTCGACGTTCTCGGAGCCCCCTTTTCGGTGCACCACGGCGACAAGACCGAACTCCAGCCCGACGTCCTGGTCGGGCGGGACGAAGACTTCACCGAGAAGGACCTCCCGGCACCCCCGGTGCTGGCGGTGGAAGTGCTGTCGCCCAGTACGGCGATCTACGACCTGAACCTCAAGAAGGCGGTCTACGAGCGGCTCGGGACCGGGAGTTACTGGGTGATCGACCCGGAGGAACCCGCCCTCACGGTGTTCGAGCTGGACGAGGACGGCCACTATCAGCAGGTGGCCAAAGCAGCGGGTGACGAAGTCTGCGAGGCCGAGCGGCCGTTCCCGGTGCGGATCGTGCCGAAGGAGCTGCTGGGCCGGCTCGGCTGACCGGGGCCGTCAGCGGATGCGGGGTGTGCCGCGGAGCTGGGCTTGCAGCTGCCGGTGCCGCAGCTCCTTCCGGAGCCGGTCGAGCACGGCGTCGAACAGGGCGGGGTCGAGGATCGCCGTCTGCTCGAACTGCCGGCGGCCGGGCGGCGCGGGCGCGAGCCGGCCGCGGGGCGCGTAGCGCTGCACCGAGGTCTCGAGGCCACCGCCGGTGACCAGGTCGACCCAGAGGGCGTCACGCAGGAAGCCGTCGCCGAAGCGGGCCGAGCGCCGCGGGGAGA
This sequence comes from Amycolatopsis iheyensis, assembly GCF_024703995.1. Lineage (GTDB taxonomy): Bacteria > Actinomycetota > Actinomycetes > Mycobacteriales > Pseudonocardiaceae > Amycolatopsis > Amycolatopsis iheyensis. The sequence continues at coordinate 220,305 of NZ_JAMXQV010000004.1, read as the reverse complement.
TGTCGGCGATCTGCGACCACGGGATCACCCGCGTGCTGAGGGTGCCCGCGGGCACGCGGAGACCCTCGTCGCCGACGGTGAGGTCCTGCAGGCTCGCGTAGCCGCGCTTGAGCGTGCGGGCGCGAGAGACGCGGAAGGCCACGACGGCGAGAACCACGGTCGCCGCGTAGGCGCCGCCGACCAGCCATGGCGAGAGATTGCGCACCAGGCCGGCGGCGAGGGCCGCGCCGAAGCCGGCGTCGGCGACGAGGAGCACGCCGATCAGGATCTTGACCGGCACGGTGACGCGGTGCGGGGACTCGGACAACGGATCGACTCCTGGGGCCGGGCGGGGGTCAGGGGTTGCCGATGATCCGGTCGGCCGTGACGAAGACCGCGACCCGGCGCTCTTCGGCCATCACGCGGTCGTACTCGGCCCAGTCGTCGTGGGTGCCGGTGGCGGCGATGAAGACGTCACGCAGCAACTTCGGCAGGCCGGCGGCGTCGAAGGCGGGATCGGGGTCGTCGGGGCCGACGAGGTGGGTGGCGCCGGTGACGGAGACCCAGTTCCAGCCGCGCCGGAAGGTCACGGTGGCATGCCCGGCCCGCCGCAGCAGGGCAAGCTTGTGCGCCCGCCCGACAGCGACGTACGCGACACCGGGGGCGCCGGTCACCGGATCGGCGAAGACACCGGCGTTGACGACGGAGGAGTGAACGGTGCCATCACCCCGCGTGGTGGCCACGGTGGCCAGGCCGTTCTCCTGCAGCGACAGCGTGCGAACCTGCTCCAGATCAACGCTCATGCCCCAACCTAACCCGCCGGACGAATCACGTGTTCCGGATTCACCGGGTGAAGTCCGGCGATCACCGTCCGGCACACGTCTCAGGTCTGCTCCGCCGAACGACTGATTTCCCGGGGCGCTGTCACATTCCGCCCCGCCCAGGGCGATACAGGCCCGGTCGAATCGACCGCAAGGAGTCTGATGAGGGACAGGAAAGCCAGCCGGAACGGATGATTACCCCCTTCAATGGCGCAGCGCCGGGCAGGACGCGCTCTTGGATTCGTGGGGCTACTACAACCGCGAGTGCGCGAGCTTCGTCGCCTGGCGCCTCCACGCGCGGAACGGCTTCGAGATGCCGCGGGCGATCGGGAACGCCGGAACGTGGGGTGCGTGGTTCGCGCCACGCGGCTACGCGGTGGACAGTTCTCCGGCGGTCGGCGCGATCGCCGAATCCTCGGGCCACGTCGCCTGGGTGGAAGCGGTGAACGGCGACGGAACCGTCACGGTGGAGGAGTACAACCAGAACTTCCAGGGCGCCTACGGCGAACGGACGGTCGCGGCTTCGACCTTCCACTACATCCACGCGAAGGACATCACCGCTGCACCGGGTGGCGGGAGCGTCGGGACGAGCGAGTACTCGGGACGCGACTACCTCGGGCCCGACCAGCGCCTGTACCCCAACCAGTACCTCACCTCGACCGACGGCCGCCACGTCCTGATCCTGCAGGGCGACGGCAACCTCGTGTTGTACGGACCCGGCTACCACGCACTCTGGTCCACCGGTACCAGCGGCCGATCGGTGCACTCGTTGCTGATGCAGGGTGACGGGAACCTGGTCCTGTACGGCACGGGTGGTCAAGGTGCGTTGTGGGCCAGCAACACCGCCGGCCGGGGCAGTTCGACGGTGCGGCTCCAGGACGACGGGAACACCGTGCTGTACGCGGGTGGTGGTGCCGGCTGGAGCACCGGGACCGCGAGTGGGGCGGCGGGGTTGACCGGCGTGCAGACCGATCGCCTCGCCGCCGACGCGAGGTTGTACCCGGGGCAGTTCCTGCGTTCCTCCGACGGTCGCTACCGCCTCGCCCTGCAGAGCGACGGGAACCTCGTGCTCTACTCCCCGGGCTACCGGGTGCTGTGGGCCTCCGGGACGGCCGGCCGGTCGGCGCACTCGTTGCTGATGCAGGCCGACGCGAACCTGGTGTTGTACGGCACGGGCAGCCAGGGCGCGCTGTGGTCGTCCAACCGAACCGGGGCCGGCACCTTCGCGTTCACGTTGCAGAGCGACGGCAACGGCGTCGTCTACGGTTCCTCGGGTGCCGTGTGGGCCACGGGAACCGGCGGACTCACCTGAGCTGGCACGGCCGGGCCCGCGAGCGCGGGCCCGGCCGTCACCTCAGCAAGCCCCGTTGTCCGTCCACACTCCCCACTGGCCCGTCGTCCCCGGCTCCTCGCCCTGGGTCCACCACTTCGCCGTCCACTTGTGGCCGTTGTGGGACACCACGTTCCCGCCCGTGTACACCTGCGACGCGCTCCACGCCGGGTCCGCGCACGTCCCCGGCTGGGTCGTCCCGCCCGTGTCCCACGCGACCTGCGACGACCGGTAGAAGTTGATCGACTGTGCCACCCAGCGCGGCGCCTGCGCTCCCAGCCGGGTGCGGAACGCCGTCCAGTCGTGGGTCGACCACGGGGACCAGCCCAGCTCCGCGTGGGCCGCCAGCCTGGGGAACGCCAGGTAGTCGATGTCCGACGGGGTCACCACCGTCTCCGCCCACAGCGGGGACTCCACGCCGCGGACCGCGGACTCGCCGACGCCCGACAGGTACGCCCCCGGGTTCCAGCCGTAGGCGTCCTGGACCTCGATGTAGCCCGCCCACGACAGGCCGATCGGGGTCGAGCTGTTGTACTTCATGTCCAGGTACGCCTTGTTCGCCGGCGACAGGATCACCTTGCTGCCACGGGAAACCGCCGCCGACACCCCGGCGTCCGACGTCGTCGTCCCCCAGAACTGCGGGGACGCCGAAGCCGGCAACGTCGCCTTCGCGATGTCGTGCCAGCCCACCACCGACTTGCCCGTCGCCGCCACCAGGGGGAGGACCTTGTTCACGAACGTCAGGTAGTCCGCCGCCGACGTCGAGGATGCTTCGTCGCCGCCGATGTGGATGTACTGGCCCGGGGTCAGGGCCGCCAGCTCGCGCAGGACGTCCGCCACGAACGTGTAGGTGATGTCCTTCGAGATGCACAGCGAGCTGTAGCCGACCGCCGTGTCCGTGCGCAGGGCCGGTGCGACGCCGTTGCAGTTCAGCTCGGCGTACGACGCCAGCGCCGCGTTCACGTGTCCCGGCATGTCAATCTCCGGGATGATCGTGATGTGCCGCGACGCCGCGTAGTTCACGATCTCCGTGTACTGCGCCTTCGTGTAGTAGCCGCCCGTGCCGCCGCCGACCTGCGTGCTGCCGCCGTACGTCGTCAAGCGGGGCCAGCTGTCGATCTGGATGCGCCAGCCCTGGTCGTCCGCCAGGTGCAGGTGCAGGTTGTTGATCTTGTACTGGGCGAGCTGGTCGAGGTACCGCTTCACCGTCGACACCGGGTGGAAGTGCCGCGCGACGTCGAGCATCGCGCCGCGGTAACCGAACCGCGGGTAGTCGACGATCGTCGCGCCCGGGACGCTCCACGGTCCCGGCTGCGCCGAAGGGCTCTCGACGCTGCCGGGCAGCATTTGCCGCAGTGTCTGGACGCCGGCGAAGAGCCCGTCGGTGGTCGATGCCCGCAGCGTGACCGAAGACGCCGTCGACACCAGCTGGTAGCCCTGCGCGCCCACGGAGGCCGGCGCGCCGCTCAGCAGCAACGCGATGCTGTCGGCCGGCACGGCCGCCGGCGCGTCGGACACCGGCAGCGCGTACCCGGTCGAGGGCCGCAGGACCCCGGCCAGGTAGTCGCCGACCTGCTTGGCCGGCGCCGAGCCGGCTTCGGTGACGATCTTCGTCGTCGAGACCAGCGGGAACGAGACCCCGGCCGCCGGGGTCACCGACACCGGGACCGGGACGATCGACTGCAACGCCGGGGTGGCCGCCGCGGCCGGGATGAGCTGGGTGGCTGTCGCGCTGGCGCCGACCAGGGCCAGCACCGCGAGAGCGCGGCCGGCGCGCCGCGCTAGAGGGGTCTTCACCGGGGACCTCCTGGCGGGAAGGGCGCGACATCGCCGTCGCACCTGCCCGGATCGTCGCATTTTCGCCGGTTGTGGTCTAGACCAAACCGGGTGGTTAAGCTCGCGCGATGCCGCAGGAGTTCGCGCCGGGCTCGCCGTTCGCGCTGCTTACGGGCGCCGAGACGGCCGCTTGGTACGCCTACATGAAGGTGCACCTGAGGCTGGAGTACGAGCTGAACCGGCAGCTGCGTGCCGACAGCGGCATCTCGCTCGCCGACTACCACGTGCTGGTCGCCCTGACGAGCGCGGCCGGCGGCCGGATGCGGGTCACCGACCTGGCGATCCGCATCGGCTGGGAACGCAGCAGGCTGTCGCACCACCTGAAACGGATGCGCGAGCGCGGGCTGGTCGAGACCGGGCCCGATCCCGACGATCGCCGCGCCACCGGGGTGGTGTTGTCCGAGGCCGGTTGGCGGGTGCTGCGCGAGGCCGCGCCGGACCACGTCGGGTTCGTGCGCCGGGCCTTCCTCGACGCCCTCGAACCCGGCGAGCTGGCCCAGCTGACGACGTCGCTCGAACGGGTCTACGACACGCTGGTCGAGCACGGCACCCTGCCGCGGCCGGACGACCACCCCTGACAATTACGTGACATGTCACGTAATATGGCGGCCGTCCCCGGAACGAGGAGAGTGCGATGGCGACGGTGGCCGAGCTGATGGAGGCCAACCTCCTGCGGGTCTTCAACGAGCGCGACGACGAGCGGCGCGCGAAGGCGATCGCGGTGACCTACGCCGCCGACGTGGTGTTCGCCGACCCCGAAGGCGTCGCGACCGGCCGCGACGCCCTGAACGCCAAGGCGAAGGGACTGCTGGCGCAGTCGCCGGGCTTCGTGTTCGCGCCCGCCGGCCCGGTGCTCGTCAACCACGACCTGGGCCACCTCGCGTGGGAGCTGGGCCCGGAGGGGGCGCCGCCGGTCGTCCGGGGGATCGACGTCGCGCTCGTCGAGGACGGCGTCATCGTGAAGCTTTACACGATGCTGCTGCCCGACTGAGGACCTACGCTCGGTGGCATGTTCGAAGAGCTGACGTTCCCGGTCGTCGCCGCCCCGATGGCGGGCGGTCCGACCACGCCCGAGCTGGTCGCCGCGGTCTCCGAGGCCGGTGGCTTCGGCTTCCTGTCCGCCGGCATGCTCACCCCCGCGGCGCTGGCGGCGCAGATCGACCGCACCCGCGAGCTGACCGGCCACGGGTTCGGCGTCAACCTCTTCGTCCCGCAGCCGGACACCGGCGCCGACGTCTCCGGGCACCGTGAGCGGCTCGAGGCCTTCGCGCGCGAGTACGACGTCGAACTCGGCGAGCCGAAGTGGGACGACGACGCGTACCCGGCGAAGCTGGACGTCGTGCTCGAGAAGCGCGTTCCCGTCGTGTCGTTCACCTTCGGGCCGCCGTCGCCGTCGGAGGTCACGCGGCTCCACGAGGCCGGCAGCGAGGTCGTCGTCACCGTGACCACGCCGGAGGCCGCCCACCGCGCCGCGGACCTCGGCGCCGACGCGCTCGTCCTGCAGGGCTTCGAGGCCGGCGGGCACCGCAGCCTGTTCACCGACGACGCGACCCGGCCCGGCGGTGGCGCGGAGTACGGCGTGCTCGCGCTGCTGCGGCTCGTCGCCGCGCGCGTCGACCTCCCGCTGGTCGCCGCCGGCGGTCTGGTCCACGGCGCGGACGTCGCGGCCGTGCTCGCCGCCGGAGCCGTCGCCGCTCAGCTGGGCACCGTCTTCCTGCGGGCCGACGAGGCCGGGACGTCGGAGGCGCACCGCAAGGCGCTGGCGCTGGCCGAACGCGAGACGGCGTTCACCCGCGCCTTCAGCGGACGTCCGGCACGCGGGCTGGTCAACAAGTTCATGGACGCGCTGTCCGAAGGCGCGCCCGCGGCCTACCCGCAGCTGAACAGCCTCGCCGGGCCGGTGCGCAAGGCCGCCGCGAAGGCCGGTGACCCCGAAGCGATCTCCCTCTGGGCGGGCCAGACCTACCCGCTCGCCTACGACGCGTCGGCGGCGGTGATCCTCGAGCGGCTGAAGGTCGAGGCACGCGACGCCGCCGCGCGCCTCGACCGGATCCGTTAGCCCTTGCGGTTCAGCAGCGAGTGCCGCTTGCTGTAGGCGAAGTAGATCACCAGGCCGATGACGAACCAGACGGCGAACCGCAGCCAGGTCGCCGGCTGCAGGAACGTGATCAGCCAGATCGAGAACACGATCCCGATCGCGGGGACCACCGGCATACCCGGCGTCTTGAACGTCCGCGGCAGGTCGGGCTGCTTGTAGCGCAGCACGATCACCGCGACGCAGACCACGACGAACGCGAGCAGGATGCCGATGTTCGTCAGCTCCGCGGCCTCGCCGATCGGCAGCACGCCGGCGATGACCGCGGACGCGCCGCCGAGGATCCAGGTCATCCGGCTCGGCACCTGGCGCTTGGCGTTGGTCTTGCCCAGCCACGGCGGCAGCAGGCCGTCGCGGCTCATCGAGTAGCCGACGCGGGTGGCGCCCATCATGAACGTGAACAGCACGGTGAGGATGCCGATGATCGCGCCGATCGCGATCACCGTGGCCAGCCCGGACAGCCCGACCGACTTGAACGCCGTCGAGAAGCCGCTCTTCGGGTCGATCTCGGTGTACTTCTGCATGCCGGTCAGCACCAGGCAGGCCAGCACGTAGAGCACCATCGAGATGGCCAGCGAGTAGATGATCGCCTTCGGCATGTGCCGCTGCGCGTCCTTGGACTCCTCCGCGGCGGTGCTCATGGCGTCATATCCGAAGACGGCGAAGAACACCGTCGCGGCGCCGGTCACCGCGCCGCCGAAGCCGGCCGGGGCGAACGGCGTGTAGTTGCCGGTCTTGACGTAGAAGAAGCCGACCAGGATGACCACCAGCACGATGAGGACCTTGATCCCGACCATCGCCGTCTCGAACCGGGCGGCGCTGCGGATGCCGCGGTTGAGCAGGTACGCGATCAGCAGGCACAGCAGCGCGGCGAAGAGGTCGACCTTGTGGCCCGGGCCGGTGCCGGGCGCGCCGAGCATCCACGCGGGCAGGTCGAGGCCGAGCTGGCCGAGCAGGAAGCTGAAGTAGCCGGAGATGCCGATCGCGACGACCGACACGATCGCGGTGTACTCCAGCAGCAGGTCCCAGCCGATGAACCAGCCGACGACCTCGCCGAGCACCGCGTAGCCGTAGGTGTAGGCCGAACCGGCCTTGGGGATCAGGCCGGCGAACTCGGCGTAGGAGAACGCCGCGGCGGCGCTCGCGACGCCGGCGATGAGGAACGAGATCAGCACGGCCGGGCCGACACCGGGGATGCCCGCCGAGTCGTCGCCGTGCGCGACACTGCCGGCGAGGGCGAAGATCCCCGCGCCGATGATGCCGCCGATGCCGATGGCGGTCAGCTGCCACAACCCCAGGGTGCGGTTGAGGCCGCCGCTTTCGCCGGCATCCTGGATCTGGTCGATCGGCTTGCGCCGGAAGATGCCGGAGCTGGAGCCCAGGCTTGGAGCGGACATCTTCGTCTCCCGAACGTCGCGGTGGACGGGCCCGGATCACGGACCCAACGCCGGAACCTACCGCGATCCCGGTGTGAAGACAGCGTGAGCCGCTCAGCCCGCCGCGGTGTCTTCGCTCACGGCCTCCGTCGCCGCCACCACGGCGCGCTTGGCCTGGGTGGTCCGGACCGCGCTCGCCGCGAAGTAGGCCAGCAGCTCCGCGATCTCGACCGGGTCGTCCAGCTGCGGGCAGTGCCCCCAGTCCTCGCGGACCAGCAGCCTGCTGTGCGGCACCAGCGTGTGCAGCTGCCGCCCGGACGCCGCGGTGACGAGCTTGTCCTTGCCGCACGCGACGACCAGCAGCGGGACCTTCACCGAGTCGAGCCGGTAGGCGTCGGCGAGCTCCGCGACGAGCTGGCGGGCCTCCTCCAGCCGGCTCTTGGTCGCCCGGTAGTCCGGGAAGAGCGCGGTGAACCGCTGGACCTGCGTGGCGTCCGCCGCACCCGAGTTCGCGTAGAGCAGCCGCGGGACGACCTGCTCGGCGACCTTGCGCACCAGGAAGCCCGGCACCGGGACCGGCAGCGACGAGTACAGCCGCAGCGGCAGCGGATAGCGCGCCACCGTGCGGATCAGCCACGAGTCGACGAACCCCGGCGCGGCGATGGACACGACGCCCGAGATCGGCAGTCTGCCCTTCGAGGCACTCTTCTCCGCCGAGAAGGAATCCACCGCAGTCTGTGCCGCGCGCAGGCTCATCGTGCCGCCCAGGGAGTTGCCGGCCAGCACGACCGAGCCGAGCACGGCCTGTTCGCGGACGACGGCGGTGGTGAACGCGTCGAGCTGGGGCAGCATCGGGCCGGGCCGCAGCGGCTGCGCGTCGCCGAAGCCGGGCAGATCGACCGCGACCGCCGGGATCCCGGCGGCCGCGAGCTGCTCCAGGGCGGGGCGCCAGGTGTCGGCGCTGTCGCAGTAACCGTGCAGCAGCACCAGGCGCGGCGCCGTGGGCTTCAGGTGTCCCGCGGCCGAGCGCCGGCGCAGTGACCGGCGGGGGAGCTCCGGCTCCGGTGTGGCTTCCCCGACCTCGAGGACACGGGTGCGGACACCGGCGTAGCGCCGGAAGGAGACCCGGATCGGGTCCGGGTCGCTGCTGGGCCGGCCGCCCGGTCCAGCCGAGTCGGGCCGCTGCGTCGCGGTCATGACTACAGATTACCTTGCGACCATTGGGTTTTGGTCGAATTTCGGTGCTAACGACCAGATCTCGAACTGAGTACGTTAAAGATTCACCATGTGCTGAGCCGGGCGGAACAAGCGGATCCGCCCAGCTCAGCGGGGTCAGCGGGTGAAGACGATCTTGCCGGCGGTGTCGCCGTCGAGCATCGCCTGGAACCCCTTGGCTGCCTCTTCGAACGGCAGTTCCTGCCCGATCTGCGGCCGGACACCGGTCAGGTCGAGGTAGCCGAGCAGGTCCGCGAGCTCGTCCCGGGTGCCCATGGTGGAGCCGGAGACGCGCAGCTGGAGGAAGAAGACGCGCTGGAGCTCGGCGCCGGCGTCCGGGCCGCTGGTCGAACCGGAGACGACGATGATGCCGCCCGGCTTGAGCGACTTCACCGAGTGTGACCAGGTGGCCTTGCCGACCGTCTCGAACACCGCGTCGACGCGCTCGGGCAGCCGCGCGCCCGACTCGAACGTCTGGTGCGCGCCGAGGCTCGAAGCGAGCGCGCGCTTCTCCTCGGTGCGGCCGGTCACCCAGACCCGGAACCCGGCCGCGCGGCCCAGCTGCACCAGCGCCGTCGAGACGCCGCCGGAGGCGCCCTGCACGAGCATCGTCTGGCCCGGCCGCAGCCCGGACTTGACGAAGAGCATCCGGTAGGCGGTCAGCCAGGCCGTGCCCATCGTGGCGGCTTCGGCGAAGGTGAGCCCGGCGGGCTTCGGGACGACGTTGCGGGCCGGGACGATCACCTGGTCGGCGAAGGTGCCCTGGTGCTTCTCGGTGAGCAGGGTGCGCTTCGGGTCGAGGGTGTCGTCACCCTGCCAGCCCGGCGCGTTGATCACGGAGTGGAGCACGACCTCGGAGCCGTCGTCGAGGGTCCCGGCGCCGTCGCAGCCGAGGATCATCGGGAACTGCTCGGGCTTGATCCCGACCCCGCGCAGCGTCCAGAGGTCGTGCATGTTGAGGCTGGCCGCCTTGACGTGCACGCGGACCCAGCCGTCCGGCACGTCGGGTTCGGGTCGCTCGCCCACGACGAGCGAGTCCAGCGGGCTTTCGGCGTTGGGTTCCTGCGCGTACACGGCGAACATGAGTGGCAACGTACCTCCCCGGAAGCGCGGGGGCAGTAGAGCGCGCGTAGGCTCACACTGTGTTCAACGGGCTTGCCGACTGGTGGGACGGGGTCGAGCTGTGGCTCGCCCAGGCGTGGTTCCCGGTCCAGTTCGTGCTGGTCATGGTGGTCGTCGTGCCACTGTGCCTGGCCGCCGCGTGGGTGCTCGACAAGCTCGTGGGCCTCTTCGCCCGCCGGCTCACTCCGGGGCGTGACGACGACCGCTCCGACACCCCGTCCTAGGCTGGCGCACCATGTTCAACCGAAGGCGGATCACCGCCGCGCTGATCGGGCTCCTCGTGCTGGTGCTGGGGGGCTGGCTGGTCAAGGACGTCGTCAGCGACGGCTCGACGACCGCGCCGAGCACCTCCGCCGGCGCACCCGCCCAGGGCGGCGCGGCCGTGCCGGGCGCCGACTCGGGTCTGCCGCTGAAGGCGTTGTCCGCGTTGCCCACGCAGGCCGCCGACACGTGGAAGCTGATCCAGCAGGGCGGGCCGTACCCGTACCCGCGCAACGACGACGTCGTGTTCCAGAACCGCGAGAAACTCTTGCCCGGCAAGAAGACCGGCTACTACCACGAGTACACCGTGAAGACCCCGGGCAGCGCCGACCGCGGCGCGCGCCGGCTGATCACGGGCTCGTCGCACGAGGTGTACTACACCGGCGACCACTACGCGTCGTTCGTCGTCGTGGACCCGGCCCGATGAGCGCCTCGGAGCAGGCGAAGGCCGCCGCGGAAGAGGCCTTCGCGAGGGGCGCGTACCCGCACCTGGTGAACTCGCGGCCCACCGTGGACAAGGCCAGCACGCTCGGCGCGTTCGCCGACGCACTGTCCTTTCCGGACTACTTCGGGCACAACCTCGACGCGCTCTACGACTGCCTGACCGACCTTTCCTGGCTGCCGCGGGGGGAGCACGTGCTGATCTGGCCCGGCTCGGAGGCGCTGCGCAAGGCCGAACCCAAGACGTACCTGGCGATCCGCAGCGTGTTGTCCGACGCGCAGCGCGCGCTGGGGCCGAGCGGGCGCAGCGCCGGCTCGTGGCGGCTCACGGTCGTCCTGCCGGACGCGTGAGGCGCTTGACGGTCCGGATCACGGGTGCGCTCTCGAGCGTCTGCACCCCGCGGATCCCGGCCACGCGGTCGGTGAGGTAGCGGTAGAAGTCGCGTGCGTCGCGGCAGTTCACCATCGCCGTGAGGTTCGTCGGGCCGGTCGTCGCGACGGCGAACGACGTCTCCGCGTGGCTCGCCAGCGCTTCGCCCGCCGCGGCCAGGTGCGCCGGTGACACCGTCAGCCACAGCCGCGTCTCCGAGTGGAAACCGAGCCCGGCCGGCGAGAGGTCGAGGTGGTAGGTCAGCGTGCCGTGGCGGCGCAGCACCTCCATCCGGCGCCGCACCGTCGAGTCGGCCCAGCCGGTGACCTTGGCCAGGGTGGTGTAGCTCGCGCGCCCGTCGTGGGCGAGTGCGTCGAGCAGGGGGCGGTCGGCCGGCTCCGGCGGGACACCGGCGCCCTCGGGTGGCGGCGGGCGCAGCCGCTCGATCTGGCCGGGGGACAGGCAGTGCAGCCCGCCCCAGCCGTCCGGGAGCGCGAACGTGTGCAGCAGTTCGTGCGCCGAAACAGCGGTTACGCGGCTCGCACGCGGCAGCTTGCGCAGCAGGAGGTCGTCCCGCCCGGCCGAGCCGGGTGCGTGCACGGTGCAGGAGATCTCGGTGCCGCCGGAGAGCAGGTGCACCCACGAGACGTCGGCGCGGCCGGCCAGCGCGTCCGCGACGGCGGCCCCGGCGTCCGGGGTCGTGCGCAGGCGCAGGGTCCAGCTCGTGTAGCCGGCTTCGCCGCCGTTGACCGCGCCGGTGACGCGCAGGACACCGGCGGTCCGCAGCCGCTGGTAGCGCCGGGCGACGGTGTTCTCCGAGACGCCGAGCACCTGCCCGAGGGTCCGCATCGGCGCCCGGCCGTCGAGCTGCAGGGCGTGGACCAGGCCGCGGTCGACGTCGTCGAGCGTGACGGTTTCCATGCTTCAACGCTAGCTCATGACGGTATCCGGCGGATTTATCGACTTGTCTGGTGGCGATCGGCGTCGCGATCGCACTCTTCGGGGCAACCGAAGGGAGATTTCGATGCGCAAGTGGTGGCCGCTGCTCGCGGTCTGCGCGGGCTCGTTCCTGTTCCTGCTGGACACCACGGTCGTGACGGTGGCCTTGCCCGCCATCGGGGCCGGGTTCTCGGCGTCGATGGCGCAGCTGCAGTGGGTGCCGGACGTCTACACGCTGGTCCTGGCCGTGCTGATGCTCGCGATGGGCTCGCTCGCCGACCGCTGGGGCCTGCGGCGGGTCTACCTCGCCGGGCTGGCGGTGTTCGGGCTGGCGTCGCTGGGCTGTGGGCTGGCGCCGGACATCGGCACGCTGATCGCCGCGCGCGGGGTGCAGGCCGCCGGCGGCTCGGCGTTGGCGGTGACGGGGTTCGCGTTGCTCGCCGCCTGCTACGAGGGTCGCGCACGGGCGACGGCGATCAGTGTGTTCTTCGCGGTGAACGGCCTCGGCGCGGCTTTGGGGCCGGTGGCCGGCGGGGTGCTGACCGAGTACTTCGGCTGGGCGGCGATCTTCTTCGTCAACGTGCCGCCGGCGGTGCTGACGGCGTTGTTCGCACTGCGGGTGCTGCGGCCGGATCCGCCGGGCGTGCCCGGCCGGTTCGACCTCGCGGGCGCGGTGTGGTTCGCGATCGGCGCGGCGAGCCTGGTGCACGGGCTGACGTCCGGGTGGTGGCCGGCGCTGGTGGTTTCGGTGGTCGCGTTCGGCGTCTTCTTCGTGGTGGAACGGCGGCGCCCGGTGCCGTTGCTGGAGCTGAAGTTGTTCCGGGACCGCGGGTTCACGACGGTGGTGGCGTGTGCGGCCGCGTCGACGTCGACGTTCGCCGCGCTGGTGTACGTGTCGTTGTGGCTGGGGCTTTCGCGGTCGCCGGTCGCGGCCGGGCTCGTGCTGGCGCCGCTCGCGGTGGCGTCGTTCCTGACGTCGACGTTCGCCGGCAGGGTGCTGCGCCGGTTCCCGCCGCGGGTGCTGCTCGGCGCGGGGGTGCTGGTGGGCGGGCTCGGGTGCGTGCTGCTGCTGGGTTTCCCGGTGCCGGCCGGGTTGGCGGTGACGGGCGTCGGCGTGGGGATCGCGGGACCGGCCATGGGGGCGGCGATCGCCGCCGCGGCCCCGCCGGGACGGGCGGGGATGGCCGCGGGCATCCTCACCACGACCCGCCAGTTCGGGCAGACGCTCGGGGTCGCGGTGCTCGGAATCGCTTACCAGGCCGGGGGTTTGGCGCCGGTGTACCTCGTGGCCGCGGCGTGTGGCGGGATCACCGGCCTGCTCGCGCTGGTCCCCGGCAAGCAGGCCCGCGTCCGGGTGTGACCCAAGCGCCCCAATGTGGCGTTGGGTGCGCTGGACGCACCGAACGCCACATTGGGTGCGCTGGACGCACCCAATGTGGCATTGGGGCGCTTCAGTCCTCGGGGACCCAGTTCGGCTTGCGCTTCTGGGCGAACGCCAGGATGCCCTCCTGGCCTTCTTCGCTCGCGAAGAACTTCGCCGACAGGCCGAGCATCTCCTCGAACCCTTCCGACGGCGTCGCCGGGCGGGGGCGGCTCAGCAGGGCCTTCGTCTCCGCTAGGGCCGTCGGGCCGCCCGCCGCCAGTGCCTTCACGAACCGGGCCACCTCGGCGTCCAGGTCGGACGTCGCCGAGTTGAGGAGGCCGATCTCCACCGCGCGGCGGGCGTCGAAGGTGTCGCCCGTCAGGAACAGCTCGTGCGCCGCGCGGGGGTTCAGCCTCGGCAGGACCGTCAGGGAGATCACCGCCGGGACCACGCCGATGCGGACCTCGGAGAAGGCGAACGTCGCTTCCGGCACCGCCACCGCGATGTCGCACGCCGCCACCATGCCGATGCCGCCGGCGCGGGCGGGGCCGGCCAGGCGGGCGACCACCGGCTTGGGGCTGGTCCACAGCTGCTCGAGGATCTTCGGGAACTCGTTCACGCCCTGGTCGCCCGCACCGGCGCCGCGAGCCTCCTTGAGATCCATCCCCGCGCAGAACACCGGACCCGTGTGGGTCAGCACGATCACGCGGACGGCGTCGTCGGCGGCCGCCTTGGCCAGCGAGCCCGACAGCTCCCGGCGAAGCTGCGCCGAGAGCGCGTTGCGGTTGTGCGGGGAGTCCAGGGTGATCGTGGCGGTGCCGCCCACCACGTCGTAGTGCACCAGTTCGTCAGCCATGCCGACACCCTTGCACACTCCCCGCGCGGCACCGGTGTTACGCGGGGCACAGCCAGCCGGGGTCACCCTCGCGGGCTTCCGCGACCGGCGAGAAGTGCTGCTTCAGCGTGAACGCCTGGGGTGTCGGCCCGTGGACGCGCAGGTGCTTGATCTTCTCCTCGGCCTCCGCGGTGGCCGGCCGGTGCCCGGCGGGGACCCACCACAGCACGGTCATCGCTTCGCGGACGTGGTGGAACCACTCGCGGCGGCGTTTCATGATCGCCACGTGCCCGGCGGAGTAGACGAAGGCGGCCAACGTCTCCACCGACGTCCACACGGACATGTTGACCAGGATCCCGGACGTGCCGCGGACATCCCATTCGAAGGCGCGGACCGACGTCGCGTCGCCGTCCTCGGTCTGTAGGCGCCAGACGAACCCCGGAGCGGCGTCCGCGAGGGCGTTGACGGGCTCGAGGTTGTCGACGAAGTCGCGGAAGGACTCGTCGTCCAGCGGCGTCTTCATCCGGCTGATGTTGACCTGAGCGAGTTCGAAGTTCCCCATGCGGCCACCCTACGGGCGGAACCCCGCCCGCAGGGTGGCTCGCGGTCAGCCGATGGTCGTCGTGGTGAAGACCGGGCTGGGGTTGGGGAAGCAGGCCGTCGGCGCGGTGACGTCGCCGATGATGCTGCTCGCCACGGCCTTGAACGTCAGGCCGGGGTCGCTGTAGCTGGTGCCGGACAGCTTCGTCTCGATGGTGCCCGACTGGCCCGCGGTCAGGTGGGCGGTGATGGTGGGCAGCTCGAACGTCGCGCCCCCGGCGATCGGGCCGGGGAAGCTCAGCGTCGCGACGCCGTTCGCGACCGCGATGGTCGGCGCGGTCGAGCCGAGCCCGGACCCGCCGGCGAGGTCCGCGCCGACGTAGGTGGAGTTGGCGGGGATCGGGAACTTCAGCGCGAAGGTGTTGATGTTCTTGACCTTGTTCCCGCTGACGTCACCCGGCACGGTGTTCGGCGCCGGATCGATGACGACGTCGAACGCGCCGCCGGGGGCGACCGTCGCGGGCGCGGTGACGTCGGCGTCCTGGTTGAGCGACACCTGCTGCGGTCCGACGATGGGGGCGTCGGCCTGGCAGTCGAAGGCAATGGTCGTGGCCGCCGAAGCGGGGGCGGCGAGGGCGATCGGAAGGGCCGCGGCCGCGACCAGAACGCCGAGCTTGGAAAGGTGAAGAGCTTTCATCTGTATCCACCTACCTGCGGTTTCAAGAGGGGAGGGAGAAAGCTGCGCAGCGCTTAGATAGTTACCGGCAAGTTAACTAGCGCGTCAAGGATTTACCGTTGCCATGCGCGCGGAGTGACGACAAATGTGAATAAGACTCGCCTTTTGGCGGTGTTGCCGGTGCTCAGGCGTACTGGCGGAGCAGCCCGCTCATCGCGGAGGCGTACCGGCTGATCACGACGTCGGCGACCCGCGGGTCATCGGCCAGGGGTGCCGCGACGAACACGCGTGGGTCCTCGTCGCGGGCCAGTGCCGCGATGCGGTCCGGCAGCAGACCCGGCGCGAGGAACCACGACGCCACGACCAGGTGCCGCACGCCGCGGGAACGCAGCCGGGCGGCCGCCGCGGGGATGGCCGGCTGGGTGGCGGACGCGAACGCCTCGCTCACCGGGATCCCCAGCCGCTCTTCCCAGCGCGCGGCGAGCGAAGCCACGACCGCGTTCGCCGACGCGTTGGACGAACCCACCGCGCTGAGCAGCACGCCCGTGCCGCGGCGGCGGGGTGCGGCCGCCAGCCGGTCCAGGGCCACCGCCTCCAGGGCCGGGTCCGCGCCGAGGACGTCCGACACCTCGACGCGGAAACCCGGGCACTCGGAACCGACCGAGGCGATCAGCGCCGGCAGGTCCACCCGGGCGTGGAACGCGCTGCCCAGCAGCAGCGGCACCACGACCGCGCTCCGGTGGCCCTCGGAGTACAGGCCACGGAGCACGTCCGTCACGTTCGGCGTGGACAGGTCCAAAAAGGACTCGTGCACCGGAGCTCCCGGCGCCCGGTCGCGCACGACGTCGACGAGGGCCCGCACGGTCGCCGCCGAGCGGGGGTCACGACTGCCGTGCGCGACGGCGACCAGGGGTGGCGTCACGAGAAGCGCTCACCGACCAGGCCCGCGGCGAGGGTGTCGCCGTCCTTCGGGTCGATCACCAGGAACGCGCCGGTGCGCGGGCTGACGCCGTAGTCGTCGACGCCCAGCTCTTCGGCCAGCCGCAGGGAAACGCGGCCGATGTCGTTCAGCTCCAAGGAAGCCGGTGCGTCCACACTGGACAGCGTCTGCTCGTCGAAGCGCGCGTGCAGCTCGCCGACCAGCGCCTGGACCGTGCGGGTGCCGTGCTTGACGAGCACCCGCGCGCCGGCCTTCAGCGGCTTCGACGACAGCCAGCACAGCGTGCCGGTGATCTCGTCGGTGACCCGCGGTGGCGCGTCGGCGGCCGCGATCAGGTCGCCGCGGGAGATGTCGATCTCGTCGGCCAGCACCAGTGTCACCGACGTGCCGGCGCCGGCCTCCTCGAGCGGGCCGTCGGCGGTGTCGATGCGCTCGACGCGGCTGCGGATGCCCTGCGGCACCACGACGATCTCGTCGCCGGGACGCACCGTGCCCGCGGCGATCTGGCCCGCGTAGCCGCGGTAGTCCGGGTACTCGGGCGTGCGCGGGCGGATCACGTACTGCACCGGGAACCGCAGTGCCGAGTCGTGCGGGTCGGGCGCGACCGGAACGTCCTCCAGGTGCTCCAGCAGGCTGGGGCCGGAGTACCACGGCGTCCGCTCGGACCGCGTCGCGACGTTGTCGCCTTCCAGCGCCGACACGGGGATCGCGAGCACCGAACCCCGCGCGTAGCCGAGCGTTTCGGCGTGCGAAGCGAACTCCTTGGCGATCACGGTGAACGTCGCCTCGTCGTAGCCGACCAGGTCGATCTTGTTCACCGCCAGCACCAGCTGCGGCACACCCAGCAGGGCCAGCACGGCCGCGTGCCGCCGGGTCTGCTCGATGACGCCCTTGCGCGCGTCGACCAGCAGCACGGCCAGCTGCGCGGTCGACGCGCCGGTGACGGTGTTGCGCGTGTACTGCACGTGCCCCGGCGTGTCGGCCAGCACGAACGACCGCTTGGGCGTGGCGAAGTACCGGTACGCGACGTCGATGGTGATGCCCTGCTCGCGCTCCGAGCGCAGGCCGTCGACGAGCAGCGACAGGTCCGGAGTGGACAGTCCCTTGTCGACGGACGCGCGGGTGACGGCGTCGAGCTGGTCGGCGAGCACCGACTTCGTGTCGTAGAGCAGCCGGCCGACCAGGGTGGACTTCCCGTCGTCCACGCTCCCGGCGGTGGCCAGGCGAAGCAGCGAGCTCATCAGAAGTACCCCTCACGCTTGCGGTCTTCCATGGCCGCTTCGGACATGCGGTCGTCGGCGCGGCTGGAGCCGCGTTCGGTCAGCCGCGACGCCGAAACCTCGGCGATGACGTCTTCGACGGTGGCGGCGGTGGACTCGATCGCCCCGGTGCACGAGCCGTCGCCGACGGTGCGGTAGCGGACCGTCCGCTCGCGGATCTCCTCGCCCGGGCGCGGGCCGCCCCACGGGCCTTCGGCCAGCAGCATCCCGTCGCGCAGGTACACCTCGCGCTGGTGCGCGTAGTAGATCGACGGCAGCTCGACCTGCTCGCGGGCGATGTAGTTCCAGACGTCGGCCTCGGTCCAGTTGGACAGCGGGAAGACACGGACCTGCTCACCCGGGCGGTGCCGGCCGTTGTAGAGGTTCCACAGCTCGGGCCGCTGCCGCCGCGGCTCCCACTGGCCGAAAGCGTTGCGGAGGCTGAAGATCCGCTCCTTCGCCCGGGCGCGCTCCTCGTCGCGGCGGCCGCCGCCGAACACGGCGTCGAACTTGTTCTCCGCGATCGTGTCCAGCAACGGCGTGGTCTGCAGCGGGTTGCGCATCCCGTCGGCGCGCTCCTCCAGGCGGCCGTCGTCGATCCAGTCCTGGACCTTCGCCACGACCAGCCGCAGCCCGTGCTGCTCGACGACGCGGTCGCGGAACTCGATGACCTCGTCGAAGTTGTGCCCGGTGTCCACGTGCAGCAGCGGGAACGGCACCGGCGCCGGCCAGAAGGCCTTGATCGCCAGGTGCAGCAGCAACGTCGAGTCCTTGCCGCCGGAGAAGAGGATCACCGGCCGGTCGAACTCACCCGCCACTTCGCGGAAGATGTGGATGGCTTCGGACTCCAAAGCCGCGAGATTGTCCTGCGCCGCATCGGTAGCGGGCTCCAAGGTCGTCATGCGTCCCTTTCCTCAGCCGTGCAGTCCGCACTCGGTCTTGCTCTGCCCGGCCCACCGGCCGCTGCGCGGGTCCTGGCCCGGCTCCACGCGAGCGGTGCAGGGTGCGCAGCCGATCGACAGGAACCCGATGGACACCAGCGGGTTCTCGAGGATCCCGTGGTCCTGGATGTAGCCGTTGAACTCGTCGTCGGTCCACGCCGCGATCGGGTTGATCTTCACCAGGCCGTTGCGGTCGTCCCAGGTGACGATCGGGGTGTTCGCGCGGGTCGGCGCGTCGACGCGGCGGACGCCGGTGATCCATGCCGAGTAGTTCGCCAGGGTCTTGCGCAGCGGCACGACCTTGCGCAGGTTGCAGCACAGCGTCGGGTCGCGGTCGTGCAGCTTCTCGCCGTACTCCGCGTCCTGTTCGGCGACGCTCTGCTCGGCCTGCGCGTTGACGATCTTCACGTCCGGGTAGACCGTCTGCACGGCGTCGCGCGTGCCGATCGTCTCCGGGAAGTGGTAGCCGGTCTCGAGGAACAGGATGTCCACATCGGACTTCACCTTCGTGGCGAGGTCGATCAGGACGGCGTCCTGCATGTTGGACGCGACGATGAAGTCGTCGCCGAACGTGTCGACGGTCCAGCGGATCGCTTCGTCCGCGGTGGCTTCGGCGAGTTCTTTCGACGCGCGCTCGGCGAGCGTCTTGTAGTCGGCAGTGGCGGTCATCGGGACACCTCCGGAAGGGACAGTCCGAGGAACTTGACCGAGAAAACCCGGCGACAGGCCGAACAAAGCCAGCCGCCGTTCTCTTCCGGCCGCAGATCCTCGTCGCCGCAATAGGGGCAGTAGAACGGCGTCGCGCGCTCGGTCACTGGAGGGCACTCTCCTCGGCCCGAGCGGCCCACTGCGCGAAGCGCTCACCGGGCTCACGTCCGGCCACGTACGCCCGCACGACGCGCTCGACGTACCCGGTCAGCTCCGCCGCGGTCACCTTGTGGCCACGCAGCTTCCGGCCGAACCCGGCGTCGAGGCCGAGGCCGCCGCCGAGGTGCACCTGGAAGCCCTCGACCTGGTTGCCGTCGGCGTCGGTGACGATCTGGCCCTTGAGCCCGATGTCCGCGGTCTGGATCCGCGCGCAGGAGTTGGGGCAGCCGTTGAGGTGCACGGTCACCGGCGTGTCGAGGCCGTCCTGGATGTCCGCGAGGGACTTCTCGAGGTCCGCGACCAGCTGCTGCGCGCGGGCCTTCGTCTCGACGATCGCGAGCTTGCAGAACTCCAGCCCGGTGCACGCCATCACGTTGCGCCGCCACGGCGAGGGCTTCGTCTCCAGCCCCAGCTCGGCCAGCTCGGCCTGGAGCCCGGCGACCTGATCCGGCAGGACGTCCAGCACGACGAGCTTCTGCTGCGGGGTGAGCCGGACCCGCGCGGACCCGGCCCGCTCGGCCGCCTTGGCCACCGCGACCAGCGTGCCGCCGGAGACGCGCCCGGCGATCGGCGCCGCGCCCACGTAGGACTTGCCGTCGACCTGAGGGTGCACGCCGACGTGGTCGATCGGCACGGCCGGGTCGACCGGCGGCGGGCCGTCGATCAGCTCCCGCTTGAGGTACTCGTCCTGCAGGATCTGCCGGAACTTCTCGGCGCCCCAGTCCTTGACCAGGAACTTGATCCGGGCCCGCGAGCGCAGCCGGCGGTAGCCGTAGTCGCGGAAGATCGAGATGACGCCTTCCCAGACGTCGGGCACCTCGTCGAGCGGCACCCAGGCGCCGAGGCGCTGGCCGAGCATCGGGTTGGTGGACAGGCCACCGCCGACCCAGACGTCGAAGCCGGGGCCGTGCTCCGGGTGGTTCACGCCGACGAAGGCGACGTCGTGGATCTCGTGCGCGACGTCGGGCTGGCCGGAGATGGCGGTCTTGAACTTGCGCGGCAGGTTGGCGAACTCGGGCTTGCCGATGTAGCGGCGCTTGATCTCCTCCAGCGCCGGGGTGCCGTCGATGATCTCGTCGGCGGAGATGCCGGCGACCGGCGAGCCGAGCATGACGCGCGGGCTGTCGCCGCAGGCCTCCATCGTGGTCATGCCGGCGTTCTCGAGCTTCGCCCAGATCGTCGGCACGTCCTCGATCCGGATCCAGTGGTACTGGATGTTCTGCCGGTCGGTGATGTCGGCGGTGTCGCGCGCGTACGCCTGCGAGATCTCGCCGAGGACCGTGAGCTGGTCGGTGCTGAGCACCCCGCCGTCGAGCCGGACCCGCAGCATGAAGTAGCGGTCGTCGAGCTCTTCGGGCTCCAGCGTCGCGGTGCGGCCGCCGTCGATCCCCGGCTTGCGCTGGGTGTAGAGGCCGAACCAGCGGAACCGGCCGCGCAGGTCACCCGGGTCGATCGCGTCGAACCCGCGGTGGGCGTAGATGTTCTCGATCCGGGCCCGCACGTTGAGCGGGTGGTCGTCCTTCTTGGACCGCTCGTTCGGGTTCAGCGGCTCCCGGTAACCGAGCGCCCACTGCCCCTCACCGCGCTTCTGCTTGGCGCGCGCGGGGCGGGCGGGTGTCTGACGCGTGGGCGTGGCCATGACGGCGTCCTCCGAGAGGCTTTTCGTGGCGGCGGAGGACCACCGGCTCGCGGGTTTCCTCCGGCGCCGGCTGTCCAGATTCGTGGCAGGTGGTGGCGACGGCAATCAGCGAACGGGTACGCAGAGGGCGCTCGCGACCCGCAGGAGGTCGACGTGGCGGCGGGCCACGAGGAGAACACCGGCATGAGTCACGGCGCCAGCGTGTCACGTGCCCACAATGTGGTCCAGGTCTGCCCGGATGGTGGGAGCAGGGTCACTCGCCTGGGAGAATGCGGTCGACCAGCAGGCCCACGACCTGCGCGTCCGTGTACCCGGCGAGGGCTTCGGGCAATGTCAACCGCTCGACGGTGAGGCCGGTCAGGGCCAGATAGAGCAGCAGGACCTCGTCCCGGCCGCCGGGCAGTCCGGCGGCTTCGTGGAAGCCGACGCTGATCTCGAAGCTCTCCTTCATCGTCGCGGTCAGGGCCGCCGCCAGCTCGGGACGCCGGTTCGCCTCCAGGCGCAGTTCGAGCAGGGCGAGGTAGGAGCTGCGGCGGGTGGTCAGCCGCGTCATCAGGTCGCCGAGCAGGGCGGTGACCCGGCCGGTCGACGGCTCTTCCGCCCGCGGGTCGGCCAGCACCTCCGCCGGCGCGGACAGCCTGATGTGGACCCGTTCGCCGGCTTCGGCCAGCAACTGGTCGCGGTCGCGGAAGTAGTTCGACGTCGTCCCCGGCGGCACGCCGGCCTCGGTGTCCACCGCGCGGTAGGTGAGCCCGCGCGCGCCGTCCCGGGCGAGGACCTCGATGGCCGCGTCCGTCAGCGCGGTCCGGCGCTCGGTGTTCTGCCGCACGAAATCCTCCTTGCCCGATTCAAACCACTACGGTTAGAGTACTACGGACATAGTGGTTTGAGGAGAGGAACTGGGGATGCAGGTCAAGGGTTTCGGGGCGGGGTACCTGGTCGACGACGTCGCCGCGACCACCCGCTTCTACAAGGACGTGGTCGGCCTGCCGGTCACGGTCGAGCTGGACTGGTTCGCGAGCATCAACGCGGGCGCGCCCGGCTACGAGATCAGCTTCGTCCAGCGGGGCCACGAGTCGGTCCCCGAAGGCTTCCGCGCGCAGCCGACCTCGGGGGTGTCGTTCGGGCTCGTCGTCGAGGACGCCGCCGCCGAGGCGAAGCGGCTGGCCGACGCGGGCGTGGAGCTCGTCACACCGGTCGTCGACGAGGTCTACGGGCAGCGGCACTTCTACTTCGCCGATCCGAACGGCGTGCTGCTCGACGTCATCGAGATGATCGCGCCGGACCCCGAGTGGGTGGCGGCGAACCTCCCGGCTTCGTAAGGGACAATCGGGGTATGCCCGATTCCCCGACCGACCTCACGCTGCCCGAAAGCGCCCTCGAGGGCGTCGGCAGCCGGCCGTTCGGGGTGTACGTGCACGTCCCGTTCTGCGCGACGCGCTGCGGCTACTGCGACTTCAACACCTACACCGCGGGCGAGCTCGACTCGGGTTCGTCGCCGCAGTCCTGGCTCGAAGGGCTGCGGCGCGAGCTGGAGCTGGCCGCGCGCGTGCTCGTCGTGCCGCCCGCCGTCGACACCGTGTTCGTCGGCGGCGGCACGCCGTCGCTGCTCGGCGCGGCCGGCCTCGGCTCGGTGCTCGACGCCGTCCGCGACGTCTTCGGGCTGGCCCCGGGCGCCGAGGTGACGACCGAGTCGAACCCGGAGTCGACGTCGCCGGAGTTCTTCGCCGGCATCCGCGAGGCCGGCTACACGCGTGTCTCGCTCGGCATGCAGTCGGCCGCGCCGCACGTGCTGAAGATCCTCGACCGCGTGCACACCCCGGGCCGGCCGGGCCAGGCCGCCGCGGAGGCGCGGGCGGCCGGCTTCGAGCACGTGAACCTGGACGTGATCTACGGCACGCCGGGGGAGCGACCGGACGACCTGCTCGCGACGCTCGACGCCGTCCTGGCCGCGGGCGTCGACCACGTGTCGGCGTACGCGCTGATCGTCGAGGAGGGCACGGCGCTGGCCCGCCGGGTCCGCCGCGGCGAGCTGCCCGCGCCGGACGACGACGTGCTCGCCGCGGACTACGAAATGATCGACGCGACGCTGTCGGCGGCCGGGCTGCGCTGGTACGAGGTGTCGAACTGGGCCGCGGACGACGCCGCGCGCTGCCGCCACAACCTCGGCTACTGGCGCGGCGACGACTGGTGGGGCGCCGGTCCGGGCGCGCACAGCCACGTCGGCGGGGTGCGCTGGTGGAACGTCAAGCACCCGGCGCGCTACGCGGCGCTGCTCGCCGCCGGTGACTCGCCCGCGGGCGGACGCGAGGTGCTCACCGACGACGACCAGCACCTCGAACGGATCATGCTCGAACTGCGCGTCGCCGAAGGGCTGCCGCTCGATGTCCTGGACGAGCCGGGGCTGGCCGAAGCGCGGGCCGCGGCCGCCGAAGGCCTGCTCGATCCGTCCGCTTTGGACACCCGGGGCCGCGCGGTGCTCACCGACCGCGGCCGCCTGCTGGCCGACGGCGTGGTCCGGCGCCTGGCGGGCTGACGGGATTAAATCGCGGCACCCGGTCGTTGCTTGTATCGAGCAACGACTTAGAGGAGGCCTCCATGGCGCGCGCGATCAGGTTCGACCAGTACGGCGACGTGGATGTCCTGCGCGTCGAGGACGTCGCCCTGCCCGTCGCGGGGCCGGGTCAGGTGCTCGTCGAAGTCCAGGCCGCCGGGATCAACCCCGGTGAGGCCGCCATCCGCCGGGGCTTCCTGCACGAGCGGTTCCCCGCGACCTTCCCGTCCGGTCAGGGCAGCGACTTCGCCGGCGTCGTCGCCGAGCTCGGCGAGGGCGTCGAGGAGATCGCGGTCGGCGACGAGGTGATCGGCTTCGTCGAGACGCGCTCCAGCCACGCCGACTTCGTCGTGGCGGAGGCCGCGAACCTCACGCCGCGGCCGGACGGGGTGTCCTGGGAGGCGGCGGGCGCGCTGTTCGTCGCCGGGACCACGGCCTACGCGGCGGTGCGCGCGGTCTGCGCCCGCGAAGGCGAGACGGTCGTCGTGTCCGGCGCCGCGGGCGGCGTGGGCTCGCTCGCCGTGCAGCTGGCCCAGCTGACCGGCGCGAAGGTGATCGGCCTGGCCGGCGAAGCCAACCACGAATGGCTGCGCTCGCTGGGCGTCGTCCCGGTCTCCTACGGCGAGGGCGTCCTCGAGCGAATTCGCGAGGCGGCGCCGGAGGGTGTCCACGCGTTCGTCGACACGTTCGGCTCCGGGTACGTCGAACTGGCCCTGCACCTGGGCATCCACCCCGGGCGGATCGACACGGTCATCGACTTCGAGGCCGCGGCGAAGTACAACGTCAAGACCGACGGCAACGCGGCGGCGTCGTCGGCCGAGGTGCTGCGCGAGCTGAGCCTGCTGATCGGCAAGGGGCTGCTGGAGGTGCCGATCGCGCGGGTCTACCCGCTGGCCGAGGTCCACGACGCCTACCGCGAGCTGGAGCGGCGGCACACCCGCGGCAAGATCGTCCTGGCGCCCTAGTTCTTCGCCGCCACGACCTTCAGCCCCGCGAGGTAGACGTCGAGGGCGAACTCGAGGCGTTCGGTCGCCGTTTCGGCGGAGAAGAACTCGCCGATGCGCAGCATGTTCGGGAACGCGTCGGCGGGCAGTGAGCGCATGTACGCGACCATCTGCTCGCCGCGCTTCGCCGTCTCCGCTTCGTCGATGTCGCCCCAGGTCCAGCCGCTCGCTTCGTAGGCGTACGCCTTGGCGTACAACGACAGCGCGTCACCCGCGAAGGTCGCCTGCCTGAGCGTCAGGCCGCCCGCGCGCAGCACGGCCAGCATCGCTTCGCCCTGCCGCAGGGAGCTCGGCGTGACCGGCACGGCGATGTCCCACGCCACGCGCGCGATCCCGGGGTGCGCGACCATCACCCGGATCTGGCCGCGGACCAGCTCCTTCACCTGCTCGTCCCAGCGGGCCGGGTCCGGCTCCGGGACCGGCGCTTCGGCCAGCACGGCGTCGAGCATCAGCTCCGCCAGCTCGTCCTTGTTGGACACGTGCGCGTAGAGCGACGCCGGCCCCGTCTCGAGCTCCTGGGCGACCCGCCGCATCGTGACGGCGTCGAGGCCCTCCTTCGCCAGGATCTCCAGGGCCGTCTTGACGATCAGGTCCTGGGACAGCGCGGGTTTCGCGGCGCGACGACGAGGGGTGCTGCGCCACGGCGGAGGGGGAACGGTCACGCGAACACTGTACTTGACGCGAACGCCGTTCGTAAGTAGAACTGTGTTCGTCGAACGAACGACGTTCGCGAAAGGGGATCTCATGACCACCACCACCGCCGAAGCCGACGTCCGCGCCGTGCTCGGCCGGCTCACCGACGCCTGGAACTCCGCCGACGCCACCGCCTACGGCCGGCTCTTCACCGAGGACGCGGACTACGTCACGTTCTTCGGGATGAACTTCCCGGGCCGGGAGGCGATCGAAAGCTCACACCGCGCCCTGTTCGAGGGGCCGCTGAAAGGGTCGAAGCTGACCGGCGGGCTCGACGCGAGGGCCAAGGTCCGGTTCGTCCGCCCGGACGTCGCCGTGGTCGTCGTGGGCGGGGGCTCGTCGCTCACCGGCGCGGACACCACCGACGAGGGACGCGAATCGACGGTGAGCTTCGTGCTCGTCCAGGAGGGCGGCGAGTGGCTGATCACCGCGTTCCAGAACACGCGCGTCTCGGATCCGCGCGGGTGAAAACGCTTGCGGAGGTGTCGGGGGTCGTCGCGCGGCCGCCCGCGGAAGTGTTCGAGGAGGTCCTGCGGCGGGTGACCGGGGGGCCGTACCCGATGCGGACGGAGGTCGACCGCGAGCGGGGGTTCCTCGCGGTGCAGGGCGGCTGGTGGTACCGCGGCGAATACCGCGTCACGGCCGACCCGGCGGGGGCGCGCGTCGAGCACCGCGTGGTCAACGCCGCGTCCTGGGGCCGCTGGGGTGTCCCGCCGGCCAACCGCTTCTTCATCGGCTTCCGGGCGCGGACGGCTGTCGCTTTTGCCCGGCTGCTCGAGGAACTAGTCACGTGCGGGAAGGAGGGCGGTGGCGTCGGCGCGTAGGCTGAGTTAGGTAAGGCTTAGTGCGTGGAATCTGCGTTGGAGTTGTCGATGGCTGAAGCACCCCGTCGGTCCGGGCGTCCCGCGGTGCGGCTGCGGGTGCTGCGCACCGAGCGGCTCACCCCGCACATGATCCGGATCGTCGCGGGCGGCGACGGCATCGCCGATTTCACGCCCAACGCGTTCACCGACGCGTACGTCAAGGTGCTGTTCAAGGTGCCGGGCGTCGAGTACCCGGAGCCGTTCGACGTCCAGGAGTGCCGGGCCACGCTGCCGCGCGAGCACTGGCCGCGGATGCGCTCCTACACCGTCCGGGCGTTCGACCCGCAGGCCGGCGAGCTGACCTTCGACTTCGTCCACCACGGCGACGAGGGCATCGCCGGCCCGTGGGCCGCGTCCGCTCAGCCGGGCGACGAGCTGCTGCTGTCGGGGCCGGGCGGTGCCTACGCGCCCGGCGCCGAGGCGGACTGGCACCTGCTGGCCGGGGACGAAAGCGCGTTGCCGGCCATCGCGGCGTCGCTCGAAGCGCTGCCGGCGGGTGTCCCGGCGCAGGCCGTGATCCTGGTCGAGAACGCCGACGAGGAACAGGCCCTGGTGACGAAGGCCGACGCGCAGATCACGTGGCTGCACCGGTCGGCGGGCGGCGACGTCGCTGCGGCGGTGCGCGCGCTGGAGTGGCGCGACGGCGTGGTCCAGGCGTTCGTGCACGGGGAAGCGGGGTTCGTCCGCGACGTGCGGCGGTACCTGCTCGACGAGCGCGGGATGCGCCGCGACCTGCTGTCGATTTCGGGGTACTGGCGCGTCGGGAAGAACGACGAGGCCTGGCGCGAGGAGAAAGCGGCCGAACGGGCGCGCGAAAAGTAACCTCGCGGGATGGCAGAACTGAAGGTGGACGTCGACCCGGCCGAAGCCGGCTTCGACGCGGACCGGCTCGCCCGGCTGGACACCCATTTCGACCGGTACGTCGAGGACGGCCGGTTGCCGGGCTGGCTGGCGGTGGTGAGCAGGCACGGCCGGATCGTGCACGTCGGCCGCGGCGGGCACCGCGACGTCGAAGCCGGGCTCCCGGTGGAGACCGACACGCTGTGGCGGATCTTCTCGATGACGAAGCCGATCACGTCGGTCGCGGCGATGATGCTGGCCGAAGAGGGCCTGCTGGAGCTGGACGACCCGATCTCGCGGTGGCTGCCGGAGTTCGCAGCGCCGCGGGTGTTCGTCAAGGGGTCGGCCCTGGCGCCGCTGACCGAGCCGGCCCGCGCACCGATTCGCGTGTGGCACCTGCTGACCCACACGGCGGGCCTGACCTACGGCTTCCACCACGGCCACCCGGTGGACGCGATGTACCGCGCGGCCGGCCACGAGTGGGGCACACCGCCGGGCCTGGACCTGGCCGGGTGCTGCGAGCAGTGGGCTTCGCTGCCGCTGCTGTTCCAGCCGGGAGCGGAGTGGAACTATTCGGTGGCGACGGACGTCCTCGGCCGGCTCGTCGAGGTCGTGTCGGGGCTGCCGCTGGACGAGTTCCTGTCGTCGCGGATCTTCACGCCGCTGGGCATGACGGACACGGGCTTCGTGGCTTCTTCCCTTTCGCGCCTGGCTGCGTTGTACGTGGCGTCTTCCGGTCGCGCGGTCCGCAACGACGCGTTCGGCAAGCTGGGCACATCCCGCCCGGACTGCTTCCTGGGCGGCGGCGGCCTGGTGTCGTCGGCCTCGGACTACTGGCGGTTCACGGAGATGCTGGTGCGGGGCGGAGAACTCGACGGCGTGCGGTTGCTGTCCCCGCGCACGGTGGCGCTGATGGCGAGCAACCACCTGCCGGGCCACGTGGACCTGGAGGCCTTCGGCCGCCCGTTGTTCGCGGAGATGCCGTTCGACGGGCACGGGTTCGGGCTGGGCTTCTCGGTGCTGGAGGACCCGGTGAAGGCACGGACGCTGTCTTCGGCGGGAGAGTTCGCCTGGGGCGGGGCGGCTTCCACCGCTTTTTGGGTGGATCCGGATGAGGATCTGACCGTCGGGTTCTACACGCAGCTGTTGCCGTCGAGTACTTATCGGCTGAGGCCGCAGCTGAGGCAGCTGGTCTACCAGGCGCTGGTGGACTGAGCGGGGCTCAGGTACCTCGCCACCGTGGCCCGCAGGTGCCCGGCGTGCTGGTAGATGTCCTCGACACTCGTGATCGGCAGCCGGGTTTCGGCTTTGTTCTCGTCGAACACGCCGAGGTACTTCTTCGACCGGTTGAACCACAACCGCGCGATCGGCTTGCGGTTGTTGTCGTCGAGGAGGACACCGAAGTAGGTCTGGGTGTCCCGGGCCGCGACCCGGGCGGCCGGCACGTCGGCGCAGACGATCGCGCGGACGATCCGGTAGCCCTCGAGCTCCTCCTCGGTCGTGACGACGCGCTCGCCTTCGGGGACTTCGGCGGTTTCGGCGGCAGGCTGCGGCTGCTCGGGTTGCGGCGTGCCGGCCGACACGCTGACGTAGGAGTCGGGCCCGCCGAGCGCGCTCTTCAGCCGGTCGTTGACCTGCTCGTTCAGGAACTGGCTCGTCGCCTTGGCCACCAGCGGGCCGAACTGCTCCCGGACCCGCTGGGTGAACGCGCCCTCGTAGACCCGCGTCGTCAGGAACTTCACCCATTCGTCCTCGGGTTCTTTGAACTGCGCCGCGAGGATGCGCTTGAGCTGGCCGATGTACTTGAGCTCGCCGGCGGCGCTGATGACCGAGTCGAGGTCGAAGGACTCCTTGGTGAGCTTGGCGAGTTCGGGCAGGAGAGTGTCGTCGATGTCGGCGAAGTCCAGGACCAGGAACGGCTTGGCGTCCATCCGGTTCGGCGCCTCGAGGTCGGTGTAGAACTCGTACACCTGGCCGTTGGTCAGGATCGCGATCCGGGCGTTCGTGACGGCGAAGTAGCGGAAGAGCTGCGACGCGTGCTCGAGGCGGAGCGGGTCGTTGATCTTCTTGGCCTCGACCAGCACCTGCACCTGGCCGTCGTGCACGATCGCGTAGTCGATCTTCTCGCCTCGCCCACGTCCGCGGTGAACTCGGGGATCACCTCGGCCGGGTTGAACACGTCGTACCCGAGAACGGTGCTGATGAACGGCATCACGAAGGCGTTCTTCGTCGCCTCTTCGGTCTCGATGCCGTCCTTGTGCTTGCGGATCTTCAGGGCGAGTGCCTGGGCGCGCTCCGCGATGTCCATACCGGTGCCGTTCTGTTGCGGGGAACGAGGTGCCCGGCCTGGATCGGTGCGCTCGCCCGCGTTGTTACGGACTCCGCTGAAAAAACGAAAAAGCCGGCTCCGAGACGACCACGGGCGGCGCCTCCGGGTGGTCCCGCAGCCGGACCTCCGCCTCCGCCACCCCCTCCGCGATCACCTTGCGCCCACGCGCGTAGTCCATCAGCTCCGCCACCGGACGGTTGTCCGCCGAATACACCGCCGTGAAGCGGTCGAAGCCTCGCTCCAGTGCCGCCAGCCCCAGCATGTGCAGCAGGGCCGACGCCAGCCCTACCCGGCGCCAGCCCGGGGCCACCGCGATCGCCACCTCCGCCATGCGCCGGCCCGTTGCCTCGTAGCGGGCCACCGCCACCCCCGGGCCCTCCAGGGCACGGGCCACCAGGGCGAACCGGCGCTCGTAGTCCAGCACCGTCAGGCGTTCCAGCAACTTCGGCGTCACCCTGGGGGCCGAGCCGCAGAACCGTCTGCGCAGCGTCTCCGGGTCCGCGTTGCGGATCGCTTCGCCCAGCTCCGGGGCGTCGGCCGGGGTGAGGGGGCGGACCCGGACCCGGCGGCCGTCGCGGAGGAGGAGTGTGCGGTCGAATCCCTTCGGTGGTTCCGTCACCGGCCCACCCTAGCGGCCGCCCGATCGGGCGGTGCCCGTTTGCCGAAAACGAGTACGTTGGCAGCAAAGGGTTTTCCGGGGGAGGGGCGGCCATGCGGCGGATCGGGATCGTCGGAGCGGGGCAAGCGGGGCTCGTCCTCGGCATCGGGCTGCGGCAACTCGGTTACGACGTCACCGTCTTCGCCGAGCGTGCCGCCGAAGACGTGCGGGGCGGCCGGCTCGTCTCCAACCAGTGCGTCTTCCAGCCCGCCCTCCAGCGGGAACGCGAGCTCGGCATCGACTTCTGGGCGGCCCCGCCCATCGGTGAGGTCGACTTCGCCGCCGCCGGTGAAGGCGTGGCGCCCGCCATCGCCTGGCGCGCCGCCCTCGACCGGCCCGCGCAGTCCGTCGACCAGCGGGTCAAGGTCGCCGACTGGATGGCGGAGTTCGATCGCCTGGGTGGTGACACCTGGATTGGCCGTGTCACTCCGGCCGATCTCGACGAACACGCTCGCGAGGTCGACCTGCTCATCGTCGCCGCCGGGCGCGGGCCGCAGTTCGACGCGCTCTTCCCGCGCGACGACGACCGCTCGCCCTACCGCGAACCGCAGCGCGCCATCGGCATCCTCTACGTCGCCGGCACGCTCGACGCCGTGCCCGGCCTCACCTTCGGCATGGCCCCGGCCGGCGAGTTCTTCCTGCTGCCCGTGCTCTCGGTCCACGGCCCCGTGCACGGCATCGGCTTCTTCGGCCACCCGGGCGGCCCGACCGACGTCTGGGACGGCGTCACCGACGTCGACCAGCACTACGAGACCGCCCGCGAGCTCCTGCGCACGCACTACCCGTGGCAGGCCGCACTGCTCGACAACGCCCACCCGGCGGCGCCGACCGAACTGCTGCACGGCCGGATCACGCCGGTCGTGCGCCACCCGGTCGGCACCCTGCCGTCCGGGGCGAAGGTCCTCGCGATGGGCGACACCGCGGTGACCAACGACCCGGTCGGCGGCCAGGGCGCCAACATGGCCGCCCGCGCGGCCCGGGCCTACCAGGACGCCATCGTCGAGCGCGCCGACCGGCCGTTCGACGAAGAGTTCATGCACGCCGCCTTCGCCCGCTACTGGCAGCACGCCCGGCACGCCACGCGCTTCACCAACGACCTCCTGGCCCCGCCGCCGGACCACGTGCTGGCCACTTTGGACACCGCGCAACGCGTTCCCGAAGTGGCCCACCGGTTCGCGCACCTCTTCGAGAACCCGGCCGACTACGAAGGCTGGCTCGGGGATCCCGAAGCGGCGATGGCCTACCTTCAGTCGAAGGGGCCCCGGTCCGGTGCGCAGACCGTGCCCCGGGCCGGCACCGAACCGGCCGCGAAGTAGCGGTCGAGCCAGGCGTCGACGCACGCGCTCTTGCCCCGCGAACCGTGGCCGTACGTGTCGAGGGTGAGCAGGCGGGCGTTGCCGAGCAGCTTTTCGGTCCGCTGCGCCCCGGCATACGGTGTTTCCAAGTCACCCTGGCGGTTGGCGAGCAGCAGCACCGGCGCGGTCGGCCGGTTCCACGGACCCGCGTACCGGCCGGTGTCGGCGACGTCCCAGGTCGCACACGGCAGCGTCTTGTAGACGTCGTACCGGCCGAAGCCGCGGCCGACCTGGTCCGCGCGCCGGGCGTAGTCCCACCACACGGCCGGATCACGCGGGTTCGCCGCGTCCGAGCAGAGCGTGGCGCCGCCGCCCAGCAGGGAGTCGACGTCCGGCAGGCCACCCGCGGACACCGGCGCTCGGGACGCGGGGTCCGCCAGTGCCTGGAGGAACGCCGCCAGCTGTGGCGCGGCCTGGGCGTCGGTCAGGTAGTCGTGGATCTGCGCGATCGCGCTCTGGTAGGTGACGACGACCTGCTGGCCCGCGGTGTCCGTCACCGTGATCGGGCCGGCTTCGAGGCGGTCGAGGATCGCGTTGTAGTCGAAGGGGCAGCGCGCCGCGCAGGCGTCCAAAAAGGACTGGATGGCACGCGGGCCGTCTTCGTAGCCGCGCAGGCGGTAGCTCATCGGGCCGGTGCCGCTCGCCCAGCGCATCGGGTCGTCGACGGCGTCGAGCGCCAGCGAGCCGACGCGGCCGGGGAACAGGTTGGCGTAGGTCTCACCGAGGTAAGTGCCGTACGACTTCCCGTAGTACCGCAGCTTCTGTTCGCCGAACGCCGCCCGCAGCCGGTCGAGATCGCGGGCGATGGTGCCGGTCGATAAGTGGTTCGCGAGCGGTCCTCCGTTCTGCTCGCAGAGGTCGGTGACGGTCTTCGTGTCCGCGATCTGCTGTTGTTCGGCCGCGCGCGTCAACGGGAAAGTGCCGAGCGCCCGTTGCAGCACCTCGAGTTGCGAAGGATCGGTGAAGCAGTGGATCTTCGAGCTGGCGCCGACACCGCGCGGGTCGAACCCGACGATGTCGTAACGCTCGTGCAGGAAAGGTGTCAACGCGGGCGCGAGGCGGCCGGACGAGCCGGGTCCGCCGGGGTTGTAGAAGATGGTGCCCAGCTTGTGGGCCTGGTCGGTGGCGGGCAGCCGGCCGACGGCGATCGACACGGTGCCGGCGGAAGGGTCCTGATAGGACATCGGGACGTCGAGGTGGCCACACTGGTATCCGGTGGCGCACGCGGATTCCCAGACGATTCCGGCGGAGCCCGCCTCTGCTGCGGGCGCGCTCAACGCCACCACACCCGCGGCGGCCCCCAGAGCCAGCGCAGCACGGAGTTTCGGAAAGTTCATGCTCCGATGGTCCCGCCGCCGGGACCGGGGGCGCGCTGGTGCGCACCCCCGGAACCGGGGTAGGGCGAACCTCACCGCGGGCCCCATGCGCCCCAATGTGGCGTGGGGGGGGGGGGGGGCCCCCCCCCCCCCCCGGGGGGGGGGGGGGGCCCCCCCCCCCCCCCCCGGGGGGGGGGGGGGGGGCCGACCCCCCCCCCCCCCCCACGCCACATTGGGTGCGCTGGACGCACCCAACGCCACATTGGGGCGTTTGGGCGGGCCCTACGCGGTGAGCTTCGGGATGATCTGCGCGCCGTAGGACGCCAGGGTCGCCTCGCGGTCGTCGTGCATCAGGTACAGCGAGAACTGGTCCACGCCCAGCTCCGCCAGCTCCTGCAGCCGTTCGACGTGCGCCGAAGGCGGGCCCAGCAGGCAGAAGCGGTCGACGATCTCGTCGGGGACGAACTCCGTCGACGGGTTGCCCGCCTTGCCGTGGTGGCTGTAGTCGTAGCCCTCCCGCTCGCGGATGTAGTCGGTCAGCTCGCGCGGCACCGCGCCCGACGAGCCGTAGCGCGCCACCAGGTCCGCGACGTGGTTGCCGACCATCCCGCCGAACCAGCGCAGCTGTTCGCGCTGGTGCGGCAGGTCTTCGCCGACGTACGCCGGGGCCGCGACGCAGATCGTGATGCCACCCGGGTCGCGGCCCGCCGCCCGGGCCGCGTCGCGGACCGCGCCGATCGTCCAGCGTGCGATCGCCGGGTCCGCGCACTGGAGGATGAAGCCGTCGGCGTGCTCTCCGACCGTCTTCAGCGCCTTCGGCCCGTAGCCGGCCATCCACATCTCGAGGTGGCCGTTGCGGATCCACGGGATCTGCACGGTGGTCTCGTTCATCTCCACCGCGCGGCCTTCGGCGAGGTCCTTCACCACCCGCATGCAGTCGCGGACCGTGGCCAAAGTGGACGGTGGCTTCCCGACCACGCGGTGCGCGGAGTCGCCGCGGCCGATGCCGCAGACCGTGCGGTTGCCGTACATGTCGTTGAGCGTGGCGAACGTCGACGCCATCACCGACCAGTCGCGCGTGCCGGGGCTGGTCACCATCGGCCCCACCACGAGGGACGACGTGGCCGCGAGGATCGCCGAGTAGATGACGAACGGCTCCTGCCACAGAACGCAGGAGTCGAACGTCCAGCCGTAGCGGAACCCGGCGTCCTCGGCGTCCTTCATCAGCCGCACGACGTCCCGGGCGGGCGGATCCGTCTGCAGCACGATCCCGAAGTCCATGGCGTCCTCAGTTCAGGTACTGGTTCAGCGAGCGGGACAGGAACTTGCCGTGCGACGTCGACCCGGTGAACCCGTCCGGCGACACGACCACGCGCCCGCGGGACAGCACGGTGTGCACCCGGCCGGTCAGCTCGAACCCTTCGTACGCCGAGTAGTCCACGTTCATGTGGTGCGTTTCCGCGGACAGCGTCTGCTTGGCCGTGGGGTCGTAGATCACGATGTCCGCGTCCGATCCCGCCGCGATGACACCCTTGCGCGGGTACAGCCCGAACATCCGCGCGGGTGTCGCCGAGCACGTCTCGACCCAGCGGCCGAGCGTCAGCTCGCCGGCGACGACGCCCTGGTGCAGCAGGTCCATCCGGTGCTCGACACCCGGCATCCCGTTCGGGATGGCCCGGAAGTCGCCACGCCCCAGCTCCTTCTGGTCCTTGAAGCAGAAGGGGCAGTGGTCGGTGGACACCACGGACAGGTCGTTGGTCCGCAGCCCGCGCCACA
This sequence comes from Amycolatopsis iheyensis, assembly GCF_024703995.1. Classification (GTDB taxonomy): domain Bacteria; phylum Actinomycetota; class Actinomycetes; order Mycobacteriales; family Pseudonocardiaceae; genus Amycolatopsis; species Amycolatopsis iheyensis. Next base: position 186,072 of record NZ_JAMXQV010000004.1, on the reverse strand, counting down.
GGTCGGCCTGGTGCGACTTCTCCCGCAGCGGTGGCGAAGCGACGTACTTCGCGCCCTCGAAGCCGGGCTTCGCCAAGTCCTCAATGGACAAGTAGAGGTACTGCGGGCACGTCTCCGCGAAGACGTTTTGACCGTCGTTACGCGCTTCCGCCACCGCCGCCAGCGCTTGCGACGCCGACAGGTGCACGATGTACAACGGCGAGCCGGTGACCTTCGCGAGCTGGATCGCCCGCGATGTCGCTTCTCCTTCCAGTTCCGGTGGCCGGGTCAGACCGTGCTGCACCGGGTCGGTGTTCCCGTCCGCCACAGCCTGCGCCGCCAGCTGATCGATCGCGATGCCGTTTTCCGCGTGCATCATGATCGTAGCGCCGATTTCGCGGGCTTTCTGCATCGCGAGCAGGATTTCCCCGTCCGTGGAGTAGAACACCCCGGGGTACGCCATGAACATCTTGAAGCTGCCGACGCCGGCGTCGACGCAGGCTTCCATCTCCTTCAGCGACTGGTCGTTGACGTCGCTGACGATCATGTGGAAGCCGTAGTCGATGGCGCAGTTGCCGTCGGCCTTGGTGTGCCACTTGTCCATGGTGGACAGCAGCGAGGTGCCCTTGGCCTGCACGGCGAAGTCGATGATCGTGGTCGTGCCACCCCACGCCGCCGCCGTGGTGCCGGTGGAGAACGTGTCGACCGAGTGCGTGCCGCCGAACGGCATCTCCATGTGCGTGTGCGCGTCGATGCCGCCGGGCAGCACGTACTTGCCGGTGGCGTCGATCGTTTCGTCGCCGGACAGCGTGCCGGGCGCCCCGACGGCGGCGATGGTCTCGCCGTCGACGAGGACGTCCGCCAAAAGCGCACCCGACGGCGAGACGACCTGGCCGCCCGTGATGAGCGTGGTCATCAGGCCTCCGTGAGGGGGCCGTAGGTGTCGGGCCGGCGGTCGCGGTAGAACGCCCACAGGTCCCGGACCTCGTCGAGCAGCGTCATGTCGAGGTCGCGGATGACGACCTCGTCGTCGGTGTCGGACGCGGCGTCGCCGATCAGCTGCCCGCGCGGGTCGGCGAAGTACGTCTGGCCGTAGAAGTCGTTGTCGCCCAGCGGTTCCACGCCGACGCGGTTGATCGCGCCGACGAAGTACTCGTTGGCCACCGCGGCCGCCGGCTGCTCCAGCCGCCACAAGTACTGCGACAGGCCGCGGCTGGTCGCCGACGGGTTGAACACGATCTTCGCCCCGGCCAGGCCCAGCGCGCGCCAGCCCTCCGGGAAGTGCCGCTCGTAGCAGATGTAGACGCCGATGCGGCCCACGGCGGTGTCGAACACCGGGTAGCCCATGTTGCCGGGGCGGAAGTAGAACTTCTCCCAGAAGCCCTTGACCTGCGGGATGTGGTTCTTGCGGTGCTTGCCGAGGTAGGTGCCGTCGGCGTCGATCACCGCGGCGGTGTTGTAGTACACGCCGGGCTGCTCGACCTCGTACATCGGCACGACCAGCACGACGCCGTGGCGCTCGGCCACCTCCTGCATGAGCTTCGTGGTGGGCCCGTCCGGGATGCCCTCGGTGTAGGAGTAGTAGTCGGTGTCCTGCACCTGGCAGAAGTACGGCCCGTAGAACAGCTCCTGCAGGCACACGACCTGCGCGCCCTGCGAGGCGGCGGTGGCGATGTGGTCGAGGGCCGCCTTGATCATGGACTCCTTGTCACCCGTCCACCGCTGCTGGATCAATCCGGCTCGGACGACGCTCACTTGCTTCCTCCTTGTTAGCGGATACCGACAGGGCGGCGAAGACGACGAACGCGCCGACGAAGCCGACCACCCAGTTGTAGTCGTAAAGGGGCTTGAGGAACGGGATCAGGCCGCTGTCGGGGAAGGGGCCACCATAGGCACCACCGACGGCGAGAACGGCTCCGACCAGCGTCGCGACCAACGCGCGCCAGTTCCAGCCGCCACTGAACCAATACACCCCATCGGGTGTGTAGAGGTCCTTGAGACGCAGCTTCGTGCGGGCGATCACCCAGTAGCCCGCGACGAGCACCCCGGCGACCGCGCCGAGCAGGCCGCCGTAGAAGCCGAGCCAGGCGAAGATGTAGATGTTCGGGTCGGAGTACAGCCGCCACGGCTGGATGAGGATGCCGATGACGCCGGTGATCCCGCCGCCGACCGCGAACGTGATCTTCTTCGGGAAGGCGTTCGAGAAGTCGTAGGACGGGCTGACGACGTTGGCCGCGAGGTTCGCCGAGATCGTGGCCAGCACCAGCGCGACCAGCGCGACGACGACCACGACCGGGCTGGTGAACTTGTCGGCCAGCTGCGCCGGGTCCCAGATGTCCTCGCCGTAGAGGACGTGCCCGCCCGACGTCGTCAGGATGGCCACGATCGCGATGAACGTCATCGTGGTGGGCAGGCCGAGGATCTGGCCGCGGACCTGCTTGCGCTGGCTGCCGCCGAAGCGCGTGAAGTCCGGCATGTTCAGCGAGAGCGTCGACCAGAACGCGATCATCGCCATCAGCGACGGCGCGAACACCTTCCAGAAGTCCGGGCCCCAGCCGAGCTTGCCGCCGTCGGACAGGATCGGACCGAGCCCGCCCGCCTTGACCAGCACGTACCCGAGCATGATCAGGAAGCCGACCGACACCAGCGGCGCCGTCCAGTTCTCGAACCGGCGGACCGCCTCCATGCCGCGCCAGATGATCAGCATCTGCCCGATCCAGAAGACCACGAAGGACAGCCACAGTGTCCAGTGCTGCCCGGCGATCACCGACGAGTCACGCCACCACGAGCCGAGCAGCCGGCCGAGGATGACGTAGATGGCCTCACCGCCGACCCACGTCTGGATGCCGAACCAGCCGCACGCGATGAACGCGCGCAGCAGCGCGGCCAGGTTGGCGCCGCGCAGGCCGTAGAACGCGCGGGCGAACACCGGGAACGGGATGCCGTACTTCGTGCCGGCGTGGCTGTTGAGCAGCATCGGCGCCAGCACGATCAGGTTGCCGATGGTGATCGTGATCAGTGCCTGCACCCAGTTCATGCCGAGCGCGATCAGTGACGCGGCCAGGGCGTAGCTGGGGATGTTGTGCGCCATCCCCATCCAGAGCGCGAAGTAGTTGTAAGTGGTCCAGGTCCGCTTTTCGACGGGGACGGGTGCCAGTTCGGAGTTGAAGAACCGGCTGCCTTCGAGAGACGGGACGTCGGCGGGGTCGAGCTCGACCCGGCCGTCGTCGTGCACGCGCTGGTCTGCGGGTGTCGGCGCCATTGCGGAATCCTGCGCGCCCGGTTGTGACCGGGGCAACGGCAGACTGTTCACTCTTCGCTGATCAGGAGTGCAGTCTGTCGATTGCGCGAACCGGCGCCGGAGTGCATGACCTGCGTCACACCACCGATCGTCATGAACCGGCAAAGCGGCTGAAACGTCTCCACAGGATCTTCACACTTCGCGCGAACCGTCTCCACCGGGGGTGCATAGGGTCGTGGCCATGGAACTGGGTGGGCGGCGGGTGCTGGTCGTCGAGGACGACGTCACGATCGCCGCGTCGATCGCGGCCCGGCTGCGGGCCGAGGGGTTCAGTGTGGACGTCGCCCACGACGGGCCGGCGGCGGTCTCGGCCGAGGCGTCCGGGGAGCCGGACCTCGTCGTGCTGGACGTCATGCTGCCGGGGTTCGACGGGCTCGAGGTCTGCCGCCGGATCCAGGGCCGGCGGCCGGTGCCGGTGCTGATGCTGACCGCGCGGGCCGACGAGACGGACATGCTGGTCGGGCTGGGGGTCGGCGCCGACGACTACCTCACGAAGCCGTTCTCGATGCGGGTGCTCACCGCGCGGGTGCACGCGCTGCTGCGGCGGGTGGAGCGGTCTTCGGCCGGTGCTTCGGGGGCCCGGATCGTGCTGGGCGACCTCGAGATCGACGTCGACCAGCGGCGGGTCGCCCGGGCGGGCGTCGCGGCGCAGCTGACGCCGATCGAGTTCGACCTGCTGGTGCACTTCGCGCGGCGGCCGCGGGTGGTGCAGCCGCGGGAACGGCTGCTGTCGGAGGTGTGGGACTGGGACGTCCACGGCACGTCCGCGGGCACCCGGGCGGTGGACAGCCACATCAAGGCGCTGCGGCGGAAGCTCGGGGCGGACCTGATCCGGACCGTGCACGGCGTCGGGTACGCGTTGGAGGCGGGAGCGTGAACCTCGTGCCGCGGCCGCTGGACCGGATCCGGTCGATCAAGCTGAAGCTGGCGATCCTCATGGTGGCGTCCGGTGGGGTCGCGTTCGCGTTCTTCAACTGGCAGATCGGCTGGCTGCCGCCGAAGACGACGATCACGGCGATGGTGCTGGCGCTGGTGTTGTCGCAGGTGCTGGCGCACGGGATGACGCGGCCGCTGCGCGAGATGACGGCGGCGGCGCGGGCGATGGCGAAGGGCGACTACACGCGCCGGATCCGCGCGACCACCCGCGACGAGGTGGGATCGCTGGCGCGGGCGTTCAACCAGATGGCGGGGGACCTGGGGGACGCGGACCGGCAGCGCCGCGAGCTGATCGCGAACGTGTCGCACGAGCTGCGGACGCCGATCACGGCGTTGAACGGGGTGCTGGAGAACCTGGTCGACGGCGTCGAGGACGCCGATCCCGCGACGTTGAAGACGGCGTTGCAGCAGACCGAGCGGCTGGCGACGCTGGTGGACGAGCTGCTCGACCTGTCGCGGCTCGACGCCGGGGCGATCCCGCTGCACAAGACGTCGTTTTCGCTGTCTTCGCTGCTTTCCTCGGCCGTCTCCGAGGCGGCTTTGGTGCGCGGCGTGACGTTCTCGGTGTCGGTTTCGCCGCCGGACGTGGTCGTGGTGGCGGATCGCGGGCGGCTGTTCCAGGTGGTGGCGAACCTGCTGGAGAACGCGGTCCGCCACGGCCCGGCGGGTGGTTCGGTGCGGGTGCTGGCGGAGGCGCGCCCGGGCGAGGTGCGGATCGACGTGTGCGACGAGGGCCCGGGCATCTCCCCGGCCGATCGCGAGCGCGTGTTCGAGCGGTTCACGCGGGGCGAGCGGCCGTCGGGCGGGGGCACGGGGCTCGGGCTGGCGATCGCCCGGTGGGCGGTGGAGCTGCACGGCGGGACGATCGAGGTCGTGTCCGCCGGGCCGGGCAGCCGGATCAGGGTGACGCTGCCGACGGGCTGAGGTCTTTTCCGGCGGCGAGCGGTCCGCTCGCCGCCGGGTATTTGCGAACGCGAACTCGCGCGGCTCGGCGGGGCTTCGCGCGGAGAAAGCAGGCGAGATGCCGAAGAACAGGATCGGGGATGCGGGGCTGGTGCCGCGGGGTAAGCGGTCGAGCGCTGCGGCCGGGGCGGCCTACCGGGGCGGCTCTGCGGGTGAGGTGGTCGAGGAGGAAGGCGGCGGGGTGGGGCGTGCCGGCGCCGTGGCCGGGGCGGATCGGCGTGGCTCGGCGGGTGAGGTGGTCGGGGAGGAAGGCGGCGCGGTGGGTGGTCGCTCGCGGGCGGGTGGCTCTGCGGGAGGTGCGGTCGGGAGGAGAGGTGGCGGGGTAGGGCGTGCCGGCGCCGTGGCCGGGGCGGCCGATCGGCGTGGCTCGGCCGGTGAGGTGGTCGGGGAGGAAGGCGGCGCGGTGGGTGGTCGCCCGCGGGCGGGTGGCTCTGCGGGAGATGTGGTCGGGGAGAGAGGCGGCGGCGTGGGGCGTGCCGGCGCCGTGGCCGGGGTGGACCGGCGTGGCTCGGCGGGTGATGTGGTCGGGGAGAGCGCCGGCGCGGTGGGTCGGGCCGGCGCTGCGGTGGGCGGTCGCTCGCGGGCGGGTGGCGCGGGGGCGAGCGCGCGAGCGGCTGCGGGTGGCGATGCCGTGCCGGTGAGCCCGGCCGGTGGCGTTGCCGTGGCCGCGCCACCTGTCCTCATGCGCCCTCTCCCGCCGCCCAAGTCCGCCGTTGTTCCGCTTCCTCCCGCCGTGCTGCCCGCCGCCACCCTGGCCGGCGTTGCCGGTGCGCTCCTGCTGCCCGTCGACCGGCCCGGGGCCGGGTGGTTCCTCTCCGGGCTGGCCGTCGTCGTCGCTGTCTTCGTCGCCGATCGGCGGTCGCGGGGCGATGGCGGCGACAGTCCCTTCACCTGGGTCAACGCCACCTGGGCGGGGCTCACCCTCGCGCTCCTCGCGATGGGCGCCGTCCGGGCGTCGGAGTGGCTGTTCGTCCTCTGCGTGCTCGGCGCCTTCGGCACCGGGTCGCTCGCCGTCGTCGGGGCGCGGACCGTCCACTCCGTCCTCTACGACGTGCTCGCCGTCCCGCTCGAAGCCCTGCGCGCCATCCCCTGGGCGGGCCGCGGGGTGGGCCGCTTCACCGCCCGCCGCGACGGGGTCGCGCGGCGGATCGCGCTCGCCGTGCTGGCCGCCGCCGCGCTCGTCGCCGTCTTCGTGCCCCTGCTCGCCAGCGCCGACGCCGCCTTCGCCGCCGTCGTCAACGCCATGATCCCCGATCTCAGCTTCGCTACCCTCGCGCGGTGGCTCGGGGTGTTCGCCGTCGTCGCGTTGCTCGTCGCCGGGGCGTGTTACTTCCTCGCCGCGCCACCGCACCGCGCGTCCGCCGAACGTCCGCACCGGGACAAGTACGGTCTGGAGTGGACAGTCCCGCTCGGTGTCCTCGTGCTGCTGTTCAGCGTGTTCGTCGGCGTCCGGCTGGTCGTGCTGTTCGGTGGCACCGAGTACGTCCTGCGCACCAGCGGCCTGACGTCGGCGGAGTACGCCCGCAGCGGCTTCTGGCAGCTGTGCGCCGTCACCGTGCTGACCCTCGCGATCGTCGGCGCGGCCCTGCGCTGGGCGCCGGACGTGACCAAGGCCGACCGGCTTCGCCAGCGCGTCCTGCTCGGGGCGCTCAGCGTGCTGAGCCTGGTGCTCGTCGGCTCCGCGTTGAGTCGCATGTGGACCTACCAGGAAGCGTACGGCTTCACCGTGCTGCGCCTGCTCGTCGAGGTCTGCGAACTCTGGTTCGGCGGGGTGTTCGTGCTCGTCTGCGCGTCGCTGGTGAAGCTGCGCTCGGCGTGGCTGCCCCGCGCGGCGATCGGCACGGCCGCCGCGGCGCTGCTCGTGCTCGCCGTCCTGGATCCCGAACGGCTGATCGCCGACGCCAACCTCGACCGCGCCGCCGCCGGAAAACCCCTGGACCACCGGTACCTCGCCGGGTTCTCCGCCGACGTCGTCCCGGTGGTTTCGGCGCGGCTGCCGGAACCCCTGCGCACGTGCGTGCTGCGCCAGGTCCTCGACGGCGACCCGGCGGACGGCTGGCCCGCCTGGAACCTGAGCCGGTCAGCGGCGCGTGACGTACCTCTCGGCAGCTGTCACTGAACCGAACCGCGTCGCTGTGCGTAGTTAAGAACGTCGCGCGGTAGCCACCGGGTCGTCGTGGGGGCGGCCCGGCGGCTGCCGCGTGTCCGGACGTCAGAAGGCGAAGACGTCGTCCGAGTCGCGGTCGGCCGCGCAGCGGTTCGGGTACGTCGTGTGGAACGACACCGGCTTGCCGCGCCAGGTGCCGACCGCCGTGACGTCGACCGGGGCGTAGATCAGCGTGCACGCCTGGTGCCGCGCGTTGATCCGGGAAAAGTCGCCGCCGGCGCTCGACAGCACCGCGCACGCCTTGTCGTGCTTCGGGTGCGTGCCGCCCGCCGGCTCGCAGGTGAGGACGACCGAGCCGATGCGGTTGGCGGTGTCGTGGCTGGTCAGCTGCAGGGTCGACGCCGGGGGTTGCGCCGGCGCGAGGCAGCTCAGGCTCAGCACGCAGGCAGCAAGGGGGAGGAGGGCCATATCGGTTCCATCGGCAGCCCGGGGCCGATCACTGTGTTCCTCGTCCGGGTGAGTCTTCTTCGCTCGTCCGAGTGAGGTCCAAGGCCAGCAACGCGACGTAGAGCGAGAGCATCGACTCCGGGTCCTCCAGCCGGACGCCGAGGACCTGCTCGATCCGGGCGAGCTGCTGGTAGTACGCCGTCCGCGAAGTGTGGGCCGCCGCGGCCGCCGCCGACTTGTTGCCGCCGTGCTCGCAGTAGTGCCGCAGCGCCTGGAGGAGCCGGCTCCCGGCCGCGGCGTCGCGCTGCAGCAGCGGACCCAGCTCGCGCTGGGCGAACGCCGTCACGCGCTCGTCGCCCGACAACAGGTGCAGCAGGCCGCGCAGCCGGACGTCGGACAGCCGGTGCAGCACGCGCTCGACGCCCGCGCCGAGCGCCGCCGCCGCGACCTGGCCGGCCTCGTGCAGCGTCCGGCCCGCTTCGGCCGGCGACGTCACCGTCGTGCCGACCGCGAGCACGCCCGGCGCGCTGCCCCGGGCCTCGCGGACGTCGCCGGCGAGCCGGTGCAGCACGGTGTCGGCGTTCGCCTCCGGGGACAGCGCGATCAGCGCCCGCACCCCGAGCTCGTCGGTCGCCACCAGCGCCGCCACCTTCGCCCGGCGCGCGGCCAGTACCGTCGCCTCGGCCAGCTCACGCACCACCGGCGGGGTGGAAAGCGCCGGCCGGTGGCCGATCAGCTTGGGCCGCACCGCCAGCCCGACCAGCTGCCGCCCGGTGAGCGGCACGGCCAGCGCCGAAGCCCGCGCCAGCAGCTCCGCCGACGGCGCCGGCGACGCGAGCAGCTCGGTGAGCACCGCGCGGTGGGCCTGCCGCTCGAGCCCGTCGGAATCCTTGGCGACCAGCCGGTGCACGGCCAGCGCGGACGCGGCCCGCTCGGCGACCACCCGGTGGCGGTGCGGCGGCGGGTCGGCGCAGACGACGACCAGCCGCCCCCAGTCGTGCCCGCGCGCGCCGACCACGGTGACCAGCCAGCCCGAACCGGGGTGGTAGCCGGTCCGCTCGCCGAGCTGGACCACGCGGGAGCGAGCGGGCCAGCCGGTGAGCAGCTCGCCGGGGTCGGCGCCGGCCGCGTCGTAGGCCAGGACCTCGTGCGACAGCGTCTCCAGCACCACCGGCTGCTCGGTCAGCCGGGCGACCTCGCCCAGCACGACGCCGGGTTCGGCACCGGCGACGGTCAGCGCGGTGAACGTCTCGTGCACCCGCTCGGCGGCCCGCAGCTCGGCGACCTGGGCGTCGACGATCTGGCCGTTCACCGCCTCGGTGACGCTCACGTACCGCGTCTCGCGCGAGAGCGTGACCAGCGGCAGGCCGTGCGCCTCGGCCGCCTCGACCAGCGCGGCGGGCAGCTTGTCGCTCCAGTGCCGGACCAGCTCGATCACCAGGCCGGCGGCGCCGACCCCGGCCAGGTCGGCGACGTACCGGGCGAGCGCCGCGCCGTCGTCGGGCAGCGCGACGCCGGTGGTCAGCACCAGCTCGCCACCGCGCAGCAGGTGCGCGATGTCGGCCACCTCGGCCACGTGCGCCCAGCGCACCGGCGCGTCGAGCCCGGCCGAGCCCGCGACGACGTGGGGACGGCCCTGGCGCAGCACGGGCAGCGCGAGCACCTCGGCGACGGTCGGGTACATGGCTCCTCGGGTCTGAGGGTCTGATCGGCAGGGACAGACTGTACGGCCGGGAGCCGACTGACGTACACGTTGTCGATGGCGTTGGCGTGGCGGGTGCCCGGAGACTCGCAGGGGAAGTCCCCGAGCGAAGGAGCGCGTGCCGTGACCGACCGCATCAGCCACTGGATCGACGGCAAGCCGTTCACCGGGACCGCCGCGCGGTCGGGCGAGGTGTTCGACCCCGCCACCGGGCAGGTCCGGGCCCACGTCGACTTCGCCGGTGACGCCGAGGTCGAAGCCGCCGTCGCCGCGGCCAAGGCGGCGCTGCCGGGCTGGCGCGGGACGTCGCTGGCCGGCCGGACGCGGGTGCTGTTCGCCTTCCGCGAGCTGCTCGCCGCCCGCAAGCACGAGCTCGCCAAGATCGTCACGAGCGAGCACGGCAAGGTCGAGTCCGACGCCGCCGGCGAGGTCGCCCGCGCGATCGAGAACGTCGAGTACGCCTGCGGCGCGGCCCAGCTGCTCAAGGGCGGGTTCAGCGAGAACGCCTCCACCGGCGTCGACGTCTACTCGATCGCCCAGCCCCTCGGCGTGGTCGGCGTGATCTCGCCGTTCAACTTCCCGGCCATGGTGCCGCTCTGGTTCGTCCCGAACGCGCTGGCCTGCGGCAACACCGTCGTGCTCAAGCCGAGCGAGAAGGACCCGTCGGCCGCGGTGTTCATGGCCGAGCTGTTCGCCGAAGCCGGGCTGCCGGCGGGCGTGCTGAACGTGCTGCACGGCGACAAGGCGGCGGTCGACGGGCTGCTCACCCACGACGACGTCAAGGCGATCTCGTTCGTCGGGTCGACGCCGATCGCCCGCTACGTCTACGAAACCGGCACTCGGCACGGAAAGCGCGTCCAGGCGCTCGGCGGCGCGAAGAACCACATGGTCGTCCTGCCCGACGCCGACCTCGACCTGGCCGCGGACGCCGCGGTGTCGGCCGGCTTCGGCTCGGCGGGCGAACGCTGCATGGCGGTCTCGGTGGTGGTCGCGGTCGACCCGGTCGGCGACGAGCTGGTCGCGAAGATCACCGAGCGGATGTCCCGGCTGCGCGTCGGCGACGGCCGCGACCCCGAGTCGGAGATGGGCCCGCTGGTGACGGCGGCGCACCACGAGCGGGTTTCGTCCTATGTGGACGCCGGCGTTTCCTCGGGCGCGTCGCTCGTCGTGGACGGGCGCGGGATCGAGGTCCCGGGCGACGGCTTCTGGCTCGGCCCGACGCTGTTCGACCACGTCCGCCCGGAGATGTCGATCTACACCGACGAGATCTTCGGCCCGGTGCTGGCGGTCGCCCGCGCCACCTCCTACGACGACGCGCTGGACCTGATCAACGCGAACCCCTACGGCAACGGCACGGCGATCTTCACCGGCGACGGCGCGGCGGCCCGGCGGTTCCAGAACGAGGTCGAGGTCGGCATGGTCGGCGTGAACGTCCCGATCCCGGTCCCGGTGGGCTACTACTCCTTCGGCGGCTGGAAGGACTCGCTGTTCGGGGACAGCCACGCCTACGGGCCCGAGGGGTTCCACTTCTTCACGCGGACGAAGGTCGTGACGTCGCGGTGGCCGAACCGCTCGCACGCCGGGGTGAACCTGGGCTTCCCGCGCAACTCCTAAGCCGGGAGGACGTTGACGAGCAGCTTCGTGCGCGGAGTCAGGTAGACGGCGTTCGTCCGCTCCGCCTGGATCCGCGCACGCAGCTCGCGGTCGTCGAGCCGGAAGCTGCGGCCCTCGACCACCAGGTAGGTGAACCACATCCGGTCCATGACGGTGTAGAGGTAGATCGGGTACTGCCCGGGCTCGGGCCGCTTGCCGTGCACCTTGCCGAAGTCGTGCGTCCAGCCGGTGACCACGACCAGCCGCCCGCTGCCGGCCTCCGCCAGGCGCCGGCCGCAGACGAAGGCGAACCACGCCGTCACCAGGAGGATCGGGACGGTGGCGGCCGCGACGCCGTCGGCGATCGCGAGCGAGGTGAGCACGAGCCCGGCGAGCACCAGCACCGCCGCCGTCCAGAAGGTGCCGTCGAGCAGCTTCCCGCGCTGCGAAGGGTGGAGCCGGCCTTCGCGGTTGGCCAGCTCCACGTCGGCGACCGTCACTCGGGGTGCTCCTTTTCGTACGCCTCCTGGGTTTCGTGGTAGCGGTCGCGCTGTTCGTTCTCCTGGCGGCGGCCTTCGGTCACCACACCCGTGGTGTCCGCGGTGTTCCAGCCCGGGAACCCACCGGACTCCTGCCACGCGCCCGGCTTGAGCGTGCTGCGGCCGTCCTCGGAGAACTTCTCGCCGAGGCCTTCGACCTTGTCCCGCCCGGGCACCTTGTCCGCCCAGGCGTCCTTCCAGCCGTCGGCCGTCTCCTCGGCGGACTTCGCCTCCCGGCCCGCCTGCTTGAGCTCGTTGGCCTTGCGCTCGATGCCCGCGGCCGTGTCGACGCTCTTGTCCACGATCTTGTCGACGCCCTTGCCGACCTTCTTCAGCGCGTTTGCCGCGCCTTCCAGGGCCGCCTTCGACTTGCCCGCGCCCTTCGCGAGGCTCTCCAGCTTCTCGACGACCTTCGCGATCCGCGTGCTGATCTTCTCCGCCAGCACGCCGCCCTCGACGACGGTGTCGGCGATGAACGCCGCGATCGTGCCGCCGAAGGTGCACCACGACGCGGCCAGCGCGGCCAGCGCCTTCACGATCAGCTCTCCGACGAACGACGAGATCATGTCGCGGATCAGCCCGCGCTCGGTGCCGACGAGCGCGGCGCCGACGTTCATGGCCGTCGACGCGTCCCCGGCGTGCGACGCGGCTCCGCGCAGGACGCTGACGTAGCTTTCGGCCGTCTTCTGGTAGGCCTCGGCCGAGCCGCAGTCGCTGAAGGACTGCTGGACCTTCTTGGCCTGCTGCTCGTAGCTTTCGGCCGTCTCGGTGAGCGACTTCTGGATGTTCGACCAGGTCACGGCCTTGGCGGTGACGGCCTCGGGCTTCCCGGCCAGCTTGTCGAGGCCGTCCTTGAGGAAGCTGATGTGCTCGATGAGCCAGCCGACACCGGCGCTGGCCAGCGTGCCGAGCGGGTCCATCGCCGCGCCGAGCAGGTCGAGGGCGTCGGTGCCGACGTCCATCGCGAGGTTGCCCCAGTCGCCGTTCCGGGCGTCGGTGAGCGTCGACGCGGCGTCGCTGAAGATGCCGGCGCCGCCGGTCTGGGCGTTGAGGTTGTCCAGCTCGCCCTTCGAGCCGTCGCCCATGCCGCTCCAGAAGCCGCCGGGCGACTCGGAGGTGGCGACCAGCGCGTTCTCGGTCATGCGGGAAGCTCCTTGCCGATGCCCTCGATCAGGCACTTCGTGGTCTGTTCGTGCTCGCGGAACGCCGTGTGCGCGGTCTTCACGCGGTCCGCGACGTCGTGGCCGGCCTCGACGGCCGCGTTCAGGAAGCCGTCGGCGGTGTCGACCCACGCCTGGATCGGCACCGCGAACACCTGCCCGACCAGCCCGAACGCGTCGAAGTCGAGCGCGCCCGCGGTGCCCGCGGCCTCGACCGCCTCCTGCACGCGCCCGGCGATCTCCCGGATCTCGTCCTCGTGCCCGCCGAGGGCGTCGAAGTCCACTTTCATCGCTTCGCCCGCCATCAGAGCCCCCGGCGCAGGATCGGGCCGCCGAAGTCTTCGTCGTCGTCCGGGCGAGGCCGGGCCGGGCGCACCGGCGGCGGGGGCGGCGGCGGTGTTTCCCGCGGCGTTTCGGTGAATTCCCAGCGCGGTGGGGTGACCTGTTCTTCTTCGGGCAGTTCGGGCGTCGGGATCTGTTCCCGGAGGAAATGCATCGCGTCGCTGTCGGCGCCGATCACCGGCGCCATGACGGCGGCCAGCTGCTGGGCGGCGTCGACCTGCGCGCGCTTGGCGGCGGCGAGGACGGCCTGCGCGAGCCGGGCGCGGGGCAGCTCGTCCGCCCGCGGGCCGAACGTGAGTTCCTGCAGCGCACCGCTGGTGTTGACGGTGACCGTGACGGCCCCGTCGGCGCTCGACGCGGTCGCCGAGACCCGCTCGAGCCGGGCTTTCGCCTCGGCCGCGCGCCGGGCGATATCGGGCATTCCGGCCGAAGGGGGCTCGGGTGGGTTCACGGCGACCTCGGAATCGGGGGAGGGCATGCGGATCAGAGGCAGCAAACCGCTTTTCGGTTCCCGCTTCAAGCCGGGAATTCATTTCGAGAAGAATGCATGGGAGTTCGTTTGTATGCTCTTTACCCGGCGCGAACCCCCGGGGTTGAGCACGACCGGCTCAGGCTTCCGTAAACTCGGGGTGAGCAGCGAGCGAGGTAGGTGAGGAACCGGTGGCCAACGCGGACGAGCGCCGCTTCGACGTGCTGCGCGCGATCGTCGCCGACTACGTGTCCAACCAGGAACCGGTCGGCTCGAAGGCGATCGTCGAGCGGCACAACCTGGGGGTCTCCAGCGCCACCGTGCGCAACGACATGGCGACCCTCGAAGAAGAGGGCTACATCACCCAGCCGCACACCAGCGCCGGGCGCGTCCCGACCGACAAGGGCTACCGCCTCTTCGTCGACCGGCTCTCCGAGATCAAGCCGCTGAGCACCGCCGAGCGCAAGGCCATCACCACCTTCCTCGACAGCGGCACCGACCTCGACGACGTCCTGCGCCGGTCGGTCCGGCTGCTCGCGCAGCTGACCCGGCAGGTGGCCGTCGTCCAGTACCCGATGCTGACCAACGCCAAGGTGCGCCACCTCGAAGTGGTGCCGCTCACCCCGGCCCGGCTCATGCTGGTGCTGATCGCCGACAACGGGCGCGTCGACCAGCGCACGGTCGACCTCGGCGACGTCGTCTCCGAAGCCGACGTGACCCGGTTGCGCACGGTGCTCAACACGGCCATGTCCGGCCGGCGGCTCAACGAGGCCGCCGCGCGCGTGGCCGAGCTGCCCGACCAGGCCCCCGGGGAGCTGCGCGACGCGCTCATCCGCGTCACCACGGTCCTGGTCGAGTCGCTCGCCGAACACCCCGAGGAACGCCTGGTCCTCGGCGGCACCGCCAACCTGACCCGCAACGTCGCCGACTTCCCCGGCTCGCTGCGCCAGGTCCTCGAAGCACTCGAGGAGCAGGTCGTCGTGCTCAAGCTCCTCGCGGCCGCGCGCAACCCCGGTGCGATCACCGTGCGCATCGGTGAGGAAAATGAGGACGAGCAGATGCGCAGCACCTCGGTCGTTTCGATCGGTTACGGCCAGGACATGGTGCTCGGCGGCATGGGGGTGGTCGGCCCGACCCGGATGGACTACCCCGGCACGATCGCCGCGGTGCGCGCGGTCGCCAACTACGTGGGGCAGATCCTGCACGGCCGCTGAGCCGGGCAGAGCAGAAGGAGAAGCAGAGACGGTGGCGAGGGACTACTACGGCATCCTCGGGGTGGCCAAGAACGCGAGCGATCAGGACATCAAGCGCGCGTACCGGAAGCTGGCCAGGGAGCTGCACCCCGACGTCAACCCGTCGGAAGACGCGCAGCACAAGTTCGGCGAGGTCACGACGGCCTACGAGGTGCTGTCCGACCCGCAGAAGCGCAAGATCGTCGACCTCGGCGGCGACCCGATGGACGGCGGCGCGCGCGGCGGGGGCGGCGGCGACCCGTTCGCCGGGTTCGGCGGCCTCGGCGACATCATGGACGCCTTCTTCGGCGCGGCCGGCGGGGGTGGCGGCCGCGGGCGGGGCCCGCGCAGCCGCGTCCAGCCCGGCTCCGACGCCCTGATCCGGCTCGGCCTGTCCCTCGAGGAGTGCGCCACCGGGGTCGACAAGGAGATCGCCGTCGACACGGCGATCGTCTGCGACCTCTGCCGCGGCGCGGGCACCGCCGAGGGCACCGGCGTCAAGACGTGCGACACCTGCGGTGGCGCCGGCGAGGTCCAGTCCGTCCAGCGCTCGTTCCTCGGCCAGGTCGTCACCGCCCGCCCCTGCCCGGTCTGCCGCGGCTTCGGCGAGGTCATCCCGGACCCGTGCCGCCAGTGCGGCGGCGACGGCCGCATCCGCGCCCGCCGCAACGTCACGGCGAAGATCCCGCCGGGCGTCGGCGACGGCATGCGCATCCGGCTTTCCGGCCAGGGCGAGGTCGGCCCCGGCGGCGGCCCGGCCGGCGACCTGTACGTCGAGATCGACGAGACCCCGCACGAGGTCTTCGTCCGCCAGGGCCACGACCTGCACTGCAACTTCCGCATCCCGATGACCACCGCCGCCCTCGGCGCCACGGTGCCGATCGCGACGCTGGTCGACGGCGACTACGAGCTCGACGTCGAACCGGGCACCCAGCCCAACGCCGAGCTCGTCCTCACCGGCAAGGGCATGCCCCGGCTGCGGTCCTCCGGCCGCGTCGACGGCCGCGGCGACCTGCACGTCCACATCGACGTCCAGGTGCCGACCAAGCTCGACGAAGCCCAGCGCGAACTGCTGGTCGAGCTGGCCCAGCAGCGCGGCGAGGAGGCCCCGAGCCTCTCGGCCAACGGCAAGCACGGCGGCCTGTTCTCGAAGCTGCGCGCCAAGAACCACCGCTGACCGTGCCCGACACGACCCTGCCGGTCTTCCTCGCCGCGGCCGTGCCCACCGCGGGCACCGCGGTCCTCGACGGCGAGGAAGCCCGGCACGCGGCGACCGTCCGCCGCCTCCGCGCGGGGGAGCGGCTGGTGCTGTCCGACGGCGCGGGCACGATGGCCCGCTGCGTCGTCGAGGCCGTCCAGGCCGGCCGGGACGCCGCGGTCACCCTCACGGTCGAGGAGAGCTGGACGGAGGAGCCACCCGCGCTGCGCGTCGTGCTCGCCCAGGCCCTGGCCAAAGGCGACCGCGGTGAGCTCGCCGTCGAGCTGGCCACCGAAGCGGGCATCGACGCGATCGTGCCCTGGCGGGCCGCCCGCAGCGTCGCCAAGTGGGAGGACGGAGCGCGGGGCGACAAGGCCCTCGGCCGCTGGCGGGCGACTGCCCGGGCCGCCGCCAAGCAGGCTCGGCGGGCGCACGTGCCCGAGGTCGCCGAGCCGGTGACGACCGGCGAGCTGGCCGGGCTGGCTGCCACGATGTCGCTGGTCGTCGTGCTCGAGTCCGATGTTCCGGAGCGGCTCACCGATGTTTCGCTGCCCGACACCGGGGATCTGCTGCTGGTCGTGGGGCCCGAGGGTGGCATCACGGATCAGGAACTCGAGGCTTTGGTCGCGGCGGGGGCGCGGGCTGTGCGTCTCGGCACGACGGTCCTGCGCACCTCCACCGCGGCCGCGGTGGCGCTCGGTGCGCTCGGGGCTCTGACCAGCCGCTGGGCGTGAAAAGATCACCCACTGAAAAAATTTGCGCCGAGTTATGGCGCGATCACACTCTGACCGGTTACTCTCGTTTACTAGCGCGCCACACAAAGTTTCGGCGCGCCACTGGGAAGAATCAAGGACCCCGCCGGGCACCTCCCCCCTCGGTCCGGCGGAGCCGCGGCTGCGGTAGATCGACCCCCAGGGTCTACCGCGCCGCGGCGTTTTCTCTCGCTTCGCTCCTTCAAACGCCGCTTGCGTTCGTTGTGTTCTCTGGGGGTCAAACCCCCAGACCCCCAGCCGGGGGCAAGCCCCCGGACCCCCCGCGAGTTGCGTTGTGGGTTGGGTGGGTGCCGCGGGGGCGTTCAGTAGGGTGCTTCGCATGAGCCACGCTGACGCTGACGGTGACGCTGCCGACACTCTCTTCGAGAAGATCATTGCCGGGGAGATTCCTGCTGACGTCGTCTATCAGGACGCCAGCACCTTTGCCTTTCGGGATATTCGGCCTCAGGCGAAGGTTCACGTGCTTGTTGTGCCCAAGACGCGGTATCGGAACGTCGGGGAGCTGGCTGCTGCCGATCCGCAGCTTCTCAGTGAAGTTGTTGCCACTGCTCGTAAGGTTGCCGAGCTCGAGGGCATCGTCGAGAGCGGGTACCGGGTGGTCTTCAACACCGACTCCGATGCCGGGCAGACCGTCTTCCACGTGCACGCCCACGTGCTCGGCGGGGAGCCGCTCGGGTTGTTCGGGGCGCCGGACGAGGACTAGCGAAACCGGCCTGCGTCTTGTCGGTGGGTGCCAGTAGCATCGGTGGGGTCAGTAGTCCCTCACCGAGAAAGCAGGGCCGAGGCCACGTGGCCGGAACCGTACCGGGTGGAGCCGCCCGACCCGACGTCCCCGGGGACGCCGCCAAGACCGAGGACGCCGCCGCCCAGGCTGCGCAGTCCCGCTTCCCCATTCCCGACGCCGCCGCCCTCAGCCTGCTCGGCTCCCGCGACGAGAACCTGCGCGTCGCCGAGGAGCTCCTCGCCGCCGACGTGCACGTGCGCGGCAACGAGGTCACCCTGACCGGCGCCCCCGCCGATGTCGCGTTCGCCGAGCGCGTCTTCGCCGACCTCGTCACCCTCGCCACCGGCGGGCAGCAGGTCGGCCCGGACACCGTCCGCCGCACCATCGGGATGCTCTCCACCGGCGACGCGTCGCCGGCCGAGGTGCTCAGCCTCAACATCGTCTCCCGCCGCGGCAAGACCATCCGGCCCAAGACGCTCAACCAGAAGCGCTACGTCGACGCCATCGACAAGCACACCGTCGTCTTCGGCATCGGCCCGGCCGGCACCGGCAAGACCTACCTCGCCATGGCCAAGGCCGTCCAGGCCCTGCAGGCCAAGCAGGTCACCCGCATCGTGCTGACCCGCCCGGCCGTCGAAGCCGGCGAGCGCCTCGGCTACCTGCCCGGCACGCTCAACGAGAAGATCGACCCCTACCTGCGGCCGCTTTACGACGCGCTGCACGACATGGTCGAACCCGACTCGATCCCGCGGCTCATGCAGGCCGGCACCATCGAGATCGCGCCGCTGGCCTACATGCGCGGCCGTACCCTCAATGACGCCTTCATCATCCTCGACGAGGCCCAGAACACCACGCCCGAGCAGATGAAGATGTTCCTCACCCGCCTGGGCTTCGGCTCCAAGATCGTCGTCACCGGCGACATCACGCAGGTCGACCTGCCCAACGGGCAGCGCAGCGGCCTGCGCGTCGTGCGCGACATCCTCGGCTCGGTCGAAGGGCTGCACTTCTCCGAACTGACCAGCCAGGACGTCGTCCGGCACAAGCTCGTCGGCGACATCGTCGACGCCTACGAGAAGTGGCAGGCCGTGCAGGACGCCCAGGACCAGCAGCAGGGCAACGGCTGGAAGGGCAACCGTCGGTGAGCATCGAGATCGCCAACGAGTCCGGTGTCGACGTCGACGAGACGTCCATCGTCTCGGCCGCCCGCTACGCCCTCGACAAGATGGAGGTCAGCCCGCTCGCCGAGCTGTCCATCCTGCTGGTCACCCTCGACGTCATGGAAGACCTGCACGAGCGCTGGATGGACCTGCCAGGGCCCACCGACGTGATGGCCTTCCCGATGGACGAGCTCGACTCCTCCCGCCGCCCGGACGCGCCCGACGCGTCGCCGGCGCTGCTCGGCGACATCGTGCTCTGCCCGGCGTTCGCCAAGGACCAGGCCAAGACCGCGGGCCACGCCCTGATCGACGAGCTGCACCTGCTCACCGTGCACGGCTGCCTGCACCTGCTCGGCTACGACCACGCCGAGCCGGCCGAGGAGCGCGAGATGTTCGCCCTCCAGAAGCGGATCCTCGGCGAGTACCAGGACGCCGTCGCCGCGCTGGAGAAGCGCGACGCCCAGCGCAACACCGACGACCGAGTCCTCGGCATCGCCGGGCTCGACGCCGGCGCCCCGGCCACCGAGCCGCCCGCCGCGGAAACGCCCTAGTGCCCGCCCGCCCGAGCGCCCCAATGTGGCCTTCGGTGCGTCAGACGCACCGAAGGCCACATTGGGTGCGTCTGACGCAACCAAGGCCACATTGGGGCGCTCGGTCCGGCCGGCGGGCTTCGGGCGCGAGGTTCTAGGCGCCCGTCATGGTCCAGCTTCTCTTCGCGATCGCGCTCGTGCTCCTCGCGGGCGTGTTCGCGGCGGCCGACGCCGCCATCAGCACCGTCTCGCAAGCCCGGGCCGACGGCCTCGCCCGGCTCGGGCTGCCCGGCGCCCGGCAGCTCGCCGCCGTCGTCGGGGAACGGCGCCGGCACATCAACCTGCTGCTCCTGCTGCGCCTGGGCTGCGAGCTCACCGCCACCGTGCTCGTCACGGTGTTCGTCGGCACCCGGCTGGCGCCGCTCGGGCTCGCGGTCCTCGTCGCCGCGGTCGTCATGGTCGTGGTCAGCTACGTCCTCATCGGCGTCGGCCCGCGCACTCTCGGCCGCCAGCACCCGTACCGCATCGGCCGCTACGTCGCCGGGCCCGTCCGCGTCCTCGGCTCGGTCCTCGGGCCGCTGTCCCGGCTGCTGATCCTCATCGGTAACGCCATCACGCCCGGCCAGGGCTTCCGCGAAGGCCCGTTCACCTCCGAAGTCGAGCTGCGCGAGCTCGTCGACCTCGCCCAGGAACGCGGCGTGGTCGAGGACTCCGAGCGCGAGATGATCCACTCGGTGTTCGAGCTCGGCGACACCGTCGCGCGCGAGGTCATGGTGCCGCGCACCGAGATCGTCTGGATCGAGCGCGCGAAGACGGTCCGCCAGGCCCTCGCCCTCGCCCTGCGCACCGGCTTCACGCGGCTGCCGGTGATCGACGAGTCCGTCGACGACATCGTCGGCGTCGTCAACATCAAGGACCTGATGGCCGCGTACATGGACCCGGACGGCGCGAGCACCGTCGTCGGCACGCTGATGAACGAGGCCTCCTTCGTCCCCGACTCCAAGCGGCTCGACGAGCTGCTCAAGGAGATGCAGCGCTCGCACAACCACATGGCGATCGCCGTCGACGAGTACGGGGGCACCGCCGGGCTGCTCACCATCGAGGACGTCCTCGAGGAGATCGTCGGCGAGATCACCGACGAGTCCGACGCCGACGAGCGCCCCGAGGTCGAGGAGCTCGACGGCGGCGCGGTCCGCGTCTCGTCCCGGATGAGCGTCGACGACCTGGGCGAACTGTTCGGCATCGACCTCGAAGACCACGACGTGGAGACCGTGGGCGGGCTGCTCGCGGAACGACTGGGTAGGGTCCCGCTACCGGGGGCCGAAGCCGAGGTCGCCGGCCTTCGGCTGTTCGCCGAAGGGGGCAAGGACCGGCGCGGCCGCATGCGGATCACCTCGGTGGTCGTGCACCCGGCCGACGCCGACGCGATGACGGACCCGGCCGACCGCAGCGCCCGGCGCCGCACGCGCCTGCCCCACCCCGACGAACGCGACAGGAGCGTCGAACATGCCTGACCTCGAGGCGGAGGACCAGAAGCTGGTCGTCCTGGCCCGGTCCTCGCGCGCCCGCACCCAGGCCCCCGAGGGCGCCGCGGTCCGCGACACCGACGGCCGCACCTACGCCGCGGGCACGGTCGACCAGCCGTCGTTCAAGCTCACCGCGCTCCAGGCCGCGGTCGCCGCCGCGCTCTCCAGCGGCGCGGAAGGCATCGAAGCCGCCGCCGTCGTCAGCGAAGAGGGGCTGCTCAAGGGCGCGTCCGTGCACGCGGTCCGCGACATCGCGAAGTACGCGCCGATCATCCTCGCCGCCCCGGACGGCACCGTGCTCGAGGTGCTGAAGCGATGACGGAGCACCGGTCCGGCTTCGCCTGCTTCGTCGGCCGGCCCAACGCGGGCAAGTCGACGCTGACCAACGCCCTCGTCGGCACCAAGGTCGCGATCACCTCGAGCAAGCCGCAGACGACGCGCCACGCGATCCGCGGCATCGTGCACCGCGACGACGCCCAGCTCGTCCTCATCGACACCCCGGGCCTGCACCGGCCCCGGACGCTGCTCGGCGAGCGGCTCAACGACATCGTGCACACCACGTGGTCCGAAGTGGACGTCGTCGGCTTCTGCGTGCCGGCCAACGAAAAGATCGGGCCCGGCGACAAGTTCATCGCCGCGGAGCTGCAGAAGATCGCGAGGCGGACGCCGGTCATCGGGATCGTCACGAAGACCGACCTCGTCCAGCCACAGCAGGTGGCGGAACAGTTGCTTGCGCTGCAGCAAGTGATGGAGTTCGCCGAGCTGATCCCGGTGTCCGCAGTGGACGGTTTCCAGGTCGGCGCGCTCGCCGACCTGCTGGTCGGGAAGCTGCCCGAGGGCCCGCAGCTCTACCCCGGCGGCGAGCTCACCGACGAACCCGAGCAGACGCTGGTCGCCGAGCTCATCCGCGAGTCGGCGCTGGAAGGCGTCCGCGACGAGCTGCCGCACTCGATCGCCGTCACCGTCGAGGAGATGCTGCCCCGCGAGGGCCGCGACGACCTCATCGACGTGCACGCGTTCCTCTACGTCGAACGCCCCAGCCAGAAGGGGATCATCCTGGGGCACAAGGGGGAGCGGCTGCGCGAGGTCGGCGCCACCGCCCGCAAGAACATCGAGGCGCTGCTCGGCTCGAAGGTCTACCTCGACCTGCACGTCAAGGTGGCCAAGGAGTGGCAGCGGGACCCCCGCCAGCTGCGCCGGCTGGGCTTCTGACCGGCGCGTTCCCCGGCCGGGGGGTGATCAGCGGAATTCCTGGTCTCGATTCGGTCGCGGCGGGAGCAATCACCACGTGCACGAGCGCCGGGACCCTTACAGTCGCGGCTTCGACCACACCGCAGCCGGTCGGGGCGGCGGCGGACCGGGTGGTCGGCCATGGAGCACGACGAAGGGGAACGACCGAAAATGACCGACAGCCAGGGCATGCCCAACTACCCCGGTGACCAGCCGAACCAGCCGGGCGGGCAGCCCAACTACCCCGGCGGCCCGGGTGGCTACCAGCCGGGCCCGCCGCCGAGCAACAACCTGGTGTGGGCCATCCTCACCACGATCTTCTGCTGCCTCCCGTTCGGCATCGTGTCGATCGTGCAGGCCGCGAAGGTGAACAGCCTGTGGGCGCAGGGCCAGACGGCCGCCGCGCAGGAGGCCGCGAACGCCGCCAAGAAGTGGGCGATCATCTCGGCGATCGTCGGCGTCGTGCTGAGCGTGCTGTACATCATCCTGGTCGTCGCCGGGGCCTTCACCTTCGGCAGCTTCAACACGACGTCATACTGACGTAGCCGAACAGCAGGAGGACCCCGGTGACCGACCAGTACCCGCCGCCGTACCCGCCCCCGGGCGGGCCGCCACCCGGTTACGGCTACGGCTACCCGCCGCCGAACTACGGGCCGCCGCCGGACAACAACATGGTGTGGGCGATCCTGAGCACCGTGCTGTGCTGCCTGCCCCTGGGTGTCGTCTCGATCGTGAAGTCCAGCCAGGTGAGCTCATTGTGGTTCCAGGGCTACCACGCAGAGGCGCAGAAGGCGGCCGCCGACGCCCGCAAGTGGGCGATGTGGTCGGCCATCACCACCGGGATCCTCCTGCTGCTCTACGTCATCTTCATCATCGTCATGATCGCCATCGGTGTGTCGGCGGAAAGCTGGGCACCGTGACCGCGACGACCGTCTACACGGGATTCCCCGCCCAGGGCGCGAAGGCCAAGCTCCGCGCACTGGGCGCGCCGCTCGCGCTCGTGGCCGGGCTGGGCGCCTGCTGCGCGGTCGTCTGGGCGGGCGACCCGACGACCCCGGGCGGCTTCCTGCCGGTGTGCCCGACCAAGCTGCTGCTCGGCATCGACTGCCCGGGCTGCGGCGGCCTGCGGATGGCCTACAGCCTGATGCACGGGGACATCCCGGCGGCCGTGCACTACAACGCCGTGTCGTTCGTCGTGGTGCTGCTGTTCGTGTGGAGCACCGTCGCCTGGACGGTCGGGAGGCTGCGCGGGCGCGCGGTGGCGAGCTGGCTGCACTGGCGCTGGACGCCGCTGGCGTTTTCCGTCGTGTTCGTCGTCTGGTTCGTCATCCGCAACCTGCCGTTCGCGCCGTTCACCGGATTGCGCGTCTGAACGGACACGCAGGGGAACCGTCCGCGCGGCAGCCGCGTCGGAACGGCGTGGTGGTCACCCGGGCAGTGGATGCCTGGGAGGCGCGACCGTCACCGGAGCGAGTACGCTCCCGCGGACCGGACCGTGCCGCGGGTGTGTGGCCGGGCCGATCCCGCACGTGGTTCCGTGCGGGGGAAGACCAGCGAGGGGGAGAGATCCAATGACCGATCCCTACGGTCAGCAGTCCTTCGGGCAGCAGCCCGGGGGCCAGCAGCCGTTCGGACAGCAACCGGGGCAGGCGCCGCCGCCGTACGGGCAGCAGGCGCCGTACGGGCAGCCCGCGCCGTTCGGCCAGCAGGGCACGCCCTTCGGAGCGCCGCGGAACTACGCGAGCTGGGGCCAGCGGGCGCTGGGGTGGCTGGTGGACTTCGGTCCCGCCGTGCTGCTGTACCTGGTGGTCGCCATCATCGGCATCGCTTTCCACTGGGGTTTCATCTTCTCGATCGTGGCCTTCATCGCGTTCGTCGGCTGGATCGTCTGGTGCGTGTTCAACCGCTGGATCCAGCAGGGCAACACCGGCCAGTCGATGGGCAAGCGCGTCGCGAAGATCAAGCTCGTCCGCGAGGACACCGGGCAGCCGGTCGGCCCGGGCATGGCGTTCCTGCGCGACCTCGCGCACTTCATCGACAACTTCCTCTGCTACGTCGGCTGGCTGTGGCCGCTGTGGGACGACAAGTCCCAGACGCTGTCGGACAAGATCGTCGGCACGGTCGTCGTCCAGGCCGACGACACCGCGGCCCCGAACCCGTTCGCGCAGCCGGGCGCGTTCGCCGCGGGACAGCCGCCGCAGCAGCCCGGCCAGTTCGGCCAACCGGCTTCCGGCGGGTTCCCGCAGCAGCCGCAGTCCGGGGGCTTCGGCCAGCCGGCGCCGGGCGGGTTCCCGCAGCAGCCGGCTTCGGGTGGCTTCCCGCAGCAGCCCGCGCCGGGTGGGTTCGCCCAGCCGCCGGCCTCCGGTGGGTTCCCGCAGCAGCCGCAGCCGGGGTTCGGCCAGCAGCCGGGCCAGCCGCTCGCGCCGCCGCCGGGCGGGTCCGCTTTCGACGAGGACGAGCGCACCCAGATGCTCCGCCCGGACAACGCCGGGGGCGGGTCCGCCTTCGACGAGCAGGCGGAGCGCACGCAGATGCTGCGTCCGGAGACCCACGGCGAGGCCGGGGAGACCCAGAAGATCGACCCCGGTCAGTTCGGGCAGCCGCCGAAGGACCAGCCGCCACACCAGTGACACACCGTCCGCACGACTTTCCACACCGCCGCCCGGCGGAAGCACACGAGTAGTTGGGGTAGAAGTTCATGACCAATCCCTACGGCCAGCCGCAGCAGCCCTACGGTCAGCAGCCGCAGCAGCCGGGCTACGGCCCGCCGTCCGGCGGCATGCCCGCGCCCTACGGCCAGCCCGCGCCGTACGGCCAGCCGCCCTCCGGCGGGTTCGGCGCCCCCGGCTACGGCATGCCCGGCGGTGGCGGCGACATCAACGCCATCAAGGACTACAAGGGCTGGGCGATCGGCTGCATCTTCCTCTGCTGGATCCTCGCGATCTTCGCGATCATGAAGTCCAACGAGGTCCAGACGTACAAGATGCAGGGCAACTACATGATGGCGGAGCAGGCGTCGAAGACGACCAAGACGCTCTGCCTGATCGCCTCCATCATCGGCGGCCTCGGCTGCCTCTTCGCGATCGCGTGGATCATCATCGCGATCGTCGCGGCCTCCAGCGTCAGCTACTGCTCCGGCTACTACTGCTGAACCCGGGTCGGTCCACCCCGGCATCACCCCGAAGTGGGACGATGTCGGGGTGGTGAACCTCTACCGCGACACCGGGGTGGTGTTGCGCACGCACAAGCTGGGTGAGGCCGACCGGATCGTCACCCTGCTGACCCGCCGGCACGGCAAGGTCCGCGCCGTGGCGAAGGGCGTGCGGCGGACGTCGTCGCGGTTCGGGGCGCGGCTGGAGCCGTTCGGCCACGTGGACGTGCAGTTCTACACCGGCCGCACGCTCGACGTGATCACCCAGGTCGAGACCGTGGACGCGTTCCAGCTGCCGCTGGTCGCCGACTACCAGCGCTACACCGCGGCCAGCGCGATCGCCGAAACCGCCGACCGGCTCTCGGCCGAAGAGGGCGAGCCGGTGCTCAAGCTCTACCTTCTCGTCTGCGGCGCGCTGCGCTCGCTCGCCGCCGGGGAGCGCGACGCGTCCCTCGTGCTCGACGCGTTCTTCCTCCGCGCGATGTCCTACGCCGGCTGGGCGCCGGCGCTCACCGAGTGCGCCCGCTGCGGCCTGCCGGGCCCGCACGTCGCGTTCAGCGTCGCGGCCGGCGGCTCGATGTGCCAGGACTGCCGCGTCCCCGGGTCCGTGCACCCCGCACCCGAGGTCCTGGACCTGCTCACCGCCCTGCTCCACGGCGAGTGGACGATGGCCGAGGCGACCCTGCCCGGCACCCGCCGCGACGCGAGCGGCCTGGTCGCGGCCCACCTGCAGTGGCATCTGGAGCGTCAGCTCCGGTCCCTTCCTCTGGTCGAGCGACGCGCCCGGGAGAGTGTGCGACCCGGGCAGTAGGGTCGGGCCTGATCGGTTTCACCCATCCAGGGAGGCTCGCAGTGCTGCGCAGGGGACGCGAGAACAAGGCGTCGCGGTACGAGCTGCGGGCCCCGGATCCGCACCCGTCCGGCGCGAAGCCGCCGGAAATCCCGCGTGAGCTGGTCCCGAAGCACGTCGCGCTGGTCATGGACGGCAACGGCCGCTGGGCCAACCAGCGCGGGCTGCCGCGGATCGAAGGCCACAAGCGCGGGGAAGCGGTGATGATCGACGTCGCCGCCGGCGCCGTCGAGATCGGCGTCAAGTGGCTCTCGGTGTACGCCTTCTCGACGGAGAACTGGAAGCGCAGCCCCGAAGAGGTGCGGTTCCTGATGGGCTTCAACCGCGACACCATCCGCCGCCAGGTCGACTACCTCGGCTCGATCGGCGTGCGCATCCGCTGGGCCGGGCGCCGGCCGAAGCTGTGGGCGTCGGTGATCAAGGAGCTGCAGGCGGCCGAGGAGAAGACCAAGCACAACACGGCGCTGAACATGACGATGTGCGTCAACTACGGCGGCCGGGCCGAGCTGGGTGACGCGATGCAGCGGATCGCGCGGGACGTCGCCGACGGCAAGCTGGATCCCGGCAAGGTCACCGAGAAGACCATCGGCAAGTACCTGTACCAGCCGGAGATGCCGGACGTGGACCTGTTCCTGCGGCCTTCGGGCGAGCAGCGGACGTCGAACTTCCTGCTGTGGCAGTCGGCCTACGCCGAGATGGTCTACCAGGACACGCTGTTCCCGGACTTCGACCGGACGCACCTGTGGCGCGCCTGCCTGGAGTTCGCCAAGCGGGACCGCCGCTTCGGCGGCGCGGTCGACCAGGCGGCTTCGTCGTGAGCGCGACCGAAGCGGCCGAGACCGCGGAACTGCTGACGCAGGCGAAGGATTCTCTCGAGCGGTACCTCGAGGTGCGTGTCGACGACGACGGCGCGCTGACGTTCTCCCACGGCGACGTCCCCTGCGTGATCCAGGCGACCCGGCTCGGCGAGGGGCTCACCGTGCTCTCGCTGACCTGCGTGGTCGGCTGGGACCTGCCCGACCGCCCCGACCTTTCGGTCGCGGTCGCCGAGCGGGCGGGCCAAGGGCTCTTCGGCACGCTCGGGGTCGGGCACTCGGACAACGGCCTCGACGTGACGCTGCGGTACGCGTTCCCGGCCGCCGGGCTGGACGAGGTGGCGCTCGGGACGTTGCTGATGCTGGTCGTGTCGACGGCGTCGCAGCTGCGGACCGATTTGCCGGGAATCGTCCCCGGGGAGTAACCCACACGGACTGTCATCCGGGCCGCGAACGGCGAATTCCGGCCGGAATCCGGCACTTTTCGACCGTTCGCGGCTGTGCGGTGCTCTCGCTGTCGGACCTGGCTGGCATCATCGCCGTCGTGAACATCGTTTCCGACAACGCGCGGCGGACCCGCCGGTTCCGGGTCAGCTCGGTCGAAGTGCTGTGCGCGATCCTGCTCGTCGCGATCCTCGCCCAGGGCTGGCTGCAGCAGGTGTTCGACGTGCCCGCGCTGCGCACCGGCTCGACCGTGTTCGTCGCCGTCTGCGTGCAGGCGCTGCCGTTCCTCGTGCTGGGTGTGCTGATCAGCGGGGCGATCGCGGCGTTCGTGCCGGCCCGGGTGCTGGAGAAGGTGCTGCCCCGGCGGGCCGGGGCGGCGGTCGGCGTGGCCGGGCTCGCGGGGGTCGCGCTGCCGGGGTGTGAATGCGCTTCGGTGCCGGTGGCCCGCCGGCTGATGGGGCAGGGTGTCGCGCCGGCGGCGGCGTTGACGTTCCTGCTGGCGGCGCCGGCGGTGAACCCGGTGGTGCTGGTGGCCACGGCGGTCGCGTTCCCGGGCAAGCCGGAGATGGTGCTGGCGCGGTTCGCCGGGTCGCTGGCCACGGCGATGGTGATGGGCTGGCTGTGGGCCCGCTGGGGCAAGCTCGAGTGGATCACCGAACGCGCGTTGCGGCGCCTGCCCGACGTCGCGGGCGGGCAGCGGTGGCGGGTGTTCGCGGAGACGGCCCGCACGGACCTGGTCGAGGCGGGCGGCTTCCTGGTGCTGGGCGCGCTGATCTCGTCGGCGCTGAACGTGCTGGTGCCGGCCCGCTGGTTCGGTGTCCTGGGTGATCAGCTGGTGCTCGGCATCGTGGTGATGGCGGTGCTCGCGGTGGTGCTGGCGCTGTGCAGCGAGGCGGACGCGTTCGTCGCGGCCTCGCTGACGGCGTTGCCGCTGCTGCCGAAGCTGGTGTTCCTGGTGGTCGGGCCGGCGGTGGACGTGAAGCTGTTCGCGTTGCAGGCGGGCACGTTCGGCAAGTCGTTCGCGGTGCGGTTCGCGCCGGTGACGTTCGTGGTGGCGGCGGCCTGCGCGGTCGCGGCCGGGCTCGTGGTGGGGCTGGCATGAGGCGCGAAACGCAGAACATCCTGCTGATCCTGCTCGGCGGCGCGCTGGTGAAGATCGCGGTCAACGGCGACTACCTGAGGTACGTGAAGCCGGCCCAGCAACCGTGGATCATCGCGGGCGGCGCGGTGATGGTGCTGCTGGGCGCGGTGGCGATCGTCCGCGACCTCCTGGCGGCTCGTGCCGCCGCGGCGGCGGACCACGACCACGGTCACTCGCACTCCGCTCGGCCGGCCTGGTTGCTGCTCGTCCCGGTGCTCGCGGTTTTCTTGGTCGCCCCACCCGCACTGGGCGCCGACTCGGTGATCCGCACCGAAGCGCGTGTCCCGGCCAGTGCGGCGGCCGCCAACGCCGCGGCTTTCCCACCGTTGCCGGCGGGGAACGTGGTGCCGCTGTCGGTGAACGAGTTCGTCTCGCGAGCGGGCTGGGACACCTCGGGCACGCTCAACGGGCGCGCGATCTCCCTCACCGGCTTCGTGGTGCACACCGGCGGCACCACGTTGCTGGCCCGCCTGGTGATCAGCTGCTGCGCGGCCGACGCGTTCCCGGTGACGGTCCGCATCCGCGGCGGCGAAGCCGACCACCTCGCGGCCGACGCGTGGATCCGCGTGACCGGGCAGGTCGTCCCCGGCACGGCGACGAAGGACAACAACTACACACCGGACTTCACCACGGCGTCGATCGACACCGTGCCGGCGCCGAAGGATCCTTACGAGTACTAGTTTGTGCTGTCCGGGGAGGGTGGTCAGCCGGGTGACCTGCCGCCGGAAGTGGCGTATGCCCGCCAGGCTGCGGTGGAAGCGTTCGGCCTTGCCGTTGGTTCGTGGCCGGTTCGCAGCGGCGCAGTGGTTCGCCGGTGACCCGGTCGACAGGGACAGGCTGCTGCGGTCGGTCATCCCGGCTGCGCGGTCGCGGTCGGCCCTAGTGCTCGGCGCAGGTGCCGGTGATCTCCACCGTGTGGGAGATCTCCGAGAACCCGTGCTCGGCCGCGATCTTCTCCGCCCAGCGCTCCACCGCCGGCCCCTCGACCTCCACCGTGCGGCCGCACAGGCGGCAGACCAGGTGATGGTGGTGGTGCGCGGAACACCGGCGGTAGATCGCCTCGCCGGAGTCGGTGCGCAGGACGTCGATCTCGCCCGCCTCCGAAAGGGACTGCAGGGTGCGGTAGACCGTCGTCAGGCCGATGCCGTCGCCGCGTTTGCGCAGCTCGTCGTGCAGCTCCTGAGCCGAGCGGAAGTCGTCGATGGTGCTCAGCAGCTCGACCACCGCGGCCCGCTGCCGGGTCGACCGGCGCCCGGGCACCGGCGCCTGGCCCCGTTGTGCGGCGTGCGTCATCACTTTCCTTCCTGCACGTGGGCGACGGCGTCGACGACGATGTGCGCCAGGTGGTCGTCGGCGAGCCGATAGACGACCTCGCGGCCGCGGCGCTCGCCCTGGACGACCCCCGCCGTCTTCAGCACCCGCAGGTGCTGGCTGATCAGCGGCTGCGCGACGTCGAGCGCGTCCACCAGCTCGTGCACGCACCGGTCGGCCGCGCGCAGCTGCAGCACGATCGCGATCCGGACCGGCGCGGCCAGCGCGCGCAGCAGGTCGCCCGCGTCGCTCAGCACCGCCGCCGCCGGGCGCGCCGGCGCCGACACCGCCGGGGCGCAGTCCGCGAGGTCCGGCTCGGCACCACTCCCGGTCACCGTCGCCATACCCGCCTCCACGCTGCTCGTCGCCGTCCGGACCATGATTTCGGTAGTCATTGCCGATAACGGCCCTGCCCATCCTAGTGTTCCCGCCGGGCGCCTCCCGCTCCGTCACCGCCGCTTGCGGACTACGGCCGGTCGTAGTACTCCATTCGGGTGAGTTCGTGGGATATTGGCTCTTCGGCTTCGCATGTCGTGGCCGACGGTGCAAGGTGGTCGCGGAGCGTTTCGTCGCTTCTCGTACGCTGACGGCCCGCCCGAGCAGAGCAGTGGGGAGACATGACCCGTTTCGTGACGAAGGCAGCCGCGCTGACGGCCGCCGTGTTCCCGCTGGTCAGCACCGGGGTGGCCGGCGCGCAGAGCCAGGCCGTCGACGAGAAGACCGGGCCGGTCTCCTTCGCGAACATCGCCTCGGTCCGGATCTCGACCCAGGGTCAGCCCGGGGGCGCCCTGATCACCGAGACCCAGCGCTCGCCGCTGCTGCCCGGCCAGTCCAAGCTCGGCTCGGACCGCGTCTCGGTCCCGAAGGACGACGGCGAGCGGAAGACCTTCGGCGGGCACTACCAGATCGACCTCGGCCGATACAGCAACGGCAACCCGTACCCGTCGGGCGTGGCGAGCCGGGACCACAACGTCGTCGCCGCGCTGCAGGCGACCACCGTGCCCACCGCCGTCGCGGAGACGAACTACGCGCTGCGGGACACCTGGCAGGGCGGGGCGAAGGCGATCGACAGCACCGTGCTCGTGCTCGAAGGCGCGAAGACGTCCGTCGACTGCACCGGCCCGGGCAAGCTCACCGGCACGTCCACGCTGTCGCGGCTGTGGGTGCGCCAGGGCGGCTCGCTCGGGATCGTCCCGATGCCCGCCGGCAACGCCGGCCTTCAGCTGAAGAACCTGCGCCTCGGCCCGCCCGGGGACATCACGAACGCGAGCAAGGAGACCACCCTCTCCGACCTGAAGCTGACCCGCGTCGGCGCGTTCGACCAGCTGATCCGCCAGGACGGCTGGCGGGGCGGCGACTTCACCGCCGTCGCCGGCTGGCGGGCCGAGATCACCACCCACGTCAAGGACGCTTCCGGCGCCGCGCTGCAGGACGTGCAGACGAGCATCGTGCTCGGCGGCGTCAGCTGCTCGGTCCCGAAGGGCTTCGTCGCGAAGGCCGGCAACCAGGCGGGCGGCGCGAACGCCTCCCAGGCGCCGGTGCCGACGCAGGTCCCGGCCGGGTACCTCGGCGCGGCCGCGCCCGACACCGGCAGTGACGGCTCCCGCGTCCCGCTCAGCATCGGCCTGCTCTTCGGCGGGGTGTTCTTCGGGGCGGTCGCGCTGCTGCTGGGCAGGCGGCGCAAGTCCGGGACGGACTAGGTGCTGCGCACCGGGCTGGCCGCCGTCTCGGCGGCGCTGGCCGTGGCCGCGTTCGCGGCCGGTGTCATCCTGCTGACCTGGCTGCCGCCGACGGCCACCCAGGCCGCGGGCCCGGCGCCCGGCTCCCTGCCCGGCGAGGCCGCGGCCCCGGCTGTGCTGCCCGCCGACAGCGAGTCCGCCGCCCAGCAGCGGCCCGGCACGGTCCGGCTCCCGGACGGCGCGACCGCGCGGCTGGTCCGCACCGAGCTCACCGACACCGGCGTGCTGCCGATCCCGCGCGGCCTGGGCGACGCGGCCTGGTGGGGCGCCAAGCTGGGCGCGGCCCAGGGCGCGGCGCTGCTGTCGGGGCACGTGAACTGGGAGGGCGAGAAGGGGCCGTTCGACGAGCTCTGGCGTATGAAGGGCGGCGACCACGTGAGCGTGGTCGACGCCCGCGGCGGCCGCTGGGTCTACCGGGTCGACACGGTGGTGACGCTGACGAAGGAGACCCTGCCGGCCCAGGCGGGGAAGTGGTTCGGCCAGGACGGCCCCCACCGCCTGGTCCTGGTGACCTGCGGCGGCGACTACGTCGGGGGCACCGAGGGCTACGACGAGAACCGCCTGGTCACCGCGAAGCTGGTGGCCCGCCCGACCGGCTGATCGATCCGGTGCAACCCCGGCGGCTCCGCACCGCATGTGAACCTTCGCAACGGCACGACCAGCGAAGGAGCACAGGCGCATGCAGGAGCAGAACCCGGCGGAACGGAAGAAGGGCTCGGGCCGCTGGTGGATCGTCGGCGTGGCCGGCGCGTTCGTGGTCGCGGCGCTCGTCGCCACGTTGCTCATCTTCACCGGAAAGGATGAACCCGCCGTCGCGAACGGCACGGCGAGCAGCACGCCCGTCGCCGCCGGCCAGCCCGCGAAGCAGGACATCGGGCAGGCGCCGTCGCAGCTGGCCCTCCCCGGGGGTGGCACCGCGAAGCTCGTCCAGGAGGACCTCGACGACCAGGGCGCCCTCAAGATCCCCGAAGGTCTCGACGAAGCCGCCTGGTGGGGCGCGAAGCTGGGTGCCGACCACGGCGTCGCGCTGCTGTCCGGGCACGTGAACTGGAAGGGCAAGAAAGGCCCGTTCACCGAGCTCTGGCAGGTCAAGCAGGGGCAGGAGGTCAAGCTGACCGACGCCGCGGGCGGGGCGTGGACCTACCGGGTCGACGCGACCGAGACCATCCACAAGTCCGAGCTGGCCGGCCGCTCCGAACAGCTCTTCGACCCGGACGGCCCGCACAAGCTGCTGCTGGTCACCTGCGGTGGCGAGTACGTCGGCGGCACCGAGGGCTACGAGGACAACCGCGTCGTGACGGCGTCGCTGGTCTCGCGGCCGTAGCCTGCGCGAAAAGCGGTGGGCCCCGGCGGATACCCTTGACGTTCTAGTCCGATAACCGTCCCCGCATGCTTCCGGAGCGTGGAGTGCCCACGAACACCATCGATACCGTCGTCAGCCTGTGCAAGCGCCGTGGTTTCGTCTTCCCCAGCGGAGAGATCTACGGCGGTACCCGCTCGGCGTGGGACTACGGACCGCTCGGGGTCGAGCTCAAGGACAACATCAAGCGCCAGTGGTGGAAGACCGTCGTGCAGGGCCGCGACGACGTCGTCGGCCTCGACTCGTCGGTGATCCTGCCGCGCCAGGTGTGGGTGGCCTCCGGCCACGTCAACGTGTTCACCGACCCGTTGATCGAGTGCCTTTCGTGCCACAAGCGGTTCCGCGCCGACCAGCTCGCCGAGGAGTACGAGGCGCGCAGCGGCAAGCAGACCACCGAGGACGACCTGTCCGACGTGCCCTGCCCGAACTGCGGCACGCGCGGCAAGTACACCGAGCCGCGGGACTTCAACATGATGCTGAAGACCTACCTCGGCCCGGTGGAGTCCGAAGAGGGCCTGGCCTACCTCCGCCCGGAGACAGCGCAGGGCATCTTCGTGAACTTCTCCAACGTCCAGCAGACGACGCGGAAGAAGCCGCCGTTCGGCATCGGCCAGATCGGCAAGTCCTTCCGCAACGAGATCACGCCGGGCAACTTCATCTTCCGGACGCGTGAGTTCGAGCAGATGGAGATGGAGTTCTTCGTCGAGCCGGGCGAAGACGAGCGCTGGCACCAGTACTGGATCGACGAGCGCACGAACTGGTACAAGGACCTCGGCATCAAGGCCGACAACCTGCGCCACTTCGAGCACCCGAAGGAAAAGCTGTCGCACTACGCGAAGCGCACGGTCGACATCGAGTACCGCTTCGCGTTCAACGCCGGCCAGGAGTGGGGTGAGCTCGAAGGCATCGCCAACCGCACCGACTTCGACCTGACCACGCACTCGAACCACTCGGGTCAGGACCTGTCGTTCTTCGACCAGGCCTCGGGCCAGCGGTACCGGCCGTTCGTCATCGAGCCGGCGGCCGGTGTCGGCCGGTCGATGATGGCGTTCCTGGTCGACGCGTACCACGAGGAAGAGGTGCCGAACGCCAAGGGCGGCACCGACACCCGCGTGGTGCTGAAGCTCGACCCGCGGCTTTCGCCGTTCAAGGTCGCGGTGCTGCCGCTCTCGCGCAACGCCGACCTGACCCCGAAGGCGAAGGAGGTGGCCGCGACCCTGCGCAAGCACTGGAACGTCGACTTCGACGACGCCCAGGCGATCGGCCGCCGCTACCGCCGCCAGGACGAGATCGGCACGCCGTACTGCGTCACGATCGACTTCGACTCGCTCGAGGACCAGGCCGTGACCGTGCGCGAGCGCGACACGATGTCGCAGGAGCGCATCGCGATCGACAAGCTGGAGTCCTACCTGGCGGCCCGCCTCATCGGCTGCTGAACCCCGCCCGGGCCCGGGCACCCCTGACACCTGTCACGGTGAGGTCGTGACGCACGGTCTGGGGACCCGGGCCCGCCGGGCGGCAGCCTGGGGGCATGCGAGAAACAGACTCCCAGGCGGTGGCGGCGGGGGCCGCGGTCCACCTCACCGGCCTGCGCAAGCACTACGGTGACGTGCACGCGGTCGACGGCGTCGACCTGACGATCGCCCCGGGCGAGGTGGTCGCCCTGCTCGGCCCCAACGGCGCCGGCAAGTCCACCACCGTCGACATGATCCTCGGGCTGACCAGGCCCGGCCACGGCGAGGTCCGCGTGTTCGGCCGCAAGCCGATCGACGCCGTCCGCGCCGGCCTGATCGGCGCGATGCTCCAGGGCGGGGCCCTGATGGACGACCTCACCGTCGGCGAGACCGTCGGCATGGTCGCGGCCCTGCACCGCAAGCCGATGCCGGTCGCCGAAGCCCTGCGTGCCGCCGGCATCGAAGAGCTGGCCGGCCGCCGCGCGAACAAGCTCTCCGGCGGGCAGAAGCAGCGGGTGCGCTTCGCCGTCGCCCTGGTCAGCGACCCGGACCTGCTGCTGCTCGACGAGCCGACCGCCGCGATGGACGTCGGCACGCGGCGGGAGTTCTGGCAGTCGATGTACTCCTTCACCGAGTCCGGCCGCACCGTCCTGTTCGCCACGCACTACCTCGAAGAGGCCGAAGAGTTCGCCGACCGGGTGGTGCTGATGCGCCGCGGCCGCGTGGTGGCCGACGGGAGCGTCGCCGAGGTCCGCGCGCTGGCCGGCGGGCGCACCCTGCGGGCCGCCGTCCCGGGCGCCACCGAAGCCGCGATCGCGGCCCTGCCCGGCGTCAAGGAGTTCGAGCTGCGCGGCGACCGCGTCGCCATCTCCAGCGGCGACTCCGACGCCACGCTGTGGGCGCTCAAGGCCGCCGTGCCGGGCGTGCACGACGTCGAAATCAGCGCCGTCGGCCTCGAAGGCGCCTTCCTCTCCCTGACCGCCGACGAGACCCCGGAGTCCGTGCGATGAACGCCGCCTACCTGCTCACCGAGATCCGCCGGAACTTCCGGGCGCCGCGGTTCCTGATGTTCGTCATCGCGTTCCCGGTGCTGATGTTCCTGTTGCAGGCCAGTGTCTTCGTCAAGGGAAGCGATCCGGACCACGCCGCGTTCGCGGCGGTGGTGATGATCAACATGATGACGTTCGGGACGTTCGCCGCCGCCAACACCAGCGGCGCCCGGCTCGCGCTGGAGCGGGCGCTCGGCTGGCAGCGCCAGCTGCGGCTGACCCCGCTGACCGGCGTCGGCTACCTCGGCGGCAAGGCGGTGTCCGGGATGCTCGTCGGGCTG
Organism: Amycolatopsis iheyensis; assembly: GCF_024703995.1. GTDB lineage: Bacteria > Actinomycetota > Actinomycetes > Mycobacteriales > Pseudonocardiaceae > Amycolatopsis > Amycolatopsis iheyensis. The sequence goes on along the minus strand of NZ_JAMXQV010000004.1, from coordinate 150,569 downwards.
CCCGCCCTGATCCTCGTGCCGCTGCTGGCCGTGACGGTCGAGGGCGTGCACCTCGACGCCGCCGGCTGGGTCCGGATCCTCGCCGGGATCTTCCTCGGCACGATCCCGCTGGTCCTGCTCGGCCTGCTGATCGGGCAGTTCGGCACCCCGGACTCCATGCAGCCGATCAGCATGCTGGTCACCCTCGGCATGGGCTTCCTCGGCGGGCTGTGGATCCCGATCGAGACGATGCCCGGCTGGATGCACGACGTCGCGCAGATCATGCCGACCTACTGGGTGCTGCAGGTGGCGCGGCCCGCGGTGACCAGCGACATGGTGGTCTCGCTGCCGAACGCCGCCGGCGTGCTCGCGGCGTGGACCGTTGTGCTGGGGGCGCTGGTGATCAGGCGTTACCGTAAGGACAGCGCCCGGGTCTGAGGGCCGGGGACAGGGGAACGGGTCATGGGCAAGGACGAAGCGAACCAGCACGGGCTGAGCAACCACGACACGTGGTGGGAGGACCCGCCACCCAACCGCGGCCGCAGCGGGCCGGACAAGCTCCGGTGGCCGGTCCTGTCGATCGTGTTTACCCTGCCCTACCTCATCCCGGTGACGAAGTCGCTGCTGGCGGTGGACCGGGTGACGCCCGGGGTCGTGGCGCTGTGGGTGCTCGTCTACGGCGTCGCCGTGTCCTACGCGCTCTTCCCGATCGCGTTCGACCGCGCCCGCCCGTTCCGCTTCGCCTACAGCGTGTGGATGCTCGTCCTCGGCCTGGCCGTGGTCGCCACGACGCACACCAACCCGTTCGTCCTGCTCTACGGCACCGCCGCGCTGGTGTTCCTGCTGCCGCTCGCGTGGGTGGTGCTCCTCGACGGCGCGGCACTGCTGGTCGCGGCCGGGATCCTGCTGGTGAACGGGCGGTTCGCCGACAACTGGGGCGACCTGGTCACCGTCGCGTCGGTGACGATGGCGATGTTCTTCATGTCCAGCCTGGTCCGCGCGGTGCGGCGGCTGCAGCAGGCCAACGAGGAGATCGCCACGCTCGCGGTGGCGAACGAACGCGAGCGGGTCGCCCGTGACCTGCACGACCTGCTCGGGCACAGCCTCACCACGATCACCGTCAAGGCGGGGCTGGCCCGGCGGGTGCTGGAGAGCTCGGGCGACATCCCGCGCGCGGTGGAGGAGATCCGCGAGGTCGAGAGCCTGACGCGCAGCGCGCTCTCCGACGTCCGCGCGACCGTGTCGGAGTACCGCGAGGTCTCGCTGTCGGCGGAGCTCGTCGGGGCCCGCGCGGCGCTGCGGGCCGCCGAAATCGACGCCGACCTGCCGCACGCCGTCGACAACGTCCGGCCGGAGTTCCAGACCACCTTCGGGTACGTGCTGCGCGAGGCCGTCACGAACGTGCTGCGCCACTCCGGCGCCAAGCTGGTCAAGGTGAAGCTCGGCGACCGGTGGCTGGAGATCGAGGACGACGGCACGGCCACCGGGGTCGTCCCGGGCAACGGCCTGCGCGGGCTCACCGAGCGCCTCGACGCGGTCGGGGGCACCCTGGCGGCGTCGGCCCGGCCCGGGGGAGGATTGCTGGTGCGGGCGGAGATCCCGCTGCCGGAACCCCACGCGGCCGCGCCGGCCGTGCGGGCCGAACCCGCGGGAGGACTCGCTTGATCCGGGTGTTGCTGGCCGACGACCAGGCCATGGTGCGCGGCGCACTGGCCACTGTGCTCGGCCTCGAGAACGACATCGAGGTGGTCGGGCAGGTCGGCTCCGGCGACGAGGTGGTGGCCGCCGCGCGCGAGACCAAGCCGGACGTCGCCCTGCTCGACGTGCAGATGCCGGGCAAGGACGGCCTCGAAGCGGCCGCCGACCTGCGGGCGGCGCTGCCCTCGTGCCGGGTGATCATCTGCACGACGTTCGGCAGGCCCGGCTACCTGGCCCGCGCGATGGCGGCCGGCGCGGCCGGGTTCGTCGTCAAGGACGCGCCGCCCGAGCAGCTCGTCGAAGCCGTCCGCCGGGTCCACAGTGGACTCCGGGTGGTGGACCCGGCGCTGGCCGCCGAGTCGCTCGCCACCGGCGCCAGCCCGCTCACCGGGCGGGAGCGGGATGTGTTGCGGGAGGCCAAGGACGGCGCCACGGTGGCCGACGTCGCCCGCGCGCTGCACCTGTCGGAAGGGACCGTGCGCAACCACCTGTCCGCCGCGATCGGCAAGACCGGCGCCCGGACGCGGGCCGAAGCGGTGCGCGTCTCCGAGGAGCGCGGCTGGCTCTGACCGGCCTCTGACAGAATGGGCCGCGTGGGTACCGCTGAACGCACCAAGCCGACGCGCGCGAGCTGGGCGCGCCGGATCGCCTTCGGCACGGTGCTCATGCTGCTCGCGCTCGTCGGCGGCACGGCGTTCCGCGTCTGGCAGGTCGCGCGCGAGAACGACCGGACACCCGCCGACGTCATCGTGGTGCTGGGCGCGGCCCAGTACAACGGGAAGCCGTCGGACATCTACGCCGCGCGGCTGGTCAAGGCGAAGCAGCTCTACGACTCGGGTGTCGCGAAGACGATCGTCACCGCGGGCGGCAAGAAGGCCGAGGACAACTTCACCGAAGCCCGGGCCGGCCAGCTGTGGCTGACCCGCCACGGCGTGCCGTCGTCGGCGACGCTGGCGGTCGGCGAGGGCAGTGACACGCTGCGCAGCCTCCGGGCGGTCGCGGACCAGGTCCAGGGGCGCGGCTGGCACACGGCGGTGCTGGTCAGCGACCCGTGGCACTCCTTCCGGGCCCGGACCATGGCCGACGACCTGGGGCTGGACGCCTGGACCGCGCCGACGCACAGCGGGCCGATCGTGCAGGAACGCGTCACCCAGGTGCGCTACATCGTCCGCGAGACGGGGGCGCTGCTGTACTACCGGCTGACCAAGACCCCGGCCGACGACCTGTTCGCCACCTTCCTGGGCTGAGTTTTTGTCGGTGGCCGCGTTTAGGCTGGCCGGGTGGACTACACCGAGCACGACACCGCCCGCCTCCGGCCGGAGCCGGCGAAGGGCGGGGCGCTGGCCGGCACGAGGGCGGACGGGCGCAGCGCGTTCTCCCGCGACCGCGCCCGCGTGCTGCATTCGGCCGCGCTGCGGCGGCTGGCGGGCAAGACCCAGGTGGTCGGGCCGGGGGAGGGCGCCGAGGTCACCGGCGTGCCGCGCACCCGGCTGACGCACTCGCTGGAGGTCGCCCAGATCGGCCGGGGCATCGCCGAGGAGCTGGGCGCCGACCCGGACCTGGTCGACACCGCGGGCCTGGCGCACGACATCGGGCACCCGCCGTTCGGCCACAACGGCGAGCGGGCGCTCGACTCGGTGGCGGCCACGTGCGGCGGGTTCGAGGGCAACGCGCAGACGTTGCGCATCCTCACCCGGCTGGAGCCGAAGCTCCTCGGCGAGGAGGGCGCGACGGGCGGGCTCAACCTGACCCGCGCGTGCCTCGACGCCACCACGAAGTACCCGTGGGCCCGCAAGCCCGGCCAGGTGAAGTACGGCGTCTACCCCGACGACGTCCCGGTGTTCGAGTGGTTCCGCGCGGGGGCGCCGGCGGAGCGGACCTGCCTGGAAGCCCAGATCATGGACTGGGCGGACGACGTCGCGTACTCGGTGCACGACGTCGAGGACGGCGTGCTGGCCGGCCGGATCAAGCTGCGCGTGCTCGCCCACCCGGACGAGCGCGCGGCCGTCGCCGAGGCCGCGGCCAAGCACTTCTCGCACCAGTCGGTGTCCACTTTGGAGGATGCGGCGGCGGAGCTGCTGGCACTGCCGGTGGTGGCCGCGCTGGCCTCGGCGGAGCCGGACGGCTCGCCGGGCGCGCAGGTGGCGTTGAAGCGGCTCACGAGCGAGCTGGTCGGCCGGTTCACGACGGCGGCGGTCACCGGCACCCGGAAGGAGTTCGGCGAGGGGCCGCTGGGCCGGTACCGGGCGCGGCTGTGCGTCCCGGAGCAGGTCGCGGCGGAGGTGGCGCTGCTGAAGGCGCTGGCGCTGCGGTACGTGATGAGCGACCGCCGCCGGCTCGCGATGCAGGAGGGCCAGCGCGAGCTGCTGGTGGAGCTGGTGCACGCGCTGGCCCGCCGCGCCCCGGAGTCCCTCGACCCGCTGTTCGTCCCGGCCTGGCAAACGGCCCCGGACGACGCGGGCCTGCTCCGCGTGGTCATCGACCAGGTCGCCTCCCTCACCGACGCCCAGGCCCACGTCTGGTACTCCTGGCACGTAACCCGCCTCCACCACGGCTGACCCGCGCGCCGTGATCAAAGAGTCAACTCGCGTGATTGAAGGGTCGACACGCGTGATTGAAGGGTCGACACGGCATCGAGCCCGGCCTGCGCCGTGTCGACCTCCCGATCACGCGAGTTGACCCCCCAATCACGCGAGTTGGCTTTCTGATCACGGGCGGACCTGTGGGCGAAGTGGTATCTGGCACTTGGCGGGTGCCGGGCGGTGGGGGATTTGTCACCTGTGGGCGGAGTTCCGCGTGGCCGCCCGGTGGGGTGAACCGTTCCGGTACGCTCGCCCGCATGGCCACGGACAGCCACCTCCGGTTCGCCCTCGCCGTCCACGCGACCCTCGGCGCCGGGGGTGAGAACTCCTGTTTTTCGCCGTATTCGGTGGCCAGCGCGTTGACCCTGGCCGCGCGGGCCGCCGGGGGCGTCACGCGCGAGGAGCTCGTCGCGCTCGTCGGTGACCCGGCCGAGCAGACCGCGCTGCTGCGGGCGGCCACGGAGCTGGCCGAAGAAGGCCGGGGTGGTGAGCAGCCCGTGCTGACCGTCGCCAACACGCTGTGGGCCGACGACCGGCTGCCGCTGGAAGACTCCTTCAAGGCCGAGCTGGCCGAGTGGCCCGGCGCCGCCGTCGCGAGCGCGCCCTTCGAGAAGGCGCCCGAAGACGCCCGCGCCCTGATCAACGACGACGTCGGCCGCACCACCCGCGGCCTGATCCCGCAGCTGCTGCCACCCGGCTCGATCGACGCCGACATCGCGGCCGTGCTGGTCAACGCGCTGTACCTGAAGGCCGCGTGGAAGCTGCCGTTCCGCGAGGCGAACACGTCCGACGCGCCGTTCCACGCGCCGTCGGGCACCCGCGACGTCCCGACGATGTGGCTGAGCGAGAGCGTCGGCTACGCGCACACCGGCGGCTGGCAGGTGGTGCAGCTGGTCGCGGCGGGTGGCCTGCAGGCCGTCGTGCTGCTGCCCGACGGCGACCTCGCCGACGCCGAAGCCGCCCTCGACCAGGCGAAGCTGACGAGCCTGCTCGGCGCCGTCCGGTCGAAGCGCGTGGAGCTCTCGCTGCCGAAGATCTCGCTCGACGTCGCCAGCCCGCTGACCCGCGTGCTGCAGGGCCTCGGCGTGCGCACGATGTTCACCGACGACGCCGACCTCAGCGGGCTCTCCCCGGACCCGCGGCTGACCGTGTCCGAGGTGCTGCACCAGGCCGTGCTGCGGGTGGACGAACAAGGTTTCGAGGGGGCCGCGGCGACCGCGCTGACGATGCGCCTCACCTCGATGATGATCGACGACCCGGTCGCCTTGGCGGTCGACCGGCCGTTCCTGCTGCTGGTCCGGCACGCCGGCGCCGGAGCCCTCCACTTCTTCGCCAGGGTGGTCGAACCGTGAGCTTGAAGTCCGAAGCCGTCCCCGAACTCGTGCCACCCGCTCCCGAACCACCCGAAGGCCCGAAACGCTGGGCGTGGCAGGACTCCGCGATCGCCGGGGGATTCCTGCTCTTCACGATCCTGCTCTACAACGGGCTGTGGTTCGACCTCAAGCGCGGCTACCTCTGGAACGGCGCCGCCGACCAGAGCCAGTGGGAGTGGTACTCGACGGTCGTCGCGAAGGCCGTGCTGCACTTCCAGAACCCGTTCACCACGGACCTGCAGAACTACCCGCTCGGCGTGAACATGGCGGCCAACGCGGCGATGTTCGGCCTGAACATCCCGCTCGCGCCGCTGACGCTGACCTTCGGCGCGACGCTGACCTGGGCGATCGTGCTCACCGCCGGGCTCGCCGGCACCGCGATCGGCTGGTACTGGGTCTTCTCCCGGCACCTGGTGCCCAACCGCACCGCGGCCGCGATCGGCGGCGCGTTCTGCGGCTTCGCCCCGCCGATGATCTCCCACGGCAACGCGCACCCGAACTTCGTGGTGCTGTTCGTGCTGCCGTTCATCGCGCTCAAGACGATCCAGATCGCCCACGGCGAACGCCCGGTGCGCAACGGGATCGTGCTCGGCCTGCTCGTCGCGTGGCAGATCCTGCTCGGCGAAGAACCGCTGATGATCTTCGCGCTCACGTTCGTCGTGTTCGCGATCGCCTACCTGATCCCGCACCGCGCGCAGATCCGCGGCATGCTGGCCCCGCTGGGCAAGGGGATCGGCATCGGCGCGGTGGTCGCGCTGCTCATCGCCGGCTTCCCGTTGTACTGGCAGTTCTTCGGCCCGCAGAGCTTCCATTCGCTGCTGCACGGCTCGGCGGGCAACGACACGGCGGCGTTCACCCGGTTCGCGACGCAGTCGATCGCCGGCGCGCCGGAAGCGGCCGCGGACGTGTCGATGAACCGCACCGAGGAGAACGCGTTCTTCGGCTGGCCGCTCATCGTGCTCATGGTGATGCTGACCATCTGGCTGTGGCGCGACGTCGTTTCCCGGGCGCTCGCGATCACCATGTACGTGATGGCGATCCTTTCGCTGGGCATCGAGATCACGGTGGCGCACAAGGACACCGGCTTCCCCGGGCCGTGGAAGTGGCTCGGTCAGCTGCCGCTGCTGGACTCACTCCTCGAATCCCGGCTGGCGATGGGCTGCATCCCGGTGGTCGGCGGGCTCCTGGCGATCGCGACGCACCGCGTCTGGACGGCGGCCGCCGACCAGGCCCGGCTCATCAAGGACACGCCTCTCGAGGACAAGCCCCGGTTCCCGCTGCGGATGATCTGGATCGGCGCGGTGGTGGCCGTGCTGCTCCCGATCGCGCCGACCGAGCTGGTGACCTACGAGCGCCCGCTCTCGCCGTCGTTCTTCGCCGACGGGACCTGGCGTCAGTACATCGCGCCCGGCGGCTCGCTCGTGCCGGTGCCGCTGCCGAGCACCGGCGAGGCGGAGCCACTGCACTGGCAGGTCGACGCAGGCCTCGGCTACCCGATGCCCGAGGGCTACTTCGTCGGCCCGACGTCACCGGACGACCGCCGCGGCCGGTACGGCGCGGTGCCGCGCCCGACTTCGGACCTGTTCGCCGAAGTCGAGCGCACCGGCCAGGCCGCGGACGTCACCGAAGCTGACCGCACCGCGGCACTGGCCGACCTCCGCTACTGGAAGGCCGACGTGCTCGTGGTCGGCCCGCGGCAGAACCAGGAAGCCCTCAAGTCCACTGTGGAGCTACTGCTGCGCAAGCCGGCGGAGTTCGTGGGCGGCGTGTGGATCTGGGACGTGCGCGCGTTGACGCCGTGATCGTTCGGCTGGGCTGCCGGAGGAGTCTGGGCCGGTTGTGAGGTCCGCAGGCTCCGGTGTCGGCGGGGTGTGGGTTTGGGACGTGCGCGTTGACGCCGTGATCGCTCAACCGGCCGCCAGCAGGACTCGGGCCAGCTCGGCCGGTTGCGAGAACATCGGCCAGTGGCCGGTGTTCAGCTCCACCAGCTCCCAGCGGTCGCTCTCGAGCAGCGCCACCACGTCCGGGCTCGGGGTGTCGCCGTCGAGCAGGCACTTGAGGTAGGTGGCCGGCAGCTCGGCTAGCGAGCCGGCCAGCACCGCCGGCTCGGTGAGCGACGCCGCCGGGTGCGGGGTCGAGCCGTCGACGATCCGGGTGATCTGGTCGGCCGAAAGCCCCTGTCCCGCATAGTCTTCCGCTGTCAGCGGTGGCCAGTAGCCGCTCTCGGTGAGCTCGGCCACCCGCTCCGCGCTCCAGCGCGAAGTGAACGACTCGCCGTTCGACGGCACGTTGGAGTCGACGAACACCACGCGGCGCAGCCGGCTGCCGATCCGCTCGGCCGCCTGCCCCACCGGGATGCCGGAGTAGCTGTGCCCCACCACCACGACGTCCCGCAGGTCGGCCCGCTCGACGACGTCGACGATGTCCTGGACGTGTGCCTGCTGCCCACCGGGCTCGCCGGCTCGCTCGGCGACGCCGGACAGCGTCACCGGGTGGACGCCGTGGCCCGCCGTGCTCAGCTCGCCCACCACGTCGTCCCAAGCCCACGCGCCGAGCCAGGCCCCGGCCACCAGTACGTATTCGGTCATGATCGCCAAGCTAGCGGAGGGGTCCGACAATTTCGGTAGAGTCGGCGCCCGTGACCTCTGTGGACGAGCAGGACGAGCTGGACGAGCAGGGCCGGCCCGAGCCGCCCGTCGACGGCGACGAAGCCGCGACGCTCCTCGGTTTCCTCGACTTCCACCGCGCGACGCTGGCGTGGAAGTGCGCCGGCCTCGACGCGGCGGGCCTGCGCGCGACGCACCCGCCGTCGACCATGACGCTCGGCGGGCTGCTCAAGCACCTGGCCTACGTGGAGGACAACTGGTTCTCCCGCGTGCTGTGCGCTCGCGAGCCGAGGCCGCCGTTCGACGCGGTCGACTGGGCGGAAACCCCGGACTGGGACTGGGATTCCGCCGCGGACGACACGCCGGAGGAGCTGCTGGCGTTGTGGGAAGACGCCGTCGCCCGCTCCCGCGAACTCACCGCGGAGGCGCTCGAAAACGGCGGCTTGTCCCGGCGGGCCGAGCGCGCGCTGCGCGACGGCACGACGCCGAGCCTGCGCTGGATCCTGGTCCACATGGTCGAGGAGTACTCCCGCCACAACGGCCACGCCGACCTGATCCGCGAGTCGATCGACGGCGCCACGGGGGAGTAGCTCAGCGGCTCTTGGTCACCGAGTCGGCGTCGACGCACAGCTCGCCGTCCCGCAGCGCGATGCCGAGGACGTGGGTTTCGGTGACGTCCGGACGGCCGTCGCGGTAGTGCAACCGGATCCGAGCGGTCACCGTGCTGCCTTCGGCCGTGGGTGTCCCGACCACCTCGGCGCCGCTGAACTTGCTCCAGAACTTGTCGTAGCTGTCGCGGGTCCGCAACCGCAGGTTCGGGCCGATCAGCGCCCAACCGGCGTCGGTGTCCGGCATCAGCCCGTAGTAGTGGACGACGAAGCCGGTGAGGTCCCGCGGCGCGGGCCGGCTCGCACTGGCCGTCGTCACCGCGACGGGCACGGTGGACTGGGTCGTGCGAACCGGGACCGGGACCGGCGCGGCCGGCGCCGCCGACGTCGGGGCCGCGACCGGGGCACCCGGCAGCAGCGCGGGCAACGCGACCAGCGTGCCCACCCCGCCCAGCAGGACCAGCAGCACGAGCGTCATGGCGACGGCGAACGCGGTCTTGCGCCGCCGCGGCGGAACGTCCGGTTCGACCTGGGTGAAGGCCCGGGTGTCCAGGGGCGGGGCGGTGAAGTCCCCCGGCGGGCGAACCGCGTTCCGCGCGCCGGCCGCGAGGGCCTCGGCGGTGGGGTAGCGGTCGTCGGGGCTCTTCGCCATGCCCCGCGCCACCACGCCGTCGAGCGCCGTGGGCACGCCCGGGCGCAGCAGGCTCGGGCGCGGTGGCGGCTGGTTCAGGTGGGCGTGCAGCAGGGACGCCGCCGTCGTCGCGGCGAACGGCTTGGTGGCGGTCAGGCACTGGTGCAGGACGCACGCCAGCGCGTAGACGTCGACGCGCTGGTCGGGCCGGGCGCCGGTGAACCGCTCGGGCGCCATGTAGTCGAGCGTGCCGATGGCCGCGCCCGCGCCGGTCAGCCCGCTCGTCGCCTCCTGGGACCGCGCGATCCCGAAGTCCACCAGGTAGGCGAACCCGTTGTGGTTCAAGAGGATGTTCGACGGCTTGACGTCCCGGTGGACCAGCCCTTCGGCGTGCGCGGCGGTGAGGGCCTGGGCGATCTGGCCGACCACGTCGACGGCTTCGGCCGGGTCCATCGGCCCGCGTGTGCTCAGCCGGGTCCCGAGGTCTTCGCCTTCGACGAGCTGCATGTCGAGGTAGAGGCGGCCGTCGATTTCGCCGAACCCGTGGATCGGCACGATGTGCGGCTCGCGCAGCCGGGCCGCCGCGTGCGCCTCGCGCCGGAAGCGCTCGCGGAACTCCTGGTCGGCGGCGAGGTGGGGCGGCAGCACCTTCAACGCCACGACCCGGTCGAGCCGGGTGTCGCGGGCGCGCAGGACTTCGCCCATGCCGCCGCGCGCGATCGGCCGTTCGATCCGGTACGGCCCGAATTCCGGGTTCACGTGGCTCCTTCGCAGGCGGATTACCCTCCGAAGTCGCCGCGGCGCCGGTGGCGCGTTACGGGTCCGGCGAAATCAGCCGACGAAGAGGCAGAACGGGTGACCCGCCGGATCGGCGTAGACGCGCAGCGGCTCCTCCGGGTCGTCCGCGTGGTCTGCCAGCAGCCGCGCGCCCAGGGCGAGGGCCCGGTCGTGCTGCTCGTCCAGCTCGGCGCGGGTCTCCACCGTCAGGTCCAGGTGCAGCATCTGGGGCCGCGGACCGGACGGCCACGTCGGCGGGGGCAGCTCCGGCACCTCTTGGAACGCCAGCCGGGGCACGCCCGACGCGTCACGCAGGACCACCCACTCGGGTGGGTCGCCCGGCCGGACCGAGAACCCCAGCAGCCGCCGGTAGAACTCCGCGAGCGCGCGGGCGTCGGTCGCGTCGAGGACGACCTGGCGCAGGCGGGGGACACCCTCAGCCACGGCGGTGCGCGATCTGGAAGACGTTGCCGAACGGGTCGCGGACCATCGCGCGGCGGTCGCCGTAGGGCGTGTTCGCCGGGGCTTCGAGGCTAGTCGCGCCGCAGTCGATCGCCCGGTGGTAGGTCGCGTCCGCGTCCTGGACGTACACGTACAAGAACGCCGGGAACAGCTCTCGCTCGCCTTCGGCCGACACCATCACGAGCGAGTCGCCGATGCGGATCTCGGCCGGGCGGCCGCTTTCGACCTCGCCGGTGGCGCCGAAGACCGAGCGCAGGAACGCGACGGCGGCGACGAGGTCGCGCACCACCATCCGGGGGACCACCGTCTGGAGGGGCATACCCGCCCACCCAAGCCGGTTCCCGGCGTGATCACAAGTCCAGGCCGACCAGCTTCACCAGGAACCGGTCGACCTGGTCGAGCGCGGGCGGCCAGGGCAGGTCGGGCTCGTTGATCCGCTGCGCCAGCATGCCGTTGACGGCGGTCCGCAGGTCGATCGCGACGGTCGTCGCGTCGTCGGCCGGGGCCAGGCCCGCGTCCATGCACGCCTGGACCGCGTCGACCGTGCGCGCGACCATGACCTCCTTGAACGGCATGCCGAGCCGGCGGTGGACCTTGCTTTCGTGCAGCACCTTGTAGAGCCCGGGGTGCTCCCGGGCCCACGCCGCCTGCGCCAGGATCCGGGCACGCAACGCGGCCGCGGCGTCCGGCGCGGCCGCGGCGGCTTCGTCGCCGGCCCGCACCAGCTCTTCGTGACAACGCTGCATCGCGGCCAGCACCAGCGCGTCGCGGTCCGGGAAGTGCAGGTAGACCGACGTCGCCGCGATCGCGACTTCGCGCGCGACCGCCCGCAGCGACAGCGCTTCGTCGTCGGCCAGCTCGTCGAGCATCCGCACGGCGGCCGTGACGATCTCTTCGCGCAGCAGCTCGCCCTGGCCGCGGGCGTTGGGACGGCGACGGGTCTCGGTCATGGTCGGCCCAGTGTAGCTGGACACCCATCGCGCTACAGGTGTAGCGTCATTCGCACTACAGCTGTAGCGCTACGAACGTTCACGCACTGAGGGAGCACATCGTGACCACGACCGAAACCAGCCTCGACCGGCTGGCCGCGCTCGACCCGGCGTTCGCCCGGATGGTCGGCGCCACCGCGAAGCACGTCCGGGCGATCCCGGAGCTGACCGACCGGGAGAAGACGTTCCTGTGCGTCACGGCCGATGTCTGTCAGGCGAGCCTGGGGCTGGCCTTCACCGCGCACGTCCGGGCCGGGCTGGCCGCCGGAGTGTCCACATCGGACGTCAGAGAGCTGCTGCGGTTCGTTTCGTACGACTGCGGCTACCACGCGGCGACCGCGGGCATCGAGCGGATCGCCGAGCTGGAGCGGGAACTCGGCCTCGACCCGGAGCCGGTGGTCCCCGAACCGGTGCCGGCCGGGCCCAGTCCGCTGCCGGCCGAGGTGCGCGCTCGGCTGACCGAGCTGGATCCGCAGTTCACCGCGTACTTCGACCTGCAGTCGCGGATGCGCGCCGGCCACGGCCCCGGCACGCTCAGCGAACGCGAGCGCGGCCTGGTCAGCCTCAGCGTCGACCTGCACTACCAGACCCTCGCCGACACGTTCCGCATCCACGTCGGCCGCGCGCTCCGGGGTGGCGCGACGCCGGAAGACGTGCGCGCGGCATTGCGGTTCAACGCCCAGTTCGGCGTCACGCGGGCGTGGCACGCCTGGGAAGCGCTGAACGCGATCCTCGCGGAAAGCTAGCCGAGGACCTCGGCCGCGAGCCGGTTCAGGTAGCCGGCGAACCGCTCCTGGTCTTCGCGGGGCCAATGGCCCACCAGCCCGTCGAACGCCTGGCGCTGGTGGGCCTGCGAAGCCGACAGGAACTCCTCCGCCGCGTCGGTGAGCGTCAGCACCGCGCGGCGGGCGTCCCGGGTCGACGTCGAGCGGACGACGAAGCCCGCCCGGCTCGCCTCGCCGACCATCCGGCTGGCCACCGAGCGGTCGATGCCCAGCTGGCGGGCCACGTCGGCGACCGTCACCTCCGCGCCCGCCGCGCCGTCGATCGCCTGGATGACGAACAGGTTCGGCACGGTCCACGCGGGCGGCGCGCCGTCGTCGAACCGCTGGACGACGTCCGGGGCCCACTGGCGGGCCCAGTGCCGGACCAGGCGGAAGAGGGCCGGGCCGCCGGGGCTTGATGTGTGCATAAGGCACGTTATAACGTGTGCTTTATGCACGCATCTCGGAACCTCGCGTTCGCGGGCCTCCTGCTCGGCATGGCCATGGCCCAGCTCGACGGCCTGATCGTCACCGCGGCCCTGCCCGCCATCGGCGCCGACCTGCACGCCCGCACCGGGCTCGTCGCCGTGACCGCCGCCGGCCTGCTGACCCTCACCGTCGCGACACCGCTGCACGGGCGGCTCGGCGACCTCCACGGCCGCCGCGTCACCTTCGCCGGGTCGGTCCTCGTCTTCGCCGCGGCCTCCGCGTGGTGCGCCGCCGCGCCCGACCTCGGCTCGCTGATCGCCGCCCGGGCCCTGCAAGGCGTGGGCGGGAGCGGCCTGATCGTCGCGGCGATGAGCGCGCTCGGCGAGCTGTTCGACCGCGACGAGCTGCTGCGGCGCCAAGGCTGGCAGACTGCGGTCTTCGCGGCCGCGACCCTCGGCGGCCCGCCGCTCGGCGGGCTGCTCGCGGCCGGGCCGGGCTGGCGCTGGATCTTCCTCGTCAACCTGCCCCTGTGTGTGCCGGCGCTGGTGCTCGGCCTGCGTGGGCTGCCCGCGAAACGCCGTCGTGACAAGGAGAAGTTCGACGTCGGGAGCAGTCTCCTGCTGGTGGTCGCCGGGGCCGCGGTCGTCGCGCTCGGCACCGTCGACGCGCTCGCCCGGGGTCCACTGTGGACGTCGGGCCTGGTCGGTGTGGCCGGCGTCGCGGGGTTCCTGTTCGTGCGGCGGCAGCGCCGCGCGACGAGCCCGTTGATCGCGCCGAAGGTGTTCGCCGACGCCGTCCTCAAGCGCGCAGTCGTGGTCAACGGCCTGGCGGGCGCCGCGCTCTACGGCACCTTCACCTACGTCGCGCTCGTTGCCGCGCTGAGCGCCGGCGCGGCCGGGACCGGCGTGCTGCTCGTCGCGATGACCGCCGGACAGCTCGCGCTCTCGGCGTCGTTCGCCGCGCTGGCCCGCCGGCACCCGGAAATGCCGGCGTGGGGCCGGTTCGGCTGCCTGCTTGGCACCGCCGGGCTCGCCGTGATCGCGATCGCGGCCGCGTTCGACGGCACACCCTGGCTGCTCGCGCCGGGCCTCTTCGCGATCGGCGCGGCCTTCGCGGTCTGCACGTCCGCGTACACCGTTCTGGGCCAGACGCGGGCCGCGCGCGACCTGATGGGTGTCACGATGGGCGCGCTGACCTTCGCGCGGCAGGCCGGCGGGCTGGCCGGCGCGGCGGTGTTCGGCTGGCTCGCGCTGGCCACCACCGGCGGGCTCGCCGCCCCGGGGCTGACCGTCGCGTTCGCCGCGGCGGCGGTGACGATGCTCGTGGCGTGGCTCACCGCGCCGGCTGTCACGTCCGCCGAAGCCGTCTCGTCCCCTTCGTGACCGCGAACGAAGGAGCTCAGCATGCCTCGCATCCCCGCGAAGAAGACGGCCGAAGCCGGCCCGTTCCTCAAGCTCGTCTACCGGATCGCCGGGCGGCGCTACGGCGCGGTGCCCGAGCCGATGGCCGTCGCCGCGCACCACCCGGGCCTGCTGCGGACGTACCTGGTGCACGAACTGCTGGCCGAGCGGGCGTCGAAGAAGCTGCCGGCGAACGTGCGCGAGCTCGCCGTCTACCGGGTCGCCACCCGGATCGGCTGCTCGTGGTGCGTCGACTTCGGCACCATGCTGCAGAAGCACGACGGCCTCGACATCGAGCGGCTGAAGAAGATCGACGACTACGCGACCTCACCCGCGTTCAGCGACCAGGAGCGGCTCGCGATCGCCTACGCCGACGCGATGTCCGGCGAGCAGGTCACCGTGACCGACGCGCAGGTCGCCGAGCTCGAGCGCGAGTTCGGCCGCGCCGGCGCCCTCGAGCTGACCTACCAGATCGCGCTGGAGAACTCCCGCGCCCGGATGAACAGCGCGCTCGGCATCGTCGACCAGGGCTTCACCTCGGGCGACGCCTGCCGCGTCCCGCTCCCGTAGGACACCGGGGATCGGACCTCGGGGGGACGCGCTCGCGGGGTCCGCCGCGGGACCGTTCCCGGCATGCACCTCATCGCCAGTGAGCGGATCAAGCTCTTCAGCATCGCGACGCCGTGGGCGTGCGGTGGCCTCACGATCGCCGCGCTCGTCGTCCCGGCGTCGCTGACCGCGCTGAGCGCCACCGAGTCGCGGCTGCCGCCGACCGTGGCGAGCACCCAGTTCGGCTACCAGCTCGGCCTGGTCCTCGTGCTGGTGCTCGCGGCGCTCTCGGTGACGAGCGACTACCGCGCCGGCACGATCCGCACCACCTTCCAGGCGGTGCCGGCCCGGACACCCGCGCTGGCCGCGAAAGCCGCGGTCGTCGCCGGGTACGCCTTCCTGCTCGGCGAGCTCGCCGCGGGCACGGCGTGGCTGGTGGCGCGCCTCCTCGCCCCGGCGGCCGACCTCGCCCTGGACAGCTTCGCGGACTGGCGGATCGTCGCCGGGACCGGACCGGTGTTCGCCTTGGCCGCCGCCTGCGGGGTCGGCGTGGGCCTGCTGGTGCGCCACACCGCCGGCGCGGTCGCGCTGCTGGTGGTCTACCCGCTGCTGGCGGAGAACGCCGTGCAGCTGCTGCCGCGCGTGGGCGACGCGATCCACCGGTGGCTGCCGCTGAACGCCGCCACGAGGTTCCTCGGCGGCTACGGCGAAGCGAACGCCGGGCGCGACGGCGGCACCGGCACCGTGCTGTCCGACTCGCCGCTGGGCCCGGGCTGGGCGTTGGCCTACTTCGCCGGGTTCGCCGTGCTGGTGCTGGCCATCGGTGTCACGGCTGCCCGGCGCCGGGACGCGTGATGCGGGTCAGCTTGTCCGGGTTGACCACGTCGTAGATCGCCACGATCTTCCCGTCGCGGATGCTGACCGACTGCACGTGCTCGTCGAGGGCGAGGAAGCCGTCGCGGCCCGGCATCGGCGCCAGGTACATCCCGAGGTCGCCGTTGACCAGCACCGGCGCGCCGCGTTCGACCATGCCCGGCGCGTACTTGCGCACGAGGCCGAGGAAGAAGCGGGCGATCTTGTCCGGGCCGAGGATGAGCTGGCGCGTGGTGCGGCCCTTGCCGTTCGAGTCGCCGATGAGCACGACGTCCGGCGCGAGCAGCTCGGTCATCGCCTGGATGTCGCCCTGCTGCAGGGCGGTGACGAACTTCTCGAGGATCTTCGCCTGGTCCTCCAGCGGGACGCGCGGGGCCGGGTCGGCGTCGGCGAGTGCCTTGCGGCCCCGCGAGGCGTGCTGGCGCGCGGCCTCGACCGAGACGCCGAGCGCGTCGGCGATCTCCGAGAACGGCACCGAGAAGGCGTCGTGCAGCACGAACGCCACCCGCTGCTCCGGGGTCAGCTTGTCGAGCACGACCAGCGCGGCCATCCGCAGGCCGTCGTCGCGGACCGCGACGTCGAGGGGGTCTTCGCTCACCGGCTGCCCGAACGGGGTGACGACCGGCTCCGGCAGCCACTGCCCGACGTAGCGTTCGCGCTGCGCGGCGGCCGACTTGAGCCGGTCGAGGCAGATCCGCCCGACGACCGTGGTCAGCCAGCCCCGCAGGTCGCGGATCGCCGCGCGGCCGGCGTCGTCGAGCCCGGCCAGCCGCAGCCAGGACTCCTGGACGGCGTCCTCGGCGTCGGCGCGCGTGCCGGTCAGCCGGTAGGCCACCCCGATCAGGTGGCTCCGGTGCGCGGCGAACTCGGCGGCCAGTGTGTCCTGGGCGGTGGGCGTGGTGGCCATGCCCCGAGTGTGCCGCAAACGGCACGACTAGAGTGGTTGACGTGGCAGGACGGATTCGGGAGAGCGACATCGCGGAGGTTCGCGAGCGGAACCGGATCGACGAGGTCGTCGGGGAGTACGTGGCGCTGCGCCGCGCCGGTGGGGGCAGCCTGAAGGGCCTCTGCCCGTTCCACAACGAGAAGACCCCGTCTTTCAACGTCCGCCCGACGCACGGCACCTTCCACTGCTTCGGCTGTGGCGAGGGCGGCGACGTCATCAAGTTCATCCAGAAGATCGACCTCATCACCTTCGTGGAAGCCGTCGAGCGGCTGGCCGACCGGGTCGGCATCCGGCTCACCTACGAAGGCGGCGGCGCGACGATCCAGCGTGACCGCGGCAGCCGCAGCCGGCTGATCGAGGCCCACCGCGCCGCCCAGGAGTTCTACGCCGAGCAGCTGGTCACCGACGAGGCGCGCGCCGCGCGGGACTTCCTGTCCGAGCGCGGGTTCGACGCCGCCGCGGCCAAGACGTTCGGCTGCGGCTTCGCCCCCGGCGGCTGGGACAAGCTGACCAAGCACCTGCTCAACCGCGGGTTCGAGGTCAAGGAGCTGCTGACGGCGGGGCTGTCCAAGGAGGGCCAGCGCGGCCCGATGGACCGCTTCCACCGGCGCCTGGTCTGGCCGATCCGCGACGTCGGCAACGAGGTCGTCGGCTTCGGCGCGCGGCGGCTGTTCGACGACGACCGGATCTCGGCGAAGTACCTCAACACCGCCGAGTCGCCGATCTACAAGAAGTCCCAGGTCATGTTCGGCCTCGACCTGGCCAAGCGCGAGATCGCGAAGCGGCACCAGGTCGTCGTGGTCGAGGGCTACACCGACGTGATGGCGATGCACGCGTCCGGCGTGCCGACCGCGGTCGCGTCGTCCGGCACGGCGTTCGGCGAAGACCACATGAAGGTGCTTCGCCGGCTGATGATGGACGACGACGCCTTCCGCGGCGAAGTCATCTTCACCTTCGACGGTGACGAAGCCGGCCAGAAGGCCGCGCTGAAGGCGTTCGAAGGCGACCAGACGTTCGCCGGGCAGACCTACATCGCGGTCGCGCCGGACGGCATGGACCCCTGCGAGCTGCGCCTGGCCAAGGGCGACAGCGCGGTGAAGGACCTGGTCGCGCGGCGCACCCCGCTGTTCGAGTTCGTCATCCGCAGCACGCTCAAGAACTACGACCTCGACTCGGTCGACGGCCAGGTCGCGGCGCTGCAGAAGACCGTGCCGATGGTCGCGTCGATCAAGGACCGCGCGGCCCGCGACGGCTACGCGTCGAAGCTCGCCTGGTGGGTGGGCTGGCAGGACGTCGCGCAGGTGGTCAACCGGGTCCGCGGCAGCGCGGGCGCGACCGACAAGCGCGGCGGCGCGCCGTTGCGCCAGCCGGCGCGCGCCCAGCAGGAGGCCCCGGCGGCGCCGTCCCAGGACGTGGCCCGGCCGGCGCCCAAGGACCCGCGGTTCGCCGTCCAGCGCGAGGCGCTCAAGGCGGCGCTGCAGCAGCCCGCGATCGCCGGGCCGGAGTACGACGCGCTGCCGCTGGAGGCGTTCACGCACCCGGTGTACGTGGCGGTGCACGAGGCGGTGCTGAAGGCCGGCGGCGCGGGTTCGGGCCTGACCGGCCCGGCGCTGCTGGACGCGGCGGCCCCGCACTGTCCGGAAGGGACGGTCCGGCGCGTGCTGTCCGAGCTGGCCGTGGAACCGTTGCAGGCCAAGGACGAAGTCGACTCGCGGTACATCTCCTCGATCCTCGCGCGGCTGCAGGAGGGGCTCGTCGGCCGGCAGATCGCGGAGATCAAGGGCAAGCTGCAGCGGCTCTCGCCGGTCGAAGCGCCCGACGACTACCGCGCGTTGTTCGGCGACCTCGTCGCGCTGGAGCAGTACAAGAAGTCGCTGGGCGAGCAGGCGGCCGCCAGCACGTGGAGCTGAGATGAGTTTCCTGCGCCGGTTGCTGGGCGACCGCACGCCGCCGGACTTCGCGGGCACGCTTTCGCCGGGCGAAGACGTCGTCGAGAGTGCCCCGGTCGAGGGCGGCGGCCACCTGGTGGTGACACCGCTCGGGCTGTGGATCCCGGCCGACGGCGGCGCGCGGCGCGTCGGCTGGCACCTCGTCGCCAAGGCGGCCTGGTCGGACGGGGTGTTCACGCTGACGGAGTCTTCGGAGGCGGGCACCGCGGGCGCGGCCGTCGTGCTGGCGGACCTGCCGCCGGTGCGGTTCCGGCTGCCGGCGCCGGGCAAAGTGCCGCGGGAGGCCTACCAGCGCGTCGAGGGTTCGATCCGGTCGCGGCACCGGCAGGAGATCGGGTCCGGCGGAGCGTGGTTCGTGCAGCGCAAGATCCCCGGGCGCGACGGCAGCGTCCTGCAGGTCCGGCCCGATCCCGGCACCGACGTCGCGCTGGTCGAGGCCATCGCCGAGCAGGTCGCCGCGAAGCTGGTCAACCCCGCCGAATAGCAGTACGCTCGTACTCAGTACAGGCGTACTGTTTATCGGGAGGCTGCCGTGTGGGATCCGGACAAGTACCTCGACTACGCCGACCTGCGGGCCCGGCCGTTCCACGACCTGGTCTCGCGGATCGGCGCGACGACGCCTCGCCGCGTCGTCGACCTCGGCTGCGGCCCGGGCAACCTGACGCTGTCCCTGCGGTCACGGTGGCCATCGGCGGTGCTGGAGTGCGGCGACAGTTCACCCGAAATGGTGGCCGCGGCCCGCGCCCGAGGCCTCGACGCGGCGCTGCTGGACGTCCGTGACTGGGAGCCGGCGCCGGACACCGACGTCGTGGTGTCGAACGCGGTTCTGCAGTGGGTGCCGGACCACTCGGCGCTGCTCGGTCGCTGGGTTGCCGCGCTACCTTCAGGCGCCTACCTGGCGATCCAGGTGCCGGGCAACTTCAACGCGCCGTCACACGCGCTGACCCGGCAGCTGGCGGCATCCCCGGCCTGGTCGTCCCGGCTGGCGGAGGTGGTCCTGCGCGAGGACGACGCGGTGTCGAGCTCGCTGGAGTACGCGAACCTCCTGGCGGACGCGGGCTGCGGAGTGGACGCCTGGGAGACGACGTACGTCCAGCCGTTGCGCGGAGCGTCCCCGGTGCTGGAGTGGATCACGGGAACGGCACTGCGCCCGATCCGGGCAGCCCTGGCCGACGCCGAGTGGGCCCAGTTCCGGGCGGAACTGGCCCCACTGCTGGCTTCGGCGTACCCGACCAGGCCCGACGGCACCACGTGGTTCGAGTTCCGCCGGGTGTTCTTCGTGGCTACCGTTTGACCTTCTCGCTGATCTTGGCCCGCGCAACCCCGGCGGCCCCTTGCACCATGGGGTGGTCGACGACCCGGCGATAGGTGCGCACGAGCTGCTCGTACCGCCCCCGGCCTGCCTTGGCGCCCAGCACGTACCCCAGGCCTGCCCCCAGCAGGAACTTCTTCATCCGTGTCCACGCCTCTCATCGGTAGGTCGTCCGACTGTCCATTGTCCAGGAAAACAGCGAGCAGGGGGGCGGTTGCGCCAAGTGGGGGGTGGCTGCGGAGCGCGTCGGAGGATGGGCTAAGGTTTCTCATGTCGGTCGGAGAGACCGGCACCGGAAGTGAGCAACATTCCCCTGTAGCTCAACTGGCAGAGCATTCGGCTGTTAACCGGAGGGTTCTTGGTTCGAGTCCAAGCGGGGGAGCAAAGCCCAGGTCAATGACCTGGGCTTTTTTGCTGCCCAGGGGTCGGGGCGATTCAGCGTCTACTCTGACCATCGTCCAACCGGCGCTCGACATCCCGCCGGACGTCCCAGTGTTCGGCGACGACCAGCTCCCTGAACGAGATGGGCAGCCGCTCAGCTCGGTTGGCTCTCGGACAATCGAGCTCGCCAGTAGGCGAGGTTGCGGCGGGTGGTCAAGGTCTCGGGATGGTCGGGGCCCAGCACCCGCATGCGGTCGGTGAGCAACTGTTCGAATGCGGCCGCGGCGGCGGCCGGATCACCCGCGACCCCTCGCCAGTGGGCGAGGCTGTGACGGGTGGTCAACGTGTGGGGGTGGTCCGGGCCCAGCACTCGCAGGCGGTCGGTGAGCAATTGCCCGGCGGCGGCTGCGGCGGCGGCCGGATCACCCGCCTCACCCCGCCAACGGACGAGGTTGCTGCGGGCGGTCAAGGTGTCGGGATGGTCGGGACCCTGCACCCGCATGCGGTCGGTGAGCAATTGTTCGAATGCGGCCGCGGCGGCGGCCGGGTCACCCGCTCGACCCTGCGAACCGGCGAGGCCGTGACGGGTGGTCAAGGTCTGGGGGTGGTCCGGGCCCAGCACTCGCAGGCGATCAGTGAGCAATTGTTCGAATGCGGCTACCGCGGCGGCCGGATCGCCCGCTGCGCCCTGCCAGTGGGCGAGGTTGTGACGGGTGGTCAAGGTGTTGGGGTGGTCCGGGCCCAGCACTCGCAGGCGGTCGGCGAGCAACTGCTCGGTGGCGGCTACGGCGCCGGCCGGATCACCCGCTGCTCCCCGCCAACGGGCGAGGTTGTTGCGGGCGGCCAAGGTATTGCGATGGTCTCGGCCCAGCACTCGTACGAGGTCGTCGAGTAGCTGCTCGGTGGCGGCCGCGGCGCCTGCCGGATCACCCGCCTCGCCTCGAAGGTGGGCGGCGTTGGCGCGGGCGGTCAGGGTCTCGAGATGGTCTCGGCCCAGCACCCGTACGAGGTCTTCGAGCAAGCGCTCCAACGCGGCCACTGATCCGGCCGGATCACCAGCCACACCTCGCCACCGGGCAAGGTCGTGACGGGCGGCCAATGTGTCGCGATGCTCTGGGCCCAGTACCCGCAGGCGATCGGCGAGCACCTGCTCGGTTTCCGCCGCGGCGCCGGCCGGATCACCCGCTTCGGCCCGCCAACGGGCGAGGCGGCTGCGGGTGGTCAAGGTCTGAGGGTGGTCCGGGCCCAGCTGCTTTGTGGCGGTCGTGTGGAGCCGGAGGAAGTAGCACCTGGCCTCGGCGGCCAGTCCCCGACCGCCAAGGCTGTTGCCCACCCGGAACAACACCGGATGGGCGTGGGGCTTCCACAGATGCTCGCCGGCCGCCGCGGCCAACACCTCGGTGTTGGCACACAGGACCTGTCCCAGCGCGGTGTCGCGTTCCGGGTTCGGCCAGATGGCCAGCAGTGCCTCAGCTGCCGCGTCGGTCAGCGAGGCATAGTGGTGGCTGGGCAAGGCCTCACGGGTGGCGCGTTGCACCAAAGCGTGCACCCGCACCGTTCTGGTGTCCGAATGCGGGTCCAAGGTGATCAGGTTCAACCGGTGCAGGCACCCCAGCCCATCGCGGGCTTGCTCGGCATCGATCTCACCTCCGGTACGGCGGGCGAGCAGCTCGGTGATCGCGGAGGTGGTGAACAGCGCGGCGGGGATGCCGTTGGGATCCAGGACGCCGGCCACCTCCAGCAAGGTGCCCGCGATCCCCGCCGGCTCCAGCCGGTTCGCCTGCTCCACCGACAACGACCACGTCGCAGCCACGGTCGCACGATGTTCGTCCGGCAGCCCGTCGGGCTCCGGCAGAAGCGACGCCAGGCTCCGCCGTCGACTGTTCCACCGCTCGCGGTAGCCGGTACAAGCGAGACTGCGGTCCAGCATGTACGCGGCGGCTTGCGCCAATGCCAACGGTAAATACCCCAGCTCGGCCGCCAGCTCGGCCGCACCGTCGGCCAGGAGCGGCTGGTGTGCCAACGCCGCCCGCAAGTAGCCCTCGGCCTCGACAGGGGTGAACACGCCGACCTCGACCAGGCATCGGCCGTGTCCACGCAGGGCAGCGTCCCGCCGTCGGGTGGTCACCACCACCCGCCCGTCGGGGACGGCGGGCGGCCAGAGGCCTCGCAGGTCGGCCGGGTTCTGCAGGTCGTCAAGCACGATCAGCCACCGCGCGGAACCAGTGGCCAACCACTCCAGCAGCCTGCGCGCACCCAGCTCAGGGTCGCTGTCTTCCACACCGGTCAGGTCGGCGGCCAGGCGGGCGTAGCCGGAAACAATCGCCTCTCGCGACCCCGCCGTTATCCACAGCCACACATCCACCTCGCCGGCGGCCCAGACCCGCTGGGCGTAGTCCAGCGCAACCTGAGTTTTGCCCACCCCGCCCAATCCCGACACCACACCGGTGTGCACCCCGTGCTGCCCCGTGAGTACCGAGGCGTTCCCGCTCGCCAACGCCTGCACGAGCAAGTGTGTGGTCCCGGCCCGTTCCTGGAACGCTGCTGCCGGCTGCGGAGCGACTCCGGCCCGGTACGGCAGAGCCACCACACGGCGCGGCTGCGGGTGAAAGTGGAAGTTGCCGTTGACGACGCCGGCTTGGACCAGACTCCCGGACACGTCACCGGCCACGTGGTTGGCGGTGCCGCCCTCCGGCGGCACCTCAGGGCGGTGACTCACAGACCCAGTATCCCGACATCACCTCGCGCAGCGCGCATCAGCCGACATGCTGACCCA
Source organism: Amycolatopsis iheyensis (assembly GCF_024703995.1). GTDB lineage: Bacteria > Actinomycetota > Actinomycetes > Mycobacteriales > Pseudonocardiaceae > Amycolatopsis > Amycolatopsis iheyensis. Next base: position 127,485 of record NZ_JAMXQV010000004.1, on the reverse strand, counting down.
GATGGCGGAGTACCGACTGCGACGGTGTTCCGATCGAAGATCGATGCCCGGTCGGCGCCGCTCCGGCGCGAGATCATCCGCTCTTCGGCATGTGAGTGCGTCCCCTCGTCAGGCCCGGACCTCGTGTGCGATCAGTGACCGTGATGCCCGTGAGGGGGCTGAACCGCGGGGAGAGTTGAACGTAGTGACTGCGCGAGTGCCTGCACGGCGGGTCCCGGTAGCCCCAGCGTCGGCATCGACTGCAGTTCCGCCTCGAAACCAAGGTCGTCCTCACCGCAACCGCAGTCCAGGTACTCCTCCGCAGTGAAGCATCGACTGGCTAGGTTCGCCTCGAAGTCCGGGGGTGCGAGCCTGGCCAGCAGGCGGATCATCGGCCCGGTCACGCCGGCCGGCCGGGCACGTAGGTCGTCCGCGATCAACCGGGCGACGAGGTCCACTGCCGTTTCCTTGTCGGGCACCGAGATCCTGTGTCGGTCGTACGCGGCGGCTACCAGTGGGTCAGTGTCCCAGCCGCTGGCTCGTCGGCTCAGGCCGGCCAGCTCGGCGATCTCGGGATCGTCGTTGCCTTCCATCAGCAGGCTGACTGCGACGTCCGGCCAGTCGCCCGGCTCGAGGCAACCGCAGGATTCGGCCGCCCTCGCCACCAGGAACGTCGTCCGCAGTGAAGCATCGTCCACCAAACGACTCTAACGCCCTCTCGTCGGCATGAGCGCACGATTTGGCCGTTTGATGCCGTAGACCTGTCGTGGGCCGGGGGGGGCGGGCCCCGGGGCCCGCCGCGCCCCAAGCAGGAGATTTGCCGGGAACCCGTGGCATTGAGCGACCTTTTTGGCCGTTTGATGCCGTAGACCTGTCGTGCCCCGGGGACTCAGTCCCCGGGGCACGACGCGTCTACATGATCTCGATTGCCCGTGGCAGCGGTACTTCGCCGTTGACGCTGAAGTAGTCATGCCAGACAGTGCCCGTGCCGAATTTGGTGCCGTCGGAGGACGCGGCGAGCACGTCTACTGTGGTGCCGCGTTTGAAGAGGCCGATGTCGTCTTTGCCGTCGCCGGTGAAGTCGCCGATGCCGGGGATCTCGTCGTTGACGCCGAAGTAGTCCTGCCACAGTGTTCCGGTGCCGAACTTGGTGCCGTCCGAGAGTGCCACCAGGACGTCGCCGCTCGTGCCGCGTTTGAAGAGCCCGATGTCGTCCTTGCCATCGCCGTCGAAGTCGCCGACCGCTGGAACTTCGTCGCCGACACCGAAGTACTCGTGCCACTTCGTGCTGGTGCTGACGAACTTCGCCCCGTCGGACAAGGCGACGAGAACGTCGCCGGCGGTGCCGCGGGTGAACACGGCGATGTCGTCCTTGCCGTCACCGTTGAAGTCCCCGACGTAGGGGAGTTCGTTGCCGATGCCGAAGTAGTCGTGCCAGAGGGTGCCGGTGCCGAACTTGGTGCCGTCGGAGAGTGCGACGAGGACGTCGCCGCTGGTGCCGCGTTTGAAGAGGCCGATGTCGTCCTTGCCGTCGCCGTTGAGTCGCCGACCACTGGCAGCTCGTCGTTGATGCCGAAGTAGTCGTGCCACAGCGTTGCGGTGCCGAACTTGGTGCCGTCGGACAGTGCGACGAGGACGTCGCCGGTGGTGCCGCGTTTGAAGACGATGACGTCGGCTTTGCCGTCGCCGTTGAAGTCGCCGCTGAGGGGGAGTTCGGTGGCGATCCCGAAGTACTCGTGCCACTTGTCCGGGGTGCCTTGGAATTTGGTGCCGTCGGATGCGGCGACGATGACGTCTCCGGTGGTGCCTCGGGTGAAGGTCGCGATGTCGGCCTTGCCGTCCCCGGTGAAGTCGGTCAGCGACCGCGCCCTGGTTGTCGCCGTGAACTGCGGGCTGGCTCCGCCGTTGGATGCGGTCACGAGGTAGGACCAGGTTTTCCGGGCGGTGGCGGTGTGCAGGAACGTGGTCGCCTTGGTCGTGGCGATCAGCTGCGCTGGGGTGGTGGTCGCGGGGCCGGCGGAGTTGGCGTAGACGGAGTAGGTCACGTCGTCGGACGTAGCCATCGGTGTCCAGGACAGGGTGACGCCGTGGCCGATGGCCTTCGCCGTGCCGACGATCGCCTGACCGCGGACCCAGGGGCCGAGGTCATCGACCCGGGCGGCGGTTGTTCCCTGCCGGGTTTCGGATTCGGAGAGACAGCCGTGCTGCCACGATCCGCTGATCACCCCGGCGGCGACCGGCTTGCCGGCGGCGTCCTGGCGGATGACGGGTGCGCCGTTGTCACCCTTGCACGCGTCCCGCCCGTTCGCGCTCGTGAGGGACAAGCTGGTCGGCGTGCTGGTCGGTGCCGTGAACTGGACGGTGTGCGCCTGGTTCGGAACCCAGGTCTCCGGCGTCCGCCCCCAGCCGGCGACCGAGAGGGTGTCCGTCGTGCCGGGCGCTCCCACGGCGGTTGCCAGAGGCAGCGTTGTGACGTCGGTGATCGCCGCGTCGAGGCGCACCAGCGCGGCGTCGCGGTCGGGGCGGGTGATCAGGCCGGTCGCCTTGGTCACGTGGCCGCCGGTCCCGGAGAGATCGCTGCGGCCGACGATGACGGTGGTCTGCTTGGCCGGCGCGCCGCCTTGAGGGTTCTCCGGGAAGCAGCTGGCCGCGGTGAGGACGAGCGTGGGTTCGACGAGTGCCCCGCTGCAGGCGCGGCCGTCCATGGTGATCTTCGCGGCGAAGCCGTAACCAACCGCGGGGCTGTCTCCGGGATCCGTCGGTGCCGTGGAGCCGGGTAGGACGCCGTTGACGGTGAGTTGCAGCAGGGTGGTCGGTTGGTTGGTGGGGCCGGCTCCGACGCCGACAGGGGTGTTTCCGCTTGGGTTCACCGGCACGGTGGTGTGCTGTCCGGTGTCGGTTGTCAGGTCCGCCGTCGCCTGGTGTCCCGCGCCCGAGACTTGGCCGTCGCCGCGGATTTCGAAGACCGCGGGCACTTTCAGCGAAAGCTGCGCGGTGTTCGCGAGGGCTTTGAAGCAGATGACTTTGTTCGGCGTGCCGACCGAGTTATCGGTTGTGCGTACGCGGATCAGACCGATGTTTCCGTCGGGCGGGGTTGTGCAGTCCGCGAAACCAGGTGGCCATCGCCCGATATCAGGGTGACTCCGTAGTCCGTCTGAATGTCGGCCGCTCCGGGGTAGGTGAAGTCTTCCACCGGTGGGGTCTGCTGGTCCGCTGCCGTGGCCCCCGCGGCGGCAGGAGCTACCGTGCCGATCAGTGTTGTGGCCACGAGCGTGGCGATGATGCCCGGCAAGGTCTTGATAGACGTTCTCATCGGTGTCCGATCTGTCCGGTAAGGGCGTATCTCCCCGGTACGCACCGCGAGGCATATCGGAAAAAGCGAAGCGTTCTTTACCGAAAATAATAGTGATCTACGTCATATTCTGCGCCTGGTAGCCGGATGGATAGCGTGTATGCACAACCGTCTCGCAAGCGGTTTCGTTGGGGGTTTGCCTACGCCATTCGGCGGAATGTGTGCTGGTTCGAATGAGGGGGAACTGGGTGATGTTCGCGCGCCGAGAATCCGGCCGGGCGGCCTTCGGGCTGCTTCTGTTGGTCGTCGCATTATTCGCGGGAATGCTGACCGCGCCGGCCGCGCTCGCTGATACCGGCCCGCCGGACACCCCGGCCCTGCCGATGACCGACCGGGATCGTGTCGTGCAGCTGTGGCGGCTGGGCGGCTCCACGGTGAAAGCCGACGCGGCCGCGGCGCTGGTCGGAACCGACGCCGACATCACGGCATTCCTGAACGTCAAGCTGCCGCAGGACCGCAAGGTCGACGACCGGATCAGCGTGAACCGGATCCTCGCCTCGGGCGGCCCGACCGTCAAGACCGCCGCTCAGCAGGCTCTCGACGCGACCGACGACGCGGCGATCTCCACGTTCCTGGCCTCGGGCTGGAAATTGCCCTCGAGCCAGGACCGGCGGATCCGGGTCGATCAGATGCTCGCCGTCGGCGGACCTGAAATGCAGAAGGCCGCGCAGGCGGCGTTGGACGCCGACACTGACGACGCGCTGCAGGACTTCCTCGACACCGGGTGGAAACAACCCTATGCACTCGATCAGCGGATCCGGGTGGATCAGGCTCTGGCCACCGGGGGACCCGAGACTCGCGCGGCGGCGCAGCGCGCTCTCGATGCCGACACGACCGAGGCCTACGCCCAGTTCCTCAACCACGACCGTGAGATCGCCGAAGCACGCGACCTCGAAACCTCGACCATCGCCCAGCTAGCCGGAGCAGCCAAGGACGCCGGCGAAGAAGCGGCACGGGAAACCCAGGCGTCCAAGGACGCCTCGGCACGGGCGGTGACAGAGGCGCAGCTGGCCAAGCAGGCCGCCGAAGCCGCGGCGACCGCGAGCGCGAACGCGCACAACGACGCGAACGCCGCCACCGCCGCAGCGGTGGCGGCCGCTGACGCCGCGGACAAGGCCGCCTCGGCCGCTCGGGAAGCGGTCGGCGCCGCGAACGCCGCCAGCGTCGCCGCCCGCGTCGCCTCCGGTGCCGCCACCCGCGCCGCGACCGCGGCGACCAAGGCGGGACAGGCCGCGTCCCAGGCCTACAACTCCGCCTCCGCCGCAGCAACCGACGCGAAGAACGCCGACACCGCCCGCCAGGCCGCTGAAACCGCGCGAGACGCCGCGCAAGGCGCGCGTGACGCAGCCGCTGCCGCCCGATCCGCCGGCGACGCCGTCATCGCGGCCAAGAACGCGATCTCCGCGGCCGGTTCGGCCGGCACCAACGCCGCCGCCGCGGCCCGCGCCGCCGAAGCTGCCAGCAAGAACTCCTCGGTCGCGAGGGCCGAGGCCACCAAGGCACGCCAGGCCGCGGCCAGCGCAGCTGCGAACGCCGCCCGCGCGACCCGCGCCGCCCAGGCCGCGAGCGCGTTCGCCGACACTGCCGCCACTGCCGCCTACGCCGCCCAGGCCGCCGCGGAACGAGCCGCCCGCGACGCCGACGCCGCCGCGGCAGCCGCACTCGACGCCGCCAACCACGCCCACAACGCCACCGAGGCCGCCACCCTCGCCACCACTCACGCCAACGCGGCGACCCAGGCAGCCCAAGCCGCGATCAACGCCGCCACCCAGGCCAAGACCGTCTACGACGCCGCCCGCACCGCTGATGCTGCTCGCCTGGCCGCCGAAACCGAACGTGACGACGAACTTGCCCTGCATCTCGGCGCCGCAGCCGACCAGGTGTCCGTCGCCGACCGCTGGAACAAGACCCAGAACGATCTCCGCACCGCCGAGACCAACCGGCTGATCACCGAAGCCACCGCCGCCGGCACCGACCCCGCCCTCGCGCTGGCCGACGCGCGCAAGGCCGCCCTGGCCCTGGCTACCAGCGGCGGCCCGTGGACCCAGGCTGCCGCCCAGACAGCGCTCGCCAGCCCCGACGTCGTCGCGATCGACTTCATCCGCACCGGCCTCGCCCTCGCCGCCGGCCAGGACGACCGCGTCACCCTGGCCAACCTCGCCCGGACCGGGACCGACGGATTCAAGGCTGCCGCCGATGCAGCGCTCGCCGGCAGCGACGCCGACGTCCAAGCCTTCCTGCACAGCCAGGACTACCCCAACCGTGAACTCGACGACCGGATCGCCGTCGACCGCATCCTCGCCGACGCACAGCAGGCAGGGAACTTCGCGACCCAGGCCGCAGCACAGCGGGCACTGGACGCCGACACCGACCAAGCCCTGCGCCAGTTCCTCGACGCCGACAAGACCACCTCCGCGATCCTGGACGACCGGATCAAGGCCAACCAGATTCTCGCCGCCGACACCAGCGGACCACAGCTGAAGGCCGCGGCACAGATCGCGCTCGACGGCACCCCGGCCATGGTCCGCGACTTCCTCGTCTCCGGGCAGTACTCGGCAGCGCAGCAGGACCAGGACAGCGCCGCTCACGACGCTCAGGTCTCCGGCTACCTCGCCCAAGCAATGCAGACTGCCCAGAGCGCAGCCCAGAGCGCAGACTTGGCCCAGAAGGTCGCCGCCACCGCACGCGGCGCCGCCGCCGAGGCCGCCGGCTACGCACAGCAAGCCGAAACCGACCGGCAGCAAGCTGCGGCCAGCGCCCAGCAGGCACACGAGTCCGCCTTGGCAGCCCAGGATGCCGCCACCCGGGCGGCGCGTTCGGCAGCGACCGCCAACACCGCCGCCGTAAACGCTCAGAAGTCATCGCGCAGTGCCGCGATGTCGGCAGCTTGGGCGAACTCGTCGGCGAACTTCGCCGCACGCATGGCCTCGGATGCCTACGGCTCCGCCCGCGACGCGTTCAAGAGCGCCCTGGCAGCTGGGGACAGCGTTGAGAAGGCGAAGACGGCGGCGAACGACGCGGTGTCTGCAGCGCTGGCCACGGTCAAGCGTAAGCAGGAGGAAGCGAACGGGATCCTGCTGCTGCACTGCAAGAGCCTGCCCGGCGGCATCGGTTATGACGAGTGTATCCAGTTCGCGCAGATGTCCGACGCCGACAAGGCGATGCGCGTCCTGAGCAACGACTGGCTCTGCCGGCACACCGAGAACATGGGACGCGGGTTCCAGCAGCAATGCTTTGCCGCCGAGACGAGCCCCACCTTCGCCACCGACCTGGCTTTCACGGCGGCCGCGCAGGCGCTCAACGAACTCGGCGCAATCTATGGCGCACTGGCGACGACGGAGACCGCGTTGCTCGCCGGCACGCTGTGCGCGGCGTTCGAACCCTGTGGGCTCCTGGCTGCGTCGATCGTCCCGGAAGGGACGGCATTCACCTCGTGGATGGCCATCGCCACCGGAGATGCCCTCGTCGCCAGCAGAGTCGGCGGACTCCTCGAGAATGAACTGGTCGAGCAGCGGGCTTCGGGGCCGAACTTCCTCAACGAGTTCGGCAAACCCTTCACCGCATGTACGCCGAATAGCTTCACCGGCGACACCCCGGTACTTCTCGCCGGTGGCGGGACGAAACCGATCAAGAACGTCGTTGTCGGCGACTGGGTGCTGGCGGCGGATGCGCACGACGGTCGGCCGGTGCCCGAGCCGGTCACTCGGCTGATCACAGGCGAGGGGCAGAAGAGCCTCGTCAACGTCGTAGTGAGAGCGCGAGACTCGGTAACGCGGATCGAGGCGACGTCGAACCACCCGTTCTGGGTTCAGAACCTTGTCAGATGGGTCGAAGCAAAGGACCTCCGGCGTGGGGATCACTTGCGAACACCGACCGGCGAGGCCGTTGTCGGTTCTGATGTCCATGAACACGAAGAACAAACCAAAGTCTACAATCTCACGGTCGCCAACCTTCATACGTACTTCGTCGGCTCCAAGATGGATTCCGCGCTCGTTCACAACGCCGACTGTGTAATCGACCCGCGAAAGCTCGACTACCTGTTCAACGTGAACATCAAAGCGGATGACCATAATTCCGCGCGCGCCCAGCAAAACATGATGGAACTGCTCAAGATCGGAATCAAGGATACATCCGAGATGCGAGCCTATATTGCCGAGGAGCTCCGAGCGGCCCCGGCTCGCGGATTCGACCATACGTACACCAACGAGTTCGGCGAATTCGGTGTTGCTTATTCCGTGCTCTACGGACCCTACGGGATACGCAGCGTCGAAAGCTCCTGGCAGATCCTGCCCGACGGAACCTACCGGTTCTCATCTGCTATCTTCAGGCATCGAAAGTAGTGAAGGGTGGGATATGACGTTTCGCGAGCTTGTGGTGCCGAGTGCGCTAGAGGTACTTGAGATCATCGGAGTGGAGCCCTTGGTGCCCGAGTCGGGCTCTAGTGTGCAGGTGCTCGTTTTCGATGTCGACGACGATAATTCGGTCAGCTTCTCCTATGATGTGGTCGGGAGATCGGTAAGGATTCTCTGGAAATCTGGAAAAAGGGTCGCTCTCGAATTGTTTCGAGAGGGTGCTGTTCTCATTAGGTTCCATCAGGGCGAGGATGCAACTTCAATCGAAGTCGATTTTGAAACGGACTCCCTGGCTGGAACGATGGAGCTGAAGGTGCTCCCTGAAGTGCAAATCAAGGACAAATTGCTCTTCGTCTAGATCGATGACATCTGAGCTTGTGGTTCACGCGGATCGGCGTCGACCCCATGGACGGAAGATCAAACTGAGGGGGGAACCATGGTTGCACCAGAACACGATCCCGAGCTCTTCGACGAGCTGATGCAAGCGGAACTCCGTAGTCAACCGGTGAGCCGCTACGCGATCGCGACGCTCGTGACGGGTTTACTCGGCGGGCTGATCGCCCCGGTGTTCGCCGCCGTGGCGGTGGTCCGGATTCGGAAGCAGCGGCAGCGCGGCTGGGTCTTGGTGATCTGCGGCTTGGTGGCTTTCGCGGGGTGGATGGGCGTCATCGGGTACAAGATCGGCACCGGGACGGCGTGGTGGCAGCAGCAAGCACGTCAGGAACAGTTGCCGGAGGGGGTAGCTCACGGCCTCGACCTCGCCGTGGGCGATTGTTTCTGGTCCCCGGCGGTTTCGAGCGGCGGGGACGTGCTGCGAGCACCGTGCGCCACTCGGCACACCGCCGAGGCGTTCGAAGTGCTCCCGCTGGCCGAGGGCTCGATGCCGGACATCGGCGAGTCCTACCAGCACACCCTGTCCCGGTGCGAGGCCGACGCCCGCCAGATACCCGGTGCCCGCGTGCAGGTCGTGACACCGACGTCGGCGAGCTGGAACGAGGGCAAGCACCGTGCAGTCTGCTATTACCGCTTCGCGAGTGAGAAGACCGGGCCCGCGTGATGAACAGGTCCAGACACGGAACTCCGAGCCAACAGCACGAGCCTGTCCGGTACTACTGGAGGCGTGGACGTTACCCGGTGCGGAGACTTTGGTGACAGCATCACGGTGACGAGCATGCGCCATCTTCTTGACTTCGACATGATCAGCCGCAGCGAGTCCGGCGCTTGCGGCCCGTTGCATGTTCGACCTTCATTGTGACCAGCAGTGATGCGACTGGGTCGGCTCGAGTTGAAGCGCCGGCACGGTCGCTCGCTCACAGCGGCTGCCCGCCAGCGTCATCGGCGCGGCTTTCTCATGGCATGCGTCTCGCCGAGCGCCGCGCGCAGAGTGGCTGAAAAGAGGTCTGCCCAGCTCGAAGTAGCGGTGCCCTCCTCGCTGACATCGTCTCGTTGAGGCGAGGAGAACTGCATGCCCGTGATTATCGGGATGGAACCGCATAAGCGTTCGGCGACAGTCGAGGTGATCACCGATCTCGGTGAGGTGGTCACGCTCGGGAAATTCGGCGCTGACAAGAAGACCAAGGCGGCGGACAAAGATCTCCGCGAGATGGTGATCGCCCGCCGAAGCACTCTGCTCGACCTGCATGGCATCGGACCGTCTGGCGTCGCGCGGCTGCTGGCTGACGTCGGCGACATCTAACGGTTCAGCACCCGGGGTCGACTCGCCTCCTGGAACGGCACCGCGCAGTTGGACGCGTCGTCCGGTGAACAGCAATGGCACCTCCCGTCCCACGCCGGTAATCGCGGAATCAACCGGACACTGCACATCATGGGAGTCGTCCAATTCCGTAACCCCACCGCTGGCCGCATGGATTTCGACTCGAAGAAAGCGGCGGGCAAGGAGGCGGCAGGCCTGGGAGGGCATTCCGGGACGACTCTGCAATCCAGCGTGACCGGTCTGATCCCGGACACCGGCTCTTCGGAGAAGTCACAACCCGAACCTGCCACCAGGTGGCCTGCCGCTGCCAGAGCCACCTCTTGACATAAAGGGGAGTCATGAGAGTGCGTTTGTGGAAGGTGGGGTTTACTCTTCCGGTGGCCGGAACTTCGTTCAGCGTCTTGACGCCGAGCCCCGCCGAGCGTGCGGAGCGGGTGGTGATCGCGGAGATGGCAGCCGAAGGCATGATCCGCAACGCGGCCGATCCGCGGTACTGGCACTCCGCTGACCGACTTCCCTACGGCTACTCCCTCTACCAGCCCGACCACGAAATCGACCCGGCAGAGGTCGGGCTCGTCGAGCAGGTGGCCGGCACGACCATGCGCTGCGACATCGGACTGCACGTCTTCGTCAGCGATCCGGCGGGCCGGCCCGTGCTGGGCCGGTTGGCGCAGCGGGTCGCCGAGCGAACGGATGGCTGGGTGTTCGTCGAATTCCGTACGCGCCCTTCTGCGGACCTGCTCGACGGCCTGGAAAGAACCGGCCGCTGCATCCGCGTCGGGGACTACGTCTACCTCGACGCCTCGGCGATGGCGACGTGGTGCGCCCGCCCGGCGTTCCACGTCGTCAAGTAGACGTCCGTACCCCGCCACGCGAACACGGTGCGCATGGCTGGGCGGCGCGGGGGTGTCGGGTGTCCGAGGCGCTCCCCGGAAGGACCTGATGACGAGCTTCAACCGTCCCGCCCGCCTCAACCGCTTCCTGCTCGGCCTGTTCGGGCTCGCGCTGCTGGCGGCCGGGGCGTTCGCGGTGGCGACGCACTTCGGCCTGCTGCGGCTGGTCGACCCGGACGCGCCGCTGGTGCCGGGCACGGACCTGCCTCCCACCTGGGTGCGGTACGCGGCCGCGCCGACGCTCGTCCTGGTCGTCACCGTCGGTCAGGACGGTGATCCGGCGGCGATCCGGGAACGGCTGGACACCCAGGGCCTGCCCCGGCTGCGCGAAGCCCTCGAGGAAATCCCGGTCCGGGTCGAGTTCCGCTTCAGCGCCGCGACCGCGCCGCCGGCGCGCTGGCGGCCGCCGCGGTCAGGACTCCGCTAGCCGGGTGCCGCGCCGCCAGATTGCCCGTGTGTTGAGCGTGTCGCCGATGTTCTCGGTGGGGTCGCCGTCGACTAGCAGCAGGTCGGCGCGGAGGCCTTCGGCGATTCGGCCCCGGTCGCCTAGGCCGAAGCGGCGGGCGGTGGTCGCCGTCGCGGCTCGTAGTGCTCGGCTCGGTGTCAGGCCCGCGGCGACGAGGTACTGCAGCTCGTGGTGCAGGCTGGCGCCGTGGGCCAGGCCGCCGAAGAACGTTTCCGGCAGGGAAGCGTCGGTGCCGGCCAGCACGTCGACACCCGCCTCGGCCAGTGCCCGCACCGTTTCGAGGACGTCGTCGAGCTTGCCTTGCGGGTAGCGGTCGTAGCTGGACCGCAGGGTCTTCTCCCACCGGTCGTCGAGGCGGCGGGCGACCCGGGGGTCGTCGGCGAGGACGTCGCCGGTGATGCCCATCATCGACGCGTCGAGGCAGACGCACGGGACGACGAACATGTCCGCCTCGGCGATCACGTCCACGATTTCCGTGGTGTGTGGCCGGTCCATGAACACGTGGACGACGCCGTCGACGCCGGCCTCGGCGGCCATCCGGGTCGCCTCGAGGGTCAGGGTGTGCGCGACCGTGAGGGCGCCGTGCTTCCGGGCTTCGGCCACTCCCGCGTCGAGGGTGGCCTGGTCGAGCACGGGCAGCCCGGGGTGCCCTTCGACGCTCCCGTCGTCGATCATGAACTTGATGTAGTCGGAGCCGCGCGCCAGCAACCGGGGAACGTGGGCGGCCACCTCTTCCGGACTGGTGGAGAACGGCATCAGGGGCATGACCGCGGGCAGGTCGCCGGCCGGCCGGAAGCCTTCGGGCATGAGCTCGCTGGGATGACCGCCGGGTGGCGTGATGGCGAAGCCGGACGACCGGACGTCGGCGACCGTGTCGTCCTCGGTGATGTGACCCCGGTTTTCGCGGGTGTTCATGCCCTGCATCTCCAGTTCGGTGGTGACGCCGAACCGGAGAGCCAGCGCCAGGGTGCCGGGACCGGAGTGGACGTGCGCGTCGATCAGTCCGGGCAGCAGGGTCGCACCGCGGCCGTCGACGAGATCGGCGCCCTCGGGCGCTTCGCCGCCGATCCGGCGGATCTTCCGCCCGTCGAGGACGACGGTCTGCACCCCCAGCGGCTTCTCCCCGTCGAAGACCCGGGCGCCGGTGATGGCGGTGGTGGCCATGGCGGCCTCGCTTTCTCTCGCAGTTACATACCTAATGCTATGCACTTTACAGTTGGTATGCAAATGCGCGGGGTACTACGATCCGCGGGGTGAACAGCTCCGCCGACGATCGCCTGCTGGACCAGATCGGCCCGGCTCTGTCCCGGTTGCGCCGGCGCACCCCGGCGTCGAGCCGCGATGTGTCCCGCAACCTCGTGCTGAACGTCGTCGCGGACGCGCCGGGCGAGATGACCGTCGGGGGGCTCGCCGCGGAAATGGGCGTGGCGCAGCCGGTGGCCAGCCGCACGGTTGCGGCGTGCATCGCCGACGGCCTGCTGCGGCGCGCGGCGTCCCAGGCCGACGGCCGCCGGACCGTGCTGGAGCTCACCGAGCGGGGCGAAGCCGAGCGGGCGCGGTTCGCCGCCGAGCAGCGCGAGGCGTTCGAGGACATCACGGCCGCGTGGTCGCCGGAGGAGCGCGTCCGGTTCGCGCGGCTCCTGGTCAGGTACACCTCCGACGCCGGCGACTGGTCGCGGCGGCAGGCGTCGAAGGAGCGGTGACCAGCGCGGGGAGCCTCGACCCTCAGGCGTGCTCGTCGGCGGCTCCCAGCACGGCGTCGATGAGTCCGTACATCTCCTCATCGGAAGCGACGGCGAGATCAGCGGAGAGTCCTCCGGTGCCGCGGAAGCGGTGAAGCAATCCCTCCAACGCCGCCGTTATCTCCTCGCGCGCTTCCGTGGTCGTGCTCAGGACTTCCTCCAGATCGCGCAACCGGTCGAGGACCGGACGACTGGACGGCGCCCGCAAGCCCTCCGCCAAATGATCGGCCAGCTCGGCCGGTGAAGGATGGTCGTAGACGACCGTTGCCGGGAGGCGCAGGCCGGTGTCCGCGCTCAACCGGTTGCGCAACTGGATCGTGGCCAGGGAATCCAGGCCCAGCTGCTTCACCGGCTCGTCCGGTGGGACCTCCGCCGCCGGGTGGCCGGAGACCGCCGCGATGTGGGTTACCACCCGGTCGAGCAGGAACTCCCGGAGGTCCTCGGCCGGTAGGGCGAGTACCTCCGGTGGCAGGAACTCGGGGTCCTCGCCTGCTGTCAGGTCGGCGAGCAGGCCGTGGGGACGTCGAGGGAAGCCGTGCCAGTCGATCTCCGCTATTGCCGTGCAGCCCGGTTCGCAGCGCTCCAACGCTTCCAGTGCCACCCGGGGCGCCATTGCCGCGAGTGGGGATCGGTCCGCCACCGACGCGAACATACCGGGACCTGCCCACGGGCCCCACGCCACCGACGTGGCGGGCAGGCCCAGGTCGCGCCGGTGCCGGGCGAGGGCGTCCAAGGCTGCGTTGGCGGCAGCGTAGGCAGCCTGGCCGGCCGAGCCGACCACCCCGGCCAGCGACGAGAACAACACGAAATGCTCGAGTGGCAGGGAGCGGGTCAGCTCGTGCAGGTGCCAAGCGGCACCGGCCTTGGGCGCCCAGACATCTGCCATCCGCGAAGGCGTAAGTGCCGAAGCGGGAGCGTCGTCGAGGACGCCCGCCGCGTGCACCACCGCGGTCAGTGGGGTGGGCGCCGAAGCCAGTAGGCGGGCCAGGGCCTCCCGGTCGGCGACGTCGCAGGCGGCGATCCGGACGTCCACGCCCTGGGCGGTCAGCTCGGCGTGCAGCTCCGCCGCGCCCGGCGTGTCTGCGCCGCGGCGGCCGGCGAGCAGCAAGTGGCTCGCGCCGCGATGGGCCAGCCAGCGGGCGACCTGGGCGCCCAGACCGCCCAGACCGCCGGTCACCAGGACGGTCCCGCGTGGGCGCCACGGCTGTGGTGGCCGGGCCGGTGCGTGGCGCAGGCGCGGGACCAGGACGTCGTCGCCGCGGATGGCCAGCTCGTTTTCGCCACCAGGGGCCAGCAGCACGTCGGCCACCTTGGCCCAGCACTCCTGCTCGGGTAGGTCGAGCAGGCCGCCCCAGATGTGCGGGGTCTCCAGTGCGATCGTGCGGCCCAGTCCCCACACCGCCGCCTGTGCGGGGCGGTGGATCGCGTCGGTGGGGCCGGTCGAGACCGCGCCCCGGGTCAGGGTCCAGACCGGTGCGTCCAGGCCCGCGGCGTCGACCGTGTTGAGGAGGTCGAGGGTGGCGGTCGCCGCCTGGGGCAGCCCGCCCTCGGTGCGGTCGTCCAGTGCGCGCAGCGAGACGATTCCGGCCGGTGTTCCTTCGTACTCCCGCGGATCGGTGCAGTGCCGCACCTTCGCGCCGCGGGCGGTCAGGGCCTCGTGCAGACCGGCGGCGTCGGCTTCGGCGACGATCAACCAGGTCCCGCCGGACGCCGTTCCGTCCGGGACGGGGTGCCGCTGCCAGGCGACGTCGTAGCGCACCGGGTCCAGCGGTGGCTGCTCGACATCGCGCAACCAGTAGCGCTCGCGCTGGAAGGCGTATGGCGGCAGGTCGACCAGGGTGCCGCCGGCGGTCAGCGGGGACCAGTCGACCGGAACGCCGCGGACGTGCAGGCGCGCCAACGCCGTCAGGAAGCCGTCCGGCTCCGTGTCGCGCAGGCAGGGGATCGGCTCGTCGGCCTCCGGCAGGGCCGCGGACACCAGCGTCGACAGCGTGTGTCCCGGCCCGGCTTCGACGAACGTGCGGACCCCGGCCCGCACGAGCCGGCTCAGCACGTCGCCGAACCGGACCGTGTCACGGGCTTGCCGGATCCAGTACTCCGGCGTGCCCAGCTGCCCGGCGGCGAGTTCCCCGGTGACCGCGGAGACGATCGGCGTGGTGGGCGGGGAGAACGTCAAGCCGGTCAGCACCTCGTGGAACGGCTCGAGGATCTCGTCCAGGTGGTGCGAATGGAACGCGCGGTCGGTGCGCAGCACGGTGCCCCGCAGCCCCCGCGCGCAGTCGTGGACCGCGTGCTCGTCGCCGGAGAGCACCACGGCGGCGGGCCCGTTCACGGCCGCGATCGTCACCTCGTGCTCGCGACCCCGGATCAGCTCCCGCGCCGCCGCTTCGGGGATCGGCAGCGCGATCATCGCCCCGGCGCGTTCGACCCGGCGCATCAACCTGCCCCGGGCGACGACCAGCGCGCAGGCGTCGGCCATCGAGAAGACGCCCGCGGCGTACGCGGCGGTGATCTCCCCGACCGAGTGGCCGGCGAGGAAGTCCGCGCGCACGCCGAAACTCGTCAGCAGGCGGTACAGCGCCGCCTCGACCGCGAAGATCGCGGGCTGCGCGTAGTCGGTGCGGCCGAGCAGTTCGGGTTCCAGGCCGGTGAGCGAGCGGCCGAGCAGGGGCGCCAGCTCGGCGTCGAGTTCGTCGAACGCCCGCGCGTACTCCGGCATGGTTTCGTGGAGCCGTCGGTCCATGGCGGGCCACGCCGTGCCCTGACCGGGGAAGAGGAACGCGGTCGCGACGTCGCCGGAGGTCTGCCCGGTGACGGTGACGTCGCCGAGCAGAACGCCGCGGTGGGCGTGATGAGCGCGCCGGGACAGCGTGTACGCCACGTCCACCGGGTGGGGTGCGCCGGCGACGTGGTCGCGCACCCGGGCGGTCTGCGCGGCCAGCGCGGCGGGCGTCGTCCCCGACACCAGGAGCGGCACGACCGTCGTGGCCGGGCGTTCGGCGGGCTCGGCGGGTTCGGGTTCTTCCAGGATCAGGTGCGCGTTGGTGCCGCTGATCCCGAACGCGCTGACCGCGGCCCGCCGCGGCCGGCCGTTCCGGGGCCAGGGCGTGGGCGCGGTGAGCAAGGTCAGCGGCGTGCCGGCCCAGTCGACGTGCGGGGTGGGGGAGCCCAGGCCGGGTTGCGCCGGGAGCTCGCCGTGGCGCATCGCCAGGATCATCTTCACGATGCCGGTGACCCCCGCGGCGGCCTGGGTGTGCCCGAGGTTGGCCTTGACCGAACCGAGGTAGCAGGGGCGATCCCGCCCGGCGCCGTACGTCGCGGCCAGCGCCTGCGCCTCGATCGGGTCGCCGAGCACGGTGCCCGTGCCGTGCGCCTCGACCGCGTCGACGTCGTCGGCGCTCAGCCCGGCTCCGGCGAGCGTCGACCGGATCAGCCGCTCCTGGGCGTCGCGGCTGGGTGCGGTGAGCCCGTTGGAGGGCCCGTCCTGGTTGACGCCGGTGCCGCGGACGACGGCGAGCACCCGGTGGCCGTGCTCGCGGGCCCGCGACAGCGTCTCGAGGACGACGACGGCCGCGCCCTCGCCCCACGCGGTGCCGTCGGCGTCGGCGGAGAACGGTTTGGCGTGCCCGTCGGGGGCCAGCCCGTGCTGCTGGGAGAACTCGACGAACCGGGTGGGCGTGGCCAGCACGGTCGCCCCCGCCACGATCGCGAGGCCGCTCTCGCGCTCACGCAGCGACCGGGCGGCCAGGTGCAGTGCGACCAGCGAGGACGAGCACGCGGTGTCGATGGTCATCGCCGGGCCGTGCAGGCCGAGCAGGTAGGCCAGCCGCCCGGAGGCGACGCTCGGCGTGTTGGCGATCGAGGCCTGCCCGGCCAGGTCGGCGGGGACGTCGTCGACCAGCGAGGTGTAGTCGCCGGCGATCAGCCCGGTGAAGACGCCGGTGTCGGAGCCGCGCAGCGCGTGCGGGTCCAGTCCGGCGTCCTCCAGCGCGTGCCAGGTCGTCTCCAGCAGCACCCGGTGCTGCGGGTCCATGATGAGCGCGTCACGCGGTGAGATGCCGAAGAAGGCCGGGTCGAACGCGGTCGCGTCGCCGAGGAACCCGCCCCGGCGCACGTAGGTCTTCCCCGGTGCCGGGGAAGGCGCGTAGAGCGCTTCGGTGGCCCAGCCGCGGTCGGCGGGGAAGTCGGTGATCACGTCGCGGCCCTCGGCGAGCAGGCGCCACAGCTCGGCGGGGGAGCCGATGCCGGGGTAGCGGCAGGCCATGCCGACGATCACGACCGGGTCATCGGCGTCCGCGACGGGCGGGGCGGCGGGCTCGGCGTCGGCGGGCACCCGGCCGGCCAGGAAGGCGATCAGCGCGGCCGGGGTGGGCCGGTCGAAGACCAGGGTGGCGGGCAGCCGCAGGCCGGTGGCCGCGCTCAGCCGGTTGCGCAGTTCGAGGCCGGTCAGCGAGTCGAAGCCGAGGTCGCGGAAGGCCCGGTCCTCGTCGACGTCGTCGGCCGAGCCGTGGCCGAGCACCGCGGCCACGGTCGAACGGACCAGCTCGGTCAGCGTCCGCGGATCGGGTGCGGTGGCGGCCGGCGCTGTGGCCGTGGGTCCGGCCGCCGGGGCCCGGCCGGTGAACGCGGCCGGGTCGAGCCGGGCCGGGATCAGGTGCGCGACGTCGCGGGCGAGGGCCAGGTCGAACGCCGCGAGGCCCTCTTCGCGGCCGAGCGGGGACAGGCCGCGGCGCGCCAGCCGGGCCCGGCCGGCGGCGCCGAGGTGGCCGGTCATGCCGGTGTCGAGGTCCCAGAGTCCCCAGGACAGCGAGGTCGCCGTCAGCCCGCGGTCCCGGCGGTGCTGGGCGAGGGCGTCGAGGAACGTGTTCGCGGCCGCGTAGTTGGCCTGCCCGGGCGTGCCGATGGTGCCGGCGACCGAGGAGAAGAGCACGAACGCGTCGAGGTCGAGGTGCTCGGTGAGCCGGTGCAGGTGCCACGCGCCGTCGGCCTTGGGGCGCAGCACGGTGTCGAGCCGGGTCGCGTCCAGGGCGTCGAGGGTGCCGTCGTCGAGGACGCCGGCGGCGTGGACGACGGCGGTCAGCGGCCGGTCGAGGGAGCCGAGCAGCGCGGCGACGGCGTCGTGGTCGGCGACGTCGCAGGCGGCGACGCGCACCTGGGCGCCGAGTGCGGTCAGTTCGGCCGCGACCTCGGCGCCGCGACCGCTTCGCCCGGTCAGGACCAGGTGGCGGACGCCGTGCTCGGTGACCAGGTGACGGGCGACGAGCGCGCCGAGGGTGCCGGTGCCGCCGGTGATCAGCACGGTGCCGCCGGGCCGCCACGCCCGGTCTTGCGGGGCAGGGCCGGCGGCCCGGGTCAGGCGCGGGACGAGCAGCCGCGAGCCGCGCAGGGCGACCTCGCGCTCGCCGATGCCGGCCGCGGCGCGCAGTTCCGCCGGCTCGGCGGGGTGGTCGGTGTCGACGAGGACGATCCGGCCGGGGTGCTCGGTTTGCGCGGAACGGACCAGGCCGCGGACTGCCGACTGGGCGAGATCGTCGTGCCGGGTGACTACGACCAGGGTTTTGTCTGCGTGGGCCGGGTTGGCCAAGGTGTGGTGCAGCCAGTCGAGGACGCCGCTGGTTGCCGCGCGGATCGCGGTGGGGATGTCGTGGGTGGTCGCGGGGGTGGTGGGGACGCCGTGGGTGGTGGTGGGGACATCGCGGGTGGTTGCGTGGGTGGTGGTGGGGACACCGTTGGTGGTCGCGTGGGTGGTGGGGACGCCGCGGGCGGTCGTGTGGGTGGCGGTGGGCACACCGTGGGCCGTCGCGCGGGTGGGAGTGGGGATGTCGTTGGTGGTCGTGTGGGTGGCGGGGACATCGCGGGTCGTCGCGGGGGTGGTGGCGGGGACACCGCCAGCCGCCTCGCGCACCGCGACGGCCGGAAAGCTGTCCGGGCAGACGTGCGTGACGATCTCGGCCGGTTCGCCGGCCGGCACCTCCGACCACTCCACCCGCCAGAGCAGCCGCTCGGCCGAGCCGCGCCGCACCGGGCGCAGCGTGAGTGCGTCGACCGAAATCACCGGGCGGCCACCGAAGTCGTTGGCGTGCAAGCTGATCACGCCGTTGCCCGCGTCGGCGAGGTGTACCCGCAAGCCCGTCGCGCCGGTGGCGTGCAGCGAAACCCCGCCCCACGAGTAGGGCAGGCGGATCTCGTCGTAGCCGGCCACCACGAGCAGCGGGTGCAGCGCCGCGTCGAGCAGTGCGGGGTGCAGCCCGTGCTCGGTGGCGTCGGCGGGCAGCGGCTCCGGGAGGACGACCTCGGCGTACAGGTCGCCGCCCGATCGCCAGAGTGCCCGCAGGCCTCGGAAAGCGGGGCCGTACGCGTAGCCGGTTTCGGCCAGGCGCTCGTAGGCGCCGCCGAGGTCGACCGGCTCGGCGTCCGCTGGCGGCCACGCGAACGGTGCGGCCGGGGCCGCCCCGCCGGTCAGCCAGCCACTCGCGTGCCGGACCCAGGTGCCGTTGTCCTCGGCGTACACAGCGACCGGGCGGCGCGGCTCGGCCGCGGTCCCGCCGACGCTGACCTGGATCCGCGGGTCGACGCCCTCGGCCAGGACCAGCGGCTCGTGCAGCACCAGCTCCTCGAGCCGCGGCACGCCGGCCTGCTGCCCGGCGTGCCGGGCCAGCTCCACGAACGTCGTCCCGGAAAGCAGCACGTCACCGCCGACGCCGTGGTCGGCCAGCCACGGCCTACCGGCCGCCGACAGGACGCCGGTGAGCAGGAGACCCTCGTCGTCGGCCCGCGGTAGCCGGGCCGCGAGCATCGGGTGTTCGCCGGGAAGCAGGCCGAGGGCGCGGGCGCCGGCCGCCGCGGTGTCGGGCCGCAGCCAGAAGCGCTCGGTCTGGAAGGCGTAGGTCGGCAACGCGATCCGCCCGCGGGTGCCCGGCGCGAGGGCCGGTTCCCAACGCACGCCGACGCCGTTCACGAACGCCTCGGCGACCGAGGTGAGCAGCCGGCCGAGGCCGCCGTCGTCGCGGCGCAGCGTGCCGAGCGCGGTGCCGGGCCGGTCGCTCTCGTCGAGGATCTCCTGGACGTCCACGGTCAGCACCGCGCGCGGGCTCACCTCGACGAACGTCCGGTGGCCGGCGGCGTGCAGGGCCCGGATCGCGCCCTCGAACTCGACGGTGTGCCGCAGGTTCCGGAACCAGTACCCGGCGTCGAGACCGGCGGTGTCGACGACCTCGCCAGTGAGCGTCGAGTGGAACGGCACGTCGGACGTGCGTGGCCGGATCCCGGCCAGCTCGGTGCGCAGGGTTTCGCGCAGGCTGTCCACCTGAGCCGAGTGCGACGCGTAGTCCACCGGCAGCCTCGACTGCCGCACGCCTTCGGCCGCGAGCTGCTCGCCGAGCGCGTCGAGGGCGTCCGGGTCGCCGGAGACCACCGTCGAGCGGGGACCGTTGACGGCGGCGACCGAGAGCCGTCCCCGCCACGGCCTCAGGCGCTGCTCGGCGTCGGCGCGGGGGAGTTGGACCGACAGCATGCCGCCGCGACCGGCCAGCGCGCGGATGGCCTTGGCCCGCAGGCAGACCACTCGTGCGCCGTCCGCGAGCGACAGCGCCCCGGCGGCGCACGCCGCCGCGATCTCGCCCTGCGAATGCCCCACCACCGCGGCCGGTTCGACGCCGAAGGAACGCCACACCGCGGCCAGCGACACCATCACCGCCCACAACGCCGGCTGCACGACGTCGACCCGGCGCAGCGCGGCCGCGTCGGCCAGCACGTCCGGCAGCGACCAGTCCACGAACGGCGCCAGCGCCTCCTCGCACTCCCGCATCGACGCCGCGAACACCGGTGAGGACTTCAGCAGCGCCACGGCCATGCCGGGCCACTGGGTCCCCTGGCCGGGGAAGACCAGGACCGGCCGGTGCGACGCCCGCGCGTGTCCAGTGCTCACCCCCGGCGCCGGCTGCCCGCCGGCGAGAGCGTCGAGACTCCGCAGGAGTTCGTCGCGACCGGAGCCGACGACGACCGCGCGGTGCTCGTGTGCCTGGCGGTGCGTCACCAGGGCGCCGGCCAGGTCGGCGAGATCGAGGTCCGGGTCGTCGGCCAGCAGGTCGCGCAGCCGGGCGGCCTGCGCCCGCAGCGCCCGCGGGGAGCGTCCGGACACCACCCAGGGCAGCGCGGCGGGCGGTTCGGGGCGGGGCGCGGGTGGCGGTTCCGGCGCCGGCTCCTCCAGCAGGACGTGCGCGTTGGTGCCGCTGATGCCGAAGGCGGAGACACCCGCGCGGCGCGGCCGGCCGGTCCGCGGCCACGCCGTGGCGGCGTCGAGCAGGCGGACGCCCGAGCCGGCCCAGTCGACGTGCCCGGTCGGGTGGTCCAGGTTCGGCAGCCCCGGCAGGACGCCGTGCCGCAGGGCCTGCACCATCTTGATCACGCCGCCGACGCCGGCCGCCGCCTGCGCGTGGCCGAGGTTCGCCTTGAGCGAGCCGAGCAGCAGCGGTTGCTCGCGGCGCCGGTCCCGCCCGTACGCGGCGATCAGCGAGCGCGCCTCGATGGGGTCGCCGAGCGGGGTGCCCGTGCCGTGCGCCTCGACCGCGTCGACGTCGCCGGGCGCCAGGCCCGCGTCGGTGAGCGCCGCCCGGACGACGTCTTCCTGGGCCGGGCCGCTGGGTGCGGAGAGACCGTTGGAAGCGCCGTCGGAGTTCACCGCGCTGCCACGCACGACCGCCCACACCCGGTGGCCGTGGCGGCGGGCGTCGGAGAGGCGTTCGAGCACGAGCAGGCCGGCGCCTTCGGCCCAGGCGGTGCCGTCCGCCCCGGCGTCGAAGGACTTGCACCGCCCGTCGGGGGCGAGCCCGCGCAGCCGGGAGAACTCCACGAACATCTCCGGCGTGGACATCACCGAGACGCCGCCGGCCAGCGCGAGCGCGCATTCGCCGCGGCGCAGCGACTGGACGGCGAGGTGCAGGGCGACCAGCGAAGACGAGCAGGCCGTGTCCACGGTGACGGCGGGACCACGCAAGCCGAACACGTACGCCAGGCGGCCGGACACGACGGAAGCGGTGTTGCCCGTGACGAGGTGGCCTTCGAGCCCGGCGGGGACGGTGTGCACCCGGGGCGCGTAGTCGTGGTGCATGACGCCCGCGAAGACGGCGGTGCGGCTCTCGCGCACGGTCGCCGGGACGATGCCGGCGTGCTCGAACGCCTCCCAGGCGGTGGTCAGCAGCAGCCGCTGCTGCGGGTCGGTGGTGAGCGCCTCGCGCGGTGAGATGCCGAAGAACCCGGCGTCGAACTCGGCGGCGTCGTGGAGGAAACCGCCCTGGCGGGTCACCGACGAGCCGGGCCGGTCGGGGCTGCCGCCGAACAGGGTGTCGAGGTCCCAGCCACGGTCGGTGGGGAACTCGCCGATCGCGTCGCCGCCCGATTCGGCCAGCCGCCACAGGTCATCGGGTCCGGTGACGCCGCCGGGGAAGCGGCAGGCCATGCCCACGATGACGACCGGATCGTCGGTGTCGGCCGCGGCGAACGGTTCGAGCGCGGTCGCGGGGCTGGCGGCCAGGTGCCGCGCCAGGGCGGCGGGGGTGGGGTGGTCGAAGACTGCGGTGCTGGGCAGGGCGGTGCCGGTGCGGGTGCCGAGGCGGTCCAGCAGTTCCGCGGCCATGAGCGAGTCGAGGCCGAGGTCGGTGAAGGTGCGGTCGGGGTCGACGGCGGTGAGATCGGCGTGGCCGAGCACCTCGGCGACCAGTTCCGCGACGGTGGTTGTGGTCGGGGGTGAGGTCGGTTGGTGGGTCTGTGGTTTGGTGGTCGTGGTTTCCGGCGGCGAGGCGGGTTGGTGGGCTCGCGGTTCGGTGGTTTCTGGGGGTGAGGTCGGTTGATGGGCTTGCGGTTTGACGGTTTCTGGGGGCGAGGCCGGCCGGTCAATCCGCGCTCCCGCCGTGGTCGCTTCTCCCGGAACCGGCGGAGCGGTCAGCCAATGGCGCGAGCGCTGAAAGGGATACGTGGGCAGCCGCGGCCCGGCTCTGCCGCCGAGCACCTCCGGCCACTCCACCGGCACACCGTGCGCGTGCACCGTGCCGAGCGCTCCCAGCAGCGTCTCCGGTTCGGGGCGGCCGGGGCGCAGCACGGCCGTCACCGCCGCGGTCCGGCCGTCGGCGGCCAGGCACTCCCTGGCCGCCGCGGCCAAGCCCGCTCCCGGGCCGACCTCGACGAAGACCTGGGCCTCCAACGTCCGCATCGCGGCCAGGAACCGCACCGGCTCCCGCGCCTGGCGCACCCAGTAACCCGGGTCCGTCAGCTCGGTGCCGACCAGCGCGCCGGTCAGCGTCGACACGATCGGCACCCGCGGCGGGTGCAAGGTGACCGAGGCCAGCACCTCGGCGTAGCGCTCCAGCACCGGGTCCAGGTCTCGCGAGTGCAGGGCACGGCCCACCCGCAACGCCGTGGTCTTGCGGCCCCGCCGGCCGAACTCCTCGGCCGCGTGGGCGAGCGCGTCGGCGTCGCCGGTGAGCACCGTCGCCGCCGGGGCGTTGACCGCGGCCAGGCCGAGCCGGCCGTCGTAGCCGACCAGCAGCTCGACGACCTCCTCCTCCGACGCGCGCACGGCCAGCATCGCGCCGGTCGACGGCAGCGTGTGCATGAGGCGGCCCCGCTCGGCCACCACCGCCGCCGCGTCGGGCAGGTCGAAGACGCCGGCGACGGTCGCGGCGGCCAGCTCGCCGATCGAGTGCCCGGCGAGCGCGGTCGGCGTCACGCCGTAGGCCGTCAGCAAGCGGTGGAGCGCCACTTCCAGCGCGAACAACGCGGGCTGGGTGTACCGCGTCTCGTCCAGCAGCGTCCGGGCGGACACGACCTCGTGCAGCGGCACGTCCAGATGGCCGTCCAGGTGCCGGGCGACCTCGTCGAAAGCGTCCCGGAACACCGCGTGCTCGCGGTACAGCGCCCGGCCCATCCCCGGCCGCTGCCCGCCCTGCCCGGAAAACAGGAACGCCGCCCTGGCCCCAGGCTTGGCGACGCCCCGGGAGATCGCCGGGCCGCCGCGACCGGCCGCGATCCGGTCCAGCCCGGCCAGCAGGTCCGCTTCGCCGGACGCCGTGAGCACCACCCGGTCCTCGAAGGAGGTCCGGCCACCGGCCAGCGCGCGGGCCACCGCGGCCACGTCGGCGCCGGGGCGGTCGGTCAGGTACGCCCGCAGCCGCCTGGCTTGCGCCGCCGTCGCGGCGCCGCTTCGGCCGGAGAGCAGGAAAGCGAGCGCGGCAGGGTGTCCACTGTGGACAGTTGGTGCGACGGGGTGTTCGGCCAGCACCACATGGCAGTTCGTGCCGCCCATCCCGAACGAGCTGACCCCGGCGATCCGCGGCCCCGGCCAGGACGCCGTCTCGGTCACGACCCGCAGGCCCAGCTCGGCGAGGGGGATCCGGGGGTGCGGCGTGGTGAAGTGCAGGGTGGCGGGCAGCTCGCGGTGCGCGATCGCCAGCACCGTCTTGACCAGGCCGCAGACGCCGGCCGCGGCCTCCAGGTGCCCGAGGTTCGTCTTGACCGAGCCGACCGGGAGCGGCCGGGCGCGCCCGGCGCCCAGCACCGCGCCGAGCGCGGCGGCCTCGACCGGGTCGCCGACGGGGGTGCCGGTGCCGTGCAGCTCGACGTAGCCCACGCTCGCCGGGTCGGTTCCGGCGTCGCGGTAGGCGTCGTGCAGCAGCTGGGCTTGGGCTGCTTCGCTGGGCACGGTCAGGCCCGCGCCGCCGCCGTCGTTGTTCAGCGCCGAGCCCTTGACGACGCAGTACACCGGGTCGCCGTCGCGCAGCGCCGCAGCCAGGGGCTTGAGCACGACGACGCCGCCGCCCTCGCCGCGCACGAAACCGTCGGCGCCGGCGTCGAAGGTGCGGCAGCGGCCACCGGGGGACAGGCCGCCGAAGCGGGCCGCGTCCTCGTCGCCCGCCGCGAGGAGGTTGAGGTTCACGCCCCCGGCGAGCGCGACGTCGGACTCGCCCGAACGCAGGCTGCGGCAGGCCAGGTGCACGGCGGCGAGCGAGGCCGACTGTCCGGTGTCGACGGTCAGGCTCGGGCCGCGCAGGCCGAGCGCGTAGGAGACCCGGTTGGCGATCAGGCTGCGCTGCAGGCCGGTGAACGAGTGCTGGGTGGCCGCGCCGAGGTGCTGGGCCAGCCGGGCGTAGTCGTCGCGCATCGCCCCGACGAACACCCCGGTCCGGCCGCCGCGCAGGCTCGCCGGGACGATCCCGGCGTCCTCCAGGGCCTCCCAGCTCAGCTCCAGGGCGAGCCGCTGCTGCGGGTCCATGACCGCCGCTTCCCGCGGAGAAATCCCGAAGAACGCGGCGTCGAAGCCGTCGACCGTGGGCAGGAACGAGCCGAAGCGCGGCCCTCCGGCCCCGCGGTCCGGCGGCGCTTCGGTGACGGCGTCCACCCCGTCGCGCAGCAGCCGCCAGAACTGCTCGGGTCCGTCGGCGCGGGCGAACCGGCAGGCCAGCCCGACGATCGCGATGTCCTCGGGCATCACCGGACCTCGGCCAGCCAGCCGTGGACCGCCCGGGCGGCGGCCTCGGCCTGCTCGGACAGCATGTTCAGGTGGTTGCCGGGCAGCGTCACCACGCGGTCGCAGGGCGGGGCGAACCGGGTCCGCGGCGCGGGCGCGGGCCGGCCGGGCAGCGCGTCGGCCGCGGCGACGTGCAGGATCGGCGTGGCCAGCTCGCCGGGCCGCCAATCGGCGAACAGGCCTTGGTACGCGCCCATCGCGCCGAGCTGGGTGTCCAGGGCGCGGTCGGCGCCCTCCGCGGCGGCGGGCCAGCGGCGGACCTGCTCGCGCATGAACTCGCCGCGGAGCTCGTCGGCACCCGAGGCGTACGGGTAGTAGTCGAAGAGCACGAGCGCGGCGACCGGGGTCCCGGTGGCCTCCAGGTGCGCGGCGAGCTCGTGCGCGAGCCACCCACCCGACGAGTACCCCACCAGCACGACGCGGTCCGGCTCATGGTGCTCCAGCAGGGCACGCACTTGCGCTCGCACCAAGGCTGCCCGGCTGTCCGGCAGCCGCTCGCCCGGCGCGAAGCCCGGCGGCCGCATCATCCACAGTGGACGCGGCTGCGGCAGCGCGGCGGCGAAGAACCCGTACGCGACATCGGTCATCGGGGCGACCGGCGCCGTCGTGCAGACCAAGGCGAGGCCGGTGCCCTCCGCCAGCCGGTACATCGGCGCGGCCGGTTCGGTCGCGAAAGTCGGGCGCAGGCTGCCCGCCACGCGGATCAGCTCCGCGGCCGCGGCGGTGCGGCCCTCGCGGACTCCGGCGAGGTAGAGCGCGGTGAGCGTGTCACCGCCCGCCGGGGCCGCCACGGGCGCGGCGACGGGACCCGCCTCGGCCAGCCGGGTGCCGAGGTACTCGGCGAGGTCGAGGACGGTGGGGTAGTTGAGGACGTCGGCCAGCTGCAGCTCGAGGCCGGTCGCGGCGCTCAGCCGGTTGCGCAGGTCGACCGCGTTGAGCGACTCGAAACCCAGGTCGCGGAAGGTGTCCTCGCGCGGGACGGCCGCGGGCGAGGAGTACCGCAGCACCACCGCGACGTGCCCGGCGATCAGGTCGGCGAGGGCGTCGTCGCGTTCGCCCGGCGCCAGTGAAGCCAAGCGGCGCACCAGATCCGCGGCGGTCTCGGCTGAGGGTTCTTCGCCTGCCTGGCGGCCGTCCATCCGGGGCAGCGCCGAGTTCAGCCAGTACCGGTCGCGTTGGAACGCGTAGCCCGGCAGGTCGATCCGCCGCCCGCCGGCGCCCTCGAGCACGGCCGGCCAGTCGAGCGCGACACCCGAAACGTGGGCCTCGGCCAGTGCGGTCAGCCACCGCACGGGATCGCCTTCGTCACGGCGCAGCGTGCCCAGCGTCGCCACGGAAACCCCGGCCGCGTCGGCCGTTTCGCGGATGGCCGGCAGCAGCACCGGGTGCGGGCTGATCTCGATCAGCTTGTGGTGCCCACCGTCCAGCAGCGTGCTGACCACCCGGTCGAAGCGGACCGGTTCGCGCAGGTTGCGGTACCAGTAGGCGGCGTCCGCGGGGGCGTGCCAGTCGCCGGTGACCCCGGAGACGCAGGGCAGCGCCGCGGCCCCGGCGCGGAGCCCGGACAGACCGTCGAGGAACCGGTCGCGGATCGCCTCCACCTGGGCGGAGTGACCGGCGCAGTCGATCGGGAGCCGCCGGGCCCGCACGCCGCGGCGCTCGCATTCCGCGAGGAGCGCGGTCAGCTCCCCGAGGTCACCGGAGACCACTGTGGACAGTGGGCCGTTGACGGCGGCGACTTCCAGGTTGCGCGACAACAGGTCCCGGGTTTCGTCGGGGGACAGGCGCACCGACGCCATCCCGCCGCGGCCGGCCAGCTCGGTGAACAGCCGGCCGCGCAGTGCGGACACCCGCACGGCGTCGGGCAGCGGCAGCGCGCCGGCCAGCCACGCCGCCGCGATCTCCCCCTGCGAGTGCCCCGCGACGGCGTCGGGCCGCACCCCGCAGGACCGCCACAGCTCGGCCAGCCCCGCCATCATCGCGAACAACGCCGGCTGCACCACGTCGGGCCGCCGCAGCGACGGTGCGCCGTCGTCGCCGCGCAGCACCGCGGCCAGGGACCAACCGGCCACTTCGGACAGTGCGTCGTCGCACGCCGCGATCGTCTCCCGGAACACCCGCGAGGTGCGCAGCAGCTCCCGGCCCATCCCCGGCCACTCACTGCCCTGTCCGGGGAAGACGAACGCGACCCCGCCGGGCGCCCCGGCCTGCCCGGTGACGACCCGCGGCAACGGCGTTCCGCCGGCCAAGGCGTCGAGGGCGGCGAAACCGTCCCCGGGCCCGGTCAGCACGACGGCCCGGTGCGAGTGGTGGGTGCGCCGGGCGAGGACGTGGGCGACGTCGGCCTCGGCCGCCTTCGCACTGTCGAGGTGCTCGCGCAGGCTCCGCGCCTGGGCGGCCAGCGCCGCCGCGCTGGGGGCCGACAGCGTGAGAGGGAGCACCGCCGCGCTGCCGTCCGGCTCGGGCAGGTCGGCTTCGCCGGGGGTGGGCGGCTCCTCCAGGATCAGGTGCGCGTTGGTGCCGCTCATGCCGAACGCGCTGACCGCCATGCGCCGGGGCCGGTCCCCGGTCTCCGGCCAGGGCGTGACGTCGGTGAGGGGACGCAGGCCCGAGCCGGCCCAGTCGACGTGCGGGGTGGGCCGGGAGAACCCGGCGATCGGCGGCAGCAGACCGTGTCGCAGCGCCAGGACCGCCGACACGACGCCGGTGATGCCGGCCGCCGCCTGCGTGTGCCCGAGGCTGCCCTTGGCGGACCCGAGGTACAGCGGTCCTTCGCGGCGGGCGCCGTAGGTCGCCGCGAGCGCCTGGGCTTCGATCGGGTCGCCGAGCGTGGTGCCGGTGCCGTGCGCCTCCACGGCGTCGACACTGTCCGCGGTGAGCCCGGCCCGCTCGAGCGTGTCCCGGATGAGCTGCTCCTGGGCGTGCCGGTTCGGTGCGGTGAGCCCGTTCGACGGCCCGTCGTGGTTGATCCCCGACCCGCGCAGCACGGCCAGCACCCGGTGCCCCCGCTCGCGGGCCCGCGACAGCTTCTCCAAGACGACGACCGCCGCGCCCTCGCCCCACGCCGTGCCGTCGGCGTCGGCGGAGAACGGCTTGACCAGTCCGTCCGGCGCCAGCGCGCGCTGCTGGGAGAACTCGACGAACCGGACCGGGGTGGCGGTGACCGACGCCCCGCCGGCGAGGGCGAGCCCGCACTCGCCGCGGTGCAGGGACTGGATCGCCAGGTGCACGGCGACCAGTGAGGACGAGCAGGCGGTGTCGACGCTCAACGCCGGCCCGTGGACACCGAGCAGGTACGCGATGCGGCCCGAGGCGACGCCGAGCGCGTTGTTGATCGAGATCTGGCCGACCAGGTCGGGCGGGAGCTCGGTCAGGTTGGTCGTGTAGTCGCCGGCCGACACCCCGGCGAACACCCCGGTTTCGGTGCCGCGCAGTGCCGCCGGGTCGATCCCGGCGTCCTCGAGGGCGTGCCAGGCGGTTTCGAGCAGGATCCGGTGCTGCGGGTCCATCACCGTCGCCTCGCGCGGGGCGATCCCGAAGAAGCCCGCGTCGAACCCGGTCGCGGTGTCGAGGAACCCGCCGACGCGGACCGTGCCGGGCGCCGGGCTTTCCCAGCCGCGATCGGCCGGGAACTCGGTCATCACGTGCTTGCCCTGCGAGAGCAGCTCCCACAGCGCGCCGGGGGTGTCGACGCCGCCGGGGTAGCGGCAGGCCAGCCCGACGACCACGACCGGGTCGGCGTCGGGCCGCAGGGCCTCGCGCAGCCGGGCCCGGGTGTCGTACAGCTCGGTGGTGACCCGCTTGAGGTATTCGGCGAGCTTCGTTTCCTGGGACATGCGGGCTACGCCTCTCCGCCGAATTCACGGTCCACGAAGTCGAACAGGTCTTCCACGGTGGTCGCCGACCGCAGCGCCGCCGCGCCGTCGGCCGCGTCGTCGCCGGGGGCCAGCACGTCCAGCAAGGCACGCAGCCGGGCCCGGACCTCGCCGCGCGACTCGTCGTCCAGCCCGGCGGCAGCCGCCTCCAAGGTGGCCAGGCCGTCGAAGACCGAGAGATCGGCTGCCGGCTCGGCGGTCCGGGAGAGCTCGGCGTCGAGGTGCTCGATGAGGGCGAGCGGTGTCGGCTGGTCGAAGGCGAGGGTGGTGGGCAGCTGCAGACCCGTCGCGCCGGCGAGCCGGTTGCGCAGCTCCACCGAGGTCAGCGAGTCGAAGCCCAGGTCGTGGAAGGGCAGGTCGACGGTGACTTCGGCGGCCGAGGCGTAGCCGAGCACCGCGGCCACGTGCACGCGGACCAGCTCCTCCAGCCGCCCGCGCCGCCGCGCCGGGTCGAGGGCGGCCAGCGCGTCGGGCGACTCCGCCGGCGTGGTGGCGGGCCGGTTCGCCGGACGCCGCCCGGACCGCTCGGCGAGCTCGCGCAGCATGGCCGGGACGTCGTGTTCGCCGAGTGCGGCGAGCGCCGCTCGGTCGAGCCGCATCGGGGCGAGCAGCACGCGGTCGGCCGCGCGCGCCGCGTCCCAGAGGTCGAGTCCCTGCTCCGTGGTCAGGCCGAGCATGCCGCCGCGCCCCAGCCGCGCCCAGTCGGCGGCGCCGAGCCCACCAGCCATGCCCGCGGCGTCTTCGTCGGGTGCCCACAGTCCCCAGGCCAGCGCCGTCGCGGGCAACCCGGCGGCACGTCGCTCGGTCATGAGCGCGTCGAGGAACGCGTTGGCCGCGGCGTATGCGCCCTGCCCGGCCGCGCCGAGCACGCCGGCCGCGGAGGAGAAGCACACGAACTCGGCCGGTGGCGCGTCGCGGGTCAGCTCGTGCAGGTGCCAGGCGCCGTCGGCCTTGGGGCGCAGCACCCGATCCAGCCGCGCGCCGGTGATCGAGCCGAGCATGCCGTCGGCCAGCACGCCCGCGGCGTGCACGACGGCGCCCAGCGGGTGCTTCGGCGGGACCGAGTCCAGCACGCGCCGGACGTCCTCGCGCGCGCCGACGTCGGCGGCGACCACCGACACCGCGACCCCGGCCGCGGTCAGCTCGGCGACCAGCGCGCCGGCGCCGGGTGCGTCGGGCCCGCGCCGGCTGACCAGCAGCAGCCGCCGGGCGCCGCGCTGGGCCAGGTGCCGGGCCACGGCGCGGCCGAGCCGGCCGGAGGCGCCGGTGATCAGGACGGTGTCGTCGGGCCGGGCCCGCCGCGGGATGGTGAGCACGACCTTGCCGACGTGCCGGGCCTGGCTGACGAAGCGCAACGCCTCGGGCGCCCGCCGGATGTCCCAGTCGCGGCGCGGCGGCAGTTTCAGCACTCCCTGGGCGAAGAGGGCGGTCAGGTCGGCGCTCAGCTCGGCGATCCGGTCCGGCCCGGCCGATTCGACCAGGTCGAACGCCTGGTAGGCGATGCCCCGGCGAGCAAGCTCCGTCGGGTCTCGCGGGTCGGCCTTGCCGATCTCGACGAACCGCCCGCCGGGCGCGAGCAGCCGCAGCGAGGCGTCCAGGAACTCGCCGGTGAGCGAGTTCAGCACGACGTCCACGCCGCGTCCCGCGGTGCTCGTGCGGAAGTGCCGCTCGAAGTCGGTGGTGCGGCTCGAGGCGAGGTGGTCGTCGTCGAGGCCGAGGTCACGCAGCAGCGGCCACTTGCCGGGGCTCGCGGTGGCGAACACCTCGGCGCCCAGGTGCCGGGCCAGCTGGATCGCCGCGATGCCGACGCCGCCGGCCCCGGAGTGGACGAGCACGGTCTCGCCGGGCCGCACGCGGGCCAGGTCGGCGAGCCCGTGGTAGGCGGTGAGCCAGGCGATCGGCAGGCCGGCGGCGTCCGCGAAGGACCAGCCCGGCGGGATCGGCGTGACGAGCCGTTCGTCGGTGACCGCGACCGGCCCGAACGCGCCGCCGAACACGCCGGTCACCCGGTCGCCGGGGCGCACCCGCGTGACGTCGGCGCCGGTTTCCCGCACCACGCCCGCGGCTTCGGCGCCCGGGACCGCGGGCCCCGGGTACATGCCCAGGGTGATGAGGACGTCGCGGAAGTTCACCCCGGCGGCCCGCACCTCGACGCGGACCTCGCGGGCGCCGAGCGGCGCGAGGGCCTCGGGGAACGGGACGAGCGCGAGGTCGTCGAGGGTGCCGGAGCCGGCCGCGGCGAGCCGCCAGGCCGGCTCCTCGGGAACGGGCAGCAGGCCGTCGGCGTCCGCCGGGCGCAGCACGGGCACGAGCGCCCGCCCGGCCCGCACCGCGACCTGCGGGGCGCCGGTGGCCAGCGCCACGGCGACCGCGGTGTCCTCCGGGGTGTGCTCGTCGACGTCGATCAGCACGACGCGGCCGGGGTGCTCGGCTTGCGCGGCACGCGCGAGGCCCAGGGCGGCGGCTGAGACCGGCGCGGCTGTCTCACCCGGCTCGGTGGCGACCGCGCCGCGGGTGAGCACCGCCAGGCGTGACTCGGCGTGGTGGTCGTCGATGAGCCACGCGGTGAGGTCGCTGGTTGTCCGCTCGACGGTGGTGCGGACCGCGGTGGGGATGTCGGTGTTGTCGTCGGCCGTGACGCGGTAGACCTCGGCCTTCGCGTCGACCGACCCGGTGGCCTCCACCCAGTCGAGGCCGAGCAGGTGCTGATCGCCGCGGTGCCCCGAGGGCGCCGCCAAGCGGGCCGGGATCGGCCGCCAGACCAGGTTTCGCACCGTCGCCACCGGAGCGCCGGCTTCGTCGGTGAGCCTCAGCTCCACCTGGCCGTCCGTGCCGCGCACCCGGACCCGGACCTTCGCCGCGCCGGGGCGGTGCACCGTGACTTCCGCCCAGGTGAACGGCATGACGCCGGTGCCGGTGTCGACCGGCCGCAGGTACGGGCCGAGCCCGGCCGTCTGCAACGCCGCGTCCAGCAGTGCCGGGTGGAGGCGGTACCGGCCGGCTTCGCGCTCGTGCTCGGCCGGCAGCGCGACCTCACCGGACACCTCGGTGCCGCCGCCGGGCAGCTCGCGCCGCCAGACCCGGCCCATGCCGCGGAACGCGCCGGTGTAGTCCCAGCCGCCGGCCAGGTCGGGCCGCTCGTAGATGCCGCCGCCGATCGTCGGGACCGCGCCGGGCGGCGGCCACGGGGCGGAATCCCGCTCGCCGGGGGACCCGTCGCCGGGGGCGAGCACGCCCGTCGCGTGCTGCTGCCACGGATTGTCGTCGTCGGCGCGGGAGTACAGGCGGACGGTCCGGGTGCCCGCGGTGTCGGGGGCGCCGACCTGGATCTGGATCCGGACCCCACCGTCCTCGGGTGGCAGCAGCGGCGCCTGCAGGGTCAGCTCGCGCAGCACTTCGCACCCGGTCAGCTCACCGGCGTGCAGGGCCAGCTCGACGAACACGGTCGCCGGCAGGACCAGCGTGTCGTGCACGCGGTGTCCCGCCAGCCACGGGTGCGCGGCCAGGGAAAGCCGCCCGGTCAGGACACGGCCGTC
Organism: Amycolatopsis iheyensis; assembly: GCF_024703995.1. GTDB lineage: Bacteria > Actinomycetota > Actinomycetes > Mycobacteriales > Pseudonocardiaceae > Amycolatopsis > Amycolatopsis iheyensis. The sequence goes on along the minus strand of NZ_JAMXQV010000004.1, from coordinate 95,056 downwards.
GCCATCGGCGAGATCGACCACCGCACCCAGGAACGGGTGCGTCGGGCGCTCGAGCCCGGCGGCGGCGACGTCGGTGGCGCCGGCCGGCGCGGGCAGCCAGTAGTGCTCGTGCTGGAACGGGTAAGTCGGCAGCGCGACGGCGCGGGGTGCGGCCGGGGCGTACACCGCGTGCCAGTCCACGGTGGCCCCGTGCGCCCACGCGGTCGCGGCCGCGCGCAGCACCGCCTCGACGTCGTCGTGGCCCTTGCGCAGGGTGGGCACGGCGACCGCCGCCTCGATCAGCGGGCTCAGCACGGCGTCGGGCCCCAGTTCGAGCAGGACGTCGACGCCCTTGGCGCGCACGGCGCCGAGCCCGTCGTGGAAGCGGACCGGCCGGCGGATCTGCTCCGCCCAGTACGCCGGCGAGGTGAGCTGCCCGGCGGTGGCGAGGTGGCCGGTCACGCCGGAGACGACCGGGATCCGGGGCTCGTGCGCGGTCAGGCCCGCCACGACGGCCTCGAACTCCGCGAGCATCGGCGCCATGAGCGGCGAATGGAAGGCGTGGCTGACCCGCAGCCGCCGGGTGCGCCGTCCCTCGGCGGCCCAGCGGCGCTCCAAGCGGTCGATCTCGGCGAGCTCACCGGACACCACGACGGCGTCGGCCGCGTTGACGGCCGCGATCGCGACCCGGTCGTCGAGCCCTTCGAGCGCGGCGAGGACCTCGTGTTCGGGTGCGCGGACCGACAGCATGGCGCCGCCTTCGGGCAGCGCGGCCATCAGCCGGCCCCGGGCCGCGACGAGCCGGCAGGCGTCGGGCAGCGACCACACACCGGCGACGTGGGCCGCCGCGATCTCGCCGATCGAGTGCCCGAGCAGCACGCGCGGGCGCAGTCCCCAGCCCTCGTAGATCCGGAACAACGCGACCTCGACCGCGAACAGGGCGGCCTGGGCGTGGTCCGTGCGGTCGAGCAGATCGCCGTCGGACGCCTTGAGAACTTCACGCAGCGGGGTTTCCCGGTGCCGGTCCAGCTCCGCGCAGATTTCGTCGAAGACCGGGTACTGCGCGGCCAGCGCGAGAGCCATGCCCGGGCGCTGGGAGCCCTGGCCGGAGAACAACATCCCGACGCGCCCGGCCGTGGCGACCCCGGTCACGACGTCGGGGTCCACGGCGCCGTCGGCCAGGCCGCGCAGCCCGGCCAGCAGGGTGCCGCGGTCGCGGCCCAGCAGGACCGACCGGTGCCGGAACGCCGACCTGGTGGTGGCCAGCGAGAAACCGAGGTCGGCCGGGCCGGTGCGCCCGGCGACGTCGAGCAGCCCGGCGGCCTGCGCGGGCAGCGCCCGTTCGGTCTTGGCCGAGACCGGCCAGGCGAGCACCGGCAAGGTCCCGGTGGCCGCCGGTCCGGGTTCGTCCTCGGGGGCTTCCTCGAGGATCAGGTGGGCGTTGGTGCCGCTGATCCCGAACGACGACACCGCGGCCCGGCGCGGCCCGTGCCCGCGCTCCCACTCGAGCGGCTCGGTGAGCAGCTCGACCGAGCCCTGCCAGTCGACCTTCGCGGTGGGCTCGTCCACGTGCAGAGTCCGCGGCAAGTGCCGGTGCCGCATCGCCATGATCACCTTGAGGACGCCGGCCACACCGGCGGCGGCCTGGCTGTGCCCGATGTTCGACTTCACCGAGCCGAGGCGCAGGGGCCGCCGCGGCGGCCGGTCGCGGCCGTAGGTGGCCACCAGCGCGCCGCCCTCGATCGGGTCGCCCAGCGCGGTGCCCGTGCCGTGCGCCTCCACCGCGTCGACGTCGCGCGGCGACAATCCGGCGTCGGCCAGGGCCGCGTCGATCACCCGGCGTTGCGCTTCGCCGTTGGGCGCCGAGAGACCGTTGCTGCGGCCGTCCTGGTTGACCGCCGAGCCACGCAGCACCGCGAGCACCCGGTGCCCGTTGCGGCGCGCGTCGGAGAGGCGTTCCAGCAATACGACCCCGGCGCCCTCGGCCCAGATCGTGCCGTCCGCCCCGGCCGCGAACGACCGGCAGCGGGCGGTCTTCGAGATGACGCCCTGCCCGCAGAACTCCACGAAACTGCGTGAGGTGCTCAGGATCGTCACGCCGGCCGCCACCGCCAGCGCGCATTCGCGGTCGCGCAGGGCCCGCACCGCCTGGTGGATCGCGACCAGCGAAGACGAGCACGCGGTGTCCACGGTGACCGACGGGCCGGTGAAGTCGAAGGTGTAGGACACCCGGCCCGACACCACGCTGGCGATGTTGCCGATGATGCCGTGCGGCGAGTAGGGCGCGGCCTTCCACAAGGTGTCGTAGTCGTGCCCGGTCACCCCGCAGAAGACGCCGGTGTCGCTGTCGCGCAGCGTCTCGGGGTCGATGCCGGCGTCCTCCAGAGCCTCCCAGACGACCTCCAGGAGGACGCGCTGCTGCGGGTCCATCACCAGCGCCTCGCGCGGCGAGATGCCGAAGAAGCCCGCGTCGAACGCGCCGGCGTCGACGAAACCGCCCTCGCGAACGTAGGAGCGCCCCTCCTGCCCGGCTTGCGGGTCCGGGTCGTACAGCGCGTCGACGTCCCAGTGGCGGTCGCGGGGGAACTCGCCGATCGCGTCGCGGCCCGCGTCGACCAGGTCCCACAGGTCCTCGGCCGAACGCACCCCGCCGGGGAACCGGCACCCGGTGCCGACCACGACGACCGGGTCGTCGGCGCGAGCCTCGGCCTCGCGCAGCTTTTCCTTGGTGGCCAAGAGATCGGCGGTGACGCGCTTGAGGTACTGCCGCATCTTTTCGTCGTCGACGGACACGTCGCTTCCTTCCCTCAGGGCCGCAGGGTGAGGGGCAGGGTCCGCAGCCCGCGCACCACGACGTGTCGCCGGTAGTCGAGCGCGTCCTCGTCGGCCTCGAACTCCGACGGCCGGGTCGCCAGCGCGGACAGCGCGATCGACGCCTCCTGCTTCGCCAGCGCGGCGCCGATGCAGTAGTGGGGGCCGGCGCCGAAGGACAGTTGCAGGTTCTTCGGCTTCCGGTCGGCTTCGAACCGGTCGGCGCCGGGGAACGCGGCCTCGTCCCGGTTGCCCGCGGCCAGCAGCAGCACCACCATCGTGCCGGGCTCGACTTTCAGTTCGCCGACCGTCGCGGGCCGCAGCGCGACCCGGGCGGTGAGCTGCACCGGGGCGTCGTAGCGCAGCACTTCGCCGACGAGCAGCGGCGCGATCTCCGGCTGCGCGCGCAGCAGGGCCAGCTGGTCGCGGTTGCGGTGCAACGCCAGCACTCCGCTCGAAATCACGTTGGTCACCGACTCGTGCGCGGCGGCGAAGAGGTTGAGCAAGACGTTGGTGATTTCGGCGCGGGTCAACGCTTCGCCGCCGTCGCGGACCTCGATGAGACTGGAGATCAGGTCTTCACCCGGCCGGCGGCGTCGCTTGTGGATCAGGTCGGCGAAGTACGCGTGGATCTCGAAGGACGTCTTCGCGAAGCTGCTCACTTCCTCCTCGCTGAACAGTTCCCGGCTGCGGAAGGCGGCCGACAGCGTCGGCACTTCCGTGGCCAGAGCGAGTTCGTCCGACCAGTCCTTCAGCACGGCGACGTCGTCGTCGGGGATGGCCATCAGCTCGCAGATCACGCCCAGCGAGACGCGGGTGGCGTAGTCGACGACGTCGAACGACCCGCGCTCGGCCAGCTCGGCGTAGACCCGGTCGACGACGCCGTGGATCATCGGCTCGTACCGGCCGGTGATCCGCGGGGTGAACGACTTGGAGATCAGGCTGCGCTGCCGGCCGTGCTCGGGCGGGTCCATGAAGAACAGCGACTCGAGCACCATCAGCGAGTCCGACCGCGGCAGCACCTCGGCGATGCTCGGGTGGCCGAGGGTGTCGTTGCCCATCGCCGGGTCGCGCAGCACCGCCATGCAGGTGGCGTGGTCGCCGACGACGACCAGGTCGCCGGCGCGCAGCGGGCTGGCGGCCCGCAGCCCGGCGAGGATCGGGTACGGGTCGCGGCGCACGGCGTGGTCGAGGAGCGGGAAGAGCGGATTGGTGCCCAGAGAACCGGTCACGGTGCGATCTCCTGACGACGACGGCGCGTGGGGTCACCCGCCGCGGCCGATGCTAAGTTCGGGTCGCGCGTTCGCGCCGCTGTCAACGTGAGTAGTTCGGCCCGCGGCTCCGGGCCCGCGGGCCGAGTGCCGTCAACGTGGGGGATGGGGACCGCGGCGTCCGCGGATTAGCTTGCGGGGTACCGCATTCGGCCACGGGTAACCGCGTTTTTCCCGGCCAGGAAGGCGAAACCGGGTGATGAGCACTACTCACGTGCATTACGTCCAGCAGTTGCTGACCCACTTCGACGCCGATCCGCGTCGGGTGACGCTGGTCGACGGGGACGCTTTCCTGACCACGGGGGAGCTCGCCGCCGCCGTTCGCCGGGCCGCGGCGGTGCTGGGCCGGCACGGCGTCACCCGCGGCGACGTCGTCGCCGTCCTGACGGAACCGAACACCGCCGCCACGCTGATCCTGCGGTGGGCGGCCAACCTGGTGGGCGCGACCGCCGCGCACGTGCGTGGGGTGAACGCCGCCGTGCCCGGCGACGAGCTGCGCGTGGAGCGGCAGCGCGCGGTCGTCGCGGCCGCCGGCGCGCGGGTGCTGGCGGTCGACCCGGGCAACGAAGACCGGGCCCGTGACCTGCTGGCGGACGTGGCCGACCGGCCGGTCCTGGCCGTGCTGGGCGCCGGGGGACCGGGCACGGTGGACCTGACCGCCGGTTCCGCCACCGAAGTGGTCGCGTGCGCGGAGGTCGAGGACGACGACATCGCGGTGATCACCCACACCAGCGGGTCGAGCGGCTCGCCGAAGGGCGTCTGCTGGACGTTCGGGGTCAAGAACGACATGGTCGCGGCGGCGCCGTGGCTGCCGCCCGCGGCCGGGTCCGCCGGTGGCCGGACGCACTTCCTGATCACCGCGCCGCTGACCCACTCCAGCGGGTTCGGCGCGGACGACACGCTCGCCAGCGGCGGTCTCGTCGTGCTGCACAAGGGTTTCGACGCCGGTGCGGTGCTGCGAGCGGTCGCCGGGCACCGGATCACCCGGCTCATGATCGGCACCCCGCAGCTCTCCGCGCTCGCCGAGCACCCGGACCGCGCGGCCACCGACACCTCCAGCGTGACCGAGCTGTTCTACATGGGCAGCCCCGGAGCGCCCCGCCGGCTGCGCGAAGCCCGGCAGGTCTTCGGGCCGGTGCTGATCCAGGGCTACGGCACCAGCGAGTGCGGCGGCGCGATCACCGTGCTCGCCCCGGCCGACCACGACGACCCGCGCAAGTGCGCCACCGCCGGCCGGCCGCTGGACCCCGCCGGGTTCAGCATCCGCCACCCGGAAACCGGCGCGGAGCTGCCCGACGGTGAGGTCGGCGAGGTCTGCGCGAAGCCACGCTGGCCGGCCGCCGGCTACTGGCGCGAGCCGGAGCTGACCGAGCGGCTGGTCCGCGACGGCTGGGTCCGCACGGGCGACCTCGGGCACGTCGACGCGGGCGGTTACCTGCACCTGAGCGGCCGGCTTTCGGACGTCATGAAGGTCAAGGGCCTCCGCATTCACCCCACGGCGGTGGAGAAGGTGCTGGCCGAAGCCCCGGGAGTGTCCCGCGCGGCGGTGTACGGCGTCGAGGACGCCGACCGGGTCGAGCACATCCACGCCGCGGTCGTGGCGGAGCCCGGTGCTGTCGTGGACGTCGGGGAGCTGCGTCGCCGGGTCGCCGAGGCGTTGTCCGAGAGCCACGTGCCCGCCGTGATCGACGTCCGCCGGGAACTGCCGGTGCTGGGGATGGGCAAACCGGACCGGGTGCGGTTGCGGGCCGAGGCTCGGGCGGCGTTGGTGGGGTGATGGTGCCGCCGCGTCCGGCGGGTGCATCGGCGATGCTGGGGATGGGTGAGCCGGACCGGGTCCGGTTGCGTGCGTTGTGACCCGGTGGGGTGAGGGTGCCGCCGCACCCAAGAGAGCATCAGCGATGCTGGGGGCGTGGAGTACGTGTCCCGAGTGCCGCGGCCGCCGCTGGACGGGCTGATCGACGACCTCTACTACCTGGCGGGCACCCCGCCCTACGCCGGGCTCACGCTGCCGGCGAGTCCCGCGGCGCTGCTCATCGTCAACCTCGGCGCGCCGTTCCGCATCCGCGGCGGCGCCGATGCCGAGGCGGCCGAGTACGCCGACGGGTGCGTCATCACCACGCCCACCCGTGCGTTCGAGTTCCGCTACCCGCTCCCCACCCGGTCGGTCGGTGTGCACTTCAAGCCGTGGGGGCCGGCGCCTTTCCTGGCGATGCCCGCGGCCGAGCTGTGTGACCGGCCGGTGGCGGTCGAGCAGGTCTGGGGCCGGCGCGCCGTCGCCGAGCTGCGGGATCGGCTGGCCACCGCGGACGACCCGCACGAGATGCTGACGTTGCTCGAAGACGAGCTGATGCGGCGGCTCGGCGAGACCGCCGGCCTGGGGCTGGTCCGCGAGACGAGCCGCGTCATCGCGGCGGCCGGCGGGGCGGTGGCCGTCGGCGGCCTCAGCGCCGCGGCCGGGGTCAGCGGCACGCACCTGGCCCGGCGGTTCAAGGAGCTCGTCGGCGTCACGCCGAAGCGGCTGGCCCGCAGCTATCGCTTCACCGCCGTCGTGTTCGCCATCGACCCCGCCGGCCCGATCGACTGGAGTGACCTCGCCGGTCGCGCCGGCTACTTCGACCAAGCCCACTTCGGCCACGAGTTCCGGGAGTTCACCGGGCTCACGCCGACGCGGTACGTCGAAATCCGGCGACGGTTCCTCCGCGAACACCCCGGCCACGTGCTGGACGGCTGGCCGCTGCCCGCCGATTGATTTCTTACAAGAGCCGCCGCGCCCGACGCGCTAATTTGGGGCACCCCAAGCAAAGGAGGGCCTCGTGGGCACGGTGGTCATGTACGGTTCGGTGTCGGTGGACGGCTTCGTCGCGGACGAGCACGACCAGCCAGGGCCGCTGTTCGACTGGCTGTCCGGCGGGGACGTCCCGCTGGACGACAGCGGCGCGGTGAAGGTGTCGCAGACGTCCTACGACTACACCCGGCCGTACTGGGACCGGATCGGGGCGACGATCGTCGGACGCCACGTCTTCGACCTGACCGACGGCTGGGACGGGAAGCCGCCGGGCGGGGTCGACCACGTGGTCGTCGTGACGCACCGGCCGGCGCCCGCGGGCTGGGACCCCGAGGCGCCGTTCCACTTCGTCGACGGCGTCGAGGCGGCCGTGGCCAAGGCACGGGAGCTGGCGGGTGACCGGGTGGTCGAGGTCGCCGCCGGCGACGTCGGTGGGCAGGTGCTCGCCGCGGGCCTGGTCGACGAGGTGCGCATGGACGTCGTGCCCGTCGTGTTCGGGGCCGGCAAGCGCTACTTCGGGCCGGTCCGCGCGCAGCACCTGCTGGCCGATCCGGACGTCGTGATCCGGGCCGGCCGGGTGCTGCACCTGAGCTACCGGGTGCTCACTCCGACCGGCAGGTCCTGAGGTAGCTGAGGAACGAGGCCGGCAGGCCGGTCACGTGCGTGTCGCGCAGCACCGCGCTGGTGACGGTTCCGTCGCGGGGGGCGAGGCGGTGCAGGAAGGTGGCCGTGTTCTTCGTGAGGTTCTGGTAGATGGCCAGGTCGCCGAGGAGCTCCTGGTCGTTGAAGGTCACGTGCAGCCGGGTGGCGGGCCGGCCCTCGCCCAGTTCTCGCAGCCGCGCGAAGATCCGGCTGTCCGCGCCGGCGATGCCCGGGCTGCCCGCGCCGATGCTCTCGAACAGCGTGCCGCCGGCGAGCCAGGCGTAGAGGGCGAACAGCCCGCCGTAGGAGTAGCCGAAGAGGCCGTGGCCGGTCGTGGCGGTGCCGTAGTCGCGCTCGATCCGGGGGTGCAGTTCCGTGGTGAGGAAGCTCAGGAACGCGTCGGCCCGCGTGTCGCGCAGTTCGGCGAGGTAGGCGTCGGCCTGCTCGCGCGTCATCGAGCCCGCCTGGATGCCGAACTCCACGGCGTCGACGAGCTCCTGGGCGATGGGCTCGCCCGGCGGCACGAGATCGCGGTTGCGCAGCCGCGCCCAGTGCTCCGCCTCCTCACCCGCGTAGCCCACGCTGACCTGGAGGTACGGCCGGATCGGGTGCATGGGGTCCCGCTGGGTGACGATGAGCGGAGCCGTCATGCCCACGGCCCAGTTGCCGTCGAGCACGTACACCGCGGGTACTTGCGTCGTCGCCGGGTCGTAGCCCGGTGGGGTGGTGACCCAGACGCCGTAGTCGTGCCCGCCACCGGAACGCAGCTCGAAGTAGTCCGTGTCGGCGAGGCATCCCTGCCACATCGCGCTCATGCTGGTCCTCCGCGGGGGTTCGCCGGCTGCGACGATGGGCGCAGCGACACCGGTCGTTCTTTTCCAATGGATAAACCGTGGGAGTGATCTTGTCAAGCACGGAACGCAAGGGCGACGCGCGCGAGCGTCTCCTGGCCCGGCTCCTGGACGTCTTCGGCGAGGCCCTGCCCACGCCGGAGGTGTCGCTCCGCGAGATCGCCGCCCGGACCGAAACCAGCCACGCGCTCCTGCGCTACCACTTCGGGTCGCTCCCGGGGGTGCTGGCGGCCATGCTGGGGGCGCAGCGGTCCCGGGACAACGAGGCGTTGTTCGAGGCCACCCGCCACGGCACCTTCGACGACCTCGTCATGGCGATCTGGCGGTCCTACACCCGGCCGGAGCAGCTGTCGCGGACCCGCGGGTTCTTCCACGTCGTGGCGCTGGCCGCGTACCGCCCGGAGGACTTCGGCGAGTTCATCGGCTCGCTGGACGACCTGACCAAGATGCTGGCCTCGCTCGCCGAACGCGAAGGGCTCGACGCCGAGGAGGCGCTGACCACGGCCACCGTCACCGTCGCGGCGATCCGCGGCCTGCTGCTGCAGGAGGTGCTGGCGCCCGCGGTCAGCTCGGAGGACGCGGTCGCCCTGATCCTGCGGATGCGCGCGGGGCCTCACCCCGCGAAGTGAGCCCCGCGGCGGTTGACCGGGCTCGACGTCGGCGCGGTCAGCTGTCGTCGGTGGGCCGCAGGGCGGTGTGGTTGCCGACCAGGCCCGCCGCGATGTCGGCCAGCTTGACGTTCAGGTCCTGCGAAGTCCGCCGCAGCAGGTCGAACGCCGCTTCGGCGTCCAGGCCCTGGCGGGCCATCAGGATGCCTTTCGCCTGCCCGATCACGTCGCGGGAGGCGATCGCGCGGTGCAGGTTGGCTCGCTCCAGCTCTGCGACTTCCGTGCCGCGGGCCTGGTTCAGGGCCAGCGACGCGTGCGTGGCCAGCAGCAGCGCGGTCGAGAGCACCGCGCTCAGACCGTGCGCGGCCGCCACGGCCGCGAACTGCGGCCACGCCGAGGCTTGGGCAAGGTCCTGCTCGAGGGCGTAGGCGGGCCCGTCCGGGGTGGCCGCGCCCAGGCATCGATCGGAGTGAAGAAGCGGCCACCCGGGTCGCGCAGGGTGATGCCGACCAGCCGCGCGTGCGGGACGATCACCGTCGTCGCCGCCACGACCCGGGCGAGAGCCTGGCCGACGCCGGCGGCGGACAGCAGTTCGAGCCCCCGGAGATCCAGCACGTTGAGCGACGGCGGCGGCAGCACCACCGTCGCGTCGGCGAGCTTGCCGGCCGCGCGTTCGGCCGTGCCGGCGGTGAGCGACCCGGACAGCTGGAGCACGAAGGCCTGCTCGGCGGTCACCGGCACGACTTCGATGTCACTGGTCATGAGTTCCGCCCGCCCGCCGGACCAGCACCGCCCAGACGACCTTGCCGCCCAGCCAGGACCGGCTGCAGCCCCAGCTGCGCGCCGTCTGCGCGACCAGCTCCAGGCCCAGCCCCGGTTCGGTCCAGCTCAGCCGTTCGTGCAGCACCGCCTGGTGCGGGTCGTCGTCGCCCACGGCCACCCGGAACAACCCGCTCCGCAGTTCCAGCCGCAGCCGGGCTGGTGACGTCGTGTGCTGGACGGTGTTCTCGACCAGCTCGGTGGCGATGATCTGCGCGTCGCCGGTGAACTCCGGGACCGCCCAGCGGCCGCAGATCTCCTCGACGAACCGCCGGGCCCGCGCCGAGGCGAACGTCGACGGCGCGAACTCCCGGACGGCCCGTTCGCGGGGAGCCCGGTCCTTCGCCCCCTCGGCCGTGGCCACGTCCGGGTGCACCGCGACGAACTGGTCGATGGACCGGGCACGCAGACCGGCCAGGTGGTCGGGGCGGTCCGACACCACGCCGAACGACACTCCCGGCCACTCGTCGATCCGGTTGGCGATCACGGAGAACACGCCGAAGAGGCGATCGTGCTCGACGGTGAGGTCGCGGATGTCGGCGATCACGCAGTCCGGCGCGTCGGTGGCGAACTTGAGCAACTCGTCCCGCAGCCGCGACGCGGTCGCCGGAGTGAGCGTGCCGGTGGCGGTCACCACGGTGGACCCGGCGCGCTGGGTCAGTTCGAGGTGGACAGCAGTCATCCGAAACCACCTCCGGTGCCTGTCTCCTTGTGCCGAGAGGGCAAAGATCTCACCTCGCCACACCGTAGACCCCATGCGGCTACCCGGGCGGGAGCTGGTCAAACACCGCCGGTGCGGCTGGCCGACGTTTGCCGCCCGGGGCGCCGGGAAACCGACTGGTGAACGGGGGTGAGCACACTGGACGGCGACCCGGCGCCGACCGAGACGGCGTGGTCGATCAGGCCGGCGCTGCACGCCGGCGGGCTGGTCATCGTGGTGACCGGCGACGTCGACGCCGTCGCACACCCAACGGCTGCTCTCCCTCGCCGCCGAGGACCCGCAACCGGTCGTCGACCTCACCGGTGTCCGGCTGCTCGGCGCGACGGGAGTCCGGGCTCTGCTCGCGCTGGGGGAGACGCTCGCCGCGAGCGGTGGCCAGCTGCGTGTCGTGACCGGCACCGGGGTCGTGCGCCAGGCTCTGCAAGCGGTGCGGGCGCCGGACGTCGTCGAGACCTACGCGAGCTTGGGTGCCGCGATCGGCGCCCGGCGGGCCACCACCGTCTCCGGGGACGACCAGGACGCGCTGATCGGGCGGCTGCGCGAAGAAGTGCGTGTGCTGCGGGGAAAACTGGCTTACCGGCCGAAGATCGCCCGCGCCCTCGGGGTGGTGCAGGAGCGTTACCGGCTGCCCGACGAAGAAGCGGCGTTCCGGCTGCTGAGGTCGGCTTCACAGGTGCACAACGTGAAGGTCCACCGGCTGGCGGAGGTGCTCGTCGACCTGCCGCACCCCGGTCGAGCTGACCCGGTGCCTCCTCGACGTCGCACTGCACCACGCCGGGAGCCGGGCCGGGTTCGTCCAGCTCGCCGACGGCGACCGGCTGCGGCCGGCCGCGCACCGGGGGCTCGCCGCGGACCTGTCCTGCCTGGACCGCGACGGGACGACCGCCGTGCTCGCGCTGAACTGGTTCCTCGCGGTGCCGAGCGGTGACGTCGCCGCCGATCCCGTGTTCGACGGGACGGCGACCCGCGATCTCCTGCTCGGCGCGGGGATGCGCGCCGCGCTGAGCCTGCCCCTGCCGGCGCCGCACGAGCAGTGCGAAGGCGTGCTGACCGTGCTGCACGAGCGACCCGGTCACCAGCTCACCGGGCCGGCCCGCGACCGGTTGGACGCGCTCACCCGCAGCGCCGGTTGGTGGCTGCACACCCACCGCGAGGACCGGGTGCTGGCGGCCTTGGCCGACCTGCACCGGCGCGGCGTCGCGGCGACGGCGTGACCCCGGCCGTCCGTCGACTGTCCTTTCCGGACGCTCGGCGGCGGCTCGCTTGCCGCGGCCACCCCACGATCCGGGGATTGTCCCGGCCGGGCGGAGGTTCTACGCTCGGAACCTCGGTCGAGCAGTGTGCCGCTGTCCTTTTCGTCCTGCTCCCGGAAAGTGGGTGTGGCCCGTGGACCCACGCTTCGGAGAACCCGAGCGGTCCCGGCTGACCGTGTCGTCCTCGTGCGGTGACCCACTCGTGCTCGACCTCGCCGGGCTGACTTTCCTTTCCGCACGAGCGCTGCGCGCGGCCGGCGCGTCCGCCGTGCTCGACGGCTACGCCGACCGCGGGGCGGCGGTGCGGGCTTCGGACCGGGAAACGTTCCTCGAACTGGCTTACGGGAGCTGGAACGGCGAACGGCGGTAGGACTACCTTGGTGGCATGTCGGACTCACCCGCCAGGGGTGTGCGGATCAGCGTCAGCACCAGGCCGGACGCGGTCGTGGTGGCGGTGGCCGGCGAACTGGACATGGGGAGCGCGTCGTCGCTGCGCGTGGAGCTCGCCGACCGGCTGCGGCTGAAGCCGGACGGTCTCGTCCTCGATTTCGGGAACGTCGCGTTCTGCGCGTCGGCCGGGCTGCAGGTGCTCGCCGAAGCCGCGCGGACGGCGTCGGACTCCGGGGTGCCGTTCGTCGTCGCCTCGGCGCCGCCCCCGGTCGTGCGGACGTTCGAAATCAGCCGCCTCACCGCGGCCGTCACGCTGACGCGGGACGTCGACGAAGCGTTGAGCTGGGTGCGCGACCGGCGTTCTCCGCGCAGCTGAGGAGCCGGGCCGTCAACCCTCGCGTCTGAAGGCCAGCAACGCGATGTCGTCCTGGGCGTCGCGGCCGAACTGGTCCAACAGGCGGTCGCACAACGCTTCCAGGTCCGCGTCGTGGCTCACGTTCTCCGCCAGCGTTTCCATCGCCGCGTCGATGTCGGCTCCCGAGCGCTCGATCAGGCCGTCCGTGATCAGCAGCACCAGCGTGCCCGCCGGGAGGTCCAGCCGCGTCGCCGGTGGGCGGGGGAGGCCGACACCCAGCAGGGGGCCTCGGATGGCCAGGTAGCGGGTGCCGGTTTCGTCGGCGAGCAACGGCGGGATGTGGCCCGCGCAAGCCACTTCCGCCGCGCCCGTCGCCGGGTCGAGCAGGATGAGGCACGCCGTGGTGAGGCCCTCCGGGTGGAAGCGGCTCACGACGACGTCCAGCCGGTCGAGGATCGCCACCAGGCCGTGGCCCTCGGCCGCGTACGCGCGCAACGCGTGCCGCACTTCGCCCATCACCAGCGCCGCTTCGAGGGAGTGGCCGGAGACGTCGCCCACCGCGATGAGCAGGCGGCCGTCCAGCTCGGTCACCTCGTAGAAGTCGCCGCCGATCTCCGCGTGGCGGGACGCCGGGAGGTAGCGGGCCGCCATCGGCAGGTCGGGGCGAGCCGGGATCCGGCGGGGCAGAAAGCTGCGCTGCAACGAGACCGCCAGCTCGTGCTCGCGGGTCAGCGTCCGCAGCGCGTCGACGGCCAGCGCGCTCACCTGGCCGAGCTGGATCAGCACGTCGCGGTCCTGCTCGGTGGCCGCGACCTCGTCGTCGATCGCGATGCACACCACGCCGGCGCCCGGCTTCGCGCGGGACAGGGCGATCGTGGAGCGGCGGCCGGGCCGCCAGCCGAGCTCGTGCCCGCCGCTCACGGCCGTGCGCAGGTGCGGCGGGAGCAGGGCCGCGGTCAGGTCGTCGAGCACCGCCGGCTCGGTGCCGCCGGAGTGCAGGTGGTCCGCGCTGTCGGCCGCGATGCGCACTTCGCCCTGCATCGTCGTCGCCAGCGCGGTCGCCGGGGCCTCGAAGATGGCCGACGCGCCCGCGGCCACCGCGACGAGGAAGTCTTCGAACGAGCCGGCGGAGTTGATGGTGAGGGTGGCCTCGGTGAGCTTCGTGAGCCGCCGCGCCAACTGCTCGGCGACCGACCGCGCCCGGGAGTACCGCAGCGCCGACTCGACGATGGCCACCAGCTCGGCCGGGTCCACCGGCTCCACGAGGTAGCCGTCGGCGCCGCGGTTGAGCCCGTGCGTGCGGTCGTCCGGCTCGATGGCGGTGGCCGACATGTGGATCACCGGCACGGCGGCCGTCACCGGGTCGGCCTTGAGCCGCTCGCAGACCTCGATCCCGCTGATGTCGGGCAGGTTGACGTCCAGCAGCACGAGATCCGGCCGCCGGTGGGCAACCGCTTCCAGCGCCGCGCCACCGGTGCCCGCCTCGACGACGCGGTAACCGTTGCGGCGCAACCAGCTCCCGGCCAGGTAGCGGCTGGCCTCCGTGTCGTCGACGACCAGGATGGTCGCGGCCGGGCCGACGCCGGCTGCCGGGTTCGACATTCACGTCCTCCGCACTACAGCGAACGCTTCTCCGACCGCGAGCCGGACGGTTTCGGCGGAGATCTGCGACTTGAGCAGCAAGCCGGCGCGCAACCCGCTCGCGGTGAGGTCCAGCCCGTCGGGCACGGCCGAGGTGACCACGACGACGGGCAGGTCGCACAGCTCGGGCTTCGCGCGCAGCACGGCCAGCACCTCGCGGCCGTTCATGTCGCCCATGGCCAGGTCGAGGAACACGAGGTCGGGCCGGGACCCGGACAGCGTCTCGAGTGCTTCCCGGCCGTCGGACGCGGTCCGGACCTCGCCGGTCAGCTCGGCCAGCCGGCGGGTGAACTCCGCGCGGAACGCCGGGTCGTCGTCGACCACCAGGACGCTGCCGAGCTCGGTGATGTCACCGCCGGGCGGGCGGGCGGGCAGCCGCAGCGTCGCCGTGGTGCCCTGGTCGATCTCGCTCGTCAGCGTGAGGTCGCCGCCGAGGATCTCCGCGAGCTTCCGGGCGTAGGACAGCCCGAGCCCGGTCCCGGACGTCTTGGCCTGCAACCGGTTGCGGACCTGGTGGAACTCTTCGAAGACGCGGCCGAGCTGGTCGGCGGGGATGCCGATGCCGGTGTCGGTGATGGTGAAGACCACGTGCTCGTCGTCGGGCGTGGTGACCGCCAGCGCGACCGAGCCGCGCTCGGTGAACTTGAGCGCGTTCGAGAGCAGGTTGCGCAGGATCCGCACGAGCATGGTCTCGTCGGTGACGACGGTGCCGGTCTCCGGCTCGCCCACGCGGAGCTCGACACCGTCCGGGACGGTCGAGCGCAGGACCCCGCGCAGGTGCAGCAGCAGCGCGCGGACGTCGACCGGCGCCGGCTGCGGCACCAGCCGTCCCGACTCGGCCTTCGCGGTGTCGAGCAGCTCGTTGACGAGGGCGAGCAGGGTCTCCCCGGAGTCGTTGATCAGCCGGACCTGGCGCCGCTGTTCTTCGGACAGCGGCTCGTCTTCCGCGGCGCCGAGCATGCGGGCGAGGCCGACGACCGAGTTCACCGGGGTCCGCAGCTCGTGGCTGATGTTCGACCAGAAGCGGGTCTTGGCCTCGTTGACGGCGGCCAGCTGCGTCGACTTCTCGTTGATCTCGGCGTAGAGCGCCACCACGCCGCGGTTGGTTTCTTCGAGCTCTTCGGAAAGTTCCTTGTACAGCGCGACGACGCCCTGGTTGGTCTCTTCGAGCTCTTCGTTGAGCCGCAACAGTTCCTGTTGCTTGCGCTCCAGGTCGCCGAGCGCGGTGAGCAGCTCCTGGTTCTGGGCGCGCAGCTCGTCGAGCGGGCTGAGGTCGTGCCCTTCCGAAAGCTGTTCACGCAGGGCCTCGACGGAGACGGCCATGGGCGGTGAACCTCCCGTCGTCCCCTTCGACATGGTCAACGAGCCGCGGCCGGCGTCGTGGGTGGCGCCGACCTCGTCCATGAGCCGGACCATGGTGGCACGGCTGACGTCCAGGACCTCGGCGGCGGGCGGGCCCGGCCAGGTGAACTCGATCGCCAGGCCCACGGGCGGGCCGGCGCGGAGCACGAAGGTCACCGACGCCTCGACCCCGGCGCGGACCAGGTCGCGGCCGACGTCGCTGAGCGCGGTGGCCACCCGCACCTGGTCCTGGTGGTCGAGGCCGATCGCCCGGGCCGCTTCCCGGCCGTACTGCCGCATGGCGAACACGCCGGACTCGGCGGACAACGTCATCCGCAGGAGCTGGTTGGCGCTCAGCCGGGGCGTCATGGCCGCGGCTTGCCGACGAGGACGCCCGCGTCGTCGTTGCGGATCCCGGCGTCGCGCAGCAACGCGGCCGCGATGACGAGCGGGGTGCTGGCGAACAACGCGGTCCACTGACCCGGGTGCCACTTCTCGGTGAGGCCGTCGCTGTGCAGGACGACCGCGGCGCCGGCGGGCAGCACGTGGTCGAACGCGCGGATGGTCCGGGCCTGGAAGCCGGCGATGCCGGGCACCGAGATCATGCCCTGCTTGCGGTCGCCGGCCACGATGGTCGCGGCGATGTTTCCCAAGCCCGCGAAGCGGACCCGCCCTTCGGCGAGGTCGAGGTCGGCCACCGCGACGGCGCCGCCCCGGCCGCTGCGCAGGGCCGTGTGGATCGCCGCGAGCACCTGCTCCGGCGGTTCTTCGGCCGGCCGGGCGCAGAAGACCCGGACGGCTTCCCGGGAAGCGCTGGCGGCGAGCGGCCCGTGCCCGGACCCGTCGCACATCATCAGCCGCAGGTGGCCGGGCGCCCGCATCACGGCGTAGGCGTCCCCGCAGACCTCTTCGCCGGTGATCGGCCGGGTGATCCCGGCCGCGTCGTCGGCGGTCAGCTCCGCCGGGGTGGGGCCGGCCGGCTGGAACCGGGCGGTGATGATCGTGCCGCCGCCCGGCTGGGAAAACGCCGTCACCGAGTCCGAAAGCCGGTGCACGGCCCCGAGCCCGACGCCGAGCGTGCCGGTGGTGGAGCGGCCGTCCTCGATCGCCGCGGCGAGGTCGGCGATGCCGGGACCGCGGTCGGCGGCGACGACCTCGACCGCGGCGTCGGTGGTCGCGCGGACCGACCGGATGAGCAGCGTGCCGTGGCGGGCGTGGCGGTCGAGGTTGGTTGCCAGCTCGGTGACCACGATCCCGATCTCGGCCACCCGGTTCTCGGCGAAGCCGAGCCGTTCGGCGAGCCCGGTGGCCACGCGGCGGGCTCGGCCGGGCGCCGTCCGGTCCTCGACGGCCAGCCACGCGACGTCCTCGGTCACCGGCAGGCAGTGCGCGGCGGTCACCGCGACCACTTGACCACGGTGACTTCGGTGCCCCGGCCCACTTCGGTGTCCAGGGTGAACTCGTCGACGAGCCGGCGCGCGCCGCTCAGCCCGAGTCCCAGGCCCTTGCCGCTGCTCCAGCCGTCGGCCAGCGCCAGGTCGGTGTCGGGGATGCCCGGGCCGTCGTCGTGGAAGACGGCCTTGACGCCGCTGCGGCGCCCGTCGCCGACGAGTTCGATCCGGGCGAGCCCGCCGCGGCCGTACACGAGCGTGTTGCGGGCGAGCTCGCTGGTCGCGGTCACGAGCTTGGTCTGGTCGACGAGCGAGAGCTTGATCTGCTGGGCGAGGGACCGGACGGACTGGCGGACACGGACGACGTCGGAGTCCGTGACGATCGGGATCTCCTCCACCACGCCGGTGGAGGTCATCTCCCGGCCGCCCGGAGCCCGCTCAGGATTGCCATGCCCTTGTCGAGGTTCAGCGCCGTGCGCACGTCGCCGAGCGTCAGGCCGAGCTCGACGAGGGTGATCGCGACCGCCGGGCGCATGCCGACCACGACGGTGTCCGCGTCGAACAGCCGCGACAGCGACGCGATCGTCGCGAACATCCGGCCGATGAACGAGTCGACGATCTCCACCGCGGAGATGTCGATCACCACCCCGGTCGCGCCGGTCGCGCTGATCTGCTCCGCGAGGTCTTCCTGCAGCGCGAGGACACTCTGGTCCTCGAGGTCGATCTGGATGGAGACGAGCAGGACGTCGCCGATCTTGAGAATCGGGATCCGCTCCATCAGGACCGCCCCTTCTCGCCGCGAACCAGCTCCACGCCTTCGAAGCGCAGCGCGTGGCGCAGCGCGTCGGCCAGCGTCGCCTTGGTCGTGATGTCCCCGAACTCGATCCCCAGCGCGACGATCGTCTGGGCGATCTGGGGCCGGATGCCCGAGATGGTGCACTCCGCGCCCATCAGCCGCGCCGCGACGACCGTCTTGAGCAGGTGCTGCGCCACCTGCGTGTCGACGGCGAGGACGCCGGTGATGTCGATGATCGCGTGCTGGGAGCTGGTCTCGACCAGGGATTCGAGCAGCTTCTCCATCACGACCTGGGTGCGCGCCGAGTCGAGCGTGCCGACCAGGGGCACCGCGAGCACGCCCTCCCACAGCTTCACGACCGGCGTGGTCAGCTCGAGCAGCTGCTCGGACTGCTCCTTGATGATCTCCTCGCGCGCGGCCGCGTACGTCTCGAACGTCCACAGGCCGAGCGCGTCCAGCAGGCCGGAGAACACCATCAGCCGGCGGAACACCTCGGGGTCGTCGTTGCTCTCGGTCAGCTCGAACACCGCGCGCTTGAGCGCGAACACGCCGGCGGCCGTCTCGGACGGGCTGAACCCCTGCCGCGCCCGGTTGCGGGACAGGTCGGCCAGCAGCGCGCGCAGCTCGGCGTCCAGGTCGCCGCCCAGGGCGTCGGCGGTCTCGTCCGCGACCGGCAGCAGGGTGGTGAACAGCTCGGTGAGGTCGCGCTGCAGCTCGGTCGTCGTCACGCGCCCGCGCAGTTCGCCGCCGGCCAGCTCGACCCAGCGCGCGATCAGGCTGTCGGCGTGCTCAC
Organism: Amycolatopsis iheyensis; assembly: GCF_024703995.1. GTDB lineage: Bacteria > Actinomycetota > Actinomycetes > Mycobacteriales > Pseudonocardiaceae > Amycolatopsis > Amycolatopsis iheyensis. The sequence continues at coordinate 76,606 of NZ_JAMXQV010000004.1, read as the reverse complement.
GCAACAGATCCGACAGTCGCTGTGCCTCCACGTGCCCCGCAGTCATCCGAGCCTCCTGGCCGTCTCGATACCTGCGGTGACCTTAGCCTGGGAGTGCCGGGTGCCCGCGGCCCGATACGCTGACCGACGCCTACGAGACAGCGGAAAGGAGCCGACGCCGTGGACGATGCCGCACCGGCCGGGGCGCCACCCCTGCGCATCTCGCACCGGCGGGCCGGAACGGCCCACGTGGTGACGGTCGCCGGGGAGATCGACGCCGGCACGGCCCGCGAGCTCCGGCGCGAGCTCGCGCCGGAAACCGTGACCGCGTCGGCGCCCGAGCTCGTCGTGGTCGACCTGAGCGAGGTCGGGTTCATCGACTCCGCGGGGCTGACCGCGCTCGCCGGGCTCCACCGGAACAGCCTGGAACGCGGCGTCCGCCTGACCGTCGTGGCCGGCACGCGGCCCGTGAAGCGGGCCTTCGCCATCACCGGCCTCGACGAGCTGATCACCGTCGTCCCCACCCTGGACGACGCCATCCACCCGGAATGAGCCGGGTCTGCACCCCGTCGGAGGCGCGGTGGCACCGAACGACGGCGATCGGCCGGCGTCCGTCGACCTGCACGGCACGGATTCGACCCACCTCGCGAGCCTGCGCCGGTGGGCGGCCGGGCTGCTGAGCGACCTCGGCGAGCCGCACCGGGAAGACGTGCTGCTGGTGCTGACGGAGATCGCGCAGAACGCCTACCAGCACGGCGGCGGGGCGCGGTGGCTCCGGCTGACCCGGCTGCCCGAGCCGTGCGAGGTGCGGATCGACGTCGAGGACAACTCGGTGGTCCCACCCCGCATCCGCCCACCGGGCGGAACCGCGTTCGGCGGCCGCGGGCTGCACCTGGTCGACACGCTGACCACGGCTTGGGGGTCGCGGGAGGACGCGCCGTCGAACGGTAAGACGGTGTGGGCGCGGGTCGGGTGCGAGTTGTCGCACCAGGAGGCGTGCCGGCGCTGAGCTTCAGCCGGGCCGGCCCAGCGCCGACGTCGCGTTGTGCAACTCGGCCAAAGCGGCCAACGCGTGCGGGGCCAGGCCTCCGGTGTCGTCGCCGCCTTCGGACCATTCGGCGTAACCACGCTTGAACGCGAGGACGCCCAGCTCGGCGGCGAGGTGCGCGACCGGGTCCGGCACCCCGCGGGCGGTCAATGCCGCCGTCATCGCCGCGGCGAGGCCCACGCTCTTGAGCGCGTCGCGCTCCTGGAGCTCCGTGCTGGCCGCCACGGCCGCCTTGATCCGGGGGCCGAGCTCCCGGTTGGCCGGTCCCATCGCGCCGGACGCGCGTTCGAGCCCGGCCGCGACCGCTTGCAGCGGGCCGGCCCCGGCGGGCGCGTCGGCGATCCCTTCGGCCAGCAGCGTGCTCAGCGTCTCCTGACCCGCCACCAGGACTTCGCGCTTGTCGGCGAAGTGGCGGAAGAACGTGCTGCGGGTGACGCCGGCCCGCTCGGCGATCTCGGCCACCGTCGTCGCGTCGTAGCCCTGCTCGGTGAACAGGTCGACCGCCGCGACGACCAGCCGCTCCCGCGCCCCCGGTTCCCATCGAGCCATACCCGCCATCCTAGGTGATGCGACACTTGTCGCATCACTCGTGTACGGTGATGGGACAAGTGTCGCATCACTGCGAGGAGAAACTCATGCACGTGTTCGTCACCGGGGGCACCGGCACCATCGGCTCCGCCGTCGTCTCCGAACTGCTCGGGGCCGGCCACACCGTGCTCGCGCTCGCCCGCTCGGCCGGGTCGGAGCGGGCCCTGAAGGAGGCCGGCGCCGAGGTGCTGCGCGGGGAGCTGGCGGACCTCGACGTCCTACGGGCCGGCGCCGAGCGGGCCGACGGCGTGATCAGCCTGGCCTTCGGCCGCGACTACAGCAGCCAGGAGGCACTCGCGGCGGGCATCGCCGAAGAAAGCGCCGCACTGAAGACGCTAGGCGAGGCGCTGATCGGCGGCGACCGCCCGATCGTCACCGTCTCCGGGACGCCGTGGGCGCCCGGTCGCGCGTCGACCGAAGCCGACCCGGTGCCGACCGACGGTCCGGTCGGACAGCGCGGCCGCTCGGTGAACGCCTTGCTGGCGCTGGCTTCCCGCGGGGTCTGCGCGACCTCGGTCCGGATGCCGCGCACGGTGCACAACCGTGGCGAGGGCGGCTTCGCGGGCCTGCTGGCCGCCGCGGCCCGCAGGTCCGGGATCGCCGGCTACCCCGGCGACGGCACGCAACGCTGGCCGGCGGTGCACGCCCTCGACGCCGCGGTGCTGTTCCGCCTCGCCCTGGAGTCGGCGCCGGCGGGCACCGCGTGGCACGCGGTCGCCGACGAAGGCGACGCGGTGCGCGACATCGCGGAGGTCGTCGGCCGGCGGCTCGGCCTGCCCGTCGAGACGGTGCCCGAGGAGACGTTCGGCCCGTTCGGCCCGATCTTCGCCATGGATCAGCCCGCGTCGAGCGCCCACACCCGCGAGACCCTCGGCTGGCAGCCGAAGCACCCCAGCCTCCTCGAGGATCTGGAGAACCTCCGTCCGTGACGTTTCGCCGTCGCCGGTGCGGGGTAAAGGGCGCGCAGAGATCGTTAGAACGAAGCCGGAGGTAGCCCGTGACCGCCGATGGTGGTCGAGTCCGACCCCAGGATCTGCTGCGCGTGACCGAGCTCCGGCCCACCGCTGCCGCCGAGGTGCTGGCGGTGGCGGGCGAAGTCGACCTGCTGAGCGCGTCGACCCTCGAAGACGCGATCGCGGCGGCGCTCGCCCGCGAGCCGGCGTTGCTGGTGATCGACCTGACCGAAGTCTCGTTCCTCGCTTCGGTCGGCATGACGGTGCTGCTCAAGGCCCGCCGTGCCGAGGCCACGCGCCTGCGCGTCGTGGCCCCGGCGGACGGCGCGGTCGGGCGGGCACTGGAGCTGATGGGGCTGCGGGAGGTGCTGGCCATCGCCACCACCCGCGCCGACGCGCTTTCGGAGTGACCCGCGCCGCCGTCAGTGGGCGCGAATTCCGCCGCACAGCGGGAAAGCCGGGCTTCCGCGGGTGGCGGATCAGCCCTTGGCGGTCAGCTCCAGCAGGCGCCCGGTGAGGTCGAGGTGCTCGTCCACGCTGGTGGTCAGGTAGGTGAGGTCGACGAAGGTGTGGTCCGGCTCCAGGATGCCGACGATCTTCGTCACCGACTCGGCGATCTGCTCCGCTTTCGTGCCCGGAGCGGCGTTCACGCGCAGCGCGACACCGAGTGCTTGCGGGTCGCGGCCCGCCTTTTCGGCGCCGGCCCGCAGCTGACCCAGCGTCGTGGTCAGCACGTCGGCGGGGAACTGCTCGGGCACCGACCAGACCGGCAGCCAGCCGTCGGCGCGCCGGGCGATGCGCTGCAAGGCTTTCTCGCCGAAGCCGGCCAGGTGCACCGGCGGCTTGCGCACCGGCTTGAGGTCGACGTGGCTCTCCGGGATCGTGTAGCCGACACCCTCGTGCGACACGGTGTCCTTGGTCCACCAGGTTTCGAGCAGGTCCAGCAGGTCGTCGAGCCGCTTGCCGCGCTCCGACATCGGGACGCCGACGGCGCCGTACTCGTCGGGGGACCAGCCGATGCCGAGGCCCGGCAGCAGCCGCCCGTTGCTGGCGACGTCGATGCTGGTCAACAGCCGCGCGAAGTTGGCGGGGTGGTACTGCGTCGCGTTGATGGTGCTGGAGCCCAGGATCGCGGTCTCGGTCACCGCGGCGGCGACCGCCAGCGCGGTGAACGGGTCCTGGGCGGTGTGGAACTCCTCGGGCATGGTGTCGTAGCCCGGGTACGAGACGACCGGGGCCACCGGCGACAGCAGCCGGTCACCGACCCAGAGACTGGCCGCCCCGGCCTGTTCGGCGGCGCGCGCGTACCGCGCGATCCCGCCGGGCGTGGCGGCCGCCTTGCCGAAGACCGGAAGGCTGAAACCAAGGTTCATGATGCTCCCCTGAAGTGCGAACGGACCGTATCGGTCCCGTCTCCACTAGTACTCCCATCTAATTGCCCGTTCAAGTATCTTGGTCGCGAGCCGCGAGCTGCGGTATACCCGAAGTGGTGGAAGACATCCGGGCCGGGCTCGTTCGGCCGCTCGCCGCCGCGCTTTCCGCCCATCCCGCCGATCGGCCGGCCTACACCGACGACACGCGGACCACCACCTACGGCGAACTGTCCCGCCGCAGCGCGGAAATCGCCGGCGGACTCGGCGTCGAGCGGGGAGACCGGGTGCTCGTCCACGTCGGCGGCCGGGTCGAGTTCGCCGAGCACCTCCTGGCTGTCGTGCGCGCGGCCGCCGTCGGGGTGCCGGTGAGCACGCGGTCGACCGAAGCCGAGCTCGCCCACGTCCTCGACGACTCCGGGGCGGCGGTGCTCATCACGGAAACGCGGCACGCGACGCTGGCCGAACGCCTCCGCGTGCGACGACCGGGGCTGCGCGTGCAGTTCGTCGAGGAGCCGCCGGCCGGGACGGGCGAGCCGAGGGACGACCTCGCGCTGGACGAGCCGGCCTGGCTGGTCTACACCTCCGGCACGACCGGGCTGCCCAAGGGAGTGCTGCTTTCGCAGCGGGCAATGCTGTGGTCGACGGCCGCCTGCTACGTCCCGATGCTCGGCCTGTCCGCCGAAGACACCATCCTGTGGCCGCTGCCGGCGCACCACGCGTACGCGCTTTCGCTGGCGTTCGTCGCGAACCTCGCCGTCGGCGCGCACACCCGGTTCGCCGACGGCTGCCCGCCGGACCTGCTCGCCCGCCACCCCGGCTGCGTGCTCGCCGGCGTCCCGGCCACTTACCTGCGGCTGCGCCAAGAACACGACGGCCCGCTGGCCGCCCCTCGCCTGTGCCTGACGGCGGGAGCGCCGTGCACCCCGGCGACCCGGGCCGCCGCCCGCGACCTGTTCGGCGTCGAGCTGGTCGACGGCTACGGCAGCACCGAAACCGGCGGCAAGGTCGCCGTGGGGGCGCACGGGCTGACGCCGGTCCCCGGCGTCGAACTCCGGCTCGACGCGGGCGAAGTGCTCGTCCGCGGGCCGGGGCTGATGCTCGGCTACCACGGGCAGGCCGGCTCGCCGTTCGACGACGGCTGGTACCGCACCGGCGACGCGGGCCGGTTCGAAGCCGGCCGGCTGGTGCTCGAGGGCCGGGTGGACGATGTCATCGTCTGCGGCGGCCAGAACGTGCACCCCACCGAAGTCGAGGCGGTGCTGGAAACCGCGCCCTCGGTGCGGGACGTCCTGGTGACCGGCCGGCCCGACGACGTCGTCGGGCAGGTGCCGGTCGCGTACGTGGTTCCCGGGCCCGGCGGGTTCGACCCGGAAGAGCTGCGAAGACTGTGCCTGAGCCGGCTTTCGCTGCACAAGGTGCCGGTGGCCTACCTCGAAACCGAGGCGATCCCGCGGACGGCGTCGGGCAAGCCGCGGCGCACTGTCCTGGCCGGCCCGCCGGACCTGGCGGCCGTGGTCCGCGCCGAGCTGGTGACGCTGTGCGGGCACGACGGCGGCGACGGCTGGCGCGACCGGCCGTTCACCGACCTCGGGCTGTCTTCGCTGGCCGGGGTGCAGTTCCGGCACCGGCTCACCGCGCTGACCGGCGTGCCCGTCCCACCCTCGCTGATCTACGACTTCCCGACGCCGGGTGCGGTGATCGCCGAGCTGACGCGGCTGCGCTCGGGCGGGGAGACCGTGGTGGCCCAACCGGAACCGACGTCGTCCGCGGAGCCGATCGCGATCGTCGCGATGGCCTGCCGCTTCCCCGGCGGGGTGCGCTCGGCCGACGACCTGTGGCAGCTCGTCGTGAACGAGGTCGACGCGACGAGCGAGTTCCCCGCCGACCGCGGCTGGGAGGTGGCCCACGACCCGGACCCCGACCGCATCGGCGCGTCGGTCACCCGCCGCGGCGGGTTCCTCGACGGCGCCGCGGAGTTCGACGCCGACCTGTTCGGCATCTCGCCGCGGGAGGCGCTGGCGACCGACCCGCAGCAGCGGCTGTTGCTGGAGACCTCGTGGGAGGCGTTCGAGCGGGCCGGCATCGACGTCGCGACACTGCGCGGCAGCGCCACGGGGGTGTTCGTCGGCGTGATGAACGAGGACTACGCGAGCCGGTTCACCAGCCACGAACTCGAAGCGTGGCTGGGCATCGGCTCGTCGCACGCGGTCGCGTCGGGCCGGATTTCCTACACCTTCGGGCTGACCGGGCCGGCGCTCACGGTCGACACGGCCTGTTCGTCGTCGCTCGTCGCGTTGCACTTGGCGGCGAAGGCGTTGCGGGCCGGGGAATGTTCGCTCGCGCTCGCCGGGGGCGCGACGGTGATGGCGACCCCGCGGACGTTCCTCGCGTTCAGCCGCCAGCGCGGGCTGTCCCCGGACGGGCGGTGCCGGTCCTACGCCGCGGGCGCGGACGGCACGGCGTGGTCCGAGGGGGCCGGGGTGGTCCTGCTGGAACGGCTGTCCGACGCGCGCCGGCACGGCCACCCGGTGCTCGCCGTCCTGCGGGGAACGGCGGTGAACGCCGACGGCGCGTCGAACGGGCTGACCGCGCCGAGCGGACGCGCGCAGCAGGCGCTGATCGCGACGGCGCTCGCGGACGCCGGGCTGCGCGCCGAAGACGTCGACGCCGTCGAAGGGCACGGAACCGGGACGGCACTGGGGGATCCGATCGAGGCGGAGGCGCTGATCGCGGCGTACGGCCGCGACCGCGCCGGCGACCCGCTGTGGCTCGGTTCGGTGAAGGCCAACCTCGGCCACACCCAGGCCGCCGCCGGGATCGCCGGGGTGCTCAAGATGGTGGCGGCGTTGCGGCACGAGCAGCTGCCGCCGTCGTTGTACGCGAGCGAGCCGACCCCGCACGTCGGGTGGCAGGGCAGCGGGGTGGCGCTGCTGGCCGAGGCCCGGCCGTGGCCGCGCGGGGACCGGGTGCGGCGGGCGGGAGTGTCGGCGTTCGGGATCGGCGGCACGAACGCGCACGTGCTCGTCGAAGAGGCGCCGGCCCCGGAAGTCCCGGCACGGCAGGGGTTTCCGGCGGCGCCGTGGCTGCTCAGCGCCACCGACGGTGCGTCGCTGCGGCGGGTCGCGGCCGGCTTGGTCGAGGTGCCGGACAGCATCGACGTCGCTTACACGCTCGCCTCGCGGACGCCGCTGGCGCACCGGGTGCTGGTGCCGGACCACGCCGGCCTGCGGGCCGTCGCGGAAGGCCGGCTGCCGGGCCGGACCGTGCGGGGTGCGCCGCGGCTCGCGTTGTTGTTCAGTGGGCAGGGGGCGCAGCGGGCCGGGATGGGGCGCGAGCTTGCCGCCCGGTTCCCGGTGTTCGCCTCCGCTTTCGACGAGGCGTGCGCCGCGCTGGGCCGGCCCGTCGCTTTCGACGACGCGCCGCTGCTCGACCGCACCGATCACGCGCAAGCCGCGTTGTTCGCGTTCCAGGTCGCGCAGTTCCGGTTGCTCGAGTCGTGGGGGCTGCGGCCGGACGTGCTGCTCGGGCACTCGGTCGGCGAGCTCGCGGCGGCGCACGTCGCCGGGGTGCTGTCCCTGACCGACGCGGCGACGCTCGTCGCGGCCCGGGGCCGGCTGATGGCCGCGCTCCCGGCCGGTGGGGTGATGATCGCCGTGGCGGCCGCCGAAGCCGAGGTGGCTCCGCTGGTGGGCGGGCCGGTGGCGATCGCGGCGGTCAACGGCCCGCGGTCGGTGGTGCTCTCGGGGGCGGAGGCCGAGACGACCGCGCTCGCGGCACGCTTCGGCGGCGGGACCCGGCTGCGGGTCAGCCACGCGTTCCATTCGCCGTTGATGGCACCGATGCTCGACGAGTTCGCCGAGGTGGCGGCAGGTTTGAAGCACCACCGGCCGGAAGTGCCGCTCGTGTCGTGCGTGACCGGGCGGCCGGTCACGGAGTTCGAGCCGGAGTATTGGGTGCGGCACGCGCGCTCGACCGTGCGGTTCGCCGACGCGGTGGTCGCCGCGGGCGCGGGGTTCGCGCTGGAGATCGGCCCGGCGCCGGTGCTGACCCGGTTGGTGGCCGACGAGATCCGGCTGTCCACACTCGACACCGCGGCGGGAACCATGTCCGCCGCCGGCCTGCTCGCCGCCGCCGGGGCCGCGCACACCGCCGGCGTCCGCGTCGACTGGCGGGCCGTTTTCCGCGGCAGCGGCGCCCGGCTCACCCCCTTGCCCACCTACCCCTTCACCCGCACCCGGTACTGGCTCGACCCGCAACCGCCGGAGCCGGCCGGCGGTGACCACCCGATGCTCGGCCCCGCCCTGGTCGCGCCCGACTCGCCGCGGGTGGTGCACGGTGGGTCGCTCGGCGTGCGGCGGCACCGGTGGCTGGCCGGGCACGTCGTCGGCGGGTCGGTGCTCGCGCCCGGCTCCGCGTTGGTCGACCTCGCCCTGCACGCCGGCGGCAGCGCTCTCGAAGAGCTGGCCGTCGAAGCGCCGCTGCGGCTCGACGCGGCCGAGGACGTCCACCTCCAGGTCGTCGTCGACGGACCACGCGTCGACGTCTACGCCCGCCGGCCGGCCGACGAGCGCTGGCGGAAGCACGCCGCCGGGCGGCTTCGCCCGAGTGGCCCCGTGCCGCCGCGGTGGACCGGTGCGTGGCCGCCCGACGCGCCGGAAGCCGACGTCGCCGAGGCCTACCGCGCGCACGCCTACGGGCCCGCTTTCCAAGCCGTGCAACGGTTGTGGGTGCGAGACGACGAGTTCTTCGCGGAGGTGGCGCTCCCGCCGGACGTCGGCGGCCGGTTCGCGCTGCACCCCGTCCTGCTCGACGCCGCCGTGCACGCGACCGCGCTCACCGAGGGGCTCCGAGCCGAGCCGAGGGTGCCGTTCCTCTGGCGCGGGGTGGAGGTCCACGCACCCGGCGCGCGGCGGGCGCGGGTGCACGGCGTGCGCCTCGACGCCGGCACCGTGCGCGTCGAGCTGTTCGACGACACCGGGCATCCGGTCGCCCGGGTCGCCTCGCTGACCACCCGGCCGATGGCCGTCCGGGACACGATGCTTTACCGTCCACAGTGGACTCCGATGGCGCCGGCGCCGGGGCCGGCCCGCGTGGCCGAGATCGGCGGCGACCTGCGCTCGGCGACCCGGCGGGCGCTCGCCGTCCTCCACGACTGGCAGGACCGCGGCGACCGGCTCGTCCTCGTCACCCGCAACGCCACCGGCCCGGACCCGGACCTCGCCGCCGCGGCGGTCTGGGGGCTGGGGTGCGCGGCCGCGGCGGAGTACCCGGGCCGGCTCAGCCTGGTCGACCTCGAACCCGGGACGCCGGTGGCTCGCGTGCCCGGCTGGGCCGGCGGGAGCGCCGAACCGCAGATCGCCGTCCGCGACGGCGTGCCGCACGTCCTGCGGATCACGCGGGCGGCCCCGGCCGGGACGCGGCCGATCGACCCGGCCGGGACGGTGCTGATCACCGGCGGGACGGGCGCGCTCGGCCGGCTGGTGGCCCGCCACCTCGTCACCGCGCACGACGTCCGGCACCTGCTGCTGGTGAGCCGGCGCGGCCCGGCCGCCGAGGGGGCGGAGCAGCTGCGGGCGGAGCTGGGCGAGCTCGGCGCGGTCGTGCGGATCGTCGCGGCCGACGTCGCGGACCGGGCGGTGGTCGCGGAGCTCGTCGACCGCTGCGACCCGCCGCTGACGGCCGTCGTGCACAGCGCGGCCGTGGTCGACGACGGTGTGCTGGCCGCGCAGACACCGGAGCGCCTGGACACCGTGCTGCGCCCGAAAGCCGACGCGGCGCTGGTGCTCGACGAGGTCACCCGGGACCTGCCGCTGACGGCGTTCGTCCTGTTCTCGTCGATCGCCGGGGTGTTCGGCAAGGCCGGGCAGGCCAACTACGCGGCGGCCAACCGGATGCTGGACGCGCTGGCCTGCCGCCGTCGCGCCGCCGGGCGGCCCGCGGTGTCGCTCGCCTGGGGACTGTGGGAGCTCGGTGACGGCCTCGGCGACCGGATCTCGGCGACGGCGAGGCGGCGGATCCACGCCTCAGGCGTCGAGGGGCTCACGGCCGAGCAGGGCCTCGCCCTGTTCGACGCCGCCCTCGGCTCACCCGAGCCGGTGCTGGTGCCCGCGCGCTTCGACCCCACGGCCGCCGCGGCGCCGCCGGCCTCGGGCACCGCGGTGCCCGCGACGCCGTCCCGGCCGTGGCCGGCGAACCCGGACGAGCCCGCGCTGCGCGAGCTGCTGCGCGTGGAGGTCGCGGCGGTGCTGGGCCACCCGGACCCGGCGGTGATCGCCGACGACCGGCCGTTCCCGGAGCTCGGGTTCGACTCGCTCACCGTGGTCGAGCTCCGCACCCGGCTCGCCGGCCGATCGGGGATCGACCTGCCGGCCACGGTGCTGTTCGACGAGCCGACCGTCGCGCGGCTGGCCCGGTATCTGCGCGAGGCGGTCACAACGGCGCGCCAGGAGCCGTCAGGGAGGTGAGAACCGACCCGACACACACGGAGGAACCGTGCGGATACCCGAGATCAACCAGCTCGTCCCCGAATTCCCGGAGGTGGCCGGCGCCCTGCTGAAAGCCACCGCGAACGGCTCGCTGCCGAGGACCACGATCAGCCTCGTCCACCTGCGTGCCGGCCAGCTCGTCGGCAACACCTACCAGGTGCTGCGGCACACCGCGGACCTGCGCAAGGCGGGGGAGACCGAAGACCGGATCGCCACGGTGGCGAGCTGGTGGGACGCGCCGGGCTTCACCGGCGCGGAGCGGGCGGCGCTGGCCCTGACCGAAGCGGTGTTCCGGCCGAACACGCGTGGCGCGGAACGCGTTTCCGACGAGCTGTTCGCCGAAGCCGCCGAGCACCTCGACGAGAAGGCACTCGCCACGCTCACGGTGGTGCTGGCTTCGGCCGGCTTCTGGATGAACGTCGCCCTCGTCCTCAAGCCGCCGCCGCTCGGCCAGGCCGCCTGAGGGGCGCAGGCCGGCGCCCACCCGGGCGCCGGCCTGCCGCCGCGGTCCACACGCGACAGCGAACCGACCCGCCAGGCACGCGAGCCGACCCTCCAGGCACGCGAGCCGACCCTCCCGGTGTGACCTGGCTCATGCGTTGTCACACGCCGGCCACTCCCGGTGTCTTGAGGCCGACTTCCCCCGACATCGGAGACCTCATGAACCTCGCACTCTGGATCGCCGCCGGCTTGCTCGCCGTGGTCGCGCTGACCGGTGGCTTCAGCAAGACCTTCGTGCCCAAGGAAAAACTCGCCGCCGCGCCGGGTGGGGACTGGACCGCCGCGGCCGGCACCGGGTTCGTCAAGACGCTCGGCGTGCTCGAGCTCCTCGCCGCCGCCGGGCTGGTCCTGCCCGCCGTCACCGGCGTCGCCCCGGTGCTGGTGCCCGTGACCGCGACCTGCTGGGTGCTGCTCATGATCGGGGCTATGCTGACCCACCTCCGCCACGGGGACGCGCGGTTCGTGCTGCTGAACCTCGCCTACCTCGCGGTCGCGGCCTTCATCGCGTGGGGCCGCTTCGGCCCCGAGTCCTTCTGAGCCAGGGAGGAGAGGGACATGACCGACCCGGCGACCGACGTCTTCGTCGCGCACCGCAACCTGCTCTTCACCGTCGCCTACGAGATGCTCGGCTCGGCCGCCGACGCCGAGGACGTCCTGCAGGAAACCTGGCTGCGGTGGGTCGAGGTCGACCTCGCACAGGTCCGCGACGAGCGTGCCTACCTGGTCCGGATCACCACCCGGCAAGCGCTCAACCGGCTGCGCACGATGAAGCGCCGCAAGGAGGCCTACGTCGGCCCGTGGCTGCCCGAACCGCTGCTCACCGCGCCGGACGTCGCCGAGAACGTCGAGCTCGCCGAGAGCGTGTCCATGGCGCTCATGCTCGTGCTCGAGACGCTGTCGCCGACCGAACGCGCCGTCTTCGTGCTGCGCGAGGTCTTCGAGCTCGGCTACGACGAGATCGCCGACGCCGTCGGGAAGACCCCGGCGGCGGTCCGGCAGATCGCGCACCGCGCGCGCCGGCACGTCGACGCCCGGCGGCCGCGGGAGACGGTGTCCGCGAGCCGGGCCCGCGAGGTCCTGGCGTCGTTCCAGCACGCGCTCGAAGGGCGTGACCTGCAGGGGCTGCTCGACCTGCTCGCCCCCGACGTCGTCCTGATGAGCGACGGCGGCGGTGTCAAGCAGGCGGCGCTGCGGCCGATCACCGGGGCGGGGAAGATCGTCCGGTTCATCGGCGGCGGCATCGGGCGGACCGAACAGGCCCTCACCGCCGCCCCGACCGTGGTCAACGGCAACCCGGGCCTCGTCCTGCGCCTCGACGGCGAGCTCGACGGCGTCATGGCCGTCCGCGTCGAGGGCGGGCGCATCACCGGCCTCTACTACGTCCGCAACCCGGAGAAGCTCACCCGCGTCGAGGCCGAGACGACGCTCACCCTCCGGTGACGGGTTCAGGTATGGAGTCAGGTACTTGTACGGGTGCGGCACCGGACGGCGCCGGGGGAGGCTGAACCGGCCGTCGATGACCGTGGGAGGTCGGAACACATGCCAGGCCGGTCGCGCCCCCTCCTCCGGGTCGTATCCCCCGAGGACTTCCCGGAGCCGCGACCGGCCGCTCTCGGTTCGGGTGACCGCTACGCCGACCTCCCCGACCGGCGGCTGGCCGCGATCCTGGCCGCCGAGGACACCGCCGAAGAGCACGGGCTCAGCCCGCACACCCGCAGCACCTGCTACGTCCACCGGTGCTGGGTCCACCAGTGCGTCGCCGAGCCGCTGCACGTCCTCATCGCGACCGGGCACCGCTGGTGCCGCCGCTGCGAGTGCCCGGTCGACGTCGCCGTCGACGAGACGCCGCCCGGCGCGGTGCACCTGTTCTGCCCGCGCTGCGGCCAGGCCGGCTCGGCCGCCAACCGCGAGGTCCGCCAGGCCTGCCGGACGAGCCTGTCCGCGATGCACGGCGGCGACGCGCCGACGCTGTACCGCATCCCGGACGCCTGATTGCTTCATCCGAGGGACGACGGCCCGGTCGCATTGACCAGTCCGTGCGGGCCTCCTTACGGTGCTCGCGTGGGTAAGGCCGGCGTGGCGTGCGGAAGGGGAAACCTGCCTGCGGACACCACGAGCTTCGTGGGCCGCAAGGAGGACGTCGCCGAGGTCAAGCACCTCCTGGCGCGGGCGCGGCTGGTCACGCTGACCGGCGTCGGCGGGGTCGGCAAGACGCGCCTGGCCGTGCAGACCGCGGCCGGGCTGGCGCGGGCGTTCCCCGACGGCGTCTGGCTGGTCGAGCTCGACGGTCTCCAGGACCCGGCGCTGGTCGCGCACACCGTGCTGGAGGCGCTGGGAGTGCCGGACGAGACCGGCCGCGGTGCGGCGGCGGTGCTCGCCGACCACCTGCGCGAGCGGCGGCTCCTGATCGTCCTGGACAACTGCGAGCACCTCCTGGACGCCTGCGCCGCGCTGGCGCACGACCTGCTGCGCGCCGCGGCCGGCCTCCGCCTGCTGGCGACCAGCCGGGAGCGGCTCGCGCTGGCGGGGGAGCACCTGTGGCCGGTGTCGCCGCTGCCGCTGCCGGACCCCGGGCGGCCGCTGCCCGCCGGCGCCTGGCTGCGCTACCCGGCGATGACGTTGTTCGCCGAACGCGCGGCCGCGGTCGACCCGGCGTTCGCCGTCACGGAGGAGAACCAGGAGCGCGTCGCCGCGGTGTGCCGCCTGCTGGCCGGCATTCCGCTCGCGCTCGAGCTCGCGGCCGGGCGGCTGCGGGTGCTGACGCTGGCGGAGCTGGAGACGGGGCTGGCGGACTGCTTCCGGCTGCCCGGCACGGCGAAGCGCGGCGGGGAGCCGCGGCACCAGACTCTGCTGGCGGCCGTCGACTGGAGCTTCGCGTTGTGCGGCCCGGCCGAACAGCGGTTGTGGGCCCGGGCGTCGGTGTTCGCCGGCAGCTTCGACCTGGCGGCGGCCGAGCGCGTCTGTGCCGGCGACGACGTCCGGGACCTGCTCGCCGCGCTGGTGGAGAAGTCGGTGCTGGTCCGCGAGGGGCAGCGGTTCCGGTTGCTGGAGCCGTTGCGGCAGTTCGGGCGGGACAAGCTGGCCGAGTCCGGCGAGGCGGCCGAGACGCGGCGGCGGATGCGCGACCACTACCTCGACCTGGCCGAGTGCAGTGAGCGCGGCTGGTTCGGGCCCGAGCAGACGGAGATCTTCCGGCGGACCCGCCTCGAGCACGCCAACCTGCGCGCGGTGCTGGACCGCAGCCTGACCGAGCCGGGCGAGCTCGACGCGGGACTCCGGCTCGCCTCGACCCTCTGGTACTACTGGGCCGGCTGCGGGGTGTTCGGCGAAGGCCGGCACTGGCTCGACCGCGCGCTCGCCCTCGCCCGCGAACCGGGCGCGTCGCGGGCGAAAGCGTTGTGGGTCAACGGGTACGTCGCGACCCTGCAGGGCGACCACGACGGCGCGATCACGATGCTGGAGGAGTGCCGCACGTACGCCCGCCGGGCGGGCGACGACGTCGCGCTGGCGTACGCGACGCACCGGCTCGGCTGCAACCTGCTGGTCGGCGACGACGTCGGCGACGCGAAGACGCTCTTCGAGGAGGCGCGCACGCGGTACCGGCAGCTGGGCGAGCTCAACAGCAACGTGATGCTGGCCGACATCGAGCTGGCGGTGGCGTCGATCTTCCTCGGCGACCTCGACCGCGCGGGCGAGCTGTGCGAAGAGGCGTGCGCGACCGGCGACGCCTACGGCGAGCAGTGGGCGCACGCGTACGCGATCTACGTCCAGGCGCTGGTCGCTTTGGGCCGCGGCGACTTCGCGGGCGCGGGCGAGCACGGCCGGCACTGCCTGCGCGTCAAGCGCGAGTTCGACGACCTGCTGGGCATCGCGCTGGCGATCGAAGTGCTGGCGTGGAACGAAGCGGCGCAGGGGCACTGGGAGCCGGCGGCGACGATGCTCGGGTCGGCCCAGCCGATCTGGCAGGCGGTCGGGTTCCCGATGTTCGGCTCCCGCTACTTCGGCGCCCCCCACGGCGAATGCGAGTCACGCACCCGGGAGGCATTGGGCGACGCCCCGTTCGACGCCGCGTTCCGCCGGGGCCGCGAATACGGCCTGGCGGAAGCGATCACGTACGCCCTGGGGGACACGACGCCGTCACCGGCGCCCGGCCCGATGCGGGCGACACCGCTGACGGACCGCGAGCAGGAGGTGGCGATCCTGATCGCGGACGGCCGGTCCAACCAGGAGATCGCGGACAAGCTGGTGATCTCCCGCCGCACGGCGGAGGGCCACGTGAACCGCATCCTGCGCAAGCTCGGGTTCGACTCGCGAGCCCAGGTCGCCGCCTGGGCCGCGCAGGTCGTCCGCCTTTAGCCGAGCCGCTGCCGCCGGCCGGACTCAGCGCGCTTTGAAGATCCGGCCCACTCCGACGGCGAGGCACAACGCCAGCCCCCAGCCCGCCACGGTGAACCCCGCGGCGAGCCAGCTCGCCCAGCCGTCGGGGATCCAGAAGTCACGCTGCTTCAAGCTCACCACCGGCAGGAGCAGGTCCAGGGTGTAGAGGAACGCGTTGAAGCCCGGCGCTTCCTTGCGGGCGATGAGCTGGTGATCGGAGTAGAGGGCGAGGAAGGACAGCGTTCCCGCGGCTTCCAACGCGAGCAACCACCACAGGACCCGCAGCGGCCGGTATCCGTAGAGGACGGTCCACTTCAACAGGAACCCCGCCACCCGGGCGGCCCGGCCGGCCAGACCGGGCAAGGAGCTGCGACGCGCGTGCTCCCCGGCGACGGACACCTTCGTCGCTTCGTCGTCGAACCCCGCGGTCTGGTAGACCGCGGCGAGCTGGGCGTAGATCTGGGGGACGTAGCGCTTGTTCAGCTTCAGCCACGCGAGCCGCTGCGCCACGCTGGGCGCGTTGGGCTTGTCCAGCGGAAGGCTCCGTTAGACGAAGTCGTGGAGGAGCACCCGGCTCGGCCACTTCGCCTTGTGATCGTCGAGTTGCCCGGCCTCCGCGCCGGACAGGTCGATCTCACCGGTGGGTCGTTCCTTGAAGCTGAGGGTCAGCGTGCGCGTGACTGTCACCCCGGACAGGGCCAGCGCCGGTCCGTTCGAACCCGCGGCCAGCTCCGAGTCGGTGAAGTCGAGGTCACCGGTGATCTTCGCGCCACGCATGGACACGGTCCCGTCGGCGTGGAAACCCTTGCCGAACTCGGCCGACTGGGCGACGGTGATCCGGTCCCCGATGAGCGCGAGGCCACGCTTTTCGAACCGGCCGCCGGTGCCGCTGAGCTTGCCACCGACCGTGGCGTCGGTCAGGTCCACTTCGCCGTCGGCCACGAAGTCGCCGCAGAACAGGACGTCGCGAGTGACGGCGAGCGCCTTCGCCGTCAGCACGACACCGCCGGGGTTGGTGAAGGTGCCGCCGGTGCAGCGCAGGCAACCGCCGATCGTCGCGTCGCTGAACACGACCTTGCCCGTCGCGCGGAAGCCTTCTCCGGTGGTCTCACGGCACAGCGCGACGTCCCGGCGGACGGTCACACCGGTCGCGTCGATGACCACGTCGGCGCCGTTGCCGAAACTGCCGCCCTCGCACCAGAGGTTGCCGTCGATCTCCGCGCCGGCGAGCAGGAGCTTGCCCGAGAGCTCGAACCCGCTGCGGCAGATCATGTTCTGCGCCAGCTTGGCGCGGGCGAGATCCAGCGCGGTCCCACCCTGGTTGTGGAAGGTCCCGCCGGAGAGGTCGAGCTTCCCGCTGATGCGGCAGCCGGTGAGGTCCGCGCCGCCGTCCACGTGGGAGCCGCCGGTGAAGATCACGTCCTGGTCGACGACCAGACCGCCGAAGTCGAGCGCGCCACCGCCGCGGTTGCGGAAGCGGCCGCCGGCACAGTTGAGCTCCCCTTCGATGCGGGCGCCGAACAGCCGGACCTGGCCGACCGAACGGAACCCCGCGTCGAAGTAGACGTTCTCCCGCACGAGCAGGTCGCACGCTTCGAGCGAAACGTCGCCGGGGTTGGCGAATTCGGCGTCGCCGCACTGGAACCGGCCGCCGATGTGCGCTCCCACCAGGCGGACCAGGCCCCGCGCGCGGAACCTCCCGGAGCAGTGGACGTCCTGGTCCACGGCGAGGCCGTCCGCGCGCAGGACGATCCCACCGGGGTTGTGCAGCCGGCTCCCGCTGAAGTCCAGCCGGCCGCGGACGTGCCCACCGGTCAGGCTGATCTCGCCGGTGCACCGGCAGTCCCGGACCGTGAAGCCGAACTCGGTCCGCACCTGGTCGGCGCGGATCCCGGTGAGCTCGCAGCCGACGAACGAGAGGATCGAAGCGCGGGTCTGCTGCAGGTTGACCGGGTTGGGGAACCGGCATCGGGCGAACTCGACCGGGAGGCCCAGCACCCCGGCTTCGAGGTCGAGGGTGCCCGTGATTTCGGCGTTGCGGATCACCAGGGCCCGGCAGCCGGGAGAACCACCGGCCCGCAGGAGCACCTGGCGGACGAGGTCGGCCCGGAGCACCTTCTTGCCGGCGTCGAAGTCGACGCGGTCTCCCCGCTTGACCGCATCCCACAGGCCGCCTTCGGCGGTGGTGCACTGGCGCCGTTCCAGCATGGTTGCCTCCGACTCCCGAAGTGATGGAGCCCTTCCGGAATCGGTGGCGCACCCGCGATGTTATTGAGGCTCGGCGACGTTCACCCGAATGCCGCAGTACGGCGGCTTTTCGACGCCGTTCGGCAACGTGCCCGAGATGTTCCTAGCCGAGCCGCTGCCGCCAGTCCTCGAAGGCCGCGACCAGATCGGCCGGCGCGTCGATCTCCTTCAGCTGCCGCAGCTGGTCCTCGATGTAGTAGCGGTACAACGGAACCAGGCCCGCCGAAAGCTCCGGGCCGAGCTCCGCCTCGTCCAGCGGATGCCCCTCCCGGACCCGCAACGCCAAGCGCACCAACGATCCCGCCGGGGCGTCCGGCTGGGCCAGGTACCACTCGGCCGCCTCGTCGTTGTTCGCCGCGCGGCCGGTCGGCGTCGTTCCCGAATAGAGGAAGCGGACCGGGAACAGCACCGCCTTCGTGAACCACACCGTGTCCACCAGCAGGCGCTTCGGCTCGTGGAACTCCGCGGTCACCTCGGGCGCCGCCAGGACCGCGATCGCGAAGCGGGCGCTTTCCAGCAGCAGCTCCGACGCCGCCGGGCGGGCCACCTCCGCGAGGACGTCCGTGCCGAGCAGGAGGCGGCCGAAGTCGGCCAGCTGCAGGCGGTCCATCGCCGGGAAGCGGCCGTCTTCGCGGCCTTCGCGCAACGCCGGCAACGAGGCCCAGAACACCGAAAGCTTGCGGTGCAAGGGGCTTCGCTCCTGCAGTGCCGCCGTCGTCGCCGCGACCGACTCGCGGTCGCCTTCGCCGACCTCGGACACCACGAGGGCCAGGTCGATGTCGCTGGCCGCCGGGGCGTAGCCGCCGTAGGAGAGACTGCCCAGCACGTACGCGCTGAGCAGCCGCTCGCCGAAGATCTCTTGGTACTCCTCCGCGGCTTCGGCGGCGACTGCGCGCGCGGCGGTGGCGGGGTCCGTCTTGGTCACGCCGCCACCGTATCGCGGCGCGCGCACTCGGCGATACGGTCGGAAACCACCCCGATCACCTGCCACGCGCGGTCCAGCACCTCGACGACACCGTCGACCGTCCAGTCCTGACGCCGGCGCAGCAGTTCGTACCCCATCTCGAGGTGCTCGACGTCGGCTTCGTCGTGGAGGTCGAAGTACTCGTCCTCGGGGAAGGCCTTCGTGCCCGCCTGGCTGAACACCAGGCTGCCGGCTTCGAGGGCGAGGTGCGCGAGCACCGCGCGCTGGACCCCGGGCAGGATCCCGAACTGGTCGACGAACCACGACGCGCCCGCTTCGATCACCGGGTCCCAGACCAGCTGCCGGTCATCGGCGCGGCTGCGCGCCAGGATCTTGTCGTGGCCGATCTCCTCCTCCTGGTGCTCGAGGGCGAGCGCCCGCAGTTCGGGGTCGCTCTCGAAGGTGACGCGCGCGCTGATCATCCGCTGGAAGGCGTTCGACCACGGCTGGAGGTAGGTGAGCACCGCCTTCTTCGTCTCGGCCGTCGTGCTTTCGGCGGTCAGCAGGCGGATCAGCTCCGACGACTCGTACTCCCGTTGGCGCTGCTCGTTGTGACGGGCGACGCGTTCGACGTCCTGCTGGGTCACGATCGGCTCCTTTCCGTGGTGCGCGGCGGTGATCATCTTTCCCGGTGGGCTAGCCAAGATCAACAGGCGAGAGGGCGCGGTGGTAGACGGGGAACCGGAAGTACGTGGTGACGTCGCCGCGCCGGCCCGCCGCGCGGTAGCTGACCAGCTCCAGGATGCGGCTCTCGGTCAGCGGTCCCGGCGCCAGCGCGGCGGTGAGCAGCCGGAACCGCCCGGGGTCCACGCCTTCGCGGTGCAGCAGCGCGGCCGTGCGCTCGACGGCTTCCTGGTCACTGGAAGTCAGATCCGGCAACCGCAGGTACGTCGTGGCTTCGGCGGCGCGGGCCAGTCCGGACCGGAAAGCCAAGCAGCTCAAGGCCGCTTCGCCGGCGTCCGCCCGCTCGCCGGCCAAGGTCCGGTAGGCCGCACGCGCCCCTTCGGCGTCGTGGCGCAGGGTCACCGCGGCGATCCGGTCCACTTCGGCGAGATCGGCGCCGTGGTTGCGGTAGTAGATCTTCACCCGGGCCTCGGCCTCGTCCGCGAGGTCCACCGCGAAGAATTCGATTTCCCGTTCGCCTTCGACGGCTTCGACGCGACGGCGGGTGTCGTCCCACGCCTCGGCCATGTCCAGCCGGGCCATGGCTTCGGCCACGGCCGCTTCGCGGTGGGCGTGCGGCCACGGGTAAAGGCCGTAGTAGGTCTTGTGGACGATCGCCGACGGCGGCCGCCAGGCGATCGAGTGCCACACCGGTGCGGGCGAGGGGCGGCCGCCGCGCGGGGTGAACGTCTCACGGACGCGATCCGACCGGCGGGTGGTGAAACCGTTGTCAGCGGGGGAAACCACGTCGTGGCCGAGGTTGTCGAACAGCACCCGCAGCTCCGGGTGGCGCCCCGACCAGTTCACCGACATCTCGGCCGGGAACCCGTCGTCCGCCACATAGGACGGCTCGGCGGGCGCGGCCCCGATCCGCTCGTGCGCCCACGGCGGCAGCACCGCGCGCAGCAACCGGGTGGCGCGCACGGACTGTTCCACCGGGACCTCGAGCGCCTCACACGCGGTAGCCCAGAGCCCGCACAGAAAGTCACCGAAGAGACGACCCTGTGCCGGGTAGTTTTCCCTTGTATATTCAGGAAACTCCGGCACGTGAATCGTCACGTGCGGATGCTATCAGTTGAGTGCTTGCTCAACTAAAAAGCTGCACCCGGGTGGTCCAACCAATTGGGCCATGTGGGTTGGGCAGTGTCCGGTGCGGACACGGAGGGACACAACGGACGCCGCCGTGTCCGGACCGGACACCGAGTGGACAAACCGCAGGTCTCAGACCCGCACCGGCGCCACCGTCATCGCGTGCTTGACGAGCCGGATGAGCGCGAGCTTGCTGGAGTCCCTGTCACGCGCGTCACACATGACGATCGGCACGCGATCCGGGACGACGAGGGCCTCGCGGATCTCGTCGGCGGTGTAGCGCGGCGCGTTGTCGAAGCAGTTGACCGCGACGACGAACGGGATCTTCCGGCGCTCGAAGAAGTCGATCGCGGCGAAGCTCGTCTCGAGGCGGCGGGTGTCGACGAGCACGATCGTCCCGATCGCGCCGCGCGCCAGGTCGTCCCACATGAACCAGAACCGCGCCTGGCCCGGCGTCCCGAACAGGTACAGCACGTGCCGCGGCGAGATGGTGATCCGGCCGAAGTCGAGCGCGACGGTCGTCGTGGTCTTGCGCTCCACGCCGGACAGGTCGTCCACCCCGGCGCTCGCCTCGGTCAGCACCTCTTCGGTGGTCAGCGGCGGGATCTCGCTGACCGAGCCGACCATGGTGGTCTTGCCGGCGCCGAAACCGCCGGCGACGATGATCTTGACCGGCGTGGGGACCAGGTCGGCCCCCGAGCCGTCAGTACTTGATGAGGCCATCGAGAACCGCCTGGAGAGTTTCGAGGTCCGGCGCCTGCGCCGGGTTGTGGGCAGGGGAGCGCGTGATCACGAGACCGCGTTCGATCAGGTCGCCGACGAGCACGCGCACGACGCCCAGCGGGATCTTCACGTAGACGGCGATCTCGGCGATCGACACGGGGTGCCGGCACAGCTTCACGATCGCCTGGTGCTCCGGGCCCAGCCCGGCCGGCTCCTGCTCCGAGCGCAGCGTCATCACCTGCGTCGAGAGGTCGAGGCGGGCCGACTCGGCCGGCGTGCGGCCGCTGGTGATCGTGTAGGGCCGGACCAGCGGCCCGGCGGCCTCGTCGTACCAGCCTTCGTCGCCGCTCACGTGGCCTCCCGCAGGATCTGCGCCGCCTCGCGCGGCGCCGACACCATGTAGTCGCCGACCCGCTTGACCAGGCGGCTCATCTCGTAGGCGATCATTTCGACGTCGACGTTGTCGGCGGCCAGCACCGCGAGGCACGCGCCCGCGCCGGCGGCGGAGACGAACAGGTAACCGCGTTCCATCTCGATCATGTTCTGCAGCACCGGGCCGCGGTTGAACTGCTTGCTCACCCCCTTCGCGAGGCTCTGCAGGCTGGAGGCGATGGCCGAGAGCTGGTCGGAGTCGTCCTTGCTCATGCCGGCCGACTTGCCGATCAGCAGCCCGTCGGCGGACAGCACGATGGCGTTCTGCGCGCCGACCACGCGGTTCACCACGTCGTCGAGCAGCCAGTTGAGATCGGGTTTGGGGTTCCCGTACTCGTTCATGCGTCAGAGACCTTGACTTTCCTCTGTGGACTTTCCTGTGTGCTGTCGCGGACTACGCATCGCCCGACCCGTCCCGTCCCCGCCGCGTGCCCTTGTGGAACGCGGCGAGCGTGCGCGCGGTCCCCTCACCGGGCGCGACGACGTCGTCGCTGTCGTCGGGTTCGTCTTCGAGCTGGGCGACGAGGTTCTGCTGCGGCTCGCGGCGGGGGAGCCGGGGCCGGTTGTCGGCCGGCGCGTCGGCCGGCGTCTCGCCCGCCGGTTCGGGCGCGGGCGCCGGCTCGGTGACCGCCGGCGGCGCGACCGGCACGGCCGGCAGCACGTCGGGCGGGGAGTCGGGCGGGGTGAGGGCGCGCGCCGGGTACGGCCGGGGCTTGACGTCTCGCTTCATCGGGATCTGGCCGGTGAACGAGCTGGGCGAGTCCATGGAACCGAACGGGCTTTCTGCGACCTGCGGCGCCGGAGCGCCCACGGGGGCGAGGACCGCGGTGGTCTCCGCCGGAGAGGATTCGGGTTCTTCGGCCGGCGCGTCCGACCGGCCGGCCAGGTGCTGGGCCGGGATGAGCACGGTGGCCCGGAGGCCGCCGTAGCGCGACGGGTCGAAGGTGACGGTCATGCCGAGCTTCGCGGCCAGGCGCGCGACCACGAACAGGCCGAGGCTGGAGTCGGCCCGCAGCGCCATCGCGTCGAACTCGGGCGCCTCGGCCATCATCGAGTTGGCCCACTCGCGGACGCCGTCCTTCATGCCGAGGCCCTGGTCCGACACGTCGACGACGACCCCGCGGGCGACCAGGCGGCTGGTCACCTCGACCGGCGAGCCGGGCGGCGAGAACGACGTCGCGTTGTCGACCAGCTCGGCGACGAGGTGGATGGTGTCGGCGACGGCGGCGCCGAGGACGGCGACGTCGGGCACCTGCTCGACCTGGACCCGCGCGTACTGCTCGGTTTCCGAGACGGCCGCGCGCAGGACCTCCATCAGCGCCACCGGCTTGCGCCAGCGGCGGCCCGGCTGCTTGCCGCCGAGGATGATCAGGTTCTCGGTGGTGCGGCGGGCGCGGGCGGCGAGGTGGTCGAGCTGGAACAGCGAAGCCAGCTGGGTCGAGTTGTCCTCGCGGGCTTCCATCTCGTCGAGGATCTGCAGCTGCTGGTGCACCAGGACCTGGTTGCGGTGCGCGATGCCGAGGAACACGTTGTGCACGCCGCTGCGGGCCTTGGCCTCGCTCGCCGCGGCGTTGACGGCGGTCAGCTGCGCGGTGTTGAAGGCCTCGGCCACCTGGCCGATCTCGTCGCGGCCGTGGTCGAGCTGCGGCAGCTCTTCCTTCAGGTCCACCGGTTCGCCGTTCTTCAGCCGCTCCACGATGTCCGGCAGCCGGTTGCGGGCGAGGTCGAGGGAGTCGTTGCGCAGCCGGGCCAGGCGCGTCATCAGCGCGCGGTCGACGAGCGAGCGGGAGACCCGGACCGCGACGATGATCGCCGCCAGGGACGCCAGCAGCGCCAGGATGCTGCCGATGATCACGTTGCGCAGCTGGGCGTCACCGGAGTCGATGGCCGCCGCGGAAACCTTGTCCGCCTGGGTGATCGCGAGGTCGTTGAGGCCCTGGGAGACCAGGTTGGTCGCGTTCTGCCAGTCCGTTCCGGACACCGGCACGGTGTTCTGCTCGCTCGGCGACCACGGTCCGTGCTTGACGATCGCCTCTTCGGCGGTGCCCAGCTGCCGCCAGGCGGTGCTGGTGGTCAGCGTCTGGTACTTGTCGCGGACGCCCGGGTCGAGGAACGGCGCGATGTTCGCCAGCTGCGTCCGGTAGGACCCGGACAGCTGCGCGAACTCGGCGAAGTCGTCGGGCGCGAACGTGCCGGCCGAGAACGCCGTGGACACCAGCGACGTTTCGCGCGACATCGCGTCACCGGCGCGGAAGACCGAGGTGGCGGTGATGCCACCGGTCGCCGCTTCGGCGTCGGGCACGACGCGCGCCTGGGTGTCGAACAGGTTGGACGCGGTGTCCATCACGCCGTTGTAGTAGCCGTTGACCTGCGCGCGGTCGATGCTGCGGAAGCTGATCTGCGAGCGCAGCACGGGCAGCTGGTCGAACTGGGCCTTCAGCGCGTTGACCTTGGTCGCGATCTCGTCGGGCGCGTTGGAGATCGTCGCGGCGAAGGCGTCCTTCAGCGCGCCGAGCTTTTCGTCGGTGGCCTTCTGCTGCTCCTGCAGCCGGGCCGGGCCGAGCGCCGGGTCGTCCAGGTACTGCAACGCGGTCTGGCGTTCCTTCTGGAACTCACCGAGCGCGCCGGCGGCGGGGATCGACACCTCGCGCACCGACGCCGCGACCAGCCGGACGTAAACGCCGTTGAAGAGGAAGTAGGAGGAGACCGCGATCCACAGCACCAGCAGGGTCACGCTGGGAATGAGAACGGTCCTGGTCAGCCTTTTGCGGATCGACTTGTCGTACGGCTTGTCCGACTCGTCCTTGGCGTCTTTGGTCAGCACGGCGGTTCACGAACTCCTGAGTGACGATCGGCGAAAACGGGGACCCGGACGAGCAGGATCGATCAGGGTCCGTTTTTTACCACGAACCACGGGGGCGCGGTCGTGCTGGCCCGGCTGCCGGACGACTGTCCGCCGGGTGGCGAACGGTGTTTACCGAGTGCGTTCGGGTGATTACCGGCATTTCCTCTGGTAACGGGCCCGGGCGCATTTCCGGACGCTTGCACACTGGGCTGAACGGGTGAAAGTGAATTCGTCCGCTCCGGCGAGCCGCCCGGGTCGTGCTAAGGGAAAGAACGGGCAGGGCGATTGCCCTGGTGTCCCGTCCCGTCGAGGGCCGCAGCGAAGATGATCTTCGCCACAACTCGCTGCTCGGGCGTGTCGAGGGCGCGGAATTCCTTGTGCCGCCGGGAAAATCGGGAGTTCGAGGGCCGCCGGGCCGGTATCGTGCGGTCCATGTGCCGGTACGGCGAGATCACCTACAAGGTCCACTACGTGTGCGTGCCGTGCCGTCGCAGTGGCAAGCACGCCCGGGACGGCGCCGAGCACCGGTGTCCCGAGTGCCGTGTGCCGATGGTCTTCGCCGGTCACGACTTCGCCGCGCCGCCGCGTCGCGACCGGTCGGGCTGGGCTGCGGTCGCCGCGGTGCTGGCGGCGGGGTTGAAGTACGACGGCTTCGAGTCGTGCGGCTGCGGCCGCGAACCGGAGTTCCGCCCGCGGACCGCGGCGCAGGTGCGAGCGAGGCGGCGGGTCGCCCGCCGTGAAGGTGTGCCGGAGGCGACGGCGCTCGCGGCGCGCGACCCGCACGACCTCGTCGGCTGAGGTAACGCGAGCGGCTCCGAATCATCTTGCGCGCTCTGATCAGCATGTCGTGCCAACTTTACATTGAACTGGCTATTGTCAATCGCGCTGTACGTCGTCTACCCTTCTGTCAACCCAGCCAACGGAGGAGGGTGTGATGAGCGAAGTCACCGGGACCGTGCCCGCCGGTTCGACCGAGCTGTGGCACGACCGCAAGCGCTACCTGTGGCTGATCGGCCTGGTGGTGCCGTCCCTGGCGTTCCTCGCCATCGGGCTGCACGCGGCCACCGGGTGGGGCGTCTGGTTCTGGATCGGCCCGATCGTCATCCTCGTGGTCGTCCCGCTCATCGACCTGCTCGCCGGCCTGGACCGGAGCAACCCGCCTGACGACGTCCTCGAACGGCTCGAAAACGACCGCTACTACCGCTGGATCACCTTCGCCTTCCTGCCCATCCAGTACGTCGGGTTCGTGGCGGCGTTCTGGCTCGTCGCGCGGGGCGACCTCACCGTCGTGGACAAGGTCGGGCTGGCGATCTCCATCGGCTGCATCGGCGGGATCGGCATCAACACCGCGCACGAGCTGGGGCACAAGAAGGAGAGCCACGAGCGCTGGCTGTCGAAGATCGCGCTGGCGCAAAGCTTCTACGGGCACTTCTACATCGAGCACAACCGCGGCCACCACGTCCGCGTCGCCACGCCGGAGGACCCGGCGAGCAGCCGCGTCGGCGAGAGCTTCTACCGCTTCTGGCCGCGCACGGTCTTCGGTTCGCTGAAGTCGGCGTGGCGCCTGGAGCGCAAGCGTTACGCCCGCCGCGACAAGCACCCCTACCGGCTCGGCAACGACGTCCTCAACGCCTGGCTGATGTCGGCGGTGCTCTGGGCGGCGATGATCGCGTGGCTCGGCGTGGAAATCCTGCCGTACCTGGTGATCCAGGCCGTCATCGGGTTCTCGCTGCTGGAGGTCGTCAACTACATGGAGCACTACGGCATGCTGCGGCAGCGGGTCGGCGCGGCAGGCAAGCGCCGGTACGAGCGCGTGGATCCCAGCCACAGCTGGAACTCCAACAACATCGCCACCAACGTCCTGCTCTACCACCTGCAGCGGCACAGCGACCACCACGCCAACCCGACGCGGCGCTACCAGACGCTGCGCGACTTCGCCGAGTCGCCGGTGCTGCCCACCGGGTACGCCGGGATGATCGTGCTCGCGCTGGTCCCGCCGGTGTGGCGCCGGGTGATGGACCCGCGGGTGCTCGCCCACTTCGACGGCGACCTCTCGCGCGCCAACCTGCAGCCGTCTAAACGCGAGAAGATCCTTGCGCGGCAAGGAACCCGGGTCACCGCCGCGGTGGCGGAGCACGCCGACACCCACGGCGACGCGGCCGAGGGCGGCATGTGCCCCGGTTGTGGGTACGTCTACGACGAGACGCTCGGCGACCCGCGGGAAGGCTTCCCGGCCGGCACGCCGTGGTCGGCGATCCCGGACGCCTGGTGCTGCCCCGACTGCGGGGTCCGCGAGAAGGTCGACTTCGTCGCGCCGGGCCGGGTGGGTGCGTGATGCGGATCGAAGCGGACCGCGGGAAGTGCGACGGCCTCGGCATGTGCGAGGCGATGGCGCCCGACTTCTTCGAGGTGGGCGAAGACGGCACCGTCGTGGTGCTCGACGAGCGGCCCGGCGAGGAGCACCGCCAGGACGTCGCCGCGGCCGTCGACTCCTGTCCCGTGCTGGCGTTGAAGCTGTCATGACGCTCGTGGTCGTCGGCGCGTCACTGGCGGGACTGCGTGCCGTGGAAGCCGCCCGCCGCACCGGGTACCGGGGCCGGATCGTGCTCGTCGGCGCCGAAGCCCGCCTGCCCTACGACCGGCCGCCGCTGTCGAAGGCGTTCCTCGACCCCGGCGGCCCGGGCGAGGTGCCGCCGTTCCACGCGGAAACCGTGCTGCGGGACGAACTCGGTGTCGAGCTGATGCTCGGCGCCCCGGCCGAACACCTCGACACCGACGTGCGCGAGGTGACCGTCGCGGGGGCGGCGATGCGGTACGACGCCCTCGTGATCGCCACCGGCGCCACGGCCCGGCGCCTGCCGGGCGCCCGCACGCTGCGGACGGCCGAAGACGCCGTCGCGGTGCGTGCCGCGCTGGACGCCGGCGCGCGGACGGTCGTGGTCGGCGCCGGGTTCATCGGCTCGGAAGTCGCTTCGGCGGCACGGAAACGGGGCCTGCCGGTGACGATCGTGGAGGCGTCGGCCACGCCGCTGCACCGCGCGGTCGGCGCGGCGGCCGGGGCGGAGCTCACCGCGCTGCACCACGCGGCCGGTACCGAGCTGCGGCTCGGCGCCGAAGTCACCGGCGTGTCCGCCGAAGGCGTGGCACTGGCGGGTGGCGAAGTCCTGCCGGCGGACCTCGTGGTGGCCGGCATCGGCGCGGTCCCGGCCACCGGCTGGCTCGAGGGCAGCGGGCTGACGCTGCACGAGCGCGACGGCGGGATCGTCTGCGACGAGACGTTGTCGGCCGGGCCACCGGGCGTCTACGCGGCGGGCGACGTCGCGTACGTGCCGAACCCGCTCTTCGACGGCATGAGCATGCGGCTCGAGCACTGGACGAACGCGGCCGAGCAGGGCGGCGCCGCCGCGCGGCACGCGCTCGACCCGGCATCGGCCCGCCCGCTCGGCGCCGTGCCGTACTTCTGGTCCGACTGGTACGGCCACCGGATCCAGTTCGTCGGCACCCCGGAGGCGGACGAGGTGGTGCGCACCGGCGGCGCGACGCTCTACCGGCGCGGCGACCGGGTGGTCGGCGCGCTGACGATCGACCGGCCGCGGGAGATCATGAAGCACCGCAGGCGGATCGCCGCGCGGGCGCCGTGGTCCGAAGCGCTGGCCGTCGCGGGCGCGGCCTAGAATGCCGACCATGAGCGCGGCACTTCCGGCGACGTCCGAGGGTGGCCAGCACCGGCGGCCGATCATCACCGCGGCGATCGAGCTGACCGCGCGATCGGGCTGGTCGGCGGTCACGATGGCCCGGCTGGCCGAGCTGGTCGGGGTCAGCCGCCAGACGGTGTACAACGAGATCGGCTCCAAGAACGCGCTGGCCGAGGCGATGGTCGCGCACGAGCTCGACCGGTTCCTGTCGGTGGTCGGCGCGGCGTTCGACCGCCACGAGGACGACCTGGTGGAGGCGATGTACGAGGCGGTCCGCTCGGTCCTCGAACTGGCCGACGACAACACGCTGCTGCGCGCCATCGCCTCGGCGACGCACGGCACGGCGCCGGAGCTCCTCCCACTGCTGACGACGCAGGCGGGCACGCTGCTCACGCAGGCGAAGACGATGCTGGTGGCGCGCGTCGAGGCGTACCGCCCGGCGCTCACCGAAGCGCAGATCGCGGTGGTGATCGACCTGGTCGTCCGCACGGTCCTCAGCCACGTGATGCAGCCCTCGGACACCCCGGCCCGCACGGCGGACGCCCTGGCGTGGGTCGCGGCGCGGGTGCTCGGGGTGGACGTGGCGCCGCCGTTGCGGCACGCCTGAGGTTCAGCGCAGCCCGGTCCGGTCCAGGCCGCGATCTCCGGCAGCTGCGTTGGCGGGTCGAGGGCGCGACGCCGACGGCTGCGGCCAGGGCTTGGGTGTCGGGGAACCGGGCGCGGCAGTCATCGATTTCGGCGGGCAGGGTCAGCGCAGCCCGGTGCGGTCCAGCCACGCCGCGATCTCGGCGGCGATCTCCTTCGGCCGGTCCTCCTGTGCGTGGTGCCCGGCTTCGCCGCAGGCCACGATCTCGAGCGACGCGACGTTGTCCGCGCACCACCGCGCCATCTCCTTGCCGATGAGCAGCGTCGGCGAGCCTTCGAACGTCATCAGCAGCTTCGGGATCCCCGTGCTCGTCTTCAGCCACGCGTCGTAGGCCTCGATGCGCGGGAGCAGCCCCGCCGGCTCGCCGCCGACCGGCAGCTGGCGGGCCCACGCCAGCAACGGGCGGCGGCTCTCCGGGGTCGGGAACGGCGCCAGGTACGGCTCGAGGTCCGCCACCGGGGTGCGCACCCCGCCCGTGAATGCCTGCCGCACGGCCAGGTTGTGCTCCAGCACCATCTCCTCGCCGACGCCTGGCGTGCGGATCTTCCGCGTGCGCTCGGCCGCCTGCGGGGTCAGGTCCTCCCACGCCAGCGGCTTCACGATCGTCTCGAAGAACGCCAGCCCGCGGACGCGGCCGTGGTGGCGGGCGGCCCAGTCGAACGCGAGTGCGCCACCCCAGTCGTGGCCGACCAGGACCACGTCGTCCAGGCCGAGCGCGTCGAACCACGCGTCGAGGTAGCGCGCGTGGTCGGCGAAGGAGTAGTCGATGGCCGGCTTCGCGGACCGGCCCATGCCGATGAGGTCGGGGGCGAGCAGCCGGCCGGCGCCGACGTGGGGGAGGACGTGGCGCCAGCCGTGCGACGAGCCGGGGTTGCCGTGCAGGAAGACGATCGGGGTGCCGGTGCCGGATTCTTCGTGGTGGAGGTCCATGGCTTGTCCCTTCAGGGTTCGAGTGGGGTGTCGAGGAGGACGGTGAGCTCGCGCGCCAGTGCCGCCGTGCGTTCGCCGCCGCGGCCGCCGAGGGGCGCCAGGAGCCGGTCGAGCAGCCCGGCCACGGTCGCGATCGCCGGCTCGACGACCTCGCGCCCTTTTCCGGTGAGCCTCAGCCGGATGGTGCGGGTGTCGGCGGGGTCGCGGGTGCGCTCGACGAGCCCGTCGGCGTCGAGGGCGCGCGCGAGCTTGGAGACGTAGAGCGCTTCCAGCCCGGTGTGGTCGGCCAGCTCCCGCTGGCTCGGGTTCGCCCCGGCGCGTTCCAGTCCGGACAGCGAGGACAGGAAGACGTACTGGGCGTGCGTCAGCCCCATCGGCGCGAGTGCGCGATCGACCGCCACTCGCCACTTCATGGAGAGTCGCCAGACCAGGTGCCCGGGAGTGCTCATGCCAGATACAGTACATGGCTACTAAGTACATGGCTACTATCCGGGACGAAGCGAACGACTCCTGCAGGTCGTCCGGCGACCTGCAGGAGTCATTCACTTCACGCGGCGAGCTCCCGGATCCGGGCCATGGCCGCCCGCACCTCGGTGAACCCGGTGGTGAGCGGGCTCAACCCGATGCGGATGCCGTCGGGACGGCGGAAGTCGATCAGCACGCCGTGCTCGATCAGCACGCGGGAAAGCCGCTCGGCGTCCGGGTGCCGCACGGTGACGTGCCCGCCGCGGCGGGCGTCTTCGCGCGGCGAAGCCACCGTGAAGCCGAGCGGGACCAGCCAGGCGTCCGCGAGGTCGAGCACCCACCGGCCCAGCGCGACGGCCTTCGCGCGCACCCGCTCGATCCCGGCTTCGGCCAGCAGCGCGACGCCCTCCTGGACGCCCACCATGCCGAGCACCGGCGGCGTGCCCGAGAGCGCGCGGCGGATGCCGGGCGCCGGGACGTACCGCGCGGCCATGCCGAACGTGTCCGCCGCGCCCATCCAGCCGGTGATCGGCTGGGCGAACTCCTCGTGGTGGCGAGCGTTGACGTAGAGGAACGCGGGCGCGCCCGGCCCGGCGTTGAGGAACTTGTAGGTGCAGCCGACGGCGAAGTCGGCACCCGCCGCGTCCAGCTCGACCGGGATCGAACCCGCGCTGTGGCAGAGGTCCCACACGGTGAGCGCGCCGCGGTCGTGCACCAGCCGCGTGATGCCGGCCAGGTCGGCGATCGCCGCCGAGCGGTAGTCCACATGGGACAGCACGACCGCCGCGGTGCGCGGCCCGGTGACCGCCGCGACGTCCTCGGCGCGGACGTCGTCGGCGTCGATCCAGCGGACCGTGTGGCCGGCTTCGGCGGCGACGCTTTCGGCGAGGAACCGGTCGGTGGGGAAGTTGCCGGTGTCGATGACGAGCTCGTCGCGGCCCGGCCGGAGCGCGACGGCCGCCCGCAGCGTCTTGTACAGGCACACCGACGTCGAGTCGGCGACGATCGTCTGGCCGGGGGCGGCGCCGAGCGCGACGCGGCCGAGCTCGTCCCCGATCCGTCCGGGCAGCTCGAGCCAGCCCTCGTCCCACGACCGGATCAGCCGCGCGCCCCACTCGTGGGTGACGAGCTCCTGCAGCCGCTGTCCGGTGGAGAGCAGGGGACGGCCCAGCGAGTTGCCGTCGAGGTAGGCGACGACACCGGGATCGGTGATCGGGACGAACCGGTCGGCGAAGGCGGCGAGCTCGTCTTCGGCGTCGAGGCGCGCGGCCTCTTCGAGCGTGGTCAGCGGTCCTTCTCCTTGACCCGGAGGGTTTCCTTGCGCACCTCGGCCTGGGTGGCGCGTTCGCGCACCAGCCAGTCGGGGTTCGCCGCCTTCAGCGCGTCGATCTCGTCGGTGGTGAGCGGGTCGGTGATGCCGCCGCGGGCGAGGCCGCCGATCGAGACGCCCAGCTTCGCCGCGACGACCTGCCGCGGGTGCGGGCCGGTGCGGCGCAGCTCGCGCAGCCACTCGGGCGGGTCGGTCTGCAGCGCGTTCAGCTCGTCGCGCGAGACGACGCCGTCCTGGAACCGGGCGGGCGTGGCTTCGAGGTACACGCCCAGCTTCTTCGCCGCCGTCGCCGGCTTCATCGTCTGGGCGGTCTTGTGCGACGTCATGCCGTCCAGGGTAGCCAGCGTCACGCCCGGTAACCTGACCCGGTGACCTCTTTCCGGCTCGCGTACGTCCCCGGGGCGACGCCCGCCAAGTGGGTGCGGACCTGGGGCGAGCGGGAGCCCGAGGTCCCGCTGACCCTCGTGGCCGTGCCCGCGGCGGAAGCCACGACGCTGATCCGCGAGCGCGGCGCGGACGTGGCACTGCTGCGCTCGCCGATCGACCGCGAAGGCCTGCACGCGATCCCGCTCTACACCGAGACGACGGTGGTGGTGATCCCGAAGGACCACCTGATCGCGGCGGCGGACGAAGTGTCCACGGTGGACTTGGCCGACGAGGTCGTGCTGAACCCCCTCGACGACACGATCGAGTGGGAGACCCGCCCGGGCCGCCCGGCGGTATCCCGCCCCGAGACGACGGCGGACGCGGTGGAGCTGGTGGCGGCGGGCGTCGGCGTACTGGTGGTCCCGCAGTCGCTGGCCCGCCTGCACCACCGCCGCGACCTGACCTACCGCCCGGTGACGGACGCACCGCAGTCGACGGTGGCGTTGTCCTGGCTGGAGGACGAGACG
Source organism: Amycolatopsis iheyensis (assembly GCF_024703995.1). Lineage (GTDB taxonomy): Bacteria > Actinomycetota > Actinomycetes > Mycobacteriales > Pseudonocardiaceae > Amycolatopsis > Amycolatopsis iheyensis. The sequence continues at coordinate 44,380 of NZ_JAMXQV010000004.1, read as the reverse complement.
ACGGACCTGGTGGAGCAGTTCATCGGGATCGTGCGCGGCCGCACGGTCAACAGCACGCGCGGCCGTCCGCAGCCTGTGGTGGAGAAGAAGAAGCGTCCTGAGCGCAAGCCGGTTGCGCAGCCCGCTCGCCGGGGCGCCGGCGGGCCGAAGCGGCGGCGCCGGGGCTGAGCGCTCAGTTCGTCGTGCAGACGCAGTTGCCGTCGACGCGGTCGGCCAGGTCGGGGTCGTCGAACCAGTAACCGTCCTCGCCGAGGTAGCGGAACTGGAGCACCGTGCCCGGATCCACCTCCACCGAGGCCGAGCGGCGGCCGTTGGACCGCGGGGTCAGGTGGTGGCGGCCGGGCGTCCAGTCGTTGAACGACCCGACGACGCTGACCCGTCCCGGGGGCGCGCCGACGGGGAGGCTGAAGGTGACGCGCTGGGTGCCCGCACGGTTCTTGCTGATCTTGATCACTCGGTGTCGGCCTTTCGGAGAAGGAAAAACGAGGGGGCGCGCTCGGCACTGAGCGCCGACATGATGACACAGTTGTCACGGTTCGGTCACCCGCAGTGCCCGAAGGAAGGACGACGCCGCTCAACGGTTCGCCACCGACCGGGTGGTCCTGCCGCGAACCATGATCATCTTGCTGCTTGCCGAGGTTTCCGGTGCGAGACTGGCTGCCGTGACCGTCGCCGCTGATCGTCAAGTCAAGGACCCGTGTGCCTGGCTCAGCGCCGTCACCCACGAGCTCGCCGCCGCGCACCCCGCCGACACGCGAGCAGTGCTCTTGACGGTCTGGGACGGGCTGGTCGCCGCCCGGCTGGCCGGACTCCACGCCGCCGAAGCCTCGCCCCGCTGGCGAGCCCGGCAGCGCCACGCCGAGGCAGTCGAATTCGACCTGGCCGTGCTGTTGTCCCGCAACTGCACCGTCGCCACCGGCCTGGCCATCCCGGCCCGGCTCCCGGGCGCCGCCGTCGCCTGGCCGACCGAACGCGCGGACGCGGCGGTGGCCGCGATCATCGCGTTCTGCGCGACGGCGGAGGAGGTCCTCCGCCGGGCGGGCGAGCTGACGCCGGTGTGGGAGGACAGCCTCCTCGGCCCGGTGGCGCTGACCAGCTGGCTGGCCGACTGCTGGACGGGCCGGTACAGCGGCCGCCCGCTGATGCTCCCGGTGCCGCCGCCTCCTTGGTGGCACTGAAGCCGCGTCAGTGCCCGGCAAGACCGCCGTCCGTCAGGGACCGCTGGGCCCGGCTACCCCGCACCGGGCGCAAGGAGGCCGGCGTGACGCTCCCCGAAACCACCCGCACCGCCGTCCGCGCGGTGCTGCTCGCCGAGCTTGCTGCAGCCGAACGGCGCGCGCGGGCCGCCGGCTGGCCGGCCGGGCTGCCGCTCCGGGTGCTCGAAGCGCGGTGCTCAGCGGTCCAGGACGGCCAGGACCGTCGCCACGATCTCCTCGAGCCGGGACTCGTCGGCGAGGGCCGTGGCCAGCCAGTCGTCCAGGGTTGATCCGTGGTGCGGCGAGCCGGTGCCGAACACGCAGCGGACCACCGCCGTGACCGCCGCCGCCGGGTCGTGGCCGCGGTCCAGACGGGCTTCGATCGCCGTCAGGGCTTGCTCGGCCAGTCTGGTGAGGCGGTCGTCGTCGGCCTCTTCCGGCGCGACCAGCTGCAGCGCCGTCAGCTCGGCCGGGCCGTCCGCGGGCATCGGCGCGACCGGCGCCCGCTTGTGCCCGAGCGGGCGTTCGACGTGCTCGGCGTACCACTTCGGCCGCGTCCGCATCGCGGCGAGCACCTGCCGGACCTCGCGGTCGAGCGTGTCGCGGCCGGCCGGCTCCCCGGTGACCTCCGCGCGCCGCTCGGCCCAGCCCGCCAACGGCCACAGCTCGCCGCCCGCGGTCGCCGGCACGCCCGCCCAGATCAGCACCTGCAGCGCGAGCTCGCCGAGCCACGGGTCGCCGCCGAGGGCCTCGGCCAGCCAGCCCGGGAGCCGGGGCCGTTGCAGGGCCCCGATTTCGCCGCGCCGCCGCCGGTGCGCGTCGACCGTCGCCGGGCTCAGCCGGGTCGCCAGCCAGCCGTCGAAGTTCTCGATCGGGCCGGTCGCCCGCCGCAGCGCGTGGTCCACGACGGCCTCGACGTCGTCGTGGAACCGGTCCAGGCAGTCCGGTCGCAACGATTCGAGCCCGCGCGCGCAGTCCGGGTGGTGACGCCGGCGCTCCAGCGGCTTGGTGATCCGCGCGAACACCAGGGGCCAGGCCACGGTGTAGACCGCGCCGCGCAACCGGGCGAGGTCGCCGGGCGGGGCGTGCGCGGCCGAGCCGGCGAGCCGGCCCGCGCGGGCCAGCTGCCGGACGTCGGAAGGCGCGAACGACGGGTACGTGCTGCCGGACAACGTTCCTCCCCGGAGTCGTCGACGGGGAAATGGTCGGTCAGCCGCCGAGTCGGCAACGGCCCGTCGCGGGCCGAATCGCGGCGGAACTGGCCAACGACTGGCCACCCGGGGAATCACCTGATCGGCTCAGCCGCTGCCGCCGATCGCGCGGAAGCCCGCGTGCCACAATCGAATTCCCATGGCACACGAGGACGGGCTGGTCCGGGAGCTCACCACCCTGCGGCGGGGCTGGGGGCTGGAAGCCGAACGGCTGCGCGGCCGGCTCGGGCCGCTCGTCGCGGCCTGGTGCGAAATCCACCGGACGACGAGCGAGCGCGAAGCCCGGCGCGTCCTGCGCGAAGCGATTTCCGCCGCCATCGCGGACTTCCCGGCCGACGACAGGCTGGCGGTGAACGTCGCGCTGGGCATCGCCCCCGGCTCGCAGCACGCCCTGCTCAGCGACCGCGTCGGGATCCTGGCGCAGCGGCTGCGGGTCTCCGACCGCACGGCGCGGCGGCGCATCGACCGCGCGTTCGCCCGGCTCGCCGCCGAGATCGAGGCCGGCGCGCGGCCCGGCGAAGGCGTCCCGGACCCCGACGAGGGCTGGTTCGTCAAGCGGCTCAAGGTCCTCGTGCGCCTCGACACCGAAGAGCCGGAGCTGATCGAGGAACGCCTGATCGTCGCGACCCGCGACGGCCTGAGCCGGATCTCCGCGCAGTTCACCGTGCCCCGCGTCGAGGACGGCTCGGATGGCGAGCGGGACGTCACCGCCGACGCCCAGCACGGCGTCCGGATCACCGGGGAGAGCCGCGAGGGCCAACGGCACTTCCGCTGGCTGCTCGACTTGCCGCGGCCGCTCGCGCGCGGCGACACCCACACGTATTCCCTGGTGTTCCGGATCCGCGACGGCCGCCCGATCCGGCCGTCGTACGCGTTCGTGCCGCTGGTGATGTGCGAGTCGGTCACCGTGCGGGTCCGCTTCGACCCCGAGCGGCCGCCGCGGGCGGTGTGGCGGCTGGACCGGGTGCCGTATTCGGTGCTGTCCGATCCGGCCCAGCCGGGGGAGACGCTGCCGCTCGACGGCGCCTACGAGGTGGCGCAGGACTTCACCGCCCCACAGCTGGGGTACGTCTACGGGGTGCGCTGGCTGGGCCAAGATATTCCTTGACCTGAATATTCTCGGTAGTGAATACTTCCGGCATGGACCGGATCGCCGCAGCTCTCGGGGACGCCGCTCGCTGGCGCATCGTGGCTCTGCTCGCCGAGCGGCCGCGCTCGGTCGGCGAGCTGGCGGAGCTGACCGGGTTGCGTCAGCCGCAAACCACGAAGCACCTCCAGAACCTCGCGCGCGCCGGGCTCGTCACCGTCTTCCCGCTCGGTCAGCGTCGGGTGTACGCCCTCGAAGCCGGGCCGCTGGCCGCGTTCGCGGACCGGCTGCGGGAGCTGGCCGCGGAAACCGAGGCGCACGAAGGAGAACGGGACGTCGTCGCGCGGTACCAGGCGGCCATCGAGGCGGAGACGGCGGTCGCGGACCGGGACCGGTGGGCGGACGGGCGCGTGTTCGCGTTCGAACGCCTGCTGCCCGCGGCGCCGGACGTCGTCTGGCGGCACTGGGCCGAGCCCGGTCTGCTGGCCTCCTGGTGGGCGCCGCCTTCGCTGACGATCACGGACTGCGTGCTCGAGCCGCGGCCGGGCGGGCGAGCCGTGCTCGCCTACCGCGACGCCGACGGCGAACACCGCGCCGAAGGCCGGGTCCGCGTCGCCGACGAGCCCGGGCGGCTCGTGTTCGACCTCGCGGTGCGGGGGCGGGCGTCCTTCACCGGCCACTACGACTTGGGGCTCACCGAAAACCCGGCCGGCACCCGGCTGCGGCTGGGCCTGCGGATCACCGCGACGACGGTCGAGGCCGTCCCCGCCATCGCCGGCATCGAAGCCGGCTGGGACCAGGTGCTCGACCAGCTCACCGAAGTGCTCGCCACCGAAAGGACCGACTGACATGGCCGACCGCAGAGTCACCGCGAACCTCAGCCTGACGCTCGACGGGCGCTACAGCGGCCCGGGCGGGCCCGCCGACATGGGGGCGATCCTCCCGTACGCGACCACCGAAGTCGCGCGGGGCCACCTGACGCGCATCTGGGAAGACGCGACGACGGCCGTCCTCGGCCGCCGCAACGCCGAAGGCTTCCTGGGCTTCTGGCCCACGGTCGCCGCCGACGAGAACGCCGACCCGCGTGACCGCGGGTACGCGAAGTGGCTGGTGGACACGGAAAAGGTGGTGTTCTCGACGACCCTGACCGACGCGCCGTGGGAGCGCACCCGGGTCGTGAACGCCCCGGCCGCCGACGTCATCACCGAGCTGAAGGCGACGGGCTCGGGTGACATCCTGGTCAACAGCAGCGCGAGCGTCATCAAGGCGTTGCTGGAAGCGGACCTGCTGGACCGGCTGTACCTGATGATCTGCCCGGAGATCGCCGGCGGCGGCGCCCGCCTGTTCGAAGACGGCCTGCCGGCGTCGAAGTGGCGTCTCGCGCACCACGAGACGGGCGAGCTCGGCGAGACGGCCGTGGTGTACGACCGGCTGCGGTGAGGTCGGAGATCGGGTGGGGCGGGCGGGGCTCGAACCCGCGGCCAAGGGATTATGAGTCCCCTGCTCTAACCAACTGAGCTACCGCCCCCTGGCCTCGGCGCGCAGGCGGCACGAGGTTTGCATCCGCAAAGAAGACTCAGTTCGCTTCAAGTTATCACAGCGGCCATCCGGGCAGATCCGGTAGGCCAAACAGGTTGAAACACCCACCGACCGGGGCACGCTCGTCTACCTTGCAAGGGCGTCACCGCTGAACGAGACGGCGGGAGGTGGGCGATGGCCGCGACACCGGGGGTCTCGCTGACCGGGGACCGGGCGATCCGGCTGGCGCTGCTGGACGCACTCACCGCCGGGGCGGGCCTGGGCTACCTGGCGCACCAGTACCGGGAGGCGCTCGTGGCGAACTCCACGGCCATCGGCCTCGGTCTGCTGTGCGCACTGGCATTGGCCGGCCTGATCCGCGTGATGGCCCGCGCCCTGCGGCGCGCGAACTCCCGGGTCGAGACGATCTTCGCGGAAGAACTGCGGAAGAAGCCTTCGCCTCGCCGGCGGTGACGGAAGTCGTTGCCAGGCAAGGCGAAGGCCGCGGAATCCGCTCAGGTGCCGCCGCCGGTCGGCGTTGTGGTCGGGTCGGGCGTGGTGGCCGGCGGCGGAGTCGTCGTGGTCGGCGGCTTGAGTGTCGTGGTCGGCGGCGGCGGAGTTGTCGGCGTGGTCACCGTGGTCGGCGGCGCCGACGGCGAACCGTAAGCGGCGTAGCTGAACCAGATCTGGCCGAACGTCTTCGGCGCGGTCTGCGTGAACATCGCCCGCACCTGGAACGTCGTCGCGGTGTAGGAGCCGAACACCGTGTTGAGCGTGAACGCGTTGAACGGGCTCGGCGTGTTCGGCGACACGACGACCGCCTCCGGCACCTTGCCGAGACCGTGCGTGACCGTGCAGATCCCGTTGCCGTCGGTGAAGCAGCTCGCTTGCGCCGCCTGGACGATCGGCGCCGGTGCCGGCCCGACCGCCGCCGACGTGCTCGCGAAGACCACCGCGCCCGCGGCGACCACCACCGCGCCGCCCAGTGCGGCGAGTACCCGGGTTCCCATGGCGTTCCTCCCCTTCGAAGTCGCCCCCGGAGTCGCTCCGCCGCCGCCCGGTGTTACCCCGCCGCCGGTCTGTGCACAGTGGACCTCACGCCACCCGGTACCAGCAGTTCCCGATCGGCCCGCTGCTGCTCAGCTCCAGCGGCTCCAGCCGCACCCGCGTTCCACCCGGGTGCGAGAACAGCCGGACGCCGTCGCCCAGCAGCACGGGCGCCACGTGTACCAGCACCTCGTCCAGCAAGCCCGCCTCGAGACACCGCCGCGCGGTCGTCGCGCCGAGCACCGCCACGTATCCGTCGCCCGCCGCCGCGGACGCCGCCTTCACGGCGTCGCCGAGGTCTTCCACCAGCGTGAACCCCGGCGTGGGCGTCGCGGAGCGGGTCACCACGAAGATCGGGCCCGACCAGCGGCCGCCGTACACCTGGCCCTCCGCCGTCGTCGCCGGGGCGTAGGTGTGGTGGCCCATCACCACCGCGCCGATCTCGCCGAGCACCCGCTCGACCACCGGGTTCGGTCCGGCGTGCAGGCCGGAGAGCCACGTCATGTCGTCGGCCGGGCCGGCGACGAAACCGTCGAGGGACATCGTGATGTGGTACAGGACCTTGGCCACGGGAGCCGCCTTTCGGTAGAGGGTCACCACTACCGACGGGCCCGGCCCGGGAAACTCATCGGTCAGGCCGGAACGAGCTCCTCGACCGGGGCGGAAGCCGCGTACCGGCGGGCGAGCGTCGCGCACACGATCAGCTGGATCTGGTGGAACAGCATCAGCGGCAGCACGATCAGCCCCACCCGCGCGGGCCCGAACAGCACGGTCGCCATCGGGAGGCCACTGGCCAGGCTCTTCTTCGACCCGCAGAACACGATCGTGATCGCGTCCGCGCGGGCGAAGCCGAGCAGCCGCGCGCCCCAGCCGGTCGCGGTCAGCACCGCCGCCAGCAGGACGCAGCACACCGCCACGAGCACCGCCAGGTGGCCGACGTCGAGCCGGTGCCAGATGCCCTCGGTCATGCCCGCGCTGAACGCCGTGTACACCACCAGCAGGATGGAGCCGCGGTCGAACACCTTGAGCGGCGCCGAGTTCCGGGTGAGCCAGCCGCCGATCCAGCGCCGCGCCAGCTGACCCGCGACGAACGGCGCCAGCAGCTGCAGCACGATCCCGAGCACCGCCGAGCCGTCGACGCCCGCGCCGTCGCCGGAAAGCAGCAGCGCCACCAGCAGCGGCGTCAGCACGATCCCGGCGAGGTTGGACAGCGACGCGCTGCAGATCGCGGCCGCGACGTTGCCGCGGGCGATCGAAGTGAACGCGATCGACGACTGCACGGTCGAGGGCAGCACGGCGAGGAACAGCACCCCGGCCGCGAGCTCGGCGGGCAGCACCGACGACGGCAGCAGGGACAGGGCCAGGCCGAGCAGCGGGAACAGGACGAACGTCGCGGCGAGCACGACCGAGTGCAGCTTCCAGTGCCGCAGCCCGTCGAGCGCCTCCGCCGTGGACAACCGCGCGCCGTAGAGGAAGAACAGCAGGCCGACGGCGATCGTCGTGGCCGTGCTGAACCCACTGGCGACAGCGCCCGAAGCGGGCAGGAGCGTGGCGACGCCGACGGTGGCGAGAATCGCGAGAACGAACGGGTCGAGCCGAAACCGGGACATGGATCTCCTTCCGCGGCAATTCTCGGCGCTCGGACGCTCATTGTGAACCCCGATGACCGGACTGACTGTCATCGCGGATCGCGATAAGCTCACCACCGTGCTCGACCCGCGCCTGTGCCGTTCGTTCCTCGCCGTCGCCGAGACGCGCAGCTTCACCGCGGCCGCGCGGCGCCTGGGCGTCGGCCAGCCGACCGTCAGCCAGCACGTCCGGCGCCTCGAAGCCGACGCCGGCGGGCTGCTCTTCGCGCGCGACACCCACACCGTCGAGCTCACCGCGCGCGGGCAGGCGATGCTGGGGTTCGCGCAGACGATCATGGACACCGAGGAACGCGCGGAGCGGCACTTCCGCGGCGCCGAACTGCGCGGCCGCGTGCGCTTCGGCGTCTCCGAGGACTTCGCGCTCGGCGAGCTGCCGGAGATCCTGCACCGGCTGCGCCGCAGCCACCCGCTGGTGGACGTCGAGCTGACCGTCGAGCTGTCCGACGTCCTGGCGCAGCGGCTGCGGGCCGGGCAGCTGGACCTGGTGCTGGGCAAGCGCCGCCCGGGCACGCACCACGGCCGGCTCCTGTGGCGCGAGCCGCTGGTCTGGATCGGCTCGGCGGCGACGGTGCTCGAACCGGGCCAGCCGGTGCCGCTGGTGCAGTACCCGATGCCGTCGATCACCCGGCAGCTCGCGGTGGAGTGCCTGGAACGCGCCGGGCTCGAGTGGCGGGCGGCGTGCCAGACGTCGAGCCTCACCGGGCTGCGGGCCGCCGCGGCCGCCGGCCTCGGCGTCACCCTGCACGCGCGCAGCCTGGTCCCGGACGACCTCGTCGAGCTCGGCGGCCTGCCCGAGCCCGGCGAAATCGAGTTCATGCTGCTGGCACGGGAGTCGATGGAGGGACCGGCCGCGGCGCTGGCGGAGTTCGTGCTGGACCGCGTGCGGCGCTAGTCCTCTTCGCCCGTCAGAAGTCTTCGAAGCCGCGCCAGCGCGCGGTGCTGGGCGACGCGCACGGCGCCGGGCGTCGAGCCCACCGCCGCGGCCGTCTCCTCCGCCGACAACCCGACCACCACCCGCAGCACGACGATCTCGCGCTGCTTGGCCGGCAGCACCTCCAGCAGCCGGGCCAGCCGTTCGTTGAGCTCGAACCGCAGGGCGCGCTGCTCCGGCCCGTCGGCCTCGGAGACGCCGTCGGGGATCTCGGGCACGGGGTCGGTGCGGTTGCGGGCCGCCGCGCGGTGGGCGTCGGCCACCTTGTGCTGGGCGATGCCGTAGACGAACGCCAGGAACGGACGGCCCTGGTCGCGGTAGGACGGCAGCGCCGTGAGCACGGCGAGGCACACTTCCTGCGCGACGTCGTCGGCGGAGGCGAACGACCGCTCGTGCCGGCCCACCCGCGCCCGGCAGTAGCGCACGACCAGCGGCCGGATGGTGGCGAGCAGGCGCCCGGTCGCCGCGTCGTCGCCCGCGATCGCGTCGGCGACCGGCTCGTCGTGGCGCCGCCAGTGCGCGGGGAACGCCTCGGGTGGCTTGGCCGAGGCGATCTCCCGGACGAGGGCCCGGCTGCGCACCCGCAGCAGCGTGCCCTCGACGTCGAGGCCGACGCGCAGTGAGTCGTGCAGTGCGGCGTTCGACTCCCGCAGCAGCTCGGTCATCGCCCGATCGCCGTACTCGGTTGCCGGCATTCTGCTCACCTTTCCCTGTCCCGCTGGTCGCCGGGCGAAGCGGCCCGGTGGCGCCGGAGGCGTTCCCGCACGTGGCGCAGGTTGGAGCGGACGGTCGCGGGCGCGACCCGCAGCGCCCGCGCGATCTGGGTCGGCGTGAACCCGTCGAGGGACCACGTCAGGACCATGCGTTGCTGGTCGGGGAGGGCGGCGAGCAGGTCGATGAGGTCCGCGTGTGGCTCGACCAGCACGGCCAGCGCCTCGTCGTCGTGGGGGTCACCCGCCAGAGACCAGTCGGCGCGCGCGTCGCCGCCGTGGCCGAGCAGCCGGCCGGCGACGCGGCGGACCCACGCCCGCGGGTCCTCGGCGGTCGGCCACGCCTCCAGCAGGTGCAGCATCGCCTCGGCGGCGACGTCGCGGGCCGTCTCGACCTCGAACCCGGCCTTGCAGAGGAACGCCACGAGCGGCGGGAAGTCGGCCCGGAAGAAGGCGTCGAAATCCTCGCCAGCGCACACGGTCCCCTCACCACCCCTCGCCTCCACTGGAACAAGTGCGGTGAGCGGGCTCCCACGTGTAACGATTCGATCAAGACTGCTCGGTAGGAGTAATGGCTTGCGCCGAAGTGGTGACCACCGGTGACGAAACGCGGGTGAATGACCGCGGGCCTGCCGGGTACCCGCGCTCGATGACCCATCGAGACAAGATCCAGTGCCTGCTCGCGGAGGCCGGCCCGACGTACGCGGCCGAGGCCGGGATCAAGCTCGCCGACACCCCGGCGCCGCTGTACCGGCTGCTGGTCCTGTCGGTGCTGCTCTCGACCCGGATCAAGGCGGCGATCGCAGTCGACGCGGCCCGCGAGCTCAAGGCCGCGGGACTGGGAACGGCGGTGGCGATGAAGAACGCGACCTGGCAGCAGCGCGTCGACGCCCTCGGCCGCGCGCACTACAAGCGCTACGACGAACAGACGGCGACGGCGCTCGGCGAGGGCGCGCAGGTGGTCCTCGACTCCTACGGCGGCGACCTGAGACGGCTGCGCGAGGCCGCGAACGGCGAATTCCGGACACTGGCGGCCGGGCTGCGGAAGGTGCCCCGGCTCGGTCCGGTGGGGGTGGACATCTTCGCCAGGGAGGTGCAGGCGGTGTGGCCGGAGTTTCGGCCGCACCTGGACGGGAAAGCCTTGCGGGGGGCCGAAAAGCTCGGCCTGCCGACCGAACCGGGCAGACTCGCGAAGCTCGTCGGCGGCGACCGGCTGGCTGCCCTCGCGGCGGCACTGGTGCGGGTCACGCTGGAGCGCGATCTCGCCGATCGAGTGACGTGATCGACATCGAGATCCCAGGAAGAAAGGCGTACTCTCATGTGTTGCAGTCTTGGTTGCCCGGAGGGTGAGCCGGGGACCGAAGCCAAAACCCCCTTGACTCAGGCGGATGCGCTCGCGCGTCCGCGTCCGTCAAGTCGGTTGACGCGCCACGACAATGGGAAACAGAAGCACTAGGGAGGTGAACGAAGGAAATGGAAGCCACGATGACGGGCTGGGCGGAACTCGCGGCCTGCAAGGACGAGGACCCGGAACTGTTCTTCCCGATCTCCGAAGTCGGCCCCGGCGCCCGGCAGACGGCGCAGGCCAAGGCCGTGTGCGCCCGCTGCCCGGTGCGCGCCGAATGCCTCGGCTACGCGCTCGACAACGGCCTGGACCACGGCGTCTTCGGCGGCGCCACCGCGGTCGAACGCCGCGGGCTGGTGCGCACGGCCCCGCAGCGGCACCGAGCGGCCTGATCGCCGCCCGGTGACCTCTTCCCGGCGGCCAAGAAGACGAACACCGAATCCGGAAGAATGAGTTCCGGGAACGCGTGTGCCCGGGCAGGTGATTCGCCATGAATCACCTGCCCGGGTTTTTTCACGCCTTTCGCAGGGGAGTCGCGCCCACGCATTGAGTGCGCCGAGCCCGAAGCGCCCCAATGTGGCCTTCGGTGCGTCAGACGCAACGAAGGGCCCCTTGGGTGCGTTGAGTAAGCACTGCGGCGCGGAGCGCCTCCGTTGAGGGTGGCGGTGGGGGCATCGGTGGAGCAACCAAGGCCACATTGGGGCGCACGCACCAGGCTCGGACCCATGGTGACCGTGCTCAATCGCCCGCCCAGAATTCCGGCAGCCCCCACACCCCGGCCGGCGCCGATTCGAACGCCGCCATCGCCGTGATCAGCCCCTGCTCCACCGTCAGCAGCGACACCCCGAACCACCGATACCGCTCCTCACCCGGCCGCCGCAGCCAGGTGGCCACCGCCGGCTGGCGGTTGGCGCGGGTCGGGAGCATCCGGAACCGGCCGACGCAGTGCGGGGACGCCGGGTCCATCGACAGCGACAGCGCCGCGATGATCGCGTCGCGGTTGCCGAACCACAGCGTGTACGGCGGCATGATCGCCTGCGCGTCCTCGTGCAGCAACCGGGCCACCGCCGCCGGGTCGCCGTGTTCGTAGGCCTCGATGAACCGCTTGAGCAGTGCGGCTTCCTCGGCCGTCGGGTCGCCGGCCGTCCACTCGGCACGGCGTGCGGGCAGCCGCTCACGCAACGTCGCCCGGGCCCGCTGCAACGCGCTGTTCGCCGACGCCACGCTCGTTTCCAGCGCCGCCGCCGTGTCCTTCGCCGACCAGCCGAGGACGTCGCGCAGGACCAGCGTCGCGCGCTGCCGCGGGGGCAGGTGCTGGAGGGCGGCCAGGTAGGCCAGCTCGATCGTCTCCCGCTCGATCACCACCGCCGCGATGTCGTCCACGCCGAGGAACTCGTCCGGGCACGGCTCGAGCCACGGCAGGTTGGCCGCCTCGATCGGGCCCGCCGGCTCGCCGGACGGCCCGAGCTGGTCGGGCAGCACCCGGCGCGGGCGGCGGGCCAGGACGTCGAGGCAGGCGTTCGTCGCGATCCGGTACAGCCAGGTGCGCACGCTCGCCCGGCCCTCGAACCCGTCTCGGGCCTTCCACGCCCGCAGGAACGTCTCCTGCGCGAGGTCTTCGGCGTCGCCGAGCGAGCCGAGCATCCGGTAGCAGTGCACCTGGATCTCCCGGCGGTGCCGCTCGACGAGCGCTTCGAAGTCCATCCGCGCAAGCTAGCGCACCGCGGGCTCCTCGTCCGCGAGCCGCTCCAGGCCGCTCTGCGTCTTCAGCGGCAGGTGCTTCAGGAACGCCACCGCGACGACCACCAGCAGCGCGATCGGCGCCGCGATCAGGAACAGGTCACTGGTCGCCGTGCCGTAGGCCTCCCGGATCACCGCGGCCACCGGCGCCGGCAGGGTCGCCAGGTCCGGCACCTTGCCCGAACCACCGTCACCGGCGGGCAGCGGGCCGAGCCCTTCGGTGATCAACGCCGTCACGCGGTTCGCCAGCACCGCGCCGAGCGCGCTCACCCCGATCGACCCGCCGAGGCTGCGGAAGAACGACAGCGCCGACGTCGCCGCGCCCAGGTCGTGCGCCGGGACGTCGTTCTGCGCCACCAGCACCAGGTTCTGCATCAGCATGCCGACACCGACGCCGAGCACCAGCATGAACGTCCCGAGCACGACCACGCTCGTGTGCGCGTCGATCGTGCCGAGCAGCCCGAGCCCGGCGGCCATCAGCAGCGCGCCGAGCAGCAGGTGGCTCTTCCAGCGGCCGGTCCGGCTGATCAGCTGCCCGGACACCGTCGAGGAGACCATCAGGCCGAGGATCATCGGCAGGCTCATCAGCCCGGCGACCGTCGGCGACTTGCCCAGGGCCAGCTGGAAGTACTGCGACAGGAACACCGTGCCGCCGAACATCGCGACGCCGACGAGGAAGCTGGCCACCGTCGTCAGGGTCACCGTGCGGTTGCGGAACAGGCCCAGCGGCAGGATCGGCTCCCGCACCCGGGATTCGACGAACACCGCCAGCGCCAGCACGACCAGCCCGGCGGTCACCAGGACAGCGGTCTGCCACGAGCCCCACGCGAACTCCTGCCCGGCCAGCGAAGACCAGATCAGCAGCGTCGACACCCCGGCCATGATCAGGAACGCGCCGAGGTAGTCGACCTTGACGTCGCGTTTGACCGTCGGCAGGTCCAGTGTCCGTTGCAGCAGCAGGATCGCGGTCACCGCGAACGGCACGCCGAGGAAGAAGCACCAGCGCCAGCCGAGCCACGACGTGTCGACCAGGACGCCGCCGATGAGCGGGCCGGCGACGGTGCCGACGGCGAACACGCCGCCGAAGATGCCGGAGAACTTGCCGAGCTCGCGCGGGGAAACGATCGCGGCCATGATCACCTGGGCGAGCGCGGTCAGCCCGCCGCCGCCGATGCCCTGGGCGACCCGGCTCGCGATCAGCACGTCGATGTTGCCCGCGAACCCGGCCACGAGCGAGCCGACCACGAACAGCGCCAGGGAGATCTGGATCAGCAGCTTCTTGTTGTAGAGGTCGGAAAGCTTGCCCCACAACGGGACGGTCGCGGTCATCGCCAGCAGTTCGGTGGTGACGACCCAGGTGTAGGACGCCTGCGAGCCGCCCAGCTCGCTGACGATCCGGGGCAGCGCGTTGGCGACGACGGTCGAGGCGAGGATGGCCACGAAGATGCCCATCATCAGCCCCGACATCGCTTCCAGGACCTGGCGGCGGCTCATCGGGCCGGGGGTGGTCACTTCCGGTGGATCGGCGGTCGTGGACATGGTTTCCCCCTTGCGTTCGGGCGCGGACCGGCTCAGCGGGTCCGCTTCGGGTCGGGCAGGCCCGCGGCGATGCTCGCCACGGCGTCGTCGAACAGGTCGGCGACGGCGCCTTCGCCGTCGCGCTCGTGCCAGCGCATCATCGCCGCGTTGAGCGCGCCGCTGACCACGTTCAGCAGCAGCGACGGGAACAGGTCGGCCGGTGCGCAGCCGGTGCGCCGGGCGATCGCCGTCGTGAGCGGCTCGATCTGCTCGGCGTTCATCGCCAGCGAGCGGTGGACGAGGGTCGGGTGCCGCTTCATCGCGGTCACCCGGTCGAGCCACTCGCGCGGGTTCTCGGCGATGAACGCGAGGTCGTCGCGGATGGCGGTGGTCAGCGCGGCCAGCGCGGACAGCTCGGCGGGCAGCGCGAGGAAGCGTTCGATGGTGCGTTCGGTGCGCTGGAGGTGGTCGGGGACGGCGATCACCACAGCGTCCTCTTTGGACGCGAAGTAGTTGAAGAACGTGCGGACGGAAACGTCGGCTGCGGTCGCGATGTCCTCCACGGTGACCGCGTCGAGCCCGCGTTCGGCGACGAGCCGGACGGCGGCGGTGGCGAGCGCGCGGTGCGTCTCGTACTTCTTGCGCTCGCGCAGGCCGGTGGGTGGGGACACGCCTACCAAGGTAGCCAGAACTTGCACGTCATGCAAAGTTGCATGTCGTGCAGATCACCTGCCCGATCCCGGCTCGGCACGGGCTGGGAGACTGCTGCGGTGAGCGGAACGGTGCTGGTGCTCGGCGGACGCAGTGAAATCGGCCTGGCCGTGGCGAAACGCCTGGTCGAGGACGGCCGGCGGGTCGTGCTGGCCGCGCGGCCGGGCGCGGACCTGACCGCGCCGGTCGCCGAGCTGCGCGAAGCCGGCGCCCTGGTCGAAACGGCCGAGTTCGACGCCGACGACCTCGCCGCGCACGGCCCGTTCCTGGAGCAGGTGGCGGCCGAGCACGGCCCCCTCGACGCCGTGGTGCTGGCGTTCGGCATCCTCGGCGACCAGGCGCGCGCGGAGACGGACGCGGCCCACGCCGCGGCGATCGTCCACACCGACTACGTCGCCCAGGTCGGCGTGCTGACCCACGCGGCGAACCTGCTGCGCGCGCAGGGCCGCGGCAGCCTGGTCGTGTTCTCGTCCGTGGCCGGGGTGCGCGTGCGCCGCGCGAACTACGTGTACGGCTCGGCGAAGGCCGGTCTCGACGGCTTCGCGAGCGGCCTCGCGGACGCCCTGCACGGCTCGGGTGTGCACCTGCTGCTGGTCCGCCCGGGCTTCGTGATCGGGCGGATGACCGAGGGGATGGCCCCGGCGCCGTTCTCGAGCACGCCGGACCAGGTGGCGGACGCGACGGTCGCGGCCCTGCGCCGCGGGCGCGGGGTCGTTTGGGTGCCCGGGGTGCTCCGTCCGGTCTTCTTCGCGATGCGGCTGCTGCCGCGCGCGATCTGGCGCAGGATGCCCCGCTGACGCGATAGTTCCGGCCACTGTGGCCGCGCCCACAGCACGTCCCCGTGCGCGGTTCGACACTTTCCGTCGCGGAAGTCGGCCGATCGGCCGGAATCCGCTCGGCCGATCGGGCAGCGTCACAGGTTTTCGACAACTTTCTCAGCTGATTCCCAGCTAACGCGGTGATCCTCGAAGGAGGGGTTCACCAGAGGGAAGCAAGGGGAAGTGTCGTGCTGTTGTCGTCCCGGGGGCGCCGCGTCGGCGGTCGCGTAGCGGTGGGTGTCGTGTCGACGCTCGTGCTCGCCGCCACCGGTTTCGCGTGGACGCAGCTGAGCAAGCTCGACAACGGCATCGTCACCGCCGACGTCATCCCGCCCTCGGCACAGGTCGACGAGGAAGACGCGCCGCCCGGTGAACCGCTCAAGGTCGCCCAGAACATCCTGCTCGTCGGGATCGACGCGCGCACCGACGCGTACGGCAACCCGTTGCCGCAGAACGTGCTCGACGCGTTGCACGCCGGCAGCGGCGAAGACGGCGGCGACACCACGGACACGATGATCGTCGTGCACATCCCGGCCGGCGGCGCGGCGGCGACCGCGATCTCGATCCCGCGTGACTCCTATGTGGACATCGCCGGCGGCTACGGCAAGCACAAGATCAACTCCGCGTACAGCCGCGGCAAGAACGCCTCGATGTCCGGATTGCGCGCCGAGGGGCTGTCCGGCCCGCAGCTGGAGGTGGCGGCGAACGCGGCCGGCGCCAAGACCGCGATCCAGACCGTCGAGAAGTTCACCGGCCTCACGATCAACCACTACGCGGCGATCAACCTCGCCGGGTTCGACGCGCTTTCGCAGGCCGTCGGCGGCGTCGAGGTCTGCCTCAAGGCGCCGGTGCACGACACCTACTCCGGCGCGGACTTCGCGGCCGGCCCGCAAACGCTTTCCGGGGCGCAGGCGCTGGCGTTCGTCCGGCAGCGCCACGGCCTGCAGAACGGGGACCTCGACCGGATCGCGCGGCAGCAGGCGTTCTTGTCCGGAATGGCCAAGAAGGTACTGAGCGCGGGCACGTTCACCGACGTCTCGAAGCTGAACTCGCTGGTCAGCGCGGTGCAGGGCGCGGTCGTGCTCGACAAGGGCTGGGATGTGCTGAGCTTCGCGCAGCAGCTGCGCGGGATGACGTCGGGTGCGATCGGGTTCGCCACGATCCCGGTGCAGAGCCTGTCGCTGCCGACGCCGTCCGACGGCGACGCGGTGAAGGTCGACCCGGCGCAGGTCCAGCAGTTCGTGCGCACGGCGATCAGCACGCCCGCGGTCCAGGCCTCGGGTGACGACACCACGGGCGGCGTGAAGCCGGTGGCGCAGACGGCCACGCCGCCGTCGTCGTCGAACGCGAAGCAGCCGGCGACCTCGACGGCCGCCGGCTGCGTCAACTGACTCCTCACACGAACGCGGACTGCCCGGTGATCGCCTTACCGACGATCAGCGTGTTCATCTCGCGCGTGCCTTCGAACGAGTAGATCGCCTCGGCGTCGGCGAAGAACCGCGCGACGTCGTACTCGAGCACGATCCCGTTGCCACCGAAGATCTCCCGGCTCCAGGCGACGACCTCGCGCATCCGCGAGGTGACGAACGCCTTCGCCAGCGACGACTGCTCGTCCTTGAAGATCCCCGCGTCCTGCAGCCGGGCGAGCTGCACGAGCATGCCCCACGACGCGGTGATGTTGCCGAGGCTCTTCACGAGCAGGTCCTGCACCAGCTGGAACCGCGCGATCGGCCGGCCGAACTGCGTGCGCTCCTGCGCGTAGGCGAGCGCGGCCTCGTACGCGCCGATCATCACGCCCAGCGCCTGCCAGGCGACACCGCCGCGGGTGGCGCGCAGGATCTCGGCGACGTCGCGGAAGGAGTCGATGCCCTGCAGGCGGTTCGCCTCCGGCACGCGGACGTCGGTCAGGGTGATCTCGGCGTTCTCGACGATCCGGAACGCGGTCTTGCCCTGGATCTTCGCCGGCACGAAGCCCGGCGTGCCCTTCTCGACGACGAACCCCTTGACGTGGTTGTCATCGAGGTCGCGGGCCCACACGACGACGTAGTCGGCGAAGGTCGCGTTGCCGATCCACTTCTTGGCGCCGTTGAGGATCCAGGTGTCGCCGTCCTTCTTGGCCGTGGTCCGCATGCCACCTGCGACGTCCGAGCCACCCAGGGGCTCGGTCATCGCGAACGCGCCGATCTTGTCCATGGCGGCCATTTCGGGGAGCCAGCGGTCGCGCTGCTCCTGGCTCCCTCCACTGTAGATGGAGTACATCGCGAGTCCGTTGTGGACACCGAAGAACGTCGCCACGGACGCGTCGGTGCGGCTCATCTCCATCGCCATCATGCCGGTGAGCAGGTGGCTGACCGCGGGCTTGTGCTCGCCGTAGCCTTCGTACGGCAGCCCGGCGAGGCCGCTTTCGCGGAACATCCCGATGAGTTCCTTCGGGAAGGTGCCGGCTTCCCAGTTTTCGTTGACCAGCGGCTTGACGTCGTTCGTCATGAACTCGCGCGCCTTGACCAGCAGCTTGCGCTCGTCGTCGGGCAGCAGCGCCTCGAAGTCGTAGAAGTCGGCGGTCAGCTTGTCCTTGAGCGGTTCCATCTCAGTTCTCCTCCACTGCGTGCAAAACGGCGAGCTGCTTGCGGTCGCGCGTCTCGGCGAGTTCCGAGTACGTGGAGGAGCCGTAAGCCTGTTCGACGGCTTCGATCAGCCGTTCCTGCTCTTCGGGGCTCTGGGACGGGTTTCCGAGCCCGGCCCACATCTTCTTCATCGACTTGCCGATGTGCTCGGCCATGTGCCGGTAGCCGCCCGGGCCGCCACCGAGGTGCGAGCCGAGGAACGGCCCGACGGTCGCCCAGCGGATCCCGAGCGAGTTCGTGATCACGGCGTCCAGTTCGGACGGTGTCACCACGCCCTGCTCGACGAGGTAGATCGCCTCGCGGCTGAGCGCGTTCTGCAGCCGGTTGCCGACGAACCCGGGGATCTCCTTGCGCTCCACGACCGGCGTCCGGCCGAGGGAGGTGTAGAACTCGACGGCCCTCGCCACTGACTCTTCGCTGGTGTGCTCGCCGGGGACGACCTCGACCAGCGGGATCAGGTGCGGCGGGTTGAACGGGTGTCCGATGAGGACCCGGCTCCCGTCGATCCCGCCGGTGAAGGCGGTCGAGGGGATGGCGCTGGACGAACTCAGCAGCAGCGCGTGCTC
This sequence comes from Amycolatopsis iheyensis, assembly GCF_024703995.1. GTDB lineage: Bacteria > Actinomycetota > Actinomycetes > Mycobacteriales > Pseudonocardiaceae > Amycolatopsis > Amycolatopsis iheyensis. Next base: position 25,709 of record NZ_JAMXQV010000004.1, on the reverse strand, counting down.
CGGAGCCTCCTCGACGAGCTGCTTGAACAGCGCCTTCTTGAACTCGACGTTCTCCGGCCCGTTCTCCTGAACCACATCCGCGGCTTTCACTGATTCAGTGACGCTTTCGGCGATGCTCACCCGGCTCGCCAGCTCGGCGGCGGTGGTGCCCAGGTGCGGCGCGAACGTCTTCAGCGCTTCGGCGACGGCGTCGGCGAGGTCGGGGCGGGGGTCGGTGACCCGGACGGTCAGGCCGTGGTGGGCGAACAGCGCCGTCCAGGACAGGCCGATGGTGCCCGCGCCGATGACTGCGGCGTTCTTCATGATCGGGCTCCTTTCAGGTAGTCGAAGACCGGCTTGACCGGGGCGAGCGTCAGGTCGGTGAGGATGTGGCTGGCGGACACGACCTCCAGCACCGGCAGGTCGGCCAGCGGCGCCAGGACGTGCTGGAACAGCTGCAGCCGCGCGGGGCCGGTGTGGGCCTGCTTGACCACGACGTCGGTGATCTCGGTGCGGACCAGCTCCTGGACGCGCGGGGTGCCGTCGTAGCCGGGGATCGTCTTGAGCATGAACGTCGGGACGGTGATCTGGCGTTCGGCCTCGCGGGTGTCCAGCTCGTGGTGCTTGTAGCCCATCGTCGCGGTCGCGACCCGGAGCGTCCCGTAGTCCAGCGTGCCGACGAGCACGCCGTTGTCGACATAGAGGTTCGGCGACCCGACGGTCTTCGGGTACGCGCTGACCTCGCGCCCGGACGCGGTCGCCGGGAAGTTGTCGAGGTACATGGCGTGCAGGTACTCGCCGCGTTCGCCGTCGAAGCTGACCTCGATGGCCTGACCGGACTCGGTGTACGGGCCGTAGCCGGAGACGTCGCCCATCTTCATGACCTCGAAGCGCACCAACGGTTCTTCGACCTTCAGCGGCTCCGGCACGACGGCGCGCAGGGCGTCGGCGTCGGTGCGGTAGACGATGTTCAGGTACTCGCGGTTCGTGAACCTCGGGACCACCGGCGCGAACGCCGGGGCGGTCAGGGGAGTGGTCACGTGCTGCCGGACTTCGTCGATCTTCATTCGCCTGTCCACTTCGGAGCGCGGCGCTCGGCGAAGGCGGTCATGCCCTCGCGGACGTCTTGGGACTGCATCAGCTTCTTGATTTCTTCGCGCTGTGTTGTCGCGGGATTCGCGGCACGCACGATCTTCTTGACGGCGGCGAGGGCCAGGGGTGCGTTCTCCGCCAGCTTCTCGGCCAGCTGCAGCGCGACGGCGGCGGCGTCGCCCGCCGGGGTCACGCGGTTGACCAGGCCCAGCTCGCCGGCGCGGCGGCCGGTGACGGGCTCGCCGGTGAGGAGGAACTCCATCGCGAGGTGGTGCGGGATCCGCTTCGGCAGCCGGATGACGCCACCACCGGCGGCGATGAGCCCACGCTTCACTTCGGGGAGCCCGAACTTCGCGTCTTCGGCGGCCACGATGAGGTCGCAGCCCAGCGCCAGCTCGAACCCACCGCCCATGGCGAACCCTTCGACGGCGGCGATCAACGGCTTCGACAGCTCGGCTTCGGTGAGGCCGCCGAACCCGCGGCCCGGGATCTCCGGGGACTCGCCCTTGAGCGCGGCCTTGAGGTCCATGCCGGCGCTGAAGGTGTTCTCGGCGCCGGTCAGGACGCCCGCCCGGAGCGCCGGATCGGCTTCCAGCTCGTCGAGGGCGGCGGCCAGCTGCGTCGCGACGGCGGCGTTGACCGCGTTGCGGGCCTGCGGCCGGTCGATCGTGATCAGCAGGGTGCCGCCGATCCGCTCGGTGCGTACTTCACTCATGACTCCCACTTCCCAAAGCGGCACTTTCGTAGGGAAAGTGCCGGTGGTTCAGACCAGTTCGGCGAGGACTTCGGCGGTGTCCTGGCCGGCCAGCGGGGCCAGGCGGCGGATCGAGCCGGGCGTCGCGGAGAACTTCACCGGGATGCCGACCGTGCGGATGGCGCCCTCGCTCGGGTGCTCGACGGTGTCGAGCAGGTGGCCTTCGCGGACGTACGGGTCCTCGTGCGCGCGGTCCAGCTCGAGCACCGGCGCCATCGGGATGCTGTGCTTCGCGCAGACCTCGGCCCACTCGTCGGTGGTCAGCGCCGGGGCGCAGGCGGCGATCTGCTCGGTCAGCCACTCGTTGTCGACGCGGTCGATCGCGTCGCCGTTCACGCGCGGGTCCTCGGCGAGGTCGGGGCGCTCGGCCGCGGCGAAGAAGTCGCGGAAGTTCTTCGGGTTGTAGGGGATGACGCAGGCGAGACCGTCCTTGGTGCGGACCGCGGCGTGGCCCTTCGTCATCGACAGCGCGAACCCGGTGGGGCCCTCGGCCGGTTCGTAGGTGTGCCCGGCGAGGTGTTCGACCAGGTTGAACGCGAGCAGCGTGTCGGTCATCGGGATCTCGATCTGCTGGCCTTCGCCGGTCTTGTCGCGGTGGACCAGCGCGGCGAGCACGCTGTAGGCGATGGTCAGCGACGACACCTTGTCGCCGATGATCGTCGGCAGGTAGACCGGCTCGCCGAGCGCGCGGTTCGCGACGTCGACCAGGCCGGAGGAGGCCTGCACGGTCTCGTCGTAGGCGGCGTTGCCGGCCTGGGCGGAGTCGCCGCGGAAGCCCTGGGCGTGGGCGTAGACCAGGCGCGGGTTGCGCTGGGCGACGTCGGCGTAGTTCAGGCCGAGGCGGCTCAGCGCGCCGGGGCGCATGTTGGTGATCAGCACGTCGGCGGTGTCGATCAGCTTGAGCGCCTGCTCGCGCTCGGTCTCGTCCTTGAGGTTGAGGGCCACGCTGCGCTTGTTGCGGTTGACGTTGAGGTTCAGCGGCGTCATGCCCGGCGTGGTGCGGTAGCTGCCCACCCGCACGGTGTCGGCGGGGGACTCGATCTTGATCACGTCGGCGCCCAGGTCGCCGAGGATCTGGGCCGCGTACGGGCCCATCACCACGGTGGAGAGGTCGATCACGCGCACGCCGTCCAGCGGTCCGGTGCTGTTCGTCATCATTCCGTCCTTTCGCGGTCTTCGTTCTACTTACGAACGTAGGCGCGGGTGCCGCGAAAGGGAATGATCATGATGCGAACAATGGTGTGACCACGGCGGTCATACCATTAATGGCGCGGCGAAGATCTCTTTCGCGGCGTCGACGAGGTCGCGAAGGTCGCCATCGGTGCGGTCGCGGCGCCAGAGCAGGCCGGTGTCCAGCTGGGGACGGAAATCGGTGAAGGGCAGCACGATGACGTTGTCGAGCCGGTAGCCGTGCATCGGGCTCTTGTCGTCGAGCATGGAAATGGAAAAGGCCTCGCCGCTGGAAATGATTTCCGACGTCCCGCCGTAACCGGTGTTGGTGAGTCGAATGCGTTTCTTCACGCCCAGTTCGGACAGCTGGTGGTCGAGCTGGTCGAAATAGGCGGGTGTGATTTCCCCGGGCGAGCCGACGTACGGGAACTCCTTGAGCTCGGCCAGGCTGACCGAGTCCCGCCCGGCGAAGAGATCGGCGGGGACGACCGCGCCGAGCCGTTCCGACATCACCGGCAGCTGGTCGAGCGCCGGGTCCGTGACGGGCAGCCGGGCCAGGGTGAGGGCGAGCTTGCCCTCGTGCACCCCCTGGACGAGGTCGGCGGTGGTGCCGGGCCAGCGCTTGAGCTCATAGGTGTCCCGCACCCGCCCGGCGAGCGCGTTGACGCGTTCCCGCAGGTCAGGGTGCACGCCGGCGGGCATGCCGAGGAAGACGGTGCTGCGCTGCGGCCGCGTCGCCTCCTTGAGCTTCCACGGGATGGCGCCGACCTGCTCGAGGACGTCCCGCGCGAGCGGCAGCAACGCGGTCCCGGCGGCGGTGAGCGTGACGTGGTGGGTGCTGCGGTCGAACAGCTGCTGCCCGAGCTCGTGCTCGAGGTCCTTGATCCGCTGGCTGAGCGGAGAAGCGGCCATGTGCAGCTTCCGCGCGGCCGCGGAGAAGTTCAGTTCCTCGGCGACCGCGACGAAGTACCGCAGGTGCAACATCTCCATCCCCCGACCCTACGACCCCACCGTGTCGTCCCCCCAATCACACGTGATGCCCGCTCAATCACACGTGATGCCCCTCCAATCACAGGTGATGCCTCTCCGGACACGGGTGATGCCCGGTTCGACCCACCGGCCCCACCGGCGTGACCAGGCATCACGTGTGGTTGAAGAGGCATCACGCGTGATTGGAGGGGCATCAGCCGTGATTGGAGGGGCATCACTCGTGATTGGGGGGACGACACGGTGGTCAGGGGTGGGTGAGGGGGAATGTCATCGTGAACGCCGCGCCGCCTTCCGGGGCCGGGCCGGCCGTCAGTGTCCCGCCCATGCGGGTGACCAGGCCGTGGACCAGCGCCAGTCCGATGCCCGAGCCGACCGGGCGGCGGTCGCGGTAACGCGCGTTCAGCACCCCGCGTTCGAACGCCACCGCGTAGTCCTCCGGCGCCAGGCCCGGGCCGCCGTCCCGCACCGACAACGAAGCCTCGGACGCGGTGAGCGTGAGGGAGAAGACCATCGGCGCACCGGAAGGGGTCACCCGGAGGGCGTTTTCGGCGAGCCCGTCCACCACCTGACGCAGCCGCCGGGCGTCCGCTGACACGAAAACCGGCGCGGGAGGACCGGAGACCGACAGCCGCACGTCCTGCCGGGCGCACCGCAGCTGCCAGACCTCCGCGCAGTCACGCACCAACGCGGCCAGATCCACCGAGGCGACGTCGAGCTGGAACTCGTCGGCCCCCAGCCGCGCCAGCTCCAGCAAGTCGGTGACCAGGCGCTCGAGCCGCAACGCCTCGCGCTGGATGGTCTCCCCGGCCCGGACGGCGTCCGGCCCCGTGGCGACGCCGTCCGCGATCGCCTCGGCGAACCCGGTGACGGCGGTCAGCGGCGTGCGCAGCTCGTGCGACACCGACAGCAGGAAGTCCCGCTGCCGCGCCTCACTCACCGCCAGCGCGTCGGCCAGGGAGTTCAGCGACCCGGCCACTTCCGCCACTTCCCGCGGTCCTTCCACCGGCACCCGGACGTCCCGGCGGCCCGCCCGCAGCGAGCCCGCGGCCAGCGCGGCCCGGCGCAGGGGCCGGCCGAGCAGCCGGCCCGAAAAGAACCCGGCCAGCGCCGCGACCAGCAGCCCGATGCCCAGCGCCAGCGCGATGTTGCGCACCAACGCGCGCTGCGTCGCTTCGGCGTTGCGCGCGGGCAGGACCAGCGCGAACGCCGCGCCGCGCGTGCCGACCACCCGCGTCTCGACGAGGTACTGCGCGCCCGCGACCGTCACCCGCGTGGAATGCCGCGCGGCGAGCCCGGCCTTGTTCGCCGCCTGCACCGCGACGCCGTCCCCGGCGGCCTGCCCGCCCGCGCGGCGGACCACCACCGAAATGCCCTGCCCGCGCACGACGTCGGCGACCTTGCCGACCCCCAGCCGGTTCCCGATGCCGGTTTCGTCCAGTTGGGACGCGACGACGTCGGCCTGCGCGGCCAGCGACGACTGCAGCACGTTGTCCGCCGTGGTCCGGATCAGCCGGGCCCCGACGAACCCGGCTACGAGCACCGCCACCCCCGCGACGGCCAGGCACACCAGCGTGATCCGCCCGGCGAGCGTCCCCCTCATGCCGGATCCGCCGCGTAGCCGATGCCCCGCACCGTCCGGATCGGACTCGACGCGCCGAGCTTCGCCCGCAGCTGCGCCACGTGGACGTCGACCGTGCGCGTGCCCGCCGCCGCGGCGTACCCCCAGACGGCACTCAGCAGCTGGTCGCGCGAAAGCACCTGCCCCGGGTGCCGGAGCAGGTGCGTGAGCAGGTCGAACTCGGTCGAGGTCAGGAACACCTCGGCGGCCCCGGCCCAGGCGCGGCGGCTCGTGAGGTCCACCCGCGCCTCGCCGACCGCGAACGTCGAGGGAGCCGGGGCCGCCCCCGAAGCGCGGCGCAGCACCGTCCGGACCCGCGCGGCCAGCTCCCGCGGGCTGAACGGTTTCGTGAGGTAGTCGTCCGCGCCGATCTCCAGGCCCAGCAGCCGGTCCAGCTCGTCGTCGCGGGCGGTGACGAACAGCACCGGCGTCCAGTCCCCGGCCGCGCGCAACGCCTTGCAGATCTCGATGCCGTCCATTCCGGACAGTCCGATGTCGAGCACGACCGCCACCGGCTTGAGCCGCCGCACGGCGTCGAGCGCCTTGCCACCGTCCGGTTCGACGTGCACCCCGAAGCCGTCACGCTTCAGGTACAGCGCCGCCAGCTCGGCGATCGCGGCCTCGTCCTCGACCACGAGGACGAGACCGCGTCCCGGTGACCCCATGCCCGCTCCCGTCTCCGCCGTCTTCAGAGGGGAGACGCTAGCCGGTCAGGGCGAGCCATCGCTGTTCATGTCGGATTCGATGCCGTTGAGCGTCGACTCGACCCCGCTCAGCTCGGACGACGCCGGGGAGGTCCCCGAGTCCGGCGACCCCATCAGGTTGTCGCGGCAGCCCGAACAGCCGAGCGCGACGAGCGCGGCGGCCCCGACCGCCGCCGCGACCCTCGCGGCCCTCACTTGGCCGGCTTGCAGTGGGCGGCCGCGAAGGCGTCGAGCTTCTGCTTCGCGGTGTTCAGCTCGCCGACCTTGCCCTGGCGCTTGGTGGCGCGGTCGTCGAGCTTCTTGGCGCGGTCCTCGTGCCCCGCGGTGCGCTGGTCCTGGGCGCGCGCCTTCAGATTCGCGACCGAGCCGGCCACCTCCGGGCCGCCGTTGATCCGCTTCTGCAGGTTGTCGGCCTTCTTCTGCAGCTTCGGCACCCAGTCGCCGCAGACCTGCTGCGACTCCTCCGGGCTGAGCGTGATCGGCGCGACCGGCGCCGGCGACGTGGTCTGCGCCGAGGCCAGCGGCGCCGCCACCAGCAGGCAGGCCGCACTCGCGCCGCCCGCCAGCGCCAGCCGCGTCCAGGTGGTTCCTCGCATCGTGTCTCCTCGTGTCCGGGTTACGAGGAGAACTCTGTCGCGGCGGTGTTCGGAGGGCGTCCGCCTAGTGTTCGGGCTTTGTAAGGCCGAGAGTGAGCGACGTCCGCGCGAGGTCGAACGTCAGCGTGTCGCCCAGCGGCGGCAGCGCCGGGTCGAACAGCTGCCCGTCGGTGCCGCCGAGCAACAGCCCGAGCCGGTGCCCGGCCGGGACGACGTGGTCGAGCGCGGTCAGGTCGAACGTCATCGCGTACGCCCGACCCGGGACCAGCGGTTCGCCGTGGCGCAGCGAGGCGTGGTGCCCGAGGTCGGCCGAGCCGTACGCGACGATCTCGTGGTCGACGTGCACCAGGTCGGTGGCCGTGTCGAGGAAGCACGCCGAGTCGCCGGGACGGCTCGAGCCCCAGCACGAGTGCGTGGTCAGGGTCCTGATCCCGCTACCGTAGTTCGCGGTGGCGCGGACCTCGGTCGGGCCGTAGTCGACGAGCGCGACACCGAGCCGGGCCGCGGCCTGGTCCGACGACGCGGTGATCGTCACCGACGGCGATCCGGCCAGCCGCACCGCCGAGGTCAGCGGCGCGCCCAGGAACCGCGCGGCCGCCGAACCGGTGGCCCACTGCTCACGGCCGATCGCCGGGTCGTCGACGACGGTCGCCGTGCCTGAACCGCGGCGGCCCAGCGTGCCGTCGGCCGAGGGCCGGAACGTCGCCGACGTCGTGGCGGGCGGCCACTGCCGGACGTCGGCCCACCGGTCCGGCGTCGTCTCGAGGTGCACCGCGGGCTCGTTCTCGACGCCGTTGCGCACCCCCTTCAGCCACCGGTCGAACCAGCGGCCCAGCTTCGCCACCCATTCCGCGCGCTGCAGGTCGAACGGGTCGACGTGCCCCGCCTGGCTCAGCCACGCCTGACGCGGAACGCCCGCGCGGCCGAGCGCGGCCCACCAGTCGGCGAACTGGTTCGGCGCGACGACGGCGTCCCCGAACCCCTGCGCGATCAGCACGCTCGCGCGCACCGGTCGCGGCACGTAGTTCACGCTCCGCCAGTAGGCGTTGTAGTCGCCGCTCGTGCCGGCGCGCGCCTTGATGTCCGCTTCGAACGGCTTGCACAGCTCCGCCGCGCGCTCGTTGTAGGTGAACGCCGAGCCGGTGTTCTCCGGCGTGGCCAGCGGCGCGCCGTTCGCGACGAGCTGGGCGTAGTTGTTCGCGACACCTTCGATCGGCACCACGGTCTTCAGGCCGTCGATGCCGGAGGCGGCCATGCCGATCGCGGTGGCGCCGTCCTGGGACTTGCCGATCGCGCCGACGGCCCCGGTGGCCCAGTCCGCGCGCACCGGCCGGCCGCCGTCGGGTGCGTCGAAGGCCTTCGCCCGGCCGTTGAGCCAGTTCACGACCGCGGTGCCGGAGCCGACGTCGTCGAAGCAGCCCGAGGACCGGTTCGTCCCGCCGACGTCGGCGAGCACGACGGCGTACCCGCGTGGCACGAAGTAGTTGTCGAGGAAGAGCGGGAACTGCTCGGGTGTGCCGTCGGGTGCGTAGGTCTTCTTCTGCGACTCGTTGCCGCGGCCGCAGCACGCGTAGTACGGGCTGACGTCGAGGATCACCGGGACGCGCCCCCGCGCGCCGGGCCGGATGACGTCGGCGGCGACGCGGTCGGTCTTGCCGTCGTGGTCGTGGTCGGTGCCGGTTTCGACCCACGCCGTCTCCCGGATCGGCTCGCTTGTGGCGGACGCCGCCGGCGTGAACGTGGTCGTGAGGACGAGTGCGGCCAAGAACCCCAGTGTCAGACGCATGGCGTCAGTATCACTCGTAGCGCGCCATGAACTGCGCCATCGCGGCGTTGACGGCGTCGAGGTCGCCGGTCGTGACGAGGTCGAGCAGCAGCCCGCGGGCGACGGCGAGGCCGAGCCGGGCCTCGGCGGGCCGATCCGCCGCCGGGACGCCGTAGGCGGCGAGCAGCTCCTCGACCGGACCGAGCCAGTCGTCGATCACCCCATCCAGGAGTTCGGTGGTGCCCGGGGTGCCGCCGAGGGCCTGGCCGTAGAGCTGGAAGAAGAGCTTTTCGTTGGCACGCAGGTCTTCGCCGGTCAGCCGGCGCCAGAACTCGCGGCCGTCGGCGACGTCGGCCAGCGCCGCCCGCTGCCGCGCCTCGACCTCGCGCGCGACCGCCGTGAGCAGGCCTTCCTTCGAGCCGAAGTGGTAGATCAGCATGCGGTGGCTGGTGCCGAGGTCGGTGGCCAGCGCCCGCAGGCTCTTGCCGGCGCCGCCGTGGTGCGCGATGTGCGTGATCGCGGCGTCGAGCAGCTTCTCCCGCGGGCTTGCGTCGATCATGTACCAGATGGTACACGTACCAAATGGTACAAGAGATTTCGGTGCGCGGCCGGACGTCCGCGTCCGCCGACGCCGTGTACGCCCTGCTGAGAGACGGCGCGAGCTGGCCGGACTGGTCGCCGCTCGGCTCGTTCGAGCTGATCAGCGAGGGGGAGGGCGAGCCGGAGGGGCTGGGCGCGGTCCGGCTGTTCCGGACGGGGCGCACCCACTCGTACGAGAAGATCGTCGCCCTGGAGCCCGGCCGCCGGTTCGGCTACGCGCTCGAACACGGCCTGCCACTGCGGGACTACGTCGCCTACGTCGACCTCTCGCCGCGCGACGGCGGCACGGAGATCCACTGGCATTCGACGTTCACCGCGAAGATCCCCGGCACCGGCTGGGCCTACCGGTGGTTCCTGGGCGTGTTCGTCAAGCGGGTGGTGGCCGGGCTGGTCGCCGCGACGGACGCGCGCGTGGCCCCATAAAGTAAGGCGCATGTCAGCCCCACGACGAGGATCGACCGGACGCACCCAGGAGGAACGCAGCGCGGCGATGCGCGTCCGGCTGCTCGACGCGACGATCGACTGCCTCGTCGAATACGGCTACGCGGGCACGACGACCACCCGCGTGGCCGACCGCGCCGGCGTCACGCGCGGTGCGCAGGTGCACCACTTCCCGACGAAGGCCGACCTCGTGACTTCGGCGGTCCGGCACCTGGCGGCCAAGCGCACGGAGTTCGCGATGGCCGAGCTCGACCGGCTCCGCGCGTCGAGCGACCCGGTCGGCGACGCGTTGCAGCTGATGTGGGAGATGCACCAGGGGCCGGTGTTCTCGGCGACGGTGGAGCTGTGGGTCGCCTCGCGCACGGACGCGGACCTGCGCCGGCAGATGGCGGCGGTCGAGCCGATCGCGACGTCCAGCCTGGTCGAGTTCGGCAAGGCGCTGCTGCCGGAACACGCGGGGCACCACGAGTTCCTGCACGCGGTGTACACGGCGATGGACGTGGTGCGCGGGATCCTGATCGCGAGCTGGGCGACGCGGGACCAGGAAGAGCTGGAGGCGCGCTGGGACCGCGGCCGCCGGCACCTGCGCATCCTGTTCGGCACGTTGCTGGCCGCCACTGCCTGAACGGCGTGTTACTCTCTTCCGGAAAGTGAGGAGACGCCGTGCTGTCGAACCCGTACGACCGCAACTGCCCGACCCGCCAGCTCCTCGACCGCATCGGCGACCAGTGGACGGTGCTGATCGTGGGCGCGCTGTCGGCCGGCCCGCTGCGGTTCACGGAGATCGCGCGCCGCGTCGACGGCATCTCGCAGAAGGTGCTGACGCAGACCTTGCGCAGCCTGGTCCGCGACGGCATCCTCACGCGCACGGCGTACGCGACGATCCCGCCGAAGGTCGAGTACGAGCTGACCTCGTTGGGCCGCAACCTGTCGGAGCCGCTGGACGTGCTGGACCAGTGGGCCCGCCGGCACATGACGGCGGTCCAGGAAGCCCGCGACGCCTACGACGCGGAGCACACGCCCGCTTCGGCCTGACTGGACAGCTCGTGGACAGTTAGCCCGCGCTCGGCCGGCGCCGCGGTTTCGGGCGGGACACTCGGGTTCGTGCTCAACGAGACGCTGCCCGCGCCGGGGCCGGCGCTGGTCGGGATCACCGCGTTCGTGGCCGCCGCGGCAGTGGTGCACTCGTTCTTCGTGCGGACCGACGGCCGGCGAAGTGTGGTGTACCGGGCCAACTTCCTCGGCACGCTCTTCCACGAAGGCGGCCACGCCCTGGTCAGCATCCTGACCGGCGGCGGTGTGCTCCGCGTCGCGATCACCGGCCCGGAGTCCGGCGGGACGTGGCAGTGGAGCCCGACCCCGTCCGCGCGGGTGCTGGCCGTCGCGGCGGGGTACGCGATGCCGCCGCTGGCCGGGCTCGGGGCGGCGGCGCTCCTGAACCGCGGCCTCACACCCGCGGTGCTCACCCTGACCCTGGCCGCGATGGTGTTCCTCCTGCTGTTCACCCGCGACGTGCTCACCTTCGCCGTGGTCGTCGTGGTGGGCGCGGTCGTGTTCTGCGCGTTGCGCTGGGCGCCGGGCTGGCTGAAGAACGGCATCGCCTACGCGGAAGCGTGGCTGCTGCTGACCAGCGAGATCGGCGGCCTGCACGCGCTCGTCGTCAATCGGCTCAGGGGCGGGTTCCGGGAGCAGGAGGACGATGCCGCGATGCTCGCCGAGCGCACCGGGATCCCTTCGCTCGTCTGGATCGCCGCGTGGGCGGTCCTCATCGGCTGGGCGGTGTGGCGCGCCTTCCCGCTGCTGTGGCCGTAGCTGCCCTATCGTCAGCGCGCTGCGGCAGGCTTTGCGCGTGACCACGGACCTGGCGGAGCTGCTCGCCGACGAGCGGGACGGGCTGATCTGCGCCTTGACGCGGTACGGCGAGCCGCAGCGGACAGTGGCGCGCGAAGCCGACGTGGACCAGGCGACGGTCAGCCGGCTGGTCGCGAAGCGCCGGCACGCCGCCGCGATCGGTTCCCGGGAGGACGGCTTGCGCCGCCTCCGCGGGGCCGCCGACCGGCTGGCGGCCTGCACCCGCCGCCGGGACGAGCTGATCGGTGAACTGGTCCGGCTCGGGGCGTCGCAGCGCGCTGTGGCGGCGTGCGCGCGCGTGCACCAGTCGACGGTCAGCCGGCTGGTCGCGAGGCGCCGCTGCCCGGCGTGAGCCCCGCCTCGTGCGCCAGCAACCCGGCCTGCGTCCGGTTGGTGCACTCCAGCTTCACCAGCATCCGCGACACGTAACTCTTCACCGTCGCCTCCGCCAGGTGCAGCCGCGCGGCGATGTCCGCATTGGACAGTCCCTCGCCCAGGCAGGCCAGCACATCCCGCTCCCGGTCCGTCAGCCCCGCGGTCCGCCGACGGGCGTCCTCGCCGCGCTCGCGTCCGTCCGAAGACAACGCCACCAGCCGCCGGGCCGCCGACGGGGACAGCACCGTGTGCCCGTCCGCCGCCACGCGGACCAGGCCGATCAGGTCCTCCGGGGGCGTCGACTTCACCAGGAAGCCCGCCGCGCCCGCGCGCAACGCCCGGATCACGTACGTGTCCGCGTCGAACGTCGTCAGGGCCACCACCGCCGGTGGGTCCGGCAGCTCCGCGATCCGGGCGATCGCCGTCAGGCCGTCGACCCCCGGCATCCGCAGGTCCATCAGCACCACGCGCGGCCGGTGCCGCAGCACCGCCTCGACCGCCTCGGCGCCGTCGCCGGCCTGGGCCACCACCTCGATGTCGCCCGCCGAACCCAGGATCGTGCGCAGGTGCGCGCAGACCATCGGCTCGTCATCGACCACGAGCACCGGGATCACGCTGCGTGCCTTCCGCCGTCGGTACGTAGGCGGGCAGTATCGCACCGACCCGGAACCCGCCGCCGGGCGCCGGCCCCGCGTCGAACCGGCCGCCGACGAGCTCGACGCGCTGCCGCAGCGCCGCCAGCCCGGTCCCGGAGCCGCTGCCCGCCAGCGCCGGGTCCGGCGGGCCCGACGCCGCCGTGCTGGCCACCGACACGTCCAGACCGTCCTGGTGGTAGCGCAGCGAGACCGTCGCCGACGCGCCCGGCGCGTGCTTGCGCACGTTCGTCAGCGCCTCCTGCACCAGCCGGTACGCGGTGCGCGCGACGGTCGGCGACACCCGCGCCGGGTCGCCGTCCACCGCCAGCTCGGTCGCCACGCCGACCGACCGCGACTCCTCGACCAGCCGCGCCGGGTCCCCCGGCTGCTCCGGGCTGAGCGTCCGCGCGCCGACTTCGGCGCCGTTGCGCAGCACGCCGACCAGGTCACGCAGCTCGTCGAGGGCCTGCGCGCCCTCACGCCGGATGTCCTCGGCCGCGGTCCGCACCGCCGTGTCGGCCGACGTCACGCCGAGCGCCCCGGCGTGCAGCACCATCAGGCTGAGCCGGTGCGTGACGACGTCGTGCATCTCGCCCGCCAGCCGCCGCCGCTCCTCGGCGCGGGCCCGCTCGGCCAGCAGGTGCTGCTCGCGCTCGGCGCGCTCCGCCCGGTCGCGCAGGGACTGCAGCAGCTGGCGGCGCGCTTCGAAGTACAGCGAAAGCAGCGCCGGCAACGTGGTGCTGAGCACGGCGAACGGCGTGGTGCTCCAGCTCGGCACCCACGGCCGTGCGGCGATCAGGGTGAGGATCCCGGCCACCCACAGCACCGTCCGCCGGTCCAGCACCCGGGCCAGCTGCGACAGCACGACCGGGGTGATGGTCGGCACCGTCATCAGGGCGAGCGGGTGCACCGGCACCAGCAGCCCGGGCGCGAGCAGGTCGGACGCCAGCATCGCCACCGCGCCCGCGATCACGAAGCCGGCCACCGGCAGCGGGAACCGGAACAGCAGCACCAGCGAGAAGTCGGCGACGACCTGCAGCACCAGCCCGGCCGCCGGCCCGAGCCCGCCGGTCGTGACGTCGCCCAGCGCGTAGAAGAGGGAGTTGAGCCCGGCGAACGCGAGCGCGGCGAAGAACAGCCAGAAGGCGTCGGAGCGGCTCGGCCACAGCGGCCGCCGGGCGGTGGTCACGCGGCCACGGTAGCCGCTGGGCACCCCCGCCGCCCCGGATGCGCAACCAAAGTTGCGGCCCGCGCCCGGCGGCGCAACTTTCGTCGTCGTGATCACCTCCCATGCCCGGTTACGGCGAGGGGCGCCGGACCGGTGGACTGGACCGCACCACGGCGAGGGAGGCAAACCGATGGTGACTGTCCACACGCGACAGACGACGTTCGCCGCGGGCCCGGTGCTCGCGGTCGCGGGGCTCGCCGGGCTCGCGCTGCTCCTGACCAGCGGGCGCTACGCCGGCGGGTTCGACGAGCTCTACTTCCTGGTGGCCGGTCGAGATCACCTGAGCTGGGGGTATTTCGACCAGCCACCGCTCATCCCGGCGCTGGCGGCGGCGATGGACTGGCTCGCGCCGGGCTCGCTGGTCGTGCTGCGGCTGCCGATGACGCTGGCCGCGGCCGCCGGCGTGGTCGTCACGGCGCTGATCGCGCGTGAGCTCGGTGGCGGCCGCGGCGCCCAGGCGATGGCGGCCGCGTGCTACGCGACGTCGAGCATCGTCATCGTCAGCCACTGGATCGGGACCTACGTGCTCGACCCGTTCCTGTGGACGGTCGTGGGCTGGCTGCTGGTCCGCTGGACCCGCACCCGCCGCGACGGCCTGCTCGTCTGGGCCGGCGTCGTGACGGCGGTGTCGCTGGAGACGAAGTTCCTCATCCCGGCGCTGTGGGCGGCGGTGCTGCTCGCCGCGCTGGTGTTCGGGCCGCGCGAGCTGCTCCGGCGGCCGAAGCTGTGGCTGGGCGCGGCGATCGCGGTCGCCGCCACGGTGCCGACGTTGCTCTGGCAGGCCACGCACGGCTGGCCCTACACCCACATGAGTGAAGTCGTCGCCGCGGAGTTCCCGGGTTACGGCGCGTGGGTGCGCGACGGGCTGCTCGGCGCCGGGATCGGTGTCGGCGTCCTGGCGTTGCTCTACGGCGTCTGGCGGCTGCTGCGGTCCCCGGACCTGCGGCCGTACCGGTACCTCGGGGCCGGCCTGGTCCTGGTGGCGCTCGCGGTGGTGCTGACGCAGGGGCGCAGCTACTACCTGATGGGCTGCTACGCGATCCCCTTCGCGGCGGCGGCCACCGAGCTGACCCGGCGCAACCTCGTGCGGTGGTGGAAAGCCGTGGCGTGGCCGGCGTTCGTGCTCTCGGCGGTGGTGACGCTCGTCGCGCTGCCGGTGTGGCCGGCTTCGGCGCGGACGTCGTTCGGGCCGTTCTCGCTCGGCAGCACGTTCGCCCAGGGTGAGCTGCCGCAGCAGGAGCTGGCGAAGGTGATCGGGCAGACGTACGCGTCGCTGCCGCCGCAGGTTCGCGCGCGGACCGCGGTGTACGCCGAGATCTACCCGTTCGCGGCGGTGGGCGAGTTCTACGGGGCGCCGTACGGCATCCAGCGCGTCTACAGTGGACACCGGGCGTACTGGTACTTCGGCCCACCGCCGGAGTCGGCCGACGCGGTGCTGTTCGCGGGGTTCGACCCGGGGCTGCTGCGGCCGTACTTCGCGCACGAGACGCAGCTGGTCGACGGATTGCTGTGGGAGTACGACGGCCGCACGAAGCCCTGGCCGGAGATCTGGCCCGCGCTGAAGCGGCAGTGAAGGAGATGAGGATGCTGTCCCTGCCCGCCCGGGCCTACCTGCTGGCGTGCGACACCCGGCGCGACCGGCTGCCGGACCGGGAGCGCGTGGCGCTGCTGGTGCGCGCGGCCGCGCTGACCGACCTGGTGCTGCGTGGCCTGCTCACCGACGACGACGGCCGCCCGACGGTCACCGGCGCCGGTGGCACCGGCCACCTGGTGCTCGACGACATCCTGGCGGAGGTGACGGCGGACCCGCACCGCAAGTGGCGCGCCTGGGTCCGCCGCGGCGCCCGCGGGACGTTGCAGTCCCTGGAGGCCCAGCTCGACGCGGCGGGCACGATCTCGCTGCGGACGTCGAAGGTGCTGGGGCTGTTCCCGCGCCGCCACCCCCGCGTCGAGGACCGCGCGGCGGTGGCGAACCTGCGCGACGAGCTGCTGACGGCCTTGCGGGGTGAGGGCCAGGTGACCCCGGAGGTGGCGGCCCTGACGTCGCTGGCCGCGGCGGTGGAGCTGAAGACGGTGCTCCCGCGCGGCGAGCGGCGGCAGCACAAGGCGCGGATCGAGGAGCTGGAGGAGCGCGCGGGCGCGGCGGTCCCGGCGCTGCGCAAGGTGATCCGGGAGCTGAACGCGGCCCGCGCGGCCTCGATCGCGGCCAGCTCCGGCGGCGGGGGCGGCTGAGTTTCGTACACGCGCGGCCGCCGTGTCGTCCGGTCCGGTGCGGGCCGACCGGCCGAGTCCGGGTGGCGGTGGCGACGAGGGGGCGTCACCGCCGCCCGGTGGAGGGGCTTTCCCCGGCGCGAGCGGGGAAGCGGGGAAAGCCCCTCACGCGCTGAACAGCCGGTCGAGGTAGTAGTCCACAGTGGACACCGCCTCGGCCGGGGTCCGGTGGCCCATCAGGATCTCCGAGCCCTGGGAGTCCGCGATCGCCCACAGCACCGAGGCCTCCGCCGCCGGGTCCGCCCACGCCGGGACGTCGCCCGCCGACTGGGCCTGGCGGACCTGGTCGGCGAAGAACGCCAGCAGTTCCGGCATGCCCTCGCCGAACACCTTCGCCATCGCCGGGTCCGCGACCGCGCGGATGAAGTACGCGACGCCGATCAGGTAGTCGCCCTCGCTCTCGGGGTCGCGCGGCAGGATCTCGACCAGGCACGCGCGCAGGATCGACCGCGGCGTCGGCGGCCCGGAAGCGAGGACCTTCGCCCTGATCCGCTCGGAGCGCAGCTTGTGCCGGTGCTCCAAGGCGAACAGCAGCATCTCGTCCTTCGTCTTGAAGTAGTGCTGCACCGACCCCATCGACATCCCCGCCTCGGCGGCGACGTGCCGCAGGCTGACGCCTTCCAGTCCGGCCCGCGTCGTCAGCCGCTGCAGCGCTTCGGCGATCTGGACGCGACGCTGGTCGTGGTCCACCTGTCTCGGCACGCTCACCCCGTTCCCATGCACTCGCATTGCGAAAATCGGACATCACTGGTTACGATGCGATCGCATTGTAACCAGTCTCGGGGGGTGTCCGGTGACCACCGGAAAAGTACGGCTGCGGCCGCCACGCCACACGCTCGACCGCCGCGCGATCACCTGGTGGCGGGCGCAGTGGGCACTCGTCTTCGCGCCGCCGGTCTTCGTGCTCGTGCTGCTCGGCCTGCTGATCCCGCCGGCCGCGGTCTGGCTGCTGAGCCCCGCCGCGGTCGTCGCGGTGCTCGGGGTGGCCTGGTGCGTCGTGCTGCCGGTGTGGTGGTTCGGGCTGCACCGCTGGGAGGTCACCGACACGGCCGTCTACGTGCGCTCGGGGTTCGTGTGGCAGGAGTGGCGCGTGGCGCCGCTCTCGCGCGTGCAGACCGTCGACACGCTGCGCGGGCCGCTGCAACAGCGCTTCGGGCTCGCCACCGTCACGGTGACCACCGCTTCGGCCCGCGGCGCCGTCAAGCTGCGCGGGCTCGACGCCCAGGTCGCGGCCGATGTCGCCGAGCGGCTGACCGAACGCACGCAGGCCACGCCCGGGGACGCGACGTGAGCCGCCGGCTCGACCGGCGCACCCTCGCCGTCACCGCGGTCCTGCTGGCCGGCGCGTCGGTCTCGGCCGGCGTCCCGATCGTCGCCGGCGCGGGGCCGGTGGCGCTGGCCTGGGTTCTCGCGGGCGCCGTCCTGCTCGTCGGCGGCGGTGTCCTGGGCGACTACGTCCGCTGGCGCCACACGGAGTTCCGGTGCACACCCGAGCGCCTGGAGGTCGAGTTCCGGTTCGTCGTCCACACGCGCAAGTCCCTGCCCCGCGAGCGGATCCGCACCGTCGACCTGACGGCCAACCCGCTGCACCGCGCGTTCGGCGTCGCGACGCTGACCATCGGCACCGGGCAGCGGGAGAAGATCACGCTGTCCCCGCTGGCCCGGGCCGACGCCGAAGCCCTGCGCGCCGACCTGCTGCACCGGGTCACGACGGCGACGGCCGCCGACGGTCCACTCGCGACGCTGGACCCCCGGTGGATCCGTTACGCCCCGGTGTCTTTCGTCGCCCCCGCGCTCGGCCTGGCCGCGTTCGGCGCGCTGTTCAAGGTCGCGGACTGGTTCGGTGCCGGTGGTGACCTGCTGCGCCGGCTCCTCGGCCTCTTCGGCGAGCTGCCGCTGGTGGTGAGCATCCCGCTCCTGCTGGTCCTCGCGCTCGGGCTCGGTGTGGTCGGGGCCGCGGGCCTGTTCGTCGAGATGTGGTGGAACTACCGGCTGGACCGCGAACCCGGCGGCACGCTGCGCGTCCGCCGCGGCCTGTTCACGACCCGGTCGACCACGCTGGAGGAGCGCCGGGTACGCGGCGTCGAGCTCGTGGAGCCGCTCGGCGCGCGGCTGGCCGGCGCCGCACGGGTGGACGTCGTCGCGACCGGGATGAAGGACCCCGACGACGACAAGACCGAGGCCAAGACGCTCCTGCCGGCGGCGCCGCGCGCGGTGGCGCGGGAGGTCGCGGCGAAGGTACTGGGCGAGCGCGTCGAGGACGTCGGTCTGGTGCCGCACCCGCGGGCCGCCCGGGGCCGGCGGCTGCGCTGGGCCCTGCTGGCCGCGGGGGTGCCGGTGCTCGTCCTGCTCGGGCTCGGGGTGTGGCTCACCGACGTCCTGCTGGTGCTCGGCGCGGCGCTCGCCGTGGTCGCCCTGCCGGTGGCCGGGGTGCTCGCACTGGACGCCTACCGCAGCCTCGGGCACGGCCGCGCCGGCGCGCACCTGGTGACCCGCAGCGGCACGCTCCGGCGCGCCACGGTGGCGCTGACGCGGGACGGGGTGATCGGCTGGACGGTGAAGCAGTCGGTGTTCCAGCGCCACCGCGGGCTGGCGACGTTCACCGCGACCACGGCGGCCGGGGCGGGCGCCTACTCGATCCGCGACGCGGCCGCGGACGAGGGCCTCGAGTTCGCCGCGGCCGCCGTTCCGGGGTTGCTGGCGCCGTTCACCGAGGTTTCGACGCTCGTCGAAACCTCGGCGGCTTAGGTCGGTTCGGCAGCGGCCGAACCCCACGTGTCCCGGTCGGGGGCCCTGAACGACGATCGGCCTCGCTACCGAACGCGGCGGCCAAAACCCTCGCGTGCCCCGGCGTGACGAGGACCGGCCTCGCTGCCGAACGCGGACTTCGGCAGCCGCCGAAGCGTCGCGCGCCTAACTTCGGGGCATGGACGAATTCCGTGCGCTGCACGTCCCCGGTGCCCCGCTGCTGCTGCCGAACGCGTGGGAGTTCGGCGTCGGCGCCTTCCTCGCCGCGCGGGGCTTCCGCGCCCTGGGCACGACCAGCCTCGGCGTGTCCGCGGCGGCGGGGGAGCCCGACGGTGCGCCCTCGACGCGCGCCGAGACCGTCGCGCTGGCCCGCCGCCTGACCCGGCTGGACGCGCTGGTGAGCGTCGACCTCGCCGACGGCTTCAGCGCGGACCCGGCCGCCGTCGCCGACCTCGCGGCGGAGCTGGCCGAAGCCGGTGTCGTCGGCGTCAACCTCGAGGACGGCCGCGCCGACGGCTCGCTCGCCCCGGTCGAGGTCCAGGCCGCGCTGGTCGCGGCGGTGAAGGAGCGCGTGCCGGGCCTGTTCGTCAACGCCCGGACGGACACGCACTGGGCTGGCGACCGGTCGGTGGCCGAAGCGGAGGAGCGCGCGCGGGCCTATGTGGCGGCCGGCGCGGACGGTGTCTTCGTGCCGGGGCTGGCCGACCCGGCGGACGTCGAGCGGATCGTCGCCGTCGGGGTCCCGGTCAACCTGCTGTTCCTGCCGGGCAAGGTGACGGTGGCCGGGCTGGCCGGGCTGGGCGTCGCGCGGGTCAGCCTCGGTTCGCTGCCGTACCGGATGGCCCTGGCCGCCGCCGCGGGGACGGCCGAGGCGGTGCGCGACGGCCGTGAGCTGCCGCTGAGCCCGCCGAGCTACGCCGACGTCACCGCGCTGCTGCCCTAAACCGGTTGCCCCGGTCTGCTTGGCTCGGGGCATGCGCGCCTTCGGAACCGACTTCGCCGTCCCGCCCGGCTACCTGAACACGCCCAGCGTGGGCATCCCGCCCGCGCCGGTCGCCGCCGCGGTCGCCGAGTCCGTCGAGCGCTGGCGCACCGGCGCGACGCGGCCGGGGGAGTTCGACCCGTACGTCGCGCGGTCGCGGGCCGGGTTCGCCCGGCTGCTCGGGGTCGAGCCGGGGCGCGTCGCGATCGGCGCTTCGGCCTCGCAGCTGGTCGCCAACGTCGCCGCCGGGCTGCCGGCCGGCACCCGCGTGCTCGCCGCGGAAGGGGACTTCACCAGCGTGACGTTCCCGTTCGCGGCGAACCCGGGCGTCACCGTCACCGAAGTGCCGCTGGAGCTGCTGCCGGAGCGCGTCGAGGGGCACGACGTCGTCGCGGTGAGCGTCGTGCAGTCCGCCGACGGCCGGATCGCCGACCTCCCGGCGCTGCGCGCCGCCGCCGAAGCGGCCGGGGCGGCGGTGCTGCTCGACGCCACCCAGGCGGTCGGCTGGCTGCCGCTGGACGTCGCCTGGGCGGACTGGGTGGTCGCCGCGGGCTACAAGTGGCTGCTGTCCCCGCGCGGCTGCGCCTGGCTGTACGTGCGGCCGGACGCCGGCGCGCGGACGCGGCCGGTCGCGGCGAACTGGTACGCGGGTGAGGACCCGTGGACGACCGTGTACGGCCTGCCGCTGCGCCTGGCCGGCGACGCGCGCGCGTTCGACCTCTCGCCGGTGTGGCTCGCCCAGGTCGGCGCGGCCGCGGCCCTGGAGTACCTCGGCGGGCTCGACCTCGCCCAGGTCCGGGCGCACAACACCGGCCTGGCCGACCTGCTGCTGGAGAAGCTCGGGCAGCCGCCGCGGGGCACCGCGATCGTCTCGCTCGACGCCGACCCGGCGCGGGTCGCGGCGGCCGGGATCGTCTCCAGCGTCCGCGGCGGCCGGGTGCGGGTCGGGTTCCACCTCTACAACACCGCTGACGACGTCGAACGCGTCTTACGCGCATTCGAGTGAACGCTCCCGCGGCGGTGAACTCACACCCGGGGGCCTGGGGGCGAAGCCCCCGGCGGGGGTCTGGGGGCAGCGCCCCCGGGAAAAGCACTACCGTATGGCCTCGTGGTTGGTGCGCATTTCACCCCAGGCCCGTCCGACACGGCCCCGCTGGGCGCGGTGCCCCCGCAGCCCCGCCCGCCCGTGCCGGGTCCACCGGCGCGCGACACCCGGTCCCTGCTGCTCAGGGGCGCCGGGCTGGTCGCGATCGCGGTGGTGTCCGGGCTGCTCTGGTTCCTGATCCGGCACGACTCGACGCCCGACGAGCCGGTCGCGCAGCCGCCGGCCCAGAACACCGGCGCGTACCAGTTCACCATGGTCTCGGGCCCGGCGAAGACGACCGACTGCGCCGAGAAGTCCTACGGCAAGACGCACGACTTCTTCCAGGACAACCCGTGCCAGTCGCTGGTCCGCGCGCTGTACACGGCCGAGTCCGGCGGGGCGAAGGCGCTGGTGTCGGTGGCGCTGGTGGGGATGCCGGACTCGACGAAGGCGAAGACGCTCAAGACGCTGACCGAGAAGGACGGCACCGGCAACGTGACGGACCTGGTGAAGGACAAGACCTTCGCCGGCACCGGCACCCCGAGCGTGAGCGGCGAGAACGCGGCGTACGCCTCGAAGGTCGACGGCACGAACACGACGATCGTGCTGGCCGACTTCTACGACAAGCACAAGGACAAGGCGCTGCTGGACAAGATCGCGGAAGACGCCCTCCGCCTGTCCGCCGACCTCCACTCCTGACGCCGGCCCCGAGCGCCCCAATGTGGCCTTCGGTGCGTCAGACGCACCGAAGGCCACATTGGGTGCGTCAGACGCAACCAAGGCCACATTGGGGCGCTTGAGGCCGGGTCAGCTTGACTGGCCGGGCATGGCGATCGCCGCCGGCTTCTCGCCCGCCTCCGAACGCCACGGTGTGCCGCGGCGGGCCGCCGCCACCAGGGCGTGCAGGGCCGTCGTGCGCAGGCCCGCGTCGTCGGTGTGGTTCACCACCGCCAGCCACGCCGACGCGCAGTCGGCTTCGGCCGTCGCGACCACCAGCGACGCCGACTTCGCGTCCGTCACCGGCTGCTTCGGCACGTACGCCGCTTCGGGCGCCACCGGGGTCGCCCCGGATGCCGACAGCGTCGTCTGCAGGAAGTCGCGGCGCAGGGCGTGCTCCGCGACGCCGCTCTTCTCGCCCTCGGAGAAGTCGGCCGGCAGGAACGCGCTGACCAGCCCGTACACCCAGACGGCGGCGTGCTCGGCGGCCAGCGCCGTCTGCAGCGGGTCGACGGCCTCCGCGGGCACGGACCCGCCGGGCGCGGCCCCCACCTTCGGGGCGTCTTCGCCGGGGCCCAGCGCCGGCGCGGTGCGCTGCAGGGCCGCGCAGCCCGCGGCCACCGCCGCGACCAGCCCGGCGCGGTAGCGGGGCAGCCCGGGGACGAGGTCCTCGGCCTGCTTGCGCGCGGTCGCCAGCCGCTCCTTGAGGTCGCTCAGCGCCGCCGGCGCCGGCGGGGTGGCCGACGGCGACGGCGCCGGCCGGTTCAGCCGGTCCACTTCGGACTTCAGCGCGGCCGCGTGCGCCGCGCGGGCGTCGGCGAGCTGGCCGGCGGCGTCGGCGTCCTCGCCCTTGGCCAGCGCCCGGGCGGCGGCGGCGTCGGCTTCCGCGGCCGCCAGCAGGGGCCGCAGCGGGTCGGGGCTCTCGTCGTAGCCGGGCCCGCACGCGGCCAGCGGGACGGCCAGCGCGGCCACTGCGCCCATGCGGAGGGCGGCACGACGGGTCAGGTCGGTCGGTCTTCCGGTCACGTCGGCCCATCCTGCCAGGCCCCGGGGCGGCCCCGCCGCTCGCGCGGGCCGAGAGGGCGACCGGATAAGCTGGTCCACCACCACCCGCGCAACCTAGGAGAGCCCCACGTGCCAGGAGAACTCGCCAGCCGGCTTCAGCCGATAGTGGCCGAAGCCGTCACCGCCGCGGGTTTCGACCTCGACTCGTTCGAGGTGCAGCAGGCCGGCCGGCGTCAGCTGGTCAAGGTCGTCGTCGACGCGGACGACGGGGTCGGGCTGGACGAGGTCGCCGAGATCAGCCGCAAGGTCTCGGCGGCGCTCGACGAGAACGAGCACGTGCTCGCGAGCGCCTATACCCTGGAGGTCACCTCGCCGGGCCTCGACCGGCCGCTCACCCAGGCCCGCCACTGGCGCCGCGCGCGGTTCCGCCTGGTGAAGGTCTCGCCGGTCGAAGGCGCGCCGTACGTGGGCCGGGTGGGGCACGCGGGCGAGGACGCCGCCCGTGTCCTCGCGGGCGGGAAGCTCCTCGACGTCCGCTACGCCGAAGTGGCGAAGGCGGTCGTCGAGATCGAGTTCAAGCAGCCGCCCGCCGAGGACCTGAAACTGCTCGAAGACGACGCGTCCGGCATGATCGCTGCCGGTCAGGCCGAGACGGAGAAGGGGTCGAAGTGAACGTCGACATCGCCGCGCTGCGGGCGATCGAACGGGACAAGGACATCCCCTTCGAAACGGTGATCGAGGCCATCGAGACGGCCCTCCTCACCGCGTACAAGCACACCGAGGGCCACCAGCCGCACGCCCGCATCGACATCGACCGCAAGACGGGCCTGGTGCGCGTCCTCGCGCACACGCTGACCCACGACGGCCAGGTCGACGAGGAGTGGGACGACACCCCCGAGGGGTTCGGCCGGATCGCCGCCACCACCGCGCGCCAGGTCATCCTGCAGCGGCTGCGCGACGCCGAGCACGAGAAGACCTTCGGCGAGTTCTCCACCAAGGAGGGCGAGATCGTCGCCGGCGTGATCCAGCGCGACGCCCGCGCCAACGCGCGTGGCATGGTCGTGGTCCAGGTGGGTGACACCGAGGGCGTGCTCCCGTCCGCCGAGCAGGTGGCGGGGGAGTCCTACGAGCACGGGAGCCGGCTGAAGGCGTACGTGGTCACCGTGTCCCGCGGCAACCGCGGCCCGCAGATCACGCTCTCGCGCTCGCACCCGAACCTGGTGCGCAAGCTGTTCGCGCTGGAGGTGCCGGAGATCGCCGACGGCACGGTCGAAATCGCCGCCGTCGCGCGCGAGCCCGGGCACCGCACGAAGATCGCGGTCAAGTCCACCGTGGCGGGCGTGAACGCCAAGGGCGCCTGCATCGGCCCGGTCGGCGCGCGCGTGCGCAACGTGATGAGCGAGCTGGCCGGCGAGAAGATCGACATCATCGACTACTCGGAGGACCCGGCCCGGTTCGTGGGGAATGCCCTGTCGCCGGCGAAGGTTGTATCGGTTCGAGTAGTGGACGAGCGGGCGAAGACCGCCCGCGTCGTGGTGCCGGACTTCCAGCTGTCGCTGGCGATCGGCAAGGAGGGCCAGAACGCCCGCCTCGCCGCCCGCCTGACCGGCTGGCGGATCGACATCCGCAGCGATGCCGCACCGGCCGACGACGAGGGTGATCAAGACCACGCCAGTCCGACGCGGCCCGCCGCGACAACCGGTTCGGCTGAGTGAAGGTCGAAGCGCTAGACTCAGGAGTGGTTCAACGCCCGCGGCGGGTAGCCGAGCACCAGCCCCACCGGATTTCCCCGGTGCGGACTTGTGTCGGCTGCAAGCGGCGGGCATTGATCGGTGAGCTGCTGCGCGTGGTCGCGGTGGCCGGGCGGGTGGTCGTCGACGAACGTCGGAGGCTGCCGGGCCGGGGGGCTTGGCTGCACCCCGACCCGGACTGCCTGGTCAAGGCCGAACGGCGGCGGGCCTTCCCGAGAGCCCTGCGGGCTCCGGGGGCGCTCGACGCCCGCGAGGTCCGCGAGCACGTCGAGCGCACCGCCCCGCACCACGACCCCGGGACGTCCCCGGGGTCGCGAGGAACCAAGGAAGCAGGTCGACCCGTCATGAGTCAGCCGTGAAGCTGAAGCCATGAGCGTCAGACAATAAGGACGAGGTCAGCGGTGTGCCGCCTGGCCTCCCCTAGATGAGGAGAGTTGTGCCAGGCAAGGCCCGCGTACACGAGCTCGCGAAGGAGCTCGGCATCACCAGCAAGGACGTTCTCGCGAAGTTGAAGGAACAGGGCGAGTTCGTCAAGTCCGCGTCGTCCACGGTCGAGGCGCCCGTCGCCCGCCGTCTCCGCGACGCGTATGCGCCCAAGGGCGCGAAGAAGCCCACCCCCGGCCCGTCGGCGCGCCCCGGCCCGCCGGCCGCCAAGCCCGCCGCCCCGAAGCCCCCCGCGCCCGCTCCGCAGGCGCCCGCGGCCAAGGCGGCCCCGGCTCCGGCCGCACCCCAGCAGCAGGCGCCCGCGCCGGCGAAGCCGGCCACCCCGGGGCAGCGTCCCGGCCCCCGGCCCGGCCCGCGTCAGCAGCCCGCCGCGCCCGCACCCCAGGAGCAGGCCCCGGCGGCGAAAGCCGACGCTCCGGCCGCTCCGAAGCAGGACAGTCCGGCCGCGCCCGCCCAGGGCACCGGCTCGGTCGTCCCGCCGAAGCCGCAGGGCCCCAAGCCCGGCGGTCCCAAGCCCGGTCCGCGCGCGCCGCGGGTCGGCAACAACCCCTTCGGCGTGGGCTCCGGCTCCCCGGCTCCGCGTCCCCCGGCCCGTCCCGGTGGCGGTCAGGGCGGCGACAGCCGTCCGCCGCGTCCCGGCGGCGGTCAGGGCACCGGTGACCGGCCGGCCCCGCGTCCCGGCGGTGGCGCCGGTGGCAACCGGCCGAGCCCGGGCAACATGCCCCCGCGCCCGAACCCCGGCATGATGCCGGGCCGCACGCAGCGTCCCGCCGGTCCCGGTGGCGGCGCGCGCGGTGGTCCCGGTGGCGGCGCCCGTGGTGGCCCCGGTGGCGGCGGTCGTCCCGGTGGTGGCGGCGGCTTCCGCGGCGGTCCCGGTGGCGGTGGCGGCGGCGGTGGCTTCCGCGGCGG
>NZ_JAMXQV010000051.1 GCF_024703995.1 Amycolatopsis iheyensis | reverse complement strand
CCGGCCGGGGTGCACCAGGTGTTCTGCCGGGCCACCGACAAGTCCGGCTACACCCAGACCGACCAGCGTGCGGGCACGGTGCCCGACGGCGCGACAGGGTGGCACAACGTCACGTTCACCGCAGCCTGAAAAATTCTTTCCCATCCCACCAATCCGGTTCTCGCCGGGCCCCGAATACCCATCGAGAGAACAAGTTCCGCGAATTCCCGCTGAGAACCGACATCCGCATTCACTGGAGTGATTCCGCATGAGCAAGCTTCGTATCGCCGGCATCGGCCTGACCGCGGCCGCCGCCCTCACCCTCACCGCCTGCGGCAGCAGCGACACCGGTTCTTCCGCGTCCAGCAGCGCGCCCGCCCCGTCCTCGTCCGCCCCGACCTCCAGCGCCGCGGCCGGTGGCGATGGCATGACCACCAACGCCGACGTGTTCGGCCCCGCGTGCAGCCAGCTGCCGCAGGGCTCGGCGCCTGGTTCGCTGGACTCGATGGGCCCGCAGCCGGTCGCCTCGGCCGCTTCGACGAACCCGCTGCTGACCAAGCTGGTCGCGGCGGTGAAGGCCACCAACCTGGTGGACACGCTGAACTCGCAGCAGGCCATCACGGTGTTCGCGCCGGCCGACCCGGCCTTCGCGGCGCTGGGTGACGCGAAGTTCAAGGAGCTGGCGGGCAAGCCGGCCGAGCTGTCGCCGATCCTGCAGTACCACGTCGTCGGCAAGCGTTACGACGCCAAGGGCCTCGCCGCCGCTGGTTCGCTGGAGTCGTTGAACGCCGCCGGTGGCCCGCTGAAGATCGAGGGCTCGGGCGAGAACATGACGGTCAACGGCGCGAAGATCCTGTGCGGCAACATCCCCACCAAGAACGCCACCGTCTTCGTCATCGACAAGGTGCTGACCCCCGGCACCAACAAGTAACACCGAACTCCCGAGTCGCCACACTTTCCCTTGCGGGGACTCGGTGTAACGGCCGCCGCAGCTTCGTGACCACGGAGCTGCGGCGGCCGCAGTTCGTCCACCTCGGTGGCTGCAGACTGGCGGAGGGTTGCAGGAGATCCGCCGCCGGGGGACGCCCTCAGCGGCGGCGTCCCGTCGGCCGTCGTCACTGCTGGTTCACTCCAGGGCGGTGGCGGCGGCCGGCCCCGGATGCCGCCGGAACAGCTGCGGACCACTTCTCCTCGATGCGCCAGAAGCGCCAGACCGCCAGCGCGGCCAGCCACGTGACGACGAACAGCCCGACGATCACGAAGCCGACGTGGTCCAGATCCACTCCGGCGACGGCGGCGAGCGGGCCGGTGGTGATGCCGAACTCGGGCACGAGGATGGACAGCAGCTCGATCGTCCCGATGATCAGGGCGATCGCGACGGACAGCGCCGTGATCGTGATGTTGTAGAAGATCTTCCGCACCGGCCTCGCGAACGCCCACGCGTAGGCGAAGTTCATGAAGCACCCGTCGGCCGCGTCGAACAGGGTCATCCCGGCCGCGAACAGGATCGGCAGCACCAGGATCGCGTACCAGGGCAGGGAAAACGCCGCGGCCCCGGCGGCGAGCACGAGCAAGCCGATCTCGGTGGCCGTGTCGAAACCGAGTCCGAAGAGGACACCCACCGGGTAGATGTGCCACGGCTTGCGGACGGCTCTCGTTACGCCACCGAGGATCCGGTTCAGGAAACCGCGCTTGTTCAGCTGCGATTCCAGTTCGGCTTCGTCGAAATCACCGTGGCGCATGCTCCGGAACACGCGCAGGATCCGGCCGAGTACGACGAGGTTCACGATCGCGATCAGGTACAGGAAGACACCGGAGGTCGACGTACCGATCACCGTCGTCGTCCGGTGCAACGCCGACCCGTCATCGGTCACCTGGCCGGCGAGCGCCCGGATTCCCAGGGACAACAACAGGCACAGCAGGAAAACGACCGTCGAATGCCCGAGGGAGAACCAGAAACCGACCGAGAGCGGCCGCCTGCCTTCGGAGAGGAGCTTGCGGGTCGTGTTGTCGATCGCGGCGATGTGGTCCGCGTCGAACGCGTGCCGCATGCCCAGGGTGAACGCCGTGACACCCAGGCCCAGACCGAAGACCCCGGTGGCTCCCAGTGCGTAGTGGTGTGGTGCCACCACGAATCCGAGCACACCCCAGCCGGTCACGTTCAACGTCAGGATGACCGCGGCCATGCCGGCGATCGACCGCCGGTCGCGTGAGGACAGTCGGGCGGAACGGGGAATGGTGTTCATGGCCGCCTCGGGTTCGGGGAACTCAGCTGAGCGGGGAACGACTGCGACACTAGACAGATGAACAGACAAAAAGCAACGGCCGAAGAGTTCGACCTCGATATATGTCCAGCTGTGCAGGTAAGCAGTTCACTGTGCTCGGAAACATTCACCTGTTCGGGCGTGAACCGGACCACATCCGTCTCCGAATGAGTAGGTGCTTGCCCGGGAAACGGGCTCGGCGGCTGTTCCCGCATCGGGCGGGAGCGACCCGGAACGGCACCGGAAACGGTGCCGGCTGCGAAAGGTCTGCTGCATGCCAGTACTGCCCCCGTCCCGCCGGACCCGGCGTGTGGGCCTCTCCCTGCTCGCGGTGGGGAGCATCGTGCTCACGAGCGCACTGATCGGCCTGGGAACCGATCTCGCCGCCGCGTCGAGCCACCGCGAAGCCCCGCTCATCGCCGGCGACCCGCCGGTCGACAACACCGACGTCTACGCCTTCGTCAGCCCGGACAAGCCGGACACCGTCACTCTGGTCGCGAACTGGTACCCGTTCGAGGAACCCAACGGCGGCCCGAACTTCTACCCCTGGGCCACCGACGCCCACTACGACATCAACATCGACAGCGACGGCGACGCCAGGCCCGACCTGACCTACCGGTGGACGTTCAAGACCGACGACCGCCGCGGCAAGTCGACCTTCCTCTACGACAACGGCCCGGTCACCTCGCTCGACGACCCGAACCTGTTGTTCCGCCAGAGCTACAACCTCGACGTCATCGACAAGTACGGCCGGTCGAAGAACCTGGTGCGCTCGGGCAAGACCGCGCCGTCGAACACCGGCGCCGCTTCGATGCCAAACTACGGCGCGCTGCGCGACCAGGCCGTGACGAACCTGCCCGGCGGCGGCAAGAGCTTCGCCGGCCAGGCCGACGACTCCTTCTTCCTCGACCTGCGGGTGTTCGACCTGCTCTACGGCGGCAACCTGTCCGAGGTCGGGCAGGACACGTTGCGCGGCTACAACGTCAACACCATCGCGCTGCAGGTCCCGAAGTCCGCGCTGGCGCTGAACGGCAACGCGACCCGCAACCCGGTGATCGGCGTGTGGAGCGACACCGAACGGCAGTCGCTGAGCATCAAGACCCCGGGCAAGGACACCCAGGCCGGCCCGTACGTCCAGGTCTCGCGGCTGGGCAACCCGCTGGTCAACGAGGTCGTCGTGCCCGCCGGGCTCAAGGACAAGTTCAACGCGCTCACCCCGGACCAGGACCACAACGTCCCGGATCTGGTCAGCCGGGTCACCGACCCCGAGGTACCCAAGCTGATCCAGGCCATCTACGGCCTGCCGGCGCCGGCGACCCCGCGCAACGACCTGGCCGAGATCTTCCTGACCGGCGTCACCACCAAGGCCGGTGGCCCGATCAAGGCGGACCTCAACTCGCAGCTGAACAACGCCGACGTCAACGCCAAGAGGTTCACTCCCTCGGAGATGCTGCGGCTCAACACCGCGGTGCCGGTCGCGGCGAACCCGAACCGGCTCGGCGTCCTCGCCGGTGACCTGCAGGGCTTCCCGAACGGCCGACGCCTCACCGACGACGTCGTCGACATCGAGGTCCAGGCCCTCGAAGGCGCCGCCCAGACCGGCGTCATCGTCCCGGCGCTCGCGACCGGGGACAAGGTCAACGCGAACGACGTGCCGTTCGGGAACGCCTTCCCGTACGTCGCGCTGCCGCACAACTCCGCGGTGAACGCGGGCGGTGGCGGCGGAGGCGGGGCCATCGGCGGGAGTGCCACGTCAGGAGGAGCCGCCGGTCCCGCTGCCGGCGCCTCGTTCCCGGTCAAGCCCGCGCTCGGCGGCCTGGCCGCCGCGGTGCTGCTGGGATCGGGCGTGTGGCTGCTACGCCGCCGTCCCGGGACCGCGGCCGAATAAGTCCACCGACGCCGGTGGCGGGTGTTCGGCACCCGCCACCGGCGTCCGGCCGTGAGGTCTCCGCATGTCCGAACGCTCCACCCGGCCGCGCCGGATCCTGGCGGTCGTCGTCCTCGTCGCCGGCGCGGTGGCGCTCGTCGCGAGCGTCTCGGCCGGGCAGTCCGCGCCCGTCGCGGGTCCCGCGCCGGTCCCCGTCGCGCAGGACACGCTGGCCCACAGCATCAGTGTCGCGCAGGACAAGCTCCGCCGGACGCCGCGGGACCCGCTCACCTGGGCCCAGCTCGGCACCGCCTACGTCGAACAGGCCCGGATCACCGCGGACCCCGCCTACTACCCGAAGGCCCAGGGCGCGCTCGAGAAGTCCCTGCAGCAGCAGCCCGACGGGAATGGCGCGGCTCTGATCGGGATGGGCGCGCTCGCCAACGCCCGGCACGACTTCGCCGCCGCGAAGACCTGGGGCGAACGCGCGGAAGCCGCGTTGCCCGATACCGCCGAGTCCTACGGCGTGCTCGCCGACGCGCTGACCCAGCTCGGCGACGCCGGTGCGGCCACCGACGCGATCCAGCGGATGCTCGACCACAAACCCGGCGTCTCTTCCTTCACCCGCGCGTCCTACGACCTCGAGCTGCACGGCCGGATCGACGACGCGCGGGCGGCGCTGCAGCGCGCGGTCGCCGACGCCACCAGCCCGAGCGACGTCGCCTTCTGCCGCTACTATCTCGGCGAACTCGCCTTCAACTCCGGCAAGCTCGACGACGCCGCGGCCGAGTACGACCAGGGCCTGGCCGTCGACGCGCGGAACGTCTCGCTGCTGGGGGGCAAGGCCAAGGTCGCCGCCGCGCGCGGCCGGGTCGACGAGGCCCTCGCGGGCTACCGCGACATCGTCGCCCGGGTCCCGCTGCCGCAGTACCTGCAGGAGTACACCGACCTGCTCGTCGCGGCCGGCCGTAAGCCCGAAGCCGAGCAGCAGTACGCGGTGCTCGACAGCCAGCAGCGGCTCTTCGCCGCGGCCGGTGTCACCGACGACCTGACCGCGTCCGCCGTCGCCGCGAGCCGCGGCGACAACGCCGGTGCGCTGACCCACGCACAGGCGGAATGGGGACGGCGGCAGAACGTGCTCGTCGCGGACGCGCTGGGCTGGGCCCTGCACCTCAACGGCCGCGACGCCGAAGCCCTGCCCTACCTCGACCGCGCCGCCGTTCTCGGCGGGCGCACCGCGGCCTTCGCCTACCACCGCGGCATGGCCCTCGCGGGCCTGGGCCGCAAGGCCGACGCCGTCGCGGCACTGGCGGACGCGCTCGAGATCAACCCGTACTTCTCGCCGGTCGGCGCGCCGGACGCGCGCCGAGCGCTCGACCAGCTCAAGGCGGCGCGATGAAACGGCTCGTGGTCGTCCTGTTCGGACTGCTGGCGCTCGCGCTGCTCGCCGCGCCGGCCGCGGACGCCCATCCGCTCGGCAACTTCACCGTCAACCACTACGACGGCCTGACGCTCCGCCCCGGCGGCATCGATCTGCTGTCCGTTGTGGACAGTGCCGAGATCCCGACGGTGCAGGACAAGCCGGCCGTCGACACCGACCACGACGGCGTCGTCAGCGCTGCGGAGGCCGGCACCCGCGCGGCAGGTGACTGCGCGGCCCTGATGGCGGCCACGCCCGTCACGGTCGACGGTCAGCCCGTGTCGTTGACGCTGCGGTCCAGCACCCTCGAGTTCCCGCCGGGGCAGGCCGGGTTGCCGACGAGCCGGCTCTCCTGCGCGATGTCGGCGTCCGCCCGGCTGGACCGGGCCGCGACGTTGGTGATCCGCGACGACTTCCGCACCGACCGGATCGGCTGGCGCGAGATGACCGCCGTCGGCGACGGCGTCCGGCTCCCGGCCGACGGGCTGCCGGCTGCCAGCGTCAGCAATGAGCTGCGCGCCTACCCTGACGACTTGCTGGCCAACCCGCTCAACGTCCGCGAGGCCACCCTGCGCGTCGAACCCGGCATCGGCGGGGGCGCGGCCGCGGATGCCGCCCCGCACCTGGGTCCGCTGGACGCGGTGGTCGGCACGGTCACCCGGACGTTCACCGACCTCGTCGGCGCGGACGACCTGACCCCGGCGGTCGGGCTGCTGGCGGTGCTGCTGTCGATGGTGCTGGGCGCGTCGCACGCGGCGCTGCCCGGGCACGGCAAGACGTTGATCGCCGCCTACCTCGCGGGCAAGCGGGGTTCGACGCGCGACGCGCTCGTCGTCGGCGCCACCGTGACGGTGACCCACACCGCCGGGGTCCTGGTGCTGGGGCTGCTGATCAGCGGGTCGAGCGCGCTGGCGGGGGAGAGCGTGCTGAGCTGGCTCGGTGTCGCGAGTGGACTGCTGGTGACGGGGATCGGCGCCTGGCTGCTGGTGTCCGCGTTGCGCAACCGAGCGAAGCAGGTGCAGGCGGAGCCGGTGCTGGTCGCCGCCGGAGCCGTCGCCGAGGCTCCCGCGCATGGACATGGACATGGGCATGGGCATGGGCATGGGCACGGCCATGGACACGGCCACGGCCATGGACACGGCCACAGCCATGGGCACGGCTTCGGGCGTGGCGGGCTGATCGGGATGGGGGTCGCCGGCGGGCTGGTGCCGAGCCCGTCCGCGCTCGTCGTCCTGCTGGGCGCGGTCGCGCTCGGCCGTACCTGGTTCGGCGTCCTGCTGGTGCTCGGTTACGGGTTCGGGATGGCCGCCACGCTGACCGCCGTCGGGCTGCTGCTGGTCCGGCTGCGCGACCGCCTGGACACGATGCGCCGCATGGACCGGCTGCGGGCCCGGGCGGCCCGGCTGTCCGGCTGGATGCCGGTGCTCACCGCGACACTGGTGCTGGTGGTCGGGCTCGGCCTGGCCGTCCGCGCCGCGACGGGAAACGGATGACGATGCGCGCGACCTTCGCCCTGGCCTGCTGCCTCCTGATCGCCTCTTGCTCGGCCGCCCCGCCCGATCCCGGGCCGGTGTTCGACAACGAGGGCAACCAGGCGGTCGGCTGCATGAAGCATCAGCCGGCCGCGCCGGGCGCCCGCTATCTCGACCCGGGACAGGTCCGCACGGACGAAACCCTTCCCCTGCTTCGGTACTACACCGCCAACGGGCGCAAGGCCTACTGCGACCACGCGGCACCGTCGGCGGCCGACCGGGCGTGGGCCGGGGTGTACGTCAGCCTCGGCGCCGAGCGCGTGAACGTCGCGGGCCTGCTGGGGTGAGTGGGGCTCAGCGGGTGATCAGGCCGCGGAGCTTGGCCGCGGCCAGCCGGACGCGCGACTTCACGGTGTTGACCGAAACTCCTTGTGCCGCGGCGATGTCCCGGTAGGTCAGGCCGTCGATGTAGGCCTGGGTCAGCAAGGTCCGCTGCTCCGGTGACAGCTTCGCCAGCGCGGCGCGGATCTGGTGCACCTGGACGCCGTCCAGCACGTGCTCACTGGGGTCGGGCTCGGTGGAGATCTGGGCCTGGGTCGCGATCAGGGTGTCGCGTTGCCGCGCCGCCTGCGCCGACCGGACCCGGTCGACCGCCCGCCGCCGCGCGATCATCGTGACCCACCGGGCGCCGGTGCCCTGCGCTCCGTCGAACCGCGCGGCGGTCGACCAGAGCTCGAGAAAAGTCTCTTGCGTGACTTCTTCGGACTGGGCGTGGTCCTGCACGACCTTGAAAACGGTGTGGAAGACCAGGCCGAAGAATTCCCGGTACAACCGGTCGAAGGCGGACCGGTCTCCGCCGGCGACCCGTTCGAGCAGTTCTTCCATGGCAGTGGTCCCAGCCTCGGCAGTCTGGTCGGCAAAGGTGAATGCATTTCCAGCAGCGAGGTCCGGGCTGCCCCTTTACGGAAGGTTCGAGGCGACGTCTCGCCCAGCTTGGTTCGAGCCGGCGGTTAGGCCATCGGGGTGATTCCCCCGCCGAAGTGATGTCCTGTTCCCGGCTTGGCCGCGGACGTCGTCGCAGGTTGTGGCCCTGGGTGTGCATGTCAGCGGTGGGGCGGGCCGAACAGGGGGATGAACCCGATCGGGGGTGCCTCCGAATCGTGGTTGTCGGCGGACACCGGTTTCCCGGGTGATCCGGCTGGATCTTCACCAACGAGCCCGCCCGGCACGGCCGCGAGCGGAGCGCAGAGAGCGTGAGGTCGAATGCGATCGTCCAGGAACGACAGGGTTTTCGGCGGCAAGCCGGTGCTGGGAATTGCGAAGGAGAGTGACCGCAGGGCCTTCCTGCGGATGGCGGGGCTGGTCGGGGTCGGCGCGACGCTGGTCGCCGGCGGCCTGGGGTCGGCGGCGGCCTCGGCGATCGCCGCGCCGGCCGCGGGTGACGCGGGCGATCTCGAGATCCTCAACTACGCGTTGACGCTCGAGTACCTGGAGTCGGACTTCTACGCCATGGGACTGACGAAGAACCTTGTCAGCGGGCGCGAGCTGGAACTGATCACCGAGATCGCCGATCACGAGAGCGCGCACGTCACGGCGGTCACGACGCTGATCAAGCAGCTCGGCGGTACCCCGGTCGCCAAGCCGGCGATCAAGTACCCGACCGAGACGTTCGCCGACAAGGCGGGCTTCCTCAAGTCGGCGTCGACGTTCGAAGAGGTCGGGGTGACGGCGTACCACGGTCAGGTCGGGCTGATCAAGAGCGCCGACGTGCTGAAGGCGGGTGCGTCCATCGCCGGGGTGGAGTCGCGGCACGCGGCCGTGCTGGCCTCCCTGATGGGCGGCGAGCCGTTCCCGGCACCCATCGAGAAGCAGCGGACGAAG
This sequence comes from Amycolatopsis iheyensis, assembly GCF_024703995.1. GTDB lineage: Bacteria > Actinomycetota > Actinomycetes > Mycobacteriales > Pseudonocardiaceae > Amycolatopsis > Amycolatopsis iheyensis. The sequence goes on along the minus strand of NZ_JAMXQV010000051.1, from coordinate 30,864 downwards.
GACGAAGTCCTCGCCATCGTCAAACCGTTCCTCTCCTGACTTCCCGACTCCGTAAGGAAAACCATTCATGAACAGGCGTGATCTGATCCACGGGCAGGCCACCGAGGTGTCGCCCCAGCTGGCGCTCGGTGCGCTCAACAACCGCTGGGCCCTGGCCCAGGCCGGCGACTTCGGGAGCGACCTCGACGTCCTCAACTACGCGTTGACGCTGGAGTACCTCGAATCGGCGTTCTACGTCCAGGGCAACAAAGCCGTCTCTCTTTCGGGGGCCGAAGCCGACTACCTCAAGAAGATCCAGTCCGACGAGGAGTCCCACGTCACCACCCTGACCTCGACGATCAAGAAGCTGGGCGGGACCCCCGTCGAGGCGCCGATGGTGAACTTCGGTGCCGCGTTCGAGAACCGCATGAGCTTCCTGAAGACGAGCCACACCTTCGAGAACGTCGGGGTCGGCGCGTACCTCGGCGCGGCCGGGTTCATCAAGGACAAGACCATCCTGCAGGCCGCGGCCGGGATCTTCGGCGTCGAGGCACGGCACGCGGCGATCGTCGGGAACCTGCTCGGGCTGCCCGCGAAGGGCGGGGTGTTCATGGGCAACACCGAGACCCCGAAGGACAAGGCCACCGTGCTGGCCGCCGTCGCACCGTTCCTGGTCGCCACGCCCACCGTCCCGGCCGGTGCGCCGGACATGGGCGCGGGCGGGACGAGCGACGGCACGACCGGCACCGTCCTCACCGCGACCGGTGCGGTGCTGGTCGCCGGTGCGGCGGCGACGGCGGTGGCGGTGGGCCGTCACCGTCGCGCTGACTCCGGCGAAGGACCCGATGCCTGACGCGGATCCCGCGGAAACCGGAGCCGGTGGACGTCGCCGCACCGTCCGCCGGCTCCTCCTCGCGCTCGTCGTGGTGCTGGCTCTCGCCGGCGGCGTCCTGATCTGGGTAGGCGTGACGCGCCCGTCCGGCCCGGGTTCCGTTGCTTCAGTGGGCAGCATCCCGGCGCCGACGACCACACTGTCCACTTCGGACCCGACGACCACCGCCCCGCCGGTTTCCCGGTCGCCGGTTCCGCTGTCCCGGTCCGCACCCGTTTCGCTGCGGGTGCCGAGCATCGGGGTGAGCAGCTCGCTGCTGTCCCTGGGCCTGAATCCCGATAGGACGGTCGAATCCCCGAAGGACTTCGGCAAAGCCGGCTGGTACGACCTCGGGCCGACACCGGGCGAGGTGGGCGCGTCGGTCATCCTCGGACACATCGACTCCTACCGCGGCCCGGCGGTGTTCTACCGGCTTTCGAAGCTCGGCCCCGGTGACCAGATTCTCGTCCTGCGTGGTGACGGCAAGACGGCGGCGTTCACGGTCGACGCCAAGCGGCAGTACCCGAAGAGCGGGTTCCCGGCGAACGACGTCTACGGCGCGGTGGACTACGCCGGCCTGCGGCTGGTCACCTGCGGCGGCGAGTTCGACCGGGCCGCGCGCAGCTACCTGGACAACATCGTGGTCTACGCGCACTTCACCGGGACAACCTGAATGAGCGGGCCGGCGTTCAGGTGGCTTCCATGTCCACGCGCGGCCCGTCCCCGGTCCGCGGTGGCGCGGTCATCGGCTGGGTGGTTGCCGGTGTGTCCAGAAGCAGCCGTGTCACCGCTGTACGTGGGTCGAGGCTGCGGAGCTGGTTGAGTTCACCGAGCGGTTTGCGCAGTTGCTCGAACTCCGGGCCGATTTCGTCGGTGATCTGCTGGTGGGCGTTCGCGAGCGCGTCTTTGGCCTTCTGCGCGGTTTTGCGGACGGTCGTGAGGGCGCAGGGAAGTCGTTCCGGGCCGAGGATGAACAGGGCGGCGACCAGGAGGACGAGCAGGTGTTCCGGACTGAGTCCGAGCATTGGCGTTGCCGTGGCTGTCGATGACGCCCTGGTCGTCGTCGGTGGGGCCGTCGAGACTGTCACGGGCGTTGGAGAACTTGACGGTCGCCTTGCCGTCGCCCCGCTGGTAGAGCGCGCTGCGGATGTTGGCCGCGTGGTACGCCTCCACCGCGAGGATGCCCGCGGCGGCTTCGAGGTAGGTCTTGTTGGTGATCAGCGGGGCCGCACCCTTGTACGCCGTCACGCCGACGTCCTCGAACAGGAACGCGGCGAGCACGAAGTTTTCTTCGCAGGAGAAGGCGTCGAAGGTCTGGCCGGGCTTGACGAGGCCGGCGGCCTGGGCGGCGGCGGTGAAACTGGACTGCAGGTCAATTGCCGGGCGGCTGACCGCCGCCGAGCCGAGCGCAGACCGCAGGAACTGGACGTGCGCCTTCTCGTCGCCCGCGATTTCCTGGGCGTACTTGCCTCGCGGCTTTGGTCTGGAAGCGGACGGCGCGGCCGCCGGTGACGCCGCCGCGGGTGCCGGTGCCGGTGGTCATCGAGTCGGCCAGGCCCTTGCCGGTGACGGCGTGGAGGTAGAACTCGGCTTCCAAGTACTCCAGGTTGAGCGCGAAGTTGAGCACGGCACCGTCACTGACCCCGCTCGATGCCGCGGCGGGGCGTGCGGTGGCCGCGGACGCGGTTCCGGCGGTGAGGCCGCCGAGGGCTCCGGCGCCGACAACGCCGAGTCCAGTCATACCGGCTGCCTTGAGGAAGCGGCGTCGGTCCTGATCGTTCTCCGTGCTCCGGGTGATCATCGACGCGGCATAGCGTTTACCGAACACGTACGTTCTCCTCCCCGCCCGCACGCGTGCGGGGGACGACACCCACGCCGGGGCCTCCCGGCGGTGGGACGGATCCTTCGTGGACATTCCGCTTTCGGGGTCGTCCACGCCGCGGATGGGTCAATCCCCCGAGCGGGGTTCCCAACATCGCGCGAGGGCAGGCCACCGTGAGTGTCCATTCGGGTCACTGGTGTAGTCAGCCCGGGTGTTTTGTGCCGTTCGTTGCAGGAAAAGCGCTATTTCCACCAGCTACTCAACGGTAGTAAACTCTTTTGGGGGAAAGAAAAAACTTCAGTCCGTACCCAATCCGGTGATGGTCTTCGCCTTCGAAAACCTGACTGACGGTGAAGTCCAGACCTGATTGGGGGGTGAGATGGATGGATACTTCCCAGACGGATTGCGCGCTGGTCCAGCACCCCCTGGTACTTGGGATGCTGGTCGTGGCCGGCGCGTTGTTCGGATTCACTCTGCTGGCGTTGGCCGTGTCGGCGGCCGCGGACGCTTCGGAAGGTTCGCCGCCGCCTGTTCAGCCCGGGCTGCTCGATCGGGCCGGGCAAACGGTGCACGGCGTGCTCAAGCCCGTGGAACCGGTGCTGAAGCCGGTCACGGGCACGGTGCACGACGTGACGTCGCAGGTCGCTCCGGTGGTGCAGCCGGTAGCGGGCACGCTGTACACGGTGACCTCGCAGGTGGCTCCGGTAGTGAAGCCGGTGACGAGCGGGCTCGAGCCTGTGCTCGAGCCGCTGACCCGCCCGGTGCTGCGTGCGACCGAGCCGGTGTTGTCGGCGCTGCGGCCGGTTGCGGAACCCGTGCTGGACGCGGTGTCCCCGGTGACTTCGCCGGTGGTGGCCGGCACGACGTCGGCGGCCGGTACCGGTGGCAACGGCGGAACCTCGGGCAACGGCGGGAACGCGAGCAGCGGCAACAACGCGGTGAGCGGGAACTCCGGCAACTCCGGTTCCACCGGCGGCAACAGCGCCTACGGCGTTGTGTGCTGGCGAAGTGCAGCACCTCGGCGTCCTCGGGCAACTCCGGGAACACGGGCGCGACCGGCTCGACCGGGAACGCCTCGAACACCAGCACCACCAAGGGTGGCAACTCGGGTAACGCTGGCAACGGCGGATCCGGGACCGCGGCGACGTCCGGCAAGAACACCGCCGGCTCGCACTCCTCGCGTGGCGGGATCCTTGGGATCCTCGGGGCCGTGGGCTCCGTGACCGGCACCGCGAACGGTGGCAACTCCGGCGACGCCGGCAACGCGTTCCTGCACGCCGGTCGGCCGCTCCAGCTGCGCATCCACCACGGGCGCGCCCCGTCCCGGGTCACGGTTGCGGTCGCCGACCCCGGCGCCGGCGAGCCGCGGATGCAAGTTCCCGGCCAAGGCAGCGGCCGTGGCCTGTGGCTGGTGAACCAGCTGAGCCACCGGTGGGGAGTGAGCCGTCACGACGACGGCAAACTGGTGTGAGCGTGTTTCGCGTTCCGCGAGCCACCTGCGGCGTGAGGCTGATGTCACCGCTCGGACGCCGGCGCTTGCGTGCCGCAGGAAGCCTAAGGGAGAGGTCAACGAAAGCGGCCCAGGCGCTTTACTCCGAACGCCGCTTCGAAGCGGAGTCCCGCGGCTCCCGTCACGCCTTGTCCACGGCCAGGAAAGCCAACAGCGCACTGTTGAACTCCTGGGCATGGGTGACGTTGATCGCGTGCGGGCCGCCCTTGATCACGACCAGTTCGCTGCCCCTGATGGTTTCCGCTGAGCGCTTGCCGCTGACCTCGAACGGCACGATCGCGTCCGCGTCGCCGTGGATCACCAAGGTCGGAATGCTGATCTTCGCGACGTCCGCGCGGAAGTCCGTCCGGCCGAACGCGGCGATGCAGTCGAGGGTGCCCTTCGGTGCGGCGAAAGCCGCGATTTCCTGCGCGTACGCCCGTTGGTCCTCGCTGACCAGAAGTTCGCCGCCCGCACTGAAAAAGTCTGTCGTGAACTGCTTGAGGAAGGCCAGGCGATCGCCGCGGACACCGTCCTCGAACCCAGCGATCGTGGCGTCGTCGAGACCGCCGTCCGGGTTGTCGTCGCTCTGGTAGAGGTACGGCGGAACCGCCGCCGCCAGCACGGCCTTCGCCACTCGTTCGCTGCCGTACGTCGCGATGTGCCGGACGACTTCGCCGCCACCCATCGAAAAGCCGACGAGCGTCACCTCGCGCAGGTCCAGGTGAGTCAGCAGCGCTTCCAGGTCGGCCGCGAAGGTGTCGTAGTCGTAGCCGGTCCACGGCTGGGACGACTGGCCGAAACCGCGTCGATCGTAGGTGATGACGCGATAGCCGGCGTCGACGAGCGCGGCGACCTGAGATTCCCATGAACGGCCGCTCAACGGCCAGCCGTGGATCAAGACGACCGGCTTCCCCGCGCCATGGTCCTCGTAGTACAGCTCGATCGGCGTGGCGTTCTCGTGGCCGACTGTCACGGTGGGCATGTGTCCTCCTGGCCGTCGATTACCTCGTTCACAACTGGAGTGTCCGCAATCAACCTCGAGCAAACATCGCCTGTACGGGCTCCCGGTTGGCTCGGACTCGAGCGGGGAACCCGGACTGATCCAGTCACCTGACAACGGAGGCCTCGATGCATGTCCTTGCGCTCGTGTGCACGCTCAAGCCGTCACCGGCGAAATCGAGCAGCGATTTGATCACTTCGCAACTGCTGGAACTCTTCGCCCAGCACGAAGTCACGGGTGAGGCCGTCCGGGTCGTCGATCACGACGTGCGTCCTGGCGTCGAGGCCGACATGGGCGACGGCGACGAATGGCCGCAGCTCCGCCGCAAGATCGCCGACGCCGACATCCTGCTCGTCGCCACGCCCACGTGGGTCGGTCACATGTCCAGCGTCGCCCAGCGCGTCCTGGAACGACTCGACGCCGAGCTGTCGGAAACGGACGACGAGGGGCGCCCCGCGATGTTCGGCAAGGTCGCGGTCGCCGCCGCGGTGGGCAACGAAGACGGCGCCCACAAGATCATCGCCGACCTGTTCCAGGCCCTCAACGACACCGGCTTCTCCATTCCGGCTCAAGGCGGTACTTACTGGAACGGCGAAGCCATGCAGGGCGGCGACTACAACGACCTCGACGAAACTCCGGAGGCCGTCGCTTCGACCAACGCCACGTTGGTGCGTAACGCCGTCCACCTGGCTCGGCTGCTCGCCAAGGACCAGTATCCGGCATCCTGAGTTCCACCTGACGAACACCTTACGATTGGCGTTGCGCGAGCAGAAATCCGCATGCCAGTCGACGCCATGGGTACCTACGACCTGCTATCACCGGTAGTCGGTAAGCAGGTCGGCACGGTTACGCCGTCCTCCGCGGAGAAAGGGCAGCGATGACCGATGTCAAAACCGAGTCAAGGACGTTTCTCGGACATCCTCGGGGACTGGCCAACCTCTTCGGCGTCGAAATGTGGGAACGGTTCTCCTTCTACGGGATGCAGGGCATCCTCACCATCTACCTCTACTACTCGGCGGCCGAGGGCGGACTCGGCTTGTCCGAAGCGACCGCGACCAGCATCGTCGGCGCCTACGGCGGCTTGGTCTACCTCTCGACCGTGGTCGGGGCCTGGCTGGCCGATCGGATCATCGGCTCCGAGCGGGTGCTGTTCTTCAGCGCGATACTGATCATGTTCGGCCACATCGCGCTGGCCGTGCTACCCGGGTTCACCGGCGTGGGCGTCGGACTCGCCGCGGTGGCTCTCGGCAGTGGCGGTCTCAAGGCCAACGCCACGAACCTCGTCGGCGCCCTCTACGCGACCGGCGACGAACGCCGCGACGCCGGGTTCTCCATCTTCTACCTCGGCATCAACCTCGGTGCCTTCGTCGGACCGCTCCTGACCGGACTGGCTCAGAAGAACCTCGGTTTCCACTACGGATTCGGGCTGGCCGCAGTGGGAATGGCCGTCGGGCTCACGCAGTACTCGTTCGGACGCAAGAACCTCAGTCCCGACTCGAACGCCGTGCCCAATCCGCTGCCCGCGCAGCGACGGCTTCTCTTCGCGGTGGTGGCCCTCGTCGCCGTGGCGGCGATCGTCGTTCTCGTGCTGGCCGGGGTGATCACCGCGGCCAACCTCGCCGTTGTCACGATCGGCATTGTCCTGGTGGCGTCGATCGCCTACTTCGCCGTGATTCTGAGCAGCAAGAGGGTCACGTCACTGGAGCGCAGCCGGGTTTACAGCTTCATTCCGATGTTCCTGGCGAGCTTCGTCTTCTTCGCCTTGTTCCAGCAGCAGTTCACCGTGGTCACGATCTACGTCGACCAGCGGCTCGACCGGAGCATCCTCGGTTGGGAGATGCCCGTTTCGTGGGCCAATTCGATCAACCCGATCTTCATCATCGTGCTGGCCGGCGTTTTCGCTGCCCTGTGGACCAGGCTCGGCAGCCGCCAGCCGTCCACGCCGATCAAGTTCGCGCTCGGCACGATCGTCATGGGGGCGGCGTTCATGCTGTTCCTGCCGCTCAGTGGCGGTGGCCCCGCCTCCACCCCGCTGCTCGCGCTGGCCGGGATCCTGTTGCTGTTCACCATCGCCGAACTGCTGCTCTCCCCCGTGGGGCTCTCCTTGTCGACGAAGCTCGCGCCGAGGTCGTTCCGCACCCAGATGGTCGCCTTGAACTTCCTGTCCATCGCGTTGGGAACGGCAACCGCTGGTGCCTTGGCGAAGTACTACGACCCCGGCGACGAGGTTCCGTACTTCGCGTTGGTCGGCGGTGTCGCCGTCGCCTTCGGTCTGATCCTGGCCCTGGTCAGTCCTCTGATCCGCCGGCTGATGCGCGGGGTCCACTAGCTCCGGGGGCGCGAACTCCGGCTCGTGTCGTCGCCAGGGCGCTCGTGCCGGCTCCCGGTGAGGCCAGGGGCGGGAACGAGCACTACGACGACAGCGACGACCAACCACCAACCACAGCACCAGGCCGCCGCCCGGTACCGACAGGCCGGTCGCAGCCAGGAAGAGCCGTAGGCCGCCCGCGACGATCAAGCGCCACACCCATCCACGCACCTGGTACGAGTACCCTGCCGGCGAGGTCCAAACGCCGCACGCGATGCGGATCGGGCCGTGCACCGAACTCGGGCGCTTTGTCGACAAAGATCACGCGCCAACCGCCGTCTTCTCGCACCGCGCTGCCGAGCAGGCGATGCGAGCTTCGCTCAGCGAGTCGATCGGCACTTCATGGGGTATTTGTCCCTCGAGGTGGATTGTCGAGCGTCGTGGAAGTGATTCATGAGTGGGCGGCGGCAGGTGCGGCTGCGGCTCGAAACGCGAGTCGTACCCGTGCTGGATGACGGACCGGCGACAGTGGAGTACGACGGGATCAGCATCCTGTGTTTCGAAGACGACCGGCTGGTCGGAACAACATGGGTGCCGGTCGGCGACGACCCGAGTTACGCCGATGACGACGCTCTGCTGGCCGCGTGGCATGCAGCGCTGCGGTGGAGTGACTTTCAGTGGGAGCAGTCCGGCCCCGCGACCGGTTCCCGGCATGACCCCACCGACCGGCGGTGACAGCCGGTGCGCCGATCGCTACGGTTGGACAAAGTAAGGCGGGGCAGTCGCGAGGGGGCGTGTCGTGGGAGGTGGGCGCAGGCCGCGCCGGGCGGTCCCGTTCCTGGATCGCGCGGCCCCGCGGCAGCTGATCCATGACCACCTCGTGGCCGACCGCGATCCCGGGAAGCCCGGCCTGGTGTGCGTACACGCCCGAGCGGGCCTGGGTAGCTACAGCCTCGCCGCCGAAGTGTGCGATGACCGGCTGCGGGACCCCGGTTGCGCCTACGTGGAAGTGCAGGCGAGCGCAGCGGACGGTCAGGCCGTCCCGATGGGGGATGTGCTGGGTCAGGCGCTGCGCGGTCTCGGGCTCGCCGAAGCGGATCTCCCCGGCGCGGACGTCGAACGCGCGCACACCTACCAGCGCAAGGCAGCCGGCCGTCGGTTCGTGCTGCTGGTCAAGGACGTGATCGCGGCCGAACAGGTCGAGCCGCTCATCCCGGACGCGGCGCCCGACGCCGTGGTGCTCGTGACCAGCCGCCGCGCCTTGCGAAGGCTCTATCCGCACGGTTTCTTGGCGGTTCCCCTGGACGGTTTGCCGGAGCAGGAGGCCAGGCAGCTGCTGCTCGCCAGTCTCGGGCCGACCGCCGGCGAGCTGGACGCGGAGCTGGTCGACGAGCTCGGCGATCTCTGCGACGGGCACCCGCTGCTCATCCGGCTGATCGCGGCCCACCTGCTCGGCCGGGCCAGGGCGGCCGAACCGCTGGTCGCCAGGGTCCGGCGGTCCCGTGCCGCTCTGCTGGACCTGGACGTGACGCAGCCGGTCGCGTCGTCGCTCAAGCTCGCCTACGACGGGCTCAAAGACTCGTGCCGCCGAGCGTATCGGCGGGTGGCGCTCATCCCGGGGGCGAGCTTCACGCCGGCCGCGGCCGCGATCAGCTGCCGGGTCGACGACCTGTCCGCGACGGAACTGCTCGACGAGCTGGTCGACGCCTCGCTGTTGAGCTACGACGACGCAAGCGGCCGTTATGCCTTCCACACCGTCGTCCGCGAACACGCCCGGCTGCGAGCTTTCGACGACGAGGACAGCGAAGTCCGGGACGCGATCATCGCGGAAGTCGCGGAATGGTACCTGCGTGAGGCGGCCTTCCGGGACGCGGCGTTGTCGGGACGATGGCGGATCGGTCCGGTTTTCGCCGCCGTGGCCGCCTCCTCGGAGCCGTTGCCGGCGAGGGACGACGCGATCAGCTGGTTCGAGGCGGAGTGGCGCACCGTCGTCGCCTGCGTCGGCGCCGCTGATCTGGTGGAACGGAATGATGTCGCCTGGCAGCTCTGCGTCGCCCTCTTCAAGTTCCTGCACATGCACGGGCACACCACGGCATGGCTGGAGAGCCACAGGATTGGCTTGGCTGCCGCGAAACGGGCCGGTGACCAGGCGGCGATCATGCAGCTGACGAACCAGCGCGGTGCGGCCTGGATCGCCGTCGGCGATCTCGAACGGGCCCGCGCCGACTTCGAATCGTCGCTCGCCGCGGCGAGGTCGGCCGGGCACGCCCTGGGGGAGCAGTCGAACCTGGAATGGCTTGGCAAAGTGGCCGCCCGACAAGGCGACCTCGAGCGGGCGTTCGCGTATTACGACGAGTCCGAGCGCGTCGTGGACGCGTCGGGCGCGGCGATCCCGGTTGAGCAGGCCATGCGGATGCGGGCTCTGCTTGACCTGCAGCGGGCCCGCGCGCACCGGCAAGCTGATGACGCGGCAGCGGCCCGTGCCGCGGCCGCTCGTGCCCTGGCCTACTTCGAAACCGTCTCCGGCGAGCGTGAGAACCAGGCGAAGTGCCTCCTGGTGCTCGGAGCCACGCTCGACGCTCGCGAGCGCGCGGTCGAAGCTCTTCGCGCGGCGGCGGAACTGTTCACCGCGGACGGGCTCACTCGTCAAGCGGCCGCCGCCTGGCACCAGTTCGGCAGGAGCCATCCCGATCCGGCAGTTGCGCGCCGCGCGCTCGAACAGGCTCGTGAGCACTTCGCGGAGCTGGGGGATCCCCGCGAGGACGACGTCGAACGGGATCTCGTCACTGACGACCGGCTGTGAGTTCGACGGTGTGCGGTCCCACCAGGATCTTGGGTAGTGAGTCCAGGCTTTTGCCGGCGTCCACCCAGGACACTAGAGCGGCGGCCGCTGCCTCGGCCACGTCGGGGCGCGAACTGCGCAGGAGCGCTGTGCCGCCCGCCCGCGTGACGACACGGCAGTGCACGAGGTCGACGCGTTGCACGACGAGACGGCAGACCGGGTGGGCCGCGAACACCTCGGCCGGCGGCGGGCCGGTCGGCGCCGCGAGCACCACGGCGGCGAGTCCGTAGAGGTCGCGCCGAGGATGATCGTCGGCGACGACCAGGTGACCGTCCAGCGGCTCCGGCGGTCCTCCCCGCGGCGAGGTGACATCGGCGGGCCACCGACGGAGCCGGACGGAGTTCTCGTCGAGCACTTCGGTGACGGCCCACCAAGCCCTGACTTCGTCGCGCAGGGGCGCCAGGTCGACCGCGCGATAGCTGGGGAGCAGGGCCGCGGTCGACGGTTCGGGCAGGTTCATCAGACCGTAGAAAGTGCTGCGAAGCAGGGCAGCCGACTCGTCCGGGACCGAGGTGGCGAGGCGGCGGACTTCGCCATCGCCGTGAGGCGCCGCGATGATCTCGTCGAGCTGGACCGCCAAGGGCCGGTGCTGGTCCAGGTGCGGGGTGGTCCGGCCGAGTGCGCCGATCGCCGAGCGGGCCACGACGTCGTCCTGCGGAAAGGTGGCGAGCAGGGTGGGTTTGCCCAACGCGGCGGCGTAGCCGGTGACCGCGCCGTGGTCGCCGAGCACGACGTCGGCCGCGAGCAGTGCTTGCTGCCAGCCGCGGGCGGGCGGGACGAGGCGCAGCCCGGCGCGCAGGCAGTCACCGAGCCAGAGTTCGATCTGGGCGGGACCGTGGGCGTACCAGATGTTGGGGTGAAGGGCCGTGCACACGACATGGTTGTCGAGGTCGAGTTCGGCGAGTACGCGGGCGATCAGCTCGGGGAAGCGGCCGAAAAGAGAATTGCGCCCCCATGTGGATGATACGAAGACAATTCTCGTGTTCGCGTCCGCGCCGAGTGTCTTCCGGTAAGTGTCTCGTGATCGGTAACTGGCGGCAAGCCGGTCGAAACACGGATCACCGGCGATGACCGCAGCCGCAGTCGCTGCCGGAACCGTGGCAGCCAGGCGCTCAAGTTCCGCCTCGTGGGACAGGATGATCGCACTCGGAACCACGGATCCGCCGTGGAGGAGCCACTGGGCGGAGAGACCATAGACGTCCCGGTTTCCGGTTTCCGGTTTCCGGTTTCCGGCTTCCGGCTTCCGGCTTCCGGCTTCCGGCTTCCGGCTTCCGGCTTCCGGCTTCCGGCTGGAGTATTTAGTGTAGCCAATTCCGTGGGACAGTACGGCGAGCGGCGCGGCGATGTCATGGAGGTTGCCACTATTGTGTACTGAAATTGCCAGGTCGAATTCGGTGGCGAGGGCCTGTTGCCACGACAGCAGTGCGGCGCCGAGCCGGGCGAGTTCGCGTTCCACGCCGGATTCGATCGCGGAAGCGCCGGGGATCGTGTAGACGAGCTGGACGCGCCGGTCCGAATCGAACACGGTCAGCAGGTCCTGCAGCCGGTTGAGCGCGGTCACCGTGTGGACGACCACCAGGATCGTCCGTTCGACCGGTGCGGTGTTCCACCGCCGGCTTTGCGGCCCGACCGGGACCTTGACCCAATGGCTGGCTGACACGGTGCTGCTCCTGTGTGCGGACGATCTTCGAGCACCGTACCTCAGGGGCCGGCCGACGCCGGGTCGTCAATGTCGGCTGCTGGGGAGCGCAGAAGCGGGATGACCACCTCGTCGACGACTTGGACGACGACTTCGTCGGGGATCACCCGCTCCCGGAACAGGAAGTGGTGACGCACCATCGCCTGCGCGACGTCCAGCCGGACGGGCGTGACCGATCCGGGGCGGATTTCGCCGCGCTCGACGGCTCGGCGGCTGATTTCCGTCATCGCCCGGCGGCCGATGCCGTGCGAGGACGTCCGCAGGTGCTGGGTGCGGTCCGCGTCGGCCAGGGCATCACCGACGAGACCGCGCAGGGCTTCGCCGGCCGGGCCGGCGAGCAGCCGGGTGACGCTGCGCAACCACGCGAGCAGGTCGCCGCGAAGTGACCCGGTGTCCGGCGGGTCAGCGGGATCGGGAGAGACGCTCTGGACGGCGTCGAACACGAGCTCCATGCGTCCGGTCCACCGGCGGTACAGCGAAGCCTTGCCGACACCGGCGCGGTCGGCGACCCCCTCCATCGTCAGTCTCGCGTAGCCGACCTCGGCGAGTTCGTCCAGCGTCGCCTGGAAGATGGCGGTGTTGAGCCGCTCGCCACGACGCCGCGGCCGGCTGCGGTGGTCGCTCATCCCGGCGGGGCGGCCGTCACGCGGCCGGTGCTGCCGTTGACGACGACCTGCTGCCCGTCGCTGAGGACGCGGGTTCCGGAGCCGGTGCCCATGACCGCCGGGATGCCGTACTCGCGGGCGACGATGGCGGCGTGGGACGCCGCGCCGCCCGAGTCGACGACGACCGCGGCGGCGCGGGCGAACAGGGGCGTCCACGCGGGATTCGTGTACGGGCAGACGAGGACGTCGCCGGTGGTGAGCGAACCGAACTGCGACGGTTCGCGGATCACCCGCACCGGACCGGTCACGGTGCCGCTGCCGGCAGGCGTCCCGGACACCAGCGCGTCACCCTCGGCGCCGGTCGGCGGGAACACCGCTGCCGGGTCGATCAGCCGGACGCCGGTGAGTTCGTCGCGCCGGGCAGCACGTGACCGGACCTTCGTGCGCAGGTCGCCGGTCGCGGAGGTGGGATCGGTGAGCGGCTCGAGTTCCTCGAGCCTGAGGTGGAACACGTCCTCCGGCCGGTCGAGAACGTCCGCGTCGTGCAGGCGCGCGCCGATCTCCAGCAGCGACCGGCGCAAGGCGGGCAACGGCTTCAGGAAGTAGAAGTGACTGTCTTCGCGGAACGCGATCCCGGCGCGGGCGGCGCCGATCCAGCGCTCGACGCGGGCTCGGCGTCGCCGGTCCCGCAGCAGCGGATGGGTGGCCAGGCCGGCCATCGGGTCGTGGGAGACGGGCGGTCGCGGAGTACTGGCGGCGAGGGTGCTGATCAATCCCAGCACGACGTCCGGTGCGTCGTGCTGGGTCGGTGTCGTGACCAGCACGGGACTGACGGTCTCCCGATGTCCGTACTCGGCCAGGTACTCGGCCAAAGCGACCTCGAACTCGGGAAACGTGGCCAGCGCGTCCGGCTCGGCCGTGCGGACCGCCGCGGCCAGCTTCGGGTTCTCCCGGGCTCGTTCGGCGAGGGCTTCCAGCGCGCGGTTCGCGTCCGCGGTACGAGTGTTCGCGCCGAGCAGAACGTCCTGAAACAGCGCGGCCCTCCGAAGAAACCGGAGCGCCAGGTACAACCGGAGCAATGCGACGCCGGTTCCGGGCAGGTAATCGACGCGGAGTTCGCGGATCGGCGCCAGCAGCTTCATCGCCTGCCGGGGCATGGCGACGAGCTGGCGCCAGGGCAGCGACGTCAGGTCGGCCGCGTCGAGTTCGCGGACTTCGGCGAGGAACTCGGTGAAGCGGCGATCGGCCGTCCAGCGGCCCGGGTCGTAGCGGCGGGCGAGAGCCGCCAACCGGAACGGACTGCGCAGCGCGGCCACCGTGGGCCTGGGGGACTGCGGCAGGAGCCGGTCGACCACACCGTATTCGTCTTCGTGCAAGGCACCGCCGAAGACGTTCCGGATACCGAACCGGGCCGCGATCCGCGCCATCATGTCGATCGGGCCGTGGGCGACCCAGGTGCTCATGTCGATCGGGTACGGCCGCACGGGCAGGTAGTCGAGCAGGACCGAGGCGAGCCGCCGCTGGACGCGGTTGAGCCGCACCGGGGGTGGGGGCAGCGCGGTCATGGGGCGTGCCTGCACGAGCTGGACCCGGTCGCCGAGCACGGCCCACTCGATGTCCTGCGGCCGTCCGAAGTGAGCGGCGACCGCCCGGCCCAGCCGGGTGAGTTCGACGAGGTTCTCCGAGGTCAACGAGGGTCCTGTGGTCTCCTCGCCCGCGGCGTGCGCGACTCCGCCGCCCGCGGCCGCGCGGAGCACGACCTCGCGGCGGCCCCGCATGAACTCACGGACCCGCCCGCTCGCGTCGAGTTCGTAGTGGTCCGGGGTGACCTGGCCGGACACGACGGCCTCACCCAGCCCGGGTGAGGCGTCCACGACGACGGTATCCCGGCGGCCGCTCACCGGGTCGGCGGTGAACAGCACCCCCGCCGCGTCGGCGGCGACCATGCGCTGGACGACCACGGCGATGCGCACCTGTGCCGAGTCGATACCCAGGCGGGCGCGGTAGGCGATGGCCCGGTCGGTCCACAACGAGCCCCAGCACCGGCGAACGGCGTCGACGAGGGCGTGTTCGCCGACGATGTTGAGGTAGGTGTCCTGCTGGCCGGCGAAGGCGGCGCCGGGCAGATCCTCGGCGGTCGCGCTCGACCGCACGGCCACCGCACCACCCCCGAGTTCGGCGTAGGCGGTGATGATCGACGCACGCAGCAGGGGCGGCACAGCGGCTGCCTCGACGACGTCGCGCGCCGGCTCACTTGTGCCGGACAAGTTGAGGCCATCGACGACTGCTGCGTACGCGTCGGTCGTGACGACGAATCCGTCGGGAACGGGCAGGCCGGCGTGGATGAGCTCGCCCAGGTTGGCTCCTTTGCCGCCGGCCGTGGCCACATCCGTCCGCCCGAAGCTCGTCAGTGGTCGGACGGGGTCCGGCTGTGCTCCGAGCGGAGCCGCCGGTCGCTTGGACACGATGGCGAACTCACCCCTCTAGTGAACGGTCCGTTCTCTAAGGGGGTAGCGCCGGGTGAAACGGGAGACAAGGTGCCTCGGCCGGGTGGCGGGGCGGGCGCACCACCGCATTGGTCAGTGGCTCGGTCGTCCAACGCCATCTCAAGCTCCTCCCGGCCCCGACCGGGCTGAGCCGCCAGGCACCGCCCTCATCGGAGTCCGTGCCGGGCCGGTGCGGAGCGGTGCACTGACCTCGTGCAGGTGGTGCAGGACGTGGTAGTACGTCTTCAGCAGCCCGCACTGCGCGTAGTCGATCCCGCGGTCCGCGCAGAACCCGCGGATCACGGGCTGCGCCCGGCGCAGGTTGGGCCGCGGCATGCTGGGGAACAGGTGGTGCTCGATCTGGTGGTTCAGCCCGCCGAGGGCGAAGTCGACCCACCGGCGGCCGCGGACGTTGCGGCTGGTGAGCACCTGCTTGCGCAGGAAGTCGAGCTGGGTCTTGTCGGTGTAGGTCGGCATGCCCTTGTGTCCCGGTGCGAACGAGCAGCCCATGTAGACACCCCACAACCCCTGGTGCACGGCGATGAACGCCAGCGCCACCGGCGGGGAGAGCACGACGAACACCGCGCCGAGGTAGAGCCCGAAATGCGCGGCCAGCAGGACCGCTTCGAGCCGGCGGTGCTTGACCTCGTTGTGCCACACCGCCTGGATCCCCGCCCAGTGCAGACTCAGTCCTTCCAGCAGCAGCAACGGGAAGAAAAAGGCTGCTTGATGCCGGGACGTCCAGCGCACGAACCCGTTCTTCTCCTCGACCTGCCCATGGGTGAAGGCCAGCAACGGGATGTCGATGTCGGGGTCGTCGCCTTCGTGGTTGGGGTTGGCGTGGTGCCGGGTGTGGTTGCCCATCCACCAGCCGTAGCTCATCCCGATGATCCCGCCCAACGCGTAGCCGGCGCGGTCGTTCGCGCGGCCGGTGCGGAAGATCTGGTTGTGCCCGGCATCGTGACCCAGGAACGCCACCTGCGCGAACATCACGGCGAAGAACGCCGCCGTGAGCAGCTGCCACCACGAGTCCCCCACCATGGCGAACAGGGCGCAGCCGCCGGCGAAGACAAGCAACGTCAGGCTGATTTTCGCGGCGTAGTAGCCATAGCGGCGTTCAAGCAGACCCTCGCCCCGGACAAGGCGGCCCAGGGCACCGAAGTCGTTGCGTGACGTGGCCCGGAGACCGGCGTCGTCGCGCGCAGCAGACACAGTCATGCGAGTCCTTCCCGAGTCCTGCGGCACCGGGGACTGGGGCGGCCACTCACTACCGGAACCGGATTCCCGGCCGCGCTCCCGTCAAACCGGTTTCGTGCCCCATCTGGTGATCGTCGACAACCCGGCGTTGAGCAGACGCAGGACCTGGGAGCGCGTCCAGCCGGTCTGCGCGACGACCTCGGCGACCTGCCGGTGGCTCACTGCGATCGACCAGACGGTGAACCGCTGGCGGGGTGGCAGCAGCGCGAGCTCGTCACGGGCGACAGCTTCGGCCAGCGCGTCGTCGAACACCTTCGTGTCACAGCGGCGGCTCCGAACGCGCAGCGCGGTCGCCACGGCGACCCGGACGTGCCGCGCGGCTGCCTGCCGGCTGCCGGGCGCGGACACCGCGAGGGTTGTCGAGGTGGCCAGCTCGGAGACCAGACGTGTGCACAGACGAGCGGACGCCTTCGGCGAGCGGCCGGTGCGCCGGGCGACGACGTACACCATGTCGAGGATGCGGTCGGCGTCGCTGACTTCGGGGCACCGGATCCACGGTGGTTCGGTTGTGTGCCGGGTCGCCATGCCGATCACCGGCTCGGCCCGGCCGAGACGCAGTGCGTGATGCCCGCGGCGTCCAGTGCTGCCCGCAGGCTTTCGTCGGCAGTCAGGACACGTACGCCGCAGTGGCGCGCTCCGTCCTGGACCGCGGCCTGCACGCTGCGGACGATCTCGGCGTTGGGAAGGGTGCAGGGCTGCACGTCGAGCAGGACGATGCCGCGGGACAGCTCGCATGCTTGCCGGAGTTCCCGCCTCAGCTCCGCGCCGGAGCCGGCTTGCGCCCGGCCCGTGGCGGTCACCAGGATCGCGGCGTCCGCGACCACCGTCCGCACCACCATCGGGGCAGCGTTGAGCAGCGCGTCGTCGAGCTGCTTGAGCACGGTCAGCAGCCGGTCCACGCCCGTGAGGTGCATGGGCCGCCACGAGGGCCGCGAACCGGCGACCACGGCGAAGCGGGTCCGGGCGCCGGCGAGGTGGTGCGCCGCCATCAGGACCGTCAGGCCGGAGCAGGCGAGGAAGGTGGCCGGAGTCAGGTCCACGACGAGCAGGGGTGGCCTCTGGGCGATGGCGTCGGCCAGCGCATCGCTCAGGAAACGGATGGTGGAGACGTCGATCTCTCCGGCCGCGGTGAGGATGACGGCATCTCGTTGCCGGGTCGTGGTGAGCCGCAGCGGCGACGGGGAAAGACGGATTTCGGGGTGTGGTCTGATGACATCGCGATATTCGGAGTGGTCCACGATCAGCTCCTGCGCACCGGCCCAGCGAAGCGGGCCGGCTGTCGAACGGTGATCGTCGCGAGCGCGTGGTCTGGGCCCTCTCGGCGCGGTGATCACAGCGTAACGCGTCACGAGCGGCGCGTCATCCGATGCGACCAGCCGTGATCTCGTCGGCGCGCAGGGTGCCTTCGGCGAGGTCGCGGGCGACATCGGACAAGCGCCGCTGCCGTTCGTGGGCGTATTCGCGCAGCAGGGTGAAGGCGTCGTGCATCTCGAGGCCGCCGTACTCGGCGAGGACGCCTTTGGCCTGTTCGACGACGATCCGGTGCTGCAAGGTGGCCTCGAGCTGCTCGGCGAGCAGCTCGCCGCGTCCGGCGGCGCGGTGGTGCAGGATCCCGATCGTGGCCACGTCCGCCAGGGCCTGCCCGACGGCGATCGTGTCGGCGTTCAGCTCCACCGGGTCGTGGTTGAGCAGGGTCAGCGCGCCGATGGTCTGGTCGCGCAGCCGCATCGGCACCGCCGAGGCCGCGCGGAACCCGGCGTCCAGCGCCGCCGGCGCGAACCGCGGCCAGCGGCGCAGCTGCGAGGGCGCGCTCAGGTCGGCGCTGGTGACCGCCTCGCCGACGGCGAGGCAGTCGAAGCACGGGCCTTGCCGCGTCTGCGCGGCGAAAAGCTCGACGAGGTCGGCGCGCTCGGACGAGCCCGCGGCCGGGCGCCAGCCGCCGCGCTGGTCGGACAGGATGACGCCGGCGGCGTCAACGGCAAGGTGCTCGACCGAGCGCTCGGCGAGCACGGCGAGGAAGTCCAGGACGTCGAAGTCGGCGACCAGGGTGTCGGCGAGCGTGACGAAGGTGCGGGCCAGCCGCTGGTCCGGGGTCGTGTTCATGCCACTCGCCTTTCGTCACAGACCATCATGCAGGTTCCTCGGTCGGGGTGAACCGGAGCGTGCGGGCCACCACCTGGCGGGCGACGTGGCTCAGCGTCAGCCCCTGGCTGAAGGCGTACCCGCGAAGCCGCAGCAGGGCCACGTCCGTGGTGGCGTCGAGCTGGATCTTCACCATGCCGACGGCTTGGTGAATTTCGACGTGCGAGTCGGCCAGCCAGGTCAGGTCGCTGGTGGCGTGCCCGTCGAGCTGGTCGACGACCGCCTGGGTGGCCAGGTCGGCCAGCAGCAGCGCGTCGGTCACCTGCTCGTGGGTGAGCAAGCCCGGGCGATCGCGGTAGAGGTCGAGTGAGCCGAGTCGGACCACACCGACCTGCAGCGGAAAGGAGAACACCGCCGCGGCACCGAGCCCGGCCGCGCCCGAGCCGAACGCCGGCCACCGTGAGAGAGCGGCGGCCAGGTCGGGCACCAGGATCGGGCCGCCGGTGGCGAAGGCGTCCACACAGGGACCTTCGCCCACGGTGAGCTGCAGGTCTTCGAGCCGGGCGCTGACGGGGTCGCTGGCGTGGACCAGCCCGCGGTGGTGTTCGCTTCCGCTACCAGGGGCCTTGCTGAGGACCGTGACGCCCGCGCCGGAGATGTCGAGGGCCGTGACGCAGGCGTCGCAGATCCGGTCGACGCGCAGGTCTGCCTGACCGTCGGCGGCGAGCAACCGGCGCAGGTGCTGCCGCCGATCGTTGCTCACGGCGCCACTCCCGTCTCGCCTCAGGGTTACTCACCCTAGGCCCAGCCGTCCCGACCCGCTCGACGGGCGTCGGCGCCCCCTGATGGTTCCCGGAGGCCGGGTCCGGGCATTCTGGTGCCGACAGGAGCACGACACAGGACTCGCGCGGAGTTGACGTATGGCAGACGGCTCGGGCCCGGCGGTGGGCGAGCGGGAAAGCGCGCGTCTCGCGTGCGTTCGTCCGGCTCGCCGACACCCTGGTCGCCGACTTCGACGTCGTCGACTTCCTCGACATGCTCACTGAGCAGTGCCCGGGCCTGCTCGGGGTGGCCGCGACCGGCGTCATCCTGGTCGACCCCGAGGGGGCTTCCGGTTGGTGGCCACCTCGTCCCAGCGAGCCGAACTGCTGGAGTTGTTCGCGGTGGAGACCGAGGACGGGCCCTGCATCGACTGCGTCCGGTCCGGCCGGCCGGTGTTCTGCACCGACCTGACGACCGAGACGAGCCGGTGGCCGCGGTTCACCGCCGCCGCCCGTGAGTGCGGGTTCCGAGCAGCGCATGCCCTGCCGATGCGCTTGCGTGACCAGATCATCGGTGTACTGACCTTGCTCGATGTCGAGCCCGGTGCACCGGAGCCGGAAGACATCGACCTCGGCCAGGCTCTCGCCGACGTAGCGACCATCGGGATCCTCCAGCACCGCACCATCGAACAGCGGGACGTCCTGGCCGGCCAGCTGCAGACCGCGCTGCACAGCCGGGTCGTGATCGAGCAGGCCAAAGGCGTGCTCGCCGAGCGCGGCGGGATCTCGACGGACGACGCGTTCGCCCGGCTGCGGACTTATGCACGCGCCCGGCATCTGCGACTGACCGACCTCGCCGGTTCTGTCGTCGACGGAGGCATCGACCTGACCGCGATCCTCGCCGAAAACGCCACGTAGGAAACCGACGCCCCGGCGGGTTCCGGACGGGCTACGTACGGCGGATGAGTCATTCACCCGACGCGGTAGCTGATGCCCAGGCCGAGAATCCGGACACCGGAAGCCTGCGGGAGGGCGTGTCGAACGCGATCGCGAGCTGATGGCCGGCATCGTCGCGAAGTCGGCCGAGCGTGGGTAACTGCGCCCTGCCGTCGAGCCAATCGTCCAGGAGGCGCCGGTCTCACCCGGGCTGCCGACTGAAAACCTCAAACGGGACGGACCGCCTTGACCGAAAGCTGGTGGTCGGGAACCGCCGTCCCGGCGCAGCCGGTACCGGGTGCGGGGACGAAGTTCGACGCGGTTTCTTGCGGTAAGTAGATGCGCAAGCCTCGGACCGGCGTCGGCCGGCAGGCCGCCGGGTCGTAGTTGTGCACGTTGACGAACTGGATGTCGGCGGCCGCGGTCGCGCCGGGGGCCAGGGTCACCGGCGCGCCTTTGGCGCCTTCGCGGAAGGCGGCTTCGCCGACCTGGTGACCGTCGTCGCCTGCCACGTACGAAACTCCGGGAAAGCCCTGCATGACACAAGGTCTTGCACTGACGTTCCTGATGAGCAGCGGCCGGTACACCGATCCGGCAGCGGCATCGCCCTGGCCCAGGCTGAGCGCGACGTCGCCGGCTTTACACAGACCTGTGCCGGTCTCCGTCGCCGTCCTGGACGGGGTCGGCTGAGAACTGCTTGACGACGCTGTTGTCGCGGTGGCGAGCGGCGTGGGTTCGGCGGGCGAGGGGGCCGAGCTGCTCGCTGCCGGTGTGGGGCTACCGCCCCCACAGGCGGACACCATCAGGACCACTGGAGCGACGAGCAGTGCCAGGCATGCGGGTTTCGTTCGTGTCATCTCGCCTCCCGCGTCACACACGAAAACGGCACCCCCTTGTCCTGAGAATTGCCGGATGCCCGCGTCGTGAAACGTTTCGCCACCTGACGATTTCCTGACGAACCCGCGTGAGTTTCGTCAACATCCCGCTCGGCAACGCCTTTCTCGGCGACTATGACAGCCATGGACGAGGTGTTCGAACCGTGCCGACGCTGTGTCCGGCCGCTTCGCTGGAGAGCGTCGATCAAGCTCGTCACCGACGACGGCGAAACCTTCGCCTGCGTCGTCGAATCCGAACACACCAGCCAAGGGGCCGCACGAGCGTGGGTCGAGCGCAGGTTGCCCGACGCGGTATGTCCGTCCTGGATGCGTGTCGCGGGCAGACATGACCCGATGCGGGTTTTCGGCAGCGTGGTGCGCGGCCGCGCATCGGCGGGCCCGCTCCTGACGACCTGGGAATGCCAGTCGACCGCTCCGGTCTGGCGCGCGACCTGCGTCGACGGCGTGGTCCGCTGGCGGCGCTGCCCCGGCGAGGCGCCGCGTTGACGGAACCCCTCAGCGGCTGCCGATCGTGCGAAGGACCCGGAAGCGCGCCAGCCGGTGAAGCAACTCGCCGAGCGACTCGGGGACGATCTGCCCTTGCAGGTCGGCACGTGCTCCTCGGACGATGTCCGCGATGACGTCCTCCGGCAGGCGTGACGCGAACTCGCCGCTCAGCCAGTCGCTGACTTCGACGATGATGTCTTCGGCCTGGTGGCTCTCTACAGTCATCGAGCTCCCTCCTGACGACCTCACGTTCATTGTGAGGTCGGCGGCGCCGGCTGGACCTGACGACTGGCTGACGATCCGGACGGCGGCGGGCACGGCGTCGGTGACGCCGGTTTGCTCGTGAAGGTCGGAGTCGCCGTCGGCACTGGGGTCGTGACGGCGGTGGGTTCGTCTTCGACGCTGACGCCGCAGCCGGCCAGCCCGAACAAGGCCGTTGCCGCGGCGGCGCAGAACAGCGGTTTCATGTGACCTCCGGCAGTTCGACGACGAATCGCGCTCCACCACCCGGGCGGTCTTCGACGTGGACGTCGCCGCCGTGGCGGTGGACGTGGTCGGCGACGATGGCCAGGCCGAGACCGCTGCCCGCGTCGTGACTGCGGCGTCCGCTGTGCAGCCCACGGGCGAAGCGCTCGAAGATCCGTTCGCGCAACGCCGGCGGGACACCAGGGCCGGCGTCGTCGACCTCCAGCCGCGCGCGTCCGTCCGCGCGGCTGATCGTGATGGCAACTGGTCCGCCGCCGTAGCGATCGGCGTTGTCGAGCAGGTTCGCGACCACGCGGTCGAGCCGGCGGCGGTCCACCCGGACAAGTGGTGGTTCAGGGTTGTCGCCCAGCGACATCTGCACCGGCACCGCGCTGTCCGGGCGGCTGGCGACCACATTGCGGGCGAGGTCACCGAGGTCGACCAGTTCGGTGCTTTCGGTGACGTCGTCATGCTCGGCGACCGAGATCTCCAGCAGGTCGACCACCATGCGCCGGAACCGGTGCAGCTCGGACAGCAGCAGCCGCAGGGCTTGCTGCGCGGCGGCGGGCATCGCGTCACGACGCCGTTCGAGCACCTCGCCGACGTTGACCATCGTCGTGAGCGGCGATCGCAGCTCGTGGCTGACGTCCGCGGTGAACCGGGCGTCCCGCCGGACCCGGTTTTCGAGCGCGGCGGCGGTCGTGTTGAAGCTGCCGGCCAAGGGCGCCAGGTCCGGGTCGGTCTGCTCAGGCAGTCGCGCGCTGAGATCACCGCGTGCGACCCGGGAAGCCGCGGCCGTGAGGGCGGTCAGCGGACGGAGGGCGCGTCGGCTGGTCCAGGCACCGAGCGCGGCCCCGAAAAAGGCGGACAGCACGGTCCCGGCGACGAGGAGGGTGCTGAGGAAGCGGAAGGTCCGGTCCAGTTCGACGAGCGGGTAGAGCTCGACGTAGAGGCTGCCCTCGACGCCGATCGGCATGGCGACGCCCAGGACCGGTAGGCCGTGCGCGGTGAATCGCTGGCGCGCGGTGACTCCGTTCCGGGCCGCCTCCAGCAAGCCGCTGGGCAGGGCCGCGGGCTCGACCGGGCGACCGCTGCTGAGCCAGCCGGTGGGACGGGAGACGAGAATCGTGGAGTCGGGGCCGGTGGCGAGCCCAGTCAGCAGGTCGCCGAGGCCGGTCGAGTGCCGCTGCAGCGAGGCGGTGATCAGCCGGACGTTGACCTCCGCCTGACGGGTGGCGCTCTGTTCCCGCTGGTTGAGCATGTAGCCGGTTGTGAGATGCCACGTCGCGACCCCCAGCACGCTCATGACCAGGGCGAGCCCGAGCCCGAACGCGATCGACACCCGCCAGCGCAACGACAACCGCCGCAGACCGGCGCGCGTTCTCCGGTGCGCCGTGGCCGTCATGGTTCCGGGGTGACGCGGTACCCGCTGGCACGCACGGTCAGCACCACACTGGGTTCGTCCGGGTCAGGCTCGATCTTGCGGCGCAGCCGGCGGACGTGCACGTCCAGCAAGCGCGTGTCGCCGAAGTAGTCATGTCCCCAGACCCGCTGCAGCAGCTGCTCCCGGGTCACCACCTTACCGTCGGCGGCGGCGAGCTCGGACAGCAGCCGGAACTCGGTCCGGGTGAGGTGGATGGCTTTCCCGTCGCGCTGGACGGACTCTTCGTCCGGCCGGATCTCCAAGCCACCGATCGTGAACCGGGTGGGCCGTGCCGGCGCGGTCCGCCGCAGCAGAGCGCGGATGCGCGCCGCGAGCTCGCCGGCGACGAGTGGCTTCGTGACGTAGTCGTCCGCTCCCGCTTCGAGACCGGCGATGACGTCCCGGGTGCCCGTGCGTGCCGTGATGACGATGATCGGCAGGTCGCCGCGGTCCCGCAGCCTCCGGCACACGGTCAGGCCGTCGATGCCCGGCAGCATCAGGTCCAGCAGAGCCACGTCCACGGTCGTGTTCCCGAGCAGGTCGAGGGCATCTTCGCCGGTCTCGGCGCGCACCACGGAGAAGCCTTCGTCCGCGAGCGCGAGTTCGAGGGCTTCGCCGATCAGTGCGTCGTCTTCGACCAGCAGCAGGCGCGTCGACATGCTTCGACGATAGCAACCGCGGAATGCAAATGTTGGTTGAGCGAACTGTTGAGGGCGGTGCGTCAATCGTAAGGCGTTCGTCAGTTGGCCGGCGGCCCGGCTGTGTCAGGGTGGTCGAGGGGAGTTGTGCGACATCAGACGAGAAGGTGATGACACAGTGACGATCAGTGCTGTCCGCGGTCGATCCGAGCGCGTGGCCGAACTGCCGGTACCGGTGATCCCGGACGGAAACCCTGACGTCTTGCGGCTGCGCCAGCACGCCGAGCGAATCCGCTCGTCCACCGTCTCGCCGGAGGGTGATCACCAGTCCTGGGCGCGCATCGCCGAGCTGCACGCCATGGCGTACGACGAGCTGGCGCTGGCCGCCGAAGCGCGAGCCGAGGCCGGCCGTCACGGGCGCCACTCGCCGGAGTGGGTCGACGCGATCGATCGCGCGCACGCCGCGGCCCGCCGCGCGGAGGCCTGCCATGCGCGGGCAGCCGCCGTGTCCGCACTGGACGACGGCGATCCGGACGCCGCTGCCAGACACAACCGCGCGGCGGCCGAGGCGGAGCAGCTGGCGTCGACCTCGTCGATCTGGTCCCGGGCGAGCCGCTCGGCCTGAAGCGGATGATGCGTCCTGGCAGGTTCAGCCGGTTCCTCACACTGTGCGTGCTCGCCGGGGTTCTCGTGGCGGGCATCGCCGCGCCGGCCGCGCTCGGCGCGGGTCTGGTGTCCAACCAGGTCAGTGACTCGGTCGACGCCGTGACCGCGGACCTGGCTTCGGTCGCTCCGCCATTGGCGACCACGGTGACCGACCGCGACGGAAAGCCGATTGCGACGCTGTACGAGCAGTACCGGCTTCCCGTGACCGCGCGGCAGATCGCCACGACCCTGAAGGCCGCCATCATCGCGGTCGAGGACCGCGGCTTCTACGACGAGGCGCGGTGGACCCCCGCGCCATCCTGCGAGCGGTGATCAACAACGCCACCGGCGGACCGCGCCAAGGCGCCTCCACCATCACGCAGCAGTACGTCAAGAACTACCTCATCCACGTGGTGCACCGGCGCGATCCGGCCGCGCAGCAGGAAGATCGGCGGGACACGATCGCGCGCAAACTGCGCGAAGCCAAGATGGCCGTGCAGCTGACACAGCGGCTGTCCAAGGACCAGATCCTGGCCGGCTACCTCAACGTCGTTCAGTTCAGTGGCCAGGTCTACGGCGTCGGCGCGGCCGCCAAGGGCTACTTCGGCAGGACAGCGGCCGAGCTGACCGTTCCGCAGGCCGCGTTGCTGGCCGGAATGGTCAACAACCCCAGCGCGTACAACCCGTATTCCCACCCGGATGCCGCGCTCGCCCGGCGTAACCTCGTCATCGACGACATGGTGGCGGCGGGCTCGTTGCCCCCGGCCGCGGCCGGGCCCGCGAAGGCCACTCCGCTCGGCGTGCTCCCGCACGGACCGGTGACGCCGCCGGGGACGTGCATGGGTGCCGCGCCGGACGCCGGATTCTTCTGCGACTACGCCTTGAGCTACCTGCAAGAAGCCGGATTCACCGCGGACCAGCTCGCCACCGGCGGCTACACGATCAAGACCACTATGGACTCCCGGGTCGCCCGCGTGACCCGGGAAGCGGTCGAGGACAACGTGCCCGCCGCGCAACCCGGGGTGGCCAACACCTTCGCCGTCATCCGGCCGGGGGAGCAGAGCCACGAGGTGCTCGCGATGGTCGCCAATCGTTCCTTCGGGGCGGATGCCGGCCGCGGCGAGCGGGCGACGAACATCGTCGCCGACGTCAGCGACAAGTTCGGCGCCGGGTCGGCGTTCAAGATCTTCACCGCGGCGGCGGCGCTCGAAGGCGGTCAAGCCGGTCTCGAGACGCCGTTGTCCAATCCGGACAGCCGCTGTTTCGCGCCGCCCGGCGCAACGCGGGGCGGTGCCTGCTACCGCGTCCACAATTCGGGGGACTACCCGGATCCGATCACGCTGGCCCGGGGACTCGCGACCTCGCCGAACGTCGCGTTCGTCGGGCTGGAGTCGGAAGTCGGTGTTCCCGCCGTCATCGACATGGCAAAACGGCTCGGCTTGCGCAAGACCTTGGCCAGCAACGACGTGGGTGAGGCTCCGGCTCCGAAATCGCCCGACCCACAACGGAACCAGCCGCAGTCCGAATACTTCCAGGGCCTGTTGTCCTTCACCTTGGGCAACAGCCCGCTGGAGATGGCGAACGTTTCCGCCACGCTGATGAGCGGGGGCGTGTGGTGCCCGCCGAACCCGATCCTCTCGGTGACCGATCGCCACGGCCGGGCCGTTCCAGTGCGTCGGCAACCCTGCGCGCGGGCGATCTCGGTGGGAATCGCCGACACGCTGCTGTCCGGGCTGAGCCAGGACACTCGCTCGGGCACGTCGGCAGCAGCCGCGCGAGCCGCGGGCTGGAACCGGCCGGACTTCGGCAAGACCGGTACCACACAGCACAACCGGTCAGTCGCTTTCGTCGGCGGGGTCAACGACTATGCCGTGTCGTCCATGGTTTTCGCGGACGGTCCGGACCAGAGCACCCTCTGCCCGGGCCCGCCGGTCCACCTGGGCAGCTGCGCGCACGGCGCGTTCGGTGGCACGGTTGCCGCACCGCCCTACTTCGACGCCATGCAGCTCCTGCTGGCCGGGGTCCCGGAGCAGGAGCTGCCGGCGCCGGATCCGCGTTATCTCACGGCTCGGGCTACTGACCCACCTTGATGCCGGGCTCGCCGAGCTCGAACTGGATCGCGCGAGACGTGGCCCGGCCGGGCGCGTTCGGCGCGGGTCCCAGCTTGCCCATCGGCAGCACGACGCGCCGGTAGGCGGCTTCGAGCACCATCGCGCTCGCGGTGTACCACGCC
The DNA here is from genome assembly GCF_024703995.1 of Amycolatopsis iheyensis. Classification (GTDB taxonomy): domain Bacteria; phylum Actinomycetota; class Actinomycetes; order Mycobacteriales; family Pseudonocardiaceae; genus Amycolatopsis; species Amycolatopsis iheyensis. The sequence continues at coordinate 3,938 of NZ_JAMXQV010000051.1, read as the reverse complement.
AGGGCGGCCGAGGCGAGCAGGAAGTACGCGGCGATCGTCTCGAGGATGGCGACGCCGGCGATCAGGGAGATAGCCAGCAGCGTCGAGCCGGTGGCCAGCGTGAGCAGGACCAGCCCGACGGCGCCGTTCTCGGCGAACGCGGCGAAGGTACCGGTCCAGGTGACCGCGGCCAGCCCGATGAACCAGAAGCCGAACGCGGTTGCCGCGACCGGGCTCGCCGAGGTGCCGGGCAGGCCGCCCAGCCCGACGAAGAGCTGGTAGATGCCGTAGGCGAGCCAGAAGGCGCCCCAGGCTCCGTGGATGCCGGTGGCGAGCGCGTCGCGAGCGCGGTAGGACCACATCGCGGCGAGGAACTGCGCGACGCCCCCGAAGGTGAACGCGAAGGGGGCCAGGACCAGCGGTGTGGTCGTGTCGTCGCCGTACCAGCCCGCCAGGTTGGCCGCGACCATGAAGGTGGACACGGCGAACCCGAACAGCCCGAGGATCGAGGGTGCGGCGACCGGGCTGAGGTTGATGTGGGTGTGTTCTCGCCAGAACGAGTATTCCGCTCCGTCTCCGCCGACGGCGGTCCTCGTGGTGGGTCGTGGCTCGTGGGTCATGTCCTACCTCCTTCGTGTGTTTCTCGTGGACCGGCCAGTGTGGCGATCGAGCAGGTCGGTAAGGCGGTCGGTCGCGCCCGTCCGGCGGACGACGTGGTCGCTGAGGGCGGCCACCGTGTCGGTCACGAACACCGCGACGGCGTGCGGTGTCGGCCGGGCATCGTGCGAGAGCGTGGCGATCACGCACAGCGAGCTGGAAGTGCCGTCCGTGGTGGCGATCTGCCAGCCGTTCGCCGGATCCCAGGTAAGTGCCATGTCTCGCGACGGGTGGTCGGGTGACTGGCCGGCGAACTCGACATAACCGCAGGTCACATCGGTCGCTTCACAGTCGGTGTCATCCGGTGACAGTCCGAGTTCGGCGGCGATCGCGCACAGGTACGTGGTCAGCGCGGTCTCGTCGGGGTGCTGACGCAGTGTCTCGTTCGTCATGGTTCACCGCCCGGTTCGATGGTCGGGCTTCGGCTACCCCCGTCTCACGAGCACAAGCATTGGGCAGAGCAACTGTTACCTTGTCGAAATATCGTGCTCGTGTCGGATCGCAAGGTGATCGTCAGGTGCCTGAGGGCGGTTGTGAGTCAGAGTGGGGGAAGCACCGACCGGCGGGAGGGTGAGTGAGCGATGAGTACTGGCACCGACGAGCGGCGCGCGCTGCGCGACCGGCGTCCGGGGCAGGCGTTGCAGGGCAGCCTCGTGTTCGCCACGGTGAACGCGTTGACGTTCCTCGCGGGGACGTGGCTGGCCCTGTCGCCGTTTGTGCTCGACCAAACCCGCACCGGCGACGGCTTCAACGGCTACTGGAACGATGTCTTGGCCGGTGCGGCCCTCGTGGTGCTCGGGGCGCTCTCGCTGATCGATGTGAGCGTGGGCCGGGCGGGCAACGTGGCGCGCCTGCTGATCGGTGCGTGGCTCGTCATGGCGCCGTTCGCCCTCGGGTACAACGTCGGGACGCCGGCTCCGGAGACGACAGTCAGCGACCTCGTCACTGGTCTGGTCATGCTCGCCCTGCGGCCTGCCGGAGCGCTGTGTCTGGCGGCGAGAGTGCGACGGTGAGCGCAGGGATCCTCGCGGACGTGTCCGCGTCAGCCCCAGATCGCTTCGGGGCCGCGTCGACGGGCGGTTCGCCGCCGGCTTCGGTGAACGCGGTGAGGGCGTCGACGAGCCGCTGCCGGTGCCCTTCGGCCATCTTCGCGACGATCTTGGCGATCTCTTTGCGCCGGCGCGCGGTTACCTTGCGGACGATCCGAGCGCCCTCACGAGTGAGTTCGAGGACGATCTCGCGCCGCGACACCGGGCTGTTCTGCCGGTCGACGAAGCCGGCCGTGACCATCCGGTCGACCATGCGGCTCGCCGTGGACGGGGTGACGCCCAGGAAGTCGGCGAGGTCGGCGTGCTTGAGCGGGCCCCGGGTGTGCAGCACGACCAGCAGCCGGAACTGCGGCAGCGTCAACGAGTCCTCGGCCGTGCTGATCGAGCTGACCGAGATGCCGACCAGCAGGCGGGATGCCGTGAGCACTGCGTCGGTGAGGGTGTCGACATCGTCGCCTGGTTCCGTGCGGGTCATGGGTTCCATTGTGCCGCACGCGCGGCGGTGAGGGGAGCTGAACGGCAAGTGTTGGCAACGGCAACAGTTCGGGCCGCTCTGGTGCGCCGGGGTGGTGTGCGGTGAGCCGCCGGCGTGCCCGCTTCGGCCGGATCGATCCGTGGTGCCTGCTGGCGGCAGTGCCGCTGGTCTGTGTTGCCGCGCTGCTCATCGCCTTGGCCCAGCCGGTCGCCGGCGTGGTCGTCCTGGTGCCGGCCGCGCTCGTGCCCGTGTTCGACGCCTGGGCCAACCGGCCGTCCCCGGCGCCGCCGCGGCCACGGCCGGTGCGGCGTCGTCAGCCCGGCTGCGTTCCCGGTCGTGCTCCCGCGCGGCCGCGGCCGGTACCGGTGACGCGGTACCCGCCGCGGCGCTGAAGTTCGGCTTGGCCCCCAAGGTACCCGTGGTGGTAGCGGTGACACCGAACCTGACGGGATCGCAAGCTTCGTGCGGCTCTGCGGGGGTCCGTCGCGGGTATTCGTCGAGCACATGCCGATCGAAGCGTCAGGGAGCGGAAATGTGCCGAAGGATGATCTTCGCCGCGGTCGCGGCTGCTGTTCTGGTGACTGCCGGGTGTTCACCGAGTGACCGGCCGGCCCCGGACCAGGGCGAGACGGGCCGGGTCCGTGCGCCGAACCCCGCGGTGAACAAGCCGCTGCAGACGTTGGGCAGCAACGTGGAGCTCGGCCCGATCTCGCTCCTCAACGTCTTCGTCATGCCACCGGCGACAGATCAGTACCAGGCCGGGCAGGACGCCGTCGTCAGGCTGACTCTGGTGAACCGTGGCACGGAACCCGATGCGCTGACCGGTGTTTCGAGCGAACTGGCCGGCTCGGCGTCGATCCACTGGGACCGCGGCTGCGACGGAACGGCGGAACAGGTCGACCGTCTCCCCATCACCGCCGGCGGGCTCGTTCCGGCGCCGACCGGCACACGGGACTTCCGGCACAGTCCCTATTACGTGGAACTGCACGGGCTCCGGCACGACGTCGCCGGGACGAACCTGGCGATCACGTTCACGTTCGAGCACGCCGGAACGGCGACCGTGTCGGCCAAGGTCAGGCCTCGCAGCCCCGCCGCCGACGTCTTCGCGCCGCTGGCGTGCCGGTCATGACGACCGGCGCGCCGCGTTCTTCCGCGCGACGTGGACCCAGAACAGGGTGCCGCCGCCGATGATGCCCCAGAAGACCGCCCAGCCCTGCTGAGCGAAGATTCCCAGCACCACCAGCAGGACCGCGGTGACGTCGGCGAGGATCAGGATCGCCTTCCAGCGTGCGGCCTGAGCCATCCGGGCACCGGAAAGCGTTTCGGCGAAGAGCGGATCGGTCGACCTCAGTTCGTCTTCGATCGCCCGGAGTGCCCGGCGGTCCTTGTCCGGAAGCATCGTTCCTCCTGGGAGATCACGGCACGTCGGGAGCCTCGTCGTCGACGCGTTCGGCAAGGATCGCGCGGACGCGTTCGGCGGGCAGCGGGTTGCGCAGGGCGAGCACCATGACCAGCACGGTCAGCACGAGCGAGGCCACGGCGCCGAGGTCGAAGTCGAGCACCCCGAGGTTGCCGGCGTGCTCGCTCTGCTCGGGGTAGTCGCCGAGGTAGCTGATCACCGCGAGGCCGGCGAACCACACCAGCACCCACCACCCGTGCCGGAAGTCCAGCCGCGACGTGCGGCCCTTGGCGACCGTCTCGTGCACGGCCAGCAGCAGGTAGCCGAACGCGATCACCACGAACAGCTTCCAGTTGGTGTCCCACCCGGTCCAGTAGAT
>NZ_JAMXQV010000050.1 GCF_024703995.1 Amycolatopsis iheyensis | reverse complement strand
GGCCGCAGATGCCCGTCGCGGCACCCGACGGAGTGATCCCGCTCCGCCGCTGACACCGGTTACGCTGCACTCCTCAGCTGGCCCATTTCGGAGAGCATGGCTGGCCCATCTCGGAGAGCGCCATCAGTGTTAAACGATCGCGAGCGAGGACGGGCCCAGGGACGCAGTTGCAACCTCTCGGCCACTGGCGACTTAGGGCACATGAACGCATCAACGCCCTGGTGGGGCACGCTAGTCGTGGCTGCTATCGGCCTGCTAGGCGTGCTGTGGTCTCAGCGGCTGACGGCGCGACGTGATGCGGCCGAGCGAACTGACCGACTGCGCGCCGTCAGAGCAAGCCTGTATGCAGACTTTCAGCGGAACGTGAGCGCGCTGACGATGGCATTGCTCCAGGACGACAAGGACCAGTTCCGCTCGAAACAGGACGACTACCTACACGCCGTACTCTTGATCACCACATCAGGCGCACCAACGCTTGGTCCGTCTCTTGACGGCGTAAGCCAGGAGCTGGGTCGGCTTCTTGACCGCTGGCCCTCGACGAAGGCAGACAGAGAGCGGGCGGTCAGAGCTGTCGGCTCACACCTGGCTATCGCCACGGCGCTGATGCGCTTCGATGTCTCAGGCCGCCGTGTCCCGCGTAGCCTGCGAGCATGGCAATGGCTACGCCACCCGCACAAAAGATTCCGCGCAGCTCGTTGGCGCTGGCGCGAGCATCTGACGGTGCTAGGCGCGGAGCTTGAACAGCCTGTCTGGCCGCTCGGCGATGGCCGCACGGCGCCTTGAGACGGGGGATGGAACTGGCGGCGCGCGTCCAGAATCGCGACTCCGGCGGTCCGCCCGCAGCCGGCGGCCGGAGCGGAGCGGCAGGCCGTCCGAGCTGCACGGGGCGCGACCGCCGAACGCGACGTGACGTGCGCGCCGCCAGCGGCGGCGCCTTGATCCCATAGAGCCAAGTTCGGCAACGCTACCTACGACGGAGCCAACAGTGCGCTATAAACAGGGGATAGCTCGATGCACGGCGGCATCCTGGGTCGCTACACAAAGTTCGTCATCTAATCTTCACGTGATCAGCGACGGCCAACGCGCCCACTATTGCGCGGAACGACCTCCTCTCAGGAAGCTTCGACCACCAAAAGATAACCGGTCGATAAGTTTCGTCGCCCCACGCGAGAATCGTCATTGCTCGACAAAAAACGACCACCACTCACCAAGCATCGCTGCATCGAGAGGCTATCAAATTCATGTCGCCAGCTTCAGCGTCAATCCCACCGCCCCGCCCCTGGGCTGAACGTTCGAATACCGTCGGAATCCTGCCAGGAGGTATGACTTTTCAGAGAAACGCCCTTGAACAAATAGTTCGACAACTTCCTGCATCGCGAGATAACGCACTGCAATTACACACCGCCATCGGGCAAGATATCGAAGTCTCCGTCAACGAGGTCTGCCGACGTCAACTATCACCAATGGGACTAGTCCTTCGAGACGGTGAAGTATGGCAACCAATGGACGTAGCATTACAGTGGATTAAGGATTCGTCGAACACGAACCTCCTGGCTGGACACATTCACTCGCACTGCAAATTTTTCGGAGAGTTGATCCATGAAATTCCTAATCATTCAACTCACGAAGCACTCTTACACGTCGCCCGCAGTCAATACTCCTTCAGCTGGGAGGATCTAGATCCGATTAGGCGACGAGTTGCCTGGCTCCGCTCGCTTGAATTAGTCGAGCTATGGGGACACAAGCTCGTCGTCACCGACAGCGGAAATGATTTGTTGAACCTACTCGAACTGGCCGACCAGAAAGAGGTCAATACGCCCGCCCAGTCGGCACCCACCGTAAGCGACATCCCCATCACAGGACCATCAAGTGTTGTCAAAGAGCGAACCACGACAACCACGCTGACGCAGAGGCGAGAACCTATCGGGTACATTCCAAGAGGCGCTAACAGATCCGGAAAGGGACCACTCCACGGCTCATTCACCGCGCTCGAAGGTCTTCGCAAGACCGTAAGCCTCCTCGGCGACGGCGCCACCGTAGAAGAATTCAAGTCCTCGACACAAAGAGAGCTGGGAGTTAATGCAGGTTCTTTCAATTCCATGATGCACTCGCTTCGTCATCTCGAATTTATTGAGCTGGTCGCATACAACAAGTATGGACCAACAGAGCTAGCCTATGCTTGCCTCCAGCCCGGCAAAGAAGCCGACCTCGTCCGATTTTTGCACTCGAAGTTTTCTTTCATAGGCGAACTGCTCAACGCGGCCCGCGAGTTAGCTTCCACCTCAGAGTTATTGACCATAGCTCGATCGAGTTATGGCTTCAACGGCGACGCGAATGAGATACGCACCCGCATAGCATTGCTTACCGACTCCGGCTACCTCGAACGGTTCGATAAGTCCCGCGCTCGCATCACGCCCCGCGGAGTGGAGCTTCTTCCCGAACTAACATTGCAGAATCCTTCGGCTACGCCGATTCGCGCCAAAAGTACCGATGACGATGACGATGGAGGTCACATCGCACCAAGAGTTGACGTCGAGGAGGTTGTACACAGACTTCGCAAATTCGGGAGCGACGGATCGAGAAGCACAGAGTTTGAGATTGCAGTAGCCGACGCTTTTGAACTGCTGGGATTTTCGACTCGGCACATCGGCGGAAGTAATGACACCGATGTCTACATTGAGGCAAACCTACCTGCCGACGTTAGATATTCTGCTGTCGTAGATTCAAAGGCCACGTCCTCGAGCACCGTTCCCGAAAGTCAGATCAACTACGAAGCAATCAAGCGACATCGCGTCAAAAACTCTGCCGATTACGCGGCGATCATCGCCGTTAACTTTGCGCGAAGCGTCAGCGAGTCAGCAATGGCGAACGGAATCACGGTAATCACCGTTGAGGATTTAGCTTCACTTGTCACGTCACACACTTCTGCCCCCATTCCCCTTCCGCGCTTACGCGACGCGTTCGACTCAAGCAAGAGAAATCTCGAAGGACTTGATGATGCACACCAGGAAGCCAGAAATGACCTAGCGCTTGCAGCTGCCCTTATCTCCATTCTTCAGACGGAGGCCGCGGAAGACGATCCAGAGGACCGAGGATCCGCAACGATTGGAAATCTACGCTTCGCGTTAAGGTCATCAAACCTGCCGTTTCGGCCATCGAAAGACCAAATAAGGGCCTGCTTGAATCTGCTCGCTCATCCGAGTCTCGCCGCAGTGATCAAGGCGCCTGACGACGAACATTATGCTCTTGCGGATAGTCCTTATAACATTGCATTACGGTTGAGGGCCATCGCCGACCTGATTGACAGTACAGTTGCGCCCGACCAGGACTAGGAGGTCGGTATTTGACGGCCAACACCTCAGCCACAGCTCGCACCTAGGTCGAGCCGCGGCACCGGATGCTCGTGATGCGGCTCGGGCGCAACCACAACAGTGAAGTCAGGCAGCTCATCGCTGTTAGCCTGGTGCGTATGCGTGGTGCGGGTGATCAGCTCAGCATCGGGGAGCGTATTGCCTTCTACCGGCGGCGGCGCGGCCTGTCGCAAGCTGTGCTGGCTGACCTGGTGGGCCGGTCTGAGGACTGGCTAAGCAAGATCGAGCGGCGAGCGCGATATCCGCAGGTTGGACGTGCTCGCCGACGTTGCGCGGGGTCTGCGCGTCACGCTGGGCGACCTCCTCGGCGAACCGGTGCTCCTGGAGGACCAGGACGAGAACGATGACGTGCCGGCGATCCGTGACGCGCTGATGGCTCCTCGGCGGCTGTCGCGGACGCTGTTCTCCTCTTCGATGTCGCCCGAGTACATCGACCCTGCCCCGGTGGCTCAGCTTGTGGAAGGTGCCTGGTCGAGCTATCAAAAGGGCGACCTCGGCCGCGCGGTGACCGCTCTTCCCGGGCTGATCAAGACCACTCAGGGGATGGAAGCGGCGTCGGCGGATGACGCGACGTACCGGCGGGCGTGCGCAGCGGTGTCCGCGCGGGTGCATCACCTGGCGGCAACGACGCTCAGCAAGATCGGGGAAGCCGACCTCGCCTGGATCGCGGCCGAACGGGCCATGCAAGCGGCAGACGAAGCAGATGATCCGCTGGTCCTGGCCTCGGCTGCCCGGTCAGGCACTCACGCGCTGCTGGCAGTCGGCCGGTTCGACGATGCCCTTGAGCTGGGCGACGTGGCCGCGAAGTGGCTCCTCCCGAGGATGGCGGCCGGCGATCCGGCGGCGCTGAGTCTCTACGGGATGCTCTACCTGCGCACGGCCGTCGCTGCGGCTCGGCACCAGGACCGATCAACTGCGAACGAGCTGCTGTCGCACGCGAACCGTGCGGCTAATCAGCTCGGGGTGGACGCGAACTACTGGCAGACCGGGTTCGGCCCTGCGAACGTCGAGCTGCACCGGCTTTCGGCCGCCCTCGACCTGGGCGACGTCTCACAGGTGATCGAAGCCGCGCCCCGCATCAACGTCGACCATATGCCGGTCGAGCGACAGGTAACGCACCTGATCGACTTCGCGCGGGCGCTGAGCCTGGTCGCGAAGGACGAAGAGGCTCTTCAAACCCTGCTGGAGGCGGAGCAGAAAGCGCCGACGATCGTTCGACACAGCACCCTGGTTCGCGAGGTCGTGCGGTCGATGTACCGACGCGCCCCGGCGACCGGCGGCAAGAAGTCGTCGCTCCTGCTCGCCTTGGCTGAACGCCGCGGCGCGGTCAGGTAGTCGGATGGGCTCGCGGGTTCTCGGTCTGGTCGGCTCGGGTGCTGGTGGTGTCGAAGGGCTGGTTCCTCGCCTGATCAAGCCTGCCCGGCAGGACTGCTAGACCGTCGCTGTGATCTTGACTCCGTCCGCCAACTCGTGCTCGCTCCGTCGAGCGCGTCCGCCGCATCCGGGCGCTGAACATGCCGAACTGGTCCTGGACCGGCGGACCGGCCGCGCCCCGGCGGGACGCGGCCGGTGCCGGTCAGAAGGCCGGCAGGAGCCGGACGTCGTCCGCCTTGACGAACGCGATCCGGTGCCCGAACTGGATCTGCACGTACTTGAGCTTGCCCTTCACGACCACGTGGTCGGCGACGTCGAACGTCGTGGCCGAGTAGTACTCCGAGCCGACCGTGCCGGCCGAGGAGTACTTCTGCCCGGCCGACAGCGTGTACGGCAGCGGCGTGATGGCCTGCACGGTCACGTTCGCCGGGTAGGCCTCGGGCTCGGGGTAGGCGCGTCCGTAGACCGGGATCGTCGCCAGCCCCGGCTTCGGCGTCACGACCCAGCCGATCGCGGGCTTCGCCACCCGTGCGTTGCGCGGGTTGTGGAACCAGCCCTGCTGCCCGAGGTACCAGATCGCCGTCCAGTCACCGCTGACGCCGGCGACGGCGTACTGCTGCCCGGTCGCGACGCGGCTGCCGACGTCGGAGACGGCCATGGTCGAGGGCGAGCCGTCGGTGTGCAGGCCGACGTCCTTCAGCAGTGGCGACGTTTCGTCCGGCGCCGAATGCAGCACGACGGCCTCGGACCCGCGCGGCGCGCAGGGCTGCCCGGCGGTGTCGCAGCCGGTGAAGACCGGCTGGTTCTTCGCGAAGTCCGGGTCGATGGTGACCAGCGACGAGCCGGGCCGCCCGAACCCGCCGAGCGGCGCGCCGAGCAGGTCGAAGTAGTGCGACCAGTCCCAGTAGGGGCCCGGGTCCCAGTGCATGCCGGCGATGGTCGACGGGACCGTGCCGGGGACGTTGTCGTGCCCGATGATGTGCGCGCGGTCGAGCGGGATGTCGTACTTGCGCGCGAGGTAGCCGACGAGCTTCGCGCTCGAGCGGTACATCGCCTCGGTGTACCAGGTGCCCTTCTCGGCGAAGCCCTCGTGCTCGACGCCGATCGACTTCGCGTTGACGTACCAGTTGCCGGCGTGCCAGGCGACGTCCTTCGTCGGCAGGTGCTGCGCGATCAGGCCGTCGTTGGACCGGATCGTGTAGTGCCAGCTCACGTACGTCGGGTCCTGCGCGAGGTCGAGGACGTTGTCCCAGTAGCCCTCGGTGTCGTGGATGACGATGTGGTCGATCTTCTGGCTCGTCGGCCGGTTCGCGAGGTCGTGGTTGCCGTAGTCGTCGTTCGGCAGCTCCTGGTACGGAGCGGGGACGGACTCGCAGGTGACGGACCTCGGGCACTCGACGTTCGCCGGGTTCCCGGGGTGCTGCTTCACGGTGGTGTTCGGCGTGGCGGCGAGGGTGACCTGCTGGCCGTCGTCGGTCGTGCGGGCGACGCCGGTCTTGATGGTGTCGAAGACCTCGTCGGCGAACGTCTGCGCGGCGTCTCCGGTGGCGCCGCTGTACTGCGCTACCGCGTCGTACCAGTCGGTCTTGCCCGCGTGGTACTTCGCGAGGAGGGCTGCGCCGCCACGGATGTTCTCCGTGGGGTCGGTGCGGAGGGTTTCTGCTTTCTGACCGGTGAGCTGCGCGGCCTCGTCGATGGTCTGCAGGCCTTGCGGTGGGGTGGTCGGGCCCGCCTTCGGGTGCAGGGCCGGGCGGGCGTCGTCGCCTCGGGGGTCTTCGGAGCCTTCGTCGTGGTGGCTGGTCGCCGCGCCGGCTTCGCGCAGGTCGGTGAGGTGCATCGGGCCGTAGCCCGCTGCTGTGCTGGGTGTGCCCGCGTTCGTGTCCCAGCGGGACTCCAGGTACGAGACGCCTAGGAGGACGTTCTCGGGGACACCAAACTCGGCTGCCGCGGCCGCAAAGTCGCGTTGCCGCTGAGTGGTCGTGTCGGCGTGGGCCGGGGTGGCCAGCCCGGCGATGAGCGCGACCGCGGCGGCGAGGACCGCCGCTCTGGAGAAGGAACGTGCGGACATGGGCATAAACCCCCAGGGTTCAGGTGCCAGACGGTGAGAACCTAACCAGAAACTCACGCCGGAGGTAAGGGGGCCGCGCTCACGCGTCGAGCGCGACCTTCGCCCCGGCCGCCTGTTCGGTGTTGCGGCGGGTCTTCGCCCAGCCGTTGCGGCCGCGGACCAGCCGGAACAACGCGCGCCACGACGTCACGTAGAACGTGTAGATGTACGCCGCGTACGCGAAGCCCAGGCCGACACCGCGCAGGATGTTCCCGCTGCGCAAGCACTTCAGCTGGTAGATCGGGCCCCAGACGAGGAACGGCAGCAGGCCGAACGAGCCGTAGATGGCGAAGAGGATCCACGCGCCGCCGGTGAACCACGTCCACATCTGCGCCGGATCGCCCGCCGTGCTCACCACCAGCAGGATGAACGGGATCGGGTAGAGCAGCGAGCCGAGCAGCTGCAGCCACGGCTGGGCCAGGTAGTACATCATCTCCGCCGCGCCGAGCGTGCTGACGTGCGGCGAGTCCCAGATCCGCCGCAGGTAGCGCGCGCACTGCATGGTGCCCTGGCCCCACCTCGTGCGCTGCACCAGGAACCGCCGCAGGCTGTACAGACCCTCCTGCGCCACATGGGAATCCGGCGTGAACCCGGTGCGCCAGCCCGCGGTGAGCAGGTGGACGCCCAGCTCGAAGTCCTCCAGCAGCGAGCCGCGCCACGGCTCTGCCGTTTCGCCCGCGATGGAGTCGAGCGCGGTGAGCCGGGTGAACTGGCCGTTGCCGCCCATCGAGATCGTGCCGGTGAAGCCGCGCGACGTCTGGATCGCCGCGATCGCCGTCCGGAACTCGAGATCCTGCAGCTGCGCCAGCTTCAGGCCGAACCAGCGGCCCACCGGGTTGCGCGACGGCGGCGGCGTCTCGACGTTGCTCATCCGGACGTCGAGCTGCACCGCGCCGATCCCCGGGTCGCCGAAGAGGTGCTCGGCCGCGCAGACCTCCAGGCAGTTCGGCGCCGGGCGGCCGTCCGCGTCGACCACCACCACGACGACGTCGTCACGCGGGGCGTCCGGGCCCATCCACTCGTTGAGCGACCGGTACGCGGCGTTGAGCGCGTCGCCCTTGCCGGTCCTGGCCTCGGGCCGGGTGCGCGGCACCAGGTGCAGGTACGGGTCGTAGCCGCCGTGGCGCCGCCACAGCATCCGGACGACGCGGGCCGTGCGGTCCTCCGAGTCGTCGTCGACGACCCAGACGTGCGCCTTCCGGAACGTCGTGCGCAGGTAGCGGACCGTCTCGCGGATGACCGTCTGCTCGTCGCGGCACGGCACGAAGAAGTGCCACGTGAAGCCGGCCGGGTCGCCGACCGGGGCGGGCTTGCGGCGCAGGTACGGCACCACGATCACCACGACGTAGACGAGGAACGCCACGCTCATCGTGAGCGCGAACGCCTGGGTGATCGCCAGCAGGACCTTGACGCTCATGCCTTCTTCTTCCGGGTCGCCAGCCAGACGAACAGGACCAGCGAGACGGCGCCGCCGAGCACGCTGACCATCGAGCCGAGCAGCGTGTGACCCCAGTAGTAGCCCTCGTCGGTGCCGAGGCCGTGGACCAGGCCGACGATCGTGAGAATGCGCAGCTGATTCACCAGCACCACGACGAGCGCGGAAATCCCGAGCGAAAAGAACAAGCGCTTCGCATTCGCCGGCCGGAAGTACACCATGACCATGGTCACAACGAGCAGTGGCAGCAAAAGGAACGCCGACGAGCATTCCGGTGTCATTCTCAACCCGAACGGCGTAGCGCCACTCAACCCAAAGTAAACGGACTCCCGATCAGGGGCGACATAAACACCCGATGTAGTGACGAGCTCGAGGATCGCGCCCGCTAGACGCACCTCCAGCTCGCGATAGAACCGCTCGGCCAGCACCACCACGACCCCCGCGGCGGCCAGCGCGCCGAGCGCGATGACCAGCGGAAACCGTGCCGTGCCTGAGTTCGGAGCGCTCGCTACGGCCACGACGATCCTCTCGGTGTCGATTCTTCGATCAAGCTGCGGACCCCGCGGCGAGCGTAAGTCATGAAGGCCCCGCTGCTCTACCCGGAGGTGTGGTTTAGCGGCCCATTCGGCAGCTTTGCCGCCGAACTTTCTAGGCCGTCCGGGTGATGTCGTGGCGACCTGCGGAAACTTCACAGCGGAATACCCGATCCGGTGATTCGCGCATTTTCATGTGCTATTCGCGGCGCTCTTGGCGATAGTCGATTCGCGTGCGAAGTCGAGGCAAGCCGGGTCGATCCGCGCCGCCGTCACGCGAACTCCAGGGAAACCCAGCGAATTCGGAGGACCAGTAGATGAAGAGCTCCCTCGTGCGCCGCGGCGGCTTGCTCGCCGCGGTCGTGGCGAGCGTCGTGCTCGCCGGTGCGGCTCCCGCTTCGGCCGCCCCCGGTGACGGGTCGGCATACGGCGTCAACGTCGATGTGAAGCTGCTCGGCGCGGACGCGGTGAAGGTGGGGCCGCTCGCGGCGGCCAACACCGCGGGCCCGACGACAAGCACCTTGGCCAGCGCCACCGTGCCCGGCATCCTGACCGCCGGCGTGATCACCACCGAGGCCAAGCGCGACGACAACTCCGGCGCGGTGACCGCGAAGGCGACCACCGCCGACGTCGGCGTGCCGCTGCTCAAGGCCGCGCTCGGCAACGTCGGCGTCAAGACCGTCGAGGCCGTGTGCACCGCCACCCAGGAAGGCGTCAAGGGCAGCAGCACGCTGGCCGACGCGAAGCTCGGCAGCATCGGCGCGGTCGACGCCAACCCGGCGCCGAACACGCAGATCAAGGTCGGCCTGGCCGGGATCAACATCGCGACGATCATCCTCAACGAGCAGATCAAGAACAAGGACGGCAGCCTCACGGTCAACGCCATCCACGTGAAGCTGCTCGGCGGAGTCGTCGGCTCGCTCGGCTCGGGTGACGTCATCGTGTCGTCGGCGACCTGCGGCCCGGCCGCGCCGCCGATGCCGCTGGCGTCGGGCGCCGGCCTGTGGATCGGGCTGGGCCTGCTCGGCGCGATCGCCGTGCCGGTCGGCACGCGCATCTACCGCCGTCGCGCGACCCAGGCCTGAGCGAGGCCCGGATGTACAAGATGCCGGGCGCGGGTGTCGGCGTGGCCGGTGGCGGGGTGGGCACCCTCGCCGCCACCGGCGCCGACGTCGGGTGGTGGCTGGCCGTCGGCGTGCTCCTGGTCCTGCTCGGGACCGTCGCGCTGATCGCCGTCCACCGCCGCAATCGCCGCCTCTCCCAGGCGCGGGATTGAGGAACGGGCCGTCGGCGTGCGCCCCTCGCACGCCGGCGGCCCGCGGCGAAAGAAATTCTCAGGGACACTGGACTATGTGGAGAAGGGGCACCGCGGGGTGGATGTGATGTTGCTGGCCGGGACGCGGCCGGAAGCGCTCAAGCTCGCGCCGCTCGCACTGGCGCTCGAAGAGCACCCGGCCATGCGGCCGGTCCTGGTCCACAGCGGCCAGCACGCGGGCATGGTCGAGCAGGCGCTCGCCCCGTTCGGCCTGGTCGTGGACGCGTGGCTGGACGTGCCACCGCGCGTCACCGGCGGCCAGGCGGAGCTGGTGGCGGGCTTGCTGCCCGCACTCGACGACGTCCTGCGGCGGCACGCGCCGGCCGCGCTCGTCGTCCAGGGCGACACCACGACGACGCTCGCGGGCGCGCTGGCCGCGTTCTGGCTGGGCATCCCGGTGGTGCACCTCGAAGCCGGGCTGCGCACGCACGACCTGGCGGCGCCGTTCCCGGAGGAGGGCGCGCGGCAGATGGTGTCCCGCCTGGCGGCGCTGCACTTGGCGCCGACGGTCGGCGCGGCGGCGGAGCTGCGCGCGGAAGGCGTTGCGCGGCAACACATCGCGGTCACGGGCAACACGGTCGTCGACGCGGTGCTGGAGATCGCGGCCCGCGACCTCCCGGCGCGGGACACGGCGCTGGCGTTGCTGGAGATGGAGATCGCGGAGGCGGGCGAGCGGCTGGTGCTGGTCACGTCGCACCGCCGGGAGTCCTGGGGCGCACCGCTCGAGCGGACGCTGGCCGCGGTGCAGCTGATCGTGGCCGAGCACCCGGACGTCCAGGTGCTGTTCCCGGCCCACCCGAACCCCCAGGTCCGCGAGCAGGTCGAGGCGGCACTGGGCGGCTTGCCACGGGTGACGGTGACGGACCCGCTGGAGTACCCGGACCTGGTCCGGGCATTGCGCCTGGCATCACTGGTGCTGACGGACTCGGGCGGCATCCAGGAGGAGGCACCGACGTTCGGGACGCCGGTGCTGGTACTGCGCGACGTCACCGAGCGCATCGAGGTGGTGGAGGCGGGCTGCGCGTGGCTGGTGGGCACGGACACGTCCCGCATCGCGGACACGGCGGCCCGGCTCCTACGCGGAGAGCTGAGCCCGGCTCAGGTCGGAAACCCGTACGGTGAAGGGAATGCGGCAGTGCTGGCCGTGGCGGCGATCGAAGAGCTGCTGGGTGTGGGCGCCCCGGCCCACAAGCACGCCGCAGCTTCGTAGGCCAAGACTCGTCGTGAGTGTTTAGGGCGGTTCTAACCGCCCTAAACACTCACGACAGTGAGACGACGTTGACTGGCAGGGCCGGGTTCGCGCTGAAGTCCAACGGCGTGGTCGGCAGCTTGGCCGCGACCACGTGCGCGCCCAGCGCCGCGATCATCGCCCCGTTGTCCGTGCACAACCGAGGCCGCGGCACCCGCAGCTCAATCCCGGCCGCAGCACAGCGTTCGGCGGCCAGCGACGACAAGCGCGAGTTCGCCGCCACGCCGCCGGAGATCACGATGGTCCCGATCCCCTGCTCCTTCGCCGCGCGGACCGCCTTCATCGTCAGCACATCCGCGACGGCCTCTTGGAACGACGCCGCAACATCGTCCACCGGGATTTCCTCGCCGCGCCGGGTGGCGCCTTCGACCCAGCGCGCCACCGAAGTCTTCAAGCCGGAGAACGAAAAGTCGTTCTTCGCGTCACGCGGCCCGGTCATCCCACGCGGAAAGGCAATCGCGGCAGGATCACCGTTCTTGGCCGCCTTGTCGATCGGCGGACCACCCGGGTACGGCAGGCCGAGCACCCGCGCGACCTTGTCGTACGCCTCACCGGCCGCATCATCCACAGTGGACCCCAGCTCGGTTATCCCCGACGCGATGTCGTCGACGCGCAGCAGCTGCGTGTGCCCACCGGAAACCAGCAACGCCAGGCAAGGCGCCGGCAACGGCCCGTGCTGCAGCGTGTCGACCGCGATGTGCCCGGCCAGGTGGTTGACACCGTAGAGCGGGACATCCAGCGCCGTCGCGTACGCCTTCGCCGCGGAGACGCCGACGAGCAACGCACCCGCCAGGCCAGGCCCGGCCGTCACGGCAATGGCGTCCACATCGGACAGTGCGAGCCCGGCCTTCTCGAAGGCCCGCTCGGTCGTCGGGACCATGGCCTCGAGGTGCGCGCGGCTGGCGACCTCGGGGACGACGCCGCCGAAGCGCGCGTGCTGCTCCACGCTCGAGGCGACCTCGTCGGCGAGCAGCTCCACCGTGCCGTCGTCGTGCAGGCGGACCAGGCCGACGCCGGTCTCGTCGCACGAGCTCTCGATGCCCATGATGATGCGTGACATCAGCCCGCCACCTCGTCTCGCGTCCGCGCGGGGCGGACCATCGTGTACGCGTCGGCGCCGGAAGGCTGGTAGTAGCGCTTCCGGATGCCGAGCCGTTCGAAGCCGTGTTTCTCGTACAGCCCCAGCGCCGTCTCGTTGTCCGTGCGGACCTCGAGGAACACCGGCGCCTCGAACTCGTCGGCCCGCTCCAGCAGCGCCCGCAGCAGCGCCTTGCCGATGCCGTGGCCCTGGTGCTCGGGCGCGACGCCGATCGTGTGCACCATCGCCTCGTACTCGCCGCGGCGCCGCCCGACGACGGCCAGCCCGGCGTAGCCGAGCAGCTCGTCGCCCTCGTCGGGGCGCGCCGCGAGGTAGAAGTTCCCGGCGTCCAGCTCGGAGTGGAAGGCGCGGGAGCTCCACGGGTCGTCACCGGGGAAGAGGATCTTCTCGATCTCCACGCACCGGGCGATGTCCTTGCGGCGCAGCGGCTCGAGTCTCACGGCGTGGTCACCCGTTTCGGCGCCGACGGCTCGGCGGCATCGGGACGGCGCAGGTACAGGGGCGTCAGCGGCGCGGGCGGTTCCTTCGCCAGCAGCTCGGCACGCGCGGCCTTCACCAGCCCGGCCGGCGACGGGAAGCGCGGCTCGATCGGCCGGACGTCGAGCACGCCGGCGTACAGCACCGCGCCGTCCCCGGCCGCGACCTTGACGTCGGTCTCGAGGTCGGCCGGACGCTGCACGGCCGGGCCTTCGGTGCGGTGTCCCGAAGCGTCGTAGGCGGCCCAGTAGACCTCGCGGCGGCGGGCGTCGGTGAGGACGAGGAAAGCGGTTTCGCCCGCGGCGACGTCGGCCGCGATCGCGTCGAGGCTGCACACCGGGTACACCGGCAGGCCGAGGGCGTGCCCGAGCGCGGCGGCGGTGGCCATCCCGGCACGCAGCCCGGTGAACGGCCCGGGGCCGACGCCGGCGACGATCGCGTCGAGGTCCTTGAGGGACACCCCGGCGGCTTCGTCCGCGGCCAGCGCGTGCGGCATGATCAGCTCGCCGTGGGCGCGCGGGTCGACCGTGACGCGGTCTCCGCGCGTCTCGACCCCGCTTTCGTCCACCGCGACGACGCCCGCGGTCACCGCCGGGGTCGAGGTATCGATCGCCAGTACCAACACGGTAAGCAAGCGTACGACCAGGGTGTTCGGCGGCTTGCTGCAGGGGACGGAACGGCACGGTAACGTGCGGATGGAGTCCGACTCTGGGAGGTCCCCGCGGTGCCCGCCCCGTTGTTCCCCACCCTCGCCGACGGTTCCACCAAGGAAGCCCTGCGCTTCGGCGACCACGTCCTCACCTACGACGATCTCGGCGCTGTCGCCGGAACCCTGGCCCGTGACCTGCCGCGCGGCCGGGTCGCGGTGTGGGCGACCCCGACCGTGCACACGAGCGTCGCGGTCATCGCCGCGCTGCTGGCCGGTGTCCCGGCCGTGCCGCTGAACCCGAAGATCGGCGAGCGTGAACTGGCGCACATTCTCACCGACAGTGACCCGCAGCTGGTGCTCGCCGAGCCGGGCGTCGAGCTGCCCGCTGGCCTCGCGGACCTGCCTCGTCGCGACATCCCGCTCACCGGTGAGAAGACGCCCTTCGCGGCCGAGCCGGACCCCGAGACACCCGCGTTGGTCGTCTACACCTCGGGCACCACCGGCCCGCCGAAAGGCGTGGTGCTCCCCCGCCGCGCGCTCGCGACCACCTTGGACGCGCTCGAGGACGCCTGGGGCTGGACCGCCGACGACGTCCTCGTGCACGCGCTCCCGCTGTTCCACGTGCACGGCCTGATCCTCGGCATCCTGGGCCCGCTGCGCCGCGGCGGCTCGGTGCGCCACCTCGGCCGGTTCTCCACCGAGGGCGTCGCGCGTGAGCTCGCGGCCGGCGCGACCATGCTGTTCGGCGTGCCGACGATGTACCACCGCATCGCGGGCGAGGTCGGTGCGGACACCGCCTTGGCCGAGGCGCTGAAGAGCGCGCGGCTGCTCGTCTCCGGGTCCGCGGCGCTGCCGGTGCACGACCACCAGCGGATCACCGCGGCGACCGGCCAGGAGGTCGTCGAGCGGTACGGGATGACCGAGACGCTGATGAACACGAGCGTCCGCGCGGACAGCGAGCGCAAGCCCGGCTCGGTCGGGGTGCCGTTGCGGGGCGTCGAACTGCGGCTGGTCGGCGAAGCCGGCGAGGCGATCGAGGACATCGAGACCGTCGGCGAGATCCAGGTGCGCGGCCCGAACCTGTTCACCGAGTACCTCAACCGCCCGGACGCGACCGCGGCCGCGTTCGACGACGGCTGGTTCCGCACCGGCGACATGGCGACGCTGGACACCGACGGTTACGTCCGGATCGTCGGGCGCAAGGCGACCGACCTGATCAAGAGCGGCGGCTACAAGATCGGCGCGGGCGAGATCGAAAACGCGCTGCTCGAACACGCGGGCGTCGCAGAAGCGGCCGTCACCGGCGAGCCGGACGACGACCTCGGCGAGCGGATCGTCGCGTGGATCGTGCCCAGCGGCGAGCCGCCGTCGGCCGAGGAACTGGCCGACCACGTCGCGAAGCTGCTCGCGCCGCACAAGCGCCCGCGGGTCGTCCGGTACCTGGATGCCTTGCCGCGCAACGACATGGGCAAGGTCATGAAGCGGGCCCTCGGTGTCTAGGCTGCCGGCGCGCGAGGTACTGGCCGCGGTTTCGAGTGGCTTCGAAGAGTTCGGCACGCCCCTGCGCGACGAGCCGGCCGACGGCCCCATCCGCTGGCCCGGCTACCGCTCCGCGCGGGCTGCCGCGGAAGAGCGCACCGGCGAGCAGGAGTCGGTCGTCTGCGGGACAGCGAAGATCGGCGACGTCGAAGCCGTGCTGATCGCGTTCGAGTTCGGCTTCCTCGGCGGGTCGCTCGGGCAGCGGACCGGCGACCGGATCGAGGCGGCGTTCGCGCACGCCCGCGAGGCCCGGCTGCCGGTGGTGTCGCTGATCTCGACCGGCGGCAGCCGCATGCAGCAGGGCATGCGCGCGTTGATGCAGCTGCAGCGGGTGGCGCGGGCGTCGTCGCTGACGCGCTCGGCCGGCATCCCGCGGATCTCGGTGCTGCGCGACCCGACGACGGGCGGCGGCTGGGCGACGCTCGGCGCGGGCGCCGACGTCATCCTCGCGCTGCCGGAGGCCCAGGTCGGGTTCGCGGGGTCGCGGGTGCGGCCGGCGGGTTCGCCGGAGGCGTACACGGCCGAGGCGAAGCTGGCGTGGGGGCAGGTCGACGCGATCGTCCCGCCCGACGAGCTCGGCGCGGCGCTGGAACGCTGGCTGGGGCTGCTGACCTCGCAGTCTTCGGCGGCCGCGCCGCCGCCGTCGGCCCTGCGGTCGACGGCCTTGCCGGAGACGGGCTGGGAGGCGGTCCAGGCGGCGCGGTCCCCGCGGCGCGCGCGGGCGGTCGAGTACCTGGACGCCTACTTCGACTGGCGTGAGGACATCAGCGGCGACCGCCAGGGCGGCGTCGACCCGGGGGTTCGCTGCGGGTTCGGCTGGCGCAACGGCCGGACGATCGCGTACGCGGCCCAGTGCGGCACCCCGACGGCACCGGCGGGCTTCCGGACGGCGGCGAGGCTGGTGCGGCTGGCGTCCCGCCTGCGCATCCCGGTGCTGACCCTGGTCGACACCCCGGGAGCGGCCAACGACGCGGCGGCCGAGGAGGCAGGCGCGGGCGGCGCGATCGCGGAGCTGTTCGAGGCGGTGGCAACGGCCTCGGTCCCGGTGACGACCTTGGTGATCGGCGAGGGCGGCTCGGGTGGCGCGCTGGCGTTCGCGGCCCCGGAGTCGACGTGGGTGGCACCGGACGCGTACTTCTCGGTGACGTCCCCGGAGGCGGCGGCCGCGATCCTCAAGCGGCCGGCTTCGGAGGTTCCGGACATCGCCAACCAGCTGCACCTGCGGCCCCAGGACCTCGTGGAGCTGGGCGTTGCCCGGGCGGTGATCAGACCGGCGGAGTGACCAGCTCCGGCGTCCGGTCCGCCCAGGTGCCGTGGGGTTCCAGCACGACCTCGCGGACGTCGTCCTCGCGGCGGTCCAGCCGGACCACCAGGTAATCGGACGACAGCCGCTCCGCCGAGCCCTCGCCCCACTCGACCACGATGGCCGAACGCTCCAGGTCCGTGTCCAGGTCCAGGTCGTCCAGCTGGGACAGGTCGCCGCCGAGGCGGTAGGCGTCCACGTGCACCAACGGCACCCCCGCGGCGCCCGCCGGGTGGACGCGGGCCAGCACGAACGTCGGGGAGCTGACGCGGCCGCCCACGCCCAGGCCGTCCGCGATGCCGCGGGTCAGCGTGGTCTTGCCCGCGCCGAGCGGGCCGGCCAGCAGCACCAGGTCACCCGCGCGCAGCACGCGGCCGAGCGCGCGCCCGAAGTCCATCGTGTCGTCGGGGGTCGGGAACACGAAACTCAACGCTGCCACCACCAGGTTCGCCGGGACGAGGTTTCGCCGTCCACACCGGAACAGCGTTGCAGGAGATCGATCAAATGGCTGTTCACCAGCTCGGGCTGCTCGAGCTGGACCATGTGGCCGGCGCCGCGGACGCGCACCAGCTCCGCGTCGGGCAGCTCGGCCGCGATCCGCTCGGCGTGCGAGAACGGCGTGAACCGGTCCGAGTCGCCGCCGATGACCAGCACTTCCGCGTGCTTCAGCCCGGCCAGCGCGGCGTAGCGGTTGTGGCTGCCGAGCGTGTCGACGAAGTTCACCAACCCGCGCACCGGCGTCACTTCCAGCATTTCGAGCATGAAGTCGACCAACCGGGGCGCGACGTCCCGGCTGCCGAACGCCAGCCGCCGCACGGCTTGGCGCGTCAGCTGCCCGCCCGCCGCGCGGACGAACTCCACCAGCCCCGGCTGCCAGCCGGCGAGACCGCCGGCGGCGCGCGTGAGCGGGTTGTACTTCGAGAGCAGCGAACGCGGCAACCCGCGTGCGCCTACTTCGCCCGCCGCCGTCGCGATGAAGGCGACGCCCTCGACGCGCTCTTCGAACAGCTCGGGGAACTCGGCGGCCAGCTCCATGATCACCATGCCGCCCATCGAGTGCCCCACCAGCACGATGGGCCCCTCCGGCACCACGGACCGGAGCACGACGTCGAGGTCCCGCGCCAGCTGTTCGATGGTCGACGTCTCCGCGGACGCCGCGCCGGACAGGCCGTGGCCGCGGTGGTCGTAGTACACCTGACGCACCCGCGGCAGCCGCAGCTTCGCCAGGTCGCGGCGCTGGAAGTGCCAGCAGCGCCGCGAAAGCGCGAAGCCGTGCACCCCCACGACGGTCAGTTCCGGTTTCCCGCCGTCCTCCGGGTCGATCTCCTCGACCGAAAGCGGCGTGCCGTCCTCGGCCGCGACCGTGGAAGTACGGTCCGGCTTCAGCTCCCCCAGCGGCTCGTCCACGTACGGATCCTCACTGTGCCGCCGCTGTTGCGCGGCGACGATTGCGGCGGCGGCGGTCCCGGTGGCGACGGCCCCCACGCCCCCGACGATGGCCAGCAGTCGACGTGAAGGTGTCACGAACGCTCCCCCAGATACCGGCGCCGCACCCGCGGGCGGTACATCGAAGTCACGATCTCGTAGTCGATGGTGCCCAGCTTGTCGGCCCATTCCCGGGCCGTCGGCTCGCCGTGTGTCCCGGCGCCGAACAGGACGACCTCGTCGCCGACCGCGGGCTCGTGGTCGCCGCAGTCGACCACCAGCTGGTCCATGCAGACGCGCCCGGCGACCGGTCTGCGCTGCCCGCCGAGCCACACGTCCATCCGCCCGGACAGCGACCGCGGCACGCCGTCGGCGTACCCGGCCGGGACCAGCGCCAGCGTGGTGTCGCGCGGGGTGGTCCAGGTGTGGCCGTAGGACACCGATTCGCCGGCTTCGACGCGCTTGACCAGCGCCACCGCGGACCGGAACGTCATGGCCGGGCGCAGGTCCTCGGCCTGCGGCACCGGGTTGAGCCCGTACATCGCGATGCCGGGCCGGACGACGTCGAAGTGCAGGTCGGGCCGGGTGAGCACCGCGGCGGAGTTCGCCAGGTGCCGCTTCGGGTCGAGCCCGGCGGCGCGGGCGACGTCGTAGGCCTCGGCGAAGCGCTTGGCCTGCAGGTCGGTCGCCGGGTGGTCCGGCTCGTCCGCGCACGCGAGGTGGGACCAGATCGCGACGACCTCGACCCGCGGCTCCGCGGCCGCCGCTTCGACCAGCTCGGCCCAGGCGGCCGGCGGGCAGCCGTTGCGCGAGAGCCCGGTGTCGATCTTGAGGTGCACCCGCGCCCGACCACCCGCCGCGGCGACGCGGGCCAGCTCGCCCAGCGAGCTGATGCCGAGGTCGACGTCCGCCGCGATGCCGGCCGCGAAGTCGACGTCCGGGGTGTCCAGCCAGCTGAACAGCCGGGTCGTGATGCCCGCTTCGCGCAGGGCGAGGGCCTCGGCGAGCGAGCAGGTGCCGAGCCAGGACGCGCCGGCCTCGACCGCGGCGCGCGCCACCGGCAGCGCGCCGTGGCCGTATGCGTCGGCCTTGACCACAGCCATCACTTCGGAGCCGGGCGCGCGGGCGCCCAGCAGGGTGAGGTTGTGGCGGATCGCGTCGAGGTCGATGTCGACCTGGGCGCGAAGGAAACTGGAGGTCATGGCGACCTCCAGTTTCCCACGACCGGAGGTCAGGGCAGCCGGGCCCCGTCCCCTGTGGCGGAGAACACGTGCAGCTCGTCCGGCCGGATGCGCAGGTGGAGCGTGTCACCCATGGCCGGCGGCGTGCGCGGGTCGACCCGGGCGACGACGTTCGACTGGGTGCCCTCGGCGTCGGTCTCGGCCAGCTTGCCGTAGACGTAGGCGTCCGAGCCCAGCTCCTCGACCAGGTCCACCTTGATCGGCAGAGTGCCGTCCTCGCTCGTGGTGACCTCGAGGGCCTCCGGGCGGAAGCCGAGCTTCACCGTGTCGCCGTCGGCGGCCGCGATGGTCTCGCGGGACAGCGGCACGCGCGCGCCACCCAGCTCGGCGCCGTCGGCGGTGAGCTTCGCGGTGACGAGGTTCATCGCGGGCGAGCCGATGAACCCGGCGACGAACGCGTTCGCCGGCCGGTCGTACAGCGCGCGCGGGGTGTCGCACTGCTGCAGCAGGCCGTCCGAGAGCACGGCGACGCGGTCACCCATCGTCATGGCTTCGACCTGGTCGTGCGTGACGTACACGGTCGTGACGCCGAGGCGGCGCTGCAGCGCGGCGATCTGCGTACGCGTCGACACGCGCAGCTTGGCGTCGAGGTTCGACAGCGGCTCGTCCATCAGGAAGACCTGCGGCTCGCGCACGATCGCGCGGCCCATCGCGACGCGCTGGCGCTGACCACCGGAGAGCGCCTTCGGCTTGCGGTCGAGGTACTGCTCGATGTCCAGCAGCTTCGCGGCCTCGAGGACCTTCTGCTTGATCTCGGACGCGGGACGGCCGGCGATCTTCAGCGCGAAGCCCATGTTCTGCGCGACCGTCATGTGCGGGTACAGCGCGTAGTTCTGGAACACCATCGCGATGTCGCGCGAGCGCGGCGGCAGCTGCGTGACGTCGCGGTCGCCGATCCAGACGGCGCCGTCGTCGATGTCCTCGAGGCCGGCGAGCATGCGCAGGCTGGTCGACTTGCCGCAGCCGGACGGGCCGACCAGCACCAGGAACTCGCCGTCGGCGATCTCCAGGTCCAGCGCGTCGACCGCGGGGCGCTCCGAACCGGCGTAGCGCCGGGTCGCCTTGTCGTAGGTGATGGAAGCCATCGGTCAGTCCTCTCCGAGATTCCGCCGGACCCCGTACGCCGCTTCGCGGGCTTCGAGGTGGCGCTGCTGGATCCGGTGGCCCTCGGCGCGCTGCGCCTCGGTCGGCTCGTCCAGCTCGAGCCGCGCTTTCTGATTTCCTTGCCAGGACGGGGGTTCCGCACTGGAAGTCAGGGCCCAGGCCGCCTGGCGAGCCGCGCCGACGGCGACGTACTCGGCGACTTCGGGCAGCTGCACGGGCACGCCGAACACCAGCGGCGCGACCGCGCGGACGGCCGCCGACTGCGCGCCCCCGCCGATCAGCAGCACGCGGTGGACGTCGAGGCCGTGCGCGCGGACCGCGTCGAGGCCGGCGGCCAGGCCGCAGAGCATGCCTTCGACGGCACTGCGCGCGAGGTTCTGCGGGGTCATGTTGTCCCTGGTCAACCCGCTC
This sequence comes from Amycolatopsis iheyensis, assembly GCF_024703995.1. Taxonomy (GTDB): domain Bacteria; phylum Actinomycetota; class Actinomycetes; order Mycobacteriales; family Pseudonocardiaceae; genus Amycolatopsis; species Amycolatopsis iheyensis. The sequence continues at coordinate 19,597 of NZ_JAMXQV010000050.1, read as the reverse complement.
AGGGAGCCGGTGGCGCCGGGCAGGTTCGGGGTGCGCTCGCCGTCGAGGTAGGGCAGGAAGGTCAGGCCCCCGGAGCCCGGTTCGGCGGTCAGCGCGAGGCGGTCGAACTCGCTCAGCGTCGCGCCGAGCATCGTGGCCGTCGCGGTGAGCACGCGGGCGGCGTTGAGCGTGCAGGCCAGCGGGAGGAACCGGCCGGTGGCGTCGGCGAACCCGGCGACCTCGCCCGACGCGTCGGCCGCGCCGCTCTCGGCGACGCCGAAGACGGTGCCGCTGGTGCCGAGCGAGACAACGACGTCGCCCGGCTGCAGCTCCAGCGCCAGCGCGGCGGCCATGTTGTCGCCGGTGCCGGCCGAAACGAGCACGCCGTCGGCGGTGTGGCCGGCGGCGTCGGCCGGGCCGAGCACGGCCGGCAGCTCCGGCGTCCGGCCGCCGAAGGCGTGCGCGAGGACGTCGAGGCGGTAGGCGTTGTCGGACGGCGAGAAGTAGCCGGTGCCGGACGCGTCACCGCGGTCGGTGACCGGGTCGCCGCCGGTGAGCTTCCAGGTCAGCCAGTCGTGCGGGAGCATGACCCGCGCGACGCGGTCGGCGAGCTCCGGCTCGTGGTCGGCCAGCCAGCGCAGCTTCGTCACGGTGAAGCTGGCGACGGGCACCGAGCCGACGGACTTCGCCCAGACCGACGGCCCGCCGAGCTCGTCGATGAGGTCGAGCGCGGCCTGCGCGGAGCGGGTGTCGTTCCAGAGCAGCGCGGGCCGGACGACTTCGTCGTTTTCGTCGAGGGTCACCATGCCGTGCTGCTGCCCGCCGACGCCGATGGCCTTGACGTCGTCGAGCAGGCCGCGGCCGGCTTCCTGGAACGCCGCCCACCAGGCGGTGGGGTCGACCTCGGTGCCGTCGGGGTGCGGCGCGCGGCCGGTGCGGACGATCGCCCCGGTGTGCGCGTCGCACACGACGACCTTGGCCGACTGCGTGGACGAGTCGATGCCGGCGACCAGCTCAGCTGTCATAGGGCTGCCCCTCTGCGACGTGTTCGACGATCTCGATCGCGGTGCCCGCGTTGAGCGCGGCCTCGATCTCTTCGGTGGGAGTGGTCTCACCGGTGATCAGCAGGTCGTAGTCACCGACGTCGCCGTGCGCGTACGTGGCGGTGCGGCCGAACTTCGAGTGGTCGACGACCAGCACGTTCCGGTTCGCGATCTTCAGCGCGGCCTTCTTGAGCTCGGCGTAGTCGCGGTCCGGGTGGAAGAGCCGCCCGACGGCGACAGCGGTGACCGAGACGAACGAGACGTCGGCGCGCAGGGAGTCGAGCAGGTTCAGCACCTCGGGACCGGCGCAGGAGTCGTACTCGTGGGAGTACCGGCCCCCGGCGAGCACGACGTCGTTCTGCGGGCCGAGCAGGCGCGCGGCGTGCAGCGAGTTGGTGACGACGGTGAGGGCGTCGATCTCGGCGAGGCGCCGGACCAGCGGCAGGAGGGTGGTGGAGTCGTCGACGAAGACGGTCTGGCCGGGCTGGACGTGCTTGGCGGCCGCTTCGCCGAGGGCTTCCTTCTCACCGTGGTGGAGGCTGTCGCGGAAGCGGGCGGCGGTCTCGATGGTGAGGGCCGGGTAGGCCTCGACCTTGCCGCGCAGCTTGCGCAGGAGGCGGCGCTCGGCGAGGTCGTCGAGGTCGCGGTGCATGGTCATCAGGCTGACCTTGAACCGGCTGGTCAGGTCGTCGATCCGGGCCTCGCCGTGCTCGATGACGTGGTCGAGGATGTCCTGCCGCCGCTGCTCGACGACGGCGTCGGACGGCCGGGTCTTCCGGTCTCCGGGTGCTGTGCCGCCGCTCACACGGCATTCTTACCAGATTTATCGCCCGGAGTTAACAGAGAACTCGATAACTCTTCGCACGCCCTCAGGCGGCACTTTCCCTACGAAAGTGACCCGGAGTGCGCGCTCCGGGTCACTTTCATAGGGAAAGTGCCGCTCAGGGGGTGAGGGAGCGGATGGAGCGGATGGCCTCGGGGATCGCGTGGACCAGGCCCGAGGCCGAGGTTGGCGCGTTCTGGGCGGCGATCGCCCCGGCCAGTGAGTGCACGTGGCTGGCGGCCGCGGCCGCCAGCCACGGGTCGAGCCCGGCCGCGAGGAGGGCACCGACCAGGCCGGAGAGGACGTCCCCGGAACCCGCCGTCGCCAGCCAGGCGCCGTGCGGCTTGTTCACCGCGACCCGGCCGTCCGCCGCGGCGATCACCGTGACGTGCCCCTTGAGCAGGACCACGGCGTTGTACTTCTTCGCGGCTTCGCGTGCCGCCGTCACGCGGTCCGGGCCCGGCTTGCGGCCCATCAGGCGCTCGTACTCGCCCGCGTGCGGGGTCAGGACCAGCGGCGTGTCCGGGTCGCGCGCGTCGAGGACGTCCGGGGACTTCGCGATGATCGTCGTCGCGTCGGCGTCCGCGCAGACCGGGACGCCCTGGCCCAGCACGTGCCGCAGGACGTCACGGCCTTCCGAGCCGGTGCCGATGCCCGGGCCGACCGCCCACGCCTGGACGCGCCCGGCGTCCGCGGCCGTGCCCGTCGCGATGATCTCCGGCCACTGTTGCCGGACGACGTCGGCCGCGTGGCCCGCGTAACGCACCAGGCCGGCCGTCGCGCGGACCGCCGAACCCGCCGCCAGCACCGCCGCGCCCGGGTAGGTCGCCGAGCCCGCCGCGATGCCGACCACGCCCTGGCTGTACTTGTCGTCTTCCGGCCCGGGGACCGGCCAGGCCGCGGCGACGTCGACGATGTCGAGCCGCCGGAGATCGGGATCCGTCAGCTCGAGGCCGATGTCGACGAGGACGACCTCGCCGCAGTGGGTGGGCGCGAGCGCGTGCACCGGCTTGAGCGCGCCGAACGTGACCGTGCGGGCCGCCCGCACCGCCGGGCCGTCGACCGCGCCGGTGTCCGGGTCGACGCCGCTGGGCAGATCGACCGCCACGATCGGCGCCTCGACCAGCTCGACGAGCCGCGCGGCGTCCGGCCGCAGCGGCCCGGACCCGGAGATGCCGACGATCCCGTCGACCACGACGTCGGCCCGGGCGATCCACTGTGGACCGGCCGCGGCGGGCACGGCTCGCCCGCCGGCCCGGTTGAGTGCTTGGAGCCCGGCCGCGTGCGTCTTCTCGGGCTTGAGCAGGACGGCAGTGACGGCGACTCCGCGACGGCGCAGGAAAGCTCCCGCCCAGAGCGCGTCGCCGCCGTTGTCGCCGGAGCCGACGAGCAGCACGACCCGGCGGCCGGAAACACCGCCGGTGTGGTCTTCGAGGAAGTCCGCGAGCTGCACCGCCAGCCCGAAGGACGCCCGCCGCATCAGCTCGCCTTCCGGCGTGACGGCGAACGCCCGCCCCTCCGCCTCGCGAATCCGTTCCGTGGTCCAGATTCCCTGCACGGCGAGGCCTCCGGCGATTACTCGACTGTGACGGACTTCGCCAGGTTACGCGGCTTGTCGACGTCGTACCCGCGGGTGCGGGCGATCTCCGCGGCCAGCACCTGCAGCGGCACGGTGGACACCAGCGGCTGCAGCAGGGTCGGCACCGCCGGGACCTCGATCAGCTCGTCGGCGAACGGCCGGACGGTCTCGTCGCCCTCTTCGGCGATCACGATCGTGCGGGCGCCGCGCGCCTGGATCTCGCTGATGTTCGAGACGAGCTTCGAGTGCAGCACCGCGCGGCCCTTCGGCGACGGCATCACGACGACGACCGGCAGGCCGTCCTCGATCAGCGCGATCGGGCCGTGCTTGAGCTCGCCGGCCGCGAAGCCCTCGGCGTGCATGTACGCCAGTTCCTTGAGCTTCAACGCGCCTTCGAGCGCGACCGGGAAGCCGACGTGCCTGCCGAGGAACAGCACCGCCTTGGAGTCGGCGATCCGGCGGCCGAGGTCGCGCACCTGCTCCACAGTGGACAGTACCTTTTGGACGGCCGCGGGCATGGCCTCCAGCTCGGCGAACTCGCGGGCGACCTCGTCCGGGTACTTCGTGCCGCGGGCCTGCGCCAGCGCCAGGCCGACCAGGTAGTTCGCCGCGATCTGGGCGAGGAACGCCTTGGTCGACGCGACGCCGATCTCGGGCCCGGCGTGGGTGTAGAGGACGGCGTCGGACTCACGCGGGATCTGGGCGCCGTTGGTGTTGCAGACGGCCAGGACGCGGGCCTTCTGCTCCCGCGCGTGCCGGACGGCTTCGAGCGTGTCCGCCGTCTCGCCGGACTGGGACACGGCGACGACGAGCGTGTCGCGGTCGAGGACCGGGTCGCGGTAGCGGAACTCGCTCGCCAGTTCGACCTCGACGGGCAGGCGCGTCCAGTGCTCGATGGCGTACTTGGCGACCAGGCCGGAGTGGTAGGCCGACCCGCAGGCGACGACGAAGACCTTGTCGACGTCGCGGAGGTCCTGGTCGGAGATGCGCTGCTCGTCGAGGATGATCCGGCCGGACTCGAAGTGCCCGCGCAGCGTGTTGGCCAGCGCCTCGGGCTGCTCCTCGATCTCCTTGAGCATGAAGTACTCGTGACCGCCCTTTTCGGCGGCGGACAGGTCCCAGTCGACGGTGAACGGCTTGGCCTGGGCGGCGTCGCCGTGGAAGTCGCGGACCTCGTAGCCCTCGCGCGTGATGACGACGAGCTGGTCCTGGCCGAGCTCGACGGCCTCGCGGGTGTGCTCGATGAACGCGGCGACGTCGGAAGCGACGAAGTGCTCCCCCTCGCCGACCCCGACGACCAGCGGCGACGACCGCCGCGCGGCGACGATCGTGTCCGGCTCGTCGGCGTGCGTCACGACCAGGGTGAAGGCGCCTTCGAGCCGCCGGCAGACCGCGGCGACGCTGGCGGCGAGGTCGGCCTTGGTGTCGCCCTCGGCGTAGGCGCGGGCGACGAGGTGCGCGGCGGTCTCGCTGTCGGTGTCGCTGGCCATCTCGACGCCGTCGGCTTCCAGCTCGGCGCGCAGGGTGGCGAAGTTTTCGATGATGCCGTTGTGCACGACGGCGACGCGCTGGGTCGCGTCCCGGTGCGGGTGCGAGTTGCGGTCGATCGGCGCGCCGTGGGTGGCCCAGCGGGTGTGGCCCATGCCGGCGGTGCCGCTCATGGTCTCCCGGCCGACCTTGTCGAGCTCGGCTTCGAGGTTGGCCAAGCGGCCGGCCTTGCGCTCGACGGTCAGTTCGCCGCCGTCCAGCACGGCGATGCCGGCCGAGTCGTAACCGCGGTACTCCATGCGCCGGAGCCCGCCGAGGACGACGTCCAGAGCCGGGCGGTGCCCGACATATCCCACGATTCCACACACGCGCACCAGCCTAACGAGGGATATTGGGCTGTCTCTTGGGGTCTGGATACCTCATCTGACCTGCTGTTCTTCCTTTCGACATGGTCCGGACCAATGCACGTCACCCACCCGGGTGCCGAGCCCGGCAAGCGCCCCAATGTGGCGTTGGGTGCGCTGGACGCACCGAACGCCACATTGGGTGCGTCTGACGCACCCAATGCCACATTGGGGCGCATGGGGCCGGGCGCACCTGGGCGGTCGGCGCGGTGGGCGAGCCTCTCTCGTCCGCGCACAGTAGGGTTCCCGCCATGGCCAGCAAGCCCAAGCAGCTGCTCGCGGAGTTGACGCACCCCGGTCCGCACGAGGTCCTGCGGGGCAACCTTGCCCTGGTCGGGCTGCCCGGTGTCGTCTTCACGCCACGGTCCGGGCTCGGTCTGCCGGCCGTCGCCTTCGGGCATGGGTGGCTGCAGCCGCCCGAGCGGTACCGGCAGCTGCTGCACCACCTCGCCAGCTGGGGCATCGTCGCCGCCGCGCCGGCCACCCAGCGGGGGCCTCTCCCCTCGCACCGGCTGCTCGCCGCCGACCTGCTGACCACCCTCGACGTCGTCACCACCGTGCGGCTCGGGCCCGACGGCATCAGCGTCGACCCCGCCAAGCTCGGGCTCGCCGGGCACTCCACCGGGGGTGGCTCCGCCGTCCTCGCCGCCGCGCAGGACGCCCAGGCTGTGATCCACCGGGGCTCCGCCCCGGGCCGGGGGCTCCGCCACCCGGACCCCCGAACCGAAGCTGAGAAGCCGCGGATCAAGGCCGTCGCGACCATCACGCCCGCGCAGACGCTGCCGCCGGCCACCGAGTCCGCCAAGGCCATCACCGTGCCCGGGCTGCACCTGGCCGCCGAGGAAGACCTCGTCGCGCCCAAGATCGCGCACGCCGAGGCCATCACCGACGCCTGGGGCGGCGAAGACGTCCAGCTGCGCACCCTCGGCAAGGCCACCCACCTCGGCGTCACCGAGGGCAAGCACTGGTCGCAGCTGATCATGCACGGCAAGCCGCACCGCAAGACTCAGCAGCTCACCCGCGCCCTGTTCACCGCGTTCTTCCTCACGCACCTCACCGGCACCGACAAGTACCGGCCCCTGCTCGAGGCCGACGTCAAGCGTGCGCCGATCGAACGCGAAGAAGAACCCGCGCACTGAAGGGGCCCGGCCGAAGCCGGGCCCCTTCCGAAACCTCAGACCAGCCAGCTGGTGCTCGAGAAGTCGTCCTCGTCGTCCGGCTGACGTGCGTGCCGGCCCCGCTTGGGCGGCTCCGGCGCCGGAGCCGCCGGCTCGGGCACCGGCTCCGGACGCGGTGCCGCCGCCGCGGGCTCCGGTGTGCCGTAGCTCGGCGCCGGCGTGCCGTAGCTCGGCGTCGGGTAGTTCTGGAACCCGGCGCCCGCCTCCTCGTCCTGGACGCCGAACTCCATCAGCGACTCGCGGCCCTTGTCGGCCAGGGTCTTCTCCGTGGCCCAGCCGCCCGCGCTCTGCTTGCGCTTGTTGAGCTCGTCCATGTGCTCGGCGTACTTCTGCGCCGCGCCGAGCTCCTGCTTCAGCCCGTCGCGGGCCTGCGCTTCGGCCTCCGCGACGCGGCGTTCCCGCAGCCCCCGCTGCTCGTCCTGCTCCCGCGCCGCGGCGTCCATCGTCGAGATCGCCGCGCGGTACCGCTCTTCGGCGCTGCTCATCGGCCCTCCTCGGCCTTCGTCACCGGTCGTACCGGATCGAACGGTCACCCTCGTCGTCCAGCGAGCCGCTGATCCGGCCCTTGGCGCCACTCGTTTCGAAGACGCCGCCCTCGATGCGGTACTGGCTGGGCCCGCGCTGCTGGTCGCCACCGCCGCCGCCACCCGGCGCGCCACCCATGCCGCCCATCATCCCGCCCATGCCACCCATGCCGCTCATGCCACTGGCCGAGCTCGCGGCCGCCTGGTGCGCGCCGGGGTCGACCGGGGTCGCCCCCAGGCCGGCGCCGTCGGCCGACGGGAGCGGCATGTCGGCACCCGACTGGGCGCCCGGGTCGAGGGACACCGCGCCCGCGAAGTCGGCCGAACCGCCGCCGCCGACCGCGGACCCGAAGTCGTTGGCCCCCGCGGTGGTCGTCGTGTCGCCGCCGCCACCGCCGGCCACGCCCGCGTCGCCGCCGCCACCCGCGTCGGCCACCGCCACCGCGGGTTCCGCGCTGCCGCCGCCGAAGTCACCGGAGAAGTCCTGCCCACCCGGGGTGCTGAACCCGCCTCCGCTCGCACCGGCGCCCTGAGTGAAGCCCGGGTCCGGGTTGGCCGGCGCCGGGTCCTTCAGCGCCGCGTCGGCGCCCGGGTCGTGCTGGATGTCCCCGCTGACGGCGACGGGCTTGTCGGCCGCCGAACCCGTCGTGGGATCGGTCTTGAGGTCGCCCGCCTTGGGGTCGTCCTTCTCGTCCAGCGTGTACGTGGTCGGCTCGCCCTTGCCGTCGTCGACCGTGACGATCGTCGGGCCGTCCGGGCCTTCGGGCCGCTCGGCCGTGATCTTGAGGTTGCCGTCCTGGATGTGGATCTTGCCGTCCGGGCCCGGCTTGTAGCTGCCGTCGGCGGAGGGCTGACCCTCCTTGACCGCGCCCTGCGGGCCGAAGCTCGCGTCGTCCTTGGCGCCGTCCTTGCCCGCGCCGTCCTTGCCCGCCTCGGCCTTGTCGTCGTCACCCCAGTCGAGGTGGTAGTCCTTCTTGTTGCCGTGGCCGTCGTCCACGGAGATGTCCTGCTTGCCCTCCTTGTCGGGCTCGGACATCTCGATCGTGTTGTCGCCCTTCTTGACCGACACCGTGTCCGTGTCGTCGGTGTCCTTGATGGCTTCACCGGTCGTCGGGTCGATCGGGTACGGCTTCCCGGTGTCCGGGTCCATCTCCAGCGGCTTTCCGGTGATCGGGTTCTTGCCGTCCTCGGGCTTCTCCGGCTCCTCGGCCTTCGGGGGCTCGGCCGCCGACGGCGTCGTCGAGCCGCCACCACCGGTCGAACCGCCGCCGCCGGTGGAGCCACCGCCGCCGTTCGAACCGCCGCCGGTGTTGCCGCCCTTGTCGCCGCCGCCGGTGTCACCACCCTTGTCGCCGCCCTTGTCACCGCCGCCGGTGTCGGTGCCCTTGGCCTCGGTGAGCTGGTTGCGGTAACCGTCCATGTACCGCTCGAGCGCGCCCCACTGCTGGTCGATCGTGTCCTTGGCGGTCTTGCAGGAGCCGTTGAACGCGTTGATCAGGCCGTTGTACTCGGTGCTGAACGCGCCGTCGCGCCAGTAGCGGCAGACCTGGCGGCCGTACTCCTTGTTCTCGTCGTTGAACCCGCAGTCGTCGTTCTGCAGGCGCTCGGCGAGGTTGGACTGGTTGCCGTTCTTGGCGTTCACCGCGTCGATCCAGCCCGCGACCTTCATGAAGTCGTCGAACTCCTCGGTGTCGCCGTTGGCGATCTTGAGGACGTCCTTGGCCATGTTGATGTCGGCCTGGGCGATCGTGGGGCGGTGCAGCTGGATGACCTCGTCGACCTTCTTCTTGACGGCGTCGTAGACGTGCGTCACGGTCTGCGGGATCAGCTTCGCGGCGCCGTCGATCTGCTTCGACAGCTCCTGCGCGTGCGGCTTGATCGTCTCGTCGTACTTGATCTCCGCGGCGTTGGCGCCCTTGCCCTTCCACTCCCCGAAGAGGGTCTGGAGCTCGGTGTCGCTCTTGGACAGCGTGTCCTCGACGACCTTGTGCGCCTTCGACAGGTCGTCGGCCTCGGTGAGGAACTTCTGGAACTGGATCCCGCGGTTCTCGTGGAACTTGTCCTTGAGGTCCTTCTGGGAGTCGATGTGCCCCTGGCCGCCCTTGATCTTGTTCCAGATCTCGTCGGTCCACAGCGCCAGGAAGTCGACCGTGACGTTGCCCTGGTCGAGCATCTCGTCGGAGGTCTTCGCGCCGGCCCCGAGCGTGGGCGTCGCGATTCCGTCGAGGTTCTTCTTCGCGGTGTTCTTGCGGTCGGTCTCGCGCTGCTGTTCCTTGCCCTTGGCGGCCGACTCCTCCTTCGCGCGGGAGACGATTTCGTCGGTGTCGTCGTTTTCGAAGACCCGGTAACCGTCGTTGCCGCCGTCGGAATAGTTCTCGACGTACTTCTTCGCGTACTCTTCTTCTTCGTCGTTGAAGTTGACCGTGTTGCGGTCGTACTCCTCCATGAGCTCCGTCTTCGTCTCCATGGAGACGTTCGGGTCATCGAGGACCTTCTTGATTTCCGCCCAGTCGGCCATTACTTGCTCCCCGCCGAAGTGGCCTGCGCGCCGGCGTTCGCTTCCTGCGCGTTGTACTTGCCGCCGGCCGTGCCGATGTTGCTGCCCAGGTTCGCCAGTGCGTTGGACAGGCCGGTCATGCCCGCGCCGATCTCGTCGATCCCGCTCTTGTACTTGTCGAAACCGTCGCCGTGGACGCGGCCCATGTCGTCTTTCTTGAGCTCGGTCGGCGCGACCTTCTTCGCCTCCGCGGCCGGGTCGTCCGCGGCGTCCGCGAGGCGCACCTGCGCCCGCGTCATCGCCTCCGAACTCGCTTCATAACCGTTTGGCATGGTCGCTGCCCCCTTCGAATCCCACAGCCCCTGGTCGGTGTCTCGGAACTGTGACGCGCCCGGACGCCGTTCGGTGCCGTCGCAGATGCACACAGAGTCTAGCGGTCGGCCGGACGGCTGACCTGGGCTTCGGCGAAGTGCACTCAGCCGGGGCCGGGCCGCGCCGCGACCGCTTCGGAAATGACCTCGGCGACCCCGCGGACGTCCACCAGCCGGTCGAGCTCGTCCAGGTCGACCGAGACGCCGTAGCGCACCTCGACCCGGGCCAGCAGCTGGATCCGCTGCCGGGACGTCATGCCGATGTCGTCGAACGGCGTCGAGTCGGCGAGCCGCTCGGGCGGGATCTCCAGCGCGAGGCAGACGATCTTCCGGATCTCGTCGGCGTAGCCGGCCGCGTCAGTCATGGGGCCCATTCTCGCCCCACCAGCGGTCGCGGGCGGCGGCACGCGACACCTTGCCGCTGGAGGTCCGCGGCACCGCGCCCGGCCGGACCAGCCACAGGGCCCGCAGCGGCAGGTCGTGGCCCGCCGACACGGCCCGCCGGACGGCCGTCGCGACCTCGTCGTCGTCCTGGACCGCGCTGCCGGCCACCACCGCGACGCCTTCGCCGCGGCTGTCGCCGACGGCGAACGCGGCAACGCGGCCGGCCCGGATCGCCGGGTGCGCGGCCTCGACGGTCGCTTCGACGTCCTGCGGGTAGTGGTTGCGGCCGTCGACGATGATCAGGTCCTTGAGGCGCCCGGTGACGTAGAGCAGGCCGTCGTGCTCGAAGCCGAGGTCGCCGGTGCGGAGCCAGCCGTCTTCGGTGAAGAGACCGTCGTCCGGACGGCCCCAATAGCCGTCGGCCACGTTGGGCCCGGCCACCTGGATCTCTTTGTCGACAATGCGGATCCGCTGGCCGTACGGCCGGCCCACCGAGACCAGCTCACGCCCGTCGAACGTCCTGACCGTCGGCCCCTCGTCACCAGCGCTCGCGACGAACACCGTGGCCTCGGCCAGCCCGTAACACGGCTTGATCGCCCCGCGCGGCAGCCCGAACGGCGCGAAGGCGCGGTGGAAGCCCTCGACGCTGGCCGCGCGGACCGGCTCGCTGCCGTTGAGCACCGAGTTGACGTGCGCGAGGTCGACGGGCTCCCCCGCCGCCTCGGCAACGAGGTCGAAGGCGAAGTTGGGCGCCGCGGTGATCGCGCCCGGGTGGTCGGCGAGCAGCCGGATCCAGCGCATCGGGTCGCGGACGAACTCCATCGGCGTGAAGAAGACCGAGTGCGCGCCCAGGAACACCGGGGTGCCGATGAGCAGGACCAGGCCCATGTCGTGGAAGAACGGCACCCAGCCGGCGAGGTGCGTCGACGCGTCGGCGTGGTAGCACTCCGTGGTCTGCCAGCAGGCCGCCACCAGCGCGCGGTGCGAGATCACCGCGCCGGCCGGGCGGCGCGTCGAGCCCGAGGTGTACTGCAGGTAGGCCGGGTCGGCCATCGCCACTTCGGCGGGCGGCTCGACGTCGTCGGGACTGATGTCCTCGATGGCGAGCGCGACGACCGGCGGAAGCTTCTCCAGGAAGGCCTTCGAGGTCAGGCAGGCCGCCGGGGTGGCGTCGGCGAAGGCCGCCTCGATCCGCGCGCGGCCGGAGCGGCCGGTCGGGACGGACAGCGGCACCGCGATGCGCCCCGCGTAGAGCGTGCCCAGGAAGGCGACGACGTACCCGAGGTCCTGGCGCGCGACGATCGCGACGCGGTCGCCGGGCCGGGTGCGCCGGCGCAGCTCGCGGGCGACCCCGCGGACGCGGTCGAGCACCTGGGGCCAGCTGAGCGTCTCGTCCGAAGGCCCGGGGAACGTGCGGCAGGTGAACGCGGGTCCGCCGGCGGCCGCGTTGCGCAGCAGGTGGTCCGTGAACGGCGTGGTCAGGACGTCTTCCGGGACTTCTGCGGGCGGCACGGCCCCATCCTGCCCTACCGTGTCGAAGCGATGGACGAGTTCGAGCTGCACGGGATCGGCGTGGTCACCGGCCGCGAAGCGTGCGTACACGCCCTTCGGTCCCCGGACCTGACGTCGGATCCCGGCGCCGGCTCACCCAGTGTGCTGCTGCGCGACGGCGACGGCCACACCCGGGTGCGCGGGGTGCTGCGGGAGATCATCGCCGGCCTCGAGCCGCTGCCGGACCCGGTGCTCGCGACGATCGAAGCCGTCGTGGGCGGCCTCGGGCCGGCGTTCGACCTCGTGCGCGACTTCGCGCGGCCGGTGGCGGGCGCGGTGACCTCGGCGGTGCTGGGCGTGCCGCTCGACGACGTCTTCCTGGACCACCTGGAGCGGACGACGGCGAACCTCGACGTCTTCGGCGGCGCGGACCGCGCCGGGCAGACGTCGGCGTTCCGGCTCGCGGTGCAGCTCAGCCGGACCGCGGCCGGGCCGGGCGGCCTGACGGCGTTGCGGACGGCCCACGCGGCCGGCCGGCTCGACGACGACGAGCTGATGCTCAACCCGGTGGTGCTGGCCCACGCGGCCTACGAGAACTCGCTGAACTTCCTGGCCTGCGCCGGGCTGGAGCTGGCGACCTCGGGCCCGCGGAGCGTCCGTGAGCTGGTGACGTCGATCTGCCCGGCCCGCTACGTCCTGCGCTTCGGCGCCGGCGGACCGGTGGCGGTGTCCTTGACCGACGGTCTCCCGTTCGGCCTCGGCCGGCACGCCTGCCCGGGTTCGGGCGTCGCGCTGGCCGAGGGCGAGGTCGCGCTCACGGCGTTGGCGAAGCTCCTCGACGGCGGCTGCGAGGTCGGCGAGGTGGTGTGGAAGAGCCATCCGGTGTTCCACGGCCTGGCGAAGGCCGTGGTCACCCGGTCAGGAAACCGCTGAGACGACACCCGCGAGGCGGTCGGCCGCGGCCTGGGCCGTCGCCTGCGCCGGAGCCTCGACCATCACGCGGACCAGCTGCTCGGTGCCGGACGGGCGCAGCAGCACCCGGCCTTCCTCACCCAGCTCGGCTTCGACCTCGCCGACGGCGTCGCGGACCTCGGCGGAGTGGGCGACCGCCGTCTTGTCCGCGACCGGGACGTTCACCAGCACCTGCGGCAGCCGGTTCATCACGGCCGCCAGGTCGGCGAGGGACTTGCCCGTCTCGGCCATGCGGCTCATCAGGCGCAGCGCGGTCAGCAGGCCGTCGCCGGTCGTGGCGTGCGCCGGCAGCACCACGTGGCCGGACTGCTCGCCACCGAGGGCGAAGCCGCTCGCGCGCAGCTCCTCGAGGACGTAGCGGTCGCCGACCGCGGTCGTCACGACGGTGATGCCGTGCGCCTTCATGGCCAGGTGCAGGCCGAGGTTGCTCATCACGGTCGCGACCAGGGTGTCCTTGTGCAGCTCACCGGACTCGGCCAGCGCGAGCGCCAAGACAGCCATGATCTGGTCGCCGTCGACGAGCTCGCCGGCGGAGTCGACGGCCACGCAGCGGTCGGCGTCGCCGTCGTGGGCGATGCCGAGGTCCGCGCCGTGCTCGACGACGGCCTTGCGCAGCTTCTCCGGGTGGTTCGAGCCGCAGTGCTCGTTGATGTTGACGCCGTCCGGCTCGGCGAACAGCGCGACGACCTCGGCGCCCGCCCGGCGGTAGATCTCGGGCGCGGCGGCCGACGACGCACCGTTCGCGCAGTCGACGACGATCTTCAGCCCGGCGAGCGGGTTCGGCGTCGCGTCGACCAGGTGGGTGGCGTAGCGGTCGAGGGCGTCCTCGACGTCGGTGACGCGGCCCACACCGGCACCGGTCGGGCGGATCTTGCCGTCCGCGAGGCCGGCTTCGATCTCGTCCTCGATGCCGTCGGGGAGCTTGTGCCCACCCGCGGCGAAGAGCTTGATGCCGTTGTCGGGCATCGGGTTGTGCGACGCGGAGATCATCACGCCCAGGTCGGCCTCGAGCGAGCCGACCAGGTAGGCGACGGCCGGCGTCGGCAGGACGCCGACGCGCAGGACGTCGGCCCCCGCGGAGGTGAGGCCGGCGACGACGGCGGCTTCGAGCATCTCGCCACTGGCGCGCGGGTCACGGCCGACGACCGCGACGGGCCGGTGCGAGCGGTCGTGCGCGGCGAGCACGCGGGCGGCGCTGGCCGCCAGGGCCAGGGCCAGTTCCGGCGTCAGCTCGGCGTTGGCCAGGCCACGTACCCCGTCGGTACCGAACAGGCGTGCCATCGATCGACCTCCTCAGTGCGGTCACCCAGTGGAATGACCACGACAACCTAGCGGCGTGGGCGGACCGCCTTCCCCCGCCCCCGAAGTGTCGCTCCGGAGCGCGGAGACGAAACACCCCTGAAAAGACTGGAGCGCCCATCCGATGGACGGATGGGCGCTCCAGTGGGTTGCGCCAGAGGCGCGATCAGCGCTTGCTGTACTGCGGGGCCTTGCGGGCCTTCTTGAGGCCGTACTTCTTCCGCTCCGTGGCGCGCGCGTCACGGGTCAGGAAGCCGGCCTTCTTGAGGGCCGGGCGGTCGTCGGCGTCGACCTCGATGAGGGCGCGGGCGATCGCCAGGCGCAGCGCGCCGGCCTGGCCGGAGACGCCGCCACCGTGCAGGTTGGCGAAGATGTCGAACGAGTCCGGCTTCTCGACCAGGACCAGCGGCTCACGGATGAGCTGCTGGTGCACCTTGTTCGGGAAGTACTCCTCGAGGGTGCGGCCGTTGAGCTTGAACTCACCGGTGCCCGGGACGACCCGCACGCGGACGACGGCTTCCTTGCGGCGGCCGACGGTCTGCGCGTTGCCGCCGGCGGCGCGCGACGGGCGCGGCGCGGCTTCCGACTCGCTGGTGGCGACCGGGGTCTCGCTGGTGGCCACGGCGCCGGTCTCGGTCGCCTCCGTGGTCTCGACGACCTCGGGGGTCTCGGTCTCGGTGCTGGTCACAGACTGTTCCTCACTCACTGCGCGACCTGCGCGATCTTGGTGATCTCGCGCGCCTGCGGCTGCTGCGCGGCGTGCGGGTGCTCAGCGCCGGCGTAGACCTTCAGCTTCTTCGCCTGGGCGCGGCCGAGCTTGTTCTTCGGCAGCATGCCCTTGACGACCTTCTCGACGAGGTGCTCGGGCTTGGTGTCGAGCAGCTCACCGAAGGAGCGCTTGCGCAGGCCGCCGGGGTAACCGCTGTGCCGGTAGGCGAACTTCTGCTCGCGCTTGTTACCGGTGAGCGCGACCTTCTCGGCGTTGACGATGATGACGAAGTCACCGGTGTCCACGTGCGGGGCGTAGGTCGGCTTGTGCTTGCCGCGCAGCAGCGTGGCGACCTCGGTCGCCAGCCTTCCGAGCACGACATCCTCGGCGTCGATCACGTGCCAGGCACGAGTGACGTCGCCGGGCTTGGGGCTGTACGTGGGCAAGGGTCTACCTCGTCGTCAACATTGCGTGTGGGTTCTGTGCGGGCCTAGCGCTTTCGCGCCGCAGCGCACAACGACATGTAAAGATACCCCCACGCCCACCGCACCCGTGCATCGGGGTGGGTGGAGCCGCCCGCTTCCGGCCTCGACCGGCCCGGGCGCAGCCGGACTCTACCCGGTTTTCCCGGCGAAGTGCCCGCACGCGCCGACCCGACACGCGAGGATGAGACGATCCGGGCGGCACATCGAGCAGGGGACGCGCTATGAGCAAACGACCGAGGGCGATCTTCGTGCTGGCCGCCGTCCTGGCCCTGGTCAGCGCCTGCGGCACGGCGAAGGCGGGCACCGCCCTGCCGAAGGGCGACGACGCGGCGGACTACGTCGGCGGCAAGTTCGAACAGGTCATCGGCAAGCTCGGGGACGCCATCACCGACACGCGGGACGTCACCAACTCGCTCGACGCCTACTTCAAGTTCGACGACAAGTGGATCCACAGCATCGTGACGTCGGCGCGCACCGGCAACCCGGAGAACCGGGTGGTGCGGCACCGGTCACAGAAGAACCCCGACGAGATCATCGACACGTACACCCCCGCGGACGGCGCGGTCGAGTACACCTACCTCGGCCCGTTCTACGTGACGAAGGGCGTGTCGCCGACGGCGTGGGTGTCGGAGCCGAAGCCGGCGGCCGGCCTGATCATCCCGTGCGCCTGGAACGGGGTCCGGACGCCGTGCCGGATGGCGGACTCGACCGTGGACGCTTACAAGGCCGACAAGCGCGCGGTCCGGGGGGCGAAGAGCCTCGGCGACGGGAAGACCGCGCTGACCGTCAACGTGCCGTTCGAGGTCTTCGTCAAGAACAAGGTCGAGATCCTGCCGCAGAGCCTGCTCGACGAGGTCGGGCCGGAGCTGAAGAAGGCCCTGGTGCCCACGACGATCACGCTGAACCCCGACGGCAGCCTGGTCTCGTTCGGGATGGACGCCAAGTTCTCCGGCGACGGCCACAACCTCGAGCTCAAGTACGACTTCCGGTTCACCGGCAAGGCGAGCCTGCAGGACATGCCGAAGCTGCCGGACGCGTCGCAGATCACCGTACTGCCGGACCAGGCCGCGAAGGACGCCTTCAACCAGCGCCTCGGCGAAGCGCAGGGCAACTGATCCGTGGCCACGACCCGAGGTGAGCTCCGATGAACCAACCGCCCCAGCCGCCCCAGCCGTCCGACCCGCAGTGGTGGCAGCCCCCGGCGCCCGGCGCCCCCGCGGGGTGGCAGCCCGAGCAGCAGCCGACCGGCCCGCACGCCGGGCAGTGGCAGCAGACCGCGGATCCGGGGACGGGCTCCTACACCGGCCAGTGGAACCAGGGGCAGCCCGCCTCGACCGGGTCGTTTTCCGGGCCGTGGCAGCAACAGCAGCCGGGTGCGCCGTGGCAGCCGCCGTCCGCGCCGACGCCTCAGCAGCAGCCGAGCCCGCCGGGTGGGTGGCCCGCGCCGCAGCCGGGCCAGTACGGCGGCGGGTTCCAGCCGACGCAGTACGGCGGCCTCGGCGCGTTCGGCGCGGAGCCGGCGAAGAAGCCGAAGTCGAAGAAGCCGTTGGTGATCGCCGGCGTCGCGGTGCTGGTGCTCGCGATCGGCGGCGGCGCGACGTGGCTGCTGGGCGCGTTCCGCGGTGACGTCCTCGACCAACAGTCCCTTCAGGACGGTGTGGTCAAGGTCCTCAACGAGAGCTACGGCGAGCCGGACGTGAAGAACGCGTCCTGCCCGGCGAACCAGGCCGCGCAGAACGGCACGACGTTCGACTGCACGGTGCAGATCGGCGGGCAGGACAAGAAGGTGACGGTGCGGGTGCTCAACGACCGCCCCGAGTACGAGGTCGGCGCACCGCACTGAGTCCCGGCACTGCTCCAACGGAGTGATCGACTCCGACCTGCCGGAAAACGGTGGGCGCACCCGATAGGTTCGTGGCGAATCACCAACCGAACCGAGGGTGGGAACTTGCACAAAGCACTGAAGAGAACCGGATCCGTCGTCGGCGCCGCGCTGCTGGCGCTCGTCGCCACGACCGCGGCGGCCGGGGTCGCCGAAGCCTCCTACGACAGCTGCCCGTACGGCAAAGTCTGTCTCTTCACCGGCGCTGACGGCTCGGGCAGCCGGTGGGTCGCGCCCGACTGCGGCATGGAAGCGCTTCCCAGCGGGATCGCGAACCGGGCGGTGTCGGCGCGCACCTACGGGAACTCGATCGACATGTACTACTCGACCGTGGTCCCGAGTCTCGTGTACGTCGAGTCGGTCGGCCAGTTCTACACGAAGAACCTCCAGCACCCGGGTCAGGCGGACACCATCTTCGTGAACTGCTGAGCGGCACCGGCTTTGCCATAGAAGACTTTGCCACACAAGAAAACGGCGGGCCCCGCACCGAAGTGCGGGCCCGCCGTGCGTTCCGGGACTACCGGATCAGAACAGACCCTCGACGGCCTTGTCCGTGCTCTGGTAGCCGTCCGCGATCTGCGGCAGGGCGGCGGCGATCTGGGCCAGCACCTGCTTCAGGTCCTCGAACTTCTGGTCCCAGGTGCGCTGGGCCTGGTCGTACTGCTCCTTGGCGTTACCGGTCCAGGTGGTGACCAGCGGACGCAGGTCGTCCTTGAGGCGGTCGAACGCCTGCTGCAGCTCGTTGCCCGTGCTGTTGCAGTCTTCGGCGGCCGCGTGGATGGTGGCGTAATTGACGACAATGCTGGCGCCATCAGGCATGATGTGCTCCTTCTGTGCTGAGAAAGTTCGGAGTGGAGAAGAGAAAGACCGCGGTCAAGCTCAGCCGAGCGCCTCGAAGCCCTTGTTCAGGGCCGCGATGGTCTCCTGCTGCTGCTGCTCGGAACGCTCGTACTTGGAACCGGCTTCCTGGAGCAGGTCCGCGATGCGCTGCAGGGCCTGGTTCATCTGGCGGGCGTCGTCGTCGAACCGCATCATGACGTGGTCGAACGCCTTCTGCGCCTCACCCTGCCAGCCGGCGCGGGTGGCCTCGATGCGGTCGCGCAGCGTCGCCAGGTTCTGGTCCATGCTGGTGCGGACCTCGGTCACGCGCTGCTCGGACTCGGTGAACTGCTGCGGTGTTCCCTGGTATCCAGCCATGCTGGAACCCCCTTCGTAAGAGTTGTTGTCCGTACCAAGCTCGTTCGTTGTACGGCCCTACGACGGAGACACTGCCATGTCCGGTTCCCCCTTGTCGTGCTTTGCCCGCAAGTAGTTGCTTGCGTTAACGCCGGAACCGGGAACCGCTCGCCACGGGTTATCCCCCGGGGCCACGACTCGGCGACGCGTCACCCGAAAATGCGTTCCTCACCAGCGGAGTTAGCACACGCACAGCAAACGGCGAGTGATCTTCACCGGTCCCGTTTCATGATTCGCATCTGGGAAAAGTCATCGTCGTCCTCACCCGATCGAGGGGGCCGGACGGGAGATTGCGAACGCGAAGGAACCGAATCGGCGGGAACGGGAACGGGAACTTCGGGGACGCTCAGCCCGCGGGCCCGGCGGAACCGTTCGGCGGCCGCGCGCAGCGTGCCGGGCGTCGGGTCGCCGGACTTCGCGCCGCGGCCGTGGCGCTTCAGGAGTTCGACGTTTTCGCTGTGGTGACGCCGGCTGCGCGCGAGGGCGGTGCCGGCGACGCGCCGCGCGTGCGTGACCGCGTCCTGCCCGGCCCGCTTGAAGGACGCCGCGGCGCTGGAAAACTCTTCGGACGGCACCGCGTGCCCTCCTCTCAGTTGAGGATTTCGACCGTCCGCACGGCCTGCGCGCAGGCGGCGGCGACCCGGTCCCGCAGCGCGGCCGTCGCGTACTGGCAGCCGACGTGCACCCGGACCCGGCCCTTCGCCACGACGTACCAGTCGACCTGGAGGTCGGGCCGGTCTTCCTTGCTCTCGTGGTAGAAGATCACCGTCTTGCCCTGGTAGGCCAAGCTCGGGTTGAACGCACTGTACTGCTGGGGCTTCTGCTCCGCGTCGTGCTTGATCGCGTCGGCGAGCTTTTGCGGGTCCGCGGTCGCGTCGTAGTCCATGACGTACTCCTGCGCGACCACGAGGTCGTTGCCGCCCCGGTCCTCCTGCGGGTGGATCACGACCTGCCGCTGGGCGACCCGGTCGTCGGTCTGGACCCAGTCCTCCGGCGAGACGAACTTGAAGTCGTACTGCGACAGGGTGCGGCCGGTCTCGGCCTGGCCGTCGCTGAACACGAAGAGCCCGCCGACGACGAGCGCGGCCACGACGACCACCGCGCCGCCGACCAGGCCCCAGAGCTTGCCGCGGCTTCGCTTCTTCGCGGGCTGCGCCGTCGCGCCGCCGGGGCGGGGGCCGGGCTGGCCGGCGGGCGGCGTCCACGGGCGGGCCGCCGGCTGCCCGTGCGGCGGCGACGGGGGTGGCGACTGC
>NZ_JAMXQV010000049.1 GCF_024703995.1 Amycolatopsis iheyensis | reverse complement strand
GTCGGGCGACGCGACCACCGCAGCAACGTCTCGCGCTCCTCATCGCTCAACACCAACGGCGGCAGCTTCGGGCTCGGCATCACAGCATCCTAGACACTGGCCACGAAATTAAGACTCAGGACACTAGCGGTTGACCGCTAGCGGCTGGGCCCGGCGGCTGGAGGCCGGCGGCTCGCAGCTGACCGCTGGCGGCTAGCAGCTGGCGGCTGGCGGCTGGTGGCCGATCGCCGGCGGCTGATGACTGGCGGCTCAGCGGCTCGCAGCTGAGCGCTGGCGGCTGGCGCCTAGCAGCCGGTGGCTGGCGGCTGGCGGCTAGCAGCCGGTGGCTGGTGGCTGGTGGCTGGTGGCCGATCGCCGGCGGCTGCTGGCTGGCGGCCGGTGGCTGGTGGCCGATGGCGGGCGGCTGGCAGCCGGCGGCCGGCGGCGCCCAAGCCGCCGGCCACCGGGCCGCTAAGCGGGCGCGGACTTCGAAGCGAGGGCGTCGGCGATGAACGTCAGCTCGCCGTCGAACTCGGCTGGGAGGTCGTCGTCCGAATGGCGGGCCGTTGCGTGGCGGTGGCTCACCGCGCGGGCCAGCAGACCTGATGCGCGGTCGACGTCCGCCGGCGGCAGACCGCCGCCGGTTGCTGCCTGGATCACCGCGCGGACCTGGCGTACCAGCACCTGGAAGCGCTCGTGGAGCGCGTCGCGGACCACGTGGTGCGTGTCCGCCTCGCGCCACAGCAGGTGCGAAAGGCCCAGTGACCGGCTGAAGCGGTGGTCGAGTTCGCGGACCAGCCGCCGCAGGCTGCCCGCCAGGTCGCCGGGGACCACGACCACCGCCGGCTCGATGCGCTCGTCCGGCAGGCGCTCGACGAGCGCCGTGAGCAGGTCCGGCTTGTGGCGGAAGTAGTAGTGCACCAGCCCCTTCGGGACCCCGGCCCGCTCCGCTATGCGGGAGGTCGGGGTGGCGTCGAAGCCGGACTCGGCGAAGAGCGCCTCGGCGGCGCAGAGAATGCGCTCCTTCGCCGAATCCTCGGTCATTCGGGTGCCTCCCAGTCCCTCAGTGCTAGTGCGGCGTCAGTGCTGGCCTGCCGTGCGGTGCGCGGCGTTCGCGACCGGCATGGCTGCCGCGCCGGCGATGACCGTCAGCACCCCGGCGATCCAGGACGTCCAGGAAGCGCCGTTCAGCTCGGTGTACCCCATCACCCACGGCGCGATGAACAGCAGCACGCCGAGCGCGATCTGGATGCCTTCGCCGTAAACCATGCCCGGCATCGCCAGCGAGACCAGGCCGTCGAGTGCGATCAAGGCGCCCAGGACGACCATCGTCCACATCGCGGTCGAATCCGTGCTCAGCCAAAGGGGTGAAAGAGCGGCGACCACCCCGATGACGACCTCGGCCCAGTCGTGGGGCCGGGTCCATGCGCGCGTAGAGACTTCACTCATTCGTGCTCACCTCCGTTGGTGAAACTGCTGGTCGGGTGGGTGTTCCCACCGCCGATGATCCGCTTGACTGGCCAGCCGGTCAAGATGGATCGGTCACAGTTCGACGTGTAATCGTGCTGTCCGTCTCGTACAGTTGTGTCCGCGAGTTACCGGCGAGTAATTTCTGCCGCCAACGCCGTTGACCCCCACTTCGCGGAGGAACCGATGACGCAGCTCGGCGAGATCCAGCAGGCCATCCTGAACGGCGACTCCGCCGCGGTCGGGTCCCTGCCCGTCCCCGAGAGCTACCGCGGGGTGACCGTCCACGCCGACGAGGTCGACATGTTCGAAGGCCTCGAGAGCCGGGACAAGGACCCCCGCAAGTCACTACACGTCGACGACGTGCCCGTCCCCGAGCTCGGCCCGGGCGAGGCGCTGGTCGCGGTGATGGCCAGCGCGATCAACTACAACACCGTCTGGACGTCGATCTTCGAGCCGATCCCGACGTTCAAGTTCCTCAAGAAGTACGGGAAGCTCTCGCCGCTGGCCAAGCGGCACGACCTGCCCTACCACGTCGTCGGCTCGGACCTGTCCGGTGTCGTGCTGCGGACCGGCGCCGGCGTGCACAACTGGAAGCCCGGCGACGAGGTCGTCGCGCACTGCCTGAACGTCGAGCTCGAGGGCCCGGACGGGCACAACGACACGATGCTCGACACCGAGCAGCGGATCTGGGGCTTCGAGACGAACTTCGGCGGCCTCGCCGAGGTCGCGCTGGTCAAGGCCAACCAGCTGATGCCGAAGCCGGACCACCTGACCTGGGAAGAGGCCGCCTCCCCCGGCCTGGTCAACTCGACCGCCTACCGCCAGCTCGTCTCGCGCAACGGCGCGGACATGAAGCAGGGTGACGTCGTCCTGATCTGGGGCGCGTCCGGCGGCCTCGGCTCCTACGCGACGCAGTACGCGCTGAACGGCGGCGCGATCCCGGTCTGCGTCGTCTCCAGCCCCGAAAAGGCGGAGATCTGCCGGAAGCTCGGCGCCGAGCTGATCATCGACCGCAACGCCGAGGACTACAAATTCTGGAAGTCCGACACCGAGCAGGACCCGAAGGAGTGGCAGCGCTTCGGCGCCAAGATCCGCGAGCTGACCGGCGGTGACGACCCGGACATCGTGTTCGAGCACCCGGGCCGCGAGACGTTCGGCGCGTCCGTCTACGCCGCGCGCAAGGGCGGCACGATCGTCACCTGCGCGTCGACGTCGGGGTACATGCACCAGTACGACAACCGCTACCTGTGGATGAACCTGAAGCGGATCATCGGCTCCCACTTCGCGAACTACCGCGAGTCGTGGGAGGCGAACCGGCTGATCGCGAAGGGGCTGATCCACCCGACGCTGTCGAAGACGTACTCGCTCGAGGAGACCGGGCAGGCCGCCCTCGACGTGCACCGCAACGCCCACCAGGGCAAGGTCGGCGTGCTCGCGCTCGCCCCGCAGGAGGGCCTCGGCGTCCGGGACGAGGAGAAGCGCGCGAAGCACATCGAGGGGATCAACGCCTTCCGCGGCGCCTGAGCCGGCGGACCCCGGTGGCGGAAACCGCCGGGGTCCGGCTCGATCGGGCCAGTTCCTCCCGCCGCATCACACGGCTCGTTCGGCGCACCGCACGGGTGCTCACCCTTCCGTGACCCGGCTGCGACTACGGTAGGCCCATGAGCCTTGGCGATGAACGGGAGCTTGTGCCGCTGGGAGCCGGCTTCGACGTGGCGAAGCGCGGGTACAGCCGAGCGCAGGTCGACGAGCACCTCGAACGCTTGGACGGCGACCTCAAGATGCTCACCGCCGACCGGGACGCGGCCATCGCGCAGGCCGGCGACCTGGCCCGGCAGCTGGAGATCGCGCGCGGCGAGATCGCGGACCTGCGTGGGCAGGTCGACCGGCTCGCCCAGCCGCCGACCAGCGTCGAAGGCCTCTCCGAACGGCTTCAGCGGATGCTGCGCCTGGCGCAGGACGAATCCGCCGACACGCGCGCTCGCGCCGAAGCCGAGGCCGGGCACATCCGGGCCAAGGCCGAGACGGACGCGAGTGCCATGCGCGCCCGCTACGAGCAGCTGCTCACCGAGCTCGACCTGCGGCGCAAGGAGATGGAGGCGGAGCACCGCAAGGTGCTCGAGGACGCCCGCGCGCAGGCCAAGGAGATCACCGACAAGGCCGAGGCCGAGCGCACGAAGCTCGACACCGAGTCCTCGGACCGCCGCACCAAGGTCGAAGAGGACTTCGAGATCGCGATGGCCTCGCGCCGCACCGAGGCGATGCGGGTGCTGGCCGAGCAGGAGGCCGCGAGCAAGGCCGAGGCCGCGCGCCGCGTCCAGGAGGCCACGCAGGACGCCGCCGACATCCGCGCGAAGGTCCTCGAAGAGGAGAAGGCCGCGAAGGCCGACATCGACCGCCGTCAGCGGGAGTCGGTCGCCGAGGCGAACAAGCGCCGTCAGGACTCGATCACCGAGGCCAACGCCCGGCTCGCGGAAGCGGCCGACGAGGCGCGCCGCCGCGTCACCACCGCGACCGACGAGTCGAACCGGCGGATCACCCAGGCGAACGAGCGCGTCGACGCCCTGCGGAAGGTGCGCGGCGGGCTGGCCGAGCAGGTCCGCGCCGCGCGCGCGGTGCTGGCCGAGGCGCACACCGTCCTCGGCGACGACGTCAAGGTGCCCGCGGACGTCACGGCCGACCTCAAGGCCGAAGACCTGAAGCCGGACACCGGGAAGACGAAGCCGGTGAACGACGTCGAAGAGACGATCCGGATCAAGGCGTCCGACGTTCCCAAGCCGAAGCCCGCCCCCAAACCGGCTCCGAAGCCCACTCCCCGCCCGAGCGGAGCGCAGAAAGCGACTGGCGAGTAACCTTCCACCCGACACGGGCGCGGACGAGCCTGCGCGGTCGCTGCCGACCGGCTATCGTCCCTGCTCACGCGGGATCACCTGGAGGTTTTGCGCATGGGTGCGGCATATCGGACCGTGGTGGTGGGCACGGACGGCTCGGAGTCCTCGTTCGCGGCGGTGGACCGCGCGGCGGCGGTGGCCGGCGACGCGGGCGCGACGCTCGTCATCGCGTGCGCCTACTACCCGGCCAGCAAGACCGACGTCGACAAGGCCCAGGACGTCCTCGGCGAAGAGGCGTACCAGGTCGTCGGCTCGGCGCCGGCCGAGGACACGCTGCAGTCGGCGCGGGACCGGGCGGTGCGCGCCGGTGCCGAAAAGATCGACACGCTCGCGGTGAAGGGCGACCCCGTCGACTCGCTGCGCAAGGTCGTGCACGAGCGCGAGGCCGACCTGCTGGTGGTCGGCAACCGCGGCCTGAACACGATCGCCGGCCGGATCCTGGGCTCGGTGCCCTCGGAGGTGGCGCGCAAGTCCGGCGTGGACGTGCTGATCGTCCACACGACCTGAGCCGGTGACCGACCCGAGCGAGGAGCTCCAGCAGCGGCTCGAGCGCGTCCTGCTCGGCGGCCGGCGCAAGTACACCCGGCTCGAAGTGGCCGAAAAGGCCGGCGTGCCCGAAGAGCGGTCACGCCGGCTTTGGCGCGCACTGGGGTTCGCGACCGTGCCCGACGACGAAGTGGTCTTCACCGACTCCGACGTCGAGGCGATGCGGACGGCGGACCAGCTGGTGCAGTCGGGGCTGATCGACCCGAGCATCGAGGTGTCGGTGACGCGCGCGCTCGGCCAGCACCTGTCGCGGCTGGCCGAGTGGCAGGTCGAGATGCTCTGGGAGCTGATCCGCGAGCAGCCGGAGCTGGGCCGCAGCGAGCGCCAGGTGACGCGCCTGGTCGACCGGCTGCTGCCGGAGCTGGAACAGGTGCAGAACTTCGTCTGGCGCCGGCACCTGGCGGCCTACGCCGGGCGGGCGTTCGCGGCCCCGGACGAGCAGCTCGAGACGCGGACCCAGGTGGTCGGCTTCGTCGACATGGTCGGCTACACGCGCCTGACCCGCCAGATCGGCGAGGACGAGCTCAGCCGGGTGCTGGACGCGTTCGAGACGCTGGCGACGGAGGTGATCGCCGACCACCACGGCCGCGTGGTGAAGATGATCGGCGACGAGGTGCTGTTCGTCGCCGACTCGGCGGCGGACGCGGCGGAGATCGCCCTGACGCTGACCGAGCGGACCACGGCCGACGAGAGCCTCCCGGCGGTCCGCGCGGGCATGGCGTCGGGCCGGATCCTGTCGCGCTTCGGGGACGTGTACGGCTCGGTGGTCAACCTGGCGGCCCGCCTGACGTCGGTGGCGCGCCCGGGCACGATCCTGGTGGACCGCGAGCTGGCGACGGAGCTCGCGGACGAGAAGGCGTACGAGCTGCGGGTCCGCCGTCCGGTGACGGTCCGCGGGTACAACCGCCTCCGGCCGGCGGCGCTGCGCCGGGCCGCCGAGGCGCCGACGGGGATGTTCGCGAGTTCGCAGCACCTGGCCGCGGAGATGATGGGCCTCACCGAGGCCGTCCCGTCGGACGCGCCGGCCGAAGACGAGACCGAGCCACGTCCTCGCCGCCGTCGGCGAGGACGCATCCGCTGACCCGCGACGAAGCTCGTGCCGCGGCCGACGCCGGTCCCCCGAGTCGGTAAACTTGCCTCTTCCGTGGCCGAAGCGGAGAGGTGGATTCGTGACAGGGCAACCGCTCGTCGTGTTCATCTCCTACGCCCGGGATCCGGCAGACCCCGCGCACGACGAGGCCGTGCGGCGTCTGTGGACGTTCCTGCGCACTTGCGGCATCGACGCCCGGCTCGACCTCGGTGTGGCGGACCGGCGGCTCGACTGGACGTTGTGGATGGGTCAGCAGGTCCGGGAAGCGGACTACATCCTGGTGATCGCTTCCCCCGCGTACCGCGAACGCGCGGAGGGCCGGAGCGGGCCGGACCGGGGACGCGGCGTCCAGTGGGAAGCCCGGCTGATCCGCGACGCGTTCTACGCCGAACAGGACGCGATGCACCGGTTCCTGCCCGTCGTGCTGCCCGGCCAGAGCACGGCCGGCGTGCCGGACTTCCTGGCCCCCGCCTCCTCGACGGTCTACACCGTCTCGGACTTCACCGTCGAAGGCGCGGAACCGCTCCTGCGCGTGCTCACCGACCAGCCCGAGATCGTCGAGCCGCCACTGGGCGTGGTGCCGGTGCTGGCGCCACGGCCACTCCCGCCGGCCGCTCCGGTGCCCCACCAGGCTCCGGCGCCCCGCGAGAAACCGGCCTCCTCCGGCGTCCGGAACGTGGTCAACGGCACCGTCACCGGCACGGTGATCCAAGCCGGGAGCATGGGGGCCGTGACCATTCCCGGCCCGCTCCCCGCCGGGCCGCCGGCGCGGCGGAAGCCCGAACCGAGGCTGAGCCCGAACGCCCGCGAGGCGTTCCGGCTGCCCTTGGCCGGGCCCGCGGACCTGACGGTGCGCGCCATCGCCACGCTGCCCTGGCCACCGGACGACGACCTCGAAATCACCGGGCGAACCCGCCGGCGGATCGAAGCGGCGCTGCCGCGCACCGAACTCAGCGTGCTGACCCGGAGCCTGGACCCCGGGCGGCAGGCGGACGAGCAGTGGGAGCGGGCGAGCGGGCCGAACGTCCACCAGTCCGGAAGTCAGGCCTGGTACGAACAGCCGTCGTCGAATCCCGCCGACGGCCGGATGGCCGTTCGCGCGGCCGTGCGGGTGATGCTGCCCGGCGCCGTGTCGTCGGCGATCACGGTTTCGGTCGAGGCCCAGGTGAGCTTGCCGGCACCCGATCTCCGGATCACGGCCGAGCAGATCGTCGAGTTGTGGACGGCGGAGTGGGACGCCGCCACCGTCGTCGTGCCCGGCGCCGTCGTGCCCGATGCCGAACCCGCCCCGCTGCTCGGGTCCCCGTCGATCGAGCTGCAGATCAAGACGAACGACGAGGGCCGCAGCCTGCTCGACGTGGTCGACCTGTCGGTGTTCGGGAAGTCGGACGGCCGGCCGAGCCCGCAGGGCGCGGTGACCGTGTTCGACCCGATCGGGCTCGATCGCGACAACCGGCGTGCCTGGTCGGCGAAAGCCTTGACCAGGATGGCTCGTGGCTGGGGATTCCTGGACGCCGACGAGTCCGACCTGGCCGAGGCCCTCCGCTGATCAGGCGTCGAAGTCGACCGTGACCTCCTCCGAGACCGGGTAGGACTGGCACGTCAGCACGAAGCCCGCCGCCACCTCCGCCTCCTCCAGCGCGAAGTTGCGGCGCAGGTCCACCTTCCCGTCGGTCACCCGGGCGCGGCACGTCCCGCACACCCCGCCCTTGCAGGCGAAGGGCAGGTCCGGGCGGAACTTCTGCGCGCCGTCCAGCACCGACGACGTCCGCGGCAACGTCATCGTCGACGACCGGCCGTCCAGGACGACGCGAACCTCCGAGGACTCCCCCTCCACGTCCGGATCGAGATGCGCGACCGGCTCCGGGGGCGTGTCCACGTAGAACAGCTCCTGGTGCACCTTCGACGACGGCACGTCCAAGGACGTCAGCAGCTCCTGCGCGCCCGTCACCATCTCGAACGGGCCGCACAGCCACCAGTGGTCCACAGTGGACACCGGCACCAACGACGAGAACAGCGCACGCAGCTTCGGCACGTCCAGGCGCCCCGTGAACAGCTCCGCCTCGCGCGGCTCGCGCGACAGCACGTGGATCAGCTCCAGACGCGAGGGCGCGCGGTCCTTCAGGTCCGCCAGCTCGTCCGCGAACATCACCGTGTCCGTGCGGCGGTTGCCGTACAGCACCGTCACCGTCGCGTCCGGCGTGGCCAGCAGCGACGACACGATCGACAGCACCGGCGTGATGCCCGAGCCCGCCGCGATCAGCACGTGGTGACCGCCCGAAGACAGGTCCGGGGTGAACGAACCCGTGGGCGTCGCGACCTCGATCGTGTCGCCCGCGCGGACCTCGTTCACCAGCCACGACGAGAACAGGCCGTCCGGGACCAGGCGGACACCCACCCGGGGGGCCGCGCCCGCCGGGGCGCAGATCGAGTACGACCGGCGCTCGTCGCGGCCCTCGACCGAGCGCCGCAGGGTCAGCGACTGGCCCGGCTTGAAGTCATAGTCCGCGGACAACGCGGCAGGCACGTCGAACGTCACGGCGACCGCGTCGTCGCACAACCGCGCGACGCCCGCGACCTTCAGGGGGTGAAACGCCACCTCAGATCTCCTTGACGTGTTCGAACGGCTCGGAGCACGAACGGCAGCGCCGCAGCGCCTTGCACGCCGTCGCGCCGAAGCGGGACTGCTCCTCGGTGTCCGCCGACCCGCACAGCGGGCAGCGCACCGCGGAAACCGGCGCCGACAGCGTCAGCGGGATCGGGCCCGAGTGCCGCGGTGCCGCGCCCGGTGGGGCGATGCCGGCCGCAGCCAGCTTTTCCCGGCCGGAAGCCGAAATCCAGTCCGACGTCCACGCCGGCGTCAGCTGCGTGCGGATCTCGACGTCCGCGAAACCCGCCGAAACCAGCGCGTGCTCCAGGTCGTCGCGCATGGTGTCCATCGCCGGGCACCCCGTGTACGTCGGCGTGATCGCCACGACGACGCGGCCACCGGACTCCGCCACCGACCGCAGCACACCGAGGTCCGCCAGGGTCAGCATCGGCAGCTCCGGGTCGGTGACGGTGGCCGCGACCGCCGCCGCCGTCACCATTTCGCGTCCGGCATCGCGCGGGCGACGCTCTGCAGCTCCGCCAGCAGGAAGCCCATCTGCTCGGTGTGGACGCCGTCGCGGCCCGTGCGGCCCGACACGCCGGCCAGCTCGCCGGACGAAGGCCGGGACAGGGTCGAAGCCGCGAGGACCTGGTCCAGGACCGCGTCGAACTCCGGCCGCAGCGAAGCCGCGTCGACGAACTCGAGAGCGTGCGTGCGGAACAGCTCGCCGACGTACGGCCACGCCGCGTCGAGCCCCTCCTGCATCCGCTCGTGCGACAACGCGGTCCCGTCGCCGAGGCGGACCAGCCACTGCGCCGCGTAGTCGCGGTGGTAGGTCAGCTCCTTGACGCCCTTGTCCGCGATCGCCGCCAGCACCGGGTCCACCGACGACACCAACCGCTGGAACAACGCCAGCCGCCAGGTCGAGAACACGAACAGCCGCGCGATCAGGTGCCCGAAGTGCCCGCCGCCCAGCTCCGCGAGCCGGACGTTGCGGAACTCGTTCTCCGCGCGCAGGAACGCGAACGAGTCCTCCGTGCGCGACGAGCCGTCGGCCTTGCCGGCGCGGGCGAGCAGCAGCCGCGCCTGGCCGAGCAGGTCGAGGCCGATGTTCGCGATCGCGACCTCGTCCTCCAGCTCGGGCGCGTTGGTGCACCACTCCTGCAGCCGGTGGGAGAAGATCAGCGCGTCGTCGCCCAGCATCAGGCAGTAAGCCGCCAGCGCCGCACCGTCCACACCGGACGGCACCGACGTGTCCACTCCGGACAGCGGGTCCTCGAAGCCGGTGCCGAACGCCCAGCGGGCGTCGTTCTCCTCGGTCAGCGACTCGTAGACGTTGTCGAAACTCATATGTGCGGCACCTCCTCGGGGATGTCGTAGAACGTCGGGTGGCGGTAGACCTTGTCGCCGCTCGGCGCGAAGAACGGGTCCTTCTCGTCCGGCGACGACGCCGTGATGTCCGCGGCGCGCACGACCCAGATCGACACGCCTTCGTTGCGGCGGGTGTAGAGGTCACGCGCGTGGTGCAGCGCCATCTCGTCGTCGGCCGCGTGCAGCGAGCCGACGTGCACGTGGTTCAGGCCGCGCTTGCCGCGGACGAACACCTCGTACAGCGGCCAGTCGTGCTTGACCGGCCCGGGCTCGGCGGGAACGCCTTCCAGCGGCACCGCGCCGTGGCCGCCTTCGGCCGTCAGGTCGCTCACTTGCGCTCCTCCTTCTTGGCCGCGTGCGCCACCGCGGCTTCGCGGACCCACGCCCCGTCTTCGTGCGCGGCGCGCCGGTGCGCGACCCGCGAGGCGTTGCACGGGCCGTTGCCCTTCAACACGTTCTTGAACTCGGCCCAGTCGACCGCGCCGAAGTCGTAGTGCCCGCGCT
Organism: Amycolatopsis iheyensis; assembly: GCF_024703995.1. Classification (GTDB taxonomy): domain Bacteria; phylum Actinomycetota; class Actinomycetes; order Mycobacteriales; family Pseudonocardiaceae; genus Amycolatopsis; species Amycolatopsis iheyensis. The sequence continues at coordinate 31,360 of NZ_JAMXQV010000049.1, read as the reverse complement.
CGGCGTTCCACTTCAGGTCCGGGTCCGGGAACGTCACGCCCAGCGCCTCGGCCTGCGGGATCGACATGTCGACGAAGCGCTGCCGCAGCTCGTCGTTGGTGTGGCGCTTGACCTTCCACGCCATCGACTGCGCGGTGTTCGGCGAATCGGCGTCCGGCGGGCCGAACATCATCAGCGACGGCCACCACCAGCGGTTCACGGCCTCCTGGACCATGTCACGCTGCTGCTGCGTCCCGCGCATCATCGTCATCAGCAGCTCGTAACCCTGCCGCTGGTGGAACGACTCTTCCTTGCAGATCCGGATCATCGCCCGCGCGTACGGCCCGTACGACGACCGGCACAGCGGCACCTGGTTGCAGATCGCCGCGCCGTCGACCAGCCAGCCGATCACGCCGACGTCGGCGAAGGTCAGCGTCGGGTAGTTGAAGATCGACGAGTACTTCTGCTTGCCGGTGATGAGCTTGTCGGTCAGGTCCGCGCGGTCGGCGCCCAGCGTCGCCGCCGCGGAGTACAGGTAGAGGCCGTGGCCGGCTTCGTCCTGGACCTTCGCCAGCAGGATCGCCTTGCGCCGCAAGGACGGCGCCCGCGTGATCCAGTTGCCTTCGGGCTGCATCCCGATGATCTCCGAGTGCGCGTGCTGCGCGATCTGGCGGATCATCGTCTTGCGGTAGCCCTCGGGCACCCAGTCGCGCGGCTCGATGCGCTGGTCGCGCTCGATCGTCGCTTCGAAATGCTCTTCGAGGGAAACGGTGGCCGTCACGGCTGCTCCTTCGACACCAGGGTGAGGACGTCGTACTTGGCGACGGACTCGCCGTCGGCGTTGGTGACGTCGGCGTCCCAGCGGACCTCGCCGTACTCCTGGTCGATCCGCGGGGTGATCTGCTTGGCGGTGAGCGTCACCGTCAGCGAGTCGCCGACCTTGACCGGCGTGAGGAACCGCAGGTTCTCCAGGCCGTAGTTGGCCAGCACCGGGCCCGGCTCGGGCGAGACGAACAGGCCCGCGGCGAACGAGACGACCAGGTAGCCGTGCGCGACGATCCCGCCGAACAGCGGGTTCGCGGCCGCGGCCGCGGGGTCGGTGTGGGCGTAGAACGTGTCGCCGGTGAACTCGGCGAAGTGGTCGACGTCCTCCTGGCTGACCGTCCGCGGCCCGGCGACGACGGAGTCACCGATGCGAAGCTCCGCGAGGGACTTCCGGAACGGGTGGACGTCGCTTTCGGTGCGCGGCGCGCCGGTCACCCAGCGGCCGGTCACCGACGCGAGCACCGCGGGCGAGCCCTGGACCGCCGTGCGCTGCATGTGGTGCAGCACGCCGCGGATGCCGCCCATCTCCTCGCCGCCACCAGCGCGCCCGGGGCCGCCGTGGACCAGCTGCGGCATCGGCGAGCCGTGGCCGGTGGACTCCTTCGCGTCTTCGGCGTCGAGGACGAGCAGCCGGCCGTGGTACGGCGCCGCACCCAGGACGACCTCGCGCACGAACTCCTGGTCGGCGGAGACCACCGACCCGGCCAGGCTGCCGCCGCCGCGGGCGGCCAGCTCGACGACCTGCTCGGTGGACGTGTACGGCATCAGCGTCGAGACCGGGCCGAACGCCTCGACCTCGTGCGGCTCGGAGCGCTCCGGGTCGGCCTTGAGCAGCACCGGGGAGATGAACGCGCCGCGCTCGGCGTCGGCGTCCACGACGTCGACCTGCTCCGGGTCGCCGAACACGACACTGCCGGCGTCCAGCAGCGCCTTGAGCGAGCGCCGGACCTCCTCGCGCTGCTCCAGGCTGGCCAGCGCACCCATCCGGACCCCTTCGGCGGCCGGGTTGCCGACGGTCACCTTCGCGAGCCGCGCGGAAGCGGCCGCGGCGACGTCGTCGAGCAGCGCGGCCGGGACGAACGCACGGCGGATGGCGGTGCACTTCTGGCCCGCCTTGACCGTCATCTCGCTGGTCAGCTGCTTGACGAACAGGTCGAACTCCGCGGTGCCCTGGACGGCGTCCGGGCCGAGGATCGAGCAGTTCAGGGAGTCGGCCTCGGCGTTGAACCGGACCGAGTTCCGCACGATCGCCGGGTGCGCACGCAGCTTCTGCGCGGTCGACGCCGAGCCGGTGAACGACACCAGGTCCTGCGCGGTCACGTGGTCGAGCAGGTCACCGACGCTGCCGGCGACGAACTGCAGCGACCCCTCGGGCAGGATCCCGGACTCGACGATCAGCTCGACCAGGCGCGCGGTCAGGTACGCCGTCGAGCTGGCCGGCTTGACCAGGCTCGGCACGCCGGCCAGGAAGGCGGGCGCGAACTTCTCGAGCGGCCCCCACACCGGGAAGTTGAACGCGTTGATCTGGACGGCGACCCCCCGCAGCGGGGTCGCGATGTGCTGGGCGACGAACGTGCCGCCCTTGCTGAGCGGCTCGACGTTGCCTTCGACGTAGACGGTGTCGTTCGGCAGCTCGCGCTTGCCCTTGGAGCCGTAGCTGAACAGGACGCCGATGCCGCCGTCGATGTCGAACTTCGAGTCACCGAGCGTGGCGCCGGTGCGCGCGGAGAGTGCGTACAGCTCCTCGCGGTGCTCGCGCAGGTGCGAGGCCAGGGCCTTCAGCAGGGCCGCGCGCTGGTGGAACGTCAGCTCGCGCAGGGCCGGCCCGCCGACACGGCGGCCGAACTCCAGCGCCCCCGCGAAGTCGACGCCCTCGGAGGAGATCCGGGCGACCTCCTCGCCGGTGGCGGCGTCGTGCAGGGGGGCGCCTTCGCCCGCCGCCGTGTGCCACTCCCCGGAGACGTAGCTGCGCAGCAATGCCATCAGTTCCGACCTCTCCCGCCGAATTACCTACCGGACGTTCAGTAATTGCCATGGTAGCCGCTGGCCACGGAGATCGGAAGGGGCGATGCTTGACACGGCTCCAAGCACTGCCTTTACTGGGCCGACACCGCCAGGTGACCGTCCATTCGGTCAGTCAGTTCGGAGGGTCGATGACCAACGCAGCGCACACCATGTTCGCCGCCGACGAGGCGTCGCGCGCGCTGGGCATCGAACTCGTCGAAGCGGGCGAAGGCCGGGCCGTCGCGACCATGACGATCACGCGCGCGATGGTCAACGGCCACGACATCGCCCACGGCGGGTACGTCTTCCTGCTGGCCGACACCGCCTTCGCCTGCGCCTGCAACACCCACGGCCCGGTGACCGTGGCCGCGGGCGCCGAAATCTCGTTCGTCGCCGCCGGGAAGCTCGGCGACCACCTCGTCGCGACGGCCGCCGAGCGCACCCGCTACGGCCGCAACGGCATCTACGACGTCACCGTGCACCGGGAGACCCCCGGCGGGCCCGAGGTCGTCGCCGAATTCCGCGGCCGCAGCCGCGCCATCTCCGCGAAACGGGACCGAGCATGATCGAGGCGAACATCGGCGCGGACGAGCTGGCCGCACTCCAGCTGGAACGTCTGCAGTGGACGCTCAGACACGCGTACGCGAACGTGCCGGCGTACACGCGCAAGTTCGACGCGGCCGGCGTCCACCCGGACGACTGCAAGGAGCTCGCCGACCTGGCGAAGTTCCCCTTCACGACCAAGCAGGACCTGCGTGAGAACTACCCGTTCGGGATGTTCGCCGTGCCGCAGGCGGAGGTGCGCCGCATCCACGCCTCCAGCGGCACCACCGGCAAGGCCACTGTCGTCGGCTACACCGAGCGGGACATCGACACCTGGGCGACCGTGATGGCCCGGTCGATCCACGCCGCGGGCGGCCGCCCGGGCCACAAGGTGCACGTCGCCTACGGGTACGGCCTGTTCACCGGCGGCCTGGGCGCGCACTACGGCGCCGAAAAGCTCGGCTGCACGGTGATCCCCGCGTCGGGCGGCATGACCGCGCGCCAGGTACAGCTCATCACCGACTTCAAACCCGAGATCATCATGGTCACGCCGTCGTACATGCTGACGCTGCTCGACGAGTTCGAGCGCCAGGGTGTCGACCCGCGTGCTTCTTCCTTGAAGGTGGGCATCTTCGGCGCCGAGCCGTGGACCGAGCAGATGCGCGCCGAGATCGAGGAGCGGTTCGCGCTCGACGCCGTCGACATCTACGGGCTGTCCGAGGTGATGGGCCCGGGCGTCGCGCAGGAGTGCGTCGAGACGAAGGACGGCCTGCACATCTGGGAGGACCACTTCTACCCCGAGGTGATCGACCCGTACTCCGAAGAAGTGCTCGAGTCGGGCGAGACCGGCGAGCTGCTCTTCACGTCGCTGACCAAGCAGGCGCTGCCGATCATCCGCTACCGCACGCGCGACCTGACCGCGTTGCGCCCGGGCACGGCGCGCCCGGCGTTCCGGCGGATGGACAAGGTCACCGGGCGCACCGACGACCTGATCATCCTGCGCGGGGTCAACGTCTTCCCGACCCAGATCGAGGAGATCGTGCTGCGGACCGAGGGGCTGAGCCCGCACTTCCAGCTCGTCCGCTCCACGCGCGGGCGGCTCGACCACCTGACCGTGCTGGTCGAGGCGCGGCACGACGCTTCCGGCGCGATGCGTTCGGAGGCTGCCGCCGCCCTGGTTTCGCAGGTGAAGGACGGCGTCGGGGTGACGGTGTCGGTGGACGTCGTCGACCCGGACACCCTGGAGCGGTCAATGGGCAAGATGCGGCGGATCGTCGACCAGCGGGAGCGGCCGTGACGGCGCCGCGGCGCGGGCGGCCCGGCTACGACCTCGAATCACTGCTGCAGGTGGCGGTGAAGCTGTTCAACGAGCGCGGCTACGACGGCACGAGCATGGAGGACCTGTCCCGCAAGCTCGGCATCACGAAGTCCGCGATCTACCACCACGTGCCCAGCAAGGAGGAGCTGCTGCGGCTGTCGGTGGACCGGGCGCTGGACGGGTTGTTCGAGGTCGCCGCCTCGACCGACCGGCTGGACGGGCGTGCGATCGACCGGCTGGAGCACCTGGTGCGCGGCAGCGTGCTGGTGCTGGCCGACCGGCTCCCGTTCGTCACGCTGCTGCTTCGCGTGCGGGGCAACACGAAGGTGGAGCGGGCGGCGCTGACCCGGCGCCGCGAGTTCGACCGGCTGGTGACCGACCTGGTGAAGCAGGCGGAGGCGGAGGGCGACATCCGCCCGGACGTCGACCCGGCGGTGATCGCGCGGCTCATCTTCGGCATGGTGAACTCGTTGATCGAGTGGTACAAGCCACGGCGCGGCTCCTCGGCGACCGAGGTGGCGGACGCGGTGTGCAAGGTGGCTTTCGAAGGCCTGCGCACGGAGTAGGTCACTCCCCCGCGGCCTGGGGCGGCCGGCCCGCCTGCCACAGCAACGCATCCCGCAGTTGCCCGATCAACCGCTCGTCGTCCGCTTCGGACGGGTCCACGCCCAGGGGGATCCAGCGCTCGGACACTTTCGCGCCCTCGTTGTAGCTCGTGATCACGATACCGGAGTACGACAGGGATTCCTCGTCCGCGCAGTCGCCGTCGGGCAGGGGCTCGTCGGCCTCGAACTCCTCGTCGAAGCTGACGTGGCGATGCTGCAGGCGGACGCTCACCCAGCGTCCGGCCGGCCGAATCGGCGCGCCTTCTTCGTCCATCTGCTCCTGCCCCCGGTCGCGGGTCCCTGCCGTCTCGTCGCATCCGGACGCCGGGAAGTTACCGGCGGGTTGTTCCGGTTGCGTAACGACAAAGGTTGGCGCGAAACACCGCTTGCCCGCCACCGGAAGCCACTCTCTTGACGAGAGGTCAACTACGCGCGAGGCTGAGCGGATGACCAGTGGGACCCGGCCCCGGCGCCGCCGGCTCGAACCGGCCGAACGGCGGGCGGAGATCCTCGCCGCCGCGCGGCACCTCTTCGGCGCCGGCAGCTACGCGTCGGTGTCCACTTCGGACATCGCCGAGGCGGCCGGGGTGGCGCGCCCGCTCATCAACCACTACTTCGGCGGCAAGCGCGAGCTCTACCTGGAAGTGGTGCGGCAGCTGATGATCGTGCCCGCGCCGGTCACCGAAGCCCTGCCGGACACCACGATGGAGCAGCGGCTCGCGATCGGCGTCGAACGCTGGATCGACGTCGTGGACCGCAACCGCGACGCCTGGCTCACGGTGATCGGGCCGGAAGCCGCCGGGCGCGACCCCGAGATCGAGCGGATCATGCTGGAGGCCGACGAGATCGCCGCCGACCGCGTGCTGGAGGCCGCGCTGATGACCGGCGTGACCGAGGGCCGCGAAGAGCTGCGCGCGATGATCCGGTCGTTCGGCGGGCTGCTGCGCGCGGCGTCGCGCGAGTGGCTGATCCGCGGCACGCTCGACCGCGCGGCGCTGCGCACCTTCCTCACCGATTCGATCCTCAACCTGCTGAAGCTCACCTACCCGGCGGTGCTTGCCGAGCGGCGCGGAACCGGCGGGCGAACGCCGCCGGCGTCATCCCGGTCCAGCGCTTGAACGCGTAGATGAAGCTCGAGGCCTCGGCGTACCCGAGCCGGTAGGCGACGTCCTCGACCGACAGCACCCCCGTGTCGAGCAGCTCCTCGGCCAGCGTCTGACGCACTTCGTCGACCAGCGCGCGGTAGCTGGTGCCCGCTTCGGTCAGCCGCCGGCGCAGCGTGCGCGTGCTGAGCGTCAGCTGGCGGGCGATCTCGTCCATCCCGGCGTCGACGCCGCCGAGCCGGACCAGCCGCTCGCGGACCTGCTGCGAGATGCCCGTGCGCTCCCGCTTGCGCGCGACGAGCTGTTCGCACTGCATGGCACACAGGGCGACGGTCTGCTCGTTGGCCTGCGGCAGCGGCAGGGTGAGCAGGGCCGGGTCGAGCGTCGCGCGGCAGGCGTCGGCGCCGAAGCGCGGGACCAGGCCGAACGTCCGCTCGTAGCCGTCCACTGTGGAGGTCTCGTGCCGGAACCCCAGGTCGTCCAGCTGGATCTCCGGCAGCAGGTCGCGCATGACGGTGAAGATCGCGGACAGGTCGCGCAGCACGAGGAACCGCGCGACGTCGGCGGGCACGCGGCTGTCGTCGAGCTCCAGCGTCAGGCGGCCGCCGTCGACCTCGACGTGCGGGATGCAGAAGGCGAAGCTGAGGTCGAAGTAGCGCAGGGCGAACAGCATCGCGTCGCGCAGCGTCGGGCTGCTGATGCACGCGAAGCCGAAGATGCCGAAGGTGGTGACGCGGTAGCGGCGGCCGAGCGCCAGCGCCGTCGCGTCCGAGCCGTCGAGCTCGGCCAGCGCGCGGACGACGGCCAGCTCCTGGCGCGCGTCGACCTGGACCGCGGGGTCGGCGAGCAGCTCCGGCGAGAGCGTCGTCGCGGCCAGCAGCTTCTCGGCGGCCAGGCCGCGGTCGGCGGCGAACCGGGTCATCAGCTCGATGCTCGCGGTGCCGCGCGGGAAGTCCCAGTCCCCGACGGCGGGCGCGGCGAGCTCGACCATGGCCGGAAGTATGGATGACGGCCGTTGCGACGTCGAATCGAGGACCGGAACTGTCCGGGGTGATCGTTAGGGTGACGACGTGGAGACCTTGAGCCGGCGGGCCCTGAACCGCGCGACGCTGGAGCGCCAGCTGCTGCTGCGGCGCGTGAAGATGTCGGCGTACGACGCTGTGGAGCAGCTCGCCGGCCTGCAGGCGCAGGCGCCGTTCCCGCCGTACTACGCACTGTGGTCGCGGCTGCACGGGTTCCAGCCGGCCGAGCTGGCGGCGCTGCTGGAAGAGCGGCGCGTGGTCCGGATCGCGCTGATGCGCGGCACCGTCCACCTGGTCACCGCGGCGGACGCGCTGGCGTGGCGGCCGGTGGTGCAGGTGCTCTACGACCGCGACCTGAAGACGAACACGCAGCACGCGGGCGCGCTGGCGGGGCTGGACCACGACCTCGTCGCCTCGTCGGCGCGCGAGCTGCTGGCCGCTTCGCCGTTGTCGAGCACCGAGCTGGGTGCCTCGCTGGCGCGCCGCTGGGCTGTCCCGGCGGCCTCCTTGACGCACCTCGCGCGCGGCCGGCTGCCGCTGGTGCAGACCCCGCCGCGGGCGATCTGGGGCAAGGCCGGCCAGACGACGTACGCGTGCCTGGACTCCTGGGTCGGCTCGCCGCTTTCCACGCCTTCGCCGTCGTCGCTGATCGCGCGCTACCTGCGCGCGTTCGGCCCGGCGACGGTGGCCGACGTCCAGGCGTGGGCGGGCATCACGCGGCTGGGCGAGGTGGCGTCGTCGATGGACCTGCGGCGGTACCGGGACCCGGACGGCCGGGAGCTGATCGACCTGCCGGAGCTGACCCTGCCGGCCGAGGACGTTCCGGCGCCGCCGCGGCTGCTGGGGCCGTTCGACCAGATGATCCTCTCGTACGCGGACCGGACGCGGGTGATTTCCGACGAGTACCGGAAGCGGGTGATCACGCAGAACGGCCTGGTCAAGGGAACACTGCTGGTCGGCGGACTGGTACGCGGGTTCTGGGAGCTGCGGAAGGAGCGCAAGGCGGCGGTGGTCGAGCTGTCGCCGTTCGAGAAGCTGGCGAAGCGCGATGTGGCGGCCTTGGAGAGCGAGGCCGGTCGGTTGCTGAGCTGGGCGGAGCCCGCGGCGGAGACTCGGGAGGTCAGGGTGCTGGCCGCAGCGTGATGCCGAGTTCTTCGAGCACTTCGCGGGCTTCGGTCGCCACCGGTCCGACGAGGGTGAACGGCCGTGTCGCGCCGAAGCCGCCGCGAAGGCAGTCCTCGACCGCGCCGAGGTTCCAGCCGAAGTAACCGCCCGGGCCGTTGACCGCTTCGCCGAGTGCGCAGTAGTAGCTCATCAGATCGGTGAGGTGCGTTCCGTCGAGCCGGTAGGTCTCCCCCGGCGGCAGGTCCGGTCCGTCGAAGCGGTGCGCCAGCGCGGCGCGGAGCCACTCGGTGCGGTCGTGGCCCGCCCAAAGGTTCTTCACCGGCGGGCCGCCGTCGAACCACTGGTCCCAGACCGCCTGTCCGGCCGGTCGCGGCGGGTCGTGCAGCGACGAGCGCAGCGCGAGGTCGACGTGCCCGCCGCCGGACGGCGACCACTCGGCGACGTCGAACGTCACCAGGCCCAGACACGTCTCGAGCCCGAAGCGGTCGATCACCTCGAACGAGCACACGAACGGCGGGACCCGGCGCCCGGCGTTCAGCCGGTCGAGCAGGTCGTCCGGCAGGTCGCAGCCCAGCAGCCAGACCGGGTCGCCCGGCCGGCCGGAGAACACCCGGTCGGCGTCCGCGCACGGGATCCGGCGCTCGCCGTCGTCCTCCACCAGGACGTATCGAGGTCGTACGACTCGCACAGCTGCGTGACTCTACGCTGGCCGGAATTCTCGATCGAGTGACCGTTCGTGGCCTGTTGTCACAGGCGTCCGCTGCGTAGCTTTTCCTCCATGAGTAGTTCGGCGAAGGGGCCGTCGGTGCTGATCGTGGGCACCGGGTTCGGCGGCATCGGGACGGCGATCGAACTGAAGCGCGCCGGGTTCACCGACTTCACGATCCTGGAGAGCGCCGCCGAGCCCGGCGGGGTCTGGCGCGACAACACCTACCCCGGCGCCGCGTGCGACATCCCGTCGCCGCTCTACTCCTACTCCTTCGAGCCGAACCCGCGGTGGCCGAAGCGCTTCTCGCACCAGCCGGACATCCTCGCCTACCTGCGCGGCGTCATCGCCAAGTACGGCCTCGAACCGCACATCCACTACGACACCGAGGTCACCGGGGCCGCGTTCGACGAGACCACCGGCACCTGGAACGTCGAGACGAAAAGCGGCGAAACCTACGAGGCCACCGTCTTCGTCCCGGCCGTCGGGCAGCTGTCGCGGCCCGTGCTGCCGGACATCCCGGGCCGGGACACCTTCGCCGGGGACGCCTTCCACTCGGCGCGCTGGGACCACGACGTCGACCTGACCGGCAAGCGCGTCGCCGTCATCGGGACCGGGGCCAGCGCCGTCCAGTTCGTGCCCGAGGTGCGCAAGCGCGCGCAGCACGTCACCGTCTTCCAGCGCACGCCGCCCTACGTCATGGCGAAGTCCGACCCGACCTACCGGCGCTGGCAGCACTGGCTGTTCGAGCACCTGCCGCCGACGCAGCTGCTCGGCCGGCTGCGGATCTTCCTGCTCGCCGAGTACGCGACGTACGCGATGACGAAGCACCCCCTGCTGGCGAAGATGTTCGAGCTGCGGACCGCCCAGCTGCGTCACCGCCACATCAAGGACCCGGAGCTGCGGGCGAAGCTGAAGCCCGCCTATCCCCTGGGCTGCAAGCGGATCCTGTTCACCAACGACTACCTGCCCGCGCTGGCGCGGCCCGACGTCGACGTCGAAACGCGGCGGATCACCGAAATCACCGAAAAGGGCGTGCGGGTCGAGGGCGGCGCCGAGGTCGAGGCGGACGTCCTGGTGTACGGCACCGGGTTCGCCGCGAAGGACTTCCTCGGCCGGATCGATGTGCGCGGGCTCGGCGGCCGATCGCTCGGCGATGAGTGGTCCGGCGGCGCGCGAGCCTACCTGGGCATCGCCGTGCCGGGCTTCCCCAACATGTTCTGCGTCTACGGGCCGAACACGAACCTCGGCGCCGGCTCCATCATCTACATGATCGAGCGCCAGGCCCGCTACATCCGCCAGGCGGTCGAACAGCTCGCGCGCCCCGGCGTGTCCTATGTGGACGTCAAGCCGGAGGTCGAGGAGCGCTACGACGACGAGGTGCAGCAGCGCCTCGGCCACAGCGTGTGGACCGCCTGCACCAGCTGGTACCGCCAGGCCGACGGCCGGGTCACGACCAACTGGCCGGGCCTGGTCACCGAGTACGACCGCCGGACCCGGCGCTTCGACGCGGGCGACTTCCGGGTGGTGGCGTGATGGACTACGACGTCCTCGTGATCGGGTCGGGCTTCGGCGGCAGCGTCACGGCGTTGCGGCTGACCGAAAAGGGCTACCGCGTCGGCGTGCTGGAGACCGGCCGCCGGTTCGCCGACGACGAGTTCGCGAAGACGTCGTGGCGGCTGCGGAAGTACCTGTGGGCGCCCGCGCTGGGGTGCTTCGGCATCCAGCGGCTGACGTTGCTGAAGAACACGTTCGTGATGAGCGGCTCCGGCGTCGGCGGGGGTTCGCTGGTGTACGCGAACACGCTGTACGAGCCGCCGGACAAGTTCTACGAAGACCCGCAGTGGGCGCACATCACGGACTGGAAGGACGAGCTGGCGCCGTACTACGACCAGGCCAAGCGGATGCTGGGCGTGGTCGAGAACCCGGCGACGACGGCCGCGGACCGGGTGCTTCGCGAGGTGGCCGACGACCTGGGCATCGGGCACACCTACCGGCGCACCCCGGTCGGCGTCTACTTCGGACAGTCCGGAGTGGACCCCTTCTTCGGTGGCGCGGGACCGAAGCGCACGTCGTGCACGCTGTGCGGTGAGTGCATGACCGGCTGCCGGGTCGGGGCGAAGAACACGACCGTCAAGAACTACCTGTACCTCGCCGAGCGCGCCGGCGCGGTGGTGCACCCCTTGACGACCGCGGTGTCGGTGCGGCCGATCGAAGGCGGGTACGCGGTCGAAACGCGACGCACCGGCCGCCGCTCCCGCCGGACGTTCACGGCGACGCAGGTGGTGTTCTCGGCGGCCGCGCTCGGGACGCAGCGGCTGCTGCACCGCCTGCGCGACAACGGAACTCTCCCGCACTTGTCGCCGCGGCTGGGGTTGCTGGCGCGCACGAACTCCGAGGCCGTCCTGGCGGCGCGGTCACTGCGGTCGGACACCGACTACACGCGCGGCGTCGCGATCACGTCGTCGATCCACCCGGACGACGTCACGCACGTGGAGCCGGTGCGGTACGGCCGCGGCAGCAACGTGATGGGCCTGATGGCGACGGTGCTCGTGGACGGTTCGCCGGGGCGGCGCCGGTGGGTGCTGGGACTGCGCGAACTCTGGAAGCAGCGGCGGAACCTGCTGCGGATCCACAACCCGCGGCACTGGTCGGAGCGCATGATCGGCCTGCTGGTCATGCAGACCCTCGACAACTCCGTGACGACGTACACGAAACGCGGCCTGTTCGGCCGCCGGATGACCACGCGCCAGGGCGCCGGGCAGCCGTCACCATCCTGGATTCCGGCGGGCCACGAGGTGACCCGCCGGGTGGCCGAGAAGATCGGCGGGCTGCCGCAGGGCGCGTGGACGGACCTGGCGAACATCCCGATCACGGGCCACTTCATCGGCGGCTGCACGATCGGCGACTCACCCGGCACCGGCGTCGTCGATCCCTACCAGCGGCTTTACGGCTACCCGGGGCTGCACGTGGTGGACGGTTCGGCGATCTCGGCGAACCTGGGCGTGAACCCGTCGTTGACGATCACCGCGCAGGCCGAGCGCGCGATGGCGTTCTGGCCGAACCACGGTGAAGCGGACCCGCGGCCTTCGCTGGGCTCGGCTTACCAGCGCGTGGCGGCAGTGGCGCCGAAGAACCCGGCGGTGCCGTCGGAGGCGCCGGGCGCGCTTCGGCTGCCGATCACGCCCCGCTAGCTGGTCAGTCCGCGCGGCGGCGGTAGGTGCGCGTCTTGGTGCGGTTGCCGCACGCTTCCATGTGGCACCAACGACCGCCGCCGTTGCGGGACGTGTCGTAGAACGCCCAGCGGCAGTCCTCCGCCGCGCACAGTTTCACCCGGTGCCAGCCGCCGGCGGCCACGCTCGACGCCACCGTCTCGACCACCGCGTCGAGGCCGGGCACGTCGCTGACCGCGGTGACCCGCAGCGTTCCGGACGCGTCCGGGGTCAGCCGCAGCGGAAAGCCCGCCAGGGCCTCCGCGGCTTTCGCGTCATCCGACAGCGCCGCCCGCAGCGCGGTGCGCAGGGCGACGGCGGCGGTCAGGTCGGCCGGCGACAGCGGCCGCCCCGCCAGGCTGTGCTCCTCGAGCCAACCGGCCAGATCCTCGACCGAAGTCAGGTGGTCGGCCGGCACGTGCTGCTGCCCGTGCCGGCGGAAAGTCCGCTCGTCGAGCGTGTTGAGGAACTGCTCGACCAAGGTCAGGTCACCACCCATGACACCAGTGTAGCCCGATACCGGTGTTGACGAACGCCGACACCGGCTATAGCTTTCACTGGTGTCGAACACCATCGAGCAGTTCACCCCGCAAACCACCCCGGCGGCGATCGAGGACCTGCGTGCCCGGTTGCGCGCAACCCGCTGGCCCGACGAGCCCGAAGACGCCGGCTGGGCGCAGGGCACCGACGTCGCCTACCTCCGCGAACTGGTCGCCTACTGGGCCGACGGGTTCGACTGGCCCGCGCAGGAAGCCGCCCTTGCCCGGCTCCCCCGCTTCCGCACCTCGGTGGGCGGTGTCGGAATCCACTTCGTGCACGCGAAGGCCGCGACCGGGACCGCGCTGCCGCTGGTGCTCGCGCACGGCTGGCCGGACTCGTTCTGGCGCTACTCGAAGGTCATCCCGCTGCTGACCGACCCGGGCGCGCACGGCGCCGATCCCGCCGACGCGTTCGACGTGGTCGTGCCGGACATGCCGGGCTTCGGGTATTCGGACCGCACGCCGGTCGACTCGGTGACCGTCGCCGGGATGTGGGCCGAGCTGATGGGCACGCTCGGCTACGACCGGTTCGGCGCGGCGGGCGGGGACATCGGCAGCCACGTCGGCCGCTTCCTCGCGCTCGACCACCCCGGGCGGGTGGTGGCGCTGCACCGGACGGACGCGGTCGCGCCGGTCTTCACCGGCGATCCGGCGGACCTCACGCCGGAAGAGCGCGACTGGCTGGCCGCGTGGCCGGCCTGGCGCGCGACCGAAGGCGCCTACCTGGGGATCCACGTCACGAAGCCGCAGACCGCCGCGTTCGGGCTGACCGACTCGCCGGCCGGGCTGGCCGCGTGGATCGTCGAGAAGATGCGGACGTGGAGCGACTGCGGGGGTGACATCGAGCGGAGCTTCACGAAGGACGAGATCCTCACCAACGTGACGCTCTACTGGCTCACCGGGACGATCGGCTCGTCGATGCGGATGTACCGCGCGAACGCCGCGATCCCACCCGCGCGCAGCACCGAGCGCGTCGAGACACCGTCCGGCTTCTCGCTGTTCCCCGGCGACATCCTGCCGCCGCCGCGGGCGTGGCTGGAGCGGACGTCGAACGTCGTGCGGGTCACCGAGCACGAGCGCGGCGGCCACTTCGCGCCGTTCGAGGAGCCCGAGCTGTACGCGGCGGAGCTGCGTGAGTTCTTCCGCCCCTACCGCTGAACGCGAAACGGCCCTCCCGGACCGCGCGTCCGGGAGGGCCGTTTCACCACGTCACGGCAGGCCGGCGAGGCCGGCCGAGACCGTGTTGGCGAACGCGTAGCCGTTCGACGCGTCCCAGTTGATCGACCACGTCATCGCGCCGCGGATGGCCGGGTACGTCGCCGACGGCTTGAAGCTGCCGCACGACGTCCCCTTCGCCAGGCAGTTCAGCGCCGACACCGTGTTCGACGGCGCCTGGTAGCCGCCGCCCGCCGCCTGGGACGACGCCGGGAGGCCGAGGCCGACCTGGTCCGCCCGCAGGCCGCCCTGCAGCTGGATGCAGGCGAGCGCCGTCAGGAAGTCGACCGTGCCCTGCGCGTACACGCTGCCGTTGCAGCCGAGCATCGTGCCGGAGTTGTAGTACTGCATGTTGACGACCGTCAGGATGTCCTTGATACCCAGCGCCAGCTGGAAGTAGCCACCCTGGGTGGACTGCATGTCGATCGTCTGCGGCGCCATCGTGATGACCTTGCCGCCGCCGTTGTAGATGCTGCGCAGCGCCTGGCCCATGTAGGTGGCGTTGATGCCGTTCTCGAGGTCGATGTCGACGCCGTCGAAGCCGTAGTTCGAGATCAGCGACTTGATCGAGTTCGCGAAGTTGTTCGCCGAGTTCGAGTCGCTCACGCTGATCGTGCCGTTCTGGCCGCCGACGGAGATGATGACCCGCTGGCCGCGCGCTTGGACCGTCTTGATGTCGGCCTTGAACTGCGCGTCCGTGTAGCCGCCGAGCTGCGAAGACAGGCCGGAGTCGAGCGTGAAGCTCACCGCGCCCGGCGTGCCCGTGGCGTCCGCGAACGACACCGCGATGATGTTGTACTTCGTCGGGACGTCGGCCAGCTTCAGCGCCTTGGCGCCGTTGTAGAAGTTCTGCCAGTAGCCGGTCAGGACGTGCTTCGGCAGGTCACCCTGGGTCGGCGGCGGCGTGGTCGTCGTCGGCGGGGTGGTGGTGGTCGGCGGCGTGGTGGGCGTCGTCGGGGTGGTGGGCGTGGTCGGTGTCGTCGGCGGCGGGGTGCCCGGCCCGTCGAGGTTGACGTCGTCGGCGTAGTAGGTCGGCTGGCCGTACCAGCCGTGCAGGTACACCGTCAGCGACGTGCTCGAGCCGGTCGTGAAGCTCAGGGACAGCTGCGAGTAGCCGCTGGTGCCCGGCGTCCACGTGCTGGTCGTCGCCGAGCCGGAAACGCCCAGGTAGACGTAGCTGCCCTGGACCCAGGCCGACAGCTTGTACGCGGTGTTCGGCGAGACGGTGAGCGTCTGCGAGCACTGGGCGTTGTCCGAAGACGTCGGCGTCGCGCTCAGGGCGCGGCTCCCGCTGTGGACCGGGGTGCTCACGGCGGTCGGCACCGCGGTGCACGTCCAGCCCGTGGTGCCGGCCTCGAAGCCGGGGTTGGCCAGGATGTTCGCCGCCGAAGCGCTGCCGGCGAGCACGAACGTCACACCGAGACTCAGTGTGACCACGGAAAGTAAGGAAAGCAGAGCCAAGCGAACCTTGGGGACCACGGGCGACCTCCACGACGGTGGTGAGGCAGGTCACCACAAAATGGACTAGACCAATCTGATTGTCAAGGAGCCCCATCCGAAAGTCGGGGTGGCCGAAACGGCAGAATGAGACGATCGGAACCAGGCGAAGCAGGAGCGTGTTGCAGTGAGCGTGTCGGTCGAGCAGAAGATCGCCGAAGAACTGGGCGTGCGCGAAGGACAGGTCAAGGCCGCCGTCGACCTGCTCGACGGCGGGTCGACCGTGCCGTTCATCGCGCGCTACCGCAAGGAAGTCACCGGCATGCTCGACGACGCGCAGCTGCGCACGCTCGAGGAGCGGCTGCGCTACCTGCGGGAGCTCGACGAGCGCCGGCTGGCCGTGCTCGAGTCCATCCGGAGCCAGGGCAAGCTCGACGACGCCCTCGAGGCGTCGATCCTCGCCGCGGACACGAAGTCGCGGCTGGAGGACATCTACCTCCCCTACAAGCCGAAGCGCCGCACGAAGGCCATGATCGCGCGCGAAGCGGGTCTCGAGCCGCTGGCCGACGGCCTGCTGACCGACCCGACGACGGACCCGCAGGCGGCGGCCGCGGTGTTCGTCGACGCGGACAAGGGCGTCGCGGACGCCCAGGCGGCCCTCGACGGCGCCCGCGCGATCCTCGTCGAGCGCTTCGCCGAGGACGCCGACCTCATCGGTGACCTGCGGGAGAAGATGTGGGGCCAGGGTCACCTGGTCGCCAAGGTCCGCTCGGGCAAGGAGGACGAGGGCGCCAAGTTCTCGGACTACTTCGACTTCTCCGAGCCCTACACCAAGCTCCCCTCGCACCGGATCCTCGCGATGCTGCGCGGCGAGAAGGAGGAGGTCCTCGACCTCACGATGGCGCCCGAGGAGCCCACCGACGAGCCGCAGGTCGGGCCGACGGAGTACGAGGCGCGCATCGCCGCGAAGTTCGGCATCACCCAGCAGGGCCGCGCCGGCGACAAGTGGCTCGGCGACACCGTGCGCTGGGCGTGGCGCACCAAGATCCTCCTGCACCTGGGCATCGACCTGCGGATGCGGCTGCGCCAGGCGGCCGAGGACGACGCCGTGCGCGTGTTCGCGGCGAACCTGCGCGACCTGCTGCTGGCCGCGCCGGCCGGCACCCGCGCCACGATGGGCCTCGACCCGGGCTTCCGGACCGGCGTCAAGGTGGCCGTGGTGGACGCGACCGGCAAGGTCGTCGACACCCACGTCATCTACCCGCACCAGCCGGCGAACAAGTGGGACCAGTCGATCGCCGAGCTGGCCGCGCTGGCGGCGCGCCACAAGGTCGACCTGATCTCGATCGGCAACGGAACGGCGTCGCGCGAGACGGACAAGCTCGCGCAGGAGCTGATCAAGAAGCACCCCGCGTTGAACCTGACGAAGGCGGTCGTGTCCGAGGCGGGCGCGTCGGTGTACTCGGCGTCGGCGTTCGCGTCGCAGGAGCTTCCCGGCATGGACGTCTCACTGCGCGGCGCGGTCTCGATCGCGCGACGGCTGCAGGACCCCCTGGCCGAGCTGGTGAAGATCGACCCGAAGTCGATCGGCGTCGGGCAGTACCAGCACGACCTGTCCGAGGTTTCGCTGTCCCGCTCGCTGGACGCGGTGGTCGAGGACTGCGTGAACGCGGTCGGCGTCGACGTGAACACGGCTTCGGCGCCGCTGCTGACCCGCGTTTCGGGCATCACGACGGGGCTGGCGGAGAACATCGTTTCCCACCGCGACACGAACGGCCCGTTCCGGTCCCGGACGGCGCTGAAGGAGGTCGCGCGCCTCGGCCCCAAGGCATTCGAGCAGTGCGCGGGCTTCCTCCGCATCCCGGACGGCGACGACCCGCTCGACTCGTCTTCGGTGCACCCGGAGGCGTACCCGGTGGTCCGGCGGATCCTGTCGGCCACGGGCACGGACCTGCGCGCGCTGATCGGCAACACGCGAACGCTGTCGTCGCTGCGGCCGGCCGAGTTCGTGGACGAGACGTTCGGCCTCCCGACGGTGACGGACATCCTGGCCGAGCTGGACAAGCCGGGCCGCGACCCCCGCCCGGCGTTCAAGACGGCGACGTTCGCCGAGGGTGTCGACAAGATCGGTGACCTGAAGCCGGGGATGCGGCTCGAGGGTGTCGTGACGAACGTGGCCGCGTTCGGTGCGTTCATCGACGTCGGGGTGCACCAGGACGGGTTGGCGCATGTTTCGGCGCTGTCGAAGAACTTCGTGAAGGATCCTCGGGAGGTTGTGAAGCCCGGGGACATCGTGAAGGTCAAGGTTTTGGACGTCGATGTGCCGCGGAAGCGGATTTCGCTGACACTGCGGTTGGATGACGAGCCTGGGGCTTCTTCGCGTGGCGGCGGCGGGGGCCAGCGGGACCGGGGCCAGGGCGGCGGCGGTCAAGGTGGCGGCGGTCAGCGCCGCGGCGGTTCCGGCGGCGGTGGCCAGCGCGGCGGCGGCGGTAACCGCGGCGGCAACTCGGGCTCCGGCGGCAGCGGCTCGATGGCCGACGCGCTGCGGCGGGCCGGCTTCGGCAAGTAGGACTCACCCGAGGGCATGACTGCCACATCGAGGGACTCGAAATCCCTCGATGTGGCGTTTCGCCGCCTCAGCACCAAGGCCTGACGGACAGCCCGGCGTCGGCGCGAATCCTGAAGAACGGCAAGTTGACACGCCCTCCCCGGTTTGGTCTGCTTTCTTCGGGAAGGGACGGTGATCCGTGACAGAGGACGGCTGCCCGGCCGCGCTCGCCCCGAGCGCGGGAGGGATCACCATTTGACTACCGAAGACGAAAAAACGTCGCGCAATATCGCGAAACGGCTGGCCGCGAACCAGCTCCTCCAGGTGGGCTCATCCGGGCCCATCTACGTCCACTCGGCGGCGAACCACCCGGACCCGCCTCACATGCTCCCCGGCGGAATCGGCAGGCTGATCGGTCGATCCCACCTGCTTCAGGCGATGGACGACGCCATGGCGCCCGACAGTTCCCGGTGCTGCATGCTGTGGGGGCTGGCCGGGTCCGGCAAGACGACCCTGGCCCTGGCCTGGGCGAACACGCGGCTCGACGAATACCCCGACGGCCGGTTCTTCGTTGACATGCGGGCTTATTCGAACGCGCCGCACGTCGAGCCCCGGGACGCCTTGCGTGCCTTCCTCGCGGCGGCGGGAAGCGGTGGTTCCGATCTTTCGGACGAGGCCGGCTGGGCAAACGCGTTTCGCGGCGCGACGGCCGGGAAGAGGACCATCGTGATCGTCGACAACGTGTCGTCCTACGATGACATCAAAGAACTGATCCCCGGCATGGGAGCCAGCCTGATCATCACGAGCCGTCGAGCCATCCCCGAAATGATCGTCCACCACCAAGCCCACGTCCTGAAACTACCACTCCTCAGCGTCGAAGAAGGTGTCGAGCTTCTCGCGGAACGGGTGGGGTTCGTTCGCGTCGGAAAGGATTCGGGAACCGCGGCCAGGATCGTCGAACTGCTGGAAGGGCATCCGCTGGCGCTGGCTATCGTCGCGGCCAAGCTCGCGCTGCACACCACCTGGGACCTCGGAGACGTCCTCCAGGGCATCCGAGCGGGCGACACCCCGCTGCGGTTCATCGACGACGCCGAGCTCGGAATAGAAATCGGGAAGGTCGTCTCGTGGTCGGTCGAGGACCTCGACGCCGAGACGAAGTACGTGCTTTACGTCTCCTCGATGCTGCCGACCACTGAGTTGTCCAGCCTCGTGCTCCGGCTCGTCCTCGGTCACGACGAGTACACCTGCGACCGGTTCCTCCGCGCTCTCAGCCTCGTTTCTTTGATCGACGAGGTCCGCCCTGGACACTACCGGATGCATGACATCATCCGGGCGTACCTGACCGAGACGCGCGGGCAGGTGCTCGACGACGGCCGGCTGACCGATATCGCCCATCAGATCCGCACCACCTATCTCGCGCTCTGTTTCGCCGCCGACCGGACGATCGACCCCAACCGACACCCGATCGGCCTGGGTGAAGTACCGGAGGCCATCGCGAACGAAGTCAGGTTCACGGTTCCGGAAGCGCTCGCCTGGTTCAGTGCGATCACGCCATCGATGGTTCGCCTGATGGATGAAGCTTTCGACGCCGGCGACCACGCCTTCGCGACCCGGTTCGCGTGGTGCGTCAACACCTATCTCTACTGGCGACAGGACGTCTCGAAGACGCTCGCAGTCCAAGAACGCGCGCTCCGGGCTGCGGTCGAAGGCGATCCGCCGATGGAGGCCCAGAGCCGCCGTGGCTTGGGCCGGGCGCTTGCCGACGTCGGTCAGCTCAGCCGGGCGAAGGAAGAGCTTCTCGCGGCACTGAAACGGGAAACGTCGCAGGGTGATACCAGTCAGGCGGCGTCTACCCAGCACGCCATGGCCGAACTGTGCCTTCGCTCCGGCGAAGCCCGCGAAGCCCTCCGGTGGGGATTCCTCGCCGCGAAGGAATCCCGGCGGCGCGGAAACACTGTTCGCGAAGCACGTGGGCTGTACGACGCGGCTCGTGCCCTCGTCGAGCTGGGTCACTTCGTCTGGGCGGAAACCCTGGGTGTGCGGAGCCTGGCGATCTGCGAAGAGGAAGCCAACGCTTACGGTCGCGCGCTCGCCTTGCGCGTCCTCGGCACGATCGGCGTGCGATCCGGGAACCTCGAGACCGGCTGCACCTGGCTCGAGCGCGCGTGGCGAGCCGAAGAAGCGCTGGGCAACTCGCGCTCGGTTCGCGTGATCCTGCAACAGCTCGAAGATGCCTACCGGCTGGCGGGAGACGAGAGCTCCGTCGCTGAGGTCCACCGCGCGCTGGTCGAACTCGACCACTTCATCGACATGGACGCTTCGAGATGAGATGGTGACGGCGGATGTCCCTGCGTCATACCCCACTCGTGCCGTCAGACCAGCTGGCCGCGTCGCGGTCGTACCGCCAGCTAGCTCGCCGCGGTGCGGATGAGGACTTTCGCCGGGAACTGTCCGGCCTCGTCCCGGGCCGGTCCTTGATTGCATTGAGCCGGACCATCGCCGCAGAGGGCGCCGTCAGTTTGACCGGCCTCACGCCGCCGGCAGACTTCGATCGGTTCCGGCGGGTGTACGACGGCGAGATGCGGGCCATGGGGAGCCGGGGCCCACTGCACAGCTACCTGAACATCACCTCGTCGACACCGCTGATGAGAAGTCCGGGCCTCTGGGAAACCATCGCACATCCTCTTTACGTCGTGCTAGTCGCGTACGCGCTGGGTGGCCCGGTCAAGATCATCGATCTGCGATCGAAGGACACTCAGCCCCTGGATGTCGTCGCTCGCGACAACACGCTGCACCTGGACAACAGTCCGTTCATCGACGAGTACAAGGTGGTCGCCACCTGGACCCTCGGTACGGCAGAAGGCCCTTCCGGCCAGGGGCTGACTTATCTGCCGGGCACGAACAAGCTGTTCAGGAACTGCTTCGTGGAATCGGACGGATCCGTCTGGAGCGATGAAGATGCCTGCATCTTCCCGACCGGGGCGCGAGTCGACGAAGTACTCGAAGTTCAAGCCGCGATCCTTGGCGAGGCCGAACCCGCCGTGGTGCATCTGGCGGGTCTCGACATGCCGTGCAGCACGATCTTCGCGGCAAGCCGGGTGGTCCATCATCGCTATCGGACGGCGGCGGGGTCGCCCAGAAGTTCATTGATGGCGACCTTCCACCGAGTCGACGATGGCGCCGAGCTCCTGAACTCGACGGAGTCTCCTTTCTCGCCCCTCCACCGATTTCTCCTCACAGGCGGCTCGCGAGAAGCATTCATGGCGGCCGTGGCCGCCGAAAAGGATCACCTCACTGCCGCAATGGACCGGCTGATAGAACAGCCGGAGCTCGTCGTGGACGCCCGTCGGCACCTGCTGACAGGCCCGGCGCGCGACGACTGGTACGCACGGCAGCACCGGGGTGTGACGCTCAACGGGCTGCGGTCGTCGAGGATGGCCCAGTACCCGGACCGGGTCGGCGCCACGCACGATTGGCTAGTTCAACGCCTGCTGCACGACCTGCAAGGTCCGCTCAATATGCCGTTCTTTTCCGATCTGCGGGAGACCCGGAGAAGGCGGGCGCGGATCTGGATCCGGGAGATGTCCTCCGACAACGTCTCGAAGGTCGTCAGGACGGCAGACGTGTACTCATCGCGCGCCGCCGGCGCATCCGACCGACCGGCGACTGGCACCGTCGTCGCGGATCTTCACACCAGCATCCTCGAACTCGGCTACATGCTGTCCAAGGCACCATTGTCCGGAGCAACGCCATCCGGCATCGGCGATGAGTTCCCTGGCTCGGCGGACGAGGTGGTCATCGGGTCGTTGTCCCCCTTCGTCGGAGACCTCGAGATCACCGTGAGCTGGCTTGACGGCACAGACCCGGACAGCGTGCTCACCGCGACCGCGTTCGCCCTGCTCGCTGCCGCGTTGGGGGCGGGCTGGTTCGCCCTCGGCGATGCCGGCTGGCGGCTCGCCGCGCGGCTCCGCCGACAGTATCTAGCTCTTGTCGCGGACAGCCCTGCGGTCGAGCACGCATGACCTTGGACCACGGTGAGCTCAACGAGTACCTGCTGTGGGTGAACGAAGAAGCCCAGACTGCGAAGATCTCCTCCGAGCTCAAGTTCCGCAGTCCTCCTCGGGAACGTCTTCGCGCGAACGACCGGTTCGTCCGTGCCCTCGTGACCGAAGAAGTGGCGTGGTCCACCTCCGCCGGTGCGCACCACGAATTCGGGGAGCTCACCGAGTCGCAACTCCGGGCCGTGTACTGGGAAGCAGCCGAACGGGCCCGGACAACCGCCGTGTCTTTCGGTGCGGCCGGCCATCGAACATTGGACGAGTACTTCGCAGTCGACCCCTCCCGAAGCGAAGAAGCGGCGCTCGCGCGAGCGCGAGGCGCCATTACCCCGCATTCGCCGGCGGACTACCTGCTGCGCACCATCGACGAGTTTTCGGTTTCCACGGGCACCGGTCCCGCTCGAGCCTGCCGCCAGGCCATGAGCCTGTTGGCGCAGGGCTGGGAGGGGCTCATCAGCGAACGAAGCCGGGGACGAGCCAGCTCTGTCCTGCGGGCAGCCGATCTGCTGCGGGCCTTCCACGAAACGGCCGGATCGCCGACGCCCCGGAGGCGCCAGGTGGAGCAGTTGCCGTCCCGCGGCCGCACCGACAGCTCGCCGGTGCTCCTCACCACGGCCGAAGCCCGGGAGTTTTCCACGCTGTACATGCTCGGCAAGTACCCCTTCACGACGAAGGAATACGAGGTGGCAGGAGATCTGGTGGCGCTCCCACGCCTGCGGTCAGCGATGCTGGCCGCCCACCTGCACTTCACTGCTTCCTCGGCGAAACCGCTCGCCGAGCTGCTGAGCGCGTGGGGAACACCGCGGGTCCTGCTGCCGTTCACTGAGGCGTTCGTCGGCAGGACCGGGCCAGGCGCACCGTTGTCCCCGAACCCGAAGCTCATCACCGTTCTTTGCAACAACGTAGTCCCGGCCATGGCCGGGGAGCTGATCCGCAGAGGCCTTCCTGCGGCAGCCCTCGACTCCCGCGCTGTGCACGCGGGAGTCGTCTCAGCCAAGAGGCGTCACATCTTCAGCCTGGCCGTCGCGATGTTCGACCGGTTCGGCGGCCCACTCTCGAGCACAGTGCGGATTTCGGGGTTCAGCATGCGTGCCTGCCCTGCGCTCGTACCGTTTTCCTCCTTCATCGAGACGTGGCTTCCCTACCACTTCGACCGTTACGAACGTCAATAGCAGGTCAGAACGGGAAGCCGTGGGCCTGCTCCCGCAGGGTCACCCACTGCCACTGCGTGAACTCGTCCCAGCTGTGCGCCGAACCGAACCGCGTCCCGTTCCCCGACGCCCCGGTCCCGCCGAACGGCGCGAACGCGTCGTTGTTCAACGTCTGGTCGTTCACGTGCACGATCCCCGTCCGCAGCCGCGCGGCGAAGGCCCGGCCACGCTCCACCGAACCCGTCTGGATCGCCGCCACCAGGCCGTACTCCGAGTCGTTCGCGGCCGCCACCGCCTCGTCCTCCGTTGACACCACCACGACCGGTGCCACCGGGCCGAAGATCTCCTCGCGGAACGCCGGCATCGACGTCGTGACGTCGGCGAGGACCGTCGGCTCGTAGAACAGGTCCGCATACTTGCCGCCCGCCCGGACCGAAGCTCCCGCCGACACCGTCGACGTCACGATTCGGTCCACATTGGACAGCTGCTTCGCGTTGATCAACGGGCCCAGGGCGACCTCGCCGCGGAACGGGTCGCCCACGGGCAGCTGGGCAGCTCGCGCCGCCAGGCGGTCGATGTACTCGTCCGCCACCGTGTCCAGCACGATGTGGCGCCCCGCCGTCATGCACACCTGGCCCTGGTGCAGGAACGCGCCCCACGCGCCCGCCGAGCTCGCCACCTCCAGGTCCGCGTCGTCCAGGATCACCAATGCGTTGTTGCCGCCCAGCTCCAAGCTCACGCGCTTCAACGTCCGGCCCGCCGCCTCGCCGACCAGGCGGCCCACCGCCGTCGAGCCCGTGAACGAAATCGCCGCCACGCCCGGGTGCTCCGTCAGGGCCGCCCCAGCAGGAGCGTCGCCGGCGAGCACGTGCAGCAAACCCGCGGGCAGCGAAGCCGCTTCGAAGAGACGCGCGATCAACGTCCCGCCCGCCACCGCCGTGTTGACGTCCGGCTTCAGCACCACCGCGTTGCCCAGCGCCAACGCCGGCGCCACCGCCCGCATCGACAGGATCTGCGGGAAGTTCCACGGGCTGATCACCCCGACCACCCCGAGCGGGACGCGCCGCGCGATGCTCTCGCGACCCGCTTCGCTCGTCGGCAGCAGATGACCCCACGGCTGCGTCGGCAGCGCCGCCGCCTCCCACAGCTCCGCCAGCACCAGGTCGACCTCGAACGCCGCCTTCGGTGGGATCGCGCCGCCCTCGCGGACCAGCCAGTGCTCGAACTCCGCGCGGTTGTCCTCCAGCAGCCGCGCCACGCGGCGGATCAGCGCCGCGCGCTCCGGGCCGGGCGTCTCGGCCCAGGCCGGCTGCGCCGCCGCGGCCTGCTGCACGGCGTTGTCGATGTCCTGCGCGTCCGCCTGGCCGACCTCCGCCAGCACCTCGCCCGTGGCCGGCTCGGTCACCGGCAGCGTCCCGCCGTGCGCGGCCACCCAGCCGCCCGAAAAGATCTTGCCGCGCCAGTCGACGTCGTCCAGCATGCTTCCTCCCGCATCGTCGGAACGTTGCGTCCAGCCTGGTCGGAGCACCGTCGACCGCGTTGATTCCGCGGGTCACGGTGTTAGCCTGATCGAGTCAGCGACGACCGGAGGCGCCCGTGTACCACCACGGCGAAGCCTGGCGAGCCCGGTTGGGCGGCGCCTTCAGGGACCTGTTCCCCGAGCACCTCGACGCCTCCGAACCCGCCGGCGAAGTCATCGCGACCCCGCTCGGCGACGTCCACGTCTTCACCGTCTCGGGCACGCCGCAGGTCGTCCGCCGGTCCGCCGCCACCGTCCGGCGCGCGCCGTCCGACCTGCTCAAGGTGTGCGTCCAGGTCCGCGGCCGGGCGACCGTCGTGCAGGACGACCGCGAGATCGTCGTCGAACCCGGGCAGCTCGCGCTCTACGACACCGGCCGCCCGTACGCGCTGCGGCTCGAGGACGAATGGACGTCCGCGGTGATGGCCTTCCCGCGCGAGGTCCTGCGCCTCCCGGTCGGCCGCGCCATGGAACACGCCTTCCCGGCCGCGACCGGGCCCGGTGCGGTGTTCGCCGACTTCGTGACGGCGTCGGTCGCGCAGGGCGCCCACCTCCACGACCCGTCGGCGGCCCGCCTCGGCGACGCCGGGATCAGCCTCCTCGCCGGGACGCTCAGCGACCGGATCGGCGTCGACGACGTCCCGGACGTCCTGCGCGAACGCGTGCTCACCTACGTCGAGCGGCACCTGGCGGACCCGCGGCTCTCGCGCGCGAGCATCGCGGCCGCGCACGGCATGTCGCCGCGCACGCTCAGCCGGCTCTTCGAAGGCGAACCGGTGACGGTCGCCGAGCACATCCGGCGGCTGCGCCTCGACGCCGTCCGCCGCGACCTGCGAGACCCGCTGCTCGCCAACCGGAGCGTCGCGGCGATCGCCGCGCGGTGGTGTTTCGTCGACGCCGCGCACTTCAGCCGCGCCTTCCGGGCCGAATTCGGCGAGAGCCCGTCGGCGTTCCGGGTCAGCGGAGCGCGACCAGGCCGGCCTCGAACAGCGCCACCGGAACCACCGCCGCCGCCGAGCTGATCAGCCAGTTCCCGCCGCGCCAGCCCACCGGGGACAGGTCCAGCACCAGCCGCCGCACGAGCGCCGCCTCCACGACGGCGGTCAGCAGGAACCCGAAGCCGACGCTGAAGATCGCCATCGCGCCGACGAAGAAGAGGCCCGACGTCGAGGCCGCGCCCAGCGGCGCCGCGACCTCCCACCGGACCAGGCCGGCCGCCGCGGCGAGCAGGGCCAGGACCAGCACGAACGCGACCAGGAACCCGATCCGCGCGGTCGGCCGGCCCTGGGTCGACCACCAGAACCCGGCGTCGAGCGCGGCCACCGCCAGCGCGAGCGCCAGAAACCCGGCACGGAACGTCAGCACCCGGTCACTCTAGCGAGACCTGGCTCATGATCGCGGTGGCGTGGCCGTCGGGGTCGGTGAAGAACGCCATCCACTCCTCGACGCCGGACTCGTGCCGGAAGATCAGGTGCGGCGCGCCGAGGAACTCCACGCCACGCGACCGCAGGTCGTCGTAGGCGGTGTCGATGTCCGGGACGCGGAAGTACAGCACCGATTCGGCGCCCTTCGGCTCGCCGGCGGTCAGGAACAGCCGGACGCCGTCGCAGTCGAAGAACGCCAGGTCGCCGAAGGTGTAGAGGTGCTCCAGGCCGAGCACGTCACCGTAGAACTCCTTCGCACGGCCTAGGTCGGCGACGGTCCGCGACACCTGCCCGATCGGTCCCAGCATGGGTTCCTCCTCGGGAGCGCCTTGGCGGACCGCGTCCACGATAGCCCCCGAATCACCCTCCCCCCGCGAACCGCACTTCCACGCTGCCGAGCGCGCCGAAGTCGGCGACGACGTGGCCGCCCGCGTGGATCGGGCACGGCGAGGTCGCCGTGCCCGTGGTGACGACGTCGCCCGGTTTCAGGGCCAGGCCGTGGCGGGACAGCTCCATCGCCAGCCAGTGCAGCGCCAGCCTCGGGTCGCCGAGCACCAGGCTGCCGCTGCCGCGGGCGAACTCCTCGCCGTCGGCGTGCAGGACCACGGCCTGGCGCGGCAGGTCGAGGTCGCGCCAGCCCGGCACCGCCCGGCCTTCGACGAACCGGCCCGCACACGCGACGTCGGCCAGCAGCTGCGGGCCGCCCGCGTGCTGGTGGTCGGTGTAGCGGCTGTCCGGCAGCTCCACCGCGAGGAACATCGTGTCGACCGCGTCGAGCACCGCGCGCAGCGACGGCGACGGCCCGGGATCGGCCTTCAGCCGGAAGGCGAACTCGGGTTCGGCGACGCCCATGGTCATGGTGTCGGCCGGCACCGGCTCGCCCTCGACGTGGCGGAACCGCTCGAACATCACGCCGGGCAGCGGGCCGGGGACGTCGAGGTACTGGCGGGCGTAGGCGGTGGTCGCGGCGATCTTCCAGCCGGACACCGGCCCGGCCAGCTCGGCGAGCGCGGTCTGCGCCGCCATGCCTTCGACCGCGTCGCGCGGGCGGGCGTCCTCCGGGAGCCCGTCCAGCCGCTTGCCCGTCAGCCACGCGTCCCAGATCAGCTCCGCTGCCCGCTCTCGCTTCACGCCCGTGATCTTGCCAACCGGAAGACCGGGTGTCGATCGGCTTCCGCCGCGAAGACGTCGGCGGGGTCGCCGAGCTTCGCGTCGAAGAACGGCGCCGTCACGGGGATCTTGCGGACGTACACGCGCAGGATGCGACCGGCCGTGGCGGCGTCGGCCTCCTCGACCTCCCACGTCTCGCGCCGGCGGCCGCGCCACAGCCGGGCGGTGGCGTCGGCACGCAGATTGTGCACCCAGCCGACCCGGCCGTACGGCGAGACGAGCCATCGGTCGCCGTCGACTTCGAGGACGTTGACCGGAGTGGTCCGGTCCACGCCGCTCTTGCGCCCGCGTGTGGTCAGCAGGAACCCGGTGCCGCCCGTGATCGGGAGCCCACGGGCCAGCAACGCCCGCACGAGGACGTTCGCGGCCTTCCGCGTCACGCCGAGCCGGTACTCCCTGGCCATCACGGCTGCATGGCGTAGACGCCGGAAAGCGCCCGCACGCGCGCCCAGACGTTCTCGAAGCGCTCGGCGTCCACCACCGGCTTGCGCAGCGCGGCCAGCGCGATCGCCTGCTGGGCCTCGGTCGAGCTCGCCTTGCCGTTCAGGTCCACCGCCGCGGCGCTGAAGTCCTGCACCAGCACGGCGAAGATCTGGTCGACGACCTCGGCGTCCAGGCCGGTGATCCCGGCCTGCTCCAGGACGAGCTGCCCGTAGACGATCAGCGTGAACAGCTCGGTCAGCGCGAGGCCGAAGTCGAGGTCCTTCTGCTGCGCCTCGTCCGGCGCGGCCTCGGTGAGCAGCTCGACCAGGTGGCCGGCCTGCTCGGTGAACAGCGCGACGTTCGGGATGTGCGCGGCTTGCGCGTAGGCGGTCTTCCAGTCGTGGAACCGGACCTTCGACAGGCCGCGCGCGGGGCCCTGGCGGAAGAGGAACTCGTCGTCCGCGGCGTCGGTGCGGGTGCCGACCGGCGCGTACTCCTGCGGCGCGAACAGGTACGCGGGCATGAACTTCGCGATCAGCGCGAGGTTCACCGCCACCGTGCCTTCGAGCTTCGGCAGGCCGTCGATGTCGTTCTTCGACATCGCCAGGTACGTGTCGGCTTCGAAGCCCTTCGCGGCGACGACGTCCGCGACCAGGCCGATCACCTTCTGCGCCTCGGTGGTCACCTTCATCTTGGTGATCGGGTTGAACAGCAGGTAGCGGCGGTCGTCCGGGTTCGCGCTGCGGAAGTAGTCGACGGCGCGGTCGGAGAACAGCTTCATCGCGGTCAGCCGCGCGTAGGCCTCGACGAACTCGCGGCGCACGTGCGGGAAGTCCGTCACCGGGTTTCCGTAGAGGACCCGGTTGTGCGCGTGCGTGATGGCTTCGTACAACGAGTGCGTCGCCATGCCGATGCCGCCGAAGCAGAGGTTGAACTTGCCGATGTTGACCGTGTTCAGCGCGGCGCTGAAGGCTTCGGCGCCGACGTGCAGGATGTCCTCGGCGGCCACCGGGTAGTCCTCGAGCCGGAACTCGGCGACGTACATCTGCGACGGCACGACGTTCTTGACCACGTGGTAGTTCGGGTGCTCGGAGTCGGCGTAGAAGAAGACGTACTGGTCCGGGCCCTCGACGCCGTCGACGCGGCCGAAGACCGACACCGTGCGCGCGCAGTTGCCGTTGCCGATGTAGTACTTCGAGCCGGTGGCGCGGTAGCCGTCGCCGTCCTTGGTGAGCACCAGGTCGGAGGAGTAGATGTCGGCACCGTGGTCCTTTTCGGACAGTCCGAACGCGCCGACGCCACCGGCGTCGAGGGCGTCGGCGGCGCGCTTGCGGGCGACGTCGTTGCCGCTCTGCCACACCGGGCCGAGGCCGAGGATCGTGACCTGCCACGGGTACCAGTAGTTGAGGCCGTAGAACCCGAGGATCTCCGACAGCGCGGCGACGCGGGCGGTGTCCCAGCGCTTGTCCGGGTTGCCGTCGGCGTTGGCGGCCGGCGTCAGGAAGGTCGAGAACAGGCCTTCCTTGCCCGCGAACTCGAGGAAGTCCGCGTAGAAGGTGCGGTTGTGGTAGTCCTCGGTCAGCTTCGCCTTGCCGCGCTGCTCGAACCAGTCGATGGTGGCGCGCAGCAGGCGCCGGGTCTCGGCGTCGAAGTGTGCCGGGTCGTACTCGCGCGGGTTCAGCAGCATGGGTGAGCCTCCTCGATTACCGACCGGTAACTTAGCAAGGCCGCGCGAGTGCGGGCAATCTCACTGGGGCCACGTCACTCTCATTGGTACACTGATTATGCGGGCCGCTCAGTTCTGCCTCGGCCCGCTGCTGTTGTCGACTACCACGCGCCGCGGCCGAACGACCGGTCTGCGCCGGGCAGGACAGCGTTAGCCCCGCTCTCGGCGGTAATGAGTGCCTCGAGCGGCCCTTCTCAGGTAACGGAGATCAGGGCGCCGAGCGCGCCCGCATGCACTTATGAGCACTTTCGCTGAACTCGGCCTGCCCACCACCCTCGTGGACGCGCTGGCCGCCCAGGGCGTCACCGAGCCCTTCCCGATCCAGGCGGCGACCCTGCCGCACACCCTCGCCGGGCGCGACGTGCTCGGCCGCGGCCGGACCGGCTCCGGCAAGACCTACGGCTTCGTCCTGCCCGTGCTGGCGCGCCTCGCGGCGGGCCCGACGCGGCGCAAGCCGGGCCGTCCCCGCGCGCTGATCCTGGCGCCGACCCGCGAGCTCGCGACGCAGATCGAGGCGTCGATCCTGCCGCTGGCGAAGCCGCTGGGCCTGCGCGCGACGACCATCTTCGGCGGCGTCAGCGCGAACCCGCAGATCACCCGGCTGCGTGACGGCGTCGACATCGTCGTCGCCTGCCCCGGCCGGCTCGCCGACCACATGCGCTCCGGGCACGTGAAGCTCGACGCCGTCGAGATCACCGTGCTCGACGAGGCCGACCACATGGCCGACCTGGGCTTCCTGCCCGAGGTGCGGCGGATCATGGACGCGACGCCGTCTCGCGGGCAGCGGCTGCTGTTCTCCGCGACGCTGGACAACGGCGTCGACGTGCTGGTCAAGCGCTTCATGGACGACCCGGTCACGCACAGCGT
Organism: Amycolatopsis iheyensis; assembly: GCF_024703995.1. Classification (GTDB taxonomy): domain Bacteria; phylum Actinomycetota; class Actinomycetes; order Mycobacteriales; family Pseudonocardiaceae; genus Amycolatopsis; species Amycolatopsis iheyensis. Next base: position 841 of record NZ_JAMXQV010000049.1, on the reverse strand, counting down.
CGACTCGGCGCAGTCGCCGGTGTCGACGATGGAGCACCACGTCCTGCACCTGGAGGAGACCCACCGGCTGCCGGTGCTGGTCGACCTGACCGCGGCGCCGGGCCGCACCCTGGTGTTCACCCGGACGAAGAGCCGCGCGAAGGCGCTGACGCGGAAGCTGCTGGCCGCGGGCGTCCCGGCGGTGGAGCTGCACGGCAACCTGGGCCAGAACGCGCGCACGCGCAACCTGGAGGCGTTCTCTTCGGGGGCGGCTCGCACTCTGGTGGCGACCGACATCGCGGCGCGGGGCATCCACGTCGACGACGTCCGGCTGGTCATCCACGCGGACCCGCCGGTGGAGCACAAGGCGTACCTGCACCGCTCGGGCCGCACGGCGCGCGCCGGGGCGTCGGGCACCGTGGTGACGCTGATGACGGACGCGCAGGTCCGCGACGTGCGTGACCTGACGCGCAAGGCGGGCATCAAGCCGACGACGACCCAGCTCGGCCCGGGTCACCCGCTGCTGGCGGAGCTGGCCCCGGGCGAGCGTTCGTTCACGGCGTCCCCGAAGCGGCCCCCGGTGGACAACCGCCCGAAGAAGGTCACGGCCTCGGGCGCGGCGCCGGGTTCCGGCCGCGGCCGCCGCGGCGGCCCGGCAACACCGAAGGAGAACCGCGGCGGCCAGCGCTCCCGGGCGAACGGCCAGGCGCTGCGCGAGGAGCAGGTTTCCGGCGGAGGCCGCCGGTCGGGAGGCTCGGGTGGCTCGGGCGCTTCGGGAGGCTCGCGCCGCTCGGGCGCGCCCGCGACCGGCGGCTCGGCCCGCTCCGGCGCGGCTTCGGGCGGCTCGCGCCGCTCGGGCGGG
>NZ_JAMXQV010000048.1 GCF_024703995.1 Amycolatopsis iheyensis | reverse complement strand
AGCGTCGGGTTCTTGTCGGCGTCGAGGGTTTCCAGCCACGGCAGGTAGTTCGTCGCGTACTGGACGACGGCCAGCACCTCGATCGGCGCGACCGCGGCGGCGGCGATCCAGGTGACCCAGCCCATGGAGAAGCTGGCGAAGGAGCCGAACGAGTAGTGCGGGAACCGGGCGACGCCGCCCGAGTGCGGGAACATCGTGCCGAGCTCGGCGTAGGTCATCCCGATCAGGATGAACATGACCGCGCCGATCACCCACGAGACGATCGCGGCGGGCCCGGCCAGCTCGGCGGCGTTCATCGCCCCGAACAGCCAGCCGGAGCCGATCACCGACCCGACGGCCGTGAAGAGCAGGCCGATGGTCCCGAAGTGTTTCTTGAGCCGCCGGTCATCGCCGGGCGCCGTCAGGTGCGTTTTCGCGGTATCGACCATCTCAGGGGCCTCCTTCGCCTGCGGCCTACCCACGGGCATCGCGGTCCAACCGGCGTCGACGTGATTGTTACCTGATGCAACTGTTGGTATCCAGCTGGTCGCTGACCGGTTCCCGGACGGCGGTCGCAGGGGCGCTGTCGTCGGACTCCGTGGCGGTTGTGGAGCGACAGCGCCCCTGCCTGGCCGAGTGTGGGCGGCCAGCGGACGCCGGGAGCAGGTCCGGCGCCGTGTTCACGGTACATCGCGATGAAACAGTTGGCTGATACACCGATTCAGTCGTTCAGGGGACACCGGCGAGGCGGTGTGCGGTTTCGAGCCGCAGCGCGTGGACGAACGCTTGAGGCAGGTTGCCCCGCAGCTGCCGTTGGCGGACGTCGTACTCCTCAGCCAGCAGGCCGGGTGTGCCGCAGGCCGCGCGGTTGCGTTCGAACCAGCGGAACGCCTCGACGTGGTTGCCCTGATGCCATTCGGCGAGGGACATGACGAAGCCGCAGAGCAGGAAGGCGCCTTCCGCGTCGCCCAGGGGCCGGTCGTCCGGGGCGAAGCGGTAGACGTAGCCGTCTTGGCAGAGGTCGGCCCGGACGGCCGCGAGCGTGGCGGTCGTGCGGGGGTCGGCGGCCGGCAGGGCTCCGCGGACCGGGGGGAGCAGCAGTGCGGCGTCGGTGCCCGGAAGTGCGGGACTGCGCTGCCAGGCGCCGTGCCGGGCGATGCACCGGCGGGTGGTTTCGGCGAGCAGCTTGTCGGCCAGTCCGGACAGCTCGGCGCCGCGACGGGCGTTCCGGTGGTGAGCGACCGCGCGGAGTCCGGCGACACAGGCGAGACGGGAATGCGCCCACCAGTCGTCCTGCAGCTCCCACACGCCCGCTTCGGGCTGGTCCCACCGCCGGGCGATCAAGTCGACGCAGAGGTCGATGGCGCGTTCGACGTCCGCGGTGAGGTGGTCGTGGCGAGCTGCGGCCGCGTAGAGCTGAAGCATTTCGCCGAGGGTGTCGAGCTGGAACTGGCCGTTGACGTGGTTGCCGACGATCGGGTTTCCGCCCGGGTAGCCGGGCAGGTCGATGGTGGTTTCGTCCGGTGGCGGTGAGCCGTCGGGCCGGTAGGCGGGCAACAGCTTGTCGCCGTGTTCGAGGACGCGGGCGCTGGTGAACGCCACGGCCTCGTCGAGCAGGGGGTGTGCTTCGGCGACCGACGCGGCGATCCCGGCGTAGCACTGGTCGCGGAGCCAGACGTAGCGGTAGTCGTAGTTGCGGCCGGCTTCGGCGCGTTCGGGCAGGCCCATCGTCGCGGCGGCGACCATGCCACCACCACCGGTGGTCAGGCCGCGGAGGACCGCGTAGGCGTGGCGGGCATCTCGTGGCGCCACGGTGTCTTCGAGCGGCGGCACGGCCGTGTGCCACGCGTGTTCGGTCGCCGACCAGAGTGCGGCGACCTGAGTGGGGCGCGGGAGCGGCTGGTCGCTGATCTCGAGTACGAGATCGTGCTGGGCGCCCCCGGATACCGGAAGGTCGAGGACCAGCCGGCCGTGGGCGTCGAGCTGGGCGTCGGCGGCGCCGGTCCAGCGGATCCGGAGGTCGTCGGTGTGCGCGGTCCAGGTCCCCTGGTCGTCGCAGGCGATTTTGCGCATCGAGCGACCCCCGAAGGCGTCGCGCAGGTCGAGCTGGACGCGCAGCCGGACATCCCGTTCGACCGCCTCGATCCGGCGCAGCAGGACGACGCGGTGCGGGTCCGCGGGGTAGGCGAGGGCGTCACGGCACTCCACGACCGTGGTGGTGCTGACCCAGCGGTTGCGCCAGATGAGCGTGCCGGGCTCGTAGTAGCCGCCCCAGACGGAGGTGTCCACGGGACTGACCGAGTACGTGCCACGGCCGCCGATCAGGGCGGAGAGCACTGCGCTGTCGCCCCAGCCGGGTGCGCACAGCCACGCGATGTCGCCGCGGGGGCCGCACAGGGCGCCGCGTTCGCCGTCGGCCAGCAACGCGTACTCGCGCAGGACGTGTGGAGGGAAGTCGTGCCAGTCGATCATGGCTGGGCTCGCCGCCACGCCGCCAGCGCCGTCGCGGCGAGGGCACCCCCGGCGGCGGCGAGCAGGCCGTGGTGCCGGCTGGCCCACAGCTGGAGGCTGCGGGGCGTGGCCTTGTCGTCGAACTCGCCGTGCGCGCCGAAGTCGCGGGCGCGGTCGGCCGGCTGCCAGAGGTTCGCCGGCTGGCCGGCGGGCTTGGCCGCCCCGGTCTGCTGGGACCGGTAGCCGGTGCGGGCGAGGTAGCGGTCGAGGATCCCGGGCGCGACGGCGTTCGCGGCCAGCGTGCCGACGGTGCTGCCGCCCACCCAGTACTCGCGCCGCCGCGGGTGGTCGGCGGCGTGCACCACGGCCCGCGCGGCGACCTCCGGCTGGTAGATCGGCGGCACCGGCTGCGCGTGGTCCGGCAGCTTCGACAGCACCCACGAGAACTGCGGGGTGTTGACGGCCGGCATCTGCACCATCGTCGTCCGGACGCGGCTGCCATCGTGCAGCAGCTCGCAGCGCAACGCCTCGTTGAAGCCCTGGATGGCGTGCTTCGCGCCGCAGTACGCGCTCTGCAGCGGAATCCCGCGGTAGGCGAGCGCCGACCCGACCTGCACGATCGTGCCGCGGTCGCGTGGCTTCATCCGGTTCAGCGCGGCTTTCGTGCCGTGGACGTACCCGAGGTAGCTGACCTCGGTGACGCGCCGGAACTCGGCCGGCTCGATCTCGCTGAACGGCGCGAACACCGACGTGAACGCGACGTTGACCCACACGTCGATCGGGCCGAACTCCTTCTCGACGCGCTCGGCGGCGGCGTCGACCTGTGTGAAGTCGGCGACGTCGGTGGGGATTTCGAGCGCCGTCCCGCCGGCGCGGGTGATGTCGTCCGCCGCGGCGCCGAGTCCCTGCTCACCCCGGGCGAGCAGAGCGACGCGAGCGTGTCGCGCGCCGAAGGCCCGGGCGACGGCCCGGCCGATCCCGCCGCTGGCGCCGGTCACGACGACGACCTGGTTTTCCTTGCCTGTCATGGTTACCTCCGTTCTCGGGTGGTCCGGGCCACGCAGGCCCAAGCGGCCGCCACGGCCGCGTTCGCCAGTGCCGCCGCGCGCCACCGGCGGGAGACGGCGGCCAGGCCGAGCATGCTCAGGCTGTGCGCGACGTCGGCGGTCCATCCCCAGCGCGCCACGACGCCGTCCGGCCGCCGGAGGGTGACCGCCGCCTGTGCGAGGTGCCGCAACCCCAGTGCCAGTGCCACTTTCCGCGGCACCGGCAGGCGGCTTGCGACGATCAGCACGCCGCCACCCCACACCGCCCGTGCGGCCGCGCCCCCGCGGGTCATCGCGCGTCTCGCTTGGTCAAGCCGAACTCGAGAAGCTCGGCCAGGTGGACGCCTTCACGTCCGCCGCTGTCCAGCTGGTGCAGCTGGGTGCGGCAGCTGAAGCCGTCGGCCAGCACCGCGGTGTCCGGCGCGGCGTCCCGCACCCGGGGCAGCAGCACCCGTTCCGCACACGCCTCGGAGACGTCGAGGTGGCCCTTCTCGAAGCCGAAGTTCCCGGCCAAGCCGCAGCAGCCGGAGTCGAGGTGCTCGGCGTCGACGCCGGCGGCTTCGAGCAGCTGCTCGTCGGCATCCCAGCCCATGATGGCGTGCTGGTGGCAGTGCACCTGCGCGATCGCCTTCGCGTCCAGTCGTGGCGGCTGGTAGCCGGGCGAGTGCTCGGTGAGCAGCTCTGCCAATGTGACGGTCTGCGCGCGCAGCCGCCGGACGTCCTGGTCACCGGGGAACAGCTCGTAGGCGTCGGAACGGAACACCGCGGTGCAGCTCGGTTCCAAGCCGACCACCAGGCCGCCGTTTCGCAGGTGCGGGGCCAGTTCCCGGACGGTCCGGGTGAGGATGCGCTTGGCGGCGCCGAGCTGCCCGGTGGAGATCCAGGTGAGGGCGCAGCACAGCGGGTTCAGTGGCATGGTGACCCGCCACCCCGCGTCCTCGATGACCCGGACCGCGGCCTGGCCAACGTGCGGGTGGAAGGTGTTGGTGAACGTGTCGGGCCACAACAGGACGGTTCCGCGGGCGCCGTCGGCGAGTGTGCCGCGGCGGGCGAACCACTGCTGCAGGGTCTCCCCGGCGAACAAGGGGACTTCGCGGTGCTCGACGCCGGCGGCGAGCGTCGCCAGCCGGCGCAGACCGGGCGTGTGGGTGAGTGCGTTGACGACCTTTCCGGCGCGGAGTCTTCCCACGATCTGCGCGACGGCGGGCAGCCAGCCCATCGTGAAGTCCGACCGCGGGCGTCGCCACGGGCGGCCTTCGTAGTGGTGCGAAAGGAACTCCGCCTTATAGGTCGCCATGTCCACATTGGCCGGACAATCCGTCTTGCACCCCTTGCAGGACAGGCAGAGGTCGAGAGCATCGCGAACCTCGGTGGAGCGCCAGCCGTCGTGGACCGGGCTGTCGCCGTGGCCGTCGAGCATTTCGAACAGGAGCCGCGCGCGGCCGCGCGTGGAATGTTCTTCCTCGTGCGTGACCTGGTAAGAGGGGCACATGACGTCGCTGCCGCTGGTGCTGTGCTGGCGACAACGCCCGACGCCGACGCAGCGGTTGGCGGCCTGGGCGAACGAGCCGCCGTCGTCGGGAAAGCGGAAGTGCAGGTCCTGCGGGTCCGCCGGAGCCCAGTCACCGCCGAGGCGAAGGTTTTCGTCGAGCCGGTACGGAGCGATGATCTTGCCGGGATTCATCCGGTCATCCGGGTCGAAGATCGCCTTGAGCCGCCCGAACGCCGTGACGATTTCGTCGCCGAACATCTTCGGCAGCAGCTCACCACGGGACTGGCCGTCGCCGTGCTCGCCGGAGAAGGATCCACCGAACTCGGCGACGAGGTCGGCGGCCCGTTCCATGAAGCGCCGGTAGGTGGCGACGCCGTCGGCGGTGTAGAGGTCGAACGGGATCCGGGTGTGGACGCAGCCTTGGCCGAAGTGGCCGTACAGGCTGGGGCCGGTGTCGCTGGCGTAGCCGAACTCCTGGTAGAGCTCCGAAAGCCGGCGGAGGTAGTCGCCGAGCCGCTCGGGGGCGACCGCGGAGTCCTCCCAGCCTTCGAAGGTGTCCGCTTTGCCGGGCACGTGCGCGGTGGCTCCCAAACCGGCCTCACGAACCTGCCACAGCTCATGCTCGCGCGCCGGGTCGTCGAGGAACGCCACATCGGCTTCGTGCTCGGTGTCCTGCAGGGCGTCGAGCATCGTCTGCGCTTGGCGGTCGGCCTCCTCGTGCGTCGAGGCGGCGAACTGGACCATCAGGAACGCGCGGCCTTCCGGCATTTCGGCCAGTGCTTGCGGGTTCATGTCCTTGATCTGCTGGTCGCGGATCAACTTGTGGTCGACGCCTTCCAAAGCGACCGGCTCGTGGGGGAGGATCGCAGGGACGGCGTCGCCGGCGGTGGCGATGTCGCGGTAGCCGAGCACGACGAGGGTTCGCTCCGGCAGGACCGGCACCAGCTTCAGTTCCGCGCGCAGCACGGTGACCAAAGTGGATTCGCTGCCGATGAGCAGTCCGGCGACGTCGAAGTGGTGCTCGGGCAGGAGGGAGTCGAGGTTGTAGCCGGAGACCCGGCGGGGGATGTCCGGGAAGCGGCGGCGGATCTCCTCGGCGTATTCGTCGCGCAGGCGGCGCAGCTGCCGGTAGATCGCGGCCCGCGGGTCGCCGTGGCGTTCGAGCTCGGCGTACTCCTCGTCGGTGGTTTCCCCGCACCAGAACCGGGTGCCGTCGGCCAGGAGGACTTCGAGGCGGGCGATGTTGTCGACGACCTTGCCGGTGCGCTGCGCGGTGGCGCCGCAGGAGTTGTTGCCGATCATGCCGCCGAGCGTGCAGTTCATGTGGGTCGCCGGCTCGGGCCCGAACCGCAGGCCGGTGCCGGCCAGCTGCCGGTTCAGCTCGTCGAGCACGATGCCTGGTTGCACGACGCAGGTGCGCGCTCGTTCGTCGACGGACTCGAGTTCCGTGCAGTACTTGGACCAGTCGAGTACGACGGCGGTGTTGGTGCACTGGCCGGCGAGGCTGGTGCCGCCGCCGCGGGAGAGCACCGGCGCCCCGAACTCCCGAGCGACCGCGAGGGCTTCCACCGCGTCATCCGGCGTGTGGGGGACGACCACGCCGAGCGGGACCTGGCGGAAGTTCGACGCGTCGGTCGAATAGGCGGCACGCGTGCCGCGGTCGAAGCGGACTTCACCCTGGACGCGGTCCCTCAGCGCACGGGTCAGCGCGTCGAGGTCGACGTCCGGCCGTTCCGGGTGCCTGATCACCGGGTCGGGCAGCTCCACCTGGGTCACGAACTCCTCCTTCAGACCGAGTACTCGGCCGCGACGTCGGCCCGGAGCGTGAGTCCGTGGCCGGGCGCGGACAGGGATGGGCTGACGGTGCCGCCCGCGGGGTCGAGGCAACCGTCGAAGAACAGCTTTTCGATGCGGTCGTGGTCGGCGAACCACTCGATGTGCCTGAAGTTCGGGGTCGCGACTCCTGCGTGCGCCGACAGGTTCGGTGCGCAGTGCGCCGAGACCTCCCGGTTGGCGGCGGCCGCGAGCGCGGCGGCCCGGCGCCATTCAGTGAATCCACCGCAGCGGGTGACGTCGATCTGCAGGCAGTCGACGACCGGGAGCATCCGCGCGAAGTACGGCAGGTCGTAGCCGTATTCCCCGGCGGCGATGTCCGGTCCGCCAGGCGAACGCAGCTGCCCGAGCCCGGCGAGGTCGTCGCTGGACACGGGCTCCTCGAACCAGGTGACATCGGCCGCCCGTAGCGGCCCGAGGAGCCGGTTTGCCTGCCCGATCGTGTAGGCGCCGTTGGCATCGACGTACAGTGCCGCGTCGTCCCCGATGACCTCTCGCGCCAGCATGATGCGGTCGAGGTCGCGCGCTGTCTCCGAGCCCCAGGACTCGCCGATCTTGATCTTCACGCGAGGGATCTGCTGCCGACGCACCCACCCTTCCAGCTGGTCGGCGAGTTCCGGTTCGGAGAGGGTGGTGAAGCCGCCGCTGCCGTAGACGTCGACCCGCTCGTGGACGCGGCCGAGCAGGCGGCTCACCGGCAGGTCGAGCCACCGCGCCGCGGCGTCCCACAGCGCGACGTCGACCGCGGACAACGCGCACGACACCAGGCCGGCCCGGCCGAGGTTGCGGATCGCGCGCTGCATCGCCGTCCAGCAGGCCGGGACGTCGACCAGTGGCTTTCCGGCGATCGTCGACGCCAGCTTGCCTTCGATGAGCGGGACGCACGAGGCGTCGGCGTAGGTCCAGCCGACGCCACTCACCGTGCCGGCGTCGACCCGGACGACGACGATGGTCGTGCTGTCCCACTCGAGCGTGCCGTCGCCCTCGGGGGCGGGGGTGGCCACCTTGTAGGCGTTCGCGCGGACCCGCTCGATGTCTGGCGAGCGCATCAGTTCTTCCTGCCGGGCAGGAACTCCTGCAGCTTCGTCTTGACGCCCTGGGCGATGAGGTGGAACGCGTCGGGATCGCCCTTGAGTACCGACTGGGCGGCGGACTTCATCTGCTCGAACGTCGCGTGCGGCGGGATCGGCGGCACCTCCGGGTCGCACCGGACGTCGAGCACGGCCGGCTTGCCCGCCGACAGCGCGGTGTCCCAGGCGGATGCGAGCTGGTCCGGCTTGTCGACGGTGAGGGCAGTGAGTCCGAGGGAAAGCGCGAAGCCGGCGTAGTCGACGTCCGGCAGGCTCTGGGACTCTTCGAACTTCGGCGCGCCGCCCATCGCGCGCAGCTCCCAGGTGACCTGGTTGAGGTCGTTGTTGTGGAAGACGCAGATCACGCAGGTCGGGTCGCTCCACAAGGTGTGGTAGCGGGCGATGGTGATCAGCTCGGCGAGGCCGTTCATCTGCATGGCGCCGTCGCCGACGAGGGCGATCACCGGCCGGTCGGGGTGGGCGAACTTCGCGCCGATGGCGTACGGCACGCCCGGGCCCATCGTGGCCAGCGTGCCCGACAGCGACCCGCGGATGTCCCCGCGGATGCGGAGGTTGCGGGCGTACCAGTTGGTCGACGAGCCGGAGTCGGCGGTGACGATGGCGTTCTCCGGGATCCGCTTCGACAGCTCGGACACGATGGCCATCGGGTTGACCGGCTCGGCGTCGACCGCGGCTTCCTTGTCGACGGTGTCCCACCAGGAGGCGACGTTCTTCTCGATCGTCTCGCGCCAGGACCGGTCCGGCTTGCTCGTCAGCCTGGGCAGCAGTGCGCGCAGTGTGGCCGCGCTGTCGCCGACGAGGTTGACCTCGGTGGGGTAGCGCATCCCGATGAACCGGCCGTCCAGGTCGATCTGCACCGCGCGCGCCTGGCCGAAGTCCGGCAGGAACTGGCTGTACGGGAAGTTCGAGCCGACGATCAGCAGGGTGTCGCAGTCGCGCATCAGCTCGTAGCTGGGCCGGGTGCCGAGCAGGCCGACCGCGCCGGTCACGTACGGCAGCTCGTCGGAGAGGACGTCCTTGCCCAGCAACGCTTTTGCGACACCGGCGCCGGTCACCTCGGCGAGCTGGCGGACTTCCTCGGCCGCGCCGCGCGCGCCTTGGCCGACCAGGACGGCGACCTTCTCACCCGCGTTGAGCACCTCGGCGGCGGCGTCAAGATCGCGCTCCGGCGGGACCGGGGCCGGCCAGGACGTGCTCGGCGGACTGGAGGGCACCTGCTTGAACGCGTGCTTCGGCGCTTCGTACGGTTCTTCCTGCAGGTCGGCGGGGATGATCAGTGCAGTTGGGCAGCGGGAGGACTGCGCGGTGCGGATCGCCCGGTCGAGAGCGTTGGGCAGTTGCTCGGCGACGTTGACCTCGACGAGGTATTCGCTGGCGACGTCCTTGTAGAGGGCTTGCAGGTCGATTTCCTGCTGGTAGCTGCCGCCCATGGCGCTGCGGGCGGTCTGGCCGACGATGGCGACGACCGGGACGTGGTCGAGCTTGGCGTCGTAGAGGCCGTTGAGCAGGTGGATCGCACCCGGGCCGGAGGTGGCCATGCAGACGCCGACGTTGCCGCTGAACTTGGCGTAGCCGACGGCCGAGAACGCCGCCATCTCCTCGTGCCGCGCCTGGACGAAGCGCGGCTGGTTGTCCGCCTTGCCGAAGGACGCGACGATGCCGTTGATCCCGTCGCCGGGGTAGGCGAAGACCTGCTCGACGCCCCATTCGCGCAGGCGCTGGAGCAGGTAGTCACCGACTGTCTGAGCCATGGGGTGTCCCTCCGCCGTCTTCCGGGTCGGCCCGCGAGTACCCGGCCCGGGTCGGCTCTACACCTGCTCTGGAGTGGCGCGACGTTCAACCGACGGGGCGTGGAAGCCTCTCACCTGCGGTTTTACTATTGTTGGTCGAAGCAATAGTCAGCCTGGCGTGCAGTCTGGCGACCACGGTGGGAACCTGACGGAGCGGAAGCACCGGGAAGGGGCTGCATCACGATGAGCGCGGATACCCGGCTGAGGAACAGCGGCTGCTGGCTTCACGCGCCGCGGCCCGCTGAGACCGGATGCCCAGGCACATGACACAGCCTGGCAGGTTTGCGCCGGGAGCCGTCGTCGTCGAGTTCGAGGATGCGCGGACCTCCTGGCCGGTGGTGCGGTGGGCCGCCGCCGAGGCCGGGCGGCGTGGTCGTGAGCTGGTGGTGGCCCGTCCGACCAGCCCCGGTTTCGTCTCCGGCTATCCGGAAGCCGCGCTGGCCTTGGCGGACAGCGGTGACCGGCCGGTGTGGCAGCTCGACCGGCTGGTCGCCGGGCTGGCTTCGCAGCACCCGGGCCTATCGGTCTCCGGCATCGTCCTCGAGCCGACACCGGCTGCCCTGTTCGAGCTGGTCGATGCGGTCGAAGCGGCAGTCCTTGTCGTCGGACCGGGCCGAGGGAACGTCTTGCCTTCGCGCGGACAGTGCCCGGTCGTCGTGGTCAACGGCCGGGCCCGGCGCTGCGAATCGCCGCGCCCGGTGATGGTCGGAGTGGACGCGGCGGACACGTGCGTGCCGGCGTTGCGGTTCGCGTTCGCCTTCGCGCACCGGGATGCCACGGCGGTGCGCGTGGTGCAAGCGTGGTCGCGCCGGACGCCGCCGGCGTTCGGACCGGATTGCCCGCCGGAGCCCATGTCTCCTCTTGTCCCGGCGCTGGCCGATGTGGTCACCGGCTTTCCGGACGTGCCGTTCGAGCTCGCACTGGCCCAAGGACGACCCACGCGGCAACTGCCGGCACGAGCGTCGGATGCCGCGCTGCTGGTCGTCGGCGAGCGGTACGCGCCACGCCGGATGCGATCCTTGGTTCGGAAAGCTGTGTGTCCGGTTGCGATCGTTCCCCGGGCTTGACCGCCGGCAGGGTGCTACGGGTCGATCAGTTCCAGGACGCCGTCGGCCGTGCCGGTCACCAGCAGCCGGCCCGTCGCCGGATCGACGCCGACGGTGTTCGGCTGGCGGACCGTCGGAAACCGCGCGGTTTCGCGAGGTGCGCCGGCCGAGAGATCGATGCCGACGACTTCGTTGCGCGCGGTCAGCGTCACCCACATGCGGTCGCGGACGGCGTCGTAGGTGATGCCGTACGGCGTGCCCGGAAGCGACAGTTCGCCGATCCGCTCGAGCTTGGGCGACAGCCGGTACAGCAGGATGGCGTTGCCGCGGGTGTCCGCGACCGCGAGCCGGCCCCGTTTGTCGGCGAGCACATGGGTGGGGCCCGCACCGGCCGGGACTCGGCCGACTTGCTGGAGGGTGTCGGCGTTGTACAGGGTGAGGTCGTTCTGCCGCACGTCGACGAGGCCGACGAGGTTTCCGACCGCGGCGAGCCCGGCGGGCTGGGCGACGTCGGTGAAGGTGTGGATCACCCGCCCGTCGCGGACGACGACCACACTCTTGCCGAGTTCGTTCGCGACGAAGTACGAACCGTTGGCGGCCCGCGTGGCGTCGTGCGGGACAACGCCGGTCATGACCTTCGCCGTTACCTCGCCGCCGGGCAGCGCGACGGTGAGCAAGGAGTTGGACGTCTCGTCGGGCACCAGGACCGGACCGCCCGGCGCGGCAAGCTGCAGGTGCCGCAGCCAGCCGGGCAGCGGAACGCGCTTGACTACCGCCCCGTTCCGCGTGTCGACGAGCGCGAGCGCGTTCGGCTCGCGAACGCCGACAGCGGCGAGGTGGGTGACCCCGTCGGCGACGACGCCTTCCGGTGACTTGCCCAGCGGAACCACCTGGCCTGCCGGCGGGCGGGCCGGCATCGGAGCTGCGGCCGGCTCGGCCGCGGGTGGGAGTTCAGCGGGCTTCTCGGCGCCGGGATTCGAGCAGCCTGCCAGGAGGACACCGGCCAAGCACCAACGGGCCAGCCGCACTCGAAACACCTCCTCGCTGGAAGTGAGCAGCTTAGGTGGATTCCGGTCGTCGGACGTTGCGGACGGCGAGTCCGTAAGGGGCCCGTAAGTTGCTCGGGCGCTGCGTGCACGAGACGCCGACTGCGAAGCAGGCGTCGGCAATTTCCCGGTCAGCCGTGATCACCTGCACGCGACACCGGCCCCGGGTCCGGTGCACCACGTCGCAAACCAGGTCGGCCACCATCCGTCCCTTGATCTCACAGCACCTGACGTCGACGATGACCACGCCGGCACACAGCAGGCAGGCCTCCGTGAGTTCATCGACAAAAGCGTCCGGCGCGCTGTTCCCCACCGTTCCCGCCACCGTCAGCAGGATGATGCCGTCCGCGACGGTCGTGCGGACAAGCAGCCTGGGGCCGGTTCGGGAATCGGTTACCGCCCGCATTGTGCCCACCCGCCGATCTCTCGTCCCAGTCCGGTTCGCCGTTACCCCCTTACGAAAGTCTTACACGATCGATCACTCACTCGTGTCCGCGTCGTCTGCGTACCCTCGACGACCGGACCTTCGGCTCGACTGAAGGGAGGAACGTCGTGGCGAGCGGTGATCGCCTGGTGGTAACGCCGCAGCAGGGTGACCGCGTCACGACGGCGACGGTCACCGGTGTTCTCGATGTAGCGACCTACCCTGTCCTGCGCGATGGCCTCCTCAAGATCGCGGCGGACGCGCCCCATGGCCTCATCGCCGACATCGAGGGCTTGACCATCGCGGACGACACCTTGACCAGCGTGTTCGCGCTCGTGGCCATGCGGGTGACGGACTGGCCGGGGATCCCGTTCGCCATCGTCGTCGCGCGGCAGGACACCAGAGCTCTCCCGGCCGCGCGGTCAGTGGACAACTTCGTCTCCGTGCAGCACGACTTCGCCGCGGCGAAGGCCGGGCTTGCCAGGCCCCCGCGGCGGCGCGTGACCCAGCTGCTGGCCCGATCGGCGCACGTGTCCGCGCTCGCCCGGATGTTCGTGGGGCGGATCTGCGCGGAATGGTCGCTCGCACACCTGGCAAACGATGCCCAGATGGTCGTCACCGAACTCGTCGACAACGCGATGCAGCACACCGCCGCGGACCCGTGGCTCCGGCTGGAACTGCGTCAGGGGCGTCTCACCATCGCCGTCTCCGACGACGATCCGCGCCCGGCGGTCCTGCGTGAGCGGCTCGACGCCCTCGAACCCGGTCTCGGCCTGCGCTTGGTGGCCGAGATCGCCAAGGTCTGGGGCTGTAGCCCGGCTTGGTCGGGCGGCAAGGTCGTCTGGGCGGTGCTGCCTGGGCGCACCCGCTGACCGTCTGGCGCGCGGAACGCCCGGAAAGGCATATTCTGGTTATCGCGGGCTCGGTGTCATCCCTCCCCCTCGTGGCGCCGGACCCGTTTCCCGGTCGTGCGGCGGCGGTGGCGCCACAGGCGCAGCGCATACACACCAGCACTGACGGCGAAGAACGCGGCCGTGAGCAAGAGCCAGCGCTCGAGGAAAGGTTCCTGGTCCTGGCCGGTTGCGGCCGCGTAGGTGTCGCCGCCTTGGCGGATGATGCCGGGGAAGAACATCAAGAACAGCAGTGCCGCGGCCAGGGTGGGGATCCGGATGTGGTTCACCGCCGGCACTGGCGGACGAGTGCGCGGGCTTCGGCGCAGCGCGTGCAAGACCGTGGTGAGGGATCGGTCGGCGAGGGCGTAGATCGGGAACAACACCAGGTCGTGGCCGACGACGGCGGCGAGGAACCACACGAGCATCGCCGGCCATTGAGGACTCACGGCGGTCTTCGCGACGGCGTACCCGGCCAAGGCGAAGCAAGCGAGCAACGTCAGTACGTGCAGCGGGTGGCCGCCGTAGAAGCGCTTGACGCGGGCGAGCGTGGCACGCATGTCAGCTGGCCCGGAACTCGATGGACCGGACCCATTTCGTGTTGTGCACGCCGGGAAGGGCCGGAACGATGATCCGCGCGGGGTAGCCGTGGTCGGGCGAGAGATCCGCTCCGTTGACCCGCAGGGCGAGCAGCGAATCCGGGTGCCGGGTCTGGTTCGCTTGCAAGGTGGCCTGGTTGAAGGCACCGGCCCGTTCCAGCGACCTGACGTGGGCGCTGTGGGGCGACGGCACGCCGGCGATCGCGGCGAGGTCGGTGAGCCGCACGCCGGTCCAGGTTTGGACGGTGGACCATCCCTCGACGCAGGCAATGGGCAGGTCCACGGTGTGCTGCGGAAGTTCCGCCAACGCCGCCCGCGCGAGCGTCACCGGCCGTGGCCCGCCGGTGAGCGTCAGCCGCCACCCGGCCGCGGTGTCGGCCGGGGTGATCGCCGCGGCAGCCGCGGTGCGGTTGACGGGGAACCGGTGGGGCCGTCGCCGGGCCGGCGCCCGCGCGGCAGCAGCAGCGCGGCGTAGCGGGTGATCCCGCCGATGCTCTGGCCAGCGGTGAGCACGGCGATCAGCGCGGCGCCTCCGCCGACCAAGGCGAGTGCTCCGCGCCGGCTGATGGTCGCGGCGGCCGGGGCGGCGGCGACGAGATCGCTGTCCGCACGCTCCGGCTGGGTGTCACGACGGGACGTGCGAAGTTCGGTGAGCAGCGAGCGTGAACGCAAGGCCCGGATCATCACCGGCAGCTTGAACGTGACGTGGGCGGCGAACGCGCCGAGGAAGATCCAGCCACCGTAGTAGTGCGCGGTGTAGAAGCTGAACCCGAAGAGGTAGTCGTACTGGATGTTGAGCAGGCCGGTTGCCATTTCGAACAGGATTCCGCCGACGAGCAGCAGCAGCGACAGCCGTTCGAGGACCTGCGCGATCGACCGGGCAGGCGGCCAGGCGAACAGTTTCGGGCACCACCGACCACAGCTTGGCCAGGACCACCGGGACCAGCACCAGCCCCAAGCCGACGTGGAGGCCCTGGGTCAGCCGGTAGAGCCACGGGGGATCGGCCGGCCAGTCGAAGCCGGGCAACCGCAACCACCCGACGTCGGCGGGGATCGCCTGGCCGAACTGCGGACCGTAGGCGACGTAGGACAACAGCCCGGTGACGATCACGACCGGCAAGGTCACCAGCAGGACCGCACCGAAGATCGAGGTGAGCCAGGGACCGCGCAGCGGGCTTCGCCACGCTCGGGTGCGGCCCAGCCCGGGCGGCCGGTGCCGCGCCAGCGCACGCCACAGCCGAGCGGGGAAACCGTACGGCTCCGCGCTCGTATCGGTTGTCCGGCTGTCGTCCTTGCCGGTCATGGCGCCCTCGCCGCCGTCGTCGTCGTGCTGATTCCGCCGGAGTCCGGCTCCAGCCGGGCGAACTGCCGACGGCGGCGCCGAGCCTGCTCCCGGACGCGCAGCCCGGCCGCCGCGGCGAGCGCCGGGAGTGCGTCCGGGCCGACCACTGCCCAAGGGAACCAGCCGTCGACCGAATCGGATTGGTGAGGCCAGCGAGCCCGTCCGCGCCAGAGTCCCGGCCACGCCGGGGTCGTTTCCAGTACGACCGACCCACCCGGGCTCAGCAGCGAAGCTGCCCGCCTCAGTAGCCGTACAGGATCGCCACCGATCCCGATGTTGCCGTCGGCTAGGAGAACGTGCTGCCAGGCGCCTTCGGCCGGCAGCGCGTCGAACAAGTCGGCCTGGACAGCTGGTGCGCGGCGCTCGCGGCAGTAGTGCAACGCCTCCGAGGAGCAGTCGACGCCGAGTGCCGGAACACCTCGTGAGTGCAGGTCGGCGACCAGGCGCCCAGGTCCGCAACCGAGATCGAGAGTCGGGCCGGGGCAGCGGTCGAGCAACCAGCCGTCGGCACGGTCGGCGCGTCGATGCCAGCGGCGGGTGTCGAGCCGCAGCCGACGGCCGTCGTCGAGGTGCAGCCACGAATCGGAGCCGGTCAACGCCGGGTCGAACGCGGTGCCGGCCCCGCTCATCCGATGTCTCCTACCGCCGAGGCGAAGCGTGAACCTGGGAGCGCGGCCGCCACCGCGCGCGCGTCGTCGAAGGTGTCCACATCGGACAGGCGGGGGAGCGGGCACACCCGCAGGCCGCTGTCGCGCAACGCGTCGAACGTTCGCTCCCCGGTATCGGCACGCGACGTCGGAACGGACGTGATGGCCGCGGCGCACCGAGGGTCGCGCAGGCCCAGCAGCCACCAGCCACCGTCGTCGGCCGGCCCGAGCACAGCATCGACGTCCGGTGCCGCCAGACTGCACCGGCAACTGTCCAAGAGCGACGGTGTGACCTGCGGCGTGTCCATCCCGATCTGCAGCACCGCCTGGCCGGGGAACAGGGCGGCCGCGTCGCTGTGCGCTGCCGCGATCCGTTCTCCGAGACCGGCTCCACGCTGCCGCACCACCGGTATGCCGTCCAACATTCGCCGAAGCTGCGGCGCGGCCTCCGCGTCATCGAGGTCTCCGGCCATGGCCAGCACGGGCCGGGCGCCGGGCGTGGCCACCACCGCTTCCAGGGTGTCCATCAGGGATGCGGCAGCGACCTGTGCCGCTTGCCGTGGCGTGGCGGGCGGGCACAACCGGGTCTTCACGAGTCCCGCTCGGGGTGCCTTCGCCAGCACCAGCACGATCACCGGTGTGTCCATGTCCGGACCACCACCCCGGCCATGCCGCGGGTCGCGCGCAGCGTGCCGCGCCACGAGCCGGATACTTTCGACTCCCCGCCGAGCCGCTGCCGGTAGGCCACGTCGACCTCGGCGACGGTCCAGCCCGCCGCGGCGGCGCGCACCAGCAGTTCCAACGGGTAGCCGAACGCGCGATCGGTCACCCCGAGGGCGAGCAGCGCTTTCCGGTTCGTCACCCGGACCGGCGCGATGTCGTGCACGGGCAGACCGCGCCGCCGAACCCACCAGGTCAGCACCGCGTTGCCCCAGCGCGTGTGCCAGGGCTGGGAGCCGGCCACCGGTCGTCGCCTGCCCACCGCCAGGTCAGCGCGGCCGGCCAGGACCTCCCCGGCCAGGACGGGCAGGATCGCGGCCGGAATGGACCCATCGGCGTCGAGCACCGCGACCACTTCGCTGCTCGCATGCCACACGCCCGCCTGCACCGCCGCGCCGTAACCGCGGTGCGGCTCCGTCACCACCGAGGCACCCAGTTGCTTCGCCACCTCCGCGGTCGCGTCGGTGGAGCCGTTGTCCACGACCAGTGCCCGGTAGCCCTCCGGCAGTGCACCCAGCACCGCCGGCAATGCCTCCGCCTCGTTCAGGCACGGCAGGATCACATCGATCGAATCGCTCACATCCGTAATTCGGCACCCCCTGCGGCAGGTATTGCTCCGGAGCGCAAATGATCCCCTATTTTTTCGGCGGGTAAATCACTCGATGGGGCAGGTTTAGTCGTGATTGAATCGGGTATCCGTCATGGTGTTTTCGTTGGTTAAACGCGGCAACGGTCATTTGGCCGACGTAGTCGCCGTCGTGCTCGCGGTGGCCTTGGTCGCAGCGGCGACCACAGTGGGACTGTATTTCAACCGCCCGGACTCGGGTGTGGTCATTTACGCCCACGCTCCGCCGATCTTCGGCGACTGGCTGCCGCACGTTGGACCAGGCTCCCTGGCCGCGCTGCTGATCGCTGCCGCCGTCGTGATCTGGGGGCCGAGTCTCGCCGGGCGGCTCGAAGGGCGTCGGTTGCTCGCGTTGGGCTACGTGACGTCGCTTGGCTGGACGATGGCTCTGGTCATGGTCGACGGGTGGCAGCGCGGATTCACATCGCGGCTGGCGAGCGACAACGAGTACCTGCACGAGGTGCCCAAAATCCCTGACATCCCGTCGATGTTGCAGTCGTTTTCGGCTCGGATCCTGGAGGGCGCTCCGCATTTCTGGACGACGCACGTCGCCGGTCACCCGCCGGGTGCGACGCTGGTGTTCGTCTGGCTGGACCGGATCGGTCTCGGTGGCGGGGCGTGGGCGGCGACGGCGTGTGTGCTCGCCGGTTGCCTCGTCGCGGTTGCCATTCCGGCGACGCTGGCTCTGCTCGGACGTCCTGACGCGGCGCGCGCCGTCGCGCCCTTCGCGGTGCTGACGCCCGGAGCGATCTGGATCGGTGCGTCGGCCGACGGGTTGTTCGCCGGTGTCACCGCGACAGGTATCGCCCTGCTGGCGCTCGCCGCGCGAGGATTCCGCGACGGCCGCGGTTACGCGACGTCGGCGGCGGCGGGTGGTGGCCTCCTGCTCGGGTTCGGCATCTTCCTCTCCTACGGGCTGGTGCTGCTCGGCCTCGTCGCGCTGGCGGTTCTCGTCGTCGGCAGGCAGTGGAAGGTCGCCGTCGTCGCGATCGCTGCCGCGCTGCTCGTCGTGGCCGTGTTCGCGGCCGCCGGATTCTGGTGGGTGCAGGGCTACCACCTCGTGGTCGAGCGCTACTACCAGGGCATCGCGCACCTGCGGCCGTATTCGTACTGGGTCTGGGCCGATCTCGCGGCCTTCCTGATCGCCTGCGGACCCGCCGTCGTCGCGGGCCTGCGCCGCACCCTCGTCAAGGTCTGCCTGACCAAGCCGAAGCGCGCGCTGACCGGCGATCCCGTCCTGCTCATCGTCGTGGCCGCGATGCTCGCGGTCGCGTTCGCCGATCTCTCCGGGTTGTCGAAGGCGGAAGTGGAGCGCATCTGGCTGCCGTTCGGTGTCTGGCTGCTCCCGGCGGCCGCGCTGCTGCCGTGGGGTTCGCGCCGGTGGTGGCTGGCCGCGCAGGCCGCGACGGCACTGCTGGTGAACCACCTGATCCTGACGAACTGGTGAGCCGGCTGCGGAGACTGTTGACTTGTGAAATAATTGCTGTGTACCTCAATCGGGGAGGTGTCATGGCTGGTCAAGTGGCCGGAAGTCATTTCTGGGTCGGCCCCGGAACCGAACGCTCGCTGACGCCGAGCCTGCCCAGCTCACTGGTGTTCCTGGCCGGGGTCTGGGTGGGGTTCGCGCCGTACGTTCTGCACTATTCGTCTGCGGTGACGGTTACCGGTAGCGATGTCCTGGTCGCCCTGATCGTCAGCGTGCTGGCGCTCGCGAGGACGATCGTGCCCCGAGACTGGCCGCTCTTCAGCGTGGCGAACGCCGTGCTCGGCTGCTGGCTGCTCTTGACGCCGTTCACGTTGGGCACGCTGTTCGGGGTCACCGACCCCCGTCGCGCGGTTGTCGACGACGTCGTCGTGGGCGCGCTGCTGCTCGCTCTTGGCGGCCTCAGCGCTTACCTCACCTATCGACAGCGTTCGGTCACCCGTACCGCGCGCGAGCGGTGACGACCGGAGTGCTGCTGGCCGGTGCCTGAAGCGCGCGTCGGCTCGATCGATCTCCGATCAGCGCAATGAGCGCAGAGCCGCGTCGAGGCAGTCTTCGGGGGTGCTGTTGAACGCGATGGCCGCGGCAGGGGCGTGCCGCCGGACCAGGTTGACGACCCGCTCGAAGAGCTCGAGCAAGGGTTCATGCGTTCGGATGCCCCCGCCGATCACCACGCAGTCGTAGTCGGTGACCGCCAGCGCCTTCGTGATGGCTTGTTCGGGGTGGTCGTCGAGCGTCACCAGGCAATAGTCGGCTTCGACGCGGTGATTTTCGAAGCGGGCCTGACCGCGGGCTATCGCCGCCTGCGCGGGTGCCGGATCCCAGCCCTCGAGCTTGGCGGGATCGAGACCGACGACCAGCACTCGTGTCATCGGCCGGACAATACGCCCGTCAGCCGAGTGCTTCCAGGATCGCGGTCAGGTCCGCGATGACGCGGCTCAGCTCCGTGCGCTCGTCGATCTGCTCCTCGCGTCGGTCGGAGCTCGGCTCCCGCGCGTGGGCGGAGAGCGCAGCAAGACGGGACCCCAGCTTCTGGTAGGCCAGCGATCGCGACATCCGGGGTTGCGTGGCCAGCCACGCGAGGTGCCACGCGATCACCGTCTGGGCGGCCGCCATGGCCACGGGCTGCGTCGTCGCTTCGTCGTGGACATAACGATCGACTTCCGCGGTCCACCAGCAGTGGTCGGCGAAACCTTCCGGGGGCGGGGTCGCCGCCATCACCTGCGCGAGCTCGTCGAGCTCGGCTCGCCGGCGGGCGAGCTCAGCGTGCGGGTCAGGGGTGGGCGCCTCCGTCATGTCCCACAGGGTGCACCGACCCGGCTCACCCCGCCCGGTGACTGAATCTCGAGGGTGACACCGCATTCGCCGATCAAACGGGACGGTCGTCGTTGAGCGCGGGACTCGCGGCGATGTCGCGGCGAAGGCCGGCGAGGTGTTCGGTGATTCGGCGTTGGAGGTCCGCTGCTGCTTCGGTGAGTGCGGCGAGCCCCGCCGTCTCGTCGTCACCGAGAGCAGCCGGCTCGTCCGTGGGGGAAGACATCCGTGAAGCCTTTCGCGCATACAACTCTGCGTGATGTCTCTGCCCAGGTCGCCGGTGCGCCAAACCTGACGGAAGTCGCACGATGGCGACGGGCGGGCCGCCCGGTCGAGGCGAGCCCGCCCGTCATCGTGTTTCCTGTGTTGGTCATCCATCACCAGTTCGTGTCGCGCATGGCGGGCTCCAATCTCGGGAGACGGGACAGGGGGTCGTGATCAGCGCACAGTCCAGTTGGTGTCGCGCACAGTGATCACCTCCTCCTCGACCGCAGCTACGTGTGCAGTGTGCAGCTAGGCCGATCAGGTGACGCGTGTGCGGCCCGCTCGCCGCCGCCTTTCGGGTCTGGTCGGGGTCGAGGCCGATCGGCTACCGTCATCGGTCGGTCACGGTGCGTCGGACCAGGTGGGGCGAATGCGAAAAGGCAGGGAGTGGGCTGTGCGGGCGATGCCCGCGCCGGTCCAACGCTATGTCGTGATTGTCGTGTTCGGTGCTTTGGCTGTCACGGCGGCGACCGCTTTCACGGTGCCGGTCCGGCTGGCCGACCTGGTGCGCGCGGCGGTTCTGGCCGCCGCGGCGGCGGCGCACATCGAGCTCACCCGGCACGCGGAGCGGCAGCGCGAGTACCTGCGCATCGAGGGTGCTCCTTACGTCGACCTGAAGAGCGTCTGGAGCTTCGCGGGGCTGATCGTCCTACCTCCCGCGCTCGCGTCGCTGATGGTGATCTGGACCTACGCGGTGGCGTGGTGGCGGATCTGGCCGTCCGGGCGCCCGGTGCCGTTGTATCGCTGGGTCTTTTCCGCGGCGACGGTGCTGATCGCGACCCAGGCGGCGGTGGCGGTTCTCGCCGCAGGCATGCACGCCTACCCGGGACCCCCGGCCGGCGTCCCGGTGCCGGGCCTGCTCGACGGCGTGGTCTTGGTCGCCGCCGGACTGCTGCGCTGGTTCATCAACACCGCGCTCGTTTACGTCGCGCTCGCGCTGTCGACGCCGGACATCACGGTGAAGCGGCTGTTCTCGAACGCGGGGGAGTACGTCCTCGAGGCCGGGGCGCTTTCGCTGGGCGTGCTGGCGGCTTTCCTGGTCGCCACCGCGCCGATCCTGCTCGCCGCGGTCGTCGTGGTCCTCGTCGCGCTGCACCGCGGGCTGCTGGTGTGGCAGTTCCAGCAGCAGTCGCGCCTCGACGCCAAGACCGCGCTCGCGTCACCTCGCTGGTGGACCCACGCCACCGAGAAGGTCCTGGGCACGGCGAGGCCGTTCGCGGTGCTGCTCCTGGACGTCGACCGGTTCAAGGCCATCAACGACACCCACGGCCATCCGGTCGGTGACCAGGTCCTGCGCGCGGTCGCCGACGCCATTCGCGGCGAAATCCGGCACGAAGACGTGGCGGGCCGCTGGGGCGGCGAAGAGTTCGTCATCACGCTGCCCGACGTCGCCGACGACCGGACCTTGCTGGCGATCGCCGACCGGATCCGGCATCGCATCGCCGGCCTCGACCTCACCGGGCTGGGTGGTCTCGCGGACGGGGTCGCACAGGTGACGGTTTCGATCGGCGCCGTGCGGTACCCGGCGCCCGGGCTGGAGAGCGTCGACGACCTGATCCGCGCCGCCGACGCCGCCCTCTACCGGGCCAAAGCCGCCGGACGCGACCAGGTCTGCCTGGCCGAGCCCGGCCCGGCCGCCCCCTGACGCGATAGCAGGCATGGCCTCGACCCCGCAGCGTCCGGCGACCTACCGCAGCGTCGTCGCGGTGCCGGAGTTTCGCCGGCTCTGGGCCGCCCATCTCCTGTCGATCGCGGGTGACCAGCTCGCGAGGGTGGCCTTGACCGTGCTGGTGTTCGACCGGACCCGGTCGGCCGGGCTCGCCGCCCTCACTTACGCGCTCACCTACTTGCCCGACCTGATCGGTGGCGCCGCCCTCGCCCACGTCGCCGATCGGTTCTCCCGTCGGGGTGTCCTGGTCGTCACCGATCTCGCCCGGGCTGCTCTGGTCGCGGCGATGGCGATCCCGGCGCTCCCCTTGTGGGTGCGGATCGTGCTGCTGGCCGCGGTCCAGCTGGCCGCGGCACCGTTCCAGGCGGCGCGGACGGCGGTCCTGCCCGACATCCTCGACAGCGACCGCCTGACCGTCGGGATCGGGATCATGCAAACCACCTACCAGGTGGGGCTCGCGGCCGGGTTCGGCGCCGGCGCGGCCGTCGTGGGCACACTCGGACCGGCGGGCGCGTTGCTGGTCGACGCCGCGACGTTCGTCCTGTCGGCGGCGGTGATCGGCACCGGTCTCGGCGCCCACCGGCCGCCAACGACAACGGCCCGGGGGCCAGGGCGGTGGGCGACGGTCACCAACGGCTGGCGGGTAGTCATCGCCGACCGGCGACTCCGAGCGCTGCTGGCGATCGCCTGCTGCTCGGGTTTCTATGTCGTGCCGGAAGGGCTGGCAGTTCCGTACGCGGCCCAGCTGGGTGCGGGCACTGCCGCGGTCGGCTGGCTGCTCGCCGCGAATCCCGTCGGAACGGTGCTGGGGCTGACCGTCCTCCGCGCCGTCGCACCCGAGCGACGGCTTCGCCGGCTCGGGCTGCTCGTCGTCGCCACCAGCGCGGTACTGCTGCCGACGGGCTGGGAGCCCGCTCTGCCGATCAGTGTGGTGCTGTGGACGGTCTCCGGCGCTCTGTCGGCCCACGACATGGTCACCAACGCGGCGTACGTCGCTGCGGCGCCCCAGAAGCATCGCGGGCAGGCCATCGGCCTGGCGATCGCCGCGCTTCGCGCCTCCCAGGGTGTGGCGATCGTCGCCACCGGGCTGCTCGCCCAGCTGTGGGGGCCGGCGGCGGTCATCACGCTCGCCGCCGCGGGCGGAGTGGGCGGTGGCGTGGCAGCGGCGGTCATGTGGCGCCGGGCGAGCCGCGACGACGTGGCCGAGGATTTTCCGGGGCGCTGATGGTGTAGCACGGCGAGCCGGTCGGCCGACTGGGTAGGCATGGAAATTGAGCTGGTGGATGCCGTCGCCTCGGTGCGCGACGAGCTGATCGAAGCGGCTACGCAGAGCACCGGAGCCGGCGTCGAGTTCCTCGTCGGCCCGGTCGAACTCGAGTTCGCGGTGGAACTGCGAAAGGACGTCAAGGGGAAGGCCGGGTTCAAGGCCTGGGTCGTGTCCGCCGGGGTGGAAGGCGGGGTGACACACGGACGCACACACAAGGTCAAGGTGACCCTGACCCCGCGCCGGCCCGGTGGCGGTGACCTCCTGGTCTCCGGCGATCAGGATCGGCCGGCCGGACCTGGCGACTTGACGGCGCACGTCGGCCGCTGAGCCTGAGGAGGCCCCGAGGTGGCGTGGGAGCGGGTGGCGGCGGTAACCGGGCGAGGCGGCCCCGGTTCCGGGTACGTGGTGGGGCCTCGCCTGGTGCTCACGTCGGCGCACGTCGTCTCGGCCGGGGGAGCTCAGGTCACCGTCTTCCGCCCCGGGCGCACGGGTTCGTTCACCGCACACGTCCTCTGGTGCGGGACAGCGGGAGGCCGAGATGACGCGGCTCTGGTCCTCGTCGATGACCTCGCCTGGCCGGAGAACCTCCCCGGCGCGGTGCGTTGGGGGCGATCGATCACCCATCGGCCGGGGATCGAGTGCGAGTGCTGGGGCGTGCCCAACACCGTCCAACGCCCGAACCGCCCCATCGACGTCGAGCAACTGACGGGGACGCTCAATCCTGGCGACCGCCTGGTCACAGATCGCTACGTGATGAGGCTGGACGGTCATCCGCCCGAGGGAGACTGCCCGTGGGGTGGTCTGTCCGGCGCGGCTATGTTCTGCGACGACCTCCTGACGGCGGTCATCGCCGCCGAGCCGGGTGGCCGGGCACATGCCGTGCTCGAGGCCGTGCCGGTCTCGTTGCTGTTGCGTGACCCCGGATTCGCCGCGGTGGTCCAGGCTCATGGCGGCGATGTCGGCACCCGATGTGAGGCAATCGAGCTGCAGGGGATAGCGGATCCGCTCTCCAGGTCGCCGGGCCGAGCGGCGAACACGTCACCGGCCGGACTGTTGGCGGCACGGCGCGCGGTGGTCCCGTTCCACGGCCGGGAAGCGCTGTTGCGTGAGCTCGACGATTGGGTGGCGCGGCCCGGTGTCGGGGCGTGGCTGGCGCACGGTCCTGGCGGACAGGGCAAGACCCGGCTCGCTCACCACTTCGCCAACCGTGTCGGCCGGCAGGGCTGGGCCGTGCTCTGGCTCGAAGCCGACGCATCGGCCCGCGCATTGGGTGTCCTGCGGGACACGCGGGTTCCGGTGCTGGTGGTGTGTGACTATGCCGAAGGGCGCGCAGACCAGCTGAACGCGCTGGCTCAGGTGTTGCTCACCCGCGCGTCCGACGTTCCGGTGAAGGTTCTGATGCTCGCGCGCACGGCCTCGTCGTGGTGGCAGCAGCTGCCGGTCGCGGGTGAGCTTGCCGCGGACTTCGTGGACCTGGCTCGCGTGACCGAGGTGCCGGTTCTGGACGGCACACGCAAGAGCCGGCTGGGTAGCTATCGCGCGGCGGTACAGGCTTTTGCGGCGGCCATCGGCGAAACGGCGTGGACTGCCGCGGCGGCCTCACTGATCAACCGCCCCGAACGTCGGATGAGCGGCGATTCGGTGCTGGCGGTGCAGATGACGGCACTCGCGGACCTCCTGGACGCCACGACGAGCTCTTCGCCGCCACCCGACTCCGGCCGCGGCCTCGAAGACCGGTTGCTCGACCACGAGCGCCGGCACTGGCTCACCACCGCTCGCACCGCCGGGCTGCCGGCCCTGCCCGCGGCAATACTCGACGAGGTCGTGACGGCTGCGACCGTACTGGGTCCCGTCGCGGTCGACCGGCTGGATGGCGTGCTGGCTCGCGTGCCGGCGATCCGCGAGCTGTCCGCCACGGAGACTCGCGCAGTTCGGGAGTGGCTGCTGCAGATCTATCCCGTGGCGCAACCTCGGGTGTTCACGGGCCTGGTACCGGACCGGCTGACCGAAAGGCTCGTCGGCCGGGTGATGCTCGACTCCGCTCGCGCGAGTGTCGTCGACGCGCTCGCCGGATCCGCCCGCGAAGCCGACGCCGAGCGTCTGTTGACTGTGGTGGCACGCGCGGCATCGCATGCTGTTTTCGGTCAGCACGTTGCCGACGAACTGACCGCGCTCTGCGGCCGGCATCGTCATGTCCTCGCCGCGGCGATCTCCGTCGCTCCCCGAGTGGAGGATCCCGCGCCACTGGTGCGTGCCCTCGAGGCGCTTGCCGCGGACGGGAACGCCGGAATCGAAACCCTGCGAGATCTGGTGCGTCGGATCCCGACCCGATCCGGCCCGCTGGCGGAGACCGCGGCGATGATGGAGTCGGCATTGGTCGGCAAGATCCGGCGGATCCTTCCGCGTAGTACGCTCAGCCCCAACCTGTCCCTGCGCTTGAACAACCTCTCGATGCGGCTGGCCATCCTGGGACGGCACAAGGAAAGCCTGGCCGCAATAGTCGAGGCGACGAACATCAGGCGCCAGTTGGTCACCCAGCTTCCGGGTCCCTACCTGCGGGACCTGGCGGACGGTCTCACTGTCCACTCCGTAGTTCTGGGCCGTTTGCAGAGGTACGAAGAAGGTTTGGTCGTGAGTGTGGAGGCGACGCAGATCTATCGACAGTTGTTCGGTCGTCGAGCGGTAGCGCCTCCGTTGGCCCACGGCCTGAGCACGATGGCCGAGCATCTCTACCGCCTTCGAAGACCTCAAGAAGCGTTGGAAGCAATCGGTGAAGCCGTCGCGATCTACCGCGTGGCCGTCGCTGTGTGGCCCATGCACTCGCGTGACCTCGCAACGAGCTTGGTCAAGCATTCGCAATGCCTTGCGGCGCTGTCCCAGCATGAAGATGCCATCGCTGCCGCCACGGAGGCTGTGCAAGTCAGCCGAGAGTTCGAGAAGCGCGAACCAGACGCTGCGATGGTCGTCCTGGCCGGCAGTTTGACCCAGCAATGGCGCCTCCTTGAGGGTTTGGGCCGACGGCGTGAAGCACTGGCGGCGATCACCGAGGCTGCGTCGATCTATGCTCGGCTGGTCGACGGCCGACCAGCACTCTTCCTGCCTGTCTTGGCTCGCGCCATCAGACGGCAGCGGAAGATCGCACTGGCTTTGGGACGGCACCGGGAGGCGATGGCGGCCATGGAAATCTTGGAGGGGGCCAGCCGGAAGGTGACGGGGAACGCCTGAGCTCCCGTCCTCGTGCCTGGGCCCACCTCTCATCATTTCGAGTGATACGGCGTGCGCCTCGCGTGACTGCAGTGTCCGAAGTGGATGTGAGTATCTGTGAACAGTCCGCCGGCCGGCGAAACGAAACAGCCGAGAGCGCCGGTCTGATCGGCGCGGCGATCGACAACCTCGTCGAGCTGGGGGTGACGGAGGAGAAGGCCGTGTCCGGCCTCGTCACGCTCGCCCGTGCCGAACACGACTGTTTCCTCCGGGCAGCGGCGCGGATCCTGGCCGGTCGGCTCGGCTGACAGCGCCGGCACCGAGTCCGTGCCCGCTGGCGTGCGCCTGCGTTTGCCTCATCCGTGGCCGGGTAGCCGCCAAGGTCAGGTCGCGTGGAACCGGAAGGAGCTGGTTGCCATGGAACGGGCCGCTTCGAAGATCTCGACCAACGACCGCCTTCTGCGCGAGGAACGTCTGCCCGCTGCGGTGGTGCTCGTCGTTGGTGTCTGGTTGGTCATCGCGCCGTTCGCGCTCGACTACAGCCGGACGTTCGCCGGGATCGGCGGGTACTGGAACGACATCGTGTCCGGCACCATCGTGACCCTCGTGGCGCTCTGTTGTTTTATCGCGCCCCGGGTGGCGTCATGGCTGGGGCTGATCGACGTCGCCGCCGGCTTCTGGCTGATCGTGGCACCGTTCGTCCTCGGCTATCCGGCGTCCGGGCATCGGGACTTTGCCCGCGCGAACGACGTCTTCGCCGGCATCGTGATCGCGCTCTTCTCGGTGATCAGTGTGGTCGTTTCCCATCGTCGCCGGCGGGACGGGGCCTACCGATCAGTGAGTCGTGGAAGGCCATGACCGCGAAGGCGGCTGTGGTCAGTGCGGGGCGGCTGTGAACCGATTTCGGCCCACCCAGCCGATCGCCCGCCTGATCGAGTCGCGGCTCCCGGTCAACCGGATCCCGCCGTCCTCGACCGCCTCGCGCCAGGACAGATGACCGAGCCACACCCCGGCCAGCGCCGACAGCGTGCAGTCGATCCCGACCGCCGCGGACAGCCGCGGATCCGCGGCCGTGGCGAAAACCCCGTCGGGACTGAACACGAGCCACCACCACCGCGGGGGCGGTGTTTCGCTGAACCGCAGGTGCACGGCCACTCGTTCGGCAGGCAACAGGGCGTGGTCGACGTTTCGGCAGATGCCGAGCAACAGCAGCTGCGGCTTCAGATCGGCACTCCTGGGCGGGGCAGCCAGCGGCGGCTCCACTGGCCCAGCCGTTCGAGCACCAGTGCGAGTTCCCGCCCCGCAGGAGTCAAGTCGAACCGCGTGCGGCCCCCTGTCGCACTGCGGACCACCACGCCGGCCTCGACCAGCTGCTTGAGGCGCTTGGTCAGCAGCGCGGGGGACATCTCCGGTACGCCCAGGGCGATTTGGCTCGCCGTGGTGCTGCCGTGCAGCAGCTCGCGGACCACGAGCACGGTCCAGGACTGGCCGATCACCTCCGCGCCGGAGGCCACCGGACAGTGCTGCCGATACCGCATGCTGCTCCTCGGACGCCGGGATGTCCATTTTGGCGGCTTCAGTGGCGATCGAACCTGACGACTGCCTGACGTTTTCAGCACTCCACCCGAGGCTTCACCGACGGCGCCGGCGGCAACCTCTCCTGCGACCGCGACGGCAGCGTGGGAGGACGTCGTGAGCGCAGAGGCCGCAAGAACTTCCCGACGGGCGGTCGCGGGCATCGGGATCTTCGTGCTGGTGGTCGTGGGCGCGCTCGGCTGGGCGAAGTGGTGACCCTATGCCGGGAAGGTGTCAGACGCCCTGACCACGGGGAAGTTCGCCGGCCCGGCATCGCTGCCGCTGAAGTCAGCGCCGGCACCCTCGTGGCACGCGGCGTGGTCGTTCACCACGGGCTACTTCGGCTCCGATGGGTCGCGCTCGTCGCGGCGCTCGTGATCGCGGCCGCGATGGAAGCACTCGTCCCGCAAGCGTGGGTTCAGCGCGCATTCGCGGCAGGCCGTGGCGCATGGACGGGCGGCGCGCTGGCTCTGCCGTCGATGATGTGCACCTGCTGCACCGCCCCGATCGCGGCGTCCCCCGGCGCTGTGGCGTGCCGCCTGGCCCCGCGCTGGCCTATTGGGTCGGAAAATCCGGCGCTGAACCCCGCGGTGCTCGTGTTCCTGGCCGTTCTGCTGCCGTGGCCTTGGGTGACGGTACGCGTCGTCGCCGGCGTGGTTCTCGTGTTCGTCGTCGTTCCGCTGGTCGCTCGTCTCGGAGCCGCGGATGCCGGTCCGGTCGAAGCCGCGCCGGAGCGGCGGCAGGGGCCGGCGTCGGTCATCGGTCGCTTCGCACGCCGGCTCGGCATCCTGGCCGTCACGCTGGTTCCCGAGTACTTCGTCGTGGTAATGGCAGTCGGCGCGGCCAAGCCGTGGTTCTCCCACGGCACGGCCGGCCCCGGACCGCTGATCCTGCTGCCGGCGGTGCTGGGTGCGTTGTTCGTCGTGCCGACCGCCGGCGAGGTGCCGATCGTGCTTGCTCTGCTCGCGGCGGGCGCGGAGACGGGACCGGCTGGGGCGTTGCTGGTGACGCTCCCCGCGCTCAGCCTGCCCTCCCTGGTCATGGTCGGCCGTTCGTTCCCGAAGCGGGTCCTGGTGGCGCTGTTCGCCGCGGTGGTGGTGCTCGGGATCCTGTGTGGCGGGTTGCTCGCCATGCTGACTTCACGACCATGAGCCAACAGTTTCACCGGCGAACGTCGGCGTTTCCACCACCCGCTCCGGGGTATCCGCCACACGCGTTCACAACCAGGAGGTTCGACTTGCCGAAGCGAGACGGAATCAGGCGACCGTGGGGAACGCGTACCCCGTACAGCGCCGGCGAGACATGGCCGGCGAGGGTGGACCACCACCTCGTCGACGGAGTGCGGCCCCAGGACGTCGACCGGTGGGTTCGCAGTGCCGCCGTGTTGCATTCGAACGGCGACGGCTTGGACATCGCTGTCAAGGACGGCTCGATCGTGGGAGTGCGTGGCCGGGCCGACGACCGGGTGAACCGCGGCCGGCTCGACCCGAAGGATCTGTTCGGCTGGCAAGCCAACTCTTCTCCCGATCGGCTGACCACGCCGCTGGTTCGCCAGGACGGCGAGCTGGTCGAGGCGAGCTGGGAGGAGGCCATGGGCCGGGTCGTCGCGCACAGCAAGGAGCTGCTGGACACGCAGGGACCGAGCGCGATCGGCTTCTACACCAGCGGGCAGCTGTTCGCCGAGGAGTACTACACGCTCGCGGCGATCGCGCGCGCCGGCATCGGCACGAACCACCTGGACGGCAACACCCGGCTCTGCACCGCGACCGCCGCCGCCGCGCTCAAAGAAACTTTCGGCTGCGACGGCCAACCGGCGTCCTACACAGACGTCGACCACGCCGACGTCATCGCCCTCTTCGGGCACAACGTCGCCGAAACCCAGGCCGTCCTGTGGTCGCGCATCCTCGACCGGCTCGAGGGGCCGAACCCACCCGCGTTGCTGTGCGTCGACCCGCGCGAGACGCCGGTCGCCCGCGCCGCGACCCTGCACCTGGCGCCGCTGCCGGGGACGAACCTCGCGCTGATGAACGGCCTGCTGCACGAGATCATCGAGCACGACTGGGTCGACCACGACTACGTCGAGCGGTGCACGGTCGGCTACGGCGACCTGCAGACGATGGTTGCCGATTACCCGCCCGAGCGGGTCGCGGCGATCTGCGGACTCTCCGAACGCGAGATCCGGGCCGCCGCCGAGCTGCTCGGATCTGCCGGGCGCCTGCTGTGCACGGTGCTGCAGGGCTTCTACCAGTCTCATCAGGCCGGTGCCGCCTCGGTTCAGGTCAACAACCTCAACCTCGTGCGCGGCATGCTCGGCAAGCCCGGTGCGGGAGTGCTGCAGATGAACGGCCAGCCGACCGCGGAGAACACGCGTGAGTGCGGTGCGGACGGTGACCTGACCGGATTTCGCAACTGGGCCAACGACTCCCACGTGAGCGAGCTCGCCGAGCTGTGGAACGTCGACCAGAGCAAGATCCCGCACTACGGGCCGCCGACGCACTTGATGCAGATGCTGCGCTACGCCGAGAACGGCACGCTGCGGTTCCTGTGGGTGTCGGCGACCAATCCCGCCGTGTCGTTGCCGGAACTGCGTCGGATCCGCTCGATCCTCGGCCAGGACCGCCTGTTCCTCGTCGTCCAGGACGCCTTCCGCACCGAAACCGCCGAACTCGCCGACGTCGTGCTCCCGGCGGCGATCTGGGGCGAGAAGACCGGCACGTTCACCAACGCCGACCGCACCGTGCACCTGTCGGACAAGGCGGTCGAACCACCCGGCGAGGCGCGGCCGGATCTCGACATCCTGCTCGACTACGCCCGCCGGATGGACTTCCGCGACAAGGACGGCGCACCGCTCCCGCAGTGGCACGACGCCGAGTCCGCGTTCGAAGCGTGGAAACGCGCTTCGGCCGGGCGGCCGTGCGACTACACCGGTCTCAGCTACGCGAAACTCCGCGTGACCAGCGGTATCCAGTGGCCGTGCGACGAGGACCACCCGGACGGCGCCGAGCGGCTCTACACCGACGGCAAGTTCTTCGCACAACCCGACTACTGCGAAAGCTACGGTCGTGATCTGATCACCGGCGCGCCGATGGAACCGGTCGAGTACCGGGCGATGAACCCGGACGGACCATCTTCCACTTCCACACCCGGACCAAGACCGCTCGCGCACCGCAGCTGCAGGCGGCGGCCCCGGAGTCCTGGGTCGAGGTGTCCGACGTCGACGCGAAACGCCTCGACCTCCACGAAGGCGGCTGGGCGGAGGTCAGCACCCCTCGCGGGAGCGTGCATGCCCGCATCCGGGTGGGCGGCGTCCGGGAGGGTGTGCTGTTCCTGCCGTTCCACTACGGCTACTTCGACACCGGCGACCCCGCAGGCGAGTGCGGCGAACGAGCTCACGCTGACTGACTGGGACCCGGTGTCGAAGCAACCGTTGTTCAAAAACGCCGCGGCGGCGATCCGCCGGGCTGAGCCCGGTCGGACGACAGCGATCGCCGGGGAAGAAACCGCGACCGACGTCGGAGAGGACTTCGGGACGAAGGAGAGCCGGCGATGAAGCTCGGGTTGGCCATCCGTGAACTGCACCGGTCGGAAACCGCCCTCGCGAAGGACTTGGTCAAGGTGGCCGACCGGCACGTCGTCGAGCACGAGGTCCACCACGTGGCTCACGACCTCGCGCGCTGGTCTCGGGCCCACATCCGTGACCTCGCCGACGCGGCTCGCGCGTACGACGTGCGCCTGTCCGGCGACGCACCGACGTCGTCCGGGACCGTGGCGGCGTTGCGGACGACGATGTCCGAGCTGAGTGGCCGCCGGCCAGAACCCGGCTTGGTGCTCCTCGCCGACCTGCGGCGGCTGCACCGCAAGACAACACGTGATCCAGCCGTCGTCGACGCCGCGCTACGTCGGGCCTGGAACGCGTGCGCCGGTGTGCCCTGCTCGAAGTGTGGAGTCCCAGCCTGGCAGTGCTGCCGCGCGGCGTGAAGGGGTCAGTGGGCGACCTGTTCGCGTTACTGGTCACCGTCGCCGGTGCGGTCTGGCTCGTCGTTTGGGCGAGCCGACGAGGATCAGCGGCAGTCCACCTGCGACACAGTGCTACGCACCGCAGCAGGGTTCACCCGCCATAGCCAGCCTTGGATATCCAGTGTTCGCCGCTGTCGAGTTCGACATCGCCGATCACGATCGAGCCGTGAATTTGAACAAAGTCCGACCCGGTCATGCCGGCCATGGAGATGTAGATTACGCCGGCGTAAGTCGAGTAGTTTCCGACATCGGAGAACACAGTTTGCCAGTCAGGGCGTCCGAGGTTGACACCCAATAGGTGCGATCCAGGAATGGTGTCGGACATCCTCGCGCAGACGGTGTTGCCTGCCGGATCCCACCAAGCTTCGAGCATGGTGTTCACATCTTTCGATACATGTACGGCTACCTTTCGGATCCCCTTACACTCGGCCGAGAACGGGCCGGCGAATCCGGGCGGCGCAGCTGAGGCAGTATCCGCCCCGGTGAGCAAGGCAACTGCCAAAGTGCCACCGACAGTGGTAATGGACGCGAGCCGCTTTGCGAGGCTGCTGTACCTTCTGGATGACAAGACAAACGCTCCTCGTCGTGAAGTTGCTGTAAAGGCTGTCAACCCGGTTCACTACTGATCGGGAGGATGGTTTACCGACCTGCCCTGAATTCACCCCATCGGCGTAGTGGCGGTGCCGGAACGCTCGAGTCGCGATTCGGTGAGGTGTTCTCGGTCAAGAAAATCATCCTGTGGGCTGCCGGGCGGTCCAGTGTCGCTGCGACAAACCGATGGTCCGCAAGTAACCGCGTCCGACAAGGCGGCGAGGTGGCCAGGAGATCCTCCGGGCCACTTCGCCGAAGTCCGGCTGCCGAAGCCGATTCAGGACACCTCGTCGCGTTCGGCAAGCCGTTCCAGCACCCGCGGGGCGAGTTCAGCCGGCGTGAGCCGGTAATCCCGCCAACGGTCCCGGGCATTGGGCTTGAGTGACGCATAAAACCGCAGTCTGCCCCGGCTGTTCGGCGGCCCGGCTTGCGCGGCGTAGTCCTCGCTCGGCACCAGCCAGGCGGTTGTCAACCGCGCTTCGGTCACGTCGACCGCGACGAACAGAAGATCCAGGTCGGCTCGCGGCCGGAAGGTCTGCGAGCGGACGAACGCCACGAACGACCCGGCCCGCACCCGCTTGCTGTCGGACATCCGCGCCTTGACTTGAACAGCCAGCGTGGCCGAGCTGCCGCGCCGGTTGAAGACCAGGTCCACGCCCTCGTCGTCCACCAACGAGGTGGAGACGTTCAGCTCCCCACGAGAGGCCAGAATGCACGCGGCGGCCACGAGGTACTCCACGGCCTTGCCCATGCGCCCCGCGGACGGCGACTTGTCCAAGTAGTCGCCGGCGTCCTCGACATCATCGTCCGGCACGCTCACACGGCACCTCCAAGTACTTCGAACAGCCATATTCCCTGCAATGGCTCAAAGGTACCTACGCCGTCCTGCTCGACGTCCGATTGCGGTCTTGCCATCTCCAGTCGCTCATGGACGCTGGCGGAGTCAGCTTCAGGGCATCGGCGCACAACCACGTCGGCGAACCATCGCACGAGCTGGACGTCACGGCATGCCGACGGCGACAGGATCGTTGCCGCGATTCAGGCAGCCGCGTCGGCCACAGCTGGCCGGCTTCCGGCACGTCGTCGCCAGTCTCTGGCCGCTGTCCGACCGGATCGCCGCCGACGCCGCGCGCGCTTTCTACCGCCTGTTGCCTGGCAGGACCGGAGCGGATGGTGCCGCCGAGGCGCTGCGAGCCGTGTCGCTGGGCCTTCGAGGCGTCTACCCCGACCGGCCCGATTCTTGGGCCTCGCTCGTGCACAGCGACCCCTGACCCGGATCGAGCACGGCGGCACGCGCGGCGAGTTCCCAATGCAGCCGGTTCAGGGTGCTCGGAGGTCCCGGTCGAAGTGTCGTCGGCGCGGTCCGTCGTCCGCGTGACAAGACAGTCGGGCGGTAGGGGAGTTCAGGCGGCCGAAACGCCGCCGTGGCCGGTTTCCTGGTTCACCGGCCAGGTGCTCAGCGATGCGGCGTTGCAAGTCGGCCGCGGCGGAACCACCGAGCTGGCTGACCAGGCTGGCACCGCACGGAAACCTGACGCCGGACGGGAGGAAGCGTTACCTCTGGCCGTTGAATCGAGTCAGAACGTCATCGACCGCTATTCCAAGGTGGTTCTGAATGTCTTCGTAAACGAGCTGGGTCAGGTCGCCCGGTCTTGACTGCTCGTACACCATGACACCCGGGGACGCCCCGGTGGCCTGGAACCGGCAGGGGATGTCGCCCTTGGCCAGGTCGAGGACGTACGCATCAACGGTCACGCTGCCGGACGGCCTCGGGGTGGCCGGTTCATACCGCACCGTGCGGACGGCGACCAGGTACCGCACGCCGAGGCCGGCGTCGAGCAGCAGCTTGAGCCGGGTCGGCTGATCTTGTGCATTCACCATGGCCGCAGACCCGCTATAGCCGAGGAAGTTCGCCAGCTCACCGGGCGACATGGAGGAAGACAGGCGACTGACCCCGAGCCCGTGCGTGAGATAGCCGGGCGTCACGGAGAACCTGGTGTAGTCGGCAGGGGACGCTTCGGCACGGAGCGCCTCCTCCGGTGTAGCCAGCTGATCCGCCATGACGAGCTCGGTGTTGCCCGGATCACCCAACCTCGCGCCCCCGGCGAGGTCGAAGGCCGGCGCCACCTGTCGATCACAAACCGGGGCGGTCGGACTCGCCTCGGGCACACGCGAGGCGAAACCGTCGAGGACGCCTCGCACCGCTTCGTACCGCGGCTGATACTCCCGCAAGAGGTTGCCGGTGGCGCTGGTGTCATTCCCATCGTCGGTGTCGCACCCTGTCAGCAGGACAGCGAGACTGATCGCCGCCATCGCCGCCGTCAAGATCTGCCTGCCTTGAGCCACTTGTCCGTGCTCCCCCGCGGAGTCCGCATCGCCCTGATGCTGTGGCAGGGTCGCGTCTGAAGGCTGGGCATCGAATCGGTTCTTGATCTCCGTGTCTCGTGTCAGCCGATGACGCGGAGGTTGTTCTGGTGTCTGATGATTTTCGACGATCTGTCACGGATGCGCTGGCTCGGATAGCGGGGATCGCCGGCCAAGCCGTGGACTGTGTGGTGGCTCGGCCTGACGTTGCCACGGCCTCGGCAGATGTCGTCGCCGACATCTGCCGTGTGTGGGCGGCGCTACGCCGGGTTCTTGCACCGCCGGCGTCAACGTTGCTGGTCTTCGAGAGCGCGCTGGCGGGCTGGAAGGTCGCCTACGTGTTGAAGAAACAAGGATGGACACTCCGGAACGCACTCGTCGGGCCGTTAGCCGTAGACAGTTCTATGAACGCGATCGGGTTCTTCTTCGTTTCGAATCATCGGTACCATTTCGATGCGGACGTGATCCGCCTCAGGTACGGCAAGAATCCCGGAGACGTTGTCCTTCCTGGGGTGGGAGGCATTGTCGAACGTTTCATCACGGCTACGTGCCCCATCGATGGCCGGCTACTGGAGCTTTTCGTGCATGAGCCGAGCTTCGCATGATCCAGTACGACGACGGCCAGGTGATTCTCCGCCAAGGCGATGCCGCGGAAGCGTTACGCGAGTTTCCTGAGCACTCGGTCGATTGCGTAGTGACGTCGCCACCGTATTGGGGCCTGCGGGACTACGGCGTTGCCGGGCAACTGGGCGGGGAAGCGGTAGTGGAGGCGTACGTCGCCCGGCTCGCGGCGGTATTCGACGAGGTGGCCCAGATACTTGCTCCGGGCGGCTCTGTTTGGCTGAACCTCGGCGACAGCTACGGCGGATCGTGGGGGCACTACGTCGCGGCCGGTTCGACGGCTCGCACCGCGGCGGAGCGGGCTCGGACACCGTACGGTTCACACCGTCCACCGCAAGCGTCGCACCGTGCGAAGGATCTCGTCGGCGTGCCGTGGCGGGTCGTGCTGGAGTTGCTGGACCGCGGTTGGTGGCTGAGGCGCGAGATCATCTGGCACAAGCCCAACGCCCGTCCCGAGAGCGTGCGAGACCGGTTCTCACACTGCTACGAGAACCTCTTCATCCTGTCCCGAGACTTCTGCGAGATCGGCGAGACCACTGTCTGGAGTGTCTCGTCGGACCGCGGCCGGGTTGGCCATCCCGCGAAAGGGACCTTGGAGATCGCGCGGCGTTGCGTTCGGCTGGGCTGCCGTCCTGGTGGAACTGTGCTGGATCCCTTCTCCGGGAGCGGGACCACCGGTATCGCTGCGCGAGAGCATCGGTGCCGGTTCATCGGGATCGATCTGAATCCGGCGTGCCACCAGCTTGCGCTGGAACGGCTGGGGCTGTACGCATGACAGCCAATATGGGCCGGCCGATGACCCTGGCGGACGTGGCCGGGTTGCCGGCAGTCGTGGACCTCATGACGGCCGCCAGGGCGCTGGGAATCCGGCGGACCACGGCGTATGCGCTTGCCCGCGGTGGCTCCTTTCCTTGCCCCGTCTTCCGGGCCGGCGCGACCTACAAGGTGCCGACGTCCGGGTTGCTGCGCCTGCTGGGGCTGGCCACCTGATCCGGTGAACTTTCCTGGACTCGGGCTTCCCCGAGTGGTGGTCGCAGCGCGAGCATCGGGCGACGAGAAAGCCCCTGGTGGGTGGTTGACGAACGAGGGGAGAGGTCCTCAGTGGCCGATGGATCGGTGTACCGGCGGTGTTCCTGCCGGGACGAGAACAGGAAGTCGCTCGGTGATGCGTGTCCGAAGCTGGCGAACAAGCGGCACGGGCAGTGGTACTTCCGGATCGAGTTGCCGAAGGACGAGCAGAATAGTCGCCGGCCGCGGCGTCGCGGCGGGTACGAGAGCGCGGGTGAGGCGGAGAAGGGGCTGCAGCGGGTGCGAGACCTGCTCGGGATCGCGGAGGAGGGCGACGCCGAGACCTCGCGCAAGATCGGGGACTTGCTCGCGGGACTGATCTCGCAGAAGGGGCCACTGCCCGAGATCGAGAACGTGCGTCGTCTCGTCCGGGCCGGTGCGCAGGTGCTGGAGCACCCGCTGATGGACGTGGTGTTCGATGGGTTCCTGGCGCGGAAGAAGCGCACGGTGAGCCGGAACATGTATCGCTCGTACGAGTCGCATGTCCGGCTGTACCTGCGGCCGCATCTGGGCAAGATCCGGGAGGACCGGCTGCGGGTCGGGCATCTGGACGCGATGTTCGAGGCGATCGTTGACCACAACGAGCTGATCGCCGAGTACCGGGCCGGCGGCGACCCGCGGAAGGTGGCGGCGGTGAAGTGGCAGCGTCCGGTCGGGCCGACGTCGTTGCATCGGATCAAGGAGACGCTGCGGGCGATCCTGCGGCCGCACGTCGATCAGGGTCTGCTGACGCACAACGTGGCGAAGCTGGTGGAGTTGCCGCCGGCGGTGCGGCCGAAGCCGATGTTGTGGACTCCGGAGCGGGTGGCGCGGTGGCGGCAGACCGGGGTGGTGCCGTATCCGGTGATGGTGTGGGACGCGGTGCTGACCGGGCAGTTCCTGGACTTCGCGGTCAACCACCGGCTCTATCCGTTGTTCGACCTGGTCGCTCACACCGGTCTGCGGCGGGGTGAGGCGTGTGGTCAGCGTCGTTCGGACACCTACCTGGACGCGGGCACGATCGAGGTGGCCAACCAGATCGTGCAGTACGGGTGGGAGACCGGCCAGAGCAAGCCGAAGACACCGTCGTCGGAGGGGATCGTGCCGATCAACCCGAACACGGTGCTGGTCCTGCGGATGCATCTGGCGCAGCAGGACGAGGCCAAGGCCCGCTTGGGCGCTGCCTGGGTCGACACGGACTTGCTCTTCACCGAGCTCGACGGCAGCCCGTTGCATCCGGCCGACGTGGCGGACGAGTTCGCGCGGTTGATCAGGCTGGCCGGTCTGCCTCCGATCACCCTGCACGGTCTCCGGCACGGCGCCGCTACCTTGGCGTTGGGTGCCGGGGTGGACATCAAGGTGATCCAGCACATGCTCCGGCACTCGTCGATCAGGGTGACTATGGACCTCTACACGAGTGTCGCCAAAGAAGTGCTGGACGACGCGGCCTTGAAGGTGGCCGGGATCATCCCGAGGAAGCCGTTGCACCGGGCCTGCGCTCTCGGGCTCCCCTCGGGCTCGCAGGAGACCACAGTGGACGGTGCGCAAGCGGAAGAAAGTCGTCCGAATACCACAAAACCCCAGGCCAATGAAGATCTGCCTGAGGTGGTGGGGTGTGCGCCATCAGGGACTCGAACCCCGAACCCGCTGGTTAAGAGCCAGCTGCTCTGCCAATTGAGCTAATGGCGCCGGTGTCTGCCGGAGGTTTCCCTCGGCGACGTGGAAAAGATTAGCACCCGGTTCAGGGGCCGTTTCACGGGGGGTCCCCAACCCCGGTTCGGACGTTGCCGTGCCGGTGTCGGGGCTGGTCGGGCACACTGTAGTCGGACATCGACGGCGAAACAGGCAGGTGGACATGACGCGTGTGGGGGTGCGGCTGATCTTGGCCGCAAGCGTGATCGGCCTCACGGTGGCCGGCTGTAGCAGTACTCCTTCGAGTGAACCGCCGAAGGAGCCGGCGTCCTCCAGTGCGCCGAAGCCCGTGGCCAAGCCCGCCGTGCTCACGCTCAGTCCTGCCAAGGATGCGAAGGACGTCGCGCCCGGGGAGCCCGTCAGCGTCACCGTGGCCGATGGGAAGGTCGGGGACGTCAAGCTGACCGGCGCCGATGGCAAGGTCGTCGCCGGGAAGGCGCGGGCCGACGGCTCGGGCTGGGACTCCGCCGAGCCGCTCGGCTACAACAAGGCCTACACCCTGACCGCGACCGCGACCGGCTCCGACGGGAAGCCGGTGAACGCCGAAGCGAGCTTCAGCACCGTCAAGCCCGCGCGGCAGCTCAGCGTTTCGGTGAACCTCGCCGAGGGCGAGACCGTCGGTGTCGGGATGCCGCTCATCTTCACCTTCAGCGGGAACGTCGCCGACAAGGCCGCCGCCGAGAAGGCGCTCAAGGTCACCGCCGAGCCCGCCGCCGAAGGCGCTTTCCGCTGGTCCGGCGACAAGCAGGTCACCTGGCGGCCGAAGGACTAC
Source organism: Amycolatopsis iheyensis (assembly GCF_024703995.1). Classification (GTDB taxonomy): domain Bacteria; phylum Actinomycetota; class Actinomycetes; order Mycobacteriales; family Pseudonocardiaceae; genus Amycolatopsis; species Amycolatopsis iheyensis. The sequence goes on along the minus strand of NZ_JAMXQV010000048.1, from coordinate 12,028 downwards.
TGGAAGAGCGGCACCAAGATCAAGATCGACGCCGCCGTCTACGGCAAGGCGCTCGGCAAGGGCAGCTACGGCCGCGAGGACAAGACGATCACCGGCGCGATCGGCGACAAGCTCGTCGCGGTCGCCGACGGCCAGACCCACCAGATGACCGTGTCGATCAACGACAAGGAGGTCAAGACCATGCCGACCTCCATGGGCAAACCGGGCCACAACACCCCGGCCGGCACCTACACCGTGATGCAGGAGCACACCGGCTACACGATGAACTCCGCCACCTACGGCGTCCCCGAGGACTCGCCCGGCGGGTACAGCACCTTCGTCCAGTACGCGGTCCGCCTGTCCTACAGCGGCATCTTCTACCACTCCGCGCCGTGGTCGGTGCGGCAGCAGGGGCACAGCAACGTCAGCCACGGCTGCCTCAACCTGTCCACCGACAACACGAAGTGGCTGATGGACACGTCGAAGAAGGGCGACATCGTCACGGTCCAGAACAGCGGCGGCCCGAAGCTCGAGCCCACCGACGGCTGGAGCGTCTGGCAGCTGTCGTGGGACGAGTGGCGGACCGCCGCGAACTAGCGGTCGTCGTACTCCGCGCGGGCCGTCGCGATGTGCGGCAGGTGTTCGATGCTCCACTCCAGCAGCGGCGCCGTGGCCTCACGCAGCGTCCGGCCCATCGTGGTCAGCTCGTAGCTGACGTGCGGCGGCATGACCTCCACGACCGTCCGGATCACGATCCCGTCGCGCTCGAGGTCGCGCAGGGTCGCCGTCAGCATGCGCTGGCTGATCCCGTCGATGGACCGCTTGAGCTCGGTGAAGCGCCGCGGCCCGTCCTTGAGCATCCGCACGACCAGCAGCGCCCACTTGTCCCCGACGATCCCGAGGACTTCGCGGGCCTCGCACGCGTCCTGCACGGTTACCTCCTGAGAACCGGGGCACTCGAAAGTGCCTTATTGCCCCATGCGGGCCGCCTGATCACGATGGTTCCATGTCCACGTTCTTGCTGGTACACGGCGCCTGGCACACCGGGCGGAGCTGGGACCGCGTCGTCCCCCTGCTGGAGTCGGCCGGGCACCGCGTGCTCGCGCCGTCGCTGACCGGATATGGCGACAAAGCCCACCTGCTGAGCCCGGAAGTCGGCCTCGGCACCCACATCGACGACATCGCCAGTCTGCTCGAAAGCGAGCACGACGTCGTGCTCGTCGGGCACAGCTACGCCGGGATGGTCATCTCCGGCGCCGCCGACCGGGCGCCGGAGCGGGTCGCGCGCCTGGTGTTCCTCGACGCGATGGTCCCCGAAGACGGCGAGACCGCGGCCGACGTCATTCCCATGACCAAGCAGCTGATCGACAACGCCGTCGACGGCTGGCGCGTTCCGCCGCTGGACGGCCTGTTCGGCGTCACCGACCCCGAGGACGTCGCCTGGTTGCGCTCGATGCTGTCGGACCAGCCGGTGCGCTGCCTCACCGAACCGGTCCGGCTGGCCGACCCGGCGGCGAAGGCGATCCCGCGCACGCACATCCACTGCGTCGGCGGCGAGCCGACGGGCATCACCCGGCGCGCCGTGCCACCGGGCGAGCCGGTGCGGGAGCTGCCGACCGGGCACGACTGCATGATCACGATGCCTGCCGAGCTGGCCGGGCTGCTGCTCGAAGCGGCTTAGCCCGTCGACGACTCGCGCACCAGCGCCCGCGCTTCCTCTTCGCTCGCCACGGCGGGACCGGAGCCCCAGAGCGGCTTGTTCGCCGTCTCGCGGCTGAAGTACACCGCGATCGCGCCGACCACACCGGCGGCCATCATGTACCACGCCGGCCAGAAGTCGTGGCCGGTCGCGGAGATCAGCGACTGCATCACCAGCGGGGTCGTGCCGCCGAAGAGCGACACCGAGATGTTGAACGCGATCGACAGCGCGCCGTACCGGATCGCCGTCGGGAACAACGCGGGTAGCGCGGCCGGCATCGAGACCTCGAAGCAGAGCAGCAGCAGCCCGAGGCCCATCAACCCGAGGAAGGTGAGGACGAGCCCGCCGTCGTGGACGAGCAGCATCAGCGGCCACGACAGCACGACGTACCCGACGCAGCCGGCCATCATGACCGGCTTGCGGCCGACCTTGTCGGTGATCCGCCCGCCGACCAGGATGATCAGCATCATCACGACCATGACGACGATGATCAGCAGCAGGCCGTGGGTGGCGTCGAGGTGCAGCTGCTCGGACAGGTACGTCGGCATGTACGACAGCAGCATGTAGTCGGTGACGTTGAACACGAGCACCAGGCCGACGCAGATGAGCAGCGCGGGCCAGTAGTCGGTGAACATCTTCCAGAACGGCTCGCCGGTGCGGCCGCGCTTCTCGGCCTCTTCGGCGTGCTTCTGGAACGCAGGTGTCTCCTCGAGCTTGAGCCGCAGGTAGAGCCCGATGATGCCGAGCGGCCCGGCGACCAGGAACGGCACCCGCCAGCCCCAGTCGAGCAGCGTTTCGTGGGGCACCCAGGCCTTCATGCCGGTGACGACGGACGCGCCCAGGACGTACCCGGACAGCGTGCCGAACTCGAGCCAGGAGCCCATGAAGCCGCGGCGTTTGTCGGGGGAGTATTCGGCGATGAAGGTGGTCGCGCCGCCGTACTCGCCGCCGGTGGAGAACCCCTGCACCATCCGGGCGACCACGAGCAGGATCGGCGACCAGACGCCGATGGAGGAGTAGGACGGGATCAGCCCGATGCACAGGGTGCCGATCGCCATCATGATCATCGTGACGGCGAGGACCTTCTGCCGGCCGATCCGGTCGCCGAGCGGCCCGAAGACGAGCCCGCCGAGCGGCCGCATGAGGAAGGCGGCGGTGAAGGCGCCGAACGTCCCGATCAGCCGCACGCCGGGCGAGACGGTGGGCGGGAAGAACACCTCGGCGATGGTGTCGGCGATGTAGGCGTAGACGCCGAAGTCGAACCACTCCATGGCGTTGCCGAGCGCGGCGGCCCCCACCGCCCGCTTCAGCAGCGACCGGTCGACGACGGTGATGTCCTCGTACCGCAGTTTCTTCTTCCGCTTGAGCTTCGGTCCTGAGCGTGCCACCAGAACACGGTGCACCCGCGGCGGGACGCTCGCACGTTGAGCCATCCGGTCGTGAGGGTTACCACCAACGGCCGAACGTCGCGCGCAGCAAAAACCCCAGCCCGGACCGAAGATCCAAACTGGGGTGATGGGGTGAGCGACGGGTTTCGAACCCGCGACCTCCTGGACCACAACCAGGTGCTCTACCAGCTGAGCTACGCCCACCATCAGCGAGGGAACCCTGTTGCGATCACCTCGATGGCAGTAATCGTAGCGGGTGCCCTTGCCGGGGTTGCAGGGGGCTACCTCTGCTGCTGTTCCTGCACTTCAGCGGCCGCCGCCTTGGCTTCGTCGCTCGTCGGGCCGGGTTGCGGGACGAAGGCGACGCGCCGGTAGTAGTCGAGTTCGCCGATGGACTCCTTGATGTCGGCGAGCGCCCGGTGCGCGAGGCCCTTTTCCGGCTTGGCGTAGTAGATGCGCGGGTACCAGCGGCGCACGAGCTCCTTGACCGACGACACGTCGACCATCCGGTAGTGCAGGTGGGCGTCGAGGGCCGGCATGTCGCGGGCGATGAAGCCGCGGTCGGTGGCGATGGAGTTGCCGGCCAGCGGCGCGGTGCCCGATTCGGGGACGTGCTCGCGGATGTAGTCGAGGACGCGGCGCTCGGCCTCTTCCAGCGTGACGGTGGAGGCGCGGACCTCTTCCGTGAGGCCGGAGTGGGCGTGCATCTCGCGGACGACGTCGGGCATCCCGGCGAGTTTTTCCTCGTCGGCGTGGATGACGATGTCGACTCCGTCGCCGAGCACGTTCAGCTCCGCGTCGGTGACGAGGGCGGCGATTTCGATCAACGCTTCCTTGCCGAGGTCGAGCCCCGTCATCTCGCAGTCGATCCAGACTAGGCGGTCGGTCACCTGGTGACCCTAACCCGACACGGGGATATGAGGGGCGTTACCTGCGCGTACGGCGCGTTACGCTCCCGGTGTGGTCCAGGACACACGATCGGGGAGCTGAGAGTGACGGAACAGGGGTCGCCGGCGAGCGAGATCGCCGCTGGTTACGCGAGTGAGGGCGCCGCCCTGGAGCTGGGGGCGGTGGTGATCGACGGCCAGACAGACGCGTCCGCGGCCGTCCGCCTGCCGCTGGCGACGCTGAACCGGCACGGCCTGGTGGCCGGCGCGACCGGGACGGGCAAGACCAAGACGTTGCAGCTGGTCGCGGAGCAGCTGTCGGCCGCCGGGGTGCCGGTGGTGCTCGCGGACGTCAAGGGCGACCTGTCCGGGCTGGCCGCGGCCGGCGAGGCGAACGACAAGGTCGGCAAGCGCTCGCAGGAGCTCGGCGACGACTGGGCGGGCACGGCGTACCCGGTCCAGTTCCTCTCGCTGGGCACCGGTGGCAAGGGCTCGCCGATCCGGGCGACGATCACCAGCTTCGGGCCGGTGCTGCTGTCGAAGGTGCTCGGCCTGAACGAGACGCAGGAGTCGACGCTCGGGCTGATCTTCCACTGGGCCGACCAGCGCGGCCTCGCGTTGCTCGACACGAAGGACCTCCGGTCGGTGATCACGCACCTGACCAGCGACGAGGGCAAGGCGGATCTCAAGGGCATCGGCGGTGTCTCGGCCGCGACGGCCGGCGTGATCCTCCGGTCGCTGTCCAACCTCGAAGCCCAGGGCGGCGAGGACTTCTTCGGCGAGCCCGAGCTGGACGTCCACGACCTCATGCGGCAGACCGACGGCAAGGGTGTCGTCACGCTGCTGGAGCTGGACAACCTGCAGTCGAAGCCGGCGTTGTTCTCGACGTTCCTCATGTGGCTGCTGGCCGAGCTGTTCGAGGAGCTGCCGGAGGAAGGCGATCTCGACCAGCCGAAGCTGGTCTTCTTCTTCGACGAGGCGCACCTGCTGTTCAACGACGCGTCGAAGGCGTTCCTCGAGCGGATCGAGCAGACCGTGAAGCTGATCCGGTCGAAGGGCGTCGGCGTGTTCTTCTGCACGCAGCTGCCCACGGACATCCCGAACAACGTGCTTTCGCAGCTCGGCGCCCGGATCCAGCACGCGCTGCGGGCGTTCACCCCGGACGACCAGGCGGCGCTGGCCAAGACGGTCAAGACCTACCCGAAGACGAAGTACTACGAGCTCGACACCGCGTTGACGTCGCTGGGCATCGGCGAGGCGATCGTCACGGTGCTTTCGGAGCGGGGCGCGCCGACGCCGGTGGCGTGGACGCGGCTGCGCGCGCCGCGGTCGAAGATGGGGTCGATCGGCGCCGAGGCCGTCGCGGCCGCGGTCGCTTCGTCGGACCTGCACGCGAAGTACTCGGAGACCATCGACCGCGAGTCGGCGTACGAGAAGCTGGCCGCGAAGGTCGCCGCACCCGCTCCGGAGGCCGCGCCGGCTCCCGACGCGCCCCCGGCCCCCGCACCCGAGAAGCCCGCGCCCGAGAACAAGGACGATCCGGGATTCATCGAGTCGGCGATGAAGAACCCGGCCGTGAAGTCGTTCATGCGGTCGGCGGCGAGCGCGCTGGGCCGGGAGATCACGCGTGGGCTGTTCGGCAATCGAAGGCGCTGACAAAACCTGACGCAAGCTGTCAGGTATGGCTGGGAGGCTGGTACCTACATCGAAGAAAGGGATCACCATGACCAGCACCGCCACCGCGTCGTTCACCGTCGACCAGTGGGAGCCGCAGGCGACCGACGAGTTCGGCGGCACCGAGCTCGCCCGGGTGGCGATCGCCAAGACGTTCACCGGGGCGGTCGAGGGGACCAGCAAGGTCGAGCTTCTGACGGCGAACAACGCGACATCGCGCGCGTACGTCGGTTTCGAGCGGCTCGAGGTCGCGGTCGACGCCCGCAAAGGCAGCTTCGTCCTGCACCACACCGCCGGCGAGGACTCCGGGATGACGGTGACGATCCTTCCCGGTTCCGGGACGGGCGAGCTGACCGGCATCACCGGGAAGGCGGACATCGAGATCGACGGCGAAGACCACCGGCTGACCCTGACCTACACGCTCTGAACAGCACGAAGGCCGTTTCGAGAGCCCCCGATTGACTCTCGAAACGGCCTTCGCTCTCTTCCCCCGCTCCCCGAAGCGGGCAGGTGAACGAGCCGCCCCGACCACGGCTCGTCCGCGTCCTAGTTGTTCACGATCTGGTCGACGATCTTCTTGGCGTCGTTGATCGGGATGGCGAAGCCGATCCCGACGCTGCCCGCCGAGCCGTTGGCCGAGGCCGTCGGGCTGTAGAGGGCCGAGTTGATGCCGATCACGTTGCCCTGGGCGTCGACCAGCGCGCCGCCGGAGTTGCCCTGGTTGATCGAGGCGTCCGTCTGGATCGCGGTGTAGCTCGGCGAGTCCTGCGACTGGTTCGACGTGCGGCTGAAGGGCGACTGCTGTTGCTGCTCGCCCTGGCCGATGTCGGACAGGTTCCGGTTGAGCGCGCTGACGATGCCGGTGGTGACGGTGTTCTGCAGCCCGCCCGGCGAGCCGATCGCGACGACCTCCTGGCCGACGACGAGCTTGCTCGAGTCGCCCAATGTCGCCGCCGTCAAGCCGCTGGCGTTCTGCGCCTGGACCACCGCGATGTCGGCCTTGGTGTCGGCGCCGACCACGCTGGCCTGGTACTTCTTGCCGTCGGAGGTGGTGATCACGACGTTCTGGGCGCCGTCGACGACGTGCGCGTTGGTCAGGATCCGGCCGTCGGCGGTGAGGATGACGCCGGAGCCGATGGCCTCGCCCTGGTCGGTCGTGACGTTGATCTGGACCACGCTCGGCGTCACCTTCGCCGCGACGCCGCTGACGTCGCCGGAGGTGGTCGAGTTCGCGACCGTCTGCCCGTTCGCGGCCGGCGTGCTCACCGACGTCGTCGTGCCGTCGGCCGAAGTCGTGGTGAGCCCGACGATCGCGGCGCCGCCGACCCCGCCGACCAGCGCGGCGCCGAGGGCGGTCGCGCTGACGATCATCGCGACGCGGCCGCCCTTGCGCGGCTTGGTCTTCAGCGCCGCGGGCGCCTGGCCCGCCGGCATCTGGTGGGTGAACAGAGGGTTCGGCGCGGCCTGGTGCTGGTAGCCGTAGTTCTGCTGCGGCTGGGGCTGCGACTGCTGCGCGTACGGCCCGTACTGCTGGGTGCTCTGGTGCGGCTGGTGCCCACCGGGTGAGGCGGGGCCGGGCCGACTCTCGTTCTCGGTCATGGCACTAGATTCGCGCCCGTGCTTGTGAACAGCCTGTGGAAATACCTCAAGCTTTGCTGAGAAGAATCAGCTGAGAAAACTCAGGCAATCCTCAGGCAGCAAGCCATCAAGGCATCAGGCGAAGAACGACGGGACGTCGAGCGCACCTCCCGCCGCCTCGAACTCGTCGTGCACCGCTTTCCGCAGCTCGGCGTCGCCCAGGTAGTCGGCGGCGGTCAGGGCCAGCCCCAGCGCGCCGTCCCGGACTCCCGCGTCGCCGGTCGGCGAACCGGCCGCTTCGGCGAACTCCTTGGTGTGCAAGGCGACCGTCGGTCCCGAGACCGCTAGCATCGGGTGCAGCGCCGGCATCCGGTAGGAGAGGTTGCCGAGGTCGGTGGACCCGGTGAGCGACTCCGGCACGATGCCCGGCGGGAGCGGCTTGCGGCCGGTGCCCAGCTGGTTGACCGTCCAGCGGCCGGCGAGCGCGGTGTTGAACCGGATCGGCAGGTACGCGGCCTGGGCGTCCCACACCAGCTCGACGCCGCAGCCGGTCATCGCCGCCGCGCCTTCCGCGATCGACGTCATGCGCGTGGCGAGGTCGCGCAGCGTCTCCGGGCTTTGGGACCGCAGGTAGAACAGCAGCGCGGCGCGTTCCGGGATGACGTTCGGCCGGGCGCCGCCGTCGGTGAACACGCCGTGGACCCGGTCGCTCTGCGGGAGTTGCTGGCGCAACGCGGACACGCCCTGGTAGGCCGCGACGGCGGCGTCGAGCGCGTTGCGGCCCATGAACGGCTGGGCGCTCGCATGGGCGCCGACGCCGTGGAAGACCATCTCCAGCTGACGGCGGCCGAGGAACGGGTGCAGCGCGATGTCGTGGCTGAACGGGTGCAGCATGATCACCGCGTCGACGTCGTCGAACACGCCGGCGCGGGCGAGGATCTCCTTGCCGCCACCGCCTTCCTCGGCCGGGGTGCCGATCAGGCTGACCCGGCCGCCGAGCCGCTCGGCGACCGCGGCCGCGCCGAGGAACCCGCCGGTCGCCGTGGTGCAGATGACGTTGTGACCGCAGGCGTGGCCGAGGCCGGGCAGCGCGTCGTACTCGGCGAGGACGGCGATGTGCGGGCCCGCTTGCGCTTTCGTGCTGACCCGCAGTGCGGTGTCGAGCCCGCCGACGCCGACGGTCGCTTCGTGCCCGTGGCGCTTCAGGAGATCCGCCACCGCCTGTACGGAACGGTGCTCGGCGAAGCCCTCTTCGGGGTGCGCGTGCAGATCTTGGCTCAACGCCACCAGATCGGGTGAACTGCGCTCGACCGCGGCGGTCACTTCGGCGCGCGTCGCCTCGTCCGCCCCGGTGTGCGGGGAAGACAGTGGTTCGGCGGCCGCGACGGCGTCGGCGGTGGCTTCGACCAGGGAACGGAGGTAGCTGTCGTCGGGCGGGAGGGGATCGTGGTGGGTCATGGGGCGATGCTAACCGCAGACTCCGACAATCCGTGGCGCTCAGCTCAGCCGGCCCGCCACGATCTGCGTGACACCGAAGTACCGTTCGGTGATTTCCGTGAAGCCGCGGGCGCGCAGGCTCGCGGAGACCTCGCCGCGGTCGAACATCCGCTGCCCGCTGAGGATCCCGCCGGCCGAATCGGCCAGTCGCGCGGGTTGCCACCCTCGGCGCGCGCTCGTGAGGAGCACGACCCGGCCGCCGGGTTTCAGTACGCGCGCGAAGGAGTCCAACGCGGTTTCGGGCTCGGCGAACATGTGGAGGGCGGCGAAGCAGCAGACGCCGTCCACAGTGGACTCCCGCAGCGGGAGCCGCACCGCGTCCGCACGCAGGTAGGCAACGGTGTCCGGGCCGCCTTCGGCGACGGCCTTGGCGAGCATCGTGCGCGCGCCGTCGAGGCCGATCGCGAGCCCGTCCGGGCCGACGGACGCGCCGAACGCGCGGGTGAACCGGCCGGTGCCGCAGGCGACGTCGAGCGCGGTGTCGCCGGGGCTCAGGTCGAGGAGCTTCGTGGCGAGCCGGACCTCGCCGGCCATGCTCGGGCCGAGCGGGCCCTTCAGCGCGCGGCCGAGGGTGGGGCGCCAGTACCGCTCGTAGACCTGCGGGAGCAGCGTCGTGCGCATCAGCCGCTGGGTCAGCCCGGTCGGCGGGCCGGCTTGGCTCGCGGTGCCCAGCAGGTCGAGGAACCCACCGTCGTCGGCGGCCGCGGGGGCCTCGAGCAGGGCGTTCACCCGCTCGCGGGCGGTGGTTCGGCTGGTCGGCACAGGCCCTCCCGAGGTTCGGATACCGGCAGTATGCCAGTTCTGCTGCACTCGATCGAGTGAACCGAATCGGGATCAGGCGTTCGAGGCCCGGAATTGTCGGTGGTCGTGCCTAGCGTCGCAGTCGAAGGTTCGATCCGAGGAGGACTGATGACCATTTCCCTGCTGGACAGCGAAATCACGGTGCGCGGCGAGTTCGATGTGGCCGCGGCGGCCGGGTTCATGACCGGCTTCGCCCCGTTCGGGCTGCCGGAAGCGGAACCTGGCGTGCTTCGGCTGGCGTTCCCGCTCGAAGGCGAGTGGACCCCGGTGGGCGCGGTGCTGCGGCAGAGATCGCCCGGCGAGGTGGCGATCGAGGTCCGGGCGCCCGCCTCGCAGGCCGAGGCGGTGGTGGCGCAGGTCGAGCGGATGTGTTCGCTCGACATCGACGGCTCGGGGTTCCGGGGCGCCGGCGAGCGAGACCCGGTCGTGTCGATGCTGCAGGACCTGCATCCGGGACTGCGGCCGGTCCTGTTCGCGTCGCCGTACGAGGCGGCGTGCTGGGCGGTGCTGAGCCACCGGATCTGGATGTCCCAGGCGGTCCGGCTGCGGCGCGGTCTGACCGAGCGCTACGGCGCGGAAGTCGAGGTGGCCGGGCTGCGGCTGCCGTCGTTCCCGCCGCCCGCGGCACTGGCGAAGCTGGAGTACCTGCCGGGCGCCCCGGGGCAGAAGCTGCACCGCTTGCGGGCAGTGGCTCAGGCGGCCGCCGACGGCCTGCTCGACGCGGCGACGTTGCGCTCGATGCCACCGGACGAGGCGCTGAAACAGGTGCAGCTCCTGCCGGGAATCGGCCGGTTCGGCGCGGAGCTGGTCCTGATCCGCGGCGCCGGCCACCCGGACGTCTTCCCACTCGCCGAGACCCGCCTCCACGAGTTCATGCGGCAGGCGTACCACGTGCCGGACGCGGGAGTCGCCGAGCTGGCAGAGATCGCGGCGGCTTGGGCGCCGTTCCGGAGCTGGGTGTCGTTCTTGTTCCGAGTGGAGGGGGAGGCACGGTTGCGGGAGTCGCGATGAGCTGACGGCGTCCGCGGTCCCGGCGGGCTGCCGGCTGGTCGTCGGCGGCACTTCACCGCCGCCGGCGGTCTCAGCCCGGTCCGAGGCGGTTGGAAAGGAGGTTCCTGACCTGAGGTGCCGGCGGCGAGCGCGCGTCGCCTCCCGGTTGTGATGGCTTGTTCGCGTTGTCGCTCCCGGCCTCGGGACTGCGGCGGCCGAGCCGGAGCCGGGCCACGTCCTGCCCACGTCAATCTGCGGAAAGGAGAATGCAACGACCCGATACCGGAAGGCGGATGATCGCGAGCGGTGGGGACTCACCGTAGCCAGATGTCGCCTGTGGTGAGGTGTCCGGGTGAGCTCGCCCGTTCAACTCGCCCACGGTGGCCCGGCCGGTGACGCCCTGTCGACCTTGCGCGCGGCTGCCACCGACCCCGCCACGGCCGGTTCGCTGCTCGAGCAGGCCCAGGCGCCCGCGGTGATCACGCTGGTCGCCGGTGGGGTGGCGCTGCTGGTCGTGCTGGTCGGCGGGACACCCTGGCGGACGGTCCGCAACGTCATCACGATCGTGCACGAGGCCGGCCACGCGCTGGCGGCGGTGCTCGTCGGACGGCGCCTGCAGGGCATCAAGCTGCACTCGGACACCTCGGGCGTCACCGTCTCGCGCGGCAAGCCCGAGGGCCCGGGAATGGCGTTCACCGCGATGGCCGGCTACCTGGCGCCGTCGGTGCTGGGGCTGCTGTTCGCCAGCCTGCTGGGTGTCGACCTGGCCGGGACGGTCCTCGTCCTGATCGCGCTGCTGCTGCTCGGCGTGCTGGTGATGGTGCGCAACGCCTACGGGGTGTTCACCGTCGTCGCCAGTGCGGTGGTGCTCGCGCTGGTGGCGTTCGTCGCGCCGGTCGAGGTGCAGGCCCCGTTCAGCTACTTGGTGACGTGGTTCCTCCTGTTCGGCGGCGTGCGCCCGGTGGCGGAGCTGCAGACGAAGCGACGCCGAGGCCAGGCCCGCGACTCCGACGCGGACCAGCTGGGCCGCCTCACGGCGGTACCCCCGGTGCTGTGGGTACTGGTCTTCGCGGTGGCAACGATCAGCTGCCTGATCGCGGGCGGCCTCTGGCTGCTGGAGCCGGTGGCCGCGTAGGCGAGCTGACGCCTGGTCGCATGGCCGCGCCAGCCTGAGGCGGCGGTGTGGTGCGGCTTGGGTGGGGTTGCCGGGGCCGGTGGGCGCGGCCGCTGTGGAGCTGTGGCGCGGGGTGCCTCTGGCGGCTTGTGTCGCTGGGGCGCTGGTCAAGCTCTGGTACGCGGGCGTTCGCAGCCGGCCGCTTGTGTCGCTCGGGGGCGGTGGCAGGCGGGGTTGTGGCGCGGGGGCGTTTGTCGCCGGCGGTTTGTGCCACCGCGGCGGTTACCGGCGGAGTTGTGGCGTGCGGGCGTTCGCCCGGAGGCCTGCCCGCCCGGGCGCCGCCGCCGAGGGTCGGCGGCCGCGGTGCGGTGCCCCGCGGAGCCTGGGGTGGCCGCGCGGCGGGCGTGGAGCCTGGCGCGCG
>NZ_JAMXQV010000047.1 GCF_024703995.1 Amycolatopsis iheyensis | reverse complement strand
GCTGCTCGTCCAGGCCGTCCAGCCCCGTCTCGGACTTCGAGTCCTCAGCGTTCTCCACGCCGGACATCATGTCGGTCATCAGGTGCACTTCCATGATCGGGAGTTACACCGCTCGTTTTACAGTCCCTGTCTGGAGGGTCGGCTCGCGTGTCTGGAGGGTCGGCTCGTGTGGCTGGAGGGTCGGCTCGTGTGATCGGGGCCGGAACTCGCGTGATTCGGGCCGGGACTCGTGTGATTGGGGGCGGGACTCGGGTGTCTGGAGGGACGACACGGCCGGCGGGCCTCCCGATCCCGCCGGCCGTGGCGGGGCCGGTCAGGTGACCGGGGTCATGGTGCGGGAGGCGGGGCGCGAGGCCGGGACGCGCGGAGCCGGGATCCGAACCGGCGGAGCGAGCGAAGCGAGCGCGCCGGCGAGCAAAGCCAGCCCGAACACGCCCGCGGCGACAGCCGAAGCCGGTGAGAAGCTCAGCTCACCCGCCCGCCCCAGCACGAACCCCGCCTGCAACGCCCACGCGACCACAGCCACGCCGAAAGCGGCGAGCACCGAGGTCCGACAAGCCGAGAAGAGCACGACCGAGCCCAGCGTGACCAGCGCGTACCACGGACTCCCCGTGGCCCCGGCGACGTCCGCCACCAGCACCGCGACCACCGCCGCCACGCAACCGAACGGGAACCCGAAGCCACCACTCATGCCGTCCAGTGCAACCCCGGCGACGACGTAGAACATGAGCCAGGACACATTCCGTACGCCCCGGCCACCGGATCTTGACGCGCTATTGACCCGTCACGCGTCCGATCGCCGCCACCAGCTCGGGCCACACCGCGCGCGGCAGGTTGTGGCCCATGCCCGGGATGATCAGCAGCTCCGCGTCCGGGACGGCCTCCGCCGTCGCCTTGCCGCCGCTGACGTTGATCAGCGGGTCCGCGTCGCCGTGGACGACCAGCGCCGGCAGCCGGACGTCCCGCAGACCGGCCGTGCGGTCACCCGAGGCCAGCACCGCCGCCGCGTGGCGCAGCGTGCCCACCGGGTGGCGGGCGCGGTCGTAGTGCAACGTCGCTTTGGCCAGCAGGAACGCCTCGTCGTCGGGGTAGCCGGGCGAGCCCAGCCGCCGGTAGCCGTCGACGCTGTCGGCGAGCGCCTGCTCGCGGGTCGACGCCGGCGGGCGCGCCAGCAGGGCCAGCGCCCACGGCTCGGCCTGCCCGACGCTCGGGTCGCCGGTGGTCGACATGATCGAGGTGAGCGACAGCAGGCGCTCCGGGTGGTCGATCGCCAGCTGCTGAACGATCATCCCGCCCATCGACGCGCCGACGACGTGCGCGCGGGCGATGCCGAGCGCGTCGAACAGCCCGATCGCGTCGTCGGCGAGGTCCGAGAGCCGGTACGGCGCCGTCCTGAGGTCGCCGGCGGCCAGCGCGGCCAGGTCCGGCGCCGGGAGGTCGTCGAGCCAGGTCGAGAGCCCGACGTCCCGGTTGTCGTAGCGCACCACGAAGAACCCGCGCCCGGCGAGCAGCTCGCAGAAGCCGTCCTCCCAGGTGACCATCTGGGCGCCGAGGCCCATCACCAGGACCAGTGGCGGATTGTTCGGATCGCCGAAGGTGTCGTATTCGAGCTCGAGACCGTTGGCCTGTGCGCGTGCCATGCCCCGATCCTGCCGTACCCGCGCGGAGCTGGCACCGGCCCGGCGGGTGCGGTTACCGTTACCCCCCATGCCGACTTCATCCTCGGGCACCGGCCAGCGCCCACGGTCACGGGCGGCGGCCGGCCTGCCGGCGATCACCGCCGACCGGATCATCGACGCGGCGACGACGTTGACCGGCGAACGCGGCCTCGACAACTGGACGCTCCGCGAGCTCGCCCGCGCGGTCGAGGCCTACCCGGCGGTGATCTACCACCACGTCGGCGACCGGGACGCGGTGGTCAACGCCGTCGTCGACCGGGTGGTCGGCCTGCTGGAGCTGCCCGATCCCGACCTGCCGTGGCAGCAGTGGTTCACCGAGCTGCTGGCCGGCCTGCGCGCGGTGCTGCGGGCCTACCCGGGCTGCGCGCGGCGGCTCGCGCTGTTCGGCCCGTCGGTGGAGGCGGCCACGCGCAGCATCGACGCCGGTGTGCGCGTGCTGCTGCGGACCGGCTTCGGCCGCGAGAGCGTGCTGGCCTACAACCTGCTGCTGATGACCGCGTGCCAGTTCGTCGCGATGGAGGACGACCGCGACGGCGCGCTCGCGTTGCGCATCGACAACACCGAGGAGTACGCGACCTACCGCGAGCGCGCCGACCTGCCGGGGATGGCCGAGCTGGGCTCGGCGATGCACGACCTGATGGGTGATCCCGATCTCGCCGCGGGGTACTACGCGCAGGTGTACGACTACGCGGTCCAGCGTTGCCTCGACGGCCTGACCCACCGCCTGGCCGAACTTCGCGAATCGGACGATCCGGGGTTGACAGCGACTTGACAGTGCCCGGGCGTACCGTGGGCGTGCGTCGGTGGTCCGTCCATCGACCCGGAGCCCCTGGCGCCCTCCTCCCCCTCGTGGCGCCGGGGGCTTCGGTCTATTCGCGACCCTGACGGGGCGCCGGCGGCGCGGCCTGCACGACCGGGAAGATCTCCCCGACGAGCGTCACGAGCGATTTCGCCAGCAGCAGGTGGACCTGTTCGCGGGTGAGCGAGCCGCGCACGAGCCATTCCCGGCCCGCCGCCTTCACCATGCCGCCGAACGCGCGCACGAGCGCGTTCAGCTCCGGACCGTGGTCGCTTTCGCTGGACAGCCCGACGGCTTCGAGCACGCGGTCGGCCGATTCCCGGTCCGCCTCTTCGAGAATGCGCTCGACTTCGAGGTCGCGGCCGATGCCTTCGGGCGCGATCGCGGCCAGCCACATGCGCTCCTGGCTGGTGACCATGTCGAGGAACCACTCGATGGCGACGTCGGCGCGCAGTTCGAGGGGACCGTCCGGGAGGATTTCGACCGCCAGCCGCGGCACGGTCAGCGCGCGGCGGATGATTTCCAGGTACAGCTCGCGTTTCGTGCCGAAGTAGTGGTTGATCAGCCCGCGCGCGACGCCGGCCGCGGCCGCGATGTCCGAAGTGGACACTTCGGAGTAGGGGCGTTCACCGAACAGCCGCGCCGCGCAAGCGTAGATCTGTTCCTTCCGTTCGTCCGGTTCCAGTCTTCGCCATCTCGGCGCCGGCTCGGTGTTCATGCTCTCCATGGTCGCACGCGTGGTTGGCCGGGGCAGGCCGATCCCCGCGGTGTCGGACGGCCCGCCACGATCGGGGCACGCTCAGTCCGGGAGAGTGAGCGGCGCGAGGTCCTCGAACAGGTCCCCAGGCCCCGGGTTCACCGGATCGGTGCCGCCGCCGAAGTGGTTCAGCACGCCCCACACCGCGTTCAGCGCCGTCTGGACCGCGCCCTCGGCCCAGCCCGCCGTCCACGACACGTCGTCGCCGGCGAGGAACAGCCCCCGGTACCGCCTGGGCAACGACTCCTGCGCGAAGTGCGTGAAGAGCCGGTGCTGGTAGCGGTAGTGCCCCGGCAGGTTCGCCTTGAACGCACCCATGAAGTGCGGTTCGGCCTCCCACGAGACGGTGACCGGGTCGCCGATGATGTGCCGCCGGACGTCGACCCCCGGGTAGATCTCGCGCAGTGACTGGAGCATCACCTCGACGCGCTCGGCGACCGGCAGCGGCAGCCACTTCAGCGAGTCGTCGGCCCACGTGTACGACAGGCAGATCACCGCCGGCCGGTCCGGGGCGGAGCCGAGCAGGTACGTGCCGCGCGGCATGCGGTCGGTGAGCGTCATGCTCATCGCGTCGCGGCCGGTCGCCGGGTCGCGGTCGAGCCAGAACGGGCGGTCCACCGGCACGAACACCTTCGACGACGCCATGTAGTGCGTGCGCTCGATCGCCGTCCAGTGGTCGATCGGGAAGAGCGCTTCGTCGCACTCGATCTTCGACAGCAGCAGCCAGCTCTGCGCGGTGAACACGGCCGCCGGGAACGTCCTGATGTGCCCGTCGGTGTCGGTCACCGTGATGTTGTGCGGCGCGGTGCGGTGCAGCCGCGCGACACCCGGCTGCGGCCGGCCGCCGTGCAGCGAGGCCAGCGACGTGCCGGCCGGCCAGAAAGCGATCTCCGACGGGGCGTGTTCCCACAGCCGCAGCGGGAGCTGCCGGCTGCCGCCGACGATGCTGCGGTGCTCGTCGTCGGCGCCGGTGTAGACCACGCGCAGGATTTCCAGGATGGAGTTGGGGAAGTCGGTGTCCCAGCCACCGGTGCCGAAGCCGACCTGGCCGAAGATCTCGCGGTGCCGGAAGGAGGCGAACGCGGGGGAGTCGCACAGGAACCCGTAGAACGTCTGGTTGTCCAGCTTCGGGACGAGCTCGTTCCACAGCCGCTTGATCGTCTTCGCGTCGCGGTCACGGATCGCCGTCTGCATCTCGGCGAACGACGCGTGCTCGGCCAGCGTGCGGTCCCAGGCCTCGGCAACTTCGGCGAAGACGCCGGGCAGGTCGGCCGGCGTCCGCGCGTAGTGGCTCTGTCCTTTGAGGTCCACGACCGTGCTCGGCGTCTCCGGCGCGAGCGGGTTCGGGAACGGCGTGGTCTGCAGGCCGACCTTGTCGATGTAGTGGAACAGCGCGGTCGACGACGGCGGGAAGCGCATCGCGCCCATCTCGGCGACGACGTCGTCCGGGCAGCCGGGGAAGCGCACGCTGCGCAGCCGGCCGCCGATCTCGTCGATCTCGTAGACCACCGGGCGCAGGCCCAGCTTCATCAGCTCGTACGCCGTGACGACGCCGGACAGGCCGCCGCCGATCACCGCCACCTCGGTGCCGTGCCGCTCGGACGGCACCGAGCCGAGCCCGGCGGGGTGGGCGAGGTAGTCGTCGTAGGCGAACGGGAAGTCGGGGCCGAACATCGTGATCGGGCGGCCCGCCGGTTCGTCGTGGGGGATCGCGGTGGGAACGGCGGCGGTCATGCGGGGTTTCCTCGGTACAGTTCGGGCCGTCGGTCGGCCAGGTGGGTGTTCTCCAGCCGCGACGCCACGAGCGCGGTGCGGCTGACGTCGGCGGTGAGCAGCGCGGGCTCCGCTCCGGCGCGGGCGAGCACTTCGCCGGTCGGGGCGACCACGCAGGAGCGTCCGCAGTAGGTCAGTTCTCGTTCGACGTCACACCGGTTGGCGTAGGCGACGAACAGCTGGCTTTCGTAGGCCCGCGCGGGCACCAGGGTGTCGGCGACCAGTTCGTACGGGCTCATCAACGCGGTCGGGACGACCAGCAGCTCGGTGCCGGCCAGCGCGTGCGCGCGGACGATCTCCGGGAACTCGACGTCGTAGCAGATCAGCAGCCCGACGCGGAGGCCGGCGATGTCGGCCTGCACCACCGGCTCGTCGCCGGGGGTGAACCACGCCTTGTCGAGGTCGCCGAACAGGTGCGTCTTGCGGTAGTTCGCCCGCCGCTGCCCGGCCGCGTCGATGAGCTGGACGCTGTTGTGCACGCGTTCGCCGTCGCGCTCGGGGTAGCCGTACGCCAGCGCGACGCCGGTTTTCTTCGCCAGCGCGGACATCCGTGCCGCCGTCGGGCCGTCGGCCGGTTCGGCGAGGGTGTGTGCGCGCTCGCCGATGTGGTAGCCGGTGGTGGCCATCTCGGCCGTGACGACGAGGTCCGCGCCGGACGCGGCGACCGCGTCCGGGAGCGCGTCGAACGGGCCCTGGTGGATCGCGACCTTCATGCCAGCCTCGAGCGCCGGATGCCGTAGCCGAAGTAGATCAGCAGGCCCAGCGCCATCCAGCCGCCGAAGACGACCCAGGTGGCGCCGTCGAGGCTGAGCATCATGTAGGCGCAGCACAGCACGCCCAGGATCGGCGTGACCGGCGAGAGCGGCACGCGGAAGGAGCGCGGCCGTTCGGGCTGGCGCTTGCGCAGCAGCAGGACCGCGACGTTGACCAGCCCGAACGCGAACAGCGTGCCGATGCTGGTGGCGTCCGCGAGCTTGCCGAGCGGGATGAACGCGGCCAGCGCGGCGACGAAGCCGGAGACCACCAGGGTGTTGATCCGCGGCGAGCCGGACTTCGGATCCACTTTGGACAGCACGCCGGGCACCAGGCCGTCGCGGGACATCGCGAACAGGATGCGCGTCTGTCCGTAGAGGACGGTCAGCACGACGCTGGAGATCGCCACGATCGCGCCGACGGCGAGCAGGCCGGCCCAGAACGGGTTGCCCGAGACGACGCTCAGCACGTGCGAGAGCGCGGCCTCCTGGCCGTCGAACTGCTGCCACGGCAGCGCGCCGACCGCGGCGAAGGCGACCAGGCAGTACAGCAGCGTGACGATGCCGAGCGAGAGCAGGATCGCCCGCGGCAGGTCGCGCTGCGGGTTCTTCGCCTCCTCGCCGGCGGTCGACGCGGCGTCGAACCCGATGTAGGAGAAGAACAGCTTCGCGGCGCCCGCGCTCATCCCGGCCAGCCCGAGCGGCAGGAACGGGGTGAAGTTCTTCGCCCGCACCGCGGTGAACGCGATCGCGCAGAACAGCACCAGGGTCGCGATCTTGATGGCGACCATGACCGCGTTGGCCCGCGCGCTTTCCTTCGCACCCGACAGCAGCAGGACCATCGCGAGCACCACGACGACGATCGCGGGCACGTTGACCAGGCCGCCCGAGCCGGGTGGCTGGCTGAGCGCGTCCGGGATGGCGAAGCCGAAGGCCAGCCGCAGCAGCTCGTTGAGGTACTGGCCCCAGCCGACGGCGACCGACGCCACCGAGACGCCGTATTCGAGCACCAGGCACCAGCCGCAGACCCAGGCGACGAGTTCGCCGAGCGTGGCGTAGGCGTAGGAGTAGGACGAACCGGACAGCGGGATCATGCCGGCGAGCTCGGCGTAGGACAACGCCGAGAAGAGCGCGGTGACCCCGGCGAGGACGAAGGAGAGCACGACCGCCGGGCCGGCCACCGGGACGGCCTCACCCAGCACGACGAAGATGCCGCTGCCCAGCGTCGCGCCGATGCTCAGCATGGTGAGCTGCCCGAGGCCGAGCGACCGCTTCAACGTGCCATGATCACTGTCGGCAACCAGATCGGCGACCGGTTTCCGCCGCCCCGTCGCGGCTCGCAGATTCATGCCGACGACCGTATCCGCCGCACCGAAGCGACAAAACAGGGAAACATTGCGCGTACAGATGAATCACAGGTGATTCATTGCACAGCGCAGCCGAACCATGGCGATTCGTTCCGCGTGCGGAAAGGGGGTATCACGCGTGATCAGCGGGGCATCACGCGTGATTGCGGGGGCATCACCGCGATGCCCCGCCAGACACAGGCGATGCCCGCTCAAGCACGCGTGATGCCCCTCCGCGCACGGGTGATGCCCGGTTCGTCACACCGGGGTGGGGGGCTCGTCGGTCGGGAGGAGCAGGGTGAACGTCGGCGGGGCCGGGCTGCTCAGGCGCAGGCGGCCGCCTTCCGCCTCCGCCAGGCTGCGGGCCAGGCGCAGGCCGATGCCGTCGCCCGCCGCCGTCGCGAACGGGTCGGCTTCGCCCAGGTCGGGGCCCTCGTCGGCGACGTCGATGGCCAGCGCGTCACCCGCGTCGCGGGCCACCACCGTGACCGTGCCGCGGCCGTGCGTCACCGCGTTGTCCAGCAGCACCGCCAGCACCTGCCGGACCGCCGCGGCCGCCACCCGGGCCCGCGGCGGGTCGTGTCGGGTGATCAGCAGCGTCCGGCCCCGCGGCGCGAGCAGGGCCTCGCCGCCCTGCCGGAGCTCCTCCAGCAAGGCCTCCAGGTCGAGCTCGGCCCGCGGCGCCCGGCGCTCCCGGCCCAGCGCCAGGAGGTCCTCGATGGTGCGTTCCAGCCGGTCGGCGGACGCGATCCCGGCGCGGATCGCCGCGTACGGGTCCGCCTGCGGGGTTTCCAGCGCCGCCTCGAGCTGCAGGCGCAGCCCGGTCAGCGGGGTGCGCAGCTGGTGCGACGCCTCCGCGGAGAACGCGCGCTCACGCTCCAGGGTCTCGCCGATCCGGGTCGCCGTCGCGTCCAGCGCCTCGCCGACGCGGTCGATCTCGGCGATCCCGGCACGCGGGCCGCGTGCGGTGAAGTCGCCGTCGCCGAGCCGCCCGGCCGCGGCCGCGAGCTCCTCCAGCGGCCGGACCAGCCGCGTCGCGTACCGCCGCGCCATCAGCCAGCTCGCCCCGATCGCCGCCACCGCGAGCCCGGCCATGCCGAGCCAGGTCAGCACGACCCGCAACCGCAGCTCCGACATCGGCAGCGCGGCGCGCACCACCCCGGTGACCCGCGAGCCGCTGAGCACCGGGACCGCCAGCGCCACTTCGTCGCCTTCGCGGCCGAGGACGACGTCCACGGTCGCGCGCGCCGCCTGCCGCTCGACCGTGCCGCCGACGGCGGGGCCGCGCCCGGCGAGCAGCCGCGCGTCCGGGCCGTAGACGCCGACATCGGCCTCGCCTTCTTCGTCGTCGAGCGGCGGCATCGCCGGCGGCCGGCCGGCGCTGAGCTCTTCCGACACGGCGAGCGCGACGGCGTCGGCCGCCCGCTCCAGGTCCGCCTTCGTGTCGTCGCGGTAGTACTGCATCACCGCGATCAACAGCGGCAACGCGAACAGGACGGTCGCGACCAGCGCGGCCAGCACGGTCAGCGAGATGATCCGGCGGCGCACGGCTACCCTTCGGCGACGGTCCGGGCGGGGTCCTCCAGCCGGTAGCCGTGCCCGCGCAGGGTGGCGATCCGGGGGACCTCCGTGCCGTGCGGCGCCCCGCAGGCGGCGAGCTTCCGGCGCACCGCCGCGATGTGCACGTCCAGGGTCTTCGTCGAGCCGTACCAGTGCGCGTCCCAGACCTCCGACATCAGCGTCTCGCGGCTGACGGCGACCCCGGGCTGCTCGGCGAGCCGCGCGAGCAGGTCGAACTCCTTCGCGCGCAGCACCACCTCGTGCCCGCCCAGGGTGGCGCGACGGCCGGCGATGTCGACGGTCAGCGCCCCGACGGTCACCGGCGGCCGGGCCCCGGCCGGCGCGCCCCGGCGCAGGTGGGCCCGCACCCTGGCCAGCAGCTCGCCGAGCCGGATCGGCTTGGTGAGGTAGTCGTCGGCACCCGCGTCGAGGCCGACGACGACGTCCATCTCCTCCTGGCGGGCGGTGAGGATCACCAGCACGGTCGAGGGCAACGCGCTCCGCAGGCGGCGGCACACCTCGACGCCGTCGAGGTCGGGCAGGCCGAGGTCGAGCAGCACGAGGTCGAAGTCGCCGGTCTCGGCGGCCTGCAGCGCCGTCCGGCCGTCGCGCCGCCAGCACACCTGGTAACCGTGCAGTCGCAGGGTCGATTCGAGCACGCTGCCGATCGCCGCGTCGTCTTCCACCACCAGCAGGTTCGGCATGCCGGGAGCCTAACCAACGTTCCACCCGACGGACGGGTGGCAAAGGCCATAACGTCAGGCGACGTGCCGCTCGAACGCCGCGACGGTCTCCGCGAGCACCTCCGCACCCGGTCGCGCCCACAGGCCGGCGTTGAACACCTCGACCTCGATCGGGCCGGTGTAGCCCGCCGCCTCGACGGCCGCGCGCAGGTGGCGGTGGTCGATCGGGCCGTCACCCGGCAGCGCGCGGCCCAGCAGCGGGTCGGGCAGCGGCACGAGGACGTCGCACACGTGGAACCCGGCGATCCGCCCGGCGGCCGCGGCGATCGACTCCTCGATGCGCGGGTCCCACCAGACGTGGAACTCGTCGACGATCACCCCGACCTGCTCGGCCGGGTGCTCGGCCGCGATGGCCAGCGCCTGCTCCACAGTGGACAGCACCGACCGGTCCGCGCACTGCATCGGGTGCAGCGGCTCCAGCCCGAGCCGCACCCCGCGCTCGCCGGCGTAGGGCGCGAGCTCGCCCACGGCGTCCGCGACCCGCTGCCGGGACGCGGCGAGGTCGTGCCCCGCGATCCCGCCGACGACCAGCACGAGGACGTCGGCGCCGAGCGCGGCGGCTTCGTCGATCGCCTCGCGGGTCTGGGCGACACCGTCCACAGGGGAGCCCTCCGGCGTCACGCCGGTGAAGAACCCACCGCGGCACAACGAGGAAACCCGCACACCATGCGCGTTCAGCAGCCGCGCGGTTTCGGCGACGCCGGTTTCAGCCACTTTGTCTCGCCACAGCCCGATCCAGCCGACCCCCGCGGCCGCGCAGCCGGCCACCGCTTCGGGCAGCGACCAGGCCTTGGTGGTGATCTGGTTGAGGCTGAACCGGTCGTCCATCACACGACCCCCGCTGCTTGCAGCAACGGCCGCATCCGGGCGAGCGCCAGGTCGGGGTCGGCGAGCACGCCGGCCTCGTCGGCGAGCCGCAGCAGCGTGGCCAGGTGGGTGATCGTGCGCGCGGACTCGCTCCCGGCGATCATCCGGAAGTGGTTCTGGTGCCCGTTGAGGTAGGCCAGGAACACGACGCCGGTCTTGTAGTGCCGGGTGGGGGCGCGGAAGATCTCGCGGGCGAGCGGCACGGTCGGGTCGAGCCGGGCGCGGAACCCGGCCGGATCGCCGTCGTCGAGCCGGGCCAGCGCGGCCGCGGCGACCGGGGCGAGCGGGTCGAAGACGCCGAGCAGGGCCTCGCTGTGGCCGTGGTCGTCGCCGGCGATGAGCTCGGGGTAGTGGAAGTCGTCGCCGGTGTAGCAGGCGACGCCGGCCGGCAGGGCCCGCCGGAACTCGGTCTCGACCTCGGCGTCCAGCACGGAGACCTTCACCCCGGCGATGACGTCCGCGTGCTCGGCGCAGAGCTTCGCCAGCTCGCGCGCCGCGCCGCGGACGTCGTGGTGGCCCCAGTAGCCGGCCAGCGCCGGGTCGAACTGCTCGCCGAGCCAGTGGAGCAGGACGGGCCCGCTCGCCTCGGACAGGAGCTTCCCGTACGCGGTGTGGTAGTCGCCGGGGCTGGTGGCCGCGGCGGCCAGCGCCCGGCTGGCCATCACGACGGGGACCGCGCCCGCGCCGCCGACGAGGTCGAGCTGCGCGCGCCAGGCGTCCACAATGGACGCGGCGGTGGCCGGCCCCGGCGGCAGCTGGTCGGTGCCGACCCCGGCACACCACCGGCGCCCGTCGGCGAGCGCCCCGGTGCGGGCGACGAGGGTTTTCGTGGTGGCCCAGTCGAGGCCGGCACCGCGCTGGGCGGTGTCCATCGCTTCGGCGACGCCGAGGCCGCAGGACCAGAGGTGTTCACGGAAGGCGAGGGTGGCGTCCCAGTCGACGGCACCGGTCTCATCGGCGAGCGCATCGGCGACGACGTGCGCGGCGGCGTAGGCGATCCGCGACGTCGGCGCGGTCGCCGGCGGCGCAGGGCACGGTGGTCCGGCGGGGGACCAGTTCACCAGCCTGCCGCCGGGAACCGGGAGCGCGAGCATCGGGGCCTCCGGGGTGTTGGAAAGCGCTTTCTCGGAGTTCACGGTAGGGGGTGGGCGGGAGCACGACAAGGCCCGTGCGGGTGGGGCTTCGCGGGGCCGCAGCGCGGGGTTGCTGCGGCGGTCGGCGCGGGTTGCTGCAGGCGGCGGGGTCGGGCTGCCGGGCGGATGGGCGCTCGGGCGTGCGGTGGCCGGTGTGGGGTTGTTGCGCGCGTGGCTGCGGCGGTGCGGTCGGCTTGTGGCGCGGGTTGCTGGTCGGGCGTGCGGTGGTCGGCGCGGGGTTGCTGCGCGTGGCCGGCTTGTGGCGCGGGTTGCTGGGTGGGTGTGCGGTGGTCGGTGTGGGGTTGTTGCGCGCGTGGCCGGCTTGTGGCGCGGGCTGCTGGTCGGGCGTGCGGTGGCCGGCGCGGGGTTGCTGCGCGCGTGGCCGCGGCGGCGCGGCTGGCTTGTCGCGCGGGCGAGTGGGCGCTCGGGCGTGCGCCGCAGCCGGCGCGCGGGCCGAGCGGCTGCCGAGCCGAGGCGCGCGCAAGCCGCGTGCCCGCCGAGCCGAACCGCGCGTCGGCTCAGCGCTTCGGCCGCCCCGTGCTCTCCCGCAGCACCACCTCGCCGGAAAGCCGGACCGTCCGCGGCCGGGTGCCCGCCGCGCCCTTGATCGCCAGGTCCATCGCGCGCTCGCCCAGCTCCTCCAGCGGGAGCCGCACCGTCGTCAGCGCCGGGGCCAGGTCGCGGACCACCGGGATGTCGTCGAAGCCGGCCACCGAGATGTCGCCGGGGACCGACAGCCCCTCCTCGCGCAACGCCGTCATCGCGCCGATCGCCATCACGTCCGTGACCGCGAAGACGCACGTCGGCAGCTTGCGCTTGCGGCCCGCCAGCAGCCGCTTCGTCGCCTCGTAGCCGCCGTCGCGGGTGAACGCCGCCTCGACCACGTCGTCTTCGTGCACCGTGATGCCGTGCTCGGCGAGCGCGTCGGTGAAACCGGCCAGCCGGTCGATGACCGTGCTCAGCCGCCGCGGGCCGGCGAGCACCGCGAACCGCTTGTGGCCCAGCCCGGCCAGCGCCTGTGCCAGCGCCGCCGCGCCGCCCTTGTTGTCCGGCTGCACCGTGTCGATCTTGAGGCCGCGGTGGCGGCTGACCGCCGCGACCTGCCCGCCGCCGCGGCGGTAGGGCTCCAGTTCGGCCGCCATCGCGCGTTCCCACGTCCGGTCTTCGAACGCCGAGCCGATCAGCAGGATGGCCGCGGCCCGCTGCGCGCGCAGCGTCGAGACGTAGGCGACCTCGCGGTCCGGGTCGCGGAACGTGCCGGCCAGCATCACGAGCAGCCCGTTGTCGGTGGCCACGCGCATCACGCCGCCGGCGATGGCGGCGAAGTACGGGTCGCTGACGTCGTGACAGATCACGCCCACCGTGCGGTGGGTGCCGCCGGCCAGTGCCTGCGCGTGGGCGTTCGGGGCGTAGGCCAGCTCGGCCGCGGCGGCGGAAACCCGCTCCCGCAGGTCGGCGCGGACGGACGCGGTGCCGTTGAGCACCCGCGACGCCGTCGCGAGCGAGACGTTCGCGCTGCGTGCCACGTCTTCCAGTGTCACGTGCGGCCGGGCCTTCATGGCTCCTCCAAGATCGGTCTCGGGCCGGGGCCCGCGTGCTCGGTCGGTGCAATCTACTGGCACGGGGGTGGCCCCCGAGAAGCCGCTGGTCGGGGGACCTACCCCGAACGAGTGAAATGCACGGGAAGATCGGCGCGGCCGTGTTTGTTGGAAACAAGGAGAACCTTCAAGCAGTGAGTCCGCCACTGCTGTCGAACCCGAAAGGAACACGCATGCTGTTCGGTGACGAACACGTCCGCCGCTACGAGGAAACCGACGGCGAGGTCGGCCACGAGTGGAAGGAAGGCGTCCCGACGCTGGTGCTGACCACCAAGGGCCGCAAGACCGGGCAGGACCGCAAGTTCGCCCTGATCTACCAGGAAGTCGACGGCAACCCGGTGATCGTCGCGTCCAAGGGCGGCGCGCCGAACCACCCCGGCTGGTACTTCAACCTCGTCGAGACGCCCGAAGTCGGCGTCCAGGTGAAGGCCGACAAGTTCACCGCCCGCGCCCGCACGGCCGAGGGCGAAGAGCGCGCGAAGCTGTGGGAAAAGCTCGCCGCCGTCTGGCCGGACTACGACAACTACGCGAAGAAGACGGACCGCGAGATTCCTGTGGTGGTTCTCGAGCGACTGTGATCTGCGCCGCGTTCGGCGTGCGTCCGGGCCGATCCGGCCGGTCGTGGGCTACGAATGACACCCATGACCGACCGCTGGACCGCCCTCGACCACGAGGGTGAGCTGCTCACCCGACGCCAGATGATCGCCTACGGCCGGCGCTTCGCCCGCGCCGGCCGTGGCGCCTGGTACAGCTTCGCCATCGAGGTGGTCTGGCAGTTCCTCGCGCAGACCACCCGCTTCCGCGTGCGGGGCTCGCGCCACATCCCGAAGACCGGCGGCGTGCTGGTGGCCTCGAACCACCTCTCCTTCGCCGACCCGACGACGTTGACGGCGTTCTGCCTCGCCGCCGGCCGCGTGCCGCGGTACCTGGCGAAGGCGTCGCTGTGGAAGCTGCCGGTCGTCGGCCGCGTGATGCGCTCGGGACGGCACATCCCGGTCTACCGCGGCGCCGCGACGGCGGCGGAAGCCTACCGCGACCTGGTCGCCTCGGTGCGCGACGGCGAATGCGTCGCCGTCTTCCCCGAAGGCACGTTCTCGAAGGACCCCGACGGCTGGCCGATGCGCGGCAAGACCGGCATCGTGCGTGCCGCCCTGGAGACCGGCGCGCCGGTGATCCCGGTGGCCAACTGGGGCACGCACCACCTGCTGCCGTCGACGGCCTGGTTCCCGCGCGGGTTCCCGCGCAAGACCGTCGAGCTGGTCGCCGGGCCGCCGGTGGACCTCTCGGACCTGCGTGACCGCCCGCTCACGCGCGAGGTCCTGGAGGAGGCGACGGCCCGGATCATGGCGGCGGTGACCGCACTGCTGGAGACGATCCGCGGCGAGCAGCGCCCGGTCGCCGCCTGAGGCCCGCGTCACCCCGCCCCGGCCTGCCCGAAGGGGTACTTTCGGGCGTATGAGTGCACAACACTTTGACGTCGTCGTCCTGGGGGCCGGAGTC
Organism: Amycolatopsis iheyensis; assembly: GCF_024703995.1. Classification (GTDB taxonomy): domain Bacteria; phylum Actinomycetota; class Actinomycetes; order Mycobacteriales; family Pseudonocardiaceae; genus Amycolatopsis; species Amycolatopsis iheyensis. The sequence goes on along the minus strand of NZ_JAMXQV010000047.1, from coordinate 37,619 downwards.
GGTGGCTACGTCGCGGCGATCCGCGCGTCCCAGCTCGGGCTGAGCACCGCGGTGGTCGAGGAGAAGTACTGGGGTGGCGTCTGCCTGAACGTCGGGTGCATCCCGTCGAAGGCGCTGCTGCGCAACGCCGAGCTCGCGCACATCGTGACGCAGGAGGCGAAGGCGTTCGGCATCTCCTCCGACAGCCCGATCAAGGTCGACTACTCGGCCGCCTACGAGCGCAGCCGCAAGGTCGCCGACGGGCGCGTCAAGGGCGTGCACTTCCTGATGAAGAAGAACAAGATCACCGAGATCGACGGGCACGGCACCTTCGTCGACGACCACACCCTCGAGGTGAACGGCGACCAGGTGACCTTCGACCACTGCATCATCGCCACCGGCGCGACCACGCGGCTGCTGCCCGGGACGGCACGCAGCGAGCGCGTGGTGACCTACGAAGAGCAGATCCTCTCCGGCGAGCTGCCGTCGAGCATCGTGATCGCCGGCGCGGGCGCGATCGGCGTCGAGTTCGCCTACGTGCTGCACAACTACGGCGTCGATGTCACGATCGTCGAGTTCCTCGACCGGATGGTGCCGCTGGAGGACGCCGAAGTGTCGGCGGAGCTGGCGCGCCGCTACCGCAAGCTCGGCATCAAGGTGCTGACCTCGACCCGCGTCGAGTCGATCGACGACTCCGGTTCCTCGGTTCAGGTGACGGTGTCCTCGGAGAAGAACGGGCAGCAGGTCCTCACCGCCGACAAGGTGCTGCAGGCGATCGGCTTCCAGCCGCGCGTCGAGGGCTACGGCTTGGCCAAGACGGGCGTTTCCCTGACCGAGCGCGGCGCGATCGCGATCGACGGCCGGGGCCGCACGAACGTCCCGCACATCTTCGCGATCGGCGACGTGACGGCGAAGCTGATGCTGGCGCACGCGTCGGAGTCGATGGGCGTGGTGGCGGCGGAGACGATCGCCGGCGCGGAGACGATGGAGCTCGACTTCCCGATGATCCCGCGCGCGACCTACTGCCAGCCGCAGATCGCGAGCTTCGGCTGGACCGAGGAGCAGGCCCGCGAGAAGGGCTTCGACGTGCGCGTCGCGAAGTTCCCGTTCACGGCCAACGGAAAGGCCCAGGGCCTGGGCGACGCGGGCGGCTTCGTGAAGCTGATCAGCGACGCGACGCACGGCGAGCTGATCGGCGGGCACCTCATCGGGCCGGACGTCACCGAGCTGCTGCCGGAGCTGACGCTGGCGCAGCAGTGGGACCTGACGGTGCACGAGGTTTCGCGCAACGTCCACGCGCACCCGACGCTGGGCGAAGCGGTGAAGGAAGCGGTGCACGGCCTCGCCGGGCACATGATCAACATGTAGGCGCCGGCCGGTCCTGGCCGCGGGTCAGGACCGGCTGTCGATGGTCTTCACGACCTCGGTCGCGACCTTGGTGGTCGCCTTGCAGGAGTGCGTTTCGCGCGAGGCCATGTCGTCGAAGTGGATGAGCTGGACCACGACGGTGGCGTCGGCGACGGCGATCGCGATGTCGCAGTTTTCCGGTGAGCCCTGGTGGGTGTAGGCGACGGCCTGGTGGCCCGCGAACTCCGCCGGTTTCCAGTATTCCTTGGAGAACCCGCGGGCGTGGTCGTCTTCGAGCTCCTTCATGCTCCTGCCCTCTTGGTAGATGACCCACGCCATGAAGCTGCCGGAAGGCCGGTTCGCGTAGTCGCCGTACAGGCAGTTCACCGGGCGGTTGTGCTCGTCCGGCTCGCCGGGCAGCAGGGGGACGCCCTGCTTCTTCAGGTCCTCGCGTTGGGTGTCACTCAGGGTCGCGCACGGCGTTTTCGCGAGCCCGTGGAAGCTGTCCGGGGGCGGTGGCGGCGGTGTGGTGCTCGTGGTCGCCGGCGGTGGTGGCGGCGCCGCCACGGGCTCGTCGCTCGTGCATGCCGTCAGAGTCGTCGCCAGCAGTGCGACCGTCAGTACTTTCCCCCACATGCGCCGATGATCGCATCCGCGAGCGGTCTGTGTCCGGAAAACGGCGAATCCGGGCCTACGATGGCGCCATGACGAACTTCGCGCGGCTCCGGAACATCCTGTCGCACAACGAAATCCTCGTCGACCTGCTGCACCGGGCGCGGGAGCTGGGGCTCCCGCACTGGTACTTCGCCGCCGGCTGTGTCGTGCAGACCGTGTGGAACGTCCTCGACGGCCGCGAAGCGGCGCGCGGGATCAAGGACTACGACCTCGTCTACCACGACGCCGCCGACCTCGGGTGGGCCGCGGAGGACCGCGCCATCCGTGCCGCGGCGAGCGCGTGCGAGGACCTGCCCGTCGAGGTGGAAGTGCGGAACGAGGCCCGCGTCCACCTCTGGTACGAAGCCAAGTTCGGGCTCCCGTGCCCGCCGTACCCGAGCACGGAAGCCGCGATAGACGCGTTCCCGGCGCGCTGTTCGTGTGTCGGCGTCCGGCTCGAGCCGGACGGCACGTGGCACTTCCACGCGCCGAACGGGCTCGACGACCTGTTCGCGATGGTCGTGCGGCCGAACCCGGTGCTCGCCCCGCGTGCGGTTTACGAAGCCAAAGCGCAACGGTGGCTGACGCAATGGCCGCGCCTGCGCGTGCTGCCTTGGCCCTTGACTTCGAGGTAACTCGAAGTATCACGCTGGTCCCATGAAAGCCGTTGCGTTCACCGAATTCGGCGGGCCCGAAGTGCTCCGCGTCCTCGACCTGCCCGCACCGCACGCCGGGCCCGGGCAGGTCCGGGTGCGCGTCAAGGCCGCCGGGGTGCAGCCGTACGACGCCGCCGTGCGGGGCGGGTGGGAGCCGCCGGGGCTCGCGCTGACCTGGCCGCGCGTGCCCGGCAACGAGTTCGCCGGCGTGGTCGACGAAGGCGACCTCGAGCCGGGCACCGAAGTCCTCGGCTTCACCGCCGTCCAGGCCGCCGCCGAATACGTCGTCGTGCCCGCCGGCGACGTCACGCCGAAACCACCGGAAATGCCGTGGGAGGTCGCCGGCGGGTTCACCGCGGGCACGCAGACCGCGTCGATCGCGCTCGAAGCACTGCGGCTTCGCGAAGGCGAGACGCTGCTGGTGCACGGCGCCGCCGGGGCGGTCGGGACCGCCGCCGTCCAGCTCGCGCGGCTGCGGGGCGCCACCGTCGTCGGCACCGCGAGCCCGGCCAACCAGGACTACCTGCGCCAGCTGGGGGCCACGCCGGTCGTCTACCTCGAAGGGCTGAAGGACCGCGTCGCGCCGCTCGGGATCGACGTCGTGCTCGACGGGGCCGGTGGCGTCGCCCTCGACGTCTCACTCGAACTGGTGAAGGACCGGAGTCGTATCCTCACGCTCGTCGACCACCACCGGGCCGCGGGACTCGGCGTGCTCGTCTCGAAGTCCGGACGCTCCGCCGCGCGTCTCGCCGCATTGGCCGCGTTGTACGCGAAGGGCGATCTGCGGTTCCCCGTGCGTCGCGCCTACTCGTACACCGAGGCCGTGGCCGCGCACCGGGAAATCGAGACCGGGCACGGGCGGGGAAAAATAGTTCTCACGTTCCCCTGATCGTTCCAGGATGTGGACCACCGGACGTTCCCGACTTTGGTCGGTGGACCACTGCCCGGTCACTCCTTAGATTCTCCCCATTACACCTGGTTGGGTGTCATTCGGTCGAGTGACCGAGTAGGGCAGGGAGAAATCGATGGTGAGATTCAGCCGGGTCGCCGCGCACGCGGTTCCGCTGACGGTCGGCGCGCTGCTGCTGACGGCGGGGGTCTCGGCGGCGCAACCGTCCACCGTGGACGCGGCCGCCGCGCGCACCGAGGCGGGGATCAGCGCGCTGCAGAGCATCAAGAAGAGCCTGAGCCCGGCCGAGCGCAAGCAATCGAGCCAGCTGGTCGTCGAGAAGCGGTTGCGGGCCGACCGGTTCCTCGCCGCGAAGCTGCCCGACTACCGCTCGGGCGTCGGGGTCAGCACCGCCGGCACCGTCGCGGTCGACATCGCCTCGACCAAGGAACAGGCCGTCGCCAACGCGGTCAAGGCCGCGGGCGGCACCGTCCGGTACGCCGCGGGTGGCGCCGTCCGCGCCGACCTGCCGCTGGCCGCGGTCGACGCGATCGCCGGCCGCGCCGACGTCGCCGAGGTCAAGCCGGCCGCGAAGGCGCTCACCTGGAACGAACCGGGCAACCGCGACGCCGGGGTGCACGCCGCCGTGCAGGCCGCCGCCACCCAGGTGTCCGAAGGCGACAAGGCGCACGGCGCCGACACCGCCCGCGCGACCTACGGCGTCAGCGGCTCCGGTGTCAAGGTCTGCGTGCTCTCCGACGGCGTCGACTCGCTGGCGAAGTCGCAGACCGCCGGCGAACTGCCCACGGTGGACGTCCTGTCCGGCCAGAAGGGCAGCGGCGACGAGGGCACCGCGATGCTGGAGATCATCCACGACCTCGCGCCGAACGCCGCGCTCGGCTTCGCGACCGCGTTCACCAGCGAAGCCAGCTTCGCGGCGAACATCCGCGCGCTGCGCACCACCGGGCACTGCACGATCATCGTCGACGACGTCGCCTACTTCGACGAGTCGCCGTTCCAGGACACGCAGGTCGCGCAGGCGGTCAACGACGTGACCGCGGCCGGCGTCCTGTACTTCTCCTCGGCCGGCAACTCGGGCAACGCGACCGACGGCACGAGCGGCTACTACGAAGGCGACTTCCGCGCGTCGTCGTCGAAGATCAGCGGCGTCACCGGCACCCCGCACGACTTCGACCCGAGTGCCACCACGCAGAACTTCGACGCGCTTTCGGCGGGCTCGCTCGGCAAGCCGGTGACGTTGTTCTGGTCCGACCCGTGGGGCAAGTCCGCCAACGACTACGACCTGTTCATCCTGAACTCTTCGGGCAGCGTCGTGGCCTCGAGCGAGAACGGCCAGTCGGGCTCGCAGAACCCGTACGAGATCGCTTCGGTGCCTTCGACGGGCTCCGGGTACAAGGTCGCGGTGGTCAAGTACAGCGGCGCGGACCGGTTCATCGCGCTGAACGTCATCCGCGGCCGGTTCGTGGCCTCGGGCTCGCTCAAGGCGTTCAGCACCAACGGCGTCACGAACGGCCACTCGTCGGCGGCGAACGCGTTCAGCGTGGCGGCGGCCCCGGCCGGCCCGGCGTTCGGCCGGCCCCTGGAGGCCGGTGACCCGGCCAACCCGGCGGGCCCGTACCCGGGCCTGTTCACCGCGTCGAGCAAGTGGGAGCGCTTCTCCTCCGACGGCAAGCGTCACCTGTTCTACAACGCGGACGGGTCGGCGATCACCCCGGGCAACGTGTCCTCGACGGGCGGCACGACGCGCAGCAAGCCGGACATCACGGCGGCGGACGGCGTGGCGACGTCGGTGACGGGCTTCCAGCCGTTCTTCGGCACCTCGGCGGCGGCCCCGCACGCGGCGGCGATCGCGGCACTGCTGTTGTCGGGCAAGCCGACGGCGACCCCGGCGCAGATCCGCTCGGCGCTGGTGTCGAGCGCGATCGACCTGGGCGCGCCCGGGTTCGACACGGTGACCGGCAACGGCGTGATCATGGCCGGGCCGGCGCTCGCCGCGCTGGGCGTGCAGCCGAAGTAGGGTTTGGTTCGTGAGAGGGCCCGGCGGCTGCCGGGCCCTCTTGCCATTGCCGGGTGGTCGACGGCAGCCGGCCTGGTGCTGGTGACTTGGGCTGGTTCACGGTGCGATGGACAACCCGGCGGCCGCGGGGTCGAAGCCTTGCGGCCACCAGGTCGTCTCGTCGTAGACCGCGTCCTGGAAGTCGGTCTCCAGCAGGATCGTTTCGGTGAGGTCGGCCCCACGGAGATCTGCCTTGACGAGATTGGCGCGCGCCAGGTTCGCTCCGTTGAGGCGGACGCGCCAAAGGGAACCGCCGGACAGGTTGGCCATGCGAAGATCAGCGTCACTGAGATCGACCGTCGGCCAATAGTCGCTGCTGTCGACCTTAGGTCCCCACCGACACAGAACGGTCAGCGCGGCCTGGACGTCGACAGCTCGTACACGCAGTGGTGGCACCTGATCGATCGGATCGTCCGCCGGACAGCGGGCTGACGGACCCGGTGGCCACGGCGATTCCTTGCGAACGTACGCCGCCAGCAGATTCACGATGGGATCCCGGTCGTCCGGCGATTCGGCCGCGATTCGATCGAAAGCGTAGATACCGCCGAGTCGAACAGAGTCGTTGGTGCTTCCCAACTGTTCGACCGATCGACCGAACCGGTCGGTTATCTGGCCCAGCCGGTCCAGCTCTCGCTGGGATCGGCCGGCCTGAATGTTGTGGCTGAGCTGACGCCATGCCCCGTAGGCACTGGTCAGCACCGCCGCGCCGGCGATGCCTTGCAGCAGCGAACCGCCGATGCTGTTCACGGCAGTGGCGTATTCAGTCGCTGACATCGTCTTCACGCGCGACGAGCCGATGTCGACACGGATGACCAGGGCAGGCAAGAAGGCGATGCAGGCAACAAAGGCGAGCAATGCCAGGCTCGCCAGGAGCGCGACTGTGATTGCCCTTCGCGACGTCGACATCCGCCGCCCTTTCGTCATGTGGTCAGCGGCGTTCACGCGCTGGGTCGCACCAGGGCGCCGCCGCCGGTGCTGACCGCGGTCACCGGGCGCGGCGCGGTCGTACTGGCCGCCGTGCCCCGCGTTCTCGTCGCTATTTCCCACAGATCAGCAGGTGGAAGCCGAGGCCGCTGTGGGCGAAGCGCTCGTGCCGGCGCATCGTCAGCCCGGCGTCCGTGAGTGTGGCTTCGAGCTCGGCGATCGGGCGGATGCGGAAGCCGTTCTCGGTCAGCATCCGGGCGCGGCCCATCAGCTCGGGATCGCCGACCCCCAGCACGAACCGGCCGCCCGGCGCGAGGACCCGGGCCACCTCGGCGAACGCGCCCGGCAGGTCCTCGACGAAGTAGACCGTGTTCGTCGTGATGACCGCGTGCACCGAGCCGGTTTCGAGGGGCAGTGCCGTCATTGGGCCTTCGCCCAGCACCAGCCGCCCCGACGCGACCTCTCCTCGGAACGCCGCCTGGGCCCGGGCGAGCATCGTCGCCGAGATCTCCACGCCATGCACTTCGGCGGCCTTCGGCAGTAGCAGGCGAAGGCCCAGACCGCCGCCGAAGCCGATGTCCAGTGCCCTTTCCGTGCCCGTCAGCTCCAGTGCCGCGACCGCCTTCACGACCGCTTCCCGGTTCCGGCGGTTGAGCATCGCGCCGACGACCCGGCCCCGCAGGCCGCTAGGGTGGTTGCCGGGCCAGCCCGGCCTGGAAACTTTCGCGAAGTCCCATGCGAACAGTCTAGGAGGCGCAGTGGCGAAAACGGCGGTGGTGACCGGAGCCGGATCGGGGATCGGGCGGGCCGTGGCGCGTGCCCTCCTCGAAGACGGCTGGTCCGTGGCGCTGGCGGGGCGCCGCGAAGAAGCGCTGAACGAAACCGCCGCCCGCCACGAAAACGCCCTCGTCGTGCCCACCGATGTCTCGGACGAAGAGTCCGTCGCCGCTTTGTTCGGCTCGGTCCGAGAACAGTGGGGCCGGCTCGACCTGCTGGTCAACAACGCCGGGATCGGCGCCGCCGGGACCATCGTCGACCTCTCGGTCGACGACTGGAAGCGGACCGTCGACGTCAACCTCACCGGCATGTTCCTCTGCGCGCGGCAGGCCGTCCTGCTGATGAAGGACCAGGACCCGCGCGGCGGCCGGATCGTCAACAACGGCTCGATCTCCGCGCACGTCCCGCGGCCGGCCAGCGTCGCCTACACCGCGACCAAGCACGCCATCACCGGGCTCACCCGGTCGATCTCCCTCGACGGCCGCGCGTGGGACGTCGCCTGCGGGCAGATCGACATCGGGAACGCCGCCACCGAGATGACCGAGCGGATGGCCGCCGGCATCCCGCAGGCCGACGGGCGAGTCGTCGCCGAACCGACCTTCGACGTCCGGCACGTCGCCGACGCCGTGCGGTACATGGCCGGCCTGCCGCTCGACGCGAACGTCCAGTTCCTCACCGTCACCGCGACCACCATGCCGTTCATCGGCCGCGGCTAGAGGTTGCGGCTAGAGGTCGCGGCTAGGGGATCACCCGCGCCTTCCGGAACTCGTCGAACAGCCGGTAGAACATCTGCTCCGTCTCGACGTAGGTGTGGAAGCCCGCCCGGCGTGACTTCGACGTGTCGGCGAACATGTCGTAGTCCCACCCGAACACGAAATCGCCGAACTCCCACGACGACGACACGTCCGCATAGGACGCCGTCAAGCCGTGCCGGGCCGCAATGTCGGTCCACAGTGGAGCCTTGTCGGCCATGACGTCCACCAGGGACATCCGCAGCGGCGGCGCGAGGTCGAGGTCGAAGTAGGCCGCCAGCTTGGGCCACAGCTCACGCCAGCGGAACAGGTCGCCGTTCGCGATGTTGAACGCGCCTCGCTGCCCCGTCGCCCAGACCGTCGCTTCGGCCAGCAGGCCCGCGTCCGTCATCTCCAGCAGGCTGTCGTACGCGCCGGGCTGGCCCGGGAACCGCAGCGGCAGCCCGAGTTCCTTGGAAATCGACGCGTACACCGCGATCACCAGCGCCAGGTTCATCGGGTTGCCCAGCGCCGTGCCGCCGACCACCGACGGCCGGATCGCCGACCACGCGCCGCCCCACCGCTCGAGGAACCGCTGCTGGTCGACGTTGAACTCCGGCGGCATGTGCCCGGCGTCGGTCTCGCGCGCCGGTGTCTTGAACGGGCCGAGGTGCGCGCCGTAGACCTTGTAGCCCTGCATCAGGCTGACGTGCTCGAGCGCGGCCGGGTCCAGCGCGCCGACCAGGTTCGTCAGCATCGCCAGGTTCGGCGGGACCAGCTCGGCCCACGTCGGCCGGTCCTGGTAGGCGGCGTAGAAGAGGTGCGTGACGCCGGTCAGCGCGCCGACCTTCGCGCGTGTGTCGGCCGCGTCGAGCAGGTCGACGGCGAGGCCGCTCTTGCGGGAGACGCCGATGACGTCCCAGTTCCCGTCCGCCCGCAGGTGCTCGACGAGGTTCTTGCCGATGATCCCGTTCGCCCCGGCGACCAGGGCTGTCTTGCGTTCCATGACTCCAGGGTGGCCAGCCCAATGTGATAAGTCCAAGGCATAGTTCTTTCGAGGGCGATAAGCTGAGTTCATGACAAGCCTGCGGCAGCTGGAGTACCTGGTCACGGTGGTCGACACCGGTTCGTTCACCCGCGCCGCCGAGCAGCTGCACGTCACGCAACCCGCGTTGTCGCACCAGATGCGCGCGCTGGAGCACAGCCTCGGCGGGCCGTTGCTGGAGCGGCTGCCCCGCACGGTCCGGCTCACCCCGATGGGCCGGGCGATGCTGCCGCACGCGCGGGCGGCGCTGGCCGACGCCGAACGCGCCCGCTGCGCCGCCCGGCTCGCGTCCGGCACGACGGCGGGCGAGCTGCAGGTCGCGACCGTCTATTCGATGAGCCTCGGCGTGCTGCCGCCCGCGTTGCGGGTCTGGCGGCGCGACCGGCCGGACGTCGACGTCCGGCTGCTCGAGTTCCGGCACGCCGACGAGCTGCGCGACGCGATGGCCGCGGGCGAGGCCGACGTCGCGCTCGGCCCGCACCCCGGCGACTGGCCCGGGCCGGTGCGGGAGCTGGGCGTCGAGGAGTTCGTCGTGGTGCTCCCGGCGGACGGCGCCGCGGAGGGCGACGACACCGGCGTCGTGGACCTGGCGACGCTCGCCGGCTGCGCGTGGGTGCACTACGCCCCGGGCAACGGCCTCGCGGAGCTGGTCGACGCCACGTGCGCGGCGGCGGGGTTCCGCCCGCGCCCGGCGGTCCGCACCGAGCAGACGGCGGCCGCGCCGATCCTGGCGGCGGCGGGCCTCGGCCCGGCACTGGTCCCGGCGAACGTGCTGCCGGCGCGGTTCGACGGCCGGGTGTTGCGCCCGTCCGTGCCGGTCCGGCGGACGTTGGTCGCGTACACGCGGGCGGCGCCGGATCCGTTGGCGGCGGCGTTCATCGAGACTCTTGCGGTCCACGTGGCGATCTAGGCGGCGCCGGACCCGCTGACGACCGCGTTCATCCAAACCCTCGCCGCCCACGCGGCGATCTAGGCAGTCCCGCGCCGGATCGCCTCGACCAGCGTGTGCACCAGCTCGTCGCCGCCGACCTGCCACTTCTCCTTCGCGAGGTGACCGCTCAGCTCGAGCCCGGCGATCCCGTGCGCGCTCGACATCAGCAGCGCGCCGTACCGCAGGGACTCCGCTTCGCCGACGAGGTCGGCGACCAGCGCGAGGTACACGTTCTCCAGCCGGCTCGCGGCCGCGGCGGCGGCCGGGTCGTCGGCCACCGGGGTGCTGAACATCAGCGCGTACACGTGTGGTTGCCGCCGTCCGACCCCGATGAGCGTCAGCAGTGCGCGCTCGAGCCGTGCCGCGGGGCTGCCGGCCGGGAGCTGCTCCGCTTCGTCCGCCACGGCGTTCCACGCGTCGACGGCGAGCTGGGTCAGCAGCGCCGCCTTGTCCTCGAAGTGGCCGTACGGCGCGCCGCGTGAGACGCCGGCGCGCGCGCCCACCGCGCGGAGCGTCACCGCGTCGGGGCCGCCTTCGTCGAGCAGTTCGGCCGCGGCACGCACGAGGGCGCCGCGGGTCGCCGCGGCGGATTCGGTTCGGGTCGCCATGGTTGACAGTGTCACACGAAGTCCGGATAGTGGCTCATATGACAACGTCACATGAACTGGTGGTCGTCTCCGGGGCCTCGACGGGCCTGGGCGCGGCGACCGCCCGCGAGCTCGCCACCCGCGGCTACCACGTGCTCGCCGGTGTCCGCCGGGATCGCGACGCGGACGCCATCCGGGCCGACGGCGTCGAGCCGGTGCTGCTCGACATCACGCGGCCCGAACACGTCCGGGCCCTCGCCGAGCGGGTCGCCGCCGATCCGGCCGGCCGTCCGCTGCGTGCCGTGGTCAACAACGCCGGCATCTCGGTCAACGCGCCCGTCGAGGCGCTGCCGCCGGCGGAATGGCGGCGGGTGTTCGAGGTCAACCTGTTCGGGCACGTCGCGCTCACCCAGGCGCTGCTGCCGTTCCTGCACCGCAGCCGCGGCCGGATCGTCAACATCAGCTCGGTCGGCGGGAAGGTCGCGATGGCCACTTACGGCGCATACGCGGGAGCGAAGTTCGCACTCGAAGCGGTCAGCGACGCGCTCCGCCGCGAACTCGCCCCGCACGGGGTGCAGGTCGTCGTGGTCGAGCCCGGAGCGGTGCGGACCGAGATGGGCGAACGCGGCGCTGCCACCGCCACCGACCTCGCCGCGGAGATGAGTCCCGGGAACCGGCAGCGGTACGGCGAACTCGTCCGTGCGGTCGTCGCGCAGTCACTGGCGTTCACCCGGGCGGGCTTGCCCGCGGCCAAGGCCGGGGCGATCGTCGCCGACGTCGTCACCGCGCGCCGCCCGCGAACGCGCTACACCGTCGGTCGCGACGCGGCGATGCTGACCCGCCTCACGCGCTTCCTGCCCGACCGGGTCCTCGACCGGCTCATCGCCGCGGGCCTGTCGAAGTACTAGACCGACACACCCGCCAGCACCGGCCCGGTGAACGGCGTCGTCGTGACGTCGTGGACGCGCGAGGACCAGACCGCGTGCCCGTGGCCGGACCACAGCGGCGCCACCGGGAGGTCGCGCAGCAGCTGGTTTTCGGCCAGCCGGTACAGCTCGCCGGCCTCGGCCGGGGTCGCCGCCGCGTCGGCCAGGGCGAGGTTCTGGCGGAAGACGTCGTCGGTGTAACCCGACTCCGAGGCCAGCTGCGAGAGCAGTTCGTACGGGCTCGCCGTCGCCAGCTTGAGGTCCAGTGTGGCCGGTCCGTCGAGCGGTCCGGTGCCCGGTTTCGCCTGCGCCGTCACGGAAACGTCGAGTGCCTTGTGGAGCCCGACCGTCAACGTGCGGGTCCACTCCTCGGCGCCGGGTCCGAAGTAGATGGTCGCGCCGCCGGGGAACGCGACCTGCTTCAGCAGGGCCTTGCCCGCCGCCGCGTCGAAGCTGCAGGGGCGGCACGTGCCGGACCGCTCGCCGGGCGCGTCCGACGGCGGCAGGAGCGCCTTGGCCGGGTCGGCTTGGTGGGCCAGCGGGCCCGCCTCGAGCGCCGCGCGGTCGACACCGAGCGCGAAGCCGTGACGGACCGTCGCGTCGGCGAAGCGGGGGTCCGCGACCGGGAAGGCCAGGTAGCCGGCTCGCGGCAGCGCCCAGGTCGCGTGGTGGTCGTCGCCGAAGTCGGCGTGCATGGCGTCGTGCTTCTCGCCGGGGACCTCGGTCACGAGGTCGAGCGTGCCCGCCTTCACCGCGTCGTACTGGGCGGCCGGCTCGCCGACGCGCAGCTCGATCTCCTGGGCGTTGCCCTGGCCGACGCGCTTGAGCGTGCCGCCGGAACCGGGCTTCCACGGCCCGTCGAGCCGGTACGGCCCGTTGCCGACCGGCGCCTTCGCGAAGCCGTTCCAGTCGTGCGACGCGAGCACCGACGCCGGCAGCGGCACCAGGCCCGGCGCCGAGAGCAGCGCGGGCACCTGGCCGGACGGCCGGTCGAGCGTCACCGCGATCGTGTCCGGCGCCGGTGCGGTGATCTCCTTGGCGCGCAGCAGTTCCGTGAGCACCGGCGTGGAGAACCAGTGCCCGGCCGCGACGGCGCGCCAGGTGTCCACATAGGACTGCGCGGTGACCGGCGTGCCGTCGTGGAACGTGCCGGCGCGCAGCTTGACCGTCCAGTGCACGCGGTCGGCGCTGTCGATCGACTCGGCCGCCCGCGGCGTGACCTTCCCGGACGCCGCGTCGTAGTCGGCCAGCGGCGTCCACAGCGCACCCGTCACCAAGCGGCCGGCCTGGTCGGAGAGGTCGGCGGGCAGCAGCGTCGAGGGCTCCCGGATGCCGACGGTCAGGACGCCGGGGCGGGCGGGATCGGAGCCGGAGCAGCCGGTGACGGCGAGGGCCAGGACGGCGAGCAGGGCGAGCAGGCGCATGCGCCAGTCCTACCAGTCAAGAGCCAACAAAAGACGGTTGTGTCCGGTTGATCTCCGTCGTACCGTTCGGTTGGTCACGCTCATAGCGTTCTGGGAGGTTCGCGTGCGCACCTGGGTACGGTCGTGCATCACCGCCGTCACCGTCAGCGCCACGCTGGTCGCGACCGGGCTCCCGGCCGCCGCCTGCGGCGAGGACGACAAGCCCGCCACCCCGGCCACCCGCACGTTGGGCGACCCGGGCGCGATCAAGAACGTCCGGTCGGTCGGCAACGTGCCCGACGCCGCCGGCGCCATTTCGATCAACTTCCTCGACTACGGCCGCCGCGACGTGATGGTCGTGTCCGGCGAGTTCGGGCTGAAGGTCTACGACCTGACGAAGAACCCGGCCGCGCCGAAGCTCGTCGGCCAGGTCAGCCTGCCGGGGCTGTGGGAGACCGAGGACACCGAGGTCGACCAGAACCGCAAGCTCGTGTTCCTCTCCCGCGACCCGCGCGCGTTCGAGGGCAACACGCACAACGGCGAGTCCGGCATCTACGTCGTCGACGTCTCGCGGCCCGAGGCCCCGGCGATCGTGAGCTACACGAAGGTGCCGGCCGGGCACACCACCAGCTGCGTCGACAACTGCCGCTACCTGTGGACGGGCGGCCCGGCCAAGGCCGACGACCAGCCGGCCGACTGGGGCGGCCGGCCGATCTGGGTCACCGACGTCCGCGACCCGCGGCACCCGAAGGTGAACCCGGAGCCGATCGAGCTGGCCCGCAACGACGGCAAGACCGACTACGTGCACGACGTCCAGGTGGACGGCGACGGCGTGGCCTGGGTGTCCGGCCGCGGCGGCGTGCGCGGCTACTGGACGAACGGCGTGCACCGCGACCCGGTCACGAACAAGGTCCGCCGCGCGACGGCGCACGACCCGGTGCCCTACGCCGGTGGCGGCATCGCCGAGACGGCGGCGCCGTCGCGGTTCATGCACAACAGCTTCCACCCGGCCGGCCACCGCGTCGGCGACGGCGCGTGGCGCGGCCAGGACCTGATCTACGCGACGGAGGAGAACTTCGTCGACGGCTGCGCGGGCGACGGCGTCCTGACGATCTCGTCGCTGAAGGGCTCCTACCACGGCGAAGGCTGGCGCTCGACGCCTTCGCAGCCGTTCCGGTTGCAGAGCGTGGGCACCTGGGGCGTCAACGGCCAGGAGGGCAGCGACCCGGCCTCGGACGACTGCTCCGCGCACTACTTCGACGTCCGCGGCAAGGTCCTGGTGCAGTCGTTCTACGCGCAGGGCACGCGGTTCCTCGACGTCAGCGACCCGACGAACCCGCGTCAGATCGCGTACTACCGCCCGGGCGACGCGAGCGCGTGGGCGCCGTACTGGCACGGGAAGTACGTCTACGTCGCGGACAACGCCCGCGGTGTGGACATCCTGCAGCTGACCAAGTAGCAACTTTCGATGGTCCCGCGTGGGCACCTTCCGCCGTAGCGGCGGTGGGTGCCCACGCGTTTTGCTGGGGCCATGGTCACCTCACGTTCGAAGGGTTCCCGGGTCGTCGCCCTCGCCGTCGCGGTCGTGCTGATCGTCGGCGGGGCCACCGGCCTGGCCGCGGGAAACCACCCCGTGGCCACCACGATCGGTTCGGCCGCCGCGATCCTGGCGGGCCTGTTCTTCCTGCGCGTCGCCGCCCGCAAGTCCTGAGGGGCGCCACCGGGGCGCCCCTCAGGACGTTCAGCCGCGCAGCCAGACCGCGGTGTCGGTCGGCAGTTCCGTGCCGACCGGCCCGCTGGCCAGCAGGATCTCCCCGGCCGGCAACGGCACCGGGGTGGCCGAGAAGTTCAGCGCGAACGTGAACTCCGGCCCGATCCGGAACGCCAGCACGCCCTCGCCGAGCGAAAGCCACTCCAGCGCACCCGTCGGCAGGGACCGCCGCAGGCGGAGCCCGGCCCGGTAGAGCGATAGCATCGACGCCGGGTCGTCGGCCTCGGCGGCAGCCGTGTAGTCACTCCACTCCGCGGGCTGCGGCAGCCAGGCGCCACCGTCACCGAAGCCGAACGGCGGCTCGTCACCCGACCACGGGATCGGGACGCGGCAGCCGTCGCGGCCGGGGTCGGCGCCGTTCGTGCGGGCCCACACCGGGTCCTGGCGCAGCTCGTCCGGGATGTCCAGGACCTCCCACAGCCCCAGCTCCTCACCCTGGTAGACGTACAGCCCGCCGGGCAGCGCCAACGTCAGCAGGGCCGCCGCGCGCGCCCGGCGGGTGCCGAGTGCGCGGTCCACCGGCAGCTCGTGCAGCCGGTCGGCGAAGGAGAAGCCCGTGTCGCCCTCCCGGCCGTAGCGCGTGACGTGCCGGGTGACGTCGTGGTTCGACAGCACCCACGCCGCCGGCGCGCCGACCTCGTCGTGCGCCTTCAACGTCCGGTCGATGACGTCGCGGAAGCGCCGGCCGTCCCACGGGCAGACCAGGAAGTCGAAGTTGAACGCCGAATGCAGCTCGTCGCGGCGCAGGTACCGTGCCGCGCGGGACATGTCCGGCAGCCACATCTCGCCGACCAGCACGCGCTCGCCCGGGTAGCTGTCGACGATCTTGCGCCACGAACGGTAGATCTCGTGCAGGCCCTCCTGGTCGGAGAACGGCGTCTCGTCGCCCTCTTCGACGTCGGGCAGGCGCGGGTCCTTGACCAGGCCGTCGGCGACGTCGATCCGGAAGCCGTCGACACCGCGGTCGAACCAGAACCGCAGCACGTCCTCGAACTCGGTGCGGATCTCCGGGTTGTCCCAGTTGAAGTCCGGCTGGCGGGAGCTGTAGAGGTGCAGGTACCACTCGCCGTCGGGCACCCGCGTCCACGCCGACCCGCCGAAGCGCGACTTCCAGTTGTTCGGCGGCTCGCTCCCGTCCGGGCCGCGGCCGGGGCGGAACCAGAACCGTTGCCGCTCCGGCGATCCCGGGCCCGCCGCGAGCGCGGCCTGGAACCACCGGTGCTCGTCGGAGGCGTGGTTGGGCACGATGTCGATGATCACCCGGATGTTCCGCGTGTGGGCTTCGGCGATCAGTGCTTCGGCCTCGGCGAGCGTGCCGAACAGCGGCTCGATGTCGCGGAAGTCGGCGACGTCGTAGCCGCCGTCGTCCATCGGCGACGGGTACCAGGGGGTGAACCAGATCGCGTCGATCCCCAGGTCGGCCAGGTGGTCGAGCCGGGCGCGGACGCCGGCGAGGTCGCCGACGCCGTCGCCGTTGCCGTCGGCGAAGCTGCGGATGTAGATCTGGTAGATGGCCGCGCTCCGCCACCAGCCGGTCTTGTCGGTCACGAAAGTGCCCCTCCTAGTCGTTGTGGAAAAGCCCTCAGCCCTTGATGCTGCCGGCGGTCAGCCCGGCGAGGATCTGCCGCTGGAAGGCCAGGAACAGCGCCACCATCGGCAGGCTGGCCAGCACCATCCCGGCGACGAGCACGTTGAGCGGCATGTCGATCGCCACCCGCTGCAGCATCACCGAGAGCGTCTGCTTTTCGGTGTCCGGGAACACCAGCAGCGGCCAGATGAAGTCCTTCCACGCGGTGACCACCGCGAGGATCGACACCACGGCCAGGATCGGCCGCGAGATCGGCAGGATGATCTTCCAGAGCGTGCGCACCGGCCCGGCGCCGTCGATGCGCGCCGCTTCGATGAGCTCGTCGGGGATCTGGTCGAAGAACCGCTTCAGCAGGTAGATGTTGAACGCGTTCGCCGCCGCGGGCAGCCAGACGGCGGTTGGCGAGTTGATCAGGTTGAGGTGCAGCAGCGGCAGGTCCGTCACCGTCACGTACGTCGGCACGAGCAACGCTGTCGCCGGCAGCATCAGCGTGGCCAGCATCAGGCCCAGCACGACGTTGCCGAACTTGGGCCGCAGCTTCGACAGCGCGAACGCGGCCGGGACGTCGATGGCCAGCTGCGCCAGCCACGCGCCGCCGGCGACGACGAGCGTGTTGAGGAAGTACTTGCCGAGGCTCAGCTGGTCCCAGGCGTCGGCGAAGGTCTCCGGGTGCCAGTCGTGCGGGATCAGCGTCGCCGGGGTCTGCGCCAGCTCCTGCGGTGACTTCATTGCGCCTGTGATCACCCAGTACAGCGGGAACATGAAAGCCAGCACGAACACCGCGAGCGTGCACGCGAAGATCACGCCGTAGCCGATCTTGCCGCGCCGGCTGCGCAACGTGCTGGGGGAGACGAGGGTCCTCATGTCTGGTCCGCCTTCCGCGTCAGCCGGACGTACCACGCCGAGAACACGCCGAGCGCCACGAACAGCAGCAGGCTCATCGCGCTCGCCGAGCCGAAGTCGTTGTAGACGAAGGCGTAGCGGTACAGCAGCAGGAGCACGGTGACCGTGGAGTCGTCCGGGCCGCCGCCGGTCATCACGTACGGCTCGGTGAACACCTGCATGGTCGCGACGATCTGCAGCAGCAGGAGCACCAGCAGGACGAACCGCGTCTGCGGGAAAGTGACGTGCCGCAGGCGTTTCCACAACCCGGCGCCGTCGAGTTCCGCGGCTTCGTAGAGCTCGCCGGGGATCGTGCCGAGCGCGGCCAGGTAGATGAGCGTGGTGCTGCCCATGTTGGCCCACGTCGAGACGAACACCAGCGACAGCATCGCGGTGCCGCTCGAGTCGAGCCACTGGCCGCCGGGCAGCCCGACCGCGCCGAGCGCGGAGTTGAACAGGCCGGGACCCGGGTCGTAGAACCACTTCCACATCAACGCCGTCACCACCGGCGGCAGCATCACCGGCAGGTAGACGGCGAGCCGGAAGAACGCCTTGGCGTGCCGGATCTCGTTGAGCAGCACGGCGGTCAGGAACGGGACGGCGAAGCCGAAGACCAGCGCGAGCCCGGTGAACAGCAGCGTGTTGCGCCAGGCGACGCCGAACAGCGGGTCTTCGAAGAGGCGCTGGAAGTTGTCGAACCCGACCCACGTGGGCGCGTTGACGAAGTCGACCTGCTGGAAGCTCAGCAGGACACCGCGCACGATCGGGTACCAGGAGAAGAGCGCGAACACCACGAGCGCGGCGCAGAGCAGGCCGTACGCGGTGACGTTCTCCTTGATCTTGCGCTTCAGCCTGCCGCGGCGGCGTTCTTCCTGGGACGCGACCGGGCGCCTGGCCCGCGACGAAGCCGTCGCGGGCCAGGCGAGCAGGCTACTTGACCTGGGCGAGGACACTGTTGACCTTCGACGACGCCGACGACAGCTGCTGGTCGATGTTGGCGTTCTGGTCGGTGAGCACGGCCTGCATCACGCTGTCGAGCGCGGCGTAGATCTGCTGCGCGTTCGGCGGCTCGATGCTGCCCTTGATCTTGCTCGTGGTGTCCACGTAGGACTGGTAGTTCTTCGCGGGCACGTTGGCGAACTTGGCCTTCAGCGCCAGCTGCTGCTCGCGCACGGAGCCGGTCCAGACGTCGGGGGTCGGCTCGGCGGGCAGGCCGACCGGCTGCTTGCCGTCGACGTACTGCTGGATGTGCTTCTCGAAGCGGTCCGGGTTGAGGTACTTCCACTGGATCCACTCGAGGCCGGCCTTGATCTTTTCGGGCGAGGCCTTCGGGTTGATCATGTAGCCCTCGCCACCGAGCAGGGTGCCCTGGCCGCCGGGCATGCCGGCGATGCCGTAGTCCTCGTACTTGCCGTTGAACTGCTTGACGAGCACGGGCACGTTGTCCGGGGCGGCCATGTACATGCCGAGCTGGCCCGCGCCCATCATGCGCTGGACGTCGGTGGCCTCGAGGAGCTGCTTGGCGCCCATGGAGTTGTCGGTCCAGCGCATGTCGTGCAGGTACTGCAGGGCCTGCTTGCCCTTCTCGTTGGCGAAGTCGGCAACCCACTTGTCGCCGTCCTTGCGGGCGATGTCGCCGCCCATCGAGTACAGCCAGCCGGTCATGTGCCAGCCGCCCTGGTTGTTCTTGCTGTAGTCGGCGTACCCGACGACCCCGTTGCCGAGCGCGGCGATCTTCTTCGCGTCCTCGCGGACTTCGTCCCAGGTCGTCGGCGGCTTGTCGGGGTCGAGCCCGGCCTTCTGGAACAGCGGGCGGCTGTAGACCAGGCCCATCGTGTAGTTCATCGTCGGGAGGCCGTAGAGCTTGCCGCCGGCGTCGCGGAAGTTGTCGAGCAGTTCCGGCTTGATGTCGTTGATGTGCGGGACGCTCTTGGCGGCTTCGGTGATGTCGGCGGCCTGGTGCCGCGCGATGATCTGGGCGGGGTCGGTGAAGTAGACGTAGTAGACGTCCTCGAGCTGCCCACCGGCGAGCTTCGCGGAGAACGTCTTCGGGTCCATGAACCCTTCGTGCGGGTCGATGTCGATGTTCGGGTGGGCGGCCTCGAACTCCTTGACGTCGGCGTCGAAGACACTGCGCTCGAACGGCTGGCTGGTCGGCGGCTGGCCGGTGACCGTGATCTTCACCTTGCCGCCGGTCTGCGCGGCGGTGTCGCCGTCACCGCAGGCGGCCAGTGAGAGTGCCAGGCCTCCCGCGGCGATCAGGCACAACGTGCGGCGGGACACGGATCGGGACCAGGGACTGCTCATCTCAAGCCTCTTCTCGGGGTCGCGACGGCTGTCACGTGATTGCGGTCACTCTAAAGTGTCAGACCAGATCGACGCAATAAGACGACGAGAAGTTGCAAGTTACGAACAGGCTGCGCCCACCCCGGAGCGCCCCAATGTGGCGTTGGGTGCGCTGGACGCACCGAACGCCACATTGGGTGCGATGGATGCGCCGAACGCCACATTGGGGCGCTTGGCTGGGCGCGCAAAAGAGCGCGACGGCCGGTGGGCCGTCGCGCTCGGTGGAGGCGGGGTCAGGGGGTGCGGCGGGCCGTGGAGCCGCGGACCACCAGCTCCGGCGCGAACAGCAGCTCCTCGGCCGCCACCTCGCCGCCGTTGATGCGCTTCACCAGCAGCTCCACCACCGCGCGGCCCATTGCCTCGATCGGCTGGCGCGTGGTCGTCAGCGGCGGGTCCGTGCAGTTCATCAGCGCCGAGTCGTCGTAGCCCACCACCGAGACGTCCTCCGGGACCGAAAGTCCCTGCCGCCGGGCCGCGCGGACCGCGCCCAGTGCCAGCAGGTCGCTCGCGCACAGCACCGCCGTCGCGCCGCGGGGGTAGAGGCGGGCCGCCGCCGCGTGGCCGCCCTCGATCGAGAACATGCCGTGCTCGACCAGCTCGTCCAGCACCGGCAGCCCCAGCTTCGCCGCGTACGACTGGAACGCCGCCAGCTTGCGCTGCGACGGCACGTGGTCCGTCGGCCCCAGCACCAGCCCGATCTTCTCGTGCCCCAGCGAGCTGAGGTGCCCGACGACCTGCTCGACCGCCACCGCGTCGTCGCACGACACCTGCGGCAGGCCGAGGTGGTCGACGGCCGCGTTGATCAGCACCGTCGGCAGCCGCCGCTCGACCAGGTGGTGGTAGTGCGAGTGCACCGCGTCGGCCTGCGCGTACAGCCCGCCGGCGAACACCACGCCCGACACCTGCTGCTGCAGCAGCAGCTCGACGTACTCCGCCTCCGACACCCCGCCCGCGGTCCGCGTGCACAGCACCGGGGTGAACCCCTGCTGCGCGAGCGCGTTGCCCATGATTTCGGCCAGCGCGGGGAAAATGGGGTTCTGCAGCTCCGGCAGCACCAGCCCGACCAGGCGGGCCCGCTCGCCGCGCAGCTGGGTCGGGCGTTCGTAGCCCATCACGTCCAGCGCGGTGAGCACGGCGGCACGGGTGCTGGCGGACACCCCGGACCGGCCGTTGAGCACCCGGCTGACCGTGGCTTCACTGACCCCGACCTGGCGGGCGACTTCGGCAAGACGACGCGTCATAGGTGAAACTTTACAGCAACCGGGCGCAAAAGTAAGACAAGCCCGTACCGGTGTCACCACCGGTACGGGCCGTCAGGTTACGCAGCCGCCACCTCGAACTCGGACACCTGACCCGCGGGCCAGCCGGTGTTGCCGGTGAACGTCAGCCGCACGAAACGCTGGGACGTCGCCGCGAAAGAAGCCGACGCCGTGTTGCCGGAAGCCGGGTCGAACGCGTAGCCGCGCGAACCCACCAACGTCGTGTACGCCCCGCCGTCCGTGCTGCCGGAGATCGTCACCGTCTGCGTGCGCGCGCCCCAAGCCGACGACGGCGGCAGCCGCAACGTCACCTTGTTGATCGACGCCGCCGCGCCCAGGTCCACCGTCAGCGTCTGCGGGAACGCGTTGTTCGCGCTCTCCCAGTACGTGTTCGCGTCCCCGTCGACCGCGTTCGACGGCGGGAACCCACCGACCGACGCCGACGCGCTGATCGCCTTGCCGCGGGCGATGTTCGTGCCCGACTGGGGCGGCTGGGGCGGTCCCGAGTTCGGCGCCGGCCACGTCGAGCAGTCGCTCCACGTCCCGGTCCAGCCGCTGTTGCCCGACCCGCCGAACGTCATGCGGGGGATCGACGCCGGGTACGGGCAGTTGTACGTCCCGGTCACGCCGACCCCGGACGCGGTCAGGTTGCTGATCGACACCGACCCCTGTGTCTGCGACTGCGCCACGAACGTGCCGGCGCCCTGCACCGAAACGCCGTCGATCGTGATGCCCTGGATCTGCTTGCCCGCGCCGTTGCCGTCGATGAACTGGATGGCCTCGTACGGGCTCTGGATCGCGGTGAACCCGGTCACCCGGATCGTCACGCCGGTGATCGCCTGGTCGCGCGCGTCGAACCACAGCGCGCCGACGCCGAACTTCCAGTTCGGGTCGAGCGCCCCGGCCCGCAGCGCGGTGTTGTTCGACAGCGTGACCGTGCCGGACAGCGGCACCGAGTTGAACCGGTTCGCCACCAGGTACCCGCCGCCGAGCGCGTTGGTGTCCTGCACCAGGTTGCCGCTCACCGTGTTGTTCGACCCGCCGTACAACGCGATGCCGTTGGCCAGGTTCGGCTGCACGACGGTGTTGTTCACCAGCGAGTTGCCCGAGTCGGCCTGGCCGTTGGACCACAGCGCGAGCCCGTCGTCGCCATTGTTGCGCAAGTAGTTGTTGCGCAGTGTCGAATTGGTTACCGCGCCGTCGAAGTTCACGCCGTCGGCCTGGGTGTCGAGGATGCGGTTGTTCTCGATCGTCAGGTTCGACGACGCGCCGTTCATCAGCCACAGCCCGCACTTCGTGTCCTGGATCCACAAACCGCTGACGACCGAGCCGTTGCCGAGCACGCCGTGGAACGCGTTGTCCGGGCTGCCGTCGTTCCGCTCGGTCACGTCACCGAACACCGCGAAGTCGTACAGCTTGATGTTCCCGGACGCGCTGCCGTTGTTGAAGATGTTGTTGCCGTGCAACACGGTGTACCACTGACCCGCGCCGCGCACTGTGGTCTGGTCGATCTGCAGTGCCGATCCGATTTCGAACCGCCCGGACGGCACCCAGACCTCGCGACCCTGCGATCGTGCCGCCGAAAGCGCGTTGCGGAACGCCTGCGAGTCGTCGGACGAGTCGTTCGCCGTGGCGCCGTAGTCGGTCACCGACAACGCGGCCGCGGGCTTCGAGCCCGCGCCACCGACCTGCTCGAAGTCGGCGAGGTCGATGGTCGCCTGCCCGACGTCACCGGAGTCGGCCGAGACCCGGACCTTGGCGCCCGCCGAAGCGTTCTGGCCGAACAGCACCCGGGCGTCGTCGAAGAAGTGGTGCGTCTTGGAGCCGGTGATGAAGCCGGTGTCCACGTAGGTGTACCGGGACGTCACGGGCAGCGCGAGCTTGGACCCGTTGACCGTCACCGAAAGCCGGCCCGAGGATCCGTCGGGCAGGTTGTAGTGGACGTTGATCGAGTTGGCCGCCGCGGGGAGCGTGAACTCGACGTACTGACCGGTCGTGATCTTCACGGCCTGCCGCCCGGACGCCTCGGAAGCGATGCTGCCCTGGGTGTAGTCGGGGCCGACGGCCGAGCCGTTCGTCGCCGAGCACTCGGCCTCGACGGTCCGGAACGGCACGCTCGCGCCGCCGGACGCCGTGGTCGGGCAAGACGCGGCCGCGGCCGGAGTGCTGCCGGCCAGCACCGTCAGGCCGGACGCGGCGAGCGCGACGGCGAGCAAAGCGGGAATGCGGGACATCGTCAGCACCTCTCAGGACGAATAGGCTTCGAGTTCGGACAGCTGCCCGGCGGGCCAGCCCGTGTTCCCGGTGAAGGTCAGGCGCAGGGTGCGCGTCGAGGTCGCCGGGAACGTGATGGTCGCGGTGTTCCCGGTCGCCGGGTTGAACGTGTAGCCGGCGGCCGCCTTGACGCCGTCGACCGCGATCGTCTGGGTGCGGGTGCCCCACGCCGAGGACGGCGGCAGCTTCAGCACCAGCCGCGACACGGAAACCGTGCTGCCGAAGTCGACGGTCAGCGACTGCGGGAACGCGTTGTTCGCGCTCTCCCAGTAGGAGTTCGCGTCGCCGTCGACGGCATTCGAAGCGGGGAAGCCGCCCTGCGAACCGGACGCCGTGACGCTCTTGTGCAGCGCGAGGTTCCCGGCCGGCTGGGTCGGAGTGGTGGTCGGCGGCGGAGTGGTCGTCGTGCCGCCGTTGTCGGAGCCGTACACCGGCGTCGGCCACGAGCCGCAGAACGTCGTCGTCCAGCCGGAGTTGCCGCCCTGATCGGCCAGGCCCGCCATGGCGTCCGGGCCCATGCAGTTGTAGACGCCCGCGCGTCCGACGCCGGTCGCGACGACGTTCTTCACCGACCCCGTCGGCTTGGCCTGGATCTGCCACGCGAACGTGCCCGCGCCGGTGATCCGGACGTTCGTGAAGTGCACGTCGGTCGTGGCGCTGTCGATGAACTGGATCGCCTCGTAGTTGTTGTCCTGCAGGTCGAGGTCGGTGACGTCGACGCGGCCGGTGATCGCCGAGTCGCGGCCGTCGAACCACAGGGCGCCGACGCCGAACTGCCAGTTCGAGTCGAGCACGCCGGTGCGGATCGCGGTGTTGCGCGCGACGGTCGTCGTCCCGGACAGGGGCACCGCGCTGAACCGGTTGGCGATGTGGATACCGCCGCCCTGGTCCTGGTTGTCGGCCACGACGTTGTCGGACACCGTGTTGTCGTGCCCGCCGTAGATCGCGATGTTGTTGGCGAGGATCGGCAGCAGCACGGTGTTGAAGGAGAACGTGTTGTGGTGGTCGGCGTCGTGCTCGGACCACATCGCCAGGCCGTCGTCGCCGGTGTTGCGCAGGAAGTTGTTCGTCACCGTGACGTTGCTGATGCCCTGGTGCAGGTTCAGCCCGTCGGCGGTCTGGTCGAGGATCCGGTTGCCGGACACGGTGAGCCCGTCGAACGGCCCGTCGAGCCACAGCCCGACCTTCGTGTGCTGCAGCCACAGGTTCTGCACGACCGAGCCGCCGCCCAGCGCGCCGCCGATGGCGTTGGACTGGTCGCAGTCGACGCGGGCGTCGACCTGGCCGATGATCGCGAAGTCGTAGAGCTTCACCGCGCTGCTCGTGCCCGGCACCGCGGCGTTGCCGGGGTAGGTCGACGTCCCGCAGCTCGCCGGTTCCCCCTTGCCGAAGATCCCGGCGCGCGGGCCGGTCAGCACCGAGTACCACGGGCCCGCGCCGCGGATCGTCACCTGGTCGACGGTGATGTGGTGCCCGAGGGTGAAGGTCCCGGACGGGATCCAGACCTCCTTGCCCTGACTGCGAGCCGCCGCGACGGCCGAGTCGAACGCGGCAGCGTCGTCGCTCGTGTCACCGGCGGTGGCGCCGTAGTCGGTGACGGAGACGGAGTTCGCCGGTCGCGCGTTCGCCGCGCCGACCTGCTCGAAGTCGGCGAGGTCGATGGTGGCGGGGGTGACGTCGCCCGCGTCGACCTGCAGCTTGATCTTGGTGCCGGCCGGGTACGACGTGCCGAGCAGCGCGCGGGTCTCGTCGTAGAAGTGGTGCGCGTGACCGTCGCCGGGGTTGTTCGTGAACGGGTAAGAGCCGTAGTACCAGGCCCACTTCGACGTCAGCGCGATATCCCGGTTGTGGGTACCGCCGACGTAGAGCGAGATCGTCCCGTTAGTGGAATCCGGGAGGCTGTAGCGGAAGTCGATCGAGTTCGCCGGTGCGGTGAGGGTGAACTCGACGTACTGGCCTTGGCCGGACAGCGTCACCGCCTTCCGGCCGGACGCTTCGCCGGCGAGCGTGCCGGCGGCGCGGTTCGGGCCGATGACCGAGCCGTTGGTCGCGGCGGTTTCCGCTTCCTGCTCGACAAAAGGCACGCTCGCGCCGCGGCCGGCCGCGAGGGCCGAACTGCCGGCGGGAGCGGCGGCGATCGTGATTCCGGCCGCGGCGAGCACGGCGGCTAACGCCCCGAAGCAGATTCTGGGCGCACTGAAGACAGAGCTGGGGGACATGGGCAGCACTGGCCTTTCCGCAGCTGGTGGGGACCTCTGTGACCCGGATCATACGAATCCTGAACAAGAATCCGCAATAGTTGGACTAACTTACGCAAGTTTGCGACAGGAATTGACGACTGCGCCGGATGCCCGACGTCCGCTTACACCCGCCGGAGCAACGGTCTCCACGACGGTCCGCGCTGATAGTTTTCTGCCATGAGCCAGCGACGTGCGGACGGCAGCGCCGGGGACGCGGACTACGGCGCGATCGGCGGGGTCTACACCGACTACCGCAAGCCGGATCCCCGGATCGGCCAGTACATCCTCGACGCGCTGGGGGACGCGCGGACCGTGCTGAACGTCGGCGCGGGCGCCGGTTCCTACGAGCCGGCCGACCGCGAGGTGACCGCGGTGGAGCCGTCGGCGTCGATGCGGGCGCAGCGCCCGGCCGACCTCCCGCCGGCGGTCGACGCGGTCGCGGAGAAGCTGCCGTTCCCGGACCGGGCGTTCGAGGGCGCGATGAGCACGTTCAGCGTCCACCAGTGGAGCGACCTCTGGCTGGGGCTGAAGGAACTGCGCAGGGTCACCCGCGGCCCGATCGCCGTTCTGACCTGCGACCCCGCGCTGCTGCGCCGGTTCTGGCTGCTCGACTACGCCCCCGAGGTGATCGAGACCGAAGCCCGGCGCTACCCGTCGGTCGACGACATCGCCGACGGCCTCGGCGGCCACACTTCGGTGGTGCCCGTGCCGATCCCGATCGACTGCACCGACGGCTTCAACGAGGCGTACTACGCGCGCCCGGAACGCCTGCTCGACCCGGGCGCGCGGCTGTCGTGCTCGGCGTGGAGCTTCGTCGACGACCGCGTGCACCACCGCTTCGCCGCCGAGCTGCAGCACGACCTCGACGACGGCACGTGGGACCGCCGCTACGGCAAGCTCCGCGAGCAGGAGACGTTCGAAGGTTCGCTGGTGCTCGTCGTCTCGGAGCCGGAAGGATGACGCCCCCGCCGTTCGATCGCGAGCTCGCGGACGTCCTCGAAACACTGCGAGCCCTTCGCCCGCTGCTGGCCACGCTCGACGACATCCCGGCGCGGCGCGAGCTGAACGCCGCCGAGCACCGGACCGTCGAAGAGCTGGCCGCTGCCTACCCGGTATACAAAGTCGCCGAAGAATACGCCGGACACGTCCCGCTGCTGGTCATGCGCCCGGAGGAGAGCGCGGGCGTCCTCTACTACGTCCACGGCGGCGGCACGATCGTCGGCAGCCACCTCGGCGGGGACGTGCCGAACCTGCTGGCCTGGGCGGGCGAGCTGAACCTGACGATCGTCTCGCCCGGCTACCGGCTCGCGCCCGAGCACCCGTACCCGGCGCCGGTCGAGGACTGCTACGACGGTCTCTTGTGGACGGTCGAGCACGTCGCCGGCCCGCTCGTGGTCGGCGGCGTCAGCGCCGGTGGCGGCCTGGCCGCGGGCACGACGCTGCTGGCCCGCGACCGCGGCGGCCCGGCCATCGCGGGCCAGCTGCTGCTGTGCCCGATGCTCGACGACCGCAACGACTCGCCGTCGGCGATCGACCTCGACGGCCTGGGTCTGTGGGACCGCACGGCGAACAATGTCGGCTGGATCGCGTACCTCGGCGACCGCCGCGGCACCGAAGACGTCCCGGCCTACGCGGCCGCGGCTCGCGCCACGGACCTGGCCGGGCTGCCGCCGACCTTCCTGGACGTCGGCACGGCCGAGACGTTCCGCGACGAGGTCGTCGCCTACGCGAGCCGGCTCTGGCGGGCCGGCGGTGACGCGGAGCTGCACGTGTGGCCGGGTGGCTTCCACGGGGCGGACTCGCTGGTGCCCGAAGCGGCGATCAGCCGGGCGGCGCGGGCCGCCCGGCTGACGTGGTTGCGCCGGCTACTCGGCCAGTAGCTCCTGCAGCTCCCGCACTGCGACGGCGAGCTCGTCGGCGAAGCGGTGCATCTCGGCCGACACGTGCTTCGGCGTGCTGAGGTAGATGTTCCAGCGGTCCGGCAGCAGCACGTACGCGACGCCGATGCACTGCGGGCTCGTCGAGCCGAAGCCGAAGTACTGGATGTTGACCGACGGTGCCGAGCTGGTGCTCAGGTAGTCGTTCCGCGTCTTCAGCCAGCCCGGCGAGGTGAAGAACGCCGGGACCTCGGTGTCACCGCGACGTTTCCCGATCAGCTGCAGCTCCCACAGGTGCTGCTCGGGCGCGTCCCCGGCCTGGCACTCCTTCGCCCGCGCGACGTGCTTCGCCGCCGCCGCGCGGAACGCTTCCCGCTTCTGGTCGGCCGAAGCGTCGGAAGTCATGACGTCGGCGAAGCGGACGACCTCGGGCGTCACGACGCGCATCGCCTCGGTGCGGCCGTTCCGGAACTGCCGGGTGGCGATCGACTCGTACGTCGCGCCGGTGAGGCCCTTCGCCCGGCGGTGCGCCAGCTGGTATGACATCTGCGCGAAGGCGTCTGGGGACATCCCCAGCTCCTTCGCGCGGTTCGCGCCGAAATCGAACGACACCGCCTGCGTCGCCGTCGCGTCCGCGTAGGCCCGGAAGGCCGCTCCGGCCGCGCGCGCGTCTTCGCGCAGGGCGTCGGTCAGCGTGAACTCGACGACCTCGTGACCGGGGACGCCTTCCGCGGGCTCCCGCGAAGCCCGCGAACCGCTCAGCAGCGCGTCGGTGAAGCCGAGGATCGTGGTGCCGTCGAGCTCGCAGTGCTCGACGTTGATCCCCGCGGTGCCGTCCTCGAACACGACGAGCGAGACGGCCTTGTCGTACCAGCGGTTGTCCCCGTGCAGCAGCCGGTCACCGGCTTCGAGGGCGTCCGACGGCGTGAAGTCGTCCAGGCACACGCAGAACAGCGCGGTCTCGATGGTCTCCAGGGCTTCCGCGTTGCCGGCTTCGAGCAACGAGGCACGCGACGCAGCCCATTCCGGGCGGGCCTTCGTCGTGAAGTACCCGGCGGGGACTTCGGCGCCGTGGTCGTCCTTGAGGATCGCGTGCAGCCCGTCCGCGAGCTGCGCCGGCGAGTACGGGCGCCCGTCCTCGGCGAGGACGTCCATCCGGAACGGCGTGCCCTTCGAGAACACGACGATGTGCCGCTCGGGCGACGGGAACCGCGTGCGCACGGTGTCGAGCAGCTCGCCCGGGATGCGCGTCGCCGAGAACAGGTACTGGTGCTGCACCATCGACTGCGGCGTGCCCCGCAGCAGCACCGGCGGCACCAGCTGCTCGTCGAGCTTGAGCTTGTAGTCCACAGCGGACGCGGTCAGCTCGGCCGCGCGCTCCACCTGGCCGAGCGGGGAGTCCTGGAACAGGAAGAAGAAGTTGGCGTTGAGCGCGATCCGGTCGCGGCGGCCGAGGTAGCGGTACGGCCAGAACGTGTCGAGCCAGGACCGCACGCCGGGCGAGCGGTCGTACTCCTCGAGCGCCGCCTGCAGCTCGGGCCCGGCGCCGGCCAGGAACTCCGCGAGCGCCGCTTCGGTCTCCGCCAGCTCGTCCGGCGTCAGCAGCGGCGCGCACCATTCGAGGAAGCGGCGGCGGCTGTCCTCCAGCGTGGGGACGGGGACGCGGGGGAGCCGGTCCTCGTTGCCGAAGGTGCGGGTGGACCATTCCGGACTGCTCACGGTCATCCTTCTTCGTCGAAGTTTTCCAGCGCGGCCGCGAGCGCGTCCGCGCGTTCGGGTCGGGAAACGAACAACTGGGCGTAGAGCCAGCCGTCGGACTCCACGCCGGCCGGGTCGACGCCGACGCTGTCCAGGGTGTCGAGGATCTGGGTCCGCTCCGCTTCGGAGGCGAACCGCCGCTGCCGGAACACCCCCGGCACCTGAGCGGTTTCGTAGCCCAGCTCCGCCAGGCTGTCCGCGACCGGCTCGTAGGAGAACATCCGCAGCACGAAGTGCGCCATCCACGGCCGCGCGCCGCGGGCGATCCGGGTCAGCGTCTTCTCGGTGACGTACCCGACGCAGCCGGTCGAGATCACGAGGTCGACGTCGTCGAGCAGCTTCTGCTGGGCCGCGTCGGGGTCGTCGCGCTCGAAGTCGGCGTGGATTGAGCCGTCGAGGAAGCCGGCCGATACCGCGTACTCGAGTGCCGGCGCCGACGCGTCCAAGCCGTAGAACGGGAGATCGTCGACGTGGGCGCGCGCCCGGTCCGCCTCGACCAGCGCCGCATGGTCCAGGGCGAGCACGGCCGGGTCGGTGTAGTGCGCGTAGAGGTCGTCCATCGTGGCGTCGCAGCGCCGGAGCGCGGAGCTGACGCCGTAGGAGCACCCGACGTCGAGCACGGTCGGGCGCTCGGCGGGGTGTTCGTCGATCAGCTTGGCGAAGTACGGCTTCGCCAGCTCGGGGATGTGGTAGTCCACGCGGCGCAGCGTGCCGAAGAACGGCCGCGGGTCGGGCGCGGTGTAGATGTCGTCGAACGAGATCTTGCCGGTCGAGTCGAAAGGCACAGGCCAGGCTCCTGATCTAGTCGAGCAGCTCGTCGCCGCGGGCGGAGCGGCCCGCAAGGTGGGCGGGGAGAACCCGGCCGAAAAGCTGCCTGGTCCGCTCCGCGCTGCCGATGACCCCCGGACGCTCGCTGTAGGCGAAGATCGCGGAATGCCGCGCGATCTCGCCCTTCACCGTACTGACCCGGTGCAAGGCGAAGCGGCCCTTGAACAGCTGGAGATCACCCGGACGGAGGCCGAGCCGCCGCACCGGAGCGGTGTTTTCGCCGGTCAGGACGCCGCGAACGGCGGGAAAGTGCTCATCGGTGGCGGTCCGGATGTTCGGGCAGTACTCGAAGGTCCCACCCGCGTCGGCGGCCTGGGTCAGCATGCTGACGGTGTGGGTGTTGGTGTCGAAGTGCCACGGGTGCGCCCGGCCGGGCGCGATGACGTTGAGCGTCAGCCCGGACAGCGGATCGGCGAGCTCGTGCAGTTCCGGCAGGCCGAAGCAGTCCGCGACGAACCGCTGGAACACCGGGCTGGTGTAGAGCCGGCTGATGAGCGACGACGCGGGGATGCGGTCACGCGCCACGAAGGCGTTGCCGCGCTCCATGATCAGCCGGCCAGGGTGGTCTT
The DNA here is from genome assembly GCF_024703995.1 of Amycolatopsis iheyensis. GTDB lineage: Bacteria > Actinomycetota > Actinomycetes > Mycobacteriales > Pseudonocardiaceae > Amycolatopsis > Amycolatopsis iheyensis. The sequence goes on along the minus strand of NZ_JAMXQV010000047.1, from coordinate 7,301 downwards.
CGGGCAGCGGCTCGCCGATCGCGGTGTTGTAGGCGTTGACCTGCTCGATCTTGGTGTGGGCGTGGGCTTCGAGCGCGGCGCACTCGGCGCGCAGGAGGTCGTGCAGCTCGGGGCGGACGAAGTCGGCGAGGACGCTGCAGCCGACGTCGGCGAGATCGGCCCGGGTGCGGTCCACGGTGTCGCGCCAGGCGGGACTGTCCGGTTCGGTGAGCGGGTAGCGGTCGGTGTCGACCATTTCCAGGGGGGCCACGGAGGTGCTCATCGAAAGTCCCTTCCGGCGGGTGAAGGAACAGAGTTAGCACAGACCCCGGTTGGTCAACCGGCGGTTTGTGAGCGGTGACACAGGGTTGTCAATGGCCGATCTCGGTGGCCCACGCGCTGAGCTTGACGGTGTCCGTGGTGCCGAGGTCGGTCTCCAGCGGCTGCTCCTGCGCGGCTTCGCCGGGGATCGAGACGACCGAGATCGCCGCGCCGGTGTGCGGGTCGCCGCTGGTCACGGTCGCCGACCAGGCGAGCACGGACAGGGCTTTCTGACCGGGTTGGAGCGTCAGGTCCTGCGGGCCCGGGTCGGGTGCGAAGTAGGACGTCTCGTGCAGCACCTTGACGTCGAGTGGTGATCCGTCGCCCGCCAGGACCTTCACGTCCGGGTAGCCGGTGACCTTGCGCGGCACGCTGTCCAGGTTGGTCAGCGTCAGCACGCTCGCGCGGTGGCCCAGCCCGGCCTCGACCTGGCCGACCGAAAGCGACAGTCCGGTGGCCGGCGGTGGGGTGTGGCTCGGGCTCGGGGGCGGTGTGGGCGTCGGCGCGGGCGGCGGCGGAGTGCCGCAGCCGGCCAGGAACGCGAGAACGAGCAGTGGTGCGAAGCGAGAAACCCCCATGCGGCGCAAGGGTAGCGGGCGCCCCGCGAGGCGCCCGCTACCACCTCACGGAGTCAGCAGCGGCAGCAGCGGCTTGCGCACCGCGGTCGCGACGCCGTCCGAAGCCTCCGCGGCGGCGACGCGCTCGGCCGACGGCCGGCCGTAGCCCGTGGTGCGCTGGACGAGCGGGCGGCCGAGTGGTTCGACCATCTCGCGCATGTCGCTGATCGTCTTGTACGACCCGTTCGACGCGCCCGCCATCCGGCTGATCGTCTCCTCCATCAGCGTGCCGCCGATGTCGTTGACGCCGCCCTGCAGCACCGCGCGGCTGCCCTCGACACCGAGCTTCACCCAGGAGCTCTGGATGTTGTCGATCATGCCGTGCAGCAGGAGCCGCGAGAGTGCGTGCACCGCGCGGTTCTCCCGCACGGTCGCCCCGGCGCGGGCGAGCCCGGCCAGGTAGATCGGTGAGCTCTGGTGGATGAACGGCAGCAGCACGAACTCGCTGAAGCCGCGTCGCCCGTGCTTCTCCAGGCCTTCGCGCTGCAGCCGCGCGAGGAGCTTGAGGTGCGCGACCCAGTGCGCGGGCGTGTCGACGTGGCCGTACATCATCGTGGACGTCGTCGGCAGCCCGACTTCGTGCGCGGTGGTGACGACCTTGATCCACTCCGACGTCGGCAGCTTGCCCTTGGTGAGCACCCAGCGGACGTCGTCGTCGAGGATCTCCGCCGCGGTGCCCGGCAGCGAGTCGACGCCGGCTTCCTTGGCCTTGATCAGCCAGTCCTTCAGCGACAGGTTGGTCCGCGAAGCACCGTTCACGACCTCCATCGGGCTGTAGGAGTGCAGGTGGATCTCCGGCTGCCGCCGCTTGACCTCGGCCGCGAGGTCGAAGTACGCGGTGCCCGGCAGGTCCGGGTGGATGCCGCCCTGCATGCAGATCTCGGTCGCGCCCGCGGCCCACGCCTCGTCGACGCGGTCGCCGACCTGCTCCAGCGAAAGCGTGTACGCGTCGGCGTCGGTGCGACGCTGCGCGAAGGCGCAGAAGCGGCAACCCGTGTAGCAGACGTTGGTGAAGTTGATGTTCCGCGTGACGACGAACGTGATGTCGTCGCCGACGGTCTCGCGCCGCAGGTCGTCGGCGAGCCGCGTGAAGGCGTCCAGTTCCTTGCCGTCGGCGTGCAGCAGCGCCAGCGCGGCGTCGTCGGAGAGCCCGGCCGGGTCCTTTTCCGCGCTGCGCAACGCTTCCAGGATGTCCGTGTCGAACTTCTGCGGCCCGGTCTTGATCCGGTCGCCGATCTCCTTCCAGTCCCCGTACACGGAGTCGAAGTCGCTGCGCCGGTCCTCGGTGCGGCCGGTGGTGTCGATCTCGGTGTGCAGGTCGGTGCGGCCGGACTCCTGCCAGCCGCCGTCCGGCTCCTGCCACGGGATGCCGACCGGCATCGCGCCTTCACGCGCCATCCCGGTGTCGTAGTCGACGAGCGCCGCGACGTGCCGCGTGATCCGCGGGTCCAGCCACGGCTCGCCGGCCTTGACGTACTCCGGGTAGATGGTCAGCCGCTCCTTGAGCTCGAAGCCGGCCTTTTCGGTCCGGCGGGCGAGCTCGTCGATCTGCGGCCAGGCGCGTTCCGGGTTGACGTGGTCCGGGGTCAGCGGCGAGACACCGCCCCAGTCGTCGATACCGGCGCGGATCATCAGGTCGTACTGGGCGCCGATCAGGTTCGGGGGCGCCTGGATGCGCATCTTCGGGCCGAGCACCAGCCGCGCGACGGCGATGTTCGCCGCCAGCTCTTCGAGGTCGGCGTCCGGCGTCGCGCGCATCTTCGTGTCCGGCTTGGCCCGGAAGTTCTGGACGATGACTTCCTGGATGCCGCCGTAGGTCTTGGCGACCTTGCGGATCTCGAACAGCGCGTCGGCGCGCTCCTCGAACGTTTCGCCGATGCCGATGAGGACACCCGTGGTGAACGGGACTGAGCTGCGCCCGGCGTCCTCGAGCACCCGCAGCCGGACCGCGGGGTCCTTGTCCGGTGACCCGTAGTGCGGGCCGCCCTTCTCACTCCACAGCCGGGTCGCGGTGGTCTCGAGCATCATGCCCATCGACGGCGCGACCGGCTTGAGCCGCTGGAAGTCCTGCCAGGACAGCACCCCCGGGTTGAGGTGCGGCAGCAGGCCGGTCTCCTCCAGCACCCGGATCGCCATCGCGCGGACGTAGGACAGCGTGTCGTCGTAGCCGTGCGCGTCCAGCCACTCGCGCGCGGCCTTCCAGCGGTCCTCGGGCCGGTCGCCGAGGGTGAACAGGGCTTCCTTGCAGCCCATCTCCGCGCCCTTGCGGGCGATGTCGAGGACCTCGTCGGGCGAGAGGAACGGCGATTCGAGCCGGCCCGGGACGGTGACGAACGTGCAGTAGCCGCAGCGGTCGCGGCACAGCCGCGTCAGCGGGATGAACACCTTGCGGCTGTAGGTGATGATGCCGGCGCGGCCCGCCTCGGCCAGGCCGGCGTCGCGGATGCGCGACGCGTACTCGGAAAGCTTCCCCAGGTCTTCGCCGCGGGCGTGCAGCAGGACGGCCGCCTCGGCTACGTCGAGTGTTTTCCCGTCACGCGCCCGGGCGAGCGCACGGCGCATCGCGGAGGCGGTCGGGGTGGTGGCGTCGGGTTCGGGTCCCATTCCGCCCACGCTAGGTCCGGCGTCGCGCGAGCAGCCAGTGTGTGTTCCGCACGCGGCCGGGGTTGGACCCGGTCGTGATCGTCGTCGCAGGTCACCGTGCCGACGTGGTTGTCGATCAGCCTGGTGGCGTGTATTACCTAAAGGGTGGCATCGGTGGTCGGCAAGAAGATCGGCGGACGGACGTACTACTACCTGGCGGAGTCCGCCCGGGTCGACGGCAAGCCCCGGGTCGTGACCCAGCGTTACCTCGGGACGGCCGAGGAGATCGCCCGCGCCGTCCCGGGCGGCGAACCAGCGTCGGCTTCGTACCGGACGTACGGGGACGTCGCCGCGGTGTGGGCGACCCTCACCCGGCTGGACTTCGTCCGCCGGGTCGACGAGGTCGTGCGGTCGAAGCCTTCGCTCGGGCTGAGCCTGGCGGTCGCGGTGCTGCACCGCGCGACCGCGCCGGCGACGCCGATCGGGCAGTGGTGGGCGGCGAGCCCGGCCGCGAACCTGGTCCGGCTCTCCACAGTGGACGGTCTGTGGCGGGCGCTGGAACGCCTGACCCCGGCGCGGATCGCGGGCATCGAGGAGACCGTTTCCACCGCCGTCCTCGAGACGCTCGACGACCACGAGGCCCTCGCCGTCGACGTCCCGCAGTTCGCCGTGTTCGCCCCCGCGGACTGCACGCTGCCCTCGGCCTGCCGGGAGGTGCTCGCCGGCGTGGGGCTGCGCGTCACCCGCGACGGCGCCATCCCGCTGGCCTCGCGGCTGTACCGCCGCGACAACGCCCCGACGTTCGCCGCGCTGACCGGCGAGCTGGGCCCGGCCACGCTGGTCTTCCACGCCGGGCAGGCCGCGCAGCTCGACCTCGGTTCCCGCAGCGGGTTCGTCGGCTCGGTGCCGCTGACCGACCACCCGGAGCTGCTGACCCAGCCCGCGTCCGCCCGCAAGCCCGTCGACCCCGAGCGGTTCGCCGGGCTCACCGCGCTGGACACGCACGCGCTGGTCGACGGTGTCCGCCGCCGGGTGGTCCTGACCCACTCGGCGACCCTGCACGCGGCCCAGTCCCGGGCGTTCGCCGACGAGCTGGCCACCACCACCCGCGAGCTGGACGGCCTGGCCGCGGCGCTGGCCGCCGGCACCCACCGCGGCGATCGCGCGCAGGTGCACGCCGAAATCGGCCGGGTGACGCGGGGCCGGCGCATCGAGCGCGTGCTCACCGCCACGCTGAGCGGGAACCGGCCGGGCGGGATCCGGCTGGAACGGCGCGTCGACACCGCGGCCATCGCCCGGCTCGACGACGAGTTCTTCGGCAAGCAGGTGCTGGTCACCGACCGGGACTGGCCGGTCGGCGACGTCGTCACGGCCTACCGGGCCCGCACCCACCTCGAATCGACGTTCCGCTGGCTGACCGGCCCCGCGATCACCGGGCCGGCCCCGCGCTGGGAGTGGACACCGCCGCGGATCGCCGCGCACGGGCTCGTGTCGGTGCTCGCCGCGACCGTCACCCACCTGATGCGGCGCGAGGCCGACCGGGCCGGGATGAACCTGTCCGTGCGCGAGCTGCTCGACCAGCTGGCCGGCGTCGGCGAGCTGGTGCTGCGGTACCCGTCGACCGGCGGGCGGCCGCGGACGAAGCGCCTGCCGACCGAGCGGGACCCGGCGCAGCAGGCGCTGTTCTCGCTGTTTCAGGACTCCCGGTAGATCTGCAGCGCGGAGAAGCTCTGCACCACCGGCATCAGCTCGATGACGTTGATGTTCACGTGCGGCGGCTGGTTCGCGGCCCAGAAGACGGACTCGGCGACGTCGTCGGCGGTCAGCGGCGTGGTGCCCTCGTAGACCTTGTCGGCCTTGCCCTGGTCGCCGTCGAAGCGGACCTTCGAGAAGTCCGTGCCGCCGACCATGCCGGGCTCGACGTTCGTCACCCGGACGCCGGTGCCGTGCAGGTCGCTGCGCAGGTTGAGGCTGAACTGGTGGACGAACGCCTTGGTCGCGCCGTAGACGTTGCCGCCGGGGTAGGGGTAGGTGCCGGCGATCGAGCCGATGTTGATCACGTGGCCGCGGCCGCGCTCGACCATGCCGGGCAGCAGCGCGCGCGTGACGTGCGCGAGGCCGCGGACGTTGGTCGCGATCATCTCGTCCCAGTCTTGGAGGACGGCCTTGTGCGCGGGCTCGAGGCCCTTCGCCAGTCCGGCGTTGTTGACCAGGACGTCCACTTGCCACTCTTCGGGGAGGTTGTGGACGGCGGCCTGGACGGCGTCGGGGTCGCTGACGTCGAGCGTGACGGGCAGGACGGCGTCGCCGAGCTCGCCGGCCAGCTTCTCGAGCTTGTCCGCGCTGCGGGCGACGGCGACGACGCGGGCGCCCTCGGCGACGAACCGGCGCGCGATGGCGTCACCGAAGCCGGCGCTGGCGCCGGTCACGAACACGGTCTGCTGCTGGGTCATGGCGTGGCTCCGCTTTGCGTCAGGAAGGTGTCGAGTGCCTCGTTGAACTCGGTCTCGCGCTCCAGGTTAGGCAGGTGGCCCGCGCCCTCGACGACCACCAGGGTCGAAGCCCCGATCTCCCGGTGGATCCGTTCGGCGTCTCTTACGGGGGTGAACTCGTCCTCGCTGCCGACGACCACCAGGGTGGGGACGTCGATCTTGCGCAGGCCGGGTGTGTAGTCGGGGCGTTCGGCGCGTCCTCGCAGCGCGGCCGCGGCTCCTTCCCGCGGCGCGTCGCGCATCATGCGTCTGACGTGGGCCTCGACGTCCGGCCTGGTCTCGCGCGTCTGTTTCGAGATCATCTTGGGGAGCAGCTCGTCGGCGTAGGCGCTCATGCCCTCCTCGGTGATCCGGTCGGCGGTGTCATAGCGGGCCTGTTTCGCGTCCGGGGTGTCGAGGCAGGGGAAGGTGTCGGCGAGGAGGACGGCTTCGGCGCGGTCCGGGTGGGCCTCGAGCAGCTGCATGACGATCTGGCCGCCCATGGAGAGGCCGCCCAGGACGAACCTCGCGAGGCCGAGGTGGTCGGCGAGGTCGACGAGGTCGTCCGCGAAGACGTCGAGGGTGGTCTTGGTTCCGCTGCCCGGGGAGTCGCCGAAGCCGCGGAGGTCGGGGGTGATGACGCGGTGGCCGCGCTCGGCGAGGTACTCGGCTTGGGGACGCCACATGGAGCGGTCGAAGGGGTGGCCGTGGACGAGGAGGACCGGCCGGCCGTGCTTCGGGCCGAGGTCGTCGTGGGCGAGTGTCATGCGGCCGACGCTAGGCGGAGCTTTGGCGCGGTGCAATACGGTGCAATGTACTCGGAGCAATGTTTTCCCGGACGCTTCCTCTGGCGCTCCGGGGCCGGCGGGTGCAGACTGGGTCGCGGACGGGCTTCGTCACGGGGTCTGACCTGCGCTGATCTTGTTAAGGGACCCCCCTGTTTCGGGCCCTTTCCGGGCATGTAAAGTTCTCCAAGTCGCCAGGGAAACCGAGCGGCGGGGACACGAACCAAGCTCTCGCTCACCGCGATTGAGTGGGTGTCCCACACAAACTGCTAGAAATAACTCGCTTCGAGTAAGGCCGCTGGACGGCGGTGCGACTCGGGGTGTGTTGCTTGAGAACTCAACAGTGTGCTAGTGAACTAAGCCAGTAGAGCTTATGTATTGAACCTCGTATGAGGTTCCTTTGAGAGCATTAAATTGCCTCGATTAAACTGTTCATTGTTGGAGAGTTTGATCCTGGCTCAGGACGAACGCTGGCGGCGTGCTTAACACATGCAAGTCGAACGCTGAACCGGTTTCGGCCGGGGATGAGTGGCGAACGGGTGAGT
>NZ_JAMXQV010000046.1 GCF_024703995.1 Amycolatopsis iheyensis | reverse complement strand
GGCAGGCCGAGCCGCGGCGGCCGGGTCGGCGGCAGACTCGGCCCCGGCCGACAGACCGGCGCCGGGCCGCGCCGCCGGCTGCGGGGCGAGCAGGCCGGTGGCGTGCAGCTGCCACGGCTCGTCGTCCTCGGCGCGCTCGGCGCGGGAATGCACAGTCAGCTCGCGGCGGCCCTCGTCGTCGGCCGGGGCGGCGAGCACCTGCAGGCGGACCGCGCCGTCTTCCGGGATGACCAGCGGCGCCGCGAGGGTCAGCTCGGCGAGGTGCTCCGCGCCGACGTGTGCGCCCGTGTGCAGCGCGATGTCGACGTACGCGGTCGCCGGGAGCAGGACGTTGCCCAGCACGACGTGCTCGGCCAGCCACGGCGAGGTCGCCGTCGACAGGCGGCCCGTGAACAGGTAGCCGTCGCCGCCCGCGAGGCCGGTCGCCGCGCCGAGCAGCGGGTGCCCGGCGGCGCCCAGCCCGGCGGTCGCGACGTTGCCGCCGGTGTCCGTCGCGTCGAGCCAATACCGCTTGTGCTGGAACGCGTACGTCGGCAGCGCGGCGGTTTCGCGTTCGGGCAGCCACGCGCCCAGGTCGGGCCGGACCGCGGTCTTCGCGACCAAAGTGGACAGTGCGTCGAGCACGCTGCGTTCCTCGGGCTTGCCCGGGTGCAGCATCGCCGCGGTGGCGTGGTCGCCGGCGCCGAGGGTGTGCCCGGCGAGCGTGGTGAGCGTCGTGTCCGGGCCGACCTCGAGGAAGCCGGTGACGCCCCGGGCGGCCAGGGTCTCGATCGCGGGCCCGAACCGGACGGCTTCGCGGATGTGCCGGGTCCAGTAGTCCGGGTCGGTGAGCTGATCGGCCAGCTCACCCGTGACGTCGGAGATCACCGGGATGCGCGGCTCGTGGTAGGTCAGCGTGGCCGCGTAGGCGCGGAACGCCGGCAGGATCGCCTCGGTGTGCGGTGAGTGGAAGGCGTGGCTGACCTTGAGCGCCTTCGCCTTGCGGCCGCGGGCTTTCCACTCCTCGACGATGGCCGTGACGGCGTCACGATCGCCCGAGATCACCAGCGAGTCGGGGCTGTTGACCGCGGCGATCGAGACGGTCCCGGGCAGCTCGCCGAGGTCGTCCGGCGTGGCGGCGAGGGTGGCCATCGCGCCGGTCGGCGGGAGGGTCTGCATGAGCTGCGCGCGCTTCACGACGAGCCCGGCCGCGTCTTCGAGGGAGAGCACGCCGGCGAGGTGCGCGGCGGTCAGCTCGCCGATCGAGTGGCCGACGAGGAAGTCCGGGCGGACGCCGAAGGACTCCAGGAGCCGGTAGAGCGCGACCTCGATGGCGAACAACGCGGGCTGCGTGTGCTCGGTCTGGTACAGCAGCTCGGCTTCCGGGCTGCCAGGCTCGGCGAAGACCAGGGACTTGACGCCGACCGCCGTGTGCTCGTCCAGCGCGGCGCAGGTCTCGTCGAAGGCGGTGGTGAACGCGGCGAACCGGCCGTACAGCTCGCGACCCATGCCCGGGCGCTGCGAGCCCTGGCCGGAGAACAGGACGGCGAGCGCGCCGTCGGTGCCGGTGCCGGTGACGACGTCCGGGGACTTGGCGCCCTCGGCGAGCGAACGCAGTGCCGCCAGCGGGTTCGAGCCGGTCTCGGCCAGGACCACCGCGCGGTGGTCGAGCCGCGCGCGCCCGCGGGCCAGCGTGGCCGCCACGGCCGCGGGGTCGGTCTCGGGGTGCTCTTCGAGATGGGCGGCGAGCCGGCCGGCCTGGGCACGCAGGGCGTCGGCGGTCTTGCCGGACAGCACCCACGGCGTGTGCGCCCGCGTTGCCGCCACGCGCTCGACCGGTTCGGCGGCCGGCGGCTCTTCGACGATGACGTGCGCGTTCGTCCCGCTGATGCCGAACGACGAGATCCCGGCGCGGCGCGGACCGTCGGAAACCCAGTCGCGGGCTTCGGTGAGCAGCTCGACCGAGCCCGCCGTCCAGTCCACTTTGGACGACGGACGGTCGACGTGCAGGGTGGCCGGGAGCACGCCGTGGCGCATGGCCAGGACCATCTTGATGATCCCGCCGACCCCGGCCGCGGCCTGGGTGTGGCCGAGGTTCGACTTGAGCGAGCCGAGGTAGAGCGGCTTGTCCGGCCGGTGTTCGCGGCCGTAGGTGGCCAGGACGGCCTGGGCCTCGATCGGGTCGCCGAGCGAGGTGCCGGTGCCGTGGCCCTCGACGGTGTCGACGTCGGCGGCTTCCAGGCCGGCGTTGGCCAGGGCCTGCCGGATCACGCGTTGCTGCGACGGCCCGTTCGGTGCGGTGAGGCCGCTGCTCGCGCCGTCCTGGTTGACCGCGGTGCCGCGGATCACCGCGACGATCGGGTGGCCGAGGCGCTGGGCGTCGGAAAGCCTTTCCACCAGCAGCATTCCGGCGCCTTCGGACAGGCCGGTGCCGTCGGCGGCGTCGGCGAACGCCTTGCAGCGCCCGTCCTTGGCCAGCGCGCGCTGGCGGCTGAACTGGATGAACGGCTCCGGGATGGCCATCATCGCGACGCCACCCGCGAGCGCCAAGGAGCATTCGCCGTTGCGCAGCGCCTGCACCGCCAAGTGGAGGGTGACCAGCGACGACGAGCAGGCCGTGTCGGCGGTCAGCGCCGGGCCCTCGAACCCGAAGGTGTAGGAGACGCGGCCGGCGGCGACCGCGCCGGAGTTGCCGTTGCCGAGGAAGTTCTCCAGTTCCTCGGAAACCCGGCCAAGGCGGGTGTGGTAGTCGTGGTACATCATCCCGGCGAACACGCCGGTCCGGCTGCCGCGCAACGACGTCGGGTCGATGCCCGCGCGTTCCAGGGCTTCCCACGACGTTTCGAGCAGCAGCCGCTGCTGCGGGTCCATGGCCAGGGCCTCGCGCGGCGAGATGCCGAACAACGCGGGGTCGAAGTCGGCGACGTCGTCGAGGAAGCCGCCGGTCTTGATGTAGCTCGTGGCCGGCCGGGTCGACGTCGGGTCGTGCAGCTCGGCCAGGTCCCAGCCGCGGTCGGCCGGGAACTCGCCGACCGCGTCGACGCCGTCGGCGACGATCCGCCAGAGCTGCTCGGGGGTGCGGACGCCACCCGGGAAGCGGCAGGCCATCCCGACGATCGCGATGGGCTCCCGGCTCGCCTCTTCGACCTCGCGCAGGCGGCGGCGCGTTTCGCGCAGGTCCGCCGTGGCGCGCTTCAGGTATTCGAGGTACTTGTCTTCGTTCGGCACCGGGGACTCCTAGCTGTCCAGCTCGTGGTCGAGCAGGTCGAACAGTTCTTCCGCGGTCGCCGAGTCCAGCTCGGCCCGCTCGTCGGCCGGCCCGCAGGCGGCGGCCAAGGCCCGCAGCCGGGTGGCGGCCTTCTGGGCGTCTTCCGCGTCGACGGCCTTCAGCAGGCCTTCGAGCCCGTCGAGCGCGGCACGCAGGGCGCCGCCGGCCTCCGCTTCGGCGCTGGGCAGCTCGGTGTCGAGGAACTTGGCCAGCGCGGCCGGGTTCGGGTAGTCGAAGATCAGCGTGGCCGGCAGGCGCAGGCCGGTGGCCGCGTCGAGCTGGTTGCGCAGCTCGACGGCGGTCAGCGAGTCGAAGCCGAGGTCGAGGAAGCCCCGCTCGGCGCCGACGTCGGCCGGCCCGCTGTGCCCGAGCGCGAGCGCGGCCTGCGTCCGCACCAGGTCCAGCAACGCCTTCGCCCGCTCCTCCCCACTCAACCCGGTCAGCTTCCCGAGGGCGTCGCTTTCACGTGAAAGCGACGCCTTCTTGGCCGGGACGCGGATGAGGCCGCGCAGGAGGGCCGGGACGCCGTCGCCGGCTTTCGCGCGCAGGGTCGGCAGGTCGAGGCGCATCGGGACGAGCAGCGGGAGGTCGCTGCCGAGGCTCTGGTCGAGCAGCTTCAGGCCGTCCTCGATGGACAGCGGGAGGACGCCGGTGCGGTTGATGCGGCCGCGGTCGCCTTCGGCGAGGGTGCTCGTCATGCCGCCGCCGGTGTGCTCCCAGGAGCCCCACGCGAGCGAGTGCGCGGGCTTCCCGGTGGCGCGGCGGTGCTGGGCGAGGGCGTCGACGTAGGCGTTGGCGGCCGCGTAGTTCGCCTGGCCGGGGCTGCCGAGGACCCCCGAGGCCGAGGAGAACAGGACGAACGCGTCGACGTCGCCGACGAGGTCGTGCAGGTTCCGGACCGCGTCGACCTTGGCCCGCAGGACCTTGTGCAGCTGGTCGGGGGTGAGGTTGGTGACCAGGCCGTCGTCGAGGACGCCGGCGGTGTGGATGACGCTCTTGAAGTCGTGGGCCGCGACCAGCTTCTCGACGGCTTCCCGATCGGCGACGTCGCAGGCGACGACCTCGGCGCCGAGGTCCTGGAGCTCCGCCGCACCCGGGGCGTCCGGGCCGCGGCGGGAGGCCAGGACCAGGTCGCGGACGCCGTCGGCGATCAGGTGGCGGGTGACGATCGAGCCGAGGCCGCCGGTGCCGCCGGTGATCAGGACCGGGCCTTCGAGGCGCTTGGCCTCGGGTGCCGGCGTCTTCGCGAGCCGCGGGGCGAGGAGCCGGTCACCGCGGATCGCGAGCTGGGGTTCGTCGGTGGCGAGGACCGGCGCCGAGCCGTCGGTGTCCAGGAGGACGAACCGGCCCGGGTTCTCCGACTGCGCGGCGCGGACCAGGCCCCAGACGGTCGAGTGGGCGAGGCCGGGGACGTCCTCGGCCGCGGTGGCCACGGCGCCGGTGGTGACGAAGACGAGCTGCGCGCCGGCCAGCCGGGCGTCGGCGAGCCAGGCCTGCACGAGGTCGAGGGCCTGCTCGGCGGCGGCGTGCGGGTCGGTCCCCGGCAGCGAGGTGAAGACCATGCTGGGCGCGGGGAGGTCGTCGTCCAGCTCGGCGAGGAGGGCCTGCAGGTTCGCGAAGGAGCCGAGGTCGGCGAAGGCCTGGGCTGGATCGTCGTCGGTGGTGGCGAGGGCGACGCGGTGCCGTGGTGGCTGGGCGGCCTGGACGGGCACCCAGTCGACGGTGAAGAGGGCGTCGCTCTTCGCGGTGGTGATCAGTTCGGGCGACAGCGGCCGCGAGACGAGCGAATCGGCCTGGGCGACGGGGTTGCCGTCGGTGTCGGTGACTTCGACGGTGAGGCCGCGGGTGCCGGTGGCGGCCAGCCGGACGCGCAGGGTGTCGGCGCCGGTCCGGTACAGGCGGACGCCGGTCCAGGAGAACGGCAGACCGGCGTCGGCGGCGTCGGCGAGGAGGCCGGGGATGCCGACGGCCGGGTGGAGGGCGGCGTCGAGGAGAGCGGGGTGCAGGCCGAAGCGGGCGGCGTCGGCGCGGACGTGCTCGGGCAGGGCGACTTCGGCGAAGATCTCCTGGTCACCGCGCCAGGCGTGGCGGACGCCGCGGAAGCCGGGGCCGTAGGTGAGGCCGGAGTCGGCGATGCGGTCGTAGAGGCCGTCGAGGGAGACGGGCTCCGCTCCGGCGGGCGGCCATTCGGTCAGCGGCTCGAACGAAGAGTCCTTGGCCGGGGACAGGAACCCGGTCGCGTGGGCGGTCCACTCCTCTTCTTCCGCTGCCGGGCGGGAGTCCAGGCGCAGCGGCCGGCGGCCGTCCTCGTCGGGTGGGCCCACGAACAGCCGGACCACCACCGCGCCCGTCTCCGGGAGCGCCAACGGCGCCGCCAGCGTCAGCTCCGCCAGCTCCGCGCCGCCGCCGACGTGCAGGGCCAGGTCGATGTACGCGGTGGCCGGCAGGATGACCGTCCCCAGCACCACGTGGTCCGCGAGCCACGGGTGGCTCCGCAACGACAGCCGGCCCGTCGCGACCAGGCCGCCGTCCGGCAACGCGAGCGTCGCGCCCAGCAGCGGGTGCGCGGCCGCCGCCTGGCCGAACGCGTCCGCGTCGCCGCCCGCCTCGCCCGGGTTCAGCCAGAAGTGCTTGTGCTGGAACGGGTACGTCGGCAGGTCGACCAGCCGGCCCCCGGCGAAGTCCCAAGCCACCCGCACCCCGGCCACGTGCAGCCGCGCGAGGGCCGACCGCAGCGCGCGGGGCTCGTCGACCTTCTTCCGCAACGCCGGCACCGCGCCCTCGACCAGCGACGACAACGCGCCGTCGGGGCCCAGCTCCAGGAACGTCCGGACACCGGCCTCGCGCAGCGTCGCGACGCCGTCGGCGAACCGGACCGCTTCCCGCACGTGCCGCACCCAGTACTCGGGCTCGGTCAGGTCCGCGTCGCCGCCGGTGAGCGTCGAAACCACCGGGATCGCCGGTGCGGCGAACGTCAGCTGCCCGACCACCGCGCGGAACTCGTCGAGCATCGGGTCCATCAGCGGCGAGTGGAACGCGTGCGACACCGGCAGCCGCTTGGTCTTCCCGGCGCACCGCTCGGCGATCGCCGCGACCGCGTCTTCGGCACCGGAAACCACCACGGCTTCGGGGCCGTTGATCGCGGCGATCGCGACGCCCTCGGTGAGCAGCGGGACGACCGAAGCCTCACTGACCTGCAGCGCGATCATCGCGCCACCGGCCGGCAGGGCCTCCATCAGGCGGCCGCGGGCGGTGACGAGCCGCGCGGCGTCGGCCAGCGACAACACCCCGGCGACGTGCGCCGCGGCGATCTCGCCGATCGAGTGCCCGGCGACGAAGTCCGGGTGGACCCCGGCCGACTCCAGCAGGCGGAACAGCGCGACCTCGATCGCGAACAACGCGGGCTGGGTGTTACCGGTCCGGTTGAGCGCATCGGCGTCCTCGCCCCAGATCACGTCCCGCAGACCGGGCTCGAGCAAGGCGAGCACCTCGTCGAACGCCGCGGCGAAGACCTCGGACTCCGCATACAGCTCGCGGCCCATGCCGAGCCGCTGCGCGCCCTGCCCGGAAAAGAGGAACGCCAGCTTGCCGTCCACAATGGACCCGGTGACGACGTCGGCGGTCGCTTCCCCGGCGGCCAGTGCGGCCAGCGCGTCCTCGTGGTTCCCGAGGACGACGGCGCGGTGTTCGTGCCCGGCCCGGCTGCGGGCCAGCGAGAACCCGACGTCGACGAGCCGGCGCTCGCGCACCGTCTCCAGCACCCGTGAAGCCTGGGCCCGCACCGCTTCCGGCGTCCGGCCCGACAGCGGCAGCACCGGCGATGTGGTGAATGACTCGTTCACCACGTTTGTCGCGGGTGCCTGCTCCAGGATCACGTGCGCGTTGGTGCCGCTGATCCCGAACGACGACACCGCCGCGCGACGCGGGCGGTCGGCCTCCGGCCACGGCCGGGCCTCGGTGAGCAGCGCGACCGCGCCGGTCCATTCGACGTGCGGGGTGGGCTCGTCGGCGTGCAGCGTGCGCGGCAGGACGTCGTTGCGCAGGGCCAGGACCATCTTGATCACCCCGGCGACACCGGCCGCGGCCTGCGTGTGGCCGACGTTCGACTTGACCGACCCCAGGTACAGCGGCCGGTCCGCCGGACGCCCGCGGCCGTAGGTGGCCAGCAGCGCGTCGGCTTCGATCGGGTCGCCCAGCGACGTGCCCGTGCCGTGCGCCTCGACCGCGTCGACGTCCGAAGTGGACAGTCCGGCCGCGGCCAGCGCGGTCCGGATCACCCGCTGCTGCGACGGGCCGTTGGGGGCGGTGATGCCGTTGGACGCGCCGTCGGAGTTCACCGCGCTGCCGCGGACCACGGCCAGCACCGGGTGACCGAGCCGCTGGGCATCGGAAAGACGTTCCACCAGCAGCATTCCGGCGCCCTCGGCGATGCCGAAGCCGTCGGCGGCCGCGGAGAACGGCTTGCAGCGGCCGTCGCGGGACAAGCCACCCTGCTTGCTGAACTCGGCGAACAGGTCCGTGGTGCAGACGACGGTCGCGCCGCCCGCCAGCGCCAGCGAGCACTCGCCGCTTCGCAGTGCCTGCGCGGCGAGGTGCAGCGTGACCAGCGAAGACGAGCACGCGGTGTCGACCGTGACGGACGGGCCTTCGAGGCCGAGCGTGTAGGAGATCCGGCCGGAGACGACGCTCGCCGCCGAGCCGGTGGACAGGTAGCCCTCCCCCTCGGGCGCCTGCAGGAGCAGGTTTCCGTAGTCCTGGCCGTTGGTCCCGGCGAACACCCCGACCCGCTCGCCACGCAGCGACGCCGGGTCGATGCCCGCGCGCTCGATGGCCTCCCACGACGTCTCGAGCAGGACGCGCTGCTGCGGGTCCATCGTCAGGGCTTCGCGCGGCGAAACGCCGAAGAAGTCCGCGTCGAAGTCCCCGGCCGCGTCGAGGAACGCGCCGGTGCGGACGTAGCTGGTGCCGGGGCGGCTGAGCTCCGGGTCGTACAGGCGGTCCATGTCCCAGCCGCGGTCGGCCGGCACCTCGGCGACGGTGTCGACGCCGCCGGCGAGCAGGTCCCAGAACCGCTCCGGGGTGTCCGCGCCGCCGGGGAAGCGGCAGCCGATGCCGACGATCGCGATCGGCTCGGTGGCGCGGGCCTCGACGTCGGCGAGCCGCGCCTGCGTGTCGTCCAGCTCGGCGACCGCGCGCTTGAGGTAGCGGCGGAGCTTGTCCTCGTTGTCCATGCGTTGCACCTCGTTCGAAAGCGGGGGGGGGTCAGGCCGTGCCGAAGCGGTCGCCCAGCAGGTCGAGCAGGTCGTCGTCGGTGGCGGCGTCGGCCAGCGACGCCGGGCCCGCGCCGCGCGCGGCGTCCCACAGCGGGCGCAACGCCTGCAGCCGGCCGGTGATCCGGGCCAGCGCGGGCTCGTCGGATCCGAGCGCGGCCACCGAGCCGGGGGTGAGCGCGGCCAGCGCCGCTTCCAGCCGGTCGAGCTCGGCCAGCAGCGGGACGGCGGTTTCGGCGGCGGGCTCGGCCAGCCCTTCGGCCAGGTGCCCGGCGACGGCCCGTGGGTTCGGGTAGTCGAAGACCAGGGCGGCGGGCAGCTGCTGCCCGGTCGCCGCGGTCAGGCGGTTGCGCAGCTCCAGCGCGGTCAGCGAGTCGACGCCCAGGGCGCTGAACGCCCGGTCCGCGCCGACCTCGGCGGGTCCGGCGTGCCCGAGCACCGACGCGGCCGTCGTGCGGACCAGCTCCAGGAGCCGCTTCTCCCGGTCCTCAGTGGACAGTGCGGTCAGCTCGGCCCGGAAGCGGGCGGCATCCACGGTCCGCGTCTCGCCACTCCCCTTGGCCGGCGCGGGCACCAGGTCCGAGAGGATCGCCGGCAGCGCGCCCGCCTTGGCGTCGGCACGCAGCCGGGCGCGGTCGAAGGGCACGGGGACCAGCGCGGTCTCGCCCGACGCGCATGCGGCGTCGAACAACGCGGCGCCGTGCTCGGCGGTCATCGGGACGAGCCCGCCGCCCTCCAGGCGCTGCAGCTGCGCGTCGCCGAGTGCCCCGGCCATGCCACTGCGCTCTTCCCAGAGTCCCCACGCCAGCGACGTCGCGGGCAGGCCACGGGAGACGCGGTAGGCGGCGAACGCGTCGAGGAACAGGTTGGCCGCCGCGTACGGGCCCTGGCCCGCGCCGCCGAAGGTGCCGGCGAACGAAGAGAAGAGGACGAACGCGTCGAGGTCCGCCGTCAGCTCGTGGAGGTTCAGCGCCATGTCGACCTTGGGGGCGAACACGCGCTCGACCTGGCCGGGCGTGAGGTCGCCGAGCAGGCCGTCGTCGAACACCCCGGCGGAGTGGACGACGGCGGTCAGCGGGTGCTCGGCCGGGACGGTGGCCAGCGCGGCGGACAGCGCGTCGCGGTCGGCGCCGTCGCACGCGCACACCTGGGTTTCGGCGCCCAGCTCAGCGAGTTCGGCGACCAGCTCGTCGGCGCCGGGGGTGTCCAGGCCGCGGCGGCCGAGCAGCAGCAGCCGGCGGACGCCGTGGGTGCCGGCGAGGTGCTTCGCGATCAGGGAGCCGACACCCTTGAGGCCGCCGGTGACCAGCACGGTTCCCCGGTCCCATCGCGGTGTTTCGCCCGGCTGCGGGGAGATCCGGGTGAGCCGGGGCACGAAAGCGGCGCCGTCGCGCAGCGCGAACTGGTTCTCCCCGCCCAGGAGCGTGCCGATCAGAGCCGCGGTGGACTCGGCGGCGCCGTCGGTGTCGAGCAGGACGAACCGCTCGGGGTGCTCCGCCTGCGCCGAGCGCACCAGCCCCCAGACCGGGACGTGCGTGAGGTCGACGTCGTCCTGGTCGCCGATCCGGACCGCGCCGGCGGTGACCACGACCAGCCGGGAGTGCCGGAGGTTCGGCTCGGCGAGCCAGTCCTGGAGGGTCTTGAGCATCGTGGTGGTCGCGGCGCGGGCCTGCCCGGCGAGGTCCGCCGGCGTGGCCGCGGGCTGCGGCGGCAGCGACAGGAAGACGTACTCGGGCGCGGGGCCATGGGCCAGCGCCGCGATGTCGGCGTACCGCTCGCCCTGCGCGCCCGCGGCTTCGAGGGCCGCGGCGACCTTCAGCTCGTCGTCACCCAGCAGCGCGAAGGTGCCGGACGTCGTCGGGCGCGTGACTTCCGGGTGCGTGACCCAGTCGACGCGCAGGGGCGGCTCGACCGGCGCGGCGCCGACCGGGCGCATGACCAGTGTGCGCACGGCGGCGACCTCGGCGCCGGTTTCGTCGGCGACCAGCACCGACAGCGCGTCGGCGCCGGCCGCCCGGATCCGCGCCCGCAGCGTCGTCCCGGCGGGGCGGCTCAAGCGGACGTCGCTCCAGCTGAACGGGCCGCGCCCGCCGTCGCCCAGCACGCCGAACCACGCGCCCTGCAGCGCGCCGTCGAGCAGTACCGGGTGCAGGACGTAGGAGCCGGCTTCGCGGTGCAGGTCCTGCGGCAGCGACAGCTCGGTGAAGACGTCGTCGCCGCGGTGCCAGGCCGCGGTGACGCACTGGAAGGCCGGTCCGGCGTGGACGCCGGCGTCCGCCATGGCCTCGTAGAAGTCGTCCAACGACAGGGGTTCCGCGTCACGCGGCGGCCAGGTCGCGAGCTCGTCGGAGCTGGGTTCGGCGGCGGCCGGGGCGAGCCGGCCGGTCGCGTGGACCACCCACTCCTCGTCGTCGGCGCGGGAAGCGAGGGTGAAGGCGCGGTCTTCGGTGACGGTGACCTGGACGGCGACCGCCCCGGTGGCCGGGAGCACGAGCGGCGCCTGGTGGGTCAGCTCCTCGACACGCGGGCAGCCGAGGCGGGCGCCGGTGTGCGCCGCCATCTCCAGCATCGCCGACCCGGCCAGCACGACGGTGTCGCCGAGGGCGTGGTCGGCCAGCCACGGCTGGGCGGTGAGCGAAAGCCGGCCGGAGAGGTAGACGGCGCCGGTGTCGGCGGCGTGCAGGACCGCGCCGAGCAGGCCGTGCTCGGCGGGCTGGAGGCCGACGGTCGCGACGTCCTGGCGGCCCGTCCGCGGCGCCAGCCAGTAACGCTGGTGCTGGAAGGCGTAGGTGGGCAGCGGGACGCGGCGGGCGTTGGAGAAGATCGGCGTCCAGTCGACGCGGCCGTGGTGCAGGTGCAGTTCGGCCAGAGCGGTCCGGAAGCGCTTCTGGCCGGTGCCGCGGCGCAGCGTCGAAAGCACCGGGCGGCCCTGCGCGGCTTCTTCGAGGGGCGCGCCGAGCACCGGGTGCGGGCTCACTTCGAGGACGTGCGTGAAACCGTCCGCGAGCGCGTCGACGACGGTCGGGAAGAAGCGGACCTGGCTCTTGAGGTTCGCCAGCCAGTAGTCGCCGGTGAGCGTCGCGGTGTCGATCTTCTCGCCGGACACCGTGGAGTAGAAGGGAATCCCGGTGCTCACCGGCGTCACCGGCTCGAGGTCTTCGAGGATGACGTCGGCGAGCTGCCCGACCTGCGGGTGGTGCGAGGCGTAGGAGACGTCGATGCGCCGGTAGCTCTCGCACTTCTCCGCGAGTTCGTCCAAAGCGGACACCTCGCCGGAGACGATCACCTGCGCCGGGCCGTTCACCGCCGCCACCGCGAGCCGCTCGTCGATCAGCTCGGCGGCCGCTTCGGCCGACACGCGCAGCGACGCCATGCCGCCGAGGCCTTCGAGGGCCTTGAGCGCGCGGGCGCGCAGGGCGACCACGCGAGCGCCGTCCCGCACCGACAACGCGCCCGACACGGTCGCCGCGGCGATCTCGCCCTGGGAGTGCCCGACGACTCCGGCGGGCTCGACGCCGTAGGACCGCCACAGCGCGGCCAGCGACACCATGATCGCCCACAGCAGCGGCTGCACGACGTCGACCTGGCTGGTTTCCTCGGCGAGCTTGTCGAACAGCGACCAGTCGACGAACTCCGACAGCGCCTGGTCGCACTCGCGCAGCTTCTGGGCGAACACCGGCTCCAGCACGGCGAGTTCCAGTCCCATGTGGACCCACTGCGAACCCTGGCCGGGGAACACCATCAGCACCCGGCTCGGCGCGCCGGTGCCCGAGCCGAGCAGCTCCGGGTTCGCCAGCCCGGCCAGGAGCTCTTCGCGGTCCGAGGCGACGACGGCGGCGCGGTGCGCGAACGACGTCCGGCCCAGCAACGAGAACCCGAGGTCGCCCAGGGAAACCGAAGGGTGCGCCAAGACGTGCTCGCGCAGCCGGTCGGCCTGGTCCCGCACCGCTTCCGGGGTCCGGCCGGACAGCACGACCGGGATCGCGCCGGCCGGTACTCCGGCACGCTCGACCGGCTCGGCTTCCGGGGCCTGTTCCAGGATGACGTGCGCGTTGGTGCCGCTGATGCCAAAGGAGGAAACCCCCGCCCGGCGAGGCCCCTCGGTCTCCCAGGGGCGCGCTTCCTGCAGCAGCTCGACCCCACCACCGGCCCACTCGATCTTCGACGACGGCGTCGAGGCGTGCAGGGTCTTCGGGAGGATCCCCGCCCGCAGGGCCTGGACCATCTTGATGATCCCGCCGACGCCGGCCGCGGCCGCGGAGTGGCCGATGTTGGACTTGAGCGAGCCGAGCCACAGCGGCCGTTCGCGGGTGCGGTCCCGGCCGTAGACGGCGATCAGCGCGTCGGCCTCGATCGGGTCGCCCAGCGCGGTGCCGGTGCCGTGCGCCTCGACGACGTCGACCTCGGCGGCCGACAGCCGCGCGTCCTCCAGCGCCGCGAGGATCACCCGCTGCTGCGAAGGGCCGTTGGGGGCGGACAACCCGCTGCTCGCGCCGTCCTGGTTCGTCGCGGAGCCGCGGACGATCGCGAGGACGTCGTGGCCGTGGCGGCGGGCTTCCGAGAGCCGCTCCAGCACGACGACGCCGACCCCTTCGGACGCGCCGAAGCCGTCGGCGCCGTCGCCGAAGGCCTTGCAGCGGCCGTCCGGGGCGAGCGCGCGCTGCTGGCTGATCTCGATCTGACCCTGCGGGGTCGACATGATCGTCACCCCGCCGGCCAGCGCCAGGGTGCACTCGCCGGCCCGCAGGGCGCGGGCGGCGAGGTGCAGGGAGACCAGCGACGACGAGCAGGCCGTGTCGACGGTGACCGCGGGGCCCTCCAGGCCGAAGGTGTAGGCGACCCGGCCGGAGATGACGCTGGCCGCGCTGCCGGTGAACAGGTAGCCCTCGTACTCCTCGGACACCCCGCGGGCGGCGGCGGTGTAGTCGTCGGACCAGCCGCCGATGAACACCCCGGTGCGGCTGCCGCGCAGTGTGCGCAGGTCGATGCCGGCGTGCTCGATGGCTTCCCAGGAGACCTCGAGGAGCTGCCGCTGCTGCGGGTCCATGACGACGGCCTCGCGCGGCGAGATGCCGAAGAACTCGGCGTCGAACCGGTCGGCGCCGCGCAGGTAGCCGCCGCGGCGGACGTAGGTCTTGCCGGGCGTGGCCGGCGTGGGGTCGAAGATCGCGTCGTGGTCCCAGCCGCGGTCGTCGGGGAACCCGGCGATGGCGTCGGTCTCGTCGGCCACGAGCCGCCAGAGCGCGTCCGGGCCGTCGACCCCGCCGGGGTAGCGGCAGCCCATGCCGACGACGGCGATCGGATCGTGGTCCTCGAGCTCGCGCACGCGCTGCCGCGTCTGCTTCAGGTCGGCGGTGACCAGGCGGAGGTATTCGCGGAGCTTCTCGACATCAGCCATTTCAGCTTCGACCTCATTCGGCGCAGGCGAACGGAATTCTCTTTTCAAGCTATGGACCGGCCCCGGCGCCGACAACCCCTACCGTTCCCCTAGACACCCCTGCGCCCCCGTCGAGCTGCGGGAGCTCGGCGGGGGCGCAGGGGTGCGGAAAGTCAGGCCGACAAGCCGTTGTCGATGAACTCGAACAATTCTTCGTCGGTGCCGAAATCAAAAGAACTGTCCGTTTCGGAATCGCCTTCGACCCATTTCGCGAGGAACGACTGGAGGCCGACCTTGAGCTGGGCCCGGGTGATGCCGTCCGGGGCGGTCGCGGCGAACGCCCGGCCCAGCTCGTCCAGCCCGGCCAGCACCGACGCGGCCGTGGTGGTGCCGGCCGGGGCGAGCCGGCCGGCCAGGTGAGCGGCCAGCGCGGTGGGGGTCGGGTAGTCGAACGTGAGCGCCGTCGGCAGCTGGAGGCCGGTGAGCGCGCTCAGCCGGTTGCGCGTTTCCACCGCGGTGAGGGAATCGAACCCCAGCTCGGTGAAGCCGCGCTCGGGGTCGATCGCGGCCGGCGACGCGTGCCCGAGCACCGCGGCCGCCTGTGCGCGGACCAGCTCCAGGAGCAGGGGTTCCCGCTCGGCCGGGGGCGCGTCGGCCAGCTGTTGCCGCAGGGCGGCACCCGCGTCGGCGGTGACGGCGGCCGAAGCCGGGCCGGTCACCGGCACGACCGCTTCGGGCAGCTGGTCCAGCAGCGTCCGGGGGCCGTGCCGCTCGACCAGCCGTGGCCAGTCGACGTCGGCGACCCCGACGGCGACGTCCTGGTGGGCCAGGGCGAGGCCGAGGGCGGTGACGCCGGTGGCCGCGGCCATCGGCGCGACGCCTTCGCGGCCGAGGCGGTCGGCGATGGCGTCGTCGGCGGCGAGGCCGGTGCCGCCCCACGCGCCCCAGGCCACCGAGGTGCCCGGGAGCCCCGCCGCGCGGCGTTGCTCGGCCAGGGCGTCCAGGTAGGCGTTGGCGGCGGCGTAGTTGGCCTGGCCGGCGTTGCCCAGGACGCTGGCGAACGAGGAGAACAGCACGAACGCGTCGAGGTCGTGAGTGAGTTCGTGCAGGTGGCGGGCAGCGTCGGCCTTCGGGCGCAGCACGGTGGCGAACCGGTCCGGGGTGAGCGAGTCGAGCGCGCCGTCGTCGAGGACACCGGCGGCGTGGAAGACCGCGGTGGGTGGCTCGATCGTGGCGAGCAGCCCGCGCAGGGCCTCGCGGTCGGCGGTGTCGCAGGCCGCGACGGTGACCTCCGCGCCCAGCGCCCGCAGCTCTTCGGCCAGCTCGGTGGCGCCTTCCGCGACCTCGCCGCGCCGGCTGGTGAGCACGACGTGCCCGGCGCCGTTCGCGGCGAGCCAGCGGGCGACGTGCGAGCCCAGCGCGCCGGTGCCGCCGGTGACCAGCACGGTCCCCCGCGGCCGGTACTCGCTCCCGGCGGCCCCGCCGACCGGGCTGCGGACCAGCCGCCGCGAGAAGAGCCCTTCGGCCCGGACGGCGACCTCGGGTTCGGCGCCGGACAGCGCCGCGACCAGCAGGTCCGGGTCGTCGTCGGCGGGGAGGTCGACGAGGCCGCCCCAGCGTTGCGGGGCCTCGATGGCGGCCACCCGGCCGAACCCCCAGAGCTGGGCCTGCACCGGGTCGACGGCGCCGGGTTCGCGGGTCGTGGCGACCGCGCCGCGGGTGAGGCACCACAGGCGGGCGTCGCCGCCGGCGTCACCCATGGCCTGGGTGAGCTGCACGGTCGCGAGGAGGCCGAGCCGGGCGAGCACGCCGGTGAACGGTTCCCCGGTGAGCAGGTCGGCGAAGCCCGCCCGGTCGGTCTCCGGGCCGACCTCGACGCGCACGACCTCGGCGCCCCGGCCTTCGAGCTGGGGAGCTTCGACGCCGGGCGGGGTCAGGACGAGCCACCGGCCGGTGAGCCGGGGCGCGGCCGGCCGGGACAGCGGTGTCCAGGCGACGCGGTAGCGGAGAGCGTCCTGAGTGGACCGCTCGTCGCGGCGTCGCTGCCAGTCCGACAGCGCCGGGAGCACGGGGCCGAGGACGTCATCGGCCACGCCGAGGGTCTTGGCGACCTCGTCGACGTTCTCTTCGCGGACGGCGGCCCAGAAGGCGGCTTCGGCGGCGTCCGTCGAGCCGGTGGGCTTCGGGGCGTCGAGCCAGAAGCGTTCGTGCTGGAAGGCGTAGGTCGGCAGGGGTACTCGGGTGGCGCCGTCGAACAGGGGTGTCCAGTCGACGCGGCCGTGCCGGACGTGGAGTTCCGCCAGAGCGGTCCGGAAGCGCGTCTGCCCGCCTTCGCGGCGGAGGGTCGAGAGGACCGGGAGGCCTTGGGCGGCTTCCTCCAGCGGGGCGCTCAGCACCGGGTGCGGGCTGACTTCCAGGACGTGCGTGAAGCCCTGCTCGAGGGCGGCCACGACGGTCGGGAAGAACTTGACCTGGCTCTTCAGGTTCTCCAGCCAGTACTCGCCGGTGAGGGTCGCGGTGTCGATCTTCTCGCCGGACACCGTGGAGTAGAACGGGATCTCAGTGCCCACCGGCGACACCGGCGCGAGGTCCTTGAGAATCACCTCCGCCAGCTGGCCAACCTGCGGATGATGCGAGGCATAGGAAACATCGATACGGCGATAGCTCTCGCACCGCTCGGCCAACTTGTCCAAAGAGGACACATCGCCGGACACGATCACCTGCGCCGGGCCATTCACCGCCGCCACCGCGAGCCGATCATCGATCAGCGCCTCGGCCTCCTCGGCCGACACCCGCAACGACGCCATCCCACCGATACCTTCGAGCGCACGCAACGCTTTCGCGCGAAGAGCCACCACTCGGGCGCCGTCCTGCAACGACAACGCACCCGACACGGTCGCCGCGGCAATCTCCCCCTGCGAATGGCCCACCACACCAGCGGGCTCGACACCGTAGTGACGCCACAGCGCCGCGAGCGACACCATGATCGCCCACAACAGCGGCTGCACCACATCGACCTGGCTGGTCTCTTCCGCCAGCTTGTCGAACACCGACCACTCGACGAACTCCGACAACGCCGCGTCGCACTCCCGCAGCCGCTCGGCGAAGACCGGCTCGGCCTCGGCCAGGTCCAGGCCCATCCGGACCCACTGCGAACCCTGGCCCGGGAACACCATCAGCACCCGGCTCGGCCCGGACCCCGCACCCGTGATCGGCAGGTTCGTCAGGCCGTCGAGGAGTTCGTCGCGGCCCGAGGCGACCACGGCACCACGGTGCGCGAAGCTCGCGCGGCCCGTGGCCAGGGAAAACCCGAGGTCACCCAGGGAAAGCGACGGGTGCGCCAGTACGTGCGCACGCAACCGCGCGGCCTGGTCCCGCAGCGCCTCGGCCGTACGGCCGGACAGCAGCACCGGCACGGCACCCGGCACGTCGGAGGTCTCGATCTCGACCGGCGGAGCTTCCTCCAGGATCACGTGCGCATTGGTGCCGCTGATGCCAAAGGAAGAAACTCCCGCCCGGCGCGGCCCCTCGGCCTCCCACGGGCGAGCCTCCTGCAGCAGCTCCACCCCACCGCCGGCCCACTCGATCTTCGACGACGGCGTCGACGCATGCAGAGTCTTCGGAAGAACTCCGGCCCGCAACGCCTGCACCATCTTGATCACGCCACCCACCCCGGCCGCGGCCTGGGCGTGCCCGATGTTCGACTTCAACGAACCCAGCCACAGTGGACGGTCCCGCTCGACACCGTAAACCGCCTGCAACGCCTGCACTTCAATCGGGTCACCGAGGGCGGTCCCGGTCCCGTGCGCCTCCACGACGTCGACATCGGACGCGGACAACCGGGCATTCCGCAGGGCGGCCTGGATGACACGCTGCTGCGAAGGACCGTTCGGCGCGGTGAGCCCGTTCGACGCGCCATCCTGGTTCACCGCCGAGCCCCGCACCACGGCGAGCACCTGGTGTCCATTGCGGACGGCGTCGGAAAGCCGTTCCAGGGCCAGGAACCCGATGCCCTCGGCCGCGCCGAAGCCGTTGGCGTCGTCGGAGAACGCCTTGCAGCGGCCGTCCGGGGCCAGCGCGCGCTGGCGGCCGAGACTGGTGAACGTGGCCGGGGTGCACATGATCGTGACGCCGCCGGCCAGGGCCAGCGCGCAGTCCTGGTTCCGCAGCGACCGCACCGCGAGGTCGATCGCGACCAGCGACGACGAGCAGGCCGTGTCGACCGACATCGTCGGCCCCTCCAGGCCGAGGGTGTAGGCGATCCGGCCGGTGGCGGTGCTGGCCATGTTGCCGTTGTCGAGGTAGCCCTCGAGGTCGGCGGGCACGGTCGCCAGCCGTGTCGAGTAGTCGCTCTGCAGCACGCCGGCGAACACGCCGGTGAGGCTGCCCTTCAGCGAGTCCGGGTCGAGCCCGGCGTCTTCCAGGGTCTCCCAGGCGACTTCGAGGAGCTGCCGCTGCTGCGGGTCCATCGCGAGAGCCTCCCGCGGCGAGATGCCGAAGAAGGCCGCGTCGAAGTCGTTGGAGTCACGGACGAAACCGCCCGAGCGCACGTACGTCTTCCCGGCCGCGTCGGGGTCGGCGTCGAACAGCGCGTCGACGTCCCAGCCGCGGTCGGCCGGGAACTCGCCGATCACGTCCGCGCCGTCGGTGACCAGCCGCCACAGGTCCGCGGCCGAGCGCACGCCGCCGGGGAACCGGCAGCCCGTCCCGACGATCGCGATCGGCTCGTGCGCGGCGTCCTCGACCTCCACCAGGCGACGGCGGCTGCGCCGCAGCTCGGTGGTCATCCACTTCAGTTCCTTGAGCAGCTTCTCGTCGTTCGGCATGGGTCAGGACCTTCCGAATTCCTTCGCGATGATGTCGAGCAGTTCGTCGGCCGAGGCGTCGTCGACGTCGTCTTCGCCCCCGGCGCCGCCGGTCCACCGGTCGAGCAGCGCCCGCAGCCGGTCGGTGATCTCCGCGCGGTCCTCGTCCGTGCCGGCCAGCGCGGCTTCGAGCGCGTCGATCCGGTCCAGCACCGACGACCCGCCGGCCTGCTCCGGGGCGAGGCCGGCGTGCAGCAGCCGCGCGACGTGCCGCGGGTTCGGGTGGTCGTAGATCAGCGTCGCCGGCAGCCGCACGCCGGTCCGGGCGGTCAGCCGGTTCCGCAGCTCGACCGCGGTGAGCGAGTCGAAGCCCTGCGTCTTGAACGGCTGGTCCAGATCGGCCGGCCGCTCTTCGGCGTGCCCCAGCACGTGGTTCACCTGGGCCGCGACGACCGTCTCCAGCAGGTGCAGCTGCTGCTCGCCGGTGAGCGCGGCGAGCTGACCCGCCAGGCCGGTCGTGACGACGGTCTGCGCGTCGGCGCGGGTGGCCTTGACCAGGGCGCGGAACAGCGGCTCGGGCTGGGTGCCGACGGTCAGCGCGATCGGCACGTAGTGCGGGTGCGTCGACGTCATCGCCGCGTCCAGCAGGCCGAGCGCGTGCTCGGCCGGCAGCGGCCGCATCCCGTCGGCCGCCATGCGGGCCCGCTCGGCGTCGCTCAGGTGCCCGGTCATGCCGGACACGTCGTCCCACAGGCCCCACGACAGCGACAACCCGGGCAGACCCTGCGCACGACGCCGCCGGGCGAGTTCGTCGAGCCAGGTATTGGCCGCGGCGTAGTTGGCCTGGCCGGCATCGCCGAGGACACCGGCCGCGGAGGAGAACAGCACGAAGTGCGACAGGTCGAGGTTTCGCGTCGCCTCGTGCAGGTGCGTGCCCGCGATCACCTTGGGCCGCAACACCTTCGCGAGCTGTTCAGGGGTGAGGTTGACCGACAGGGCGTCGTCGAGGACACCCGCCGTGTGGAACACCGCGCCCAGCTTCGGGTATCGGGCGATCAGCGTGTCGACGGCGTCGCGCTCGGCGACGTCGCACGCGACGATGTCCACCGACTCCGCGCCCAGCGTGCGAAGTTCGTCGCCGAGACCGTCGGCGGCTTCGGGACCGCGACGCGAGGTCAGGACGAGGTGCCGGACGCCGTACGTGGTGACGAGGTGCCGGGCGAGCAACGCGCCGAGCGTGCCGGTGCCGCCGGTGACCAGCACCGGCCGGGCCGGGTCGAGCGGCTCGGGCAGGGTCAGCGCGACCTTGCCGACGTGCCGGGCCGCCTGCACGAACCGCAGCGCCTGCCGGGCCTGCTGCATCGGCCACGACCGCACCGGCAACGGCGTCAGCACGCCCTCGGCGAAGAGGCCACGCAGTTCGGCGAGGATCTCGCCCAGCCGGTCCGGGCCGGCTTCGATGAGGTCGAACGCCCGGTAGGAGACGCCTTCGTGCGCGGCGGCGACGGATTCCGGGTCGCGGACGTCGGTCTTGCCCATGTCGACGAACCGCCCGCCGGGGCGCAGCAGCCGCAGCGAGGCGTCGGTGTGCTCGTGCGCCAGGGAGTTCAGGACGACGTCGACCCCGCCGGCCACCTCGCGGAAGTCGGCTTCGAAGTCGAGGGCCCGCGAACTGGCGATCCGCTCCAGCGGGACGTCGAGGGCCCGCAGCGTGTCCCACTTCGCCGGGGACGCGGTGGTGAACACGTCCGCGCCCCAGTGCCGGGCCAGCTGCAGGGCGGCCATGCCGACCCCGCCGGTCGCGGTGTGGATCAGCACCTGCTCCCCCGCGGTCAGCTTCGCCAGGTCCGACAGGGCGTAGAAGGCGGTCAGGAACGCGACCGGCGTGGCGCCGGCCTGCTCGAACGTCCAGCCGCCGGGGACGGGGACGACCAGCCGCGCGTCGGTGACAGCGAGCGCGCCGAAGGTGGCGCACTCGGTGAACATGCCCATCACGGCGTCGCCGGCCCGCACCGACTCGACACCGGGACCGACCTCGGTCACGATCCCGGCGGCCTCGCTGCCGAGGACGGCGTCCGGGTCCGGGTACATGCCGAGCCCGACCAGGACGTCGCGGAAGTTGACGCCCGCCGCGCGCACCCGGACCCGGACGTGCCCGGGTGCGAGGGGCGCGGTGCCGGCGTCGTAGGGCACCGGGTCGGCGTCGTTGCCGATGCGCCAGCCGCCTTCGGGGAGGGTGAGTTCGGCGCCGACGCGGCCGAGGCGCGGCACCCTTGTCTCGCCGTCGAAGACGCCGATCACGGGCTCGTCGGTCGCGAGGACATCGTCGTCCACTTCGGACCCGTCGGTGACCAGCAACGCGACCCGGCCGGGGAACTCGGCGGCGACCGTGCGGACCAGGCCCGGCAGGCCCGCGTGTTCGAGGGTGTCGGCGCACTCGACGACCAGCCGGGCCTCGCCCGGCTCGGCCAGCCACTCCTGGATGCGCCGCAACGTCGTTTCGATGACCTCGCTCGCGGTCGAGCCGGTCGCCGGCCACCGCACGATCTCGACCGGCTCCGGCATGGCCGGCGCTGTCCAGTCCTGCCAGTCGACGCGGTACATCGCGTCCCGTAGCCGCACCGCCGGCCCGGCCACCTGCGCGGACCGCGAGATCAGCTCGTCGACCCGGGCGACCGGGGCGCCGGTGGGGTCGGCGACGGTGAGCGTGACGCCGTCCTCGCCGGTCGGCGCGACCCGGACCCGCAGCGCGCGGGCGCCGGTGGCGAACACCGAGAAGCCGCGCCAGGAGAACGGCAGCCGGGTGGTGCCGTCGCCGGCCAGCTCGGCGGTCTGCACGGCCGCGTCGAGCAGCGCCGGGTGCAGCACGAACTCGCCGACGGCCTGGTCTTCGGGCAGGACGACGTCGGCGAACAGCTCGTCACCGCGCCGCCACGCGTGACGCAGGCCCTGGAACACCGGCCCGTAGCGGAGGCCCGCCTCGGCGAGCGCCGGGTAGAACGCCTCGACGTCGAGCGGGTGCGCGTCCCGCGGCGGCCATTCGGTGAGGCCGGTGTCGGCGGCGGCCGTGCCCTTGACCAGGGTGCCTTCGGCGTTCTGGACCCAGTCTTCGTCGCCGGAGCGCGAGTGGAGGGCGAAGGCGCAGCGGCCGGACTCGTCGGGTGCCTGCACGGTGACCTGGACCTCGGCGGGCAGCGCGAGGGGCGCGTGGTGGGTCAGCTCTTCGACGCGCGGGCAGCCCAGCTGGTCCCCCGCGTGCACGGCCATTTCCAGCATCGCGGTGCCGGGCAGGACGACGGTGTCGCCGAGGGCGTGGTCGGCCAGCCACGGCTGCGTGGCGGGCGAAAGCCGGCCGGACAGGTGCAGTGCGCCGGTGCCGGCGGCGTGCAGGACCGCGCCGAGCAGCCCGTGCCCGGCCGGACGCAGGCCGACGGCGGTGACGTCCTGGGCGGCTTCGCCTTCGAGCCAGTACCGCTCGTGCTGGAAGGCGTAGGTGGGTAGGGGTACTCGGGTGGCGCCGTCGAACAGGGGTGTCCAGTCGACGTGGCCGCCGTGGACGTACAGCTCGGCCAGTGCGGTCCGGAAGCGCTGCTGCGCGCCCTCGCGGCGCAGCGTCGACAACACCGGAATCCCTTGGGCGGCTTCCTCGAGCGGTGCGTTCAGCACCGGGTGTGGGCTGACTTCGAGAACGTGCGTGAAGCCTTGCTTGAGCGCGGCCACGACGGTCGGGAAGAACTTGACCTGGCTCTTCAGGTTCTCCAGCCAGTACTCACCGGTGAGGGTCGCGGTGTCGATCTTCTCACCGGACACCGTGGAGTAGAACGGAATCTCAGTGCCCACCGGCGACACCGGCTCAAGATCGTTGAGAATCACCTCCGCCAGCTGACCCACCTGCGGGTGGTGCGAGGCATAGGAAACGTCGATCCGCCGATAGCTCTCGCACTTCCCGGCCAGTTCGTCCAAAGCGGACACATCACCGGACACGATCACCTGCGCCGGGCCATTCACCGCCGCCACCGCGAGCCGATCATCGATCAGCGCCTCGGCCTCCTCAGCCGAGACTCGCAGCGACGCCATCCCACCAATGCCTTCGAGCGCACGCAACGCTTTCGCGCGCAGCGCGACAACCCGAGCACCGTCCTGCAAGGACAACGCGCCCGACACCGTCGCCGCGGCGATCTCACCCTGCGAGTGCCCGACCACCCCGGCGGGCTCGACACCGTGCGACCGCCACAGTGCGGCCAGCGAGACCATCACCGCCCACAGCAACGGCTGCACCACATCGACCTGGCTGGTCTCTTCCGCCAGCTTGTCGAACACCGACCAGTCCACGAACTCCGCCAGCGCCGCATCGCATTCCCGCAGCCGCTCGGCGAAGACCGGCTCCCGCTCGGCCAGGTCCAAGCCCATCCGGACCCACTGCGAACCCTGACCCGGGAACACCATCAGCACCCGGCTCGGCTTGCCGGTCCCCGAACCCACGAGGTCCAGCTCGTCCAGCCCGGCCAGCAGCTCGTCCCGATCCGCGGCGACAACGGCACCGCGGTGGGGGAACTTGCTGCGCCCGGTCAAGGAGAACCCGAGGTCACCGAGGGAAAGCGAAGGGTGCGCCAGGACGTGCTCCCGCAACCGGGAAGCCTGCTCCCGCACCGCTTCGGCGGTCTTGGCGTGCACCAGGAACGGCAGCGGCCCGGCGATCTCGGCCGAGGTCACCTCCGCGGCAGGAGCCTGCTCCAGGATCACGTGCGCGTTGGTGCCGCTGATGCCAAAGGAAGACACTCCCGCCCGGCGCGGAGCATCGGAAGACCACGGGCGAGCCTCCTGCAACAGCTCCACACCACCGCCGGCCCACTCGATCTTCGACGACGGCGTCGAGGCGTGCAGCGTCCGCGGCATGACCCCGGCCCGCAACGCCTGCACCATCTTGATCACGCCACCCACCCCGGCCGCGGCCTGCGAGTGTCCGATGTTCGACTTCAGCGAACCCAGCCACAGTGGACGGTCCCGCTCCACGCCGTAAACCGCCTGCAACGCCTGGACCTCGATCGGGTCACCCAACGCGGTTCCGGTCCCGTGCGCCTCCACGAGGTCGACGTCGGACGCGGACAACCGAGCGTCCTCGAGTGCCGCCGTGATCACCCGCTGCTGCGAAGGACCGTTCGGCGCGGACAGCCCGTTCGACGCGCCATCCTGGTTCACGGCCGAGCCGCGCACCACGGCGAGCACGTCGTGCCCGTTGCGGACCGCGTCCGAAAGCCGTTCCAGCAGCAGGAATCCGACACCCTCGGAGACCCCGAAGCCGTCGGCGGAATCCGCGAACGCCTTGCTGCGGCCGTCCGGGGCGACCGCGCGCTGCCGGCTGAAGTTCACGAACGAACTCTCGCTCGCCATGATCGTGGCGCCCCCGGCCAAGGCCAGGGAGCAGTCCTGGCTGCGCAACGCCCGCACCGCGAGGTTCAACGCCACCAGCGACGACGAGCACGCCGTGTCGACCGACACCGCCGGCCCTTCGAGGCCGAGGGTGTAGGAGATCCGGCCGGACGCCACGCTGCTGAGGTTCCCGTTGTCCACGTAGCTTTCCAGCTCGCCCGGCACCGACGGCAGCCGGTCGGCGTAGGAGCTGTGGATCACGCCGACGTACACGCCGGTCGGGCTGCCCTTGAGCGCGAGCGGGTCGAGCCCGGCGTTCTCCAGGGTCTCCCAGGCGACTTCGAGGAGCTGCCGCTGCTGCGGGTCCATGGCCACCGCCTCGCGCGGCGAGATCCCGAAGAAGCCCGCGTCGAAGTTGTTGGAGCCGTGGAGGAACCCGCCGGTGCGCACGTAGGACTTGCCGGCCGCGTCCGGGTCCGGGTCGTAGAGCGCGTCGGCGTCCCAGCCGCGGTCGGCGGGGAACTCGCCGATCGCGTCCGCGCCGTCGGCGACCAGCCGCCAGAGGTCTTCCGGGGTCCGGACGCCGCCCGGGAAGCGGCAGCCCATGCCGACGATCGCGACCGGTTCGTGGGCGGCCCCGCGCAGCTGCTGGTTCTGCAGGCGCAGGCGTTCGGTTTCCTTGACCGACGCGCGGAGTGCGGCGACGACCTTCTCGTCGGGAGCAGTCATGAGTTCTCGGATCCCTCCATCGCCAACGCGATGAGTGCGTCGGTGTCCATTTCGTCCACGTTCGCCCTCGAGGTGGTGGCGCCGCCGGCCGGCTCCTCGGCCAGGCTCAGCAGCGCGTCGAACAGGCCGATCTCCCGGAGCCGGGACACCGGCACCGTGGCCAGGACCTCCTGCAGCCGTCGCTTGTCCTCGTCGTCGGCCGACAGCGGTTCCCGCGCCGGCGCGAGCGTCCGGTGCAGCAGCCGCGTGATGTCCCGCGGGGTCGGGTGGTCGTAGATCAGCGTCGCCGGCAGGTGCGAGCCGGTCTGCGCGCCGAGCCGGTTGCGCAGCTCGACCGCGGTCAGCGAGTCGAAGCCCTGCACGGTGAACGGCTGGTCGGGGTCGACCGCGTGCCCCTCGGCGTGCCCGAGGACGAGGTTGACCTGCGCGGCGACGAGCTCTTCCAGCAGCTGCAGCTGTTGTTCGGGGTTGAGCACCGACAGCCGCTCGGCGAGCCCCTCTTCCGCGGCGGCGCCACCGGCGCGGGCCTGCGCCCGTTTCGGCTGGACCAGCGCCCGGAAGATCGGCTCGCGCTGCGTGCCGACGCTCAGCGAGATCGGCACGTAGTGCGAGTGCGTCGACGTCAGCGCGACGTCGAGCAGGCCCAGTGCGTGCGCGGCGGACAGCGCCCGCATGCCGTTGGCGGCCATCCGGTCGTGGTGGACGCCGTCGAGGTGCCCGGTCATCCCGGACGCGTCCGCCCACAATCCCCACGACAGCGACAACGCGGGCAGCCCGAGTGCCCGGCGGCGCGCGGCGAGCTCGTCGAGGTAGGTGTTCGCCGCCGCGTAGTTGGCCTGCCCGGCGTCGCCGAGGACACCGGCGGCCGAGGAGAACAGCACGAAGTGCGACAGGCCCATGTCCAGGGTCAGCTCGTGCAGGTAGGTCGCCGCCTGCACCTTCGGCGCGAGGACGCGGCGCACCTGCTCGGGGCTGAGGTTCACCGACAGGCCGTCGTCGAGGACGCCCGCCGTGTGGAACACCGCCCCGACCGGCCCGGTGTGCTCGAACAACCCGGCCAGGGAGTCCCGGTCGGTGACGTCGCAGGCCACGACGGCGACCGACTCCGCGCCGGCTTCGTACAGCTCGTCCCGCAGTTCGGCGGCGCCGAGGGCGCCCAGGCCCCGGCGCGAGGTGAGCACCAGCTCCCGCACGCCGTACTCGGTGACCAGGTGCCGGGCCAGCAGCCCGCCGAGGGTGCCGGTGCCGCCGGTGATCAGCACCGGGCGGTCCGGGTCGATCTTCTCCGGCAGCGTCAGCACGACCTTGCCGATCTGGCGGGCTTCCCGCACGTACCGCAGCGCGCGGCGGGCCTGCTGCATCGGCCACGCCTTCACCGGCAGCGGCAGCAGCACCCGGGCGGTGAACAGCTCGTGCAGTGCGGTGAGGATGTCCTGGATCCGGTCGGGCCCGGCCTCGATGAGGTCGAAGGCCCGGTACTTCACACCGCGGTGCTCCTTCGCGACGACGTCGGGGTCGCGGACGTCGGTCTTGCCCATGTCCACGAACCGCCCGCCACGCGGCAGGAGCCGCAGCGACGCGTCGGTCTGCTCGTTGGCCAGCGAGTTCAGCACGACGTCCATACCCGCACCCCGCGTCGCCGCGAGGAACTCGGCCTCGAAGTCCGCGGTGCGCGAACTGGCCATCCGCTCCCGCGGCACGCCGAGAGTCTTCAGCACCGGCCACTTGCCCGGGTGCGCGGTCGTGAAGACCTCCGCGCCCCAGTACTGGGCCAGCTGCAGGGCCGCCATGCCGACGCCGCCGGTCGCGGTGTGGATGAGGACGCGCTTGCCGGTGGCCAGCTTGCCGAGGTCGTGCAGGGCGTAGAACGCGGTCAGGAACACCACCGGGGCCGCGCCGGCCTGCTCGAAGGACCAGCCTTCGGGCACCGGGACGACCATCCGGGCGTCGGTGACCGCGTGCGAGCCGAAGCCGGAGCACTCGGTGAACAAGCCCATCACGGCGTCGCCGGGTTCGACCGTGTGCACGTCGGCGCCGGTTTCGACGACGACGCCGGCGGCCTCGCTGCCCATCATCGCGCCCTCGTCGGGGTACATGCCGAGGCTGATCAGGACGTCCCGGAAGTTCACCCCGGCCGCGCGGACCGCGACGCGCACCTCGCCCGGGGCGAGTTCGCGGGTGGCCGCGTCGGAGGGGACCAGGCCGACGCCGTCGAGGGTGCCGCGGCCGTCGGAGGCGACCGACCAGGCTTCGCCGTCCGGGATCGCCAGCTCCGAGACCGTGCGCTCGAGCCGCGGCACGCAGACCACGCCGTCACGCACGCCGAGGACGTGCTCGTCGGTGGCCAGCGCCGCCATCAGCGCCGGGACGTCGACCGGGCCCTTGCCGCGGACGTCCAGCAGGACGAGCCGACCGGGGAACTCCGTGGCCATCGACCGGATCAGGCCGCCGACACCCGACTCGGCCAGGCCGCCCCAGCCGACGACCACCAGCCGGGTGCGTTCGGACTGCGGCCGGGCGAGCCAGCGCTTCAGCCGCATCAAGACGGCTTCGACCAGCCGGCCGGCGGTTTCGGCCAGCGCGGGGCCGTCGTCGAGGTCGACCGGACGGCGCAGCAGCGACGCCGTGTCCCACAGCACCAGGTCCGGCGGCTCGCGGGTGACGGCGACCTCGTCCCAGCCGCGGTAGAGCACCGGCTCGCAGCCGGCCTCGGCGAACCAGGCCCGCAGGCCGCTGGTGTCGTCCAGCACGCCGAAGGTCGGTTTGTCGACAACGGTCGTCGAGCCGCTTTCCGCCGTCCACTGAGGCCAGTCGACCTGGAACAGGCTGTCCCGGATGTTCACGAACTGCGACAACGCTTGCTGCGGCAGGGCGCGGGAGACCAGGGCACGAACGTCGAGCACCGGCGTGCCCTCGCTGTCGAAGGCGGCGATGGCGACGGTCTCGTCGTCGCCGCCGGTGATGCGGACGCGGAGCCGGCGGGCGCCGCTCGCGTGGATCGAAACACCCTGCCAGGAGAACGGGATCGCGGTGTCTTCACTCGCGTTCGCCAGGCTGATGACGTGCAGGGCGGCGTCGAGCAGCGCCGGGTGGACGAGGAACCCGTCCTCGTCGAGGGAGTCCGCCAGGCTCACCTCGGCGTACAGCGCGTCTTCGGCCCGCCAGGCGGCTTCGAGGCCCTGGAACATCGCGCCGTACGCGTACCCCTGGCCGGCGAGGACGCGGTAGGCGTCGCCGGTGTCGATCCGGCGGGCACCTTCCGGTGGCCAGACGGCCGGAGCTTCGGGCCGCTCGGTGGCCTCGCGGCACAGCAGGCCGGACGCGTGCAGCTCCCACTCGCCGTCTTCTTCCGGGCGCGAGTGCAAGGTCAGGCCACAGCGGCCGTCGTCGTCGGGCGCGGTCACCATCAGCTGGACGACCACGGATCCGGTGCGCGGCAACAGGAGCGGCGCGTGGTGGGTCAGCTCCTCCAGGTGCGGGCAGCCGACCTGGTCACCGGCGTGCACGGCCAGGTCGACCATCGCCGCGCCCGGCAGCAGCGGGGTGTCGCCGAGGGCGTGGTCGGCCAGCCACGGCTGGGCGGTCAAGGAGAGGCGGCCGGAGAGGTAGACCGTGCCGTCGCCGGCGGCCCGCATGACCGCGCCGAGCAGGCCGTGCCCGGCCGGGCTGAGGCCGACCGTGCCGACGTCCTGGGTGCCCTGGCGGGCGTCGAGCCAGTAGCGCTCGTGCCGGAAAGCGTATGTGGGCAAGGGAATCCGGCGCGCGCCCGCCTTCAGGTACAGCGCGGTCCAGTCGAGACTGCCCTGGCCGACGGTGAACTCGGCGACCGAGGTGCGGAACCGGCTCGGCCCGCCGTCGCCGCGGCGCAGCGTCGAGAGCACCGGGATGCCTTGCGCGGCTTCGTCGAGGGACGCGCCGAGCACGGGGTGCGGGCTGATCTCGAGGACGTGCGTGAAGCCGTTCTCGAGGGCCTTGACCACGGTCGGGAAGAAGCGGACCGGGCTCTTCAGGTTCTCCAGCCAGTACTCGCCGGTCAGGGTCGCGGTGTCGATCGGTTCGCCGGACACCGTGGAGTGGAAGGGGATCTCGGTGCTCGCCGGCGACACCGGGGCGAGGTCGGCGAGGATGACGCCGGCCAGCTGCCCGACCTGCGGGTGGTGCGACGCGTAGGACACGCCGATCCGGCGGTAGTGCGCGCCTTCGTTCTCGCAGACGATCGCGAGCTCGTCGAGGGCGTCGACGGCGCCGGAGACGATGACCTGCGCCGGGCCGTTGACCGCGGCGACGGCGAGCAGCTCGCCCCACGGCCGGATGAGTTCCGCGGCGCGCTCGGCCGAGACCAGGATCGACGCCATGCCGCCGATGCCTTCGAGGGCCCGCAATGCCCTGGCGCGCAGCGCAACCACGCGGGCACCGTCCTGCAGGGACAGCGCGCCGGACACGGTCGCCGCGGCGATCTCGCCCTGGGAGTGCCCCACCACTCCGGCGGGCTCGACACCGTAGTGGCGCCACAGGGCGGCGAGCGACACCATCATCGCCCACAGCAGCGGCTGGACGACGTCGACCTGGCCGAGGGCGGACTCGTCGGCGAGCTTGTCGAACACCGACCAGCCGACGAACTCCGACAGCGCCGCGTCGCATTCGCGCAGGCGTTCCGTGAACACCGGCTCGTGCTCCGCCAGCTCCAGTCCCATGTGGACCCACTGCGAACCCTGGCCAGGGAAGACCATCAGCACCCGGGCGTCGCCGGAGCCCGAGCCGGTCACGGCGGAGTCCGCGCCGGCGGCCAAGCCGGCGAGTCCCTCGATCAGCTCGTCACGGTCGGTGGCGACGACCGCGCCGCGGTGGGCGAACGCCGTCCGGCCGGTGGCGAGGGAATATCCGACGTCGGCGACCGAGAACTCGGGGTGCGCCAGGACGTGCTCGCGCAGCCGGGAAGCCTGGTCCCGCAACGCTTCCGGCGTCTTCGCGTGGACGACGACCGGCAGCGGCCCGGCCGCCTCGGCCGGGCGTGCCACGGTCTCCGCGGCCGGAGCTTGTTCGAGGATGACGTGCGCGTTCGTCCCGCTGATGCCGAACGACGACACCGCGGCCCGGCGCGGGCCTTCGGTGGCCCACGCGCGGGCGTCGCGCAGCAGCTCGACCCCGCCGCCGGCCCACTCGATCTTCGACGACGGCGTCGCCGCGTGCAGCGTCTTCGGGAGGATCCCGGCCCGCAGCGCCTGCACCATCTTGATCACGCCACCGACCCCGGCGGCGGCCTGCGCGTGCCCGAGGTTCGACTTCAGCGAACCCAGCCACAGTGGACGGTTCGCGTCCCGGCCGGCGCCGTAGGTCGCTTGCAGGGCCTGGACTTCGATCGGGTCGCCGAGCGCGGTGCCGGTGCCGTGCGCCTCCACGACGTCGACGTCGGCGGCGCCGAGGCCGGCGTCGGCCAGCGCGGCGGCGATGACGCGTTGCTGCGAAGGGCCGTTGGGCGCGGTCATGCCGTTGGACGCGCCGTCCTGGTTCACCGCGGAACCCTTGACCACGGCCAGGATCCGGTGCCCGTTGCGCTGCGCGTCGGACAGTCGTTCCAGCACGACCATGCCGACGCCCTCGGCCCAGCCGGTGCCGTCGGCGTCGTCGGAGAACGCGCGGCAGCGGCCGTCCGGGGCGAGCCCGCGCTGGCGGCTGAAGTCGACGAAGACCTCGGGCGTCGACAACACCGTCACGCCGCCGGCCAGCGCCATCGAGCATTCACCGCGTCGCAGCGCCTGCGTCGCGAGGTGCAGCGAGA
Organism: Amycolatopsis iheyensis; assembly: GCF_024703995.1. GTDB lineage: Bacteria > Actinomycetota > Actinomycetes > Mycobacteriales > Pseudonocardiaceae > Amycolatopsis > Amycolatopsis iheyensis. Next base: position 24,414 of record NZ_JAMXQV010000046.1, on the reverse strand, counting down.
CCAGCGAAGACGAGCAGGCGGTGTCCACCGAGACCGCCGGGCCTTCGAGTCCGAGCGTGTAGGCGATCCGGCCGGTCAGCACGCTGGCCGCGCTTCCGTTGCCCAGGAACCCTTCCAGCTCCTCGGGCACTTCGCGCAGCCGCGCCGCGTGGTCGTGGTACATGATCCCGGCGAACACGCCGGTGTGGCTGCCCTTCAAGGAAACCGGGTCGATCCCGGCGTGCTCCAGGGCCTCCCAGGCGACCTCCATGAGCTGCCGCTGCTGCGGGTCCATCGCCAGGGCCTCGCGCGGCGAGATGCCGAAGAACCCGGCGTCGAACTCGAGGGCGTCCGGGAGGAACCCGCCGTGGCGGACGTACATCTTGCCCGGCGCGGCCGGGTCCGGGTCGTAGAGCGCGTCGAGGTCCCAGCCGCGGTCGGCCGGGAAGTCGCCGATGGCGTCGGCGCCGTCGGCGACCAGCCGCCACAGTCCGTCGGCGTCGGTCACGCCCCCGGGGTACCGGCAGCCGATGCCGACGATCGCGACCGGCTCGTCGGCGACGCGCACCGGCGCGGCGACGGTGACCCGGGTGCCTTCGCCCAGGTGTGTGGCGAGCGCGGCCGGCGTCGGGTAGTCGAAGATCAGCGTGGCGGGCAGCTTGCGGCCCAGCGCGGCGCCGAGGCGGTTGCGCAGCTCGACGGCGGTCAGCGAGTCGAAGCCCAGTTCGGTGAACGCCTGGTCGAGCTCGACGGCGTGCGGTGTCGCGTGCCCGAGCACCGCGGCGACGTGCTCGCGCACCAGCCCGGCGACGTCCGTGGTCGCGGCCCGGGTGGCCGTGCGCTGGGGTGTGGTGCGGACGAGGCCGCGCAGCAGCGGCGGGACGGCGTCCTTGGCCCGCAGCGCCCGGTGGTCCAGGAGCACCGGCGCGACGACCGGATCGGCCGTCCGCAGCGCGGTGTCGAGCATGCCCAGCGCGCGGTCGGTCGGCAGTGGCGCGATGCCTGAGCGGCGCAACCGGGCGTGGTCGGCTTCGCCGAGCTTCGCGGTCAGCCCGCTCGCCTGCTCCCACAGGCCCCACTGCAGCGACAGTGCGGGCAGGCCCGCGGCGTGGCGGTGCTGGGCGAGTGCGTCGAGGAAGGTGTTGGCGGCGGCGTAGTTCGCCTGGCCCGCGCCGCCGAGCAGCGCGGCCGAGGAGGAGAAGAGCACGAACGCGTCGAGCGGGCGGTCCTTCGTCAGCTCGTGGAGGTTGAGCGCCCCGTCGACCTTCGGGGTCAGCACCTTCGCGACCCGCTCGGCGGTGAGCGAACCCAGGACGCCGTCGTCGAGGACGCCCGCGGCGTGCACCACGGCGGTGAGCCGCGGGATGGCATCGAGGACTTCGGCAAGCGCTTCCCGGTCGGCCGCGTCACAGGCCACGACCCGCACGTCGGCGTCCAGTTCCACGTCCACGGGGTTGCGGGAGAGCAGGACGAGGCTGCGGATCCCGTGGTGGCGCACGAGGTGCCGCGCGACGAGCCGGCCGAGCACGCCGGTGCCGCCGGTGATGAGCACGGTCCCGTCGGGGTCCAGGCTTGTCTCGTCCACTGTGGACAGCTCAGCGCCGAGTCGCGGCACGAGCGCCACGCCGTCACGCAGGGCGAGTTCGGTCTCCCCCACCGCGACGGCCGCCGCGACCGCACTGCGCAGGGCGTCGCGGCTCGCGTCGCTGCCGTCGGTGTCGACGAGCACGATCCGGCCGGTTTCCTCGTCCTGCGCGGAGCGCACCAGGCCGGGCACGGTGGCCTGCGCCAGGCCGGGCACGGTGTCGCCGCCGACGACGGCGTGTGCGCCGGTGGTCAGCACGACCAGCTGCGAGTCCGCGGTGCGCGGGGTCGCGAGCCAGGAGGTGAGCAACGCCAGGACGTCGGACGCGGCGGTGTGCGGGCCGGTGGACGTGACTTCGGCGAGCACGAAGTCCGGGACCTCCGACAGCAGCAGCGCGGGCAGGTCCGGATGCCTGGGCTCGCCGAGCACCGCCCACGAACCGGTGGCCTCCTCGGCGGTCAGCGGGACCCAGTGGGTGGCGAACAGCGAGTCCGCGACGGCGGCGACGGGGCGCAGGGTCAGCGTTTCGACGGTGGCGATCGGCGCGCCGTCGAGACCGGCGACGGTGAGGGCGACCGAGTCGTCGCCGGTCCGGGTGAGCCGGACGCGGGCGCGGGTCGCGCCGGGCGCGTGGACGGCGACGCCGCTCCACGAGAACGGCAGCCAGGCGCGGCCGTCCCCGCCGAAGGCGCCGTCGAACAGCTCGAGGGCGTGCAGGGCGGCGTCCGCGAGGACCGGGTGGAGCGCGAAGCCGCCGGGAACCCCTTCGGGCACCACGACTTCGGCGACGACGTCGTCCCCGGCACGCCAGGCGGCGGTGAGCCCCTGGAAGGCGGGGCCGTAACCGAGCCCGGTGTCGGCGAGGGCCGGGTAGACGGCGCTGACGTCGATCGCGCCGGTGGTGGGCTCGGCGACTTCCCCGGCCGCGACCGGCGCGGCACCCAGGGACCCGGACGCGTGGTGCGTCCACGGGCCGTCGTCGTGTCGCGAGTGGACGGTGAAGGGGCGCGTCCCGTCGCCGTCGGGCTCGCCGACGGTGGTCTGGAGGGTGGCGGTCGTGGTGAGCACGAGCGGCGCGTGCAGGGTCAGCTCGGCGACCGCGGGGCAGCCGACGTGCGTCCCGGCCTGGATCGCCAGTTCGAGGAAGGCGGTGCCCGGCAGGATCGCGGCGCCCTGGACGCGGTGGTCGCCGAGCCAGGGGTGCGTGCTGAGGGAAAGCCGGCCGGTGAGCGTCACCTCGTCCTTGGCGGCGTGCGCGAGGACGGATTCGACCAGGGCGCCGGCGGGGCGTGCGGCGAGCCAGAACCGCTCGCGCTGGAAGGCGTAACCGGGCAGCCGGACGTGCCGGACGTCACGGTCGCCGTAGTAGGCGCGCCAGTCGACGTCGGCGCCGCGGACGTACCGCTCGGCGAGGGCTTCGGCCGGGTCCTGGCCGAGCTGCAGGAGGTCGCGCACGCCGTGCCGGTCCAGCCAGCCGGCTTCCGGCTGGACCGGCGCCGCGAGCCGCGTCCAGTGCCCGGCGTCGGCGAGTTCGGTCGCCTCCACCGGGTCACCGGTCACGACGTCGAGCACGAGCCTTCGCTGGGGATCGAAGGTCAGTGCCCGAACGAGCCTCCGCAGCTCGTCTTCTCCCGCGCCCCTGGCCAGGGTTCCGGCCAGCGCGCAGGCGTCGGAAAGCGACAGCACCCCGGCGACGTGCGCCGCGGCGACCGCGCCCAACCCGGCCCCGCCGACGACGTCCGCGTGGACGCCCCACGCCTCGAACAGCCGGTAGGCGGCGATGTTCGCGGCGAAGGCGTACTCGGGGGACGAGGGCGTGAGCGGGGTTTCGCGTTGGATGTTCAGGTGGCCGCAGGCTTCCGCGAGGGCCTTGGTGAACACCGGGTGGGTGTGGTCGGGGAGGTCGTCGTCGAGCCGCACGGCGAGCCCGCCGTCGGTGGTGCGGCCGCGGACGAGCCCGGGTGTGTCTGCGCCGTCGGTGAGGGCTCGGAGCTGGGCCCGCGCGGCTTCGACGGTCTCGGCGACGACGACGGCGCGGTGTTTGAAGGCGGCGCGGGTGGTGCCGAGGGCCGCGCCGAGGTCGGCCAGGGGGTAGTGGTCGAGACGTTCGAGAAGGGCAGCCGCCTGGCCGCGGAGGGCGGCGGCGGACTTCGCGGAGATGGGGAGCAGGAAGGGGCCGGCCGACTGATCGCTCGACGCGATTTCTTCAGCCGGCACCCCTTCCAAGATCACGTGGGCGTTCGTCCCGCTCATCCCGAACGACGACACCCCGGCCCGCCGCGGCCGGTCGTCCTCCGGCCACGTGCGGGCGTCCGTCAGCAGCTCCACCCCGCCGCCCGCCCAGTTCACGTGCGGGGTCGGCGACTCCACGTGCAGCGTGCGCGGCAGCGTCCCCGCCCGCATCGCCAGCACCATCTTCACCACGCCCGCGAGCCCGGCCGCCGCCTGGGTGTGGCCGATGTTCGACTTCACCGATCCCAGCCACAGCGGCCGCTCCGATGGCCGCCCCACGCCGTACACCGCCTGCAGGGCGTTCGCCTCGATCGGGTCGCCCAGCAGAGTGGCCGTGCCGTGGGCCTCCACCGCGTCGACCGAAGCCGCCGGGACGCCCGCGTCGGACAGGGCCTGCTCGATCACGCGTTGCTGGGCCGGTCCGCTCGGGGCCGTCAGACCGTTGCTCGCGCCGTCGGAGTTGACCGCGCTGCCGCGCACCACCGCCAGCACCCGGTGCCCCCGCGCCCGCGCCTCCGACAGCGGCTCCAGCACGACAGTGGCGACGCCCTCGGCCCAGCCGGTCCCGCCCGCGTCCGCCGCGAACGCACGGCAACGGCCGTCCGCCGACAGCGCGCGCTGGCGGCTGAACGACAGGAACCCGCCCGGGCTCGACATCACCGCGACGCCCGCCGCCAGCGCCAGCCCGCACTCACCGCGCCGCAGCGCCTGCACCGCCAGGTGCAGGGCGACCAGCGACGACGAACACGCCGTGTCGACGGTGATCGCCGGCCCCTCCAGACCGAGCGTGTACGCGATCCGGCCGGACGCGACGCTGCCCGCCGTGCCGATGTCCAGGTAGCCCTCGGCGCCGTCGGCGTCCTCGAGCCGGGGCCCGTAGTCCTGCGCCTCCGCGCCGACGTACACACCGGTGCGGCTGCCCTTCAGCCCGGTCGGGTCGATGCCCGCGTCCTCCAGCGCGTGCCAGCCGCTCTCCAGCAGCAGCCGCTGCTGCGGGTCCATCGCCACGGCCTCACGCGGGTTGATGCCGAAGAAACCCGCGTCGAACTCGGCGGCGTCGTGCAGGAAGCCACCGCGGCGGGTGTAGGTCGTGCCGGGGCGGTCCGGGTCGGTGTCGTAGAGCGCGTCGAGGTCCCAGCCGCGGTCGGCGGGGAACTCCGACGTCGCGTCCGCGCCCGCGGAAATCAGCCGCCAGAACTCGTCGGGGGTGCTCGCGCCGCCGGGGAACCGGCAGCTCATGCCCACGATCGCGACCGGCTCGCCGTCGTGCGACGCGACTTCGGCCGGCGCCGGGGCGGTCCCGCCCACCAGGCGCTCCTCGAGGTAGGTCGCGAGCCGCGCGGGGGTCGGGTGGTCGAAGGCCAGCGTCACCGGCAGCGCCAGGCCGGTCGCCTCGACGAGCCGCGCGTGCAGCGCGACCGCGGCGACCGAGTCCAGGCCGAGGTCCAGGAAGGAGCGATCGGCGCCGGACGGCGGCTCGGCGAGCACCGCGGTCAGCTCGGCCCGGACGAATTCGGCGAGGACGCGGGAACGGTCGTAAGCGGAAAGGTCTCCGAGGTCCCGGATGGGGTTCACCATTTTTCCCTCGTTCTCCAGCGATCGTTTTCCCGGCGGGAATTGGCGGGAATTCCCGCACCCTCTCCGGGAGGCTACCGACGCCCGACCGCCCTCCCCACCCCTACGCGCCCCTAGTTCGCGCCACGGATCAGGGGCTGGACCAGGCAAACCAGCGTTAGGGGTGGCGGCCCCGCGCGAGCCATTCCTATATTCGGCGCACACCTTGGATCGGGCACATCGTCAATTCCACCGAAAGGACGGGCCGATGCCGGCGAAACTCTTTGCTGCGGACTCGGTGCAGACCCTCGACGAGTTCGAGTCGCGGACCCTCGGGGTGGCCGACGCGCTGGCCGCCCGCGGCCTGCTGCCCGGGCACCGGGTGCTGCTGAAGGCCGGCAACTCCGCCGGGTACGTGAGCACGCTGTTCGCGCTGATGCACCTCGGTGCGTCGATCGTGCTCGTCGACCCGCAGGAGAAGGCCTCGCAGACCCAGGAGATCATCGACCGCGCGGCCGTCCGGCTGTCCATCGTGGACGACGACGCGCCGCTGCCGGACGGGCAGAACCCGCTCTACATCTACGAGCTGCTGGCCGACGCGGTGCCGGCCGAGCCCGGCGAGCGGCTCGACTTCGACCGCTGGTGCGAGCTGCCCGACAGCATCATCATGTGGTCGTCCGGCTCGACGGGCTCGCCGAAGGGGATCGTCAAGAACGGCGCCCGGTTCCTGAAGAACATGAAGCGCAACGCCGAGCAGGTCGGGCACCGCCCCGACGACGTCCTGCTGCCACTGCTGCCCTTCTCCCACCAGTACGGCATTTCCATGGTGATGATCGCCTGGCTGACCCGCTGCTCGCTGGTGATCGCCCCCTACCGCCGGCTCGACCGCGCGCTGCGGATGGCGGGCCAGTGCGGCGCGACCGTCGTCGACGCCGCCCCGACCACCTACCAGAGCATGCTGAACATCGTCCGCAAGCGCCCCGAGGCCCGGGCCGCGCTGGCGAAGGTGCGGATGTTCTGCAGTGGCGCCGCCCCGCTCGACAGCCCGGTGGTCGCCGAGTACGAGGCCGAGTTCGGGATGACCCTGCTCGACAGCTACGGCAGCACCGAGCTCGGCAACCTGGCCTTCGCCACCCTCGACAACCCGGTCGGCACCGGCCAGGTGATGGCCGGCATCGACGTCAGGATCCTCGACGACGACGGCCGCGAGGTCGCCGCCGGTGAGATCGGCGAGGTCGTCATCGACTGCCCGGACATGCTGACCGCGCTGCTCGGCGACGACGGCACCACGACCCCGGTCACCCAGGGCTGGTACCCGACCGGCGACTTCGGGTACCTCGACGCGCACCGGAACCTGTTCATCGCCGGGCGCAAGGCCGCCGTGCACCGCATGGGCTACACGCTGCACCCCGAGATCATCGAGCGGAAGGTCGCCGCCCAGGGCTGCAGCACCCGCATCATCCCGCTGCCCGACGAGCGCAAGGGCGCCCAGCTCGTGTTCTTCGTCGCCGACCCGGAGCGGCGCGAAAGCGGTTACTGGCGCGAAAAGCTGGCCGAAGTGCTGCCGGCGTACGAGCAGCCGAACCGGGTCGTCGTCGTGGACCAGTTCCCGGTCAACCGCAACGGGAAGCCGGACAAGCAGCGGATGGCCGAGCTGGCCGTGGCCGACACCGGGTCCGCCGCGTGAGCGGCACCGCGCTGGTCTTCCCCGGCATGGCGCCGAGCCGGTTCGAGGAGCTCACCAAGTTCCTCGTGCTGGACCCGCGGGCCCAGCGGCGCGTCGCCGAGGCCGACGACGTGGCCGGTTACTCCATTTTGGACGCCTACGCCGACAGCGAGGACGCGTACTCCCCGGCCGCGCAGCTGGCCTTCCTGGTCAGCTGCGTCGCCCTCGCGGACGGGCTCACCGTCCGCCCGGACGCGGTGACCGGCGTCAGCTTCGGCCAGAAGGCCGCGGCCGTCCACTCGGGAGCGTTGAGCTTCGCCGACGCGGTCCGCTTGACGGCCGTGCAGGCGGCCTGCGAGGCGGAGTACTTCGCCTCGCAGCACCAGGACGTCGTGACGCACACGGTCACGCGCGTGCCCGACGAGGGCTGGCGGACCGTCCTGGGTGAACTTTCCTGGGCCGAGATCTCCGGTGTCGTCGACGACGGCTTCCACATGGTCTCACTGCGGGAAGGCGAGCTGGCGGAGTTCACCCGGCGGATCAGCGCGGTCGGCGGCTATTCGCTGTACACGATGCGCCCGCCGGTGCACGCGCCCGCGTTCGGGGCGTTGCGGCGCCGAGCGGCCGAAGCGGCGTTCGGCGACTGTCCCTTGCGGACCCCGGAGCTCCCGCTGCTGTCCGATCAGGACGGTGCGGTCGTGACCACGGCCGACGAGGTCCGCACCATGCTGCTGGGCACCTTCGACCGGCCGATCGACTGGCCTTCGGTCACGGCGGCACTACACCGGCTCGGTGTCACGGAGCTGCACTTCTGCGGCACGGACAACCTGTTCAGCCGGACCCCGAAGGCGAAGGAGTTCCGCGTCCACGCGCACAACCCGAAGCTCGCGCTCCGCCCGGCGGCCTAGCGCGACTTCGGCTCCCGCTCCAGCCCGTGCCGGACGGCGTAGCGCACCGCCTCGACGCGGTTGCGCACGCCGATCTTGGCGAACGCGTTGTTGATGTGCGTCTTCACCGTCGCCTCGCCGATGAACAGCTCGGCGGCGATCTTCCCGTTGCTGAGCCCGGCGGCGATCAGGCCGAGCACCTCGGCCTCGCGCGCGGTCAGCCCGTCCGGCAGGCCTTCCTTGTGCGGGGCGGCTTTCGCCGCGCTCGGCCCGCCCGAGTCGAACAACGCGCTGACGACCTGGCGCGAAACGTCCGCGCCGAACGTCAGCTGCCCGGCGACCACGGCTCGCAGCGCGGAGCCGATCTCGCCCCGGCCGGCCTCCTTCGTCAGGTAGCCGCGCGCGCCCGCGGCCAGCGCGCCGGCGATCGACTCGTCGTCCGAATAGGTCGTCAGCACCACCACGGCGACCTCCGGGTGGTCCTGCGTGATGCGCTTGGTGGCTTCGACCCCGCTCAGCACCGGCATGTTCAGGTCCATCAGCACGACGTCGAGCCGCTCGAGCGACGCGACCAGCTCGAGCGCCTGCGCGCCGTTCGCGGCCGAGCCGACGACCTCGACGTCGTCGAGCAGGCTCATCAGCGCGACCAGGCCCTCGCGCACGACCTGCTGGTCGTCGACCACGATCACCTTGATCGTCTGCGGCTCACCCATGATCCCCTCCAGTGTGACCGGGTTCCGGCACTTCCGCGACCACCTGCCACTCCCCCTGGCACGTGCCCGTGCTCAACCGCCCGCCGACCTGGGAAACGCGCTCACGCATCCCGGTCAGCCCGAAGCCCGTCCCCGCACCCGGATCGCCGGCGACGGGGTTGCGGACGGTCAGGCGGACGCGGTCCGGCTCGAAGCCCAGCACCATGGTGACCGGTTCGCCGGGCGCGTGCTTGGCGGCGTTCGTCAAGGCTTCCCTGGCCAGCGCCACGAGGCAGGCTACCACCGAGAACGGCGGGGTCCGGAGCTCGCCTTCGGTGCCGAACGACACCTCGGTGCCGCTCAGCTTGTGGTGCCGCTGCGCCAGATCCTCCAGCGCGCGAGCGAGCGGCGGGACGTCGGCCCGCAGGGCGGCGACGGCGTTGCGGGCCTCGGCCAGACCGTCCACAGCCAACCGTCGCGACACCAGAACCCGTTCCAGCGCCCGGTCGTCGTCCTTCTGCTCGAGCATCGCCTCGGCGAGCTCGAGCTGGACCACCAGCGCGCCAAGGGAATTCGCCAGCACGTCGTGGATCTCGCGGGCGATCCGGGTGCGCTCGTCCAACGCGGCCGCGCGCGTCTGCTCGGCCTGCGCGCGTTTGGTCTGCTCCAGCAGCCGCCGCGTCTGGGCCAGGTGGATCCGGTACTGCCGCCGGTTCAGCCCGAACAGCAGGATGATCACCAGGCCGAGCGGGTTGCCGAGCGTCTCGCCGAGCGAGACGTCGGCGAGCAGCCCGCCGAGCACGCACAGCGCGATGTCGGCGCAGCCGGTCGCGACGATCAGCCGCACGCCGGGGGTGATCAGCGCGGCGAACCGGCCGAGCATCACCACGCCGATGACGAGGGCGGAGGTGTCCGAGGCGACGCTGATCACCGGGGCCACGACGGTGGCGCCGGCGGCGAGCAGCGCGGCGGCCGTGCGCGGCAGCCGTTCGTGGCCGAGCACGAAACCCACCCAGCACGCGGCGGCCGCGCCGTAGGCCACCCACACGAGTGGCTGGGTCTCCGCGGTGGTCAGCAGCGTCGCCAGGATCACCACGGACCCCAGCAGCTGCACCACCAGCCAGCCCGGCGCCACGTTCTCGGGGAGCCTCAGGCCGCGGAGCACCTTGTCCATGGCCAGCAGTCTGCCGCATCACCGGGCCTGGAGCCCCCGTGGTGGGGCAGAGTAGGGGTTGTCGGGTTTTCGCCGCCGCGCTTACGCTTGGCCGGTGAAGATCGCCTGCTGGCAGGCCACCCCGGACGACGCCGGGGCCGCCGGGCTGCGCGCGGTCGCCCGGCGGGCCGCGGCGGCGGGCGCGGCCCTGCTCGTCACCCCGGAGCTGTCGGCGACGGGCTACCTGACCGACGCCCAGCGCCTGCGTGCCCTGGCCGAGCCGCCCGACGGGCCGTGGGCCGGGACGGTCTCGGCGATCGCGGCCGAGGCGGGCATCGCGATCGTCCACGGCGGCCCGGAAGCCGACGGCGACCGCGTGTACAACACGGCCTGCCTGGTGGACCGGACCGGCCGCACGGTGCTGCGCTACCGCAAGAGCCACCTGTACGGCCCGGTGGAGCGCGCGGCGTTCTCCCCGGGCGAAGACGGCGTGAAGCAGGTGGAGTTCGGCGGCCTCACGCTGGGCATGCTGATTTGTTACGACGTCGAGTTCCCCGAAGCGGTGCGTGCCCACGCCGTCGCGGGCACGCAGCTGCTCGTGGTGCCGACGGCGTTGATGACCCCGGGCGAGTTCGTGGCGACCGGTCTCGTCCCGGCCCGCGCGTTCGAGAACCAGCTGTTCATCGCCTACGCCAACTGGACGGGCGAGGGCTCGGGGCTCACGTATTGCGGGCTCAGCCGGATCGTCGGCCCGGACGGGCGGGTGTTGAGCGGGTCCGGAGAGCTGCGCTACGCGTCGATCGACCTGGCCGAGATCCCGAAGGCCCGCGAGTTCAGCCCGTACCTGGCCGACCGGCGGCCCGCGCTCTTCGCCGGGTAGGTCCACTGTGGACCTGTCACATCGGAGTCTGCCCGTTCGTCAGCCCGGTGACGGGACGGAGGAACCGTGGAAGAAGCCCTCGCCGAAGAGTTCGAAACGCACCGCGGCCACCTGCGCGCGGTGGCCTACCGCATGCTGGGTTCGACGGCCGAGGCCGAGGACGCCGTCCAGGAGGCGTGGCTGCGGCTGGCCCGCGCCGGCGCCGGCGGCGTCGCCAACCTGGCCGGCTGGCTGACCACCGTCGTCGGCCGGATCTGCCTGGACATGCTGCGGTCGCGGCGGACCCGCCGCGAAGAGCCGCTGGAAACGCACGTGCCCGACCCGGTCGTGACGGACCCCGCCGAGGTGGCGGCGCTCGCCGACTCGGTGGGCCTCGCGCTCATGGTCGTGTTGGAGACGCTCAAGCCGCCCGAACGGCTGGCCTTCGTGCTGCACGACCTGTTCGGCGTGCCGTTCGAGGAGATCGCGCCGATCGTCGGCAAGTCCCCGGCGGCCGCCACCCAGCTGGCCAGCCGCGCCCGCCGTCGCGTGCGTGGCGCCGCCCGCCCGGACGTCGGCCTGGCCGCCCAGCGCGAGGTGGTCGACGCGTTCCTGGCGGCCTCGCGGGCCGGGGACTTCGAAGCCCTGGTGGCGGTGCTCGACCCGGACGTCGTGCTGCGGGTCGACGCCGGGACGGCGTCGAAGCTGGTCCGCGGCGCGCGGGACGTCGCGAGCCAGGCGCTGCTGTTCGCCCGCGGCGCCGGCGCGGTCGCGCGGCCGGTGGTCGTCAACGGTCAGGCGGGCCTGGTGGCGACGGTCGCCGAGCGGCCGGTGGCGGTGTTCTGCCCGACCGTGCGGGGCGGCCGGTTCGTGGAAGTCGACATCGTCGCCGACCCCGACCGCGTCGCGGCGCTGGTCGGGCCGGGACAATGACCGGGTGCTGACTCCCGAGCGCGTGAAGACCCACTGGTGGCGCGGCGCGCTCGCGGTGGCGGCGGTGGTCGTGGCCTGCTTCGCCGAGAGCCCGTTCGCCGCGTTGTTCGGCCTGCTCCCGACGTTGTTCTGGTGCCTGCTGGCGCCCAGCCGCCGGACCGGGCTGATCGTCGGGGCGCTGCTGGTGGCGTTGCTGGCCTGGTTCGTGCTGCCGCTGGGCCTCGCCGGGCCGTGGGTGCCGGCCCCGATCGAGCTGTACTGGCTCCACACCACCCTCGCGGCGGTCATCTGCGCGATCGGCGCGCGACGCGGGTTCGTCCGGTTGTTCCTGCTGGTCGTCGCCGGGTTCGTGGTGACCGGCGGCGTGTGGTTCCTGGGGCTGGAGGCGCCGCCCGGCGCCGAAGGGGTGCTGCCCGGCCCCGCCGGTCTGCAGAACGCGCGGCACGAGGAATGCGCGTCGGGCGGGTGCTGGTGGGCCCTGAACTCCACCGGCGCCGACGCCGACCGGCGGTGGCACGAGCACCTGGCGGCCCAGGGCTACTCCCCCGCCCCGGCGGGGCCGATCACCGGTGCTCCGCGGTTCTGCCGGACCACCGGGATCGCCGTGACCCACATGATCTGCGTCGAGCTGACCACTTCTTCGGCGGACGCCGTCCACCTGGAGTGGTACGACAACACTTAGCCCGGGGCGACCGCCCGGCCCGTCTGCGGCGAGATCATCCCCGCGCACAGCCCGCGGCTCGCCAGTGTCTGCGCGATCCGCGGGACGGCGGCCAGCGTGTTGGCCGGCCACTCGTGCATCAGGATGATCTGGCCGTTGCCGAGCCGGGCGTTGGCCTGCACGATCGCGTCGACGCTCGCGTTGTTCCAGTCCTGCGAGTCGACGTCCCAGATGATCTGGCGGAGCCCGTACTTCGCCTCGACCGCCTGCAGCGTCCCGTTGGTTTCGCCGTACGGCGGGCGGAACAGCCGCGGGGTGCCGCCGCCGGCCGCCGCGATCGCCTGCTGCGTCCGGGAAACCTCCGAGTCCATCTGGGACTGGCTCTGCTGGGTCAGGTGCGGGTGGGTGTAGCTGTGGTTGCCGACCCACATCCCCGCGCTCACCTGGGCCCGGACCTGCGCCGGGTACGCGGCCGCGTACTGGCCCTCGTTGAACATGGTGGCGCGCAAGCCGTTCTGCCGCAACGCGTTCAGCAACGCCGGGGTGTGCGCGTTCGACGGCCCGTCGTCGAAGGTGAGCCCGACGTAGCCGGAGCAGGCCGCGGCGTGCGCCGGGGTGACAGCGGTGGCCGCGCTGAACGCCAGCAGTGCCGCGCCGAAGATCCATTTCTTCATGCTTCAGCCCACCGTGAGGTTCGAGTTGCCGCTGCTCTGGTAACCCTCGGTGGCAAGGATCATGTAGTAGTTGAAGCTGCCGAGCCGCATGCCGTAGCGCGCCCACGCGTCGAAGTGGTTGCCGGTGGTGATGGTGCCGCCGGTCCGCTTCTGCTGCCGCACGGACCAGTACTGGTTGAAGGTCTTGGTCCCCTCGACGGACGGCGCGTTGTAGCGAGTGGTCTGGTAGATGTCGTAGGTGCCACCGTCACTGGTCACGGTGCCCTTGTAGGTCCCGGTCGGCCGGTAGGTGCCCCAGTTGTCGACGATGTAGTACTCGACCAGCGGGTTCGACGTCCAGCCGTAGAGGGCGAGGTAGCCGTTGCCGGAGGGGTTGAAGCTGCCGGAGTAGCTGACGGTCCGCCGGCTGCCGTTGCTCCACCCCTTGCCGCCGACGAAGTTGCCGACGTTGCTCCAGTTCATCCGGTAGTTCCCGCCGGAGCCGAGCGTCATCTGGACCGAGCCGCCGCCGTCGGTCCAGAAGGAGTAGTAGTACCCGCCGTTGTTCCCGGTCTGGCTGGTGGTGATGACGGTGTCGGCCCGCGCGACCCCGGGGACAAGCGAGGCGATGAGCGCGAGCGCGGCCCCACCGGCGAACACCCTGATCTTGGTGAGCATGCTTCCTCCTCGTCGAGGCTGGCCAGGATGGGGAAAGCATGTGATCGGGATCGGTGGTGGGGCAATAACTTTCGGAAAGTTTCGGGAGTACGGCAGGGGTTCCCGGGCGGGACAAGGACATCGAGCCCCTGAACTGATGTTTCACCGCGATTTCATCGCCCCTGCCTACCGTCCGCCCCATGATCGCCGACGAGCTGTATCGCGACGCGTTCCGACTGGAGCGAGGCAGCTCCGTCGACGATCTGCCCGAGATCGAACGGCTCTACCGGCGGGCCGCCGCGCGGGGGTCCGCCGCCGCCATGGGGCGGCTCGGGTTGCTTCTCGAAGGGCGTACCCGCGCCGAATTCGAAGGGCACTCGGCCGCGCAAGCCGTCGGGGATCTCGCCGAAGCCCTTGAGTGGTACGAAAAGGCCGCCAAGGCCGGGCACAGCGACGCCGCCTTCTTCCTCGGCCGGCTCTACTCCGAGAAGCTCGGGGACTGGGCCAAAGCCGAGCCCTGGTACCGGCGGGCCGCCCGCGCGGGTAACAGCGACGCCCGGGACCGGCTCGCCGCCGGGCCGCACGGGCCGGTCCGGCGGCAACCGAACCTCAGGGCCGGCTATGCCGTCCTCGCGCTGCTCGCCGTCCTCGTCCTGGTCGCGCTGACCTGCTGAGCTCCGGTTTCATCCGGATTTCATCGCTGCCCCCTAACGTCGGCGAGCATGACCGCCGAGGAGCTGTTCGCCGCCGGGCACCAGCTGGAGTTCTGGGGCTCCGTCGAGGATCTGCCCGAAATCGAACGGCTCTACCGCGCGGCTGGGGCTGGCCGTCGAAGGCGAGCTGCGGGCCATGAAGGAGGCGCGGGAACCCGGCACCGGCCTCGGGAACCTCGAGGAAGCCGCCCGGTGGTACCGGAAGGCCGCCGAGGCCGGGCACGCGCAGGCCGCCTTCTTCCTCGGCCGGCTCTACTCCGAGAAGCTCGGTGACTGGCAGCGGGCCGAACCCTGGTACCGCAAGCCGCCGCCGGACTGGCTGCTGCCGCGTGCCGCACCGGCGAAGACCGGCTGCGTGGTCCTCGCCGTGCTGCCGCTCCTGCTGACCGTCCTCGCCATCGTGACGAAGACCGCCTGAAGCCGTCCGGGCGCCGGCCGAGGGGGACGGCGCCCGGACTCCTCACTCCCGCAGGCCGATCGCCTCCACCGGGCGGGCCCGCAGCGCCACCGACGTCGACACGCCGATCGCCATCATGCCCAGCAGTGCCGCGCCGCCGATGATTCCGAAGTAGACACTCCAGGGGCCCGACGGCAGCGGGTTCCCGCGCAGGCCCACGTTCAGCAACCCCAGCGGCACCAACGCCACCAGCGTGCCCAGCACCACCGCGATCCCGACCGTGGTGAGCGCCTCGAGCCGCATCATGCGGGTCACCTGGCGCCGGGTCGTGCCGACCAGCCGCAGCAGCGCGAACTCCCGTGTCCGCTGCGCCGTCGTCAGCACCAGCGTGTTCGCCACCGAAATCGCCAGGTACGCGACGATCACGCCGACCGCGACCAGGTTCAGGTAGAACTGCGCCTGCCGCTCGCCACCCTCAGGCGCGGCCATCGACGCCGCCGGGGCCACCGTCACCCCGGGCAGCTCGCGCAGCGCCGCGGCCACCGCCGCGGGGTCGGCGTCGACGGCCCGCCGGACCAGCACCGAGTCGTCGAGCCGGCCGCCGTCGTGCGCGCGGGCCAGCCCGATCGGCAGCACGAAGTCGCCGAACGCCTTGTCGCGGGTGTAGGTCGCCACCAGCCGCAGCTTCGCCGGGACGCCGTCGCCGAAGTAGAACGACACTTCGTCGCCGATCTTCTTGTCCAGCCAGTCGGCTTCCGAACGGCTCAACGCCACCGTGTCACCCGAAAGGTCCTCGAGCCGCCCCTGGTCGACACCCAGCTCCAGCACCCCGCGGACCTTGTCCAGGCCCTGCGCGGGTTTCCGCTGGACGTCCACGCTGTCGCCCATCGACGACACCGTGAGCACCGAGGTCCGCACCACCGGGGTCGCCGCGGCGACGCCCGGCACCCGCTCGACCGCCGCCGCGACCTCCGGCGACACCCCGGCCGGACCGGACAGGACGTAGTCGGCCGTCGTCGAGCGTGCTGTCTCCTCCGCCGTGGCCGCCGTGCTCGAGGTCTGGCTGTAGAACGTCGCCAGCGCGAACGCGACCGCCAGCATGATCGGGGTCACCGCCGCGGCCAGCCGCCGGGTGCCGGCCTGCGCGTTCGCCCCGGCCAGGTACCCGCTGATCCGCCAGACCCGGCCGAGCACCGGCGCGAGCACCCGCACCAGCGCGCCGGTCACCCGCGGGCCCACCACGGCCAGCCCGATGACAACGACCAGCGTCGACATCGTCGAAACCGCGGTCGCGATGTCGCCGTGCAGGAACAGCGGGACCAGCGCGCCGCCGAAGCCGACCAGCACCAGGCCCCAGCCCGTGAGCAGCCGGACCCGGCCGAGCTCGCGGCGTTCGACCGCGGCTTCGCCGAGCGCTTCGACCGGCCGGATCGACGACGGCCGCCGCGACGCCGCCCACGCCGCCAGCCGGGCCGCGCCCAGCCCGAGCAGCACCGCGGCGATCGGCGGGAGCGGGCTGATCGCCAGCCCGAAGTCCGCCGGGATCACGCCGATCGCGGCGAAGGCGTCCCGCAGCCCGGACGCCACCGCCACGCCCAGCGCGCCACCGAGCACCCCGGCGGCGAGCGCGACCAACGTCGTCTCGGTGCCGATGAGCTTGCGGATCTGCTTGGGTGTCGCCGCGACCGCGCGCAGCAGCGCGAACTCGCGGCGACGCTGGTTGATCGTCAGCGCCAGGGTGCTCGCCACGACGAAGACCGCCACCAGCAAGGCGAACCCGCCGAACGAGCCGGCGATCGCCAGCAACAGCAGCCGCGTCTGGCTGACGTCGAGAAACTCGACGGTGCTGCGCTCGACGCCGGTGGTCACTTCGGTGCCCGGGGCGACGGCGCGCACCCGCTCGGCGAGCGTCTCCGGCGCCACGCCGGGGTCGGCGAGGACGCCGATCGCGTGCGCCTGGCCGGGCCGCCCGGCCAGTTCCGTGGCCCGCGCCGGGGTGAAGAACACCGTCGTCTGCCGCGAAAGCGCGTTCACGATGCCGCTGACGCGGAACGTCGTCGGTGCCGCGCGCGTGGTGATCCGCACCTGTCCGCCGACGCCCACCTTCGCCTGCCGCGCCAGGTCGGCGTCGAGCACGACGTCGTCGGCGGCCGCGGGCGCAGCGCCGGCGGTCAGCGTGAACGGCGCCAGCGCGGCCGCGTCCCAGTTGTGGCCCAGTGCCGGCGGGCCCCCGGCGACCTGCGCGGGGAAGCTCTGCTCGGCGATCGCCGCGTGCACGCCGGGCACCGCGGCGATCCGGCCGGCCAGCGCCGCCGGGACCGAAGGCTGTTCGCCGACCTGCTCGAACGTCAGCGCGTCGGCGCCGGGCGGCCGGACGGTCTGGGCGCCGCCGACGACGACGGCCGCGGCGGCGTAGCGCTGGGTGGGGACGCCGGCTCGCAGGCCGGACTCCATGAGGACACCGCAGCCCGCCACCAGGGCGGTGCCGCACAGGATCGCGATGAACGCGCCGGCGAACCCGCCGAGCCGCGTCCGGATCGTCTGCCACGCGAGGTCCAGCACGCTCACCACTCCCCGAGGTGCGTCATCCGCTCCGCCACCCGCTCGGGGGTGGGGTGCGGGAGGTGACCGGCGAGCTTGCCGTCGGCCAGGAAGAGCACGCCGTGCGCGGCCGAGGCCGCGACCGGGTCGTGGGTCACCATCAGCACCGTCTGCCCCATGCCCTCGACGACGGCGCGCAGCAGGTCGAGCACCTGACGGGCGGTGCGGGTGTCGAGCGCGCCGGTCGGCTCGTCGGCCAGCACGACGTCGGGCCGGGCGATCAGCGCCCGCGCGATCGCGACGCGCTGCTGCTGCCCGCCGGACAGCTCGGCCGGCCGGTGTTCCAGCCGGTTCGCGATGCCGACGCCGTCGACGACCTGCCGCAGCCACTGCGGGTCCGCCTTGGTGCCGGCCAGCCGCATCGGCAGCGTGATGTTCTGCAGCACGTTCAGCGATGGCAGCAGGTTGTAGGCCTGGAAGACGAACCCGACGCGGGTGCGCCGCAGCCGCGTCAGCTCGTTCTCCTTCAGCTTGCCGATCTCGGTGCCGCCGAGCAGCACCCGCCCCGACGTCGGCCGGTCGAGGCCGGCCGCGCAGTGCAGGAAGGTGCTCTTGCCCGAGCCGGACGGGCCCATCACCGCGGTGAACGTCCCCCGCGCCACGCCCGCCGACACGCCGTCCAGCGCGGTGACCGCGCCGTCGCCGGAGCCGTACACCTTCCGCACCCCGGCCAGTTCCAGCGCATACGCTGTAGTCATCGTGCTCCCTTTCGCTCCCTGGCAAGAAAACTAGGGCGGCGCGGCCGGGACTTCGATCCTGCGGGGAGGTGGATCCGGGGTAGCGCCAGCACCACCACGGCGGTGGGGTGGGACACTGTCGCCGTGACGACCCGCCTGCGGAAGTGCTGGTCGGCGGCTCGTTACCTCGTCGTCGGCGCCGGCACCTCGATGCTGTCGATCTTCGCCCTCGCCGGGCTCTTCGCCGTGCTCCTGCTGTGCCCGTTCGGCGTCGGCATCCCGTCGCTGGCCCCGGCGATCCGGCTGTCGCGGTGGCCGGTGAACGTCGACCGCCGCCGGGCCGCGCGCCTGCTCGACGAAGCGATCCCCGAGCCGTACCGGGACGGCTCCCCGCTGAAGGACCCGGCGACGCGGCGCGACCTCGCGTGGCTCGCGATCCACGCGGCGACCGGCCTCTTCATCGGCTGCCTGGCCATCGGCCTGCCGCTGGGCGCGGTCCAGCAGGTCGTCACGGCGATCATCTGGCCCGCGGTGCCCGGCGGCATCGAAGGGTCCCTCGGGATCGTCGTCAACTCGTGGCCGACGGCCGCGCTGTGCGTCCTCAGCGGCGTCGCCATGGCCGCGGTGGCGCTGCTGTTCCCGCGGGTGGCGCGCTGGCAGGCCCGCACCGCGCAGCGGTTCCTCGCACCCGGGCCCGGCACCGTCCTCGCCGACCGCGTCGCAAAGCTGACCGCGACCCGGGCGGCCGCGCTGGAGGCGCACGGCGCCGAGCTGCGCCGCATCGAGCGTGACCTCCACGACGGCACCCAGGCCCGGATCGCGGCGGTCGTGCTGCAGCTGGGCATCGCCGGCCAGCTCTACGACCGCGACCCGGACACGGTGCGCGACCTGCTGGTCAAGGCGCAGGACACGGCGACCGACGCGCTGGCCGAGCTGCGGACGGTGGTGCGCAGCATCTACCCGCCGCTGCTGAGCGAGCGCGGCCTGGCCGGGGCGGTGCGCGCGCTCGCCGAGCGCACGCCGGTGCCGACCGCGGTCACCGTCGAGTACGAGACGGGCCGCCCGGCCGCCGTCGAAGCCGCCGCGTACTTCGTCGTCGCCGAGGTGCTGGCCAACGTCACCAAGCACGCCGACGCGTCCCAGGTGGACATCGTCCTGGGCGGCACGGTTTCGTTGCTGCGCCTGCAGATCCGTGACGACGGCCGCGGCGGCGCGGACGAGTCGCGCGGCAGCGGCCTGGCCGGGATCCGGCGCCGCGCGGAAGCCTTCGACGGAACCCTCACCCTGACCAGCCCACCCGGTGGGCCGACCGAGCTGCGAGTGGAGCTGCCATGCGGGTCGTGATCGCCGAGGACGACGCGTTGCTGCGCGAAGGCCTCGGGCTGCTGCTGAAGACGGCGGGCATCGAGGTGGCCGCCACGTTCGACAACGCCGAGGACTTCCTGGCGTTCGTCGAGGGCGACCGGCCGGACGCGGTCGTGATGGACGTCCGGATGCCCCCGACCCACCGCGACGAGGGCCTGCGCGCGGCGGTGCGCGCCCGCGAGATCCACCCGGCGCTGCCGGTGCTGGTGCTGTCCGCGCACGTCGAGACGAGCTACGCGGTGGAGCTGCTCGCCGACGGTGTCGGCGGGGTCGGCTACCTGCTCAAGGAGCGCGTCGGCAAGGTCGAGCGGTTCCTCGACGCCCTCCAGCGCGTCGCCAAGGGCGGCACGGCGATGGACCCCGAGGTGATCGGCCAGCTGATGTCCCGCCGGCGCGCCGCCGATCCGCTGGCCGCGCTGACGGCACGGGAGCGTGAGGTGCTGGCGTTGATGGCCGAGGGCTACAACAACGGCACGATCGCGGAGCTGCTGGTGGTCAGCGACGGCGCGGTGCTCAAGCACATCCGCAACATCTTCGCGAAGCTCGGCCTGCCCTCGGACGAAGGCGGCGGGCACCGCCGGGTGCTGGCGGTGCTTGCCTACCTCGGCCGGGACGCGGGGTAGCGCTGGCGCTACCCCGGTTCCGGGTGCCGGCGGGATCGTTCGGTCAGCCGCGTTTTCCTAGTGTTCGTGGCATGGAAAACACCACCGCAGTCACCCGCTCCGCCGCCCCCGCCGTCCTCTGGCCGCTGCTCGTCGTCAGCGCGGGGGTCAACGCCGTCGGCTCCTTCACGGGGATGGCGGACCCGTTCCGGATCACGGCCGGCGCGATCGCGACCGTGGCCCTGATCCTGCTGGTCGTGCACTACGTCCGACGCCGGCGGCAGTGACCAGCGCCGCGGCGACCCAGTACGGACCCACCGTCCCGAGCGCCACCCCGGCGAGCACGGGCCCGGCCGCCGCCCCGACGTTGAGGGCGGCGGTCGCGTACGACCCCGCCATCGTCGGCGCGCCGGTGGCTCGGCTCAGGATCCGCGTGATCAGCGTGCCACCGACCGCGAACGACAACGCGCCCTGCGTGAACGCGAGCACTACGAGCGCCGCGGGGACCAGGGCCAGCACGATCCAGCCCGCGAGCAGCAGCGAGCCACCCACGGCGAGGACCCGGCCGGGCCACCGGTCCGCGAGCCGTCCCGCCGCGGTGACCCCGGCGAAACACCCGAGGCCGAACGCGGCGAGCACCACCGGCGCCGGCGCGAGGCCCTCGCTCAGCGGCGCCAGATAGGTGAAAACGCCGAAGGTGGCGGCGTTGACCAGCGCGGCCCGGAGCAGCACCGGCGCGAGCGGGCGGAGTTCGCGGAACTCGGCCCGCAGGCCGGACACACCGCCGGCCGGGGTGTCGGGAATCCGCCACACCGCGGCGAACGCGGGCACGCACAACGCGGCGACAACCCAGAAGGCCGAGCGCCAGCCGAACGCGGCGTCGAGCAGCGCCCCACCGGGGACGCCGGCGATGCACGCCACGGTGGTCCCGCCGAGCAGCACGGCGAGCGCCCGTCCCGGCGGCCCGAACCGGGTCGCCACGGTAATCGCGACGGCGAGGAACCCGGCGTTGGCGACGGCCGCGACCACCCGCGTCCCCAGCAGGACGGCGAACGACGTCGTCACCGCGCCGAGGATGTGCGCGGCGACGAACACCACCAAGAACCCGAGCAACGCGGTCCGCGGCGGCCACCTCCGCGCGAGCGCCGCCATCAGCGGCGCGCCCACCACCATCCCGACAGCGAACGCGCTGGTCAGGTAGCCCGCCTGCGCGAGTGAGACGTCGAGCGCGGCGGCGACGGCGGGCACCAGCCCGGCGAGCATGAATTCGGACGTGCCCATGGCGAACACCGCCAGGGCGAGGAAGTACAACAACGAGGACTCCAGGGAGCACGAAGGTGTGAGGACACTTCGTGGTCACCCGGGCAGCCGGGGAAGAGCAGAGGGTTACCGGGCCGCCGGGATGACCGGCAGCCCCGCCCTGGACGCTTCGGGGCTCGACATGCCCCCGACCTTACCGGGTCTGCCGCGGCTTGTCGTGAGTGTTTAGGGCGGTTAGAACCGCCCTAAACACTCACGACAGCTGCGGCAGAGCGGAAACTGGCGCGGTAGGCCTGGGGGCTCGTCCCGACGATCCGCTTGAACCGCTCGCGAAACGCCGTCGGCGACCCGAACCCGACGTCGCCGGCGATGCGGTCCACCGGATCGCCCGTCGCCTCCAGCAGGTGCTGGGCCCGCCGGACCCGGGCCCGCAGCAGCCACTGCAACGGCGTTGTCCCCGTCTGCTCGCGGAAGCGGCGGTTCAACGTCCGCGTGCTCATCCCCACCCGCGCCGCGATCTCCGCCAGCGTCAGCTCAGCCGCGCAGTTCGCCTCGAGCCACGTCAGCACCGGCTCCAGCTCCGAGCCGCGCGGCGCCGGCGGCCGGTCGTGGACGATGAACTGCGCCTGGCCGCCCTCGCGCTCCAGCGGCATCACCGACAGCCGGGCCGCGTCGGCCGCCACCGCCGAGCCGTGGTCGCGGCGGATCAGGTGCAGGCACAGGTCCAGGCCCGCCGCCGCGCCCGCCGAGCTCAGGAACTGGCCGTTGTCCACATACAGGACGTCCGGATCCACGTCGACCGCCGGGAACCGGCGGGCCAGCTCGGGCGCGGCCGCCCAGTGGGTCGTCGCGCGCAGGCCGTCGAGCAGCCCCGTCTCGGCCAGCACGAACGCCCCCGAGCAGATCGACGCGATCCGCGCGCCCCGCGCCGCCGCGGCACGCAACGCCGAGTGCACCGAAGGCGGCAACGGCGGGTTCGACGCCCGGCCCGGCACGATGATCGTGTCCGCGTCGGCGAGCCCCGAGAGGTCGAACGGCGCCCGCAGCGTGAACATCCCCGCGTCCAGCTCCGGCGCGGGACCGCAGATCCGGACCTCGTACGCGGGGCGGCCGCGCAGGAGCGTCCGCGAGAAGACCTCGATGGGCGTCGCCAGGTCGAACGGGACGACCTGGTCCAGCGCGAGGACCGCGACGATGTGCATGACCCCACGATAGTCCGTCCACTAAGGACGGAGGCTGCGCAGCATCAGGTTCGCGAAGTGCTCGCCCACCTGCTCGCCCGAGAGCGAACCGTCCGCGTGGTACCACATGCCGAGCCGGTGGATGGCGCCGTAGTGGTAGTTGATCACCAGGTCGGCCGGCACGTCGTCGCGGAACACCCCGGTGCGCTGCCCCTCGGCGACCAGGTCCCGCACGCGCTCGTGGTACGTGCGCCGCTCGGCCCGCACCTGGACCTGCTTGGACTTCTCCAGCAGCGGGAACGACTGGAAGAACACGGTCGCGGCGTCGAGGTCGGCGATGCTCGTCACGACGACGTCGGTGACGATCGCGTGCAGCCGCTCCGGCAGCGGCAGGTCGGACTCGGCGATCGTCACCATCCGCCGCGTCTGCATCCGCAGCATCGCCGTGTAGATCTCGAAGAGCAGGTCGTCCTTCGACTCGAAGTAGTGATACAGCCCGCCTTTGGTGACGCCGGCCTCTTCGACGATCTCACGGACCGTGGTCGCCTCGAACCCCTTCTCGGCGAACAGGCGCACCGCCGCCCGCACCACCTTGTCCCGCACGTTCATGTCACCACCCTAGGTGAGCGGACGGGCCGGTCCGCACGGCGCTGCGGACCGGCCCACCCATCACTTACCCAGCAGATTCACCTGCTCCGGAGTGGCGCGTTCACCGGTGTACGGCGTGATCGCCCCGGTGCCCCGGTCGGTGACCGACGGTGGCTGGATCACCGTCGTCGTGGTGTCCGGGTTGATCTTGAACACGTACGCCCCGGTGTAGCCGGAGTGCGAGTCCTTCGAGAACCCGAACGGCGTGAGACCCGGGCCCTTCAACGCCCCCGAGCTCATCGCTTCGACGATCTTCTGCCGCGTCGGGTCCGGCCCGGCGGCCTTCAGCGCCTGGCCGAACGTGTACGCCTGCACCATCCCGTAGAACAGCGTGTTGGTGAGCGGCTCCTTCGGGATGTACTTGTCGTGGATGCCCTTGAAGTAGGCCACCCACGGGTCCGAAGTCTGCGCGACGTCGGGCAGGTAGCCGGTGCCGATCAGCCCGGCCAGCAGCTGCGCGCTCGACACGCTGGCCCCGCCGCGCTTGGCGAAGTCCTGCAGCAGCCCGGACAGCGTCGCCGGGTCCGCGCCGATGCTGCTGACCACGAACTGCGGGTGGTAGCCGATCTTCGCCGCGGCCAGGATGGCGAGTGCGGTGAACGCCGGGATGCACTCGCAGACGACGACCTCGGCGCCGGCGCCCTTGAGCGCCGACAGCTGCGGCGTGACGTCGGTGTTGGCGCTGTCGTAGCCCTGCCGGACCACCGTCTGGTCCTTGACGAACTGGTCGAGCCCGGCCTGGGTGTCGCGGCCGACGTCGTCGTTCTGCGTGAAGTAGCCGATCTTCTTACCGGCGAAGTTGTCCTTCACGTACTTGCCCTGGATCTTGCCCTCGCGGGTGTAGTCCACCTGGTACCCGAAGGTCATCGGCGCCTTCTGCGGGTTGTCCCACGCCAGCGCGCCCGAGGACACCAGCAGGTCCGGCACGCCTTCGGAGTTCAGGTAGTCGACGACCTTGGAGTGCGTCGGCGTGCCCAGGCCGCCGACGATCGCGAACACCTTGTCCTGCAGCACGAGCTTCTTGACGACCTCGACGGTCTTGGTCGGGTTGTACCCGTCGTCCTCGACCTTGTAGTCGATCTTGCGGCCGTTGATCCCGCCGCCGTCGTTGATCGCCTGGTACACCGCGCGGGCGCCGACGGAGATCTTGGAGTACCCGGGCGCGGCGGGCCCGGTGAGCGGCTGGTGGGTGCCGATCGTGACGGTGTCCTTGGTGACGCCGACGGCCGAGTCGGCCGCCTGCTGGCCACCGCCGTCGCTCTCCCCCGCGCCGCCGCACGCGGTCAGCGCCAGTGCGAGGGCGACGAACCCCGCGCCGTACCTAGTGGTTCTCATGGTTCTCCATAAGATTGTTGGTGTTCAGGACGGGATGTTCTGGATGCCCAGGGCGATGGGGTGTGGCTGATGGTTTTCTGCCCCGTCAGGTGGCTTACGAGGAGTGGCCGCCCTGTCGTTCTGG
>NZ_JAMXQV010000045.1 GCF_024703995.1 Amycolatopsis iheyensis | reverse complement strand
CGAGGGAGTCCAGCAGGGCGCTGGCCCAGGTGCCGGTTTCATCGTCGAGATGACCGGTGAGTTCCCAGATGCCGGTTCGTTTCCGGCGGAGGGAGAGTTCGCGCTGGGGGGTGGCGGGTTCGGTCTCCTCCGGCTGGGTGCCGTCGGGGTCGAGGTGGGCCACGATCCGCGCGCCCAGGGCCGCGACCTGCTTGTGCCCGCAGTCTTCGGCGAAGCTGAGCAGGCTCTGCTCGGCTTCCTCGCGGTGCTCGGGCGGGATCTGGGTCAGTGTCTCAACGATCGTGTCGATCATCGGGTTGCTGAGCGAGCCGGACGCGGCGACCGTGCCGGTGGCGGGAGCGATCGCCGGGATGGGGGTGCCGTCCAGGGCGCGGGAGGAGTTGAGGGTCCGGGCCCGCTTGAGGAGCTTCTCGGCAGCCGATTTGGGGATGTCGGCCAGTTGTGCCAGCAGGTGGGGAACCGAGCGGTAGCCGAAGAGTTCCAGCACGCCGCGGGCTTCGATCTCCACGAGCAGCGACCCAAGTTCGGCTTCGGCGGTCCGGACGACGCCCAGCAGGGTGCCGATCCGGTCGGCGAGAGCGACCGCATCGGCTTGCCAGGCGAAGTTTCCGTCCACACCCCAAGAATACCGGGGTTCGAACACCAGTTCATCACACGAAGGGGTGGCAGGCTAGCGAACTGTCCGGACCACAGAACACCAGCCACAGCAGCAAAGCGAGGGAGAGATTCGTTGCGTGGGGAATCGGCGCTACCGGCCACAGGACCAAACAACCACAGGGCGCCGATTTCTCACGCCTCGGCGAAGCCGTATCAGTAAAAGAGACCTAAAGCGCAGTAAGACCGGACAACTTCCAACGCCCATCAACCCGCCGAGCCTCAACAGCAAGCTGCGAGACCGAAGAAGAAGAAGAAGAAGAACCAACAGTCTGCTGATCAAGAAAAAGCAAAAGAGAAGCAGAATCCCCCACAAGAGAACGAACCCCAACAGCCCGAACGGTAGTAGTCCGCACCAGCTTCTCAGCAGCAGCCCGACCACGAGCAGCGGCAAACTGCCCCTGATACTCCCGCACGGCATCCCCGACGAGAACATCCGAAGCAGCCCGCTCAGTACGGGCCAAATTGGCGTAGTCGTAGGAAAAAACCGACTTCACCGCATCACTGACTTCGGAAACCACCAAGGAAGTAGCAGCAGAGTCCACCAAAGCCTGGTTGTCCCCAGGAGAGAGCGAAGCCCCCTCGACACCGAACCAGACAGCACAGCCGAGAGCCACGACGACGATCAAAGCGAGAACCCGCGTCACGACCCCTCCGCCTGAACTCCGGCGACCTTCCACCCATCCGAAGAACGCGAAACGTCGACAGTGAGCCGGTTGAGCCGAGGAGAAACAGCCCCGCCACCCGTGGACACCCGGACGTCCAGCACCGCGAGCAAGCGCGCGGTCCCCCGGGAGACGTCGATCTCGGTCACCGCCGCCTGGACCAGGGAAGCCGACGACACCGTGCGGGACGACGAGGCCCGGTCGATCTGCAGCTGGCGGTCGCCCGCGAGGTCGCGGCCGTACTGGCCGGTCGTCGCGGCTATCCAGCGGTCCACGTCCGCGCCCGCCGAGCGGTAGTCGATCGTGTTCAACGTGACCAGTTCCGGGCCTGCCGCGGCCAAGACCGAGTCTCGTTCGCGGCCACGGGCCGACGAATCGTCGGAGGCAGCCCGCCACCACGAGTAGCCCGTGTACAGCGCAGCCAGCACCGAAAGCACCGCCGCGACGACCAGCAGCTTCACGGCGCACCCAACAGCCGGCCGAGACCACCGGACGACGGGCCGGTCAGCAGGCTCAGCATCCCCGGCAGCGGTTGCGGGGCGGAAGCCGCGGACTGCTGGGGCGCCGCCGGGATGGCGGGCGGTTTCCCGGCGTACGGCGCGTTCTGCGACCCGCGCACCCCGGTCGGGCTCCCGGGCGGCTCGGCGCAGTACGCGTTCATGTTCACCGGGGCCTCGGTTTGGTCGTTCGCCGGACGCTGCTTCGTCCCCTCGTACCCCTTCGTGCACGACGCCGGGTCGAAGAAGTTCAGCACCACGCCCAGGTGGCCCGTGCCGTCGGGCGACGTCGATGGCGAGAACGCCCCGATGATCGGGTACGCCACCAGCAGCTCCTCGATCG
The DNA here is from genome assembly GCF_024703995.1 of Amycolatopsis iheyensis. Lineage (GTDB taxonomy): Bacteria > Actinomycetota > Actinomycetes > Mycobacteriales > Pseudonocardiaceae > Amycolatopsis > Amycolatopsis iheyensis. Next base: position 55,203 of record NZ_JAMXQV010000045.1, on the reverse strand, counting down.
AGTCGCGGCGCGACGACGTGATCTGGGCGGTCGTCAGCAGGTTCGCGAACAGCACACCGAGGTCGGTGCCCGACGCCGCGAGCACGTCGCTGATCTGGCGGCTCAGCTTCGGCGCCTCCGCGATCACGCGCCGCAGGTCCGGGTCGGACTTCTTGAGCTGGCCGGCGATCGTGCGCAGGCCGGACGCGAAGTCGGTGATGTTCGCCGCCTGGCGCTCCTGGGTGTCCAGCACGATCCGCGAGTTCGCCAGCAAGCCTTGCGTCTGCGGGACGTATTGGGTGGCCGTCGCGGTGAGGGAACCGGTGCTGTCCAGGAGCTGCTGCAGCTCGGGCCCGGCGCCGGCGAACGCGTTGTACGTCTCGTCGACGACCGTCCGCAGCGAGTCCGGGTGCACGCTCGCGACGAGGTCGTCCAAATGCGACAGCACCGTGTCCGGCGAAGGCGGCAATGACGTTTTGTCGACCGTGATCACCGAGCCGTCCTTCAGGAACGGACCGCCGTCGTGCTGCGGCAGCAGGTCGACGAACTGCTCCCCCACCGCCGACCGGTTCGCCACCTGCGCGTGCGCGTCGGCCGGGATGTCCGGGCCGCCCGCGTCGATGTCGAGCGCGACGTCGACGCCGTGCTCGGTCAGAGTCATGCCGGTCACCCGGCCGACCGTCACACCCCGGTAGGCGACCTCGGAGTTGACGAAGATCCCGCCGGAGTCGGACAGCTGCGCGGTGACGACGTACCCGCGGTTGCCGAAGAGCCGGTCGAGCCCGGCGTAGTGGCCGCCGGCGTAGACGACCGACACCACCGCGATGACGACGAACGCGAACAGCTGGATGCGGATCTTGCGCGTGGTCACTTGCCACCTCCGAGCAGCCCGAGCAACCCGCCCAGCAGGTTCGGGCCCGCGGCCGGCGGACTCGAACCGAGGTCGGGCAGCGGCAACGGCGGCGCGACGATGGGCTGCTGCCCGGACGGCAGCGCGATCGGCGGCTGCGAGGAGTTCGTGAAGTTCTGGATCAGCGTGTCCAGGTCGAGGTTCACGTTCGCCTCGACGTTCGCGTAGTCGCCCTTGATCACGTTGCCCGCGTAGTCCGGGAACGGGTACGTCAGCAGGATCTGCAGGGCGTTCGGCAGGTTGGCCCCCGCTTCGCCGAGCTTGGTCAGCGTCGGCTGCAACGCCTTGAGGTTCGCGACGAGCTGGTCGCGGCTCTTCGTCACCGTGTCGGTCGCGACGCCGGAGAGCGTGTTCAACGCGTTCAGCATGCCGACGAGCTGATCGCGTTGGTCCGTCACGATCTTCAGGCCCGGCGCCAGGTTGTCGAGGGCGTTCGTCAGGTTCTGCGTCTGACCGGCCAAAGTGGAAGACAGCTTCCCGAGCCCGTCGATCGCGCGGAGGATCTCGGTCCGGTGCCCGTCGAGCTGGGTCGCCAGTTCGTCCACTCGCGACAGCAGCGCGCGGATCTCCGGCTCGTTGCCGGACAACGCGTCGTTGAGCTCGTGGCTGATCTTCTGGATCTGCTCGACGCCGCCGCCGTTGAGCAGCAGGGACAGCGCGCCGAGCACCTCCTCGACCTCGGGGTTGCGGTTGGTGCGTCCGAGCGGGATCTGCGCGTTGTCGGCAAGCTTGCCGGACGCCGGTTCGGCCGTCGGCACGCTCAGCTCGACGAACTTCTCCCCCAGCAGTGAAGACTGCTTCAGCTCGGCACGGGCGTTCGCGGGCAGCGCGATGTCGCCGTTGACGGTCATCGCGACCAGCGCGGACCGCGTGTCCGGCGTCAACGAGATCTTGTCGACCCGCCCGACCGCGACGTCGTTGACCTTGACGCTGGACTGCGGCACCAGGTCGAGGACGTCGGTGAACAACGCCGTGACGTGGTACGGGTGGTCGCCGACGTCCGCGCCGCCCGGCAGCGGCGTGCCGTAGAGTCCGTTGAAGCCGCCGTCACTGCAGCCGGCCAGCACGAGCAACCCGGCGAGCACACCCGCGAACCGCTTCACTTCGCACCGCCCGACAGCTGTTCCATCACGTCGACCAGCGGGAGCGGCAGCGGCGGGAGCGTGCCGTTCTGCAGTGAGTTGAGCACCTGCGGGATGCTCGGCAGCTTCAGCGCGCCGTCGAGGACCGGCGCGAGCTGCTTGCAGATGTTCCCCAGCGCGTCGGGGACTTCCTTCGGTGTGAACGAGCTGATCAGCCGGCAGACGGTGAGGATCGGCGGGTTGGTGAGCTCGTTCAGGTTGTCGCGGACGGCGATCGTGCCAGACGCGGCGTCGTAGGAGTTGATGAAGTTGGTCGCGCCGGTCGGCGCGATGTCGAGCACCTCGGCGAGCGCGGCCCGCTGGTCGACCAGGACCTTCGACAACGACGCCAGCTTGTCCACATTGGACTCCAGCGCGCCCTTGTTGTCGTTGACGAACTGCTGGACGTCCCCCAGCGCCCCGCCGAGCGACTGCAACGCCGCCCCGACGTCGGAGGAGTCCGCGGCGAGGAACTGGCTGACGTCGGCGACGCGGCCATAGAACTCGTTGAGCTGCTGGTCGCTCTGGGCCAGCGCACCGGTGAACGAGTTGAGGTTCTGCACGGTCGAGAACAGGTCGTCCTTCGAGCCGTCGAGGGTCTTGGCCAGCTCGGCCAGCTGCCCGACCGTCGAATTCAGCGAAGTGCCGTTGCCCTTCAACGTGTTCGCGGCGGTGTCCAGGACGCCGGACAGCGCGCCGTCCTTGTTCGCGCCGTTCGGCCCCAACGCGGTCGACAGCTTGTCGAGGCTGGAATACAGGTCGTCCAGCTCGACCGGTGTCGCCGTGCGATCACGCGGCAACACGGTGCCGGAAGCCAGGACGGGGCCGCTGTCGTAAGCCGGGGTCAGCTGGACGTATCGGTCGCTGACCAGGCTCGGCGCGACGACGACCGCGCCGACATCGGCCGGCAGCGGCACGTCGTCGATCCGCATGTCGACGCGCACCGCGTCGCCCTGCGGCGTCACGCCGGTGACCTGCCCGACCGGCACGCCGAGTACCCGCACCGACGAACCGGCGTAGAGCCCGACGGTCTTGCCGAAGAAGGCCGACACCGTCGTGCCGGTGGCGGCGCGGAACACCAGCCACAGTCCCGCGGTGAGCAGCAATGCGAGCACACAGGCGAACGCCAGCCAGGTCACCAGGCTGCGGCCGCGGTAGGTCCGGATGGTCATCGGCCACCCACCCCCTGGTTCGGCGCCGCGATCGGCGGGGTGCAGCCCTCGGGGTTGATGTGCAGGCCGCCCGCGGTGATCGTCGGCGGCAGCAGCCCGCACAGGTAGCCCTCGAACCAGCGGCCGTTGCCGGTGGCGTTCGCGCCGACGCGGGCGAAGGGCGCCATCAGCTGCAGGCTCTTGTCGAGGTTGCCCTGGTTGCGCTGCAGGATGTCGGTCACCTTCCCGAGCTTGTCCAGCGTCGGCTTCAGCTGCGCGCGGTTGTCTTCGACGAGCCCGGTCAACTGCTGCGAGAGCTGCTGGGTGCCGGTCAGCAGCGCGTTGATCGCCTTCTTGCGGTTCTGCAGCTCGCCCAGCAGCAGGTTGCCGTCGCTGATCACGCGCTGGAGCTGCGCGTTGCGGTCGGACAGCGTCTTCGAGACCTGGCTGGTGTTCGCCAGCAGCGTGTGCAGGTCCGCGTCCCGGGACGAAACGGTGCGGGCCAGCGACGACAGCCCGGACAGCGTGTCCTTCAGGTACTGCGGGCTGTCCTTGAGGCTGTCGGACAGCGCGTTGAAGCTGTCCGCGAGCTGTTGGGTGTCGATGTCGCCGACCGTCGTCGACAGCTGGTCGAACGCGTCCTGCAGCTGGAACGGCGTGCGCGTGCGGGCCTGCGGGATCGTGGCGTCCGGCTCCTGCGTGCCGTCGCCCTTGGGCGCCAGCGCGAGGTACTTCTCCCCCAGCAGCGTCTTGATCTCGATGGACGCCGTCGTGGCGTCGCCGACCCGGACGTCCTTGACGCGGAAGCGCACCAGCACCTGCTTGCCCTGGAGCGCGACCGACGACACCGTGCCGACCTTGACCCCGGCGACCTCGACCTCGTTGTCCGGCGCCAGCCCGGCGGACTCGCCGAAGTAGGCCGAATACGTCGTGCCGTTGCCGAAGAACGGGAGCTGGTCGGAGAAGTACGTCGTGGCCGTGACGAGCACGATCAGCACGAGCGCGACCGCGCCGACTCCCGCCTGGTTGCGATCCTTCAGCGGTTTCACGGACCACACCTCTCCGCGCGCTGGGTGCCGGGAATCGGGACGATCGGCAGGGTGATGTCGAGCGAGGAAATGCCGATGGTGCCGGTGATCCCGCACAGGTAGTAGTTGAACCAGCTGCCGTAGCTCAGGGTCCGGGTGAACTTCTGGAGGTTGCCCGGCAGCACCTCGAGCAGGTGGTTGACCAGCTCGCCGGAGTCCCCGAGGTTCTGCGACAGCACCCCGAGCTGCTTGACGTCGTCCTTGAGCGCCGGGCGCGCGTCGGCGAGCAGGCCGGTGGTGGACACGGCGAGGTCGCCCAGCGCGCTGACCGCGTCGCCGATCGGCTTGCGCTGCTCGGCCAGGCCGCTGACCAGCTTCTGCGTCTGCTCGATGAGGTCGCCGAGCTGCGGGCCGTGCGCGTTGACCGTGCCGAGCACGGTGTTGAGGTTCGCGATGACCTGCCCGATCACCTGGTCCTTGCTCGCGATCGCCGTGGTCAGCGACGCCGTGTGCTGCAGCAGGCTGGTGATCGTGCCGCCCTCGCCCTGGAAGACGCTGATGATCTCGGCCGAGAGCTGGTTGACGTCCTTGGGGCTCAACGCCTTGAACAGCGGCTTGAAGCCGTTGAACAACACGGTGAGGTTCAACGCGGGCTTGGTGCGCTCGGGCGGGATCGTGCCGCCGTCGGGCAACGCGCGATCGCCCGGGACGTCGGTGCCGAGCGCGAGGTAGCGCTGGCCGACGAGGTTGCGGTACTTGATCGTGGCGGTCACCGTCTCCGGCAGCCGGTAGCTGTGCTCGACGTCGAAGCGCACCTCGGCGAGGTTCTGCTCGCCCTCGACCACGCCGATGGTGTCGACCTGGCCGACCTTGACGCCGGCGATGCGGACGTCGTCGCCTTCCTTGAGCCCGGACGCGTCGGTGAACTTCGCCAGGTAACCCGACGTCTCGCCGAAGTTGGTGTTGGCGATGGTGGCCGCGAGGATGGCGGTGAGCAGCACGGTGACGACGGCGAACACGCCGAGCTTGATCAGGGACGGGACGAAGCTCCTCACTTCAGCTCCACCTCCGCCCCGCGGTAGAGCGGGCCGACGATCAGGCCGGCCCAGCCGGGCACGTCACCGGGCGAGGTGCCGAGCGCGGGCGAGGCCAGCAGGTCGATCAGGTCGTTCTCGTAGGCCGACCCGACGATCGTGCCGCCCCCGCCGACGGCGCCGCCGCCCGCGGTGATCGGGCCGGGCAGCTTCTCGGGCGGGTTCTTCGGCGGCGGGGGCTTGGTGGAGCCGTCCTTGATCGCGCCGTCCGGCGGGTACTGCGGCCAGACGCCGGGCTTCGGGACCTCCGGGTAGCAGCGCGGGCCGCGCTTGTCCTCGTACTTCGGCTCGTCGACGCCGGGCAGGTACTTCCCGCGGCTGGCGGCGAACTCGATGGTGACCCGGCTGACCTCCGGGTGCGCGGTGCCCTTGCCGAACGCCAGCTCCGCGCGCGGCACGGACTCGGCGAGCTGCCGCATCAGGCACGGGTACTCGGGCGCGTACTTCGCGAGGACGTCGAGCGTCGGCTGGATCGCCGTGGTGAGCCGGATCAGGTTGTCCTTGTTGACCTGCAGGAAGCTCGTGAGGTCCACCGACGCCGCGGTGACCGTGGCGTAGAGGTCGGTCAGCTGGGTGCGCTGGTCGACGATCGTGCGGCTCGTCGTGGTCAGGTCCGACAGCGCCTGCAGCAGGTCCGGCGCGGCCTTGTCGTAGGTGTTCGCGACGTTCGCCAGGCCGGTGATGTCGGCCTTGACGTCCGGCAGCGACGGGTTCAGCTTGCCGAGGTAGTCGCTCAGCTGCACCAGGGTCTGGCCGAGCTGCTTGCCGCGGCCCTCGAGCGCGGTCGACACCGCGGTGAGCGTGCTCGACAGCTTCTCCGGCTGGACCGCCTGCAGCAGCGGCATCACGTCGTCGAGGACCTTCTGCAGCTCGATCGCCGCGCTGCTGCGGTCCTGCGGGATGACGTCGCCGCCCTTGATCGGGCCCTGCGACGTCTCGGGCAGCTGCAGCGCCACGTACCGCTCGCCGAACAACGTCTTCGGCAGCAAGCGCGCGGAGACGTTTCGAGGGATGACGTGCGTCTTGTCCGGGTCGAGCGCCAGTTCCAGCTCGGCGTGGTCGCCCTTCGCCAGCACCGAGCGGACCTCGCCGACGAGCATGCCGCGGACCTTGACGTCGCCGCCCGTGCGCAGCTGGCTCCCGACGCGGTCGGTCTCGAGCTTGACGAGCGTCACCGGCGTGAACGTCTTGTTGTAGACGGCGAGCGTGCCCGCGATGAACACCGCGGCCACGAGCAGGAAGGCGAGCCCCAGCACCTGGTACCGGAGCCGCTGCCAGAGCTCGCGCCTCATCCGGAGATCCTCACCGTCGTGTTCGCGCCCCAGATCGCCAGCGAGAGGAAGAAGTCCAGCACCGAGATCAGCACGATCGACGTCCGCACCGCGCGGCCCACCGCCACGCCGACGCCGGCCGGGCCGCCGCTGGCGTTGAAGCCGTAATAGCAGTGGGACAGGATCACGAGCACGCTGAACACGATCACCTTCCCGAACGACCAGAGGACGTCACCGGGTGGCAAGAAGAGCGTGAAGTAGTGGTCGTAGGTGCCGGCTGACTGGCCGTAAAGCCAGATGGTGATCTGCCGGGAGGCGAGGTAGCTAGAGAGCAGGCCGACCGCGTACAACGGGATCACCGCGGCGACGCCGGCCAGCACGCGGGTCGTCACCAGGTAGGGCATGCTGGGCACGCCCATCACTTCCAGGGCGTCGATCTCTTCGGAGATCCGCATCGCGCCCAGCTGTGCGGTGAAGCCGCAGCCGACAGTCGCGGACAACGCGAGGCCGGCCGACAGCGGCGCGACCTCACGGGTGTTGAAGTAGGCGGAGATGAACCCGGTGAGCGCGGCCGTGCCGAGCTGGTTCAACGCGGAATAGCCCTGCAGGCCGACGATGAGACCGGTGAACAGCGTCATCCCGATCATCACGCCGAGCGTGCCGCCGATGACGGCGAGGCCGCCGGTGCCGAAGCAGACTTCGGTGAGCAGCCGCAGGGTTTCCCGGCTGTAACGGCGGATCGTGCGCGGCGACCAGGCGAGCGCCTTCGCGGCGAACGCGAGCTGCTTGCCGAGCCCTTCCAGGCTTTGCCCGGGACGCGCGATGTACTCGAGCGTCCGGTCGGTGTCGACGGCCGTCATCACATGGCCTTCGGCGGGACGATCCGCAGGTAGATCGCGGTGAGCACGACGTTGATGAGGAACAGCAGCAGGAACGTGATGACGACGGCCTGGTTGACGGCGTCGCCGACGCCCTTCGGCCCGGGCGGCGGGTTCAGCCCGCGGAACGCGGCGACGACCCCGGCGACGAAGCCGTACAGCAGTGCCTTGATCTCGCTGACCCACAGGTCCGGCACCTGGGCCAGCGCGTTGAAGCTGGCGAGGTACGCGCCGGGGGTGCCGCCCTGCAGGACGACGTTGAAGAAGTAGCCGCCGAGCACGCCGACCACGCTGACCAAGCCGTTCAGCAGCACCGAGACGACCATCGCGGCGAGCACGCGCGGCACGATCAGGCGCTGGATCGGGTTGACGCCCAGCACCTGCATGGCGTCGATCTCTTCGCGGATCTTGCGCGCGCCGATGTCCGCGCAGACCGCGCTGCCGCCGGCGCCCGCCACGAGCAACGCGGTGATCAGCGGGCTGGCCTGCTGCACGATGGCCAGCGCGCTGGCCGCGCCGGTGAACGACTGCGCGCCGATCTGCGCGGTCAGCGAACCGAGCTGCAGCGCGATCACCGCGCCGAACGGGATGGCCACCAGTGCGGTCGGCAAGATCGTGACGCTGGCGAAGAACCAGCACTGCTGGATCCACTCGCGGGTCTGGAAGGGGCGCTTGAAGATCGCGCGCAGGACCTCCCACGAGAGCGTCGCCATGCGGCCGACCTGGGTCAGGGCCGCGGTTCCCGGGAGCGTGCCAGTGCTCTCGCTCACCACACCTCCCAGTAGTAGTCGCTCACCCCCGAGTCTTCTCCACACCCGGTGCCCGATTTTCGTTAGCGGTGTTTACTCAGAAGTTCAGCGCGTGGGACGCCGTCGCCCCGCCGTCGGCCACGAACTCCGACCCCGTGCAGTACGCGCTCTCGTCGCTGGCCAGGAACAACACGAGCTTCGCGATGTCCTCCGGCTGCCCGACCCGGCCGAGCGCGACCTTCTTCCCGACGTAGGACATGTCGACCTTCTGCCCGCCCGCCGCGGTCGAGACCATCTGGGTGTCGATCGCGCCGGGGTGCACCGAGTTGACCCGGATGTGCTTCTTGCCGAGCTCCATCGCCGCGACCTTGGTCATCCCGCGGATCGCGAACTTGCTCGCGGTGTAGGCGATCAGGTACGGCATCCCGGCCAGACCCTCCACAGAGGACACGTTGACGATGGAGCCACCGCCGGCGGCGGTCATCGGTTCAACGACCGAGCGCATCCCGAGAAACGCCCCGATCTGGTTCACCCGGATGACGCGTTCGTAGTCGGCCAGCGTGGTCTTGCCCAGCTCGGAGAAATGGAGGATGCCGGCGTTGTTGACCAGCACGTTCGGCGCGCCGAACTCGGTGGTCGCGCGCTCGACGGCGGCGGTCCAGCCGTCCTCGTCACCGACGTCGAGGTGCTGGTAGACGGCGTGCTCGCCGAGGTCGGCGGCGAGCTGCTTGCCCTCGTCGTCGAGGATGTCGGCGAGCAGCACCTTCGCGCCCTCGGCGACGAACGCGCGTGCGGCCGCTTCGCCCTGGCCGCGCGCGGCGCCGGTGATCAGGGCGATCTTCCCGTCCAGCCTCATGACTCTCCCAGGATCTCGGTGGCGGCGAACATCCGGCCGGGGTCGCGGTCGGCGAAGTACGCGCTGACCGACGTGTCCAGCTCGTCGAGGGACCAGCGCTGCTCGATCCGCGGCGCCCCGACCAGGGACACGGCGCCGCCGTGGACGATGAACACCTGGCCGTTGACGTGCTCAGCCGCCGACGAGGCGAGGTAGGCGACGAAGGGGGCGACGTGCTCGACCGAGAGCGGGTCGGCGCCTTCGGCAGGGGCGGCGCCGAACACGCCCTCGGTCATCGCCGTCCGGGCGCGCGGGCAGATCGCGTTGGCGCGGACGCCGTACTTGGCCAGGCCGCGGGCGGCCGACATGGTGAGCGCGGTGATGCCCGCCTTCGCCGCGGCGTAGTTGGGCTGGCCGGGCGAGCCGATGAGGAACGCCTCGGACGCGGTGTTGACCAGCCGGCCGTACACCGGCTGTCCGTCCGCTTTGGACTTGTCCCGCCAGTACTTCGTGGCGTTGCGGGACAACAGGAAGTGGCCGCGCAGGTGGACGCGCAGGACCGTGTCCCACTCGTCGTCGGACATCGAGAAGAGCATCTTGTCGCGCAGCACGCCCGCGTTGTTGACCACGATGTCGAGCCCGCCGAGGTCGAGGGCGGCGGCGATGAGCGCGTCCGCGGTGGCCCGGTCGCCGACGTCGCCGGCGACCGCGACCGCCTTGCCACCCGCGCCTTCGATTTCTTCGACGACGTCCTTGGCCTCGGTGATGTCGTTGACGACGACGGTGGCCCCGCGCGCGGCGAGGGCGAGGGCTTCGGCCCGCCCCAGTCCCGCGGCGGCGCCCGTGACGATCGCTGTCCTGCCGGTCAGGCTCACGCAAGGCCTCCTCATCGAGTCCTGTGACCGCGCCTACACTAGAATCTGTTCTTGCTTTCGGCAAGCCTTTTGGTGAACACCGCTAACTAGCGATGAACAGGGCGTTCTTGGGGCAGCCTTTAACGGCGTCTGTAACTTGTTCTACTTGATCGGCCGGCACCGGACCCGACTGGATGACGAGCTCTTCGTCGTCGTCCAGGTCGAAGATGTCCGGCGCGAAGCCGACACACACCGCGTTCGCCTCGCAGAGCGAACGATCGACGCCGATCTCCATGCTTCCTCCGCCGCGTGAGTCCTGGTACAACTAGAACAGGTTCTACTATAACGCCGGATCGAGGTGACGGGTGCGGATCGACTACACACTCCAGCAGCGGGCACTGGCCGCGGAGCTCAGGGAGTACTTCGCCGAGCTGATGACGCCCGAGCGGCGGGACAGCCTCCGCGCGGGCGACGAGTACGGCGACGGCGTGGCGTACAAGGAAATCGTCCGGCAGCTGGGCAAGGACGGCTGGCTCGCGCTGGGCTGGCCGAAGGAGTACGGCGGGCAGGGCCGGCCGATGCTCGACCAGCTCATCTTCACCGACGAGGCGGCCATCGCCGGGGTGCCGGTGCCGTTCCTGACCGTGAACACCGTCGGGCCGACCATCATGCGCTACGGCACCGACGAGCAGAAGGCGTTCTACCTGCCGAAGATCGCCGCCGGGGAGCTGCACTTCTCGATCGGCTACTCCGAGCCGGAGGCCGGCACCGACCTCGCCTCGCTGCGGACGCGCGCGGTGCGCGACGGCGACGAGTACGTCGTCACCGGGCAGAAGATGTGGACCAGCCTGATCGAGTACGCCGACTACGTGTGGCTCGCCGTCCGGACCGACCCCGACGCGAAGAAGCACCGCGGGCTGTCGATGCTGATCGTGCCGACGTCGGCGCCCGGGTTTTCGTGGACCAAGGTCCGCACGGTCGCGGGCGCCGGGACGAGCGCGACCTACTACGACGGCGTGCGCGTGCCGGTGTCGGCGCGGGTCGCCGAGGAGAACGCCGGCTGGCCGCTGATCACCAACCAGCTCAACCACGAGCGCGTCGCGCTGACGTCGTCCGCGCCGGTGCGCAAGGCACTCGCCGACGTCCTGGCGTGGGCGAAGGAAACCGGCGCCATCGACCACGAATGGGTGCGGTTGCACCTCGCGCGGGTGCACGCCGGCGCGGAGTACCTGAAGCTGCGCAACTGGCGGATCGCCTGGGCCGCGGCGGCGAGCGACCTCGGCCCGGCGGAGGCGTCGGCGACGAAGGTGTACGGCACGGAGTTCGCGATCGAGGCCTACCGGCTGCTGATGGAGGTCCTCGGCGCGGCCGCCGTCGTCCGCGACGGCTCGCCGGGCGCACTGCTGGCCGGGCGGATCGAGCGGCTGCACCGGTCGGCGCTGATCCTCACCTTCGGCGGCGGCACCAACGAGATCCAGCGGGACATGATCGCCGCGACCGCCCTCGGCCTGCCCGTCACGCGCTAGGAGCTGCTGTGGACTTCACCCCTTCCGAAGCGTCGGCGGACCTCGCCGCGCTGACCCGGCGGATCGCCGGCGACAAGGCGAGCCACGACCCGCACGGCACCGGCGGCTTCGACGCTCCCCTGTGGACGGCGCTCGGCCAGGCCGGCGTGCTCGACGCAGGCCTCCCGTCGTCGCTGGGCGGCGGCGGGTTCGGGCTGCTGGAGCAGTGCGCGGTGCTCACCGAAATCGGCCGCGCGGTGGCGGCGGTCCCCTACCTGCCGTCGATCACGATGGCGGCGTCGGCGCTGGCCGAGTTCGGCACGCCGGAGCTGGTGGACCGCTGGGTGCTGCCGGTGCTGCGGGGAGAACGCGTTCTGGCGGTGGCGCTGGCCGGGTTCACCGCCACCGACGGCCGGCTGTCCGGTTCGCGGACCGCGGTCGCGTTCGGCGCGTTCGCCCACGGTTTCCTGGTCGCCGCGGACGACGCGGTGTTCCTGGTCGACGCGGCGGCGCCCGGCGTGACGGTGCGGCCGCAGCAGACGACCGACCACGCCGACGCCTGCCTGCTGGAGCTGTCCGACGTGCCCGGCACTTCGCTGGGCGACATCGGCGAGTGGCTGCGGCTGCGCGGGACGGTCGGGGTGTGCGCGCAGCAGCTCGGCGTCGTCGAGCGCGCGTTGGAGCTGACGGCGGCCTACGCGGCCGAACGCAAGCAGTTCGACCACGTCATCGGCGGCTTCCAGGCGGTCCGCCAGCGCCTCGCGGACGCGTACGTGGACGTCGAAGCGGTGCGGCTGACGTCGCTGCAGGCGGCCTGGCGGCTGGCGTCGGACCTCCCGGCGGCGGAGGCGGTGGCGACGGCCAAGTTCTGGGCGGCGGAGGCGGGCCACCGGGTGGCCCACACGACGGTCCACACCCACGGCGGCGTCGGCATCGACACCGACCACGAGGTCCACCGCTACTTCACGGCGGCGAAGCGCCTGGAGTTCGAGCTGGGCCCGGCGACCACGCAGCTGCTGGCACTGGGCGACGAGCTGGCGGGCTAGTTCGCGGCGTAGGTCCAGACCTCGCGCATCAACGGCGTCGGGTCGGGGCTGGTCAGCTCGACCTGGGTGAGCAGGACCGTGACCGTGCCCGTCGACGGGACCAGGTGCGCCGCCGTGCCCGCGCCGCCGACCCAGCCGTAGCGGCCCGCCACCTCCCAAGGCTCCTTCGGCTCCACGTCGACCGCGCCGCCGTGGCCCCACCCCGCGCCGTGCAGGAAGGGGCTCGCGGCCGCGCGCTGGGGCGGGGTCAGGTGGTCCGTCGTCATCCGGCGGACCGACTCCGGCCGCAGCAGGCGGTGGTCGCCGATCGTGCCCCCGGCCAGTAGGAAGCGGGCGAACGCGAGGAGGTCGTCGGCCGTCGAGACCAGGCCTGCGGAGCCCGACGGGAACTTCGGCGGGGTGCTCCACCGGCCCTCGGGCGAGTCGATCAGCCGGAAGCCGCCGTCGCGGCGGCGGTACGCGCTGGTGAACCGGCCCAGCGCCGCCGTCGGCACCGCGAACCCGGTGTCGGCCATGCCGAGCGGCTCGAACAGCCGCTCCGCCAGGAACTCCGGCAGCGGCCGCCCCGTCACCCGCGCGATCAGCACGCCCTGCAGGTCCGAACCGGTGTCGTAGAGCCACGCCTGGCCCGGCTGGTACAGCAGCGGCACCTGCGCCAGCGCCGCCAGCCACTCGTCCGGCGACAACCCGCGTGGCGCCGCGGCCGGGTGGCCCAGCACCTGGAGCAGCAGGTCGACGGCGGGCAGCGTCATGTCCGCGGCGAGCCCGTAGCCGCAGCGGAAGGTCAGCAGGTCGGCCACGGTGATCGGGCGGACGGCGGGCACCACGTCGTCGACCGGGCCGCCCGGCGTCCGGACGACCACCGGCGCCGCCAGCTCCGGCAGCCACCGCGCGATCGGGTCGTCGAGCTTCAGCACGCCGTCGTCGACGAGCAGCAGCACCGCCGCGGCCGTCATCGGCTTGGTCAGCGACGCGATCCGGAACAGCGAGTCGCGTGCCATCGGCACTGTCCCCTCGGCGTCGGCCGAGCCCACGGCCGCCGCCTCGACCTGCTCGCCGTGCGCCACCAGCGCGACCGCGCCGGGCAGGTCCGCGGCGTGCGTCGTCAGCAGTTCGGTCAGCAAGGTTCAGTCCACGGGGTTGATCGCGCGCAGGCGACGCGGTCCGGTGTCGGGACGCGACGGCGGCGCGCCCAGCACGAGGCGGGCGTTCGCGACGAAGGCGCCGTCCGGCGAGGCGAGGATCGGGTCGAGCACCAGCGACCGCACCTCCGGGTTGTCCTCGGCCAGCGCGGCCACCCGCAGCACCATGTCCTGCAACGCGGCGAGGTCGGCGGGCTCGTCGCCGCGGTAACCGGTGAGCAGCGGCGCCGTCCGCGGCTCGCGCAGCAGCGTCGCGGCGTCGACGTCGGTGAGCGGCACGGCCCGGTAGGCGCGGTCGCCCAGCAGCGTGCTGACCAGCCCGGACAGCCCGAACGACACGAGCGTGCCGAACGACGGGTCGTCCTGCAGCCCGATCACGCACGAGAGGCCCTTGGGGGCCATCCGCTGGACGTACACGTCGTCGTCGCCGGAGATCTCCCGCAGCGTCTCGTAGGCGGTGCGCACGGAATCTTCGGAGGCCAGGTCGAGGCGCACGCCGGCCAGGTCGGGACGGCCGCGCAGGCGTTCGTCGACGGCCTTGAGCGTCACCGGGAAGCCCAGCTCGGCCGCCGCCGCGACGGCTTCGTCCACTGTGGACGCCACCCGGAAGGGGACGACGTCGATGCCGTAGCAGCCCAGCAACCGCACGACGTCGGTGTCCGACAGCAGCGTCGTCTTACCGCTCTCGGCTTCGAGCAGCTCGCGCACGATCCCCTGCGCCTGCTCGGTGTGGGTGCCGGCCGGGCGCACCAGCGTGCCCTGCGGGCGTTGCCGCCACGCGGCGTACCGGACGACCCTGGCGAGCGCGTTCACCGCGCGTTCCGGGCTCGGGTAGGACGGGATCGAGCCGCGCGTCGGCGTCCCGTCCTCGGTCAGGACCGCGAGCTCGTCCGGCACGCCTTCGGCGGCGAGGAACGTCGACACGATCGGCTTGCGCTGCCCCAGTTCCACCACGGTTTCGCGAAGGGCCCGCGCGTACGCCGTACCCGGGATCGCCACCGGCGGGGCGAACACGACGACCAGCGCGTCGGTCTCCGGTGAGGTGAGGGCCTCGCCGACCGCATCGGCGAAGTCCTCCGGGCCGGCCTGCGGGCCGACGTCCACCGGGTCGAAGGCCAGCCGCAGCCCCTGCATCCGCGCGGTGTCCGCGGCCAGCAGCCCGATCGCGCTGGAGTTGCCGACGATCCCGATCCGCGGCCCGGCCGGCAGCGGCTGGTGGGCGAAGACGAGCGCGGTGTCGAACAGCTGGGCCAGCGACTCCACCCGCACGACGCCCGCCTGCTCGAACAGCGCCTGGACACTGGCTTCGTCGATCTCGGTGGACGTCGCGGCCAGCTGCGGGCGCACCGCGTGCCGCCCCGACTTCACCGCGACGATCGGCTTCGTCCGCGCGAGGCGGCGGGCCAGGCGCGCGAACTTGCGCGGGTTGCCGAACGACTCGAGGTACAGCAGCACGAGATCGGTGTCCGGGTCGGTTTCCCAGTACTGCAACAGGTCGTTGCCCGAGACGTCGGCGCGGTTGCCGGCCGAGACGAACGTCGAGAGCCCGAGGCCGCGCGACTCGGCGTCGGCGAGGATCGCCGTGCCCAGCGCGCCGGACTGGCAGAAGAACCCGGTGCGCCCGCGCACGGGCAGGCGCGGGGCGAGAGTGGCGTTCAGCCGGATGCCGGGCGCGGTGTTCAGCACGCCGAGCGCGTTCGGGCCGACGACGCGCATGCCGTGCGCCCGCGCCTCGCCGACCAGCCGCAGCTCGGCGTGCAGGCCGTGCGGGCCGGCCTCGGCGAAGCCGCTGGAGAGGATCAGCAGCGTCTTGACGCCCTTGGCGAGACAAGCGTCCAAAACGGACTCGACGGCCTCGGCGGGCACCGCGACGACGGCCAGGTCGACCGGGTCCGGGATGTCCAGCACCGACGGGTACGCGCGGACGCCGCGCACCGAGCGGTGCTCCGGGTTGACCGGGTAGACGGTGCCGGTGAACGCCGCGACCAGGAGGTTCGCGAAGGCGACGTGCCCGACCTTGCCCGGTTCGGCGGACGCGCCGATCACCGCGACCGACGTCGGGTGCAGCAGGTTGTGCACGCTGCGTGCCTCGGCGGCCTGCTCCCGTGAGCGCGCGACCGCGAGGGACTCCTCGGTCGGGTCGATGTCGAACTCCAGGTGCAGCACGCCTTCCTCGATCTCGCGGCTGACCTGGTACCCGGCGTCGCGGAAGACCCGCACCATGGCGGCGTTCTCGGCGAGCACCTCGGCGACGAACCGGCGCAGCCCGCATTCGGACGCGGCCGCGGCGAGGTGCTCCAGGAGGATCGAGCCGAGACCACGGCCCTGGTGCGCGTCGCTGACGACGAAGGCGACCTCGGCCGACGGGCCGTGGTCCAGCCGCTCGTACCGGCCGACCGCGACGATGTCGTCGCCGAGGAAGGCGGCGAACGCGACCCGGTCGTGGTGGTCGACGGTCGAGAAGCGCTTGAGGTCCTTTTCGGGGATGCGTGGGTAGGCGCCGAAGTAGCGGAAGTAGCGAGTGCGCTCGGAGAGCTTGCCGTGGAAGGCGACCAGGCCGTCGGCGTCGCTCGGGACGACCGGGCGCAGGTGGACGGTGCCGCCGTCGGACAGCACGACGTCGGCCTCCCAGTCGCGGGGGTAGTCGAACGGGTCGCGGCCGGCCATGGTCAGTCCCTGGGGTCGTCCGGATCGAGGCCGTGCAAGGGGAAGACGGCGCGGCGGGTGTCCCGGATGGCGATGTCGACGGGGTCGTCCTCGCCGTCGCCCCACGGCTTGAAGGTGGTGTCGCGGTCGTCGGTCATCGTCTGCGGCAGCTCGGCGTGCGGGGCGGCCTTCGTGACGGTGGAGACCCAGCCGGGCGGCATCGGCGTCGCCGGGGCGACGTCCCGGTCGAGGACGGTGGCGAGCAGGTGCGTCCACGACCGCGGGACCACCCGGATCAGCTGGTAGCCACCGCCGCCGACGGCGATCCACTTGCCACCGGCGTAGGTCTCGGCCAGGTCGCGGAGGGTGGCGTAGATGGTGCGGTGCCCGTCGACGGACAGCGAGAGGTCGGCGAGCGGGTCCTCCTCGTGCGAGTCGACACCGCACTGGGTGAACAGCAGCTGCGGCTCGAAGTCGGCCAGCAGCGAAGGGACGACGGCGGTGAAGGCACGCAGCCAGCCGGGGTCCCGGGTGCGCGGCGGCAGCGGGAGGTTCACCGAGGTGCCGTCGGCCTTGCCGCGCCCGGTCTCGGCGGAGTAGCCGGTGCCCGGCCAGAGCGTGAACGGGTGCTGGTGCATCGAGATGGTGAGGACGCGCGGGTCGTTGTAGAAGGCGGCCTGGACGCCGTCACCGTGGTGGACGTCGGTGTCGATGTAGGCGATCCGCTCGAAGCCGTGGTCGAGCAGCCAGGAGATGGCGACGGCGCAGTCGTTGTAGACGCAGAAGCCCGACGCCTGGTCGCGCATGGCGTGGTGCAGGCCACCGGCGATGTTGACGGCCCGGGTCGCCTCGCCCTCGGCGATCTTCCGGGCGGCGAGCAGCGTCGAGCCGACGACCAGCGCGGAGGCGTCGTGCATGTCCGGGAAGACGGGGTTGTCGGAGGTGCCGAGCCCGTGCCCGACGTCCCACCCGACGAGCGGCGCCTCCCGCACGGCGGCGATGTACTCGGGGGCGTGGATCCGGAGCAGCTCCTCGTCCCCGGCGCTGGTGGGGACGAGGAGCGGGACGTCGGTCAGGACGCCGAGCTCGGTGGCCAGCCGGACAGTCAGCTCCAGCCGGACGGGGTTGAACGGATGCTCCCCACCCAGGTCGTAACCCAGCAGGGCGGAGTCCCAAACGACAGCCGGCGACATGCGCTCGACTGTAGTGCCGATCGCCGGAGTTCGTGGACTCACGACCAGCCTCAGCCGGGGAGCGTCCCGGTCGCCGCCGGGCGTTCGGGGTCTCGGGACCAGTGGGACCACGAGCCCGCGTACAGACCCGCGCCCGGGTGGCCCGCCAGCTCCAGGGCGAGCACCACCGAGCTGGCCGTCACCCCCGAGCCGCAGTACGCGCCGACCGGCTCACCCGGGCGCAGGCCCAGCCCGGCGAAGCGCTCGGCCAGCTCCGCCGGTGTCCGCCAGCGGCCGTCCGCGCCGACGTGGCCCGCGAACGGGGCGTTCACCGCGCCCGGGATGTGCCCGGCACGCGGGTCGACCGGCTCCGTCTCGCCCGCGTAGCGCGGGGTCGCGCGGGCGTCGAGCAGGAGGCCGTCGCGGGCCAGGGCGGCCGCCTCGTCCGCGTCCAGCACCGGCATGCCGCCCGGGCGGACCTCGAGGTCGCCGGGTTCCGGGCTCGGCTGCTCGGTGCTCACCGGGTGGCCGCCGGTGGTCCACGCCGCGTAACCGCCGTCGAGCACCGCCACCTCCTCGTGGCCGGCCCAGCGCAGCAGCCACCACGCCCGGGCCGCCACCGAACCGTCGGCGTCGTCGTAGACCACCACCGGCGCACCCGCCCGGACCCCGGCCGCACGCAGGTCGCGCTGCAGGTAGGCCGGGTCGGGCAGCGGGTGGCGGCCACCCTCGCCCGGCTCGCCGGCGAGCGCGCGGTCGAGGTCGACGAACACCGCCCCGGGCACGTGCCCCTCCCGGTAGGACTCGGCGCCGGGCGGGCCGGCGAGCCGCCAGCGGACGTCGAGGACGACAGGCCGGTCACCGGCCGGGCCGGCCACCGCGGCGGCGAGGTCGGTGGTGCTGATCAGCGGACGCATGCCCCCATCTTGCAGCGCTCACCCGCCCGGTCGCGGCGGGGTGCGGACATATCCGTCACCGGCGTGTTGTTATCTACCAGGCCCGCCGCCGCTGTCGGGGTCAACGACTACGATGAGCAACGCGGACGAAGGGGACAGCGTGAACGATCTCATCGACACCACCGAGATGTACTTGCGTACGATCTACGAGCTCGAAGAAGAGGGTGTCGTCCCGCTGCGCGCCCGCATCGCCGAGCGCCTGCAGCAGAGCGGCCCGACCGTGAGCCAGACTGTCGCCCGCATGGAGCGTGACGGCCTGGTCGTGGTGGCCGACGACCGCCACCTCCAGCTGACCGACCACGGCCGCGAGCTCGCCATCGCCGTCATGCGCAAGCACCGCCTGGCCGAACGCCTCCTCGTCGACGTCATCGGGCTCGAGTGGGAGCACGTGCACAACGAGGCGTGCCGGTGGGAGCACGTGATGAGCGAGGCCGTCGAGCGCAAGCTGGTCAAGCTGCTCGACCACCCGACCACCTCCCCCTACGGCAACCCGATCCCGGGCCTGGACAAGCTGGGCGACGGCGACCCGGCACCGCCCGCCGAGGCCGACCTCGTCCGGCTCGACGAGTTCGCCCGCACCGGCGGCGGCCGCGTCCAGATCCGGCGCATCGCCGAGCACGTCCAGCTGGACGAGTCGCTGATGACCGAGCTCAAGTCCGTCGGCATCGTGCCGGGCGGCACGGTCACCATCGGCAAGGCCAACGGCGGCACCGTCGAGGTCACCGGCGGCGAGACCACCGCCCAGGTCGCCAGCTCCGCGCTGCACGCCGTCCTGGCGCAAGCCAGGTGAGCCCCGCTTCGGAGGCCGCGGCCGCGTTCCGCACCGTGCACGGCACCGAGCCGGCCGGGGTCTGGTCCGCACCCGGACGGGTCAACCTGATCGGCGAGCACACCGACTACAACGACGGCTTCGTCCTGCCCTTCGCCCTGCCGCACCGCCTGGCCGCGGCGGCGTCACCCCGCGAGGACGGCGTCCTGTCCGTGGCCACCCTGGGCGACGACGGCCAGCTCCAGCACTCCGGCGAGCTCAAGATCGCCGACCTGGTGCCGGGCACGGTCCCGGGGTGGGCCGCGTACCCGGCCGGCGTGGCCTGGGTGCTGCGCGACCAGGGCTTCACGGCCGGTGCCGACCTGGTCGTCGCCGGCGACGTGCCCTCCGGGGCCGGGCTGTCCTCCTCCCACGCGCTCGAGTGCGCGGTTTCGCTCGCGTTGCTGGGCCTGGCCGGCCTGGAGCTGGGCTCCCCCGGCGACCGCGTGCCCACGCGGCCGCAGGTCGCCCGGTGGGTCCAGCGCTCGGAGAACGACTTCGTCGGCGCGCCCACGGGCCTGCTCGACCAGACGGCGTCCCTCTGCTGCACCGAGTCCCACGTGTTGTTCCTCGACGTGCGCTCGGGCGAGCAGGAGCAGGTGCCGTTCGGCCTGGCCGAGGCCGGGCTGCAGGTGCTGATCATGGACACCCGCACCAAGCACTCGCACGCCGAGGGCGGGTACGGCGAGCGTCGCCGCGGCACCGAACGGGCGGCCGAGCTGCTCGGGGTGAAGGCGCTGCGCGACGTCACCGTCGAAGGCCTGGCCGACGCCCTCGAGCGGCTGCCGGAGGACCTGGTGCCGCTGGTGCGGCACGTCGTCACCGAGAACCAGCGGGTGCTCGAGGTGGTCGAGCTGCTGCGCGCCGGACGGCTGGCCGAGATCGGCCCGCACCTGGACGCCTCGCACGTCTCCATGCGCGACGACTACCGGATCTCCACGGCCGAGCTGGACCTCGCGGTCGACTCGGCGCGGGAGGCCGGCGCGCTGGGCTCGCGGATGACCGGCGGTGGCTTCGGCGGCTCGGCGATCGCGCTGGTCCGCGACGCCGACCTGGACGGCGTCAAGGCCGCCGTCGACGCCGCGTACGAGAAGGCCGGCTACCGGCGGCCGCGGATGTTCACCGCGGTGCCTTCGCGGGGCGCCGGGCGCGACGAGGTCTGAGGCCGCGCGGGTCCCCCCGCCCGGACCCGCGCACCGCCGAGGGGGAAGACTGACGCACACAGTCACCACCCTCGGCAGGAAGGCCTGGATGTGTCGGAGCAGAGCAACGCCCTGAAGCTGGTCGTGACGGGCGGGGCCGGGTACGTCGGCAGCGTCTGCGCCGCCCGGCTGGTCGAAGCCGGGCACCAGGTCACCGTCGTCGACGACCTGTCGACCGGCCACGCCGACGCGGTGCACCCGGACGCGCGGTTCATCGAGGGCGACGCCGCCGAGGTAGCGGGCAGCCTGCTGCGCGAGGGCTTCGACGGCGTGCTGCACTTCGCGGCGAAGTCGCTGGTCGGCGAGTCGATGACCGAGCCGGCGAAGTACTGGGAAGGCAACGTCGTCACGTCCCTGCGGCTGCTCGAGGCCATGCAGGAGCACGGCACGCCACGCCTGGTGTTCTCCTCGACGGCGGCGACCTACGGCGAACCGGAGCAGTCGCCGATCCCGGAGACCGCGCCGACCCGGCCGACCAACACCTACGGCGCCACGAAGCTCGCCATCGACGCCGCGATCACCAGCTTCGCCGGCGCGCACGGCCTGGCCGCGGTGAGCCTGCGGTACTTCAACGTCGCGGGCGCGTACGGCGCGTTCGGTGAACGGCACGCCACGGAAACCCATCTCATTCCCCTCGTTCTCCAGGTCGCCACGGGCGACCGCGAACAGATTCAGATCTTCGGCGACGACTACCCGACGCCGGACAAGACGGCGGTCCGCGACTACATCCACGTCGTGGACCTCGCGGACGCGCACCTGCTGGCGCTGAAGCACGCGACGGCGGGCACGCACCGCATCTACAACCTGGGCAATGGCACGGGGTTCTCCGTTCTCGAGGTGATCGAGGCCTGCCGCGAGGTGACGGGGCACGCGGTGCCGGCCGCGGTGGCCCCGCGCCGCGCGGGCGACCCGTCGGTGCTGGTGGCCGCCAGCGACCGGGCCCGCGAAGAGCTGGGCTGGAAGCCGGAGCGCACCGAGCTGACCGGCATCGTCCGGGACGCTTGGGAGTTCACCCAGGCCCGCCGGGCCGCACGGGGCTGACCTCGGGCCGGGGCGTGGCTCGGAGGGCTGCGCCGGGGCCCTCGAACGCGGGGCCGCTCCCCGCCGCCGGAAGGTCGGGGAGCGGAGCCTCTGCTCCCCGATCTCGCGACTCAGTCCCGCCCCAAGCTGCTCCGGCCGACCGCGGGGCGGCCGAAGTGCTTGCAGGGCGAACGATCGGGTGTACCCGGCGACCGTGCGGATGCCGCGCGGTCGCCGACCGCGGGGCCCGCTCCCCCGCCCAGCGCGGCGAAGCGGGTCAGGGTCAGGTTTTGCCGGTCATCGATCGTCCACACCGGATCTCCACGGACAGGCACATGTCCAGCTCCACGTAGTTCGGTGTGATCAGGCCGAAGCCCGACGAGCCCATCGGGTCCGCCGCCAGGGCCAGGCCCAGCAGCTCCTGGGGTGACGTTCCGCTGCACAGCACCCTCTTCAGGAGACCGGCCAGCGCGTGGTTCGGGTTCGCTGCCAACGCGTTGTCCAGCGCCATGCCCGCGAGCGCGCCGTCGCCGCGCAGGTAGGCCGTGTAGCCCAGCAATGCCGCCGCTTCCGCCCGTTCCGGGATCGGGAGCTCCTGGACCAGCGTCAGCCACAGGCGCTCGGCCTCCAGCGCCGCCGGGGTGCCGGGAGATGCCGCGGTCGCCAGGCAGACGTCGCGGATTTCCGGGATCGTCAGGGCGGCGGCCAGCAGCACCGCTTGCTCGTCGGTCGGCGGCCCGGCTCCGCATCGCTGGCGTTCGAACGCCTCGCGGATCACCAGCGACGCGTCGGAAACGCGCGTTTCGTCCGGCCACGGGAGCCCGGGTTGCCGGGTCAGTTCCGCGGTTCGGCGGGCCAGCGCCTCGGGGCAGCGCGGCTCGAGCAAGGCTGCCAGCTCTTCGCGGCTGTCGAACACCACCTTGCCGTGCTCGGTCGCCATCGCCGCCACCACCGTCGTGCGCGGGTCCGGCAGCACACCGCGGCACTGCGGAGCCGTGTAACAGCCCCACGGGGCGCCCTCGGCGATGTCGGCCGCCCACAGGGCGTGCAGCATCGGCAATCCGACGTCGGCCACGGTGTTGGCCAGCTCTTCGACGAAACCCGCGTGCGGTGGCGGGCCGCCGGGTCTTCGCTCGCCGCCGACGACCAGCACCGTGACACCGGTGAACCGGTCCGGCGCCAGCCGTGGGCTGAGTGCCCGGGCCTGGCGCGCCCAGTCTTCGCGGCGCGGGATGTCGCCGCGCAGCAGGAGGCCGACGCGGTCGGCCTCCGGAGCGCGGTGGCAGAGCACGACGAGGGAGTTCGCGGGCCGGAACCCGATCAGGTAGGGCAGGGCGGCCAGCAGCTGCGCCGGCTCGTAGAGGTGGACCGGCGTCCGGCCGGCCGGGGTGGAAGTGGTCATGCCTCCAGCGTGGGGTAGGACGGGGCCGGGTGGGGCGGTGGCGGCAAATCTGTGGATGGGCGGGGCCGATGTGGACGGAACCGGCCGGGCCGTGGCCGGACGGCGGATTCCTGTCGGTGGGGCGGGCTATGCTGCCCGGCCCCACCGACCGGTCCCGGTCAGCCGCAGTGCTCGAAACCGCTTTCGTAGGTGTTGCTGCCCACCGAGCCGCCCCACTTCACGCAGGTGGCGCCGGCGGCCTTCTTCACGGGCCCGGCGTAGTAGGTGAAGCTGCCGGAGTCGGTGACCCGCGCCGAGCCCTGGACCTCGAGGAACGCCGAGACCGGGCTGGCCGTGCCGAGCGACGTCGCCTTGAGCGTCGTCACGCAGTTCGCCTTAGTCGAGGCGTTGTACAGCAGGTAGGTCGTGCCGGACGAGCCCGCCAGCGCCTGCTGGTCGACGACCGAGAAGCCCGACCCGCACACCTCTTCGGCCGAGTACGGGTTGCCACCGCAGTTGTTCTTGCTGGTGAAGTTCGTGTGGCCGTAGTACGGCACGGCGACACCGTTCAGCTTCGCCTTCTGCACCACGCTGTTCAGCCGCTCCTCGAAGTGCAGGTGCGGGCCGGTGACGCCGCCGGTCGCGCCCGCTTTGCCGATCTCCTTGCCGAGGCCGACCGACTGCCCGACCGAGACCTCCTGGGCCGACAGGTGCGCGTACCGGGTGCGCCAGCCGCCGCCGTGGTCCAGCTCGATCCACTTGCCGTAGCTGGTGCTGCCCTCGTCCGCCACCCGGGTCACGGTGCCCGACGCCGCGGCGAGCACCGGCATCCCGGTGATGCCCGACTTCTGGAAGTCGACCGAGTACTCCGGGCTGTGGCCGCTGAACGTCGCCGCGGTGACGGTGACCCCGCACTTGAACGGCACCTGGAAGTTGGGCGCGGCCGACGCGGCCGTCTGGCCGGCGAGGACGAGGCCGAGCGCGGGCAGCGCCGCGGCGGCGGCGAACGCGGCGAGCCGTCGCAACCTGGACATGGGGGAACCTCCTGACGAACGGGACAGCGTGACACCACGAAGAGAAGCCCGCGTCGGTACATTTTCCGTACAAGCACCCGCGGAGGCACCGGCGATGATCATCGGACGACCCAGGTTTCCCCAGGCCCAGGACTGGGTGCGCTGGGGGTTCATCGCCGTGCCGATGTTCGCCGCGATGCCCCGCGCGAACACGCTCTCGTGGATCCTGATCGGGATCACCCTGGCTTTGTCGCTGCCGTTGCTGTGGATCTACGACGTCGGGAGCCGCCGCCTGCTGCCCGTGGCGTGCGTCGCCGTGATCGGCGCCGCCGCCGCGCTGTGGGCGGTCGTGCCGAACAGCTTCGCCTCGGTGACGATGTTCGCCACCACCTTCTTCGTCGTGATCCGGCAGCCGGCGGTCCCGATCGTGCTCGCGGTCGTGATCGACCTGGCGGCGATCACGTTCTGGGCGGCTTACCACGACGCCTGGGACGGCGCTGTGCCGACGTACGCGATCGTCGCGGTGATCGTGCTGCTCGGCCTGAACCGGCGGACCCGGCTCGCCCGGATCGAGCAGACCGAGCTGGCGCTGGCCCGCGCGCAGACGGCGTCGGAGGAGCACGCGCGCGCCGCCGCCCTCGCCGAACGCGCCCGCATCGCCCGTGAGCTGCACGACGTCCTGGCGCACTCGCTGGCCGGGCTGTCGCTGAACCTGCAGGGCGCGCGGCTCATGCTGGTGCGCGACGGCGCGAGCCCGGACGCCCTCGCCCAGATCGAACGGGCGCAAAAGCTGGCGTCGGAGGGGCTCGCCGAGGCCCGCAAGGCCGTCGCCGCGCTGCGCGAGGACGCGGTCCCGGTCGAACGCACGATCGCCGACCTCCTGGCCGCGTACCGGCTCGACAGCGGCGCCCGGGCGGACCTGACGATCGAGGGCGAGCCGCGGGAGCTGGCCGCGGCGGTCGGCACCGCGCTGGTCCGCGCGGTGCAGGAGGCGCTGGCCAACACGCGCAAGCACGCGGCGCAGGCCGCCGTCGACGTCACGCTGGACTACGGCGCCGGGACGGTGGCACTGACGGTGGCCGACCGGCAGGGCAGGCGCCCGCCGGACGCGCCGGCGGCAGGCTACGGTTTGCGCGGGATGAGCGAACGGGTCGCGCTGCTCGACGGGCGTTTCGAGAGCGGACCGGGGGAGGACGGATGGCGGATTCACCTGACGGTGCCGGCGTGACGCTGCGCGTGGTGCTGGCCGACGACCAAGCGGTCGTCCGGGAGGGCCTGGTGACGTTGCTCGGGCTGCTGCCGGGCGTGGAGGTGGTCGGCGCAGCCGCTGACGGCCTGGCCGCGCTGGACCTGGTCGCCCAGCACCATCCCGACGTCGTGCTCGTGGACCTGCGGATGCCACGCTGCGACGGCGTCGAGACCACCGAGCGGATCCGCGCGGAGCACCCGGACACCGAGGTGGTGGTGCTGACCACGTACGCCGACGACGAGTCGCTGCTGGCGGCGTTGCGGGCGGGCGCGCGCGGGTTCTTGACGAAGGACGCCGACGCGGAGGCGATCGCCCGGGCCCTGCGGTCCGCGGCCGACGGTCAGTCCACAGTGGATGGTGAGCTGCAGCGGCGGCTCGTCGAGGCGGCCACGCGGAGCACGCCCAAGCGGATCAAGGAGATCGAGGGGCTGACCGCGCGTGAGATCGAGGTGCTGCGGCTGATCGCGGCCGGGTTGTCGAACACCGAGATCGCGCGGACGCTCGTTGTCAGTGAGGCTACCGTCAAGACGCATGTGAACCACTTGTTCACCAAGGCGGGGCTGCGGGATCGGGCTCAGGCTGTCGCGTTCGCTTATCGGGCGGGGATCGCGGACTAGACGATCAAGCCTCCACCTTCGGCGCGGTGCCGTTCTGCGCCTTGGCTTCCTGGGTAGCGGCGATCTCCGCGACGAGCCGGAACGCCGTGTCGCGCCCCGCCGTGTCCGCGACCTTCGAGACGAGGAAGTTCGCGAAGTGCAGGTGGTGAGTGGCCACCAGCCGGTCGTGGAAGGTCCCGATGGACTTCACAGTCTCCGAGAACATCCGGAGGTACACGACGGCGATGAAGTTCCCGAGAATGCCGCCGATCGCCCCGAGCGCCGCCACGAGGATCTTTTCCAGTGAGTTCCCGGGATTCGCCGACTTCAGCAGGACGAACGCCATCACGATGACCGAGAAACCCGCGATGATGCAGAAGATCCCGGTGAAGAAGATGAACCCGCGCTGCCGGAGAGCTTGGTCGTAGTACCGCTTCAGCTGCTGGCTGTGCACTTGGAACAGCTTCATCGCGCGGCGTTCCAGCTCGGCGCCTTTGAGCATCGCGTCAAGATCCTGCTGGCCGCGGATCGCCTCGATGTCCTTGAACAACGAGTTCGCTTCGGCTCGCGCCCACACCCCGTACGCGAGGAACAGCCCCGCATACACCGGGATCAGCAGGGAAAACTCGGCGAAGCCGAATGAGACGACCGAGTACCCGTCGGCGAGCATGATGATCGCGGCGGAGAGGATCGCCGCGGCGGAATACTTCTTCAGCCGCTGCCGCCGACCTTCGATCCGCTGGACCCGTCGATCGATCGCCGCGACGTCCGTGGAGACCACCGGGTCGGTGTCCCCCAGTTCCACGCCCGCGCCGAGGCACCACTTCGCCGTGACGAGAACTCGCTGCTCGAGGAGCGAAAGACCGAGCTTCTCGATTTCCTCGATCAAGGATCGGACCAGCGCGAGCATCTTCACTTCGAACTGCCCGCCGGCTGTCCGGCCCTTGGCGGCCAAGGTCATCCGGCCGTAGGCGTAAAGCCGCACGACCATCGTGCTCTTCGCGACATCGGGCTCGACGATGCCGGTCTGCACATCCTTCAGATGGGCCACCACCGTGGGAAGCACCTGGTCCGCCAACCCGGTTTTGAGCGTGATGAGCTTGTCGGCCGGGAGTGCGGTGCCTTCCTTTCCGCGAACGACCACTTCGATCGACGCGATTTCCCCCGACGCGATGAGGAAGTCCGACACGGTCCGCAGTTTGTTCAGAGTCAGCATGGCGCCTCCTCGTCGGGTCCGGTGTGTTTCACTTCCTCGGGTCGTTCCGCCGAGAACACGCGTTACCGTCGCGACCCGCCCGTGACGGAATCATTTCCGTTCAGAGCAGCCGCTGCGTGAAACCCGCCGCCGCCAAACGACCGAAAGCCCGCTCCACCCCGGCCGGCACCTCCTGCGGCACCACGAACCCGAGCTCCGCGTAAGCCGTGATCCGCTGGGTCTCTCCCACCAGCATGCTGATCACCCGGTCCGCGTCCTCCTCGCCCGTCACATGGTCCTCGAACGACGACGCCTTCGACGCGCACACGATCTCCACCCCCGGCCACAGCCGCTTCGCCGTCGCGTACGCGCGGCGTTGCTGGTACGGGCGGGTCACCAGCGTCACCGACTCGATCTCGCGGGACGCCAGCAAGCGGCGGGTGAACGTGATGTTCTCCCCCGTGTTGCGCGCCGACGGCTCGAGCAGGATCGCCTGCTCCGGGACGCCCAGCTCCAGCGCGATCTCGCGGTAGTGGACCGCTTCGCCGCGCGGGAAACGCTCCACCGTCGTCGGGGCGTTGGCGCCGGTGAACACCACCAGGGGGAACCGGCCCGCGTGGTACAGCTCCGCCGTGTGCACCGCGACGCCGGGATCGCGGCTGCCCAGCCCGATCCCGGCGTCGGAACGCCGTGGCTCGTGCCGCAGGTCGTGGTAGTCCCACAACGTGCGGACGTCGGCGTGGAGATCCTCCGGCAGCATCAGCCGAACGCGGCTCGCAGCGCCGGCTTGCCGCCCGTCACCGGGAGCGTCACCGACGTCTTCGTCAGGTCCAGTGCCAGCCCCGCGCCCGGCTTCGGCCGCAGCGTGTAGTCGTGGTCGCTCGACGCCAGCAGGAACTCCAGCCGGTGGCCCGCCGCCACGATGTAGTCCTTCGGCATCAGCTCGACGCCGATCCGGTACGTCTTCCCCGGCGTGATCGGCTCGGTCCGGGCCGGCGACGTGCGGTTCTGCGGGTCGGTCCAGCCGCGGCTGATCACGTGGGACGTGCCGTCCGGCGCGCGGTCGAGCAGGATCGCCGAGACGTTCGCCGCGGGGCGGTCGAACGCCAGCGCGAGGTCGGCGCGCGCGGTGCCCGAGAGGCGCACGGCCTGCTTCGCCGCCGACGTCGCGTACAGCAGGCGGTTGCCCGACGACGCCAGCCCGGCCAGCTGCTCGATCGTCTTCGACGAGTCGTCGGCCAGGGTTTCGGTGGCCGCCGTGCCCGGGACCGGGTTGCGCGTGTCGATGGCGCCCTTCGAACGGCCGCCCGGCCACGGGTACACGCGGACGTCGGCGGTGGTCGGCGCCGGCCAGTCGGCCTCGTCGGTCCACGACAGGTCCTCGCGCTGCACCGTCGCCTTCGGCTCGTTCTGGATGCCGTTGTCGATGCCGTACAGGTAGTGCGACATCCACTTGTTCAGCGTCGCGAGCCAGACGTCGCGCCGCAGCGTGTACGGGTCCGCGTGGGCGGCCTGGTGCAGCCAGATCTTGTGCTCGACGCCGTGCGCCTTCAGCGCCTCGTACCACTCGGCGACCTGGTCGGTCTTGACGTTCCAGTCGTTCAGGCCGTGCACCGCGAGCACCGACGCGTGCACCTTCGCGACGTCGTTGCGGTAGTTGCGGACGTCCCAGAACGGCGTGTAGTCGCCGGTCACCCGGTCCTGGTCGTGGGTCAGCCCGTCGATCACCGGCCGGCAGATCTGCCGATCCGCCCGGGTGTAGACGTACTCGGCGAGCACGTCGGCGTCCTCGCCCTGGTAGCCGCCGGCCGCGACCACCGCGCCGTCGTTGCGGTAGTACTGGTACCAGCTGGAGATCGCGGCGATCGGCACGATCGTCTCGAGGCCCTGGACGCCGGTGCTCGCGACGGCGTTGGGCAGCGTCCCGTTGTAGGACACGCCCATCATGCCGGTCTTGCCCGTGCTCCAGTCGGCCTTCGCGGCGGCGCCGTTCGCGTCGCGCGCCGGGGTGCGGCCGTTGAGCCAGTCGACGACCGAGCGGGCGCCGATCGTCTCGTTGACGTCGCCGGTGGTCGGGCAGCCGGTCGAGAGGCCGGTGCCGAGCGACTCGCCGTACACGACGGCGAACCCGCGCGCGGTGAAGTAGTCCTGGTAGCGCCAGGTGATCGGATCGGCCGGGCCGACACCGTGCGCGGCGACGCGCGGGCCTTCCGGGCCGCGGGCGTACCCGGGTGCGTAGAGCTCGACGTCCACGTTGTGGTTGGCGACGTCGTTGCCGCCGGCGTAGTACGGGCTGGCCTGGTAGACGACGGGCACCTTCAGCCCCTGCTGCGTCGCGCGCGGGCGCACGACCTGGGCGTGCACGAGGTCGTCGGCACCGTCGTGGTCGCTGTCGACCGGTGCGGTGACCCAGACGTCCTCGCGCACGACGTCGGCCGGGGCGAACACCGGCTGCGCCTGGCCGCCGGTGAACACCGGGCCGGGCGGGGCGGCGGCCTCCGCGGTGACCGCGGTCAGCGGCAGGGTCGCCAGTGCGAGGAGCAGGACTGCGGTTCGTGCGGCTTTCACTCAAACCCCCAAGCCGGGCGAAGCGGACGAGTGTCGAGACTTCCGCTCCGGCCTCCGGAGTGTCAAGAGACTAACGTCGGAGGCATGCCGACCGTGGAAGCGCCGATCGCCGCCGTGACCGTCTACCCGCAGCAGGCCCGGATCACCCGCCGGGGCAAGGTGCCGCTGGCGGGCGGCCCGCGCCTGACCTTCGCCGGGCTCCCGCTGACCCTCGACGCGGGTTCGGTGCGCGTCACCGGCACCGGTCCCGCGCTGATCACGGGCGTGGACGTGCGCACCGAACGGCACGCCGAGCCGGCCGACGCCGCCCTGCGCGTGCTCGTCGAGCAGCGCCGCACGGACCAGACGACGCTCGACGGCGTCATCGACGACGAAGCGGCCGAAGTGATGAAGGTGGATCTGCTGACTTCGCTCGCGAAGCGCAGCGGTGGCAGCTTCGCGAAGGCCCTGGCGGCCGGCACGGCGGAGCCGGCGCGCGTCGCCGAGGTGACCGACGCGCTGAGCGAGCGGCTCGCGTCGGCGTTGAAGGCCCGGCGGGTGCTCGGCGAGCGGATCACGCGGCTGCGTGAGGACCTCGCCGCGCTCGACCGCCGGATCGCCGAACACAGCGCACGGTCCGAACAGGACAGCACGTCGGTCGTCGTCGAGCTGGAAATCGCGGAGCCGTCCGGGGAAGCGGAGCTGGAACTGTCCTATGTGGTCCCCAGCGCGAGCTGGGAGCCGGGCTACGACATCCGGGTGCGCGGCACCGACGTCACCGTGACGTCGTACGGGCTGGTCACCCAGCACACGGGCGAGGACTGGCCGGAGTGCGAGCTGGCGCTGTCGACGGCGCGCCCGGCGGTTTCGGTGGTCGTGCCGGAGCTGCAGCCGTGGTACCTGGACCGCGCGCGCCCGCCGGCCCCGGCTCCCCCGGCGGCCTTCGGCGGCGCGGCGCCGGGCGGTGCCCCGGAAATGTCGCGGATGCGCTACGCGGCCGCCGCGGCGTCAGTGCCGATGGCGCCCAAGTTCGCCGAAGCCGAGCAGGGCACGACGGCGGTCACCTACCGGCCGTCGCGCCCGGTGGCGGTGCCCTCCGGCGCGCGGGGCCACCGCACGACGCTGGCGCAGCTGGACCTGACGGCGGAGCTCGGTTACGTCACCGCGCCGGTGCTCGCCGAGGAGGCGTACCTGCGCGCGAAGGTCGTCAACACCTCCGAAAACGCGCTGCGACCGGGCCGGGCTTCGGTGTTCCACGACGCGGAGTTCGTCGGGACGACCCGGCTGGAGCCGTGGGCGCCCGGCGAGGACCTGGAGCTGGCGCTGGGCGTCGACGACCGGATCCGGGTCGAGCGCGAGCTGGTCCGCCGCACCGCGAGCAAGGCGACGCTGTCGGGCCAGAAGCGCCGCGAAGCGGAGTACCGCGTGACGATCGGCAACCACGGCCCGCGCGAAGCGGTGGTGACGGTGCTGGACCAGGCCCCGGTGTCCCGCGACGACACGATCACCGTGCGGGACGTGAAGACGTCGCCGGAGCCGGCCGAGACGTCGGCGCTGGGCGAGTTCACCTGGCGGCTGACGCTGGCGCCGGGCGAGACCGGGGTCGTCACGCTGGCGTACCGGGTCGACGTCGCGAAGGGCGTGGAGCTGTCCGGCTGGCGGGAATAGCGGCAGCCGCGGCGTTCAGGCTCGGCCGTCCGGCGACGGCCGCCGCATCGGTGGGTAGCCCGGTACGCGGACGTGCAGGCCCGTGCCGTCCGTCGTGACGACCAGTTCGTACAGTCTCGGGTTGCTGCCGCCGCGGCCGTGGCGGATCACCTGGTCGTAAACGCGCTGGGTCACCACCATGACGCAGTGCGCCCGCGGGCGCGCGTCGAACACCTCCGACACCGCCGAGGACACCGCCGCTTCCGCCGCCGCCGTCACGTCGACGCATCCCCCGAGCCGTGCGGTCGGGACTTCGCCGCGGTGCACCGCGATGCGCAGCCGCGTTCCCGGCCGCCTCGCCGCCGCGGTCTCGAGCTCGCTGACCAACGTCGTCGTCACGTCCACCACCGGGAGCACCGACTCCGGCACGACCACCACCGTCCGCGCGGGCGAGCCGAGGACCAGCTCGGGCGGGAGCGTCAGGCCGCACCGCTCGAGTGCCGCCTTCAGGACGTCGTCGCGGCCCTCGCCGGCCAGCACCAGCACCGTGGCCGGCAGCGACGCGCACTGCGCGTCGGACTCCAGTTTCGCGATGAGCAGGCGCACCACCGCGGCCGGGGAGAGCACCCGCGCGTCGGCGTGGCCGATGGTCCCGCGCAGGCCCGGGATCTCCGTGTCGTCGAACCGCACCGGCAGCACGTACGCCGACGGGCTGCGGAATGCGCGGTACTGCGCCGAAACGCGTTCGTGGCCGGTCCAGGCCCGGCGCAGGTAGTCCTCGGAAGCGAAGAGAACGCAGTAGCGCGAGCCGCGGTTGTAGATCTCGTCGAGGTGCGCGTAGAGATCGACCCCCAGCAGGTCCGCCGACTCGAAGAAATCGTAGAAGACCCGCAATCCGGCGGCTCGCAGCAGCTGCGCGACTTCTTCGGCATAGGCACGTTGCCGCGCGGCGAACGACAAGCAGAAATCGTATCTTTCGACGCGCGTCGCGGATTCGGCCATGCGCACTCCTGAGAGTGAATTCGGGAGTTGGACGCCCCTGTGGTCGCGCACTTGCCCGGTCACGTTACAACTCCCCGTCCGCACCCATTCCCGTGTGCCGTTTCGTGACTTCCGCCCGACCTCGCCGTGACCGCACTCGACCTTTTCGACACCGAGCGGTACGTCACGCTCGCCCGATCATGCGGCCGGCGGATGGATAAAAAGTGGACAAGCTGTGCATGCCCCCGCGCCGACGCGTGTGGTTGACTCGGATCGTGATCCGCGACGAGGCAAGCTCGGCATCCGGTTCCTGGTCCCGGCGCAGTACGACCAGCATGTTCCGCTCGCCGTGGTTCGACGCGCGCCGGGACACGGCCGTCCGGCCGGACGGCTCCTCCGGCATCTACGACCACATCGTCACGACCGGCTCGGTGACCGTGCTGGCCGTCGACGACCAGGGATCCGTCGCGGTGACGCGGCAGTGGATCTACACCCACGAAAACACCCAGTGGCGGCTGCCCGCGGGGCGGATCGAGGCCGACGACCCGGGCGCGGAGGTGACGGCCCGCCGCGAGCTGCTCGAAGAGACCGGGATCTCCGCGCGCGACTGGCGGCACCTGGGCACCATCAACTGCGCCGACTCCTTCACCAACCACCGCGACCACGCGTTCTTCGCCACCGGCCTGCGGCACGGCCCCTCGCACCTCGAGCCCGGCGAGGCCGACCTCGAGGTCCGCCTGCTGCCCTTCGACCGGGCGTTGTCGCTGGTCATCGAGGGCGAGATGCCCCATGCCGGCAGCGCGTACGCCCTGCTGCTGGCCCGCACACTCGGCCTGGGCTGAATCGGCGTTTCCCGTTTCCCGCAATTCGGTGCACAGGCACCGGATTGTCGGGGTGCCCGCCATTGACCAATCCTCGGTTCAGACGCGAATCCGCGTCGGGAAATCACTTCCACCGAGGAGCACCCATGTCCAAGCACTCTTTTCTCGTCGCTGCCAAAATCGCCGCGGGACTGGCGGCACTGGCCGCGTTCGGTGGCCCGGTCGCGGCCAGTGCCGCCGTCGCGGACGGTGGCGGCGGAACGGTCCCGGTCGTGATCGTGCCGCCGCCCACGGTCACCCCGGACGGGCACCCCTGGATCGACTGAACTCGCGCGGTCCGGCCTTTTCGGTGACCGATTCACCGAACGGGCCGGACCGGTTCGGCGTGGTTGCCTTCCGGGTCGGCGGATGCTGTACTGCGGAACGGGCGACAGCGTGGGGAGGCGGCCATGAGCGACTCGTTCGGGGCGAATCTGCGGAGAATCCGTGAAGAATCCGGGATGTCCCTCGCGCAGCTCGCCGAGCGCGTCAACTACAGCAAGAGCTACCTCAGCAAGATCGAAAACGACCTGAAGCCGCCGACGGCCGACATCGCCAAGCGCTACGACAGCGTCTTCGCCACCGGAGGCGTCCTGTCCGCGATGGTCCGGACCGCCGAGGAGCAAGCCGGCGAGGACGACGAAGACGGAGAGCTGTGGGTCATGGTGTCCGACGGCGAGGGTGCGCAGACCTTCCACCGGCTCCCCCGCCGGCAGGTGCTCGCCGGGGTCGGCATGGCGCTGGGTTTCGCGCTGACCGGCGGCACGCGGCCTGCCGTCGACGAGCCGACGCTGGCCGCGCTGCGCACGACGTTCGACCAGTACCGCAAGCTGGGCACGATCAGCAGCCCGACCATGGTGCTCGGCCCGGTCGTCGCCCACGTGAACACCCTGCGCACGCTGGCGGCCGAGCAACCCGAGCCGATGCGCCGGGAGCTGCTGTTGCTGGCGTCCCGGGCCGCCGAGTACGCCGGCTGGATGAGCCAGGAAGCCGGGGACGAGACGGCGGCGCTCTGGTGGACGCGGCGGGCGGTCGAGTACGCCGCCGAGGGCGGGGACCGGTACCTGGCGAGCTACGCGCTCGTCCGCGAGGCCGAGCTGGCCATGTACCGCCAGGATCCGCTGTCGACCATCGAGCTCGCGATGCGGGCCCAGGCCGATCCCGCGGCCGGCCCGCGGATCCTCGGCCTGGCCGCGCGGTGTGAGGCCCAGGGGCACGCGCTGGTCGGCGATCCGGACGGCTACCAGCGGGCGCTCGACCGCGCGACCGTGCTGTTGAGCGAGGCCCGGCCCGCGCCGGCCGCGCCGGTGATCGGCTCCTCCAGCGTCACCGACGAGGTGGCGCTGACCCGCGGCTGGTCGCTCTACGACCTCGGCCACCCGGCGGAAGCGGCGGAGCTGCTGGACTCCCAGATCGAAGGCATCGCCCCCGGCGCCCGGCGGGCCCGCGCGCGCTTCGGCGCCCGGCGGGTGCTCGCGCACGCCGGCAGCGGCGAGATCGACCACGCCTGCGAGCTGACGCGCACGGTGCTGGCGGACGCGGCGCCGGTGGACTCCGCGACGGTCCGGGTCGACCTGCGCGAGCTGGCCCGCGTGCTGGCCCGGTGGCACACCCACCCGGCCGCGCGTGAGCTGCGGGCGGAACTGAACGCGATGCTACGGCTGCGACCGGGGTTCAGCGGCTGATCAGTCCGTTGTGGACACACACGGACAGGTCAGCTTCACCCGCACCTGCACGAGCCGGCCCGCTGGCACACCCACCCGGCCGCGCGAGAACTACGGGCGGAACTGAACGCGATCCTGCGGCTACGACCGGGATTCAGCGGCTGACCAGTCCGTTGTCGACGCACAGGAACAGGTCAACTTCACCCGCACCTGCACGAGCCGGCCCGCTGGCACACCCACCCTGCCACACGCGAGCTACGGGCGGAACTGAACGCGATCCTGCGGCTACGAACGGGATTCAGCGGCTGATCAGTCCTTTATAGACGCACAGGAACAGGTCAGCTTGGCCTGTTCCGCCCGTACCTGCACGGCTTCGGGCCATCCCAGCTCCTCGAACCCGGCCAGCGCCGCCTGCCAGTGCGGCGCCGCTTCGAGGTGCTCCCCGGCTTCGTGCCGGGCGCGGGCCGCGCCGTGGTGGGCGTGGGCCTTCCGGCCCGTGTCCCCGGTGCCGCCCGCCAGGTCCAGCGCGGCGAAGTACGCGTTGCGGGCCTCGGTCCAGTCGCGGCGTGCCAGGTGCGTCGCGCCGCGGTCCAGGTACAGCTGCGTCCGCAGCCCCGGCTCGCGGACCTCGTCGGCCACCCGGCGCGCCAGTTCGTGGAACCGCAGGGCCTCGTCGAGCCGGCCGGTGAGCCGGTGCACCGTCCCGATGTTGGTGAGCGCGTAGGCCTCACACGACCGGTCCCCCACCTCGACCGCCAGCTCGAGCGCTTCCTGGTGGTCGCGCATCGCGTCGTCGAAGCGGCCCAGCCGCTGCCGCGTGACGCCCAGGTTGTCCAGCGCGTGCGCCAGCCCCTGGGTGTGCGCCAGCTCCCGCAGCAGCTTCGCCGCCGCGACGTGCCGCTCCTCGGCGACCGCGAGATCGCCGGCCACCTCGCTGAGCTGGCCGAGGTTGCTCAGCGCGTTGGCCTGGCCGCGGGCGTCCCCGCACGCCTCGAACTTCACCAGCGCGGCCTCGAAGTGCGCGGTCGCCGCCCGGTCGTCGCCGCGGTCGATGTCCACCACCGCGATCGCGCACAGCGCGGTCGCCTCGCCGCGGTCGTCGCCGAGGTCCGCCCACAACGACCGGGCCTCCTCGGCGAGCTCGTGCGCCGGCGCCGGCTTGCCCGCCTGCCGCTTCGCCCCCGACAACCGCAGGAGCACGTAGGCGAGCCCGCGCCGGTCCTCGCCGGTCCGCTCGAGCACGGTCCGGGCCAGCTCCAGGGTTTCCGACCACTCCTGCAGGTGCCCGCTGGCGAAGTACCAGCGCCACAACAGGACCGCGAGCTGCCACGTGTGCTCCGGCAGGTCGTGCCCCGCCGCGTACCGGATCGCTTCGAGCAGGTTCGCCCGCTCCGCCGACAGCCACGCCCGCGCGGCCCGGCCGTCCGCGAACTCAAGCGCGACCGCGCACTCGACCTCGACCGTCGGCTGCCGATCCCGGTCGAACGGGAACACGACACCCACCGCGTTGGCCACGCTGACGAGGTAGAAGTCCAGCAGCCGGGTCAGCGCTCCGGCCGGCTCGGGGCCGGGCAGCTCGGCGGCGAACTCGCGCAGCGGGTCGAGCATCACGTACCGCTCCGGCTCGGGCTCCTCCAGCAGGCTCGCGCCGTGCAGCCCCTCCAGCAGGGCACGCGCTTCCGGCACCGTCGCGCCGGTGAGGGCGGCCGCCGCGTTCACCCCGGAGGCGACGCCCGGAACCCGCCCCAGCAACCGGAACAGCTGCTGCTGCTCCTCGGGCAGGTGGTCGTAGGAGACGGCGAACGCGGCCTGCCACGGGCTCGTCCCGGTCAGCAGCTCCAGCACGTGCTCCAGCGGCCACGAGCGGTGCAGGCGCAGCTGCGCGGCCACCATCCTGATCGACAGCGGCACGCACCCGCAGCGCGCGACGATTTCGTCCACCACGGACTGCCGGCCGCCCACGCGGTCCGCTCCGACGAGCTCCCGCAGCAGCGTCGCGGCCGCGCCCGGCGCCAGCGGACGCAACCGGATCTCGTCCTCGACGTCGACGCCGCCGACCGCGCGGCTGGTGACCAGCGCGGCACACCCCGCCGCCGCCGGCAACAGGGCCCGGATCTGGTCCTCCGCCGACGCGTTGTCCAGCACCACCAACGTCCGGGTGCCCGACAGCGTCGACTGGTACCGGGCGATCCGCTGGCTCAGCGCCCGCGGGTGCTGCTCGGGTGGCACGCCCAGGGCTTCGAGCAGCAGGCCGAGCACCTCGCCCAGCCCGGCCGGGGCGACGCCGGGCGTGAACCCGTTGAGCTGCACCAGGATCCGGCCGTCCGGGAACCGCTCGCGCAGCCGATGGGCGGCCTGCACCGCCAGCTCCGTCTTGCCGACGCCGGGCATCCCGCTGATCCAGACCGTGGCGGGGCGGTGTTCGGCTGTCGCGACCAGCACGCGAGCTTCGATCGAGGCGAGTTCGTCTTCGCGGCCGCCGAAGCGGCTCGCGGGCGCGGGCAGCGCCACGTGCGGCTCGACGCGCTGGGTGAACCGGGCCAGCTTCCGCAGCTCGATCGGGACCTCCATGCCGACCTCGTCCAGCGCCGCCCGGGTCGCGTGGTAGACCTCCATGGCCTTCACGCGGTCGCCGTTGGCCACCAGCGCGCGCATCAGGAGCCCGGCCATCCGGTGCCGGGTGCCGTCCCGCCGCACCACCGGCCGCAGCCGGTCCCGCACCCACCGGTGGTTGCCCTGCCCCAGCTCGAGCTCCGCCAGGTCGCCCAGCGCGTCGAGGTACGCCTCTTCCGGCGAGATCAGGTCCGCCGCGCCGACGCGGTCGAGGTCGAGGTCCTCCAGGTACCGGCCACGCCACAGGTCCACCGCCGCCCGCAGCAGGACGCGCCGCCGCGCCGGGTCGCCGCACTCCCGCGCTTCGGTCACGAGCGCGTCGAAGCGCACGACGTCGATGTGCTGCGGGTCGATCCGCAGCACGTACCCCGTCGGCTCGCGGTCGATGGCACTCGTGCCCAGCAGCTTCCGCAGCTTGGCGATGTACCCCGGCACGAGGTTGGTCCTCGGCCGGGCCTGGCCGGCCCAGACGATCTCGGTGAGCCGTTCGGTGGACACCGCGCGGTTCGGGTGCAGCACGAGCACCGCGAGGATGAACCTCTGCTGGAGGTCGCCGAGGTCGACGGCCTCACCGTGGATCCGGACCTCGAACGGTCCGAGCAGGAGCACCTCCATGTCCCCTCCCTGGAACTCGGCGGGCTCCCAGTCAACCCACTGCCTGGGAAAACCGGAAGGCGGTCCCGGACCGGATCCACATTCCGTCAACTATTCGTCCAGCCGGCGCAACCGTGTCCAGTTCCGATCAAGTCCCGGTCCACGTCCGGTCCAGGCCCGCGGGCGACACTCGGCACCCGTACTGAGGAGAACCGGATGCCGGACCGAGTCCTGCCGTGCTACGTCGTCTTCGACGAATCCTGCTCGATGGCCGACCACATGGACAGCCTCAACACGGGTTTGCGCGAGCTGACCGGCACCCTGCTCGGCGAGCCGTCGATCGCGGGCCGGACGCGGCTGTGCGTGATCGGGTTCGCCGAGACCGCCCGGATCGTCACGCCGCTCTCGACGCCGGGCACGGGTCCGGCGCGAGACGGCCGGGCGATCGGCACGGAAACGAACTTCGGCGCGGCCTTCGCGGTGCTGCGCGAGACGATCGAGCGCGACGTCGAAGCGCTTCGCTCCGCGTCCTGCGCGGTCCACCAGCCGGTGGTCTTCTTCCTGTCCGACGGGCAGCCGACCGATCCCGCCGCCTGGCCGTCGGCGCACGCCGGCCTGGTCGACCCGGGCTGGGCCGCGCGCCCGCGGATCGTCGCGTTCGGCATCGGGGACGCGGACATGACGACGATCGCCCGGGTCGGCACGCACGGCGCGTACCTGAGCACCGGCGACCTCACCCCGCGCGACACCGTCCGCGAGTTCACCGCCGCGCTCGCCGGCTCGGTGGTGGCCTCCGGCGCCGCCGAGCTGACCGTGCCCCGGCAGGTCAGCGGCTTCACCGCGCTGGAGACGGACGCGGTCTGACCGACGCGCGAGGGCGCCACCTCCGGCGGGAAGTGGCGCCCTCGACGGCGAAGTCAGCCCTGCGAGATGTAGGCCTCCAGCTGTTCCTGGCTCTTCTCCAGCTGTTCCATCCGGTTCTTCACGACGTCACCGATCGAGATGATCCCGGCCAGCCGGCCCTCTTCCAGGACGGGCACGTGGCGGATGCGCCGTTCGGTCATCAGCACCGACAGCTGGTCGATCGAGTCGTCCGGGCCGCAGCTGGCCACCAGCTTGGTCATGATCTCCGACACCGGGCCCTCGAGCAGTCCCGGGCCGTGGTCGTTGAGGCGGCGCACCACGTCGCGTTCGGACACGATGCCCGCGATCGAGCCGTCCGGGGCCACCACGACCATGGCGCCCACGTTGTTTTCGGCCAGTCCGGCCAGCAGCGCGGTCACCGTGGTCTCGGGGGTGACCGTCGCGACCGCCGACCCCTTCTTGCGCAGCAGATCCGCAATCCGCATGGCGATCCTTCCCGTCGGTGAGCTGGATCACCACAGGGTAAGGGCGCTGGGACGTGCGCGAAAGTCCGGCAAACGGGGCGTCTTCGTGGTATTCGAACCGATTCAGCCGAGCCGTTCGGCCAGGCCGTCGAGGGCCGCGCGAATTCCGGCCGCGTAGTCGTCTTCGCAGAGTGCGCCGAGTTTCTCCCGGGCCAGGGCGAGCTGTTCGCGGGCCGCGGCGAGGTCGCCGAGCTTGCGGTAGTCCTCACCGAGGTTCAGGTGCAGGGACGGGTAGAACCCGCGCACGGCCAGCGACGAGTGGTACTCCTGGGCGCGGGAGTCGGTCAGCGAGTCCGCGGCGGCGAGTGCGCGCAGGTCCCACTCGAGCTCTTCGGCCGGGTCGTCGCAGACGTCGGCCATGTGGTGGGCGAGCGCGACGCGGTGCAGCGGGTCGCCGTCGGCGCCGATCTCGGCCCACAGCGCGGTGAAGGTGGCGTGCGCGCCGGCCCGGTCGCCGCCGATGTGCTGCCGCAGCCCGGCGTCGATCGCCACCATCACGTCGTCGGTCATGCCGTGCCTCCGTCGACGAGCGCGCGCAGCCGGGCCAGCCCCGGCTCGATCCGCTCGGCCGCGACCGCACCGTAACCGAAGACGAGCCCGTGCCGGGGACCGGCCACGGCGAAGTCCCCCAACGCGTACAGCCGGATGCCGTGCCTTCGCGCGGCTCGGACGAGCGGCCGGGTGTCGGTCCCGGCGGCGGCGCTCAGGTGCAGGCCCGCGGTCGAGGGCAACGGCGTCAGGAAGTCCGCGAAGTCCCGGGCGAGCACCGCGGACAGCAGTTCGTGCCGTTCCCGGTAGACCTTCCGCATCCGCCGGATGTGCCGCGCGAAGCCGCCTTCGGCCATGAACGCGGCCAGCGCCGCCTGTTC
Organism: Amycolatopsis iheyensis; assembly: GCF_024703995.1. Lineage (GTDB taxonomy): Bacteria > Actinomycetota > Actinomycetes > Mycobacteriales > Pseudonocardiaceae > Amycolatopsis > Amycolatopsis iheyensis. The sequence continues at coordinate 15,239 of NZ_JAMXQV010000045.1, read as the reverse complement.
GACGTTCGGCGCGTGCCAGTCGGTGAGGTAGCGAGCCTTCACCAGTGCCGGCACGAGCGACGGCGGCGCGACGAGGAAACCCAGCCGCAGCGCGGGTGAAAGCACTTTCGAGAACGAGCCGACGTACACCACGCGCCCCCGGGAATCGAGGCTGTGCAACGGTTCCAGCGGCCGGCCGGTGTAGCGGAACTCGGTGTCGTAGTCGTCCTCGACGAGCACCGCGTCGGCGCGCTCGGCCCAGTCGAGCAGTTCGAGCCGGCGGGCCAAGGACATCGACAGCCCCAGCGGGTACTGGTGCGACGGCGTCACGTACACCAGCCGCGTCCCGGCCGGGATGGCGCCGACGACGATCCCCTCGGCGTCCACCGGCACCGGCGCGACCCGCACGCCGCGGGCTTCGAGCACCAGCCGCGGCGGCGGGTAGCCGGGGTCCTCGACGGCGGCGAGGTCGCCGTGGCGCAGCAGCACCCGCGCGACGAGGTCGGTCGTCTGCTGCGCGCCGGCGGTGACGACGACCCGCGCGGCACTCGCCCGCACGTCCCGCGACACCCCGGCGTGCCGGGCGATCTCGGCACGCAGCGCGGCGTGGCCCTGGGGGTCGCCGTAGGTCATCAGGTCCGCTTGGCCGGCGCGCAGCCGCTGCGTCACCAGCCGGCGCCAGGTGTCGAACGGGAACCGGGTCAGGTCGGGGACGCCGGGCCGGAAGTCGAACTCCGGCGCCGGGGCGAACGGCGCGGGTGGCGGCGGTACGGCGTCCCACTCGGGCAGCGGCCGCACCCCGGAGACGTGCGACGGCTCCGGGCGCGCCGCCGCCGACGCCGTCACGAACGTGCCCGCGCCGACGCGGCCGGTGAGGAACCCTTCGGCGGTGAGCCGGTCGTAGGCCGCGCTGACCGTCGTCCGGGAGACCGCCAGCCGCTGCGCGAGCTCCCGCGTCGGCGGCAGGGCCTCGCCGGGCCGGATCCGGCCGTCGAGGATGGCCGCGCGCAGCTGCCGGTAGATCGCGGCGCGGTGGCCGCGCGTCCCGGTCAGGTCGATGTGGATCTCCACTCGATCAGCCTAGATTGGTCCACGAAGGTTGCGGTCGATTTGGCGCTTTTCGTGGTCCGCTCGCGCGCCTAACGTGCGAAGCATGGATCTGCGTGAACTCGACCGCCGCGGCCTGCTCGTCCTCGACGAGCTGGTCGCCACCACCAAGCCCGGCGACCTCGCCCGCCCCACCCCGTGCGCCGGCTGGACGCTGGCCGACCTGCTCCGCCACCAGGTCAGCGAGAACCACGCCTTCGCGACCGCGGCCCGCGAGGGCTCGGCACCGGACTGGGACGCCGGCGTCCTCGGCGACGACGCCTACGCCGCGTACCGGGCCTCCGTCGACGACTTCCTCGACGCGATGGCCGACGACGCCGTGCTCGAGCGGCAGCTCACCATCAACCACTTCGGCACGTTCCCGGGCACGATCGCCGCGCACATGCACCTGGTCGACACTCTCGCGCACGGCTGGGACCTGGCCCGCACGCTCGGGCTGCCCTACGAGCCGGACGCCGAAGCCGTCCACGTCGCGCTCCAGCTGGCCGAGCGCATCCCGGACGAGGGCCGCGAAAAGAACGGCTCCTTCGCCCACCGCGTCGACGTGCCGGCGGACGTGAGCGAGCTCGACCGGTTCCTGGCCCTGCTCGGCCGCGATCCCGGGTGGACGGTCAGCTGACGTCGGCGACCGGCGCGCTCCAGGTGTCGCACGCCTTCGTCGTCTTGCCGTCGTAGCCCGCCTTCGCCCACGACAGCTGGTGCTCGCGCGAACCGTGGGTGTCGCTGTCGTTGGCCCGGCCGTAGTCGGCGACGGCGGCGTTCGCCAGCGACCGGCTGATCGAGCCCGAGCCGGCGACGGCCGCCAGGAACAGCGCGCCGAAGCAGTTGGCCTGCAGCTCGATCCGGCGGACGACCTGCTTGTCGGCCGCGCTGTCCTCGTTCGGCGACGTCATCTTGTCCGCCGCCGCGGACAGGATGCCGCTCTCGCGCTGCACGTGGTGGCCGTACTCGTGGGCGATCGTCGCGATGTGCCGCGCCTTGTTCAGGCCGGCGTCCGAGAGCATCCAGTCGGTCGGCGCGTAGATCGTGGTGTCCCCACCGCAGTAGTACGCGACGGCTTCGTTCTCCGTCGGCGCTTCGCCGCACGCGCTGTGCTCGGGCAGCGTCACCGACACGGTCGCGGTCAGCGTCGGCTCGTTCGCCTTCGCCAGCGCGGGGCGCCACGACTGCTCCAGGCAGTCGGCCAGCGCGCCGTAGTACGCCTTGAGCTGCGCGGCGGCCCGGCCGAGCTCGGGCAGGTCGCAGGCGGCGGGGCCGGGGGTGATGCCGTCGCTCAGCAGCGGGTTGCGGGCGAGCTCGGGCACGGGCTTCGCCGGCTTCCCGTCCGAGCCGCCGCTGAACGCGCGGCCGGTGTCGGCGCCCTGCGCGACGAGCGCGTGGCCGTCGACGCGGTGCGGGATGGTGGCCGCGACCAGGGAGATCGTCACCACGACGATGAGGACGCCCGCGACGGCGCCCCACAGCCGGCTGCGCGGCGGCGCGATCGGGACGGGCGGTGCGGCGGCCCAGTTCGGCGCCCACGGGTTCGGTTCGGGTGTCCAGGCGGGTTCCGGGGGCCGGGCCGCCATCGGCGGCGGTGGCGGCGGCCCGGGAACACCGGACTCCCCCGGCGTGGCCGGGCCGTCGGCGTCGTTCACGTTGTCCCCCTGGCTCGTCCGCCGGACCGGCACGGACTCGCCCGAGCACGCGTCCCCCCGGCGCTGGTCACCAGCATACGGACGACCGGAGAGGCCGAGATCACGAAACGAAAACGCCGCCCGGTGGCCACCGGGCGCCCCGGCGGGCGAAACTGTCGGGATGAGTGTGGAGGACCCCAACCTGTGGCTGGAAGACGTGACCGGCGACGACGCGCTGGACTGGGTGCGCGCCCGCAACGGCGAAACGCTGGCCGAGCTGACCACCGGAGCGCGCTTCGCCGAGCTGCGTGACGAACTGCGCGAAGTGCTCGACGCCGACGACCGCATCCCGTACGTGCGCCGGCGCGGCGAGCTCCTCTACAACTTCTGGCAGGACGCGAGCCACCCCCGCGGCCTGTGGCGGCGCACGACGCTGGAGTCCTACCGCACCGACGAGCCCGAGTGGGAGCTGCTGCTCGACGTCGACGCGCTGGCCGAGGCCGAGGGCGAGAACTGGGTCTGGCAGGGCGCGGCCGTGCTGCGGCCGGGTTACCGGCGCGGCCTGGTCGAGCTGTCCCGCGGCGGCGCGGACGCCACGGTGGTCCGCGAGTTCGACCTCGACGCGCACGAGTTCGTCGACGGCGGCTTCACCGTCCCCGAGGCCAAGACGCGGATCGGCTGGATCGACGAGGACCGCGTCTACATCGGAACGGACTTCGGCCCCGGCACGCTTACCAGCTCCGGCTACCCGCGCCTGTCGAAGGAGTGGCGGCGCGGCACGCCGCTCGAGGAAGCCCTCACGGTCTACGAGGGCAAGCCCGACGACGTCTCGATCGGCGCGTCCCACGACCCGACCGAGGGCTTCGAGCGCGACTTCGTCAGCCGCGCCGTCGACTTCTACCGCTCCGAGCTGTACCTGCGGACGCCGGACGCGCTGGTCAAGATCGACGTCCCGGACGACGCGAGCGCGTCCGTGCACCGCGAATGGCTGCTGGTCCGGCCGCGCACGGCGTGGACCGTCGGTGGCGCCGAGCACCCGGCGGGGTCGCTGATCGGCATCCGCTTCGACGACTTCATGGCCGGCGACCGCGCCTTCACGACGTTGTTCACGCCCGACGCGCACACGTCGCTCGACTACTGGGCCTGGACGCGCAACCACCTGCTGCTCGGCACGCTGCGCGACGTCCGCACCGAGCTGCGCACCCTGACCCCCGGTCCGGACGGCTGGACGGACGAGCCCCTGTCCGGCGGACCGGAGTTCGGCAGCGCGGACATCTTCGACACCGACCCCGACGTCAGCGACGAGTACCTGATCAACTCCAGCGGATTTCTCCAGCCGTCGACGTTGAGCTACGGCCATGTTGGTGAAGAGGTCGAGGTGCTGAAGCAGGCTCCGGCGTTCTTCGACGCGTCCGGAATGGACGTTGCGCAGTACTTCGCGACGTCGGAGGACGGCACGAAGATCCCGTACTTCGTCGTCCGGCCGTCGGGCGCGGAGGGCGGCCCGACGCTGCTGACCGGCTACGGCGGCTTCGAGGTCTCGCTGACGCCGTCCTACAGCGGGATGATCGGCCGCGGCTGGCTCTCGCGCGGCGGCACGTACGTCGTCGCGAACATCCGCGGCGGCGGTGAGTACGGGCCGGAATGGCACACCCAGGCGATCAAGGCGCAGCGGCACCGCGTCTACGAAGACTTCGCCGCGGTGGCCTCGGATCTGGTGGCACGCGGCATCACGACACCGGCGCAGCTGGGCATCCAGGGCGGCAGCAACGGCGGCCTGCTGATGGGGGTCATGCTGACGCGCTACCCGGAGCGGTTCGGCGCGATCGTCAGCCAGGTGCCGCTGCTGGACATGCGCCGCTACCACCTGCTGCTGGCCGGCGCGTCGTGGATGGCCGAGTACGGCGACCCCGACGAGACGGCCGAGTGGGAGTTCATCTCGAAGTACTCGCCCTACCAGAATGTCCACAGTGGACGTTCCTACCCGCCGTCGCTGTTCGTGACGTCGACGCGCGACGACCGCGTGCACCCCGCCCACGCCCGCAAGATGGTGGCGCGCATGCGCGAGCAGGGCCACGACGTCCGCTACCACGAGAACATCGAAGGCGGCCACGGCGCCGCGGCGGACAACGAGCAGCTGGCGTTCAAGTGGGCGCTGGTGTTCGAGTTCCTGTGGGAGCAGCTCACGAAGTGACGCGCGCGAGCACGACGCCGCCGACGATGAGGGCGAGCGCGGCCACCCGGCCGAGGCTCAGCGGGTCCTTCTGCACGACGACGCCGAGCACGATCGCGCCGACGGCGCCGATCCCGGTGAACACCGCGTAGGCGGTGCCCACCGGGACGGCGTCCATGGCGCGGGAGAGCAGGTAGACGGCGGCGACGCCGAGCACGAAGCACAGCAGGGTCGGCCACAGCCTGGTGAAGTTCTCGGTCGGTTTGATGCTCTGCGACCAGGCGATCTCGACCAGCCCGGCGGCGACCAGCGTGACCCAGCCCATCGGGTCCTCCGTTCTTCGGTGTCCTCGCCATAACTGGACGCCGTGTCCACTTATTCCTAGGGTGGGGAAATGCCCGAACGCGCCGACGCGGCCCGCAACCGCGCGAAGATCCTGACGGCGGCCGAGGAGCTGTTCGCGTCCCGCGGCGCGGCGGAGGTGACGATGGAGGACATCGCCCGCGCGGCGGGCGTCGGCCGCGGCACGCTGTACCGCCGCTACCCCGACCGCGCGTCGATCGCCGTGGCCCTGCTGGACGAGCACGAACACCGCCTGCAGGAGTCCCTGCTCCGCGGCGACCCACCACTGGGCCCGGGCGCACCCCCGGCCGAGCGCCTGGCGGCGTTCTACGTGGCGATGGTGGCGCTGCTGGAGCGCCACGCGCACCTGGTGCTGGGCGCGGAGGTGGGCCATTCCCGGTTCACGACGGGGGCGTACGGGTTCTGGCGCAGCCACGTCCGGGTACTGGCCGAGGCGGCAGGCGCGGCGGACCCGGACGTGCTGGCGGACGTGTTGCTGGCGCCGCTCGCGCCGGAGCTGTTCCTGCACCAGACGTCGCGAGGGGTGTCGGTGGAGCGGATCACGGCGTCGCTGCGGGTGCTGGCAGGCCTCCTCTAGACGAGCCCGCGCGGCCTCGCGCGCCTCGGGACGTACCGCGGCTTCGGCCGGGGCTCCTCCCCGCGGATCGCCGCCAACGCGCCTTCGAACGCGGTCAGCACATCCGCGACGAACACGAGCCGTCCGACGCCGAGGCGGTGCAACGCCGGGCCGTGGTCCGCCGCCACCGTCACCGCGACACCCAGCAGCAGCACCCGCCACGCGCCGAACACCGCCGCGCGCACCGGCTTCGACAGCCCCTCGAACCCGAGCCGGAGCCGGTCGCAGTGGAACGGCACGTGCCGCTGCTCGTCGGCGAGGATCCGGGCCGCGACCTGGGAAACCAGCGGGTCTCCGGCGCCGTCGCGCAGAGCCCGGTAGTACCGGAGCGCGACCACCTCCGCGATGAGCAGCACCATCAGCTCCAGCCGCAGCCCGAGGGCCCGCCGCAGCCACACGAACACCGTGTCCGTCCAGTGCGTGGCGATGACCGGGAAGCCGGCCGCTGCAAGCAGGGCCGCGAGCATCCGCGCGTGGTTCTGCTCCTCGGCCACGAACAACCGCACCGCGGCCAGGTAGTCACCGCCGCCGGCTTTCGCGATGAGGTTGGCGCCGTCGCCGGCCTCGCCAACCTGGAACCGCTGGACGCTGCGCGCGACGTCGGGATGCAGCTTCGCGCCCCGCTCCCACGGCGGCTCGTCCCGCGCGGCCCGGCGTCCGGCTTCCGCTTCGAAATCCCGCAACCAGTTCATCGGGCTCGATGATGCCGGGCCGGCGTGGACGCCGTGCACCCGTTTCGTGGAGATCCCGTGGAGGTTGACGGGCTACTAACCTAGAATGCTAGCATGCTGTCATGGCGGACAAGGACGTCAAGCAGTTCAACGTGTACCTCCCCGTGGACCTGATCCGGGAGGTCAAGCACCACGCCGTCGACACCGGGCAGTCGCTGTCGGCACTCGTCACCGACGCGCTGCGCCAGTACCTGGCCAAAGAAGGAGACCAGCGATGACCATCGAAGCCGTGTACCTCGAGACCCACAACTGGGGCAAGGCGGCGAAGTTCTTCCAGACCCTCGGCTTCGAGCTGGACTTCGCCACCGACCACAACTCCGGGCTGCTGCGCAAGGGCGACGGGCCCTACCTGTTCGTCGCCGAGGTGCCCGAAAACCAGGCCACCGGGATGAAGCTCGTCCTCAAGACCGAGAGCGACACCGTGCCCGACGTCGAGGTCGTCACCCCGTTCGAGGACACCCACTTCGGGACGCGCGAGGCGACCGTCCGCGATCCCGACGAGCGGGAGTGGATCCTCCAGGCCGGAAGCTGACGCGCGCTCGGCGATCCTGGCCGCGGTCCGCGGCTCAGCCGCCGAACTGCGCGTCGAGCGGATGCGGGTTGAAGCGGAGCCGGCTGCGCCCGACGGAGTGCACGAGGTTGTCCCAGAACCGCCCGAACGTCAGCGGGGCGCGGACCGAGTCGAGCATCTCGCGGATCTCGGGCCGGGCGAGCGCGATCCGGGCCGCCAGGATCTCCTTCGACCAGACGAGCTCGTTCCCGGCGGCCGAAAGCTGCTCCGGCGTGCCCACGCCGGCGTCCGCGATCACCCACGCCACCGAAAGGAGCTTCTGGTGTCCCGCGGGCCGCCCGGTGATCGGGAGGCTGTGCGCGGCCAGCGGGCCGGCCAGCCCGAGGTCGTCGATCACCGTCTCGTCCCGGGGCAGGAGCATGCCGGGGAAGCCGAGCGCGCCGGGGCTGGACACGACGTCGTGCGTGGCCGGGTAGAGCACCCACGTCCCGTTCACCGACACCGCGACGGCCGGCCCGGTCACCTTCGCCCGCGCGGCGGCGAGTTCGGGCAGGTAGCCGGGGATCAGCCCGGCGTCCTCGGCGGTGATCGGGTGCTCGTTGTGCGTGGAGTCCACCCAGAACACCCGGGCGTCGCTGATGCCGTACGCGCCGATCTTGTGCTGCTCGGCGGAGGCGGGCCGCAGCCCGACGGCGCTGGTGACGGTCCACGCCACGACGGCCAGCACGAGCGGCGTGGTCCACCGGGTCAGCGGGACGACCATGATCGGCAGCAGCAGGCAGGTGAGCACCGGCAGCAGCATCCGGGCGTGCATGTAGTCCCCGCCGACGCGGGTGACGTACAGCCCGAGCAGGATCCCGGCGACCACCGGGGTCAGCGCCACGACCAGCGTCTTGCGCTCCAGGCTCCGCAGCACCAGCACGGCGGCGGCGAGCAGCAGCGCGACCGGGACCAGCAGCCAGTACGAGCCGAAGAAGTCGACGAGGTAGAACCACCCGCGGTCCCAGCGCGCCTGGGTGGCTTCCTTGGCCAGCGCGGTGTTGGGGGTGATCAGGCCGTAGTAGCCCATCCGGAACACCTGGTAGGCGACCGGGAGCACCCCGGCGAGCACGAGCAGGCCCAGCGCGCGGCGCCAGCCCGGCCGGACGACGGCGATCAGCGCGGCGAACGCGATGGCGGAGACGAGCGCGAACTCGGGCCGGACCAGCGGGCCGAGGCCGATGAGCAGCACGGTCGGCCAGACCCGGACCGGGCCGCCGGTCGCGTGCCGGACCAGCTGCCACCACACCAGGGCCAGCCAGAGCGTGACGAGCCCGGTCTCCAGGCCCGACGTCGCGTAGTCCCAGAACGGCGGCAGCGCCAGGACGACCAGGCCGCCGGCCGGCACGACCCGCCGCCCGGGGAACAGCCGCCGCGCCCCGTCCAGGCCGAAGAAGAGGCCACCGACGGCCGAGACCAGCCCGACGACGACCGAGACCCACTCCAGCCGCAGCCACGGCTGCAGCCCGCCGAGGGCGAGGACGTAGGTCCACAGCGTGCTGGTGTTGGCCTCGACGCGCTCGCCGGCGTTGAACACCGGGCCGTCCCCGTGGAGCAGGTTCTCGACGGTGCGGAGCACGATCAGGCCGTCGTCGCACACCCAGCGCCGCTGCCAGGCGAGAAAGGCGAAGATCGCCAAAACCGTCCCAGTCGACCACCAGTGGGAAAATGTCTTACGTCTCGGCGGTTCGTCGGTTTCCTGCGCAGGCTGATCGACGACGAGCGAGGTCATCGGCGGGTTCCTCCCCGGTTCCGCACGAAGAATGCGTCACGAAGGGGAACAGGCTGAAGTCCCCCGACCAGGAAGATTAACTCGAACGGGTGACTCCGAGCCGAGCGGGGTCTGGACCACCTCGGTCGACCGGGGGTTCCGCCGAGAACGGGCCTGGAATGGACGGAAATCGTGGGTCGCGATCGCGCTGAATGCGTTTTCGCGCTTCGGGCCACCTTTCCGCGGTCGCCGGGTGGCCTGCCGGGCCGCGCGGCGGGAAGCTGGAGCCATGACGACCGCCGACCGGTTCCGCGCCCTGCACGAGGGCCCCGAACCCTTCCTGCTGCCGAACCCGTGGGACGCCGGGACGGCCCGGCTGCTGGCCGGCCTCGGCTTCGAAGCCCTCGCCACGACGAGCCTCGGCGTGGCCAACGTGGTCGGCCGCACCCGCGCGACCCGCGCGGAGATCCTGGCCAACATCCGCGAGATCGCCGACGCGACACCGCTGCCGGTGAACGCCGACCTGGAGAACGGCTACGCCGACGACCCGGCCGAAGCGGCGAAGATGATCGACGCGGCGGCCGACGCGGGCGCGGTGGGCACGTCGATCGAAGACCACACGGGCGACCGCGGCACCCCGATCTACGAGTTCGGCCTGGCGGTCGACCGCGTCCGGGCGGCGGTGGAGCGGGCGCGCGCCCGGTCGGTGGTGCTCACCGCGAGGTGCGAGAACCTGTGGCTGGGCATCGACGACCTCGACGACACGATCAAGCGCCTGCAGGCGTTCGAGGAAGCGGGCGCGGACGTGCTGTACGCGCCGGGGCTGCGGACGCTCGAGCAGATGCGCGCGGTGGTGTCGTCGGTGGGCAAGCCGGTCAACGTGGTGATGGGCTTCGCGGACCCGTCGATCACGCTGGACCAGCTGGCGGAGATCGGCGTCCGCCGCGTCAGCATCGGCGCGGCGTTGTCGAGGCTGGCGTTGAAGTCGTTCATGGCGGGTGCCCGGGAGATGAAGGCGGGCCGGTTCGGCTTCGTCGGCGACCTGCCGCCGGTTTCCGAGGTGCAGCAGTACTTCTAGAGGTTCAGGAGCCGGGCGAGCGTGCCGCCGAGAACCTGGTCGCGGATCGCGCCGGGGCGGGTGACGCGCTCGACGGTGGCGCGCGCGAGGACCGGATCACCGTACGGGGCGTCCGAGCCGAACAGCGTACGCTCCGGGACTTCGTGGATCGCCAGCCGCACCGCGAAGATGATGTTCGCGGTCGACAGCTCCAGGTACAGGTTCGGCGTTTCGCGGGCGAGTTCGATGGCGGTGAGCCAGTTGAGCCCGCCGAGCTGGCTGATCACGAGCGGAACGCGCGGGTACCGCCGCGCGAGCCGGGCCAGGGTCGCCAGGTCGCCGGCGGTGGTCGGCGCGAACCCGTGGACGTAGACGGGCAGCCCACCGTGGTCGGCGGCGGCCCGCAGCACCGGCTCGACGCGCGCGGCTTCGCCGGGACGCGGGGTCAGCTCCCCCACGCCGCGAAAGCCGCGCTCGACGATCCGCTGGACGTCGGCGTCGATCCCCTCGGGCGGCCGGTCGAGGTCGACCTTGCCGAAGCCGATGAACCGGTCGGGGTGCGCCGCGACGGCGGCGTCGAGCTCTCGCCATGCGGTCTCGTAGCCGCCCTGACTCGAGCCGCCCGCCACGGTCTCGTGCAGCACGCCCAGCTCGCGCTTCAGCGAGGCCAGGTCGGTGGCCCGCTCGGGGTGCGGCCGGGTGCCGAACAGCACGGCCCGGTCGACGCCGGCCTCGTCGAGCAGGGCGACGTGGTCGTGCACGGGATCGTGGACGTGGCTGTGCGCATCGATGATCAACGGGTCTCCTGGGTTCCGGGCGGCGCCGGAATGCGGCCGCCGGACCCAGTGTTGAACGTTGACACCGTGGCAAGGTCAAGTTCGGTGGAGGGGCGATGTTGATCGGGCAGCTGGCCGAGCGGACCGGGACGAGCGAGCGTCTGCTCCGCTACTACGAGCGTGCGGGGTTGCTCACCGCGCGCCGTCAGGCCAACGGGTACCGCGACTACGACGCTTCCGCGGCGGAGCGGGTGCGGCAGATCCGCGCGTTGCTGGCCGCCGGACTGCCGACGAAGCTGATCAAGCACGTCCTGCCGTGCGCCCTCGAGGACGGCTCACTGCGCCCGTGCCCCGGCGTGCTCGACCGCCTCCGCGCCCAGCTCGACCGCCTCGATCACCGGGCCGTGGAGCTGGCGGAGGCTCGGGAAACCTTGCGGCACACCATTTCGGTGGCCGAACGGGCCGGGTGACGGGGCGCGGGCCCCGTCACCCGGGCCGTCAGCTACAACCGGACGTCGCGCCGCAGCCTTCGCAGGCGTAGCACGAGCCCGCCGGGCGCATCTTCGTTCCGCACGTCATGCACAACGGCGCGTCCGCGGCCTTGCCGAGGCGGAGCTCCATCAGCTCCGTCGTCGTCTGGGCTTCGCGGTGGGCGTGTTCCGGCTCCTCCGCGTGCGGCTCCGGCGAGGAGTCCACTGTGGACCGCAGGGTTTCGAGGTCCGGTGTGCCGTAGGTGGCCTCCACCTCCGCCGAACGCTCGTCCGCCGACAGGATCCCCAGCTGCGAACGCTTTTCGTGCGGCAGGTAGTCGAGGGCCAGGCGGCGGAACAGGTAGTCCATCACGCTCGTCGCGATGCGGATGTCCGGGTCGTCGGTCATGCCCGCCGGCTCGAAGCGCAGGTTCGAGAACTTCGAGACGTAGAACTCGAGCGGGATGCCGTGCTGGAGACCGACCGAAATGGACATCGAGAACGCGTCCATCACGCCGGCCAGCGTCGAACCCTGCTTGCCCAGCTTGACGAAGATCTCGCCGAGGCCGTCGTCCGGGTACGAGCCCGCCGTCAGGTAGCCCTCCGCGCCGCCGACGGTGAACGACACCGTCTGGCTCGGGCGCTTCTTCGGCAGGCGCTTGCGGACCGGCCGGTACTCGACGACCTTCTCCGGCTCCGCGACAGCGGCGGCCTTGTCCTTCTTCGCCGTCGACAGCGGCTGGCCGACCTTGCAGTTGTCGCGGTAGATGGCGAGGGCCTTCAAGCCGAGCTTCCAGCCCTGGAAGTAGATCTCTTCGACCTCTTCGACCGTCGCCGACTCCGGCATGTTGACCGTCTTGGAGATGGCGCCGGAGAGGAACGGCTGCACCGCGGCCATCATCCGGACGTGCCCCATCGGCGCGATCGAACGCTCGCCGACCGCGCAGTCGAACACCTCGTAGTGCTCGGGACGCAGCCCCGGCGCGTCGACGACGTGGCCGTGCTCCGCCACGAACTCGACGATCGCCTCGACCTGCTCGGCCGGGTAGCCCAGCGCTTCCAGCGCGCGCGGCACCGTCTGGTTGACGATCTGCATCGAGCCGCCGCCGACCAGCTTCTTGAACTTGACCAGCGAGAAGTCCGGCTCGATGCCGGTCGTGTCGCAGTCCATCATGAAGCCGATGGTGCCGGTGGGCGCGAGCACCGACGCCTGCGCGTTGCGCCAGCCGTGCTTCGTGCCGATGTCGATGCCCTTCTTCCACTCCTGCGTCGCCAGCGCGCGGACCGCGGCGTCGTTGGAGTGGTAGGTGCGGACCAGCTCGTTCGCCGCCGCGTGCTTGCGCATCACGCGCTGGTGCGACTCGGCGTTGCGCGCGTAACCCTCGTACGCGCCGACGACCTGCGCCATCTCCGCCGAGCGGCGGTAGGAAACGCCGGTCATCAGCGACGTGATCGCCGCCGCGAGCGCGCGGCCGCCGTCGGAGTCGTACGCGTGGCCCAGCGCCATCAGCAGCGCGCCGAGGTTCGCGTAGCCGATGCCGAGCTGGCGGAACTTCCGCGTGGTGTCGGCGATCGGCTCGGTCGGGAAGTCCGCGAAGCAGATCGAGACGTCCATCGCCGTGATGACGAACTCGACGGCGCGCGCGAACAGCGGCGCGTCGAACGTGCCCTCGGGCGTGACGAACTTGAGCAGGTTCAGCGACGCGAGGTTGCAGCTCGAGTTGTCGAGGTGCATGTACTCGCTGCACGGGTTGGACGCGGTGATCCGGCCCGACTCCGGGCAGGTGTGCCAGTCGTTGATCGTGCCGTCGTACTGGATGCCGGGGTCGGCGCACTCCCACGCGGCCTGCGCGACGCCGCGGAAGAGCTTCTTCGCGTCGGTCCGGTCGATGACCTCGCCGGTGAGCCGGGCCCGCAGGCCGAAGTCGGTGCCGTTCTCGACCGCCTGCATGAACTCGTCGGACACGCGGACCGAGTTGTTCGCGTTCTGGTACTGCACCGAGGAGATGTCCGCGCCGGAGAGGTCCATGTCGAACCCGGCGTCGCGGAGGACCTTGATCTTCTCCTCTTCACGCGCCTTGGTCTGAACGAACTCCTCGATGTCCGGGTGGTCGATGTCGAGCACGACCATCTTCGCCGCGCGCCGGGTGGCGCCGCCGGACTTGATGGTGCCCGCGGACGCGTCGGCGCCGCGCATGAACGAGACCGGGCCGGACGCTGTGCCGCCGGAGGTCAGCAGCTCCTTCGAGGAGCGGATGCGGGAGAGGTTCAGGCCGGCGCCGGAGCCGCCCTTGAAGATCAGGCCCTCCTCGCGGTACCAGTTGAGGATCGACTCCATCGTGTCGTCGACGGCGAGGATGAAACACGCGCTGACCTGCTGCTTCGACGCCGTGCCGACGTTGAACCAGACCGGGGAGTTGAAGCTGAAGACCTGGTGCAGCAGCATCCAGGTGAGCTCGTGCTCGAAGATTTCGAGGTCCTGCGGCGTGGCGAAGTAGCCGTGGTCGCGCGCGGCCTTGACGTAGGTCTTCACGACCCGGTCGATCAGCTGCTTGAGGCTGCGCTCGCGCTGCGGGCTGCCGACGGCGCCGCGGAAGTACTTGCTGGTGACGATGTTGGTGGCGTTGACCGACCAGAACTCGGGGAACTCGACCCCGCGCTGTTCGAAGTTGACCGAGCCGTCGCGCCAGTTCGTCATCACGACGTCGCGCTGTTCCCAGGTCACCTGGTCGTACGGGTGCTGCCCCTCGGTGGTGAAGACGCGCTTCACGCTCAGCCCGCCGGCGGTCTTGCTCTTCTTGCCGGCGGCCGAGCCGGCCCCGGTTCCCACGGTTTCGGTCATCGGTCGAACCCTCACTCCCGCAGCGGGACGGCTAATCGCCGTCTGCTCGCTGATCGCTCTCTCCCTGGGCAGCAGAACCCGCTATGGCCTCACGGAGGTCGGCGATCTCCTTCTCGAAGTCCTCGACCGAGGAGAAGGAGCGGTAGACGCTGGCGAACCGGAGGTAGGCGACCCCGTCGAGCTCACGCAGCGGGCCCAGGATGGCCAGGCCGACCTCGTGGCTCGGGATCTCCGCCAGCCCGGCGGAGCGGATCGACTCCTCCACGCGCTGCGCGAGCTGCTGCAGCGCGTCGTCGTCGACCGGCCTGCCCTGGCAGGCGCGGCGGACGCCGCTCACCACCTTGTCCCGGCTGAACTGTTCGGTGACCCCGGACCGCTTGACGACGGCGAGCACCATCGTCTCCGAAGTCGTGAACCGCCGTCCGCACGACGCGCACGAGCGCCGCCTGCGGATCGCCTGGCCTTCATCCACCTCTCGGGAGTCGACGACCCGAGAGTCCGCATGCCGGCAGAACGGGCACCTCATCCGCCGATCACCTTCCCCTCCGCGCCGGCCGCCCGCGGTCGACGTCCTCGCGGTCACCACGCACCCCTGCACCTGGTGATCGTTTTGTGGACATCCGGTGGGTAAGAGCCGACCAGCTGTGGACAACTGCTGCCCAGTCTACCCCAACCTGTGGACCAACTACAGCGGTGTAACTACTACATATAGCGGGCGAGAGTAGAACTCGGCGGAGGCGTGCGCAAGCGACACGGCCACGGTCGACCCCACCCGGGTGAGGGCCCGGCGAGCCTTCCCGCGGCGACGCTGGCGTTCACCGGTCCGGCCCAGTGGCAAGTTCACCGGAGCGGGTGATCTTCACCCGGCCGTCACGGCGCGGGGACGGCGCCGGCGACCGGGACCGTGAGCGGCAGGCCGGGCACCAGGACCGCGCCGTCGAGGCGGTTGAGCTCCTTGATCCGCGCGACCACCGCGCCCGCGTCGCTCTCCGGCGCGAACCGCGCGGCGAGCGCCGACAGCGTGTCGCCCTGCCCGACCGACACCGTCGCCGTGCGCTCCGGCACCGGGGCGGCCGCCGACGGACCGCCGAGCAGGCCCAGGCCGGTCACCACCAGGCAGCTCGCGACGCCCAGCGCGGCGAGCCACGGCCACCGGACCGGCATCCGCCGCGGCGCCGCGCACGGCGCACCCGCCGGGCGGCGGCCCGCCACGACCCGCGCGCGTGTCGGCGGGCGCTGGACCTCGCC
>NZ_JAMXQV010000044.1 GCF_024703995.1 Amycolatopsis iheyensis | reverse complement strand
CGCAGCAGCCGGTGTGGCCGCCGCAGGAGCCGGGGCCGCGGGCGTCGGTGCCCGAAGGCCGGCCGCAGCAGCCGCGCCGCCCGGAGGCGCCGGGCCGCCCGCCGCTGCCGCAACGGCGACGTCAGCAGAGCCTCGTTCCGCAGTTGCGGGAAGATAAGCCCGCCACGCAGGAGCGGGAGGAGGTCCGGCTGGATTCGCCGGAGGCCGCCCGCAGCCGGCTGTCCGCCTTCCAGCAGGGCACCCGCCGCGGCCGTGACGAAGAACCAGCCGAGAACGACGACAGGTACGGAGAGCGCGACTAATGGCCAACGTCAGTGAGCTCGACTGGCTGCTGGACGACCTCGTCAAGCGGGTCGCCGGGGCGGACCGCGCGGTGGTCCTGTCCTCGGACGGCCTGCTCATCGGGCGGTCGGGGAACCTTTCCGAGGAGGACGCCGAGCACCTGTCGGCGGTGGCCTCGGCGTTCCAGAGCCTGGCCCGCGGCACCGGCCGGCACTTCGGCGGCGGCAACGTCCGCCAGACGATGGTCGAGATGGACCACGCGTTCCTGTTCGTGACGGCGGCCGGGCGGGGCGCGTGCCTCGCCCTGCTGGCCCGCGAGGACGCGGACATGGGTCTCGTCGCGTACGAGATGAACCTGATGGTGAAGCGGGTCGGCCAGGTGCTCACCTCCGCGCCGCGGACCGGCGCCGGCGTCCAGCCCACGTCGCCATGAGCGGACGGCACGAAGCCTGGTTCGACGACGAGGCCGGCCCTCTGGTCCGGTCCTACGCGGTCACGGGCGGCCGCACCCGGTCGGACACCCTCGGGCTCGACCTCATCACGCTGGTGGTCGCGCTGCGCACGGCGCACGAAGCGGGCATGCTCGAACCGGAGTACGCGCGGATCATCGCCCTGTGCCAGCGGCCGGTCTCGGTGGCCGAGGTGGCCGCCCGCGTCGACCTGCCGTTGCCCGTGGTCAAGGTGATGCTCAGCGACCTCATCGAGCAGAACCTGGTGCTGTTCCGTACCGCGGCACCGGTCCAGGAAACCCCCAACCGACACGTATTGCAGGCGGTCCTTGATGGCATCCGGAAACTCTGACCCCCGGCGGAACCTGACCGCGACCGCGGTCAAGGTACTCATCGCCGGCGGGTTCGGGGTCGGCAAGACCACGATGGTCGGTTCGGTGAGCGAAGTGCCGCCGCTGCGGACCGAAGAGGTCATCACGACCGCGTCCGAGGGCGTCGACGACCTGTCGGGGATCGAGCAGAAGACCACCACGACGGTCGCGCTCGACTTCGGCCGCATCACGATCAACCCGGACCTGATCCTGTACCTGTTCGGCACGCCGGGGCAGGACCGGTTCTGGTTCATGTGGGACGAGCTGGCCGAGGGCGCGCTCGGCGCCGTCGTGCTGGCCGACACCCGCCGGCTGGACAGCTGCTTCGCGGCGGTGGACTTCTTCGAGCGCCGCAACCTGCCGTTCGTCGTCGGCGTGAACTGCTTCGACGGCGCGTACCGCTACGGCACCGAGGAGGTCCGGCAGGCGCTCGACGTCGGCATGGACGTCCCGCTGCTGCTGTGCGACGCCCGCGAGCGGGAGTCGACGAAGCAGGTGCTGACCAGCCTGATGGAACACGTGATGGCGCGGTCCGACCTGGCGGCCGCCCAGGGCGGCTACTGATCGGACCGCGCTCGCTCAGCGGCGTCGCTTGATCAGCGTGTCGAGCGCGAACCGGCCCGGGCCGATCGCGGCGAACAGCAGGAAGATCCACGAGTAGACGGCGGCCGGCTCGCCCATGTTCTGCAGCGGCAGCAGGCCCATCGGGGCGTGCACGGTGAAGTAGGCGTAGGCCATCACACCGGAAAGCAGCAGCGCGGCCGGCCGGCTGGCGAGCCCGACGCAGAGCAGCGCCGCGCCGACGAGTTCGAACACGCTGCCCCACCAGCCGGGGAACGAGCCGAACGGGACGCCGCCGCCCTGGCCGTCGATCCCGCCGAAGAAGCCGAATCCCTGCAGGCCGTGGAAGCCGAACAGGACCGAGAGCACGATCCGGCTCGCGGAGACGACCAGCCCGGTCACCGGGTTCCTGGTCTCGGTGCGGGTGGCGGCGGCGGTCTGGGTCTCGGTGGCGATCGTGGTGGTCATGTCGGGGTTCCTTCCCTGGGTGTCCCTTGCCTTCTGCCTACGCGTCGAGTGAGTTCTCACCGGATCGACAACCCCGCGAAAAAATCTTGACCGGGTTTTCGGCAGACTGTGGGGATGGCGGGCAAACGCAGTGCCGGGCTCCTGCTCCACCGCGGGCGGGGCGAGGCCGTCGAAGTGCTGCTCGGGCACATGGGCGGGCCGTTCTGGGCGAAGAAGGACGCGGCGGCGTGGTCGCTGCCGAAGGGCGAGCTGGACCCGGACGAGGCGCCGGAGGCCGCGGCGCGGCGCGAGTTCGAGGAGGAGCTGGGCCTGCCCGCGCCACCGGGGGAGTACGTCCCGCTGGGTGAGGTGAAGCAGTCGGGCAAGACCGTCACGGCGTGGGCGGTCGAAGCCGACCTCGACCCCGTGTCGGTGGTGCCGGGGACGTTCACCATGGAGTGGCCGCCGCGCTCGGGCCGTCAGCAGGAGTTCCCGGAGCTGGACCGGGTCGAGTGGTTCTCGCTCGACGTCGCGCGCGAGAAGCTGGTCAAAGGCCAGCTGCCGTTCCTGGACCGGCTGCTCCAGCTA
Source organism: Amycolatopsis iheyensis (assembly GCF_024703995.1). Taxonomy (GTDB): domain Bacteria; phylum Actinomycetota; class Actinomycetes; order Mycobacteriales; family Pseudonocardiaceae; genus Amycolatopsis; species Amycolatopsis iheyensis. The sequence continues at coordinate 59,231 of NZ_JAMXQV010000044.1, read as the reverse complement.
GTGGGTCAGTAGGGCCTCGAGCGGCTTCGCGGTGAAGGCCGGCAGCACGATGTCGGCCTGGCCGAAGTCGAGGCTCTCGGTGATGGCGTTCGGCACGGCGACGCAGGTCAGGCCGGCGGCCTTCGCGGCGGTGACGCCGTGGGGCGTGTCCTCGAAGGCGATGGCGTCGCGCGCTTCGCAGCCCAGGGCGTCGAGCGCGGCGAGGTAGAGGTCCGGGTCGGGCTTGGCCTTGTGCCGGTCCCCGGTGAGGACGGCGTCGAAGTACCCGGCGATGCCGAGCCGTTCGAGGTGCGGGTTCACCCAGGCCCCGGACGAACTGGACGCGACAGCCAGCCCGAGGCCCTGCTCCTTCGCGGTCTCGAGGTACTCGCGGACGCCCTCGCGCGGGCCCAGGTCTTCGAGGAGCCGCAGCACGTGGGCGCGGGTCTTCGGGCGCAACGCCTCGGTGTCGACACCCGGGACGCGCTCGGCGAGCAGGGCGAACATCGCGGGCGTCGTGTGCTGGGTGCCGATCACGGCGTACCAGGCTTCCAATGGCAGCTCGACGCCGTGTTCCTCGAAGACCTGCTGCCACGACCGCAGCACGGCGGACTCGGTGTCGGCGAGCGTGCCGTCGAAGTCGAAGACCAGGGCGCGGGTGGGCACGCCTGCACCCTGCCCGCTGGGTGATCGTTCAGGCAAGGGAGTTGTGACGAGCCCGAAAGGCGCTCACGGCCGCTTCCCCTCGCAGCGCGAAGAGCACTTCCTCGATCCCGCCGGGCTCGGCTCCGCTGACGGTGGTGAGCGCGATCTCGGCCGCCGACTCGAGCGGCCAGCGGTAGATCCCGGTGGAGATGGCGGGGAAGGCGACGGTCTTGGCGTGCAGCTCGTCCGCCACCCGCAGGGCGTTCCGGTGGCAGTCGGCGAGGAGCTCGGACCGGTCTTCGGTCGCCGACCACACCGGGCCGACGGTGTGCACGACCCACTGGGCCGGCAGCTTCCCGGCCGTGGTGGCGACGGCCTGCCCGGTCTTGAGGCCCTTCCCGTAGTGCCCGGCGCGCAGCTTCCGGCACGCGGCGAGGATCTCGGGGCCGCCCTTGCGGTGGATGGCCCCGTCGACCCCGCCGCCGCCGAGCAGCGAGGAGTTGGCGGCGTTGACGACGACGTCCACCTCGAGCGTGGTGATGTCGGCGTCGAGGATCCGGATGCGCATCAGCCGAGGAAGAACTCGGTCAGGACCGGGGCCAGCGCCGGCGCTTTCACGATGTGCGTCTGGCCGGGCAGCGTCCGGTACTCCGCCGAGGGCAGGATCTGCGCCAGCGTCTTGACGCCGTTGCGCATCCAGGCCGGCCCGCGGTCGCCGTCGATGGCCAGGGCCGGCATCGTCACCTGCGGCCACGCCCTCGGGAGCGGCCGCCCAGACTGGTGCCCGCCCATCACCGCGGTGTCGTACGGGAGCGTGTGGGCGACCTTCTTGAGCTTCGACCAGAACGGCATGATCCGCATGACCGCTACGGTCGCCTTGCCCAGGCCGACGCCCTCGGTCATGAACATCTTGACCGCCTTGCCGCGCTTGCCCTCGGCGAGCGCCGAGTCGAGCCGCGTCGCGTAGTCGGCCCCGACCGGCGCGCGGGTGTCGTCGATGATGAACGGCGGCTCGTACACCGCCAGTTTCGGCACGGGCAGTCCCTGGTTCGCCGCCTCGAGCGCCAACGCGGCGCCGGAGGAGATGCCGAAGAGGAACGCCTCGCCGCCCGCCTCCTTGATGAGCGCGGCGATGTCCTCGACCTCGCGCTCGACCGCGTACGGTCCGGTGTCGGCGCTCTCGCCGCGGCCGCGGCGGTCGTAGGTGTGGACGGTGAAGCGCGCGGCCAGCTCCTTCGCGAGCGCGTCGTTGGGGGACGAGCCCCGGTAGGACATCGCGCCGTCGACCAGGACGAGCGCGGGTCCGGACCCGGCGCGGGTGTAGGCGATCTTCGTGCCGTCGGCGGAAACCGTCGTGCTCATGGACCTCTCCTCGTCGCGGGTGCTCTCTCGAAGCCTACGAGAAGCCTGACATCCGACAACGCGAGCTGTCAAGAAAGAAAAATTTGTCGGTAGAGACCCTGACCCGGTCTCGGCGGGTCAGGCGCTGCGCAGGGTGAGGAGCGTGATCTCGCTGGGCGCGAAGACGCGGAACGGCGGCCCCCAGAACCCGGTGCCCCGGCTGTTGTACAGCTGGGTCGGGCCGTGCCGGGTCAGGCCGGACAGCGTCGGCTGGTCGAGCCGGACCAGGAGGTGGAACGGCCAGATCTGCCCACCGTGGGTGTGCCCGGAGATTTGCAGGTCGACGTCGGCTTCGCGGGCTTCCCGCACCTGCTTGGGCTGGTGCGCGAGCAGCACCACCGGGACGTCCGCGGGCCGGTCGGCCAGCGCCGCGGCCAGGTCGGGACCGTGGCCGGGCAGGCCGGACGACGCGCCGGTCGGGTCGTCGATGCCGGCGAACAGGATCCGGTCGCCGCCGCGTTCGAGCAGCGTCGAGCGGTTGTGCAGGGTGTCCCAGCCGAGCCCGGCCATGTGGTCGAGCCACGCCTGCGCCTCACCGAAGTACTCGTGGTTGCCGGTGATGTAGAACCGCCCGAGCCCGGCCTGCACGCCGCCGAGCGGGTCGACCTGCTTGCGGCGCTTGGCCACCGCGCCGTCGGCGAGGTCCCCGGCGTGGCAGACGACGTCCGCGTCCAGCGCGTTGACCGCCGCGACGACCTTCTCCGACCACTTCGTCCGGTCGATCGGGCCGAAGTGGGTGTCGGTCAGGACGGCGACGCGCAGCCCGTCGAGACCCGGGCCGAGCCGCGGGATGACGACGTCGGTCGCCTTCACCGGCGGCACGCGCATCGCGACGCGGTTGCCGTGCACGAGCAGCCCGGCCGCGACGACCAGGGTCGCGCCCGCGACGATCCGTGACCGCAGCGGGTCGTCGACGCCGAGCAGCGCGACCCGCAGCACCAGGCTCAGGATGCACCAGCTGAACAGCACCCAGATGATCGCGAGCAGCGAGTCGCCGACGCGGGCGGCGCCGTCGCGCTGACGACGTCCGTGGCCGAAGTACATGCCGGTCGGCATCGTGACCAGGCCCAGCGCCAGGACCGCGGTGCCGGCGATCGTGCCGGCCGCGCCCCAGTCCGGCGCCAGCACGAGCGTCCACCACGGCACGCCGAACAGCAGAAGCATCGCCAAGATCGGCACGACGACGAGTTGCCCTCTCATCGATTCAGGTTACAGCCCGTCGGGCTGTTACCGTTTTCCGCTACCCTGGGTGCGAACGAAGGGGGGACGGCCACCGTGACCACGTTGCTGGAGCTCGCCTTCCCCGCGATGACCGGCCCGACAGCGCTGGTCGCCTTCGCCTCGATCGCCGCCGCCAGCCTGCTGGTCGTGCTGCTGGTCGGCAGCACCCACCGCAGTGAGCTCGCCCTGTGGTCGGCGCCGGTGCGCAGCCGCACCACGGCCCTTCGCCGCCGCGCCCGCCGCGCCGAGTCGATCCGCCTCCGCGACCCGGGCGCCCCCGGGCGCAGCAGGCCACGAGCACCCGGTTCCCGCAGCACGGCTGCGTAGGACCACTTCCAGCGCAGCCATTCCGCACCCCCACCCCCCTTCCACTCATGCGGAGTGCTGCCCATGTTCGGCTTTCTCGACGTGCCCGTCGAAGGCGCGTACCACCTGATCCACGCGTTCACAGGCCCGCTTTCGACCGCGCTGGCCATCGTCCTGTTCACCCTGTGCGTGCGCCTCGCGCTGCACCCGCTCGCCCGGTCGGCGGCCCGCGGCGAGCGCGCCCGGGCCGCCCTGATGCCGGAAATCAAGGCCCTGCAGGCCAAGCACGGCCGCGACCGCGAGCGCCTGGCCGCGGAGATGACGAAGCTGCAGCAGGAGTCCGGGACGTCGTTGTTCGTCGGCTGCCTGCCGATGCTCCTGCAGCTGCCGTTCTTCACGATCATGTACCGGCTCTTCACGACCGCCACGATCGGCGGCGAGCCGAACTCGCTGCTCGGCGCGACACTGCTCGGGACACCGCTGGGCGCGCACGGCCTGGCCGGCAGCCCGCTGGTGTTCGTGATCGCGGCCGGGCTGGCCGTCGTCGCGTGGTTCTCGGTGCGCTGGCAGGACCGCCACCGCGACGCGACCGCGGAGGTCCCGGGCGGCAAGCTCCTGCGGCTGCTGCCCTTCGGCACGGTGCTCGCGACGCTGGTCGTGCCGCAGGCGGCCGGGATCTACCTGCTCACCACGACGGCGTGGACCGCGGCGGAACGCGCACTGCTACGACGCGGCTCGTGAGCGGCGCCAGCCGGCGACAGCCTCTTCGACATCCACCAGCGCCACCGTGAGCGGCGGACCGGTGTGGTGGTTGAGGTAGGCCTGCCGGATCCGCGTGTTGAGGTCCTCGACGACGTCCCGCACCTGCCGTTCGGTCCGCTCCCGCGTGAGCCGCTCGGGCAGGTCCTGGACCTCGCGCTTGAGCGCGAGCGCCGGCGGCAGCAACGCCTTCGTGTCGTGGCCGCCCTTGCGGACCTCGCGCAGCACCCAGTCGGTGGCCGCGTCGTTGCCGGTGGGCTTCGGCAGCGGCTTCCCGGTGCCGGGCAGGTCGTCGAACTCGCCGCGCTCCCGGGCGTCGTCGATCTGGCGGTCCACCCACCAGCGGAAGGAGACCTTGGGTGGCTTGCGAGACGTCATCGGTGGCACCCCCTCGTCCGGTTCCCAGGGTAGTCTCCCGGGCGGAGGAGCGAGGGGAACGCATGACCGTCGAACGCACTGGCGCCGAGGACGTCGACCGGACGCTCGCGCTGCTCTGGCGCGCCCGGGGCGGATCCGCCGAACCGACCAGGGGCCGCCGCCCGACGTTGACGATCGAGCGTATCGTCGCCGCGGCGATCACCGTCGCGGACGCCGACGGCCTGGCCGCCGCCTCGATGCACCGCGTCGCCAAGGAGCTCGGCGCCGGCACGATGACGCTCTACACCTACGTGCCCGGCAAGGCCGAGCTGGTGGACCTGATGGTCGACGACGTGCTCGTCGAACGGCGGCTGCCCGGGCCGGGCGAGCCGCGGCCGGGCGACTGGCGCGAGCAGGTGGCCCTCTACGCGCTGCGGACGCGCGAGGCGTACCGGAAACACCCGTGGCTGTGCGAGGTTTCGCGCGTCCGGCCGCCGCTGGGGCCGGGCCAGCTGGCCGGGCAGGAGTACCTGCTGTCCATCATGGACGAACTGGGCCTGCCCCCGCGGCAGGCCGTCGCCGCGGCCAACGGGATCGGCACGTACGTCGACGCGAACGCCGCGCTGGGCGCGGAGAACACCCGCCTCGAGCGCAGCACCGGCCAGTCGACCGAGGCGTGGTGGCACCAGCGGTCGTCGTTCTGGGAGGACTACTTCGTCGTCGACGCGCACCCGGCGATGAACCGCATCTGGCTCGGCGGCGGCTTCGACGAAAGCGCGAAGGGCCAGGGCGAAGCGGCCTACGAGTTCGGGCTGAACCGCATGCTCGACGGCATCCAGGCGCTGGTCGGCTAGCGTCGGCTGCGCCAGCGCAGCCGACGGCGCTCCTGCCGGGGCACCGAGGGCGCCGCCGGTCCCGCGTCACCGCGCAGGATGTCCCGGCACAGCGGGTCGAACCGGCCCGGCGCCTCGATCATCGGCGCCGCGAGCACCACGTGCCCGCAGACCGCCCGGAACCGCCCGTCCCGCCGCCCGGCCGCGAACTCGTCCTCGGTGACGGCGTGGGTGTAGCCGTCGGTGTCGCACCGGATGTGCACCAGGAACGGCTCCACCGGGCTCACCCCGTCGGGCTGGTCGTCGTGGATGCGGCCGGCGTCTCGGCCGAGCCGGCCGGGGTGCTGCTCGGTGCGGTGGTGCTGGTGCTGGTGGTCGGTGTGGTGCTCGTGGTCTCCGGCGGCGGCGTCGTGGTGGACGACGGCGGCGTGGTCGTCGGGGTGGTCGTGGCCGGCGACTTCGAGGTGGTCGGCGACGTGCTGGTCGTCGGGGTCGTCGACGTGCCCGGCAGCGAAGTGCCCGGCGGGGTCGTGACCGGCGGCGCGGGCGGGGCCGGGACACCGACGGGGGCGCCGGCCGCGGCGGCGTCGGGCGCGTTGGGGGTGCCGATCGGCACCTGGCTGTCCGGCAGCTGGGCCACGCCGCTGCGGTAGGCCGACGCCCACGCCATTACAGTGTCCACATAGGACTGCGAGTTGTTGTAGCGGCGTACGGCGAGCCGCTGCCCGGCGTCCGTCGAGAGGTCGAGCCCGCCCGAGCACAGGTAGCGCGCGGTGGCCAGGGCCTCGTCGTAGATGTTGTTCGGGTTCGAGACGCCATCGCCGTTGCCGTCGGAGGCGTAGCCCTTCCACGTCGCCGGGATGAACTGCGTCGGGCCGACCGCGCGGTCCCACACCGCGTCACCGTCGTACTTGCCGCCGTCGGTGTCCGGGATGGCGGCGAACGCGCCGGCGCCGTTGAGCACCGGGCCGAGGATCGGCTCCAGGGTGTCGCCGTTCGCGTTGACGTACCCGCCGCGGGCGTGGTTCGACTCGATGCGCCCGATGCTCGCGATGAGCGCCCAGTCGAGGTGGCAGCCCGGCTGCTCCTTGGCCAGGATGTCAGCGGCGTTCTTGTACGCCTTGAGCATGCTCGCCGGGATGCCGAGCGGGCCGGAGATGCCCGCCGACCCGGCGCGCCCGCCGGGCACGACCAACGGCGTCGGCAGCGGCGGCTGGGGCAGGCTGCCGTCGACGGCGATCGGCGGCATGACGACGTTGGGCGGCTGCAGCGGCGCGGCCTGGTCCGGGAGCGAACCGCCGGCGTCGGCGATCACGACCGGCGCGGGCAAGCCCGTGGTCAGCGTGGGCAGCACGACGAGCGCCCCACCGGCGAGCGCGGCCGCGGTCCGGTGGACCGCACGCGTGCCCTTGCGACGTGGCCGGTGCTTCGGCATCCTCGTCCCCGCTTCCCTCGATCTCCGCTGATCGCCTCACCCGATCGGCCCGGCGGTACTGGCCGGTAGGAGCAAGCTATCCGATGGAACCAAACTTTGGCGAATAGCACAGCAAAATCGGAGCGACGGAGAGAAGTTCGTCCTGATGGCACAAAACCTTCGTAGGGAATCTGTCACATTCACCAGGACTTAACGGGTTCCTGAGGAGAGTTTGGCCAGCAGCGCCGCCGGGACCGCGATCCCACGCGCTCGCACGTCCGAAGAAAACCGCCGGACGAGCGAATCCGACGGCGTCGCGGTGAACATGACGACATCGCGGTGCAGCGCGGGCTTAAGCCGCCGCAGCGCACCGGCGAACGTGCGGGCCAGCGCGGTCGTCGGGACCAACGCCACCCCCAAGCCGGCCGCCGCGAGCTCGGCCGCGGTTCCCGCTTGTTTCGTCCGCATCACCGCGCCGAGCGCGCTCCCGCGTCGCGCCGCCTCCTCGTCGAGCCAGCCACCGAGTCCGTTGTCCGGGTGGTAGTGCACGACCGGCAGCCCGTCGAGGTCGGCCATCGGCACCGCCGCCCGGGTCGCGAGCGGGTGGTCCGGGGCCAGCGCCAGGACGATCTCCTCGCGCCCGACCAGCTCCACCGGCCCGGTCCAACGGCTCGGGCGCGGCCCGACCGCGACGTCCGCTTCGCTCGCCTCCAGTGCCATGACCAGCGCGTTCGCGCTCGTGGTCTCGGTCAACGCGACCAGCACGTCCGGGCGATGCCGGTGCCAAGCGCGCAGCACCGGCGCGAGCAACCCGGCGGTCATGCTCTCCGCGCACGCGACCCGGAGGCTGCCTCGTCCGCCGCCGGCGACCGCACGGCCGGTCCGGACCACCCGCTCGGCGGCGGCCAGCGCGGCCCGCGCGTCGGCCAGGACCGCCCGCCCCGCGGCGGTCGGCCGCACCCCGCGCGGCAGCCGTTCGAGCACCGGCGTGCCGAGTTCCCGCTCGAGCGCGGCGATCTGGTGCGACAGCGCGGGCTGCGAGAGGTGCAGCCGCGCGGCCGCCTCGGTGATCGAGCCGGCGTCGAGCACGGCGACCAGGCACTCGAGCGACCGCAACGTAGGCATTCGCAGATTCTATCGCAACCATAGAAAACATTCGGATCGCAAGGGGATGAATCCGCGGCCGCGGTGTGCTGAAACCGGAGTGCGAAACGGAAGGAGCACGGAAATGACGTTCGAAGGAAAACGCTTGGTCGTCGTCGGCGGCGGATCGGGGATCGCCCGCCGGATCGCGGCGGACGCGCACGCGGCGGGCGCCGAAGTCGTCTTGGCCGGCCGGAATCCGGCGCGGCTCACCGAACCCGGCGTCCGGCCCGCTTTCGCCGATCTGGCGGACGAATCGTCGCTCGAAGCGCTCGCCGAAACGGTCGGCGAACTCGACTACCTGGTCGCGCTCGGCTCGGCGCCGGCGAACGGGCCGCTCGAATCGCTGGAGCGGGACGCCGTCACCAAGGCTTTCGACGCCAAGGTGATCGGGCCCCTGTTGCTGGCCAAGCACTTCGCGCCGCGGTTCCGGGACGGTGGTGCCATCGCGTTGTTCTCGGGAATCGCCGCCTGGCGGCCGACGCGCGAGCGCGCGGTCATGGCCACCACGAACGGTGCGGTGGCGTTCCTCGCCGAGGCGCTCGCGGTCGAACTCGCCCCGATCCGCGTCGTCGCGATTTCGCCCGGCATCGTCGATTCCGGCGCGTGGGACCGCCTCGGCGACGCGAAGGACGAGTTCTTCCGGCGAACCGCGGAAGCCAATCCGGCCCGCCGCGTCGGCGGCACCGCGGACGTTTCCGCGGCGACGCTCCACGCGCTGGCGAACCCGTTCGTCACGGGATCCGTCCTGCACGTCGACGGCGGCGGCCGGCTCGCCTGAAACGCTGGGTGAACGAGCCTTTACAGCGGACTGAACCATTCCTATGATCGGCCGACCGGACGCAGCGCCCGCGCCCGGTCGGCCCATGGTGGAGGGTTTGATGGCACGCAGGGCTCCGCGCGGCGAGCAGGTCACCGTCGCCGAACTGCTGGTCCGGTCTGCGCCGGTGCCGGACCGCTACCGCACGGCGGACACACACGCACGCCACCGCGAGAAACCGCAGGTCCTGCGGTCCCTGGCCCGGCTCCGGGTGCTCTCGGTGGTCGCCGGCGCGCTGGCGTTGACCGGCGGGGTCGCCACGGCGGTGTCGATGCCGGTCCAGCGCAGCGGAGGTGCGGTCTGGCCGCCGGTCGGCTTGGAGCCACCCGCGGTCGCGCTGGTGCCGTTGCCGGCGAAAGTCTCGGTGCCGCCCGCGAAGCCGGCTCCGGAATCCGTAACACCGCCCGCCGGGAATAACGACATTCCCCCGGCTGCCGCGGTCGCGGAGCCGAATTCCGGAACCGCAGCCGTTCATCGCGGGAATCTCGCGAAGGCGGTCAAGATCATCGGCAAGGTGAAACCACTGGCGAAGCTGCCGAAGCCGCCCAACCCCGAGAAAGTCCAGAGCCCGCCGAAGAAAGCGGCACCGGTGCGCCACGAGATCCCGGACTTCGCGCTGTGGTGGCGCGGGTGGGCGGGCGGCCAGGACCGGCCGATTGCCGACCCGGGCCGCCGCGACACCGGCCACCACGGCTGCGGCGGCGGCCGGCACCGCCGGTGACGTCAGACCTCGAGCGGGATCTGGTACTGCATGAACCCCTTGTCGACGGCGACCTGGTCGTAGAGCCGCCTGGCGGTCGTGTTGGAAGTCTGCGTGTGCCAGTAGACGCGGACACATCCCCGCGCCCGCGCCCAGTCGGCGACGGCTTCGATCAGCGCGCGCCCGACCCCGCGCCCGCGGGCTTTCGCGTCGGTGAACAGGTCCTGCAGGTAGCAGACGTCGGCGGAAGTCGTGCTGACGTGCGTGAAGAAGTGCACGATGCCGACGAGTTCGCCGTCGAGCCGCGCGCCGAGCGCGTGCATCCGCTCGCCACTCGCGAACTCGCGCCACGCGCGGTCCATCAGTTCCGGCGCGAGCGTCCTGCCGTAGAAAGTGTTGTAGCCGGCGAACAGGTTCTCCCAGGCTGCGCGGTCGTCCGCGGTGAGGCCCCCAAGGGTGATCATGCGCCGAGGCTAACGCGGTGGTTGACCGGTTCGATGAACACACCGGACACAACTGGTGAGTAAGGTGACGAACCCGAATCTGATTCATAGAATCGGCAGCCGGCCCGTCCCGGCCGGCACCGATCAGCGGAGGTTCCCGATGGCGCGCACGGCGCACCGTGCCAGTGGCAAGCCCGTCACCGTGGGGGAGCTGATGCTGCGGCCGGACGTCCGCGGCAGACGTCGACCCGAAGATCTCGAAGTGCTCGAACTCGCCTACCGGATGCGCCGGCGGATCGGCCCGGAGCCGCTCGTCGCGCCGACGCCGCGCTCCCGCGCGCTCGCCGTCGTCACCGGGCTTTGGCGGCGCAAGCCGCGGTAGCCCTCCCGCGCTCTCCCCGCAGGCCACCCTCCCCGAGGGTGGCCTTTTTCGTGCGCCTCGCGCATCGCTGATGCGCGAACTTGCACACTATGACGATTGACGACGCACAAAACTGCACCTAACGTGACAGCTGTTGCGCACAACCGGCACGGATGGGGAGCTGATGAGCGGGACCTTGATGGCGGCGGAGATCGCCAGCCAGCCCGGCTGCTGGCGCCAGGCGGGCACGCTCGCCGCGGCGAACACCGGGTGGCTGCCCGCCCCGGGCACCCGGGTGGCGATCGTCGGCTGCGGGACGTCGTGGTTCATCGGCCAGGCGTACGCGGCCCTGCGGGAAAGCGCCGGGCTCGGCGAGACAGACGCCTTCGCCGCCTCCGAGTTCCCGGCCGGCCGCGGCTACGACCACGTGCTCGCGCTGAGCCGCTCGGGCACGACGACCGAGGTGCACACCCTGCTCGCGAAGCTGCGCGGCCAGGTGAAGACCACCGCGATCACCGGCGTGCCCGCCGCGATCGCGGACGCCGCCGACGCGATCGTCGACCTGTCCGCGGTGGACGAACGCTCGGTCGTGCAGACCCGGTTCGCCACGACCGCCCTCGCGATGTTGCGCGCGCACCTGGGCGAAGACCTGACCGGCGTCATCGCGCAAGCGGAAGAAGTGCTGGCCGCGCCGCTGCCCGCGGAGCTGACCGAGGCGGAGCAGATCAGCTTCCTCGGCACCGGCTGGTCGGTCGGGATCGCGAACGAGGCCGCGCTCAAGTTCCGCGAGGCGTGTCTGCTGTGGACGGAGTCGTACCCGGCGTGGGACTACCGGCACGGCCCGATCAGCATCAGCGAGCCGGGCCGGGTGACCTGGATGTTCGGTCGCGCACCGGCCGGCCTGGCCGACGACGTCCGCCGCGCGGGCGGCACGTTCGTCGAGAGCGGCCTCGACCCGCTCGCCGACCTCGTGCGCGCGCAGCTCGTGGCCGGCGCGATGGCCCGGCGCAAAGGGCTGGACCCGGACAGTCCCCGCAGCCTGACGCGATCCGTCGTCCTCACATGATCGTCACCGTGACGCCGAACACCGCGCTCGACGTCACGTACACGGTGGACGAGCTGAGGCCCGGCGCGGTGCACCGAGCGCGGGAGGTCCGGCACCGCGCGGGCGGCAAGGGCGTCAACGTCGCCCGGGTGCTGCACGCATTGGGAGTCGACGTCCGCGCGGTCGTGACGGCAGGCGGCGCGACCGGCACCGCGGTAGCGGCGGACCTCGCAGCCGCCGGCCTGGCCGCGGACGTGGTCCCGATCGCGGGCGAAACCCGCCGCACCACGACGATCCTCGGCAGCGGCGGAGCAACGCTCCTCAACGAACCGGGACCCGAGCTCGGCTCGGCCGAGTGGACGGCGCTGGCCGCGGCGGTCGCGCGGAGCCGGCCGGAGGTACTGGTGTGTTCAGGCAGCCTGCCACCCGGCGCACCAGCCGACGCCTACGGGCGACTGCTCGCGAGCTGCCCCTCGGGCTCCGGGCCGCCCGCCACGTGGTTGTCCATCTTGGACACGTCCGGGCCAGCGCTGCTCACCGGGCTGGCCGGGAAGCCGACCGTGGTCAAACCGAACATCGAAGAACTGCGCGAGGTCACCGGCCTCGAAGACCCCGTCGCGGCAGCCACCGAGCTACGGCGCGCGGGTGCCGGCGCAGTAGTCGTCTCACTCGGCGCCGAAGGGCTGCTCGCGGTCACGCCCGCGGGCACCTGGCAGGCGACACCGTCCACCGCGCTCACCGGCAACAGCACGGGCGCGGGGGACGCCGTGGTCGCGGCCCTGGCCCTCGGGCTGAGCCGCCGCGAGCCGTGGCCGGAGCTGCTGCGCCGTGCGGTCGCGCTGTCCGGCGCGGCGGTGCTCGGCCCACTCGCCGGCGATGTCGACCTCGCGCACTACCACCGGGAACGGGAGCTGGTCGCGGTGCGCGCCCAGCCGGAACGGGAGTCCTGATGCCGCTGGTGGCTACCGGCGAGATCGTTGCGGAGGCAGCGTCTGCCCGGCGGGGCTGCGGTGCCTTCAACGCGATCCAGCTCGAACACATCACCGCGATCGTGGAGGGCGCGGCACTGGCCGGCGCCCCGGTGATCGTGCAGCTCAGCCAGAACGCCGTGCGCTACCACGGCGCACTGGCGCCGATCGGCGGCGCCGCGCTGGCCGCAGCCCGCGCGGCCGAGGCCCGTGTCGCCGTGCACCTCGACCACGCTGAGTCGCGCGAGCTGGTGCGCGAAGCCGTCGCACTCGGCTTCGGCTCCGTCATGTTCGACGCGTCCAAACTGGACTACGCGGCCAACGTGCGCGAGACCCGCGAGGTCGCCGCGTTCTGCCACGACCACGGCGTCTGGGTGGAGGCCGAGCTGGGCGAGATCGGCGGCAAGGACGGTGTGCACGCACCGGGCGCCCGCACTGACCCGGACGAGGCGGCGGAGTTCGCCGCGGCCACGGGCGTCGACGCGCTCGCCGTCGCCGTCGGCAGCTCGCACGCGATGCTGACCCGGGACGCCACTTTGGACTTCGACCTGATCGCGCGGCTGCGCGCTCGCGTGCCGGTGCCGCTGGTGCTGCACGGCTCATCCGGCGTGTCCGACGAGGGGCTCGCCGAAGCCGTGCGGGCGGGGATGACGAAGGTCAACATCGCCACCCAGCTCAACAAGGTGTTCACCGCAGCCGCGGCGGGCGACTGGCGAGCCCACCCCGAGCGCGTCGACCCACGCAAGTACTTGGGCGCGGGCCGAGACGCCGTGACGGCCGAAGTGCGCCGGTTGCTGCAGGTGCTTGTGTTGACAGATGCGTGAAAGCAAACGAAACTGCGCACTAACGCGCAGAATCTGCGTGATATTCGATCTCGATCCAGGTGGTGGCGGATGCGACGAAGCAAAGTCATGGCGTGTGCGGTGGGGGCCTCACTCCTCCTGGCGGGTTGCGGCGGTGGCGCCGACGTCGGCGGCGGAACCGGCGAGAACGCACTGCCCGGCGTCGACCAGTACCTCAACGCCCCGTGTCCCGAAGCCGCCGTCAAACCGGCCACGGACAAGGAGTTCACCTACTGGGCCATGTGGACTGCCGACGAGCCCCAGGGCAAGGTCCTGCAGAAGGCGGTCAAGTGCTTCCAGGAGAAGACCGGCGTCAAGGTGAACGTCCAGTGGCTCGGACGCAAGGCCTACACGCAGAACCTGGTGCCCGCGCTGAACACCGACACGGTGCCGGATCTGTTCGACCAGGACGTCAGCAAGGTCGGCGCGGCGATCATGACCCCGGGCGGCACGCAGAGCGTCGACGACGTCTTCGCGATGAAGGTCGGTGAGGGCGACAAGACCGTCAAGGACGTGCTGTCCGCGAGCTCGTACGACTTCCCGCAGAACAAGGACCACGAGGGCCACAACTTCATGGTCCCCTACACCGTGCAGTCCAGCGCCTGGTGGTTCAACAAGGACGCCGGCGACGTCCAGCAGCCGAAGACGATGGACGAGCTGACCGCGTTGTTCGACAAGGCGAAGGCCGACGGCAAGGCGGCGATCAGCCAGGACGGCGACATCCCGTTCTACAACATGTACTTCTTCACGCAGCTCGCCGAGCGCTTCGTCGGCTCGGGTGGGCTCAACAAGGCCGCGACGGACAAGACCGGCCAGGCCTGGAAGACCGACCCCGGCTTCCTCAAAGCGGCGACCGAAACCGCGAAGCTCCCGAAGTACTTCATCGACGGCTGGGACGCGGCGAAGTTCCCGCAGGTGCAGCAACGCTGGGCCGACGGCGACTCGCGCTACCTCTACGTCGGCACCTGGGCGCCGAGCGAGACTCGCGAGTACCTGGACAAGCAGGGCGCAGGCACGAAAATCAACTACGGCTCGTTCCAGTTCCCGATGCCGACCGGTGCCACGCACGACACCGTCGAGCAGATGTCGATCGGCTTCGCGGTGACGAAGAAGGCCAAGCACGCCGAGGCCGCGAAGGCGTTCATCGCGTACTTCCTGAACAAGGACATCCTCTCGGGCATCCCGGCGGTGGCCGACAACCTCGTGCCCCGCGCGGACCTCGCCGTGCCGGACGACCTCAAGCAGGTCAAGGCCGCGATGGACGACCCGAAGAAGGAGCACGTCCTGCAGTACGACGGGCTCGACGGAATCGCCGGCGGCAAGTGGCAGACCGACGTCTTCGACCCGGCGGACACCGCGTTGTTGAAGGGTCAGATCAGCCCGCAGCAGTTCGTCGACCAGCTGGCGGCCAAGGGCGCCGAGTTCTGGAAGAGCCAAGGCTGATGGCGACACTCACGACAACGCCGGCGGCGCGGGTCGCGGAAACCCGCACCGCCGGCGGCGCGCACCTGCGCCGCAAGAAACGGCTGTTCTGGCCGTTCGCGGCGCCCGCGCTGACGCTGTACCTGGCCTTTCTGGTGTTGCCGACACTCGCCACGGTGGTGCTGAGCTTCACCAGCTGGGCCGGCGCCGGGGACACGCCGCAGCCCAACGGCGTCACGAACTACACGCGGATGTGGGCGAGCGACTCGTTCCAGTACGCCTTCCGCAACACGCTGGTGTATGTCTTCCTGGGTGGCATCGGCACGTTCGCGCTGGCGTTCCTGTTCACGATGGTGCTGCGCGACATGCGCGGCGGCAAGATCGTCCGGGCCATCCTGTTCTTCCCGAACATCGTCGCGCCGGTGGCCCTCGGGATGTTCCTCGGGTTCGTGTTCAAGTACCAGCCGGGCAAGCAGGGGCTGGCGAACTACGTCCTGGAGCACATCGGCGCCGACGCGGCGAAGTTCCTGGCCCCGGCCAACGTGACCGGCGTGGTGACGGCGTCGTTGATCTGGGCCAGCTCGGGTTTCTACATCACGATCCTGATGGCGGCGGTGGACCGCATCCCGCCATATCTGTACGAGGACGCGGAGCTCGGCGGCGCGTCACCATGGCAGAAGTTCCGCAACATCACGCTGCCGATGACCTGGGACGTCGTCGGCGTCGCCGGTGTCCTGTGGACGATCAACGCACTGAAGATCTTCGAGCTGGTGTTCGTGCTGGCTGGACCGGGCACGTACGCCCCTCCGAACCAGGCGTGGACGCTAGGGATCTACGTGTTCGACCGGACCTTCGGCTCCAACGGCACCCCGGACTTCGGGGCCGCCTGTGCTTGCGCGGTGGCGATGATCGCGCTGGTGTCCGTCCTCGTCGTGCTGCTGAGGCGGGTGATGCGCCGTGACGCTCTCCAGTTCTGAGGTCCGTGTGCGGAAGGCGCCCCGCAAACCCCGGCCGGCACCCGGCTCGCGCCGGTTCAGTCCGCTGCGCCTGGTGGGGTCGGCGATCGTCTGGCTGTTCACCGCCGGGAATGTGCTGGTGCTGTACTGGCTGGTCACGGCCGCGTTCAAGACGCCGGTGGAGATCTTCACGAAGCCGTTCGCCCTGCCGTACCAGTGGTTCCACCTCGGCAAGCCGTTCCGCAATTTCGTCTACGCATGGAACAACGCCGGGTTCGGCGACGCCGTTCTGACGACCGTGGTGCTGGTTGGGCTGGCCACCGTGGCGACGGTGGCCGTGTCGGCCCCCTGCGCGTACGCCCTGACCAGGCTCGGAGTGCGCGGGTCGGGGCCGATGACGAACGTGGTCGCGATCGGCATGGGGGTGCCGTTCCAGACGGTGATCATCCCGCTGTTCGTGGTGCTGAGCCGGATTCACCTGGACAACGAGTACGGCCTGTTCGTGCTGTACGTCGCCCTGTCGATCCCCTTCACGGTGTTCCTGCTGACCGGCTTCTTCCGGTCCTTGCCGGACGAGCTGGAGGAAGCCGCCGCTTTGGATGGTGCGTCGCCGGTCCGGACGTTCTTTTCGGTGATGCTGCCGCTGGCCCGCGGCGGCCTGATCACGGCGCTGACGTTGAACGCGATCGGCCTGTGGAACGAGACGCTGCTGGCGATCGTGTTCCTCAAGGACCAGGCGCACTTCACGCTGTCTCGCGCGCTGTTCACGTTCTACGGAGCGGCGAGCTACCAGTCGGAGTACGGCGGGCTGATCGCCGGGGTGGCGATCGTCGTGCTCCCGATGCTCGTGCTGTACCTCGTGCTCGCCCGCCGGATCATCACCGGCCTGACCCTCGGCGCCGGAAAGTAGGACACGATGGCCACGGTGACTTTC
This sequence comes from Amycolatopsis iheyensis, assembly GCF_024703995.1. Lineage (GTDB taxonomy): Bacteria > Actinomycetota > Actinomycetes > Mycobacteriales > Pseudonocardiaceae > Amycolatopsis > Amycolatopsis iheyensis. The sequence continues at coordinate 42,682 of NZ_JAMXQV010000044.1, read as the reverse complement.
CAAGACACAACCCGGTTCTACGCAGGCGTGGAACGCCCGGCGGTCGACGGCCTCGACCTGACATTGGCCGACGGCGAGTTCGTGGTGCTGGTTGGCCCGTCTGGCTGCGGCAAGTCGACGACGCTCCGGATGCTTGCCGGCCTGGAGGGCGTCGACGACGGCTCGATCCACATCGGCGCCCGCGACGTGACCGCGTTGCCGCCCAAGGACCGGGACATCGCGATGGTGTTCCAGAACTACGCGTTGTACCCGCACATGACGGTGGGCGAGAACATCGGATTCCACCTGAAGCTGGCTCGTATGCCCGTGGCCGAACGTCGGCGTCGGGTTGCCGAGGCCGCGGCGTTGCTCGATCTGACGCCGTACTTGGACCGCAAGCCGGCTCGGCTCTCGGGTGGCCAGCGCCAGCGGGTGGCGATGGGCCGGGCGATCGTGCGCGAGCCGAGCGTCTTCTTGATGGACGAGCCGCTGTCCAATCTCGATGCTCAGTTGCGGGTCCAGACGCGGACGCAGATCGCTTCGCTGCAACGCCGCCTCGGCATCACCACCCTGTACGTCACGCACGACCAGGTCGAGGCGATGACAATGGGCGACCGGGTGGCTGTCCTGCGCGATGGGGTGTTGCAACAGTGCGACACCCCGATCGGCCTGTTCGCGCGCCCGGCGAATGTGTTCGTGGCCGGGTTCATCGGCTCACCGGCGATGAACCTGCTCGAGACCACGGTGGATGGGCCGTGGTCTGTGCCGCTGACGCCGGCCCAGCGCTCGGCGCTGACCGGACCCGGCCTGGTGGTGGGTGTCCGGCCGGAGGGTTGGGCGATCGGTGGTGAGGGCACCGACGCGGTGGTCGAGGTGGTGGAGGAGCTGGGCAGCGATCAATACCTGTATTGCCGTACTGACTCGCAGGTCTTGACGGTTCGCACTCCTGGCATGGCGCCGTGGCAGCGCGGTGAGTCGATCAAGCTGGCTCCGAAGCCGGACGCGGTCCACCTGTTCGACGCAGGTACCGGAGAACGGCTGCCGTGACTGACGAGGTGGGTGTAGATCTGTTGCCGGTGGCTTCAGACCCTTTCTCACCTGCGGTCGTTCAGGCTGCGGACGGCCGAGGCTGATCGATGTTGCTGTTCCTGGGCTTTCGACGCTTGTTCAGGAATGCCGGCGGGAGCTCCGGTAGGCCGTCAGCGGTGATGCGGACTTCCCAATCCGTGCGATCGAGGAGTCGGTGGTGGTGCAAACACATCAGGACTGGGTCGAGGTCGGTGGGGCCGTCCTCGGCCTCGAGCTGCATGTGGTGACCACGGCAATCGCGAGGTGAGCGGTGACAGCTCGGGAAGGCGCAGCCTTGGTCGCGTAGCTGCAGCGCCCGCTGCAGGCTCGTGGAGATCAACCGGCGGAGCCGGCCCGGGCTTGAGGGCTCACTGTTCCCGTCCACGACCGCGGTGATGACCGCGCTGTCGCAGGCGTGCGGTCGAGCCGAAGCCGTGGTGCCGGCGCCGCGTGCGGTGGGTTCGTCGGTGCCGCCATCGAGAGCGACCGTGGTCAGCTTGTGGGCTCGTTCTGGCAGATGTGTCGGAAAGTCGGGAGCGTCCAGGGCCAGGTCGACCGCGTCGGAGAAGGCGTCGCCGTCGCGTTGCCGAGGGGAGCGGGCGTCGTCCGGTCCGTGTTCGGCCAGCAGGTCGAGCAGGACGCGGGTGCGGGAGCCGGTCTCGTCGTCAAAGCGACCGGACAGTTCCCAAAGCCCGGATCTTTTGCGACGCAACGACAGCTCCCGGCGGAGTGCAGGGGGTTCGGTCTCTTCGGGCTCGGAGGGCTTGGGGTCGAGCTGGGTCAGGATCTGGGACCCGAACGTCGAGACCTGTTTGTACCTGGCCTCGGTGGCGTAGCTGAGCAGGCGTTGCTCGGCGTCGTCGCGGTGTTCGGACGGGGCCTCCGTCAGGACAGCGACGATGGTGTCGATCATCGGGTTGCTCAACTGTCCGGTTGCGGCCACCTTCGCGGTGGCGGGGGCGACCGCGGGCACGAGCGTGCCTTCGGGGGTGCTTCTGGAGTTGAGCGCCCGCGCCCGCTTGACCACGTGCTGGGCTGTGCCCTTGGGTACGTCGGCCAGCTGCTCGTACAATCGCGCGACCGACCGATAACCGAATAGTTTCTGTACGCCGAGATCCTCGATTTCCATGAGCAGGGAACCGATTTCCGCCTCGGCGGTACGCACGACGGCAAGCAGCGAACTGATGCGGTCGGCGAAGGCCTCCGCATCAGCTGGTCTGGCAAAGTCATTGTCCACGTGGCAAGATTACCGCCGGATGAACGTATGTTCATCACTCACGCAGGTGGAGTCGGAAAGCGATGAAACCACCATTGTGGGGGAATGGGAGCTGTGCATTGCGACAACGAGTAGCCCCTGGAGGTCGCGTATTTACCTTTCGCGACTGAGGCTGCGCTTTCACGCAGATCTCGCAGGGTTGCGCCGCTCAACCGGCGTGCCGCCTGAGACAGGACATCGTCGATGCAGCATACTGCTCGAAACGGCCGCCAACAGCGCAACGAGATGCGCGCTGGACCGCCGAGAGCAAGCTAGGGAGTACCGCCGATGGCTCGGCACGAACGGTTGAGCACCCTGCTGGACATGCTGGGGCAGCGGGAAAAGATCGACGTCGAGGACGTTGCCGCGGAGCTGAACGTCTCCGCCGCCACCATCCGGCGCGATCTGGACCATCTCGCCGAGCAGCAGCTGCTCACGCGCACCCGCGGGGGCGCGGTCGCCAACGACCTCGCCTATGACCTGCCTCTTCGCTACAAGACAGCTCGGCACGTCCCGGAGAAGCAGCGGATCAGCGCCGCCGCGGCCGCGTTCGCCGCGAAGGGGATGGTCGTCGGCTTGAACGGGGGCACGACCACCGCCGGGGTCGCGCGAGCGCTCGCCATGCGGTCCGACCTGGCCGGGCGGGGTGACGCGGCGGGGCTGACAGTCGTGACGAACGCGCTGAACATCGCGCACGAGCTCGCGGTGCGGCCGAACGTCAAGATCGTCGTCACCGGCGGGGTCGCACGGCCGCAGTCGTTCGAGCTGAGCGGGCCGCTGGCCACGCGCGTGCTCAGCGAACTGACCATCGACCTGCTGTTCCTCGGTGTCGACGCCTTCGACCCGGAGGCCGGCGCCTTCGCGCACCACGAGGGTGAGGCCAGCATCAACCGGCTGATGGTGGAACGCGCTGAGCGGGTGGTCGCGGTCGCGGACGGCTCGAAACTGGGCCGGCGCGCGTTTGCTCGGATCTGCGAGACGCCGCAGGTGCACGCGTTGGTCACCGACACCGACGCCGATCCGGAAGCGGTTCGCGCTTTCGAGGCCGTCGGCGTCGAGGTGCAGACGGTCTGACGTCGGGCGCGCGGCCGGCGTTGCCGCGCGCCCGGAACGTCAGAAGCCGATCGTCGACGGCGGTTTCGGACCCGCGATGCGGGCTTCGGGCGTGCCCGGCTCCACCGCCGCGCAGTGCGTGCCCTTGGCCGGAAGCTTGCCGGTGATCAGGTAGTCGTCGGTCGCCTTGGTGACGCACTCACTGTTCTTGAAGTACGCGCCGTGGCCCCAGCCGTCGTAGGTGAGCAGGGTGCTACCGCTCTGGCGAGCGGCGGCCTGCGACCACGCGTACGGCGTCGCCGGGTCGTGCTTGCTGCTCACCATCAGCAGCGGCGGCGCGCCGTGCACCTGCAGCGGGTGCTGCGGGTTGCTGGTCCGGTTGGGCCAGCCGATGCAGCCGGTGACGGCCTGCCAGCCCAGCGAGTTGACCTTGATGTCCGGCGCGAAAGCCGCGGCCGTCCGCCGGTAGGCCTCGAGCTCGGCGAAGTTGTGCACCGGCAGGCGCCAGTCGTCGCAGAAGACGCTCTGGAACACGGTGTTGACCGGGATTTCCTCCGCCAGCTTCGCCGATTCGGCCGGCTTGGTGCCATCCGCGAAGGACTGGAGCCGCTTCGCGAGCTGATCCCAGCTGGGGCCGTAGAACGAACTCTGGAAGATCGACGCGAGGCTCAGCGGGGTGATCGGCTCGCCGCTCTGCGGAGCCTTCAGCTCGCCGCGGGCGGCCTTGTCCTGCAGGTCACGCGTCAGTTTGGAGACGTCCCGGCCGTGCAGCGCGCAGCTCGGCGTCCGGTCGCACCAGGCCACGAACTCGCGGAACTCGGCCTGCAGCGACTGGGTTTCGCTGTTGAGAAAGTCCCACGCCGTGTACTGCGAATGGTCCATGTTGCTGTCCAGCACGAGCGCGCGGACCTTGTCCGGGAACAGCTCGGCGTACTGCTGGCCCATCAGGGTGCCGTACGAAACCCCGTAGTACGTCAGCTTCTTCTCGCCGAGTGCGGCGCGGATGGCGTCCATGTCGCGCGCGACGCTCTTGGTGTCGCCGAACTGCCCGAGCGGTCCGCTGAGCCGGTTGCAGCTCTCGCCGAGCTTGCGGTTGTACTGCGCGAGCTGCTCGAACTCGGCCTGGTTGCGCGGCACCTCCGGGTGGTCGGCTATCAGCTCGTCGAGCCCGCACTTGATCTGGGTGCTGGAGCCGACGCCGCGCGGGTCGAAGCCCACGGTGTCGAACCGCTTGGTGATCTCGGCCGAGAGCGACCAGCCGCCCTTGACCTCGCCCGCGCCCGCGCCGCCGGGGCCGCCCGGGTCCATCAGGATCGACCCGATGCGGGCCTGCGGATCCGTCGCTTTCCGCCGGGCGAGCGCGATGGTCGTGGTGCCGCCGTCCGGGTGGGCCCAGTCGACCGGGACGGTGACCGTGCCGCAGTCGACGCCGGGTGCGTCAGCGCACGGCTGCCAGTCGACCCCTTCCGCGGCCGACGCCGGCGCTGCCGCCAGCAAGCTACCCAGAACTGCCGTCGCCGCCGCGGCCGTCAGCAGCCGTTTTTGTACCCTCAACATTGCCAGCCCTTCCCCTTACCGACAGTGGTTGATCGACTCCAGGAAATCACCGTTCCGGTGATCGCGCCAGGTGCTCAGGTGAACCGTGTCGTCGTGGCTACTGTGGATTGACGCGTTCCGCGCGCCGGAGCCAGGCCGTAGCCGCCGTGCCGAACACGCACAGCAGTCCCAGCACGCCGAATGCCCAGCCGAAACCAGTAGCCGGATCCACGGCGAGGCCGCGGGACAGCACGATCACGCACAGCGCGCCGCCGATAGCGCCACCCACGCGCAGCACGATGTTCACCAACGCGGTCGCATGGCCGAGCTCGCTCGCGTCGACCGACGCGTACGCCGCTGTCGAAGCCGGCATGATCGACAGCCCGAGTCCGGCGCCGCGGACGATGAGCAACGCCTGGACCAGCCACATCGGCGTGTCCGGGCCGAGCCAGGGCAGCGGCACGGTGCTTGCGAGCACCACCAGTGACCCGGTGAGTGCGACGGCGCCGCCGCCGTGACGGTCCGTGAGCCGACCGGCCACCAGCACGAACACCGTCGTGGCCAGGCCCATCGGCGCGAGCAGGACGCCGGCTGCGGGCGGGCCGGCGCCCAGGCGGACTTGGAACCACAAGGGCAGCAGCAGGACCGCGCCGAACATCCCGGCGCCGGCGAGCAGGACGGACGCCAGCGCTGAGCCCATGACGGGCCGCGTGGCGAGACGCAGGTCCAGCACCGGGTGCTGCACGCGCAGCGAACGCCAGCCGAACAGCGCGAGCGCGAGGGCGCCGACCGCCGCGAACGGCGCGTTGAGCTCGGTGAGCGTGTAGACGAGAAGCGGCAGGCCGAGTGAGATCAAGGCCAAGCCGGGCCAGTCCACCTTCGGCGGCCGGCCGCGATCACCGCGCGGCACGTATTTGAGCGCGAGCCCGAACGCGACGAGCCCGATCGGCAGGTTCAGCCAGAACAGCACCGGCCAGGAGAAGTGCGCGAGCAGGAACCCACCGACGCTCGGCCCGACGACCGGCGCCAGCCCGACCACGAGACCGAGCGTCCCCATCGTGCGGCCGAGCCGTTCCGGCCCGACGGCCAGCCCGATCACCGTCTGCCCGGCGGTGACCAGGACGCCGGTGGCCATGCCCTGCGCCGCACGGAACGCGATCAGGGTGACGCCGTCGGGCGCCAGCGCGCAGGCCACCGACGTCAGGAGGAACGCTGCCAGCGCCCAGAGCCACAGGCGTCCGGCGCCAAGCCGCTTGACCAGCCACGGAGTCAGCGGGAGGGCGGCCGAAAGACCCAGCAGGAACGCCGTGGCCACCCATTGGATCTCGAGGAGGCTGACGCCCAGGTCGAGCCGCATCGACTCCAGCCCGACGGCGACGATCGAGCCGTCCATGTTGCCCAGGAAACCGCCGAATGCCATGACGCCGGACGCGATCCAGACGGTGCGCGGGATGGGGGGAGCAGTCATGCTGCCGACGGTAAAAGTTCGAGAAAGGTTGAAGTCAATCTCGCTTGCTGCGCCGGCTAGGGAAACTGGGAGCGAGCCTTACTGCGCGCGAGCATCGTGAAGTGCGGGACGCTCAGACGCAGTAGCGCAGCAAGGTCAGGTCCGCCTCGGCCGCCTCGAAGCTCACGCGCGGCCGAGGCGGCCAGGATGTTGCTTGATACCGGCGCCGAGGCTGAGGACGCCGACGCGTGCCATCAGCGGTTGCCCTTCGCGTACATCTCGGCGGCGTTGGCCTGGGTGACGAGCTGCGTCGGCAGCATCTGCGTCTTAGCCGGCTTCGCGCAGTCGATGAGGATGCTCTTGGCCGACGCCACGGCTTCGCGCCCGCCCGTCGGGTAGACGAACGTCGCGGCGAGGCGCCCGGCCTCGACCGCCTTGATCCCGCCGGGCGGGATCGGGAGCCCGTCGATGCCGATGAACTTGATCTTCTGGGCCAGTCCGGCGGCCTTCGCCGCGAGGTAGGCGCCTTCAGCCATCGGGTCGTTCTGCGAGTAGACGGCCTGGATCTCCGGATGCGCTTTGAACACCGCGTCGGCCTGCTGCTGGCCTTTCTCGCGCAGCCAGTCACCGTCAACGGTGGTCACGATGTCGATGCCGCGGCCCTCGATGCCCTTCGCGAAACCGTCCTGGCGCTCCTTGGCCGGGGTCGATCCGGCGAGTCCGCGGATCTCGGCGATCTTCCCGCCCTGGGGCAGGATCTTGTCGGCCATGTACTGCCCGGCCTGCCGACCGATGTCGACGTTGTCGGCGCCGATCCACTGCGTGTACGCGTCGCCGTCGACCTTGCGGTCCAGCACCAGCACCGGGATGCCCTTGTCGTAGGCCTTCTTGACGACCCCGGTCAGCGGAGTCGCCTCGTTGGGGCTGATGATCAGCAGGTCGATCCGCTGGGTCAGGAAGTTCTCGACGTCGGTGACCTGTTTCGAGTTGTCCTGCTGCGCGTCGGCGAAGTTGACCGTGAACTGCGGATACTGCTTCGCCGCGCGGGCGATGTCGTCGTTCATCTGCTTGCGGTACGGCTCGCCGACGTTGGCCTGGCTGACCCCGATGGTGTACTTGCCCTCGGCGCCCTTGCAGGCCGCGGCCGACGTCGTCGCGCCCTGCCCGGAGTTCTCGTGCGTGGTGCCGCAGGCGGTCGCGGCCAGGACGAGGACGAGCGCGGGTATGGCGAAGTGCTTTCCGGACATCTCTTTCTTCCCCTCTTCGGTGGTCACGGTGTTGGACGCAGGCGCTGCAGCCCGGCGGCGGCGACGATGACCAGGCCCTTGATCAGCAGCTGGACGTTGGATTCGACGTTGTTGAGCGTCAGGATGTTGTTGAGCATGCTCAGCAGCAGCGCCCCGGCGACGGTCCCGGACACCGAGCCGCGGCCGCCCGACAGCGCCGTGCCGCCGATCACCACCGCGGCGATGGCGTCGAGCTCGTAGCCGATGCCGTCGTTGGGACTGCCCTGGTTGAGCTGGCCGGCGTGGATGATCCCGGCCAGGGCCGCGAGCAGCCCGCTGAGCCCGTAGACCAAGACCTTGACCCGGGTGACCGCGACGCCGGAGAGGCGCGCGGCCTTCTCGTTGCCGCCGATCGCGTAGACGTGGCGGGCGAACGCGCTGGTGCGCAGGAACACGATCGCCGCGACGGCGACGATCGCGAAGATCACCACTGGGATCGGGACAAGTCCGTTGAAGGTGCGCTCGCCGAGGAGGGAGAACGTGAGGGGTGCTTCGCCGGGCCCGTCGCCGTACTCGATCTGGACGCCCTGCCCGCCCGACCAGATCCGGGCGAGCCCGCGCGCGACCTGCAGGCCCGCCAGGGTGACGATGAACGCTTGGATGCCGAACACCGCGGACGCGACACCTTGCAACAGGCCGAAGACGAACCCGGCGGCGAGCACCAGCAGCACGGCGGGCACGACGCCCAGGCCGTTCTCGACCAGCAGCACGGCCGAGCCGACGGCGGCCAGCCCGAGCACCGCGCCGACCGACAAGTCGATCCCGCCGACGAGGATCACGAACGTCATGCCGATGGCGATGATGCCGATCTCGGCGATCGCGCGGACGATGTTGAAGAGGTTCCCGCCGGTGAGGAAGTCCGGGAAGCCGTCGTGGGCGGGTGAAAACACGATGCCCGCGACGAACACAAGCACCAGGCCGAACAGGCTCTGGAAGCGGAAGAACGCGTCGGCGACGGCGGCGCGGCGCGTCGGCAGGAACTCCGTGACGGTCATCGGATCCCCTTCGTCGTGGTCTCGCCCATGGCCGCGGCCAGCAGCTCGGCCTCGCCCGCGTCGTGCGTGTCGAGCTCCTGGCTGCTGCGGCCGTCGTGCAGGACGACGACGCGGTCGCACAGCCCGACCAGCTCGGCCGGTTCGGACGACGCGAGCAGAACGCCGATGCCGCGGGCGGCTGCGGCGGCCAGGAGCTGGTAGATCTCCGCTTTCGCGCCGACGTCGACGCCGCGGGTCGGCTCGTCGAGCAGAAGCAGCTTCGGCTCGGTGAGCAGTGCCCGGCCGAGCACCACCTTCTGCTGGTTGCCGCCCGAGAGCGTGCCGACCGGGGCGGCGAGTGCGCCCTTCACCTTCAGCTCGGCGAGGATCTTCGCGGAGACGTCGTTCTCGCGGCTGCGCGTCAGGAATCCCGCCGTAGCGATCCGGTCTACAATGGACAACGCGGTGTTCGCGCGTACGGATTGGGGCAGTGCCAGGCCGGCGATGCGGCGATCTTCCGGCACCAGTGCGAGTCCGAGCCGGACGGCTTGACGCGGGCTTCGCGGGTGGATTTCCCTGCCGTTGAAGGACACGTGCCCCTGCCACCGCCCTGGTGTCCCTGCGCCGAAGAGCGTCTCCAGGAGTTCGGTGCGGCCCGAGCCGAGCAGACCGCCGAGGCCGACGATCTCCCCGGCGCCGACGGTGAGGGAGATTCCAGCGGGCTCGCGGCGTCCGGGGCGATGTCGCCGCGGGCGCAGTGCGAAGTCGTCGAGACGAAGTAGTTCGCCGCCGGTTTCGCCGTGCTTGACACGGAACAGCGCCTGGACGGGCCGGCCGATCATTGCTTCGGTGACCTGCTCGACCGTCAGGTCACGGGCGGCGAACCCGGCGGCGACGCGGCCGTTGCGCAGGATCGTGGCGCGGTCGGCGATCCGCCCGATCTCCTCGAGCCGGTGGGAGATGTAGACGATGCCGGCGCCCGCGTCGCGGAGTTCGTTGATCACCTTGAACATCCGCTCGACCTCCGCTCCGGTGAGCGCGGACGTCGGCTCATCCATGATCAGCACGCGCGCGTCGAGGGCGAGGGCCTTGGCGATGGCGACGAGCTGCTGCTCGCCGGTGCGCAGTTCGCCGACACTGCGTTTCGGGTCGAGCGCGATCCCGGTGCGCGCGAGCAGTTCGCGCGTCTCGCGGTGCATCCGTTGCCGCGCGATCGTGCCGGCTTTCGTGCGGAGTTCGCGGCCGAGGAAGATGTTGGCGGCCACCGAAAGCCCGGGCACGAGGTCGAGCTCCTGCGGGATCATGGCGATGCCGCGGCGCTGGGCGTCGGCCGGCTCGCCGAAGGTGGTTTGCTCGCCGTCGATTTCGATGGTGCCGTGGTGTCCGGTGACGTCGCCGGAAAGAATTCGCATCAGGGTCGACTTGCCGGCGCCGTTTTCCCCGAGCAGCGCGTGGACTTCGCCGCGGCGCACGGTGAAGTCCACGTGGTCGCAGGCGAGCGTGCCACCGTAGGCCTTGCTGATGCCGGTCATGACGACCAGCGGGGTACCCGGCTCTTCCATGACACCCCTCGCGTCGGCGGAAGATGGGAGTAATCGATTACCTGACGCTAGGGATGCGACGGAGATGTGTCAAGCGTCACTTCGGGGCTTGTTGTCCACAAGTGGGCGGCGATGTGGACAACCGGAGCGTGACTGCGCACATTTCCGGCTTTTGTCGGAGGGGGCCGATACGCTGGGTGCGGGGCCGGTCCCCCGGAGAGGGTGGGGGTGTTTCGGTGGGTTTCGGCGCGGTGGTCAGCGGGTAGAGCTGCCTCGGATGATCAGCTGAGCGGCCATTGTCGTTGTGGTCGTCGCGCGGGAACCGCCGTCGCTGATCCTGTCGAGCAGGAGGCGGGCTGCCAGCTGGCCCATGGCGTGCGCCGGTTGGGAGACCACGGTCAGGGCCGGGGAAATCAGCGTTGCCCACGGCGCGTCGTCGAAGGACACGATGCCGACGTCGTGGCCCGAACGCAGGCCCAGTTCGGCTAGTGCTTGCAGGACGCCGACGGACATCGTGCTGCTGGACACCAGCAGGGCGTCCGGTGGGTCGGGTCTGGTCAGTAGTTGTGTCGCGGCTTCTCGGCCGCCTGTTTCGCGGAATTCGCAGCGGCGCACCAGCTTTGCCGAATACTTCCGGCCCGCCTGGCGTAGTGCGTCGCGGTAACCGTCGAGCCGGTCGTCCGCCGTGGTGATGCCCGGCGGGCCCGCGATGCAGCCGATGCGCTCGTATCCGTTGTCCACCAGGTGCCGCACGGCTTCGCAGGCCGCCCCGCGGGAGTCGAGGAGCACCGCGTCACAGTCCGTCGAATCGAGGCGCCGGTCGACGGTCACGATGGGCGTCCGGTGCGTTGTCAGCGGTCGGACGTCGCTGTCGCCGGTGGTCGGCGACATGATCACGCCGGCGAGTCGCTCCTGTGCTGCGACCTCGACGTACCGGCGCTCCTTGGCCGTGTTTTCGTCGGAGTTGCAGAGCATCACCGAGTAGCCCGCGGCCTGCGCGGTGTCCTCGGCTCCGCGAGCGATCGCCGTGAAGAACGGGTTTTCGACGTCGGAGATGATCAGGGCCAGCACTGCGGTCTCGCGGCGGCGGAGGCTGCGCGCGAGGCCGTTCGGCGTATAGCCGAGCTCTTCCACCGCCCTGGCCACGCGTTCGGCCAGCACGGGGTCCACAGTGGACTTACCGTTGAGTGCCCGCGACACGGTCGCCGTGGACACCCCGGCCAACGCCGCCACGTCGGAGATCGTCGCCACCCGCGTCTCCGTTCGCTCTCGTCGTTGACAGTGCTCTTGGCACACCATAGCGTGGTAGTAATCGATTTCCCGCAGGTTGGTCCGTGGAGGGCGGATGACGGGACTGCTGCTCGGCGTGGACATCGGCACGGCCAGCTCGAAGGGTGTGCTGGTGGACCCCGGCGGCGCGGTGCTCGCCCGGTTCGTCCGCGAGCACGCCGTCTCGACGCCCCGGCCCGGCTGGTTCGAACACGACGCGGAAACGGTGTGGTGGGCTGACTTCGCGGGGATCGTCGCGGATCTGCTGCGCGCGGCCGCGGGCCGACCACTCGCCGGACTCGGGATCAGTGGCATCGGGCCGTGTCTCCTGCCGGCCTCCGAGAGTGGTGAGCCGTTGCGGCCGGCGATCCTCTACGGCGTCGACACCCGCGCGGGCGACGAGATCGCTGAGCTGAACGCGGAGCTCGGTGCGGCCGAGATCCTGGCGCGCGGGGGTTCGCCGCTGACGAGCCAGGCTGTCGGGCCGAAGGTGCGATGGCTGGCGCGGCACGAGCCGGACGTCTATGCGCGGACCAAGAAGCTGCTGATGGCGAGCTCGTTCCTGGTGCACCGGCTGACCGGGCGGTACGTGCTGGATCACCATTCGGCGAGCCAGTGCACGCCGCTGTACGACCTTGTCGCCGGGGAGTGGGCTGAGGACTGGGCATCGCGGGTTGCGCCGGGGCTGCCGCTACCGGACCTGTTGTGGCCGACGGAAGTGGCGGGCGAGGTCACGGCTTCCGCCGCCGCGGCGACCGGGTTGCCCGCGGGGTTGCCCGTGACGGCGGGGACGGTCGACGCCTGGGCGGAGGCCGCGAGCGTCGGCGTTCGCGAACCCGGGGACGTCATGGTCATGTACGGCACGACGATGTTCCTGATCCAGGTGCTGGAGGAACCGCGGCCGCACCCCGGTTTGTGGGGCACGCGGGGTGTCGTCCCGGGCAGTTTCACGCTCGCGGCGGGGATGGCGACGTCGGGCGCGGTGACCGACTGGCTGCGGAAGCTGGTCGGGGCGTCTTTCGAGGATCTCGTCGCGGAGGCGGCTTCGGTGCCGGCGGGGAGTCGTGGGCTTCTGCTGTTGCCGTACTTCGCGGGGGAGCGGACGCCGTTGTTCGACCCGGCCGCGCGGGGCGTGCTCGCCGGGCTGACGACCACGCACGGGCGGGCGGAGATCTATCGCGCGGCGTTGGAGGGAATCGCGTACGGCGTGCGGCACAACCTGGAGGCGATGGCCGCCGCGGGTGGTGCGGCCGGGCGGCTGGTCGCGGTCGGCGGCGGGACGAAGGGCGGGCTGTGGACGCAGATCGTCTCGGACGTGACGGGGCTCCCGCAGCAGATTCCGGCCGAGACGATCGGGGCCTGCCTGGGGGATGCGCTGCTGGCGGCGGAAGCGGTGGGGATGGAGCCGCCGCGGGGAAACCCGATCGCTGCGACCGTGACGCCGGATCCTGTGCGTGGGGAGCGGTACGAGGAGTTCTACCGGCACTACCGAGCGCTGTATGAGGCGACGGCGGAGACGGCGCATTTCTTGGCGGGGCAGCACACGGCTGGCTGAGGCGCGGCATGTGCTTAGTGGCTGGCGCGAGGCGTCACCGGCGATGTCGGACGTCGCATGCGACTGGGTGTTTCCGGGTCGCGCGGCAGCACGCGGCTCGCTGAGCGGCCCTAGCCCCACCCCCGCCCTCTCCGGGGGACCGGCCCCGCATCCAGCGTATCGGTGCCCTCCGACAGAAGCCGGAAATGGGCGTTGTCGAGGCTTGGTTGTCCACATCTCGGGTGGGCTGTGGACAACGTGGGCTGTTGTCGGCGGGGCGTGTAATGCATGAATTGAGGTTGGCGAACCTGCTCGGGGCTACCGTCCTGAACCTTTCCGACCGCATGACCAGCGCCGCCGCTGGTGCTGCCGGGGTCAGTCTCAGTGGGACCGCCGCCCTTGTTGTTCTTGCCGAGTTCTCCGGGCTTGGTGGTACCGAGCTCGGGCGGCGGATCGGGCTCAGTCAGCCCGCCTGTGCCCGGATGCTTGACCAGCTCGAAGGACGGGGGCTGGTTCGACGTCGGGAGAAAACCGGCAGGGCCGTTGCTGTTGAGCTGACCCGGGAGGGGCGGGCCGCTGCCGGGCGGGCCCTTGCCGCGCGGCAAGAAGTGCTGGTGAGGGCGTTGGGAGCGGTGGCCGAGCCGGCTGGGCTTGAACCTGTTCTGGAACAGCTGTTGCGTGGGTTGCACGCCGACGTTCAGCACGGCGACCTCATGTGTCGGCTCTGCGACCGGCCCGGTTGTGTTGCTCGCCGGCAGACCTGTCCCGTCGGGGAACTCGAGAAGGGGACCTGATGGGGAACGTTCTCGCGCTCGTTTCCGCTCTCTGCTTCGGTGTCACCCACTTCGTCAGCGGGCTTGCCTCGCGCCGGGCGTCGGGGATGACCGTCTCGCTCTATGCCCAGCTGGCCGGCACGCTTGTCTCCGTTCCGCTTGCCGTCTTCAGCGGTGCGCCCGGCGTCTCGGCGCTCGGCTGGGGGTTCCTGTCCGGGGCCGGCACCGGGGTGGGCGTCGCCTTTCTCTACCGGGCCATGGGCAAGGGGGCGATGAGCCTTGTCGTGCCCGCCAGTGATGTCGCCGCCGTGGTGCTTCCGGTCCTCTTCGGACTACTCCTGTTGGGGCAACCGCTCTCGCTCGTTGCCGTCGCCGGGGTGTGCTGTGCCGTTCCCGCGCTGTGGCTCGTGTCCCGCGGAACTCACGAGAAACGGACATCCGCCGGCATTCCGGACGCCTTTGTGGCCGGGCTGGGGTTTGCCGTGCAGTTCGTCGCGCTGTCGCGGATTCCCGCCGAGGCCGGGTTCTGGCCGGTCGTCGTCAGTCGCGCTGGTTCCGTCGTGGCCATTGCCGGGCTGGTCGCCGCCACCCGGGCGCCGTGGCGGCTGCCGTCGCGGGTGGTGGGGGCCGCCGCGCTCGCCGGTGTCTGCGGGACGGCCGCCATCGTGCTCTACCTGCTTGCCGCGCAGCGGCAGGTGCTGGCCGTCGCGACCGTGCCGGCCGCCCTCTATCCGGCGGTTCCCGTGCTGCTCGCGCTGGTCTTCCTGCGGGAACGGCTCAGCCGCGCCCAGGTCGCCGGGCTGCTCGGGGCCGGCGCGGCGATCGCGCTCGTCTCACTGGGCTGAACGGCGGCGTCGGCTCCGCCAACGGCGGCCGGCGACCACGCCTCGGTAGTGCTCCAGCGCCGCGACCGACTCGATGACCTGCTCGAAGCTGGGCAGGGCATGCACGTTGGCCACCAGCGTCATGTCCTTGCGCGGGATCTCCATGAAGCACACCTCGACACCGGACCGGGCGGCGCGGGCCGCCACCTGCTCCTGCCACGTCGGGAGGTCGTGCTCGTCGCCCAGCCATTCGTGCAGGTAGACGCACCACTTGCCGCGCTGCAGCTCACCCGCGATGTCGTCTTGGCCGACCAGGTACGGCTCCGTCACCCGATCGGCCATGACTGTTCCCCGGAACACCAAGGCACGCTTCCCTCCTGCACCCGGCGGTGACCCCTACCGCCGGAGAAAGCGCTATCCGGCGGTGGCCTCCCCGCTTCGGCCGAGCAGCGCGCACCCCGGCAACCAATGGTGGAACACCAGGGGCAGCCGTCAACTTACCGGTGGATGTGTTTCCCAGCAACCGTTTCCCGTTCATCCGATGCGGCTCGTGCACAACCCGCGTGCGGATGCACGTGCCGATCATCGCGGCCGCGCATTTGAATATTCACCGAAATAGCGCCGGGAATTCCCACGCGGGAAATCTGTGCACTTCGGACGGTCGGCTGGGTGACCGGCCGGGCGCGCAGCGTGAGATGCGACGAAGGTCGTGAGTCGGCCCGGTGAACCCGGTTCGGCGGGTGACACTGCGCGAAACCTGCGCTATACAGAGCCCATCATGCGTGTAGATGCGCGAAAGGTGTCTCGAATGAGCAGAGTTGCGCAGTCGCTCGGCTGTCTGGCCGCTGCCGCCGTCCTCGGGCTGAGTCCGACGCCGGCGTCCGCGGCGCCCGCCGGGCAGCTCGGGGACCTGACCGGGATCTCGGCCGACGGGTCCACCGTGACGCTGACGTCGGGGGCCGCGGCCGTGCGCGTCAGCTTCCCGGCCGAGGGCGCCGTCCGGGTCTGGCTCGCCCCCGACGGGACGTTCACCGATCCGGCCGGCGACAAGATCGTCCGGCCGAAGGTCCCGGTGGCGCCGAAACGCGTCGACAAGGGCCTGTACTGGGCCATTTCGACGCCGAAGGCGACGCTGCGGGCCTACAAGCACCCGTTGAAGTTCGCCCTGTACGACGGTGCCGACCGCAAGCAGCTCTGGGCGGAGTCGGCCCCGCTGGCCTGGACCGGCACCACGACCACGCAGAGCCTCGCGCGCACCGCGACCGAGCAGTTCGTCGGCGGCGGCGAGCAGAACGGGCGGTTCAGCCACCGCGACCAGACGATCCGGATCTTCGCCGACGACAACTGGAACGACGGCGGCGCGCCCAACTCGCAGCCGTTCTACGCCTCTACCTCGGGTTATGGCGTCCTGCGCAACACCTTCGCGCCGGGCAGCTACTCGTTCACGGCCCCGGTGAAGACCACCCACGACGAACGCCGGTTCGACGCCACCTACGTCGTCGGCGACACGCTCAAGGACGTCGTCGGCGGCTACACCGACCTCGTCGGCAAGCCGTTCCTGCCGCCGATCTACGGCCTGGAAACGGGCGACTCGGATTGCTATTTGCACAATGCAAATCGCGGTGAGCGGCACACGCTCGACGCGGTGAAGGTGGCCGACGGATACACCGAGAACGGCATGCCGAACGGCTGGATGCTCGTCAATGACGGATACGGCTGCGGTTACGAAAATCTGCAGCAAACCGGCGAAGGACTACGAAAAAACGGCATGCAGCTCGGTTTGTGGACCGAGGACGGCGTGCCCAACCAGGCCGAAGAGGTCAAGGCCGGGGTGCGGGTGCGGAAGCTCGACGTCGCCTGGGTCGGCCCCGGCTACCAGTTCGCGCTCGACGCCTGCGACACCGCGTACAAGGGCATCGAGGACAACAGCGACGCCCGCGGGTTCGTCTGGCAGCCGGTGAGCTGGGCCGGCGCGCAACGCTGCGGCGTGCTCTGGAGCGGCGACCAGTCCGGCTCCTACGACTACATCAAGTGGCAGATCCCGACCTACGCGGGCGCGACGACGTCCGGCATCGCCTACAACACCGGCGACATCGACGGCATCTTCGGCGGCAGCCCGCAGACCTACGTCCGCGACCTGCAGTGGAAGGCGTTCCTGCCGGCCGCGATGACGATGGACGGCTGGGCGTCTTCGGACAAGCAGCCGTGGCGCCAGGGCGAGCCGTACACCTCGATCAACCGCAAGTACCTGCTGCTCAAGGAGCGGCTGCTGCCCTACACCTACAGCTACTCGGCGCAGGCGCACCAGACCGGCGTCGGCCAGGTCCGGCCGCTCGCGCTGGAGTACCCGGACGACCCGAACGTCTGGACCGACAAGGCCAAGTACGAGTTCCTCTCCGGCACCGACTTCCTGGTCGCGCCGGTCTACGAGAAGTCGACCGTGCGCAACGGCATCTACCTGCCCAAGGGCACCTGGGTCGACTACTGGAGCGGCAAGACCTACACCGGGCCGACCACAGTGGACGGCTACGACGCGCCGCTCGACACGCTGCCGCTGTTCGTCCGTGCCGGGGCCGTCGTGCCGATGTGGGCCGAGGGCACGACGTCGTGGCAAACGCGCGACAAGTCCCGGTTGGACGTCGACGTCTACCCGCAGAGCAAGGGCAGCTTCACGCTCACCGAGGATGACGGCGTGACTCGCGGCTACCAGCGCGGTGAGCAGGCGAAGCAGACGTTCACCGTCGACGCGCCGAAGTCCGGGCCGGGCACGGTGACCGTCGGGATCGGCGCGAGCACGGGCACCTACCCCGGCAAGCCCGCGGCGCGGAACTATCAACTTTCCGTCCACACGGGTTCGAAGCCGGGCGCCGTCCAGGCCGGGACCGGGGTGCTGCGGCAGTACGGCAGCAAGGCCGAGCTGGACAAGGCGCCGTCGGGCTGGTGGTACGACCCGGCAGCGCACGGCGTGGTCCGCGTCAAGACCGGCCAGGTGGGCGCGGGTGACCGGCAGGACGTCCGGCTGTTCGGGACGAGCGCGGTCGGCGGCTTCTTTCCCGAGGACGACAACGCGGCGGTGACGCTGACGGCGCCGCCGCTGGCCGTCCCGGGGCAGACGGTGAACGGCACGCTCGGCTTCACCAACAGCACGCCGTTGCCGGTACGGGACGTGGCGTTGTCCGTTCAGGGCACGGGTTTCCGGGCCGGTGTCCCGGCCACGCCAAAGGTCGTCATGCCCGGGCAGACCGTCAAGGTGCCGGTGACCTTGACCCCGGAGGCCGGGTTGAAGCCCGCGGACTACCAGGTCACCGCCACCGCGACCTACCAAGCGCGGCTCGGCGCGCACCAGGCCGTCGACTCCGCGACCGTCACCGTCCCGTACGCCTCCTTGGCCGCGGCGTACGGGAACGTCGGGGTCACCGACGCGGCGCACGTCGCGGCCGGGGACCTCGACGGCGGCGGCAGCAGCTTCCGTGCCGAAGGACTCGCCGAAGCCGGGCTGACCGCCGGGGCGACGTTCACGGCGAACGGGGCGCGGCTGACCTGGCCGGCCGCCGGGACCGGCCAAGCGGACAACGTCGTCGCGGCCGGGCAGACGATCGCCGTGCGCGGGACCGGCTCGAAGCTCGTCCTGGCCGGCACCGGCACCGGGACGGCCAAGGGCGCCGTCGTCGTCCGGTATGCCGACGGCAGCACCAGCCAGGCCGACCTCGGCCTGCCGAACTGGTGCTGCGCCGACCCCGCCCAGTACGGCGCGACGACCGTCGCGACCGTCCTGGGCAAGAACACCCGGACCGGACCGGCCTACCCGACTACGCCGTACCGGGTGTTCGCGAACTCCGTCCCGCTGACCGCGGGCAAGGAGGTCGTGGCGGTGACGCTCCCGTCGAACGCGGCACTGCACGTGTTCGCCGCGAGCGTCGCCTGAAGGAGGTTCGGCGAGCCGCCGAAGTAGGCGCCGTCCGTGACGAACACCGTTTCGCCACGGACGGCGACCGCCGTCGGGTTCGCCAGCCCGTCCGAGGCGGACAGGATCGTGCGGACGCCGTCGCGGCCGACGGTGACCACCCGGTTCTCCTGGTTGATCGCGGCGACGACCGTGCCGCCGTGGAAGGCGAAGTCGTCGACCGGGCCGAGGCCGGTCGCGACCACCCGGCCGGGGCCGCCGCCCAGCGGGAACCGGGCCAGCGTGCCGCGGTCGAGGTTGGACACCCAGACCGCGTCGTCGTGGACCTTGATCCCGTTGGCGCCGAAGCCGCTCACCGGGGCGAGCAGTTCACCGGTCGCGAACGCGGTGGTCCGGCTGTGCGAGACACGCCAGACTGTGGAGTTGAAGGAGTCGGCGACGAAGATGTCGCCGGTGCGTGGATCTCGGGCGACGCCGTTCTGGAAGCCGGACGGCGGCAGCGCCGCGACGCGCACCGGTGCGCTGCCGGGCCGGACCCGGTAGAGGCCGGTCGCGGTGGTGCCGGTCGAGACGGCGACGTACAGGTCGCCGCCGGGCGCCCGGACGATGCCGCCGAGGAACAGCTTCTTGTGGACCACCGGGACGTCGCCGTCCGCGGGCACCGGGATCCGGGCGAGGACGCCGACCCGCCCGTCGGGCGTGACCCGGCCGATTTCGCCGGTGTAGGCGAAGGTGAGGTCGGCGGAGCCGTCGGGCTCCAGGGTGATGTTCTCCGGCTGCTGCCCGGTGGCGGGGTCGAGGGGGATGATCCTCGACGCCGCCAGCGCGGGCGCGGCCGGCCAGGCGAACACGGCGGCCGCGGCCAGCACGACGCCGATCTGCTTGATGCGCAAGAGAAACTCCGCTTCGTGGAGGGAACGGCGAAAAGAAACCCCAGATCGCCGTGCCCTCGAAGGTAGGCCTCGTGCGCCCCCGGCCACCAATAGCTCAGGCTGGGCCGGCCATCGGAAATCCGATCACAGATCGCGGGCGAAGCACCGTGAGAGCGGCTCGCCGACGTACGGTCCGTACGCCTCGATCGGCTCGTAGCCCTCGCGTTGGTAGAAGCGGATGGCGTCGGGCTGGCCGGTGCCGGTCTCCAGCAGCAGCCGGGTGATGCCGAGGCCGCGTGCCTCGTCCTCGAGCGCGCGCAGCAGGGCGGTCGCGACGCCGGCGCCGCGGACCGCCGGCTCGACGTACATGCGCTTGACCTCGCCCGAACCCGGTCCGAGCGGGCGGAGCCCGCCGCAGCCCACGGCCGTGCCGTCGGCGTCCCGGGCCACGAGGAACACCGCGACGGTGTCGGCGGTCGGCAGTGCGCCTGGCTCGTGGTCGTCGGTGCCGTAGCGCGCGTCGAGCTCGACGCGCTGGGCCGTGCGCAGGCGGACGGCGTCGGGGTCGTCCCAGGGCACGGTCGTGATCTCGATCGTGGTCGGCACGGGCGCTCCTTCCGTAACAAGTGTTACCGTAGCACTTGTTACGGAAGGAGATTCCCGTGCCGAAGCCGCGCGACGTCCGGGCGCAGCGGGAGCTGCTGTCCAACGCGACCTGGCAGGTCCTCGCCGACGACGGCTTGCCGGGGCTGACGCTGCGCGCGGTCGCCGTCCGCGCCGGGTGCACGACGGGCCTGGTGATGCACGCCTTCCCGACGAAGAAGGCGCTGCTGCTGCACGCGCGCGAGCTGCTCTACCGGCGCACCGCCGCCCGCGCCGACGCCGCCGAAGCCGCCAGCCGGAGCGCGTTCGACGCTTTGACCGCGGTGCTCGGCCAGGCCGTCGACCTGCCGCACGGCCACCACGAGGAGTCCCGGGTGTGGGTGGGCTTCCTGGCCGCGGCGCTGGCCGACGACGACCTGGCCGAACGGCACCGCGCGGCGAACCGCTCGTTCCTGACGCGGATCCTGCGGCTGGTCGCGGCCTGCCGTCCGGAGTGGGCGGACGAGCGGCTCGAGCTGACGACGAAGAGCCTGGTGGCCCTGGTCGAAGGCCTCAACGTGCTGGCCGCCGCCGATCCGGCGAGCTATCCGGCGCGGGTGCAGCAGGACGCGCTCGCGCAGGCGCTCACCGAGCTGGGACCCGCGCCGGCATGACGTCGAGGTCCTCCATCGCGAGGACCGCGCCGAGCGCCAGCAGGCCGCCGACCGCACCGACGGCGGCGATCGTCGTGCCGATCGAGCCGGCGCCGAGCAGCGCCTGCCCGACGGCGAGGCCGGTGCTGCCGCCGAGCTGCTTGAGCAGGTTCAGCCCGGCCGTCGCCGCGCCGGTGTCGCGCCGCTCGACCGACATCTGCGCGGCGATCGCGATCCCGCCCATGGCCGGCGCGGTCCCCAGCCCGATCAGCCCGGCGCACGTGATCGCCAGCCACACCGGCAGCGCGTCGATGGCCGCCAGCGACGCGGACGCCGCCGACGTCAGCATCGCGCCGGCGGCCAGCAGGCCCTTGACGTGCCCGGTCCGGAGCACGACCAGCGCCGTGAGGCGGTTGCCGATCAGCATCCCCGCCATCAGCGGGATGACCATGAGCCCGGCGGCGGTCGCGCCGAACCCGCGCACCTGCTGGAAGTAGAGCCCGAAGAAGAGGCCGACCGGCATGGAAGCGGCGGTGAACAGGAACCCGGCGACGGTCACGGCGCTGAACGTCCGGCTGCCGAACAGGCGCAGCGGCACGATCGGCACGTCCGCCCGCCGTTCGACGACCACGAACGCGACCAGCAGTGCGAGCCCGACCGGGAGCAGCGCACGCGCGTGCCCGGCGCCGAGGGCGACGAGCACCAGGGAGATCGCGGCCGTGAGCAGCAGTACGCCCGCGGTGTCGAACCGGCCGGTGTCGCGGTCTTCGGGCCGCCGGTGCGGGACCAGCGCCGTCACGACGGCGATCGCGGCGACGCCGACGGGCAGGTTGACCAGGAAGATCCAGCGCCAGCCGAGGTGGTCGGTGAGCAGGCCGCCTTCGAGCGGGCCGCCGATGAAGCCGACCACCATCAGGCCGGCCATCAGGGTCTGCATGCGGGCCAGGCCGGTGGACTGCTCGGGCGGGTAGAGGTCCCGCACCAGCGTCATGCCGACGGTCATCAGCGCGCCCGCGCCGATGCCCTGGACGGTGCGGAACGCGATGAGCTGCGACATGCTCCCGGCAGCCGCGCAGAGTGCCGAGCCGGCGAGGAAGAGCGTCAGGCCGGTGAGCAGCGGGAGCTTGCGGCCGTGCAGGTCGGCGAGCCGGCCGTAGACCGGGATGGTCACCGTCGAGGCCAGCAGGTACGCGGTGGTGACCCAGGTCAGGCTGCCCGCGCCGTGCAACTGCTCGGCGATCTTCGGCATGGCGGTGCTGGTGGCCGTGCCGTCCAGGGCGCTGAGCAGGACGCCGGCGAGGGTGGCGAGCAGGATCAGCAGTTTTCGGCGCTCAGTCATAGGTCGAGTTTGACCGGTAAAGCGTGACCTGTCAAAAATGATGAGCATGTCGCTGCGTCACGCCGTCCTCGCCACGCTCCTGCCGGGCCCGCAGAGCGGCTACGACCTGGCCAAGAAGTTCGACCAGGTGATGCGGGGCGTCTGGTACGCGCGCCGCAACCAGATGTACGGCGAGCTGGCGAAGCTCACCGAAGCCGGGTTCGCCGAGGAGGTCGCCGAGGGACCGCGCGGCCGCCGGACGTACCAGGTCACCCCGGCCGGGCGGGACGAGCTGCGCCGCTGGCTGGTGGACGTCGAGCCGGACCGGACCGTGCGTGACGAATCCACGCTGCGGGCGCTGCTGGTGTCCACCTTGGATCGAGGTGACGCGCTATCGGTGCTGGCGCGCGAGGAACGGGTCTTGACCGCCGAGCTGGAGCCGTTGCGGGCCTACCTGCGGGAGCTGGCCCGGACCGAGCGGCCGACCGACCCGCAGGCGATGGGGCTGGAGCTGCGGGCCCGCATGCTGGAGGCGATGCTCGGCTGGATCGCGGACGCGCGCCGCCGGGTGCAGGCGACCTAGGCGGCCGGGCCGAAGCGGCGGCGGTACGCGCTCGGGCTCAGCCCGGTGTGCCGCCTCAGCTGCAGGCGCAGGTTCGCCGCCGTGCCGAAGCCGCTCGCCGTGGCCACCCGGTCCAGGCGTAGTTCGCCGCGCTCGATCAGGCGACAGGCCAGCGTCACGCGCTCCGTCGTCAGCCAGGCCAGGGGTGTCGTGCCCAGCTCCGCGCGGAACTTCCGGTGCAGGGTGGCCGGGCTCGTCGCGGCGAACGCGGCCAGGTCGGCGACCGTCAGGGGCTGGTCCAGGCGGGCCAGGGCCCAGGCGAGCACCGGCGCCAGCGAGGTGTCCGGCACGTCCGGCACCGGCCGGGCGATGAACTGCTGCTGCCCGCCGTCGCGGTGGCCGGTGAACACCAGCCGGCGGCTGACCGTGTTGACGACTTCGGCGCCGTGGTCGCGCCGGATGAGGTGCAGGCCCAGGTCGAGCGCCGCCGCGCTGCCGGCCGCCGTGAGCACGTCGCCGTCGTCGACGAACAGCACGTCCGGCTCCCAGCGCACCTTCGGGAACCGCGACGCGAACTCCGCCGCCCACTGCCAGTGCGTCGTCGCGCGGCGGCCGTCCAGGACGCTCGCCTCCGCGAGGGCGAACGCGCCGGTGCAGAAGCTGACCAGCCGCGCGCCCCGGGCCGCGGCCCGGCGGATCGCCGCGATGACCGCGGGGTCCGTCGGCACGCCGGTGTCCGGGCGGGCCGGCGCGATCAGCGTGTCCGCGGTGTCGGCGGCCTCGATCCCGGCGACGCCGGTGAGGGTGAACATGCCGAGGTTCATCCGCACGTCCGGAGTCGCGGCGCAGAGCGTGAAGTCGTACCACGGCCGGTCCAGCTCGGGCCGCCGCAGCCCGAACAGCTCCGTCGCCACGCCCATCTCGAACGGGTTCGAGTGCTCGGTGACGAGGGCGACGACCCGGTGCGAGAATTCTTGCGACATGTGCAATTCCTAGCACTCGCGGCAGCGGAACACCAGGTCGACGATGGCTCCCATGAACCCGATCGACCTGAACGAAGTCCTCGCGAGCTTCGACGCCGCGTGGAGCCCGCGGATCGTCACCCGCGTCAACGACTACGACATCCGCCTCGCCCGCTTCGACGGTGAGCACGTCTGGCACGTCCACGAGGACACCGACGAGTTCTTCCTGGTCCTCGACGGCGAGATCGCGATCGGCGTGCGCGACCCGGACGAGCGCGTCGTGACGCTGTCGCGCGGACAGGTCTTCGTCGTGCCGAAGGGGACGTTCCACAAGCCGTCGTCGAAGGCGGGCGCGAGCGTGCTGCTGGTCGAGCCGGCCGGGACGCTCTCCGTCGGCGACGCGCACGACGAGGTGCCCGACCACGTCGAGGTGACCACGGGGCACCTGGTCTAGCGTCGGGGAATGCTGACTGTCGTCCCGGTCGACCAGGCGTCGTGGGCGGATCTGCAGGCGATCTTCGGTGACCGCGGCGACCCGGCCCGGTGCCGGTGCCAGTACTTCAAGGACACGCCCGCGCAGTGGCGGTCCGGCACCGCCGAAGAGCGCGCCGAACGGCTCCGGGAACAGACCGAGCACGCCACCGGGCTCGTCGCCTTCCTCGACGGCGAGCCCGCCGGCTGGTGCGCCGTCGAACCGCGCACCGCCTACCGGCGCCTGCTCGGCAGCCGGATCGTCTGGGACGGCCGCGACGAAGACAAGGCCGACGACGGAGTCTGGTCGGTGACCTGCTTCGTCACCCGCAAGGGCTTCCGCCGGCGCGGGGTGAGCGCGGCGCTGGCGAAAGCGGCCGTCGGCTTCGCCCGCGAGCGCGGCGCCCGCGCCATCGAGGGTTATCCGATCCTCGTCGACCCGGGAAAGCCCGTCGCGTGGCCCGGTGAGCTGTTCGTCGGCACCACCGGGGTGTTCGCCGCGGCGGGCTTCGAAGAGGTGAGCCGTCCGACCGCGCGGCGGGTCGTCATGCGGCTGACCTGCTGAGTCCTTCTGGAAAACGGCGTACGCTCGGCCGCATGAAACGGACATCGTTCGCGCAGTGGCCGTGCTCGATCGCGCGCACCATGGACCTGCTCGGGGACTGGTGGACCCCGCTGGTCCTGCGCGACGCCTTCTACGGCGTCCGGCGCTTCGACGAGTTCCAGCAGGCGCTCGGCATCGCCCGCAACACCCTCGCCGACCGGCTCAAGCGGCTGGTCGAGGAGGGGCTGCTGGAGAAGGTCGCCTACCAGAGCGAGCCGGTGCGCTTCGACTACGTGCTCACCGAGAAGGGCCGCGACTTCTATCCCGTGCTGCTGGCGATGACCCGCTGGGGTGACAAGTGGCTCGCCGCCGAGGCCGGCCCGCCGATCACCGTGCACCACCTCGCCTGCGGGCACGACACGCACGCCGAAATCGTTTGCGCCGAGTGCCGCGAGCCGATGACGCCGGACGACACCCGGATGCGCCGCGGCCCCGGCTTCCCGCCGCGGCTGGCGACGCGGCCGGACGTCGAGGCGCGGTTCGCCCGGCAGGAGTGACGTTGACAGGGTAGGTCTATCTACGCAACTATCGTGGTCAGCAGCGTATCCGGGAGGAGTGGCGACCACGATGGAATGGACCGGCGCGAGGTACGCGGACAAGCCGACGGCCGAGGTCTCGACCTGGATCGACGCCGCCCCGGAGGCGGTCTGGCCGGTCGTGTCGGACATCGCGTTGATGCCCTCGCTGAGCGCGGAGCTGCAGTCCGTCGAATGGCGCGAGGCCGGACGCACGTTCGTCGGCCGCAGCAAGCACGACGCGTTCGGCGAGTGGGAGACGACCTCGTTCGTCGTCGAGAACGAAGAGCCGCGCGTGTTCGCCTGGGCCGTCGCGGACCCGGCCGAGCCGAGCGCGATCTGGAAGTTCACCCTGGCGCCCGAAGGTGGCGGCACCCGGCTGAGCCAGTGGATGCAGCTGGGGCCGGGGCGGTCCGGGCTGTCGTTCGCCATCGACCGGATGCCCGAGAAGGAACAGAAGATCGTCTTCGTGCGGCTGCGGGAGTTCGAAACCGCGATGACCGGCAACCTCGCCGCGATCAAGGAGCGGGTCGAGGGCCGATGAGGACCGCGACGACCGTCGAGTTCTCGAAGGATTCACGCACGACGCTGGACTTCGTGCTCGAGGCGGAGAAGCTCGGCCTCGACGTCTGCTGGGTCGCCGAAGCCTGGGGCTCGGACGCGCCGTCCGCGCTCGGCTACCTCGCCGCCCGCACCGACCGGATCCAGCTCGGCTCGGGCATCATCCAGCTCGGCACGCGCACACCGGTCGCGATCGCCCAGGCCGCGCTGACGCTGGCCGACCTCTCCGGCGGCCGGTTCGCGCTCGGGCTCGGCCCGTCCGGGCCGCAGGTCATCGAGGGACTCCACGGCGTCCCGTTCGCGAAACCGCTGACGCGGATGCGCGAGACCGTCGAGATCATCCGCCAGGCCTTCGCCGGGGAGAAGGTTTCGTTCACCGGCCGGGCGTTCGAGATCCCGCTGCCCGGCGAAACGCGGCCGATGCGGCTGTCCACCACACCGAACCCGGACATCCCGATCTACCTGGCGACGCTGTCGCCGAAGCTCCTGGAGCTCACCGGCGAGGTCGCGGACGGCTGGCTCGGCACCAGCTTCGTGCCCGAAGGCGCCGACGCGTACTTCGCGCCGCTCGACGCCGGGCTCGCGAAGGCGGGCCGCACGCGCGCGGACATCGACGTCTGC
This sequence comes from Amycolatopsis iheyensis, assembly GCF_024703995.1. Taxonomy (GTDB): domain Bacteria; phylum Actinomycetota; class Actinomycetes; order Mycobacteriales; family Pseudonocardiaceae; genus Amycolatopsis; species Amycolatopsis iheyensis. The sequence continues at coordinate 16,518 of NZ_JAMXQV010000044.1, read as the reverse complement.
CAGGGCGCCGAAGTCGCCTTCGCGGACAACGAGGACGAGCTGCGCGTCATGGTCGGCGGCCGGAAGAAGGAGCTCGCCTTCAGCCTCGGCGGGATGGGCTCGGCCACCACGAACTTCTACAACAACGCCTACAGCCGCCAGGGCTGGGCCGACGTCGCCGCCGAGGTCCGCGAACGCTGGCAGGCCGGCGACCGTGACGGCGCGACCGCGCTCGTCACCGACGAGATGGTCTTGGCCACGACGTTGATCGGCACGGAGGAAATGGTGCGGGAACGACTGCGCGTCTGGCGCGACACCGGCATCGACACGGTCCGGCTCTACCCGGCCGGCGAAACCCTCGAAGCGCGTCTCACGACGCTCGGCCGCGCGCTGGACCTGCTGTGACCGGCGAGTGGCAGCGCACCGCGTGCAGCCTCTGCTACCTCAACTGCGGGCTGGAGGTGCAGCTCGACGGCCGGAAGATCACCCGCGTCCGCGGGGACAAGGCACATCCGCGTTCGCAGGGTTACCTCTGCCAGAAGGCGCAACGCCTGACCTGGTACGGCGACCACGCCGATCGCCTGACGACGCCGCTGCGTCGTCGTCCGGACGGCACCCACGAGCCAATCGACTGGGACACCGCGCTCGCCGAGATCGCCGCGAAGCTGCGCGAAATCCGGGACGCCGACACCGCGGCCGGGCGGCCCGGCTCGTTCGCCTACGTTGGTGGCGGCGGCCAGGGCAACCACTCCGGCGGCGCGTACGGCGCGTCGCTGCTGAAGTGGATGAACTCGACGCGTCACTTCAACGCGCTGTCGCAGGAGAAGACCGGCGACTTCTGGGTCAACGGGCAGCTGTTCGGCTCCACCCTCGTGCACACCGCCGAGGACGTCGAACACTGCGACCTGCTGCTCGTGCTCGGCTGCAACCCCTGGCAGGCGCACGGGTTCAGCAACGCGCGGCACGCGCTCAACACGATCAAGAACGACCCCGCGCGCAAGATGATCGTCATCGACCCGCGGCGCACCGAGACCGCGGAGATCGCCGACCTGCACCTACCGCTGCGCCCCGGCACCGACGCGTACCTGCTGGGCGCGATCCTGGCGCTCGTGCTGGAACGCGGGGGCGCGGACGCGGAGTTCCTCGCCACGCGCACCGAAGGCTTCGAGGAAGTCGCCGCGGTGCTGGGGAAGATCCCGGTGGCCGAGTGGATCGCGCACGCCGAAGTGTCCCGTGCGGACGTCGAGGCGGCCGTCGACCTGATCCTGGCGGCGCGCGCCATGACCGTGCGCGTCGAGCTGGGCATCCAGCAGGGGCGGCACTCGACGCTCAACAGCTACCTCGAGAAGCTGCTGTACCTGGTCACCGGGCACTTCGGCCGGCGCGGGACGAACAACCTGCACTCGTGGCTGCTCCCGCTGTGGGGGTCTTCGAGCGGGCAGCGGTCGGAGGTCACCGGGTTCGAGTACATCGGCGGCCTCCTGCCGGCGAACACCCTCGCCGAGGAGATCCTCACCGAGCACCCGAACCGGGTGCGCGCGCTGTGGGTGGAGTCGTCGAACCCGGCCAACACGTTCGCGGGCACGCGGGAGGTCGAACGCGCGGTGCGGGCGGCCGAGCTGTCCGTGGTCGTCGACGTCGCCTACACCGAGACCGCGGCGCTGGCGGACTACGTGCTGCCGGCGGCGTCCCAGCACGAAAAGTGGGAGTTCACGCTCTTCACCTTCGAATGGCCGACGAACTACTTCCAGCTGCGCCCGCCGTTGCTCGACCCGTTGCCGGGCACGCTGGTGGAAGCCGAGATCTACACACGGCTGTTCGACGCACTCGGCGTGCTGCCGCCGTCGGACGTGCTGGCCTCGCTGGCCGCGGGACCGCGTGCGGAGCTGCAGGCGGGGATCGGCGCGCTGGTGCAGGCGATGCCGGAGCGGTCGGCGATCCTGCCGGTGCTGCTCTACCGGACGCTGGGCGCGTCGCTGCCCGACGGCGCGGCGTCGATCGCGCCGCTGTGGGCGGGGTGTCACCGGGCCGCGAAGACGATGACCGTGCCGGTGCAGCGGGCGTTGGGCAGTTCCGCGTCCGGCGCGGAACTGGGTGAGGAGCTGTTCGCGCGCGTGCTGGCCGGCCCGACGCCGTTCTCGGCGCACGAGCAGGACGAAGTGTGGAGCCTGCTGCGCCGGGCGAAGATCCGGCTGGCCGTGCCGGAGCTGCTGGACTGGCTCGGCGCGCTGGACCCGGCCGCGGAACGGCCCGATCCGGCGTTCCCGTTCTCCCTGCTCAACGGCCAGCGCCGGGCGCACAACGCGAACCAGATCCTGCGCGACCCGCGCTGGCGCCGCACCGATCCGGACGGCGCGTTGCGCGCGCGTCCCGAAGAGCTGGCTTCCATCGGCGCTTCGGCGGGTGACTGGGTGGCGGTGGTGACGCCGGCGGGGCGGGTGGTCGTCCGCGCGGAGGCCGACCCGGGGCTGCGGCCGGGACAGCTGGCGCTGCCGCACGGTTACGGCATGGCGCACCCGGACGCCCACGGCGACCGGGTGGTCAGCGGCCCGCGGATCAACCTGCTGACCGACGCGCGGGACCGCGACCCGATCGCGGGCACGCCGCACCACAAGGACGTCCCGGCGCGGCTGGAGCCGGTGACGGCGGCGGAGCGTTCGCGGGCGGAGGCCGACAGCGCGCGGGTCCGGGAGTCTGTCGCGAGTGGACGGTCGGGACCGGCCGCCGGTCTATAGTGGCCCATGCGCAAGATTGTTTCGAACCTGTTCATTTCGCTTGACGGCGTGGTGGAGGCGCCCGACAAGTGGTCGCTGCGGTACTGGAGTGACGAGATCGGCCAGGCCGTCGGGAGCGGGATGGCCGCCGCCGACGCGATGCTGCTCGGGCGGGTCACCTACGAAGGGTTCGCCGAGGCGTGGCCCGGCCGGACCGTCGAAGACGAGGGCGCCGAGTTCATGAACACCGTGCGGAAGTACGTGCTCTCGTCGACGTTGTCCGACGTGAGCTGGAACAATTCGACGCTGCTGACCGGCGACCCGGCGACGGCCGTCCGCGCGCTGAAGGCGTCTTCCGGCGGTGACATCATGACCAGCGGCAGCACGACGGCGGTGCGCTGGCTGCTGACCGAAGGCCTGGTCGACGAGCTGAACCTGCTGCTGTACCCGGTGGTCGTGGGCGAGGGCAAGCGGCTGTTCCCGCAGGCGGGGCCGGGTTTCCCGCTGGAGCTGAAGAAATCGGCCACGTTCGGGAACGGCGTCGTCCAGCTCACCTACGCGCCGGCGTGAAGCCGTTCCGGGTCGAGGTGCCCGAGGCCGATCTCGAGGACCTGCGGGCGCGGGTGCGCCGGGCCCGCTGGCCGGAGGCCGAGCCGGTGGCCGACTGGAGCCAGGGCACGCCGCTGGGGTACCTGCGTTCCCTGTGTGACTACTGGGCTTCCGGGTACGACTGGCGTTCCGTGGAAGCGCGGATCAACCGGTTTCCGCAGTACCGCACGGAAATCGACGGCCTCGGCATCCATTTCCTGCACGTGCGCTCGCCTCGGCCGGACGCGTTGCCGCTGATCCTCACGCACGGCTGGCCCGGGTCGGTCCTGGAGTTCCTGAAGGTGATTCCCCTGCTCTCGGCGGAGTTCCACCTGGTGATCCCGTCGCTGCCCGGCTACGGCTTCAGCGACAAGCCGTCGTCGCCGGGGTGGGGCATCGAGCGGATCGCGTCGGCGTGGGCCGAGCTGATGGCCCGCTTGGGCTACTCGCGCTACGGCGCCCAGGGCGGCGACTGGGGGACGTCGATCACGACGTCGCTGGCCCAGCAGGACGCGGCGCACCTGGCGGGCATCCACCTGAACCCGCCGATCGCGGCGCCGGACCCCTCGACGTTCCCGGACCTGACGGCCGCGGAGCGTGCGGCGCTGTCGGCGTTGGAGCACGCCGCGCGGTGGGAGGACGGGTATTCGGAGCTGCAGTCGACCCGGCCGCAGACGCTGGGGTATGCGTTGCTGGACTCGCCGGTGGGGTTGTGCGGCTGGCTGGTGGAGAAGTTCCACGCCTGGTCGGACGGCTTCCCCTTCACCCGCGACGAGCTCTTGGACGACGTGACGCTGTACTGGCTGACGGGGACGGCGGCGTCGGCGGCGCGGCTGTACTGGGAGAGCATCCGGAAGGTGCAGCGCTGGTTTTCGGAGTCGACCGACGACACGGTGGACGTGCCGACGGGGTGTTCGATCTTCCCGAAGGAGATGCCCCGGCCTTCACGGCGGTGGGCCGAGCGGCGGTATCCGGACATCCGGCACTGGAACGAGCTGGGGCGGGGTGGCCACTTCGCGGCTTACGAGCAGCCCGAGCTGTTCGCCGAGGAGGTGCGGACGTTCTTCCGGTTGGTGCGTTAGCGCTTGAAACCCTTCGGGTCGGCCAGGTACCGGTCCAGGTCCGGGTCCTCGTGCAGCTCGCCGAACTCGTCCGCGATCTCGTACGACGGGCCCAGCTCCGCGCGCAGCGATGCCAACGCAGCGCGCACGTCCGCGTTGAAGCGCGCGCACCGTGCCTCCCGCCAGGGACCCGGGTCCGGTGGGTAGTCCCAGTTCAGCGACGAGTCGTACTGCGCGGCCAAGTCGTCCAGCGTCGCGTGCAGGGCCGAGCTGATCGGCAGCTCGGCGAGGTCCGCCGGGCCCGGTGAACCCCACACCACCGCGCCCGACCCCGCGTCGAAGAAGAAGCGCAGGTCAGTTGACCTGGCGGGACTGGCCTTCCCAGTAGGGCTCGCGGAGCTTGAACTTCTGGATCTTGCCCGTCGCCGTGCGAGGAAGCTCATCCAGGAACTCTATGCGCTTCGGGCACTTGTACCCGGCCAAGTGCGAGCGGCAGTGCTGGATCAGCTCCTCCGAAGACACCTCAGGCACCTCCGAGGAAGTGACCACCAGCGCCGTCACCAGCTCGCCCCACTTCTCGTCCGGGATGCCGATCACCGCTGCCTCGCGGACCGCCGGGTGGGAGTTGAGCGCGTCCTCCACCTCGATCGACGAAACGTTCTCGCCACCCGAGATGATCACGTCCTTCTTGCGGTCGGCGATCGTCAGGTAGCCGTCGGTGAACGAACCGCCGTCGCCCGTGTGGAACCAGTTGCCCTCCTGCACGCGTGCGGTCTCCGCAGGGTTCTCCCAGTAGCCGTCCAGGTTGTGGTTCGACTGGGCCAGCACCTCGCCGTCCGTGTCGACGTCGATGCGGACGCCCAGCGCCGGCGTGCCCGCGCGGCCCAGCAGGCGGGCCTGCTCGTGCGGGTCCAGGTCCGCCCACTCCTCGCGCATGCGGTTGACCGTCAGCAGCGGCGCCGTCTCCGTCAACCCGTAGATCTGGATGAACTCCCAGCCCAGCTCCGCCCGGACGCGCTCGATCGTGCGCGTCGGCGGGGGCGCGCCGGCCACCACGATCCGGACGCGGTCGCGGCCCGGGATCTCGCCCTCCCACGTCGCCGCGCCGTCCAGGGCCGCGGTGACCACCGCGGGTGCCGCGCACAGGATCGTGACGCCGTGTTCCCGGATGCGGCGGAGGATCTCGGTGCCGTCCACCTTCCGCAGCACGATGTGCCGCCCGCCGAGGCCGGTCACCGCGTACGGCATGCCCCAGCCGTTGCAGTGGAACATCGGCAGCGTGTGCAGCAGGACGTCCTCGTCGCGCAACGTCGTGTGCAGGCCGAACACCACCGCGTTCAGCCAGATGTTGCGGTGCGTGAGCTGCACGCCCTTCGGCCGCGCCGTCGTGCCCGAGGTGTAGTTGATCGTCGCGGTCGCGGACTCGTCGCCGGCCCACGGTCGCGGCGTCCCCGAACCGCCCCAGATCGCTTCGTCGTCGCGGCCCAGGACGAACACGTGCTTCGCCGTCACGGTGTCGAGCAGGTGCGCCAGCTCCGGGTCGACGATCAGCACCTCGGCGCCCGAGTGCTCCACGATGTACTTGACCTCGGCGGGCGCGAGCCGGAAGTTCACCGGCACCAGGATCCGGCCCCAGCCGGACACCCCGAAGAACGACGTGAGCAGCCGCGCGGCGTTGTGCGACACCATCGCGACGCGCCCGCCCACCGGCACACCCAGCGCGTCGAGGTTCGCGGCTTGGGCCCTGGCCCGCTGCGCCACCTCGCGGTAGGTCAGCGAACCCCAGCTCGGCGCGGCCTGGTTCGGCTCGTCGACCACCGCGACCCGGTCCGGATACACCGTTTCCGCGCGGTCGAGGAAGTCCCGGACACCCAGATCGAAGAACATGCCCCCGATGATGACTCGTCGCAGGTGCTCGCACCAGTCCGATGTGGTTCGCTGGAGTGCGATGGACTTCGACACGGTGGCCGGCGAGCTCTACGGGGGTGACCTCGCGGAGTTCGTCAGCGCGCGCAACGCGGCGGCGAAGGCCGCGAAGGCCGAGGGCGACGCCGACCTCGCGGCGAAGATCCGCGAGCTGCGCAAGCCGACCACGGCCGCGGCGATCGTCAACCGCCTGGCCAGGGACGACCCGGACGAGCTGCGGGAGCTCGCCGAGCTGGGCGACGAGCTGCGCGACGCGCACAGCCGCCTCGCGGGCGACGACCTGCGTGCCCTGACCCGCCGCCGCGGCGACCTCGTCCGGCGGATCGTGCACGGGCTGCCGTCGATGAGCGACACCGTGTCCCGCGAGGTCGAGGCCACCCTGGAAGCCGTCGCGGCCGACCCCGGCACCGCGGAGCTCGCCGTCGCCGGGCGCCTGACGTCGGTGGCGCACCAGGACACCGACCAGTGGTTCACCCTCGCCGCGAGCGCGCCGCCCTCGAGTGGCAAGCGCCCGGCGAAGCTGGTGGAAAAAGCCGAACCGGCCAAGCCCAAAAAGGACCACCGGCGCGAAGAAGAGGAACGCAAACGCGCCCGCGCCGAACGCGAGCGGCTGCGCAAGGAGGCCGCCGAGCTGGCCAAGGAACGCGCGGTGGCCGAGCGCGACCTCGTCCGCACCGAGCGCGCGGCCGAGCAGGCCACCGCCCGCGTCGAGGACCTCCGCACCCGCCTCGCCGAGGCCGAGGAACGCGCCGAGCGCGCGACGGCGGAGTTCGAGCAGGCAAAGGAAACCTACGAGCAGGCCGACACGGCCGCCGAGGATGCGCGAAAGGCCGCCGAAGCCCACTGATCCTGTGCTAGCGTGAAAGCGCGCCCCGGATGGGCCTACGCACGGAGGTAGTGGCTACTCAGCCCCCTTGAATCGACACGTTCTGCCTTCCCTGGCAGAAGTGTGCCCTTCGTGCGCCCGTTCCGTGTCGCTTCACGGCCTCCGGTGATCACTTCATCGGAAAGGACCAGCTTGATCCAGCTCACCACGACCGGTGCCCGCACCGGCCGACGGCACCGCGTCACCTTGGGTGCCTTGGACATCGACGGCCGCCTGGTCGTCGTCGCGTCGGCGATGGGCTCGCCGAAGCACCCGGCCTGGTACCACAACATCCGCCACAACCCTTTGGTGACGGTGGAAACCGGCACCGAAACGTTCGAGGCGATGGCCGCCATCGTCCCTGATCGCGACGCGCTGTTCGCCACGATCGTCGAGCGGGAGCCGGGGTTCGCGGCCTACCAGGCGCGAACTCCCCGGCTCCTGCCCGTGCTCGAGCTGCACCGGCTCGACCGGGTGCGCCGCATGGGCGACTGGCTCGCCGAAGTGCACGACTGGCTCCGCGCCGAGCTGAAGGAACTGCGAGACGGCACTTCTCGGCAGCTGAGTGAGCGGTGTCTCGGCTTCTGCGCGGCGCTCACCCGCCACCACACCGGCGAGGACACGGCGATCTTCCCGATGCTGGCCCGGCAGTTCCCGGCGCTCGCGCCCACGTTGACGAAGCTGGGCGAGGAACACGTGGCCGTCGCCCGGATCCAGGAGGAGATCCGGCGGCTCGTCGACACCGAAACCGACCCCGCCCGGCTGCGTGCGGAGCTCGACCGGCTGGCGTCCCTTCTGGACACCCACTTCGCCTACGAGGAGCAGACCGTGGTCAAGGCGCTGAACGCGCTGCTGCCCGCGCCCGGCTGATCACAGCAGCACTTCGGCCAGCCGCCGGTGGTTTTCGGCCTCCACCTCGGCGGAGCGGCCGATCACCTGGACGGCGACGTGGTCGGCGCCGGCGTCCACATGCGACCGAAGCCGCTTCGCGACCTCCTCGGGGGTGCCGTGCACCGCGAGGTCGTCGATCAGCCGGTCGCTGCCGCCGCCGGCGACGTCGGCTTCGGTGTACCCGTGGCGCCGCAGGTTGTTCACGTAGTTGCGCAGCCCGAGGTAGGGGTCGCGGATGAAGGCGCGGCCGACTTCGCGCGCCTCCTCGGGCTCGCCGAGCACGACCTTCTGCTCCGGCGCGAGGATCTTGCCCGCGCCGAGCACCGACCGGGCGTGCGCGGTGTGCGCGACCGGGACGAGGTACGGGTGTGCGCCCGCGGTGCGGTCCCGGGCGAGCTTCAGCACCCGGTCGCCGAGCGCGGCGAGCACCCGGGCCTCGGCGGGCACGCCGGCCGCGTCGAGCCGGTCGAGGAAGCCGACGAGCGTGTCGTACGGGCTGTGGTACTCGCTGACGGACTCGGGGTGGCCGACGCCGATGCCCAGCAGCAAGCGCTTTCCGTAGCGGTCGGCGAGCCGGTGGTAGGACGCGGCCAGCGCCTCCGGCTCGTCGGCCCAGACGTTCACGATCGCCGTCGCCACGGTGATCCGCTCGGTCGAGGCGAGGATGTCCTCGACGAAGGCGAGGTCGCTGATCGAGGCGCGCCCGGTGCCGAGCCAGGCGGTGCCGTAGCCGAGCCGGTCCGCCGCGATGGCGTGCTGCTTGCGCGTGGGGTCGTCGCGGTGTGGGGACAGGAAGACGCCGTAGGTGCCGAGGTTCACTACATTTGTCATAGGGCTCAATGTAGCAAATGTAGCGGCGTCAGTTCGAGAGGCGGTGCAGCCACTCCCGCAGCAGGTGCCGCTCGGTGGTCGTCAGCTGCTCGACGTCGTCGGCGAGCGCGGTCGACAAAGCGACCGCGAGAGCGCTCGTGGACGAGTCCTCGGCGGGACGTCCGGTGAGCAGCCCGGCCAGGACGGCGTCCCGGACCTGCGCGGACATCGCGAGGTCCCGGGATCCCTCGGGCTGGGCGATCAGGCTGAGGGTGACGCCGCTGTTCGCCGCCGCGAACTGCCGGGCGGCTTCCGCCGCCTCGACGCGCAGCCGGCCGTCACGCGCCAGCGGCGTGAAGAGCTCCAGCAGCATCGCCTCGGCGCTCGAGGTGAGGTTGCACGGCTTGCCGGCCTCGATCTGGCCGTAGAGCAGCACGTAGAACTGCGGGTTCTCCAGGCCGTAGCCGACGTGCCGATCCCAGCCCTCGCGGATCCGCGCGACCGGGTCGCCACCCGGCGCGGGCGCCTGGACGTACTGGGTGAAGCCGTAGTTCACCACGGCGTCGAGCAGGCCCTGCTTGCTGCCGAAGTGGTGGTAGAGCGTCGGCGCCTGGACGCCCGCGCGCTCGCAGATCGCCCGCGTCGACACCGGCCCGCCATCCGCTTCGTGCAGGAGCTGCCCGGCCGCCAGCAGGAGGCGGTCGCGGGTGCTGGTGGCGTCGCTCGATCGTCCGGCCATGTAGCAATTGTAGCGCCAGGCTGTAACGCGGCACTTTCGTAGGGAAAGTGACGCTTTCAGCGGAGCCGCAGCTGGGCCTGGCGAAGCTCCGCGAAGGCCGCCAGGACGGCGCGGTCGGTCGTGGCCGCGTCCGGGCGCACCGACCGGTAGCCGTCCAGCAACGCGGCCCGCAGCTCCGCCCGCTGCGGCAGGTGCCCGAGCTCGCCGATCGTCACCGCGAGGTCGTAGGCGAAGTGCCCGAACCCGCAGTCGTCGAAGTCGATCGCCCGCACGCGGCCCCGGCGGAACAGGTAGTTGTGCTGGCGCAGGTCGCCGTGCACCAGGCCGAAGACGTCGGCGCCGCACCCCAGTTCGGCCCGCACCGCGCGGGCCCGCTCGACCGCGGCGCGGACGCGCGCGTCCCCGCCGGCCTGCGCGACCGCCCGCTCGAGCACCGCGTCGGAGAAGCCGTCGACCTGCGAGCGGCCGAACTCGGTCAGGTCGTCGACGCGGCCGCGGTCGAGGCCGTTCATTCGCGCGCCGTGCAGGTGCAGCCGGCCGGTGAACTCGCCCAGCGCGTAGAGCTGCGGCGGGCTGAGCCGCTCGTCGACGAACCGGCCTTCGACCCAGTGGCAGAGCACGCAGGCGCGGGGCTCGGGCACCGCCGGGTCGGCGACGACGGTGACCAGGTCGCGCGCCCGCGTCGGCACCGGCCGCGGCACCACGAGATCGGTCTCGCGGCAGAGCGTGGCGAGCCAGGCCATCTCCGACCGGACCTGCGCGGCGCTCGGCCCGTCCGGGCGCTGCACCCGCAGCACGTACCGGTGGCCGTCCGCGCCGTCGACGCGGAACGTCGTGTTGTGCCCGTGGCCGAGCGGGGTCAGCCGGGCCACCGGGACGTCGTAGTCGGTCAACGCCGCTTCGGCGAGCCGGCGCAGGCGGCGGGTGCGGCCGGACCGGTCGAGCGCGGCGAACGGCCGGTCGTTCGCCGTCGAGCCGGCCATGGCCCAGGTGCTCAGCTGATCGACCGTTCCGGCTCGCGGGAGTGCGAGACCAGCTCGATGGTCGGCGTGGTGTGCCGGCCGCCGCCGAGGCGCTCGACCCCGCGCAGGCCTTCGACCAGCCGCTCGACTTCGGTGTCCGGCCGCACCCCGAAGCGCATGAACTGGCTGGTCATGCCGATCTTGTTGCCGCACTGGCGCACCAGCAGGTGGTGCTCGGCGAGCAGGTAGTCGCACAGCTCGGCGCCGTCGACGGCGTTCGGCAGCTTCACGAGCAGGAAGTTCGCCTGCGACGGGAACACCGTCAGCTCCGGGAACTGGTTCAGCTGCGAGTTCATCATGAACCGGTCGAGCGCGAGCTTCTTGAGGCTGTCCTCGTACTCCGCGCGGTGCCCGGCGAGCATGAAGATCACGGTCTCGGCGAGCGAGTTCAGGTTCCACTTCGGCAGCGCGCCCGACAGCTTGCGGGTCAGCGCCGGGTTCGAGACCTGGTAGCCGAACCGGATGCCGTGCAGCCCGAAGTTCTTGCCGAGGCTCTTCAGCACGATGACGTTCGGCCGCACCACGGCTTCGGCGGCCACCGACGGGTTCAGCTCGACCTCGACGAAGTCGATGAACGACTCGTCGATCACCACGAGGTCGAGGTCCTCCAGGGCGTCCATGAACCGGACCACCTCGCGGCGCGGCAGGTAGCCGCCGTCGGGGTTGTTCGGGTTGCACAGGACGGCGACCCGGGAGCCGCGGCGCTTGATGAACTCGACGTACTCGTCGACGCGGAGCTCGAAGTTGTCGGACTCCTTGAGCAGGAACATGTCGACGCGCTTGCCGGTCTCCAGCGGCTGGTCGGTCCAGCGGCCGAACGTCGGGATCGGCACGGCGACGCTGGCGTCGACCAGCAGCCGGTCGATCCAGGTGATCAGCTCGGTCGAGCCGTTGGCCAGCGAGATCGTCGACGGGTTGAGCCGCAACACGCTCGCCAGCTGCGCGGTGATCGCGCCGGCGTCGCTCGGGTAGAACTTGAGGATCGTGCGGAGGTTGCGCTCCAGCTCGCCGAACATCTCGTCGGTGGGGAAGTACGGGTTGCAGGGGATGCAGAAGTCCGCCAGGTCGTCCGCGTGCTGGCCCATCGCCCTGGCCACGGAGAAGAACGACGGGCTGTGGGCGGCGCTCTGCTGGAAAAGGCCGCTGGTGGTCATACCGTGCCGCACGCGTGGTCTCCGTCCGCCGCTTTACCGGCCCCTTGCCTTCCCGCTGGGGACACGTGCGAATCGGACGGCCGGTTCAACACCGGTCAAGGCGTACAACCCGCAGCCCGCCAGCGCCGCGGCGGCGAGCGCCGACAAGCCCAGGACCGGCAGCGGCGCGGCGAGCGGGTCGACGCCGGTGAAGGACTCGATCCCGATCACGGCGGTGAGCACGGCGTCGGCGACGACGGCGAGCACCACGACCCGCAGCCGGTGCGCCTCCGGCCAGCGGCTGAACCGCAGCACCCAGGCCAGCGCGGGCAGCACGAGGATCGCGTGCATCGCGACCGCGTGCAGTGGCTTGAGCGAGCCGGCGGTGGTGTAGGCGCCCTGCGGGTCGCCGCCGCGCGCCAGCACTACCCCGCGCGCGATCATCACCGCGCCGGTGGCCAGCGCGACCAGCAGCACGACCAGCCCGGCCCGGACGGCCAAGCGCAGGCTCGGCGCGTCCGGGCCCGGCTCGACCAGCGCGGCGGCGGTGAAGCCGATGACGGTCAGGATGATCACCCCGCCGCCCGCGGCGAGCGTCATCGACACGACGTTGTCGAACGGCGTCTCGAAGTTGAAGTGCGACGGCACCCCGCGCCAGGTCTGCATGCTGACGAGCACGACTTCGGCGACGCTCGCGGCGGTGAACGCGCCGAGGAGGATCGTGCGCAGCCGGGCGCGGAGGGTGAGGAACGACGTCGCCCAGGCGACCGAAGCGAGCGTCAGGCCGAAGGACAGGCCGAACGTGACGGCCTTGCGCATCGACAGCGGGCCCAGCCACGAGCCGCCGGTGGCGAGGAGCACGATCGCGTGCACGAGGCCGCTCACGAACAACGCCGCGCCGACGGCGTAGGCGGCGCGTTCGGCGCGCCGGCCGTCGTGCCAGATGCGGGTCACTGCGTTCATGACCCGAAGTGTCGCCCGTGGACCGGAGTCACCGCGTCGGCCCGAGGGCGGTACCGCGGCGTACGACGACAGGCGTACGGCGGTGTTGTGCGGCAAGGAAGGAGAAGATCGAAAAAGCAAACGTAAAGAATAAGCCGATTTTCTTGACCCGGATATTGTGTTCCGGGCGCCACACGCCAGGCGGATGCGGTGGGACCGAAAGAGTTCTACCATCACAGCATGTACATAGCCCTGCTGGCCTACACGGCCCCGGACACAGAAGTCGACTACGCGCTCCCGGATCATTCCGAATGGTTGCGCAAACAATTCACGAAGGGAATCTTCCTGGTTTCCGGAAAGGGAACCGGCGCCGCCGACCACGTGATCCTCACCCGGTCGATGCTGCGCGGCAAGCTCGACGCGGTGCTCGCCAGTGACCCGTTCGTGGTCCAGCGGCTCGCCCGGTACGACGTCATCGAATTCACCGCCACGCGCACCGCTCAGGAGCTGCTGGCGATCAACGAGGCCATCGCCTCCTGAGGAGTCCGCCACGGGTCGGGTGGCCCGGCGACGATGCCCCGCCACCTGCCGGCGAAGAGCGCTCACCTGCCGGTCCGCTTATGATCGCGACGTCCGGGACGTCCAGCGGGGAGAGTGCGATGCACGCGGCGAAGGCCCTGTCATGGGCGTGATCCGGCAGATCTGGCCGGTCGAGCGGGGCCTGGACGACCACGAACTCGAACAGCTCTACACCTACCCGGCCGACCCCAAGTGGCTCGCGGTCAACTTCGTCTCCAGCACCGACGGCGCGATCGCCGTCGAAGGGCGGTCGGCGAGCCTGTCGACCCCGGCCGACCGGATCGTCTACCGGCTCGGCAACGACCTCGCGGACGTGGTGCTGCTCGGCGCGGGCACCGCGGTGGCCGAGGGGTTCGAAGGCATGCGCCCGGACGAGCCGTCGGCCGACCGGCGGCGCCGGTTCGGGCTGGCGCCGATCGCGCCGGTCGCGGTCGTGACGACCGGGCGGTCGCTGCCCCCGGACGCGCCCGTGATCACCAAGGCGGCGGTCCCCACGATCGTCTTCACCTGCGCGGCCGCCCCGGTGGAGCTGCGCAACGCGTGGGCGGCGAACGGCGCGCGGGTGTTCGTGGTCGGCGAAACCGAGGTGTCGGCCGAACTGGCCGTCGCGACTCTGGTCGCCGAAGGCCTGGGGCGGATCGACTGCGAAGGCGGGCCGCGGTTGTTCGGGTCGTTGATCGCGGCCGGCGTGGTCGACGAATTCCGGCTCACGGTGGCGCCGTTCCTGGTGTCCGGAACCGCGAGCCGGGCCGCGCTGGGCGGCGCGATCGATCCCGCGAAGCTGGAGCTGGCTTCCGTGCTGACGGACGGTTCGAGCGTGCTCCTGCGGTATCTGAACCCTCAGTAGGCCGGTAATCGGCGGAAGTGCGCCGCCATGTCGACATCGGCCGCTTCCGCGGGGGTCAGCCAGGCGAAATCGTCGTGCTCGCCGGGGTTGAGCACCACGTCACCTTCGCCATTTTCTTCGGCGGTGTAAAAGAAAGCGTGGATTTCGAGCGCGCGGCCCGCGACGTCCGGCCACGAATCGCGCGAGAGCTCCCCAGTGACGCGGACGCTCAACCCGGTCTCCTCCGCCACTTCCCGGACCGCCGTCTCCTCGAACGGCTCACCCGGCTCGACCGTGCCGCCGGGCAGCTCCCACCGGCCGGCGAGGAACACACCGGGCGCGCGGCGCAGGAACAGCACCCGGCCGTCCCGGACGATCCGGCAGTAGGCCAGGTCCTTTCGTCGCGTCATGCGCGTGATTCTCGCTCAGTTGGTCTTCGACGTCGGCAGGTGGGCGCCGAGGTATCCGATGTATACGGTGCCCGTGCCGTCGGTGTCGTCGAGGAAGTGCAGCCGCGGCGCCGGCGACTTGAAGCGCTCCAAGGCGATGTGCGCGCCGAAGTAGTCGCGGCCCGCCGGGTTCGTCCGCGGGTCGACGCGGAACGTGCGGGCCTGCCGGAGCCGCTCGTTCGTCGTCACGGTGTCGGACTCGGCCAGCGCGATGATGTTGGCGCTGATCAGCGAACCCGGCTGGCCGGTGCGGGCGAACGCGAGCACGTCCGACAGCTCCGGCCCGGGGTCCTGGCCCGCGTCGAGCAGCGACGTCCTCGCGCACGCGTAGGCGTCGAGGGTGCGCAGCGCGTCCCACGCCTTGCGGCGCCACGCGGCGGCTTTCGGGTGGTGGTCGAGGATCGCGGCCGGGGCCGGCTCGGCGGTGATCGCGAGCCGGGTGAGCGTCGCTGTGGCGGACGCGATCAGCTCGGCGAAGCTCGGGAACTCGGCCGGCGGGCGTTCGGCGGCGGCGACCTCGTCGTCGGCGCCGTGGCAGCGGACCAGCGTGCCGGCCAGCAGGCCGTTGACGCGTCTGAGCTCGTCGCGCTCGGCTTCGGTCTCCTCGAACGCGCGCGCGTAGTCGTCCGCCTCTTCCTGCAGCCGCGCGAGCTGCGCCCGCAGGCACCCGACGTCGACCGCGGTCAGCTCCGCCAGCCGGTCGCGGAGCACCTTCACCTCACCGGCCTGCCGATCCCGCTCGGCCGTCGCGATCTTGACCTTCTTGCGCAGGATGGTGAGCACGCCCCGCGCCTCGGCGAGCTCGCGCTGGGCCCGGCCGAGCTTCGCGGCCAGCTCGGCGTCGGGCTCCCGCTTCGGCGAGGCGAACGGATCGCCGTCGTAGAAGGCACGCACGCTCGGCACGTCCGCCCACTCCTCGGGCAGCGGGGTGCGGCCGCGGGTCTGGATGAGCCGCGTGATGGCGCCTTCGAGCGCCTCGCCGGACACCGGGCCGCCGGTTTCGACGAAGTCGGGCAGCTGGTCGCACGGCGCCGCGTACAGCCGCGCGCCCAGCGGGACCACGCAGCCGAGCGGCAGGTGCTGGTTGAGCGTGCGACGGAAGCGGTCGTCGACGTCGAAGACGTTGACCAGCCCGGGCCAGCCTTCGACCGGCACGGTCGGCGGTTCGGTGAGCAGCAGCACCGCCGACGTCCGCCAGGACGCCATGAGTGCCTCGCCGAGCAGCTCGGCGACGCGGTCGCACTCCTCGCGGGACCAGCCGCGCATCGCGAGCACGGGTGCCTCGATCGGGATCTCGTCATTGCCGCTGGCGCCGAGCTCCTCCAAGCCGATCCGGTGCGCGGGCGCTTCGTGGCAGCTGCGCCACGGCCGCGTGCACGCCGCCGCCAGCAACCACGTCACGCGGTCCTCACCCGCGTGGTAGCACAGGGAAAGCAATACCTGAACGGAGTAGCGGCCTTCGCCGCCGGTCCACGCGAACTTCAGGTCCGCGCGGCGCGAGCCGCCGTCGTCGGAGGAGCCGAGATCGGTGAGCGTGTAGTCGCCGCGCTGCCGCTGACGCGTGATCAGCCTGCTGCGCAAGGCATCCAGGGGGCGTTTCCCCTCGGTGGGGACCAGTCCGTGGTGCCAGATCCGGTGCACCCCCACAGGACTCACTCCGTTCGCCGGAAACAGGACCTCAGCCGAACATAGCGGATCCTGTGACCGATCGAACGCGGGGCGTCACGTCATTCACGAGTCCAGAGGCAGAAGGGATGTCCGGGGGGTGTCCCTATCTGGTTGTCAAGCCGCTGTGGTGGCCGGTTCGGGTTGGCGGTAGTGGGTGCCGTTGCGAAGCATGGCGTAGAGGACGTCGCAGCGGCGGCGAGCCAGGCAGATCAGGGCGGCGTTGTGTTTCTTGCCCTCAGCCCGTTTGCGGTCGTAGTAAGCCCTGCTGGTCGGATCCGACAGCGCCGCGAAGGCGGCGAGGAAGAACGCGCGTTTGAGCTGGCGGT
>NZ_JAMXQV010000043.1 GCF_024703995.1 Amycolatopsis iheyensis | reverse complement strand
GAACCGCCGCAGGCGGCGCCGACCGTGCTCGCCCCGGCGGTGCCCCAGGGCGCTCCGCCGGTGCCGCCGCCGGCGCCCCCCGCGCCGCCACGGCGCGAGGAGCCGGCCCGACCGGCCGCCGTCAACGGCGGTGGTGGTGGCGGTGGCGGTGGCCAGCAGCAGTGGCCGATCTCGCCGATGGCCGGTGAGCCGCCGCTGACGTTGTTCCGCGGCAAGGAGCTGCGCGAGCTGCCCGCGGGCAGCGAGCTGGACCGCTTCGGCGGCCCGAACGGCAACCTGACGTACGCGGCGGGCACGCCGTTCGCCGAGCGGTCGCTGGTGCCGGAGTGGATCAACCGCCCGTACCACGTCTACCGGGTGCAGCGGCCGCTGGAGACGCTCGCCGGCGTCGCGATCCCGTGGTTCAACCAGCCGGGCGGCGGGTCGGCGTACCTGCTGCCGACGTCGATCGAGGAGCTGCTCGCCGAGGGCGACCTGATCGAGCTCGACCCGGGCGAACCGCCGATCGACTGAGGTTCACCGCGGAGACCGGCGGCTTCGGCGGCCGGTCTCCGTCGGTTCAGCGGACGACGAGCCCGTGCGCGGCGGCGAAGGCGATGGCTGTCTCGACGTCGACTTCGGCCCCGCGAAGGTTGGCCTGCACCAGCGCGTTCGCGTCGAGCCGGGCGCCACGCAGGTCGGCGCCTTCGAACTTCGCGCCCTGCAGCCGGGCGCCGGTCAGGTCGCTGCCGCGCAGGTCGGCGCCGGAGAGATCGGCCTCCATCAGGTTCGCTTCACGCAAGCGCAGGCCGGACAGCCCGAGCTTGCGCAGCCGCGCCTTCGCGAAGGACGCCAGCGAGAGGTCGCATTCGGTGAGCGCGATCCCGACGAACCCGCTGTCGGTGAACGACGTCCCGAGCAGCGAGCACGACGTCCAGCGGCTCTCGGCCAGCACGGTCCGCTCGAAGGTGCACGAGCGGAACGCCGAGGCGTCGTGGCGCGAGCGTGAGAGGTCGGCCCGGCTGAACACGCAGTCGTCGAAGGTGCAGCCGCGGGTCCGCAGCCCGCTCAGGTCCGCGCCGGTGAAGTCGCAGCCGGTGAACCGCCGCTTTTCCCACCACTGCCCCGACAACCCCGCTTCGCGGTAGTCCTCCCCGGTCTCCAGCACGGGCCCAGGGTGCCACATCCGATCAGAGCCGCACGCCCTGGACGTAGTTCATCGCCTCGACGTACTCGGGCAGCTGCGCGCGACGCGCCAGCTCGGCCTCGTCCAGGTCCTCCAGCCGCGTCTGGATCCACCAGAGGTTGCCGAACGGGTCGCGCACGCGGCCGACGCGGTCGCCGAAGAACAGCACCGTCTGGCGGGTCACCTCGGTGGCGCCGGCCGCGATCGCGCGCCGCTGGGTCTCCTCGCTGTCGGGCACGTAGAGCCGCAGGAAGGCCGGGGTGTCGGCCCAGCCGTCGGGCGAGTCGAAGGCCATCACGACCGCGTCGCCGACGCGGACCTCCGCGTGCCCGATCTTGCCGTCCTCGCCGACGACCCGGGCGATTTCTTCGGCGTCGAAGGCCCGCTCGAGGAAGTCGATCAGAGCGGCGGTGTCGCGGCCGATGAGCCACGGGGTGACCGTCGTGTAGCCGTCGGGAACGGGGTTGACCATGGTTCCTCCTTCGTTGGTGCTGCCGAAGGTAACGGCGATATAGGCCAGTTCTTGGCCGCTGCATACTGAAGTCATGGGAGTTCCGTTGCGCCCGCTGGCGGTCGCCAGGGCGCGGTCGGCGTACCGCGAGGTGGCGCCGCCGCCGGCGCTGGCGGACGTGCTGGCCTGCGGCTGGCACGGCGACACCGGCTGGGCGCGGCCGCTGCGCGTGCTGCCGGACGGTTGCGCGGACCTCGTCTGGGACGGCGTCGCGCTCACCCTGGTCGTCACCGTCGGCGCCCCGCTGCGGCTGTGGGTCCCGGCGGCCGCCTCGCGGGTCGGCGTGCGGCTGCGGTGCGGGGCCGCGGCCGCGGTGCTCGGCACGGCCATGCCGGCGCTGCCCCCGGTGACCCGGCTCGAAGAGCTGTGGGGCGCGGACGCGCGTCGCGCCGAAGAACAGCTCGCGTCGTCGGATCCCGAGGCGCAGCGCGGGATCCTCGAAGCGCTCGTCGCGCGGCGAAGGGCGGCTCCGGACCGGCGGGTGCTGGCGGCGGTCCACGCTCTGGGCACGGCCACTCGGACGTCCGAGGTCGCGGTGGGAATCAGCGAACGCGCGTTGCGGCGGCACTTCGTGCACGCGGTCGGCGCCGGGCCGAAGCAGCTGCATCGGGTGCGGCGGTTCCAGCGGTTCCTGCGCCGGCTGGAGCCACTCGCTGCCGGCCGGACGTCGCTGGCGCGCGTCGCGGCCGAGCTGGGGTACGCCGACCAGTCCCACCTGGGCCGCGAATGCCGTCGGCTGGCCGGTTCGTCCCCGGCGGCGCTGGTGCGGGTGGCCGAAAAGTTCCAGACACCACCCGGCCCGCCGAGCCACGATCGACGGCATGTTCCGAGTCACGATCGCGGTCCGCTGTGACGACATCGACGCGAACGGCCACGTCCGCGGCCCGGCGTACCTCGCCTACGCCGACCACGCACGCTGGTCGTGCGTGCAGGCGGCCGGCATCGACCTGGCCGAGCTGAGCGCCCGCCGGATCGGCCCGGTCAACCTGGAGACGACGGTCCGGTTCCACCGCGAGCTGGTCGCGCAGGGCGAGGTTTCGGTCAGCTGCGAGTTCAAGTGGGGTGCGGGGAAGACTTCGCGGGTGGAGCAGGAGTTCGTCGCGCCGGACGGGACTTTGGTCGCTTCGGTGTCTTCGGTGTCGGGGTTGCTGGACCTGGACCGTCGCCGGCTGGTCGCCGATCCGGGGCGGTACTGGCGGGAGCTGGCGGCGCGGCCGGAGTTGCTGGGCCTGGCACTACCGTGACGGCATGCCCGACCACCAGTTCGCCGATCATGACCTCGCCGCGCTGTACGACGCGCTGAACCCGCGGTCCGGGGACTTCGCGTTCTACCAGCCGATGCTCATGGCGGCCGAGTCCGTGCTGGACGTCGGCTGCGGGACGGGCTCGCTGCTGCACTGGGCGCGCGAGTCCGGCCACACCGGACGGCTCGTCGGGCTCGACCCCGCCGCGGGCATGCTCGCCCAGGCCCGCCGCCGCGACGACGTCGAGTGGGTGCACGGCGACTTGTCGACCGTCTCCTGGCGCGGCGAGTTCGACTTCGCCGTGATGACCGGGCACGCGTTCCAGGTGCTGCTCACCGACGAGGAGCTGCGGACGGCGTTCGCGGCGGTCCGGCGCGCCCTGCGCCCCGGCGGCCGGTTCGGCTTCGAAACCCGCAACCCCGCCGCCCGCGCTTGGGAGCGCTGGACACCGGGAACCGTGTGGGAAACCGGTTCGGTGCGGTCGTGGAACGACACCGGCCCGTTCGAGAACGGGTGCGTCAGCTTCACGACGACGTACGAGAGCCCGGACTGGGACGCGCCGCGCTACAGCGAGAGCACGCTCCGGTTTCTCGACGTGCCAACACTTTCCGGCTTCCTCGAGGAGGCCGGGCTGGTCGTGGCGGAGCAGTACGGTTACTGGGACCGCACCCCGGTGACCGAGGCGAGCCCCGAGATCATCACGATCGCGCGCCTCACCTGAAGTCCCGCGACTTCGCCTTGATGCGCATCGGCAGTGCCTCGACCCGGTCGGCCAGGACGCTGACCACGCCGTCGGCCTTCTCCACCACTCCGCGGATCAGCAGCGACGGGCTCGCCCGCGCCACGCGGTGGTAGCGCTGCCACAGCCCGAGCGTGCAGATCACGTTGACCATCCCCGTCTCGTCCTCGATGTTGAGGAACGTGACCCCGCCCGCCGTCGCCGGGCGCTGGCGGTGGGTCACCGCTCCGCCGATCAGCACCCGGGCGCCGTCTTCGAGGCCGGCCAGCCCGCTCGCCGGGACGACGCCCAGCGCGTCGAGGCGGTCGCGGATGAACTCCGTCGGGAACGTGTCCGGGGAGACGCCGGTCGCCCAGACGTCCGCCGCCGCGATGTCGAGGCCGTCCATGCCCGGCAGCACCGGGGCCTGCGTGCCGACCAGGCCCGGCAGCTTCTCCGGGCGCTCCCCCGCGACGGCGCCCGCGGTCCACAGCGCCTGACGGCGGTCGCCGCCGAAGCCGGCGAACGCGCCCGCGGTGGCCAGCGCCTCGATCTGCGGGGTCTTCAACCGCACGCGGCGCGCGACGTCGGCCATGTCGGTGAACTCGCCGTTCTCCTGCCGCTCCGCGACGATCGTCTTCGCGAGCTCCTCGCCGATCAGCCGGACCGTGCTCAGCCCGGTGCGCACGGCGTGTCCGTTGTCCGGCAACGGTTCCAGCGTGGCGTGCGGCAGGCTGCGGTTGATGTCCGGGCCGTGCACGGTGACGCCGTGGCGCCGCGCGTCGGCGATCAGCGACTGCGGCGAGTAGAACCCCATCGGCTGGGCGCGCAGCAGGCCCGCCAGGAACGCGTCCGGGTGGTAGAACTTGAAGTAGGCACTGGAAAACACCAGGTGCGCGAAGCTCAGCGCGTGGCTCTCCGGGAAGCCGAAGTTCGCGAACGCCTTGAGCTTCAAGAAGATCTTCTTCGCGAGCTCTTCTTCGACGCCGTTCGCGGTGGCGCCTTCGAGGAACCGCTGCCGGAGCCGGTCCATCTTCCGGTCCGACCGCTTCGACCCCATGGCGTGCCGCAGCTGGTCGGCCTCCGCCGCGGTGAAGTTCGCGACGTCCAGCGCGATCTGCATCATCTGTTCCTGGAACAGCGGCACGCCAAGGGTTTTCTCCAGGGCCGTCGCCAGCAGCGGGTGGTCGTAGTCCCACTCCTCGACGCCCTGCTTGCGGCGGATGTACGGGTGCACCGAGCCGCCCTGGATCGGACCCGGCCGGATCAGCGCGACTTCGACGGCGAGGTCGTAGAACTTGTCGGGTTTGAGGCGGGGCAAGGTGGCCAGCTGCGCACGGCTTTCGACCTGGAACACGCCGATCGCGTCGGCACGGCAGAGCATGTCGTAGATGTTCTCGTCGGTGAGGTCGAGCTCGGCGAGGTCGATCTTCTCGCCCTTGTGCTCCTCGACGAGGTCGAGCATGTAGTGCAGCGCCGAGAGCATGCCGAGGCCGAGCAGGTCGAACTTGACGAGCCCGGCGGCCGCGCAGTCTTCCTTCTCCCACTGGATGACGCTGCGGTTTTCCATCCGCGCCCACTCGACCGGCACGACCTGGCTCACCGGCTCCTGGCACATGACCATGCCGCCGGAGTGGATGCCGAGATGGCGCGGGAAGTCCTCGAGGGCGAACGCGAGCTGGATGACTTCGTCCGGGATGTCGTGGTCGTGGTCCTTTTCGGTGCTGCGCAACGCACCCCAGCGGTCGATCTGCTTGCTCCAGGCGTCCTGCTGGCCCGGTGAGTAGCCGAGCGCGCGGGCGGCGTCGCGGACCGCGGACCGGGCGCGGTAGGTGATCACGTTCGCGACCTGCGCGGTTCTCAGGCGGCCGTGTTTCTTGAAGACGTACTGGATGGCTTCTTCGCGGCGGTCGGACTCGATGTCGAGGTCGATGTCCGGGTAGCCGTCGCGGTCCGGGGCGAGGAAGCGCTCGAACAGCAGGCCGTTGGCGACGGAGTCGACCTTCGTGATGCCGAGCGCGTAGCAGACGGCGGAGTTCGCGGCCGAGCCGCGACCCTGGCAGAGGATGTCGTGGTCGTTGCAGAAGCGGACGATGTCCCAGACGATCAGGAAGTAGCCGGGGAAGCCGAGCTGCTCGATGATGCCGAGCTCGTGCTGGATCTGCGCCTTGGCTTTGTCTTCGTGCGGCTTGCCGGCGAAGCGCTCCTGCACGCCTTCTTCGGTCAGCTTCCGGAGGTAGACCGCTTCGGATTCGCCACCGGGGACGTCGAACGGCGGCAGTTTCGGCGCGATCAGCTTCAGCGGGAATGCGCATTCCATACCCAGCAACGCACTGCGTCGCACCGCACCCGGGTAGCGCCGGAACATGGCGTCCATTTCGGTTCCGGAGCGCAGGAACGCGGCGCCGGCGGCGGGGAGCCAGCCCTCGAGCTCGTCGATGCCCCGCCGGGCGCGGATCGCGGCGAGGGCGTCGGCGAGGCGGGCGCGTTCGGGACGGGCGTAGTGCGCGGCGGTGGTGGCGACGGTCGGGAGACCCAGGTCTTCGGCGAGCTGCGTCAGGAGGTCGTTGTGCGTGCTGTCGAGCGGCTGCCGGTGGTCGGTGAGCTCGACGTAGACGTGGTCTTCGCCGAACAGGTCTTTGAGCTTCCGCAGTTCCTCCGCGGCGGCCGCCGGGCCGTGCGTGACGAGGGCGGAGCGGACCGCGCCCTTGCGGCAGCCCGTCAGCACCACGCATTGCCCGGCGACCTCCTCGGCGACGGCGCCGAGGTCATAGCGGGGCCGGCCTTTTTCGGCGTCGTGGTGGATCTGGCCGGCGGTGATGGCCCGGCAGAGGGCGCGGTAGCCCTGGTCGCCGCGGGCGAGCAGCAGGAGGTGTTCGCCTTCGGGGTCGGCGACGCCGTTCTGCGGGCTGCTGAGCCCGAAGCTGAGCTCGGTGCCGAAGACGGTGTTGACGCCGAGCTCCCGCGCGGCCTCGGCGAAGCGGACGACGCCGTACATGCCGTCGTGGTCGGTGAGGGCGATGGCGTCGAGCTGCAGGCGCGCGGCTTCTTCGACGAGCTCCTCGGGGTGGCTGGCGCCGTCGAGGAAGCTGAAGTTGGAGTGGCAGTGCAGCTCGGCGTAGGGGACGCGGACGGCCTCACCGCCATCGTCATTGCGCCGCGGCGGGAGGTCTTCGGGGCGGCGGTAGGTCTCGCGGTGCCGGCTCCAGGCGGGGCTGTCACCGTGGTCGCCGGGTGGCAGGCCGCCGGCGAGGGTGCGGGCGAGGTCCTTCCAGGGGACGGGTGGGTTGTTCCAGCCCATTCAGCGGTCCTCGGGGTTTCCGGGGGTTTCGGGGTTTTCGGCTTGCCGGCGGCGGCGGTGCCAGTTGGTGGGGTGGTTCCAGCGGCTGCGGGCTTCGGCTTCGGTGAGCGGGCGTGGTGGGGCGGGTTCCTCGCGCGGGGTTGCCGAGGGGTGGTTGCGGCGGCTGCGGACTTCGGCTTCGCTCAGCGGGCGCGGCTGCGGCTCGGCGGCGTCGCGCGGCCACGCCGACGGATGGTCCCGGCAGCTGCGAGCCTCGGCATCGCTCAGCGGCCGCGTCTCCCCACGCGGCCACGCCGACGGGTGGTTCCGGCGGCTCCTGACCTCGGCATCGCTCATGCGGCAACCGTTCTCCTCCGAGCGGCGCGGCACCGGCAGCGCGATCACCGGGCACACCCAGTCGTCGTCCGCGGGCGGTGGCTCCGGTAAGCGGCCGCGGACCGTCCAGCGGTCCGGGTCCGGCTGGGGTGCCGGGACGTCGCGTAGCCACTGGCGTTCCTCGTCGGTGCGGCGGGGTGTTGCCCCCGGTTCGGCGCGGAGCCAGGCCCGGAGCTTGCGTGCGTAGTCCTCGTCCATGCTCAGTCGTACACTCCCTCGACCGTCCACAGTGGATTTTCCGTGCCCGCGCAGTGCACCAGCACCGCTTCGGGAGGCTCGTCCCGCACACCCGCGAGCAGCAGCTGCAGCCGCGCGCGCTGCGGGCCCGGCCGTCGGCGATCGGCCACCGCCGGCCACGGCCCCGCCCAGCCCACGACGTCCCGGCGCCCGCCACCCGCGATGCTCAGGTGGGCCGGCGGGGCCGTGACCTGCTCGCGGGCCGTGATGCCGACCGCCGCGCCGTCGGCGTCGAAGACCTGCGCGGGCACCGGGCGGTCGAGGACCGTCGCCGGGGACGGCGCCGGGAGGCGACCCGGCCAGGTCGCGTCCGGCGGCGTCGTGTGCTCGCGCGGGTCGCCCCACGGCACCAGCCGGACGCGGCCCGCCGGGTCGCGGCCGCCGTCGAGCAGCGGTGTCACCACGCCTTCGGGGCCGAGCAGGCCCTGGACGCGCACGAACGCCCGCGCGGCTCGTTCGTCTTCCTCCTCCGAGCCGCCGTTCTGCCAGAGGTCGAGCTGCAGCGACCGCCCTTCGACGGTCTCCTCGGGCTCCAGCCGGAGCCGCACCACGCCGGACGTCGGGCGCCGGCCGGGCGCCGCGCGCAACCAGCCTTCGAACTGCCAGCGCACGCGATCGGCGACGCCGGTGGGTGTCAACGGGTCCGCGCACCGCCAGACCCGGCCGAGGTGCTCGCCTTCTTCGGTGACGGCGTAGATGCCGAGCCGGGTGCAGGCGAGACCGTGGCCGGCGAGCCCGGTGCAAAACCGCGTCGCGAGGTTCTTGGCGAGGAACGCCGCGACGTCGACGCGCTCGACGACCGGGTCGAACTCCTCGGTGAGCGTCAGTTCCGGTGGTGGCCGGCGGCGCAGCGGCGGCCGTTCGGAGCGGCCACGCGCCAGCCGGTGCGCGAAGATCCCGGTGGTGCCGAAGCGGTTGGCGACGTCGCGTTCCGGGAGGTCGGCGAACGCGCCGAGCGTGCGCAGGCCGAGGCGGCGCAGCAGGTCGACGAGCTCCGCGCGGTCGGCGCCGGGCTGGTCGAGCTCGGTGATCGGCAGCGTCGCCAGGAATTCGGCGACCCGCCCGGGTTCGACGAACTCCCCGCGCCGCGCGGCGAGCGTCGCGGCGAAGAGCCCCTCGGCGACACCGACCTGACACTCGACGCCGGCGGCGGCCGACACTTCGTCGACAAGTCGTTCGACGAGCGCGTGCTCACCCCCGAAGTACCCGGCGGCCCCGGCGACGGGCACGGCGACGAGCCCGGGCCGCACGACCTCGACGCCGACGACGAGCCCCTCGACGGCCCGCGCGACGGCTTCGAAGAGCCGCGCGTCCCGGCCGTCGTCGGCGGTGAAGACGGCGAGCTCCGGACAGTTCGACTGCGCCTCCCGCCGCCGCATCCCCCGTCGCACACCACCCCGCCGAGCGACGGCGTTGCAGGCCACCACCCGGTTCGCGCTGAAGACGGCGGCGGGCTGGGTGACGGACACGGCCTCGGTGGCCGCGGCGGCGACGACGGGCCAGTCCGGACACCAGAGGACGAGCATCCGGGCGGGAAGGTCCGGGGCACCACGTTGAGCGGGGACGGTCATGCGGCCTCCCGCCGGGGCCGCCGGCCGGCCCGGTCGTGCAGGAGAGGTCGACACACGTGATCGGAGGGACGACTCGCGCACCTGACCGGACGGCTCGCATACCCAGCCGGACGACCCACGTACCTGGACGGTCGGCCTGCGCGCCTGGACGGCCGGCTCGCGTACCCCGCCGGTCGACCCGCGTACCCGAACGGTCGGCTCGCGTGCCTGGACGGCCGGCTCGCGTACCCCGCCGGACGACCCACGTACCTGGACGGTCGGCCTGCGCGCCTGGACGGTCGGCTCGCGTACCCAGCCGGACGACCCGCGTACCCGAACGGTCGGCTCGCGTGCCTGGACGGCCGGCTCGCGTACCCCGCCGGACGACCCGCGTACCCGGACAGTCGGCTCGCGTACCCAGCCGGACGACCCACGTACCTGGACGGTCGGCTCGCGTGCCCGGACAGTCGGGTTGTGTGCCTGGGTGGTCGGGTTGCCGGGGTCATGCTGTGGCCTCTTTGTGCAGTGTCAGGCGAGGTTCTGCTGGGGCCGGGGCGCCGCCGGGGGCCGGGAGCAGGAGGGGGGCCGTCTGGGGGCGGGCCGCCGCGCCGCGGCCGTGGGCACGCACCGCCGCCTCTCGCGCGCTCAGGTGGCCGTAGCCGCCCGAAAGGCCTGACCACGGTGACAAGCGGCACGACAGCTCGACGTCCGCGCCCGGCCAGGCGCCGAACGCCAGCAGGACCGCGCCGCGGTGGCGGGCTCGGGCAGACAACCGCCGCGCCACGGCGGTCTGCACCGTCTCCGAATGGACCGCCACCAGGTCCACGCCGTCGAGCAACGCCGCCACCACCGACGGCAGCTCCGCGCCCGGGCGCGGGACCAGTGCGACCCGGCCGAGGTCCACGCCGTACTCGGCCGCCGCCGCCAGCCCCAGCGACGGCATGCCGACCACGGCCGCCCACGACCCGGCGGCGGTGGCCTCGGCGAGCAGGGCGAGCAGCAGCGAAGTCGCCCCGTGGACCGCCACGGTGCTCCCCCGCCGCAGACCGGCGGCGGGCAGCAGCCCGGCCAGCGCCGGGGCGACCGGGAGCACCCTTCCCGTCACCCTGGCCCGCTCGGCCTGGGCCGCGACCCGGCTCGCCGTGCTCACCCCGGGCAGGGCCGCCAGCCGGGCCACCGGCGGCTCCACCACAGCGGTCACCGCACGCACCTCCCCACAACGGACTAGGCCGGCGGTCGAGCCTCTCCCAAAACCGCGACCGACGGCACTGGTTCGCCGCGGGGAAGGCGGCGGTTCCATGTCGAACACGTGTTCGACATGGACAAGTCAACCGCGAACCACCCGAGGTGTCAAGTCACCCACTCGTGGGGTACGAACCCTGGAACGCCAGCCGGGAATCCGCCCCCTCGGCGATCTGCGCGAGCTCGTCGTCCAAGGCCATGAACGTCTCCCACCCCGGCCCGCCGAGCCACTCGACGACCCGTTCCTCCAGGTCCGGCACCCGCTTGGCCTTCCACACCTTGTCCGCGAGGCTGACGAGCAGGTCCTCCCCCGTCACGTCCGCGGCGGACCAGGAGCCATGCGTCCGCGCGAACCGCGCCAGCTCCGGCGGAACCCCGTGCGACACCAGCAGCGCATACCCGGCGGCCTCGTGCGCGGACCCCGGCCCGGACAGCTCCGCCGGGTGCAGGACCTTCCCGATGTCGTGCGTGGCCGCGCCGAAAAGCACGGCATCGACGTCGACCGGAACACGCACCCACCGGGTGAGGGAAACGGCGACGTCGTGCACCACCCGCAGGTGCGCCCCCAGCCGGGGCGGCGCGCCCAGCTCCTCCAGCAAGGTTCGCGCCGACGGCGGGAGCGGGGCGAAACCGGGAGCGTCCAACGCGGCGCGCAGCAGATCGGTCACCCCGCCAAAGTAATGAAGTTGCCCGCCCAGGCGGCGGCTCGCTAGACAAGCCCCGTGGAGCTCACCGAAGTCCGGCCGGACGACTGCCCGGAACTGCTGGTCCTGCAACGCTGCTGCTGGGTCCAGGAGGCCGTCCTCAACGACACCCTCGACATCCCGGCCCTGCACGAAACCCTCGAGGACGTGCGCGACTGGGCCAAGACCTGGTCGGTGTGGGTGCTGCGCCACGAGCACCGGCTGGTCGGGGCGGTGCGCGCCCGGCTCGAGGGCGACAGCTGGGAGCTCGGCCGGCTGATGGTCGCGCCGGACCTCGCCGGGCGCGGGCTGGGCCGCCGCCTGCTCGCGCACGCCGAGTCGCACGCTCCCGCCGAAGCCCGCCGGTTCGCGTTGTTCACCGGGGCCCGCAGCGCCCGCAACATCGCGATGTACCAGCGTGCCGGCTACCGGCTCACCGACGCCCCGGCCGCCGCCGGGCACATCCGCGGCGCCGTGTACCTGGAGAAGGACGTCACCCTCCGCGAATATCCCGGTCCGCCCGCCTGACGCTGCGGCGTCGGCTAGATTCCCCGGTGGACTTCTGGGGGTGACGATGACCAAACGACCGGTTCTGTGGATCGCCGGCGCACTGGTCGCGGCGGGCGCGGTGGCGGCAGTCGTGCTCACCGCCGGCGGCGGGGTGCCCGGCGCCAAAGCCGAGGCGCCGGGCCCGACGACCATGGGCGCGGAGTGGCGCTCGTTCCGCGCCGACGTCACCGGCATCCGCCCCGGCCCCGACCCGAAAACCCTGTTCGTGCAGGTGGCGCTGCCGGGCAAGGACCCGGGCTGCGTGCGCGAACCGCGGATCGAGCAGCTCGTGGAGACCAAGACCGACATCCGCGCCGACGTCGTCTACTCGACGCGGCCCGCGTCGGGTGGCTGCCAGGACAAGGTGCCCGCCGAGCTGCGGCTGAGCGCGGCCGGCCCGGTCGCCGAACGCACGGTGATCCTCAACGCCGACGCCCGCAACGCCTGGCACCAGCTCGGCGCCGGCTGGGGCCACTGCGACCCCCAGGGTGTCTGCGCCCCGCCCGCCGACCACTGCGACCCGGCGTGGATCGGCGCCGCGGTGTCCGCGATCGGCGCCGAGAACGCGGGCACCACGCGGGCCTGCGACGCGAACTGGCTGGCCGTCGACCTGGTGGTGCGCCAGACCGACCCGCCGCTGCGCACGGTCTTCCGCTGGGGCGGCGGTGGCTGGACGTCGTTCGCGCAGGTCAAGACGGCGGGCTGCACGGACATCCGGGCCGCCGAACCGCAGTTCCCGGCCGCGCTCTGCAAAGCGCTGCCCGTGCCCGCCTAGCGCAGCTTCTTGACGATCTCCGAGCCGACGGTCTTCACGGCGTCGTCGGCTTCCGGCTGAGGGATCGGGGAGTTCGAGAAGAAACCCTTGTCCCAGCCGGAAACCTCGACCGTGACGACGTTCGCGCCCTTCCGGACGTGCAGTTCGGCGCCGCTGAACGCGCTGTTCGTGACCAGGCGGACCAGCGCCGCCTGGTCGCCGATGCCGCCGACCGCCGTCGGCGGGACCTCCGGCTGGTACGGCATGAAGTTCTTCTTCGCCTGCTCCACCGCGCCCGAGCCGGAGTACTCGACGATCCGGACGTTCATGGTGGCGTCCCGGACGTTCTCGTCGGGCCCCGGCTTGAAGCCGCAGCCGATCTGCTTCAGGCCCGGGATGTCCTGCGCCCCGCCCGGGTTGCTGCCCGCGAAGCTCGGGAAGCCGGCCTTCGCCAGCGCCTGTGCCGGGATCTGGCACTCGGCGGGCGCCGGTGACGAAACCGGCGCCGCGCCCGTGCTCGTGAAGTACTCGCTCGCGAAGATGCCGAGCGGGATGCCCGCGCCGAGCAGCACCACGACCCCGCCGATGATGCCGAGGATCAACCCCGTCCGCTTCTTCTTCGGCGGCTGCATCGGCCCGCCGTAGCCGGGATATCCCTGCTGTGGCGGGTATCCCGGCTGCTGCGGGTACCCGGGCGGCGGGTACCCCGGCTGCTGCTGGGGATACCCGCCCTGGCCGTACGGCGGTTGCTGCATCGAGCCCTCCCTCTCGAAGCGAAGCCCGGGTCAGTGCGCGAAGTGGCGCGTCCCCGTCAGGTACATCGTGACGCCCGCCTTCTCCGCCGCCGCGATGACCTCGGGGTCGCGCACCGAGCCACCGGGCTGCACGATCGCGCGGACGCCCGCCTCGACCAGCACTTCCAGCCCGTCCGGGAACGGGAAGAACGCGTCCGACGCGCCGACCGAGCCCTTCGCCCGGTCGCCCGCCCGCGAGACCGCCAGCCGCGACGAGTCGACGCGGTTGACCTGGCCCATGCCGACGCCGACGGTCGCGCCGTCGGCGGCCAGCAGGATCGCGTTCGACTTCACCGCGCGCAGCGAGCGCCACGCGAACTCGAGGTCGCGCAGGGTCTGCTCGTCGGCCGGGGCGCCGGTGGCCAGCGTCCACGACGCCGGGTCGTCGCCCGGCGCGTCGATCGCGTCGACCGTCTGCACCAGCACGCCGCCGGAGATCTGGCGGAACTCGATCGGCGCCGCCGCGGTCTCGGGCAGCTTGAGCAGCCGGATGTTCTTCTTGCGCTGCAGGATTTCCAGCGCTTCGGCGTCGAAGTCCGGCGCCAGCACGACCTCGGTGAACACCTCGGCGATCTGCTCGGCCGCCTCGCGGCTGACCGGCCGGTTCGTCGCGATGACGCCGCCGTAGGCCGAGACCGGGTCGCACGCGTGCGCCTTGCGGTGCGCCTCGGCGACGTCCGTGCCGACCGCGATGCCGCACGGGTTGGCGTGCTTGATGATCGCGACGGCGGGCCCGTCGAAGTCGAACGCGGCGCGGCGGGCGGCGTCGGTGTCGACGTAGTTGTTGTAGGACATGGCCTTGCCGTGCAGCTGCTCGGCGTGGGCCAGGCCGGCCCGGTGTCCCTTGTAGAGCGCGGCCTTCTGGTGCGGGTTCTCGCCGTAGCGCAGCACCTCGCCGCGTTCCCAGCTGACGCCCGAGAACTCGGGGAAGCCGGAGTCGTCCGCCGGCGCGTAGACGTTCGAGAACCAGGAAGCGACGGCGATGTCGTAGGAAGCCGTGTGCGCGTACGCCTGCGCCGCGAGCCGCTTGCGGTCGTTCAGGTCGAAACCGCCGTCGGCGACGCGCTCGAGCACCCAGCCGTAGCGGGCCGGGTCGACGACGACCGCGACGCTGCCGTGGTTCTTCGCCGCGCCGCGGACCATCGCCGGGCCGCCGATGTCGATGTTCTCGACGCAGTCCTCGGGGCTCGCGCCGGACGCCACGGTCTGCTCGAACGGATACAGGTTGACCACGAGCAGGTCGAACGCCGCGATGTCGAGCTTGCGCAGCTGCTCGACGTGGTCGGCGTTGCCCTGGTCGGCCAGCAGCCCGGCGTGCACGCGCGGGTGCAGCGTCTTGACGCGCCCGTCGAGCGACTCCGGGAAGCCGGTGACCTCTTCGACCGGCGTGACCGGGACACCGGCGTCGGCGATGACCTTCGCCGTGCCGCCGGTGGAGACGATCTCGACGCCGGCCGCGTGCAGGCCGGTCGCGAGGTCCAGCAGGCCCGCCTTGTCCGAGACGCCGATCAGCGCCCGGCGGACCGGGCGCCGTCCCAGGTCAGTGCTCACGAAATGTCACCTTTCGTCCGTCCACGGTGCAGCCACCGCGGCCGAGTCGCTCGATCGTTTCCACCAACAGCCTGCGCTCGACGGCCTTGATCCGTTCGTGCAGGACGTCTTCGGTGTCGTCGTGCTCCACGACGACGGCTTCCTGGGCGATGATCGGCCCGGTGTCGACCCCGGCGTCCGCGAAGTGCACGGTCGAGCCGGTGACCTTGACGCCGGCCTCGAGCGCGTCGCGGACCGCGTGCATCCCCGGGAACGACGGGAGCAGCGCCGGGTGCGTGTTGACCACGGTGAAGCGGCCGAGGAACTGCTCGCCCAGGATCTTCATGAACCCGGCGGAGACGACGAGGTCGGGCTCGTAG
This sequence comes from Amycolatopsis iheyensis, assembly GCF_024703995.1. Lineage (GTDB taxonomy): Bacteria > Actinomycetota > Actinomycetes > Mycobacteriales > Pseudonocardiaceae > Amycolatopsis > Amycolatopsis iheyensis. The sequence goes on along the minus strand of NZ_JAMXQV010000043.1, from coordinate 50,109 downwards.
GCCGCGACGGCCTCGGTCAGCGCCTTGTCCCAGGCCGCGCGGTCGGGGTGGTCGGCGACGCGGACGGTGAACGACGGGATGCTCACGCGCTCGGCGCGGGTCAGCGCTTCGATGCCGGTGCGGTCGGCGCCGACGGCGAGGACCTTGGCCGGGAAGCCGGACCGCGCGGTGGCGTCCAGCACCGCCTGCAGGAGGGTGCCGGAGCCCGACGCGAGCACGACGAGCTTCACCGGAGTGGGCAGCTCCAACCGTTGAGACAGAGCGGGCTCCTTGCCGCGGGCGGTGCGCAGCCGGTGCGCACGGCGCTTCACCAGGTCACGACAACCCTAACGGTCGGTCTCGGCCGCCTCGACGTCGCCGCAGGTCTCGGTGCCTCCGGTCACAGCCTCGTCCTCGGCCGGGTCGTCCTCGAGGCCGAGTTCGGCGTCGGCTTCGGCGTCGAACTCCGTGTCCTCATCGGGCTCTTCGGGGGCCTCGGGTTCCTCCGAAGGCTCTTCGTCCTCTTCGGACGCTTCGATCTCCTCGACGGCTTCGGCCGCTTCTTCGACGTCGACGTCTTCGGCGTCCTCGAACGCTTCGTTGTCTTCGAGGGCCTCGGGCGGCGCGGGCGGCTCGTGCTCGCCCGCGAAGAACGCGACGAACGAACCCGGGATGACGATCCAGCAGAACGCGACCACCGACGCGACCCCGACCGGCACGCTCACCGGGTCGAACGGGCCGTCGCCGAGCCGGCCGCCGGCCAGCGTGCCCAGCGCGACGCAGCCCAGCGCGACCACCGCGCCGGCCACCGCGACCGCGCGGATGCGCTGCGCCGGATCGGCGTCGACCTTGCGCAGCGACCAGCCGACCAGCACGCCGGTCGCCGCCGGCAGCACCAGCAGCGCCGGCCACCAGGCCGAATGGTGTTCGGGCAGGCCACCCAGCAGCGGGACGCCGGGCACCGCGCCGCCGCGGTAGCCGAACATCCCGACGTTCAGCGCGCCGATCGAGAAGCCCGGCCCGGTGATGAACGACAGCGCGGCCGCCACGGCGTTCGGCACGTACAGCACCGAGAGCAGGAACATCCCGAAGCTGCTGCCGAACGCGGGCTCGTACATGTCCGCGACCGTCCGCCAGGACACCGCGGTCGCGACGGTGAACACCGCGGCGCCGCAGGCCAGCAGCACCGCGAGCCCCAGCGCGCCGGCCCGCAGCCCGCGCAGCGCCAGCGCGTCGAGGCGCTCGGCGACGACGTCCGGCAGCCCGCACCCGCGGAAGATCCCGGCGAGCGAGGCGAGGGCGGCGAGCAGGCCGGGGACGGCGAAGGCGGCCAGCGGGTTCGCGCTCACCGGCGAGCCCTGCGCGGCGATCGCGATGACGAGCCCGAACACCGCGTGCGCACCGGTGATCGTCACGAAGACGGGCAGGGCCTCGCGGGGCGCGCGGTAGCCGAGCCGCAGGCTGGCGTGGGTGGCCGTCCGCGCGGCCAGCGCGAGCGCGCCCAGCGTCGGCAGCAGCGGCAGCACGCCGATCGGGTGACCGCCGAGGCCGAGGCGGACCTGGTGCGCGGCGAGCCAGCCGGGGCCGGCGGCCAGCAGCGCACCCGTGCCGGAGAAGGCGCCGCGGCCGGCGGTGAGCGCGACCAGGGCCAGCACGGTCGCGACCACGGCGTAGCCGGTGACCAGCGGTCCGAGAGCGGCGGCGAGCAACACCCGCACCCGCGCCGCCCGGGAGAGTTCGACGTCGGGTTCGAGGTCGCCCACCGGCTCTTCGCGGGAGTCGGTGAGCAGGTCCATGATCCGCACCCTGACATCCGGGCTGGTCCGTCCGGGTGAGCCACGCCGCCACCGGCCGGCGTGGGAGAGCTAACCCACCCGGTCGAGTAGCCCCCGGAACGCGAAACACCCGCTGTGACACTCTGCGTCACAGCGGGTGTTCAGGGACTGCGTCAGTTCGACTTGCCGAACCCACCGGGCGGCGTGCCCGGGTTGTCCGACGGCGGCTGCTGGAAGAACGAGCCCTGCTGCGGCGCGTACGTCGTGGCCTGCTGCCCCGGCGGCGGCGTGGTCGAGGGCGGGTTCGGCGAGCCGTACTGGCCCTGCGGGAACGGCGCCGCCGACGGCTCGCCGGTCTGCGCGACCGGGCCCGGCTGCTGCTGGCCGTACTGCTGGCCCGGCTGGCCGTACTGCTGCTGGCCCGGCTGCTGCTGGCCGTACTGGCCGCCGTAGGACGGCGCGGCCGGCTTCGGCGCCGGCGGCTTGATGACGCCGTGCTCGATCAGCAGCGCGCCGACCGCCGCGAGCATCTGCAGGATCCCCAGGATCAGGATGACGGTGACCACGCCCGGGCTCGTCTGCAGCGCGACCAGCGTGTCGAGGACTTCGAGCGCGCCGAGCACGCTCAGCAGCGCCGCGTACGGCAGCGTCTTCGGGCCCTTCGGCAGCGCGTGCATCCCGGCGAGCAGGCCACCCGCGAGCAGGAGTACGCCGCCCAGGCCGACGTCACCGCTTTCGGCGAAGCCCAGGAAGTACTGGACGAGCCCCAGCACGGCAACCGCCAGGGCGATCAGCAGCGGCAGGTTCTGCGCCAGGTTCGGGGCACCGCCCGCGGGCGCCTGGTGCGAGTGCGGCTGCTGGGCGGGGAAACCGCTCGACGGCGGTCCGGGGGGTTGCTGGCCGCCACCCTGCTGGGGGTAGCCGGGCCCACCGCTGGGGAAGGTCATCGGATGCACTCCTGTCGGTTCGACCGGCACTCCGGGGTACGAGGACACCCGGGGGAAGACGAGGCGGCTTGCGTGCGCAGAACGCTAGCGCACTACGAGGCCGCCGACCCATCAGACGCGTGAATACCTCGGGAGGTTTCGTCCCGAAACGCGGAAAGGCCGGGCACCCTGACGGTGCCCGGCCTCACCAGGAGTGATGCGCCAACCTCAGCCGAGGTTGTTGTACAGCTCACGCGCGAGGACGGCGGTCTCGCTCGGGGTCTTGCCGACCTTGACGCCGGCGGCCTCGAGGGCCTCCTTCTTCGCGGCGGCCGTGCCGGAGGAGCCCGACACGATGGCGCCCGCGTGGCCCATGGTCTTGCCTTCGGGCGCGGTGAAGCCCGCGACGTAGCCGACGACCGGCTTCGTCACGTTCTCCTTGATGTAGGCCGCGGCGCGCTCTTCGGCGTCGCCGCCGATCTCGCCGATCATCACGATGACCTTGGTCTCGGGGTCCTGCTCGAACGCCGCGAGGGCGTCGATGTGGGTGGTCCCGATGATGGGGTCACCGCCGATGCCGACGGCGGTCGAGAAGCCGATGTCGCGCAGCTCGTACATCATCTGGTAGGTCAGCGTGCCCGACTTCGACACGAGCCCGATCTCGCCGGCCTTGGTGATGTCGGCCGGGATGATGCCCGCGTTCGACTTGCCGGGGCTGATCACGCCGGGGCAGTTCGGCCCGATGATCCGGGTCGTGTTGCCCTTCGCGACGGCGTGCGCCCAGAAGTAGGCCGAGTCGTGCACCGGGATGCCCTCGGTGATGACGACGGCCAGCGGGATCTCGGCGTCGATCGCCTCGACGACCGCGTCCTTCGCGAACTTCGGCGGCACGAAGATGACCGAGACGTCGGCGCCGGTCTCCTTGATGGCCTCCTCGACCGTGCCGAACACGGTGAGGTCCTTGCCCTCGATGGTGACCGTCTGGCCGGCCTTGCGGGCGTTGACGCCACCCACGATGTTCGTGCCGGACTTCAGCATCTTGGTCGCGTGCTTCATGCCCTCGGAGCCGGTGAGCCCCTGGACGATGACCTTGCTGTTCTCGTTGATGAAGATCGACATCTCACGCACCTGCCGCGGCGAGCTCGGCAGCCTTGTCGGCCGCGTTGTCCATTGTGTCCACCACGGTGACCAGCGGGTGGTTCGCGTCCGCCAGGATCTTGCGACCCTCCACGACGTTGTTGCCGTCCAGGCGGACGACCAGCGGCTTGGTGGCCTCGTCACCCAGGATCTTCAGGGCCTCGACGATGCCGTTCGCCACCGCGTCGCAGGCGGTGATGCCGCCGAAGACGTTGACGAAGACGCTCTTCACGTCGGTGTCGTTGAGGATGACGTCCAGACCGGCCGCCATGACCTCGGCCGACGCGCCGCCGCCGATGTCGAGGAAGTTCGCCGGCTTCACGCCGCCGTGCTTCTCGCCCGCGTACGCCACGACGTCCAAAGTGGACATGACCAGGCCCGCGCCGTTGCCGATGATGCCGACCTCGCCGTCGAGCTTGACGTAGTTGAGGTCCTTGGCCTTGGCCTTGGCTTCGAGCGGGTTCTCCGCGTCCTTGTCCACCAGGGCCTCGTGGCCCGGCTGGCGGAAGGAGGCGTTCTCGTCGAGGGTGACCTTGCCGTCGAGGGCGATGATCTTGTCCTGCGGGTCACGGACCAGCGGGTTGACCTCGACCAGCGTCGCGTCCTCGGAGACGAAGGTCTCCCAGAGCTTGACGACGACGTCGGCGGCCTCGTCGATGATGTCGGCCGGGAAGTTGCCGGCCTTCAGGATCTCGAGCGCCTTCGCCTTGTCGACACCGGTGATCGAGTCGACCGGGATCTTGGCGAGCGCCTCGGGACGCTCGACGGCGAGCTGCTCGATCTCCATGCCGCCCTCGGAGGACGCCATCGCCAGGAAGGTCCGGTTGGACCGGTCCAGCAGGAAGGAGAAGTAGTACTCGGACGCGATGTCCGAGGCTTCGGCCACCAGCACGCGGCGCGTGATGTGGCCCTTGATGTCGAGGCCGAGGATGGCTTCCGCCTTCTCCTTCGCCTCGTCCGGCGTCTGGGCCAGCTTGACGCCGCCCGCCTTACCACGGCCGCCGACCTTCACCTGCGCCTTGACGACGACCTGGTTACCGATCTGCTCCGCGGCGGTCTTGGCTTCTTCGGGGGTGCTAGCCACCGAGCCCGGCAGAACCGGTACTCCGTGGGCGGCGAAGAGATCCCTCGCCTGGTATTCGTAGAGGTCCACTACTCCAGTCTCCTGACGACACGCCACTGTGGTGGTCCGCTTGACCGGACCGCGCTGTCGGACCAGTCGAGGTTAGCGACCTGCGCAGACGCAGGGGACTCCGCACCTGGTGAAGTCGGTCACCGTACGCGGTCAGACGGTGTTCCCGAGGTGTGAGACCGCCCACCGGCCAGCCATTCCGCCGCGGTTTCGCCCGTGAAGACGGGGACGTCGGCCAGGGCGCGCGCGAGCTCCGCGGGTGGTTCGCCGCCCAGCACGCCGACGGCGTCGGGGTCCTCCTGCTCGGCCGTGCGGACGATCTGCTCGACGGTGTCCACCGGTCCGGCGTGGACGACTTCCATGCCTTCGTCGCGCAGGAGGCGGGCCAGCGCGACAGCGGCCGGGTCGGGCGTTTCGAGCTCCACCAGGAGCACCCGCGGGCGGTCACGGCTCACGACGTCCACCGGCGGCCGACATGCCGGCCGCGACGAGCAGCGCGGCCACGGCGGTGAGGGCGAGCCAGAAGCCGGTCGCGGGGCTCGCGTCGCCGAGGCCCTTGCCGACCAGGGGCAGCTCGGCCGCGTGGAGGGCGGCCAGCAGGGCGGCGCCGGTCAGCAGGGCCGCCGCCGGCTTCGGCCGGGACCGCAGGGCGAGCACGAGGGCGCCGACCACCACGACGACGGCGGTGAGCAGCCCCCACGACGGGGTGTCGAAGTCCGACCACAGCCCGGGCGCGACGTACCCCGGCACGGTGAAGACGGGCAGCCCGAACGCGGCGATCGCCAGCACCCCGCCGGCGACGACCGGGGTGAGCACGCCGCCACCGGGTGGCGCGCCGTCACCGGCGTCTTCGCGTTCGACGACACCGGTGCCGACGGCGGCGAGCGCGGCGAGGGCGGCGAGCACGAGGGCGGCGAACGTCCACGCGGCGCCGGCGCCGAGGTCGTAGGTGAAGGCGGGGGCCGCACCGGACGTGCCACCGATGTTCGCGCCGCCGAACCCGGCGAGGTTGCCGGCCTGGGTGGCGGTGAGCGCGGTGTTCAGCACGGCGGTCCCGGCCAGGACGATGCCGGCCCAGGCGAGCCCGAGCACGGGCCGCGCGACGGCGGCCGTCTTCGGGACGAGGGTGCCGAGCGCGAGGACGGCCACGACGAGCGCGGCGGTGAGCAGGAACCACCGCGCGGGGCTTTCGGCGGCGGCGCTGACCGGCGCGTCGGCGCCCGGGTTGAGGGCGGTGACCGCGACCTGCGGCGCGAAGGTGCCGATCACGGCGGCGAGCGCGGTGGCCAGGCCGAGCAGTCCGGTGGTGAGCCGCCACCAGAAGAGCCCGGGCAGTTTCGCCCCGCCGGCGAGGTCCCCTTCGGGCTTCTCGGCGGCTTCGGCCAGCCGTGTGAAGCCGAGGCCGGCGGCGAGGGCGGTCGCGACGAGCACGACGACGGGTCCCCAGGCGACGTCCAGGTCGTCCCGAGCCAGCCCGGCGACAACGGGCGGCACGGCGACCCCGAAGGCGGCGGCGCCCAGCCCGACGAGCGCCCCGCGCGCAACGTGGTCGGAGGGGGCGGCGAGCGCGACGACGGCGGTCAGCGGCAACGCGGCGGCGAGCAGCAGGTAGCCGCCAAGCGCGGGCCACGGCCCTTCGAAGGCGGCGCGGGCGAGCAGGAAGCCGTTGCCGGAGTGGACGGGAGCGGTGAGCAGCCCGACGGAGGCGGTGACGGCGAGCAGCGGAACGAGCAACCGCCACCGGCGACGTTCGGGCTCGTCGTGACTGCGGCTCGCCCGCCAGGCGGCAACACCGGCGGCCCCGGTGAGGACCTGCCCGGCGACGAGCAGCCAGAACCCCGCGCCGACGGCCGAGCCGCCGACGAAGTGGTCGGCCAGGTAGAGCTCGGGGCGGATGGCTAGGGGGCCGTTGACGGCGAACTGGAGGTCGAGGACCAGCCGGCCGGGCGCGAGGGCGGCGAGGCCGAGGAGGAGGCCGGCGGCCAGCCCGGGCCGGCGGGCGGCGGTCCCGATGGCGGCGATTACCGGCGCCAAGGCGAGGACGGTCAGCCAGGGCCAGCTGGTGAAGCCCGGGGCCGCTTCCGGTGAGACGGGGATGAAGGCCGCGGCTGTGAGGGATAGGGCGCCCAGGGTGGCCAGGATCAGGGCGGCTTTGAGGGGGGTTGGGTCGGTTTCGTCGGTCCAGGGTGGGAGCGGGGGTTCGGTCGGGGTGGCCGAGCGGCTCGGGTTTCGGGCACTGGTTGCCGCGGGCTGGGCGGTGGCACGGGCGGAGTCGCTTGGGCCGCGGCTGGGCCTGCCGGATGCTGCGGGCTGGGCTGCGCCGCTCGAACCGCGCTCGACCTCGCCGGATGCCGCGGGCTGGGCTGCGTCGCTCGAACCGCGCTCGACCTCGCCGGATGCCGCAGGCTGGGCAGCGGAGCCGGCAGAGCCACTCGGACTGCGGCCGGCCTCGCCGGATGCCGCTCGCTGGGCAGCGCTCGCGCCTGGCTCGAGCCCGGCGGGTGCGGCGGGCTCTGCGGTCGGGCGCTTGGAGCCGCTCGGACCGCGGCCGGGGCCGCCGGTCGCGGGCTGGGCCGCGGGCCGCGGGGACGTTCCTTGGCTTGGCTCGGACTCACGACGAGCTTCGGCAGGCTGGGCAGCGCCCGGACCTGGCTCGAGCCCGGCGGGCGCGTCGGCCGGCGCGGCGGGCTCTGCGGTCGGGCGCGTGGAGCCGCTCGGACCGCGGCCGGCCTCGCTACGAACCTCAGCGGGCTCGTCCCGCTCAGGGGCGGTGCTGGTGGGTGATTGCTCCGCCGCGGGGTTTGGAGGTGGCTGGGCGCGGGAAGGCTTCCGCTTACCGGTGGGGCGGGTGGCCGCGGGGTCTTGCGGGGGGCCCTGGGAGCCGGGGGTGCTCCCGGGCGGGGGCTCTGAGCGTGGGGGCATCGCCCGCGACGCTAGCAAGCTCGGGCGATCACGAACGCCCCAGCGGGGCGCGAGTCGCCGAGTGGTCGACCGACCTGGCGCCGCCCGGGAAACGGGCAAATCCGGCGGATTCGGGGCGATCTTCGGCCTGAGTCGGTGAACGGCTCGTAGGCGTCGACGAACGGTCGGCCACAGCCCAGCGTGGAAGCTCGCCCTCGCGGTCCGACTGGGGCCGCCGAGCCGGCGCGAGGCATCGAAAGTGCCTAAACATCCCCTGGCAAACCGTTATTCCGGCCACTTACGGCCGCGCGGCCGTAAGTGGGTCCTTTACTGCCCGAAACCCCTGTAAGCCAAGTCACACCAAACGCAGTAAACCCCCTCTAACTTTGGGTAATTAGCACAGGTGGGCGCGAAATCCCGGCCACCCGATCGGCCGACGGCCGGGGCAGATCTTGCCTACAGCGGTGCCCCTTCGTTACTGTCCCCCGGTCCCCATTACAGTCAGGTCACGAAGTAGGACGACGAGCGAACCACCCCCGAGGTTGGCTCACCGGGTTCCCCCGCCCGCAGTCCTCAGGCCCGGCTCCCCGACGATGGAAGGCCCTGTCTTGGCTTCACACCGCTCCCCCGGCGGCCAAGCTCCTTCCCCGGCACTGAAGGACGCACTCGAAGGTGCGGTCGTCCGTGTCCGGGGTGCGCACCGCATCGCCCCGCCCTCTTCGGCCCTTCGCGGCCGTGTCGTGGTTGCCGCTGTCGCGGCCGGTGCCTTCGCTGCCGCTGCCGCGGGACAGACGCTCAAGACAGTCACCGACTCCGACGCCGGAGTCACGCCGCTGGCCAACAGCCAGGACGCCAGCGCTGCGCTGACCGCGGGAGGTGCGGGCTCCGGGGGTGCCCCCGAGCTCCTGCCCGCCGGACACGCCGTCGACGCCTCCGCCGAGGCCGCCAAACTTTCCGACAGCGCTTCGATCACCTCGGCCCGCGAGAAGCGTGAAGCCGACGCCGCCAAGAAGGCCGCCGAGGAAGCCGCTCGCCCCAAGACCTGCCTGCCCGCGCACGGCACCTTCACCTCGGGCTTCGGCGCCCGGTGGGGCACGAGCCACCTCGGCATCGACATCGCCAACTCGATCGGCACCCCGATCTACGCCGCCTCCGACGGCACCGTGATCGACGCCGGCCCGGCCAGCGGCTTCGGCCTCTGGGTGCGCGTCCAGCTCGACGACGGCACGATCCAGGTCTACGGCCACATGAACAGCTTCTCCGTCAAGGAGGGCCAGAAGGTCAAGTGCGGCCAGCAGATCGCCGAGATCGGCAACCGCGGGCAGAGCACCGGCCCGCACCTGCACTTCGAGGTCTGGCAGAACGGCACCAAGAAGATCGACCCCCGGCCCTGGCTGGCCGCGCGCGGCATCGTGGTCTGACTCGACCGAGTCGACTGAACCACCTGAGTCGACTGAACCACCTGAGTCGACTGAAACACCTGAGTCGTCCGAACCACCTGAGTCGTCTGGACCACCAGCGACAGTCAGGCGCGAGAACCTCTGAGGCCGCGCCGACACCCCGCAGGTACCCGAGACCTCACTCCGCCTCCTCCAGGCCGCCAAAAGGCCGCTGAGAGCCCGGAAAAGGTGAGCCCGGACAAGGTCACCGGCGATCGCCCGGCAGCCGGCGGACGAAGTACGCCACCGCGACCTGCCACACGGTGCAGAGCCCGGCGCCCCCCGCGGAGCGGACACGCGCGGCACGACGCGTAGCCCAACGGCGTCCCCGACCGCAGAGGGCACAGCGCCAGCAGGCAATACAACGCCCGTCCGCACCGAGCTCGTGCTGCCTGAGCAGCGCTCGCCAGGCGGCGGCCAGCCGGCACGCCTCCGCTCCCGCGTGCGAAGCACTTCCTGAAGCCCCCGAAGGCACCGAACCCCGATCCGGAACCGTCGTCTCCAGGACTCCTCGCAAATATTTTTGTACCCCTTCGGCCAACAGGTGAAACAGGACCGCGTCCACACCACACTACCCCTTCCGTCGAACTTGTGTTCGATCGCAGGGTCAGTTCTACCGGGTGGGTACGACGATTCCGGCGGCGATCGCGGGGATCGCCGCCGGATTCACTCGTCCGGGTAACGCGCTACTGCTAGAGCTTCACCATCGGCACGCTGCCGATCAGCATCAGGCGGACCTTGCCCGCCGCGCCGAAGTCGATCGTCGCCGTCGCGCGCGGGCCGACGCCGTCGCACGAGATCACCGTGCCCAGGCCGTACTTGTCGTGGCTGACGCGGTCGCCGACGTCCAGCTTCAGCGCCACCGTGTCCTTCCAGCCCTTGCCGAACGACGGCGTGCCCGAGGAAGACGGCGAGGACGACCGGCGGCCGCCCCACGTCGTCGCCGCGCGGGGCGTGCCGCGCGAACCGGAGCCGAAGGAGCCGAAGCCGCCGCTGGAGGGTTCCAGCCGCCGCCAGTCGACGAGGTCCGGCGGCAGCTCGTCGAGGAACCGCGAAGCCGGGTTCATCGACGGCTGGCCCCACGCCGAGCGCGTGATCGCGCGCGAGACGTACAAGCGCTTGCGCGCCCGCGTGATCGCGACGTACGCCAGCCGCCGTTCTTCGGCCAGCTCGGTCGGGTCGCCCAGCGCGCGCATGTGCGGGAAGACGCCGTCTTCCCAGCCGGTGCAGAACACCACCGGGTACTCCAGGCCCTTCGCGGTGTGCACGGTCATCAGGGTGACCACGCCCGCGCCGCCGTCGCCTTCTTCGCCGCCGTCGGGTGACGGCACCGAGTCGGCGTCCGCCACCAGCGACACGCGCTCGAGGAACGCCGGCAGCGAACCGGGCGCCGGGACGCCTTCGTCCACGACCAGCTCGGCGTTCTCGTCGGCGACGATCTCCGCGGTGATCTCGGTGAACTCGCGGGCCACGGTGATGAGCTCGTCCAGGTTCTCGACGCGCGTGTGGTCCTGCGGGTCTTCGGACTCTTCGAGCTCGATGCGGTAGCCGGTCTTCTCCAGCACCGCTTCCAGGACGTCGTGCACCTCCGCGCCTTCGGAGATCAGCACACCCAGCTCGTCGAGCAACGCGACGAACCCCTTGATGGCCTTGACCGAGCGCGGGTTCAGCAGCGGCACCTTGTCTTCGGTGGCGTCGCGAAGTGCTGCGGCGAAAGAGATCCGCTCGCGCTCGGCGTGCGTCGCGACGACGGCTTCCGCGCGGTCGCCGATGCCGCGCTTGGGCACGTTCAGCACGCGCCGCAGGCTGACCGTGTCGTCGGGGTTCGCCAGCACGCGCAGGTACGCGATCATGTCGCGGACTTCGCGCCGCTCGTAGAACCGCACGCCGCCGACGACCTTGTACGGCAGGCCGAGCCGGATGAAGATCTCTTCGAAGACGCGGGACTGGTTGTTGGTGCGGTAGAAGACGGCGACGTCGGAGTAGTCGGCTTCGCCCTTCTCCGCCAGCGCGTCGATCTCGTTCGCGACGAACGCGGCTTCGTCGTGGTCGTTGTCCGAGACGTAGCCGACGATCTTCTCGCCCTCGCCCGAATCCGTCCACAGCCGCTTCGCGCGGCGGTTCGGGTTGCGCTCGATGACGGCGTTCGCCGCGGACAGGATCGTCTGCGTGGAGCGGTAGTTCTGCTCCAGCAGGATGGTGTGCGCGTTCGGGAAGTCCCGCTCGAACTCCTCGATGTTGCGGATCGTCGCGCCGCGGAAGGCGTAGATCGACTGGTCGGCGTCACCGACGACGACCAGCTCGGCCGGGTCGACGCCGGCCTCGTTCGGCGCGGTCCCGGCCAGCTCGCGGACCAGGGTGTACTGCGCGTGGTTCGTGTCCTGGTACTCGTCGACCAGCACGTGCCGGAAGCGCCGCCGGTAGTACTCGGCGACGGCGGGGAACGCCTGCAGCAGCGAGACCGTGCGCATGATGAGGTCGTCGAAGTCGAAGGCGTTGGCCTGGTTGAGCCGCCGCTGGTACTCGACGTAGACCTCGGCGACGCGGCGCTCGAGGTCGTTGGCTGCGTTCGCCGACGCCTCTTCGGGGTCGACGAGCTCGTTCTTCAGGTTCGAGATGTGGATCGCGAGCGTGCGCGCCGCGTACTTCTTCGGGTCGATGTCGAGGTCGCGCGCCACCAGCGTGATGAGCCGCTTGGTGTCGTCGGAGTCGTAGATGGAGAAGCTCGACGACATGTCCAGCGTCTTGGCTTCACGACGCAGGATCCGCACGCACATCGAGTGGAACGTCGACACCCACATGGCGTTCGCGCGGCGCCCGACGAGCGCGGCGACGCGCTCGCGCATCTCGGCGGCGGCCTTGTTGGTGAAGGTGATCGCCATGATTTCGCCGGGGTGCACGCGGCGTTGCCCGAGCAGGTAGGCGATCCGGCGGGTCAGCACCCGGGTCTTGCCCGATCCGGCGCCCGCGACCACCAGCAGCGGGCCACCGGCGTGGGTGACGGCTTCGCGCTGGGCCGGGTTCAGGTCGTCGAGCAGATCGGCCTGCCCGCCGGAAGCGGGCTTGCGCGCGGGGGTCTCGGCGGGGAGATCGAAGAGGGTGTCCATCGTCTGTCCACGCTACCCCGGGCGGGCCGGGCTCCGGCGAAAGCGTGCCGACCCGGCCGGTTTTGCGAGCGCTCGGGCGGGCTCGACGGCTCCGGCGAACGCCGCTACCGCGCCAGGCGTAGTGGGAGGTGTCGCCTGGTGTCCGACGCGCCGCCTGCCCGGCGAGCGGAGCATCGGTCTACATGGAAGACAGCCATCCCGCCCGGATCCGGGCCGCCGACGCCGATCGTGAACGCGTCGCCACCGCCGTCCAGACCGCCGGCTCCGAAGGCCGGCTCACCCTCGACGAGGTCGAAGAGCGCCTCACCCACGTCTACGCCGCGCGGTTCACCGACGAGCTCACCGCGCTCACCGCCGACCTGCCGCGGCCCGCGCCGCCGCGGCCCGGCTTTCCGCTCACCGCCGCGATGCTGCGGCGGCACCCCGCGCTGCGCGTGCACGCCGCCGTCGTCGTCGCGGTCGCCGTGCTGCTGATCGTGCGGTGGGCCGTGCTGGGCGCCGGGTTCTTCTGGCCGGCCTTCCCCTTGTTCTGGCTCACCGTCAGCTTCTTCGTCCACGCACGGGTCCGCTCGGCCCGGGACCGGCTCGGCCCGGCTGTGCCATACTGAAGGCATGCGGCACGCGGAGCGATTTTTCTACGGGACCCGGACTCCGGCTCCCGTGATCGCGTAGTGCCCGAACCGCCATCACAGCCAGCCCCGGAGTCCACGGACCCGGGGCTGTCGCCGTCCCAGGGGCCAGGTCCGGGCATCGAGGGAGAGGTCCCGATGAACGCACAAGCGACGAACGCCGACGGCCAGCCCGCCGAGCACACCCCTGCCGGAGACGACATCGCGTCGCTCCGGCAGGAGATCGACTGGCTGGACAAGGAGATCCTCCGGCTCGTGAAACGCCGGGTCGAGGTGTCCAAGACCATCGGGGCCGCGCGGATGGCCGCCGGGGGCACCCGGATCGTCTACAACCGCGAGATGGACGTCCTCGCGCGCTACCGCGAGCTCGGCCCGGACGGCCGGCAGCTGGCGATGGCGCTGCTGAACCTCGGCCGGGGCCGGCTCGGCCGGTAACGGTTGTCCGAATTCCGGGTCTTCCCTGAGGCACCGGTGGCCCGGCTGCAGGCAGACTGGGGTCATGGAGTGGCTCGTGAACCTCATCGCCGTCATCGTCGCGCTCGTCAGCGTGCTGGCCGCGCTGGGCCATGTGGGGTATCTGGCGATGCTGAACAACGCGGCGGGTAAGCGGGCCGGCGGCGCGCCGGTCGCGCAGTACGTCCGCAGCCGGTGGGCGGTGGCCGGCGGGACCACCGCGGCGTCGTTGTTCGCCTGGTTGCTCACGTCCGGGGGAACCGGGCTCGACATCGTGGCCATGATCCTCGCTGCGGGTAGCGGTGCGGTGGCCACGAAGGCCTTGCAGTCGACGCGTGACCGCTACCGCACCGGCGGCTGAACCCCGCTGAGCTGGGCCGATGGCGCTGCGTGAAACTTCGCAGCGTCACTGTCCCCCTTTCGGTCGCGCCCGACCGAGTGAAACCTCTGCAACTTGCAGGTTTGGGGGCGACTTTCTACGCCGGATGCTCCTAGGGTTGACGCCGTGAGGACCCTTGCGTCTGGGCCGGGCGGAGCCCGCGGGACGCGCGGGGGCAGTGGCCCTGCGCGTCCGGTCTCGCATGCGCGTGCATCTGCGCAGGATTCGGAACAGGATTTCGCGCGTGAGGACGGTGCTCCGATCGGGTCGATCACGCACTCCTCGGCGTCAGGACCGGACGGCCTGGTGGTCGATCCCACATGAGCTACGGCACGGAGTTCCCCGGACGCGCCACCGCGCCCGCGCACCCCGGACGGCACCGCCGCGGGGGCGCGGACAGCTGGACGCCGCCCCTGCCCGAGCACCGGCCGGTCCGGCACAACGCGGGCGCTCCGCCGGAGCGGCACACCGCGCCGATGGCTCGCCTTCCCCAGCCGGCCGAGGCCGCCGGGTTCGTGCGCGGGTCGCTCGCCGGCTCGTTCGCCGACGCGGCCTGGGCGGGTCACGCCGACGGCTCTCTCGCCGACGCAGCCGGCTTGTTCGGTCGGCCCGCTGCAACCGGTGCAGGCCACCCCACCGACACAACCGGCCCGCTCGGCCACCCCGCCGCAACCGGTGCAGGCCACCCCACCGACACAACCGGCCCGCTCGGCCGCCCCACCGCAACCGGCGCAGGCCACCCCACCGACACAACCGGCCCATTCGGCCACCCCACCGCAACCGGCGCAGGCCACCCCCTGCCGGTCGACCCGCCGATGTCCGGGTCGCTGCCACTGCCCCAGCCGTCGCTGCCCCAGCCCCGTGACGGGCGGCCGCTCTTCCCCGCCGCGCACGGCAGCCTTCCCCTCGGCTTCGAAGACGACGCCGACACCTGCGAAGACGGCCGCTACGACGACGTCGAGGCGGTCACCGAGTCCCGCGCCGACCAGGCCGCGCGGCGCACCCGGGTCTCGCTCGACGCGCCGCGGGCGGGTGGGCCGGCCGAACCGGACGACGATGACGTGCGGATCTACGCCGCGCCGCCGATCGACGGGCTCGGGGGCTTCACCATCGGGTCCGTGCCCGCCTCCGTGACCCCGCCCAAGACCTGGCGCAAGGCCGCCTGGTTCGCCACCGGCGCGTCCGGCGCCGTGGTCGTCGGGATGCTGTTCGCCGGGTCCTACCTCGTCGGGAAACCGCCCGCGGACCAGGCCGTGCAGGGCGCCTGGCCGGGTTACCAGGGCGCGCCGACCGTCGTCGACCCGACCGGGGACCGGCTGCCGCCCAGTGGGCACGGCGGGTCCGCCGTCGGCCCGGAGAGCTCGGCCACGCGGCCGGAGAACGCCGCCGGGACCACCAGTGGCGGCGGTGCCGGCCCGGTCGACGGGACCACCACGGTGCCCGGGGACGACAGCACCGGCCGGCCTTCCTCGACGTCGGGCACGGACACGGCCAGTGGCGTGCCGCAGAAGCCGCCGGTGACACCCGCCGAGCGCGAAAACCCGGTCAAGCCGCCGTGGTGGTACTCCTTCCCGCCGGACGCCCAGACCATGGGCGACAACTCCGAGAAGTTCTTCAACACGGTGACGACCGACCCCGCCGCGGCGTCCTCGGTGACCACCGGCGACCTGCACGACCAGGGGCCGCACGCGCTCGCCGAGCGCTACGCCGGCATCGCCTACTTCGAGGTCCGCAAGGTCAGCATCGACCAGCAGCGCGGCGTCACGGTCAACACCGTCGAGGTGACCCACACCGACGGCTCCAAGACGATCGAGGAACGCACGCTGACGTTCGGGGACGGCGACAAGATCGCGGCTGACGGTCAGTAACCGCATTCGCACGTGCGGTTCGCCCGTTCCGATGCACGTGCGGTGCGCCAAGCGGTTACCCCTGGTCCGGGTGGGTGACATAAGCTGCCGCTCGTCGTATGGCGACGGCATTCCGGCGACAGAGCCTGGTGATCGCCGTCGGCACAGGGTTACCTGACGACAGCGGATCCGGAACCGGCCACGAGTCGGCCATCCGGACCAACGGAAACCCGGCCGAACGGCCGAGCGACCGTCCCCGGAACCCCAGAGCGAGGACTTTCGTGCTTGATCGGCAGCGCACACGGCGGGAGACACCCCACGCCGTCCGCGTCGAGGACGTGATCCCGGCCGAGATTCTCGACGGCGTCGGCGACGCCGACCGCGACTATCTCGAGCAGGTCTTCCGCGACCCGCAGCGGTTCGTGCCGCAGCGGCCCGAGGCCGGCCAGCGTGAGCCGGAGCAGCGGGAGCAGGCGCAGGCCGAGGCCGCCGGAGATCCCGAAAGCCGGTTCGCCCGCCGCGCCAAGCTGGCCGGGCTCGTCGCCGCCGGCGCCCTCGTCGCCGGGGCGGTGGTCGCCGCGCCGATGCTGACCAGCGCGCACCGCGCCGTCTCCGCCGACGGCCAGTCCACGCCCGCCGGCTTCACCGGCGCCGCGGAGCTCGGCGGCCTCGCCGTCCCGCAGCACCAGGCCGGCGGCGGCACGCCGGAGCAGCACGGGCCGGCCACGTCGAGCACGCACTCCGGCGGCGGCCCCTCGGCCGCCGAGTCCACCGGGGGCAGCCCGCAGCCGCAGGCCGAGACGGCCAAGGCCGACGCGGTGCCCGACAAGGCGGCCGACCAGCGCAGCGCGAGCCGGAAGATCGACGCCGTCAAGCAGTTCTACGCCGCGATCGCGCAGAACCCGGCCGGCGCGCTGGCGCAGCTGAGCCCGACGCTGGCCGACGGCGCCGCCGGCGAGCTGGTCCGCACCTGGAGCTCGATGGACGCCATCGACGTCCAGGAGGGCGACACGCAGATCAACCCGGACGGCTCGATCCTGGCGGTCGCGACACTGCGGCGGCCGGACGGCGGGCTCGTGCGCGTCACGCAGCTGTTCCGGGTCGCCGACACGGGTGGGCTGATCACCGAAGCCGAGCTCGTCTCGGCCCAATACATGTAGCCCTGGGCGATCACTCCTTCACCCGTGGTTCAAGTGCCTGTACCGGATTCGTGTGCGCAGAGTGAGCGCCTAGCCTTGTCACGGGCCGGTCTCAGTGAAGCCGGCACACAGCCCACGACATGTGCATACGCTCCAGCGAAGCGGCGTGTTCGCGGCCGCGGCACCAGGCACCGATCCTCACGCCCTGGTGAAGTCGGAGCCCAAAGGGAGGTCGCGTGAGCGACGAGGGTCGTCTGGTCGCCGGTCGATATCGCATCGACGGCCGGATCGGCACGGGCGCGATGGGGGCCGTCTGGCAGGCGCACGACGAGGTCCTGGGCCGCACGGTGGCGATCAAGCAACTCCTGCTCCAGCCGCACCTGGACGAGCACGACGCCGAGGACGCCCGGCAGCGGACGATGCGCGAGGGGCGGATCGCGGCGCGGCTGCACCACCCGAACGCGATCTCCGTCTTCGACGTCGTCACCGACGACAACGGCCAGCCGTGCCTGATCATGGAGTACCTGAACTCCACCAGCCTGGCCGCCGTGCTGCAGGAACGCCGCACGCTGCCGCCGACCGAGGTGGCGCGCATCGGCGCCCAGGTCGCCGCGGCGCTGCGCGAGGCGCACGCGGTCGGCATCGTGCACCGCGACATCAAGCCGGGCAACATCCTGCTGGCCGGCAACGGCACCGTGAAGATCACCGACTTCGGCATCTCACGCGCCAAGGACGACGTCACGGTCACCAAGACCGGGATGATCGCCGGCACCCCCGCCTACCTGGCCCCCGAGGTCGCCATCGGTGGTGACCCGGGCCCGGAGTCCGACGTCTTCTCCCTCGGCTCGACGCTGTACGCGGCCTGCGAGGGCCAGCCGCCGTTCGGGCTGTCGGAGAACACGCTGAGCCTGCTGCACGCGGTCGCGGCCGGGCAGATCATCCCGCCGCGCCAGTCCGGGCCGCTGGCCAGCGTGCTGGCCGTGCTGCTGCACCCGGACGTCCAGCACCGGCCGACCGCCGAAGAGTGCGAGGAGCTGCTCGCGGCCGTCGCCCGCGGTGAGACGCCGCTGGGCGCCCCGGCCGACGAGACCATGATGGCGCCGTCCGCCGGCGTCCTCGGCGCGGCCGCGATGGCCGACCCGAACGCGACGCAGATGTTCGACGAGATCCCGGCGGGGCACTCGGGCAGCCTCCTCGACGGCGGCCAGGCGCCCACGCAGGCCGTGCCGTACTACGACGAGGACGATTACCCGGAGGGCACCGGCTACCCGGAGGACGACTACGACGGGTACGACCACTACCCCGAGGACAACCAGTACGCCGGCGGCGTGCCGCCCGGCCTGGCCGCGACGCGGGCCGTCCCGGTGCCGCCGCACGAGCAGGGCCCGTACGCGGACGAGCCGTACGACGACTACGACGACGAGCCGCCGCCCCCGCCGCCGCGGCGCGCGACCGGCCCGGTCGATGACGACGACGAGAAGCCCGGCGCCTGGAAGCGCCCGGCGATCATCGGCGGCGTCGTGGTCGTGGGCCTGGTCGCGCTGGCCGTCTGGCTGCTGAGCCCGAACAACCCGGAGGCGCCCGCGGCGCCGGTGTCGAGCAGCAAGCCGACGCCGGTGGCGACGTCGGAGTCGCAGCCCTCGACGACGGAGGAGCCCACCACCACGGCGGATGTCCCGCCGCCGGTGGAGGAGACGACCTCGTCGTCGAAGCGCACAACGCCGCGGCAGACACAGCCGGAGACGACGCCGACCAAGCCGAGCACAAAACCGACTACGTCATCCTCCGCGCCTCCGACCGATTCCGAAACTCCGACGCCGCCGACCTCGCCCACGGCGACCGGTGGCAACACCTGATGCACCGAGGTTTGTGTTGAGTTCCGAAGGCACCATCGTCGGCGGGCGGTTCCGGCTGGACCAGCCGATCGGCCGCGGCCGCGCGGGCATCGTGTGGCTCGCGTTCGACACGCGGCTGTTCCGCACCGTCGCGATGAAGCGGATGTACCTCCCGGTCGGCGGCGGTGACCGCGCCGAGCAGGCGCGCGCGGGCGCCATGCAGGAGGGCAAGGACGCCGCCCGGATCGAGCACCCCAGCGCGATCAAGGTGTTCGACGTGCTGCCCGACGGCCAGGACGTCTGGCTGGTGATGGAGTACATCCCGTCCCGCAGCATGGCGACGTTCCTCGCCGAGCACGGCCGGCTCACCCCGGACCAGGCCGCGCAGCTGGGCATCCAGCTCGGCAACGCGCTCGCCGCGATCCACGCGGCCGGGTTCGTGCACCGCACGCTCGAGCCGGGCACGGTGCTGCTGGCCGACGACGGCGGCGTGAAGCTCACCGACATCGGCATCAGCGGCGGCGGGCCGCACGCGGCGTACGTCGCGCCGGAGGTCGCGCGGGGGCTGCCGCCGACGCCGGCCGCGGACGTCTTCTCCCTCGGCGCGACGCTGTACACCTCCGTCGAGGGCGTGCCGCCCTTCGGGGACGACGGGCAGTCGTCGGAACGGCCCGCGCAGAACGCGGGGGTGCTGACCGCGGCGCTGCGGAAGATGCTGCGGTCCGACCCGACCACCCGGCCGACGATGGCCGACACCGTCCGGTCGCTGAACGCGATCACCGAAGGCCGCGAGACGGCGTTCATCCCGCCGACCGCGCCGGGGCTCCCGCCGCCGCCGACCCCGCCGTTCAACCCGGGGCTGGCGCCCGCGGCCCCGCCGCCGATGCCGCCGTCGGGACCGCAGTTCCAGCAGCAGATCCCGGTCGCCGCGCCCGGCGGCTACTCGCCGGCGGAAGAGACGCAGCGCATGCAGCCGGTGCCGCCGCCGACGCAGTACGCGCCGGGACCGCCGCCGCAGGCACCGCAGGCCCAGGCCCAGGCCCAGGCGTGGAACCTGCCGGTGTCGAAGAAGACGCTGATCACCGTGGCCGCGATCCTGGCGGCCGTGCTGGTCGGGATCCTCGTCTCGGAGCTGTTCTTCGTCTAAGCCACCTTGGCGGTCGCCGCGCGCATGGCTTCGAGCAGCGTGCGGACGGCCGGGTGGCCCCACGCCCGCGACGCGACCGCGGCGTGGATCGCGCGGGCGGGCTCCGGGTTGCGGATCTTGCGGACGACCACGCCGGGGTGCTGCGCGCCGAGCCCGAGCTCGGGGATCAGCCCGACGCCGATGCCGGCCGCGACGAACCCCTGCGCCGTCTGGTAGTCCTCGGACTCGACGACGACGTTCGGCGCGAACCCGGCGGACGCGCAGGCGCTGTCGAGGATTTCGCGGCAGACGCCGGGCAGGCCGTCGACGCCGACCCACGGCTCTTCGGCGAACTCCGTCAGGTCCAGCACGCGCTTGCGGGCCAGCGGGTGCGTCTTCGGCAGGACCGCGCGGTACGGGTCGTCGAGCAGGTGCACCAGCTCGACGCCCTTGGCGGGCGGGGTCCGGCGCGGGAAGACGGTGATCGCGACGTCGGCTTCGCCCGCCTCGACGTCGGCCATCGGGTCCTGCGGCTCGACGAGCTTGAGGTCGAGGCGGACGCCGGGGTGCTCGCGGCGGACCGCGGCGATGGCGGGCGGGACGAGGGACGCGCCGGCCGTCGCGAAGTAGCGGATGGCGACGCGGCCGATGCGGCCCGCCTTCAGCTCGGTGAGCGCCGCTTCGGCCTTCGCGAGCTCGGTGCTCAGCGTCTCGGCGTGCTCGGACAGCAGTGAGCCCGCCGCGGTGGGCCGGACCCCACGGCCGACGCGTTCGAGCAGCTCGGTGCCGGCTTCGCGTTCCAGGGCCGAGAGCTGCTGGCTGATCGCGGACGGCGTGTAGCCGAGGTTGCGGGCCGCGGCGGTGATCGACCCGCTGGTGATCACGGCGCGCAGGACCTGCATGCGGCGGACGTCGAGCATGCCCCGATCGTACAGCTGAGCTTAAGCGTTCCTGCAGTTATTTTCGCTTGTCCTTACGTCTCGGCGGCGCGAAGCTGGCGATGATCGAAGGAGGACTGGTGGGCGAGACGAAGACCCTGCTGCGGATCGGCGCGCTGGCGTTGATGTGGGGATCGAGCTTCTTCTGGATCAAGCTCGGGCTGGACATGTTCTCGCCGGTGCAGCTGGTCCTGGCGCGGCTGGTCCTCGGCGCGGCGATGCTGCTGGTGCTGTGCCGGCTGCAGGGGGCGCGCCTGCCACGCGGCCGGCGGATGTGGGGACACCTGGCGGTCGCGGCGTTCTTCCACAACGCGCTGCCGTTCCTGCTGTTCGCGATCGGCGAGACGACGGTCGACTCGGGCATCACGGGGGTGCTGAACTCGACGACGCCGCTGTGGGTGCTGCTGGCGGCGCCGCTGATGGGGACGTCGTCGCGGATGGCCGGCGCCCGGCTCGCGGGCCTGGTGATCGGGCTCGCCGGGATCCTGCTGATCTTCGCGCCCTGGCAGGCGTCGGGCCTGCTGAGCTGGGGTGCCCTGGCCTGCCTCGCGGCGGCGGCGAGCTACGGCTTCGCGTTCGTCTACGAGGGCAAGTACCTGTCGTCCACCGAGCTTTCGCCGTACTCGATCTCGGCCGGCCAGATGCTGCTGGCGAGCGGGATGCTGGTGCTCGCGCTGCCGGCGGGCGGGTTCGCGCCGGTGCACGTGTCCCCGGTGCCGCTGCTCGCGGTGCTGGTGCTCGGCATCGGCTCGACGGGCATCGCGTTCGCGCTGAACTACCAGCTCCTGGCGAGCGAAGGCGCGGTGGCGGCTTCGGTCGTCGGGTACCTGCTGCCGGTGGTTTCGGTGCTGCTGGGCGCGGTGTTCCTGGGTGAGCAGCTGAACCTGCGGGTGATCGCGGGGATGCTCGTGGTGCTGGGCGGGGTCGCGCTGACCCGCCTCCCGAAGCCGGAGCGAGGGGTCACGGCGGAGCCGGGTGACCAGGCGGATGGGCTTGGTGACGACACCACCGGGCGGACGCCGAGGCCTCTCGCTCCTCTGGCGGACTGAAGCTCAGACGAGACGGCGGTCGGAGGCCCAGCGGGAAAGCTCGTAGCGGTTCGAAAGCTGGGTCTTCCGCAGCACGCTCGAAACGTGCGTCTCCACGGTCTTCACCGAGATGAACAGCTCCGACGCGATCTCCTTGTACGCGTACCCCCGCGCCAGCAGCCGCAGCACGTCTCGCTCTCGCGGGGTCAGCAGGTCCAGCTCGGGGTCGTTGATCGGCGCCGAACCCGGGCGGTCGGCGAATGCGTCCAGCACGAAGCCCGCCAGGCGCGGCGAGAACACCGCGTCGCCGTCGGAGACCCGGACCACCGCGCGGACCAGCTCCTTCGAGGAGATCGTCTTCGTCACGTAACCGCGGGCGCCCGCGCGGATGACCGCGATGACGTCCTCCGCCGCGTCCGAGACCGACAGGGCCAGGAACACCACGTCCGGCAGCTCCGGGCGGACCCGGCGCAGGACCTCCGCGCCGCCGCCGTCGGGCATGTGGACGTCGAGCAGCACCACCTGGGGCTTGGTGCGGGCGATGCCGGCCACCGCCTCGGCCACCGAGCCGGCCTCGCCGACCACCTTGACCTCGTCGGTGATCGAGTCGAGCTCGGTGCGCACCCCCGCGCGGAACAGCGCGTGGTCGTCGACCAGGAACACCTTCACCGGTTCACGCCGCGTGTCAGTCACGTCGTCGAGCATAGCCGCCTCACGCTGCCCCCTTGCCCGCTTTCACCGGCATGGCGAGCTGCACTTCCGTGCCCTCCCCCGGCGCGGTGCGCACCTTGCACGAGCCACCGTGGCGGGTCATCCGGCCGCGGATCGAGTCGGCGAGGCCGTGCCGGTCCTCGGGCACCAGGTCCGGGTCGAAGCCCTTGCCGCGGTCGCGGACGAACACCGTCACCGACGTCGGCTCGACCTCGGCGAAGACGCTGACCTCCTCGACGCCCGCGTGCTTCGCCGCGTTCACGATCGCTTCGCGCGCCGCCTGGACCAGCGCCACCAGCGACTCGTCCAGCTCCGCGTCGCCGACGACGACCTGGCCGACGGAGATCGCGAACGTGTCCTCGACCTCGCCGCACGCCGTCGCCAGCGCTTCGGAGAGCTGGCCGCTCGCTTCCTCGGGCTTCTCGGCGGGCTTGCCGTAGCCGTTCGGGCCGTAGAGCCAGCCGCGCAGCTCGCGCTCCTGGCTGCGGGCCAGCCGCGCGACCTCACGCGGCTGCTCGCTCTGCTTCTGGATCAACGCGAGCGTCTGCAGCACGGAGTCGTGCAGGTGCGCGGCGATTTCGGCGCGCTCGTCGGTGCGGATGCGCGCCTTGCGCTCGTCGGACAGGTCCCGGACCAGGCGCAGCCAGAACGGCACGGTCAGCACGGCGACGCCGATCAGCGTCGCGACGACCGCGATCAACGCGAACTGGACCTGGTCGAGGGTGCCGCTGCGGAGCACGACCACGGTGACGCCGGTGATCACCAGCGCGACGCCGGCGACGATCCGGATCGCGGCCGACCAGCCGCCCCCGCCGAGGAACGCCCCCGCGAAGCCGTCCTTCGCGCCGACTCGCCAGCGGCGGCGCTGCGACTCGTCGGCCTCGCGCCAGACGACGGCGAGACCGAACGCCGCGACCGCGAGCGGCACGGCGACCCAGCCGCTGATGAACCCGGTGAGCGTCCCGCTGGCGACGGCGAGGCCGACGCCCAGCGCGACCAGGCCGAACGCCTGCTGCCGTTCCTTCGACGTCGGCGCTTCGGCGGTCTCTTCGGACTTCTGCTGGACGAACACCCAGAGCAGGCCGTACGCGAGCAGCCCGGCGCCGTTCAGCGCGGCGAGCAGCGCGAAGGCCGTCCGCACCCAGACGACCGGCACGCCGAGGTGGTCGGCGAGCCCGCCGGCGACCCCGGCGATCGCCCGCCCGGACCGGCGCCGGAACATCTTGGGCTTCTCCGGGATGGCCACCTGGTCGGGGGTGACGTGGTCGAGGGAGTCCTGCACGGGGTCCATGGTCACACGCCGTGGCGTGCGGTGGCATCGGGGAAACCCCTGATCCGCCTAGGCGGCGTCCTGCGAGTCAAGCTCGCGGTCTTCGCGCCCAGGCGGCCCCTGACGGCACGGGCGGATCACCCGAGTACGGCCCAGTACGAGGGTGCTCCGCCCGCACCGCCAGGAACCACCTGGATCACGAAGCCCATCGAGCAGACTCACCGGACACCACCTAGTGCCCGGGCTCGGGAACGAGACGGATCGCCAGGTCCGGGTCGAATTCGCCACGGCGGCTGCCGGGCGCGGTCCCGCACGGGCCGTCGGACGTCCCGGGAGTGGTGAGCCAGAGTCCCTGCGGTTTCCCCGCCCGGTCGATCCGCTCCCACGCGCCGGTCTTCGCGCCGGCGGGGTTGCAGCCGCCGGTGACTTCGGCGCCGTTGCGGGCGGTGTCGAACAGCGGGAGGTAGTCGGTGCGGCCGGTCGACGTCGCCAGGCGGGAAAGGATCGCTTCCGCGGTCGCGGTCAGCCGGCCGTCGTCGGCGTAGCGGCCGACGTTGAGCGCGAACCCGGCCGCGTCGCGGACGTCCGCGGCGGTCAGCAGCCGGGCCGCGTCGTCCGGGAAGCCGAGGTCGGAGACGTCCAGCAGGGTGGCCGTCGCGGGTGCGCGCAGCGTGCGGACGGCGTCGGCGAGCGCGGCGGCCCGGAGGGCGGGACACGCGGCGACCCTGACGACGACGACCGCGGGCCGCCCGGCGATCGCGGCCGCCAGCGCGGTGAACCACCGGTGGTACGTCTCGGCCGCGCAGTCGCCGGTGGCGTCGGCCAGCAGGACGGGTTTGCGCTTCGCCGCGGCCGCCGCCGCGACGAACGGGCCGGCGTCCGCCGGGACCGTGACCAGCCGGGCCGCCGGCCGGCTCGCGATCCGCGTCGCGATCGTTTCGCGCGCGGGGCCCGGCGGCGCCGAGCGGACCCAGGCCGCGGCGGGATTGCCGGGGTCGACGTAGAAGTCGTCGGCGCCGGCCAGCAACGGGAACGACACCGCGGTCGAGGGCGGGCGCTTGTCCCCCGCGTAGGGGCCGCACGCCGCCAGCAGCGCGAGCACCGGGATGAGGGCGAGCCATCGGGTCACCCGGCCATTCTCCGGGAAACCTCAGGGACCATCCCGGATGTCCGCCGACCTCGGGTGCCGCATGATTTCCGGTATGAGTGGTGCGAGTGAGACACGGGTGCCGAAGCCGGGTGCCCTGAACGGTTTCGAGGAGACCGTCAAGGACTTCTGGGCCAGCCGCCCGCGGCGGCCGCACGCCGGGCGCAAGGTCGCCGGCGTCGCCGCGGGGATCGGGTACCGGTACGGGATCGACCCCGTCGTCGTGCGGATCGCCCTGGTCGTCGCGACCGTCTTCGGTGGCTTCGGGGTGACCTTCTACCTGCTGGGGTGGCTGTTCCTGCCGGGCGAGAGCGACGAGGTGTCCGGCTTCGAAGGGCTGATCGGCCGCGGCCGGTCGTCGGTGTCGCCGGCGTTCGCCGTCGTGCTGTCCGTGCTCACCGTCGTCAGCTTCGGGGGCGGCTTCAGCGGCGGCTGGTTCGACGGCGGCGGGTTGATCGGGTTCGCGCTCATCGCCACCGCTCTCTACCTGCTGCACCGCAACCGCGGCCAGAGCAACCGGCCCGCGCCGGTGACCCCGCGCTCGCGGTCCGGAGCCTTCACCGGGAACGGAGCTTTCACGATGACCGACACCGCGACCGCCGAGGCGAAGTCGCCGGAGCGGGGCTGGGACCCCCTCGCCGCCGATCCGGCCGGCTGGGACCTGCCCGACGCGCCCGCCCCGCACGAGCCGCCGCCCGTGCCGCCGCCGTCACCGTCCTACCGGCCCGAGCCGCGCCGCCGCTCCAAGGTGGGCTCGGCGACCTTCGGCCTCGCCGTGCTGACCGCCGGCGGCGGGGTCCTGGCCGCCCTCAACGGCGCCACCTGGTTCGACGCCCAGCACATCGTCGGCCTGGTCCTCGGTGTGGTCGGCATCGGCCTCGTCGCCGGCGCCTTCGCCCGCGGCGGGCGTGGCCTGATCGGGCTCGCCGTGCCGCTGGCGATCGCCGGGATGGTGCTGACGAGCGCGCCGTTCCAGAACTTCGACTTCCGCGGCGGCGCGGGCGACCTCAACGAGACCCCGCGCACGGTGACCGCCCTGAAGCCGCTCTACCAGCACGCGGCCGGCGACATCGACCTCGACCTGACCAAGCTGCCCGCCGGGTCGCCGATCACCACCAACGTGGTCAACGGCGCCGGCGACACCAAGGTCACCGTCCCGGAGACCGCCGACGTCACCTACGACTGCCACACCGGCGCCGGCTCGGCGGACTGCTTCGACCGCTCCACCGACGGCATCAGCCAGGACGCGCTGACCGGCGTCGACTACGGCACGGACGGCCCCGGCGGCCAGCAGATCACCCTGCACGTCAAGAACAGCGTGGGCAACGTGGAGGTGCGCCGTGGCTGACCACAACCCCTACGCCTACGACAACCCGGCGGAAACCCAGCCGCCCGCGAAGCGCGGCGGGCTGGACGTCTTCACCCTGATCGTCGGGGTCGCGACGCTGCTGATCTCCGCCTACGTCCTCTCGGACGGCGCGAGCTGGCTGCCGCACTTCGACTTCCGCTGGGTGATCGCCGGCGGCGCGGTGTTCGTGGGGCTCATGCTCCTCGGCGCGTCGTTCGGCAAGCGCCGGCGCTAGCACCGGACACACCACTCACTCTCGAGGCCCTGGATCCCACGCCAGGGCCTCGAGTCCTGTTCAGGGGAGGGTCACTCCCACTCGATGGTGCCCGGCGGCTTGGACGTCACGTCCAGCACCACCCGGTTGACCTCCGCCACCTCGTTGGTGATGCGCGTGGAGATCCGCTCCAGGACGTCGTAGGGCAGGCGCGTCCAGTCCGCGGTCATCGCGTCCTCCGACGACACCGGCCGCAGCACCACCGGGTGCCCGTACGTCCGGCCGTCGCCCTGGACGCCGACGCTGCGGACGTCCGCGAGCAGCACCACCGGGCACTGCCAGATGCTGCGGTCCAGCCCGGCCGCGGTCAGCTCCTCGCGGGCGATCAGGTCGGCCGCGCGCAGGGTCTCGAGGCGCTCGGCGTCGACCGCGCCGATGATGCGGATGCCCAGGCCGGGGCCGGGGAACGGCTGACGCTGCACGATCGTCTCGGGCAGGCCCAGCTCCAGGCCGACCCGGCGGACCTCGTCCTTGAACAGCAGCCGCAGCGGCTCGACGAGCTCGAACTGCAGGTCGTCCGGCAGGCCGCCGACGTTGTGGTGGCTCTTGATGTTGGCCGTGCCCTCGCCGCCGCCGGACTCGACGACGTCCGGGTACAGCGTGCCCTGGACCAGGAACTTGTAGTCGCCCTGGGCCTTGAGGTCGCGCTCGGCCTGCTCGAAGACGCGGATGAACTCGCGGCCGATGATCTTGCGCTTCTGCTCCGGGTCGGTGACGCCGGCGAGCGCGTCGAGGAACCGCTCGCGCGCGTCGATGGTGACCAGGTTGACGCCGGTGGCGGCGACGAAGTCGCGCTCGACCTGGGTGCGCTCCCCCGCGCGCAGCAGGCCGTGGTCGACGAACACGCACGTGAGCCGGTCGCCGATGGCGCGCTGGACCAGCGCGGCCGCGACGGCGGAGTCGACCCCGCCGGACAGGCCGCAGATCGCGCGGCCGTCACCGATCTGGTCGCTGATCCGCTTGACCTGCTCCTCGACGATCGACGACGTCGTCCACTGCGGCTTGATGCCCGCGATGTCGTGCAGGAACCGGCGCAGCACCTCCTGGCCGTGCGGCGAGTGCGCGACCTCCGGGTGGTACTGGACGCCGGCGAAGCGGCGCTCGACATCTTCGAAGCCGGCGACCTCGGCGCCGTCGGAGGACGCGGTGACGACCGAGCCCTCCGGGGCCTTGGTGACGCTGTCGTTGTGGCTCATCCAGGCGGGCTGGTGCGCGGGCAGGCCGGCGTGCAGGACACCGCCGTCGCCGGTCACGCGGACCTCGGTGCGGCCGAACTCGCGGACACCGGTCGGCTCGACGACGCCGCCGAGCGCGCTGGCCAGCAGCTGGTGGCCGTAGCAGATGCCGAAGATCGGGACGCCGGCTTCGGTGAGCTTCGGGTCCATGCCCGGCGCTCCTTCGGCGTACACGCTCGAAGGGCCGCCGGAGAGGATGATCGCCGCCGGGTTCTTCGCGAGGATCTCTTCGGTGGACGCGTTGTGCGGGACCACTTCCGAGTAGATCTGTGCCTCGCGGACGCGCCGGGCGATCAGCTGCGCGTACTGCGCCCCGAAGTCCACGACGAGAACCGGACCGGTGGGACTGGGCACCTGGCGACCTCCTGGCTGCGGCGGGATTCCCCACCATCGTCCCAGGTGGGCCGGGTCACCCGGGCCCCGGCCCTGGTTGCGAACGAGGACAGCGCCTGTCCGCGAGCGGTTCTACGGTCTGCGTATGGCTGTGAACTGGACCAAGGAACTGACCGACCAGCTCGACTTCCACTGGACCGTGCACGCGCGGCCGAAGCTCGAGGGGCTCACCGACGACGAGTACTTCTGGGAGCCGGTCCCGGACTGCTGGACCGTGCGCGCCCGGAAGTCCGACGACGAACCGGGCAGCGGCCCGTTCACCATCGACTTCGCCTTCCCCGAGCCGACCCCGCCGCCGGTCACGACGATCGCCTGGCGGCTGAACCACATCCTCGTCGGCGTGCTGGGCATGCGGTCGGCGTCGCACTTCGGCGGGCCGGCGATGACGTACGACGACTACCCGTACCCGGGCACGGCCGCCGAGGCGATGGCGTTGCTGGACGAGTACTACGCCCGGTGGATCGCCGGGGTGAAGGCCCTCGACGAGGACGCGCTCGCCCGGGCGTGCGGGCCGGCGGAAGGCCCGTACGCGGAGTACCCGATGGCCACGCTGGTGCTGCACATCCACCGCGAGATGATCCACCACTGCGCCGAGGTGCTCCTGCTGCGCGACCTCTACCGGAGCCGCTCGCTGTAACGCCGAGTCACCACCGCGCCGACTCAACGGGTATCGAGGGCGGCTCCGACCGGGGCCCGCCACCGCCTAGGGGGCCAGCGCATGCTCTACCGACTCCGCCCGCCCGACCGGCTGACCTGGTGCGACGTGCCCGGGTACGCGGTCTGCCGCGTCGACGACCAGCCGCCGCCCGACTGGGAACGGCTGTCGTGGGTGCCCGCCGAAACGCGCGCGTTCAGCAACGACCTCCTGCGCATCGCGGTCCGGCACGGCGCGCGCTCGGGCAGCGGGCTCGTCCTCGACGCCCGGCACACCGAGGACCTCGGCCGGGCCGACGAGCTGCGGTGCGAGCTGATCGCCGCCGCCCAGGCCCGGGCGGAGCTGCGGGCGGGCGGGCCGTCCGTGCGCGTGCTCGGCTCGGACGCCGGCCTCGAAGAGCAAGCCTGGGAACGCACCGAAGAAGCGGCCCGCGAGGCCGAGGCGGCCCTCGCCGAGGTCCTCGCGGTCCCCGTGCAGATCGAGCTGGTCGCGCACTGGCTCCGGCTCGGCGGCCGCTACCCGGACTGAGCGACGGTCCGCGGCAGGAGCAGGTAGCCGAGTGCCATGCCGAGCAGGGCGGGCAGGCCGTGGTTGTCGTGCACCAGCGTGTCGACCACGGCCAGCACCGGCAGCGCGAACGCCAGCACCCGGAACTGGAGCGGCAGCACCACGCCGTAGCGGCGCGACGCCACCGTGACGACCGCGGCCAGCGCGCCGAGCAGGCCCACCACGCACATCGAGTTGCCCGCGCCGACCGGGTTCAGCCAGAGGTAGCTCATCACCTGGCCGAACAGGCCGCAGCCGAAGTAGAGCAGGAGCCACCGGGCGCGGCCGAAGACGCGCTCGGCGAGCGTGCCGAACACCGCCAGCCAGACCAGGTTCGAGACCAGGCCGAACGCCCAGCCGTCCTGGAAGAACATGCCCGTCACCAGGCGATACCACTCGCCCGCGTCGATACGGGCCGCGTCGCGCACGACCGCGTCGTACAGCGGCGGGTGGGCCAGCTGCGCGATCCCGCACGCCAGTGTCACCGCGAAGACCGCCGCCGTCAGGTACGGCCGTCGGGCCGCGCCGGCGAGGGCTGCGAAGGGGTTGCGGGATGCGGGGCGCGTGGTCATGGACGAAAATCTAGGCGCGCCACCGCCGTCGCACCCCCGACGTTTGTCACGAACCTCCACGGGAAGGCCCCAGTATGCGAGCGACAGTCATCTACGGCGCCGGCGACGTGCGAGTCGAAACCGTCCCGGACCCGAAACTGGCCGAGCCGACCGACGTCGTCCTGCGGGTCGTGCGGTCCTGCATCTGCGGCAGCGACCTCTGGCCGTACGCCGACATGCCGCCGCGTGAGCACGGCCGCCGGATCGGGCACGAGTTCCTCGGGATCGTCGAAGAGACCGGCGCCGACGTGACGACGGTGAAGAAGGGCGACCTCGCCGTCGCGCCGTTCGTCTGGTCCGACAACACCTGCGAGTTCTGCCGCGAAGGCCTCCAGACGTCCTGCCTGCACGGCGGCGGCTGGGGCGCGAAGGGCGTCGACGGCGGCCAGGGCGAGGCCGTGCGCGTCCCGCAGGCCGACGGCACGCTCGTCAAGCTGCCGCCCACCGAGGACGACGACCTGCTCGCGTCCCTGCTGACGTTGTCGGACGTCTTCTCGACCGGTCACCACGCCGCGGTGAAGGCGCGGGTGAGCGAGGGCCAGAACGTCACCGTGATCGGCGACGGGGCCGTCGGGCTTTCCGCGGTCCTGGCGGCGAAGCGCCTGGGCGCCGCCCGGATCGTCCTGATGGGCCGGCACCAGGCCCGCACCGACCTCGGCCGCGAGTTCGGCGCGACCGACGTCGTCGCCGAACGCGGCGAGGAAGGCGTCGAGAAGGTGCGCGAGCTGACGAACGGCCGGGGCACGCACGCCGTCCTCGAGTGCGTCGGCACGCTGGGCGCCTTCGAGATGGCCGTCGGGGCCGTGCGCGCGGGTGGCTCGGTCAGCCGGGTCGGCCTGCCGCAGTACGAGGACGCGCCCGCCGGCGTGGGCGTGTTCCGCCGCAACGTCACCATCACCGGCGGGGTCGCCCCGGCGCGGCACTACATCCCCGAGCTGCTGCCGGACGTTCTGGACGGCAAGTACCAGCCGGGTCGCGTCTTCGACCGGACCATCGACGTCGAAGGCGTGCCGGACGGCTACCGCGCGATGGCGGACCGCGAGGCGCTGAAGGTGCTCATCAAGCCGTGACCCGTCCGGGTGGGGGTCCCACGCCCGCTCCCCCACCCGGATTACGTTGGTACGCATGGACATGATCACCCCCGAGCCGCGCCCCGCCTGGATCGCCGGCCGCCCGGAGCCGGGCGCCACCACCCTCGTCGTGCACCACCCGTACGACGGCAGCGAGGTCGTCACGGTCGCCGTGCCCGGGCCGGAGCAGGTCGAGCGCGCGGTCGCCGCCGCCGTGTCGGTCGCTAAGGAGCTGCGCGCCACTCCGGCGCACGTCCGCGCGGGCGCGCTGGAGCACGTCTCGCGGGTGCTCGCCGGCCGCGCCGACGAGATCGCGGAGGTCATCACGGCCGAGAACGGCAAGCCGCTCAAGTGGGCCGAGGCCGAGGTCAAGCGCGCGGTCTCGGTCTTCCGCATCGCCGCCGAGGAGGCCCGCCGGTTCACCGGCGACGTCCAGCGGCTCGACACCGACCCGGCGGGCGAGGCGCGGCTGGCGCTCACCCGCCGCGTCCCGCGCGGGCCGGTGCTCGGCATCGCGCCGTTCAACTTCCCGCTGAACCTGGTGGCGCACAAGGTCGCGCCGTCCCTGGCGATCGGCGCGCCGATCATCGTCAAGCCTGCGCCGCGGACGCCGTTGTCGGCGTTGATCCTCGGCGAGATCCTGGCCGAGACCGACCTGCCGGAAGGCTCGTTTTCGGTGCTGCCGCTGGGAAACGAGGAGACAGGGAAGCTCGTCGCCGACCCGCGGCTGCCCGTCGTGTCGTTCACCGGCTCGGGCCCGGTCGGCTGGTCGCTGAAGGACGCGGCGCCGCGCAAGCACGTCGTGCTGGAGCTCGGCGGCAATGCGGCGGCCGTCGTCCTGCGTGACTGGCCGGACCCCGAGGGTGCCGCGCACCGCATCGCGACCTTCGGCAACTACCAGGCCGGGCAGTCCTGCATCGCCGTGCAGCGGGTGATCGTCGACGCCGCCGTCGCGGCCGAGTTCGTGCCCGCGCTCGTCGAGGCCGTCGAAGCCCAGCGGACGGGCGACCCGTACGACCGCAACACCGACGTCGGCCCGGTCGTCGACGAAGCCGCCGCCGAGCGGATCGTCGCGTGGATCGAGGAGGCCGTCGCCGCGGGTGCGAAGGTGCTCACCGGCGGCACCCGCGACGGCGCGACCGTCGCCCCGACGCTGCTCACCGACGTCCCGCCGGACACGAAGGCGTGGGCGGAGGAGATCTTCGGGCCGGTGCTCGCGGTGTCCGTTGTGGACGGTGTGGACGAGGCCTTCCGCTCGGTCAACGAATCCGCGTACGGCCTGCAGGCCGGCGTCTTCACCACCGACGTGCAGCTGGCGTTCCACGCGTCGGCCGAGCTGGAGGTCGGCGGGGTGATCATCGGCGACGTCCCGTCCTACCGCGCCGACCAGATGCCCTACGGCGGCGTCAAAGGCTCCGGCGTCGGCCGCGAAGGCGTCCTCGCCGCGATGCACGACCTGACCGAGGAACGCGTCACGGTCTTCACCGGCATCGACCTCTAAACGACCACGCTCTGCCCGAACCGGAAGACGCTGTAGGGGTCGTACTTCTTGGCGACGTCCTGCAGCCGCTTGGCGTTGTCGCCGTAGTAGGCGGTCTTCCAGTCGGGCAGGGCCGGGTCGATGTAGTTGACGTACCCGCCGCCCGCGCCGGCCGCGGCGAGCCCCGCGACGACCTCGCCCACCGACTTCGCCGCCGCCGGCCGGGTCTTCGCCGTCGCGGGCGCGTAGATCTGGACGCTGGCCAGCGCGTCGCGGTGCCAGAACGCCGTCGCGTCCTTCGCCGGCTCGCCGACCTTGCCGCCGAGGCCGTCGATGAGCAGGTCCATCCCCGCGCGGCCGTCGGCGAGCGCGACGACCTTCGCCGGGTCGACCGGGCTCGTGATGATCCGCGACGACGCCACGAACGACTGCCGGTTCGAGCTGCCGGAGAAGTAGTTCATCGCGCCGAGGTAGTCGAGGCTCTTCACGGTGCGCTGCGTCGGCCGCGCGCCGGCGTTGGCCGTGAGGTTGTTCAGCAGCGTGTTCAGCCCGGACGCGCCGCCGACGTAGCAGCCGCCGACGCGGCACTGCACCGGCGAGCCACCCGAGACGACGATGTTCGCCCAGAGCTCGGGCGGCATCGCGGTGATCCACTGCTGCCACGCACCGAGCACGTCGGCGGCCGAGCCGGCCGGGAAGTGCAGGGAGAACACCGTCAGGTTCGGCGCCGGGTCGGTGTCGAAGGTGAACTCGGTGACGATGCCGAAGTTGCCGCCGCCCCCGCCGCGCAGGCCCCAGAACAGGTCCGGTTCGGAGCTCGCGGACGCCGTCAGCAGCTTGCCGTCGGCCGTGACGACCTGGGCGGAGCTCAGGTGGTCGCAGGTGAGGCCGTACTTGCGGGAGAGCACGCCGATGCCGCCGCCGAGGGTCAGCCCGGCGATCCCGACCGTCGGGCAGGAGCCGGCGGGCAGCGCACGCCCGGCCCGCGCCAGCCCGGCGTAGACGTCCTTGAGCTTCGCGCCGGCGCCGATCACCGCCTGGGTGCCCTGGATGTCCACTTTGTTCATTCCGGCGACGTCGACGACGAGGCCGCTCTCGGGCACCGAGTAGCCGGCGTAGCAGTGGCCGCCGCTGCGCGCGGCGAGCGTCACGCGGCCCGCGGCGGCCTGGACGGTGGCCTGGACGTCCTGCGCGTTGGCCGCCTGCACCACGGCGACCGGGTTGTCGCCGTCGAAGAGCGGGTTGAACGCGCGCTTGGCGGTGCTGTAGCCCTCGCCGCCCGGGCGGAGCAGGTCACCGGTCAGCTTGGTGCGCAGGTCGTCCCAGTTCGGCGGGCCGGTGGGCGGCCGCGTGGCGGGCGGTGCGGACGTCGGCGGCGCGGTCGGCGCGCTCGACGCAACGGGCGTCGTCGGACCGCCCGGTCCGCACGCGGCGGCGACGGCACCGGCCGCCGAGACGCCCGTGATCCGGAGGAACGCCCTGCGGTTCACGTTGTCCACATCGGACTCCTCGCTGCCGGGGAGGCTCAGTCTAGAACCGGGCACCGGCCTCCGCGCCCCTGATCACTACACGGAGGACGGTCGAAGTGAGTTCAGCCCCAGGCGGGGATCGGCGGGACGGCGCCGTCGAGGTCGGCGCCGTCGGAGCGGCCGCTGAGCCAGGCCAGCAGCTGCCCGCTGGTGCCGCGGACCGTGGCGCCGGGGGCGGCGCCCATCGCCCACTCGGAGCCGTCCGCCACCAGGCGCAACGCGGGGAGGTGCGCGGCCCGGGAGGTGATGGCGTGCTGCACGACGTCGTCGGCGAGCGGCCCGAGCAGGCCGAGCACGCGGTCGAGGTCGTAGCCGCGGTCGAGGTCGGCGAGGTGGATGGTGAGCTCGGACAGCCGCATCCGCGCGACGACGGTCCCGCTCACGGGGTCGCCCTGCCGGTTGCGGGCTTCCCGCGCCCAGGCGTCGTCCGGCATGGCGGCGGCGTACTGCTCGAAGCGTCCGGCGGCGGCGACGAAGTCGGCGAGGATGCCGGCGGAGGGGTGCTGGGCCCCGGCCTCGATGTCGGCCTCGCGCGCTTCGGCGCTGGCGTACATCGGCGTCTCGACCCCGGTGTTCGCCCAGGTCAGCAGGTTCTGGAGCCCGTCGGCGTTGCGCGCGACGTGCGTGAGAACGTGGGCCCGCGACCAGCCGGGCAACGCGCTGGGCGCCCGGAGCTCGGGCTCACCGAGGCCACCGATGACCCGCGCCCACTCGTCGTCGAGCTTCCGGATGCCGTCAAGGAACGCGCGCGCCTGCTCGGATGCCGTCACGGCACCGATCTTAGGACCGCCGCAAGGCCGCCGGGGCGTTCGACGGCACCGCCGGGTTCTTCGGGGCCACCGGCTCCAGCCGGACGTACGCCGAGTCCTGCGCGGGCCGCTGGTCCGCCTCCCCCTTGTTCGGCCAGAACGAGAACGCCCGCTCCGCCTGGGCCGTGATCGTCAGCGACGGGTTCACGCCCAGGTTGGCCGTGATCGCCGCGCCGTCCACGACCGACAGGCCCGGGTAGCCGAACACGCGGTGGTACGGGTCGATCACGCCGTCCGCCGGCGACGCGCCGATCGGGACACCGCCGATGAAGTGGGCCGTCAGCGGGATGTCGAAGATCTCGCCCCACGTGCCGCCCGCGATGCCGCCGATGCGCTCCGCCGTGCGCTCGTTCGCCTCGTGGCCCGCCGGGATGAAGCTCGGGTTCGGCTCGCCGTGGCCCTGTTTCGACGTGTACTTACGGCGGCCGAACAGCCCACGCCGCGTGTACGTCGTGATCGAGTTGTCCAGGCTCTGCATCACCAGCAGGATCACCGTGCGCTCGGACCAGCGGTAGCCGTTGAGCAGCTTCGCCGCCTGCACCGGGTGCTTGAGCATGAACGACACCGCCTGCCGCCAGCGCGGGACCGGCGAGGCGCCGTCGGTCGCGATCGTCTGCAGCAGGCTCATCGCGTTGCTGCCCTTGCCGTAGCGGACCGGCTCGATGTGGGTGTTTTCGTCCGGGTGGATCGACGACGTGATCGCGACGCCCCGGCTGAAGTTCCGGCTCTCGTCGACCTCGGTGCGGGCCGCGCCGATGATCGCCTCGGAGTTCGTGCGGGTCAGCTCGCCCAGCCGCCGCGACAGCGCGGGCAGCATGCCGGTGTCCTTCATCTTGTGCAGCAGGTTCTGCGTGCCCCAGGTGCCCGCGGCGAAGACGACCTTCTCGGCCGTGATCGTCGTCCGAAAGCGCCGCGACGTCGTCCCGGTCTTCTTCAGGTCGACTTCGTAGCCGCCCTCGACCGGCCGCACGGAGGTCACCGTGGTCAGCGGGATGACCTTCGCGCCGTCCTGCTCGGCGAGGTAGAGGTAGTTCTTGACCAGCGTGTTCTTCGCCCCGACGCGGCAGCCGGTCATGCACGAGCCGCACTCGGTGCAGCCGACGCGCTCGGGGCCGGCGCCGCCGAAGTACGGGTCCGCCGCCTTCGAACCGGGCTTGCCGAAGTACACCCCGACGGGTGTCGCGTGGAACGAATCGGCGACCCCCATGTCCTTCGCGACGTCGCGCATCACGACGTCCGACGGCGTGATCGTCGGGTTGGTGACCACCCCGAGCATCCGGCTCGCCTGGTCGTAGTGCGGCGCGAGCTCGGCCTCCCAGTCGGTGATGTGCGACCACTGCTTGTCCGCGTAGAACGGCTTCAGCGGCCGGTAGAGCGTGTTCGCGTAGACCAGCGACCCACCGCCGACACCGGCGCCCGCGAGCACCATGACGTCGTTGAGCATGTGGATGCGCTGGATCCCGTAGCAGCCGACCTGCGGTGCCCACAGGTAGCGCTTGAGGTCCCACGACGTCTTCGCGAACTCGTCGTCGGCGAACCTCCGCCCGGCCTCGACGACGGCGACCCGATAGCCCTTCTCGGTGAGCCGCAGCGCCGCGACGCTGCCGCCGAACCCCGACCCCACCACGACGACGTCGTAGTCGAGGGCACCCGCACTGGTGGTGGTGTTACTGGCAGTCACACCTTGAGCGTAACCCGGGGTCCAAGTTCTGACCAGAGGTAAGTTACTGGCCAGTCACCCTTCTGGCGGCTTTCACGGCCGCTGGACGTGGGTAGTTATCAAGGTGCTCGATGTCCACGTCGGCGATTCACCGCTGAGCGGGACACGATCCCTGGAGGCACCACGATGAGCCCACGAACGCTCACCGGTTGGCGCAAGTCGAGCCACAGCCACTTCGAGGAGAACGCCTGCGTCGAGATCGGAACCGGTCCCGGCGTGGTCGGGGTGCGGGACACCAAGCAGCCGGTGCCCCGCCCGATCCTCGTCTACTCCGCGACCGCCTTCGCCGCGTTCGTCGACCACCTCACCGCCGGACGGTGAGGCCCACCCGCTGGAACTCCTTGAGGTCCGAGTAGCCCGTCTTCGCCATCGCGCGGCGAAGCGCCCCGAAGAGGTTCACGACGCCTTCCGCGTCGGACGACGGCCCGAACAGCAGGGTCTTGAGGTCGACGGCGTAGTCCGGGCCAGCGGCCACGCGCGAGCGCGGCAGCGACGGGTGCGCGGCGGCCGCCGTCCAGTACAGGCCCTGGCCGGGCGCGTCCGACGCGGCGGCCAGCGGGGAGCCGAGCATGACGGCGTCCGCGCCGCACGCGATGGCCTTGGCGACGTCGCCCGACACCGTGATGCCACCGTCGGCGAGGACGTGCACGTAGCGACCGCCGGTCTCGTCGAGGTAGTCGCGGCGGGCGGCCGCGGCGTCGATGATCGCGGTGGCCATCGGGACGCCGATGCCGAGCACGCGGTCGGTGCTGGTGACGCCGGGCGTGTAGCCGTGGCCGACGATGACGCCGGCGGCGCCGGTGCGCATCAGGTGCATCGCCGTGCGGTAGTCGCTGACGCCGCCGGCGATCACCGGGACGTCGAGGCGGCCGATGAACTCCTTGAGGTTCAGCGGCTCGGCGTCGCGCTGGACGTGCTCGGCGGAGATGATCGTGCCCTGCACGACGAGGATCTCGACGCCGGCCGCGATCAGGTCCGGGGTCAGCTCGGCGGCGTGCTGCGGGCTGACGCGCGCGGCCACCGTGACACCGGACTCGCGGACGGTCTTGATGGCCTCGGACAGCAGGTCGAGCCGGATCGGCGCGGCGTGCAGCTCCTGCAGCACGCGGCCGACCGCGGTCGGGTCCTCGAGGTCCTCGGCCGCGCGGACCAGCTTGAAGATCGCGTCCTCGACGTTCGCGTGCCGCGCCCAGAGGCCTTCGGCGTTGAGCACGCCCAGGCCGCCCAGCTCGCCGACGGCGACCGCGGTGCCGGGCGAGACGATCGCGTCGGTCGGGTGCGTGACGAGCGGCAGGTCGAAGCGGTAGGCGTCGATCTGCCAGGAGGTGGAAACCACCGAAGACGACCGGGTCCGCCGCGACGGCACGATCTCGACGTCGTCGAGGTCATACGCCCGCCGCGCGGTGCGGCCCATCCCGATCTCGACCAGGTCCCGCACTGAAGCCTCCTCCGACGACGACAATCTGCCGTGCCCCATTGTCGCTAGTCCGCGTGGGTGACCCGCGCACGGGGGTTGGAACAGCGACGACACGGGCGTGCTGCCCGCTCCGAGCACGGCCCGCGGCCCGCGGTCCCGGCCCCGCGGCGACGGCCGGACTCAGCGGGCGACCGCCTCGGTGGGCAGCGGCGGCGCGGTCCCGAACACGGCGACCAGCCGTACCCCCACCCGGGCACATCACACCCGCACGAAGACCACCACCGGGGCCAGGAGGGCGCCCAGGACGAGGGCCAGCCAGGTCGCCACCGGTGGATAGACGTGCAGCCGGACCGCGCCGAAGTACACCGCGCCCAACGCCACGAGCGCCGCGAAGATCAGCAGCACCGGACGCACCACTCCGGAACGCAGGTCGACCACCCCGCCGCCCGCGCTGAGGTAGGCCACGCTGCCGTCCGCCCTCGAGATGTCGAGGATCACCGGCTGGCCGGGCGGGAGGTCGAGGCCCGGGTCGACCGCCGTGATGTCGTAGCGGTGGCTGCCCGCGTCGACCGCGATCGTCTGGCTCACCGCGTCCTCGTCGCCGCCCACCGGGAGCGCTCCCCGCTCGTGGGACACCACGTGCCCCTCGACGCGGTAGGTCGGCGCGTCCCGGCCGGCCAGCGCCTGGCACATCAGGCAGACCACGCCGCCCAGGACCAGGGACACGAGCGCGACGGCCGTGAAGAACACTCTGCGCAGCACGCGCGTGAAGCGGCTGACCGTCATGCCCTTTAGTGCACACCAACATGCGCACGCAAGGCGATAGACCGATTACCGTAAGCACGCTAGGTCACGGTGACTCAGAAGGAGACCCGCTCCACGGAGTCCGAACGCAGTACGGACTCCTGCTGGAACTGCTTCCGGTAATCGGTTCGGAGGTCTTCGATCTCCCGTTCGGCGGCTTGATCGGCGAACGGGTACAGCAGCACGATCACGTGAGTGTGCTCACGCACGACCGCGCCGGACCCGCCGCGCCACTGCCCGCTGCCGTCGAGCCGGGTGAAGCCGTCAGGAAAGGCCGGCGTGATCTCCGCGTCGGAGAACGCCGCGAACTCGGCGTCGGTCACCTCGGTGCCGTCCGGCTTGCCGGTGCCGAAGAACAGCTCGGTGCGCTTCCAGACCTCGCCCGGCGACGGCGTGGCCACCTGAGTGCCCGAAGGCACTGAAGGCACTGAAGCCGCCGAAGCGGCCACGCCACCGCCGAGGCCGAGCAAGGCGGCGGTCGCCACGGCGACCATGGTCCGTCGAGAAGTGCGTCGCTCCCCGGTCATGGGCCGAGTCTCGCGGCCCACGCCGGGGAGCGGAATGATCGAAAGGGCGGACTACCGGGTGGTGTAGTTCGGCGCCTCGACGGTCATCGTGATGTCGTGCGGGTGGCTCTCCTTGAGCCCGGCCGCCGTGATCCGCACCAGCTGGGCTTCCTGCAGCTCGGCGATGGTGTTGGCGCCCGCGTAGCCCATGCCCGAGCGCAGCCCGCCGACGAGCTGGTGCACGACGTTCGCCAGCGGCCCGCGGAACGGGATCCGGCCTTCGATGCCCTCGGGGACCAGCTTGTCCTCGCTCAGCACGTCGTCCTGCGCGTAGCGGTCCTTCGAGTACGACTTCGCCTGCCCGCGCGACTGCATCGCGCCGAGCGAGCCCATGCCGCGGTAGACCTTGAACTGCTTGCCGTTGACCAGGATCAGGTCGCCGGGCGACTCGGCGGTGCCGGCCAGCAGGCTGCCCAGCATCACCGTGGACGCGCCGGAGGCGATGGCCTTGGCGATGTCCCCGGAGTACTGGATGCCGCCGTCGCCGATCACCGGGACCCCGGCCGGGCGGCACGCCTGGTCCGCCTCGAAGATCGCGGAGATCTGCGGCACGCCGACGCCCGCGACGATCCGGGTGGTGCAGATCGAGCCCGGGCCCACGCCGACCTTGACGCCGTCCGCGCCCGCGTCGACCAGCGCCTGGGCGCCCGCCCGGGTCGCGACGTTGCCGCCGACGATGTCGACCGCGTCGCCCAGCTCCTTCTTCAGCAGCGAGACCGTCTCGACGACCGCGCGGGAGTGCCCGTGCGCGGTGTCGACCATCAGGACGTCGACACCCGCGTCGGCCAGCGCCATCGCGCGCTTGTGCCCGTCCGGGCCGACGCCGACCGCGGCGCCGACGATCAGGCGGCCGTCCGGGTCCTTCGTCGCCTTCGGGTACTGCTCGGTCTTCACGAAGTCCTTGACCGTGATCAGCCCGCGCAGCTTGCCCGCGCCGTCGACGATCGGCAGCTTCTCGATCTTGTGCCGGCGCAGCAGGCCGAGCGCGGCGTCCGCGGAGACGCCGACCTGGGCGGTGACCAGCGGCGCCTTCGTCATGACCTCGGACACCGGGCGGCTGTGGTCGACCTCGAACCGCATGTCGCGGTTGGTGATGATGCCCACCAGCGCGCCGGACGCGTCGGTCACCGGCACCCCGGAGATGCGGAACTTGGCGCACAGCGCGTCGACCTCGGCCAGCGTGGCGTCGGGTGCGCAGGTGACCGGGTCGGTGACCATGCCGGCCTCCGACCGCTTGACGACCTCGACCGCGGCCGCCTGCTCGTCGATCGGGAGGTTGCGCTGGAGCACGCCGATGCCGCCCTGGCGGGCCATGGCGATCGCCATCCGCGCCTCGGTGACGGTGTCCATCGCGGCCGAAACCAGCGGGATGCCCAGGGTG
The DNA here is from genome assembly GCF_024703995.1 of Amycolatopsis iheyensis. Taxonomy (GTDB): domain Bacteria; phylum Actinomycetota; class Actinomycetes; order Mycobacteriales; family Pseudonocardiaceae; genus Amycolatopsis; species Amycolatopsis iheyensis. Next base: position 9,373 of record NZ_JAMXQV010000043.1, on the reverse strand, counting down.
ATGTTCCGGGTCAGCCGGGAGCTGGTGTCGACGCCGCTGGGCACGACGTCCGATTCGGCCGGCAGCAGCAGCACGTCGTCGAAGGTCAGGCCGAGCATGGCGAACTTGGCCGGAACGGGGGCGGTGATGCCGTCGCTGGTCATAGCGGGTGAAGGGCCTTCCTGGCGCGGGGTGAGCGTGTCGCCGTTCGGGAGCAACGGCGACTCGGAGCCTTCCCCTCATGATATCCGGCGCACGGCCCCGCCCCGGGTGGTGGGCGAGCCGCCGGGACCGCCCGGTACCGTGCAGGCCGTGGCGCATGATGTCCTGCCTCCAGACCCGTTCGCGGACGACCCGGACGACCCGGCCCGGGCGTTCCTCGTCGACGAGGAACGCCTGGACGAGCCGATCAGCGACTCCGAACGCACCGAGCTGCTGGCCGATCTCTCCGATCTGGCCGTCTACCAGGCCTTGCTCGAGCCCCGCGGGGTGCGCGGCATCGTCGTGGACTGCGGCGAATGCGACGAACCGCACTACCACGACTGGCACCTGCTGCGGGCCAGCCTGGAGCAGCTGCTGGCCGACGGGCGGATGCGCCCGCACGAGCCGGCCTACGACCCGAACCCCGGCGACTACGTGAGCTGGGACTACTGCCGCGGCTTCGCCGACGGCGTCACGGCGAACGAAAGCGCCTACTAAGACCACGAAAAAGGCCCTGGTGAGTTTGCTCACCAGGGCCTTTTCGCTGTCTGCTACTGGCCGCCTTCGACGCCCTGCGCGGCGCCACCGACGGCGGACTCGTTGCGCGGCGTGCCCGCACCCGGGTCGTTGCCGCTCGCGGCCGTGGTCGTCGGCGTCGTGGGCGTGGTCGGGGGCGGCTCGGTGGTCGGCGGCGGGGGCGTCGGGGTCGGCGTCCCGCTGCCCGGCAGGCTGGTGGTGCCGCTGCCGCTGCCCGGGATCGACGTCGCCGAGCCGGCCGGCGGGACCTGCGTCGACGAAACGCCGGGCGGCACCTGCGGCGAGCTGGTCTGGGTCGGGCCCTGGACCGGGGCCTCGGGGTTCTGCAGCTGCGCGGCGAGCTGCCGGTGCTGCTCCATGAGCTGGTCGCGGTTGTCTTCGTCGCTCACCTGCGACAGCGCGGCCTGCGCGGCGTCGAGGGCTTCGCGCGCGGCGTCGAGGTTGCCGCCGGCGAGGGCGAGGTTCGCCTTCTCGAGGTCGAGCTTGGCGTTCGCGGCCGCCTCGACCGAGCGGGTGTGATCGGAGTAGAGGACCTTCGCGAGACCCCAGAGGGTGTCGCCCGGTTCCGCGGAGCGCGCGGCCAGCCCGGTGCCCGTGAACGCGATCGCCAGCACAGCGGCGGCGACGGCGACCGGGACGAGCAGCCTGCGGCGGCGTCCGCTCGAAGCATGCCGCTTCGCGAAAGCGGCGGTGGTGACGGTGCGCACGGCGGTGTCGACGTCGACGAGCTCGGCCAGCGGCTCACTGTCGATGTCTCTTCGCCACGCGACCAGCAACGCGTTCAGCTCCTGGTCGCCGAGTCCGTCGGCCAGGGCCGGGTCGGACCCGCCGAGCGCGTCGAGCAACGCGTCGTCGGCTTGCACCGCCGACAGGTCGGCGGCGAACTCCGCCTCCGACGCCGACAAGCCACTGCCGAAGACGTCGTCGGGCTCGATGCCTCTGTCGTGACCGGTCACTCAGATCACCTCCTCCGCGGCCAGGACCTTTCTCAGCCGCGCGAGGGCGCGGTGCTGGGCGACGCGGACGGCGCCGGGCGTGGAGCCGACCGCGTCCGCGGTCTCCTCCGCCGACAGACCGACGACCACGCGCAACACCACGATCTCCCGCTGCTTGTCCGGCAGCACCTGCAACAACTGGGACATTCGCTCGTTCAGCTCACCTTGCAGCGCCCGCTGCTCGGGGCCGACCCCGCCTTCGACCTCGTCGGGGATCTCGGCCACCGGCTCGGCCCGGTTGCGCGCCGCCGCGCGATGCGCGTCGGCCACCTTGTGCTGGGCGATCCCGTAGACGAAGGCCAGGAACGGGCGGCCTTGGTCGCGGTACGAGGGCAATGCCGTTAGCACCGCGAGACACACCTCCTGCGCAACGTCGTCCGCCGAAGCGAACGATCGCTCCTGCCTGCCAACCCGGGCGCGGCAATACCGCACTACCAGTGGACGGATAGCAGCCAGCAGCCGCTCCACTGCCTGGGGATCTCCCTCGACAGCAGCGGCGACCGGTTCATCCAGTCCATCCCCCACATTGGCCATCGCAGACAACAGTCCCAGTGTTACGCGTAGGTGTGCAAAGAACCCGGCCCGTGGTCGCCTCCACCCCGAACCGGTGACCGCTACCGTACCTTCGGCCCGGTTCGGACCGGCGCGCGCGGTGCTCCCCGGCGCGCCGCACCGTCCGGCGGCGCGGAAATACGGATTTTCCTGCAGACCCGCGGTCAACATCGTCGATTCAACGAGCGAACGGCGTCACGGGTACGAGATCCGTCGGAGGGACGGGTGCCGGGGCGGGGATCCGCCCCGGGGGCTGCCCAGCTGGGCGCCGGAGTGTGATGGGGACCACACAGGTACGGGCCAGGGCGGGTGCGCCCTGGCCCGTCGTCACCTGTAAACCGGCCGTGTCAGGAACGGGGAGAGCGACAGGTCAGCTGACCAGGCCGCGACGGAAGCCGTGGGCCACGGCCTGCGCGCGGTCGCGCACGCCGAGCTTGCGGAACAAGCGCCGGGCGTGGGTCTTGACCGTGTCCTCGGACAGGTACAGCTCGCGGCCGATCTGGCCGTTGCTCTTGCCCTGGCTCATCCCGCGGAGCACCTGAAGCTCGCGCTCGGTCAGCTGGACGCCCGGGTCGGACGGCTGACGGGGCGCGGGCACCGAGGTGCTCGCCAGGGTGTGGGCCAGCGCGGCGACCAGCTCCGGCCGGGACGCGTCCCAGCGGAGGTAGCCACGAGCGCCGCCGGCGATGGCCGCGGCGATGCTGCCCGCGTCGTCCGGGGCGCCGAAGACGATGACGTTCGCCTGGGGGTTCGCGGAGACGAGCCGTCGAGTGGCTTCGACACCTGTCGGAACCGCGCGTTGCGTTCCGACCAGCACGACGTCGACGGGCTGACGGGAGTACCGGGCCAGCAGCTCGTCACCGTGCGCTACGCAGTCGATGCGACTGACCCCAGGGACCGCGGACATCACTCGGGTGAGCCCTTCACGGACACTGCGTCGGTCGTCGCAGATCAAGACCGTCGTCACGGGGTTTCCTTCCTGCAGCCGGGTGACATTCCACTTCCCCTATCGGACGCTTTAGCCCGAACCTTGACACGATCCGGTGGCTTTTTTTGAAACTTCTTAGCCCGGATGCCGGAACACCCCATTCCGACGGCTCAACCACCCGGGGCGGGGACCCATGGCGATTCCCCCGCGATCCTCCTCCCGCAAGGATCTGCGCTTCGTAACACTGCGTGCAACACCTCTGCCACTCTGAATCGATACTCCTCGGCGTGTCCTGGGCGCAGATCGGCCAGCACGAGCGCGGCGGGCCACAAAAGTGAAAGCAGTTCGCATTCCTCGGCGGTCGCCATTGCGTTTCCGACAAGACCGTCCGAAATCTCCCGGTGATCGGGAGCCCCGGCGGCCCGGAGGGCCACGGCCAGCACAATCCCGGATTTCACAGCGTGCCGCCGCGCACCACGGGCCTGGGCGGTTTCGAAAGCCCTCCGCGCATGCGGGACGGCGGCGGCCCCCTGACCTGCGGCGAGCTCGATCTCGGCGCCGACCCAGCCGCCGCGGACCCGGGCGCGCCAGGTGGTGTCTTCGTGCGCGGCCCGGTCGGCGAGCCGGCGCGCGGCGCGGAGGCGGCCCAGGGCGAGGTTGTCGGCGGCCAGGCCGAGGAGGGCGTCGGCTCTCGCGCCCGCGGCGTCGAGGCCGTCTGGGTCGCGGTCGGCGGGCGCGTGGTTGGTGAGGGTGGGGTCGGCGGGGTCGCGGCCAGCGGCGGTGCGGCCAGCGGGGGTGAGGTCGGCGGGCGTGTGGTCGGTGAGGGTGCGGCCGGCGGGCTCGCGGCCAGCGGCGGTGCGGCCAGCGGGGGTGCGGCCAGTGGGGGTGAGGTCGGCGGGCGCGTGGTCGGTGAGGGTGCGGCCGGCGGGCTCGCGGCCGACAAGGTCGAGATCCGCGGGATCGCGGCCAGCGGGATCGCGGCCGGCAGCGGTGCGGCCAGGGGCGGTGCCGCCAGCGGGCTCGCGGCTGGCGGGGGTGCGGCCAGCGGCGGTGCGGCCAGCGGCGGTGCCGCCGACCGGCTCGCGGCCGGCGAGGTTGCGATCGGCGAGGTTGCGATCGGCGGGCTCGCCGCCAGCGCCCTCGCGGTCGGCGGCGGCTCGACCAGCGAACCCGTGGCCGACGGGGGCGCCTGAGCCATCCTCCACGCCTACAGCCTTCGCGAAGGCCACACCATCGAGCGCCCGCGCCTGCCGGTGCCCGCCCAGCTGCCTCAGGTGGGCAGCACGAGTGCTAGCGGCAAGAGAGGCCAAGACCGGGTCGTCCTGCCGCCTCAGCTGGTCCAGAAGGGCAGCAGCAGCCGCGTACCGGCCCTGCGCACCGAGCACGATCGCCGCGAGCAGCCGTTCCCGAGGGCCACCGGGGCCGCGCAACGCCGCGGGGTCGGGCAGGGGGTCGCTGCCGAAGGCGGCAGCTCGGAGGGCGGCTTCGTGCACCCGTCCTTTCTAGCGGTAACCACCGACAGAATCATGATCGAGTCGCTCACGGCGGCCGCCCACCAGGACGTGCTCCAGGCGGTCCGCCGCCGCCGGGAGGTCCGTCAGCAGCTCCACCTTGTCCGGCAGCCCCGCCGGGTCCCAGCCCGGGCCGCACGCGAACAGCCGGCTCCGCTGGCGCCCCCGGGAGACCCGCGCGAACAGCCGCGTGTCCGCCACCCCGCGCCGGTGCGCCCAGAGCACCACCGCCGCCGGCGCGCTTCGGCGGACCGCCACCGCCAGCACCTCCGCCGGCAGGGGCACGCCGAACAGCTGCGCCCCGATCCGGCGGCCGGCCAGGGACGCCGCCAGCGCGTACATCGGCATCGAGTCGCGCTCCTCCGGGACGCAGCCCAGCAGCACCGGGCGCGTGTTGCGCGGCTCGTCCAGCACCGGCGTCGCGCGGACCAGCGCCGCGAACACGCACTCCGCGAGCAGGTACTCCACCTCCGCGCCCGCGCTCGCCCCGCGCCAGCGCGCGCCGAGGGCCGAGAGCACCGGCTCGACCACCCCCGTCCACGCCGGGAGCACGCCCAGCTCCGCGATCGTGTCCGCGAGCATGCGCTGGACCGCGCCGACGTCCATCGCCAGCGCCGCCGTGCTCAGGCGGCGGGCCAGGCGGGAGCGGACCTCCAGACCGTCGTCGGCCGTCGAGGCGTCGGCGGGCTCCGGCTCCGATGGCTGGGGCGGGCCGGACCGCGGCATCTGCTCCAAGGCGTAGCGCGCGGCCTCGGCCGTCGACGCGCCGCTCAGCAGCGCTCGCTGCATCAGTTCCAGCCGGCCGATGTCGGAGGTGCCGTAGCGGCGGTGACGGCCGTCGGTGTGGCGGCTGGGACCCAGTCCGTAGCGGCGGTCCCACGTTCGGAGGGTGGACGGGGCGACCCCGAGCCGGCGGGCGACCGAGGCCACCGGCAGGGTGGGTTCTTCGGTGCCCGACCCAGCTCCCACGAGCCTCAATATCCAGGCACCCAGCGCCGTCGGCAACCGGAGGCAAAACCCCTGCTCACACATCCGGGGGATGCCTAACGGCTGAATCGACCCGAATCGCTTGAACAACTATTGGCGCGCTTCTAACGTTACCGCCGTTGCACCGAATGGAGTATCGGCACCACAGCAGAGCAGCTAGCGGCATCGACCGGATGACGGAGGCGGTCAGGATGGCAGACACGCGCAGGCTCCCAGGACCCAACGCCGACATGTGGGACTGGCAGCTCGAAGGGTCGTGCCGGGGGATGGACAGCGCGTCCTTCTTTCACCCGGACGGCGAGCGCGGCCCGGCGCGAGCACGGCGGGAGGCTCGGGCGAAGGCGGTCTGCCTGAGCTGCCCGGTCTTGGAGATGTGCCGCAGCCACGCGCTGGCGGTGCACGAGCCCTACGGCATTTGGGGTGGGCTTTCGGAGTCCGAACGCGAGCACCTCATCAAGGCGGACAAACGCGCGCTCAGCATGTCCGGCGGCTGAGCCCCCACAGACATCGAAGGGCGGCACCGGGTGGGGTGCCGCCCTTCGTGCTGTCCGGGGTCCGGACTCAGTGCGAGTGGCCGTGGCCCGCCGCGGCGGGCTCTTCCTCGGCCGGCTTCTCGACGACCGACGACTCCGTCGTCAGCACGAGACGCGCGATCGAAGCGGCGTTCGCCACCGCGGACCGGGTCACCTTGACCGGGTCGACGATGCCGGCGGCCAGCAGGTCGGTCAGCTCGCCGGTGGCGGCGTTGAAGCCGTGGCCCCAGTCCTGCTCGCGGACCTTGTTGACGATGACCGCGCCCTCGTGGCCCGCGTTGGTCGCGATCCAGAACAGCGGGGCGGACAGCGCGTCGCGCACGATGCGGACACCGGTCGCTTCGTCGCCCTCGAGGCCGAGGCCGCCTTCGAGCTCCTTGACCGCGTGCACCAGCGCCGAACCGCCGCCGGGCAGGATGCCCTCCTCGACGGCCGCCTTGGTCGAAGCCACGGCGTCCTCGATGCGGTGCTTGCGCTCGTTGAGCTCGGTCTCGGTGGCCGCGCCGACCTTGATCACCGCGACGCCGCCGCCGAGCTTCGCGAGCCGCTCCTGCAGCTTCTCGCGGTCCCAGTCGGAGTCGGTGGTCTCGATCTCCTTGCGGATCTGCGCGACCCGCCCGGCGATCTCGTCCTTCGACCCGGCGCCGTCGACGATCGTGGTGTCGTCCTTGGTGACGACGATCCGGCGGGCCTTGCCCAGCGCACCGAGGTCGACGTCGGACAGCTTGCGGCCGATCTCCGCGGAGACGACCTCGGCGCCGGTGACGACCGCGAGGTCGTCCAGGAACGCCTTGCGGCGGTCGCCGAAGAACGGCGCCTTGACCGCGACGGCGGTGATCGTCTTGCGCAGCGAGTTCACCACGAGGGTGGACAGCGCCTCGCCGTCGACGTCCTCGGCGATGATCAGCAGCGGCTTCTTGGCCTCGACGACCTTCTCCAGCACCGGGAGCAGGTCGGCCAGCGCCGAGATCTTCTCGCGGTGCAGCAGGACGTAGGCGTCCTCGAGGATCGCCTTCTGCTCCTCCGGGTTGGTCGCGAAGTGCGCCGAGAGGAAGCCCTTGTCGAACTGGACGCCCTCGGTGATCACCAGCTCGGTCGCCAGGGTCGACGACTCCTCGATGGTGATGACGCCGTCCTCGCCGACCTTCTCGACGGCTTCGCCGAGCAGGGCGCCGATGTTGGCGTCACGCGAGGTCACGGTGCCGACCTGGGCGATGCTCTCGCGGCCCTTGACCGGGGTGGCCTTGCTCTTGAGGATCTCGACGACCTTCTCCGCGGCGGCTTCGATGCCACGGCCGATGGAGGTCGGGTTGGCGCCGGCCGCGACGTTGCGCAGGCCGACCTTCACCAGCGACTGCGCGAGCACGGTCGCGGTGGTGGTGCCGTCACCGGCGACGTCGTTGGTCTTGGTGGCGACGCTCTTGGCGAGCTGCGCGCCGAGGTTCTCGAACGGGTCGTCGAGGTCGACCTCACGGGCGACGGTCACGCCGTCGAGGGTGACGGTCGGGCCACCGAACTTCTTGTCGAGCACGACGTGGCGACCACGCGGGCCGAGGGTGACCTTGACGGCGTCGGCGAGCTTGTTCACCCCGCGCTCCAGCGCGCGACGAGCGTCCTCGTCGAAACTGATCTGCTTGGGCATAGCGTGTTCCGCTTACCTTTCAGTGTCTCTTGGAGACGCAAAAACGCCCCGCTCCCCGGCGTTGTGCGGGGCCCGGGGCGTCATTGCGCTGCGAGCGGACGTCAGTTGATGACGGCCAGCACGTCGCGGGCGGACAGGATGAGGTAGTCCTCACCGTTGTACTTGACCTCGGTGCCGCCGTACTTGGAGTAGATGACGACGTCGCCGACGGAAACGTCGAGCGGGACGCGGTTGCCCTTGTCGTCGATGCGGCCCGGGCCCACGGCCAGAACCTTGCCCTCCTGGGGCTTCTCCTTGGCGGTGTCGGGGATGACGAGGCCGGAAGCGGTCGTCTCCTCGGCCTCGCTCGTCTGGACAACGATCTTGTCCTCGAGCGGCTTGATGTTCACGCTCACCGGGTTGACCTCCACGGTCGTCGAAAGCGTCGGCAGGATGGGTTACGGCTCCTACCACCCCCGCCGTCGCGGGTGCCGGGGCTGTCGGGCCGTGCGATTAGCACTCTAGCCACGTGAGTGCCAGTCGTGCAAGGAGGGTCCACCCGACATGCGGAAATGCTGCCTGCGAGGCGCTGACCCGGTCTTTTGTTCCGCGATGGTTCCGTGGAGATGTCCAGACGCTCGTGGACAGTCTGCCAGCGCGCCTCGCCGTATCTAGGTCGACCTCGGGTTCAAATTAGAGGCCTGACCGGACCCTGAGGTGGACATGAATGTCACAAACTGGATCACGCTGCTCGCTGCAGTCATTGCAGCCCTGGCCAGCGTCGCAAACGTCCTGCTGACTCATCGGGGCGCCAACAGGAACGAGCGCGAGAAGTGGCGTCGCCAGGAGGCCGGTGCGATCGCTGCTCGCATCGTGACGACGACAAGGTCACTTCGAGCGGAGTGGTCGAAGATGGCCGAAAACATGGATCTCGAACTAGTAGCTACTGGGAAGCAGCTGCTAGAGGCACGAACAGCCGCACAGGCACGCAGGGACCGAGCACGTGAGCTTGATCAAGCGATACAGACGACTGTCGTCGAGCTTGAGCTCCTGACAGAGAGCCGCGAAGTAACCGACGCAGCGCATGCATTGCTAGAGGGCTTCGAAGCCGTGTGGCACGCCTTGCGACCTGGCGGATCCATGGAAAAGTTCTCAACTTTCTTGGCTCTGGCTCCTGCGGAGATCGACACGAAACTCGATGCGCTCGTCGGCGCAGTCCGCGCTGACCTCGGCATCAAGCGCCTCGACCAGGCGCGCAACTGAGCCGGTCGAACCGCGCCGCCCTACACCCGCCCCGCCCCTCGCCCCTGCCGCAGTTAGCGACGGCACGTCGGGGTCAAGGGTGAGCGCAGCTCATCGCGCAGCGACGCCGCAGGCGCCCTTGATGCCGGCGGGACGGTGTTGATGGTGCTCTCTGAATAGGGCCAGTCCTGCTCTCTGAAATTCCCCAGTTGGGGTGTCCTGTCGGCGCGTCGTTTGCGCTGGTCAGCGGCCTCGGGGTGACGGTTTCGGTGTTGATCACCGTGACC
>NZ_JAMXQV010000042.1 GCF_024703995.1 Amycolatopsis iheyensis | reverse complement strand
GTGGCGTCGGCAACCTCAGCGGTGGCGCGGCGTCCGGCGCGGCCGCGGAAGCCGAGGCGGCGGCCGCGCGGAGCGCGGGCATGGCGGGCAAGGCCGGCGCGGCCGGCAGCCCGGGGATGGGCGGCATGGGCGCGGGCGCCCGTGGCGGTAAGAAGGAAGACGACAAGGAACACAAGTCGGCCGATTACCTCGAGAGCGACGACCCGAACTTCTTCGCCGGGGAAGAGGCGGTGGCGCCCCCGGTGATCGGCGACTGGAAGAACCAGGATTGGAAGTGAGCGCATGACGGCCGGCGGCTTCGAAGTCGAACCGGACGACCTGACCGCGCACGCGAGTCACGTGGAGAGCCTGATCGATCGCCTGGACACGGCCGCCTCGGCGGCCGACACGGCGATGTCGGACCACGCGTATGGGCTGCTGTGCGCGTTCCTGCCGCCGATCATCCGGCCGACGGGGGAACAGGCGAAGGACGCGCTGAAGGCGGCGGCGGACGGCGTGCACGGGCTCGTGGACAACGTCACGACGGCCGAGCAGTCCTATCGCGACGGTGAAGAGGCCAACGCCCAGCCGTTCAAGCGTCAACTGAGTGCCGCGCCGCGCGCGGCGGAAGCGAGGACGAAGGCATGACGAGCCCGGACCACGGGCTGGGGGAGCTGATGCGGGATCCGGAGGAGACGATCCGCCGGATGGACGACTGGGCGGCCGGGTTCGCCGCCAAGGCGGAGCGCTACCAGGCAGCCCAGGAGCAGACCGACCGGCTGCGGCTGACCGCGACCAGCGGCGACGGCGCGGTCAGCGTCACCGTCGGCGCCGACGGCACCGTCACCGACCTGACCTTCAGCAACAAGGTCAAGTCGTTCCCGCTGGAGGAGCTGTCGCGGCAGATCCTGACCACCATGCGCCGCGCGCAGTCCGGCATCGCCGAGCGCGTCGCCGGGGTCATGGCCGAGCAGCTCGGCGACGAAGACCGCGAGACCCGGACGCTGCTGCTGGACAACCTCCGCGGCCGCTTCCCGGACCCGGACGAGCCCGACGAGCCGGCGCCGCCCGCGGAGCCGGACCCGGTGCCGCCGTCCCCGTCGGGAGGCGCGGCGACCCCGCCGGCCTCGCCGCCGCGACGGCCGGCCGGCCCGGAGGACGAAGACAACAACCCGTGGTGACCCGGTTCGCCTCGCACGTCAGGAAGGTCGCGTAGTGGCGAACCCGCTGGTCGCGGAGACCAAGGACTCGACGAAGGCCTATTCGGGCGTCTCGCTGCTGGAGTCGGCGAATGATCTGAAGTCGGCGATCGAGAGCGGTGATTGGGCGTCGGTGGCGCTCGGCGCCGTCGGCACGGCGCTGGACGCGCTGTCGATGGCGATGGACCCGTTCGGCGCGATCCTCGCGGCCGGGGTGGGCTGGCTGATGGAGCACGTGGGCCCGCTCAAGGAGGCCCTCAACGCCCTCACCGGCAACCCGGACGAGATCTCCGCGCAGTCGGAGACGTGGAAGAACGTCGCGACCGAGCTGGGCAGTGTCGGTGAAGACCTGCTCGGGATGGTCAAGGCGGACACCGCGTCCTGGACGGGGAACGCCGCGGACACCTACCGGCAGCGTGCGCAGGACACCGTCACGCTGCTGGAGACGGCGCAGAAGGGCTGCGAGGGCGCTTCCAGTGGGGTGAAGACGGCCGGTGAGGTCGTCGCGGCGGTGCGGGCGCTGGTGCGGGACATCATCGCGGAGCTGGTCGGGCACCTGATCAGCTGGGCGTTGCAGGTGCTGTTCACCTTGGGTATCGGGATGACGTGGGTCGTGCCGCAGGTGGTGACGGCGGTCGCGAAGACGGCGTCCAAGATCGCGGATTTGACGAAGCGGCTGGTGAAGGCGCTGCAGGCGCTGATCCCGTTGCTCAAGCGCGCCGGGGATCTGTTCTCGGACGCGGCGAAGGCGTTGCGGAAGATCAAGCCGGGCAAGGGTGCGCCGGCGCCCAAGCACGCCGACATCAACGGCAGCCCGAAGGGCCTCGACGGACCGAAGGGCAAGGGTGGCCCGGACGCGCCGCCGCCGAAGACGGACCCGCCGCCCGCCGGCAAGGGACCCGACGACAGCACCCACTCCTCGGGCGCCAAGGGCGACCCGCCACCCAAGAGCGACCCGCCGCCGGCGTCGAAGGGCCCGGACGAGAACCCGAAGAGCCCGGCCCCGACACCCGACGGCCCGACCGGGTCGCGCGGCCTCGACGGCCCCGGCTCGGGCGGCAAGGGCGGCAAGGGCAAGGACAGCCCGCCGCCGCTGAAGGACGAGAAGCCCAACCCGCGTTCCCAGGACAACCTGCGCTGCGAGAACGACCCCATCGACGTCTCCAGCGGGCAGATGGTGATGAGCGAGGTCGACGCCGAGTTCTACGGCGTCCTGCCGCTGCTCGTCGAGCGCACCCACTTCTCGGCCCGCCGGGCCGGACGCCGGTTCGGCGCGAGCTGGGTGTCCACAGTGGACCAGCGGCTCGCGGTCGACGACACCGGCGTCACGTTCGCCGCGGCCGACGGCACGATCCAGGAGTACCCGCACCCGGTCGTCGGCGGCTGGACGACCAGCGGCCAGGGCCCCGACCGGCGCCTCACCCGCACCGAAGACGGCGGCTACCTGATCGAGGACTTCGAGCAGGCGCTCGTCCTCTACTTCGCCCCCGGCGGGCCGGAACTGCCGCTGGCCTCGGCCACCGACCGGCACGGCAACCGCATCGCGTTCGAGTACGACGAGCACGGCGTGCCCACGGCGATCCGGCACAGCGGCGGGCACGCCGTCCGGTTCGAAACCGAGGGCGGCCTCGTCACGGCGATGCACGCGGTCGGCGCCGACGGCACCGAAGTCGAGCTGATGCGCTACGGCTACACCGACGGACGGCTCACCGCCGTGACGAACGCGTCCGGGCAGGCGTTCCGCTACACCTACGACGCCGACGGCCGGATCATCGGCTGGACCGACCGCAACGGCGAGTGGTACCGCTACACCTACGACCACAGTGGACGGTGCGTCCGCACCGAAGGCGCCGGCGGCTTCTTCACCGGAACCCTGCGCTACGACACGGAAAACCGGGTCACCCACTCGACGGACTCGCTGGGGCACACCACCGAGTTCCACATGAACGAAGCCGGCCAGGTCGTCAAGGAGGTCGACCCGCTCGGCGGCGCGATCCTCAGCGAGTGGGACGCCCACGACCGGCTGCTGAGCCGCACCGACCAGCTCGGCCGCACCACCGCCTACAGCTACGACGGCGCGGGGAACCTGGCGGCGATCACCCGCCCGGACGGCGCGCAGGTCACCTTCGAGCGCAACCGCTTCGGCCTGCCGCTGTCGATGTCGGAGGCACCGGGCGTCGTCACGCGCTGGGAGTACGACGAGCGCGGCGGCCTCACCGCGGTCACCGACCCGGCCGGCGCGACGACCCGCTACACCTATGACGACGCCGGGAACGTCTCCGCCGTCACCGACGCGCTGGGCAACACCCTGCGCGTCGAGACCGACGCCGGCGGCCTGCCGATCGCGACCACCGACCGGCTCGGCGCGGTCACGCGGTACGAGCGCGACCTGTTCGGCCGCATCCGCGCGATCACCGACCCGCTCGGCGCCGTGGAGCGCTTCGGCTACACCGTCGACGGCCGCCTCGCCTGGCACCGGCACCCGACCGGCGCCGTGGAGCAGTGGATGTTCGACGGCGAAGGCAACAGCGTGTCGCACACCGGCGCGACCGGGAGCGTCACCCGCGCCCAGACCACGCACTTCGATCTGCCCTCGGCCGAGATCCGGCCGGACGGCACCCGCGTCGAGTTCGCCTACGACACCCGGCTGCGGCTCACCGCCGTCACGAACGAGCAGGGCCTGGTCTGGCGCTACGACTACGACGCGGCCGGGAACCTGGTGCGCGAGACGGACTTCGGCGGCGCGGTCGTCGACTACCGCTACGACGCCGCCGGGCAGCTCCTCTCCCGGACGCATGCGGGGGAGACCACCACCTTCGGCTACGACCTGGTGGGCAACGTCGTCGAGCACACCTGCGGCGCGGTCACGACCCGGTACTCCTTCAGCACCGCCGGGCACCTCATGGCGGTCGAAGACGGCCGCACGCGGGTGTCGTTCCAGCGCGACGCCGTCGGGCGGGTCACCGCGGAGACGATCGACGGCCGCACGACCGAGACGGCTTACGACGCCCTGGGCCGCCGCGTCGGGCGGCGGACGCCGTCCGGCGCCGAAAGCGTCTGGGAGTACGACCCGAACGACCGGCCGCTGGCCGTGCACGCGGCCGGCCGCACCCTGCGCTTCGATCATGACCTCGCCGGCCGCGAGGTCCGGCGCGCGCTCGACACCGGTGCGGCGGTCACCCAGACGTGGACGCCGGACGCCCGGCTGCAGTCCCAGACGATCACCGGCGCGACCGGACAGCTCAACCAGCAGCGCACGTACGCCTACCTGCCGGACGGCGCGCTGAGCGGCGTCCAGGACCGGCTCACCGGGCCACGCGCGTTCACGCTCGACCAGCGGGCCCGCGTCGTCGGCGTGCAGGCTCCGCGCTGGTCCGAGCGGTACGCCTACGACGTCGCGGGCAACGTCACCGACGCCGTCTGGCCCACCGCCACCGGCCAGGACGCCCTCGGGCCGCGGACGTTCGCGGGCTCGGTCGTCCGGACGGCCGGGCGGACCCGCTTCACCCACGACGACCGGGGCCGGCTCGTGCTCCGCGAGAGCGGGGACGCGGGGACCTGGCAGTACGCCTGGGGCCCGCAGGACCGGCTCGCCGGGGTTCGGACCCCGGACGGCACGCAGTGGCGCTACACCTACGACCCGCTCGGCCGGCGGATCGGCAAGGAGCGGCTCGCCCCGGACGGCGTCGGCGTCGTCGAGCGGGTCGAGTTCAGCTGGGACGACCAGGTGCTCGTCGAGCAGACCCGCTCGGACGGCACCGGCACCCGGATCACGGTCTGGGACTACGAGCCGGACAGCCACCAGCCGGTGCTCCAGCGGGAGCGGTTGTTCCGCTCGCCGCAGGAGCTGCTCGGGGAGCAGTTCCACGTCGTCGTGGCCGAGCCTTCGGGGGCGCCCGCCGAGCTCGTCGACGACCGGGGCTCGGTCGCCTGGTTCGGGCGGCTGAGCCTGTGGGGTGAAACGGTCGACGAGACCCGGACCGGGGCCGGCACGCCGCTGCGGTTCGCCGGGCAGTACTTCGACGCCGAGAGCGGCTTGCACTACAACTTCTTCCGCTACTACGACCCGGCGACCGGGCGGTACGCGAGCCCGGACCCGATCGGGCTGGGCGCCGGGCCGAACCCGCACGCCTACGTCGAGAACCCGCACGCGTGGGTCGACCCGCTCGGGCTCGGCCCGCAGAGCTGCACGGGCAACGGCGGCACCAGCGCGCAGGGCGCGGCCAACCCGCCCGGCGGCAAGGGCGGCAAACCGAACCTGAAGATCAACACGAACGTGCCGAACAACGTCGTCACGGAGTATTCGCCGGGCGGACGGCTCTACCAGCAGATGTCGCCGGGCGGGAAGTACGGCGCGAAGAAGCCGGGCACGAACAAGCAGAAGTACGACCGGCGGACCGCGGCCGGTTACGAGAACCCCAAGCACGACCACGGCAACATGCTCCCGCTGTGGAAGGACGCCGCGCTGTCGCCGGTCCCGGCCGGGAAGACGGCCGACAAGAAGTGGCTGATGGACCCGAACCGGCGGTTCGACACCAAGCAGCCTGGGGAGAACTACACCGGCGCGAGCGGCAGCGAGATCAAGGGCCACAAGAACGGCGTGCTCGGGCACGACGAGGCCGCGGGCTCGAACTGGAACCGCGAAGGCATGCACCGGACCCGGCAGGAGAACCTCGAGCACAACCGGCAGACCGACACCTACCACGGCATCGAGTCCAAGGAACGCTCCAACGCGAGCGGTTCGAGCGAAGACCGCTACAAGAGCCCGCACCCGAGCGACGGCGCCGACCGCGCCTACTGGGACCGCAACGATCCGGGGTTCGCCAAGCAGGGCGGGCCGTGGCACTCGTGGCAGGAGATCCCGGCGCCGGCCGGTGGCCAGCACGCCGGGCCGTCCCACGCCGGTCCGTCGAATGCCGGGCCGTCGAACGCGGGTCCGTCGAACTCGGGACCGGTGCACTCGCCGATCTCGCCGGACGACTCGCGGCCCACGAAGCGGCCGCGGCGGGACGACTCGGACACCGACATGGACGGCTGACCGGCGGCGGCACCGCTCGACAGACGGCCGCCGGGGGTCGACACTGGGCCGATGACCGGCCTGATCACCGGTAGCCGTGTCCGGCTGCGGCCTGCCGCCGCCTCGGACGCCGCCCGGTTCGAGGAGATCCTGTCGCATCCCGAAGTCGCCCGCTGGTGGGCCGACGCCGAGGAGCCGGTGGCCGCCCAGGTGTCCTACCTGCTGGACCCCGACGAGGGCACCACGACCTACGCCATCGAGCTCGACGACGCCGACGCCACCGTCGTGGGCATCGAGCTCGCCTTCGAAGAAGCCGACCCGCAGTACCGGCACGCCGGCATCGACATCGCGGTGCACCCCGACTGGCAGGGCAAGGGCTTCGGCTCGGACGCCATCCGGACGCTGGCCGAGCACCTGTTCACCACCGGTGGCCACCACCGGGTGGTGATCGACCCGGCCGCGGACAACAAGGCCGCGATCAAGCTCTACCAGTCCCTCGGCTTCCGGCCCGTCGGCACGATGCGCTCCTACGAGCGCGGGCTCGACGGCAGCTGGCACGACGGGCTGCTGATGGACCTGCTCGCCGACGACCTGGTCCCCGCGGCCGCGCCGAGCGGTTGGTGAGCGCCCCGGCCGCCGCGGGGCGGCAGCTGCGGCGGGTCGCCGTGGCCAGCGCGGTCGGCACCACGATCGAGTGGTACGACTACTTCATCTACAGCACGGCCACGGCGCTCGTGTTCGGCAAGCTCTTCTTCACCTCGCTCTCGCCGGCGTCCGGCACGCTGGCCGCGTTCGCCACGCTCGGCGTGGGGTTCCTGGCCCGCCCGGTCGGCGGGATCCTGTGGGGCCACTTCGGCGACCGCGTGGGCCGGAAGGCGATGCTGGTCCTGTCCCTGGTCCTGATGGGGGTGGCGACCGTCGGCGTCGGCCTGCTGCCGACGTACTCCGCGATCGGCGTCTGGGCGCCGGTCCTGCTGCTCGTCCTGCGGCTGCTGCAGGGGCTCAGCGCGGGCGGCGAATGGGGTGGCGCGGCGCTGATGGCCGTCGAGCACGCGCCGCCCGGCCGGCGCGGCCGGTACGGCGCGTTTTCGCAGATCGGCGTCCCGGCCGGGCTGATCCTGGCGCAGCTGATGTTCTTCGTCCTCGGCCGCGCGCTGACCGACGCGCAGTTCGCGGCGTGGGGCTGGCGGGTGCCGTTCCTGGCGAGCATCGTGCTCGTCGGCGTCGGCCTGGTCATCCGGCTGCGGATCGAGGAGACGCCGGTGTTCGCGCAGTTGCGCCGAGCCGAAACCCGCAGCCGGCGGCCGATGGTCGACGTCTTCCGCGAACGGCCGCGCGCGGTGCTGGTCGCCTCGGGCAGCTTCGTCGCGAACACGGCGATCGGGTACATCTTCCTGGCCTACCTGCTGTCCTACGGCACGTCGGTGCTGAAGATCGACCGCACGACGCTGCTGGTGGTCGTCATCGTCGGCAGCGTGACGTGGCTGGCCGCCATCCTGGCGTCGGCCGCCTGGTCGGACCGGGTCGGCCGCAAGCCGGTGTACCTGTCCGGGTCGGTGCTGCTGGTGGTCTGGCCGATCCCGTTCTTCCTGCTGGTGGACACGAAGGCCGCGGTCTGGCTGATCGTGGCCGTGGTGGTGCTGAACATCGGCCTCGGCGCGACGTACGGGCCGCAGTCGGCGTTATTCGCGGAGCTGTTCGAGCCGCGCTACCGCTACAGCGGCGCGTCGTTCTCCTACGCGGTGGGCGCGGTGCTCGGCGGCGCGTTCGCGCCCCTGATCGCGGCCCAGTTGCAGGCCTCGACCGGGACGTCGCTTTCGGTGTCGCTCTACCTGGTCGCCGTGGCCCTGGTGAGCCTGGTGGCGGTGCTGTTCATCCCGCGCTCACAGCCGGTCTAGGCGGACCGCCGCGGCCATCCGCGCGTAGCCCGCGTCGCCCGGGTGCAGGTGGTCGCCCGAGTCGTAGGCCGGCAGCATCCGCAGCGGGTCGGCCGGGTCGCGTACCGCCGCGTCGAAGTCGACGACGCCGTCGAACAGTCCGCTGGTGCGGATGAACGTGTTCACGGCGGTGCGGGTCGCCTCGAGGGTTTCGTCGTAGACGCGCCAGCCCTTGAACGGCGTGAGCGTCGCGCCGAGGACGCGGATCCCGCGCGCGTGGGCCTGCGCGACCAGCTGGCGGTAGGCCGAGGTGATCGCGCCCGGGTCGGTCTGGTGCGGGTCCTGCTGGATGTCGTTGATGCCTTCCATGACGATCAGCGTCCGCACGCCGCCGACGCTCAGGACGTCGCGGTCGAAGCGGGACAACGCGTTCTGGCCGTGGTCGTCGCCGGGCACGTCGAGCAGCAGCCGGTTGGCACTGATCCCCGCGTTGAGCACGCCGAAGCGGCCGTGCAGGCGGTCGGCGAGGTAGTCGGGCCAGCGGTGGTTGGCCCCGGCGGTCGAGCCGACGCCGTCGGTGATCGAGTCGCCGAGCGTCACGATCGAAGCCTCGGCCCGGCCCTGGACGTCGACGCCGGTGACGTAGTGCCAGACGGCCGTCTGCTCGGTGTAGGGCGCGCCGGACTCGCTGCCGGCGAAGTCCCCCGCGCGGGTGAAGTACGACGTCTGCGAAGCGGCCGGGTGATAGGTGACCGGGCCGGACTTCGTGGGGACGTAGGTCGTGACGAGCAGGTTGGCGTCGGCCGGGACGGCGACGGTCACCGGGTCGCTCAGCGCCTCGGCGCCGGCGGGGACCACGACGCTCGCCGCGCCGCCGAAGGTCAGCGACCGCAGGGTGCCGGGCACGGCGTCCGGGCCGGCGCTCTGGACCGCGAGGGTGACGTGGCCGAAGGTCAGGGGACTGGCGCCGAAGGCGTTCGAGAGGTGGACGCGGGCCCGGCCGCCGCCGGCGCTGGAGTGCACGACGTTGCGGATCGAGTAACCGGGATAGCCGTCCGGGGTGTTCACGACCCCGGACGCGGGTGCCGCGGCCCAGGTGCCGACCCAGCCGCCGACCGCGTGCTCCGCGACCACCGGGAAGGCGCTTTCGGGGTTTGCGTCTCCGGAAGCGGTGAGGATGCCGAACCCCGCCAGAACCGCCGCGCTCACAGCCAGGATGCGTCGCATACACCCACAGTGGCGAGGCTGCTCCGGGCTAGGGACCGCTGATCAGGTGAGCGGGGTGGACAAGATCCCGGACAGTTCGCACGGTGGGTCGGGGCGGGCCCGTCCGGGATTCTGGGGATGCCGGACGGGCCCGCGCGAGGTGGCCGTTGCCGCGACGGCCGCTCGCCGGAGTGGCCCGGTCCCGATCGGGCGGAGGCTGGCCCGGATCGTTTGCGTCGTGGCGACTCCGGAGGGCGTGTGCGAGACGCCCTCACCCAGAGCACGGCCACCGGCCCGGACCGGTTCAGGCCGTTCCCGAGGTTTCTCGTGCGGGGGCCCGGATGCCGGGAAGGCCACCTTCGGGCTTCGGAGGTGGCCTTCGCGGTGTTCGAGCGGGAGGGGTCAAGCGGCGGTGGGGAACGCGGCGCCGGGCGCGCGGTGCCCGGTGTTGGTCGGTTCGGCGGGTGCCCGCCGGCCCGGGCGGGTTCAGGCCTCACCCGAGGTTTCTCGTGCGGGGGCCCGGATGTCGGGAAGGCCACCTTCGGGCTTCGAAGGTGGCCTTCGCGGTGTTCGAGCGGGAGGCTCAAGCAGCGGTGGGGAACGCGGCGCCGAGCGCGCGGTGCCCGGCGTCGGTCAGTTCGGCGGGCGCCCACCGGCCGGGCGCGACGAGCGTGGCCGCGCGGATCAGGCCGGCGCGGGCGAGGTCGTGGGCGGTGGTCTGGTCGCAGCACGACAGCCCGTCCACGCGGAGGTCGGGTTCGCAGCTGCAGCGGAGCTCGGCGCGTCCGTCGGCGACCGCCTTGAGCATGGCGATCGCGCGGCGGCTCAGCGCGTTCGGATAGATGGACATGGTCTGGCCTTTCGTCGCGGCTGGGTCTGACGTCGAGTTGCTGCAGCTCGTCACTCAGGACTACGGGCCCACCACGCAGCCGGTTCACTTCGATCGCCTCTTGACACCGGGAGGCGCAGCGAGCAGGGTCATTCATCGGATGAATCAGCTCCGCCATCGACAGATCGGCCAGCAAGGGGCGAACTCTGTCGTCATTCCGCCGTAGTCATCCGATCCTTGGAGGTTCAGTGTCGACCTTCCCCCGCCGTCAAGCGCTCGGCATCGCCCTGGGGGGCGCCGTGGCCTTGAGCGCGGCCGGCCGCACCACGGCCGGCGCGGCCGTGCCCGTGGACGCCGCCCCCGACCGCCCCGACACCCCGATCGTCCCGCCTCCGCCGCCCGTCCCCGTCGCGCTCGACACGTGGTTCTCCAACGACGGCATCGACAGCGCGTCGGCCACCGGTGGTGACTTCGACGGCTCCGGGTACACCTTCCCGGCCGAACACCTGCCGGCCGGGCGGACCACGAACGTCAGCGGCGTGCCGTTCACCCTCGGCTCGGCCGCCGCCGGCGCCAAGAACAACATCGCCGCCACCGGCCAGACGATCGACCTGCCGAAGGGCCGCTACTTCGTCGCGTACTTCCTGGTCGCGGCCAGCTACGGCACGACCGGCGGCACCGCGACCGTGCACTACGCCGACGGCAGCACGAGCACCGGCTCCCTCTCCGGCCCCGACTGGTACACCGGCACCGGCGCGCTGGTCTCGCCGTTCCGGTACGCGCCCGGCGGGGTCGTCGACAACAACCCGGTTTCCCTGGCCACCGGCCAGGTCTGGGTCGATCCGGCCCGCGACGCCGTCGCGCTGACCCTGCCCACGACCGCGAACCCCGCGCCGAACGTCGCCAGCCTGCACGTCTTCGCGCTGACCCTGCAGCCGGTGGCGGTCGGCCGCTCCGCCCTGATCCTCGACGGCCGCTCGACCGCCAACCTGCTTACCGAAGGCGGTCCGCAGGCGGCCGAAGCGACCGTCGTCAACGCGGGCACGGTGTGGCTCGGCGCCCGCGACCGGATCGCCGTCACCCTCGACGTGCCGGGCGGCCGGACCACGGTCCCGGCGACCATCCGCGCGCTGGCCCCGGGGGAGCAGGCGACCGTCCGGCTCGGGCTGGCGCCGAACGCGTCCGTTCCTCCGGGCACCACCACGAACGGCCAGCTCCGCGTCACGGCCGGGCGCGGCACGCTCGCCACCCAGCAGGTGCCGGTCACCCTCGGCGTCCCCGACTTCCGGCCGACCGACGCGTCGCTGTCGACGCACCGGGCGCCGTACTGGTTCACCGACAGCAAGTTCGGCATCTTCATCCACTGGGGTGTGTACGCCGTGCCCGCGTGGGCGCCGGTCGGGCAGCAGTACGCGGAGTGGTACTGGCAGAACCAGCAGGACCCCAACGGCGCGACCTACGCCTACCACCGCGAGAAGTACGGCGAGGACTTCGCCTACGACGACTTCATCCCGATGTTCACCGCGGCGAAGTTCGACCCGCGCAGCTGGCTGAAGCTGATCGCCGACGCGGGCGCCGAGTACTACGTCCTGACCTCGAAGCACCATGACGGCTTCGCGTTGTGGGACACGAAGGTCAGCGACCGCAACTCCGTCAAGCTCGGCCCGCGCCGGAACATCATCGACGAGCTCTTCACCGCGTCGCGCAAGTACACCCCGCAGCTGCGCAACGGCTTGTACTTCTCCCTGCCCGAGTGGTTCAACCCGGACCACCCGTGGATGGGCCACGCGCCGCGCAACCCCTACACCGGCGCGCCGCTGCCCTACACCGGGTACACGGCCGGAAAGGACTTCGTCCGCGACTACCAGGCGCCGCAGGTGCTGGAGCTGATCTCGGAGTTCGACCCGGACGTGCTGTGGTTCGACATCGGCGGTGACAACGACTCCCGCGCGGTGGTCTCGGAGTACTTCAACCACGCGAAGAACCGCAAGCGCCCCAAGGACGTCACCTACAACGACCGCGGCGGCATCCCCGACCACGACTTCACCACGCCGGAGTACACGACGTACCCGAACACCGTGGTGGCGAAGTGGGAGGCGAGCCGTGGCCTCGACCCATTCTCCTACGGCTACAACCGTGCGACGCCGGACGACAAGTACATGACGGCGGAGGAGGTCGTCCGGACGCTGGTCGACATCGTCTCGAAGAACGGCAACTTCCTGCTCGACATCGGCCCGGACTTCGACGGCACCATCCCGGACGTCATGCAGAAGCACCTGCGTGACGCGGGCGCGTGGCTGAAGGTCAACGGCGAAGCCATCTACGGCACGACGTACTGGTCACGGATGGCCCAGCTCGGCGACCTGCGGTTCACGGTCAAGCAGAACGAGGCGTTCTACGTGCACTCGCTGGCGGCGCCGGCCAGCCGGCTGGTGGTCGACGCGCCGGTGCCGATCCGCGCGGGGGACCGGGTGTCGCTGCTCGGCTATCGCGGGAACCTGCACTGGAGCGTCGAAAACGGCGCGCTGGTGATCGACGTCCCGGCCGCGGCCCGGCAGTCCGGCCGGTTCGCGTGGGTGTTCAAGATCGCCTGGAGCTAGAGGTCGGCGTTCTTGCCGATGTAGAGCTCCGCGAACGCCGCCGCGGCCGCGGGCGAACCCAGCAGGCGGCGCATCCGGGCTTCCGCGATGCGCGCCAGGAACGGGTTTCCGCCCGCGGTCGCGGTGTGGTGGAAGATGTCGGACAGCCACAGCGAAAACTCCTGGTACTGCCAGATCAGCGGCAGGCAGGCGGCGGAGTACCCGGCCAGCTTCGCCGGGTCCCCCGCGTAGTGCGCCTCGAACGCTTCGCTGAGCAGGAACGCGTCGTGCAGGGCGAGGTTCATGCCCTTCGCCGCGATCGGCGCCACGAGGTGCGCGGACTCGCCGGCCAGGTGCAGCCGGCCGTGCGACATCGGCTCCACGACGTAGTTGTGCATGTCGAGGAGCCGCTTCTCGACCAGCTCGCCGTCGATGATTTCGCCGCCGGGCACGGTGAGCCGCGCGTGCAGCTCCTGCCAGACGCGCTCGTCGGGCCAGTCCGCCTCGGTCTCGCCCGGCTCGGTCTGCAGGTAGAAGCGGGTCACCGTCGGCGTGCGCGCCATGTGCGCGGCGAACCCGCGCGGGTGGATGCCGAACAGCGCACCGTCGGCTGACGGCGGCGCCTCCGCGAGCAGCGCCAGCCAGCCGATTCCGTAGTCGTGGTGGGACTTCACCGTGGTTTCCGGTGGCAGGTACCCCTGGGAGACACCCCGGGCGCCGTCGCAGCCGGCGACGAAGTCACAATCGAGCCGGTGCTCGCCCTCGGCGGTCCGGAACGTGACGGCGGGGGAGTCCGACGTCAGGTCGTGCAGGGCGACGTCGGAGACCTCGAAGACCGCTTCGCCGCCGGCTTCGGTGTACTGCGTGACCAGGTCCGTCACCAGGAGTTGTTGCGGGTACACGAAATGCCGCTGCCCGGTGACGTCGCCGTAGCGGAACTCCCGCCGCCGCCCGGCGAAGCGGAACTCGAACTTCTCGTGCCGCGGCGCCTTCGCGACGAGCTGCTCGCCGAGGCCGCGTTGCTCGAGCCCGCGGACTGCCCACTCTTCGATGAACCCAGCCCGCGGCCGCTGCTCGATGAACGCCCGGCTCTCGGTCTCCAGCAGCACGCAGCCGATCCCCGCGCGCCGCAGGAGGTTCGCCACCGTGAGCCCGGCCGGGCCCGCCCCCAGCACGGCCACCGCCGTGCGCGTCGCCACCATGCGCCCGAGGGTAGCGGGCTCAGTAGAACTGGCGCAGCTTCGGCCAGGCGGTCGACCACGGCTCGGTCAGCGTGCACAACGAGATCGGGGTGCCGTTCTCGTCGTTGTCGACGCCGCCGGCCGTGCGGTTCTTGGCCACCACCCGGCACCCGGTGATCAGGTGCGCCGCGGGGGAGCCACGCTCGAAGCCGCCGACGAGCAGCACCGGGCCGACGAGCCGGTCCGGTGGCGGGCCCCAGTCCGCGTAGGACATGTGCGGTGAATACGGCTGGGGCAGCCCGCGCGTGGGCCCGTAGTGTTCGATCGCGCCCGCTTCGCCGTAGTTCCCGGCGACGATCACCGCCGTGTCCCGTTCGGTAGCCGGGATCCGTGCCCAGGCGCCGGCGACCGTGTCGGTGAACTCCGGCCAGCCGACCTGCTCACCGGGCTCCTTGTTCATCGCCAGCAGCACCCCGTCGAGCGCCGGCGGCGGCACGACCGGAAGTCCGATGAGGACGGACACGACCAGGCAGACCGCGGTCGCCGCGCCGGTGAGCGCCCGCCGCGCCGTTCCGCCGCGCCGCAGCCACCGCAGTGCCGGGTCGGCGCCGAGCGCGACGAGCGGCAGCAGGAGCGGGATGGCGTAATACGGCTTCCCGCCCAGGGCGACGAGTTCGACGCAGACCACCGGGTAGGCGATCGCCAGGGCGCGGGCCCAGCGCAGCGCCGGGTCACGCCACGGCCGCACGAGCCCGGCGACCCACACCGGCACCAGCACCGGCGAGAGCAGGACCAGCTGCATCGGCACGAACAGCGCCCGGTTCTCGCCGCCGTCGTCCTCGCTGATCCCGCCGGCGACGGTGAGCATCGGCCAGCCGTGCCGCGCCTGCCAGAGCACGACCGGCGCGGTCAGCAGGGCCGCGATTCCGATCCCGGCCGCGAGCCACCGGCTCCGCAGCACCCGGCGCGGCCCGGCGACGAGGACACCGACACCCAGCCCGGACAGCAGGAGCAGGACCAGCCACTTGTTCGCCATGCCGACCCCGGCGGCGGCCCCGACCGCGAGCCACCAGCGACCGTCGCCGGTGCGCAGGAGCTTCAGGCCGGACAAGGCGATCAGCGACCACAGCAGCAGGTCCGCGGAGTTCGTGGCGAGCATGTGGGAGATCACCAGCACGTACGACGACAACGCCGTCGCGAGCGCGGTGAAGAGCTGCGCGCCGCGGCCGCCGCCGAACTCGCGGGCGATCAGCGTGACGACCACGACTGTCGCCACGCCGAGCAGGGTCGCGACGACCCGCAGACCGGTCGGCGTCTCGCCGAACACCGCCGTCGACGCGCGGGCGAGCCACGGCGTGATCGGCGGGTTGTCGACGTAACCCCAGTCCGGCCGGTGGCCCGCCGCGACGAAGTACAGCTCGTCGCGGTGGAAGCCGAAACGGCCGGACAGCGCGGTCAGCACCACGGCCTGGACCGCGACGACGATGCCCACCTGAAGCGCGGCGAACCGCGGTAGTTCCCGACTGTCCCCCATGGCAGCCCTTCCTCGGCGTGCCCGGATGGTACGCCGGTGATCACGCTTCCGGGAGCGCTCCGACGTATTCGGCGCCCGCGTCCGCGACCAGCTCGGCCAGGGACTGCGCGCGGCGGATCGGCGTGAACTCCACGTGTCCGTGCGCGGACACCGTGAAGCCGTGCACGGCCGGGCGCGGCAGCGTGTTGTACGCGTAGTGCGCGCCGAAGTAGTACGCGCCGGTGTCGTGGGCGACGACGAGGTCGCCGGGCTCGAGCAGCGGCAGCGGCCGTTCCTTCGCCAGGAGGTCGCCCGCGAAGCACAACGGGCCGGCGATGTCCTGCGGCACTTCGAGTCCGGTCTTCGGGCGGCCCTGGGCGTCGAGCGCGGTGAGGCGCAGCGGCCAGTGTTCCGGCTGCAGCACCGTGCGGGCCGCGACCTGCGCGCCCGCGTGCGTCACGGCGATGGGCCGGCCGCCGGCGACCTTCGTGTACTCGACGGTGCTGACGAGGAACCCGTTCTTCGCCAGCAGGGACCGGCCGAACTCGGTGACGAAGGAGTAGCGCCCGTCGGCGAGCGCGGGGACCTTCGCCAAGAGTGTTGCCACGTAGTCGGCGTAAGTGGGGCCGGGGTCCTCGGAGGCGAAGTCGACCGGCAGGCCGCCGCCGAGGTCGAGACTGGTGACCTGCCGCCGGTGGGTGTTGATCTCTTCGGCGAGGTCGTGCACGGCGGCGACGCCCTCGGCCATCAGCTCCGGCGGGCAGCCCTGCGAGCCGACGTGGACGTGCAGCCGGGTCAGCCACGGACGTTCCGCGAAGGCTTCGACGATGCGGGTTCGGTTGTCCCGCAACGGAATGCCGAACTTCGACGTCGCGGTCGCGGTGCTGGTGTCGCCGATCCGGCCGGCCCCGACCTGGGGGTTGATCCGCAGGCCGAGGACCGAGCGTGGGTCTTGGCCGACCAGGTCGTCGATGCGGGCGAGCTCCTGGAAGTTGTCGGCGTTGATCGCGGTGCCCTCGGCCAGGGCGTGCGCGAGCTCGGCCGTCGTCTTGGCGGGGGAGTCGAGCACGAGCCGAGCGCCGCGGATGCCGGCGGCTTCGGCGACCGCCGTCTCGCCGGGGCTCGCGACCTCGGCGTCGACCCCGAGATCGGCGAGGTAGCGCAGGACGGGCGCGAGCCCGCAGGCCTTGGCGGCGACGGTGTGCTGGACGCGCCCGAGCGGGGCGAAGGCCTTGGTGAGGTCCTCGACGGCTTCGCGGAGGCCGGCGAGGTCGACGAACCCGGCCAGGGGGTCGAGGAGGTCCCGGTCCGCGGCGGCGGCGAGGGCACGGAGCTTGCGATCGGTGCGGTTCACGATCCCCAGTCTCGGGCCGGCGCCGCGGCCCGGTCCAAGACTCGGTCCCTCTTGATCTATAGGCCTGGCCTATAGTGGCTGGGTGGACCTGCGTCGATGGCACTACTTCGCCGTGCTCGCCGAGGAGATGCACTTCACGCGGGCGGCCGCGCGGCTGTTCGTGTCGCAGCCGTCGCTGAGCCAGCAGATCCGCGCGTTCGAGGCGGAGCTGGGGGTGGCGCTGCTGGACCGCTCGGGGCCGCGGTTCGCGCTGACGGAGGCGGGCCGCGTGGCGGCTGCGGAGGCGCGCGAACTGCTCACCCGGCTGGACCAGGCCCGCGGCGTCATCGCGGCGGCGGGCCGCGGCTTCGCCGGCCGGCTGCGGATCGCGTACACGCGGTCGGCCCCGGGCCCACTGGCCGGCGACCTGGTGGCGGCGTATCGCGCGGCGTTCCCGGACGTCTCGCTGGCGTTGGAGACGGGCTGGACGAGCTTGAACCTGGAGCGCCTGTCGACGGGCGAAATCGACGTCGGCTTCGTGCGGCCGCCGGTATCCCGGCCGGGTGTGGAGGTGGCGGTGGTGGGCTCGGAGGAGGTGCTGATCGCGCTGCCGTCCGGGCACGCGTTGGCCCGCCGCCGCGGCCGGCTGCGGCGGGCGTGGATCGCGGCGGAGCCGGTGGTGTTCTGGCCGCGGTCGAACGGCCCGGGCCAGTACGACGCGATCAGCGCACAGGTGTGGCCGGGCGGAGTGCCGCGCATCGTGCGCGAGGAGCCGGAGGACGAGCAGCTGATGCGCGCGGTCGCGGAGGGCGCGGGAATCGCGGCGGTGCCGGAGCACCGGGCGCGGGCGCTACGGCGTCGCGGGGTGGTGTTGCGGCGACTGGAGGAGCCGGTGCCGGTGATCGACCTCGGGCTGGCTTGGCGGAGCGGTGCGGTGGCACCGGTGGTGAAGGCGTTCGTGGAGCTGGCCCGCGCCTGACCCCCGGTCTCAAGCGCCCCAATGTGGCGTTGGGTGCGTTGGATGCACCGAACGCCACATTGGGTGCGTTGGACGCACCGAACGCCACATTGGGTGCGTTGGACGCACCCAACGCCACATTGGGTGCGCTGGATGCGCCGAACGCCACATTGGGGCGCATTCGGCGGGTCAGTCGCAGGCCTTCAGCACTGCGTCCGCCACCTCGCCCAGGTGGGCCGCCGCGCTGTGGCCGGACACCAACCGGTCCGTCAGATACGCGAACGCCACGCGACGCACCGGGTCCGCCCAGGCGATGCAGCAGTTGCTGCCGTTGTGGCCGAACGTCTCGCTCGTGCTCAGCCGGCCCATCGGGCGGCCCACCCCGCCCAGCTGGAAGCCGTGGGCCCAGTGGATGCGGGTGCCGATCGTGCGGTCGACCACCGGGTCGCCCGATGGCCGGCGGGCCTCCGTCACCGCAGGGGCGGCGAAGCCGTCCAGCAGCGCGCTGTAGAACCGGGCCAGGTCGCGGGCCGTGGTCGAGATGCCCGCCGCCGGGATCACCGCGCGGCGGACCGCGCGGCGGTTCACCAGGTGGGCCGTCGGTGGGCCGCCCAGGCCGTAGCCGCGGACCGGGACGTGCCGGGGCCACAGCGACGCGGGCAGCCCCAGATGCGTGTCCGCGAGGCCCAGCGGATCCAGGAACTCCGACGAAAGCAGCGAAGCGACCGAAACTCCGGTGACCCGCCTGACCAGCTCGCCCAGCACGTGGCCGTACACGATCGGCTGGTAGGCCGCCGCCGAGCCGGGCTCCCAGCGAACCCGGGCTCGCTCGATCGCCCGGACCGCGCGCGGCCAGTCCGTCATCGTGAGCGCGTCCCCCGCGAAGCCGCGCGCCGTCGCGAAGCCCGAGCGGTGGGACAGCACCTGGCGGATCGTCACCGCGCCCTTGCCGCCGCCCGCGAACTCCGGCCAGTAGCGGGCCACCGGGACGTCCAGGTCCACCAGGGCACGGGCCGCCAGCTGGTGCACCAGCAGCGCGACGAACGGCTTGCTCGCCGAGAAGATCCAGAACAGCGCGTCCGGCGGGCCGCCGACACCGATGTCGAGCAGCACCCGGCCGTCCCGCACGACACACAGGCTTGCCCGGGCGCCGCGGGCGCGCACCAGATCGGCGACGTGGATCACCCGGGCGAGGCTACCCTCGCGGCGTATGCTCACGGGCGGACAGGAGGGGATTTCCCATGGCAGCGCACGAAATCACCGACCGCATCGCCGACCTGATCGACGAAGAGCACCAGCTGCGCAAGGGTGCCCTCCACCACGGCGGGCTGACCCCGGCGGAACGCCTCCGGCTCAAGGAGCTCGAACGCCAGCTCGACGTCGCCGTCGAGCTGCTCCACCGCCGTCAAGCCCTGTCGGTCTTCGACGACGACTGAGGCGACGACCGAGGGCCCCTCAGAAGAACCCGTCACGGCCGCGGCCCGGCGCGACCCGGTGCCCGAGGTCGGCGCTGATCCGCGCGGCCGTGCGCACGACCAGCGGCACCACCTCCTGCCGCAGCTTCTCGACGTCCGACCGCCCGCTCGACGTCGACGACGCCAGCGCCGCCACCACCGCCCCGCTCGCGTCGCGCACCGGCGCCGACACCGACAGCAGCCCTTCCTCGAGCTCCTCGGCGACCAGTGACCAGCCCTGGTCCTGCACGGTCCGCAGTGCCTGGCGGAAGCCGTCCCCGTCGGTGACCGTCGACGCCGTGAACCGCGGCAGGCCGGCGGCCACCACCTCCTCGACCAGGGCCGGCGGCGCCCAGGCCAGCAGCACCCGGCCCATCGATGTCGCGTGCGCCGGCACCCGCGTGCCGATCGAGACGTTGATGCTCATGATCCGCCGCACCGGCACCCGGGCGACGTAGACGACCTCCGCGCCGTCCAGCGCGGCCAGTGACGCCGACTCGCCGGTCTCCTCGGCGAGGCTCAGCAACCGCGGCTGGGCGGTCTCGATCATCCCGTGCGACGCCGAGTAGTGCTGGCCGATGCTCAGCACGCGCGGGGTCAGCGACCAGCGCGGGCCGTCGCCGCGGACGTACCCGAGCCGTTGCAGCGTCAGGAGGATCCGGCGGACGGCCGGGCGGGACAGGCCGGTCGCGGTCGCCAGCTCGGCGAGCGTCGGGTTCGCGCGCTCGGCGTCGAACGCCATCAGCACGGCGAATCCCCGCTCGATGCTCTGGATGAAGTCGCGGTCGGTCTCCATCCGGACATCCTCCCGCACCGGCCGTCTTGACAATGCGCACCCGCCGGGGGACTCTCCTTAACGTGTCCGCATAGCGTTCATGATGTACGCAAAGCGTACAGGAGGTAAGAGCAATGTCGCTCGACCAGCGCCAAGTCCGCAACGCCTTCGGCCGCTTCGCCACCGGCGTCACGGTCGTGACCTGCCGCAACCACGACGGTGAGCCCCACGGGGCGACGGTGAACGCCTTCACCGCCGTCTCCCTGGAACCGGCGCTCTGCCAGGTCACGCTGACCCGGCGGTCGAAGGCGTGCAGCTACCTCGACGGCGCGCCGTTCGCCGTCAACGTCCTCGCCGCGGACCAGCTCGACACGGCGTGGCACTACGCCGGCCGCCCGCGGGACCGGGCGCCGGAGTGGGCCGAAGGCGTCACCGCCCCGGTGCTGACCGGCACCGCGGCGACCATCTCGTGCCGCCCGTGGCGGATCTACGACGGCGGTGACCACCTCATCGTCGTCGGCGAGGTCGAGCACTTCGAAACCAGCGACGCCGACCCGTTGCTGTTCTTCGCCGGCGGGTTCCGCGAACTCGGCCCGCGCGGCCACGCCCACTGGTCGGCCTCGGTCGACTGCCCCGACCTCGGCTGGTTCGGCTCCGCCGACTTCGCCCCGCTCACCGCCGCTTCCCACTGATCGACGAAGGGTTTGCCCGATGACCATCCAAGAGCACGACGCGCCGGCGAAGGTGCGCACGACCCGGCCGATGACCGGCGACGAGTACGTCGAGTCCATCCGCGACGGCCGGGAGGTGTTCATCTACGGGGACAAGGTCGACGACGTCACCACGCACCCCGCCTTCCGCAACTCGGTCCGGATGACCGCCCGCCTCTACGACGCCCTGCACGACCCGGACCAGCAGTCCGTGCTCACCGCGCCGACCGACACCGGCAGCAGCGGCTTCACCCACCCGTTCTTCCGCACCCCGAAGTCCAAAGAGGACCTGTTCGCCGACCGCGACGCGATCGTCGCGTGGGCGCGGATGACCTACGGCTGGATGGGCCGCAGCCCGGACTACAAGGCCGCGTTCCTCGGCACGCTCGGCGCGAACTCCGACTTCTACGAGCCCTTCGCCGACAACGCCCGGCGCTGGTACACCGAGTCGCAGGAAAAGGTCCTGTACTGGAACCACGCGATCATCAACCCGCCGGTGGACCGCGACCGCAACCCCGACGACGTCAAGGACCTGTTCATCCACGTCGAAGAGGAGCGGGACGACGGCCTGATCGTTTCCGGCGCGAAGGTCGTCGCGACCGGCTCGGCCATCACGAACTACAACTTCATCGCCCACTACGGCCTGCCGATCAAGAAGCGCGAGTTCGCGCTGGTCTGCACGGTGCCGATGGGCGCGCCCGGCATGAAGCTGATCTGCCGCAACTCCTACTCGAACGTCGCGGACAAGACCGCGAGCCCGTTCGACTACCCGCTCTCGAGCCGGTTCGACGAGAACGACACGATCTTCATCCTCGACAAGGTGAAGATCCCGTGGGAGAACGTCTTCATCTACGGCGACGCGGAGAAGGCGAGCACGTTCTTCCCGGGTTCGGGCTTCCTGCACCGCTTCACCTTCCACGGCGTCGCGCGGCTGGCCGTCAAGCTCGACTTCATCGCCGGGCTGCTGATGAAGGGCGTGGAGGTCACCGGCACCAAGGACTTCCGCGGCATCCAGACCCGCGTCGGCGAGGTCATCGGCTGGCGCAACCTGTTCTGGGCGCTGTCGGACGCGATGGCCGCGAACCCGGACGAGTGGAGGAACGGCGCCGTCCTGCCGCACCTGGACTACGGCCTCGCCTACCGCTGGTTCATGACGCTCGGCTACCCGCGCATCCGCGAGATCATCATGCAGGACCTCGGTTCCGCGCTGATCTACCTGCCGTCCTCGGCGAAGGACTTCGGCTCGCCGGAGATCCGGCCCTACCTCGACCAGTACGTCCGCGGCTCCAACGGCTACGACTCCGTCGAGCGGGTGAAGCTGATGAAGCTGATCTGGGACTCGATCGGCAGCGAGTTCGGCGGCCGCCACGAGCTCTACGAGCGCAACTACTCCGGCAACCACGAAGGCGTGCGCGCGGAACTGCTCTTCGCCGCCCAGCAGTCCGGCTCGGCGGAGGCGATGAAGGGCTTCGCCGAGCAGTGCATGGCCGAGTACGACCTCGACGGCTGGACCGTGCCCGACCTCTACAACCCCGGCGCCACCTCCCTTTCCCGCTGACGAAGGACCGAAAGATGACCACCACCGAACACGCACCCACCGCCGCCGGTTCCGGCAGCTCCGCCAGTGAGGCTTTCCGCGCCGCCGCCCGCGAGACAGCGAGCGTGCCGGCCGAGCGCGTCGACGCGGTCGCCCGCGCCGTCCTGCGCGGCGTGCACCAGGCCATCCGCGAACACGACGTCACCTACCCGGAGTTCCAGGCCGCGAAGCAGTGGCTGATGGACGTCGGCGAGGGCGGCGAGTGGCCGCTGTTCCTCGACGTCTTCGTCGAGCACGTCGTCGAGGAGGTCGCCGCCCGCAGCCAGGACGGGACGAAGGGCAGCATCCAGGGCCCGTACTACCTGCCGGACCAGGAAACCCTGCCGTGGCAGACGAAGCTGCCGATGCGGCCGGACGAGAAGGGCGAGCCGCTGGTGTTCGCCGGGCAGGTCCGCGACCTCGACGGCACCCCCGTCGCCGGTGCGGAGCTGGACATCTGGCACGCCGACGACGACGGTTACTACTCCGGTTTCGCGCCGGACATCCCGGCCGGCAACCTGCGTGGTGTCGTCGTGAGCGACGGGCAGGGCCGCTTCGAGATCACCACCGTGCAGCCCGCGCCGTACCAGATCCCGACCGACGGGCCGACCGGGAAGCTGATCGCGGCGGCCGCGTGGCACGCGTGGCGGCCCGCCCACCTGCACCTGATGGTGCGCGCGCCGGGCCACCGCACGATCACCACGCAGCTGTACTTCCAGGGCGGGGAGTGGCTCGACAGCGACGTCGCCGAGGCCACCAAGCCCGAGCTGGTGCTCGACCCGGGACCGCGGGAGGACGGCCGGCTCGGTGTGACGTACGACTTCGTGCTCGAACGCGCCTGACCTCCCGCATTCCCCCAGCCGAAACGAGGATCGATGACCGACCTGGCGATCGAGCGCGTCGAGACGGTGCTGCTGGACGTGCCGTTGCGCCGCCCGCACCGCTTCGCCCGCACCGGCATGGCCGCACAGCCGGTGCTGCTGGTGTTCGTCCACACCCGCGGCGGCGCCGTCGGCGTCGGCGAGGGAGTGGTGCCCGGCGGCCCGTGGTGGGGCGGGGAGTCCGTGGAGACCATGGCACTCGTCGTCGAGCGCTACTTCACGCCGATCCTGCTCGGCCGTCAGGTGGACGACGTCGCCGGGATCCTGCGCGATCTCGGCGACGTCGTCGCGGCCAACCTCTACGCGAAGGCAGCGGTGGAGGTCGCGTTGCACGACGCGTGGGCCCGCGCTCTCGGCGTGCCGGTCCACACGCTGCTGGGCGGCCTCGCCCGGCGGTCGGTGCCGGTGACCTGGGCGCTCGGCACCGAACCGGCGCCGGTGGTCGCCGACGAAGCCCTCGCGAAGCTGGATGCCGGGCACCGCAGCTTCAAGCTCAAGATGGGTGCGCTGGATCCGGCCGAAGACGTCGCGCGGGTGTGCGCGGTCGCCGAAAAGCTGGTCGGGGTGGCGAGCGTGCGGGTGGACCTCAACGCGCGCTGGGACCTGCTGACGTCACTGCACCACCTGCCGCGGCTGGCGGACGCCGGTGTCGACCTCGTCGAACAACCGGTGCCGGGGGCCGAGGTCGAAGCGCTGGCCGAGATCAACCACGCACTGCCGATCCCGGTGATGGCCGACGAAAGCCTGCGGACTCCGGGCGACGCGCTGCGGCTGGCCAAGACCCGCGCGGCCGACGTGTTCTCGCTGAAGACGACGAAGTCCGGCGGCCTGCGCGCGACGCGGGCCATCGCCGAAGTCGCCGCCGCGGCCGGGATCCCGTGCCACGCCGGCACGTCCATCGAAAGCCCGGTCGGCACGGCCGCCACGCTCCAGCTGGCCTGCACCACCCCGGCGGTGACGTGGGGGAGCGAGCTGTTCGGCCCGCTGCTGATGAGTGCAGAGCTGCTCACGACGCCGTTGCGCTACGACGGCGGCGAGCTGCACCTGCCGGACGGCCCCGGCCTGGGTGTCGACCTCGACCTGGCGGCTGTGCGCCGCCTGGAAAGGCGCTGACCATGCTGTTCCACGTGCGAATGGACGTCTCGATCCCGCCCGGGCTCGACGTCACCGACCGGGTCGCGTCGGAAAAAGCCCGCGCGCTGGAGCTCCAGCGCGCGGGCGTGTGGGTGCACCTGTGGCGGATCGTGGGGCGCTACAGCAACTTCAGCGTCTTCGACGTCGCTTCGAACGACGAGCTGCACGGGATCCTCTCGACCCTGCCGCTGTACCCGTTCATGACGATTGCCGTCACGCCGCTGGCCACGCACCCGTCGGATCTGGCCGCCCAGTAGCTCAGGTGTGGCGCAGCAATGCGCCGAAGCCCTCCCAGAGGTCGAGGCGCTCGTCGAGCACCACGACGTCCGCGCCGGTCGCGACCGCCGCGAACGGGATGGCTTCGTCCGACCGGCGTTCGGCCGGCTCGGCCACCCCGAGCGCCTGCAACCCGGCCTTGCCCACGGCGACCTGCGTGGGCTCCGCTCCGGCGAACACCGAGGTGTCACCGGGCGAGCCGACCAGCAGCGTGGCGACGTTGGCCTCGGCCAGCGCCGTCGTCACGGCTTCGAGGCCGCTGACCGCGAGGCCGGATTCGCGGCCCGACTCCGCCCGGAACGTCTCGGCGACGTCGTCGAGGCTCGCGAGCCGGCGGCCGGCGAGCAGCTCGTGGACGTGCCGGTCCAGCTCCTCGCGCGACGAGCCCGGAGCACGGCTGCCGCCCTCGACCTCACGGGTGAGCCGGCGGACCGGCTCCGGCAGCCGGTCGTGCAACGCGCTGCGTGCCTGGACCTCGCCGGCCAGCACGACCAGTTCGGCGTGGGAGCGCTCGGCCGCCTTCGCGACGTACTTCGCGATCTCTTCGAAGTTCTGCCGGGCCGTCTCGCTGGTCTGCTTGTCGCGGTGCGCCGGCCCGCTGCCGCCCTGGACCTCGGGCGGGTCCTCGCCTTCGACCGTCTCGGTGCGCGGCGCGCCGCGACCGTGTTCGGTGACTTCGGCGCCGACCTGGTCGGTCACGACGACGAGGTAGGGCAGGGTTTCCGCCTCGTGCGTCGCCAGCGGGAGCAGGTACGGCAGCGCCGAGAACCGGACGACCTGCTCGGGCGGCGGCGCGGCCAGGCGCCGGTCGAGCAGCACCGTGCCGTGCGCGGCGACGATGCTGCGGCCGGCCTTGCCGACCGGCGGCTCGCTGTCCCGGACCGCCCGCACGACGGCGTCGACCGTCTCGGCGTCGGCCTGCTGGTCGCTCAGCGCGGCTTCGATCTCCTTGAGCCGGATCGTGAGCTGCTTGGCGCCGTCCTCGGTGTCGTGCGACTCGTCGAAGTGCACCGACGCGAACGGGCCGCCCTCGGTCGTCAGGTCGCGCAACGCGGATGTGTCCACAGTGGACTCCTTTCAGCGGTGGTTCGGCAGGAGCTCCTGCAGTTTGGTCTTCATGCCCTGGGTGAACAGGTGCCAGGCGTTCGGGTCGCCCTTGAGCACGGCCTCGGTCATCGACTTCAGCTGTTCGGTGGTCGCGTGCGGCGGGATCGGCGGCACCTCGGGGTCGCAGTGGACGTCGAGCACGGTCGGCACGTCCGCGGTGAGCGCCGCGGCCCACGCGTCGCCGAGCTGTGCCGGGTCGTCGACGGTCACGCCGCCGAGCCCGATGCTGCGCGCGAAGTCCGCGTAGGACACTTCGGGCAGCGACTGCGACTGCTCGAACTTCGGCGCGCCGCCCATCGCCCGCAGCTCCCAGGTGACCTGGTTGAGGTCGCCGTTGTGGAACACGCAGACGACCAGCCGCTGGTCGGCCCACCGCTCGCGGTAGCGGGCGATGGTGAGCAGCTCCGCCATGCCGTTCATCTGCATGGCGCCGTCCCCGGTCAACGCGACGACGGGGCGGTCGCCGAAGGCGAACTTCGCGCCGATCGCGTACGGCACGGCCGGGCCCATGGTGGCCAGCGTGCCGGACAGTGACGTGCGCATCCGGCCGCGGATCCGCAGGTTGCGGGCGTACCAGTTGGTGGCCGAGCCCGAGTCGGCGGTGACGATCGCGTCGTCGGGGATCCGCTCGGACAGCTCGTGCACGATCCGCATCGGGTTGACCGGGTCGGCTTCGAGCATCGCCTGCCGCGTCACGGTTTCGTGCCACTCGGCGACGTTGTGCGCGACCTTGCCCTGCCACGACGTGTCGGCCTTGCGCTCGAGCAGCGGCAGCAGCCGCTCCAGAGTGGCCTTGGCGTCGCCGAGCAGGTTCACCTCGGTGGGGTAGCGCAGGCCGAGGAACCGCGCGTCGACGTCGATCTGCACCGCCCGCGCCTGGCCGAACTCCGGCAGGAACTGGGAGTACGGGAAGCCCGAGCCGACGATCAGCAGCGTGTCGCAGTCGCGCATCAGCTCGTAGCTGGGGCGGGTGCCGAGCAGGCCGATGGCGCCGGTCACGTACGGCAGGTCGTCGGGCAGGACGTCCTTGCCCAGCAACGCCTTCGCGATGCCGGCCCCGGTCAGCTCGGCGAACTCGCGCAGTTCGGTGACGGCGTTGCGGCCGCCCTGGCCGACCAGCACGGCGACGCGCTCGCCGGCGTTGACGACCGCGGCGGCGCGCGCGAGCTCGTCGGCCGGTGGGACGACGCTCGCCCGCGGGTGGGACGGCGGACTGGAGGGCACCTGCTTGAACGCGTGCTTCGGCGCCTCGTAGTCCTGCTCCTGCAGGTCCGCCGGGATGATCAGGGCCGTCGGCGCCCGCTGCGCGATCGCCGTCCGCATGGCGCGGTCGAGCGCGTTCGGCAGCTGCTCGGGCACGTTGACCTCGACGAGGTACTCGCTCGCGACGTCCTTGTAGAGCGCCTGCAGGTCGACTTCCTGCTGGTAGCTGCCGCCCATGGCGCTGCGGGCGGTCTGGCCGACGATGGCGACGACCGGGACGTGGTCGAGCTTGGCGTCGTAGAGGCCGTTGAGCAGATGGATCGCGCCGGGGCCGGAGGTGGCCATGCAGACGCCGACCCGGCCGCTGAACTTGGCGTAGCCGACGGCTGAGAACGCCGCCATCTCCTCGTGCCGCGCCTGGATGAAGCGCGGCGTGTCGTCGGCCTTCCCGAAGGCGGTGACGATGCCGTTGATCCCGTCACCGGGGTAGGCGAAGACCTGGTCGACGTCCCATTCGCGCAGTCTGGCCAGCAGGTGGTCGGCAACGGTTTCGCTCATGGGCGGCGGTTACCGCCCGTACCGGCGGGCTAAACGTCGCCGAGCGCCGCCCGGACGGCGGCCACCACGTCCGGGTGACCCAGCGGCAACGGCTCTTCCGCGTCCGGCGCGACCACCCGCACGTCCGTGCCCGCCGCACGCAGCTCGGCGGAGGGGTCGGTCCCGGCGCCGGACGGGGTGACCAGGAGCAGGTGTGCGGCTGCGCCCGGGTGGCGCCCGACCAGCTGGAGCGCCTCCGCCGCGAGGGGACCGCCGGCCACGACGGCGATCTCGGGATCTGCCCGGCCCCGGTCGCCGAGGAGGTCGTCGGCTTCGGTGAGCGCCCCGTCGGCGGGGACGCGGCACCAGAAGATGCCGCGTCGCCGGGCCAGTGGCCGCCAGGTGGCGGGCAGCTCACCGTGGTTCCCGGCGCCGGCCGGGTCCAGCACGATCACCTTGGCGCCGGACGGGTCGCCGGCGGTGACGACGGGCGGGCCCGCGGAGCGGTCGGCGGACATCGAAGTTCCTTTCAACGCCGGGGGAGTTCCGGGGAGTCGGTGTCGAGCGGCACCGCACCCGAGCGGACGAGTCCCAGTTGGACGGTCTGGCGGCCGGTCAGCCGCTCCAGCAGCCAGTCGGCGGCGGTGCGCACGCGGTTCCCGGGCATCGCCATCAGGTGGTAGGCGCGGGTCACGGCCTTCGCGGGCAGCCCGGACAGCGGGATGTGCAACGGGTTCGCCGCGGCGGCGCCCGCGCCCAGGTCGACGACGAAGCCGAGGTCGTGGTGCCGGTAGGTCCCCGGGCGGCCGTAGCCGAGCGACGCCGCGACGTTGCGCCCGGCCAGCTTTCCCTGGCGCTCGGCGTGCTGCGCGGTCATCGCGGTGTACTCGCCGGGCCGGGTCAGGTCCGGCACCGCCGCCGCGTCCCCGCACGCGAAGACGTCGTCGTGCCCGGGCACGACGAGCTGTTCGTCGACGCACAGCCGGCCCTTCGCCGTCTCGAGGCCGAGGTCGGCCACCAGCGGGTCCGGCCGGACGCCGACGCACCAGACGAGCGTGCGCGTCGGCACCGGCTCGCCCGTGGTCAGCGTGACGCCCTTGTCGTCCGCGTGGTCGACGGAGGTCTTCATCAGCACCTCGACGTCGCGGGCGCGCAGCACTTCGTCGGCCGTCTTGCCGAGGCGCTTGCCGAGTTCGGGCAGGACGCGCTCGGCGACGTCGAGCAGCAGCCACCGGATCTTCTGCCCGGCGAGCTCGGGGTGCCGGGCGGCGAGCGCCGCGGTGAACGCCGGGCCCTGCGCGGCGACCTCGGTGCCGGTGTAACCGGCGCCGACGACGACGAACGTGCAGCGCGCGTCGCGTTCGGCCGGGTCTTCGGCCGCGGCGGCCAGCTCGATCTGGCGGGTGATGTGGTCACGCAGGTACAGGGCTTCGGGGACACCGCGGAAGCCGTGGGCGTACTCCGGCACACCCGGGATCGGCAACAGCTTGTTGACGCTGCCCGCGGCCAGCACCAGCCGGTCGTAGCCGATCCGGTGCTCGCGGTCCTCGGGGTCGGTGTAGGCGACGTGGCGGGCGTCGAAGTCGACACCGGTCGCGACACCGAGCACCAGCCGGACGCCGGGCAGCGTCTCCGGGATCGAAACGGTCACCCGCCGCGGGTCGAGGATCCCGGCCGCCACCTCGGGCAGCAACGGGAGGTACAGGAAGTAGTCCGTCGGGTTGAGAACGACGATTTCGACGTCTTCACCGGCGGTTTTCCGCAGGCTTTTCGCCGCGTGGTAACCGGCGAAACCACCGCCGACGATCACGACACGCATGGATCTCCTTCCGGGCCGGATGGGCGCCTCCGGCGGATTCCCCGAGGTCGGAGGCGGGAAACCCGCGGGGTTGACCTGTGGGCGCAGTGGCGTACGGTCAACGGTGTTGGCTGTTGTTCAGAACACGTGCTCCGGTCAGCGCCCCTGCACGCTTTCTAGGGAGCGCCATGTACGACCTTTTCCGCACGATCGACGAACCGTCCGGCTTGACCGTCACCACCATCATGCGACCGGGCGGTGTCCGCGTCGTCACCTTGGTGGGGGACATCGACGCCGCCACCGTCGAAGCACTCGACGACGCGCTCGCCACCGGCGACCGGCTGGTCGTCGACCTGACCCGGGTCGCCTTCCTCAGCTGCGCCGGAGTTCGTTCGCTGCTGCAGGCGAACGACCGGGCGGTCGTCACCGTCGTCCTCGCCGGGCACTCGGTGACGCGTTCGCTGGAAGTCACCGGCGCCGACCGGCTGCTGGAAATCCACCCGAGTGTCGCGGCAGCGGTCTCCGAGCTGACCGACCGCGTCGCACCCCGGCCCGGCCGGGAGGCGTGACCGACGCGGTCACGCCTCCCGCCGTCCACTCTGTCCTCAAAGGACGCAGTGGTCAGTCGTCCGGCCACTCACCGGTGGCTTTTTCGTAGCCCACCGCGCCGGCTCGTTCGGTCGCGGCCTTGACGGCGGCGAAGATCGCGCCCTGCACCGCCGCCGCGATGAGCACCTGGGTCCAGGTGTAGTCGCGGTCGGTGGCGTCGGGCGCGTCTTCTTCGCCGGCCACCCGCTTCCAGACCTGCTTGAAGGCCTGGCCGGCGAGCACGCCGCCGAGGGCGCCGACGACCCAGCTCAGCGGCTTGTACAGGACCTTGTTCACGAGTCGTTCCTCCGTCGCAGGATCAGCCGGATCAGGATCACCAGGCCGAGCACACCGGCGAAGATCGGCACCGGGTTGCTCCGGACGACATCGGCGCCTTGGCGGAACTTCACCGCGGTCGGCTCGTTGGTCACGTCCGCGACCTTCGCGGTCGCCTGGTCGAGCTTCTCGTCGACGCCGTCCTTGACGCGGGACTTGACGTCGAGCTTCTGCCCGAGTGCTTCGAGGGTCTCGGTGAGCTCCTCGCGCGTGGCGTCCCGGTCGAGGCGCGCCTCTTCGGCGTTCTTCGGGAAGTCGCCGCTCATGTGTGCACTCCCTGCTTCACCGTGTCCACGTCCGCACGGACTCCGCTGATGGCTTCCTCGGGCACCGGCGGCACGCCTTGGGTGACTTCCTTCTTGCCGACCAGCGCGGCGATCCCGGCGACCAGGAACAGCGCGACCGCGACGAGCACCGCGGCCAGCCAGCCGGGCACGACCAGCGCGAGCGCCAGCACGGCGGCCGCGACCAGCGTCCCGGCGCCGAACAGCGCGAACAGGCCCGCCGCGCCGAACAGTCCCGCGCCGAGGCCCATCTTCTTGCCCTTGCGCTGCAGTTCGAAGACCGCGAGCCGCATCTCGTCCCGGACGAGCCGCTTGACCTCGCCGGTCAGGTCCGTCACCAGTTCACCGACCGAGCGGTCGGCCGCCGGCTGCTTGTTCACTTCTTCGATCACGCAACACCTCCTTGCCTGGCCGCCGTGTACCCGGGGGGCCGCGACGTCAACCACGCCGGGTTTGACCGTTCCGGCGCCGGGTAGCCGAGCGGTACCGCCAACCCCACCGAGGAGGAGTGCATGAGCACGATCACCGAAATCGTGGACGTGGAGGTCCCCGTTTCCACCGCGTACAACCAGTGGACGCAGTTCGAGGAGTTCCCGCAGTTCATGGAAGGCGTCGAGGAAATCCGTCAGCTGGACGCCACCCACACCCACTGGGTGACGCGGTTCGGTGGCGTGACGCGCGAATTCGACGCGACGATCACCGAGCAGCACCCCGAAGAGCGGGTCGCCTGGACGTCGGACTCCGGGCCGGACCACGCCGGCGTCATCACCTTCCACCGGCTCGACGACTCCCACACGCGGGTGACCGCGCAGATGGACATCGACCCGGAGGGCTTCGCCGAGAACGTCGCCGACAAGCTGGGCGTGCTCGACCGCCGGGTGAAGGGCGATCTCAAGCGGTTCAAGGAGTTCATCGAGCAGCGCGGCCGGGAGACCGGCGCCTGGCGCGGTGACGTGGACCGGCCCGGCAGCTAGTTCACACGATCGAGTGACACGGCGGGGCGGGTGCCGCCCCGCCGTGTTTCGTGCCCGGAGACCTCGGGTAGGCCGCAACCATGACCACCACCACTGCCGACGTCCCCGCCGTGGAGCTGAACAACGGCGTGTCCATCCCGCAGTTCGGGTTCGGCGTGTTCCAAATCCCGCCCGAACAGACCGCCGGGGCCGTGCGCACGGCCCTGGAAGCGGGCTACCGCCACATCGACACGGCGCAGATGTACCGCAACGAGGAGGGGGTCGGCGCCGGCATCGCGGAATCCGGCTTGGCGCGTGAAGACGTGTTCGTCACCACGAAGCTGGCGAACGACGCGCACGGCCACGACAACGCGATCAACGCGCTCGAAGGCAGCCTGCAACGCCTCGGCCTCGAGTACGTCGACCTCTACCTGATCCACTGGCCGTTGCCGCACAAGGACACCTACGTCCGGACGTGGCAAGGCTTCGAAGACATCCTGCGGGCGGGCAAGGCCCGCGCGATCGGGGTGTCGAACTTCCAGCCGGCCCACCTCGAGCGGCTCGCCGAAGAGACCGGCACCGTGCCCGCGGTCAACCAGATCGAGCTGCACCCCGCGCTGCAGCAGACGGAACTGCGCGCCTACCACCAGTCCCACGGCATCGCGACGGAAGCCTGGAGCCCGCTGGCGCAGGCGGAGGTCCTCGAAGACCCGGTGCTGGCCGAGCTGGCCGGGAAGCACGGCCGGACCGCCGCGCAGGTCGTGCTGCGCTGGCACATCCAGCTCGGGAACATCGTGTTCCCGAAGTCGGCCACGCCCGAGCGGATCCGGGAGAACATCGACGTCTTCGGCTTCGAGCTCGACGACGAGGACATGACCGCGGTCGGCAAGCTCGACGACGGCCGCCGCACCGGGCCCGACCCGGACACATTCACGGGGTGACCGCGGCGTTTCCCTGCGCAACCTGCCGGGTACCTCTTCCGGAGAGGTCCCCCAGGAAGGAGCGTCCGGCATGACCACCAACGCGTACCTGTCGTTTCTCGCGATCGGCGTGGCGCTGGTCCTGATCGACGGGCAGATCATCTACCGCAGCGGCCGCCGTTACTTGGAGAACTCCTACGGCGACCCCGCCGCCGGCGCTTCGATGACCCGGCTGGTCACCGTGTTGTTCCACCTGGCGACGCTGGGGGTGCTGGCGCTCGTCTCGACCATCGACATGGGCGGCAGTGACCTGCCGGGCGTCGTCGGCCGGCTCGGTGTGCTGCTGCTGATCCTCGCCCTGGCGCACGCCATCACCCTCGGCGTGCTGTCCCGCATCCGCGGGGAGCAGGAGGTCGAGGCGGTCGTCCAGCGCCGCGGGGCGCCGCAGCGGGTCGACCCGGAGCTGCAGGCGCCGACGGTGACGCCGGTGCCGGGTCAGGAAGGCCGGTACCCGAACGTCAGCCCGTCGATCGAGCACCAGACCCCGTACTCCGCGCAGTAACCCCGCTCACACCCACCTCGAGGGCGGCACTTTCACGTGAAAGTGCCGCCCTCGAGCGGTGCGTGGGTCAGGACTCCGCGGCCGGCAGGTCGACTTCGGTGTGCCGGGTGGCGAGGGTCCGCGCCAGGTCCGCCAGCTTCACGTTCAGTTCCTGGGACGCCTGCCGCAGCACGTCGAAGGCCTCGTCGGCGGAAATGCCGCGGCGCTGCATCAGGATGCCCTTCGCCTGGCCGATGACGTCCCGGCTGTCCACCGCGCGGCGCAGGTGCGTGCGCTCCAGCTCGGCCGAGGCGACCGCCTCGGTGTGCGCCAGGGCCAGCGACGCGTGCGTCGCCAGCAGCAGGGCGATGTCGACCGCCCGGCTGTCGAACGCGCCCGGCCGGCCCGAGTAGATGTTGAGCGCGCCGGACAGCCGGGGCGGGCGCGCGTCCGGCAGCAGCGCGGTGGCCAGCACCGAGTGGTAGCCGTACGCGGCGGCGCCGGGGCCGAACGAGGGCCAGCGCGGGTCGTGGCCGACGTCCTGGGACCAGCCGAGCGCCGGGCCGTCCGGCCGGGCCGACTCGACGCAGGGGCCTTCGTCGTGCTCGTACTGCAGCAGGTCGAGCCGCTCGGCCAGCGGGTCGGTCTCGACCGGGGTGTGGTACGTGCCGTCGGAGGTGCGGAGGGTGACGCTGACCAGGTCGGCGTCCGGGACGAGCGCGCTCGCGGCCCCCACCACCAGCTTGAGCACGCCCCCGACGGTGGGCGCCTCGTCGAGCAGGGTGCGGGTGAGGTCGGCGAGCTGGCGCGCGAGCGGGCCCGGCGCCACCGCGTCGTCCGGCCCGAAGGCGGCTCGGTCGCGGGCCCACTCGTCTTCACCGATGCTCATGATCCGCCATTCAACCCGACGCGCTCCGCGCACCGTCGTCCGGTGGGCACAGCGCGGCCCGCGCCCGGTCGACGAACCCCGGCCCCGGCCACAGCTGGTCGGCCTGCGGCATCCGGTCGGCGAGGTCCGGGTGCGGCAGCGTCGCCGCCGCGTCGCGCGCCGCGACGACCTGTTCGCCCAGCTCGCTGCGCCGTTCGGGGGAGCAGGCGAGCCGCACCTGGCGCACCGCTTCGGGTCCTTCGCCGCGGACGTGCCGCCGGACGGCGCGGATCAGCCCGCCCAGCAGCCGTTCGAAGCGCGGCTCCTGGGGGCCCGCGCCCTCCAGCTGCCGCATCAGGCGGTCCGCTTCGGCGAGGTCGCGGTCGCCGCCGTCCAGAAAGGACTCTTCGGCGACGGTGTGCCGGACCACCTCGGCGATGAGGTGGTCGGCGAGGTCCTTGCGGTTCTCCGGGCTGCCCTGGCCGAGCTCGAGCTCGGTGCACAGCCGGTCGAGCTGCCGGTGGTCGGCGGCGAGGACGGTGGTCAGGTCGGTTGCGGGCTGGCTGCCGTTCATGCAGGCTCCTGGTCCGGACTCGGGATTTCCCGGCCCGGATACCCGTTGCCCGCGTGCCGAATCCCGTGTCGACCTGGTGTCGGCCGGGTACCCGGCAGGCACATCGGCCCCAGGGAGGATGACCATGGCAGCGCCGTCGTCGGTGACCGAGCGCGAGCGCAAGTACGAGATCGTCGCGGGCAGCGGCGTGCCCCGGCTGATCGGCGTCGCGGGCGTCGAGACGCAGGACGACCCGGTCGAGCACCTGCTCGACGCGTCCTACTACGACACCGCGAGCTTCCGCCTGGCGCGCGGCGGCATCACGCTCCGGCGGCGCGTCGGCGGCCACGACGCGGGCTGGCACCTCAAGCTGCCCGTCTCGGCCGACGAGCGGCAGGAGATCCAGCTGCCGCTGGGCGGCGACCCGAACAAGGTGCCCGGCCGGCTGCGGCGCCTGGTGGCCGCCTACACGCTGGGGGAGAAGCTGGTGCCGATCGCGCACCTGCGCACCGACCGGTTCGAGCACCGGCTCGCCGACGGCGAGGGCCGCACGATCGCGACGCTGACCGACGACCACGTGACCGGCGAGGTCGGCGGCGACGGCGCGCACCTGGACAAGTGGCGTGAGCTGGAGCTGGAGCTCGACCCCGGCACCGCGCCCGGCCGGCTCGACGACTTCGACCGGGCGCTGGCCGACGCCGGC
The DNA here is from genome assembly GCF_024703995.1 of Amycolatopsis iheyensis. Lineage (GTDB taxonomy): Bacteria > Actinomycetota > Actinomycetes > Mycobacteriales > Pseudonocardiaceae > Amycolatopsis > Amycolatopsis iheyensis. The sequence goes on along the minus strand of NZ_JAMXQV010000042.1, from coordinate 36,687 downwards.
GCGTCCGCCTCGCCGTGGCCCTCGAAGCTGCGGCGCCTGATCGGCGACCGCGTCCCGCGGCCGCCGCGCGCCCGCGAGAAGCCGACGGCGGGCGACGTCGTGCTGGCGTCCCTGCGCGAGCACCAGGCCCGGTTGCGCCGGGCGGACGTCGGGGTGCGGCTGGACGTCGAGGACTCCGTGCACCAGATGCGGGTGGCGACCCGGAAGCTGCGCAGCACGCTCCGCACGTTCGGGTCCATTGTGGACAAGAAGCGCACCGCGGCGCTGGCGGCCGAGCTGCAGCGGCTCGGGCAGCAGCTGGCGCCGGCCAGGGACACCGAAGTCGGTGAGGAACGGCTGCGCGCACAGCTCGACGACGTCCCGCCGGAGCTGGTGTTCGGGCCACTGCGCCAGTACCTCACCCGCTACTTCGCCCGCGAGGCCGAAGAAGGCCGGACGAAGGCCATGGCCGCGCTGACCGGCAAGCGGTACCGGCACCTGCTCCGCGCGCTCGACGACCTGGTGACCGCACCCCCGCTGACGGCGAAGGCCCGCAAGCCGGCGAAGTCCGCACTGCGCGAACCGGTGCGCAAGGCCGCCAGGAAGCTCCGCCGGGCCGAGGCGGCGACGACCGGTTTGACGGGCGAGGAGCTCGAGACGGCGTTGCACGACGTCCGCAAGAAGGCGAAGCGCGCCCGCTACGCGGCGGACACCGTGAAGCCGGTCTACGGCAAGAAGCTGCGGCAGTGGCGCAAGAACGTCAAGGCCGTCCAGAGCACGCTGGGCGAGCACCAGGACACCGTGGTCGGCCGGGACGTCCTGCACCACCTCACCATCGCCGGGCACGGCGAAGGGCAGAACACGTTCACGTTCGGGATGCTCTACGCCGAAGACGCGGTCCGGGCGGAGGACCTGCGGGAGACGTTCGGCCGGCAGTGGCGGCGGCTCGGGAAGGGCGGCCGCCCCGGCTGGCTGCGCTGACCCAGGCAGCTGACCTTGGCAGGCGGGGCCGGCCGGGTGGCCGGCCCTAGCCTTCGCCGGTGAGCTTGCCGCGCAGCTGCTCCAGGGTCTGCGACAGCAGCCGGGAGACGTGCATCTGGGAGATGCCGACGCGGTCGGCGATCTGGGTCTGGGTCAGCCCGCCGAAGAACCGCATGACGAGGATCGCGCGCTCCCGCTTCGGCAGCTCCTGCAGCAGCGGCTGGAGGGCCTCGTGGTTTTCCACCATGGCCATCTCGTGGTCCGGTTCCCCCATGGTGTCGGCCAGCGACAGCGCCTCGGCGTCGTCGTGGACCGGCTTGTCGACCGACAGGGCCTGGTAGGCGTTGCCGGCGAGCAGGCCTTCGCGGACGTCGTCGACGTCCAGCCCGAGGTGCTCGGCCAGTTCGGTGGGCGTCGGCGCGCGGCCGAGGCGCTGCGAGAGCACCGCCGAGCCCTGGCTCAGCGAAAGGTGCAGCTCCTTGAGCCGCCGCGGCACCCGCACGGACCAGCCGGTGTCGCGGAAGTGCCGGCGGACCTCACCCATGATCGTCGGCACCGCGAAGGACAGGAAGTCGTGGCCGCGGGTGGGGTCGAACCGGTCGACGGCGTTGATCAGGCCGATCCGGGCCACCTGGACCAGGTCCTCGCGGGGCTCGCCGCGGCCCGAGAAGCGCGTCGCGATGTGCTCGGCGAGCGGGAGCAGCTCGGTGACCAGCTTGCTCCGGACCACGTCCCGCCGCGGATCGTCGGGTTCGAGGGTGCCGAGCTCGTCGAACAGCGGCTCGCAGTGGGCGTACTCGTCGGGCCGGTGGAGGAGGGCTTTGCGCTCGCCGCTCACGCGCTCGTTCCCGGGTTGAGCACCAGCTCGATCGTGACGATGCCCGCGCCCCCACCGGGTAGGACGTCGCAGTGCGCGGTCACCGACCGGCTCAGCGTGGTCAGCACGTGCCAGCCGAAGGTGCGGTCACTCGGCGGCCGCGGGTCGTTCGAGCGGGTCGAGACGACGACGTGCAGACCGTCGGCGGCCTGCACGAAGCGGCAGTGCAGCTGGGTGCCGAGCTCGGCGAGCTGGACGAGCTGCGCGCACGCCTCGTCGACGGCCATCTTGGCGTCGGCGATGGCGTCGAGGCCGAAGTCGGCGCGCGAGACGACGCCGTGCGTGAGCATCCGGACCAGGGGAATCTGCTCCGCCATGGCGGGCAGGCGCAGCTCCACCGGTTCCTCGAGCAGCTCGTCCAGCGTGGGCTTGCTGCTGGCTGAGCTGCGGCTTTGTGGTTCTTCCATGCGAGAGGTATTACCCATCCGGGGGAACGCTGACACTTTCTGTTCGGGTATTTCGGGCTTCGTCACCGGCCCAGCGCCCGTTCGAGTTCCTTCTTGGTCATCGTCGAGCGGCCGTCGATGTTCCGCTTCTTGGCCTCGTTGTAGAGCTGGTCCTTGGTGGGGCCGCCGGGACCCTTCCGGTTGCCGGACCGCTCACCACCGCGCTGCTGCGGGGACTTGTCGTTGAGCGAGGTCTTGCTCGCCTCCCGCGACTCACCGGACTGCGCACGGTTCTTGTTCACCGTCCGAGCGGCGATCTCCTTGGCGCGCTTGGTGCTCGCGCCGCGGTCCTCGGCCGAGTCCTTGACGTGCTCGTACTGGCGTTCGCGCTTGGTGCTCCACGACTGGGGCATGCCCGCTCCCTTCTCTCGTGCGCCGAGTACCCGGTGGATCACCGGGTAAACCTCACTTCCGGGTGGCGAGCAGCGGAATCCGGCCCCCGGCGAGCACCGCCTCCACCTGCCGCTCCGAGAGCCGATGAGTCACCCGGTACTCCTCGTCCCGGGTGGTGTTCCGGACGGTCAGCTCACCCCCGCCGAGCGCGTCGCGCAGCCCGTCCAGGACCAGCGTGTCGCCGGCCGAGATCCGCTCCCGGTCGGCCTCCTCGGCGAACTCGAGCGGCAGGACGCCGAAGTTCGCCAGGTTCTGCCAGTGGATCCGCGCGAACGACAGCGCCAGCACCGCGCGCATCCCCAGGTGCCGGGTGGTGATGGCGGCGTGCTCCCGGGACGAGCCCTGCCCGTAGTTCGAGCCGCCGACTACGAAGTGCGCGCCGGTCTCGGCGGCGCGTGCCGGGTAGTCCTCGTCGATCCGGGTGAAGGTGAACTCCGCGAGCTTCGGGATGTTCGACCGGAACGGCAGCGCGCGGGCGCCGGCGGGGGAGATCTCGTCGGTCGAGACGTCGTCGCCGACGACCAGCAGCACCGGTGCTTCGAGGCGGTCGGGGAGCGGTTCGAACTCGGGGAGCCCGGAGATGTTCGGCCCCTTGACCAGCTCGACCTCCGCGGCCTCGCCGGCGGGCAGTGGCCCCTCGAGCATCCCGGTGTTGACCGCGGAGTGCTCGGGCGGGGCCAGGTCGGGGTGCGCGAGGTCGTGCTCGGCGGCGAACTCGCGGGGGTCGGTCAGCACGCCGGTGAGCGCCGACGCCGCCGCGGTCTCCGGCGAGCACAGCCACACCGCGTCGTCGGTGGTGCCCGAGCGGCCGGGGAAGTTGCGGGGGAAGGTGCGCAGCGACGTCTGCCCGGGCGCGGGCGCCTGACCCATCCCGATGCAGCCGAGGCAGCCGGTCTGGTGGATCCGCGCGCCCGCGGTGACCAGGTCGGTGACGTGCCCGGCGCGGGTCAGGTCGACGAGGATCTGCCGGGACGACGGGTTGACGTCGAAGCTGACCGAGCCGGCGCTCTGGCGGCCCTTCACGATCGCGGCGGCGACGGCGAAGTCGCGGAAGCCCGGGTTCGCCGAAGAGCCCAGCACCACCTGGTCGACCGGGGTGCCGGCGGCTTCGCGGACCGTGACGACGTTGCCGGGCGAAGACGGCTTCGCGACCAGCGGCTCGAGTGAACCGAGGTCGATCTCGTCCTCGACGTCGTAGGCCGCGCCCTCGTCGGCGTGCAGCTCGGTGAAGTCGTCCTCGCGGTCTTCGGCCCGCAGGAACGCGCGGACGGCGTCGTCGGCGGGGAACACCGTCGCGGTGGCGCCGAGCTCGGCGCCCATGTTCGCGATGACGTGCCGGTCCATCGCGGTGAGCCCGGCCAGGCCCGGCCCGTGGTACTCGACGATCCGCCCGACACCGCCGCGCACGCCGTGGCGGCGCAGCATCTCCAGCACGACGTCCTTGGCCGACACCCAGTCCGGCAGCGCACCGGTCAGCCGGACGCCCCAGATCTCCGGCATCCGCAGGTAGAGCGGCTCGCCGGCGATCGCGAGCGCGACCTCCAGGCCGCCGACGCCGATGGCCAGCATGCCCAGCGAACCGCCGGCGCAGGTGTGGGAGTCCGAGCCGGCCAGGGTCCGGCCGGGCTTGCCGAACCGCTGCATGTGGGTCGGGTGCGAGACGCCGTTGCCGGCCTTGGAGAACCAGATCCCGTAGCGGCGGCAGGCCGAGCGCAGGAAGGCGTGGTCCTCGGCGTTCTTCTCGTCCGCCTGCAGCAGGTTGTGGTCGACGTACTGGACGCTCACCTCGGTCTTCGCCCGGTCCGGGTCGAGTGCTTCGAGCTCCTGCATGACCAGGGTGCCGGTGGCGTCCTGGGTGAGTGTCTGGTCGACCCGCAGGCCGATCTCGCGGCCGGCCACCGGCTCTCCGTCCACCAGGTGGTCGTCGATCAGCTTGCGCGCCAGCGTCCGGGATTCGCCCATGCGAGCCGGTTACCCACGCCGGGAGCGGGTATGCGGGGCGTGATCGAAAGGAGCCGCCGATGAGGATCGGCTACACGCTGATGACCGAGCAGGCCGGGCCGAACGAGCTGGTCCGCTTCGCCACCGGGGCGGAGCAGGCCGGCTTCGACTTCGAGGTGATGAGCGACCACTACTCGCCGTGGCTCGCCGAGCAGGGGCACGCGCCCTACGCCTGGAGCGTGCTGGGCGCGGTCACCCAGCGCACCGAGCGTGTCGAGCTGATGACCTACGTGACCTGCCCGACGATGCGCTACCACCCGGCGGTCGTGGCCCAGAAGGCGGCGACGGTCCAGGCGCTCTCGGGCGGCCGGTTCACCCTCGGCCTCGGCGCGGGGGAGAACCTCAACGAGCACGTCGTCGGCCGCGGCTGGCCGCCGGCCAACGTCCGGCACGACATGCTCGCCGAGGCGCTCCAGATCATCGGCGGGCTGTTCGACGGCGGCTACTTCGACTACGAGGGCAAGCACTTCCGCGTCGACTCCGCGAAGCTGTGGGACCTGCCGGAGCGGCGGACGCCGATCGGGGTCGCGGTGTCCGGTTCGCAGTCGGTCAAGCGGTTCGCCCCGGTCGCCGACGCGATGATCGCGGTCGAGCCGAAGGCGGAGCTGTCGAGCGAGTGGGACGCGACGAAGCTCGGGCCGCCGAGCCGCAAGATCGGGCAGATGCCGGTGTCCTGGGGAGCCGACCGCGACGCGGCCGTCAAGCGCGCCCACGAGCAGTTCCGCTGGTTCGCCGGCGGCTGGAAGGTCAACGCCGAGCTGCCCGGGCCGGCCGGGTTCGCCGGGGCCACGCAGTTCGTCCGCGAAGACGACGTCGCCGGCTCGATCCCGTGCGGCCCGGACGTCGAGCCGATCGTCGCGGGCATCCGCGAGTTCGAACAGGCCGGTTTCACCGACGTCGCCCTGGTCCAGATCGGCGGCGACCAGCAGGACGGCTTCCTCGACTTCGCCGAAAAGGAGCTGCTCCCGGCCCTGCGGGCCTAGTTCCACCCGTTCAGGGGAACGCGGAGCGCGAGCATCAGGAGTAGTACGCGGGTTACGGGACAGTCCGGCGACAGGAGTTGCGGATGACCGACGTGAAGCCCAGCCTGCAGGCGGTTCCGCTCGCCGTCGCGCGGCGCGGGCCGAAGGGCGGAACGCTGCTGCGCCTGCTGCGGACCACCGACCCGAAGCAGATCGGACTCCTGTACCTGACGACGTCGTTCGCCTTCTTCATGGCGGGTGGCGCGATGGCGTTGCTGATGCGCGGCGAGCTGGCGCGGCCGGGCCTGCAGTTCCTCTCACCCGAGCAGTACAACCAGCTGTTCACCATGCACGGCACGATCATGCTGCTGCTCTACGCCACCCCGAACCTGTTCGGTTTCGCCAACTACATCCTGCCGCTGCAGATCGGCGCGCCGGACGTCGCGTTCCCGCGGCTCAACGGGTTCGCCTACTGGCTGTATCTGTTCGGCGGGCTGATCGTGATCAGCTCGTTCCTCACCCCGGGCGGCGCGCCGGACTTCGGGTGGACGGCCTACACACCGCTGTCGAACGCCATCCACTCGCCGGGCATCGGCGGTGACCTGTGGATCATGGGCCTGATCGTGTCCGGGCTCGGCACCATCCTCGGCGGGGTCAACATGGTCACCACGATCGTGACCCTGCGCGCGCCCGGGATGACCATGTGGCGGCTGCCGCTGTTCACCTGGAACATCCTGTTCACCTCGATCCTGATCCTGCTGGCCTTCCCGATCCTCACCGCGGCGCTGTTCGGGCTGGAGGCCGACCGCCGCCTCGGCGCGCACGTGTTCGACCCCGAAAACGGCGGGGCGATCATGTTCCAGCACCTGTTCTGGTTCTTCGGGCACCCCGAGGTCTACATCGTGGCGCTGCCGTACTTCGGGATCGTCACCGAGATCATCCCGGTGTTCAGCCGGAAACCGCTCTACGGCTACCGGCTGATGGTGATGGCGACGATCGCGATCACCGCGCTGTCGGCGGCGGTGTGGGCCCACCACATGTACGCCACCGGCGCGGTGCTGCTGCCGTTCTTCTCGATCATGACGTTCCTCATCGCGGTGCCGACCGGGATCAAGTTCTTCAACTGGATCGGCACGATGTGGAAGGGGCACCTGAGCTTCGAGACGCCGATGCTGTGGTCGCTCGGGTTCATGGTGACGTTCCTGTTCGGCGGCCTCACCGGCGTCATCCTGGCGTCACCGCCGCTGGACTTCCACGTGACCGACTCCTACTTCGTCGTCGCGCACTTCCACTACGTCCTGTTCGGCACGATCGTCTTCGCGACGTTCGCCGGGATCTACTTCTGGTTCCCGAAGATGACCGGCCGGATGCTCGACGAGCGCCTCGGCAAGTGGCACTTCTGGACCACGTTCCTCGGCTTCCACACGACGTTCCTCGTCCAGCACTGGCTCGGCGACGAAGGCATGCCGCGCCGGTACGCCGACTACCTGACCTCCGACGGCTTCACGACGCTCAACACCATCTCGACGATCGGCGCGTTCATCCTGGGCGCGTCGACGCTGCCGTTCATCTGGAACGTGGTGAAGAGCTACCGCTACGGCGAGCAGGTCCTGGTCGACGACCCGTGGGGCTACGGCAACTCGCTGGAGTGGGCGACGACGTGCCCGCCGCCGCGGCACAACTTCCTCGACCTGCCGCGGATCCGCTCCGAGCGGCCGGCGTTCGAGCTGCACCACCCGGAGGCGGTGGCGCGGATGGGGGAGGAGCGGCACGTCCGCTCGAAGCGGGCGCGAGCCCGGGACGAGCACGCCGGAGCGGCCGGCTCGTCCCGCTGACCGGCCCGCCGCACTACATGGGGTCAGGCGGGCGCGGGTTCGGCCGAGTGCTCGCGAAGGGTCAGCCGCCGGTCGGCGCCCGTCACCGCCAGGGCGCGGCGGAGCATCGGGTTCGTCCCGGCGACCACCACCAGGTCGGTGCCGCCGTGGTCGGCCTGCAGGGCCGCGTGGAGCAGGACCTGCACACCCGCCACCCCCAGGAAGTCCACTTCGGACAGATCGAGGGCCAGGCGCTCCGGCGCCGCCCGCAGGCGGTCCGAAACCAGGCGGGCCAGGTCGGCCGCCGTCGCGCTGTCGAGGTCGCCGCGCGCGGCGATGTGCACCGCGTGCGGGGCGGGCCACGTCGTGCGCAGCCGCAGGGCCGGGTGTCTCGCCAGGGGAATGGTCATGCCGGCTCACCGCCGTACTGACGCGGGGCCGGGGGCGCCGCGCCTCGTGGGGGTTCGAGGGCGGCTGCTGGGCTGAACCGTCACCCGAGCCTAACCACGGGTGAACCGCCCGCAACCGACGTTGCTCCGAACGGACGCGCGGCACGCCGGGGCGGTGACCGCTTGTGCCCGTGCTGATCGGGATGCAGTAATCTCGCGCTGGACCCGTTAAAGCGCTAGCGGCCCACTAGTGGCGCGCGCCCGGGTCCTCCCTGGTCTAGAGCGCCCTTGAGAATCGAGAAAAGGGGCGTCACCAAGGATGACGGGCGGCGATGAGCAGCTCACCGCGCGGTTGGACGAAGTCACGGTGGCGATGGAGTCGCTGACCGCGATGCTGGACACCGAACTGGACCTCGGCCAGATGCTGCAGGCGGTGTGCGATCACGTGGTGCAGGTCGTGCCGGGGGCCGACATGGCGAGCATCACCCTGGTGCGCGAAGGGGTCCCCGAAACGGTGGCCAGCACCGACCAGCGCGCGGTGAACTTCGACCGCGAGCAGTACCGGATCGGCGACGGCCCGTGCCTGCGCGCCGCGGAGACCGGGCAACCGGTGCGGGTCGGCGTCGGGGCGGTGGGCGACGTGTGGCCGCAGTTCGTGTCTTCGGCCGAGCAGCTGGGCGTGGCGAGCTTCCTCGCCGCGCCGCTGACCGTGGACGGCGACATGGCCGGCGCGGTGAACCTGTTCGGCTTCGGCGAGCACGGCTTCAGCGAGCTGGGCACGAAGATCCTCGAGCTGTACACCGCGACGGTCGTGTTCGGCCTGCGCAGCGCCCGCCGGTACTTCGCGGCGCGTGAGCTGATCGACCAGCTCAACCGCGCGCTGGAGACGCGTGCGGTGATCGACCAGGCCAAGGGGATCCTGATGGCGGCGCACCGGATCACCGCCGAAGAGGCGTTCCAGCGGCTGGTCAAACGTTCGCAGGACGGCAACCGCAAGCTCCACGAGGTCGCGGCGGAGTTCGTGGCGGCGGTCGCGACGACGGCGCCCTAGCCGGCCGGGACCTCGTCCGGTGGCGCCTCCGGTTCGACGGCCTGCTCGGGGCGGTGCCTGGTGCGCTGGCACGTCGTGCAGACCAGGGTCCGGCCGAGCACCTTCCCGTCGTCGGCGACGACCTGGGCGACGTGCATCGTCGGGAATCCGCAGACTTCGCAGGGCAGCGAACCGTCCTCGCGGCTGATGCGGATCTGGGTGCCCATCCGGCCTCCTGGTGTGACGTGGGTCTCACATCCTTGCGGGTTCGGACCCGTGGTCCCGCGGTTTTCACTCGTTCGGCCTAACGACTGACGGTCTCCGCCGGGGCGGCCGGCGCCTCTTGTGTTTCGCGGGGTGATCCGGGGTAACCGCCCGGCGAAGAGCGAACCGGGGATTCAGGGGAGCGAACATGCGAGACAAGCGGAACGACCTGAGGCCGGTGGCGGACCTCCTCCTCGAGGGTGGGGACACGCCCGAGCAGGAACAGACGCGCCGGAGGGCCGCACTGGCGGTCGCGGGGCGGGCCAAGGACGCCGACGACTGCGCCGAGCTGCTGGCGATGCTCGGCCTGCACCGCACGGGTAAGGGACGGAGCAGCGAAGTCGCCTGAGGCCCGAGAAGGCGGCTGGGAGCCGCCTTCGGCACAGAGCCCGCCTGGACCGCCCGCACCGGTCCGGCGGGCTCCCGCCGGTTCGGAGGCGGGGTGGGCGGCCGCATCGGCTCGCGCACGGCACCGCGGCCACGACCGGCCGGATCACCCGACCGCCGTTGGGCGGGCGGCCTCCGTCGGTTCGAGCGCCCGGGAGGGTCAGCCGGCCTGGCGCCTCCACCGGTCGACGGCCCTCGCCGCACTCCGAGCGAGCCTCCCGGCCGTCGCCGGTCCGGGTCGCCTGGGCGGGTTCCCGTCGTTTCACGCGTCCCCGCCGCGGGTAACGCTGCCGGTGAGGAGGTCGACATGGCCAGACCGGTGTGGAGCGGGGCATTGAGCCTGGGGCTGGTGACCGTTCCCGTGGAGCTGTACCCCGCGGTGGCGGACCACACGATCCACTTCCACCAGTTCGAACGCGGGACGTCCGACCGGATCCGCAACCGGCGGGTCAACGAGCGGACCGGCGACGAGGTCACCCAGGACGAGATCGTCAAGGGCTACGACCTCGGCGGCGGCGACCACGTGCTCGTCGAGCCGGACGAGCTCGACGAGATCGCGCCCGAGCGCTCGCGGCGGATCGACATCGAGCAGTTCGTGGAGCTCGACGAGATCGACCCGTGGTTCTTCGACCGCACCTACTGGCTCAAGCCGGCCAAGGAGGACTTCGCCAAGGCGTACGGCCTGCTGCTCAAGGCGATGGATCGCAGCGAGAAGGCCGGGGTCGCCAAGTTCGTGCTGCGCGGCAAGGAGTACCTCTGCGCGGTCCGCGCCGGCGAGGACGTCATGGTGCTCAACACCCTGCACTTCGTCGCCGACCTGCGGAAGCCGAAGGACGTCATGGGCGGGCTGCCCGACCTGCCGAAGCCGCGGCCGAAGGAGCTCGACATGGCGCTCTCGCTCGTCGACGAGATGACGGCGCCCTGGAAGCCCGAGGACTACCGCGACGAGTACTCCGGCCGCGTCGAGGAGCTGATCAAGGCCAAGAAGGCGGGCAAGGAGATCGCGCACGAAGAGGAGCCGGAGCCGTCGGCCGACGTCGTCGACCTGTTCGAGGCCCTCTCGCGCAGCGTGAAGAACCGCAAGGGCGGCGGCGGCAAGAAGAAGCCGGACCTCGGTGAGTTGTCGAAGGCCGACCTGGACAAGCTGGCTCGCGAGCAGGGTGTGAAGGGCCGGTCGAAGATGACCCGTGCCCAGCTGGAGAAAGCGCTGAAGGCCTCGTGACGGGACCAGGCTGGCGCGAGCCGACCTTGGCCACGCTCACCGACCTTCGCCGCGCTGCAGCCGCGGATCCACCTCACGGACCCGGACCGCGCCCGCGCGACCGGCGTGCGGGTCTACTACTACCTGTTCGACCTGCTGTACTTCGACGACCACGACACGACCGCGCTGCCCCTGCGGCAGCGGAAGGCGTTGCTGCGCGACGCGTTCGGCTTCGCGGACCCGCTCCGGCTGTCGGCCCACCGCAACACCGAGGGCGAGAAGTTCTCCGAACAGGCCTGCCGGCGTGGCTGGGAGGGCGTCATCGCCAAACGGGCCGACGCGGACACCCGACTGGCTGAAGTTCAAGTGCGCGCAGGGGCAGGAGCTGGTCATCGGCGGTTTCACCGACCCGCAGGGCGCGCGGCACGGCTTCGGCGCGCTACCGGCTTCGACGAAAAGCTCTTGGCATCCCTGCACGCCCGGTTGCGGGCGCGCGAGACGAAGCAGTCGCCGTTCGCCGGGGCGATGAAGGAGTCCGGCGCGCACTGGGTCCGGCCGGAGCTGGTCGCGCAGGTCGGCTTCTCCGAATGGACGCGCGACGGGCGGCTTCGGCACCCGCGGTTCGCCGGGCTGCGCGAGGACAAGCGGGCGGCCGACGTGGTGCGGGAGCAGGCGTGAAGATCTCTCATGCGGACAAGGTGTTCTACCCGGCCGACGGGCTGACCAAGGGCGACGTCGTCGAGTACTACCGGGCGGTCGCCGACGTCATGCTGCCGCACCTGCGCGGCCGCCCGCTGACGCTGCGGCGGTTCCCGGACGGCATCGAGGGCCAGGGCTGGTTCCAGAAGCACCCGGGCGAGCACTTCCCGGACTCGATCCGCGTCGCGAGCGTGCCCCGGCGCGGTGGCGGTTCGGACGACTACGTGGTCTGCGAAGACGCCGACACGCTGGACTACCTGGCCGGGCAGGGCACGCTGGAGTTCCACGTCTGGCTGTCCACAGTGGACGCGCCGGAGCGGCCGGACCGGCTGGTGCTGGACCTCGACCCGCCGGACGGCACGCCGGTCGCCGAGCTGCGGCCGGTCGCGCGCGGGATCCGAGCCGAGTACGAGCGGGCCGGGCTGACGGCGTTCGTCCAGGCGACGGGCGGCCGCGGCTTCCACGTGCTGGCGCCGCTCGACGCGAAGTCCGACGTCGACGTGGTGCTCGAGCTGTCCCGCGCCCTGGCGGACCGGGTCGCGGCGGCCGACCCCGACCGGCTGACGACGGCCCAGCGCAAGGACAAGCGCGGCGACCGGATCTTCCTCGACGCCAACCGCAACGGCTACGCGCAGACGTTCGTCGCGCCGTACTCGCTGCGCGCCCGCCCGGGCGCGGCGGCCGCGACCCCGCTGGACTGGCGCGAGCTGGGCAAGGCCGACCCGGACGGCTGGAGCCTGGCGAAGGAGAAGCAGCGGCTGGCACGCAAGGACGACCCTTGGCGCGACTTGGCCGAGCACGCGGGCTCGGCGGAAGCGGCTCTGCGCCGGCTCACCTGCGGCGCCCCACTGTGGCGTTGGGTGCGTCCGCCGCCCCGAACGCCACATTGGGTGCGTTGAGCGCACCCAACGCCACATTGGGGCGCTCGGGTCAGGCGAGAGTCCGGCGCGCAGCCGTCAGGTCGGCCACGAAAGCCGCGTAGGCCTCGTCGCGGTCCGGTGCCCGCAGGACCGCCGACGGGTGCACCGTCGCGATGGCCGACGGCACCAGCTCCGCCACGTCTTCGGGTGCTTCGACCGGCTCGCCGCGGTGCGCGGTCAGCCGGAACTTCGGGCCCAGCAGCGACTGCGCGGCCGTCGCGCCCAGCAGCAGCACCAGCTCCGGGCGCACCGCCCTCAGCTCGGCCAGCAGCCACGGCCGGCACGCAACCACTTCGGTGCGGCCCGGTTTCCGGTGGATGCGGCGCTTGCCGCGTTCGGCACGCTTGAACTTGAAGTGCTTGACCGCGTTGGTGACGTAGCGCGACTTCCGGTCGAAGCCCGCCTCGTCGAAGGCCCGGTCCAGCAGCTTGCCGGCGGGCCGACGAACGGCTCACCCGCGAGGTCCTCCTCGTCACCCGGCTGTTCGCCGACGACCAGCACCTTCGCGCCGTGAGAGCCTTCGCCGAAGACGGTCTGGGTCGCGTCCCGGTGCAGGGCGCAGCCGTGACAGCCGGCCGCCGCGGACCGCAGCCGGGCGAGGTCGGTGATTTTCGGCCGCGTGGTCCGGGTACTCCGCGGGCATGACACACAGCCGAGGAAAGGTCGAGGTCACGACCCGCGTCACCCTGGAGACCCCCGACGACCTGGCCGAGCACTACACACCCGGCGTCGCGGACCAGGCGAAGCGGATCGCGGACGACCCTTCGACGCTCGCCCGGGAGACGGTGAAGGCCAATTCGGTCGCCATCGTGTCCGACGGGTCCGCCCTGCTCGGGCTCGGTGACCAGGGCCCGGCCGCCGCTCTGCCGGTGATGGAGGGCAAGGCGGCGCTGCTCAAGCGCTTCGCCGACGTCGACGCCTGGCCGATCTGCCCGGTCAGCCGCGAACCCGACGACCTGGTCCGCACGGTCAAGGACCTCGCGACGTCGTTCGGCGCGATCAACCTCGAGGACATCGCCGCCCCGCGGTGCTTCACCGTCGAACGGCGGCTGCACGACGAGCTCGACATCCCGGTGTTCCACGACGACCAGCACGGCACCGCGGTCGTCGTGCTCGGCGCCTTGCACAACGCGCTGAAGCTGACCGGCCGCGAGCCGGCGGGCACGTCGGTCGTCATCGCCGGGGCGGGCGCGGCGGGCAGCGCCATCGCGCGGCTCCTGCTGCGCGCGGGCTACCACGCCGACGGGATCGTCGTCTGTGACAGCGAAGGCGTGCTGCACCCGGACCGGGACCTGGTGGGGGAGAAGCACTGGCTGGCCGAGAACACCAACGCCGCACGGGTCACCGGCAGCGTCCAGGACGCGCTGCGCGACGCGGACGTGTTCGTCGGAGTCAGCGCCGGCGGGCTGCTCAAGCCCGACGACGTCGCCGCGATGGCCGACCGGGCGATCGTGTTCGCGCTGGCCAACCCGGACCCGGAGGTCGACCCGGACGCGGCCCGCGAGCACGCGGAGGTCGTCGCCACCGGCCGCAGCGACTTCCCCAACCAGATCAACAACGTCCTCGCGTTCCCCGGCATGTTCCGCGGGCTGCTCGACTCGGGCGCGACGCGGGTGACCGGGGAGATGCTGCTGGCGGCGGCGCACGCGCTGGCCGATGTGGTGGGCGAGGACCTGGACCCCGGGCACATCGTGCCGAGCGTGTTCGACGAAGCGGTGGTGCCCGCGATGGCGGCGGCGGTGGCCGGCGCGGCCGAGGCCGCCGAATAGTCCACTGTGGACGTCGGCGGCAAGCTCAGCGCGAGCCGGCCGCCGGCGTCGTGCCGTCCTGAGCGGCCTCCCGGGTCGTCTCGGCGCGGGCGATGTGCCACGCCACCAGCGCGCCGGCGCAGACCGTGCCCCAGAGCACGAGTGCGGCGTCGCGGGCGAAGAGGCCGACGACCAGCATCACCACCGCGGTGACGTCGGACAGCACCAGCAGCAGGTTCCACCGCCGGAGGCCGCGCCGGGTGCGGCCGTTGAACGCGGCGGCGAACGCGGGGTCGCTCGCCAGCAGCTCGGCCTCGATTTCGCGCAGGGCGTGCCGCTCTCGCTCCGGCAACATGGGGTCCTCCTCGCCTCGGCTATCGCTGGGATACCCCCTCCGCACCCGTTCGAAGCGGCACTTTCCCTATGAAAGTGCCGCGCTAGTGGTTGTCGCGGGGGATGCCCTTCGTCTGCGCGATCCGCTGGTAGGCCACGGCCGGGCGCAGGACCATGCCGTCGCAGAGCTGGTCGACCATCGAACGCTGGATCTCCTGCCACGGTGTCTGCGACTCCGGGGCCGGGTACCCGCCCGACTCTGCCAGCTCCTTGTGGCGCAGCGCGAGCTCCTCGTCCGGAATGAGCACGTTCGCGGTGCCCGCCGCGAGGTCGATGCGCACCCGGTCGCCGGTGCGCAGCACCGCGAGGCCACCGCCCGCCGCGGCTTCGGGGGAGGCGTTGAGGATCGACGGCGACCCGGACGTGCCCGACTGCCGGCCGTCGCCGAGGCACGGCAGCTCACGGATGCCCTGCTTGATCAGCGCCGCCGGCGGCCGCATGTTCACCACCTCGGCCGCGCCCGGGTAGCCGAGCGGGCCGGTGCCGCGCATGACGAGCAGCGAGTGCTCGTCGACGCCGAGGCCCGCCTCGTCGATGCGGGCATGGTAGTCCTCCGGGCCGTCGAACACGACCGCGGTGCCCTCGTAGACGCCGCCGGCCAGGTAGCGGCGGCGGAACTCCGGGGAGATCACGCTGGACTTCATGATGGCCGCGTCGAAGAGGTTGCCCGTGAACACGAGGAACCCGGCGTCTTCGGTGAGGGCGGTGTCGAAGGTGCGGATGACGTCGCGGTCGCCGGCCTCGGCCTCGCGGCAGTTCTCGCCCAGTGTGCGGCCGTTGACCGTGCGTGCGTCCTCGTGGATCAGGCCGTGCCGCATCAGCTCGTGCACCACCGCCGGGACGCCGCCGGCGCGGTGGAACTCCTCGCCGAGGTACTTGCCCGCGGGCTGCAGGTCGACCAGCAGCGGGACGGCGTACCCCAGCCGCTGCCAGTCTTCGAGGGGCAGGTCCACGCCGACGTGCCGGGCGATCGCGCCGATGTGGATCGGTGCGTTGGTCGAGCCGCCGATCGCCGAGCTGACGACGATCGCGTTCTCGAACGCCTCTCGGGTCAGGATGTCCGACGGCTTGAGGTCTTCCCGGACCAGCTCGACGATCCTTCGCCCGGTCAGGTAGGCCATCCGGGCGCGGTCGCGGTGCGGTGCCGGGATCGCCGCGCAGCCCGGCAGGCTCATGCCGAGTGCCTCGGCGAGGGCGTTCATCGTCGATGCCGTGCCCATGGTGTTGCAGTGGCCTGGCGATGGAGCCGAGGAGGCGACCAGCTCCATGAAGCCGGCGTCGTCGATTTCGCCGGCGGCGAGCAGCTCTCGGGCCTTCCAGACGATGGTGCCCGAGCCCGTTCGCTCGCCGTTGTGCCAGCCGTTGAGCATGGGGCCGCCGGAGAGCACTATCGATGGGATGTTCACGGTCGCTGCGGCCATCAGGCAGGCTGGGGTCGTCTTGTCGCAGCCCGTGGTGAGGACGACGCCGTCTATCGGGTAGCCGTAGAGCGTCTCCACCAGGCCCAGGTAGGCCAGGTTGCGGTCCAGTGCCGCGGTGGGGCGTTTGCCGGTTTCCTGGATGGGGTGCACGGGGAATTCGATGGCTATTCCGCCCGCTTCGCGGATGCCTTCGCGGGTGCGGTCGGCCAGCTGGACGTGGTGGCGGTTGCAGGGGGACAGGTCCGAGCCGGTCTGCGCTATGCCGATGATCGGCCTGCCGGACTGCAGCTCTTCGCGGGTGAGGCCCCAGTTCATGTAGCGCTCTAGGTAGAGGGCCGTCATGCCCGGGTCGGCGGGGTTGTTGAACCAAGCTTCGCTGCGCAGTCCCATACCGGTCAGTCTGTCAATGAGGTGGCCGGGATGCACGTCTTTGGCGGGTGGGCGGCGGGTTCAAATGCCCTTCCGGCACCCCGAAGCCTTCATTGTGACTACGGCCGGCAGCACCGCGTCAAGGCGGGAAAGATGCCTTGACCCGGCGCTGCCGGCCGTGTTCTGGCTTCGGATCGCGGTGCGGGGGGTCTGGGTTCTCGTCGTGTCGGGTTTTGAGGGCCCGTCACTTGCGCCGGTGAAGGCCGCCCGCGCCGGCGGCCTTCACCTTCCTTCCTCCCTCAGCCGAGGCCGTTGAGGCCGATCACCCGTGAATACCACTGTGCGCTGCGCTTCAGCGTCCTCACCTGCGTTGCGTAGTCCACGTGGATCAAGCCGAAGCGCTTTGCGTAGCCCTCCGCCCACTCGAAGTTGTCCAGCAGTGACCAGTAGAAGTAGCCGCGCAGGTCTACTCCGGCCTGGATCGCGTCGTGTGCCGCTCGCAGGTGGGAGTCGAGGAACGCCACCCGGTCGGTGTCCACGATGTCACCGCCGCCGTCGATGACGTCGGGGTACGCCGCTCCGTTCTCCGTGATGTACAGCGGCACCCGGCGGTAGCCGCGGTGGACCTGCAGCAACGACTCCGTCAGCCCGGCCGGCTGGACCTCCCAGCCGGAGTCCGTGCGCGGTGCCGCCAGGTCCGGGACGAAGTGCACGTCGCCCGCGCCCACCCACTCCGGGCCCGCCGGCTCGCTGCCCGGCACCGGGCGGCCGGCCACCCGGTAGTCGCGGTAGTAGTTCACCCCCAGCCAGTCGACGTGCGCCGCGATGACCGCGGCGTCCTCGTCGCGCACCACGTCGCCGAGACCGAACGGGGCCAGGTCGGTGACCAGGTCGTCCGGGTAGCCGCCGCGCAGCACCGGGTCGAGGAACAGGCGGTTCTGCAAGCCGTCGATCCGGCGGGCCGCGGCGACGTCGGTGACGTTCGCCGGGTCGTGCGGGGCGACCGGGTAGAGGTTCAACGTGATGCCCGCCGGGACGCCCGGCGCGTGGCGGCGGATGATGTCCATCGCCAGCCCGTGGCCCAGCAGCAGGTGGTGGGTGGCGGCGACGGCGGCCGGGTGGTCGGTGCGGCCCGGCGCGTGGATGCCGCCCGCGTAGCCGAGCATCGCCGCGCACCACGGCTCGTTGAGCGTCGACCAGCTCGCGACGCGGTCGCCGAGGCGTTCCAGCACCGTCTCGGTGTACTCGGCGAACCGGTACGCGGTGTCGCGGTTCGTCCAGCCTCCCTGCTCCTCGAGCGTCTGGGGCAGGTCCCAGTGGTAGAGCGTCGCCCACGGCTCGACCCCCGCTTCCAGCAGGCAGTCCACGAGCCGGTCGTAGAAGGCGAGCCCGGCGGCGTTCGGCGCGCCGCCGTCCGGGCGGACCCGGGGCCACGCCAGCGAAAACCGGTAGGCGCCGAGGCCGAGGCGGCGCATCAGGTCGACGTCCTCGGGGTAGCGGCGGTAGTGGTCGGCCGCCGGGTCGCCGGTGTCGCCGCCCACGACCGCGCCCGGACGGCGTGCGAAGACGTCCCAGACCGAGTCGGTGCGACCGTCGGCCGTGGTGGCTCCTTCCACCTGGAACGCCGCGGTGGCGGCGCCCCAGACGAAGCCGGGCGGGAACATCAGCGCTGTCTCCGCCCGAACGCTGTCGGGATGTACGGACATGGTCACCCTTTCACGGCACCTTGCATGATCCCGGCCACGATCTGGCGGCCGAGGAGGACGAAGACGATGAGGATCGGGATGGTGGCCAGGGTCGTGCCGGCCAGCACCAGTGAATAGTCGACGTAGTAGCCGCTCTGCAGCTTTTCCAGAGCGACCTGGACGGTCGGGTTGCCCGCGTCCAGGACCACCAGCGGCCAGAGGAAGTCGTTCCACGACGTCATGAACGTGAACATCGCGAGGATCGCCGCGGCCGGGCGCACCGCGGGCAGGCAGACGTTCCAGAAGATCCGGATCATGCTGCACCCGTCGACGCGCGCGGCCTCGATGAGCTCGTAGGGCAGGGCGTCCACTGTGTACTGCCGCATCCAGAACACGCCGAACGCGGTGACCAGGTTCGGCACGATCACCGACTGCAGGCCGCCCGCCCAGCCGAGCTCGGACATCGCGATGAACAGCGGGATGATGCCGAGCTGCGTCGGCACCGCGAGCGTGACGACGATGAACACGAACATCCCGTTGCGGCCCTTGAACCGCAGTTTCGCGAAGGCGAACCCGGCCAGTGACGAGAACAGCACCGTGGTGAGCGTGACCGTGCCGGACACGATGACGCTGTTCGCCAACGCCTTCCAGAACGGCACGGTGTCGAACACCCGGGCGGCGTTGGCGAAGAAGTTGCCACCGGGGATGAACGGCGGGATGCGCTCGGTGAGCATCCCGTTGTCGCGGCTGGCCACCAGGAACGACCAGTAGAACGGGAACAGCGAACCGAGCACGAAGATCGCCAGCACGACGTAGGTCGCCTTGCGCGGCTTCCCGAGCGTGGCGACTCGCCTGCGGAGTCCACTCTGGAGGGTCGTCATTTCTTCTTCACCGCCGGGGTGCGCGCGAGCCGGCCGGTGAGGAAGAAGTTCACCAGCGCGATGAGCACGATGATCAGGAACAGCACCCAGGCGATCGCCGAGGCGTAGCCGAGGTTGTAGTTCTCGAACGCCGATTGGTACAGGTACAGCGTCACGGTCTGGAACTGGTTGGTCGAGCCGCCGTTGTTCGACCCGGGCAGGGCGTCGAACAGCTTCGGCTCGGTGAAGATCTGCAGGCCGCCGATCGTCGAGGTGATGGTGACGAAGATCAGCGTGGGCTTGAGCAGCGGCAGGGTGACAGCCGTGAACCGCCGCCAGGTGCCCGCGCCGTCGATCAGCGCCGCCTCGTGCAGCTCCTTCGGGATGGCCTGCATGGCCGCCAGCACGATCAGGGCGTTGTAGCCCGTCCAGCGCCAGTTGACCATGATCGCGATCGCGACGTGGCTGCCGAACCGGCTGGCCTGCCAGTCGACCGGGTCGAGGCCGATGGTCTGCAGCACGCCGTTGATCAGCCCGTACTTGGGGCCGAACAGGTTCGCGAAGATGATGCCGATCGCGACCAGGCTCGCCGCGTACGGCAGCAGGATGCCAACGCGCCAGCCGGTCGCGCCACGCAGCCGGGCGCCGAGCAACGCCGCCAGCAGCACCGCGATGATCAGCTGCGGCACGCTGGAGAGCAGGAAGATGCTGACCGTGTTGGTCAGCGCGTTCCAGAACTGGCTGTCGGCGAACAGCTCCTTGAAGTTGTCGAGCCCGATGAAGTCCGGGTCGTCGTCGCCGGCCTTCCACTTGAACAGCGAGACGTACGCGGTGTAGAGCAGCGGGAACAGCCCGACGATCCCGAACACGATGAAGAACGGCGCGACGTAGAGGTACGGCGATACCTTGACGTCCCACCGGCTCAGCTTGTGCCGGAAGGTGGGCCGGGGAGACGTGCGCTCCCCGGCCTTGCTCCCTTCCGGCGCGACTTTGTCGAGGACGGTCATGAGGTCAGCGGGTGATCTTCTTCGCCGAGTCGACCAGTTGCTGCCAGCCGTCCGCCGCCGACTTGCCCTGTTCGACCGCCTGCAGGGCCGGGCTCGAGGCGTTCTCCTGGATCTGGCCGTCGCCCGGGCCCTTGTACTGCGGCTTCTGCACCTTCTTCGCCTGCTCGGCGAACAGCTCGCCGACCTTCGCGCCGCCGAAGTAGGCGTCGGTCTGGCTCAGCAGCGCCGGGTCCGACAGCGCCTTGACCTGGCTCGGGAACGTGCCCTTGGCCTGGAACGCCTTGATCTGCTGCTCCGGCGCAGTCAGCCAGGCGGCCAGCTCGGCGGCCTCCTTCGGGTGCTTCGACTGCGTCGGCACGGTCAGGTACGAGCCACCCCAGTTGCCGCCCCCGCCCGGGAAGGCCGCGGTGACGGCCCACTTGTTCGCGTTCTCCGGGCCGGCCTGCTCCTTGATCACGCCGAGCATCCACGCCGGGCACACCTTCGTGGCGAACGCGCCCTGCTTGAAGCCGGTGTTCCACTCGTTGCTGAACGCGGTCAGCTTGGCCGACTCGCCCTTGGCGACGGCGTCGGTGACCTTGGTCCAGGCGTCCTTGATGCCCTGGTTGCTCTCGACGGCGAGCTTGTCGTCGCTGCCGATGTAGCCCTGGGGGAGCTGGTTGACCATGGCGTTGAAGTTCTGCGCGGCCGAGTCGAACCAGGCCTTCTTGGTCTTGGCGGAGTAGTCGGCGCCGGCGGCGAAGTAGCTGTCCCAGGTGGCGAACAGCGGCTTGACGGCCTCGGGGTCGGTCGGCAGACCGGCAGCCTGGAACATGTCCTTGCGGTAGCACATGGCGAGCGGCCCGATGTCCGTGCCGTAGCCGATGACCTTGCCGTCCTTGGTCTTGGCGGCGTCGTACTTCCAGCCGAGCCAGCGGTCGGGGGAGGCGTCGGCGGGCCCGATCTTGCTCAGGTCGTTGAACTTCGAGCCCTTGTCGAGGACGTCGGAGAGGTGGCCCTCCTCGACCGCGGCGACGTCGGCGAGGCCGGAGCCGGCGGCCAGCTTGGTGATGAGGTCCTGGTGGTACGGGCCGCCCTGGCCGGTCTTGCGGTGGGTGATCTTGATGTTCGGGTGCAGTCGCTCGTACTCCGGGATGAGTGCCTCGTAGCCGAACTCGGTGAACGTCGACAGCGTCAGGTCGACGTGCTCGTTCGGACCAGCCGCGGGCGGCGTCTGGTCACCACCGCCTCCGCCGCAGGCCGTGGCGCCGAGCGCCGTCATCGTGATGCCCAGTGCCAGGACCAGGCCGTTCCGGATCGTTCTCACGTGTCCAACCACCTTGTTGACGGGAATGAGCGCTCTCACTGCTGGGAGCCCGACTGGGAGCGCTCCCAGGTGTCGCAGAGTCTGCTGGGGGCCTCAACCGGTGTCAAGGGGTCGTAACCGGAGCGTTTCCTGCGAGGAGCGCTCCCGGACATCGCCCTGCGTGACCGTTAAGCTGGTCGCGTCCGGGTGGTTGTGGTGAGCGAGGGCGGTACCCGTGGTGCCTCGAGCAGGGGATGAAGAGCGGCCGACGCTGGAGGACGTCGCGGCGTTCGCCGGCGTGTCGCGGTCGACGGCGTCACGTGCGTTGAACGACGACGCGTACGTCAGCGCGGCGGCGCGCGAGAAGGTCCTGGCCGCGGCCCGTGACCTGGGCTATTCCCCGAACCAGGCGGCGCGGTCGCTGGTCACCCGCCGCACCGGCGCGGTCGCGGTGGTGCTGTCGGAGCCGGAGTCGCGGCTGCTCGACGACCCGTACCGGGCCGCGGTCATGCGCGCGGGCTACCGCGAGCTCGCCGACGTCGGCCGCCAGATGGTGCTGATCTTCAGCGACATCCGCGAGGACCTGAGCCGGACGGTCCGCTTTCTCGAAGGCGGGCACGTCGACGGCGCGCTGGTGTTCGCGCCGCACCGCGCCGACCCGCTGCCCAAGGCGCTGCGGCTGCTGCGCATCCCGGTGGTGTTCGGCGGCCAGGCGGCGGGCATCCGCCGCGGCGTGCACGTCGTCGACTTCGACAACGAGGGCGGCGCCCGGCTCGCGGTCGAGCACCTGGTCGCGGCGGGCCGGCGGCGGATCGCCACCATCTCGGGCCCGCAGGACCAGAGCGCCCCGATCGACCGCCTCGCCGGCTGGCGCAAGACCCTGCTCGACGCCGGTCTCGACCCGGCGGACCTGGCCGAAGAGGCCGACTTCACGCTGTCCGGCGGCGCGACCGCGATGTCGGCGCTGCTCAACCGGCACCCCGACCTCGACGCGGTGTTCGTCGCCAGCGACATGATGGCGGTGGGCGCGCTGCGCACCCTGGACGCGGCCGGCCGCCGCATCCCGGACGACGTCGCGGTGGTCAGCTTCGACGACAACGCGACCCTGGCCCCGGCGATGGACCCACCCCTGACGTCGGTCCACCAGGACCCGCGCGAGCAGGTCCACGCGATGGTCGAAACGCTGATGCAGCTGCTCGACGACCAGAGCCTGAAGCCGCGGCAGCAGATCCTCCCGGTCTCCCTGGCGGTCCGCGCCTCCAGCTGACCGTGTCGACCCTCCCCTCACGCGTGATGCCCCTTCAATCACGCGTGATGCCTCTCTGATCACGCGTGATGCCCCGCGGGGCCGTGCCGGAAGGGCCGACACGCGTGATTGCCGGGTCGACACGGTCTTCGGCCTCGGTGGTCCTCGGGCGGCGTGGTCGACTTTTTCACCGCGGGCGTTCTTGACCCAGATGTATGCCGACGGCACTGAACGCCGGATTCGGTGCACTTTCGGTGACCAGGGCGCTAGGCCGTTCGAGTGAATCAGCGACCAACGGCCGCGGCTGTTCAGGAGTGTTCAGTGCGCCCGCACGCGCCCGGAGCGTCGGTGTGACGTCCGTGCTCTCGGTGTCCTTCTGACTCGATTCTTTACATCCACGTTTCCGGCTGGCTACCGTCTGCGCCTGGAAGCGCTCCCAGATCGCTGGCTCCCTACGGACAAAGGAGTTCCGAAGCCATGCGTTCCTCCCCCCGATGGCGCCGTGCGCGCCGAACGCGCTGGTTGCGCGGCCGCGTGCTCGCCCTGGCTTCGGCCACGGTCGCCGCCGCCGCGCTGCTGGCCGCCCCGCCCCCGGCGCTCGGCGCCGACGTCGCCTGTTCCGTCACCTACACCACCAACGACTGGGACACCGGGTTCACCGCCAACGTCTCGCTGCGCAACGACGGCGCGCCGCTCGACAGCTGGCAGGTCGGCTGGACGTTCCTCGACGGCCAGAAGGTCCAGCAGGGCTGGAGCGCCACCTTCGCCCAGAGCGGCGCCGCGGTCACCGCGACGAACCTGTCCTACAACGGCCACCTCGGCACCGGCGCCAGCACGAGCTTCGGCTTCAACGGCTCGAAAGGCTCCGCCAACCGCCCACCCACTGACTTCTCCGTCAACGGCACCGCCTGCACCGGCGCCAACAAGGCCCCGACCGTCACCCTGACCTCGCCCACCACGAGTGGCACCTACTACGCCCCCGCCACCATCCCGCTCGCCGCCACGGCCGCCGACACCGACGGCACGGTGAGCAAGGTCGAGTTCTACGCCGGCGACACGCTCCTGGCCACCGACACCGCCGCGCCCTTCGAGGGCAGCTGGGGCAACGTCCCGGCCGGCACCTACTCGATCACGGCCAAGGCCTACGACAACAAGAACGCGTCGGCGACCTCCAGCCCGGTCAGCGTGAAGGTCCTTTCCGGACCGACGATCGTCGCGTCCCCGGCGACCGCGCAGGTCAAGCAGGGCGGCTCGACGACGTTCGCGGTCAGCCTCGCCGGCGCGCCGACCGCCCCGGTCACCGTCGCGGTCGCCCGGACCGCGGGCAGCGCCGACCTCACCGCGACACCCGCCAGTTTGACCTTCTCGACGTCGAACTGGAACACCCCGCAGAACGTCACCGTGAAGAGCGCCGACAACGGGGGAGCCCTGGGCAGCGCGACCTTCACCGCGAGCAGCGGCGGCTACACCGCGGCGACGGTGACGGTGAACGAGATCTCGTCGTCCACTTCGGACTACCAGCTCGCGTTCCTCACGCAGTACAACAAGATCAAGGACCCGAACAACGGCTACTTCCGCAAGTTCGGGAACATCCTGGTGCCCTACCACTCGATCGAGACGCTGATCGTCGAGGCGCCGGACCACGGCCACGAGACGACGTCGGAGGCGTTCAGCTACTACCTGTGGCTGGAGGCGTCCTACGGGCAGATCACCGGGGACTGGTCGCCGTTCAACCAGGCGTGGACGTCGATCGAGACCTACGCGATCCCGTCCGCGGCCGACCAGCCGGGCAACAGCGGCTACAACGCGAGCAAGCCCGCCACCTACGCGGCCGAGTACCCGAGCCCGAAGTCCTACCCGTCGCAGCTGCAGACCGGTGTGTCCGTCGGGGCCGACCCGATCGCGGCGGAGCTCAAGGCGGCCTACGGCTCGGCGGACGTCTACGGCATGCACTGGCTGCTCGACGTCGACAACATCTACAAGTTCGGCCACTGCGAAGACGGCACGAACACCGCGCCCGCGTTCATCAACACCTTCCAGCGCGGGTCGCAGGAGTCGGTCTGGGAGACGGTCACCCAGCCCAGCTGCGACATCCTGAAGTTCGGTGGCAAGAACGGCTACCTCGACCTGTTCACCGGCGACTCGTCGTATGCGAAGCAGTGGAAGTACACCGACGCGCCCGACGCGGACGCCCGCGCCGTGCAGGTGGCCTTCCAGGCCGAGAAGTGGGCCGCCGCGCAGGGCAAGAGCGCCGACGTCGCGGCCGTGGTGAAGAAGGCGTCGAAGATGGGCGACTACCTGCGGTACTCGCTGTTCGACAAGTACTTCAAGAAGATCGGCAACTGCGTCGGCGCGTCGAGCTGCGCGGCCGGCAGTGGCAAGGACAGCGAGCACTACCTGGTTTCGTGGTACTACGCCTGGGGCGGTTCGATGGACTCGTCCAGCGCCTGGGCGTGGCGCATCGGTGACGGCGCGGCCCACCAGGGTTACCAGAACCCCTTGGCGGCGTACGCGTTGTCGACCGACCCGGGCCTGAAGGTCACCTCGGCGACCGGCGCGAGCGACTGGGCGACCAGCCTCGGCCGCCAGATGGAGTTCCTGCAGTGGCTCCAGTCGTCCGAAGGCGGTCTCGCCGGCGGCGCGACCAACAGCTGGGAAGGCCAGTACGGCACCCCGCCGGCCGGCACCCCGACCTTCTACGGGATGTTCTACGACCAGCAGCCGGTCTGGCACGACCCGCCGAGCAACCAGTGGTTCGGCTTCCAGACCTGGGGCATGGAACGGATCGCCGAGTACTACCAGGCGACCAACGACGCCCGGGCGAAGAAGATCCTCGACAAGTGGGTCCCGTGGGCGATCTCGGGCACCACGGTCGGCACCGGCGGGAGCTTCCAGGTCCCGTCCGACCTGACCTGGAGCGGCGCGCCGGACACCTGGAACGCCACCAGCCCGGGCTCGAACACCGGCCTGCACGTCACGGTGAAGAACTACAGCCAGGACGTCGGGGTCGCCGCCTCGCTGGCCAAGACCCTGCTCTACTACGCGGCCGGCTCGAGCAACGCGCAGGCCAAGACCGTGGGGGAGCAGCTGCTCACGGCACTCTCGGCGAACACCGACAGCAAGGGCATCGCGGTGCCGGAGACCCGGAGCGACTACAACCGGTTCGACGACACCTACAACGCCACCACCGACCAGGGCCTCTACGTCCCGACCGGCTGGACCGGCACGATGCCGAACGGCGACGCGATCAACTCCGGCTCGACGTTCGAGTCGATCCGCTCCTTCTACAAGAGCGATCCACAGTGGCCGAAGGTCCAGTCCTACCTGGACGGTGGCGCCGCGCCGACGTTCACCTACCACCGGTTCTGGGCGCAGTCGGAGATCGCCACGGCGTTCGCCGCCCACGTCGCCCTGTTCGGCTGAAAGGCACTCGATGAAGCGACTGCTCGCTTTCGCGGTCGCCGCACTGGTCGGGGGCGCCGTTCTCACGGCGTCCCCGGCCACCGCGGCCCCGCAGGCAACCGGCACCGGCACGGGCTACTGGCACGCGTCGGGCTCCCAGCTCGTCGACGCCACCGGGGCGCCGGTGCGGATGACCGGCGTCAACTGGTTCGGCGCCGAGACCGGCAACTACTCGCCGCACGGCCTGTGGAGCCGCAACTACAAGGACATGCTCGACCAGATGGCGAGCCTCGGCTACAACACGCTGCGGCTCCCGTACTCCAACCAGCTCTTCGACCCCGGCGTCAAGCCGACCAGCATCGACGCCGTCCAGAACCCCGACCTGCAAGGGCTTTCCGGGTTGCAGGTGCTCGACAAGATCATCGCGTATGCCGGCACCAAGGGCATGCGCGTCATCCTCGACCAGCACCGGCCGGACTCCGGCGCGCAGTCCGCGCTCTGGTACACCAGCGCCTATCCCGAAAGCCGCTGGCTGTCCGACTGGACGATGCTCGCCCAGCACTACAAGGGCAACACCACGGTGATCGGCGCCGACCTGCACAACGAGCCGCACTCCATCCAGGGTGGCGGCGGCGCGTGCTGGGGCTGCGGCGACACCGCGACCGACTGGCGGCTGGCCGCCGAGCGCGGCGGCAACGCCGTGCTGGCGGCCAACCCGGACTGGCTGGTCATCGTCGAGGGCCTCGACTGCGTCAGCGGCACCGGCGACCCGCAGTGCGGCTGGTGGGGCGGCAACCTGTCCGGCGCGAAGCAGTTCCCGGTGCGCCTGTCCAAACCGGACAAGCTGGTCTACTCGGCGCACGAATACGCGACGTCGGTGTTCGCGCAGCCGTGGTTCTCCGACCCGTCGTTCCCGGCGAACCTGCCCGCGCTGTGGGACCACTTCTTCGGCTACCTGCAGAAGCAGAACATCGCGCCGGTGCTGCTCGGCGAGTTCGGCACCACGCTCGCCGACCCGCGCGACAAGACCTGGCTGCAGGAGCTGATGAAGTACGCCGGCACCGGCACGACCGGGATGAGCTTCACGTACTGGTCGTGGAACCCGAACTCCGGGGACACCGGCGGCATCCTCAACGACGACTGGACCACCGTCAACCAGGCCAAGCAGGCGATCCTGCAGCCGTACCTGATCCCACCTGTGGGGTCGGGTGGCGGCACGACCGACCCACCGCCCGCGGTGAGCTGCGCGGTCACCTACCACGTCGACAACGCGTGGCAGGGCGGCTTCGTCGCCTCCGTGACGCTCAAGAACACCGGCACCTCGCCGCTCAAGACCTGGGCACTCGGCTGGACCGTGCCGTCGGGGACGCAGATCACCGGCGGCTGGGGCGCGACCGTCACCCAGTCCGGGCAGCAGGCGACCGCGAAGGCGCCGGCCTGGGCGCCCGATCTGGCCGGCGGCGCCTCGACGTCGATCGGCTTCCAGGCCACCGGCTCGTCCACCGGCAGTCCCGGCGGGTTCGCCGTCGGCGCCACCCCGTGCAGCGCCTGACCCGACAACAGAAGGAGCACACTCGATGAAGAGTGAATTCTGGTCCGCGAAGAGGAAGTCACGGCTCGCCGTGGCGTCCTCGGTGACGGCCGCGGCCGTCGTGGCCGGCCTGGTGGTGGCCGGCGGCAGCCCGGCGGTCGCCGCCTCCGGCTGCAAGGTCACCTACGCGACCAACCTGTACGAGCCCGGGTTCACCGCGAACATCACGGTGACCAACCTGGGTGACCCGATCACGTCCGGCTGGGACCTCCAGTGGGACTTCGGCGGCAACCAGCAGGTCCAGCAGGGCTGGAGCGCGACGTTCAGCCAGAGCGGCAAGCACGTCAGCGCGAAGAGCCCGTCGTGGGGCGCCACGCTGGGGGCGAACGCGACCGCGAGCCTCGGCTTCAACGGCCAGTACTCGGGGTCGAACGCGATCCCGGCGTCGTTCACGCTCAACGGCGTCGTCTGTGACGGCACCACCGGCGGTTCGACCACCACGCCCACGACCCCGACGACTCCCACCACCCCGACGACCCCCACCACGGTGACGACCACGCCGACGCCGGGAACCCACGTCGACAACCCGTACGCCGGCTCGAAGGGGTACGTGAACCCGGACTGGTCGAGCGAGGTGACCGCGGCGGCCGCGGCCAAGGGCGGCACCCTGGGTGCCCAGATGGCCAAGGTGGCGAACACCTCGACCGCGGTCTGGCTGGACCGGATCGCGGCGATCGAAGGCACCTCGAGCGCCCGCGGCCTGCGCGGGCACCTCGACGCGGCGCTGGCCCAGCAGAGCGGCGGGACGCCGGTGACGATCCAGATCGTCGTCTACGACCTGCCGAACCGCGACTGCGCGGCGCTGGCGTCCAACGGCGAGCTGCAGGCCGG
This sequence comes from Amycolatopsis iheyensis, assembly GCF_024703995.1. Lineage (GTDB taxonomy): Bacteria > Actinomycetota > Actinomycetes > Mycobacteriales > Pseudonocardiaceae > Amycolatopsis > Amycolatopsis iheyensis. The sequence goes on along the minus strand of NZ_JAMXQV010000042.1, from coordinate 8,506 downwards.
CTCGAACGGCCTGGCCCGGTACAAGAGCGAGTACATCGACCCGATCGCCTCGATCCTGTCCGACAGCAAGTACGCGCCGCTGCGCGTCGTGGCGGTCGTCGAGCCGGACTCGCTGCCCAACCTGATCACCAACACCGCTACGGCCAAGTGCGCCGAAGCGCAGTCCACCGGGGCCTACACCCAGGGCATCCAGTACGCGCTGAACAAGCTCCACGCGATCTCCAACGTCTACAACTACCTGGACATCGCGCACTCGGCGTGGCTGGGCTGGGACAGCAACTTCGGCCCGTTCGTCAACCTGGTGAAGCAGACGCTGCAGGGTACGACGGCCGGGGTGAACAGCATCGACGGCTTCATCAGCGACACGGCCAACTACACGCCGCTGACCGAGCCGAACCTGCCGGACCCGAACCTGAACGTCGGCGGCCAGCAGATCAAGTCGGCGACGTTCTACCAGTGGAACCCGTACTTCGCCGAGGTGCCGTTCGCCACGGCGATGTACAACGCGTTCGTCTCCGCGGGCCTGCCGAGCGGCATCGGCATGCTGATCGACACCTCCCGCAACGGGTGGGGCGGCTCGGCCCGGCCCAGCGGCGCGTCGGGGTCCACTGTGGACAGCTACGTCAACTCCGGCCGGATCGACCGGCGGCTGCACCGCGGAAACTGGTGCAACCAGAGCGGAGCGGGCCTGGGCACGCGGCCGACCGCGTCGCCCGCGGCGCACTTCGACGCCTACGTCTGGGTCAAGCCGCCGGGTGAGTCCGACGGCGCGAGTTCGCAGATCCCGAACGACGAAGGCAAGGGCTTCGACCGGATGTGCGACCCGACCTACCACGGCAGCGACCAGGCCAACGGCGGCAACCTGACCGGCGCCCTGCCGAACTCTCCGCTGTCCGGCAAGTGGTTCCAGGCCCAGTTCGAGGAACTGGTCCAGAACGCCTACCCGCCGGTGCAGTGATGACCGCCCGGGCCGGGCGGTGCCGCGCAGCCGCCGTCCGGCCCGGGCTTCCACCCCTTCGCGAAAGGAGCTCCGCCATGCAGAACCGGCTACGGGCCACCCTGGCCTCCTTCGGCGCCGCGACCGTGCTGCTGTCCGGCGCCGTCGCGCTCGCCGCCCCGCCGGCGGCCGCGGACACGCAGCTGTGCGACAAGTACGGCTCGCTGCGCATCCAGGGCGGCCGCTACATCGTGCAGAACAACAACTGGGGCGACGACACGACCCAGTGCCTCTCGGTGTCGGCGAGCGGGTTCACCGTCACCACGGCGTCGCACCACCGCCCGACCAACGGCGCACCCGGCTCGTACCCGTCGGTGTACGCCGGTTGCCACTACGGCAACTGCAGCACCGGCAGCGGCCTGCCGCGCCAGGTCCGCTCGCTCGGCTCGCTGCGGTCCCATGTGGACTACACGACCGTCCAGGCCGGACAGTGGGACGCCGCCTACGACGTCTGGTACGACCCGACGCCGAACCCGGCGGGCCAGAACACCGGCGCCGAGGTGATGATCTGGGGCAACCACCGCGGGGCCCCGCAGCCGGTCGGCAGCGTGATCGGCACGGCCCAGCTCGCCGGGGCGACGTGGAACGTCTGGTTCGGCAACATCGGCTGGAACGTGATCTCGTACGTGCGGACCGGCGGGACGGACAGCCTCGACGTGAGCCTGCCCGACTTCACCCGCGACGCGGTCAACCGGGGCAAGATCAGCGACGCCTGGTACCTGACGAGCGTCCAGTTCGGCTTCGAGCCGTGGGAGGGCCAGACCGGGCTGGGGGTGCGGTCCTTCAGCGTGTCGGGCTAGAGGTCCTTCCGGAAGGACAGCCGGTCCAGCCCCGGCCCGTCGTAGTCGGGCTGGACCGGCAGGCCGTCGACCTCCTTCGGCCCGGGTTCGGTGACGAACCCCAGCCGCGTGTGGAAGGCGTGCGAAGCCCGGTTCACCGGCGAAGTGATGGCGCGGACGGTGGTCCGGCCGTGCGCCCGGCTGTAGGCGAAGAAGCGTTCGTACAGCGCGGCGCCGAGCCCCTGGCCACGCTCGCCGGGATCGACGCCGACGAAGTGGATGTAGCTCTCGTCCGGCCGGGACGGCGAGAGGAAGCCGATCAGGAACGCGACGATCCGCTCGTCCGCGGTCACCAGGAAGCTGCTGCCGGTGAAGTGCTGGAACATCAGCTTGGGCAGGAGGAGCGCCCGCTGCCGAGAGCCTTCGGCCCCGCCGAGCCCACCCCACCAGGAGTCGAGGACGGCGAGGACCGGCAGGTGGTCGTCGGGGCGGGGGTGGCGGACGGCGTGGCCGGCGAGCGGGGTGAGGTCGGGTGTGGTCACCGGGCCCAGGGTGCCGCACGGGGGAGTGACGCGCGAGCGGGTTTCGTCCCGACCGGACAAGTTTGCGGACAACTTCTCGCTCGGTTGCCGGACGCCGCCGTTCGGCGGATCGGCCCACCGGAGCGAGCCTCCGCCGCGGATTCCGCCGTCACCGGCGCACTGGCGGCGAGGATTCTGCGCGGCATTGGTCCAGTCCAATATGGTTCAGACCATTGACAGGAGTTCACCGGGTGTCCTTCCCTGAAGAAAATCCGCCCCGGATCCCGGAGGTGCCCCATGTCCCGTACTCCGCTGCTCGGCTTGCTCGCCGCCCTCGCGTTCACCGCGGGGCTCGCCCCGGTCGCCTCGGCGGGCACGCTGCCGACCGGCATCGCCGCGCCCGCCACCGTCGAATGCACGCAGCAGAGCATCCTCGACGGCACCCACTTCAGCGACGTGCAGATCGCGCGAACCGCGCGCTCGGGCGGCTTTTCCGGCTACGGCTGGCAGGTGTCGGTCGCCGTCGCGCTCGCCGAGAGCTCCGGGTGGACCCGGGCCGTGCTGATCAACACCGACTGCAGCCGGGACCGCGGCCTGTGGCAGATCAACTCCTACTGGCACAGCGAGGTCAGCGACGCGGTCGCGTTCGACCCGGTGCCGGCCGCGCGGGCCGCGTTCACGATCTCCTCCGGCGGGGGCAACTGGTCGCCGTGGGTGACCTACAACAACGGCGCCTACCAGCAGTACATGGCGCGGGCCCAGGCGGCCGTCAACGCCGCCTGACCGACGGCTCAACCCGCGATACGGCGCACCCCGGTCAGCACCTGTTGCCAGACGGCGCCCGGGTCGGCCCCGCCCTCGACCGCCTTGAGCGCGGGTGCGATGACCTGCTCCTGGATCTTGCCGTCGCCCGGGCCCTTGTACTGCGGTTTGCCGACCTTCCGGGCCTGGGCGACGAACACCTGGCCGCTCAGCGCGCCGCCGAAGTAGCCGTTCATCTCGCTGAGCAGGTCCGGCGAGGTGAAGGCGTCGACCTGGCTGGGGAAGTTGCCGCTGACCCGGAACGCGTGCAGCTGCTGCTCCGGCGCGGTCAGCCAGGCGGCGAGCGCGGCGGCCTCCGCCGGGTGCTCACTCGCGGCCGGCACCGTGAGGTACGAGCCACCCCAGTTGCCACCGCCGTCCGGGAACGCGTCGGTGATCGCCCACTTGCCCGCGTTGCCCGGCCCCGACTGTTCTTCGATGACGCCGAGCATCCACGATGGACAGACCTTCGTCGCGAAGCTGCCGAGGCGCAGGCCGTTGTTGCCGTCGTCGGCGAAGGCGGTGAGCCCGGCCGACTGGCCCTGCCGCACGGCCGTGGTGACCTGGTTCCACGCGGCCTGGAGCGGGCCGTTCGTCTCGAGCGTCGGGTGGTCTTCGCGGTCGAGGTAGCCGACCGGGAGCTGGTTGACCATGGCGTTGAAGTTCTGCGCCGCGGAGTCGAACCAGGCCTTGCCCTTCGCGCGCTCGACGTACTTCTCGCCGGTGCGGAAGTAGCTGTCCCAGGTCGCGAACATCGTCTTGACCGACCCGGCGTCGGTGGGCAGTCCGGCCGCTTCGAGCAGGTCCTTGCGGTAGCACATGGCCAGCGGGCCGATGTCCGTGCCGTAGCCGACGAGCTTGCCGTCCTTGCTGCGGCCGGCTTCGTACTTCCACTCGAGCCACCGGCCGGGCTTGACGTCACGCGGCCCGATCTCGGCCAGGTCGGCGAACTTCGCGGACTGCGCGAGGACGTCGGCCAGGTGGCCTTCCTCGACGGCCTGGACGTCGGCGAGGCCCTGGCCGCTGCGCAGCTTGGCCAGCAGGTCCTCGTGGTAGGGGCCGCCCTGCTCGGTCTTGACCTGGCGGATGGTCAGCCCGGGGTGGGTGAACTCGTAGCCGGGGATGAGGTCTTCGTAGCCGAACTGCCCGAACGTCGCCAGCGTCAGGGTGATCTGTTCGGGCGTGCCGGGGCCGCAGCCGCCGGTCAGGACGAGCAGGACGACGGTGACGGCGAAGGCCAGCCGTCTTCGGATCTGCCTCATGTGCGCGCACTCCCCGATCTGCTCCCCGGTGATTGGGAGCGCTCCCGGACGGAGTCTCGTTTCCGTGAACGGCAGGTGTCAAGGTGCGCGACGGCGGGTGTCCGGGCGGACACGGACGGGCTCCGGCACGGGGAGCGGGTGCGATGAAGCGGCCGACGATCACCGACATCGCCCGCGAGGCGGGGGTGTCCAAGGGCGCGGTTTCGTACGCGCTCAACGGGCGCCCCGGCGTCTCGGAGGCGACGCGACGCCGGATCACCGAAATCGCGCGCTCGCTCGGCTGGTCGCCGAGCAACACGGCGCGGGCCCTGTCGGGTGGCCGGACGGGCGCGATCGGCCTGGTGCTCGACCGCCCGCCGGAGCTGTTCTTCCCGGCGCTGCTCGACGGGTTCCCGGGTGAGCTGCTGCTACACGTGGCCGCCGGTCGCGAGGCGTCGCTGGCGGTCTTCCGCCGCTGGCACGCGGAGCGGAGGGTGGACGGCGTGCTGCTCACCGAGCCGGACCGCGCGGCGGAGCTGGTCCGGATCGGCTTGCCGGCGGTGTTGCTGGGCGGGCCGGGCGGGCTGCCGGGCGTACCAACGGCCAGAGTGGACGACACGGCGGCGGCCGCGGAGGCACTGGCGTACCTGGCGGCGTTGGGGCACCGGCGGGTGGTCCGGATCGCGGGCGCGCCGGTGTTCGCGGACGCGGCGACGAGGGAGACGGCGTTCAGGGCGGCGGCGTGGCGGCTGGGTCTGGGTGGCCGGGACGCGGGTGGCGCGGTTCCCGGCTCCGCTGCCGGCGGTGGTGGCGATGCGCACCGGCGGGCCGAGGGCGGCGGGAATCGTGCTGGGTCTTGGACTGCCGCCCCCGGCAAGCTCGGCTGGGCCGAGGGTCGTGCGGTTCCCGACCCCGCGGCAGGTCCGGGTGGCCGGGATGCGGGCGGCGTGGTTCCCGGCCCAGCTGCCGGCGTTGGTGGCGACGCGTACCGGTCGGCCGAAGGCGGCGGGGATCGTGGTGGGTCTTGGGTTGCTGCCCCCGGCAAGCACGGCTGGGCCGAGGGCCGCGCGGTTCCCGACCCCGCGGCCGGCCTGGGCAGACGGGAAAGGGCCGCAGGCGGTCACCGGTGGGCCGAACGCGGGCCCGCAGCCGGTCCCGACAACCGAGCCCGGTCGCTCGGCGACCCCTTTCCCCGCCACCTCAACGGTTCTCCACCCCGGCCCGCCCCGCCGCCGACCGTCCACATCGAACCCTCCGCCGACACCGTCCGCCGGCTGCTGGCCGGCCACCCCCGCCCCACCGCCGTCCTCTGCGACACCGACTCCCTCGCCGTCGCCGCGCTCGTTGCCGCGCGGGAGCTCGGGCTCGACGTTCCCGGGGACCTCTCCATCGTCTCCTGGGACGACACCCCGCTCTGCCGCCTCGTCCGCCCGGCCCTCACCGCGATCAGCCGGCCGCTCGCCGAACTCGGCGCCCTGGCCGTGTCCGTCCTGAACGACCTCGTCGACGGCCGCCCGGCCGGTGATGTCTGCGCCTCCCGGCCGAAGCTGGTCACCCGGGGCAGCACCGGTCCCGCCCGCTGACGGGACCGGCGCTACCGTCCACACCGGACGCTCAGCTGCCCTGGCAGGTCGGGGCCGGCTGGGCCGGGTTCGTCCCGGAAGCGTTCACCACCAAGCCGAACGTCGTCGAGCCGTCCGGGGCGATCCGGCCGTTCCAGTCCGCGTTGCGGACCGTCACCACCGAACCCGACTGGCTCAGCGTCCCGTTCCAGACGCTGCCGACCGTCTGGCCCGTGGGCAGTGTCCAGCCCACCTGCCAGCCGTTGTACGCCGCCGTGCCGTGGTTCATCACCGTCACCGTGGCCTGGTAGCCGCCGCTCCAGGTGTTCGTGACCTCGTACATCGCCATGCACGAGCCACCCGAGGGCGGGGGATCGGTGGGCGTCGTCGGCGGGGTGCTCGGCTCCTTCACGCCGGTGACTTCACCGTGCCCGCCGTCGAAGGTGACGTCCGAGCAGCCGTAGAACGTCTCGGCGCTGTCGGAGCGCTTCCACACCGAGTAGATGATGTGCCGCCCGGTCTTGTTCGACGGCAGCGCGCCCGTCCACTTGTACTGCCCGTCGACCGTGCCGACCTGGCCGGTCACCGGCGGGTGGTCGATCGTCAGGAACGGCTGGTCCTCCAGCGAGTCCCAGGTGAGCGGGACGTTCGGGTTCCAGCCGTCCTTCGTCACGTACGTGTAGAACCAGCCCGGGTGCGCGGCCCACGCGTTGTACGAGAAGTCGAACGTCGCCCCAGCTGTGAGGTGGGTCAGCGGCCAGGCGCCGACCTGGTCGAACCCGGCGTAGCCCGGGTTCCCGCCGGAGCACAGCTTCCCGTCCTCGATGAAGCCGCGCGTGCGCCCGGCGCCGTCGGAGCGCAGCACGGCGAACCAGTTGTACAGCGAGTTCGCGCCGCTGGTGTTCACCGCGGCCGAGCAGGCCGGGTTCTGCGGGATGATCTGGCCGGTCGAGCTGAGCCCGTCCTGCCAGCACAGGAAGGTCCGGCTGCCCGGTTTCATCATCGCGCCGTGCGCTTCGGCGGTGCCGGTGTTCAGCAGGATCGCGGTCAGGCTCGCCAGCAGCACCGTCACGGCGGCGAGGATCGTGGATCGTCTCCTGGTCACGTCAGTCCCTTCGTCGGGTAGCGTGCGTCGAAGACTGGGAGCGCTCTCAAGGTCAGAGTACGCGGTGGCGGGCGCTTCCGGTACAGCCCGCGGTGACGGGGACGGGCGGCTTGGCCTACCTTGGCGGAAGCGTCGATCACCGAGAAAGGCACAGAGTGGACATCCCTGCTTCGGTTCCCGCCTGGGTGCGGGCCGAACCCGCCCGCCTGCTCGGGTTCGCCGCCGACGCGGCCCACCCCGGTGGTGGGTTCGCCTGGCTCGATGACACCGGGCGGCCGGTGCTCGACCGGCCGGTCGAAACCTGGATCACCTGCCGGATGACGCACGTCTTCGCGCTGGCGCAGCTTCAGGGGGCCGAAACGGGCGAGCAGGTCGCGCACGGTGTCGCCGCGCTGACCGGCGTCCTCCGTGATGCCGACCACGGTGGCTGGTACGCGACGACAACGTTGTCAGAGAAGCGCGCCTACGAACACGCCTTCGTCGTCCTGGCCGCCGCGAGCGCGGTCGCGGCCGGCGCCGAGGGAGCGGAACCGCTGCTCACCGACGCCCTCGACGTCGTCGAACGCCGGTTCTGGGAGCCGGCCGCCGGCCGGGTCGCCGACGTCTGGGACCGCGGCTGGACCCACCTGGAGGCCTACCGCGGCGCCAACGCGAACATGCACACCGTCGAGGCGTTCCTGGCCGCCGCCGACGTCACCGGCGACCGCGTCTGGGCCGGCCGCGCACTGTCCATTGTGGAGCGCCTGGTGCACGGCGAGGCCCGCGCGCACGGCTGGCTGCTGCCGGAGCACTACGACACCGGCTGGCACGTGCTCCTGGAGCACAACCGCGACGAGCCGGCGCACCCGTTCCGCCCGTTCGGCGCGACCATCGGCCACCTCTTCGAGTGGGCCCGCCTCGCGGTGCACCTGCGCCGCGCGCTCGGCGACGACGCGCCGGACTGGCTGGTCCCCGACGCGGCCGCGCTGTTCCGGACCGCCACCGAGCACGGCTGGGCGGTCGACGGGCACCCGGGCTTCGTCTACACCACCGACTTCGCCGGGACGCCGGTCGTGCGCACCCGCCTGCACTGGGTCGTGGCGGAGGCGATCGCCGCCGCGTGGACGCTGCACCAGGCGACCGGCGACCCGGGCTACCTCGAGCGGTTCCGGCAGTGGTGCGAGCACGCCGAGGCCTGCTTCGTCGACCGCGAACACGGGTCGTGGCACCACGAACTGGACCCGGAGAACCGGCCGGCCGCCACGGTCTGGGCCGGCAAACCGGACATCTACCACGCCTACCAGGCAACGCTGCTGCCCACCCTGCCGCCCGCCGCGTCGTTCGCCGGCGCCTTGATCACCCGCGGCTAGACTGCGTGTGACCCCACGCCGATGAGGAGTTTCAATGATCGTGTCAAGCGCCAGCTGCGGCTGTGACCGGTGGTGAGGGATGGAACTCACGGCCGTCGCGCAGCAGTGCCCAGATGACGTCGACCAGGCGGCGGGCCAGGGCGATCAACGC
>NZ_JAMXQV010000003.1 GCF_024703995.1 Amycolatopsis iheyensis | reverse complement strand
ACCCGGAATGGCCCGCCGAGCCCGCTGGACCTCGACGATCTGCTCAGCCGACGCCGCAAAACCAAGTTCTTCCTCGCCCACCCCCGCGCGATCGCGGCGTTCGGACGGGAGTGCACGGCCAGCCGGATCTATCCCGACACTGCCGTCCTGGACGGGAAGCGGGTGATGGCCTGGCGGGGCGTCCCGATCCTGCCCTGCGACAAAATCCCCGTCACCGACACCGGAACCACCTCCATCCTCGCCATGCGCGTCGGCGAAGACGACGCCGGCGTAATCGGACTGCGGCCCAAAGAACTCCCCGACCAGTACCAGCCCGGGTTGAACGTCCGGTTCATGGGGATCAGCGACCAGGCCGTGACGTCCTACCTGGTCAGCGGCTACCACTCCGCCGCCGTCCTGGTGCCCGACGCGCTCGGCGTCCTCGACCACGTGGAGGTCGGCCGTTAGCCCTTGCGCCCGATGAGGTGGAAGACGCGGCTGAGCCCGCGGTAGGGGTCGCGGCGGCCGGCTTCGAGCTCGACCGCCGCCACCCGCTCCGCGTCGGCGAGATCCAGTGCGGCGCCGCCGAACTCGAGCCAGTCGACGAACAGCCAGACCCCGTACCAGCTCACCGGTTCCACGCCGTTGTCACGCAGGAGAGCGCTCAACTGCTCCACCGTGTCGGCGCGGGCCGGCACGCCCAGCACACCGACTTCCGTCGTCGTGTCGAACGCCGTCAGCGCATCTTCCCACCGCTGCTCCAGCGCCGGTCGCACCGCCATCGCGTGGGCGTTGCCCGTCATGATCGAGACGATGCCGCCGGGCGCGGCACACCGGCACAGCTGATCGAGCAGCGGCTCGGGCCGCTCGAGGTAGCCGAGGACGCCGTGGCACAGCACGGCGTCGAACCGCCGGCCCCGCACCGCTTCTTCGGCGTTCTCGCCGGCGGCGTGCAGGAACGTCACGTCTTCGCCGGCCAGCCGCTGCCGTGCTTTGGCCAGCATCGCTTCCGACGGGTCGAGCAACGTCACGTCGTAGCCGGCACGCGCGAGCGGGAGTGACTGGTGGCCCGCGCCGCCCCCGACGTCGAGCACCGTCGCCGGCCGGGGCGGCAGGTGCTCCAGCAGCTGACGGTGCAGCACATAGGTGCGCACCCGGCCCTTCACCGAGGCATAGGCCTCGTCGGCGAACTGGTCGGCCAGCGCGGCCCAGGAGTCTTCACTCATCGCGTCACAATACGGCGCGTAGTGACTACTACAGATATTGCGTGCTCTGAAGTTCTAGCTACAATGCTGCTCATGGGCACGACCGACGAGATCACCCGCGCCGAAGCCAGCACCGCGCGCAACTACCACCCGCTGCCGGTCGTGCTGGCCGAAGGGCGGGGCGCCTGGGTCACCGACGTCGACGGACGGCGGTACCTCGACCTGCTCGCCGGGTACAGCGCGCTGAACTTCGGCCACGGCGACAAGGAACTGCTGTCGGTGGCCCACGAGCAGCTCGACCGGCTGACCCTGACCAGCCGCGCGTTCCACCACGACCGGCTCGCGACGTTCGCCGCCGAACTCGCCGCGCTCGCGGGCATGGAGCTGGTGCTGCCGATGAACACCGGCGCCGAAGCCGTCGAAACGGCGATCAAGGTCGCCCGCAAGTGGGGCTACACGGTCAAGGGCGTCCCGGCCGGGCGGGCGCGGATCGTCGTGGCGGGCGGCAACTTCCACGGCCGCACGACGACCATCGTCGGCTTCTCCGACGACCCGGTCGCGACCGCCGACTTCGGCCCCTTCACCCCCGGCTTCGACACCGTCCCGTTCGGCGACGCCGACGCGTTGCGCGCCGCCCTCACCGAAGACACCGTCGCGGTGCTGATCGAGCCGGTGCAAGGAGAAGCGGGCGTGCTCGTCCCGCCGGACGGCTACCTCGCCGCCGTCCGCGCAGCCTGCACCGCGAACGACGTCCTGCTGATCGCCGACGAAATCCAAGCCGGGCTGGGCCGCACCGGACGCACCTTCGCCTGCGAACACTTCGGGGTGACGCCGGACGTCTACCTGCTCGGCAAGGCACTCGGCGGCGGCCTGGTCCCGCTGTCGGCGGTGGTGTCCCGCCGGGACGTCCTCGGCGTCCTGCGACCGGGCCGGCACGGCAGCACGTTCGGCGGCAACCCACTGGCGTGCGCGGTCGGCACCGCGGTCGTCCGCAAGCTCGCGACCGGCGAACCGCAGCGCCGGGCCGCGGAGCTGGGTGCGGTCTTCGCCGGCCTCCTCAGTGGACTGCCGAACGTCCGGGAGGTACGCACGCTCGGTCTCTGGGCGGGCATCGACGTCGCCGGCCGCACCGGACGCGACGTCTGCGAGGGGCTGCTGCGGCGCGGCGTGCTGGCGAAAGACGCCCACGGCTCGACGATCCGCCTGGCACCGCCGCTGGTCATCGAGGAAGAAGACCTGCGGCACGCCGTCACGCAGCTCGCCGCGGAGCTGAGCTCGTGAAGGAGTTCCTGCGCGGGCACGCCGAACTCGTCGAGCGGGACGGCCGGCTCGTCCCGCGCCGGCTGCCCGCGGGGCCGCTGCACCCGCGGCTCGACGACGTCGCCCGGATGCCCGCCGGAGTGCGGCTGGAGTTCGACACCGACGCCCGCGGCTTCGCCTGGGACGTGACGACCACCGGCGACCTCGACGTCGTGGTCGACGGCGAGCTCGTCAGCCGGTCGCCCACGGTCCACGTCGACGGCCTGCCCGGCGGCCGCAAGCGCGTCCGGATCTGGCTGCCGCAGTCGAGCCCCGTCAGCCTCGGCGAGTTCCGGCTGCGTGGGGAAATGACGCCGGTGCCGGAAGGGCCGCGCTGGATCGCCTACGGCAGCTCGATCACGCAGTGCCGGCTCGCCGCCGGGCCGTCCGAAACCTGGCCCGCCCTGGTGGCCTCCGAACTCGGCTGGTCGCTGCGCTGCCTGGGGTTCGCCGGTGAGTGCCACCTCGATCCCGTGGTGGCCCGGTACATCCGCGACACCGAGGCGGACGTGATCAGCCTGTGCGTCGGGGTCAACATCCACGGCGCCGCGTCCTTCTCGGCGCGCTCGCTCGGGCCCGCGCTGGAAGGCTTCGTCCGCACGATACGCGAGGGCCACCCGGACACCCCGATCCTGCTCACCACTCCCCTGCACGCACCCGGCCGCGAGCGGCAGCCCAACGCGCTCGGGCTCACCCTCGCCGACGTGCGGGCCGAGGTCGCCGGCGCCGCGCACGGCCTGCCCGTCGTGCCCGGCCCGTCGATCCTCGGCCCGGCCGACGCCGGGCTCCTCGCCGACGGCCTGCACCCCGGGGCCGAGGGTTACCGCCTGATCGCGCGGCGGCTGCGGCCGCACCTCGCCGCGCTGCTCCCCCACACGAATCCGAAACTTTCGAAATAGGCCGCTATTCGAAAGTTTCGGAGGTCCTTTTCTTCTTGACGCCGGATTCCGAACAGTTCTACCGTTTCTTCATTCCGTTTCCCCGGAAGGGAGAATCCCGGTGCGCGCTCGTCGGCTTCGTCCTGCCCTCATCCTGCTGGCGGCCACCGCGATCGGCCTCGGCGGGGTCGTCACGCTGGCCTCCGGCGCCGCCTCGGCCGTCGAGGACGACGGCGCCGACTGCCCGGTCTCCGTGCCCGCTTCTTGGCCCGCCAGCACGAAATTTCCCGACCCCTTCAAGCGGATCGACGGTACGCGCATCACCGCGAAGTCCGACTGGCGGTGCCGGCGGGAAGAGATCAAGAAACTCGCCGAGCGGACGATCTACGGCACGAAGCCGGCGAAACCGGCCACCGTCACGGGCACGGTGTCGTCCACCGGAATCACGGTGAACGTGACCGAAAACGGCCGCAGCGCCAGTTTCTCCGCGGGCGTGGAACTGCCCAGCGGGAACGGGCCGTTCCCGGCCGTCGTGGTGGTCGGCGGATTCGGCGCGGACACCGCCACCATCAAAGCGGCCGGCGCCGCCGTCATCACCTACGACCCGCTCGCCGTCGGCAAGGAAGGCACGCCACGCAACAACAAGCAGGGCGCGTTCTACGGCGTGTACGGCTCGTCGAGCAGCACCGGGCTGCTCGCCGCGTGGGCGTGGGGCGTGAGCCGGCTCATCGACGTCGTCGAGCAGTCCGGCGGCCGGATCCTGAAAGCGGACGCCCTGGGGGTGACGGGCTGCTCGCGGTACGGCAAGAGCGCCTTCGCGATCGGCGCGCTCGACCAGCGCGTCGCGCTGACCATGCCGATCGAGTCGGGGACGGCGGGCGCCCCGATCCTGCGTGGGATTCCCGGCGAAAGCGGGTCGCAGCCGCTGAGCAACGCCTACGGCGAGCAGCCGTGGTTCGGCGACGCGTTCGGCGCGTACACCGGCAACCCGGCCGCGTTGCCGGTGGACACCCACGAACTGGTCGCGATGGTCGCGCCGCGGGGGTTGTTCCTCATGGAGAACCCGCACATCGACTGGCTCGGCGCCCGGTCCGGCAGTGTCGCCGCGCTCGGGGGCGCCGAGGTCTACCAGGCGCTCGGGGCGGGCGAGAACATCAGCTACTGGTCCGACGTCCAGGACGGCACGCACTGCGCGTCGCGGCCGGAATGGCGGACGCCGCTGCAGCAGAACATCCAGAAGTTCCTGCTGAAGACCGGCAGCGCGGCCGGGACGTTCCGGATCTCGGCCAAGAAGGCCGGGAACCTGGCCGAGTGGCGCGACTGGACGACACCGGTCCTCACCGACGGCCCGGGCGGCAGCACCACCCCGACGACACCCACCACCCCGACCACGCCGACCACGCCGCCGCCGGGTGGCGCCTGCACGGCGACCGCGTCGGTGAACCAGTGGACGGGCGGGTTCGTCACGACGGTCCGCGTCACCGCCGGCGCCGCGGCGATCACCGGCTGGACGGTCACCGCCGCCCTGCCGGCGGGCGCCGCGATCACCAGCGTGTGGAACGCCGGGCGCAGCGGCGACACCGGCTCGGTCCGGTTCACGAACGTGGGCTTCAACGGCAGCCTCGCCCCCGGCCAGTCGACGGAGTTCGGCTACCAGGGCACCGGAACCGGCGCCGGCACGACGGTGACTTGCGGCTGACGCAACTGTCGATTGCCAAAGTTGCGTGGCACGAGTAGTGCCGCGGCTCCTAACTTCGGACTCGTACCGAGTTCCCCCGAAGAAGGAGCAAGACCATGCACGTGTTCGTCACCGGAGCGACGGGGTGGATCGGCACCGCCGTCGTCGACGAGCTGCTCGGCGCCGGGCACGAAGTCACCGGCCTCGCCCGCACGGAGGCCGCCGCGCTGACCCTCGCCAAAAAGGGCGCGCGGGTCCGGCGCGGCGACCTCGACGACCTGGCCGGCCTGCGCGACGGCGCGCTCGACGCCCAGGCCGTCGTCCACCTCGCCAACAAGCACGACTGGGCGAACCCGGCGGAGAACAACCGGACCGAGCGGGCCGCGGTCGAGACGATGGCCGGCGCGCTCGCCGGCACCGACCGGCCGTTCCTGCTGGCCGGCGCGCTCGCGGGCCTGGTCAAGGACCGGCCCGCGGTCGAGGCCGACGTGTCGCCGGCGGTCGGGCCCGGCTCGATGCGCGGCGGCAGCGAGAACCTCGCGCTCGAGTACGTCGACAAGGGCGTCCGGGTGCTGAGCGTCCGGTTCGCGCCGTCGGTCCACGGCGCCGGCGACCCCGGCTTCCTGGCGTCGATCACGGCGGCGGCGCGCGAGCACGGCGTGTCCGCCTACCCCGGCGACGGCACCACGACGTGGGCGGCGGTCCACCGCCCGGACGCGGCCCGGCTGGTCCGGCTCGGCCTGGAGCACGCGCCCGCCGGGTCGCGGCTGCACGCGGTCGCCGAGGAAGCGGTGACGACGCGGGAGATCGCCGAGGCGGTCGGCCACGCGCTCGACGTGCCGGTGGTGTCGATCGAGCCCGGCCGGGCGGCGGAGCACTTCGGGTTCGTCGGCCGGTTCTTCACGACGGGCATGGCCGCCTCGAGCACGGCGACCCGCGAGCTGCTCGGCTGGCAGCCGTCCGGGCCGACACTGGTCGAGGACATCGAAGGGGGTGCGTACGCGTGACCCCGGCCCTGACCGCGTTCATGCTGGTGAAGACCACTCCGGAGTGGCTGGCCCTGACCGTCGAAGAGCGGATCGAAGCGTTCCGCACCCAGGTCGTCCCGGCGATCGAGGGGCAGGGTGCCCGTTCCCGGTTCTACGACACGGAGTTCTACTCGGCCCGCGTGACGGACGTCTGGGTGTGGGAGGCCGCCGACCACGCGGCGTACCAGCGCCTGGTCGACGCGCTGCGCGAAACCCCCTTCTGGGACCGCTGGTTCGAGGTGGTGGAGATCCTGGTCGGCGTCGAGAACGGGTACGCGAACAACTACGGCGTCGACGCGGTCGCCAGCGTCACGGCGTAGTACCGCGAAGGTCACGAGGCTCCTCGGGTTCCTGCTGTTGCTCGCCGCGGTGGCGGTCGCCTACCTCGGCCAGGTGCAGGGCCAGACGTCGTTGCACTGGCTCGCCGCGGCTGGGTCGTGCCGGTGGCGGCCGCGGTCGCCGCGACCGGCGTGACCTGGCTCGTCGTCGCGAGCAGCACCGCGCCGGCCACGCCCCCGTTTCCCCACAACGTCCCGGAGCCGTGCGGTCTGGTGGGCCAGGCCGAGATCGCCCGGTTCGGCCTGGCCCGGCCGCACTTACGAGATCCGTGCCAGCCCTACGCCAGTCCCATCACGATCACCGGCCCGTCCACCGCATCGGTCAAGCGGTACCCACGGACGCCGAAGTAGCACTACAGCACGAAGCCGGCCGGGAACGGGTCATCGGGATCGAGGAGGTAGGTGGCGGTTCCGGTGATCCACGCCCGGCCCGAGAACTCGGGGATCACCGCCGGCACGCCGCCCACCTCGGTCTCGCCCACCAGCTCGCCGGTGAACGTCGTGCCGATGAACGAGCTGTTCTCGAACGGCGTGTGCAGCGGCAGCTCGCCGCGGGCGTGCAGCTGGGCCATCCGGGCGGACGTGCCGGTGCCGCACGGCGAACGGTCGAACCAGCCGGGGTGGATCGCCATCGCGTTCCGCGACCTCCGCGCGTCCGAGCCCGGGGCGAGGAACTGGACGTGCTTGCAGCCGCCGATCAGCGGGTCGGCCGGGTGCTTCGGCGGGCGCTGGTCGTTGATCGCGGCCATGATCGCCAGCCCGGCGCCGAGGATTCGGTCCTTTTCGGACTTCTCGAACGGGATGTCCACTTGGGACAGTTCGAGGATGGCGTAGAAGTTCCCGCCGTAGGCGAGGTCGTAGCGGACCTCGCCGAGGCCGGGCATGTCGACGACCGCGTCGCGTTCGGCCAGGAACGACGCGACGTTGCGGAGCTTGACCCGCTCGGCGCGCCCGTCGCGGACCGTGACCTCGGCGTGCACCAGCCCGGCCGGGGTGTCCAGGCGGACCACGGTCGTCGGCTCGGTCACCTCGACCATGCCGGTCTCGACCAGCACCGTCGCGACGCCGATGGTGCCGTGGCCGCACATCGGCAGGCAGCCGGACACCTCGATGTACACGACGCCCCAGTCGGCGTCGTCGCGCAGCGGCGGCTGCAGGATCGCGCCGCTCATCGCCGAGTGCCCGCGCGGCTCGTGCATCAGGAACTGCCGGATGTGGTCCAGGTGCGCCATGAAGTACCGGCGGCGCTCGGCCATCGTCGCGCCGGGGATCGGGCCGACGCCGCCGGTCACCACCCGCGTCGGCATGCCCTCGGTGTGCGAGTCGACCGCCGTGATCGCGCGTGACGAACGCACCTACGCCACCCCCAGCGAAGCGAGCGCGCGGCCCATGTCAGCGCGGACCTGCTCGCGGTGGGCGTCGGTCAGCGGCCCGCGCGGCGGGCGGCACGGGCCGCCGTAGCGGCCGACCATGTCCATCCCGAGCTTGATGGCCTGGACGAACTCGGTGCGCGAGTCCCAGCGGAAGGCGGCGACCAGCGGCTCGTAGAGCGCGCGGGCCTCCTCCAGCTTGCCCGCGGTGGCGAGCTCGAACAGGCGGGCCGACTCGGCCGGGAAGACGTTGGGGAACCCGGCGAACCAGCCGGTGGCGCCCATCAGCAGGCTCTCGACGACGACGTCGTCCGCGCCGCTGATCACGGCCAGCTCCGGGGCGCGCTCGCGGATCTCCAGCACCCGCCGGACGTCGCCGGAGAACTCCTTGACGGCGACGACGTTGTCGATCTGAGCGACCTCCGCGAGCAGGTCCGGCGTGAGGTCGACCTTGGTGTCGAAGGGGTTGTTGTATACCATCACCGGCAGCCCGACCGACGCGACCGCCTCGAAGTGCGCGAGCACCTCGCCATGGTTGGCGCGGTAGAGCGTCGGGGGCAGGCAGAGCACGCCGTCGGCGCCGTCTTCGGCGGCCGCTTCGGCCCACTGCTTGGCCTGGTGCGCGCCGGGGCCGTGGACACCGACGACGACGATCCCGTCCTTCCCGACGGCCTCGATGGCGGTGCGGGCGACGCGGCGGCGTTCGTCGTCGGTGAGCGAGGAGTACTCGCCGAGGGAGCCGTTCGGGCCGACCCCGCGGCAGCCGTTCCCGACGAGCCAGCGGCAGTGCTCGGCGTAGGCGTCGTAGTCGACGGCCAGCCCGGCCGGGGCGTTGTCGTCGGTCCGGTACGGCAACGCGGCGGCGACGACCACGCCGCCGAGGTCACGGGTGCTCATGCTGGAGTCTCCTTCGGATCGGCGAGCTCGCCCAGGCGGATCGGCTGGGCGATGGGACGGTGGTGGCGCTCGGTGGCGCCGCACAGTTCGCTGACGGTGGGGCCGCACATCCGGCCCTGGCACGGCCCGAGGCCGGCGCGGGTGCCGAGCCTGAGCGCGTGCGGCCCGTCCTCGGCCGCGGCTTTGACGGCCTGGTAAGGGGTTTCTTCGCAGCGGCAGACGATCGTGTCGGCACGCAGCCAGCCGGGCCACGCGCCGCCGATCGGGTGGGCCTTCGCGAGCCGGCGCGCGAAAGCGCTTGCGCGGTCACGGGCTCGCAGCAGTTCCCGGCTCGGGGTGCCGCCCGCGGCAACGCACCCGGCGACGGCGCCTTCTGCCTCCGCGGCGTCCGCGCCGCCGATCCCGGTGATCTCCCCGGCGGCGAACACGCCGGGGACGCTGGTGCGCTGGCCGGCGTCGACGCGGACGAAGCCGTCGCCGAGCACGCACCCGGCCGCGACGGCCAGCTCGGGTTGCGGCACGAACCCGTGTCCGACGCAGACGGCGTCGACCTCGTGGGTCCGTTCCGTGCCGGGCACGACCGACCAGTCCGCGCGGAGGCGGGCGGTGACCACTTCGCGAAGCCGGTCGTCGCCCCGCGCTTCGACGACCGTGCGGCCGAAGCGGTACGGCACCCGGTGGCGGGCGAGGGCGGCGGCGTACCGGGCGAGTTCGCCGGTCTTGCGCACCGGGACCCCCCACCCACCGAGGACGGTGGTAGCCGGGTTCGCTTCCAGGACAGCCACGACTTTCGCCCCGACGTGCAGCAGCGATTCGGCGACGGGCAGCAGGAACGGCCCCGCCCCGGCGACGAGCACCCGCCGCCCGATCGCGACCCGCTCACCCTTGGCCAGCGCCTGGGCGGCGCCGGCGGTGAAGACGCCGGGCAGCTGCCAGCCAGGGAAGGGCAGGGTGCGGTCGTGGGCGCCGGTGGCGAGGATCAGCGCGTCGGGCTCGAGGGTGTGCCGTTGCCGCTTCGCGCCGTCGGCCGGGCCGCTCAGGACGTGGACTTGTCCATTGTGGATCGACCAGACGGTGCTTTCGGGCCACCACGTGCAGCGGTCCAGGACCCGGCGACGGCGTTCGAAGGCGGCCCAGCCGTGCGGGGGACGGCTGGGCGCGTAGGCCGCGGGCGGCATCCGGTGGTACTGGCCGCCGGGGGCGTCGGCCTGGTCGAGCACGGTCACCTCGGCACCGGCGGCGAGGGCCTGTCCGGCGGCGGCGAGCCCGGCGGGCCCCGCGCCGACGATCACGACGTTCATGTCTGCTCCTGCCGGGATTGGGTGCGGATTTCGTCGCCGTCGACGGCGCGACGTCGGCACGCACGGACGTCGGGCACGTCGTTCACGGTGAGCAGGCAGTCGAAGCAGGCGCCGATGCCGCAGAACACCCCGCGTGGCGCACCCGAGCGGGTGGTGCGCCAGGCCAGGCGCCCGGCGGCGAGCAGCACCCCGGCGACGGTCTGCCCGGCGATGCCGGTGACGGGTTCGCCGTCGACGGTGACGCGGATCGGGGTTTCCTTGCGGCCGAAGGGATCTTGGCCGGTGGGAAGGAGGCGGCCGGTCACGCCAGCACCGCCGGACGGTCCACAGTGAACTCTTCCACCGGCATCGACGGCTTCTCCCCCGAAAGCACCTCGCGCAGCAACCTCGCCGTGCCCACGCTCAAGCCGATCCCCGCGCCTTCGTGGCCCGTCGCGTGCCACAGGTTGCCCAGCCTCGGATCCTCGCCGAGGACCGGGAGGTGATCGTCCACATAGGGCCGGAAGCCGCCGTACGCCCGCATCACCGCCGCGTTCGCCAGCGAGGGGAACAGCCGCAGCGCCGTGGCCGCGATCGCGCTCAGCACCGCCGGGTCGATCGCTTCGTCGAACCCCACCCGGCGGCGGGACGAGCCGATCAGGACCGTGCCGCCCCGGGTCGACTCCACCACCGCCGACGTCTGCAGCTCGCCGTCGCCGGAGCCGACCGCGCCCACGTAGTCGGCGTCGTAGACCTTGTGCCGCACCAGTCCCGGCATCGGCGTGGTCACCAGCACCTCGCCGCGCCGGGGGCGCACCGCGATCGGCGCGCCCAGCACCGCCGACACCGGCCCCGCCCACGGGCCCGCCGCGTTCACCACGACGTCCGCCTCGAGCACCTCGCCCGGCACCCGCACCCCGGTGATCCGGCCGCCGCGCGTCACCGCGCCGATCACCTCGGTGTCGACCCGCAGGCGCGCGCCGGACGCGGCGAGCAGCGCCAGCGTCGCGCCGGCCGGCTGGACCTGCGCGTCCTCCGGGTAGCGGACGGCTGCGGTCACCTCGCGCGTCAACGCCGGTTCGGCCGCCGCGACCTCCGCCGCCGACAGCGGCTCGGTCACCACCCCGGCCTCGGCCTGCGCCTTGGCGAACACGGTGAGGGCCCCGGCCCCGGCCTCCGTGGTCGCGACGACGATGCCGCCCTTCGGGTCGAACTCGCACGCGTCGCCGAGTTCGGCGGCGATCTCCGGCCACAGACGGGCCGACAGCTGCGCGAGCGCGAGCTCGGCGCCCGGCTCCTTGTCCGAGACGAGGAGGTTGCCTTCACCGTGTGAGGTGGTGCCGCCGGCGGGCCGGCCGCGGTCGACGACCAGGACGTCGAACCCGGCGAGACCGAGCTCCCGGGCGCACGCCGCGCCGACGATGCCGGCTCCGATCACCACCACCCGCGTTCGGTTCATCGACCCTCCAGCGTTCGGTATAGCGAACGATCGGAGGTTAGGTCCCCGGGGCCGGAGGTGTCAATGGCGTCAACGGGTGCGGCCGGCCTTCGAGCCGCTCGCCGGCCCGGTACTGCAGCAGCAGCACCGAGTGCACCGGCGCCTCGAGCGCGGTGTAGCTGTGCGGCTCGCGGGCGTCGAAGGCGACGTAGTCCCCCGGCCCGAGGTCCACGGTGCGGCCGCCGACCTCGACGCGCAGCCCGCCGCTCTGCACGACGGTGTGCTCGATGCCGACGTGCCCCTGCGAACGCTGCGGCGCGTCCCCGCGGACGACTTGGTCGTAGACCTCGAAAACGCTGTTCTCCGCCTCGATCCGCCGCAGTGGCCGCAGGTCGATGCCCTCGCCGCGGAGCACCTCGACGTCGGCGCCGCGCACGACGGTCAGCCCGCCGCGCGGCCGATGGTCGAGCAGGTCGGAGATGGCCACCTCGAGCACCCGCGACAGGCTGAAGACGGTTTCGATCGTCGGGTTCCCGGTGCCGGCCTCGAGCTGCGAGAGGGTCGCCTTGCCGATGCCGGAGCGTCGCGACACCTCGGACAGCGACAGCCCCCGCGCGGCCCGTGCGGCGCGCATGTTCACGGCCAGCATGTCCCGGATCGACGGGTCACCATCGTTCGGTAAAGCGTCCATTCAGCCCCGCCTCCGTTCGGCTTGCCGATCGGGCCAGCGTCATGATGCCACGCCGAGCCAGCGGTAGTAGGCGGGCAGGTCGACGTTGCCGCCGCACACGACGACCGCCACGTGCCGGCCCTCGAAGCGGGCGCGGTCCTCGAGGATCGCCGCCAGGCCGAGTGCTGCCGAGGGCTCGACGACCAGGCCCGCGTGCGTCAGGAACAGCCGCAGGCCGGCGATGATCGACTCTTCCCGCACCAGGAGCGCGTCGTCGGCCACGAGGAGGAGGTCGGCGAGGACCTCCGCGATCGGGAACCGGCCCGCGACGCCGTCGGCGATCGTGTCGGCCGAGTCCGTGGTGACGACCCGCCGTGCGCGCCACGACCGGGCCATCGCCGGGGCGCGCTCGGGCTGGACGACGAGCACTTCGGTGTCGGGGACGCAGGACTTCAGGACGTGCCCGATCCCGGTGGCGAGCGCGCCGCCGCCGAGGGCGATCAGCACGGCGTCGAACGGCGGGCCGGCGTCGGCCAGCTCCAAGCCGATCGTCGCGGCGCCTTCGCAGGTCTCGACGTCCAGGCTGTCCTCGACCAGCCGGACACCCCGCTCCCGCGCGAGGTGCACCGCCCGCGCGCGAGCCTGTTCGAAGTCGCCGTCGACGAGTTCCAGATGGGCGCCGAGCGCGCGGATGCGGTCGAGTTTCGCCGCGGGCGCCGCACGCGACGCCACCACGGTGACATCCAGCCCGTGGTCCCGGCCGGACCAGGCCAGTGCCTGCCCGAGGTTGCCCGCGCTGGCACACACCGCGGCGCGCTCCCCGCGTTCGACGAGCCCGTGCACGACCAGCTCGGTGCCGCGGCCCTTGAAGCTGCGCACCGGGTTCGCCGTCTCGAGCTTGACGCTCACCCGGCAGCCGAGCTCGCGTTCGAGGGCCTCGCAGCGGTACAGCGGGCTGTCGAGGAAAACGGGATCGATCACCCGCCGGGCGGCGCGGATCCGGGCGAGGTCGAGACGGGTGTCCGGCACAGCCGAAGCATACGGATCACGCGGTTTCGGCGGGCCGCACTTCACCGACCGGGTCGGTCTCGTGCAGGGGCACGCCCGGCCGGTCCTTGACGAAGAAGCTCGCCAGCAGCCCGATCAGCGTCATGCCCGCGAGGTACGCGCACACCGAATACACCGTGCCGGTGCTCGACTGCAGTGCCTCCGCGATCGTCGGGGCGAAGGCGCCGCCCAGCACTGCGCCGATCGCGTACGAGAGCGCTGCGCCGCTGTAGCGGACGCGGGTCGGGTACATCTCCGCGTACAGCGCCGCCTGGGGGCCGTAGGTGAAGCCGAGGCCGACCGAGAACAGCACGAGCGCGAGGACCAGCAGGCCGACGTTCGCGGTTTCGAGCAGGGCGAAGAACGGCACCATCCAGAGCAGCTGGATCGCGAACCCGATGCGGTACACCGTGATCCGGCCGACGCGGTCGGCGAGCGCGCCGCCGGCCAGGGTGCTCACCAGCCACGCCACGGCCGAGATCATCACCGCGACCAGGACCGTCGAGCGGTCCAGGTGCAGCGTCTTCGTCGCGTACGACTGCACGTACCCGCCGGTGGTCATGTAGCCGACCGCGTTGTTCGCCGCGAACAGCAGCGCCCCGAGCACGACCAGCAGCCCGTGGTGCCGCAGCAGCGGCGCCAGCGGCAGGCTCGACCGGCTGCGCGTCCGCCGGACCTCTTCGAACACCGGGCTTTCCGCGACGCGGCTGCGGATCACGAACCCCACGACGATGAGCACGAAGCTCAGCAGGAACGGGATCCGCCAGCCCCACGAGAGGAACTGCGCCGGCGTCGTGACGGCGGCGGCGAGCGCGAGCGCGCCGTTGGCCAGCAGCAACCCGACCGGGACGCCGATCTGCGGGAAGGCGCCGTAGAGCCCACGCCGGTCGGCCGGGGCGTGCTCGACGGCGAGGAGGGCCGCGCCGCCCCACTCGCCGCCCGCCGAGAGGCCTTGCACGATCCTCAGCAGCACCAACAGGATCGGCGCCGCCGAGCCGATGGCCGCGGAGCTGGGCACCAGGCCGATCAGCACCGTCGAGACGCCCATGAGCAGCAGCGTGGCGATCAGCATGGCCCGCCGCCCGAGCCGGTCACCGAGGTGCCCGGCGATGATCGCCCCGATGGGCCGGAAGAAGAAGCTGATCCCGACGGTCGCGAAGGACAGGATCAGCGCGTCCTTCCCCAGCGCCCCGAAGTACTGCGTGGCGAAGACCAGCCCGGCCGAGATGGCGTAGACGAAGAAGTCGTACCACTCGATGGTGGTCCCGGCCATCGCGGCGAGAACGACTCGGCGGTGCTCACGATCGATGCCTTTCGCCATGACAGCTCCTTCGACGCCCGCGAATGATGGCGAGGATCGTATATGGTTTCCGATACGATCAGCAACCCCCGTGATGCCCCCGCCCATCACGAGTGATGCCCGCCCAATCACGCGAGATGCCCCTCCAAGCACGCGAACCGACCCTCCAGGTACGCGAACCGACCGCACGGGTACGCGAACCGACCCTTCCGGACGGGCGACGACGGCGATCACGCGTGTCCAGCGGGGCATCACGTGTGTCTGGCGGGGCATCACGCGTGCTCAGGCGGGCATCACGTCCAGGAGGTCGCGGCGGCGAAGTCCTCGAAGGACCGCGGTGGCCGGCCGAGGGCTCGCTCGACGCCGTCGCCGAGGTCGGCGCCCCGGCCGTCGCGCAGGTCCGCCAGCAAGCCCGTGAGCAGCCGCGCCACCGCCGGCGGGACGCCGGTTTCGACCTGCCGGGCGACGAACGCCTCGGGCTCGACGTCGACGTACTCGATCTTCCGGCCGGCCGCGCGGGCGATCACCCGCACCGCTTCCCCGAAGCCGACCGCCCGCGGGCCGGTCAGCTCGTAGACCTCGCCGTGGTGCCGGTCGCCGGTCAGCGCGGCCACGGCGACGTCGGCGATGTCTTCGGCGTCGACGAACGGCGCGCCGCCGTCACCGGCCGGCAACGTCAGGACGCCGTCGCGGATCCCGGGCGCCCACGGGCCTTCGCTGAAGTTCTGCGCGAACCAGTTCGGGTGCAGAATGGTCCAGCCGACGCCGGAGCCGCGGACGGCCTGCTCGGCGTCGTGCAGCGGATGGCCGGCCTCGCCGGCGCGCGGGGCGGACAGCAGCACCAGCCGCCGCGCGCCCGCCGCGACCGCGTCGGCGATGAAACGCGGGAGCCGGGGCCCGGCCCGCAGGTCGGGTTCCACGAGGTAGACGGCCGTGACGCCGGACAGCGCCCAGGTGGCGGGGTCGCCGAGGTCGAAACCGGTGCCGCGGGAGGCAATCCGCGCGCCGTCGAGGCGCCGGGCGACGCGGCGGCCGGTCTTGCCGGTGCCGCCGAGGATCAGAGTGGTCATGCCGTCAGTCCACCGCGACCACGCGAGACGATCCATGGGAGAACGTCGATGATCCCTTTGCGATCGTCTAGGGTCGAGCCGTGGACGTGCTGAGCGACCTGCTGCACCGGGCCCACGCCGCGGACGCGCTGGTCCGGCAGCTGATCCAGCGTCCGCCGTGGTCGATGACGTTCGCGGACGTCCCGCCGCTCACCCTGGTGGCCACGCTCGGCGGGCACGCGTTCGTGCGCCTCGGCGCCGAGCCCCCGGTCCGCCTGGCGGCCGGCGACATCGCCCTCGTCTCCACGACGGGCTACACGATCGCGGACGACCCGGCCACGGCGCCGCAGGTCGTGATCCGCGGCGGGAGAAAGTACCCGATCACGGCGGAGGTGAGCCCGCGGGCACCTCGCACGTACGGCGACGGCGCCCCCGGTGCCACGACGATGCTGCGGGGCGCCTACGAACTCCACGGCGTCGCCGCCGAACGCCTGCTGGCCATGCTCCCACCGCTGGCCGTCGTGCCGGCCGGACCGCGGACGCGGGCGGCGCTGGACCTGCTCGCCGTCGAGGTCGCCCGCGACGAACCGGGCCAGGACGCCGTCCTGGCCCGGTTGCTGGACCTCGTGCTGGTTCTCGCCCTGCGCGCGTGGTGCGCCGAGTCGCCCCCACCGTGGTTCCGGGCGTTGGACGACGCCGAAGTCGGGGAAGCGTTGCGCCTGCTGCACGCCGAGCCCGCCGGCCGGTGGACGGTCGCCGGGCTGGCCGCGCGGGTCGGGTTGTCCCGCGCCGCGTTCGCCGCCCGCTTCGCGCGGCTCGTCGGCGAGCCGCCGCTGGCTTACCTCACCGGCTGGCGGATGACGCTGGCCGCGGATCTGTTGCGGGACACCGAAGACACCGTCGCGGCAGTCGCCAAGGCGGTCGGTTATGACGACCCGTTCGCGTTCAGCGTGGCCTTCAAACGGGTCCGCGGCGCCAGCCCGTCGGACTGGCGCCGCGGCAGGAAGGACCTCAGCTCGTGAACGTCGCCGGGTCGCTCGTGCTCGCCCGCCCGGTCTCGACGTGCCCCGCGAGCCGGCGCAGGAACTTCGGATCCCGGTCCGACGTGACCGAAACGTCGTACCAGTTGTTGCTGCGCCGCGTGTCCACGCGCTCGACCACCCGCGCGCCCGGCCGCACCTGGTGCGTCGACGAGCAACGACCGTAAGCGTCCGACACCTGCAGCCGCACCGTCGTGGTGCCGCTGTTGGTCAGCACCAGCGCCAGCTCGCCACCGTCCTGGCGGACGCCGACCTCCGGCCCCGCCGCGCCGCCGCGGAACTGGCGCACGAACCCGTTGGGCCCGTACGCCGTGTAGTCGTACGCACCGGCCGCGGGCAACGCCGCCGGCAGGGACTTGCCCGCGCCGGCCGTGTACGTCCGCGGCTCCCCCGATGGCGTGACGACGTAGAACGTCGCGCCCGCGCGGCCGTGGTTGGCGAAAGTCACCGTCAGCTTGCCGTCCGCCAGGCGGGCGTCCGCCGTCAGGTCGTACGGCAGCGCGCGGGCCGGACGCAGCCCGCGTTCCTGCTTCGGCAGCACGTTGTGCGCCGGGACCGCCGGGACGTAGTCCGGGTGCCGCTCGCGGTCCGGCGGCTCGTAGCCCGCCGTGTCCGGGAGCGCCGGGACGCGGACGTCGGTGCGCGAGAAGTCGAACGCCGACGTCAGGTCGCCGCACACCGAGCGGCGCCACGCCGTGATGTTCGGCTCGCGCACGCCGAAGCGCCGCTCGATGAACCGGATGATCGAGGTGTGGTCGAACGTCTCCGAGCAGACGTAGCCGCCCTTGCTCCACGGCGACACCACGAGCATCGGGACGCGCTGGCCGAGCCCGTACGGACCGGCCGGGTTCGCCGCCGAGCCGGCGAAGATCTCACCCTCGGTGTCTACAGTGGACTGACCGGCCGACGCGTACGGCGGGACGACGTGGTCGAAGAAGCCGTCGTTCTCGTCGTAGGTGATCAGCAGCGCGGTCTTGCTCCACACCTCGGGGTTCGCCGTCAGCGCGTCGAGCACCTGCGCGATGTACCAGGCGCCGTAGTTCACCGGCCAGTTCGGGTGCTCGCAGAACGCCTCGGGCGCGGTGATCCACGAGACCTGCGGCAGCTTCCCGGCCTTGACGTCGGCCCGGAGCCGGTCGAAGTAACCCTCGCCCGCCTTGGCGTTCGTGCCGGTGCGCGCCTTCTCGTACAGCGCGTCGCCGGGCTTGGCGTTGCGGTAGGAGTTGAAGTACAGCAACGAGTTGTCGCCGTAGTTGCCGCGGTAGGCGTCGTCGATCCAGCCCCAGCCGCCGGCGGCGTCGAGGCCGTCGCCGACGTCCTGGTAGATCTTCCACGACACCCCGGCCTGCTCCAGCCGCTCG
The DNA here is from genome assembly GCF_024703995.1 of Amycolatopsis iheyensis. Taxonomy (GTDB): domain Bacteria; phylum Actinomycetota; class Actinomycetes; order Mycobacteriales; family Pseudonocardiaceae; genus Amycolatopsis; species Amycolatopsis iheyensis. The sequence goes on along the minus strand of NZ_JAMXQV010000003.1, from coordinate 544,899 downwards.
GGGTAGGTCGTCCAGGAGTAGCCCTTTTCGTCGTTGCCGAGGACCGGGCCGCCGCCCTGGCCGTCGTTGCCCGTGTACCCGGTCCACATGTAGTAGCGGTTCGGGTCGGTCGAGCCCATGAACGAGCAGTGGTAGGCGTCGCAGATGGTGAACGCGTCGGCCAGCGCGTAGTGGAACGGGATGTCCTCGCGCGTCAGGTACGCCATCGTGGTCGAGCCCTTCGCGGGCACCCACTTGTCGTACTTGCCGGCGTTCCACGCCGCGTGCGTGTCGTTCCAGCCGTGCGGGAGGTCCTGGATGAACTGCAGGCCCAGGTTGTCCGCTTCGGGCCGGAAGGGCAGGATGTCGCGCTTGCCGTCGGACTGCGCCCAGACGGACTTGCCCGACGCCAGCGTCGCCGGCCGCGGGTCGCCGAAGCCGCGGACGCCGCGCAGCGTGCCGAAGTAGTGGTCGAACGAGCGGTTCTCCTGCATGAGGACCACGATGTGCTCGATGTCCCGGAGCGTGCCGGTCCGCCGCGCGGCGGGGATCTCGGCCGCGCGGGCGATGCTCGTGGAGAGCGCGGAAAGGGCGGCGGTGCCGCCGGCCAGCTGCAGGAAACGCCGTCGGTTGACGTCCGTCATGGGGACTCCGGGGGTGTCGTGGTGGAGAGCCGGGTCAGTATGTGCGGGCCTTCGAGAACCTGTGCCGGGCCCGAGGCTAACGGCGCGCGAAACCCTGGTAAACGACTCCCGTCGGACATGATCTTGACAGCAATATGGAAGTACGTACTAATGTAGTGCTTCACTATGAATGACTTCGCCAAAGACTCCGACGACCACCTGTACTCCCCCGACGTCCGCGGCGCGCTGGCCGGGTTCGCCCTCGGCGAAGACACCGGCGTGCTCGAAGCGGCCGCGGCGGTCCGCGCGGCCGCCCGCGGCCTCGACCAGCTGCGCGCACACGGCTCCGGCGGCCGCGGCCTGAGCGCCGGCGCGCTCGACGTCCTGATCCGGCTCAGCACGGCCGAAGCGAACATCAAGGACCTCGCCGGGTCCGCCGGCGTGAGCTCGCGCAACGTCACCGGCCTGGTCGACACGCTCGAACGAGCCGGGCACGCGGAGCGAATCCCGGATCCCCGCGACCGGCGGTCGGTGCTGGTGCGGATCACCGAAAACGGCCGGACCTGGCTCGAGGAGTTCCGCCGCCCGGCCCAGCTGGCGATGGCGGCGATCTTCCGCGGGTTCACGACGGCCGAGACGGCCCAGCTGCGGCACCTTTGCCTGCGGCTCGCAGAGAACCAGCAGGCACTCGCCCGCCACCTGGACGCGGCCGGGAGCTGAACAGCGGTGCCCACCCGGCTGCCCGGATCATGGAGGTCACGGGCTGAGCTCGAACCCCGGGCGGGCACCGCTGCGAGCTGTTTACCCCCGCTCCCCGGGCACAAACCTCACCCCGACCGCAACGCGTACCGTCGCTCGGCGTAAGCGAGGTCGTCCCGCCACAGCCGGGTCGCCGTGTGGCGCATCAGCGGGCGGATCGCCGGGGCCAGCTTGGCCGCCGCCGCGAACCCGCGTCGCTCCGACGCCGCGATCGTCGCCTCGATGACCGCCGTGCGGGGGCGGCCGTCCGGGCCCGGGCCCAGCGGGGTCGCGTGCGTCTCCACCACGCTGCCCACCCCTTCGCCCTCGACGATCCGCATCACCACCGTGCGCGGCTCCGGACAGGTGAACTCCGCTTGCACCGGCACTCCCCAGCGGCCGGCGAGCCGGAAGGTGACCTCGACGAGGAAGCGGTCCTCGGCGTCGGGCACGTCGATGCCCTCCGGCGCTTCGAGCACGCGCAAGCGGCTGAACGAGTACGGGTGGAACCACGCGCCGTGCCACGGGTCCAGGCGGTTCGCCACGACGTCCTCCGGCTCGCACGTCCCGGTCAGCGTCGCGACGGCGTCGATGCGGGCCGCACCCTCCGGGCGGGCCGGCACCACCGGCGCGGGCGACGGCTGCTCGCCGCCGAGTGCGTCCAAGCGGGCCCAGACGAGCACGCCGTCGTCGTGCGCCGGCACCGGGGACCACGTTCCGCACCGCGCGCCGTCGATCCGCAGGCCGTGCCACCGGCAGACCAGCCCGCCCTCGTCCACCCGCGCGTCGGCGAGCGGGGCGCCCAGGTGCGGGCAGGCGCCGGGGCCGATCCGGACCTCGCCGCCGCTGTCCCGCCACGCGACGAGCTCCCGGCCGCCGACCGTGCCGCCGAACGGCCGGTCACCGCGCACCTCCCGGCTCGCCGCGACGACGAACCAGTTGCCGGACGGGCGGGCCGAAGCCCGCTTGCCCGCCGCTTCGATCAGGGCGGGTGGACAGTCGCGGTAGGTCGGTTCCTGCTTCGCCCACACGGGTTCGGCGAACGGCTGGACGGGCCAGCGTCGCGGCCACCGGGCGACGATGCGGCGGCTGACGTTCATCGGTCCATGGTGGCCGATCCGCATCGCACCCGCAACGCAGCGCTCCACCGAGCGAAGCGACGTTTACCCCAGTACAGTCCGGGTATCAGCCGAGGAGTTCCGGCGGGGTCACTGGCCTTCGCCGAGTTCGCGCATCGATTTTGCATCGCGACACGGCGAGAGGAGTCCGATGACGGTGCTTCCGACCGCCGGTGCGACCGGCGCGGTCGCCTGGCTCGACGCGCTGCGCCGGCGGTGCGGGTCCGATGTCCACGCCTTCGTCACCGAGCGGGTGCGCGAGCACTTCACCGGCCACGCGCTGGACACCCCGGCCCCGGCCGCCTTGGCCGAGTTCGTCACCGGCGGCAAGTTCCTGCGCCCGATGTTCGCCTACACCGGCTGGCGCTGCGGCGGACCGGAGAGCGCGGCCGCACTGAAGGCGGCGGCGAGCCTGGAGCTGCTGCACTGCTTCGCCTTGGCGCAGGACGACGTCATGGACGGCTCGGCGCGGCGGCGCGGGCGGCCGTCGATGCACGTCCGCTTCGCCCGGTGGCACGAAGAGCAGGGGCTCAGCGGCTCCGCGGCCCGGTTCGGCGAATCCGCCGCGGTGCTGATGGGCGACCTGTTCCTCGTCTGGTCCGAGCAGCTGCTGTCCGAAAGCGGGCTCGGCGCCGACGCCCTCGCGCGCGGCCGGGGCGTCTACGACGTGCTGCGGTCCGAGCTGGCCGTGGGCCAGCTCGGCGACCTCGTGAACGACGCCCGCACCCTGCCGTCCTGGGCCGAGGTGCTCGACGTCATCCGCCGCAAGTCGGGCAACTACACCGTCCGCCGCCCGCTGGAGTTCGGCGCGGCACTGGCCGGCTGCGCACCCGACGTCGTCACCGCGCTCGGCGCGTACGGCGGCCTGCTCGGCGAAGCGTTCCAGTTCCGCGACGACCTGCTGGGCGTGTTCGGTGACCCGGCCGTCACCGGGAAGCCCGCCGGCGACGACCTGCGCGAGCGCAAGGCGTCCAGCGTGGTCGTGCTGGCCCGGGACCTCGCCGACGACCACCAGCGTGCCGGCTTCGCCGAGCTGCTCGCCGCGGCCGAAGTCGACGACGGCGCCGTCGACCGGTGGCGGGCGCTGATCACCGCGACCGGCGCGCGCGACCAGCTGGAGAAGTTCATCGACGACCGCGTCCGGCGCGCGCTCGAAGCGATCGACCAGGTTTCCCTGCCGCGGCAAGCGGCTTCCGTGCTCACCGTCCTCGCGAACCGCTGCACCGAGCGCGTCCGATGAGGACGGTCGCCGGGCGCACCGGCCACGTCGTGGTCGTCGGAGCCGGCCTGGCCGGGTTGTCGGCCGCGCTGCACCTGGCGGGCCGGGGCCGGCAGATCACCGTCGTGGAACGCGATCCCGGCCCGGGCGGCCGGACCGGCCGGGTCGAGACCGGCGGCTACCACCTCGACACCGGGCCGACCGTGCTCACGATGCCGTCGATCCTCGCGGACACCTTCGCCGCGGCGGGCGCCGAGCTCGCCGGCCACGTCCGCCTGACGCGGCTCGACCCGGCCTACACCGCGCGGTTCGCCGACGGTGCGGTGCTGCCGGTGCACTCCGACGCCGAGCGCATGACCGACGCCGTCCGCGAGTTCGCCGGGCCCGGCGAGGCGGCCGGGTACCGGCGGCTGCGCACGTGGCTGACCCGGCTGTACGCGGCGGAGTTCGGCCGGTTCGTGGCGAGCAACATCGACTCTCCGCTCGGCCTGCTCTCCGGCGACCTCGCCCGGCTCGTCGCGCTCGGCGGGTTCCGGCGCCTGGACCGGAAGATCGGCGCCTTCCTCGACGACGAACGCCTCAAGCGGGTCTTCACGTTCCAGGCGCTGTACGCGGGCGAGTCGCCGATGCGGGCGCTCGCGCTGTACGCGGTGATCTCCTACATGGACACTGTCGGTGGCGTCTACTTCCCCGAAGGCGGGATGGCCGCGGTGCCCCGGGCCATGGCCCGCGCCGCCGAAGGGGCCGGGGTGGAGTTCCGGTTCGGCGAGGCGGTGACCGCGCTCGAACGGCGGGGCGCCCGGGTCACCGCCGTCGTCACGGCCGGCGGGCGGATTCCCGCGGACGCCGTCGTCCTGACGACCGAACCGCACGAGAGCTACCGGCTGCTCGGCCGCGCGCCGCGCCGCCCGGTCCCGTTGCGCCCGGCGCCGTCGGCGCTGGTGCTGCACACCGGCGGGCCCGGGGACTGGCCGGTGGGGCACCACACGATCTCCTTCGGCCACGGCTGGGCGTCGACCTTCCGCGAGCTCATCTCCGACGGGCTGCCGATGAGCGACCCGTCGCTGCTCATCACCCGCCCGACGGCGACCGACCCCGGGCTCGCGCCGCCCGGGCGGCAGCTGTTCTCCATCCTGGCGCCGGTCCCGAACCTCCAGCGTGGACCGCGGGACTGGGACAGCGAAGCGGAACCGTACGCCAAGGAGATCCTCGACCGGGTCCGCGCGGACCTGCTGCCGGGGTTCGAGCCGGAGGCGTGGCACGTCCTCGGCCCGGCGGACTGGGCGCGTCGCGGGATGGTCGCGGGCACGCCGTTCAGCTACGCGCACTCGTTCGTCCAAACGGGACCGTTCCGGCCGCGGAACCTGCCGCCGGGCACGGAAAACGTCGTGCTCGCCGGCGGCGGGACCGTGCCGGGGGTCGGCGTGCCCACCGTGCTGCTGTCCGGCCGGCTCGCCGCCGACCGGATCACCGGAGTCCTCCGGTGACCCGCCGCGAGCTCGACGCCGCCGGCATCACCCGCCCGGAGCTGCGGGCCGCCTACGGGCGGTGCCGCGAGCTCAACGCCCGCCACGGCCGCACGTACTTCCTGGCCACCCGCATGCTGGCGCCCGCGCAGCGCCCCGCCGTCCACGCGCTCTACGGGTTCGCCCGCCGGCTCGACGACCTCGTCGACGAACCCGAACCCGGCGCCACCCCCGACTCGATCGCCGCCACCCTGCTCGACGTCGAAGAAGGGTTCCTGAAGGAGCTCGCCGCCGGGACCAGCGACGACCCGCTGCGCATCGCCGTGATCGACACCGCGACCCGCTACGCCATCGCGGAGGCGCACTTCCGCGCGTTCTTCGCCTCGATGCGGATGGACCTCACGGTGACCGGCTACGCCACCCGCGCCGCGCTCGACGAGTACGTGCACGGCTCGGCCGAGGTCATCGGGCTGCAGGTGCTGCCCATCCTCGGCACCGTCGTCCCGCGCGAGGAGGCCGCGCCGCGGGCCGCGGCACTCGGGAAAGCCTTCCAGCTGACCAACTTCCTGCGTGACGTCGCCGAGGACCTCGACCGCGGGCGGGTGTACCTGCCGGCCGACGAACTCGCCGCGGCCGGTGTCGACCGTGACCGGCTCGGCTGGTGCGCCCGCACGCGCCGGATCGACGCGCCGGTCCGGCGGGCGCTGGCCGACCAGGTCGCGCACACCCGCCGCGTCTACGCGCAGGCACGGCCGGGCATCGCCATGCTGCACCCGGCGTCGCGGCCCTGCGTGCGGACCGCGTATGTCCTCTATGGAGGGATTCTGGACCGCATCGAAGCGGCCGGGTACAACGTCTTCGCCGGGCGGGCCCGGGTACCCCGGCACCGGCGGCTGGTCGCGGCGTGCGACGCGCTCGTGCGGGCGCAGTGGGCCCGGCGCCGGCACCCGGCGGTGAGCTGAGGTGGGCCGCCTGGAGTACCTGCTCGTGCTCGGCGCGTGCGTCCTGGTGACGCTGCCGCTGGAGCTGGCCGGCGCCCGCGTCTACCGCCGGCCGGCCCGGCTGGCGCGGGCGGTCCTGCCGGTGGCGCTGGTCTTCCTGGTGTGGGACGCCATCGCCATCGCCGCCGGGGTCTGGGACTTCGACCCGGGGTTCGTCAGCGGGCTGCGCGTGCCGTTCGGGATCCCGCTCGAAGAGGTGCTCTTCTTCGTCGTGGTGCCGATCTGCGGCGTCCTGACCTACGAGGCCGTCGACCTGACCGGGCAGCTGCTGCGGCGGCTGGCCCGGCCGCTGCTCGACCGGCGGCGGGTGCGGCAGTGAGTGCGGCGGTGGGTGCGGCGGTGATGCCTTGGGGTTACACGGTTCCCGCGGTCGCCGCCGTGCTGGCGGTGATCGCGGCGGAGCTGTTCGTGGTGCGCACCGGGCTCTTCCGGCGCGGCACCTACTGGGTCACCATGGTGATCGTCGTCGCGTTCCAGATCCCGGTGGACGGCTGGCTGACCAAGCTGTCGGCGCCGATCGTCCGCTACTCCCCCGACGGCATCACCGGCTGGCGGTTCCCGTGGGACATCCCGGTGGAGGACTTCCTGTTCGGCTATGCCCTCGTCACCGCGGTCCTGCTCCTGTGGGAACGCGGGAAGTCGCGAAAGGACAGTGTGGGAAAGGACACCGCGTGAAGGACAACGGCCTGCCCCGGGCGGAGGTGCCCGGGGCGTTCGACCACGGCGCCGCCACCTACGACCGGCTCGTCGGGCTGAACCCCGGCTACCACCACGACCTGCGCCTCTCGGCGCGCCGGCTCGTCCGGCCCGGCCACTCCGGGCTGCGGATCCTCGACGCGGGCTGCGGCACCGGCGCGTCGACGGCCGCGCTGCTGGCGATCGCCCCGGACGCGCGGATCACCGCGATCGACGCGTCGGCCGCGATGCTCGAGCGGGCCCGCGCGAAGAGCTGGCCGTCCACAGTGGAGTTCCGGCACACCCCGGTCGAAGCGCCGCCCGAAGGCCCGTTCGACGTGATCCTCGCCGCGTACCTCCTGCGCAACGTCGCCGACCCGGACGCCACCCTGCGCGCCCTGCGCGGCTTGCTGCGCCCCGGCGGACAGCTGGCGCTGCACGAGTACTCGGTGCGCGACTCCCGCCGCGCGCGCTGGGTGTGGAACGCGGTGTGCGGCGCCATCGTCCTCCCGCTCGGCCGGGTCGCCACCGGTGACGCCACCCTCTACCGGCACCTGCGCCGCAGCGTCTTGGCCTTCGACGGTGTCTCGGCTCTCTGCGACCGGCTGAGCCGGGCGGGTTTCACCGACGTCCGCACCGGGACCATGCCCGGCTGGTCACGCGGGATCGTCCACACGGTACTGGGCACGGCGCCGTGATCGACCACCGCGCCCAGCTGCTCCCGGCGCCCGGCGGTCTCCTCGACGCCGGGCTGCTCGGCCGCCGGCCACGCGCCGCCGTCGTCGGGGGTGGCATCGCCGGGCTCGCCGCGGCGACCGGGCTGGCCGAACGCGGCGTCGAGGTCACGGTGTTCGAACGGGAAGCCCACCTGGGCGGCCGCGCGGGTGGCTGGCCCGAGCGGCTTCCCGACGGCACCGCGGTCACGATGAGCCGCGGGTTCCACGCTTTCTTCCGGCAGTACTACAACCTCCGGGCCCTGCTTTCACGCACCGACCCGGGCCTGGACCGGCTCGTCCCGGTGCCGGACTACCCGCTGGTCGACCCGCACGGGCGGACCGACACCTTCGCCGGGCTGCCGCGGACCCCGCCGTGGAACGCGCTGGCGTTCGCCTTGCGTAGCCCCACTTTCCGCGCTCGGGACCTGCTCCGGCTGGACGGCCGGCAGGCGCTGCCGCTGGCGACGGTCAGCGTCCCCCGCGTCTACGAGCAGCTCGACCACCTCGACGCGGCGTCGTTCCTCGGCGCGATCAACTTCCCGGCGGCGGCGCGGCACCTGGCGTTCGAGGTGTTCTCGCGCAGCTTCTTCGCCGATCCGGCCGAGCTTTCGGCGGCCGAGCTGGCGACGATGTTCCACCTGTACTTCCTGGGCTCGTCCGAGGGGCTGCTCTTCGACGTGCCCGCCGAGCCGTTCCCGCAGGCGTTGTGGGATCCGCTGGCGGACTACTTGGCGGGGCGGCGCGTCGACATCCGGTGCGGCACCGAGGTTTCCGGCCTCACCCGCGACGGCGGCGGGTTCCGGCTCGACGGCTCGCGGTTCGACGCCGTCGTGCTGGCCTGTGACGTCCCGGGGCTGCGGCGGATCGTGGCCGCGGCACCGGATCTCGGCACGCCGGCGTGGCGGGCGGCGATCGACGGGCTGCGGACGGCGCCGCCGTTCGTCGTCCGGCGGCTGTGGCTCGACCGGCCGGTCGCGGCGGACCGGCCGGCCTTCCTCGGCACGGGTGGGCTCCGGCCGCTGGACAACATCAGCGTCCTCGACCGGTACGAGGGCGAGGCGCGCCGCTGGACCCGGCGGACCGGCGGCTCGGTGGTGGAGGTGCACGCGTACGCGTCCGACGGTGCGGGCTTGGACAAGCGCCTGCACGAGCTCTACCCGGAGACCGCCGAGGCCCGGGTGCTCGGCGAGGTGACGCTGACGCGGCAGGACTGCCCGCTGTTCCCGGTGGGCGGCTTCGCGTCCCGGCCACCGGTGGTGACCCCGGAGCCGGGCCTGGTCCTGGCGGGCGACACGATCCGCGTGGACCTCCCGGTGGCGTTGATGGAGCGCGCGGCGACCACGGGGTGGACGGCGGCGAACGAGCTGCTGGGCGGCTGGGGCCTGGCGGGACACCCGCTGCGCTCGGTCCCCAACCGCGGCCGCCTCCCCTGGCTGGACCGCCTCGCGGCCGCTCCTACAGCCGTGAGACCTGGTAGTGCGCGATGAGCCACCGCCCGCCTTCGCGACGGACGACCACGCTCAGGTGCACCGAGAGCGTCGCCCGGTCGAGGAAGCCGAAGTCCACGCTGGCGTACCCGAGGACGACGTCGTCGGCCAGGCGGCGGGTCTCGACGATCCGGTAGTCCGCAGTCATGCCGAGCGGTTGCGCGGCGTAGTACTCCGCGACGCCGGCGCGGCCCACGCGGTACGGGTGCAGGCCCTGGAAGATCGCGTCTTCGGTGAAGTTCTCCGCGACCCGCTCCGGCTCGTGGGCGTCCACCGCGGACCGCCACGCGTCCAGGACTCCGGTGAGGATGTCGGTCACCTCAGTGTCCCGCGCTCTGGCCGCCGTCGACGTGCAGGATCTCGCCGGTGACGAACGGCGCGCCTTCGAGGTAGGTGACGGCGTCGACGATGTCGCCGGTGTCCCCCATCCGCCCGACCGGGTGCAGGCCCGCGAGCGCGTCGTGCGTGGAGGCCGGGTGCATCGGGGTGCGGATGATGCCGGGCGACACCGCGTTCACCCGCACGCCCCGCGTCGCGTACTCGATCGCGAGGGCCTTGGTGACCGAGTTCAGACCGCCCTTGGTGAGCGACGCGAGCGCGGACGGCACGGCGCTGTTCGCGTGGTCGGTCAGGCTGGTCGTCACGTTGACGACGTGCCCGCCGCCGGTCTCGAGCATGGCGGCGATGGCCCGCTGGGTGACTTCGAAGAAGCCGCGCAGGTTCACGCCGGTCACCAGGTCGAAGTCCTCGGCGGTGTACTCGGTGAAGGGCTTCGCGACGAAGACGCCGGCGTTGTTGACCAGCGTGTCGACGCGGCCGAAGGTGGCCAGCGCCTGCTCGACCACGCGGGCGCCGACGGCGGGATCGGCGATGTCGCCCGCGACGGCCAGGATCCCGGCGTCCCCCGAGGGGGTGATGGACCGCGAGTTGGCGACGACGGCGTAACCGAGCTTCCGGTACGCCTCGACGACGGCCGCGCCGATGCCCTGCGAAGCGCCGGTGACGACCGCGACCTTCTGGGTGCTCATGGGTTCTCCTTGTGGGGTGGTGGTTCCTGAGCCGAGGATGTGCCGGGCGGAACCGGTGCGCCACGACCGGTTCGCTCCCAGGTGGGAGGCCGCGGCTCCCACCGCATTAAGCTGCCGGGATGGAGCTACGCCAGCTTCGGTATTTCGTGGCCGTCGCCACAGAGCTGAACTTCGGCCGGGCCGCCGAGCGGCTGCGCATCGCCGGCCCTTCGCTGTCCCAGCAGATCAAGGCCCTTGAACGGGACCTCGGCGTGCGGCTGTTCGACCGCGACCGCCGGTCGGTCACGCTCACCGAGTGCGGCGAGGCACTGCTCCCCCAGGTCCACGCGCTGCTCGCGCAGGCGGACGAGCTGCGCCGGACCGCGGCGGGCATCGCCGCGCGCGAACCGGTGCGGCTGGGTTACGTCAACTGGCGCCCCGCCGACCTGCTGGACCGGGTGGCCGGGGTGGCGCAGCTGCACGTCGACCCGTGGGTGCTGCCGTCGCACACGCAGCTGAGCCGCGTCGCCGACGGCAGCATCGACCTGGCGATCTGCTGGGCCCGCGCGGCCGACCTGGCCGAGCACGACCTGGAAGCTCGGCTGATGGGCGCGGACCGGCTCTACGCGATCGGCACCGACCCGTCGGACGTGCCCGCGGCGGACGTGGTCGTGCTGGTGGACGCGGACACGACGAGCTGGGCGTCCTGGAACGCCTACGCCTCGGAGTTCGCCCAGGCGACCGGCGCAGAGGTGGTGCGCACCCAGGACGGCGGCTCGACGGGCGCGGCGTTCTTCGACCACGTCCGCCGCTTGCGGCGCCCGGTGCTCAACAACCCGAAGAACCAGACGACACCGACCCCGCCGGACCTGGCACGTCGTTCGGTGGTGGCCCCGGCACCGTACTGGACGTGGTCCCTGGTGTCCCGACGTGACGAAACCCGGCCCGCGGTACGGGCGGTGCTCGCCGCACTGGCCGACGGCGTCGGGGCGGTGGGCATCGAGGCTGAGGGTGTGTGGCTGCCGATGGATGACCCGCATGTGGGGCGGGCCGGGGCCGAGGTTTAGGCCGCTCGCCGCCACACGGCGGCTGGATTCGAAGCACGCCCGGCCCGCGGATATGCGCGCGACCGGCCATTCCGCGGCGCAGCCCATCGCGCCGCCGCCGGGAGTTGCGCGCGGCAGCCATTCGACGGCGCGGCCCAGCCCCCGCCGCCGGAGCAGCGCGCGGCCAGCCTCACCACTGCGCAGCCCAGACCCCGCCGCCGGGAGCAGCGCACGGCCTGCCTCACCCCGGCACAGCCCAGCCTCCGCCGCCGGAGCTGGGCGCGGCCAGCCTCACCCCGGCACAGCCCAACCCCCGCCGCCGGAGCAGCGCGCGGCCAGCCTCACCACTGCGCACCCCATCGCGCCATCGCCGGGAGCCGCGCGCGGCGGCCGCTCCACAGCGCAGCCCATCCCCCGCCGCCGACAGATGCCGCCCGCCCGTCACAACCCCCGGCGCAGCACCTCCGCCGCCTGAACAAGATCGGCCCGGACCACCCGCACCCCTTTCGCCGCCGACAGATTGCGTTCGAGACTGCCCGCGTACACCTGCCACAGTCCCGCCAACGCCGCGGCCGTGATCCCGGCACCAGCGTCCTCCGGCGGCTTTCCCCATCGCGCGGCCAATGCCACAGCCGCCGCCTCCGTCAGGCGGTCGCGGGCTTCGCGGGCGTGCGCCACCAAAGCCGGGGTGGCCCGGATCAGCTCGCCGAACCGGCGGATCTCCGCCCAGCCGTGCTGTTTCGCCGACGCCACGAGGAAGTCGAGCTCTCCGCCCAGCACGGCCAGCGCGGCGTCGACCGGCTCGGTCGCCGGGTCGGCCAGCCGCGTGCACAGGTCGTCGGTCTGGGCGTCCCAACGGTCGGCCAGCAGGGCTTCCTTGCTGCCGAAGTGGTTGAAGACCGTCTTCTCCGTGACACCGCACGCCCGCGCGACATCGGCGACCCGCACCTCGTCGAACCCCCGCGCCAGGAACATCCGGGTCGCGGTGTCCGACAGCAGCTGCCGCAGCTCGCGCTTGCGCCGCTCTCGCAGCGATTCCGTCTTCGACACACCGCCATCTTACAGCAGGTGTATTATTTATAGTGACTGTAACGAACGGAGAGACCGATGAGCGGATTCGAGATCGTCCGGGACTACCCCCACCCCCGGGCCCTGGTGTGGCACGCCCTCACCGACCCGGCCCTGGTGCCGAAGTGGACCTCGACCGGCCGCGGCGGCCGGCCCGAAGGCTTCGTCCCCCGGGTCGGCACGAAGTTCCGGTTCGTCGGCAGACCGGTGCCGGGCTGGGACGGCGTCGTCCGCTGCGAGGTACTCGCCGTCGAGGAACCCGAACTGCTCGGCTTCAGCTGGCGCAACCAGGAAGCCGACACCCCGAGCACGGTGACCTGCCAGCTCGAGGAGACCCCCGCCGGGACCCGGCTCACCTACCGCCACACCGGGTTTCAGGGCGTCGGCGGGTTCTTCATGGCCCGGCTGCTACACCGGATCCGGCGGCGGATGCTGACCGAGGGCCTGCCGGACGTCCTGGCGGAAACCGGGGCGTAGCCGGTCACCGGGGCCGCAGGACCGCCACCGCGAGCACGCCGACGACCAGCACCGCGGCCAGCGCCCCCATGCTGACCGCCATGCCGTGGGTGAAGGCGTCCCGCGCGGACGCGGCCAGGGCGCCACCGGCCGGGCCCGATTGTCCGGCCACCGTCAGGGCGCCCGCGAGCGAACCCTCCGCCGCGTCACGCGCGGCCGGGGCCAGCGCGGCCGTCGCCGTGCGCACCGAATCCGTGTAACCCGCGGAAAGCACGCTGCCCACGAGCGCGATCCCCAGTGCCGCACCGACTTCGCGCGTCGCGTCGTTCACCGCCGAGGCCACGCCGTACTGGGCCGGCGGGACGTTGTCGAGGATCGCGCTCGTGGCCGCCGGGGCCGTCACCCCGATCCCCGCGCCCAGCACGCACACCGCGATCGCCAGCTCGCCGTAGCCGCTACCGGCGTCCAGCGCCCCGATCAGCACCATGCCCACGACGATCACCGCGAGCCCCACGCAGGTCACCGCGCGCAGCCCGAACCGGCGGACCAGCGGCGCCGACGCCAGCGACAGCGGGAACAGCGAAACCGCCACCGGCCACAGCGCGAGCCCCGACTTCAACGCCGAATACCCCTGCACCAGCTGCAGGTACTGGGCCAGCGCGAAGAACATGCCGAACGCCGCGGTGAACTGCACGGTCACCGAGATCGAGCCGGCCGCGAAAGCCGCGTTGCCGAACAACCGGACGTTCAGCAGCGGCGCCGCGCACCGAAGCTCGTAGGCCACGAACAGCCCGGCCAGCACCAGGCCCGCCGCGATCGACCCCAGCACCACCCCGCTGCCCCAGCCGAGGTCGGCGACCCGCAGGATCCCGAACACGACCGCGCCGATCGCCAGGGCGCCGAGCACCCCGCCCACGACGTCGAACGCCTGCGGCCGGCGGTCGCGCGACGTCGGCACGGTAAGGCTCGCGGCCACCAGGAGCACGGACAGCACCGCCGGGCCGAGGAACACCGAGTGCCACGAGAAGTGCTCCAGCAGCACCCCGGCGAGCACCAGCCCGCCGAGCCCGCCCACGCCGGCCACCGCGGCCCAGATCCCGATGGCCCGGCCGCGGCGCTCCGGCGGGAAGCTCGCGTTGATGATCGACAGCGTCGCGGGCATGATCATCGCCGCGCCGAGGCCGGTGACCGCGCGGGCCACGACCAGCCACGTCGACGTGCCGAGGAACACCGGCGCCGCGCAGCCCGCGGCGAACACGACCAGGCCCGCGACGAGCACCCCGCGGCGCCCGCGCCGGTCGCCGAGCGCGCCCGCCGGCAGCACGAGCGCGGCCAGCACCAGCGTGTAGACGTCGACGATCCAGGTCTGCTCCGCCTGGCTCGCACCGGTGTCGGCGGCCAGCGCGGGCAGGGCGGCGTTGACGATCGTCACCATGGCGATCACCAGGCCGACCGCCGTGCACATCACGCCGACGGTCCACGCGCGACGCCCCGGGGACAACCGGACTTCCTCGGCGAGCTCCGCCCGCATGCAGTTCGCTCCTCGTCCGCGGCACCTTCGCCGCCGACGCTACGTGCGGGTTCCGAGACTCACAAAGGGGTCCGCGTCTCGGTTCCGGCACGACGCCGTGCCCCGCTGACCAGGGTTCCGCCGGAAGCCCGGTGGTGCTGGGTAGGCTTCGGCGAGTGAGCGGTCACGACGAAGCGCAGGCCCCGCTGGCCGAGCGGATCGGCCTGCGGATCGGCAGCCTGTCGGCCGCCGAGCGGCGGGTGGCCGAATACCTGTGGAAGCACCCCGGGATGATCGTGCTCTCGACCGCCGGGGAGCTCGGGGAGCTGAGCGGCACCAGCGACGCGACCGTCGTGCGCACCGTGAAGTCCCTCGGTTATTCGGGGCTGCCCGAGCTCAAGCGCGAGGTGGGCCGGCACGTCGTGTCCGACACGCCGGCCACCCGGCTGCGACACCGCGTCGAGGAGGCCGGCGACGACTCGGCGGCCCAGCTCGACCAGCTGCTCGCGGAGTCGGTGGACCGCCTCACCGAAACCCGGCGGCTGATCAGCGAGCCCGCGTTCGCCGCGGCGGTGGACCTGCTCGCCGGCGCGCGCGAGGTGCTCGGGTACGGCCTCGGCATCTCGGAGCTGCCGATGCGCTACCTGGCGACGCGGCTGCAGCGCCTGGGCCGCCGGGCCCGCAGCACGTCGGCGACGGGCTTCCGGCTCGCGGACGAGCTGCTCCTGCTCGAGCCGGGCGACGTCTTCGTGCTCAACGCCCCGGACCGCCTGCTCCCGGACATGACGACGGCGGCCCGCCACGCCCGTTCGGCGGGCGCCCGCGTCCTCCTCCTGACCGACTCGCTAGGCGCCACTTTGGACAGTCTGGTCGACGTGACCCTGCCGACGGTGATGTCCCCGACGGGCCTCACCCAGGAAGGCCTGAGCGCGACGCTGGTGCTGGACTGCCTGCTGCTGGCGCTGGCCAAGCGAGACCCGGGCGCGGTGTCGGCGAACACGGAGCTTTTGGCGGAGCTACGCGACCGGCTGGCGCCGCGGGACATGCGCTCCCGCCGAACCTGACCGCGGTTTCCCCAGGGTCGGCCTGTTGTGGATGAATCGGCCGCCTGAGGAGTTTTCGGCCGATCTTGTCGGTGCTCGCCGATAGACTGGACATGGGCACGCCCCCCAGGGAGGGTGGGGCCTGCTCTGTGGGGGTGTGGGCCTCCGGCTGCTTCGCACAACCGTCCTGCGGCCGGCTCGGGCTCAGCGGCCCATCTCGATCGACCGCCGGAGAGCTTTGCCGCCGTCAGCCGGGCCGCCGGGGTATTCCGCCGCCGGCCGAGCTGTCGCAAAGCCCGCCGCCGCAAGCCGAACGGCACAAAGCCGGGCAGCCACACGGCGCGCGCCGAGTCATTCACCCCGCCGTGCCGGCATCGGTGTGTCAAACCCGCGAAACTCGGCTGGGTCTCACATGGCTGACACGGAACTCGAGTGATCAGGCCCGGAACTCGCGTGACTGGAGCCGTAAGTCGCGTGATCGGAGCCGGAACTCGCGTGACTCGGGCCGGAGCTCGCGAGTTGCGGCTTCAATCACGCGAGTTCCGGCTCCAGTCACGCGGATGACGTGTTCGAGCACGCGAGTCACGGGCCCGATCACGCAGTACTCAGCGGCCCATCTCGATCGACCGGTCTCTCGCCGCCACCACCGCCGCCATCACCGATGCCCGTAGCGCTCGGCTCTCCAGCTCGTGGATCGCCGTGATCGTCGTTCCGCCCGGGCTGCACACCGCCGCCCTCAGCGCGGCCGGATCAGCGTCCGGGGAACCCAGCATGCGGCCCGCTCCCGCCGCCGTCGCCAGGACCAGCTCCTCCGCCAACGGCCGCGGCAGGCCCGCCAGCACTCCCGCGTCGATCATCGCCTCCGCCAGCAGTGCGAAGTACGCCGGGCCGCCGCCCGACAACGCTGTCACCGCGTCCAGCTGGCTTTCCGCCACCTCCACCACCCGGCCCAGCGGCGCCAGCATCGCCCGGACGCGGTCGAGGTCTTCCGAAGTCGCGTGCCGGCCGCCGCTGATCGCTATCGTGCCCGCTCCCACCGAGACCGGGAGGTTCGGCATGCTCCGGACCACCGCCGGCGCCCCCGGCAGGCGGGCCTCGATGCTCCCCGTCGGCGTGCCGCCCACCGCCGACACGATCAGCTGGCCCGGCCGGACGTGCCCGGCGATCGAGTCGAGCAGCGCCGCCACGTGGTAGGGCTTCACCACCAGGAACACTGTGTCCGCTTTGGACACCGCCGGTTCCAGTTCGGACACCGGGACGCCGTAGCGCGAACTCAGGTACGAGGCGCGCGACGAAGACTGCTCGACCACAGTCACGTCCGAAGAGGACAGTCCGGCCAGCAGGGCCTCGCCCATGTTGCCGCCACCCACGATGGTCGTGCTCATCGCAGCACGAACCCCCTTCCGAGGTCGTCTTCCGGGTCGAGGCCGAACGTGCACTCGCCCGTCTGGTAAGCGTTTCCCGAGACCTCGGTGGCCACCGACGCGCCGCCGGAGAGCACCCGCCCGGTGAACCTGGTCCCGATGATCGAGTCGTGCGTCAGCACCGCGCCCGCGGGCAGCCGGCCCTCCGCCGCCAGCAGCGCCAGCCGCGCCGACGTCCCGGAGCCGCACGGCGACCGGTCGACCTGACCGTCGGCGAAGATCGTGACACTCCGCTGGTGCGGTCCCGAAGGCGTGTCACCGAGGTCGTCGTAGAAGATCGTGCCGTAGATCCCGCTCAAGCGGCTGTCCTCGTGCGACGCCCACGACGTCCCGGCGAGTCCCCGCTTGATCTCGCGCCCCGCCGCGATCAGCGCGGTGCAGTCCGCGGGCGAAACCGAAAGCCCCACCGAAGAAGCCGGCACGGACGCGTAGATGGCCCCGCCGTAGCTGACGTCGACGCGGACCGAGCCCACCTCGACGTCCCGGCCGATGACGTACGCGTCCACGTTCCGGAACGCCACCTCCCGCACTACGCCGCCGGCACAGGTCACGACGGCGGTCACCCGCCCCGACGGCACGTCCATCACCACCTCGGTGTCCCCGTCGGGCGCCGCGGCGACCCGGCCCGTGCGCACCGCCCACGCGCCGAGCGCGATCGTGCCGTGCCCGCACGCCGTCGAGTAACCGTCCTTGTGCCAGAACAGAACTCCGAACTCCGCGCCGTCGTCATCGGGTGGCACGAGGAAGCAGCCGTACATGTCGGCGTGCCCGCGCGGCTCCTGCACCAGCAGCTGCCGGACGGCGTCGATCTCGGCCGACGCCTGGGCGGTCGCCCGCCGGTCGAGGACCGTCGCGCCCGGGATGTCGGGCACCCCCGCGGTGACGATCCGGAACGGCTCGCCGGCGGTGTGGTAGTCGGTCGTGGTGATCATCGCTCTCCCAGGATCGTGGTCAGCAGGCCCAGATCGATGTTGCGGCCGGAAACGACCAGCACGACGGGCCGGTCGAGCGGGACGAGGCCTTCGCGCAGCGCGGCCAGCGACGTCGCCGAAGCGCCCTCGGCCACCAGGCCCGCCGAAGTGACGAACTCGCGGACCGACCGGCGGATCGCGGCCTCGGCCACGGCGACCAGCCGGACCCCGCACTCGCGGACGATACCCGGCGTCAGCGCGTCCGCGGCGAGGTTGCCCGCCAGCCCGTCGGCGATGGTCTCCCCCATCGCCACCGGCACCACGCGCCCCGCCGCCACCGCGGTCGACAGCGCGCGGCAAGCGAGCGCTTCCACCCCGACGACCCGGATGTCCGCGTGCCGCGCCCCCAGCGCCACGCCGGAGAGCAGGCCGCCGGCCCCGGCCGGGACGACGATCGTGAACGGCTCGTCCAGCGCTTGCGCCACCTCGGTGACCACCGTGCTCTGCCCGGCGATGACGTGCGGGTCGCTGTACGCGGAGACATAACGACCATCCAGGGCCAGCGCGTGCCGCTCGGCGCCGTCGAAGTCGTCGCCCGCCTGCACCAGCTCCACGGGGTACCGCCGCAGCGCCTCGACCTTCACCGCGGCCGCGGTCTTCGGCACCACCACGGTGGCCGTCGCCGAAAGCAGCCGCGCGCCGTGGGCGATGCCGAGGGCGTGGTTCCCCGCCGACGCCGTGACGACCCGTTCACCCGCGTACGCGGTGAGCGCCGCCAGCGCGCCCCGGACCTTGAACGCGCCGATCGGCTGGGCGCCCTCGTACTTCAGGTACACCGGGACGTCGAGCCCGGCCCGCGGGTACGGGATCAGCGGCGTCGGCGGCAGGTGCCGGGACACGACGTCCCGGGCCCGCTCGAGCAGGGCGGCGTCAAGCACGGCTGGTCCCCCGCGCGGGCGGCAGCTCGGTGGGGCCCGAGTTGCAGTTGACCCGGTGCTCGAGGACGACGTCGTCGCCGTCGAACCGCAGGGTCAGCCGGTCGATGAACGGGCCTTCCAGGAAGTGCCACGTCAGGTCCAGGACCTCCGGCGACGCCCAGCGCGCGCCGGCCAGGATCGGCGCCGCGTCGTCCTGGTAGGAGTGGTGCAGCCGCCCCACGCTGACGCCCGTCCGCTGTGGCACCCACTTTCCCAGGCCGTGCTCGACCGGGTGCGTCCCGAGATCGTCCTCGATCCGCAGCCGGACGGCATCGGTGCCGGCCTCCACCGTGAGCGAGCGGACGCTCTGGTCGTTCGGCCCGAAGTCGTAGCCCCGCTCGAAAACGGGAGCGTCCACACGCGACTCCAGCGCTTCGGGCTCCGTCGAGATCCAGTTCGAGCGCACGTCGAGGTCTTCGTCGGCGGCGAAGGCCCGCCGGAACGCCGCACGCAGCATTCGCGGCAGGTCGTGGTAGGTCGGGTCCGGCATCGCGCCGGTCACGACGACCACCGCGCCGTACCGCGGGAACACCATGCACTCCTGGCCGAACAGGCCGGACGCGGTGTAGATGCCGTCCTCGCTCACCCAGAACTGGTAGCCGTACCCGGAGTCCGAGACGGCGTCCGGGCCGGGTGGCACGAGCTCCTTGCCGTTCCACTCCCCGCTCACCGCGCGCCGCACGTGCAGGGCGGACGCCTTGCCCACCCAGCCCGGGGGCAGCACGCGGCGGCCTGCCCGGACGCCGTCCTGCAGGTACAGCACGCCGAACGAGAGCAGGTCGTGCGGACGCAGCGACAACCCGTTGCCCCCGCTGGAAACACCGGCCGGGTCGCGTTCCCACGTGTAGTCGTCGATGCCGAGCGGCTCGAACAGCCGCGGCCGCAGGTACTCGTCCACCGGCACGCCGGCGACCTCCTGCACGATCGCCGACAGGACGTGGCTCGTCGTGCTGCTGTACCGGAACCCGCGGCCCGGGCGGTCGACGACCGGCTCCTCCAGGAACTCACCGACCCAGCCGGTCTTGCGCAGCCGGGTCGTCGCGCCGGAGAGCCCGCGCGCGTGCCCGGTCCGCATGGTCAGCAGGTCGCGCACGCGCATCCGCGTGTCGAGGCCCGGGAAGAAGCCGGCGACCGGGTCTTCCAGCTCCAGCAGCCCCTCGGCCTCGGCGAACCCGACGGCGGTGGCGGTGAAGCTCTTGGTGGCCGAGTGGAGCTTGTGCCGCAGCGACGGCTCGTGCGGCCACTGCCACCGGTCGAGTGTCAGCTCGCCGTGCCGGTGCACCAGCAGGGAATGCACGCGCATGCCACGGGCGGCGAGATCGTCCACAAGGGACTCGACGGCGCCGGTCATCGCGCGCTCGCCGCCGAGGCGAGCAGGCCGCCGAAGAAGTCCTGCACCACCGGCACCACCCCGGTGCCGCGGTGGGCGACGCCCGGGACGACGTCGAACCGCACCGGGATCCCCTGCGAGACGAAGTTGTCGCGCAGGGTTTCCAGCCGCGCGACCCGGGTGTCGCCGGTCTCCTCCACGCCGTCCATCCAGTTCGGACCGCCGGGGTTCATGATCTCCCAGGACTCGGTGTCCTCGGCGCCGACGACCATCTGCACCGGCACGCGGCGCAGCGCGTCGAGGTCGATCCGGATGCCGAAGCGCTCCTCGAAGCCCCCGGTGCCGAGCCACCACGGGAGGCTCTCGTCGAGCTGGGTGATCCGCCCCGGCGCGCCGATCGACACGCCGGCGAGCCGGTCGGGGTGGGCGTAGCAGAACCGGTGCGCGAACTGGCCACCGCCGGAGAAACCGTGCAGGTAGAAGCGATCGGGCCGGACGTTGAAGCCGGCGGCGACCTCGTCGACGATGTGCAGCAGCTCTTCGTCGAAGCGCAGCCCGCGGTACTCCAGGAACTTGAAGCTGTGCAGCTCCCCCGGCTCCATCAGCCCGGCCGGGAAGAGCGGGGTGAGGATGACGCAGCGCCGCTCGATCGCGAACTCCTTCCAGCGGTCGCGGTAGAGCTCGGCCGACCGCCCGGTGCCGTGCTGGATGACCACGAGCGGCAGCGGTTCGGCGGCCGGCGTGTGGTCTTTGGGCACGTACAGCGCGTAGAACAGGCGCTGGTCGTGCTGCGAGGCGAAGAACGGCGTGCCCCCGACGAAGTGGGCGCGCTCGGAGGCGAGGTCGGTCATGGAGCTGGGTCCTCCTGGGACGTAGGGGTCAGAATTCGGGCACCGGTTCGGCGGCCGGTGCGGCGGCGGGCCGGGAGAGCCGTTCGCTGACCTTCGCCGTGGTGACGAAGGAGATCGCGAGCAGCACGGCCAGCAGGACGCCGATGCCGACGATGCCGCCGCTGAGCGTCGGGTCGGGGTCGCCGGCTTCGACGCGGGCCGAGCCGGTCAGGAACGAGAGCACGAAGAGCACACCCACCGCGAGCACGACCTCCACGGCGACCAGACCGGGGAAAACCTGCAGGGCGAGGCGGAACACCGAGCCCTCCTCACCCGCCCGGCGGGCCCGCGCGATGCGGGGCATGAGGACGAACTCGTTCAGCCCGCCGACGCCGATCATGGTCGCCACCAGGCAGACCTTGACCAGTAGGAACCGGCCGAAGCTGGTGGTGAGCAGCTCGCCGGGGCTGCCGACGAGCGACCACGCGAGGTACAGGCCGCTGATCAGCAGGCAGCCGACGGCACACAGCGCGACGGTGCTGAACCGCGTCCAGATCTGCGCCCACGTGCCGCCCGCGCCGGGCGTGAGCCGTCGTCGCGCGGTAGCGAGCACGACGAGGGCGGCGATCCCGCCGACCCAGGTGGACACGGCCGAGACGTGCAGGTGGTCCAGCAGGCCGTCGACGAGCGTGTCGGCGGTTTCCTTCGCGAAGTCGGTCGGCAGCAGGGTGACTTGGTAGGCCACAAAGGACAGAACCAGACCGGCCAAGGCGATCCCGGTGAGGTGCGCGCGCAGCTTCGGTGACCACAGCAGCATCAGCACGACGGCCGACGCACCCCAGAGCAGGTACTGCGTGAGGGTCAGCGCGCCGCTCGAGACCCACTCGCCCTTCTTGGCGGGCACGGTGACGTACTTCCAGATCGACGCGGGCTGCAGCGCGCGGCCGTACGGGATTTCGACACCCTTGACGCGGGCGGCCTTACCGGCGATCTGGAAGTACAGCGCGACGAGGTACCAGGTGCCGGCGATCGCGAGCAGCAGGCTCGTCCGGCGGTGCAGCACCGCCCGGTCCGCGGGGTCGACGGACTGTCGCTCGAGGACCGGGCGCAGCACGAGCAGGTGGAGCATCGTGGCGCCGATGGTCCCGATCAACCCCGCGAAGTAGGCCATCTTGGTGATGACCCGCCACGCCGCGGGGGTGGGGTTCGCTACGGCGGCCGGGACTTGCGCGAGCAGGAACGACATCACGGCGATCTCCTCGGCGGGGGCTGGATGCTCTGATCGTAGCTCAAACTTCTAAAATAGGAAGTACGAAGTTTCCACTACATTGTAGCCGCGCAACGATTCCGGCCGTCTATTTCGGATGGTGAACACACTGATCAGAGGCGTCGCTTTCACGTGAAAGCGGCGCCCCTCGGTGGGGCTACGCGGGGGTCAGGCCCGGCGCTTGCGGCGGCGGTTCGGCGCGGCCGAGCGCTCGCCGCCCTGGACCAGCTCCGAACGCAGCGAGATCAGCAGCTCCGACGCCCGGGTCGCCCGCGTCTCGTCGCCGGATCCCAGCTGCAGCAGCAACGCGTCGGTGAGCACCTCGGCGCTGAGCATCTCGCCGGTGAAGTTGCTCGTCGACTGGGGCGCCGCCAGCGTGACGTCCACGCGGTCGGCGAACTGCGCCCCCAGCGAGCTGGAAACCAGCAGCACCCGCGCGCCCACGGCGTGCGCGTGGTCGAGCACGACCTCGATCTCGGCCAGCAGCCGGGCCGGGGTGTAGAGCACGACGACGTCGTCGGCGCGCAGGCCCAGCAGGTCGTCGGCGAGCTGGAACCCGGTGGCCCAGGTCGCGCGGGCGCGCCGGCCCATCCGGGTCAGCCGCAGCGCGAGGTAGCGGGCGAGCAGCCCGGACCCGCCGAGCCCGAAGGCGAGCACCTCGCGCGCCTCGTCGAGCAGGCCGACCGCGGCCGCGAAGTCGTCCTCCTCGACCAGCCGCCACGTCGCTTCGAGCCGTTCGACCGCCTCGGTGAACACCCGCGCGACGGCCGAGCCGCCGCTTTCCCGCTCGTCGTGGAAGTGACGCACCGGGCTGGTCTCGACCACCACCTCCGCGGCGAGGGTGCGCCGCAGGTCGAGCAGGCCGCTGAAGCCGAGCGACTTCGCCGTGCGGACGACGGTCGCGTCGCTCGTACCGGTGGCGCTGCCGATCTGCTCGGCGGTCGCGAAGATCGCGCGCCGGCCGTGGTCGCGCAGGTACTCGGCCACGATCCGCTCCGCGCGGGACATCCCGGCCAGGTTGCGGTTGATCCGGGCGCTCAGCGACCGGTCCTCGTCGTCCGGCTCGCTCATGTGGTCTCCCCTCGGCACCGACGCATCGTAGTGGTCACCGGCCGGCGAGCACGCCGGCGAAGAACTCCTGGACGACCGGCTGCAGCTGCAGGCCCCGGTGCGCGAGCCCCGGCACGACGTCGAGGCGCACGCCGATGCCGTGGGCTTCGAAGTTGTCGCGCAACGACGTGAGCCGCTCGACGCGCGTGTCGCCGCCGGCGTCGACGCCCGGTTCGGCGATCTCCCAGGTTTCGACGTCGTCGGCGCCGACGATCATCTGCACCGGCACAGCCCGCAGCGCCTCGAGATCGAGGTCCACGCCGAAGCGCTCGCGCAGGTCGGCCGTGCCCGGCCACCACGGGACGTCCGGGTTGATCCGCGTGACGCGCCCGGGCGCGCCGACCGAAAGCGCGGACAGCCGCCGCGCGTGCAGGTAGGCGAAGCGGTGCACGAACTGGCCGCCGCCGGAGAAGCCGTGCAGCGCGAACCGGCCGGCGTCGACCCGGTACCGCTGCGCCACTTCGTCGACGATGTCCAGCAGGACGCGGTCGAAGCGGACGTCGCGGAAGCTGAGCCGCTTGAAGCCGTGCAGGTCCCCCGCCTCGCCGATGCCGGCCGGGAACAGCGGGGCCAGCACGACGGTCTCGTTCTCCTCGGCGAAGCCGCGGTAGGCGTCGCGGTAGCGCTCGGCCATCCGCTGCGTCCCGTGCACGACGACGGTCAGCGGC
Organism: Amycolatopsis iheyensis; assembly: GCF_024703995.1. Taxonomy (GTDB): domain Bacteria; phylum Actinomycetota; class Actinomycetes; order Mycobacteriales; family Pseudonocardiaceae; genus Amycolatopsis; species Amycolatopsis iheyensis. The sequence goes on along the minus strand of NZ_JAMXQV010000003.1, from coordinate 521,230 downwards.
AGCGGCGCCTTCGCCGTCCGGTGCACGCCCGGAACGTAGAGGCAGTACGAAAACCGCTGGTCCCGTTGCGACGCGAAGAAGGCGGTCGGGCCCGAGTGGTAGTACTCGACCGGATCCAGGACGCGCGCGTCGGCACTGGGACGCGGACTCGTCATGACTGCTCCTCGACTGTAGCGACTACGACAGGTATTGACATCTCGGTAGCTCGGTCTATCTTGACGGTAGCCCATGCTACAACGTTTCCTTAAATGTAGCGAACGCTTCCACATCGGGAGAGAAGCCGATGAAACCGCTCGTGAGCATCCGCGGCCTGTGCAAGAGCTTCGGCGACATCGAAGTGCTGCACGACGTCGATCTCGACATCCACCACGGTGAGGTGGTCGTCGTCGTCGGGCCGTCCGGCTCGGGGAAGTCGACGCTCTGCCGCTGCGTCAACCGCCTCGAACAGATCGACTCGGGCACCATCACCCTCGACGGCGAACCCCTGCCGGCCGAGGGGAAGCGGCTGGCCCAGCTGCGCGCCGACGTCGGCATGGTGTTCCAGTCGTTCAACCTCTTCGCCCACCGCACGATCCTCGACAACGTCACCCTCGGTCCGGTCAAGGTCCGCGGGATGCCGGTCCGCGAAGCCGAAACCGAAGCCCGGCGCCTGCTCGACCGCGTCGGCGTCGGCGACCAGGCCGGCAAGCTGCCCGCCGAGCTCTCCGGCGGGCAGCAGCAGCGCGTCGCGATCGCCCGCGCGCTGGCGATGAGCCCCAAGCTCGTGCTGTTCGACGAGCCGACCAGCGCGCTCGACCCGGAAATGGTGCACGAGGTCCTCGACGTGATGACCTCGCTCGCCGCCGACGGCACCACGATGGTCGTCGTCACCCACGAGATGGGCTTCGCCCGCAAGGCCGCCAACCGCGTCGTGTTCATGAGCGACGGCCGGATCGCCGAGCAGGGCACGCCCGAAGAGTTCTTCGACCGCACCAGCACCGAGCGGGCGCGGGACTTCCTGTCCAAAGTTCTCCAGCACTGATCCCCTGCAACGACCCACGACCAGGAGCAACCATGAGAATCCGCACCGCGGTGGTCGCCACCGCCCTGCTGGCCACGCTGTCCGCGTGCGGCAGCGCCCCCAACCAGGCACCCGGCGCCGCCCCCAAGCCCGCCGGCGCCGAGATCGCGGGCCAGATCGACCAGACGTCGGTGGTGGACGCCGGCCCGGTCGGCCAGAACCTGCCCGGCACCCCGATGCTGGACAAGATCCGCCAGAAGGGCGAGCTGTCGTTCGCGGGCAGCCGCAACACGATCGGCTTCTCCCAGCTCGACCCGGCGTCCGGCAAGCTGTCCGGGTTCGACGCCGGGATCGCCCAGCTGCTCGCGAAGTACCTGCTCGGCAAGCCGAACGCCAAGCTGCAGAGCGGCGGCTCCGACACGCGGGAAGCGTTGCTGGGCAACCACACCATCGACATCGCGGTCCAGACCTACACGATCACCGAGGACCGCGCGAAGCTCGTCAACTTCGCCGGGCCGTACTACCTGGCGGCCAGCGGCATCGTCGTGAAGACGTCGGACACGACGACCAAGCAGGCGAGCGACCTGGCCGGCAAGAAGGTGGCCACCGAGTCGGGCGCGGCGAAGGACGCGCTGCTGAAGGCGGTGCCGACCGCGCAGCCGGTGCTGTTCGACACCGCCGCGCAGTGCGTCGCCGCCGTCGAGCAGGGTCGCGCCGAGGCGATGACGCTCAACAACGCCTCGCTCTACGGGGTGGTCGCGACGAAGAGCGACGTCAAGCTGCTCGACTCGACGTTCGGCTCGAACCCGTTCGGCATCGGCCTGCCCAAGGACGACCCGGCGTTCAAGGAGGTCGTCAACGGGTTCCTGAAGGCGATCGAGGCCGACGGGACGTGGACGAAGCTGTGGCAGGCCACGGTCGGGAAGCTCGTCAAGACGCCCGCGCCGCAGCCGCCGCAGATCGGCTCCGTGCCCGGTTCCTGAGAGGCCACCACCATGTCCGTCCTGTTCGATCACCTCGGTGAGCTGCTCACCGGTCTGCTGGTGACCCTCGAGCTGGCCGTGCTCGCCTTCCCACTCGCGCTGGTCATCGGCACCGTGCTCGGCGTCTGCCGGGTCGGCCCGATCGCGCCGCTGCGCACGGTGGCCGGGTTCTACGTCCAGTGCCTGCGCAACTCGCCCTTGCTGCTCGTCCTCGTCATGGTGGTGTTCGGGTTGCCCTACGTCGGGGCGACCGTGCCGTTGTTCGGCTCGGTCGTCCTCGGCCTGGGGCTGTACTTCGGGGCGTACGTGTGCGAGACGGTCCGGTCGGGCATCGCGGCCGTCCCGACCGGCCAGATCGAAGCGGCCCGCGCGATCGGGCTGACCTTTTCCGGCGTCCTGCGGCAAGTCGTGCTGCCGCAGGCGTTCCGGTCCATGGCCCAGCCGCTGGGCATGATCTTCATCAACGTCAGCCTCGCGTCGGCCCTCGGCGCGGCGGTCGGCGTGCAGGAGCTCACCGGCTCCGCGCGGCAGTTCAACCTCGACCACGCCCAGCCCATCCCCAGCTTCGTCGCGGCGGCGATCGGCTACCTGCTGATCACGCTCACCGCGGGGCAGCTGACCGGGGTCATCGAGCGGAAGGTGCGGATCCGGCGATGAAGACCACCGTGTTGTTCGACGAGCTCGGCCCGCGCGGCCGGAAGCGGCTGCGGATCGCGACGGTCGTCGCGGTCGTGGTCGTCGTGGGCGCCCTCGTCGGGATCTTCTTCCAGCTCCAGCACGTCGGCCAGCTGTCGTCGCGGCTGTGGTCGCCGCTGGCGTCGTGGCCCAACATCCGCTACCTGCTCGACGGCCTGGGCATGACGTTGCGCATCGGCCTCTCGTGCGCGGCGATGTCCCTGGTGTTCGGCACGCTCTTCGGCCTCGGCCGGCTGTCCCCACGCCGCTGGCTTTCACTGCCGTGCGCGGCGGCGATCGAGCTGTTCCGGGCGATCCCGCTGATCCTGCTGGTGTACTTCTTCCTGATCGGCCTGCCGGCGTTCGGCTGGAACCTGCCGCCGTTCTGGGTGCTGTCGATCCCGATCGTGCTGCACGCGGGCTCGGTGTTCGCGGAGATCGTCCGCGCGGGCGTGAACTCACTGGACCGCGGCCAGTTCGACGCGGCGGCGGCGATCGGCTTGCGCCGCGGCCAGGCGTTGCGGCTGGTGGTGCTGCCCCAGGTGTTCCGGGCGTTGCGGCCGGCCCTGGTGACGCAGGTGATCCGGACGCTCAAGGAGTCGAGCCTCGGGTACGTGGTGAGCTATCCGGAGCTGCTGCGCAACGGGCAGGTGCTCGGCGAGTACAACGCGAACTTCCTGCAGGCGTACGCGTTGACGGCGGCGTTCTACATCGTGATCAACTTCGGGCTGTCCCGGGTGGCGGACCTGCTGGACCGCCCGCCGCGCCGACGTCGCCGGGCGAAGGTGTCCGAAGTGGACTCACCCGCGCCCGCGGCGGCGATGGAGAGCGTGTCCTGAATGTTCCAGACCGGCCTCGCCGGGGCGGCTTGCCACCACCGCCCCGGTGAGGCTTTCCACTACGCGTCACATGGCCACGGCGCGCAAGAAGGTCTCCAGCGTGATGTTCCGTCCACAGAGGACAACCGCGACCCGCTTCCCCCGGTACCGCTCGGCGGTCTTGATCAACCCCGCGACGGCGACCCCAGCAGCGCCCTCGATCATCCACCGCTCCCCCTCGGCGACCTTCCGCATCGCATGACCGATCTCGACCTCCGAAACGGTCACGGTCTCGTCGATCACCTCCTGGCAGATCGGGAACGTCACCGAGCCCGGCTCCACCGCCCCGGCCGAACCGTCCGACAGCGTCGGGGACTCCGGGGTCTCCACGATCTCCCCCGCCTTCAGCGAGTCGAGCAGGCAGGTCGACGCCGCCGGCCAGACGCCGACCACCTCCGTCCGCGGGCTCAACGCCTTCAGCGCCGTTCCCACGCCGCCGATGAGACCACCTCCGCCGACGCAAGCGAACACCGCGTCCAGGTCCGGGGCCTGCTCGGCCAGCTCCACCCCCAGCGTGCCCTGTCCCGCCACGGTGTCGACGTCGTTATACGGCGCCACGTACGGCTTGCCCCGCTGCTCGGCCTGCCGGCGTGCTTCCTGTTCCGCGTCCAGCGGGCCGCCGGGGACCACGACGAGGTCCGCGCCGAGCGCCTCGATCGCCGCCATCTTGGCCTGGGTCGTGGTCTCGCCGACGTAGACGGTCACGCCCACGCCGGCCAGCTTCCCGGCCCGGGCGACGCCCTGGCCGTGGTTGCCCGTCGACGCCGTGATCACTCCGGTGCGCTTCGCCGCCTCGCCGAGCGTGCGGATCTTGTTGGCCGAGCCGCGGACCTTGAACGAGCCGGTCGGCATCAGGTGGTCGGTCTTCAGCCACACGTCGCAGCCCAGCTCCGCCGACAGCAGCCGGCTGCGCTCGAGGGTGCTCACCGGCACTTCGGGGCGGATGCCACGGTGCGCGTCCATGATCCGGTCCAGGAGAGAGGTCATGCTGATAATATAGCCTATAAGCTATGCGGAAGGGCTTGACGAGATGACGACCTTGGACAGCTACGCCAGCCTCTCCCGGCTCGACCTGGCCGGCACGACCTACCGGGTCCACCGGCTGGCCGCCGTGCCCGGCGCCGACCGGCTGCCGCTGAGCCACAAGATCCTGCTGGAAAACCTGCTGCGCCACGAAGACGGCCACACGGTCACGGCCGCGCAGATCGAAAAGCTCGTGCGCGGCGAGCCGGACGTCGTCGCTTTCTCGCCGTCGCGGGTCTTCCTGCACGACACCAACGGCGTCCCGGTGCTGACCGACCTGGCCGCGCTGCGGGACGCCGTCGCCGAGGCGGGCGGCGACCCGGCGGCCGTACGCCCGCACATCCCCAGCCACCTGACCGTCGACCACTCGATCGCGACCGAGGTGTCCGGTCGGCCGGACGCGCTACGCCGCAACGTCGAGATCGAGTACGCGCGCAACGCGGAACGCTTCCGCTTCCTCAAGTGGGGCGAGCGGCTCGACGGCCTGCGCGTCGTCCCGCCCGGCACCGGGATCATGCACCAGATCAACCTGGAGCACCTGGCGAGCGTCGTCGAACGCCGGGCCGGCTGGGCGTTCCCGGACACCTGCGCCGGCACCGACTCCCACACCACGATGGTCAACGCACTGGGCGTGCTGGCCTGGGGTGTCGGCGGGGTCGAGGCCGAGGTCGCGCTGCTCGGGCAGCCGCTGAGCCTGCTCGTCCCGCCCGTCGTCGGCGTCGAGCTGACCGGCGACCTCGGGCCGGGCGTGACCGCGACCGACCTGGTGCTCACCATCGCCGAAACCCTGCGCGCGCACGGGGTTGTCGGGAAGTTCGTCGAGTTCACCGGGCCCGCGGTGGCGCGGATCCCCCTCGCCCACCGCGCGACGATCTCGAACATGTGCCCGGAGTTCGGCGCCACCGCGGCGATGTTCCCCATCGACGACACGACCCTCGGCTACCTGCGCCTCACCGGACGCGCGGCCGAGCACGTCACCGCCGTCGAGGTCTACGCGAAGGAACAGGGCCTCTGGCGCGATTCCGGCGCACTCGTCCGGTACGACGAGCGGGTGCGGATCGACCTCTCCGCCGTCGTCCCGTCGCTCGCCGGGCCGCGGCGGCCGCAGGACCGCATCGCACTCGGCGACGTCCCGGCGAACGCGGCGGTCGAGTCCACAAAGGACGTCCCGGTCGCCATCGCGGCGATCACGTCGTGCACCAACACGTCCAACCCGCACGTGATGGTCGCCGCCGGTCTGCTCGCCCGCAACGCCCGGGCGCGCGGGCTGATCACCAAGCCGTGGGTGAAAACGAGTCTCGCGCCGGGATCCAAGACGGTCACCGAGTACCTCAGCCGGGCCGGGTTGACCGAGCCGCTCGACGAGCTGGGTTTCCAGCTCGTCGGGTACGGCTGCATGACGTGCATCGGCAATTCCGGGCCGCTGCTGCCCGAAGCCGCGGCCGCCGTCGCGGAAGGCACGGTCGTCGCGTCGGTGTTGTCCGGCAACCGGAACTTCGACGGCCGGATCAACAACGACGTCTCGCTCAACTACCTCGCCTCGCCGCCGCTGGTCGTCGCGTATGCGCTCGCCGGGTCGCTCACGCACGACTTGACCACCGAACCGCTCGGCGTCGACCAGCACGGCGAGCCGGTGTTCCTCGCCGACCTCTGGCCGGACGACGCCGAGGTCGACGCCGTCGTCACCGCGCACCTGACACCGGAGCTGTTCCGGGACGCGTACTCCGACGTCTTCGACGGTGACGGCCACTGGGCGGGGGTGCCCGCCGCGGACGGGGCGCGATTCCGCTGGGAGGAGGGCTCGACCTACCTGCGCCGCCCGCCGTTCCTCGACGACGTCGCGCCGCCACCCGCGGACCTGCACGGTGCGCGGGCGCTGGTGCTCCTCGGCGACTCGGTCACCACCGACCACATCAGCCCGGCCGGGCGCATCCCGCCGTCGAGCTGCGCCGGGCAGTACCTGACCGGGCTCGGCGAGGCGGACCTCAACACCTACGCCTCGCGCCGCGGCAACTTCGAGGTGATGGTGCGCGGCGGATTCGCCAACCCGCGCCTGAAGAACCGGCTCGGCCCGGGCGGCCGGACCCGCGACGCATCCGGAAAAGCCGTCCCGGTGTACGACGCGGCGAAGTCGTTCGACGGCACTCCCCTGCTGGTGATCGCGGGCCGCGAGTACGGCACCGGGTCGTCACGCGACTGGGCGGCGAAGGCCACGGCGCTGCTCAAGGTGCGGGTCGTGCTGGCCGAGTCGTTCGAGCGGATCCACCGGTCCAACCTGGTCCAGCTGGGTGTGCTGCCACTGCAGTTCTCCGCCGGGCAGAACGCGGATACGCTGGGGCTGGACGGCACCGAGGAGTTCGACCTGCTCGGCATTCCCGAAGCCGTCGGCGACCCGGCCCGGCCGGTGCTCGTGCGGGTCCGGCCGACCGGGGTCGAGTTCGAGGTCCGCGCCCGGCTCGACACTCCTCAGGAAGCGGTCTACTACGCCCACGGCGGCGTCCTCCCCCACACCCTCGGGCGGTTCCGTGCCCGAGGTCGAAGCCGGCACCCCCGGAAAGGACGTTCCCGCATGACCACATTCACCGAACCGGCCCCCTCTTTCGCCGCCGAGAGCCTGCGCGGTGCGCTGCGCGAGCACTGGGACCTCACGGACATCACCTTGCGACCGCTGGACAGCGAGCGTGACCTCAACGTGCGCGTCGGCGACCGGTTCGTCCTCAAGATCTCCAACCCGGCCGAGCGCGAGGACGTGGTCGACATGGAGGTCCGCGGGCTGGCCCACGTGCGCGCCGCGGACCCCGGCCTGCCGGTGCCCGAGCCGGTCGGCGCCGTCGCGCGGCTCACCGACGACACCGGCCGCCCCTGCCTGGCGCGGCTGAGCACTCTGCTGCCGGGCCGTCCCCTCGAAGGAAGCCCGGTCGACGACACCGTGGCGGCACGGGTCGGCGCGGTCGCCGCACGGGTTTCCGTGGCGCTGCAAGGCTTTTTCCACCCCGCAGCGGGCCGCGAGCTGCTGTGGGACGTGCGCCGGATGCCGGCGGTGGTGGCCGCGTCCGGGATCGGCCGGGCCGAGCTCGTCGCCCGGGTGGCGCCGGCGCTGGCCGCGACCGCCACGCTGCCGGCCGGTCCGCAGCACGCCGACGTCACGCTCACCAACGTCCTGGCCGAGGCCGGCGTGGTCACCGGCGTGATCGACTTCGGCGACCTGCACCACACGGCCGCCGTCACCGACCTGGCCGCCACCCTGACCTCGGTGCTGCGGCGGGCCGAAAACCCTTGGCGTGCCACGGAAGCCGTGCTGCGCGGCTACCAGCGGCACCGGGCGCTGAGCGCGGCCGAGGTCGCGGTGCTCGGCGAGCTGGTCATCGCCCGCCTGCTCACCACACTGGCGGTGTCGGCAACGCGGCGGGAGACGCACCGCGACAACGAGCGGTACATCACGCAGTACGACGACACCAGCGAGCGGCTGCTCCGGGTGCTCGGCGCGCTCACCCCGGACGAGCTGGGTGACCGGCTGGCGCGGCTGGCCGGCACCCGTGACCTCGCTTCGGCCGTGCCCGCGCGCGAACTGCCGTCCCGCCGGGCCGCGGCGATGGGCGGCGGGCTGTCCCCGCTGTTCTACCGCCGTCCGCTCGAACTGGTTCGCGGTGAAGGCGCTTGGCTGTACGCCCGCGACGGCGCCCGGTACCTGGACGCGTACAACAACGTGGCCGTGCTCGGGCACGCGCACCCGGCCGTCACCCGCGCGGTCGGGCGGCAGCTGGCCGAGCTGAACACGCATTCGCGGTACCTGCACGGCGGGATCGCCGGGCTCGCCGAGCGCATCCTCGCCACGATGCCGCCGGAGCTGGACACGTGCCTGTTCACCACGTCGGGCACCGAGGCGAACGAGCTGGCCTGGCGGCTGGCCACCGCGTACACCGGCGGTGACGCGGCGGTCATCGCCGAGCACGCTTACCACGGTTCGTCGAAGTGGATGGCGGACCTGAGCTCGAACGAATGGCCGCCGGGCTACCGGCCCGCGCACGTCGGCACCTTCGCCGCCCCTCGGGAGCCCGCCGCGGAACCGCGGATCGACGCGGGAGGACTGCGTCCGGCGCTGGTGCTCGCCGACTCGCAGTTCACCTCCGAAGGCATCCTCGACGCGTCCCCCGGGTTCCTGGCCGGCTTGGTCGAGGGCGCCCACGCGGCCGGCGCGCTGTACCTGGCCGACGAAGTCCAGTCCGGCTACGGCCGCAGCGGGCCGCGGCTGTGGCGGTTCGCGCTCGCCGGGATCACGCCGGACCTGGTGACGCTGGGCAAGCCGATGGGCGCGGGCTACCCGATCGGCGCGCTGGTCACGCGCCGCGAAATCGCCGACGTGCTGGCGCGCGAGTACGAATACTTCTCGACGTTCGCGGCCACCCCGGCCGCGGCGGCCGCCGGGCACGCCGTGCTGGACATCCTGGAGCTGACCGAGCTGCCGGCTCAGGCGGTCCGCGTCGGCGAGCACCTCCGCCGGGGCCTGCGCGCGCTGGCAGCCGAGTCTCCGATCCTCGGCGCGGTGCGGGGCACGGGACTGCTGGCGGGCGTCGACGTGGCCTCCCGTGAGGTGGCGCGGGCCCTGCTCGAAGGGCTCGTCGAGCGCGGCGTGCTCGCGGGGCTGACCGGCCCCGGCGGAAATGTGCTGAAGGTGCGTCCCCCGCTGGTCTGGGAGACGGCCCACGCCGACGAGTTCCTCGCCCGGCTGGCCGAAACCCTCACCGCGCGGTGAGGGTTTCGCGGAAGGCCCCGAGGCTATGGGCTATAGGATCGTCCGATGAGTGCTCTGCCCCGCCCGGCCCTCACGAAGAACGCCTACGCCTACGAGGAGCTGCGCCGCCGCATCCTCGCCGGGGAGCTGGTCCAGGGCCAGCCGATCTCCCAGGAGCAGCTGGCCGCCGAGCTCGGCGTCAGCACCACTCCCCTGCGCGAAGCGCTCCGGCGGCTGGACGCCGAGGGCCTGGTGCACCTCGACGCGCACCGCGACGCGCGGGTCACCCAGCTCAACGCCGAGGAGGCACGCAGCCTGTTCGAGATCCGCGAGAAGCTCGACCCGCTGGCCGCCAAGCTCGCGGCGAGCCGCCGCACGGACGCCGACATCGCGGCGATCGAAGCGGCGCTGAAGGAGCTCGAACCGCTCAGCGCGTCGACGGGCTTCGAGTCCTTGCTGGTGCACCGCGCGTTCCACCGCAGTGTCTACACCGCGTCGCACAACCCGCTGCTGTCGTCGCTGCTGGAAGGGCTCTGGGACAAGGCCGACCGCTACCGCCTGATCGGCCTGCGGGCGAAGCCGGACTCGGCCGAAGATTCCGAGCGCGTCCGCCGCGAGCACCTCGCGATCGCCGAGGCCGTCATCTCGGGTGACGCGCGGGCGGCCGAGCAGGCGATGAAGAAGCACGTGCTCGGCAGCCTCGGCCGCCGGGCGATCGCCGCGCTGGCGGACTGAGCACCCGGTGACCCGCGCGCGGGTCACCGGGTGATCGGTCAGCTGAAGGCTTCGGCGTTGTCCTCGGCCCACTGCCGGAAGGTGCGGGCCGGCGCCCCGGTGATGTCTTCGACGGTGGACGTCACGACGCACTCGGCCGCCATCTGCGCGGCCATGGTCCGGATCATGAAGTCCGGCCACCTCGGCTCGGTGTCCTCCGGCGCGACGTCGACGACCTCGATCACGCGGCCGATGACCGCGCCGATCGTCTCGATGTGCTGCTGCTGCGTCAGGGCTTCCGGGCCGGTCAGCCAGTACGCCTGACCCTCGTGGCCGGCCTCGGTCAGTGCGCGGACGGCCACGTCGGCGATGTCCCGCTCGTGGATCGACGCGGTCTGCAGCTGCAGGAACGGCATGCGCAGCGTCTCCCCGGCCCGGATCCGCGGCGCGAAGTTGAGCTGCTTGCTGGAGAACGTCGTCGGGCGGAGGAAGGTCCACGCGATCCCGGACTCCTTCAGCGCGTCTTCCACCGTGGAGTGCGTGGTCGCGTTGCGGGTCTGGCGCATGAGGGGTTCGACCACCGACGCCGACGAGAGCAGCACGACGTGCTCGACGCCGGCCTTCTGCGCGGCGCCGACGAACTCGCCGACGCTCTCCGGGTTGGCGTAGAGAAAGACCTTCTTGATGCCTTCGAGCGCCGCCGGCAGGCTCCCCGGCTCGTCCAGGTCGAGGCGGACGACCTCGACCTCGTCGGGCAGTGCGCCGGGTTTCGGCGTCCGGCTGGTCCCCCGGACGGGGACGCCGGCGGCCAGCAACCCGGCCACCACGTGGCCGCCGACGCTGCCGTAAGCGCCGATGACAAGAACGGACATGCTTCTCCCGGGAGTTGGCGGGCGGCGTTCGGACGAATCGCCGTCAAACTACAGCATCTGAATATTTTAAGCAGCAGTAGGTTTCTGTGGTCGAGCGGCATTGTGGATGTGTCCCAGGACACTATGCGCCGTTCACCGAGGGTGATGCCCAGCTGCCGCGGCGGCAGTTCAGGGCTCGATGCCCGCCGCGCGCAGCCACACCACCCGGCACGTCTCCGAAGCCCGGTCGAGCGCCTCCGGGGAGACCGCCGACGCGTGGTAGAACGTCCGCTCGATCATCCAGCACAGCGCACCCGCGACGGCCCGGGCGCCGTCGGGCTCGTCGTGCGCCGCCACTCCGGCGCGGACGAGGATCGCCGTGATCGCGTCGATGAAGATGTCCGCCGTTTCCAGCCACAGCGCGCCCAGCTCCGGGATGGCCGAGGACTGGTCGATCGCGACGCGCATGATCAGCCCGTGCTCGTGCCAGCGTTCGCGGGTGCGCCGCAGGGCCGTCGCGATCGCGTCGCGGGGCGCCGCCGGGTCGTCGGCCGCCGCGCGGGACTTCTCGTGCAGTGCCTCGACCGTCTTGGTGAAGAGCGCGACCAGCGCCTCCTGCTTGGAACTGAAGTAGAAGTACATCGACGCGCGGGACAGCCCGGCGCGCTGGGCGATGTCGTTGGTCGTGAGCGCGTCGAAGCTCTTGACCGCCAGCAGCTCCTCGAGGACTTCGAGCAGCTTCGACTCGCGCAAGTCCCCTTTGGACGGTGCGGCGCGCCGGCGGCCCGGCTCAGGCATCGGTCGCCGCGATCTGGTGCCCGTCCGGGAAGTCCGTGGACCGCGACAGCGCTTCCCAGGCTTCGATGTCGGCGGTCACCGCGCCCCGGCCGCTCGCCACCAGGCGCAGCGCGTCCGAACCGAGCACCAGGTGCACCGGCGGCCGCTCCGCCTCGATCACCCGCAGCACGGCTTCGGCGGCCTTGGCGGGGTTGCCGAGCTGGTTGCCGCTGGCGGCGTGGCGAGCCGCGCGGATCGGCTCGAAGAGCTCGTCGTAGTCGGCGATCGAGCGGTCGCTGCGGACCATCGAGCGGCCCGCCCAGTCCGTCCGGAACGAGCCGGGTTCGAGGACGGTCACCCGCACCCCGAACCCGGCGACCTCCTTGGCCAGCGTTTCGAGCATGCCCTCCACCGCGTACTTGCTGCCGCAGTAGTACGCCAGCCCGGGCACGGTCATCAGCCCGCCCATCGAGCTGACGGCGAAGATGTGCCCGGAGCGCCGCTGCCGCATGCCCGGCAGGACGGCGTGGACGGTGGCCGCCACCCCGAACACGTTCACGTCGAACTGCGCGCGCAGTTCGGCCATCGGGGACTCTTCGAACACGCCCTCGTGCCCGTAGCCGGCGTTCGCGATCAGCACGTCGATCGGGCCGACGGTGCGCTCCACCTCGCCGACCACGGCGAAAACCGCCTCGTCGTCGGTCACGTCGAGCTGCCGCGCGTGGGCGTGCCCGGGCGCCAGCGCTTCGAACTTCGCCAGGTCATCGGGCTTGCGGACGGTGCCGACGACGGTGTGCCCGGCCGCCAGCGCGCCCTCGGCGAAAGCCCGGCCGAGGCCGCTGCTCGCGCCGGTGATCAGGAAGGTTCGCTTCGTCATGCCGCCGACTCTACACCTCGTCGATAAAACTCGACACTGTGTCGACTCAGTGGTCAGCGGCCGTAGGCTTCGAGCAGCCGCAGCCACACCTCGCTGACCGTGGGGAACGCCGGGACCGCGTGCCAGAGCCGGTCGATCGGCACCTCGCCGGCCACTGCGATCGTCGCCGCGTGGATCATCTCCGCGACGTCGGGTCCGACGAGGGTGAAGCCGACGATCACCTTGCGGTCCTCGTCGACGACCATGCGGGCGCGTCCCCGGTAGCCCTCGGCGTGCACGGCGGATCCCGCCGTGGCGGCCAGGTCGTGGTCCACGACCCGGATGCGCAGCCCGGCGGCCTCGGCCCTGGCCGCGGTCAGGCCGACCGACGCGACTTCCGGGTCGGTGAAGACCACCTGCGGCACCGCGCGCACGTCCGCGGTGGCCGCGTGCCGCCCCCAGGGAGCGTCGTCGAGGGGCTCGTCCTTCGCGCGGGCCACGATGACGTCGCCGACCACGCGAGCCTGGTACTTGCCCTGGTGCGTCAGCAGCACGCGCCGGTTCACATCACCGGCCGCGTACAGCCAGTCGCCGACCCGCATCGTGTCGTCGACCGTCAGCCAGGACCCCGGCGTCAAGCCGACGTTCTCCAGACCGAGGTCCTGGGTGTTCGGCGTCCGGCCGATCGCGACGAGCAGCTCGTCGGCTTCGATCTGTTCGCCGTCGGTGAGCGTGATGGCCACCGTGCCGTCGTCGTTGCGCTTGACCGAACCGGCTTCGGCGCCGACGCGCACCGAAACCCCCTTGTCCTGCAAAGAAACGGTCACCTCCTCGCCGACGAACGGCTCGTTGAGGTGCAGCACGCCGTCGCGGGCCAGCATCGTCACCGACGACCCCAGCTCGCTGAACGCGGTCGCCATCTCCGAGGCCACCACCCCGCCGCCGATGACGGCCAGCCGGGCCGGGACCTCCTTCGCCGCCACGGTTTCGCGGCTCGTCCACGGTTTCGCGTCGCGGAGGCCCTCGATGTCCGGGACCAGCGCGGCGCTGCCGGTGGCGACGACGACCGCGTGCCGCGCGGTCAGCGTGGTCGTGGTGCCGTCGGCGGCGGTCACCTCGACCAGCCGCTCGCCGGCGATCCGGCCGTGCCCGCGGTGCAGCGGGACACCCGCCGACTCGAGCCAGGACACCTGGCCCTCGTCGTTCCAGTGCGACGCGAAGGAGTCGCGACGGCGGAGCACCGCGGCCACGTCCAGCTCGCCGGTCACCGCCTCCCGCGCGCCGGGCACCCGGCGGGCGGCCCGGAGTGCCGCGCCGCTGCGCAGCAACGCCTTGGTGGGCATGCAGGCCCAGTAGGAGCACTCGCCCCCGACCAGCTCCCGCTCCACGATCGCGGCGGTCAGCCCGCCCCGCACCACGCGGTCGGCCACGTTCTCGCCGACCGGGCCGGCCCCGATGACGACGACGTCGTAGGTGGTCACGTCAGCTGCCCTTCGCGGCGCGGCCGAGGCGGATCGCCGAGACGAGGAAGAAGATGCCGCCGAGGACGGCGTAACCGGCCACATTGGACAGTGACGCGTTCGCCGCGGACGCCCCGGCGATGAACGACCCACCGGCCAGCACGGAGATGCCACCACTGAGGATCATCGGCCACTGGCCGCCCATCTTGCGGCGGGTGACGCCGACGACCAGCTGGACGAGCCCGGCCACGATCGCCCAGGCGCCCCACACCCGCAGCACGCCCGGGATACCCGAGGTGGCGGCGACGGCGATCCCGATGGCCGCGAGCGAGCTGATCGCCATGTTCACGTACAGGCCGGTCACCGAGCCGCCGCTCTTGGCCGAACGAGCGTCGACGATGGCCGCGGCGACGTCGAACAACGGGTAGACGACGACCAGGGCGATGCCCACCGCCCCCAAGCCCGACTTGGTCGTCAGGAACACCAGGACCGCCCACACGATGGCGAACGCGAACCGCACGAAGTACAACCGGCGCAGCGCCGGGGCGAACCCACCAACGGCGGGCGAGTCGACAGTAGTCACCATGATCCCTTTCGCAAGACCGAACGTTCTATCTCATCTGAGCTTGTCGGACTTGCCCGGGGACGTCAAGACCGAACGTTCTATCCAAAGTCTTACGGCCGACGCTCGTCGGCCCGCTCGACGTGGCCGGTCAGGCCGAGTTACTCCGCCTCGGAGGCGAGGCGAAAGCGCAGGATTCCTTCGACACCGTCGAGGAACGTGTCGCCGACCTCGGCCGCGTCCGCCAGGCAGCCCGACGCCATCGCGCCGTCGCGCAGCATCACGAAGTGCCGCGCCGCGGGCCCCGCCGGCGTTTCACCGACCTGCGCGAGCAGGTCCGTGACGACGCCGAGGAACCACTCGCGGTGGGCGAGCACGGCTTGGTGCACGGGATGCGCGGGATCCGGGTACTCCGCGACCGCGTTGAGGAAGGCGCAGCCGCGGAAGTGCGCCGACCGGATGCCGTCGGCGATCGACCGGGCGATGGCGCGGAGGGCGTCGACCGCGGGCGGCTCGCCGGCGAGGACCTTGTCGAACCCTTCGCGCTCCATCTCGTGCACACCCCGCAGGTAGGCGACGACGAGGTCTTCCTTGCCCGGGAAGTGCCGGTACAGCGTGGCGCGGGTGATCTGCGCCTCCGCGACGATCCGGTCGATCCCGACGGAGTGCAGGCCTTCCGCGTAGAAGATCCGGGTGGCCGTCTCGAGCAGCCTCGACCGGGCTTCGGACACCTGACCACCGGACTTGAGCGCCATCCGCCCGAGTTTAGCAGAGAGAACGTTCAGTATCGCGCTTCCGGGAGTGCCCGCCCCCGGTTCACTGCACGGGGACGAGCGGGGCGTCGAGGAGGCTCCGATCACCGTCGATGCCGTGCGCCAGCGCGGCCGCCACGTCCTCGTGGGGCGTGCCCGGCCGGACGGCGCCGACCTCGGACAGCCACCGGTAGTGCTCGTCGGCGAGGTCGACGGCGAGCGCGTCGAGGTAGCCCTTCAGGTGGGCCTCGGTGCGCGGGCCCACGATGGGGACCAGCGAGGTCCGCGCCTCGGCGGCGCGCCGGCGCAGCCAGGCCAGCGCGACCTGGACCGGCCCGGTCCCGGTCTTCTCGGCGACGTCGAGGACCGCGTCCAGCACGGCGGCCCGCCCGGCGTCCGCCGGCCGGGCGCTGAGCCGGCCCGGCTCGCCGCGCCGGTACTTGCCCGTCAGCAGGCCGCCCGCGAGCGGCGAGTACAGGACGACACCGAGGCCGTGCGCCTCGGCCATCGGCAGCAGCTCCCGCTCCGCGGAGCGTTCGGCCAGGCTGTACTCGGTCTGGATGCCGGCCAGCGAGGGGTGCCCGCGCAGCTCCGCGCGGACCGCGGCGCCGGCCACCCGCCAGGCCGGGAAGTTCGACAGCCCGCCGTAGCGGATCTTGCCCGCACGGATCAGGTCCTCGAAGCCGGCCAGGATCTCGGCCACCGGGGTGAGGCCGTCGGGGAAGTGCGGCATGAAGACGTCGACGTAGCCGGTCTTCAAGCGCCGCAGGCTGTCCTCCAGCGAGCGGACCATGGTCTTGCGGCTGTTGCCGGTGGTGCCCGGCCGGACCGCGGCCTGCCGGCTCCCGCTGTACTTGGTGATCAGCACGAAGTCGTCGCGGTCGCGGCCGAGGAGCTCGCCGAGCACGGTCTCGGCCTCCCCTGCCTGGTAGATGTTCGAGACGTCGAAGGTGGTGCCGCCGGCGGCGACGAACGTCTCGAAGATCGCCTTCGCGCCCGCGACGCCCGCGGCGGTGGGCGCCGAGCCGAAGGTGGCGGTGCCGAGCACGTACTCCGAGATCCGCAGCCCGCTGTGTCGTCCGAAAGCCTGGTAGCGCACCTGAATCCTCCTCGAGCGGGTATGGTGGCGACGCTACCACAAAAAACGAATGGTCGTTCTTTATGCCGAGAGTCACGCAAGCCCACCTCGACGCCCGCCGCCGTCAGATCCTCGACGCGGCCCGCGCCCGCTTCGCCACGCACGGCTTCGCGCGGACGTCGATGACCGACCTCGTCGAAGCCTCGGGCCTCTCCGTCGGGGCGATCTACCGGTACTTCAAGGGCAAGGACGAGATCGTCACGGCCATCTGCGAGGAGGCGAGCCAGGCGCTGCCCGCCGAGCTGACGACCGGGTCGGTGCACGGGTTCCTCGAGCACATCCGCACGATGGCGCGCGAGGAGGACCACGCGCGGCTGGTGGCGCAGATCTACGCGGAGGCCGCGGTCTCCCCTCCCCTGGCGGCCTTGGTGGACCGGCAGCTCGACGACCTACGCGCGGCCGTCGCCTCGCTGCTGCCAGGCCGCGAGCCGGCCGAGGCGGCCCGGATCGCGGAGGCGTTCGTGGCTCTGTGCCACGGATATGCCCAGCAGCTCGCCGTGCGCGGCGACGTCGACCCGGCGCCTTTCACGGCGGCGCTGGTGGCGATCATCGAGTCCTGAGGGCCGCGTGGCGGGGAGACGAACGTCGCGTCCGCGAGCAAAGCGCTTGCCGTGCTCCCACTCCCCGGGGTTAAGCTGCGCTCGTGCCCCTGACCGTCCGTTTCGCCCGTGGCCGCCGGCCGCGTGGCTGCCAGGCGCCCGCGCGGCGCGTGCGCGGACGCCGGGTGCGGTACGCGATCGGCTCCGAGGCGGGCCAGGTCGACGGGATGCGATGGCACCGTGCGCCGCGCGTCGTGAGGGATCACTGAACACTCGGTGAGCCCCCGCGTTCGTGCGCTCCGGTGATCCCCGACCAGCCACGAATCACCCGGCACCGCCCGGGTCAGGAGCACAGCCACCATGAACTTCTTCTTCCCGGCCGCGCCGGGACACTTCCCCGACGCCAAAGGGTACTTCGGCGCCTTCGGCGGCCAGTTCGTCCCGCAGGCGCTCGTCGCCGCCATCGACCAGGTGGCCGCCGAGTACGACCGGGCCAAGGCGGATCCCGCCTTCGTCGCCCGGTTCGAGGACCTGCTCGCCCACTACGTCGGACGCCCGAGCGCGCTCACCGAAGTGCCGCGCTTCGCCGAGCACGCCGGCGGTGCGCGGGTCTTCCTCAAGCGCGAAGACCTCAACCACACCGGCTCGCACAAGGTGAACAACGCGCTCGGCCAGGCGTTGCTGGCCCAGCGGATGGGCAAGACCCGCGTCATCGCCGAGACCGGGGCGGGCTCGCACGGCGTCGCGACCGCCACCGCGTGCGCGTTGACCGGCCTCGCCTGCACCGTCTACATGGGAGAGACGGACATGCGCCGCCAGGCCGTCAACGTGGCGCGGATGGAGCTGCTTGGCGCGCGGGTCGTCCCGGTGACGTCGGGTTCGCGCACCCTCAAGGACGCGATCAACGAGACGTTCCGCGACTGGGTCGCCCGCGTCGACGACACGCACTACCTGTTCGGGACGGTCGCCGGGCCGCACCCGTTCCCGGCCATGATCCGCGACTTCCAGCGCGTCATCGGCGTCGAAGCCCGCCGTCAGCTCCTGGCCCGGACCGGACGGCTGCCCGACGCCGCAATCGCTTGCGTCGGCGGCGGTTCCAACGCGATCGGCTTGTTCCACGCCTTCCTCGACGACCACGGCGTGCGCCTGGTCGGGTGTGAGGCCGCGGGCCACGGCGTGGCCGGCGGGAAGCACGCGGCGTCGCTGTCGGCGGGCGAACCCGGTGTCCTGCACGGCTCCCGCTCCTACGTCCTGCAGGACGACGAAGGCCAGATCCTCGAAGCCTGGTCGATCTCGGCCGGGCTCGACTACCCCGGCGTCGGCCCGGAACACGCGCACCTGCACGACTCCGGCCGTGCCGAGTACCGCCCGGTGACCGACGACGAGGCGATGCACGCGTTCCGGCTGCTCGCCGTGACCGAAGGCATCGTCCCGGCAATCGAAAGCGCGCACGCGCTGGCCGGGGCGCTCGAGGTCGGCGTCGAGCTCGGCCCGGACGCCGTCCTGCTGGTGAACCTCTCCGGACGCGGTGACAAGGACCTCGACACGGCGGCCGTCCACTTCGGACTGGAGGGCGCGCGATGAGCCTCCGGCTGCTCACCGAGACCCTCGGCCGGGCCGGGACGGAGGGCCGGGCGGCCCTCATCGCGTACCTGCCCGCCGGCTTCCCGACGGTCGACGACGGGATCGCGGCCCTGCGGGCGACCCTCGACGCGGGCGCGGACATCGTCGAAGTCGGCCTGCCGCACAGCGACCCGGTGCTGGACGGCCCGGTCATCCAGACCGCCGACGACCTCGCGCTGCGCGGCGGGGTCCGGATCGCGGACGTCCTGCGCACGGTGCGCGAGGTCCACGCGGCCACGGGCAAGCCGGTGCTGGTGATGTCGTACTGGAACCCGGTGTCCCGCTACGGCGCCGAGCGGTTCGCCCGCGAGCTGGCCGCGGCCGGCGGTTCGGGCTGCGTGCTGCCGGACCTCCCGGTGGCCGAGTCGGCGCCGTGGCGCCGGCACGCGGCCGAGCACGGGCTGGCCACCGTGTTCGTGGTCGCGCCGAGCAGCACGGACGCCCAGCTGGCGGAGACCGCCGAGGCGGGCACGGGCTTCGTCTACGCGGCCGCGCTGATGGGTGTCACCGGCGCGCGGTCCACTGTGGACGCGGGCGCGGCCGTGCTGGCACGCCGGTTGCGCGCGGTCACGGACCTGCCGGTGTGTGTCGGCATGGGTGTGTCGGACGAGGCTCAGGCTGCTGAGGTGGCCGGGTTCGCCGACGGGGTGATCGTCGGATCGGCCCTGGTCAGCACCCTCCTCGACGGCTCGGGGGTGGCCGGGCTCGAACGCCTCACCGGCCGGCTCGCGGCTGGGGTGCGCACGGTGTGAGCCGGGTGGCCGGGCCCGCGGGCCCGGCCACCACTCAAGCCACCTCGATCACGACCTTCCC
Organism: Amycolatopsis iheyensis; assembly: GCF_024703995.1. Lineage (GTDB taxonomy): Bacteria > Actinomycetota > Actinomycetes > Mycobacteriales > Pseudonocardiaceae > Amycolatopsis > Amycolatopsis iheyensis. The sequence continues at coordinate 501,854 of NZ_JAMXQV010000003.1, read as the reverse complement.
CGCAGCATGCCCATCTTCGACGATCGCAAGCGCTCGTACGGCTCACAACGGGGCGCGCACCACCTGAACGGGGCCGGGCCGGCGGTGACGTCGGCCCGGCCACCGCTCAAGCCACCTCGATCACGACCTTCCCCGCAGCATGCCCACTCTCGACAACGGCAAGCGCCGCCGGAGCATCGGAAAGCGGATAAACCGCACTGATCACCGGAGCAAGCACACCCTCGAGCGCAAACCGGGCCGCACGCGCCAGATTCACGCGATCAAGCCGCCGCTCGACGAACCGGCCGCCGATCTCCGGCACGGACTGATCGCCCACGGCGACGACATCGCGGGGTGCGCGCGCCAGCGGGGCGACCGCCCGCAGCGAAGCGCCGCCGACCACGTCGACGATCCCGTCGAAGCCGCCGGGGACCAGCTCGCGCGCCGCGGCGACGACGTCCTCCGCGGTGTAGTCCAGGAACCGGACCCCGGCGGCCTCGGCCGGCTCGCGCTTGGCCGCGCTGCCGGTGCCGAGCACCCGCAGCCCGCGTGCGGCCGCCAGCCGGGCGACCGCCAGGCCCACTCCGCCGCCGACGCCGTTGACCAGGATCGTGGCGCCGGCCGGGAGGCCGAGCTGGTCGAGCGCGTCGACCGCCGTCGTGCCGGCCACCGGCAGCGTTGCCACCGCGGTCGCCGGCAGACCCGTCGGGACGCGGGCGGTGTTCGCCGCGGACAGCACCGTCGTCTCGGCGTAGGTGCCGCCGCCGGTCAGCGCGAAGCCGAAGACCGCGTCGCCCACCTCGAGCCCGTCGACCTCGGCCCCCAGCGCGAGAACCGTTCCCGCGGCCTCCATGCCCAGCACGCGGGGGAACGGGCGCCCGCCGTCGAGCCCGGGGACCAGTCCCGCGCGCAGGAGGTGGTCGAGGGGATTCACCCCGGCGACGTCGACCCGGACCAGCACCTCACCCGGGCCGGGGACGGGATCGGGGCGCTCGAAGAGCTCCTGCACCTCGGGTCCGCCGTACCTGCCGAAACCCCACGCCTGTCCCATGTGCCGCTGCCTTCCGGGTGACCGGCCCGGTGGTTCCGGGCACTGCGGCCATGCTGCGGGCTGACACCGGTGTCAGGGGCAACCGCGTGCGGCGCGGGTCACAGCCGCGCCCGGTGCCGGCTGTTGGCGTCCAGCAGCTCGTCGAGCGCGTCCCGGGTTTCGGTCAGGTGCGCGATTTCGGCGTCGATCCGGTCGCGCTCGCCCTGCATGGTGGCGAACGCCGAGTCGACGACGGCCGGGTCGTCGGGGGTCTCGACGCACGGCAGCACGGTCGCGATCACCCGGCTGGACAACCCCGCGTCGAACAGCTGCCGGATCAGCACCACGCGCTCGACCCCGGCCTCGGCGTAGTGGCGCTGCCCGGTGCCGGACCGGGTGCTGGCCAGCAGGCCTTGCGCTTCGTAGTACCGCAGTGAGCGCGGGCTCACACCCGTGCGCCGGGACAGCTCGCCGATCCTCATCCTTCGAAGTTACGCCGGCGGCCGGCCGCCCCTTTCCCCGAACGAGCTCCCCGGCTACAGTCCAAGACCATTGGGAGCGCTCCCAGCACGGTCGGTTCGGCGATGTCCGGAACAGTCGTGCGAAGGAGAAGGTGCATGCGAAGCAGAACAGTGGCCGCCGGTGCGCTGGCCGCGTTGGCCGTGAGCGGTGTGGTCGCCACGACCACGTGGGCGGGCGCACAGGCCGCCGGCTCGGCGTTCTACGTCGACCCGGGGACCAACGCGGCCGCATGGGTCGCGGCGAACGCCGGCGACTACCGAGCCGCGGTCATCCGCGACCGCGTGGCCGCGGTGCCGCAGGCGCGGTGGTTCACCACCACGAACACCAGCACGGTGCGCGGCGAGGTGGACGCCTACACCGGGGCCGCGGCGGCCGCCGGGAAGATCCCGATCATGGTCGTCTACGACATCCCGAACCGGGACTGCGGCGGCGCGAGCAGCGGCGGGGCACCGTCGCACGACGCCTACCGCGCGTGGATCGACCAGGTGGCGGCCGGGTTGGCCGGCCGCCCCGCGGCCATCGTGCTCGAGCCCGACGTGCTCGCGCTCATGACCACCTGCCAGAGCGGCGACCAGCAGAGCCAGACCACCGCGTCGATCGCCTACGCCGGCAAACGGCTCAAGGCCGGCTCGGCGCAGGCGAAGGTGTATTTCGACATCGGGCACTCCGCCTGGCTGTCCGCCGGGGACGCCGCCACGCGGCTGCGGGCCGCCGACATCTCGAACAGCGCCGACGGCATCGCCACCAACGTGTCCAACTACCGCGCGACCGGTGACGAAGTCGCCTACGACAAGGCAGTTCTCGGCCGGCTCGGCGACTCCCGGCTGAAGGCCGTCGTCGACACGAGCCGCAACGGCAACGGGCCGCAGGGCAGCGAGTGGTGCGACCCCGCCGGGCGCGCGATCGGCACCCCGAGCACCGAGCAGACCGGCGACAGCTCGATCGCCGCGTTCCTCTGGGTCAAGCCGCCGGGCGAGGCCGACGGCTGCCTCGCCACCGCCGGTCAGTTCGTGCCGCAGCGGGCCTACGACCTCGCGATCGCCGCCCCCGTGACGACGACGCCGACCACACCCACCAGCACCACCCCGACCAGCACGACCCCCCAGCCGTCCGGCGGCTGCGCGGTCACCCAGCGGGTGATCAGCACGTGGTCGACCGGGTACACCGGGGAAATCGTGGTCGAGAACCGCGGCGCGCCGGTGGACCACTGGACACTCACCTTCACCGCGCCCGGGGTGACTGTGAGCCAGGGCTGGAACGGCAGCTGGACCGACACCGGCGACGTCGTCAAGGTCGAAAACGCGTCCTGGAACGGCACACTCGGCACCGGCGCCACCACCACGATCGGCTACAACGCGAGCTACACCGGGAGCGCGCCGCCGTTCCAGTCGGCGGCGCTGAACGGCACCACCTGCTCCTGAGCACCTTGGTGAATCGTTCAAGATTGTCCAGTAATGGTCAAGAGACAACTGTCACCTCGTGCTCGGCGAATCACTTTCGAGAGGATGACGTGCACGTCATTCATTGGTGATCTCCGAGGAGAGGTGCATGAGCGACCTCAGTGCTCCACCCGGCCCCGGTCTGCGCATCGGGCTGGTCGCGGAGTCGAAGAAAGCCGAAACACGGGTGGCCCTCACGCCCGACGCCGTGCGCAAGGCGATCGGGCTGGGCTACACCGTCGTGATCGAGAGCGGGACCGGTGTGCGCTCCGGGTTCGACGACGAGGCCTACGCCGCCGCCGGCGCGGAAGTGTCGCCGCATCCGGTGTGGGACGCCGATGTCGTGGTCACGATCAACGCGCCCGAGCCGGCCGAGCTCGAGCGGCTGGGCGAGGGCACGGTGCTGGTGTCGATGCTGGCGCCCGCGCTCGAGCCGGACCGGCTGGCGGCGCTGGCCGCCCGCGGGGTCACGGCGCTCGCGATGGACGCGGTGCCCCGCATCTCACGGGCGCAGTCGCTGGACGTGCTCAGCTCGATGGCGAACATCGCCGGGTACCGCGCGGTGATCGAGGCGGCGCACGCGTTCGGGCGGTTCTTCACCGGCCAGGTCACCGCCGCGGGCAAGGTCCCGCCGGCGAAGGTGCTCGTCGCGGGCGCCGGCGTGGCCGGGCTGGCGGCGATCGCGGCCGCGAACAGCCTGGGCGCCGTGGTGCGCGCGACGGACCCGCGGCCGGAGGTCGCCGACCAGGTCCGCTCGCTCGGCGGCGAGTACCTGGCGGTCGAGGTCGAGCAGGAGGCGAGCACCGACGGCTACGCCAAAGCGACGTCGGAGGACTACGACAAGCGGGCGGCGGAGATCTACTCCGAGCAGGCCGCCGACGTCGACATCGTGATCACGACCGCCCTCATCCCGGGCCGGCCCGCGCCGAAGCTGATGACGGCCGAGCAGGTCGCCTCGATGAAGCCGGGCAGCGTGATCGTGGACATGGCCGCCGCCCAGGGCGGCAACGTGGCGGGCACCGTGGCCGGCGAGGTCGTCACCACCGGCAACGGCGTGACGATCATCGGCTACACCGACCTGCCCGCCCGGCTGCCCGCGCAGGCCTCGCAGCTCTACGGCACGAACGTGGTCAACCTGCTGAAGCTGCTCACCCCCGAGAAGGACGGCCGGCTCACCCTCGACTTCGACGACGCCGTGCAGCGCGGGCTGACGGTGGTCCGAGACGGCGAGGTCCTGTGGCCGCCTCCCCCGGTCTCGGTGAGCGCGGCCCCGCAGGCGGCGCCGGCCCCGCAGGCGGAAGCGGAGCCGGAAAAGCCCCGTTCGCCGTGGCCGCGGGTGGCGGGCGCCGGGCTGGGCGGCGTGGCACTGTTCCTGGCGTCGGCGTTCGCGCCTCCCGAGCTGGCCGGGCACCTGACGGTGTTCGTGCTCGCGATCGTCATCGGCTTCTACGTGATCGGCAACGTGCACCACGCGCTGCACACGCCGTTGATGTCGGTCACCAACGCCATCTCCGGGATCATCGTCGTCGGCGCGATCCTGCAGATCACCGGCGGCGGCGCGCTGACCACCGTCCTGGCCACCGCCGCGGTGCTGCTGGCCGCCATCAACGTCGTCGGTGGCTTCGCGGTGACCCGCCGGATGCTGTCGATGTTCTCGAGGAGCTGAGCCCGTGCACGCGGAAACCTGGAAGACGGCGGCCTACCTCATCGCCGCCCTGCTGTTCGTGGCCAGCCTCGCCGGGCTCGCCAAGCACGAGACGTCCCGCCGCGGCCTCCGCTTCGGCATCGCCGGCATGGTGATCGCCTTGGTCGCGACCGCCGCCACCGCCCTCGGGGCCGCCTCCGGGCTCGGCATCACCCTGCTGCTGGTGGCGCTCGTGATCGGCGCGGCCATCGGCCTGTGGCGCGCGCGGGTGGTCGAGATGACCGGCATGCCCGAGCTGATCGCCCTGATGCACAGCTTCGTCGGCCTGGCCGCGGTGCTCGTCGGCTGGAACGGCTTCCTCGAAGTCGAAGCCGGCAGCACCGCCACCGAGCTGACGGGTTCGCTGCTGGGCATCCACCACGCCGAGGTCGTGATCGGCGTGTTCATCGGCGCGGTGACCTTCACCGGGTCGATCGTGGCCTACCTCAAGCTCTCGGCGCGGATCGCGTCCCAGCCGTTGCAGCTGCCCGGCAAGAACGTGCTCAACCTCGGCGCGCTGGTCGCTTTCGCCGTGCTGACCGTGTTCTTCGTGCTCAGCCCGGGCGTCTGGTTGCTGTCGGTGGTGACGCTGCTGGCGCTGCTGCTCGGCGTGCACCTGGTCGCCTCGATCGGCGGCGGGGACATGCCGGTGGTCGTCTCCATGCTCAACAGCTACTCGGGCTGGGCGGCCGCGGCGTCGGGCTTCCTGCTGGGCAACGACTTGCTGATCATCACGGGCGCACTCGTCGGCTCCTCGGGTGCGTACCTGTCCTACATCATGTGCAAGGCGATGAACCGGTCCTTCATCTCCGTGATCGCCGGTGGCTTCGGCGCGCCCGCGGCGACCGGGTCGGCGGAGGTGGCGGGCGAGCACCGCGAGGTCGACGCCGCCGGCGTGGCCGAGCTCCTCGCCGACGCCCGGTCGGTGATCATCACGCCCGGGTACGGCATGGCGGTCGCGCAGGCGCAGGGTCCGGTGGCGGACCTGACCCGGCGCCTGCGGGACCGGGGCGTCGAGGTCCGCTTCGGGGTGCACCCGGTCGCCGGGCGGCTGCCCGGGCACATGAACGTGCTGCTCGCCGAGGCCAAGGTGCCCTACGACATCGTGCTGGAGATGGACGAGATCAACGACGACTTCGCGGAGACCGACGTCGTCCTGGTCATCGGCGCCAACGACACGGTGAACCCGGCCGCGTCCGAGGACCCGGGCAGCCCGATCGCGGGCATGCCGGTGCTGCGGGTCTGGGAAGCGGGTGACGTGGTGGTGTTCAAGCGGTCCATGGCCACGGGCTACGCGGGCGTGCAGAACCCGTTGTTCTTCCGCGACAACAGCCAAATGCTCTTCGGCGACGCCAAGGACCGCGTCCAGGACATCCTGGCCGCGCTTCCCGCCCGGACCCCCGTGGGCTGACTGCCCGGTGCCGCGCCGCTTTCCGGGGCGGCGCGGCACCGGTCATCCGCCCGCGGCGAAGACGCTCAGCGGGTCGGTACGGGTCGGCGTCCAGCCCAGCTCGCGCTGCGCCTTCGCGGAAGTGAGCTGCTGGTCGAGCTGGAACGCGTCCGCGATCGGGCCCATCTGCTCGCGAGCCTGTTCGAGCGTGATCGAGGTCGTCTTCCCTGCCAGACCCGCGGCGCGGGAACAGGCTTCGGCGACCTCCTTGGCCGTCGGGTTGACCCCGCCCACGCCGAGGTACACCGACCCGGCCGGGGCCGACAGCGCGGCCACGTACAGCGTCGCGAGGTCGTCGAGGTGGATCAGAGCCCAGTGGTTGCCGCCGTCGCCGATGTAAGGAATCGCGCCGATTTCCTTGCCCGGCCGGACGAGGAAGAGGTCGATCAGGCGGTTGTCACCGCCGTAGAGCAGGCCCGGCTGGACGACGACCGGCCGGCCACCCTCGGCCGCCCGGGCCAGCACTGCGTCCTCGACCGGCTTGCGCCACGCGACGAGCGCGGGCGGGTTCCACGGCGCGGTTTCGTCGGCCACGCCGGCGGTGTCGCCGTAAACCCAGCTGCCCCCGGTGTGCACGTAGGTGCCACCGCCGACACCGTCCTGCATCGCCTTGGCGGCGGCCAGGTCTTCCGCCCCGCTGGTGGCTTGGGCGAGGTGGATCACCGCCTCGGCCCGAGCTGCGGCGTGGTTGAGGACCTCGAGGTCGGCCAGGCCCCCGCGGACGGCCTTTGCACCGGCCGCGACGACCTTCTCCGCCGCGCCTTCGCTGCGCGCAAGCGCTTCCACGGTGTGTCCGCGTCGAACCAGTTCGGCGACCGTCGCGCGGCCGATGTAGCCCGAACCGCCCGTGATGAAGACCCTCATCGCTGTCCTCTTTCCTGTCGAGTCGCTTTCCACCTTGACCCGCTCAGGCACCGGACGTCCAAGACCTGTTCCGCGCTCTGTGATGCCCGGAGGGCATCAGACCCGCTACTTGAACGCGGACACCCCGGTCAGCGCCCGGCCGATCGTCAGCTGGTGCACCTCGCTCGTCCCCTCGTAGGTGAGCACCGACTCGAGGTTGTTGGCGTGCCGCAACACCGGGTACTCCAGCGTGATGCCCGAGCCGCCCAGGATGGTGCGGCAGGTGCGGGCGATCTCGATCGCCTCGCGGACGTTGTTCAGCTTGCCGAGGCTGACCTGTTCGGGGTTGAGCGTGCCGGCGTCCTTGAGCCGGCCGAGGTGCAGGGCCAGCAACAGTCCTTTGTGGTATTCGAGGGCGCAGTCGGCCAGTTTCGCCTGCGTCAGCTGGAACCCGGAGATCGGCCGGTCGAACTGGACGCGGGTGCCGGCGTAGTCGAGGGTGGCTTCCAGGCAGTCGCGGGCCGCGCCGAGCGCGCCCCAGACGATGCCGAACCGCGCCTCGTCGAGGCAGCCCAGCGGTCCCGACAAACCGGCGGCCCCGGGAAGCATCGCGTCGGCGGGCAGGCGCACTTCGTCCAGTGTCAGCTCGGACGTCGTCGACGCGCGCAGCGACAGCTTGTGCGGCACGTCGGATGCCGCGAACCCGGGTGTGCCGCGGGGCACCAGGAAGCCGCGGATGCCGTCCTCGGTGCGGGCCCACACCGTGGCGACGTCGGCGACGCTGCCGTTGGTGATCCACATCTTGGTGCCGGTCAGCACCCAGTCGTCACCGTCGCGGACCGCGCGGGTGCGCATGCCGGCCGGGTTCGAGCCGAAGTCGGGTTCGGTCAGCCCGAAGCAGCCGATCGCGGTGCCCGCGGCCAGCCGGGGCAGCCACTCCCGCTTCTGTTGTTCGGAGCCGTACTTCCAGATCGAGAACATCGACAGCGATCCCTGCACGGACACGAAACTACGCAGCCCGCTGTCGCCCGCTTCGAGTTCGAGGCAGGCGAGTCCGTACGCGACGGCGCTGGAGCCGGTGCAGCCGTAGCCGGTGAGGTGCATGCCGAGCAGGCCGAGCGCCCCCATCTCCGGCGCCAGCTCGCGCGGGGAGATCCCTTGGTCGAACCACTCGCGGATGTGCGGCCGCACCTTGTCGGCCACAAAGGACCGGACGGTCTTGCGGATCATCCGCTCTTCGTCGTCGAGGAGGTGGTCGAAGCCGAGCAGGTCGGTGACATCGGTTCCAGGCATGGAGAATCAGGCTTTCTGTCGAGGTTCGGCCGTGGGGATCGAGGCGCACACGGCTTCGAGCGCGTGGTCGCGGTGCTCCCGGTGCAACCGGACGGCGTCGTCGACCCGGCCGGCGGCGACCGCGTCCATGATCGCCTTGTGCTCGACGTCGACCCGCTTTCGGTTACGGCTGCTGGAGAAGTAGACGAAGCGGTAGCGGTCGGTCGACTCCCACAGCACCCGGATCATCTGGGCCATGCGCGGCATCGTGGCCGCGTCGAAGACGGTGAAGTGGAAGCGGCGGTTCGCTTCGGTCAGCGCCGCGAGGTCTTCGCGGTCGTGCGCAGCCGCCATGTCGGCGATGGCCGTGCGCATCCGCTCGAGGTCGTCGTCACCGAGGATCGGGACGGCCCGGGTGATCGCTTCGGTCTCCAGCAGGTCGCGGATGCGGTAGGTCTCGACCAGCTCGTCGGCGCTGAGGGTGGCGACGAAGTAGCCGCGTCGCGGCTTGTAGACGACCTGGCCTTCGGCCTCCAGGGTCTGGAGGGCTTCCCGGATCGGCGGGACGCTCACCCCGAACTCGCGCGCCAGGACCTCCTGACGCAGCTGCATCCCGGACTCGAAGGCGCCGGTCGCGATCCGGTCGCGCAGCCAGCGCAGCGTCGCGTGCTGCACCGTGGTCAGTCCCGGCTCGCTTGGCACGGCTCTCACTCCCGGCTAGCATCGGATCGTAGATTTTCTAAAATCGTAGATTGTCCTCGCCCTCCCGGCAACCACCCCCGACCGAAGGCGGATCTCGCGTGAGCCCGAACGCCGACAGTGCCCGCACCCCGCCGCTGGACGGCCTGCTGGTCGCCGACTTCAGCCGGGTGCTGGCCGGTCCCCTGGCGTCGATGTACCTGGCCGACCTCGGCGCCACCGTCGTCAAGGTCGAACGCTCGGAGACCGGTGACGACACCCGCCGCTGGGGTCCGCCCTACGTCGGCGCGACCAGCACGTACTTCGCGAGCGTCAACCGCAACAAGCAGAGTCTCGACCTCGACCTCACCGATCCCGGCGACGCCGAGCTGGCCCGGCGGCTCGCCGCGCGCGCCGACGTCGTCATCGAGAACTTCCGGGTCGGCGCGCTCACCCGCTTCGGCCTCGACCCGGCCGCCGTGCGGGCCGCGAACCCGCGTGCGGTGTACTGCTCGATCTCCGGGTTCGGCAGCGGCGCCGGGGCCGACCTGCCGGGCTACGACTTCGTGGTCCAGGCCCTCGGCGGGCTGATGAGCATCACCGGACAGCCCGGCGCCGAGCCGACGAAGGTCGGCGTCGCCGTGGTCGACGTCCTGACCGGCCTGCACGCCACCATCGCCATCCAGGCCGCGCTCCGCGAACGCGACCGCTCCGGCCTCGGCCAGCACGTCGAGGTGAACCTGCTGTCGAGCCTGCTGTCGTCGTTGGTCAACCAGGGCAGCGCGTACGTCAACGGCGGCGGTGTCCCGGGCCCGATGGGCAACCGGCACCCCAGCATCGCGCCCTACGAAACCCTCGCGACCAAGGACGGCAGCCTCGCCGTCGCCATCGGCAACGACCGCCAGTTCGCCACCATGGCCGCCGTGCTGGGCCGGCCCGGGCTCGCCGAGGACCCGGCGTTCGCCACCAACCACGACCGGGTGCTCAACCGCGCCGAGCTGATCCCGGCGCTGGAGGCGCTCCTGCGTGACCGGACCACCGCCGAATGGACCGCGGAGTTCCGCGCGCGGGGCCTGCCGTGCGGCAAGGTCAACGACCTCGCCGAGGCCATCGGCTTCGCGACCGAGCTGGGCCTGGACCCGGTGGTCACCCTGCCGGACGGTGAATCCGGCATCGCCACCCTCGCCAGCCCGCTGCGGCTGCACGACACGCCCGTCCGGTACCACCGGGCACCGCCGGCCCTCGGCGCCGACTCGGCGGAGCTGCGGGCGTGGCTGGCCGACGCCGAAGCGCCCCGGCTACCGGATCGCCGCTGACCAGCCCCGAAGTGCGATGATCGGAACGGGCCCGGACAGAAGCGGAGGTCCGACGTGGACTTCGACCTGCGGAAGCTGAGGTACTTCGTCGCGGTCGCCGAAGAACTTCACTTCGGGCGGGCCGCCGCGCGGCTGCACATCGCCCAGCCCGCGCTGTCCCGCCAGATCCGCGCCCTCGAAGACGACCTGAAGACTCCCCTGTTCGTGCGGGACCGCCGCAGCACCACCCTCACCGGCGCGGGCGAACAGCTGCTCGAAGACGCCCGCGGCCTGCTTGCCGCCGCCGAGGCGGTGCACCGCCGAGTCAGCGCGGCGGCGTCCGCCAAGCCCGTGCTCACCGTCGGGTTCATGCCGGGCATCGTCGTCACGCCCGCGGTGCGGCTGCTCGCCGACCGGCGCCCGGAGCTGGGCGTCCGGCTGCTGCGCACCAGCTGGCACGACCAGGTCGAAGTCCTGCACGACGGCCGCGTCGACGTCAGCATCGTCCGGCTGCCGATCGACCGGCGCGGGCTCACCGTGCACCCCCTGTTCGAGGAGCCGCGGGTCGTCGCCGTGCCGGCCGGGCACCGGCTGGCCGGCAAGGAGTCCGTCTCGGTCACCGAACTCGCCGACGAGCACCTGCTGCAGGACCCCGACGCCGTTCCGGAGTGGCGCGACATCGCGCTCGAGCTGCGGGACGGCGATCGAGCGGAAGTACCGGGCATTCACAGCGTCGAGGAAAAGCTGGAGCTGGTCGCCGCCGGCGCGGGGATCAGCGTCATCCCGCTGTCGACCGCCACGTTCTACACGCGGCCGGACGTGGTCACCATCCCCGTGGCCGACATCGGCCCGAACCGCGTGTGCCTCGCCTGGCTCGCGGCCCGGCGATCGGCCCTGATCGACGCGTTCGCCGAAGCGGCCGCGAGCTTGGCGCCTCAGCCCGGCTGACGCGCATCGCGCACGCGGAGTGCGCGGGAACTCCGCTTCGAACAGCCGCATGAGCACCACCGGCACCCGATCCAGGCCCAGGTGCCTCGACGTCGCCGGCCGGCGCAGCTCCCCCGGCCCGTGCACCGATCAGGTTTGCCCGCCCCGCCCGTCTGTACCTGTGAGATCGACTCACGAGAGGCTGAAACGGATGCGGAAACTGATCTTCGGCATGAACGTGACCCTGGACGGCTACATCGCCGCGCCGGGCGACGACATCGGGTGGAGCGGGCCGCCGAGCGACGAGCTCTTCCAGTGGTGGCTCGACCAGGAGCGGGCGAGCGAACTGACGCTGTACGGGCGCAAGCTGTGGGAAGCGATGAGCTCCTACTGGCCGACCGGCGACCAGCAGCCCGACGCGACGCCGGCCCAGATCGAGTTCGCGCGCAACTGGCGGGACACGCCGAAGGTCGTGTTCTCCTCGACGATCGACAAGGTCGATTGGAACACCCGCCTGGTCACCGGCGACGCGGTCGCCGAGATCACCCGGCTCAAGGCCGAAGACGGCGGCCCGATGCGCGTCGGCGGCGCGATGCTCGCCGGGGCCGCCATGCGGGCCGGGCTGGTCGACGAGTACGCCATCGCCACCCACCCGGTCCTGGTGGGCGGCGGCACGCCGTTCCTCTCGGCCGTGGACAGCTGGGTGAACCTGAACCTGGTGGAGACGCGGGGGCTTCCCGGCGGCGTCGTGCTGACCCGCTACGAGACGAGGCGATGAGCGCGGTGTGAAGCGCGAGCCTGCCCCCGATCACCGGGTCGGGGGCAGGCCCAGCCACGTCTGGCCGGTCACCTCGAAGCCGGTCAGCTCCGCGATCTTCCCGTCGACGACGCGCAGGACCGCGATGTTCAACAGCCGGTACTCCGGGTCGTCGGGGGTGCGCCGGTACAGCGCGGCGGCGGGCATGCGGTTGACCGTCGTGGCGATGCCGCGCCAGTCGTCGTAGCCGCGCCCGAAGAGCCCGCCGGCGACCCAGCCCTCCACCGCGTCCTCGGCCCCCACGGTCACGGTGCCCGGGTCGGGCAGCATCGCGAAGCGCAGGTCGTCACGCAGCAGGGCCGTCAGCCCGTCGAGGTCGTTGCGCTCGTGGGCGTCGATGTACGACTTCACCACGCCACGCTCGTCGTCCGACAGCTCGTGGGTGGCGGGGCTCCGCCAGTCGAGACGGCGGCCGGACAGCTGCTCGCGCATGGTCACCCGGGCCCGCTGCACCGCGCTGGTCACCGACGCGGCGGTCAGCTCGAGGGCGCCGGCGGTCGTGGACGTGGGCCAGCCGAGGACGTCACGCAGGATGAACACCGCCCGCTGCCGCGGCGGCAGGTGCTGGACGGCGACGATGAACGCCAGCTCGATCGTCTCGCGCGCCACCGCCGATTCCTGCGGGTCCGCGGGGAGCATCCGATCGGGGTACGGCTGAAGGTGCGGCACCTCCAGCCCGGCCGGCACCGGGGTGCGGTCGTTGCGCTTCTCCAGGAAGTCGAGGCAGGCGTTCGTCGCGATCCGGTACAGCCAGGTGCGCAGCGCGGCGTCGCCCTTGAACGACTCCCGCCCGCGCCACGCCCGCAGGAACGTCTCCTGCGTCAGGTCCTGGGCGTCCTCGAAGTTCGCGAGCATCCGGTAGCAATGCACCTGCAGCTCACGCCGGTGGCGCTCGGTGAGGAGCGCGAACGTGGCCTCGTCGGCGCCCAGCGGCCTGGCGTCGGTCATGGTCGTCGATCCTTTCACCGGTGCGAGGCGGGCACCAGAACCGACGACCGGCACGTCAACCGTTGCGCAGGCGCTACAACTCCGCCCGCACCCGGTCTTCAGCCGGATCCGGCGCGGGCAGGCGGCCGGCGGACCGAGCGTGCCGGACCGCCGCGATCGTGCACCCCCCGGCGGCCGCCGCGCAGGCCACCGCGATCTCCCACGCCCAGCGGACGTGCATGGTGAGGGCCAGGTAGAGCTGGATGCCGGCGACGATCGCGTACGTCACCGCCAGCGCTCGCCACGTGGCCTCGCGGTGCATCAGGCACTTCTCCTGGTTTTCATGGTTGCTCAATCGCTTCACGAGGCAGACCGGTTACACACGGCTCGTTGCACCATTCGTGTGAGGGCCGTATCCCCACCCCGACACGCTGAACCTGTGCTCTCGGCGGCCAGGGGGGTCGGGATGCTGGAACGCGACGTCGAAGTGAGCGTGCTGGACGGCGCCCTGCGCCAGGCGGCAGCCGGGCACGGCGGGGTCGTCGTGCTCGAGGCGGCGGCCGGGCTGGGCAAGACGGCTTTGCTCCGCCACACCCGGGAAGCGGCGCGGGACGCGGGCTGCACGGTGCTGTCGGCGTGCGGCGCCGAGCTCGAGCGGGACTTCACGTTCGGCGCGATCCACCAGCTGTTCGGCCCGGTGCTGGCCACGGCGAGCACCGACCGGCTCTTCACCGGGGCCGCGAGTGCCGCCGCCTGCCTGTTCTCCCCCGCCGGCGAGCCGCCGCACTCACTGCACCCGCTGCTGAACGGGCTGTACTGGCTGCTGGTCAACCTCGCCGGAGCCGCACCGGTCGTCGTGCTCGTGGACGACGTGCAGTGGCTGGACCTGCCGTCGGCGCGGTACCTCGGGTTTCTCGCGCGGCGCTTGGCCGACGTCCCGGTCCTCCTGGTCGTGGCGAGCCGGACCGGCGAGGGAGACGGCAGTCCGCTCGACGACCTCCTGACCGCCGGTGACACCCGGCTGCTGGAGCCGAAGGCCCTCAGCGAAACCGCCGTCGGGCAGCTGATCCGGCCGGCGTTCGGCCGGGACGCCGCGGCGGAGTTCCGTGGCGCCTGCCACGCCGCCACCGGCGGAAACCCGCTGCTGGTCCGCGAGCTGGTCCGGGTGCTGGTCGCCGACGGCGTCGAGCCGGACGCGGAGGCGGCCGAGGCCGTCACCGCCGCCGGTCCCGGCGCGCTGCGCCGGCACCTGGTCGCTCGCCTCCGCCGCCGCCCGGCCGCCGTGCAGGCCGTGGCGTCCGCGGTCGCCGTGCTCGGTGACGGCGCGGACCTGCGCTGGGTGAGCCGGCAGGCCGGGCTTTCCGCGCCCGCGGCGGCCACCGCCGTCGAAACCCTGGTCCGCCAAGGGTTCTTCGAGGACGCGGACCCACCCGTGTTCGTGCACGCCGTGGTCCGGGAGGTGGTGTTGTCCCGGTTGCCGTTCGCCGAACGCAGCGCGCAGCACGAGCGGGCGGCCGCGGTGCTGACCGAAGCCGGCCTGCCGGCCGAACGCGTCGCCTCGCACTTGCTGAAGACCATTCCCGCCGGGGACCCGGCCCGGGTGCACACCCTGCTCGCGGCGGCCGGGGAAGCCCGGGCCCAGGGCTCGCCGGACAACGCGGCGGTCTACCTGCGACGGGCGTTGCGCGAGCCACCGCCCCCGGAGCTGCGCTCGGAGGTGAACCGGCTGCTGGGCAACTGCGAGATCCACCGGCTCGCCCCCGCCGAAGCCGAAACGCACCTGCGGCTGGCGTTGTCCCTCGCCGACACCCCCGTGCAGCGGGTGCTGGGCGCCTACAGCCTCGCGCGGGTGCGCAACGCCCGCGGGGCGACGGACGAGGCGGTCGAACTGCTGGCCGGCGCCGTCGGCGACCTGCCGTCCGATGTGCCCGCCGAGATGGCGGCGGAGCTGGAGGCCGAGCTGGTCGGCGTCGCCCGCGCGGACATCGGGTCACGAGCCCGGTTGCTCACGCACCTCGACTCGTTCTGCCGGCGCCCGCGCCGGTCGCCGGCCATCGCGGACGCCCAGCTGTCGATGGAGTCGATCCTGGCGGGCCGCCCGGCGGAGGAGGCCGTCGACCTGGCGAGGCGGGCCCTGGCCGGCGACCGGCTGAGCCCGGACCGGACGGCGGTCTGGGCGGCGGTGCAGACCCTCGTCGTCGCGGATCTGCTGACCGAAGCCGAACGGCACCTCGACCGGGTCCTGGCCACCGCGGTCCGGCGCGGCCTCCTGTTCCCCCTCGCCTTCACCCGGGGTTTCCTGGCCCGCGTCGCGCTCCTGCGCGGGGATCTCACCTCGGCCGCCGACCACGTCGAGCAGGGGCACGCGGTCGTCAGCTCGCCCGACTTCGCCGCCCCGGCGCTGGAAGCGGTCACCGCGCACCTGCTGATCGAAGCGGGCCGGCCGGCCGACGCCGACCGCGTGATCCGCGAAAGCGTGCTGCCCGACGGCGCCGAGCCGCGCACCGGGCCGGACCTGTGGCTGCTCGACGCCCGCACCCGGTTGCGCGCCGTCCAGGACGACCCGCGGGCGATGCTGGCCGACGCCCGGACCTGCGAGCGGTCCTACCGGAGGTGGGGCGCGACGCTGATGCTGGACGTGCCGTGGCGGCTGCGCGCCGCCGACGCCCACCGCCGGCTCGGGGACCGCGCGCGGGCCGGCGACCTCGTGGCCGAGCAGCTGCGCATCGCCCGGTCGTTCGGCGTCGCCCGCCACGTGGGCACCGCGTTGCGCGGCGCGGCCGCCCTCGCCGCGACCCCGGCCGACGCCCACCGGTTGCTGGCCGAGTCGGCCGACCTGCTGGCGCACGGCCCGGCCGGGCTCGAGCTGGCGAGGACGTTGACCCAGCTGGGCAGCCGGCTGGTCGAGGACGGCGACCGCGCCGCGGGGCGGGCGGCGCTGGGCCGCGCCGCCGAGGTGGCTTCGCGGTGCGGAGCGACAGCGTTGTCCGAACGGATCGCCCGGGCGCTGGGCAGCCGCGCCGGCCCGCGTTCGCGCGGGGGCGCCGGATTCACCCCCGCGGAACGCCAGGTCGTCGACCTCGCCACCACCGGCTCGACCAACCGGCAGATCGCCGAACGGCTCTACCTCAGCGAAAAGACCGTCGAGGCGCACCTCAGCAACGCCTACCGCAAGGCGGGTGTCCGGTCGCGGACGCAGCTCGCGGCGCGCCTGGCCGGTCAGGGGGCGAAGGACGACTGCTGACCGGTCTGCCGGCACTGCAGCGTGTACTTGAACGGCAGGTTCGTGTCGTCGTAGGTGCCGCTCACGACGTACTTCTTGCCCACCTGCGGCCGCGGCTTGGTGAAGACACCGCACCGCAGGCCCTGGACGTCGGGGCCGTTGAGGGTGATGTCCCCGATGCCGGCGCCGTTCAGCATCGGCTCACCGGTGGGGTCCATGACGTTGACGTCCTGGATGGTCCGGGTGACCTGCACCTTGTCCAGGACCGGCCGCGGCGCGTTCAGGATCCGCGAGCTCCGCGATGTGCCGAGCACGGTCGCCTTCGGCACCGGCGCGGTGTGGATCTTGTCGGCGATGTCCTTGCCCAGGTACTTCTGGACGGGTTCTTCGGCGTACCGGATGTAGGTGTCGTAGTTCATCGTCAGGGTGAGGCCCGCGGCCTTGACGTCGAACTCCTCGTAGGTCGAGGAAACGAAGAGGCTCCGCCAGTCGTCGATGACGTGCGTCATCGAGTAGTAGCAGACCGCCCACTGGATCTGGCTGTCGTCGGTCCGCACGTTCGGCCCCACGCTCAGCCCGGTGTCCGTGGTGCTCTTGGCGACGTGGCTCCACCAGAAGTTCATGAAGTCCGACACGCCCGGATCCGACGCGTTGCCGAGCAGCTCGTTGAGGGTCGACCATTCGGCGGCGGCCGCCGGGCCCAGGTAGAGGGTCATGATCGAGCCCATGATGGCCGAAAGGTTGAGCGAACCGCTGTGCGTGGAATCGTTGACCTGGACGTTCTTGTCGCCGGAGATCTCCACGAAATCGGCATACTTGGAGATCGCCGCGGTCAGGGATTCGTACCATTCCTGACTGCCGTACAGGCTCGGATCGGTGATGTCCAGCCCGTTCTGCTGCGCGATCGCCTTCGCGACCGTCTGCACGTAGAGGTGGGCTTCGCTCGCCGCCCGCACCCAGTCGCTCGGCAGGTCCGACGAGTTCAGGGTCAGGCTGTCGTCGACCGAAGTCATCGAGGCCGGGGTCGCGCTCTGCAAAGTGAACAAGGGAAGTCCTTTCCGCGAGGAACCGGCGGATCCGCCGGTGCACCCGAAGTTACGAGCGCGCCCCGGCCTGCCGCATTGGGGAAATCCCTCGGGTGCGGACTTCAGGGAAATCCCTGTGCCGCCCACCGGCTGACAGTCCAAAGAGGACTCATCGCTGTCATCGATTCGTAAGGAACCGACCGGCCGCCGTGGGCTAACGTCGAAAGAACGACCCCGGCGAAATCCGGGGAAAACGGGAACCGAGGGGGAATCCGGTGATGGGGCAGGCACACGTCCTCGACGTCGACGGCGTCGACATCCCAGGTGAAGGCGCGAAGCTGCGGGACAGCGGTTCCGCCGTGCGGGTGGAGCTTCCCGGCGGTGTCCTCGCCTGGGCGGTCCCCCACGTCGACACGCTGAAGTCGCTGCTCACCGACAGCCGGGTGTCCAAGGATCCCCGGCAGCACTGGTCCGCGTGGAAAGCCGGGCGGATCGCCCCGGACTGGCCGTTGCGGCTGTGGGTGTCGGTCCAGAACATGTTCACCGCCTACGGCGCCGACCACCGGCGCCTGCGCTCCCTCGTCGCCGCCGGCTTCACCGCCAAGCGGACGCTCGAGCTGAAGCCGTCGATCGAGCGCATCACCGCCGGTCTGCTCGACGAGCTCGCCGCGGCGGGCCCGGAAGCCGACCTGCGCGCCGGGTTCGCCTACCCGCTGCCGGTCGAAGTCATCTGCCGGCTCTTCGGCGTGGCCGACGAGGAACGCGCGGGACTGCGCCGCGTGGTCGACACCGTCTTCGACACCACCACTTCCCCCGAAGCCGCGCAGGCCAACGGCGAGGACATGTACCGCATCCTCACCGGGCTGGCCGACCGCAAGCGCGCCGAGCCGGGTGACGACCTGACGACCGCGGTCCTGCAGGCCGGCGCCGAGCGGTTCGGGAAGCTCTCCGACGCCGAAGTCGTCGACACGCTGATCCTGCTGCTGACCGCGGGCCACGAAACCACGGTGAACCTGCTGGACCAGGCGATCACCGCGCTGCTGACCCACCCGGCGCAGCTCGCCCTGGTGCGCTCGGGGGAACGCACCTGGAGCGACGTCGTCGAGGAGGCCCTGCGCTGGCAGGCCCCGGTCGCCTACCTGCCGTTGCGGTACGCGGTCGCCGACATCGACCTGGGCGACGTGCTGATCCCGGAAGGCGACGCGATCCTCGCGGCCTACGCGGCGGCCGGCCGCGACCCGGCGGCCTACGGCGCGACCGCGGACGAGTTCGACCTGACCAGGGAAGTGAAGCAGCACTTGGCGTTCGGACACGGCGTCCACCACTGCCTCGGGGCGCCGCTGGCCCGGTTGGAAGCCACGATCGCCCTGCGGGCGCTGTTCGAACGGTTCCCGCAGCTGGCCTTCGCGCGCCCCGCGGACCAGCTCGAGCCGATGGGGTCTTTCCTGTCCAACGGGCATCGCGAGCTACCGGTGCGGCTCGGCCCGAGCTGAGGGGCTCAAAGCCAGCCGTTGTCTTCGGCGAGGCGAGCAGCTTCGGCACGGGTGCGCGCTGCTGTCTTGCTGATGGCCGAAGGCCCGAGCTGAGCACCGGGACTGGCCTCAAAGCCAGCCATTGTCCTCAGCCAAGCGAGCAGCTTCAGCACGAGTGCGCGCCTCGGTCTTCCCGATGGCCGAAGACAAATGATTGCGCACCGTGCCGGCGGTGAGGCCGAGCGCTTTCGCGATGTCGGCGACCGTGCCGCCTTCCGCCGTCGCGCGGAGCACGTCGGCTTCGCGGTCGGTCAGCGGGCTGGTGCCGATCGCGAGGGATTCCGCCGCCAGGGCCGGATCGATGAACCGGAGCCCGGCGTGTACCCGGCGGATCGCGTTGAGCAGCTGCTCGGGCCGGGAGTCCTTGACCACGAACCCGGCCGCGCCCGCGGCCATCGCGCGGGCGAGGTAGCCGGGCCGGCTGAACGTCGTGCAGATCAGCACGCGGCACGAAGGCAGCGCGTGCCGCAGCTCGGCGGTGACCGCCAGCCCGTCGCGGCCGGGCATCTGCACGTCGAGGAGCGCGAGGTCCGGGTTCGTGCGCCGGGCGGCCGGGACGACCTCGGTGCCGGAGCCGGCCTCGGCCACGACGTCGATGTCGGGTTCGAGGCGCAGCATCGACGCCAGCGCGCCGCGGACGAGGGCCTGGTCGTCGGCCAGCAGGACGCGGATCACGCCACCGCCCCCTCGGCACGTGCGAACACCCGGTAGCCGCCGCCCGGGCCGCGGCCGTGCTCGAGGTGGCCGGAGATCGCGGCCAGGCGTTCGGTGAGGCCGGTGAGCCCGTGCCCGGCCGCCGGCGCGCCGGTGACCGTGCCGTCGTCGGTGACCTCGACCCACCCGGGGCCGACGCGGACGCGGCAGTGTCCCGCGTCGGAGTGCCGCAGCACGTTGGTGACCGCTTCGCGGACGACGTAGCCGAAGACGCCGTGCAGCTCCGGCTGGACGTCGTCGACCGACGCGGGCAGCTCGGCCTGCACCCCCGCCGCGCGCAACGCCAGCCGGGCACCCGAAAGCTCGGCGGCCAGCGACACCTCGCGGTACCCCGAGACGGTCGCGCGCACGTCGGAAAGCGACTGGTGGCACAGGGTTTCGAGGTCACGCACCTCGGCCAGGGCGGGTGTGGTGTCCGCGGCCGTTTCGAGGATCCGGCGGGCGAGGCCGAGTTTCACCGCCATCGTCGAGAGGTTGTGGCCGAGGATGTCGTGCAGCTCGCGGGCGACGCGTTCGCGTTCGGAGTCCACCGCCAGCCGCCGGATCTGCGCCCGCGCGGCGTCCAGGTGGCCGACGGTGAACGTCAGCGCGAACACCGTGCCCACCGCCGCGGTGACTCCGCCGAGCGCGGCCACCTGACTCCAGTTCACCTGCCCGGACGCGGCCCGCATCCACGCGAGCTGGCCGGCCGCGGTGGCGAACCCGAGCGGGACGGAGAAGCGCAGCGGCAGCAGCATCAGGCCCATCGCGATGGCGAAGGTCAGGTCGGTCAGGTAGTCCGGCGAACCGAAGAGCAGGGCCGGCGTGCCGCCGAAGGCGAACAGCGCGGCGACGATCACCACACGCTGCCGCCGCGGCGCGGAAGGCCCGTGCCACAGCGCGAAGAGGTAGCAGGCGCTGTAGACGCCGAGGGCGACGAGCGCGAAGGCCGTGCGCGGGCCGCTCCGCTCGTCGACGATCACGGCGGCCCGTGGGATCAGCACCAGCAGCGCGAGGCCGTTCACGACGACGGGCACCACCCGGCGCCGCCGGTCCGCCCAGAAGCTCCAGTCCGGCCACTGCCGGACGGAGAACCGGCCGGGATCACGCTCACTCACCGCCTCACCCTAAGCACCGGGAGCGCGAGCCGCCCCATGACAGATGGCACGGGCCGCTCCGGCCCGGCGGTGATCCGCTGGAGACATGGAACCGATGAAGAGGATCTTGCCCGCCGCGCTCGCCGCGGCAGCGGTGGTGTCGGGGGTGTCGGCGGCCGCCGCGACGGACCGGGTGCCGCTGACGTGGGGAGCGTGCCCGGCCGACGTCGCCAAGCCCGGGCTGCAGTGTTCGACCCTCGAAGTGCCGCTGGACTACCACCACCCGGAGGGGCGGAAGATCAGTGTCGCGCTTTCGCGGCTGAAGAGCGCGAACCCCGCCCAGCGCCGGGGCGTCCTGCTGGTCAACCAGGGCGGGCCCGGCTTGACCGGCCTGGACTTCCCGGCGGCCCTCGTGGCCTCGGGGCTGCCGCAGCCGGTGCGGGACGCCTACGACGTGATCGGGTTCGACCCGCGCGGGGTCGGCCACAGCACCCCGGTGACCTGCGACATGACGCCGGAGCAGCGCGACAAGAGCGTGAACCCACCCTTCCCGCACGGTCCCGAGGACGTGGCGAAGGCGGCTGAGGCCGCGAAGACCGTCGCCCGGCAGTGCTTCGCGGCGGAGACGGCGGCGCTGCTGCCGTTCATCACCACCGCGAACACCGCGCGGGACATGGACCGGGTCCGGGCGGCGCTGGGCGAGCCGAAGGTGTCGTACTACGGCGATTCGTACGGGACCTACCTCGGCGCCGTGTACACGACACTGTTTCCGCAGCGCAGCGACCGCGTCGTCCTGGACAGCAGCCTGGGGCCGGAGGGCTACGACGTCGAGGCGCTGCGGAGCCAGGGACTCGGGTTCGAAACCCGGTTCCCCGACTTCGCGAAGCTCGCCGCGGCCGACCCGGCGAAGTACGGCCTGGGCAGCACTCCGGCGGCGGTGCGGGCGAAGTACTTCGAGCTCGCCGAGCGGCTGGACCGGGCTCCCGTGCCGGGCTACGACGGCACGACGTTCCGCACGATCACCGCGGCCCTGCTCCGCTCGGACACCACGCTGCCCGCGCTCGCCGCGCTGTGGCACCAGCTCGACGTGAACGAGCCGAAGCCCGCGGCGGCCGCGGCCGGCGGGGACAACTTCGCGACGAGCTACCTCGCCGTGGTGTGCGGCGATTCGCGGTGGCCCCAGGCGGTGCGGACCTACCAGCGCAACGTCGAGGTCGACCGGGTCCGTTACCCGATGTATGGCCCCTACGCGGCCAACATCCGCCCGTGCGCGTTCTGGCCGGCGCCGGCGGAGCCGCGGGTGCGGATCACCGGCGACGGCCCGGCGAACGTGCTGATGCTGCAGAACCTGCGCGACCCGGCCACCCCGATGCCCGGTGCCCTCCGCCTGCGCGCGGCGTTCGGCGACCGGGCCCGGCTGGTCACGGCCGACCAGGGCGGCCACGTGGCCTACCTCAACGGCGCGAACCAGTGCGGCAACGACGCCGTCAGCGACTACCTCGCCACCGGTCACC
Organism: Amycolatopsis iheyensis; assembly: GCF_024703995.1. Taxonomy (GTDB): domain Bacteria; phylum Actinomycetota; class Actinomycetes; order Mycobacteriales; family Pseudonocardiaceae; genus Amycolatopsis; species Amycolatopsis iheyensis. The sequence continues at coordinate 479,907 of NZ_JAMXQV010000003.1, read as the reverse complement.
GCCCGGCCCGCGACACCTTCTGCCGGGCCTGAACGGTTCCTGGGTCCGGGTCGCCGGCCGGTCGGGGCACGGCCGGCGACCCGGGTGCTCAGACGCCGCTGACCTGGCGGATCCAGCTGCGGCCCGCCGCGACGCTGCCGTAGGTGGTCGTGCTGGAGCGGTCGCTGGTCGAGCACACCCCCACCTGCACGCCGTCGTCGAGCATCGGGCCGCCGGAGTCGCCGCCGGCCACCGCGCCGTTGGGGGTGTCGGCCGAGATCGCCGGGCCGCCGAAGTAGTCGCTCGCGCCGGTGTCGGAGATCCGCACCGACGCCTGCTTCAGCACGCTGGACTGGTGGTTGCCCTCGTCGCTCGACTGGGTCGCGCCCCAGCCGTAGACCCGGGCGGCGTCGCCTTCCTGCGCGTCCGACGAGCTGCCGGCGAGCCGGGCGTACGTGCTGCCGCCGTTGGTGTTCAGCTTGATCAGGGCCAGATCGCCGCCGGAGTAGACGTAGGTCGACGACGCTTTCGCGTGCACCCCACCGGAAGCGCTGTTCGAGCCGACGTAGAGATCGATGTCGCTCAGCCGCTGCCCGTTGTTGTCGTACATGCAGTGCTTGGCGGTCAGCACCCAGCGCGCGCCGATCAGCGTGCTGGTGCAGAAGAACGTGTAGCCGTTGGCGTGCCCGTTGAAGCGGGTGATGTAGCCGGGGTTCTGGGCGGTGCTGCCGCCGATGATCGACGGCTGGGCGTCGGGCGACAGCGGCGCGACGGTCGGGGCGGCCGAGGCGGGGGCGGCGAGCGTCGCGAGCGCGGCGCACGAACCAGCCAGCAACGCGGCGGCGCGGACGAACCGGCCGGATGACTCACGCATGGGGACTCCTTGACGGGGAAACCGGTGGGGACTCACCGAACGTAAGCGAGTCGTGCGCTGCCGGTAACCGTCCGAAGATCCGAGCCGATCAACGGAACAGGACAGATCGTTCGTCGGGTGACAGCGGCGGGCACCGGCTGTTAAACCGGATCGGTCCGGCACGACCGGACACCGTCCCCCGGCCCGGCGTGATCCGCCCGGTCCGAGTTCCCTTCCCCCGCACCACGCCCGAGGATCACGATGCCGTTGTTCGCGGCGCCGCAGCCGAAACCGGCCGAGCGGGAGCTGGCGCACGCACTGGCCGCCGGCCCGTTCTGCCGTGCGCTCTCCCTCGCCATCGACCGCGGCGGGCTCGGGCTCGCCCGCCTCCACGACCGGCTGGCGGCCGCGGGCGTGCCGGTCAGCACGACGACGCTCAGCTACTGGCGCACCGGCCGGACCCGCCCGGAGCGGCCGGGCTCCCTGCGCGCGGTCGCGGTGCTGGAGGACGTCCTCGGCCTGCCCGCGCGGTCACTGACCGAGCTGCTGGTCCTCCCCGGCCACCCGGGCGCCCCCGATCCGGTGCGCTGGGAACGGTTGTGGGGCCCGCGCGACAGCGTCCTGCCGGCCCTGCATTCGTTCGACGCGGCCGACGAGACGTCGTTGCTGGTGGTCAGCCTGCACGAAGCCCTGCACGTCGGCGCCGACCGCTCGCTGACGTCGTTGCGGGTGCGCGAGGTCGTCCGCGCGGTGGACGAGCCGGTGCAGGCCAAGGTGGTGGCCCTGCGCGGCTGCCGGCCGGGCAACCCACCCCGGCTGGTGTCGACGCGCTACTGCCGGCCGGTGCGCACCGAAGTGCTGCCGGAGGCGGGGTTCGTGCTCAGCGAACTGGTCCCGGAACGCCCGTTGCGCATCGGCGAGACGGCGATCATCGAGTACGAGTTCGAGTACACGGACGGCGTACCGGACACGAGCTACGACCGCCGGTTCCGGCACCTGGTGGCCGAGCACCTGCTGGAGGTCCACTTCGCCACGCGGGACTTTCCGGCGACGTGCCACGGTTACCGGCTCGACTCGACCGACGGGCCGGAACGCGACGTCGTCGAAGTGCCGTTGTTCCCGGCGACCCCCGCCCACGTCTTCACCGACGGCGTCGGCCCCGGTATCCGGGGGATGCGCTGGAGCTGGGGGTAGCCGATCACGCGCACCGCTGCCGATCTGGCCGGCGCCCGCGTCCGCTTCTGCCCGCCGGTCAGTTCCCGTGCGGTCCGGGTGCGGCGCTGCCGGAGTACTCGCCGAGGCCGGAGACCAGTTCGGTGAGCTCGGGGTCGCTGTCGTAGCGGCGCTGGTGCAGTTCCGCGATCTTCGCGCCCATCTCGGGATCCGGGTCGTCGGTGATGTCGAACGACATGAACTTGTCCACCAGCGGCAGGCCGACCCGATCGGTGTTGCGGTGCGCCGGGTGGATGAGGTACTCCCAGTAGCCTTGGAGGTCCTCGATCACGAAGGTCGCACCCCACTCGTACTCGCCGCCGTAGTCGCGGCCGACGACGAACGACTTCACCGACGGGATCGACCGGCCCTGGTTGCGCAGGCTCTCCAGGGCCTCCTCGACGGCCGCCGAGCCGGCGTCCGGCTTCAAGGTGAACCGGTTTCCGTGGAAGATCATGGGGTTTCCTTTCGAATACGAGTGGCGGCGACGGCAACGGCCGCGCCGACGGTCAGTGCGATCCCGGTCCAGGTGAACGTGGCGGCCACCCCGACGGTCCGGATGAGAGGTTGAACGACGGGCGGGGAGAGAAACTGGCCGAGGAAGATGCCCGCGACAAGTCCACTGAGGACTCGACCGCGCCGGTCCGGCGGAGCCTGCTCGCTGAGCATCAGGGTCAGGTTGGGCACCGCGAACCCGACACCGGCTCCGCCGACGAGCAGGCCTGCCGCGACGCCGGCAACCGTGCCGGACACGCCGATCAGCAACCAGCCGGCGCCGAGCAGCGCGATGCTCGTCGCCGTGACCACCGTGGTGGTCAGGCGGCGGCGCACCGCGGGGAACGCCAACGCGCCGAGCGCGCTGGTGAGCGTGCTGCCCGCGATCACCGCGCCGACGACGACCGGTCCGGCACCGAAACCGCCCAGCAGGAACGGCAACTGGGTCGGCGCCATGTAGAACACCAGTGTCGCAACGATTGCCAGCGCGTAGACGCCCAGTATCGGACCGGTCATCGTCCTGCCGCGGTGCGCGGACGCGGTGGGCGCGTCGCGGGGAACATCGCGCACCGTGCAGACCGCGAACAACGCGACGACGGCGGCGACCGCGTAGATCCAGAACGGGGTCCGCCAGCTGACCGTGGCCAGGACTCCGGCCAGCGGCAGGAAAACCACGCCACCCAGGCTCGCGAAGGCCTGCTGAAGCCCGAGGAACGACGCCCGGCGTGGCCCGTCGAACCAGTCGGTGATCGTCGCGGTGACCGCCGTCATGACGCCCCCGACGGCGATCCCGAGCAGTGCCCGGGTGGCGAGCAACAGGTAGAGATCGTCGACGAAGTACCCGGCGGTTCCGCAGACGGCGTACGCGGCGAGGCTGAACACGAGCAGCGGGCGCCGCCCCACCCGGTCCGCGACCACCCCGGACACCGGCGCGCTCACGGCGATCATGAGCGAGGTGACCGTCAGCGCGAGCCGGACCAGGAGGTCCGCGCTCGGCGATGCGGCGTAGACCGTGCTCATTTCCGGCAGGCTGGGTGCGATGATCGCCGCCGCCATGATGGTCAACGCCGCCGCGCCCAGGATCGTGCCGCGGGCGAGACCGCCTGGCGTTGTCCGGTCGACCTGAGCTGTCATGCCACCACAGTCGCCCGGCAGCCGTCCCCACCGCGTCGGCGACGGTCACCTATATCCCGCCTACGGCCGGAAGTGAGTCGCCTACTGTTCACCTCATGCGAACGCCACTCCGGCCACCCGGTTCGCTGGTCGGCAGACGCGACGAGACCAGCCGCCTTGACGCCCTGCTCGACGCCGCGGAGAAGGGCGAAGGCGGGGTGCTCGTGCTGCGTGGCGAGCCGGGGATCGGCAAGAGCGCCCTGCTGGACCACGTCGAGCGGACCGCGAGCGGCCGGTTTCGGGTGATCCGCGCGGCCGGGTCGGAGTTCGAGGTGGAGCTGCCGTTCGCCGCACTGCACCAGCTCTGCGTCCCCGCGCTGGCCCGGCTGGACGAGCTCTCCCCGGCCCACCGCGACGCCCTGCGGGTGGCGTTCGGCCTGGCCGACGGCAGGCCGGACCGGTTCCGGATCGGCTTGGCGAGCCTCGCGTTGCTGGCCGTGGCCGCGCGGGAACGTCCGCTGCTGTGTGTGGTCGACGACGCCCACTGCCTGGACGACGCGTCCATGAAGGCGCTGACGTTCGTGGCCCGGCGGATCGCCGCGGAGCCGGTCGCCATGGTGTTCGCGGCCCGCGCACCGAGTGCCGGCCACGGGCTGGACGAACTACCCGGCGTCCTGCTGGCCGGCCTGAGCGCCCCGGACGCCCGCGCGTTGCTGGCCGCGCACAGCGTCTCCCCGACCGACGAGCGGATCCGCGACCGCGTCCTGGGCGAGGCGCGAGGCAACCCGCTGGCGCTGATCGAGCTGCCGAACGCGGGCGGCTTCGCGTTGCCCGGTCCGGCGTCGGTGCCGAGCCGGATCGAGCAGAGCTACCAGTCCAGGCTGGCGGACCTGCCCGAGGCCGCCCGGGTGCTGCTGACCATCGCGAGCGCGGAGCCGACCGGCGACCCGGGGCTGTTGTGGGACGCCGCCGACCGGCTGGGCGTCGACGTGCGCGCGAGCACCACCGCGGCCGAGGCCGCCGGCCTGGCGGAGTTCGCCAGCCAGGTGCGGTTCTGCCACCCGCTCGCCCGTTCGGCGGTGTACCGGGCGGCCGAGCCGGACCTGCGGCGCGCGGCACACCAGGCGCTGGCCGCGGCCACTGATCCGGTCACCGCGCCGGACCGGCGGGCCTGGCACCGCGCTCAGGCCAGTACCGGGCCGGACGAAGAGGTCGCCGGCGAACTGGAGTCGTCGGCGTCGCGCGCACGGGCTCGTGGCGGTGTTGCTGCCGCGGCGGCGTTTCTCGAACGCGCGGCGGCGTTGTCCCTCGAGCCGGGCAAACGCACCGAGCGCACGCTCGCCGCGGTACGGGCGACGCTCGACTCGGGCGCGGCCGACGCGGCCCACACCCTGCTCACCACCATCGACCCCACCGCACTCGACGAGTTCCACCGCGCGACGGTCGACCTGCTGCGGGGGAAGATCGCGGTCGTCCGGCCCGGGGACGACAGCGGACCGACGCTGATGCTGCGCGCGGCGCAACGGCTCGCCACGCTGGATCCGCAGCGGTCGCGAACGTACTTCCTGGCCGCGGTGGAGATGGCGCTCGCGGCCGGCCGGGCCGGCGGAGCGCTGGACCGGGTCGTGGCGGCGGCACGCGACGCGCCGGCTGTGCCGGGACCGCCGGACGTACTCGACGCGCTGGTCGGGCTCGAGGGCGGGAACCGCCGCTGCGGCATCCCCCTGGTCCGGCGGGTGCTCACCGGCGCGACGGCCGAGTGGACGCGGGCTCCCGGCCTGGCCAGCATGCTTGCCGGTGAGCTGTGGGACGAGGACGCCCACGCGGCGGTCATCGACTGGCTGGTGCGGACCGGCCGGGACACGGGTTCACCACTGACGCTCCGGCTGGGGCTGTCCCAGGCGGCCGTCGCCGCGGTGCTGACCGGCGACTTCGGGCAGGCCATGGCGGCGATCGCCGAGGAAGAGGCGATCGCGGGTGCCTTCGGCGACGCGCCGCAGATGTACGCGCGAGTGCACCTGGCCGCCATGCGCGGCCGCGCGGCGGAGGCGCTCGGCCTGTTCGCCGAGCTGGCAGGTCAGGACGTCCTCCTGTTGACGGCGAACGTCCACTGGGGCGCGGCACTGCTGCACAACGGCACCGCGGACTACCGGACCGCGCTGGACGCGGCCCGCCGCGCCACCGCGCCCGGCGACCTGTTCCTCGCCGGTATCGCCCTGCCCGAGCTGGTGGAGGCCGCCGTCCGGTGCGGCGAACACGCGGCCGCCGAGTCGGCACTGAGCTCCCTCGTCGAGCGCACGGAACCGACCGGCACCGGCTGGGGCCGGGGCGTCACGGCCGCGGCCCGCGCCCTGGTCACCGACGAGGAAGACGACTACCGGGAAGCCATCAAGCACCTGGCGGACAGCCGCGTGGCGCCGTACCGCGCCCGGGCACACCTGCTGTACGGAGAATGGCTGCGCCGCAAGGGCCGCCGCGCCGACGCCCGCCGGCAGCTGCGCACCGCCCACGATCAGCTGTCCGCGATCGGGATGGAGGCGTTCGCCCAGCGCGCCGCGGCCGAGCTCCGCGCAACCGGTGAGGTGGCACGCAGCCGCGCGTCCCGCGCCTGCGACGACCTCTCCATGCACGAAATGCACGTCGCCCGCCTGGTCGCCACCGGCGCGACCACCAAGGAGGTCGCCGCCCGCCTGTTCCTCAGTCCGCGCACTGTCGATGCCCACCTGCGCAACATCTTCCGCAAGCTCGGCATCACCTCTCGCAAGGAGCTCAAGAGCATTCCGGATATCGGGGACGTAAAACGAGCGGTGTGACTCCCGATCCTGGGAGTCACACCGGGACTACGCCGGGTTCTCCGCGACGGCGAGGTAGTCCGTGTAGATCTGCGGCGAGCCGGAGAACGAGGCCAGCTGCTTCCACTCCTCGTACATCTGCTTGGTGTCGCGGTGGGCGGCCGCGAACTCCGCAGCCTCACCGGTGGCGATGTCGGGCTCGGGGTAGAAGACGTCCAGCGCGTCCAGGCTCGCGATCTCCATCATCATCACGTACTGGTCGAGGCGGTTGCCCCGCTCGCCCTTGAGCACGTGGAACCGCCAGTCCGGGTAGTCGTCGATCCGGTGGTGGTTCTCGGCGATGAACCGGTCGAACTCCTCCTCGGTAACACCGGCGCGCAAGGCCAGGTTGTGGATCCCGACAACCCGGGCGACGGGCTCCTCCCCCGGGCGGTCGCGGTAGCGGGGGCCGGGCGTGACCGTGCTCCGCGGATTGTCGGCCAGCAGCCGGTAGTCGGTGAACAACGTCGGCAGCTCACCGAACGTGCCCAGCCGCCGCCACCGCGCCAGCACCGCCTCCGCCTCGGGGTGCTCCGCCCAGAACTGCCGGGCCGGCTCGGTCTGCTCACCCCGGGCCGTGACGTAGCGGTCGCGCTGCTCGGCGCTCTCGATCTCGTACAACATCAGGTACTGCCCGGCCCGCTCTCCCCGCAACCCGCGCAGCAGAGTCCACCGCCACCCCGGGTACAAGGGCAGGTGAACGCCTTCACCCCGCACGAAGGTCTCGAACTCTTCCGGCGTGACACCAGCTTCTGTGTCGATGGCGATGTACTGGAAGGTGAACACCGACGAGCGTCCCATTGCGCGTCCAATCCTCGGGCCGGGAACGGGATCGCGCGTCCGACAAGCACGACTCCCCAGCACCACATCCTGCCCGCTCCGGAGCAGCGGGTCCTGGACGCGATCCGGCGGGTCGCACCGTCTGCGAAGATCAACCAGCGTCGGAGCTACCAGGAATCACCGATCGTTTCGCCGACAACCGCGCGGAGATGGCTGTCCGCGGACGATCCAGGTGTGATGGCCAGGGACGTTGTCCCGCCTGGCACGGCACCTGCGCCGAGCTGGGGATCAGCCCGAAACCGACCCGGCCTTACCGGCCGCAGACCAACGGGAAGATCGAACGCTTCCACCGACCCCTCGCCGAAAGCCGGGCCCACACCTCGGAAATCCGCGGCACGAGGCGCTACCGGAGTGGCTGCATTTCCACAATCACCACCGACCCCACAGCTCAACCGGCGGCAGGCCACCGGTCACCCGGCTGACCAGCCTCCCTGGACAGCACACCTAGCCGAGCCGAAACCCGGTTCGGCGCCCTCCTGCGGCCTCGTCGAATGCCGCCTGGCCGGCGTGCTCCCAGCCCGGTCGCCACATTGTGTCGCGGAGCCAACCCCGCGGCAGCCGTGGACTGGCGCCGCCTCCGGTGTCCCCGATTCGTGGCCGATCAACGCATCGGGACCCGTCCGGCTCAGTCGGCCCAGTACGCCGCCAGTGCCTTGCCGATCCGGGTCAGTGGCGCGGGTGCGGTCATCTCGTGGTGGGCACAGCCGATCTCGTGGACCGCCACGGTGCCCTTGACATACGGGCGCCAGTCCTCGGCGGTCGGCGCGGGGACCGCCCGGGCGCGGGTGGCCGTGAACAGCAGTGCGTTGCCGCCGAAGGACGGTGGCCGATGGGACATCGTGATCCGGTAGTTGTTGAGGAGCACCTCGCGCAACGCCTCGAACTGCTCGGCGTCGAACCGGGCGAACGCCGTACCTGCCCCCCGAATGGTCGCGAGGACCTGGGCGGCGTCGAGCGGACCCGCCGCGTCCGCCTGTTCGGGTGCGAAGACGTGCAGCAGACCTCGCAGGTGGTCCTGCTCGGTCGGCAGCTCTTCGGGCCGGTCATCCGGATCCGGCACCGAGGTGTCGAGCAACGCGAGGAGCTCGACGCGGTGTCCTCGCCGCTCCAGTTCCGCGGCGACGGCGTGGGCCACCAAGCCCCCGAACGACCACCCCAGCAGGTGGTACGGGCCCGACGGCTGCACGCTCTGCAGCCGGGTGGCGTAGTCCGCGGCCATCTCGGCGATCGACTCCGGCAGCGGGCCCGGCTCGGCGATCCCGCGCGCCTGCAGGACGTAGAGCGGGCGAGTGGCCCCGATGTGCCGGAGCAGCCCCGCGTAGGACCAGCCGAGGCCGCCCCCGGCGTGGAAGCAGAACAGCGGCGCCAGCCCTCCCCCGGACCGCAAGGGCAGCAGCACCTGCAGGGCCTCGCCGTCCGCGGTGTCGTCGTCCAGGCGCTCCGCCAGCCGCGCCGGTGTCGGGGCGTCGAAGAGCAGCCGGATCGGCATGTCCCGGCCGGTCGCCGCGCGGACGCGGTCGATCAGCCGCACGGCCAGGACGGACGACCCGCCGAGGACGAAGAAGTCGTCGTCCACACCCGCCTCGTCGACGTCCAGGACCTCGGCGAACAGCGTGCACAGCACCTGTTCCCGGGGTGACCGCGGCAGCCGCCGGGCCGGGCCGGACGTGGCCGGAGGCGCCGGCAAAGCCGCGCGGTCGAGCTTGCCGTTGGCGGTCAGCGGCAAGGCGTCGAGGACGACGATCGCCGACGGCAGCAGGTACGCGGGCAGCAGCGCGGCCAGGTGGTCCCGCAGTTCCGCCGGGTCCACCCCGGCCGCCGCGGGGACCACGTAGGCGACCAGCCGGACGTCCCCGGGGCCGTCACCGCGGGCCGCGACGGCGGCTTGCCGCACCCGGGGGTGCCCGGTGAGCACGTGCGCCACCTCGCCCGGCTCGATCCGGAACCCGCGGATCTTGAGCTGGTCGTCGGTCCGGCCCAGGTACACCAGCTCGCCGTCGCGGCCGCGCCGCACCCGATCACCGGTGCGGTACATCCGGGCGCCGGGCGGCCCGGCCGGGTCGGCGGTGAAGCGCTCGGCGGTCGCCGCCGGGCGGCCGAGGTAGCCGCGCGCCAAGCCGGTGCCGGCGAGGTACAGCTCGCCCGGCGCGCCGGGCACCACCGGCCGCAGCCGGTCGTCGAGGACGCGGACGGCCATCCCGGACAGGGGTGCCCCGATCGGGAACACATCGCCGACCGGGCCGCGCGTGGTGTGGCACGTCGCGAACGTCGTGGTCTCGGTCGGTCCGTAGCCGTTGCCCACGACGGTGCCGGGACAGGCGTCGAGCACCCGGCGCACCGCCCGCGGCGAGACGACCTCGCCGCCCGCCCAGACCTCGCGCACGCCGCGGAAGGCCGCCGGATCGTCCTCCGCGATCACGGCGAACAGCGCGGCGGTGATGAACAGGCCGGTGATCCCCGCGGCGCCGATCGCGCGGCGCAGCGCCGCGGCGTCGAGCCCGCCCAGCGGCGCCACCACGATCCGGCCGCCGGTGAGCAACGGCACCCACAGCTCGTAGGTCGACGCGTCGAACGCCGTCGACGCGTGCTGCAGCACGCGCTCGGCGTGCCCGTGCCGCCAGGCGGGGTCACCGGCCAGGTCGAGCACGGCCTGGTCGGTCACCGCGACGCCCTTCGGCGTTCCGGTCGACCCGGAGGTGTACATGACGTACGCCAGCGAATCCGGCCGCCGCGCCACCGCGCCGGCCATGGGCTCGCCGGCGACGGCCCGGATCACCGGGAGACCGAAGCCCGTGACGTCGTCGTCCCCCGCCAGGACGGCGATCGCGGCGGTGTCACGCAGTATCAGCTCGGTGCGCGCGGCCGGCTGGGTGCTGTCGATCGGGACGTACGCGGCGCCGGCCCGCACGATCGCCAGCACGGCGACGACGAAAGCGGCGGACCGCCCGAGCAGCACGCCCACCGGGGTTTCCGGGCCGGCGCCGGCGTCGCGCAACCGGGCCGCCAGGACAGCCGCCCGGCGATCCAGCTCCCGGTAGGACAGCCGTTCCTCGCCGTCCTCGACGGCGATCGCTTCCGGGGTCCGCGCCACCTGCGCGGCCCACGCACCGGCGAGGTCGCCCGGGCGGGTCGGCGCCGGCGGGACCGCGAGGTGCCGCAGTTCGGCCGGGTCGAGGAGCTCGACCGCGCCGATCCGGGTCCCCGGGTCGGCCAGCACGGCCGCCAGCAGCCGTCGCCACCGCGTCACCAGGTCGGCGGCGGTGGCCGGGTCGAACAGATCGGTGCTGAACTCGCACAGTCCCGAGATCCCGGCCGGGTCACCGTTCTCGTGGTGCTCCTGCAACCCGAACGACAGGTCGAAGCGGGCCGCGCCGAGCGACGCTTCCTGCGGGACGACCGTCAGGCCGGGCAGGGTGAACTCTCCGGCCGGAGCGCTCTGCAGCGTGAGCGAGACCTGGAACAGGGGGTGGTGCGCGGCCGAACGCGCCGGCGCCAAGTGCTCCACCAGCATCTCGAACGGGACGTCCTGGTGCGCGTAGGCGGCCAGATCGGTCTCCCGCACCCGCGCCAGCAGCTCGGCGAACGACGGGTCGCCACTCGTGTCCGTGCGCAGGACGAGCATGCTGACGAAGAACCCGACGACGTCGTCGAGCGCGTCGTCGTGCCGCCCGGCGACCGGTGCCCCGAGGACGATGTCGGTGCCCGCGCCCACCCGCGTCAGCAGCGCCGACAACGCCGCCTGCAGCACCATGAACACCGTGGCGCCGTGCGCGCGCGCCACGGCGAGGACTTCGCGGTGCAGCCCGGCGTCGAAGGTGAAGGTGAACGAGTCGCCGAGCCCGGTCGCGACGGCGGGCCGGGGTCGGTCCGCGGGCAGCTCCAGCCGGTCGGGCAGGCCGGCCAGCGTGGCGCGCCAGAACCCCAGCTGCGCGGCGAGCGGGCTGCCGGGATCCTCGGCGCTGCCCAGGGTTTCCTGCTGCCAGAGGGCGTAGTCGGCGTACTGCACCGGCAGGTCCGGCCACGACGGCGCCGTTCCCCGCACGCGGTGTTCGTAGGCGGTCCGCAGGTCTCGGGCCAGCGGCGCACTCGACCAGCCGTCGCCGGCGATGTGGTGCACCAGCAGCACGATCACGTGGTCGTGGCGGCCGACTTCGAAGACCGACAGCCGCGCGGGTGCTTCCGCCGCCAGGTCGAAGCCGTGCCGGACCGCGTCGCGAACGCGCTCGGCCAGTGCGGCCTCCGGCACCACGGCGCGCTCCGGCGCCGGCGCTTCCGGCCGGATCACCGCGAACGGGCCGGCGTCGTCGGTGTCGAAGACCGTGCGCAGCGCCTCCTGCCGGGTCGTCACGTCGTGCCACGCCGCGCACAGGGCATCGACGTCGAGGTCACCGGTGACCCGCAGCACCAGCGGCAGGTTGTAGGTCGCGGCCGGCCCGTCGAGCCGGCTCAGGAACCACAACCGGCGTTGGCCGTGAGACAGCGGCAGGCGGTCCGGGCGCACCGCGGGCCGGAGCGGGACCCGGGTGGCACCGCCGTCCAGGCGGGCGGCCAGCCCGGCGACGGTCGAGGTCTCGAAGACCGTGCGGATCGGCAGTTCGGCGCCCAGTGTCGAGCGCACCCGGTTGGCCAGCCGGGTGACCAGCAGCGAATGGCCGCCCAGGACGAAGAAGTCGTCGTCCGGACCGACCTCGGGCAGCCCCAGCACCTCGGCGAAGAGACCGCAGAGGAGCTCTTCGCGCGGCGATCGCGGAAGCCGACGCACGGGCTCGGCGAACAGCGGTGCGGGCAACGCCGGGGTGTCGACCTTGCCGTTCGGGGTGCGCGGCAGCTCGTCGAGCACCACGACAGCGGCGGGCACGAGGTGAGCGGGCAGCCGCTCCGCCAGGAACGCCCGCAGCGCGGCGCCGTCGCGCGCGCCGCCCGCCGCGTAGCCGACCAGCCGAGGTTCCCCGCCGTCGTCCGCGCGGACCGCCACCGCGGCCTGGACGACGTCCGGGTGCTGTGCCAGCACCGCGGCCACTTCGCCGGGTTCGACGCGGAAACCGCGGATCTTGACCTGGTCGTCGGTCCGGCCGAGGAACTCCAGCGTTCCGCCGGCCTGCCACCGGACGCGGTCACCGGTCCGGTAGAGCCGCGCGCCCGGCGGGCCGGCCGGGTCGGCGACGAACCGGGACGCGGTCAGGCCCGGGCGGTGCGCGTAACCACGGGCCAGGCAGGCGCCGCCGACGTACAGTTCGCCCGGCCGCCCGGGCGGGACCGGCAGCAAGCCGGCATCGAGCACCCGGACGGTCACGCCGGCGACGGGCCCGCCGATCGGGACCGGCAGCCGCCAGTCCTCCGGGTCACCCGGGAGCGTGTGGCTGGTGACGACGTGCGTTTCGGTCGGGCCGTACTGGTTGTGCAGCCGCCTCCCGGGCACCTGCGCGCAGAACCGGCGGACCTCGTCGCCGGCCTGCAGGGCCTCCCCCGCGTGGATGACGCCGGTGAGTTCGGGCAGCGTGCTGCCCTGCTCGCGGGCCGCGTCGACCAGTGCTTCCAGCACCGCGTTGACGGTGTAGAGCTCGTTCGCGCCGGTTTCGGCGAACCAGGTGGCCAGCGCGGCCATGTCGGTGCGGGCCGCGGCGGGAACCACGACGAGCGTCTTGCCGTACAGCAGCGCCGACAGCAGCTCCTGGATCGAGGCGTCGAAGCTGTGCGAGGCGAACTGGGCCGTCCTCAGTGGACGGTCGGCGGGGACCACGGCGGCGTGCGCCGGCAGCAGGTTCAGCAGCGCGGCGGCCGGCATCAGCACGCCTTTCGGGCGCCCGGTGGAACCCGAGGTGTAGATCAGGTACGCCGGGTGTTCCGGCCGCAGCGGCCGGACGCGATCGGCGTCCGCGGGATCCGTCGCGGCGTGGGTCGCCAGCTCCGCCGCGACGGACGCGGTGTCCAGCAGCAGCGCGTCGACGCCGTCGGCGGGCACCGCGCCGGTGGTGGTCAGCAGCAGCACGGGCCGGGCGTCGGCGAGCATGTACTCGATCCGGGCGGCCGGGTAGTCCGGGTCCACCGGCACGTACGCCGCGCCGGCCTTGAACACCGCGAGCACGGCGACCACCCACAGCTCGGAGCGCGGCAGCGCCAGCGCGACCACCTGTTCCGGCCCGATCCCGCGGGCGATGAGCAGCCGTGCCAGGCGGTTGGCCTGCTCGTTCAAGGCGGCGTAGGTCAACTCGGTCCGGTCCGCGACGACCGCCAGGCGGCCCGGGGTCCGCGCCGCCTGCGCTTCGAAGAGCGCGGCGAGGCTCGTGACGGGCGCGGTGGCGGCCGGACCGGTGCCGTGCGCGGCCAGTGCCTCGCGTTCGGCCCCCGAGAGCAGGTCGACCCGGCCGATCCGCCGCTGCGGGTCCTCGGTGACGGCGAGCAGAAGCCGTTCCCAGCGGGCGACGAGCGCCTCGACCGTGGTGGCGTCGAACAGGTCGGTGCGGTACTCGGCCATCCCGGTCAGGCCCCCGGCCGCCGCGCGTTCGGACAGGTTGAGCGCCAGGTCGAAGCGCGCCGTGCCGACGGGCGCCGCCTCGCCCCGGACGTCGAGACCGGGCAGGTCGAACCGGCCGGCCGGGGTGTTCTGGACGGCGAGCGAAACCTGGAAGAGCGGGTGGTGCCCGGCCGACCGCCGCGGGTTGAGGGCATCGACCAGGTGCTCGAACGGCAGGTCCTGGTGGGCGTAGGCGGCCAGGTCGGACTCCCGCACGCGCGCCAGCAGTTCGGCGAACGTCGGGTCCCCGCTCGTGTCCGTGCGCAGGACGAGCGTGTTGACGAAGAACCCGACGAGGTCGTCGAGCTTCTCGTCGAGGCGGCCGGCGACCGGGGTGCCGAGCGCGACGTCGGTTCCGGCGCCGAGGCGGCCCAGCACCGCCGCCAGCCCGGCCTGGACGACCATGAAGAGAGTGGTGCCGGTCGCGGCCGCGAGGTCGCGCAGCCGCCGGTGCAGCCGGGTGTCCCAGTCGAACCGCAGCTCACCGCCGCGGTGGCTCGCCACGGCCGGCCGAGGCCGGTCGGTCGGCAGCTCGGTGCGCTCGGGCAACCCGGCCAGCCGGGTGCGCCAGTAGCCCAGCTGTCGCGTGAGCTCACTGTCCGGATCGGACTCTTCGCCGAGGAGTTCCCGTTGCCAGAGCGTGTAGTCCGCGTACTGCACCGGCAGTTCGCTCCACTGTGGAGCTTCTCCGGCGCAGCGGGCCGCGTACGCCGCGACGAGGTCGCGCGCGAGGGGGCCGGCCGACCAGCCGTCCCCGGCGATGTGGTGCAGGAGCAGGACGAGCACGTGGTCGGTGGGGCCCAGTTCGGCCAGCTCCACCCGGAACGGTGGTTCGCCGGCGAGGTCGAAGCCGTACCGGACCGCCTCGCGCAGGTGCTCGGCCAGCTTTCCCGGCGCGACGCGCCGCCGCGGCAGGGCCACTTCGGCGGGCGGGGTTACGATCTGGACGGGAGCCTGGTCCCGGTCGGCGACGACGGTGCGCAGGATTTCGTGCCGCGCGACGACGTCGCCGAGCGCGGCCCGCAGCGCGCCGACGTCCAGAGTCCCCTTCAGCCGCAGCACGAACGGCATGTTGTAGGTCGCGCTCGGTCCCTCCACGCGGTGCAGGAACCACAGGCGCCGCTGCGCGAACGACAACGGCACCTCGGCGGGCCGCGCCCGCCGGGCCAGCGGTGGCCGGACCGGGGCGCCGTCGTCGATCAGGCGCGCCAACCCGGCGACGGTCGGGGCGGCGAAGACATCGCGGATCGGCACCTCGGCCCCGAGCACCGCGCGGATGCGGCTGACCAGCCGGGTCGCGAGCAGCGAGTGGCCACCGAGGTCGAAGAAGCCGTCGTCCACGCCCACCGACGGCAGGCCGAGCACCTCGGCGAACAACCCGGAGAGCAGGTCTTCGCGCGGGGTCCGCGGCGCCCGGCCGCCGCGCGAGCCGAACGTGGGCGCGGGCAGCGCGGCGCGGTCGAGCTTGCCGTTGACCGTGACCGGGAGCGTGTCGAGCACGACGACCGTGGCGGGGACGAGGTGGGCGGGCAGCCGCTCGGCCACGAACGCACGGACCTCGGCGCCCTCGACCCGCCGCCGGGCCGGCGCCGTCGCCGGGGCGGCCGGTCCGGGAGCCGGGCACAGCCGCAGCGCTCCGGCGGCGAACACGACGTCCACGAGGTCGGGTCCGGCGTCCGACACAGTCACGCGGCCGCCGAGGGTGTACAGCTCGTCCGGGTCGACGCCCGTGCTCGGCGCTGTCCCGGCGAGCAGCGCGGACTCCTCGGCCAGCCGGGCGTTCGGGATGCCCAGCACCCGGACGTCGGCCAGCCCGGCCAGCTCGCTCGCCGAGCCGAACTCCGCCCAGTCGCGGCGTTCCAGGGCGGACACGTCCCGCGCCGGTCCGGTGTGCAGCACGACGTCGAGCCGGTGGGCCGAGAGCTCGTTGCGGAATCCGGCACGGGGCACTCGCACCTCGACCCCCGAAAATCCGCTCAGCCCGGCGAAGAAGCCCGGGTCCAGCACCAGCTCCGGCTCGGGGCCGGCCCCGAGCGCCGCTTCGCGGGCGGCTTCGGGCGACGCACCGTGCGCCACCGCGATGCCCGCGCGCAACGCCGGCAGGGTGCGCAGGTTCCGGACGTCCCCGACGAAGATCCGCCCGCCGGGAGCCAGCAGCTCCCGCGCTCCGGCCAGCACCCGTTCGAGGTAGCCGGTGCCCGGGAAGTACTGCACCACGGAGTTCAGCACCACGACGTCGAACCGGCCCGGCGGCAGCCCGGAGAAGTCGTCCGCCGCTTGGGCACGCAGGGTCACCCGCTCCGCCCACGGCTCCGAGGCGATCCGCTCCGCCAGACCCGAGACCGCGTGCGGCGAGAGGTCGGTGCCCCAGTATTCCACTGTGGACGGTGCCACCCCGGAGAGCACGATCCCGCTGCCCGCCCCGATTTCCAGGACGCGCCGAGGCGCGCTTTCGAGGACCTGGCGCACCCGTTCCGCCCGCCACGCCGCCATCTCGGCAACCGGGATCGGCGCGCCGTCGTAAGCCGAGTTCCAGCCCTCGAACTCGGACGTGAGGCCGGCGTAGAGCCCGTCGTAGGTGGACTGCCATTCGGCGACCACGGTCTCGTCCCGGACAACGGTTTCCCGGCCGGTGACGTACCCGACGAGGTGCTCGCCGGTCCGCTCGCCGCGGTGCACGGCGGCCGCGGCCGCGCCGACCGCGGGGTGCGCGGCCAGCGCCGACTCGACCTCGCCGAGCTCGATCCGGAACCCGCGCACCTTCACCTGGTCGTCGGCACGCCCGACGAACTCGAGCAGGCCGTCCTGCGACCAGCGCACGACGTCGCCGGTGCGGTACATCCGCGTGCCCGGGGCGCCGTGGGGGTCGGGCAGGAACCGCGCCGCGGTCGGCCCGGGCCGCCGGTGGTAGCCCAGAGCCACGGCCGGCCCGGCGACGTACAGCTCGCCGGGCGTGCCCGGGGCGACCAGGCGCAACCGGGCGTCCAGGACGTAGACGCGCGCGCCGGCGACCGGCCGGCCGATCGGTGGCGGCCCCGCCGTGAGCGGCGCGCTGATCGTCGCGCACACGGTCGTCTCGGTCGGGCCGTAGGCGTTCACCATCCGGCGGCCCGCGGCGAACCGGGTGACCAGCGCCGGCGAGCACGCCTCCCCGGCGACGACCAGCGTCCGGACGGTCGGCAGGGTCTCGCCCTCCGGTGTGGTCGCCAGCAGCGACGGCGGCACGGTCAAGTGCGTGATGCCGGACTCCGCGCAGAGCTCGGCCATGCCCGCGCCCGACGGCTGCCAGCCCGGTGGTGGGACGACGGCCGCGCCGCCGGAGAGCAGGGCCAGGCAGAGATCCCAGAACGCGGCGTCGAAACTCGGGGACGACACCAGCAGGACGCGCATGTCCGGTGCGGGCGCGAGGTGCTTCCGGTGCGTGGCGACGAGGTTCGCCACTCCCGACTGCGACACCAGCACGCCCTTCGGCACCCCGGTGGAGCCGGAGGTGTAGATCAGGTACGCGGGCGCCCCGGGTGCGGCGGGCCACGGCCCGGCCGGGGGCACCGCCGCCAGTTCCGCCGCGAACTCCGCGGACCGCACGTCCACGACGCCGGGGGCCGGCTCGGCGCCGAGCACGAGGGACGCGCCCGCGTCGGCGAGCATCTGCTCCCGCCGCGCCGCCGGGTAGGCCGGGTCGACCGGGACGAACACCACGCCCGCCTTGGCCGCGGCGACCACCGCGGCCACCCACTCCGGCGAGCGCGGCAGCACCAGCGCGACGCGGTCACCCGCGCGCAAGCCGCGCGAACGCAGCCACGCGGCCCACCGGCCGGTCCACGCGTCCAGTTCGGCGTAGGTCCAGCGCCGGGCCCCGCAGGCGAGTGCGACGCGCTCCGGCCCGTCGGCCGCCACCGCGCCGAACAGCTCGGCGAAACCCCCGGTGTTCCCGGTCATCTTCAGTCCCCCACAGACCAGCCGGACAGCAGCCCGGCCCGTTCCTCGTCGGTCATGATCTCGAGCCGCCCGATCGGCGTCGCCGGGTCGGCGGCGGCCCCGGTCAGCAGGATTTCCCAGCGCCGGAGCAGGTCCGTCACCGTTTCCGGGTCGAACAGGTCGGTGGCGAACTCGACGAGCCCGCTCAGCCCGGCGGGCTCGCCGTCGTCGTAGTGATCGGTGAGGCTGACGAACGCCTCCACGCGCGCCGTGCCGGTCCGCACCGGGCGGCGGCCGACCCGCAGCCCGGGCAGGTCGAGCTCGCCACGCGGCGCGTTCTGCAGCGCGAGCACGATCTGGGCCAGCGGCTGGTGCGCCGTCGAGCGTTCCGGGTTGAGGACCTCGACGAGATGCTCGAACGGCACGTCCTGGTGCGCGTAGGCGGCCAGGTCGGTCTCGCGGACGCGGGCGAGCAGTTCGGTGAAGGCCGGGTCGCCGCTCGTGTCGGTGCGCAGGACCAGGGTGTTCACGAACAGGCCGACCAGCTCGTCCAGGGCCGGGTCGGCCCGGCCGGCGATCGGCGCTCCGAGCACGATGTCCGTGCCCGCGCCCATCCGCGTCAGCAGCGCCGAGAACCCCGCGTGCAGGACCATGAACAGGGTCGCGCCGTGTGCCGCGGCGAGCCCGGCCAGCGCGCGGTGCAGGACCGCGTCGAGCTCGAACCGCACGACGTCGCCCGCCCCGCTCGGCCGCGTCGGCGGCGGGCGGTCCGCGGGCAGCTCCAGCCGCTGCGGCGCCCCGGCGAGGCGGGTGGTCCAGTAGGCCGTCTGCCGGGAAAGCACGCTCTCCGGGTCGGCCTCGTCGCCGAGCAGCTCGCGATGCCACAGCGCGTAGTCCGCGTACTGGACCGGGAGCACGTCCCACGCCGGGGCCGTGCCGGCCGACCGTGCGGCGTAGGCCTCGACGAGGTCACGGGCCAGCGGCCGGGTCGACCAGCCGTCGCCCGCGATGTGGTGCAGCACCAGGACCAGCACGTGTTCGCCGTCGGCGGCCTCGAGCAGCTCCGCGCGCAGCGGCGGCTCCGCGGTGATGTCGATCCCCAGCCGGACCGCTTCGTCGACGTGCTTGGCCAGATCGGCGGCGTCGACCTGGCGCACCGGCAGCGGCACCGCCGAGACGGGCAGGATCCGCTGGTGCGGGACGCCGTCGCGGTGGGGGTAGACCGTGCGCAGGACCTCGTGGCGCGCGGTCACGTCGGTCAGGGCGGCCTGCAGGGCTTCGACGTCGAGACGTCCCCGCAGGTCGAGCGCGAGCGGCATCGAGTACGTGGCGGAGCGCCCGTCCCGGCGGTGCAGGAACCAGAGCCGTCGCTGGGCGAAGGAGAGCGGCACCGGCTCGGGCCGCTCGCGCGGGCGCAACGGCGGCACCGGCCGGGGCCGCTCGAGCAGCTCCAGCACGCCCGCGACGGTGGGCCGGTCGAACACCGAGCGCACGGCGAGTTCGGCGCCGAGCGCGCCGCGCACGCGCGCCACGAGCCGGGCGGCAAGCAGCGAATGCCCGCCCAGCTCGAAGAAGCTGTCGTCGATGCCGACCTCGGCCACGCCGAGCACGTCGGCGAACAACCGGCAGAGGATCTCCTCCGCCGGCGTCCGCGCGGCCCGTGAGCCGGGACGGCCGGCGCCCGGGGCGGGTAGCGCGGCGCGGTCCACCTTGCCGTTCGGTGTCAGCGGCAGCGCGGCGAGCACGACCACCTCGGCGGGCACCTGGTGCTCGGGCAGCCGGTCCGCGCAGTCCCGCCGCAGCTGCGCGGCGTCGGCGTCCCCGGCCACGTAGGCGAGGAGGCGGTCGCCGTCGGCGACGACGACCGCGTCCAGGACGCCGGGGCGGCCCGTGAGGACCGCGGCGACCTCGGCGGGTTCGATCCGGAACCCGCGCACCTTCACCTGCTCGTCGGCGCGGCCGCGGTACTCCAGCACTCCGGCGGTCGTCCAGCGGACGACGTCGCCCGTGCGGTACATCCGGGTCCCCGGCTCGCCGTGGGGGTCGGGGACGAACCGCGCCGCGGTCAGGCCCGGGCGGCGGTGGTAGCCCCGCGTCACGCCGGCGCCGGCGACGTAGAGCTCGCCGGGCACCCCGGGCGCCACCGGCCGCAGCCGGTCGTCCAGCACCCGCACGGCCAGGCCGGGAAGCGCCGACCCGATGGGCACGTCCGGGACCGCGGGGTCCACAGTGGACCAAGTGACGTGCACGGTGGTCTCCGTGATGCCGTACATGTTGACCAGCTCGGGTCCCGGCGCGAACCGCTCGGCCCACGCGGCGAGCACCGCCGGGCGCAGGGCCTCGCCGCCGAAGACGACCAGCCGCAGCGCGGGCAGGTCCGGCTCGCCCCGGGCGTGCGCCAGCCCGGCGAACGCCGACGGTGTCTGGTTCAGGACGGTGACGCGCTCGCGGCTCAGCAGCGCGAGGAACTCGTCCGGCGCCCGCGTGACCGGCCGCGGCACCACCACCAGCCGCCCGCCGTGCAGCAACGCACCCCAGATCTCCCAGGTGGAGAAGTCGAAGGCACTGCTGTGGAACAGCGACCAGACATCGTCCTCGCCGAACCCGAACCTCGACGCGGTCCCGGTGAACAGGCCCGTGACGTTGCCGTGCTCGACGACGACCGCCTTGGGCGACCCGGTCGAGCCGGAGGTGTACATGACGTACGCCGCGTGGCCGGGCCGCAGCGGCGACCTCGCCACCGGTGGTGTCGCGGTCCGCCACCGCGGGTCGTCGACGAGCACGGCGGACGGCCCGAACCGGGCGGCGGTCGCCGAGTGCGCGAGCACCGCCACCGGCTCCGCGTCGGCCAGCACGAAGGCGATGCGCGCCTCCGGGTGATCCGGGTCGAGGGGCACGTACGCCGAACCGGCCTTCACCACGGCCACCAGGGCGACCACCAGGTCCACCGAACGGGGCACGGCGACCGCGACCCGGCTTTCCGGCCCCGCCCCGCGCGCCACGAGCTCACGGGCGAGCGTGTTCGCGCGCGCATCCAGCTCGGCGTAGGTGAGCTGAACCCCTTCGCACGTCACCGCGATCCGGGCGGCCGAGGCGGCCGCACTGGCCTCGAACCACGCCGCCAGCGTCGGCGCCGGCGCGACGGGGTCCGGCGGGGCCAGCAGCCGCCGCCGTTCCTCGCCGGTCAGCACCGGGACGCGGTCGACATGCTGCCCGGGATCGGCTGCCACCGCCTCCAGGAACCGCAGCCAGCAGCTGACCAGCCCGGCGACGGTGGCCGCGTCGAACAGGTCGATCCGGTGCCCGGCCAGCACGTCGACGCCGCCCCCGGGCCGCTCGGTCATGCTGATCGCCAGGTCGAACCGGGCCCAGCGCAGCGGGAACGGCTCCGGGCGCACCGCCAGGCCGGGCAGGTCGAACCGGGCGGCCGGCGTGTTGTGCAGGGCGAAGGACACCTGGAACAGGGGGTGGTGCGCGGCGGTCCGGACCGGGTTCACCAGCTCCACCAGGTGCTCGAACGGCACCTCCTGGTGGGCGTACGCCGCCAGGTCGGTCTCCCGGACCCGGTCGACCAGCTCGGTGAACCGCGGGTCGCCCGAGGTGTCGGTCCGCAGCACGAGCGTGTTGGCGAAGAAGCCGACGAGCCCGCTGAGGGCGTCGTCGGTGCGGGCCGCGACCGGCGAGCCGAGGACGATGTCCGTGCCGGCTCCCCACCGCGTCAGCACCGCCGCGAAAGCCGCCTGCAGGACCATGAAGAGGGTCGCGTTGCGGCTCTCCGCCAGCTCGGTCAGCGCGCGGTGGACCGGCGGGGAGATCTCGTACCGCACCACCTCGGCCGCTCGCCCGGCCACGGCGGGGTGCGGCCGGTCGGTCGGTAGCGGCATCCGGACCGGGATCCCGGCGAGCGCGTCCCGCCAGTACGCGGCCCGCCGGGCCATCGCCTCGCCGGCGAGCAGTTCCCGTTGCCACACCGCGTAATCCGCGTACTGGACCGGCAGCGGCGCCCACTCCGGCGCCCGCCCGGCCAGCCGCGCGCCGTAGGCGGTGATCAGGTCCCTGGCCAGCGGCGAAAGCGACCAGCCGTCCCCGGCAACGTGGTGCAGGAGCAGCACGAGCACGCAGGTGCCGTCGCGCAGGCGCAGCAGGTGCGCGCGCAGCGGGACGTCGGTGGCGAGGTCGAAGGCCGTTCCGGACAGCGCGGCCAGCCGCGCGGGGAGGTCGTCGACGTCGGCGACCACCAGTTCCGGGTGCACCGCGCCGGCCGGCCGGACGACCTGGACCGCGCCTTCGGCGTCTTCGGCCAGGACAGTGCGGAGGACTTCGTGGCGGTCCGCGACGTCGGCGAGCGCCGACCGCAGCGCACCGGCGTCGACCTCGCCGGTGAGCCGCAGCGCGAGCGGGATCGTGTACACCGGTGTCGGACCGTCGAGGCGGTGCAGGAACCACAACCTCGCCTGCCCGGCCGAAAGCGGAATCCGGTCCGGCCGCGGGTCCGCCCGGTCCAACCCGGGCGGCGCGCCCTCCGCGGTGTCGAGTTCCGCGGCGAGCGCCGCCACGGTCCGCGCCCGGAACACCTCCCGGATCGAGACCGCCACCCCGAGCACCGCCCGGATCCGGTTGACCAGGTGGGTCGCGAGCAGGGAATGCCCGCCCAACGCGAAGAACCCGTCGTCGACGCCGACCCGGCGCACGCCCAGCACTTCGGCGAACAGCTCGCACAGCACCTGTTCGCGTGGGGTGCGGGGCGTTCCCGCGCCGCCCTCGAATTCCGGAGCCGGGAGTGCCGCGCGGTCGAGTTTGCCGTTGGGGGTGAGCGGAAGTTCCGCCGGCACGAGGACCACGGCGGGGACGAGGTACCCGGGCAGCCGGGCCGCCAGGTCCTCCCGCAGCTGCGCGCCGTCGGCGTCCGGCCCCACCGCGTAGGCCACCAGCAGCCGGTCGCCGTGCACGTCTTCGCGGACGGCCGCGGCGGCCCGGAGCACCGACGGGTGCGCCGCGAGCGCCGCTTCGACCTCGCCGAGCTCGATCCGGTGGCCCCGCACCTTGACCTGCTCGTCGACGCGGCCGCCGAACTCCAGCCCGCCGTCGGTCCCGCACCGGACGAGGTCGCCGGTGCGGTACATCCGCGTGCCCGGCTCGCCGAAGGGGTCGGCCACGAACCGCTCCGCCGTTCCCGCGCCGCGCCCGAGGTAACCGAGCGCCACCCCCGGCCCGGCGACGTAGAGCTCGCCGGTGATCCCGGGACCGACCGGGCGCAACCGGTGGTCGAGCACGCGGATCCCGACGCCGGGCAGCCCCGCGCCGATCGGCACGGGCCCGTCGCCGTGCAGGGGTTCGCTCATCGTCGCGCAGACCGTCGTCTCCGTCGGCCCGTACGCGTTGATCATCCGGCGGCCGGGAGCCCAGCGGGCCACCAGCGACGCCGGCGCCGTTTCCCCGGCGACCACCAGCGTGCGGACCGAAGGCAGCCGCTCCGCTTCGGGCACGGTCGCCAGCAGGGACGGCGGCACGGTCAGGTGCGTGACACCGGCTTCCGCGGCGATCCCGGCCAGCCCGGGTCCGGACGCGGCCCAGTCCGGTGGCGGCACCACCAGCGTGGCCCCCGCGGAAAGCGTCACGACCAGCTCGGCGACCGCAGCGTCGAAACTCGGTGAAGCGAACAGGAGGACCCGGGCGTCCCGCGTGATCGCGAAGCGGGCGCGCTGGGCGGCCGCGAGGCCAGCCAGCCCGGTGTGCGGCACCAGCACACCCTTCGGCGTTCCCGTGGAGCCGGAGGTGTAGATGAGGTACGCGGGCGCGGACACCGGCACGATCACCCGCGGTGCGCCGTCCGGGCCGTCGTCACCCAGGTCGGCTTCCCCCAGGACCAGGGCCGGAGCGGCGTCGGCGAGCATGTGGTCGATGCGGGCGGGCGGGTAGTCCGGATCCACCGAGAGGAAGGCCGCGCCGGTCTTCGCCACCGCGAGCACGCCCGCGACCCAGGCTGGTGACCGGCGGACGGCCAGGGCGACCAGCTCGCCCCGGCGGACCCCGCGGGCGGCCAGCCGCGCGGCGATCCGGTCCGACCAGCGGTCGAGTTCGGCGTAGCTCCAGCCACGGCCGGCGCACTCCACGGCCACGCGCGGACCGGCGGTGACGGCCGCGGCGGCGAACAGCCCGGCCAAGGTCTGCGGCGTGACCCCGGGGGCGGGTACCGGCGGGGCGTCCGCTCCGGGCGGGACCAGCACGGCACCCGCCCGCGCGTCGGCGGCGAACGAGCGCAGGACCGCGAGGAACGCGTCGCGGCGGCCGGCCAGCCCCGCGGCGTCGTGCCGCGCCGGGTTGCCCTCGAAGTCGATCCGCATCCCGGCCTCGTCGGGTCGCGTGTAGACGGTGACGAGGAAGTCCTCCACCGCGCGGATCGACAGGTTGCGCATGCTCGCTTCGTGTCCGCCGAAGCGCACTCCACCGCCGAACGGGCCGATGTTGACGTGGGGCCCGCTGTGCAGCGGGACGCCGGACGGCAAGCCCAGCTCCCGGCGCAGCGTCTCCCCGCGGTAGCGCTGGTGCCGCAGCAGCCGCCCGGTCTCGTCGGACACCCGGCGGGCCAGTTCGGCCAGCGGGAGTCCCGGCTCGGCCGGGACGAGCAGCGGCAGCACGTTGGCGGTCAGGCCCGGCACCCGCTTCGACTCCGTGGTCCGGCGTCCGCTGACCGAGAGCCCGAGCGCCGCCCGCGATCCCCCGTCCGTCGAGTACGCGTACGCGGCCGCCGCGGCCAGGACCACGCTCGACCAGCGGAGACCGAGCTCGCCGGCCAGGCCGGCGAGCTCGTCGCGCAGGCTCCACGGCAGGTAGGTGGTCAGCCTCAGCTGCCGCCGGCCCGCGGGAGCGGGGGCCGGCGGTGGAGCTGGCGGCAGCGTTCCGGCGAGCCTGCCGAGCCAGTAGGCGCGGTCTTCGGCGTGCGCGGGCGACGCCTGGTACTCCGCGTCCGCGTCGAGCAGCGTGGCCAGCGGGCCGAAGACCCGCTCCGGCGCCCGGCCGGCGAGCAGATCGGTGTAGACCGCCGCGACGCGCTTGGCGACCAGGTCGTAGCCGAACCCGTCGAGCGCGATGTGGTGGTAGGCCTGCAACCAGAGGTGCCGCCGGGGCCCGGCCCGGTACAGGGCGTAGCGCAGCGGCGGCCCGGCGGCCAGGTCCATCGGCCCGGCCAGCACCTCCCGCATCCGCGCCTCCGCGGCGGCCACGGGGTCCGGTTCCGCCGAGACGTCGATCAGGGGTACCGGCACGTCTTCGGCCGGGACGACCAGCTGCCGCGGCCCGTCGGCGGTGTCCACGAACCGGGTCCGCAGCGCCTCCGCCTCGCCGACGGTGTGCGTCACCGCGGCCCGGAACGCCTCGACGTCCAGCTCTCCCGGGATGTCGGCGTATTCGCCGACGACGTGCACCGGGTTGGCGGGGTCGAGCTGCTGCGCGTACCAGATCCCGAGCTGCGCCGACGACAACGGCCTGCGTGTTTCCCCGCCCACCGGGCACCGCCCCCTCTGCACCGCAGGACCGGCGCTCCACAATTTTTCGGCACCCCACCCCAAGGCGCTCTCCGCCAAGCTACCCCGCCGCCGGAAAATGGGTCAAGCCCATTGGCGGAAGCTCGTGACTCGGCCACCTCGCTCGTGCTAGACAAGACTTCTGAGGTTTCTCGGAAACGCATTCACAGGGGGATTCGATGACCTACTCGCGTTATTGCCGTTCGGTGCTGGCCACGCCGGCGCCGATGACTTCGCGCTACTCGCGGGCGCACACCTCGGGCGCCGACATGTGCGTGGTGGATCTCGAAGATTCCGTTTCCCCACAACAGAAAGCGGAAGCTCGACGGGTCGCCGAGAAGTTCTTCGAGCCCGATCCCGCCGTCGACGGCGACCGGCCGCTGCTGGCCATCCGGATCAACGCCGTCAGTACCCGCGACGGGCTGCGCGACCTGCTCGCGATCCTCGGCTACGCCCACAAACCGGACGTCGTGGTGATTCCCATGGTGGAATCGCCGCGGGACATCGAAATAGTCGAGCAGGTCCTCGGCGATGAATACGCGGAAACCGACCTGTTCGCCATTGTCGAGACGCCGCGGGGAATCGACCGGATCGAGTCGATCGCCCACGCGTCACCGCGGTTGAAGACGTTGTCGTTCGGCCAAGCCGACTACGCTTTCGCCATCGGCGCCCGCCTTCGCTGGGACACCCTCGCGCACGTCCGCTCCCGGATGGTCAACAGCGCGCACGCCGCCGGGCTGTACGTGGTCGACTCGCCCCTGTTCGAGCTGGCCGACCCGGTCCGGCTGCGCGAGGAGGCGGAGCTCGCCCGCGACTTCGGCTTCCACGGCAAGACCGCCATCCACCCCGGCCAGGTGCCGGTGATCAACCAGGCGTTCTCCCCCGACGAGGACGCGCTCGCCCACGCCCGGCGTGTCGTCGAGGCGGGCGAGGCGACCGGGTTCGGCATCGGCAAGGTCGACGGGGCGATGGTCGGCGCGCCGTTCTTCGAGGCCTCGCGCCGGATGCTGGCCGAGTTCGGCGACGAGCGCGGCGCGCCGGCCTGACCCCGGGGGCTCACAGCGGCACCCGCTCCGCCGCGGTCAGCGCGGCGAGCGGGACCGCGTCCCGGGAGACCAGGAACTCCGGCCGCAGCGGGCGGGTCGCCGGGTTCGTCACCGCGTTGTAGGTCACCAGCAGGATCGCCCGCCCGCGCGCGGACAGGTTGTCCGACGACGAGTGGACGATGTTCGGGTGGAACGCCACGATCGTGCCCGCTTCGCCGGTGACCCGGACCGGGGCGTGGTCCCGGCTCAGCTCGGCGACGGTCGCCTCCGGCACGGTGTAGGTCAGCTTCGCCGAGACGTCGCGCCGCCAGTCGTGGCCGGTCGGCTCGTCGGCGCGGCCGCCCGGGTCGAGCAGGCCGAGCCGGTGCGAACCGGACAGCACGGTCAGCGGGCCGTTGGTGTCGTCGACGTCGTCCAGGAAGATCGCCAGGTTGACCGCGTCGGCCCGGCGCATCCCGTCCTCGTGGTGCCAGAACGCGTAGTCCTGGTGCCACGGCCACGCCTGTCCCGCGCGCGGGCGCTTGAGGTTCACCTTGAACTGGTAGACGTACACTTCGCCGCCGACCAGCCGGGTCGCCAGGCCGAGCAGTTCGGGCAGCCGCACCAGCCGGGCCAGGTTCGGGTCGAAGCGGTGGCAGCCGTGCAGCGCGCGCACGACGTCGGTGCCCTCTTCGTAAACCACTTCGGGCCGGCGCTGCGCACTGATCGCGGCCACGCTCTCCCGCACCGCGGCAAGCCAGTTCGCGGAGAGCGGGACGGCGGCGCGGTGAAACCCGGTCGTGGCGAAGCCGGCGGTCGGATCGGTCGTCATCAGTCCCCCTGAGCCCAGTCGAGCAGTAGCTTTTCCCGTTCCGCGGCACTCATCAGCTCGATCGCGCCCACGGCTCGTGCCGGGTCCTCGGCGACGGCGGCCAGCACCCGCCGCCAGCGATCCACCAGACCCCGCACGGTGGCCTCGTCGAACAGCTCGGTGCTGTACTCGACGGCGCCCGTGATCCCGGCGGAGGACCCGTCCCCGGCGGTCTTGCCGGTCATGCTGAAGAACAGGTCGAAGCGCGACGTGGCGGTGGGCACGGCGGACGGCCGGACGTCAAGCCCGGCGAGCCGGAACTGCGCGGCTGGGGCGTTCTGCACGGCGAAGCCGATCTGGAACAGGGGGTGGCGCCCCGGCACCCGTGGCGGGTTCAGCAGTTCCACCAGCTGTTCGAACGGCATCTCCTGGTGGGCGTACGCGGCGAGGTCGG
Organism: Amycolatopsis iheyensis; assembly: GCF_024703995.1. Lineage (GTDB taxonomy): Bacteria > Actinomycetota > Actinomycetes > Mycobacteriales > Pseudonocardiaceae > Amycolatopsis > Amycolatopsis iheyensis. The sequence goes on along the minus strand of NZ_JAMXQV010000003.1, from coordinate 452,339 downwards.
TCTCGCGCACGCGGGCGAGCAGTTCGGTGAACGCCGGGTCGCCCGCGACCGAGGTCCGCAGGACGACCGTGTTGGCGAACAGCCCGATCACGCCGTCCAGCCGCGGGTCGCCGCGGCCGGCGATCGGCGACCCGAGCACCACGTCGGATCCGGCGCCGGCGCGCGCCAGCAGCGCGGCCAACCCGGCCTGCAGCACCATGAACAGCGTCGCGCCCTGCGCCCGCGCCAGTGCGGTCAGCCGCGCGTGCAGATCGGCGTCGAGGCTGAACGGCAGGGTTGCCCCGGCGTAGGCCGGGTCCGCCGGCCGCGGCCGGTCGGTGTGCAGGCCGTGCTCCTCCGGGAGCCCGGCGAGCGTCGCGCGCCAGAACCGGAGCCCGTCACCCAGCAGCCCGCCGGGGTCGTCGACGTCGCCGAGGCGGTCGCGCTGCCACACCGTGTGGTCGGCGTACTGCACCGGCAGCGGCGGCCACTCCGGTGCGGCCCCGGCGCGGCGAGCGTCGTAAGCCGTCATCAGGTCGTGGGCCAGCGGCGACATCGACCAGCCGTCGGCCGCGATGTGGTGCAGGCCGACGACCAGGACGTGGTCGCCGGGACCGCGGGGGAACAGCTCGAACCGCACCGGCAGATCCCGGGCCAGGTCGAAGCCGCGCCTGCCGGCCGCGCGCACGCGGGCGTCGACGTCGCCGCCGGGCTCGTGCACCCGCAGCAGGTCCCCGGGCGCGGTCAGCACGCGCTGGAAGACCTCGGATCCCTCGCTGTCGTAGATCGTGCGCAGCACCTCGTGCCGGCGCACGACGTCGGTCACCGCCACCCGCAACGCGTCGACGTCGAGCGCACCGGCCAGCTCCAGCGCCAGCGGCATGTTGTAGGTGGCACCCGGCCCTTCGAGCCGGTGCACGAACCACAGCCGCCGCTGCGCGTACGAAACCGGCAGCCGGTCCGGACGGGGGCCCGGTTCCGGCAGCCGCTCCGCGGCCGGGGCGCCGGTCACCCGCCCGGCCAGCTCCGCCACCGTCGGCGCCTCGAACACCGCGCGAACCGGGAGATCGACGCCGAAGGCCGCGCGGATCCGGCCGGTGAGCCGGGTGGCCAGCAGCGAATGGCCGCCCAGTCCGAAGAAGTCGTCGTCCGGACCGACCGCCGGGAGCCCGAGCAGGTCGGCGACGAGCCCGCAGAGCAGCTCCTCGCGCTCGCCCCGCGGCGTTCGGCCATCGGGCGCCGGGACCGCCGGCGCGGGCAGCGCCGCGCGGTCCAGCTTGCCGTGCGGGGTCAGCGGCAGGCTGTCCAACCCGGCGAAGACCGAAGGCACCAGGTACTCGGGCAGGACCTGGGTGAGCCGGACACGGAGATCGGTCGCCGCGGCGGCCGCCGGGACGACGTAGGCGGCCAGCCGGGGCTCGCCCGGCCGGTCTTCGCGCAGCACCACCGCGGCCTCGTCGACGCCGTCGAGCCGGGTGAGCGCGATTTCCAGCTCGGCGGGTTCGACTCGCACGCCGTGCACCTTGACCTGGTCGTCGGCGCGGCCGACGAACTCGAGGACCCCTGCCTGGCACCGGACCAGGTCGCCGGTGCGGTAGAGCCGGGTCCCCGCCGGGCCGAAGGGGTCGGCCACGAACCGCTCCGCGGTCCGGCCGGGCTGCCCGGCGTACCCGCGGGCGAGGCCGTCCCCGGCGAGGTAGAGCTCGCCGGTGATCCCGTCGGGAACCGGTCGCAGCCCGGCGTCCAGCACGTGGGCGCGGGTGCCCCGGACCGGACCGCCGATCACCGGGCGGTCCCCCGGTGCGAGTGGCTCGCTCAGGGTCGCGGTCACGGTGCCTTCGGCCGGCCCGTAGGCGTTGACGACGGTGCGGCCGCCTTCGGCCCACCGGGTGACCAGGTCCGCCGGGAACGCGGCGGCCCCGGCGATCACCGCGCGCAGCCCGGGCACCGCCGCGGGGTCGGCCGTGGCCAGCACCGGCACCGGCACCATCGCGTGGGTGATCGCGTGGCGGGCCAACGCCTCGTCGAGTTCGCCGCCGGCGAGCGGCCCGGGCGGCGGCAGGACCAGGGTGGCCCCCGCGACCAGGGTCTGCAGGACGTCGGCGACTCCCGCGTCGAAACCGGGCGCGATCACCTGCAGTGCGCGGGCGCCGGGGCCCAGCCCAGTGCGTTCGATGTGGGCGTCGAGCATCGCCGCGAGCCCGGTGTGCGGCACGCAGACCGCCTTGGGCGTCCCGGTCGAACCCGAGGTGTGGATGACGTAGGCCGCGCTCGACGGCCGCACGCGAGGCGCCGGGACCGCGTCGGCGCACCCGGGATCGTCGACGAGCCGGGGGTCGTCGAGCACGAGCAGCGGGCGAACCTGGTCGAACACCGCGGTGCGGCGGGCCGGCGGCAGCGCCGGATCCACCGGCAGGTACGCGGCACCGGCGCGCAAGACGGCCAGCACCGCGACGATCCACTGTGGACTCCGCGGCAGCGCCACCGCGATCACGGTTTCCGGTCCGGCGCCCTGCTTCGCCAGGTACGCGGCAAGGCGGTCGGCCCGGCGGGCGAGTTCGCCGTAGGTCAAGGACCGCCCGCCCGCCTCGACCGCGACGTGCTCCGGCCGGAGCGCCGCGGTGTGCGCGATGCGCTCGGCCACCAGGGTGAACTCCCCCGCCGCGGGACCGGCGGACCGGGCCAGCACGCCGGCCCGCTCTCCGCCGCCGAGCAGTTCGACGTCCCGGATGGACCGCGCGGGGTCGGCGGCGACGGCGGTGAGCAGCCGGCGCAACCGCGTCACGAGCTCCTGCACGGTGGGTTCGCCGAACAGGTCGGTGCGGAACTCCGCGACACCGGTGAGCCCGGCCGGGCCGCCGTCCTGGTGTTCGGTGAAGCTGAGCATCAGGTCGAAGCGCGCCGAACCGGGCGGCGCCGGCTCCGGGACGACGTCGAGGCCGGGCAGTTCCAGTCGCCCCGACGGGGCGTTCTGCACCGCGACGGCGACTTGGAACAGCGGGTGGTGCGCGGTGGATCGCGGCGGCGCCAGGTGCTCGACCAGCGCCTCGAACGGGACGTCCTGGTGCGCGTACGCGGCCAGATCCGTCTCCCGGACGCGGCCGAGGAGCTCGGTGAACGACGGGGCGCCGCTCGTGTCGGTCCGCAGGACGAGCGTGTTGACGAAGAACCCGACGAGATCGTCCAAGGCGACCTCGGTGCGCCCGGCGACCAGGGTGCCCAGCGGCACGTCGGTTCCCGCGCCCAGCCGGGTCAGCAGTGCGGCGAGACCCGCCTGCACCACCATGAACAGGGTGACGCCGTGGGCACGGGCCAGCGCGCCGAGGTCGCGGTGCAGTTCGGCCGGCCAGGCGAAGCGGGTGACCGCGCCGTCGGGCGTGGCCACCGCCGGCCGCGGCCGGTCGGCGGGCAGGTCGAGCGCGGCGGGCAGCCCGGCCAGCCGCTCCCGCCAGTACGCCAGCTGCCCGGCCAGCCGCTCCTCGCCGGAGGCCGCCCGTTGCCACAGCGCGAAATCCGCGTACTGGACCGGCAGCGGTGTCCACTCGGGACGCTCTCCCCGCAGCCGGGCCGCGTAGGCCTCGGCCAGGTCACGCGACAGCGGCGCCGAAGACCAGCCGTCCCCGGCGATGTGGTGGAGCAGCAGCACGAGCACGTGCTCGCCGGTGGCCAGCGTGAACAGCCGCAGCCGCGCGGGCGGCTCGCCGGTAAGGTCGAACGGCTCCCGGACCGCTTCGGCGACCACGGCCGCGGCTTCGCGCTCCCCGGCCGGTTCGACGGAGAAGGACGGCAGCCGGCGGCCGACGACCTGGAACGGCCCGTCGGCGTCTTCGCCGAAGGTGGTGCGCAGCACTTCGTGGCGCTCGGCGACGTCGGCCCAGGCCGCGCGCAGCGCCGCGACGTCCAGGTGCCCGGTCAGCCGCAGGACCAGCGGAAGGTGGTGGGTGGCGCCCGCCCCGTCCAAGCGGTGCAGGAACCACAGCCGCTGCTGGCCGGACGACAGCGGCAGCCGGGGCGGGCGGGGCGCGGCCCGCAGGGGCTCGCCGGCCTTCTCCGCGTCACCGAGCACGGCCGCGAGGCCGGCCACCGTCGGGCTCTCGAACACCGCCCGGATCGGCACTTCCGCCGCGAACACCGCACGGATGCGGCCGACCAGCCGCGTGGCCAGCAGCGAGTGCCCGCCGAGGTCGAAGAACCCGTCCTCGACGCCGACCGCGGCCACGCCGAGTACCTCGGCGAACAGCCCGCAGAGGATTTCTTCGCGCGGCGTCCGAGGCGGTGCGCCCGCCGCGATCGCGGCGAAGTCCGGCTCGGGCAGCCTGGCGCGGTCGAGCTTGCCGATCGGGCTCAGCGGCAGCTCCGGCAGCACCACCACCGCGGCGGGCACCAGGTAGCCGGGCAGCGACGCGGCGGCGTACCGGCGCAGGGCCGTCGGGTCGGGCTGTTCCCCGCCGGTGGGCACGACGTAGGCGACCAGCTGCCGATCACCCGTGGTCGCGGCGCCCTCGGGCAGGCGGGCGACTACGGCCGCGCCCGCGACGGACGGGTGCCGCACCAGCGCGCTCTCGACTTCGCCGGGCTCGACGCGGAACCCGCGGATCTTCACCTGGTCGTCGGCCCGTCCGAAGAACTCCAGGACGCCGTCCCGGGTCCAGCGGACGACATCGCCGGTGCGGTAGAGCCGGGAGCCCGGCGGCCCGAACGGGTCGGCGACGAACCGCGCGGCCGTCAGCCCGGGACGGCGCAGGTAACCGCGGGCGAGGCAGACACCGGCGACGTACAGCTCCCCGCGCACCCCGGGGGCGACCGGCCGCAGCCGCTCGTCGAGGACGTGGACGCGGGTGTTGGTGATCGGGCGGCCGAGCGGGGCCGGACCGGCCCAGGCGGACACGTCGGGCGGCAGCACGGCCGCGGTGACGACGTGCGTTTCCGTCGGGCCGTAGTCGTTGTGCAGCACCCGGCCGGGCACCCGGCCCCAGAACCGGGCCACCTCCGCTCCGGCGCGCAGCGCTTCGCCCGCCTGCACGATGTGCCGCAGCGACGGCAGGTCCCGGTCCAGCGCGTTCGCCGTTTCGCACAGGCCCTCGACGACCGAGTTGACCGCGAAGAGCTCGTTGACGCGGTGGGTGTCGATCCACTCGACCAGCGCACGCAGGTCCGTCCGGGCCTCGTCCGGGGCGACCACCAGGGTCTTGCCGGTGAGCAGCGCGCTGAGCAGTTCGTGCGCGGAGGCGTCGAAGCTGAGCGCGGCGAACTGGGAGGTGCGGGTGCCCGGGCCACCCGGCACGTCGTCGCGGTGCCACCGGACGAGGTTGACGAGCGCGGCCGCCGGGAACACCACGCCCTTGGGCGTGCCCGTGGAGCCGGAGGTGTAGATGACGTAGGCCGGGCTCTGCGGCAGCAGCAGCCCGGTCCGGTCTTCGTCGCGGGGGTCGGTGCCGGGCCGGCCGGCCAGTTCGGCGGGCAGGGCGGGGTCGTCCAGGGACAGCACCTCGGCGGTGCCGGAGACCGCGACGGCCGTCGCCGAGGTCGCGAGTACCAGCGCGGGCGCCGAGTCGCCCAGCATCAGCTCGACCCGCGACGGCGGGTACTCCGGGTCGACCGGCACGTACGCGGCGCCAGCCTTGAGGACGGCCAGCACGGCGACGACCCAGCCCGCCGAGCGGGGCACGGACAACGCGACGAGCGACTCCGGCCCGATCCCGCGGCCGATCAGCAGGTGCGCCAGGCGGTTGGCCCGGTCGTTCAGCTGCGCGTAGGTGAGCGTCTCGTGCTCGTCGACGACGGCTTCGGCGCCCGGCGTGGCCGCGACCTGCGCTTCGAACAACGCCGGCAGCGACCGCAGCGGCGGCTCGCCGGCGGTGTCGTTCCACGTGTGCAGGAGCCGGTCACGCTCATCGGCGGCGAGGACCTCGGCGGACCCGATCCGGGCCGCGGGCCGGTCGAGCACGCATCGCAGCAGCCGCTCCCACCGGGTCACCAGCTCCCGCACGGTGTCCTCGTCGAACAGGTCCGTGGCGTACTCGACGGCCCCGGTGAAGCCCGTGCCGGGCCGCTGCGTGAGGTTGATCATGAGGTCGAACCGGGCGGTCCCGGTGTCGGCCGGCTCGGCGGTCAGCGTGATCCCCGGCAGCGCGAGCCGGGGCGCCGGCGCGTTCTGCAGGGCCAGTGCGACCTGGAACAGCGGGTGGTGGGCGGTCGAGCGGCGCGGGTTGAGCGTCTCGACCAGCGTTTCGAACGGGACGTCCTGGTGCGCGTACGCGGCCAGGTCGGTCTCCCGGACGCGGGCGAGCAGCTCGGCGAACGTCGGGTCGCCACTGGTGTCCGTACGCAGGACGAGGGTGTTGACGAAGAACCCGACCAGCTCGTCGAGGTCTTCGTCGAGGCGCCCGGCCACCATCGTCCCCAGCGGTACGTCCTCCCCCGCGCCGAGGCGCGAGAGCGTCGCGGCGAGCGAGGCCTGCAAGACCATGAAGACGGTGACGCCGTGGGCGCGGGCGGCCTCCTCGACCCGCGCCACCACCCCGGCGTCCCACGCGAAGCGGCAGGACGCGCCGCGGTGGGAGGCCACCGAAGGGCGCGGGCGGTCGGCGGGCAGGTCGAGCTGGTCCGGCAGCGCGGCCAGGGCTTCGGTCCAGTACGCCTGCTGGGTGGCGAGGTGACCGTCGCTCAGCAGTTCCCGCTGCCACAGCGCGTAGTCCGCGTACTGGACCGGCAGGTCCGTCCACTGTGGAGCGTCGCCGGCGACGCGGGCGGTGTAGGCGGTGGCGAGGTCCCTGGTGAACGGGGCCATCGACCACCCGTCACCCGCGATGTGGTGCAGTGCGCCGGCCAGCACGTGCTCGTCCGCGGCGAGTGCGAGCAGCTCGAGCCGCACCGGCGGCTCGCCGGTGAGGTCGAACGCGTGCCGCGTCGCCCGGTGGATCCGGCCCGGCAGCTCCCCGGTGGTGACCGGGGAAGTCGCCAGGGAGACGCCCGCGTCGGCGACCGGGAGGATCCGCTGGAACGGCTCCGGCCCGTCGTCCACGATGACGGCGCGCAGGACCTCGTGCCGGCCGACGACGTCCAGGAGAGCGGCGCGCAGGGCGTCCGGGTCCAGTTTTCCCTTCAACCGCAAGGCGAGCGGCATGTTGTAGGTAGCGCTGGGGCCTTCCATCCGGTGCAGGAACCAGAGCCGCCGCTGGGCGGAGGAGAGCGGGAGGTCCGCCGGCCGCGACCGCCCGCCCGGCCGCGACCGGGAGGGCCCGCCTTCGTCCAGGCACCGGGCCAGCCCGGCCGGCGTGGGGGTGGCGAACACCGCCCGGATCGGGACCTCGACGCCGAGCACCGCACGGATCCGGCTCACCAGCCGGGTCGCCAGCAGGGAATGCCCGCCGAGGTCGAAGAACCCGTCGTCGGCGCCGACCGCGGAAACCCCCAGCACCTGCGCGAACAGGCCGCAGAGCAGCTCCTCGTGCGGGGTGCGGGCGCGCCGCCCGTCCGTGGCGGCGTACGCGGGCGCGGGCAAGGCCGCGCGGTCGAGCTTGCCGTTCGCGGTCCGGGGGAAGTCGTCGAGCTCCAGCACGGCGACCGGCACCAGGTGGCCGGGCAGCCGGCTCGCGACGAACGCGCGCACCTCCGCCGGGTCGAGTCGGCTCCTGGCCGGCGTGGTCGCCGACGCCGTGGCCCCGCCCGGCAGGCTCAACCCGCCCAGTGGCCCGGCGGCGAACACGACGTCCATCAGGTCCGGCCCGCGGTCCGACACGGTCACCCGGCCGCCCAGCCCGTACAGCCGGTCCGGGTCCACGCCGTCCCGCGGCACCTCCGGCGGCCCACCCGCCAGCTCCCGGGCGAGTGCGACCTCCCCGGTGAGGCGGGCGTTCGGGATGCCGCGGACCCGGACGTCCCGCAGCCCGGCGAGCGCCGCCACCGAGCCGAGCTCCGCCCACTCGCGACACTCCACATCGGACACGTCCCGCACGGGTCCGGTGTGCAGCACGACGTCCAGGCGGTGCGCCGAAAGCTCATTGCGGAACCCCGCCCGCGGCACCCGCACCTCGACGCCCGAAAAGCCCACCTGCCCGGCGAAGAAGTCCGGATCCAGGACCAGCTCGGGCTCGTCCTCGGCGGCTCGCGCCACCGCGGCCGCGACCACGGCGGTGGCGGCGCCCCGGCCCAGCCCGATCCCGGCGCGCAACGCCGGCAGCGTCCGCAGGTTCCGGACGTCTCCGGCGAACACCCGCCCGCCCGGCGCCAGCAGCTCCCGCGCCCCCGCCAGCACCCGCTCGAGGTAGCCGGTGTCGGGGAAGTACTGCACCACCGAATTCAGCACCACCACGTCGAACCGGCCCCGCGGCAACCCGGAGAAGTCGTCCGCGTCCTGCACCCGCAGCGTCACCCGGTCCGACCAGGCCTCGGCCGCGATCCGCTTCCGGAGGCCTTCGACGGCTTCCACCGACAGATCGGTGCCCCAGTACTCGACGGTGTGCGGCGCCGCCCCGGCCAGCACCAGGCCGCTGCCGACGCCGATCTCCAGCACCCGCCCGGGGTTGTCCTCCAGCACCTGCCGGACCCGCTCGTCCCGCCACGCCGCCATCTCGGCCACCGGGATGGGTTCGCCGTCGTAGGCCGAGTTCCAGCCTTCGAACTCGGAGCCGAGGCTCGCATACAGACTGTCGTAAGTGGACCGCCAGTCCTCGACGACGGTTCCGGGCGCGTCCGCTCGCGGCGCACCCACGACGTACCCGACCAGCCGGTCGCCGCCGTGCACGGCCACCGCCGCGCGGGCGACGGCGGGGTGTGCGGCCAGCGCCGCCTCGACCTCCCCCGGCTCGATCCGGAACCCCCGCACCTTCAGCTGGTCGTCGGTGCGGCCGAGGAACTCCAGCTGTCCTCGCCGGTTCCACCGGACGCGATCGCCGGTGCGGTACATCCGCGTGCCCGGCGAGCCGTGGGGATCGGCCGGGAACCGCGCGGCGGTGAGGGCCGTCCGGTTCAGGTAGCCGAGGGCGACCCCTTCGCCGGCGACGTAGAGCTCGCCCGCCGCGCCCGGGGGCAGCGGTCGCAACCGGTCGTCCAGCACGTAGGCGCGGGTGCCGGCGATCGGGCGGCCGATCGGCGGTGGCCCGCCGGTCAGCGGCGGGCTCATCGTCGCGCACACCGTGGTTTCGGTCGGTCCGTAGGCGTTGACCATCCGCAGCGCGCCGGCCCACCGGTCGGCCAGCGCGGGCGGGCAGGCCTCGCCCGCGACGACCAGTGTCCGCAGTGGCGCGAGCGGGTCGCCGTCGGGCACGGTGGCGAGCAACGACGGCGGGACGGTCACGTGCGTGACGCGTTCGGCGGCGACCAAGGCGGACAGCTCGACGCCGGAGGCCACCCAGCCCGGCGGCGGCAGCACCACCGCGGCGCCGGAAGCGAGCGCGACGACCAGTTCCGCGACCGCGGCGTCGAAGGTCGGGGCGGCCAGCAGGAGCACCCGCGCGTCCTCGCCGGTTTCGAACCGTTCGGCCTGCGCGGTCACGAGCGGGCCGAGTCCGCGGTGCGCGACCACGACTCCTTTGGGCGCGCCGGTCGAGCCCGAGGTGTGGATGACGTAGGCGGGCGCCGAAACCGGGACCTCGACCGGCGGCGCCGGTTCGCACGCGGCTGCTTCCGCGAGGAAGTCCGGGCCGGTGACGTCCACCGCGGCCGCCACCGCCGCACTGCCCGCGGCATCGGCGAGGACGAGCGCGGGCGCGGCTTCGGCGAGGATCGCCTGCGACCGGACGGGCGGCTGCGCCGGGTCCAGCGGGAGGAAAGCCGCGCCCGCACGGGTCACCGCGAGCGCGAGCACGACCCAGTCGGGAGAACGCGGGACCAGCAGGGCCACGACGTCGCCGACGCCGATGCCCCGGCCGGCCAGCGCCGCGGCGATCCGCGCCGCCCGCTCGTCGAGCTCACCCCGGGTCAGCACGTGGTCCCCGCACGAGAGCGCGGGCTTTTCGCGATCGTCCGCCGCACGCGCGGCGAACGAAGCCGCCCACGTGCCGATCATGGTCGGCGGGACGGACGTCATCTGCGATCCCCCAAGTTTTTTCGGCCTTCACAAGCACTTTGCGTGCGCAGTCGACGACGGCGGACGAGAGCCGGCCGGAAGTCACCCCCGGTCGATCATGCCGACCGCGCGTCCCGGCGGTCAAGTGCCCCGCTGCGGCCGAACTCCCTTTCACCGTCGCTTTTTCCGCGGCGGCGTGCGTCATTCAGCCGTCGCTTAAAGACGGTCGGAAACGCCTGCCGCCGTGCTAGCGTCCGATTCGGAGGGAAGGGGGATGGGCATGTCCACGGCCACAGCCGGGTTGTACGACCTTTTCCTGCCGCGGTGGGCCGGCGACCCCTATGCGCTGTACCGGCGGCTCGGCGAAAGCGGCCCGGTGTACCGGGACGACTGGCTGCGCAGCTGGGTCGTGCTCGGCCACCGGGAGATCGTCGCGCTCTCGCGTGACGAACGCCTTTCGGGCGCGCGCATCGCCGACGTGCACGAGAAACTCCCGGCCGCGGCGCGCCAGGACATGGCGCCGCTGGCGGCCGTGCTCTCCGACATGATGCTGTTCACCGAACCACCCCGGCACACACACCTGCGGCGGTTGCTGAAACCCGGGCTCACCCCGCGGTTCGTGCACACCTTGCGCCCGGTGGTGGAACGGCTCGCCGACGAGCTGCTCGACGCCGTCGAGCCCCGGGGCGAGATGGATGTCATCGCCGACTTCGCCGAGCCGCTCAGCCGCGGGGTGATCGCCGCGCTCGCCGGCGTGCCCGGGCACGCCGGCGAGCTTCTGGAAGACTGGCAAGGACTCCTGCACGAGTACTTCACCCAGTCCACCGCCCAGTACAAGCGCATCGAGGGGCTGCGCGCGGTCTTCGACGAAGGCGCCCGCCGGCGGCGGGAGAGCACCGCGGAAGACGCTTTCAGCAAGCTGCTCGGCGCGAGCCGGGAGACCTGCACCGACGACGAGGTGTTCGCGAACTTCCTGCTGCTCATCGACGCCGGGCAGGCCACCACCACGCACCTCGTCGGCAACGCCGTGCTGGCCCTGCTCGCGCACCCCGCCGCCGCCGCGACGCTGCGCGCCACCCCGGCCCTGATCCCGGACGTCGTGCCCGAGCTGCTGCGCTACGACAGTTCGGTCCAGTTCACCAGCCGGGTCGCCGTGTCCGATTTGGACATCGCCGGGCAGCACGTCGCGGCGGGCGAATCGGTGACCCTGGTGCTCGGCGCGGGCAACCGCGACCCGCGTGCCTACCCCGACCCCGACCGGCTCGACCTGACCCGGCGCCCGGCCGACCACCTGTCGTTCGGCCACGGCATCCACTACTGCCTCGGCGCCGCGCTGGCGAACACCGAGATCGAGGTCGCCCTGCACCGCCTGCTGACCAGGACGACCGGTTGGGAGGCCGTCCGGGCCGGGCAGAACTGGCTCGACAGCATCAACTTCCGGTTTCTCGCCGAGCTTCCGATCCGCTTCGGCGTCGCACCGCGCGCACCATCCCCTTCGATCCGAGGAGAACTCCCTTGAGCGTTAACCCGTTCGACGATCCCGATGGCCGGTTCCTGGTGCTGGTCAACGACGAAGGGCAGCACAGCCTGTGGCCGGACTTCGCGGACGTGCCCGCCGGCTGGACGGTCGCGCTCACCGCGACCGACCGGCAGAGCGCCGTGGACTTCGTCGAGCGGGAGTGGACGGACCTGCGCCCGCGCAGCCTGGTCGAGGCGATGGCCGCCGACGAGGCGGCCGGGGCCTGAGTCCGGGCGCCGCTCCCGCCACCCCACGACGCGATCGGAGAATGCCCGTGCGGCTCGACGAGGACCAGCTCGACCGGTACCACCGGAACGGGTTCCTGGTCATGCCCGCCCTGTTCGGCGCCCGGGAGATCGACGCGCTGCGGGCCGCGTTCGCGGCGGACAGCGCGCTGCCCGGTCCGCACCGGATCATGGAGCCCGGCGGAACCGAAGTGCGCTCGCTCTACGCCTCGCACCGGCGCCGGCCCGAGTTCGCCGCACTGGTGCGGTCCCCACGCCTGCTGGAGCCCGCGCGGCAGCTGGTGGGCTCGGAACTCTACGTCTACCAGTTCAAGATCAACGCGAAGCCCGCGTTCGGCGGGGACCGCTGGGCGTGGCACCAGGACTTCCCTGCCTGGCAGCAGGCCGACAACCTGCGCGCACCGCGTCTGGTCAACGCCGCCCTGTTCCTCGACGAAGTCACCGAGTTCAACGGCCCGCTGCTGTTCGTGCCGGGTTCGCACCGCGCCGGCTCGCTCGGCCGCCGCGCCGGGGCCGGGCCGGGCCACCTGGATCCCGACGACATCGCCGTCGGCAAGGCACAGCTCGCGACGCTGGTCTCCGCACACGGCATGACCGCACCGCACGGCCCGGCCGGCTCGGTCGTGTTCTTCCACCCCGAACTCGTCCACGGATCGGCGGTGAACATGTCCCCGTTCCCCCGCAAGCTCCTCCTCGTCACCTACAACGACGTGACCAACCCACCCGAACCCCGCGGCCCGGCTCGCCCGGACTACCTCGTCGGCCGGGACACCACCGCGTTGACCACCGGCGGCGAGCCGTTCGCGGAGGCCCTCGCATGAGGCCGGCCCACGCTGTCGTCCTGGAAGAATTCGGCAGGCCACCGGTGCTCCGCCGGTTCGCCGTGCCCTCGCCGGGACCCGGGGAACTCGTGGTCGCCTCCCCCTACGGCGGGATCTGCGGCACCGACCTGCACCTGGCCGCCGGACACCTGGACATCCCGGTGCCGCTGGTGCTGGGCCACGAAGGGCTCGGCGTGGTGCAGGCGTTCGGGGCCGGCGCCGAGGTGGACGCCCTCGGCCGGCCCCTCGCCGTCGGCGACGCGGTGATGTGGGCGTCCTCGATCGCCTGCGGGGTGTGCGTTCCCTGCCGCCAGCACCGCGAGCCGACGCTGTGCGAGCAGCGCCGGACGTACGGGGTGAACCGGCCGCTGGCCGACGAGCCGCCGCTGTCCGGCTCGTGGGCCGACGCGATCTGCCTGCGTCCGGGCACGACGGTGGTGCGGGTGCCCGACGGCGTCGACCACCTGGGCGCGATGGCGCTCGCCTGCGCCGGGCCGACGATGATCCACGCCCTGCACGAACGCCGGCCCGTGCGGGTCGGCGAGGTCGTCGTCGTGCAGGGCAGCGGGCCGGTCGGGCTGGCCGCCGCCGCACTGGCCCAGCTCGCCGGGGCCGGCCGGGTGATCGTCGTCGGCGGTCCGGCGGGGCGGCTGGAGCTGGCCGCTCGCCTCGGCATCGGTGACGAGCACTTCGACATCACCGGCGACGCCGACGCGGCGCGGGTGCTGTCGGAGGTCGTGGCGGCGACGGGAGGTCACGGCGCGGATCTGGTCGTCGAATGCGCCGGCGCGCCGGCCGCGGTCGGCCAGGGCCTGCGCCTGGCGCGTCGCGGCGGCGCGTACCTGATCGTCGGCCAGTACACCGACGCGGGCGACACGGCGGTCAACCCCCATCAGATCGTGTACCGCCAGCTGGATGTCGTCGGATCGTGGGCCTTCACCGGCGCCCACCTCGTCGAGTACGTCCGGTTGCTGCCCACCCTGCTCGCCCGCCACCCGCTGGCCGAGCTGGTCACCACGTTCCCGCTCGCCGAGGTCGCGCAGGCGATGAGCGCGGTGGCGGCGGGGTCCGTGGTGAAGGCGGTCCTCGTCAGCTGACCGCGGCGGCCAGTTCGCTGCCGGCGGCTGTCGAGCCCGGCGGGTACACCAGGGCCAGGCCGAGTGGCGTCAGCGAGTGCAGGACCATGTTGGCCTGGCGCTGGGTGGTGATCAGCCCAGCGCTGCGCAGCACCGCCGTGTGCTGGCTGACGGCGGCGGCGGAGACGCCGAGCCGGTTGCTCAGCTCGGTCGTGCTGCGGCGGCCGTGCAAGGTCCGCATCAGCCCCGCCCGGGTCCGTCCGACCAGCGCTTCCAGCGTCGAGTCGTCCCCGACCGTCCACAGTGACCGGGCCGTCGAGGCCTGCACCGAGGCCGGGTAGACCAGCACCGGCGACGCGGACGCCTCACTGGGCACCAGCAGCTCGGGCGCGTCGAACCGGAAGAGCGAAGGCACGAGCACCAGGCCGCGCCCCTGGAGCAGGACCGACCGGTCGACGTCCGAGGACACCCGCAGCACCGGCCGTTCCCAGGACAACGCCGGGTGCAGGTTCGACAACAGGTATTCGAATCCCCGATCCGCGATGTCCTCACTCCGGGCCCGCCGTTCGGCGTCGAGGTGGGCCCGCACCCGCGGCCAGAACGGCAGGACGGCGACCCGGTGGAGCTCACGCAGCCGGTTCTCGGCACCGGAGGCGGACCCCGCGGCCGACGGCGGCAACCCGAACGTCTCCGCCGGAGCGCCGAGCAGGTCAGGAGTGCGCCGTACATGCCCGGCAACGGCTGCGAACGTACGCGTGGTCCGGCCGAACCGGCCGCGGACCACCGCACGCCACCGGTCGAACATGGCTCCACCTGCGCGATGACCGAGCAAAGAAGCCGCGTACACGGTTTCCAGCGTCGCGTTCGGCGAACTTGACAACGTTGTCTTCAGCACGTCATTGACCGTGAAGCAAATACTGAGCACCCGATTCCCCCCGCAGCCGACTCTGCCTCCCAGAGCCATGGTACGTACGAACGGGGCCGGGTGGGAAAATATTTGCGAGGTACGGAGTCGGTGATAATCCGTCACGGCCGCGCCACGGCTTCGGCTTCGCTCGCAGCCGTGCGGGTCAGCAGTGTCGCGCCGGGAGGGGCACACCTGGAACGGCCTGGTAATCGAATTCCAGCCACGCTGGTACGGCCCGAAAACGACCGATGTGCGAACAATCCGAACCGCGGAATACGGCCGCCATCAGGACAGCACAGCGTTCGGGATCGAGTTCACAGCCCCATCGCGCTGCGTACCATCCGGTCGGGCAAGCGATCCGAGACGAGGTGGGTGAGCCGGGTCATGATCGCGGCGTCCCGTCCGACCAGGTAGCGGGCACGGGGCTGGCCGTCGGTGCCCCAAGACCGCGTGGTCGCGCGGAAAGCCTTCATGAGTCCCGCGTAGCGGGTCTGCCGCTCCGGAGTCTTGGCCTCGACCAACCGGGCCGCCGTCACGATGCCGCGTTCGGTCGGCTTCGTGCGGACCGCGCCCGAGTAGGCACCGAAGCTCGGCATCGCGACCTTCCCGCCGGTGGACCCGATGTTGACGGCCATTGCTCTGCAGCAGGGCGGGCATGAGCGCCTGCTCGAGGTGCTCAGCCCGCACATCCGCGGCGGCGGTCCCGGTTCGGACGCCGGCGAGGACGTGGAAGCCGTCGGCGGCCGGCCATGGTGCGGTGGCCCGGCCGAAACTCCGGCACGACCAACGCCCGCAGCCCCGCCCGTCGCTGACCAGCCCTCCCCACCCCACAGGCTGTCACACACAGTCCACCAACGAACGCCGACGGTAGCACCCCGCAATCTCGTCCCGCCCCCGACTCACGGCTTGACCAAACGGTCGCCGGGCCATTCGGACAGGCCCTGCCGAGTGGTTTCCCAGGCTCATTCGGGGGAGGTGGCCAAGGCGGTCACACCGTTTCGGCTTCCGAGGCGCTACAAGGAGCCGGTCGGTGTCCGGCACCTCGGCAAGTTCGGGGGGCCGATGCCTTGTCGAGTTCCGGGCACCGGCGCGTCACTCGACTCGGTGAACTCGGGTCCGGGACGTCATTCCGGCCGCAGCTGGCCCTCGTGCCTGATGCTGAGGTGATCGGTCCGGCACGCCCCCCGACCGTCCCGATCGCCGGCAGTTTGGCTCGGCGGCAACACGCCCCCCGTTTGCCGCCGAGCCCTCCCACACGACACGAGGTGCCGTGCGCACGAATCACGGTCACCGCTCGGGAGCCGTGCCCTGCTGTCGTCGAGCGCCGAGAAGGTCACGTGCTGCTGCAAGTGACCGAGACGCTCCGCGGGTTACTGGACGGGGCGGACCACCGAGCCCAGCACGTCACTTTCCCCTGAGCTGAAGGTGCGCTCTCGAACGTCAGGGCCGCTGCCGGCACGGGTCGCCTCGATGATCCGGCCGTTCCCGGTGTAGATCCCGACGTGGTAGATACCGGACGCTGAACCGTCGTCCGAGTAAAAGACAAGGTCACCCGCCTTGCGCTGCGACAGAGGCACCTTGTAGCCAGTGTTGTACTGGGTTCGAGAGTCGCCACCGATGTTCAACCGGGCCCCCTGGTAGAAGGCATACTGTGTCAGTCCGGAGCAGTCGAAGCCGACCACGTTGCTGTCGTCGTGGCCTCCGGGGCTGCAGCAAATGCCCTTGGTCGGACCGTTCTGGTTGCCGCCACCCCACGAGTACGGGTATTTGCCGAGCATGTTCCTGGCGGCCGCCAGCACCGCGGCGGCTTTGTCGCCCGGATGCGTGTAGCCCCAGCAGGTGCTGTAGCCGTTGCCATTGGGGTTCTGGCTGATGCGGCTGGAGTGCAGCCAGTAGCCGCGGGCGAAGAACCATGCATTGCTACCGTCGACCGCCTGCCCGGCCGCGGTGCACAGGATCTTGATGTTGTCGTTGGTGACGAACACGCCTGACTTGGCCGGAGACTCGAAGGAAGGCGAGGTGTAACCGTTGGCGGCCAGCGGAACGACCTGTGCGACACCACACGGCACCTTGTCCGTGGCCCCGGCGAAAGCGTAGGCCGGGTAATAAACGTGGTTGACGCGGTACCACACCGGCGTGCCACCGATCGCTTCCCTCCCTTGCGCCTGGCATTCCACCGAAACGGTTTGTCCGGCTTTGAAGGTAGAGCCGGCAACGTAGGGACTGTCCAAATAGGGCAGGTTGTGCGCGGTGATCTGCGATTGGACCTGCACGTTGACGTTGACCTCGGCAGCGGCGGCCGGCAACGCTGCCACTGCCGGCGCAGCCAGTGCGACAGCCGCCACCGCCAGCGCCGAGCCGCGTCCGATCGGACTTGAAGTCCACATGGTGTACTCCCCCGTTCGAAGAAAGTGATTTCGGAGCCGGTCGACCTGCCACGGATCCTTTCTCGGCCGGTGAGCGACCAAGTGGCCAGTGGCTCACGCCGCAGAGGATCCGTCCCCGCACGTCATCGCCTTGGAACTCCTGCGCCGGCCCCAGGCACCGCGTGGCGAAGCCAGACCCCGCCCTGGTGGAGTCCGGCTTCGCTGCTGTCAGAGGGTGACGCAGGCCGCCGCGGTCGCTCCCAACGGTGCGCCGCACAGCAGTGTCCCCTTGTTGAACTTGCCGTTCAGCGCAACCTTGTACTTCAGCACCGCCTTCGCGCTCGTCCAGTGTCGGCTGCCGGTGAAGATGTTGAGGCGGCGCGCCGTGCCGTCGGTCACCGAGACCGTCGCGTCTCGGACCAGCACCTGGGAACCGCTGTCTGTGTAGACATCGGCGGCGAAACACGTCACCGAGTTGCAGGTGCTCTTGATCGACGCGTCGGCGGGCGCCGCCGTCAGCGTCAGTGCCGCTCCGGCAGCAGCGATCGCTGTGACGGCGGACAAAATGCGCTTGCTCATTAAAGCTCCTTGGGACTCCGAATTTCCTGGCCGGCCCAATCCTGGTGACAAATCGACGGTGTGAACCAGGTGGCAAATCGGTCATTGACCGGTTCCGGCCATCGGACGCGGATAGGCCATCCCGGGAGAGTTACCGCCGTCGATCTGCGGGAAGTCGGCGATGGGCTACGCCGGACCGGCGCCTCGCGGTTGTCGAACCGGAGCACGGGGACGTCCCGTCATGCCGCCGAGAGCGCATTGCGACGAGGCCGAGCCGACTCGGGCAGACCCACGAGTCGAAGACGCGGACCTGGAACCAGCACCGTCGGGCACGCAGCGGCCTCTACAGGGGTCTGTTGCGGCGAGTCAAGATCACCGTGGACCGGAGTACCCGACCTGGTTCGTCCGAACGGAGCAGTCCGCTCGCCGGCGTCAGGCACGGCTATGATTCTGCGCGCGGGATCACCACTTCGGGGACCGATCCGCGTATCGTCCGGAAAGCAACCGCTTAGTACGCTCGCGGGCAAGTACCCGCTTCTCAACGACGAGGAGGTCCTCCGTGACCGATTCCGCTTCCCGTGTCGCCGTGGTCACCGGTGCCGGCCGAGGTATCGGTGCCGCCGTGACCGCGCGGCTGGCCGATGACGGCTTTGCCGTCGCGCTGCTCGATCTCGACGAGGCCGGCGTCAAGAAGGGCGCCGAGGCGATCGTCGCCAAGGGTGGCAAGGCTGTCGGAGTCGCGCTCGACGTCAGTGATGCCGAACAGGTCGAGGCGGCCGTCGGCCGGGTGGCCGATGAGCTCGGGCCGCCCGTGGTGCTCGTCAACAACGCCGGCATCACCCGGGACAACCTGATCTTCAAGATGACCGAGCAGGACTGGGACTCCGTCCTCGGCGTGCACCTCAAGGGCTCCTTCCTGATGACCCGCGCGGTGCAGAAGCACATGACCGAGCAGAAGTACGGCCGGATCGTCAACCTGTCGAGCACGTCCGCGCTGGGCAACCGCGGCCAGGTCAACTACTCCGCCGCCAAGGCCGGCATGCAGGGCTTCACCAAGACCCTCGCCATCGAGCTGGGCAAGTTCAACGTCACGGCGAACGCGATCGCGCCGGGGTTCATCGCCACCGACATGACCGCCGCGACCGCCGAGCGCCTCGGCATGGGCTTCGAAGACTTCAAGGCGGCCGCCGCGTCGCAGATCCCGGTGCAGCGCGTCGGCACGCCCGATGACATCGCGAACCTGGCGTCGTTCCTGGTCAGCGAAGGCGCCGGGTTCATCTCCGGCCAGGTCATCTACGCCGCCGGCGGACCGAAGGACTGAGGCCGATGCGCGAGTTCGAGAACCTCGACGCCTTCGCCGCCGCGGTCGGCGAACACCTCGGGTACAGCGAGTGGCTGAAGGTCACCCAGGACCGGGTGAACCAGTTCGCCGACGCCACCGACGACCACCAGTGGATCCACGTCGACGAGCCGATGGCGACCGCCGGCCCGTTCGGCGGCACCATCGCCCACGGCTTCCTGACGCTGTCGCTGCTTTCGGCGTTCGGCCCGAAGATCTACAAGGTCAACGGCATTAAGATGGGCATCAACTACGGCCTCAACAAGGTGCGCTTCCCCCAGCCGGTGAAGGTCGGCTCGAAGGTGCGCGCCGGCGCCGAGCTCGTCGAGATCACCGACATCCCCGGCGGCAAGCAGGCGGTGTCGAAGTGGACGGTCGAGATCGACGACGAGGCGAAGCCCGCCTGCGTCGCCGAATGGGTGACGCGGTTCCTCGCGTGACGTCCGAGGAGCGGCACTTTCCCTATGAAAGTGCCGCTCCTCACCTCTCCGTACTGCATACCGACTAGTCGGTATGCTTGCCCCCACGGAGCTTGAGGAGGCTGGATGAACCCGACCGACCCGCCGGGCCTGGACCTGGGCCGCCTGCGCGCCCACCTGGACGCGCACCGGCCCGGCCTGGTCGCCGGACAGCTGTCCGCGGACGTCGTGGAGGGCGGCCGGTCGAACCTCACCTACGTGGTCGGCGACGGCCGCTCGCGCTGGGTGGTGCGCCGCCCGCCGCTCGGGCACGTGCTGCCCACCGCGCACGACATGACCCGCGAGTTCCGGGTGATCTCGGGCCTGCGCGACACCGCCGTGCCGGTGCCCGAAGCACTACTGCTCTGCGAGGACGCCGACGTCATCGGCGCGCAGTTCTACGTCATGAGCTTCGTCGAGGGCACGCCCTACCGGACCGCGGACGAACTGGCGCAGCTCGGCGAACAGCGCACCCGCGCCATCGCCGACGCGCTGGTCGACACGCTCGTCGACCTGCACGCCGTCGACCCGGCCGCGGTCGGCCTCGGCGACTTCGGCCGGCCCGAAGGCTTCCTGGAGCGGCAGCTGCGACGGTGGAAGAAGCAGCTCGACGCCTCGCGCAGCCGCGACCTGGACGGCATCGAGGAGCTGCACGACCGGCTCGCCGCCGCGGTGCCGGTCTCCGGGAAGCCGTCGGTCATCCACGGCGACTACCGCCTGGACAACGTCCTGGTCGACGGGAACGACGAGATCTCCGCGGTGCTCGACTGGGAGATGTCGACGCTGGGCGACCCGCTGACCGACCTCGCGCTTCTGGTCGCCTACGCCGAGCGCGACAAGGTGTCGCTGCAGTTCGTCTCCAACGCCAGCTCCGCGCCGGGCTACCCGAGCACCGACGAAGTCGTGCGGCGCTACGCCGAACGTTCGGGCCGGGACGTCTCGCAGCTGAACTGGTACGTCAGCTTCGCGTTCTTCAAGCTCGCCGTGATCCTGGAGGGCATCCACTACCGCTACACGCAGGGCAAGACGGTCGGCGCGGGCTTCGAAGGCGTCGGGGCCGGTGTCCCGCTGCTCATCTCGCACGGCAACGAGATTCTCAAAGAGGAGAAGTAAATGGACTTCGCGTTCGACGAGAAGACCGAGGAGCTGCGCGGGAAGCTCCTCGAGTTCATGGACTCGCACATCCACCCCGCCGAAGGCGTCTTCGAGCAGCAGCTGGCCGAACGCGACGACCCGTGGGCCATCCCGCCGGTCATGGCCGAGCTCAAGGCCGAGGCGCGCAAGCGCGGCCTGTGGAACTTCTTCCTCCCGGGCGAGCACGGCGCGGGCCTGACGAACCTGCAGTACGCGCCGCTGGCGGAGATCACCGGCCGCAGCATCCGGCTCGCCCCGACCGCGCTCAACTGCGCCGCGCCGGACACCGGGAACATGGAAGTGCTGGCCATGTTCGGCAACGAGCAGCAGCAGAAGCAGTGGCTGGAACCGTTGCTGAACGGGGAAATCCGCTCCGCGTTCGCGATGACCGAGCCGGACGTCGCCTCCTCCGACGCCCGCAACATCGAGACCGCGATCCGCCGCGACGGCGACGAGTACGTCATCAACGGCCGCAAGTGGTACATCTCCGGCGCGATGAACCCCGCGTGCCGGATCTTCATCGTGATGGGCAAGACCGACCCGGACGGCCCGCCGCACAAGCAGCAGAGCATGATCCTCGTCCCCCGCGACACCCCGGGCCTGACGGTCAAGCGCGGCATGCACGTCTTCGGCTACGACGACAGCGACCACGGCGGCCACGCCGAAGTCCTGTTCGAGGACGTCCGCGTGCCGGTCGAGAACCTCATCGCCGGCGAGGGCGACGGCTTCGCGATCGCCCAGGCGCGTCTCGGGCCGGGCCGGATCCACCACTGCATGCGCGCCATCGGGATGGCCGAGCGCGCGCTGGAGCTCATGTGCAAGCGCGCGATCTCCCGCGAGGCGTTCGGGAAGCCGATCGCGCAGCAGGGTGTCGTGCAGGACTGGATCGCCGAGTCGCGGGTGAAGATCGAGCAGCAGCGGCTGCTGGTGCTCAAGACCGCGTGGCTGATGGACACCGTCGGCAACCAGGGCGCGCACACCGAGATCCAGGCCATCAAGATCTCGACACCGGCCGCGGTCGAGTGGATCCTCGACAAGGCCGTGCAGGTGCACGGCGCGGGTGGCGTCAGCCAGGACTTCCCGCTGGCCGCGATGTGGGCCGGCAACCGCACGCTGCGCCTGGCCGACGGGCCGGACGAAGTCCACAAGCGCTCACTCGCCCGGCGTGAGCTGAAGAAGTACCTTTCGGAGGCCGCCAAGTGAACGCCGAAGACCTGACGCGCCAGGCCCGTGAGTTCCTGGCCGCGCACGACCCCGCGACCACGGACCGGATGGACTTCCTGCGGGCCCGGTTCGACGCCGGCCTCGCCTGGATCCACTTCCCCGCCGGGCTCGGCGGGCAGGACGCGCCGCGCGCGCTGCAGTCCGCTGTGGACAGTGTGTTCACCGAGGCGGGCGCGCCGGACAACAACCCGCGCCGGATCGGCATCGGGCTCGGCATGGCCGCGCCGACCATCCTCGCCTTCGGCACGCCGGAGCAGCGCGAGCGCTACCTGCGTCCACTGTGGACCGGCGAGGAGGTGTGGTGCCAGCTGTTCTCCGAGCCGGGCGCCGGCTCCGACCTCGCCGCGCTGGGCACCCGGGCCGTGCGCGACGGCGACGACTGGATCGTCACCGGCCAGAAGGTGTGGACGTCGGGCGCGCACGAGTCGCAGTGGGCGATCCTGGTCACCCGCACCGACCCGGACGTCCCGAAGCACCAGGGCATGACGTACTTCCTGTGCGACATGACCGCGCCCGGCGTCGAAGTCCGGCCGCTGCGCCAGATCACCGGCGAGGCCGAGTTCAACGAGGTCTTCCTGACCGACGTCCGGATCCCCGACACCCAGCGCCTCGGCGCGGTCGGCGAGGGCTGGAAGGTCGCGCAGACGACGTTGATGAACGAGCGCGTCGCCATCGGCGGGCACGTCCAGCCCCGCGAAGGCGGGCTGATCGGCATCGTCACCAAGACCTGGCGCGAACGCCCCGAGCTGCGCACGCCGGAGCTGCGTGACCGCCTGGTGCAGCGCTGGGTCGAGGCCGAGACGCTGCGGCTGGCCGGCACCCGGCTGCGCCAG
Organism: Amycolatopsis iheyensis; assembly: GCF_024703995.1. Lineage (GTDB taxonomy): Bacteria > Actinomycetota > Actinomycetes > Mycobacteriales > Pseudonocardiaceae > Amycolatopsis > Amycolatopsis iheyensis. Next base: position 429,871 of record NZ_JAMXQV010000003.1, on the reverse strand, counting down.
CAGCTGACCGCCGGCGCGCCCGGACCGGAGGGCTCGGCCATGAAGGTCGCGTTCTCCGAGCTGAACCAGGCCCTGACCGGCCTGGAGGTCGAGCTGCTCGGCGAAGAGGGCCTGGCCTACGACGACTGGACGTTCCGGCGCCCGGCGATCGTCGACTTCACCGGCCGCGAAGCCGGCTACCGCTACCTGCGCGCGAAGGGGAACTCCATCGAGGGCGGCACCTCGGAGGTCCTGCGCAACATCATCGCCGAGCGCGTGCTGGGGCTGCCCTCGGAGCCGCGCGTCGACAAGGACGTCGCCTGGAAGGACCTCCCCCGATGACCGACCTGCTGTATTCCGACGTCGAGGAAGACCTCCGGGCCTCGGTCCGGGACCTGCTGAAGGACAAGGCCTCGGCCGAGGCGCTGCTCGCGCGCGTCGAGACGGCCGAGGGCTACGACCTGAAGCTGTGGCGCACGCTGGCCGAGGAGGTCGGCGTGGCCGGGCTGGCGGTGCCCGAGGAGCTGGGCGGGCACGGCGCGTCGGCCCGCGAGGTGGCCGTGGTGGCCGAGGAGCTGGGCCGCAGCGTCGCGCCGGTGCCGTTCCTGGGCAGCGTGGTGCTGGCGACGACGGCGCTGGTGCGCGCTTCGGCGGACGAGTTCGTCCGCCGGCTGGCCTCGGGTTCGGCGATCGGCGCGCTGGCCGTGCCGCTGTCGACGGCGCCGGGCGCGGGCTTCCCGTCGTCGGTGACCGTTGCCGACGGCAAGCTCAGCGGCCGGGTCGGCACGGTGGCCGACGCGTCGGTGGCGGACCTGCTGGTCGTTCCGGCGGCGGGCCCGGACGGCCCCGAGCTGTACGTCGTCTCGGCGGCCGATGCGACGGTGACGGAGCTGGTGTCGTTCGACCTGACGCGCCGGGTGGCGGACGTAGCGCTCTCGGACGCGCCGGCTCAGCTCGTGGCGTCCGGCCCGGAAGCGGCTTCGGCGCTGGAGGAGGCGCTGCTGTTCGGGGCCGGGATCCTGGCGTCGGAGCAGACGGGCGTCGCGGAGTGGGCGTTGACGGAGACGGTGTCGTACCTGAAGGGCCGCTACCAGTTCGGGCGGCCGGTGGGCGGGTTCCAGTCGCTGAAGCACCGGCTGGCGAACCTGTACACGGACCTGGTCCTGGCCCGCGCGGCGGCTCGGTACGCGGCGGATTCCCTGGCCACGGGGACCGACGTGCCGATCGCGGTGTCGGTCGCGCAGGCCAGGGTGGCGCCGATCGCGGTGCACGCCGCGGAGGAGGCCATCCAGCTGCACGGCGGCATCGGGATGACGTGGGAGCACCCGGCGCACCTGTATGTGAAGCGGGCGAAGGCGGACGAGCTGGCGCTGGGGACACCGGGCAAGCACCGGGCCCGGCTGGCCGAGCTGGTCAACCTCCCGGCCTGACGCACCGGGCGGCCGGGGAGTTCGCGCTCCGGCCGCCGCACCGCTCGTTGGCCGGTCGCCAGCGCCCCAATGTGGCGTTCGGGGCGGCGGACGCACCCAACGCCACATTGGGGCGCTTGGGACCGGTGGGCGCACGCAGCCGCCGCGGCGCGCTCAGCCTGGCTTTCGTGAATCTCCTTCGGTTTTTGGCCGAATTTTCGCTCATCTGAGCGAAAATTCTGTGAGCCACACCACCCGCCGGGCAAAAGGGTGGGAAAAGTGCCCGCGTTCCCATGGTTTTCCCCACCCCGCAAGACCTAGCCTGGCGCCATGGAATTCGCCGTCGTGCCGACGGAAGCCGGTTCGCTCGAGGAATTGACCGTTGTCGTCGGCGGACATCGGCACAGCGCGCTCGCCGCCGGGCCCGAAAGCGGTGAGCTCGTCCTGCTCCTGCACGGCTGGCCCGAATTCGCCGAGTCCTGGACCGAGCAGCTGCACGCCCTCGGCGAGGCCGGCTACCGGGCCGTCGCCGTCGACCAGCGCGGGTACGCCCGCGAGGCGCGGCCCGAAGGCGTCGAGCACTACTCCATCGAGCACCTGGTCGGCGACGCGCTCGCCTTCGCCGGCAGCCAGGGCGCCGACCGGTTCCACCTGGTCGCCCGCGACTGGGGTGGCATGGTCGCCTGGGCGCTGGCCACCGCGCACCCGGACCGGCTGCGGTCGCTGACCGTGCTCTCCACCCCGCACCCGTCCGCCCTGCAACGCGCCGCCGCGACCGATGACGGGCAGTTCCACGACCTCGGCTACATCCGCTTCTTCCGCCGCGGTGTCGGCAAAGCCGAGAAATTCCTCTTACGCGACGAAGCCGCGCAATTACGCGCTGTCTACAACCGCCGAATCCCGGTCGAAATCGTCGAACGCACCGTCGCGCGCCTTTCCGAACCGGGTGCGCTGACCGCGACCTTGAATTGGTACCGCGGCGCCACCAACGACGTTTTCGACGTCCCGGCCGGCCGGATCACCGTCCCGACGCTCTACCTCTGGGGCAGCGAGGACCCCTACCTCGGCCAGAGCGCCGCCGAGCTGACCGTCCACCACATCGACGCCGAGTACCGCTTCCAGATCGTCGAGGGCGCGAGCCAGTGGATGGCGATGGAGGCCCCCGACGAGGTCATCGCCCTCCTCCTCGACCACCTCCGCCGCCACTAGCCGGTCTTGCGGACCAGCCCGGTGTAGCCGACGAGCGCGAGCGTCGCCAGGGCCCAGATCGCGGCCTGGACCAGCCAGATCGCCACGGTGAACACCTGGCCCGCGCCGATCCCGGTGTTGAGGTCGCACCGGCCCCGCACGCCGGGCGACAGCGGCAGCCCGCGCTCCAGGCCGACGCCGATCAGCTCGACCGGCGTGCACGGCGTGCCGGCCCGGGCGCCGAAGTCCGCCGTGCGTTCGGCGGCGAGGTGCCCGCCGGAGCCGGCGTGCCCGGCCCACAGCCCCAGTGCGCCCGCCGCGAGCACCGCCAGCAGCAACGCGGCCGCGGTCCGCCGCGCGCGATAGCCGTAGCCGGCGAAGAAGCCCCACAGCCAGTGGAACCGCCGGGCCGGCCAGCCGCCGATGGTCCGGGGCGCCCACCGCTGGAGGTCTCGTTGCTGGGCGATGAGGATCCGGCGGGCGTTGCCGTCGTGGCCGGCCGCCCGTTCCGCGGCCGCGAGCCGCTGGTACGGCCCGGGCCGGTAGGACGCCGTGTGGTCGCGGATCAGGCGCAGCCACTCGTCCCACTCGACGTCGGCGAGCGAGCCGAACCGGAAGCCGTCGACGACCACCTGACCGGCCGGGCCCACCACCTCGGCGGGGAAGAAGATCGGCCCGTCGACGACGGCGTCTTCGAGGCTCACGAGCAGCTCGTCGCGGTGGGTCAGCTCGGCGCCGGTGAAGCTCAGCTGACCGCCGACGTGGGCGCCGAGCAGGTGGATCGTCGCGTACTCGCCGGCGCCGCTCCCCCGCAGGCCGGTCACCGCGAGGCTGTCCCGGACCCGGAAGCGGTCCGCGAACAGCGCCGGGCCCGCGTCGTTGGTGACCTCGGCGCCGGTGAAGGTGGCCGAGCCGTCGACCCGGGCCGCCCGCAGGCTCAACGCGCCATGCTCGGACGAGCCGGTCGCCGTCACCCCGCTCAGGTCGAGGTAGGTGCCGACGCGCAGGTCGTCGGCGCTGAAGGCGGGCCCGGACGCGTTGGCCAGCTCCGCCCCGGGCAGCCGCAGCTGGCTGCCGATCTCGGCGTTGTGCAGCCGCAGCGCCCCGTCCGTCCCGGCGCCGGAGACCTGCGCGCCGGTCAGGTCGAAGTTGCCGCCGACGTGCAGACCGTCGGCGTGCAGTGCCGGGCTGCGGTCGTTGGTGAGCCGGGCTTCTTCGCAGTACAGCTCGCCGTCGATCCGGGCGCTGAGCAGGCGGACAGTGCCCGGCTCGCCGGACCCGGCGGCGGTCAGCTCCCGGAAGTGGACGTTGCCGCCGACGCGGAGCCGATCGCCGCTCAACGCCGCCCCGGCATCGTTGGCCAGCTCAGCGCCGTCGAGGGAGAGGTTGCCGCCCACGTGCCCGCTGAGCAGGCAGAGCGCGCCGTACTCGCCCGAGCCGCGCGCCTGCATCCCCTCGGCGGAGAAGCTGTCGTCGACCCGGATGCCGTCGGCGCTCAGCCCGCGGCCACGGCCGTTGGTGACCACGGCGCCGTCGAGGTCGACCTGGCCGCCGACGCGCGCGCTGGTCAGGTCGATCGCGGCGTCGCGGCCGGCGGTCACGACGACGCCGGCGCAGCGGAGGTCCCGGGCCTCGAGGCGGTCGGCCTCCAGGCCCGGCCCGCTCTCGTTGGTGAGCACGGCCTCGACGAGGTCCAGCGCGCCGCCGACCCGGGCGCCGAGCAGGCGGGCCGCCCCGGCTTCACCGGCCCCGGTCACCGTCGCGCCGCTCAGGCTCAGGTCGCCGTCGACGACCAGGCCGTCGGCGCTCAGGGCCGGCCCGGACACGTTGGTCAGCTCGGCGCCGGCGAAGTCGGTTTCCCGGGCGACGCGGGCGCCGGTCAGCCGGACCGTGCCGAGGGCCCGCGCACCGGACGCCCGGAGGCCGACGCCACGCAGCGCACCGCTTTCCAGCCCGTCCAGGCCGAGCGCGGGACCGTCCGCGCTGGTGACCACCGCCCCGGTGAGGAGGACCCGCCCGGTGACCCGGGCGTCGCGGAGGCTGACGACGCCGTGTTCGCCGTCGCCGCTCGCGCGCACGCCGGCGAGCACGAGGTCGTGGTCGATCCGGACGCCGTCGCCGTCGAACCCGGCGATCCGGCTGCCGGACAGCTCGAGCCACGGCAGCCGGGCCCGGCGCGCCCCGATCGGGTTCACGAGCACGCAGCCCACCAGCGCGAGGCCCGCCACAGCCTCGACGTGGTCCAAGGTCAGGGTGCCGGCGATCCGGGCACCTTCGACGCGGACGCCCGCCGGATCCACCGGACCCCGGCGGCCGAGGAGCAGCTCCCGGAGCACTTCGGCCCGGATCGGCGCGCCGGGCGCCACCGCGCGGCCGCGACGGGCCGCATCGGCCAGCTCCCGCTCGGGCTCGGTCAGCTCGTCGATCACCGGCAGCGGCGGGAAGTCGGTCACCCGCCCATTAGACCGGACCCCCGCAGCCGAGGAACAACACCCGCAGCACTACAGCCCGGACCGACGCACAGGGCGCCACCGCAACGAGCCGCCTCGGCCAGCTCATCGATCACCGGCGGCGCCGGGAAGTCGGTCACCCACCCATCAGACCGGACCCCCGCAGCCGAGGAACAACACCCACAGCACTACAGCCCGCACCGACGCGCCCGGCGCCACCCCAACGAGCCGCCTCAGCCAGCTCATCGATCACCCGCAGCGCCGAGAAGTCGGTCACCCACCCATCAGACCGGACCCCCGCAGCCGAGGAACAACACCCGCAGCACTACAGCCCGGACCGACGCACAGGGCGCCACCGCAACGGGCCACCTCGGCCAGCTCATCGATCACCGACAGCGGCGGGAAGTCGGACACCCACCCATCAGACAGGCGGGCGCAACGCGTCCAGCAGCAGGTCCGCGTAGTGGTCCCCGACCTGGCGCGCCGACAGCGTCCCGCCGCGGCGGTACCACGAACCCAGGTGGTGCACCGAGCCGAAGAAGAAGTCGACCACCACGTCCGCGGGCTTGTCCGTGCGGAACTCGCCCGAGGCCTGGCCTTCCTCGACCAGGCCGCGGAAGCGCTCGTGGTACTTGCGGCGCTCGGCGCGGACCGCCTTCTGCTTGTCCGGGGACAGCTGGTGCATCGACTGCAGGAAGATCGTGTTGTCGTCGAGGTTGTCGATGCTGGAGACCACCACGTCGGACGCGGCGGCGCCGAGCCGTTCCCGCAGCGGGGCACTCGACGACGCGACGCTCTCCAGCTGCCGGGTCTGCTCGCGCAGGACACGGGCGTAGATCTCGTAGAGCAGGTCGTCCTTCGAGCCGAAGTAGTGGTACATCGCGCCCTTGGTGACGCCCGCGGCCTCGACGATCTCCTGGACCGACGTGCGGTCGAAGCCCTTCTTCGCGAACAGCTTCGTGGCCTGCTCCAGCAGCCGCCGCGGCACGGCGGCCTGGTCGTCGCCGGAGGCCTCCCCCGGCTTGCGGGTGCTCGCTCGCGTCACGGCAGTTGCCTCCTCTCCGGGTTCGAACGCACAGGATAACGGGCTCAGGACGCCCCGGTGAGGAAGCGCCGGGGATTGTCGACGAGCATGGCCGTGATGTCCGGTTCGGACACCCCGCGTTCCCGCAGCGCGGGCAGCACGTCCCGGGTGATGTGCAGGTAGTGCCAGTTCGGCGTCAGCACCGGGAGCTGGTCCGCGGGCAGCCAGTCGATGTAGCAGCTCGCGTCGTGCGAGAGCACCATGCTGCCCGCGTAGCCGCGTTCGCACATCGCGACGACGGTGTTCACCCGCTCTTCGAACGGCAGCAGCAGGTCGAGGCCGAACCGGTCCATGCCGAGCAGCGACCCGCGGTCGGCGAGCTCGATCAGGTAGCCGAGGTCGGTCGAGTCGCCGGAGTGCCCGAGCAGCACGCGGTTCAGGTCGACGCCTTCGGACTCGAAGACGTTCTGCTGCTCCAGCCCGCGCCGCGTGCCCGCGTGCGTGTGGGTCATGATCGGCGTGCCGGTTTCCTTGTGCGCCTTGGCGACCGCGCGCAGGACGCGCTCGACCCCGGGCGTGACACCGGGTTCGTCGGTGGCGCACTTGAGCAGCCCGGCCTTGACGCCGGTGCCGGCGATGCCGTCGCGGATGTCGCCGACGAACAGCCCGACCAGCGGGTCCTCGCCCTGCAGCAGCGTGCCCGGCCCGCGGAAGTGCAGGTAGTGCGGCACGTCGTTGTAGGTGTAGAGCCCGGTCGCGACGACGATGTTGAGCTCGACCTCGGCGGCGACCCGCTGCACGCGCGGGATGTAGCGGCCCAGGCCGATCACCGTCGGATCGACGATGGTGTCGATGCCGGCGGCCTTCAGGTCCTTGAGCCGCCGGATCGCCTCGGGGACGTGCTCGTCCTCCTTGAACCCCTCGTGTTCGGGGTAGTTCTCGACGAACTCGGGGCTCAGCACGAAGAGGTGCTCGTGCATCAGCACCTTGCCCAGTGCTTCCGGCGCGATCGCGCCGCGGACGGTCTCGACCACGCCGTTACCCCCGAGCCCGCAGTTCGCGGCGCAGGATCTTGCCGCTGGTGGTCTTCGGCAGCTCGTCGAGGACTTCGACGGTGCGCGGGTACTTGTAGGCGGCGAGCCGTTCCTTGCACCACGCGACCAGCTCCGCGGGATCGGCGTTCGCGCCGGGCGCGGGGCTGACGTACGCCTTGACCGTCTCGCCGCGGTATTCGTCGGCGACCCCGACGACGGCGGCCTCGCGGACCGCCGGGTGCGTGTACAGGACGTCTTCGACCTCGCGCGGCCAGACCTTGAAGCCGGACGCGTTGATCATGTCCTTCTTGCGGTCGACGACGTAGACCCAGCCGCGCTCGTCCATGAACCCGATGTCGCCGGTGAGCAGCCGCCCGCCGGGCAGCGACTCGGCCGTCGCGTCCGGGCGGTTCCAGTAGCCGGAAACGACCATCGGGCCTTCCACGGCGATCTCGCCCGCCTGGCCGAACGGCAGCTCTTCCCCGTCCTCGCCCAGGATCCGCACGATCGTGTCCGGCACCGGGAGGCCGATGGAGATCGTGCCGGACGCCGGGTCGATCGGCGCTTCGAGCGTGCCAGGGACGACGACGCAGCCCGCGCTGGTTTCGGTGAGGCCGTAGCCGTTGTGGATGTAGTGCCCGGTCTTCGCGCGGAAGGCCTCGACGACGGCGGGCGGCAGCGCGGCGCCGCCGGAGTAGAGCAGCGCGAACGACGAGAAGTGGTCGCGGCTGAAGGACGGGTGCGCCATCAGCGCCATGTAGGCCGTCGACGGCCCGACCGTGTACGACGGCCGGTGCTCGAGGAAGGCGTCGAGCACCACCCCGGCGTCGAAGCGGTAGGCGAGGGCGAGCGTGCCCTCGATGTCGATCGCGGAGCCGAGTTCGCAGACCATGCCGGTGATGTGGAACAGCGGCGCGAGCCCGAACAGCGTCGAGCCGGCGGGCAGGCCGCTGAACGAGCCGAGCCCGGCGGCGTTGGTGCCGAGGTTGCCGTGGGTGTTGGTGGCGCCCTTCGGTGTGCCGCTGGTACCGGAGGTGTAGCTGATCAGCGCGACGTCGTCGAGCGCGAAGGCCGGCTCCGGCGGCTTCGGGCCCGGGGTGGCGGCGGCTTCGAGGAGTTCGGTCGCGCCCGGGGTCTCTTCGCGGATGACCTTGCCCAGCACGCGCTCGTCGTCGCGCGTCTGGAACTCCAGTTCGCTGGTGGTGAGCGCGATGCCGATGTCCTTCGCCGTCTCGGCGATGAAGGCGTTCCAGCCGCGCTGCGAGCACACGATCGCCTTGACCCCGGCGTCGGTGAGCACGTGGGTGAGCTCGCGGTCGCGGTACATCGGGTTGACCGGGACCACGATCCCGCCGGCCTTCCACGCGCCCAGCAGGGCGATCACGAACTGCGGGATGTTCTGCAGCACCAGCGCGAGCCGGTCGCCGCGCGCGAAGCCGTGGGCGCTCAGGTACCGCGCGACGCCGTCGGAGAGCTCGTCGACCTCGCGGTAGCTCAGCCGCGCGTCGAAGTACACGATCGCCGTCCGGTCGGGGACGTGGTCCGCGGCGCGGCGGAAGGTCTCCGGCAGGGTCGTCGGCTTCGCCGGTTCCGCGGCCCGCACGCTTTCGTCGTAGCTCGCCAGCCAGGGCTTCGCGTCGTACCAGCTCACTCCGTGACCTCCTTTGGACACCGACCGGTCGGTATGCGAACGCTAGGAGGCCGCGGCGGCCGCGTCAAGGCCCGGCTTCGCGGGAATCGCAGAAGCCGCCTTTCACCGCGTAATACGGCTGCCGGTTCGGAATGGTTCAGCTTCTCTCTTTTCCCCGCCGAACTCTGGACAACTCCCTGGTGGAGCCGCCACGATGACCTCCGCGGCCGGCTCGGCCGCACCATTCGGAAAAACCGCGCGCTGCCCGTGTGGTCCCTCTCTGTTCACGCTAACTTGGAGTGATTCATGCCTGCTACCGGTGGACGACACCGCCTCTCGCGGCGGACGAAGATCGCGACGGCGGCCCTCGGCCTCGCGATCGCGGCGGGGGCGCTGGTGATCGCGACGACCGTCGGCGACCCCGGCGCGGCGAACGCGGCGACCGGCAACCGGATCAGCTGCCCCGACGTCGCTTCGCAGCTGCCCGCCATCCCCGCGCAGGCCCAAGCCGAAGTGCAACGCAACCTGGACCTGCTGAACACCCAGATCGCCGAAGCGAACAACCGCCTGGCCACCACCGTCGGGCAGGGCGGCCCGAACTTCGTCCAGAACGCGATCCTCGGGCCGCTGGCCGACAAGCGGACGTCGACGATCGACCGGATCGCCATCGCCATCGGTCGCCGGGGCGAGAAACCGCAGAACCTCGGCGGCCTGGCGACGTGCTCGCTGGGCGGCCAAGCGGCGCCGGCGTCCTCCACTGCCCCGGCACCGGCCCAGCCGACCAGTGCCGCGGCGGGCGACGCCGGGCAGATCACCTGCCCCGACGTCGCCTCGCAGCTCCCGGCCATCCCCGCGCAGGCCCGAGCCGAGGTCGAGCGGAACCTCCAGCTGCTCGACACGCAGCTCGCCGAAGCCAACAACCGCCTGGCCACCACTGTCGGCCAGGGCGGTCCCAACTTCGTGCAGAACGCCATCCTCGGCCCGCTCGAGGACAAGCGCGTCGCGACGATCAACCGCATCGCGACCGCCATCGGCCGCACGACCGACAAACCGCAGGGCCTCGACGCGCTCGCGCCCTGCAGCCGTTAACGGGCCAAGAGGCCGCTGATCCGCAGGAACCCGCGGGTCGTCATGGAGACGAACACCTCCGTGGCGGTGACCGGGTCGAACGAGAACGTCGTCGGGTCGTTCGAACCGGTCCCCCACGAGATCTTCAGGTTGCTCACCGGCGCGGAGCCCTGAGTCCCCCGGTAGAAGACGGCGACGGTGTCCGGCAGCACCAGCGTCGCGTCCAGCACGAAGTTCGCGACGATCTCGCCGAAACGCTGCGGAGTCGGCCAGACCAGCGAAACCCAGTCCGCCGGCCGCGGCCGGCTCACCGCCGGCAGCGTCGCGGTCGCCGGCTTGAGGTAGAAGTTCGACCAGCCGGTGGCGGGGTTGCCGTCGAGCATCGCCGCCGGCAGCGTGTCCGGGGCGCCCGCATAACTCGCGTTCGCGGCCAGGACGACCGGCACCTCGGGCAGCTCCACCGCCCGCGCGCCCGGGCCGTTGCGCTGCCCGAGGTTCGTCCCCGGCACCGTGGTGCTCCCCGAGGTCAGGCCCGGCGCGCTCGCCGTCACGGTGATCGGGCCGCGGCCACCGGTCGCGGCGACGATCGCGACGGCCTGGCCGCGGAAGGTGGCGACCGTCGGCTGCTGGTAGCCCTGGGCCGACTCCTGGCGTCCGTTGTCGACCCCGGCGAGCCGGCCGGGTCCGCCGACGGTGAACCGCAGCGCCAGCTCGGCACCCGGCACCACGACCCCCTGGGCGTCCACAACGGACGCCGTCACGAACGCCATCGCGCCTTCCCCGCGTGGTGCGGCGCTGAGCGTGACCGCGCTCGGCGGCCCGGCCGTGACGAGCTCGTCGCGGGCCACTTCCCGGCCGTCGGCCCGGGCGATCGCGGTCAGCGTGCCGCGTTCGAACGGCACGGTCCAGCTCAGGTGCAGCTTGCCGGTGCCGCCGTTCGGGCTGGTGTAGCTGCCGGACGGGTCGTTCTTGTCGTCGCCGGTCGGCTCGCTCGTCTCGAGGTAGGCCCGGCCGTCCACAGTGGCCTTGCGGTCGAAGGTCTTCGTGCCCAGCGAACGGCCGTTGAGCACCAGCTCGACGGTGTCCACAGTGGAGTAGACCCAGACCGCGACGGGCTCGCCCGGGGCGTGGCCGGTCCAGTCCATCGGCGCCAGGTGCACCATCGGCGCGGTGGTCCACTGGCTGCGGAAGAGGTGGAAGGCGTCCTTGGGCAGGCCCGCGCTGTCGACCGCGCCGAAGAAGGACGTCTTGACCGGGAAGGCGTCGTAGGGGGTCGGCTCGCCGAGGTAGTCCTGCCCGGCCCAGAGGAACTGGCCCTGGCAGAACTTGCGGTCGCGGTCCTTCTTCAGCGAGTACTCGCCGCTGAACGTCCAGGAGGCCAGGTTGTTGTCGTAGGACGACGCCGCCCGCTTGCCCGGCACGTGGTTCTCGCCGGTGTTGAGCAGGTCGGGGTCCTGGTACACCCCGCGCGTCGAGGTCTCCGACGACGACTCGGACTCGAAGAAGAACTTGTCCGGGTAGGCCGCGTGCAGCCCGTCGAGCGACTGCGCGGTGTTGTAGTTGACGCCGAGGCCGTCGAGCTGCCGCAGGATGAGGTCCTGCGGCGAGCCCGGCGCGGGCACGCTCCGGTAGCGGTCCGAGCCCATGATCACCGGCCGGGTCGGGTCGATGTCACGCACGGTCTTGATGAGCGCCGCCGCGATGGCCGGGCCGCCGGCCATCGACGCGTCCGGCACCTCGTTGCCGATCGACCACAGCACGACCGACGGGGAGTTCTTGGCCGCGTGCACCATTTCGGCGATGTCGCGCCCGCTCCACTCGTCGAAGTCGCGGTGGTAGTCGAACTCGAGCTTGCCGGTCCGCCAGCAGTCGAACGCTTCGACCATCAGCAGGATCCCGAGCCGGTCGCAGAGCGTCACCAGCTGCGGGTCGGGCGGGTTGTGCGCGGTGCGCAGCGCGTTGACGCCCATCGCGAGCATCAGCCGCAGCTGGTGCTCGAGCGCGGCCGGGTCGATCACCGCGCCCAGCGCGCCCTGCGACGCGTGGAGGTTGACCCCGCGCAGCTTCGTCGGCACGCCGTTGAGCGAGAACCCGTTGTCGGGGTGGAACGTGAAGTGGCGGAAGCCGAAGTCGGTGGTGGCCGTGTCGCAGCCCGCGACTTCGGTGCGCACCCGGTAGAGCGTGGGCGTGCCGGGCGACCACCGTTGCGGATCGGGCACCGTCTGGGTCGTGACCGCGGTGGCGGTTCGTCCCGGGGCGATCGTCACGGTCGTCGCGCCCTTCGCCTTGACCCGGCCCGCCGAGTCGCTGACGGTCGTGCGCACCACGGCCGTCACCGGCGCGCGGGAGTCGTTCACGACGTCGGTGGCGACCCGGACGGTGCCGCGGCCCGCGGCGATGCCGGGGGTCGTGACGAAGGTGCCGTGCCGGGCGATGTGCACCGGCTCGGTGACGACCAGGCGGACCCGGCGGAAGATGCCGCTGCCGGAGTACCAGCGGCTGCTGGGCAGCGGGTTCACCGCGCGCACGGCGAGGACGTTCGGGGTGCGGCCGTCGGTGTGCAGCCGGCCGGTGAGGTCGAAGGCGAACCCGGTGTAGGCGTACGGGTGGTGGCCGAGCAGTTCGCCGTTCAGGTGTACGTGCGCGTCCGAATAGACGCCGTCGAACTCGACCGAAACGCGTTTGCCCGCCGCTTCGGGCGGGACGACGAACGTCTTGCGGTACCAGCCGAGACCGCCGCGGAAGAACCCGGACCCGCTGAAGGTGCCCTTTTCCACGGGCGGGAGTTCGATGCTCCAGTCGTGCGGGACGTCGACGACCTGCCACGTCGAGTCGTCGAACTTCGGCTTCGCGGCGTCGGCGAACCGGCCGCCGGGGTCGGTGACGCCGTCCGGGTTGGCGAGGGCGAACCGCCAGCCCGTGCCGAAGTCGGTGTCGCGGTCGAGCCGCGCTTCGGCTGCTTTCGCGACCGGCGCGAGGGCCGACGTGACGACGACGGCACCAGCTCCACCGAGGACCGTTCTTCGACTCAAGTCGTGCGACATCGGGCGTTCCCTCCCAGCAGCGGATTACGGCGGGGAGCACTATCGCACGAGGATTTCCCGCCCAACACGGCTTTCGACGAATTCAACCAAGGCTGACTGGCCCGTGCGCCAAGCGACCGCTTAGTCTGAACCCCGACCCGAGGAGGCGGCCATGTCCACGGTGGATGGTGTGCGGTACGCGACCGGCGGCGCGGTCGCCACGCTGACGTTCGACAAGCCGGACCGGAACAACGCGATGGACGTGCCGATGCAGGCCCGCTACGGCGCGCTGCTGCGGGAAGCCGACGCGGACCCGTCGGTGCGCGCGGTGGTCGTCACGGGGGCGGGCAAGGCGTTCTGCCCGGGCGCGGATCTGGGGCTGCTGGACGACATCGCGGCAACTCCCCCGGCCACGGGCGGCGGCCACGAGAACTTCCGCGACGTCCTGGCGGCGTCCTCGACGGGCGTCCCGGTGGTGGCGGCGATCAACGGCGGCTGCGCGGGCCTCGGGTTCGTGATCGCGTGCTCGGCGGACGTCCGCTTCGCCGCGGCGGGCGCGAAGTTCACGACCGCGTTCTCGCGCCGCGGCCTGATCGCGGAGTACGGCGTCGCGAAACTGCTGCCCACTTTGGTGGGTGGGGGCCGGGCACGGGATCTGCTGCTTTCCGGGCGGACTTTCACCGCGGAGCAGGCGTTCGACTACGGCCTGGTCCAGGAGGTGGTTCCGGCGGAGGAGCTGGGGTTGCGAGCCCACGCGTACGCGACGGAGTTGGCAACTTACAGCGCACCGCGGTCGATGGCGGTGATGAAGGCGCAGTTCGCGCGGGAGGCGCTGCTGCCGCTGGACGAAGCCGCCCGCGAGGCGACGGCGTTGATGGTCGAGTCGTTCGGCCGTCCCGAACTGGCCGAGGGACTGGCCAGCTGGAACGAACGCCGCGAACCGAAGTTCCCGCCCCACCCGGCTTCCTGACCACCCTTCAAGCGCCCCAATGTGGCCTTCGGTGCGTCTGACGCACCGAAGGCCACATTGGTTGCGTCAGACGCAACCAAGGCCACATTGGGGCGCTTGGGACCGGGTCAGCCGTGGGTCCACTTCTGGGCCGCGCTCTGGTTGCAGTCGTAGATCTGCAGCTGCGTCCCGTCGGTCGTCGTGCTGCCCGGGTCGTCCAGGCAACGGCCCGACTGGGGGTTGACCAGCGAGCCGGCCGTGCCCGGCTGCCACTTCTGGGCACCCGAGGAATTGCACTGCCACAGCTGCACCTTCGTGCCGTTCGCCGTGCCGCTGTTGCTCACGTCCAGACACCCGCCCTGGGCCTGGAAGCTGCCGTCCGGTGCCGCGAACCACTTCTGGGCGCCCGTCGCATTGCACGTGTACAGCTGGACGTGCGTGCCGTTGGCCGTTCCGCTCGTCGCCACGTCCGCGCACTTGCCCGCGACACCCGAAGACAACGCCCCCAGGTGTGGCATCGTCCCGTCGTAGGACGGCGGCGGGTTCGACGCCGCCCAGGACGTGTTCGCCGCCGTGCCCAGCGTGAAGCCCAGCGTTCCGCCCGACACCAGCGCCGAGGTGGGCACGTAAGCGTTGTTCCACGCCGAGCCGTTCCACGACGCGCTCTGGACGTACGGCGCGTTGTCCGCCGCCGCCGGGGCGTTCACCGTCAGCGTCGCGCCGCTCGGCAACGTCACCACCGCCTGCGTGAACAGCGGGCTGCCCAGCGCCAGGTCCGCCGTGCCCGGCGTCATCGGGTAGAAACCCAGCGCCGAGAACACGTACCACGCGCTCATCGCGCCCAGGTCGTCGTTGCCGGCCAGCCCGCCCGGCGCGTCCGTCCAGATCTGGTCCTGGACCTGCCGGACGACCTTCTGCGTCTGGTACGGCTGCCCGACGTAGTCGTACTCCCACGGCAGCTCCAGGCTCGGCTCGTTCCCGAGGTCGGCCTGCGATCCGCCGCTGCCGTGGAACCCGGCCAGCACGCTGTCGAGGTAGCTGATCAGCGACGCGTTGCCGCCGCGCGCGGCCGCCAGGCCCGCCACGTTGAACGGCACCATGCCGGTGTACTGCCACGACGTGCCTTCGACGAAGTTCGACCCGCTCGCCGGGTTGAAGCCGCCCGTCCAGCCACCACCGGCGTCGCGAGGCTGCATGAACCCGCTGGCACTGTTGAAGGTGTTCTTCCAGTTCTGCGCGCGCCCGGCGTAGAACGCCTGGTTCGCGGTGTCCCCCAGCGCGCCGGCGAACGCCGAGAGCGCGAAGTCGGCGGTGTCGTACTCGAGCTGCGTCGAGACCGGGCCGTAGAAGTTGCAGCACTGGTAGGTGCCGTTGGCCGGCAGGTAACCCGGCGCGTTGGTCGCGTTGAGGCCCGGCCGGACGTTGTTGAGCGTGCTCGCTTCCTTCAGCATCGCTTGCAGTGCCGCGGAAGTGTCGAAGTTCCGCGCGCCGAAGGCGTAGTAGCTCGCGAGGATCGCTGTGCCCGGGTCACCGACCATGACGTAGGTTTCGCCGTTGTTCTGCGACCACTTCGGCAGCGTGCCACCCTGCGCGTAGTCCGCGATCATCGACTGCGCGATGTCGCTGGTCTGCGCCGGCGCGACCAACGCGGAAAGCTGCGCCTGCGTGCGGTAGATGTCCCAGCCGGAGAAGTTGGCGTAGTGCGCCGAGTGTCCACTCGCGACGGTGTGCACCTGGTTGTCGAACCCGATGTACTGGCCGTTGCGGTCGGAGAAGACGTTGGGGTGCAACAGCGAGTGGTACAGCGCGGTGTAGAAGACGCGCTGCTGCGCCGCGGTGCCGCCGGCGACCTGGAGCCGGCCGAGCAGGGAGTTCCAGCTGTCGTGCGCGGCCTGCTTGGTCGCCGCGAAGTCGAACGCCGGGATGTCCGCCGCCCGGTTCGCTACCGCGTTCGCCGTCGACACGTAGGAAATGCCCACCTTGGCCTGCACCGTGCGGTTGGTGGTCGTGTCGAACCGGACGTACGCGCTGCCCGGGCCCGCGTCCGGCGCGGCCTTGGCGGTCGCGGTGCCGTGCAGCTTGCCCGGCGACGCCTTCGGGGTCACCGCGGCGGCCGCCGCCGTGCCGCTCGAGCTGAACGGCCGGTCGAACACGACGTCGAAGTAGAGCGTGTAGGTGAACCCCGCGCCGCAGAAGTGCCCCGAGGTGACCGAGCCGGAGACCTCGGTCGGGCTGACGACGGTCCAGGCCTGGTTCGACGTGCCGTTCTGGCTGCCGTTGAGCTTGAACTGCAGGTTCGCCTGCGTTGTCGAGGGGAACGTGAACCGGCCGATCCCCGACCGCAGCGCGGTGGTCAGCTCGGTGTTCACGCCGTTGGCGAGGTTCACCGAGTAGGCGCCGGGACTCGCGGATTCGTTGCTGTGGCTGAAGGAGACGCTCGCGCCGGTGTTCACGCCGCCGACCGTCGGCAGGATCGGGACGTCACCGTCGGCGCCGCAACCGGGCCCGGACAGGTGCGTCAGGCTAAAACCGGTGATGGACGAGTCCTTGTACTCGTACCCGCCGCCGTCGGGCCGGCTGGGGGTGTCGGGGCTCCACTGGAGCATGCCGAACGGGACGTCCGCGCCGGGGAAGTCGTCGGCGGCGTTGGACGTGCCGATGAACGGGTTCACGAGCGACGCCGGATCGGTGACGAGCGGCGCCGCGGACGCGGGGACGGGGATCAGCCCGGTCAATGCCAGGGCGGTGACGGCGGAAAGCCGCACGAGGGTACGCAAGACCATGTCACTTGTCCTTCGCCGTTGAGCACAAGTTCAGCCGGTTGCGAATCGGAACGGTCCTCGCGCGCTGACACCGTTGTCAACGGTCCGTGGTGATCCTGTCGCGTTCCGGACACGGCCGGGTGAAGCCGATGACTTTTCCCGGCCGCCGACGTCAGTACTGAAGTCCGCGAACCGGTTCAAAGGAGACAACCATGGCGAAACTGCTTTACGGCTTCAGCTGCTCGATCGACGGTTTCATCGCCGGCCCGGGCGGGGACATGTCCTGGCTGACCCCGTACCTCGGCCCGAACCCGCTGGTCGACGAGCTGATCCCGGAGATCGGCGCGCTGCTCGTCGGCCGCCGGACCTACGGCGGCGACGACCCGCACCGCGGCACCGAAGGCGAGGGGAAGGCGTTCGGCGGCGGCTGGGAGGGCCCGCAGTTCGTGCTGACCCACCGGCCCGCGGCTCCCGCACCGGGCGTCACGTTCGTCGACAACCTTGTCGGCGCGGCCACGGCGGCCAAAGAAGCAGCCGGCCCGAAGTACGTCAACGTGCTCGGCGCCGACGTCGCGCGGCAGTGTCTCGAGGCCGGTCTGCTCGACGAAATCCTGGCGCTGCCCGTCCCGGTCCTGCTCGGCGACGGCGTGCGGATGTTCGACCGGCCCGGCGGAAAACCCATCGGGCTGGAACTCGTCAGGCCGAACTGGTACCGGGTGGTCTAGGGCCGCAGCCCGAACGAGGGGCGGCCCAGCAGTTTTGGCAGCACGGCGTAGGCGTCCGGCACCCAGTCGCACAGCCGCGCCCGGGTCTCGCGCGGGTCGATGACGTCTTCCACCGAGAACCGCTCCGCCGTGCGGAACGGCGACCGGACCGCGTCCAGGCGGGCGCGGATCTCCTCGATCCGCGCCTCCCGGTCGTCGGCGGCGTCGAGTTCCGCGCGGTACGCCGCTTCGATGCCGCCTTCCACCGGCAGGGAACCCCAGTCGCCCGAGGGCCACGCCCAGCGGCGGACCAGCCGGTGCCGGTTGACCTGGCCCGCGCCGCCGACGCCGAACACGCGCCGGACGATCACCTCGGCCATCGGCACCCGCGCCTGGTAGACCGCGGTCACCGCGCGGGCGCCGTGGCGGATCGCGCCCGCGCGTTCGGCGGCCGCGCCGATCACCATGCCCGCCTGGTCGGTCAGCGACACCAGCGGCAGGTGGAACGTCTCGCAGAGGTCGACGAACCGGGTCATGACGTCGGCGCCCTCGGGGGTCAGCGTCGCGCCGCGGTACGGGTCGGTGGCCAGCACGCCGACCGGGTGTCCGTTCAGTCGCGCCATTCCCGCGTAGGCCGAGCCACCCGACACCGCGTAGTCGAACACCGAACCTTCGTCGAAGACGCCGTCCAGCAGCGGCCGCAGCCGGTAGGGCTGACGCCGGTTGCGCGGCACCAGCGACAGCAGGGCCTCGTCGCGCCGGTCCACCGGGTCCACAGTGGAACCGACCGGCGGCACGGAGTCCACCGAGGACGGAAGGTAGGACAAGAACTGTTTCGCCACCGCGAAAGCCTCGGCCTCGGACGCCACGATCCGGTCGACCGCGCCACTGCGCCGGTGGACCCCGGCGCCGCCCAGCTCCTCCTTGGTGAGCTCCTCCCCCGTCGCGTGCTTGACCACCGGCGGTCCGGCGACGAACAGCTGCCCGGCGCCTTCGACGAGGATGTTCAGGTGCGACATCACCGCCCGCGCGGCGCCGAGCCCGGCGACCGGGCCCAGGCAGAGCGCGACCACCGGCACCGTCGAAAGGTTGTCCACCACGAGGTCCCAGCCGGGGTTGACCGGGACGTAGGTGAACCCGTGCTGCTCCAGCATCTTGACGCTGCCACCGCCGCCGGTGCCCTCGATCAGCCGCACCATCGGCAGGCCGAGCTCGTTCGCGAGCCGCTCGGCGTGGACCTGCTTCTCCATGATCGCGGCGTCGGCGGCGCCCCCGCGGACAGTGAAGTCGTCCCCGCCGATCGCGACGCGCCGGCCGTCGAGCCGCGCGGTGCCGATGACGAAGTTGGCCGGGGTGAACTCCGCGAGCGAACCGTCCACATAGGACGCCGTGCCGGCCAGCGCGCCGATCTCGTCGAAGCTGCCGGGGTCGGCGAGCGCGGCGATCCGCTCGCGGACCGTCGACCGCCCGGCCGCGTGCTGGCGGGCCACCTTTTCCGGCCCGCCCATCCGCTCGGCCAGCGCACGCCGCCGCGCGATCTCGTCGACCTCCGGCTGCCAGCTCATTCGGCTTCGAGCGCCGCTTCGACCTTGCGCTGCAGCTTGTTCATGCCGCCGAGCCACCGGTCGGTGTCGGTGGCCCGCGCCGCGTAGTAGCCCGCGACCTCGGGGTGCGGCAGCACCAGGAACCGCTTCTCCTCGATGGCCGCGAACAGCGCGTCCGCGACCTGCTCCGGCTCGATCGCCGAGGCCCCCATCAGCAGCTGACCCGCGGTGCCGGTGCTCTCCAGCATCGCGGTGCGGACACCCTGCGGGCAGATCGCCTGGACGGTGATGCCGCGGTGCTGGTAGGTCGCCGCCAGGTACTCGGCGAAGGCCAGCGCGCCGTGCTTGGTCACCGAGTACGGCGCCGAACCGAGGCTGGTCAGCAGACCGGCGGCGGAGACCGTCGCGATGAAGTGGCCCTGGCCACGTTCGAGCCACGCCGGGAGCAGCTGGTTCGCCGCGCGGACGTGGGCCATGACGTTGACGTCCCAGGTGCGCGCCCAGACCTCCTCGGGGCTTTCCGCGCCGCCGAAGGGCGCGATGCCCGCGTTGGCGCAGAAGACGTCGATCTCGCCGAGGGTGCCGCGGGCGCTGTCGATCAGCTTCGCGACGCCGTCGACACTCGCGACGTCGCCGACGAACGCCGTCCCGCCGACCTCGGCCGCGACTTCGGCGGCCTTGTCCCCGTCGAGGTCGGCCACGACGACCTGGGCGCCGCCGGCCGCGAACCGGCGGGCCAGCGCGGCGCCGATGCCCCCGCCGCCCCCGGTGACGACGACGCCGGTCACAGGCCACCGCCGAGGGTGACGCCACCGTCGAGGACCATGGTCTGGCCGGTGATCCAGCCGGCGTCGTCCGACAGCAGGAACGCGACGGCGCCCGCGATGTCGGCCGGCACGCCGAGGCGCTTCATCGGGTAGGCCGCGGACACCTCTTCTTCGCGGCCTTCGTACAGCGCGGTGGCGAACTTCGTCTTGACGACGGCGGGCGCGACGGCGTTGACGCGGATCTTCGGCCCCAGCTCGGCGCCGAGCTCGACGGTCAGCCGGATCAGCGCGGCCTTGCTGACGCCGTACATCCCGATGCCGGGCGACGCGCCGAGCCCGGCGACGGAGGCGACGTTGACGACGGCGCCGCCGTGCTCGCCCATCCACGCGTCGCGGGCGCGCTTGGTCCAGCCGAGCGGCGCGAGCACGTTGACGCCGAGGATCTTGGCCGCGGCGGCCGGGTCGATGTCCAGCGTCGGCCCGTAGACGGGGTTGATGCCGGTGTTGTTGACCAGGTAGTCGAGCCGGCCGAAGGTTTCGATCGTCTTGGCGATCGCCTCGTCCTGGTGGTCGGTGTCGTCGGCCTTGCCGGGCACGAACATGGCGACGTCCGGGCCGCCGAGCTCGTTCACCGCCTCTTCGAGCGCCTCGGGCTTGCGCGCGGTGATGCACACCTTGGCGCCGCGCTCGACGAGCGTCTTCGCGATCCCGAGGCCGATGCCCCGGCTCGCCCCGGTGACGATCGCGACGCGATCCTTGAACGAGTTCACGGCAGTGTGTCTCCTTCGCTGTGGTGCCCGGCACATACCAAGCGGTCGGTCAGGGGTCCATTATGCGCGATCCGGCCATCCTCTCAAGCCGACCCCGGTCACACCGGCCGTGCGGGCAGCGGCGGCGGGCGGCCACCCGGGCCACCCGCCGCCGGCGCGTCAGCGGGTCAGGAACTCCTCCGGCCGCAGCGCCCGGTTCACGATCCGGACGTCGCCGATCCAGCCGTGGAACACGTTGTCCAGCGCACCGCCGTACTCGTGGCCACCGAGCAGCCACGGGAGGCCGAGGGAAGCGATGCCGACCGAATCGGTGAACGGGTTGTCGGCCACCGGCGAGCTCTCGACGTAGAGCTTGGTGTGGTGCCCGTCGTTGACGACCGCGATGTGCCACCACTGGTCCTCGGCCAGGCCGTGGCTCCAGTTGGTGGTCGGGTAGGTCTGGCTGAGCGGGTAGTGGTTGAACTGCACCTCACGACCGTTGTTCGTGGTCATGAGCTGGGCCACCGGCTCCTTCGGGTCGGTGTTCTTGCCGTGCTTGCCCGCGTCGCCGGACGCGCCGCGCCGGACCAGGACCGGCATGTTGCCGTTGTTCCCGCCGTCCCAGTCGCGCGGGATCTTCACGAACGTCTCGATGGTGTAGCCGCGGTCGAACTTCTCGGTGTTCAGCGGCGCCCGCGTGCCCGTGGTCAAGTACGCGCCGTGCAGCGGGTTCCGGCCGCCCGCGAACCGGAGGCTGGCGTGGCCCGGCTGGTCGGGGTGGTGGTCGTCGGTCCAGGTCAGGGCGTCGGGGGCGGTGCCGGCGACGGACTGCAGCGTGAGGTCGTTGCCGCGACCGGAAAGGTCGCGCACCCGCTGGGTGGCCGTGACCGGGCTGCCGTTCGCCCCGACGTTGTCGAACCGCCAGTACGCGAGCGTGCCCGGGACCAGTACCTTGCCCGCCGGGCGCGCCGGGCGGGCCGGCACCGGGATGAAGCCGGCGAAGCGCTGCTCGAAGTCGAACGGGATCGAGAACCGGTCGACGGCGGTGGTGAGCCGCGACTCCAGGACCTCCATGCGGTTGCGCTTCGCGGGGTCCTTCTCGAGGATCCACGGCGAGATCGTCTCGACGTCGATGGTGTTGCGCTCGAGGTCGAAGTGGTAGAGGCGCAGCATGCCGCCGCCACTCATGTACCGGTTCTGGTAGTTGGTGATGTGCAGGTGCACGTCGTGGCCGGCGGTGTTCTGCTTCGTCACCCGGCCCGAGGGCCAGTAGTGGCCGTTGAGCGTGAGGAAGATCTGGTCGTTGTCCTTGATCAGCGTGTCCCACACGGTCTGGCCGTAGCCGCTGAACTCGGCGTTGCGCTCGGGGTCGCCGGACTCGTACGGGTAGACCTCGTCGCCGTAGGTCGGCGCGACGATCTCGTGGCAGGTGAGGATCACCGGCAGCTTCGGGTGCTTCTTGATGACGTCGTTCGCCCAGGCGAAGCCCGCGGCCGACGTGCGCCAGTCCATGGCCAGCAGCAGCCACTCCTGCCCGGCCGCGCGGAAGACGTGCGCGGTGTTGTAGCCACTGGTGTCGGCGCCGACGAACGACTTCTGCCGGCGGAACCGCTGCGGGCCCATCGTCTGCAGGTACGGCGTGCTGCCGCGCGTGTCGTCCCCGGAGACGTCGTGGTTGCCCGCGAGGACGCTGTAGGCGACGCCGGCCGAGTCGGCGATCTCGAACGTCTTGCCGACGGCCTGGAACGAGGTGACGTCGGCGTCCTGCGTCAAGTCGCCGAGGTGGGCCAGGAAGACGATGTTGGCGTCCGGCTTGCCGCTGTTGTCGATCACGTACCGCAGCGACGCTTCCTGCGGCTCCGGGTTGAGGCTGTTCTGGCTGCCCCAGTAGAGGTACTGGGTGTCGGGCATCACGGCGACGGTGAACTGGCGGCTCTCGCCGTCCGGGCGCCACCGGCCGCGGCCTCGGTTCGTGGGTTCCGCGGTGTCCGCTTCGGCCGGTGTGACGCCGAGCGCGCCCAGCGCCGTCGCGCCGACACCGGCCAGCCCCGCGTTGCGCAGGAAGGACCGTCGGTTGGGGCCCGCCTGGTTTTCGCGCATGATCTGCCTCATCAGGTTTCCGGGGAGAGTTCTCGAGCGCCCCGGACGCTATGCGCGCGTGCTTGAGCCCGTGCGAACACCAGATGTCGTGCGCACGGCGACAATTCTTGTCCGGTCCTAGTCCATGCCGCGCTTTCCCGGTGCCCAGAACGGCTTCACGACGACCGAGCGGCGCGGCCAGCCGCGGTCGGACACCAGGTGGCGGCGGGCGGCCTGGCACACGCGCGCCTCACCCGCGACGTAGGCGACGCCCGGCTCCGCCGGCAGGTCGAGCGCGGTGAGGGTGTCGAGCAGGTTGTCCGTCCAGGTGACCTCGCGGGGCATCGGCAGCCGGTCGGCCGCCTCGAGGACACAATGGACTGCCGCGTCGGCGGGCAGCGCGCGCAGCATCGCGCCGAACGCCACCGAAGCGGTCGCGTCCCCGGCGAACAGGTGGTACGGCGCGTCGTCCTGCGGCACGAGCCGGCCCTCGGGCTTGAGGAAGGAGACCCGCTGGCCCGGGCGGACCTCGCGGGCCCAGCGCGCGCCCGGCCCGGCGCCGGGGTGGTCGAGGACGCAGAGGTCGAGGTGGTCGTCGTACTCCCAGATCGAGTACGTGCGCAGGGTCAGCGTGCCGACGCGCACCCGGATGTGCTGGCCCGGCGTCCAGCGCAGGCCGGGCACGCCGGTGAGCCGGATCCGGCGCATCCGCGCGGTGACGTCCTCGACCGCGTCGACCGTGCCGGACAGGAAGAGTTTGCTCATGGCCCGCACTGTGCCGGTTAATGTGCACATGAAGTCAAGCGAGCTGACCATCGGGCAACTCGGCCGTCGGTTCGGGCTGGCGACGCACGTGCTGCGGCACTGGGAAAGCGTGGGTCTCCTCGCGCCGGCCAGGGACGCCGGCGGGCAGCGCCGCTACGGCGAGGACGACCTGTTCCGCATCGCGCTCATCCTGATGAGCAAGGAGGTCGGCGTCGGCCTGCGGGACGTCGCGGAGTTCCTGGCCTCGGGCGGGGACAAGACCGTGCTGCGCCGGCACCTGGGCGTGCTGGAGCGCCGGATCGAGGAGGCGCAGGCGGCGAAGGAGCTCATCGAGCACGCGCTGGAGTGCCCGCTCAAGCTCGAGGACTGCCCGCACGCCCCGGCGGAGATCACCGCTCGCATCCCGCCGCCGTGAGGCCGGGGCGCCACCGGTTCGGCGGCGCCCCGGCTCGGGCTACTTCGCCTTGTGACCGGCCGGCGCGTGCCCGTTGGCCGGGCTCGGCTTCGGCGGCGCGGGCTTGGCCACCGGCTTCGTGGCCTCGTGCTTGCCGGGCGCGGCCGGCGTCTCGGCCACCGGCTTCGCGGGCGGTTCGGTCTTGTCGCCGGGCTCGAGGTGGTCCTGCTCGACCAGCGGGTTCGACCGCCGGACCTGCACGACCGCGACGACCGCGGCGGCCACCACACCGGCCGCGAGCAGCCACGGCCAGCGCGACCGCCGGCCGCGTTCCCCACGCGCCACGCTCTTGGCTTCCTCCAGCGCGACGGCCAGATCCCGCTTCGCGGTCGCGACGGCCTTGCGCCGCTTGCGCGACGACTCCCCCGTCGAGCCCGCCACCACCGCGATGGCCAGCGCGGCCTTCCGGCCGGGATCGCGCATCTTGCCGGCCCGCGCCAGCACCTCGTCCCGCGCGGCGACGGAGTGCTTCAGCACGTCACGGCGCGAGGAGCGCGTGCTCTTGTCGAAGTCCTTCGTGGCCGAACGACCGACCTTCGCCAGTTCATCGGCGCTCTCGGAGAGCTTCCGGTCGGTGATCTCCACCGCCCGCGCGGCCGCGGCCGCCCCCACGCGCGCGGCTTCCGCGGCGAGATCCCGAACGCCGGCAGCCGCCGTCTTCACCGATCGTCCGACCGGAGCATCGCCCTGGGTCATGTGATCACCTCTCACTAGTCCGGCAGGCAGGGCCTGCTCAGCCTCACACCTGTGGGCTACCCACCAATCGGCCGGTCGGAACCTCCGACCACCCGTTGGAGTCGGTCACCCGGTTCGGCACGGTCCGCGGAGCCTCCGGCTGAACTCGCAACCGTCGCCGTCCCGCGGCGGCTCGGGTTGGACCGGGCCCCGGGCTGGGGCAGGCCGAGCCGGCCGGGCCGAGCCACCTCGGAGGCCGGGCCGGGCCGAGCCGGGTCGGGGGCCGGGCCGAGCCGGGTCGGGGGCCGGGCCGAACCGCCGCGAGGCCGAGCCGGGTTGGGGGCCAAACCGCCGCGAGGCAGGGCCGAGCCGTGCCGAGCCGGCGAAGTCGAACGTCGGCCGGCTCAGGCCCGCAAGTCGGGCAAGCTCGCACCCCGCTGCCGACGCCAGGCGTCACCCGACTCAGCGTGGTCAGTCGAACTGCTCAACTCAGCCCACTCGGCGTCGGTGTCGACGCGGTGCTGCCACGCCTCGCGGCCGAACTCGTACGCGTCGCTGCCCACCAGCAACCGCAGCGGCGGGTCGTCCAGCGCCGCGACCGTCAGCACGAGGTCCGCGACCTTGCGAGGGTCGCTGTTCGCGTGCTGCTCGAAGTCGGCCATCGCGCGGGCCGACGCGCCGACCGTCGCCTCGTACGGCTCGCTGACCGGCGGGTTCGCCATCGACGCGCCGCCCCAGTCGGTGCGCATGCCGCCCGGCTCGAGGACGGTCAGCTTGATCCCCAGCGGCGCCACCTCCGCGGCCAGCGCTTCGGTGAACCCACCGACCGCCCACTTCGCGGACTGGTAGGCCGTCATGCCGGGGCTGCCGACGCGGCCGCCCACCGACGAGATCTGGATGATCCGGCCGCCGCCCTGGCGGCGCAGCACCGGCACCACGGCCTTCGTCACGTAGACCGTGCCGAGGAAGTTCGTCTCGATCTGGCGGCGGAAGACGTCCAGCGTGGTGTCCTCGAGCGACACCCGGTCGCCCTGGCCCGCGTTGTTGACGACGACGTCCAGCCGGCCGAAGGCGGCGATCCCGGCGGTCACCGCGGCTTCGGCCGCCGCGGCGTCGGTGACGTCGAGCGCCTCGACGTGGATCCGGTCGCCGTAGCGGGCCGCGAGGTCGTCGAGGGCCCGCGGGTCGCGGGCGGTGGCGACGACCTGGTGCCCGGCGGCGAGCGCCTGCTCGACGATCCGGCGGCCGAGGCCGCGCGACGAGCCGGTCACGAAGAACACTGAACTCATGGGAAGCTCCTCATTTAACGCAACGTCCGTGCGTTAACTCGAACATAACTCCGCTGCCGAGTTAAGTCAAAGCGCTTGCGTTATCGTGGGCGGCGTGACTCAGCCACGGCAGCGCGCCCGCTCCGACCAGGACAAAGAGGTCCGCAAGACAGCCCTGTTGACGGCCGCCCGCGAGCTCGCGGGCGAGCGCGGCGTGCGCGAAGTCACGCTCACCGAGGTCACCACCCGCGTCGGCCTGCACCCCTCGGCGTTGCGCCGGTACTTCGAATCCCGCGAGGAGCTCCTGCTCGAGCTGGCCGAACAGGGCTGGGCCGGCTGGCGGACCCACCTGCTCGCCCTGATCGACGGCCGCCGCCTGAGCGCCGACGAGGTCGCCGACGTCGTCAGCCGCTCGCTCGACGAGCTGCCGTTGTTCTGCGACCTGCAGACGCACGTGGGCCTCAGCCTGGAAGGCGCGGTCCGTCTGGAGCGCGCCCGCCAGTACAAAACGGCGGCTTCCGAAGCGTTCGACGCGATGACGGCGGCACTGGTCGAGACCGGCGCCGGCCTGGACACCGAAGGAGCCCGGACGGTCCTGACGGCGGCGATGAGCTGCGCGGCCTACCTGTTCCAGCTTTCGCGACCGTCACCGACGCTGCGGCAGCTGTACGAGGAGGTGCCGCGGTGGGCGCACAGCGCGTTGCGCTTCCGGGAGCAGCTGACGACGTTGCTCACGGCAGTGGCCCGCGGCGCACGGGGTGACCGGTAGCGTCTTCCCGTGACGCGAAAAGCTTTCTGGTCCCTGGCAGCCGGGGTGACCGCCTTCGTGGTCGTCGTCCTCGCCGCGCTGCTCCTGGTGCCACCACTGCTGTACCCGCGGCTCACGGACGCCGAGCTGCGCGCGGTGTCCACCGCGGATGCCCGGATCCAGTTGCAGCAAGCGCAGTCGCAGCTGCAGAACAACGTCCGCGCCACGCTGCTGCAGGCCGTCGCCGGGCTGCTGGTCATCGCCGGCGCCGTGGCCACCTGGCGGCAGGTGCAGGTCAACCGGGAAGGCCAGGTCACCGAGCGGTTCACCCGCGCGATCGACCAGCTCGGCAGCGACAACATCGACGTGCGGATCGGCGGGATCTACGCGCTGGAGCGCGTCGCGAGGAACTCCGCGGCGGACCGGCCGCAGGTGCAGTACATCCTGGCCGCGTTCATCCGCCGCCACGCGCCGTGGCCCGGGGAGAGCGCGCCGGACGCCGGATCGCTGCCGTGGCTCTACGTCCGGGCGCCGGACGTCCAAGCCTGCGTGAACGTGCTCTGCCGCCGGACTCCGGCGCCGGACGCACTGCGGCTCTACCTCTCCCGCGTCGACCTCCGCAGCGCGAACCTCGACCACGGGAAGCTCCTCGACGCGCAGATCCGCCACGCCAACCTCGCCCGTTCCTGGCTGGTCGGCGCGAAGTTCGACAAGTCCGACCTGTGCCACACCGACTTCGGCGGGACGCGGGCGATCCAGGCCCGGTTCGTCGGGTCCGTGCTGCGCGGCGCGAACTTCGCGGACGCCGACGTCGCCGGCGCGGACTTCCGGCGGGCCGACCTGCGCGGCGCCGACCTGCGGGCCCGCAACCTCGACGAAGCCGATCTGACCGGGGCCCTCGTGGACGAGAAGACCGTCTGGCCCGAAGGGTTCGACCGCGAGGCCGTCCGACTGGCCGGCTGAGCCGTCAGAACAGCTCGATCGAACGGTCCTTTCCGGACATGTCCCACCGCAGCAGGTTGCGGGTGCTGCGGCTGGTGGCGAACTCGAGCAGCACCGCGGTCATCGAGCGGCGGGTGCTCCGCCAGACGTCGGGAAGGCTGCTGCTCTGGTACACCACGTGCCAGCCGTCCGGGTCCGCCGTCCGCGGTGACCAGAACAGCACTCCGCCGGCCGCGTCGTCGGCGAACGGGATCACCCCGCCCGGCTGCGGGAAGGCCGCCGGGATCTCCGGGTAGTACTCGCGGCCTTCGTTGACGTTCGCCAGGTGGCGGGTGAAGTCCTCGGTGAACCGCCGCAGGCCCGCGGTGTTCTGGATCGGGTTCCAGAGCCGGAGCGAGTCGCGGAAGAAGCACGACGGGAACCGGGCCATGAAAGCCTGGTAGTCGGCGGGAAACGGCGTCTTCAGCCGCTTCTCGACGTGGTCCCAGTCGTACTTCGGCGCGACCGCCCCGGTCCAGCCCACGGCTTCGGCGATGCGGTCCACGACGGTGTTCGGTTCGTCCCCCATGGCGGAATCCTGGCAGGGGGCGGCCCCGCGGGACAAGGACTCAGCCCGCGCGGTGGATGACGATGTCGTCGAGCCGGGTGCGGGCGTGGATCCTGACCTGCTCGCCGCCGGTCTGCTGCGGCAGGGTGTTGCGCACGGCGCCCTTGGTGCTGTCCGCGTCCACCGACGCGGTGCTGCCTTCGCTGACGCCGATCTCGATGCCGCCGGCGGCGTTCACCAGCTCCGCTTCACCGCGCGACAGCACGCCGATGCGGATCGGGCAGTGGCCCGCCTTGGCCACGACGTCGCCGTCGGCGCGGTCGACGTCGAAGCTGCCGCCGGCGCCGGTGAGGCTGACGTCGGAGTGCGCGTGGCCGATCCAGAGCGCCCCGGAAGAGCCCTCGTACGTGAAGACGCCCTCGGCCTCGCCGACGCGGACCGCGGCCGCGCCGCCGTCGATGTCGGCGGCGCCGGTGACCCGGCCGACCGCCACCCCGCCGGCCGCGAGGCGGCCACGCAGGGCGGCGACCTGCTCGAGCTGCACCTGGCCCGAAGCCACGGCCAGCGCGCAGTCGCCGAGCGGGCCCGCGGCGCGCACGTCCGTCCACGCCGTGTTCAGCGCGAGCTTCGAGCCGGCCGGCACCTCGATCGTGATGGCGACCGAGCCGTTCTTGGCCCCGGACTTGGTCGTCTCGACCGACAGCTGCCCGTCGGCGAACTCGACCCGGGTCTGCTCGGCGACCTTGACGTCGGACTTGCTGCCGGCGTCGATCGGCTCGACCCGGACGACGGTGTCGGCCCGCTCGCTCGCCGCGACGTGGATCCGGGCGCCGGCGGTGGTGAGGGTGGCGGTGATCGGGGCGGGGGTGGTGAAGACGGTCATCGTGTCGCTCCTGGGGTGCGGGTTCGTCCTGATGGGAACCACGATCACGGAGCGGCCTGACACACCCCTGACACCGCACGGCCACCGCCGCGGCAGGCGGAGTCAGCGCGCGGGCCGCCGAGTCCACATGAGACCGACCGCCACCACACCGGCCACGCACGGAGCCAGCCCGGCCCAGCCCAGCACGGCCGGGAAACCGGTGTCGCCCGAGGTGTCCCGGACGAGCAGCACGGTCAGCGCGACCCCGGCGCCGAGCACGAGCAGCACGGACGCGGCCGGCGGCGCCCACCGCTTGCCCGCCCGCACCACGCCGATCGTCGCGAGCCAGCCGAGGACACCGAGCGCGCCGACGACCGCCAGCAGAACCAGTGACGTGCTCACGGCCTGGTCGACCTGCGCGCCGGTGTAGGCCGGGTAGCCGGCCCGGATGTGCCCGGCCAGCAGGTCGCGGTCGGCGAAGGGGTAGACCGCCGCCGCGACGGTCAGGACGAGCCCGGTCCCCAGCGCCGCCTGGACGCGCCCGCTCATCCCTGTCCCATCGCGAGCCGGGTGAACGCCGCGAGCGCGTGGTCGATGGGGTGCGGCTGCGGGCGGCCGGCGTCGTCGAGCTCGTTCCAGCGCTGCCGGTTCACCGCGAGGGCCAGCTGCCGCCGGTCTTCGGCGTGGGTCATGGCGAGCGCGCCGCCGCCCCAGACCGTGCCGCCGTGGCCCCAGAAACCCGGCCCGCCGGGGGTTTCCGCCGGGTGCAGGCCGAGGCCGTAGTCGATGATCCGGCCTTCCTGGGAGACGACCTTGACGGTGTTCCGCATCTGCGCCAGCGACTCCTGGCTGACGATCTCGCCGTCGAGCAGCAGGCGGTAGAAGCGGTTGAGGTCGGCGACGGTCGAGATCAGCGCGGCGGCCGGCCCCACCCACGACATGTCGAAGACGCTGTAGTCGCGCGGCGGGTCGAGCAACCCGAACCACGATTCGTAGAGCCGCGAATGCGGGCCCTCGACCTCGGTGCCGGTCGGGAACCCGGTGTCCCGCAGGCCGGCGCGCTCGATGACGTCGCGGGTGATGCAGTCCTCGGCCGTCGTGCCGGTGACGTGGGCCAGGAGCTCGCCCAGGAGCAGGTAGTTGGTGTTGGAGTAGAACCCCGGTGAGCCGCCCGGGTTGCCGGTCCTCGGCGCGTCGACACCCAGCCGGATCAGCTCGAGGGCGTCGAACCGGGTGAACCGGTGGTCGTCGAAGCTCTGGGGCGTGGTGTTCGCCAGGTCCGGGAACGCCTTGAGCGAGGGGTAGGCGTACGGGAGGTACTCGGCGAGGCCGCTGGTGTGGTTGATCAGCATCCGGACGGTGATCGTGTCGCCCGGGACGAGCTTCGGCAGGTAGCGCGCGACCGGGGTGTCGAGCCCGAGCCGGCCGGCCTCGACCTGCCGCAGGACGGCGGCGGCGGTGAAGGTCTTGGTGATGCTGCCGACGCGGTGGCGCAGTTCGGCGGTGACGGGCGCTCGGGTGTCGAGGTCGGCGACGCCGGCCGCGCCGCGCCAGACGTCGTCACCGTCGCGCACTTCGGCGAACACGCCCGGGACACCGGCTTCGTGGATTCTTTCGAGGGCGGCGGACAGCGCCGCGGAGTCGAGGATCTGCATGTCCGCATTATGCACGCACCGCGTGCAACAGCAAGTGCATAGGTTATGCTGGTGTCGACGAAAGGGGTGCGATGACCGGCCGCAGGCGATGGACGACCGAGGAGATCCTGGAGACGGCGGCGGAGCTGCTGCGCACGAGCGACGCCGAGTCGTTCAGCGTGCGCAAGCTCGCCGCGGCGCTCGGGACGGACTCTTCGAGCCTCTACCGGCACTTCCGCACCAAGACGGAACTGGTGCGCGCGGTCGCCGACCGGATCCTGCTGAGCGCGATGGAGGGCTACCACCCCGAGGGCGACTGGAAGCAGCGGCTGACGGGGTTGGCGCTGCGGCTGCGGGAGGCGTTCGGGCAGCAGCCCCAGATCGCGGCGATCTGGGGCCGCTACGCCTCGGGTGGCGCGGGATCCCGGCTGGTCATGGAGGAAGTGCTGCAGGCCCTGCGCGCGGCCGGCGTGCCGGACGACCAGGTCCCGGCGCTGTACCACCGGCTGGCGATCCTCATCGCGGCGCTCATCGCCTCGGAGGCGGGGGTCAGCACGGTCACGCCGGAGGAGCACGAACAGGGGCTGGAGCTGTTCCGGGTCGCGGTGCTCGGGGCGGATCCCGAGAAGTTCCCGGCGCTGGCGCACTACGGACGGGAGATCAAGCCGCTCGGAGCGGATCGGGGCGCGGCGTTCGAAGAGCTGCTTGCGGCGCAGCTGGCCCGGATCGAAGCCGCGATCCCCTGACCAGACCAGGCCCGTGGCTGGGTTGTCGTGAGTGTTCAGGGCGGGTCTAACCGCCCTGAACACTCACGACCACTGCGGCAGGGGGGGGGCGGGGCACCCCCCCACCCCCCCGGCCCGGGGGGTGGTTTGGGGTGGTGGGGGGGGGCCCCCCCCCCCCCCCCCACCCCCCACGACCGCTGCGGCAGGGGTGGGACGGGACCGTCAGCTGCCGAGCGTCACCCGCAACCCTGGCTGAAGCCGGTCGCCGTGGGCGCGGACGAGGTCGTCGCACAGCTCGAAGATCCGCTCCACCGGCAACGCCGCCGCCGTCGCCGGGTCGATCATCGCCGCGTGGCGGAGGTGCCGCGGGTCGTCCTCCAGCGCCGCGCGCACCACCAGGTCGTTGACACTCAGGTAGGTCCGGTTCACCGCCGCCAGCTGCGGCGGCAACGCGCCGATCCGGGTCGGCCGGACGCCGGTCCCGTCGACCAGGCACGGCACCTCGACCGTCCCACCCGACGGCAGGTTCTCGATCAGCCCCCGGTTCACGACGTTCCCGTACACCGTCCGCGGCGTGCCGGTGACCAGGCTGTGCACGATCTGCGGCGCGTACTCCTCCGTCCCCTCCACCGGCAGCGGCCCATCGGCCGCGACCGCCAGGCGAGTGCGTTCGTACTCGGCCTCGTTCTCCGCGACGATTTCCAGGTACGCGCCGATCGGCAGCCGCAGCCGTTCGACCTCGGAAGGATGCCCGAGGTACCACGGCACGTACTCGGCCGAGTGCTCACTGGTCTCCGTCGGGTAGTACCCGAGCCGCCGGAACATGTCGAAGCGGACGCGGCGCCGCAGCTGCTCGTCGGACGCCGCCAGCTCCCGCAGCCGCGGGTACAGATCCGTGCCACCGTGCTCCAACCGCAGCACCCACGCCTGGTGGTTGACGCCGGCCGCGACGTACGTGACCTCCTCGAACGGCACCCCGACCAGCGCCGCGAGCCCGTGCACCGTCCAATACACCGAATGGCACAGCCCGACGACCCGGGTCAGCCCGGTGGCCTCGCTCAGGTACTGGACGTTCATCGCCATCGGGTTCGTGTAGTTCAGCAGCCACGCCTCCGGGCACACCTCGGCGATGTCGCGGCCCAGCTCCGCCAGGAACGGGAACGTCCGCAGCGCGCGGAAGATCCCCCCGATGCCGAGGGTGTCACCGATGGTCTGCCGCACGCCGTACCGCGCCGGGACCTCGAAGTCGGTGCGGGTGGCCGCCCCCATTCCGATTTGGACGATGTTCACGACGAAGTCCGCGCCCGTCAACGCTTCCCGCCGGTCGAGGGAGGCGGTGAACACCGGCTTCACACCCCGGACCGCGGCGATCCGCCGGGCTGCGCCCAGTGCCGTCGCCAGCCGTTCCGGGTCGATGTCGTGCAGGGAGATGTGCACGCCGTCCAGCTCGGGGTAGGCGAACAGGTCGGCCAGCAGGCCCTGGGTGAACACGACGCTGCCCGCGCCGACGAAGGTGATCTTGGGGCTCATGTGCGGTCCGATCCGGTGCGTTCGAGGTGGACGAGGACGTCGTCCCACGTGGCCTGGCCGGCCGTGCCGCCGGCGGCGCGGACGGAACAGCCGCCGCAGACGACGCCGCAGCGCAGCGCCGTCGCGAGCGGCAGCCCGGCCAGGACGCCGGCGAGGAACCCGGCGTTGAAGCTGTCCCCCGCGCCGACGGTGTCGACGGCGGCTGCCGGGACGCCGGGCGCGAAGGAGAATTCGCCGTCGCGGCAGGCAAAGGCACCGTCGGCGCCGTCCTTGACCACGACGGTCGGACCGAGCGAAGCCAGCGCCGCGGCGGCCTCCCGCGCGCCGGGCGCACCCGCCAGCCGCATGGCCTCCGCGGCGTTGGGGAGCAGGAAGTCCGTCTCCCGCAGCAGGTCACCGACGTCCCACCGGCCGGCCGGGTCGTCGTTGGTGTCGACGGACGTGCTCGCCCCGTGCGCCCGTGCGGTGCGCAGCAGCGCGGGCAGGTCGGCGGCGAGGTTCGGCAGCAGGAAGTACGACGACGCGTGGACGTGCCGCGCCTCGGCGAGCAGCGAAGGCGGGACGTCGGCCGCGGTGGTCGTCGTGAGGGTGCCGGGCGCGGTGACGATGGCACGGTCGCCGTCGCGGGTCAGCACCGTGGTCAGCGGCGTCGGCCGGTCCGGGTCGGTGCGCAACGCCGTCGTGTCGACGCCGCGTTCCCCGAGGGCGGCGCGGACGAACCGGCCGCCTTCGTCGTCGCCGACGCGGCCGGCCATCGCCACCTTCAGCCCGAGCCGGGCGGCGCCGGCGGCGGTGATCGCGCCGGAGCCGCCGAGGGTGAGGGTGCCGGTCGCGGCGAGCTGTTCACGCTGGCCGAACGCGAGGTCCGTCCGCAGTGGACCGACGATGACGTCCGGGTTGGCGTCGCCGACCACCAGCAGGTCGAAGCGGTGCATGGTCAGCCCTTGAGTCCGCTGGAGGTGATGGACTGGACGAACGTCTTCTGCGCGCCGAGGAAGGCGAGCAGCACCGGCGCCACCGTGATCACATTGCCCGCCATCACCGCGGCCCAGTTCGTGTGGTGCTGGCCCTGGAAGGTCGTGAGGCCCAGCTGCAGGGTGTAGGTCGTGTCGTGGTTGAGCGCGATCAGCGGCCAGGTCAGGTCGTTCCAGGTGCTCAGGAACGTCAGCACGGCCACCGTGCTCAACGCGGGCCGCGACAGCGGCAGCACGATCGTGAACAGCACGCGCAGCCGCGAGCAGCCGTCGATCCACGCGGCTTCTTCCAGTTCCCGTGGCAGTGAGAGGAAGAACTGGCGCAGCAGGAACACCGCGAACGGCGTGACCAGCGACGGCACGATGAGCGCGCCCAGGCTGTCGATCAGGCCCAGCTGCTTCATCACCAGGAACGTCGGGATCATGGTGAGCTGGAACGGGATCGCCATCGTCGCGACCATCAGCGCGAGCAGCACCCGCGAGCCGGCGAACCGCATCCGCGCGAACGCGTACCCGCCGAGCGTGCCGAACAGCAGGTTCGACACCACGGTCACCGCGGAGACGATCAGCGAGTTCGTGAACCAGCGCACGAACAACGCGTTGTCGAGCACGTACCGGTAGCCCGCCCAGTCCACATGGGACGGCCACAGCGCTGGCGGGAACCGGTTGATCTCGGCGTTGCTCATCACCGACCCGAGCAGCAGCCACACCAGCGGCGCGGCGAACAGCAGCGCGAGCGGCGCGAGCAGCAGGTGCCACGGGCTGAACGGCAGCCGCGGCCGGCGCAGGGCGGGCAGCACGCGCGGCGCGGGCACGCTGCCGATCCGGGCGGTCATCGCCGGCCCCGCAGCACGCGCACGGCGAGCACGACCACCAGCAGGCCGAGCGCGAGCACGTAGGCCGACGCCGCGCCGTAGCCGGCGGTGAAGTTCTTGAACGCCTGCTCCCAGACGAAGTAGACGATCACCGTCGTCGAGCCGAGCGGGCCGCCCTTGGTCGTCACGTAGACCAGGTCGAACACCTGCAGCGACGTGATCAGCTGCCACAGGAGGAGGAACGCCGTCACCGGGGTGACCGCGGGCAGCGTCACGTGCCGCAGCACCCGCAGGGTCCCGGCGCCGTCCAGCCGGGCGGCCTCGACCAACGACGGCGGGACGTCCTGCAGCGCGGCCAGGTAGACCACGACGCAGAACCCGGTGCCACTCCACAGCGTGATCCCGACCAGCACCAGCAGCGCCTGCGCCGGATCGGTCAGAAACCCCTGCGGGGACACGCCGAGGTGGTGCAGCACCGAGTTGGCCGCGCCGAACTGCGGGTCGAGGATGAACGAGAACAGCACACCCTGGGCCGTCGCCGAGAGCACGAACGGGACGAACACGAGCGTCCGGTACACCCCGGCCAGGCGGATGCGCCGGTTCAGCGCCTGCGCCAGCAGGAACCCGAACAGGATGCTCAGCGGCACGTAGAGCACCGTGTACAGCACGGTGTTGCCGACCGCCTGCGCGAAGTGCGGGTCCTGGGCGAGCGCCGCGTAGTTGTCGACGCCGACGAACCGGCTCGGCGTCACGAGGTCGTCGGCCTGGAAGGACAGCAGCAGCGACCACGCCACGGGCACCACGCCGAGGCCGAGGATGATGAGCACGGCGGGTGAGACGTAGGTCCACGCGGCCGCGGTTTCGCGGCGGCGACGGCTGCGCGCGGTGGGCGCGAGGGTGATCGGGGACGGCAGTCCGGGCATGGCGGCTCCCTAGCGGGGGATGATGAGGGCGGCGTTCGCGGCCGCGGCGCAGTCGCGCAGGGCGTCGGCCGGGGTGGCGCGGCCCAGCAGCACGGCGACGATCGCGGTCCCGATCGCCGCCGACACCTGGGGGTAGGCCGGGTGCATCGGCCGCACGCGGGCGTGCTCGAGCGCGTCCACGAACGCCGGCAGGCCCGGCGTCTCGGCCGTTTTCTCTTGCCACGCGGGCAGGTTCTTCGTCTGCGGACTCAGCGGCAGGCTGCCCGCGCCGATGTCCCAGCGGACGTCCTGCGCCGGAGCGGCCAACCAGGACAGGAAGGTGCGTGCCGCCCGGACCCGCTCCTCACCGTTGTCGAACAACGTCCAGGTGTCCGGGCCGGAGATCGTCACCGGGCGGCCGCTGAAGCTCGGCAGCGGCACGACCGCGTAGTCGATCCCGGCGTCGGTGATGTCGGGCAGCTGCCACGGCCCGGTGACGACCATGCCGATGTTCCCGCTCTCGAACGCCTGGTACATCTGCTCGCTGCCGGTTTTCGGGTCGAGGTAGACACTCTTGGCCGCGGCGAGGTCGCGCACGACTTCGAGCGCCCGCACGCCCTGGTCGGCGAACCCGATGCCGCGCCCGGCCACGACGTCACCGCCGAGGTCCCAGATCATCGGCCAGATCCGCCAGACCGTGTCCTCGTCGCCGGTGGCCGGCCAGGCGGTGCCGAACACGCCGCCGCCCGGATCGGTGAGTTTCCCCGCGGTGGCCACGAAATCGGACCATCGCCAACCCGCCTCGGGCAGCGGCAGGCCGGCCTTCTCGAACAACGCCTTGTTGCACACCACGGCGAGGGAGTCGAGCAGCGCCGGGACCGCGCGGACCCGGCCATTGACCGTGACCGCCTCGCGGGCCGGTCCCCAGAAGCCGGGGCCGGCGTCGACGAGGTCGGTGACGTCGACGACCTGCGGGCTGCGTGCGACGTTGGCCAGGTCCGACCCGAAGACGTAGGCGATGTCCGGGTAGGACCCCGACGCGAGCGCGGCGGTGACCTTCTGCAGCATCGCGTCGGCGAGCACGCCGCCGCCGAGGTCGATCCGGATCCCGGGGTGGGTCCGGTGGAAGCCGGCGACGAGCTCGTCGAGGACCTTCTTGCCGGTGTCGGTCTGGCCGTGCCAGACCTCGACGGTGACCGGACCACCGGCACTCTGTGCCGTGCCGCACCCGGCCACGGCCGCGCCGAGGGTCAAGCCGCCGACGCCGCGGAGGAAACCGCGCCGGTCCATCAGCAGGTCTTGCGGACGTAGCCAGCTTCGCCCTTCGGGACGACGTCGTGGTCGCGCCGGACGATGCTGAGGGAGCCCCAGCGATCGCAGGCGGTGCGCAGCCCCGCGTCGGTGTATTCGATGACGATCACGTGGTCGCCGAACGCCGGGGTGAACTCACCGCAGTTCTTCTGCTGGCCGCATTCTTCGGCGACGGCGAAGTCGAGGCCGTTCGCCTGGCGCTGCCCGGCGAGTTCGGAGGTGTTCTTCTGGCCGATCGCCAGGTTCTTCTGGTGGGCGTGCGCGGACAGCAGGCGGATGTAGGCCTGGGCGTCGCTGTCGGACAGAAGTCCTTGGGAGCGCGTGAAACTGTCGTAGTTGTCAGGCTCGATCGCCTGGAAACCCTTGGCCGCGCAGTTGTCGACCCAGGTGTTCACCTTGGCCGCGACGCTTTCGCGCTTGGCCGCGGTGCGGAGGTCGAGGAGAGCCTCACCCCAGTCCTCGTCCATGACGACGTCGCCGTTCGCGTCGCGCAGCAGGAGGTCACCCCACTCCCCCTCGGCGCCGGGCTGGGCCTGGAAAGCGTTGACGTAACAGATGTTGTAGCGGCCCGCGGCGGGTTGGGCGGTGTGGTCGCGGCTGACGACCTTGACGTCGCTCGCCGGGGTGTAGGCGCCGCCGATCTGGTAGTCGAAGCCGGCTCCGGCCGGCGGTGGGGTGACGGCCGCGGCCGGGGCGGCGGAAGCGGAACACGCGGTGCCGGCGACGACCACGGCGGCGAGGGCGGCGCCGGTCAGCAACTGAACGCGGGAAGAGGGCATCCTCGAACTCCGGAGAGTGGTGGGCACGACCCCGCCTCGGACCACGAGCACGTCCTGGCGACTCAGTCCGGGCTCGCGGCGGCGGCCGACATACCGGCTGGGCGTACCTCTGACGTCGGGCGTCCGTTCCGACGTGTTCAGCAGTAAAGCGAGCAAAACCGGGCATGTCAAGTGCTCGATAGTGCTTGCTTTCTGGCCTTAATGGACAATATTCATCAGCCCGGGCTTGCCCTGGTAGAAACAGAACGTCCGTTTTCCGCTGTTCCCGGGGGTGTGATGACCGCCAGCGCCCCGGGGGCGGTTGAGGAGCGGTTCCGCGCGTCCGTCACCCGGTTCGCCGGGCCCGTGCGGGCCGCGGCCGCCGCGGTCGTCGCGATCTTCGGCATGGTCGCCGCGCCGGGGGACGCGCTGCCCCTGGCGTTCGGGCTGCTGGCGGTGAGCCTGGTCGCGAGCGCCGCCGACGTCTTCCGGCCGTCGTTCGCCCTGTCGGTCCTGCGGGCCGGCGCGGTGGGCGCGTGCCAGCCGTGGCTGACGTCGGTGCCCGGCGAGGCGAGCCTGTGGGCGGTGAACGTCCTGACGATCACCGCGATCACCTGGCAGTGGGAGTACCCGCCGCGGCGGACGGGACCGTTTTTGGCGGTGCTCCTGGCCGTCGGGCTCGCCGCCGGGGGCGGGGACTGGCTGCCGGTCGCGCTGCGGGTGGTGGTGGAGAGCGTCCTCGCGCGGGCGGCCTTCGTGCTGCTGGTGCGGTCGACCGCGCGGACGGACGCCGTACGCGCCGAGCAGGCCGCGCTCGAGCAGGCCGAGGCCCTGGATCGGGACCGCCGTCGTCGTGAGCGGGAGTACTTGGCCCTGTTGCACGACACGGCATCGGCGACTTTTCTCGCGGTGGCTTCGGGCGCGGCCGCGGACCCGGCCGCGGTGGCGGGCTACGCGGCTCGGGATCTGGCCATCTTGACTGGGTCGCATCGTGAGGAGGACACGCCCGTC
The DNA here is from genome assembly GCF_024703995.1 of Amycolatopsis iheyensis. Classification (GTDB taxonomy): domain Bacteria; phylum Actinomycetota; class Actinomycetes; order Mycobacteriales; family Pseudonocardiaceae; genus Amycolatopsis; species Amycolatopsis iheyensis. The sequence goes on along the minus strand of NZ_JAMXQV010000003.1, from coordinate 391,591 downwards.
GATCTCGAGGCCGGGCTGCGCGCGACCTTGGCTGGGCGGGGGTTGCCGGTCGACGCGGTGTGGGAGCAGGTGCCGCTGATCCCGGCTTCGGCCGCGCTCGCGCTGGTGCGGGCGGCGGAGGAGGCGTTGCGCAACGCGGAACGACACTCGGGCGCGGCTTCGGTGTCGGTGCGGCTGACGGCGTTGCCGGGCGGGGTCGTGGTGACGATCGCGGACGACGGCTCGGGGTTCGACCCGTCGTCGGTGCCCGCGGCACGGCGTGGGGTGCGGGGATCGGTGGTCGAGCGGATGCGCGCGGCCGGCGGGACGGCGGAGGTCCGGTCAGCGGTCGGCGCCGGGACGACGGTGACCTTGAGGTGGTCCCGTGGTTGAGCCGGCCGCGGACGACGGTGGCGGGGTGGCCGGCTCGGCTGAGCCGGCGGTTCAGCCCACCGCTCCTGCGGCGCGGCCGGCCGCAGGAGCCGAAGGAAGTTCCGCGGCCTCGCCCGCCCACCCCGCGGAGCCCGCACCTGCGCCCCCGCTCGCCGGAGCCGCTGCCGCACACCCGACCCCCACCGATCCCGCGATCCGCCTGGCCGCCGCCATCCGGATCGTCCTGCTCGGGGTCACCGCGATCATCCAGCCCGGCCTCAGCCTCGCTCCCCTGCTCCGCCACCATTCCGCCTACCGCCCACCCCTCGCCGCCGACCTCGCCTACGTCGCTCTCGCCGGGGTCACCGCCCTCTGCGCGATCTGGATCCTGCGCCGCAAGCCGCTTCCCGTCGCCGTCGCCGCCGGTGGGACCCTCGTTGTCCTGGGCGCCTCCGCCGTCGCGACCGCCGCGCTGCCGCCCGACTCCTTCTTCCGCGAGCCGCACTGGTCGTTCGGGCTCGTCGGGTGGCACCTGCTCGTCCTGCTCGCCGACCGGGTGCCCGCGCTGGTGGCCGCGCTCGGCGTCCACGTCGCCGCCAGCGTCACCCAGTTCCTGCTCGCCGGGACCCCCACCCGCACCGAACTCGGCGACGCCGCGATCGTGCTGTTCGCCGTCACCGCCTTCCAGCTCGCCATCATCGGGCTGATCCGGCTGCTCGACCGCCGCGCCGGGGAAGCCGCCGCGGCCGATGCCGAACGAGAACGCCTGGCCACCCGGGCCGCGCTCGCCGCCCAGGCCGGGCGCGATCTGCGGACCGGGTTCGCCGAGCAGCTCGGCGCGACCCTGCCCCTGCTGGCCGGGCTCGCCGACGGCACCGTCGACCCGCGCACCGCCGAAGCCCGCGCCCGCTGTTCGATCGCCGCGGCGCAGCTGCGACGGCTCTTCGCCGAGAACGACGACGTGCCCGACCCCCTGGTGCACGAGGTCACCGCCTGCCTCGACGTCGCCGAGCGGCGTGGGGTCGCCGTGGCGCTCGCGGTGAGCGGCGACGTCGTCGACGTCCCGGCGAACGTCCGCCGCGACCTGACCGGGCCGGTGCTCACCGCGCTGGCCGCCGCCCGGACCCGGGCGCGCGTCAGCGTGCTGCGGACACCCGAGCTGGTGCGCGTCGCCGTGGTCGCGGACGGTTCCGCCGAAGTCAGCGGATCGGCGGCGGTGCCCGTCACGTCCCACTCCCGGGACGGACAGACCTGGATGGAGGCACGGTGGCGACCCGAGTGAGGGCGGCGGTGGTCGACGACCACCCGGCGGTGCGCGCCGGCGTGGCGTACTGGCTGGCGGCCGGCGACCCGCCGATCGACGTCGTCGCCGAGGGCGAGGACGTCAAGGTCGCGTGGCTCGGCGCGGGCGCCGAAGCCGACGTGGTGATCTTCGACCTGCACCTGGGCGGGCCGGCGCCGGCGTTCGGGGACCTGCGGCGGCTGGCCGAGGCCGGGCGCCGGGTCGTCGTCTACTCGATGCGTGCCGACGACGAAGTCGCGTTGCAGTGCCTCGAACTCGGCGCGCTCTGCTACCTGACGAAGGCCGAAGGCGCCGAGCACCTGGTGGAGGCGACGCGGGCGGCGGCGCAGGACCGGCCCTACACCCCGCCGTCGCTGGCCGGGGCGCTAGCCGGGGACCGGTCGGAGGCGCGGCCGGCGTTGTCGGCGCGGGAGGCCGAGGTGCTCGTCGAGTGGTTCCAGTCGGAGTCGAAGGAGTTCGTCGCGCACCGGCTGGGGATCTCGGCCAGCACGGTGAACTCCCACCTCGAGCGGATCCGCGTCAAGTACGCGCGCATCGGCCGGGAGGCGCCGACGAAGGCCGCGCTCGTCGCCCGGGCCATCCAGGACGGCCTCATCGGCGTGGACGATCTGTGACCTCCGTGTGGTGCGAACAGCCCACACCACGGGTCGCGCGCGCGGGTTAGCGTCCCGCTGACGGAGCCGCGAGGGCGCCCCGTACGGATCGCCGCGACCGTCCTGGGGGCGGCCGCGGTGGTCCGCACTCCCCCCGGAACCCGTCCGGCGGGGCTGCCCGAGGAGATCCATGAAGCACGTCCGCACCACCGCCCTGCTCGCCGCCTGCGCCGCGACCCTCCTGCTGTCCGCGTGCGGCGAGGAGACCGGTCAGGCCGCACCCGCCGCCCCCTCCAGTGCCCCCGCCTCGGCTTCCCCGGAGGCTCCGGAATCTTCGGAGACCGCCGCGGCCCCGGCGGGCGACGTCACGAAGCCCGGCACCGAACTGAAGCTCGGTGAGCGCGCGGTGGTCCCGTTCAAGTACGGCACGACCAAGTCCGGCACGATCGCGATCACGGTGACGGCGATCGAGAAGGGCGCCAACGCCGACCTCGCGAGGTATGGCGACAAGGCAAAAGGGATCACACCCTTTTACCTGCGCGCGACGGTCGAGAACGTGGACGGCGCCGACCTGTCCTACGCGTCGATCTCGCTGCGTGCCCTGGGCTCCGACGGCCGGTCGACCGGCGTGATCATCACCGGCAGCACCGACCAGTGCAAGTCCGGGACCGCGGGCAAGGACTTCAGCACGGCGGGCGCGAAGTTCGAGACGTGCACGCTGCAGGGCGCCCGCGAAGGCGAGGCGGTCGGGGCCGCGACGTTCGACAAGGGCGACGACTACGACAAGTCGCCGGTGGTCTGGAAGAGCTGACGTCCACTTCGGACGCGGGCGCGGCGACGCGCCCGCGTCCGCCTTTTGCTTACCGCAACTTGCAGATTCACTTCGATCGACACTCAGCGTCGTCACCCGGAAAATAAGTGCCGGAACAGTTGCTCCGAACGGTCGTACTCCTGACTACTGAGGACACTTACCGTCACGTTTCATGACGATCGAATTGGCGCTGAAAGAAGCGATGAGCATTCCCGGAGCGGTCGGCGTGACCCTGGTCGACTACGACAGCGGGATGTCCCTCGGTTCCCTGGGTGGCGGCGACTGGCTCGACCTCGACATCGCGGCGGCGGGCAACACCGAAGTCGTCCGGGCGAAGCTGCGGGTGATGGCTTCCCTCGGGCTCGACGACAGCATCGAGGACATCCTCATCACGTTGCACCGCCAGTACCACGTGATCCGGCCGCTGTCCGCCCGCGGCAACTCCACCCTGTTCCTGTACCTCGTCCTCGACCGCGAGCGCGCGAACCTGGCGCTCGCCCGCCACAGCATCAAGCGCATCGAGACCAGCCTGTCCGTATGACGAGTGCCGACACCCACAACCAGTCCTTCCGCGCACCGCTGCCGGTCCGCCAACCGGTGGTGAACCCGGTTCCGCCGCAGGACCGGACGGTCATGCGGCCGCCCCTCGACGCCGACCGGACGCTCGAGACGCTGAGCAGGATCCGGGACCAGGTCGACCAGGTGGCCGGTCTGCTGGTGGCCACCCACGACGGCCTGGTCCTGGCCGGCGACACGACGACGGTGGAAGCCGACAGTGTCGCCGCGATGTCGGCGGCGGCGGCCGGGCTCGCGACGCAGTTCACCGCCCAGGCGGGAATCGGCGAACCCCGCTGCGCGATGTTCGAGGGCAGTTCGGGCTACGTGTGCGTGTTCCCGGTCGAAGGGTCGCTGCTGCTCGTGGTGTTCGGCCAGCCGGACATCACCATGGGGCTGTTCACCTTGGCGGCCAAGCAAGCGCTGACACTGTTGCGACAGGCCACTGTGGACGCCGCTCGCCGGTCACCGGCCGCGGAGTGAAGCCGGTCCGAACCGGAGCAGCCCGCAGCCGCTCAGCGGCCGCCGAACGACCCCGGTCCGAACCCGAACAGCCCGACCGGCTCCCACGGCCGGGTTCCTCGCACAGCACCGCGGCAGCCCGCTCACCGGCCGCCGAACGACCCCGGTCCGAACCCGAACAGCCCGACCGGCTCCCACGGCCCGCCCAGATAACGCCACACCGCAAGCCCGGTCGCCAGCCCAGCCGGCGGCCCGGTTTCCTCGCGCAGCACCGCAAGGGTCTCCGCCGCCACCTCGGCGGTGACCTTGTTCTGCACCGTGACGTGCGGCCTCAACGGCTGCCGGTCCTGCGGGGTCAGCCACTCCGCCCACCGGCGCCGCAACCGCGCGTGCAGGGTCAGCAGCTCCGGCGAACGCACCACGAGCGCGACGCCGCGGCCCAGCGACCGGGCGCCGTCGACCTCGAACGTGAAGGGGTCGGTCGCGCCGACCTGGGCCGTGCACTCGGCGAGCACCGCTTCCTCGTGCTCGCCGGGCAGCGCGTGGAACAGCGTGAGGTGCGCGCCGACGACCAGGCGGGCCGGCGGGAACCACCTCCGCCGCAACTCGTCCCACGACGCCTGCGTCTGCTCGTCGACGGCGAGGGTGATCACCAGCGGAGCCGCGCTCACCGGCCCACGGCCGCCAGGCAGTCGCGCAGCAGCCGCTCCGGGTCACCGGCCGGCGGCCGGGTGCCGGGCAGCAGGTGTGCCGGGCGCGCGCGGCGGTCGTGCCAGAACCGGCCCGGTGGCGGTCCCGGCCGGGTCGCCGCCAGCCAGACCGCCGTGTCCGCGCCCTCCGCCGCCGTGCGCAGCGCGGGCCCGACGAGCCGCCGGAACGCCGGGAGCGAGTCGGCCAGACCCGGGGTGTCCGCCCAGCCGGGGTGCGTGCTGTGCACGGCGATGCCGTCCGGCCGCCAGCGTTCGGCGAGCACCGGGGTCAGCTCGACCTGCATCCGCTTGGTGCGCGCGTACGCTGTGGCGCCGCGATAGGTCCCGGTCCGGTATTCGGCGTCGTCGACGGCGAGGCGCTGGGTGTACATCCCGCCTGAGGACACGAAGATCACCCGGCCGTCCTCGGCCGCGCGCAACGCCGGCCGCAGCAGCTCGGTCAGCAGCAACGGGCCGAGGACGTGCGTGGCGAAGGTGATCTCGTGCCCGTCGACGCTCTCCCGGCGCTCCGGCGGCAACACCCCCGCGTTGTGCACCAGAACGTCCACTCGGGACTCCCGGGCCGCGAATTCGCGCACCGAAGCGAAATCGGAGACGTCGCAGCGAGCCGTCCGGACCTTCGCCGCCGGCACCTGCGCGCGCACCCGGGCGAGTGCCTGCTCGCCGCGACCGAGGTCGCGCACCACCAGCACCACCTCGGCGCCGAGGCGGGCCAGACCGGTGGCCGTCGCTTCGCCCAGCCCGGAACTCTCGCCGGTCACCAGCGCGACACGGCCGCGCAGCGCGTCCGGCGCGGGGTCGTCCGCCGCCCACGTGCGCCGGCGCACCGCGTAACCCAGGCGCGAGTAGCCGACGACGGCTCGATCGAGGACGGTGTCGAGCAGCAACTCGGGCACTCCGATCAGTTCAGCACGACGATGGCGGCGTTGAGCGCCGTCGCGAAGAGGGTCCACGCCAGGTAGGGCAGCTGGAGCGCGGCGGCCGCGGCCGAGCGGCGCCGGAACACCAGCGCCGTCGCCACGATCACGGCGTCGAGCAGGAGGATCTCCACCAGGGCGACGGTGTAGGCGCCGGCGGCGAAGAACAGCGGGGTCCAGGCCATGTTGAGCGCCAGACCGGCCGCGTACCAGCCGAACTCGCGCCGCGGGGCGCCGGTGCGCCAGAACAGCCAGCCGGACAACGCGATCAGCAGGTACAGCACCGTCCACACGGGACCGAACAGCCACGACGGCGGCGCCCACGGCGGCTGGGTCAACCCGGAGTAGACGGCGCGTGACTGCGTCGCGGCCAGGCTGCCCACCGCGGCCACGACGGCCACCGCGGCGACGAACCCCGCCAGCACCAGCGGGGCCGGAGCGGAGCGGTGCACTGTGGTCATCCGGGACTCTCTTCCGATGCAGATCCGACGCGCTGTCTCTGCAAACCCTAGACGCGAACGGGCGGTTCCGCCGTTCTTGACCGGTAACTGCGATGCATCTTCGATGCACGACCGCGCGGGCCACCTTCACCGGGGTGACCATCGAAGAGATCGGCCGAGCCGGAAGCGAGGTGCCGATGAGCTCACTCACCACGCCGACCAAGGGGTCGAGCCCGGTCGAGAAGGCGTTGGGCGACGCCGCGAACAACGCCGACCAGCGGTACCACCTGGCCAAGGGCCTGCGGCACCAGCTGAACAAGGTGTTCCCGACCCACTGGTCGTTCCTGCTGGGCGAGATCGCGCTCTACAGCTTCATCATCCTGCTGCTCACCGGCGTCTACCTGACGTTGTTCTTCGACCCCTCCATGCAGGAGGTCGTCTACCACGGCAGCTTCAAGAACCTGCAGGGCCTGGAGATGTCGCAGGCCTTCCGCACCACCCTGGACCTCTCCTTCGACGTCCGTGGCGGGCTGTTCATGCGGCAGCTGCACCACTGGGCCGCGCTGATCTTCGTGGCGTCGATGGCCGTGCACATGCTGCGGATCTTCTTCACCGGCGCGTTCCGGCGTCCGCGTGAGGCCAACTGGGTGATCGGCGGGCTGCTGCTGATCCTGGGCTGCTTCGAAGGCTTCTTCGGCTACTCCCTGCCCGATGACCTGCTCTCGGGCACCGGTATCCGCGCGACGCTGTCGGGGATCGTGTTGTCGGTGCCGGTGATCGGCACGTGGATCCACTGGGCGCTCTTCGGTGGCGAGTTCCCGGGGGATCAGATCATCCCGCGGCTGTACACGCTGCACATCCTGCTGCTGCCGGGCATCATGCTGGCGCTGGTCGGGGTGCACCTGGCGCTGGTGTGGTATCAGAAGCACACCCAGTTCCCGGGGGTGCGGCGCAAGGAGACCAACGTCGTCGGCGTGCGGATCATGCCGTACTTCGCGTTGAAGGGCGGGGCGTTCTTCACCCTGGTCATCGGGGTGCTGGCGTTGATGTCGGGGTTGTTCCAGATCAACCCGGTGTGGAACTTCGGCCCGTACAACCCTTCCCAGGTCTCCGCCGGGTCCCAGCCGGACTGGTACATGGGGTGGGCCGACGGGCTCCTGCGCGTGTGGCCGCCGTGGGAGGTCTACCTCGGCAAGTACACGATCCCGCCGGTGTTCTTCGCCGGCGCGATCGGCATCGCCGTCCTCGTGACGCTCCTGCTGAGCTACCCGTTCATCGAGCGGCGCCTCACCGGCGACACAGCGCACCACAACCTGCTGCAACGCCCGCGTGACGTGCCGGTCCGCACCGCCATCGGGGCGATGTCACTCACGTTCTTCCTCGTGCTGACGCTGTCGAGCTTCAACGACATCCTCGCCGTCCAGTTCGACATTTCGCTCAACGCCATGACCTGGGCGGGTCGCATCGGCCTGCTCCTGGGCCCGCCGATGGCCTACTTCGTCACCTACCGGCTGTGCGTCGGCCTGCAACGCGCGGATCGCGAGGTGCTGGCGCACGGCATCGAGACCGGCATCATCAAGCGGCTGCCGCACGGCGAGTTCGTCGAGATCCACCAGCCGCTGGCCGCGAAGGCGCTCGAATACCAGGGTGCGCCGGTGCCGAAGAAGATGAACAAGCTGGGTTCGGCCGGGCACGCCGTCCCGGGCTCGCTGCTGAGCCCCGACCCGGCCGAGGAGACCCGGGCGCTGAATCGGGGCCGGCGGTGACTCTCGCCCGACGCGTCGCCGGCGGCGGCGCGGCGCCGCTTTCGGTCGTGGCCACGACGACCAGCTTCGCCTGGCTGCCATGGGATTCGCCGGCGTAGGCCGTGGTCGCGCCGACCGTCCACTCCGTCCTGCTGCTGACCACTGTGGACAGCCGTCGTCGTGGAGAACACGGCCGTGCCGGCGGTCAGCCGCCCACTGCGCTCAGCGCGCCGTCGAACGACGGTGGCAGCGGCTCGCCCACCGTCGGCAGCCCCCGCCAGCCCGGTCCGGCCGGGCGCACCGGCACCCCGTCGGCGTGCAGGGCCCGCAGGATCCGCACGTCCGCGGACTGCGCCGTCATCGACCACACCACCACCTCGCTCGGCGTGAACCGGGCGGACACCACGCGCAGGACGTCGACCGACACCAGCCCGCCGAGGAACATCGACGGCGCGCCGTCGTCGCTCAGTGCGGCGCTGAGCATCTTGACCGGCAGGTCGTGGCGCTCGGCCGGCCCGCACACGAACACGATCGGGGCCGCCCCGGCGCGGGCGGGCAACGGCGCCGGGTACCGGTCGACCGCGCCGGACGCCGCGGTCGCCAGCGCCCACTCCGCGGCCATGGCGTTGCGGTCGCCCAGCCGCGCCCAGCGTTCGCCGATGGCCCGCAGGACCGGGGCGACGACCTCGGTCCAGGTCTTGGTAACGCCCAGACCGGCGAGCGCGTCTTCGACCAGCCCGCCCATCAGGGCCAGGTCGAGCGCGTCCGCCGCTTCGGCGAGCCGTTCCCGCCGCTGCCCGGCGGTCGTTTCGGCGGCCGAGCGGGCCAGCACCAGCCGGGCGGCGTCCCGGGCGCCGGTCCCCTGGGCCCGCAACGCCCGCATCCGGCGCAGCCGCGCCACGTCGTCGGGCGTGTACCGCCGCCTGCCGTTCGCTTCGCGCTCCGCGGCGCCGATGCCGTACCGCTGTTCCCAGGTGCGCAGGGTCACCTGGGACACCCCGAGCAGCCGCGCCACCTCGTTGGAGCCGAGGGACCGCGCGAAGTCGCTCATCCGGCCTCCTCCCGCGTGAACGCGCACACTCAGTGGATCGATTCTGCATCGAAGTGCCCGGGACCGCTCGGGTGGTCGCCGAAGGAGCACGTATGGCCCAGCACGAAACGGACGTCGTAATCGTCGGAGCCGGCCTCGCGGGCCTGGCCGCCGCGACGCACCTGCATCGGGCGGGCGTGCCCTGCGCGGTGCTGGAAGCGGACGACGACGTCGGCGGGCGCGTGCGCACCGACGTCGTCGACGGCTTCCGTCTCGACCGGGGCTTCCAGATCCTCAACCCGGCTTATCCGGCGGTCCGGCGCCTGGTCGACGTCGACGCGCTGCGGCTCGGCCGGTACTGGCGCGCGGTCCGGGTGGCCGACGACGACCACGTCTCCCTGCTCGGGCAGCCACTCGACGTGCCCCGGGCCCTGCGCGACATCGCCGCCCGCCGCTACCTGTCGGCGAAGGACCTGGCCGCGCTCGCCGCGCTGTCGGCCCGGGTGGCCGCCGGTCCGGCGAAGGCGATCGTCGACCGCGAAGACCGCACGACGCTCGACGAGCTGCGGCACGCGGGGCTGTCCGAGCGAGCGGTGCGAACCGTGTTCCGGCCGTTCCTGTCCGGGGTGTTCCTCGAGGCCGAGCTCAGCACGTCGGCGCGCTTCTTCCAGCTGGTGTGGCGGAGTTTCCTGCGGTCCGCGCCGTCGCTGCCGGCACTCGGCATGGGCGAGCTGCCCCGGCAGCTCGCGCGCCGGCTGCCAACCACGGCCGTGCACCTCGACACGCCGGTCGAGGAAGTCCGGCCGGGCGCGGTCCGCACGGCCGGCGGCGACGTCTGGAGGGCGCGGGCGGTACTCGTCGCCACCGACGGGTCCACGGCCGCGCGGCTGGCCGGGACGCCGGAGCCGCGGTGGAACAGCGGGACGACCTGGTACTTCGCTCCCCCGCGGTCGCCGCTGCCCGAGCCGGTCATCGTCGTCGACGCCCGCGGTGGGCCGATCGTCACCACGAGCGTGGTCAGCGAGGTCTGCCCGACGTACGCGCCGAGCGACCGCGCGCTCGTCAGCGCGTCGGCGTTGACGTCGCTGCCGGACGCCGAGGTGCGGCGGGCGCTGGGCCGGCTGTACCGCACGGACGCCGCGGGGTGGCCGCTCCTCGGCCGGTACGAGATCGCCCGTGGGCTGCCGTCGATGCCCCCGCCGCACGACATCCGCCGCGACGTCCGGCTCGACGACGGGCTGTACGTGTGCGGCGACCACCGGGACACGAGCTCCCTGCAGGGCGCGCTGGCCTCGGGTGCCCGGGCGGCACGGGCGGTCCTCCGCGAGGTCGGCGCCCGCGTCTGACGCTCATCCTGCGAGTTGAGTGCACGCTTGTACACTCAATAGGCATGTCCTCCATCGACTGGTCCGGCACCCGCGGTGAGCGGGGTGCACGATGGCCGAAGTAGGGATGCGCCCTCCGGCGTCGCCGTTGAGACGGCGGGCGCTGCGTGCGCTGCGCTGGCTGTTCACCCCCTTGCGGCCGGACGACTACCTCGAACTGATCAACCCGTTGTGGTCGACCCGGGAGCTGCGCGGGCGCGTCGAACGCGTCGAGCCCGAACGCGGCGGCGCCGCCACCGTGCTGATCCGGCCGGGGTTCGACTGGATCGGGCACCGGCCCGGCCAGTACGTGCGCCTCGGTGTCGTCATCAACGGCGTCCACCACTGGCGCGCCTACTCGCTGACGTCGAGCCCGGACCGCGCCGACGGGCTCATTTCGGTCACTCCCAAGAAGGTCGACGGCGGGGTCGTCTCGCCGTACCTGGTCGAGCGGGCCCGGCCCGGCGAGGTCGTGCGGCTCGGCGAGGTCGAAGGGTCCTTCACCCTGCCCGGCAAGCTCGACCGCGGCCTGCTGTTCGTCACCGCCGGCAGCGGCGTCACCCCGGTGATGAGCATGCTGCGCCACCTCGCGCCGGGCGTCGGCCTGCGCGACGTCGTCCACGTGCACTCCGCGCGGGAACCCGGCGAAGTCATCTTCGGCGAAGAGCTCGAGACACTCGAGAAGCAGCACGAAGGCTTCCGGCTCGAACTGCGCCACACCGGCCGCGACGGCCGGCTCACCCCCGGCGAGCTGGACACGCTGTGCCCGGACTGGCGCGAGCGCGAGTGCTACGCCTGCGGGCCCGGCGAACTGCTCGACGCGCTGCAGGCGCACTGGAAGCGTCACGGCGACGTCGATCGGCTGCACCACGAGCGGTTCCAGCCGATCGTCGGCGGCGAAGGCGCCGAGGGATCGGGCGGGACGGTGCGGTTCACCCACCGCAACCTCGACGCGGACTGCCCGCCGGGCACCCCGATCCTCGTCGCGGGCGAGAACGCCGGCGTCGACCTGCCCTTCGGCTGCCGGGTCGGGGTGTGCCACACCTGCGTGCTGCCGATCCGGGACGGCCGGATCCGCGACCTGCGCACGAACGTCGTCAGCGAGAAGCACCACGAGATCGTGCGCACCTGCGTGCACGGCGCCGAAGGCCGGGTCACGGTCGACCTCTGAGCGGAGAAAGGAACTCATGCCCTCGACAACCCACCCGTTCGCCCACCTGAGCGAGCGCGAGCTCGCCGAGCTCGCGCGCGAGTTCGACGCCATCCACGACCACGTCCGCGCCGACCTCGGCGACCGCGACCGCCAGTACATCAAGGGCGTCATCCGGCTGCACCGGCAGATCGCGGTGGCCGGCCGGGCCCTGCTGCTCGGCTCCCGGTCCAAAGCGGCCTGGGCGGCGGGCACCGGCTGCCTCGCGGTCGCGAAGATCCTGGAGAACATGGAGATCGGGCACAACGTCCTGCACGGCCAGTGGGACTGGATGAACGACCCCTACATCCATTCGTCCACTTGGGACTGGGACACCGCCTCGACGGCCGCGGCGTGGAAGCACTCGCACAACTTCATCCACCACACCTACACCAACATCCGGGGCAAGGACAAAGACCTCGGGTACGAGATCATGCGCATCGACCCGCACCAGAAGTGGCACCCGGCGTACCTGGCGCAGCCGCTGTACAACCTGCTGCTGATGGCGTTCTTCGAGTGGGGCGTCGCGGTGCACGACATGGACGTCGAGGCGATCCGCGCCGGCGAGAAGCCGCTGAAGGACGTGTGGCACGACATCAAGGGCATCTCGGGCAAGGCCCGCGACCAGATCCTCAAGGACTACGTCGGCTGGCCGCTGGTCAGCGCGCTCGCCGCGACGGCCGTGGGACGGCTGGTGCGGCCCGAACCCCGCTCACGGCGCCGGGTGCTCGCGGACCGGGCCCGCGGCCGGGGTTTCCGGGGCGCCGTCAGCGCCCAGCTCGCCGCCGTGCGCAAGGAGGGCGGCGGCGCGTTCGCCGCGACGTTCTGGGCGGACTTCACCGCGAACATCATCCGCAACCTGTGGGCCCACTCGATCATCTTCTGCGGCCACTTCCCCGACCAGACCTACACGTTCAGCCAGGAGGAGGTCCGCGACGAAACCCGCGGCGGCTGGTACGTCCGGCAGCTCGTCGGCGCGGCGAACATCACCGGCTCGCCGCTGTTCCACCTGATGAGCGGCAACCTCGGCTACCAGGTCGAGCACCACCTGTTCCCGGACATGCCGAGCAGCCGCTACGCCGAGATCGCGCCGCAGGTGCGGGAGATCTGCCGCCGCTACGGCCTGCCGTACAACACGGGCCCGCTGTCGCGGCAGCTCGGCACGGTGCACCGCACGATCCTGCGGCTCGCCTTCCCCGGCGGGAAGCCCCGCCCGAAGCCCGGCCCCTACCCGGGCGACGAGGTGCGGCGCGCCGCCTGAGCGACGAGCCGCCGGCGACGGCGACTGCCCGGCGGGGCGGAGGACGCGCTGGTCGCGGCCGTGCCGGCGGACCCGCTCGCGCCGGCCAGGCGCGGCGGGAACCTCCGGGACCCCGCGTCCGTTGTCAGTACCTACGGCACCGTAAGTTACGGTCGCGTAGGTACGGAAGGACGTCCCCCATGCCGGTCCCCGAAAGCACGCGCCTGCTGTTCGAGCTGGAAGGAACGGTCGAGGAGAACCTCAACCGGCACCTCTCCGCGGCTCAGGAGTGGATGCCGCACGAGTACGTCCCCTGGAGCCAGGGGCGCGACTTCGCCGAGCTCGGCGGGGAGGCCTGGGACCCCGAGCAGTCCCGGGTGAGCCCGATCGCGCGGACCGCACTCGAGGTCAACCTGCTCACCGAGGACAACCTGCCGAGCTACCACCGCGAGATCGAGCGCGCGTTCGGCCGCGACGGCGCGTGGGGCACCTGGGTCCACCGCTGGACGGCCGAGGAGGGCCGGCACGGCATCTGCATCCGCGACTACCTGCTGGTCACCCGGGCCGTCGACCCGGTCGAGCTGGAGCGCATGCGGATGGAGACGATGCAGGCGGGCTACGACTCCGGGGACAAGCCGCTGCTGCAGGTGTGCGCGTACGTGTCGTTCCAGGAGCTGGCCACGCGGATTTCGCACCGCAACACCGGCCGCTACACGCAGGACCCGCTGGCCGAGCGGCTGCTGGCCCGGGTGTCGACGGACGAGAACCTCCACATGGTCTTCTACCGCAACCTGGTCAAGGCGGCCCTGGAGATCTCGCCGGACGCGATGATGCGCGCGATCACCGACGAGGTGCTGAGCTTCGCGATGCCGGGTGCGGTGATCCCGAGCTTCGCCCGCAAGGCGGCGCTGATCGCCAAGGCGGGCATCTACGACCTGCGCATCCACCACGACGACGTCGTGCTGCCGCTGCTGCGGTACTGGAAGGTGTTCGACCTGACCGGGCTCGGCGCGGTCGGCGAGGCGGCACGCGAGGAGCTGGCGGCCTTCCTGAAGTCCCTCGACACGCAGGCGTCGCGCTTCGAGGAACGCCGTGACGCCACCGCCGCACGCCTGGCCGCGCGGCAGGGGTAGCCGCCTAAAGTGGAGCCATGAGTGACCCGGATGAGCTGGCCCGCGCGTTGCGGGCCACGGCGAGGACCGCCGCGACCACCGCCCTGCGCGAAGGCCTCGAAGAGATCGAGGAGCGGCATGGCCGGGACGTCGCCGACGAGGTGGCCGGGCTGGTCGACGTCGACGGCGTGTTCGCCGGGCTCCGCGAGGTCACGAGCCGGCGCGCCGACCCGGACGACGAGGAGTGGGAGTTCAAGCCGGTGACCTCGATCTGAGCGCGGCTCACTTCTCCCCCCACGTGTAGCTCAGCGCCGGCGGGTCGTCGGTGGTCTTCGTGACCTTCAGGTTCTGGTCCGGGTGCGCGGCGGCCCACCGGGTCATCTCGTCGTACATCCGGTCGCGCATGCCGGTGTCGCGCACCTCGATGGTGGCGCGCTGGGCCAGTTCGCTCGCCTTGACGTCCGGGTCGGTGCGGATCGCCAGGTTCCAGAAGTGCTTCTTGTCGGAGCCGTCGGCGCCCTGGCCGTCGTTGGTGAAGTAGACGTGCCCGTCGTTCTTGTTGTAGATCGTCTGGGTCACCTTGATCTGGTCGTCGCCCTGGGCGGCGTGGTAGTAGCCGGAGATGTCGCCGGAACCGGGTTCGCGGGTGTAGAACCCGACTTCGCCGCCGAACGCGCCACCGAACCCGTAACTGCCCTTCCACAGCTCGAGCCGGTACTGCTTGCCGGTCTTCGGGTCGGTGAACTCCATGTTGTCGCCGTCGTCGCCGGTCGCGTCGAGGTCCGCGCCGATCAGCTTCTCCAGCTTGTCGTAGAAGTCGTGCCAGCCCAGGAAGCTCTGCACCGAGTGCTCGCCGGTCGTGTAGTAGTCGCCGTCCGCGACGTACTTGAAGCCGAGGTAGTCGTAGATCTTCTGCGCGATCTCGCGGTTCTGCAGCAACAGCTCCCAGTTGCCGGTCAGCACGGCGACCTTGAGCCTCGGGTCCTTCGCCACCAGCTCGGCGAGGCCCGGGATCTCCCGCAGCATGATCGCGGCGATCTCGGCCGGGTTCCGCTTCTCGGAGCCCGCGAGCTCCCACACCTGGCCCGTCTTGTTCCGCAGCTTCAGGCCTTCGGCGAGCAGGACCGCGTCGTACCCCACGACGATCCGCTCCAGGTCGGCGAGCACGACCAGCGCCCGGGCCTTGAGCGCCTTGTCCTCCGCCCAGGCGAAGACGATGTTGCCCTTGCCGTGCGCGAGGTCGTTCCACACGCCGTCGAGCTTCTTCTCCAGGGCGTCGGCGTCCGCGCGGTGGCTGCGGGCGTCGCCCTGGGCCTTCGCCAGCGCGTCGCGGACGACCTCGAACGACTTCGCCGACTCTTCGAGGTCGTGAGCCTGGTCGTCGCGGTTCTTCTTGAAGTCGTTCAACGAAGTCAGCGCCGATTCGCCGGCGCCGCCGTGCCAGCCCTCGCTCAGCTGGACGCGGACCGCCTCGACGAGCGCCTTGGCGTCCAGGACGGATTCCTTCGTGGCCCGGCAGGCCCGCGCCCGGTCGTCCAGGTCGGCCGGGTTGCCCTTCTCCACCTGGTCGGCGAGGTGGCGGATCTTGTCGAAGACCGAGCTCACCGGTCGATCCCTTCGAAGCCGCTGTCGAGGGCCTTCAAGAAGGTGTCACGCGCGGCCGAGTCGGTGCGGTCGTAGCTCTTCGCGGCGGCCTGGATGGCCTCGACCAGGCTCGCGACCTGCTGCTGCGCGGCTTCGAGGTCCTCCTGGCGGGTCAGCAGCCAGACGTCGTAGTCGCCCGCGAAGCCGCCGGCCCGGTTCGTGGCGCCGACGTTCGGCGAGCCCCCGGGCGTCAGCGACGGCGGCGTCCCGGCGGCGAGCTTGCCCGCCGCGTTGCTGATGTCCGCGACATCGACCTCGAAGCCCACGGCGTTCCTCCCGCTCGCGTGACATTTCGCGCGGGCAATGTAACACCCGACTCCTGCTCCGACGTCCGGTTCGCGCTTTCGGTTCCCCGGCGTGGCCTGCGCCGAAAGGGCACCGTTGAGGGCCGTTCGTGCCCCAACCCCGGCGCCGGATATTGACCGCGCGAGACCGGCGTACCTACCGTTTCGCCACCCTGCCCGGCGGAAAGGTCTGAACCAGTGACCGCCGGTCGTCCCCAGGAGGTGCCATGCCATCCAGACGTACCTTCCTCACCGCCGGCCTGGTGGCCGCCGCGGCCAGTGCGCCGCTGTGGTCCGCCGCCACCGCACCCCGGGCCCGCGCCGCCGCGGGCCTGCCGTTGACGTTGAAGAACAACTCCGGCAGCGGCACCGTCTACGCCTACGTCAGCGGCGCGGACACCGCGGGCCGGCCCGGTTTCGTCACCGCCAGCGGCCAGTTCCAGCGGCTGGCCAACCCGTCGTCGCCGGTGACGCCGATCCCGGACTACTCGATCCCGCTCGGCTCCGGCGGCCAGGTCACCGTGCCGCTGAACGACTACGTGATCGGCGGCCGGGTCTGGTTCTCCGTCGACAAGAAGATCCAGTTCTTCGTGAACCCCGGGCCCGGGCTGGTACAGCCCGGCTTCACCAGCTCGGATCCGAACTGGCAGACCAACTGGACGTTCGCCGAGTTCACCTACAACAGCGCGAACCTCTACGCGAACATCAGCTACGTCGACATGGTGGCGCTGCCGGTTTCCATGGCCACCACCGGCGCGGCCGGCTCGCAGTCGGTGAGCCCGCTGCCCGACGGCGCGCTCGGCGCCATCGCCGACGGGCTGCGCGCCCAGCACAACACCGACGGGGCGCCGTGGGACCGGCTGGTCGCCACCGACGCGTCCGGCAAGGTGGTGCGGGTGCTCGCGCCCGGCCACTCCCCCGTCGACTTCGGCGGCTACTGGACGAACTACCTCAACGCCGTCTGGGACCACTACCGCTCGACGCCGCTGACGATCAACGGCCAGGGCAGCATCGGCGCCTACACCGGCACGGTCAGCGGCGACACCATCGTGTTCGGCGGCTTGAACACCAACGGCGTCCCGTTCACCAAGCCCAGCGCGATCGACATCTTCGGCTGCGCGAGCGGGCCGCTGTACAACTCGGGCGGAGACGCGCGGGGCGCGATCGCCGCCCGGCTGGCGGCCGCGCTGAACCGCAGCAGCCTGCTGGTCGCGGGCGGCAACAACCAGCCCGACGGCGTCTCGCCCTCGAACTACTACAAGGACGCGACCACCAACCACTACGCCCGCTTGGTGCACCAGCACGCGTCGATCGGCTACGCCTTCCCGTACGACGACGTCGGCCCGACCGGTTCGCAGCCGGTCGACGGCCACCTCCAGGACCCGGCGCCGACGTCCTGGACGGTCTCCCTCGGCCCGGGCGGCGGCACGACACCGCCACCCACCGGTGGCGGGACGAGCGCGTACTCGACCATCCAGGCGGAGTCGTTCAGCGCCCAGGGCGGCACGCAGAACGAGGCGTGCAGTGAAGGCGGCACCGACGTCGGCTGGATCGCCAACGGGGACTGGCTGAAGTACTCGAGCGTCGACTTCGGCTCGAGCTCCCCACGCCAGTTCGTGGCCCGCATCGCCTCCGGCGCGGCGGCCGGGGTCAGCGGCGCGATCCTGGCCCGCGTCGACAGCCAGTCCGGCCCGGTGCTGGCGGAGATCGACTTCGCCAACAACGGCGGCTGGCAGTCGTGGCAGAGCGTGCCGGCGAACGTGGTCCGCTCGGTGACGGGAGTGCACGACGTCTACCTGACCTTCGGCGGCAGCTCGGCGGACTTCGTCAACGTCAACTGGTTCACCTTCACCCGCTGACCCGCGCCCCGGGCAAGCATCGCGACCGCGGTGCTCGCCCGTTCTCCGTGCCACGAAACGGATCCCGCGGTTACGCCGTCCGGGGGCACGCCAGCCCGCGAAAAATGGACCAAACCACCAGAAAGCCGTGAACCGTTGACACGGCCGAGAACCCGGTCCTAACCTTCCCCACATCCCCGGAAACCTCTCCGCACTCCCCTTCTCTCCCGGAAATACAACGTTGTAAAAATCCGCGCAGGTCGCTGACCTGCGGCTTGAGAGTGAGATCCCCGTGCGCCGTCCCCTTGCCCTGCTCGCCTCCACCGTGCTCGTCCTCGCGACGATGCTCGGCCTGAGCTCGCCCGCTCAGGCCGCCGGTCCGCTGCCCTGCGACATCTACGGTTCCGCCGGCACCCAGTGCGTTGCCGCGCACAGCACCACCCGTGCCCTCTACGCCGCCTACAGCGGCAACCTCTACCGCGTGCAACGCGCCTCCGACCACGCCGAAACGAACATCGGCCTGCTCGCCGCGGGCGGGTACGCCAACGCCGCCGCGCAGGACTCCTTCTGCGCCGGCACCACCTGCACCATCACCGTGATCTACGACCAGTCCCCGCGCCACAACGACCTCACCGTCGAAGGCCCGGGCACGGCGGGCGGCCAGGACGTCGCCGCCATCGCGTCCGCCCTGCCGGTCACCGCGGGCGGGCACAAGGTCTACGGCGTCTACGTCTCCCCCGGCACCGGGTACCGGCACTACGTCGGGGCCGGCGTCGCGCAGAACGGCCAGCCCGAAGGCATGTACATGGTCGCCAGCGGCACCCACGTCAACGGCGGCTGCTGCTTCGACTACGGCAACGTCGAAGCCCAGATCGCCGACACCGGCAACGGGCACATGGACGCGGTCAACCTCGGCACCACCTGCTACTTCCCGCCGTGCACCGGGATCGGCCCGTGGGTGGCGGGCGACCTCGAAAACGGGCTGTTCCAGGGCAACCGCTCCAACACCGCCAACCGCGGCAACGCCACCCCGTTCGTCACCGCGCTGCTGAAGAACAACGGCCAGACCACCTTCGCGCTCAAGGGCGGCAACTCCCAGAGCGGCGGCCTCACCACCTGGTACAACGGCGCCCTGCCCTCGGGCGGCTACACGCCGATGCACCAGGAGGGCTCGATCGTGCTCGGCACCGGCGGTGACAACAGCAACGCCTCCATCGGCTCGTTCTTCGAGGGCGTGATGACCGCCGGGTACCCGACCGACGCGGCGGACGACGCCGTGCAGGCCAACGTGGTCTCCGTCGGCTACTCCGGCTCCACCGGGACACCCCCCTACGCCGCAACGGTTTCCGGACCTGGCGGCAAGTGCCTCGACGTCGCCGGCGACGACACCGGCGGCAACGGCACCGCCGTGCAGCTGTGGGACTGCCAGACCAACGCCGCCGACCAGCACTGGGCGCACAACGCCGACTCGTCACTGTCCACTGTGGGCCGTTGCCTCGACGTCAACGGCAACGGCACGGCCAACGGCACCCAGGTGGAACTGTGGGACTGCAACGGCGTCGGCGGTCAGAAGTGGGTGCAGCAGGCCGACGGCTCACTGCGCAACCCGCAGTCCGGCCGTTGCCTCGACTCCCCCAACGGCGCCACCGCCAACGGCACGCGCCTGCAGATCTGGGACTGCAATGGCTCGGCGGCGCAGAAGTTCGCCGTCACCGGCGGCGGCCCGATCACCGGCCCCGGCGGCAAGTGCGTCGACGTGGCCGGAGACGACCACGGCGGGAACGGGACGGCCGTGCAGCTGTGGGACTGCCAGTCCTTCGCCGTGGACCAGCACTGGGTCCACCTCTCCGGTGGCGCGCTGCGCACGCTGGGCCGCTGCCTCGACATCAACGGCAACGGCACGGCGGGTGGCACCCAGGTCGAGCTGTGGGACTGCAACGGCGTCGGCGGCCAGGTGTGGACGCAGCAGGCCGACGGCTCGCTGCGCAACCCGCAGTCCGGTCGCTGCCTCGACTCACCCAACGGCGCGACCGGCAACGGGACGAGGCTGCAGATCTGGGACTGCAACGGTTCCGCGGCGCAGAAGTTCGCACTGCTCTGAGTCGGCCCCGGAGCGAGCCGTCGCGGTGAGCCGCGGCGGCTCGCTCCGGTGTATCGCCCGCGTATCGGAAAACGCATACGGGACGGCAACACCGCTTCGCCTTGACTGGCGGGCATGACCGACACGGCTCTGGGCATCACGATCTACGGCTGCGCGCCGGACGAGGCCGCGTTGTTCCTCGAGCTGGCGCCACGCTGCGGCGTCGTGCCGACCCTCACCGAGGCCGCGGTTTCCGAGGCCAACGTCGAGCTGGCGCGCGGAAACCGCTGCATCAGCGTGGCGCACAAGCACGCGATCACCAACGCCACCCTGCGCGCACTCGCCCAGGCCGGCGTGCGGTACATCTCCACGCGCAGCATCGGCTTCAACCACCTCGACGTCGGCTACGCGAACAGCGTCGGCATCACCGTCGGGAACGTCGCCTATTCACCGGACAGCGTCGCCGACTACACCGTGATGCTGATGCTGATGGTGGCGCGGGACGTCAAAACGCTGCTCCGCCGCGCGGACGTGCACGACTACCGGCTGAACGACGTGCGGGGGCGGGAGCTGCGCGACCTGACCGTCGGGGTCATCGGGACCGGGCGCATCGGCGTCGCGGTGCTGGACCGGCTGCGGGGCTTCGGCTGCCGCGTGCTGGCCCACGACATCCGCCCGCGCAACTCCGCCGACTACACCTCGCTCGACGAGCTCCTGCTGCTGAGCGACGTCGTCACGCTCCACACGCCGCTGACCGCGGACACCCACCACCTCCTCGACCGGGCCCGCATCGCGCGGCTGAAGCCGGGCGCGGTCGTGATCAACACCGGCCGCGGCCCGCTCCTGGACACCGAAGCCCTGGTCGAGGCGCTGGAAAGCGGCCGGCTGGGCGGTGCGGCGCTGGACGTCCTCGAAGGCGAGGAGGGGATCTTCTACGCCGAGCACCAGGGCTTCCCCGAGAGCGAAGCCCTGGCGCGGCTGCAGAAGCTGCCGAACGTGCTGATCAGCCCGCACACGGCCTACTACACCGACCACGCCCTGAGCGACACGGTCGAAAACTGTCTCGTCAACTGCCTGAGCTTCGAAAGCGGGGAACAGCATGGATAAGGTCAAGGTCGGGATCATCTTCGGCGGCGCCACCGAAGAGCATCCCGTCTCCGTCAAGTCGGCGCGCGAGGTCGCGAACCACCTCGACACCGAGAAGTACGAGCCGTTCTGGATCGGCATCACCCAAGACGGCGCGTGGAAGCTCTGCGACGGCCCCGGCCCGGGCTGGGAAAGCGAAGGCCGCCCGGTCGTGCTGTCGCCGGACCGCGAGGTCCACGGGCTGCTCGTCCTGGAACCGGGCGGGTACCGGGCGGTCCGGCTCGACGTCGTCCTGCCGCTGCTGCACGGCCGGCTCGGTGAGGACGGCGCGATGCAGGGTTTATTGGAGCTCGCCGGCGTGCCCTACGCCGGCTGTGACGTCGCCGGCTCCGCGCTGTGCATGGACAAGTCCCTCACCTACCTCGTCGTCCGCGCCGCGGGGATCGCGACGCCGGACTTCCGGACCGTGCCGGCGGACGAGCAGGTCGATCCCGGCGAGCTCACCTATCCCGTGTTCGTCAAGCCGGCCCGCTCGGGGTCCTCCTTCGGCGTCAGCAAGGTGACGAGCGGCGAAGAGCTGGCCGAGGCGGTGGAGACCGCGCGGAAGTACGACGCGAAGGTGCTGATCGAAGCGGCGGTCGCCGGTCAGGAGATCGGGGTTTCCCTGCTGGGGAACGATCCGGACCTGGTCGCGGGCGAGCCGGACCGGGTCGCGCTCACCCACGGCTTCTTCAAGATCCACCAGGAAGCCAACCCCGAAAGCGGCTCCGAGAACTCGACGTTCGTCGTCCCGGCGGACATCCCGGCGGAGTCGCGCGCACTCGTGCTCGAGACGGCGAAGGCCGTCTACCGTGCGCTCGGCTGCCGTGGACTGTCGCGTGTGGACATGTTCCTGACCGGTGACGGGACCGTGGTGCTCAACGAGGTCAACACCCTGCCCGGGATGACCTCCTACAGCCGCTACCCGAGGATGATGGCCGCGGCGGGGATCCCGCTCGGCGAGGTGCTCGACCGCATGGTATCGCTGGCCCTGACGGGAAAGTCCCGGTGAAGGACGGCTTCGTGTTCGTGGACGAGTTCGCGCCCGGGATCCGCTGGGACGCCAAGTACGCGACGTGGGACAACTTCACCGGCAAGCCGGTGGACGGGTACCTGGCCAACCGGGTCGTCGGCACGCGGGCACTGGGCGTGGCTCTGGCGAGCGCCCAGGAAGAGGCCGAGTCCCGCGGTTTCGGGTTGCTGCTGTGGGACGGCTACCGGCCGCAACGTGCCGTGGACTGCTTCCTGCGCTGGGCGAAGCGCCCGGAGGACGGCCGCACGAAACCGCGGCACTACCCGAAGATCGACCGGGCCGAGATGTTCGAAAAGGGTTACGTGGCCGCGAAGTCCGGGCACAGCCGCGGCAGCACGGTCGACCTGACGCTCTACCACCTCGACACCGCCGAGCTCGCCCCGATGGGCGGCGACCACGACCTGATGGACGCGATCTCCCACCACGACGCGAGCGGGATCACCGAGGACGAGGCACGCAACCGGCGGCACCTGCGGTCCATCATGGAGGCCAGCGGCTTCCGCCGGTACGACTGCGAGTGGTGGCACTACACGCTGACCGACGAACCCTACCCGGACACGTACTTTGACTTCCCCATCGGCTGACCACGAGATCCGGCCGGTGCGGCTCGCGGATGCCGCGCGCCTCACCGGCCTGCTGACCCAGCTCGGCTACCCGGCCGACGTCGACACGGTGACCGGCCGCCTCGCGGTCGTCCTGGCTTCGGCCACCCAGCGGGTCCTGGTCGCGGCCACCGCCACCGGCATCGCCGGCTACGTCGGCGTCGAACGGCGGTCGGTCATGCTGCACCAGGACGAGCGCGCCGAGATCACGGGCCTGGTGGTGGCCGCGACGGCCCGCCGCGCCGGTGTCGGCCACGCGCTGGTGCGGGCGGCCGAGCGGTGGGCCGCGGAGCTCGGGCTGCGCACGGTCGTGGTCCGGTCGAACGTCGCGCGGCCCGAGTCCCACCCGTTCTACGAAGGGATCGGGTACCGGCGAATGTCCACTTCGCACACTTACCGCAAGGACTTCACCGCGGCAGGCGCACCGTGACCAGGAGGCCGCCCTCGGCCCGCGGGACGAGGGTCACGGTGCCGTCGTGGGCCTGGGTGATGCTGTCGACGATCGCCAGGCCGAGCCCGACGCCGTCGTGGCCGGAGCGGGTGCGTTCGGCGCCGCGCAGGAACGGTTCCGCCAGCGTCGAAACCTCGTGCGGGGTCAGCTTTTCGCCGGTGTTCTCGACGGTCAGTTCGACCGTGCCCGGCTGGGCGGCGGTCGTGACCCACACCGCGCCGTCGGCGGGCAGGTTGTGGACGATCGCGTTGTGCACCAGGTTCGTCGTCAGCTGCTGCAGGAGCGCCGGTGAGCCCGCGGCCGGGGCCGGGTCGCCGAGGGTCTCGACGGTGACGCCGCGTTTTTCCGCCAGCGGCAGGAGCGTTTCGGCGGCTTCTTCCGCCATGAGCGACAGCTCGACGTCCTCCCGGGTGAAGGCCCGCTGGCCGGCCCGGCTGAGCACGAGCAGCGCCTCGGTGAGCTCGATCGCCCGGGTGTTGACGACGTGCAGGCGCTCGACGAGTTCGCCGGCTTCGCCGTCGCGCCGGGCGACGTCGAGCAGCGTGCGGGTGACCGTCAGCGGGGTGCGGAGCTCGTGGGAGGCGTTGGCCGCGAACCGCCGCTGGGCGGCGACGTGGGATTCGAGCCGCTCGAGCATGGTGTCGAAGGCGTCGGCGAGCTCGCGGAACTCGTCGCGGCGGCCGGGGAGGCGGACGCGGTGCGAGAGCGACCCGGCCGCGGCGGTGCGGGTGGCGTCGGTGATCCGGGTCAGCGGCGCGAGCATCCGCCCGGCCAGGAACCAGCCCCCGGCCAGGCCGAACACCAGCATGAAGACCAGCACCGCGATCGCGGACGGCACGAAGGCGCGGATGAGGGCGCGCCCGGGCGGCGAGATCACCACCGGCATGGTCTCCAGGCCCAGCCGCTGGTAGTACAGCAGGAACAACCACATGGCCCCGAGCAGGACGACGCTCGCGAGCATGGTGAACCCGGCGTAGCTCAGGGTGAGCTTGAGGCGGACGCTCAGCCCGGGCGGCCTACCCACGGTCGTGGCCGGTGTCGATCCGGTAGCCGACGCCGGCGACCGTGGCGATCAGCCAGGGTTCGCCGAGCCGCTTGCGCAGGGCCGAGACGGTGATGCGGACGGCGTTGGTGAACGGGTCGGCGTTCTCGTCCCAGGCCCGTTCGAGCAGCTCTTCGGCGCTGACGACACCGCCTTCGGCCGCGACGAGCACCTCCAGCACCGCGAACTGCTTGCGGGTCAGCGCGACGTACCGGCCGTCGCGGTAGACCTCGCGGCGGAACGGGTCCACCCGCAGCCCGGCGAGCTCCCGCACCGGCGGCCGGTGGTGCGCGCGGCGGCGATCCAGCGCCCGCAGCCGGACCACCAGCTCCTGCAGCTCGAACGGCTTGGTGAGGTAGTCGTCGGCGCCGAGCTCGAACCCGGTGACCTTGTCGTCGAGCCGGTCGGCGGCGGTGAGCATGAGGATCGGGATGCCACTGCCGGAGGCGACGATCCGCTGCGCGACCTCGTCGCCGGACGGGCCGGGGATGTCGCGGTCGAGGACGGCGAGCTCGTAGGAGTTGACGCCCAGGAGCTCGAGCGCGGTGTCGCCGTCGCCGGCTATGTCGGCCGCGATCGCCTCCAGCCGCAGCCCGTCGCGGATGGCCTCGGCCAGGTACGGTTCGTCCTCGACGAGCAGCACACGCATGCTTCGATGCTACGGACCGGCCCTTATCGCGGGCTTATCGAAAACCGGATACGGGCCGGCAACACGGCGTGGCCTCTCCTGGAGGCATGCCCTCCAGCGAACCGGCGCTCGGCGCCGTGACGGTGTTCGACGACGTCCCGGCGGTGGCCAACCTCGACCCCGGCCTGCGGACCGCCCTCCGCCGCGCGGCCGCGGACGTCGGCTTCGTGGTGAACAGCGGCTGGCGCTCCCCCGAGCACCAGGCCCGGCTGCGGCGCGAGGCGGTGGCGAGGTACGGCTCGGAGGAGGCGGCGGCCCGCTGGGTGGCCACCCCGGAGACGTCGGCCCACGTGCGCGGACTGGCGGTCGACATCGGCCCGCCCGCCGCGGCGGCGTGGCTTTCGGAGCACGGCGCCGCGTACGGGCTGTGCCGGGTGTACCGGAACGAGCCGTGGCACTTCGAGCTGTGCCCGGAGGCGGCCGAGGGTGGGTGCCCGCCGATGTACGCCGACCCGTCGCAGGATCCGCGGATGCGGTCGGCTTGAGGAACCGTCAGCCGCTCGCCCGAGCGCCCGCGGCGGGTCGCTCCGGCGCCCCACCCGCCGCCGAGCTTCGCGCCGGGTCTGGTTCCGCCGCCGGCCCTCCTCGGACCAGGCTCTGCGCGTAAGCCGGCGGCAGCTGGCCGCGATGCCCGACCGGCCGCCGAGGCTCCGCGCCGGTCCTGCGCCGCGCCCGCCTCCGCCGTCGGCCCAGCTGTGGATCGGCTTAAGGAACCCGCCTGCCGGTCGCTTCACCCCGCCTGAGCAGGGCACCATCACCCGTATGGTGGTGCTCTCCGAACGAGCCGCGGTCCGGCGGCTGCACGACCGCCTCGGCTTCGGGCCGCGGGCCGGTGATCTCGACCGCGGGTTCGCCGAGACCCGCGACCGGCTGCTGGCCGGTGGCCCGGACGCCGGCGCGGCCGCGACCCCCATGCCCGATCCCGGCCCGCCGCCGGACAAGCCAGGCAAGAACGCCGACCAGGCCGCCAAGCAGCAGGCCCGCAAGCAGACGCAGGCCCAGGCGACCCAGGCCGCCGGGTGGTGGCTGGACCGGATGGCGGCCGCCGACCTCGCGTCCGTCGAACGGCTGACCTGGTTCTGGCACGGCCACTTCGCGACCAGCGAGCAGAAGGTGCGCAGCCCGCGGCTGATGCTCGCGCAGAACCGGACCCAGCGCGACCACGCGCTCGGCAGCTTCACCGACCTCGCCCGGGCGATGGTCGTCGACCCGGCGATGCTGCTGTGGCTCGACGGGAACAAGAACAAGGCCGGCAAGCCGAACGAGAACCTCTCCCGCGAGTTCATGGAGCTGTTCACCCTCGGCGTCGGCCACTACACCGAAGACGACGTCCGCGAGGCCGCCCGGGCGCTCACCGGCTGGACCGCCGACCGGGGCACCACCGGCGCGCAGCTCGTCGCCAAGCGGCACGACGACGGCGTCAAGCGGATCCTCGGCACCGAAAGCGACTTCGCTGCTCAGTCCTTTGTGGACCTCGTGCTGAGCCGGCCCGAATCGGCGCCGTTCGTGGCCGGGCGGGTGTGGTTCCGGCTCGTGTCCTCGACCCCGCCGCCGGCCGGCACGCTCAACCGGCTCGTCGCCGCCTACGGGAGCCGCCGCGACATCCGGGCGCTGCTGCGCGCGATCACCGACGAACCGGCGTTCCACGACAGCGCGACGTCGCTGGTCAAGCAGCCGGTCGAATGGCTGGCCGGGCTCCTGCGCGCCCTGGGCGTGCGGCCGGGGAAGCTCGACGAGAAGACCCGCGCGCAGCTGTCGGCCGCGTTGCGCGGGATGGGTCAGGTGCCCTTCCAGCCGCCCAGCGTCGGGGGCTGGGCGGCCGGCGGCGCGTGGCTGACGACGTCGGCGGGTGTGGCGCGCCTGCACGCGGCGCAGCTGGTCGCCGCGCACGCGGACCTCGGCGCGGTGACGAAGGCGCGGGACAAGGTCGCCGCGATCGGCGACCTGCTCGGCGTCGACGCCTGGTCGGACCGCACGCGTGCCGCGCTGGCCGGGGTCGCCGGCAACGCGCGGCAACTGTCCACAGTGGCCGCTTGTGCCCCCGAATACGTAGTGAGCGGGTGACGAAGAGTGCAGCAGGTGAACCGTCGCAGGTTCCTCACCGCGACCGGCGTGACGGCCGCCGCGGCACTGGCCGCCGGCGCAACGCAGGTCGACTGGGGCCACCTCATGTCGGCCGCGGAGATCGACCCCCTCGACCCGGACGCGGGCGTGCTCGTGGTCGTCACCCTCTACGGCGGCAACGACGGCCTCAACACCGTCGTCCCGGCGAGCGACCCGGCTTACCAGAGCGCCCGGGCCGAGCTGGCCTACCGACCGGAAGAGGTCCTCGACCTCGGTGACGGGCTGGGGCTGAACCCGGGCATGAAGGGCCTCAAGGGCCTCTGGGACGGCGGTCGGCTCGCGGTGCTGCGCGGCGTCGGCTACCCGAAACCGGACCACAGCCACTTCCGCTCGATGGCGATCTGGCAGACGGCGTCGCCGGAGACGTCGGTGCCGACCGGCTGGCTCGGCCGCTGGCTGGACGCGACCGGCGACGACCCGCTGCGCGCGGTGTCGGTCGACCCGGTGCTGCCGCCGCTGCTGGCCGGGGAGCGCACCGCCGCGGCCTCGCTGCCCGTGGGCGGGCTGAAGCTCCCGGACGGCGCGCTGGGCCAGGCGTTCGGCGGCCTCGGCGCCGCCCAGGCCGGCGAAGGGTACTGGCAGGCACGCGCGGCGCGGTCGGTGACCGACCTGCACCGGGCGGCGCAGACGTTCGGGAAGTCCACGAAGGACGGGCAGAAGGCCAAGGGCGAGCTGGCGGCGCAGCTCGACGTCGTCGCCGGGCTGATCGAGGCGGGCGTGCCGACGCGCGCGTATTCGGTGTCGCTGGGCGGCTTCGACACGCACGCCGACGAACGCGGCACCCAGCAGCGGCTGCTGACCGAGCTGGACGGCGCGCTGACCCCGTTCGCCCAGCGGCTGGCGAAGACCGACCGCGGCAAGCAGGCCACGGTGCTGGTCTACTCGGAGTTCGGCCGGCGCGTGACGGCGAACGCGAGCCAGGGCACCGACCACGGCACGGCGGGCCCGGTCTTCGTGCTCGGCCCGAAGGTCAAGGGCGGTTTCCACGGCGCGGAGCCCAGCCTGACCGACCTCGACGACGGAGATCTGAAGCTCACCACCGACTTCCGCGACATCTACGCGACGCTGCTGGAGGACGTCCTGGGCGCGGACGCGGGCCAGGTGCTCCCCGGCCACAACGGCCGCATGACAGACCTCTTCGCCTGACGCCCTGCCGCGGCTGGTCGTGAGTGTTCAGGGCGGTTAGAACCGCCCTGAACACTCACGACTGCGGCAGCCCGGCCAGCCGGAACCGCGCTCCCCCACCCGGCGCCGCCTCGCACCACAGGTCGCCACCGTGCGCGCGGGCGAACCCACGAGCGATCGGCAGGCCCAGGCCCGAACCACCCTGGCCACGGGCTTCGTCGAGCCGGACCAGGCGGTCGAAGATCCGCTCGCGCTCGGGCCCCGGCACGCCCGGGCCGGAATCCGTCACCGTCACACCATCCGCCGTGACCTCCAGCGTGAGCGTGCCGCGGCCGGCCATCGCGCGGACGGCGTTGCCCGTCAGGTTGGCCAGGATCTGCGTGAGCCGGGCGCGGTCGCCGAGCACGACCGTGTCCGGGCCCGTCACCTCGACCGAGACCGCCGGCGCGGTCAGCCCCAGCTGCTCCGCCTGAGCCCGGACCAGCTCCAGCAGCGGCACCGGGAGCCGCTCGAGCTCGGCACCCGCGTCCAGGCGGGCCAGGTCCAGCAGGTCGGCGACGAGCCACCCGGCCCGTTGCGACTCGCGGATCACCAGCAGCTGCAGCTGTTCCCGC
Organism: Amycolatopsis iheyensis; assembly: GCF_024703995.1. Lineage (GTDB taxonomy): Bacteria > Actinomycetota > Actinomycetes > Mycobacteriales > Pseudonocardiaceae > Amycolatopsis > Amycolatopsis iheyensis. The sequence goes on along the minus strand of NZ_JAMXQV010000003.1, from coordinate 363,119 downwards.
TGCTCGTGCGGTGTGTCCGGCGGCTGCTGCAGCAGGGCCTCGGCCGCGGCCTGCACCCCCGCGAGCGGGGTCCGCAGCTCGTGGGCGGCGTCGGCGACGAACCGCCGCGTCCGTTCTTCCGACGCCCGCGCGGCCCGTTCGGCGCCTTCGAGCGCGTCGAGGGCGGAGTCGAACGCCGCCGCCGTGCGGCCCAGCTCGGTCGAGGTGCGCTGAGGCGCGAGCCGGCCACCTCGCCCGCCGGAGACGATGGAACGCGCCAAGCGCGTCATGGCGTCGAGCGGCGCGAGGGCGAACCGGACCGCCAGCACGAGCGCGACCGCGGCGACGAGCAGCGCGGCCACCCCGGTCGCCAGCAGCACCCACCGCAGGCTCTGCTCGGCGGCCGCGATGAGGGACTCGTCCGCGGTGAGCGTCAGCTTCGCGCCGTCGATCCGCGGCGGCCCGGTCAGCGTCGCGCGCACCTGGCGGATCCGCGCGTCGGGCGGGAGGTCACCCGCGCCGAAGAACGTGCCGTCGGGCAGCGACAGCGCGCCCTGCACCCCGCGCGTCTCGACGCGCCGCAGCAGGTTCTGCGGCGCCACGTTCTGCTTGGCCAGCTGCTGGGCCAGCTGGACGCGCGCGGTGAGCACCGCGCTGACGTCCCGCTCGGCCTGCGCGCGGAACACGGTGTCGACGACGAAGCCGACCGCGACCAGCACGACCGCGAGCACCACCAGCACGGTGACGGTGACCCGGCGCCGCAGGCTCACGGCTCACCCCGCAGGACGTAGCCCTGGCCGCGCACGGTGTGCAGCACGCGCGGGCCGTGCGCCTCGAGCTTGCGGCGCAGGGTGCTGACGTTCACCTCGACGAGGTTCGGCGCGTAGTCGTCGTAGCCCCACACCGCGGTGAGGACCTGCGTCTTGGAGACCACCCGGTCGCGATGCCGGGCGAAGTACACCAGCACCTTCCACTCGGTGGAGGTCAGCTCGACGTCGGCGGCGCCGTAGCGGGCCCGGCCGCCCTCGACGTCGATCACCAGCTCGCCGATTTCGACGGGTGGCCGGGTGCGCCCGGTCCGGCGCAGCACCGCGGTCACCCGCGCGACCAGCTCGGCGAGCACGAACGGCTTCACGAGGTAGTCGTCGGCGCCTTCGCCGAGGCCGCGCAGCCGGTCTTCGACACCGTCGCGGGCGGTCAGCATCACCACGCCGGCCGCCGACGTCCGCCGGATCACCCGCAGCAGCTCGAACCCGTCGCGTCCGGGCAGCATGACGTCCAGCACCACCAGGTCCGGGCGGGCGGTGGCGAGCTCGGTCTCCAGCTCGGCGCCGTCGGGCCGCGAACGCACCGAGAACCCCGCGGCGGACAGGGCCGACTCGACCGGCAGCCGGATCGCGTCGGCGTCCTCGATCACCAGGATGCGCGGCGGGGTCGGCTCGTTCACCCGGCCAGCCTAAAGGCACCGGGGCCCGCGCCGCCGCCTCTGGCGGGAGGCGGCGACGCGGGTCACCTGGTCAGCTCCCCGGGGTGAGCGGGGTCTTCGACACCCCCTTCCCGCCGGTCGCCGTGTTCGAAGCGCCGATCACGTTCGGCGTCTTCTGCGACACGCAGCTGCTCTGGTTGGTCGAGTTGATCCCCCAGCCCTGCGCGTTCGTCAGCGTGAACGTGTTCTTCGTGATCGTGTTGCCGCAGCCGGTCTTGCCCCAGACGTTGTGCGTCTGGAAGCCGTCGAGGTACGGGTGGGTGACCTTGTTGCCGGTGATCGTGTACTTGTCGCCCTTGAGGTCGATCGTGGAGTCGGCGGAATTCTGGTTCTTCTCGCCGGTGCCGTCGAGCGTGTTGCCCGAGACCACGCCGTCGTGCGTGCCTTCCTTGATGTCGACGCCCTCCGCCGCGACGTTCGGGCCGATCTTGTTGTCGAGCACCTGGACGTAGTTGCTCGCGTCGGGGTCCTTGCCGCCGTTGGCGCCGTAGCACTCCCAGTTGCTGTTGGCCGAGCCGAGGTAGACGCCCTCGCCGTAGCCCGGCTGCTCCTTCCCGGTGTTGTAGACGGTCGAGTTCTTGATGACGCCGTAGGCGCTGCTCTTGCGGAAGTGCACGCCTTCGTAGCCGATGTCGTGCACGGTGACGCCGTCGATGGTGACGTGCGAAGCGCCGTCCAGCACGATCCCCTTCTTCGAGTCCTTGACGGTGAACCCCTTGAGGTTCCAGTAGTTCGCACCCTGCAGCCAGAGGCCGTACCCGGTCTGCCCGGACGGGCAGTCGGTGTCGCCGGGGTTGAACAACGGGTCGTGCAGCACGGCTTTCGCGCCGCCGACGAGGGTGATCGGCGCCGCCGCGGTGCCGGGCTTGGCCGCCACGAACGCGCCGCTGTAGTCGCCGTCGGCCAGCTTGATCGTGTCGCCCGGCTTGGCCGCCGAGAGGGCCGCGGTCAGCTGGGCGGCCGTCGAGACGTCGATCGTGGTGGCCGCGGGGTGGACGAGCTGCCCCACCAGGGACAGCGCCGCGAGGGTCTTGAACATCACGCGCTCCCTTCAGCCGGCGTTCTTGAGGAACAGCGACTTCGCCGTGCTCGTCTTCGAGTCGTCGACGCCGTGGCCGTGGGTGTAGTCCTTCTGCTCGTTGTGCGCCCAGTCGGTGATCGGCTTGCCGCCGACGTCCAGGTGGTGGAAGGCGCTGCCGTCCCAGCCGAACTGGTAGATCTTCGTGTGGTCCGGGTAGTACGGCGTGTACGCGGCGCCGGCGGTGACCTGCTTGGTCATGGTGTTGTTGAAGAAGACGTTGCGCGGGCCCGAAGAGCCGGACCACTTGACCGCCTTCTGCCCGGTCGACCAGTAGATCGGGAACCACGTCGAGTCGTCCGGGGCGTCACCGCCTTCGTCACCGCAGTGCGCCGTGCAGTTGCCGGAGCGATGGGCGAAGGAGACCTTGTTCGTGTTGAGCTCGAACAGGTTGTTGCGTTCGTAGCCGCCGTGGATGTTGAAGTCGGAGTCGATGTCGTTGCCGATCACGACGTTGCCCGAAGCCGACCACTGGAACGTGAAGTGCCGCAGGTCGCGGGTGGTGTTGCCGACGTAGAGCGAGTCCCAGACGCGGGAGCCGCGGAAGTAGCCGTTGCCGCCCTTGCCCTTGTTCCACGAGCCGTCGAGCTCGTTGTTCACGATCTGGAGGTTCTTGGCCTCCTCGGTGACGATCGGGTGCGAGCCGGTCATGATCGCGTGCGTGTTGCGGACCCAGGAGTTGGCGGCCCACTTGAACACGATGCCCTGCATGGCCAGCGACGGCGCCAGGTTGCCGTAGTTGTCCTTGGCCTGCTCCTGGGTGACGCCGGGCGGCGCGACCTGGGTGAACGAGAAGTCCTCGAAGCCGACCCCGACGATCGGGTCGACGATCGGCGACGCCTTGGACGCGTAGGTCGCGCCGTCGATCGGCGCCGAACCGTCCGAAGTGGAGTCGACCGGGACGTCGTACTCGAGCGGCTTGTCGATGGACACCGTGTGGTTCTTGGTGTCGAGCGCGGTGATGGTGAACCACTGCTGGCGCATGTGCAGGTTCTGCAGCGGCCAGGTCGTCGGGACCGCGTTCATCGACTGGTAGAACTTCATCGTGTTGGCGGCGCGGATGTTGATGAAGCCGCCGACCTTCATGTTCGTCGTCTTGGCGCTGGTGGCCAGGTAGACGGTCTTGTCGCCGGTGCGGGCCGCGAAGCCCTTGTCGCCGGGCTTCTCACGCAGCTTCGCGCCCGCCTTCCAGTGCACGTTGATCGTGCCCTCGAAGATGTCCTTGCGGTTGGCCGGCGCGGACTTGTACTGGCTGGCGTAGCTGGGGTCGACACCCCGGGACTGCACGCGGAACAGGCCGCGGCCGGGCCACAGCCAGCCGCCGGAGCCGTCCTCGTAGTTCATCTCGTGCTGGTCCCACTGGTCGCCGTCCGGTGTGACGACGTCGTATTCGGTGTTCTTGTCGGGTTTGTAGACGAACTTGGTCTGGTCCATGCCCGCGCCGCGCAGGATGAGGTAGTTCGCGTCGACGTGGATCTCGTGCGAGACGTTCAGCTGGCCGGCCGGGAAGGTGATCAGGCTGAGCTTCGAGTAGCTGCCCGACGGCGAGCAGGACGAGTGGATCTTGTCGATGGCCGACTGGATGCCGGCGGTGTCGTCGACGCCGTCGTCCGGCTTGACCTTGTACGTGCTCGCCAGCTGGGCCGCGGTGATCCGGCAGCTCGCGCTCGGGTTGACCGCGCCCGAGCCGGGCAGGTCCTGGCCGCCGCGGAAGCCGGCCTTGCTCCAGTCGTAGAGACCGGGCACCGGTGCGGCGCGGTTGGCCGCGGACGTGTCCAAGGTGGTCAGGGCGCCGGGGCCGGGTGCGTTCGCCGATGCGGCCACGGCGGCCGGGTTCAGCGCGCCGAGCCCGGCCGCGGCACACGCGGCCACGGCCACGAGCACGCCGGTTTTCTTGCGTGACAAGGGAACCTCCGAAATAGGGAAGAAGAATCGCGCGGCGAAGACGAACTCTGGTTATCGGCGGGCGCGAGCGGGGGAAGTCCGGAATCCGGGTGAGTTCCCGTGCCTCGCGGGGAAAGTCGTGGCCTCGGGGTGCGCGACGTTCACTCGTCTGCTCAAGGGGTCCTCCGTAGCTGACTGGTTGACACCAGAACTGCTTGAAGGCGGCGGTGCGACGAACCATACAGCCGGTTCGCCGGTTAGTAAAGTAACCTTCCAAATACGCAGCGTTCCCCGAGGGCTTGACAGCCCGCCCGGCGCGGGATCATCCTGATCCCCGTTCGGAAAGAAACTTTCCTAACATTCAACGTATCGGGTCGACGGTCCCCCGCCGCCGGGCCCGTCCTCCTTCCCCGTCATCGCGGACGCCAACGGCCGTCCGCGCTAGGAGCGTGCATGCGCACCCGCGGCACAACGTCCTCCCCGGCCGGCCGGCTCCGCGCCCGCCTCCCCGAAGCCGGTTTCCCCGGCGGCGCGGGCGCACCTTCGGCGACCGGGTTCGTCCTGTTCGTCCTGCTCGCCTGCGCGTGCTTGCTGGGCCTCAGCCCACTCTTCGGTGGCGCCCCGGCGGTGTCGGCCGGCGTCGCGGACGGACAACGCCGGGACGCCGAAGCACTCGCCAAGGCCGTCGGCGCGTCGGCCGCCCACGGCCTCGCGGTCGCGGCGACGTCGAGTGATCCGGCGTTGAGCGAGCTGAGCGCGGTCCACCCGGCGTGGCGCGGTCTGGTGGTGCTCGACGCGGCGAGCCGCGCCCTGCTGGCCGCGCACGGGGAGCCGGTGCCCGTCGACGCACTGGCGGGCGCGGACCTGGGCCGCCCGGTGGTGCGCGCGTCGACACCGGTGGGCGGAATGCCGCTGCTGCTGAGCACAACCCCCTTGCCGGGCGGCCGGGTCCTGGCGGTGTCGACGCGGTTGCGGCTCCCGGCGGCCCCGAACCTCACCCGCCTCGTCACGGCCGACGGCCGGATCCTCGAGACCTCCGGCGCCCCCGCCGACCGGGCCACGGCCGGGTTGCTCACCACGGCGGCGACCGCGGCCGGGTCGGGGGTGCTCACGGGCCCGCCGTCGCCGGGCCCCGGGTCGTTGGTGCCGGTGGTGGCCCACGCCCCGGCGGGCGACCTCGGAGTGGCGGTCCTGACGGCGGCGTGGCTGCCCGCGGACAGCGCGCCGGCGCCGTGGCCGGGCCTGGCGGCCGGCGGTGCGCTGCTGGTGCTGGGGGCGGGGAGCACGCTGTTGTTGCGGCGTGGGTTGGTGATCCCGCTCCGGCGGTTGCGGCTGGACGCGGTGGCGGTCGCGGCCGGGGAGCCCGGTGTTCGGGTTCGGCCGGGGCGGGTGGCGGAGTTGCGGCGGGTCGCCGTGGCTTTGGAGCGGTGCCGCCGGTTGTTGGGTGCGCGGGCGGATTTCGGATCGGCGGGCGCCGCATCGGTGGTGGGGCTCGGCGAGCTGGGGATCGATCCCCCGCCGGCGGGCGTTGCCTCGGCGGCTGGGCACGGCCGGGCGCGAACCGCCCCCGCGCCCACCACTGCCTTGCAGCTCGGCGAGCCGGGGATCGATCCCCCGCCTGCGGGCGTTGCCTCGGCAGCGGGGCACGGCCGGGCGCGAACCGCCCCCGCGCCCACCACTGCCTTGCAGCTCGACCAACTGCGAACCAACCCCGCCCCCGCGGACACAATCGCCGCCGCCGCGGCGGCGGCGAGGCCCCGCCGGGTGCGGACCGCGCCCGGCCCCACCACCACCGTGCAACTCGACCAGCTCCGAACCAACCCCAGCACCGCTCTCCACCTCGGCCCCCTGAAAATCACCACCGCGACCAACCCCCGGCCACCCCGCCGAGGCATCCCCGCCCGTGCGCTCGTCGGCTTGGTCGTGCTCGTCCTGCTCACCTGGTCCGCCGCCGTCCTGCTCACCCTCGGCACCCAGCCCGCCGACGTCCCGCCCGCCCTCGCTGCCGGCCAAGATCTGAGGCTGGCGAGGGCCGCCGATGGTGTGCGGTCCGCCCTCGCCGGGGGCCTGTCCGAACTGCGCACCGCCGCCCGGCTCCTCCCCGACGGCGACCCCGGCCCCGTCCTCGACCGCCTCGGGCAGGATCCCGCCTTCCGCAGCGTCTACCTCACCGACCGAACCGGCGATGCCGGCCCGCGCCGGGGCCGGGTGCCGCTGCGGGAGGGCGTCGTTCCCGATGGGGAAGGCCTGCGGCAGCACAACACCAGCGGCCGGGTGCCCGTCGTCTACGGGTTCGCGCGGCTCGGGGACGGGCGCGCGCTCGTCGGCGAGTTCGACGTCACCCGGCTCGCCCAGCCGCTCACGCCCGCCGGCGCGCGGGTGCGTGTCGTCGACCAAGGTGACCGCACCATCGTCGACACCCACGGCTACCTCGCCTTCGACCCGCTCGCCGATCCCGGGCTTCGCGCTGCGACCGCCGCCGCGCGGACCGGGCCGCCGCCGGCGCGGGTCGACCGCGATCTGCTCGTCTCCGCGCGGGAGCTGGCCCGGCGGGGACCGGTCACCGCGCTGGGCTGGGTGGTCGTCGCCGAGCAGCCGGTCGCCGCGCTCGGTGTTCGCGACGACGTCGTGCGGGACCGGGCGCGGGCCGCCGCCCTGCTCGGCGCCGTGCTGGCGCTGCTGGTCGGCGCCTGGCACGAACTCGTCGTCGTGCGCCCCCTGCGGCGGGCGGTCGCAGCGGCCGAACAGGTCGCGGCCGGGAACACCGGCGTGGTCGTCTTTCCGCAGCGGCAGGACGAAATCGGCACCGTCGTGTCCTGTGTGGACCTTTGCCGACACGCGCTCGCCGACCGCGCCGCGCCCACGCGGCAGCTCGCCGGAAGCCGGTCGTGACATGGGTTTCCTCTACGGCGTCCTGCTGGTCGGCGCGGGCATCCTGTTCCTCGGCGGCGTCCTCGAACAACGCCGGCACTACGCCCGCCTCCACCACATCCCGACCCGCGTGCTGGTCAACGGCATCCGCGGCAAGTCCTCCATCACCCGCCTCTGCGCCGGCGCCCTGCGCGGCGGCGGCCTCGTGACCACGGCGAAGACCACCGGCACCGCAGCCCGGTTCATCCACCCGGACGGCAGCGAAGAGCCCGTGTACCGCAAGTTCGGCATCGCCAACGTCGTCGAGCAGATCGGCATCGTCCGCCGCGCCGCCGCCCACCACCCGGACGCACTGGTCATGGAGTGCATGGCCGTGCTGCCCGACCTGCAGGAGCTCAACCAGAGCAAGCTGATCCGCTCCACCATCGGCGTGCTCTGCAACGTCCGCGAAGACCACCTCGCCGAGATGGGCCCCACCCTCGACGACGTCGCCCGCTCGCTCTGCCGCTCGATGCCCGTCGGCGGGATCTGCGTCACCGCCGAGCAGGACCGGCTGCCGATCCTCCGAGCGGAAGCCGCGAAACGCGACTGCCGCCTCATCGCCGTCGACCCGGAGTCCGTCACCGACGAAGAGCTGCGGGGCTTCGGCTGGATCACCTTCAAGGAGAACGTCGCGATCGCGCTGGCCGTGGCGGACCTGCTCAACGTCAACCGCCAGCTCGCCCTCGAAGGCATGTGGGCCGCCCCGCCCGACCCCGGCGTCTTGCGCGTCGACCACTACCGCGCCGGCGAACTCGAGGTGCGCTTCGCCAACGTCTTCGCCGCGAACGACCCCGAGTCGACGTTGCTGAACATCGACCAGCTCCGCCGCCAGGGCGCGATCGCCGACCCGCTGCACGTGATCATCAACTGCCGCCCGGACCGCGTCGAGCGCAACGGCCAGATGGGCGCGCTCATCCCCAAGATCGCGCCGGAACGCGTGGTGCTCATCGGCGACCCGACGCGCAGCGCCCGCACCGCCATCCCCGGCGGCTGGCACGACCGGGTGCTGGACCTGGGCGGGCACCGGCCGGCCGCGGACCTGGTCCGGGCCCTGCTCGACGGCCGCGGCGAGCGGTCGGTGGTCGCCATCGGCAACATCCACGGCCAGGGCGAGCTGCTCCTCGACGAGCTCGCGAAGCTGCCGTCCGCCTGGCAGCTCCGGTGAACGCCGCCGAGCTCGCGCCGGAGATCGCGACCGTCGGCCTGGCCATCGGCCTGCTGCTCTCGCTGGTCTGCTACCTCACGACCAACCTCTCCCCCGGCGGCATGATCACACCCGGCTGGATCGCGCTGACGCTGGTCGAGGACTACCGCCGCGCGGCGATCATCGTCCTGATGACCGCCCTGACCTTCGGCGGCACGAAACTGTTGCAGCGCATGGTGATCCTCTACGGCAAGCGCCTCTTCGCCGCGGTCGTGCTGCTCGGCGTCGTGCTCCAGACCAGCCTGCTGTTGTTCCTGCAGGCCGACTTCCCGCTGCTGTTCGTGCACCAGACCCTCGGGTTCGTGGTGCCCGGGCTGGTCGCCTACCAGCTCGTCCGGCAGAAGCCCGTGGCCACGATGCTCGCCACCGGCGGGGTGAGCCTGGCCAGCTACGCGGTGCTGATCAGCGGCGTGCTGGTCGGCCTGGTCCCGACGGTGTGAGGAGAAAACCGATGCGCGGCAAAGCCTTCGCACTGGCTCTGGTCATCGCCGTGGCCGGCGCCGCCTCGACGTGGTACGCCCGCCAGGACCACCCCGCCACCACGCCCGTTCAGGAAAGCACGAGCACCCGCTTCGACCGCCTCGCCGACCCGCCGCGGACCGTCGTCACGACCGGCGGCGCGGTCGAGGCGACGCTCACCGACGGCGCCCGCACGGTCGTGCTGGCCGGGCCGGCCCGCACCTTCCGCGACCCGCGGTCGGGCACGACCGTGACGGGCACCGCGTGGGTCCGGCTCGCACCGCAGCCGTGGGCGGCGGGCGCCGAGCGCGCGGCGTGGTTCGGGCCGTGGCTGGCGGCGGCCACGCACAACACCGCGCCGGACGTGCTCGCCGTCGCCCTCCAGTACGTCGACGGCGCGCCGCCGGTGCGTGACGCGACCGGCCGGCGCATCGCGGGCGACGCGACGTTCGCGCCGAACGCCGACTACGACGACTACCTCACCCGGGCGTCCGGCGCGGTCGACAGCGCGGGGTTCGTGCGCCTGGTCTACGGCTTCCGCGAAGGCTTTCCGCTGCCGGCCTTGCCCCGGACCGCGGCGGCGATGGCGGCCGCGGGCCCGGGCGCGGCGGTGGTGCCGGCGTCGCCGCAGCGCGTGACCGACTGTTCGCGCCTCCAGGCGGGCGACCTGGTGTTCTTCACCCGCACCCCGGACGGCGGCGGGGTGACCCGCGCCGGCATCTACCTGGGCCGGGACAGCGGTGGCCACCACCGCGTGCTGATCAGCGGCCGCGCCGCGGGCCCGGCCTTCGGGAAAGGGTCTACTTTGGACGGCGAGAGCGGCTACGCCAAGACCTTCCGCGCCGCGAGACGCCTGTGAGGCGCGCACTCGCCGGCATGGCGCACGCCGACGCGCTGCGCTCCTGCGCCGACACCCACCTGGGCCAGGACAGCGGCGACCACCACCGCGTCCTCGGCAGCGGCCGGGCCAAGACCTCCCCCGCCCCGAGACACCCATGAAGCGCGCACTCGTTTTCGCACCGCACCCCCGCACCGGCACCCACCTGAGGCGCGCACTCGCCAGCATGGCACTCGCCTTCGCGCTGCACTCCTGCGCCGCCGCTCCCCCAGAACCGGGCCTCGACACCGTCGTCACCACCTTCACCGACGAGATGTCCCCGGACCAGCCCTACCGCGCCCCCACCACCGCCGAACGCCGCAGCGCCGCGGCCGGGTTCGCCGCACTCCTGGACTGCCGCGACCCCGCCGGCCTCGAAGCGCTCGGGTTCTCGGTGCGCGATGGCGTCGACCCGGCGACCGGACGGCCGTACACGATCGCCGTCGACGTGCCCGGGACCGAGCGGGCGTGGGGCCTGTACGTGATCGACCGGTCGGCGCGGCCGTCGCTCGCGGTGGAGGTGCCGCACCCGGCGTTCGACCTGCGGACCGAGCTGTTCGGCGTCGACCTGTTCCGGCGGGTGCCGGGCTCGGTGCTGCTGGTCGCGGGCGCGCACCGGAAAGCCGGCGACGGCACCGCGGACGTCGCGCACGAGCCGGGCTCGGTCTTCCACGCCGTGGCCGCCGAGCTGGCCGGGCGCGGGCTCGCGCAGGTGCAGCTGCACGGGTTCCACGACGAAAACCTGCCCACGACGGACATCGTGCTCTCCTCCGGCGTCGCCCCACCCGGCACGGCGGCCCCGCGGACGGCGGCACGCCTCACCGCCGCGGGGTTCGCCGTCTGCCGGGCCTGGGCGCAGCGGTGCGGCGACCTGGAAGGCACGACGAACGCCCAGGGCGCGACGGCCGCGGCGGACAACTCGGTGTTCCTGCACGTCGAGCTGAGCCGGACGGTCCGCGACTCGCCGGAGAGACGCGCGGACGTCGTCCGGGCGCTCGCCGAAGCCGTGCCCTAAGCCGCCCGGGCGCGGCGCTGGGCCGCCATCCGGACCGGCGCGTTGACCGCCCCGTCGCCCGCGTACCCCCCGACCCGCTGGACCACCTCGAAGAACACCCGCCCGCCGAGGACCACCGTGCAGAAGTGCAGCAGCTCGCCGTGCTCGTCGCGGTCGTAGAGCACCGACTGCTCGCGCAGCTCGGGCAGCAGCGGGGGCGCCAGGCGGGCGTCGAGGTCGTCGTAGTAGTTGGCCGGGATCTCCAGCAGCGGCGCCCCCAGCTCGCGCATCCGGCGGGCGCTCGCCAGTGCGTCCACTGTGGACAACGTGATCCGCTGCGGCTCGCGCACCCCCGGCGCCCAGTCGCCCCGCCGGAGCAGGGCCGATTCGAGCGCGACGCGGACGCGGCCCGACGGGTCCGCCACCGTGCGGCTGCGGACCAGGCCGAACGGCGCCGCGAACTCCGTCACCGGTTCCGGCGCCAGCCCGAGCACCGCGCGGTAGAACAGCGCCGCCTCGTCGAAGTGGTCGAACGGCTGGGTCAGGGCCAGGTGGTCGATGCCGGTGACCCCCGCCGACGGACCGGGTGCCGACGTCACCGTGAAGTCGCCGAGCCAGCTTTCGCCGGCGGTGCGGCAGAAGAACACCGACGTGCCGTCGGGCGCGGCGATCGCCGACAGGTCCGCCTCGTCCGCGCGGTGGCCGCGGGGCAGGATCGGGGCGAGCAGCCGCTGGGCCCGGCGAGCCGAGCCGGCCGGGTCCGCGCTCTCGACGGCGACCGCGCCGACCGACGCGCCCCCGGCCGGGGCGGAGCCGTTGAGCAGGATCCGCGCGTCGCCCTGCTGCCACAACCGGACGGGCTTGGACCGGTGGTGCCCCGTCTCGGCGAACCCGAGGCCGTGCAACGCCTTCGCCAGCTCGGGCTCCGCCGTGTCGTCGACCGCCAGCTCGACGAACGCGGGCCCGGCCAGCGCGGGCGCGGGCGGCAGGTCCGTGCCACCGAGGGACTCCTGCAGGACCAGCAGCGACCGCATCGCGTCGACGGCGGCCGGCGCCGGGTCGGCCTGGCGGAAGACGTCGTTGAACACCTCCAGCGACAGCGGCCCGCGGTAGCCGGCCGCGAGCACGTGCCCGGTGAACGCCGTCAGGTCGAACGCGCCCTGGCCCGGGAAGAGCCGGTGGTGGCGGCTCCACTGCAGGACGTCCATCTGCAGCCGCGGTGCGTCGGCCAGCTGCAGGAAGAACAGCTTCTCGCCGGGGATCGTGCGGATCGCGGCCGGGTCGCTGCCGCGCGAGAGGATGTGGAAGCTGTCCAGGCACAGCCCGAGCGCGGGGTGGGCGGCCCGGCGCACGATGCGCCACGAGTGCTCGTAAGTGTTGACGAACCGGCCCCACGCCAAGGCTTCGTAGGCGATCCGGATCCCGCGCGCCGCGGCGCGGTCGGCGAGCAGGTGCAGCTGCTCGGCCGCGAGGTCGTCGTCGTCGACCGCGTCCGGCGACACCGACGAGCACACCAGCATCGTGTCGGCGCCGAGTGCGGCCATGACGTCGAACTTCAGCTCCGCGCGCCGCAGGTTGCGGGCCAGCACGTCCGGCGGCACCGCTTCGAAGTCGCGGAAGGGCTGGTACAGGTCGATCGACAGGCCCAGTTCGGCGCAGTGCTCGCCGATCTCCTTCGCCGGCCACGACGAGGCGACGAGGTCGTTCTCGAAGATCTCCACCCCGTCGAACCCGGCCCGGGCGGCCGCGGTCAGCTTGTCCTCCAGGGTGCCGGACAGGCAGACCGTGGCGATCGAACGGCGGGCTTCAGTCGAGGACATCGGCGGGCTGCCTTTCGGTGAGCGCGGCGAAGTGGCGCAGCATCCGCGCGGAGTCGGGTTCGACGCCGGTGAACAGCGCGAAGGCCTCGGCGGCCTGGTACACCGCCATCCGGCCGCCGTCGAGGACCGGCGCGCCGAGCGCTCGCGCGGTGCGGACCAGCTCGGTGTCGAGCGGGCGGTAGACGACCTCGGCCACCCACAGGTCCGGGCGCAGGAGTGCGGCGGGCAGCGGGAGCCCCGGGTGCGCGGCCATCCCGGTCGGGGTGGCGTGCACGAGCCCGGCCGCGGCGCCGAGCGCCGCTTCGAGGTCCGTGCCCGGCGACGCACGGCCGGCGCCGAACCGGCCGGCGAGGGCGGCGGCGAGCTCCGCGGCCCGGCCGGTGTCGAGGTCGAAGACCTGGACGCGGCCCGCGCCGGCCGTCAGCAGCCCGTGGGCCACCGCGGCGCCGGCCCCGCCGGCGCCGAGCAGCACGACCGCGCCGAGGTCCGCGTCCGGCAGCCCGGTCCGCAGGCCGCGCGCGAAGCCGGACCAGTCGGTGTTGTGCCCGATCGCGCGGCCGCCGCGGAACACGACGGTGTTGACCGCGGCCAGCGCGGCCGCGTCGGGCGAGAGCTCGTCGAGGTGGTCGAGGACGACCTGCTTGCACGGGTGCGTGATGTTCAGCCCGTGGTACCCGGCCTCCCGGGCCACGGCCAGCAGCGGGCCGACGGCGGTGGCCGGCACGCCGTGGTCGTCGAGGTCGAAGCGGGTGTAGGCCAGCTCGAGCCCGAGCCGGCGGGCCTCGGCCTCGTGCAGCGGCGGGCTCAGCGACGGCCCGATGCCCGCGCCGACCAGCCCGGTGCGGACCGCGCCCGGCGTCGCGTGCGCGGCCTGCGCGCGGATCGCCTCGACGGCGGAAGACAAGGTCACGAGCTCTCCCCTAATGTACGAACCAGTACGTTATTTGTACCTGATGTCGACGGCTCCGTGAAGGGCCGCGACGTCCTAGAGTGGGCGGATCAGCCGAAGCGAGGAAGGAAGTCCGTGGCAGCACCATCGTCGGACGGAGTGGCGAGCGCCGGTCCCGAACGCATCCGGGACGCGGACCGGACGCGCGCCGAGATCCTCGACACCGCCGCCCGCGAGTTCGCCGAGAAGGGCTTCGACGGCGCCCGGGTGGACGAGATCGCCGCGAAGACCCGCACCACCAAGCGGATGATCTACTACTACTTCACCAGCAAGGACCAGCTGTTCGTCGAGGTGCTCGAACGCGCCTACACGGTGATCCGCTCGCTGGAGCAGCACCTCGACGTCGACCACCTCGACCCCGCCGAGGCGATCCGGCAGCTCGCGCGGCTCACCTTCGACCACCACGAGTCCCACCCGGACTTCGTGCGGCTGGTGAGCATCGAGAACATCCACCGCGCCGAGCACATCGCCCGGTCGAAAGCGCTGTCCAACCTGGCCAACCCGGCCCTCGACGTGCTGACCCGCATCCTCGCGCGCGGCCGCGAAGCGGGGCAGTTCCGCGAAGACGTCGACGCGCTCGACGTGCACATGGCGATCAGCGCGTTCTGCGTGTTCCGCACCGCGAACCGCTACACGTTCAACGCCATCTTCGACCGCGACATGCTCGATCCGGCGCTGCGCGACCACCACCGGCGGATGGTCGCCGACATGCTGGTCAGCTACCTGACGACGCGCTGAGCCGCACGACCCGGTCGGCGACCGGCGGGTACCGGGCCAGCACCTCCGGATCGTGGCCCGGCACCACCAGGCCGGCGCCGGCCAGCTCCCGGACGCGGTCGAAGGCGCCGTAGACCCCGGTCATCGAGTGCAGCAGCGGCGCCGGGCGGTCGGCTTCGAGGTTCTCGTGGAAGTGACACGCGTCCGAGGCCAGCACCACCGGCCCGGCGGCGGTCTCGACGCGGACCACCTGCATGCCGGCGGTGTGCCCGCCGACCAGGTGGACGCTCAGCCCGGGCACCACCTCGGCGTCGCCGTCGAGCAGGTCGAGCGGCCCGGCCAGCAGGTGGCCGAGCGCGACTTCGTCGAGCAGCCACCGCTCCCGCTCGATCCGCTTGGCCCACGGCCCGGTCCAGTAGTCCACTTCGGACCGCTGGACGACGAACCGCGCGCCGGGGTAGGAGGCCACGGTGCCGCAGTGGTCGTAGTGCAGGTGCGTGAGCACGACGGTGTCCGGGACCGCACCGAGCCCGGCCAGCAGCCGGCCGGGCTCGACGTACTCGAGCCCGGGTAGTTCACGTGCGCGCGCCGGCCGGATGCCCGCGTCGACGAGCACCGTGTGCTCCGGCGAAACCGCCAGCCAGACGTAGTAGGCGGTCGGGTGGGGCACCGCGGAATCCTTGCCGTAGCCCAGGAAGTGCTCCCCGCGGTACCCCGTGCGCCGGCCGTAGCAGAGCGCGTAGACCTCGAACTCGCTCACTGCGGAACGCTCACCTCGTGCCGGACCGGCTCCTTGCGGCCCAGCCGCGCGGTCGGCACCCGGTAGGTCTCCTTGCCGGTGGCCACGGCGATCACGTTCACCAGGCACAGCGCCGCGGTGAACACGGCGACCCCCACCCACGCGCCGTGGCCGGTCCCCGTGACCCCGACCGCGATGGTCGGCAGGAACCCGCTGATCGCGAACCCGATCTGCGTCCCGATCGCGGTGCCCGACAACCGCACCCGCGCGGGGAACATCTCGCCGTAGAACGACGGCCACACGGCACTCGTGGCGGTGTAGACGATCCCGAACATCCCGATGCCGACGACGAAGATCCAGAGGTAGCTGCCGGCAGCGATCGCGCCGAGGTACGGGAAGATCAGGATCGCGCAGCCGAGCGACCCGGCCATGAAGATCTTCTTGCGCCCGAAGCGGTCGGAGAACTTGGCCCACAACGGGATCGACACCACCGCGGCCACGTTGGCCAGCACGCCGACCCACAGCATCGGCGTCTTGCTCAGCCCGACGGTGTTCACCGCGTAACTGAGGGCGTAAACGGTGAAGATCGTGCTGACCGACGCGATCAGCGCCGCGACGACCACGCGCAGGACGTCGGCCCAGTGCTCCCGCAGCAGGACGGCCAGCGGCAGCTTCACGACCTCGCCGGCCGCGACCTCCTCCTGGAACACCGGGGTCTCCTCCAGCGAGCGGCGGATGAAGTAGCCGACCAGCACCACGACGGCGCTGAGCCAGAACGGGATCCGCCAGCCCCACGACAGCAGCTGCTCCTGTGGCAGCGCGGCGACCGGCAGGAACACCGCGGTCGCCAGGATCTGCCCGGCCTGGGTGCCGCTGAGGGTGTAGCTCGTGTAGTAGGCACGCCGGTTTTCCGGCGCGTGCTCGAGGCTCATGGAGTTGGCGCTGGCCTGCTCGCCGCCCGCGGACAGGCCCTGCAGCAACCGCAGCGCCACGAGCAGGATCGGCGCGGCCACGCCGAGCGTCCCGTAGCCCGGCAGGCAGCCGACGAGCACAGTGGACAGTCCCATCAGCAGCAAGGTGATCAGCAGCACGCGTTTGCGGCCGAACTTGTCCCCCAGGTGCCCCAGCAGCAGCGCGCCGAGCGGCCGCGACACGTAGCCGACGCCGAAGGTCGACAGCGCCAGCAGCGTGCCGGTCGCCGGCGACGAGGCCGGGAAGAAGATCTTGTTGAAGACCAGCGCGGCCGCCGTGCCGTAGATGAAGAAGTCGTAGTACTCGAGGGCACTGCCGATCCACGCGGCCAAGGCCGCCTTCGCGGGCCTGCCCACGGGCGGGGCCGCGCCATCCGGACGATCGGTCACGTCAATCTCCTCCGTGGGTGCGCCACTGCAGTCCAGGTAACTAACCGGTCAGGTATGAACCGTACGGTTAATTAGAGAGATTGAAGGGCGCCCGCGGGCTTGTCAAGGGCCGATTTCGCGGCAGCGCCCGCCCGCAAGATCACCGGAAGCGCGTCACAACGGCCGGGGCGGCGCCTCCAGGCCGGAGAAAACGGCGGCGACGAGGCGACGGCCCTGGGCCGCGCCCTCGTCGTTGTTCGCCACCCGCCACAGGAAGCTCATCAGCATGATGATGTCCGCCGGGTCGTGCCCCGGCGCGATCGTGCCCTCGGCAACGCACGCCTCGACGAGCTTCGCGACCGCCGCCGACGCCGGCCCCCACGCGGCGGCGACCACTTCCTGCGCGGCCGCGCTGTGCAGGGCGTCGCCGAGGCCGTGCTTGACCCGGATGTAGGCGGACAGCGTCTCGAACCACTCGACGAAGGCGGCCTTCGCGGACGAGTGCCGGGCCAGCACCTCGTCGGCAGTGGTGGTCAGCCGCTCGATGTCGTGCTGGTAGGCAGCCAGGATCAGGTCCTCGCGGGCCGGGAAGTGCCGGTAGAGCGTGCCCGCGCCGACGCCGGCGCGCTTCGCGACCTCGCTCAACGACACCAGCGGGTTCTGCGCGAACAGCTCGTGCGCGGCCTCGATGATCGCGACCCGGTTGCGCGCGGCGGCCTTGCGCTGGGTGCCGTACGTCCCATCCGTCATCCCTCGATCATGCCTCATCTTTTGACATGCGGAGAACTCTCCGCTAGTTTCGGAGAAAGACGCGGAGAATCCTCCGCATGTTGAAAGGTCTGGAGTAATGGCGGAAGTTCTGGTCACCGGTGGCTCGGGGTACATCGGCAGCTTTTGCGTGCTCGCCCTGCTGGCCGAAGGACACTCGGTGCGCACCACCGTGCGGAACCTGGAGAAGGAACCGCAGCTGCGGGCCATGCTGCGCGCCGGCGGGGCACCCGAAGACGCGAAGGTCACGGTGCTGCAGGCCGACCTGCAGCAGGACGCCGGCTGGGCGGCGGCGGTCGAAGGCTGCGACTACGTGCTGCACGTCGCTTCCCCGACGTTGACCAGCCTGCCGCGCACCGACGACGAGATGGTCGTCCCGGCGCGCGAAGGCGTGTTGCGGGTGCTGCGCGCGGCTCGCGCGGCCGGGGTGAAGCGGGTCGTGCTGACCTCGGCGTTCGGCGCGGTCGGGTACGGCCACCCCGAGGCGCACCGCGTCTTCACCGAAGCCGACTGGACCAATGTGGACGGCGGGATCGCGCCGTACCAGAAGTCGAAAACCCTGGCGGAGAAGGCGGCGTGGGAGTTCGTCGCCGAGAGCGGCCCGGAGCTCGCGGTCGTGAACCCGGTCGGCGTGCTCGGCCCGGTGCTGAGCGGGGACTACTCGCCGTCGCTGAACCTGGTGCAGCGCATGCTCGACGGCGAGATGCCCGCCCTGCCGCCGTTCGCCAGCGGGTTCGTCGACGTCCGCGACGTCGCCGACCTGCACCTGCGCGCGATGACGGACCCCGCCGCGGCGGGCGAGCGGTTCCTCGCCACCGCCGGGCACAGCTTGTGGATCCGCGAGGTCGCCCGGATCCTGCGCGCCCGCCTGGGCGAACGTGCTTCGAAGGTGCCGACACGCGAGCTGCCGGTCTGGGCGGCCCGGCTCTTCGGCCGCCTCAACCCGGGCATGCGCGCGGTGCTTCCCCAGCTGGGCAAGAACTTCGACGCGACGTCGGCGAAGGCCGAGCGCGTCCTGGGCTGGTCGCCGCGGCCGATCGAGGACACGATCGCCGAGACGGCGGAGAGCCTGCTGGCCTTGAAGGCCGCCGCCTAGAGGCTGCGGGCGGTGTCGGCCAGGGTCTCTTCGACCGGCCGTGGCCGCCAGCCGAGCACGTCCCGCGCCTTCCCGGTGCGGATGACGGGCACGTGTCCCAGGCGGGCGACCGCTTCCCGCATCGCCGGGTCGGCCCGCACCTGCTCGGCGGTCAGCTCCTCTGTGGACACTTCGTACCCGCTTTCCGTCAGGATCCTCGCCAGTTCGAGGAAACTGATCGACCGCCCGGCCGCGGCGAGGAACCGCTCCCCCGCCGCCCGCGGGTGCGTCATCGCCCGCACGTGCAGGTCGGCGGCATCCCGGACGTCGACGACGCCGAAGTGCAGCGGCGACACCACCGGCATGGCGCCGTCGAGCATCGCCCGCACCAGCCCCACCGACGACGACAGGCGCCCGCCCAGGACGGGCCCGAAGATCCCGGCCGGGTTGATCACCGCCAGCTCCGGACCGCCCGCCGACCGCACTTGGTCCCAGGCGGCGCGTTCGGCGATGACCTTCGACCGGATGTAGGCGGTGTTGGGGTCGGCGGGATCGGTCCAGTCGGCTTCGGTGTACTCCGCGCGAGGCACGGCGCTGTACCCGACGGCGGCGAACGACGAGGTCAGCACGACGCGCCGGACACCGGCTTCCCGGGCGGCGGCCAAGACCCGCACGGTGCCTTCGCGGGCCGGGCGGATCACCTCGTCGTCGTCGGCGGGCGAGCTGGGCGGGAACGGGGACGCGACGTGGAGCACGTAGTCGACGCCTTCGGTGGCCGCGGCCCAGCCGTCGTCGGCGCCGAGATCGGCGGCCACGACCTCCACCTCGTCGTGCGGGACCTCGGCCGCCCGGCCGAGGTCCCGCACGGTGGTGCGGACGCGGTGGCCGTCGGCCAGCAGCCGCGTGATGGTGTGCCCGCCGAGGTAGCCGGTGCCGCCGGTGACCAGGACGAGTGCTCGGTTGTCGTTCAAGTTCGGTCCTTCGTGAGTCAGAATCGGTCGATCAGCGCCAGCAGCCGAGGGACCAGCTCCCGCGCCGTACCCGTGTCACCCCGGTCGCGGGCATCCCACAGCCGGGCCTTCAGCCGCAGGTACTCCAGCCGCAGCCGCAACCGCTCGATCTCGGCCTCCAGCCGGTCGGCGTGGTCGTCGAACAGGTCGCGCTGCTCGGCCGCGGCCGCGTCGCCGCGGGCCAGCAGCTCCAGGTAGCGGCGCAGGTCCTCGACCCGCATGCCGGCCGAGCGCAGGCACCCCAGCGAGTCGAGCACGTCCATGGTCTCGGCGTCGTAGCGCCGGTGCCCGCTGCTCGGGTCCCGCGGCACCGGGCCGACCAGCCCGATCTGCTCGTAGTAGCGCAAGGTCGGCTCGCTCAGCCCGCTGCGCCGGGACGCCTCGAGGATCGTCAGGCCTGCTGTCATGGGACCAGCATGCAGAACTTCAAGCACTTGAAGTCAACGCCGCGACCCGCGTGTCGTGCCCCACACCGGCCGGTACCGTCGTCGCATGGCACAACCCGTCAGCGCGACCCCGGATCACGGCTCTTGCACCATCGGCCGCGTGCTCACCGCCGTCGGCGACAAGTGGAGCCTGCGCCTGCTCTGCGAAGCGGCCCTCAACGGCGTGACGCGCTTCAAGGACTTCCAGACCGTTCTCGGCGTGGCGCCGGACGTTCTCGGCCAACGGCTCACCAAGCTCGTCGACGAGGGGCTGCTCACCAAGGAGCCCTACCAGGAGCCGGGGCAGCGCAGCCGGTTCCGGTACGGCCTGACACCGGCCGGCGAAGAGCTGCGGCTGGCGCTGGCGGCGCTGCAGCAGTGGGGCGAGGTCCACCGGCCGCGGCCCGACAGCGTGGCGCTGACCGAAGTCGGCCGGACCCTGGGTTCCGACCGGCCGGTCCGCGTGGCCTTCGTGGACGACGAGGGCCACGTCGTGCCGGCGGACGACATCGACTTCCGGTACTCGGTCTGACTTGGGAAATCCAAGCCAAATCCCCTGTGACCACAGGCTTTTCGCACTTTGCTAGCTTCCGTTCATGAGCGAAGCACGGCAGCGGAAAGCCGACGAACTGCAGCACCTCAACCAGGACGGCATCTACGTCCTGCCGAACGCCTGGGACACCGGCAGCGCCGTGTTGTCCGCGAACGCGGGAGCGAAGGTCATCGCCACCACCAGCGCCGGGGTGTCCTGGGCCGGCGGGCGGCCCGACGGCCAGCACCTGACCCGCGAGCGGGCGGTGGCCGTCGTCCGCGACATCGCCGCGGCGGTGGACGTCCCGGTCAGCGCCGACATCGAAGGCGGCTACGGGCCGGACCCGGCCGACGTCGCCGAGACCGTCCGCGCCGTCGTCGAGGTGGGGGCCGTCGGCGTCAACCTCGAAGACAGCGGCGCGCCCGCGGGCGGGCTGTTCGACGACGACGCCCAGGCCGCGCGGATCAAGGCCGCCCGCGACGCCGCGACCGCGGCCGGGCTGCCGAACCTCGCGATCAACGCACGCACCGACGTCTACCTCGCCGGCATCGGCGCCCCCGAGGGCCGCTACGCCGAAACCCTGCGCCGCGCCCGGGCCTACGCCGCCGCCGGCGCGGACACGATCTTCGTCCCGGGCCTCACGGACCTCGACGTCATCACGAAGTTCGTCGGCGAGTCGCCGGTCCCGGTGAACATCATGGCGGGCCCCGGCGCGCCCTCGATCGCCGAGCTGGCCGAGGCCGGGGTGCGCCGGGTCAGCCTGGGCGCGTCGGTCGCGTTCGCGGCGTACTCGCTCGTCGTGCGCGCGACCCGCGAAGTCCTCGAGAAGGGCACTTACACCGAGCTGGGTGCCACCGAGCCGTGGGACGTGATCAACGGCGGGTTCACCGGCGCCCGCTGAATTCCGTTGGCCCGGCCGGGGTGATCGGGAACAATGTCCCGAATGGACATGCACGCCCTCCTCGGCCGGGTCGACTCGCTGGCCGCGCCCGCGCGGCGGCGCGTCTTCGCCGAAACCGCCCGCGAGCTGGCCGGCACGCCCGAGCTGAGCGCGCTGCTCGCGGAGCTCGACGCGACGCCGGGGATCCCGCGGGCCTGGGCGGCGATGATGGCGGTCGTCGCGGGTGACGACACCCACCTGAGGCGCTGCGTCGTCGCGGCGGAAGCCGCGGTCGCCGGCCCGGCGCTCGACCACTGCGCGCGCCGCGGCCGGCACTTCGACGTCGTCGTCGAGGCGCTGCCGGCCGCGCCCCTGGCGTGGCGGCACACCCTGTACCGGGTGGTGCGCGCCGCCGGCGCGGCCGAGTGGGCGCAGACCTTGCTGCCGCTGGTGCGCGACCGGTTCGGTGACCGCGAAGCCGCCGCCATCCTGCCGGCGTGCGGCTCCGCCACGGTGGCGGCGCTGCTGCCGGAGCTCGACTTCGCCGTGCCGAACCTGGCGGCGCTGGCCCGCCGGCATCCCGCCGTCGTGTTCGCGCACCTGCGCCGCCGGCTGGAGGAAGCCGGTGAGGCCGGCCGGGGCGCCGTCTGGGCGCGGTTCGGGCCGGCGCTCGGGCACCTCGTCCGGCACGACGCCGGGCGGTTCGTCGACCTGCTGACGGAGTCCGGGCCGGTCACCGGGCTGCCGCGCGGCGCGGAAAGCTGGCTGGCCACCGCGACCGCGGCCGCTCCGGACCGGATCGTCGCCCTGCTCGCCGAGCCTGCGCGGCACGTCCGGTTCCGGTCCGGCCGGAGCCTCGAACGCGCGCTGCGCGGCGCGTCCGACGCGTCCCTGATCGCGCTCGCGCGCACCTTGCTCCCCGCGGAAACTTCGTTGACGGCCTTGCTGCGCGGCCTGCCGCCCGCCCGGCGCGCGCTCGTGCTCACCGGTGCGCTCGGCGAACGCGATCTGCACCAGGCCGGGCTTTCCCTGACGCTGCTCGACGTCCTGCCGTGGCGGGCCCGGCACGAGCTGGCCCGGCGGCTGCTCGCCACCCACCCGGTGGCCGACGACCCCGGCCGGCGGCGGGCGGCCACCGCCCGGCTGCCGTGGGCGGAAGCCGAGCCCGCGCTGCGGACCGCGACCGCCCGGCCGACCGCGGCGGAGCGCGCCCTCGCCTACCCGCTGCTGATCGGCGCGGCGGCGGCCACCCGCGACCCCGACGTCGTGGCGCGGCTGCTGGCGTCGCTGACCCGGCTGCCCAACGAGCAGGACCCGGTCCGCCACGCCGCGCTCGACGCGATCGCCGCCATCCCGGGGTGGCTGCTGGCGTCGGCCGACGTGGCCGTGCTGGTCAAGCTGGGCGCCGACGCCGTCCAGGCCCGGGACGCGTCCTGGGGCACCCGGCAGGCCGTCGCCACGCTGGCCGTCCGGCTCGTGCGGCAGGGCACGGTGAGCGCGCACGCCGGGATGGTCGAAAGCGGTCTGGAGATCTTGGAGACCTCCGGCGGGCACGCCCGTGGCCTCTCGCTGTACCGGCTGGACCAGGACCTGCCCCGCGACGCCGAGCACGCGCTGTTCGCCGCGTTGCGTTCGCGCATCGGCGCCGACGCCCGCGCCGGTCGCCACAACCTGGTGCTGACCCTGGCCGCGGGCCTGCACCGGCGGGCCTGGGCGATGCCCGAGCTGCAGGCCGCGGTGGGCGCGGCGACGACCGCGGCGGACGACAGCACGGTCCGGCGGGCGATCGGCCTTTGGCTGGCCCCGATCGCGACCCGCGATGAGCGCGTCGAGACGGTGCTGCGGCGCGACTCGTCCACGGTCACGGTGCGCGAGGTGGCCGACGCGATCAGCCGGCGCCGCACCGACCTGCTCGACGAGGTGTTCCAGCGGCCGCCGCACGGGCGGTTCGTCGCGCGGAACGTCCGGCTCGTCCCGACGTTCACCGATTCGCTGCGGGAGTGGCTGCCGCGGCAGGTCGCCCGCTACGGCGAGCTGCTGGCCGACCTCGCCACCGCGCCCGGGAAGTCGACCTGGGAGCGGGTTTCGGCGGTGCGCCGGCTGGCCGGGCTGCCCGGCGCCGGCGTCGACGACGTGACGCCGTTCCTGGCCGACGACGAGGTCGCGGTGGTCGAGGCGGCGCTGGCCGGACTGGCGTGGATCGACCGGCCCGGCGACGCGCTGGGCACGTTGCTCGGCTACGCCGACACCGACCGCGCCCGGGTCGCGGTGTACGCGGCCGGGCGGGCCGCGCGGGTGCTCCCGCCGGCCGAGCTGGGTGCCGCGCTGCGGCCGGTGCTGGCCGGGAAGAAGGTGACGTCGCGCAAGGAAGCGATCCGGCTGCTGGCCGAGCACCGCGTGCCGGACGCCGCCGGCGAGCTGGGCGCGCTGTGGGCGGACCCGCGGCTGCACCGCGACCTCCGCCGCGCGATCGTCTCGGCCGCCAGGTGGTTCCTCGACGACGACCGCACCTGGTCGTGGCTCACCGAAGCGTCCACTATGGACGATGTGGCGACCGCGCTGACCGAAGCCGGCCCGCTGACGGTCGCCGAGCACCACCGCGCGCGGTACGGCGCACTGGTGCGCGCGGTGGCGGACAGCGCCGACGCCGACACGGCGCGGATCGGGTTGGCGGCCTGGCCCGCGTGGAGCGTCTGGGACCGGGAAGGAACGGCGGCGGTGGTGGCCCGGATCGCCGACCTGACCCGGACCGCGACCTGGCGGGAAGCGGTCCACGCGGTGATGCATGCGTGTGCGGTCACCGAGGACCTGGAGCCACTGCGGGCCACGCTCACCGCGCTCGCCTCGGCGGACGAGCCGGTGGCGCCCGACCGCGACCAGCCCGCCCGGCAGCGGTTGCGGTTCTTCGTCGGCTGCGTCGCGGGCCGCCTGCACGTCAGCGGCGCGAAGCTGCTGGCCGCGGGAGAGCGGCTGGCGACGGAGCTGGCCGGCCGGGCGGAGTACCGCGCGGAAGCGCTGACGCTCGCCGTCGCGGCCCTCCCGCACCAGGGCGACCTGCTGCCGGCGCTGCGCCGGATCGCGGCCCTCGCCGACCGGCCGGTCGTGGCCTGGCAGACGGCGGACAGCCTGTCGGCCTGGGTGGCCCGCCACGACCCGAGCCGGCCTTCGCTGCTGGACACGGCTCGCGGCCTGACGGGTGGTCCGGCGGAGGCGTTGCTGGCGCTGGGCATCGCGGAGCGAGCGGGCGCCGACACCGGCTGGCCCGAGCCGTGGCGGGAGCTGGTGGTGGCGCTGCGCGAGCACGAGGACCCGGACGTCCGGGACCGCGCGGCGCGCATCGCCCTCGCACCGGAATGACGGCACGGGGGTCTCCGTCGCCGCCACCGGACCACCACGACACACGCGGCCCGGTGGCAGCGAAAACCCTCGACAGCACTCACCCGCGCAAGCTGGTCCCCTTGGTCTCCGGAATCCCCTTCACCAGGATCGGCAACGCGATCAGCGCGACGACACTCGCGTAGACAGCCGGCGCGATCAGCGCGCCGGTGCCGTTGACCAGCAGCTCGCTGACCAACGGCGCCGTACCGCCGAACACCGCGTACGCCAGGTTGTACGGCAACGCCATCCCGCTGAAGCGGACGCTCGTCGGGTACAGCTCGAGGACCGACAGCGCGCCCATCTGCAACAGCGACACCGCGAACACGAACGCCAGCAGCGCCACCACGACCGCGGTCAGGCTGCCGGTGCCCATCAGCAGGTACGCGGGCACGATCAGGACCACCGCCGCGATCGCGCCGGCGCGGACCAGGCCGCGGCGGCCGTGGCGGTCGGCCAGGACGCAGAGCCACAGGCCCACCGGGATCGACACCAGGTTCGCCGCCGTCGTCAGCGCCAGCACCGTGCCGCTCGACATGCCGATCGCTTCGTTCAGGTACGTCGGCAGGTAGCCCAGGAACATGTGGGTCAGCAGGCCGAGCACGGCGAAGTACACGAACAGCACCAGCAGCGTCCGCCAGTGCCCGCGCACCAGCTCGCGGAACGGGCGGGCCGGTGCCGTCGCGCGCATCTCGGTGAAGACCGGGCTTTCGGCGACCCGCAGCCGCAGGACCAGGCCGACCAGCGCGACCAGCCCGGCGAGGACGAACATCCACCGCCAGCCCTCCGTCGCGAAGCGGTCGCCGAACACCGAGCGGAAGAGCAGCGCGACCGCCGTCGCGCCCACCGCGCCGAGCATCGTCGACGACCCGACCAGGCCCATGTACCACGCGCGGCGGCCGTCGGGAGCGTGCTCGACCGTGAACGTCAGCGCGCCGGTGTACTCCCCGCCCGCGGAAAACCCTTGCACCAGGCGGCAAACCAGCAGCAGCACGGGTGCGAGCACCCCCGCCGACGACCACCCCGGCAGCAAGCCCATCACCGCGGTCGCCGCGCCCATCAGGATGATCGACAGGCTGAGCGAGTTGCGGCGGCCACGGCGGTCACCGATCCGGCCGAACACCACCGCGCCGAGCGGCCGGGCGATGAAAGCCACGCCGTAGACGGCGAACGTGCCCAGCAGCGCGGCCGTTTTGTTGCCCGGTGGGAAGAACGTCAGCGCCAGCACGCCGGCGGTGTAACCGTAGAGGGTGAAGTCGAACCACTCCACGAAGTTCCCCACCGACGAAGCGAACAGGACGCCTCGCCGCATCTTCGTGGTGCGAACCCGGTCGGACGAAAGCACGCTCATCACGCCTCCATGGGGTGGTGCTCGCCAGAGTCGTGGTGAGTGTGCGGGCGCGGCCGCGCCGGCAACCAGCGCCGGATGTCGCGTCCGGCGGGACCGGCGGACGACGTTCGTCGCTCCTCAGCGGCCCAGGTGGTCGCGGTGGGCGGCGGCGAGGACCCGCAGCTTGAGGCCGAGGTGCAGCAGGAGCCGGTCGTCGCCGGAGTCCAGGCTGCAGCCGGTGATCTGCTCGATCCGCTTGAGCCGCTGGTACAGGGTCGCGCGGTGCACGCGCAGCGAGTCGGCGGTGCGCTGGATGTTCCCGCCGTGGTCGAAGAAGTCGGTCAGCGTGGGCAGCAGGACGTGGTGGGTGTCCTCCTGCTCCAGCGCGGCGAGCGCGGGCACCGAAGACGCGTCGAGGAGGTCCTCGGCCGGGAGCTTCAGCAGGAGCTCGTACGGGCCGAGTTCGCCCCAGCGGGCGAGGTTCCCGGTGCTGGGCAGCAGCAACGCGGCCCGCGCGGCCAGCAGCGCCTGCTGGTAGGACGTGACGACGTCGCCGAGGGCCGTGACGGTCCCGCCGAGCCCGAAGACCGGCCGGGCCCGCTCGTCGCCGAGCCGCCGGAACCGGGTGGTGACCCGTTCGGCGATCGTCTCGACCAGGCCGCGCCCCGGCGGCTCCCGCTGGACGAGCAGGATCCAGGCCCGCGACCGGTTCGCCGCCATCAGCGCGACGTCGTCGGCGACCGCGCGGACGCCGTCTTCGACCGCCGCCTCGAAGGCGACCTCCTGCGGGCCGGGCGAGGCCGGGCACCGCACGGCGAGCACGGTGAAGTGGGTGCTCTCGTCGCCGAAGAGCTGTTCGGCACGCAGGTCTTCGATGGCTTGCACGCGCACCGCGAGGTCGCCGGAGACGAGCTCGCGCAGGATCCCTTCCTGCCGCGCCTTCGAGCGCTCGTGCAGCAGCAGGCGGCGCAGCAGCATGGCGCCGGCGGTGGCGGCGGCCTCGCCGGCGGCCGCCATTTCGTGGTCGGTGAAGGTGCCGTCCTTGTCGATCAGCCACAGGTAGCCGAGCAGCATGCCGTTGCAGCGCACGGGCGCGCAGAGCCGCGGCATCGCGCCTTCGACGTCGACGACGCCGGGCGTCACCCAGCGGCTGATGCCCTGGGCGAGGATGTGGTCGACGACCTCCGGCTCGACGGACCGGTTGAGCACGGAGCTGACCCGCAGGGCGTCCTCGTCGCCGAAGTGCCGGCTCGCGGCGAGCAGCCGGATGGCGGGATCGTCGATGGCGACGGACCGCCGGAGACGCTCGGCGAGCTCGTCCACGACGGACTGCAGATCCCGATCGGCCACGACGGCGCCCTCCTTCCCGGCTGCGGTCCACGGTAGCCGCAGCCGCGCGGCCCGGCACCCGGCCCGAGGCCGGTGTGGACGCTCCCGGCGCCACCCGGGGTCGGTCCCGTGGCCGGCGCTCGCTCACGGGGCGGCCCGAGGCGGGAGCCTCGCGGAAACTCAGGCCGCGCGAGTCAGCGCCGCCCCGGGCGGGCGCACCCGCTCCGGCGCCCACCACCTGCCACCCCCGCGAACCCGACACCTGTCGCGCTCCCGGCGCCCGCCGCTCGACCGATGTCCATTGGCCCCGTGCGCCCGCACGGCTCACAGTGGTCCGAGGCACCCACGCACCGACGGGAGTACGTCATGTGGCTCGCAGGAGCGACCGTGATCGACGGGACCGGCGCGGATCCGGTCCCGGGGCAGGCCGTCCTCGTCGAAGACGGCCGGATCGCCGCCGTCGGAGGCGAGCCGCCCGCGGGGGCGGAGGTGCTCGACCTGTCCGGCCTGCACCTCACCCCCGGGCTCATCGACGCGCACGTCCACCTCGGCCTCTCCAGTGACCTCGACAAGCTGAGCACCTCGCGGCAGCTGTCGGTCGCGGAGATCGCCGCCGACATGTTCGCCAACTGCCGGCGGACGCTCGACGAGGGCTTCACCACCGTCCGGGACACCGGCGGCATCGACGACGGCCTCGCCAGGGTCGTCGCCGACGGCCGGATCCCCGGGCCGCGCATCCTCCACTGTGGACCGCTGCTCGCGCAGACCGGCGGGCACGGCTACCTCGGCGCGGAATGGGACTCCGCCGACGACTGGGCCGCCCGCCAGATCCCCGGCCTGGTCGCCCTCTCCCTGCTCTCCGACGGCCCGGACGCCGTGCGCCGCAACGCCCGGGAAGCCTTCCGCCGCGGCGCCGGCTTCCTCAAGATGTGCGTCACCGGCGGGGTCGTGTCCCGGCACGACAAGCTCACGGACACCCAGTTCACCCACGACGAGATCGCCACCGCCGTCGCCGAGGCGCGGGCCCGCGGCACCTACGTCACGGTCCACGCGCACAACAACGAAGGCCTGCGCACCGCCATCGAGGCCGGCGCGAAGTGCGTCGAACACGGCTCCGCGATCGACGCCGAAATGGCCACTCTGATGGCCGAAAAGGGGGTCGCGCTGGTGCCCACCCTCGCCGTCGCGCACGCCCTCCTCAAGGACTCCACCGAGGCCGGCCTGCCCGCGCACATCGGCGAGCGCGTCGGCCACGTCATCGACGGCCAGGCCGACGCCATCCGCGCCGCCCGCGCGGCCGGCGTGCTGATCGGGTCCGGCTCGGACTACGTCGGGCCGAAGCAGGCCCACCGGGGGCGTGAGCTGCTCCTGCGCAGTGAGATCGAGTCGCCGATGCAGGCGCTCGTCTCGGCGACCCGGGACAACGCCCGCGTCCTGCGGATCGACGCCGAGGTCGGCACGATCGAGCCTGGCAAGCTCGCCGACCTGACCGTGTTCGGCAGTGACCCGCTGGCCGAACCACTCGTCTTCGACGACCCCGGCCAGGTCAAGCTGGTGCTCCAGCGCGGCCGCGTCGTCAAGGACATCCGGTGAGCCGCTACCCCGCGACCCGCACGACGGACGCCGTCGTCGAGGTCGCCGGCGTCACCTTCCCCGACCCGTACCAGTGGCTGGAGGAGCGCACCGACGAAGTCCGCCGCTGGCAGGACGAGCAGGCCGAGCTCGCCGACGCCCACGTCAAGGACTGGCCGCACTTCGACACCCTTCGCGAGGGCGTCCGGCACTTCTTTACCGCCCGGTCCGGGTCGTACCCGTCGCCCGCCGGGTCGCGCTGGGTGCGCAGCGAGATCCCCGAAGGCGCCACCCAGGCGCGGGTGATCCTCTCCGACGAGCGGTTCGGCGACGGCGAAGTGCTGTTCGACGCCACGGACGAGAACCCGGCGAAGCCACCGTTCGTCTCCTGGGTGACCGCCTCCCCCGACGGCCGGTACGTCGCCGTCGGGGTCTGCGACGACGGCAGCGAACGCAACACCATCCGCCTGATCGACTCGAAGAGTGGCGAACGGCTGCCCGCGCCACCACAGCCGCTGCTCGACAACTGGACCGGCGGCGCGCGGTGGCTGCCCGACTCCAGCGGGTTCTTCTTCACCAGCATGGTCGGCGAAAACACCGACCTGCGGCACGAAGTCCTGCTGTACCGGCCCGAACCGGACCGCGTCACGAAGGTCGACGCGCCGTGGCTGCCCGGCCAGGACTACCGGACCGTGGTCTTCTCCACCGACGGCCGGCGCGCGATCGCCGTCCAGGGCATGCTGGCGCCGATCCCGGTCGCGGTGGCCGACCTGCCCGGGCTTGCCTGGCGGCCGTTCGTCACCGACCCCGCCGTCGGCAGCCTGTACGGGCACCTCGTCGGCGACCGGTGGATCGCCGTCTCCGACTTCGGCGCGCCGCGCGGCCGGGTGATCGCCGTCGCGCTGGACGGCCCGGCGCCGTCGGATCCGGCCACCTGGGACGAGCTGGTGCCCGAGTCCGCCGCCGCGCTCAGGTCGCTGACGCCGGTCGGCGACCACCTCTACGTCCTCGGCCTCGAGGACACCTACAGCCAGGTCCGGATCTTCACCGCCGAGGGCGCGCCGGCCGGGCACGTCCCGCTCCCCGGCCGCGGCGCGGTCATCGAGCACCCGTTCCCGTTGATGGCGCTCCACCCCGAGGGCCGCGACGACGAATACGCCTTCGCCTTCACCACCCTGACGTCGTCGGCCGGCTACTACCGGCACCGACCCGGGTCCACTGTGGACGAACTGGCCACGCCCCGGACGAGGATCCCGGACGCGGTGGTCGAAGACGGCTGGGCCACCTCGCCGGACGGCACGCGCGTCCCGTACCACCTCGTCCGGCGCGCGGACGTCCGGCTCGACCGGCCCCGGCCGACGCTGGTCTTCGGCTACGGCGGGTTCAACGCACCGTGGCACCCGGTCTTCCTCGGCCCGATGGCGGCCTTCGTGGCCGCGGGTGGGGTGCTGGCGCACGTCCACCTGCATGGCGGCGGGGAGTTCGGCCGCGAATGGTGGGAGCAGGGCCGCCAGAAGCACAAGAAGAACTGCTACGACGACCTGCACGCGATCGCCGAGGACCTCGTCGCCACCGGCGTCACCAGCCCCGGCCTGCTCGCCGTCAGCGGCGGCTCCAACGGCGGGCTGCTGGCCGGGGTGGCGGCCACGCTCCGGCCGGCGCTGTGGGCCGTGGCGGTGCCGCGAGTGCCGTTCCTGGACGCCATCGGGGCGACCCGCGACGGCTACGGCCGGTTCGTCATCGACCTCGAGCTGGCCGACCTCGACGACCCGGACGACGTCCGGCGGCTCGCGTCGCTCTCGCCGTACCACCTGGTCCGCGACGGCGTCGACTACCCGGCGGTCTACCTCGACGCGGGTGACACCGACCCGCGCTGCCCGCCCTGGCACGCCCGCAAGTTCGCCGCCCGCCTGCAGGCCGCGACCAGCGGGCCGAACCCCGTCCTGCTGCGGGTCTGGCGCGACGTCGGCCACGGCTGGGCCACCGACAAGGACGTGGCCGTCGAGGAGCACACCTCGTGGCTCGCGTTCGTGATGAAACAGCTGGGTGTCACACCCCGACGCCCGGACGGCAGCCGAGGAGGAGCATGACCACCGTTGTGGCAACCGGACCGGGCCGGGTCGGGCCGAAGGAGCCCGTGACCGGGCGGCGGGCCGTGGCGTCGAGCCAGCACCGGATCGTCACCGACACGATGCTCGACACGCTGCGTGCGGGCGGCAACGCCGTCGACGCCGCGATCGCCGGGAGCCTGGTGCAGGCCGTCGTCCAGCAGGACATGACCAACCACACCGGCACCGTCACCGCGCTGGTCCACGACGCGAAGACCGGCGAAGTCGCCGAGCTGAACAGCATGGGCACGATCGTGCCGGGCCTGCCGCCGTTCGCCCCGATCCCGATGGGCAAAGGGCTTTACGCGGCGGCGCCCGGCACGCCCCGTGCCGTCGTGCCGGGTTTCATGCCCGGCATGAAAGCGCTTTACGAGCGGTACGCGACCCTGCCCTGGGCGCGGCTGTGCGAGTCCGCGGTCCACTGGGCCGAAGCAGGCCACGAGGTGACGTCGTTCGAGCACCTCGTCATGGCACAGACCGTCGACTTCTTCCTCTACACCGAGTCCGGCCGCGAGCACTTCACCCCGGACGGGCACCTCCCGCAGGTCGGCGACCGCTGGGCGTCCCCGGAACTGGCCGCGACGATGCGCGCGCTGGCGGCCGAAGGCCCGGACCACTTCCTCACCGGCCAGTGGGCCCGGGACTTCGTCGCGCGCGGCAACGCGCTCGGCTGGGGCGTCAAACCGGAGCACCTCACCGCGATCCCGCCGCGGTGGTCCGCCGGACACCGCTGGGAGCACAAGGGAGCCACGATCGTCCAGCAGTCGGCGCCCGAGCGTCAGGGCATCTACTGCCAGATCGTGCTCGGCATCCTCGACGAGCTCGACATCACCTCGGTCGGGCACTGGTCGGCGAACGCCGAGGCGTTGTACTACCTCGCGCACGCGTTGCGCCGCGCCACCCTCGAGACGGGCATCCTCAACGATCCCGGCGTCTTCGGCGACACGACCGGCCCACTCACCTCGCCCGCGCTGATCAAGGGCTTCGCGGAGATCCTCCGCAACGCGAAGGCCCGCGTCGACCTCACCGAGCACGTCAAGCTCACCCGCGGGGCGCCCGCCATGGCCGCGTCGGGAGCGTCGAAGCAGCCCGCCGGCAGCTGCGAGCTCACCGTCGTCGACGAGCAGGGCAACTGGGTGCAGCTGATGAACACGCTGCAGAGCGGCGGCATCCCCGGCGAGGTCGTCGGCGGCGTGCCGATGGTCGGCAGCCACGCGATGAACAGCCTGGCCTCGCCGATCGAGGGCTGGGTGACCGGCGGCGGCCGGATGCGCTCGATCCTGTCCAACACGATGGTCCTGCGCGACGGGAAACCGTGGCTGTCACTGGGTTCCCCGGGCAACGTGCACTGCACGGTCCCGCAGGTCCTGTCGAACATCCTGGACTTCGGCATGACGCCCTACGCGGCCGACGACGCCCCGCGTTGCCTGCCGTACGAGGACGACCACACGATCTCGGTCGAGTCCCGGGTCGGTCCGGACGTGCCCGCCGGGCTGGCGAAACTCGGCGTGCTGACCAATCCCCTGCCCGCCTACGACTACCACATGGGCACCTACCAGATGGCCTGGCGCGAAGCCGGCGGCAGCCTGGGCACGTGCACCGGTCCGCGCCGCGAAGGCGTCGCCGACGGGCTCTGACCGGCCCCGCTCACCAGCCGAGCGCGGCGACCATGGCCTTCTCCAGCACCGGCGAGAGCGTGGCCATGAAGCTCGCCGTCACGTGGTTGTCGTCCATGTACACCAGCACGTTCCCGACCACCGGGCGGCACGACGAGCGGCCGCAGAAGTAGTCGCCGAAGTCGAGGAAGGAGACGTTCGCGGGGATGTCCGCCCGGCCGTCGTAGGGCGGCGGGTCGGCGAGCAGCGTCGCACGCGGGACGCTGCACTCCGGCGCCTTGACGCCGTGGGCCTCGACGCACGCCGGCGGCGAAAAGCCCATCCGCGGGTTGTCCCGGAGCGCGACGACCGGGATGCCGGCCCGGTCGAGCACCCGCCACTGGTCGACGAACCCCTGCGGGGTCTGCTCGGTCAGGCCGGGCCGGACGTCACGGGTGGACAGCGTCACCACGGCGTCCGGGCGCTGATCCAGGATTTCCCGCTGCGCGGCCGCGTTCCAGGCGAGGCAGCCGGGGTCGCCGGGCATCGCGTCCGACGTCGTGGAGAACGGGCAGGCGCCCTTGAGCATGAAGGTGACCTGGTAGCCGTTCTTCTCGGCCGCGGGCTTGAGCGCGGCGAGGTACTGCTGGACGTGCGAATCACCGACCGCGACGAGCCGCTTCGACGGCGTCCCCGCCGGACGCCACGTGCAGACCTCGAGGATCTCGTCGAACCGCGACCGGACGCAGCCCGCGTCGGCGAAGCCGCCCCAGTCGTTCGGCACGGCGATCATCGGCGGCACGACGTCCTTGCCCGGCACGGTCTTCTTCGGCGAGTCCGGGTCGCGGGCCAGCGCGCCCGGGTGGTCGTCGTCGTCGAGCGCGATCGAGAAGCCCGCCTTCTTCGTGCTCGCGACCTGCCAGCCGAGCGTGACCACCAGCACCGGCAGCAGCGCGAGGACGCCGAAGCGGTAGGCGCCCCAGCGGGTCCGCTCCCCCACCCGGGACGTGCGCAGCGGCTGTTCGACGAAGTGGTGGGTCGCCGCCGCCAGCAGCACCGACGTCCCGATCACCACCGCGCCGCCGAGCGGCCCGACCACCTCCCGGTGCCGGGCGACCAGGTACAGCACCAGGACCGGCCAGTGCCACAGGTACAGCGCGTAGCTGAGGTTTCCGACGTACTCCAGCGGCTTCGAGGCGAGGAGGCGATCGGCGGCCACCGCGCTCCCGGTGGCGCCGGCCAGGATCACCAGCGCGGCGGCCGTCGTCGGCCACAGCGCCGCCCAGCCCGGGAACACCTCGCCGACGTCGAGCACCAGGCCGCAGGTGATCAGCGCGGCGA
The DNA here is from genome assembly GCF_024703995.1 of Amycolatopsis iheyensis. Classification (GTDB taxonomy): domain Bacteria; phylum Actinomycetota; class Actinomycetes; order Mycobacteriales; family Pseudonocardiaceae; genus Amycolatopsis; species Amycolatopsis iheyensis. The sequence continues at coordinate 329,340 of NZ_JAMXQV010000003.1, read as the reverse complement.
CGCCCACCCAGCCCAGCACGATCCGCGCCAGGCGGGGCAGCACCACCCGGTCGAGCACGAGCGCGAGCAGGCCGCCGAAGGCGAACTCCCAGATCCGGGTGGCCGAGTGGAAGTAGGCCAGCGGCTGGTTCACCGCGGTGAGGTGCACCGAGTAGGCGAGCGAGCCGGCGAACAGGACCGCGAGGACCACCGCGACCGACGCGGTCAGCGACCGGCGCAGGCGCGTCGCGAGCATTGCGACGAGGGCGATCAGCAGCGGCCAGGCGACGTAGAACTGGCCCTGGATCGACAGCGACCAGAAGTGCTGCACGACGCTCGCGGTGTTGTGCTGGGCGAAGTAGTCGACCGAATCGGCGGCGAGGCGCCAGTTCTCGACGTAGAGCGCCGAGGCGAACACTTCCCCGATGGTCTGGAACCACCGGTCCTCCGGCAGCAGGACCATGCCGAGCACCAGCACGCCGAGCAGCACGGTCAGCGCGGCCGGGAACAGCCGCTTGATCATCCGGCCCCAGAGCGGCCGGAACGCGATCGGCCCGCGCCCGGCCGCCCGGACCAGCTGCCCGGTGAGCAGGAAGCCCGAGATCAGGAAGAAGACGTCGACGCCGCCCGAGACCCGGCCCAGCCACACGTGGTAGCTGACGACCAGCACCACCGCGACCGCCCGCAGCCCCTGCAGCTCCGGCCGGTAGCGGCGGACCGCCCCGGTCGTGGGCGCGGGCGAAGCGGGCGCGTCGGTGGTCGGCATCGGGTACCTCGCTCACGGTGGACGGCCTGGGCACACCGCTTCCCCTGGACGACCCCGGCAAACGGCCCGAAAGGGACAGTAGATCGTCACTGTCCGCGACCGCACCCCACCCTTTGCGTACCGCACGCAACTATTGCGCAGGCGACGCCGGCATGTGCCGTTCGAACCACTGCAGCGTCCGCGCGAGGAAGTCGAGCTGCGCCGGGAACGCCCGGACGCCGTGGCCTTCCTCCGGGTAGATCGCCAGCACCGACGGCACGCCCTGGGCCAGCAGCGCCTGGTGGAACTCCCTCGCCTGCCCGGGCGGCGTGCAGTTGTCCCGCGCCCCCGCGATGTTCAGGCACGGCGTGCGTGCCTTGCTCGCGTGCAGCACCGGGCTGCGCGTGTGCGCGAGCGTGCCGGGCTGCTCGGGATCCGCGTCGAGGAAGCGGTTGCCCCACGCGGCGATGTTGCTCGTGAAGCTCTGGCTGTACCAGTCCGTCACCGGCGAAACCGGCACCGCGGCGGCGAACCGCGTGTCCTGGGTGACCAGCCACGACGACATGAACCCGCCGTAGCTGCCGCCGATGAGGCCCACTTTCGAGCCGTCGACGAGCCCGCGTTCGACCAGCGCGTCGATGCCGGAGAGGTAGTCGTGGGTGTCGGCGCCACCCATGTCGCCGACGACCCGCGCGGCGAACTCCTGCCCGCGGCCCGAGCTGCCCCGCGGGTTCGGGCTCAGCACCGCGTACCCCTGCTGCACCAGCAGCGGAACCCAGGCGTAGCGCATCGACCACGAGTTCTGGTACGACCAGATCGGCCCGCCGTGAATGCTCACCACCAGCGGGAACGGCCCGTCCCCGGCCGGGCGGCAGAGGATGCCGTCGATCTCCAGGCCGTCCGGCGCCGGCCACGTCACGACCTCGGCCGTGCCGGCCACCGACCGGACGAACTCCGTGCCCGGGTGCGCCACCGACGCGAGCCGGGTCCCGTCGAGCACCAGCTGCGGCGCCAGTTCGTAGGAGTCCTGCACGGTCAGGAGCCGGCCGTCGGCGGTGAACGCGCCCTGCGGGTGGAACCCGCCCGCCGAGCACGACAGCCCGGCCGACAACACCTCGGTGACCTTGCCGCCTGCCACGATCCCGGCGACCGAGTCGAGCCGGCGCAGCCCGACGTAGCCGAGGCGCTCGGCGTCGAGCCACTGCAGCTGCGTGACGTCGGCGCCGTCCGTGTCGACCCGCCGCACGGTCCCGGTGGCCGCCTCGACGAGCAGCAGATCGCCCGCGACCACCCCCCGGTCACTGCACACGGCCTCGACGACGGCCACCCATTCGCCGTCCGGGGAGCCCGCGGGCAAGGCCAGCTGGACGTCGCTGCCCAGCAGCTTGCGGGCGTCGCCGTCGAGGTCGAGCAGGGCCAGGTGGGCGATGTACCACTCGTCCTCGCCGGGCGCGTCCGACGCGATCGCCACCACCTGCTCGGCGCCGCACCAGCCGGCTTCCCAGCAGTTCAGCCCCTCCGGCGACACCCGCGTCAGCTCGCCGGTCGCGACGGTGTGCACCCACAGGCTGCGCCACCCGCCGTCGTGGCTGCCGTCGTCGAGCTCCGGGAACCACGACGGCTTTTCCGCGCCCGGGGCCGAGTTCGTGCCCGAGCCCTGCCCGCCGGAGAGGTCCGCGCCGAGCCCGGCCACGCCGAGCAGCACCTTGGCGCCGTCCGGGGACCAGTGCGCGTACTCGACGGTGCCGGGCACCTCCGGCGCGGGCCGGGCCTCGCCGAAGCGGCCGGCGTCCAGCAGGAAGAGCTGGAACTCCCCCGCCTTCCGGCGGTCGGCCAGGAACGCGAGCGTGCGCCCGTCCGGCGAGAACCGCGCACCCCGCGCGGAGCCCTGCCCGGTGGTGACCGGCCGGAGCTCGCCGTCCTCGACGGTGTACACGGCGGTCCGGGGCACGCCCTTCAGTTCGTCGAGCACGGCGCCGGTCACCACCACCCGCTCGCCGTCGCTCGTCACCTGCGGTTCACGGATCGAGTGCGGGCGCCCGAACGCGGGCTCGTGCACCGCCCGCAGGTGCTCCGTGACCTTCCGATGGGCTTCGGTCGTCTCCAGGTTTTCCACCACACCTCCAGCGTTGCGTTGTTCCCATCTTGGATCCGGCACGAGGTGGCGCACAGCCGACGAATGCCTGCTGCCACCAGGCCGGCCCACGACATCCGTCGGGCGCGGTCACGCTCGCGGGCAGCACTCCGCCATGGTGCGGCGCAGCTCGGCGATCGCCGCGTGCGCCTCGACGTCCGCGTAGACGTCCAGGGCCTTGTGCCAGGTCTCGTGTGCCCGCTCGGCCCGCCCCTGGACGTGCAGCGCGTGCCCGGCGCCGATCAGGGCTTCCGCCTCGAGCCGCCATTCGCCGAGCTCGACGGCGACGTGGTGGGCGTGCCGGAAGTCGGCGAGGGCGGCCTCCGGCGCGCCGAGCCGCAGGTGGATGTGCCCGCGCGTGTCCTGGGAGTAGGCGCGCATGCCGGCGGCGTCGAGGGTGAGCTGGTGCCCGCCGGTCTCGCCGTGCAGGTCCGCCGCGTGCAGGGCGCGTTCGATGGAGTCGAGGGCAGCTTCGGTGTGCCCCGCGTTCTGCTGCGCGGTCGCGAGGTTGTTCCACGCGCGCCAGCCGCGTTCGGGCTCGGGCAGGAGGGCGAGGGCCCGGCGGCACGACGAGATCCCGTCCGCCGGGCGGCCGGCGGTGATCGCGATCCGGGCGAGGTTCGTCAGCGTTTCCGCTTCGGCTGCGTGGTCCCCGAGCGCCCGGTCGAGGGCGAGCGCGGCCGAGCCGCGCTCCTCGGCGGCCGCGAACTCGCCGAGCAGCAGGTGCGCGATGCCGAGCCGGTTGAGGTGCCGGGCTTCCGCGACGCGGTCGCCGGCGGCCCGCGCGCTCGAGGCCGCGAGCTCGCACATCGCCCGCACCTCCCCCGGCCGGCCACGCAGGTCGAGATACCCCCAGTACAGCTCGGCGAGCGTGCCGACCGCCTCGTGCTGTCCGTCGCGTGCGGCGGTCGCGGCGATGGCCGCGACCGTGGTGCGCTCGGCGTCGCACCACCGCAGGGCCTCGGCCCGGCCGGTGAAGACGAGCGGGCTGACGCCGTCGCCGGGTGGCGGCAACGGCACCGGCCGGCCGCGCGGGTCGAGCAGCGCGCACGCCGCGGCGATCGTGTGCTGGTACCACTCGACCAGCCGCGCGCGGGCCGCCGCCCGCTCGGTGCCCAGCAGTTCGTCGGCGTACGCCCGGACCAGGTCGTGCACGCCGAGCCGGTGCCCCGGGAGCCGCCGGGCCAGGTGGAGGCCGCTGAGCTCGTCGGCGGCGGCGCGGGCTCGCGCCACCGTGACCCCGGTGGCCGCGGCCGCGGCGGCGAGGTCGATCTCCGGCGCCGGATGGGCGCCCAGCCGGCGGAGGAACGACTGCGTTTCCGGCGGCAGCGCGGCGTAGGACCACCCCAGGACCACGCGCATCCCGGTCGCCGGCTCACCGCCGACGTCGAGCAGGTCGAGCCGCCGCTGTTCCCCGGCCAGTTCGGCGGTGAACTCGGCGAGCGGCACCCCGGGGCCACGCGCGATCCGCTCGCCGACGATGGCCGTGGCCAGCGGCAGCCGGCCACACCACTCGACGACGGCCGCCGCGGCGGCCGGCTCGGCGGCCACCCGGTCCGGCCCGGCCACGGACGCGAGCAGCCGCACGGCATCCGGCGCCGGCAGCGGCTCGAGCACGACGCGGCGGGCGGCGTGCCGCGTGGTGAGGCCGGACAGCCGGTTCCGGCTGGTGACGACGGTGACGCAGCCGTCGCCGAGCAACGGCAGGACCTGCGCGCTGTCGCGGGCGTTGTCGAGCACCAGCAGCAGGTGCCGCCCGGCGAGCGCGGTCCGCAGCAGCGCCGACCGCGTCTCCGGCGGCGCCCCCGGGTCCGGCTCGCCGACCTGCAACGACTGCAGCAGCGCGGTGACGGCGTCCTGGGTGGCCATCGGCTCGCCCGGGCCGAAGCCGTTGAGGTCCAGGTGGAGCTGGCCGCCGGGGAACTCCGGGCGGGCCGCGTGCGCCCACGCCAGCGTCAGCGCGGTCTTGCCGACCCCGGCCGGCCCGGTCACGATCGCGATCGACGGCGTCCCGGCACCGACCTCGCGCAGGGCGGCGAGCTCGGCCTCGCGACCGACCAGAGCGGGCGGCGGTGGCGGCAGCTGCGCGGGGCGGACGTGCGGCGCCCGGGCGTCGAGGGCGGGGTCGGCCTCGAGGATCTGCTGGTGCAGGCGCCGCGCGGCGGGCCCGGGATCGACGCCGAGCTCGTCGGCGAGGGTGGTCCGCAGCTGCTCGAACGCGCCGAGTGCCTCGGCCTGCCGCCCGCACCGGTACCGCGCGGCCATCAGCAGGGTGGTGAACCGTTCCCGCAGCGGGTAGGCGGCGACGAGCGCGGCCAGGTCGGCGGCGACGTCTTCGTGCCGGCCGAGCTCGAGCCGCAGCTCGGCGGCGAGTTCGAGGGCACGCAGCCGCAGCTCCCGCAGCCGCCCGACATCGGCGGGCGCCTCGACGGCGACCCCGGTGAGCGGCTCGCCCCGCCAGAGTTCGAGAGCGGCCTCGATCCGGGCCAGCCGCGCGTCGGCGCTGCCACCGGCGGTTTCGAGCAGCGCGGTGAAGCGGTCGATGTCCACGCTCCCCTGCGGCACGGCGAGCCGGTAGCCCCCGCCTTCGGCGACGACGGCGTCGCCGCCGAGCACCTTGCGCAGCCGGGAAACGCTGACGGCGGCGGCGTTGCGCAGATCGCCGAGCTGCTCCCGCCAGACCTGCTCGACGAGCGCGTCCACCCCGACGGGCCGCCCGGCCGACAGCGCCAGCACGGCGAGCACGGCGGCGGGCCGGCTGCCGGGAATGGCGACGAGGTCACCCCGGACCCGCACCTCGAGCGGCCCGAGCAGGCTGATCGCGATGTCCCCCATACCGGCCACGCTACCCAGCCCGGGCGGGTTCGCGGGTGAGAAGATGAAAGCCACCCCGGCCGAGGAGGACGCGTGGACGAGCAGGGCCTGACGACCGTCGCGAGCCAGTGGCCGGCCGCCACGACCGTCGAACGGCTCGAGGCGGCGGTGGCGGCGGCCGGGCTCACCGTCTTCGCCCGGGTCGACCACGCCCGCAACGCCCGCGAGGTCGGCCTGCCGCTGCGGCCGACGTTCCTGCTCGTCTTCGGCAACCCCCGCGGCGGCACCCTGCTGATGCAGGACAACCAGGTCGCCGGCATCGACCTGCCGCTGAAGTTCCTCGTCTGGGCGGACGAGGACGACCAGGCCTGGGTGACCTACGACCGGGTCGAGTGGATCGCCGGGCGCCACGGCCTGTCGGAGAAGACGGCGGACGTCGTCGCGACGACCGCGGCCGCCCTCGACCGGCTGGCGCGCCACGCCACCGGGGACTGAACCCCTGGGTGCGCGTGGGCCCGGCGCGGGGCAGACTGTCGGCATGCCCGAAATCGAGGGAATCGACGTCACCGCCGCGCCCAGCGGCACCGGCTGCGCGGAATGCCTCTCCGCGGACGGCTGGTGGGTGCACCTGCGCCGCTGCGCCCAGTGCGGCCACATCGGCTGCTGCGACAGCTCACCGGCCCAGCACGCGACGGCCCACTACAAGGCGACCGGGCACCCGCTGATCCGCAGCTTCGAGCCGGGCGAGAACTGGTTCTACAGCTTCGAGACGGGCGAGGCCTACGACGGCCCGGCGCTGGCACCCCCGGAGCACCACCCGGTGACACAGCCGGCACCGGGCCCGGAGGGCCGAGTCCCCGACGACTGGCAGTCGCACATCCACTGAACCGCCGGTTCCTCCACTGTGGACAGCACCGGTCCGCCCACCCGCCACGCTTGACTCGCCCCCCGTTTGGGTATTCCTCCCGGTATGGGTGCTTGGGGCAAGCGGCTCGTCGCCGTGGGCGCGGCAGTGGTCATTCTGGTGGCGGCGGTGTTGGTCGCTTCGGCGGTTCACCTGTTGCCCCAGTTGCGCAATCCGTTCGCCGAGAAGACCGAAGAACACTCCGGTCCGGTGCTGCTGCAGTCGATCGTCGAGCTGTCGCGGTACGAGGCCGCCAGTGGTTCGTTCCAGGTCGTCGTCGACATCACCACCAGTAACGCGCTGCCCGACTTCCTGGCCGGCAGCCAGACGCTGTTCCTCGGCGTCGGCACCGACAACGCGTACGTCGACTTCTCGCGGCTCAAGGGCGACGCCGTCAAGGTCTCCGACGACCGCCAGTCCGCCACGATCACCTTGGGCCACGCGCAACTGGAGCCCGCGACCTTGAACGTGCACGAGTCACGCGTGCTGGCGCAGCAGCAGGGCGTGTTCAACCGGATCAACGACTTCCTCAGCGGCAACCCGAACTCGCAGCAGGCGCTCTACGAGCTGGCGCAGAAGCAGATCCAGGCGGCGGCCGCGAAAAGCCCGCTGGTGGCGGACGCGGAGCGCAACACCAAGACGATGCTGACCGGGCTGCTGCAGTCGCTCGGCTTCAAGAACATCACCGTCACCTACGCCGGCAACCCCGCCGGCTGAGGCAGTCTGGGGGGCATGACCCCTTCACTTCTGCCCGACGACGCCGACCACGCGCTGCTGCTCGGCCGCCTCCACGACGGGACCGGGCCGCGCGTGGTCGCCGTCCGGGGCGACGGTGTCCACGATCTGCGCGGTGTCAGCGGCACCGTGTCCGAGCTGCTCGAACGTCCGGACCACGGCGACCTCGTCCGCGCGGCCGTCACCGGCGCACCCACGTGGCGGACGCAGGACGTCCTCGACGCGTCGCTGCGGCAGGACCGGGCCCGGCCGCACCTGCTCGCGCCGGTCGACCTGCAGGTGATCAAGGCGTGCGGGGTCACCTTCGTCGACAGCCTCCTCGAACGCGTCATCGAGGAACGCACCGGTGGCGACCCCGCCCGGGCCGCCGAAGCCCGCGCGCTGATCGTCGAAGCCCTCGGCAGCGGTCTGTCCGACATCCGGCCCGGCTCCCCCGAAGCGCTGCGCGTGAAAACCGTTCTGCAGGAGCAAGGTCTGTGGTCGCAGTACCTCGAAGTCGGCATCGGACCGGACCCGGAGGTGTTCACCAAGGCCCCGGTGCTCTCCTCGGTCGGGCCTGGCGCCGGCATCGGTGTTCCGCGCGCGTCGACGTGGAACAACCCCGAGCCCGAGCTCGTCCTGGTCGCCGACTCGCGGGGCCGGGTCGTCGGCGCGACGCTCGGCAACGACGTCAACCTCCGTGACGTCGAAGGCCGCTCGGCGCTGCTGCTCGGCAAGGCCAAGGACAACAACGCCTCCAGCGCGCTGGGCCCGTTCATCCGGCTCTTCGACGACGGCTTCACCCTCGACACCCTGCGGTCCGAGGAGATCCTGCTGCGGGTGACCGGCGAAGACGGCTTCCGGCTCGACGGGCGCAACAGCCTGGCCCGGATCAGCCGCCCCTTCGAGGAGCTGGTCGCGGCCACCATCGGCGACCACCACCAGTACCCGGACGGCTTCGCGCTCTACACCGGCACGTTGTTCGCGCCGACGACCGACCGGGACGTCCCCGGCGAGGGCTTCACCCACAAGCCCGGCGACGTCGTCGAGATCCGCAGCCGCCACCTCGGCGCGCTCGTGAACACCGTGGGGTACGCCGAAGAGCTGCCCCGCTGGGAGTTCGGGCTCGCCGACCTCTTCCGCCACCTCACCGCAACGACCGGGTGAGCCAGACGACGTCGCCGGACACGTGGTCGCGCTCGAACCCGAGCTTCTCGAGGACCCGCAGCGACGCGGTGTTCCAGGTGCCGACGGTCGACCAGAGCCGGTCCCGCCCGGTCGCCTTCGCGGCTTCGAGCACCGCGCGGGCCGCCTCGGTGGCGTAGCCCTGTCCGTGCGCCCGCTGGAAAAGCTCGTAGGCGATCTCGGGTTCTTCGAGCGACGCGCGGCCAATGATCAGCCCGCAGTAGCCGATGAAGTCGCCTTCGGCACGGCGCTGGATCGGCAGCAGGGCCAACCCGGTCGTCGCGGTGCGCTGCTTCGCGATCAGCCCCTGGGTGTACTCGAGAGCCGGTGTCCCCTTGCCGCGCTCGGCGTGCAGGAGGCGGAGCTCGGCGGCGTCCGGGTCGGCCCACGGGCGCAGGAGCAACCGCTCGGTCTCGAGGTGGGACGGCAGGGGCGCGTAAGGGGACATGCTCCCACTCTGCCCGAGCGGCATGACGTGCGTTGGCCGTCATGCCCTCCCGGCTAGGGTGGCCGCGTGAACCCGCCGGAGGGCACGGCCCAGCAGCGCGTCCGGGCACTCTTCCGGAGTGCCGGCGAGCGCCCCGCCGTGCTCACCGAGCTGATCTTCCTGGGCCTAGGGTTCCTCCTCTTCACCCGTCTCGATGCCGCAGTGGGCAAGGACTTCACCGCGGCCACCGCCAACGCACTGGCCCTCCAGGCCACGGAACACACTCTGCACGTCGACATCGAACGAAGTGCGAACGCTTGGCTGGCCGCGAACCCGCTCCTCGCCCACCTCGCGGTGTACCTGTACCGCCTGTACTACGTGGCGGTGGCCGGCACGCTGCTCTGGGTGTTCCTCCGACACCCGGCGGTCTATCGCAAGGTGCGCCGGACGATGGTCGCGATGATGGTCCTCGTCCTGCCGGTCTACTGGGCCGCCCCGATGTCACCACCGCGGTTCGCGCTGCCCGGCGCAGTGGACATCGTGGCCAGGTACGACATCGTGGCCATGGAGAGCTGGACCCACCCGACCCACTACACGGCGATGCCGAGCATGCACGTGGGCTGGTCGCTGTGGTGCGCGTACGCGGTGTGGTCCGCGCTGCGGGCCGCACACCCACGCCTGGCCCTGCTGCCGTGGCTGTTCCCGGCCCTCATGACAGCCGACGTGCTGACGACGGGGAACCACTACGTTCTCGACGTCGTGGGCAGCGTCGCACTGCTGGCCACCTCGATCGGCGCGGCCTCGCTGTGGGGGCGTTTCGTCAGGTCTCCGGTTCGGGAACGAACTGCGGGGTCACCACCCGCACGCACATCTTGAGCGGCACGATCCGGTAAACCGTCCCCGCCGCCGGGTGCTGGATCCGTACCGTGGTGATCCGCGTGACCACCAGGCAGGAACGACCCAGCCCGGCATCCGCCTGGGCGGGTGGCACCACGACGATCGCCAGCGCGGCGACGATCATGGCGAGTCTCACGACGACGCCCTCTCTCGCTCGGGTCACGGCGGTTCGGCGTCTTCGCTCCCTCCCCGGCGCTCGGACCGCCGAACCGCCGAGGGCCACACTCCACCACGGTGATCGCCGTCCACCGGCGGATCCTGGACAAAGCTGGACACTCGTCGCCGGTGCTACCCGAGGAGTGCGTCCGCGCGCTCGACACCCGGTCGGCATCCCGCCGCCACGTGCAGCGCACGAGCCTGCCCGGCCCGCACCCGGGCAGCCGAGAGGTCGCCGCACGCGAGCTCCACAGCCGCCGTGGCCAGCAGGCTGTCCGCCTGGATCAGGCCGTGCCCTGTCTCCTCGCTGATCGCCCTCGCCAGCTCCGCGGCGGCCCGGGCCTCCTCGACCGCTCCTCGCCTCAGGTGCACCCCGGACAACGCGACCAGCGCGTCACCTCGGCCACGCGGGTGGTTCGCCGCCGTCGACAACGCCAGAGCCGCTTCGAGCTCGGCTTGCGCCGCGTCGTCTTGGCCGAGCTTGGCCAGCGTCGTGCCCAGGACGTGACGTGCGCCGGCCTGCGTCCGCGTCATCGCCAGTCCGGTCGCCTTCGCCAGCGCCTCACGGGCCGTCGCCGTCGCGGCTTCGTACTCGCCCAGATCACGCAGCGCCCCGGCGAGGTGGGCCAGGACGCTCGCTTCGTCCGCGTGCTCGCCTCCCGACCGGCTCAGCTCGAGCCCCCGCCGGTAGTGCTCGACGGCGCGCGGGAGGTCGCCGAGCGCCTGGGCGGCCCGGCCGGCGTGGCTTTCGGCGAGCTGCAGCCCGGCCGCGTACTCCTGCCGCGTCGCCGTCGCGATGGCTTCCGCGTAGTGATCGCGCGCACCGGTCAGCTCACCCAGCTCCCAGAGGACGTCCCCCAGGACGACCAGGTTGGGGATCGACGCGCCCCCGGAGGTGCGCAGCTCCAGCTCCAACGCCTGCCGGTAGTAGCCGGCGGCGTCCCGGAGCCGGCCGATCGTGACCGACGTGCGGCCCAGATCGCTGAGGGTGATCCCCTTCAGATCCGACGCCCCCAGCTCGCCGGCGAGCTGCACGGCCTCGTCGAGGCAGGCGCGGGCTCCGGCGTGGTCCGACCGGCTCCAGTGCGCGCTGCTGAGCACCCGCAGACACAGCACCTGCCCGGCGGTGTCCCCGGCGTCGCGTGCCGCGGTGAGTGCGGCTTCGCTGACCTCGAGCCACTCCGCGGAGCGACGGCGTTCGAACTCGAAGTGCAGGGCGACGCACAGCTGCGTCGCCAGTGCGGCGAGTCCCGCCTCGGCGGCTTGCCGGGTCACTGTCGTCAATGTGGTGAATTCGGCGTCGAACCAGGTCAGCGCTTCGCCGGCGTCCGCGAACGAAGTGCCCTCGGGTCGAACGGCCGCGTACGCGATCCGGTAGGGGCGTGGGTGTCGCAGCTGTGCCGCCTCCGTCGCGAGCCCGGCGTAGTGGGTGATCAGCCGCAGCCGCACGGCGGCGCGGTCGTCGTCGGCATCGTCTTCGAGGCAGCGGATCCGGGCCCACGAACGCAGAAGCGCGTGCTGGGCGTAGCGCGCGAGCGGCTGTTCGGTGATGAGGTGCAGGTCGAGGAGAGTGCGGACGACCGCCCGCAGCTCGTCCGTCGCCAGCCTCGTCGCGGCGGCGAGGGCCCTGAGCTCGACGCCGCCGCCGGGCAGCAGGCCGAAGAGCCGGAACACCCGTTGCGCCAAGGGTTCCAGCACGCGGTAGGACGGGGCGATCGCCGCCCGCACCGCGGTCTCCCGGTCGAGGGTTGCGTCGAGGACGGCGAGCGGGTCCACCGGGTCGAGCTCGTCGACCATCGCGGAAAGGGCGGTGCCCGGCCGGATCCGGGCGTGTGCCCCGGCGATCCGCAGCGCGAGCGGCAGCCGGCCGCAGAGTTCGGCCAGCTCGGCGGCCGCGGCCGGTTCGGCGTCGGCCCGGTCCGGTCCGACGACCCGGCGCAGCAGGCCGAGGGCTTCCCCCTCCTCGAGCGGTTCCAGTGCCCGCGAAGCGGCTCCGTCCCGGGCGACCAGCCCGGCCAGGCGGGTCCGGCTGGTGATCACGACCGCGCCGGTCCGGGTGCCCGGTAACAGGGGCCGCACCTGTTCGGCGCTACCGGCGTCGTCGAGCACCACCAGCACGCGCCGGCCCGCGACCGCGGACCGGAAGGCCGCCGCGAGCTGGTCGAGCTCCACCGGCAGCTCGCGGACGCCCAGCGCCCGCAGGAACCCGGCCAGCACGTCCGCCGGCTCGGCCGGGCGCGCGTCGGCGAACCCCCGCAGGTTCGCGAACAGCTGGCCGTCGGGGAAGCTCGACGCGACCCGGTGCGCCCAGTGGACCGCCAGCGCCGTCTTGCCGACCCCCGGCATTCCCGTGACGAGCAGGAACGGCGAGCCGGTCACCAGCCGGTCGAGCGCGGCGAGATCCCGTTCTCGCCCGACGAAACCGCCGGCATCGGGAGGCAGCTGCCGCGGGACGTCGGACGCCCGCTTCGCCGAGTGCAGGTGGGCAGCCACGCGGAACCAGGCTTCGTTCCAGCTCCCCCACGCCGCGCGTGGCACCCGCAGGGCGATCACGATCCGGTCGAACACGTCGGACGGCGGGTGGATCTTGCCGGACACGTACGCGTGCAGGGTCGAGCGTGGCAGGTCCACCGACCGGGCGAGCTCGGTCAGGCTGACCCGGGCTTTTCCGGTCCCCCGGGCGGCCAGCCGGCGCAACAGGTCGACCTCGCGCACGAAGCTCGCGCCGTCGGTGATCCGCGCCGGGTCCGGCCCGTGGCCGTCACCGCTCATCAGCCTGCCCGTCGACCGTCGACAGGAACGCCGAAAGGTCGTCGGTGAACCGCAGGAGCAGGTCGAAGAACGTCCGGCGGTCCTCGGGCGACCAGCCGGACAGCGCGTCGCCGAACCAGCCCAGCAACGTCGTCACGTACCGGCCCGCCAGCTCGGCGCCCTCCGGGGTCAGCTCGACCAGGCGCGCGCGGCGGTCGTCGGGGTCGGGCAGGCCTTGCACCAGCCGGCGTCGTTCGAGCACGTGCAGGTGGCGGGTGACGTGCGGGCCCGCGACCTGCATCCGATCCGCGATCTCGCCGACGCGCATCGCCTTCCCCGTCATCTGCAGGGCGAGCAGGATCGACAACCCGGGCCGGTCGAGGTCGGCGCCGATGCTCTTCATCGCCCGCTCGCCCAGGCCGCTGCGGTTCAGCAACGTGCCCAGCTGCATGAGCCGCGGCAGCACGGACCGCAGGTCGGGCTCGGTGGCCGCCATCACACTCCTTAGATAGCTAACTTAGGTATATAGTTGACCGTGTCGCCGGATCGCCGAAGGCATTGTCGCATCCGGCAAATAGATACCTAACTTAGCTAACGGAGGCTCCGATGACCACGAAAGTCCTCATCTCCGGCGCGAGCATCGCCGGCCCCGCGCTCGCCCATTGGCTGCGGCGGGCCGGGTTCGCGGTGACCGTCGTCGAGAAGGCGCCGGAACTGCGCGCGAGCGGCTACCCGATCGACATCCGCGGCACCGCCCTCGACGCGGTCCGGCGGATGGGCATCCTGCCCACCCTGCGAGAGCAGCACATTTCGACCCGGCGGCTGGTCTTCCTCGACACCGACGGCGGCGAAGTGGCGTCGCTGGGCGCCGAGGAGGTCGCCGGCGGCGTCGAAGGCGAGGACATCGAGATCCGCCGCGGCGACCTGACCCGGACGCTCTACGACCTGGTCCGCGACGACGTCGACTTCCGGTTCGGCGAAACCGTGGAAACCCTTGCCCAGCACAGCGGCGGCGTCGACGTCACGTTCCGGAGCGGGCGCGAGGAGACCTACGACCTGGTGTTCGGCGCGGACGGCCTGCACTCGCGCACCCGCTCGCTGGTCTTCGGCGACGAAGCGCCGTTCCACCGCTACCTCGGCTACTGCTTCGCCGGGTTCACCCTGCCCAACGACTTCGGCCTCCACCGCGAAGGTCTGGTGTGGAACAAGCCGGGCAAGGGCGCGGCGCTGTACGCGGTGCTCGACAGCAAGGAGGTCCACGGCTTCCTCGTGTTCGCCCGCCCGGACGCGCCGATCGAGGCGTTCCGCGACCCCGGGGCCCAGCGCGACCTCGTCGCCGCCACGTTCGCCGGCGAGGGCTGGGAAATCCCTCGCCTGGTGCAGGCGATGCAGGAGGCGGACGACCTGTTCTTCGACGTCGTCAGCCAGATCCACCTGCCACAGTGGACAGCCGGCCGGGTGGCCCTGCTCGGCGACGCGGCGCACGCGCCGTCGTTCCTGACGGGCCAGGGCACCAGCCTCGCCCTCGTCGGGGCCTACATGCTCGGCCACGCGCTGACGACGACCCCGGACCACGCGGCGGCGTTTTCCGCGTACGAGAAGGGGGTCCGGGACTTCGTCGAGCGCAACCAGGCGACGGTCGGCGAGGGTCGGGCCACCATGTTCCCGGCCACGGCGGAGGCGCTGGAACAGCGCAACGCCGCGCTCCGGCAGCACGCCAAGGCGCTGGCCCACACGCCGCGGCCCGAGCACACGGCGTTGACGCTGCCGGACTTCCCTGTCCACTGAGGACGGTCAGGTGGTGGCGCGCCGGAGCATCAGCCGCGATCGCCGGGGTTGATCCGGTCGAGGGCACCTGGGTGTCCGCCCCCAGGCTGCCGTCGACGATCGAGCTTTCGAACTGCTCGGCGATGGCTTGTCAGGCGTCTCCCCTAGCCTGGTGCGGTGGTGTCGAAGGAGTGGGCCGTCGCCGTGGTGGAGCGGCATCTGGCCGACCTGCCGGCGTACGGCGGAGTCACGATGGTGGTCATGGCCGTCCGCCCGCACCGGCTGGGCTGGGTGGTCCACAGCCAGACCGAGCGTTACGCGCGCACCCGCGACATGCTGGACATGGCGGTGGGCCACGGGCCGTTCATCGTCGACGGCGTCGACGGCAGCCTGCACCAAGTGCACGCCACCGCCACCATCGAGGACGGCTCCTGGATCGACGAGTACCTCGAGGCCGCGGCAGCCGGCCTGCCGGTTCCCGGACACGTCCGCGTGTGCTGGCGCGTGTCCGGCCCGAACCCCGAGCCGAACCCCTGATCAAGACGTCTGCGGCACGTACGCGGGCAGCGCGTCAAGACTCTGTCGCACAGCTTCGGCGCCGTAAGCGAACATCTCCCGCTCATAGCCGCCGACCGCCTCCACGAGACTCCCCTCGGCAAGACACCGGCGCAGCAGATCCGCGTCACGCAAGGCCGTGTTGGCACCATTCCCACCAGTGGGCGACGTCGCGTGGATCGCGTCGCCCAGCAGTGTCACCGGGCCCGGCGTCCAGCGCGCACGAGGCTCCACCACGCGAATCGACAGCAGCGCGCTGTTGTCCGGATCGGACTGCTCGACGAGCGCCCGCAGGTCCGGGTGCCACCCCTCCATCCTGGACAGTGCCGCCTCCTGCGGGGTCACCGCGTCGTCCGGCGGCAGGATCATCGCCCAGCGCACGTAGTCGCCGACGTCGGGGAGAGCCACTTCCGGCGCCAGCTCCTCGGCCGCCTGCTTCGGCGGGGTGCGGAACCGCATCGCACCGAGTAGCAGGCTCACGCCGTCGCCGGCGATCTTCGAGCCGAACGCCCGGGACAGGCCGGCGAACTGCTCGGTCAGCGGTGTGCGGCCGATGACGAACCGGACGCCGGTGTCGGTCGGGACGGTCTGCGGCGACAGCAGCGCGCGGACCCGGGAGCCGACCCCGTCCGCGCCGACGAGCAGGTCGCCGACCACGGGGTCGCCGTGCTCGAACCGGGCTTCGACCTTGCCGTCGGACCGGACGTCGTAGCCCGTCAGCGCGGCGCCGGTGTGCACGGTCAGCCCGGTCAGCAGCAGGTGCCGGAGCACGTGCCGGTCGACGACGATCCCGGTGCGGCCGGGGCCCAGCTCGCCGATCCGGTTCAGCTGCGGGTCGAGGACCAGCCGCTCGCCGTGGGCGTCGCCGACGATCGCGTCGAGCAGCGCGTGCCAGCGCGGTGGGAGGCAGCCTCGCAGTGCGTCGAAACCCGCCTGGTTCAGCACGAGCCGGTAGCCCTGGAATCGCGCGGTGATCGCCGGGTCGCGCTCGTACACCTCGGCGTCGATCCCGGCGCCACGCAGGCCCTGCGCCAGGCAGAGACCACCCAGACCGGCGCCGGCGATGGAAACTCGCATGTCAACCTCCTACGAACTTAGTTCGTCGTGAACGATCTAAGTTCTAATAGACGAACTAAGTTCGTGTCAAGCTATAGTGACCGGCATGCCGCCCGCCCCCCGACAACGCCGAGCAGCGCGCCACGCCCCGCCCGCCGGCAGCTCCGCGTCCCCCGCCAAGCGGCCCATCACGGTCGACCGGATCACCGACGCGGCCCTGCAGGTCGTGGCCACCGAGGGCTACGACGCGCTGACCATCCGGCGAGTCGCCGCGGTCCTCGGGACCGGGCCGTCGTCGCTGTACGCGCACATCGTCAACAAGGACGACCTCGACGACCTGCTCGTCGGCCGGCTCTACGCCGAGATCGCGCTGCCCGAACCGGACCCGGCGACGTGGCGCACGCAGCTCCTCGACACCTACGCCCGGATCCGCGACCAGTACCTGAGGTACCCCGGCGTCTCCCGGGCCGCGCTGGGCACGGTGCCGACCAACCTCGACGCGCTGCGAGTCCGCGAAGGCCTGCTGGCGATCCTGCTGGCCGGCGGAGTCGCACCGCGGACCGCCGCCTGGGCCCTCGACTCCCTGTCCCTGTACGTCAGCGCGTACGCCCTGGAGCAGTCGCTGGTCCAGCAGCGGCGGAAGCAGCCGGACCACGAATGGGTGGTCAGCCGCGAGGAGCTGCTGAGCCGGTTCGCCGCGCTGCCGGCCGAGGCGTTCCCGCAGACCCGGCGCTACGCCGCCGAGCTGACCTCCGGCGCCGGACACGACCGGTTCGAGTTCACGCTGGGGCTCATCGTCGACAACCTCGGCCGATCCCCGTCGGCGTGAGAGGACTCAGTGCGGTCGTGAGAGATCCCCTGGCTCGAACGCCTTCACCGTGTCGTCGACCGGCTTGTCGAGCTCCTTCTTGTGCTCGGCCGGGTAGACCCAGCGCAACCCGGCCGCCGACCCCGCGCCGACGGCCTCGTGTTCGTAGAAGATCTTCCCGTCGCCCTGGTAGCCGGACACCGTGTAACCACTGCTGTCGGCGGACTTGAACGTCACCCGGCCGCCGTTCCCCTCCTCCGCGGCGATCAGCTGGGCCAGCTTGCCCGCCGGCGGCTGGGGCGAGTTGGTGCCCCACACCGTCATCGTCGCGCCGAGCGCGGCGTTCGTGAACCGCTGCCCCTCACCGTTCTCCGGGACCCACGACGACGCGGTGTAGCCCGCCGGCACCCGCGTGGTGAACCCGAAGCGGGAGTTCGTGTACGTCGTCCCGGCACCCGCCTGCCCCGATGTCTTCGGCGCTGTCGAAGAAGAAGCGGACGACACCGGCTTGCCCAGCATCGTCAGGACCTTCGGCTGCAGCAGGTCGCCGAGCTCGGCGTAGGGCAGCACCACGGTCTCGTTCCCGGCCGCGGTGGCGCAGCCGAGGTCGTACCACAGGACTTCGAACTCGATACCGGCGTCGGTGAACCCGAACGTCGCGGCCGGCACGTGGTCACCGCCGCCGGACCGCTCCGCGGCGTCGATGCTGACCTGCCGCTCCGGGTCCCCGACGACCGTCGGCACCGTGCAGAAGCCGTTCCGCGTGTGCGGCGCCAGCCGCTGCGTCAGCGTCCGCATGCCGGCGGGCGTCAGGATCTCGGGCCGGAAGACGTCCTTGGGCCCCAGCGTCCGCCCCGTCGCGAGGTCGACCGAAAGCGCCTCGGGGAACCGCCAGGTGGTGTGCCCCAGCACGTCCGAGTCGAGATCGTGGTCGTACCGCACGGAAAGCAGGCCGGGCGTCTGCGCCAGGACCCGCGCGGACGAGTGCATCGCGACCGTCTCGCCCTGTTCCTTGACCCGCTCCAGGTTGCCCGAGACCCCGTCCCGGATGGACTTGAGCCGCTTGTCGGCCGGTGCCCGCAACGCGTCGTTGAGCCGCTGCCGGACCCCGGCGTCCGGGCCGCCGGACACCTGCGGGTACTGGAGCTCGTAGGTGATCGGCAGCGCCTGGTCCCGCCCCGACATCGTCTGCAGGGCGACCGTGAGCGGCGGTGGCGGGGCCGGCGGGTCGTCACCGGGCGAGAAGATCACCAATCCCCCGGCGACCAGGCCGCCGAGGATCGCGACGGCGATGGCGATCTTGCCCGCCACCACCGCCGTCGTGCCGGTCCCGGTGCCCACCGACACGCCGGCTCCGGCGCCGGCTGCCGCGACCGGGGCGGCGGCCGTGCCGGCGGTGGTCAGCAGCGCCAGCGGCGTCAGCGCGGTCAGCGCCGCGGCCGAGGTGGCGAGCCGCTTCCAGCCGCGCTTCTCCCAGTTCTTGCCGTAGGCCTTGCGGGCGACGGCTTCCAGCTCGGTCACGAAGGCGCCCGCCGTCGCCGGGCGCCACGCCGGGTCCTTCGCCATGCCGCGCCCGATCAACGGGCGCAGCGCCTCGGGCACCGCGTCCAGCGGCACCGGCGCTCCCCCGTGCAGGGCGCGCAGCTGCTCGCTCGTGTCCGCCTCGAACGGCCGATGCCCGGTGACGCACTGGTAGAACACACAGGTGGCCGCGTACACGTCGGTGGCGGGCACCCCCGGCTGTCCCGCCCACTGCTCCGGCGCCATGTAGGCGGGGGAACCGGCGGTGAGTCCGTTGTGGCCGTCCAAAGTGGCCAGTCCGAAGTCGACGAGCTTCGACTCGCCTTCCCGCGACACCAGGACGTTGCCCGGCTTGTAGTCCCGGTGGACCACGCCGACCGCGTGCGCGTCGGCGAGGCCGAGCAGCGAGCCCTTGAGGATCGCCAGCGCCGCCTCCGGCTCCAGGACGTTCTCCGCCACCAGCAGCGCGCGCAGCGACACTCCGGGCACGGCTTCCATGACCAGCGCGGCGCCCTGCGGCGTCTCGACGAAGTCGAAGAGCCGCACGACGTGCGGGCTCCGCACGCCGGACAGCAGCCACGCCTCGTGCCGGAAGCCGTCGGCGATCCGCGCGTCGGCGAGGAACTCGGCGCGCAGGTACTTGATCGCCACCATCCGGCCCGACGCCTCGTGCTTGGCCAGCACGACCCGCCCGAACCCGCCGGTGCCGAGCACATCCACTTCGGCGTACCCCGGCACGCTCCAGGTGTCGTTCATTTCCCTACTTCTTGATCGGGTACGCCAGCGGTGCGCCGTCTTCGCCGGCGTCGATGCCGACGTACTTGCTCACCAGGGCCGGGAAGATGCCGACGTCGTCGGTCTCCCGGTCCTGGCCGGTCTTGGCGTCGAGCACGATCGGCTGCCGGCCGCTGGTCTCGCCGTAGACGGCGCCGTGCCAGGCCAGGGTGATGCCGGGGGCCACCCGGTTCGCGGCCTGGTCGGGCAGCGTCCAGAGCTTGGCGGCGGTCTTGGCGTCGTAGGCGGTGAGCACCCCGCTCGCGTTGCAGACGACCACCGACTGCTCGTCGTAGTAGCAGTTCCCGTACGAGGACATGCCGAAGCCCTTCTCGCCCTCGACCTTGCCCTTCTCCGCGCCGGTGGCGGGATCGAGGAACACGAGGAACGCGTGCCCGCTGTTGTAGTCGGTCCGGGTGAGCACGACCAGCGCCGGGTCGGCGGGGGTCACCTCGACCGAGGCCGACTGCGCGGCGCCGACCCACTTCTGCTGCCCGGTGAGCAGGTCGAGCGCGGTCGCCTGGACCATCGAGGAGTTCTCGGCGACGTTGTAGTCGGCGCCGACGACGACATCGCCGTACACGCTGCCCGCGTCGTAGTCCTTGCGCTCCCACAGGGTTTTGCCGCTGGCGGGGTCGAGCGCGACGGTGACGTGCTCGTCGCTGGAGCGACCGTAGCCGGCGATCACGGCTTTGTCGGTGATCGCGACGACCTTGGTGACGGCGTTGCTCGCGTCGGCGTACTGGTTTTCGGAGACCTTGGTCTCGGACGACCAGACCTTGGTCCCCTTGTCGACATCCGCCGCGACGACCGACAGCGCGATGTAGGCGGGCGTGGTGCCCTTTTCGGGGACGAGGGCCGGAACCGCGGCGACGACGAGCTTGTCGCCGACGGCCGGCGGCCGCGGTCCGGTGGTGTTCACGAACGGCCCGCTCTGGTTGTAGGGATCACCGGGCTGCCGTTCGAAGGGGACGGTCCACTTCTGCTCGCCGGTGAGCACGTCCACGACGTTCAGGGCGGTGGGCGTGACGATGTAGCCGGTGCGGTCCCGCAGCGTCATGAAGACCGAGGTGACGCTGCCGGCGACGTTCGCGCGCAGTGCCCCGGCGGGCAGCTTGACGGGGGCGGTCTTGTCGAAGGCCACGGGCGGATCGGCGGTCTTCGCCGCGGGCACGGCGGAAGAAGTGGGCGCCGACGCCGGCGCCGACCCGCTGGGCGTCGAGGCGGAGCCGTCGACGTCCCCACCGCAGCCGGCGGCCGCGAGCACGGCTCCCAGGCAAGCCGAAATGACCAAAGTCCGCCGCATGCGTGTGTACCTTCCCCCGTTCGAGCCGCTCCGGCCGGAGCCACAGCGAGACCGTAGCGGACCACGGCGCACCCGAGTGGCAATTCACGCAAAAGTGTCACTATTGCCTGGTCGAGGCGGTCTGGGCCGACTTCATCACCCCTTGAACGCTTGAGTCACCGGACCGGTTTAGTCGGCTTCGAGGAGCTCGGCCAGCCGGAAGGTGTCCTCGAGGTAGCGCTCATAGGGGAACCCGGCGGCGACGAGCGCGGCGCGGAACTCGTCGTAAAGCGGTTTCCCGTTGTCGTGGAAAGCTTTCCGGCCGGCGTCGGTGAGCGTGACCAGACGCCGTCGCGCATGGGCGGGGTCGACGACGATCTGCACCAGGCCGCCCTCCTCCAGCGGCCGCAGCGCCCGGCTGATCGCCGGGTCCGACACCGACAACGCCTGGGCCAGCCGATGCTGCGTCGCCGGTTCGATGTCTTCCAGCGTGCCGAGCAGCCGGATCTGGCTGTAGGTCAGGCCGTCCTGGCCATCGGTGCGCCGCCGGGCCGCTTCGCCGATCAGCATGACCACGCGGTGCAGCAAGTCTGCGAGTCCTTCGTCCACGTCGTCAGCCTAGCAGAGTGTTGACTAGTTAATGTTAACCATGCAAGATTGAAGTCATGGACAACCTCAGCTTCGTAGCCCAGTCAGCGTTTCCCCTGGTCTGGATCGTGGTCCCGGCCATCGGCGCCTACGTGCGCGGCCGCCGCGCCACCTCCACCGAGGAGCGCCTGGAGATCTGGCAGCGCTGGTGGGCGATCGGCGCGTTCGGCATCGGCAGCCTGTGGATGACGGTGGCGTTCCTGGCCGTCCCGGACGTGATGGCCACCGCGATCGGCTTCCCCCGCACGCCGTTCCTGTTCGAAATCGCCTTCGCCAACCTAGGCTTGGCGATCATGGGCTTCCGCGCGGCATCGGCCTCGGCACGCGAGCGCATCACGATCGGCCTCGGCGGCGGCATGTTCCTGTGGGGAGCCCTGGCCGGCCACATCTACCAGTGGTTCGCGGGCGGCGACCACGCCCCGGGCAACACCGGCGGCGTCCTGATCACCGACCTGCTGATCCCGGCGGTCATGATCGTCCTCGCGGTGCGCTCCCAGCGCCTGGCCACCCAGCCGGCCGTCCGATGAAGGCCAGCGAGGCGGCCGCCGACCGCCTCACGATGTTCGTCGACGCGGTGATCGCGATCGCGCTCACGTTGCTGGCACTGGAACTCCCGATCCCGACGGGCGACACCACGAACGCGATGCTGAGCTCGGCGCTGGGCCACGGCAAGGAGTACCTGGCGTTCGCGCTGAGCTTCACGGTGATCGCGGCGCACTGGCGGGCTCACCACGAGATCTTCCGTTACGTCGACACACTGTCCGGGCGGTTGACCAGCCTGACGCTGGTTTGGCTGTTCATGCAGGTCCTGATGCCGTTCGCGACCCGGGTCCTTACCGCCGAGGGAGCTTTCCCGCCGCGGTTCAGTTTGTACGCGCTGGTGCAGGTGCTGGCGTCGACGACGTTCGCGCTCATTGTCCGGGAGGCTCGGCGCGGGCGGCTGTATCGGACGGACTTCGCGCCTCTGGAGTTCGGGCAGAGTCAGGTGCGGAGTCTCTGCCTGGCCGGGGTTTTCGCGGTGTCGGTGCCGGTTTCGTTCCTGGTCGACGGCAGCGGGGCTTACCTGTGCTGGCCTGCCGCGCCGGTCGTGCTCGCCGTCGCTCGTCGGGTCCAGGACCGCTCCGTCCACGCGCCGGGTGAGTCGAGCTAGGGTCCGGGCTCAAACACGGTCGCTGCGGTCCGAGATCTGCCACACGAGGAACAACAAGACACCCCCGGCCAGCCCGAGCCCGAAGCTGGCCAAGACAAAACCCAGCGCGACCAGGCCGAGACCACCGATCAGCAGTCCGAACCACCCAGCGCGATAAGCGGGGACTCGTCGCGTCAGCGCATCGAGAAGATTGTCACCCGCAACGGCTGCGGCGACGACGACAGCAAGCACTCCGATCACCACGACGGCAGCCAAGACAATCCAGCCCACGACGGCCGCTCGCTGCCCTTCGCCGTCGGCCAGCACAATGGAATACACGAACATGCACCACTCCGTCCTCGTTCGCCCACCTGGTCGACCGAAGACCGGAAAATGTTACAGATGATCAAAACTGCGCCGGGGCCAGCGCCATGATCGAAGAATGTTGCGGTACCGTTGCCAGCGTCACCACCACAGGGAGTAACACTTGTTCGAGCGAATTCGACGAACAGGTATCACGAACAACCTTCACCAGGTGACACATGGACGTGAACCATCACGACGACAGCTCTACGGCCGCCCTCGTGGCGATCTACCAGGCCGAGCGCGCCGATTCGACCTCGAACATGAATTTCAGCCTCGGTCTCGTGGCCGCCGAGGCGGCTTACCTCGTCGGCACCTCAGCTTTCTGGGACAAGCTCGCACTCCTCGGCGGACTGATGGCCTTGTTACCCTTTCCACTGATATGCCTCGTCGCGTTCCAATCCGTTCTTCTTGCCGCATCGGCGACGAAAGCCATCTCCATCACCTGCCTGGAGAAGCGATTGAAGGACCTGGCCGACCTTTCGGACAAGTCTTCCGGAGGACACTCGGTCGGCTTCGCGGCAAGCGAACGGATATTCAACATCAGCGGCGCAACCCGAAACGGGAATCTACCGATCGCCGCGGCAACGTTGATAACGTATGGCGGCGCGGGATCGATAATCGTACTGTATACGGCCGTTGTCACACTGAAGAGCTTCAATTACCTTCACGCCTGGGCCATCCTGCCCACAGCGGGCTATCTCGCGCTCCTGACCGTCATCACGTTGTCATGGCTCAGCGGCCTGCGAATCGTCCGCAATGTCCCGGCCTGATCGAACTCACTGATCCGTCGCGAGGCACTACCCGGCTGGTTCCTCAAGTCGCTTCAGGACATCCCTCAAGCTGCCCTCCCGGTGCAGCTCGGCAAGCACGGCAGTCATCGACTCCACACCAGGATCTCGCACCACAACCCCGTCAGAGCACCAGAAGTAACGACCCCCGCCGTACTCCCCGGTCCGGGCCCAGTTCGCCATCAACCGCCCCACCTCGGCCAGTGTGAAGAACGTCGCGCTCCAGCGGGAGCCGTCGGGGAACCGCACCTCGGCGTCGACGTTCTCCACCGTCTCCGGTTGCTCGCCGCCGCCGATTGTGAAGATCACCTCGAACTCCGGCGTCCGGACTCGGTGCCAGGGTGGGTCAACGCGGCGGGGCATGGGCGGCCTTGATCAGAAGCTCATGCAGCACATCCCGCTCAGCCTCACTCAACGCACCAACGGACTCGGCGAGAACCGACTCGAGAATCGCCGACCCGGCCTCGTACCCACGCCGCCCCTCGGCTGTCAGCTCATGCCGAGTCGCCCGCCCAGGCCCGTCCGCCCGCTTCAACAACCCCCGCTCGATCATCCGCTTTGCCAATGCCCCCATCGACTGGTCCGTCTGGAAAGTCAGCTCCGCCAGCGTGTGCAGCGTGGCTTCGGGCTGCTCGTGCAGGTGCCGCAGCACGTCCCACTGCACCAACGACAAGCCCACCTTCGTGGACAGCCGGCGGTTGGCTTCGCGGTGGTGCCGCCACTGCAGCCGCTTCACCGCGAGCCCTATCTCCTTGAGCGACACTGACACCCACGCAGAGTAACCCACCTTGGCAAACTAAGCATGTTTATATAAGCTTCCTTACATGAGCCTCCCAGTCCCGGCCGGCAGCCTCCGGCCCACCCGCGTTCTCGACGTCCCGCTGACCGGTGGCACCGTCTCCGTCGAAGACCGTGACCACACCCGCCCCTTCCTCCTCCTGCACGGCGGTGGCGGCCCCGCCACGATGACCGGCTTCGCCGACCTGCTCGCGCAGCGCACGCACTCCCGCGTCCTGACCCCGACCCACCCCGGCTTCGCCGGCACCCCGCGCATCCCCGGCGTCGATTCCACCCGCGCCCTCGCCGCGGCCTACGTCCGCCTGCTCGACGAGCTCGGGCTCAGCGACGTCACCGTGGTCGGCAACTCCTTCGGTGGCTGGCTGGCCGCCGAGGTCGCGCTGCTCGGCAGCCCGCGCGTCAGCGGCGCCGTGATCGTCAACGGCGTCGGGATCGACGTCGAGGGCCACCCGGTGACCGACGTTGCCGGCCTCTCCCCCGCCGAACTGCGGGAACTTTCCTTCCACGATCCGAGCAAGGCTCCGGGCGGCGGCGGCACCGGGCCGAGCCCGGACATCCAGGCGCTGATCTCCTACACCGGCCCGGCCATGTCCGACCCCACCCTGCTCGACCGACTCAAGGGCCTCGGCGACCTCCCCGTCCACGTCGTGTGGGGCGAGAGCGACGGCATCGTCAGCCTCGAGTACGGCAAGGCGTACGCGGCCGCGATCCCGATGTCGGTGTTCACCCCGCTCCCCCGCTCCGGTCACCTCCCCCAGGTCGAGACGCCCGAGGAGCTCCTCGGCGCCCTCGTCACCGATCCGGCGTGAGCACGACTCTCGCGGCCACCCGGCTCGCGCACGCCTGCCAGCTGATCGAGCTCGGCGACCTGCGGGTCCTCACCGACCCGTGGTTCACCGAAACCGCCACCTACCACCAGGGCGAGCGACTCGCGGCGACACTGTCCTCAATGGACCATCTCGACGCCGTCGTGATCAGCCACGAGCACTACGACCATTGCGACCTCGACGCGCTCTTGGCCGGCGGGCTCGATCCGGCCACCCCGATCGTCGGGCCGGGCACGGTGACCGCCATCGCGAAGGCCAAGGGTTTTCGCGAGCTGCACACGATCGAGGCGTGGGAAGCCACCCGGATCGGGGACCTCACGATCACCGCCACCCCCGGCGACCACGGCGTCCACGAAGTGACTTTCGTGCTCCAGGCGGGCGGGCGCAGCGTGTTCTTCGGCGGCGACTCACTGCGCGTGCCGGAGCTCGACCTGATTCCCGAGCGGCTCGGGCCGGTCGACCTCACGATCCTGCCCACCAACGGCCTGTGCGTGCGCCCGGCGAACCTGCGCCAGGTGGTGATGGACGCCGAGGAGGCCGCGCAGCTGACCGCCGTGCTGCGCCCGAAACTCGCCGTCCCCCAGCACTACGCGTTCCACAGTGGACGGCTCGGCGACCGGATGGTCACCAAGGGCGACCGCGACCCGCGCCACTACGCCGACGCCGTCGCGCGCCTCGCTCCCGACATCGACGTGCGCGTCGTCCTGCCCGGTGTCCGGGTGGTCGTCCCGTAGGCCCTACGAGGCGATCAGCTCCGCGAAGCGCTCCGGGCTGACGTTGCCGCCGCTGATGATCACCCCGACCCGGCCGGGCGCGGCCACCTGACCGCTGATCAGCGCGGCCAGGCCGGTCGCGCCGCTGGGCTCGAGGACGAGCTTCAAGCGCTCGAAGGCGAACCGCATCGCCTCGCGGACGGCGTCGTCGGAGACCAGGGCGATGTCGTCGACGAGGGTCCGGTTGATCGAGAAGGTCAGCTCGCCCGGGATCGAGGCGGCCTGACCGTCGGCGATGGTCCGGGGCACCGGGATCGACACGCGTTCGCCCGCCTCGAGCGAACGCTTCGTGTCGTCCCCATCGGCCGGTTCGACACCGACGACACGGATGCCGGGCCGCACGGCCTTCGCGGCGGTCGAGCTGCCCGCGATCAGGCCGCCCCCGCCGACCGGCACGACCAGCGTGTCCAGCGGACCGGCGTCTTCGAGCAGCTCCAGCGCCGCGGTGCCTTGGCCGGCGATCACGTGCGGGTGCTCGTATGGTGGGATCAGCGCCAGCCCGCGCTCCGCTGCCAGCGCCTCGCCGAGCGCGACGCGGTCGCCGGTGTAACGGTCGTAGGTGACGATCTCGGCGCCGTACCCGCGGGTCGCGTCCACTTTGGACTTCGGGGTGTCTTCGGGCACCAGGATGACCGCGCTGCTGCCGAGCTCCCGGGCGGCGAGCGCGACAGCCTGGGCGTGGTTGCCCGACGAGTAGGCGGCGATCCCCTTGGCCAGCTGCTCCGGCGAGAGCCGCGACGCGGCGTTGTACGCGCCGCGGAACTTGAACGCGCCGATCCGCTGGAGGTTCTCGCACTTCAGCAGGACTTCGGCGCCGACGAGGTCGTCGAGCGTGCGGGAGCGCACGACCGGCGTCCGGTGGGCGACGCCGGCCAGGCGGGCGGCGGCGTCGCGGATGTCGTCGAGGGTCACGGGCGGGGTCATTCTGCTCCTTGCTCGCGGATGTCGGCGAGGTAGTTGTAGGCGGAGGCGCGGGAGATGCCGATCCGGGCGGCGACCTGCGGCACCGCCCGGCGGACGGCGAAAACGCCGCGCCGGTGCAGGCTGCGGAACAGCTCGAGGCGTTCGTCGCGGCTGAGCGCGGCCCAGGGCTTGTTCAGGCGCAGCTGGTGTTCGTCGACGATCGCGTCGACCACCGCGTCGACGTCGTCGCCGAACGTCGTGGTCGGCGCTTCCGCGGTCGTCCCGACGTCGGCGAGCTCACCGACCAGGGTCCGCAGCCGGCCCAGCGCGGTGACGTCGAGGTTCACGCACAGCGCGCCGAACACCGCGCCGCCGCTGTCGCGCACCAGCATGGTCGAGGACTTCACGAGCTTCCCGGACGCGGTGCGCGTGACGTAGTTGAGCTGGTCCTCGGCGTCGTCCCCCCGCGCGAGCAGGCCCATGCCGATCTCGCTCATCGCCCCGCCGACGCTGCGTTCGGTGACGGCCCCGGCGATCGCGACCACCGACGCCTCCGGACGGCGGAAGTCGTGCACGACGACTTCGCAGAACGAGCCGAGGGTGGCCGCGATGCCGTCGGCCACCGGGCCGAGCGCGGCGAGGATCGCGTCCCGCTCAGACATCGCGCACCCGGGCGAGGGCTTCGACTTCGACGACACCGCCGTAGGGCAGGGAGGCCGCGCCGACGCAGCTGCGCGCCGGCCGGGGCTCGGCGAAGAACTGTTCGTAGACGCGGTTGAGGCCGTCGCGGTCGGCGATGTCGGTCAGGTAGGCGACGACCTTGACGACGTCGGCCCGGTTCGCCCCCACCGACCGCAGGGCGGCGTCGAGGTTGGCGAACGCCTGCGCGCACTCGGCCTCGAACCCGCCGGCCACCAGTTCGCCGGTGCCGGTCACGCCGAGCCGCCCGGACACGGTGACGAGGTCACCGCTGCGGAAGGCGGGCGGATAAGGGTGTTCGTTACTCACTGGACCGACTGTACAGAGCTTGGACGAACAGTCCAGATGACGCCCGTCACGGTTCAGCCGGCCGGGAAAACCCGCAGTGACAACGCGGAAGGCGCGGGCAGCGGCCCGCTCGCCGCGTCGGCGCGGAACGCCTGGAGCAGGTAGGCGACCAGCCGCCGGGACGCCGCGTCGTCGGCCGGCTGAGCGCTCACCAGGCCGCCGTGCGCCAGGAAGACGACCGCCAGGTCGGCGGGGTGGAAGTCCGCCCGCAACGCACCGGCCGCCTGCGCTCGGCGGACGAGGTTCGCGAGCTCGCGATCGGCCTGGCTCCGCAGCTGCGCGTGGGCGGCCGCGTCGTCCGGGAAAGCGGCGATGAACGCGGCCGGAAAGCCGCGTTCTTCCCGCTGCAGCTCGCAGACCGTCTCGATCAGCCGCTGAAACCCGCGCCACGGATCGGGATCGGTGAGCGCCTCGGTGAAGACCCGGGTGCAGGTTTCCATCTGCCGGGTGAAAGCGGCCCGCACCAACGCATCCCGCGTCGGGAACCGCCGGTACAGGGTCGCGACGCCGACCCCGGCGCGACGGGCCACGGTCGCCATCGGCGCGTCGATCCCGCGTTCGGCGAAGACCGCGCGGGCCGCGGCGAGGAGGCGTTCCCGGTTTCGCCGCGCGTCCGCGCGGATCCGAGAAGAAGTGGCGGGCATTGTCTCTCACCTCGGGCGGAACCGGACGATCTTGGCCAACACCGAGTCTACGGTCGGCGACGTGAACGATCGCACGATGAAAGCAGTGCTCTTCGACCGCTACGGCGACCCCGACGTCCTGTACGTCGCCCGAGTTCCGCGACCCGCGCCGGCACCGGGCGAGGTGCTGGTGCGGGTGCGCGCGTTCAGCGTCAACGGTGGTGAGCTGGCCGCCCGCGCCGGGAAGGTCCGCCTGCTCACCGGCCGGAAGTTCCCAAAGCGCGTCGGGCTGGACTTCACCGGCGAGGTCGCCGGACTCGGGGCCGGGGCGACGACGTTCGCGGTCGGCGACCGCGTGTGGGGCGTCCTCGGGCGCACTTCGGGCTTCGGCAGCGCCGCCGAGTACGTCGCCGTGCCCGCCGACCGGCTCGGCCTCGTCCCCGACGGGCTCGATCTCGTCGACGCCGCGGCCTTGCCGGTCGCCACCACCGCGGTGACCGCGCTGCGGGACAAGGCCGCGCTGCGCCCCGGCGAACGGCTGCTCGTCCGCGGCGCGGCGGGCGGCGTCGGGAACGCCGCCGTCCAGCTCGGCCGCGCGTACGGGGCGGAGGTCACGGCGTTGGCCCGCGCCGCCAACCTCGATTTCGTCCGCGAGCTCGGCGCCGGCCGGGCCCTCGACCACCGCGAGGTCGCACCTTCGACGCTGGGCCGGTTCGACGTGGTCCTGGACACCGCGGGCACCGACCTGCCGGCGTTCCGGCGCCTGCTGGCGCCGGGCGGCCGCATGGTCACCATCGCCTTCGACCTGACGCGGCCGGTCGCCTCGCTGGGCTTCATCGCGGCGAGCACGGTGCACGGCCGCGGCCGGGTGCGTGCCTTCAGCGGCAACCCCAAGCGGCCGGAGTTCGACGACCTCGCCCGCCACGTGACCGAAGGAAAACTGCGCCCGGCGGTCGACGAGGTGTTCCCGCTGGCGGAGACGGCGGCCGCGCACCGGGCGCTGGAAGCCGGTGGCGTGCGCGGAAAGTACGTCGTCCGGGTCGGCTGAGGCCCGCGCCCGGCTCAGCCGCCGACGCCGGCGAGCAGCCGGCCGCCGGCGATGAGGGACCCCGCCTGCTTCACCGGCCGGACCCGGACACTGACCTCGTAGCCCTCGATGGCCCGGAGCTTCGCGACACGCGTGGTCAGGTAGCGGTAGAGGCCGTCGGAATCGCGGCAGGCCACGACGGCCATCAGGTTGTCCGGGCCGCTGACCGCGAGCGTCACGGCGACTTCGTCGTGGCGCGCGAGCTCCTCCCCCACCTCCTCCAGATGCCTGGGCGCGACGCGGATCCAGATGGTCGCGTGGGAGTGGTACCCGAGCCGTTCGGGCAGCAGGTCGACGTCGTAGTACAGCGTGCCCGACGACTCCAGGACCGCCAGCCGGCGCGCCACCCGGGTCTGGGTCCACCCGGTCTCGCGGGCGAGCCGGGAGTGGGCGGCGCGCCCGTCCTGGGCCAGGATCGCCAGCAGCGGCGCGTCCTCTTCGGCCGGTTCGACCGGCGGCCCGGCGACCGGCGGGAGCTCCGCGCGCAGGGCCTGCTCCTGCGCCGGGGTCAGGCGGCCCTCGTAGCCGGTCCAGTCCGAGGTGCCGGGCGGCCCGAAGCGGTGCAGCAGCAGGTCGATGCGCACCCCGAGGACCGACACGGACTTCGGCAGCCGCTGCAGCAGGACGTCGCGGCCGGCGCCGGCCCGGACCAGGCACATGACCTCCGCGCCGCCGGAGGTGATGTGGGCGAACGAGACGTCGGGGCGGCGGGCGAGGGCCTCGGCGATGGCGTCGACGCGGTCCGGGCGGCACCGGATCCGGGCCACCCACTCGTCGTGCCGCCGCGACGACGGCGCGATCCGTCCGAGCACGCGCACGACGCCGTCGCGGCGCAGCGCCTGGTAGCGGCGGGCCACCGTCTGCTCGGACACGCCGATCAGCTGCGCGACGCGCCGGAACGCGACCCGTGGTGCGCACTGCAGCGCATGGAGGACTTGCGTGTCGACCACATCGACCATGGCGGAATCATGCCATCCAGCGAGTCAATATGGCGATAAATCGCGGTTTCCCGCTGCTCGATGGATACCGCCCGCGGTGGGCTCGCATGCTGGCCGAACACACTTCGACCAAGGAGAACCATCGTGACGACACTCGTGATCGGCGCCCGCGGGAGCGTCGGCCGCCACGTCCTGGACCAGCTGAGCCGCGCCGGCGAACCGGTCCGCGCCTCCGTGCGCGACCCGGCGACGGCCGGGCTGCCGGCCGGCGTTCCGGTGGTCGCCGCCGACCTCGCCGCACCCGAGACGCTGCGGGCCGCGCTGGCCGGCGTGCGGCAGGTGTTCTTGTACGCCACCGCGAACGGGACCGCGGCCTTCGCCGAAGCGGCGCGGACGGCCGGAGTCGAGCACGTGGTGCTCCTGTCGTCGGGGAGTGTGCTGCTGCCGTCCGCGCGCGGGAACGCGGTGGCGGAGCACCACCGCGACGTCGAGCGAATCCTCGAGGCGGCCGGGCTGCCCTGGACGCCGATCCGGCCGCTGGTGCTCGCGAACAACGCGCTCGGCTGGGCGCGATCGGGTGATGCGGTCCCGTTGCTGCACCCGGAAGCACGCACCGCGCCGATCCACGAGCGGGACATCGCCGCGGTCGCGGTCGCGGCCCTGCTCGACCCGGGCACCGAGGGCGTCAGCGACCTGCTGACCGGCGGCGAGCTGCTCTCCCAGCGGCGTCAGGTGGAGCTCGTCGCCGAGGCCACCGGCCGGCCCCTCCGGATCGAGGAACTCACGATTTCCCAGGCCCAGCAGCACTTCGAACGCTTCCAGCCACCGGAGATCGCGAAGGCGGTCATCGAGTTCATCACGGCCGCGGCCCGCGGCGAGTCACCGGTGACGCCGACCGCGCGGCGGGTGCTGGGCCGCGAGCCGCGGACGTTCGCCCAGTGGGCGGCCGAGGCGTTCGCATGAGCGGGGAAATCAGCACCGGCAAGGTCCTGCTCACGCTCAGCTCGCTGTGGTCGGCGTGTGGCTCGTACCGCTTCGACTGGAACGAAACCCACATCCACAACCCCGAATGGCCGCCGCACGCCAAGTTCCACAACGCGCAGACGATGAGCACCGGAGCGGTGCTCGGCGCGGCCGCGACCTACCTGCTTTGGGGCCACCGCGGCCCGTGGACGAAGGCACGCCTGCAGGTGACGACGGCGGCGGCGTCGATCTACTGGATCACGCAGCTGTCGGCCACCCTGTACCCGGGCACGGCACTGTTCGACCACGCCCGGCCGGCCGCCGGGGAGACCGCGCCGCCCCGGTGGCGGGGCCCGCAGACGGCCGTTGCCGGCGTTGCCTTGGTGGTCAACGCGCTGTCGTACGCCCTTGAGCGCCGCCGGATCAGGAGCAGCTTCCCGAACTCTGGGCCGCGCTGATGTACGGCGCTCAGAAGACGAACTGCTGCCCGCCGTCGATGTCGTAGGTCGCGCCCGTCAGCGCGGTGTTCGTCATCAAGTGCACCGCCAGGGCCGCGACGTCGGCCGGCCCCACCACGCGGCCGATCGGGAGCCGGTCCCGCAGCTCGGCTCGGCGGTCTTCCAGCTTGTCCCCCAACAGCTTCGCCGACAGCGGCGTGTCGACGAAGCCGGCTGCGATCAGGTTGACCCGGACCGGCGCCAGTTCGAGCGCGAGGGCGGCGGTGAACGGCGGCAACGCGGCCGTCGCGGCCGAGACGATGCCCAAGCCATGGCCGACGCGCCGGCCTCCGGTGCCACCCATCAGCAGGATCGTCCCGCCCGGGCGCATCTTCGGGGCCGCGTGGCGGGCGATCTCCAGGGACACCACGATGTGGTCGCTGACCGCCGTCCGCACCTCCTCGGCGCTCATCTCCAGCAACGGCCCGTAGTGCGGGCCGCCCGCGGTGACCAGCACGTGGTCGATCGTGCCGGGCAACGTGCCGAAGAACTGCTTGACCGCGGAAGCGTCCGAGGCGTCGAACGCCGCCGTGCTGTGCCCGCCGAGCTCGGCCGCCGCCTTCTCGAGTTTGTCCGGTGATCGGCCCGTGAGCACGATTTCGGCGCCTTCGGCCCGCGCCAGCCGCGCCGTCTCGAAGCCGATGCCGGCGCTGCCGCCGATCAGCACGACCTTCTGTCCGGCCAGGTTCGTCATGTCGGCAGCTCCGTTCCCCACGACCGGTCGAGCCTCAGGTGCCCGCCACGTCGAAAACCGCTTCGCGCAGCTGTCGCCGTGAGCTGATCGCGAGCTTGCCGAACACCTTGCGCAGGTGCCATTCGACCGTGCGCGGGCTCAGGAACAGCCTCGTCCCGATCTCGGGGTTCGACAACCCCTCACGCGCCAAGCGGGCGATCTGGAACTCCTGCGGGGTCAGCTCCTCGGTGGTCCCGGCCGAGCGCTTGCGGGCCGTTTCGCCGGTGGCCAGCAGCTCGCGGCGCGCGCGGTCCGCGAATGCTTCCAGCCCCATCTCCGACGTCATGACGTGGGCCGTGCGCAGGTGTTCGCGGGCGTCTACCCGGCGCCCCTCGCGGCGGAGCCATTCGCCGAACAGCAGGTGGGCCCGGGCCAGCTCGACGCGCAACGGGGTGCCGGCGAGCAGCGCGATCGATTCCGCGTAGCACTCGGCGGGGGTGAAGCCCGCCAGTGCCCGCAAGCGGGCTTCGAGGGCTCGGGTCCACGCCGTCGGGGTCGCGCGGGCCCGTTCGGACATCCGGTCCAGCGCCGCCGTGACCAGGTCGCCGTCGCCGGTCCGGGACGCCGCTTCCGCCAGCTCCGCCGTCGCCAGGGCCTGGTGGCCGACCGTGTCGTGCGCGAACACCCGGTGAGCCGCGTCGCGGGCGGTCTCGTGGTCGCCGAGGCCGTTGGCCAGCACGGCCTGCGCGTAGCCGGCCCACCGCACGACCCGGCCCTGGCCCCGTTCGGTCGCGGCCGCCGCCGCTGTCGCGATCTCCGCGGCCGCGTCCCGGCCGCGCAGGGCGGCGAGCAGGATCGCGCTGTACCCGATCGGGCGGCCTCCGGTGGCCTCGGCGAGCAGCCGGTCCTCCTCGACGAACGCCTGCGCCGCGGTCAGGTCGCCGGCCAGCAGCTCGTGGTTGGCCAGGAAGTTGAGGGCGAACTGCAGCTGGACGAGCGCCCCCGTGTCGCGGGCCAGCCGCACCTGCCGCTCGGCGAGCTCACGGCCGGCGGCGTAGTCGAGCAGCTCGGTCGCGAGGGTTCCGCCCGCCCGGTTACCCAGCAGCCACAGCACATGCGCGGTGTTTTCCTCCTCGACGGCCAGCGCGCGGACGGCGTCGACCGCCGCGGTCATCCGCGGGGCCGCGGCCGCGTAGCCGTCGGTGAGCCGGGTCGCGAGCGCGTCGAGGACCAGGTCGACGGCGGTCGGTGGCACCCGGGCCGCCGGAGCCGCCCGCGCCGCCTCGGCGACGCCGGACTCGGCCCACATGGCGGCGCCGAGCGCTTCCAGGTACGTCTCGCGAGCCTCGACGCCGTCGAGGGATCCGGCGGCGCGCACCAGCAGCTCCGCCGCGTCGCGCCCACGCCGCTGGTCGAACGCGATCTGCCCGCGGAGGCGGCCGGCCTCGGCGTCCCGCGCCGGATCCGGCGGCCCGGCGTCGGCCGCGCCCAGCAGGCCCAGCGCCGCTTCGAGCGCGCCCGCGCCGCGTTTCGCCCGGGCGGCCGCCAGCTCGCGGCGGGCCCGCAGGGCCGGATCGGGCGTGAGCGTCGCCGCCTGCTCCAGCAACGCCGCGGTGGCGACCAGGCCACCCCGGGCCTGCGCCCGCCCGGCGGAGCACTCCAGCTCGGTCGCGACACTCTCGTCCGGGGCGACGGTCGCCCGCGCGCGGTGCCACGCCCGCCGGTCCGGGTCGAGGGCGGGATCGGTGACCGCCGCGAGCACCCGGTGCACCTCCTGCCGCTCCGGGGCCGAGGCGAACCGGTAAACGGCCGAACGCACCAGCGGGTGCCGGAAGCGGACCCGCGGGCCGAACTCGATCAGCCCGGTCGCCGCCGCGGCCGCCGCCGGGTCCGCGCCCAGCCCGAGCTCGCCGGCCGCGCGCCAGAGCAGGGTCGCGTCACCCAGCGGTTCCGCGGCCGCGATCAGCAGCAGCCGGCGGGTGTCCGGCGGCAGCGGGGCGAGCTGCCGGTGGAAGCACCGCTCGAGACGGTCCGCCAGCGCGTCGCCGTCCGGGCGGAAGAGCCCGTCGGCTTGCTCGGCGGCGGTCCAGAACCGGGGCAGCTCGACCAGCGCGAGCGGGTTGCCGCGGGTTTCGGCGACGATCCGGTCGCGCACCCGGACGTCCAGCGGCCCCTTGAGCACCGAGTCCAGCAACGCGCCGGCGGCCGCTTCGCCGAGGCCGCGGACCGTCAGCTCCGGCAGCCCGGCCAGGTCGAGCTGCTCCGCGGGCTCGCGCACCGCGACCACCAGGGCGATCGGCTCGGCCAGCAGCCGCCGCGCGACGAACGCCAGGGTCTGCGCCGACACCCGGTCGAGCCACTGCGCGTCGTCGACCAAGCACACCAGGGGCCGGTCCTCGGCGACCCCGGCGAGCAGGGTCAGCACCGCCAGCCCGACCAGGAACTCCGCCGGCGGCTCGCCCACGGTCAGGCCGAACGCGGTGCCGAGCGCCCTGCGCTGCGGGACCGGCAGGTGCTCGAGCCGGTCGAGGAAGGGGACGCAGAGCTGGTGCAGGCCGGCGTAGGGCAGCTCGCGCTCGGACTCGACCCCCGCGGTCCGCGCCACCCGGAAGCCGGCCGCGTGCGCGGCGACGTGCTCCAGGAGCGCGGTCTTGCCGATCCCCGCCTCGCCCCGCACCACCAGCACGCGGCTGTGCCCGGTCCGCGCCGCGGCGAGCGCGCCGTCTAGCGCGGCGAGCTCGGCACCACGGCCGACCAGCTCCGGATCCCGCATGAACCGGAACCCTAGCGCGGTCCCCGGGGCGGACCAGGGTGTCTCACGGGGGCGAAGGGCCCGCGAGAGGACCACTGTGATGGCGAACGAACCAAGAAAAGGAGTTCCGATCATGGACATGAAGCTCGAAGTCGTGGTCCTGCCCGTCACCGACGTCGACCGGACCAAGCACTTCTACAAGACCCTCGGCTGGCGCGAGGACGCCGACATCGTCTTCGGCGCCTCGCGGATCGTCCAGCTGACCCCGCCGGGGTCGGCGGCCTCGGTGCACTTCGGCACCGGCATCACCGACGCCACCCCGGGCGCGGTGCGCAACACCTACCTCGTCGTCGACGACATCGAGGCCGCCCGGGCCGAGCTCGCCGGCCACGGCGTCGACGTCAGCGAGGTGTTCCACCGCGACGGAACCGGCGCGTTCGCCCCCGGTGTGCACCCCGACCGCGGCACCTACTCCTCGTTCGCGTCGTTCAGCGACCCGGACGGGAACACCTGGCAGCTGCAGGAGATCACGACGCGGCTGCCCGGCCGGGTCGACGGCGTGACGTACGGCTCGACGCAGCAGCTCGAAGCCGCGCTGCGCGAGGCCGCGGCCGCGCACGGCGAGCACGAGAAGGAAACCGGGAAGTACGACGAGCAGTGGCCGACCTGGTACGCCCAGTACATGGCGCAGCACCAGGACGCCTGAGCCCGGCCGACTGCCCCGAAAGGAGGAATCATGGCTCACCGCGATTTCGACGCCATCGTCCTCGGCGGTGGCGCGCCGGGCGAACACACCGCGGCCGCGATCGCCGCGGGTGGCCGGCGGGTCGCCGTCGTCGAACGGGAGCTGCTCGGCGGCGAATGCTCCTACTGGGCGTGCATCCCGTCGAAGACCCTGCTGCGGCCCGGCGAAGCGCTGGCCGCCGCCCGCGACGTCCCGGGTGCCCGCGAGGCGGTCACCGGCCGGCCCGACGCCGCCGCCGCGCTGGCGTGGCGCGACTTCATGGTCTCGTCCTACGACGACGCGGGCGCCGAGAAATGGGCCCGCGACACCGGCATCGAGGTGCTGCGGGGCGAGGGCCGGCTCGCCGGACCGCACACCGTCGCCGTCGGCGGGAAGGAGTACACCGCCGAGCACATCGTCGTCGCGACCGGCTCCGCACCCGTCATCCCGCCCGTACCCGGCCTGCGCGAGCTGCCCGGGCTGTGGACCAACCGGGAAGCGACCGGCGCCCGGGAGATCCCCCGCCGGCTGCTCGTGCTCGGGGCCGGGCCGACCGGGGTCGAGCTGGCCCAGGCGTTCACCCGGCTCGGCGCCGAGGTCGCCCTCGTCGACGGCGCCGGCCACGTCCTCCCGCGCGAACCACGGGCACTCGGCGAGGCCGTCGGAGAAGCACTGCGCGCCGACGGCGTCGCGCTGCACCTCGGGCAGCACGCGACCGCGGCCCGGCTCGACGGCGACGAGTACGTGCTCGACCTACCCGACGGCAGACGGCTGCGTGCCGAACGGCTGCTGGTCGCCACCGGACGGCGGCCGCGGGTCGAGGGCATCGGCCTGGAAACCGTGGGCATCGAGGCGGATCCGCACGGCATCCCGGTCGACGAGCGCATGGCGGCCGGCGACGGACTGTGGGCCGTCGGCGACGTCACCGGGCAGTGGAACCTGACCCACGTCGGCGAGTACCAGGGCCGGGTCGTGGCCGCGAACATCCTCGGCCGGCCCGCTTCCGTGAACTACGACGCCATCCCCCGGGTGGTCTTCACCGACCCGCAGGCCGCGGCGGTCGGCGCCGCCGAAGGCGCTTTCACCGCGACGGTCCAGCTCTCCGGTGTCCCGCGCACCTCGACCTACACCCGCGCGTACGACACGCGACCCGGCTTCCTCACCGTCGTCTCCGACGGCGAACGGCTGACCGGCGCGTACGCGGCCGGGCCCGAGGCCGGCGAATGGCTTCAGCAGGCCACGCTGGCCATCCGCGCCCGCGTCGCGCTGGCCGTGCTGCTCGACGTCGTCCAGCCGTTCCCGACCTTTTCCGAAGCTTTCCTGCACGTCCTGCGCGATCTCGATCGCCAGGTGAACCCCTTGGGAGCCCAGTGATGTCCTACCGTGCGTTCGAAGTGACCGGCACGCGCCGGTTCGCCCTGGTCGACCGCGAGCTCCGCGACCCGCTGCCCGGCGAAGTCCGGCTGCGCGTCGAGGCCTGCGGTGTCTGCCACAGCGACACGCTCGCCGTGGAAGGAATGCGCGCCGACGCGTCGGCGCCGGTCGTGCCCGGCCACGAGATCGTCGGCGTGGTCGACGCGGCCGGTCCGGGCGTGACGGCGTGGGCGGTCGGCGACCACGTCGGCGTCGGCTACCTCAACGGCCACTGCGGCCAGTGCGAAAACTGCCGTCGCGGCGACTTCGTGAACTGCACCGACCAGCCCTGGACGGGCACCACGACCGACGGCGGCTACGCCGAAGTCGCGTACGCCCGCGCCACCGGTCTGGTCCGCATCCCCGACAGCGCACAGCCCCTCGACGTCGCACCGCTGTTGTGCGCGGGGCTCACGGTGTACCGCGCGCTGCTCACCGCCGACGCCCGGCCGGGCGCGCTGGTGGCGGTGCAGGGCATCGGCGGGCTCGGCCACCTGGGCATCCAGTACGCCAAGACACTGGGCTACCGCGTGGCGGCGATCGCCCGCGGCGCCGGCAAAGCGGAGCTGGCGGCGGAGCTGGGCGCGGACGAGTACATCGACAGCACGACAACGGACCCGGGCGCCGAGCTGACGCGCCTGGGCGGAGCGGCGGCGATCATCGCCACGGCTTCGAGCGGCGCGTCGATGTCCCCGCTCGTCGCCGGGCTCGCCACCCGCGGACAGCTGCTGGTGGTCGGAGCCGCCCCGGACCCGATCGAGGTCCGCACCCCGGACCTGATCTTCGGCACGCGTTCGGTGACCGGCGCGCTGACCGGTTCGGCCATCGAGAACGAGGACAGTCTGCGGTGGGCGCACGAGCGGGGAGTCCGGAGCCGCAACGAGATCATGCCGCTGTCGGAGGCGCCCAAGGCTTACGAACGCATGATGTCCGGCGAAGCGCGGTTCCGCGTCGTGCTCGACGCGCGGGAGTAGTGCTTCACAGGTCGGCCTTGTGCTCCCAGTGTTCGGCCTCGGCTTGGTCTCCTCGTTGACGCAGGAGCCAGCCGAGGTTGCGCATGGCACCGGCGTCACCGGCCTCGGCGGCCTGCCGGAGCCATTGCTCGGCCTCGGTCAGCCTGTCGCGCTGGATCAGCAGCCAGCCGAGGTTGTGCTGCACCCTGGCGTCGCCGGAGTCGAGCGCTTGCCGGTACCACTGCTCGGCCCCGGCATGGTCTCCGCGTTCTTCGAGCAGCAC
Organism: Amycolatopsis iheyensis; assembly: GCF_024703995.1. Classification (GTDB taxonomy): domain Bacteria; phylum Actinomycetota; class Actinomycetes; order Mycobacteriales; family Pseudonocardiaceae; genus Amycolatopsis; species Amycolatopsis iheyensis. The sequence goes on along the minus strand of NZ_JAMXQV010000003.1, from coordinate 290,683 downwards.
GCCGAGGTTGTTCATCGCCGCGAGGTGGCCGGCACCGACGGCCCGCCGATACCAGTGTTCGGCATCCGTCGGCTCGCCGCGCCGGTAGTGCAGCACGCCCAGTTCGTTCATGGCATGCGAGTCGCCCAGGTCGGCACCTCGCCGGAACCACTGCCCGGCACCGGCGTCGTCGCCTTGGTCCTCACACAAGCCGCCCAGGTAACGCATCGCGTTGGTGTAGCCGGCGTCGAGGGCCTGCTGATAGAGCTTTCTGGCCGCGTCGAACTCGCCTTTTTTCTGGAGCAGCAGGCCCAGGTTGCACATCGACGTGGTGTAGCCGGCCTCGGCTGCCCGTCGATACCACCGCCGTGCTCCGGCGAGGTCGTCCTGCTCTTCGTGCAGCCAGCCGAGATTGTGCAGTGCGTGGACGTTGCCGCCCGCAGCCGCTTTCGTCCAGGCCTGCTCGGCGATGTCGGGCAGGTTGTGGTGCACCGACGCCTGGTACCCGACGGAGACCAGTTCGTCGCCGGCCATTTCCTCGACCGCGAGCTGCCAGGTGGCGGTGGGAATCGTTCGGTTCACGGTCGCGAGGTGCTCGAGGGCGTAGTCGTAAACCCGGTAGCCCCCGTCGTCGGGCTCCAGCAACGAGACCGTCGGATTGATCTCCCGGGTCGCCCACTCGAACGCCGCGCGATACCTCTCGTCGTCATCCAGGCCGGCTGTCCTTCGACCGGTCAACCGGGCAGCGGCGAGACGCGGCAACAGGTGCGGCGGCACCGGCCGCCTGCCTCCCGCCAGCGACCAGTCCGCGGCGCCGGCGACGAGGGCGTACCCGAGCGGGTCGTCCTGCACGTCGAGTCTTTCGCGCACCCGTTGGGCGGCGGCGACGTACTCCCCGATGCCGATCCTCGTGATCCGTTCGCGAAGGTCGTCGTCCGGTATCGCGCTGCGCAGATCGTCGTCGGCGGGACGGTCGCGGCTCCGATCGAGAACCACCAGCTCGAACAGGCGCAGCACGTCCCACTCCGGCGGCCGGAGCTGATCGGTGGGCTGGAAGCGATCCCATTCGTGCGCCCGCAAGGTCGCCACCAGCCAGTTCGACGCACCCAGTCGTCGCACCAGTCCCGCACTCAGCCCACCGGCGAAGAACCGATCCAGATCGTCGAGCCAGATCACCTGCCCGTCGGGGATGACGTCCGCCTTGTCGAGGTCGGACAAAGCCGTGGGGGTGTCCGGCAGCAGAAGCGGTTCGTCCGGCAGGGTGCGGGCGACCACGGCGGCGGCCAACCGGGTCTTGCCGACCATGGACGGTCCCACGATCAGCACCGGACGGCGTGCGCGCAGGTGTTCGCCGACTTCGCGTTCTTTCGCCGGGCGCGGCAGGTAGGGGACGTCCACGACGGCCGCGTGGACTCGCAAGTCCGCCAGGCTCAGCTCGCCCACGGTGGTACCCGCACCGCTCACACTGCGCCGGACCACGCCGATTCCGGCTGCCCGCTGCTCGCGCCACCGTTGCCAGAGCGGCCCGGCGCCACCGGCGAGAGTGGCGAGCGCGGCTCCGCCGCCGACCACCCACCAGGCCGCACCTTGCCATTTCTGGAGCAGGGCCAGCCCCGCGGCGACGACGAGCAGCCCGAGCAGCACCGCCGCCACGATTCGCTGGCTCGGCGGTCGCAGGCCTCTGCTTCGCACGTTCACCCCTCCTCTCCGGAGAGAGTCGCACACGACCGGGCAAACGCAACGCAAACGTCCTGGCCCTACCACCCAGCCTTCGCCTCGGCGGCCACACCGAGCTTCGCCTCGAACCCCTTCGGAACCACCACGTCCCCCCGGGTGAGGTCGTGGATGCTGCGTTTGCCCAGCGCCAGCAACGTCGAATCGATGCCGTTGCGCAGGACGTCCAGGACGTTCTCCACCCCCGGCTGCCCGGCCGCCGCCAGCCCCCACAAGTACGCGCGGCCGATCAACACCGCCTTCGCGCCCAGTGCCAACGCCTTCACCACGTCACTGCCACGGCGGATGCCGCCGTCCAGCAGGACCTCCACTTCGGAGCCCACCGCCGAGGCGATCGCCGGGAGGGCGCGGATCGTCGCCGGGGTGCCGTCGAGGTTGTTGCCGCCGTGGTTGGACACCGAGATCGCGCTTACCCCCGCCTCCACCGCGCGGCGGGCCTCGTCGACGCGGATGACGCCCTTGAGCAGGAACGGCCCGTCCCACTGCGACCGCAACCACGCCACGTCCTCCCACGACGGCGGTGGCGTCTGCATCCACTGGCCGTACGCGCCGAAGAACGTCGGCGACGGTTCGCCCGGCGAGGCCATGTTCGGCACGCCCAGGTCCGGCAGACGGCGGGTGCGGACGTAGTCCAGCAGCCACCTCGGGTGGGTGACACCCTCCGGCGCGAACCGCAGCAGCTCGCGGAACGTCAGGCGTTCGGGGATGTGCGGGCTGCCCCAGTCGCGGCTGTGCGAGAACGACCAGTCCAGGGTCAGGATGATCCCGACCGCCCCGGCGGCTCGGGCGCGCTCCAGGCGTCGGAGGATGTCGTCGCGGGTTCCGGTCCAGTAGATCTGGAAGTACGTGTTCGGGTTGGCCGCGACGACCTCCTCGATCGGCTTGCTGCCGAACGAGCTCAGGCCCATCGACGTGCCACGCGCGGCCGCCGCCCGAGCCACCGCGACCTCGCCGTCGGGGTGCACGGCCTGCACTCCCGTCGGGGAGATCAGCACCGGCAGCGCGACGTCCCGGCCGAGCACCTGCGTGTTCAGCTCCCGCTCGCCGTAGTGCCCGGCGGTGCGCGGTGCGAACCGGAGTTCGTCGAACGCGCCGAGGTTGTCGGCCAGCGTCAGGCCCTTTTCCGAGCCGGCGATCAAGGCGGAGTACACCGATCCGGGCAGGCGCTTCTTCGCGCGTCGCTGGGCCTCCGCGACGGATTCGAACCAGCTCATCGTGTTCCCTTCGGGTCGAAGCGCAGCGGGCGCCGGACGAGTGCCGGCCGCACCGGCTCGAACGTGCGGTGGGTCAGGCAGCCGGCCCACACGCCGGCGCCGTAGGCGAGGTCGTCGGCGATCGCCGCCGCCGTGTAGCGGACCGGATCCAGGTCCGGGCGCCGCTTGAGCCACGCGGTCAGCGGCGGGCCGAGCAGCAGCGACGCCGCCGCCGCGCGCCAACCGCGTCGAGCCAGCAGCGCCGCGAGCAGCGGCGCGGCGAACTGCGTGCCGTAACGGCCGCAGCCGAGCCACGTCTGCCCGACGGCGTCGGCCATCGCCCGCACCACGCCGTCGGTGGGAACGTCGTGCGCACGCAGCAAACGGACCATGCTGCCGACGGATCCGCCGAACGCCGCCGCGGCCAGCAGCGGGCGCCGGGCCAGCAGCGCGCAGACGGTGAGCGCCGGCCACGGGTGCAGCCCCAGCGGCGCCAGCGCGCCCGGGTGCCGCTTCGACAGCGGCGCGGCGGACGTGCCGTAGCGCGCCCGGCGCCGGAGAAGTCCTTGCCACGAAGCAGGTTCGTGGTGGTCGACGGCGACGCCCGGTGCGTAACGAACCCGGAACCCCGCGGCGTTCAGCCGCCAGACCAGGTCGACGTCCTCGCCCACGCGCAGCGAAGGGTCGAACGCGCCGACCTCACGCACGGCGGCGGCGCGGGCGACCAGCGCGGCCGTCGGCACGTACGACGTCCGCGTGCCCGGCGCGACCCGCGCGGGCCGGTCGCCGAGGTCGAGGCTGCCCGCCACCCGGGTGTACCGCCCGGCCGCCGTGTCCGGCGCCAGTGCCCGCACCCGCGGGGCGATCGCGGCGAGCAGCGGGTCGGCGAAGTGCGTGGCGAGCCGGCCCACCCAGCCCGGCGTCGGCACGCAGTCGCTGTCGAGGAACGCGACGAGTTCGGTGCCGACGTGGTCCAAAGCGGAGTTGCGGGCCGCGGCCGGGCCGCCGTTTTCCTCGCGGCGCACCAGTTTCGCGCCGTGCTTCGCGACGAGCGCGGCCACCGCCGCCGGGTTTCGGGAGCCGTCGTCGACGACGAGGACCGGGTGCCGGCGCTCGAGCGCTTCGAGGCAGCGCTCGAGCAGCTCGGTCCGGTCGTGGACGGGGATCACGACCGTGACGTCCGGTTCGTCGGCCGGCTCCGGCGGGATCGGGTGCGCGAACCCGGTGTCGGTGAGCCGGCGGGCGAGCGCGCCCGTGGCGGCCGTGCTGACCGGCCCGGTTTCCAGGTCCTGCCAGGCTTTCCGGCCGGCGGCGGTGAGCCGCAGGACGCGTGCCGGGGAACCGCCGAACCACAGCTCGTCCGAAAGGCGGCGGGTGCCGGGGTCGACTTCGATGCGGAACCCGGCGGGCAGCGGAGTCGTCTTCACAGCGCCAGTCCCCCGTCCACCGGCACGACCGCGCCGGTCATCGCGCCGCTGTCCGGGCCGGCCAGGAAGGCGAGCACCGCGGCGACTTCGGCCGGGTCGAGCAGCCGGCGCACCGGTTGCTGCCCGGCGAACGCGGCCGCCTCGGGCAGGTCGTAGAGCCGGGCGCTCTCCGCAAGGATCGGCGTGCCGGTCGAACCGGGGCTCACCGCGTTGGCCGTCACGCCGGAGTCGCCCAGCTCGGCGCCGAGGGCGCGGATCAGCCCGGCGACACCGGCTTTCGCGGCGCAGTAGGCGGCGAGCATCGGCAGCCCGCGAGTGGCCGCGGCCGACGCGACCGCCAGGAACCGCCCGGACCGCGGCTCGGGCCGGCGCAGCAACGCGGGCACCGCGGCCCGCGCCAGGTTCACGACGCCGTACAGGTCGATCTCCAGCACCGCCCGCTCCTGCTCCGGCGGGACTTCCCACAGCGGCACCCCGCCGGCGATCACTCCGGCGGCCGCGACGGCGACGTCGAGTCCGCCCCACCGGCGTTCCGCTTCGGCGACGGCCGCGGCCAGCGCGTCGAAGTCGCGGACGTCGGCGACGAAAGCCTCGACGCCGGGCTGCGCCGCGACCGCCGTCAGCTCCGCGTGACTGCCCATCGCGTACGGCAACGCGGGATCATCGGCGGCGACGTCCACCGCCAGCACGGCGTAACCCTCGCGCGCGAGCCGCAGGACGGTCGCGGCGCCGATCCCGCGGGCGGCGCCGGTGACGAGCGCGGTCCTCATCGCCAGCCGTCCACATGGGACACCAGCTGCGTGGTGAGCGTGTCGAGCAACGCCTGTCCTTCCGACGCCGTCGCGGTGGTCGGGTCGCCGAGCACCCCGGTCGGCGTCACCGCCCGCACCCCACCTTCCCGGAGGGCCGGGAGCAGCGCGCCGAGGGGACGCGAATCGCCCGGAACCGCCCGGTCCATGCGCACGCCGCCGGGCCGCAGAGCCAGCTGCAGTGCGGTTTCCGGCCGGCCGGCGTGCGGGTCGCCCGGCCAGCGCGGGGAGAACACCCCGACGTCCCGTGCCTCCGCCCGCAAGCGCGCGACGGCCCGCGCGACCGGACCCGCGTTGCCGCCGTGCGCGGAGACGAACAGCAGCCGTGGGAACGTCTCCGCCGCCGACCGGCCCAGCTCCAGCAGGAGCAGCTCGGTCGCCGCCTGGCCGATCGAGAGCGTGCCGGCGAACCCCGCGTGCTCGCCGCTGGAGCCGTAGGGCACCGGCGGCGCCACGAGGACGTCGCGGACGACGGCGAGCCGGTCGCACAACGCCAGGGCGATGTCGGTGTCGGTGGACAGCGGCAGGTGCGGCCCGTGCTGCTCGGTCGCGCCGACCGGCACCGCCAGCACCGCCCCGGCCGCCGCGCGCTCGGCGACGTCCGGCCAGGCCAGCTCGGCGAGCCGCACGATCAGGTCCGGAACCCGGCGAGCGGGCTTTCGTCGCACGAACGCTCCGGCGGGCGCCGCATCCCGATGGTGACCGGGACCGGCCGCCGCCGGTGCGAGTGATCCAGCGACGGCTTCGGCACGCTCGTGACGCCGGCGAGCGCGCGTTCGCCGTGCCCGCGCACGCATTCCGGGTCCGGGCCGTCGAGTGGCAGGCCGGTGAAGAACTTCGCGGCCATGCAGCCGCCGCGGCAGGCGTCGAACGCCGAACACGACTCGCACGCGCCCCCGCTCTGCGGCGAACGCAGCGACGTGAACAGCTCGGATTCCCGCCACACGCGGGTGAAACCGCCCTCCGAGCGGGTGTTGCCGGCCAGGAAGGTCTCGTGGATGGCGAACGGGCAGGCGTAGACGTCGCCGACCGGGTCGACCAGGCACACGACGCGCCCGGCGCCGCAGAGGTTCAGGCCGGGCAGGCCGCCGTCGCCGTAGCCGGCGAGGTGGAAGAACGAGTCGCCGGTGAGGACGTGCTCGCCGTGGGCCACCAGCCAGTCGTACAACGAACGCTGCTGCGCCGCGGTGGGGTGCAGCTCGTCCCAGACGTCGGCGCCGCGGCCGGACGGGCGCAGCCGGGTCAGCCGCAGCTGGGCGCCGTAGCGGTCGGCGATGGCCTTGAACGCGTCGAGCTGGCCCGCGTTCTGCCGCGTGATCACCACGGAGATCTTGAAGTTCTCGAAGCCAGCGTCGGAAAGGTGCGCCATGGCGCGGATCGCGGTCGCGTAGGAGCCGGGGCCGCGGACGTGGTCGTTGACATCGGCGGTGGCGCCGTCCAGGGAGATCTGGACGTCGACGTAGTCACTGGCGGCCAGCCGGCGTGCCACCTCCGGGGTGATCTTGACGCCGTTGGTGGAGAACTTGACGCCGACGTGGTGCTCGGTGGCGTAGTCGACCAGGTCCCAGAAGTCCGGGCGGACGGTCGGTTCGCCGCCGCCGATGTTGACGTAGAAGACCTGCATGCGCTCGAACTCGTCGATCAGCGCCCGGCACTCCACAGTGGACAGCTCGCGCGGGTCGCGCCGTCCCGAGGACGACAGGCAGTGCACGCAGGACAGGTTGCAGGCGTAGGTCAGTTCCCAGGTCAGGCAGATGGGCGCGTCGAGCCCGTACTGGAATTCGTCCACAAGGGACATCACGGCCTCCTCGGCTGAATCATGTGCGAGCCGGCGAGGGCGGCCAGCGCCGCGCGGTACCGCGGCAGTTCGGCGGCGCCGACCCCGGCTTCGGCGCAGGCGGCCCGTGCGTCCGGCTGTTCGGCCAGCCCGCGGACGACGGCGAGGAGCGTCGGGCTCTTCAGGAAGGACAGCCGGCGGGTGCCGAAGTGGTAGAGCAGGGCACCGAACCGCTCGGGCCGGACGGCGACCCGGTCGTCCAGGCGCCAGGCGGCGTCCAGGTCGAACGGGCCGGCCGCCGGCTCAGTAGACACCGCACATTCCGTCGATCGAGACCTCTTCGACCAGCAGTTCTTCGGCCACCACGGCTTCGTCGGCGGCGGGCTCGGTACGATCGGACGGCTCGACAATTGCGTCGCTCATCGTGACTCCTTTGACACGTGGCGTATTCGGCACGGCGTGTCGAATATCGGCGAGAGTAACGGCACGCCGTGCCGGAAACAAGACGCGGAACGGGTGGTCATGACCGATCGGATCCCCTCGGCCGGCCGCCGCGGCCGGCCGCCGGGCACCAGCGCCCGCGAGCTGGAAGTCGTGGCGCTGCGCCTGTTCAGCGAGCGCGGCTTCCACCGGACGACGGTCGACGACATCGCCGCGGCCGCCGGGGTCAGCCGCCGGACGTTCTTCCGGTACTACGACGCGAAGTCCGACGTGCTGTGGAACGAGTTCGACAACGAGGTCCAGGCGTTGCAGAAGCTGCTCGCCGACGCCCCGGACGAGCTTCCCGTCCTCGACGCGGTGCGCGAAGCGGTGCTGGCGGCCAACCACTACCGGGCCGAGGACGTGCCGGAGCTGCGGATGCGCATGCACCTGATCAACACGGTCACGGAGCTCGGCGCGAGCGCGGTGGTCCACTACGACGCGTGGGAGCGGGCGATCAGCGCGTACGTCGGCCGGCGGACGGGCCAGCCCGCCGACTCGCTGTACCCGCTGGCGGTGGGCCGCTCGGTGCTGGCGGTCTGCCGGGCGGCCTACGAGCGCTGGTCCGCCCGCGCCGACGCCGACCTGACGGTGTACCTGGACGCGGCCCTGCGCGCGCTGGCCGCGGGCTTCACCGACGCTGTGTTCACGGACGAGCCGAAGCCACCGGTCTCCTGAGGCGTCAGGCCGCGGTCTCGGTCAGCACCGCCGCCTGGACCTCCTTCGCCGGCCGGGCCAGGCGGGTCGCCACCGTGAACACCGCCAAGCTGAACGCCACCACCACGGCCAGGTCGAGCCACTCCGGCAGGAGGTTCGTCGCGCCCTCGCCGTAGCGGCCCAGGTAGCCGATCGCCGTCAGGCCGAGCAGCCACGGCGGGATCCACAGCGCCGCGCGGACGTCGAGCGCGGGACGGCGGGCCTGCGGTGTCCGGGCGCGGGTCAGCAGGAACAGCGGCAGCCCCACCGTGATCACCAGCAACAGCTTCGCGATCACGTCGCAGCCCGACCAGTAGATGATCAGGTTCGCCGACACGAACGCGATCCTCGCGGTGAGGCCCGGCATCGGGAGCGCGTACGGCCGCGGGCGCCCGGGGTCGCGGTTCCGCAGCGCCATCAACGCCACCGGGGCGAACGCGTACATGATCGCCGTCGCCGAGGTCATCACGTTGACCAGGGACTGCCAGCTCGGGAACGGCAGGAACGCCGCCTCCCCCACCAGGAACGACAGGCCGACCGCCCACAGCGGCACGCCCGCGCGGTTCAGCTTGCCCAGCTGCCGCGGCAGCATGTCGTTGCGGCCCAAGGCATACGCCAGCCGGGCCGACGTCGCCGTGTACACCAGGCCCGTGCCCGCCGGGGAGATCACCGCGTCGGTGTAGAGCACGTAGACCAGCCAGCCCGCGCCGGCCAGGACCGCGAGTGTCGCATAGGGACCGAACGCGCCTTCGTGGATCGGGTCGCTCCAGCCGGTCGCCAGGTTCGCCGGGGCGACGCTGCCGATGAACGTGATCTCCAGCAGCGTGTAGAGGATCGCGCCCACCAGCATCGCCGTGATCACCGCGCGCGCGATGTCGCGCCGGGGGTGCCGGGCCTCGCCGCCGACCTGGATGGCCTGCTCGAACCCCAGCAACGCGAACACCACGCCGACCGGCAGCGCCGCGAACACGCCATGGGCGCCGTAGGGCGCGAACCCGCCGCCGGCGGTGAAGTTCGACAGGCGGAAGCTCAGCGGCAGCAGCACCGCGATCGTCAGCAACGGCACGGCCGTCTTCAGCAGCACGACGAACGTGTTGCTCTCCGAAACCAGCCGCACGCCGGCGACGTTGAGCACCGTGAACACCGCCATCAGGAACGTGGCCCAGCCGAACCCGCTCGCGGTCAGCGTCCCGTCGGCGTGCAGGAGGTCGAGGTGGCGTTTCACCCAATCGATGTTGTCGAGGTAGGTCAGGCTCGCCTCGACCTCGATCGGCGCGCTCGCCACCGCCTGGATCCAGCCCATCCAGCCGGCGGTGAACCCGGTCAGCGCGCCGAAGGCGAACGCGGGGAACCGCGCGGTGCCACCGGCGACCGGGTAGGCCGCGCCGAGCTCGGCGTGGACGAGCGCGAGCAGCGTCAGCATCCCCGCGGCGAGCACCCAGGAGATCAGCGACGCCGGGCCGGCGACCTGCGCCGCCTTCAGCGCGCCCAGCAGCCAGCCCGAGCCGATGATCGAGCCGAGTGACACGAACGTGAGCCCGTAGAAGCCGATCGTGCGCCGCAAGCCGTCTCGTGGTTCCGCCTGGATGCTCACTCTGGCCGCCTTTCTCCCTGCCCGTGCCCGATTCGGGTGAGCCGGGTTCCGCGCCGTACGCTGACCGCGTTGTCACCGTGTGAAAGGGAACGCTCGTGAGTGCCGAACTCCCGACCATCGACTGCCTGCCGACCGAGGACGGCGCCTACGCCGAGAGCGCCGCGGTCACGGGTGCCGCCCGGACGCTCTACATCAGCGGGCAGATTCCGACCGACCCGGACGGCTCGGCGCCCGCCGACTTCGGCCGGCAGTGCCGCAACGCGTGGGGCCGGGTGCTGGATGTGCTGGCGCGCAACGACATGCGGCCCGAGAACCTGGTCAAGGTGACCACGTTCCTGCGTGATCGCGACGACCGCGACGAGAACCGCCGGGTCCGCCAGGACGTGCTCGGGGCGCACCGCCCCGCCTTGACCGTGGTGGTCGTGGACCTCTACGAGGCCGACTGGCTGGTGGAGATCGAAGCCGTCGCGATGGCGTGACGGACGGGCTCATACCGTGCCGCCCCCGTCCACCGCGACCACCGCGCCGGTCATGAACGACGACCGCGGTCCGGCGAGGAACCCGATGACCGCGGCGATTTCGGCCGGCGTGCCGACCCGCAGCAGCGGCCGGTCGCCCGCCTCGCGCAGGAATTCGCGGTAGCCGACGCCGACCTGCCGGGCCTCGTCCTCGAGCAGCGGGGTCCGGACGTCGCCGGGCGCAACGCAGTTCACCCGGACGAGCGGTGCGTGGTCGAGGGCCATGGCCCGGGTCAGCTGGACCACACCGCCCTTGGCCGCGCAGTAGGCCGCGGCCGCGGCGCCGCCGCGCAGCCCCCACCCGGAGGCGACGTTCACGATCGCCCCGCCGCCGGCGCGGGTCATGTGCGGGATGGCGAGCCGGCAGGTCAGGAACACGGACGTGAGGTTGTCCGCGAGGCAGGCGTGCCAGTCGTCGTCGGACAGCTCCAGCACCGAGCCGCGCCGCACGCTGCCGGCCACGTTGCAGAGGATGTCGAGGCCGGCGAAGCGTTCGACGACTTCGCCGGCCATCCGGGTCACCGCCGCGGAGTCGTCCAGGCGGCACACGAACGCCTCGGCTTCGGCGTCCTGGTCGCGCAGCTGCTTGACGACGGCGGCGGCCGCGTCCTCGTCGCGGTCGACGACCGCCACCCGGGCGCCCTGGGCGGCCAGGTCTTCGCACACCGCGGCGCCGATCCCGCCGCCGCCCCCGGTGACCACCGCGACCCGGCCGCGGACGTCCCCGGTGGTCATCCCTCGCCCCGGGCCCGCTCGGAAAGCAGCCGCGCCAGCAACGCCTTCTGGACGTGCAGCCGGTTTTCGGCCTGCTGGAAGATCCGCGACCGCGGGCCGTCCTTGACGTCGGCGTCGACCTCCTCGCCGCGGTTGCTCGGCATGCAGTCCAGGAACACCGCGTCCGGCCCGGCGCGTTCCATCAGCTCCTCGGTGACGCGCCACCGCGCGGCCAGCCGCGTCCGCGCCTGCCACTCGTCCTGCCCCGCGAGCTCGAACGACTTCCAGCTCTGGACGTAGACGGCGTCGGCGCCGCTCACGGCGCCTTCGAGGTCGGTGCGCGAGACGATCTCCGCCCCGGTGCCGGCGGCGATCCGGGCGGCCTCTTCGGTGAACCGCCGGTCCAGCCCGAAGTGTTCCGGGTGGACGAACGTGAACCGCAGGCCCAGCAGCGCGCCCGCCAGCATCGAGGAGTGCAGCACGCCCGGCGTCTTCTGCCGCGACGAATACGCCCACGTGTAGACGACCCGGCGGCCCGCGAGGTCCGGGCCGAGCAGCTCGCGCAGGGTGAGCAGGTCGCCGAGGACCTGGCACGGGTGTTCGAGGTCGTCGAGCGCGTTGACGACCGGGATGTCCGCGGCGGCGGCCATGGCCTCGAGCCGGCGGTGGCCGCCGCCGTAGTCGTCCATGTCGTACCAGCGGACGACGAGCGCGTCGAGGTAGCGCGCCAGCACGCCGGCGGTGTCCTCGACGGTTTCGCGGTTGGCGAGCCGGAGCTCCTCCACGCCGTAGGTGTGGCTGTCGGCGCCCAGCTGGCTCGCGGCCACCTGGAACGACACCCGCGTGCGGGTGGAGGGCACGTTGAACAGCAGGCCCACGTTCTTGCCCGCCAGGTACCGGGTGGTGTCCTCGCCGGCCTTCATCCGCCGGGCCAGCTCGAGCACGGCGCCGATCCCGTCGGCGCCGAGGTCGGCCATCCCGAGCACGTCCTTACCGGGCACCGGTGTCCTCCTCGGGGATCGGCTCGGGCACCGCGACCACCGGGCGGGTGCGCCGGCGCAGCGCGAACTCGGCGACGAGTGCCACCACGAGCATGATCCCCGCGTACGCCACGCTCATCCCGAAGAACGGCAGCATCACGACCGTGACGGCGACGACGCCCATGGTCACGTACCGGATCGCGCCGGTGCGGATCAACCGCAGCGCCGAGACGAACGCGACGAGGAACACCAGCAGGAACGCCGCCGACGACGCCTTGATCAGCGCCGACTCGTTCGAATCCGTCAGCACGAGCAACGCCACGGCGACGCCGTACCCCGGGATGAGCGCCATCACGGCGTTCACCGGCACGCGCGACTTCGGCGAGACGTGCGCCAGCTTCGCCGGCAGGATTCCCTCGCGCGCCAGCGCGAAGATCACCCGGGACGTGCCGAGGCACCACGCGTTGGTGGTCAGCAGCATGAGCACGCCCGCGACGATCTTGCCGGTGCCGGCGATCTGCGGGCCGATGCCGATGGTGAGCAGCTGAACGAACCCCGTGAGCCCTTCCTCGCTGCCCAGCCCGGCCGGCAGCGAGACCGCGACCGCCAGCGCCATCCCGAAGTACAGGAGCCCGACGCCGGAAACCGCGTAGAGGATGGCTTTCGGGAAGGTGCGGGCCGGTTCGCGGACCTCTTCCGCGACCGGAGCCGCGTTTTCCCAGCCGATGAACCCGAAGAAGCAGATCAGCAACGCCGTCCCGAGCGAAAGCCAGCCGTCGGGCGCGATCGGCGTGAGCCGCGAGACGTCCCCCTTCGGCAGGGTCAGCGCGATCACCAGGACCAGCAGCACCGTCACGGTGCCGAGCACGATCATCTGGACCGTCGTGCTGACCTTCACCCCCAGCAGGTTCAGCGCGATGCAGGCGAGGATGATCCCGCCGCCCACCAGCAGCGAGGCCCGGTTGCTCGCGTCCGGGACGAGTGCGCCGAGCAGGTACCGGCCGGAAGCCAGCCCCAGCACCGGGTTGGCCACCAGCAGGGTGATCAGCAGGAACACCGCGGTGATCCGGCCGAACCGCGGGCCGAACGCCCGGTCGGCGAACTCCGCGACCCCCTTGGCCGTCGGGAACAGCATCGACAGCTTGGCGAAGATCAGCGCGAACGGGTAGCTGTAGACGATCAGCACCGCCCAGGCCACCAGGGACAGCGGCCCGGCGGCCGACCAGGCGAGGGACGGGATCACCAGCACACCCACGCCCATCACCGAGGTGACGTAGTGGGTGGCCAGCGCGCTCGTCCCGAGTGAGCGGTTCAACGTGGTGGGCAAGGTGCTCCTCCGGCGACCTGGTCGTAAGGGTGGTACGGCGGCACGGACGTCACTGCAGCTGGACGCCGAGCCGTTTGAACACGTGGGTGGCCGGTTCGGGTTCCTGCCCGGCCCGCTGGACCTCGAGCAGGACGATCCCGTCGGACCCGTCGGCCCAGCTGGGCCCGCACACGACGGCGACGCCGTCCTGCGCGTACTTCACGACCCGGCCCGGCGTGCCGCGGTAGGACCGCTCGGGCCGGACGGCCCGCTTGACGTAGAGCTTCTCGCCGTCGAGCAGGCACCACGCGTTGCGGAACGGGTCGCTCTGGCCGCGGACCAGGTTGACCAGCCGGGTCGTGGGCTGCGTCCAGTCGATCCGCGTGTCGGCCTCGGTGATGCGGTGGTAGAAGGTCGCGCCGGTGCCGGGCTGGGCCACCGGCTCGACCCCGCGCTCGGCGAGGTCGAGCGCGTCGAGCACCGCGCCGGGGTACTGCCGCAGGAGCTTGACGTAGACATCGCCGGCCGTGTCGTCCTCTTCGATGGGCACGACGACGGTGTGCAGCACCGGCCCGGTGTCCAGCTCGCGTTCCATCACGTGCACGCTCAGGCCGATCTCGCGTTCGCCGTTGCGGATGGCCCAGTTGACCGAGCCGAACCCGGCGTACGTCGGCAGCAGGGCGTCGTGCACGTTGAGCGGGTACCGGGTGGGGATCTCGAGGGTCAGCTCGGGCACGGTCGTCCGCCAGTTGGCGGAGACCAGCACCTCCGGCGCCGCTTCGCGCAACGCCTCCAGCACGTGGCTTTCCCCGGCGTTGCGGGCGAACAACGTCGGCAGGCCGAGCCGCTCGGTGAGCCGCACGACGTGGTCCTCGCCGAGCCCGCCGAAGTCGGGCTCGTGGGTGATGACGACGCCCACGTCGTGCTTTTCGGCCAGCGGCCCGAGGACCGTCGCGCCGATCTCGCCGTAGCCGAGGAACGCCGTTCTCACGAGACCCCCTCGACGGCGGCCAGCTCGCCGGGTTCGACGTCCGCTCCGGCGCGGCTGCCCTGGGCCAGCCGGATGCCGGTGACCCGCAGCCAGCTTTCGGCGTCCGCCTGGTCGAAGGCGGCGTGGTCGTCTTCGAAGGTGGCGAGCCGCACGTCGTAGCGGCTGAACGGCGAGGTGCGGCCGGCGACCTGCAGGCCGCCGCGGTACAGCCGCAGCGTCGCGGTGCCGGTGACCTCGCGCTGGCTGTGGTCGATGGCCGCCTGCAGCATCTCGCGCTCCGGCGCGAACCACAGGCCGCGGTAGACCAGCCGCGCGTACTTCGGGACGAACTCCTCCTTGAGCTGCGCCACTTCCGGGTCGAGCACGAGCGACTCGACCGCGCGGTGGGCGTGCCACAGCAGGGTCGCGGCGGGCGCTTCGTAGATGTTGCGGGTCCGGAACCCGAAGATCCGGTTCTCGACGACGTCGAGCCGGCCGATTCCGTGCCGGGCGCCGACTTCGCCGAGCACGCCCATCAGCGCGCCGGGCGCGAGCCGCTGCCCGTTGACCGAAACCGGGTCGCCCTCCTCGAACCCGATCTCGACGAGCTCGTGCGTGCCCGGCGCGTCCTCGGGGTCGCGGACGCGCTGCAGCAGCCCTGGCGGCGGCGGGATGGCCGGGTCCTCCAGCACCTCGCCCTCGTAGGAGGTGTGCAGCAGGTTCGAGTCGACCGAGACCGGCCGGCTGGGCCCGGCTTCGGCGACCGTGATCGCCTTGGCCGCGGCGTAGGCCAGCAGGTCGGACCGGGACTTGAAGTCCCAGTGCCGCCACGGCGCGATGACGGCCAGCTCGGGCGCCAGCGCGCGGTAGGTGAGGTCGAACCGGATCTGGTCGTTGCCCTTGCCGGTCGCGCCGTGCGCCACCGCGTCCGCGCCGAGCCGGCGGGCGAGCGCGGCCTGGCGGGCCGCGATCAGCGGGCGGCCGATCGACGAGCCCATCAGGTACTGGCCCTCGTACACGGCGTTGGCCCGGGCCATCGGGAACGCGTAGTCGCGGGCGAACTCGTCACGCAGGTCGGCGACGTGCACCTCGGAGGCGCCGTAGCGGTGCGCTTTTTCGGTGGCCTCGGCGACTTCCGCTTCGGTTTGCCCGAGGTTGGCGATGAACGCGACGACCGGGCAGGCGTACTGCTCCTGCAGCCAGACGAGGATGACGGAGGTGTCCAGGCCCCCGGAGTACGCGAGAACGATCTTCGACGGCGTCACTGCCCGCCCTCCCACAACGTGTCCATGGTTCCGTGGTCGATGTCCTTGAGCAGGTCACGCCGCGCGGCGTAGCCCATGTTGATGATCAGCCGCCGCCCGTTGTGCACGGGGTAGACGCGGTGCAGGGTCGTGTCGGTGCGCATGAAGTAGAGGTCGCCCGGGGTCAGTTCGAGGGAGTAGATGGGCTGGTTCACGAACTGGCGGTGCAGCTGCGGGTCGGCCTTGTTCCACGTCGTCCGTGGCACGCACTGCACGAAGCCGCCGTCCTCGAGCGGCGGGCAGTCGATCACCCAGACCAGCGCGAAGGAGTAGTCGTCCCAGTGCCAGCCGTGCGTGTCGCCGTCCTTGACCAATTCGGTGATGACGCACTGTTCGGGCTCATACGGACATTCGAGAACTTCTTCGCCGGCGATTTCGCCGAGGGCGGCGCGGAGTTCGGGCGAACGGTAAACGGTCGGCACCACTTCGCCGTACCGGGCGATTTCGTGCTGGCGGACGTTCCGCATCCGCCGCGGGGTGTCGCCGGTCTGCTCGAAGACCAGGTCACGGCGCACGCCGTGCTCGGTGATCAAGCGCTCGACCTCGGCGGCGACCTGCTGTTTGGTTTCGGGGGACACCAGGAACGGCGCCTTGACGAAACCGAAGTTCAGGAAGTTGTTTCGCGCTCTGAGCAACTGTCGGCGGTCCACGCGCAAATCCACGTGTTCCCCGACATCGGCCAGGAATTCATCGGTGACGAAGGCAGTAGCCATTGCGTTTTCCCCCAACGCGCCTTGCTGTCGATTCACGGCAACGGGACGGACGGGCAAAGCCGGGCCACCCGGTCTCACGACACAGAGATTCCCCCAGCCCCCCGGTCCCCCACGAACTACAGCTTCGAGGAGTTGACCACACAGCCATACCGCTGATCGAGTGAACGGCATTCCCGAAACCGCGTCACCCAGCTCGGACGATTCCGGTCAACTGACAAAAATTGGACGTTTGGTGAACCTCGATGTCACCTGCGAAATGCGTGACAATGCGATCTTATACCATGCGAATCTGCTGCTGAACGCGGGGACGACGACGCCGACATCGGGACAATATTCCACTTGAGGATTTGACCGGTAAATCATTCACGGTCGTCGCGGATATCCGCGCTCAGGCAGTGCTCGATGTCCGCGAGGTGGTGGACGACCTCGTGGGCCGCCTGGCGGACCAGCCAGCGGGCGGTGCGGTGTTCGCCCGGCAGCCGCGTCACGAGACGTGCACCGTCGGCCGGGGTCAGCCGCCCGATTTCTTCGCCGAGCCCGGCAGCACAGGCCGCCAGCTCGGCGCGCACCCCGTCGAGGGAGCGCTCGTTGTAGCGGAACCGGCGGGCACGCAGGTCGTTCAGCATCGGATCGAGCACGGGCCGGTCCTCGGTGCGGGCTCGGTGCACCCGGATCGTGGAAGTCACGCAGACGTCGCGCAGGTGGCAGAGGTACTCCAGCGCCGACCAGCGCTCCGGCGCGGGCCGGCGGCGAAGCTCCCGCGGGGACGCGGCGCCGAGCACGGCGTCCGCCGCTTCGGGCAGCGACCCGATGATCGCGCGGGCGGCGTCGAGCGTGAGCGCGGGGTACGAGAGCCCGCATTCGGCGCAGGTGTGGTCTTCCGCCGCCAGCGGCGGGACGGGCGGTCCATCGGACATGGCCCCATGGTTGCCGGACGCCACGGCGTCCGGCAACCATGCTCGCGGCCGCGTATCGTCCCGGCGGTGACACGAGTGCTGGTCGTCGGGCTCGACCCCGCCAAGCTCGAAGGCTGGGACCCGGAGCCGGTCCAGGCCGCGATCGCCCGCGGCCGGGCCCGGTTCGACGAGCACGGCATCGCGGCCGACTACTGCCTGGTCTCCCCCGGCGAGCACCCCGAACAGGCCATCGCGTCGGCGTTGGCCGGCCACGCCTACGCCTGCGTGGTGATCGGCGGCGGCATCCGGACCCACGAGCCACTGGTCGAGCTCTTCGAGCGGATCCTCGACCTGGTCCGCCGGCAGGCGCCCGCCGCGGCCATCGCGTTCAACAGCAGCCCCGAGGACTGCGTCGACGCGGCGTTGCGGTGGCTGCGCTGAGCGCTTTTCAGGAGCCGGAAAGCGGCTGGCTGAACCGGATGCTGTTGCCGAACGGGTCACGCAGGCCGCAGTCGATGCCGTACGGGCGCTCGGTCGGCTCGTCGGTGAACTCGACGCCCTTGGCCAGCAGCGTCTCGTAGGTCTTGCGGCAGTCGTCGCTTTCGAAGAACAGCGAGCCGCCCATCGCCCCCTTCGTCAGCAGGTCCCGGACCTGGTCCGCGGTCGCCTCGTCCATCCGGGGCGGGCCGGGCTTCTCCAGCAGGATCTCCCGGTCGGGCCGGCCGGGCACGTTGATCGTCAGCCACCGCATGAAGCCAAGGTCGGCGTCGGTGTGGACCTCCAGGCCGAGCTTGCCGACGTAGAAGTCGAGCGCCTCGTCCTGGTCGAGCACGAAGATCTGCGAGATCGTGATTGCGTTGAGCATGGGGGCGACGGTAATGCAGGGGCGTGCCGGGAAGCTTATCCGAAACGATCGTCCGGTCAGTCCCGCGGCCGCAGCCACGCCATGGCGAAACAGGTCGGCACGCCCGCCAGCGGGCCCCGGCGCCGGTAGGCCGTCGGCGACTCGCCGACGATGTCCCGGAACGTCCGGCTGAAGGTCCCGAGGCTGGTGAACCCGACCTCCAGGCAGATGTCGGTGACGCTCCGCTCGCCCGAGCGCAGCAGGAACATCGCGCGCTCCACCCGGCGGCGTTGCAGGTAGCGGTGCGGCGTTTCCCCGAAGGTGGCGCGGAAGGTCCGGCTGAAGTGCGGCACCGAGACGTGCGCGACCCGCGCCAGGGCCGGCACGTCCAGTGGCTTCGCGTAGTCCCGGTCCATGGTGTCGCGGGCACGCAGCATCCGGCGGTTGGTCTCCTCCCCGGCGCGGCTCACGTGCCGATCACACCACAGTTCACCCAGTCGCCGCCGAGAGGAACCGCTCGAGCTCGCCCCGGACGTCGGGCCCGGTCGGCTGGAACACGATCTCCGTGACGCCCTTGGCGGCGACGTCGGCCAGCCGGTCCCGGAGCTCTTCGCGGGTGCCGGTCATGGTCACGTCCCGCAGCATCTTGTGGCCGCCGGCCTGCCAGGCCGCCTGGTCGGCCTCCCCCAGCTCGACGCAGTGCCCGCGGTGCACGGCCAGGTGCCGCTCCGGCGCCGGCGTCCGTTCCACGACTTCGAGCCATTCCGCGCCGCCCGGGAGTTCGCGCACCGCGGCGGGGCCGCCGAACTCGTAGGCGCCGTGGTAGGCCAGCGCCCACCCGGGCCCGGCGGCCTGGCGTGCGTGCTCGGTGTCGGTGGCTTCTCCGTCGTCGAGCACCGTTCCCCAGACGAGGTACGGCACCCACGGGTACTCGGCCGCGAACTCGGGCAGCTGCAGCGTCACGTACAGCCCGTCGCCGAGCTCCCGGGCCACCCGGTGTCCCTTCGGCCCCAGTGCCCCGATCAGCACGGGGACGTCGACGGGCCGGGCGGGGGCGTGGCCGTCGGGGTGCAGCATCCGCATCCGGGCCCCTTCCCACTCGACGACCTCGCCGCGCAGGAGGCCGCGGTAGGCCCGGACGTAGGACTCCATGAAGGACCAGGTGATCGCCCGGTACCCCATGGCGCGGCGGCCGGTGAACCCGGTGCCGAAGGAGACCGCGACGCGGCCGGGCGCCAGCGCGGCGAGGGTGGCGGTCGCCGCGGCGTTGACCATCGGGTGCCGCAGGCTGGGCACCAGCACGCCGGGGCCGAGCCCGATCCGGTCGGTCCGCGCCGCGGCCAGCGCGAGGGTCATCCACACGTCGGGGCTCTGCTGCGGCGTGTCGTAGACCCACGCCCGCGCGTAGCCCAGCTCCTCGGCCACGGCGATGTGGTCCGGGGACTCCAGTGCGGTGGGAAAAGCGCAGGAGACCTCCACGAGACCCCTCCATTCCACTCGGTTCAGGGCAGGCCGGCGTGCGGGACGTCGACGTCGACCGCGAGCAGCTGCGCTTCGCGGACCGGACGGCGTTCGTGTTCGGCGAAGGAAGGTGCGGCGCAGAGATAGAGCGTCCGTCCGTCGTCGCCGCCGAGCATGCAGGCGAAGACGCCGGTGCCGGCGTCGATCTCGTCGAGGATCCGGCCGCCTTCGCCGACCCGGAGCACCCGGTTGTGGACGGCGTCGGCCACCCAGATCGCCCCCTCGGCGTCGGCGCAGATGCCGTCGGGCGCCACTTCGAGGGCCGCGACGGCCTCACCGACGTCTTCGGTCCGGGGAGTTTCCCCGAACTGCGCCCACACGCGCCGTCCGCTCAGCTCGCCGGTTTCGCCGATGTCGAAGGCGGTGAGCCGCCCGGCGAAGGTCTCGGCGACGACCAGCACCCCACCGGGGAGGATCACCATGCCGTTGGGGAACCCGAGGTCCTCGGCGGCGACGGAGACGGTGCCGTCCGGGTCGACGCGGGTGAGCGTGGTGTAGCGCAGCGGCGCGCCGCCCATGAGGTCGAACCCGAAGTTCCCCACCCAGGCGCCGCCACGCTCGTCGACGACCATGTCGTTGAGCACCCCGGAGACCACATCGGACAGATCGGCGTGCTGGTCCAGCCGCCCGGACTCGTCGCGCACGAGCAGCCGGTGGTCCCGCATCGACACGACGAGCAGCCGCCCGTCGGGCAGGAACCCGAGCCCGGAAGGCTGCCCGGGCACCTCGGCGACGACCTCGCTACGACCACGCTCGTCGATCGCGACGACCCGCTCGGTGTAGAAGTCCGAAACCCACAGCCGGCCGTCGTGCCACCGGGGACATTCGAGGTAGGAGAAGCCGTCGAGCACAACGGACGGCGCGGTCTTTCCCATCGCGGCTCTCCTCGGGTCTTCGTCGACGTTCCGTGGATCTGACTGAGCGCCCAGTTACCATGACTCCGGAACGAGGACGTGTCAAGTGGAGGGGAGCCGGGCAATGCCGGAGAAAGAGCGCCGCCGAGGCGGCGGCCGCCACCCGGCGACGGAGTTCGCGACCAAGCTCGGCCCCGAGGCGGTCCCGGACGAGTTCTGGTCGGAGCAGCCGTCCCCGGTGGCCCGCGCGTTGTTGTCGTCGGCGGTGCAGTGCTTCGCCCGCAAGGGTTTCCACGCGACGACAACCCGGGACATCACAGCGGCGGTCGGCCTGAGCCCCGGCTCGCTGTACGTGCACTTCGCCTCGAAGGAGGCGGTGCTGTTCCAGATCGCGAGGACGGGTCACGAGCAGGCGCTAGCGGCATTGACGACCCGACCGGACGACGAAGACCCACGCCGCCACATCCGAAGCTTGGTGGCGGCCCACGTGACATGGCACGCCCGCCACCACACGGTGGCGAGGGTGTGCCAGTACGAACTGGCGGCCCTGGAGCCGGAGCACCTGCAGGAGATCCTGGACCTGAGGCAGCGCTTCTCCACGATGATGCGAACAACAGTGGAGAAAGGAGCCAAGAAAGGAACATTCGACGTCCCCGACATCGACCGATCGGTAAGAGCGATCTTGTCACTGGGCGTGGATTTGGTCCGCTGGTACCGCCTGGACGGAAAGGACTCACCAGAGGCCCTGGGAGAGTCCTACGCAGAACTGGCAACCCGAATGCTGAGCACGCCTTCCGAATAGGACACAGCGCCCAGACCCCCTGCAACCCCGATCCGAAGCCAGAACACGGCCGGCGGCGCCGGGTCAAGGCATCTTTCCCGCCTTGACGCGGTGCTGCCGGCCGTAGTCACAATAAAACTTCGGGGTGCCGGCCAGGACCCCGGGAAGGAAGCCGGAGGTGCCCCCAAACCAGCCAAAAGAGAACCGCCTGATCCAATGGCTGCTGGTCGCAGCACTGCTGGCCGGAATGGCACTGGCCCACCCCTGGGCAAGCTGATCATCGCAACCGGCCTGGCCTTCACCGACACGAAACTCGACCCGGCATTCACCGGCGACCAGACCCAGCTGGGCCGCCACATCCTGTACGAGTCAGGCAACAACCCGAAAACCCTGCTGCTGGCCGCACGACTACCGGTGATCGTCCTGACCCTGCTCTTCGGCCTGGTGACATTCCTCTTCGCCCGCGACCTGACGACCCCGACGGGCGGCCTGACCGCACTGGCGCTGTACACGTTCTCCCCGGACCTCATCGCCCACGGCGCACTGGCAACCCTGGACGTACCGGTAGCGGGCTTCGTACTGACCGCGACCTGGCTGCTGTGGCGAGCCAGAGCCAACCCGGGCCGTTACGTCCCCTTGGCAGGACTGGCCCTGGGCGCAGCGGTGGCCACGAAGATGAGCGCGTTGGCAGCGGTACCGGTACTACTGATCCTGGCCGCACTCGCCACCCAGCACCGCAAAGGTCCGAAAAGGACACTCCGCGCAGCAGCGGCAGTAGCCACGGTAGCCCTGCTGGCGATCGCCGTGGTGTGGGCCGCGTACCTGACCGTGGACCCCCGACTACACTGGACAACCCCACCAGACCTGCGGCCCCAGCAAGGCCTCCGGGCACTCGCCGACGCGCTCCCGCTCCCCCGGCCGTACCTGGACGGCCTACGCGTCCAGTTCGCGCTGGAGGACCGGACCTGGAGCACATTCCTGCTGGGCACCTATCACCCGGGCCCGGTCTGGTACTACCTCCCGACGGCACTGCTGATCAAACTCCCCCTGGGAGCACTGGCACTCGGCACGGCCGGTGCGGCCACGATGCTGACGATCCGCGGCCTGCGCCCGGCGGCACCGTACGTCCTGCTCCCCGCGGTGGTGCTCCTGGCGACAGCGATGACCAGCACCCGCGACCTGGGCGTCCGCTACGCGATCTTCGTCCCGATGTTCCTGGCGGTAGCGGCGGGAACACTTGTCCTCATCCGCTCGAGATGGACGCACCTCGCCGTAGCAGCCCTGGTCGTCTTCGCGGCGATCAGCTCACTACGGACATTCCCCTACTACCTGACGTACTCGAACGAAGCATTCGGCGGCCCATCACGAACCCACCTCAGCCTCCACGACTCGAACGTCGACTGGGGCCAGGACCTGGCCCGGCTGGCCGACCGCTACCCCGGTGAGAAGATCTGGCTGGTCTACAAGGGAAGCGGAGTGCCATCGGCCTACGGGATCACCGCGACCGACCCCCGCGACGTCCCCCCGGCCCAGGTCCACGGACTGCTCGCCGTGTCGGACTCGGCGATCGCCAAAGCGGACGAACGCCTGACGACACTGATCTCGACGAGCACCCCGATCGACGACGTCGGCCACTCCATCACGATCTACCGAAGGCCGTAGTCCCTCGGAAGAGCTACCCCGATTGCTCCCGCCAAGGTGACTGTCCCCACCGCCCCGCGCTCGCTAACTTCGGCGCCGTCAAAGCGAATCCGAAGGGCGGAGCACCATGCACACACCACGAGGCCACCGGCTGGCCGCGGCCTTGGCGGTCACGACACTGACGGTCCTCGGCGTGGCCGCGTGCGACAGCGCGGACGACGAAGACACCCCCGCGGCACTCAGCTGGGCGCCGTGCCCGGCAGCGGCGCCGGGCACGGCGCGGGACCCCAGGCTCACCTGCGCGAAGGTGCGGGTCCCCCTCGACTACGGCCACCAGGACGGCAGGACGATCGACGTCACGATCTCCAAGCTCCCCGCGACCGACCCGGCGAAGCGCCACGGCGTCCTGCTGCTGAACCCCGGCGGTCCGGCCCTGCCGGGTCTCGACACACCGAGCACGATGGCGCCGACGCTGCCGAAGGCCGTCCTGGACGGCTACGACCTGATCGGCTTCGACCCGCGCGGCGTCGGCACGAGCACCCCGCAGAGCTGTGGGCTCGACAACCCCAGCGTCGCCGCCTTGTTCCCCTACCCGGCCGCCGACGGCTCGATCGACGCGAACGTCCAGGCCGCCCGGGACACGGCCGGGAAGTGCGCGGCGAAGGCCGGGAGCGACCTGCGTTACTTCACCACCGCCAACACCGCCCGCGACCTCGACCGCGTCCGGGATGCGTTGGGGGAGGCCAAGATCTCGTACTGGGGCCAGTCCTACGGCACCTACCTCGGGGCAGTCTACAACGCGCTGTACCCGGACAAGGCCGACCACGTGATCCTGGAAGGCAACGTCGACCCGGCCCATGTCTGGGCAGGGGATGCGCAGAGCTGGGGCAAGGGGATGGCCGACCGGTTCCCCGACGCGGCCGCCGTCGCCGCGGCGCAGAACGCCACCCTCGGCCTCGGCGCCACCCCCGAAGCGGTCACCCGGACGTACTTGGCGCTCGCCGACCGGCTCGACCGCCGCCCGGCTCCGGTGCCGGGCACACCGCAGTCGCTGTCCGGGGCGATGCTGCGTGGTGTCACCTACGCCTTGCTGCTGCACAACAACACACTGCCGGTGCTCGCCCAGGTCTGGAAGGCCGCCGCGGACCTCGCCGACGGTCACCTCACCGAAGCCGACGGCCAGGTGGTCAAGCAGGTGTTCGCCGACTCCCCGGCCGCCCCGGGCGTGCCCGCCGACAACCAGGCGACCATGTTCCTGGCGCTCACCTGCGGCGACGCCGAATGGTCCCACGACGTCGGCGGCTACGCGGCGGCCACCGCCGCCGACCGGAAGGCCTGGCCGCTGACCGCGGGCATGCCGGCGAACATCTGGCCGTGCGCGTTCTGGCCGCAGCCGCTCGAAAAGCCGGTGGCCGTGACCGCCGCCGGCCCGCGCAACACGCTGATCCTGCAGAACCGCCGCGACCACGCCACAACGTGGGACTCGGGCACGGGCCTGCGCCGGATCCTGGGCGAGCGCGCGGCTTTCGTCGGCGTCGACAACGGCGGGCACTACGTCTACCACGAAGGTTCGGCCTGCGCCGACACCGCGACCGTGACCTTCCTCGACACCGGCAAGCTGCCGGAGCGGGACCTCGACTGCACCGACGTAGTCCAGCACTGACCGCGCACCACTCTGCCCCCACCGCCCCGGATTCGTGCCCTCGCGGCCGCCCTTTCCCGGGCGGGCCCCCGGAAACGGCCCAGTCTCGCTAGGCTCCCCGCCATGCCGAAGCTGGGCCGTCTCCGGGAGCGTTGGGCGGGCGTCACCCCGGAAGTCCGCGACGGGGCCCTCGCCGCGGCCGTCACCGCCGCCGCGTTCGTGCCGGGCCTCACGATGATCGGCGCCCAGTTCGGCGACCTGCCGCGGCACGACGGCGGGTTCGCGGCGGTCCTGCTGGTGCTTGGGACGACGCTCCCGCTCGCGGTGCGCAGCCGGTGGCCCGCGGCGACCCTCGCGATCATCGCGACCTGCTTCGCGGCGCACGAAGTGCTCGCGTACTCCCCCACCTTCGGCAGCCTCGCGCTGTACTTCGCGCTCTACTCGGCCGGGGCGCGCGAGGAGCGTCTCCGCCGGACGGTGCCCGCCGCGGCGTCGGCGGGGTACGTCGTCTTCGCGGTTCTGGTCGCCCTGCGCGGATCGCCGTCGGACCTGCTGACCTACCTCGTCTACTACGTGGTGCTGGTCCTGTTCTGGGCGCTGGGCGCGCTGGTCCGGCAGCGGCGGCGGCAGGAGGCCGAACGACGGCGGCTCACCGCCCGCGCCGCGGCGGCGGACGAGCGGGCGCGGCTCGCCCGCGAACTGCACGACGTCGTCACCCACCACGTGACGGCGATGGTGGTCCAGGCCGACGCCGCCCAGTACCTTCCCGCCGAGAGCGTCCCCGAAGTCCTCGCCGCCATCACCGGCTCCGGCCGCGACGCCCTCACCGAACTGCGGTTCCTGCTCGGCGTCCTGGAAGCGACCGGCGCGCGCACCCCGGGCCTGAGCGCCCTGCCCGGCCTGGTCGAGCAGCCGGGCCGGGACGTCGAACTGGTCGAAACCGGCGAACGTCCGGCGCTGCCACCGGAAACCGAGCTCACCGCGTACCGGATCGTGCAGGAAGCGCTGACCAACGCGGCCAAGTACGCCGCCGGCCGGCCCGCGACGGTCCGCGTCGACTACGGCGCGGACCGCCTCGAGGTCGAGGTGACGACCCGCGGCCCGGCGACGGCGCCAGGCGCGCTCGGCTCCGGCGGCCGCGGTCTGGCGGGGTTGCGCGACCGGGTCGACGCACTCGGCGGCCGGTTCACGGCCGGCCCGTCGGACGACGGTTTCCGCGTCAGCGCGCGGTTTCCGACGGAGGCCGTCCCGGTGGGCGGCGACCGGTGATCCGCGTGCTGATTTGCGAGGACCAGCAGCTCATCCGCGCGGGGTACGTGGCGGTGCTCGGCGCCCAGCCGGACATGGAGGTGGTGGGCCAGGCCGGGAACGGCCGCGACGCGGTCACCGAAATCGGCCGGCTGCGCCCGGACGTCGTGGTGATGGACATCCAGATGCCGCTGCTGGACGGGATCGAGGTGACCCGCCGCGTCGCCGGCCCCGACGCGGCGACGCCCGCGAAGGTCCTGGTGGTCACGACGTTCAACGTCGGCCAGTACGTCTACGACGCGCTGCGGGCCGGCGCGAGCGGGTTCCTGCTCAAGGACGCGCCGCTGGACGAGCTCGCCGAAGGGGTCCGCACGGTCGCCCGCGGCGAGTCCCTGCTGTCGCCGGCGGTGACCCGGACACTGATCGGCCGTTACGCGGACCGGATCCAGCCGGTGACCCCGGCCGGCGGCCCCCTGGACCGGCTCGCGCCCCGGGAGCTGGAGGTGCTGAAGCTGATCGCGGGTGGGTTGTCGAACGCCGAGATCGCGGCCGAGCTGGTCATCGGCGTGGAGACGGTGAAGACGTACGTTTCGCGGATCCTGACGAAGCTCGATCTGCGGGACCGGGTGCAGGCTGTGGTGCTGGCTTACCGGACCGGGCTGGTCAGCGCGGCGGGCTGAGCCTTGACCGTCGGCGGGCACGCCGACCGGCTCGAGTCGCGGTCCTGGCTTACCGACCGGGTTCGACGGCACCGTCGGCCGAACCCCACATCGCAAACTCACCGCCTGGGCCCAGCCGCGGCCCGACCCCGAACCGGGCTCGCCGGCACCGTCGGCCGAACCCCACATCGCAAACTCACCGCCCGGGCCCAGCCGCGGCCCAACCCCACCAAACCGGCCACGCCGGCACCGCAACCCGAACCCCACACCGCAAACTCACCGCCCGGGCCCCTGCCGCGGTCCCCCCGAACCGGCCTCGCCAGCGCCGCAACCCTCACGCCTCGGCGGGCATGCCGACCAGGCTGATCATCCGCCGGCTGCGCCCATCCCCCGGATCGCGGCCGAGCCGGGCCGTCACCGCCGCATGCACCTCCGCCACCAGCTCCGCCATCTCGGCGTCGGTCAGCCACAGCGCCGCCTGCTGGTAGGTCACGCCGTCGGCCGCCGGGTCGGCCGGCTCCGTCGCGAGGTAGTGGTCGAAGTCGGCCAGCAGCCCGCCGGCGAAGGCCGTGAACGCGCGCCGGTGGTCCTCGGTCGTCATCGCCGCTCGGGCCTCGGGGCCGAGTTCGGCGTGCTGCCACGACACCCGGTAGGTGCGCTCGACCGCGCCGCGGACGCGCTTCTCGTCCAGCACCTCCAGCACGCCCGCGGCCGCCAGCGCCCCGACGTGCCGGTACATCGTCGCCGGCGGGATGTCCGGCAGCCGCTCGCGGAGCTGGGCCGTCGTGGCCGGGTGGCCGTCCAGGAAGGTGCGCAGGATCCGGAGGCGGACCGGGTGCAGCAGCAGGTCGAGCGTCGTCATGGACACATCATTACCTCCTCTGATACTTTTATCAAAACTGATAACAATGGAGGTCGGCGATGATCGAGGCGGAACCCCAGGTGGCGAGGCGGATCGAACTGGCCGCACCGGCGGCGGACGGCGTGGCGCTCGCGGGCACCCTCACCCTGCCCGCCGGGCCCGGCCCGCACCCCGCGGTGCTCTGCCTGCCCGGCTCCGGCAAGCTAGACCGCGACTCCAACACCCCCAAGCTGCGGCTGGACCTGGGCCGTCCGCTGGCCGAAACCCTGGCCCGGCACGGCATCGCGTCCTTCCGCTTCGACCGCCGCGGCGTCGGCGCCACCCCCGGCGACTGGCACACGGTGGGCTTCCTGGACAACCGCGCCGACGCCGCGGCCGCGTTGCAGGCGGTGCGCGAGCACCCGGAAGTGCGCGGACGCGCCGTCGGCGTGCTGGGACACAGCGAAGGCGCGGTCCACGCGATGTGGCTGGCGGCCCACGCGCACCCCGCGGCGGCGGTGCTGCTCGCGGGGTACGCCCGCCGAGGCGAGGCGGCGGTCCGGTGGCAGGGCGCCCGGCTGGCACCGCGCGTGACCCACCCGCTGCTGCGTCGCGTGGGCGCGAAACAGCTGGCCCGGCTATCGGCGACCACGACCGACGCGGCGCGCGTCGGCGGCATCCGCGTCAACGCCAAGTGGTGGCGCGAACAGCTGGCCTACGACCCGCGGCCGGACCTGAGCCGCGTCAACGCCCCGGTCCTGGCGCTCACGGGTGAGAAGGACACCCAAGTCGACCCGGCCGACCTGGACGTGATCGCGAACCTGGTGCCGGGGGCGCAAACCCATCGCATCCCGGACCTGACCCACATCCTCCGGCGCACCGACGGCCCCGGAACGGTGTTCGGCTACCGCAAGCTGCTGCGCCGGCCCGTCGAGGAGGACGTGCTGACCGGTATCGCGCAGTGGCTGGCCGAACGGCTCACTTGACCCGGTACCACTTTCCGTCACGCAGTTCCATGACGGCGTCGTTCAGTTCGGTTTCGATGAGCTCGACGTCGACTTTGACCGCCCCGGTGGGAATCTCGACCCGCGTCGGCGATTCGGTGATGCCGGCCTTGTCCACTTTGGCGCCCCGCATCGCCTTCATTTCGTCCGGGTCGTACATCCCGAACTGGATCTTCATGGACTGTTCGCAGGGTCCGCTGCTGCCACGCGACTCCTCGGCGGCGGGCCGGCCGATTTCGCAGGCCGTGGCGACGTCCCGGTTGCCGATCGCGTGCAGGTAGGTCTCGTACCGCCCGACGGCGTCGTCGCCCACCGGTTCGGTCGTCGGCTGAGCCTTCGAGGTCCCGCCGGATTTCGCCGTCGCGGCCGAGGACGTGGCGGCGCCCGAGCTGTCGCCTCCCCCTGAACAACCCGCGATCAGCAGAGCGACACCGGCGGCGACCAAGGGGAAGGCACGAAAGGACATGGAAGCTCTTTCAAGATCGGGGACAACGCCGGGCCGAGAGTAGCGCCGGCACCAGGCAAGAGTGACACTTTTCCGCAATTTGCCACCGATGAGGCTCCGCTGGGTGTCACCCGAGACGGTGGCGTGGGCCCGCGACGCTGCACTGCCGGCGGTGCGTGGGCCACGACAGCGTTGCGCGTCGTCGACCGCGAGTACCCCGTCCTCATCGTCCCGGGCGGCTGACCGCCGGGCATCGCTAGACTTCCCGCGTCGATCGACGAGGGAGGAACACGCGGTGAGACTGCTGGTCACGGGTGGCGCGGGCTACATCGGGAGCGTGGTGACGCGGGCCCTGCTGGCGTCCGGGCACGAGGTCGAGGTGCTGGACGACCTGTCGACCGGTCACCGCGAGAGCGTTCCGGACAGCGTCGTGTTCCACCGGTTGTCCGTGCACGACGCCGCCCGGGTGCTGACTCCCGAAGCGGGCTTCGACGGGGTTCTGCACTTCGCCGGCCGCATCGAGGTCGCGGAGTCCGTGGCGAGGCCGGATCTCTACTGGGACGTCAACGTGCGTGGCTCCCTCGCCCTGCTGGAGGCGATCCGGACGGCGCGCGTCCCCCGGATGATCTTCTCGTCGACCGGCTCGATGTACCGCGGCGACGGCGACGAGAAGCTCGCCGAGACCGCCCGGGTGGAGCCACGCAATCCTTACGCGGCCAGCAAACTCGTGGTCGACCTGATGCTGGCCGCGGAAGCCACGGCGTTCGGCCTCGGCGCGACGAGCCTGCGCTACTTCAACGCGGCGGGCGCCGTCGGCGCGCTCGGCGAACGGCACGATCCGGAAAGCCACCTCATCCCCATCGTGCTGCAGGTCGCCGCGGGCAAGCGGGAGCGGCTGCAGATGTACGGCACCGACTACCCGACCCCGGACGGCACGTGCGTGCGCGACTACATCCACGTCGCCGACCTGGCCGCGGCGCACGTCCTGGCCCTGGAAGCGATCGAGCCCGGCCGCCACGAGGTCTACAACCTCGGCAACGGCAACGGTTACACCAACATGCAGGTGGTGGCAGCGGCCCGTGAAGTCACCGGGCACCCGATCCCGGTGGTGCTCGCCCCTCGCCGGGACGGCGACGCGGTGATCACCGTCGCGAGCAGCGAGAAGGCGCAGAAGGACCTCGGCTGGCAACCGGCCAAGCCGGACCTGCGTGACATCGTCGCGGACGCCTGGGCCTTCCACACCGGACACCGCTAAGCCACGTCCACTATGGACAGAACAGCCGGGTTCAGTCGCGGAAGGCGGCCACCGCGCACTCCGCGCCACTGCTCGCCTGACCCGGCGCGACGACCACGCTGCCGGCGATCGTGATCGCCGGCTCGAGCGGGATCGAACGAACCCGCGTCGAACGGATCTCGGCGACCTGGTCGGCCGGCAGCACCGTCCAGCTGCGGGGATCCGATCCGACTTCGACGACCGTGTCCTGCACCGTGCCGGTCGGCCGGCCCGCCGCCGGGCAGAGGCCCGTGTCGTGCAACGCCTGGGCCAGCGCGTCGTGCAGGAGCGGGTCGTGTTCGCGGGCGGGGAACCGCAGCGTGTCGCCGGCCAGGTCGGCGAGGGCGACGGTGCGGCGAGCCGCGGCCGGGTGGTGCCGGGACACCACCGCGAACAGGCGCTCGGTCCACGTCGGCAGCACGACGAGCCCGGGCACCGAGCGCACGCCGCGAGTCAGCGCCAGGTCGAGCTCGCCCTGCCGGAGCGCGTTGAGCCGGGCCTCGACGGGGAGGTCGACCAGCACGACGTCGAACTCCGGCGCCCGCTCGCGGAGGGCGTCGATGCCGCGTTCCAAGCGGGCGGTCATGCCCGCGGCGGTGCCGATGCGCACCGTCGTCATGACCTGCTTCGCCGCGATCCGCACCTGGCCGGCCGCGGCCAGCGTGCTGCGTGCCGCCTCGAGCACCCGCTCTCCGGCCTCGGTGAGCCGGACCCGCCGCGGCGACCGGTCGAGAAGACGGACCCCGAGCTCGCGCTCCAGCCGGGCGATCTGCTGGCTGACGGCGGGCTGCGCGATGTGCAGCCGCTCGGCGGCCCGGCCGAAGTGCAGTTCGTCGGCGACGGTGACGAAATAGCGCAACGCGCGCAGCTCCATGAGTTCCCACCCGGCCGGTCTCGACGATAAGGGAAGCTTATCGCAGCACGTCGGAGCTGACGCTGGCCCGCGGCGCCGGCCGGTGGTGAAGTCGTGATCATGACCATCGAACCGGGATCGCTCGGCGCCTACCTGACTGCCGCCGAGGCGACCGCGACGGACGCCGTCGCACTGGAAGAAGCCGGGTACGGCGCGATCTGGCTGGCCGCGTCGCCGGCGGCCGACCTGCTCGTGGCGGAGCGGCTGCTCGACGCCACCGACCGGATCGTGGTGGGCACCAGCGTGCTCAACGTGTGGCAGGCCGACGCGGAAACCATCGCCGCCGCCTACCACCGGATCGCGGCCAAGCACGCCGACCGGCTCCTCATCGGCATCGGCGCCGGGCACCGGGAGGTCGACGCCGGGTACGCGTCGCCGCTGGCGAAGGTCGCGAGCCACCTGGACGTCCTGACCGCGGCCGGCGTCCCCGCCGAGCGCGTGCTGCTGGCCGCGCTCGGCCCCAAGATGCTCCGGCTGGCGGCCGAGCGCGCCGCGGGCACGCTCACGCTCCAGGTGACGCCCGAGCACACCCGCCGCGCCCGGGCGGCGCTCGGCCCGGCCAAGCTGGTGATCCCCGGGCACGGCGTGCTGCTCGACACCGATGTCGAGCGGGCCCGGGAAACCGGCCGGGCCAGGGTGCGGCCCATGCTCGGCATCGCCAACTACGCCAACAACCTCCGGCGGATCGGCTACACCGACAAGGATCTCACCGAGCCGTTCAGCGACCGGCTGGTCGACGCGCTGGTGCTCCACGGCGACGAGGCCGCGGTGGCGGCAGGCGTGCGCGCGGAGCTGGCGGCCGGCGCGAGTCAGGTCGGGCTGCACGCCATGGGTGAAGACCCGATCGGCGTGCTGCGCGCGGTCGCCCGCGAAGCGCGGGTTCAGCGAGCGGTGTAAGCGCCGCCGTTGACGTGGACGACCTGGCCGGTGATGTGCCCGGATCCCTGGCCCGCCAGGAAGAACACCGTGTCCGCGGTCTCGGCGGGGGTGCCGGGCCGCTGGTCGAACGCCACCGAGACCCGCGCCTTGACCCACTCCTCGGTCACCGTGCCCTGGAAGAACTCGGTGTCCACCGTGACACCGGGGGCGACGATGTTGGCGCTGATGCCGCGGCCACCCAGCTTCCGGGCCAGCTCGACGTTCCACGCTTCGAGGGCCGCCTTGGCCGCGCCATAAGACCCGGAGCCCTGCTTCGCCGCGATCGAGCCGATCGTGACGACGCGGGCGCCGTCGGCGAGCCGGGGTGCGAGGGCTTCGGTCGTGAGCACGGCGGTGAGCACGTTGGCGTCGAAGTTCGCGCGCCACGCCGCGGCGATCCCGGCGAGGTCGCCGGGTTCGACCGGCGGCCGTTGCCGGTCGGTGTTGCCGCCGGCGTTGTTGACCAGCACGTCGACCGCGGGCGGCAGCTCCGCCAGCGCGTCGCGGACCGCCCCCGGGTCGGCGGCGTCGAACACCACGTGCCGGACGCCGAGTTCGGCGGCGGTGCCGGCCAGGACGTCGGCGCGGCGGCCGGTGATCGTGACGTCGTCGCCGGCCGCGGCGAAGCGGGCGGCGGTGGCGGCGCCGATGCCGGTGCCGCCTCCGGTGACGACGACGGTGCGGGGCTGAGTTCGAGGCATGGGCCCTTTCTAGAGCCGCGTACTCGATAAGTCAACAGATGTTCGAACATCTAGCCTGACCTCGAAGCTGTGTAAGGTGACCGCATGGCACCACCGGCGGCTTCCAAGACGCGCACCGACGACGTGTACGCCGGGCTGCGCGCCGACATCCTCGGCGGCGTCCTGGCGCCGGGCGAACGACTGAAGTTCCGGCCGCTCTGCGCGCGCTACACCGCCAGCGTGAGCCTGGTCCGCGAAGTGCTGAGCCGGCTCGCCGAGCAGGGACTCGTGCGCGCGAACCCGCAGGTCGGCTTCCAGGTGACCCCGATCTCCGAGACGGACCTGCTGGACCTGACCACCACCCGGGTCGACATCGAAGGCCTGGCGTTGCGCCGAGCCGTCGAGCGCGACGACCTGACGTGGCGGTCGAAGGTCGTCGCGGCGCACTACACGCTGGCGAACACGCTCCGCCGCGACCCGGCCGACCCCGGGCGCGTGACGCCGGACTGGGAAGCCGCGCACGCGCAGTTCCACGACGTGCTGCTCGCCGGCTGCGGCAGCGAGCGCCTCTACGCCATCGCACGGGGCCTGCGCGACAGCGCGAAGCTCTACCGGCGCTGGTCGGAGGCACTCGACGAGCAGGACCGCGAGCGCGACCCGGCGGCGGAGCACGCGGCCATCACCGAACATGCGCTCGCGGGCGACGCGGACCGGGCCGTCGCGGCGCTGGCCGGGCACATCCGCCTGACCACCGACCTGATCTTGAAGGCCCGGCCGGCGAGCTGACCAGGCGTCGCGCCGGAGGAGCCGCCGAGGGAGGATCCCGGCGAGCCGGCGTTCGTCCTGCGCTGTCGGCCGCGCGAGCTAACTACATAGTTAGCCTATCCAAAATTTTGAGACATCTCGGCGGTGTGTCCGGTTTGACCTGCGGCCGTTCCAGTGAACCCACCACACAGCGTGTGATCGACCGCACGGTACGTTAGACAGCAACATAATCCAGTGATACAAGTTGAGGTATGGACGAAACCGCGGACGCGCTGGACGAGATGATCAGCCTCGTCGTCCGCCACCTGAGCGACCGGGCGAGCCTGTCGATGACGGCGCTGGCCTGCCTGGCACGGCTCCACCACGAAGGCGCCCTCCGGCTCACGACGCTCGCGACCGCGGAAGGCGTCAGCCAGCCGTCGATGAGCCAGCTCGTCCAGCGCCTCGAGCGCCAAGGCTTGGTGACCCGGATCAGCGACCCCGAAGACGGCCGCGCCTCCCTCGTCGCGCTCACCGATCCCGGCCGCACGCTGCTCGCCGACCGGCGCCGCGACCGCCACGAACGGCTCGCCGAACTGCTCGCGACCTTGCCCGCCGAGGACGCGGCGACGCTGAGACTGGCGATGAACGTCGCCCTGCCGGTGGTCCGCCGGCTCGTCGACGCGGCTCGCGACCCGAGCCCGGCCACCGCCAAGGCCTGACCGCCACCCGGCTCGCCGGGGGTTCCCGCACGCGCACAGTCGCTCACTGCAGGTAGGCGACCGCCTACCGAAAGTCCGAAGGGAGCACCATGACCACTTCGCTCGAGCCGGACCGGTCGACGCTGCCGGAGTACCCGGCGCCCCGGGCGCGGGGTTGCCCGTTCGACCCCTCCCCCGAGATCCGCGGGCTGCAGCAAACGGCGCCGATCACGCGGATCCGGCTGTGGGACGGCAGCACGCCGTGGCTGGTCACGCGGCACGAAGACGTGCGCGCCCTGCTGGGTGACCGGCGGGTGAGCGCGAACCCGACCCTGCCCGGCTACCCGAGCTCCAGCCCGGGCATGGTCGCCCGGCGCAGCCACGCCCGCACCTTCATCTCCATGGACGACCCGGACCACGCTCGCCTGCGGCGGATGGTGACCGCGCCGTTCGCGGTCAAGCGGATCGAGGCGATGCGCCCGGCCGTCCAGCGGGTCGTGGACGGGCTGCTCGACGACCTGCTGGCCGGGCCGAAACCGGCGGACCTCGTCCAGGCGTACGCGCTGCCGGTGCCGTCGCTGGTCATCTGCGAGCTGCTCGGCGTGCCCTACACCGACCACGACTTCTTCCAGCGCAACAGCCGGCTGCTGGTCAAGCGCGACACCAGCCCCGAGGACTCGGTCGCCGCGCAGCAGCGGCTGGTCGGCTACCTCGACGACCTGATCGCCCGCAAGCTCGCCGAGCCCGCCGACGACCTGCTCTCCGACCTCGCCGAGCAGCGCGTCCGCACCGGCGAGCTGACCCGGCGCGAGGCCGCGGCGATGGGCATGCTGCTGCTGGTGGCCGGGCACGAGACCACGGCGAACATGATCGCCCTCGGCACCGCGGCCCTGCTGCAGCACCCGGACCAGCTGGCGGCGCTGCGCGAAACCGAAGACCCGAAGCTGGTCGCCGGCGCGGTCGAGGAGATGCTGCGCTACCTCACCATCGTCCACATGGGACGCCGCCGCGTCGCGCTCGACGACATCGACCACGGCGGCGTGACGATCCGCGCCGGTGAGGGCATCGTGCTGGCCGGGGAGATCGGCAACCGCGACCCCGAGGTCTTCGCCGACCCCGACAAGCTCGACATCACCCGCGACGCCCGCCGCCACGTCGCGTTCGGCTTCGGCGTGCACCAGTGCCTCGGCCAGCCGCTGGCCCGGGTGGAGCTGCAGGTCGCCTACGCGAGCCTGTTCCGCCGCGTGCCGACGCTCCGGCTGGCCACCAGCGTCGAAGAGCTGCCGTTCAAGCACGACGGCCAGGTGTACGGCGTCTACGAGCTGCCCGTCACCTGGTGACCTGACTGTCCATCGAGGAGGAAATCATGAAGGTGATCGTCGACCAGGAAGCCTGCGTCGCGTCCGGGCAGTGCGTGCTCGCCGCGGACACCGTCTTCGACCAGGACGACGACGGGATCGCCGTGCTGCTCCAGGAAAACCCGTCGGCAGAAGTCGCCGCCGACGTCCGCGAGGCGGCCGCGATCTGCCCGGCGCTGGCCATCCGGATCGAGGAATGAGCACTCGGCACGTGGTCGTGGCCGGGGCGTCCGCCGCCGGCCTGACCACGGCCGAGAACCTGCGCAAACGCGGCTACGCCGGGAAACTGACGCTGGTCGGCGCCGAGCCGCACCTGCCCTACGACCGGCCGCCGCTGTCCAAGCAGATCCTGGCCGGCACGTGGGCGCCCGAACGCGTCCGGCTTCGCGAACCGGACGTCCTGGCCGGGCTCGACGCGACCTTGCTGCTGGGCCACCGGGCGACCGGCCTCGACCTCGCCACGCGGCGGATCTCCCTGGACGACGGCACTCGGCTCGGCTTCGACACCCTGGTCGTCGCCACCGGCGTGACCCCGCGGTCGCTGCCCGGCGCCGACCTCGACGGCGTGCACCGGCTGCGCATCCTCGACGACGCGCTCGCCCTGCGCGCCGGGCTGCTCGCCGGCCCGAAGGTGGTGGTCGTCGGCGCGGGGTTCCTCGGCGCCGAGGTCGCCGCCGTGGCCCGCGCGATGGGGCTGGACGTCACGCTGCTCGACCCGCTCCCGGTGCCGATGCGGCGCCAGTTCGGCGACCGGATCGGCGAGCTGGTCGGCCGGCTGCACCGCGACCACGGCACCCGGCTGCGCTGCGGCACCGGCGTGGCCCGGTTCCTCGGCCGCGGCGGGCGGGTCGTGGGGGTGGAGCTGGCCGACGGGTCCACTGTGGACGCCGACCTGGTGCTCGTCGCCGTCGGCTCGATCCCGGCGACCGGCTGGCTCAAGGGCTCGGGCCTGCCGCTGGGCGACGGCGTCGAGTGCGACGAGTACGGCCAGGCCGCGCCCGGGGTGTACGCGGCGGGCGACGTCGCGTCGTGGCCGAACGGCCACTTCGGCGTCCGGCTGCGGCTGGAGCACCGGATGAACGCGACCGAGCAGGGCATGGCGGTCGCGGCCGCGATCGTCGGCGAGGCGAAGCCCTTCGCACCGGTGCCGTACTTCTGGAGCGACCAGTACGACACGAAGATCCAGGCCTACGGCATCTTCCCCGAAGACGCCCGGGTGAGCGTCCTCGACGGCACGTTCGAAGACCGCAAGTTCGTCGCGGCGTACCTGCGCGACGACACGGTGGTGGGGGTCCTGGGCTGGAACGACCCGCGCGGGACGCGTGCGGCGCGCAAGCTCGTCGCGGACCGCGCGACTCCTCAGATAAGCTGACGACCAAACGTCAGCTCGAGGAGGTCCGGTGCCCCCGGTGCAACGCCGTCCGTTGGCCACGCAGGTGGCGGAAGCGCTGTTGGAGCGCGTCCGCGCCGCCGAGTGGCCGATCGGGCACAAGCTGCCCAGCGAAGCCGCGCTCGCCGCACAGCTGGGCGTCGGACGCTCGACGCTGCGCGAGGCCGTGCGCGAGCTCGCCGCCAAGGGCGTGCTGGACTCCCGGCAGGGCGCGGGTGTCTTCGTCACCGCGCTCGAAGCAGGCGAGGACCGGGACGCGGTGCTGCGCCGGGCGTCCGTGCTCGCCGTCATCGAGGCGCGGGTGGCGATCGAGGCCGAGGCCGCGGCCCTGGCCGCCGAGCGCCGGACACCCGCCGAACTGCGCGCGATCCGGCGGGCGCTCGACGGGCGCGCGTTCCGGGACCAGCCCCTCGAGGAGTACGTCGACGCCGACACGGCGTTCCACCGCACGGTGATCGTCGCCGCGCACAACGACGTGCTCGTGGACCTGTTCGACAGCTTCATCCCGCGCATCCGCAAGGCGATGGTCGACATGCTCCGCGTCCGCCCGCCCGGCACGTCGCACGACACCGACCACGCCGCCCACGCCGACCTCGTGACGGCTATCGCCGACCGCGAAGCGGCCGCGGCGGCCGCGCACAGCCGCGCCCACCTGACGACACTGAAGCGAGCGTTCTCATGAGGCCCGTCCTGGCGCTGTCCGACGTCACGTTCCGCCGGCAGGGCAAGGAAATCCTGCACGGCGTGAGCTTCACGGTGCGGTCCGGCGAGCACTGGGCGCTGCTCGGCCCGAACGGCGCGGGCAAGAGCACGATCCTCGGCTTCTGCGGCGCGGTGACCCACCCGACGACGGGCACGGTGCACGTCCTGGGCGAACGCCTCGGCCGGGTCGAGCTGCAGGCGCTGCGCCGCGCGATCGGGCACGTGAACCCGCGCCACCCGCTGCGGTCGCCGCTGACCGTGCGCGAGGTCGTCCTGACGGGGATCACCGGCAGCGTCGACCTCCCGCCCCGCTGGCGCCCCACCCCCGACGACCTCGTCAAGGCCGACGCGCTCATCCGCGGCCTCGGCCTGACGAGGATGGCGGAGGAGCGCTGGCCGACGTTGTCGCAAGGCGAGCGCGGCCGGGCGCTGGTGGCGCGGGCGCTCAGCTGCGACCCGCGGCTGCTGCTGCTCGACGAGCCCGCCACCGGGCTCGACGTCGCCGCGCGCGAGCAGCTCATCGAAACCCTCGACCTGCTCGGCGAAACCCACCCGGCCGTCGCGTCGATCCTGGTGACCCACCACCTGGAGGAGCTCCCGGCCACGACGACCCACGCCATGCTGGTGGCACACGGCCGGGTCGTCGCGGCCGGCCCGGCCGCCGAGGTCGTCACGACCGAGCACGTCTCGGCGGCCTTCGAGCACCCGATCCAGGTGGGCCGCCACGACGGCCGGTGGGTGGCCCGCGCTGGGCGGCAGGCCGCGGTCGCGGCCCGCTGAGCCGCCATCGGCCCCGCCATCACCGTCCGCCGCGGTCACGGCGACACGACAGCCGATCGGCAGCCCGAGCCGTTCGGCAACCCGCAGTCGCGGACCACTGAGCCATCATCGCCCGCGCCACCACCATCCGCCGCGGTCACGGCGACACGACAGCCGATCGGCAGCCCGAGCCGTTCGGCAACCCGCGGCCCGCTGAGCCGCTGACCTCACCGCACCGGCACCCGATCCGCCGCCTGCCGGTTGGCCGCCGCGACCACGGCCGCGATCGTGGCGGCGGGCACCGAGTCCCCCGTCCCCACCGCCCAAGCGGCTCGCCCGTGGTGGCGGTACTCCAGGAAACTGATCGCCTCGGCAGCGCTCCCCGCCTCGAGGG
Source organism: Amycolatopsis iheyensis (assembly GCF_024703995.1). Classification (GTDB taxonomy): domain Bacteria; phylum Actinomycetota; class Actinomycetes; order Mycobacteriales; family Pseudonocardiaceae; genus Amycolatopsis; species Amycolatopsis iheyensis. Next base: position 252,281 of record NZ_JAMXQV010000003.1, on the reverse strand, counting down.
ACTGCTGGGTCAGCGACAGCACGTCGACTCCGTGCCCGGCATCGGCGAGTAGCCCGGTGACCGCCTCGACGGTGCGGCCGGCCGCCGTCGAGGCCGTCGCGAACTCCGCCACCACGACCGGACCGGAGGGCGCGTAGACCTCGTGGAACAACGCCCACAATTGCGCGGCGGTGACCTCCTGCCCACCAAGGTCGGTGTGCCGCTGGACGTGCCGGGCGAAGTCGATCTGCAGGCGGCGGGGCAGCTCGACGCCGTACCCCGTCTCCAGCAGGTGGGCGATGCCGCCCTTCCCGGACTGGCTGTTCACCCGGATGACCGCCTCGTAGCCGCGGCCGAGGTCGGCCGGGTCGACGGGCAGGTACGGCACCCGCCACGCCAGCTCGTGCTCGGGGATCCCACTCGCGGCCGCCCGCGCGCGGTGCTCGGCGAGGCCCTTCCTGATGGCGTCCTGGTGCGTCCCCGAAAACGCCGTGTGCACCAGATCGCCGACGTACGGATGCCGTTCGTGGACCGGGATCCGGTTGCAGTCTTCGACGATCCGGCGGATCTCGTCGATGCCCGAAAAGTCGATCATCGGGTCCACGCCCTGCGCGTGGAGGTTGAGCGCGAGCGTGGCGATGTCCACGTTCCCGGTGCGCTCGCCGTTGCCGAACAGGCAGCCCTCGACGCGTTGCGCGCCGGCGAGCACCGCCAGCTCCGCGCACGCGATCCCGGTGCCGCGGTCGTTGTGCGGGTGCACGGACAGGATCACCGACTCGCGCCGGGCGAGGTTGCGGTGCATGTACTCGATCTGGTCGGCGTACACGTTCGGCGTCGCGATCTCGACGGTCGCCGGCAGGTTGAGGATCACCGGCCGGTCCGGCGCCGCGTCCCACAGCCCGGTCACCGCGTCGCAGATCTCGAGCACGTAGTCCGGCTCGGTCAGGTTGAAGACCTCCGGCGAGAACTCGAACCGCACGTTCGGCAGGTCGCCGGCGAGCGCCAGGACGTCGCGGCCGGCGGCGGTGATCGTCTCCCGCAGCCCGGCGCGGTCCAGGCCGAGCACGACGTCGCGCCACGTCGGCGCGGTCGCGGTGTAGAGGTGGATGACGACGTCGTTGCGCACGCCGCGGATCGACTCCACCGTGCGTTCGATCAGGTCGCGCCGGGCCGGGGTGAACACGACGACGGTGACGTCTTCGGGCGCGAGATCGGTTTCGGCGATCAGACGGACGAAGTCGTAGTCGGTCTGCGAGGCGGACGGGTAGCCGACCTCGATCTCCTTGTAGCCCATGCGCACCAGCAGCTCGAAGAACCGCCGCTTGCGCGCGGGGTCCATCGGCTCGGCGAGGGCCTGGTTGCCGTCCCGCAGGTCGACCGGCACCCACAGCGGCGCGGCGGTCAGCTCGCGGACCGGCCAGCTCCGGCCGGTGAGCGGCACGGCGACCCGGTCGTACACGTTCCGGTAGCGGTGCGAGGGCATCCCCGACGGGCGTTGCTTGTTCCAGGACATGGTTGTGGCTCCTCCGAAGTCCGGCGACGACCGGCGCGCACGACGACCCACGGCGGGGAGCCGGTCGGATCAGACCCCGCCGTGGCGACGAAGAAGCAGCACGTCCCACATCACGATGCCGACCCTAGCGCCTGACAACTCCTCAGACAAGCAGGTGACCTGATGAACCAGGGGTTGGCGCGCGCGACCAGCCCGTGCGACCATCCCCCGGTGCCGGCTCGCGAGCGTGTCGTGGATCCCGACCACCTCGCCCGGTGGTGCCTCGACCACCTCGGCAGCTCACCTGTCGAAGAACTGTTCAGCTCGGGGCACCTTTCCGTCGTCCTCGGGCTCCGGCTGGCGGACGGCCGCGCGGTGGTGGTCAAGGTTCGGCCGCGGTCGCCGCGGGTCGCGGCGTGCGTCGACGTCCAGCGGCGGCTGTTCCAGGCCGGGTACCCGTGCCCCCGGCCGCTCACCGACGCCCTCGCCTTCGGCGACGACGTCGCGACCGCGGAAACCTACGTCCCGGGCGGCGCCGCGCTCCCCGGCGCCGACCGTGCGGCCTCGGTCTTCGCCGAGGCGTTCGCGCGGCTGATCCGGCTGGCGCCCCGGCCGGCCGAAGTGTCCACACTGGACCCGGCACCGTCGTGGGCGGACTGGGACCAGGGCGAGGACAGGCTGTGGCCGACCCCGGAGGAGCGTGCGCTCGACCTCGACGCGGTGCCCGGCGCGGAGTGGATCGACGAGGCCGGCCGCCGGGCCCGCGACCGGCTGCGAGCCGGCGGGTCCGACCCGGTGATCGGCCACTGCGACTGGCTCGCCGGCAACCTGCGCTGGAGCAGCGACGACCTGCTGGTGGTGCACGACTGGGACAGCGTGATCACCGAAAGCGAAGCGGTCCTGGTCGGCTTCGCCGCCGCGCTGTACTCGACCGTCGACCCGGACCGATCGGCCACCGTCGAAGACACCGAACGGTTCCTCGCCGCATATGGCCGCGCACGCGGCCGGCCGCTGGACACCGACGAACGCGAACGCTCGTGGGCGGCGGGCGTCTGGACCCGGGCGTACGACGCCAAGTTCCAGCACGCGGCCGGGCACCCCGTGCTGTCACTGTCCGAAGTAGACGCTCGCGAACGCCTGCGCCGCGCGCACGCCTAGACGGGGAACTTCACGCCCGTCAGCTCCTCGGACACGGCCCAGAGGCGACGCTGCAAGCCGTCGTCGTAGGACTGGGCGCTCGAGGTGACCAGGCGCGGATATCCCCTGGCCTCGAACCGGCCGCCGGGGCCGTAGTACTGGCCGCCGAGGACGGCCGGGTCGGTGGCCGCGCGCAGGGTGGGCAATGCGCCCATCGACGCCTTCTGGGTGATCGCCGGCGCGAGCCAGGTCAGCGGCAGGCGGACGAGCGCCGGGGCGTTGCGGGCGAGCTCGGTGTCGGACGCGCCGGGGTGCGCGGCGACCGCGGCGGTGCTGCCGTGCGCCGCGAGGCGCCGCTGCAGCTCGTAGGTGAAGAGCAGGTTGGCGAGCTTGGCCTGCCCGTACGCGCCGACGCGGCTGTAGGACCGTTCCCACTGCAGGTCGTCGAAGTGGATCGCGGCCCGGATGCGGTGGCCGACGCTGCTGACCGTCACCACCCGGGAGCCGGCCGCCGGCAGCATGAGGTCCAGCAGCAGTCCGGTGAGCGCGAAGTGCCCCAGGTGGTTGGTGCCGAACTGCAGCTCGAAGCCGTCGCGGGTGGTCTGCTTCGGCGTGTACATCACCCCGGCGTTGTTGATCAGCAGGTCGATCCGCGGGAACCGGTCGCGCAACCCGGCCGCCGCGGCGCGGATCGAGTCCAGCGACGCCAGGTCCAGGGCCTGCACGGTGACCTCGCCGCTCATCCGCGCGGCGGCCCGCTTCCCCTTCTCGACGTCGCGCACGGCGAGCACCACGGACGCGCCGCGCTCGGCGAGCACCCGGGCCGTTTCGAAGCCCAGGCCGGTGTTCGCGCCGGTCACCACGGCCACCCGGCCACGCTGCCCGGGAACTTCCTGTTCGGTCCACTTCATGACCTGCTCCTTATGTACCACCAGTACATTACTGCGGTCGAAGATAAGGGACCGACGGTACACTGTCAAGGGACCGGTGGTACCTAAGCTAGGCTGGTGGTCATGACCTTCCAGCGGGCGCGCAGCGAGGAGCAGCGCGAGATCCGGCGCCGGGCGATCCTCGACACGGCCGCGTCGATGCTCGACGAGATGCCGGTGGCCGACGTGAGCCTCAACGAGCTGAGCCGGCGCGCCGGCTTGGCGAAGTCGGCGCTGTCGCGGTACTTCGAGTCACGCGAGGCGGTGCTGCTCGAGCTGCTGGACTACTTCCTGCAGACCTGGCTGGCCGAGCTGCCCGCCGAACTGGCCGCCGGCGTCGACGCGAACCTGCCCGCCGAGCAGCGGGCCGCGCGGCTGGCCGAGACGCTCAGCCGCTCGCTGGCCGACCGGCCCGTGCTGTGCGACCTGTTCGGCGCCCAAGGTGGCGTGCTGGAGCACAACATCACCCTCGAAGTCGCCCTGCGCCACAAGCGAACCTCACTCGAAGCCCTGGCGACCATGACCGATCTGATTCACCGCCATCTGCCCGAACTCGGCGACGGCGCACAGCCGTTCTGCCTGCTCACGATGGTCCTGGCCGGCGCGTTGTCGGCCTACTGCCCGCCGCCGCCCGCCGTCCTCGCGGTCTACGAGGCCGACCCGTCGCTGGCGGTGGTGGGCTCGGACCTGCGCGACGCGCTCCGGCAAGGACTCGGCGCCGCGCTGCTGGGCGTCCTCCCCCGCACCGGCTGAATCACGACGTCACGACACGGCCGCCGAGCACGGTCAACGTCGACCGCAGCCGCAGCAGCTCGGCCGCGGGCACCGTCAACGGATCGCCCTCGAACACCGCCAAGTCCGCCAGCCGGCCGACCGCCAGACTGCCCTTGCGCCGCTCCGCGGACTCCAGCCAAGCCGGGCCCGACGTCCACAGCCGGAACGCCTCTTCGCGGCTGAGGAGATCGGCGTCGGCGGGCCGGGCGAAGCGGTTCGGGACCGGGGCGCCGGTGAACGTCGCCACTCCGCGGCGCCAGTCGGGGTTCGTGACCGGGGCGTCGGAGCTGTCCGCCGTCACCACGCCGGCGTCCAGCAGCGCGCGAGCCCGGAATGCCTGCGCCCAGCGGGTTTCGCCCACGGTGCGCACCATCGACGGCCCGCTGAACGTGCGCATCAGCGAGCTGGTGATCACCCCGGTCCCGGTGCGGGCCAGCCGCTCGTGCACCGCCGGCGTCAGGAACGTCCCGTGGATGAGCACGTGCCGCGCGCCGGGCCACGGGTCCGCGGCCCGGGCGGCCTCGATCGCGTCGACCACGGCGTCGGCCGCGCGGTCGCCGGTCACGTGGATCTGGGCCTGGACGCGGTGGCGATGGGCCAGCGCCACGAGCCGCCGCAGCGAGCGGACGCGGTCCTCGACGCCGTCGCCTTCGGTGACGAGGCCGCCGTGCCCGCCGCCCGGGTAGGCCTGGTGCATCCAGGCGGTGCAGTGGGTCGGGACGCCGTCGGCGAAGAGCTTGATCCCGCCCGCCCGCAGCAGGTCGTCGCCGCCGAACGGGGCGCTCTCCAGGTTGGCGGCCAGGCGCTCGGCGGACGTCGTCGGGGACGGCCAGTCCCAGTGCCGCAACGCGTTCACCCGCACGGTCAGCCGACCGGCGGCGTGCAGGTCGCGGTAGTCCCGCCACAGCTCCGGCGTGACGATCGGGTCGGTCACGCTCGTGACGCCGAGGGCGTTGAGCCGGGCCATCGCGCGGACGATCGCGTCGAGGCGCTCGGCCCGGCCCGGCCGCGGCAGCAGCCGCGCGACGAGGTCCTGCGCGCTTTCCACGAGCAGGCCGGTCGGCTCGCCGTGGTCGTCGCGCCGGATCTCCCCGGCCACCGGATCCGGTGTCGCGGCGGTGATCCCGGCTCGCCGCAGCGCGGCGCTGTTGGCCCACACCGAGTGCGAGGACGCGTGGTGCAGCACCGCCGGCCGGTCCCCGGTGACGCCGTCCAGCCACGCGCGCCCGGGTGCCGCGGCCCCGGAGGCGAACTCGGCGATGGTCGGTTCCCGCCAGCCACGCCCGACGATCCACTCCCCCGCCGGCGCGGTCGCCAGTGCCGCGGCGACGGCGTCGAGGCTCGCCGCGGCCGAGAGGTCGACGCAGAACTCGGGTCCGCTGAGCGCGTGCCACACCAGGTGCAGGTGCGCGTCGTTGATCCCGGGCACCACCGTCCGGCCGGCCAGCTCCACCACCCGGGCCGACGGAGACGCCGCCGCGGTGGCCTCGTCGCCGAGCGCCGCGATCACGCCGTCCCGGACCAGGACCGCGGTCGCGGACCCCTCGGCACCATGAACGATCCCGTTGCGCAGCAGCAGTTCCGCACTCATCCGGCGGCGCTTCCGGCCAGCTCCGGCGTGCTCACCGGATCCGGGACGACGGCCTGGTGCGCCGGGTGCCACGCGACCGCGACCGCCAGCCCGGGCCGGTGGTCGTGGGCCGCGCCGGCCGGCAGGACCGCGCAGCCGCGGGCGCCGTCGCCGTAACGCAGCCAGACCCGGGTGTGGTCGCCGACGTAGACGACGTCGGTGACGGTGGCCCCGGCCCGCTGGTGTCCACTCGGGACCGGATCTGTTCCACTGTGGAGGGTGACGCGCTCCGGGCGCACGATCGTCACCTCGCCCGGTGTCAGGCGCAGCGTGTTCGACTCGCCGATGAACTGGGCGACGAACAGCGTTTCCGGCCGCTCGTAGAGGTCTTCGGGCGTGCCCACCTGCTCGATGCGGCCGTCGTTGAACACCGCGATGCGGTCCGACAGCGTGAGCGCCTCCTGCTGGTCGTGGGTGACGAACAGGAACGTCATGCCCAGCTCCCGGTGCATCCGCGCGATCTCGCGCTGCAGCTGGTCGCGCAGCTTCTTGTCCAGCGCCCCGAGCGGCTCGTCCATCAGCAGCGCCCGGGGCTCGTACACGACCGCCCTGGCCAGCGCGACGCGCTGCTGCTGCCCGCCGGAAAGCTGGCGGGGAAAGCGATCCGCGACCGCGGTGAGGTCGACCATCGCGAGCGCTTCGGCGACCCGCCGGTCGATCTCGGCCCGCGGCCGGCCGCGGCGGGCGAGCCCGAACGCGACGTTGCGGGCCACCGTCATGTGCGGGAACAGCGCGTACTGCTGGAACACCACGCCGAGGTCGCGCCGGTGCGGCTTGAGCCGGGAGATCTCGCGGCCGTCGACGGTGATCGACCCGGCGCTCAGCGGGGTGAACCCGGCGATCATCGACAGCATGGTCGTCTTGCCGGAGCCCGACGGGCCGAGGAACGTCATGAACTCGCCGTCGGCGATGTGCAACGACACGTCGTCGACCGCCGGGCGGCCGACGCCGGGGTAGGCCTTGGTCACGTGCGCGGTGGTGATCCCGCGGGTGTCATCGGTCATGGTGGCTCCGTCGGCGAAGGATCTGGGGCACGAGCAGCAACGCGGTCGTGAACACGACGATCAGGCTGGAGGCCGCGGCGATGGTCGGGTCGATCTCGAGCACGATCGACTCGTACATCTTCACGGGCAGGGTCTTGATGTCCGGGGTCTGCAGGAACAACGCGATGACGACCTCATCGAACGACGTCGCGAACGCGAACACGAACCCGGCGGTGACGCCGGGGGCGATCAGCGGCAGCACCACCGTCCGCAGGGTCTGCCACCGGGTCGCGCCGAGGCTCGCGGCGGCCCGTTCCATCGTCGGGTCGTAGCCGGCGAGGCTGGTCTGCACGGAGGTGATCACGAACGGGATCCCCAGCACGGCGTGCGCGAGCACGAAGCCGAGCATCGTGCCGTTGAGCTGCCAGCGCAGGAACACGCCGTACACCGCGACGGCGACGACGATCCCGGGCAGGATCATCGGGGCCATCAGCACCTGGCGGACGATCGCCCGGCCGCGGAAGCGGGCCCGGTCGAGCCCGAACGCGGCGGCGACGCCGACGACCGTCGCCAGCGCCGCGGCGAGCAGTCCCACTTGGACGGAGTTGGCCAGCGCGGCCAGCCACTGCCCGCTGCCGAAGAACTCGCCGTACCAGCGCAACGACCACCCGTCAGGCGGGAACTGGAACGTCGAACCGGCGCCGAAGCTCATCGGGATCACCACGAGCGTCGGCACGACGAGGACGAACCCGACGAGCACCACCCACACCCGCAGGCCCCAGCCGATGGAGCGCTCGCGGCGAGCGCGCACGAAGGTGTCAGCCACGGTCGGTCCCTCCTGCCGCGCTGGTGGCCACCGGCGCGGCGACGCGGCCGATGACCGCGAGCACGACCAGCGTGACCACCAGCAGGATCGCGCCGAGCGCGCCCGCGCCGGCGAAGTCGAGCAGGTCGTTGACCTGGGTGCCGATGACCTGCGCGGCGAGCGCCTGCTGCGGGGTGCCCAGCAGCGCCGGGGTGATGTAGAAGCCCAGCGACATGATGAACACGACCGAGACGCCGGCGAGCACGCCGGGCCGCGACAGCGGCAGGTAGACGCGCAGGAACGCGACCGGGCCCCGAGCGCCGAGGCTGCGGGCGGCGTGCAGCAGGCCGCGGTCGATGCCGAGCATGGTGTTCTGCAGCGGCAGCACCATGAACGGCAGCATCACCTGCACCATCGCGACGGTCACGCCGGTGACCGAGCCCAGCAGCGCGACGCCGTGGATCCCGATGGCGTCGAAGGCCTTCTCGATGACGCCGCCGCGTTGTTCGAGGACGTACCAGGCGAAGTTGCGGGCCATCACGCTCGTCCAGAACGGCATCAGCACCAGCAGGGTCAGGAAGCCGCGGGCGCGGCGGCCGACCCGGCTCATGGCGTAGGCGTACGGGTAGGCGACCACGAGCGTCGCGACGGTGATGATCGCGGCCGTCCGCAGGGTCCGCAGCACGACCCGGACCTGGACCTCGTCGCCGAGCACGGCGAGGTAGTTGCCGACGCCGAAGTCCGGTTCGGTGAAGCTGCGCCACAGGATGACGGCCAGCGGGAAGCAGAAGAACACGAGCAGGAGCGCGACGGCGGGCAGCAGCAGCCACGAGGCACGGGAGCGGGGCGGGGCGGCGGTGGCCCGGCCCGGGAGCACGGCGGTCATCCGGTCATCCAGTCCGACCAGGTCTTGACGACCCGGGTCCGGTTCGCCGCCCACCACCGGACGTCGCTGAGCACACGCAGGTCCTCCTTGTCCTCGCCCCAGACGTCCAGCGCCCGCGCGGCTTCCGGGTACCGCGGGTCCGCGGCGGTGTTCGCCGGCCCGATGCCCGCCTGCTCGGCGAACGCGGCGGCCTGCGCCGGCCGGGACGCGAAGCGGATGAGGTCCTTCGCCTTCTCCGCCCGGCGGGAGCCCTTCGGCACCACCAGCACGTCCCACGTCACCGGGATCGGCACCCCGGAGACCACTTTCCACTGCGTGGCCCCGGCTTTGAGCAGCGAGTAGGCGCGGGCGCTGACGATCAGCGCGATGTCGGCCTGTCCCCCGGCCATCCGCTGCTGCTGGTCGCCGTAGGTGCTGCTGATGCTCAGCTCCGGGCGGACCCGGTCGTACACCTTCAGCGCGCGGGCGACGTCGAGCGGGTAGAGCCGCTCGCGCGGGACGCCGTCGGCGAGCAGCGCCGCCTCCAGCGTCCCGACGCTCGGGTCACCGCCGTAGATGATCCGCCGGCCGGGAAAACCCTTGGGGTCGAAGAAGTCGGCCAGCTTCGCGGGCGGGTGGTCGCGGTAGACGTCGGCGTTGTACATCAACGTCATGCCGAAGAAGGCGTCCGGGACACCGCACGGTGTCAGCGTGTTCTCGGGGAACGACGCCGCGAGCGGGCCCAGGTCGACCGGCTCGACGAGCGTGCCGCAGGTCTGCGCCGCCACCGAGGCTTCGGTGTCGACGACGTCCCAGGTCACCTTGCCCGCCTCCACCATCGCCTTGAGCTTGGCGGTGCTGGACGGGCCGTCGATGGTGACGGTCGTGCCGGTCTCGGCCGTGTAGGGGTTCAGCCAGGCCGACCGCTGGCCGGCCTGGTAGGCGCCCTGGCCGTAGGAGACGAAGACCAGCGAGTTCTCGCCGCCCTCGGACACGGCGCACCCGGTGGCCAGGAGCAGCACCGCCGCAGACAGCACCCTTGGCATCCGCACGGTCCCTCCCCTAGCCCGCGGCCGCGGCGACGTGCCGGCAAAGGACGTCGGCGAGCGTGTCGAGCTGGTCTTCGGTGATCACCAGCGGCGGCGACAGGACGATGCTGGCGCCGGACGCGCGCACGACGACGCCGTCGGCGCGACAGCCCGCCTGGACTCCGGCGGTCGGCGTGCCCGCGTCGAACTCGATGCCGAGCATCAGCCCGACGCCGCGGACCTCACGCACGTGCGGCAGCCCGGTGAGCGGTTCGAGCCGCTCCCGCAGCCGCCCGCCGAGGACGCGGGCGCGCTCCAGGAGGTTCTCGCGCTCGATGATGTCGATGTTGGCCAGCGCGACCGCCGCCCCGACCGGGTGGCCGTTGTAGGTGAAGCCGTGCAGGAAGGTCGCGCCGTCGGCGAGCGCCAGCACGCGGCGGCCGATCAGCACCGCGCCCATCGGGATGTAGCCGCTGGTGAGGCCCTTCGCGAGGACGACCATGTCCGGCTCGATGCCGAAGTGCTCGCTGCCGAACCAGTGCCCGGTGCGCCCGAACGCCGTCACGATCTCGTCGACGATGAGCAGGATCCCGTGGCGGCGCAGGACTTCCTGCACGCGCGGCCAATAGCCTTCCGGCGGCGGCACCATGCCGCCGACGCCGAGGACGGGCTCGCCGATGAACGCCGCGATGCGGTGCGCGCCGATCTCGGCGATGCGGCGTTCCAGCTCGGCGACGAGCAGGTCGGTCGCCTCGGGACCATGCTCGATGCCGTGCGGCTTGCCGAGCCACTCGACGCCCGGGACGAGTGGCCCGTAGCCGGCGCGCAGGCCGTCGATGCCGGTCGCGGCCAGAGAACCGCCGCCCATGCCGTGGTACCCGCCGGTGCGGGCGAGGATCACGGTGCGCTCGGGCGCGCCGGCGTGGTGGTGGGCCAGCCGCGCGAGCTTGATCGCGGTCTCGTTGCCCTCGGAGCCGCCGTTGGTGAGGAAGACGCGCTCGAGCCCGGCGGGGGCGAGGGACAGCAGCCGGTCGGCGAGCCGGATCGACGGCGCGTTGGAGTAGTCGCCGAAGGACGAATAGAACTCCAGGCGGCCGATCTGCGCGGCGGCGACGGCGGCCAGCTCGGCGCGGCCGTGCCCGACCGGGCACTGCCACAGGCCGCAGGTGCCGTCGATGTACTGCCGTCCCTCGGTGTCCCAGAGCAGCGCGCCCTCACCGCGGTCGAGGACGAGCGGCTCGGCGGGGGCGCCGAGCACGGTGTGCGGGTGGATCAGCCGGCGCCGGTCGAGGTCGGCCAGCTCGGCGGTCGACGGCGCGGGTGCGTCGGTCGTGGTGGTCATCAGGGTCCTTTCGGGGGATCAGAAGCGGAGGGCGACGGCCTTGGCCTCGGTGTAGGCCTCGATGCCTTCGCTGCCGCCTTCGCGGTCCTGGCCGGAGTTCTTCTGCCCGCCGAAGGGCAGTTCCGGGCGGACCGGCGCGGGGTCGTTGACGCCGATGACGCCGAAGTCCAGCCGGTCGAGCACGCGCCAGACGCGGCGCAGGTCGGCGCCGAAGACGTAGGCGGCCAAGCCGTACTCGGTCGCGTTGGCCAGGGCGATGGCTTCGTCGTCGTCCTCGAAGGCCGCGACGGCGAGCACCGGCCCGAAGGTCTCTTCGCGGGAGATCCGCATCTCGGGGGTGACGTCCGCGAGGACGGTGGGCTGGAAGAAGTGCCCGCGCAGCGCGGGATCCGCAGGCTCCCAGCGCGTTCCGCCGACGACGACGCGGGCGCCCTTGCCGAGCGCGTCGGCGACCTGGGCCTCGACCTTGGCCAGACCGGCCGCGTCGATCAGCGGGCCGACGCCGACCCCCTCGGCGTCGCCGCGCCCGACGCGCAGGGCCGCCGTCTTCTTCTCGACCAGCGCGAGCAGGTCGTCGTAGACGCTCCGGTGGACGTACAGGCGGTTGAGCGCGGTGCAGCTCTGACCGGCGTTGAAGAACTTCGCCATGACCAGCGCGGTCGCGGCGGCGTCGAGGTCGGCGTCTTCGAAGACGATCGCGGGCGAGTGCCCGCCCATCTCCAGCGACGTGCGGCGCAGCACGGCGCCGGTGCGCCGCAGCAGGCCCAGGCCGACCTCGGTGGAGCCGGTGAAGCTGACCTTGCGCAGCCGGTCGTCGGCCAGCAGCTCCTCGACCAGCTCGGCGGGGTTCGCCGTCGTCAGGGACTGCAGGACGCCGGCGGGCAGCCCGGTGTCCTGCAGGATCTCCAGCAGCGCGGTGGCGATGAGCGGGGTCTGCTCGGCGGGCTTCGCGAGCACCGGGCACCCGGCGGCCAGGGCGAGGCCGACCTTGCGGATCAGCATGCTGGCCGGGAAGTTCCACGGCGTGATCGCGAGCACCGGGCCGACCGGGCTGCGCAGGACCAGCCCGGGGCCGGCCGCGCTCGAGGGCGTCACCCGGCCGTTCGCGCGGCGTCCCTCTTCGGCGGCCCACTCGAGCATCCGGGCGGCGTTCACCAGCTCGCCCCGGGCCTCGCCCAGCGGCTTGCCGTTCTCCCGGGTGAGCAGCCCGGCCAGCTCGTCGACCCGCGCCCGGATGGTGCCCGCCGCGGCGCGGAGGTGACCGGCGCGGGTCTCGGGGTCCGTGTCGGCCCAGCCCCGGAAGGCCGCGGCGGCGGCGTCGAGAGCGGTGCGCGCGTGCTCGGCGCCGGCGTCCGAGGCGTGGCCGATGACGTCGAGGCTCGCCGGGTCGACGACCTCGAACACCGCCGGGGCCGGGCGCCACCGGCCGTCGATCAGCAGGGTCGCGGCAGCGGGTTCGGACATGGGAAAGCCCTTTCGCGTCAGGTCCTTCGATCGCGTGAATTCGCGTCCCGGGGCGCCGTTTCCGGCCGAGCAGCCCGGGATGAACAGAGCCTGAACCCGAGTGTTGAGTTTGTCAACACCCGATTTTTCGACGGTTCCCGAAAACGCGAAAAGCGACCGCGGCACACCGCTTTCGCGGGTGTGCACGGTCGCTGGTTCCGGCTGCGCGGCGCTGTCAGCCGGTCTCGCGTTTCAGCAGGGAGCGCAACGTGTCGAGCGCCTGGCCGGGGTCGGCTCCGGGGTCCGCGACCTGGTGCAGGAACATGCCGTCCAAGGCGTAGTAGACGAGTGAAACGAGCCCTTCGCCGGGATCGTCGCCGAGATCTTTCGCCACCGCCGCGAAGTAGCTTTCGTAGAGCCGCTGGACCGCGGGACGCAATTCCTGCCGCACCATCGACTCGACGACGAGCCGGTACTGGAAAACCTGGATGTCGGCGCTTTCGGCAAACCGTTTCCGGACACTCGCGCCGTCGGCGAACACCCCGGTCCTGGCCCCGATGAGCCCGTTCTCGGCGCTCTCTTCGAGCACCCAGTCGAGCGAGGACCGCAGCAGGTCGTCGATCGAGGCGAAGTGGTGCTGCACGGCCCCGGTCGTGACCCCGGCGGCCGCGGCGACGGCCCGGTAGGTCAGCCCCCGGATCCCGTCCCGGGCGACGACCTCGACCGCGGCCCGGCGAAGGGCCCGCTTCATCTCACCCGGATCGCGTTGCCCCTTGCGAACGGGCACGCGGGCACCTCCTCTCGTCCGACGTGCGTACATTACAAACGTAATGTTCAGTCGTCAACCGCCTCGGCGCACAGCGCGGCGGAGAACACGCCTCGCCGATGATCCGGCCCTGGTGGTAGCCCTGGACCGCCGGCGGACCGGCGTCACGCGAAGCGTCGGCGAGCCTCGACGCGCTGCTCCGCACGCCCGCGCTCGCCTCCTCTCGGCCCAGGGCGCCGACACGATGCTGAACTCACTGCACCCGGCGCTCACCTGGCGCGACCAGGTCCTCGAAGTCGCCGGCGACCACGTCACCGGCGAGCTGGAGCTCGACGGCCGGGGACTGCGGCTCGTGCCGGCCTACTTCTGCCGGCAGGCCCCGACGCTCCTCGCCGACCCCGGCCTGCCGCCCGTGCTGGTCTACCCCGCCGAAGCCCGCCCGCCGGCGCCGGCGGCTGCCGCCACGCCGGGCGCCGAGGCCGCGCTGGCGGACCTGCTGGGCGCCACCCGTGCCTCGGCCCTGCGCGTCCTCGCCGACGGCTGCACGACGACCGAGCTGGGCCGGCGCGTCGGCATCACGATCTCGGCGGCCAGCTACCACGCTTCGATCCTCCGCTCGTCCGGGCTGGTCACCAGCGAACGGAACGGCACGGCCGTCATCCACCGGCTGACGGTGCTCGGCGCCGACCTGCTCGGCCGCCGCCCGGCCCACTCCTGACCGCGGTCCGCCGACCGAGCGTGGGGCTCCCTCCCCCAGTACCGGAGCCCCACGCGTCGTCCTCCCCCTCGCGCACGTCCCCGTCCCGGTCGCGCACTGAGGTTGACGGACGGCACCCTCTTGTCACAAGCCTTTCGAACCTGGTCCAACCTTCGCGGCCTCAGCCGTGCAGAGCGCTGCCGGCCTGCCAGGCGGTCCAGCTGATGGCCCAGTCACCGTGGCCGTTGTTGATCGACAGCTGCGGGCCGCCCGAATTGGTGACCTCGACGACGTCGCCGGCGTTGAAGTTGTCGAAGAACCACTTGGCGTTCTCGGTGTTCATGTTGAGGCAGCCGTTGGAGACGTTGGCGCTGCCCTGCACGCCGACGGTCTTCAGGTTCTCGTGCAGGTATTCGCCGTCGTTGGAGATCCGGACGTTCCAGTTCTCCGGCGCGCTGTAGTAGCCGGGGTCGCCCTCGCACACCCCGTAGGTGCAGGAGTCCATGATCTTGTGCGCCTCCTTGCCCAGCACAGTGTGGGTGCCGTTGAAGGTCGGCGTCGCGCCCCGCGGCGGGGTGTCGGCGGTCTTGCCCATGCTGGTCGGCGCGGTCTTCACCAGCTGCCCGTTGTGGAACGCCTTGATCTGGTGTGTGCTGCCGTCCGCCTTGGCGATCCAGGAGTCGTGCACCTTGTAGGTCGCCGAGACGTCCTGGCCGCCGTACACGCCGCCGCCGATCGGCGTGCCGAAGGTCGTGGTCTCCAGCTTCACCGTCGACCCGGCCTTCCAGTAGTCCTTGGGCCGGAAGTGCACCTCGCGCTTGCCCACCCAGTACCAGCCACCGACCTGGGCGGGCGAGGACGTCACCTTGAAAGACTTCTCCACCGTGGCCTTGTCGGTGATGTCGTGGTCGAACTTCAGGCCGATGACCAGCCCCACCCCGAAGTCACCTGACGCCGGCTGGAACAGCGCCGGCGTGGCGACCCCGGCCGGCTTGAGCGTGTGCACCTCGCCGCGCTGCTCGGTCGGCGTGCCCGCCTGGTTCACCGCGGTGGCGACCACCTGGTAGGTGGCCGCGTACCGGAGGTGGTCGTCGCTGGTCCAGGTCGTCTTGTCCGGCGAGAGCCCGCCCTTGACGGCGTTGCCGGTCTGCGGGTTGGTGACGGTGACCGCCTGCAGGGTGCCACCGGACGCCTTGACGACGATCGGGTCCTTCGGGCTCAGCTGGTCCCCGCCCTCGAACGCCACCGTCGCGGCCGGCACCCCGGGTGCGCTCGCCGCCGGCCCGGTCGCGCCGATGGCTTGTGCCGTCCCCGCGGCCTCGGTCTGTCCACTGCAGGCGGCCAGCACCAAGCCGGCCAGGCCGAGTCCGGCGATACGGAAGATTCTCACGCTTCCCCAGACGTCCGACCCCACGTCGAAGTTGAGTCACGATTCGATCTCCGGCGGCCGTCGTCGGCTCAGCGAGCTTCGATGACGGTCTTGAACTCCGCGGCTGCCCGCTCGACCTTCTTCTGCGGATCCGCCAGCAACGACGCGACCGCCTCCCCGAGCTTGCCCGCCGGCGGCTCGTAGTCCAGGGCGATCTCCACCCCGGTCCGCCCGTTGCCCTTGTCGTCGAAGCGCACGACGCCGGAGTTCTTCACATCCGGGTCCGCGTCGTCGACAGTGGTCCAGGCGATCTTGTGCGGCGCGGCGTCTTCGACGACGCGAGCCTCCCACTCCACCATCGTCCCCGCGGGACCGTCGACCTTCCACCGCGTCCGCGGCTCACCACCCGCGACGGCTTCGACGGACTTGACGTCGGAAAAGATCTCCGGCAGCCGGGTCAACGGCCGCCACCAGTCGTAACACGCCTGCACGGGGGCATCGACCTCGACGTAGTGCGCGACAGCAGCCATCACAACCTCCTGGGACTTCGGAACACGACGCCGGGCGGCTACCCGTCGCGACCGGAGCGGCAAACGACACCAGGGGGGTGGGGCAGATCATCCTCGCGGTGGTTTCGCACCGCTCGAGTCGGGTACCGCGCGGCGGGAGGCCGCGTAGTGCGCGGTGCCGATCGCCCCGGCGACGGCCAGGACGAAGCCCGCGATGGCCGCGGCCGTGAAGCCGTCGCGGACGCGGTCGCCCAGCGCCACCAGGCCGATGAGCGAGGACACCACCGTGTTGGTGGTGAACGTGATGGCGGTGACGCCGGTCGCTCGGCCGCGTTGCAGCGCGATCGCGAACGCCACGGCCGCGACCAGCCCGTTGGCCATCATGGCCCACAGCGCCGGCTCCGCGACGAGGCGCCAGAGCGGTCCGGACACCTCGAGCGTCCGCGCCGAGACCCCGACCG
Organism: Amycolatopsis iheyensis; assembly: GCF_024703995.1. GTDB lineage: Bacteria > Actinomycetota > Actinomycetes > Mycobacteriales > Pseudonocardiaceae > Amycolatopsis > Amycolatopsis iheyensis. The sequence continues at coordinate 236,072 of NZ_JAMXQV010000003.1, read as the reverse complement.
TGCTGAACCCCAGCCCCGTGCAGAACCCCAGCGCGATCGGCGACCAGCGGCCGGCGCTGCGCTGGGCGGTGAACACGACCGCCGCGAGCACGACCGCAACACCCACCAGCACGAGCTTCCAGCCGGGCGACAGCGGCTCGGCCGCCCCCGGCTCGGCCGACAGCCCGAGCAGGACCAGGCCGGTCGCGCCGACGCCGAGCGCGACCCACCCGGCGCCCGCCAGCCGGACGCCGAGGATCGCGGAGATCGTCGCGGTGACACCGACGCTGAACGCGAGCACCGACTGGACCAGGAACAGCGGCAGCCGGTGCAGTGCGACCGCGGCGAAGACGAACCCGAGCAGGTCCACCGCCACCCCGAGGAAGTAGAGCGGCTGCCGGCGCAGCGCGACCAGGTCCTCCGGCGCGCCCCCGAAGGCGCCGGCCCGCCGGACGCCGGCCGACTCCAGGACGGACCCGCTGCCGGACGCGATAACGGCCAGCGCGGTGAGGAAGTACCCGAGCATCACGACCCGAGTCTGTCAGCCCGGCCTGACCGGCGGCCAAGCAGCTCACCGGGACACCGGCCGCTCAGGCGACCGACCAGTGCTGGAGCGCGGCGCCGGCCGCGGCTCGCTGGGTGACCGCCGCACCATCCGAAGTGGCCGCCGTGGTCAACAGCAGGCCACTGTGGACGGCGGTGAGCGCGTAGGTCCCGTCGGCCTGCCGGGCGGCCTTCCAGTGCTGGTTGGGCCCGCCCGTGCAGGTCCACTGGATCACGGCCGCGCCGGCCGTGGTGGCGCCGCCTTCGACGTCCGCGCACAGGCCGGATTCGGCGTTGCGCAGTTCGTAGGCGCCGTCCGGCTGCGCGGTGAAGGTCCAGCTCTGGTTGGCGCCGCCGTTCGCGGTCCACGTGACCAGCCGCGTGCCCTCGGCCGTGCTGTGGCTCGGGACGTCGAGTGCCTTGCCGCCCACCGCGACGGTGTGCGTGCCGGTGAGGACGGGCGCGGTGCCCACCGCGGTGACGCTCAGCGTCTGCTGCGCCGCGGTGCGTCCGCCGCCGACCGCGGTGCCGGTGGTGTCCGTCCAGTGGCGCACCGGCGTGGTCTCGGCCGGCCGGGCCGCGGACATGCCCAGCACCAGGCCGCTGTAGCGGTTGACGAGGCGGTACGTCCCCGACGCGCCGGGGATGACGAACCACTGCTGCCCCACCCCGGAAGCGGACGTCACCGTCGGCGCGGTCCCCCACGCCCGCGTGGCCGAAGACGTCGACGCGACTCCGAGCAGCCCGCCACTGGCCGCGTTGGTGATGCGGTAGGAGCCGTCGCCGTTGCCGGTGAACGACCACGCCTGCGCGGCGGAGCCGTCACCGGTCGCGACCGACGTCGTCGCGGCACCGCGCTGGGCGAGCACCCGGCCGGCACCGCTGGCGATGCGGTAGGTCTTGGCCGGGTCGAACGGGACGGCCACGCGCGCCGGGTTGTCGATCGAGACGTTCACGTACTCGCCGGAAGCGCCGCCGGAGCACCCGAACGAGCAGTACGCGCGGAAGTTCCTGCCCACGATCGCCGAGCCGGTCCTGTTCACCCCGTCGACGAACCACCGGTACCACGACGCCGTGTGGTAGCCACCCGTGCCGCCGATCGGGTACCACTTCTGCGTGGCCAGGTCGTCGGTGGCGTAGTACTGCTGCGGCGCGTTCCCGCTCTGGTCGACCGCCTGCGGCTCGCCGATGTAGAGGCCGAGGTGGGCGTTGTAGGTGATGTCCATGACGAACAGCGGCGACGTCGCGGGCATCTTGCCCGCCGCGATCTGCTGGTCCGCGGTGCCCACGGTGGCGGGGTCGTACTCCTTCGCCGTCGGCGTGTAGCCGGTGGAGCTGTCCGGGCCGATCGGCACCTGGTTGCTCTCCTTGCCGCCGACGCCGGGCTCGGTCCAGGCGCCGCCGTACCACTTGCGCCACGATCCCGGCGCCATCTTGGCCGACATCGGCGCCCGCGCGACGTGGGAGTAGAAGGCTTTCCAGCCGCCGTTCTTGTCCACCACGCGCGAGCCGTAGAAGACGTAGAAGTAGCCGGACGCGGTGTCGGCGTAGAGCCGCTGGTCGCCGTCGCCGTAGTAGTAGGTCTGGTTCGGGAAGGCGGCGTTGTCCCCGCGTTTCGTGCTGTGCGGCGAGGTGAGCACGTGCGCCTTGATCTTCCAGGTCCGGCCCTGGTCGGTGGACACGGCGTAGTCGATCGCGTCGTAGTGGAGGCCGTCGCCGAAGGGCTGGGGCGTGAACTCGTTGTGCACCAAGCCGTACCAGTCCCCTGTGTCCGGGTCCACCCAGGTGCCGACGAGGTCGCAGAAGTTCTTCTGGGAGTAGCCCGACCCGGCCGGCGGGTTCGTCGCCTCGCCCCCGGTCGGACTGGTGTTGCACCGCTTCGTCGTGTCGTTGTTGCGGTCGGCGGGGTCCGCGGGGTTCACGGCGTCGCTGATGGCGTTCTTCGTGAAGCTGTCGAAGTCCCGGCCGCTGTAGAACTCCCACTCACGCGGCTGCGTGGCCCCGTAGAGCGCGGCGGACTGCTGGAAGTAGAAGGTGCCGTCCTTGTCGAGGTACGGACTGGCCGGCGAGTCGGTCGGGGCCGACCACGCTCCGGTGGACTGGATCGAGACGGTGTAGCCGCCGGTCGGCGGAGCGGCCCCGGCGGGCGCCGTGCTCGCGAACACCACCGCCGTCAAGGCGATGGTGAGCCCGTGGCGTGCTCGGGATGACGAGCCAGGGTGCATCGCGACTCCTCGGTGTCCGCTGGGTCAACCGGCTGCGCAGTGTTCGCAGTCTGCACGAAGATGATTTAAGTTGCAACGTACTTCCGTATTACAATCACTACGACGCAGCAATGAGCAACTTCTTGCACTCTGGAGGCTTGCGTGCATCGACAACTGGCTTGCTTGGCAGCCGGGCTGATCCTCACCGGATCCGTCGCGGCCCCCGCGGCCGCGGACCCGCTTTCGACGATCTCGGTGCCGCCCGGCGCCGGGTCGCCGGGCTACCGGCTCCGCATCGACACCACCCGGCTCGGCCTCACCGTCTCGCGCGGCGGTGAGGAGGTCCTGCGCACCGCGTCCGACGCGTTCACGTTCACCGGCGGCGTGGCGACCCGCGTGCGCTCGCTCTCGCGGGAAGGCGCGACCGTCGTCGCCGAGGCCGACAGCACCGCGGGCCGGCCGGTGACCCTCCGGGTGACCCCGCGCGCCGACCGGTTCGACCTGAGCTGGTCGGTCGGCGGGCTCGCGGCCGGGGACCGGGCAGCCCACTTCGACCTGGCAACGTCCGGGCACTGGTACGGCGGCGGCGAAACCAGTGAGGGCAAGGCCCAGCCGTACCCACTGTCGGCCGGCGTGGTCGACGAACCGGAGTTCTCACCCGCCAGCTACATGATGCAGGAGCCGTACTTCTTCACGTCGAAGTCGGTCGGCTTGTTCGTCCGCACCGCGCAGCCGATGAAGGTCGCGCTGGGCGGCGGGCGCGCCGATCTGACCGTGACGAACTCCGCGGCGTACACGAGCACCGTCTTCGTCGAATCGACCCGCCGCGCGGTCTACGACGACTACGTCGGCGAGGTCGGCAAGCCGGCCAAGAGCGACGCGACCGACGCCGAGTTCGCGAGTCCACTGTGGAACTCGTGGGCCCAGTACTACCGGAACATCGACCAGGACAAGGTCCTCACCTGGGCCCGTGACCTGAAAGCGGCGGGCGTCGCCGGGCACACCGTGCAGCTCGACGACAAGTGGGAGTCCGCCTACGGCAACCTCACCTTCGACGCGAAGACGTTCCCGGACCCGAAGAAGCTGGCCGCCGACATCCACGCGATGGGGCAGAAGTTCGGCCTGTGGACGACGTTCTGGATCAACCTGGACTCGGCGAACTACGCCTACGCCCGCGACCACGGCTACCTGGTGCACGCCAAGGACTCGGCCCAGCCGTGCACGGTGACGTGGTGGAACGGCACCGCCGGCATCATCGACCTCGGCAACCCGCAGGCCCGCGACTGGTACACCGGCAACCTGCGGAAGCTGATGGCGGACTACGGCGTCGACGGCTTCAAGTTCGACACCCGCTTCTTCGACGACCGCTGCGCCACCACGGGCACCCTGACCCCGCAGGACTACCAGAAGCTCGGCGCGGACATGACCGACCAGTTCGACCAGCAGGGCGCGGGCATCCGCACGCACTGGGGCAGCCAGCGCTACGGGTTCGTCATCCGGGCGGTCGACGCGGACACGACCTGGGACGGCCTGCGCACCTCCCTGCGCCGCGCGTCGGCGATCTCGGCCGACGGCTACCCGTTCGTCGAGACGGACATGATCGGCGGCTCGGACAGCCTGCCGCCGCCGTCGCGCGAGGTGCTGGTGCGCTGGGCGCAGGCGGCGTCGCTGATGCCGTTGATGTACGCCTCGACGTCGCCGGTGCAGACGGTCGACACCACGACGGGCCAACCCGTCGTCTACCCGGCTGACACGGCGAAGCTCTACGCCGCCGCGGTCCGCACCCACGCGAAGCTGGCGGGCTACCTGCAGACCCAGGTGCGCCAGGCGGTCGCCGACGGCACCCCGATCATGCGGCCGGTGTACTTCGACTTCCCCGCCGACCACCGGTTCGACACGATCGACGACGAGTGGCTGCTGGGCCCGGCGTTGCTGGCGGCCCCGGTGATCACGGCGGGCACCACGCGCGACGTGGTGCTGCCGCCGGGCCTGTGGTTCGACCCGCACACGAAGCGGGTCGAACCGGGCGGCCGCACACTGCACGGCTACCAGGCACCCCTGGACACGACGCCGATGTTCGTCCGGATCGGCGCCCCGGGCTGGCTCGGCCTCGTGACGGCGCTGACCCACTGACCCGCCGCGGCCGGGGCGCTCCGGCGTCCCGGCCCTCGCGGGTGCATGGCGCCCGGCTCACTTCGAGCCCTCCCGGTGCTCGGCCAGCCCCGAAACAGCGATGTGCGCGTTGTCGACGCACGTCCGCACACCCGCCGACGCCGCGGCCGCACGAACGAGCCACAAGCCCGCAGTCTCCACCGCCGCCGCGGTGTCGCCGCGGAACGGGCCGTCGACCGAAACCACCGCCACCCCCGGCTCGCGAAGCTGCCGGGCCAGGCCGCTGAGCACCTGGTCGATCGCGGCGATCGACGCCGAGATGTTCGCCAGCGCGGCGCCGATCTCGGCCGGTTGGTCCCACGGGCCGCCGACCGCGCGGCGGAGGCTGTCACGGGCCGACGCGGTCGCGGTGGCGAGGGGCGGAACGGTCATCGGATGGCCCTTCATCTCGGCGGGTCGGGCAGGAGGTCAAGCGTCGAGCGCGGCGCGGAAGTACCGGCCGGTCGGCCCGCCGTGCTCGGCGAGCCCCTTCGGCGTTCCCGTGTAGAGCACGTGCCCGCCGTGCTCGCCCGCGCCGGGGCCGAGGTCGACCACCCAGTCCGCGGCCGCGACGACGTGCAGGGAATGCTCGACGACGACCACGGTGCGTCCCTCGTCGACCAGCCTGCCCAGCAGCGTCACCAGCCGTCTCGTGTCGCTGGGGTGCAGGCCCGCCGTGGGTTCGTCCACCAGGAGGTCGTCGTCCGCGGAGTCGAGCTGCCGAGCGAGCTTCAGGCGCTGGCGCTCGCCCCCGGAGAGCGTGTCCAGCGTCCGGCCGCACGCCAGGTGCCCCAGGCCCAGCTCCTCGAGCAACCCCGCCAGGCGGGCCACATCCGGGTGCGGCACGTACCCGGGCAGCGCCGAGACCGGGGTCTCCAGCACTTCGAGCACCGTCCGGCCGGCCAACCGGGGAACGAGTGCCTCGGCCCGGAAGCCGGTCGCGTCGCACTGTTCGCACGGGGTGGCCACGTCCTCCAGGAACGCCAGGTCGGTCCGCCGCACGCCGGTGCCCCGGCAGGCCGGGCAGCCGCCCTCCGACCGCGGGTTGAACATCTTCGGCGGCAGTCCGCCGGCCTCGGCGAACGCCCGCTGCACCGGGTCGGCGAGCCCCAGCCAGGTGCCGACCGTGGACCGCGCCGTCGCGGTGATCTGACTCTGGTCGACGACCGTGAACCGAGGGTGGCGTTCGGCGAGCTCACCGGCCAGGGTCGACTTCCCGGACCCGGCGACGCCGGTGATCGCGGTCAGCACACCGGTCGGCACGTCGACGTCGATGCCGGCGAGCGTGTGCCGGTCCAGCCCGCGCAGCGGCAGCCAGCCGGCGGGCTCCCGCAGCGCGTCCTTCAGCCGGACGCCGGTGCGCAACGCGCGCCCGGTCGTCGTGTCCGCCTTGCGCAGCTTCGCGGGCGTTCCGTGGAAGACCACGTGCCCACCCGCCTCCCCCGCGCCCGGACCGAGGTCGATCACGTGGTCCGCGGCCTCCACCACGGCCTGGTGGTGGTCGACGACCAGCACGGTGTTGCCGTGGTCGCGAAGCCGGCGCAGCACGTCGACCAGGGACGCGACGTCGGCCGGGTGCAGCCCGTCGGTCGGCTCGTCCAGCACGTAGGTCAGGTCCGTGAGGCTCGAGCCGAGGTGCCGCACGAGCTTGAGCCGCTGCGACTCGCCGCCGGACAGCGTGGGTGTGCCGCGGTAGCACTGCAGGTGCCCGAGCCCCAGCGTGATCATCGACTCCAGCCGCAGCCGCAGCTGTTCGACCAGCGGACGGGCCCACGCGTGGTCGACGCTCCCGCAGAACTCCAGCAGGCCCGGCGCGTCCCGGTACCCGAGGTCCACAATGGACACCCCGTGGACGCGGCTTTCGCGGGCCGGCGCCGCCAGCCTGCTGCCGCCGCAGTCCGGGCACGGGCGCTGCGTGGTGACCTCGGCGAGGGCGGCCCGCACCGCCGGGCCCGGCTTGGCTTCGCGTTCCACCAGCAGCCGCCGGATCCGCGGCACCATCGACTGGTACTTGGCGCTGCGCGGGAACCTCGGCAGCGGGTCCGGCGGCCGCTGCGTCTCGCCGTGCAGCAGGAACTGCACCAGCTCCTCGGGCCACTCCCGCAGGGGCAGGTCGTTGTCGAAGAAACCCGAGTAGACATAACGCTTCCAGATCCAGCTGTCCACCGCGAAGCTGGGGAAGACCATCGCGCCGTCGTTGAGCGTGCGGTCGCGGTCGATCATCCGCTCGCCGTCGATGTCGGTCACCGTGCCCAGCCCCGAGCAGGCGGGACACATCCCGGAGGGGTCGTTGAACGAGTACGCCGGCGAGTACCCCGCGGACGGCTCGCCCAGGCGCGAGAACAGCATCCGCAGCATCGTCCACACTTCGGTCGCCGTGCCGACGGTCGAGCGCGAGTTGGTCCCCAGTGGACGCTGGTCCACGACGACCACCGTGGTCAGGCCCTGCAGTGAGCTCGCCTCGGGCCGCGGGTCGTGCGGGAGCTTGGTGCGCACGAACGCGGGCATCGTCGAGTACAGCTGGCGGCGCGACTCGGCCGCGAGCGTGGCGAACGCGAGCGAGGACTTGCCCGACCCGGAAACCCCGGTGACGGCGACGAGACGGTGCTTCGGGATGTCCACGTCCACGTCGGCGAGGTTGTGGGTGCGCACACCCCGGAGGCTGATCACGTTCGACGGCATGAACCGCATCGTAGAACGCGGCGGGCGGGCCGGCCGACCGGTCGCGCGGTCAGTGTCCCGTCAGGGCGGCCACGAAAACGTTGATGTGCAACGGGAGTACCTCCGACTGGGTGACGAGCTCGATGCTGCGCAGCGGCGCCGGATCGGTGTCGACGATCCGGACCCCGACCGGCTCCGGGGGCAGGGAGAGCTCCGGGACGCAGGCCACGGCGAGCCCGTGCGCGACCACCTCCAGCTGCGTGGCGTGGTCGGCGACGGGGAACCCGAGCGCCAGGTCCGCGCCCGCCCGGCGGACGAGCTGCGCCAGCGCCGAGTGCGCGTCCGATCCCGGCGGGCAGCAGGTCCACGTCTCGTCCGCGAGCTCGGTGAACGACACCTTCTCCCGGCCGGCCAGCCGGTGGTTTTCCGGGAGGACCAGCCGCGCGCGCTCGGTGCGGAGGCGGGTGATGTCCACACCGCGCGGCAGGGTCGAAGGCAGGTCGTGCCACGTCTCGGCCACGACGACGTCGAGGCCGTCTTCGTGCAGGGCCCGCAGGTGGTCGGTGGTTTCGCCGTCGCGCAGGGAAACCCGCACCCGCGGGTGCCGGTCGATGAACTCGCGCAGGCGGCCGAGCAGGAAACCCCTGATGACCGAGGAGATCGCGCCGACGCGGACGGTGCCGCGGGGTTCGCCGTCCCGGGCGGCGAGCTCGCGTTCGGCGTGCTCGACCACCCGCGCGACCGTCCGGGCGTGACCGGCCAGCACGTGCCCCGCGTCGGTCAGCCGCAGCCCCCGCCCCTCCCGCTCGACCAGCGCGGACCCCACTTCCGCCTCGAGCCGCCGCAGGTGCTGGGACACGGCGGGCCCGGTCATCCGCAGGCTGCGACCGGCCGCGACGACCGACCCGGTCCGGGCCACCGCGTCGAACACCCGCAGCCGGTCCCACGTCCAGTTGTTCATGTACTCCTGCTTAGCACCATCCGGTAGAAATACGACCTGGACCCGCGGAAGAGCTCCCGGCGACACTGCTTGCGTGGCGACCGACATGCAGCGGAACACGGCCTCCGGAGCGGCGCGGTCCGCGCCCGGCAGCGGCCGGGGCGGCCCGGCCCTGCTCGTACTCGGCGGCGCGGCCTGCCTGTCGGTGTCCGCGGTGCTCGTCAAGGTGGCGGGGGTGGATCCGGCCACCTCGGCGTTCCTGCGCTGCGCGATCGCGTTGCTCGTGCTCGCCCCGCTGGCCTGGCGGGAAAGCCGCCGGCTCGGCGGCCTGTCGCGTCGCGGTGTCGTCGTGGCACTCGTCGCCGGCGCCGCGCTGGGCGCCGACTACGTGCTGTGGACGCGGAGCATCTTCGACGTCGGCGCGGGGATCGCCACGGTGCTGATCAACGTGCAGGTCGTCGTGCTCCCGCTGCTGAGCCTGCTCGTCGACCGGGAGCGCCCGAGCCGGCGGTTCCTCTTCGCCTGCCCGGTCATGCTGGGCGGCATCGTGCTCATCAGCGGGGTGCTCGAATCCGGATCGGCGTCGCCGAACACGCTGCAGGGCACCGTCTTCGGCGTCCTGGCCGGCACGGCGTACGCGGCCTACCTCTACCTGACGCGCCGGCAGGGCCGGGCCGAACCGGGACGCACCGTGACGCCGCTGGCGATCGCGACCGCCGGCGCCGCCGCGACCTCGGCGGCGCTTTCCCCGCTGAGCAGCGGAATCCACCTCACCGGGATCCCGCCGGCCTCCTGGCTGGCGATGGTCGGGCTCGCCGTGCTCGGCCAGGTGTTCGCCTGGTTGCTCATCAACTCCGCTTCCCCGCACCTGCCCGCCAACGCGACGGCGGCGTTGCTGCTGACCCAGCCGGTGGTGACGGTGCTGCTCAGCCTCGTCCTGCTCGCCGAGGTCCCGACCTGGCCGAAGGTCGCCGGGATCGTGCTCGTGCTCGCGTCGGTCGCCGCGGCCAACCGCGTCTGGCCGATTCGCAAAGAGCACTGAAACCTGCGTTTCAACGCCCATTTACCGCCGTGTAATCCCGGCCACATCCCGCCCTTCCGCGCGCTTTTCGCCGGGCAATCATGTCAGTGGTTTACCTCTTTTGGCGGTGCCCGGTCAGCAATCGACTTGATCTACTGGCGAAGCAGCTCACAGGAAATTACGAGCGTCTGAGGGGACCGTTCACCTTGAGCACCGAAAGCAAATCCGATTTGATCGACAGCATCGCGCTGCGCGATGACGCGCGTGCCCCGACCGCCGATCCCGCGGCCGATGTCCGCCACTACGACGACTACTTCCGCATCGACCGCTCCGAGGACCCGGCGGCGTGGTGGGCCGGCGCGCAGCGCGTCGCCCGGCTGGTGGTCGACGACCTGCCCGGCGCCGGGCTGGGTGAGGACCTGCAGGCCGACCTGCTCGCCGGCGTCAGCAGGCTCCTGCTGGCCAGCACCTCGGTGCCGGCGCACAGCGGCACGACGACACCGGCGAAGGTGCCCCCGCACGGCGAGCACGAGACGGCGGCCCGGCGCTGGAAGCTCGGCCACCACCTCTTCCACCACCTGCTCTCCTTGATGAACTCCCACGCGGACGGTCTGGCGGCCGCGCTCGGGCAGCCGGACTGGACCACCGCCCGGTTGCTGGTCGAAGAGCTGACCGTGCACTACGACGCGGCCACCGCAGTCATGCACTACGCGTCGAGCTTCCCGGTCGCGGCCTACGAGGAGACGGTCCGGCCGTCGATGGAGCCGCCGTGGATGCCGCCGGGGTTTTCCGGGGTGTTCAACCGCGAGCACCAAGCCCTGCTGGACAGCCTCACCGGCCTGAAACCCCGGCTGCGCGGCCGGGCCGCGGAACAGGCGATGCCGGCCGAAGCCGCGCGGTCCGCCCGCGCATTGTGGAAAGCGCAGTCCCGCAATCGCCGGGAGCACAAAGCCATCTGCGACAAATTCGTTCCCGGCGGCGGATCGCTGCTGCAACGCCATTTCGACGAAACGAAGGGATGACCCCGATGCCCATCACGGTGATCGAGCACTGGCACCTCAAGCAGGAGTTCGCGGCCAAGGCGTTCGAAGTGATGCAGGAGATGGACGACCTGCTGGAGGACAACGCGCACGGCAGCGCCGGCTGGGCCGGCCACGCGCGGTTCTTCAAGCTCGAAACCGAGCCCGCGCACGTCATGATGATCTACCCCTGGGAGACCCGCGCCGAGCACGAACGGCTGCTGGATTCGGAAGGGCCGCTGCTCGACGACTTCGTTTCCCGCTACTGCGCGCGGGAGCGCGAGGTCGAGTACGCCGAGGAGCTGCCGGTAGATGTCTGACGACACCACGGGTTCACTCGGCGACTGGCCCCCCGGCGACCTGCGCGCGGCCGGGGGCGCCCTGCTCGACCGGCTGGCCGCCCACTTCGAGTCCCTCGACACCCAACGAGTCCGCCCCGAGGACTTGTCCGAACAGCGGATCGCCGCGCCGTTCCGGGGCCGGCTGCCCGACCGCGGCACGGAGTTCGGGGAGCTGCTGGAGCGCACCTGGCGAGACGTGGTCCCCGGCCTCACGCAGTGGAACCACCCCGGGCACCACGCCTACTTCAGCAACAGCTCGTCGGCGGTGGCGATGCTCGGTGAGCTGTTCACCGCCGCCTTCAACGTGAACGTCATGGTGTGGGAGTCGGCGCCCGCGGCCGCGGCCGTCGAACGCCAGACCCTGGACTGGCTCGCGGACTTGTGCGGGCTCGACTGGCCCGGTGCCGACTCGGTGCTCGTCGACGGCGCGTCGCTGGCCACCTGCTACGCCCTCTGCGCGGCACGGGACCGCCTGGGCGGGCACAACTGGCGGGAGCACGGCGCGTCCGGCGCCCCGCGGCTGCGGGTCTACTGCACCGACCAGACCCACAGCTCCGTCGCGAAGGCGGCGATCGCGCTGGGGATCGGCACCCACAACCTCGTGCAGCTGCAGGCCGACGACGGCGTGCTTTCCCCCCACCGCCTGCTCGGCGCCGTGCTCGCCGACAAGGCACGCGGGTTCACCCCGCTCGCGGTGGTCGCGAACCTCGGCACGACCAACGTGGCCGCGATCGACCCGATCGGGGAAATCGCCGAGGTCTGCCGCGCGGAAGACGTCTGGCTGCACGTCGACGCGGCGTACGGCGGGTTCTGGCGCATCGTGCCGTCGGTGGCCGAAGCCCTGCCGTCCCTGGCCGCCGCCGACTCGGTGGTCGCCAACCCGCACAAGGTGCTCTTCTGCCCGATGGAGGCGTCCGCGTTGTTCGTCCGCCACCCCGGCGCGTTGCGGGAGACGTTCTCGCTCGTGCCCGAGTACCTGCGGACCGCCACCGGCGAGGACCGGCTCGACCACATGAACTACTCACTGCAGCTGGGCCGGCAGTTCCGCGCCCTCAAGGTGTGGTGGGTGCTGCAGTCCTTCGGCCGCGAAGGGCTGCGCAGCCGGCTGGAGCACGCGGTGCTCCTGGCGCGGTCGCTCGCCGCGAAGGTCGACGAGCACCCGCGCTGGCGCCAAGCCCACCACTCGCTGCTGCCGTTGGTCACGATGGTCTACGACGACCCGGCGCTCGGCGCGGACGACGGCGACCGCGTGGCCGCCGAGGTGCACCGCCTGGTCAACGCCGAAGGCAGCAGCGCCGTCTCCCACACGAGGTACCAGGGCCGCTACGCGCTGCGCGTCTCCATCGGCAACATCCACACCGCGCGCCGCCACGTCGAGTCGCTCTGGGACTCGATCCGGCGTGCGGAGAAGACCGCGCTGGAAGGAGCCGGCCATGGCCGAGACGACAACTGACCTCGCCGGCTACCACCGGCGCGCCGCGGCGGCCGGGGTCGTCGGGCGCTGGTCCTCGGCCAACGAAAACCTGCCGTGGCGGCCCGAGCCCCGCTCGGTGCCCCAGCACTGGTCCTACGGCCGGCTGCGGACCCTCGCGCTCGAAGCGACCGCGTTCGTCCGAGGCGAAGACGGGGCGCTGCGCGTGCTGACGCTGCTGAACTCCGGCCACCCGGACCGGGAAGCCGCGGCCGGGCACCTGTACTCGGGGTTGCAGGTCCTCGTGCCCGGCGAGGACATGCACAGCCACCGGCACGCACCGACCGCGGTGCGGTTCGTGCACGAGAGCGAAGGCGGCTGGACCGCGGTCGACGGGGAACGGATGCCGGTCGGGCCGGGCGACGTCGTGCTGACCCCGGCCCGCAAGTGGCACGAGCACGGCAACGACGGCCCGGGCCCGGTGGTGTGGCAGGACTGCACCGACGACCCGCTCGTCGGCGCGCTCGCCGCCAGCCACTTCGAGCTGTTCCCGGCCCGCAGCCACCTCGGTCCGCGCCCGGCCGCCGTGGTCGACGGCCACGAACCGGGGGTGCTCGTGCACCGCTGGCCGGACACCCTCGCCGCGTTGGCGAAGCTGGACGATGCCGGCCGCGGCTGGTCCGAGCTGCGGCTGGGCGGCCCGGGCGGCGCCCCGGACCTCGGCCCGACCATCGCCGGACGGTTCCTCGGCGTGGCCCCGGGCCGGTCGACGCCGCCCCGGCGGCACACGGGCGCCGCGGTCCTGATCGTGGCGGCGGGCTCGGTCACGGCGCACGTGGCCGGCACGGAGTTCGCGGCGAGCCGCGGCGACACGGTCGCGGTGCCGTCCTGGGCGCGCTGGTCGATCGAGAACACGAGCACGACCGACGAGCAGGCGGTGGTCTTCGCCTACGACGAATCGCCGCTGCTGCGTGGCGCCGGTCTGCACCGCATCGAGGAGGAGCTGTCATGACGAAGATCGCGATCCTGCTGGCCTCCGCCGGCGAGCTGAAACTGGCCGATGGTACGGGCCGGCCGTGCGGGTTCTGGGCCGAGGAGGTCGTCGGGCCGTGGCAGCTGTTCACCGAGCACGGCGCCGACGTCGTCACGGTCTCCCCCGACGGCCGGCCGGCCCCGGTCGAAGCGGCCAGCCTGGTCCCGGAGTCGGCGTCCTTGAGCCCTCAGGCGTGCGAAGAGCTGGCCGAGTTCCTCGCCGCGCACGCGCTCGAGCTGAAGGAGCCGGAGCCGGCCGATCGCCTCGACCTGACGTCCGTGGCCGGCATCTACGTGCCCGGCGGGTACGCGCCCCTGGCGCAACTGCACGAGCACCCCGCGGTGGCGACGCTGATCGGCCGAGCCCGGCGGGCCGGCATCCCGCTGGCCACGGTGTGCCACGGGACAGCGGCACTGCTTTCGACGCGCGCCGAAGGGCACTCCTGGCCGTTCGCCGGCTTCGCGGTGACGGGGTTCTCCGACGCGGAGGAAGCCACGGTCGGCATGGCCGGGAAGCTGACCTGGACCCTCGAGCAGGCGCTCGAAAAGGCCGGCGCCGGGTATCGGAGTGCTCCGCCGTGGTCGGAGCACGTGCTCGAGGCGCCCGGTCTCATCACCGGCCAGAACCCGGCCTCGAGCATGGGGGTGGCGCGAGCACTGCTCGGAAAGCTCGGCTAGGGAGGAGCATCCGCGGGGCGTGAGCGGCGAGCCGGGTCCAGAGCGCTCAGGGAACGTGTTCGGCGCGGGGCTTCCGCCCGAACGCCGGGACCGCGTACGGGCGGCGAAGATCGCCTCTCGAAAAGAGGACGACCATGTCCGGACCCGAGCCGCCCACCCACGCCGGCCGCTCGGGCTGATGCCTCATACGCGTGCTGCCGTGGCTCGACGTCGAGGCCCGCAACTCGGCCCGGCTGCCGTCGCGGTACTCGACGAGAATGTCCGGCAGGTGCCGGAGCGCGCGGACCGGGTAGTCGGGCTGCACGGTGACCGAAGCCGCCCGCCAGCCGGTCCGCACCACCGCGCGGTGCCGTCGTCGCCACCGCAGCGAAGCGACGAGGGAGAACCCCGCGCACACGAGAACACCCAGCGCGAGGAGCCAGAGCAGGGCCGCTGGACGCGGGTCCACACCGTCTTCCAGCACCGTACGCACCCGCGACAGGTTCGCGGGATCGTAGATCACCGTCAGCGTCCGGCCCTCGATGTAGCGCCGTCCCGAATGCACGGGAACGGTGGCGTAGCGCAGTTCGCCGCGCACGTCGAAGGACAGGCGGATCGCCCTCGGGTCGTCGTCGAACCGCAGCACCGTCCCCGTGGCGCGAACACCGTCCTCGAGGAGCTGACCGGCCGGGCGCTCGTAGGCGATCAGGCCCGCGAACACGCCACCCGCGGCAAGCAGCCACACCACTGCGACGACCAGCGCGCGGCGGCCGAACACGCGCAGCTTCGCCGTGCAAGCAGCCGGATCCGGCGGGCCTTCGTCCCCCTCCGGCGGCAGCCAGGCCGAGTCGCCTTCCACCTGTCGACAGTAACGGCTGCTCAGGGAACCCGCGTCAACGCCCCGCTCATCGTGTCGATGTTCATGTTGCCCGGCATGAGCCGCATCAGCTGGTTGTACTGGCCACTGTTGTTCTGCTGCAGGTACCGGGCCAGCTCCGGGTCCATTTTCAGGTCCGACCGCAGCTCGAGGTGATCACGGACGGATCGCTCGAACTCGTTGGTCGAATTGGGGAGCTTGAGGTTGTCGCTCGTTTTGACCGAATAGTCGATGTGCAGGTCGTCGAAGGCCTTGTTCAGGCGGGAGATCTCCTGCGGGCTGTAGCCGCGAGCCGTCAGGACGTCGTCGTCGGGACGTGCGCGCTTGATCAGGCCCACCGTGTCGTTGGCGTGGAAGAGCTTGGCCTCGAACTGGCCGGACATCGTCGTGTTCGCCTTCTTGCTCAGGGGCGTGAGGTTGGGGGCGTCGCCCGCGCCGCCGAGGCGTTCGGTGTGCATGTGCCCCTTGATCATTTCGCTGTCGCCGAGCAGGTTCTTGAACTCCGGGGTCAGCGTGCCCTTCGCCTTCGCGTCCATGATCTGCGGGACGTCCGTGCAGTTGCCCTTGTCGGTGCCCTTCATGGCGTTGGCGGGATCGGACCCGTCGAGCTTGAGCGGGCCGGTCTCCCGGCCGCCGCCCTGGGACTCGTGCCGTCCGTCGTGCTTCGGGCCCGACGGCTTCTGGTCCCACTCCGGTTTCCCGGAACTGCCGCCCGGCTTGGTCGAGGACGTACGACCCGGCAGGCGCTGCTTCTTGCCGCCGGACGGCGACCCCTGCGTGGCCTGACCGAACTGCTGGGTGCACTTGCGCTTGCGGGTCGAGGGGTCCCGGCCGTAAGCGAGCGGGTTGTTCATGAGGTCGTCGGTCAGCCCCGAAGGATCGGCCGCGCCCAGCGGGTCGGCGACGTAGGTCTGCGGGTTCGGGGCCGGCCGCAGGCCCAGCGGGTCCGGGTTGAGGTACCGCGCGTTGCCGGGGTCGTAGTAGCGGAAGACGTTGAAGTGCAGGCCCGTCTCCGGGTCGTGGTACTGGCCCGGGAACCGCAGCGGCGTCGCCTCGGCGCCCGCCGGGGCGCGCCCCCACAGAGTGGTGGGCAGCAGGGCGCCGCCGCCGTCGGTGCCGACGAGCTCGACCGGCGTGCCCACCGCGTCGGTGACCAGCACCGCCGCCGGACGCGTCGCCCCGTCCGGGCCCGTGAGCACCTGGACGAGCGGGCGGTCGTCGTCGGGGTGGTGGGCCCACGTCAGCGTGGTCGTCGGCACGCCGGCGGTGCTGTGCAGCGCCTCGACCAGGACGATGCCGTCCCAGACGAACTCGACCTGTTCGGCGACGCGGCCGGCCGGGTCCAGCCGTTGCTTGGCCACCCGGCGGTCGAGGGAGTCGTAGACGTAGCGCCAGTTTCCGCCGTCGGGCGTGCGGACGCCGACGAGCTGGTCGTGGGGGTCCCAGGCGAACGTCCAGGTCATGGCGCCCTCGGGGCCGGCGACCGTGCGTGCGGTCATCCGGCCCTGCGCGTCGTGCGCGTACCGCACCGCGCCCGCGGACTGCGGCACGCCGCCCGCGTACCGCCGCGGGCCGGCTTCCGCGCCGGTCCCCACCGACGAGGAGACCAGGTCGCCGAGGACGTCGTAGTGGTACTGCTCGGTGCCGTAAGACGTGTGCACGGCCGTGATCCGGCCCAGCTGATCCCGTTCGTAGCGTGCGGCCCCGGTGGCGTCGGTCCGCTCGGTCACGCCGCCGTCGAGGCCGCGGTGGAAGCGCCGGGAGCCGATCGGTGTCCGTTGCCCGATCAGCCGTCCGTTCGCGTCGAACTCCTGGCCCAGCAGCGTCCGCTCGCGCTCACGCACCTCGGTGAGGTGCCCGGCGGCATCGTGGGCGAGGACCAGCTCGACGCCCGCGACGTCGAGCCGGTCGGTGCCGTCCGTGCCCCGGCTCCAGGCGGCCACCACGCCCGACGGCGTCCGGCGCGTCACCGCGGCGTCGCCGGTGTAGGCGAAGGAAGTGGTCCGCCCGGTCGTGGTCTGGCGCAGCACCCGGCCGGTGTCGTCGTACTCGAGCGTGGTCTCCCCGCCCGGGCCGCTCGCGTGGACGAGGTTGCCGACCGGGTCGTAGCGGTAGGTGTCGGTCCGCGCGGCGGACTCGCGGCGGACCAGGCTGCCGAGCAGGTCGTAGGAGTAGGTGACGCTCTCGCCCGCGGCGTTGGTGCTGCGGACCAGCTGGCCGGCCGTGTCGTACTCGTACCGGCTGACGCGGCCGCCGAAGTCGCGCTGGGCGGTCATGCGCCCTTCGGCGTCGAGGGTGAACTCCCACGTCTGCCCGGCCGGGTTGGTGACCGAGACCTGCCGGAGCTCGGTGTCGTAGCGTCGGAGAGTGCGTGCTCCGGAGGGGTCGGTCGTGGCGGTGACGAGGCCGAACGGGCCGTATTCGGTGGCGGTGACGCGGTTCAGCGGGTCGGTGCGGCGCACGGCCGCGCCCTCGGCGTCCAGAAGCCACTGGTACCGGGCGCCATCGGCCCCGGCCACCGCGTGCAGTTCGCCCTCGACCGACCACGACAGCGTCTCACGGCCGCCGGAAGCCGACCGGACAGTGCGTGGCCTGCCGAACATGTCCCGTTCGCCGGGGGCCACGGGGGCGGCCATCGCCCCGGGCCCGGCGGCGGGTTCGGGATCGTGTTCGGCCGAGCCGCCGAGCACGTCGGCATAGGGGTCGGGCAGCAGCGGAGCGGTGTAGCGGCGCTGCCGCGTCCGGTCGCCGTCGGCGACCGCGATCACCAGCTCGGTCGCGGTCCGGGTCACGATCTCCACGCGGCTGCCGTCCGGGCGCACGACGGTCCGGAGCCGGCCCGACGCGTCGTGTTCGAACTCGGTCCGGCGGCCCAGCGGATCGGTGCGGGTCGCGAGCGTCTGGTACCTGCCCCACGAGAACCGCGTCGTGGCCCCGAGGCGGTCGGTGTCCGCCACCAGGTTGCCCGCTTCGTCGAACTCCAGGATCCGTTGGTGTCCCAGCGAGTCCGTGGTGACGGTGCGGCCGGCCGAGTAGGCCAGCGTGCCCTCGAGGTAGCCGCCCTCGCCGATGGCTCGCACGACCCTGCCCTGCGCGTCGTAAACCTGCCGGTACCAGTGCCCGACGTGGTCGATCCAGCCCAGCAGCCGCCCTTCGCGGTCGTGGGTGTAGTGCGCGGGACGCGGAGAAGAGTTGTGCCGTACGGAAAGGTGGCCGTGCTCGTCGTACTCGTAGCGCGCGACCTGCACCGGCCTGGCCTCGCCCAGCGCCTGGATGCCGCGGAGCCTGCCGTCGGCGACGTGGAGGACGAGCCGGGCGCCCGCCGAGTGCGCGATCGTCGCCGGGACGCCGGCGTCGTCGTAGCCGAGCGAGACCGACTCGCCCTCCTCGGTGCGGATCTCGTGGAGCAGGAGCGTGTCACGCAGCCGCGGGTGCGGCCGGAACCGGCGGGTCCACCCACGGCCGGGATCGGTGAGCGCGAACTCGTCGCCGTCCGCGTGCAGCAGCCGGAGGGGGCCCGCGGCTGCGGTCACCGCGGCCCCGGCACCCGGGACGGGGAACGTCAGCACCATCGCGTCGGCGGAGAAGTACCGGAGCCCGCCGGGCACCCGCTCGAGCCGCTCGTCGACCACCGACGTCCAGGACGGGCCGAACCAGCGACCGTCGCGGTAGGAGGACACGTGGTTGCGGACGACGAGCGCGCCGAGGTCACCGGGCACGAGCAGGTCGGTCTCCGTGACCAGCAGGTCGCCGGTGGCGAGGTCGATGGGGTCGAACCCGGTGCACTTCTTTTCCGGCTCCTTGTTCTTCGCCGGGTCCGAGGTGTTGTCGTGCGGATTGCCCTTGGCACCGGCTGTGTCCACGCCGTCGTTGCCGCCGCCGCTTCCGGAGTTTTCGTGGTTGCCGGGACCGCCCCGGGTTCCGTCCGGTGGCGGGTTCTTGGCCGACGAGCCGTGGTCGCCGGAGGTGTGGGTGCCGTCGCCGCCGGAGTGGTTCCCGCTGTGGTCGCCCGCGGTGCCGGTGGTGTCACCGTCTTTCGGATGCGGCTTGGGCTCGGGCGACGGCTTGGCGGTGATGTCCTTGGGCTTGCCGGCCGGCTTCACCTTGCCGGGCTTGATCTTCCGCAACGCCTTCGCGGCGTCGTCGAACAGCGTGCCGGCCTTCTTCAGCAAGGGCATCAGCGCCTTGAGCGCCTTCACCAGCTTCGTCGTCAGGCTCGCGATCTTCGACGCGGTCTTCGCGACCGCGGCGACCACCTGCGGCACGACCCACGTCAGGCCGATGCCGAGGGTGAAGACCACCTGCAACGCCCAGGAGATCAGGTGCCCGACCAGCTCGGCGATGATGTCGCGCACCAGCGTCCGGACCGCGGCCACGACCTCACCTGCGGTCTTCACCCCGCTGGCGGCGCCTTCGCAGCCCTTCTGCGCGCTGGCGATCAACGTCGAGGTGTCCCGTGCGCGGGTGCGATAGGCGTCGGCGGCCGGGCCGGTCCACCCGCCGAGATCCTTCTTGACCAGGTCGACGAGTTCGGTCGACACGCTTTCGAGTTCTTTGGCGACATTCGTCCACGTCTCGGACTGCGCGGCGATCTCGTCGGCGTTGCCGGTCAGTGCGTTGAGCGCCTCCTTGAGCGGGCCGACGTGCTCGATCAGCCACCCGACACCGGCCGCGAAGATCGCGCCGAAGGGGTCCATGACCGCGGTCAAGGCGTCGAGCGCGGTGCCGACGGCGCCCATCGCCACCGCCGCCCAGTCACCGCTTTCGATCGCGGTCTTCAGGCCGGTCGCGTCCTCCAGCAACGGCACACCGGATACCGCCGTCGTCGAATCCTTCACCGGTGCAACCAACGGATTGCTCACGCTCAGGCCCCCCACCCGCAGAACTCAAGATCACCCCACCTTGCCCCGACTCTAGTGATCCTCGGGATCGTCCGGAGTCCGGCCTGCCCGATCGGGCACCAGGGACATGCTGGAGGGGCAGCGCCTGCTCACACAGAGCTGATCGTCGGTCGCGAGGCTGGGCGGCCCTTGAATGCGGCGGTATCCACGACCGAAATACCCGATGCTTCACGGGTACCGGCTAAACCGCGGCATCACTCGATGCGCTGACGGCGGCCGACCACTTCGGAGTCGCCGTGACGTCCGAAACGCGACCCCACCGCAGATCATCGGCCCGGTCCGGTCACCCCCGGTACGGAAGTTCGAACTCCGGCGACAGCGTGATCATCAAAGAGCTAAGGTGGCGCCGGCGACACGGAGGTGAGCAGGTGAACCCTCACCCACTCCGGGGCAACCCCGGAGAGCACCATGACACGCAGGCATCGCGCCCCGCGCGAACACGGCAAGCTCCGCGTGCAACCCCGCGCGGATGACCGGAGAAAGAGTCACCTCCGTGTCGCCACTCGAGCCGATGCCGGTGTGGCGCTGGCAGGTTGCCCGGTGGACCACCTTCGACGAGTGCGCGGCCGCGCTCGACCTGACCCCGGCCGAGCTGAGCTGGTTCGCCGACGCCCGGCACTGGAACCGCAGGGCAACCGCCACGCTTCGGCACTACCACTACCGGTGGATTCCCACGGCGACGGGCGGCATACGACTCCTGGAACAGCCGAAGCCACGCTTGGCGGAGCTGCAACGGCGGGTCCGTCGGCACGTGCTCGACGCCCTGCCGGTCCACGACGCCGTACACGGGTTTCACCGTGGCCGGTCCGCGTTGACCTGTGCCCTGCCGCACAGCAACCAGGAACTTGTCGTTCGCATGGATCTCGAGGGATTCTTTCCGAGCGTTTCCGCCTTGAGAATCCGCTCGCTGCTCGCGCTCGCCGGCTATCCGCCGGCAGTCGGTGCCGCACTCGCGGGCATCTTGACCACCGCGACGCCGGTCGACGTTCTGGCAGCTGCCCCCGCCGGCCGCCGAGACCGGATCCGGAACCGCCTGCTCGGCAAGCTGGCCGGAAGCCACCTTCCCCAAGGGGCACCGTCCTCCCCCGCGGTGGCCAACCGGGTGACCCACCACCTCGACCGTCGACTGGCCGGTCTTGCCCGTGCCTTGAACGCGAACTACACGCGGTACGCCGACGACCTCGCGTTCTCCGGAGCGGCGAGCCTGGCGGCGCATCGGCTGGTCCCCGGCGTCCGCCGCATCGTCCGCGACGAAGGATTCCGGATCCGCGAGGAGAAGACGTCCATCACCCCGGCCTTCCGGCAACAGCGGATCGCGGGGTTGGTCGTCAACGACGTTCCCGCGGTCGCGCGTGCTGACTACGACGCTCTGCGCGCACTGCTGCACAACTGCGTCCGCCACGGACCGGCCGCACAGAACCGGCACGGCCATCCCGACTTCCGCGCACACCTGCGGGGCCGGATCGCCTGGATCGCCGCGACCAGCCCGGCCCGCTCGGCGAAGCTACGGCAGCTGTTCGATCAGATCACCTGGCCCGCCGACACACAGTAGCGGCGGCTGGCAACGTTTCGCGAACCAATGTCTGGTTCGTTCGGGCGACCTCCTGCGAAGTTGACATCTCAACACTCGAAAACACGATGGACAGCGCGGGGGCTGCGGTGAAGACCGCGATAGTGAACAGGATGTCAAGGTCGGGCGCCACGAGCCAAAAGCCGGGTGAATACTGCGGTTGCCGCACCAGGCGAACGGGAAAGCCCAAGACCGCACGGCACCCGGCGACGACCGGAGCATGGCTGGGAGCTGTTGAGCCCCGGCAAGTCCTGCGCCGGACCGCCGGGATGTAGCGCCAAGTGTGCGGGCGAAGGCCTGCCGTTCGATCCGAGTCGATACTTCGAGAACCCGGGTATTGCAAGTATGCGACGTCGGGCACATACTTGACTCATCCGGGACAGCAAAGTATCGACCAGAAGAGAGGTCGTCTTGATCTTCATCACCTTGAGCGCCGAGCAAGCTCGTGACCCGGAAACCGAAGCCCTCGGGCGAGATCACGTCGGCTATCGAGAGGGCATGACGCCAGCCGAGATGTACCACGCCAATCACGGCACCTGGGTCATCGGGCGCAACCGGCGCCACGAAAGGTACGTCTTGTTCGCCTTCCGCGGCGAAGTCAAGCTGGCCGTCGAGATCCAGCGCATCGAGACCATCATCGTGCGCAGCGAAGGCGACACGCGCGACGACCGGTGCGTCATTCACGGCCGGATTCTCGAGCCCGGCCATCGGGTCCATGACGCCTACGTCGGGAGGCCTTCCCCGCTGGGCGCCGGGCGCAACCCGGTCCGTTACTTCGATTCGCCGCTGGACGAGACACACGCGTGTCGGTGCGGATGCGGGCAGCAGGTGGCCGGGGCAGACTTCCTCATCGGCCACGACCACACTGCGCTGCATGACCGGGTCCGCCAGATCGGCACGGTCGCGGATTTCTTGGATTGGTTCGACATCGTCCGAGGCAACCGCCCGGTTCACGAGCCAGCCGATCTCAACCCAAGTGCCTCAACCTTGCGGTGAACTCGCCGGGCGAAACACCCGGCTCCACAACGGATTCGACTCAGGTCCCACCGATCCGCATTCCGGATGCCGACTGGACTTCCCGGGGCTCGCCCGGGTCAGCCGACGCGAGCGACCCCGTCGGCGACGGTGGAAGCCACCTCAGCTGACCCGCGCACCCGTCGCGGCGGTGAACCTGAGCTCGACGCGCGCGGGCAGCGAGTCGAGGTCCAAGGCCTGGCGTAGCCGCGGAACTCCCTCGGTCCGGATGCGAGTGCGGATGTCCGCCGGGTCACCGTCGTGTTCCACGGAGACGACGATCTCCAGTGCCGGGCCGGCCCGGTTGCCTAGCAGGACGGCGGTCGCGTCGTGCACGCCCTGGTAGGAGCGCACCTCCTCCACGAACGGTTTCGCGGCGGCGGACGACGACAGTTCTGTGCTTCCCGTCGCGGGATCGGTGTCGAACCGCCAGATTCGAGCGCGCGGTCTGCGCGTGAGTTGCGCGGCCAGCCAACGCAAGCCCGCCAGTGCGACGACCAGGCCGGCGACCGCGGCCGCGTACAGCACCCAAGTGGGTGGGAGCGCGGTCCCCGGCACCAGCGGCCGGTCCGGGCCGAGCACCGGCAACCACCCGGAGCGGATCGCGATCGGGAGCAGACCCGCAGCCAGGAGAAGCAACCCCAAGATCGCCAGCAGTACCCGGTTCAACCGTGCTGGGCGGTTCATGACGTGCTCCTCGGGGTGCGCAGGCGAACCCTGACATCGGGCCGGCGGACGGGATCGATCTGGTCCAACCGGGACGCGACCGCGGCCCGGACCGAGTCGGCGATCCCGTCCGGCCGGGTCCGCCGGGTGGTGGCGCGAACGCGGACAGTGCGCCGCCGTAGCTTCAGCCGCACGCTGTCCACCCCGTCGACGCGCGTCGCGGCAGCACGCAGGGTGGCTCCGAAGCTTCGCCTCGACGCACCCGAATCGAGTTCACCGCGTACCGGAAGCACCACCGGCCTGCCCGGCAGGACCGCGGCGGCCAGGAGCAGGAAACCGGCGACGGCGACCACCGCCCCGGCTCCCACGACCAACGGGTCCGCCCAGCGCGACTCGTGCAACCGACGCGCCACGGCGCCGTAGTCGACCCAGACCTCGTGACCGAGGATCATCTGCACCGAAACGACCGCGACGAGCGCACCGGCAGCGGTCAGCGCCAGCGCGGTGATCGTGGCCGGGACGCTCCGTCGAGGCCGGCGCTTCACGACACCCTCCGCACCGGCCGGACCGGACCGTGCAACGCGGTGACCGTGATGTCCACCCGGTCCACGCGCAGCCCGGTCAGCTCTTCGACGCGTCCGCGCAGGTGCGCCCGAGCGTCTTCGGTCGTGCGGGTGACCGAAGACGGGTAAGCGATCGACAGCCGCGCGGCCAGGCGCACCCGGTCACCGTCGAGGTGAGCATCCACTTTGACCGATCGGCCGGCGTCCTCTCCCCCGACGGCAACGCCGAGCACCCGCTCGGCGGCACCGCCCACGTCACCGAGCTCCTGAGCGGCGTGCGCGGCGAGCCGCTCGACCGCCCGCTCCGCCACCGTGAGCTCACCTCGTTCCTCCGGGGGAACCGATGTGGACGTCATCGCGGCTCACCCCCGGTCCCGGCCGGTCAGCCGCGACACGTCGAGCTTGCCGTCGAGGAACCGCCCGGCCACCCAGCCGATCGCGCCGAACACGAGCACGGCCAGGAACGCCGGGAACCCGCCGAACGCGACCGCGAGGCCGAGCGCCAGACCGGTCAGCAGGCCCAGTTGTGTGGCAGTCATGGGAAACCTCCGTCGCCGGGAACCGGTCACTGCACCCGGGCGGGGTCGGGCGTCTGGTCGTCACCCTCGCCGGGCAGGTGCAGGTCCGCGACGCTGATGTTCACCTCGACCACCTCGAGTGCGGTCATCTGTTCGACCCCGGTGATCACATTGCGGCGGATGGACCGGGCGACGTCGGCGATGGCCACTCCGTACTCCACCACGATCTGCAGGTCCACCGCGGCCTGCTTTTCCCCCACCTCGACCGAAACTCCCTGACCGACCGAAGCCGTGGCGCCCGGGATGCGTTCCCGGATCGCGGAGAACGCGCGGGCGGCGCCGCCGCCCAGGGCGTACACGCCGGGCACCTCCCGCGTGGCCAGCCCCGCGATCTTCTGCACCACCGTGTCCGCGATGGTCGTCGTCCCTTGCCCGGTCGCGAGGGCGCCTGTCGTCACCTCGGCCGAAACCGTGCGAGCCGGAGCCTTGGTCGTGGTCGTGTCAGCCATGTCTTCCTCCGCGGGTCTTGTCGGACGCTTTCACCGAGAAGGACCCACGAGTCCGGAAAAGGTCACGACCCCGTTCGTGTGACCTGGCTCTCCCCCCGCTCCCCGGCCGGCTCCCGTCCACTATGGACGCATCTCGAGCGCACGGACCTCTTCCCGGCATCCGTCGGCCGCAGCGCCGCCGCCTGGTCGACAGGCGCGTACAGGCGACCGACCGTCATGGCCGTGGTGCTGGGCCGGCTGAGCGTCAAACCTCCCCGCACCGGTCGACCCGGCCTTCGATCACCCGAAGCACGGACGTCACCGCCCGCCTAGTGCGCCGTCTGGAGGTCCGGTGCCGACCGACCGCCGGCGATGGGACCCAGGACCGGCCCCGAGCGGACCTCACGGTCAGGGTGCCGAGTGACCGACCTGTTCCACCACGGCTTCGATCTTGGCCGTGACTCGGATTTCCCCCGGGTCGGTCAAGTCCGAAACCTCGGTACGGCACGCGTTCACGGGCAGCGCGCCGACGCTTCGACGCCGTGACAGCCGAGAACGGCGAGTCAACATCGGCGCTGCGGCATCGGCCGCGGACACGGCGCACCTCGCGCCGACCGACGCATTCACGGTCTTCCGCGGAATGGGCTGGTCGTCGAGTTGCAGTGCCGGCACCGCCGGCTCGGCTGCCCGCAGCCTTCGGCAACAGGTTCGACATCAGTACGACTAAACCGTCGTGCGGGCCAGGGCGTGGAGGTGGGGCGGAGCGCCAGGCCCCGCGACTGTGGGAACGGAGAGTACCGCGTGAGGACACACATGGTGAAACGTCTGGTCGCACTGGTGGCTCTGGCTGTCGGCGTGCCACTGGTTGCCGCCGGGCCGGCCAGTGCCGCGTATCCGGTGACTTCCTACCCGGCTGCGTACCTCAGCGGCGGCGCCACCGGTGGAGGGGTCATCTGGTACGCGCGGTCGGTCGGCATCCAGGGATGGGTTCAGGACTACGCGTCCGAGGCGGGGTCGTCGACCGTCGCCTACAACTTCTACCAAGGTGACACCTACCTCGGGCAGGCCACCAGGACGACCACCAGTCGCAAGATTCCGATCAATTTCACCCAAGAAGGCCCGCAGGGCGGTATCACCTACGTTCAGGTCCTCATGTGCACCCCGGTCGAGTGCGGCCACGTGGCCGACGTCGTTCGCCCGTGAGTTTCGCCCGGTATCGGCAGTCGCGGTCCGACGACCGGCACGTCACCAAGAACACCTTCGTTCCGTAGCTTCGTCCAGCCCTGGCTCGACAGCACCGCCACGCCAGCGGCTGGGCGTGAGATCGGCCTGTTTCTGCTCGCTGCGACCGGCTACACCGACGACGGCCACCGAGCTCCCACCCCACGGCCGCTCAGTTGCTCCACCGCAAATCCGTTGCCGACCGCCGCGGCGACCGGTCCCGGGCAGATTCCCGCGACGAGCCTGAATACGTCGTTGATGCACGGCTGGCCGGACGCCGGGCTGGATCTCCGGATTCCGCAGGTTAGCGGCCGCTTACAATGAGGGTGACCGGAGCCGGCCAGTCCGGGCCGTGCGGTCTGGGAGGATCACCCGATGACGACGTCGCTGTCGGCCGAACTGTGGCCCGATGTGCAGCCCGAGACCGCGCGGCGGCTGATGCTCGCCGGGGTGGAGGCCTTTGCCCAGCGGGGTTACCACGCCACCACCACGCGCGACATCGCCGGGGCCGCCGGGATGAGCCCTGCCGCTCTCTACGTGCACTTCCCCTCCAAGGCCGCCCTGCTCTTCGCCATCAGCCGGTACGGGCACGAGCAGACCCTCGCCCTCGTCGAGAACGTCGTCGCCAAGGAAACCGATCCCGTTCAGCGGATCCGGCTCATCGTCGAGGACTTCGTGGCCTGGCACGCGCGGCGCCACACCGTCGCCCGGGTCGTCCAGTACGAGCTGCAGGCCCTGCCCGAGCAGGAGTTCGCGGTGGTCGCCGAGCTGCGGCGCCGCATCGAGCGGATCGTGCGCGAGGTCGTCGCGGACGGTGTCGAGGACGGCGTCTTCACCGTCGGCGACCCCCACACCTCGGCGCGCGCGGTGCTCTCCCTCGGCGTCGACGTCGCCCGCTGGTACACCGAGCGGGCCCGGCAGACCCCGGCCGCGCTCGGCAAGGAGTACGGCGAGCTGGTGCTGCGGATGCTCGGCGCCCGGACCGACACCCCGGCCGCGGACTGAGCCAATAGCGGACACTCCCTGTCCGCAACACCTGACAGGGTTGCCCCATGACCGACGAAACCGAACGCACCGACCTCATCGCCGAGCTCGCCGCGGCACGCGCCGCCCTCGTCGCCGCCGCGGACGGCCTCAGCGACGCCCAAGCCGGTGAGCGGCCGACCGCCAGCGCGCTCTGCATCGGCGGGCTGATCAAGCACGTCGCGGCCATGGAGGACAACTGGCTGCGCTTCACCGTCGAGGGCCCGGCCGCCATGAGCTACGCCCTGCCCGACGGCGTGACCTGGGCGGACATCACCAGCGGCACCGCCCGCGAGTACCCGCGGTGGGTCATCGACCACCAGAACCAGTTCGCCATGCAGCCGGGCGAGACCCTGGCCGGCGTGCTCGCGCACTACGAAGACGTCGCGAAGCGCAGTGAAGAGATCATCGCGAAGATCGACCTCTCCACCAAGCACCCGTTGCCGGACGCGCCCTGGAACCGGCCCGGCACCGTCTGGACCGCGCGCCGGGCCGTTCTGCACGTCATCGCCGAAATCGCCCAACACGCCGGGCACGCCGACATCCTGCGGGAGACGCTCGACGGTAAGAAGTCGGCGTGACCGTTCTCGACGCCCGGGCGCTCAACCGCGCCACCCTCGCCCGCCAGCTGCTGCTCGACCGGGCCGACCTGCCCGTGCGGGACGCCGTCGCGCACCTCGCCGGCCTGCAGGCGCAGGAGCCGCAGGAGCCGTTCACCGGGCTGTGGTCACGGCTGCGCGCGTTCGACCCGGCGGCGTTGTCCGGCCTCCTGACCGGTCGGCACGTGGTCCGGACCCACCTCATGCGCCGGACCGTGCACCTGCTCACCGCCGACGACGTCCTCGCGTGGCGGACGCGGTTCGACACCATGCTGCGCCAGCGCGTCCTCGGCACCTACCGCCGCGAGCTCGACGGCGTCGACCTGGACGAGCTCGCGGCCGCGGGGCGCGCGGTGCTGGCGGACGGCGAGCCGCGGTCGATGGGTGAGCTCGCGCGGGCGGTCGCGGACCGGTGGCCGTCGGCCGGGCCGCGGCCACTGGGCGAGATGCTCATCGCGGCGTTGATCCCGGTGGCGCAGCTGCCGCCGCGCGGGGTGTGGCGCACCAAGGGCGGGGTGCGGAACCTGCCGCTCGAGTCGTGGCTGGGCCGCGAGCCCAGCCCGGCGGCCGGCGACGACCGGGCCCTGGTGCGCCGTTACCTGGCGGCGTACGGCCCGGCGGCGACGGCCGACCTGCGTGCGTGGAGTGGCCTGACCGGGCTCCCGGCGACGGTGAAGGCACTGCGCGAGGAGCTGGTGGTCTTCCGCGACGAGCGCGGCCGCGAGCTGCTCGACCTGCCCGGCGCGCCGCTCCCCGACCCGGACACCCCGGCGCCGGTGCGGTTCCTGCCCGCGTTCGACAACGCGATCCTCGGCTACGACGACCGGACCCGCGTCATCGACGACGTCCACCGCGGGCTGTCGGTGGCGGGCGAGCGGGTGGCGCTGGTCGACGGCCGGGTCAGCGCGACCTGGACGGTCGACGACGCCACGGTGGTGGTGCGCCCGCTGCGGCGGCTGAGCAAGCCCGAACGCGCGGACGTCGTCGAGGAAGGGACCGGCTTGGCGAAGTTCCTCTCCGACGGCGAAAGCGACCGCGTATGTATCGAACCGGCCTGATGAAGGTGTTCGGAAGGGGGCAGGGTTGTTCGGCTGGAAGAAGAAGATCAACGCTCTGGACGGTCTGATGGAGCAGCTCAGGCCCGACCTGAGCCGGGAGTCGCTCGGCGTCGGGCCCGGTTTCCCCGGCGTCGCCCCGAACCCGCTCCTGAGCGGTGACGCGCGGAAGCGCAACGCGGAACTGCGCACCGGGGCGCTCGCGCTCGGCGTTCTCGTCGACTGGCGCGAGGTCAACAGCAATCCACGCGTGGTCCTGATGCTCGACGTCGAGACCGCCGACGGCAGCTCGTTCCGCGGTATCGCCGACGAAGACCTCACGATCACCGAGCTCACCCGGCTCGCCCCGGGGCAGACGTTGCCCGTGCGCTACCGGCCGGCCGTCATGGACCACTGCGTCGCCCTCGCCCGGGACGCGGATCCCGCCCGGGTGCGGCAGCTCGCCGACGAGATCGAGCGCCGCAAGCGGGCCTGAACCGAAGCGGGGACAGCCCTAGCCGACCGCCCGCGCGAACCGTTCGGCCACCTCGCGCAGCCGCTCCACCAGGCCCGGCGGCGCTTCCTCCACCACGAAGTCGAAACCCCACTGCGCCAGGTAGTACGGCACGGTGTCCAGGGTGTTCGCCCCGGTCCGCACGCGGCAGCTGTGCTCGTCGACCGGCTCCACCGCGCCGGTCGTCGGCGGGACACGGCCGGACACCTCCGACGCCGGGGCCGCCACCCGCAGCACCAGCTGGTGCTGGTACGGCGCCGACGAGATCTGCCGCGACACGTACGCCGCCAGGTCGTCGGCCGGGGGTTCGCGCGGGGTGAACCGGAAGCTCGCGGCCGGCGTCCCGGTGATCCGGTCGACGCGGAACGTGCGCCAGCCCGCGCGGTCCAGGTCGTAGGCCACCAGGTACCAGCGCCGGCCGGTGTGGACCAGCCGCAGCGGCTCGACCGACCGCTCGGTCTCCGCGCCGGAGCGGTCGCCGTAGGGGAACCGCAGCCGCTCGTGGTCGCGGCACGCCGCCGCGATCGCCGTCAGCACCGACGCGTCGACCGTCGGGCCGGTGCCGGGCATCGAGACCGTCGCCGCGTGCAGCGCGCCCACCCGTGGCCGCAGCCGCGCCGGCAGCACCTGCTCCAGCTTCGCCAGCGCGCGCACCGACGTCTCCTCGATGCCGCTGACCGTGCCGCTCGCCGCCGTGCGCAGGCCCACCGCGACCGCGACGGCCTCGTCGTCGTCCAGCAGCAGCGGCGGCAGCGCGGCGCCCGCGCCGAGCCGGTAGCCCCCGGCCACGCCCGGCGTCGCGTGCACCGGGTAGCCGAGGGAGCGCAGCCGCTCGACGTCGCGCCGGATCGTGCGGACGTCGACCTCGAGCCGCGACGCGAGGTCGGCGCCCGGCCAGTCGCGGCGGGCCTGCAGCAGCGAGAGCAGCCTGAGCAGGCGTTCCGATGTCCCGTACATGAGACGCAGTGTGCCAGACATCGCGGACAGATCCGGTCCGCGATCCACCTGTGCGTGGTGAACACTTGCCACGGACCGCGTCGGGCGGAAAGAGTGACGCATGCCGATCGACCCGCACACCCTGCTCGCCGTCGCCCGCGAAGAAGCCGAGCGGGGCAAGGCCGAGGGCGGCGTGCCGATCGGCGCCGCGCTGTTCGACTCCGCGGGCACCCTGCTGGGCCGCGGGCACAACCGGCGGGTGCAGGACGACGACCCCTCGATGCACGCCGAGACCTCGGCGTTCCGCAACGCCGGGCGCCGCCCGCACTACCGCGACACGATCATGGTCACGACGCTTTCGCCGTGCTGGTACTGCTCCGGGCTCGTCCGTCAGTTCGGGATCGGGCACGTCGTCATCGGCGAGGCGGAGACGTTCCACGGCGGGCACGACTGGCTCGCCGGGCTCGGCGTGGAGATCACCCTGCTCGACGATCCCGCGTGTACCGCCCTGATGACGGAGTTCATCGCGGCGCGCCCGGAGCTGTGGTTCGAGGACATCGGGGTCGAGAGGTCCGAATAGGACAGTGCTGTCCCGACAGTGTTGACGAGGAGCCGGAATGCCGTCATCCGTTCCACTAGTGGACCTTTCGCCGTGGTTCACGGGCACGTCCGAGGGCCGGGCCGAGGTGGCCGGCCAGATCGACAGCGCGCTGCGGGAGTCCGGCTTCCTGCTGGTCACCGGGCACGGCGTGCCGGACGAGCTGCGCCACCGGACCCGGGAGCTGGCGCGGGAGTTCTTCGCGCTGCCCGTGGACGTCAAGCAGCGCTACGCGGTGACGGTCGGCGGCCGCGGCTGGCTGCCGCCCGGTGTCGAGGCCAACGGCTACGCCGAGGGCACCGAGACCCCGCCGGACCTGAAGGAGTCGTACTCGGTGGGCGCGGACACCGCGATCGGCGTCGCGGAGGTCGACGGGTTCTGGTTCCAGCCCAACGTCTGGCCGGCCGAGGTGCCGGAGCTCGCCGAGACGGCGATCGAGTACATGCGCCGGATGCGCGCGCTGTCGGACCACCTGCTGGAGATCTTCGCCGCGGCGCTCGGGCTGGCGGAGAGCCACTTCACGCGCCACACCGGGCATCCGACGTACACGTTCAACATCAACTGGTACCCGCCGATGACGCACGTGGGCGCGCCGGCGCCCGAGCAGTTCCGGATCGGCCCGCACACCGACTTCGGCACGGTGACGGTGCTGGACCGCCAGGCGGGCGTCGGCGGCCTGCAGGTCTACACGGCCGAGGGCGAGTGGGAGGACGCGCCGTTCCACCCGGACGCGTTCACGGTGAACATAGGCGACCTGATGGCCCGCTGGACGGGCGATCGCTGGCGCTCGACCCGCCACCGCGTGCTGCCCCCGGCGGCGTCGGCCCCGGAGGAGGACCTGGTGTCGTTGATCTTCTTCTACGAGACCGACCACGACGCGCGGATCACGTCGCTGGCGCCGCCGCTCGGGAAGGTCAGCTACCCGGAGGTGATCGCGGCGGACTACCTGCGGGAGAAGCTGAACGCGATCACGATGGGTTGATTCGGTGGGCTGATCGGACCGGGCCTGTCACCATCGGCGGATGGGGGCATTGGACGCGGTGGCGGGCCGGGTCGCCGGCGGCGCCTCGGTGACGTTCCGGCCGAGCGGCTCCTCGATGATCCCGCTCATCCGCAGCCGGCAGGAAGTGGTCGTCTCGCCGGTGGATCCGGCGAAGCCGGCGGTGGGCGACATCGTCCTCGCCCGGGTCGCCGGGACGGTCTACCTGCACCTGGTGTCGTCGGTCGATCCGGCCCGGAAGCGGGTGCAGATCAGCAACAACCGAGGCCGCGTCAACGGCTGGACCAGCCAGGACCGGGTCTTCGGCAGCTGCGTCTCGGTCGATGGCGTGCCCCGGCCGCGAATCGCGGGCAAGACGCGTTAGCCCGGCTCCGCGCAGATCGTCCGGTTGCGGCCCGCCGCCTTCGCGCGCAGCACCGCCGCCTCGGCGGCCAAGAGCGTGTCGCCGAGCAGGCCGTCCGCGCAGACCGCCACCCCGATCGACACCGTCACCCCCACGAACTGCGGCCCCTCCCCCGTCGCCTTCAACGCCACCAGCGTCGACGCGATCCGCAGCCTGATCCGCTCCGCGATCGCCATCGCGTCGAAGCGGCCCGTGCCCGGCAGCAGCACCGCGAACTCCTCGCCGCCCGACCGGCCCACCAGGTCGGCCGACCGGACCTCGTCGCGCAGCGTGTCGGCCACCGCGCGGAGCACCGCGTCGCCGATGCGGACGCCGTAGCGGTCGTTGAGCTGGCGGAAGTGGTCCAGATCGAGCAGCAACAGCGCCAGGCCGGGGCCGTGGCGCCCGAGGCGGTCGACCTCGGCGTCCGCGGCGCCGCGCCAGGACGCCGCGGTCAGCACGCCCGTGCCCGGGTCGAGGGTGACATGGTCGCGGCGGCCGCGGCCCAGCCCGCCGCGGTGCAGCACCACCGTCGTGCCCGCCAGCACCGGCACCAACGCCGGCGCGGCTTCGACGGCCCACGCCAGCGGCAACGCGAACGCCGTCATCGCGGCGTCGAACGCGTGGCCCGCGAGCGGGGTGCGGCTCGGCCCGTCGGCAGCGGTGACGAGCGCGGCGTTCACGGCCAGGAACACCACGCCGGCGACGGTCAGCAGGACCACGGTGCGCGGGTCGAGGACCCCGCCGAGCGGCCGGACGCCGGTCGCGGTCAGGAACGCCCCGGCCACCAGACCGGCCAGCGCCGTCGCCGCGGCGCCGAACACCTGCCGGTACGCGGGTCTTCTGCGGACCCGGAACCACTGGTGCAACGCGGAGAGCACGACCAGGGCGACCGCGAGGCCGGGCCGGAGCACCAGCACCCCGGCGAAGATCCACGGCGTGTCGACGCCGGGGCCGAGCAGGGTGTCCTCGCGGTGGCGCTCGACCGGCCGGGCGAGCTCCGCCGACACCAGCATCCCGGCCAGGAGCAGCGCGAACGGCGTCAGCATCGTGGCCAGCGGCGGGAACCGGACGGCGGCGAGGACGACCGCGGCGACGGCGAGCGCGTCGACGACCACGAGGTAGCAGACCTGGCTCCGGCGGGGCAGGCGCCACAGCGCCGAACGGCGCAGAACGAAGGCGGGCAGGAACCGGCCCGGGCGGCGTCCCCCGCCGGCGGCGACCGTGGAATCCCCCACCATTTCGGCAAAGTAGCCGGAATGGGGCGCGGTGTCACTCCGCCTTCAGGGGAATCTCACACCGCCGACGCTGGGAGACCGCTCGCGCACAGTAAGTCATTTTTCCGACCGAAGAGGGTTGACACCCACATTGGTCTAGTCCACTGTGTGATGGCACACAGCGCTCCTCCCGGGATGATCCCGCCGCCTCAAACCGGAGGTGCTCCAACCTGCTCGTTTGGAGGACCCCATGAAATCCATGCGCCGTCTGGTCACGCTCGCACTCGCGGCCGGTGCCGCGATGGCGACGGCGGTCGGGCTCGCTCCGCAGGCCATGGCCGCGGTCGACCCGGTGCTCGCATCCCCGTACCTGTACCAGTGGGGCGGGCAGACCAGCCCGACCGCGGCGATGTCCGCCACCGGCGTGAAAGCGTTTACCCTCGCCTTCATGCTGTCGGACGGCGGCTGCAACCCCAAGTGGGACGGCAGCCGTTCGCTCACCGGCTCGGACAAGACGATGATCCAGAACATCCGCAACGCGGGCGGGGACGTGATCCCCTCCTTCGGCGGCTGGTCCGGCACGAAGCTGGGCTCGAAGTGCACTTCGGCCTCGGCACTGGCGGGCGCGTACCAGAAGGTGATCGACGCCTACGCGCTCAAGGCCATCGACCTCGACATCGAGAACACCGACGAGTTCGAGAACGCGACCGTGCAGGACCGGATCCTCAACGCCGTCAAGCTCACCAAGCAGAAGAACCCGAACCTGCGCGTGGTGATCACGATGGGCACCGAGACCACCGGCCCGAACACCTGGGGCAAGCGCCTCATCAACCAGGCCAAGGCGATCGGCGCGAACGTCGACGTCTGGTCGGTCATGCCGTTCGACTTCTCCAGCGGCGGTGACATGGCCGCGATGACGAAGTCCGCGGTCGACGGGCTGAAGAACCAGCTCAAGACCACGTTCGGCTGGAACGACGACACCGCCTACCGGCACAGCGGCCTCTCCTCGATGAACGGCAAGACCGACAACGCGGGCGAGACCGTCACCGTGGCGAACTTCAACTCCATCCGCGGCTACGCGGCGAGCCACCACCTGGCCCGCTTGACGTTCTGGGCCACCAACCGCGACTGCAGCGGCGGCGGCGAGTGCAGCGGCATCTCGCAGGACAAGTACGCGTTCACGAAGATCGTCGCCGGCTACAACGGCTGACACTGAGCCCGTAGTGGGGCTGTCGAAGACCCTCTCACCGGCATCGGGGCCGGTGAGAGGGTCTTCGCGGGTTTCCGAAGTCACTGCCCGGTGAGCGGGACCCGTTCCGCTCACCGGAAACGGAAACACCGCCGCAACCTCCGTCGCCTACCGTCCTCGCATGACGAGCCACGAAGAACCCGGCTACGGCGACAAGCTGGTGGCCGTCGAGCCCGGCGGCGTCGAGCCGGTCGCCGACGCCGATCGGCACGGCACGCCCCGGCAGCTGGCCTGGACGTGGGCCTCCCCCAACCTCGAGTTCGCCACCGTCTTCGTCGGCGTGCTCGCCGTCAGCGCCTTCGGGCTCTCCTTCACCCGGGCCGCGCTCGCCGCCGTCGTCGGCAACGGGCTCGGCGCGCTCGCCCACGGCGTGCTGTCCGCCCGCGGCCCGCGCTACGGCGTGCCGCAGATGGTGCTCGGGCGGGCCGCGTTCGGCTACCGCGGCAACCTGGTGCCCGCCGCGCTGATGTCGGTGATGGCCGGCGTCGGCTGGTTCGCCGTCAACAGCGTCAGCGGCGCCTTTGCCCTGACCAGCCTCACCGGGCTGCCCACCCTCGCCTGCCTCGTGCTCGTGGTCGCGCTGCAGATCGTCATCGCCTTCTTCGGGCACAACCTCGTCCAGGCCTACGAAAAGTACGTCTTCGTGGTGCTGGCCGTCGTGTTCGCCGTCGCGAGCGTGGTCACCTTCGCGAAAGCCGGGCCCACCACCAACACCGGCAGCACCGGCGGGTTCCTCCTCGCCGTGGGCACCGCGTTCGGCTACACCGCCGGCTGGAACCCGTACGCCGCCGACTACACGCGCTACCTGCCCAAAACCGCGTCGAGACGCGCGATCGGCCTCTACGCCGGCAGTGGTCTGTTCCTTTCCACGACCGTCCTGATGCTCGTCGGCGCCGCCTCGACGACCATCGCCGGCCCGGCCGACGACAACCCCGCGACGGCGTTCACCGGGCACCTCCCCGGCTTCCTCGCCGCCGCGACGCTCCTGGCCATCACACTCGGCGCCGTCGCCGCGAACGTCCTCAACGTCTACTCCGGCGCGCTCGCCTTCCTCGCCCTCGGCGTCCGGCTGCCGCTGGCCTGGCGGCGCGCGGTCGTCGCGCTCGCCTTCGGCACGATCGGGTTCGTGCTGGCCTGGCTGGGACTCTCCGACGCCGGGCACGCCTACGAGAACTTCCTGCTGGTCATCGCCTACTGGATCGGCCCGTGGCTCGGCGTGCTGCTGGCCGATCACCACCTGCGCCGCGGCACGGAGTTCGGCGAGCTGCTCACCGATCGCCGGCACCGCAACCTCGCCGGGTTCGCCGCGTTCCTCGTCGGCCTGGTCGGGTCGGTCGGCCTGTTCGCGAACCAGGCGCTCTACACCGCGCCGATCCCGAAAGCCGTGCCCGCCACCGGCGACCTGACCTTCGCCGCCGGGTTCGTCCTCGCCGCCGGCACCTACCTGCTGCTGCGTCGTCAGCGCACCGGCACGCCGCGCCGGCAGCCGTAGGGGTAGCAGCGGTAGTCCGGTGTGGACGTCGGGAGCGTGACGGTCGTCGTCGGCGACGGCGGCAGGTCGACCGTCACCGTCGGCGTGGGGGTCGGTGTCTTGCGCGCGTGCATCACGACCGGGGACGGCGTCGTCGTCTGCGTCGGCACGGCGATCGCGCTCGACGTCGGGACACCGGTGGCCGGCGGCAGCTGCGGGAACTGCGTGGAGCCCGGGACCTGCTCGGGCCGGGTCGCCAGCGCGAACACCAGCCCGCCCAGCACGACGAGCACCGCCGACGCCAGCGCGATCCGGCCCGCCGCTCCGCGCGGCTCGGGCTCGTCAGCACGCCGGGCCGCCGTCTCGGCCGCGCGCGAGCCGGGTTTGCGCGGCCGGGCTCCGGCCTCCCGCAGCAGTTCGTCGACCGTGACCCGGTCCCGCCGCCTGCGCGCCCTGCGCGTCATGCACGACCTCCCCATCGCTGATCCGGGTGGATCGTAGAAAGCCGCGCCGAAAATGTAAACGTGCTGATCGCAGCGGTCTCGTTACCGTTTCGAGACATCCGGATCGCGCTCCCGGCCGTAGTCGTCAACGAGGCGCGAACCGCCGCAGGAGACCACCCACGCGCCGGGTCACCGGCGTGAACTCGGGGAGCTTGAGGAGCGCCAGCAAGCCGAACGGGACGGCCATCCCGAGCAAGGTCTGGACCGGCAGCTTCACCCACGCGCCGCCGATCGCGCCGAGGGAGCTGGGCACGGCGTAGCCGGCCAGCACCGCCGCGCCGACGCCGAGGGCGCTGGCGGACAAGGTGATCAGCCCGACCCGCAGGGATCGCTTGCTGCGCAGGTGCCCGAGCCGCACCCACAGCCAGACCTGGCCGAGGACGGCGCCGACGACGAAGCCCGCGCCGTTCACGAGCATCACGCCGAGGACGATGTGCTCGCCGTCGAGCAGGCCGCGGCACAGCAGCAGCAACGGGATCTTCACGGCGGTCATCACGAGCATGATCAGCGTGGGCGTGCGGGCGTCCTTCATCGCGTAGAACACGCGCAGCTGCAACATCACGAGTGCGAAGGGCAGCAGCCCGAGCGCGGAGACGGCCAGCGTCTGGCCGAGCCGCTCGGCGTCGTCGAGGGTGCCGCGGCCCCAGGTGAAGATCGCGATGCCGACCGGCGTGCCGACCACCGCCAGCACCGCGGAGATCGGCAGGAACAGGACCGTCGAGATGCGGGAGGCGAGCGAAAGGTCGCCGACGAGCGAGACGGTGTCGCCGTCCGCGGCCGCGCGGCTCATCCGCGGCATCAACGCGGTCAGCAGCGAGACGCCGAGAATGCCGTACGGGAGCTGGAAGAGCAGGGACGCGTAGCTGTAGGCCGTGACGCCGCCGCTGGTCCCGTGGGTCAGCACCCGGGTCGTCACGACGAACCCGACGTGGCTCACCACGACGTAGCCGAGGATCCACGCGGCGAGCCCGCCGAACTCCTTGATCCGCGGGTCGAAGCCCCAGCGCCAGCGGAACCGGAAGCCGGTGCGCAGCAACGCCGGGACGAGCACCACGGCCTGCACGACGATGCCGAGCGTGGTGCCGAGCCCCAGGACCAGCAGCTTCGGGTCGCCCATCCGGACCGGGTCGAGCGTCAGCTCCCCCGGCACGACCGCGAACAGGACGAGCGTGGCGGTGACGACGACGTTGTTCAGCACCGGCGCCCAGGCCGGCGGGCCGAAGACGTTCTGCGCGTTGAGAATCGCCGAGAGCAGCGCGAAGAGGCCGTAGAACAGGATCTGCGGCAGCAGCAGGTACGCCAGGGCGGTGGTGAGGGCCGGGTTGGCGTTCGCTGACGATTTGTCGACGTAGAGGGTGGTGAACAGCGGCGCGATCGCCACCGCGACGGCCGTGCCGACGACCAGCAGCACCAGCCCCATCGTGATCAGCCGCTGCGTGTAGGCGCGGCCGCCGTCCGGGTCGTCCTGGGAGCGGACGAGCAGCGGCACGACGACGCTGGCGAGCACCCCGCCGAAGAGCAGCTCGAAGACGATGTTGGGCAGTGTGTTCGCGACGGTGAAGGAGTCGTTGACGACCCCGGTGCCGACGACCGCGGCGAGCAGCAGCTTAGCGACGAACCCGGTGATCCGGCTGACGGTGGAGGCGACGGCCATCCGGCCGCTCGAACGGGCCAGCGAGGACCCGGCGCCTTCGCCGCGGCCGGCGGTGACCGGCGACGCGGGCGGCCGGGCGACGATCTGGGTGGCGAACTCGTCGTAGGGCCGCCGGGAGAGGTCGAGGTCGCGCGTGGGCCAGTGGGCTCCGCGCAGCTCGCTGGGGAGGTAGACCGTCGCCTCGTCGTCCACCGGTGGTGGGGGTTCCGCCATGGCTCAAGCCTGCCAGGTCGAGCCGAGGCATGGGAGTTCGAACACGCGTTCGAACTCACGACACTGCGTGACGCTCAGGCGGCGGCGGTGATCTCCAGCGCGGCGCGGCCGGCCTCGGTCAGTTCGGCGGGAACGCGACCGGTGGCGCCTTCGGCGGCGGGCTGCAGGTAACCGCCGTGGGCCAGCGCGTGGGCCGTGATCTGATCGCAACAGGCGAATCCGTCGATGAAGAGGTCGGGCTCGCAGCTGCACGACATCTGCGCCCGGCCGGCTGCCACCGCCTTCAGCATCGCCATCGCGCGGTGGGTGAGCTCGACTCCTGAACCGGACACCGGTCTGCCTTCCTCTGAGAACCGCTACTACCAGTCATTCGCCCATTGGGCCGATTGTGTTACTTACGGCACTATGACGCCTGATACCGGGATGAGGTTCCCCGCCACGCCGACAACGCGACGAACGGTGGCTCGGATGCGCCCACAGGTGGTAATGGTCGGGCATCGGGCGGTCGATGGCGGTTCTATCGACTCCGTGAGCGGCAGTCAGCCGTCGGCGAGCCGTACGGGGGCGGACGGGGTGGGCCGGCGTGCAGCCCGAGGCGGCTCAACCGGCTACCACCGCGCAGCTCAGCGGTCGGTGCGCCACAAGCCTGAGCCGCGGCTCAACCGCGTAGCTCAGCGGCTGTCGGCGAGGCGCAGCTCCAGCGTGCGGGCCCATTCGCGCACGATCTGCCGCCGCCGGCGGGTGTCATCGGTGAGAAGGTTCGCCAAGCCGAGCCCGCGCCCCAGGTCGAGGGTGGCCTGGACCAGTTCGCGCACACCCGCGCGGGACTCGTCGACGCCGAGCAGCTCCACCGTCACCCGGTGCGCCTCCCTGCCGACCCGGGCCTCCAACGGCACCAGCACGTCCCGCAGCGCGTCGTCGGTCGCCGCCACCGACCAGAGCTGCAGGGCCGCGCGGAACAGCGGGCCGGTGTAGAGGTTCAGCACCATCTCGACCACGCGCTCGATGCGCGACGCCCCGCTCGGCAGGTCCGCGGCCTGCGCCCGCAGCTCGTCGATCTGCGACTGGCCGAGCAGGTCGACCGCCGCCACCACCAGGTCCTCGCGGGCCGGGAAGTGGTGCTGGGCCGCGCCGCGCGAGACGCCGGCGCGTTCGGCGATCCCGGCCACCGTCACGCCGTGCCAGCCGCGCTCGCCGAAGCTGTCGAGCGCGGCCTCGATCAGCCGCCGCCGTGTGGTGCGGCTGCGTTCCTGCTGGGGTTCGCGGACGCCGGTCAAGCCGGTTCGACCCAGAAGTCGAGCTGGAGGTCCTCTTCCGCCGTGTCGCCGACGCGGTACTTCGCGAAGTCGGTGACGCCCGCGGCCCGCAGCACCTCGTCGTCGAGGAAGAAGTTCCCGGTGACCTCCCGGCTCGGCTTGGTGAGGATCGCGTACGCGGCGTCGGCCATGATCTCCGGCGTCCGGCTGCGGGACGCCAGCTCCGCGCCGACGACGTTGCGGATCGCCGCGGTGTCGATCGTCGTGCGCGGCCACAGCGAGTTGACCGCGACGCCGTCCGCGCGCAGCTCGGCCGCGAGCCCGACGGTCACCAGGCTCATCGAGTACTTCGCGATGCTGTAGGCGAGGTGCCCGGCGGTGAACCACTTCTCGTCGAGGCTGATCGGCGGCGACAGCGTCAGGATGTGGGCGTTCGCGGCGTTCTTCAAGTGCGGAATGGCCAGTTTGGACAGCAGGAACGTGCCGCGTGCGTTGATGTCCTGCATCAGGTCGTAGCGCTTCATGCTGACCTGCTCGGTCGGCGTCAGGTCGATCGCGCTCGCGTTGTTCACCACGATGTCGATGCCGCCGAACTGCTCGACGGTCTTCGCGATGGCCGCGACGACCCCGTCGTCGTCGCGGACGTCGCCGAGGATCGGCAGCGCGTGTCCGCCCGCCTTCTCGATCGCTTCGGCCGCCGTGTAGATCGTGCCGGGCAGCTTCGGGTGCGGCTCGGCCGTCTTGGCCAGCAGCGCGACGTTCGCCCCGTCGGCGGCCGCCCGCAGCGCGATGGCCTCGCCGATGCCGCGGCTGCCGCCGGACATGATGATCGTCTTACCGTCCAAAGCAGACATGGCGACTCTCCTAGTAGGACTTCGGGAGACCGAGGCTGTGCTGGCCGACGAAGTTGAGCACCATCTCGCGGCTGACCGGCGCGATCCGGCCGAGCCGCACCGCCGTGACCAGCGTGCCGAGGCCGTACTCGGTGGCGAGGCCGTTGCCGCCGTGGGTCTGCACGGCCTGGTCGGTCGCCCGGATGGCCACCTCGGCCGCGGCGTACTTGGCCATGTTGGCCGACTCGCCCGCGCCGAAGTCGTCGCCGGAGTCGTAGAGCGACGCCGCCTTCTGCGTCATCAGCTTCGCCAGCTCCAGCTCGATCTTGATCTCGGCCAGCGGGTGCGCGAGGCCTTGGTGGGCGCCGATCGGCGCGCCCCAGACCTGCCGCTCGTTGGCGTAGGAGACGGCCTTGGAAAGCGCGTACCGGGCGATGCCGAGGGAGAACGACGCGCCCATGATGCGTTCCGGATTGAGCCCGGCGAACAGCTGCGCGATGGCCGCGTCCTCCTCGCCGACCAGCGCCTCGGCCGGGAGCTTCACGTCGTCGAGGAACAGCGAGAACTGGTTCTCCGGCGCGACGATGTCCATCGGGATCTTCGTGTACTCGAAGCCCTCGGTGCCGGTCGGCAGGATGAACAGCGCCGGCTTGAGCTTGCCGGTCTTCGAGTCCGCCATGCGGCCGACGACGAGTACCGCGTCGGCCTCGTCGACACCGGAGATGTACACCTTGCGTCCACTGAGGACCCAGCCGTCGCCGTCGCGCTTGGCGGTGGTGGTGATCTTGTGCGAGTTCGACCCGGCGTCCGGCTCGGTGATCGCGAAGACCATCCGCTTGGTGCCGTCGGCGATGCCGGGCAGCCACTGCTTCTTCTGCTCTTCGGTGCCGAAGCGGGAGATCACGGTGCCGCAGATGGCCGGCGAGACGACCATGAGCAGCAGCGGCGAACCCGCGGCGGCCAGCTCTTCGAGGACCGCGGCGAGGTCGGCGATGCCCGCGCCCCCGCCGCCGTACTCCTCGGGGACGTTGACGCCGAGGTAACCGAGGCGCCCGGCCTCGTCCCAGAGTTCGTGCGTCTTCTCGTCGGCACGCGCCTTGCGTGCGTAGTACTCGTGCCCGTACTTGGCGCCGAGTTCGGAGACGGCCTTGCGAAGTGCGATCCGCTCTTCCGGCTCGATGAAGTTCATGGTCATTCCGCTTCTCCCACCACCGCGAGGATCGTGCCCACTTCGACCTGCTGTCCCACTGTCACCGGCAGCTCCGCCACCACGCCGTCGGCGGGGGCGGCGATCCGGTGTTCCATCTTCATCGCTTCGAGCCACAGCAACGGATCGCCCGCCTTGACCGGGTCCCCTGCCTGGACAGCGAGCCGCACGACCGTGCCCGGCATCGGCGCGACGAGCGAGCCCGCCGCGAGAGCCGCGTCCGGGTCGGCGAACCGCGGCTCGGCCTTGAGCGCCACCGACCCGAGCGCGGAGTCCACATAAGACACCCCGTCGTGGCGGGCGACGTCGAACGCGCGCCGCACGCCGGCGACGTCCAGCACGACCCGGCCGGGCTCGCTCGACACCAGCTCCGCGTCGAAGCCTTCGGCCTTGAGCCCGTCGCGGGTCAGCGAGTAGACCACTTCGTACTCGCGATCGGCCACCGTGAAGACCTTGCGCTGCCCGGCCGAGCGCACGTTGCGCCAGCCACTGGGCAGCCGGCTCTGGGTGGTGGCCGACGCGCGATTGCCCGCCGCGTCCGCCAAAGCCGCCGCGAGGGCCGAGAGGCGTTCGGTTTCGGGCGTGGCCAGCGGTGCGGCGAGGGTGTCGAGGCCGTGGCGGTCGAAGAACGCCGTATCGGTCTCCCCCGCCAAGAACGCCTCGTGGCGCAGGATGTTCACCAGGAGGTCGCGGTTGGTGACCACGCCGTGGATCTTCGTCGCGGCCAAGGCCTTCGCGAGCCGCCGGGCGGCTTCGGCGCGGGTGGGCGCCCAGGTGATGACCTTGGCGAGCATCGGGTCGTAGTGGACACCCACCACCGAGCCGGTCTCGAAGCCGGAGTCGAGCCGGAGGCCGGGACCGTGGGTGAACGCACGGTCCACATCGGGCACTTCGAACGTGTGGAGCGTGCCGCTCTGCGGCTGCCAGTTCTCCGCCGGGTCTTCGGCGTAGAGCCGGACCTCGATGGAGTGGCCGACGGTCGGCGGCGGGCCGGCCGGGAGCCGCTCGCCCTCGGCGATCCGCAGCTGCAACGCGACCAGGTCGAGACCGGTGACGTTCTCGGTGACCGGGTGCTCGACCTGCAGCCGGGTGTTCATCTCGAGGAAGTAGAACCGGCCGTCGGGCCCGGCGAGGAACTCGACCGTGCCTGCGCCGACGTAGTCGATCGCCTTGGCGGCCTTGCGCGCGGCGTCGAACAGCTCCTCGCGCATGGCAGCGTCGACCAATGGCGAGGGTGCTTCCTCGACGACCTTCTGGTGCCGGCGCTGGATCGAGCACTCCCGCTCCCCCACCGCCCACACCGTGCCGTGCTGGTCGGCGAGCACCTGGACCTCGATGTGGCGGCCGGTCTCCAGGTAGCGCTCGCAGAACACGGTCGGGTCGCCGAAAGCCGACCCGGCCTCCGCACTCGCGCCTTCCACCGCCTCGGCCAGCTCGTCGAGCGAGCGGACCACGCGCATGCCGCGGCCGCCACCGCCGGCCGACGCCTTGACGAGCAGCGGCAAGTCGTCGGAAGTCACCGACGAGGGGTCCAGTTCGGACAGCACCGGGACCCCGGCGGCGGCCATCAGCCGCTTCGACTCCACTTTGGAGCCCATGGTCTCGATAGCTTCCGGCGGTGGTCCGACCCAGGTGAGCCCGGCGTCGAGCACGGCCCGGGCGAAGGCCGCGTTCTCGGACAGGAAGCCGTAGCCCGGGTGGACGGCGTCGGCGCCGGTGTCGGCCGCGGCCTTCACCAGCAGCTCGGCGCGCAGGTAGGTCTCGGCGGGCGCGTTGCCCGGCAGCCGGACGGCCGCGTCGGCTTCGAGGGTGTGCGGCGCGGCGGCATCGGCGTCGGAG
The DNA here is from genome assembly GCF_024703995.1 of Amycolatopsis iheyensis. GTDB lineage: Bacteria > Actinomycetota > Actinomycetes > Mycobacteriales > Pseudonocardiaceae > Amycolatopsis > Amycolatopsis iheyensis. The sequence goes on along the minus strand of NZ_JAMXQV010000003.1, from coordinate 192,767 downwards.
AACACCGCGACCGTGCCGATGCCGGCGTCGCGGCAGGTGCGGAAAACGCGGCGGGCGATCTCGCCGCGGTTGGCGACCAGCAGGTTCTGGATCATCGCTCACTCACATCCGGAAGACGCCGAAGCCCTCGGCGCCCTTCACTGGTCCATTGTGGATCGCGGACAGGCTCAGCCCGAGCACGGTGCGGGTGTCACGCGGGTCGATGATGCCGTCGTCGTAGAGCATGCCGGAGAGGAACATCGGCATCGACTCGGCTTCGATCTGGCCTTCCACCATGGCGCGCATGGCCTTGTCGTGTTCCTCGTTGTACTCCTGGCCGCGGCTCTCGGCCGCCGCGCGGGCCACGATGGACAGCACGCCGGCCAGCTGCGCCGGGCCCATCACCGCGGACTTCGCACTCGGCCACGCGAACAAGAAGCGCGGATCGTAGGCGCGACCGCACATGCCGTAGTGCCCGGCGCCGTAGGACGCTCCCATGAGGACGGACAGGTGCGGCACCTTCGAGTTCGACACGGCGTTGATCATCATCGCGCCGTGCTTGATGATGCCGCTCTGCTCGTACTCCTTGCCGACCATGTAACCGGTGGTGTTGTGCAGGAACACCAGCGGCGTGTGGATCTGGTTGGCCAGCTGGATGAACTGCGCGGCCTTCTGCGACTCCTCGCCGAACAGCACGCCTTGGGCGTTGGCCAGCACGCCGACCGGGTAGCCGTGGATGCTCGCCCAGCCGGTGACCAGCGAAGACCCGTACAACGGCTTGAACTCGTCGAAGTCGGAGCCATCGACGACACGGGCGATGACCTCACGTGGGTCGAACGGAACCTTCAGGTCGGTGGGCACGATGCCGAGCAGGTCCTCGGTGTCGTACAGCGGCTCGGCGTAGTCCGGCTTCGGCGTCGGGCCCTGCTTGGTCCAGTTGAGCCGCTTGACGATGTTGCGGCCCAGGCGGATCGCGTCCTGCTCGTCGACGGCCAGGTAGTCGGCCAGGCCCGAGGTCCGGGCGTGCATCTCGGCGCCCCCGAGCGACTCGTCGTCGGACTCCTCGCCGGTGGCCATCTTGACCAGCGGCGGCCCGCCGAGGAACACCTTGGCGCGTTCCTTGACCATCACGACGTAGTCCGACATGCCCGGCAGGTACGCCCCACCGGCGGTGGAGTTGCCGAAGACCAGCGCGACCGTCGGGCAGCCCGCGGCCGAGGCCCGCGTGATGTCACGGAAGATCCGGCCGCCGGGGATGAAGATCTCCTTCTGCGTCGGCAGGTCCGCGCCACCGGACTCGACGAGGTTGATCGACGGCAGCCGGTTCTGCGCGGCGATGTCCGCGGCCCGGAAGGACTTCTTGGTCGTCCACGGGTTGCTCGCGCCGCCCTTGACCGTCGGGTCGCTGGCCGAGATCAGGCACTCGACGCCTTCGACGACGCCGATGCCGGTGACCAGGCTCGCGCCGACGCGGTAGTCCGTGCCCCAGGCCGCGAGCGGCGAGAGCTCCAGGAACGGCGAGTCCTGGTCGAGCAGCAGCTCGATCCGTTCGCGGGCCAGGAGCTTGCCGCGCTTGCGGTGGCGTTCGACGTACTTCTCGCCACCACCGGCGACGGCCTTGGCCTGCTCGGTGTCGATCTCGGCGAGCTTCTCCAGCATCGCCTCGCGGTTCGCGCCGAACTCGGCGGCCCGCGTGTCCACTGTGGACCTCAAGGTAGTCACGAGGTGTATCCCAATCGCTTCGCGGCCAGGCCGGTGAGGATCTCGGTGGTGCCGCCGCCGATGCCGAGGATCCGGACGTCGCGGTAATGCCGCTCCACTTCGGACTCGCGCATGTAGCCGAGCCCGCCGTGCAGCTGGACGGCCTCGTTGACCACCCACTCGGCGGCCTCGACGGCGGTGTTCTTGGCGAAACAGGCTTCGGCGATGACTTCTTCACCCGAGACGTGCCGGATCGCGGCCTGCCGGGTGTAGACCCGCGCCACGTCCACGCGCCGCGCCATCTCGGTGAGCTTGTGCTGCACGACCTGCCGCGAGATGAGCGGCCGGCCGAACGTCTCGCGCAGCCGGCACCAGTCCAGCGTCAGGTCGAGGGCCCGCTGCGCGTGCGCGTACGCCTGGACGGCCAGCGAAAGCCGTTCGGTGACGAACTGGGTGGCGACCTGCGCGAAGCCACTGTTTTCGGTGCCGATGAGGTTCTCCACCGGCACGCGGACGTCCACGTAGGACAGCTCGGCGGTGTCGGAGCAGAGCCAGCCCATCTTCTCGAGCTTGCGGGAGACGGTGAAGCCGGGCGTCCCGCGTTCGACGACGATCAGCGAGATGCCGTGGGCGCCATCGCCGCCGGTGCGCACGACCGTGGTGACGAAGTCCGCGCGGCAGCCGGAGGTGATGTAGGTCTTGGCGCCGTTGATGACGTACTCGTCGCCCTCGCGGACAGCAGTGGTCCGGATCCCGGCGACGTCCGAACCACCATCGGGCTCGGTGACGGCCAGGGAGCCGATCTTGTCGCCGGCCAGCGTCGGACGCACCCAGCGTTCGATCTGGACGGGGTCGCCGGCTTCGGCGATGTGCGGGACGGCGATGCCGCAGGTGAACAGCGACGCGAACAGCCCGCCGGAACCACCCGCGTAGTGCATCTCCTCGGCGATCACCAAAGCGTCGAGGTAGTTGCCGTCACCGCCGCCGACCTCTTCGGGGAAGCCGACGCCCAGCAGGCCGAGGTCGCCGGCCTTGCGGTGCAGCTCGCGCGGCAGCTCACCGGCCCGCTCCCAGTCGTCGAGGTGCGGCAGGACTTCCTGCTCGACGAACTTGCGGACGGTCTTGCGCAGCTCGGACCGCTCGGGTGTCCGGAACGGATCGGTCACAGGAGCACCTCGGGGATGTCGATCTCGCGGGAGCGCAGCCATTCGCCGAAGGCCTTGGCCTGCGGGTCGAACCGCGCCTGCGACGCGACGCCCTCGCCGAGGATGCCTTCGACGACGAAGTTCATCGCCCACAGGTTGGGCAGCAGGTGACGCGTCACCTGCAGGCCGGCGGTCTCGGGCAGCAGCAGCTTGAACTCGGCCACGGTCAGCCGGTGCACCAGCCAGCGCCAGGCCGCTTCGGAGCGCACCCAGACGCCGAGGTTGGCGTTCCCGCCCTTGTCACCACTGCGGGCCCCGGCGACCGTGCCGAGCGGCACCCGGCGGACCGGGCCGTGGTCCAGGGGCTCGGGCAGCGCGGGCTCGTCCACTTCGGACAGGTCCTGAGTGGACGCCGAAGGAGCTATGTCGACACGCATGCCGTCCGGCAGCACCGCGACGTGCGGGACCCGCCGCGCGTCCACATAGGCCGCGGTGTAGACGCCGTAAGGCGAGGCGTCCGACGGCGGCGCGGTGACGTGGAACCCGGGGTAGCTGGCCAGCGCCAGTTCGACGGCGGCGCCGGTGAACGCGCGCCCGGCCACCTTCGGATCGGCGTCCTTGACGGCGACGTGCAGCAGCGCGCTGGCCGTCTGCTCGGTGTCGGCGTCGGCGTGGTCGGTGCGGGCGAGGGTCCAGCGGACGTCGGCGGGCGGCCGGTCCTTCAAGGACGCTTCGAGCTGTTCCCGCACCAGCGCGGCTTTCGCGTCGATGTCGAGTCCGGTGAGGACGAACGTCGTCTCGTTGCGGAACCCGCCGAGGGTGTTCAGCGCGACCTTCAGCGTCGGCGGCGGAGCTTCCCCGCGGACACCGGAGATGCGGACCCGGTCGGGGCCGTCTTCGGTCAGCGACAGCATGTCGATCCGCGTGGTGACGTCGGGTCCGGCGTAACGCGCGCCGGTGATTTCGTACAGCAGCTGCGCCTTGACCGTGCCGGTGTTCACCACACCACCGGTGCCGGGGTGCTTGGTGATGACGCTGGAGCCGTCGGCCTCGATCTCGGCGATCGGGAAGCCGGGCACGCCCAGGGAGTGCTCGGTGAAGAAGGCGTAGTTGCCGCCGGTGGCCTGGGCGCCGCATTCGATGACGTGCCCGGCGGCGACCGCGCCGGCGAGGGCGTCGAAGTCGTCGCGGGCCCAGCCGTAGTGCGCGGCGGCCGGGCCGACGATCACCGAGGCGTCGGTGACGCGCCCGGTGACGACGACGTCCGCACCGGCGTTCAGGCATTCGACGATGCCCCACGCGCCGAGGTAGGCGTTGGCCGTCAACGGTTTCCCGAGGTCCAGCTCGTCGGCGCGGGCGACGAGATCGTCCCCTTCGACGTGCGCGATCTTGACGTCGAGCCCCAGGCGGCCGGCCAGCTCCCGGAGCGCGTCCGCGAGACCGGCCGGGTTGAGCCCACCCGCGTTGGCGACGATCTTGACGCCCTTTTCACGCGCCAGGCCGAGGTTTTCCTCCATCTGGCGGAGGAACGTCTTGGCGTAGCCGCGGTTGGCGTCCTTCATCCGGTCGCGGCCGAGGATGAGCATGGTCAGCTCGGCGAGGTAGTCGCCGGTGAGGACGTCCAAAGTCCCGCCGGTGAGCATCTCGCGGACGGCGGAAAACCGGTCGCCGTAGAACCCGGAGGCGTTGCCGATGCGGTAGGTCATGCGAACTGCCCCGCCTGCCGGCCGTTCCCGGGTGGGCCCGCGAAGGCCTGCGCGATGGTCAGCCACTCCTCGACGTCGGAGCCGTGCGCGACCAGGTCGGTGTCGGCCGGGTGCCGCCGCTGGGTGACGACGAGGCAGAAGTCGAGCGCGGTGCCGGTGAGCTTCTGTTCGGCGTCTTCGGGGCCGAACGCCCAGGTGGAGCCGTCGGGCGCGGTCAGCTCGACGCGGAACTCCTCGGCCGGCGGCGCGAGGGAGTTGGTCAAGTAGGCGAAGTCGCGGGTGCGGGTGCCGAAGCGGGCGATGTGCCAGATCCGCGCGGTCGGCTCGCGAGTGAGACCGAGGGTGTCGAAGACGTCCTGGCCGTGCGCCCAGGTCTCCATCATGCGCGCGGTGACCATGGAGGCCGCGCTCATCGGCGGGCCGTACCAGGGCAGCTTCTGCCCGTCCGGCACCGCGGCGAGCGCTTCGGCGAGCGCGGCCCGCCCGGAACGCCAGTCTTCGAGGATCTCCCGCGGCGGGCGCTCGGCCCCGGCCGCGGCGCCGTCGTCGACGTAGGTCTCCCCCGCCTTGAGCAGCTCCTCGACCTCGGCCTGCCAGTCCTCCGGGTGGGCGGCCGCGATCAGGGCCTTCCGGTCGGTCCACGCGAGGTGCGCGATCTGGTGCGCGATGGTCCACCCCTCGGCGGGCGTCGCGCGCGCCCAGTCGGACGCGGGCAGGTTCGCCACCACGTCGTCGATCGTCCGTGTCTCCGCGTCGAGATCCCCGAGGATCACGCCGAGGTCCGCCATCCGCCGCCTCCTTGCGTCCTGCGGCCAGCGTCGCACCGGTCGCCGGAAAAATCAAGCACGCCTGATTGTTTCTTGCTTTGACGCGGAGTCGTCAGATGTGACTTTCCGTAGAACTTCTCGGAGCTAGCGCCGCCACAGATAGAAGCGGCGAAGGACGTTGAACGCCCGGCCACGATCAGCTCTCGAAACTCTCCGGTCACGACTCAGATCGTCGATCAAATCGATGATCGTCACCCGATCCAGGTCCATATTGCCGACGGGATCCACCCGGAAGTCTTCGGCGGTGTGCATCCGGACGTCCACAGCGTCCGACAGCCGCACACTCTCGCCGAGCAGAAGCTGCGCGAGCAACTCGGCCGCGTCGGCACGAGCCCCCCCGGCCACGCTCCGGTCACCGATGAAGCCGAGGAGAAGACGGACCGCGGTCGGCTTGTCGATGGATCCCTGCAGGCCCGCGGCGAAGACCCGGGCGCGGTCCCCGAGGGAACGGTCGTCGACCAGCGTCTTCACCGCGTCGACACCTCGGCGGCCGCCGGCTTCGAGCATGATCTCGAGCACCCGAAGTCGTCCGTTGTTGTCAAGCGTCGTATCCCGGACCAGCGACTCGAGCAGGTCCATCGGGTTGTACTCCCCCATGGCAGCCAGCATCTCTACCGCGCCGATACGCAGGTTGTGATCGCTCATGCGCTGCATCGCGATGCGCTCGAGTTCCTTCAACGCGTCCTTGTCCCCTCGTTCCGCCAACGCACCGCCAGCGCGGATCCCGACGTGCGGGTCGACCGAATGGTCCGACGCCAGCCTCGACAACACGCTGTCCGCCTTGGAACCACCGTGCTTGACCAGCGCGCGGACCGCCTCCTCGCGCACATAGATCGGAACGTCGATGGCGCGGGCCAGTCTGTCGAGCAGCTCAATCCCGCGCGCCTCCCCCGCACCGGCCAGAACGCCGGCGGACCAGACTCGCGAGTATCCGCTCATCCTGGTGTCCAGGGCGAGTTCGGCGAACAGCTCCGACGCGAGCGCGGCTTCGAGACCGCGAAGAGTCATGACCGACGCCACCCGTTCGCGGCCGGCCAACGTGGTGTCTCGGGCAAGATCGACGAGCAGACGGGACACGTGGTCCGGATCCAGCGACTCGACCCGCGCCGCAAGAGTGGCCCGCATCCGCGAGCCGATCGATTTGTTCCTCGCTAGTTCGTCCAGCAGCCCGACAGCAACGGCCACGTCGACGTCGAGGTCGACGACGGCCTCCGCCGCCCTGGCTCGGACGGCGGGGTGGAGGTCGTCGTCGCGGGCGATCGAGCGCAGTCGGTCGAGCGCGTCCTCCGCACCGATGGACGCCAGGAGGCGAAGAGCCAGAAAGGCGTTTTCGAATTGTTCCTGATCAGTGCGCACCACTCCGCGAGCACGACGAGGAGGCGCCGAATTCAAGGTACTGCCCAGGACCCAGACCAGATCCATGAGCTTCCTCGCCATCGCCAAGACGACGCTTCGCGGGACGTTGGTGCCGAGGCGGAGCAGAACGGCGATGAACCCGCACCCGGCCAAACCGCCACGATCCACCAGCCTGAGCAGGCAACCGGCGACAGCGTCCTGGACTTCGCCGCACTGGTCGAGGACGAACCCCGTGAACGACGTGTCCACCTCCGGCGGCGGCGTTACGCGGCGGGTGAGGATCCGTTCGACGAGAGGGACGCGACGCTTCCTTCCGAAGAGGGTGGCCAGCGACTCCAGACTGGCCGACGCTGATCGCGTCGCGTGTGTGGCAGCCAGGAACTCCCCGACGGTCTGGTGGAAGAAGGACAGCTCACCGCTGCGCAGGATGATCAAGCCGCTCCGTAGCAACAGACTTTGCAGGTACTCACGCCAAACGCCAGCCGGCACGCGTTTGGGACACGCTGCACCGGGCAGGCCCGAAAAGATGTCCAAGATCGAAGCCGAGCAGCCGCCGTGCATCTCGGCCGCAGACCAGGAGATCAGTTCGGGTAGGCGCTCGAGGGTACGCCAGCCCTCCCCCAGCGCCTCGTCTCCGTAGCGTTCCAAGCCGGCCCGCACCTGGGCTTGGATACCCGACATGTCCGCGCTCTGCATGCGCCGCGTCAGCTGCTCCACATACTTGCGGTAGATCTCGCCGCGACTGGCCGGCAGCGGAGCGTCCGGGTTCGCACCGTGCAGCTGGCAGAGCAACGCCGCCATCAGCGGCGTCCGGGCAAGACCGAACACCCTGGTCCGCCGCACCGCACTCGCGAACCTCTCGGCCACCCGGTCCGGATTCTCGAGTCCGAGCACCCGGAACCAGTCGGCGGACACACGATTCAGATCCGACCAGGTGAACGGTTCCAGCTCGTACACCGGAGCCTGCGCCCCGAGCACCGCGAGCTCCCATTCTGGGAGCGGACGGGTGGCGATGACGAACCGGTACTGGCGCCCACGGCTCCCATCGGAGATCTGGTCCAGTGCGGCCAGGAGGTTCCGGCGGCTTGCCGTGTCGGTGATTTCGTCGAGCCCGTCGACCATTACGAGCCACGGTACGTCTTCGTACGGACATTCCTTGAACAGATCGTCCGGCAGCTTCTCGAGCAGGCCGAAGCTGCCCAACTCTGCGGTCACCGCCTCCGCGAGCGCAGCGGCCAGTGGTTTGCCCGACAAGGCGGCCGCGGATACCAGAATCGGCAGCGAAGTTTCGAGCTCACCCGCTTTCCTCGCCTCCACCGCCCGGATCAAGTGGGTGCGGAAGAGACTGGTCTTGCCCCCGCCAGGGGTGCCGACGACCACGCAGATGCGATCGCTGTCCAAGATCTCTTCGGCGGACATCCGGCCGGACACACGCCGGGGCGGCGGCATGGAAGTCCACGAAGCTCCCTCGCCGACCAGCCCCGATACCGGGCCCGCGAGTTTCCCGGGTCCCGCCGGCCGCGAGCGTGCCGCCCCCGCCCGAACCCGCTGACGGACGTAGACCTCAGTCAGCGGCGGCGTGTTCCCCGGCAGCACGCCCGGGTAAGGGTGCTCTCGAGCCGCCCGGACGGCAGCCGCGATGTAGTCGTCGATCAGGGAGTGGGCCGGACCGCCCGCCGGCTCGGGCTCCGTCCGCGCCCGGCTTTTGGCGGTTCGGTCGGGCTGGGCGGCCTCCAGCAGGTCGGCCCAGTACCGCTCCGCGGGAGCGGTGACGCCGGCCTCCTCGCTCCAAACCCGGGCCAGTGCGAAGACGGCGGCCAAACTGTTGGCCGACGGCGTCTTGGTCTTCGAAAAATCTTCTGCCAGCCAGTCGCTCAGCCGCTGACCTCGAAAATCGGCGACGAGATACGGCGCTTTGCACAAGATCCGTTCGGTTTCATCCTGCGACAACGGGCGGAGTCCGGCTTTGCGGCGCGCGGCGTCGGCCTTTCCCCTAAGAGCGCGCAACTCGTCGTACAAGCGCCGCTCACTCCGCGTAGTGATATCTCCCTCCCCGCCGCCATTCCTCGCCCGCAGCGGGTGAAGTCTCGACCCGAAGCAGCGTGCAGCGTAGCCCACGACCTGCCCGCTTCACCCGTCCGAGGCCCCGACTCGCCGGAATCGACGGATGCTCGCCCTCTGCAACCACATGGCCGAGGAGGGCTCGTGCACAACCGGAAACGCGTACCCGACGAGAACGAGTCGACAGCGAATAAGATCGGCACCACCTCGGGCGAAGAATTGCCCCAGCCTGCCACGAACGCCGGTTCTCCGTTGCTCACCCAAGTGCTCTTCCTTGCCCTCACCGGCGACCGAAAGGCTTTTGTCAGGATCGTTTCGCTCTTCGTCCTGCTAGTGGGCGCGGTGCTGCTCGTCGGCACGGTGCTTCCCTGGATCGCCGCCGCAGTCGGCAGCGGTTCGGCCTGGGCGAGCCTGTGGGTCCGTCGCGGGGCCCGCAACGCCGGGAACAGCTCCGCCGCCGGCACGCCCACCCGAGCGCAGTCGTGAACGAGACCGGCGAAGCCGACCCTTTCGACCTCCACCTCGCCCGCCCCCGGACGCTGCGGACCCACTATTGACATCTTGCCAGTAGTGCCGGACTGCAATAGCTTCGTCGCATGGCCGACTACGCCGAGATCACCTACGCCGTCGCGGACCGGATCGCCACGGTGACGCTGAACCGTCCCGAGGCGCGCAACGGCTACACGATCCGGATGGCCGACGAGCTCGGCGCCGCGATGGACCGCGCCGACCGTGACGAGGACGTCCGCGTGGTCGTGCTGACCGGCGCGGGCAAGGACTTCTGCGTCGGCGCCGACCTCTCCCAGGGTGGTTTCGACTTCGACCCGGCGACCGGCCCGGACGCGGCCTGGCAGGAGCCGGCCGGCCGCTGCTCGAAGCGGATCTTCGCGATGCACAAGCCGGTGATCGCGGCCCTGCACGGCGCGGCGGTCGGCGGCGGCATCACGATCACCCTTTCGTGTGACTACCGCCTGGCCTCCGAGGACTCGCGCTTCGGCTTCGTGTTCACCCGGCGCGGCATCTACCCCGAAGGCGCGTCGGCGTGGTTCCTCCCGCGGCTCGTCGGCATGGGCACGGCCCTCGACTGGATGATCAGCGGGCGTGTGTTCCCCGCCGCCGAAGCTCTCGCGAAAGGCCTGGTGCACCAGGTCTTCCCGGCCGGAACCGTGCTCGAGGAGGCCTACAAGCTCGCGCGCGAGATCGTCGCGACGACGTCGCCGGTGTCGGTCGCGGTGACCCGCCAGCTGCTCTACCGGATGGCGAGCGCCGAGTCGCCGTTCCCGGTGCACGAGCTGGACTCCCGCCTGATCGGCGGGCTGGGCGCGAGCCCGGACGCCGTCGAGGGCGTCATGTCGTTCCTGCAGAAGCGGCCGCCGGAGTTCGGCATGCGCGTCGACAAGGACCTGCCCCCGTACCTCCCCTGGTTGGACGCATGAGCCTCTACCCCCCGCAGCCCTGGACCCTGACGGCCGACGCCCACCTGTCGATCTGGCGGGTCCCGGCGCGCGACGTGCACCCGGCCGCGCTGTCGGTCGCCGGGTACACCACCGTCTTCACCGCGTGGATCGCCTACCGCGAACCCGGGCAGCTCAGCTACCACGAACTGCTCGCCGCCGTCCCGGTCCGCGGCAAACGGACCACGTGCACGATCACGCGGATCTGGGTCGACTCCGAGGTCTCTCTCGCCGGCGGCCGCGAGCTGTGGGCCATCCCGAAGGACCTCGCCGCGCTGCAGTTCACCGACCGCACCTTCACGGCGGCGACGGACGACGACTGGATCGCGACCGCGGCCTTCACCCGGAGGCCGGGCTCGCCGCTCGCGCTCCCCAGCCGCTTCGACGTCCTCCAGGACCGCGACGGCACCGCCGTGCGGACTCCGGTCGGTGCCAAGATCCGGCCCGGGCTCGCCGCGGCCGACTGGAGCGTCAACGCCCGCGGCCCCCTGGGCTACCTGGCCGGCCGCCGTCCGTTCCTGAACCTCGCCCTGCCCGGCAGCGAGCTGGTCTTCGGGGCTTGAACTGCACCTCTGGGTGATCACGTAACCCGCCTGGGTGAGCCCCCGACACGCCATCCCTTGGGTCCCGCGCGGGGACGCACCCCTACATGTAGTCTCTGGTGACCGGCAGGGCCCAGCGACGGGGAGACCGCTGCAGAGTACTGCCGGGCAGCTTTCAAGAAACCGCAGCGCACGGCCTCATGACGCCGTGTGGCGATCGAACGCGCCCGAAAACTTGGAGACACGCATGTCAGTCGAAACCGGTCAGCGGCCCTCGGCCGCCGACACACCCACCGCGATCCGGGTCATCCGGCGGGACGGCAGCGTGTCGCCGTTCGACGCCGGGAAGATCTCGGTCGCGCTGACGAAGGCGTTCCTCGCGGTCGAGGGCGGCGACGCCGCCGCGTCCTCCCGCGTGCACCACGTCGTCGCCGAGCTGACCCAGCAGGTCGAGACCACCCTGCTGCGCCACGCCGGCCCCGAGACCGCCCTCCACATCGAGCAGATCCAGGACATCGTCGAGCTCGCCCTGATGCGCGGCGAGCACCACAAGGTCGCCCGCGCCTACGTCCTCTACCGCGAGGAGCGCAGCAAGGCGCGCGAGGCCACCAAGCCCGCCACCGCCGAAGCCGCGCTGAACGTCAAGGGTGTCGACGGCGTGCTGCGTCCGCTCGACTGGGCGCGCGTGTCCCACGTCGTGGGAGAAGCCGTCGCCGGCCTCGAAGACGTCACCGCCGAGCCGGTGCTGGCCGAGGCCAAGCGCAACCTCTACGACGGCATCAGCGCCGACGAGCTGGCCCTGGCCCAGGTCCTGGCCGCCCGCGTGCTGGTCGAGCAGGAGCCGAACTACTCGTTCGTCTCCGCGCGCCTGCTGCTGGACAAGCTCCGCGGCGAGGCCCTGAGCTACCTGGCGAAGAAGCCGCGTCAGGCCAGCCAGGACGAGATGGCCGTCGAGTACCCCGCGTACTTCCGCGCCTACCTGCGCCGGGCGGTCGAGCTGGAGCTGGTCGACGGCGAGCTGCTGTCCTTCGACCTGGACAAGATCACCGCGGCCATCCACGCCGAGCGCGACCTCGACTTCGGCTTCCTCGGCCTGCAGACCCTCTACGACCGGTACTTCCAGCACCACGAGGGCACCCGTTTCGAGCTGCCGCAGGCGTTCTTCATGCGCGTCGCCATGGGTCTCGCGATCCGCGAGGACGACCGCGAAGCCCGCGCCATCGAGTTCTACGAGCTGCTCTCGACGTTCCACTTCATGGCGTCGACCCCGACGCTGTTCAACTCCGGCACCACCCGCGCGCAGCTGTCGTCCTGCTTCCTGACCACGGTGGACGACGACCTGGACTCGATCTTCCAGGCGTACAAGAACAACGCGCTGCTGGCCAAGTACTCGGGCGGCCTCGGCAACGACTGGACCCCGGTCCGCGGCCTCGGCGCGCACATCAAGGGCACCAACGGCCAGTCGCAGGGTGTCGTGCCGTTCCTCAAGATCGCCAACGACACCGCCGTCGCGGTCAACCAGGGCGGCAAGCGCAAGGGCGCGGCCTGCGCGTACCTCGAGACCTGGCACGTGGACATCGAGGAGTTCCTCGACCTGCGCAAGAACACCGGTGACGACCGCCGGCGCACCCACGACATGAACACCGCGAACTGGGTGCCCGACGAGTTCCTCCGCCGCGTCGAGGCCGACGCGCAGTGGACGCTGTTCTCCCCGAACGAGACCCCGGACCTGCACGACCTCTACGGCAACGAGTTCGCTGCCCGCTACCGCGAGTACGAGGCGATGGCCGAGCGCGGCGAGATCAAGGTGTTCCGCAAGATCCGCGCGGTCGAGCTGTGGCGCCGCATGCTGACCATGCTGTTCGAGACCGGCCACCCGTGGATCACGTTCAAGGACCCGTGCAACCTGCGCTCGCCGCAGCAGCACGTCGGTGTCGTGCACTCGTCCAACCTGTGCACCGAGATCACGCTGAACACCACCACCGACGAGGTCGCGGTCTGCAACCTCGGCTCGGTGAACCTGCTCAAGCACGTCACGCCGGCCGGTTTGGACACCCAGCGCCTCGAGAAGACCGTGCGCACGGCCGTCCGCATGCTGGACAACGTGATCGACATCAACTTCTACACGATCCCGGAGGCGCGCCGCTCCAACCTGCGCCACCGCCCGGTCGGCCTGGGCATCATGGGCTTCCAGGACGCGCTGTTCGAGATCGGCGTCCCGTTCGCCTCCGACGAGGCCGTGAAGTTCGCCGACACCTCGATGGAGCACCTGTCCTACTACGCGATCTCGGCGTCGACCGACCTCGCCGAGGAGCGCGGGCAGTACCAGTCGTTCGAGGGTTCGCTGTGGAGCAAGGGCATCCTGCCGATCGACTCGCTGCAGCTGCTCATCGACGCGCGTCAGGGTGACGGCCTGGACATCGACACCTCGTCCACTTTGGACTGGGCGCCGCTGCGCGAGCGCGTCAAGACCGTCGGCATGCGCAACTCCAACGTGATGGCGATCGCGCCGACCGCGACGATCTCCAACATCTCCGGTGTCGGCCAGTCGATCGAGCCGCTGTTCCAGAACCTGTTCGTCAAGTCGAACATGTCCGGCGACTTCACCGTCGTCAACCCGCACCTGGTCAAGAGCCTCAAGGAGCGCGGGCTCTGGGACGAGGTCATGGTCAGCGACCTCAAGTACTTCGACGGTTCCCTGGGCCAGATCGACCGCGTCCCGGACGACCTGAAGGCGTTGTACGCCACGGCGTTCGAGATCGAGTCGAAGTGGATCGTCGACGCCGGTTCGGTGCGCCAGAAGTGGATCGACCAGGCGCAGTCGCTGAACCTGTACATCGCGGCGCCGAGCGGCCGCAAGCTCGACGAGCTGTACCGCTACGCGTGGCACAAGGGCCTCAAGACCACGTACTACCTGCGGGCGCGATCCGCGACGCACGTGGAGAAGAGCACCCTGCGCGGCACCGACGGCAAGCTGAACGCCGTCTCGGCCACCCCGGCTCCCGCGGCTCCGGCGGCCACCCCGGCCCCCGCGCCGACGCCGGCCCCGGCGCCCAGCCCGTCGCCCTCGGCGGCGGTGCCCGCCGTGCCGGTGACCGCGCCGGAGCCGAAGGAGCTGCCGAAGACCGATGTGGACTTCGTCGCCACCGAAGGCGCCGCCTGCCGCATCGACGACCCCGACTGCGAAGCCTGCCAGTAAGGAACCTCAGGAACATGACCAACGTGGAGACGACGGACGCCACCGGCCTCGGGGAGATCGAGGTCGGCGCCGCCCGGATCGACGTCGACGACAAGCGCATGATCAACGCGCGCGCCGACGTCAACCAGCTGCTGCCCATGAAGTACAAGTGGGCGTGGGAGAAGTACCTGGCCGGCTGCAACAACCACTGGATGCCGACCGAGGTCGCCATGCAGGCCGACATCGCGCTGTGGAAGTCGCCGGACGGCCTCACCGAGGACGAGCGGCAGATGCTCAAGCGCAACCTGGGCTTCTTCGCGACCGCGGAGTCCTTGGTGGCCAACAACATCGTGCTCGCGGTGTACCGGCAGATCACCAACCCCGAGTGCCGCCAGTACCTGTTGCGCCAGGCGTTCGAGGAAGCCGTGCACACGCACACCTTCCAGTACATCTGCGAGAGCCTCGGCCTGGTCGAGGGCGAGCTGTTCAACATGTACCGCGAGGTCCCCTCCATTTCGGAGAAGGACGCGTGGGCGCTGAAGTACACGCAGAACCTGGAGAACCCGGACTTCGAGACCGGGACGCCGGAAGCCGACCAGGCATTCCTGCGTGACCTCGTGGCGTTCTACGTGATCTTCGAGGGCATGTGGTTCTACACCGGCTTCGCGCAGATCCTGTCGCTGGGCCGCCGGAACAAGATGGTCGGCATCGCCGAGCAGTACCAGTACATCCTGCGCGACGAGTCGATCCACCTGAACTTCGGCATCGACTGCATCAACCAGATCAAGATCGAGAACCCGCACCTGTGGACCGAGGAGTTCCAGGCCGAGGTGCGCGGCATGCTGAAGGACGCGTGCGAGCTCGAGGTCAACTACGCGCGCGACACCATGCCGCGCGGGATGCTCGGCCTGTCGGCGCAGCTGTGCGAGCAGTACATGCACTTCATCACCGACCGGCGCGCGCAGCAGATCGGCCTCCAGCCGATCTTCGGCGAGACCGAGAACCCGTTCCCGTGGATGTCCGAGGCGATGGACCTGAAGAAGGAGAAGAACTTCTTCGAGACCCGCGTCATCGAGTACCAGTCGGGCGGCGCGCTCGACTGGGACTGACGTCCCGATCGCGGGTTCCTGCCTGGGAAGGATCCTTCCCAGGCAGGAACCCGCGGCTTTTCCCGGCCACGTCCCGGGTCCACGGTGGAGTCATGACCAAGACCACCGTCACCTTCCCCAGCGCCGGCATCGACCTCGCCGCGCACCTCTACGTCCCCGACGCCGCCGCCCCGCTGCCGGCCTTGGTAGTCGGGCACCCCGGCACCGGCGTCAAAGAACAGACTTCCGGCACCTACGCGCGGCTGATGGCCGAGCGCGGCTTCGTCACGCTGGCCTTCGACGCCGCGTACCAGGGCGAGTCCGGCGGTCTCCCCCGCGGCCTGGAGGACCCGGCCCAGCGGATCGAGGACTTCAAGGCCGCTGTCTCGTTCCTGACCACCCGGCCTGAGGTCGACGCCGGCCGGATCGGGCTGCTCGGCATCTGCGCTTCCGGCGGTTATTCGCTCGCAGCCGCCGCGGGCGACCACCGCGTCAAGGCCGTCGCGACCGTCAGCACCGCCGAGCCGGCGCGTCAGTTCCGCTACGGCGCCGACGGCACCCAGGACCCGGCCGTCTTCCAGGGCCTGCTCGACGCGGCCGCCCAGGCCCGCACCGCCGCCGCCCGCGGCGAGGACCCCGGCGTGCTGACGATGTTCCCTGCTACCGCCGAGGAGGCTGGCGTGCTGGGCGGGCAGCACGGCATCGAGGGCTGGGAGTACTACTGCGGCCAGCGCGGCTTCCACGAGCGCTCGGCGAAGTTCCTGACCTGGGACAGCGTCGACCGGATGGCCGCGAGCGACGTCTTCCACGCCGTGCCGCTGATCGGCCCGCGCCCGGTGCTGCAGATCCTCGGCGAGCGCGCGGCGACCGCGTGGATGGGCCTGGAAGCCCACCGGCGCGCGACCGGGCCCGCGGAGATCCACTGGATCGAGGGCGCGAGCCACGTCGATCTGTACGACAAGCGCGAGTACATCGACCCCGCCGTCGCGAAGCTCGCCGAGTACTTCGGTCAGTACGTGTAGCGGCGCACGGTTTCCGGGTGGATGACCACGCGGAGCTGGTCGGCGGCCAGGATTTCCTTGAGGTCGGCGGCGCGCACCGGGTCGTCGAGGTCCCAGTAGCGGGCGGCCAGGCGCGCGGCGAGGTCGTGGGCACCGTTCTCCTCCATGGAGACGCGGCCGGCGACCGACACCCAGCGTTCCCGCTCCCCCACGGGCGCCGCGACGACGATCGACGCGCGCGGGTCGCGGCGCAGGCGTCGCACCTTGAGCGCGTCCGGTTCGGTGAACAGCTCGACGCCGCCGGCCGTGGCCTCGAACCACACCGGCCGGGGTTCACCCCCGGCGACGGTCAGGAATCCGTGCAGCGGGCGGCGGAGGAAGTCGAGGTCCTCGGGGGTCAGTGCGTCCATGACCCCAGTGAACCGGACCGGCCCGGACGATCCCATAGGTGAAACCCTGGGTTTCCTGTGTCATCGTCTGATCGTGGACGCATTCGGTGACCTACGAGCCCGCGGCTCGCTGTTCGGCAGTTCGAGCCTCGCCGCGCCCTGGGCACTGCACTTCGTCGACGGCGCGCCGCTGACGTTGTGCACCGTCCTCGACGGCGGCGGCTGGATCGTGCCCGAGACCGGCACACCGGAGCCGCTGAACGCCTACGACACGGTGGTCGTGCGCGGGCCCGGCACGTTCAGCTTCGTCGACGAGCTCGGCACCCGGGCCGAGCCGCTCGCGTGCGGCGAGTTCTGCGCGACGCCGGAGGAAGGCGGCGCCCGCCACCGGCGAGGCTGGCACGATCCCGGCCCCGGCACGACGACGTTGATCACCGGCGCCTACCCGCTGCACGGCGAGATCGGCGCTCGCCTCCTGGACGCCCTGCCGGCGGTCCTGCGCGTCGCGGGCGGCGGCACGGGCGACGCGGTGCTGGACCACCTCGCCGCCGAGGTCGCGGTCGACGCACCGGGCCAGCAGGTAGTGCTCGACCGGCTGCTGGACTGGATGCTGGTCTGCACGTTGCGCGAGTGGTTCGACCGCCCGGGCGGCGCACCACCGGCGTGGTGGACGGCGCAGCGCGACCCGGTGGTCGGGCACGCGCTGCGGCTGCTGCACGCCTCGCCGGCGGAGCCGTGGACGGTCGGGTCGTTGGCCGGCCGCACGGGCGTGTCACGGTCGACGCTGGCCAAGCGGTTCACCGAGTTGGTCGGAGAGCCGCCGTTGACCTACCTGACGCATCGGCGGATGGCGCTGGCCGCCGATCTGCTGGCCGAAGGCAAAGCCGTCGCGGAGGTGGCCCGCGCCGTGGGTTACGCCGATCCGTTCGGCTTCAGTGCCGCGTTCAAGCGGGTGCGAGGGAGCAACCCGAGCGACTTCCGCCGTGTGGCGGATGGTGGACCGGCCGCGGCGCCACGCTCGCGGCGGTAGCGGGTTCGCCGCGCCGGCCCGACTGACCTCCGCCACGCTCGCAACCGCACCGGCCCGCCCGACCGCCGCCACCGCGGCGAGCCGGCGTCGTCAACCCGGCCCATCCCCACCGCGCAGCACACTCCCGGCCGCCGGCGCCGCGCACGCCCGATCCCTCAGCCCGCTGAGAAGCCACCCGAAAAGAGGACACCCCAACCTGTTGTCACATCGTCAACAAGGGTGCATCGTGTGAGGGGTAGCCGATCTCAGCGGGGAGATGGTCACTTTGCCGGGCACCGTAAGCCGAGCGGCCGAAGCACTGCGCGAACGCGTTCCGCCGCTCACCGCGCTTCCCCTCCCCCACAAGGTCGACGAACGCTGGCTGCAGTCGCGCTGGCCCGTCAAGGAACTCGCCACCCCGCCCGCCGGCAGCGGGCTCAAGCCCGTCCTGGGCGACGAAGGCCCACCGGTCGTCGGGCACATGCTCGAGATGATGCGCTTCGGGCCCGCCTTCGGCCTGCGCCGCTACGAGCTCTACGGTCCCGTCTCGTGGACCGGCGGCTTCGGGCGCAGGATCGTCGCGCTCTCCGGGCCGGAAGCCACCCAGATCGCGCTCGTCAACAAGGACAAGGCGTTCTCCCAGGAGGGCTGGAAGTTCTTCATCGAGAAGTTCTTCGAACGCGGCCTGATGCTGATGGACTTCGGCGAGCACCACCTGCACCGCCGCATCATGCAGGAGGCCTTCACGCGCCCGCGCCTGGCCGGTTACGTCGGCGAGATGGGCCCGGCGCTGCGCGAAGGCGTCGCGAGCTGGGGCTCGAACGACCGCCCGCGGCTGTACTGGGCGCTCAAGCAGCTGACCCTCGACGTCGCGACCCGCGTCTTCATGGGCATGCGCAGCGGCGACGACGCCCACCGGATCAACCGCGCGTTCGTCAGCTCGGTGCGCGCCGGCACCGCGCTGGTGCGCTACCCGGTGCCCGGCGGGCGCTGGTCGGCCGGGCTGCACGGGCGGAAGGTCCTCGAGCGCTACTTCGGCGAAACCCTGCCCGCCAAGCGGAACTCCGACGGCGACGACCTCTTCACCGCACTCTGCCACGCCACCACCGAAGACGGCGACCGGTTCACCGACACCGACATCGTCAACCACATGATCTTCCTGATGATGGCCGCGCACGACACCACGACCATCACCAGCAGCGCCATGGCCTACTACCTCGCCAAGCACCCGGAGTGGCAGGAGCGCGCCCGCGAGGAGTCCCTGGCCCTGGGCGACGACCTGCTCGACATCGAGGCCATCGACCGGCTCGAGACGCTCGACCTCGTCATGAAGGAGGCGCTGCGGCTCGTCGCGCCGGTGCCGTCGCTGACCCGGCAGACCGTCAAGGACACCGAGGTGCTCGGCCACTACATCCCGGCCGGCACCCTGTGCGGCGTCTCGCCGACGGTCAACCACTTCACGCCGGAGTGCTGGACGAACCCCTTCGAGTTCGACCCCGAGCGCTTCGCCGAGCCGCGCCGCGAGGACAAGTCGCACCGGATGGCGTGGATGCCCTTCGGCGGCGGCGCGCACAAGTGCATCGGCCTCCACTTCGGCAGCCTCGAGGTCAAGTTGCTGATGCACGAAATGCTGCGGGCGCACCGCTGGTCGGTTCCGGAGAGTTACACCGCGAAGTGGGACTACGTCTCGCTGCCGGTGCCCGCCGACGGTCTCCCGGTCCGGCTGACCCCTCGCTGACCCGGGCACGCACACCCGGTGTAACGAAAAGTTACCGCATGTGGAGATTCGTTCACTCGTTCAGCCGGTAGACACCCCGTTACGCGCATGATGGCGTGGCATCGATCGCGGGCGAGGGGTACCTAGTGTGGCTTCATGATCTCCGACACCGCGTCTGAACTGGGCTGACCTGTGCGTGAAGAGGTGGAGTGTGCCTGAGCTCGGTGCCGCGCCGGGACTGCTGGACGTGGCGCGCAGGTGGGCGGCGACCCTGGCCGACACCAAAGGAGTAACACTTCCCCCGGAGGAGCTCGAGAGCCTCGTGCTGGAGATCGCGCACGACGCGGTCGACCACGCCGGCCCGCCGGGGCACGACGGCGCGCTGCACCGGTTCACCGCGCTCTACGCCGCGTCCCCGATGGGGATCGCGCTGGCCGACCCGGACGGCGCCATCGTCGAGGCCAACCTCGCCCTCGGCCAGCTGCTCGGCATCTCGCCGGAGAAGCTGCGCGGCCGGCACCTCGCCGACCTCGGCTCGACCGACCACGACGTCTCGCGGCTCAAGGCCGGGCTCGAGCAGGTCCGCAACGGGCGCGAGCGCTACCGCGAGCGGATGCTGCTCGACCACACCGAAGACGGGCAGCTCTGGACCGACGTCACCCTCGCCCGGCTGCCCGGCGACCGGCCGGGGTCGGTCTACCCGGTGCTGATGGTGTCCGACGTGAACGAGCTGCACCTGCTGCAGGAGCGGCTGCTGCACCAGAACGTGCACGACCCGCTCACCGGGCTGCCCAACGCGTCGTCGTTCACGACCAAGCTCGAAGCCGCGCTCGGCGCGGGCGCCCGCGACGACATCGCGCTCATCTACCTCGACGTCGACGGCTTCAAGGTGATCAACGACGGCCTCGGCGCCGGTGTCGGCGACCAGGTGCTGCGCGGGGTGGCGGGCAAGCTGTCGGCGGTGTTCACCGGCCACCACGACGGGTTCGTCGCGCGGCTGTCCGGCGACGGCTTCGCGGTGCTGCTGCGGGGTGAGCTCACCGGCAGCGAGGTCGTCGGGCTGGTCGAACGGGCCCTGGAGGACCTCAACGAGCCGATCTACCTCGGTGGGCACGGCATCGGCGTGAGCGCCAGCGCGGGCATCGTCGTGCGGGCGGCCGTCGAGGGTGGCGCGGCCGAGCTGCTGCGGGCCGCGGAAATCGCGTTGCACCGGGCCAAGGAGGCCGGCAAGGCGCAGTGGATGCTGTTCGACCCGGAGCTCGACGCCCGCGACCGCGGCCGCTACCAGCTGGGCGCGGTGATCGCGGGCGCGCTGGAGAACGGCGAGTTCTCGCTCGTCTACCAGCCGACGGTGAAGCTCGCCGACCCCGACCGGCTCGCGGCGGTCAACGCCGGGCTGCGGTGGAACCACCCGGAGAAGGGCGAGCTCGACTCCGAGGAGTTCTACCCGCTGGCCCAGACCACGGGGATGACGGTGCCGCTCGGGCGCTGGCTGCTGGCGGAGTCCATGGCGGCGACGGCCCGCTGGCGCACGCGCTTCGGCGAGGCGGCCCCGGACGTGTGCGTGCGCCTGCCCGCGCGGCTGGCCATCGACCCGGACCTGGTGCTGCTGGTCAAGGAGCAGCTGGACAAGCACGAGCTGCCACCCAAGGCACTGCGCCTGTGCACCGACCGCGAGTCGGTGCTCGACACCCACGGCGAGATCCTGGAGTCGTTCAGCGTGCTCGCTGACCTGGGGACGCAGCTGGTACTGACCATCTCCGGCTCGGCGGACCTGGAGCTGATCCCGCGGCACGACCTGCCGATCCGGCACGTGATCCTGTCGGGCCCGGTGGTCGACGCCCTCGACACGGACTCGCCGCCGGAGCCGGCGCTGCGGCACCTGACCCAGCTGATCACGCGGGCCCGCGAGCTGAAGCTGCGCGTCGGCGCCGAGGGCGTCCGCACACACGAGCAGGCGGCGCGCCTGCGCCAGCTGGGCGTGATCGCGGCCCGCGGCCCGTTCGTCCGCGACTCGGCCACGGGCGACGAGGTCGACGAGCTGATCGCCCGCCACCCCGGCGACTGACCCGAGCGCCCCAATGTGGCCTTCGGTGCGTCTGACGCACCGAAGGGCCCCTTGGGTGCGTTGAATAGGCACTGCGGCGCGGAGCGCCTCCGTTGAGGGTGGCGGTGGGGGCATCGGTGGAGCAACCAAGGCCACATTGGGGCGCTTGAGACCGGCGCCGGGCGAAAGTGGACCAAGCCGGTTCCCCGGTGGTTCCGAAGACCCGGCAGGATGGGTTCTGCCGCCGACGAGAAGGGACCTCCATGGACACCGGAGACCTCGCCCCCGACTTCACCCTGCCCGACGACCAGGGCGCCGACCGCAAGCTGTCGGAGTTCCTGGCCACCGGCCCGGTGGTGCTGTTCTTCTACCCCGCCGCCATGACCGGTGGCTGCACCGCCGAAAGCTGCCACTTCCGCGACCTCGCCGCCGAGTTCGCCGAGGTCGGCGCGCACCGGATCGGGATCAGCCCGGACGGCGTCACCAAGCAGCGGCAGTTCTCCGAGGCCAACGGCTTCGACTACCCGCTGCTGTCCGATGTGGAGGGTGAGGTCGCCAAGCAGTTCGGCGTCTGGCGGAAACTGCTGCCGCTGCACGCGAAGCGCGCGACCTTCGTGATCGGCGAAGACCGGAAGATCCTCGCGAAGATCAAGAGCGAGCTGAACTTCACGGTCCACGCCGACCAGGCGCTGAAGGTGCTGCGCGAGCGGAACAAGGTCTCCTAGGGTTTCACCAGCCGCCACACCTGGTCGGTGCCGCAGCACGCCGGCGCGCGGTCGACGTCCGCGGGTTCCTTGCGGTGCACGGAAAACCCGAGCCGCGCCGGGACCGCGCCGCTGCGGACGTTCAGCTCGTCGTGCTTGATTTCGACGTAGCCCGCGCCGCGGCGGAACGCGTCCTCGGTCAGCAGTGCGGCCGCGCGGGTGATGAGGCCGCGGCCGGTGAAGTCGCGCCCCAGCCAGTAACCCAGCTCGACGCCGCCCTCGCGGGTCATCACGCCGATGCTGCCCGCGATCGCGCCGTCGACGCGGATCGCGTAGTCGTAGGAGCGGCCGGCCGCCCAGTTTTCGTGGCTCCGGTGCAGGAAGTCCGCGGAGTCCTCATCGGTGTAGCCGCCGACGGCCCAGAACATCCAGTCGGCCAGATGCGCGCCGGACCCCGAAACCACCGCGGTCAGCGCGGCGGCGTCGCCGGAAGTCCAGCGGGTCAACGTGAACTCGTCGTGGGTCAGGGTCTCGGCCGGAATCTCCATGCACCTCATGGTGCCCCGGCCGAGCCCCGCTCCGCACCGCAATTAGTTGACGATGACGCTGTCCGGCACCGCCGAGTCGTTCTTCAGGGCGTCGAACAGCTGCTTCGACTTGGCCTTGTCCCAGTTCTCCGCCGACCCGCTCGTCACCGGGACCGTCGTGGTGACCACGCCGCCCGAGGAGATCCCGCGCATCGCGATCGCCAGGCCGGCGAGGTTGTGCACGTGGTCGCCCGAATCCATCGTCAGCGCGTCCGGCGCCGAGGACAGCAGCGGGAAGAAGTCGAACGGGTTGAGCAGCGTGCCCGGGCTCGCGATCTGGCTCACCAGCGCGCCGATGAACTTGCGCTGGTTGGCGACGCGGTCGAGGTCCGACCTCGGCGTCGCGTCGCTGTGCCGCATCCGGACGAAGCCCAGCGCCTCGCGGCCGTCGAGGGTCTGGGGGCAGCCCGCCTTGATGCTGATCCCGGTCATGGTGTCGTTCATGTCCTTGTCGATGCACATCTCGACGCCGCCGATCGCGTCGACGATCTTGGCGAACCCGCCGAAGCCGACCTCCGCGTAGTGGTCGAGGTGCAGGCCCGTGGCGCCTTCGACGGTCTGCGCGAGCAGCTTCGGCCCGCCCAGCGAGAACGCCGCGTTGATCTTGTTCTTGCCGTGCCCCGGGATCGACACCTGCGAGTCGCGCGGCAGGGACAGCAGCGTCGGTTTCGTGTCGTTGTCGGGGATGTGCGCGACCATGATCGTGTCGGTGCGCTGCCCGCCGCCGGCCGCCGCGACGTCGCCGGTGGCGAGCCGCTCCTCGTCCGCGGCGGTGAGACCTTCGCGGCTGTCCGAGCCGACGATCAGCCAGTTCGTGCCCGACTCCGCGACCGGACGGCCCGAGTAGTCGGCGAGCGCGTCGACGCGCTTGATCGAGAACTCCAGGTAGACCCAGACGCCGGCGAGGAACACCACGAACACCAGCACCAGCGTCATCAGGATCCGGCCGAAGCCCCAGCGACGCCGGCGCGGCGGCCGGGACGGCGGGTAGCCGTCGTCCGGGCGCGGCGGCTCACGCCGCGGCGGCGGGGGCGGCGCGTACTGCGGCTCCGGGTCGCCCATCGGGCGGGTGCGCTCGTCGTACGGGCTGCGGCCCCGCCCCGGCAGCGGCATCATCTGCGCGCGCTGGTGCTCCCGGGGGCGTCCCGCCGGCCGGGGCGGCGGCATGCGGCGGCCGCCGTCGTCGCCTCGGTACGTCATGACCATCACCCAATCCCGATCCGGACAAAACTGTCGTCGTCAGTAGACCGCACGTCCTCCATCGGGAGACGTCCGGCATCGGGGTCGGGTTGCTACTTGCCGGTCGCCTCGTAGCCGAACTGGTGGACCTTGAGGTACCCGGAGCGGAACCCGGCCTCGGAATAGGCCAGGTAGAACTCCCACATCCGGCGGAAGACGTCGTCGAACCCGAACCCGGCGATGTCGGTCCAGCGGTGCAGGAACCGTTCGCGCCACAACCGTAGCGTGTGCGCGTAGTCCTGGCCGAACTCGCGCATCCCGGCCAGCTTGAGCTTCGTGTTCGCCTTCAGGCCCTCTTCCACCGAGCGCACCGACGGGATGATGCCGCCCGGGAAGATGTACTTGTGGATCCAGGTGTAGGCGCGTGAGGCGGCCATCATCCGATCGTGGTCCATCGTGATGGCCTGCAGGCCGAACCGCCCGCCGGGGCGCAGCCGCTCCCCGATCGTGGCGTAGAAAGTCGGCCAGTAGGACGCGCCGACGGCCTCGATCATCTCGACGCTGACCACGGCGTCGTACTGGCCGCTCGACTCGCGGTAGTCGCACAGCTTCACGTCGACGCGGTCGGAGAACCCGGCCGCGGCGATGCGCTCGGTGGCCAGCGCGCGCTGTTCCTCCGAGATGGTCAGCGACGTCACGTGGGCGCCCCGCGACGCGGCGCGGATCGCCAGTTCACCCCATCCGGTACCGATTTCGAGGACTTCGCTGCCCTCGCGGACCCCCGCGTAGTCGAGGACGCTGTCGATCTTGCGGTGCTGGGCGGCGGTGAGGTCGTCCGCCGGGCCGAACAGCGCCGAGGAGTACATCATCGACTCGTCGAGGAACGCGCCGAACAGGTCGTTCGACAGGTCGTAGTGGCGGTGGATGTTGGCCCGCGCGCCTTCGAGGGTGTTCTCCTCGGCCGGCGGCTGCGTGCGCTCGGCGATGCGGCGGAACTTCTGCAGCACCGGCGGGACGAGGGTGGCCATCCGCTCGGCGAACGGCGTCAGCACCTCGGCCAGGTCGGACGCGGTCCAGTCGCCGGCCATGTAGGACTCGCCGAAGCCGATCTTGGCGTCGACACCCAGGCGGTTGAAAAAGGCATCGGGGCGCAAAATACGCATTTCGGGCGACTCCGGGCCGCCGGCGCCGAGGACGGTCCCGTCCGGGAACGTCACCCGCACGTCGAGCGGGCGGACCGCGCGGCGGAACAGGCTCTCGGCGATCCGCGCGCGCAGCGCGGACCGCGGCGGGGTGGCCAGCCCCGGCCACTTGGACTCGTCGGGAACTTCTTCAGCCGACGCACGGTCGACACTCGAGGTGGTCACGGGTTCTCCCTCCGGCCGGCCAAGTGCGCCGGTGATCGATCCTAGTCGCCGCACCCCCGCGGCGCGCTTCGCCGAATGCCCTGTTCGGGGCGCTTTCACACGGGTATTCGCAACCGCTCGGGCCCCGGCGCCGCCCACGCTCCGCTGAGCGTGTCGTCGGCGTCCCCGGCGATCACTTCCATTGTGAAAGCAGTTGTCAGCCGGGTCCAGACGGACGAGCGGCGCAGCATCGCGTGTCCCTCGTTCGCGATCTCGAACCGGGCGACGCGCGCGGCGACGGCCTCGGCGCGCGCGGCGTAGGCGTGCGACTCCGCCGGGCTGGTCATCCGGTCGCGGGTGCCGTGCACGATGAGCACCGAACGCCCCGCGACGGCCTCCACCGGCTCGCCCCGCGGCGTCCACGGCGCCAGCGCGCAGACCCCGCGCACGGCCGGGTCGTCGGCCACGCGCAGCGCGACGCGGCCGCCCATGGAGTGCCCGACCAGCACGACCGGCAGGCCCGGGTGCTCGGCGCGGATCCGCTCGAGCGCCCAGCGGGCGTCGTCGACCGGGTCGAGCGTGGGCGCGTTCCAGCCGTAGCGGCGGTTGCGCAGCAGCCGCACCTCGACGCCGGCGTGGCGGCCGGCCCGGTGCAGGGCGCGCGCGATCGGGACCATCCGCAGGTAGGCGAGCTTCCAGGGCGGCACGGTGCCCGTGCCGTGCTCCGCGCCGCCGTGCAGCACCAGCACGACCGCCTCGGTCCCTCCGCGTGCCGGCCACACGGACACCGCCGGTTCCGCCTCGCTCACCCACGTCCTCCTCATCGCCCGCATCCGGGTCAACCCCGCCCGGCCACCGGGCTATTCCACCGCGTGCCACCATCTTCGCGGTAGATTCGGCGCCCGATCCCCGACGGAAGGGTGGGTGTGGTGAGCGCCACGGACATCTCGGGCAGTGTCGCCAAGCAGCTGGCGGACGTCGAGCAGGCCAACGCCGAAGCGATACGGGCGGCGGCGGACCTGGTGCTGGGGGTGATCCGGGCCGACGCACTGGTCTATACCGCCGGCGCCGGGCACTCGCTGGCGGCCGTCGCCGAGACGTTCTACCGGGCCGGTGGCCTGGCGTGCGTCTACCCGCTGTACCACCCGGACCTGCTGCCCCTGCACGGCGCGGTGAGCAGCACGAAGACCGAGCGCCGCAGCGGCCTGGCCGCCGAGGTGCTGGCCGAGCGCGAGCCGGGCCCGGACGACGTGCTGGTGGTGTTCTCGACGTCCGGGTCGAACCCGTACCCGGTCGAGCTGTGCCTCGAGGCGCACAAGCGCGGCACGGCGGTGATCGCGGTGACGTCGCGGGCGTGCGTGGCGGCGGCGCCGAAGCGGTCGTCGAGCAACCTGGTCGAGCAGGGCACCGTCGTGCTGGACTCGCTGGTCATCCCCGGCGACGCGAGCTACCCGCCGGACGCGCCGCGCACCGCGCCGCTGTCCACTGTGGTCAACGCGTTCCTGTGGAACCTGGTGCTCGCGCAAGTCTACGACCGCGGCGCGGCGGAGGGCCTCGACGTCCCGCTGTGGCGCAGCTCCAATGTGGAGGGCGGCGACGAGGCGAACGCGGCGCTGCTGGAGAAGTACTCCGCGATCGTCCCGCGGCTGCGCTAGCGGCTTCGTGAAAAAGCACCGGCCGGGCACGTCTTGACGGGCGTGCCCGGCCCGCTTAGCGTCGACATACCGACTGGTCGGTGTGCTCAACGACGAGCTGAGGAGATCCCATGGACGGTGCCACGGCGACGGTGCACGGCGAGTGCGCGCCCGGGTTCGAGCCGGTGCGCGAAGCCTTCGAGGAGAACTTCCGGGAGCGCGGCGAGCTGGGCGCGGCGTTCACGGCCATCCGGCACGGCGAGGTCGTCGTCGACCTGTGGGGTGGCTGGTCCGGGCCCGACCGCGCGGCCGCGTGGCGGCCGGACACGCTCGCCAACGTCTGGTCGACGACCAAGGGCATGACCGCGATCTGCGCCCACCGGCTCGCCGACGCGGGTGAGCTGGACGTCGACGCGCCGGTCGCGAAGTACTGGCCGGAGTTCGCCGCGGCCGGGAAGTCCGAGGTCCCGGTGCGGTGGCTGCTGACCCACCGGTCAGGGGTGCCGGGCATCGGACTCGACCGGCCGGTGGCCGTCGAGGAGCTGTACGACTGGGACCTGATGACGTCGCTGTTCGCCGCGCAGGAACCGTTGTACGAGCCCGGTTCCGCGGGCGGTTACCACGCGCTGGCGTACGGCTGGCTCGTCGGCGAGGTCGTGCGGCGGATCGCCGGCCAGGGCATCCGCGAGTTCTTCGCCGAGCAGGTCGCCGGTCCGCTCGGCGCGGACTTCTCGATCGGCCTCGCCGCCGACGACGACCTCGGCCGCTGCGCGACGCTCGTCGACCCGGTCATGACCGAGGAGATGGCGAACGCGCTGGCCACGGCGTTCGCCGCCGCCGGCCCGGTCGCCCAGGCCGCGCTGACCAACCCGCGTCTCGCCGGCCACCACGCCAACGAACCGGCGTTCCGCCGCGCGGTCATGCCGGCGCTGAACGGCCACGGCACGGCCCGCGCGATCGCGACGATCTACCACGGCCTGGTCGACGGCACCCTGCTGTCGCCTTCGGCGCTGGCCCGCGCCCGCGAAAGCCAGGGCAAGGAGATCGACGCCGTCCTCGGCCTCCCGAACGAGTGGGGTCTGGGCTTCTACCTCGGCAGCGACGCCCGCGGCTTCGGCCCCAACCCCACGGCCTTCGGCCACGACGGCCTCGGCGGCTCCACCGGCGCCGCGGACCCGGAAAACGGCCTCGCCTTCGGCTACACCCTCAACCAGCTGGGCCCCCTGATCCGCGACGACCCCCGCAAAATGGCCCTGGTCCAAGCCCTCTACACGTGCGTGGAGAGTCGACACACGTGATTCAGAGGTCGACACGCGTGATTGAAGGGTCGACACGGCGCTGAGATCGTGTCGACCCTTCAATCACGTGAGTTGACTCCCCAATCACGAGTGATGCCCGGCTGATCACGCCACGGCGGGTTCTTCTTCTGCGAACTGGGTTGCGTGGAGGGTTGCGTAGCGGCCGTTGGCGGCCAGCAGCTCTTCGTGGGTTCCGCGTTCGACTATTTCGCCGTGTTCCAGGACCAGGATCTGGTCGGCCGCGCGGACTGTCGAGAGGCGGTGGGCGATGACCAGGGCCGTGCGGCCGGCCAGGGCGTGGGTCAGGGCTTCGCCGACCGCGGCTTCGGACTCCGAGTCCAGGTGCGCGGTCGCCTCGTCCAGGATCACGACCTTGGGCTGGGCCAGCAGGAGGCGGGCGATGGTCAGACGTTGACGCTCGCCGCCGGAGAGGCGGTAGCCGCGCTCCCCCACCGTCGTGTCGAGACCGTCGGGCAGGGAGTGGACCAGCTCGCCGAGCCGCGCGCGGTCGAGGGCCGCCCAGATCTCGTCGTCGGTGACGCCCGGGCGCGCGTACGCCAGGTTGGCGCGGATCGTGTCGTGGAAGAGGTGCCCGTCCTGCGTCACGACGCCGACGGTTTCCCGCAGGGAGGCGAACGAAAGCTCCCGGACGTCCACATCGGACAGCCGCACCGACCCGGCGTCGACGTCGTAGAGCCGCGGCAGCAGCGACGCGATCGTCGACTTCCCCGCCCCCGACGACCCGACCAGCGCGACCATCTGCCCCGGCTCGGCGCGGAACGAGATCCCGTGCAGCACCTCTTCACCGCCGCGGTGGTCGAGCGTCGCGACGTCTTCCAGCGACGCCAGCGAATACCGGTCCGCCGCCGGGTACCCGAACCGGACGTCGGAGAACTCGACGGCGACCGGCCCGGACGAAAGCGTCTGCGCGGACGGCTTCTCCTTGATCATCGGCTCCAGGTCGAGCACCTCGAAGACCCGCTCGAACGACACCAGCGCCGTCATGACGTCGACGCGGACGTTGGCCAGCGCGGTCAGCGGCGCGTACAACCGGGTCAGCAGCAGCGCCAGCGCGACGACCGTGCCCGGCGCGAGCACGCCGGTCAGCGCGAGGTAGCCGCCGAGACCGTAGACGAGCGCCTGCGCCAGCGCCGAAACCAGGGTCAGGCTGGTCATGAACCAGCGGGTGAGCATCGCGGTCCGCACGCCGATGTCGCGCACGCGCCCCGCGCGCAGGCCGAAGTCGTCGGCCTCCTGCCGCGGCCGGCCGAAGAGCTTGACCAGCGTGGCGCCCGGCGCCGAGAACCGCTCGGTCATCTGCGTGGTCATCCCGGCGTTGAGGTTCGCCGCTTCGCGCTGCAGCCCGGCCATCCGGCGGCCGAGCCGGCGCGCGGGCAGCACGAAGATCGGCAGCAGCACCAGCGCGATCAGCGTGACCTGCCACGACAGCGTGAGCATGACGGCCAGCGAAAGCGCCAGCTGGATCGTGTTGGTGACCAGCCCGGACAGCGTCGCGGTGAAGGTCCGCTGCGCGCCGATGACGTCGTTGTTGAGACGGGAAACCAGTGCGCCGGTGCGGGTGCGCGTGAAGAACGCGATCGGCATGCGTTGCACGTGCTCGAACACCGCACGCCGCAGGTCGTAGATGATGCCCTCGCCGATCCGCGCGGACTGCCACCGCTCGATCAGGCCGAACCCGGCGTCGGCGACGGCGAGGAGCGCGATGACGACCGCGAGCCAGATCACCAGCGGCAGGTCGCGCCCGCCGACGATCGCGTCGACCACCTTGCCGGCCAGCACCGGCGTGCTCACCGCGAGGACCGCCGAGATCACCGTCAGCACGAGGAAGGCCAGCAGCCGCCGCCAGTGCGGGCGGGCGAAGCGTGCGACGCGCTTCAGCGTGCCGCGGCTCAGCCCCTTCGGGACGTCGTTGGCGCGCATCGCCGAGCTCAGCAGCGCCCAGGTGTTGTCCATGGGAAACCCCCAGTGTCAAAACCTCTACTATAGCTGAGGTTTTCTCCGGATATGACCTGGACAACGCCCTCGCTGTCCGTTTGCTTCCCGGCGCCGTTCACTCCCCGCGAACAACCCGGCGCAGTGCCGCGCGCAGCCGCTCCCCGTCCTCGGCGGCCAGGGGCGCCAGCAGCAGCGCCTCGGCTTGCCGGGTGACATCCTCCCCCGCCTCGCGGACGCGCTCACCCTCGGCGGTCAGTTTCACCAGCCGCTTGCGGCGGTCACCCGGCGCGACCTCGCGCCGGACCAGGCCGCGTGCCTCCAGCTCGTCGACGAGCGCGACCATCGTCGTCCGGTCGACACCGAGCCGGGCCGCACCGTCCTGCTGCGACTGCGCCGGCCCGTCGCCGAAGAGCGTGAGCAGCGCGAGCTGCCGCCCGGTGACGCCGAGGGGCGCGTACAACGGCTCGGCCAGCTCGGCGAGCCGCAGCTGGGCGTGCTTGAGCAGGTAGCCGAGCCGGCCGGCCACAGCCGAGGGCGCTTCGAGATCGCTGGACACGCGAGAACTCTACCCCTACGCTGATCGTCAGTCTTACTGACGATCCAATAAGATGATAATCAGGAGAACCTCATGTCCACCATCGGCCTCAAGCCACCGCAGCAGCACATCGGCATCGCCGCCCTCCGCGAGACCTGGGCGATCGCCGACGACGCCGGGTTCGACGGCTGCTGGGTGTTCGACCACCTCGCCCCGATGGGCCCGGTCCGCACCGGCGACGTCTTCGACGGCTGGAGCCTCCTCGCCGCGATGGCCGAGGCGACGAGACGCGTGCGCGTCGGATGCCTGGTGTCCGGCAACACCAACCGCCACCCGGGCATGTTCGCGAAGATCGCCGCGACCGTCGACCACCTCTCCGGCGGCCGGCTCGACGTCGGCCTGGGCGCGGGCGGCGACACCTTCACCGACGCGATGCTGGGCACACCGACGCCGGCACCGGTCGAACGCGTCGAAATGCTCGCCGAGACCTGCGAAATCCTCCGTCTGCTGTGGACTCGCGGAGAAACCGATTACCGCGGCCGGCACTACACGCTGACCAGCGCGCTCAGCGATCCGAAGCCCGTGCAACCGAAACCGCCGCTGTGGCTGGGCAGCAGCGGCGAGAAGCGGGGCCTGCGGGTCGTCGCCGAGCACGCCGACGTCTGGCTCAACGCGGCCCTGCCGGGCACGGAAATCGGCGAGCTGCAACGGCTTTCCCGGGTGCTCGACGACCACTGCGCGGCGGTGGGCCGCGATCCGGCGGCCCTCCGCCGCGCGGTGCAGTTCCGGCTGCCGTCCGATGCGGACAACGCCCTGCGTCTCGCCCGGAGCTACCTCGACGCGGGCTTCACCGAGCTGGTCCTGATGCCGACCGGTCACGACAACGTCGTCAAGGCGGCCGAGGCCGCCGCGGACCTGCTCCCCCGCCTGCGCGAGCTCGGCTGAGCCCTCGGTAGCCTGGCGCGGTGGGAACGGAGGTGGGCCGGGCGCCCGCATGGCGGCGCGCGGCACGGCTCTTCACGGCGCCCGCGCGCGAAGCAGGCATCGCCGCACTGCGCTGGGACCTGGGCTTTTACCTCGCCTGCCTGGCCTTCGCGCTGCCGACCGCACTCGTCGCCGAGTTCTACGGCTACCGCGTCTGGGGCAACTTCGCGACGGCCGCATACGGCTTCGGCGTGCTGCACAGCGCGTGGCTGCTGCTCTCGGCACGCAAGGGCGTTGCGCCACGCGGGCTACTCGGCTCGCGCTGGTGCACGATCGCCGTGATCGCCCTGTTGGCGATGATCCTTCCGTTGGCGCTCCTGGTTATTCGCCGACTGACCGGAGTGGACTGGCTGATCACGCCGTTCTCGTGGGCCGCGCAGCCCGAGGTCTGGGTGATCGAGCGATCGGCGGATCTGCTGCTGCACCACGGAACGCCGTACGTCGACGTCACCGCGCTCGGCCGGGCGCCGGAAGTCAACGACTACACCCCGTACGGCCCGGTCATGGCCGTGTTCGGCCTGCCCAGGGCGTTGTTCGGCGGCACTCCGCTGACCGACGCCCTGACCGACGCCCGCTGGATGTTCGCGCTCGCCGCCTGCGCGTGCGTGCTGGGCACGCTCAAGCTGCTGAAGTGGCCGAAAGTGCCGGTGGGCGCCGCGCAGCTCGCGCTGGCTTGCCCGCTGACCGCGTTGACCTGGGCCGTCGCCGGTCCGGACCTGGCGATCGTCGGCCTGCTGGTGCTCGCCTGCGCGCTCGCCGCCACCGGGCGGGCCGCCTGGTCGGGGTTCGTGCTGGCGCTGGTCGTCAGCGCGAAGCTCATCGTCGCGCCCGCGGCCGCGGTGCTGGCGGTGTTCGTGCTGGTACGCCGGGGCCGGGGCCTCGACTGGACGGCGCTGACCCGGTTCGCTTCAGCGCTGGTGGCGACGACGGCCGCGGTGCACCTGCCGGTGTACTTCGTGGATCCGGCGGCGTTCGTCGAGCACGTCTTCCGGTTTCCCCTCGGGATGGGCGTCGTGCGCTCGCCCGCGGCGAGCCCGCTGCCGGGCCACCTCATCGCCGAGCTCGGCGTGGTCGGCCGGGTGGCGGCGTTCGCGCTGGTCGGCGCCGCGGCCGTGGCCATGCTGGTCTGGCTGGTGCGCCGGCCCCCCGCGAACGGCTCCGGCGCAGTCCTGCGCATCGCCGTCGGACTCGGCGCGTTGATCCTGCTCACCCCGGCCACCCGGTACGGCTACCTGGTGTATCCCCTGGTCCTGCTCGGGGCCCACCTGGCCTTCCGCGTGGCCGAAGCCTCCACTGCGCGCCCCCCGCGCAGCAGTGTTCGAACTACTTCTTCTTGACCCGCGTCGCCCCGCCGCGCCCCCGCAGCTGGACTCCGGACTCCGACAGCACCCGGTGCACGAACCCGTACGACCGGCCCGTCGACTCCGCGAGGGCCCGGATGCTCGAGCCCTTCTCGTATTTCTTCTTCAGGTCAGCGGCCAGCTTGTCGCGCGTGTTGCCGGTGATCCGCGCGCCTTTCTTGAGATCAGCCACGTCGATCGCCTTCCCGCCGAGAGTGTTCTGGGCCACATAACGGCCCCTGCCGGGGCAATGATCGAACACTGAGCGCCGGAATGCCAGACGACAGCCGTAAAACGGCCGAAACTGCGATCACATTGGGCCATTCCAGTGCCTGCCGGTAACGATCTTGCACCCGAATGGACGCATCGGCTCACGCAAGCTGGACAAGTTCCAGATAGTCCGCGGACCAATGATCCTCGGTGCCGTCGGGCAGCAGGATGACCCGCTCGGGCTCCAGCGCCTCGACCGCGCCGGGGTCGTGCGTCACCAGGACGACGGCGCCGGTGAAGCTGCGCAAAGCGTCCAGGACCTGCGCCCGGCTGGCCGGGTCGAGGTTGTTGGTCGGCTCGTCGAGGAGCAACACGTTGGCAGCGCTGGAGACCAGTCCCGCCAGCGCGAGCCGGGTCTTCTCGCCACCGGAGAGCGTCCCGGCCGGCTGGTCGAGCTGCTCACCGGTGAAGAGGAACGAGCCGAGCAGGTTCCGCAACTCCTGCGCACCCGTGTCCGGAGCGAGATGTCGGATGTTTTCCCACACCGACGCTTCATGATCAAGAGTTTCGTGTTCCTGTGCGTAATAGCCCAAACGCAATCCGTGACCCGGAACGACGGAACCGGTGTCCTGGGTTTCCATTCCGCCGAGCAAGCGCAGCAAAGTCGTCTTTCCCGCGCCGTTGAGTCCGAGTACGACGACCTTCGAACCGCGGTCGATCGCGAGATCGACGCCGGTGAAGATTTCCAGTGAGCCGTACGACTTGGACAGCCCTTCGGCGGTGAGCGGGGTCCGGCCGCAGGGCGCGGGCTCCGGGAACTTGATCCGGGCGACCTTGTCGGCCTGCCGCGTCTCGTCGAGCGCGGAGAGCATCTGCTCGGCGCGCCGCGCCATGTTCTTGGCCGCCACGGCCTTCGTCGCCTTGGCGCCCAGCTTCGCGGCCTGCTGCTGCAGCGCGGAGGCCTTCTTCTCGGCGTTCGCGCGTTCGCGGCGGCGGCGCTTCTCGTCGGTGGCGCGCGCGTCGAGGTAGCGCTGCCAGCCCATGTTGTACAGGTCGAGCTCGCCGCGGGTGGCGTCGAGGAACCAGACCTTGTTGACGACGTCGCCCAGCAGCTCGACGTCGTGGCTGATCACGACCAGGCCGCCGTCGTGCTGCTTGAGGAAACCACGCAGCCAGTTGATGGAGTCGGCGTCGAGGTGGTTGGTCGGCTCGTCGAGCAGCAGGATCGTCTCGGACTTGCCGCCCGCGCCGGCCTCGGCCGCGGCGAACAGGATCCGCGCCAGCTCGACGCGGCGGCGCTGACCACCCGACAGCGTGCTCAGCGTCTGCGCCAGGATCCGGTCGGCGAGCCCGAGGTTCGAGCAGATGCGCGCGGCTTCGCTCTCCGCGGCGTACCCGCCGAGCGAGGAGAACCGCTCCTCGAGCCGGGCGTAGCGGTTGATGGCCTTGTCGCGCGCGGCGTCGTCGACGAGCTCGGCCATCGAGGCCTGCGCCTTTTCCATGTCGCGCATCAGCTTGTCGAGACCGCGCGCGGACAGCACGCGGTCCTTCGCGGTGACCGAAAGATCACCTTCGCGCGGGTCCTGCGGCAGGTAGCCGAGCTCGCCGGTGCGGCGGACCTCGCCCGCGTGCGGCTCGCCCTCGCCGGCGAGGACCTTCAGCGAGGTGGTCTTGCCCGCGCCGTTGCGGCCGACGAGGCCGATGCGGTCGCCGGGCTGGATGCGGAGGGTCGCGCCGTCGAGCAGGATGCGCGAACCAGCGCGCAGCTCGAGGCCGGTGGCCGTGATCAAGGGAAACTCCCGTGGAAAAGGGGGCGTACGGAGGACTGTGCTGTCAAAAGACAGCGTCAAGCGGCCACACGGGCCGCGGCGTCACTCCAGCTGGATATCCACGTGGCCCAGTGTACGGGCCGGGGTCCACCGGATTTTCCGGACGTGTGCGGTCTCACCCGTCGCGCAGCGTGACCTGCACGGACAGCGCTCGCACCGCGGCCTCGTCGAGCACGGCCCGGCTCGGCTCACCGACCTCGAGCACGCGCGGCTCGGCCCGGGCGAACAGCGGGGCGAGCCGCCGGTCCTCGCGCAGCTCGTCGAGGGCGCGACGGTCACCGCCGAGCACGACGGCGTCCACTTCGGACAGCCGGGGCACGAGCACCTCGAAGACGTCCTTGGCGGCGTCCTGGAGCGCGTGCCGCGCCTGGCCCGCGCGACGCCGGGCGAAGCGCTGCTGCGACCAGCCGCCCGCGGCGGAGCGGCCCTGGACGAGGTGCCGGTCGGTGCGGGACACCTCGATCCGGCCGCCGGCCGCGATCCCGACGCTGTGCCCGCCGCGGCGCACCAGCACAAGCGCGAGGCGCCGCGGCACCAGGGCGTGGGCGGTGAGGGAAGTTCCTTCGAGCGGTCCGAAAGGGACGGTCGCGGTCGCCGTGGCCCCGTCGGCCGCGAGCACGCGGACCTCGAACGGCGCGGTTTCGGTGGCGGCGATCCCGCCGTGCCGCTGGGCGAACCGGGCGAAGAACCCGTCCAGGCGCTCCGGCGGCACCTCGACAGCGCGCCCGCCCCCGGCAACTTCCCGCCCCTTCGCCATGGACAGAAGGTAGCGCCCCAATGTGGCCTTGGTTGCGTCTCACGCACCCAATGTGGCCTTCGGTGCGTCAGACGCACCGAAGGCCACATTGGGGCGCTTGGAACTACAGCGGGTGCACCGGGCCGTTGTTCGTGTAACCCCGCACGTTCGACGGCGCGCCGGCCGCCGGGGGCTGCACGAACCCGTTGATGTGCAGGGCGACCGAGCGGATGAAGCCGGAGTCGCCGCCGGCCGCGTCCACCACCCCGAACGTCCACGTGCCGTCGACGGCCGCGCCGGTCAGGTTGCCGGTCAGGGCCTGCGTCGGCCGCCACGAGCCGGTGAACGGCGCGTTGGCCGAGGTCACCGTGCTGAACGCGGCGGCGGCGTTGTCGGCGAAGACGACCTGGCACAGGTTCTTGCCCGAGCTGCCGTTGCGCTGGAACACCGTGGCCTTCGCCCCGGACGGCGCGGTCAGCGTGCCGACCAGGTCACCGACGTAGGAGTGGTTCAGGCCGACCGTCGTCGAGTTCGGGTCGGTGCTGCAGGTGGTGCCGTCCACCGAGAACGTCACCTTGGACGCGCGGCCGACCCCGGTGACCGGGATGGTCACCGACGCGCCGACCGGGCTGTTGTCCGGGATCGCCACCGGCGCGCCGGTGTAGGCGAAGTCCTGCGCGACCGGCGACGGGGTGCCGACCGGCAGCGAGAACGTCGACGTCGTCGGCGAGTGCGCGCCGGCGAAGGTGACGCGGGCGTTCAGCACCACCGGCACGCCGAGCTGCTGGCTCGCCGGGACGGTGATGGTGAAGTCGTTCACGCCGGTCTGTCCCGGGCTGATGGTGCCGTAGGACTTGGCCCGCGGCGCCACGGTGACACCCGGGGTCGGGCTGGTGAGCACCACGCTGGTGGACACCGCGGTGCCGTCACCGTCGTTGGTCACCGGCAGGGTCACCTTGGCGGTGTCGCCCGGGTCGAGCGCGGAGCCGCCGTCGGCCGGGGTGACCGTCGGCTGCTTGGCCACGGCCAGGGGCTGCGGGCTGGCGCCGGTGTAGGCGAGCACCCGGTCCGCGAGGATGACGCCGGAGCCGGTGAAGTTGTCGCGGCCCGGGGTTTCGATGTCGATCGCGGTGTTGATCAGCGCCTCACGCACGTCCGCGGGCGGCAGGCCGGGGTTGCCGGACAGCACGAGCGCGGCAATGGCGGCCGCGTGCGGGGCGGCGGCCGACGTGCCGAAGAACGGGTTGAACCCGGTCACGCTGGTGGTGACGCCGTCGGCCGCGGTGATCTCCGGCTTGTTCCGGACCTCACCACCGGTCGAAGACACGTTGCCCGGGGTGATCGGCGTGCCGTCCGCCTCGTAGAACACGCGGCGCGGGCCGTCGGAGGTGAACCG
This sequence comes from Amycolatopsis iheyensis, assembly GCF_024703995.1. GTDB lineage: Bacteria > Actinomycetota > Actinomycetes > Mycobacteriales > Pseudonocardiaceae > Amycolatopsis > Amycolatopsis iheyensis. The sequence continues at coordinate 155,833 of NZ_JAMXQV010000003.1, read as the reverse complement.
CTCGGCCTTGGTGGCGCCGGAGAACGCGCCCGGGTACGGGCCGGTCGGGTTGGCCGGGTCGCCCGGCTCGAGGAGCCGGCCGAAGGCCTTCGCCGCCGGAGCGGCCGCGACGCTGAAGGCGTCCCGCGTCGCCGAGTGGCCGACCGTCACGCCCGGGGTGTTGAAGGCCTTGAGGCCGTCCGCCGAGTCGGAGAACCGGCCGCGCAGCGCGGACAGCGACAGGTAGCGGCCCTCACCGGAGAACTTCACGACGGCCAGACGCAGCCCGGTGCCGCCGAAGGCCGGCGTCGCCAGGATCTCGTACGGGTCCTGGGTGCCGTCCTGGACGTCCTGGCTGAAGTCGACCACGGCGCCCGCGGAGTTGAGCAGGTAGAGGTCGTAGTCGTTCGACGAGTGGCCGAGCGGGTCGGACCAGTGCAGCGTCACCGGGATGTTGGCCGAGGACGCGTTCGAGATGGGCTCGTAGATCTGGTTGCCCGCGGCGCCGGCGAAGTTGTGCGCGGTGCCGGCGAACTTGCCGACCGACTTGCCCGAGTCGACGAAGTCGCCTTCCCAGTGCGCGGCGGTGCCGTCGGTGACGTTGCCTTCGTTGCCCGCGGACGAGAAGTAGAGCGCGCCGTTCGCGGTCACGTCGTTCACGGCCTGGGCGATGATCCAGTCCTGGAACGGGGATTCCTTGAAGTAGATGACGTCGTCGACGATGACGTCGCAGTGCGACTCGAAGCGCAGCTTGCGGATGTTGTCCGCGAAGCTGGCGTCGGAGTTGAAGGCGGAGGCGAAGCCCAGCTTCGCGTTCGGCGCGAGGTCGTGGATGATCTCGAGCATCGCGGTGCCCTCGTCGCCGTCGCCCTCCTGGCCGGCGATGACGTCGACGTCGGGCGGAAGCTCGCCCTTGGCCACCGAAGCGGCCAGCGAGTCGACGCCGTCGGACAGCGCGCACGCCTTGACGCCGACGCCGGTGACGCCGAACTGCTGGCGGGCGATGTCGGCGTTGTGGGCGCGGTCGCCTTCGCTGGTGAGGGTCGCGGCGGCCGCGGCGCTGCGCTTGCTCTTGGCGGAAACCGCCTTCTGGAGCTCGCCGGCGATGCGGTCGGCCTTCTGCTGCTTGGTCTCGGTCTTGACCGGGGTCGTCGTGGGCGTGGCCAGTTCGCGGGCGGTCATCGCCTGGTCGGCCCGCTCGACGCGCTTGACGTCGGCGCGCGCGGCGATCTCGCCGACCTTGGCCAGCGGCACCTCGGCGCGGACGCTGCCGTAGCGGTCGGACACCGCGCGGATGCCCGCGCCGGCCTTGGTGAGCCCGGCGAGCAGGTCCGGCGAGACCTTGCTCGCGCGGATGTCGACCAGGACGGTCCCGGCCTGCGAGACGGCGGCGCCGGACTGGAGGGCGTTCAGCTGCTTGGCCGCGCCCTTTTCGGCGACGAGCAGCTTGCTGTCTACTTTGGACTCGGCGGCGGTGCGGCCGGCCTTGACCGCCTGCAGGGCGGCGATCTGCGTTTGCGCGGTGGCGGTGAAGGCGTCCGGAGTGGACGCGGTGGCGGCGCCCGCGGCGGGCGGCGACACGAGGCCGAGGGCAGCGAGCAGCGCCGCGGCCCCGGCTGTGAGCACAGTGGATCTCGATCTCGTGGAACGGGTACGACGCACGTGCGCCCTCCGATTCTCCAGGCGCGTGCCCCGACTCACGCTGACCGATCGCCGGTGATCACCGGCAGGATCAAGCTAAGTACGGTGCGTTGTCCGTAAAAAGCGGCCGTTGGAGTGACAAAGGACGGATAATTTCCCGAACCGGACGGATGTCGTAGGCCGTTCAGCGCAACCGTGAATTGCCCACGGGACACTCACAGGACAAACGAGTCCGACCACGGCTGGGCGGCCCGACCCGACAACGCGTCCAGCAAGGTCACCGCCTGCTTGTCGGTCAGCGAAGCCACGAAGTCCACCACCGCGCGGCCGCGGGCCAGGCCGCGCACCGCGTCGGCGCCGGTCACCGGCTCGCCGGTCGCGCCGACCAGGAGCTCCGGGCGGTGGCGGGCCAGGTCGGTGTACTCGCGGTGCGCCAGCTCGACGAGGTCGTGCAGCCGGCGCGGCAGCCGGGACAGCTCGTCGCGGTCGAGCAGCCACGCGTCGAGCGCGTCGACCAGGCTCGAGACCACGCCCGCCTGGCCGCGCTGGTGCAGCGCGAGGTCGGGGCGCAGCAGCACGAACCGGCGGTGCACGAACTTCAGGACCTGGACCTCGTGCCACTGCGCGGGCCGCAGCGACACGTGACCGGTGCGTGTGGACGGTGCGGCGAGCACGAAGACGCCGTCGACGAGCCGGGCCGTCCAGTTCGCGGAGAACGCCGCCGTCGCCTGCTCGGCCTCGATGGAGCCGTCGAACTCGGCGGCGAGCAGGCCGTCGACCAGCTCGGCGCGCACCCGCGCCACCGCGGCGGCGAACGCGTCGTCGTCGACGATCCAGGCGTCCTTCACGTGCATGCGACGGCGGACGCGTTCGAGCGAGCGGCCGGGGCGGCGCAGCTCGGCGTGCAGCGTCTCGTCGTCGAGGCCGGCCAGCTCTTCGGCGTGCTCGAGCCACTCCCCCAGCTCGGCCGCGACCGGCGCGTGCTGCAGGACGCCGATGCGGTGGAAGTCCTGCAGGTCGTGGATGGCGTAGGCGATGTCGTCGGCGGTGTCCATCACGGACGCTTCGACGGTCTGCTGCCAGCCCTCGACGCGCCCGGCGAAGGCCGCGCGGGCCTGCTCGAAGTCGTCGAGCTCGGTGGCGTAAGCGGAGAACTTGGCCGCGCCGGTGCCGGGTGCCCCGTCCGGCTCGCCGGCGCCGCGCGGCGGCAGGTCCAGCGTGGACGGGTGCGGCGCGGGGTGGTGCAGCCGCAGCCACGGGTACTTCAGGACGGCGGCGCGCACGGCGGTGGTGAGGTCGAGCCCGATCGCCGACGGGCCGCGCACGTCGGTCGTGGTGATGATCCGGAAGGTCTGCGCGTTGCCCTCGAAGCCGTCGGCGAGGCCGAAGCGGTGCCGGGCGATGCGGTCGAGCGTCTGCTCCCCGAGGTGCCCGAACGGCGGGTGCCCGAGGTCGTGCGCGAGCGCGGCGGCCTCGGCGACGTCGGGATCGCAGCCGCCGAGCTTGTCGGCGAGGCCGGCGTCGGCACCGGTGGTGATCCGCTCGGCGATGGCGCGGGCGACCTGCGCGACCTTGAGGCTGTGGGTGAGCCGGTTGTGCAGCAGCCCGGCGCCCCCGGCGCTGACCACCTGCGTCACGCCGCCGAGCCGGGCGAAGAACGGCGAGGCGGCGATCCGGTCGCGGTCGATCCGGAACGGGCTGGTCGCCAGGTCGGTGAACCCGCCGACGTTCGCCACGGGATCACGCCGCGCGGCCCGCGGGTCGGTGAGTTCGCTGCCCTGATCCATGCGCCCGACCTTATCCGGCCGGTGTTCTTTCACCCGATCGATGGGCAACCTAGGGGGCGCGCCGCGGGTACTCGTGGGTGAGAGGAGCCGCCATGACCCGCTCGACCCTCGTTGCCGCCGCCCTGGTGCTCGGCGCCGCGCTCACCGCCTGCGGCAGCGCACCCGCCGGCCCCGGCGTGTCCACCGCCCCGCGCGCCGCGACCACCACGACCTCGGCCGCAATGATCAAGGTCCCGGACGTATCAGGCATGAACCACCAGGACGCCCAGAACGCGATGCAGCGCGCGGGCCTCTACAACCTGCGCGAGGTCGACGGCACGGGCCAGGGCCGGGCCCTGGTCATGGACCGCAACTGGGTCCAGACCGCCCAGGATCCCGCGCCGGGCACGGAGGTCCAGCCCGACGCGGTGATCACGTTGACGGCGATCAAGTACACCGACCGCTAAGCCGCGTCGTCCCCCCAATCACGAGTGATGCCTCCCCAATCACGCGTGATGCCCCTCTGATCACACGTGATGCCCCTCGCCGCACACCGGCCCCTCGTGCGCCGACGGGCATCACTCGTGACTGGACGGGCATCACGTGTGATTGAAGGGGCATCACTCGTGATCGGAGGGTCGACACGGGCGTTCAGGACTCCGGCTGGGCGGTGTAAGCCGCCAGGCAACGGTCGGCCTGGGCGCGGGCCGTCGCCTCGTCCTCGCCCGACGCCGCGTGTGCCTCGTACCAGGCTTCGCCCGCCGCCGTCACGAACTCGATGCCCTCCGGCGATGCCATCCAGGCCATCGCCTCCGCCGGGTCGACGACGTACGACGGGTCCGCCGCCAGGTGACGGACCAGCGCCGTCAGGGCCATGTCCCAGCCGATGCCCACCGCGCCCGGGCCGAACTGGTCCCAGTGGTCGTCGACGTGGGCCACGTGCTCCAGCTCGAACCGCGTGCCCGACCCTTCCGGCGCCAGGCGGACCTCGATCCAGCTGACGCCGCCGTTCATCTCCCACGTCGCCGTGAAGCTCTTCGGCGGGTCGCAGCGCTCGACCGTGCCGCCCGCGTTGCCCTCCAGCTGGTACTTGCCGCCCACCTTCAGCTCGCCGGTCACCGGCAGGAACCAGCGCGGGATGCGCTCGGCGTTCGTCACCGCGTCCCACATGTCGTCGACGTCGGTGTCGTAGACCTGGCTGATCGTCATGACGCGGGCCTCCCCCGCGTCGAGCACGCGCTTGCCGACCGTGCGGCGGACGGCGCTGATCTGGTGACTGACGTCGATCACGAACTTTCTCCTTCTTCGACGGATTCGGTGAGCCGCCGGGCGCGTTTGCCGCGGGCGATCTCGGTGGCCAGGGCGTCCAGCGGCGGGGTCCAGAACCGGCGGAACCGGTCGAGCCACACGTCGACATCCCGCAACGGTGCGTGACCGACCGCATACAGCCGCCGCGTGCCGTCCTGGCGGACGACCGCGAAGCCGTTCTCACGCAGGACCTTCAGGTGCTGCGACACGGCCGGCTGCGAGATGCCGAACTCGGCCCGGATCACCTCGGTCACCGCGCCGGCGGCCCGTTCGCCGTCGGCCAGCAGCTCGAGGATCCGGCGGCGGACCGGGTCGCCGAGGACGTCGAACGCGTGCACCCGGCCAAACTACAACTAGCGACTTATATAAGTCAACCCTGAAATAGTGGCCGGAGTCACGCAGCGTTACTCCGATTCGGGTATCGGTGGTGAACATCAGTCGACATCGGTTTCGTTTCGCCGCGCCAGCGGCGACGATCGGGGCGTGAAGTCGCCACGCGCGGTCCGCTTCGCCTTCCAGCCGCTGTACAGCCTCCACACCGGAGGCGTCGTGGCGCACGAAGCGCTGGCCAGGCCGGGCCACGGAACCGTCCCGGAGCTGCTCACGGAGGCGCGCCGCGAAGGCCGTCTCGCCGAGGTGGACCTCGGCCTCGCGATCGCCGCCGTCCGGCAGGACGAGACGACCCTCCCCCTGCACCTCAACCTCTCCGCCCGCACCCTCGCCGCGCCGGCGGCGATGTTCGACGACCTCCTGGCCGAGCTCGGGGACACCGGGCGCCGCACCCGCGACGTCGTCCTCGAGATCGGGCCGCCGTTCGCGCCGCTGCCCGCCGAACGCGCGCTGGCCGGCATGCGGACGCTCACCGAGCTCGGCTTCCGGCTCGCCCTCGACGGCCTCGGCCGCGGCGACCTGCCGCTCAACCTGCTCGTCGAAGCGCCGGTCGACCTGGTCAAGCTCGACCGCACCGTGCTGCGCGGCCTGCCGGACGACCCGGCGTCGGTCGCCGTCGTCGAGGCGCTGCTGCACTACACGAACCGCACCGACACCCGGCTGGTCGCGACCGGCGTCGAGACCGACGTCCAGCTCGACGCCGTCCGCGGCCTCGGCGTCCGGATCGCCCAGGGCCACCTGCTGGCCCCGCCGACCGCTGCCGGCCCCGCCCCGGCGCTGCTCACCCGCGGCCGCGCCGCCGCCGGCCCGGCGCCGGCCCAGTGCGTGGGCGACTTCCTCCGCCCGGCCACGACGCTGCCGGAGACCGCGACCTGCGACGACGTGCGCGAGCTGCTGGCGGCGGCGGACGCGCCGAGCGGCGTCATCGGGGTCGACGAGCTGAAGCGGCCGCGCTGGTCGGTCGACCGGACCCGGTTCCTGGTCGCGGTCACCGGCCCGTACGGGCACGCGCTGCACGCGAAGCGCCCGGCGGCCCGGCTCGCCGACACCCCGCACACGATCGAGGCCCGCGCGGGCGCGATGGAGTTCCTCGAGCTGGTCACCGACGCCGACTGGGGCCGCACCGGCGACGACGTCGTGGTGGTCGACGAGGTCGGCCGGTGCGTGGGCGTCGTGCTGGTGACCGAGGTGGTGCGCGGGGTCGCCGAGGCGAAGGTCGAGGCCGCGGCGGCGCTGAACCCGCTCACCCGGCTGCCGGGCAGCGACACCGTCGCCCGTGACGTCGCCCGCCGGATCACCATCGGCGAGCCGTTCGTGGCGGCGTGGCTGGACATCGACTCGTTCAAGACGGTCAACGACACGGCCGGCTTCGCCGCGGGCGACGACCTGATCCGCGAGCTGGGCGGCGCGCTGACGTCGTTGTCCGGGCAGCTCCGGCGGATGCGCGTGAGCCACGTCGGCGGCGACGACTTCCTGGTGGTCTGCGACGTCGACGAGATCGCGGCGGTCGCGGGCGCGTTGCTGGACCACCGCTGGACGGCGGACGGCCTCCCGGTGACTGTCTCGCTGGCGACGCTGGTCTGCGCGAGCGGCGCGATCCGGTCGTACCAGGAGGTTTCACGGCTGCTGGCGCCGCTGAAGAAGCGCGCGAAGGCGGTGCCGGGGTCGAGCTGGGTGCTGAGCCGCCCGGGCTCGGACCGCGTCGAAGTCCTGCGCGGCATCGGCACCCGCGGCTTGCAGGCCGCGGTCGGCTAGCGGGTCAGCTGGGCCTGGATCGCCGCGGCGGCCCAGGTCACGTAGTCCTCGTGCGGCCAGCCGCACACGCTGGTCAGGTGGTCGTACGCCTCGTGCGACGTCAGCAGGCCGACCGCGTCCGCCAGCCGGTCCGAAGCCGGAAAACCGGCCAGCGCCAAGCGCTCCTTGATCTCCTCGCGACGGGCCACCGCCAGCTCCGCGCGGGCCGCCGCCACCGCCGGGTCGGCCATCGCCGCCGTGGTGAACGCGCGCCAGATCGGCACCGACCGGCGCACCCCCGCCGCGACCCGCCCGACCACCGTCACCAGGTCCGCGGGACCCGCCGCGCCCGCCAGCGCGTCCAGGTTCACCGCGTCCGGGTTGCCCGTGAAGCCGTCCTTGAACGCCGCGAGCAGCAGGTCGGCCTTGCGCCCCGTCTGCGTGACCGTCTCCAGGCTCACCCCCGCCGCGGTCGCGATCTGCCGGACGCTCGTGCCCGCGTACCCGCGCTCGGCGAACAGCCGCCCCGCCGTCGCCACCACCTGCGCGCGGGTCTGCCGGGCTCGTTCCGCGCGCACCGGCGAGGAGTAGCGGCGCCGTTCGGGTATCGTCATAATTGAACGGTACAGCGTATCGGCCAATTGAGGGGGAACCATGGCTCGTGTGCTCGTCTGCGTCCAGCCCGGCCGCGGCCACGTCGGCCCGACCAAGCCGATCGTCGAGGCCCTGCTCGCCGCCGGGCACGACGTCACCGTCGTCACCGGCGCGCGCTACCGGGACGCGTTCGGCGCAGCGAAGGTGAAGCTGCTGCCGCCCGAAGCCGACTTCGACGAGACCGACCTCGACGGCTCGATCCCGGGCCGCGCCGGGAAACGCGGCTTGCGGCTCGCGCGGTTCGAGCTGACGAACTTCGTGAACGCGATGCCCGCCCAGCTGAGCGTCCTGGACCTCGACGTCGACGTCGTCCTGTGCGACCCGCTCTTCATGGCCGGCCTGGACCTGGTGCGGCGGGCGCACCGGCCGCGGGTGCTCGTGTTGGGCTTCCTGCCCTTCATGCCCCCGGTGCCGAGCGGCCCGAACAGCGCGATCCTGAAGGTCCTCGCGCCGTGGGTGCTCGGCCCCGCGCAGCGGCGAGCGCGCGCGCTGCTCGGCGAAGACCCCGGCATGCTCTTCGCGGACTGGCCACTGCACAGCGACGGCGTGCTGCAGATGACCTGCCCGGGCTTCGAATACCCGCGGCCGAACGCGCCCCTGCACTTCATCGGCCCGACGACGGTCAGCGCGGCGAGCGAGCACCCGCTGCCGCCGTGGTGGGCCGACCTCGACGGCTCCCGCCCGATCGTGCACGTCACCCAGGGCACGGTGGCGAACGACGATCTCGGCCGGCTCGTCGAGCCCACGATCGCCGCGCTCGCCGACGAGGACGTGCTGGTGGTCGCGACGACGTGCGGCCGGCCGCTCGGCCCGGGCCCGCTGCCGGCCAACGTCCGCGTCGCCGACTTCCTGCCGTACGACGACCTCCTGCCCCGCTGCGCCGCGGTGGTCACGAACGGCGGATACGGCGGTGTGAACCACGCCCTGCGCTACGGCGTGCCGCTGGTCGTGGTCGGCGCCAGCGAGGACAAGCGCGAAGTCGCCGCCCGCGTCACCTGGTCGGGTGCCGGGATCGGCCGCGCCCGCGCGTCGGCCTCGCCGAAGGCGCTCCGGCGGGACGTCCGCGCTGTCCTGGACGAGCCGCGCTACCGCGACCGGGCGAAGGAGCTGGCCGCCGAGATCGCGGCCGGGCCGTCGATGGCCGAGGTCGTCGAGCTGATCACGGCGTAAGGTCCCGGGCATGGACGCCGAGGACGCGATCCTGGACTACCCGCAGTCCGGCGAACGCTTCCGGGGCGGCGCCAAGATCGAGGTGCGGCGCGGTGGCCACCCGGCCGAACGCCATGCTGACCATGCGGGTCGGTGTGCCGTCGTAGGTGATCACGCACTCCGTTCCCGGCCGCGCCCTCGCGAGCGGCGCTGGCCGAGGCGATTCCCGGCGGTCAGTGACCCGCGAACCGCTCGTCGACCTCCTCCGCCGTCAACCCGAAGTCCTCCAAGCGGTAGCGGTGCACCGGTTTCCGGTCGCCCGAACGGCTTTCCGCGTGCAAGGCGGTCATCGCCGAGCGCGCGTCACCGGTGAGCGGCAGTCCGAAGTGGTCGTACACAGTGGACACCGTGCCGATCGGATCGGCGACGAAGTCCTCGTACGCGACGTCGCAGAACTGAGCCGCGTCGTACTTCGCCCGCGCCGCGCGGAAATCCTCCGCGCCACGCGCCCACAGATCGAGCTGGGAGCGGCCGATGACCTCGCCGCGGAACTTCGTGGACCAGCCGTCGGCCGCTTTCTCGGCCAGGCTGCACATCGAGCCCATGATCGTGCGCGGCGCGCGGTGGGTCTGGATCACCAGGGCGTCCGGGTAGGCCGCCATCAGCGCGTCGAGGGCGAAGAGGTGACTCGGGTTCTTGAGCACCCACCGCTTGCCCGCGTCCGGCAGCCCGATGAGCTGCAGGTTGCGCCGGTGCCGGGCGTAGGCGTCCGTCCAGTCCTGCTTCGCGAGCCAGCGCGAGTACCGCGGCACGTTCGCCAGGCACTCGAAGGAGATCGACCGCATCGACTGGCGCAGCAGCTGCCAGCACTCCTCCACCTGGTCCGCGGACATGTGGTGGACACCCATGAACTCCGGGTGCTCAACGTGGTGGCGCTCGTAACCGGCCTGGATGCCTTGGTACACCGGGTTGTCCGCCCACGTCTCCCGCGGCGGGCGCGGCTGCGGGACTTCCGCGAGCCAGACCTCGAGGCCCTGGTGCCCGGGGTCCTCGGCGAGCAGCCGGTGCAGTGCGGTCGTGCCCGTGCGCGGCAGGCCGGTCACGAAGATCGGCCGTTCGATCGCCACTTCCGCCGAAGCCGGGTGCTGCTTCCAGCCCGCTTCACTGAGCAGCCGCGCCACCAGCGCGCCCCGCAGCATCGCCCGGTGCACCTTGTTGCCGTACGGCGTGAGGTCCTCGTCGGCCTCGTACGCCTCCAGCAGCACACGCAAGCCTTCGACGTACTCGTCCGTGCCGAAGTCGTCCAGCCCGGTGAGCTTGCCCGCCGACGCGTGCAGGTCTTCGACGGTGCCGACGTCTTCGCGGCCAGGACGCATGGATCCTCCTAGTGGTGGTACTCGCCGCCGTTGACGTCGAGGCACTGCCCGGTGATCGCGCGCGCCATCGGCGAGGCGAGGAACACCACCGCGTCGGCGATCTCGTCCGGCTCCGGCAGCTTCCGCAGGTCTATTGTGGACGCCGTCTCGGCGTACACCTCTTCGGGCGTGATGCCGCGTTCCTTGGCGAGGTAGTTGAAGTACCACTTGAGGTTCGGCGCCCAGATGTAGCCGGGCGCGACAGTGTTGACGCGGATCCCGTCCGGCCCGAGCTCGCTGGCGAGGCTCTGCGAAAGCGACAGCAGCGCGGACTTCGCCATCTTGTACGCGCCGAACGTGCGCCGCGAGTGCCGCAGCACCGCCGAGTTGATCATCACCAGCGAGCCCTTGCTCTCCTTGAGCGCGGGCAGGAACAGCCGGGTCAGGCGCAGCACCGAGATCCCGGCGGTCTCGAACCCCTTGCGGACCGCGTCGAGGTCCACAGTGGCCAGATCGGTCAGCGGCGGGACGGCGAAGGCGTTGTGCACCACCGCGTCCACCCCGCCGAACGCCTCCAGCGCCGCACTCACCAGGTTCGCCGCGGAGTCCTCGTCATCGATGTCGGTCCGGACCGCGACGGCGCGCCGGCCGAGGTCGGTGACCTCCTTCGCGACTTCGGTGAGCCGCGACTCGGTGCGGGCGGCGAGCACGACGTCCGCACCGGCCTCCGCACTGCGCACGGCGATCGACCGGCCGAGGCCCGGCCCGATGCCGGAGACGACGACCACCTTGTCCCGCAACAGCTCCGGCATCCTCACCCCAGCATCCGGGCGGCGACGGCGTCCTGCCGGGCCGCGATCCGCGCCGACCATTCGGCCGGCGTCACGCGTGCTTCGTCGTGGTAGGGCAGCCGGTCCGGCAGCTCGTCGACCTTGACGACCTCGACGACCGGGCCGTCGTCCGGCCCGAGGTCCCGGGCGAGCCGCTGCCAGCGGATCTGGACGTACCCGCGGTCGTGGCCGGTGCGCTCCAGCCAGTTCGCGACGCCGGGGTCGCGCTCGCTGATGACGAACCGGATCCTGCCGTCCGGGTCGACGCGGGCCTGGTCGGCGGTGAGGCTCGTCTGGTGGTTGATGTAGTCGAGCGAGACGTACCAGAGGCTGCCGAGCTGGATGCCCTGGTACGGCGCGTCGGCGCAGCGCGGCACGGTGACGATCATCGCCTCTTCGTCACCCAGCTCGTAGTGCCCGGCCGAGGAGAACTGCGTGGTCAGCCCGCCGGGAGTCGAGCGCGGCTCGGTCATCGTGTTCACCGGCAGGTTGTCGTAGAACCACTTCGGGAAGGCCAGGAACGTCCTGAGCCGGCTCAGCAGGATCTTGCCGGTGACGCCGTAGCGCTTCGCCAGCGCCGAACGGTCCGGCACCGGCGGTGCCTGGCCCGCGGTGTCGACGCACTGGATGCGGATCTCGCCGCGCTTCTCGGTCGCCCAGTCGCTGTGGACCTCGCGGACGACGAGCATCGACGAGCCCTCGCCGAGGACGAAGTAGTTCGGCCCCGGGTTCTCGCGGGCCGGCCCGAAGCGCAGCTCGAAGCGGCCGTCTTCGCCGATTTCGATGGCCCGGTCGTCGAACGCGGCGAGGCTGTCGGGCACCACGACCGGCGAGTAGTCGCCGTTGAGGACCTGGAAGCTCAGGTCGGCGGTGGTGCCGCGGACGCCGGTGACCAGGTACTCGCGGTCGGCGCGGATGTTGGCGTTGAAGTAGAGCGTGTCCGGGTTGTCCAGGCCCATCTTGGTGTAGGGCCCGGTCGACGCGGTGAAGTACGGGAAGTCGCGCTGGTAGGCCCAGGCCATCTGCAGTGACGCGCGGATGCTCCCGGCGAGGTAGTCGTACCCCTCCAGCAGGCCCTGCTCGGTCTGCGCCGGCGGGGCTTCGGCGATCAGCTTCTCGGCCTCGGCGATGGCGTCGGCGAACGGCCGGGTCAACAAGAACTCGTTCTCGATCATGCCGGCACGGCCCAGCGGTTCGCGAGCAGCCGGAAGCCCGGGTCCTTCGCCCACGACTGCATCGACTCGTACGTCCGGACGTACCCGATGTGCGTCATCCGCCAGGCGCCGTCGGCCTCCCGGCGGTAGGTGTCCTCGTAGAACGCGGCGCCCTCGATGATCACCTTGTGCTCGGGCACGATGACCTTGTCCGTGAACGCCCACCGCCCGGTCGCGGTGTCGCCGTCGACTTCGATCTCGGGCTGACCTGCGTGGTGGACGGTGATGATGCCGTTGCCGAGGCTCTCGGTGAGGAACGCGACAATGGCGTCACGGCCCTCGAAGTGCTTGCCTTCCTCGCCGGTCGCGCGGGTCCCGTAGTCGGCCGTGGCGTCGGCGGTGAAGGTGTCGGCCACCTCGTCCCACTGCTTCAGGTCGACCGCGCGGAGGTAGCGGTACTTCAGCCGGCGGATCTCTTCGAGTACGACCAGGTCCATCGTCCCAGGATCGCGCACCGCTTGACCGATGACAAGAACATGTTCTACTTTTTTCCGGTGTCCGTGGCTTACGAGCTGTCCCACCTGGCCGCGCTCGAGGCGGAGGCCGTGCACGTCTTCCGCGAAGTCGCGGCGACCTTCGAACGTCCGGTGCTGCTTTTCTCCGGCGGCAAGGACTCGGTGGTGATGCTGCACGCCGCCGCGAAGGCGTTCTGGCCCGCGCCGCTGCCCTTCCCCGTGCTGCACGTCGACACCGGCCACAACTTCGACGAGGTGCTGCGGTTCCGCGACGAGACGGTCGCCGCGCTGGGCCTGCGTCTCGAAGTGTCCAGGGTGCAGGATGACATCGACGCCGGCCGCGTCGTCGAGGAGACCGGGCCGGGGACCAGCCGCAACCGCCTCCAGACGGTGACCCTCCTGCGGGCGATCCGCGAGGGCCGGTTCGACGCCGTGTTCGGCGGCGCCCGCCGGGACGAGGAGAAGGCGCGAGCGAAAGAGCGCGTCTTCAGCTTCCGCGACGAGCACGGCCAGTGGGACCCGCGGGCGCAGCGCCCGGAGCTGTGGAACCTCTACAACGGGCGGCACCGGCGCGGCGAACACATCCGCGTCTTCCCGCTGTCGAACTGGACCGAGCTGGACATCTGGCAGTACGTCCACGACGAGCGGATCGCGTTGCCACCGCTGTACTACGCGCACCGGCGCCCGGTGGTGCAGCGCGACGGCATGCTGCTGGCGGCCACCCGTTTCCTGTCCCTCGTGGACGGCGAGACGCCGTACGAGGCGACTGTCCGGTTCCGGACCGTCGGCGACGCCACCTGCACCGGCTGCGTCGAATCCTCGGCGTCGACACCGTCCGAAGTGGTCGCCGAGGTGGCCGCCACCCGCGTCACCGAACGCGGCGCGACGCGCGCCGACGACCGGATCTCCGAGGCCGGCATGGAAGACCGCAAGCGGGAAGGCTACTTCTGATGCAGCTGCTGCGGATCGCCACGGCGGGCAGCGTCGACGACGGCAAGTCCACGTTGATCGGCCGGCTGCTGTTCGACTCGAAGGCGATCTTCACCGACCAGCTCGCCGCCGTCGAACGCGCCAGTCGCGACCGCGGCGAGGACTACCCGGACCTCGCGCTGCTGACCGACGGCCTGCGCGCCGAACGCGAGCAGGGCATCACGATCGACGTCGCGCACCGCTACTTCGCCACGCCCAAGCGGAAGTTCATCATCGCGGACACGCCGGGGCACCTGCAGTACACTCGGAACATGGTGACCGGCGCGTCGACGGCCGACCTCGCGCTGATCCTGGTGGACGCGCGCAAGGGCATTCTCGAGCAGTCGCGGCGGCACGCGTTCCTCGCGTCGCTGCTCGGCATCGGGCACCTCGTGGTGTGCGTGAACAAGATGGACCTCGTCGGCTGGTCGCGGGCGCGGTTCGACGAGATCCGCGAGGAGTTCCGGCGGTTCGCGATGAAGCTCGACGTCGCGGACCTGACGTTCGTGCCGGTTTCGGCGCTGCACGGCGACAACGTGGTCCACCGCAGCGCGAGCATGCCGTGGTACGAGGGGACTTCACTGCTGCACCAGCTGGAGGAGGTGCACGTCGCGTCCGACCGCAACCTCATCGACGCACGGTTCCCGGTGCAGTACGTGATCCGCCGGTCGGACTTCCGCGGCTACGCGGGCACGATCGCCGGCGGGGTCTTCAAGCCGGGTGACGAGGTCGTGGCACTGCCGTCCGGGTTCACCTCCCGGGTGCGCGCGGTGTGGGGTCCGGGCGGGAAACCGCTTTCGGAGGCGTTCACCGGGCAGGCGGTCGCGGTCGAGCTGGCCGACGACCTGGACTTGGGCCGCGGGGCGATGCTGTGCCGCCCGGGCAACCGCGCGGAGTCGGCCCGCGAGGTCGACGCGCTGGTGTGCTGGTTCTCCCCTCGGTCTTCCCTGACACCGGGTAGTACCTACGTCGTCCGGCACACGACGACCGAGACGCGCGGGTCGGTGGAGCAGCTGGAGTACCGCCTCGACGTGACGACGTTGCACCGTTCCGAGGCGGATTCGCTGTCGTTGAACGACATCGGCCGGATCCGGCTGCGCACGCGCGCGCCACTGCTGTTCGACCCGTATCGCCGCAACCGCGCCACGGGCGGGTTCTTGCTGGTGGACGAGCACAGCGGCGACACGGTCGCGGCGGGCATGATCACCGGCGCGGTCGCGTCCCCGGTCGTCTGGCACACGGCGGCGGTGCGCCGCGAGGACCGGCCGACCCGCGGGGCGACGGTGTGGCTGACCGGGCTGTCGGCGTCGGGCAAGTCGTCGGTGGCGGTGGAGCTGGAACGCCGGCTGGTCGCGGCCGGGCGGCCGGCGTACCTCCTGGACGGGGACAACCTGCGGCACGGGCTGAACAAGGGGCTCGGGTTCAGTCCTTCGGACCGCGCCGAGAACGTGCGGCGGGTGGCGGAGGTGGCGCGCCTGTTCGCGGACGCGGGCGTGGTGGCGATCGCGTCGTTGATCAGCCCGTACGCCGCGGATCGCGCTTCGGCCCGCGCGATTTCCGGGGATCTCCCGTTCGTGGAGGTCTTCGTCGACACGCCCCTGGAGGTGTGTGAGGCCCGGGACCCGAAGGGCATGTACGCGAAGGCGCGCGCCGGGGAAATCACGGGTTTCACGGGCATCGACGCACCGTACGAGCGGCCGTCGTCGCCGGATCTGGTACTGCACCCGGCCGACGGCGACCCGGCATCGATGGCGGCGGCGATCCAGGCCGTCCTCGACGGCCTGGACTAACCGGCTTCGACCACGAAGAACAGGAAGCTCGGGAAGGTGTCGAGGAGGTCGAAATCGTCGGGAAACCGCTTGCGGGCTTCGGCCACCGGATGGGGTTCGCTGATCACGGAGATCCGGAAGCCGGCCTCGGTGAAGGCGTCGGTCATGGCGTGCAGCGGCTTGTTCCAGAACGTCATCCGCGCCGGGCGGCCGTGCAGCTCGAACTCGTCGGTCCAGGTGTAGGACGCGAAGTAGTCGGGCCGGGGCCCGGTCTGCCGGTGCGTGAGGTTGACCATGAGGGGGTGGTTGACCGACGCGATCAGCCGCCCACCGGTCTTCAGCACACGCCGCAGCTCGGCGAGCGTCGGCGCCCAGTCTTCCAGGTAGTGCAGCACCAGCGACGCGACGACGTCGTCGAACGTGTCGTCGGCGAAGGGCAGCGGCTCGGCCAGATCGGCCACCCGGAGATCGGCGTCGGCGCCGAGCCGCTGCCGCGCGTGGGCCAGCATGGCTGCGCTTTGGTCGATGCCGCTGACCTGGGCACCCCGTTCCCGCAGAGCGCCGAAGAGCGGCCCCGAGCCACAGCCGGCATCGAGCACCCGCCGCCCGGCGACATCCCCGGCGAGCGCGAGGGCGGCGGGCCGCTCGTAGTAGGCGTTCATGAGGCTGGTGTCGTTCTCGAGGGTGTACGCCTCGGCGAACTCGTCGTATGCGGCAACCTGAGTCATGCGCCCCATAGTGCCCGAATCAGCCGGCGGGCGTCACGAGCCACGACTGTCGGTTGTGAACTCGGCAGCGTCCCGCTTTACGCTCGCGAGGGTTTCGAGCCAGTCCGAATAAGGCAGTCTTGGCGAAACTCGAGCGTCGCGGAGCCCGAATTCTCGACACTCTCCAGGATTTCGACGACGTCCATCTTGAAGACGGCCTTCGATCCCAGCGACAAGACCGAAACCGTCAGGGAAAAACGCCGATACCCCCAGCGCCCACCAGCTCACGCTCACGTGGTCGGCCCCGCGGGCGTCACGAAGCCCGAGTCATACGCCCGGATCACCGCCTGGGTGCGATCCCGCGCCCCCAGCTTCGCCAGCACGTTGCCCACGTGCGTCTTCACCGTCTGCACACCCAGGAACAGCTCCCCCGCGATCTCCACATTGGACAGCCCGCCCGCCATCAGCCGCAGCACTTCGCGCTCTCGCTCGGTCAAGCTCGCGCTCGCCAGGCCGTCGCCCGTCGGGGTGTGCTGGGCCGCCAAGCGGCGGATCGCCGCCGGGAACAGCAACGACTCGCCCGTCACCACCGTCCTGATCGCCGTGATGATCTCCTCGGGGCGGGCCCGCTTCAGCAGGAACCCGCTCGCGCCGGCCACGAGCGCGTCGTACACGTAGTCGTCGTTCTCGAAGGTCGTCACCACGATCACCTTCGGCGGCTCGTCCACTGTGGACATCAGGTGCGTGGTGGCCCGGATCCCGTCCACCGCGGGCATCCGGACGTCCATCAGCACGACGTCCGGGCGCAGCCGGGCCACCAGGCCGGGCACCTCCGCGCCGTCGGCGGCCTCGCCGACCACCGTCAAGCCCGCTTCGCTGTCGACGATCGCCCGCAGCCCGGCGCGGATCAGCGGCTCGTCGTCGACCAGCAGCACCCGCACGCTCATCGCCCGCTCCCCCACGGCACCCGCACCACGACCTCCCACCGCTCGTCCACCGGCCCGGCCGACAGCTCGCCGCCGAGCACCGCCACCCGCTCGGTCATCCCGCGCAGGCCGCGACCGCCGCCGGCGCGCGCGGCGCCGCTGCCCAGCGGGTTCGCGACACGGGCGAGGAGCCCGTGCGCCCCGATGTCGACGACCATCGTCACCGGGACCCTACCGGCGTGGCGCACCGCGTTGGTCAGGCATTCCTGCAGGATCCGGTAGACCTCGCGGGACACCACGGCCGGCACCGCGGCCAGGTCGCCCCCGATGTCGGCGACGACCTCGTTGCCGGCGAGCCGGGTCGTCTCGAGCAGGGTCGGCAGCTCGGCCAGCGCCGGCTGCGGCGCCCGGCCCGGCGCTTCCTCCCGCAGCAGCCCCAGGACGTGGTCGAGGTCGTCGAGCGCGGTGCGGGCGGACTCCTCGATGGCCCCGAGCGCGCGCTCGGTGAAGTCCGGGTCGGTGCGCAGTGTCCGGCGGGCGGCGCCGGCCTGCACCGTGACGACGCTCAGCGCGTGCCCCACCGAGTCGTGCAGCTCGCGGGCCAGCCGGTTGCGTTCGGCGAGCTGCCCGGTCCGCCGTTCCAGCTGGGCGATCCGGTCGGCGGCGGTCATCCCGAGCAAGCGGACGGCGGCCCGGCGCAGCGCCCCGCCGACGGCCCGGACGACGTAGATCAGCACGACCACGCCGAGGAGGAACACGACCGGCAGCCACACCGACGGCCAGCCGGTCGGCACGGTGACTGCGTCGCCGCCGTCGGTCTGCAGGAAGTGACCGGTGAAGACGGCGCTGACCGACACCCCGACGGCGACGGGCGCGGCGAGGCTGAAGAAGCTGACGACGAACCCGGCGACGACGTGCAGCACGAACATCGCCGCGGCACGCAGCCGGCCGCGGCGGGTGCGTGGTTTCGCGGGCGCGTCGGGCACGGGGTCGTCGAGCAGCTCACGGATGGCGGTCGACTCGAGCACGTGCACGGCGGGCAGGAAGGCGGTCCCGGCGAGGACGAGCAGGGTGAGCAGCCCGCCGATGACGGTGGCGCGTTCGACGGTGGTGACGAACGGCAGCACCGACGGCACCGCGATGGCGGAGAAGAGCAGGTAGGGCACGGCGATGGCGCCGCCGAGGACGAGGTAGACCCAGCGGCGGTAGGTCGCCTTGCTCGTCAGGGGGCGGAGTACGCGCACGGGTCGATCTTCGCAGGTGGCCGGGGCGCGGCGCCTCCCTCTCGCGGTGGAGCGCCCCAATGTGGCCTTCGGTGCGTCTGACGCAACCAAGGCCACATTGGGGCGCTTGAAACCCGGGGGTCAGCCGGTGGGCGGCTCCGGGAGGAAGAGCGCCGTCGCCTCGTCGGCGAGCGCCTCCGGCGATGGGGCGTCCGGGTCGGTCTGGGCCAGGTGCAGGAGCCCGAGGATCGCCGCGTAGGCGACGCGGGCACGGGACGCCGCGCGCTCCGGTGGCAGGCCCAGCTCGCGGTACGTCCGGGTCAACAGCTCCAGCCGGGCCCGGTTCACGCGGCCGACCGCGTCCTCGACCCGGGGGTCCGTGCGGTCGCCGAGCAGACTCAGGTGCACCGACGGCGCCAGTGGCTGCACGGCCTGGACGACCACGGTGAGCAGCTCGCGCAGCCGCCGCGCCGGGTCGGCGATCGCGGCGTGGCCGGCCAGCGCCGGGCTGCCGTGGCTGCGCACCCACTCCTCGAGCGCCGCCGCGACCAGCTCGTCCCGGTTGCGGTAGTGCGCGTAAAAACTGCCCTTCGTCACGCCGAGGGTCCGCGCCAGTGGTTCGACCGCGACCGCGGCCAGCCCGCCGTCCGCGATCGCCCGCAGCGCGGCGCGGGCCCAGTCCTGCGCGGACAGCCGCGTCGACTCCCTCACCATGGACGGAGGATACGCCGCCGTATTGACCGCTCCTCCGCCGGAGGATACGGTGGCGTATCCATACGCAAGCGTATCCAGGGGGATCAGATGGCCCAGCGGACAGTTCGCCGCGTCGTGACCGGTCAGGACACCGAAGGCAAGGCCCGAGTGGTCGACGACCGCGCCGTCGAGCCCATCACGTCCGCACTCCTGCCCGGCTGCGCCGCCTACCGGCTCTGGGGCCGAGACGACCAGCCGACACTGCCCGACGCCGGCACGCCGCCCCGCGCCGAGGCCTACTACCCGCCGCCGGGCGGATCGCGTTTCATGATCAACACCATCGCGCCGGGCGAGCTCGTCCCACCACCCGGCCTCGACGAGGCCACCGCCCTGGCGGAGCTCGAACGGCTGATGCCGGGCGCGATGGCGGCGACCGAGCCCGGCACCGCGGGAATGCACACCACCGACAGCCTCGACTACGTCATGGTCGTCTCGGGCGAGGTCACGCTGGAGCTCGACGACGGTGAGCGGACAACGGTGCGGGCCGGCGACGTGGTCGTCCAGAACGGCACGCGGCACGCCTGGCACAACCACGGCACCGAACCCTGCACGATCGTCGGCGTGGCCGTCGGGGCGGACCGGCTCGCCTAGCGATCATCAAGCGACGTTGCGGGACTCCGCGCGCGTGACCGCGAACCCGTTCACCCACAACGACTGCACCTTCGCGGCCTCGGCCGCCGACGGCTTGGCGTTCTTGCACGCCGTGCCCGGGCCGTGGCCGGACATCAGCTCCGTGCACGGACCCGTGTAGTGGTCCGGCAGGCCCAGGTTGTGGCCCAGCTCGTGCGCCGCGATGCGGGTCGGGTCGAAGCCCTCCGCCACCTGGCTCGTGTCGAGGTAGATGTCGCCGCGGCCGTGGCCGTTCGTGTTCGTGTACGAACCGCCGCTGTGGATCTCGTGGAACTTGATCGTCGCGCTCGTGTTCCGCTTGACCAGCTTCACGTCGGTGACGGCGGCGTTCCAGTTCGCCGCGCCCTGGTCGATCTGGGCGAGGTAGTCCGGCGCACCCGACGAGCTGTAGTAGAGCGTCGTGACCGCAGCCGCCGAAGCGGGGGCGACCGCGATCGCCAGACCCACCGGGGCGGCCAGGGCCAATGCCGCGATCCGGCCGATCACGCGTACGTCCATCGTGTCTCCTTCGTCCGGTTCAGAGAACACTTCACCGTGGTACGAGCGATCACGTTAGAAGTCCACGGACCGGTCGGCCACGGCCGAAAGTAGCTCCCTCGCGGGAGGGAGCCGCGTCCCGCCGCCGCGTGAGCCGTCCGGCCCTGCCGCCGTGGTCTGCTCAGCCGCATGGACATCCTGCTGGGCCTGCTGACCCTTCCCCTCTACGCGCTCGTGCTGTGGCCGCTCGTGGTCGCGTCGCGGCGGGTGCTCGGGGTCCGGATCGGCGCCGTGCGCGCGTTGTGCGGCGCGGGCTTCGGCTGGCTCGTCGCCGGCGGCATCGGGCAGGCGTTCCCGCTTTCCCTGATGCACAACGGCGCCGCGGCCATCGGCCTGCTGATCCCGTTGGCGGGCAGCGCTTTCCTCGCGACGCTGATCTTCCTCTTCGTCGCCGAGCTGGCCCTGCCGGGCGGGTTCCGGCTGCGTTCGCTGCGCGCCAAGGTCTCGCGCGCCCGCCGGTACTCGCAGATCAGCCGGATCGCGATCAAGCACGGCCTCGGCCGCTACCTCACCGGCCGCCGCGACCCCGACCTCGCGCGGGGGCGGCACGCCAAGCTCGCGCGGTCCCTGCGCCGGGCGCTGGAAGAGGGCGGCGTGACGTTCGTGAAGCTCGGTCAGCTGCTTTCGACGCGCGCGGACCTGCTGCCCGCGGTCTTCGTCGACGAGCTGGCCAAGCTCCAGGACAGCGTCGCCCCCGCCCGCGCGACGGCCATGTGGGCAGTGCTGGCCGAGGAGCTCGGCGGCTCACCCGACGACGTCTTCGCCGAGTTCGACCCGGAACCCCTGGCCGCCGCGTCGGTCGCGCAGGTCTACCGCGCGAAGCTGCGCAGCGGCGAGGACGTCGTCGTGAAGGTGCAGCGCCCCGGCGTGCGGGAGCAGGCCGAACGCGACATCGACATCGTCCGGCGCGTCGCCGCGGCGCTCGAGGAACGCGCGGACTGGGCGCGCTCCCTCGGCGTCGCCGAACTCGCCGACGGGTTCGCCGAAGCACTGACCGAGGAGCTCGACTTCACCATCGAGGCCCGCAACATCGCCGCCGTGGCCGCGACCTCCTGCCCGTCCGTCGCGCTGCCCACTGTCCACAAAGCACTGTCCACCGAGCGCGTCCTGGTGATGTCCCGGCTGGCGGGGAAGCCGCTCGACCAGGCGCCGGCGGCCGACCGGAAGCGGCTGGCGCGGTCGCTCCTGCGGTGCCTGCTCGACCAGGTGATGATCGGCGGCGTCTTCCACGCGGACCCGCACCCGGGCAACCTGATGCTCCTGGCCGACGGCCGCCTGGGACTGCTCGACTTCGGTTCGGTCGGCCGCCTCGACGCCGGGCTGCGCGGCGGGCTGCAGAACCTCCTGCTGGCACTGGACCGCGGCGACCCGGCGGCCCTGCGCGACGGCCTGCTGGAGGTCGTCGACCGCACCGACGAGATCGACGAGCAGCGCCTCGAACGCGCGCTCGGCGCGCTGGTCGCCCGGCACTTCGGCCCCGGCCGCACCCCCGACCTCGACCTGTTCACCGGCTTGTTCCGGGTGGTCGCGGACTTCCGGTTGAGCGTGCCACCTCCGGTGGCGGCGGTGTTCCGCGCACTGGCGACGGTCGAGGGCACGCTCGCCGCGCTCGACCCGGGGTTCGACGTGGTGGCGGAGTCCCGCGCGTTCGCCGTCGAGCAGGTGGGCGCCGGGCTCCGGCCGGACTCGCTGCGCCGCACCGCGGTCAACGAGGTCATGGCGCTGCTGCCGGTGCTGCGCCGCCTCCCCCGCCGCGTCGACCGGATCGGCGCGGCCCTGGAGGAGGGCCGGCTTTCGGTGAACGTCCGGCTGTTTTCCGACGAGCGCGACCGATCGGTGGTCACCGAGCTGGTGCACGAGGTCCTGCTGGCGTTCGTCGGCGCGGCGACCGGCTTGATGGCGGTGCTGCTGCTGACCGGCACGGGCGGGCCGCGCGTCGCGGAAGACCTGACGCTGCACCAGATCTTCGGGTACAACCTGCTGGTGGTCAGCGCGCTGGTGGGGTTGCGGCTGTTGTTCGTCGTCTTCCGGCGCTCCGGACGGCGGTCCCGATCAGCCCGCTGAAGATGCGTGCTTGATCCCACCTTCGTCTCTATCCGAAAGTTCGAGGCGAGAGACCTGCTTGTGGGCCGCGAGGCAACTGCTGGACCATGCTCCGCGCCGCTATGCTGGTCGTACCACCCGCCTTCAGGCGGCATAGACGCGGCCGGATGCCGTATTGGGATCGCCTGCGCCTACGGCGTTCGGGGAGCAGAATGGATAAACTGTAACAAGCCCCGCCGCAGGGCCGACTCCCAGCAATGTGTCTCTGCCGGGAAGGTCGGCGGAGGACCACCCGGATGAAGGGCGGGCAGGGCAGGTGGGTGACGCGGCACCGGACCAACTCGGTCGACTTCCCGAAAGACATGAGATCGCACTGCTGAGTGCACAGCACAAAATCCTGGCCGCCCTGCGACAAGAGCATCGCGTCCAGCAGGCATGGCAGGAATACCAACGAGAACGCTCCTTGACAAGCTGCAAAGAGACTGATCAGGCAACCAAAAAAGAAGCATCACTCGAACAGCAAGATCTGAACAAAGAGTTGTCTCACTTGATTTTCGAAGCCTACCACGCTCTCGTGACAGGCCCCAAGATGATTGACGAAACAAGTCTCCACTCGTCCCATCATGGCCCAAACATCGCTGCTTGGATTCAAATGCTACAGCACGCTTTCGAATCCACCAGAGCCCCCAGCCCACAGGACAGCGACATCAGTTATCAATTCGACATATCGAACTTGATGGGCACACCTGATCACCTGGACGCAATCGGACCACACCTTGAGCTGAAAGCCCTACATTCAACACTTCTCTATTCGAATATGACTATCGCTCGGCGCTTGATGTGGCATTTCGAATCCGCGGACCCGAACACCTAGACAGACCGACCGACGTCTCCCAATATCTTCACAAGTCCGCACACGTATATACGACTCCGCGATCCGAATCCACCCAAATCTCTGCCTCCAACGAACAGGGATGAGAAAAGCCACCATGAGCATCGGCGCAGGTTTTGTTTCAACTGCAACGCAGACCGTAACGCTCGTCTTAATTTTGCTCGCAACAGCTGGAGCAATCCACGCAGCTTCACGCGCGTGGCACAGGCTTAGATCACGCGGCGTATACCCTGTAATCGTTCACCAGATGAATGACTCCCTGCGAGCGGCCACTGAAGATGGCAGCCTAGGCCATCGACAAGACCTTCGACCAACAACCCATTGGCGACTCCAAGACGACCTTCGCAGAACGATCACCGCATCGCTTACTGCATACATCGCAGAAGATGTGCAAGGAATCTGGGCCGCAACTCCCGGACTTCCCAACGTGTCCACGCCGACCATTCCAGCCGAGACTCCGAGATCTACATACGGCTGGCTCTCCGCCTTGTATGAATTGGCGTTCTCATCGAGACCAGCATACCACATAACGACTACCCACCTCACAAATCTAGGCGGCTTTCGGATGGCCGTCCAAGTCTCCCGAAGCCCGGGAAATGTTATTTTGGCCGCTCGCACATTCGATTGCCCGAGCGTAGAAGACCTAGTTTTTGAGATCGGCGGGTTCTGCATCGAATGCATCCAGCAGGAGCCGCGAATCATTCGTCGGACTCCGCGTTGGATACAATGGAACCAACGGCAAGGCTACGCAGCCTTTCGCCGCGGCTTATCCAGGGAAAAGGCTGGCCTACCAGATGAGGCACTGCCCCTGTATCGGCAAGCCAGCGCCAAATCTCTTGGCAACCTGACTCTCGCACTGCGTATTGCGGGAATTTTAGAGCAACGACGCAAATACACCGAAGCAATACAGATTTACCGCCACTGTCACAAGTTATGGCCCGAGCACACGGAGACACTGTACCGTTACGCGGCTACGCTCGCAAACAATCGAATCAGATACAATGAAGTCGAGGAACTCTGTGAAGAGATCAGTCATAAGCTCCAACGGAAAGTGATACTTAGACACTGGATGCGAACTTGGCTGCCCAACAATCGAAATCTGGGCGAGCGGCGATACTGGAAGTCATGGCTGCGCCCCGCGAAGGGCCGACACCTGAGTCGACTGAACAGAAGAAGCAAACGTCGCGACTATCTCTACGCAGCGAAGATACTTCAGAAGAGTGTGACAATTCTGCGGTTCATCGACGAAAAACCGCCGCGCGATGAGACGGCAGGCAATGAGCCCGCCACACCGTGGATCGTAATCACCGAAGTCGACGAAATCCTCAGGCAACGTCGACTCGGCTGGCTGGCCAGATACGTGGGCGCCTGCTTCTATTCGATATGCATGCAGCTCGACGACAGAGAAGCTCTTGAGGACAGCAATCCACCCGTAACCGAGGATCACTTAGGAGATCGTGCACTTCATCAGCTGTCAATGATCGTCCGAAACCCATTCAACAGCCTCGACCCCGACTGGATAATCATAGATCCGGATCTGGCCGGCCTGCGCACACATCCGCATGCCAAGCAATGGGCGAGCTTCTTTGCCTTGAATATGGAGGCGCATGCCTAAACAGGCTTGGGTGGAGAATGCACCACTGGCGCCAACGCGGCCCCGACACAAAGTTCCGACGAGATGAACGTGGGTTACCCCGTCCGAGGCGCGTACATGATCACCGCGACACCGACCAAGCACAGCAACGCGCCGATGACGTCGTACCGGTCCGGGCGGTAACCGTCCGCGACCATGCCCCACGCCAGCGACCCCGCGACGAACACGCCGCCGTACGCCGCGAGGATGCGGCCGAAGTGTGCGTCCGGCTGGAGCGTCGCCACGAAGCCGTACACGCCCAAGGCCAGCAGTCCCCCGCCGATCCACAGCCAGCCTCGGCTTTCGCGGACGCCCTGCCAGACCAGCCAGGCGCCGCCGATTTCGCAGACCGCCGCCGCCAGGAACAGGAGGATCGACCGGAGAACCACCCCGGGATACTAACCACGTGCCGTTCACGCTGAGTCATCCGGCCGCCGTGCTGCCGCTGGCGCGACACCCGCTCGTGCCGTCCGCGCTCGTCGCCGGGTCCGTCGCGCCCGATGTCTTCTGGTTCGTGCCGCGGCTGCCCGGCGTCGGCCTGAGCAAGACCCACGAGCTCACCTCGGCCCTCTGGCTCGACCCGCTGATCGCGCTCGTCCTGCTGGCCGTGTTCCACCTCCTGCTGAAGCGGCCCCTGCTGGCCCTGGCCCCGAAACCGCTGGCCGAACGCCTCCCCCGCCACTTCAGCCGGCGGCGGCCGGGCTGGATCGCCCTGTCGCTGGTCATCGGCGCCGCCACGCACGTCGGCTGGGACGCCTTCACCCACGAGAACGACGGGTTCGCCTTCCTGCGGATCCCGCTCGTCACCGGCCTCGACGTCGGACGCCTGATCCAGCTCGTCAGCACGGTCGCCGGGGCCGCGGTCCTCGCCTGGTGGCTGCGAAACTGGTACCGCACCGCGCCCACGAAGCCCGCGCCGAGGGCCACCCGCCACCGCAGGCCGGTGCTCGTCTTCCTGGGAACCGGCGCGCTGACCGGCGTGGCCGCGGAGGTGCTGCCGTTCTTCGCCCACCACGACCCGATGACCCGCGCCGGCGTGGTCGGCAACGCGACCTACCTCGCCGTCACCGGCGCCGGAAGCGGGTTTCTGACCGCCCTGGTCCTGTACGCGCTGGCTTGGCACGCGCGGTATAGGTCGTTATACGCGAAGAAGGCCGCTCCGAAGAGCGGCCTTCCCACGAAAAGCGGTCTCAGACGGTGAAGCCGAGGGCGCGCAGCTGCTCACGGCCGTCGTCGGTGATCTTCTCCGGGCCCCACGGGGGCATCCAGACCCAGTTGATGCGGAAGTCCTTCACCAGGCCGCCCGAGGTCAGCGCGGCCGACGTCTGGTCCTCGATCACGTCGGTCAGCGGGCAGGCCGCCGACGTCAGCGTCATGTCCAGCGTCGCCGTGTTGTCCGGTTCGACGCGGATGTCGTAGACCAGCCCCAGGTCGACCACGTTGATGCCGAGCTCCGGGTCGACGACGTCGCGCATCGCCTCCTCGACGTCCTCGAGCTTCGCCAGCTCGAGGTCCTGCGTGGCCGTGGCTTCGGCGTCGAGGTCGGCGGCGGTCCGGCCCTCGCGAGCGTCCGTGGCGGTGTCTTCACTCATGCTTTCTCAGCTCCACTGGTGGTCCGGGCGACGGCGTCCTTGAAAGCCATCCAGCCGAGGAGGGCGCACTTGACGCGGGCGGGGTACTTGGCGACACCCGCGAAGGCGACCCCGTCCTCCAGCACGTCCTCGTCCGGCTCGATCTTTCCCTTGCCCTGCATCAGTTCGACGAAGGCGTCCATGGTGGTGAACGCCTCCTCAAGCGTGTGGCCGACGACGAGATCCGTCAAGACCGACGTCGAAGCCTGGCTGATCGAGCAGCCCTGGCCGTCGTAGGAGACGTCGGCGACCTTGCCGTCGTCGAGCTTGACCCGCAGCGTCACCTCGTCGCCGCAGGTCGGGTTGACCTGGAACGACTCGGCGTCGAACGGGTCGCGCAGGCCGCGCCCGTGCGGGTGCTTGTAGTGATCCAGGATGATCTCCTGGTACATGCTCTCCAAGTTCACTGGGCCACCCCGAAGAACTTCTGCGCCTCGCGGATCCCGGCCACCAGCTCGTCCACTTCGGACAGCGTGTTGTACAGGTAGAACGACGCGCGCACGGTCGCCTGCGCGTTGCAGGCCCGGTGCAGCGGCCACGCGCAGTGGTGGCCGACGCGCACGGCGATGCCGAGGCTGTCGAGCACCTGGCCGGCGTCGTGCGGGTGCACGCCGTCGATCACGAACGACACGGTCGCGCCGCGGTCCTTCAGGTCCGTCGGCCCGATGATCCGGACGCCGGGGATCGCGCCGACGCCTTCGATGGCCGCCGCGGCGAGCTCGTGCTCGTGGGCCGCGATGCGGTCCATGCCGATCGCCGAGAGGTAGTCGACGGCCGCGCCGAGGCCGATGGCCTGCGACGTCATCGGCACGCCGGCCTCGAACCGCTGCGGCGGCGGCGCGAAGGTCGAACCCTCCATGCGGACCATCTCGATCATCGACCCGCCGGTCAGGAACGGCGGCATCGCTTCGAGCAGCTCGGTGCGGCCGTAGAGGACACCGATGCCGGACGGGCCGAGCATCTTGTGCCCGGAGAACGCGGCGAAGTCGACACCCAGCGCGTGGAAGTCGACCGGGAAGTGGGGCACCGACTGGCAGGCGTCGAGCACGGTCAGCGCACCGACCGCGCGAGCCTTCTCGACCAGCAGCGAGACCGGGTTGACCGTGCCGAGCACGTTGGACTGGTGCGCGAACGCGACCACCTTGGTGCGCGGCGTGATCAGCTCGTCCACATCGGACAGATCCAGGCGGCCCTCGTCGGTGACCTTGAACCACTTCAACGTCGCCCCGGTGCGCTGGCAGAGCTGCTGCCACGGCACGAGGTTCGCGTGGTGCTCCATCTCGGTGACGACGATCTCGTCACCCGGGCCGACGACGAAGCGCGCGGCTTCCGGGCCCGCGGTAGCGGCGTTGCCGAACGAGTAGGCGACCAGGTTGATGCCCTCGGTGGCGTTCTTGGTGAACACCAGCTCCTCGGGGTCGGCGCCGACGAACTCGGCGATCTTCGCCCGAGCCGACTCGTAGGCGTCGGTGGCCTCTTCGGACAGCTGGTGCGCGCCGCGGTGCACGGCGGAGTTCGACGTGAACACGTAGTCGCGCTCGGCGTCGAACACCGCGGTCGGCCGTTGCGACGTCGCACCGGAGTCCAGGTACACCAAGGGTTTCCCGTCGCGGACCGTGCGCGACAGGATGGGGAAGTCGGCCCTCAGGGCCGCCACGTCCAGTGGCAAAGAGCTGGCCGAGGTGGTGGTCATCGGGCCGACTCCTCTCGTTCTCGGTGTAGTACTACGGGGATCAGACCGACGCGGGCTCGGACTTGCCCACGTACTTGACGTAGCCGTTCTCTTCCAGCTCGTCCGCCAGCTCCTTGCCGCCCGACTCGACGATCTTGCCGCCGGCGAAGACGTGCACGAAGTCCGGCGTGATGTGCCGCAGGATCCGGGTGTAGTGCGTGATCAGCATGACGCCGACCTCGCTCGAAGCCTTGTACGCGTTGACACCCTCGGACACGACGCGCAGGGCATCGACGTCCAGACCGGAGTCGGTCTCGTCGAGGATGGCGAACTTCGGCTTGAGCAGCGCCAGCTGCAGGATCTCGTGGCGCTTCTTCTCGCCGCCGGAGAAGCCCTCGTTGACCGAGCGCTCGGCGAACTCCTGCGAGATCTCGAGCTTGCCCATCTCCTCCTTGACCTCCTTGACCCAGTGACGCAGCTTGGGGGCCTCGCCACGGACCGCGGTGGCCGCGGTGCGGAGGAAGTTGGACATGGACACGCCCGGCACCTCGACCGGGTACTGCATCGCGAGGAACAGGCCCGCGCGGGCGCGCTCGTCGACGCTCATCTCGAGGACGTTCTCGCCGTCGAGGAGCACCTCGCCGGAGGTCACCTGGTACTTCGGGTGACCGGCGATCGCGTAGGACAGCGTGGACTTGCCGGAGCCGTTGGGGCCCATGATCGCGTGCGTCTCGCCCGACTTGATGGTCAGGTTGACGCCCTTGAGGATCTCCTTGGCGCCTTCGTCGGTCGTGACCGAGGCGTGCAGGTCCTTGATTTCCAGGGTAGCCATTTCTTCGTTTCCTAAGTCAGAGAGCGGTCAGGCGCCAACGGCTTCGAGTTCGGCTTCGATCGCGGCTTCGAGGCGCTCGCGCACCTCGGGGACGTCGATCTTCACCAGGATCTCGTGGAAGAACCCGCGCACGACCAGGCGCCGCGCGGCTTCTTCGGCGATCCCGCGCGACTGGAGGTAGAACAACTGCTCGTCGTCGAACCTTCCCGTCGCGCTCGCGTGGCCGGCGCCTTCGATCTCGCCGGTCTCGATCTCGAGGTTCGGCACCGAGTCCGCACGCGCACCCGGCGTGAGCACCAGGTTGCGGTTGAGCTCGTAGGTGTCGGTGGCCTCGGCCGCGGCGCGGATCAGGACGTCGCCAATCCAGACCGCGTGGGCGTCGACGCCCTGCAGCGCGCCCTTGTACATCACGCGCGACTTGCAGTTCGGTACCGCGTGGTCGACGAAGAGGCGGTGCTCCTGGTGCTGGCCCTTGTCCGCGAAGTAGACGCCGAGCATCTCGACGTCGCCGCCCTTGTCGGCGAAGGTCGCCGTCGGCGAGACGCGGACCAGGTCACCGCCCAGGGTGATCACGGTGTGCCGCAGCGCGGCGTCGCGGCCCAGCTTCAGGTGCTGCTCGGAGACGTGCACGGCGTCGTCGGCCCAGTCCTGGACGCTGACCACGGTGACCTTGGCGCCGTCGCCGATGACGAACTCGACGTTGTCGGCGTAGGTGCCGGAGCCGACGTGGTCGAGCACGATCACGGCCTCGGCGAACGCCTCGGCGCGGACCTGCAGGTGCCCGTAGGCGACCTGGCCCTCGCCCGGGCCGTGGATCCGCAGCACGGACGGCTTCGACGCCTTCGTCTCCTTGGGCACCGTCACGACGGTGGCCTGCTTGAAGGACGAGTACGCCTGCGCGGCAATCCGGTCGCTCGGGACGCCGGCGGCACCCAGCCGCTCGTCGTCGCGGCCGACCGACTCGATCTTCAGCTCGGGCGCCGCGTCGGTGTCGAGGGTGATCTCCCCGGTGACCTGCGCGCTGCCGTCGTGCAGGCCGCGAAGGCGCTTCATCGGCGTGAAGCGCCAGTTCTCCTCACGACCGCCCGGGACCTCGAAGGCCTCGACGTCGTAGGAGGTGAAGCGCTCCGCGCGGGAGGCGGCCGGAATGACCGCCCCCTCGCGAAGAGCTTCGGAAACGTTGTTCTCGGTAACCGACATGACTAGCCGACGGACCCTTCCATCTGGAGCTCGATCAGGCGGTTCAGCTCGAGCGCGTACTCCATCGGCAGCTCACGGGCGATCGGCTCCACGAAGCCGCGCACGATCATCGCCATCGCCTCGGCCTCGTCGAGACCGCGCGACATCAGGTAGAACAGCTGGTCCTCGCTGACCTTGGACACCGTGGCCTCGTGGCCCATCGACACCTCGTCGTTGCGGATGTCCACGTACGGGTACGTGTCCGAGCGCGAGATGGTGTCGACGAGCAGCGCGTCGCAGACCACGCTGGAGCGCGAGTGGTGCGCCCGCTTCGCCACGCGGACCAGGCCGCGGTACGAGGTGCGGCCACCGCCGCGCGCCACCGACTTCGACACGATCGTCGAGGAGGTGTGCGGCGCGAGGTGCTCCATCTTGGCGCCCGCGTCCTGGTGCTGGCCCTCGCCCGCGAACGCGACCGACAGGACCTCGCCCTTGGCGTGCTCGCCCATGAGGAACACCGACGGGTACTTCATCGTCACCTTGGAACCGATGTTGCCGTCGATCCATTCCATGGTCGCGCCCTCTTCGCACTTGGCGCGCTTGGTGACCAGGTTGTAGACGTTGTTCGACCAGTTCTGGATGGTCGTGTAGCGGCAGCGGGCGCCCTTCTTGACGATGATCTCCACGACCGCCGAGTGCAGCGAGTCGGACTGGTAGATCGGCGCCGTGCAGCCCTCGACGTAGTGCACGTAGGCGTCTTCGTCGACGATGATCAGGGTGCGCTCGAACTGGCCCATGTTCTCGGTGTTGATCCGGAAGTAGGCCTGCAGCGGGATCTCGACGTGCACGCCCTTCGGCACGTAGATGAACGAGCCGCCGGACCACACCGCCGTGTTCAGCGCGGAGAACTTGTTGTCGCCGGCCGGGATGACCGAGCCGAAGTACTCCTGGAACAGCTCCGGGTGCTCCTTGAGCGCGGAGTCGGTGTCCAGGAACAGGACGCCCTGCTCCTCCAGGTCCTCGCGGATCTGGTGGTAGACGACCTCGGACTCGTACTGCGCGGCGACACCGGCGACGAGGCGCTGCTTCTCCGCCTCGGGGATGCCGAGCTTGTCGTAGGTGTTCTTGATGTCCTCGGGCAGGTCCTCCCAGGAGGTGGCCTGCTTCTCCGTGGACCGCACGAAGTACTTGATGTTCTCGAAGTCGATCCCGGAGAGGTCCGCACCCCAGTTGGGCATGGGCTTCTTCTCGAAGAGCTTGAGCGCCTTCAGTCGCGCTTCGCGCATCCACTCCGGCTCGGACTTCTTCCCGGAGATGTCGGTGACGACATCCTCGTTCAGCCCGCGACGGGCGCTGGCGCCCGCCTCGTCGGAGTCGGCCCAGCCGAACGCGTACTTGCCAAGGGACTCGATGGTCTCTTCCTGGCTCAGTGGCGCGGTGGTGGGAGTGCGCTGCTCGGCAGCGGCAGTCATGCGGGTTTCCCTCCATTCGGGATCCGTGCTGTGTGCCCCTCGGGGGACACCGTTCTTCCCGGCTCGGGGTGGGCCGGGTTGTTCCCCGTCGTGACGGGAACGTGGGTGGTGCACGCGGAGTCACCGCGTGCGATCGTCGCCAGCCGCTGGACGTGGGTGCCCAGCAGCTCGGCGAACGCCTCCGTCTCGGCCTCGCAGAGCTGCGGGAACTCCGCGGCCACGTGGGCGACCGGACAGTGGTGCTGGCAGAGCTGCGCGCCCACGTTCTGACCTGGTGCCGGGGCACCGACCTGACGGGTCGACGCAGCGTAGCCCTCCCTGGTCAGCGCGGTCGCGAGGGCCTCCGCGCGCGTCGCCGGATCACTCGATCCGGTGATCGCGGCGCGGTGCGGCCCGACGAGCTTCTCGATGCGCTGCTCGGCGAAGGCGCGTACGGCGTCTTCGCCGGCGTGCTCGGCCAGGAAGCGGATGGCGGAGACGGCCAAGTCGTCGTAGGCGTGCCCGAAGCGGGCGCGGCCGGCCTCGGTCAGCAGGAAGAGCTTCGCCGGACGACCCCGGCCCCGGGGTCCGCGGCGCGGCGCGTCCCGGGTCTCGGCCTCGCCGTCGGCGAGCAGGGCGTCGAGGTGGCGGCGGATCGCGGTCGGGCTGATCCCGAGCTGCTCCGCGACCACCACGGCGGTCATCGGCCCCTGCTCGAGCAGCAGCCGGGCGACCTCCTGGCGGGTCTTGCCCTCGGCGCTGACCTGCGACGGGACAGCGGGATGCGCGGCACGCGGCATGTCGCCGCCCGCCTGGTCACCCGCATCCGTCTTTTTCACAACACAAGTGTGTCTTATTTCCGGATGACCCGCAAAGGCGGGGTGTCCGGCAGTGACCCGACTCACTCGGAGGTGGCCCCGATACCCTGCACCCGTGGCAGTGGGCGAGCAGGACCAGCAGGCGGTGGTGATCACGACCGAGGGTGCGCATCCCGTGACGCTTTCGCCGGTCCGCCCGCGCGAGCCGCTGCCCCTCGAGGCCGACGAGCAGCGCGGGCTGAACGTCGTGCGCCGGTTCGGCACGGTCGGGTCGCTCTTCCTGGCCCTCGGCTCCCTCGGCGCGGGCGCCGCCCCGGTGATCAACCCGGTGCAGGAGATCCCGGTGCTGCGGCTGTTCACCCGCATCCCGACGGTGTCGCTGGCCATCGCCATCTCCGGGATGGGCATCCTGGTGCTGAGCTGGCTGATGCTCGGCCGGTTCGCCCGGCCCGACCGCGCGCGGCTCGCGTCGCAGGGCCAGCTCGCGCGCACGATCGCGCTGTGGGTGCTGCCGCTGCTGGTGATCCCGCCGCTGTTCTCCCGCGACGTCTACAGCTACCTCGCGCAGAGCGAGATCGTGCACCGCGGGATGGACCCGTACGTCCTCGGCCCGGCCCAGGCCCTCGGCGTCGCCGACCCGTACACCGCGGGCGTGTCGAACATGTGGCGTGAGACGCCGGCGCCGTACGGGCCGCTGGTGCTGCGCCTCGGCGGCTGGCTGGCCCCGCTGGCCGGCAACAGCATCGCCGTCGGCGTGCTGCTGCAGCGCGTGCTCGCCCTGGCCGGCGTGGTCCTGATCGTCTGGGCGCTGCCGCGGCTGGCGCGCCGGTTCGGCGTCCAGCCCGCCACCGCGCTGTGGCTCGGCGCGCTGAACCCGCTGCTGATCTTCCACTTCGTCGCCGGCGCCCACAACGACGCGCTCGCCGTCGGCCTGATGCTCGCCGGGCTGGAGGTGGGCATCCGGCGGCTGCCGATCCGGGTGAAGGGCGACACTCCCCCGCCACTGGCGCGGGGCGAGCTGCTCTACATCGGGCTGGGCGTGGCGATCATCACGCTCGGCGTCGCGGTGAAGGTGCCCGCGGTGTTCGCACTGCCGTTCTTCGCGGTAATGGTCGCGCGCCGCTGGCACGGCCGGCTGAAGGACCTGTTCCTGGCCGGGGCGCCGATGGCGGCGTGGTTCGGCGTGGTGCTGGCGGCCGTCTGCTTCGGCAGCGGGCTCGGCTTCGGCTGGATCGGCGCGACGTTCAACACACCCGGCCTCGTGCGCTCGTGGATCTCCCCCACCGCCGAGCTGGCCAACCTCTCCGGCGTCCTCGGCATCGCGCTCGGGCTGGGCAACCACACCAACGGCCTGGTGCCGATCCTGGGCGCGCTCGGCTACCTCGTCGCCGTCGCGATCACGGTCAAGTTCCTCTGGGACAGCTTCAAGTGGCGCTACCGGCCGATCATCGGCCTCGGCGTCTCCCTCGGCGCGGTGATGATCCTGCAGATCAACCTGCAGCCCTGGTACGTGCTGTGGGCGGTGATCCCGCTGGCGGCGGCGGCCGGGACGTCCCGCTTCCGGGTGGCCGCGGCGGTGCTGTCGGCCGCCCTGCCGTTCCTGCTCCCGCCCACCGGCAGCACCTTCGACGGCCGCCCGTACGTGCTGCCGTTCGCCTACGTCGCGGCGATCGTCGTCTGCGGCGGCGGGATGCTGATCGTGCGGCGCCTCGCTCCCATCTTGCTCTCCAGGCCGTCCCCGCGGGTGCCCGCGCGGGTCGAGCCCGTATCGTGACCCGATGTGAGTGTCCCCGCCGTCGAGATCACCGGGCTGGTGAAAAGCTACGGCTCCACCCGCGCGGTCGAGGGCCTCGACCTGCGGATGGAGCGCGGCAGCCTGCTCGCCCTGCTCGGCCCGAACGGGGCCGGCAAGACCACCACCGTCGAGGTCTGCGAAGGCTTTCTCAAGCCTGACGCCGGTTCGGTGCGCGTGCTCGGCCTCGACCCGGTCCGCGAGTCGGCCGCGCTGCGCCCCCGCGTCGGGATCATGCCCCAGGGCGGCGGCGCCTACCCCGGTGTCCGCGCCGACGAAATGCTGCGGCTGGTGGCCTCCTGCGCGGCGTCCCCGCTGGACCCGGCCTGGCTGCTGGACGTCCTCGGGCTCACGTCCGCGCGGCGGACGCCGTTCAAGCGCCTTTCCGGCGGGCAGCAGCAGCGGCTTTCCCTGGCGTGCGCCCTGATCGGCCGGCCCGAGCTGGTGTTCCTCGACGAGCCGACGGCGGGCATGGACCCCCAGGCCCGCCGGCTGGTGTGGGACCTCCTGGGCGCGCTGCGCCGCGACGGCGTCTCGGTGCTGCTGACCACGCACCTGATGGAGGAGGCCGAGGCGCTGGCCGACACGGTGGTGATCGTCGACCACGGCAAGGTCGTCGTCTCGGGCGCGCCCCAGTCGCTGACGATGGACGAGAGCGGCGCGGCCGGCCTCCGGTTCAAGGCCCGCACCCGGCTGGACACGGCGTTGCTGACGGCGGCGCTGCCGGAGGGCTACGCGGTGCGCGAGGCTGCGCCGGGCACGTACGTGGTGATGGGTTCGGTCGACCCGCAGGTGGTGTCGACGGTCACGGCGTGGTGCGCGCAGCAGGGCGTCCTGCCGGAGGAGCTGCAGGTCGGCAAGCGGACGCTCGAAGAGGTCTTCCTGGAGCTGACCGGACGGGAGCTGCGGGCATGACGTTCCCCGAAGGCACCTTCACCCCGGCGCCGGCGCGCGGCTCGCTCGGCCGGATGCTGCGCACGCACGCGCGGGTGGAGGCGGGCCTGACCCTGCGCCACGGCGAGCAGGTCCTGCTGACGCTGCTGATCCCGCTGGCGTTGCTGATCGGGTTGTCGCTGCTGGACATCCTGCCGGCGTCCTCGCTGGGTTCGACGTCCAAAGTGGACTGGATCACGCCCCGCATCCTGGCGCTGGCGGTGATGTCATCGGCGTTCACGGGCCAGGCGATCGCGCTGGGCTTCGACCGGCGCTACGGAGTGCTGAAGCGCCTCTCGGCAACGGCGTTGCCCAGGTGGCTGCTGGTGGCCGGCCGGCTCGCGGCGGCGCTGCTGGTGGTGGCGCTGCAGTCGGTGATCATCGGCGTGGTGGCGGCGTTCCTGGGGTGGTCGCCTTCTTTCTCCGGGCTTTTGTCGGCGGTTCTGCTGCTGGTGCTGGGGACGCTCGCGTTCGGGGCGTTGGGCGTTCTCCTGGGTGGCGCGTTGCGGGCCGAAGCGGTGCTGGCGCTGGCCAACATCGTGTGGTTCGTGCTGCTGCTGGCCGGCGGGATCCTGCTGGCGCCTTCTTCGCTGCCTTCGGGGCTGGCGGCGGTGGTGGAGCTGCTGCCGTCGGGTGCGTTGGCGGAGGGCATGCGGTCGGCGTTGGTCGACGGGGCGTTCGCTCCCGGGCCGATGCTGGTGCTGGCGGTGTGGGCGGTCGTCGCGGGCGCGTTGGCTTCCCGGACGACGAAGCTCACCTGAGTCGCTACCACGTCCAGGCGATGCCGACCCGCGCTCCGGGTGGCAAGCCCCGCGCGTTCCGCTCCACGTACTTCGACGACGAGACGGTGAGGATCCGGCGCGAGCCGGGCGGCGGCTCGTTCTGCATGTCGATATCGGACACGCCGACGTGACCCCAGCACTTGCGCGGCACGCTGTCACTCGAGAACTGCACGCGGACCAGCACTTCCCGCGCTCCCTGCCCGGTGATCGCGATTTCGGTGTAGCTGGTGAACCGGGCGGGGTGTTCATAGCGGGTCCTCGTGGCGAAGAACCCGTACTCGCCTTCGTCGAGCGGAGCGGCCAGCAGCACGTCGACGAGCTGCGCGTCGCCTTCTTCGGAGATCCTGACCGGCTTGACCTTGCCGATCGTGCAGTTGAGGTAGGGCTCGACGGTGACCCGGCCGCTCCCGGAGTGGGAGATTCCGGGCTGGGCCGCCGCGCGGACGACGAAGCGGTCCACCCCGTCGCGCGTGGCCCGGATCCAGCGCTCCGTCGTGCGGGTCTCCCGCGTTCCCCGGCCGCTGACGAAGGACGTGACGACCAGGCGGTCGAGGTAGATCGGATCCCAGAGGTCGTTGTGCGTTTCGCCCCGGGGCAGTGGTGTCTTCTGCGTCGCCATCCACAACGTCCGCAGTTCGGCTTCGTCGCCTTCGAGGAAGCCGCCGACCTTCGCGACGAGCTCCCACGCCGGGACGCGGGACCCCCTGAGCATCTCGTTGACCGTCGTGTGGCTCACCCCGCCCACCGCGCCGGCGATCTTCCGGGAACTGGGTTTGCCCGCCCGGAGCTGCAGCTTCCGCAGCGCCGCCGCGAGCGACTCTTCGGGTGTCACGCGCCACCTCCTACGAGGGCGTCACGCCCATCGTAAGGAGCTGTAATACGACAGTAAACCGCTGTAACAGCATTTCTTTTACATGATCTTACGATGCCTGCCACCCTTGTCCGCATCGTCGTTGCGGACAAGGAAGTACCCGATGCCCAAGTCGAACCGATCTTCGTCGCGAACCGGTCGAGCACGGACTTTGGTCACCGTCGGCGGGGCCACCGTCGTATTCTTGAGCTCGACAGTCTGCCTTTTCGCGTGTTTGAGCGGCGAGCCGCTCACCGTCGCGGTCCTGGCCTCCGGCGCGGCGATGGCCGCGCTGTTGAACGCCCTGGTCGCGGTGGCGACGTTCTTGGCCGGCCACCCGCGGGACGACGCGCTGCCGGACGCCTCGCGCGGGCAGGGGAAGGGTCCGAAGCGCGGGGCGAAGCCGCGAGGCTGAACCGCGCGACCTTCGATTCCCGCGCTCGGGACAAAGGTCCCTTGCGGCCGTGGCACGCTTCTGGGCCCCGGGACCTGCCGAAAGCCCGTTTTCCGCGCGCTCTACCATCGACCACGTGCCGTTCACCAGCCTTGTCGCCCGTCTGCCGTTTCCGTCCGCCGCCGTGCAGCGGGCCGTCGGGATCGCCGCGGTTCTCGCGCAGGCGCTGATCGGCGTCACCGGCTCCGTCGTGCGCGTCACCGGGTCCGGGCTCGGCTGCCCGACCTGGCCGCAGTG
The DNA here is from genome assembly GCF_024703995.1 of Amycolatopsis iheyensis. Lineage (GTDB taxonomy): Bacteria > Actinomycetota > Actinomycetes > Mycobacteriales > Pseudonocardiaceae > Amycolatopsis > Amycolatopsis iheyensis. The sequence goes on along the minus strand of NZ_JAMXQV010000003.1, from coordinate 118,645 downwards.
CGTCTCCGGCAGCCTCGTCCCCAAGCACGACTCCGGGATCGACGCGCTCAACCAGTGGATCGAGTTCAGCAACCGGATGCTGACCGGCGTCGTCATCGCCGTGGCCGCGGTCGCCGTCATCACCGCGTGGCGCGTGCAGATCGACCACCCGGGCCGCAAGCGCCTGGTGAAGCTGGCCTGGACGATGCCCGGCGGTGTGGTGCTGCAGGCCGTCGTCGGCGGGATGACCGTGCTCGCCAAGCTCGAATGGTGGACCGTCGCGATCCACTTCCTCGCCACCACTCCCCTGGTCTGGCTGGCGGTCCTGCTGCTGCGTGCGTTCCGCGAAGGCGACGAGCCGGCGCGGCTGCTGGTCCCCGGCCGCTCGATCCTAGTCGCGCTGGCCGTCGTCATGTGGCTCGTGCTCGCGGCTGGCACCACGGTGACCGGCGCCGGCCCGCACAGCGGCGACATCAACACCCACCGCCTCGCGATCTCGGTGGAGTCCCTCGCCCAGGTCCACGGCGGGCTGCTGGTGCTGTACCTGCTGCTGCTCGCGGTGTTCGGCCTGCAGCTGCTGCGCGCCGGCGCGCCGAAGAGCCTCTGGCAGCGCTACACGGTGGTGTGGGTGGTCGCGGCCGCCCAGGGCGGGCTCGGTTCGCTGCAGTACGCGCTGGGCGTGCCCGAGGCGATGGTCTCGTTCCACGTGCTCGGCGCGATGGCGGTGATCGTCGCGACGGCGTCGCTGTGGGTCGGCAGCCGCGATCGCGGCCCGGCCGTCTCGCTGACCGCAGCGCCGAAGAAACCGGAACTCGCCACTGCCTGAGCAACCGGCGGCCACCCCGCCGTAACTCGGTGTCGCTAAGGTCCGGCCATGACGACGCGCTCGGCGCCCAAGCCCCTGATCTCGCACCGCCGCGGCACCGGCGAGATGATCGTGCTGAAAACGTTCCTGCTGGTGCCGTTCGCGGCGCTCCTCGTGGCCGTCCCGCTGGTCTGGGGCTGGGGCATGACGTGGCTCGACCTGGTGCTGGCCGCGGTGTTCTACGTCTTCGCGACGCTCGGGGTGACGGTGGGCTACCACCGCTACTTCACCCACGGCGCGTTCAAGGCGTCGCGCCCGCTGCGGGTGGCGCTGGCCATCGCGGGCAGCATGGCGGTCCAGGGTTCGGTGATCTTCTGGGTGGCGAGCCACCGCCGCCACCACGCGTTCGCCGACCGCGAGGGCGACCCGCACTCGCCGTGGCTGTTCGGCACCTCCCCGGCGGCCCTGCTGCGCGGCTTCTGGCACGCGCACATGGGCTGGATGTTCGGTCGCGAGGTGACGAACGCGGACCGCTTCGCCCCGGACCTGGTCGCCGACGGCGACCTCCGCTGGGTGAACCGCTACTTCTGGCTGTGGATCACGTTGAGCCTCGCGCTGCCGGCCGCGCTGGGTGGCCTGCTTTCGTGGTCCTGGTGGGGCGTCGTGACGGCGTTCTTCTGGGCGGGGCTGGTGCGGATCGCGTTCCTGCACCACGTGACGTGGTCGGTGAACTCGGTGTGCCACCTGATCGGGGAACGCCCGTTCGCCAGCCGCGACAAGGCGGCGAACTTCTGGCCGCTGGCGGTGCTGTCGATGGGCGAGTCCTGGCACAACTCGCACCACGCGGACCCGACGTGCGCGCGGCACGGGGTGCTGCGCGGGCAGGTGGACATTTCGGCGCGGGTGATCCGGACGTTCGAGCAGCTCGGCTGGGCGAGCGATGTCCGGTGGCCGAGGGCGGACCGGGTGGCGGCGAAGCGGGCCGGTGCTTGAGCGCGGATATCCCATGATCGTCTGACAGGATCGTTGACACGAAAGAGAAACGGGGTCTCTCGATCGTGTCGGCGACTCGTCCTTACCGTGAGTCCAACCTAAAGGAAGGTACTCGCGGTGCACCTTGACAAGAAGTGCCGGCAGAAGCTCGCGCTGAGCATGGCAACGGTCGCGCTGGCCGCGGCGGCCGTCGGCGCACTCGCCGGCGGTGGTGACGGTGGCGGCAACACCGGCAACGTGAAAACCGGCAGCATCGGCAACACAGCCCAGCGCGGTGGCGGTGGCGGCAACACCGGCAACACCGTGGACATCGGGTACTGACTTCACTTCGGTGGCCAACCTGGCCACCGGAAGAAGTGCCGATTTCTCTCGCGGGTGGTCCCCGCCGCACCTCGCTGGACTGAACTTCGCCGCACGACCTGGTGTACTAGTACACTGGTGGCGCAGCTTCGCAGGTCGCAACTCTCCGTACTGCCAGAACACAGGGAGAAAGGGTGGAGCACCAGGAAGTTCAGCGCGACAACCGGGGAATTACAGGCGGCGGCAACACGGGGAACTGAGCCCCGGCATCGGTTCTCTCCAGCCGAACGCATGAAGCCACACCGGCGCGCGGTGTGGCTTCATGTTCGCCGTGGTCACCCTCAGGCGGGTTACGCCAGCTGCTGCCGCACCGCCGAGGCGAACCTCATCGTCGCCGCCTCGTCCGTCTGGCGGAAGCCCAGTGAGGGCTCCGCCAGCTCCAGCTCCAGCAGCAACGGTTTCCCGTCCGCCCCGCGCACCACGTCCACCCGCGCGTACAGCAGCTCCGCCCGCAGGATCCCCAGCAACGCCGAAGCCGCGTCGAGGACGTCCTCCGCCAGGGCCACTGCGTCCGCCGGCGGTGAGGCCGGTGCCAGCTTTTCCGGCACGTACAGCCCGGAGTCGTCCATTGTGGAGCCCAGCATCGCGTGCTTCGTGAACGCGTGCGAGTAGATCCCGCCCAGGTACACCAACGCCAGCTCACCCGCGGTGTCCACACTGGACTGGTACGGCTGGATCAACGCCGTGTGGCCTTCGGCGTGCAACGCCGCCACGTGGGCGCCGGCGTCGGCTCCCGCGGGGAACCGGGCCGCGCCTCGGGAACCCGCGCCCACCGACGGCTTCACCACGAACTCCGACGACGGGAACCGCGCGACCTCGCCCGGCTCGACCGACGTCGTCGGGACCACCGCGAGGCCCGCGCCCAGCAGCTCCGTGAGGTACGACTTGTCCGTGTTCCACCGGACCACCGCCGCCGGGTTCAGCAGCGCCGGGACCGATTCGCACCACGACAGGAACTCCGGGCGCCGGGACGCGTAATCCCACGTCGCCCGCAGGATCACTGCGTCGGCCGACTCGAACGACGCTTGCGAGTCCCACGCCGCCCACTCCACCGAAAAGCCCAGTGCGGACAATGCGGGCACCAGCGCGTCGTCGTCGCCGTCGCCCGTGGGGAGCTCCGCGCAGCCGACCAGGATGGCGCTGCCCGTCACCGGCCCGCCATCTTGCGGCGGTGCTCCGCGCCGATCTTCGTGGCCTGGACCGTCTCGGCGTCCCAGGTGGCCGCTTCCAGGTCCTCGACCGCCTCGACCAGCGCGTCGCCGGTCGCCACCGAGGGCACCACGACGTCGCCCAGTGCGCCGTCGGCTCCGACGAGCACCACCCGGGCGCCCGTGCGGCCGATGTTCTCCACCACCGCGCGGGACGGCTTGCCGTGCGCCTTCACGAACTTGCGGGCCGCCCCCAGCTGCGCGCTGGTCGGCGGAACAGTCTCTTCGGAATCAGACACGTCCGCACCATAACCAAGAACCCGCCGGAACGCGGAACAGCGTGGCGTCGGCCATAGTTGCACCGGGAGAACCCGACCCGAGGAGGACGCATGCCCACCGCAGTGCAGGTGACGAAGACCGGCGGCCCGGAAGTGCTCGAACCGGCCGAAGTGGACGTCCGCGCTCCGGAGGCCGGCGAGCTGCTGGTCGACGTCGCCGCGGCCGGCGTCAACTACATCGACACCTACCAGCGGCAGGGCATCTACCCGATGGAGCTGCCGGTCGTCCTCGGGCTCGAAGGCGCCGGAACGGTCGTCGAAGCCGCGCCCGGGTTCGAGGTCGGGGACCGCGTCGCCTGGCAGGGCTCGATCGGCAGCTACGCCGCGCGCAAGGTCCTCCCCGCGTCGGTCGCGGTGAAGGTGCCCGAGGGCGTCTCGCTGGAGACCGCCGCCGCCACGATGCTGCAGGGCATGACGGCGCACTACCTGGTCGCCTCGACGTTCGAGGTCAAGCCGGGCCACGACGTGCTCGTGCACGCGGCCGCGGGCGGGGTCGGGCTGCTGCTGATCCAGCTGGCGAAGGCACGCGGCGCCCGCGTGATCGGCACGGTGTCGACCGAAGAGAAGGCGAAGCTCGCCCGCGAAGCCGGCGCCGACGAGGTCATCCGCTACGACCGCGACGACTTCGCGAAGATCACCCGCGAGCTGACCGGCGGCGAGGGCGTCGACGTCGTGTACGACGGCGTCGGCAAGGACACCGTCGACGGCAGTCTTGCCAGCCTCAAGGTGCGCGGCCTGCTGGCGCTGTTCGGTGCCTCGAGCGGCCCGGTGCCCCCGCTGGACCCGCAGCGCCTCAACTCCGGCGGCTCGCTCTACCTGACCCGCCCGACGTCGGCGCACTACACGCGCAGCCGCGAGGAGATCGACTGGCGCTCGAAGGAGCTGTTCGACGCCATCCTCGCGGGCGAACTGAACGTCCGGATCGGCGGCAAGTACCCCCTCGCCGACGCCCGCAAGGCCCACGAGGACCCCCGGGCCCCCCCCCCCCCCCCCACCCCCCCCCACCCCCCCCCCCCCCCCCCCCCCCCGGGGGGGGGGGGCCCCCCCCCCCCCCCCCCCGCCACATTGGGTGCGTTCAACGCGCCCAACGCCACATTGGGGCGCTGTCAGCCCTTGTCGGTGGGGACCGAGACCGCGTCGGTCACGAAGACCAGGGTCTCGTTCGGCTTGATGCCGCGGCCGCCCTCGCCGTAGGCCAGGTCCGGGGGGATGATCAGCAGGCGGCGGCCGCCCTGCTTGATGCCCTCCAGGCCCTTGTCCCAGCCCGGGATGACCTCGCCCGCGCCCAGGTTCAGGTCGAACGTCTCGCCGCGGTCGTACGAGTTGTCCAGGACCTTCCGGTCCGACCAGGTCACCAGCAGGTAGTTCATCTTCAGCTGCTGCCCGGCCTTAGCGCCGCTCCCGGTGCCGTCGGACAGGTCCTTGGTGATCAGCTTCTTCGGCGGGTCGCAGCTGTCGGGAATGGTGATTTCGGGCTTTTCGCCGAACTTCCCCGTGGTCTTGATGTCGTCCGCGGTGCATTCGCGGCCCTTGCTCTGGGTCGCCTGCGCGGCGTCCGACGACGGCACCGACGGCCCCGCCGGCGCGGCCGTCTGGGTCTTGGTGTCCTGACCGCACGCGGCCAGCGACAGCGCCGCCGCGGCGACGACCACGATCTTCCCGATCTTCTGCATGCCGGGCACCCTAGCCAAGCACGGAGAGTGCCGGCACGTCGTCACCCGTCGTGAGCACGCCGAGCCGGCGCGTAGCCCGCGTCAGGGCGACGTACAGGTCGTTGAGCCCGCGCGGCGAGCCCGCCACGACCTCGTCCGGCGCGACCAGCACCACCGAGTCGAACTCCAGGCCCTTCGCGCGTTCGACGGTCAGCACGCTCAGCCGCTCGTCGAACGACCCGAGCAGCCCGGACACCTCCTCGAACCGCCCGGCGGGCACCAGCACCGCGACCGTCCCACCGTCCACAGCGGACAGTTCGGCGGTCACCAGTCCCGGCAGCTCGGCCACTTCGCCGCGCACCGACCACGGCGGGACCCCGGTCTCCCGCACCGAAGAGGGCGCCACCAGCTCCGGCGAAACCTCGGCGAGGACGCGCGCGGCGACGGCCATGATCTCCGCGGGCGTCCGGTAGTTCACGGTCAGCTCCTCGAGCCGCCACCGGTCGGCGACGTACGGCGAAAGCGCCTCGCCCCACGACCGCGCGCCGCCCGCCGCGCCGGTCTGCGCGACGTCGCCGACCAGCGTCATCGACCGGTTCGGCGAACGCCGCATCAGCAGCCGCCAGTCCATCGCCGAAAGCTCCTGCGCCTCGTCGACGATCACGTGCCCGAACGTCCAGGTCCGGTCCTGCGCCGCGCGCTGGGCGGCGGTCAGCTCGCTGCGCGCCACCTGGCGCTCGGCGAACAGCTCGGCGTCGAGGACGTCCGAGACGCGCAGCAGCTCCTCGTCGATGATCTCTTCGTCCTGCTCGAGGATGTCGAGCACGCCCTCGGCGTACGCGCGGTCCTCGCGCTCACGGCGTTTGCGCTCGACGCGGGCCTCGGTGTCGTCGACGCCGATCAGCTCGGCCAGCTCGTCGAGCAGCGGCACGTCGGCGGGGGTCCAGTGCGCGTCCCGGCCGCTCTCCAGCAGAGCCTGGTCCGCGGCGGGCAGCAGCTTCCGCGCGGCGGTGGCCAGCCGTTCGCGGTCGGCGAACAGATCGTCGAGCACGCCCTCCGGGGTCAGCACCGGCCACAACGAGTTCAGCGCCGCGGCCACGTGGTCGTCCGCGGCCAGCTCGGCGCGGATGTCGGTCAGGTCCTGCCCGTCGAGGAGGTCCTCCCCCAGCTTCCGCGCGGCCTGGCGGGTCAGCGCGTCGAGGACGTCGGAGACGAACAGGCGCCGCGCCGGGTTGTGCGGGCGCCGCGAGCGGCGGGCGCGCGTGCGGGCGTCGGCGCAGGTCTTGCGGTCCAGTTTCAGGACGTCGTGCTCGTACTCGATCTCCAGGACCGGTTCGGGCACGCGCTGGCGGTCCCGGACGGCGTTCGCGAGCACCTCGGCCAGCACGAGCCGGCCCTTGACCTCGGCCGCCTCGCGGGATTCGACGCCGTCGGCGTCCAGACCCGGGTAGAGCTGCCCGATGGTGGCCAGCAGCACGCCGGTCTCGCCCAGCGACGGCAGGACCTGGCCGATGTAGCGCAGGAACGTGCTGTTCGGCCCGACGACGAGCACGCCGCGGGTCGTGAGCTGCTGGCGGTGCGTGTAGAGCAGGTAGGCCGCGCGGTGCAGCGCGACGGCGGTCTTGCCGGTGCCGGGTCCGCCCTGCACGACCATGACGCCGCCGAGCGGGGCGCGGATGATGCGGTCCTGCTCGGCCTGGATGGTCGCGACGATGTCGCTCATCTCGCCGGTGCGCCGCTGCTCCAGCGCGGCGAGCAGCGCGGCCTCGCCGGCCAGGCCGAGGTCCTGGCCCTGGTCGGCGGCGGTGAGGTCGAGGATCTCGTCGTCGAAGCCGGTGACCTTGCGGGTCAGCGACCGCAGGTGCCGCCGCCGGCGCACCCCTTCGGGCGACGCCGCGGTGGCGAGGTAGAACGGCCGCGCGACCGGCGCGCGCCAGTCGACCAGCAGCGGCCGGTAGTCGTCGTCCTCGTCGAACAGCCCGAGCCGGCCGATGTAGGTGGTCTCCTCGGCGCTCTCGGGGACGAAGTCGAGCCGCCCGAAAGCCAGCCCCTGCTCGACCGAGCCCAGCTGGGCGAGCCGGTCGGTGTAGCGGGTGGTGGCGACGTCGCGCTCGGTGCGGGCCTGCGGGGTGCCGCCGGTCTGCAGCAAGGTCTCGTCGAGGCGGCGCTGGGCGTCGGCGCGCTCGGCGTCGAGCTTCGTGTAGAGGGTGGTCACGTACGCCTGCTCGCGGGCGAGCTCGGCGGAGAAGCCGTCCGAAGACAAAGATCCTGCTTTCGCCTCAAGGAAAAGAGCCAACGAAGTCTAACGGCGGCCGCCGCGCGATCATTCCGCCCCGAGGGCGCAGTACGGGTGGACCTCGCTGTGGGGCGGGAGGGCGACCGGCAGCACCTTCTCCCCCGGCGCGCACGACACGCTCGCCGCGGGCAGCTGCTCGCCGCCGATGAGCCGCCCGGCGCCGTCGCGCAGGAGCACCGCGCCGCCCCGGCTGGTGAGCGCCCGGCAGTTGGCCGACCGGTAGCGCACGCCGCCGCCCACCGGCGTGGCGGTCACCGGCGTGAAGCCGCCGAGTGCCTCCGGCGCGAGCCAGGTCACCGCGCCGACCACGGGCTGGTCGAGCACGACGCCGGCGCGCTGCCCCGGCAGGAGCACCGGCACCTCGGCGGTCCGGGCACCGGAGGTCAGCTGGATCCGATAGGCGGCCAGGGTGCCGGTGTTCTCCAGCACAGCGGCGCCCGGTCCCGGTTCGGCCACCCGGATCGAGCCGCCGTCCGGGGCCGGTCCCGGGACCGCGGTGATCCGGGCCGGGATGGCACAGCCGGTGCCGAGCAGGCGGTTCTGGTCCAGGTCGACCCGGCCGCGGCCGAGGAACACCAGCAGCCCGAGCACGACGACCACGACCGCGCCGAGGCCGATCTTCCGGATCATGTCAGGGGATTCCGGTGCTCGAGCTCGCGACGCGGTAGAGGTCGCCGGCTCGTCCGTAGTACGACCCCTCGACGACGGAGACGACGATCTGCGCGTCCGGCTGCCAGTACGCCCGCAGCTCGCCCGCTTCGGCCCGGTACGGCACCTCCCGCAGCGGGACGCCCCGGTCGGCGAGCAGCGCGCCGACCTCCTCGAACGTCACCAGACCGGGGAAGTCGCCGTAGCGATCGCGGATCACCCGGTTGACCAGCCCCGGCCCGGGATACCGGAGCCGGTGGGCCTGGACCGAGAAGTGGGTCCCCACCCAGTGTCGCTCGACCCGCTCCCAGAAGAACTCGACCAAGCCGTGGTCGCGGAACAGGGAGCGCTTCGAGGGGTTGTCGCCGAATTCGTCGCCGAGCAACGCCACCACCCGCTCGGGTGACCACGTGTGATCGGCGCCCAGGACGGTGCCGGACTCGATGACGTCGGCGAAGAACTCCGCCGGGCTCAGAACGGGAGGCCGAGGGTCGGCAGCCCGATCGCGGAGTCGACCGCCAGGGCCACGAACACGATCATCAGGTACGTGTTGGACCGGTGGAACAACGCCATCGGTTTGGTTTCTTCACCACGCCGGACCGCCGCCTGGAGGCTGTGCGCGTAGAAGAGGAACCAGCCGCCCGCCAGGATGGCGAACGTGCCGTACAGCCACGACGTCACCGGGAGCAGCAGCAGCGTCCACGCGACCATCACCCACGAGTAGATGACGATCTGGCGGGCGACGTGCTGGGCGGTGGCGACCACCGGCAGCATCGGGACACCCGCGCGCTCGTAGTCGTCGCGGTACTTCATGCCGAGCGCCCAGGTGTGCGGCGGCGTCCAGAAGAAGATGACGCCGAACATCACGAACGCCGGCCACTGCACGGTGCCGGTGACCGCGGCCCAGCCGATGACGACCGGCATGCAGCCCGCCGCGCCACCCCAGACCACGTTCTGTGACGTGCGCCGCTTGAGGCCGAGCGTGTAGACGAAGATGTAGAAGAGGATCGTCGCGACCGCGAGGATCGCCGAGAGCAGGTTCACCGTGAAATAGAGCACGGCGGCCGAGGCGACCCCCATGACCAAGCCGAAGATCAGCGCGCCGCGCCGCGGCACCGAGTCCTTCACCAGCGGACGGCGCTTGGTGCGGTTCATCACCTTGTCGATGTCCGCGTCGATCACGCAGTTGAGCGCGTTCGCGCTGCCCGCGGCCATCGTCCCGCCGACCAGCGTGGCCAGGACCAGCCACGGCGAGGGGATCTGACGGCCGGCGAGGAACATCGCCGGGATGGTGGTCACGAGGAGGAGCTCGATCACCCGAGGCTTCGCGAGGGCGGCGTAGGCACCTACGACCCGGCGGATGCTTCGCCGGTCACCGTGCGGTCGTTCACCGGTCGGGTGCACGGCGCTGGTGTCCTCACTGCGTCCGTGCGCAGCGTTCACCAACGACATTTCACTCCCTGCGTCAGGTTCGGGCGGGTCCGTGCCGGAAGGCCGTGGTGGAACGCCGGTCTGAACCCTCGAACGATGTTAGACGTGGTGAATCCCGTGGGTGATCGCGGGTCCTCGACCGGCTCAAGCACTAGGCTGACCGCGACGGGCCGCGATTGCCCCTGCGCATGGCCGCGAGCAGGAATATCGTCCCTTCGGGATCGATTGAGATAAGTAGCCGCGCGCACGGGTAACCGGAACGAGGAAGACCAGCCGCAACCATCATGACCGGGAGTTGGAGTTCAGTGTCCCAAACCGCCACTACCAGCGAGAACAACCCACTCCTCCGGCGCAACGTGCCCGCCGACTGGACCGACACCGACACCCGCGCCGTGGACACCGTCCGGGTGCTCGCCGCGGACGCGGTCGAGAACTGTGGCAGTGGCCACCCCGGCACGGCGATGAGCCTGGCCCCGCTGGCCTACACGCTCTTCCAGCGCACGCTGCGTCACGACCCGAACGACCAGAACTGGCCGGGCCGCGACCGGTTCGTGCTGTCGGCCGGCCACTCCAGCCTGACCCTCTACATCCAGCTGTTCCTCGCCGGCTACGGCCTCGAGCTCGAGGACCTCAAGCAGCTGCGCAAGTGGGGCTCCAAGACCCCGGGTCACCCCGAGTACCGCCACACCGACGGCGTCGAGACCACCACCGGCCCGCTGGGCCAGGGCCTGGCGAACGCCGTGGGCATGGCGATGGCCGCCCGCCGCGAGCGCGGCCTGCTGGACCCGGACGCGGCGCCCGGCGAGAGCATCTTCGACCACCACATCTACGTGATCGCCTCCGACGGCGACATCGAAGAGGGTGTCACCTCCGAGGCCTCGTCCATCGCGGGCCGCCAGGAGCTGGGGAACCTGATCGTCTTCTACGACGACAACAAGATCTCCATCGAGGACGACACGAACATCGCGCTGTCCGAGGACACGGTCAAGCGCTACGAGGCCTACGGCTGGCACACGCAGGTCGTCGAGGGCGGCGAAGACGTCGTCGCGATCGAGGAGGCCATCAAGGCCGCCAAGGCCGAGACGCAGCGGCCGTCGTTCATCGCCCTGCGGACCGTCATCGGCTACCCGGCCCCGAAGAAGATGGGCACCGGCAAGGCGCACGGCGCCGCGCTGGGCGGCGAAGAGGTCGCGGCGGTCAAGGAGATCCTCGGCTTCGACCCGAACCAGTCGTTCCAGGTCGACGACGAGGTGCTCAAGCACACCCGCCAGGCGCTCGACCGCGGCAAGGCCGCCCACGCCGAGTGGACCGGGAAGTACGACGCCTGGGGCAAGGCCAACCCGGAGCGCAAGAAGATCGGCGACCGGATGGCCACCCGCACACTGCCCGAGGGCTTCGCGGACAACCTGCCGAAGTGGGAGCCGGACGCCAAGGGCATCGCCACCCGCAAGGCCTCCGGCGAGGTGCTCAACGCCCTCGCCGAGCCGCTGCCGGAGCTGTGGGGCGGCTCGGCCGACCTGGCCGAGAGCAACAACACCACGATGAAGGGCGCCGACTCGTTCGGTCCCGAGAAGGCCGCCACCGACATGTGGCAGGCCAACCCGTACGGCCGGACGCTGCACTTCGGCGTCCGCGAGCACGCCATGGGCTCGATCCTCAACGGGATCGCGCTGCACGGCGGCACCCGCCCGTACGGCGCGACGTTCCTCATCTTCTCCGACTACATGCGCCCGCCGGTCCGGCTGGCCGCGCTGATGAAGGCGCCGGTCACCTACGTGTGGACGCACGACTCGATCGGCCTCGGCGAAGACGGGCCGACGCACCAGCCGATCGAGCAGCTCTCCGCGCTGCGCGCGATCCCGGGCCTCAACGTCGTCCGCCCGGCGGACGCCAACGAGACCGCGTACGCGTGGAAGGCCGTGCTGGAGGACATCCACCACCCGTCCGGCCTGGCGCTCACCCGCCAGAACGTGCCGGTGCTCGAGGGCACCAGCGCCGAAGGCGTCGCCAAGGGCGGGTACGTCCTGGCCGACAGCGAAGGCACCCCGGACGTGGTCCTGATGGCCACCGGCTCCGAGGTCCAGCTCGCCGTCGAGGCGAAGAAGGTCCTCGAGGCCGACGGCGTCAAGGCGCGCGTCGTGTCCATGCCGTGCGTCGAGTGGTTCGACGCGCAGGACGCGGCCTACCGCGAGTCCGTCATCCCGGCCGGTGTGAAGGCGCGCGTGTCCGTCGAGGCGGGCATCGCCCAGTCGTGGCACCGCTTCACCGGTGACGCCGGGGTGAACGTTTCGATCGAGCACTTCGGCGCCTCCGCCGATGCCGCCACACTGTTCCGTGAGTTCGGTTTCACCGCGGAAGCAGTCGTCGAGGCCGCGCGCCGCTCGATCGCCAACACCAAGAACTGAAGGGGATGACAGTAATGAGCACAGACAAGCTCGCCGCGCTGTCCGAGGCCGGCGTATCGATCTGGCTGGACGACCTTTCGCGTGAACGCCTGAACACCGGCAACCTCGCGGACCTGATCCGCGACAAGCACGTCGTCGGCGTCACGACCAACCCGACGATCTTCGCCAACGCGATGTCCAAGGGCAACGCCTACGACGAGCGCACCCGTGAGCTCGCCGCCCAGGGCGCCGACGTCGAGGCGACGATCCGCGACCTGACCACGACCGACGTGCGCAACGCCGCGGACCTGTTCCGCGACGTCTACACCGCCACCAACGGCGTCGACGGCCGCGTCTCCATCGAGGTCGACCCGCGCCTGGCCAAGGACACCGGCAAGACGGTGGCCGAGGCCAAGGACCTGTGGAAGACCGTCGACCGGCCGAACGTGCTGATCAAGATCCCGGCCACCGAAGAGGGCCTGCCGGCCATCACCCAGACCCTGGCCGAGGGCATCAGCGTCAACGTCACGCTGATCTTCTCCGTCGAGCGCTACAAGGCGGTCATCGAGGCCTTCTTCGCCGGTCTCGAGCAGGCGAAGGCCAACGGCCACGACCTGCGCGGCATCCACTCGGTGGCGTCGTTCTTCGTCTCCCGCGTGGACACCGAGATCGACAAGCGCCTGGACGCGATCGGCACCGACGAGGCCAAGGCCCTGCGCGGCAAGGCCGCCGTCGCCAACGCGCGCCTCGCGTACGCGGCCTTCGAGGAGCTCTTCGCGACCGACCGCTGGAAGGCCCTCGCGGCCGACGGCGCCAACGCGCAGCGCCCGCTGTGGGCCTCGACCGGCGTGAAGAACCCGGACTACTCCCCCACGCTCTACGTCGACGACCTGGTGGTGAAGGACACCGTCAACACCATGCCGGAGAAGACGATGGACGCCGTCGCGGAGCACGCCGACCTCAAGGGCGACCAGGTCACCGGGCACGGCAAGGACGCGCAGCAGGTCTTCGACCAGCTCGAAGCCGTGGGCATCGACATCACCGACGTGTTCCTCGTCCTGGAGAACGAGGGCGTCGAGAAGTTCGAGAAGTCCTGGACGGAGCTGCTGGAGACCGTCAACGGCCAGCTCGAGCAGGCGAAGGGCTGAAGCACGACATGACGACAGGGGAAAAGACCGGCGTCGAGATCGTGGACGCCGAACTGGCGGAGCGCGCTGCGTCCCTCGTCGAGCGGCTGGTCGCCGACCAGGCCGCGTCGAAGCTGGCGGCGCAGGACGCGACGCTCTGGGGGCCGGACGCCGAATCCGAGGCGTCGATCCGGCTGTCGTGGACGACGTTGCACAAGTCGTCGCGGCCGCTGATCGGGGAGATCGAGGCGCTGCGGACCGAGCTGCGGTCCGAGGGCGTCGACCGGGTCGTGCTGGCCGGCATGGGCGGCTCGTCGCTCGCGCCGGAGGTCATCACCGGCACCGACGAGGTCGCGCTGACCGTGCTCGACACGACCGACCCGGGCCAGGTCGCCGACGCTTTGGCGGGCGACCTCGAGCGCACGGTGATCGTGGTGTCGTCGAAGTCGGGCGGCACCGTCGAGACCGACAGCCACCGGCGGATCTTCGCGAAGGCCTTCACCGACGCGGGGATCGACGCGGCGCGGCGGATCGTGGTCGTCACCGACCCGGGCTCGCCGTTCCAGGAACTGTCCGAAAAGGAGGGTTACCGCAAGACCTTCCTCGCCGACCCGCACGTCGGCGGCCGCTACTCGGCGCTGACCGCGTTCGGGCTCGTCCCGGCCGGTCTCGCCGGCGCGGACGTCGCCCGCCTGCTCGACCAGGCCGCTTCGGTGGCCGAAGAGCTGGCCGCGGACTCGGCCGGCAACCCGGCGGTCAAGCTGGCCGCCGCCTGGGCCGCCGCGCACGAAGCGGGCGCCGAGAAGGTCGTCCTCGCGGACACCGGCTCCGGCATCAAGGGCTTCCCGGACTGGGCGGAGCAGCTGATCGCCGAGTCCACCGGCAAGCAGGGCACCGGGCTCCTGCCGGTCGCGGTCGAAAGTTCGGCGGCGCCGGGCTTCGACGACGCGAAGTCCGACGCGACCCCGGTCGCGGTCGGCGGCCCGCAGGGCGCGGCGAAGATCGCCGTCACCGGCTCGCTCGGCGCGCAGTTCCTGCTCTGGGAGTTCGCGACGGCGCTGGCCGGCCGGCTGCTCGGGATCAACCCGTTCGACCAGCCCGACGTCGAAGCGGCCAAGAAGGCGGCCCGCGCGCTGCTGGACGACCCGGAGAAGCTGAAGGGCGGCGAAACGGCGTCCAATGTGGACGGACCGGTCGAGATCTTCGGCAGCGACGGGGTTTCCACGGACGGCAGCCTGACCGACGTGCTCCGCGCGTTCTTCGCTTCGGCGCCGGACGCGGGCTACGTCGCGGTGCAGGCCTACCTCGACCGCCTCGACGACGCGTCGACCGAGCTGCTGCGCGGCGAGATCGCCAAGCGCACCGGGAAGCAGACGACGTTCGGCTGGGGCCCGCGGTTCCTGCACTCCACCGGCCAGTACCACAAGGGCGGCCACCAGAACGGCGTGTTCCTGCAGCTCACCGGCGCCGTCGAGGCCGACCTCGACGTGCCGGAGCGGCCCTACACCCTCGGTCAGCTGCAGCACGCGCAGGCCCTGGGTGACGGGCAGGTGCTCGCCGAGCACGGCCGTCCGGTGCTGCGCCTGCACCTGACCGACCGGGCCGCCGGGCTCGCGGCGGTCGTCCGCGCCGTACAGGAGGTCGACGGATGAGCTGGAAGAACCCGCTGCGCGACCCGCGGGACAAGCGGCTCCCCCGCATCGCCGGGCCATCGAGCCTGGTGATCTTCGGGGTCACCGGCGACCTGGCGCGCAAGAAGCTGATGCCCGCCATCTACGACCTGGCCAACCGCGGGCTGCTGCCCGCCGGCTTCTCGCTCGTCGGGTTCGCCCGCCGCGACTGGGAGCACCAGGACTTCGGCGAGCTCGTGCACGATTCGGTCAAGGAGCACGCGCGGACGCCGTTCAAGGAGTCGGTGTGGAACCGGCTCGCCGAAGGCATCCGGTTCGTGCAGGGCACCTTCGACGACGACGACGCGTTCGACCGGCTCGCGCAGACGGTCAAGGACCTCGACCACGAACGCGGCACCGGCGGCAACACCGCGTTCTACCTGTCGATCCCGCCCGGCGCGTTCCCGGTGGTGACCAAGCAGCTGGCCCGCTCCGGGCTGGCGAACGCCGACGAGAAGACCTGGCGGCGCGTGGTCATCGAGAAGCCCTTCGGCCACGACCTCAAGAGTGCCGAAGAGCTGAACGCGATCGTCAACGACGTCTTCCCCGAGGAGTCGGTGTTCCGCATCGACCACTACCTCGGCAAGGAGACGGTGCAGAACATCCTGGCGCTGCGCTTCGCGAACCAGCTGTTCGAGCCGATCTGGAACGCCAACTACGTCGACCACGTGCAGATCACCATGGCCGAGGACATCGGCCTCGGCGGCCGCGCGGGGTACTACGACGGCATCGGCGCGGCCCGCGACGTCATCCAGAACCACCTGCTGCAGCTGCTGGCCTTCACCGCGATGGAGGAACCCGTCTCGTTCGAGCCGCGGGCCCTGCGCGCGGAGAAGATCAAGGTGCTCTCGGCGACCGGACCGGTCGGGCCACTGAACAACACGACCGCCCGCGGCCAGTACGCGGGCGGCTGGCAGGGCGGCACGAAGGTGCCCGGCCTGCTGCAGGAAGAGGGCTTCGCGAAGGACTCGAAGACCGAAACCTACGCCGCGGTGACACTGGAAGTGCAGAGCCGCCGCTGGGCCGGGGTGCCGTTCTACCTGCGCACCGGCAAGCGGCTCGGCCGCCGCGTCACCGAGATCGCCGTCGTGTTCAAGCGGGCGCCGCACCTGCCGTTCGACTCGACGTCGACCGAGGAGCTGGGGCAGAACGCCCTGGTCATCCGGGTCCAGCCGGACGAGGGCATCACGCTGCGGTTCGGTTCGAAGGTGCCGGGGACCACGATGGAGGTCCGCGACGTCACGATGGACTTCGGCTACGGGCACGCGTTCACCGAGTCCTCCCCCGAGGCCTACGAGCGCCTGATCCTCGACGTCCTGCTCGGCGAGCCGTCGCTGTTCCCGGTCAACGAAGAGGTCGAGCTCTCCTGGAAGATCCTCGACCCGATCCTGGCGCACTGGGCCAAGGAAGGGTCGCCGGAGCAGTACCCGCCGGGCACATGGGGCCCGCCGTCCGCCGACGAAATGCTGGAGCGCACCGGCCGGAAATGGAGGCGCCCGTGATCATCGACCTGCCGTCCACCACGACTTCGGCACTCAACAAGAAGCTGGTGGAAATCCGCGAACAGGGCGGGCAAGTCGCGCTCGGGCGGGTGCTGACCCTGGTCATCGTGGCCGACGACGACGCCAAGCTCGAAGACGCGATAGAAGCCGCCAACGGCGCGAGCCGCGAGCACCCGTCGCGGGTGATCGTGGTGGCCAAGGGCGCCCGCACGGCGGCGCCGCGCATCGACGGCCAGATCCGGGTCGGCGGCGACGCCGGCGCGAGCGAGGTCATCGTGCTGCGCCTGTACGGCCCGCTGGCCGCGCAGGGCCAGAGCGCGGTGGTGCCGCTGCTGCTGCCGGACGCGCCGATCGTCTGCTGGTGGCCCGGCGCCGGTCCGAAGGACCCGGCGAAGGACCCGCTGGGTGAGCTGGCCCAGCGCCGGATCACCGACTCGGCCGCGGAGAAGAACCCGGTCAAGGCGCTGAGCACGCGCGCGAAGGCGTACACGGCCGGCGACACCGACCTCGCGTGGACCCGGCTGACCCGCTGGCGGGCGCAGCTGGTGTCGGCGCTGGACCTGCCGCCGTTCGAGAAGGTCACGGGCGCGACGGTGACCGGCGAGGCCGACTCGCCGTCGACGGAGCTGCTGGCCGGCTGGCTGGCCGAGTACCTGAAGGTGCCGGTGAAGCGGGTCAAGAGCAGTGGCGCGGCCGGGATCATCTCGGTGACCCTGAACCGCCGGTCGGGTGCGGTGGAGCTGCACCGCCCGGACGGGCGCGTCGGCACGCTGACCCAGCCGGGCCAGCCGACCCGGCGGATCGCGTTGCAGCGCCGGGACAACCAGGACTGCCTGATCGAAGAGCTGCGGCGCCTCGACCCGGACGAGGTGTACGAGACGTCGCTGCACGGGCTTTCGAAGATCACGTCCGGGACCAACGGCAAGACGGGCGCGCCGGCAAAGGCCGACGTCACGTCGCCGGCGGCCGCGGCTGCTGCGTCTGGCTCGAAGAAATGAGCAAGACGGAAGTAGTCGTCTACGCGAACCAGGACCTCCTGGCGGCCGCTGCGGCCGCACGTCTGGTGACGCGCTTGGTGGACGTCCAGGCGGCCAAGGGATCGGCATCGCTGGTGCTGACGGGCGGAGGCACGGGCATCGCGGTGCTGTCGGAGCTGCGGGCATCGTCGGCCCGCGACGCGATCGACTGGTCCCGCCTGGACATCTACTGGGGCGACGAGCGGTTCGTCCCGGCGGATTCGGACGAGCGGAACGAGAAGCAGGCCCGCGAGGCACTGCTCGACCACGTGCCGCTGGACCCTGCCCGGATCCACGCGATGGCGCCTTCGGACGGCAAGTTCGGTTCCGACGTGGACGCCGCGGCGGCGGATTACGCGTCGGTGCTGGCTTCGCAGGCCGGGCCGGAGGACCACGGCGATGTGCCGTCGTTCGACATCATGCTGCTCGGTCTGGGTGGTGAGGGGCACACGGCGTCGGTGTTCCCGGAGTCGCCTGCGGTTTACGAGAACGAGCGGTCGGTTGTGGCGGTGCGGAACTGTCCGAAGCCGCCGCCGACGCGGATTTCGTTGACGCTGCCGGCTATTCGGCGGGCTCGGGATGTCTGGCTGATGACTGCTGGTGAGGCGAAGGCTGATGCGGTGGCGTTGGCTTTGTCCGGGGCTGGGGAAGTCCAGTTGCCGGTAGCCGGGGCTCGCGGGCATCGGCGGACGTTGTGGCTGTTGGATCGGACTGCTGCCGGGAAGCTGACGAAGGTTTATCAGCCGCCTACGGCTTGAGTTTGTCGGGATGGAGGCCTCCTGCTGCGGCAGGGGGCCTTCATTCGTTGGCGCGGGTTCGCCAGTACTCGAGGTTGGCTTCGGTGATCGCGATATTCGGATGATCGAGGCCAAGAACCCGCCGTCGGTCGGCTAGAAGGTCTTGAAGTGCGGCGGCCGCCCCCGCTGGGTCTCCTGCTCGCCCTCGCCAGCTTGCGAGGTTGGCACGGGCCATCAGAGTTTCCGGATTGTCGGGGCCCAGCAACCGGATTCGGTCGGCGACGATCTTCTCGTGGGCGGCAACAGCTCCAGCAGAATCACCAGCATGCCCGCGGTAGCGGGCGAGGTTGGCCCGAGCTGTCAAAGTGTGACGGTCGTCGGGGCCGAGGACCCGGAGCAAGTCAGCCAAAAGTTGTTCAAGATCAGCCACCGCGCCCGCATGATCGCCCGCTCGTCCGCGCCAGTAAGCGATGCCGTGACGACAAGTCAGAGTATTGATGTGGTCCGGTCCCAGGAGCCGAACCGAGTCCAAGGTGACTTCTTCGTAGGCCGCGACAGCTCCAGCCGGATCGCCGGCATGTCCGTGGTACCTGGCCAGGCTGGTCCGAGTCGCGAGAACGTGTGGGTGATCGGCACCGAGCACCCTGATGCGATTGGCGAGAAGGTGCTCCAAGGCAGCGATGGCTCCCGCCACATCGCCGGCTTCCCCCCGCCAATTGGCGAACAGCTGCTGGCAGGTCATGGTGTCAGCGTGGTCTGGCCCCAAAGTCTCTTCGGCGGCTTCATGCAGCCCACGGAAGTAGGTGGCAGCTCGACTGACCAGGCCACTACGAGCAAGGCTGATACCGGCGTGAAAGAGCGCCGGATGGACTTCGAACGACAGCAGGTGCTTTCGGGCGAGCGAGGCCAGGGTATCGACGTTCGTCCGCAGCACCTGGCCGACCGTGACGTCCCGTTCGATCTCGGGCCACGCTTCCAGCAACGCATCCGCGGCCCCTCTCGCGAGGGCGGGCATCGCCGCGTCCAGGATCTGGTCCTGCACCGCGCGTTGTACCAACGCGTGCACCCGGACCGAGCGCACATTCGAAGCCGGGTCGAAGGTGATCAAGCTCAGCCGGTGCAGGCACGACAATCCATCACGGGCCTGCTCTGGTGTCGCGTCCAGCATCTCCGCGACCGTGTCCGTCGTGAACACCGACAGCGGAATCCCGTTCGGATCGAGCAGAGCCGCGATCTCCAACAAAGGCCGAGCCAGCCCGACCGGATCCAAGCTGTCGGCCAGCTCGATCGAGATGGACCACGTCGTAGCGACCGTCTCCTGGTGACTCCCCAGAGACCGCTGCCGGTCGGTAAACCTCGCCAAGTACTCCCGGCACGACAGCACCCGATCCAGCGCATAGGCCGACGCTTGGGCAAGGGCCAGCGGCAGGAACCCCAACTCGGCAGCGAGTTCATCGGCACCATCGAGCAGGTGCCCGGCGAACGTCGCGGCCAGGTACGCGTGAGCCTCCTCCGGCGTGAACACGTCCACGTCGATGATCCGCCGGTGCCGCCCCCTCAACGCGGCGTCGCGCCGACGGGTCGTGACCAGCACCTGCCCATTCCGCGGCGGCCAGAGGTCGTCGAGATGCCGGGGGTCCTGGAGGTCGTCGAGGACCACCAGCCAAGAGGCCGACGTCGCGCGTAGCCACTCAAGCAGCCTGCGGGCACCTTCTTCCGGGTCGTCGACCGCTCGGCCAGTCACCGCTTCGGCGACCTTCGCGTACGTCGAGACGATCGCTTCGCGCGAGCCCGCCGTCACCCACACCAGGAGGTCGACCCGGCGCTCCGCCCACAGCGTCTCGGCGTAGTTGACCGCCAGCTGCGTCTTGCCGACGCCGCCCAGCCCGGACAGGACCTTCGTCGTCAGCACCACCGCGTCACCGGCCGCTACCGCCGCCACCACCAGCTTCGTCGCCGCGCGGGTTTGGAACGCCGGGGCCGCCGGGGGCATCAGCCCCGCCTGGTACGGCAGCTCGACCGGCTGGCGCGACGGCAGGACGTACGTGTTGTTCAGGTCCCGCCCGGCCTGCTGGACGACCCCGCTCTCGGACGCCGTCGCGTCCTGCGTCAGCCGGGTGGGGTGATGTCCCGGCCCGCCTGCTGGATCGTCGCGTTGCCCGACGCCGTCGCCCGCTGGGTGATCGGAGGTGCGCCGGAAGGCTGCAGCCAGACGCTCACCCCAGCGCTGATCACCGTCAGAACCGCGACCGCCGCCCATGCCCACCAAGCGTCCTTCACGTCGGTGGCGATGTTGATCACCACGCCCAAGCCCGACGTGACGACCGCCGTGCCCAGCGCGCCCACGCCCACGCTTTCCCGCTCACAGTGACTGGGTACGCCCGGCACGCCCCCGGCGTTGCACACCTCAGGCCGTCTTCACCCGGACAGACCAGTTCACCTCGTCCGCCAGCCGCGCTCCAGGTTCCCGAAGATCTCCTCCGCCGCCTTGCGCGGGTTCTCGTGCGTCACGATCAGATCCCGCGACGCCAGCGCGAACCGCGCCAACGACGCGCACGAGACGTCGTCCTCGGGAACACGCAGCTCCACCGCGATCGCCCGGGCGAGCGCGGTCTCGTGGCGCATCCACATGCGGCGGCCGTAGTCGCGCAGCACCGGGGTGCTCTCGATCAGCCGGAGGAACTGGTCGTCCGGGCCGCCGTCGGCGATGTCCTTGAGCACGTACTTGCGCAGCGCGTCCACGACCGTGTGCCCCGGCGGCCGGCCGTGGACCGCCTCCACCAGCGCCGCCTCGATGTCGTCGTCCTGGTCGAACAGCAGCGCTTCCTTGCTCGGGAAGTACTTGAACAACGTCGTCACCGAGACGTCGGCGGCGTCCGCGATCTCCTTCACGCCGACCTCGTCGTACCCGCGCGCCAGGAACAGCTCCAGTGCCGCGTCGGCCAGCGCCTGCCGGGTCTGCGCCTTCTTGCGCTCGCGGCGCCCGATCACTTCGGTCATACCTGGAGTCTATGTGATAGTTGACTCGATTCAAAAGTGTAGTCGTTGCACTTTCTGAGTCACTGTGCTTTTCTGGTGTCAGGCCGCCGGACCCGCCGGCGGCACCGAACTTCCAGGGGGAAGCCATGAACTCCATCGCGATCGTCGGCGCCGGCCTCGGCGGCCTGGCCTGTGCCCGCGTCCTGCAGCTGCACGGCGTCGACGTCACCGTCTTCGAGCAGGAAGCCTCGGCCGCAGCGCGGCCCCAGGGCGGCACGCTCGACATGCACGCCGACACCGGCCAGGTGGCCCTGCGCACCGCCCGCCTCCACGACGAGTTCCGCGCACTGTCCAGGCCGGAGGGCCAGCAGATGCGCGCGCTCGACCCACGCACCGCGGACGTCGTCATGGACGAACTCCCCGCCGAGGGCGACGAGTTCCGCCCCGAGATCGACCGCGGCCAGCTCCGCGGCCTCCTCCTCGACGCCCTCTCCCCCGGCACCGTCCGGTGGGGCCGGCCGATCACCGCGGCCGCCCCCGGCAGCCTGACCTTCGGCGACGGCAGCACGGCGGACTTCGAACTGGTCGTCGGCGCGGACGGCGCGTGGTCCCGCGTCCGCCGCACGCTGACCGGCGTCCGGCCCGAGTACAGCGGCGTCACGTTCGTCGAGTTCGGCCTCGACGACGCCGACCGCCGGCATCCGGAACTGGCCGCGCTCGCCGGCCAGGGCACGATGGTGACCAAGGTCGACGGCCGGGCGCTCTTCGCGCAGCGGACCAGCAGCGGCCACATCCGCTGCTACGCCGTCTTCTACGCGCCCGAGGACTGGGCCACCGGACTCGACTTCGCCGACACCGAAGCGGTGCGGGCGAACCTGCTGACGCGGTTCGCCGGGTGGCACCCGGACGTGCTGCGGCTCCTGCGGGACCAGGACGGCGCCTTCACGCACCGGCCACTGCACGTCCTGCCGGTCCCCCACGCCTGGACGCACACCCCGGGCGTCACGCTGCTCGGCGACGCGGCGCACCTGATGCCGCCGCTCGGGGTCGGCGCGAACCTCGCCCTGCTCGACGGCACCGAGCTCGCCACCGCGCTGGCGACGGCGTCTTCGGTCGATGAGGCCGTGCGCGCCTACGAGACCGGCATGCTGCCACGCTCGATCGAGACCGCGAAGGCGTGCGCGACGGGCCTCGACGACCTGCTGAGCGACGACTTCCGCTCCGCGGCGGCCTGATGACCTAGTGCCGGACGACCACACGTGGGTAACATGATTCCCACGATGTGGTCGGATCAGTGCACGATGGGAAGTACCCCTCTCACGGTGAGTAGCACTCCTCCGTGGCTTTCGCCCGGACGGCCCAGCCGACTACGGAATTCGGACGCCGGAACTCCGACAACGGGTGAAACTTACCGTCTTCGTACGCGACCTCGTTAGCATCCGCACATTTGTCCGTTGCTGCGCGTCCCGATCGGGCCCTGAGCACCTCTCACCAACAAGTCCACAAGACGAATGGGGTCGCCAGCGATGAGTACAGAGGGACTCTCGATTCCAGGCATCTCGATCGCCGGCTCGGGGCCATCGGCCGCCGAGCGGGTGCGCAAGCGCGGACTGAGCCTGTTCGGCTCGGTGCCCCGCCCCGCTGTGGTCACGTTCGCCATCGAGGCGGCCGCGGTCATTCTGGCCGTGCTCGACGTCTGGCTGGTGATCCCCGAGAAGGCCCAGCCCTATTCGATCTGGCTCTCCGGCGCCGCCTGTCTCGCGGTGGTGTTCCGGCGGAAGTTCCCGTTCCTCGCCGTGCTCGTCGCGGTCCCCGGCTTCCTGGCCGGCTGGGCGCAGCTCGCGTCGATGATCACGCTGGGCATGCTCGCCACCCGGCGTCAGCTGCACTGGCAGGTCTGGGTCGGCGCGGCGCTGGTGTGGTGCTGCCGGTTCGTGCAGTGGCCGCTGGAGGACTTCGCCGAGCTCAGCTGGCGGGAGCACATCCTCGACGGCATCTACGGCGTGCTCGTCGCGGGCATGCCCATCGCGATCGGCCTGCTCATCGGGGCGCGGGCCGAGGTTTCGAACAAGCTCGCCGAGCTGGCCACGAGCCGCGACCGCGAGCGCCGCTTCCACGCCGACGCCGTCCGCGCCGAGGAGCGCGCCCGGCTGGCGCGCGAGATGCACGACGTCGTCTCGCACCAGATCACGCTGATCGCGATGCAGGCCGGCGCGCTGCAGGCCCAGACCGCCGACGACCGGGCGCAGGAGACCGCGCAGGTCATCCGGACGCTGTCGAAGCGGACGCTGGAGGAGCTGCGGTCACTGCTGAGCGTGCTGCGCGCGGGCGCCGAGGACGACGGCCCCCGGCCCGGGATCAACGACCTCGACCGGCTGATCCGGACGTCGGAGGTCCCGGTGCACCTGTCGGTGGAGCACCTGCCGGAGGCCCTGCCGAACCAGGTGTCGGCGGCGGCGTACCGGACGGTGCAGGAGTGCCTGACGAACGTCCACAAGCACGCCCCGGGCGCGACGGCGACGATCCGCATCCAGGGTGAGCACGGGGCGCTCAAGATCGAGGTCCGCAACGAGCGCGCCCGCCGGACCGGCGAGGCGCTGCCTTCGGGCGGGCACGGGCTGACCGGGCTCGCCGAGCGGGCGCGCCTGCTGGGTGGAAGCTTCGAGACGTCCGGCATGGCGGACGGCGGGTTCCGCGTCCGGGCCCGCTACCCGCTGGACCGCTGAGGGCGGCCACCGGCCCCCGGTCACCATTTTACCGGCGGGCACCGACGATTTCGGAAGTGCAGGAGCCGCGAGCGGCGGATTCCGGCCCGTGACGGGCCGGAATCCGCTGCTCGCGGCTTTCCCGGCCCGAAACTGTCGGTGGCCGCCGGTAGCGTGGAAAACGGGGGCTGCTCAGGCGCCGAACGCGCGAAAAGCCACCCCGAGGTGTCCCGGGGTGGCTTTTGGCCGGCAACGCTTAGATGATCTCCCGGCGCTGGCGCAGCCGCTCGAGCGCTTCGGCGAGGATGGCCTCGCCGTCGGCGTCGCTGCGGCGCTCCTTCACGTAGGCCAGGTGCGTCTTGTACGGCTCCGTGCGCGGGGCGGCCGGCGGGTTCTTCTCGTCCTGCCCGCCCGGCAGTCCGCAGCGAGGGCAGTCCCACTCGTCCGGGATCTCCGCGTCGAGCGCGAAGGACGGGCGGGCTTCGTGCCCGTTGGCGCACCAGTAGCCGACCCGGCGCCGCGGCGCCGATTCACCTCGTTCCGATTCGCCCGTAGGACCGGCACCCACCCGGGTGCCTCGAATCGCGTTACCGCCAACCATGAATCCTCACACCTAGGAATCGGCGGCGCGCCCCCCAATAGGCACGCCGAATCGCTGCGCCCTGCCGTCTCGACCCGGTCGCGATCGACGACGGGACGCCGGACGCCTCACACCTTGAGCAGCAGACCCAGGCCCACGATGCTGATCAGCCACACCGCGCCCAGCAGCAGGGTGATCCGGTCGAGGTTCTTCTCGGCCACGCTCGACCCGGCCAGGCTGGACTGCATCCCACCGCCGAACAGCGACGACAGGCCACCGCCACGCCCGCGGTGCAGCAGAACCGCCACCACGAGGAAGACGCTGGAGACGATCAACAGGATTTGCAGGAACAGCTTCATGTCATCCTCTGGGCTCTAGGAGAATGCAGGGGCACGGCATGGTCGTTTCCGACCACCACCGTACCCCTGGACTCGTCCACTGCTGTGTGACGGACCGGATACACAGGTTACCCGGTCGTGGCCTCGATCAGGGCAGCGGCCCGCCCGCGGCGAGTGCGCAGAGTTTCGTGAACTCCTCGCCGTCGAGGCTGGCTCCGCCGACCAGGGCACCGTCGATGTTCTCGCAGGCCACCAGCTCGCTGATGTTGCCCGACTTCACCGACCCCCCGTAGAGCACCCGGACGGACGAAGCGACCTCGTCGCCGTACTTCTCCTGGAGGGTGGCCCGGATGGCCTTGCAGACCTCTTCGGCGTCGGCCGACGACGCGACCTTGCCCGTGCCGATCGCCCAGACCGGCTCGTACGCGACGACCACGCCCGAGAGCTGCTCGGCCTTGAGGCCCTTCAGGCCCTCGATCAGCTGCGTCGTGGTGTGGTGGATGTGCTCGCCGGCCTCACGGACCTCGAGCTTCTCCCCGATGCAGAGGATCGGCGTGATGCCGTGCTTGAGCGCGGCCTTGACCTTCTTGTTGACCAGCTCGTCGGACTCGGCGTGGTACTCACGCCGCTCCGAGTGGCCGACGGTGACGAACTTGCAGCCCAGCTTGGCCAGCATCACGCCCGACACGTCGCCGGTGTAGGCGCCGGAGTCCTGCGGCGCGATGTCCTGCGCACCGTAGGTGAGCGAGAGCTTGTCGCCGTCGACCAGGGTCTGCACGCTGCGGATGTCGGTGAACGGCGGCAGCACCGCCACGTCGACCTTCGCGTAGTACTTCTCCGGCAGCGCGAACGCGATCTTCTGGACGAGCGCGATCGCCTCGAGGTGGTTCTGGTTCATCTTCCAGTTGCCGGCGATGAACGGCTTGCGTGCCACTAGTTCTTCCCCTCCAGAGCGGTCACGCCCGGCAGTTCCTTGCCCTCGAGGTACTCCAGCGAGGCGCCGCCGCCGGTGGAGATGTGCGAGAAGCCGTCCTCGGGCAGGCCCAGCTGCCGCACCGCGGCGGCCGAGTCGCCGCCGCCGACCACGGTGAACGCCTCGCTCTTGACGAGCGCCTCGGCCACCGCGCGGGTGCCGCCGGAGAACGCCTCGAACTCGAACACGCCCATCGGGCCGTTCCAGAACACGGTCTGCGCGTCGGCCAGCTTGCTCGCGAACAGCTCACGGCTGCGCGGGCCGATGTCGAGACCCTGGCGGTCGGCCGGGATCGCGGTGGCGTCGACGACCTCGTTCGCCGCGTCGGCGGCGAACTCGGTCGCGGCCAGCACGTCGACCGGCAGGACCAGCTCGACGCCGCGCTTCTCCGCCTCGGCGAGGAAGCCCGACACCTGGTCCAGCTGGTCGGCCTGCAGCAGCGACTGACCGACCTCGTAGCCCTGGGCCTTGAGGAACGTGTACGCCATGCCGCCGCCGATGAGCAGCCGGTCGACCTTGGTCAGCAGGTTCGCGATGACGCCGAGCTTGTCGGACACCTTCGCGCCGCCGAGCACGACCACGTACGGCCGCTTGACGTCGTCGGTCAGCTTCTTCAGCACGTCCAGCTCGGCCAGCACCAGGCCGCCCGCGTACGCCGGGAGCACCGACGCGACCTCGTAGACCGAGGCCTGCTTGCGGTGCACGACGCCGAAGCCGTCGGAGACGAACGCGCCACCCGGGACCAGCGCGCCCAGCTCGGCGGCCAGCTCGGAGCGGTCCACGGCGTCCTTGCTGGTCTCGCGCGCGTCGAAGCGCACGTTCTCCAGCAGGACGACACCGCCGTCGGCCAGGCCGCCGGTCAGCGCCTTCGCGGACTCGCCGACCAGGTCACCGGCCAGCGCGACCTCGGCGCCGAGCAGCTCGGAGAGCCGCTTCGCGACGGGCGCGAGGGTGTACTTCGGGTCCGGCTCGCCCTTCGGGCGGCCGAGGTGCGCGGTGACGACGACCTTGGCGCCCGCGTCGGCGAGCTTCTTGATCGTCGGCAGCGCCGCGCGGACCCGGCCGTCGTCGGTGATGCGGTCCCCGTCGAGCGGGACGTTCAGGTCGCTACGAACGAGCACGTACCGGCCCTGGACGCCCTCGCCCAGCAGGTCGTCGAGGTTCTTGACGGTCATCCGGCTCAGAGCTTCGAACCGACGAGCTTGATCAGGTCCGCGAGGCGGTTGGAGTAGCCCCACTCGTTGTCGTACCAGCCGACGACCTTGACCTGGTTGCCGATGACCTTGGTCAGCGGCGAGTCGTAGATGCAGGACGCCGGGTCGGTGACGATGTCCGAGGACACGATCGGGTCGACCGAGTAGCGCAGGATGCCGGCCAGCGGACCCTCGGCGGCGGCCTTGTACGCGGCGTTGATCTCGTCGACCGTGGCGGCCTTCTTCAGGGTGACCGTGAGGTCGGTGGCCGAGCCGGTCGGCACCGGGACGCGCAGGGCGTAGCCGTCCAGCTTGCCCAGCAGCTCCGGCAGCACCAGGCCGATCGCCTTGGCGGCACCGGTCGAGGCCGGGACGACGTTCAGGGCGGCGGCGCGGGCGCGGCGCAGGTCCTTGTGCGGGCCGTCCTGCAGGTTCTGGTCCTGCGTGTACGCGTGGATCGTGGTCATCAGGCCCTGCTCGATGCCGAAGGCGTCGTTGAGGACCTTGGCCAGCGGGCCGAGGCAGTTGGTGGTGCAGGAGGCGTTGGAGATGATCACCTGCGAGCCGTCGTACTTCTCGTCGTTGACGCCGAGGACGACGGTCAGGTCCTCGCCCTTGGCGGGCGCGGAGATGATGACCTTCTTGGCGCCACCGGCGATGTGCGCCTTGGCGGCGTCGGCGTTGGTGAAGAAGCCGGTGGACTCGACGACCACGTCCACACCCAGGTCGCCCCAGGGCAGGTTGGCCGGGTCGCGCTCGGCGAGGGCCTTGATGGTCTTGCCGTCCACGACGATGCCCTCGTCGCTGACGCTGACCTCACCCGGGAACCGGCCCAGGATGGAGTCGTACTTCAGCAGGTGGGCCATGGTGGCGACGTCGCCGAGGTCGTTGAACGCGACGACCTCGATGTCGTGGCCGCTCGCCTTGACGGCGCGGAAGAAGTTGCGGCCGATCCGGCCGAAGCCGTTGACACCTACGCGAACGGTCACTGCTGCCACTCCTCTGAGGATCGGCCGGGGCGTCCGGCCGTGACTTGCGGGCTCGCGGGCAACCCTAGCGTGCGGGCATGCGCGTCCCTGACTGCCCTGACGAGACTTCCACCACTTGGCGAACGGGTCAAGAATCGATTAAGTAGCCGAGTGGTTCCAGGGTGCCTCGGCCGGGCGGACCACGGCGGACCAGTCGGCCGGCTGGTTTGCCTGTTCCAGCAGGCCGCAGCGGGTTTACAGACGCTCGGCAGGAGTTCGATTTTGGCGACTGGAACGATTCAGCCAATATCGATTTTCGGAGGCCTCCGACAGGGTGGCCGGACCGCGCCGGAAGGGCGCCGGCGCGAGCGTGAGGTCGATGACTCGACCGATCCAGCGGACCGGCATCAGCCGGACGAGCGGTCGTCATTTCGCCCTACCCCGCCAGCTCGCGCTCGAGCGGCGTCCGGAACCGCGGTGTCACACGCG
The DNA here is from genome assembly GCF_024703995.1 of Amycolatopsis iheyensis. Lineage (GTDB taxonomy): Bacteria > Actinomycetota > Actinomycetes > Mycobacteriales > Pseudonocardiaceae > Amycolatopsis > Amycolatopsis iheyensis. Next base: position 90,334 of record NZ_JAMXQV010000003.1, on the reverse strand, counting down.
CCTCGCCGAACCAGCCCTCGCTCTTCGCCGCCTCGGCCGACACCATCGCCGACGCCTCCGCGCCGACGTCCTCCAGCAAGCGGAACGCGACCTCCCCCGAGGCACGCTGGGCCCAGCCGCCGACGACGCGGCCGCTCAGCCAGATCGTCGGGCCGATGTTGCCGCTGCGGTCGAACAGGGCCGGGCGGTGCCGGCCGAGGAACCAGTCACGCTCCTGCCAGCCCATCGGCGTCGGGTCCAGGGCCGGCAGGAACGCCACCCACGGCGGCGGCTCGGGCACCGGCTCGAGGTCGTCGGCCAACACGACGCCGGGCACGCCCTCGATGTCGACTTCGGCCGGGGACAGCGCGGCCAGCGCCTTCTTCGCCTGGCCCGCCGTCCAGCCCGTCCACCAGCGCAGGTCCGACACCGGCGCCGGGCCGTACGCGCGCAGCCAGCGCCGCGCCAGCTCGACCCGCGCCTCCTCCGCGGTCCAGGCGGCGAGCCCGGGTGCCCACGAGTCCAGCGGGTGCCACACGTACTGGGTGCTCAGCCAGCTCCCCCGCGGCCGGCCGCGGACGATCCGGCCGTTCGCGGCCAGCAGGAACAGCACCCGGCTCGTGACGTTCCCGATCGCCTCGTACGGCTTGCCCGCGGCCATCCGCAGCTGCTGGCGCAACCGCGGCTCGTCCTCGCTCAGCTGCTGCGCCGTCGCCGAGCCGCGGGCCCGCAGCGCCGCTTCGACCGACGCTTCGACGTCGGCCAGCCACTTCCCGGGCTCGGCGACGTTCTCCGGGTGGCCTTGCCGCCCGAGGTGCTGCTCCAGCAGTTTCCGTTGCTTGACGGCGATGTCGGCGGAACACCCCGCCTGCACGAGCGCGGCCGTCTCCAGGCTCGTGACGAAAACCGTGCGCCGCATGCCGAGCAGCCGCAGCACCGTCCGGTCTTCATACAGCGCGCGCTCGACGAGCGGAACCGCCGGTGACGCGAGCCGCGCGCACGCCGAGAGGTGGACGGTCGCCGGGTCGGTGGCGTGCAGCGCGACGACCCCGGCCACCGCGTCGGCCACCGAAGCCGCGGGCGCGGCGAGGTGGTGACGGGCGGCGAGGCGGGCCCGGCGCTGGTCGAGGGTGATCTTCGGGAGCACGCCACTGTGATACCACCCGGCACCGACAAAAACGCTGGTCGTCCGGTCGCGGCGGCCTTACGCTCGCGCCATGGTCTCCGGCGCGCACTTCGCGGCCTTCGCCGCGCTCACGTTCCTCATGGTCGTCGTCCCCGGGCCGAGCGTGCTGTTCACGATCAGCCGCGCGCTCACGGTCGGCCGGCGCGACGCGCTGCTCACCGTCTTGGGCAACTCGGCCGGGGTGTACACGCAGGTGGTCGCGGTCGCGTTCGGTCTCGGCGCGCTCGTGACGACGTCGGCCACGGTGTTCACCGCGATCAAGATCGCCGGCGCGATCTACCTGGTGTACCTGGGCATTCAGGCCGTCCGGCACCGCCGCCGGCTCACCGACGCGATGGCCGCGACGGTGCGCACCACCCCGCGCCGGGTCGTGACCGTGCTGCGCGACGGCTTCGTCGTCGGCTTCGCCAACCCGAAGTCGATCGTCTTCCTCGCCGCGCTGCTGCCCCAGTTCGTCGACCCGGCTGCCGGCTCGGTGCCGGTCCAGATGCTGCTGCTCGGCCTGTGCCTGCCAGCGATCGCGCTGGCCACCGACAGCGCGTGGGCGCTGGTGGCCGGCACGGCCCGCACGTGGTTCGCCCGGTCGCCGAAGCGGCTCGAGCTGGTGGGCGGCACCGGCGGCCTGGTGATGATCGGCCTCGGCACCACCCTGGCCTTCACCGGCCGGGGTGACTGAGCACCAGGTCCAGCAGTCCCGGGAACGCCGCGTCGAATTCGGGGCGGCGCAAGCGGTTGAGCCGTCGCGGGCCTTCGTCGCGCTGCTCGATCAGCCCGGCGGCGCGCAGCACCGAGAAGTGGTGACTGCGGGTCGCCTTCGTCACGGGCAGGTCGAAGGTGCCGCACGCCTTGGTCCACTCCGGCACGGCGGCCAGCTCACGCAGGATGCTGCGGCGCACCGGATCGGCGACCGCGGCGAGGGCGTCCTGCAGGGAAACCTCCGCCGGGAGCACGTGCGTGAGGCCACGGGCCCGCGCAGTGTTCGATGTTTGTCGTACACTCACCTGGTCGACCTCCATCGAACACCTTACGCCAGGAGCAGCCGTGCCCCGACACCTCGACACGACCTTCGGCCCCGACGCGCGCAACCGGCTCGACGAGGCCACCCGACCTGGCCGGGACGGCGCCCTGGCCGCTCTCGAATCGTTCTACTACGCCTTCAACCAGCGTGATCTCGCCGTGTTCCGCCAGGTCTGGACGAGCGACCCGCTCGCCCAGCTCAACAACCCGCTGGGCGGGATCCTCCGCGGCGGCGACGCGATCACCGCGCTGTACGAGCGCGTCTTCCACGGCCCGGCCCGTGTCACGGTGACCCTCGGCGACATCGTCGAGTACTCCGGCGACGGGCACGCGGTGTTCGCCGGCCGCGAGACCGGCGAGTACCGCGTCACCGAAACCGTGCCCCTGAGCATCCGCACCACGCGGTTCTTCGCCTACGAAGCCGGCCGGTGGGTGCAGGTCCACCACCACGGCAGCATCGACGACGCCGAGGCGCTCGCCGCCTACCAGGCCGCCCTTCGCGGCTAGGCCAGTGCTTCCACCAGCCGGGGCCACCACTCGCGGGGCAGGTCGGCGACCGGGACGACCACCTGGTCCGCGCCCGCCTCGACGTACTCCCGCAGCCGGGCCACGACCGTGTCGAAGCCGCCCCACACCGTCACGCCGTCGACCAGGCGGTCGGACAGGCCGGTGATGTCCGCGTCCGTGAACCCCATGCGGCGGAGGTTGTTCGCGTACCCGGGCACGCCGGAGAGGAACCGCAGCGAACCGGCCCGGATCGCCTCACGCGCCGTCGCCGGGTCGGTCTCCGCGACGACGTTGAACAACACCGCCAGCTGCCGGTCCGGGCCCAGGATCTCGCGTGCGGACGCGACGTAGTCCGTCGTGACCAGGTACGGGTACGCGCCCGCCGCGCGGTCGCGGGCCAGCTCCAGCATCTTCGGGCCCAGCGCGGACAGGATCCGCGCCGACGCGGGCACGGTGTCGTCGAGCTCGTCGAGGTAGCTGTTCAGGGTCGCCAGCGGGCGCGGGCCGTGTGCCCCGCCCAGGCCGGCCACGAACCGCCCGGCCGGCAGGTCCGCGTACGCCCGCGCCACGTCGGCGGCCGGCACCCGCACGACCGGCAGGATCCCGCTGGCCACCGGGATCTTCGTGGTCCCGCGCACCACTTCGGTGATCAGCGGCAGGTTGCTCCCCTGGCCGCCCGGCAGCCACAGCGTGCCGTAGCCCAGCTCCTCCAGCTCGACGGCGGTCTCGACGACCCCCGTCTCGGTCCTGCCCAGCGTCGCGCCCAGCTTCCCCAGTGTCGTCATGCGCCGGGCAACTCCGGACGACGCCGGGTTGTTCCGCCTCACGCCGTCTGTTCGTCCTCAGCGGAATCCGCTTCGGCGGGCCGGCTGAACATCCGGGTCGCCGAGAGCCGGGCGACGCCGTCCGGATCGCCCAGATCCGCCAAGGAGTTGCGGATCGTCGAGTCCACCGACAGGTACTTGCGGCCCGCCCGCAGGTCGGCGTCGTTGCGCAGCCGCACGATCAGCGGGAACTCCGACAACGCACCCGCGTCGAACAGGCCCGTCGTGTAGATCAGCTGCACGCCGAGCGCTTCGGCGACGGCCCGCTGCAGCTCCAGCAGATAGCCCGCCGACGCGCGGCCGATCGGGTTGTCCAGGAACAGCACGCCGGAGTGGCGGTTGCGGACCTTGCCGCGGTTGTTGGCCCGCAGCGCGGCCAGCGTGCAGTAGAGGATGATCGCCGCGGTCAGCTGCTGGCCGCCGGAGAACACGTCGCGGATCTCCGAGACGCGCTGGCGTTCGGTCCGCAGCACCGAGTCCGGCTTGAGCATGTCGACGCGGAAACCCTTGGGCGCCGCGGCCCGGACTCCGCGCAGCACCAGGGAAAGCCCGTCGCGCTTGACGTCGCGGCCGTCCGCGGTCTTGCCGACGGCGGCCTCGTCGACGACCTCGCCGAGCTTCTCGGTGAGCGCGTTGTCCTCCAGCTCGGTGAAGCGGATGCGGAGGAACTCCTGCCCGGACCAGTCGCCGAGGCCGTCGGGCAGCCGGGACACGCGCTGGGCCGAGCGCAACGTCCGCAGCGCGCCGTCGACCATGCCCTGCAGGCGCGTGATGATGCCGCCGCGGTGCCGGTCGATCTGCGCGAGGTCGTCGGTGAGCGACCGCAACCGCGGCCGCAGCGCTTCGGCCCACTCGGCAGCGTGCGACGGGAGCTGGTCGCGCTTCACCGAGATGACCTGCTGGCGCACCGGCGTGCTCAGCTTCTCGAACCGCTTCTCCGTCGCGTACTGCGCGAGCTGGTCGGCGGCCGCGCGCACCCGCCGGTCACCGGCGTCGGCGGCTTCCTGGGCCTGGCCGTGCGTCGCGTTGAGACGGCTGTGCTGGGCGCGGGCGGTCTCGACGTCGCCGTCGTAGGCAGCCGCGTCCGTGTCGGTGACCAGGTGGGCCATCGATTCGGCGAGCAGCGCGAACCCCGAGGCGGAACTGCGAGCCGACTCCAGCGTCGCCTCGGCCGCGGCCCGGCGTTCCTGCAGCTCTTCCCACTTCCGCGCGGCCACCGACACCTCCAGCCCGGCGGCGTCGATCAGCTCCAGGCCGTGCTCGATGTCCCGCGGCTTCTCCCCCGTGACGCCGTTCTGCAGCGGCAGCGCGTCCAGCTCGGCGCGCCGGGTCGAGACGAGCCCGATGGCTTCGGTGCGCTCGTCCTCCAGGCCGTCGACGACCCGCCGAGCGCGGGCCAGGGCGGCCGCGCGAGCCGAGGCGTCGGAGCCGTCGGGCGTTTCCAGGAGTTCGGCGGCCGCCACGCGGACGGCTTCGTCGAGGGATTCGACGGCGGACCCCGCGGCCGCCTCGGCTGACTCGGCCTGCTCCAGCTCGGCCCGCAGGTCGCTGCCGACCTCGACCTTCGCGTACGACTCCGACGCCGACAGGTACGTCCGGCGCAGCGCGTCGACCGGCTCGGCCGGCACCTCGCCCTCGGCCGCGTCGGCCGCGCCGGGCACCTCGGCCAGCTCGGCCCGTGCGGTCGTCGCAGTCCGGCGATGGCCGTCGGCGGTGCGCTGCTCCTCCCCCGCCTGCTCCCGCAGCCGCGCGGCCTTGCCCGCCGCGTCGGCGGCCTGCAGGTCGGCGCGCTCGGCGACTTCCGTGGCGCGCTCGACGTCCTCGGTCCACTCGGCGATCCGGGCGCCCCGCACGGCGAGCTCCCCGAGCTTTCGCGCCTTCTCTTCGGCCTCGGCCGCGGCGGCCCGCAGTTCCGGGACGCGCTCGCGCAGCGACGCCGTCTTTTCGCTCAACCGCGCGAACTCCGCCTCGGCCTGCGTCAGCGCGATGCGCGCGGTCTCCCGCGCGGTGCGGGCCGCGTGGGCCTGCTCGGCCAGCGTCGCGATCGCGCCCGGCGGGTAGTCCTCGCGCCAGGTGGTGAGCTTCCACGTCAACGCGCCGTCCGCGGACAGCTTGGCGGACAACGCTTCGAGGCGCCGCTGCCGTTCGGTGTGCCGCCGGGCCACGGCTTCCCGCTCGGCGTCGGCGGCTTCCTCGTCGTACATCGCGGGGTTCGGCGGCACCAGGAACTCGACGCCGGGCGCGGCACTTTCACGTGAAAGTGCCGCCTCGGTGGTGCCGACGGCGATGATGGAGCTGGGGAGGAGCCGTCGCTTGGTGAGCACCTCGCGGGCGCGGTCGGCGTGCGAGGCGTCGTTCAGAAGTACCCCGGAAACCAGCTGCGGCAGGCTTTCCAGCACTTCGGCACGTCGTGCAGTGTCCAGTTTGGACAGGTAACGCCAGCCGGACCACGCCGTGATCCCGGCTTCTTCCAGCGCGTCCAGCGCGGCCTGGACGTCCTCCGGCGGCGGCAGCAACCCACCCGAGCCCAGCGCGGCCAGCGCGCGTTCGTCGGCGGACTCCTCCATCCGCAGCGCCGTCTGCTCCTTCTCGACCGACGCGCTCGCCTCGCGCAGCCGTTCCAGCAGCACCGGAAGGTCGCTTTCGAGGGCGACGTCGTCCGCGCCGAGCAGCTCGACCAGGCGGCTTTCGGCGGCGAGCGCGTCGGTGCGGCGGTGGGCGCGGTCGAGGTCCTCGGTGGCGCGCTCGAAGCGGTCCTGGGTGGTGCCCGCGAGCTGGTGGGCTTCGTTCACGGCTCGTTGCGCCGCTTGGAGGTCCGTGCCGACGCGGTCCAGCTCCTGCTCGCGCCGGGTCAGCTCGGCGGTCGCGGACTCGGCCGCCGTGCGCGCGGTCCGCGAAGCTTCGGCGACGTCGGCACCCGAGGACAGCAGCCCGCCGCGCACGGCGTTCTGGACCTCCTCGCGCAGCTCGGTGATCCGCGTGGTCAGCCCGCGGGCCTCGGCGCGCCGCCCGGCCGCGAGGTTGGCGGCCTCGTCGCGTTCGGTCTGCGCCTTCTCGGCTTCGGCACGCAACGCGCCCGCGTGCGCCTCGGCCTTGTCGGCCTGACGCTGGGCGTCCTGCGCGAGCGAGTGCAACCCGCGCGCGAGTGCCGAAGCGGCGTCGTTGCGCGCCTGCAGTGCCGGCCGCGCCTTCTCTTCCCGGCTGCCGACCAGCTCGCGCAGGTCCTTTGCCTTGCGGGCCGCGTTCAGGGAGTTCAGCACGGTCGCGGTCTCGCGCCAGGCTTCCGCTGCGGTCTTCGCTTCGGCCAGCTCGCCGTCGACGCGCTTGCGGGCCTCCTGCGCCTCGTCCAGGCGCAGCACGGCGACGAGACGCCGCAGCTCGGTGACGCCCGCGGCGAGCCGCCGGTGGTCCCCTTCGGCGAGCTTCTCCGCCGACTTGACCTCGGTGACGTGGTCCTCGAGCCCGGACAGCCGCGCGTTCTCCAGCTCGTTGCGCGCGACCACGCGCCCGGCCAGCTCGGCCATGTCGGCTTTCGCCGATTCGGCGATCTTCCGCGACTCCGCGGCAACACCTTCTTCGGCGGCCAGCGGCCCCAGCAGGTCCAGCGCGCCCGCGACGAAATCGCGTTCCGACAACAGATCCCCGCGCTGGGCGAGGTTGTGCGCATAGGTGGAGACGACCTCCGCGAGGTCCTTCGGCTCGTCCTCGGCGATCACCGCGCGCAGCAGGAACTCGACGAACGCGTCGTCGGTGCCGAAGGCGAACGCGTCGGCCGCTTCCCCTTCACCCGCGTTCATCGCGCGCTGGTAGCGGAACAGCTCGGTGTCGAGGCCGAGCGTGTCGAGCCGCCCGGTCCACTCGTGGTGGCGCCGCGTCCAGGACAGCTCCAGCTCCGGCTCGGCCAGCTGCGCGGCGGCGAGCTTGTCGTGGAAGCCGGACATGGTGAGCAGCCGGCCGTCCTGGGTCATCGGCAGGGAGTCGAGCCCCAGCGCGGCGGTCGGGCGGAAGCAGTACCAGGAGTCGACCAGGTTCTCCGAGTCGGCGGAAACCACGTGGCCGCGCCATTCCGACGCCTTGCCGGTGATGATCCGGTGCCCGCTCTCGACGTGCAGCCACTCCAGCACGACATGCGAGACGTCCTTGGCCGCGACGAACTTCTCGAGCACCTTCGTGCTGGTGGTGCCGACGACCTGGCGGCGGCCGGGCAGCATCACCGAGAAGATCAGCTTGATGAGCACGGACTTGCCGCCGCCGTTCTCCAGGAACAGCACGCTGGCCGGCGACGGGCGGCGCAGCTCGGCCGGGCCGGTGGCGTGGATGCCGGCGCTGAACAGCGCGTCCTGCTTCGGCGCGGTGATCTTGGCGCCGACCCCGCTGAAGTCGAGCACGACGTCCTGGTAGCGGGCACCCGCCGGGCCCACCGAATGCAGGCGGACCCGCGAAAGCTCGTACATCTACTCCCCTTTTACAGCGTGTCCGACGACGTCGCGCGCAGCGTGCCCCCGGCGTTCGCGACGGCCACGACGTCGAGCGCGAGCAGGTCGTCGAAGGCGGCGTCGGCCGCGAGCTCGCGGACCTGGATCTGGTAGCGCGGCGTGGTCCGGTAGGTGCCGCCCTGCTCGTCGCTCACCGGGACCAGGAAGCCCTGGTCGGCGAGGAAGCGCAGGGCGCGGCTGACCATGCCGCGGGTGGTGTCGGCGGCCAGGCGGCCGTCCTTGGTGGCGGCCGCCGCGGGTCGGCGCGTGTAGGCGCGCCAGGCCTGTTCGAGCTCGGGCGCGTCGGCCAGGGGGTCGTTGTTGGCTTCGGCCGCCGCGGCGCGTTCGTCGAGCATGCGGGCGGCTTCGCGGACCATCGCGTCGACCTGCTCGACGCTGACGCGGCCGATGTAGGTGTCGTTGGCGAGGTCGTCCGGGCGCGGGTAGCCGAGCGCGGCGGTGGCGAGGTGGATGAGGCCGTGCAGGACCTTCTCCGTCTCGCGGCGCTCGCGGATCTTGGCCTGGCGGGCGTAGGAGTCCATCTTGATCTCGAAGACGGACTCGTCGGTGGCCGCCAGCACCGCGCCGGCCTGCTGGTTGACCTCCAGCACCATGAGCCCGAGCCCGGCCGCGACGGCGTGGGTGAGCGCCTTGAACGCGTTGTCCTCGCCGTAGCGGCGCACGAGGTCGCCGTAGACGACGTCACGCGCGGGCAGCTGCTTCGGCCGCATGCCGAACGCGACCAGCCGGGCCGCGGCTTCGGCGTCCACGCTGCTGTGGGACAACGCCATTACGCGACTTCCTCTTCTTCTTCGTCGGCCCGCTCGACGGCGGCGGTGGACAGGAGGAGGTCGGCGCCGCCGAACTCCGGGTCGTCGAGCAGGGTGCCGTCGTCGACGGCGAGCAGCACCTGCCGGTCGCCTTGACGCCGCGCCGCGCCGACCCCGGGACTGTAGGCGTGCACCGCGCGCAGCGCGACCAGAGCGGCGAGGCCCGGCTGGCGGCTGCGGCGGGCCTCTTCGAGCAGGCCGGACAGCCGGCGCGGCACCTCGGGCAGGTCGAGCAGCTCGTCGGCGCGCCGCCAGACGTCGTCGCCGAACTTGTCGGTGACCTCGGCGGGCATCAGCTCGGGCTCGGGGATCTCGCCGACGAGCTGGTCGCGCTCGGGCGCGGGTCGCAGGAGCAGCGAGACCAGGCTCGACAGCGACGGGACGACCGGCGCGGTGATGCCCGCGGCGGCGTGGAAGAAGTGCTCGACGGGCGCGACGGCGTCCGCCAGCGGCAGCCCGAGCGTCGGTACGAGGAGCTGCCCGAACAAATCCAGGGTCGCGCGCTGGGGCGGGCCGGAGAACTGCTGGCGGTCCTGCTCGGCGCGGAACACCGCGCCCGCGTCGGCCAGCCGGGACTGCAGGCGCGTGTGCCGGCGGATGCAGTCGCCGACGATGTCGACCAGCTCGGCGGCGCGGCGCTTGCGGTCGAGGTCCTCGGTCTCGTCGCGGGCGGTGGTGATGTTCTTGAGGATCGCGTTCTCGGCGCGGAAGCGGGCTTCGATGTGGCTCAACGCGCTGTCGAGCAGCTCCGGGACTTCGCGTTCCCAGTCGACCGAGCGGACGTCGCGGCGGGTGGCGTCGAGCTTCGCGCGCAGCGTCTCGCCGTACTGGACGGTCCGGTAGCGGGCCTGCTCGGCGGCCAGCTTCGCGTCGGCCAAACGACCCCGCGCGATGAGGTTCTCGAGCTTGACTTCGGCGGCGATCTGGGCCGACTCGACGTCGGTGTCCAGCGCCCCGACGAGGACGTTGATGGCCTCGTCGGTGGCGCGCAGGTAGACCTCGCCGTCCGGGGCGGCCAGCTCGACGAGCAGCTTGAAGTCGAACTGGCGGCGCTGGTAGCCGCCGGGCCCGATCGAGCCGTAGACGCGCCGGAAGCCGCGGTCGGTCGTGCCGACGTTGATCAGGTTGTCCAGGACCCACTTGGCCACCCGGACGTGTTCTTCGGGCATCCGCGACGGCGCCTGCTGCGCGATGAACGGCAGCAGCCGATCGATGACCTCGTCGTGGCCGGCGCCGGTGTCGAAGTCCATCGCGATGGTGACCTGGTCGATCGTGTGCAGCGCGACCTCGGCCATCTGGTAGATCGTCGCGTCGGCCCAGTCGAGCTTCGCCTTGCGCGCGTCGAGGTCGTGCAGCGGCGCGGTGCAGGCCAGCGCCTTGAGGCGGCGTGTCAGCCCCTCGTCGGCCAGGCCCCCGGTCTCGTCGTCTCGCACAGCAGGCCAGGCTAGTCGGCCACCCTCTGCGCACGCGCGGGTGACGGGCTAACGTCGCTCACATGCGTGAGATGAGCCGTTCAGAGTGGTGGCAGTTCGCGTCCGAAGGCACCCGGACGGGCAAGCTCGCCGTGGTCCGCGCCAACGGCGCCCCGATCGTCGCCCCGATCTGGTTCCTGCTGAACGAGGGACCGGACGGCGACGAGCTGATCTTCAACACCGGCACCGAGACCCTCAAGGGCAAGGCGATCACCCGCGACCCGCGGATCTCCCTGGTGGTCGACGACCAGGCGCCGCCGTACACCTACGTCCAGTTCACCGCCGAGGCGCGGCTGACCCACGACCACGCGGAGACGCTCGACTGGGCGACCCGGATCGGCGGCCGGTACATGGGCGCCGAGCGCGCCGAGGAGTTCGGCAAGCGCAACGCCGTCCCCGAGGAAGCGCTCGTCCGGGCGAAGATCACCAAGGTCATCGCGCGGGCCGAAATCGCCGGTTGACCTGGTTTCGCTGGTACTCTCACGCGCGGGGGTGGGGGACATGCTTCCGGGTGAGGACGACAGACGTGACGCCGTCAAGGCGATCCTGAGCTCCGGCCAGCGCGAGCTGGTCGCCGAGCTGGAACGGCTCGACGGCGGAGCCCGCTTCGGCCGCGGCCGCGCTCGGGTGCTGGAGAACGGCGAGGTGTTCGAACGCGCCGCGGTCTGCGTCACGACGGTGACCGACGGCGGGTTCTCCACCAGCGGGCTGTCGGTCGTGATCCACCCGCGCAACCCCCGCGTGCCGGCGTTCCAGGCGCAGTTCCGCTACTGCGAAGCCGGGGACACGTGGTGGTTCGGCGGCACCGCGGAGCTCATCCCGTGCTACGGCTTCGCCGAGGACGCGGCGCACTTCCACCGAGTGCTCCGGAACCACTGCGACACGCTCGACCCGGCGTTCCACGCGCAGGCGAAGCGCACGGCGGACGACCGCTTCCGCCTGCCGCACCGCGACGAGCCACTCGGGATCGGCGGCATCGCGTTCGACCACCTGCACCCGGCGGGCCCGCACGGCTGGCGCCGCGGCGCGGCCTTCACGGCGGCGGGCATCGCGACGATCGCCCCCGCGTACCTGCCGATCGTGCGCCGGCGCCGGGACCTGCCCCACGGCGAACGCGAGCGGCAGTGGCAGCTGCACCGGCGGGGCCGGTTCGTCGAGTCCGCCCTCTTCCAGGCCGCGTCGGCCGCCCGCGCCGACGCGGAGGCGATCCTGCTGGCGCTGCCGCCGATGGCGCGGTGGGAAGCCGGGTTCACGCCGGAGCCGGGAAGCCCGGAAGCGGAGCTGGCGGCGTTCCTGGTCCCGCGGGACTGGGCGGCGGAACCGGCGGCCGTGGTCGGCTGAGCTTCGAGCGCCCCAATGCCACATTGGGTGCGTTGAGCGCACCCAATGTGGCGTTCGGTGCGTCCAACGCACCCAATGTGGCGTTCGGTGCGCCCAACGCACCCAATGTGGCGTTCGGTGCGCCCAACGCACCCAATGTGGCGTTCGGTGCGTTGAGCGCACCCAACGCCACATTGGGGCGCTTGTGCCGCCGTCCGGGTGTGCGCCCCGCTCAGCGGGAAACCCTTGTTCACCAAGGGTGAGCGCCCGTGTCGAGTATTGACACGGCCCACTCGAAGGGTGTGAGATCTGTCCCTATAGATAGGAAACTTTCCTAACTATTAGGTCCGATTCCGGTGGTCCGCCGACCAGTTCCGCCCCGGTCACCCCCTCGACCCACGCAGGAGGCTCCCAGTGGCACCCCGTCCACCGTGGCGCGTGGTATTGGCCGGTACCGCCGTCGCGGCGCTCGGCTTCACCGCGCTCAGTCCGGTAAGCGCTTTCGCGGCCGCGGCAACGGATTACGAGTCCGAGAACGCCGTCGTCTCGCAGGGCGCCGTCGAGTCGAACCACGCCGGCTACTCCGGCACCGGGTTCGTCAACTTCGACAACGTCGCCGGCAGCTACGTCGAATACTCCGTGAACGCCGCGCAGGCGGGCAGCCACACGCTGACCTTCCGCTACGCCAACGGAACCGCCGACAACCGGCCCGTCAAGCTGATCGTCGACGGCGGCGACAAGGGCACCGTCGACTTCCCCGGCACCGGCGCGTGGACGACGTGGAAGACCGTCACCGCCACCGTGCAGCTGACCGCCGGGGTCAACAAGATCCGCACCACCGCGACCACCGCGAACGGCGGCCCGAACGCCGACAAGCTCACCGACACCTTCACCGCGCCGAGCGACAGCGAACCGCCGACGCCGCCGTCGAACCTCAAGGCGAGCAACATCCTCCCCACCGCGGCCACGTTCTCGTGGACCGCCGCGACCGACAACGTCGGCGTCGTGCGCTACGAGATCAACCGCGGCGGCAACATCCTCAAGACCGTCGACGGCACCACCACCAGCGCGACCGTCGACAACCTGACGCCCAACACCGCCTACGACATCTCGATCGGCGCGTTCGACGCCGCGGGCAACCCGTCGCAGCAGAGCAACGTGGTCACCTTCACCACGCCGCCGAGCGACGACACCACCCCGCCCACCGTGCCGGGCAACCTGCGCTCCACCGGCGTCACCGCGAACAGCGTTTCCCTGGCGTGGAACGCTTCCACCGACAACGGCGGCAGCGTCGCCGGCTACGACGTCTACCAGGGCGCCACCAAGGTCGCGACCACGACGTCACTGAGCACGACGGTCACCGACCTCAACCCGAACACCTCGTACACGTTCACGGTCAAGGCACGCGACCCCGACGGCAACAGCTCCGCGGCGAGCAACGCGGTCACCGCCAAGACCAGCGCTCCGGGCGGCGCAGGGGGCATCCCGGAGTACGACAAGGACATCGCGAAGGTCGACCTCGGCTGGTCGGTGGACTTCCTGCCGAACGGCAACGCGCTGGTGACCGAACGGGACCGCTTCGAGATCCTGCTCGTGACGCCGTCGGGCCAGAAGACCACGCTGGGCAAGGTGCCGGGCGCGGTCGGCACCAACGGCGAAGGCGGCCTGCTCGGCCTGGCGATCTCGCCGAACTGGGCGAGCGACCACGCGATCTACCTGTACCACACGGCTTCCGGGGACAACCGGATCGTGAAGATGACCTACGACGGCACCACGCTCTCCTCGACGTCGACGCCGGTGCTCACCGGGATCGCGAAGAACCGCTACCACAACGGCGGGCGGATCAAGTTCGGCCCGGACGGCAAGCTGTACGCCACCGTCGGCGACGCGAAGAACAGCGACAACGCGCAGAACAAGAGCTCGCTCAACGGGAAGATCCTGCGGCTCAACCCCGACGGCTCGGCGCCGAGCGACAACCCGTTCTACGCCACCGGCGGCAACGCCCGGTACGTCTGGAGCTACGGCCACCGCAACCCGCAGGGCCTGGCCTGGGACTCGCGCGGCCAGCTGTGGGCGGCGGAGTTCGGCGAGAGCAGCCAGGACGAGCTCAACCTGATCCAGAAGGGCGGCAACTTCGGCTGGCCGAGCTGCGAAGGCACCCAGGGCAGCTGCAGTGGCTTCATCGCCCCGAAGAAGACCTGGCCGACGTCGCAGGCCGGGCCGTCCGGGCTGGAGATCGTCAACGACTGGATCTACATCGCCGGCGTGACCGGCGAGCAGATGTTCGCCACGCAGATCAACTCGGCGGGCACCGGCATCGGCACCGTGTCGACGCTGTTCTCCGGCCGCTGGGGCCGCCTGCGCTCGGTCACCAAGTCCCCGGACGGCGGACTGTGGCTGACCTCGACGAACAACGACAAGAACGGCGGCACGCCGTCGGTGCTGGACAACGTGATCGTGCGGCTGAAGTTCCCCGGCGGCTCGACGCCGGGTGACTTCAAGCTGACCAGCTCGGCCTTCGCCGACAACGCGACGATCCCGGACAAGTACACCTGCGCCGGCGACGGCACGGCGGGCCAGGACCCGTCGCCGCCGCTCGCGTGGGGCGCGTCGGCCGGGGCGAAGGGCTACGCGGTCGTGTTCGCCGACGTCGCGAACAGCGGGAACAAGCTGCACTGGGCGATCTGGGACGTCCCGGCGTCGGCCCGCTCGCTGCCCGAAGCGCTCGGCGCGGGCTACACCGTGCCGAACCAGGGTGGCGCGAAGCAGAAGGCCATGGGCAGCGGCGCGAACGCGCAGAAGTTCTTCGGCCCCTGCCCGGGCGGGTCCAGCCACCCGTACACGTTCACGCTCTACGCCCTGAACACCGCGACGGTCCCCGGCCTGAGCTCGTCCTCGACGATGGCCCAGATCGAAACCGCGATCAAGGGCGCCTCGACGGCCACGGTGAAGCTGCGCGGGAAGTCCAGCGCGGCGGCCTAGAAGCCGCGGCAGGGGTGACCGGAGCGGCGCCGGTCACCCCTGCCGCCCTAGCTCGGCTCCTTGATGCGGCGCAGGTGCGCGTCGACGTCGAAGCCGTGCTCTTCCAGCCGCCGCCGGGCGAGCAGGAGCTCGTCGGGGGTGAAGAGCTCGGCGTACTCGTCCCGCAGCATCGTCGCCTCGGAGCTGCGGCCGAGCTGGTTCTTCTCCCAGAGGACGGTGAACCCGCCCGCGGTGCCGGCCCCGCGCAGGAGCAGGCGGGCCGCCTCGACACCGCCGTGCTCGCGGACCATGCGCTCGAACTGGGCCGGCCGGTAGCCGTAGTCCTTGGCCAGCACCCGGCAGCCGTCGAGCAGGTCCTCGGTGAACCGCGCGGCGAGGCGGGGATCGGCCGGGACGGGGGCGGCTGGCTCGGGCATCGGACACCTCTCGACGGAAGGGCTTCCCTGATTAATCGCGAACCGCACCGGTTTCGCTACGCCATTCGGGAAGAGATTCCGCGGGGAGCACTCTCCGTGGTCTTGAACGCCGGACAACGCCCGCTGCGCGAGGCCGGATGTCCGACATGCGAACGGTGCCGGCCTGGTCCACTGTGGACAGATCCACGCCCACGGCGACCTCGCGGAAGCTGCCGCCGAGGATCCCCCTGACGAACGAGTGGATTGCGGTTCCGCCGCCGGGGATCCTCCGGGATTCGCCGAGCAGGACCGCGATCCGGCCGGTGCCGCGACGGCGTCCGTCACCAGCCGAACAGACCCGCCATGATGCGTGCGCAGCGGGCCGTCATCGCGGCCGCGTCCTCGTCCGGGCGGTCGATCCACCAGCTGATCAGCGAGTCGACCACGCCCGTCCACACCTGGGCGATCGCCTCGATGTCGACCGGGTCCGCCAGCCCGCGCGACGTCATCAGCTGCGTCGCGCCGAGCAGGGCGAACGCGTCCAGGCGCCGCCGATAGTCCGCCGCCGCGGCCGCGATGTCGCCGGTCGCCGGGACCGTCTCGTCGCGCAGCAGGCGCCACGCGTACCGGTCGTGGTCGAACGTCGTGAAGATCGCCGAGAGCACCTTCAGCGGCATCTGGTCCGGCGCGCCGCCGGCGGCCATCGTCGTCGCGACGCCCTCCGTCAGCCGGTCGCCCGCCCGGTGCAGGCACGCCTGGTACAGCCCGTCCTTCGAGCCGAAGTACTGGTACAGCAACGGCTTCGTGACCCCGACCCGGCGCGCGATCTCGACCATCGAGGCACCCGCGTACCCCACCCGGCCGAACTCCTCGGTGCCGGCCACGACGAGCTGGGCCTCGCGTTCTTCGCGGGGCATCCCCTTGGTCCCGACCGCCCTTGACTCCGTCACGTCCGAGAGCCTACCGTGCGTAAAGTGACCCCAGGGTAAGTTACCGCAAGGTCAGATCAACGGAGGCGACGTGAGTGAGTTCTTGGCGCACCTGCGCGACCCGGTGTTGTTCGCGACCCCGGTGTTCCTGCTGTTCGTGACCATCGAGATCGTCGCGGTGCACGTGCTGGGCCACGACGACAACGTCATCGGCTACAGCCCCGCCGACACCCGCACGAGCATGCTGATGGGCACCGTCGCGGTCGGCGTCAACGCGCTGTTCCGGCTGGTGATGCTGGTCGTCTTCGCGGCGCTGTTCGAGCTCGCGCCGGTCAAGTTCGACCCGCGCGACTGGTGGACGTGGGTGCTCATGCTGCTCGGCCAGGAGCTGGTGTTCTACGCCTACCACCGGGCGAGCCACCGCGTCCGGCTGCTGTGGGCCGGGCACCAGGTGCACCATTCCAGCGAGCACTACAACTTCTCGACGGCGCTGCGCCAGAAGTGGACGCCGTACTTCCAGCTGCCGTTCTGGTCGGTGCTGGCGCTGTGCGGCATCCCGCCGTGGCTGATCCTGACCGGGCTGTCGATCGACCTGGTCTACCAGTTCTTCGTGCACACGGAGAAGGTCGGGAAGCTGCCGCGCTGGTTCGAGTACGTCTTCAACACCCCGTCGCACCACCGCGTCCACCATGGCAGCGACGCCGAGTATCTCGACGCGAACTACGGCGGCATCCTGATCATCTGGGACCGGCTGTTCCGCAGTTTCGTGCCGGAGGACAAGCGGCCGACGTACGGGCTGACGAAGAACATCGACACGTACAACCTGTTGAAGGTCGGCTTCCACGAGTACGGCTCGATCCTGCGCGACCTGCGGACGGCGCGGACGTGGCGCGAGCGCGCGGGTTACGTGTTCGGGCCGCCGGGCTGGCAGCCGGCGGACGTAAATCGGCTGACCACCACGGGTGCCGCGCTCTAGGCTCGCCGCCGATGAGCCACTACTTCAGCATCGACGGCACGTACGTGTGGAACCCGTCCATCGGCCCCGGCGACCTGTTCACCCACCTCGCTGAGGCCCTCACACCCCTGGCCGGGCCGTCCGGGATCGGTGTGACACCGGGCGATCCCCACGACCACCCGATCGACGGCGCGGTCTTCGCGAAGTTCGCCGACACGTTGGTAGCCGAGTACCGCGCGACTTCGCACCCGATCAAGCGGGCGCTCCTCGAAGGGTTCGTGGCGACCGCGGCCGTCCTGGCCCGCCGCGGCGGGCTCCCGCTGCCCGCCCTCGACGGACCGGCCGGGACCTCGACGCGGGACATCCCGGGTGGCGGCGCCGCCGGGCCCGACCGGCTCGCCGAGCTGATGGCCGAGCACGAGCGCGCGATGCCGGCGTGATCGAACCGAACCGGCCCTTCCGCTGGGACCTCGTGCGCCCGGACCACCTCGGCTCGCTGCTCGAGGCGATCCCCGAACCGGACCTGTGGTTCCTCGACGAGCTGACCGACTGCGCCGCGAAGGTGCTCGCCCGCTCCGAAGACGGCGAGCTGCACTTCCTCGGCCGGTCGGTCGACTCCGTGTTCGACCTGCTCGGCGGCGCACTACCGGACCCGGGCCGACTGCACCTGCTGCCGCTGTCCACCGCGTCGATCGACGGCTGGCTGCGGGGCCGGCTCCACCCGGCGGAAGTCGCGCAGCTGCGTGCCAACCTCGCCGCGCACGGACTCGAACCCGGCTCGCTCGCCCGCGGGTCCCGGCCGGTCGTCTTCGTCGACGTCGTCTCGACCGGGCGGACGTTGCGGCAGCTGGTCGACATCCTGCGCGACTGGGCCGCCGACGAACGCGCGGACTGGCCCGCGATCCGCCGCCGGGTCCGGATCGTCGGCCTGACCCGGCGCACGCACACCAGCCCGAACACCCACCGGTGGCAGCAGCACGCGGACTGGGCGCGGGACCTGACGATCCGGAACGTCTCCGTCGAGTCGAGCGTGTTCAGCTACCTCGCCGACCACCAGCAGAAGCTGACCCGCTCGTTCGGCCGGGAGCTCTGGGCCGCCGAAGACGTCCGGGAGCCGGCCCGCGACCACCGGACCCGCCGGGCGCTGGCCGAAGCGGTCGCGATCGTCGAGGCCGGGCGGACACCGGGGGTCCGGGACCGGCTCGCCCGGACCATGGGCCGGGAGCCCGCGATCGCCGACGCGTGGCTGCGGGACCTCGTCAGGCGTCTTCTTCCTCGAGCATCTCGGGCGTGACCGCGGACTCGGTGTCCGGGATGTTCAGGTCCTTCGCCCGCTTGTCCGCCATCGCCAGGAGCCGGCGGATGCGGCCGGCCACCGCGTCCTTCGTCATCTGCGGGTCCGAGAGCTGACCCAGCTCCTCCAGCGACGCCTGCCGGTTCGACAGCCGGAGCTTGCCCGCCGCCAGCAGGTGGTCGGGCGCCGTGTCGCCCAGGATCTCCAGCGCGCGCTCCACCCGGGCCGCCGCCGCGACCGCCGCGCGGGCCGAACGGCGCAGGTTCGCGTCGTCGAAGTTCGCCAGGCGGTTCGCCGTCGCGCGGACCTCGCGGCGCATCCGGCGCTCTTCCCACTGCAGGACGCTCGTGTGCGCGCCCAGGCGGGTCAGCAGCGCACCGATCGCGTCGCCGTCGCGGACCACCACCCGGTCGGCCCCGCGGACCTCGCGCGACTTCGCCTGGATGCCCATCCGGCGCGCCGCGCCCACCAGCGCCAGCGCCGCCTCCGGCCCGGGGCACGTCACTTCGAGCGACGACGACCGGCCCGGTTCCGTCAGCGAACCGTGGGCGAGGAACGCGCCCCGCCACGCCGCTTCCGCGTCGGCCACTCCCCCGGACACCACGGCCGCGGGCAGCCCGCGCACCGGGCGGCCTCGCTGGTCGATCAGCCCGGTCTGCCGGGCGAGGCCTTCACCGTCCTTGACCACGCGCACGACGTACCGGGTGCCCTTGCGCAGCCCGCCGCTGGCGGTGATGACGTGGACGTCGGAATGGTGGCCGTACAGCTCGTGGATCTCCTTGCGCAGCCGTCGCGCGACCGAGCCCGTGTCGAGCTCCGCCTCCACGACCACCCGGCCGGCCACGATGTGCAGCCCGCCGGCGAAGCGAAGCAGCGACGCGACCTCCGCCCGGCGCGGCCCGATCTTCGTGATCTCCAGCCGGCTAAGCTCGTCCTTCACCGCGGCGGTCATCGCCATTACTGCCCCTCCCTGCCTTTCGCTCCTCCCCCGTGCTCCCCGCCGAGACCGAGAGCCTCCCGCATGCACAACGCGAGCGCATCAGGATCATGCCGTCCCGCCACTTCCGGGTCGCCCACCGCCCCCAGGTGGGCGCGCCCGCCGAGCCGTTCGGCCGCGCGCCGGAGATTCGCCGGGTCGGGCACGGAATCGCGGTCCGCGATCACGGCGTCGACCCGCAGATCCGGCGCGTGCTCGAAGAGTACGTCCAGGTGCCGCTCCGGCGAGAATCCCCCGGTTTCCCCCGGCTGGGGGACAAGGTTGAGGACGAGCACCTTGGTCGCGGACGTGTGCACGAGCGCATCGTGCAACCCCGGCACCAGCAGGTGGGGTAAAACGCTCGTGAACCAGGAGCCCGGTCCGAGGAAGACGACGTCGGCGTTCAGCACCGCTTCGACCGCTTCCTCGCACGCCAGCGGCGGCCGCCCGGACCGGCCCGGCGAGTGCAGGCTGACGCGCTGCACCTGCCCCGGCGTCGACGCCACCGCGACCTGCCCGCGGATCGTGCGCAGCGCGGCCGGGTCCTCGCTGTCGAGGCCGCTGACCTGGCCTTCGATTTCCAGCGGCTCCGGCGACATCGGCAGCACGCGGCCCGAGACGCCCATCAGGCGGCAGGCCTCGTCGAGCGCCGCGACCGGGTCGCCGAGCACCTCGAACAGCCCGGCCAGCAGCAGGTTTCCCACCGCGTGCCCGGCCAGCGCGCCGTCACCGCCGAAGCGGTGCTGGAAGACCTCCGCCCACAACGTGCCGCCGTCCTCCGCCGCGAACGCGGCGAAGGCCTGCCGGAGGTCACCCGGCGGCAGCAGCCCGAGCTCGCGCCGCAGCCGGCCGGACGATCCGCCGTCGTCGGCCACGGTCACGATCGCGGTGACGTCGGGGGTCACCCGCCGCACCGCGGACAACGTGGCGTGCAGCCCGTGGCCGCCCCCGAGGGCGACCGCGCGCACGTTATTCACGACCAAGGTCGCGGTGCACCACCTTCACGGCCATTCCGTCCTCTTTGGACAGACGCTGGGCGAGCTCCACGGACAGCGCCACGCTGCGGTGCTTGCCGCCGGTGCAGCCGACGGCCAGCGTCAGGTACCGCTTGCCCTCGCGCTTGTAGCCGGCGCCGATCAGCCGCAGCAGCTGGTGGTAGCGGTCGAGGAACTCTTCCGCGCCCTCCTGCGAGAGGACGTAGTTGCGGACCTCGCCGTCGAGGCCCGTGTGTTCGCGCAGCTCCGGGATCCAGAACGGGTTCGGCAGGAACCGGACGTCCATCACCAGGTCGGCGTCCATCGGCAGGCCGTACTTGTAGCCGAAGGACAGCACGGTGACCCGGGTCTGGGTGCTCGCCTCGGAGCCGAACGCGTCCTCGATCTTGGCGCGCAGGTCGTGCACCGACAGCGACGACGTGTCGAGCACCAGATCGGCCTCTTCGCGCAGCGGCTCCAGCAGCGTCCGCTCCGCCGTGATGCCGTCGGCCAGCCGGCCGTCGCCCTGCATCGGGTGGCCGCGCCGGACGGCCTCGAAGCGGCGCACCAGCACCGCGTCGGTCGCCTCCAGGAACAGCACGCGCGGCTTGTAGCCCCGCGCGTCGAGGTCCTTGATCACCGAGGCGAGGTCGTCGGTGAACGCGCGCGAGCGCACGTCCATGACGACGGCCACCTTCGTGATCGCGCCGCGCGCCTGCGCGCCCAGCTCGACCATGGTGGCGATCAGCTCCGGCGGCAGGTTGTCGACGACGAACCAGCCCAGGTCCTCCAGGCACTTGGCCGCCGTGCTGCGGCCCGCCCCGGACAACCCGGACACGACCGCGACCTCCATGCCGGACCCGCGGATTTCCTCTTGCGCACTCACTGTCGTTCCCTACTCCCCTGCTTGCGTGCCGTTGCTCGCGCCGGACTCCCCGGCCAGCGCGGCGACCACGGCCTCCGCGGTGCGCCTGCCGAAGCCGGGCACCGCCTCGATCTCTTCGATCCTGGCCTGCTTGAGCTTCTTCACCGAGCCGAAGTGCTTGATCAGCGCGGTGCGGCGAGCCTGCCCCAGCCCGGGCACACTGTCCAATTCGGACGTCTGCAGCCGCTTGGAGCGCTTCTCGCGGTGGTAGGTGATGGCGAACCGGTGGGCCTCGTCGCGCAGCCGCTGGAGCAGGTAGAGCCCCTCCGACGTCCGCGGCAGGATCACCGGGTCGGGGTCGGCGGGCAGCCAGACCTCTTCGAGCCGCTTCGCCAGCCCCACGACGGCGATGTCGGTGATGCCCAGTTCCGCGAGGACGTCCGCCGCGGCCGTGGCCTGCGGGCCCGCGCCGTCGACGACCAGCAGGTTCGGCGGGTAGGCGAACTTCTTCGGGCGGCCGGTCTCCGGGTCGAGCCCCGGCTTGCTCGACTCCTCCGAGGTTTCCTTGAGGTAGCGGTTGAACCGCCGCCGGACGACCTCGGCGATCGAAGCGACATCGCCCTCTTCGGCTGCCTCGCGCAGCGCGAAGCGGCGGTACTCCGACTTGCGCGCCAGCCCGTCCTCGAACACCACGAGCGACGCCACGACGTCGCTGCCCTGG
Source organism: Amycolatopsis iheyensis (assembly GCF_024703995.1). Classification (GTDB taxonomy): domain Bacteria; phylum Actinomycetota; class Actinomycetes; order Mycobacteriales; family Pseudonocardiaceae; genus Amycolatopsis; species Amycolatopsis iheyensis. The sequence goes on along the minus strand of NZ_JAMXQV010000003.1, from coordinate 68,633 downwards.
ATGTGGCTGATGTCGATGCACTCGATGCGCAGCGGCGCGGTGTCGAGCGCCAGGAACTCCTGCAGCTCGGTCAGGGCCGCCGAGCGGGCCGTGAGGTCACCGGCGCGGCGCAGCTTGTGCTGCGTGAACGCCTCGCCGGCGTTGCGCTGGACGGTCTCGGCGAGCGCCTTCTTGTCGCCGCGCTGCGGCACCCGCAGCTGCACCCGCGAGCCGCGCAGCCCGCTCAGCCACTCCGCGACCGCCTCGGCGTCCGCGGGCAGCTCCGGGACCAGCACCTCGCGCGGGACGACCGGGCCGGCGTCGACGTCGTCGCGGGCGTCCAGGGCGGCCTCGTCGCCGTAGAACTGGGTGAGGAAGTGGTCGACCAGGGCCGGGACGTCCATCTCCTCGGCCTTGTCGATGACCCAGCCGCGCTGGCCGCGGACCCGGCCGCCGCGCACGTGGAAGACCTGGACGGCCGCTTCGAGCTCGTCGTGGGCGAACGCCACGACGTCGGCGTCGGTGCCGTCGCCGAGCACCACGGCCTGCTTCTCCATGGCCCGCCGCAGCGCGCCGAGGTCGTCGCGCAGCCGGGCGGCGCGCTCGAACTCGAGGTCTTCGGACGCCGCCGCCATCTCGTTTTCGAGCCGCTTGATCATGACGTCGGTCTTGCCAGCGAGGAAGTCGCAGAAGTCCTCGACGATGTCGCGGTGCTCCCCGGCCGAGACGCGGCCGACGCACGGCGCCGAGCACTTGTCGATGTAGCCGAGCAGGCAGGGCCGCCCGATCTGGCCGTGGCGCCGGAACACCCCGGCCGAGCAGGTGCGGGCCGGGAACACGCGCAGCAGCAGGTCGAGCGTCTCGCGGATGGCCCACGCGTGCGCGTACGGCCCGAAGTACCGGACGCCCTTCTTGCGGGCGCCGCGGTAGACGTGCAGGCGGGGGAACTCCTCGGTCAGCGTCACCGCGAGCATCGGGTAGCTCTTGTCGTCGCGGTAGCGGACGTTGAACCGCGGGTCGAACTCCTTGATCCAGTTGTACTCGAGCTGGAGCGCCTCGACCTCGGTGGTGACGACGGTCCACTCGACGCTCGCCGCCGTGGTCACCATCTGGCGCGTGCGCGGGTGCAGGCCGGAGAGGTCGGCGAAGTAGGAGTTCAGCCTGCTGCGCAGGCTTTTCGCCTTGCCGACGTAGATGACCCGCTTGGTCGCGTCGCGGAACTTGTACACGCCGGGGAGCTCCGGGATGCTTCCCGGAGCGGGTCGGTAGGTGGTCGGGTCAGCCACCTCCCAAGACTATGGGGCGGCACCGACAGTTCTCGCACGCCCCCAGCTCTGCCGCGGCTTGTCGTGAGTGGTTAGGGCGGTTCTAACCGCCCTGACCACTCACGAGCCGGTGCCCCGCCGGAAGTAGGGTGGTTGGTCCGGTTCCGACTTCGGTAGGTGTCGCCCGGGGTGAGGCGGTGGTTACTTTCCGACCGGCCCGATCGGGCCCCGTCCGAAAGGATCCTCTCCGTGAGCTCTCTTCGTACCCTCGGCGCCGCGTGTACGGCCGCCGTCGCGCTGACCCTCGCGGGTGGCGCCGTCGCTTCCGCCGGCGTCCAGCCGAACATCGTCGGCGGCACCACCGCCCCGACCGTCTCCTGGGGCGCCCAGGTGTACGTGAACACGCCCGGGCGTGACTTCCAGGGCTTCAACTGCTCGGGCACGGTGATCGCCGCGCGCTGGGTCATGACGGCGGTGCACTGCCTCGACTCCGACGGCTCGGGCATGCACGTCAAGGTCGGCAGCAACACGCTGTTCTCCGGCACCCAGATCGCGGTCGACGGCAAGTACGAGTCCCCGAACGGCGACATCGCGCTGCTGCACCTGGCGTCGGCGACCAGCGCGGCGCCGATCAAGCTGGGCAGCGCGGACCCGTCGACCGGCAGCACCAACCAGCTCTACGGCTGGGGCCGCACCACCCCGACCGGCCCGCCGGCGTCGGCGCTGAAGACGGCGAACGTCCAGGTGACCGGCCGCTCGACGGACGCCTACGGCGGCCGCGCGATCCAGAGCGTCGGCATCAACGGCTCGGCGTGGAAGGGCGACTCGGGCGGGCCGCAGGTGTCAGGCGGCCTGCAGGTCGGCGTCGCCTCGACGGTCCAGAACCAGAGCGGCACGAACACGCGCGGGACGAACAACTACGCGAGCGTGGCGTCGAGCCGGTCCTGGATCCGGACGACCGCGGGCGTGTGAGCCCCCGGGGCGGCGCTTCGGCGCCGCCCCGGTTTTGTCGGTGGTGTGTGGGATGCTCGCGGCATGCGGATCGCCACGTGGAACGTGAACTCCATCGTCCCCCGCCTGCCCCGGGTGCTGGAGTTCCTGGAGGAGACGGCGCCGGACGTGCTGTGCCTGCAGGAGCTGAAGACCACCACGGAGAAGTTCCCGCTGGCCGAGGTCGAGGCGCTGGGCTACGAGGTGGCGGCGTACGGGCTGGGGCGCTGGAACGGCGTCGCGGTCGTGTCGCGCGTGGGGCTGTCCGACGTCGTGCGCGGGCTGCCGGGCGAGCCTGCCTTCGAAGGGGCCGCGGAGGCCCGGGCCGTCGGGGCCACGTGCGGTGGCGTGCGGGTGTGGTCGGTGTACGTGCCCAATGGGCGCGAGCCGGACAACCCGCACTACGCGTACAAGCTCGAGTGGCTGGAGTCCTTGCGGTCGCTGGTTTCCGCGGAGCTTTCGGCCGCGCCGTTCGCGGTGCTGGGCGACTTCAACGTGGCGCCGGCGGACGAGGACGTCTGGGACATCGCGGTGTTCGCGGAGTCCACGCACGTGACCAAGCCGGAGCGGGAGGCGTTGGCGCGGTTGCGGGACCTCGGGCTGTCGGACGTGTTCCCGCGGCCGTTGAAGTACGACCACCCGTTCACCTATTGGGACTACCGGGCGGGCAACTTCCCGAACAACAAGGGGATGCGGATCGACCTGGTGTACGGGAACGAGACGTTCACGGCCGCGGTGACGGATTCCTATGTGGACCGGAACATGCGCAAGGGCAAGGGGCCGTCGGACCACGCGCCGATCGTGGTGGACCTGGACCTCTGACGCTTCGCCGGGGTCAGGCGCCCCGGCTCGCAGGCAGTCCTCCTGACTTGGCTCAAATTGGTGCGCACCGCGGTCGTGGATGCGGGTGAGGGCATCGCGGAGGTCGTCGGGTAGCGGGTCGACGGCGATGGGGGTGTGCTCGCCGGCCTGGATGTTGATGGTGCGGTAGCGGCGGGTGGCGCACGAACTTCTTGATCGTCGGTGGTAGGCGTCGATCCCGAACTCGGCGGTGACGTCCGGGAGGTTGGTGACGTAGCCTTTGCGGCCGGCAAGGGCGCGTGCCTTGGACCGCGGTCTTGCCGGCGACGGCCTGCTCGGCCTTGGCGACCGGTTCGTCGATGCCGTGCAGGGTGCGCCGAGCCCGGTCCGCCCGGTAGATGATCTGGTCGCGGCGCTGGTCCTTGGGGCCGGCAGGCCAGGGCTGGGTGAAGATGTGCCCGTCGGGGATCTGCTCGTCCGGGTGCTCGCGGCGCCACGCCTGGACCACGTACGGCACGTCGGTATCCGCGGTGAGGATGAACGACAACCCCGCGGCCTGGTGGGCATCCATGAACGCACGGATGGTCGGCAGCATCGTAGTGGTCTCGCCCCGGTTGCCCTCGAACGCGTTGACCATCAACGGAAACCGCTTGCGTCGGTGAGCAGCCCGATCGTGATCTGCGGCTCCGGGCGGCGTTCTTTGGAGAACCCGCTCGGGCTGCCCCACAGCCAGACGCTGCCTCGCCACCGCCTTGAGCGCCTCCGACACCGCATCGTCATGCGCCGAGCCGATGTCCCGCGACCCGCGACCCGCGACCCGCGACGCGAGGAGTGCACGATCTGCACCGCCCTGGCCCCCGACGCCGCCTTCACCGTGCGCACATACGCCACGAGAGACAGCCTGGAACCGTCTTGAGCCAAAGTCGGGTAAGGTGACGGAATGGTCATGCGGGTGGCGATTCCCGTGCTGCCGTGCCGAGATGTGCAGGCAGCGCGGTCGTACTTCACGGACACGCTCGGATTCGACACCATATTCACCTGGGAGACCCCGCCTAGCTACGCGGCCGTGATCCGCGAAACCGCCGAGTTCCACCTGTACGCCGAAAGCAGCGTCGGCCCGGCCAGGGTGACGGTTGTCGTCGACGACGTCGATTCCTGCCACGACGAGCTGCGCGCCCGCGGCGCCGACATCGTCGAGCCACTGGCTGACCGGCCCTACGGGATGCGCGACTTCAACGTACGGACACCCGATGGGCACTTGTTGATCTTCAGCCAGCCGCTTACCGAGCACGGGTGACCATCAGCGGACCAGCCGGAAGAATGACCGGACCTCGTCGACGAACAACGCCGGCTGCACGAACGCCGCGAAGTGGCCGCCCTTGCCGGGCTCGTTCCAGTACCGGATGTTCGGGAACCGGCGCTCCGCCCACCGCCTGACCGTATCCGGAGATCCATTCGTTGACCTGCCGGAGGCTTTCCCAGTACAGCCGGGCGGATGAGGCACCGGTGCCAGGCAGCCAGTAGAGCATCAGGTTGTCGAGCAGGTGATAACCCGATGCAGGTCGCCACCGGAGTCGGTCCACGACCAGAACTTCTCGACGATCCAGGCGCAGAGGGCGGCCGGCGAGTCGACCCGATCGGGTTGCCGTTGACCGATGCTCGTGGCGATGCTGGTGCCCCAGTCGCTGCCCTGGGCGCCGAACCGCCGGTAGCCGAGCCGGGCCATCAGCTCGCACCACGCGTCGGATATCCGCTCGATCCCCCACCCCGGCGCGGCCTTCGCCGTTCACACGACGAAACCGCAGCTCAAAAGCCAGCACCCTACCCAAGATCAGCGATCTTGAGCCAAGTCAGGTCACTCGCTTGCGGAATACCCCGGCTCGCAGGCCGTCCTCGCAGCCGGGCGTCGAAGCTCGGCACCCCTGGGCCGGCCCGCACCCGGCAGGGAGGGGAAGCTCAGCCGCCGATGGCCGCGCGGTGCAGCTTTCGCAGGGCCCGCACCGCTTCCACCGCCCGGTCCCGGTCCACCGCCTGGACCGCCATCACCGAGTGGTACTCGTCGTCCGGCAGCTCCAGCCGGGCCCACGACGCGCCGTCCGGGAAGCTCACCGACAACACGTCCGTCCACGCGAACCGGCGCGTGAGCAGGATGTTCCGGACCTCGATGCCCTCTTCGTCGGCCCGCACGCGGGCGAACGCGAACAGCAGCACGCCGAAGGCCAGCAGGATGCCGATGCCGATCATCGCCGCCTGGTCGGAGCGCTGGAAGCGGACGCCCGTGTCGCCGTTGCGCAGCAGCACCGCCACCACCACGAACACCGCCAGCAACGCCACCGCCAGCACGCCGCACATGATCATCGTCCGGCGTGGCCGTACCACCAGAAGAGTCTTCACGGTCACACGAATCCCCGCTCGGTCCACGGCTGGCGCAGGCTCCGCAGCACGTGCGCGGAGTCCAGCGCCGCCACGGTCGCCTCGTAGCCCTTGTCCTCCTTGGCGCCCGGCCGGCCCGACCGGTCCACCGCCTGCTCGTGCGTGTCGCACGTCAGGACGCCGTTGCCGACCGGGGTGCTCTCGTCGAGCGCCACCCGGGTCAGGCCCGCCGTCACCGCGTCGCACACGTACTCGAAGTGCGGGGTGCCGCCGCGGATGACCACGCCCAGCGCCACCACCGCGTCGTGGTTGCGGGCCAGCGCCTGCGCCACCACCGGGAGCTCGACCGCGCCCGCGACGTGGACGACCGTCGGCTCGTCCTCCAGCTCGGCCTCGCGGGCCGCAGCGAGGGCGCGCTCCAGCAGGACGTCGGTGATGTCCGCGTTCCACCGGGTCGCCACGATGCCGAGCTTCAGCGCCTTGCAGTCGGAGAGGTCCAGCGAAACTTCCGGCCGGCCTTCGCCGCTCACAGTGCTCCTCCGTCGGGGTGCTCGGGGCCCGCGCCGACCTGGTCGTAGTGCTCCAGCTGGGCCAGGTCGTGGCCCATCCGGTCGCGCTTGGTCCGCAGGTAGCGCAGGTTCTCGGGGTTCGGCGAGATCGGCAGCGGCACCCGCCCGGTGACGCGCAGGCCGTAGCCCTCCAGGCCGATCCGCTTGGCCGGGTTGTTCGACAGCAGCCGCATGGTGCGGACACCGAGGTCGCACAGGATCTGCGCGCCGGTGCCGTAGTCCCGCGCGTCGGCCGGGACGCCCAGGGCCAGATTCGCGTCGACGGTGTCCGCGCCGTCGTCCTGCAGCTGGTAGGCCTGCAGCTTGTGCAGCAGGCCGATGCCGCGGCCTTCGTGGCCGCGGATGTAGAGCACGACGCCGCGGCCTTCGGCGGCCACCGCCTCCAGCGCCGCCTCGAGCTGGGGGCCGCAGTCGCAGCGCAGCGAGCCGAAGACGTCGCCGGTCAGGCACTCGGAGTGGACGCGCACCAGGATGTCCTGGCCGTCGCCGATCTCGCCGTAGACGAACGCGACGTGCTCGATGCCGTCGAGCAGGCTGTCGTAACCCACCGCGCGGAACGTGCCCGCGGCCAGCGGGATCCGGGCCTCGGCGACCCGCTCGACCTGCTTCTCGGTGCGACGGCGGTAGGCGATCAGGTCGGCGATGGTGATGATCGCCAGGTCGTGGTCGGCCGCGAAGACCTCGAGCTCGTCGCGGCGCGCCATGTCGCCTTCGTCCTTCTGCGACACGATCTCGCAGAGCACGCCGGCGGGCGCGAGCCCGGCCATCCGGGCCAGGTCGACCGACGCCTCGGTGTGCCCGGGGCGGCGCAGCACGCCGCCGCCCTTCGCGCGCAGCGGCACGACGTGGCCGGGCCGCCGGAAGTCCTTCGCGGTGGACGCCGGGTCGGCCAGCAGCCGGATCGTGTGCGCGCGGTCGGCGGCCGAGATGCCGGTGCTGATGCCCTCCGCGGCGTCGACCGTGACGCTGTAGGCGGTGCCGCGCGCGTCCTGGTTCGTGTGGTACATCGGCGGCAGGTCGAGCCGGTCGGCCTCGGCCTCGGTCAGCGCCACGCAGACGTAGCCCGAGGTGTAGCGGACCATGAACGCCAGCAGCTCCGGCGTCGCCTTCTCCGCGGCGAAGATGAGGTCACCCTCGTTCTCGCGGTCTTCGTCGTCGACCACGACGACCGGGCGGCCGGCCGCGACGTCCGCGATCGCCCGCTCGATGGCGTCGGCGTCGAACACCGCCCCGGCGCCGCAGGGCGTCCAGCCCGCTTCGGGCTCTGCCGTCTCGCTCATGACCGCTCCTCCGTGCCGCCGTCCCGATTCTGCACCTGGTCGCGGATATGCGCTTCGGCCAGTTTCTCCACGTACTTCGCGACCACGTCGACCTCGAGGTTCACCAGGTCGCCGGCCTCCCGGCCGCCGAGGGTGGTCACCTCGAGCGTGGTCGGGATCAAGGCCACCTTGAACTGCTCGTCGGTCACCGCGGCGACCGTCAGCGAGATCCCGTCGACCGCGATCGAGCCCTTCTCGACCACGTACCGGGCCAGGTGCCCCGGCAGCGCGAACGTCGTGACGCCGGTTTCGTCGCGGGAGAGGAACACGCCGGTCCCGTCGACGTGACCCTGCATGATGTGGCCGCCGAGGCGGCCGCCCGCGGGCGTGGCCCGCTCCAGGTTGACCCGGTCGCCGACCGCGACCTTCGCCAGGCTCGACCGCTGCAGCGTCTCGTGCACGACGTCGACGGTGAACTCGCCGCCGCGCACCTCGACGACCGTGAGGCACACCCCGCTGACCGCGATCGAGTCGCCGTGCCCGGCGTCACTGGTGACCAGCGGGCCGCGCACGCGCAGCCGCGCCGCGTTGGTCAGCTGCTCCACCGCGGTGACTTCGCCGATCTCCTCGACTATGCCGGTGAACACGTCCGCTGCCTCCTTGTGAGCCGGTCCCTTCCATCCAACACCCGCGGCGCTCCGGTGGCTTCTCCGGTGCCGCTGCGGATCAGCCGGCCCGGCCGCGTGCCGCCTGTTCGCGCAGCGCGGCGACCGCTTTGCCCGGATCGGCGGCGCCGTAGACGGCGGACCCGGCCACGAAGCAGTCGACGCCCGCCTCGGCGGCCTGCTCGATGGTGTCGGTGTTGATCCCGCCGTCGATCTCGACGACCAGCTTGAGGTGCCCGGTGTCGACCAGCCGGCGTGCGGCGCGCACCTTCGCCAGGACGTCGGCGATGAACGACTGCCCGCCGAAGCCCGGCTCGACCGACATGACCAGCAGCGTGTCGTAGTGCTTGAGCGCGTCGAGCCACGGCTCGAGCGCGGTGCCCGGCTTGATCGACAGCCCGGCCTTCGCCCCGGCGGCGCGCAGGTTCTTCGCCAGCGCGACCGGGTCCTTGGCGGCCTCGGCGTGCACCGTGACGTTGTAGGCGCCGGCCTCGGCGTAGCCGATCGCCCAGCGGTCCGGGTCCTCGATCATCAGGTGGCAGTCGATCGGCACGTCGGTGCTCTTGAGCAACGCCTTGACGACGGGCAGGCCGAGGGTCAGGTTGGGCACGAAGTGCGCGTCCATGACGTCGACGTGCACCCAGTCGGCGCGGTTTTCCCCCTCACCGGCGACGGCCGCGATCTCTTCGCCGAGCCGGGCGAAGTCCGCGGACAGGATGCTGGGGGCGATCAGGGGTCGGTCTGCCACCACCTGAGTGTAGGAGGACCGTGCTAACGCTCACTAACCGGTTGTGACCAGGATCTGGCTCCGCAGAGGGAGGCGATGGCCACACCGGCCGCCCTACGCTCGCCGCCATGCCCGGTTTCCTCCTGTCCCTGGCGCGGATCGGCAGCTACCGCAGCCTGCCCTTCGCCGTCGCGAGCGCCGTTCTCACGGTGCCGGTGTCCCCCTTCGCACTCGCCGCGGCGGTCTCCGTCGAGGCCGAATCCCGTGTGCGGGCGCTGCTCGCCCTGCTCGCGCTGGCGGTGTTGATGGGGCTGCTGGGCCTGCTGGGACCGGTCCGGCGAGTCGGCATCGGCCTGGCGAACACCCTGCTCGGCGCCGGGATCCCGGCGCCGTCCGGCCGCCCGGACGGCGCCTCGCGGCTGCGGTCGGGCCTGTGGCTGGCCCTGCACACCGCGGCCAGCGGCGTCCTGCTCATCGTGCTCGCGTTCCTCGGGCTCGGCCTGCTGGTGCCCGCGGTGTGGCTGACCGGCGGCCAGGACCAGATCAGCCTCTTCTGGGACCACGTCCCGCTCGGGGCGTGGACGCTCCCGTTCGCGCTCGTGCTGCTCGCCGCGGCACTCGTGCTGACCGCGGCCGCCACCCGCGGCTTCCGGGCCGGCGCGGTGACGCTGCTCGGCCCGTCCGACGCCGAACGCGCGGCGCTGGCCGAACGCCGGGCGGCGCTGCTCGCCCAGCGCAACCGGCTGGCCCGCGAGCTGCACGACTCGATCGGGCACACGCTGACGACGTCGACCATCCAGGCGGCCGCCGCGGCGGAGCTGGTCGAGGCCGACCCGGCCCAGGCCCGGCGCGCGCTCGGCACGATCGAAGAAGCCTCGCGCAGCGCCCTCGAAGACCTCGACCACGTGCTCGGCCTGCTGCGTGAGGAGCCGGCCGCGAAGGAGCCGACGCGGACGCTGACCGAGGTGGACGTCCTGGCCGTCCGCGCCCGCGAAGCCGGGCTGGACGTCCGGCTCAGCGTCACCGGGCCGGTCGCCACGCTGCCCGCGGCGGTGTCGCGCGAGGGTTACCGGATCGTCCAGGAGGGCCTCACCAACGCGTTGCGCCACGCCGGGCCGGGCGCGGTGGACATCCGGGTCACCGCCGGGCCCGACCACCTCGCGATCGCCGTCGAGAACGCGCTGGCCACCGAGGATCCGCGACCCGGGCGGCGGGGGCTGACCGGGCTCGCCGAACGCGTCGAAGCGTTGCGCGGCGAGCTGGCCGCGGGCCCGGACGACGGGCGGTGGCGGCTGCGCGCGACCATCCCGCTGCGGGCCGGCGCATGACCCCGACCGTGCTGCTCGCCGACGACGAGCCGCTGGTCCGCACCGGGCTGCGGGCGCTGCTGGAGGCCCAGGGCCTGACCGTGGTCGGCGAGGCGGCCGACGGCGCCGAGGTGCTGCCCGAGGTGCGGCGAAGCCGGCCGGACGTCGTGCTGATGGACGTCCGGATGCCCGGCACGGACGGCATCGAGGCCACCCGGCGCCTGCTGGCGGAGCTCGCCGAGCCGCCGAAGGTCCTGGTCGTCACGACGTTCGACAACGACGACTACGTGCACGAGGCGCTGCTGGCCGGGGCCAGCGGGTTCCTGCTGAAGCGGGCGCGCAAGGAGGAGTTCGCGCACGCCGTGCGGACCGTCGCCGCGGGCGAGTCGCTGCTGTTCCCCGAGGCGATCCGGCGCCTGGTGACCACCCGGCCGCCGGGCGGGCGGTTCGCACGGGCCGCGAAAACGCTCACCCGGCGCGAAGCCGAGGTGCTCCGGCTGGTCGCGCGCGGACTGTCCAACCAGGACATCGCGGCCGAGCTGGTGATCAGCCTGGAGACCGTGAAGACCCACGTGGGCAACATCTTCGGCAAGCTCGGCGCCGCCAACCGCAGCCAGGCAGTGGTCATAGCGTACGAATCGGGCGTCGTCGCACCCGGGCACCTCGCCGGTCAATAACCGACGTGCTCCCGGTCACCCGCGGGAAGTCATGAGTTCGGTCAGCGGACACCCGGGCGTCACCTTCAGTCCCTCCGTGGCACACATGCAAGAGGACTAATGGCCCGTGTCCGAAATCCGGGCTGAATACCCCGAAGTCCCCCACTGAGGAGAAACATGGCTTCGCTGTTCGCCGGCCGGCGCCGGTGGCTGGTCGCGGGCGCGCTGGGCGCCGCCCTGGTCGCCGCCGCCCCGGTCGCCCTGGCCACCAACGGCTCCGAGAACGCCGACGCTCGTTCGTCGGCGGGCACCGGTGACCGCACCAACGACGTCCGCTCGGCGATCCAGGGTGGTCACGCCCGCAACGTGATCCTCTTCATCGGCGACGGCATGGGCCAGTCGGAGATCACTTCCGCCCGCAACTACGAGCGCGGCGCGGCCGGCCGGCTCGCGATGGACGAGCTGCCGCTGACCGGCGACTACACCACCTACGCCGTCGAGCAGAACAACCCGGGCAAGCCGAACTACGTGACCGACTCGGCCGCGTCCGGCACCGGCTGGGCCACCGGCACCAAGACCTACAACGGCGCCATCTCCGTCGACGCCTACGGCAACGACGTCCCGACGATCCTCGAGCTGGCCAAGCGGAGCGGCCTGCGCACCGGGGACGTCACCACCGCCGAGGTCCAGGACGCGACCCCGGCCGTGCTCGGCTCGCACGTCGTCAGCCGCGACTGCAAGGGCCCGGTCGAGACGACCGCCAAGTGCGCGAAGAACGCCAAGGAGAACGGCGGCCTCGGCTCGATCTCCGAACAGCTGGTGCAGACCCGCCCCGACGTCCTGCTGGGCGGCGGCGCGGCGTACTTCGACCAGAAGGTGACCGCGGGCAAGTTCAAGGGCAAGACCGTCCTGGACCAGGCCAAGGCGGCCGGCTACACAGTCGTCAACACCGCGGCGGACCTCGCGGCGGCGAAGAAGGGCAAGCCGGTCCTCGGCCTGTTCGCCAAGAACAACATGCCGGTGAACTGGACCGGCCCGGCCGCGGTCCACGGCGGCACCGCGCCGACCCGCTGCGCCACGAACGCGAACCTGCCGAAGACCCAGCCGAAGCTCGCCGACCAGACCCGCAAGGCGCTGGAGCTGCTCGACGACCGTCGCGCGGACAAGGGCTTCTTCCTCCAGGTCGAGGGCGCCAGCATCGACAAGCAGGACCACGCGGCCGACCCGTGCGGCCAGATCGGCGAGACGATCGACTTCGACAGTGCGATCGCGGCGGGCACGGCGTTCGCCCGCAGCCACCCCGACACCCTGGTGCTGGTGACCGCCGACCACGGCCACAGCAGCCAGATCGTCGAGCCGACGGCGACCCCGGGCCTGACCGCCACCCTGGTCACCAACGAGGGCGCGAACATGACGATCGCCTACGGCACCGCGGAGACCGGCGGCTCCCAGTCGCACACCGGCACCCAGGTGCGCATCGCGGCCATGGGCCCGCAGGCGGCGAACATCGTCGGCCTGACCAACCAGACCGACCTGTTCGGCACCCTGAAGCGAGCGCTCAAGCTCCGCTGACGTGGTGGGGCAGGCCCCCGGAGGGATCCGGCGGCCTGCCCCATGCCCCCTGGCGTCCCGGCTCCCTAGCGTGGGGAACACCGAGACACCAGGGGGTTTCTTCATGCGGAAGTCATCGCGGATCGTCGCCGCCGGCACACTCGTGGCGCTGATGGCGGCCACCACGGCGGCCCCGGCGCTCGCCGCCGTGGACCCGGTGCAGCACGATCTCGACGTGCTGACCACGCAGGACGGCGTCCCGGCCGCCGAAGCGGTCATCCAAGACCACGGCCGCACCCGGGTGGTGCGCAGCAACGGCACCACCGGGCAGCAGTTCCCACGCAACGGTTCCTTCCGGGCGGGCAGCGTCACCAAGACGTTCGTCGCGACGGTCGTGCTGCAGCTGGTCGGCGAGGGCCGGGTGAAGCTGGACGCGCCGGTCGAGCGGTACTTGCCAGGGCTGCTGCCTGATCGCCGAATCACGGTGCGGCAGCTGCTGCAGCACACGAGCGGTCTGTACGACTACCTGCGCGATCTCGCCCTGGACGACCCGGAATCGTTGCGGCACCGGGGCGCTTCGCCGGAGGAGCTGGTGGCGCTGGCGCTGCGGCACCCGGCGCTGTTCGAGCCGGGCACGGGCTGGTCGTACTCGAACACGAACTACATCGTGGCCGGGATGATCGTCTCTCAGGTGACCGGACATCCCCTGTCCGCCGAGATCGCCCGCCGGATCACCGGGCCGTTGGGCCTGCGGGACACGTACCTTCCCCGTCGCGGTGACGAAAAGCTGCCGTCCCCGCACGCGGTCGGGTATACGGCGATCGGCGGGAAGCTGGTCGACTTCAGCGACTTCGACGCCACGATCGCCGGGGCGTCGGGCGGGCTCGTGTCGACTCCGGTCGACCTCGACCGGTTTTACGGCGCCCTGCTCGGCGGCCGGCTGCTGCGGCCGGCTCAGCTGGCGGAGATGCAGCGGACGGCGCCGGCGGACGAGCTGGGTATCCCGGGGGCGCGGTACGGCCTGGGGCTGGGGAGCATTCCGATGTCGTGCGGGCTGTTCTGGGGGCACGAAGGCGGGATCATCGGGTTCACGAACCTGGCCGGGGTGGGTCCGGACGGGCGGCGGGTGACGGTGGTGTTCAACCAGGATCCGGCGCCCGGGGAGGCGAACCGGCACCTGCTGGCCGCTACGGACACGGCGGTGTGTTCGTAGCGCCGTTCGCGGCACGGCTCCGGCCGAGGCCGAGGCGGCTTCGGCCGGAATTGTCGGTGCCCCACGGTAAAGTGGAAAACGGGGGGCGCCCCCGCGCCGGGGTTCACCGAAGCGCTCACTCCGGCAGCAGGTCGAGCACCTCGGTCCACGACCGCCGGAAATCCAGCCGGTGCAGCGTCACCCCGGCGCCCGCGAGCGTGTCGAGGTGGCGCTGCCACGCCGGGTGGTGCACCCGCGTGTCCTGGATCTGGTACGCCACCACGATCGTGATCCCCGGCGCGCCGAGCACGTCGCCGAGCACCGTCAGTGCCTGGTTGTCCGCGATGCCCAGCGCCAGCTTCGCCACCGAGTTCGCCGACGCCGGTGCGAAGAGGAACACCGCCGGGTCCGGGTGCGGCCGGGGCTCGCCCGGCAGCCGGGACACGCTGCGGACCGGCAGGTCCGTGCACGCCGCCACTTCGGCGAGACCGCCCGTCGACTCCAGCCACCGGCGCGCCGTCGGCGTCAGCGTGATCGCCGGGCGCCAGCCGCGCTCGGCGGCGGGGTGCGCCAGCTCGGCGGCGAACCGGACGTCCAGTCCGCCGCACGAGCTGGCGATCAGCCCGAGGTCCGTCACGGTTTGCGCAGCACGGCGCAGAACATCGCGTCCGTGCCGTGGCGGTGCGGCCACAGCTGCACGTACGGCCCGTCGCCGAGCTCCGGCACGCCCGGGAACAGCTCGCGCGCGTCCAGCACCTCCGCCTTCAGCCGCCGCGCCGTCTCGCCGAAGACGCCCTCGGTCTCGGCCAGGTGCGGCGAGCAGACGACGTAGGTGAGCGCGCCGCCCGGCCGCAGCAGCGCGTAAGCCGCGGTGAGCAGCTCGCCCTGCAGCTTCGTCAGGTCCGCGACGTCGGACGGCTGACGGCGCCAGCGCGCCTCCGGCCGTCGCCGCAGTGCGCCGAGCCCGCTGCACGGCGCGTCGACGAGGATCCGGTCGTAGCCCGGCTCCAGGCCGCTTTCCCGGCCGTCGGCCACGTGCACCTTCACGGGCAGGCCGCCGGTGGCCTTCTCGACGAGGTTCGCGCGGTGCGGCGCCTTCTCGACGGCGTCCACGGTCGCCCCGCTGAGCGCGGCCAGCGCGCCGAGCAGCGCGGCCTTGCCGCCGGGTCCGGCGCAGAGGTCGAGCCAGCGCTCGTCCGTGCCCTCGACGGGCACCTTCGTCGCGGCGATCGCGCAGAGCTGGCTGCCCTCGTCCTGCACCGCGGCCAGCCGCTCGCGGACCGGCTCGACGTCGGCCGGGTCGCCGGCGCCCGCGGGCAGCCGGACGCCGTAGGGCGAGTACGGCGCCGGGTCGCCGCCGGTGATCGCGGCCAGCTCGTCGGCGCTGATCTCGCCCGGGCGGGCGACCAGGTGCACCTCGGGCCGCGCGTCGTCGGCCTCCAGGGCCGCCTTGAGCCCGGCGCCCTTGTCCCCCAGCGCTTCGGCGAACGAACGGGCGATCCAGCGCGGGTGCGCGGTGCGCAGCGCGTACGCGCCGATCGGGTCGGCGGCGTCGTCCGGGGCCAGCTCGTCGAGCCAGGCCGCTTCGTCCTTTTCGGACACCTTGCGCATGATCGCGTTCGCGAAACCCGTGGCCCACGAGCCGGCTTCGGCCCGCACGAGGTCCACAGTGGACGTCACGGCGGCATGCTCCGGGATGCGCGTGCGCAGCAGCTGGTAGACGCCGACGCGCAGCGCGTCGAGCACCGCGGGGTCCGTCTTGGACAGTGGCCGCTCGGCGCACGACTCGATGATCGCGTCGAGCAGGCCCTGCGCGCGTGACGTGCCGTACGTGAGCTCGGTGGCCAGCGCCGCGTCGCGGCCGGTGATCCGGCGCTCGCGCAGCAGGTCCGGCAGGACGAGGTTCGCGTAGGCGTCCTTCGTGCGCACGGCCGCCAGGACGTCGAACGCGGCCTGCCGGGCCGGGTCCACCTCCGGCGGGCGGCGCGGGCCCTCCTTGCGCGGGGCCGGGCGGCCGCGCTGCGGCCGGGACGGGCGTCGTTCCCTGTGGTCGTTCACCGGAGGCGTTCTCCCTGCTCGATCCGTGATCCGCGAGCCCAGTCGGTGGCCGCCATCCGTTTCTTGCCGGGTGCCTGGACCTCGCCGAGCCGCAACGGCTTCGTCGCCGTCCCGACCAGCACCCGCTTGCGTTCGACCACGATCTCGCCCGGCGGCGGGCCGGGTTCGTCGAGCACCGTGACCGGGCCGAGCTTCAGCCGTTCCCCGCGGAACTCCGCCCACGCGCCCGGGTCGGGGCTGACCGACCGGATCTGCCGGTCGACCGCCGCCGCCGGGTCGGCGAAGGACACGCGCGCGTCCTCGACCGTCACCTTCGGCGCGTAGCTCAGCCCCTCGGCGGGCTGTTCGCGCGCGACGAGGCTGCCGTCGGCCAGACCGTCCATGGTGGACAGCAGCAGCTTGGCCCCGGACTCGGCGAGCCGCCCGAGCAGGCCGCCGGCGGTGTCGGTGGCCCCGATCGTCTCGGTGACGACGCCGAACACCGGGCCCGCGTCGAGCTCCTTGACGATCCGGAACGTCGACGCGCCGGTGATCTCGTCGCCGGCGCGGATCGCGGCCTGCACCGGCGCCGCGCCGCGCCACGCGGGCAGCAGCGAGAAGTGCAGGTTCACCCAGCCGAGGCGCGGGATGTCGAGGGCGGCCTGCGGCAGCAGCGCGCCGTAGGCGACGACGGGGCAGGCGTCCGGCGCGAGCTCGGTGAGGCGCGCGAGGAAGGCCGGGTCACCGGCACGCGCCGGTGTCAGGACCTCGATGCCGTGGGAGTCGGCGAGCGCGCCGACCGGCGAGCGGACGACGCGGCGGCCGCGGCCGGCCTGGGCGTCGGGCCGGGTGACGACGGCGACGACCTCGTGGCGGCCGGAGTCGAGCAGGGCGCGCAGCGCGGGAACGGCCGGCTCGGGGGTGCCGGCGAAGACGAGCTTCATCGGACTGCCCCCGGCGGGAGCGGGGTTTCAGGTGGCTGGAACATCGGGCCCGAGTCTAGAAGGCCCCGTTGGCCGGGGCGCGCCCAGCTCAGGCATGGTTGTCCACAGCCTCACCGTGATGTGGAAACCACGCCCTGACCGGGCTGATTCCCGGCTTTTCGTCAGCCACCCCCGATACGCTGGACTGGGGACGCCCCCCAGAGAGGGTGGGGGCCGCGTTGGGGCGAGGCCGGCCGCAGGGTTGCGAGGCGTGGATCTGCCCCACCTCGGCTTTGCCCGCGCCGAACGCGGCCCGATGATCGGCTATCTCGAGCCGATCCGGGTCGTTCGCCAACGAGCTGAACCGCGTCTTCCTCGACGGCGGGGTCCACCCGGCCCACCGCCGCCGCGGGCTCGGCACCCGGCTCGTCGACGCTGGGGTGGCCGCGGCGAAGGTGCTGCACGCCCACCACCACCCGAGCGCGAAGCTCGTGGTCGACGTCCACCGGCCCGGGCACATCGCCGGCCTGGCCGAGCTGATGGCGTCCCGGGGCTTCGCGCCCGTCCGGTACTTCCACCGCATGGAGCACCCGCTCGGGAACGTTCCGTTCGTGGCCGCGCGGATCGAGCCATGGTCGGAGCGGACCGACGAAGACTTCCGGCGCGTCCGCAACGCGGCGTTCGAGGACTGCTGGGGCGCGGCGCCGATGCCCGCGGACCAGTGGCGGAACAAGATCGTCAACCAGACGTTCCGGCCGGAGGTCAGCTTCCTGTCCCGCGACGCGGACGGGGCGCCGGCGGGCCTGCTGGTGACGATGTCCTGGGACGCCGACACCGAGGCCACCGGAGTTCGCGACGCGCACTTCATGATCGTCGGGACGCTGCCCGGGCACCGGCGGCGCGGGGTGGCCGGGGCGCTGCTGGCGCACGCGCTGCGGGCCGCGGCGGAGCAGGGGTACGACCGGGCGAGCCTGGTCGTGGACTCGGCGAGCCCGTCCGGGGCTCCCGGGGTGTTCGAGAAGGCCGGGTTCGCGCCCAAGACGCGTTACATCCGCTGGGCACTGGAGGCCTGACCCAAGCGCCCCAATGTGGCCTTGGTTGCGTCTGACGCACCCAATGTGGCCTTCGGTGCGTCAGACGCACCGAAGGCCACATTGGGGCGCTTGAAGCCCGTGCCTACCAGTGGACCGGCCACACCACCTGCGCCGCGCCCTGACCACGCCGGACCGGTTCGGCCGCCGCCAGCCAGCGGCCGTCGCGCAGGCGCTCCACTCCCGTCGCCGCGCCGATCTCCGCCGGCGCGGTCGAGAAGCCCTGGCCGCGGGCCTTCAGCGTCGCCGTCTCCGGCTGGTCCAGGAACTCCTGCTCCACCTGCGCCGCCGCCGAGTTCCGCTGGGACGCCCGCGGCGCCGCGATCGCGTTCTCCAGCGACAGCCCGCGGTCGATCCGGCCCAGCAGGACCTGCAGCACCGTCGTGATGATCGACGCGCCGCCCGGGGAGCCCGTCGCGAAGAACGGGCGGCCGTGGTCCAGCACGATCGTCGGCGCCATCGACGAGCGCGGGCGCTTGCCGGGGCCCGGCAGGTTCGGGTCGGGCACGCCCGGCGTCACCGGCGTGAACGAGAAGTCGGTCAGCTCGTTGTTGAGCAGGAACCCGCGGCCCGGCACGACGATGCCGCTGCCGCCTTCCTGCTCGATCGTCAGCGTGTAGGCGACGACGTTGCCCCACTTGTCGGCCACCGTCAGGTGCGTGGTGTTCTCGCCCTCGTACGGCGTCGGAGCGGCCGTCGTGCCCGCCGCGCACGGCGCCGGGTGGCGCGGGTCAGCCGGGGCGACCGGGCTGGTCGCGGCCTTGTCCTTCGAGATCAGGCACGCCCGCGAGTCGGCGAAGCGCTGGCTCAGCAGCTCGCGAGCTGGCACGTCGATCACCGTCGGGTCGCCGATCCAGCGGTTGCGGTCGGCGAAGGCGAACCGCGTCGACTCCAGGAAGTACTGCAGGTAGTCGGCCTGGCTCGCGTGCTTCAGGTCGAAGTTCTCGAGGATGTTGAGCGCCTCACCGACCGTCAGCCCGCCCGACGACGGCGCCGGCATGCCGTAGACGTCGAGGCCCTCGTACCGCGCGTGGGTCGGGTCGCGCTCGATCGCGCGGTAGGCGGCCAGGTCCGAGGTGCCGAGCTTGCCGGGCCGCACGTTGAGCGTCGAAGCCGGGTCCTTCGGCGGCTGCTGGACCGTCTTCGCGATGTCGGCGCCGATCGGGCCCCGGTACAGCGCGTCGACGCCGTGGCGTTCGAGCTGCGCGTACGTCGCGGCGAGGTCGGGGTTGCGGAAGACCGTCCCGGGCGACGGCGGCGCGCCGTTCGGCAGGTACAGCGACCGCGTCGACGGGAACGCGGCGAAGCGCGCGGCGTTGTTCGCGATCTGCGTCTGGAACGTCGAGTCGACGACGAACCCCTTGCGCGCCAGGTCTTCCGCGGGCTTGAGGGACTTCGCCAGCGAGCGCGTCCCCCACTTGCGCAGGGCCTCGGACCACGTCGCGGGCGTGCCCGGGACGCCGACGCTGAGCCCGCTCGTGACGGCGTCGTTGAACGCCAGCGGCTTGCCGTTTTCGACGAAGAGGTTCGCGTCGGCGGCCTTCGGCGCCGTCTCGCGGCCGTCGAGGGTGTGCACGCGGTGGGTCCTCGCGTCGTAGTAGACGAAGAACCCGCCGCCGCCGACGCCGGCGGAGAACGGGTCGGTGACGCCGAGCGCCGCGGCGACCGCCACGGCCGCGTCGACGGCGTTGCCGCCGTCGCGCAGGACCTTGGTGCCGATCGCGGTGGCGTCGGCGTCGATGCTGGCCACGGCGCCCCCGAACCCGACGGCGACCGGCGACTTGGGCGTGGGTGTGGCGGCGGTGGCGGGTCCGGCCGCGACGGTGGTGACGAGCGCGGCGGTGGCGGCGATGGCGAGGGTGCGGCGGCATCTGTGCGACGGCATGCGGGCGAGTCTGCCCCTCCGACCAGGCCGCTTCAAGACGCCAATGGGTTCCGGTTCGCCCGCTTTGTCAATGATTAACCAGGTTCAGGGGTAGCTGAAATTAAATCACATGGAGCAGTGACGTTGCCGTACTCGACGTAACAGAATCATGCGGCGCGGCCTGCACACCGCGCACATCGCGAGGGCAACCGGAAGGAAACAACCGAAGATGACTGCACCACGACAGTGGCGCCGCCTGCTCGGCGCCGCACTCGCGGTCTCGACCGCCCTGCTGGTCGTGACCGCCACCGGCGCCGAGGCGTCGCCACCGCTCCCCCAGCAGGACGCCTCGAACAACCACGAGATGGGGGCGTCCATCCGCGCCCACGACGGGGTCGCGCCGGCCGGGCTCGCGCCGGCGTCGGTGGACGCGAGCGTCCCCGGCATCGACGTCAGCTCCTACCAGGGCAACGTCAACTGGGCGTCGTACTGGAGCGCGGGCAAGAAGTTCGCCTACGTCAAGGCGACCGAGGGCACCGGCTACCAGAACGCCTATTTCAGCCAGCAGTACACGGGTTCGTACAACGTCGGCATGATCCGCGGCGCGTACCACTACGGCCGCCCGGACACCTCGGGCGGCGCGGCCCAGGCGGACTACTTCGTCGCCCACGGCGGCGGCTGGTCGAAGGACGGCAAGACGCTGCCGGGCACGCTGGACATCGAGTGGGGCCCGAACAACGCCTGCTACGGCAAGACGCCGGCGCAGATGGTGGCGTGGATCAAGGCGTTCAGCGACGAGTACCACGCGAAGACGACCCGCTGGCCGGTGATCTACACGGCGACGAGCTGGTGGAGCCAGTGCACGGGCAACACGGGTGACTTCAGCTCGACGAACCCGCTGTGGGTGGCGCGCTACGCGTCGTCGGCCGGCACGCTGCCGTACCACTGGGGCTTCTACACGTTCTGGCAGTACAGCTCCTCGCCGATCGACCAGGACCAGTTCAGCGCGGACATCTCGCGCCTGAAGGTCCTCGCGACCGGCTGATCCCCGACTTACGCGGGTTACGCGGGTGGCGCGGTCGGCGGAAGACTCGGCCGCGTCACCCACGCCGTGGAGGGAAACCCGTGCGCCTGACCGCCCTGCTCCCCCTGCTCGCCGTCGTCCCGCTCGTCGCCCTTCCCGGCACGGCCACCGCCGCGTCCGGCTGCTTCGGCACGACCGCGCCGCTGACCGTCGAAGAACAGCGGCTGACCGCGACCCTGCCCGCCGGCGGGCCCGCCGTCGGACCGGAGCTGGTGCGGCTGGCCGGGCTCGACCCGCTCGTCGCCGAGGTGAAGCACGACCTCTGCGCGGCACGCACCCCGCGCCGGGCCGAGCGCGTCGTCACGCGGGCCGGTGACCGGCTGTGGCGCACGGCGGTCGACCGCGCGCAGGGCCGCCGTCCGGATCTCGGGACGCTCGACCGCTTCGACGACCGGCCGCTGTACTGGGCGCGGCTGCAGCTCAGCAGCGCGATCCGGCAGTGGACGCCGTCGTTCTCACCGGACCGGGCCGCGCTGCTGAAGGCGTTCGACCGCGGCTCGCGCGGCCTCGACGACGCCGGGTTCCCGCTCGGCAAGACGCGTCGGCTGATGGTGAGCGGGTTCGATCCGTTCCAGCTGGACGGCCCGGGGATCACCATCTCGAACCCGGCCGGGGCGTCGGCGCTGCAGCTGGACGGGCGCGTCCTCGACACGCCGTCCGGGCCGGCGGTGGTGCAGGCGGTGAGCTTCCCGGTGGTGTGGGGCTACTTCGACGAGGGCATCGTGGAATCGGCGTACGGCACGGCGTTGCGCGACCGCGCGCGCCGGCCGGACGTGCTGATGACGATCAGCCAGGGCCGCCCGGGCCGCTTCGACGTCGAACGCTGGGCGGGCGCCTGGCGAGGCGGCTTCCCGGACAACAACAACGTGTCCGTCACCGGCGGTGTCCCGCCCGCGGCGGGCTGGCCGCAGCCGGACGTCCAGTTCATCGAGACGACGCTGCCGTACGCGCGGATGCTCGGGGTGACCGGCGCCTACCCGGTGAACTTCAACCAGGCTTTCTGCGTCTGGCCGGATCCGGCGCACCCGGGCACGGGGACGCCGGTGTGCCGTTCGGACGCCCCGGCGCCCGGCGAGATCGCGGCGTCCGGCGGGGGCGGGAACTACCTGTCCAACGAGTCGATGTTCCGGAGCAACCGGGTCCGGGTCGGGCTGGGCCTGACGTCGGTGGCGGGCGGGCACCTGCACACGCCGGTGCTGGGCCAGCCGACCGGCCTGACGGACCCGGCGTTCGAAGCGCGTCGGCAGGCGATCGTGACGCAGGTGCTCGGTTTGACATCGGCGGCGGCGAGCGTTTCCAGCCCGGCTGCGGCGCCGCGTTCGACGGAATCGCCGCGCGCGGCAGTGGAATCGGTGCCCGGTACGGTGTTCACCCGTTGATTCCGGGTCATCTCGTCCCGAGGTAGCCGCGCGAGAGCACGTCAGGCCTCGTACGACAGCGACCAAGCCTGGGCCAGGAGGCCGACGAGTGCGTGCTGGCGCTGCTCCAGCACCTCGGGCGTCCACCCGGCCGTGGCCAAGACCTGCGTCGTGAGCGCGAAGTTCGACACGCCTGATCTGGAGGTGAAGTACCGGGATTTCTTGATGACGAAGTCGTAGTTCTGCGCCTCGGAGTTCTTGGTGCGGCTGAGCAGGACAAGGTTCGCCAGCCGGTGTATCCAGTGAGTCCGTTCCTCCGGGGTGAACAGCCGCCGCCACTCACTGTCGAGTTTCGGGTTCTGGGGCAGCACGTGCTCGACGGTGATGATCTTCGGCGGGTGCTCGAAGACAGGCGGGTCGGAGAGGAGCTCGTTGAGCCTGATCAAGACGTACTTCCGGACCGTGGTTTGGGCGTAGATCTCGCCGCTGAGCCGGTCGATCATCTCCACCTGTTCATCCGCCGTCAGTTCGAGGGCGGGCGAGTCGAGTCCTTGGCCAGAGTCGAGCTCGCGGAGGAGCTGCCCGATCCGCTGCCCACGACCATGCGTGTTGTACCGGCGTACCAGCATCCAGGCGCCCAGCCGATCGAGCTTGCCCAGGAACGCGATCAGCCAGTCCCGGTCGAACGCGTGATGGGTGAGAGCCCAGAGCGCCGGGGCCTGCCAATCGAAATTGTCGAGGCGGTGCAGGCGGCGCAACCACTGATTGATTTCCGTCGCGTCCGTGACCGGCTGGTAGTCGCAAGTGACGATGTCACGGTACGCCCGTCCGTACGGCTCCAGCACCTCGTCCACGAAGTCGGCCGCGTGGGCGGGCAGGAAGCTGCTGAGGACGTGACTCTCGAACTCCAGCAACAACTGTTCGCGAGCCCGGACCTTCATGTAGACCATCCGGATGTGCGAGAAGAGATCGGAGAACCCTTCTCTCCCGAGGTCGGCCTCCAGGTCTTCCCACTTGCCAGCGTACTTCTCCTTCAGGTCATCCGGCAGCGCACCGATGACCTTCGACTTGAAGATGTCCGCGGGCGACAACTCCACACCACGGGAATTCATGACCGAGAAGATCCGGTAGGCGCTGGTGAGGTCCAAGGTGCTCACGACGACGAGGAACGTCCGCTGCACGATGGTCTTGGCCAGTGCCAGCCGCTCGGCCGCCGACCGTTCGGCGAGCTTCTTGCGCAACACGGTCACGTTGGCGGCGATGCGCTCTTGCGCGTCGTTCTCCGGGGCGGCGCCGGCCTCGAGCACCTCGAGCCCGCCCCGGTCCTGAACGTACTTGCGGAAGAAGTCCTCGTCTCGCGGGCGAAGCCGCACCCGTGGCCGGGACGCGAGCTCTTGGATCGTGTCGCCTGGTTCCCAGATCAGCTTGTCGAGGTTGGCGGCATCTTCCGGGCGTGTGGAAAGCTCTCTGAGCACCGACAACAAGATCGTCAGCGTCGTCAACCGTTGCTGCCCGTCGATCACCTGCGAAAGCGGGCTGTCAGTTTCCTTGACCAACACGACGGAACCCAGGAAATACGGGTCGCCTGGATCTCGGGCCATCGCCTCGTAGAGGTCTTCGAGCAACTGGGTGGCCTGCTCGGGTCCCCAGGTGTAAGGGCGCTGGTAATCCGGTATCACGAACTCGTAGTCGCTTGAAAACACCTTGGACAGGGGCACCTCATGTGCTTCAAGCTTCTTCATTCACCAATCCGCTCAGCTCTTCCACCACGGCTACAGCCCAGTCGTAGCGGACTGTTCGCGTGTTACACCAGAACCGGGTCGCACTCGGTCAGATGAGGTCCAGCGGGTCCACCTGGATGCGGATCGGTTCCGTGGCCTTTCGCGCGTCTCGGCGGGCTGCTGCCGCGTGGATCGTCGAGGCCAGGGCCTTGCCCTCGGAACGGGACACGCGGACCAAAGCCCGCTCGCGCGCCGCGTTGCCGTCTTCGTCGATTTCGCCCAGTGGGACCGGGCCCAGCACCTCGCCCGACTCCGGCAGCGGGAGGTCGTCGAGGAAGGCGGCCACCGCGTCCGGGGTGCCCTCCACGCTCGCCATGCGCATCGCCGGGGGGAAGCCCAGCTCCTGGCGCTCCCCCAGCTCCTGCGCCGCGTGCCAGGCCGGGTCCCAGCGGACCAGGGCCTGGACCACCGGGAGGCCCGCCTCGGCGCCCACGATCACCCGGCCGCCGGACGAGCCGGGGCGGACCAGCGCCGCCGCCGCCATCCAGCGACGCAACGTCTCCTCCGCCGCCCGCAGGTCCTGGCGGCCCAGCAGCGCCCAGCCGTCCAGCAGCAGCGCCGCGCCGTAACCGCCCTCGGCCACCGGCTCGGCCCCCGGTGTGCAGACGACCAGCGCCGGGGTGCCCGGGACCGACGACAGCACCTCCGCCGCCCCGGACGTGCGGACCGGGATGCCCGGGAACGCGCGGCCCAGCTCCTCCGCCGTCCGCTTCGCGCCCACGATCACCGCGCGCAGCCGCACCGAGCCGCACGCCGTGCAGCGGAACGCCGTTTCCGGGACGCCGCACCAGCGGCACGCCGGGGGTTTCGGCTGCCCGTCGATCGAGCCGCCCGGCAGCGCCAGCGGGCCCGCGCAGCGCCGGCAGTGCGCCGGCGTGCGGCAGTTGCCGCAGGCCAGGCCCGGCACGTAGCCGCGCCGGGGCACCTGGACCAGCGCCGGGTGGCCCGCCGCGAACGCCTGCCGCGCGGCTTCGAACGCCACCGCCGGCAGCCGGGCGACGCGGGCCGCCTCATCGCGGGCGACGTCGAAGTCCTCGCCCACCGGCGTGACGCGCGGGGCCGAAGACCGCAGCACCGTGCGGTCGGCCAGGACCGGCGCCGCCCAGCCGGACTCGACCAGCAGCTGGGCCTCGGCCGTCCGGGCGAAGCCGCCGACCAGCAGCGACGCCTTCGCGGCGTGCGCGCGGTCCATCAGCACGTCCCGGACGTGCGGGTACGGCGCGTGCTGGTCGAGGTGCAGGTCGTCGCCGTCGTCCCAGACCACGAACAGGCCCGGGTCGTGGACCGGCGCGAACATCGCCGCGCGCGTGCCGACCACCACCCGCACCGCCCCGCGCAGCACCGCCAGCCAGCGCCGGTACCGCTCGGCCGGACCGAGGCCGGCGATCAGCGCCACCACGGCCTCCTCGCCGACGACCGCCGCGCACGCCTCGTGCACCCGGGTCAGGTCGCGGTGGTCCGGCACCACCAGCACCGCGCCCCGCCCCGCGGCCGCCACCGAGCCGGCCGCCTCGGCCAGCCGGCGCGGCCAGTCCTCGCCCGGCAGGGCCTGCCAGACGGCGTTCGCGGGCTTCCCCTCCCCCAGCGCCTCCAGGAACGCCGGGCCACGCTGGTAGCGCGCCCAGGCCGTGGTGTCCGGCGCGGCGGGAGCGGCCGCCGGCGCCGAAGGCGGCTCGCCCTCGGCCTTCGCGTGGCGGGGTGGGAGCGCGAGCCGCAGGACGTCGGACAACGTGCCGCCGTAGCGGTCCGCGACCGCCCGGCAGACCGCGTGCAACGACGGCGGCAGCACCGGCTCCGGCGAGGTGACGCGGTCGAGGAACGCCAGCTTGCTGCCGTAGTCGCTGGTCTCGCCGCGCTCGATCAGGTAGCCGTCGACGAGCTGCCCGGCGAACCGGACGCGCACCCGGCAGCCCGGCACGGCGGTCTCGTGCAGCTTCTCCGGCACGAGGTAGTCGAACGTGCGGTCCAGGTGCGCCAGGGGGATGTCGACGACGATCCGCGCGACCGGCCGCTCGGCCGCCGGCGACTGCGTGCCCTTGGCCTTCGCGCCCGGCTTCGCCGGTTTCGCCGGTTTCCGGGCGCGCGAGGGCGCCGCCTTCGGCGAAGGCGGCTCCTCCGGGAGGTCCCAGAGGGCGGCGGGCTCGGAGCTACTCACGCCGTGATCTCTACCAGACCCCACCGACACCCCGGACACGAGGAAGGCCACCCCGCGACGTCCGCGGGGTGGCCTTCACCGGATCGTGCGTCAGGCGCCCGCAGCGGCCTTCAGGGCCGCCGCGCGGGCCGTGCTCTCCCACGGGAGGTCGAGCTCGGGCCGGCCGAAGTGGCCGTACGCCGCCGTCGGGGCGTAGATCGGGCGCAGCAGGTCGAGGTCGCGGATGATCGCCGCCGGCCGGAGGTCGAAGACCTCGGTGATGGCCTGCTGGATCTTCGACGGGTCGACCGTCTCGGTGCCGAACGTCTCGACGAACAGGCCGACCGGGGCCGCCTTGCCGATCGCGTACGCGACCTGGACCTCGGTCCGCTGGGCCAGGCCCGCGGCGACGACGTTCTTGGCCACCCAGCGCATCGCGTACGCCGCGGAACGGTCGACCTTGGACGGGTCCTTGCCGGAGAACGCGCCGCCGCCGTGGCGGGCCATGCCGCCGTAGGTGTCGACGATGATCTTGCGGCCGGTCAGGCCGGCGTCGCCCATCGGCCCGCCGATGACGAACCGGCCGGTCGGGTTGACCAGCAGCCGCGCGCCGGAGGTGTCGATGCCGAGGTCCGCGAGCTCCGGGGCCACGACGTGTTCCTTGACGTCGACGCCGAGCATGCGGTCGAGGTCGATGCCGTCGGCGTGCTGGGTCGAGACGACCACGGTGTCGAGGCGCACCGGCTGGTCACCGGCGTACTCGATGGTCACCTGGGTCTTGCCGTCCGGGCGCAGGTACGGCAGCACGCCGTCCTTGCGGACCGCGGTCAGCCGCTTGGACAGGCGGTGGGCCAGCGCGATCGGCAGCGGCATCAGCTCGGGGGTGTCCGAGCAGGCGTAGCCGAACATCAGGCCCTGGTCGCCGGCGCCCTGGCGGTTGATCTCGTCTTCGTCCGACTCGACGCGCGACTCGTACGCGGTGTCGACGCCCTGGGCGATGTCCGGCGACTGGGAGCCGATCGCGACGTTGACGCCGCACGAGTTCCCGTCGAAGCCCTTGGCGGAGGAGTCGTAACCGATCCTGAGGATGACGTCGCGGACGATGGTGGGGATGTCCGCGTAGGCCTCCGTGGTCACCTCGCCGGCCACGTGCACCTGGCCGGTGGTGATCAGGGTCTCGACGGCGACGCGGCTGCGCGGGTCCTTCGACAGCAGGCCGTCGAGGATCGAGTCGCTGATGGCGTCGCAAATCTTGTCGGGGTGTCCTTCGGTCACCGACTCCGAGGTGAACAATCTGCTGCTAGACGCGGTCACAGTGGCCGTCACTTCCTCACCTTGACGTCGGATGCCCCGAAAGTTAGGCACCCCTTATTAGTGCAAGCGTACTGACTATCGCTCTACGGGCGGTCAACGCTTCATGAAGCTCACAACAGCGTCCCACAACGTGGACGCCAGTTCAGCCTTCGCACTCAAGGGGATGGGGATTTCCGTGCCGTCGGAACCGAGCAGCCAGCCCGAATTGTCCTCGGTGCCGAATGCCTTGCCGTCGCCGACCGCGTTGACCATCAGCAGGTCCGCGCCCTTGCGCTTGAGCTTCACGCGGGCGTGGTCGAGGACGCTCCCGTGCTCGTCACCGGTCTCCGCGGCGAACCCGACGACGACCTGCCCGGCCCGCCGGTTGCGCACCAGCTCGGCCAGGATGTCGGCGTTGCGGTCGAGGGTGATCACCGGGTCCGGCTGGTCGTCGGACTTCTTGATCTTGTGGTCGGCGCGGTTGGCCGGCCGGAAATCGGCGACGGCGGCGGCCATCACGACGACGTCCGCGCTCTGGGACGCCGCGTGCACGGCCTGCCGCAGCTCTTCGGCCGTCGACACGTGGTGCACGGTGGCGCCTGCCGGGTCGGGCAGGGCGACCGTGTGCGCGGTGACCAGGGTGACCTCGGCGCCGCGCTGGGCGGCGACGCGGGCCAGCGCGTAGCCCTGCTTGCCGGACGAGCGGTTGCCGAGGTAGCGGACGGGGTCGAGCGGCTCGCGCGTGCCCCCGGCCGAGACGACCACGTGGACGCCTTCGAGGTCGCGCGGGAGGGCGTCGGGGCGGGCCAGCAGCAGCCGCGCCAGGTCGACGATCTCGGCCGGGTTCGCGAGGCGGCCCTTGCCGGTGTCGACGCCGGTGAGGCGGCCCGCGTCGGGCTCGGTGACGACCGCGCCACGGGAGCGCAGCAGGGCCACGTTGGCGCGGGTCGCGGGGTGCTCCCACATCTCGGTGTGCATCGCCGGGAAGAAGGCGACCGGGCACCGGGCGGTGAGCAGGGTGTTCGTGAGCAGGTCGTCGGCCAGGCCGTGGGCGGCCTTGGCGAGCAGGTTCGCCGTGGCCGGGACGACCAGGACCAGGTCGGCTTCCTTGCCGACGCGGACGTGCTGCACCTCGGGCACCTCGGTGAACACGCCGGTGTGCACCGGGTGCCCCGAGAGCGCCTCGAAGGTCGCCGCGCCGACGAAGTTCAGCGCGGCTTCGGTGGGCACCACGCGGACGTCGTGACCGGACTCGGTCAGGCCGCGCAGCACCTCACAGGCCTTGTAGGCGGCGATGCCGCCGCCCACGCCCAGGACTACCTTGGGCTTACTCACCCTCGGTGTGCTCGAGCAGGCCGCCGTGGATCTCGCGCAGCGCGATCGAGAGCGGCTTCTCGCGCGGGCCCGGCTCGACGAGCGGGCCGACGTACTCGAGCAGGCCCTCGCCCAGCTGGGCGTAGTAGTCGTTGATCTGGCGGGCACGCTTGGCCGAGTAGATCACCAGCGCGTACTTCGAGCTGACCTTTTCGAGCAGGTCGTCGATCGGCGGGTTGGTGATGCCCTCGAGCTCTTCGTGCAGGGACGAAACCTGGGTGGTCACGCGTGCGGCTCCGAATCATTGACGGCTGTGGGGGGTCCGTGGGGGCGGAGCCCCTCGGGCGGGGTGCGGGGGTTGCACCCCCGCATGTCACTGCTGATCAGTTAACAAGTTTAGCAAGTGCTCCGCGGCCTCCCGCACGTCGGCGTTCACGAGGCGGTGGTCGAACTCGCCCGCGGCCGCCAGCTCGCGCTCCGCCTCGGCCAGCCGGGCCTGCACCGCGGCCTCGCTCTCGGTGCCGCGGCCGGTGAGCCGGCCGACCAGCTCCTCCCACGACGGCGGCATCAGCATCACCAGCCGGGCCTCCGGCATGGCCGCGCGGACCTGGCGCGCGCCCTGGAGCTCGATCTCCAGGACCGCCGGGCGTCCGTCGGCGAGAGCCTTCTCGACCGGCTCGCGGGGGGTGCCGTAGCGGTTGCCGGCGAACTCGGCCCACTCCAGCAGCCGGCCCTCGGCGACCATCGCGTCGAACTCGGCGCGATCGACGAAGTGGTAGTGCGCGCCGTCGACCTCACCGGGCCGCGGGGCGCGGGTGGTCACCGAGACGCTGAACCAGACATCGGGCTCGAGCTTGCGCAGCTCGCCCACCACGCTCGACTTCCCGACCCCCGAAGGCCCCGATACGACCGTGAGCCGGTGCCGGGGGATGTCCCCCGCCACCGGCTCACTGCCGCGGTCGGCGCCCCGGCGCACCGGGTTGTCCGGACCGACGCCGCTCACTCGCCGCTGAACTCGGCCAGCAGCGCCTTGCGCTGCCGGTCGCCGAGGCCGCGGAGACGACGGCTGGGGGCGATCTCCAGTCGTTCCATGGTCTGCTGCGCGCGGACCTTGCCGACGCCCGGGAGGGCCTCGAGCAGAGCCGAAACCTTCATCTTGCCGAGGACTTCGTTCTCCTCGGCCTGCTTCAGCACGTCGACCAGAGTGGTACCGCCCCGCTTCAGCCGCTCCTTCAGCTCAGCACGGATGCGGCGGGCGGCGGCGGCCTTCTCCAGCGCCGCAGCACGCTGTTCCTCTGTCAGCTGGGGAAGTGCCACGTTTTCCTCCGGTAGTTCTCAAATCTGGGTGGGTGACGCGACGGTACCCACCCGTGAGCACCGGCCACAATGCGGGGGTGGCTGGTGGGACCCGGTTCCGGGTCCTGCTATTGGCCGTTTTCCTGCGGGTCGGCCAGCACTTCGGCGACGCGTTCGACCGCTTGGCGCAAAGCCGGTTGCTCCGGACCGTGTTTCAGGATGTCGCGAGACGACGCGGGCAGCACGCCGGGCAGCGAAGCCCCGAACAGGGCCCGCAAATCGGCCGCAGTGGCTCCCTGCGCCCCGAAACCGGGCGCCAGCACCGGACCGTTCAGCCGCGCGAGATCGAGCTCTCCCGGCGCGATGGTGGCTCCGACGACGACACCCACATCGCCGAGCGGCCCGGCTCCGTCGTTGAATGCCGCCGCGGAGTCGACGATCGCCTGCGCCACCGTGCGCCCGTCGGGCAGCCGCGCGTTCTGGACGGCGGCCGCTTCCGGGTTCGAAGTCCGCGCGAGCACGAAGATGCCGCGCCCCGCCGCGACCGCCGTCGCGGCGCACTGCTCCAGTGAGCCGAACCCGAGGTACGGCGAGACGGTGATCGCGTCGGCGGCGATCGCCGCGCCGTCGGCCACGTACGCGGCCGTGTACGCCGCCATCGTGGAGCCGATGTCGCCGCGCTTGACGTCCAAAAGCACCAACGCGCCCGCTTCGCGCGCGGTTTCGACGACCCGCTCGAGCACCCGGACGCCGGCCGCTCCGAAACTTTCGAAGAACGCCGACTGCGGCTTCACGATCGCCGTGCGCGCCGCCAGGACCTCCGTGGCCGACAGCGCGAAGCGTTCCAGGCCCGAAGCGTCCACCGGGAGCCCCCAGGCCTCGATCAGGCCCGGGTGGGGGTCGATCCCGGCGCACAGGGGGCCGCGGGACGCGACGGCCTTGGCCAGCCGCGCCCCGAACCGCTCCCCCGTGCTCACGACTTCGCCTTGAGCGCCGCCTGCAGCTCCTGCAGGGACTTGACTCCGATGTCGCCCCGGATGAGCGCCTCGATGCCGTGCACGGCCGCCGCGGCGCCCTGCACGGTCGTCACGCACGGGATGTCGCGCGACACCGCGGCGGTGCGGATTTCGTAGCCGTCGACGCGCGGACCGCTGTTGCCGTACGGGGTGTTGATCACCATGTCGACGTCGCCGTTGAGGATGACGTCCACGATGTTCGGCTCGGCTTCGGTCGAGCCCTCGTAGTGCTTGCGCACCACGGTGCACGCGACTCCGTTGCGCCGCAGCACTTCCGCGGTGCCGGAGGTGGCGAGGATCTCGAACCCGAGGTCCGCCAGCCGCTTCACCGGGAAGACCAGCGAGCGCTTGTCGCGGTTGGCGACCGAGACGAACACGCGCCCGGACGTCGGCAGCGAGCCGTACGCGCCGCTCTGGGACTTCGCGAACGCCTTGCCGAAGGAGACGTCGACGCCCATCACCTCGCCGGTGGACTTCATCTCCGGGCCGAGCAGCGAGTCGACGCCGTGGCCTTCCGGGGTCCGGAAGCGGTGGAAGGGCAGCACGGCCTCCTTGACGGCGACCGGGGAGTCGGCCGGCATCTGCCCGCCGTCGCCTTCGGCGGGGAGCACACCGGAGGTGCGCAGGTCCTTGATCGTCGAGCCGGTCATGATCAGCGCGGCGGCCTTGGCCAGCGGCACGGCCGTCGCCTTGGACACGAACGGCACCGTGCGCGACGCGCGCGGGTTGGCCTCCAGGACGTACAGGACGTCGTCCTTGAGCGCGTACTGGACGTTCAGGAGCCCGCGGACGCCCACCCCGCGCGCGATCGCCTCGGTCGAGCGCCGGACGGTCTGCAGGTCGGTGTGGCCGAGCGTGATCGGCGGCAGCGCGCACGAGGAGTCACCGGAGTGGATCCCGGCTTCCTCGATGTGCTCCATGACGCCGCCGAGGTAGAGCTCCTCGCCGTCGAACAGCGCGTCGACGTCGATCTCGATGGCGTCGTCGAGGAAGCGGTCGACGAGCACCGGGTGCTCGGGGGTGACCTCCGTGGCGCGGCGGATGTAGCCGGCCAGGGTCTCCTCGTCGTAGACGATCTCCATGCCGCGCCCGCCGAGCACGTAGGACGGCCGGACGAGCACCGGGTAGCCGATCTCGTCGGCGATCCGCTTGGCGCCTTCGAAGGACGTCGCCGTGCCGTAGCGTGGCGCGGGCAGCCCGGCGTCGGTGAGCACCTCGCCGAACGCGCCGCGGTCCTCGGCCAGGTTGATCGCCTCCGGCGGCGTCCCGACCACCGGGACACCGGCGTCGGCGAGCTTCTTCGCCAGGCCCAGCGGGGTCTGGCCGCCGAGCTGGACGATCACGCCGGCGACCGTGCCGGACACCTGCTCGGCGTGCACGACCTCGAGGACGTCCTCGAAGGACAGCGGCTCGAAGTACAGCCGGTCGGAGGTGTCGTAGTCGGTGGACACGGTTTCCGGGTTGCAGTTGACCATGACGGCCTCGAACCCGGCCTCCCGCAACGCGATCGCCGCGTGCACGCAGGAGTAGTCGAACTCGATGCCCTGGCCGATCCGGTTCGGGCCGGAGCCGAGGATGAGCACCTTCGGCTTGTCCGACTGCGTGGCCACTTCGGACTGCGCGTCGGGGTCGGACTCGTAAGCCGAGTAGTGGTACGGCGTCTTGGCGGCGAACTCGGCCGCGCAGGTGTCGACGGTCTTGAACACCGGCCGCACGCCGAGGCGGTGGCGCAGCGCGCGGACGCCGTCCTCGCCCGCCAGCTCCGGCCGCAGCGCGGCGATCTGGCGGTCGGCCAGGCCGGTGCGCTTGGCGCGGCGCAGCAGGTCCTCGTTCAGCACCGGCGCGTCGCGGACCTCGGCGCCCACTTCGCCGATGAGGGCGATCTGGTCGATGAACCACGGGTCGATGCCCGAGGCTTCGTGCACCTGCTCGACGGTGCCACCGAGCCGCAGCGCGCGTTCCACTTCGTAGAGCCGGCCTTCGTGCGGCGTGCGCAGGTCGTCCAAAGTGGACTCCAGCGTGACGCCCTCGGGGTCGGGAAGCGTCCAGAACCCGGTCGCCTTGGTCTCGATGGACCGCATCACCTTGCCGAGCGCCTCGGGGAAGCTGCGGCCGAACGACATGGCCTCGCCGACGCTCTTCATCGTCGTGGTCAGCGTCGGGTCCGCGCCCGGGAACTTCTCGAAGGCGAACCTGGGCATCTTCACGACGACGTAGTCCAGCGTGGGCTCGAACGCCGCGGGCGTCTCGCCGGTGATGTCGTTCTGGATCTCGTCGAGGGTGTAGCCGATGGCGAGCTTCGCGGCGATCTTGGCGATCGGGAAGCCGGTGGCCTTCGACGCCAGCGCACTCGACCTCGACACCCGCGGGTTCATCTCGATGACGACCATCCGGCCGTCGGCCGGGTTGATCGCGAACTGGATGTTGCAGCCACCGGTGTCGACGCCGACCTCGCGCAGCACGGCGATGCCGACGTCGCGCATGACCTGGTACTCGCGGTCGGTGAGCGTCATGGTCGGCGCCACGGTGACCGAGTCGCCGGTGTGCACGCCCATCGCGTCGACGTTTTCGATCGAGCAGACGACCACGACGTTGTCGTGCTTGTCGCGCATCAGCTCGAGCTCGTACTCCTTCCAGCCGAGCACGCTCTCCTCGATGAGCACCTCGGTGACCGGGGACTCGGTGAGCCCGGTGGAGGCGAGCCGCTCGAGGTCCTCGGGCGTGTGCGCCATGCCCGAGCCGAGCCCGCCCATGGTGAACGACGGCCGGATGACGACCGGCAGCCCGAGGTCCTTGACCGTGTCGCGGACCTCGTCCATGTCGTGGCAGACGCGGGAGCGCGGGACCTCGGCGCCGATGGTGCGCACGATGTCCTTGAACTTCTGCCGGTCCTCACCGCGCTGGATGGCGTCGATGTCGGCGCCGATCAGCTCGACGCCGTACTTGTCGAGCACGCCGCGCTCGTGCAGGGCGACCGCGCAGTTGAGCGCGGTCTGCCCGCCGAGGGTCGCGAGGATGGCGTCGGGGCGTTCCGCCGCGATGACCTTCTCGACGAAGTCCGGCGTCACCGGCTCGATGTAGGTGGCGTCGGCGAACTCGGGGTCGGTCATGATGGTGGCCGGGTTCGAGTTCACCAGGGACACGCGCAGGCCTTCGCTGCGCAGCACCCGGCAGGCCTGGGTCCCGGAGTAGTCGAACTCCGCGGCCTGCCCGATCACGATCGGCCCGGAGCCGATCACCAGCACGTGCTGGATGTCCGTCCTCTTCGGCATCAGTTTCCTTCTTTCACCAGGCGCCGCAAGCCGTCGCGGAAGACCTGAAAGCTCTTGGATCGGTTGTTCTCGATGTCCATGTGGGGCGTGATGGCCTCCGCCGTTGCGACCTTCGGCAAGCGGTCTCGGAGGTATCCCTTGGACCGCAGGAGGTCCTCCAGCGCACGCGACGCTTTGCCGGTGCCGTCAGGATCGCGGTAGCGCGCCTGTTTGCCCAGGTCCTCCGGCACCCTGCTGTATGCCGCGCACAGGGCTGGGACGTCGCCGAGAAACCAGGACTCCAGCTCGTCGATCACCACGCGGTGCAGGACGGTCTCGGACGGAAGTCCTGCTTCCTCGCTCACACCGACCAGGTGGCGCTTGAGTTCCCGGCAGTCTTCGGCGTCCCGGTCGACGAGCACGACGACCCGGAGTGCCTCCCACGCGATCCGAGCCGCGAACCCACGCAGGATTCCGGGCAACCTCTTGAGCAGATCCTGCTTGCCTTGAAAGCGCCGGACGGCGAAGGACACGTCCTCACCGACGATCTTCGGAACCAGGGTTTTCAACGCTGCTTCCGCCGACGGCTCCTCGACCAGGATCTCGACGTGGATCACCGGGGCTGCCCCGGCCGGTCGAGGGGATCGCCGAGGCCGAAGAACCCCTCGGTCCAGAGGTTCCCCAGCAGGCCCCCGCTGTCGACCATGGCCATCAGCTGGGGGATGTCCGCCGCCCGCCGAGCCTGGGCGAAGCCGGATTCGTCACGGAACAGCATCCAGACCTCGTCGGGCCGCAGTGCGTCGACGAACTCGGGCGCGTGGGTGGCAACCATGACCTGACCAGCCGCTTCTGCCCCCCGCGCATCCTCGGCGAGGCGGTAGTGGAGCCTCGGGTGAACCTGCTTCTCCGGCTCCTCGACCAGCAGCACCGAGGTATCGGCCTGAAGAGCGACCAGGTAGCCGAGCAGTTGCAGCGTTCCGTCGGAGATGTTCTCCGGGGCAACGAGATCTTCCGCGCCTTGCTCGCGCAGGTAGACGATCCAGGCTCCGTCGCCCTGCCGCACGGGCTCGATGTCATCGAATCCCGGCACATACGTCCGCAAAGAATCCCGGATGCCTTCCCAGTAGCGAGGGAGCCCGTTACGGAGGCGTTGGACGATGGCCCCGACGTTTTGCCCGTCCGGCTTGAGCCGAGTCGTCTTGTCGTCCTTGGCGCCTCTCCGCATTGCGTCGAGATTCAGATCCGAGAGATGAATCTCAGCGATAAACCGGTGAAACTTACCGACTTTGGCTGTGGCGGCGAGTTGGCTGACCACACCTACGCCAAGTAAGTCCGGGCTGCTCAGCACGACCTGCTCTCCGACAGCGCCCAGACCAACGACCGTGCCGATCCCACCCCGAAACTCGAGAACTTCAGAGGGCTCGTCAGCACCCTCTGGCTGCCAAGTCAGCTTCTCTTCGGCTACCGCCGGCTCGTCATCGTCGTGCTCGATGACGAGCCGGTACTCGGCCACCGCACCTTCGATGCGGCAGGTCAGCTCAATCTTGACAGCATCGGTCGCACCGTGGGTGACGATGTCGGCAGCACCCCCGCGCTGGTCCCAAGCCGAGCGCAGTCCAACCCGGAACGAATCGGAGAGGAAGTCCAACGCGTCGAACACCGTGGACTTGCCACTCCCGTTCGGCCCCAGCAACGCCGTCACCGGCGTCAGACCGTCCAGCTCGATGTCCCGGAGCACCCGGAAGTTCCGGATCCGGAGCCGCTCGATGCCGGTCGTGAGAGTCACGACCGCTTCTCCATGAGCGAAACGAAATCGTCGAACAGGGGGGCGGCGTCGTGCGGGCCGGCGGCGGCTTCGGGGTGGTACTGCACCGAGAACGCCGGCACGTCGAAGGCCCGCAGGCCCTCGACCGCGCCGTCGTTGGCGCAGTAGTGGCTGACCTGAGCCGCGCCGAAGGGCGACTCGAAGCGCTGGCCGGGCTCGCCTTCGAGGGCGAAGCCGTGGTTCTGCGCGGTGATCGCCACCGACTTCGTGGCGACGTCGATCACCGGGATGTTGATGCCGCGGTGTCCGTAGCGCATCTTGTACGTCCCCAGGCCGAGCGCGCGGCCCAGGACCTGGTTGCCGAAGCAGATGCCGAACAGCGGGATCTCGCGGCCGAGGACCTGCTTGGTCAGCTCGGTGGCGTGCGTCGTCGTGGCCGGGTCGCCCGGGCCGTTCGACAGGAACACGCCGTCCGGCTCGATCGCCAGCACCTCTTCCAGGGAAGCGGAAGAGGGCAGGACATGCACCTCGATGCCGCGCTTGACCATCTGGCGCGGGGTGTTGGACTTGATGCCCAGGTCCAGCGCGACCACCCGGAACCGCGTCTCCCCTTCCGCAGGGACGACGTACGGCTTCGGCGTGGTGACCTGGCCGGCCAGGTCGGCGCCCTCCATCTTCGGGCTGGCCAGGACCTCGGCGACCATCTCGTCGACGGTGCCCAGCGCGTCGCCGGAGAACACCCCGGCGCGCATCGCGCCGAGCTCGCGCAGGTGCCGGGTCAGCGAGCGGGTGTCGACCTCGGCGATCCCGACGACGCCCTGGCGAACCAGCTCCTCGTCGAGGGTCCGGCGAGAGCGCCAGTTGGACGGCGTGCGCGCGGGGTCGCGCACGACGTAACCGTTGACCCAGATCTTCGACGACTCGTCGTCCTCGTCGTTCCAGCCGGTGTTGCCGATCTGCGGTGCGGTCTGCACCACGATCTGCCCGTGGTAGGACGGGTCGGTCAGCGTCTCCTGGTAGCCGGTCATGCCGGTGCAGAACACCGCCTCGCCGAGGCTCCGCCCCTGCGCGCCGTAGGCAGCGCCGCGGAACACCCGGCCGTCTTCGAGCACCAGTGCGGCCTGAGCGCGCGCGTTCACTGGGCACCTCCCTTGATCTTGAGCTGTTCGATCCACTGTGGATAGTCGTCGAGCTCGTCACCGCGGAAGCCGGTGTCGAGCTCGGTTTCGCCGGCTCGCCAGGTGAGGACGAGCAACGCGTCGGTGCCCATCACCTTCCCGGCGATCTTGCTGTCGCGCCGGACGCCGGTGACGGCCTCGCGCGGAATCCAGAAGTCGGGCGCGCCGCCGCGTTCGACCGCGACGCCGCCCTCGTGCAGCCGCAGGACCGCGCCGGTGCGCAGCCCCGCGCCGCGGGTGACGACCCGGTTCTGCCACTCCCCCGCGAACGTCGTGGCGACGTAGACGCCGGTGGACTCCAGCAGCGTCTCGCCCGGTTCGGCCGGGATCTCCGGGAAGGGCGGCACCTGCACGCTCTGCGAGCGCGCCTTGCGCCGCCAGCCGACGTACATGCCCCAGAGGCAGAGCAGGAAGAAGGCGACGATCGCCAGCACGAGCCAGAAGCGCTCCATCAGCAGACCTTCCCGTCCCGCGCGGTGAGCCGCCCGCGCAGCAGCGTCGCGGTCACCACACCGGGGAGCCGCATTCCCTCGTACGGGGTGTTGGCGGCGATGCTGGCCAGCTCCGCGCCCCGGACGGTCCACTCGGCATCCGGGTCGACGAGGGTCAGGTTCGCCGGCTCGCCGACCGCGATCGGACGGCCATGGTCGGCGAGGTTGCCGATCTCGGCGGGCCGCTCGCTCATGACGTGGGCGACGCCGCGCCAGTCGAGCAGGCCGGTGCGGACCATCGTTTCGGCCACGATCGAAAGCGCCGTCTGCAGCCCGAGCATCCCGGGCCGGGCCGCGGTCCACTCGGTGTCCTTGTCCTGCACGGCGTGCGGCGCGTGGTCGGTGGCGACGCAGTCGATGACACCCTCGGCGAGCGCGGTCCGCAGCTTCTCCGCGTCGGACTCGGTGCGCAGCGGCGGGTTCACCTTGTTGACCGGGTCGTAGGTGGCCAGGCGCTCGTCGGTGAGCAGCAGGTGGTGCGGCGTGACCTCGGCCGAGACCTTGGTGCCGCGCTCCTTCGCCCAGGCCAGCACGTCGGCGGTGCCCGAGGTGGAGACGTGGCAGACGTGCAGCCGGGCGTTCGCGTGCAGGGCCAGGAGGCAGTCGCGGGCCACGATCGACTCCTCCGCGGCGGCCGGCCAGCCGGTGTAGCCGAGCCGGGCCGCACGCTCACCCTCGTGGGCCTGGGCACCGACGGTCAGCCGCGGCTCCTCGGCGTGCTGCGCGATGACGACGTCGAGCGCGGTCGAGTACTCCAGCGCGCGGCGCATGAGCAGCGGGTCGGCGACGCAGAGGCCGTCGTCGGAGAAGACCTTCACCCGGGCCTGCGAGTTCGCCATCGTGCCGAGCTCGGCGAGCTTCTCGCCCTTGAGCCCGACGGTGACCGCGCCGACCGGGTGGACGTCGACCAGGCCGACCTCCTGCCCGCGCCGCCACACGTGCTCGACGATCACGGCGTTGTCGGCGACCGGGTCGGTGTTGGCCATGGCGAACACCGCGGTGTAGCCGCCGAGTGCCGCCGCGGCCGAGCCGGAGTCGATCGTCTCGGTGTCCTCGCGGCCGGGTTCACGCAGGTGGGTGTGCAGGTCGACGAATCCCGGGAGCAGCACCTGCCCGCCGGCTTCGACGACTTCGGCGTCTTCGGGCGCCTCGACGACGCCGAGCGCGGTGATCACGCCGTCCTCGATCAGGACGTCGACGGGATCGCCTTCGCCGTAGGGGCGGGCGCCCTTGATCAGGGTGCTCACGCGGCGGCTCCTTCGCTGGCCAGGAGGTGGTAGAGGACCGCCATGCGCACGTGGACGCCGTTGCGGACCTGTTCGGTGATGGCCGAGGCCGGGGAGTCGGCGACCGCGCTCGCGATCTCCATCCCGCGCAGCATCGGGCCGGGGTGCAGCACGACCGCGTGCTCGGGCAGCAGCTTCTGCCGCTTCTCCGAGAGGCCGTAAGCGATCGAGTACTCGCGCGCACTGGGGAAGAACCCGCCGTGCATCCGCTCGGCCTGGACCCGCAGCATCATCACCGCGTCCACCGCGGGCAGCTCGGCGTCGAGGTCGTGCGAGACGGTCACCGGCAGGCTCTCGACGCCGTAGGGCAGCAGCGTCGGTGGCGCGACCAGGACCACTTCGGCGCCGAGGGCGGCGAGCAGGTGGATGTTCGAGCGCGCGACGCGGCTGTGCAGGACGTCGCCGACGATCGCGATCCGGCGGTCCTTCAGCGAGCCGAGGCGCTCGCGCAGCGTGGCCGCGTCGAGCAGCGCCTGCGTCGGGTGCTCGTGGGTGCCGTCGCCGGCGTTGACCACCGAGGTGCCCGGCTCGGCGAGCCACTCCGAGAGCCGCTGGGCGGCGCCGCTGGCCGGGTGCCGGACGATCACGCAGTCGGCGCCCGCGGCGGCCAGCGTCAGGGCGGTGTCGCGCAGGGATTCGCCCTTGTTGACCGAGGAGCTGGACGCCGAGACGTTGATCACGTCGGCGCTCATCCACTTCCCGGCGATCTCGAACGAGACCCGGGTGCGCGTCGAGTTCTCGTAGAACAGGGTGATCACCGTGCGGCCGCGCAGCGTCGGCAGCTTCTTGACCTCGCGGCCGAGCAGCGTGTGCTTCAGCTCGTCGGCGGTGTCGAGCACGGCGGTGGCCAGCGCCGGGTCCAGCCCGTCGGTGGCGAGCAGGTGCTTCACGAGTCCTCTCCAGCAACTTCCGATGGGCGCAGCAGGACGGCGTCGCGGCCGTCGATCTCGGCCAGCAGGACGGACACGCCCTCGGTGCGCGCGGTCGGCACGTTCTTGCCCACGTAGTCGGCGCGGATCGGCAGCTCACGGTGACCCCGGTCGACCAGCACGGCCAGCTGCACCGCGCGGGGGCGGCCATGATCACGGAGGGCATCGAGCGCGGCCCGGACCGTGCGGCCGGAGAAGAGCACGTCGTCGACCAGGATCACCACCCGGTCGTCGATGCCGTCCGGCGGCAGTTGCGTCTGCTCGAGCGCGCGGGGCGGGCGGCGGCGCAGGTCGTCCCGGTACAGGGTGATGTCGAGGGCGCCGGCCGGCGGGCGGACGCCGGAGAACTCGCCGATCTTGTCGGCCAGGCGGACCGCGAGCGGCGTGCCGCGGCTGGGAATGCCGAGCAACACGGGCGGGGTAGTGCTCTCCGCACCGTTCGCGGTCTTTTCGATGACCTGATGGGCCATTCGGGCGATCGTGCGCGCGACATCGCCGGCCGTCAGGAGCTCGCGCTCCCCGGCCGAACCAGCCGCGCCACGCGGACGTGACGACACTTCGGACTCCTTCCCCGCCTCACCGGACGGGTCCTTAAAGGACGTCTGTTCCCCTGCTGGTCGGGGCTTTCGCACCGACAGTAGCAGGGACTTTGCTCAGTCTTACGGGTGGTGTGGCGTGATTCGCGGCAAGCTCCTGCTTGACCTGGTGACAACAATGCGTAACCATTACTCTGAGTATTCGACTCGAAGAGTCCCCTGGACCGGTCATCCCCGACCGGGAGGGGGTGGAGAACGGAGAACGACCAGATGGGCGATTACGCCAAGGCGCTCGGGGCCAAGCTCCGCGGGATCCGCCAGCAGCAGGGCCTGTCCCTGCACGGGGTCGAGCAGAAGTCCGGTGGGCGCTGGAAGGCCGTCGTCGTCGGCTCGTACGAGCGTGGCGACCGTGCCGTCACCGTGCAGAAGCTCGCCGAGCTGGCCGACTTCTACGGTGTGCCCGTGGTCGAGCTGCTGCCCGAGGGCCGAGTCCCCTCCGGCGCCGAGCCCGCCACCAAGATCGTGATCAACCTCGAGCGCCTGCAGCAGCTGCCGGCCGAAAAGGTGGGCCCGCTGGCCCGCTACGCGGCGACGATCCAGAGCCAGCGCGGCGACTACAACGGCAAGGTGCTCTCGATCCGCACCGAGGACCTGCGGTCCCTGGCGATCATCTACGACATGACCCCGGGCGAGCTGACCGAGCAGCTCATCGACTGGGGCGTCCTGCCGCCGGAGGCGCGTCCCGCCAAGGAAGACTGAGTTGTCGGGGGCGCAGCCCCCACGCCCCGCCCGGGGCCACGCCCCCGGACCCCCGGTCGTGGTCACCGTGACCGGAAACCGCCTGACCGGGGGGCCAGGCGGGCTCTAGAGCACGGCGCGCAGGCGGTCGGCGATGGTGCCGATCCGGCCCAGCACGCCGTTGACGAACCGCGGCGAGTCGTCCGTGGAAAGTTCCTTCGCCAGGCCCACGGCCTCGTCGATCGCGACCGGGTCCGGCACGTCCTCGGCCCAGAGCAGCTCGTAGACACCGACCCGCAGCACCGCGAGGTCGACCTTCGGCATCCGCTCCAGGGTCCAGCCCTGCGCGTGCTCGGCCAGCAGCTCGTCGATCTGGGTCTTCCGGGCGGTCACGCCCTCGACCAGGCTGATCGTGTAGTCCGCGATCGGGTCGACCTCGGTCGCGCCGACGCGGTCGGCCAGCAGCGTCACCGCGTCGGTGTCGCGCTGCGCGGCCTCGTACAGCATTTCCACCGCCCGGCGGCGCGCCTGCCTGCGGCTGATCGCGCCGCCGCGGTTCGGGTGGGGTTTCGAAGTCGGCATCAGCTGGAGACGCGGCCCAGGTAACGGCCGTCGCGGGTGTCGACCTTGATCTTCTCGCCGGTGGACAGGAACAGCGGGACCTGGATCTCCGCACCGGTCTCCAGCGTCGCCGGCTTGGTGCCGCCGGTGGAGCGGTCGCCCTGCAGGCCCGGGTCGGTGTGCTGGATGATGATCTCGACCGAGGTCGGGAGCTCGACGTAGAGCGCCTCGTTCTCGTGCACCGCGACCTGGACCTCGGTGTTCTCGAGCATGTAGTTGGCGTTGTCGCCGACGACCGCGGCCAGCACGGTGATCTGGTCGTAGGTGTCGCCGTCCATGAACACGAAGTCCTGGCCGTCCTTGTACAGGTAGGTCATGTTCCGGCGGTCCACCGTGGCCGTGTCGACCTTCGTGCCCGCGTTGAACGTCTTGTCGACCACCTTGCCGGTGAGCACGTGCTTGAGCGTCGTGCGCACGAAGGCGCCGCCCTTGCCCGGCTTGACGTGCTGGAACGCGGTGACGGTCCACAGCTGGCCCTCGAGGTTGAGGACGAGCCCGTTCTTCAGGTCGTTGGTCGTGGCCACGAGCTTGCAGTCTCCTGTGTGTTCGGGTTCGGGGCCGCTGTCAGACGACCACGAGGTTCTTGGTGCTCAGGGTGAGGAGTTCGGGCTCCCCCGCCCGCACGACGAGCGTGTCCTCGATGCGCACGCCACCGCGCCCCGCGAGGTAGACGCCGGGCTCGACGGTGACCGCCATACCGGCGGACAGTGTACCGACGCCCGTCGCGGCGAAGCTCGGTGCCTCGTGGATCTGCAGGCCGACGCCGTGCCCGAGGCCGTGCGCGAAGTGCTCGCCGTGCCCCGCGTCCGCGATCACCGTGCGCGCCGCGGCGTCCACTTCGGACACTTCGGCGCCCGGCACGACCGCGTCGACCCCCGCCGCCTGGGCGCTGTGCACGAGGTCGTAGATCTCCCGCTGCCAGCCCGCGGGCTCGCCGAGGACGAACGTGCGGGTCATGTCCGAGTGGTAGCCGTCGACGGTCGCGCCGAAGTCCAGCTTGACGAAGTCGCCGCGCTTCAGCTCGGCGTGCGTGGGCCGGTGATGCGGGATGGCGGAGTGCGCGCCGGCGGCGATGATGGAGGCGAAGCTGAGCGCCTCCGAGCCGTGCTCCAGCATCCGGTTCTCCAGGTCACGAGCGATTTCCAGCTCGGTCCGCCCGGCCCGCAGCCCGCCGGCGGCGACGAGGTCGTCGAGCGCCCGGTCGGCGGCGGCGCAGGCCTGGCGCAGCGCCTCGACCTCGGCCTCGTCCTTCACCACGCGCAGCCGCTCGACCAGCCCCGGCGTCCGCTCGAGGGCGGTGTGCTGCCGGAACGCTTCGTAGTCCTCGACGCTGACGTGCTGGCTCTCGAAGCCGACCCGCCCGTAGGTCTTGGCGTCCTTCGCGACCCGCTGCACCAGCGCGGCGGCGCTGGCCCGGTCGACGACCGTGTCGAGGTCGGGCACCTCGGTGGCCGACTGGGTCGTGTAGCGGCCGTCGGTGCAGAAGAGCGTCTTCGCGTCGCCCTCGGCGTGCAGCAGCACGGCGGCGTTCGAGCCGGTGAAGCCGGTGAGGTAGCGGATGTTGAGCAGATCGGTGACCAGCAGCGTGTCGACACCGGCTTCGGTCAGAAGCCCGCGCAGCGCCGCCCGGCGTCGTCCATGGGTTTCAGGCACCGGCCCAGCCTAGTGGGCGCGTGCTGGGCAACTCGCCGGTAACCTGGCCTACACTCCGCAGGATGAGCGCTTGGGTGATC
The DNA here is from genome assembly GCF_024703995.1 of Amycolatopsis iheyensis. Classification (GTDB taxonomy): domain Bacteria; phylum Actinomycetota; class Actinomycetes; order Mycobacteriales; family Pseudonocardiaceae; genus Amycolatopsis; species Amycolatopsis iheyensis. The sequence goes on along the minus strand of NZ_JAMXQV010000003.1, from coordinate 25,580 downwards.
CGCGGACTCGGGATGGCGGTGCTCCACGGCGTCGCGCTGACGCTGCTGGCGAAGTACGCCGTGTACCACCCGACGGACCAGACCCTGGTGGTCTCGCTGGCGCTCGCGGTCCTGGTCGGCGCGGCGGCGCTGTGGAGCGCGCTGGACGCCTGGCGCGGGGTGCCCGAGCGTGGCCGCGCGTGGTTCATCGCGGCGCTCGTGACCGGCGTCGTCTCGGGAATCCTGTACGTCATCGGGCGTGCGGTGTTCGTCGACCAGACCGGCGTGTCGGACCTGGGCGGCGCGCTGACCGGCGGCGCGGCGTTCTCGGCGTTGCTGGTGCTGGTCCCGGCCGGGCTGGGGTTGTTCGTGGGCGCGCGGATCGGGCGGTCGAAGCCGGCCGAAGACTCCGGCGACTCCGATGACTTCGCCGAGACGCCCGAGGAGCAGACCGCGGTGATCGAGCCGGTCCGCGTCCGCCCCCGGCCCCGTCCCCGGCCGACGCCGAAGCCGCGGCGCACCCAGTCCTAGCCGACCAGCGACGACGCTCGCGGGTAGGCGTCCCACTGAGCTGTCGTCAGCGGGTGCGGCGAAGAGCCGTTGCCCAGCACCAGGGCGGGGTCCGGGACGCGCCAGAGGCGGTGGTCGTCGAGGATGAAGGCGAGGCCCCGGTCCGGCGCCTGGACCGCCTCGGCCCCCGAACGCAGCCGCACCGCCACCGGCAGGCCGGCCACCGCGGGCGGCGCCTTGTCGAGCAGCTCGCCGGCCAGCTCAGCGGCGACCGCGCGCCGGTCGACCCGCACCCGCTTGCCCGCGCGGACCAGGTCCATCGTCCGCTCCGGCGAGGGCATCGTGACGCCGTCGAACGTCGCGGCCACCCGGGCGGGGCTCGCGCAGGCCTGGCTGCCGACCAGGTCCAGCCCGAAGTGCCGGAGGCCGGTCGGCGCGCCGGCGCTGCCGATCGCGGTGGCGCGCACGACGTCGAACGGCACCCGGTCGCACGGGTCGGCCGAGGCCAGCGGCGCGTGCCCGTCCGCGCGGCGGACCAGGCCGGGGCCTTCCTGCCACGGCCCGGCGAGCACGACCGGCTGGTACGGGTTCTCGGTGAAGTCCGCGGTCCAGAAGGTGAGCGTGGTGCCGGCGTCGGTCTCGTGCGCGACGACGAACGCGTCGAGCGCGCCGACCCACATCAGGTCGGCGCTGAACCCGTCGACGATCGAGCGGCTGCGCGGCGCCGACGTCGAGGACACCGGCACGAACCCGCCGACGTCGAGGGCCTGCACCCCGGCGGAGAACGCGGGGTCCGGCGACCGCAGCACGAACTGCCCCGCGCCGTTCGTCCCCGCCGCGCGGCCGGTGGTGTCGGTGAACATGAGGTAGAACCAGCCGCCGAGGTAGACGACGGAGGGCTGGCCGGCGCCGTAGACGTTGGCGCGGTGCACGTCGTGCGACGGCCCGAGGATGGGCCGCCCGTTCGCCGCGCGGACCCAGTGGACGCCGTCGGTGCTGGTCGCGAGGCCGACGGCGTTGCCGAGCGCGTGGTCGCCGGCCGCGCCGGTGTAGTAGAGGTAGTAGGTCGAGCCGACGCGCAGCACCGACGGGTCGCAGGTGTGCATCCCGTCGAACTGCCCGGGCGCGCCGGAGAAGACGGCCGCGGGCATGCCGCCGCCGGGGGCGCTGAAGGGCCCGTCGAGGGACTGGGCCTGGGCGTAGAGGATGTCGTCGCCGGCGGGCGCGGCGCTGCCGTACTGGCTGCACCACCACATCCGGGTCTGCCCGCGGTCGAGCATCACCGACGGCCCGTAGTTGTAGACGGCGTCCGCGCCACCGGCGGCGATCACACCACCACTCTGCCGGGGGTCATCCGAAGCGAGTTTGACGTCGACCGGCCGTGGTGCGGCACTGGCCTTGCCCCCGGCGATGGCGGGCTTCTCCCCGGCGGCCTGCGGCTGGGCGTAACCCTCGGTGCACCCGGCGACGAGCAGCCCGGCCAGCACACTGGCGAGCAAGGCACGAGCGGGTCGCCGACCCCCACGACGAAACGGGCGCACGGCACCGGAGTGTAGCGAGAGCAACCACGTCCGGGTGACGCCGCACCGTTCGGCGGTCCCCCGCCCGCGCAACGTGGCGGCGGGACCTCGGCGGTCGAGGGCGGGGGCGCGGCGTCCGGCGGCGGGCCATCACGCCCCGACCTGGCCCACACGTAGTGAATGACTACGTTTCAGGCCGGGCCCTCCAGCGCCACCAGCTCCACTTCGAACCCCGCCTCGTTCTCGAGGTAGCCCGCGTAGTGCGCGTCACCGCCCGCGTGCGGGTACTTCTCCGCGAACATCGGCCGCCAGCCGTGCTCGGGGGCGCGGGCCACCAGGTCGTCGACCTGGGCCCGGGTCGCCACGTGCAGCGCCAGGTGGTTGAGCCCCGGCCGGGTGCGTTCGTGCTCCTCCGCGCTCAGCGCCGGGGACCGCTCGACCACCACGTACGTCCCGCCGAGGCGCCAGCTCACCCCCGCCGGCCAGCGCTGGAACTCGCGCCAGCCGAGCTCGCCGAGCAGCCAGCCCCAGCTCCGCTCGGCCGCCGCCAGGTCCGGCACCCACAGCTCGACGTGGTGCGGCCGCCCGTGCACCGGCGCCAGCGCGACCAGCACCCGGTGCAGGTCGCCGTAGTGGATTCCGCTGCCCACGTCGAGGAAACCCAGGCGGCCGGCCACCTTGCGGCTCGCCGCGTTGTGCTCGTGCACCAGCGCCCAGACCGCCGGCAGGCCCAGCGCGCCGAGCCCGTGGGCCAGCACCGCCTGGGCCGCCTCCGTGGCGAGGCCTTGGCCCGCGTGCGCGCCCGCGACGTAGTAGCCCAGCTCGGCCACCCCGCCCGGCAGCTCCGACGACGGGCGCAGGTGCGCGACGCCGATCACCTCGCCGTCGCGCTCGATCGCCCAGTGGCCCTGGCCGGCCGGGCCGCGGTAGGCGAGCCGGCGGTCGACCATCGCGCTCGCCGCCGCCGGGTCCGAGAAGTCCGCCGCGAAGTACCGGCTCATCGCCGGGTCGGCGAACACCTTCACCACGGCTTCGCGGTCGGCCTCGACCAGCTGCCGCAGCCGCAGCCTCGCGGTGGTCAGCGTCGGCGGCGTCATCCCGGGTGCGCGGCGAGCCAGCGCAGCGCCAGCGGGTAGCCGTCGACACCCAGGCCGGCGATCACCGCCGTCGCGATGTCCGACAGCACGCTGTGGTGCCGGAACGCTTCCCGCTTGTGCACGTTCGAGATGTGCAGCTCGATCAGCGGCGCGGACAGCTGCGCCGCGGCGTCGCGCACCGCGATCGAGTAGTGCGTCCACGCGCCGGCGTTGAGGACCACCGGGTGCCCGCCGTCGGCGGCCTCGTGCAGCCAGCCGACCAGTTCGCCTTCGTGGTCGGTCTGCCGGACCTCGACCTCGATGCCCAGCTCCTCGCCGGCCTCGACGCACAGCGCCGCGAGGTCGTCGTGGGTCGTCGAGCCGTAGACCGACGGCTCCCGCTTGCCGAGCCGCCCGAGGTTGGGGCCGTTGAACACGAACGCCTTCACAGCAGGACGCTCCCGCCACTGGCCGGGACGTCGGCCGCGATCGCCGAGTACGCGGCCGCGAGCAGCGCCGGGTCCGGGCCTTCGAGCCGGCCGGGCTTGGCCAGCGCGTCGAGGACGACGAACCGCAGCACCCCCGAGCGGGTCTTCTTGTCGCCCCTCATGGTTTCCACCAGCTGGGGCAGCGCGTCGGCGTCGTAGGTCGTCGGCAGGCCGAGCAGCTTCAGCACGGACGCGTGCCGCGCGGCGGTCGCGTCGTCGAGCCGGCCGGCCAGGCGCGCCAGCTCCGCGGCGAACACCAGCCCGACGCTCACCGCGGCGCCGTGCCGCCACCGGTAGCGCTCGCGGCGCTCGATGGCGTGCCCGAGGGTGTGGCCGTAGTTGAGGATCTCGCGCAGGTCGGACTCGCGCAGGTCGGCCGTCACGACGGCGGCCTTGACCCGGATCGCCCGCTGGACCAGCTCGGCCAGCACGTCACCGGTCGTGTCGAGCGCCGCGGCCGGGTCGGCCTCGATCAGTTCGAGGATCCGCGGGTCGGCGATGAAGCCGGTCTTGACGACCTCGGCCATCCCGGCGACGAGCTCGTTCGGCGGCAGCGTCTCCAGCGTCGCGAGGTCGGCGAACACCGCGCTCGGCTCGTGGAACACCCCGACGAGGTTCTTGCCCGCCTCGGTGTTGATGCCGGTCTTGCCGCCGACCGCGGCGTCGACCATGCCCAGCAGCGTGGTCGGGACGTTGACCAGCTTGACCCCGCGCATCCAGGTGCCCGCGACGAACCCGGCGAGGTCGGTGACGGCGCCGCCGCCGAGGCCGACCACGGCGCCCTGGCGGTCGAGCCCGATCCGGCCGAGCACCTCCCAGCAGAAGCTCGCGACGGTGAGGGCCTTGCCGTCCTCGGCGTCGGGGATTTCGACGCGGTGCGCGTCGAGCCCCGCCGCGATCAGCTCGTCGCGGATGGCCTCGGCCGTGGTGGTCAGCGTCGGCGGGTGGATCAGCGCGATCTTCGAGGCGTCGGCCAGCTGCGCGGTGAGGTCGCCGAGCAGGCCGCGGCCGACCACGACGTCGTAGGGCTGGGTGGTGGCGACCGGGATGCGCACCGGGTCGGACATGAGTGGGATCACTCCTTGGCTTCGGCGGGGGCGAGCCGCGCGGCGAGGTCCGCGACGATCTCGGCCGGGGTCCGCTCGTCGGTGACGACCTCGACGGTGGCGACCTCGCGGTAGACGGGCACCCGCTCGTCGAGCAGTTTCTTGAAGGTGGCGCGGGGGTTCACCCCGGCCAGCAGCGGCCGCGCACCGGAAAGGCCGGTGCGCTGGACGCCGGCGGCGAGGCCGACGTTGAGGAACACGACGGTGTGCTCGGCCAGCCGGGCACGGGTGCCCGGCGTGAGCGGCGCGCCGCCGCCGAGGGACAGCACGCCCTCGTGCTCGGCGAGCGCGGTGGCGACCGCTTCTTCTTCCAGCGCGCGGAAAGCGGGTTCGCCGTCTTCCGCGAAGATGTCGGAGATGCTGCGCCCGGCACGCGCGACGATGTCGTCGTCACTGTCGCGGAACTCGACGCCGAGCGCCGCGGCCAGCAGCGGGCCGACCGTGCTCTTGCCCGAGCCGGGCGGGCCGACGACCACCGCGCGAGGGCTCACCAGCGCTCCTCGAGGGCCTTGAGGTACGCCTCGGCGTTGCGCTTGCTCTCGGCGAGGGAGTCGCCGCCGAACTTCTCGAGCGCGGCGTCGGCGAGGATCAGCGCCACGACGGACTCGAGCACGACGCCGGCCCGCGGCACGGCGCAGACGTCGGAGCGCTGGTGGATGGCGACGGCGGGCTCCCCGGTCTTGACGTCCACTGTGGACAGTGCTTTGGGGACGGTCGAGATCGGCTTCATGGCCACGCGGACACGCAGCGGCTCGCCGTTGGTGATGCCGCCTTCGAGGCCGCCGGCGCGGTTGGACCGGCGGGTGACGCCGACCGGGCCGGTGCCGCGGTCGATCTCGTCGTGCGCCTGGCTGCCCCAGCGGCGGGCGGTGGTGAAGCCGTCGCCGACCTCGACGCCCTTCATGGCCTGGACGCCCATCAGCGCGCCGGCGAGGCGCGCGTCGAGCCGGCGGTCCCAGTGGACGTGGGAGCCGAGGCCCGGCGGCAGGCCGTAGGCGAGGACCTCGATGACGCCGCCGACGGTGTCACCCGCCTTCCGGACGGCGTCGACCTCGGCGACCATCGCGTCGGTGCCCGCCTGGCTGAAGGCACGCACGGGGCTCTCGTCGATGGCCGCGAGGTCGCCGGGCCGGGGCAGGTCGCCCTCGGGTGCGTCGGCGCCGCCGATGGAGACGACGTGGCTGAGGATCTCGACGTCGAGCAGCTGCTTCAGGAAGTTGCGGGCGACGGTGCCGAGCGCGGTCCGCGACGCCGTCTCGCGGGCGCTGGCGCGCTCGAGGACGGGGCGGGCCTCGTCGAAGCCGTACTTCTGCATGCCGGGCAGGTCGGCGTGGCCGGGGCGGGGGCGGGTGAGCGGTTCGTTGCGCGCGAGGCCTTCGAGGACCTGCGGGTCGACCGGGTCGGCCGCCATGACCTGTTCCCACTTGGGCCACTCGGCGTTCTCGATCTGGATCGCGACCGGGCCGCCCTGGGTGAGGCCGTGGCGGACGCCGCCGAGGAAGTCGATGTGGTCGGTCTCGAAGCCCATCCGCGGGCTGCGCCCGAAGCCGAGCCGGCGCCGGGCGAGCTGCTCGGTGACGTCGGCGGTGGTGACGCCGACACCGGCGGGCATCCCTTCGAGCACGGCGGCCAGCGCGGGTCCGTGCGATTCACCTGCGGTGATCCAGCGCAACATGCCCTCAATCCTGTCACGGCGGCCGGGCGGGCCCGAAAGGTGTGCCGCTCACGGCGCACCGGGCAAGACGGCGCAGAGCCAGGTGGCCAGCAGGAGAGCCGGACCGTGCGGGACGCGGTGGGCGGGAGCGGGGTGTGGGGCAGGCGGGGCCCGGCCGCAGATCTTCCGCACCGCCGCGAAAACCAGGCTGAACAAGGCCGCCAAGACCGCCGCGAGCGCGAGCGCGAACCAGCCGACCGCGCCCAGGACCGCGCCGAGACTGCCCGCGAGCTTCACGTCACCCGCGCCGAGGCTGTGTGGCGCGAGTCTCCGGACCACCGCATGGGCGCCGCCGAACACCAGGGCGCCGGCGACCGCTCGGACCGCCAGCGCCGGACCGCCGCCACCCAGGGCGGCCACACCGATCGCCGCGCCGAAGAGGGGGTAGGCGGACAGCGTGAGCACGTCCGGCAGGCGGAAGTGGCGCACGTCGGCGAGGGCGAGCGGAACCCCGACCGCCGTGAGCGCCACCGGCACCGGCAACCACCAGGCAGGCCAGCGTGCGGTCACCGCCGTGACGCCCACCGCGGCCAGGACGCCCGCGACCGGCATCGAGATCGGGGCACCGGCGCGCGCGAGAAGCCACGCGGCGGGCGGTGCCGTGCCGGCTCCCGCGGCCGCTGCGACGGCGAGGACGAAGATCGTCGGGGACATGGATCCAGGGTGCTGCGGCCGGTTCGAGCCGGGCAACTGCCGAGCGTCACGAACGGACCGTTCGCGACGTTCCCGCCCCGGTTTCACTCCTGTGGGCGACAGCCGGCCACCCCAAACTCGCGGCTCCGACGGGTCGGCTCGCGTACCGAAACGGTCGGCTCGCGTGCCCGGAGGGTCGGCTCGGGGCATCACCCGTGATCCAGCGGGCATCACGCGTGATTGGGGAGGCATCACCTGTGATTGGAGAGGCATCACGTGTGATTGGGGCGCCGACACGATGGGTGTGGCCGGCCGGGACCCCCTGCGTCCCGGCCGGGCCACTCCCCCTCACAACGTCAACCGCAGCAACGGTCTTCCGCTGGTCCCGCCGCGTACCTCCAGCGCCGCCAGGTCCGTCCGCTTCAACGCCGTGCCGATCACGATGCGGGCCGTGTTGTCCGGGACCGCCTTCCACGTCGCGAGCTGGGTCTCCACCCCGGCCCGGGAGATCGCCACCAGGACGTACTCGCCGCTGCTGCGCTCGCCCGTGTAGCTGCAGGACATGTCCACCTGCGTGCCCCAGTCGAAGGCCGCCAGGCTGGCGTCCGCGCGGAGCGGGAACTCCCCCAGCGCCGTCATCGCCAGGCCGGGAGGCACGGCAGGGGACGGCGGAGGCGTCGAAGCCACCACCGCCAGTGCCACGCAGGCCGACACCGCCAGCGCGGCCGAAGCCGACGTCACCGCGCCCCGGATCCGGCGGCCGCGGCGGACCCGCCGCAGCATGCCCGGCAGCAGGTCGGGCGGTGGCGGGCCGGTCTCGAGCGCCACCGGCGCCGGGTCGACCCGGGCCAGCAGCCCCGGCAGGCCCGCCAGCTCCCGCACCGACGCCGCGCAGTGGTCGCACGTCCTCAGGTGCGTCTCGAACCGCTGGCGGTCCTCGGGGGAGAGCGCCCCGAGCACGTACGCGGCGTCGAACGTCGCGAACGGGTCTTCGCTCATTGGGTCACTCCCCTCTCCTCCAGCACCAGCCGCAGCGCGCGCAACGCGTAGTGCGTGCGCGACTTCACCGTTCCCTCGGCGACGCCCAGCCGCAGCGCCGCGTCCGCTACGGAATAGCCCTGGAAGTAACACAGGACCAGCACCTCGCGGTGCCGTTCCGACAGCTCGGCCAGAGCCTCGGCGACCAGCCAGCCCTGCACCGCGCGGTCGGTGCCGTCGGCGACCGCGCGCTCCGGCGGCCGGTCGGTCACCACCTCCGACCGCGCCGACGCCGAGCGCCAGCCGTCGATCGCGATCCGGCGCGCCACCGTGAACAGCCACGCGCGCGCCGAGCCCGTCGACTGGTCCAGCACCGTCGTCGACCGCCAGGCCCGCAGCAGCGTCTCCTGGACGACGTCCTCGGCCCGGATCCGGTCACCGGAGGTCAGGTGGAGCGCGTACGACCACAGCGCGCCCGCGTGCTCCTCGTGCAGCGCGCGCATCAACTCGTCTTCGGCGACTTCCCCCACGGGGCTCAGGCCGCGACCCGGCGCCGGTCCTTCACGAACATCAGGGCCAGGCCGCCGACGATGCAGACCGCCTCGGTGATGACGCCCCAGTACTCGGGCTGGCTGTTGAACTGGTCGTGGTTGCCGGCGAACCCGACGGTCGCGGCGAGCACGTACGCGCCGAGCGTCAGCACGCCGAACCCGACCGCGCCCAGCGCCGGCAGCCAGTGCCGCCAGGCGAGCACCGCGATGGCGAGCACCAGCCCGCCGATCGCGTCGAGCAGGAACAACGGGCCGACGATGCCCGGGTAGTCCTCAGTCCACAGGAAGTAGTGCACGCCCGCCGAGCCGAGCAGCGCGGCCGCCACGACGATGCGTAGAACCCAACTCACCATGATCGATCCTCCACTCCACACCCACTCGGCTATAGACACGGAACAGGGACCGATCCGGTTCACCGCGGATTGAACCGAAGCGGTGTCGATCTCGTTTAGAGGGGCATGACTGCCGAAACCCACTCCCGCCGCACCGTCCTGACCACGGGAGCCGCCGTCGCGGGCGCCGCCGTCGGCGCCGTCGCGCTCTCCGCGTGCGGTTCCTCGGACGACTCGAAGTCGGGCACCGCGCAGGCCCCGATCGCCGCCGGGACGCCGCTGGTCGCGCTCTCCGAGGTCCCGGTCGGGCAGGCGAAGGCCGCCAAGGCCCCGGACGGCACCGACGTGATCGTGGCCCGGACGTCCGAGTCGGCCTGCGCCGCGTTCAGCGCGATCTGCACGCACCAGGGCTGCACGGTCGCCCCGCAGGGCGCCGACCTGGTCTGCCCGTGCCACGGCTCGGTCTTCAACGCACTCACCGGGGAGGTCAAGCAGGGCCCGGCGAACAAGCCGCTGCCGAGCGTGCCGGTCAAGGTCGAGAACGGGAAGGTCGTCACCGGCTGACGAGCCGGGCGGCGCGAAGGGCCCTTGTGGACGGTCGTCCCCAAGGGCCCTTCGTGTGACAGAACGAACTCAAGCGTCCCAGCTGAACAGCTTCGCCCCGGCCGCGATGTCGCGTTCGGCGTCCAACCCGGACAGCACGTCGGCCGACGCGTCCAGCGCGACGACCGGCACGATCGCCGAGTAACCGGCCGCGGTGACCGCTTCCGGGTCCCAGCTGACGATCGGCTGGCCGGCCCGCACCTGCTCGCCCTTGACGACGTGCAGCGTGAAGCCCTCGCCCTTCTCCTTGACCGTGTCGATGCCCAGGTGCACCAGCACGGCCTTGCCGTCCTCGGTCGCGACGACGTAGGCGTGCGGGTGCAGCGTGGCGACCGTGCCGTCGACCGGCGCGACCGCGTCCGACCGCCCGCCCGTGGGCTGCACCGCGACGCCCGGACCCACCATGGCCTCCGCGAACACCGGGTCGGGGACCTCGGTGATCGGCACCACGCGCCCGGCGACCGGGCTGAGGATCTCCAGGCTCACAGGAGGTCCTCGATGTCGCTGGCGATCGTGTCCGCCTCCGGCCCGACGATCACCTGCAGGGCGCTCGCCCCCATCTTCACGACGCCCATCGCGCCGGCCTTCTTCAGCGCCGCTTCGTCGACGAGACCCATGTCGTCGACCTCGCACCGCAGCCGCGTGATGCAGCCCTCGATCTCGGTGAGGTTGCCCGCGCCGCCGAGTGCCGCGAGGATCTTTTCCGGCCTGTCATCCGCCATCGCGGTCTCCTTGATCACTGTTTGTTCCCAACCTGACGCGAACCGCGTGTCCACCTGTACTACGCCGTTCGTCGGCATGCACCCCGCCGCGGGCCACGAACGGATAACGGTGGTTGACACCCGTCCGCGCGGCGGAGCATCCTGCCCCATCAGATCATTGGTCTAGACCGGAACGTACCAATGTTCCGGGCCGGACGCGAGCACCGGTCCCCCGGTGCGACAGAAACGAGGAGGGTGACGCCGATGAGCGCGGCCGCGCACGTCCCGCCACCCGACCGGGTCGTCAACGGGCCCACGCCCAAGCACGCCCAGCTGCGCGAGATCCTCCGCCGGACGGTGGAACGGGAGCTCCCGCCTGGTGCGCCGATCCCGTCGGAACGCGAGCTGGCACAACGCTACGGCGTGTCGCGGCTCACGGTCAGATCGGCGATCGGCAAGCTGGTCGAAGAGGGCCTGCTCGCCCGGGTGCGCGGCAAGGGCACCTTCACCGCCGCCCGGCGGATGGAGCTGCAGCTGTACCTGATGTCGTTCACCGACGACATGCGGCGGCGGGGGCTGACCCCGACGACCGAGGTGGTCTCCGCGGCCACCGAGGTCCCGCCCACCGCCTCGGCGCACGCCCTCGGCCTCACCGAGGGCGCCCCCGCACACCACCTCGTGCGGTTGCGCCACGCCGACGGCGTGCCCCTGGCCGTCGAACGCGGCTGGTACCACGCGGGCCGGGCTCCCGGCCTGCTCGAGCTCGACCTGACCCAGTCCATCTACGCGCAGCTGGCCGAGACGTACGACGTGCGTCCCGACCAGGCGTGGCAGACGGTCTGGGCCGAAGGAGCGGATCGCGAGACGGCCCGGCTGCTCGGCATGCGTGCCGGCAGCCCGCTGCTCGTGTTCCGGCGGGTCTCCAGCGCGGGCGGCGACCCGATCGAAGACATCACGTCCTGGTACCGGGGAGATCACTACCAGGTGACCATGCAGTTGGACCGGAACACCCCGGAGCCCGGTCAACCACCCCACTATGGAGGATCCAGATGAGCTCCACCACCGCGGAGGGGGCGAAGAAGAGCGGCGGCGGCCTCGCCGGTCTTCAGCGCTTCGGCCGTAGCCTCATGCTTCCCATCGCCACGCTCCCGGCGGCCGGCCTGCTGAACCGCTTCGGTCAGGACGACATTCTCGGCAAGACCGGCCTGGGCTGGGACAAGGTCGCCGCCGTCGTCGGCGGGGCGGGCAACGCGCTCTTCGACTTCCTGCCCCTGCTCTTCGCGATCGGCATCGCAGTCGGCTTCGCCCGCAAGGGTGACGGTTCGACCGCCGTCGCCGCGGCGGTCGGCTGGGTCGTGCTCAACCGCGTGATCCAGGCGATCGCGCCGATCAGCAGCCAGACCGGGTACAAGCCGAGCTGGGACGGCTCGCCGCTGCACTGGCCCTACAGCGTGCTGACCGGCATCATCGCCGGTCTCGTCGCCGCGGTGCTGTGGCAGCGCTACTACCGGATCAAGCTGCCCGCGTGGCTGGCGTTCTTCGGCGGCCGCCGGTTCGTCCCGATCGTCACCGCCTTCGCCATGATCATCCTGGGCGTCCTGCTCGGCCTGGTCTTCAAGTACGTCGACCAGGGCATCCAGAACCTGGGCTCGGCGATCGTCGGCCAGCCGGTCATCGGTGGCGGCATCTACGGCTTCTTCAACCGCCTGCTCATCCCGGTCGGTCTGCACCAGCTGCTGAACGTCCCGGTGTGGTTCATCTTCAACGGCGGCGACCTGACCAACTTCTTCAACCACGTGCAGGGCTCCGGCACGTTCATGACCGGGTTCTTCCCGGTGTTCATGTTCGCGCTGCCCGCGGCCGCGCTGGCCATCTGGCAGACCGCTCGCCCGGCGCAGAAGAAGGTCGTCGGCGGTGTGATGATCGCGGCCGCGCTGACCTCGTTCATCACCGGTGTCACCGAGCCGATCGAGTTCTCGTTCATGTTCGTCGCGTGGCCGCTGTACATCTTCCACGCGATCATGACCGGCATCACGCTCGCCGTGGTCAACGCCCTGGGCATCAAGCTCGGGTTCTCGTTCTCCGGCGGCGCGATCGACTTCCTGCTGAACTCGAGCCTCGACACCGCGCACAAGGCGTGGCTGCTCATCCCGATCGGCCTGGTCCTCGCGGTGATCTACTACTTCGTGTTCCGGATCGTCATCACGAAGTGGAACCTGCGGACCCCCGGCCGCGAGGACGACTCGATCGAGGCGGACCTCGAGCGGACGTCCGCGAAGTAGCATCAGCACCGACGTAACCCCTGCTTGACGAGAGGACGAACATGCCGGAGAAACGCGTCGCCGTGGCGAGCAAGGTGGGCCTGCACGCCAGGCCGGCCGCGCTGGTGGCGAAGGCGGCCGCGGCGCAACCCGTCGCGGTGCAGATCGCCATGGCCGGCGGGAGCCCGGTGGCCGCCGGCAGCGTGCTCAACCTGATGACCCTCGCCGCCGGCTACGGCGACGAGGTCGTCATCAGCGCCGAGGGCGAGGGCGCCGAGGAGGCCGTGGAAGCGGTCGCCCAGCTGGTCGCCACCGACCTCGACGCCTGAGGTAGCACCACCCGCGAAGGCCTTCGCACCGGTCCCCGACACCGGTGCGGGGGCCTTCGCGGCGTTTCGTAGGGTGAACGCATGGAGAGCGTGCGCCTGATCGACGAATGGCCGGTGGACAACGCCGCGACGGCCGTGGTGGCCGCGGACGGGAGCGTCCTGGGCAGCCACGGCGACACCACGCGGAAGTTCCGGCTGGCCTCGGTCACCAAGCCGCTCACCGCCTACGCCGCGCTCGTGGCGATCGAAGAGGGCGTCGTCGAGCTGGACACCCCGGCCGGGCCCGAGGGCTCGACCGTGCGGCACCTGCTCGCGCACACCTCCGGGCTCGCCTTCGACGCGCACAAGGCCATGGCCGCGCCGGGCACCCGCCGGCTCTACTCCAACGCCGGGTTCGAGCAGCTGGCCGACGCGCTGGCCGAGCACTCGGGCATCCCGTTCGCGCAGTACCAGGCCGAAGCCCTGTTCGCCCCGCTGGGCATGACGGGCACGACCCTCGAGGGCTCGCCCGCGTCCGGCGCGGTGTCCACTGTGGACGACCTGGTCGCCTTCGCCGCCGAGCTGCAGGCGCCGAAGCTGCTGGCCGCGGCCACCGTCGCCGAGGCGACGAACGTCGTGTTCCCCGACCTGTCCGGGGTGCTGCCCGGGTTCGGCCACCAGAAGCCCAACGACTGGGGCCTCGGCTTCGAGATCCGCGACCACAAGAGCCCGCACTGGACCGGCGCGAACAGCTCGCCGCGGACCTTCGGGCACTTCGGCCAGTCGGGCACGTTCCTCTGGGTCGACCCGGACGCGGGCGCGGCCTGCGTCGCGCTGGCCGACCGCGCGTTCGGTCCGTGGGCGGCCGAGGTCTGGCCCGGCTACACCGACGCCGTCCTGGCGGAATTGAGCGCGTGAAGACCCTTCTCGCCGCGCTGCTGCTCCTGCTCGCGGCCTGCAGCGCGCCCGCGGCGGCGCCCGCTCCCCCGCCGGCGTCCCCGGCCGCCGCGGAGGCCCCGCCCGCGCTTGGCACGAACGGCGCCGCCGTGCCGGCGCTGCGCTGGGCGCCGTGTCACGGGAAGTACCAGTGCGCGGCCGCGGCCGTGCCGCTGAGCTACCGCGCCCCCAAGGGCGCCACGATCACCCTCTCGGTGATCCGGCTGCCCGCGAGCGACCCCGGCCGGCGGCTGGGTTCGCTGTTCTTCAACTTCGGCGGCCCTGGCACCGACGGCGTCGGCGAGCTGACCCGCTTCGCCGATCGCTACCCGCCCGAGCTGCGCGCCCGCTTCGACCTGGTGAGCTTCGACCCGCGCGGGATCGGCGGCTCCGCGCCGGTCAGCTGCCCCGGCGCGGACCATGCGCCGGCGCCCGGTTCGCCGCTGCGTCAGCCCGACGCGTTCTTCGCGGCGAGCGCGGCGGCGGGGAAAGCGTGCACGGCCTCCGGCGAACTGCTGAACCACCTGTCGACGGCGAACGTCGCCCGGGACCTGGAGCTGCTGCGCCAGGCCGTCGGCGACACCACGCTGAACTTCTACGGCTACTCCTACGGCACCTACCTGGGCGGCACGTACGCGAACCTGTTCCCGGACAAGGTCCGCGCGATGACCCTCGACGGCACGCTCGACCTCGTCGCCAACGCCACCGGGAAGCCGGGCCAGGAGAAGCAGCCGGTCGACGTCCGGGCCGACGTCGCCGGGGCGCAGCAGCAGGAGCTGGACCAGTTCTTCGCCGTCTGCGCGGCGGCCGGGCCGAAGTGCGCGTTCTCCGGCGGTGACCCGAAGGCGAAGTTCGCCGGGGTGTTCGCGCGGGCGTCGCGCACCACGGGCGTCGGCTCGCTGATGAAGACCGTCGACAGCGCGCTGTACCAGTCCGGGCGGTGGAAGCGGCTCGCCCAGACCCTTTCCGCGATGCCGTCGGATCCCGGGCCCGCCGCGCCGGTGCTCGACCCGTACGTGCCGACGCACCCCCCCGGCTTCCTGGCCGTCCAGTGCGTCGACAGCGACAACCCGTCTTCGCCGGCGGACTACGCCGCGCTCGCGGCCCGGGAAAGCACGCGCCAGCCGTACTTCGGGCTGGGCGCGGTGTTCTCGATGGCGCAGTGCGTCGGCTGGCCGGGACACGACCCCGAGCGCTACACCGGGCCGTGGAACCGGGCGCGGAAGAACCCGATCCTGGTGCTGAACAACCGGTTCGACCCCGCGACACCACTGCACAACGCGCAGGCGACGGCGGCGGAGCTGGGCGACGGGCGGGTGCTCGTCGTCGACGGGTACGGGCACACGTCGCTGGACGCCCCGAGCGCGTGCGCGTCGGCGGCCGTAGTGACGTACCTGACGGAGCTGAGCGCGCCGGCCGAGGGCACGACCTGCCGGCCGGACGCGGTCCCGTTCCCGTGATCGAGAAACCGTTCCCCGGCGCTGTTTCTCACTCACGACCCGCACGGGCCGGTCGTTCAGCCGAACGGCCGACGGCGGCAGGGTCTTTGGACCCTGCCCGGCCGCGCGGTGCGGTGGTGTCATGGTTCTCGTGCGGGCCCGCCGCCGGGCCGGTGCGGGGACCTCGGGCCCCGGCGGGCCGCACGCCAAGCTAGTCCATCAG
Organism: Amycolatopsis iheyensis; assembly: GCF_024703995.1. Classification (GTDB taxonomy): domain Bacteria; phylum Actinomycetota; class Actinomycetes; order Mycobacteriales; family Pseudonocardiaceae; genus Amycolatopsis; species Amycolatopsis iheyensis. The sequence continues at coordinate 10,222 of NZ_JAMXQV010000003.1, read as the reverse complement.
CCGGATCGGGCTCCCGGCCTGGAAGGCCGCGATGTCCTCGACGGCGTCACCGTAGAAGATCTCGTAGGTCTCGCGGGCGACGAACCCGAGGTGCGGGGTGAGGACCGCGTTGTCGAGTGTCCTCAGTGGATGGTCGGCCGGGAACGGCTCGACGTCGTAGACGTCCAGCGCCGCCGTCCGGATCTCGTTGCGCCGCAACGCGTCCACCAGCGCGTCCTCGTCGACGATCGGGCCGCGCGAGGTGTTCACCAACATCGCACTCGGCTTCATCGCCGCGAGCTCGGCCGCGCCGACGAGGCCGCGCGTGCGCCCGCTGAGCACCAGGTGGATCGACAGGACGTCCGAGCGGGCGAAGAGGTCCTCTTTGGACACCGCGGTGACGCCGTGCGGGTCCGCCTTCTCCTGCGTCAGGTTCTGACTCCAGGCAATGGTCTCCATACCGAAGGCCTGCCCGATCTTCGCCGCACCGGCGCCGAGCCGGCCGAGGCCGAGCAGGCCGAGCGTCTTGCCGTGCAGCATGGTGCCGACGGTCGTCTGCCAGCCACCTTCACGCATGGACCGGAACTCCCGCGGCAGGTTCCGCGCCGCGGCGAGGATGAGCGCCCAGGTGTGCTCGGCGGTCGGCTCGCCGAGGTACCCGGTCTTCGACACGACGACGCCGTTGCGCTTCGCGGCGGGCACGTCGATGGCCGCGTTGCGCGGGCCGGTGCTGACCAGCAGCTTCAGGTCCGGCAGCTGGTCGAGCACCTCGGCGGGGAAGCGGGTGCGCTCACGCATCGCGACGATGACGTCGAAGCCTTGGAGCTGCCCGACGACGTCGGTGAGGGGCTCGGTGAAGACCGTTATGTCGGCCTTCAGGGAGTCCCAGTCACCGAAGGTCAGGGCGACGTCCTGGTAGTCGTCGAGGATCGCGATGCGCATGGCCTCACCGTAGTGGCACGAAGACATCCACGCGGACCAAGTGGTGGTCGGAGGCGTCGTTCAGCCGTGCCAGCGGATCCGACGGCACCGGCCAGAACACCTCCGCGTGCCACGGCAGCAAGCCCTGGGACGGCAGCACGTAGTCCGTCCGCAGGTTGCCCGGCGCGACGTCGTTGAAGTCGCCGGTGTCGAAGTACGGATTGCTCTTCTGCCCGACGTTCGCCCCGCCCTGGGCCTGCGACGCCAGCACCGCGCCCCGGCTGCCTGGGTGCGTCTCGAGCACGCGGCGCGCATCCAGCAGCTGGTCGATGGCGCCCGGGACGCTGTCGCCGTCCAGCGGGTCCGAGTTGTTGTCGCCCGCCACCACGAACCGCTCCGACGCGCCCAGGCCGCCGCGGTGGCCGCGGTCGTCGTGGATGTAGCCGCCCTTGCCCGGCGTCACGTAGTCCGCCCAGAAGCGGATCTCGTCGTTGTTGCGGGTGCCGTTGCGGTCCTCCGGGCCGTCGAAGCTCGGCGGCGTCGGGTGCGAGACCAGGAAGTGCACCGTCGAGCGGCCGATCTTCAGCGGCAGGTCCCAGTGCGACTTCGACGACAGCCGCAGGACGTTCAGCTCGGCCGGGCTGTACCAGTCGTGCGGGGCCGGCGTGGCCGGGTCGTCCGGCAGCAGCGCGCCCGGCATGTCCTTCCAGAGGAACTTCTGGAACGTCCGGACGTGCGCGAGGTCGATCGGGTACTTCGACAGCACCAGCAGGCCGTACTGGCCCTCGAAGGTGCCGAAGCCCTGGGCGTCGTTGCCGAGGCCGACCGTGCCGTCGCGGTCGAGGTCGAAGCCGGTCGGGACGCCCGTGTTCACCGGCGCGGTGTAGGCGTACGGGTAGTCGATCGGCTTCGCGCCGTGCTGCCCCACCGCCAGGTAGTTCTTCCGGAACAGGTCGGCGGCCCGGTTGCCCGGCACGTAGTCGAACTCGTTGATCAGCTGAACGTCGGCGCGGTTGCGCTGGACGACCTCGGCGACCTTCTGCGCCTGGACGTTGCCCGGCGTCGAGAGGTCGGTGACCAGCTGCCCGGCGGCCGCGCGGTTCAGCGAGGCGTTGAAGGTGGCGAAGCGGACGTTCTGCCCGAAGTTCGCGTCGGCGGTAGCGGGCACGAAGAGCGCGGCGAGCACGGCGAGCGACAGCCCGGCGGCAATGCGTTTCACGGTGATACCTCCCAGTCGGGCGACACCTTACGTGACCCAGCTCTCTTGAACACGTTCAAAAGTGGCGCTACGGTGCTTCTTGAACACGTTCAAAACGAGGAGGAACCATGGACCGCATAGTCATCGCCTACGCCCTCTACCTGCTGATCAGCATCCCGCTGACCGTGCTCGTGGCCCGTACGCTGAGCAAGCACGGCCGCACCTTCCTGGCCGAGGTGTTCGCCGACAGCCCCGGCCTGGCCACCGCCGTCAACCAGCTCCTGGTGGTCGGCTTCTACCTGATCAGCCTCGGCTTCGTGACGTTGTTCCTGACCAGCCGGTCGCGGGTGGACACCGCGCGGGACGTGTTCGAGCTGCTGTCGGTGAAGGTCGGCACGGTCGCCCTCGTGCTCGGCGTGATGCACCTGTTCAACGTGCTGGTGTTCAACGGCATCCGGCGCCGCCACCTGGCCCCGAAGCCCGCGCCCGCCCCGCAGCCGGTGCTCGCCGGACAGCCGGTGCCCTACCCCGGCACCCCGCAGGTCCCGCCCTTCCCCGCGCCCTGACCCGAGCGGCGCTAACGTGCAGAGCGTGCCGAAGAGCGAGGAAACGCGGTCCCTGATCGTCACCACCGCCATGCGGCTGTTCACCGAGAACGGCTACGACCGCACGACGATGCGCGCGATCGCCACCGAGGCGGGCGTCTCGGTGGGGAACGCGTACTACTACTTCTCTTCGAAGGAACAACTGATCCAGGGGTTCTACGACGAGATCGCGCGGCTCCACCTCGACGCCGCCCGCGCACTGCTGGCCGAGGAGCCCCGCTTCGCCGAGCGGCTGAAGGCGGTCCTGCTGTGCTGGCTGGAGCTGGCGGAGCCCTACCACCGCTTCGGCACGCAGTTCTTCGTCAACGCGGCCGACCCGGAGTCCCCGCTGAGCCCGTTCAGCGAGGAGTCCTCGGCCGCGCGGGACGCGTCGATCGAGCTGATGCGCGAGGTCGTCGAGGGCTCCGACGTCAAGCTCGACCCGGAACTGCGGGCGCAGCTGCCGGAGCTGCTGTGGTTGTTCCAGATGGGCGTGGTGCTGTTCTGGGTGCACGACCGCTCGGCCGGGGAGAAGCGCAGCCGGATGCTGGTGGAACGCAGCGTGCCGTTGCTCGCCCGGCTGGCGGCGCTGTCCCGGCTGCGGGTGTTCCGGCCCGTCAGCCGGGAGATCGTGGACCTGATCCAAGACCTGGCGCGGCGGGAGTAACAGGCGGCTGCCCGGGCGCGACCCTTTTCACGGCCTTGTACGCCCGTGGAGAGGTGGCTCGGGGTGCCGCTGAGTCTCACCCAGATCGTCAGCATCGTCGCCGGTCTGGCCGTCGCGGTGACCGGGTATGTGTACCAGCGGCGCAAGTACCTCAAGTCGCTGACTCGGGATCTCGGCTTGGAGACGTTCCCGCAGTACATCGTCCGCGGGATCGGGTCGCGACTGGTCCGGCGGCTTCGACCGCGGGTGGCGGCCCGGCTGAGCTTGCGTGACTTCGCGTTGAACCGGCTCGAGGCGAGTTCCAACCGGCTCCTGGTGCCGGCGGCGGTGCCGGTCGAGCTGGTGCTGGACGACATGTTCGTCCCGCTGACCGCGATCGCCGCCGACCGGAGCCGGCTTTCGGCCACCGCGATCCGGGACAGCGGTCACCGCCGGATCCTGCTCGTCGGTGACCCGGGGTCGGGCAAGTCGACCGTGGTGAAGCGGATCTACCGCGACATCTGCCGGACGTCGATCGCCATCGACGCCTCCTTCGCCCGCATTCCCGTGTTCATGGAGCTCAGGAAACTCACCTCGGCGAAGTTCGACGGCGCCGGGTTGGTCGAATCGGTCGAGAAGGAAGTCACGTCGATCAACACCTACGCCAGCAAGGACCTCTACGACTCGTTCGCCGACACCGGCCGGGTCACCGTCCTGCTGGACGGCCTGGACGAGGTGAACACCAGCGAGTTCGACGCGGTCTCCGCGCAGATCTCCGAACTCTGTGACCATCTGGCGAAGCGCCATGCGCACAACCAGGTCATCGTGACGACCCGGCGCCAGCTCTACGTGAACCTCGCTCCCGAGTTCACCGAGACCTTCGACGCGCACCTGACGCTGGAACCCTTCACGGCCGACGACATGTACGAGTTCCTGCGCAAGTGGCCCTTCCAGACCACGCCGGAACGGCACCGGTCACGCATCTTCGGCAACCTCGCCGCGCAACCGAACATCCGGAGCATGTGCGAGACGCCTTTGATCCTCGCGATGTACGTGGCGACCGACCAGATCACCGGCGGCGAAGGCCTGCCGGAAACCCGCCCCGACTTCTACCGGGCCGTGGTCGACGAGCTGCTCGTGCGGCGCTGGGGCCGCCAGCTCGGCCTGACCACCGGGCTCAACGTCCTGCGCCGGACCCGGCGGCAGGTGCTGGGCCGGATCGCCCTCGAGCACCTCCTCGACGGCAGCCAGTCCCGCAACGCGCTCGACTGGAGCAAGGCGGTGGCCATCGTCCAAGACGAGGAAGGACTTTCGGAGGCCGCGGCGGGTCAGCGCCTCCGCGAGCTGTCCCGGGACACGGGCCTGTTCACCGAGGAGCGCAAGGAGGAGACCCTCCGGTTCGTGCACCTGACGTTCTGCGAGTTCCTGGCCGCGGACGCGGTCGACCGTGGTGACGAGGAAACCTGGCACCGGATCACCCGGAAAGTCGAGGAAGGCAGCTCACACCGGTTCGGCGAGCGGCTGGCCGAAGTGATCGTCTTCTCGGTGGCCCTGCAGAAGAACGATCGGATCCGCCGGGAAAGCCTGTTGTGGACGCTCCGCACCGGGGTCGAGCTGGGACTGCGCGCCATCGCGGACAGCCAGCCCTACGACGACGAAGTCGTGATGGCGGAGCTGGCCCGGATCACCGATGCCCTTGCCGATGTGACCGATCGGGACGAGACCTGGTTCCATCTGTTCCGCTTGGCCGCCATCGCCCTGCGCGACCGGGAGCTGGCCGAAAGCTCGATCACCGGCAGCAAACCCAGCTACCTCAAACCGTTCTTCGTCAGCGTGACGGCAGGCGTCGAGGACGGGTTCGATCCGCTCTTCGTCTCCTACCTGCGGCTCGACCCCGGAGCTGCCCTCGAGCTGGCCAGGTCGCTCGGGCTCGAGATCGCCCGGGAGCGCCCGAAGCTGCTGATCAAGGTGCTCGACGAACCGGCGGTGCTGGCTCGAGCACTCGCCGAATTTCAAGCGAGCAAAGAAGGTATGCGGGATTGGGCCCGGATTCTGGCCATCGGGATCTTTTACCACGGCAGCGTGAGCCGTCGGCTCGCGTCGACCACCGCGGTTTTCCCGGTCTCCGAATGGCTACCCCCGCGGGAAGGGAAAAAGCGGTGCTGGCACAACAGCCGCATCGACCCGGGCGCCATCACCGGCGCTGTGTTCGAAGCCGGCTGTCGGTGGCCGGCGTCTTCGCCCTGCCTCAAGTTCCTCGCCACCATGCCGATCTACGGCTCGATCCGCAGCCAGCGGATCCGCAACGCGATTTCCGCGCTCACGTCGCTGAAGCTGGTCTTCATCGTGCTCGCCTGTCACCTTCCGACGTGGTTCGACCTCATCCACCCGGTGCATGCGGCGATCCTCTCCGCCCTGGCTTCGATCACCTACCTGCTCTCGTTCCTGCCCCTACGCTTCAACCACCTGGATCCGCAGTTGCGTGCGGCGTTCAGATTCATCGGAAGGGACATGTGGGAGCCTGGCAACCGGCAGTTGATCGAGACGGTGATCTCGAACCCCGGTTCGAGCACGCACGAGCTCGCGGTGATCGTGCGCGCGGTCGGCCGCAGATTCTCGACGAAGTTCGGCATTCCGTTTCCGGCGATCATGACCTTGACCCCGGTCACGCGACTCGACCTCTTCGACCTCGCGCAGCCCGCCTTGGTTTCGCTGGAGGTGGACGGCGATGAACCGGAAACCACGGAAGGGGACCTCAGACGAAGTCCCCTTCCGCGACCGGTCACACCGACGGACTGACCACCCGGAAGTACAGGAACCGCGGCTTGGTCCGCAGGTTCTCCGTCCACTTCGGATCAACGTCGGCCGTCTCGGGCAGCGGCATCGGCTCCACCAGCCGGTCCACCTCGAACCCCGCCTCGCGGACCGCGGTGAACGTCCAGCTCAACGGGCGCCGGTAGAACCGGACCTGGTTGCCCGGTGGGAACTCGTCCTCCAGCAGCTCCAGCTCGAAGTAGTTCTCCCGCGAGAACCACCGCCAGTCCTCGCCCGGGTGGTGCACCGAGAACGCCAGCACCCCGCCCGGAACGAGGACCCGGCGGAACTCGGCCAGCGTCGGGCCCCAGTCCTTCAGGTAGTGCAGCACCAGCGACGCCGTGATGACGTCGACCGACGCGTCCGGCAGCTCCAGTGGCCGGGACACGTCCGCGACCTCGAAGCGCGCCACCTCGCCGAACCTCCGCCGGGCGACCGACACCATGCCCTCGCTCGCGTCGACGCCGAGGACGTCCGCGCCCCGCTCGGCCAGTAGCGCGCTCAGGTGCCCGGCCGCGCACCCGACGTCCAGCACCCGCTTCCCCGAAACATCGCCCGCCAGGTCGAGGATCGCGGGGCGGTCGTACAGCGCGTTCGTCACGCTCTTCTCCGCGTGCGACGCGTATTCCTCGCTGAACGCGTCGTACTGCGCCGCCCGCGCCCTGGTGAGGATCTCCTCGACCACCTCGGTCTTGGCGTCGGCGTACCCCTGGATGTACTCCCACGTCTTCGCGGCCAGCTCACGCTTCTTCGCCGCGTACAACGCCAGTTCGGCGGGGTGCGACCGCAAGCGGTCGCGGAAGAGCCGGTAGCGCGGCGTCTGGCCGTTGCCCGGTGAGTACACGTGCAGGTTGATGTTCGTGTCCGGACCCTTGAAACAGCGGTGCTTCTCCCAGTCCCGCTCGCGGATCACGAGCCGGTAGCCCGCCGCCTCCAGCGGCGGGACATAGGCGTCCTCGTCGTCGGAGTCCGGCACTTCGAGGAGGATGTCGACGATCGGCTTGGCGCACAGCCCGGGCACCGACGTCGAGCCGACGTGCTCCAGCACGAGCACGCGCTCCCCCAGCACGTCGCGGATCCGGCCGGCCTCGCGCTCGAAGAGCTTCGGCCACTCCGGGTCGTAGTCGGCGAGTGTGACGGTCGAGTTGAGCTTCGGGCGTTCGCCGACCCACGGCGATTCTTGGCTGCTCATTCCGGCAGACCCCCTTGGTTTGGGCAGTCCGCCAGAATATCAACTTCGCGCAAGCGCTTTAGCCGATCGGCAGCGGCAGCATGTTCCCGGTGGCGGCGCGCAGGGCGTCCCGCATCGCCGCTCGCGGCGCGGGCCGGCCGGTGAAGTGCTCGGCCTGGCCGAACGCCTGGTGCAGCAGCATGTCCAGCCCGGTCGCGAGCCGGCCGCCGCGCTCGGCGACCGCCTCGGCCAGCGGCGTCGGCCACGGATGGTAGATGACGTCGAGGACGTGCTCGATCGCCGCGAGGTCGGCCACGTGCGGCACCACCGCCGCCGGCGGCACCGTGTTCACCAGCACGGCCGCGGACCCCAGCGCCGCGAAGTCCGTCTCGGCCCAGCGAAGCACGTCGACGTCGAGCGAAGCCCGCTTCGCCGCGTCGAGCGTTTCCCCGGCCCGCGCCGGATCCCGGACGACCAAGCGCACCTGCCGGACGCCGAGGGCCGCCAGCCCGACGACCGCCGCGGCCGCCGTGCCGCCCGCGCCGAGCACCACCGCGGTGTCCGCCGGCGAAGGCTCGTACCCGCCCGCCGCACGCAGGGCCCCGGTGACGCCCTCGACGTCGGTGCAGTCCGCGAGCCAGCCCTTCACCGAGCGGACCAGCGTGTTGGCCGCGCCGACGGCGGCCGCGCGCGCGGTCACCTCGTCCGCGTGGTCCAGCGCCGCGCGCTTGCCCGGCATGGTGACCGAGAACCCGGCCCACTCCGGGCCGAGGCCGTCGACGAACCCCGGCAGCTCCTCGGCACCCGTTTCGATCCGCTCGTACGTCCAGCCGGTCAGGCCGAGCGCGGCGAACGCGGCGCCGTGCAGCACCGGGGACAGCGAATGCGCCACCGGTTTGCCGAGGACAGCGGCGCGCCGGGGCTCAGAAAACGCCACGTTGCTGGGCCAGCTTCACGTTGGCCTTGTGGTCGTCGAAGGAGACCCCGAAGCAGGACAGGCCGTTCTTCTCGCACTTGACGAAGTACACCCAGTCCCCGGCCGTCGGGTGCACCGCCGCCTGGATGGCGTCGGCGCTCGGCACCGAGATCGGGGTCAAGGGCAGCCCGGTGTTCTTGTACGTGTTGTACGGCCCCGGCCGGTTCCGGTCCTCGTCGCTGGTCGCCAGCGTCGGGCGGTCCAGGGGGTAGTTGACCGTCGAGTCCATCTGCAGCCGCATGTTGATCGCCAGCCGGTTGTAGATCACCCGCGAGAGCTTGCCGAAGTCCGCCTTCACCGCTTCGCGCTCGATGATCGACGCGATGATCAGCGTCTGGTACGGCGTCGCCTCCGGGCCGGTCGACTGGGCGCTCAGCCCGGCGTTCTGGATCGCCTCGGTCGAGCTCTTCACGAGCTGGCCGAGGATCTCCTGGGCGTTCGCCCCGGGCCGGATGTCGTAGAGGCCCGGCGCGATCAGGCCTTCGAGCCGCCGGTCCTTGCGGTCGGCCTTGTTCGCGGGCTCGATCGCCCAGTCCGGCACGCCCAGCGTCTTCAGGTCCGCCGCGTCGACCGCCTTGCGCAGGTCGTCGGCCGTGATGCAGGTGCTCTTGCCGTTGATCTGCGCGCAGGACGCCTTGGCCATCAGGGTGAAGACGCCCGGCGTGACCTTGCCGTCGGGCTGGGTGATGTCGTCGAACTGCGTGTACGGCCGGATCTCCAGCTGCCCGACCCTCGAGGCCGGGGTGGTGATGCGGTCGACCGCGCTGCTGCCGGACATGTGCGACTTCATCACGTAGAAGCCGTGCTGGATGCGGGCCAGCTTCGGGTTGTCCTCGCCGGCCTTCACGAAGGCCTTGCCGCTGGCGACGACACCCGCCGTGGCGAGCTTCGCGCCGATCGCCGACGTCGAGTCGCCGTCGTCGACCTGGAACAGCACGTCGCCGTCGCCGGCGCCTTCGAAGTCCTCGTAGCCGAAGATCTTGTTGAAGCCGTAGTAGGCGCCGCCCGCGAGCAGCACGATCACGACGAGCGCGGCCACCCAGCCGATGGCGCGCTTGCCGCGCTTCTTCTTGCGCGGCGGCTCCGGCTCGTCGTCGTAGGCGTCCTCGTCGTAGTCCTCGTACTCGTCGTCGGCGTACTCGTCGTAGTCGTCGTACTCCGCGTACTGGTCGTCCTCGGCGAAGAAGCCGTCGGCCTCCGGCTCCTCGGGCGAGGGCTCGGCCGGGGGCGGCGCGGTCTGCGCGGGGATGATGTCGGTGACCGGCTCGTCGCGCACCGGCGGAGGCGGCGGACGGCGGCGGCGCGGGGGCTCCAGCCCGGGTTCGGGCACGCCGGCAGAGCGGTCACCCGGCTGGACGGGCCGCCGCGGCGGTTCGGCCGCGGCGCGGCGGCGCGAAGGCTCGTCGGGCTCGAGGGCGGCCCGGCGGCGGCGCGAGGCCGCCGGCTCGACCGGCTCGTCGGACACCGGCGCACCACGACGGCGAGCGGGCGGCTCGGCGGCCTCATCGGACACCGGCGCACCACGACGACGGGCCGGCGGCTCGGCAAGCTCGTCGGGAACCGGCGCGCCACGACGGCGCGAGACCGGCGGCTCGGCAAGCTCATCGGACACCGGCGCGCCACGACGACGGGCAGGCGGCTCGGCGGGCTCGTCGGGGACCGCCCGGAGGCGGGCCGGCTCTTCCGGGGCACCGCGCAGGCGGGCCGCCTGGGCTTCGGCGGCCTCTTCCAGGTCGAGCATCGCCTGGTGCCGGCGGGCCGCGTCGGCCTCGGCCAGCTCCTCGGGGCTCGGACGGCGACGGCGGGGCTCCGCCGGCTCCTCCGGGATCGGCGCCGGACGACGGCGGCGCGGGGCCTCCTCGGCCGGCTCCGGGGCACGGCGGCCGCGCCGCGGCGGGGCCGCGGCCTCGCCGGTCTCCGGGGCCGCGCGACG
>NZ_JAMXQV010000041.1 GCF_024703995.1 Amycolatopsis iheyensis | reverse complement strand
CGCGGGCGCCGACGCCCGGCAGGCGCAGGCCGCGGCGGCCAGGGCGCGGGCCCAGGCAGCGCACGCCGTCGCCGCGGCCCGGGCGAGCCAGTCGTGGGCCGATCAGGCCAGTACCGCGGCCGGCCAGGCCGCCGATGCCGCCGACGCGGCCGCGGCCAACGCCACCGCGGCCGCCAACGCCGCCGCCGACGCAGCGGTCTTCGCAGGGAATGCGGCGGACGCGGCCCGGAAGGCCACCGAGCACGCCAACGCTGCGACGGCGGCGGCGAACACGGCGGTTACCGCGGCACAGCAGGCGTCGCAGATCGCGCAGGTGGCGCGCAAAGCCGACGACGACCGGATCGCCCTGGCCGGGCGGCAAGCCGATGACGCGGCCTTCGCTGCTGCTGCGGCGTACGCCGCCCGGACGGTTCCGCCGCGGTGGGATCTGGACCAGGCCAGTAGCTGGGATGCGGATACCAACCGCTTGATCACCGAAGCCACCACCCCGGGCACCGAACGCGCGACCGTCATCGGTGATGCCCGCAAGGTTGCGTTGAAACTGGCCGACACGGGTGGCCCGTGGGTCAAGGCGGCGGCGCTCACCGCGGTTGCCGCCAGTGACGACGAAGCCGTCGACTTCATCACCACCGGTCTTGCCGCGGCCACCGGACAGGACGACCGCGTCATCCTCACCCAGCTGTCCGACACCGGAACGCCCGGCTTCAAGAGGGCCGCCGCCACTGCGCTCGCCGGTACGGACGCCGACGTGCGGAACTTCCTGCGCAGCCGCGACTACCCGGGTCGTTTGCAGGACGACACCCTGCAGGTCAGCCAGATCATGTCCGCGGCCAGGGCGGCCGGTCGCACCGTGGTCGTCCAGCACGGGCAGAATGCGCTGGACGCGGGGACCGACAAGGCGTTGCGGGACTTTCTCGACACCGGCCAATACGTCGCTCTGCAGATCGACGACCAGGTCAAGGTGGCCCAGGTTCAGTCCGCTGCCCGGGCCGCCGGGTTGCGTGAGGTCGTCGCCGGCGCCCAGGCGGCGCTGGACGGGCCACCCACATTGGCGCGCGAGTTCCTGACCGTCGGCCAGTTCACCGCCGCCCGCCGCGACCAGAACACGGCCGCGCACAACGCGGCCGTCGACAGCCTCCTCGCCCAAGCCGCCAGCGCCGCGGCCACCGCCACCCACGACGCCAACGACGCCCAGGCAGCCGCCGCACGCGCCCGCAACGCCGCCGATGAGGCGGCCCACTACGCCGACCAAGCCGCAACCGCAGCCGCTCAAGCCGCCGACGCCGCCAACCAAGCCCAAGATGCCGCCAACCGCGCCGCCGCTTCCGCCCAGCAAGCGCAAGCCTCGGCGAACACCGCCGCCGCCGCCGCGGCAACCGCGACAGCGGCCGCTGACAAGGCCGGCCGCTCCGCGGCCTGGGCCGCCCACTCGGCGGCAGACGCCGCCGGCTACGCGCGTGACGCGGCGATCTCTGCGCACGATGCGTATGATGCCGCCCTCGACGCCGGCAAGAGCGCCACCCAAGCCGCGGACGCCGCACATGCGGCCTGGGAAGCGGTCGCGCGGAAGGTCGAGACCGAAAAACAACGGGTCATTGAGCAGCGCAAGCAATCATGCCAGCCCGCCATGCGACCCGCGTCGTCGCTAGCCGGCTACAGCACCGAAGACTGCATCCTCTTGTTGACCGGGACCCCGGCCGACAAGGACCGGATCTTGCACCACTTGCAGGACCTCTGCCGCCAGCTCAACCCCCAAGGCAGCAACAAGACCAACCTGTGCCTGCAGCCGGACAACCTGTTCAACCCCAACTTCCAGGCCCGCTATCCCGACGGCCTGCCCAACGGCGGCGGGGACCCGGTCGACGACATCTTCCTGTTCATCGGCATCAGCCTGCTCACCGCCGCCTGCGAAGGCATCTGTGACGTCCTTTCACTGCTCGGCGGCGCCGGTGCTGAACTCGGTGGAATCGACACTCTCGAAACGTCAGCCGCAATAGCGGAAGCGATCGCCGAAGGCAAGAGCGCCCTCGACGTTGTCGGCGTCGACATCAACGCTGAACTCGGTCAGATGGAACTGCTGGCGCGAGAAGCCGGCGCGCAGCGCAGCCAGGTGGCCGATTTTGCCAATGAGCTTGCGAACAATCCGTCAACGTGCCGACTCCCGAACAGCTTCACCGGAGACACCCGCGTCCTGATGGCTGACGGGACTACCAGGCAGATCAAGGACATCAAGATCGGTGACCAGATCGCCAACGCCGAGCCTGACAGTCCGCAGCTTCAGCGACACAGAGTCGAGCAAACTCATGTGACGGACACCGACCGCGACTTCGTCGACCTCACCGTCGCCACTCTCGACGGTCGCGCCACGATCACCACGACTGCACACCACTTGTTCTGGAACGCTACCGCTCATGCGTGGCTCTCGGCAGCGAATCTCAAGTCAGGCACGCGGCTGGATACACCACGCGGCGGCCATGCAAAGCTGATCAGCAGCCATCGTTACGCCGCGAGCATCCGGACCTACAATCTCACCGTCAGCGATGTCCACACATACTACGTGCTAGCTGATCGCACTCCGCTTCTCGTCCACAACGGTGGCTGCCCTAGTTCCATTGCGCTGGGCCGGACTAAACTCGAAGACAATAAGTACGCGCTAGTTGACTTCGCTGAGCGTGTCGGTGCGAAAATGTATGGGGATTGGCCGAACGATGCGCACTGGCAAGATATCATCAGAGAGGCCCTTGATCCCAGTAGCACAGTGGAGATCCACTTCAGTCTCGCTGGAATAGACGATGCAAATGCATATGCCAAGCTGGCGGAAGGTGTCAGCTCACCCCGAGACGGACAGTACACGCCGTGGGAGCTGGCTCAGATCAAGGCCGCACCCGAATCGGTTCAATCTCGAATCATCTGGTACGATAAAAATGGAAAAGTCACAAAAAATCCTTTCGAGTGAAAGCTGAGCTCTCTTGTGGTCACTTCGTCCGCCGTGCTTCCGCTACACATCAAGCGACCCTTCGAATTGTGGACATATTCGGTTTCCCATCGAAGGTTGATTCTGCGCACTTATTTCGACGATGGGCGGGAGATGGTCGAGATAGAATTCCTGGACGTCCTAGGAATGAAGGTCAAGTCCTACTATGATGAGCTGGTTATAGGGATCGCCGAAGATGGTTCCGAAATCGATAATTTTATCGAGGTTCCGGAGCGTCATGAGGATCGCTACATGAGGCTGGTCGTGTCGGATGGCGGTGTGGGAGGGTTTGTCGTGTGCGGCAAGGTTCTGATCCGTGAGGAGTGACTCGTGGTGCACTCGCCGGCGAGTTCCGAGCGGAGATGTATCGGCATATGAGGATAAAAGCAAGGAATCGTTGGGGGCTGGACGAGTAGCGGCACTCGCAGCCGAAGCATCGTAGAGTCGCGTCGAATCCAGTAACCCGACCCGTCCGGTGTTCCCAATAGTGCGCCGGTCAGTCGGCGGTGAGCACGAACACCGCCGCCGACTATCTGATGGGTGATCTGAAGGACATTGCCGGTCACGGTATGCGTGCTTCAAGGTGTCGGCCAACGTGGGACATCTCGGCCATTGCTGCAGAATCGCCAGGGGCACAGTCACCACCTCTACTGGCGACGAAGGGCTGCTGCGGTGTGTCAGTGAGCAGGAAGTACCCCGTGTTCCTGTTGCCAGGCCTTGTGGACCTGACCGTTGAGCTGCTCCGCCTCGGCTTGCTGGACGGAGCCCGAGGCACGATCGCGGTCAACAGCAACTTCTGGGGGGCCGATCTTTCCGGATTGAAGGATGAAGATCCCGAAGGCGCAGCACGGGTGGTAGGTGCCTACCTCAATCGCCAGAGATCGAGCGCAGGCTGACGGCGTTGCCGATCCGTTTCCGGATTACATCGACCACTCAGGAGGTGGCAGTGGTGACAAGACAAACATCGAGATTGCCACAGCAGCGCTGCAGCAGTACTTGGAGCATGTGCTCCCCTTCGTGCTTGATGCACGGAAAAGCTGTCATACCTCGAGGAACATGGGCACAGATTCGCTCAGTCCTGCGATGAAGTCGCTCGAGTTCCCGATCACGCCACCGAGATGCGCTCTGCCGCCAACGCGGTGTCAGGCGCAGCCGATGATCTCAGAGATGCCTGCGCGGAATCGAAACCATTCAGCGTCAAGGACTCGCCAGCCAACTGGGCAGAACCACTGCGCAGGTCAACGAGACGGCACCAGATATTCGCGAGGCGGCTGAGACGGCAGCTGCCATGGCCGGCGGACAGATACCTGACCGGCTGACCTGGGTCATGCGAGGCATCGGTGTCGGACTTGCGCTAGCCGGAGTCATCGCTCTGGGCGTCTGGTATCTGGCCGCGCGCTAGCTCTTTGAGCTACTGCGCTGTAGGACGCCGCCGTTGCTGTGCGACCGCGTCGCGGGCCTGCTCGTCCCGCTGTACGGCCAGACCTCGTCCCAAACGAGCCTCACGGTCGACGAACTTATGCATGTGCGGGGGCTAGGTCCATCTGCGTCTCGGGCAGCAGCCGCTCGCCTGCCCACGCCCGGCCCTGTCGTGCCGACCGTGTAAGCAGTCTCCGCCCCGCGCCCTCCGGCACTGACGCGGACACGCCGGTCACGTACGGCACCGTCCGCAGCCAACGCCGCGAAGGCGTCATGTCAAGAACCTTTGGTGTCCACCTGTCCGGGGGACGCTGCTGGGGCACTTTTCGTGACCCCACTTCGCCGCTCCTCCGGTCCGTGCCCCAGTTTTGCCTCAGCTACCGGCCGGTAGCTGAACTTCCTGGCGAAACTCAAGATCCGGCACAACGAAAAAACCGCCCTACCTGGATCCTTGGACCTGGTGGGCGGTGCTTCGTCACTGTGGAGCTAAGGGGACTCGAACCCCTGACCCCCTCACTGCCAGTGAGGTGCGCTACCAGCTGCGCCATAGCCCCGAGGCGAAGGTGAACTCCGCATCTCGTATGGCAATACCGTACATGACCCCCGGACAACCCTCGCGCAGGGGGTCCCCCAACCCACCCGTCCCGCTCAGCGGAGCGCTGACCAGCCACTTTAAGCCTTATTTTTAGTCGTGTATTGACTCCGGGTGTGGCCGCCGTTACATTTTGCGCGGTTGTGACGCCGAGGTCCCCGCCCGTTACGCCGCGTCTATCCCCAGACCGGGCACGCCTCTGCCGTTTCCTGCTCGACGGACGCCGCCCCGTGCGGCTGAGGAGGTTTCGCATGAAGACGAGACGGCGGGTGGTGGTGCTGCTCTCCGCGGCATCCGCCCTGGTCGCGGGCATCCTGACCACTCCGCAGGCGCAAGCCGCGGTCACTCCCGACGGCTGGTACACCGTGACCGCCGCCAACAGCGGGAAGTGCGTCGACGCGCGGGCCGCCGGTACCGCCAACGGGACCGTCGTGCAGCAGTACTCCTGCAACCAGACCGCGTCGCAGGAGTGGCAGTTTCAGCCCACGAGCGACGGCTACTTCCGGGTCAACGCCCGCACGAACCCGGCCGCCGCCTGGGACGTCAGCAACGTCTCCACCGCCGATGGCGGCCTCGTCCAGCTCTGGTCCTACTCGAACGGTGCCAACCAGCAGTGGCAGGCCGTCGACGAGGGGAGCGGCCGGTACCACTTCGTCAGCCGCAACAGCGGGAAGTGCCTCGACGTCCCGGGCGCGTCCGTCGCCGACTCGGTCCAGCTCCAGCAGTACGCCTGCAACGGCACCGCGGCGCAGTCGTTCACACTGAACCCCGTGGGCGGCACGACTCCTCCGACTCAAGGCCAGCCGGACCTCGGTCCGAACGTGGTCATCTTCGACCCCTCCATGCCGAGCTCGACGATCCAGAGCCGGCTCAACAGCATCTTCGGCCAGCAGGAACGCAACCAGTTCGGCAGCCAGCGCTACGCCGTGATGTTCAAGCCCGGCACCTACTCCAACGACGTCAACGTCGGCTTCTACACGCAGGTCCTCGGGCTCGGCCTGAGCCCCGACGCCGTGACGATCAACGGCGCCGTGCACGTCGAGGCCGACTGGTTCCCGCCGCAGAACGCGACCCAGAACTTCTGGCGCGGCGCCGAGAACCTGTCCGTGAACCCGAACGGGGGCGCCGACCGCTGGGCGGTCAGCCAGGCCGCGCCGTACCGCCGCATGCACGTCCGCGGCGACCTGCAGCTCGACGACGGCGGCTGGGCCAGCGGCGGCTGGATCTCCGACTCCAAGATCGACGGCCAGGTCCGCTCCGGCTCGCAGCAGCAGTGGATCTCGCGGAACTCGCAGTTCGGCAGCTGGAACGGCTCGAACTGGAACATGGTCTTCGCGGGCGTCCAGGGCGCTCCGGCGAACACCTTCCCGAGCCCGCCCTACACGACCGTCGCCCAGACCCCGGTGACCCGCGAGAAGCCGTTCCTCTACATCGACAACGCGGGCAACTACCAGGTCTTCGTGCCGAGCGTGAAGACCAACGCGTCCGGCACGAGCTGGGCGAACGGCACCGCCCCGGGCACCTCGCTGCCGATCGACCAGTTCTACATCGCCAAGCCCGGCGCCACCGCCGCCGACATGAACGCGGCGCTCGCCGCGGGCAAGAACCTGCTGGTCACGCCCGGTGTCTACCACCTCAACCAGGCACTGCACGTCACCCGGCCGGACACCGTCGTGCTCGGGCTCGGCATCGCCACGCTGGTGCCCGACAACGGCGTCACCGCGATGAACGTCGACGACGTCGACGGCGTCAAGGTCGCCGGCCTGCTGATCGACGCCGGCACGACCAGCTCGAACACCCTCATGCAGGTCGGCCCGGCCGGCTCGGCCGCGAACCACGCGGCGAACCCGACGTCCCTGCACGACGTCTTCTTCCGGATCGGCGGCGCCGCCGTCGGGAAGGCGACGAACAGCCTGGTCGTCAACAGCAGCAACGTCATCGGCGACCACATGTGGATCTGGCGCGCCGACCACGCCGACCGCAACGAGTACGTCGGCTGGAACACCAACACGGCCGACACCGGGCTCACCGTCAACGGCAACAATGTGACGATGTACGGCCTGTTCGTCGAGCACTACCAGAAGACGCAGGTCGTCTGGAACGGCAACGGCGGCCGGACGTACTTCTTCCAGAACGAGATGCCCTACGACGTGCCGAACCAGGCGGGCTGGATGAACGGGTCCACCAAGGGCTACTCGGCCTACAAGGTGGGGCCGAACGTCACCAGCCACGAGGCGTGGGGACTGGGCAGCTACTGCTACTTCAGCACCAACCCGTCCGTGGCCAGCGCCCACGCGTTCGAGGCGCCGAACACAGCGGGTGTCCGGTTCCACGACATGGTGACCGTGTCGCTCAACTACCAGGGCACGATCACGCACGTCATCAACACCACGGGTGACACGACCCCGACCGGCACCAAGCCGGTCAACCTGGTCAGCTACCCCTGAGCAACCGGCGTGCGCCGTGGTGGCGGCCGCGGCGCACGCCGGTCCTAAGTGTCCGGACACAGTGGACTCATGGCCCGAACGGGTGGTGAACCGCGCCAACCGGGCATTCTGCCGCGATACTGGGTGTCCCAAACACCCGAGGAGCGGCTCATGACCTCCTTCGCTGCGTTTTCCGTCGTCGAACCCCGCCAGGCCTGGCCGATCGCGGCCGTCCGCGGTGTCTTCGCGGTGCTCTTCGGCCTCTTCGCGCTGATCTGGCCGGGCGCCACCGTCCTCGTCCTCGCGATCCTGTACGGCGTGTACGCGATCATCGACGGCGTTGGCGGCCTCATGCAGGCCTTCCGCCCGGGCGACGGGGCCCACCGCGCCGCGTACGGGATCCTCGGCGCGCTCGGCATCGTCGCCGGGGTCCTCGTCCTGGTCTGGCCGGGCATCACCGTCCTGCTGCTGGCCCTGCTGGTCGGCCTGTGGGCGATCGTCACCGGCGTCGCGGAAATCGCCGCGGCGATCCGGCTGCGCAAGCAGATCCGGGGCGAGGCGTTCCTGATCGCGGCCGGCGCGATCTCGGTGATCGCGGGCGTGCTCATCGTGATCAACCCGATCGCCGGCGCGTTCGGCATCGCGCTGCTCGTCGGCGTCTACGCGCTCATCTACGGGATCATGCTGCTCGTGCTGGCCTTCCGGCTGCGCAAACTCGGGGACGCCACGCCCGCGGCCTGAGTAGCGTGCGGGTGTGTCGACCCGCGAACTGGTGGTGCTGGGCACCGCGTCCCAGGTGCCCACGCGCCACCGCAACCAGAACGGCTACCTCCTGCGCTGGGACGGGGAGGGCATCCTCTTCGACCCCGGCGAGGGCACCCAGCGCCAGATGCTCCGGGCCGGCGTCGCGGCCACCGACCTCACCCGCCTCTGCGTCACGCACTTCCACGGCGACCACAGCCTCGGCCTGTCCGGCGTGATCCAGCGGCTGTCGCTGGACAAGGTCAAGCACCCCGTCCACGCCCACTTCCCGGCGTCGGGCGCGCACTACTTCGAGCGGCTGCGGCACGCGACGGCCTTCTACGAGACGGCCGACCTGCGCGAGCACCCGATCGCCGAGGACGGGCCGATCGCCACCGGCAAGTTCACCCTCGAGGCCCGGCGCCTGAGTCACCCGGTCGAGGCGTTCGGCTACCGGCTGACCGAGCCCGACGGCCGCACGATGCTCCCCGCGAAGCTGGCGGAACGCGGCATCAGCGGCCCGGACGTCGGCCGCCTCCAGCGGGAAGGCCACCTCGGGAGCACGACGCTCGAGGACGTCAGCACCCACCGGCCCGGGCAGCGGTTCGCGTTCGTCATGGACACCCGCCTCTGCGACGCCGTCTACGCCTTGAGCGAAAACGTGGACACGCTCGTGATCGAGTCGACCTTCCTCGCCGAGGACACCCACCTGGCCCGTGACTTCGGCCACCTGACCGCCCAGCAGGCCGCTCGCGTCGCCGCCGAATCCGGTGTGCGGCAGCTCGTCCTGACCCACTTCTCCCAGCGCTACCCCGACCCGGCGCGCTTCCTGGAGGAGGCGAAGGCCGAGTTCGACGGCGAAATCGTCGTGGCCGAGGACCTGGAGCGGGTCCAGGTGCCGAAGCGGCGGTCTTCCCCAACGGCTGGAGAAGCGCCGTAGGCTGCATCTCGTGAGCCAGCCGATCCTGATGACCGTCGACGACGATCCCGCCGTGTCCCGCTCGGTCGCCCGTGACCTGCGGCGCCGCTACGGGAAGGACTACCGCGTCATCCGCGCCGACTCCGGCACGGACGCGCTCGAAGCGCTGCGCGAGATCAAGCTGCGCGGCGACGCCGTCGCGGCCATCCTCGCCGACTACCGGATGCCGCAGATGGACGGCATCGCCTTCCTCGAGAAGGCGATGGACCTGTTCCCGCACGCCCGCCGCGCCCTGCTGACCGCCTACGCCGACACCGACGCCGCGATCCAGGCGATCAACGTCGTCGACGTCGACCACTACCTGCTCAAGCCGTGGGACCCGCCGGAGGAGAAGCTCTACCCGGTGATCGACGCGCTGGTAGAGACCTGGAAGGCGGTCGGCGACAAGCCGGTCGAAGAGGTCAAGCTCATCGGCCACCGCTACAACTCGCCGTCGTTCCACCTGCGGGACTTCCTCGCCCGCAACGCCGTCCCGTACCGCTGGTACTCGGTGGAGGACGACGAGGCCGGCCGGATCCTGCAGGCCGCCGGCGCCACCGAGAGCGACATCCCGGTGGTCGTCACCCCCGACGGCACCGTCCTCAAGAGCCCGACCGGCAGCGAGATCGCCGACGCGGTCGGTTTGTCGACCCGGCCTGCGCAGGAGTTCTACGACCTCGTGGTCATCGGCGGCGGCCCGGCCGGCCTCGGCGCGGCCGTCTACGGCGCGTCCGAGGGCCTGCGCACGGTCCTCGTCGAGAAGAAGGCCACCGGCGGCCAGGCCGGCACCAGCTCGCGCATCGAGAACTACCTCGGCTTCCCCGACGGCGTCTCCGGCGCGCAGCTGACCGACCGCGCGCGGCGGCAGGCCCAGAAGTTCGGCGCCGAGGTGCTGACCGCGCGCGACGTCGTCGGCCTCGAAGCCCGCGGCTCGTCGCGGGTGGTCACCTTCGGCGACGGCAGCGAGATCGCCGCGCACTCGGTGATCCTCGCCAGCGGCGTCACCTACCGGGCGCTGGACGCGGACGGCATCGAGGAGCTGACCGGCCGCGGCGTCTACTACGGCTCGGCCGCGACCGAGGCCCCCGAGTGCAAGGGCGAGCACGTCTACATCGTCGGCGGCGCGAACTCCGCCGGGCAGGCCGCGGTGTTCTTCTCCCGGCACGCCAGCGACGTCACGATCCTGGTGCGCGGGGAATCGCTCGAAGCGTCGATGTCGCACTACCTGATCGAGCAGATCGCGGGCATCGAGAACATCCACGTCCGCACGCACACCACGGTCAAGCAGGCCCACGGCGACGAGCACCTCGAGCGGCTCACGCTGTGCGAGAACGGCGTCACCGAGACGGTCGACTCGGGGCACCTGTTCATCTTCATCGGCGCGGTCCCGCGCACCGACTGGCTCGGCGAGACGATCCACCGCGACGAGCACGGCTTCGTCTGCACGGGCCCGGACCTGGTGGCGAGCGGGCAGCGCCCCGCCGGCTGGACCCTCGACCGTGATCCGCACTACCTCGAATCGTCCGTTCCCGGCGTGTTCGTGGCCGGTGACGTGCGGGCGCAGTCGGTCAAGCGGGTGGCTTCGGCCGTGGGTGAGGGCGCGATGGCCGTGACGCTGGTACACCGGTACCTGGAGGAACAATGAGCGCACTGCCGCGGGAAGAGCTTCGCGGGCTCTTCCTTTTCGAACACCTTTCCGAGGACCAGCTGGACTGGGTCGCCGCCAACGCCGTGCTCGAGGAGTACGCGGCCGACTCCACCGTCATCAGCGAGGGCGGCGAGGCGACCTGCTTCTACGTCCTGCTGAACGGCGCGATCCGGATGACGCGCATGGTCAGCGGCACCGAGGTGGAGACCAACCGGTCCGACCAGCGCGGCGCCTACTTCGGCGCGACGCAGTTCTTCGTGCACCAGGACAGCGAGCACGTCTACAACGCGACCGTGCGCGCGCTGTCCGACGTCACGTTCCTGGCGCTGCCCTCGAAGGAGTTCTCCTTCGAGTTCCGCCGGTGGTTCCCGATGGCGACGCACCTGCTGGAGGGCATGTACCTCGGCTGGCGCAACAGCGACACCGTGATCGGCTCGCGCCGCCGCCTGCTCGCCCTCGGCGAGCTTTCGGCCGGCCTGACGCACGAGCTGAACAACCCGGCCGCGGCCGCCGTCCGGGCGACGTCCGCCCTGCGCGAACGCGTCGCCGGGATGCGGCACAAGCTGGCCTTCCTCGCCAAGAAGGACATCGAGCCCGAGCTGCTCTACCAGCTCATCGACGTCCAGGAACGCCTGGTCAAGCAGGTCGCGCAGGCCGAGAAGCTCTCCGCGATGCAGCAGGCCGACCGCGAGGACGAGATCACCGACTGGTTCGAGGACCGCGGCATCGACCAGGGCTGGGACCTCGCCGACATCTACGTCCGCGCCGGGCTGACCACGACCGACCTGGACAACGTCCTCGAGCAGGTCGGTGACACCTTCATCGACGGCGCCGTCCGCTGGCTCGCCTACGCGCTCGAGACCGAGATGCTGATGGGCGAGATCGAGGACTCGACCACGCGCATCTCCGCGCTGGTCGGCAAGGCCAAGCAGTACTCCCAGATGGACCGCGCGCCACACCAGTGGGTCGACGTCCACGACGGCCTCGACTCCACCCTGGTGATGCTCTCCGGCAAGATCGGCACCGGGGTCCGCGTCGTCAAGGAGTACGACCGGAGCCTGCCGAAGATCCCGGCGTACCCGGCGGAGCTGAACCAGGTCTGGACGAACATCATCGACAACGCGCTCGGCGCGATGGCCGGGGAGGGCACGCTGACGCTGCGCACCTGGCGCGTCGACGACCAGATCCGCGTCGAGATCGGCGACACCGGCCCCGGCATCCCGGCGGACATCCGGCAGCGGATCTTCGAGCCGTTCTTCACGACCAAGCCGGTCGGCGAGGGCACCGGGCTCGGCCTGGACATCTCGTGGAAGATCGTCGTCGAACGCCACCAGGGTGACCTGCGTGTCGAGTCCGAGCCCGGGAACACCCGGTTCGAGGTCTGCCTGCCGACGGTCGAGCAGGCCTCGCTCTGATGGCGACCGTCCCGACGGTCACGACCGAGCTCGGGGCGCTGGTGGGGCTGGCGGGCGACGGCGTCCGCGTGTGGCGTGGCATCCCGTACGCCCGGCCGCCGGTCGGCGAGCTGCGGTGGCAGGCGCCGCGGCCGTCGACGCTGTCCGGCGGGGTGCACGTCGTGACGGAGTACGGCCCGCACGCGATGCAGTCGCCGGACCCGATGAACCCGGCCGCGGTCTGCGACGAGGACTGCCTGTACCTCAACGTCTGCACGCCGGACGGGCCCGCCCCCGAGGGCGGGTGGCCGGTGCTCTTCTGGCTGCACGGCGGCGGCTACCGCGTCGGGCACGGCGAACAGCTGGGCGACGGCGAGGAGTTCGCACGCGCCGGGATCGTCGTCGTCACGATCAACTACCGGCTCGGCTCGCTCGGCTTCCTGCACCTCGCCGGGATCTTCGGCTCCGCGGAGGAGGACGCCGGTGTGTGCGGGTTCCTCGACCAGGTCGAGGCCCTGAAGTGGGTGCGCCGCAACGTCTCCGCGTTCGGCGGCGATCCGGCGCGGATCACCGTCTACGGCGTTTCGGCGGGCGCGAAGAGCGTCGGGAACCTGATGGGCAGCCCGCTCGGCGCGGGCCTGTTCGCGCAGGCCATCAGCAGCAGCGGCGGCGCGGACCACGTCGCGACGCCGGAAGCCGGGACGGCGCTGGCCCGCCGGCTCCTGGACGAAGTCGGCTGCCACGACCTGGCGGCGCTCAGGGCGTTGCCTGCCAAGGAGTTCGTCGAGGCGCAGGAACGGATCCTCACCGGGTTCCAGGCGTTGTGGCTCTGGCGGCCGACGCTGCACCCGCGGGTGCTGCCGGAGGTGCCGCTCGAGCCGATCCGCCGGGGGAGCGCGGCCGGGATCCCGTTGCTGGTCGGCTGCAACAGCAACGAGGGCAGCACGTACGCGATGATGCTCGGCGAGGACGTCGCGACGGCGCCGGCTTCCGGGGTGCTCGAGGGCATCCTCGGCGACGAAGGCGCTGCGCACCTTCTCGACACGTACCTTCGCCGCGTCCCCGACCTGAAGGCCGCGAAGATCGCCGCGTTGGGCGACGAGCGCTACGGCATCCCGACGCAGCGCCTCGCCGACGCGCAGTCCGCGCACGCGCCCGTCTACCGCTACCGCATCGACATCGCCGCGCCCGGCGTGCCCGAGCAGCTCGACGGCGGCCACGGCACCGAGACGACGATGGCGTGGAAGACACCGCTGCCGCTGTTCGCGGAGGCGACCCAGGTGAACCCGAAGCGTGAGCGCGCGGCGGTGCTGATCCACCGCGCCTGGGTGCGGTTCGTCCGCGACGGCGTCGCGGACGCCGACGGTCCCGACTGGCCGCCGTACGGCCCCGAACTCCGGCCGGTGCTGGTTTTCCGGGAAGACACCGATCTGGTGCTCGACCCACGCCCGGACGAGCGAAAGGCCTGGGGCGACACGGAATGGGCGTCCGGGACCTGGTTCCCGGTGACCTGAGACCGTTCCTTCACCCACCGTTCACTTCGAACCGGCCCGCTCCCGCGTCCAATGAGCGAAAGCCCGTCGAGGGGAGTGGTTCGTGAAACGCCAGGTGTCCATCGGGCTGGCCGTGGTGCTGCTGCTGGCCGTCGTCGCCGTGATCATCTGGGGCCGCGGTGACGACTCCGCCCAGGGCGGCGACCTGACCACCGTGCGCGGCGTCATCGGGTCGGAGAAGCAGGCTTTCTTCACCGACCAGCGCGTCATCGACGCGTTCGCCAAGCACGGGCTGAAGGTCGACGTGGACACCGCCGGGTCGCGGCAGCTCGCGACGGCCGTCGATCTGGGGAAGTACGCCTTCGCGTTCCCGTCGTCCTCGCCGGCGGCGCAGAAGATCCAACGGGACCGCAAGGTGACCACGGTCTACACGCCGTTCCAGTCGCCGATGGCGGTCGCCTCCTTCGAGCCGATCGTGGCGCTGCTTCGCGCCAACGGCGTGGTGCACAAGGGCGCCGGCGACTACGACGTCCTCGACATCGCGAAGTACCTCGACCTGGCGAAGGCCGGGACGCGCTGGGACCAGCTGCCCGGCAACACCACCTACCCGGCCCGCAAGAACGTCCTGGTCACCACGACCGACCCGCGCGAGTCGAACTCCGCGGCGATGTACCTGTCGATCGTTTCCTTCGTGGCCAACGGGAACGCCGTCGTCAGCACGCCCGACCAAGAGGCGAAGGTGCTGCCGTCGGTGGCGAAGCTGTTCCTCGACCAGGGGTACACGCAGAACAGCACCGAAGGGCCGTTCGAGGACTACCTGTCCGCGGGCATGGGCAAGACGCCGCTGGCGCTGATCTACGAGTCGCAGTTCGTCGACCGCGTGGTGCGCGGCGACGGCTCGATCCGGCCGGACATGCGGATGCTCTACACCGCGCCGACGGTGTACTCGAAGCACACGCTGGTGCCGCTGACCTCCGACGGCGACAAGGTCGGTCAGCTGCTCGCGACCGACCCCGAGCTGGGCAAGCTCGCCGCGACCTTCGGCTTCCGCACGACCGACCCGAAGCTGTTCGCCGAGGTCGCCGCTCCGGCACACGTGCCGGCCGATCTGGTGGACGCCGTCGAACCGCCGTCGTTCGAGACGCTCGAGCGGCTGCTCGACGCCGTCGGCAAGCAGTACTGACATGGACTTCGCCCTCAGCCCACCCGAACCGGTCGCCCCGATCCCGGCCGAGCGCGCCGCCGGCCTCATCACGCTCAGTGCGGACACGCGGTCGGAAGTCACCGTTCGCGCTTCGGAGTTCGCGTCCCGGCTCGAAGCCCTCGACGTCCGGTCGCCGGAGTTCACCGACCTGCTCGACGAGCTGCTGACCGTCGGCGAGGCCGACATGCGCGCGGCGGCCGGCGTCGCGGGCACGATGCTCGACCGGTCGTTGCGCACGGCGGTGGCCCCGCAGGACGGCGTCACGACGAGCCTCGCGAGCCTGCGCCGGACCGTCGCCGAGCTGGACCCGGCCAAGCTGCCGCTGACCGGCCGCAAGCTGCTGGGAATGTTCCCGGCCGCGGCCGGCGCGAAGCGCGCGCTGGACCGCTACCGCGCGGCGAACGAGCCGGTCAACGCGCTGGTCGTCGACCTGCGCGGCCGCCAGGACGTCCTGCGTCGCGACAACGCCTCGATCAAGGGCGAGCGCGAGCGGCTGTGGAAGGTGATGGGGAAGCTCGCCGAAGCGGCCGCGCTCGCCGAAGCCGTCGACGGCGCGATCGACGCGCAGGCCGGCGTCTTCGACCTGACGGATCCCGGGCGCGCCAACGCGTTGCGCGGTGACGTGCTGTACCCGATCCGGCAACGGCACCAGGACCTGCTGACCCAGCTTGCGGTCAGCGCGCAGGGCTACCTCGCGCTGGACCTGGTGCGCAAGAACAACGACGAGCTGATCCGCGGCGTCGAGCGGGCGGTGTCGACGACGGTGTCCGCGCTGCGGGTCGCGCTGCTGGTCAGCGGTGCCCTGGCGAGCCAGCGGGACGTCCTCGACGAGGTCGCGGCCCTGCAGGCGACCACCGACGGGCTGATCCGCGCCAACACCGAGCTGCTGGACCTGCAGTCGGCGGAGATCCGCAAGGCGAGCAGCGACCCGGCCGTGGCGACCGAGACGATCCGGCAGTCGTTCGACCGGATCTACGCCTCGATCGACGCCATCGACGGGTTCCGCGCCGAGGCCGTCGCCGCGATGGCGGCGACCGTCGAATCGCTGTCCGGCGAGATCCGCCGCGCCGAAGACCACCTGCGCCGGTCGCACGAGGGGGAAGCATGAGAAAAGTCCTGGCGCTCGTCTTGAGCGCTTTGCTGGTGGCGGGGTGTTCCGACTCGTCGTCCGCGCCGCTGGGGGATCCCGAGCCGGGGACGCTGCGGATCCTCGCGGGCAGCGAGCTGGCCGACATGCAGCCGGAGCTCGACGAAGCCGCCCGCGCCACCGGAGTGACGGTCAAGTTCACCTTCACCGGGACTCTGGAAGGCGCCGAGGCGCTGGCGAACGGGAGCGTCGACGGCAAGTACGACGCCGTCTGGTTCTCCTCGAACCGCTACCTCGCGGGCATTCCCGAAGCGGCGAAGCGGCTCGGTAACCAGGTCAAGATCATGAGCTCGCCGGTGGTGCTGGGGCTGGCGTCGTCGGTGGTGCAGCGGCTCGGCTGGGCCGGCAAGCCGGTGAGCTGGGGCGAGATCGCCGCGCAGGCCGGGAAGAAGGCGTTCAGCTACGGCATGACGGACCCGTCGGCGTCGAACTCGGGGTTCTCGGCGCTGGTCGGCGTCGCCTCGGCGCTTGCGGGCGCGGGCAACGCGATCGACGCCCGGCAGATCGCCGCCGTCACGCCGCAGCTGACGCAGTTCTTCAGCGCGCAAGCGCTTTCGTCGGGTTCCTCGGGCTGGCTGTCCGACGCGTACACGCGGCGTGCCACCGGCCAGGATCCCGGGCAGAAGGTCGACGGGCTGATCAACTACGAGTCCGTGCTGCTGTCGGCGAACGCGTCCGGGAAGCTGCCGGAACCGCTGACGCTGGTCTACCCGAGCGACGGCGTCGTCACGGCCGACTACCCGCTTTCCCTGCTGGCTTCCGCCGGCGACGACGCGCGGTCGGCGCACCAGCGGCTTTCGGACTACCTGCGCACGCCGGACGTCCAGAAGAAGATCATGGACACCACCCAGCGGCGCCCGGTCGTCCCTGGGGTCGCGCTGGGGCCGCAGTTCACGGCGCGCGACCTCGTCGAGCTGCCGTTCCCGGCCACCCAGCAGGCGGTCGACGCCCTGCTCCAAGCCTACTTCGACAAGATCCGCCGCCCGTCGCGGACGCTGTACGTGCTCGACACGTCCGGGTCGATGGCGGGCGACCGGATCGACTCGCTGAAGACCGCGCTGGCCGGGCTGACCGGCGCGGACGACTCGCTGACCGGCCGGTTCCGGCGGTTCCGCAGCCGCGAGGAGGTCACGATGCTGCCGTTCAGCACGTCGCCGGGGCGGCCGCAGACCTTCACCGTGCCGGAGCAGAACCCCGCGGCGGTGCTGGGACAGCTCAAGGCGTTCGCCGAGGGGCTGACCGCGCGCGGCGGCACGGCGATCTACGACAGCCTTTCCGAGGCCTACCGCGTGCTGGAACCCCTGGCCGCGCGCGATCCGGACCGGTTCACCTCGATCGTGCTGATGACCGACGGCGAGAACGCGAACGGCTCGTCGCTGGCCGGCTTCCAGGCGTCGTTCGGCTCGGTGCCGCCCGCGATGAAGCAGGTGCCGGTGTTCACCGTGCTGTTCGGGGAGGGCAGCAGCGACGAGCTGACCCAGGTGGCCACCATGACCGGCGGGAAGGTGTTCGACGCGCGGAAGGTCCAGCTGTCCGACGTGTTCCAGGAGATCCGCGGGTACCAATGATGCTGCATTATCTGGGGTCCACCAAGAACCTCGCCGGCTGCGTCGGCGGCCTGATCGGCGTCGTGCTGTACCTGACCGGGGTGGTCGGGTGGTTCTGGCCGTTCGTCGTCGTGGCGTTGTACCTGGTGGGCGCGCTGCTCGCGCCGTCGGAGAAGGTCCGGCTGGTGCCGGACACCTCGGCCGAGCTGCGCACCTCGCTGGAGACGCTGGTGCGGAGGGTCTATTCGCAGGCCTCGCGGATGCCGGCGTCCACTGTGGACACCGTGGGGCGCGTCGCTCAGGTGTTGCGGGACCTGCTGGCGCAGCCCGCGCGTCTTGCTGCCGACGCCGATCTTCAGCACGCCGTTGTGCGCCTGGTGCGCACGGATCTGCCGCTGTCGCTGGAAACCTACCTGAACCTGCCGTGGTGGTTCGCCTCGCGGCGGGCCGGGGCGGGGGAGGAACTGGTGGCGCAGCTGGGTTTGCTGGAGGCGGAGGCGCACCGGGTGGCCGAGCGGTTCTACGCCACTGAAGTCGACCGGCAGGCCGATCACACGCGGTATCTGCGGGACCGGGAAGCGTGAGTCTTCGGTCTTACCCTTGTGAGTGATGCTACTCGAACGCGCGTTCGAGTAGCTTGAATCTCATGGACGTGTACCGAGTTTCGGCAAAGTCAGGGTCACCGCGGCGGTGGTCAACCAGCTCAGCAGATCGGCGAGGGGGATGCGGGAGAGTCGTTCCGGCCATTCCTCGGCCACCGTGTGCAGCACCAGTTCGTCGTGCCGTGGCTCGACCTTGGTCAGCTTTACCCCCGGCGGGAGCTCCGGCAGGGGGAGCACGATGGGCTGGAAGCGTTTCGGCGGGCGGAGTGTCCGCTGTCCGATGTGGAGGGTGCGCGGCACGAGCACCACGGCGTCGTCTTCGACCTGAGCCTCGAGGGTCAGGTGGCCCCAGTGCGGCTTCTTGGCCCAGTGGATCTGCAGCAGCCCGCTTTCCGCGGGCGCGGCGACGATCCCGGGGCGGACTTTCGCCACCCGCTCCCGCAGCACGTCCGCCGACACGGCGATCCGCAGTTCGACGCGGGCGGGCTTGGCGGACGGCGTGGGCAGCGAGCGGAGGCGGACGTCTTCGGCGAGCACGGTGACGCGGCGCAGCGGAATGCGGTCGCCTTCGGGCTCGGGCCAGTCGACGTCCTCGGCGACGATCCGGACGTCGCCGATCCGGCCGGTGGCCAGCCGGAGGCTGTCGGCGGGGTAGTCGAGCTCGGTGAGGGTGAGGCCGACGTCACGACCGTCGACCTTGGCGGTCAGCCGGCGGCCGACGAGCTGTTCGGTGACGGTGCGCACGAGGGCGCCGGGCGTGACCGGGACGTTCGGCAACAGGGAACGCCCGGCCGCGGCCAGCCCGGCCAGCTCGGGCCAGGGCGACCAGCCGTCGAACCACCTGCCGTCACTCATCCCTCCAGTGTCGCCGAAGGCGGCGGCCGGTGCCGAGGCCGGGGTGGTGACGCCGCTGGCGCGTACCAGCGGCGGCACCACAGCTCTCGGTGACAGTCTTTCAGTGACGCTACTGCTCACCGGCCGGCGAAGCGGGCGATGATGCCGGTGACGACCAACCAGAAGACCGCGGCCAGACCGAAGTCGAGAATCACGGCCAGGCTGGGGTTGCTCACCGGGAACAGACCCGGGAAGAACAAAGCGAGAGGAACGGCCAGTGACTTGATGAAGACGAAGAAGGCGTTGCCGGCGTTGGCACCGGCCAGCACCATGATCATGTAGAGAACTTCGATCCCCGCGAAGATCGCGCCGATCGCCGTGATGACCCGCACGGCCGTGTTCCGTCTGGTGGTGGTTCGCCAAGGAGACATGCCCGCGAAATTCCCGGATCGGGTGACAGATCAAACGCGCCAACCCCAAGATTGCGCCGTTCGGCGGCTCCCGTTACTCTCCGCCGCCCCGCTGATGCCCCTCAGATCACGCTCAATACCCGCCCAATCACACGTGATGCCCCTCCAGACACACGCGAGTCCCGCCCAATCACGCGAGTCACGTCCTCGATCACGCGAGTCCCGCCATCAGCCACGCGAGTCCGTCCCCGGTTACGCGAGTTCCGCCTTCAATCACGCGAGTCCCGTCCTGAATCACGCGAGTCCGGCTCCCGATCACGCGAGTTCGGTCCCGCGCCCACCTCGGTCAGCGCGGTCCGGCGTCACCCAGCAACCGCGCGATGGCCCAGTCCTGCACCGCCAGCCCCACGGACTTGAACACCGTCCGCCCACCGACCACAGGAGGTGTCCGCAGCGCAGCACCAAGCTCGACCAGCGACGTCCGTTCGAGCAATCCACTCTCCACAGCGTGGATCACCTCGCCGGCCTCCTCGAGCACAGCCTCGACCTGATCCACGACCACACACTCGGCCGTGGCGAGCAGCTCGGCCGGAAGCTCCCGCATGGAAGGCAGGTAAGACCCGATCGCGTTGACGTGAACCCGCTCCGGCAGGTCGTCCACATCGAACAGAGGAGTCGAAGACGAGGTAGCACAACAGACGATCTCCGCATCCGAAACCGCGTCGGCGGCGGACGTCGCGACCCGGGTCGCGATGCCCGGGAACTCGGCGCCCACCCGCTCCGCGAACGCGAGCGCGCGCGACGAGTCGCGGCCGAACACCGCCAGGGCGGTCACCGGGCGCACCGCGGCCACCGCGCGCACCTGGTCGGCAGCCTGCGCTCCGGTGCCGAGCAGGGCGAGCCGGCTCGCGGACGGTGGTGCCAGGAGGTCCGTCGCGACGCCGGAAGCGGCGCCCGTGCGCAGCGTGGTCACCTCGATCGCGTCCGCGACCACCTGGCCCGCCTCGGTGTTCCACATCAGCGTCCCGACGATCATCGGCGTCCGGCCGGCGACGAGGCTGAGCGTCTTCACGACCGTCGTCGACGTCGGTGTGTGGCAGGCGCTCATCACCAGCGTCGTGCCGCCGCCGAAGGACAACCGTTGCGGCACCTGGAAACGACCCGCGGCGAGCTCGGCGAACGCCTCCCGCACCGCGTCCACCGCGGCAGTCATCGGCACGGCGGCCCGGACGGCGTGCGCGTCAAGCATGTGTGGCCCCTTCGGCGTCGGCAACTGCCGCTAGCCTGACGGGGTGCCCGATGCCACGCAAGATCCACCCGTCGAAGAACAGCGGTTCCGCGGTGACGACTGGTACGGCGAAGAGCTCACCGGACGGCACTACGTGCGTTGCGAGTTCCTCGAGGTCGACTTCTCGGAGGCGGTCACGCGGAACTCGGTCTTCACCGACTGCGTGTTCGGCAACGTGCGCTTCAACGCGTCGCGGCACGAGGACTCGGCCTTCACCGGCTGCTCCTTCAAACGGTGCAACTTCTTCGACGCCGAGTTCACCGGGTGCAAGCTCGTCGGCGCCACGTTCACCGAGTGCGAGCTTCGCCCGCTCCGGGTCACCGGCGGCGACTGGTCGTTCGCCGGGCTGGCGGGCGCCGACCTGCGGTCGGTGGGGTTCCACCAGGTGCGGATGCGCGAGGCCGACCTCACCGGGGCGAACTGCGCCGACGCCGTGTTCGCCGACGTCGACCTGTCGGCGGCGATGCTGCACGCCGTCAAGCTGCCGCGCGCGGACCTGCGGGGCAGTGACCTCTCGGCGCTCGACGTGGCGAACGCCGACCTGGCCGGCGCGATCGTGTCACCCGAACAGGCTGCGGTGCTCGTCACGTCGCTCGGACTGCGCGTGCGGGCGTAGGCTCGGCGCGAGGTGGGAAGGAGAGCCGCATGGGTGTCGTGACCCCGGGTTTCCGCGGCCGGGCTCGCAGCGGGAACCCGCGCCTGCCACCCGGGCAGTACCTGGCCGAAGACTTCCCGGTGCTGTCGGCGGGACCGACGCCGCGCGTGCGCACCGAGACGTGGGAGTTCACGGTCACCGCCGAGACCGGCGAGAAGCACACCTGGAACTGGGCCGAGCTGATGGCCCTGCCGAGCGAGAAGCCCACTGTGGACATCCACTGCGTCACCCAGTGGTCCAAACTGGACACTCGCTGGCGCGGCGTCTCGCTGGACACCCTGATCGGCGGCCTCACCACCGAGGCCGACTACGTCATGGTGCACTCCTACGGCGGCTACACCACGAACCTGCCGCTGGCCGACCTGCTCGACGGCCAGGCCTGGATCGCCCACGAGTACGGCGGCAAGCCCCTGACCCCCGAACACGGCGGTCCCGCGCGGCTGCTCGTGCCGCACCTCTACTTCTGGAAGTCCGCGAAGTGGGTGCGGGGGCTGGAACTGAAGACCCGGGACGAGCCGGGGTTCTGGGAGAACGTCGGCTACCACGACTACGGGGATCCATGGCGCGAACAGCGTTATCAGGGCGACTAGCCTGGCGGGTCGCCCGCCTGGCCGAGATCCGCGAAGAGACCCCGACGGCCCGCACGCTGGTCTTCGACATCCCGGGTTGGCCGGGGCACCTGGCGGGCCAGCACGTCGACGTCCGCCTCACGGCCGCGGACGGTTACCGGGCCCAACGCAGCTACTCACTGGCGGCCCCGGCCGACGGCGACCGGGTGGAGCTGACGATCCAGCGCGTCCCGGACGGTGAGGTGTCGGAGCACCTGACGGGCCCGTACGCGATCGGCGACCCGGTGGAGATCCGCGGCCCGGTGGGCGGCTGGTTCGTCTGGCGCCCGACGGCCCCGGAGCCGGTGCTGCTGGTCGCGGGCGGCTCGGGCATCGTGCCGTTGATGGCGATGATCCGCGCCCGCCGCGCGGCGGGCGTCCGCACGCCGTTCAAGCTGATCTACTCGCTGCGCACGCCGGCCGAGCAGTACTACGCGGACGAGCTGCGGACGCCGGTGGCGGGCCTGGACATCACGTACGTCCACACGCGCGAGCTCCCGGAGGGCCGCCCGGGAATCCCCCGCCGAATAGACGTGGCAACGCTGAACACCGCGGCCTGGCCGCCGGAGTTCGGCCCGGCGTGCTTCGTGTGCGGCCCGACGGGCTTCGTCGAGACGGTGGCGGACATCCTGGTGGCCTTGGGCCACGATCCGCACCGGATCCGAACGGAGCGGTTCGGCCCCAGCCGAGACTGAGTCCCGGCGCTACCCGCGGTGAGCCTCGAGCTGCACATCCGCGACTCGCCGCAGCTCCCGCGCCCGCGCCTCCACCTCGTCCAACGACTCCGCCGCGGCCAGCGCCGCGTCGACGGCGCCGTTCATCCACCACGCCGGCCCGGCGCGCAGCACTTCCTCGCCCAAGTCGAACGCCGCCCGAGCGACCTCGACCGGCAGCAGGGGGACGACCGAGAAGCACTCCCGCGCGACCTGGCACCAAAGCCCCGGCATGCTGTTCTCCCGGCCCGCGGGCAACCCGGCCGCCGCCGCGCGCAGGGACTCCCAGGCCGCCACCGGATCCCCGGCCTCGCGCTGCAGCGACGCCAGCTCCCACAGCGCGTAACTGCGGCCGTCCGGCTCCGCGAGAGCCGCCGCTTCCCGCTGCACCGCGATCGCCTCGGTCAGGAACCCCTGCTCCGCCAGGAAAAACCGCACCGTGTTGAGCGTGTCCGCCGTCCGGGGCTCGTCGTCCGCCCAGGCCAGCAGGAAACGGCGGGACGCCGCCGGGTCGCGCAGGGCGCTCGCGTGGTGGGACCACGTCTTCAGGCTCTCCGCCGCCGGATCGTCCGGGAACCGGCGGCGCTAGTCGGCCAGCCACGCGTCCACGTCCGCGTCCGTCCAGCGGACGCGGGCCAGGTGCGCGGACAGCCGATCGTCCGACGCCGTCGCTTCGCGCACCGCCGCGATCCCCGGCGTCAGCAGCAGCTGGTCGCGGTAGCCGAGCGCCGCGTCGAAGCTCAGCTCCTTCGCCTCCCAATGCAGCCAGACGTCCTCGACGCGCCGGTGCTCCGCCACCAGCAACCCGGCCAGGAAGAACACCGTCGGGAAGTAGTTGGCGACCAGCTCGCGGTACCAGTCGATCTGCTGCCGCAGCACGAAGCGCAGCAACGGCAGGTCACCCGGGCGGCGGTCGTACTGCAGGGCCAGCAGCAAGCCGTAACGTGCCGAGGCGTTGCGGTCTCCGGCCGGTCCGGCGTCGAACGCGAACTCCGGCCACGTCGACGAGTCGCGCCGCGCGCGGTATAGCGCACGGCGAGGCCCTTCGAGCAAGCTGTCCACGCCACCAGTGTCCCAGGCGGGACCGACGACTACTGCGCTTCCGGGCGGGACAACAGCTCCCGCAGCGTCGCCAGCAGCTCACGGCGGTCCGCCGCGCCCAGCTTCCCGCGGATCCGGGCCATGTGGTGCTCCACCGTCTTGCCCGAGATGAACAGCTTGCTGCCCGCCTGCTTGTACGTCAGCCCCTCGACGACCAGGCGCGCCACCTCGAGTTCACGCTCACTCAGCGCCGCCAGGCCGGTGCCGGCCGCCGCCGGCTCCGTCGTTCCCGGGTCGCGGCGGGCGGCCGTGCCCTGGAACTGGCGGGCCGCCTCCAACAGCTGGACCATCGCCTTGCGGTCGGACGTCCGGATCGCCGCCTGGCCGGCCAGCCGCGCCGCGTCCCAGCGCAGGCCCAGATCGTGCAGCTCGGCCGCCGCCGCGGCGATCGGGTCCGGGTCGAACCGGCCGCCCAGCACCGCCAGCCAGCCCTGGGCCGCCGTGGCCAGGGCGCTCGGGTGACGGCCGCAGTGGGCGTGGGTCGTCAACGTCGCCAGGTGGGCCTTCGCCGCGTCCGCGTCCTCCAGCGTGATTGCCGCGTGGAGCTCGTGCCAGACCAACGAGACCGTCCACAACGGAGGCTCGCCGAGCCGGGCCAGCAGGTTGTGCGCGCGTTCCAGCTGACCGGACAGCTTCGCGTACGCGCCGGTGCGGGCCGCGGCGATCGCCAGCTCACCCAGCGGCAGCAGCGTGAACAGGTCGGTCTGCTGCCGCATCGACGCCTGGTACGCCCGGTTCCACGACCGCTGCAGCCCGACGAGGTCGCTGGCCCGCCGCGCGAGCCCGAGCTCCAGCGTCGCGAAGAACAGCTCGTCGCGAGCCTCCAACGTCCGCCCGGCGACGGCGTCGCGGTGCTCGGTGGCCGTGGCGAGGTCGCCCGCGGTCATCGCGACCCAGCCCAGCAACAGCCGGTGCCGGGCCTCGAGGAGGTCCCCGCCGGTCCGGCCGGCCAGGGCCCGGGTCAGCACGGACTCCGCCAGCGCCAGCTCCCCGGTGTGCAACGCGGTGAGTGCGGCGAGCGCGGCCGGGCTGTCGGGCAGCAGGGTGCCGCCGAGTGCGGGCTCGAGCATCGCGGCGGCGCCGAGCAGCGTGGACAACGTCTCGGTCGCGCACCCGGCGACCGAATCGGCGATCCCGCTGGCCATCCGGGTCGCCGCCCCGGCGAACAACGTCGGCGCGAGGCCGGGCGAGGGGGAGTCGAGGAGACGGCGGGCGCCCTCGCGGTCGCCGGTGCCGACGAGCGCGATCGCCGCGAAGGCGTCGGCGCCCGCCCAGTCCGCGCCGCCGATTCGCGGGGCGGCGGGCCGGTCGTCGCCAACGGCCCGGCGGGTGCCGAACCAGCCGCCGGACTCGCCGAGGCTCGCGCCGTCAGCGCCGCCGACGGAGGAAGCCGCGCCGGTCCCGGCGTGAGAACCGGCCCGGCCGACGCCGGTCCCGTCGGCGGCGAAAGCAGCCGCGCTCCCTTGAGGCTCCGCACTACGCGACGCCCAGTGGTACAGCTCCGCACTCCGCGCCAGCTCGCCGCGATGCGCCAGCACCGTGGCCGCGATCGCCGCGCCGGCGGCGCGGGTTCCCGGGTCGGCCGCGCCGAGCATGCCGTCGCCCAGCCGCAACGCCGTGTCCAGGTCCCCGGACAACGCCGCCGCGCGAGCCCAGCCCGCGGTGACCGCGGCGGACCGGTCGCCCGCCTCGGCCGCCGCCTCGAACAACTTGGTCGCCAGCCGGGCGTCGGTCGGCAGCGCTTCGCCCGCCGCCGCCGCGAACGCCGCCGCCGCGGACGCGCCGGAGCTGCCCGTACCCAGCAGGGACCGGGCCAGCTCCAGCACCGGGAGGCCGTTGGCCAGCTGCAGCTCCACCAGCCGCTGCACCGTCGTCAGGCGACGCGCCGGCGGGCCGAAGTCGCGGATCGCGGCCGCCGCCAGGGGGAGCAGGGTGTCGTCCGGGCCGAGCAGGCCCGTCGCGCGGGCCGCGTCCACGACCGGCGGGAGCTGCTCGGGGCCGCGGTCCAGCAGCGCGCACAGCAGGTCGAGGTTGCGCCCCGCACCGGCTTCGGCGGCGATCAGGTAGCGCAGGACGTCGTCGTCGAGCTCGTCGAGCTCCGGGCGGAACTCCTCCAGCCGGCCGAGCAACGCGCGCTCGGCCAGCCTCGGCACCCCGCCGCTGCGGGCGTGCAGCTCCGCCGCGGCCGCCGGGTCGGCCGGTGAGCCGGTCACGGCCGACATCAGCCGCGTGACGTCTTCGACGCCCAGGGGGCCGAGCTGCAGCACCGTCCAACCGGACGCGACCGCGGCCGGCCGGTGCGCCACGACGATCGGGCCGTCGGCGCCGGTGAGCAGCTCTTCGAGCTGGTCGGGGCCGAGGCGGTCGGCGTCGTCGACGAGCAGTGCCTCGACGCCGGCGTCCCGGAAGCAGCGGTCGAGCGCGGCGAGCAGCACGCTCTTGCCGTACCCGCCGGGGGCGACGACGGCGAGCCGCAGCGGCGCGGCCGGCTCGGCCGTGACCTGGTCGAGCAGCTGCCGCACCGCGGGGTGCACGGGGACGGCGTGAAGCGGGGGAACCTGCGTCAGCAGTGTGTTCAACAGTGACCTTCACCGGTGGGGGAGCCGGAGTGGGCGCAGTGGCTCGGGGCGGGGGACGGGGCGGGGCCGGCGGTGGCTTCGCGGGCGGTGACGGTGATCGCCACGGCCGAGATCGCCGCGGCGAGCACCAGGATCGCGGCGGCGAGGGGGCGCCGCCGCCGGAACAGGTTCAGCGGGTTCGGGCGTTCGGGTAGCTCGAACGGCGTGATCTCGACCGGCGGCCGGGGTGGCCGCTCGCCGAGCTCACCGAGCGTGTCCACCCGGGGGAGCAGGGTCGTCTCGATGGCGGGGGGTTCCATCGGGGTGGCGCGGTGGTCCGCGCGCAACGCGGCGAGCGCGGCCGCGCCCAGTGCGGTGGTGGCCGGCGGAACCGGTCCCGCGAACACCGGGCACGGCGGCCGGGCCGGCAGCGCGTGCGGTGGGACGTCCCCGCAGAACACCACGCCGGCGAGTCCCTTGGGGGACGTCGACGCCGCGCCGGCGAGCGCGAACAGCGTGCCGAGCGCCGCGGCCGGCGCGACACCTTCGGCGCTGGTGGCCGGCTGCCACCCGCTCGCGCCGGTCGCGGTGGCCAGCGTGACGTGCACGCCGTCGGCGCCGAACTCGCACACGCCGGCCGCCGTCGCGCCCGGGCCGGGGACCGGCAGGTGCGCGCCGAGGGCGGCGATCGAGCCGGGGACCAGCGTGACCGCGGTGAACCCGGCGTTGGCCAGCGCCCGCCGCAGCACGTCACGGCGGTAGGCGCCCCAGTCGCCGGGGTGGGTCAGCACCAGGTGGCGCGGGTCACCGCCGAACAGGTTCGCGGCGTGCTCGGCAATGCCTTCGACGAGCACGGTCGTGAGCACCTCGGGCGGGAACGCCTCGCCTTCGACGAGCATCGGCACGTCGTCGCCGATGCGCCGGTGGAAGCCGGTGAGCAGCCGGGACGGCACCCGGGCGCCCGCCTGCGCGGCCGCGTCGCCGGTGAGCAGGTACCCCTCGTCGTCCAGGAACAACGCGGACGCGGCGGCGGGGGAGCGCTCGCCGAGCCAGAGGGGTTCGGGGTCTTCCCAGCCGGGGCCCAGCCGCCGGCAGGTCGCGGCGTGCGTACGCCCTTGTGCCACATCGATCCCGAGGACGTAGGACAACGGCGCTTCCTCCTCACCTCGCGGGGCCGATCAGGGGATCGAAATCCCCCTAGGGCTCGGGGCATCCTCACCCAAACGGGTTAGTCAAGCAAGTGGTTGGAGGGATTTAACCCAACTGAGTGCGTCTCGGATGAGCCCCTAACTCCCTAACGATGACATATCGATCCCCTATCGGCTGATCGGCCCGCGACTCGGAGT
Source organism: Amycolatopsis iheyensis (assembly GCF_024703995.1). Classification (GTDB taxonomy): domain Bacteria; phylum Actinomycetota; class Actinomycetes; order Mycobacteriales; family Pseudonocardiaceae; genus Amycolatopsis; species Amycolatopsis iheyensis. Next base: position 44,766 of record NZ_JAMXQV010000041.1, on the reverse strand, counting down.
GATCCCCGATGTGCGCTGGGGGGCCGTCTCCCTACCTTGATCACGGAGCACCGGTCCTTGCGGCCGATGCTGTCCCCCGATCACCGGACCAGGAGAAAACCCCATGGACTCCGTGCAGACGTTGCACGACTTCGCCCTGAACCTGCTCAACGACCCGACCGCGCTCGCGGCCTTCGGGACGGACCCGCAGGGCGCCCTCGCCGCCGCCGGGCTCGGTGACGTCAGCGCCGCCGACGTGCACGAGGTCATCCCGCTGGTGCTCGACTTCGTGCCGGTCGACAGCCTCCCGGCCGTCGACTCGCTGCCGCAGCTCGGTGGCCTGTCCTCGTTCGGCACCGACGCCCCGCAGGCGGGCATCCAGGGCGCGATCGACCAGCTCACCGCCCTCACCGCGGGCCTCGGCCTGCCGGCCACCCCGGAGCTGCCGGGTGTCGGCGACCTCGGCGTCGGCGAGCTGCCCGCCGTGGGCCAGCTGCCCGCCGTCGGCGCGCTCCCCGGTGTGAACGACGTCACCAACGCCGCCAACGCGACCGCGCTGGCCGGCAACGTGACCGGCGCCATCCTCGGTGGCGACCTGGCGAGCGGCCTCGACTCGGCCGCCCTCACCAACCTGACCGCGGCCCCGGCCTACCTGACCGACCCGGCTTCGGGCGTCAGCGCCGGCGCGGTCGACCAGGCCACGCACGTCGCCGCCTTCGGCACCGCCGAGACCCAGCAGGTCCTCGCCATCTCCAACGCCGAGGTCCACGACGTCACCAGCAACGTGACCGACGTGACCGACGGCCTCGGCGTGAGCGACGCGGTGAACAACCTCACCGGCCACATCGGCGACTTCTCGGGTGTCCTCCAGGGCGCCGGCGAGTCCGCCCACTCCGCGGGTGGCCACGGCCACAACCCGCTGCACGAGGTCACCAACGTCGTGACCAACGCCACCGGCCTCGACGTCGACCACAACGCCGTGGGCCAGGTCACCGGTGCTGTCGGCGACATCGCCAGCGGCAACGGCTCGGCCGTGCACGACGTCGTCTCCGACGTGTCGGACGTCAGCCACAACGCGCTGGGCAACCTGCACATCGGTGACATCGCGTCGAACGACATCCACCTCGGGCACTGATCCCCGAACCGGTCACCGGTGCCCGTCCCGCGGTCTGGGTGCAGCCGCGGGACGGGCACCCGGTGTGCGCACGGGGAGTAAACCGTGGACACTCGTCCGCTGTGACCGCACCGGCTTGGCTCGAAGTGCTCAACGAGACGCTGGACGCGTGCCGCACGCACGGCCGCGCCGATCTCGCCGAGCGCCTCCGCAGACGTCGTGACGCGCCGACCGGGCAGACCCGGCTCGGCGTCCTCGGCTTCCCCAAACAGGGCAAGGGATACCTGCTCAACGCGGTGCTGAACGCGCCTGTGTGCGCGGTCGGCGACGCCGCGACGCCCGCTGTCCCCACCGAAATCGGCTACGCCGCCGAACCCGCCGCCACCCTGGTCGGCCGCTCCCGGGAACGGATCCCCGTCCCGGTCGACCGCCTCACCGGGGAGCTCGGCGCCCGGCCCGCCGCCACGCTCAGCCGCGTCGAGGTCGGCGTGCCGCGAGAGCTGCTTTCGGCCGGTCTCGTGCTGATCGACACCCCGGCCGTGGGGGACCCGCAGTCCCCGCGCACCGCCGCCGCGCTCGACCTGCTCGCCGAAGCCGACGCGGTGATCCTCGTCTCCGACGCGACCGCGCCGCTGAGCGCCGCCGAGCTCGCGCTGGCCCGGCACGTGCGCACCTGGTGCCCGCACGTCGTGCTGGCGCTCACCAAGATCGACGCCTCCCCGGGGTGGCGCGCGGTCGCCGAACGCAACCGCGGGATGCTCGCCGAGGCGGGGATCGACGCGCCCGTTCTGCCGGTTTCGGCCGTGGTGCGCCAAGCCGCCGCGAAGGCGGGTGACGCGGATCTCAACGCCCGCTCGGGTTTTCCCGAACTGCTCACCTGGATCGCCGAGCAGGCCGCGCGACCCGTGGACCAGTCGCGGGCGCTGCTCGCCGCGGTGGGTGTCCGGGCCGCGGCGACCGAGCTCGTGGAGTCGCTGCGCGACCGCGTCGACACCGCCGCCCAAGACGCCGGGCTCGGCCAGGCGGCGCTGCTGCAGCGCGCGCAACGGCGGGCGGACGACCTGCGGCGGCAGAACACCCGGTGGCAGAACCTGCTTTCCGACGAGATCACCGACCTGATGGGTGACGTCGAATACGACCTGCGCGAGCGGACGCGCAAGATCGTCAACACGATCGACCAGACCTTCGACGAAGGTGACCCGGCGAAGGTCTGGGACGAGTTCGCGCCGTGGCTCGACGGCGCGCTCGCCGAAGCCGTCGAGATCAACTACGCGTGGCTGACCGAACGGGCGCAGTGGACCGCGCAGGCGGTCGCGGCCTGCTTCGGCGCCCAGTACGACCGCGCGCTGCCCGAACTGCCGCTCGACGGCTCGGGGGTGGACAGCCTCGACGACGTCCGGCGGCCGAAGATCGAGAAGTTCAAGATCGGCCAGCAGGCGTTCACGGGCCTGCGGGGCTCGTACGGCGGTGTGCTGATGTTCGGCCTGGTCACCAGCCTGCCCTGGCTGGGCCTGCCGTTGATCAACCCGGTCTCGATCAGCGCCGGCGCGGCGTTCGCCGTCAAGACGATCCGCGACGAGGGCGGGATGCGGCTGCAGCGCCGCCAAGCCGTCGCCAAGCAGGCGGCGCAGCGGCACGTCGACGACGTCTTCCTGCGGTTCAGCAAGGAAACCCGCGACGCGATCCGCGTCGTCCAGCGGCGGCTGCGCGACCACTTCACCGGGCTGGCCGAGGACCTGACCGACGAGCTGACGCGCGAGCGGGAGACGATCCTGGCCGGCTCGGCCGAGCGCGAGCGGCGGACCGGGCACATCCGCAAGGAGATCGACCGGCTGGCCGGCCTGCACCAGCGGGCCGGCGAGCTCGGCACGATCGCCGGGCGGAAGCGGCGGGAGCTTTCGGCGTGACGCAGGACGTCCGCGACCTGCTGCACGCCGCGGCCGGGCTCTACCGCGACGACCCGCGTGCTTCGGCGCTCCTGAACGACTGCCTGAACCGGCTCGAGCAGCCGCTGCGCGTCGCGTTCGCCGGCGCGCCGTCGTCGGGCAAGACGACGCTCGCCGCCGCGCTCGGCGAATGGCCGACGCGCGCGCTGCGGGACCTCGTGCTGCTGGACGACCCCGGCCCGGCCGACGACTTCCCGGACGCGACGGTGCGGCTGGTACGCCACCTCGAGCCGGACGAGCTCGCCGCGGCGCACCCGCCGGGCGGCTCGCCGTTCGCGCGGCAGAGCGCGGTCAACTCGGTGCTGGTGCTGTCCCGGGCCGACGAGGTCGGCGCGGGCCGGATCGACGCGTTGCTCACCGCGAAGCAGCTGGCGCGCCGCGCCTGGCGTGAAGACCCGCTGTGCACGGGGTTCCTGGGCGTCATCGCGGTCGCCGGCCAGCTGGCCTACGGCGGCCGCTCGCTGCGTGAAGACGAGTTCGACCTCCTGGCGGCGTTCGCCGCGGTGCCGCGCGAAGAGCTGGAACGGCACGTGCTTTCGGTGGATTCGTTCACCGATCCGGCGTTCCCTGGCCCGATCACCGTGGAGACGCGCCGGTCGCTGGTGGTGCGGTTCGGGATGTTCGGCGTCCGGCTGGCGCTGACGCTGATCCGCACCGGCTGCGACGAGCCGCTCAAGCTGTCGACCGAGCTGGTCCGCCGCAGTGGTCTCGGCGAGCTGCGCGACACCCTGGCCGGTTGTTTCGTCGCGCGGGCCGAGGCGCTGAAGGCCCGCACGGCGATCATCCGGCTGGAAGCGCTGCTGGCCGCGCACCCCCGCCCGGGCGGCGACCGCCTGGTGTCCCGGGTGGAACGCTTCGCCGCGGCCGCCCACGACTTCCGCGAACTGCGCCTGATCGCCGACATCACCGGCGGCCGCACGGCGTTGTCCGGTGAGCCGGCGGAAGAGGCGATCCGCTTGCTGGGCGCGCAGGGCACGGCCCCGGCGGACCGGCTCGGCCTCGAGCCGGACGCGGACCCGGGCGACATCTACGACGCGGGCCTGGACGCGCTGCGGCGGTGGCGGCACGAGGCGGAGCGCCCGGACCGGCCGCACGCCGAGCGGACGGCCGCGCACGTCGTGGTGCGCTCGACCGAGGGCCTGCTGTCGTTGTTCGCCTAGGCGGGTCCTGTAGGCGGCGCTACGGACCGTGGAAAACAGCGCATGAGCGACTGCGGTTGTGGACCAAGGACGGCACCTGGAACAAGATCCTCGACCGGGTGATCGTTAAAGACGACGTGTTCGCATCCCTCGACCCGGGAGGCGATGCGGGACCGGCGGATCAGCTTCGTCGGCCCGGAGCGGGACGATCAGATCGCCCGCCGCGTCGCCAAGGGTTCTCGCGGCGATCATGCTCTGGCTCCGATGACTTACCGGACACCGCCTAAAGCACCGCGGTGGCTTCGACCTCGACGAGGTGCTCGGGAACGTCGAGCGCGGCGACGCCGATCAGGGTGGCCGGCGGTTTCGCGGTGGTGCCCAGCTTCTCCGTGGCACGCGCGATCCCGGCGAGGAGCTCGGGCATCTTGTCCGGCGTCCAGCCGACGACGTAGCAGGTCAGTTTCGCTACGTCGTCGAACGAACCGCCGGCCGCGGCCACGGCGGCGGCGACGTTGAGGTAGCACTGCTCGACCTGTGCGGCGAGGCCGCTTCCGGCCGCCCAGTCGACCTGTCCCGCGACGAAGACGAGCTTCGTCCCCGAGGCGATCGAGACCTGGTGGTAGACCTCGATTTCCGTGAGCTTCGCGGGATTCAGCAGGGTGACAGCCACTTTTCCTCCGTGGTCTCTTGTGGTTACCCAGGAACCGTAGGAGAGTGTCGGACGGTGCGGAAGAAGGCACTTTCCGGTGACGGGGGAACCAGATGGTGACCAAGCAGGACGCGGACCTTTCCCGCGCGGATTCGCTGGCGCGCGAGATCTTCTCCGACGTCGCCAACAAGTGGGCGTTCCTGATCATCGAGACCCTCGGCGACCGCACGCTGCGCTTCAGCGAACTGCGCGACGCGGTCGAGGGCATCAGCCACAAGATGCTCACCCAGAACCTGCGCATGCTGGAGCGCAACGGGCTGGTCGAGCGCGAGGTGCACCCGACCGTGCCGCCGCGGGTCGAGTACACCCTCACCGAGCCGGGGCAGGGGCTGCGCGCGACCGTCGACGCCATGTGCGGGTGGACGCAGCGGTTCCTCGGCGACATCGAGGCGGCCCGGCGCCGGTTCGAAGCTTGACGCTCGGCGGGCCGCGGCGCACCATAGGCCGGTCTATGGTCCAGCGCCGGCCCGAGGAGCACCCGATGCCCGAAGACGTCCGCCCCCGTGTCCGGCTGTTCGGCGACCTCCTGGCGCACTGGGCGCGCGAACGCCCCGGTGACACCGCGCTGATCTTCGGCGACCGGAAGTGGACCTGGGCGGAGTTCGACGAGCGCGTCCGGCGGCTGTCCGGCGCCCTCGCGGCGGCCGGTGTGGGGCGCGGCGACCGCGTCGCGTTCGTCGACAAGAATCACCCCGCCTGCCTGGAGACGACGTTCGCGGCGGCCGGGATCGGCGCGGCCAACGCCGTGGTGAACTGGCGGCTTTCCGGCGACGAACTGGCGTACGTCCTCAACGATTCGGGGGCGAAGGTCGTGTTCGTCGGCGCCGAACTGCGCGCCGCGCTCGACGCGATCCGCGACCGGCTGCCTGCCCTCGAGCGCGTGGTGGTCCTCGACGAGTACGAGTCCTTCCTCGCCGGCGGGGAGTCGCACACCGCGTCCGGGCTCGACGAGGACGACGGCGTCCTGATCATGTACACCAGCGGCACCACGGGCTTCCCCAAGGGCGCGGTGCTGACCCACCGCAGCGTCATCGCGCACGGCCTCGCCGCGGGCACCGCCTTCCCGATCGGCCCGGGTGACGTCAACCTCGTCGCGATGCCGCTGTTCCACGTCGGCGGCAGCTGCTACGCCGTTTCCGGTTTCCTCTACGGCGAACCGTCCTACCTGACCCGCGAGGCGGACGCGGCGTCGCTGTTCGCGGCGGTGCGGGCCGGGATCACGCACGCCTTCCTGGTGCCCGCCGTGGTCGCCGGGATCGCGCAGGCCGGCGAGGCCGCGCTCACGGCGTTCTCGCGGCTGAAGTACCTCTGCTACGGCGCTTCGCCGATGCCGCTCCCGTTGCTGCGCACGGTGCTGGCCGCCTGGCCGGACGTCCGGTTCGCCCAGGTCTACGGCATGACCGAGCTGTCCGGCGCGGTCACGGCCCTGGACCCGGCGGCGCACCGGGACACCACACGCCCGGAACGGCTGGCCTCGGCGGGGACCGCACTGTCCGGTGTGGACATCCGGATCGTCGACCCGGTGACGGCCGAAGACGCGGCGGCCGGCGAGGTGTGGGTGCGCACCGAGCAGCGGATGGCGGGCTACCTCGGCAAGCCCGAGGCGACCGCGGAGACCATTGTGGACGGCTGGGTGCGCACCGGCGATGTCGGGCGCCTCGACGACGGCGGGTTCCTGTTCCTCGAGGACCGCGTCAAGGACATGATCATCACCGGCGGCGAGAACGTGTACTCGCCGGAGGTCGAGCGGGTGGTCGCCGAGTTCCCGGGCGTCGTCGAGGTGGCCGTGATCGGCGTGCCGGACGAGCGCTGGGGCGAGCAGGTCAAGGCCGTCGTCGCCGGCGAGCAGCTCGACGCCGACAAGCTGATGGAGTTCTGCCGCGAGCGCCTGGCCCACTACAAGTGCCCGCGCAGCGTCGACGTCGTGGATGCCTTGCCGCGCAACGCGACGGGAAAGATCCTCAAGCGGTCACTGCGTGCACCCTACTGGCGGGACCGGGACCGGAACGTCTGATGCCTTCGGTGACGCGGCAGGCGTACTTCGACGCCGCGCTGAAGACGTTGGCGGAGCACGGGTTCACCGAGCTGAACGTCGGCCGGCTGTGCCGGTGCCTCGGCGTCACGAGCGGGTCGTTCTACCACCACTTCGGCGGCTGGCCGGGTTTCGTGGACCAGCTGCTGGACCACTGGGAGAACCGGCAGGTGCTGATCCTGCGCGAGCGCGACTTCGGCTCCGTCGGCCCGGCGGCGGACTTCGCCGCGTTGATGGACCTCACGCTCGAGCTGCCGCACGAGGCCGAAGCGGCGATCCGCGCGTGGGCGGCGAACGACGAAACCGTGCGGGCGGCCCAGAAACGCGTCGACTCGGCCCGGCTGCGCACGGTGGGGGCGGCGGTCAAGGGCATCGTCGGCGACGGCGACCTCGCGCGCACGCTGACGTCGCTGGGCATGGCGGTGCTGGTGGGGCACCAGCAGCTGGCCTCGGTGGGGGAGCACAGCGACCTGGCGACGCTGCTGGCGGAGTACGCGCGAGTGGTGCACTCGCGGGCCGGCTAGGCGTTGCCGAGGATCTTGGTCACCGTGATCTCCAGTACCACGCGCCGGGGGTTCGGCTTGGGTTGGCGGTAGCGCGCGGCGTACCGGTTTTCCGCGTCCCGCACGGACTCCGGGTCGTCGCGCAGCACCGCTCGTCCCTCCAATGTGGACCACTTCGGGCCTTCGAGCTGGCAGACCGCGACCGGCACGCCGTCGGCGCCCGCGGCCCGGATCATCCTGGCCTTGACCGACGAGTCGAAGGTGATCACCCGGGCGAGGCCGGTCTCGAAGTCCACGGTCACGCCGACCGCGACGACGTGCGGGGTGCCGTCCGGCCGGACCGTGGTGAGGGTGGCCAGCCGGCGCTCGGTCCAGAACGCGCGGAAGTCGGGGCCGCGGTCGTCGATCTTCATGGGGTCCACGCTAGTCCGTCCGGGCGCGGAACCGGCGGTGAGACCACTCACGGTAATTGTAAGGAAAGTTTCCTAACAGTCTTGACCCGGTCTTGAACCTTCTGTCAGGCTCTGATCGCCCTCGCCGCAGCCAACGATGTCCTTACGGAGGAGCGATGAAGAGGATCGTCCAAGCGGTGGTGGCTTCGGCCGCGCTCGCCGCCGGGCTGCTGAGCGTGCCGGCGACCGCGAACGCGGCGGGCACGCCGTACGTGCCGGGGACCCTCAGACCGTCCGTCTCGCAGGCCGCGCAGGACCAGGCGCTGCAGAAGTACTACGACTTCTGGAAGAAGAACTTCCTCACCACCAAGTGCGGCAGCGGCACCTACGCCGTGCTGTCGAAGGACGCCGACCACGCCTTCGTCGCCGAGGGCGAGGGCTACGGCCTGACGATCTCGGCGATGATGGCCGACAAGGACCCGCAGGCGCGCTCGATCGTCGACGGGATCCTCAAGTTCGTGAAGGCGCACCCGTCGGTCAACAACAAGGACCTGCACGCGGCCGAGCAGAACTCGAGCTGCAAGAGCGTCAACGGCAGTGACTCGGCCACCGACGGCGACCTCGAAATCGCCTACGGCCTGCTGATCGCCGACGTGAAGTGGGGCAGCTCCGGCTCGGTGAACTACAAGGCCGAGGCCGTCCGGATCATCAACGCCATCAAGAAGTCCGAGGTCAACAACAGCACGAAGTTCACGCTGCTGGGCGACTGGGGCAATGACGCGGAGTACAAGAACAGCTCGCGCTCGTCGGACTGGATGCCGGGGCACCTGCGGGCCTTCGCGAAGGCGACCGGCGACAGTTTCTGGGACCAGGTCCGGACCCGGTCGGAGACCGCGGTGAGCCAGCTGCAGTCGTCGTACGCGCCGAACACGGGCCTGCTGCCGGACTTCGTCGTCAACACGAACTCGACGCCGAAGCCGGCGCCGGCGGAGTTCCTGGAGGGTCCGAACGACGGCAAGTACAGCTGGAACGCCTGCCGCGACCCGTGGCGCCTCGGCGCGGACGCGATCACCGCGTCGGGGAGCGCGGCCACGGCGCAGGTGCGCAAGATGAACACGTGGATCAAGTCGGCGACGGGCAGCGACCCGGCCAAGATCCAGAGCGGCTACTCGCTGTCGGGCTCGAAGGTGGAGAGCGGCCAGCACCCGTGCTTCACGGCCCCGTTCGCGGTGGCGGCGATGACGGACGCGGGCAGCCAGGCCTGGCTGGACAAGCTGTGGACGGCGGTCTCGACGTGGTCCCCGGACGCGACGGACTACTACGGGACCGGCATCACGGTCCAGGTGCTGCTGATCCTGTCCGGCAACTACGTGGCCGCGTAGGCGCGGGTCGTCCCGCACCCGGAAATCCGGGTGCGGGACGGCTGCCGCGCGGGTGAGACTGGGGCCATGACCGGTCACCCGCGCAGTGTCGAGGAGCTGACCCGCGCCCTCGACGCGGGGAAGCGGTTCAAGTACGTGTACTTCTGGGGCTACCGCCCACCCCGCGGCGGCGGGGTCGGCGCAGGGTGCTTCAGCCAGTGGTGGCCGGCGCCGTTCGAAGCCGACGGCGTGCGCTTCGCGACCGCTGAGCACTACATGATGTGGCGCAAGGCCCGCCTCTTCGGCGACGACGAGGCGGCCGCCCGGGTGCTGACGGCGGTGCACCCGAAGCAGGCCAAGGACTTCGGCCGCCAGGTCCGCGGGTTCGACGAAGAGACCTGGGTGGCCCACCGCTACAGCATCGTGGTGGCGGCCGGCGCGGCGAAGTTCGCCCAGCACCCCGAGCTGGCGCGGTTCCTGGCGGGGACCGGCGAGCGGGTGCTGGTCGAGGCGAGCCCGGTCGACCGGGTGTGGGGAATCGGCCTGGCCGCGGACGACCCGCGAGCGGAGAAGCCACGTGCGTGGCGAGGGCTCAACCTGCTGGGCTTCGCACTCGCCGACGTCCGAAGTCAGCTCGGCTCGCGCACCGGCAGCCCCGCCGCCCGGTAGATCTCGTCGATCACCGACATCGTCTCCACCGCGTCTTCCGCCGACGTCGGCACCGGGGCACCCGCCAGGACCGCGGCCGCGAACGCCTCCAGCTGGTAGGCGTAGGTCGGGCGGCGGGGGAACTTCTCCGTGCGCCGAGTGTCGCCGATCCGGACGGTGAACCGGTGGTAAGCCTGCGGTGCCAGCGGGTTGAGCACGCTGAGCGTCCCCTTCGAGCCGACCACCTTCGCGCTGATCTTCAGCAGCGACGTCGACCACATCGAGCACGTCACCCGGCCCGTGTGGCCCGAGGGGTACGCGAGCTCCGCCGTCATCGCCCGGTCGACCCGCGGTGACCGCAGCTTCGCCGTCGCCGAGACGACTGAAGGCGTCTCGCCGCCGAACAGCCGGGCCATGTGGACCGCGTAGCAGCCCGCGTCCATCGTCGCGCCGCCCGCCAGGTCGTAGTCGTAGCGGATGTCCGAGAACTTCGGCAGCGGGAAGCAGAACGACACCTCCACCCGCTCGAGGACGCCCAGCTCGCCGGAGGCCACGATCTCCGCCACCCGCAGCGCCAGCGGGTGGTAGCGGTAGTGGAACGCCTCCATCACCACGCGGTCCGACGAAGCCGCCAGCGCCGCGATCTCCCGCGCCTCCGCCGCGTTGGCCGTGAACGGCTTCTCGCACAGCACGTGCTTGCCCGCCTCGAGCGCGGCCCGCGTCCACCGCCCGTGCAGGCCGTTCGGCAGCGGGATGTAGACGGCGTCGACGTCCGGATCCGCCAGCAACGCCTCGTACGAACCGTGCGAAACCGGGATCCCGTGCTTGGCCGCAAACGTTTGCGCCCGCTCGGAGGACCGCGCCGCGACGGCGTGGACCGTGACCGCCGGAAGTGAAGAAGCGGGCTTGACCAGGGCAGCGGGGGCGATGCGAGCCGCCCCCAGGACGCCGATCCGCAGGCTCATGCGCGAAAGCTACTCCAACCCAGATTTCAACAGCCAGTTGACCTCTTCAACAACGAGTTGTACCGTTCCGGCCAGCCGAACAGTGGAGGTCCGTTATGTCCCGTTGTCGTGCTGCACAGGCAGTGCTGCTCGCGAGCGTCGCCGTCCTGGTGGCGGCCTGCGGTGGTGGTCCGGACGGCGCCGGCGGGACGTCGCAGGCCGCCGGCGCGCCCGCGTCCGGCATCCCGGACACCGCCGCGATCGTCCAGGGCGTGCAGAAGGACGCCCAGCTCAACGCCGCGCTGCCGGCCAACGTCAAGCAGGCCGGCCTGCACCTGGCGTCGAACCTGCAGTCCGCGCCCAACAACTTCTACGCCGCCGACGGCAAGACCCCGATCGGCTACGAGGTCGACCTCGCCAAGGCGATCGCGGCCAAGCTCGGCGTCCCCGTCGCCCACCAGGACATGGCGTTCGGCTCGCTGATCACCAGCCTCCAGTCCGGCCGCATCGACCTCACGATGGCCGGCATGAACGACACCAAGACCCGCCAGGCCCAGATCGACTTCGTCGACTACTTCACCTCGGGCATCACGATCATGATCCGCAAGGGCAACCCGGACGGCATCACCGGCCCGGAGACCCTCTGCGGCAAGAACGTCGCCGTCGTGCAGGGCACCAGCCACCAGAAGTTCGCCGAGGCCCAGAGCGCGAAGTGCACGCAGGCCGGCAAGCCCGCGCTGAACGTCACCGCGACCGACAGCGACAACCAGAACCAGAACCAGCTGCGCACCGGCCGCGTCGCCGCCATCCTCAACGACCTGCCCAGCGCCGTCTACATCTCGCGGACCGCGGGTGAGGGCAAGTTCTTCGAGGTCGTCCCCGGTGAGCCGATCGAGGGCGGGCCGTACGGCATCGGCGTCAACAAGCAGAACACCGCGCTGCGCGACTCCGTGCAGAAGGCGCTGCAGGCCCTGATCGCCGACGGCACCTACGGCAAGATCCTGCAGGCCTGGGGTGTCGAGCAGGGCGCGATCAAGGAGGCCGCGGTCAATGGCGGCTCCTGAACCGCTCCCGATCGTCCGCCTGAGGCACTGGGGCCGCTGGGTCGCCGCCGCGATCATCCTGGCCCTGCTCGTGCTGCTGGGCATCGCGCTCGGCAACGCGCAGATCGAGTGGAGCCAGGTCCCGGACTTCGTCTTCTTCAAGGTGATGGCGACCGGCCTGCTCAACACCGTCGTGCTGGCCGTGTTGTCCCAGGCGGTCGCGATCGTGCTCGGCATCGTCATCGCCCTGCTGCGCCGCAGCGCCAACCCGGTCGCGCGGTGGTTCGCCGCCGGCTACATCTGGCTCTTCCGCGGCCTTCCGGTGCTGCTGCAGATCCTGCTCTGGTACAACCTGGCGCTCGTCTTCCCGGTGATCGACATCCCGTTCCTGGTCCACGAGCAGACGAACGTGCTGATCAGCGCGTTCACCGCCGCGTTCCTCGGCCTGGCGCTCAACGAAAGCGCGTACATGGCCGAGATCGTCCGAGCGGGACTCAACAGCGTCGACAACGGACAGACCGAGGCGGCCAAGTCGATCGGCATGACGCCGGCCGCGACGCTGCGCCGGGTCGTGCTGCCGCAGGCGATGCGCGTGATCATCCCGCCGACCGGCAACGACTTCATCAACATGCTCAAGGGCACGTCGATGGCGTCGGTGATCGGCGTGACCGAGCTGATCCACGCGGCCAACAACATCTCGTCGAACAACCTGCTGGTGATGGAGACGCTGCTGGCCGCGGCCGTCTGGTACATGGTCGTGGTGACCGTCGCCGGGGTCGGCCAGCACTACCTGGAACGCTCGTTCGGGCAGGCCGACCGCGGGCCCCTTTCCCGCGCCGGTAAGGCGTTGCGCGGGGTGCCGCTGGTGAGGAGTGCCCGTGTCTGAGCCACTGCTGCGTGCCGTCGGCGTCAAGAAGTCCTACGGCCACACCGAAGTCCTCGGTGGCATCGACCTGGAAGTCCACAAGGGACAGGTCGTCTGCCTGCTCGGCCCGTCCGGCGCCGGGAAGAGCACGTTCCTGCGCTGCATCAACCACCTCGAGACGATCGACGCCGGCCAGATCTGGGTCGACGGCGAGCCGATCGGGTTCCGGCAACGCGGCGGAAAGCTGTACGAACTGCGTGAACGCGACGTCGCCCGTCAGCGGCGTGACATCGGCATGGTGTTCCAGCGGTTCAACCTGTTCGCACACCGGACGGCGCTGGAGAACGTCGTCGAGGGTCCGATCCGGGTGCTCGGCGTGAAACCGGACGAGGCGCGCAAGCAGGGCCTCGAGCTGCTGGACCGCGTCGGGCTCGCACACCGCGCCGACGCCTACCCGGCGCAGCTGTCCGGCGGGCAGCAGCAGCGCGTGGCGATCGCGAGGTCGCTCGCGATGAAGCCCAAGCTGATGCTGTTCGACGAGCCGACGTCCGCGCTCGACCCGGAGCTGGTCGGCGAGGTGCTGGAAGTGATGAGTACGTTGGCGGGGGAGGGGATGACGATGGTCGTCGTGACGCACGAGATGAGCTTCGCCGCGGAGGCCGCCGACGAGGTGGTGTTCCTGGCCGACGGCGCCGTCGTCGAGACCGGGCCGCCCGACCAGGTGCTGAGTGCGCCGAAGCACGAGCGGACCCGGCAGTTCCTGGCGAGGATCCTCGCGTGACGCGGATTTCGCCCCGGTACCTGCTCCAGTTCGACGAGCCCGCCGGCTACCTCGACTTCGCCCGCTTCGGCCCGCCGTCCCACGCGGTCCTCGACACGACGGCCGCGCTGCTCGACCAGGCCACCACCGCCGGTCCGTCCACTGTGGATGAGCTGATGCGGCAGGAGATCCGGGCCAAGGCCGCCGCCGCGCGGCTGTCCGGTTCGGACACCGACCACACGGTCCTGCTGCCCCACACGAGCCTCGGGTTGTTCCAGGCCGCGTTCCACAGCTCCGGCGAGGTGCTCGTCTCGGCGGCGGAGTTCCCGGCCAACACCTACCCGTGGGCCCGCGCCGAACAGGCTGGGCGCCTGCGCGTTCGGCGCCTGAGCAGCGGTCACGTGACGCCGGAGCGCGTCGCGGAAGCGTTGACGCCGGAGATCACCACGGTCAGCGTCAGCGCGGTCGACTTCCGCACCGGCTTCCGCGCCGACCTGGCGGCCCTGCGCGACGTCGTGGGCGACCGGCTGCTGGTCGTCGACGGCATCCAGGGCTTCGGCGTGGTCGACGAGCCGTGGCCGGTCGCCGACGTCCTGGTCGTCGGCGGGCAGAAGTGGCTGCGCGCGGGCTGGGGGACCGGCTTCGCGGTGCTGTCCGATCGCGCCCTGGAGCGGATGGACCCCGTGCTGTCCGGCTGGACCGGCGCGCGTGACCCGGGCCTGTTCGACGACGAGATCCACCCGCCGGACACGACCGCCCAGGCCTGGTCGATCTCGAACCTCAGCCCGATCACGTCCGGCGCGTTCGCCGAGGCCCTCGAACTGGTCGAGGACGCCGGGGTCGGCGCCATCGCGGCACGGATCGCCGAGCGGATCGGGTCCTTCGAGGAGGTGCTGGCGTCGTGCGGCGCCGAGGTCGTCTCGGCTCGTGAACAGCGGGCCGGAATCCTCGCCTTCACCCTGCCCGGCCACCCCGCCGAGCAGGTCGGCGCGGCGCTGGCCGCGGCCGGGATCGCCGCGACCGTGCGGCCGGAGCACGTCCGGCTGTCACCGCACGCGTCGACCCCCGCGGCCGCGGCGGACCTGCTCCGGGAAGCGTTGGAGACGCTGACGAAGCCGCGTGAACCACTGGTCGTCCCGGCGGCGGGCGCGACGACGCACGAGGTGCTCACCGCGCTGGTGCCGGCGATCCCGGGTCTCGCGGCGATGCTCGGGCCGGGCAACGAAGTCCTGCTGCACGACCTGAGCCGGCTGCCGGACTCGATCGTCGCCATCGCGGGCGACCTCACCGGCCGCAACGTCGGCGGGCCGATGACCGACCTGCTGCTCGGCCTCGTCCGCCGCGGCACCACGCAGGACCTGACCAACTACCGCACGCACGGCCCGGACGGGCGCGCGATCCGGTCGTCGACGCTGTTCCTGCGCGACGCCGACGGGATCGCGGTCGGCTGCCTGTGCGTCAACAGCGTCGACGTGTCGGCGCCCGCGAGCGGGAACGGCGAGCCGGAGACTTTCCCACCGGACGTCGACAGCCTGCAACGGTTCCTCGTCGACCGGGCGGTGACCAAGGCCGGGATCCCGGTGGACCTGATGAAGAAGCGGCACAAGGCGGCCGTCGTGCGGGAACTCGACGAGGCCGGTTATTTCCTCATCAAGGACGCCGTCGACCACCTGGCCGGGCGCCTCGACGTCACGCGCTACACGATCTACAACTACCTCAACGAAATCCGCGCCTGAAGCTGCCCGATCGGACCTTGTTTCGTGGTCCGGCCGAGCGGACGATGACGCGCATGACCGAACCGGACACGCACCGCGCGCTGGTGCGGCTCGAGGCGGACGAGGAGTCGGACGCCGAAGAGCTCGACCGCCTCGCCCGCCGGTTGCGCGCCGAGCTGATCGAGCTCGACGTCGACCTGCGGGCGGTGCCGGGCGAGGCGCCGGCGGGTGCGAAGGCGGCGGACCCGGTGACGGTCGGCTCGCTCCTGGTGGCGTTCAGCGCGGCGGGCGGGGTGTTCCCGGGACTGGTGGAGACGCTGCGGGAATGGCTCGGCCGGCAGGCGGGCCGCCACCGCATCAAGGTCACCGTGGACGGCGACACGCTGGAGCTGGAGCGGGCGACGTCGGCCGAACGGCAGGAGCTGATCGACGCGTTCGTCCGCCGTCATGGCTAACCGGCACGCGTTGCTGATCGCGACCGAGACGTACGCCGACCCGGCGCTGCGGCGGCTCACCGCGCCGGGCGGCGACGCGCGGGAGCTGGCCTCGGTCCTGCGTGACCCGTCGATCGCGGGGTTCGAGGTGACGACGTTGATCGACGAGCCGCACCACGTGGTGGGCGAGGCGATCGGCGAGTTCTACCGCGGCCGCCGTCGCGACGAGCTGACGCTGCTGTACTTCACCGGCCACGGCGTCAAGGACGACGACGGCAGCCTGTACCTGGCGATGGCCAACACGCGCCGGGACAGCCTGATGTTCACGGCGCTGGCGGCGGAGCTGGTCGACCGCGCGATGGCCGGGTGCCCGTCGCGGCAGAAGGTGCTGGTGCTGGACTGTTGCTACAGCGGCGCGTTCCCGGCCGGCCGGCTGGCGAAGTCGGGTGCGGACGTGCACACGCTGGAACGGTTCCAGGGCCGCGGCCGCGCGGTGCTGACGGCGTCCGACGCGACGCAGTATTCGTTCGAAGGCGACGCGGTGACGGGCTCGGCGGCGCGGTCGGTGTTCACCCGGCACCTGGTGGCGGGGTTGCGCGACGGCAGCGCGGACCTCGACGGCGACGGGGACGTGACGGTGGACGAGCTGTACAGCTACGTCCACGAGCGGGTGGTGGCGGAGCTGCCCCGGCAGCGGCCGAAGCACCAGTCCGATGTGGAGGGTCGCATCGTGCTGGCGCGCAATCCGCGCTGGACGTTGCCGGAGTACCTGAAGCACGGTTTGGCGAGCCCGATCGCGGTGGACCGGCTGTCGGCGCTGGAGGGGTTGAAGCGGCTGAACCGGGCGGGCAACGATGTTGTGCGGGCGGCGACCGACCGGGAGATCCGGGGCCTGCTCGAGGACGACAGCCGCCTGGTGTCGGGCACGGCGGCGGCGTGGGTGGCGGAGATCGATGGGGTGGCGGAGGAGCCGGTCGTGGCTGAGCCGGTTGCTGCCGAGCCGGTCGCGGCTGAGCCGAAGCCGGAGCCGGTCGCCGCGGTCGTCCAGCCGGATCCCGCTCCCGTCGAACCCGAACCAGAGCCCGAACCCGCGCCGACACCGGCTGCGGAACCCGACGAAACGGCCACCACCGCGAAGAAGAAGCTCACCCGGCGGGCGAAGATCATCCTCGCGGCGGTGGCCGCGGTCATCGTGGCCGGGACCGTCCTGCTGATCGTGCTGCTCTCCACCAGCAGTGGCGGCTCCAGGGAGAGTGGCGGTTCCTCGTTCGGCTATTCCAGATAGGACTCCACGGCATCCGCGGCCGCGGGAACCCCGCCGTGTCCCCGGATCTCCGCCTTCAGCTCCGCCAGCCGCGCGGCCACCGAAGCCGACGAGGAGACCTCGTCCACCGCCTCCCGCAACGACGTGGCCGTCACCTCCGAAGCGGCCAGCTGCCGCCCGACCCCAAGGGACTCCAGCTGGGCCGCGTTCCCGAACTGGTCCGCCGCCTGGGGAACCGCCACGGTCGGGACACCGAACCACAGCGACTCCGTCGCGCCGCCCATCCCCGCGTGCGTGATGAACGCCGACGCCGACTCCAGCACCGCCAGCTGCGGCACCGAAGCGAACACCTCCACCGAATCCGGCAGTGGCCCGAGGTCGTCCGGCGAGACGTGCTTCCCCAGCGACATCACCACGTGCCAGTCCGCCGCGAACGCCTCGACGCACGCGCGGTACACCGGCAGCTGGTCGTTGTACGCCGTCCCGAAGGACACCAGCAGCACCGGACGGCCGGACGACGGCGGCGTCCAGCCGCCCGCGGCGAGCCGCGCCGGATCCAGGCACGGGCCGACGAACTCCACGTGCGGGCCGACGCGCTCGGCGTGGGGCTGCATGGCCCGCGGAATCAGCGACAGCACCCGCGACGGGTGGCCGATCCACTCCCACGGGTCGGCTTGAATGCCGTTCGACGCCAGCCACGCGCGGTACGTCTTCGCGTAGTCCACTCCGGACGGTGACGCCTTGATCGGGTCCATCACGGACGCCATGTCCTCGTCGTAGCCCTCCCACGCCACCAGCGTCGGCGACAACTGGACCGCCGGGACGTCGTAGCGCGCGCCGAGCAGCGGCGCGCCCAGCCCGCCGATGTCGTACAACAGCAGGTCGGGCCGGTCGTCGTCGAACCGGGACGTCAGCCGGGGGTGGATCGCGATCGCCTCGTCGAGGAAGACACGCATGGCCTCGGCCGGCTCGTCCGGCCAGACCGCGGCCTCGCCGAGCGGGAAGATCGTCGGGTGCTCGACGACCGTGGCGCCGGTCGGCGTCACCAGCGACGCCAACGGCGAACCGACGACATAGGACACCCGGTGCCCGCGGCGCACCAGCTCGGCGATCACCCCGAGCGACGGGTAGACGTGGCTCGGCGCGGTGCAGCCGACCATGACGATGTGCTTGCGCGGCAAAACGACTCCTTCAAGGGGAAAGCGAACTTCAGAAGCGGCGGATCCGGATGAAGGAGCACATGCCGGGCACCGTACGGGAGCCGCTTCGGGGACCGCCACCCGATTTCCGCCTTTAGTAGGGCACCGGCCCGCTTGCGGTTCCGGCCGGCCGGAACCGGGACTAGGGTTCATCCGCTTCGCCGGAGCAGAAACCGGAGCAAAGAGGGAGAAAACAGTGAGACGTGCCGTAATCGCCGCGGTGGCCGCCGCCGCGGTGGCGTCCGCGCTCGTGGCCGCCCCGGCCGCGACCGCCGCGCCCGCGAGCCAGGCGTCGATCACCTGGGGTCCGTGCACCGACCCGACGCTGGTCACCGCCGGCGCCGAATGCGGGTACCTGGGGGTCCCGCTCGACTACTCGAAGCCCCGCGGCGAGCAGGTCCAGCTCGCCGTCAGCCGCGTCAAGCACAAGGTCGCCGACGCGCAGTACCAGGGCGTCATGCTGACCAACCCGGGCGGCCCCGGCGGCTCCGGGCTGCTGCTCGCCACCCGCGGGCCCCGCGTCCCCAACCACGCCGGGGACGCCTACGACTGGATCGGCTTCGACCCGCGCGGCGTCGGCGCCAGCAAGCCCGCGCTGAGCTGCGACCCGAACTACATGGACTACAACCGGCCGGTGTACGCGCCGATCACGCCGCAGCTGGAGAAGACCTGGCTCGCCCGGTCCAAGGGCTACGCCGAAGCGTGCGCGAAGAACAACTCGCGCGCCCTGCTGGAGAACATGAAGACGACCGACACGGTCAAGGACATGGACTCCATCCGCAAGGCGCTCGGCGCGAAGCAGCTGAACTTCTACGGCTACTCCTACGGCACCTACCTGGGCCAGGTCTACGGCTCGCTGTACCCGCAGAACGTCCGCCGGATGGTGCTCGACTCGACCGTCGACCCGCGGGGCGTCTGGTACGGCGACAACCTCAACCAGGACGTCGCGTTCGACAAGAACATCCTCATCTGGTTCGGCTGGGTCGCCCAGCACGACGACGTCTACCACCTCGGCAAGACCCAGGCCGCCGTGCAGCGCGTGGTCAACGAGCAGCTGCTGAAGACGTCGTTCAACCCCGCCGGCGGCGTGATCGGCCCGGACGAGATCCTCGACGTCATCCAGCAGGCGTCCTACTACCAGCTGCGGTGGACGCTGCTGGGCGACGCGCTGTCCCGGTTCGTCAACCAGGGTGACTGGCAGAACTGGAAGTCGCTGTTCGAGAGCTTCGGCGGCCGCGGCGACGACAACGGCTACGCGGTGTACCTCGCCGTCCAGTGCTCGGACGTCCAGTGGCCGACCAGCTGGAACCAGTGGAAGGCCGACAACTGGAAGACCTTCACCAAGGCGCCGTACTTCACCTGGCAGAACGCCTGGTTCAACGCGCCGTGCCTGTACTGGCCGGCGAAGGCGGGCAAGCCGACCAAGATCGACGGCCGGGGTGTGTCCAGCGTGCTGATGATCGATGAGACGCTCGACGCGGCAACGCCGTTCCCGGGCAGCCTCGAGGTTCGCAGCCGCTTCCCGGGTGCTTCGCTGATCGCGGAGCCGGGCGGCACGAGCCACGCGATCACCCCGCGCGGCAACGCGTGCGTCGACAACAAGATCGCCGACTACTTGGCGACGGGTGCGCTCCCGGCCCGCAAGCCGGGGCGCACGGCCGACGTCGAGTGCGCGCCGCTGCCGTTGCCGGTGCCCCCGGCGCCGACCGCGGCCAAGGCCGACGTCGCGGCCACGCAGGGCCTGGTCGCCGGGCGGTTCACCGGCTGACCTGCGGAAACTCAGCTGAACGGGGTGTCGGGCGCGAAGCCCGGCACCCCGTTTTTCGTGTGCTCACCCGCTCGAGACTTTTCGGCGCCGGGGACTTTGAACCTGCGCGAGGTTTGTGTTACAAAGTTCGCAGCGACTTTGCGACGCAAAGTCCACGAACGAGAGGAGGGCGCCATGACTGGGGGACCGGCGTTCGCACTGCGCGGGCTGAGGAAGCGGTTCGGCCGGGTCACGGCGGTCGACGGCGTGTCCGTCGAGGTCGCCCGCGGCGAGGTCGTCGCGCTGCTCGGGCCGAACGGCGCGGGCAAGTCGACCACCGTCGACATGCTGCTCGGCCTGACCAAGCCGGACGAAGGCGAGGTCACCGTCGGGGGCGGGACGCCGCGCGAGGCCGTCGACCAGGGGATCGTCGGCGCGATGATGCAGAACGGCGCGCTGCTCGGGGACGTCACGGTCGGCGAGATCGTCGATCTGGTCGTCTCGACGCACGTCAAGCCGCTGCCGGCCGCCGAGGTGATCGCCCGCGCCGGGCTCGAGAACCTCGTGAAACGCCGCTGCGGCAAGCTTTCCGGCGGCGAGCGGCAGCGCGTCCGGTTCGCGCTCGCCCTGGCCGGCGATCCTCAGCTGCTCGTCCTCGACGAGCCGACCGCCGCGATGGACGTCGACGGGCGGCGCGCCTTCTGGAGCGCCATCCGCGAGTTCGCCGACACCGGCCGGACCGTCCTCTTCGCGACGCACTACCTCGCCGAGGCCGAGGACTACGCCGACCGCGTGGTGCTGATGCGCCACGGCGCCGTCGTCGCCGACGGCCCGGTCGCCGAGGTCCGTGCCGCGGTGTCCGGGCGCGTGCTCAAGGCCGCGGTCCCGGGGGCCGCCGAGGCCGACCTGGCCGCGCTGCCGGGCGTGACGTCCGTGCAGCTGCGGGCCGGCCGCGCCGAGCTGGCCTGCGCCGACTCCGACGCCGCGATCCGCGCGTTGCTGACGGCCTACCCGCTCGCGTCCGACATCGAAATCACCGCGCTGGGCCTCGAAGAAGCCTTCCTGGCGCTGACCGCCGAGGAGGTGGCCGCGTGAACACGACCTACCTGAGCCTGGAGATCAAGCGGATCGTCCGCAGTCCCCAGTTCACGATCTTCACCATCGGCATGCCGACGGCGATGTACCTGCTGTTCGGGTCCATTTTCGGCGACGCCATCCTGGACAACGGCCTGCACTCGAGCACCCAGACGATGATCACGATGGCGGCGTACGGCGCCAGTGGCGGCGCCCTGTTCACCGGCACCCGGGTGGCCCAGGAACGCACCGACGGCTGGCAGCGCCAGATCCGCCTCACCCCGATGCGCGGACCCGGCTACCTGGCGGTGAAGGTCGCCTCCGCGATGGCCGTCGCCCTGCCGGTGCTGCTGGTCATCTTCCTCGTCGGCTTCCTGCGCGGCGAGCAGCTCGGCCTGGCCGACTGGGGCCGGCTGCTGGTCTTCCTGTGGGCGGCCACGCTGCCGTTCGCCGTGCTCGGCCTGGCGATCGGGCTGTTCGGCAAGGGCGACACGGTCGGCGCGGTGACCGGCGCGCTGATGATGCCGCTCGGCATGCTCGGCGGGCTGTGGATCCCGCTCGAGTTCCTGCCCGGCTGGATGACGACCCTGGCCCACTTCGTGCCCACCTACTGGCTGCGGCGGGTCGGCATCGACCCGCTGACCCACGCTTCCGGGACCTGGGTGGCGGTGCTCGTGCTGGCCGGCTGGCTGGTCGTGCCCGCACTGGTCGTGGTGCGCCGGTTCCGGCTGGACACGGCGCGGCTGTGAATGGTTGTTAACCTCCGTGCAGTACTGAGGGGTCTGCGCGGACGAAGGGCGGGACGGGTGGACGACGAGCCGATGTCGGCGGAGGAGTCGCTGAACCTGATCGCCCAGCAGAACCGGCGCAACCGCCGGGAGCTGGGCGGGGGCCCCGCGCGCATGCTCGCGGCGTGGGCCCTCGCCTGGATCGTCGGCTGGGGCTTCACCTACATCGCCGTGCAGCCGGGGGTCGCGATCCCCGGCTGGGTCGGCGGTGTGCTGACCGCGGTGCTGTTCGTCGGCGCGATCGTGTACACCGGGTACGTCAGCGCGCGGGCCGGCCGCGGCATCCGGGGCCCGTCCCGCACGGTCGGCGCGATGTACGGCTACAGCTGGGCGCTGGCCTCGCTCGGGCTGTCGGTGATCGACATCCGGATCACGCAGTTCGGCACGCTGACCTCCGACCAGGTGTCGCTGCTGTGGTCGGGCACCTGGCTGCTGCTGACCGGCGTGCTCTACCTCGCGGGCGGCATGCTCTGGCAGGACAGGCTGATGTACGGCCTCGGCGCGTGGATGATCGTCTCCGCCGGGCTCAGCGTGCTGGTCGGCTTCCCGGCCAACTTCCTGGTACTGGCGATCTGCGGTGGCGGTGGGTTCCTGCTCGCCGCGATCGTGTACTTCGTCCGCGAGAAGCGCCGATGAGCGAACTGCCGCAGCTCGACCCGGTCATCCACGCCCAGGCGCGGCTGCGCGTCACGGTCGCGCTCGCCGGCCTGCACGCCCGCGACCAGATCACCTTCCCGCGGCTGCAGCAGCTCCTCGACATGACCGCCGGCAACCTCTCGACGCACCTGCGCAAGCTCGAGGACGCCGAGTACGTCGAGATCACCAAGGCCTACGAACACCGCACGCCGGTCACCCTGGTCCGGCTGACCGCGGCCGGGCGCGCGGCGTTCGAGAGCTACACCAAGGCGCTGCACCAGCTGCTGGACGCCACCGGCGGCGACTGACGTGGCCCGCTGGGTGATCCACCTCGACCTGGACGCCTTCTACGCGTCGGCCGAGCAGCTCACCCGCCCGACGCTGGCCGGGCGCCCGGTGCTCGTCGGCGGGCTCGGGCCTCGCGGCGTCGTCGCGGGCGCGAGCTACGAGTCCCGCGTGTTCGGCATCCGCTCGGCGATGCCGATGGCCCAGGCGCGGCGGCTGCTGCCGGCGAACGGCGTGATCGTGCCGCCGCGCTTTCGCGTGTACGAGCGGCTCAGCCAGGAGGTCTTCGCCGTCGTCACGTCGGTGGCGCCGGTGCTGGAGAAGATCTCCCTCGACGAAGCGTTCGCCGAGCCGCCTTCGCTGACCGGGGCGTCCTTCGACGAGGTGACCGCTTTTGGTGCCTCGCTGCGGGCCCGGATCCGGGCGGAAACCGGGTTGGTGGCCTCGATCGGCGCGGGCAACGGCAAGCAGATCGCCAAGATCGCCTCGGACGAGGCCAAGCCGGACGGGCTGCTGGTGGTGCCGCAGGGCACCGAACGCGAGTTCCTGGCGCCGCTGCCGGTGCGCGCGCTGTGGGGGATTGGGCCGGTGGCCGAGGGGAAGCTGCGGTTCATCGGCGTCCAGACGCTCGGGCAGCTGGCGGCACTGTCCGAACCGGACGCGGTGGCGACGTTGGGCGGCGTGGTCGGCCGCGACCTGCGCCGGCTGGCGACGGGCTTCGACGACCGCCCGGTGGCCGACCGCGGCGAGACCAAGCAGGTCAGCGCGGAGACGACGTTCGACACGGACATCATCGACCTGGCTTCCCTGAAGGCCGAGGTGCGCCGGATCGCTGTGGGCGCGCACAAGCGGCTGGTGAAGGCCGAGCGTGTGGCCCGCACGGTGGTGATCAAGCTGCGGCACACGGACATGCACACGGTGACCCGCTCGGAGACGATCTCGGCGCCGACCGACGACCTGGCCGAGCTGTCGGCGACGGCGGAGCGCCTCCTGCTGGACCCGGCGGAGTTCGGCGGCATCCGGCTGGCGGGGGTGGCGTTCAGCGGGCTTTCGGTGCCCCACCAGGACGCGCTGTTCAGCCTCGCGGCTCCCGCGACACCCTCGGCGTCGACAGTGGTCACCGCCGCGGCCCCGGTGCCCGCTGCCCCCTCGGAATGGCGCCAGGGCGACGACGTGGTGCACCCGGAGTTCGGCACGGGCTGGGTGCAAGGCGCGGGCCACGGCCGGGTGACGGTCCGCTTCGAGCACCGGACCTCGGGTCCGGGCGTCGCGCGCACCTTCCCCCAGTCGGACCCGGCCCTGACCCGCGGAGACCCGGGCGACTGCCTGCGCTGAAGCGCCCCAATGTGGCGTTGGGTGCGTTGAGCGCACCCAATGTGGCGTTCGGTGCGTCAGATGCGCCCAACGCCACATTGGGGCGCTTGGGGCCTACTCGGCCGAGCAGCCCTGCAGCTTTGCCACTTCCTGGCCCGCCAGCAGGAACGCGCCCACCCCGAACGCCGAGGTGTCGGCCGGGTGCGCCGTCGCCGGGCGGTCGCCCACCGGCTGGACGTAGCCGACCTTGCCGTCCGTCTGCAACGCCTTCGTCGACAACGCCGTCCACGCCTTGTCCACGACCGGGCGGTAGCGCGCGGCGTCGAGGATGCCCGCGTTGATCCCCCAGCCGATGCCGAACGTGAACAGCGCCGTGCCGCTCGACTCCGGGCCGCCGTGGTCCCACGGGTTCAGCAGGTCCGAGTTCCAGAAGCCGTCACGCCGCTGCAGCAGGGACAGCGAGAACGCCATCTTCTTGTACACCCGCAGGTACTCCGGCCGGCGCGGGTCGTTCGCCGGCAGGACCTGCAGCACCTTCGTCAGCGCGGAGAGGGCCCAGCCGTTGCCGCGCGACCAGAACACGCCCGAGCCGGTGAACCGCGCGTCGCGGTACCACAGACCGGTGAAGTCGTTGAACAGCTTGTGTTCCGACGACCGGAACAGCTTGTCCATCGCGTCCAGATAGGACGGATCCTGGTCGATCACGCTCATCCGCGCGAACGACGGCATCGCCATGTTCAGCGCGTCGACGTAGTTCCAGTAGTCGCGGTGCCCGGCCCGAACCGACGCGACCTCGTCCTTGACGCGCGTGCGGATCGAGTCGAGCGAGATCTCCGGGTGGAAGTAGGTGTACAGGTCCAGGTACGCCTCGCCGGCGGCCTGGTTGTCCGGGAAGAACGGCCGTTTCGGGTCGAGCGGCAGCTGGTAGCCGTTGGCCTGCGCCCAGGGCAGCGTCTTGTGGTTCGACTGCCCGGTGGTCCGGACCAGCGCGAGGTTGCCGACGTGGAACGTCGCGTTCTGCCAGTCCGGCGCGTCGAGGTTCGTCCCGTTGGCCACCCAGTAGTTGCCCGCGGCGACCATTTCGTCCGAAACGGCGCAGGAAACGGCGGCGGAAGCGACGGGAGCGGTCAGCAGGCTGCCCGCCACCGCGGCGGCCGCGAGCACGCCGAAGCCACGAATACCCGGGAAACGCATGGAAGCGTCCTCCTCAGCACGTCATGGCGGCGGGTGGGTCGCAGCGAGTGAAGCGCGTCCCGGTAACCGTGTCAAGGTACCGATCACCGGTACGCCGCAACGGTTTCCAGCATCCGGCGTGACGCGGACTCGGCGCCGTCGGCGTTCTTCGCCAGCACCAGCGTCAGCACCCGGGAGTGCGCGACCAGCTCCAGCGGCTCGCCGTGCGCCCGCAGCGCGGCCACGACGGGCACCTGCAGCTGCGCGATGAGCGCGTTGCCGGACGCGCGGATCAAGGCCGCGTGGAACCGCGAGTCGGCGTCGTGGAAGGCCGCCGTGTCCTGGCGTTCGACCGCGTCCGCCATCAGCTCGTAGGCCGCGGCCATCGCCGAGAGCTCGTCGGGCCGCCGGTGCTGCGCGGCCAGCCGCGCCGCCTGCGGCTCGATGGTCAGCCGCAGCTCCAGCAGCTCGTGCAGGTGGTGGCGGCCGTCGGGCCCGTTGACGCGCCAGCCGATGACGTCCGGGTCGATCGCGTCCCACGCCTCGGGCGGCAGCGTCCACGTGCCGACCCGCGGCCGCGCGGTCACCATGCCCTTGGATTCCAGCACCCGCAAAGCTTCGCGGACCACCGTCCGGGACGCGGAGAAGCGGCGGCCGAGCTCCTCGGGGACGAGCGGCTGCCCGTCCCCGAGGACGCCTTCGACGATGAGCCTTCCGAGCTCGTCCACGATGCGCGCGTGGAGATTCACTCGGGCAGGCCGACGCGACGCTCCCCGCTGCGCAGCTGCTGCAGCACGACCGCGATCACGAGCAGGGCGCCGTGGGCGACGTTCTGCCAGAACGGGTTGATGCCGAGGCCGGACATGCCGTTGTCGAGCACACCCAGGATGATCACCGCGAGCACGGTCGAAATGATCGATCCCCGGCCACCCTTGAGCATCGTGCCGCCGAGCGCGGCGCCGGTGACGGCCTGCAGCTCCAGGCCTTCCGACCCGGACACCGGCTGGCCGGACCCGGTGCGCGCGGTGATCAGGATGCCCGCGACCGCCGCGACCACGCCGGCGAGGGCGTACACGCCGATGATGTACCGGTTGATGTTGATGCCGGCCAGCCGTGCCGCGGTGTCGTTGCCGCCGATGGCGTAGACGTTGCGGCCGATGTCGGTGTACTTGAGCAGGAAGTGCAGCAGCGCCGCGACGATCAGGAACACCCAGACCAGCGACGGCAGGCCCGCGATCGCGCCCTTGGCCAGGAAGATGAACAGGTCGTCGCCGCCGGTGTAGCCCTGCGACTTGCCGTCCGAGATCACCTGCGCGACACCCTTGTAGGTGGCGAGCATGGCCAGCGTCGCGACCACCGGGTTGACCCGGCCGAAGATGATGATCATGCCGTTGATCAGGCCGCAGACGATGCCGACGCCGATCGCGGCGAGGATGCCGACCTCGGCGTTGCCGGTCGAGGTGAACACCATCGCGGAGATGACCGACGCGAGCCCGGCCATCGAGCCGACCGAGATGTCCAGCGCGCCCAGGATGATCACCAGCGTCTGCACCAGGGCCAGCAGCCCCATGATGGTGATCGCGCTGCCGATCAGCAGCAGGTTGTTGGTGCGCAGGAAGTTGTCGTTCAGGATGCTCAGCAGCACGATCAACGCGATCAGCGTGATGATCAGGCTCGAGTTCTGCACGCCGATGCCGGTGAGCACGCGGCGCGCGGCGCTTGGCTGGGGCGGTGCCGCGGGGGCGACAGTTTCCTTGGTGGGGGTGCTCATGCGCCGATCTCCTGGGCTTCTTCCACGGCTGGTTCGGTTTCGGGGATGGCGAGGGTCAGCACGGCTTCCTCGGTCGCCTCTTCGCGGCCGATCTCGCCGGCCAAGCGCCCGGCGCGCATCACGAGGATGCGGTCGGCGAGCGTCAGCACCTCGGGCAGGTCGGAGGAGATGACCAGCAGCGCGATGCCTTCCGCGGCGAGGCCGTCGATGATCCGGTAGATCTCGGCCTTCGCGCCGACGTCGACGCCTCGGGTCGGCTCGTCGAGGATCAGCAGCTTCGGCCGCCGCGCGAGCCACCGCGCGAGCACGGCCTTCTGCTGGTTGCCACCGGAGAGCTTCCGGACTTCCTGCTCCATCGACGGCGTACGCACGCGAAGCTCGCTGATGTACTCCTCGACGAGCGCGCGTTCCTTCGCCCGCTTCACGACGCGGAAGCGGCGAAGGCGGTCCAGGACCGAGATGGAGATGTTGTCGCGTACGGACCGCTGCATCAGCAACGCGTCCGTCTTGCGCTCTTCGGGCGCGAAGCCGATGCCCGCTTTCACGGCGTCACCCGGGTTGTGCGCGCGCAGCCGCTTGCCGCCGAGTTCGACGGTCCCGGACCGGATCGGCAGGTCGCCGACGATCGCCCGGGCCAGCTCGGAGCGGCCGGCGCCGACCAGGCCGGCCAGGCAGACGACCTCGCCCGCGCGGACCTGCAGCGAAATGCCGGTGACGTCGTCGGTCGTGACGTCGTCGAGCTTCAGCACGACTTCGCCGGTGTCCTGCGTGACGCGGCGCTCGAGGGCCGAAAGGTCGCGGCCGATCATCATCCGGACCAGGCCGGGCTCGTCGGTCTCCGCGACCTGCTGGACGCCGACGAGCTTGCCGTCGCGCAGCACGGCGACGCGGTCGGCGAGCTGGAAGATCTCCTTCATCCGGTGCGAGACGTAGACGACCGCGACACCGCTGTCGCGCAGCCGCCCGATCAGCCGGAACAGCGCCTCGACCTCGTGCTCGGACAGCGACGACGTCGGTTCGTCGAACGCGATCACCTTCGGCGGCGTGGCCGCGGTGAGAACGCGCAGGATCTCGACGAGCTGGCGCTGCGCGGGGGAGAGGGCGACGCCGAGCGTCGCCGGGTTGAGGACGCCTTCGAAGCCGTACTCGACGAGCGCGTCGTGCGTGGCCTTCAGCAGCGTGCGGCGGTTGAAGACCCGCGCCTTGGCCGGGAGCTCGCCGACGAAGACGTTCTCCGCCACCGAAACGTGCGGGATGATCTCGGGTTCCTGGTAGATCACGCGGACCCCGGCGGCCATCGCCGCGCGCGGGGTGTCGAACGTGACCTCGGTGCCGTCCAGGAGGAGCCGGCCGTCGTCGGGGCCCTGGTCACCGGAGAGGACGCGCAGGAGCGTCGACTTCCCGGCGCCGTTCTCGCCCATCAGCGCGAGGACTTCGCCGGAGCGGATCTCCAGCGAGACGTCGTCGAGGGCGGTGACGCCGGAGAAGCGCTTGCCGATGCCCTCGACGGCGAGCGCGGCAGGAGAGCTGGACATGGTCGCCTTCCGTACGGCGGTCGTGAGTGTTTAGGGCGGTTAGAGCTGAGCATCTTTTGGTTACCTACATGTGACCTCGGTGAACAGTGTCGCGGTCGCGCTCACGTGGTCTTGCCGCCGCGTGGGCGCATCGGTATCCCTGCCGCCCGGAGCAACCGGTACACATAGCCATAGGAGACGTCGTTCAGTTCGGCGACTTCGCGGACTGGCAGACCGCTCTCGTACTGGTCAATAACGGTCTGCTGGTCGAGCTGACGCTTGAACCCACGTCCGCTCTCCGGCATGTCGGCACCGAGCTTGCGCAATAGCGCCCCAGTCCAGCTCAGCGAAAGACCGAACTCGCGGGACAGTTCGACAACCGGCGTTCCGGCGTTTCGCGCGGCCAGTAACCGAGCATTGCGCTGCGACAGGTTCCGACCGGGGCGGTTCACGGCTAGCGTCTTCCGCCTTGGACCCGTCTCCAGCATCGGAATAGGAGGTGCCGTGTCGTCGGCGATATCGTCAGAACTCTCCGGTGTCGACCAGTCGGCAACCAAGACGAACTGCAGCGTGTAACCGAGCACGGTGGCGTAGGCGGCCAAATCTGTCACCTGGGAATGCGAGTAGGCCGTGCTGCCGGATTCCAAGCGCAGTTCCAACCGCGACACCGTAGCGTGCGAAATTCCAATCGCCCGACTTACAGCTCGCTGCGACAGCCCGCACGCCACTCGTACTGCACGCAGTTCCGCAACGACTGCCGCAACGGAGCCTGTCGGCGGATCACAGTGGGGTTGCATAGGTTGCTTCACGTGCATTCTTTCTGCCCTTTACGGCCTGGTTGACCGGGTGGTCACAGGGCTTCCTTCGTCAAGATTCGTCCTTGCTCGCCGGTAGCTCAACCCCTTGTTTTTATTTTGTGAGCTCCTTCAATTGTTGTCCAGACGCGATCGATGACTCCGGAGTGGCGACCTTAACGACTGCATGAGAAGCTGAAAGCGCACGGTTAGTTGGAGTCATTTTCGGCCGCTTTGTCGTTGTCTTCTATTGTCATTTCGAGAAGCTTATTCATAAACCGCGCCTGGTTCATGTCTCCACAACTGGCGGCCTCCAAGGCGGCCGCAGCGGCT
Source organism: Amycolatopsis iheyensis (assembly GCF_024703995.1). Taxonomy (GTDB): domain Bacteria; phylum Actinomycetota; class Actinomycetes; order Mycobacteriales; family Pseudonocardiaceae; genus Amycolatopsis; species Amycolatopsis iheyensis. The sequence continues at coordinate 15,290 of NZ_JAMXQV010000041.1, read as the reverse complement.
TGAAGTTCCTCTTTCGTTGACTGACGCTTTGCCATTACCTATTGTGCTCCCAACTGAAATTGACTTTGTTGCTACTTGAGCCTGTGAAGTCCACTCAGGATGCGTCTTACAAGCTCTTCATCTGGCGGCAAGGTCGACGGTCGCAGATATGGTGTCGGACGCTGCACATAGGCTCGCGGCCGCTTCGGCAAAGGTAGTTGCCCGAAGAAGCGTCCATCTAGATTAGAATCACCAGGAACCGGGTCGCGTGAAACTTTCGACGTAACACTCGTTTCAGCAATTGCCAGACTTCGCGTCGACCGCTCGTGGTGCCTTGCCGCTGAACGCTCAAGGTAGCGGCTAAGAAACTTCCTTTGACTCCTACTGCTGCGGTATTCCCCGTGGATCCAGACTGCTGCCGCTACTAACGGAACTGCCAAAATGACCAGAGAGCCAATTCCCCAGATGAGCATTACCCTGGAGGCTCCCTTAGGGCATGTCGACTACTCGGTTTGGACTTGGACATCATGTCGGCATGTAGGTTTAAGACGTCGGCCAGTGCGCTAAGTAATCCCGCACAACTTCTCACCTCTTCGGGCGAAGCAAGGCCAGAATTGAAGCTTTCCGCAAAGGTCTTGAGATTGACGCTGGTGGCATCGATGTGCCGGGAAATGTTCGACCGTTCCTGACTCACTCGCCCCTCCTTTCTTCTAGTTGTCGACGCGCACGACTATCAGATTTCGGCCTTAACCTCCCCGTCTGTCGCCATTTTCCGACTTGGAAGAACTTTCTTCATCGGACTCCCACCCTCCTCTATTTGTCTCAAAGTCGCGTAGAGCCATTAATGCCAGTTCTCCACGTTCTATGTCGAATGCGTCCGCCAAGCGGGCTACGATATCCAGTAGTCGGACCGGTCGACGCTCAGCCTCGATCTCAATCAATGTCGTCTTTGAAACTTTCGACAGGGCTGCAAGCTCCATTAGGGTCATTTCGCGCTCGGCGCGCAGTGCGCGAATTCGTGCGCCCAATGGAACATCCGGAGGACGCGTCACGCTCACCGATTCACCCGCCCCCGCACTCGCGGCGGAGTCGGACGGATTCACCCCCTCTCGTCCATATAGCGACTTCCATTCTGGCTTTGCCATCAAGGTGTCAACTTCGGCGCGCTCACGATTGAGCCAGTACAGTGCCTCGTGGTGGTGACCTCGATCGATATCCGCAACGGCCTTGTACATCCGGACATTCGCCCGCCTGAATTCGACCCATACCGACACTGGAGCGTTCCGACTTGGCATCCGCAACCACGAGTTATCGTGAGCCTCGCGCAGCGTACGAGGAAAAGAGGCGTTCTTCCGCTTTCCGCACTCGATGCCGCTCACGGAATCTCCAACCAGTGAAAGTTGGGTGATATGCGTGCGTCCATCATGCCAGTTTCCTTTCCCTGCCACTTTCATAGTCAGTTTTCCACTCGGGCTTTCCGGTGTGTCGCTCAATGCAGCGAAGCTGAATACCGAAATGCCACAACGCTTCATCCTTGCGGCCAGGGTCGGTAATAGACATCGACTTGAACATTCGTGCATTGTGTCGATGAAACTCAACCCATTCATCCTTCGATGATTTCCCATTGGGCATCCGGCGGAAGATATCCGCCTGGGCCTCCCGCAGTCGAGTCGGATATCCATCCGCAGACATGTGCATATCCCCCTTTGCTTTCAGGTGTAACAGTCAGTAGGAGTCGTAAGGCCGCCACTCGATGCACGTCGGCCGCTTCCTGGTGTCCAACCACTCGATCAACGCCGCCCGCGCATCCGAAATCCGGATGGCAGCCGTTCGTGGAAACACTGCCCCCGTAGTCCCATTAAAGATGAGGTTCACATCGGGAACCGGACGCTTTGGATTGAAAGAGTTGGCGATTGTCATTTCCGAATCGCGATTGTCCATGTAATTCAAGGCCGCATATTCCGCCGACGGCCGCACGCTAATTCGCATTTGATGATCTGGATATGGTCCGGATTTGCTTCGATGGAATTCGACGTCGCCAACCATGAGCGTGGTTTCCCAGTCGACGTGATCGATGCCTAAAATCTCGTCGACCAGTCGAGTTGACTTCAATATTCCGCTGGTAACGCGGGCGACGCCGGTGGTAAGCGATGCCGTTAGGAGCATGTGTTCACGTCGCTGTTCGGTCGAGGGGCGTTCAGGCTTCCGGGCACGCGCCCAGAGCAAGCTCGGTCTTGCTGGTTCAACCGTCACGCTGTGCAACCGGCTGGTCTATATCACCCTCGGCATGCGACATGCCGAGGTCGGCATAACGCCAGGTCAGGACACGTTCTCTTGATGATCGACTTCACTCACTGGTGGGAGTCGGGCGCGCTAGGTACGCTGGTCAGAGGGAGGACAGCGTTACCAGCGACAGGGGATCCGATGAGCTCTTCCGGCGGTTCGCAACGCGCGGCCGGCACCTCCGGCGATCGTCGCTGTCAGGGATGCGGAACGCCGCTCGCCGCCGACAACACGGCGCGCCTGTGTAGCAAGTGTCATCGGGAACAGCGCGACCAGCTTCGAACTCCCCCAGCTCAATTGCGGAATGAGTTCTTCGAGACGGACGAGTTCCGGGCGGCTTTCGAAAGTCAGCACATCGGCAAGGTGTTGAAGGCCTACCGTAATCATCCGCGCCATCTGCAACTCTTCGGCAAGGCGCTGAATCAGGAGCTGTTAGGGCGATGGCTAGGGCTCACCCAAGCTCAGGTGAGCAAGCTGGAGAACGGTAAGCCTGAGCAGAATCTTGAAACCCTCCGAAACTACGCCAAGATTCTTCATCTACCACAGCATCTACTCTGGTTCGACTTTCCAGGGCAAAGTCGCTTGAGGTTCCAGCACCTCACGACTGGCCAGCGATTGAACTCTGGTGACGCGCGGAAATCTGGTCTAGTTACGCCTGAGGTGCGAGACGAGCTTCTTGTCGTGAATACGGGCATGGACACGCTCGAACTGCTTCGTCGGGTCCGCGCTTCGGCAATCGACTCTTCCACGATCGATGCCCTGAACATCACTGTTGAACAACTGTGTTGCGACTATCCGCATGCTGATGCCCGCCAACTCATGGCGACCGGCAAGGAGTGGCTCGGCAAGATGACCGAACTACTCGAAAACCGGCTGACGTTGGGGCAGCATCGCGAAGTGCTCGCGAAGGCCGGAACGCTGGCGCTTTTGGTGGGATGCCTTGAGTACGACGTGGGTGACGCGCGGGCGGCTGAGGCGACGCGACGCATGGCGATGGAGCTGGGCAAGGAAGCTGGCGATCCTGGGATCGTCGGATGGGCACATGAAATGCTGGCGTGGTTCCACCTGACTGCGGGAAACTACCGCGCGGTCATTCCTGCTGCCGAGTCCGGCACTCTGGCCGCACCGTCTCATTCTGTCGCCGTTCAGCTCTACGGCCAGCAGGCGAAAGCTTACGCGCGCATGGGAATGGTCGAGGAAGTTCATAAGTCACTCGACGCGGGCAGTGAACTTTTGGGACATTTGCCGTACCCGGATCGGCCGGACAATCACTTTGTGGTCGACCCGGACAAGTGGGATTTCTATGCAATGGACACTTACCGACTGGTCGGCGAGGATCAACTAGCTCAGCGCAACGCGGAGGAAGTCATGCGCCGCAGCGTCAGTCCGGAAGGTGTCCCGACGGCCCCGATGCGTATTGCAGAGGCTCAGCTCACGCTAGCCGTCATCGCTGCCAGGCGGGGCGACGTCGACGAGGCAGCAGCGCTGGGCATCCAGGCGCTTCAGAACGGCCGCCGGAGTCGCCCGACCCTGCTCATGGTGTCCTCGGAGCTGGAGCAGGAGCTTGACACCTACGGCGCAGGCGCAGGCGCGGACTTCCGCGAGCTGTTCGCGGACGTCAAACGCGCCCAGTAGCTGAGTATTCCGGCGGAGAATATTCCGCCACCTCAACATTCTTTTACAGAATATCGCGTCGTTCTCATGTCGCCTCGACCTGCGGATATTCCGTCCGTAAATTTATTATTCACGCCTTGACATAGTGGCTTTTTCGCGTTGACGGCTTACTGATTGGCAACGGCCTGCAAAACCGCAGGTCGAAGCCAAGAGTAAGGGTCAACCCAATGAAAAGCACAACCCGCAACGCCCGATCTTCGGCGGTTCTGTCCATCCGTCAGGCCGCGTGGAACCTCGGGGTTTCCGAGTCTTGCGTCTGCTCGGCTATCCGAGGCGGAGTGATCCGCGCCCTGCGCCGCCGCTCCCGCCTGGTCATTCCGGCGACTGAAGTGCTTCGCGTGCTGAACGGCGGTGCGCGATGACTGACCATGCCTACACGGAGATGGCCGCTCGGCTCGACCGGTACGCCGAGGTGCCGGACGACGTCCTAAGCGAAGTGGTAGCCCGGGACGGTCTGTGTTTCTGGGCGTTCGACCGGGCCGACATCCCGGAACTGTCCGGACAGGACTCGCCGGACCGGGAGTTGGCCGCGCACCTGTGTGCCGGATGCCCGGTGATCGACCAGTGCCGGGAACTCGAGTTGCGCACCGCCGGGCCGGACACGGTCGGGGTGTGGGGCGCGCTGCCTGACACCGATCGGCGTGCCCTGTACCCGGTCTGGCTGCACCGCCGTGAAGGTGGTGAGGCGCGATGACGGTCAACCTCACGCCCACGCAGATCCTGGCCGGGGTCGGGGTGCTGCTGGCGCTGTTCATGGTCTGGCGGTGGAGCGCTCGCAAGGCTCGCCGGGCCGCCGACGCGGCGCGGGCAAGTTCACGGGTGGTGTCGCTCGCCGGGCGGGTGCTGTTCACGGGAGCAGCGTTCACGGGCGCTCAGTGGCTGGTGATCACGCACGTGCACAACCCCACGTTGGTGCTCGTGGTCCTCGGAGTGCCGGACCTGATCGCGGCCCACGTCCTGACGCGGCTTCTGACGGTCACGTCCATGGACACCACCAACACCCGTCGCCGGGGCGGTGGTCGCCGATGACGACAACCAACCACGACGAGAACCCGGCGGCCGTAGCGGGCCGGGCAGCACGACTCGCGAAGGACGCCGCCGAAGCGGCCGACGTCCGGCGCTGGCAGACCCACCCCGACGTGGTGGCGCTGCGGGTGGAGCGAGTCCGGGCGCAGGTGGACCGGCTGTGCTGGTCGGGGATCGTGCTCGGGCTGGCGTTCACCACGGCCAACGTGCAGTGGTTCGCTGCCGCCGGAGCCGCGTTCGGGTCGCTGCCGTGGCTGACGGCGTGGCTGCTGGACCCGACCGTGTGTCTGGTCCTGCTGGCCATCCTGCGGGCCGAACAGGTCACCGCCCGGTATCAGGTCCACACGGGAGCGTGGGTACGGGCGGCGAAGTGGCTCACGCTGGCCGCTACGTATGTGATGAACACCTGGTCATCGTGGGTTTCCGGGTCGCCGGCCGGAGTGGTCTTGCACTCGGTTCCGCCGCTGGTGGTGTTCGTCGCCGCCGAAGCGGTCACCGATCTGCGGGACAAGCTCACCGACGCGGTGTCGGTGGCGTTCATGAACGCCACCGACCGGGCGGACGCTGCGGAACCGACCCCGGCTCGGCAACCGGCCGCTCCGGTCCACGAACCGAACACGGCCGTTCCCGAACCGACCGGACCGGCCGAAGAGCCGAGCGGGCCGGTTGGCGAACCGGCGGCACCGGAACCGGCGTCACGACCGGTTCGGCGGAAGCTGTTCGCCGACTACCTCACCGACGCCCGTACCGCGTGGACGCCCGGTGTGGAGATCACCCCGGCGTGGGTGCGAGAGGCGACCGGGTGTTCCCGGGGCCTGTCCTCCCGGCTCGCGGCCGCCCTGTCGGCGGAGACCGGCAAGGGGGTGCGGGTCAATGAGTGAGCCGAACCGGGAGAACCACGAACACAACGCGCTGGCCCCCGCCGCCGGGCGAGACGTCGAACACGTCGGCCCGGTGCTCGACGGCGAGTTGATCGACGACACCTTGCCCCAACCCCGGGGCCGGACGATGCCCGATCGGGTGTCGGCGTGGCGGCGGGTCGCCGACGCGGCCGGACGGGTCTGGCGGTCCGGGCCGATGGTCCGGGCACGGTCACTGGTCGCCTACCGGGCGCGGAAGGCCCCGGTGGACGTGCTGCGGCTGGTGTGGTTCGTGGCGCGCGGGAACTGGCGGTGGCTGGTCAAGTTCTGGAACTGGGCAACCTACGCCGATCTCCGCGCCGACGCCCGTCGGGCACGGCTGGCCGGGGACGCCGAAGCACGCCGGGCCGCGCAGGAGCTGATCCGCTCCGATGCGACGGCGCGTTGGGCGAAGCTCGGCATTGCCGTGCGCCGGGTGGTGATCACGGTCCGGGTTGCCGCTCCGGTGGTCGGGGTGCTGTGGCTGGTTGATTCGGTGATGGACCGGGCCGACATGTGGCCGTGGCTGGCCGACGTCTACACGGGAGTGGAAACCATGTGGTCGGCGCTCAGGGTCGTGGTGCCGCTGCTGCTAGTCGTAGTTCCGGTGGTGTGGGCGGTGGCGGCGGCGTTCGAGGGACGTGACCGCTCCCCGGGTGCCGGGTGGCTGGTCCGCCCGGACCGCGACGACGCCGATTCGTGGATCGACGAACGGATGATCTCGAAGGCGTTGGCGCACCTAGGAATCGCGCCTTTGGACCGGTTCTACCGCGACGGCGGAGAGCTGGTCTACACCGTGGCCGCCCGTAAGGATGGTGACGGGACGTTCGCTCAGGTCCGGTTGCCGTTGGGGGTGACCGCGGACATGGTCGCGGCGCGTCGGTCCAAATTGGCCGCGAACCTGGGTCGGGCGTCGCTGGAAACGTGGCCTACCAAGGGAGACGAAGACGGAGTGTTGGATCTGTGGGTCGCCGACAAGGGCGTCCTGCGGGGCGGGGCCGGCGGATGGCCTCTGGTGGCCGATGGACAGGTCGACGTGTTCGAGGGTGTCCCGTTCGGACTGTCTCAACGCGGAACCGTGATCAACGCGCCGTTGCTCGGGGTGAACTGGCTGATCGGCGGCCGTCCCGGGCAAGGGAAGTCGGCGGCGTTGCGGACGCTGCTGCTGGGCGCGGCACTCGATCCCACGGCGGAGTTGTGGGCGTTCGTGATGGGTGAGTCCCCGGACTTCGAACCGTTCCGGCCCCGGCTGTCGCGCTACCGGATGGGGATGGATGACAGCGTCGCCGAAGCGGCGACACAGGCGCTGGCCGATCTGCTGACCGAAATGGAGCGACGCGGGAAGATCCTCGGAGAGCAGCCGGGCCGCCCGCCGAAGGTCTCGCGCAAGCTCGCCGACAAGGCGGGGCTCGGCTTGCACCCGCTGGTGTGTGGGATCGACGAGTGTCACGAGTTGTTCCAGCATCCCAAGTACGGCAAGAAGGCCGCCGAACTGGCCGTGCGGTTGATCAAGCGAGGACGCAAGTACGGGATTGTGCTGCTGCTGGCCACCCAGTCGCCCACAAAGGACAGCATCCCCCGAGAGGTCACCCGCAACGTCTCCTGTGGAGTGGCGTTCAGCGTGGCCGATCAGGTGGCCAATGACGGGCTACTCGGGTCCGGTAAGTACGCGGCCGGTATCCGCGCGACCGAACTGCGGATCAACACCGACCGGGGAACCTGTGTCGCGGTCGGCGTCACTGATGAGACGTTCGAGCTGGTGCGCACTTTCTACGTGCCGTTCGAGGACGGGGCCGACGACGTCACCCCGGTTATCGGGCGGGCGGTTGCGCTGATTGAGGAGACGGGCCGGGCGGTCGAGTCCAGCGCACGCCCGCAGCTCGACGCGGCCCCGGTTGTCGCGGATCACCTGGCCGACGTCGCTGCGGTGCTGGACGGAGAGAAGCGGGTCCGGACTCAGGTGGTCTTGAACCGGCTGGCCCGGCACGATCCCGGCGAGTACGGGGAGTGGACGTTCCGGGACCTCACGGCCGCGCTCGCGCCGCACGGGGTGGGGCCGGTCAAGTCGGATGGGAACAAGGTCATCCGCGCCGACGACGTGGCCGCCGCACTCGCCCGCCGGGACCGCGACGACGCGGGTTCCGGGGACGGGGACGGCAGGGATGCGGGCAGGGACCCGGCAGGGACTCAGGGACTTCTCCCTGACGGGTCCCTACCCGAAAGTCCCCGCTCTGACCAGCGCGAACACGGGTCAGGGACCCCAGGGACCCGCCGCCGGCCTGACCCCGGATCGGGCCGAAAACCGGCCGATTCTGGGAACGCGTCCGGGTCCCTCCCTGACGACGGCGGCGGGGGGCGCGATGGCTAACCAGCACGCCAGACACCCCGCAACCACCCACCCCGCCACCCGGCGACACAGCAAGCGAGGAACCGATGAACCAGCCCGCACCGATCAGGACGGTATCCACGGCGGCAGGAACGAGCGCACATCCGAGACGACCGATCCGGAACCGGTCGCGCGGGAGACCTATCCACAGCAACAGGCACGGTTGGACGCCGAAGCGGTCGACCGGTGGGCCGTGACGGTCGCGGACTGGCCACCGATGACCGACGAGCAGATCCGCGCCCTTGCGGTGATCCTCAACCGCATCGATGCCCGACTAGCGCAGCAACGGCCACAGCGGCGACAGAACGGCTGACTTGCGAATGTCGCGTTACCGCCACCATGTCGATCAAATGATCGACATGGTGGCGTTACCGCAGTTAGGAGCGCACCCTAGGGACATGGGCGGAGGAAAATTCTTAGACGGTGTGGCCGCCGCCGGGGAGAGGAAAGCAGCCCGCGACCGGGACCGGACGCGGCGACGCGCGGCGATCGAACGCGCGGTGCGTATGCCTGCGCTGATCGGTGCGGGGATTCTCGCGCTGGTGGCGTGGTGGCTGTCCGGCTGGGAAATGTGGCCCTGGTTGTTCGGCGGTGTCGGTGTTCTCGTGGCCGTGCTGGTGGTGGCTCGGCGCGTGCCGCCGGTGTGGCGGGTGACGGTGCCGCTGCTGGTGGTCGGGGTGTGGTTGCTGACCTATGTGGACCCGTGGTGGTGGGTGCTGCTGGCTGGGGTCGCGGTGACCGGTGCCGCAGTGGCCGCGCTGGTGATGTTGCGGTTGCAGATGCGGCGCTGGCAAACGCTGGCGGCTCTGACGCTCGGGGTGGTCATGGTCGCGGCGGGGTGGGTGATGCTGGCGGTGGACTCCGCCCGCCACGCCCGCCAAACCCAACAAGAATTGGATCAGGCGCACGATGAAGCCGTGGCCCGGATCTTGCCTCGGACTCCGGCGAGCATGGTTGACTTTCTGGCGGAACGGATCGCCCGCCCGACACCGGACGCTGTCGCCGACGCGTGTTTCGTCTTCGCGCCCGCCGCCGGGCGGCAACTCGCCGACGCCCGGCATGTACTCGACTGCCCAGCCGCGATCCGCGCGATGGCCGCAGAAGTCACGGCAGCGGGCGACTACGTGAACAACCTCTACCTCTCCGGGCAGGCGTCCCGGTCCAACCCGGACGGCACGTTGTCGGTGGATGCGTGCCACCTGGATTTCAGCGGAATGACCGACGACACCCCGCACGCGAACCCCGGGCCACAGATCGGGCGGCTGACGCTCGCGCAGCAACGCGGGCAAGGGAACCTGATCGTCGGCTACCGCTCATGCTGAGCAGACCCGAGTATCCGTCGTTCTTCGGCGTGCCGCTCAGGGCACGGACGGGCGCGCCGTCGCACCGGACTGGAAGGGCTCGACGCGGACACGCTTCGGGTTGAACGTGCGGAATCCGGTTCGGGCGGACGGGTCTACGTAGAGAGTGTCCCGGCCAAGGGCGTCGGCCAGCATTGCGCGCCGTTCGCCGACGTCGGCGGCGTCCCACTTCTCCGCCGCCTCTTCGCGGCTCATCGCCTCTGTGGGGCCTTCCGGGTTCCCGCCGGTCAATTCCTCCCGCTCAGCCTCCAGCCGCGCCAGATCGGCGATCAGGGGCTCGTTTGCCCGGTCGAACGCCTTGTCCGTCATCTTCCGCGCGCCCCACTTCGCCGCGATCGCTTCCTGCCGCGCCTCACACTCGGCAATTTCCCGGTCGACCTGCGCGAGCCGATCGGAGATTCGTGCCCGGACGGCCTTGATCGCCGCCGCGTGCGTCTTGTCCGACATCCGGGCGATCACCATTCCTCGGATCTCCCGGTCCACCGACCGCACGTCGGCAGCGACTTTCCCGCACCCGCCGCGTGCCTTCGTGCACGCGTATTGCCGCCGCCGGGTCCCGTCCGGGTGCTCCCCGACGTGTGGACGTCCGGACAGCTTCTTGCCGCACCCCGGGCACGTCGCGATACCCGACCCGACATAGGACAACCCCGGCCGCCGCCCCCGCGTCCGCCCGGCATACAAAGCCCGCAACCGCTCAAACTCACCCGGATCGACGATCGGATCGCCCGACATGTGCCCGACGATCTCGCCGTCGTGCTCGATCAACCCCGCGTTGCGCGGCCGCAGCAGCACCGCCTTGACCTTCGCCGGAACCCAGGTTCCGCCGGTGACCGTGAGCAGCCCCGCCGCGTTCCACTCGTCGCACAACTGAATCTGTGACACCCCGGCCAGTACTGCTGCCGTTGCTGCGCGCAGGGCGGCCCGCTCCCGTTCGACCAGTTCTGCCGGAACCTGTTCCCGGGTGTCGTTGCCGTCCTCGTCGAGCGCCTCCTCCCGGGAGATCGTCCGGTCCAGACCGGGGAACCCGAAAGTGCGGCCCTGATTATGCGGGATGCCCTTGCGGCGCAGCGTGTCGAACCGGCGCGAGATCCGCTGCGAAGCCTCGTCGGAGTTGCGCTGGTTATGCGCGACCTCCTGCCGCAACTGGTACCGATCGTTGTAGTCCGAGAGGTCATACCGACCGTGCGATGAGGCGACAGTGAACGAGTCGAACCCCTCGATCAGCTTGAACATGTCCTCAAGATCGGGCGACTGCCGCCACCCCCGGTCGGTGTTCCACAGCACCACGCCGTCACACGCGCGTGCGGCGACGCGTTTCATGATCCGTTCCCAGCCGGGGCGGTGGACCTTCGGGTTCCAGGCGGAGAGTTTCGGGTCGGAGATCTCCTCGCCCAGCACACCGCCCAACCGCGTGATCACTTCGCGGTTGTCGGCGTGCTGGGTCTCGCACTTCTCCAGCTTCCCCCGCTGGTTGCGAGACAGCCGCGCATAGGAGTCCAAGATCGGCTGTCGACCGCCCTGACCTGCGCTAACTTGGTGTGAGTGAGCCATACCACCACAGTAGGTCGTCATAAGATGGTTGGCTAGAACCGCCCTAAACACTCACGAGGGGTCTGGTCAGGTGCAGTTGACGCCGGCCTGCTTGTAGTTGTCCTTGTTGACGATCGTGGTCTTCGCGATCGTCTCCGCGGGCAGCTCCTTGCCGTTCTTCACCTTGTCGACCAGCACCTGGATCGCCGAGCGGCCGACCTCGGCGCCGGAGATGTAGAGCGCGGACTTGTTGCCGGTGTCCTTGCCGGCCGCCCAGTCCTTGCAGTCGAGGTACGCGCCGAGCCCGACGCCGATGATGTTGCCCGCCTGCACGCCCGAGTTGGCCAGCGCCGTCACGACGCCGGTCTCGTTCTCGTCGTTGCAGCCCCAGACCACCCAGTGCTTGACGCCCGGGTTGGAGCCGATCACCGCGCCGGAGCGGTTCTGCGCGTCGACGGGGGAGTTGTCGGTGCCGACGTCGATCACCTGGACGCTCGCGTCGCCGGCCTTACCGAACGCGGTCTTCGCGGCGTTGACGCGGTCGGTGCAGACCGACAGGTCCTGCTTGTAGGCGCTGATGATCTTCGTGTCGGCGGCGGTCCAGCCGGCGGCCTTGAAGAGCTTGCCGGCCTCGGTGCCGACCGACTCGCCCATCTGGCTGCCGTTGAAGCCGACGAACGGGGCCTTCGCGCCGGTGCCGTCCTTGATGACGTCGTCGGAGGCGATGAGCGGGATGCCCGCGCTCTTGGCCTTGTCGATCACCTGCGGGCCGATGGCCTGGTCCGGGACGACGATGGCGACGCCGTTCGCGCCCTGCGCGACCGCGGCGTCCAGCTCGGTGATCGCCTTGTTGGCGTCCTGGCCCAGGTTGACGACCTTGAGCTCGACGCCGAGCTCCTTGGCCTTCTCCTGCGCGCCCTGCGCCTGCTCGACGAAGTACTGCTGGTCACCCTGTTTCTGCAGGTAGTAGAGGGTGATCTTGCCGTTGGCCGGCGCCTGCTGCTGCGGTGCCGCGGTGTCTTTGCCCGAGGAGCACGAGGCCAACAGCACACCGGAAATCAAACAACAACCAACAGCGCTCCAGGCACGCAGCCTGTGCGAGTGTGGGGACATCGTTGCTCCCATGGGGGCCGGGGTTCGAGTGGCGCGCGAGGGCGCCCCTGAGTGACTGGTATTACAAAACACCCGTTCGTGGAGCGTCAAGCCGCAGTTAGCGGAGTGATACCTACTCTCGGTAGTTGCATCGTGGCACGAGTGGGCGGCATTTATCGTATTTTTTCCGCGCTGTCCTGCGCGTTGTCCGGTTTTGTCCTGTGCGAATGTTCTGATCGGTGTTGTCGACTGTGGTGGAAGTTGCTGAGGGCCGGGATGGGAGTCTCTGCCGGATTTGCCCGGCTGGCAGGATGGCCCGGACCACGCCCGGAGGGGGATCGATGACGAAGCACCGCGTCGCCGCACTCGCGGGGGTTGCCCTCTTGGCGGCCGCCTGCAGCAGCCCGGACCGGCAGGGGCCGGCGCCGACGCCGTTCCCGGAAACGACGTCCTCGTCGGCCGCCGCGCCCGACGGGTCGTTCAGCGTCGTCGCGACCGGCGACGTCCTGATCCACCCGGCGCTGACCGACCAGGCCGAGGCCGACGGCGGCGGCGGCAAGATCGACTACCGGCCGCTGCTGGCCGGGATCAAGCCGCTGATCTCCGGCGCCGACCTCGGCATCTGCCACCTCGAGACGCCGCTGGCGCCCGAGGGCGGCCCGTACAGCGGGTATCCGTCGTTCAGCGCCCCGCCGGAGATCGCCGACGCCCTCAAGGACACCGGTTACGACACCTGCTCGACGTCGTCCAACCACACGATCGACCAGGGCGCCGACGGCGTGAAGCGGACGCTGGACAAGCTCGACGACGTCGGCATCGAGCACACCGGCTCGGCGCGCTCGGCCGCGGAAGCCGCGAAACCGCTGATCCTCGACGTCCACGGCGTGAAGGTCGCGCAGGTGTCCTACGCCTTCGGGTTCAACGGCATCAAGGTGCCGGCCGGGAAGCCGTGGCTGGCCAACCAGATCGACGTCGACGACGTCCTGGCGGCCGCCCGCAAGGCGCGCGAGGCCGGCGCGCAGGTCGTGATCGCGAGCCTGCACTGGGGCGTGGAGTACCAGCACGACCCGACGGCCGAGCAGAAGGCGCAGGCCAAGAAGATCCTGGCGTCCGACGACGTCGACCTGATCGTCGGCCACCACGCGCACGTGGTCCAGCCGTTCGAGAAGATCGGCGACAAGTGGGTCGCCTACGGGCTCGGCAACAGCGTCGCCCGCCACTCCGAACCCCGCGGCGACACCGAGGAGGGCGCGGCGGCCCGCTTCCGCTTCGTCCGCGACGGCGACCGCTGGAAGGTCGACAAGGCCGAGTACGTCCCGACGTACATCAAGCTCGACGCCCCGATCCGCCTGCTAGACTTGTCGACAACCCCGCCGTCGGCGCAGGTCACGAAGGCCCTGTCCGACACGGACAAGAACATCCTGAGCCTCGACGCGGACAAGTCGGGCCTCACTCGCCCCGGCAAGTAGGGGCATCACCCGTGATCAGGGAGGCATCACGCGTGATTGAGCGGGCATCGCGATGATGCCCCGCCAGACACGCGTGATGCCCCTTCAATCACACGTGATGCCCCTCTGATCACGTGTGATGCCCCTGATCAGTGGGTGCGGGTGGTGATCAGGCGGGCCAGGGCGGCCAGTTCGGCCGCCGGGCGGGGGACCGGGTTCACCGCCGCCAGCTCTCGCAGGCCCTTCGCGACCAGTGCCGACGCCTGGGCCTGGCTCCACTGGCGGCCGCCGGCCTCGTCGACGAGCGTGGCCGCGCGGGCCAGCTCGACGTCGTCGAGGGGGTCGCGGCCCGAGTAGAGCGACGCCAGCTCCGCGCCCGCCGCCGTGCCGGACGACAACGCCGTCACCACCGGGAGCGACTTCTTGCGGTTCTGGAGGTCCGAGAACACCGGCTTGCCCGTCTCCGCGGGGTCACCCCAGATCCCGAGCAGGTCGTCGACGTGCTGGAACGCCAGCCCGACCGCCCGGCCGAACTCGCCGAAGCGCTCCACCGCGTCGGCCCGGCCGCTCTGCAACGCGCCGAGCTCGCAGGACGCGGCGATCAGCGCCGCCGTCTTGCCGGTGGCCATCCGAACGCACTCCCCGGGCGTGACGTCGTCGCGCTGCTCGAAGTCCAGGTCGGCGGCCTGGCCTTCCAGCAGGTCGAGCACGCCCTGGGACAGCAGCTTCGCGCCCTCCGGCGTCAGCTGCTCGAACGCCAGGCTCAGCAACGCGTCCCCGGCGAGGACCGCCGCGCCGGTGCCGAAGACCGTCCACGCCGTCGGCCGGTGCCGGCGGGTGGTGTCGCCGTCCATGACGTCGTCGTGCAGCAACGAGAAGTTGTGCACCAGCTCGACCGCGACGGCCGCGGGCACGGCGGCCACCGGGTCCGCGCCCGTGGCCTCCGCGCACAGCAGGACGATCGCCGGCCGCAACGCCTTCCCGCCGTCCGCGGCGACCGGCTCGCCCTGGGCGTCTTCCCAGCCGAAGTGGTAGCCGGCGATCCGCCGCATCGCGTCCGGCAGCCCTTCGGCGGCGACGCGCAGTGCCGGGTCGACGAGGCTTTTGCTCCAGGCGAGGACGTCGGCGACGGGCCGCGCCGCGGTGCGGGAGTCCATGGTGGTCATGAGCGGCCGACCTCCACGTGGTCGAGGACGCCGAGCGCGTCGGGCACGAGGACGGCGGCGGAGTGGTAGCCGCTGACCAGGTAGGACGTCACGGCCTGGTCGCTGATCCCCATGAACCGGACGTTCAACCCGGGCTGGTATTGGTCGGGGAGTTCTTTGGGCCGCAGTCCGATTACGCCGGCGTCGTCTTCGCCGACGCGCATGGCGAGGATGGAGGTGGTTCCGGTGTCGGTGACGGGGATTTTGTCGCAGGGCAGGATCGGGACGCCGCGCCAGGCCATCACCGGCTTCCCGTCCAGGACGGTGGTGTCGGGGTAGATCCGGCTGGCCGTGCATTCGCGTCCGAACGCGGCGATCGCGCGGGGGTGGGCGAGGAAGAACTTGGTTTTGCGGCGTCGGCTGAGCAGATCGTCGAGGTCCAGCGGGCTCGGCGGGCCATTCCGGGT
>NZ_JAMXQV010000040.1 GCF_024703995.1 Amycolatopsis iheyensis | reverse complement strand
CTGGCCGGCCGCGGCGGCCGCCCGTGCGGCGGCCACCGCCGCGGTGTGCGCCGAACGGGACGCGGCGTTGGCCGCGCCGATCGCCTTGCGCGCCGTGAACGCCGCTTGGTCGGCCGCGTACGCGGCCCGGTTCGCCGCGTCCGTGGCCTCGCCGGCGTGTCCCTGCGCGGCCGCCGCGGCGTCCTTGGCGGCCTGAGCGGCCTTCATCGCGGCCGCGGCTTCCACGATCGCGCGGTCGGATTCCTGCTTCGCCTGCTCGGTTTCGGCCGCGGCCTGCGCCGAGGCCGCCTTCGCCGTGGCCACCAGCTGCGCGATGGACGTCGTTTCCGCGTCACGCGACTGCGCCACCGGGAGGTCGACGGTGAGGAACTGGTTCAGCGCGTCCACGGTGCCCGCGTCCAGCGCCTGCTGCCCGGCCTTCTTCACCTCGGGGCCACCGCCCGAGATCGCCTGGCTGACCTTGACCGTCTGGTCGATCTCGAACGGCGTCTGCCACCCGGAATCCAGGAACGCCTTCAGCGCCTCGTCGGTGCCGGCGTCCAGGGCCTGCTGCCCGGCCTTCTTCACCTGCGCGCCGCCGGCGGACATCACCTGGCTGACCCGCACGCTCAAGTCGATCCCGTACGGCGTCTTCCAGCCGGTGTCCAGGAACACGCTCAACGCGTCGTCGGTGCCGGCGTCGAGCGCCTGCTGCCCGGCCGACCGCGTCGCGACGCCGCCGGCCGACATCAGCCGGCTGACCTGCACAGTGCGGTCGATCGTGGCGTCCGCGCCCCGGAGCGACGTCAGGAACCGCGTCACGTCGGCGTCCGTGCCGGTCAGCGCGGCCGCCGCGTCCTGCTTGGTCGCCGGGCCGGCGAGCTGCCACAACCGCAGCACCCGCAACCGGTCCACGGCCGGTGCAGCGCTTTCCGCGGCCGCCGCCGCGGGCCGGCTTTCCGCCGCCTGGGCGGCCGGCGGGACGGTGATCCCGCCGACGCCCAGCGCCGCCGTCAACACGACCATCAACCCGGCACGAAGCCGGGTGTTCGTCACACGCACGTGAGTCCCCCTCAGTGAACTGCCGTCGTGGACAGCTCCACCGACCGGCATTCGCGCAGATCGATGAGTACCGGAGGGATCACAGCCCGGTCAACCGCCGAACAGCGGTGATCGACATCACCGCCGGGACGAGCCGGACGAAACGTGCGTCAGCGCAGGTCCATCCCCAAATCGAGCGCCGGGGACGAATGGGTCAGCCCGCCCACCGACAGGTAGTCCACACCGGACTCGGCGTAGGCCCGGCCGCGGTCGAGGGTGAGGCCACCGGAGGATTCCAGCCGCGTCTTGGGGGAAACCTCGTCGCGGCTCACCACCGCGACGCGGCACTGCTCCGGCGTGAAGTTGTCCAGCAGCACCTCGTCCGCGGCCGCGGCCAGCGCCTCCGCCAGCTGCTCGAGCGTGTCGACCTCCACCTCGCACGCCAGCTCCGGCGCGTGCGCCCGGGCCGCGGCCAGCGCGGCGGTCACCGAACCCGCGGCGACGACGTGGTTGTCCTTGATCAGCACCGCGTCGCCCAGCCCGAGCCGGTGGTTCACCCCGCCACCGCAGCGGACGGCGTACTTCTGCAGCAGCCGCAGCCCCGGCAACGTCTTGCGGGAGTCGCGGATCGCGCAGCCGGTTCCGTCTACTTCGGACACCCAGGCGGCCGTCGCGGTGGCGACGCCGGAGAGGTGGCACAGCAGGTTCAAGGCCGTGCGCTCGGCGGTGAGCAACCCGCGCACCGGACCGCGCAGCACCAACGCGGGCTCCCCCGCGACCAGCCGCTCGCCGTCTTCACGCGCGGCCAGCACCTCGTACGCCGAGCCCAGCACCATGTCGAACACCGCCAGCGCCACCGGCAGCCCGGCGACCACGCCGTCGACGCGCGGGGTCAGCTCGGCCACCGCGGTCGCCGCCGCGGGCACCGTCGACGCGGTCGTCGCGTCGGGCCCGTACCGCAGGTCCTCGGCCAGCGCCGTCGAAACCACCCGCGTCACGTCCTCGACGTCGAGGCCGACGGCGGCGATCCGGCGCAGGACCGGTTCGGAGATCGGGAAAGTCATGCCACGCCCTCCAGGGGGATCGGGTCGGCCAGCACCGGCTGGCCGGACGGGCTGAGCCGGATGAGCTGACTGCGCCGCCAGTTCTCGTCGAGCGAGGGGAAGTCGGACCGCACGTGGCAGCCGCGCGACTCGGTGCGCCGGACGGCCGCGGCGAGCAACGCCTGCGCCACCACGGTCAACGCCGCGTCCTCCACGGCCGCCTGCGTCCACAACGGACTGTCCTGTGCGGACAGGTCGAGGACCGAAACCGCGGCGGCGAGCCCGTCGGCGTCGCGGCCGATCGCGGCGTACCGGCTCATCACGCGCTGCAGCGAATCACGCGACGCGGCCGGCGCGGTCGTCCACGAAGGCAGCCGCCCGCGCGCCGGATCGGCCAGCAGGCCCGCGGCGAGGTCCGCCGCGACGGCCTCCGCGACCCGCTGCCCGACGACCAGGCCTTCGAGCAAGCTGTTGGACGCCAGCCGGTTCGCGCCGTGCAGCCCGGTCCGCGCGACCTCACCCGCGGCGTACAGCCCCGGCACCGACGAGCGGCCGTCGGCACTGGTCACCACGCCACCGCACGAGAAGTGCGCCGCCGGCACCACCGGGATCGGGTCCGACGCCGGGTCGATCCCCAGTGCCGCACACGCTGCGGACACCGTCGGGAACCGCGCCGCGAACCCGGGAACGCCGGTCGCGTCGAGGAAGACGTGGTCGTCGACGCCGCCCGGCGCGGTCGCCATCCGGCGGGTGATCGCCGCCGAGACGACGTCGCGGGGCGCCAGGTCGCCGAGCGGGTGCACACCGCGCATGACCGAAGCGCCGGCGCCGTCGACCAGCGTCGCGCCCTCGCCGCGCACGGCTTCGGTGACCAGCGGGCAGCGTCCCCGCGCGCCCGGGGTGTACAGGACGGTCGGGTGGAACTGGACGAACTCGATGTCCGCCACGCTCGCCCCGGCCCGCAGCGCGAGCGCGATCCCGTCGCCGGTGGCCATCTCCGGGTTCGACGTCGCCTGGTAGAGCTGTCCGATCCCGCCACTGGCCAGCAGCACGGCCGAAGCGCGGACGACGCCGGGGACTCCGTTGCGGTCGAGCACGGTGAGGCCCGCGACCCGGCCACCCGGCGTGCGCAGCGCGTCGACGGCGATGTGGTGTTCCAGGACCGGCACCCGCGCCTGGCCGGCCTGCGCGACCAGAGCGCGTTCGACCTCGGCGCCGGTCGCGTCGCCACCGGCGTGGATGACCCGGAACGCGCTGTGCCCGCCCTCGCGGGCCCGCGCCAGCAGCCCGCCCTCCGCGGCGTCGAACCGCGCGCCGTCCGCCCGCAGCCGGGCGACGGCCGCCGGGCCGCCGTCGAGGATCGAGCGGGCGGCGGCCTCGTCGACCAGCCCGGCGCCCGCGGTGAAGGTGTCCGCCGCGTGCTTGGCGACCGAGTCGTCGAGGTCGTGCTGGTCTGCCATGACCACGGCGACGCCGCCCTGGGCCCAGCGCGTGTTGCCGTCCTCGACCGCGGCCTTGGTGACCACCAGGACGTGCAACCCGAGCGTCTGCGCGCGCAGGGCCGCCGTCAGGCCGGCGACACCGCTGCCGACCACGACCAGGTCCGCACGCGCTTCCCAGACCGGGGTTTTCGCCTGTGAATCATTAACCGGCGTGGTCATTCTCCGCCGCCAGGCTGCCCGATCTCGATCATCCGCTGCACCGAAGCCTTCGCACGGGCGGCCGTCTCGAGGTCGACGTGGACCTCGTCGAGCCCCTCGCGCAGGCACCGCAGCAGCGCGGCGGGGGTGATCATCTTCATGTACCGGCAGGACGCGCGGTCGTTCACCGCGCGGAAGTCGATGCCCGGCGCGGCCTTGCGCAGCTGGTGGATCATGCCGATCTCGGTGGCCACCAGCACGGTCTTGGCCTTCGTGTCACGGGCCTCGTGGACCATGTCGCCGGTGGAGAGGATCTTGACCCGCTCCGGCGCCACGGCGCCCTCGCCGGCCAGGTAGAGCGCCGACGTCGCGCAGCCGCACTCGGGGTGGATGAACAGGTCCGCGTCCGGGTTCGAAGCCGCGCGCTCGGCCAGCTCGGCGCCGTTGATACCGGCGTGGACGTGGCACTCCCCGGCCCAGATGTGCATGTTCTCCCGGCCGGTCACGCGCTTGACGTGCGCGCCGAGGAACTGGTCCGGCAGGAAGAGGACTTCCTGGTCAGCGGGGATGGAGGCGACGACGTCGACCGCGTTGGACGACGTGCAGCAGATGTCGGTCTCGGCCTTCACCTCGGCCGTGGTGTTGACGTAGGAGACGACCACCGCGCCCGGGTGCTCGGCCTTCCAGGCCCGCAGCTCGGCGCCGGTGATGGAGTCGGCGAGCGAGCAGCCGGCCCGCGCGTCCGGGATCAGGACGGTCTTCTCCGGGGCGAGGATCTTCGCGGTCTCGGCCATGAAGTGCACGCCGCAGAAGACGATGGTGGACGCGTCGCTGCTCGCCGCGATCCGGCTGAGCGCGAGGGAGTCGCCGGTGTGGTCGGCGATGTCCTGGATCTCCGGGACCTGGTAGTTGTGCGCGAGCAGGACCGCGTCGCGCTGCTTCGCCAGGCGCCGCACCTCCTCCGCCCAGGCCGCGTTCGCCTCGACCCCGCCGAACGGGGTGAGGCCTTCCGGAACCAACGTGGTGGTCATCTTGGCCCTCCTGGACCGTCGCGGGTTTTCGCCTTACAATCGAAAACCGTGCGAAGTCATCTTAACACCCAGACCCCCTTGGCCCACGAGGTTTTGGGCGCGGTCCTTCAAGTGCGCTCGGACACACTCCGGGTGCTGCTGTGGCGCCGCGCGCTCGACCCGCACCTCGGCCGCTGGTCGCTGCCGGGCGGCCGGCTGCGGCCCGACGAGGACGTCGAGACGTCGGTCCGGCGCCAGCTCAAGGAGAAGGTCGACGTCCGGCAGCTGAAGCACGTCGAGCAGCTCGCGGTGTTCAGCGACCCGAGCCGGGTGCCCGGGCCGCGCGTGGTGGCGACGGCGTTCCTCGCACTGGTTCCTTCCGACGTCGACCCCGAGGTGCCCGAGGACACCGAGTGGCACGACGTCGCGAAGCTGCCGCGCACGGCGTTCGACCACGAAGCGATCGTGCTGCGGGCCCGCGACCGGCTGCGTTCGAAGCTCTCCTACACCAACCTCGGGTTCGCCCTGGCGCCCGACGAGTTCACGATTTCCGCGCTGCGCGGGCTGTACTCGGCGGCCCTGGGCTACCGGGTCTCGGCGACCAACCTGCAGCGCGTGCTCTCCCGGCGCGGGCTGCTGGTTCCCACTGGTCACACGGCGCCACCGGGGCGCGCGGGTGGGCGACCCGCGGCGTTGTTCTCCTTCGCGGGCAAAGGCATGCAAGTGACGGATCCGTTCGCGGTGTTCAAGCCGCCGAGTCGGTGACCATCCTGCGGCGGAGGCGTTCTCCCTCTACCGTGGAGCGCGTGACAGAGCCGGAATCGGATAGCGACGCGACGACGACCTTGCTGCCGTTGTTCCCGTTGCAGACCGTTCTGCTCCCGGGAACCAAGCTGCCGCTGCACATCTTCGAGCCGCGGTACCGGCAGCTGACCGCCGACCTCGTCAGCGGCACGGTGCCGGGGCGCGAGTTCGGTGTCGTCGCCCTGCGCTCGTCGCTGACCCGCGAGGTCCGTGGTCTGGACCAGCTGTACGAGATCGGCTGCAGCACGATCCTGCGCGAGGCCAAGCGCCTGCCGGACGGCCGGTTCGACGTCGTCACGCAGGCCCAGCGCCGCTTCCGGCTGCGCGAGCTCGACTGCACCTCGGCGCCGTACCTGATCGCGACGGTCGAGTGGGTCGACGACGACCCCGTGTCACCCTCGGGAGACATGGCGGAACGCCTGGCGGCCGTCGCCCGCACGGCACACCGGCGCTACTGCGAAACGGCGTGGCGCAGCGACGACTGGCACACCCCCGACCCGGCGACCGACCTCGCCGAGCTGGCCTACCAGCTGGCCGCCGACTGCCTGCTGCCGCTGGAAGACCGCCAGCGGCTGCTCGAGGAGCGCCACCCGCTGCGCCGGCTCCGCATCGCCTGCCGGCTGCTGACGCGGGAGGCGGGCTTCCTCGACACCCTCGGCGCGGTGCCGCTGCCGCCGAGCGAGCTCACCGACCTGAGCCGCCCGGCCAGCCTCAACTGATCACTCCGCGGCGCCGTTGCCGTTCCCGAACTTGTTCCACACCTTGCCCGCCGCGCCCGAAACCGCCTCGCCGACGTCGCTGAACACCTTCGTCAGCGGGTCGGTGGAGCTGTTCCACGAGTCCTTGTACGACTTCGCCGCCGACTTCAGGTCGTCCTTCCAGTCCGACGTCGGGGTGTCGTCGTCGCGGCGCGGGTAGTCGCCGGCCAGGATCGCGCGGTACTCCTCCGACGCCGCCCACTTCTGCAGCTGGGCCGCGCGGACCACGGCGAACGGGTGCGTCTCCGTCTCGACGAACTTGAGCTTGAGGAAGCTGTCGCGGATGTCCTCGACCGACTCGTACTCGGTCGCCTGCTGCAGGAACGACGGGATGTCGATGCGAGCCGGGTCGACGCCGCCGGCGATCTGGATCTGCGCGCGCAACGCCGCCGTCGGGTCCTGGCCGCACAGCAGCCCGGCGCGGTCGCAGGACAGCTCGGCCTTGCGGTACCACTCGCGCAGGGCCGCGATGATCGCCCGGATGCCGAGCGCGCTCACCGGCGTCCACGACAGCGACATCTGCAGGCCGATCAGGCGCACCATGATCGTGCGGTAGACCGTGTGCCCGGACAGCACGTGCCCCATCTCGTGCCCGATCGCGAACCGCAGCGACTCGTGGCTCATCAGCTCGACGAGCCCGGTGCTGACCCGGATGAACGGCTCGTCCATGCCGACCGCCGACGCCTGGATGCGCGGGTCCTGGTAGACGAACAGGTTCGGCACCGCGGGCAGGTCGAGCGTCTCGGCGCATTCGTGGCGCAGGCGGTCGAGCTCCGGGTACTGCTTCGGCCCGACCCGGATCGACGACGCCAGCGCCATCAGCCGCTCGCCGCGCTCGTTGTAGAAGCCCGAAACGGCCTTGACGACCTGCGCGAAGCCGGGCACCGCGCGCAGCGTCGCGAGCGCGCCACGGTCCACCGGGTGCTCGTACGCGCGCGGGCTGATGCCGGGAAAGCGGACGGCGTTGTGCCGCGAAACCTCGATGTCTTCGGTCACTGATCCCCCTGTGGTCGAGGCCACCACCTTAGGGGAAGATCGTCAGCCGAGGCGGCGGCCCAGATCGTCGCGGCCGTTCCAGGTGACCAGCAGCGTGTAGGTCACCGAGACGCCGAGCGGGCCGGTCAGCAGCACCCACCACGACTCCAGGCGCGGCGCGAGCTCGATCACCGAGCCGAGCGCCGGCGCGGTGTCGATCGCGTAGTGGCTGTTCGCCCAGCCGACGCCGAGCAGCATGGCCAGCACGCCCGCGAGCGCGACGCCGAGCAGCGCGGCGAGGAACACGACCGGGCCGCGCCGCTCCCGCATCAGCCAGGTGACGACGCCGACCACGATCCCGATCCCGAGGGTGAGGAACCCGAAGACGGCGAGGTCGTCGAAGCGGTGCCAGCTCTCCAGCTCGAGGGCGCCCTGGGTGCCGTCGGAGCCGATGATGCGCACGCGTTCCGGCGGCGCGATCCGCGACCAGACGAAGGCGAGCGGGAAGCTCAGCAGGCTGAGGGTCCCGAGCACGCTCACGGCGGGCAGCAGGTCGGCCTTGACGACGACCTTCGGCCGCCGCTCCCGGACCAGCACGGGCACCGACCACGGCCCCGGCACGGCCGACGGCCGGTGCGCGGGCCCCGACGTCTCACTCACCCGGACTCCCTCCTGTGAGATGCTGCGACCGAGGGTAACCGGTCCGTGCGAAGCGCGTGTCAGCCGCTGGCCGTGTCGCCGTGCCGGCTGCACTTGGCCGTCCAGCCCAGCGGGCTCACCTGGACCACCAGCCGGCGGGCGCAGTACGTGCAGAACCGCGGGGGCTCCAGCGCCGTCCGGGGGTTGTGGCACGCGGGGTGGTCTGCGCCGGACGGCGACTCCTGTCCACAGTGGACACAGAAAGCGGGTGCGTCAGAGGCTGTCACTGAGCGCCTTGATGGGCATCTTCAGCTCGTCCAGCATCTCCAGGTCCGCACTGGCCGGGCGGCCCAGGTTCGTCAGGTAGTTGCCGACGATGATCGCGTTGATCCCGCCGAGCATGCCCTGCTCCGCGCCGAGGTCGCCCAGCGTCAGCTCGCGGCCGCCGGCGAAGCGCAGCATCGTGCGCGGCATCGCGAGCCGGAACGCCGCGACCGTGCGCAGCGCGTCCTTGCCCTCGACGATCTCGAAGTGCTCGTACGGCGTGCCCGGCTGCGGGATGAGGAAGTTCATCGGCACCTCGTGCGGGCTCAGCTCGGCCAGCTGCACCGCGAACTCCGCGCGCTGCTCGACCGTCTCCCCCATGCCGATGATGCCGCCGCAGCAGACCTCCATGCCCGCCTTCGCGACCATCCGGAGCGTGTCCGCGCGCTCTTCCCACGTGTGGGTGGTGACGACCTCGGGGAAGTGCGAGCGCGCGGTCTCGAGGTTGTGGTTGTAGCGGTGCACGCCCATCTCGACGAGCTCGTCGACCTGCTCCTGCGTGAGCATGCCGAGCGAGCAGGCGATCTGGATGTCGTTGCCGTCCTCGCGGATCGCCTTCACGCCCTCGCGGACCTGCGAGAGCAGGCGCTTGTCCGGGCCGCGGACGGCGGCGACGATGCAGAACTCCGTCGCGCCGGTCTCGGCGGTCTGGCGGGCGGCCTTGACCAGGTTCGGGATGTCCAGCCAGGCCGAGCGCACCGGCGTCGGGAACCGGCCGGACTGCGAGCAGAAGTGGCAGTCCTCCGGGCAGCCGCCGGTCTTGAGGCTGATGATGCCCTCGACCTCGACCTCGGGCCCGCACCAGCGCATCCGCACGTCGTGGGCCAGGGCGAGCAGGTCGGGCAGCCGGTCGTCGGGCAGCCGCAGCACCTCGAGGACCTCGGCTTCGCCCAGGCCGACGCCGTTTTCGAGGACGTGCTCGCGCGCGTAGGCGAGGACATCGGTGTCCGGGACTGCGGTCACGGGCTGCTCCTTGGTTGTGGCGGAAACGTCCCTCATCGTGCCTGACGGTCCGGCGAGGGGACAGCGACGCAGGTCACTTCTCGGCGGAAGCGCACCCTGCGAACAGTTCGGGGTCGAACTCGCCGCCGAACCACGGCGAAAGCCCGGCCCGCGCCGCGGCGAGGAACTCTTCGGGCGACGCCTTGCCCAGGCCCTCGGGCAGCACCCCCAACAGCGGCGCGCCGGCCGCGACGGGCAGGTCCTCGAGGTTGGACAGCGCCGCGAGGTCGGGCTCGGCCGGCCAGGCGCCGATGATGACGCCGGCGACGGTCAGCCCGCGCTTGGTGGCGACCTCGGCGGTGAGCGCGGTCGCGTTGAGCGTGCCCAGGCCGGCTTCGGCGACGATGATCACGAGCGACCCGAGCGACCACGCGACGTCGGCGAGGCTGGCCCCGGTGCCGTCGAAGCGCACCAGCAGCCCGCCGGCGCCCTCGATCAGGGTGAGGTCGTGCCCGGTGTCGAGGTCCGACGCCGCCTGCGCGATCTCACCGGGGTCGAGCGTCGGCAGCCCGCTGCGGCGCGCGGCGGCCTCCGGCGAGAGCGGGTCGGGGTACCGGCTCAGCTCGAGCGTGGTGACGCTGTCCCCGGCGAGCCGCCGGACGTCGGCGAGATCGCCGGGCTCGTCGGGCCGTACGCCGGTCTGGGCGGGCTTGAGCACGGCGACCCGCTGCCCGCCGTCCACCGCGAGCGCCGCGATCGCCGCCGTGGTGATCGTCTTGCCGACCCCGGTCCCGGTCCCCGTCATCACCAGCATGGTCACGGACCATCAACTTAGTGACCCGGGGACCGGGCCCGCACGCGGGCACCGGAAGCGCAGGTCAGGCTCCCGGCACCGGCACCGGGGCGCCGGCCGGCCGGAAGGTCCGCTCGGCGGCGTCGAACAGGTACACCTGCGCGGTCCCGACCGCGAAGTACATCCCGGTCAGCTGCAGGTTCCCGGCCGACTCGGCGGCGGCCACCGCCGGGTACTGCCGCAGGTGCTCCAGCTGCTGGAGCACGTTGTGCAGGGCCAGCCGGTCACCCTCGCGCTCCGGGACGCCGCCGTCGATCGTGGCCGAGCCGGTGCGGTGCGCGCTCGGCTCCGCGTGCCGGAGCCAGACCGCCAGCGGCCCCGGTGGCGGCCCGTCGGCCAGCGCCGCCATCGCGCCGCAGCCCGAGTGGCCGCACACCACGATCTCCGCCACCCCGAGCACGCCCACCGCGTACTCGATCGACGCGTTCATCGACGGGTCGGCCTGCTCCGGCGGGACGAGGTTGCCGATGTTGCGGATCGTGAACAGGTCACCCGGGCCGCTGGTGGTGATCAGGTTCGGCACGATCCGGGAGTCGCCGCAGGTGATGAACAGCGTGCGCGGGCGCTGGCCGTCGGCGAGGCCGGACAGCGTGTCGCGCAGCAGGGGCGCCGCGCGGCGGTGGAACTCGGTGGCGCCGCGGCGGGTCTGCTGGGCCGGGATGCCCCCGGTGGATTCCGCCGCCTGCCACTCCGACCACGGCGCGAGCCAGCGCGGCACCGCCCGGCTCGCGGCGAGCCGCGACCGCGTCGGCCGCCCGGCCTTGCCCTCGCCGAACCACGGGTGGCCGACCTCGTCGACGTCGACGGTGCCGCCGGCGCGCTCGTGCGCCTGCTGCCAGGTGGTGAGGCTTTCGAACGCGGCGTGGTCGAGGTAGTCGACGACCAGCTCCAGCCGCACCGCCGCCTCGGCCGGGACGGCGCCCAGCACCTTCGACAGCCGCGGCACCGACAGGAACGTCAGGACGCCTTCGACGACCACGCGCCAGTCGTCGCCCTCCCGTTCGACGTGGATGCCCGACCAGAGCGTCCGGCGCAGCATGAGCACCAGCGCCAGCCCGATCCCGGCGAGCACGCCGGTGAGCAGGTCGAACACCACGACCCCGCCGAGGGTGACCAGGTAGACGGGCAGGTCGCCGTGGGCCAGGACGGTCTTCAGGTGCCCGGGGTTGACCAGCTTCGCGCCGACGTGCACGAGCAGGCCGGCCAGCGCGGCCAGCGGGATGCTCTGGATCAGCCCGGCGAGCAGGACGACGAACACCAGCACCCAGACGCCGTGCAGCACCGCCGACAGCCGGCTCTTCGCACCGGCGGCGACGTTGGTGGAGCTGCGGACGATGACGCCGGTGACCGGCAGCCCGCCGAGCGCCCCGGAGAGCATGTTGGCCGCGCCCTGCCCGACCAGCTCGCGGTCGAGGTTGGCGCGCGGGCCGGTGTGCAGGCGGTCGACCGCCACCGCCGAGAGCAGGCTCTCCACGCTGGCGATCAGGGCGATGGTGACGACGGCGAGCGCGAACGCGCCCCAGCCACCTTCGGGCAGCTGCGGGACGAGGTGGACGTTCAGCAGGTCACCGGGCAGCTCGACGCGCGGCAGGGTCATCCCGGTGACCACGGACAGGACGGTGGCGGTGGCGATCGCGGCCAGCGGTCCTGGCACGCGTTTGACGGCCTTCGGCAGCCTCGGCCAGATCAGCAGGATCGCGATCGTGAGCAGGCCGATGATGGCGGCGGAGTCGTGGTGGGCGACGATCTGGCCGGGCAGCTCGGCGATGTTCTCCAGCGCGGAGCTCTGGGCCTTGCCGCCGAGGATGACGTGCAGCTGGCCGAGCACGATGGTGACACCGATGCCGGCCAGCATGCCGTGCACGATGGCCGGCGAGATGGCCAGCGCGGCGCGGGCGATCCGGCTCAGCCCGAGCAGGACCTGCAGTGCGCCGGCGGCGACGGTGATCGCGCAGGTGACGGCCCACCCGAACGTCTGGATGGTTTCGGCCATGACGACGGTCAGGCCGGCGGCGGGCCCGCTCACCTGGAGCGCGGAGCCGCCGAGCGAGCCGGCGACGACGCCGCCGACGACGGCGGCCACCAGCCCGGCGGCGACCGGCGCGCCCGAAGCGAGGGCGATGCCGAGGGACAGGGGTACGGCTACGAGGAAGACGACCAGTGAGGCCGGCAGGTCGTGGCGGAGCACGGCGAGGGGTCTCATGATCACCATGCAACCGGAAATCGTGTGAAATGTCCGCTATGCACCACTCGATCGAGTGAACAACTGGCCACATTTAGCCTGAATGTCACAAATCGGGCAGAGCGTTAACGCGCCGTTCACACGCTCGATTTCGATCGCACGACAGTTGAATCCGGTACGACACAAGAGGTTCCGGGCCCGCCCAAACGCCCCAATGTGGCATTGGGTGCGTCAGACGCACCCAATGTGGCGTTCGGTGCGTCAGACGCACCGAACGCCACATTGGGGCGCTCCGGGTCAGTGCTCCAGCGCGCCCGCCGGGACGAAGCCCCGTACGCCATCGTCCAAAAGGGACACTTGGGCGGCGCCGACGTCGAAGTACATCCCGGTCAGCCGGAGCGCGCCGCGGGCCAGCGCCGCGGTCACCACCGGGTAGCCGCGCAGGGTTTCCAGCTGCTGCACGACGTTCTGCAGCGCGAGCTGGTCCGCCTCCGCGGCCGGCCGCGCACCGCCGAGCAGCAACGGCGCTTCCCGCGCGCGTCGCCGCAGCGTCGCCTCGCCGTGGCGCAGCCAGCTCCCGAGCTGCACCAGGCCTTCCGGCGCCTGGCCGAGCAGCGCCTTCATCGCGCCGCAGCCGGAATGCCCGCACACCACGATCTCCGCGACACCGAGCACCCCGACCGCGTACTCGATCGACGCGCCGACCGACGAATCGTCGCCGTCCGCCGGGGGCACCAGGTTGCCGATGTTCCGCACGGTGAACAGGTCCCCGGGCCCGCTCGTGGTGATCAGGTTGGGCACGATCCGCGCGTCGCCGCAGGTGATGAACAGCGTGTGCGGCTGCTGGCCGTGCGCGAGCCCGCTCCACGTGTCGCGCAGCAGCGGCGCGGTGCGGCGCTGGAACTCCGAAGCACCGCGGCACAGCAGCGAGCTGGCCGTGCGCTGGGCCGGCAGCACGACGTGCTCCGCCTGCCACTCCGACCACGGCGCGAGCCACCGCGGGACGACTCGGGCGGCGACGCTGCGGCGCACGGTCGGCGCGCCGGCGCTGCCGCGTTCGAACCACGGGTGGCCGATCTCGTCGACCGTCACCGGTCCGGCGTGCGCCCGCTGCCAGCCGCGCAGGCAGTCGAACGCGGCGTGGTCGAGGTAGTCGACGAGCAGCTCGAGGGTGACCTCGGCGTGCGGGGGCACCTCGGCGAGCACCCGGGTCAGCCGCGGCACGGACAAGAACGTCAGCGCGCCTTCGATGACGATCCGGTGGCGCTCACCATCTTTCTCGACGTGGATGCCGGAGAAGATCATCCGCCGCAACATCAGGGCGAGCGCCAGCAGGATGCCCGCGGCGACGCCGGTGAGCAGGTTGACCGCGACCGCGCCGAACAGCGTGACGGCGTACACCGGCAGGTCGCCGTGACGCCGGACTTCCTTGAGCCCGTTGAGGTTCACGAGCTTCGCGCCGACGTACACCAGCAACGCGGCCAGGGCGGCGAGCGGGATCAGCCGCAGCACGCCGGTGAACAGCAGGCACGCGGCGAGGATCCAGACGCAGTGCAGCAGCGACGACGTCCGGGTGCGCGCGCCGGCCTCGTAGTTGGTCATGCTGCGCACGATCACGCCGGTGACCGGGAACCCGCCGAGCGCGCCCGCGGCGACGTTCGCCGCGCCCTGCCCGATCAGCTCGCGGTCTAGGTCGGTGCGGGGGCCGCCGCGGCGCTTGTCGACCGACACCGCCGACAGCAGGCTCTCCAGGCCGGCGATCAGCGCGATGGTGAGCGCGGCGAGCGCGAAGCCGCCCCAGCCACCCTCCGGCAGCCGCGGCACGAGCTGCAGCGTGGGCAGCCCGGCCGGGAGGTCGACGCGCGGCAGGGTCAGGCCGGCCGCGACGGACAGGCCGGTGGCCAGCGCGACGGCGGCCAGCGGCGCGGGCACGCGGCGGACGGGTTTCGGGAGGCGTGGCCAGGCCAGCAGCACGGCGAGGGTGACCACCCCGATGAGCACGGCCTCGTCGTGGTGGCCGGCGACCTGCCCGGGCAGCGCGAGGACGTTGGCCAGCGCGGAGCCCTGCGCCGACCCGCCGAGGACGACGTGCAGCTGCCCGAGCACGAGCGTGACGCCGATGCCGGCGAGCAGCCCGTGGACGATGGCCGGCGACACGGCGAGCGCGGCGCGGGCGAGGCGGGTCAGGCCGAAGAGGATCTGGAGCAGCCCGGCGGCGACGGTGATCGCGCAGGTGGCGGGCCAGCCGTAGGTGGCGATCGTGTCGGCCAGCACCACGGTGAGAGCGGCGGACGGGCCACTGACCTGCAGGGGCGACCCGCCGAAGAGGCTCGCGACGAGCCCGCCGACGACGGCGGAGATCAGGCCCGAGAGCAACGGCGCCCCGGCGGCGAAGGCCACACCGAGGGAAAGGGGGACGGCGACGAGGAAGACGACTATCGAAGCGAGGACATCGTGTTTCAGGTTTTCCAGGAACGGTTTGCGCGAGGGCGGGCCGGTGTCGTGCTCGCCGCGAACGATCTCGATCATGGACGCAGGATCGCGGAAACCCCGCGAAAAGTCCGCTACGCAAGCATTTCTCGCGTTTGACCCGGCACGGGATCGGCCCGCCGGACGGGACTTTTCACACGGACTGCCTCCGCCGTTCGCGTGGTGCCGGGCAAGCTCCGCGACGCAGCGCGACGATGAGGGACCTTCGGGTCTCGGTGTGCGCGTGGTCACACCCGATGTGCTGAAATCACGCCTTTTCCGCGACCGCGAGCATCGCGCGGGTGATCACGGCGAGGTCGTCGTCGGTCGAAACGTAGGGCGGCATCGCGTAGACCAGGTCCCGGAACGGCCGCAGCCACGCCCCCTGCTCGGTCACCACGTCCGTCGCCACCGCCATGTCCACCGGGTGATCCAGCTGCAGCACGCCGATGCCGCCGAGCACCCGGACGTCCGTGACGGCCGGCAGATCGCGCGCGGGCGCGAGGCCGTCCAGAAGTCCCTTTTCGAGACGCGTGACGTCCTTCCGCCAACCGCCGGCGGCGAGGAGCTCCAGCGACGCGTTCGCCACCGCCGAGGCCAGCGGGTTGCCCATGAACGTCGGGCCGTGCGCCAGGACCGGGAGCTCGCCGCGCGAGATGCCGGCCGCCACCTCGGGCGTGCACAGCGCCGCCGCCATGCTCAGGTAGCCGCCCGTCAACGCCTTGCCGAGGCACAGCACGTCCGGCGTGACGCCGGCGTGCTCGGCCGCGAACAGCGTGCCGGTGCGGCCGAAGCCGGTCGCGATCTCGTCGAAGATCAGCAGCACGTCGTGCGCTTCGGTCAGCTCCCGCAGCGCCCGCAGGTACTCGGGGTGGTGGAACCGCATGCCGCCCGCGCCCTGCACGACCGGCTCGACGATGACCGCGGCCAGTTCGCCGGCGTGCGTGGCGATTTCCGCCGCAAGGGTGTCCACATAGGACTGATCCGGCGGCGTGTCGAAGCCGGACGGCGGCGCGGGCACGAAGACCTGCTCGGGCAGCACCCCGCGCCACAGCGAGTGCATGCCGCCGTCGGGGTCGCACACGCTCATCGGCGTGAACGTGTCGCCGTGGTAGCCGCCGCGCCAGGTGAGCAGCCGCCGCTTCGCCGGCAGGCCGCGGGAACGCTGGTACTGCAGGCACATCTTCGCCGCGACCTCGACCGACACCGAGCCGGAGTCGCACAGGAAGACGTGCTCGAGGCCGTCCGGGGTGAGGTCGACCAGGGTCTTGGCGAGCGTGATCGCCGGCTCGTGCGTGAGGCCGCCGAACATGACGTGGCTCATCCGCCCGGCCTGCGCGGCGAGCGCGGCGTCGAGCGCCGGGTGCCGGTAGCCGTGGATGGCCGACCACCACGACGACATCCCGTCGACCAGCTCCCGGCCGTCGGCCAGCTTCAGCCGTACGCCACTCGCCTCGGTCACCAGCAGCGAGGGCACCTTCGCGGGCATGGGCGCGTAGGGGTGCCACACGTGCTGGGCGTCGAGGGCGAGCAGGTCGGCGGAGTCCATGCGCCGACACTACGACGTCAGCGCAGCCGGACCGGCAGCGACTCCAGGCCGTGCACCAGGGAGCTGTACCGGTAGACCAGCTCGTCCGGCTTCGCGTCCAGCGCGAGGTCGGGGAACCGCGTCAGGATCCCGCCCAGCGCGATCTCCGCCTCCAGCCGGGCCAGGGGCGCGCCGACGCAGTAATGGATGCCGTGCCCGAAGGCCAGGTGCCCGCCGACCACGCGGGTGATGTCCAGCCGGTCCGGCTCCGGGTAGCGCTCGGCGTCCCGGTTCGCGCCCAGCAGCGAGACGAGCACGAACTCGCCCTCCGGGATCGTCACGTCGCCGACCTCGACCGGCGCCGCGGTGAACCGCAGCGTGGCCAGGTGGATCGGGCCGTCGAAGCGCAGGAGCTCCTCGACCGCGTTCGGCAGCAGCTCCGGCTCGGCACGCAGCCGGGCCAGCTGCGCCGGCTCGCGCAGCAGCGCCAGCACGCCGTTGGCGATCAGGTTGACCGTGGTCTCGTGCCCGGCGACCAGCAGCAGGAACGCCATCGAGATCAGCTCGGGCTCGGACAGCGAGTCGCCGTCGTCGGTCGCGTGCACCAGGTCCGACAGCAGGTCCGCGGCCGGCTCGGCGCGCTTCTGCGCGATCAGGTCCGTGAGGTAGGCGACCATGTTCTGCGCCGCGGCCTGCATCGCCTCCGGCTTCGCGGCGCTCAGCATCGTCTTGGACCACGCGGCGAACTCGGTGCGGTCCTCCGCGCGCACGCCGAGCAGCTCGCAGATCACCGTGATCGGCAGCGGCGCGGCGAAGGACGGCAGCAGGTCGACCCGGTCCTGCCCGGCCAGCTCGTCGAGCAGGTCAGCGGTGATCTCCTCGACGCGCGGCCGCAGCCGGGCGACGGTGCGCCCGGTGAACGCCTTGTTGACCAGCTTCCGCAGCCGCGTGTGGTCCGGCGGGTCGGAGTTGAGCATGTGGAAGCTCAGGTCCTGCCCCAGGCCGCCCTGCACCATCTCACCCGGCGGCAGCTTGGCCTCGAACAGCTCGCGGGCCCGGACGTTGTCCTTCAGCAGCCGGGGATCCGCCAGCAGGGCCCGCGCCTGCGCGAAGTCCGTGACGACGAAGCAGTCCAGGCCGCGGGGCATCCGGACCCGGCGCACCGCGCCGCCCCCGCGCAGCAGCTCCGAGAACGCGTGCGCGTCCTGCGCGAAGTCTTCGGCCACTTCGACTCTCGTCATATCGCCCCCAGGCAGTCGCACGCGTCAGCGTTCGGCGAGCGCCGCCACCACGCGTTCGGTCACGTCCTGCCAGTATGCCCGCTGTTCCTCGCGTTCCTCGGCGCCCGAAAGCCATTCCTGGTGGAACCGCAGCGTGGTCTTGGCCCCGGTGCCGCTCAGGCGCACCTGCACCGTCGAGTCGTGGTCCCAGTCGCTCGGGCGCCAGGTGAGCCGCACCCGGTCGCGCTCGACGAAGCTGCGGATCTCCCCGACCGTGCCGTTCGCGGTTTCGTACTCCGCGCCCGGTTCACGCGGCAGCTCGACGCCGGGACCGAGCCAGATCGCCACGCCC
Organism: Amycolatopsis iheyensis; assembly: GCF_024703995.1. Lineage (GTDB taxonomy): Bacteria > Actinomycetota > Actinomycetes > Mycobacteriales > Pseudonocardiaceae > Amycolatopsis > Amycolatopsis iheyensis. The sequence continues at coordinate 56,653 of NZ_JAMXQV010000040.1, read as the reverse complement.
TCGCGGCTGACCAGGAAGTCCCACACCGTCTCGGTGGTGTGCGGCAGCGTGCGGGAAACCCCTGTGTTCCAACCCACAGCGGCCGTTTTCCCCACTGAAGAAGTCATACCGGCATCATCCCATCGGGGTACGACGAAAACCGTCCCCGGGCCGGGTGCAGGATCAGCACTCGTGCGCTACCGCCCGATTTCCCCCGCCGTCCTGGCCGAAGAGCTGACCGAACGCGTCGACGCGCTCACCGCGCGCCGCCGGATCGCGGTCGCCGTCGACGGCGCGGCGGGTGCGACGGAAACCACAGAACTCGCCGACGCCCTGGTCGACCCGCTGCGCCTGCGCGGCCGCGCCGCCCTGCGCGTGTCCGCGCGCGACTTCCTGCGCCCGGCCTCGCTGCGCTACGAGCACGGCCGCACCAACCCCGACGCCCGCTACACCGACTGGCTCGACCTCGGGGCGCTGCGCCGCGAAGTCCTCGACCCGCTGGCCGACGACGGGTCCGGCGAAGTCCTGCCCTCGCTGTGGGACGCCGAACGCGACCGCGCGACCCGCGCCGAGCGCGTGCCGGTGCCCGAAGGCGGCGTGGTGCTGCTCGACGGCGAGCTGCTGCTCGGCGCCGGCCTGGCCTTCGACCTGGCCGTGCACCTGTGGCTCTCCCCCGCCGCGCTGCGCCGCCGCGTGCCCGAAGCCTGGGCGGTCCCGGCGTACGAGCGCTACGAGGAGGAGGTCGATCCGAGCGCGCTGGCCGACGTCGTCGTGCGCGTCGACGACCCGCGGCACCCGGCGCTCTACACGCCTTAGCGGACGACGGCCACCGGATCGCCGTCCAGCAGGCCGGAGAGCCGCGCGGCCATGGTGTCCCAGCGCCAGTTCTCCGTGACCCACGCGCGCCCGGCCTCGCCCATCCGGCGGGCCCGCACGGGGTCCGCGAGCAGGCTGGCCAGGGTCTCGGCCAGCTGATCGGTGTCGCGGCCCTCGACGACGTGCCCGGTCACCTCGTCGAGCACCGCCTCGGGCGCGCCCCCGGAGTTGCCGGCGACGACGGGCAGGCCCGTCGCCGAAGCTTCCAGGTAGACGATGCCGAGGCCTTCGACGTCGAGGCCCTTGCCGCGGGTGCGGGCCGGCATCGCGAAGACGTCACCCGCCGCGTAGTGCGCCGGCAGCTCCGCCCACGGCACCGACCCGGTGAGCACGACGTCGCGCTCCAAGCCCAGCTCGGTGACCAGCCCGCTCAGCGTCTTGCGGTACGGGCCGCCGCCGACGATCAGCAGCGCCGCGTCCGGGACCCGCTCGCGGATCCTCGGCAGCGCGCGGATCAGCTGGTCCTGGCCCTTGCGCGGCACCAGCCGGGACACGCAGACGACTGTCGGACGGTCGGTCAGGCCGTGGCGGGCCCGGATTTCCGCGCGGCCGGCGGGGTCCGGTTCGTACAGTCCGGTGTCCACTCCGGACGGCAGCAGCTCCAGCCCGGCCATCCGGCCGAAGGCGGCGGCGAACCGGCCGCGGGTGTAGCGGCTGACGTAGGTGACGACGTCCACGGTGTCGCCGATGCGCCGCAGCGCCTGCCGCGAGCCCGGGAGCATGGACCAGCCGACTTCGTGGCCGTGCGTGGACGCCACGATCCGCCGGGCGCCGGCCTGGCGCAGGGAATGCCCCAGCAACGCAAGCGGCGCGGCCGCGCCGAACCAGACGGCTTCGCAGTCCCTCGCGCGCATGATCTGCTTCGCGCGGCGGAGCACGTCCGGTGTGGGCAGCATCAGCGACGTCGGGTGCCGGACGACCTCGAACGGCGCCTCGGCGTCGAACTCCTCGTGCGACCCCGTCCGCGACTCCCACGACGGCGCGTAGACGACCAGGTCGTCGGCCGGCAGCCGGGTGGCGAGGGAGTTCAGGTAGTTCTGGATCCCCCCGGGCCGCGGCGGGAAGTCGTTGGTCACGAGGAGGGTCTTGAGCACGCCCCAGAGGCTAGCGGCACCCACCCCTCTTCGTTCGGGGGTCCGGGTGGCGAAGCCCCCGGCCCGAGGCGGAGCCTCGGATGACACGTGTACGGCGAAGGGGCGGCACCGCGTGTGCGGTGCCGCCCCTTCTCGGTGCTCAGGTCAGGACGTGGGGCGGCGGGCGCCCGCGTACTGGCTCTGCAGCGGCGAGATCTTCACCACGTCGCCCGTGTCGGGCGCGTGGACCATCTTGCCGTCACCGATGTACATGCCGACGTGCGAAACGGGCGAGTAGTAGAACACGAGGTCGCCCGGCTGCAGCTGGTCCCGCGGCACCGCGGCGCCGAAGGTGGACTGCTCGCGGCTCGACCGGGGCAGCGTGATGCCGGCCTGCTTGTAGGCCCACAGCATCAGGCCCGAGCAGTCGAACGAGTTCGGCCCGGTGTCGCCCCAGCCGTACGGGCGGCCGAGCTTGCTCAGCGCCGCGTCCAGCGCGGTCTGGGCGGCCGCGGTGGGGGCCTTGAGGCCGGTGGGCGAGCCGCCGGTGTCCTTCTGGGCGGCCTTGTCCAACGCGCTCAGGCTCTTGTTGGCCGCCTTGAGCTGGTCGATCTGGTCGTTCAGCGTCTTCTGCTTGGCCTTGATGTCGTCGGTCAGCTTCGCCGCCGCGTCACGCGCGTCCGTCGCGCGCTTCGCCGCGTCGGCCGCCTTGTTCGTGGCATCGGTGGCCTGCTGGACGGCGCCGGTGAGGTTGCCCATCGCGCCGTTCTTCTCGGTCGCGATGACCTCGAGCGCCGACGAGCGGTCCAGGAAGTCCTGCGTGGACGTGCCGGCCAGCAGCGCGGACAGCTTGTTCAGCTGGACGCCGCTGGTGAACGACGCGCCGGCGAACTTGTCGACCTCGGTCTGGTACTTCTTCTGGTTCTCGGTCGCCTGCGCGGCCGAGTCCTTCGCCGCGTTGACATCGCCGGTGGCCTTGTCGAGCTCACCCTGCTTGGCCTTCAGGTCGTCCTGGGCCTTGAGCAGGTCTTCGTTGAGCTTTTCGGCCTGGGCCGCGAGGTCGCGGTACTGGGCGAGGGCGTCCGAACCGGTGGGCGGGGCCTGGAGGACGGGGACTGGGGCGGCGGTGGCCGTGGGTTGGGCGAGGGTGACGAGGGTGATCACCGAAGCCGCGGCGAGGGCACCTGACACCACGCGCCTGACTGGATGCGACTGCACGGTCGCGCGGGTCTCCTTTGCGTCTCGGCCGCCGACGGGGACCCGGGGCACGAAGAGGTCGGGGGTTCCTCTTCGCCGCTGTCCCCCACCGCAAGCCGTGGTCTCCTGCAACAGGAAAGGCACGCGGTGGTGGTTCCGGTTCCCAGCTTCCCGACAAAGCTGCGTCCGGCGGCGATCCCGTGTCGCCGCCCTTATCGACGGCCAGGGGCCACGAGATCTCGGACAGGTTACGAAAAGACCGCCACCACGTCCACCACCACCGGGGCAAAAACTCTCCGTAGCGCCCCGAAACACCATCGGACCAGCATCGAAGAAAAGCTGTGACGGGCATTACACGCTGGGGTTTCTTCCCGGACCATTTCGGCTACCGACCGTTCACCTGATCCGATCGACCACTCGGCGCGCCGACACGAAACGGGCGCGTCAGGCCGTGCGCCGCACCGGTCCCTCGACCAGACGCAGCCGCGGCACCATCCCCGCTTCGGCGAGCGCGTCGATGGCGCGCCGCTCGTCGGCGTCCCATTCGACGGCGGGTGGCGCGCCCAGCAGCACGGTCACCACGCAGTCGTGGCAGGAGATGCCGCGCACCACGCACCGGTCGCAGTCGACCACCACGTTCTCGATGTCGGAAACCGAAATGTGCGAGACGTCCACTTCGGACAGGTCGGTTCGGTCGTTCATGGGTTCCTCCTCACGCCGGAAGTTCGACTGAGGAGGACGGTAACCGCCACCACCGACAGTTTCGGGCGGCTCAGACCCGCGAGAGGCGGCTGACCAGCACCGCGGACGGCGTCGGGTGGGCGCCGCCGCCGCGCACCGAGTCCGCGACCGCGCGGTCGGAGGTCGCCACGACCATGGGCCGGCCCGCGGGCTCGGCGGCCACGAGGTTGCGGATGACGTCGTCGGCCAGGACACCGCGGTCGGAGAACAGCACCCGCACCCCACGCGGCACGGAAGCCGGGACGGAGAGCACCCCCGCGCCGTCGAAGACGACGGTGACCTCGGCGGAGGTGCGCGCGGCCAGCGCGGAGAGCTGGTGGATCAGCCGGTCGCGCTGGTCGGCCAGGGCCAGCTCGGGGTAGCCGGTCTTGGTCACGTTGTAGCCGTCGACGATCAAGTGCACGTTGGGCAGCGCGAGGTAGCGGTCCAAGGTGGACACGTCGGCGATCTTGCCGCCCTGGCCGGTGCCGGTGCTGGCGCCGCGGACCATGTCGGCCGGGCGCGCGCCGCGGGCGCCGAGGGCGAGCTCACGCCGCAGGCCGGTGACCGCGCCGTCGATGGTGTCGATGAGCAGTGCGAGCCGCACTTCGTCCGCTTCGCGGGCTTCGCGGGCGGACTGACGCGCGATGTCGGCGTCCGCGGCGGCGCGTTCGGCGCGGGCGCGTTCGGTGGCGACGCGCTGGCGTTCCCGGTCGAGCTGGGCGGTCAGGGCGGCGATCTCGTCGGCGCGGGCCGCGGAGCCGCGTTCGGCCTCGGTGGAGGCCGTCTGGGCCGCGTCCTTGGCCTGGCGGAGCTGGACGCCTTGTTCGCGAAGGCGCTTCAGCAGCTTCTCGACTTCGCCCTCGCGCTCACCGCGGGCGTTTTCGGCGGCTTGCCGGGCTTCGGCGAGCTCGACGCGAACTTGCGCCAGCTCGGCGTCGAGGCGCTGGGCGCGGGCGAGCGCGGCATCGCGTTCGGCACGCAGGGCGTTTTCCTCGGCGTTCTTGGCGACGAGCCGCACCCGCCCGGCGGCGCCGGACTCCCCGAGCAGCACGGCGGCGGCCGCCGCGGCGACGGAATCGGTGACGTTGGGGTCGAGGGCGTCGGTGCGGTGTTCCCGCAGCCATTCGATGACGGCGGTCCGGAACTGCGAGGACTCCCCGAGCGCGGCAAGCAGCGCGGCCCCGCCGAGCTTGGCGCGCTTCGCGGGCGCGAACTTGGCGACGGGCCGCAGCTGGCGTGGGACATCGGTGCCGGGCAGCTTGGCGACGGCGGCCGCGGCCAGCTCGGCGATCCGGTCCCGCACCGGCTCGGGCAGCCCGGGCCAGGTGGCGGGCTCGGGCCGGGCGCCGTCCTCGGCACCCGCACCGCCCTCACCGGCCGGAGCCGCCTCGGGACGCGGCGCGACACCCGACGGACCGGTGTGGTCCTCGGGCTGCTCCGGCACGAGCGGCTGCGGCTGCATTGGTCCAGGGTAGGCCCCGCCCCCTCATCCCGCGCCGCGCGCCACTCGTACCCGGGTGCGAACCCGGCCGTGACCGGGGCGGCCGGCTCCGGAATCCACGCTGGGGCCGGTCGGGGGACTTGCGCCGCACGGAGTCCACACGCGCCGGCGAACCTGACCCCGGCCAGGCCGGAGAGCCTCCGGAACCCGCGGCAGGGCCGGCCGGCTCTGCCCCTTGCGGCGCGGCACTCGCGCTCGGCCGCGGCCGGGCGCGGCCGGGCTTCGGTCAAGCCGCCGGCCCACCCGAGCAAGCCGCGCGCCCAACCGGCCGGCTCACGTGAGCAGGCCGCGCACCCCGCGCACCCCGCCCGACCCGCCCAAGCGGACCGCACACCCCCGCTCACCAAACCGCCAGCCCACCCGAGCAGGCCACCACCCCCGCTCACCAAACCGGCCGACCCGCCCAAGCAGACCGCACACCCCCGCTCACCAAACCGCCAGCCCACCCGAGCAGGCCACCACCCCCGCTCACCGAACCGGCCGGCTCACCCGACCCGCTCCAGCGAATGCGCCTCCGTGACCAGGTCCAGCCACCCTCGCCAGCCGGCCACCGCCGCCGGCTCGGCCCAGGGGCGGGTCGTTCGGACCAGCCGGACCCCCGGGCGGGCCAGCCAGCGCAGCAGCACCCCCACCTCCTCCGGCGGTGCGCCGTGCAGTGGCCCCGGGTCCGGCAGCACCGTCTCCGCCGCGGCGACCAGCTGCTCCACCACCGGCATCGGCGGCACGCCCCGCCGCGCCACCCCCGCCGACGCCAGGCGGCCGTAACGGATCACCGCCAGCTCCCAGCCTCCCGTGCCGTCCGGGCTCGCCGCGATCAGCTCCGCGATCGAGGCCAGCGACGCCTGCCGATGGGCCCGGCCCAGGGCGCGGATCAGCCCGGCCAGCTCGTCGCGGTGGCGGGCCGCCTGCTCGTAGTGCCTGCCCTCCGCCAAGCGCTCCACCTGGGCCGCCGCCACGTGCAGAGGCCCGCCGTCCAGGCCCGCGATCAGGCCCGACACCGACTCCACCGCCGGGACGTACGCCTCGACGCTCTGCCGCCCCGCGCACGGCGCCCCGCAGCGGCCCAGCTCCGCCAGCACGCACGGGGTGCCGTTCGCCGAGCGCGGGGAGATCCGCTGCGTGCACGTGCGCAGCCCCGACGCCCCGGCGAGGGTGTCCGCCGTCGCGCGGGCGTCGGCCTGGTTGCGGAACGGGCCCAGCACCCCCGGCCGCGGCAGGCGGACCACCGACAGCCGCGGGAACGCCTCCTCCGTGAGCCCGATCCACCAGCCCTGGTGGCGGTTCTTCGACCGCCGGTTGTACGCCGGGCGGTGCGCCCCGATCAGCCGGAGCTCGCGGACCTCCGCCTCCAGCGCGTGCGCGCACACGACGTGGTCGACGCGCTCGGCCAGCGCGACCATCTCCCGGATCCGGCTGCGCCCCTCCGACCCGGTGAAGTACGTGCGCACCCGCCGCCGCAGGTCCTTCGCCGTGCCGACGTACAGGACCTCCTCCTTCGGCCCCCTGAACAGGTAGACCCCCGGCGCCGACGGCAGATCCGCCGCCAGGTGCCGCTTCGCCCGCTGGGCGACCGTCACCTCCGGCAGGTACCCCATCAGCTCCTCGAGCGAATGGACGCCCAGGTTGCCGACGCGCTCCAGCAGCCCGTGCAGGACGTCGACCGTGGCCCGGGCGTCGTCCAGCGCCCGGTGCGTCGGCCGGGTCCGGGCGCCGAACAGCAACGCCAGCGCGGTCAGGTTGTAGCGGCCCACCTCGTCGCGCGGCACTACGCGCCGCGCCAGCCGGACCGTGCACACCACCGTGAGCTTCGGCCACACGTACCCGTGGCCCTCGCAGGCCGCCCGCATGTGCGAGGTGTCGAACCCGGAGTTGTGCGCCACCAGCACCGAGCCGCCGATGAACTCCAGGAACGCCGGCAGCACCTCCTGGATCGGCGGCGCGTCGTAGACCATCGCCTGCGTGATGCCCGTCAGCGAGATGATCTGCGGCGGGATGGGCATCCCCGGGTTCACCAGCGTCGCGAACTCACCCAGGACCTCGCCGCCGCGCACCTTGACCGCGCCGATCTCCGTGATGCCCGACGGACCGGGCGCCGCCCCGGTCGTCTCGAGGTCGAACACCACGAAAGTCGTGTCCCGCAAGGGGGTTCCGAGCTCGTCGAACGCGAGCTGAGCCTGGATCGAACGCATGTGCGGGACCCTAGAGGCCACCACCGACAGTTTTGGCCCGGCTCCTCAGCCCACCGACTGGTCCAGCGCGTCGAGCAGCCAGGTGTGCGTGACGCCGACCGGCGCGGCCTCGCCGGTGACCTCCCCCGCCAGGTGCCAGTACCGGCGCAGCCGCGGCTCCCGGTCCGCCGCCGTGCGCCGGTTCAGCGCCCGCCGGAACTCACGGCTGTCGCCGGCTCCCAGCGCGGTCGCGTGCGCCGCCACGAACCGGTCCAGCGCCTTTCCCGGAGAAGGCGTCGCCCCGGCCGCCACCTGCGGGAACGCCAGGGCGCACGCCTCGGCCACCTCGGCGTGCAGGACGCCGAGGTCGGCCACGCGGTCGTGGTTGACCAACGTGCTTTCCCGCAGCCCCACCGCCAGCGCGGGGTCGGCCGCCAGCAGCACCAGCGAGGCGTACGCGACCACCTGCGCCGTCGTGGGCCGTTCCGGGGGCTCTGGCGCCCCGATGGCGAGGAACATGGCCACGGTGTCCCGCGGGATCGGAGCGGCCGTCATCGGCCGCCAGAGGCACACCAGCGTCTCGCGCGCCGCGTACCCGTCCTCCACCACCGACAGCAGCTCGAGCCGTGACGTCCGGTCGGCGGGCGCCGCCTCCTCGACCGCGCGCAGCACCGAGCGCCGCCACGCCAGCGTCGACACCTCGCGGTCGAGCGCGGCCCGCTCGGCCGCCACGGCGTCCACGAGCGACTGCTGCCCGGCCAGGACGTCGGTGATCGAGCGCAGCCCCAGCCCGAGCCCGCGCAGCCGGCGGACCAGGCTCAGCCGGTCGACCGCCGCCGGGTCGAAGCGGCGGTGGCCGCCGACGCTGCGGGCGGGCTCCAGGAGCCCTTCGTCGCAGTAGAAGCGGATCGTGCGGACCGGGACGCCGGTCCGCCGCGCCAGGTCCCCGATCCCGAGTGTGTCGCCGGTCACCTTCGGTCGAACCTCCAGCCGGGTGGAGTTCCTACGGTACGGCCATGGACACCGCGAGACTCGCCGAGGCACTCCCCGAACGCACCGCCGGCTTCGCCGCCACCGTGGCCGGCGCCGACCCGGACGCCCCGGTCCCCACGTGCCCGGACTGGCCGCTGCGGGTGCTGGTCGGCCACATCGGCCAGGCCCACCGCTGGTCCGCGAGCATCGTCCGGTCCGGCCCGACGCCGGTGCCCGACCCGCTCGAGGCCGACCCCGGCGCCCCGGCGGACTGGCCCGGCTGGCTGCACGAAGGCGCCGCTGACCTCACCAAGGCCGTCCTGGACGCCGGCGACACCCCGGTGTGGACCTTCTTCGGCGAGCAGCCCGCGAAGTTCTGGCTGCGCCGGATGCTCCACGACACGACGATCCACCACGCCGACGCCGCCTTCGCCACGAACACCGCCTTCGACGTGGCCTCCGACCTGGCGGCCGACGCGGTCACCGAGTGGCTGGAGATGCTGGCCAACCCCGTCACGGCGAGCCTCAAGCCGGCCTTCGCCGAGCTGCGCGGCACCGGCCAGACCCTCCGGCTCGACCCCGGCGCCGGACCGGGCTGGCTGATCATCCGCACTCCCGAGGGTGTCGCCTGGACCCGCGGGCAGAGGACGGCCGACGTCACCCTCGCCGGCCCGCCGCGCGACCTGCTCCTGGTGTTCACCCGCCGCCTGCCCCTGGACCGGATCGCCGTCACCGGGGACCGCGCGTTGGCCGAACACTGGCTGGCCCGCACTTCGGCTTAGGATCGCGAGCGACACCCGCAGACGAGTCTTGGAGGACCCGAGTGATCACCGCGATCGTGTTGATCCAGGTAGAGGCGGACGCGATCCCGGACGCGGCGCAGGCGATCGCCGACATCGAGGGCGTCGGCGAGGTCTACTCGTGCGCCGGGGACGTCGACCTCATCGCCACGGTGAAGGTGTCCGCGCACGAGGAGCTGGCCGACCTGATCCCGGGCCGGATCGGGAAGGTGCCGGGCGTGCTGGACACCGTCACGCACATCGCGTTCCGGTCCTACTCCCGCGCCGACACCGAGTCGGCCTTCGCGATCGGCGTCGAGGACTGACGACACCGGGCTCGAACACAACTGGCTCGAACACAGCGAAGGCCCCCTCCGGCGAACCGGAGGGGGCCTTCGACGTTTGAGGAACCTAGTGGTCCGCGCCCTTGGCGGACTCGGCGCTCTCGAACTCGCCGGGCTCGCCCTGGGTGATCGCGTGGCCGTTGCCGTGCCCGTTGCCATGACCGTTGCCATGACCGTTGCCGTGGGCCCGCTGCAGCGCGGCGGTCTCCTCGGCCGGGTCCGGCGACCAGAACGTGCCCGGGACGGCCTGACCGGCCGAGCCCAGCTTGTTCATCTTCTTCGGCACGGACGAGCCCTGGTACTCGAGCGGGATCGCGTGGCCGTGGCTGTCCACCCCGGCCAGCGGCTGGTGGATCTCGATGAACTCACCGTGCGGCAGCCGCTTGATGATGCCCGTCTCGACGCCGTGCTCCAGCACCTCGCGGTCGGCCCGCTGCAGACCCAGGCAGAGCCGGTAGGTCAGGTAGTAGGCGACCGGCGGCACGAGCAGGACGCCGATGCGGCCCGCCCACGTCGTCGCGTTCAGCGAGATGTCGAACTGGTCGGCGATGATGTCGTTGAAGCCCGACAGCTCGATGACCATGAAGAAGCCCAGCGCCATCGCGCCCAGCGCCGTGCGGACCGGGGCGTCCCGGGGCCGCTGGAGCAGGTTGTGGTGCCCGGTGTCCTTGGACAGCTTCCGCTCGAGGAACGGGTAGGCCAGCAGCAGGCCGATCAGGACCGGCATGCCGATCGCGCCGGGGAAGAACACCGCCGGGATCGTGTAGTTCCCGAGGTAGACCTCCCAGGCCGGCCAGATCCGGAGCATGCCGTCGGCCCAGGCCATGTACCAGTCGGGCTGCGAGCCCGCCGACACCTGCGCCGGGTTGTACGGGCCGAAGTTCCACACCGGGTTGATCTGGAACAACCCCGACATCAACGCCAGCACCCCGATGACCAGGGTGAAGAACGCCCCGCCCTTGAGCGCGAAGTACGGCATGATCCGGACGCCGACGACGTTGGTCTCCTTGCGCCGCACGCCCGGGAACTGGGTGTGCTTCTGGTACCACACCAGCGCCAGGTGCACCCCGACCAGCGCCAGCATGATGCCCGGCAGCAGCAGGATGTGCAGCGTGTACAGCCGCGGGATGATCTGATCACCCGGGAACTCCCCACCGAACAGCGCCCAGTGGATCCAGGTCCCGATCACCGGCACCGACAACACGATCCCCGACAGGGTCGCGCGGATACCGGTACCGGAGAGCAGGTCATCGGGCAGGGAGTAGCCGAAGAAGCCTTCGAAGCAGCCCAGGATCAGCAGCAGCCCGCCGATCACCCAGTTCGCCTCGCGCGGGCGCCGGAACGCGCCGGTGAAGAAGATCCGCAGCATGTGCACGGCCATCGACGCCACGAAGATCAGCGCGGCCCAGTGGTGCAGCTGCCGCATGAACAGCCCGCCGCGGACGTCGAAGGAGAGGTCCAGGGTGGTGCGGAAGGCCTGCGACATCTCCAGGCCCTGCAGGTTCTTGAAGCTGCCGTGGTAGACGACCTCCTGCATGGAGGGGTCGAAGAACAACGTCAGGTAGACGCCGGTGAGCAGCAGGATGATGAAGCTGTAGAGCGCGATCTCGCCCAGCAGGAACGACCAGTGGGTCGGGAACACCTTGTTCAGCTGGTGCCGCAGGCCCTTGGCCATGTGGTACCGCTGGTCGGCGTTGTTCGCGGCGTCGCCCAACGCCTTCTCGACCGGGCTCGACCCCTTGGTCGGCGTGGTGAGTGAACTCATGACTTACGCTCCCAAAAGGCCGGACCGATGGCCTCGATGAAGTCGCCTCGCGCGATCAAGTATCCCTCTTCGTCCACCGTGATCGGTAGCTGGGCCAGCGGACGCGTCGCCGGGCCGAAAATCGGCTTGGCGTAGTGCAGCGCGTCGAACTGCGACTGGTGGCAGGGGCACAGGATGCGGTTGGTCCGCTGCTCGTACAGGGAGGTCGGGCAGCCGACGTGGCTGCAGATCTTCGTGTACGCGTAGAGGTCGCCGAAGTTGAAGTCCTCCTGGCCGGCCCGCTTGACCACCTTGGCGGCGTCGGTCGGGCGCAGGCGGATCAGCATGACCGGGTTGTCGATCCGGGTCAGCGCGGCGGCCAGCAGCTCCGGCTTGTCCTTCTCGGAGTCGCGGTACGGGAAGACCGTCTCCATCGCGCCGGCGTCGAGGTCCTCGGCCTTGACCAGGCTGACCTGCTCGCCCTCTTCCAGCGGCTTGCCGGTGTTGCGGCGCAGGTAGACCTTCTCGCCCGGGAAGTTCGGCTGCCAGCCGGTGTGCCAGAGCGACGCCCGGTTCTCGGTGTCCTTCCACGGGTTCTTGATGAAGGACGCGAGCGGCAGCGCCGCGGCCGCGAGGCCCAGCGTGCCGGCCCCGGCGATGGCCGAGCGCTTGATCAGCGACCGGCGGGCGATGGTGCTGCGGTTCCCGGCGTCGGCCAGGTGCGCCAGGATCGTCTGGCGGTCGACTTCGGCCGACCCGGTGCCCTCGCCGTCGTGGCGCTCCTGCACCGAGACCTCGGCGGGCACGAACTTCTTCGTGTACAGGATCACGCCGATGCCCAGGCCGAGGATGGCCAGGCCGAGCGTGATGCCCAGCATGGGCGTGTACAGGCTGTACCAGAAGTGGCCGCTCTCGTTGTCCGGCGCCTCGTACTGCCACGGCCACCAGATGAGCGAAACGACGAACCCGATCCCGGCCAGCGCGGACAGCCCGAACCAGAACGCCACCAGGCGTTCGGCCCGCTTCTCCGCGCGGGTGCCCTCCACGGGCCACGGGGTCGGGTACTCGACGATCTCGACGCCGTCGAGCTGCCCGCCCAGCTTCAGCAGCTGGTCCCGGTCCATCTCAGCCAGCTCCGCCTCCGTGGGCGGCTTCGGCCCCTCGGCACTCATGCCTTCGATCCAATCCACAACGTCACGCCGATCAGCGCGGCGATACCGACGATAAAGGCGATCACGCCCTCCGAAGCGGGGCCGACCCCGCCGAGGCCGTTCCCACCCGGGTTGTTGTTGCCGTCCGACACCGACTTCACGTAGGCGACGATGTCCTTCTTCTCCTCCGGCGACAGCTGCCGGTCGGAGAACTTCGGCATGTTCTGGGGGCCGGTGAGCATGGCCGTGTAGATCTGCTCTTCGCTGGCCGGGTCCAGGTTCGGCGCGAACTTGCCGGCGGACAGCGCGCCGCCGCGGCCGGTGAAGTTGTGGCACGAAGCGCAGTTGAGGCGGAACAGCTCGCCACCGCGGGCCGGGTCGGAGCCGCGCAGGGCCTCGCCCTTCTCGGCGGGACGCTGCACACCGCCGCCGTGCGCCTGGATGTAGGCGCCGACCGCGTCGATCTCGGCCTCGTTCAGCTTCGGCGGCTTCCGCTCGACCTGCGCCTCCTGACGGGAGGCGGGCATGCGGCCCGAAGAGGTCTGGAAGTACACCGCGGCGTCGCCGATGCCGATCAGGCTCGGCCCGCGGTCCTGCACGCCTTCGAGGTTCGCGCCGTGACAGGCGATGCAGGTGTTGTTGTAGACCTGCTCGCCGAGGCGCAGCTGCGCCGGCGTGCCCTGGGCCTGCGCGGTCTGCGGCTCGGGGGCGAACACGGCGTACAGGGCGCCGGCGCCCACCAGCGCGATACCGAGCGCGAGCAGGCCGGCGAACCGCCTCCGCAGCTTCGACCGCGCGCGGTAGCGGCGCTCCGAGGATTTCGTGCTGGTGGTCATCTTGCGGCAACCCTTGCTGTCAGTTCAGGCCGATGGTGAAGGTGGTGGCGGCTGGTGGACCTACGGAAGGAGGTAGATCACACCGAAGAGGCCGACCCACACGATGTCGACGAAGTGCCAGTAGTAGGACACGACGATCGCCGACGTGGCCTGGGCGGGCGTGAACTTGCTCAGTTTCGTGCGGATGAGCAGGTACACGAAGGCGATGAGCCCGCCGATGACGTGCAGGCCGTGGAACCCGGTGGCGAGGTAGAAGACCGTGCCGAACGGGCCGGACGGGATCGTCATCCCCTCTTCGACCAGGTTGTGGTACTCGTTGGCCTGGCCGCCGACGAAGATGGCGCCCATGATCAACGTGATGATGTACCAGCGGCGCAGGCCGTAGACGTCGCCGCGTTCGGCCGCGAACACGCCGAACTGGCAGGTCAGCGAGGACAGCACGAGGATCACCGTGAACGGGATCGCGTACCCCACGTTGAGGTGGAACTCCTCGCCGTGCAGCGGCGGCGGCCACTGGCCGGACGAGTTCTGCGCCTTGACGGTGAAGAACATCGCGAACAGTCCGGCGAAGAACATCAGCTCGCTGGACAGCCACACGATGGTGCCGACACTGACCATGTTCGGCCGGTTCAGCGAGTGGACCCGCTGACTGATGGTGGGAGCTGCCGTTGTCACGGATCGCATTATGTCCTCTCGCACCACCGCCCCGCCGGGTGGGTCCACGGCGGGTCGTCTGCGTAACCGATCACACCGGATGCCACCGAAGGTGAGAGCTACTCATGGGTTTACTCGACCGGCTGCTTGACCTGGTCAGGAAGCGCGAAACCGCCGGTCTGACGGCCGATACGCCCGGTTTGGAGATCGTCGCCGAAGCCTTCGACCCCGCCGTCGCGGATTCGGCCGTCCTCGCCGGTTCACCCGCATGGGTCAGCACGGCACCGGCCGTCCTGCGGCACCACCTGCTCCTGCCGGCCGACCGGGTCGAGGAGGCGGCGTCGATCCTCGCCCAGGACGGCTATGAGCTGCGGGAACCTCGTCCCGAGGGCGAGCGGACGCGGGTGCTCGCGGTGCGCGTCCAGGTCCTCGACGCCCTGCACTGCGCCCAGGAACGGTCCCGGATGGCGGGTCTCGCGCAACGATTGGGCGGCGACGCGCCGGGGTGGGACGCGCAACAGCCGGAGCCGACCGCGTGATGTCGGTCTCGGCCGATACGATCGGGGCGCGAGACGTGCGGTGACGAGATGGAGGCGTGCCTGATGGGCGAGCGGTCGATGCGGATCCTGGTGTTCAGCCACAAGGCGGACGTGCGCGAGGCGATCGTCAACGCGATCGGCCGGCGGCCCGCCGCCGACCTCGACCGCGTGGACTACGTCGAGGCGGCCGGGATCGCGGACGTGCTGTCCGAGGTGGACGCGGGCACTGTGGACCTGGCGATCCTCGACGGCGAAGCGCAGCCCACCGGCGGCATCGGCCTCTGCCGCCAGCTGAAGGCCGAGATCACCGACTGCCCGCCGATCGTGGTTTCGGTGCGGCGCAAGGACGACCGGTGGCTGGCCACCTGGTCGCAGGCGGACGCCGTGCTGGTGCACCCGCTGGACCCGCTCACCGCCGCGGAGACCGTCGCCGACGTGCTGCGCGCGCGACGGGTCCCCGCCGTGAACGGCTGAGCCCGGTGACCACCCCGGTCCCCCGCACCTGGCCGCCGCTGCTCAAGCAGCTCGTCGCACGCGTCGACCTGTCCGAGGAGGACACGGCGTGGGCAATGGACCAGATCATGAGCGGTGCGGCGAGCCCGGCCCGGATCGCCGGGTTCGCGGTGGCGTTGCGTGCCAAGGGCGAGACGCCGTCGGAGATCGCCGGGATGGCGGCCACGATGCTGGCGCACGCCCGCCGCGTCGAGCTGGACCGCCCGGCGGTCGACATCGTCGGCACCGGCGGCGACGGCTCGAACTCGGTGAACATCTCGACGATGGCGACGATCGTCACGGCGGCGGCCGGCGCCCCGGTGGCCAAGCACGGCAACCGCAGCGCGTCGTCGAAGTCCGGCGCGGCCGACGTGCTGGAGGCCCTGGGCGTCACGATCAGCCTGCCGCCCGACGACGTCCGGCGGAGCCTGGCCGAGGTCGGCATCGGGTTCTTCCTGGCGTCGGCGTTCCACCCGGCGCTGCGGCACGCGGGCCCGGTGCGCAGCGAGCTCGGCATCCCGACGACGTTCAACCTGCTCGGCCCGCTGACGAACCCGGCCCAGCCGGGCAGCGCGCTGATCGGCTGCGCGTACGAGGACAAGACGCACGTGCTGGCGGAGGTGTTCGCCCGCCGCGGGATGCGGGCCCTGGTCGTCCGCGGCGACGACGGCCTGGACGAGATCACCACGACGACGACTTCGTCGGTGTGGGTGGTCTCGGACGGCACGGTCACCCCGCGCACGCTGGACCCGGCGGCCCTCGGCGTCCCCCGCGCCACGGCCGACGACCTCCGCGGCGGCGACGCGGCGTCGAACGCGGCGGTGGTCCGCGACCTGGTGGGCGGTAAGCCGGGCCCGGTGCGCGACGCGGTGCTGATCAACGCGGCCGCGGCCCTGGCGGCGTTCACGGGCTTCTCGGGCTCCCTCGAAGACGACCTGCGGTCGGGCTTGGCCCGGGCGGCCGAGGCCATCGATTCCGGCGCGGCAGCGGCGCTCCTGGACCGCTGGATCGCCTTCTCCTGACTCCGGCCCCGAGCGCCCCAATGTGGCGTTGGGTGCGTCCAACGCACCCAATGTGGCGTTGGGTGCGCCCAACGCACCCAATGTGGCGTTCGGTGCGCCCAACGCACCCAATGTGGCGTTCGGTGCGCCCAACGCACCCAATGCCACATTGGGGCGCTTCTAGCCGCGGAAGGCCGTCCGGTAGGAGGACGGGCTCGTCCCGCGCAGGCGGGTGAACTGGTGGCGCAAAGCGGCCGCCGAGGCGTAGCCGCAGGCGACCGCGATGTCCTCCACCGACAGCCGACCCTCCTCCAGCAGGGCCTGGGCCCGGTCCAGCCTGCGCTCGGTGAGCCAGCGGTGCGGCGTGGTCCCCGTCGCCGCCGAGAAGCGGCGCAGGAACGTCCGCTCCCCCAGCCCGCTCCGGCGCGCCAGCTCCGCCACCGTGAACGGCCGGTCCAGCCGACGCTCGACCCACTCGAGGGCCTCCGCCACCACGGAGTCGTCCGGCACCGAAGGGACCGGCGCCTGGACGAACTGGGCCTGGCCGCCCGCCCGGAACGGCGCCGCCACCATCCGGCGGGCCAGGGTCGTCGCCGCCGTCACCCCGCGCAGGCGGCGGACCAGGTGCAGGCACAGGTCCACCGCCGCGACCGTGCCCGCGCTCGTCAGGACCCCGCCGTCGTCCGCGTACAGCGCCTGCGTGTCCACCACCGCCGACGGGAACCGGGCGCGGAACTCCGCCTCGTACACCCAGTGGACCGTGCAGCGGCGGCCGTCCAGCAGGCCCGCGTACCCCAGCGTGAACACGCCGGCGCAGAACCCCGCCACCCACGCGCCCCGCGCCGCCGCGTCCCGCAGGACGTCCAGCAGCTCCGCGGGCGGCGGCGCCGTCCGGGGCGCGCACGTCGGCACGATCAGCAGGTCCGCCGATGCCGCGAAGTCCAAGTCGCGCAGGCCGGTCAGTCCGAAGCCCGACCAGCTCGACACCGCCGAACCCGCGGGCGAGCAGACCCCGAACTCCCAGCCCTCGATGCCGTCGGCGCTGCGGTCGGTGCCGAACACCTCGCACGCGACCCCCAGCTCGAACGGCGAAACGTGGTCGGCGAGCACCACCGCGACCCGGTTGACGTCCATGCGCGTCAGCATGTCACAAGTTTTGCGGCCATTGTCATCTCTGACACTGGTTGCCCGGCGGAAACCGGACGAACCTGAGTCCCATGACGAACTCCGAAACCCGCCCCCTGCTCCAGTGGTCCGCGGCGATGGCGATGTCCGGCACGATCGGCGCGGTCGTCCTCGAAAGCGGCGCGGCCGCGCCCGCGGTGGCCTTCGCCCGCTGCTTCGTCGGCGGGGCGCTGCTGGTGATCTGGTGCTTCGCGCGCGGCTGGCTGCCGTCGTGGCGGCCGTCCAAGCGCGACCTCGGCCTGGCCGTGCTCGGCGGGCTGTTCCTGGTCGGCAACTGGGTGCTGCTGTTCGCCTCGTACGCGCTGTCGTCGATCTCGGTCAGCACCGTCGTCTACCACACCCAGCCGCTGATCCTGGTCGGCCTGGCCGCGGCGTTCCTCGGCGAGAAGGTCGCGAAGAGCCACTTGGCCCGGGCCGCGGTCGCGTTCGGCGGTGTGGCCTTGATCTCACTGTCCGCGCACGGCGAGGACGGCAAGCCCGTGCAGCTCGCCGGGATCGGGCTGGCGCTCGGCGCGGCCCTGCTCTACGCCGGCGCGTCGTTCGTCGCGAAGCAGCTGAAGCACATCCGCCCGCACCTGCTCGCGGCCGTCCAGACCACCGTCGGCGCACTCGTGCTCGCGCCGCTGCTGCTGGTCACGCCGCTGCCGACGAACCCACAGGGGTTGCTCTGGCTGGTGCTGCTGGGCACCGTGCACACCGCGCTGATGTACGTCCTGATGTACGCGAGCATCGGCAAGCTGCCGACCACGACGGTCGCGTTGCTGTCCTACCTCTACCCGGTGGTCGCGGTGCTGGTGGACATCGCCTTCTACGGCCACCGCCCGACCTGGCCGGAGGCACTGGGCATGCTCGCAGTACTGGCCGCCGCGCTGAGTCCTCAGCGGGGCGGCCAGTCCAAGGGAAACGCGAAAATCAGTCGTGCGACGGACCCGTGTGGTACTCGAACACCAGCCCGCCGATCGTGATCAGCAGCGCGACCAGCGCGATCACGAGCAGCCAGATGTGGAAGAACGCCAGGGCCAGCGCGGCGAGCGCCGCGGTGGCCGCCATGGCGACCGGCCAGTAGCTGCCCGGGCTGAAGAAGCCCAGCTCACCGGCGCCGTCACTGATCTCGGCGTCCTCGCGGTCCTCCGGGCGCGGTTCGATGCGGCGGGCGACGAACTGCATGTAGCTGCCCGCGAGGAACGCGAGACCGCCGGTCAGGAACAGCGCCACGATGCCCACCGGCTCGGGCTTGCCACCGAAGGAGGGGCTCAGCACGGCCCACACCCAGTAGACACCCGCCATGAACACGGCGAAGACCGCCACGATGAAGAAGATGCGCGCTTCGACCTTCATGGGTCTCTTCCTACTCCCTGTGCTGGCTGGGCGTCAGTTGGACGCGGTCCGCGCGGTGCGGTCGGTGTTGAACGGCTGGGTGGTCACCGCATGCGGGGTGCACAGCTCGCCGCAGTTCATCTTCGTCAGCGCTTCGGACGCGGTGAACGTCTGGCCGGTGGCCGGGTTCACCTGCGTGCGCAGCTGGATGTACTGGTCGAACTTGTCCGGCGACAGCGCCCGGACCTCGAAGTTCATCACCGAGTGGTACGTGCCGCACAGCTCCGCGCACCGGCCGACGAAGGAACCCTCGCGGTCGATCTTGTTCTGGAAGCTGCTGTCCTGGTTGTTCTTGTCCGGGTTGGGGAAGACGTCCCGCTTGAAGTGGAACTCCGGCACCCAGAAGGAGTGGATGACGTCGGTGGAAAGCAGGTCGTACTGGATCGTCTTGCCGACCGGGAGCACCAGCAGCGGGATCTCGCCGGACGAGCCGACCGTGCTGACCACACCGCCGTCGGGGGTCTTGACCGGGACCGGCCGGTTCTGCGCGTCGCGCTTGCCGGCGTCCTCGTACTTGAACTCCCAGTTCCACTGGAACGCCACGACCTGGACCTTGACGTCCGGGTTCGGGTCCTTGTGCAGGACCTTGTCCTCGGTGGTCGAGGTGAAGACGAACAGCACGCAGACCATGATCGTCGGGACGATGACCGTGAACAGCTCGAGCGGGATGTTGTACTGGAACTGCCGGGGCAGCTCCTCCGGCTCGCCGTCGACGGTCTTCTTCTTGCGGTGGAACGTCGCGGTCCAGAAGATCAGCGCCCACACGATGACGCCGACGACCAGCGCGGCCACCACGGTCCAAGTCCACAGCGTGCGCATCTGGTTCGCCTGCTCGGTGACACCCACCGGCCAGCCGAACCGCAGGATCTCGTCGCCGGAGCAGCCCGTCGCCGTCAGCGCGACCAGCACGGCCAGCGCGGCGACGCGCGCGGTCCGCTTACCCAGGGTGCGCTGGGGTGTTCCCACTGCGCCTCGCCCTTTCACCCAGAGCCTCCTACGACCGATCTTTGTGACAGCCGGACTCTAGCCGAGTTGGCCCGTCCCGCTGACTAAGGGGTAACCGTCGACGCGCGTGTTACTCGCCACGGCCTGCCCGGCATACTGGGCCCTTCCCCAGCCCCGTGTGAGCTCCGAAGGTGTGTGAGTACCCGTGTGCGGCCTGCTTGGACTGATCTGCGCGACCGAGACCGGCGCGGCGAACGCGCGTGACGCCGTCGGCGCGGCCATGCGCTGCCAGCGCCACCGCGGCCCCGACGAGCAGGACACCTGGGCCGACGCCGAGGTCGTCTACGGCTTCAACCGGCTGGCGTTCATCGACGTCGAGCACGCCCACCAGCCGCTGGTCTGGGGGCCGCCGGAGGCGCCGGGGCGCTACACGATGAACTTCAATGGCGAGATCTACAACTACCTGGAGCTGCGGGCCGAGCTCGCCGAGAAGCACGGGGCGAAGTTCGAGACCGAGGGCGACGGCGAGGCCATCGTGGCCGGCTTCCACTACCTCGGCGCCGACTGGGTGAAGCGCCTGCGCGGCATGTTCGCCTTCATGATCTGGGACTCCCAGGAGAAGCGCGTGTTCGGCGCGCGCGACCCGTTCGGGATCAAGCCGCTGTTCTACTCGGCCGGCCCCGGTGGCGTGGCGTTCTCCAGCGAGAAGAAGAGCCTGCTGGAGCTGTCGGACACCCTCGGCGTCGCCCAGGAGCTGGACCGCAAGGCGCTGCAGCACTACCTGGTGCTGCAGTACGTGCCCGAGCCCGAGTCGCTGCACACCGCGATCCGCCGCGTCGAGTCCGGCACGTCGTTCGAGGTGGCGCCCGGCGGTGAGGTGAAGTTCACCCGCTACTTCCACCCACAGTTCAGCGCGAAGCCGGTGAACACGCCGGCCGAGGCCGAGGAACTGCACCAGCGCATCGCCGATGTGATGCGCGACTCGGTCGGCAAGCACATGATTTCGGACCCGGACGTCACGGTCGGCGCGTTCCTGTCGGGCGGGATCGACTCGACGGCCACCGCGACGCTGGCCAAGGAGCACAACCCGAACCTGATCGCGTTCACCACCGGGTTCGAGCGCGAGGGCTACTCCGAGGTCGACGTCGCCGCCGAGTCGGCCGCCGCGATCGGCGTGAAGCACGTGGTCCGGACGGTGTCGGCGGACGAGATGATGGAGGTCCTGCCGCTCATCGTCTGGTACCTCGACGACCCGGTGGCCGACCCGGCGCTGGTCCCGCTGTGGTTCATCGCCCGCGAGGCCCGCAAGCACGTCAAGGCGGTGCTGTCCGGCGAGGGCGCGGACGAGCTGTTCGGCGGCTACACGATCTACAACGAGCCGATCTCGCTGGCGCCGTTCGAGAAGATCCCGGGCGGCATGCGGAAGCTGATCGGCAAGGTGTCGACGAAGATCCCGGAGGGCACCCGCGGCAAGGACCTGCTCCGCCGCGGCGCGCTCCCGCTGGAGGACCGCTACTACGGCAACGCCCGCAACTTCCGCGACGACCAGCTGCGCAACGTGCTGAAGACCTACCAGGAGGGCGTCGGCTTCAAGGACGTCACGGCGCCTTGGTACGACGTCTCGCGCGGCTGGGACCCGGTGGCCCGCATGCAGCACGTCGACCTCTACACGTGGCTGCGCGGCGACATCCTGGTCAAGGCCGACAAGGTGACCATGGCGAACTCGCTGGAGCTGCGGGTGCCGTTCCTGGACGCCGAGGTGTTCAAGGTCGCGGCGTCGATCCCGCTGGACCAGAAGCTGGCCCACGGCACGACGAAGTACGCGCTGCGCCAGGCACTGGCGAAGATCATCCCGGCACACGTGCTCAACCGCCGCAAGCTGGGCTTCCCGGTGCCGATCCGCCTGTGGCTGCGCAACGAGATGTACGACTGGGCTCGCGGGATCATCAGTGATTCGCGCACCGAGGAGCTGCTGGACAAGAAGGCGATCCTGGCGCTGCTGGAGGAGCACAAGGCAGGCCAGCTGGACCGCAGCCGCCAGCTGTGGGCGCTGATCGTGTTCATGCTGTGGCACGGCATCTTCGTCGAGCACCGGATCAAGCCCGAGGTCCCGGAGCCGGTGTACCCGGTCAAGCTCTGACGTGTCGACGACGAAGGCCCCGCACCGGCTCGGTGCGGGGCCTTCGTCGTGTAATGCCCGGACGAGCCTCACCGACTGCAAGTTCGCACAACGATCGGCGAATCGAGGTTTCGTGACCCCTCAGTTGACCTACGACTGTCGTGCCTGCGGAACGACGAACCGGATTCCCGGACACGCCGGCAACCGCAGGGTCGTCTGCGGAAAGTGCCGCCATTCGATTCCCACACCATGGATCGTCAAGGAGCTGCTCCAGGTGTGGAACGAGCTGGACCAGCTGTCCCGCAAGCTGAAACCGCTCGACCGGCCGAAGAACCATCGCGAGATAGCGCGCGTGCTCGAACGACAGCGGATCACGCTGGTGCACATCCGTGATCAACCGGGCTACTCGACGACGTCCCAAACGCTGCTCAGCTTGGTGGTCGAGATCGATGTGCTGGTGAACGACCTCGAGCGACGGCTCGCCGGCACCACGCTGAAGCAGGCTTGGCGCGCCGTGGTTGAGATCCGGGGGGTGCTCAAAGGTCTTCCGCAACCGGAGCGCAAGTCGTTGCCGAGTGGTTCGCCCGACTGATCCCGCGCGTCGGCCGACCGGACCGCGGAAGGCCCCGCACCGAGCCGGTGCGGGGCCTTCCGCGTCAGGACGTCACTTCCAGAACTGGTTGGTGGCGCCGGCGGTGTAGTCCCAGATCTCCACCTTCGTGCCGTCCACGCCACCGCCCGGGACGGTCTTCGAAGCCTGCAGGTAGCGGCCGAACTGGGCGTTCTGCAGCCGCAGGAAGCCTTCGGGATTCACGCTCGCCTTCCACCACTGATTCTGCGCGCCGGCGAGGAAGCCCCACAGCTGGACCTGCGTGCCGTTGACCCCGCCGCCCGGGATGGACTTCGAGGCCTCGATGTACTTGCCGTCGACGGTGTTCTGGAACCGGTAGTAGCCCTCCGGGTTCTTCGTGACGTACCACGCCTGGGCGGCGGTGTTCCCGCACGTCGACAGGTGCACCGCGCCGCCGTTCTGGAAGAGCCGGTCGAGGTCCGGTTCGAGGCAGCGGCCGGTCCACCCGCTGCGGAGCACCCAGGCCGGGTGGTCCGGGTCGGCCGCCGGCCCGTCGTAGGGCTGCAGCGTGATCCCCGGGATCGGCTGCTCCGCGGCACTCGCCTGCGGCGCGACGACCAGCGTGAGCAGGCCGGCCGCGACGGCGACGGCCGCGGCCAGTCTCTTGGCGATGTTCATGGAATCCCCTCCGTGTGCTGACGGCACGAAGGGACGACACCCCCGACTCCCCCTCGTGGAGATCCGCCCCCAAGCGGCGTCTCGACCGCCATCTTGCCCCGGGAACGGACCTCCGTCGAGGAGTGTCAGGCGGGCAGGACCACCGCGATCTCGTCGGCCGCCTCCGGGCCGAAGGCCTCGCCGATGCGGGCCAGGGCGTCCGCGCGGTCGAACGTCCACTCCTGGGTGCCCACGGTCTCCAGCACCAGCACCGCGATCAGCGAGCCGAGCTGGGCCGCGCGCTCCACGTTCAGGCCGCCGTCGAGACCGGCCAGGAAGCCCGCGCGGAAGCCGTCGCCGACGCCCGTCGGGTCGGCCTTCGCGCGCTCCGGGACCGCGCCGATCTGCAGGGCCACGCCGTCCTTGCCGACGATCTCGACGCCCTTCTCCCCCAGCGTCGTGATCCGCATGCCGACCTGGGCGAGCACGTCGGCCTCGGTCCAGCCGGTCTTCTGGAGCAGCAGCTCCCACTCGTAGTCGTTGCTGAACAGGTACTTCGCGCCGGCGACGAACGCGCGTGCCTGCTCGCCGGTCATCCGGGCCAGCTGCTGCGACGGGTCGACCGCGAAGGCGTACCCGCGCTGGCGGCACTCGTCGGCGTGGCGGACCATGCCCTCCGGGTCGTCCGGGCTGATCAGCACCAGGCTCAGGTCGCCGACGCGCTCGGCGATCGGCAGCAGCTCGATGTTGCGGGACTCGGCCATCGCACCCGCGTAGAACGTCGCGATCTGGCAGAGGTCCTCGTCGGTGGTGCAGACGAACCGCGCGGTGTGCGCGACCTCGGACACGTGCACCCCGGAGGTGTCGACACCGTGCCGCTCCAGCCAGGAGCGGTAGTCGGCGAAGTCGGCGCCGACGGCGCCCACGAGCACCGGCCGCACACCGAGCACGCCGAGGCCGAAGGCGATGTTCGCGCCGATGCCGCCCCGCCGCACGACGAGGTCGTCGGCGAGGAAGCTCAGGGACACCCGGTGCAGCTGCTCGGCGACGAGCTGCTCCGCGAACCTGCCCGGGAAATGCATGAGGTGGTCGGTTGCGATACTGCCGGATACCGCGATCCTGGCCCTGTCTGCCACCGGCTGCTCCTTTGTGCTCGACCTCACGGCAAAAGGCGCGAAGTTACCCCCGGGTCATGACCCGTCCGGGTAGTTCGCGCACGCCCAACCGACACTACCGGCTGGTACCGCTTCTCCAGTCGGTCGCGGATCAATAGCGTTACGAATCGTGAACGCCGTCACCGAACCCGAGACCCTGTCCGAGCTGATCGCCGACTGTGCGCTCATCCCGGCGACCCTCAAGGCCGAGAGCCTGCCGCGGCCCCGCTCGGCGGCCCAGCCGTGGGAGGTCGACGAGGCGTGCCACGCGCAGGTCGCGGAGCTCGACGCCTACGTGTGACCCCCGGACACAGCAGAAGGGCCCCGCACTCGGTGCGGGGCCCTTCTGCTGTGTCCAGGACTCAGTGGAACGAGTCGCCGCAGGCGCAGGAACCGGTGGCGTTCGGGTTGTCGATCGTGAAGCCCTGCTTCTCGATCGTGTCCACGAAGTCGATGACGGCGTCGGTCACGTACGGCGCGCTCATCCGGTCGACCGCGACCTTGAGGCCGTCGAAGTCGCGGTACAGGTCGCCGTCGAGCGCACGCTCGTCGAAGAACAGCTGGTAGCGCAGGCCCGCGCAGCCACCGGGCTGCACGGCGATGCGCAGGTGCATGTCGTCGCGGCCCTCCTGCTCGAGCAGGGCCTTCGCCTTGGAAGCCGCGGCGTCGGTCAACGTGACGCCGTGGGTCTCCTCGGCGGTCTCGGCCTGCGTCGCGCCGGCGTGCTCAGCGGTCGTCATGGCACTCCCTCTAAGTTCGAACTCGCTGCGGATACTCCTCGTGCTGACGTCTTCAACACCAGGGGCGTCCGATCTGTTCCCCCACCATGGTCGCACATCGATCGACCTGGTGAACGGCGGCGTGACGCCTGCAATACCCTGGTGAGGTGAGGTTCCTGCGCCGAAGCACCACAGACACCGCCGCCGAAGAGCCGGAGACGACCGAAGCCGTCGACGTCGGCGGCAAGGCGTACACGCCCGGTAAGGGCAAGGCTACGCCGAAACGCCGTGACGCGGAGGCGAAGAAGCGCGGCCCGGTGGCGCCGCCGCCCACCTCCATGCGCGAGGCGATGAAGCGCAACAAGGAACTGCGCAAGGCGAACCCCCAGACCAAGGAAGACCGCCGCGCGGCGGCCAAGGCCCGCCGGGACGCGATGATGCGCGGCGACGACAAGGCGCTGCTGCCCCGCGACCGCGGCCCGGTGAAGGCGTACGTCCGCGACCTGGTCGACACGCGCCGCAACCTCCTCGGCCTGTTCATGCCGCTGGCGATCATCGTGTTCCTGGCGCTGCTGGTGCCGCTGCCCCAGGTGCAGTCGTACATCACGCTGCTGTGCACGGCGATGCTGCTGGTGATGGCGATCGAGGGCTTCGTGAACGGCCGCAAGATCGCGAAGCTGGCCCGGGAGAAGTTCCCGAAGGAGACGATCAACGGCCGGTCGATCGGCTGGTACGCGTTCGTGCGGGCGTCCCAGATCCGGCGGCTGCGGGTGCCCAAGCCGCGGTACAAGCCGGGCGACCCGATCCCGAACTGAGCTTGGCCTCGAGAGCCGGGCGGACCACGCGGTCTGCCCGGCTTTTCGCTGTCCGAGGCCGGAGTCACTCCAGGGTCGTTAGCAAAGCAAACGATTACCGCCTAGGCTGAGGCCATGGAGTTTCGTCGTCTCGGCCGCAGTGGCCTCAACGTCAGTGAGATCTCGTACGGGAACTGGCTCACCCACGGTTCCCAAGTCGAGGAAGAGCAGGCCCACGCCTGCATCAAGGCCGCGCTCGACGCCGGCATCACCACCTTCGACACCGCCGACGTCTACGCCAACACCGCCGCCGAGTCCGTGCTCGGCCGCGGCCTCAAGGGGCAGCGCCGCGAGAGCCTCGAGATCTTCACGAAGGTCTTCTGGCCCACCGGTCCCAAGGGCCCCAACGACAAGGGCCTCTCCCGCAAGCACATCCTGGAGTCGGCCAACGCCAGCCTGAGCAGGCTCGGCACCGACTACGTCGACCTCTACCAGGCGCACCGGTTCGACCGGACCGTGCCGCTCGAAGAGACCATGCTCGCCTTCGCCGACCTCGTGCGCCAGGGCAAGGTCCTCTACGTCGGCGTCTCCGAGTGGACCGCCGAGCAGATCTCCCGCGGCGCCGCCCTCGCGCGCGAGCTGAAGATCCCCTTCGTCTCGAACCAGCCGCAGTACAACATGCTCTGGCGCGTCATCGAGGACCAGGTCATCCCCGCTTCCGAGCGCGAAGGCCTCAGCCAGATCGTCTGGTCGCCGATCGCGCAGGGCGTGCTCACCGGCAAGTACAAGCCCGGCCAGGACTACCCCGCCGGCTCGCGGGCCACCGACGAGAAGGGCGGCGCCAACATGGTCGCCCGCTTCCTCGGCGAGGACGTCCTCAAGCGCGTCGCCGAGCTGGAGCCGCTGGCCGAGCAGGCCGGCCTCTCCCTCGCTCAGCTGGCCGTCGCCTGGGTGCTGCAGAACCCGAACGTCGCCTCCGCGATCATCGGGGCTTCGCGCCCGGAGCAGGTGCACGAAAACGTCAAGGCCGCCGGCCAGAAGCTCGACGCCGACCTGCTCAAGGCGATCGACGACGTCCTCGGCGACGTCGTCGAGCGTGACGCGAGCCTGACCAAGAGCCCCTAGTCCTGGTTGATCCGGCCCTGGAACGGCACCCCGAGGTCGAACGCGTCCTCGGGGGCCATCCGGGGCTCCAGCCCGAACCCGCGCAGGAGGCGGCCGGCGCCGGCCAGCCGGTCCCCGCCGCGCCCGGGCACCCGCTCCGGGGTGAGCCCCCGCGCGGTCAGCAGCGTCTCGACCTCGTCGATCAGCTGGTACGGGTCGTACTCACCCACGGACCCAGGTCTTCCCCGTGATCCGCTCGTAGACCTCGGTGTAGCGCTGCCGCGTCTGCTCGACGATCTCCGCGGGGATCTCCGGCCCCGGCGGGGTCTTGTCCCAGCCCGTCGTCAGTGACCAGTCGCGGACGAACTGCTTGTCGAACGCGTGCTGCGGGCGGCCCGGCTCCCACTCGTCGGCGGGCCAGAAGCGCGACGAATCGGACGTCAGGACCTCGTCGCCCAGGGTCAGCGTGCCGTCGACGTCGAAGCCGAACTCCAGCTTCGTGTCGGCGATGATCACGCCCTGTTCCGCCGCGTGCTCGGCGCCCCTGGTGTAGATCTCCAGCGTCAGCTCGCGAAGCCGCTTCGCGGTGTCCTCGCCGATCTCGTTGAGCACTTCGTCGAACGTCATGAACTCGTCGTGGCCGGTGTCGGAGATCTTCGTGGTCGGCGTGAAGATCGGCTCCGGCAGCTTGTCGCCCTCGACCAGGCCCGGCGGCAGCGCGACGCCGGAGATCTTGCCGTCGCGCTGGTATTCGCGCAGGCCCAGGCCCGCGAGGTGGCCGCGGGCGATGCACTCGACCTGGACCATCTTCAGCGGCTTGCAGCGCGTCGCGCGCCCGGCGAACTCCGCCGGGACGTCGGTCGTCGAGACGACGTGGTTCGGCACGACTTCGGCCATCCGCTCGAACCACCACGCCGAGAGCTGGTTGAGCAGCGCGCCCTTGTCCGGGATCGGCGTCGGCAGCGAGACGTCGTAGACCGAAACCCGGTCGGACGCGACGAGCAGGATGTCCCCGCCGTCGAGCTCGTACAGGTCACGGACCTTGCCCGCGTGGATGTGCTTCATTCGCCGTCCTCAGTCGTGTACTCGTAGAAAACCCAGTGGTCGGGCAAGGCGGCGGACTCACCGTACTCGACGACCGTGCCGTCGGCCGCCAGGAAGGTGCTCCGGCCCAGCAGCACCGGCGATCCGGCGGGCAGCCCCAGCTCGGCCGCCTCCTCCTCGCCCGCGCGCCCGGCCGCGTGCCGTTCCTGCGTCGTCGCGATCTTCGTGCCCAGGCGCGCGGCCGCGTGGGCCGAGGTGCCCTCCACGATCCGCTCCGGCACCAGCAGCGCCGGCGCCTTGGCCGACAGCACGCCGTCGAACCACGACGTCGACGTCGAAAGCGGCCGCGAGTCCGGCCCGTAGGTGGTGCGCCGCCGTCGGATGGCCGGGGCGCCTTCCTCCAGACCCAGCGCGGCCGCGGCGCGCTCGGGCGCGGGCTCGAGGCCCGCCGAGCGGATCACCGCGTAGTGGCCGGGCGGGTAGATGCGGCCGGTGCGCGCCGAAGCGGCGTTGCGGTCGCGGGCCGTGCGGTGCAGGCCGCCGCGGTCGACGACCGTGCCGACGCCGCGCACCGGGCGCACGAGCCCCTGCGAGCGAAGGGTCGCCAGGACCTTGGTGGCCGTCGCCATGGCGACGGCCCACGTGCGTGCGATCTCGCGGGCCGAGGGCACCGCGTCGCCTTCCTGCAGCCGGCCGGACAGGATGTCTTCCCGGATGCGGCCGGCGATCTGCAGGTACGGCGGCTCAGGACGGTCGAGGGTGGGCAAGGCGGCTCCTCACGCCGGACTTCACGCACAAGTGTTCTAGCACGCCGGAGTGTCTCCGACAAAGCCCTGTTCAGAACCACCCAGGTGTACTAGTACACGGGCTGGACTGCGCTCTAGTGCGCAAGTTACCCTCGAAAGTGTGTCCCCGCCCACAGCGCACAGCGGCTCGAACGGCCCGGTCCTCGAGGAACTCCTCGAAGAGCTCCGGCGCCGCAAGTGGGTGCTGCACCTGTTCGGCGGCCGCGAGGCCCCGGAGATCTACGCCGCGGTGCACACGTGGCCGACCTGCGCGGATGTCATCGTCCTGCGCGACGAACACCGCGCGAGCGCCTACCGCGTGCCGACGTTCCCGGGCACCGACGTGTTCAGCCCGCGGGTGGTCACCTGGCAGTACCACGCCACCCCGGTGTGGACGCTGCGAGCGGTGCTCACCCTGGCCGAGCCCGGCACGCCGGGCGCGCCACTGCAGGCGCTGCGGCCCCAGCCGGAGTGCCACATCCCGCCGGAGGCGCGCCACGACGTCACGATCCGGCCGACGAGCAGCACGCAGGCGGAGGGGGACGACGGTGGCGGCCCACCCGCGTGCGCCTAACGGGCCAGCAACCGCTCGGCGACCACGAGGTCGTGCGGGTAGGTGATCTTGAGGTTCTCGGGCGCCCCCGGGACCCAGCGGATCGGCAGGGAGGAG
The DNA here is from genome assembly GCF_024703995.1 of Amycolatopsis iheyensis. Classification (GTDB taxonomy): domain Bacteria; phylum Actinomycetota; class Actinomycetes; order Mycobacteriales; family Pseudonocardiaceae; genus Amycolatopsis; species Amycolatopsis iheyensis. Next base: position 27,500 of record NZ_JAMXQV010000040.1, on the reverse strand, counting down.
AACCGCTCCATGCACGACGATGTGTCCGTCCCCAGGAAACCTTCGCGCTCGGCCTGTTCGTAGGCCTCGAGCAGCGGTCCGGCCCGGAAGCCCTGAGGCGTCTGGACGCGGATCGCGCCGGGCACCTGGGCCACCAGGTGCCCGGCATCCACCTCGACGACGTCGTCCGCGGCCAGGCCCGGCACAGCCCCCCCGTCCTCGCGTGTCCGGGCCAGCACCGCACCGACCAGTTCGGGGTGGACCAGCGGCCGGGCCGCGTCGTGCAGCAGCACGGCGTCGACCCGGCCGCCTGTTATCCGCGGGGCGAGGTGGCGCAGCGCGTTCAGCTCGGACGCTTGGCGGGTGTCGCCGCCGTGCACGATTTCGACGTCTTCGCCGGCGACCTCGTCGGCCAGTTCGCGGTCCTGCGGCCGGATGACGAGCACGAGCACGCCGATGCCGGGGACGCGCTTGAAGGCGTCCAGGGACCAGGCGACCACCCGCCGGCCGGCCAGCGGCAGGTAGACCTTGTTCAGCTTCGCGCCGACGCGGGTGCCCGCGCCACTGGCCAGCACCACCGCGGCCGCCGTCGTCTCCACGAGCCGCGAGACTACCGGGCGCCCTTCCCCGGTAGGTTGGCCACGGCGTGGTCATGAGCGCTGCCGCGGAAGAGAAAGGGCCTGGTGTGGAGCCGGACAACATCGAGTTCCCCGAGATCACCCCGCCCGACGACCACGCCCGGTCCGACGCCATCGCGTTGCACGCCAAGCTGGTCAAGCCGGCCGGCTCGCTGGGCAGGCTCGAAGAGCTGGGCGTCTGGATCGCGGCCTGCCAGGGGCAGGCGCCGCCGCGGCCGTTCACGCGGCCCCGCGTCATCGTCTTCGCCGGGGACCACGGGATCGCCGCGAAGGGGGTCTCGGCCTATCCCGCCGAGGTCACCGCGCAGCTGCTCGGCACCATGCTCACCGGCGGCGCGGCGATCAACGTCCTGGCCGCCGCCGCGGGCGCGAGCGTCCGCGTGGTCGACATGGCCGTGGACACCGAAGCCCCCGCGACCCGCTCGATCGGCGAGTTCAAGGTCCGCCGCGGCTCCGGCTCCATCGACGTCGAAGACGCCCTCACCGACGCCGAGGTGCGCAAGGCCGTCCGCGCCGGGATGGCGATCGCCGACGCGGAGGTCGACGGCGGGGCCGACCTGCTCATCCCGGGTGACCTCGGGATCGGCAACAGCACGCCCGCGTCGGTGCTGGTCGCGGCGCTGACCGGCAGCGAGCCGGTCGCCGTGGTCGGCCGCGGCTCGGGCATCGACGACGACGCCTGGATGCGCAAGGCCGCGGCGGTGCGCGACGCGCTGCGCCGGGCCCGCCCGGTCCTGGCCACCCCGCTGGACCTGCTGCGCACCACGGCCGGCGCGGACATCGCGGCGATCGCCGGGTTCCTGGCCCAGGCGGCGACCCGCCGGACGCCGGTCGTGCTCGACGGGCTCGTCGCGTGCGCCGCGGCCCTCGTCGCCGAAGACCTCGCCCCGGGCGCGCGCCGCTGGTGGGTGGCCGGCCAGCGGACGGCCGAGCCGGCCCACGCGCTCGCCCTGGAGCACCTCGACCTCGGCCCGCTGCTGGAGCTGGACGTCCGGCTCGGCGAGGGCACCGGCGCGGTGACGGCGTTGCCGCTGCTGATGATGGCCGCGCGCGTGCTGGCCGAGACCGCGACCCACGAGCAGGCCGGCGTCTCCGGCCCGCTCATCCCGGCCACCGCCACCTGAGCCGACGAAAAAGGCCCCCGCGGGAACGCGGGGGCCTTTTTCGTCGAGCCGCTCAGCCGAGCGGGACCATCCAGTGGTCGGCGTCCGGGTGGGTGCCTTCCTGGATGCCGGTCAGCTCTTCACGCAGCTTCATGGTCAGCGAGCCGGGCTGCCCGTCGGCGATGGTGAACTCGCCGTTCGCGTGCTTGACGTGCCCGACCGGGGTGATCACCGCCGCGGTGCCGCAGGCGAACGTCTCGGTCAGCTCACCCGAAGCCGCGGCCTTCTCCCACTCCTCGGTGGAGATCCGGCGCTCTTCGACCTTGTACCCGAGCCGGGAAGCCAGCTGCAGCAACGACTTGCGCGTCACGCCGGGCAGCAGCGAGCCGGTCAGCTCCGGCGTCACCAGCCGGGCGTTCTCGCCGGAGCCGAAGACGAAGAACAGGTTCATCCCGCCCATCTCCTCGACCCAGCGCCGCTCCACCGCGTCGAGCCAGACGACCTGGTCGCAGCCCTTCTCCACGGCCTGCGCCTGCGCCACGAACGACGCCGCGTAGTTGCCGGCGCACTTCGCCGCGCCGGTGCCGCCGGGCGCCGCGCGCACGTACTCCGTCGACAGCCAGACGCTCACCGGCTTCACACCGCCGGAGAAGTACGAGCCCGCCGGGGACGCGATGACGGTGTACACGTAGTCGGCCGCCGGGCTGTTGACGCCGAGCCCGGTGGACGTCGAGATCATGAACGGCCGCAGGTAGAGGGAGTCACCCTGGCGGGTGGGCACCCAGCGGCTGTCGACGGCGATGAGCTCCCGCAGCGACTCGACGAAGACGTCTTCGGGCAGCTGCGGCATGGCGAGCCGCTCGGCCGACTGGCGGAAGCGCGCGGCGTTGGCGTCCGGGCGGAACGACGCGATCGTGCCGTCCGGCTGGCGGTAGGCCTTGAGGCCCTCGAAGATGGCCTGGCCGTAGTGCAGCACCGACGTCGCCGGGTCGAGGGTGAACGGGGCGTACGGGCCGACCTGGGCGTCGTGCCAGCCTTCGGTCTTCGACCACTTGACGGTCACCATGTGGTCGGTGAAGTACAACCCGAACCCGGGTGTTTCGAGTACCTCCGCGACACGGTCCGCGCTCGCAGGACTCGGGTGCGGGACATGGGCGAACTGCGTCGACGTGGTCATGGCTGGAGGATACCGCTTGGTCGGAAGCGCGTTAGTCGGATGTCCCACTGTTCCGGGTGGCCCGCGCCCGCGGCGTGACCGCTCTAGTATGGCGGCGTGACCTACCACTCCACGGAGCCGGTGCCCCGGCCCAAGACCGGCGGGGCCGACGTCAAGACGTTCGCCACCGCGGTGCTGCTGACCTTCGGCGTCGGTCTGCTCGGCATGGTCGGCTGGGCCGTGCTCAGCAGCGGCTTCGGCGGCTTCCTCGGGCTCGTCGCCGGGGTCTTCGGCATCTTCTGGTGGCGGAGCATCCACGGCAAGGTGGTCTTCCCGAAGGTGGTGCCGACGAAGTCGGTCGTCATCCTCGCCGTCATCAACGTCGTGCTGGCGCTGGTCCTTCTCCTGACCGCGGGCTGAGCAGCCCCGCGGGCAGCTCCGGCGCCGGCCAGCCCGGGCCGGGCCGGAAGTCGGTGTCCGTTCCGTCGAACGGGTAGGCGCCGCGGTCGGCCAGCGCGCCGATCCGCTCGCCTTCCACCCGCAGCCGGTCGAACTGTTCGAGGGTCAGCCGGCCGACCTCGATGGCCGCCTCGGCCTCGTCCTCGTCGTCCCAGCGCCAGCTGCCGTCGCGCTCGACGACGACGTCGAGCACGCCGTCGATCCGGTCGACCGCGCCCGGCGAGCGGCCCAGCGGGATCTCCAGGTTCACGTACCAGTTCTTGAACCGGCCTTCGAGGTCGAAGAACCACCAGACCGACGACCACTCGTCCTCGGCGATCCGGCGCAGCGTGGACGCGCCGTGCCACGAGTCCGCGACCGCCACCCGCGGGACGCGGAAGCGCTGCTCCAACGGGGCTTCGCGCATCAGGCGGCCGTCGGCGAGCCTGCTGCCGACGATCGCGGTGCCCGCCGGGAGCCAGCCGCGCAGGACGCGGCCGTCGTCTTCCAGCACGCGCAGCGGGTGGACCTGGCCGATCGAGCCGTCCGGGCGGTGGAACCGCTCGAGCACGGTCTCCCCCGGCCGCCAGCGTCGATCACTCACGCACCCCACTGTACTTGCGCGCGCGTACACCCAGTAGCAGCTCGATCACGGTCGCCAGCCCGGCGACGACCAGCACGGGCAGCACCGGCAGGAAGAACGCGGCCACCGCGGCGACGGCGAGCCCGGCCACCCCGGGCACGCCGGCCCGCTCGCGGACCTCGGCGCCGGCGGCGAGGGCGGGCACCACGGTCGCGACCACGGCGACGGCCGTGAGCAGCGGCTGCAGCGAGTCCGCGTCGGCGGCCGAAAGCAGGTCGCGCAGGGAGGTCAGGGACAGTCCGAGCCGGACCGCGCCGAGCTGGTAGAGCGCGGCGAAAGCGGCGAACGCCGTGACCGCGCCGAGCAGGAGGACCCGCCAGCCGGCGTGCTCCCGGCCGCCGGGGCGCAGGAACGGCAGGAAGACCACCGCGGCGACGAGCACACCGGCGAAGTCCGGCGGCTGCAGCCCGCCGCCGACGGTCGACACCGGCGTCACCGCCACGCACACCACGACGAGCAAGAGCCCCGCGAGGAGCAGCAGCCCGGCCGCGGTCCGTACGACGATCGTCGGGATCTTCAGCCCGGCGAACCCCGCGCCGGCCACCACGACGACGAACGCGGCGGCCGCGAGTTCGCGGTGCGCGGGGAGGACGTAGGCACCGAACGCGAGCGCGTAGACGGTCACTTCGGCGAGCCGCGCGAACACCACCACAACCCGGTCGACCAGGGCATCTCCGGGTTCCGGGACCCGCGCCGTCACCCCGGCGGCGATCGCCGCGAGCACCAGCCCGGCGAGCAGCCACCAGCCCGCACCCGCCGCTGCCGCCGCCAGCGCCACCAGCAGCCCACCGCCCAGCCGCACGCGTCCTCCTTCGCCCGCCGTTCACCTGTGGTCCGGTCGTCATTAGCATGGCTCACGATCCTGACCGGGCGGGCGCCCGGTGCCACCGAGAACGCGCGAGGAGCCAGAAGTGACCGTGCCTAAGCTCGCCCTGTCCGACAACACCGGGGAGGCACTGGCCAAGACGCGCGCCGACGTGGTCGTCATCGGCACCGTGGCCGGCGAGGACGGCCCGCTGCTCGCCGCGGGCGCCGCCGCCGTCGACGCGGCCTTCGACGGCCGGCTCGCCGGCCTGCTGGCCACCCTCGGCGCGAGCGGCAAGGCCGAAGAAGTCGTCAAGGTGCCGACGCTCGGCAAGCTCCCGGCCGGTGTCGTGCTCGCCGTCGGCCTGGGCAAGGAGGGTGACGGCATCACCCCCGAGCAGGTCCGCCGCGCCGCGGGCGCCGCCGGCCGCGCGCTGGCCGGCACCGACCGCGCGTTCGTCACGCTGTCGGAGCTCGACCTGCAGGCCGCCGTCGAGGGCACCGTCCTCGGCTCCTACGTCTTCACCGCCTACCGCTCGGAGAAGGGTGACGCGCCGGTCGCGAAGGTCGACTTCGCGAGCCCGGCCGAGGGCACCGCGCGCGAGCACAAGGCGACGCTGAAGGCCGCGACCAGCATCGCCGAGGCCGTCCTCACCGCTCGCGACCTGATCAACACCCCGCCGAACGACCTGTTCCCGGCTTCCTTCGCCGACCGCGCGCGGAAGCTGGCCGAGGACAACGGCCTCGAGTTCGAGGTCCTCGACGAGAAGGCGCTCAAGCGCAAGGGCTTCGGCGGCATCCTCGGCGTCGGCGGCGGCTCGGCCCGCCAGCCGCGCCTGGTCCGCATCGGTTACAAGCCGGCCAAGGCCGCCAAGAAGGTCGCGCTGGTCGGCAAGGGCATCACGTTCGACTCGGGCGGCATCTCGCTCAAGCCCGCCGCGAACATGGACCACATGACCTCGGACATGTCCGGCGCGGCCGGCGTGCTCGCGGCCGTGGTGCTCGCCGCGAAGCTCAAGTACCCGCTGGAGGTCGTCGCGCACATCCCGCTGGCGGAGAACCTGCCGTCCGGGACGTCGTACCGGCCCGGTGACGTGCTGACGATGTACGGCGGCAAGACCGTCGAGGTCCTCAACACCGACGCCGAGGGCCGGCTGGTCCTGGTCGACGCGATGGTGCGCGCGGCCGAGGAGAACCCGGACTACCTGATCGAGACCTCGACGCTGACCGGCGCCCAGGTCGTCGCGCTCGGCAACCGCACCGCCGGTGTGATGGGCTCGGACGACTTCCGCGACCGCGTCGCGGCGATCATGCAGGCCACCGGCGAGAACGGCTGGGCCATGCCGCTGCCGGAGGAGCTGCGCGCCGACCTCGACTCGCGCCTGGCCGACCTGGCCAACGTCACCGGCCACCGCTGGGGCGGCATGCTCGCGGCCGGGATCTTCCTGCGCGAGTTCGTCGCCGACGGCCTCGACTGGGTCCACATCGACATCGCGGGCCCGTCGTTCAACACCGGCTCGCCGTGGGGCTACACCGGCAAGGGCGGCACCGGCGTCCCGGTCCGGACCATCGCCGCGGTCCTGGCGGACATCGCCGCCAACGGCTGACCCGCGTCCCGAAGGGGGCTTCCGCCACGGCGGGAGCCCCCTTCGCCGTTTTGCGACCGGAAGATCCCTTTCGATGTGATCCGCGACACCGTAACGTGTCACCATCGCGAAGGGGGCAGTGATGACCCAACCGGTCGAAGAGGACACGACTGCCGCCATCGCCGCCGAGCACGACGAGGAACGGCCCGCGCGCACGCTCTCCCGGGTGCCGGACCGGGTCGTCTACTTCGTCGCCCTCGTCGTCGCCGTGCTCGTGCTCAAGCAGGTGTTCTTCCCCTTCGCCAAGGGGAACCAGTTCTACCTCGTGCTCTTCCTCGGCGGCACGCTCCCGCTGGTGTTCCTCTGCTACCGCCCGCGGCTGCGCGGCCGTGACGACCCCGGCTGGACCGACTGGGCCCTCGCGATCGTCGCGCTGGCGGTCGGCCTCTACCCCGTGCTCATCGGGTACGACGACTTCCTGGACCGCCAAGGCATCCTGTCCCCGCTGGACATCGTGGCCGGCGCGCTGCTGCTCGTCCTGATCCTCGAAGCCACCCGCCGCACCACCGGCCTGGTGCTGCCGATCGTCTGCCTGCTCTTCCTGGCCTACGCCTATTACGGCGGCTTCCTCCCGCAGAAGTGGGGCATCGCGCACGCGGGCATCGACTTCAGCCAGATCATCAACGCGCTCTACAACGACGCGAGCGGGTTCTACGGCACCCCGCTCGACGTCGCGGGCAGCTACATCGTGCTGTTCACCCTCTACGGCGCCGTGCTCAACGCCTCCGGCGCCGGCCGGTTCTTCGTGGACATCTCCTTCGCCGCGTTCCGGAAGTCGCGGACCGCGCCGGGCCGGACCACCGTGCTGTCGGGCTTCCTGCTCGGCACGGTCTCGGGTTCGGGCACGGCGACCGCGGTCAGCCTCGGCTCGATCACCTGGCCGATCCTGAAGAAAGCCAACTACCCCAAGGAAAACGCTGGCGGGCTGCTCGCCGCGTCCGGCATCGGCGCGATCCTCTCCCCGCCGACGCTGGGCGCCGCCGCGTTCATCATCGCCGAGTACCTGCAGACGTCGTACCTGAAGGTGCTGATCTGGGCGACCGTGCCGACACTGCTCTACTACCTCGGCATCGTGTTCGCGATGGAGGCCGACGCCCGCCGCTTCAAGGCCGAAGCGGTCGACGTCCCGCACGGCGAACCGTGGAAGCTGTTGCTGCGCGGTGGTTACCACTTCCTGTCGCTGGCGATCATCGTCGTGTTCCTGGCGCTGGACATCCCGCCGTTCGCCGCGGTCGTCTACGCCACCGGCGTCGCGGCGCTGTTCGCGCTCATCGCCCGCCGCCGCGACGTACGGGGCTGGGCCAAGGACATGGTCGACGCGCTTTCGGCCGGGGTGCGCGGGGCGCTGCCGGTGATCGCGGTGTGCGCGGCGGCCGGCGTGATCACCTCGACCATCACCAAGACCGGCCTCGGCCTCGAACTCGCCGACGCGCTGGTCGAGCTGGCCGGCGCGCTGACCGACAACGGCACGGTGATCCTGATCCTGACCGTGCTGCTCTCGGCGGTCGCCGTCGGCGTGCTCGGGCTCGCGGTGCCGGTCACCGCGAGCTTCATCATCGCGTGGGTGGTGATCGGGCCGGCTCTCGAGACGCTCGGGGTCGCCGACGCCGAGCGCGCGATGTTCATCTTCTACTACGCGGTGCTCTCGGAAGTGACGCCGCCGACCGCGCTGGCCGCGGTGGCGTCCGCGGCCATCACCGGTGGGTCGGTGCTGGGAACCATGTGGCAGTGCTGGAAGTACACGCTGCCCGCGTTCCTCGTGCCGATCGCGTTCGTGCTCACCGACAACGGTGCCGCGCTGCTGCTGGAGTCCGACGTGCTCACCGTGCTGTGGGTGGCGGCGGTCTCCGCGGTGGCGGTGGCCGCGCTGGCGGTGGTCACCGGCGGCTGGCTGTTCGGGCCGGTCAGCGTCGGCGTGCGGCTGTTGTTCGTCCCGGCCGCCCTGTGCCTGCTCTACCTGGAACCGGTGCCGATCGCGGTCGGCGCCGCGTTCTGTGTCGTCGCCATGTTCGCCCACGCCGTGCTCAAGAGGAGGACAGCATGAAACGCGCACTGGCCGCTGCCGCGGTACTCGCTCTGGCCGTCACGGGCTGCGGCGGGAAACAGCAGACGGACTCCCCCGCCGCGAGCGGGACCCAGTCCTGCGAAGCCGGCGAAGGCCGGATCACCATCGCCACCGGCAACAGCGGCGGCGTCTACTACGTGCTCGGCGGCGGCCTGGCCCAGCTGATCAGCAACAACACCAAGCTGCGCGCGACGGCCGCGGAGACCGGCGCGTCGGTGCAGAACATCCAGCAGCTGGTCGCCGGCAACTACGACGTCGCGTTCTCGCTCGCGGACACCGCGGCGGACGCGGTGAACGGCAAGGGCTCCTTCGACGGCAAGCCGCAGAAGGTCCAGGCGCTGTCCCGGATCTACCCGAACTCGACACAGGTGCTGGTCCGCACCGACTCGGGCATCAACTCCGTCGCCGACATGAAGGGCAAGCGGATCTCGACGGGATCGCCGAAGTCGGGCACCGAGGTGATCGCGAACCGGCTGTTGCAGGCGGCGGGCCTCAAGCCGGAGTCCGACGTCCAGGCGCAGCGCCTCGACCTGGCCAAGACCGCCGACGGGATGAAGGCGGGCACGCTCGACGGGCTCGTCTGGTCCGGCGGCCTGCCGACCGCGCAGATCACCGATATCACCACGGCGTTGAAGGACAAGGTCAAGTTCCTCGACATCACGCCGCTGCTGCCGAAGCTGAAGGCGGTCAACCCGGTCTACGACCAGGCCGTGATCCCGGCGAAGACGTACGCGCAGCCCTCGGACGTGCCGACGATCGTGGTGCCCAACTTGCTGCTGGTGCGCGAGGACTTCCCGGCGGGCAACGCGTGCGCGATCACGAAGCTGATCTTCGACAAGCAGGCCGAGCTGGCGAAGGTCCACCCGGCGGCGAAGGAGATCTCGAAGCAGCTGGCGACGCAGACCGACCCGGTCCCGCTGCACCCGGGGGCGAAGCAAGCCCTCGGCTAGGGTCGGGGTGTGGACGCCGGCGAGTACCTGGAGACGGCGGTCCGCGACGTCCTGACCGCGCCGGAGGCCCGGCTCGACGACCGGATCGGGTACGCGGCTCTGCTGCTCGCGGTCACCGGGGCGCTCGAGGAGGCCGACCGGCTGGTCACGCAGTGGCAGTCGCGCACGGAACGGCCGGTGACGGCGCTGGCACCCGACCCGGTCCGGGCCCGCGCGTGGGCGATGCTCTTCGAAGCCCGCGGCGGCCGCCCGGAGTGGGCGTCGGGGTTGTCCCCGCTGGACCTCGACGCCGAGGAACGCGCACACACGGCGTCGTTGCGGAAGCCGGTCTCCGACCTCGACGGGGTGCTCCCGCCCGGGCCGATCGCCCAGGTCGTCCAGCACGTCGCGCCGTCGCGCCCGGACCGGGTCCGCACGGCCCTCGCCGACGGCGACCTCGAGTCGTGGGCCTCGCTGACCGGGCCGCACCCGGACGTCGCGACGCTGGCCGCGACCCGCGCGCTGGCTCCCGCGCTGGTGGCGGGCGCGGACCCGCTCGGCCTGCGCGACTGGGCGCCGGCCTGCGCGGGCGCGCTGGTCGCGGCGCTGCACGAGCGTTACCCGGCGGACCTGGGCAGCTGGCCCGACCTGGTCGGGCACATCCTGCGGCTGCGCGGCACCGGCGCCCTCCCGCCCCCGGCGTCCGAGGCGTCGATCCGTTCGGCCGAACTGCGCCTGGGCGTCGAACTCCCCGAGGACCACCGGGACTTCCTGCGCACCTGCGACGGCCTGCCCGCCGACGTCGTCTTCCCGCGCCTGCTCGGCACGGCGGACCTGCGGGCCGAGAACGGCGTGGTCGTCCTCGCCGACCCGGCCGTGCTGCTGCTCTCGGCGGGGCACGTGGTCGAGGTCGACCCGGTGCTCGGCACGAGCGTGCACTCGTCGTTCCGCGCCGCGCTCGTCAAGCACGCCACGCTGCTCGCCCAAGCCAGCTAGGTTGAAGCCGGTGACCACCCTCACCGTCGAGAAGATCACCCGCGAAAACGTCGCCGCCGCGTGCCAGCTGGCCGTCGAACCGCACCAGAAGGACTTCGTCGCGCCGGTCGCCGTCTCGCTCGCCGAGGCCTACACGCAACCGGACGTCGCCTGGCCGAGGCTGATCCTCGACGACGGTGAACCGGTCGCCTTCGTGATGGGCGGCTTCGACCCGCACGCGGAGCTCGACTTCTTCCGCTGCGGGATCTGGCGGCTCAACGTCGGCGCCGGCGTCCAGGGCCGCGGCCACGGCCGGTTCGCCGTCGAAACCGTCCTCGAGGAGGCCCGAAGACGCGGCAACACCACCGCGACCGTGCTGTGGATCCCGGCCGAGGGCGGCCCGGAGGACTTCTACCTCAAGCTGGGCTTCCGCCCGACCGGCCAGACCTTCAACGGCGAGGTCGTCGGCCGGCTGGAGCTCTAGGCCTGGCCGCGCTTCTTGCGCTCGGTGTACTCGCGCATGCGCTTCGGGTAGCCGACCCGCGCGACCTCGTACACGGGGATCGAACGCCGGTGGCCGAACTGCTGGGCGGCGTCGAGGCTGCCGATGCGGCGGCGGGTCCACTCACCGTCGTGGGCGATCAACACCACAGTGGTCTCCGTGACGTTCGTCTTCGGCTCCACGTAGGCCTCGACACCCCGGCGCGAGGCCGCCCACTCCTCGAGGTGCCGGGTGTCTTCGGAACTGGCTTTCCGCAGCGTGCCGGCCCGCTGACCACCTTTGGCGCGCCTGCGCAGCGAGTCGAACAGCCCCACCACGACCACCTTCCCTCCCGAGACGTTCGCCACTCATTATCCCGATGTCCGCGTGTGGTCGGCGTCGCACACCCGGCTAGGTCGCAGCCCCGTCCGGCGTAGTGACAAGATGGCGGGTGTCGCGCGCGCGGTTATACCGCGCGAGGGCGACGACAGAGCATCACCCCACTGCTTGCCGAGGAGTTATACAAGTGACCGACACCTCCGCCGACCTCGTGATCCTGGGAGGCGGATCGGGCGGCTACGCCGCGGCGTTCCGCGCGGCCGAGCTGGGCCTTTCCGTCACGTTGATCGAGAAGGACAAGCTGGGCGGGACGTGCCTCCACCGGGGCTGCATCCCGACCAAGGCCCTGCTGCACGCCGCCGAGGTCGCCGACGAGACCCGTGAAGCCGAGGCGGTCGGCGTGAAGGCCGTCTTCGAGGGCATCGACATCGCCGGCGTCAACAAGTACAAGGACGGCATCGTCGCCCGCCTGTACAAGGGCCTGCAGGGCCTGGCCAAGGCGCACAAGGTGAACCTCGTCGAGGGCAGCGGCACGTTCGTCGGCGGCACGACCGTCGAGGTGGACGGCACCCGCTACACCGGCAAGAACGTCATCCTCGCCACCGGCTCGTACTCGCGCACGCTGCCCGGCCTGGAGCTCGGCGGCCGCATCATCGCCAGCGAGCAGGCCCTCGCCCTCGACTACGTCCCCAAGAAGGTCGTCGTCCTCGGTGGCGGTGTCATCGGTGTCGAGTTCGCCAGCGTCTGGGCCTCCTTCGGCGTCGACGTCACCATCGTGGAAGCGCTGCCGCGGCTGGTCCCGAACGAGGACGAGTTCGCGTCCAAGCAGCTCGAGCGCGCTTTCCGCCGCCGCAAGATCGCCTTCAAGACCGGCGTGAAGTTCACCGGCGCGAAGCAGGACGACAACGGCGTGAGCGTTTCGCTGGAGTCCGGCGAGACCATCGACGCCGACCTGCTGCTGGTCGCCGTCGGCCGCGGCCCGAACTCGGCCGGCCACGGCTACGAGGAGGCCGGCGTCAAGATCGAGCGCGGCTTCGTCCTCACCGACGAGCGGCTGCGCACGAACCTGCCGAACGTCTACGCCGTCGGCGACATCGTCCCCGGCCTGCAGCTCGCGCACCGCGGCTTCCAGCAGGGCATCTTCGTCGCCGAAGAGATCGCCGGGCAGAGCCCGCGCGTCATCGACGAGAGCGGCATCCCGCGGGTCACCTACTCGCACCCGGAGGTCGCGTCGGTCGGGCTGACCGAGTCGCAGGCGAAGGACAAGTACGGCGCCGACGTCACGACGTTCACCTACGACCTCGGCGGCAACGGCAAGAGCCAGATCCTCAAGACCTCCGGCGGGGTGAAGCTGGTCAAGGCCCCGGACGGCCCGGTCGTCGGGGTCCACATGGTCGGCGACCGCGTCGGCGAGCTGATCGGTGAAGCGCAGCTGATCTACAGCTGGGAAGCTTTCCCCGAAGACGTCGCGCCGCTCATCCACGCCCACCCCACCCAGACCGAGGCCCTCGGTGAAGCGTTCCTTGCCCTGGCCGGCAAGCCGCTGCACGTGCACAGCTGACGTCCCACCAGCAGAATCCAGACCACGCAGAATCTTGAAAGAGGAGTCAGCGAACGATGGCCTACTCCGTCACACTGCCGGAGCTCGGGGAGAGCGTCACCGAAGGCACCGTCACCCGGTGGCTTAAGCAGGAGGGCGACACCGTCGAGGTCGACGAGCCGTTGCTCGAGATCTCGACCGACAAGGTCGACACCGAGGTGCCGTCCCCGGTCGCGGGCACGGTCGTGAAGATCAGCGCCACCGAAGACGAGACCGTCGAGGTCGGCGCCGAGCTCGCCGTCATCGACGACGGGTCCGGCGGCGCGCCCGAGGCCTCCGCCCCGGCGAAGGAAGAGCCCGCGCAGGAAGAGTCCGCACCCGAGCCGGAGCAGTCGTCCGAGCCCGAGCCGCAGGCCCAGGACAGCGCGCCGAGCAAGCCGGACACCGCGCCGGCCGCCGGTGGTGAAGGCACCGAGGTGAAGCTGCCCGAGCTGGGCGAAAGCGTCACCGAAGGCACCGTCACGCGCTGGCTGAAGGCGGTCGGCGACTCGGTCGAGGTCGACGAGCCGCTGCTCGAGATCTCCACCGACAAGGTCGACACCGAGGTGCCGTCGCCGGTCGCCGGCACGGTGCTGGAGATCCGCGCGGGCGAGGACGAGACCGTCGAGGTCGGCGGCGTCCTGGCCGTGATCGGTGACGCGAACGCGGCGCCGAAGGCCGAGAGCAAGCCGGAGCCCAAGCCCGAGCCGAAGCCGGAACCCAAGCCGGAGCCGAAGCCCGAGCCGGTCCAGCAGGCCAAGCCCGAGCCCAAGCCGGAACCGAAGCCCGAGCCCAAGGCCGAGCCGGCCGCGGCGAAGGAGAGCTCGGCGGACGGCCCGTACGTCACGCCGCTGGTCCGCAAGCTCGCGTCCGAGCACGGCATCGACCTCGCGTCGCTGACCGGCAGCGGCGTCGGCGGCCGGATCCGCAAGCAGGACGTCCTGGCCGCGGCCGAGGAGAAGCAGAAGCAGCAGGCCCCGGCCCCGGCCGCCGCCCCGTCGGCTCCCGCCGCCGCGGCCGCTCCGTCGGCCCCGGCCCCGCGTGCCGCTTCGGTCTCCCCGGAGGTCCAGGCCCTGCGCGGCACCGTGCAGAAGGCCAGCCGGATCCGCCAGATCACGGCCACCAAGACCCGCGAGTCGCTGCAGGAGTCCGCGCAGCTCACGCAGGTCCACGAGGTCGACGTCACGAAGATCGCCAAGCTGCGCCAGCGGGCGAAGGCGGCCTTCAAGGAGCGCGAGGGCGTCAACCTGACGTTCCTGCCGTTCTTCGCGAAGGCCACGGTCGAGGCGCTCAAGCAGCACCCGAACGTCAACGCGTCCTACAACGAGGACACGAAGGAGATCACCTACCACGGCGCCGTGCACCTGGGCATCGCGGTGGACACCGAGCGCGGCCTGCTCTCGGTCGTGATCCACGACGCGGGTGAGCTGAGCCTGGCCGGTCTCGCGCACCGGATCGCCGACCTGGCGGGCCGCGCGCGGGCCAACCAGATCAAGCCCGACGAGCTGTCCGGCGGCACGTTCACGATCACGAACATCGGCTCGAACGGCGCGCTGTTCGACACGCCGATCATCGTGCAGCCGCAGTCGGGCATGCTCGGCACCGGCGCGGTCGTCAAGCGCCCGGTGGTCGTCGCCGACGCCGACGGCAACGACACGATCGCCGTCCGCTCGATGGTGTACCTGCCGCTGACCTACGACCACCGCCTGGTGGACGGGGCCGACGCGGGCCGCTTCCTGACGACGGTCAAGCAGCGCCTGGAAGAGGGCAACTTCGAGGACGAGCTCGGCCTCTGAGACACCCCTGACGAAGGCCGCCACGGAACTCCCGTGGCGGCCTTCGCCGTTCCCGGGCCGGGCGTGCGGGCACGCAGCGGATGCGCAACGATCGAGGTATGCGAGTACTGATCGCCGGAGCGAGCGGCTTGATCGGGTCGGCGCTGGGCGAGGCGCTGCGACGCGAAGGGCACGAAGTCCGCACCCTGGTGCGCCGGGAAGCCCGCGCCACCACCGAGTTCCGCTGGGACCCACCGTCGGGCACGATCACCGACGGCGCCTTCGACGGCGTGGACGCCGTCGTGAACCTGGGCGGGAAGCCGCTGTTCCCCGGTCGGTGGAGCGCGATGCGCAAGCAGGAGCTCACCGACAGCCGGGTCGAACCCACCGAGGTGCTCGCCGAAGCCGTCGCCGAACACGGTGTCGGCGTCCTGGTCAACGCCTCCGCCGTCGGGTACTACGGCCACACGCACGAGTCCACTGTGGACGAGTCCGGGCCGCGTGGCGCCGGGTTCCTGGCCGAGCTCTGCGAAGCCTGGGAGGCGGCGACGGTGGGCGCGGGTGACGCGCGCGTCGTGAACATCCGGACCGGGCTGGTGCTGTCCACGAAGGGCGGTCTCTACAAGACGCTGCGCCCGCTCTTCCAGCTGGCCCTGGGCGGAAAGCTCGGCGACGGGCGCCAGTTCATGCCGTGGATCGCCCTCGAAGACGAGGTCGGCGCGATCGTCCACGTGCTCACCCACGACGACCTGTCCGGCCCGGTGAACCTGAGCGGCCCGGCCCCGGTGACCAACGCCGAGTTCACCCGCGCGGTCGGGCGCGCGTTGCACCGGCCGGCGCCGTGGTGGGTGCCCGGCATCGCGCTCAAGACCGTGCTCGGCCAGGCCGGCGAGGAGATGGCGTTGTTCGGGCAGCGGGCCGTCCCCGCCGCGCTGCAGCGCTCCGGCTACGAGTTCCGGCACCGGACGCTGAACAGCGCGCTCGCCGCGGCATGAGCGTTCCGCTGCAGCGCTGGCTCGTCGTCGGCGTGGCGCTGACCGCCGCGTTCGTCGTGCTCGGGCTGAGCGTGGCGCGGCAGCCGCTGGCCCTCGACGTCGGAGTCGCGAACGCGCTGCACGGCGTGTACGCGGAACCACTCGGCCGGGTGGCGCAGGCCGGCAGCGACGTCCTCGGCCCGGTGCTCCCCTACGTCCTCGGCGCGGCGTTGCTCGCCTTGGCGCTGCGCCGCCGCGCACACCTCGGCCTGTGCGTGCGGCTCGCGGTCGTGCTGGTGCTGTGCCGGCTCACCAGCCTGGTGTTCAAGCCGGTCTTCCTGCGTGAACGGCCGCGCGACTACCCCGACCTGAGCTACCCGAGCGGGCACGTCGTGTCAGTGGCGAGCACCGGGTTCGTGCTGCTCCTGCTGTGTGCGTGGCTGTGGCCGCGGCTGGTGAAGCGCGTCGCGGTGGCGGTCGTCGTGGCCACCGTGCTGTGCGCCGCGTGCCGGGTCGTGCTCGGCGTGCACTGGGTCACCGACACGATCGGCGCAGTGCTGGCCGTGACCGGTGTCGGGCTGCTCTCAGCCTGCGCCTTGCGGCTGCTTCCCCCGGGTGACGGGCGTAGCCTCGACGAGTGAGTTCTTCCCGCACTTCCTGCCGCGCCAGCACCGACCCCGTCGACGTCCGGGAGCTCGGCACGATCGACTACACCGAGGCCTGGGAGCTCCAGCGGAGCACCCTCACCGCGCGGGCCGACGGCGCCGGGCCGGACACGATGCTCCTGCTGCAGCACCCGTCGGTGTACACCGCGGGCAAGCGCACCGAGGAAGCCGACCGCCCCACCGACGGCACGCCGGTGATCGACGTCGACCGCGGCGGCAAGATCACCTGGCACGGCCCCGGCCAGCTGGTCGGGTACCCGATCATCAAGCTCGGCGACCCGATCGACGTCGTGCACTACGTGCGGCGGCTGGAAGAGGCGCTGATCTACGTGTGCGACCAGCTGGGCGTGCACAGCGGCCGCGTCGAGGGCCGCAGCGGCGTCTGGATCCCCGCCGACGACCGCGGCATCGAGCGCAAGATCGCCGCGATCGGCATCCGCGTCCAGCGCGGCGTCACGATGCACGGCTTCGAGCTCAACTGCAACGCCGACCTCGGGGCGTTCGACAACATCGTCCCGTGCGGCATCCGCGACGCCGGTGTGACGTCGCTGTCCTACGAGCTGCAGCGCGACGTCGGCGTCGAAGCAGTGCTGCCGCTGGCGCGCGACGCCGTCCTGGCCGCGCTGGAAGGCGAGCTGCCGGTGAGCGAGGACCGCTGGCTGCCGCGCCCCGAGGCCCCGAAGGCCGCGGGCGTCACCTTCGCCCTGCAGAACTAGCCGGACCTAGCCGGCCTGCCAGAGCTCGATCCGGTTGCCCTCCGGATCGGTGACCCAGCCGAAGCGGCCGATGCCGGCCATCTCCTGGACGTCGTCGGCCACGTCGGCGCCTTGCTCGCGCAGCTGCGCGAGCATGGCGTCGAGGTCGCGGACCCGGAAGTTGAGCATGGTCTGCTGGGTCCGGGCGCCGAAGTAGTCGGTGTCGGCCTCGAACGGCGCGAAGACGGTCGGCCCGGCTTCCTGCTGCCAGACGTCGTTCGCGCTGGGGTCGAGGCCCAGGCAGTCCCGGTACCAGGCGCCGAGCGCCGCCGGGTCCGCCGCGCGGAGGAAGTAACCACCGATGCCGAGCACGCGTTCCATGGGGCGATCCTGCCACGGGGCAGCGGGCGGACCCGCTGCCCCGCGCCGGTCAGTCCAGCTGCGGCGCGACCTCGGCCGCGATCAGCTCGACCTGGTCCAGGTCCGCCAGGTCCAGCAGCTGCAGGTAGACGCGGGTGATCCCGGTCTTCTCCCGCCACTGCCCGATCCGGTCGACGACCTCGGCGGGCGTGCCGGCCAGGCCACCGGCCTTCAGTTCCGTGACGTCCCGGCCGATCGCCGCGGCCCGCGTCGCCACCTCGGCGTCGTCGCGGCCGACACCGATGACCAGCGCGACCGACCGCAGGATCTCCTTGGGGTCGCGGCCGATCTCCCGCGCGGCGGCGTCGACGCGGGCGAACTGCGCGGCCGCGCTCTCGGCGTCCACGAACGGCAGGTTGAACTCGTCGGCGAACCGCGCGGCCAGTGCCGGGGTGCGCTTCTTGCCCTGGCCGCCGACGATCACCGGCGGCGCCGGGGACTGCGCCGGCTTCGGCAGGGCCGGCGACTCCGACAGCGTGTAGTACTCGCCCTTGAAGGAGTAGGTCGAACCCACCGGCGTCTTCCACAGGCCGGTGACGATCTCGAGCTGCTCAGCGTAGCGGTCGAAGCGCTCCTTCAGCGGCGGCAGCGTCAGGCCGTACGCCTCGTGCTCGGCGTCGTACCAGCCGGAGCCGAGGCCGAACTCGACCCGGCCGCCGGACATCTGGTCGACCTGGGCGACCGAGATGGCCAGCGGGCCCGGGTGTCGGAACGTCGCCGCGGTGACGAGCGTGCCGAGCCGGATCCGGCTGGTCTCCCTGGCCAGGCCGGCGAGGGTGATCCACGCGTCGGTCGGGCCGGGCAGGCCGTCGGCCGAGCCCATCTTCAGGTAGTGGTCGCTGCGGAAGAAGGCGTCGTATCCGGCGTCTTCGGTCGCCTTGGCCACGCGCAGCAGGTCGTCGTAGCTGGCCCCTTGCTGGGGCTCGGTGAAGATCCTCAAGTCCACGAAAGTCAGCCTATAGAGACGTCCGGTTCGGTGCGCCGCAGCCGTACCAGCATGCGGACGATGACGTCCTCGATCTCGGCGCCGACCTTCTTCGGATCGGGTGAGCTGGCGATTTCGGTCGCCGCGCTGGACAGCGCGCCGAACAGCAGCCGCGCGGTGACCTCGACCGGCACCGGCTCGACCTCACCGGCGTCGATCAGCGACTGCAGGCCGGTGCGCACCAGCCCGAAGCTGCACCGCTCCTCGGCTTCGCGCCAGCGTTCCCAGCCCATCACGACCGGCGCTTCGTGGATGGCGATGCGCTGGTAGGACGGGTCCAGGCAGGCCTTGATGAACGCGTTGAGCCCGCCGAGCGCGCGCTCCCACGGCGTGCCCTCACCGTGCATGATCTTGTCGAGCCGGTCGTAGACCAGGCTCTCGACCTGGTCGAACGCGGCCTCGAACAACGCCTGCTTGCCGCTGAAGTGGTGGTAGAGCGCACCCTTGGTGACGCGGGCGCGTTTGGCGATCTCGTCGAGCGAGGTACCCGCGTAACCGCGTTTGGTGAACAGTTCCACCGCGCTGTCGACCAACGCCGACCGCGTCGACTCGGAGTAGTCGAGTCGTCTGGACCTCATTGTCGCCACCTTCACAACTTTACGCCCGGAGGATCTCTCCATACTCATGGTATGTTCGCCGTGTCAGGTCCGTACCGGGAGTATGCCGCAGACCCGCGGTATGACCCGGGCCACGGAAGGGGAGCCACACGATGAGCTGGACAGACTTCTACCGACGTCAGGAAATCCTCGAAGCCGCGGTGCGCCTGGCGGGCCGGAACCCGGCCGCGCCGCTGCCGCTGGCCGAGGTCCCGGGCGCCGAAGCGCACTTCGGGACCGAAGAGAACATCCTGACCGCCCTGCAGTACCAGTGGACGCGCTCGTTGAGCGGCCGCCTGCGCGCCGAGGTCACCGACCCGGACGACGCCGACGGCCTCGGCGACCACGTCGACGCCGTCGCCCGCGCGTGGCGTTCGGCCGTCGAAGAGCACGAGACGCTGCGCGCGGTGCTCGACGGCGCGTACGAGCGGCACGCGTCGCTGCGCACGATGCACGAGGGCGAGCTGCGCATGCTCGCCGTCACGGCCGGGCTGGCCGACCCGCGTGAGCCCGCCGAGGAGATCGTCAAGGTGGGTCACGCACTCGAGGCGCTGCTGCGCACGAGCCACGCGCAGCCCGCCCGCCGCCGTCCCGTCATGGGACACCTGCGGCGCCTGCTCGCGCCCAGCGCGTAAACGGGGTTAAGTAAGCGCATGACGGAGCGCTGGACCGACGCCGACATCCCCGACCAGACCGGCCGCACCGCGCTGGTCACCGGGGCGAACTCGGGGCTCGGCCTGCGCACCGCCGAGGTGCTCGCGGCCAAGGGGGCCCGCGTGTTCCTCGCCTGCCGCTCCGCCGAACGCGGGGCGAAGGCACTCGACGTCGTCAAAGCGGCCGCCGCGGGCGCCGAGCCCGAGCTCATCCCACTGGACCTGAGCGAGCTCGCCTCGGTGCGCGCGGCCGCCGCGTCGGCCCGGGAACGCTCCGGCGACACCCTCGACGTCCTGGTCAACAACGCCGGCGTGATGGCGACCGCCCGCGGCCGCACGGCCGACGGCTTCGAGCTGCAGTTCGGCACGAACTACCTCGGCCACGCGGCGCTGACCTGGCTGCTGATGCCGGCCCTGCGCGGCGGTGCCCACGCGCGGGTCGTCACGCTGTCGAGCCTGGCCGCCACCGGCGCCCGCATCCACCTCGACGACCCGAACTACGAGCACCGCCGCTACAACCCGGGCGCGGCGTACGGGCAGTCGAAGCTCGCCGACCAGGTCTTCGCCGTCGAACTGGACCGCCGGCTGCGTGCGGCCGGCTCGGAGATCCTCAGCGTCGCCGCCCACCCCGGCTACACCGCGACCGGCCTCGGCAGCGGCATGGCCCGGTCGTATTCGAACCCGGTGGTCCGCTCGGTCATCGCCGGCGGCCACCGCATCGGCGAGGTCCTGTTCGCCCAGGGCCCCCGCCTCGGCGCGCTCCCCCAGCTCTACGCGGCCACCGCGGACGGCGTCTCCGGGGGTTCGTATTTCGCTCCGCGCGGCCTCGGCAACCTCCGCGGCTACCCCGTGCGAGTGCCCACGCTCGCCACCGCGCGGATCGAGCAGCTGGGGTCCGCGTTGTGGGAGCTCACGGCCGAGTTGACGGGGATCACCCCCGATCCCGCGTAGCCCGGACGGGCGTACGGTTGAGGCGTGAGTGCTGCGCCTGAAGGCCGGAAGCTGCTGCGTCTGGAAGTCCGCAACAGTGAGACGCCGATCGAGAAGAAGCCGCCGTGGATCAAGACGCGGGTGCGGATGGGGCCGGAGTTCACCGAACTCAAGGGTCTCGTGCGTCGCGAGGGTCTGCACACGGTGTGCGAAGAGGCCGGTTGTCCCAACATCTACGAGTGCTGGGAAGACCGTGAGGCCACGTTCCTCATCGGCGGTGACCAATGCACCCGCCGATGTGACTTCTGTCAGATCGACACCGGTAAGCCCGCTGCTCTCGATCGCACCGAGCCGCGGAAGGTTGCGGAGTCGGTGCAGGCGATGGGCTTGCGGTACTCCACTGTGACTGGTGTGGCTCGGGATGATCTTCCCGATGGTGGCGCTTGGCTGTACGCGGAGACCGTGCGTCAGATTCATGCTTTGAATCCGGGTACGGGTGTGGAGTTGCTGATCCCGGACTTCAACGCCGACCCTGCGCAGCTGGCCGAGGTGTTCGGGTCGCGGCCCGAGGTGCTGGCCCACAACGTGGAGACGGTGCCGCGCATCTTCAAGCGGATCCGGCCCGGTTTCCGGTACGCCCGGTCCCTGGAAGTCATCACCGCCGCGCGCGAAGCCGGTCTGGTGACGAAGTCGAACCTGATCCTCGGCATGGGCGAGACGCCCGACGAGGTCGCGCCGGCGATGCAGGACCTGGTCGACGCGGGTTGCGAGATCCTGACGATCACCCAGTACCTGCGCCCCTCCCCGCGGCACCACCCGGTGGACCGGTGGGTGAAGCCGGAGGAGTTCGTCGAGCACTCTCACGCGGCGGAAGCGATGGGCTTCGCCGGCGTGATGGCCGGACCGCTGGTGCGGTCGTCGTACCGCGCCGGACGCCTCTATGCCCAGACGAAGGCCCACCGCGGCGAGGACCTGCCGGAGAACCTGGCCCACCTCGCCGCCGAAGGCCCCGCCGCGCAGGAAGCCGCGTCGCTGCTGGCGCGGTGACGCACGTCACCCCACGGTCCTTAAAGGATCGGTAAAGTGGCGGGCATGGCCCTGGTTTCGGACCTCCTCAGCTGGTTGCAAGGACTCCCGGAACCGGGGCTCGTCGCGGCCACCGGCGGCCTGGTGTTCGCCGAGTGCACGATCGGGCTCGGGTTCCTCGCCCCGGGCGAATCCGGCCTGCTGATCGCCGCGACGACCGCGAACACCGTCGCGCGGTTCGTGGTCCTGTGGCTGGTGGTCACGGTCTGCGCCACCGCGGGCGACGCCCTCGGCTACGTGATCGGCCGCCGCTTCGGACCCCGCCTGCGCGAGACGAAGCTGATCCGCAAGTACGGCCTCGAGGCGTGGGACAAGGCGACGTCGGTCCTGGAACGCCGCGGCGCGTGGGCGGTGTTCTTCGCCCGCTTCCTCCCGGTGATCCGCACCCTGACCCCGGCCGCGGCGGGCACGTCGGGCCTGCCGTTCCGCAAGTTCCTCCCGGCGGCCGCGGCGGGCGCGTTCTGCTGGTCCCTGGTCCACATCAGCATCGGCGCGGCCCTGGGCGAGGCCGCGAAGCGCATCGAAGGCGCGTTGAACACGGGCGGCCTGATCGTGGTCGCGATCCTGGCCGCGGCCGGAGTCTTCTTCCTGCTCCGCCTGAAGAAGCGCAAGACCCTCACTCCCCCGGAGCCCGAGCCCGAGCGCGTCCCCTGACAAAGCGCCCCAATGTGGCATTGGGTGCGTCCAACGCACCCAATGTGGCGTTCGGTGCGTTGGACGCACCGAACGCCACATTGGGGCGCTTGAAACCCGGGGTGCGGCCCGGTCTCCCGGACCGCACCCCCCGGCGTCAGCGGCGGGCGCGCGCCGCCTTGCCGGTGGCCCAGCCGATCAAGCCGAGCGCCAACAGCGCCCCACCGGCGACGAACGGCCAGGATCCGGTGCCCGGCGCCGGAGCCGGCGCCGCGGCGAGGTCGTAACCACCGAGCTTGCCCTGCGCGCGGTACGCCGAGCCGGGCAGCTTGTCGCCGTACAGCCGGTGCACCAGCTGCTGGTACGCCGCCAGCGTCACGCCGTCGCCGACGCGCTGCCGGGCCGGGTCGTTCAACGCCAGCACGCGGCCGTCGCGCACCCGGTACCACGCGTTGACCTGCGGCTCGGTGAACACCAGGTCGCTGCCGGCCTGCGCCGGGTACGTCAGCTCCTCGGTGCCGGTGGTGAAGTTGGTCGCTTCCCAGCCGTCGGCCGCACGGGTCACCCACACGGTCGCCTGGCGGCCGGTCGACGCCGTCGTGCGCACCGCGTAGTAGGCGAACGACGCCGGCGCCGCGCCCGGCGTCCCGGCCACGAACGCGGGATCGAGCGAGAACACCTGAGCCGGCGCGCCGTCCACGCGCGGCGCCTGCACGGCGTCCAGACGCGCGACGCCGGCCCGCCGGTCGAGCTGGCCGTAGAACGCCGAAAGCTGCTTGTCGGCCGACTTCACCGCGGCCACGACGTCGTCGGGGGACGCGGCGGAAGCCGTCTCGCCGAAGCCGAGCACGAGGGCCGCACCCGCGACCAGGACCACGAGTCCACGGAAGAGGTTCATCTCACGCCCCGATCCGGTAGAGGGACTGCGCCCACTGGAACTGTCCATTGCGGACATAGCTCGAGTGCGCCATCGCGCTGTAGCGCTGGCTGGTCGGCCACGGGTCGCCGTAGTAGATCAGCCCGCTGGCGTCGTAGCCGTAGATGACCTGGGCGTGCCCGCCGCCGGCCGTCCAGTAGATGCCGGTCTCGATCGGGCGCCGCGCGCCGATCTCGCTCTGCACCGACGCCAGGCTCAGCGCGCCGGTCACCGTGCCGGGCCGCAGCCCCAGCGCCTGGTAGCCGCGCTGGACGTAGGTCAGCTCGCCGGCCTGGTTGGGGCACTGCGAACCGGCCGGGTAGCCGCGCGAGTAGTCGCAGAAGGTGTTCTGGCTGACGTTCGTTCCGTAGCCGAGGAACCGGGCGATGGTCAGGCCGCTCGCGGCCCAGCACCACTGGTTCTGCTCCTGGACCAGCTGGCTGATCGACAGCGTGGTCGCCTC
Organism: Amycolatopsis iheyensis; assembly: GCF_024703995.1. GTDB lineage: Bacteria > Actinomycetota > Actinomycetes > Mycobacteriales > Pseudonocardiaceae > Amycolatopsis > Amycolatopsis iheyensis. The sequence goes on along the minus strand of NZ_JAMXQV010000040.1, from coordinate 3,934 downwards.
GGTCGTCGCACTCGCGGGCGGGGAGAGCAGGCCGGTGAGGCCCACGCACAGCGCGCCGAGCGCCATTGCTCGTCTGAGGTGCATTCGTTGCTCCTTGTCGGCAACAGGTGGGGACTTCGTGAGCTTCTCCCGTTGCCGCGCCGGGCAGTAATCCCAGCGGGGATAACACCGGCGTTATGCCGCCTATCGAGCGGGCGTGAGCCCGCACCAGCGCGCGAAGTGCGGATTCCGTTGCCGCGACGCCGTGTAGGCGACTTCCGCGCACCGGAACACCTCGTCCGTCGTCGACGTGCGGGCGTCGTCCTCGCGGGTCGCGAACAGCAACGTCGTCCACAGCGGGTCGCCGGCCAGGGGCAGCGCGACGAGACCCGGCGGCGGCGCGGAAGCCGCCTGCGCGAGGCAGACCGCGCCCTGGGCGATGAGCGTCCCCGCGGTGCCGGCCTCGGACGTGAAGTGCCGCACGCGCGGCGTGAACCCGGCGGCCGCGCAGGCCTGCAGGAACCGCACGCGCACGCAGTTTTCGTGTGGTGGCGGGAGAATCCAGTCGCAGCCGGCCAGGTCCGCCAGGTCGACGACGCCGTCGCGGATCGCCGGGTGCCCCTCGGCGATGCCGACGAAGATGGGTTCGGTGGCGAGCGTCCGCACGGCCAGCCCGGTGAAGTGGTGCGTTTCGGTGCCGTCGAAGCGTTCGAGCAGCGCGACGTCGACGCGGCCGGTGGACAGCAGCTTGAGCAGCATCAGCGACGCGGGCTCGGCGTAGGTCTGGACGTCGAGGTCGCGCTCCCCCAGCTCCTCGATGAAGCGGCCGATGATGAGCAGCGGCACGTACCCGATCCGCAGCGACTCGGGCCCGCTCTCGCCGTGCCGCCGGGCGGAGGCGACGAGGGCCTGCATGTCCGACAGCAGCGCGTCGGCGCGGGCGAGCACGAACCGGCCGAGCTCGGTCGGGCGGACGCCGCTGGGGCCGCGGACGAACAGCTCGCCGCCGAGGATCCGCTCGATGCGCTTGAGCTGCGCGGTGAGCGCGGGCTGGCTGACGCCGAGGACGGTGGCCGCGCGGCTCACGCTGCCGCCGTCCGCGACGGCGCGGACGGCCCTGAGATGGCGCAGCTCCAGCTCGGCCACGCCCAGCAGGTTAACGCCGGCTTCACGGCCGGCACGACCTGCGAAAGTCGGGCTTACTACATTCGGCGGTATGAGTCTCGCGGATCTTCCCCGGCCGGTCGGCTTCGTCCTCGGCGGTGGCGGCAGCCTCGGCGCGATGCAGGTCGGCATGTTGCGCGCGCTGACCGAGCGGGGTGTCGCGCCGGACCTCGTCGTCGGCACGTCGGTCGGCTCGCTCAACGCGGCGGTCCTGGCCGCCACCGCCGCCCCCGACGACGTGCTCGAGCGGCTGCGCGGCATCTGGGCGCACATGACGCGGGCCGAGGCCTTCCCTGGCGGCGTGCTGAGCCGCGTCCGGACGCTGACGCAGAGCAAGACGCACCTGTTCCCCAACTCCGGGCTGGCGGGGATCATCGCCGACCACCTCGGCGGTTCGACGCGGTTCGAGGAGCTGGCGCTGCCGCTCGGCGTCGTCACGACGCAGGTCGAGACGGCCGAGCCGTTGCTGATCCGGTCCGGCCGGCTGCTCGAGCCGCTGCTGGCGAGCTGCGCGATCCCCGGGATCTTCCCGCCGGTGGAGCACGACGGGCAGCTGCTCTACGACGGTGGGCTCGTCGCGAACGTGCCGATGCGGCAGGCGCTGACCATGGGCGCGAAGTCGCTGGTGGTGCTGGACTGCGCGTTCCCCGGGAAGCTGCCGGGCGCGCCGCGGACGTTCGCCGAGGTGATGATGTTCACCGCGATGATCAGCATGCGGAACCAGGCGGTGCTGGAAGCGCCGCTGGCAGCCGGTTCCGTGCCCGTGGTGTACCTGCCCGGGCCGGCGCCGGTGCGTGTGAACCCGCTCGATTTCGGGCACACCGAAGCACTGGCGGAAGAGGCGTACACGGCCGCGCGGGAGTTCCTGGAGGGGATCTCCGTGCGGGGGCCGGGACTCTACGGGGCTCCGGGGCTCGTCGTCACGTGATCCGCGTCACGCCGATGCACCGAACCGCCGGGAAGAACGTCATCGCTATCGCGTAGTTTTGATGACGAATGCCCGCCGATCCCAATTCCTCAAAAAGAGACAATATGCTCCCCAAGAAGATTTTACTTTCGGTGGCCGGAATCCTCGCCGGAGCACTGCTGCTTTCCGCCTGCTCGTCCGGTGACGACGGCGGTTCGCCCGCCGGTGGGGCGCCCACGTCCGGTTCGGCGTCGGCGTCCGCGACGCCGGTCGCGGTGACGTTCGAGCCCGCGAACGGCACCGGCGTCAACCCCGCGACACCGATCGTCGTCAAGGCGGCCAACGGGAAGCTCCTCGACGTGACGGTGACCAACACCGCCAAGGGGAAGACGGTCGCCGGCAAGCTGGCCGACGACGGCTCGAGCTGGACCTCGACCGAGGTCCTCGGCTACGGCTCGACGTACAAGATCGTCGCGCACGCCCAGGGCGCCGACGGGAAGCCGATCGAGCAGGACAACCAGATCTCCACGATGGCGCCGAAGAAGCAGGCGAACGCCAACCTGATCCCGGCGCCGTCCGCGGTGGCGAGCTCGGGCGTCGGCGTCGGCCAGCCGATCGTGTTCAGCTTCGGCAAGATCGCCGTCAAGAACAAGGCGGCGGTGGAGAAGGCCCTCACGGTGGAGTCGACGCCGAAGCAGGAGGGCAGCTGGTACTGGATCGACGACTCGAACGTCCACTACCGGCCGAAGGAGTACTGGAAGGCCGGCACCACGCTGAAGGTGACGGCCAAGATCTACGGCGTCGACTTCGGCGGTGGCGTGTTCGGCGCGGAAGACCGCACGGAAACGTACAAGGTGCACGATTCCTGGATCGCGAAGGCGGACGGGAACACCGAGCAGATGCAGATCTTCCACAACGGCGCGATGGTGAAGTCGATGCCGATCTCGATGGGCAAGGACGCGACCCCGACGCATTTGGGTGCGCACGTCATTTCGGACAAGCAGGCCAACTACACGATGGACTCCTGCACGTACGGCGTCTGCCCGCCGGACCCGAAGGCATACCGGTCGAACGAGAAGTTCTCCGAGCGCATTTCGAACGACGGCGAGTTCGTCCACGAGAACCCGAACAGCGTCGGGCAGCAGGGCAGCTCGAACGTGTCGCACGGGTGCATCAACCTGAACGGCGCGAACGCCCAGTGGTTCTTCCAGAACATGGGCTTGGGTGACGTCGTGGAGGTGACCAACTCGGGCGGCCCCCAGCTCCCGGTCTGGGACCTGTACGGCGACTGGTCCAAGTCCTGGGCCGACTGGCAAGCCGGCTCCGCCCTGAAGTAACCCTTCTCTGTACCCCAAGGGGCCAGGCGCTTCGCGCCTGGCCCCTTTTCATACCCGTGCCCCCTCCAACCCCAAGCGAAGCCCCTCCAATCACGAGTGATGCCCCTCTGATCACACGCGATGCCCGGCCAATCACGCGAGATCCGCCTTCAATCACGCGAGTGCGGGCTTCGATCACGCGAGTTCCGGCTTCAATCACACCAGTGCCGCGTTGCCGCACGGCCGGCCGGTGCAAGCGGGGCACCACCCGTGATTCAGCGGGCATCACGTGTGACCAGAGGGGCATCACCTGTGACTGGAAGGGCATCACACGTGATTGAAGGGTCGGCTCGCGTGCCTGGAGGGTCGGCTCGCGTGGCTGGGCATGAGAAAAGGCCCCGGGAGAACCGTGAAGTTCTCGACCGGGGCCTTTCCCATCGTTAAGTTCGGCGGTGTCCTACTCTCCCACAACCCTTCGGTTGCAGTACCATCGGCGCTGTCAGGCTTAGCTTCCGGGTTCGGAATGGGACCGGGCGTTTCCCTGACGCTAAAACCACCGAAACACTAC
>NZ_JAMXQV010000039.1 GCF_024703995.1 Amycolatopsis iheyensis | reverse complement strand
CCCCGGGGCCCGCCGCCGGCGCCCGCCGGCAGCGCGGGGACGGCGGCCGCCGCGGCCGTGCCCCCGGCGGCGCCGGTCGAACCCGCGTCGGTCTCCTGGCCGGCTTCGGGAGCTTCGGCCGACGGCGAACCGCTCGAAGCCGCACCCGAGCCCGCCGAGAAGAAGATGCCCGCCCAGCTCTTCTTGAAGACGCCGTCGGTGGCGAACGCCCCGGTGGCCGGGGTGCCCGCCGCCGGCGCCTTCGGCGCGGCCGCGTTCGGGACCAGGCCCTGCGCGAGGTCGTTGTAGGTGATCACCGGTGCGATCGCGTCGACGCGTTTGTCCGTGCCGGCCAGCAGCAGCGACAGCGCGCCACCGTAGGAGGCGCCGGTGACGGCGACCTTCGGGTCGCCCTTGGCGTCGGTGGTCACCTGGTGCTGCGCGACGAGCCGGTCGATCAGGTGACTCGCGTCGGCGACCTCGCCGTCGGGGTCGTTCAACCCGATCTTGCCGGTGCTCTTGCCGAACCCGCGCGCGGACCACGTCATGACGACGAAGCCCTTCCGCGCGAGCTCACGGGCGTCGTCGGCGACGCTGTTCTTGTCGCCGCCGAAGCCGTGCGCGAGCAGCACCGCGGGGGCGGGCACGGTTTCGGGCAGGTAGGTGGTCGTGTCGATCTTGACCTGGGCCGCCGAGCCGGGGGCGGCGGGCAGGTCGATCAACGCGTCCTGCGTGGGCACCGGCGCGGGCGCGTCCGGGCGCGTGATCCAGAAGACCGCGCCGGCGGCCAGGACCACGACGACGGCGGCGAGCGCGGTGAGGCGGGCTCCGCGGGTGCGCGGGAGCGGGAGTCGGGGCACGAAGTGACCGTATGTGAAGTTTCCTGAGAGTGTCCTCACCGGCTCACCTCGATCACACTCCGGAGAGGCGCAGTGACCGAAGTTACAGGACCAATGTGGTGACACAGGCAACCCTGACTGGCGTTGAGCAGGGGGCAACCGGCAAACTGGACACGCTGTGAGGGGAGTATTCCTTCGCGGCGGTGTCGTCAGCACGGTGGCCCTGCGCCCCCGGCACCGTCGGCCGGTGTTTTCACCGGCGGAAGAGACCTCCGGTTAGTTGCTCATGCGCACTATCCGGAGGTTCTGGTTCCATGACTGTCCCCCTGTGGCTGTGGATCGCCACGATCGGTGGCTTGCTCGCGTTGATCGCGCTGGACCTGGTCATCGTCGATCGCAAGCCGCACGAAGTGACCACGGGGGAAGCCGGTCGCTGGGTGATCTTCTACATCTCGTGCGCGGTGCTCTTCGGCGCCGGCGTGTGGATCTTCGCCGGGCACGACCCGGGTGTCGAGTTCTTCACCGGGTACATCACGGAGTACTCACTCAGCGTCGACAACCTGTTCATCTTCATGATCATCATGGCGTCGTTCAAGGTGCCCGCCATCCACCAGCACCGCGTGCTGCTGGTCGGCATCCTGCTCGCGCTGGGCTTCCGCAGCGTCTTCATCGCCATCGGCGCCGCGCTCATCGAGCAGTTCGTCTGGGTGTTCTTCCTCTTCGGCGCGGTGCTGCTGTGGACCGCGATCAGCATGCTGCGCGGCAAGGGCGAGGACGAGGAGTACCACGAGAACGCCGTCACCCGGCAGGTGCGCAAGGTCGCCCCGGTGACCGACGACTACCACGGCCACCACTACACGGTGAAACTCAACGGCAAGCGGATGATCACGCCGATGCTGCTGGTGATCGTGGCCATCGGCTCGGCCGACCTGCTCTTCGCCGTCGACTCGATCCCGGCGATCTTCGGCATCACCCAGGAGGCGTTCCTCGTCTTCACCGCCAACGCGTTCGCGCTGATGGGCCTGCGGCAGCTCTACTTCCTGCTCGGCGGCCTGGTCACGAAGCTGGTCTACCTGACCTACGGCCTCGCGGTGATCCTCGCCTTCATCGGCGCGAAGCTGTTCCTGCACGCGCTGCACGAATACCACGTCGTGCCGGACTGGCTGGACATCAACAACTGGCTTTCCCTGGGCGTCATCATCGTCGTGCTCACCGTGACCACGGTGGCCAGCCTGGCGAAGGCCCGGCGCGACGAGCGCAAGCAGGTCGCCGCGTAACTCCCGACCAAAGTCGTTCGCAGGGCTAAGGGTTTCGGGTACGGTCGGGGAGTGCGTCCTGCCGACATCGAAGCCCTCGTCGTCCCCGGCCGTCCCGCGCTGCGCGGGAACCTGCTGCTCACCGCGCTGAAGAAACCCGACCTGAAGACGAACGCCGCGCACAGCGCGCTGCGGCGGGTGTCGCTCGACGGCGGCGAGAGCGCCTGGACCCAGGGTCCGCGCGACTCCGCGCCGTCGATCTCCCCGGACGGGCGCTGGGTGGCGTTCCTCCGCGCGGGGGAGGGCAAGGGCGCCGAAGGCAGCCCGCAGGTGCACGTCATGCCGGCCGACGGCGGTGAGGCCCGCCGCGTGACGTCGCTGCACCTCGGCGCGGGTGAGCCGGTGTGGGCGCCGGACTCGCGGCGGATCGCGTTCACCGCGCGGGTCCCGGCCGCCGGGCGGTACGGCACCGAGGACGCCGACGACGAGACGCCGGAGCCGGCCGCCGAGGCCCCGCGCCGGATCACGCGCATGGACTACCGCATCGACGACGTCGGCTTCCTGCGCGACCGGATGACGCGCTTGTTCGTCGTCGACGCGCTGGACGAGGACGCGGCCGAACCCGAGCCGCTGACCGGCGACGCCTTCGACGTGACGCACCCGGTGTGGTCGCCGGACGGCGCCCGCGTCGTGTTCACCGCGCCGCCGGACTGGGGCGCGGTCGAGAGCGACGCACGCGACATCTGCGCGATCTCCGCCGAGGGCGGTGACCCCGAAGTCCTCGTCCGGACCGAGGGTTTCTCGGAGCGCCCGGCCTTCGCGGCCGACGGCACGTTGTTCTACTTCGGACAGTCCTTCGCGGAGCACCGCGAGGCCGCGATGACCGGGCTGTACGCGGCGACGCCGGAGTTCGGCGCCGGGCCGGCGAAGTTCCGCCGGCTGACCGACATCGAGACGGTGGACTGCGAAACCTCGGCCGGCCCGCCGGCGCCGCGGGACGGCGACGTGCTGGTGGCCGTCCGCAACCGCGGTGCGGTGGAACTGCGCGCGGTCCCGGTGGACGCCGCCGACGCCCCGCTGGCCGAGCTGCCGGTGGTGCACGCCGACCGGGCGGTGGTGCGCTCGTTCACGCTGGACGGCTCGGTGCTGGCCGCGGTGATCGCGACGCCGGCTTCCTCGGGTGACGTCGTGCTGCTCGACGCCTCGCCGAAGGTGCTGACCGATTACTCGAAGCCGTTGCGGGACAAGGGCATCCGGCCGGTGGTCGAGCTGGAGACCACGGCGCCGGACGGCTACCCGGTGCACGGCTGGCTGGTGCTGCCCGAGGGCGAGGGTCCGCACCCGGTGCTGCGCGTGGTGCACGGCGGCCCGTTCACCCAGCAGGACTGGGCGGTGTTCGACGAGGCGCAGGTGTACGCGGCGGCGGGGTACGCGGTGGTGCTGGGCAACCCGCGCGGTTCGGCGGGCTACGGGCAGACGCACGGCCACGCGATCACGGAGGCCTTCGGCACGGTCGACGTCGACGACGTCCTGGCGCTGCTGGACAAGGCGCTGGAGCGGCCGGACCTGGACGCCTCCCGCGTCGGCATCATGGGCGGCTCGTACGGCGGGTTCATGACGAGCTGGCTGGCGGCCCACCACGGCGACCGCTTCAAGGCGGCGTGGAGCGAGCGCGCGGTCAACGCGTGGGACTCGATGGTCGGCAGCTCCGACATCGGCTACTTCTTCGTCGACGCCTACATCGGGACGTCGCTCGAGGTGCAGCGCGACCGGTCGCCGCTCTACCACGCCGACAAGATCAAGATCCCGTTCGCGGTGGTGCATTCGGAGCAGGACTGGCGCTGCCCGCTGGAGCAGGCGCAGCGGATGTTCGTGGCGCTGCGGCGCGCGGGCGCGCCGGCGGAGCTGCTGCTGTTCCCGGGCGAGGGGCACGAGCTGTCGCGGTCGGGCCGGCCGCGACACCGGGTGCAGCGGTTCGACGCGATCCTCGAGTGGTGGGGCCGGCACCTGTAAGTGCGCGGGCTGGTCTGCTTCGACGTCGACGGCACCCTCGTGCCCGGCACGAGCTCGTGCGCGTGGGTGGCCGCGGTGCTGGGCCACGAGGCGGAGCTGGTCGCGGCCGAAGCGGCGTACGCGGCTGGCCGGATGACGAACCAGGAGGCGTCGGTGATCGACGCCCGCGGCTGGGCCGGGCACACCGAGGCCGAGATCCGGGCCCGGCTCGAGACGCTGCCGCTGGTGGACGGGATCGCCGAAACGGTGGCGTGGTGCCACGACCGCGGCGTGCGCCCGATCCTCACCACGCTCGCGTGGGCACCGGTCGGGCGGCTGCTCGCCGAGCGGTTCGGGTTCGCCGCCTACTGCGGGCCGGTGCCTTCGGTTCGCGACGGCCGCTACACAGGTGACGTCGCCGAGCACTTCGACGAGTTCGGCAAGCGCGATTTCGCGCTGGCGCAGGGCGTCGCGCCGCAGCGGTGCGTCGCCGTCGGGGACAGCCGGTCGGACCTGCCGCTCTTCGCCGCCGTCGGGACGAGCATCGGCTTCAACGCGAGCCCGGACGCCCGCGCCGTCGCGACGCACCTCGTCGACGGTCCCGATCTGCGGGCGATCCTCCCGCTGCTGGCCGCTCAGTTCAGCAGCGTGTAGTTCAGCTCTTCGCAGACCCGGCCCAGCGGGACGTCCAGGCCGGGGTGGTCCAGCGGCAGCAGCACGTCCGGCGCGATCGGCAGGGCGGCGCCCGCCGGCGGGTCCCACAGGCAGATCGCCGGGTCGCCCGAGTCCATCGACGACCGGTACCAGAGGCCGTCGAGGTCGCTGAACGCGCCGCGGATCGCGCGGGCCCACGCCTGCGTCAGCTTCTTCGGCCCGCTCGAGATCTCCTGGGACGCGCCCACCCGTGTCGGCCACAGGCCGGTCAGGTCGAGCAGGCGCAGGGTGCGCGTCGGGCGGACGACGACCAGCCGCGGGCCGCGCGTGCGGCGGTCGACCGTCGAGCTCGTCTGGAAGACCTCCGCCACCGAAGTGCGGACCGTGAGGCCGAAGTAGAGGACCCCGTTCGCGGGGTCGGTGACCGGCGCGCCGCCGCGGCCGGGCGACTGCTGGTCGAACCGGCCGTGCGGGAGCGGGCCGGTGTAGCGGAACGAGTTCCACTGCTGGGGGTGGTTGCCGTGCGCCGTGAAGATCCGCACGAGCCTGGTCGCGGGCTGGACCGTCACCACGTCGTTGGCGCGGTTCAGCTGCCGGACCAGGACGGATCGGGCGGGCGGCAGCGGTAGCCGGGCCATGGGTCGGGGGTGGTCCGTCCTTGTCGGTGATCTTGCTCGGGACGCTCCAGCCTAGAACGGCGAGCCGAGCGTGGCGATGAGGCGGGCGATGTGGTCCGGGTCACCCCCGGACAGGACCCACTGCCGCGGGGTCGCCGGTTGCTCGTTGATGACCAGGTCGGGCTGCGGGGTGCTCATGAACGCGGCGACGACGAGCGCGGGCTGGTCGTCGGGCAGGGCCTTGAGGACGACTTCGAGGCCGGGCAGCACGCCCGAGCCGGCGAACTGCCACGCCGGCAGCCGCCAGCCGCTGTCCTTCCAGCCGGTCAGGCGGCCTTCCTTGAGGCGGTGCCGGATGCGGCTGTCGTCGACGCCGAGGGTTTTCGCGGCCTCGTTGACGCTGAGCGCGCCTTCGGCGAGCACCGCGTGGGCGGCGACGGTGCGGGCCCGGAAGTCCGGCTCACCCTCCCGGCGCGGCGAAAGATCGAGGCCGACGTCGGTGAGCGCGGCGCGCTGATCGGCCGAGAAGTAGTGCGAGGGGTCCGGGTTCGGTGGGGACAGTCTGCGCGCCGCGTCTTCGACGAGCGTGAGGAACTCGTTCGCGTCGACCTTCAGGCCCGCCTTGGCGAGGATGTTCTCCAGCGCTACAGACATGTGGCTCAGGTTAACCCGAAACAGCGCGCGTGTGCGGGTTCGTGCGGTTTCTTGCCCTGACTGTGCGGGAATTCACCAGAGATCGACACTTACCGCACATCAGTCAACACGTTGAGTAGGCAACTTCCGGTTAGTTTCCCCGGATCGGTGGGCGTTGTCCAGGCTTGACAGTGCGCGGTCCCGGACTTACGTTCCGTGTGAGTAAACGATTTCCGCTCCGTGCTCACAGAATCCGGCGGGTTGGCGCCGGTCATGGGGGACACAGGGGGTGGGGCGTGCCTGGGGGGCCTGGCACGAGCCGGCCCCTCGGGCACGTCGCTCCCCCTTCGAGTGCGTGAGCCGACTCTGCGGTGCGTGAGCCGACTGCCTGGGTACGTGGCCGACTGTCTGGGTGCGCGAGCCGGCTGTTCAGGTGCTCGGCCGACTGTCTGGGTGCGCGAGCCGACTCTCCGGGTGCGCGAGCCGACCCGCTGGGTGCGCGAGCCGACTGCTCGGGTGCTCGGCCGACTGTCTGGGTGCGCGAGCCGACTGCTCGGGTGCGCAGCCGACCGCTCGAGAACCGAGGCTTCGGCGGCGGGGAACCACGGTTTCGGTCGTCCGCCGCAGGGCGTCGCTTCGGATGGGACCGAAACGTCGCGGCCGGTTTCAGCGGCGGGAGCTCTTGCGCTCGATCAGGCGGGCCTCGAGCGTCGTCGTGGTCGCGTCGCGGGTGCTGTCCGTGATGCGGGCCAGCAGGAGCTGGGCCGCCACGCGGCCGACCTCGTACGCCGGCTGGGCGACCACCGTCAGCGGCGGGTCGATCAGCGTGGTCCACGGGGCGTCGTCGAAGGAGACGATGCCGATGTCGCGGCCGGACCGCAGCCCGCGCGACGACAGCGCCTCCAGCACCCCGATCGCCATCGTGCTGTTCGCGACGAGGAGCGCGTCGGGCGGCGACGGCTCGTCGAGCAGCTCCAGCGCGGCCAGCCGCGCGCCCTCCGCGCGGTACTCGGTCCGCCGGGACACGGCGTTCGCCTCGCCGACGACGTCCGCGTAGCCCGCCAGCCGGTCGTCGGCCGTGCGAACCCCGGCGGGGCCGGTCAGGCAGGCGACACGCCGGTAGCCGCCGGTCAACAGGTGGCGTGTCGCCTCGGCGGCGGCGTGCCGCGTGTCGACGAGCACCTGGTCGCCCGCCTCGGCCGGCAGCGGCCGGTCGACCGCGACCAGCGGCGTGCCCTGGCGGCGCAGGCCCTCGACGTTCGTCGACCGGCCGGTGGGCGACAGCACCACCCCGGCGACGCGCTCCTGCAGCGCGACCTCGATGTAGCGCCGCTCCTTGTCCTCGTTTTCGTCGGAGTTGCAGAGCACGACGGAGTACCCGGAGCGCTGCGCGAGGTCCTCGACGCCCCGCGCGATCGCGGTGAAGAACGGGTTTTCGACGTCGGAGATGATCAGCGCGAGCACCGCGGTCTCCTGGCGGCGCAGGTTCCGGGCCAGCCCGTTCGGGTGATACCCGAGCTCGGCGGCGGCCGCCTGCACCCGCGCGGCGAGCGTCGGGTCCACAGTGGACTTGCCGTTGAGCGCGCGCGACACGGTCGCCGTGGAGACGCCGGCCCTCGCCGCGACGTCACTGATGGTGGCCACACGCCCTCCCGCCCTGATCACGTTTCGAGGGGAGAATAGCGCTCCCGGTGGTCGTTTACCGTCCGCTTACCTGGGTGGGGGATGACCCCACTTCCGGTTGACCGTGCGGGTTACGCCGAACGGAGCCGATCACCGGCTGTGACGTCCACAGTGGAGGGTGGCCGGAAGTAGGCACGCGGGGTCAGGCCGGTGAGGGCCCGGCAGTCCCGGCTGAGGTGCGCTTGGTCGGCATATCCGGCGGCGGCGGCCAGCGCGGCGAGCCCCGGGGAACGCGAGGCGAGGGCGACGGCGCGCTGGAAGCGGCTGACGCGCAGGTAGGTGGCGGGCCCGTACCCGACGGCTTGGACGAACCGCCGCCGCAACCGCCGCTCACTGACGGCGAACGGCCGGGCCGGATCCTCGGCCCGCTCAGCGGCGACATCGGCCGCGGGCCGGCTCGGGTTCGGCCGGGCGAGTGCGGCCGCGATCAGTGCGGGATCCGCGCCGCGTAGTTCGGCGATCAGTGCGGGATCCGCGCCGGTTCGGGCGAGTGCGGCCGCGATCCGCGCTGGATCGGCGCGGAGTTGCGCGGTCGCGTCGACGATTTGTTCAGCCCTCGCACACCGTCCAGCCCCCGCTCCACCCGCCCCGAGCCGCGTGAGCATCGCCGCCGCGTCCGACACCCTCGGCGCTCCCGCCTCCAGCCCCGCCAGCAACGCCGCCACCGCCGGGTCCGGCGCCGGCACCTCCGGCAACCGGGACGCAACCGCTTGCGCCGGCGTCAGCTCACCCGCCAGCAACCGCTCGGCCAGCAGCTCCCCCTCCCGCCCCCACAACTCACCCAACGGCACCCGGCTGTCCCGCAGCTCGTCGGCCGAGACGCCCAGTACCGCCGGCGCGCGACCCGGCACGAACCGCACCCCGCGCAGCTCCGCGCCCGGGCGCGTCACCGATGACCACGCCGCCGTGTCCGGGCCCGCGACGAACACCCCGCCGTCGCCGACGACGAGGTCCAGGCAGCCGTCCGGGACGATGCGCTTCGGGCCCGCCGAAGCCGACCGCCACACGCACCGCGCCACTCCCGCCAGCGGGCCGGGTGGCGCAGCCTCTTCGTACATGCTCCGCATCATGCACCCCGGGTCCGACAAAACCGTCGGCTCGCTCGCCCGGAGCCACGCCTGCCGCCCGCCGACGTCGGCTGAGCGCACCCGATTGGGTGAAAGTTGGACATCTCGCGCAGCGTGGCTAACGCGGAGTGAGGTCACGGCGAGATGTAGACGACGCACTCGACGGAAGTGCGCGCGACGAGAGAAGACCTCTCCATGGGTGTTCCCACCGCGATCCGGTCCGAGCGGGACTGCGCCGGCCGGGCCAGGTCGGCCGGCAGCGTCGTGGTCGTCCTGAGCGTGCTCGCCGCGGCCTTCGTCGTGACGTCGTACGTCGTGCCCCGGCCCGGGCGGGGGCCCGCCAAAGAGGCGCCGGTGGCCGCGCCGGTCGCCCCGGTCGCCGTCGCGACCGCGCACCACTCCGTCGTCTACGAGCTGCTCGGCGCGCACGGCGCGCTCGATGTCACCTACGCCGCCGAAGGTTCGGCGCTGGCCCAGCGGGCCGAGGTGACGACGCCCTGGCAAGCCGCCTTCACGCGGGTCGGCCCGGCCGACCGCACCGAGTTCTACAGCATCGCCGCCCGCAACCCCGGCCCCGGCGCGCTGCGCTGCCGGATCGTCGTCGACGGCGTCGTCGTCGCCGACAAGACCGTCGCCGAGGCGGGGCGCCAGTTCAGCTGCGCCGTCTGAGCGCCACGATGGGCGGCGTGCACGACGCCGCGATCACCTTCGGTCCCGCCCTCGTGGCGGTGCTCGTCCTGTTCACCGCCGCCGGAGCCGTCGTGGTCCGCTGGGGCGGGCTCGGTCAGGGCCGGGCGGTGCTGGTCGCGGCCGTCCGGGCGGTGGCGCAGCTGGCCGTCGTCTCGCTGGTGATCACCGCCGTCCTGCGCTCGGCCGCGCTCACCGGCCTGTTCGTGCTGCTGATGTTCACCATCGCCGCGGTGACGTCGGCCCGGCGCGTCGGCACCTGGGCGAACCTCCCGTGGACGGCGCTGGCCATCGCGGCCGGGGTAGCGCCGGTGCTGGCGGTGGTCCTAGCCGCCGGGGTGGTCCCGCCGAAGCCGATCGCGGTCGTCCCGATCGCGGGCATCGTCATCGGCGGCGCCATGACGGCGACGTCGCAATCCTCGAGAAGGGCGCTCGACGAGCTGAAGTCCCGGCACGGCGAGTACGAAGCCGCGCTGGCGCTGGGGTTCCTGCCGCGCCCGGCCGCGCTGGAGATCTGCCGCCCGTCGGCCGGGCACGCGCTGATCCCGGCGCTCGACCAGACCCGCACGGTCGGCTTGGTGACGCTTCCGGGCGCCTACGTCGGCGTGCTGCTGGGCGGCGCGGGGCCGATCGAAGCCGGCCTGACGCAGGTGCTGGTGCTGATCGGCCTGCTCGCCGCGGAAGCCGTCTCGATCCTGGTGACCGTGCAGTTCGTGGCGGCGGGGAAGCTCAGCCGAGCGGGGTAGCCAGGTGGGCGGTGTCGTTGAAGCGCCGGATGATCCAGGTGTCGCCGTGCAGCACCAGGTGCGAGATCGAGCCGTTGTCGGCGCCGAGGAACGCGAACCGCTCGACCGACCGGCTGGCCTGCGCGAACACCTCGCCGATCACGCCGCCGTGGGTGAACACCGCGACGCGCTGGTCCGGGTGGGCGGCCGCGATGCGGGTCAGCGCGCCGCGCAGGCGGGCGCCGAACGCCTCGTCGGACTCCGCGCCCGGGATGACGTCCCAGCGCTGCTCGGCCCACAGCCGCTCGACGATCGGGTGGCCTTCGGCCGTGTACTTCCGGAAGAGGCCGTTTTCCCAGTCGCCGAGGTGGATTTCCCGCAGGTCCGGCTCGACGACCGGGGTGATCCCCAGCTTCTCCGCCAGCGGCGCCGCGGTTTCCGGCGTGCGGCGCAACGTCGTCACGTAGATCGCGTCGATCCGCTCGCCCGCCAGCCGGGCCCCGACGCGCTGGGCGTGGTCGCGGCCGTCCGGCGCGAGCTCCGGGTCGGCCTGGCCGTCGACCAGCGTGAACGGGTTGTCGCCGCGAGCAGGCGCGGACTCGCCGTGGCGCACCAGGAAGATCTCCGTCGCGCCCGGCGGCGGGCTGAAGCGGTGCTGGCGGTATTCGATCTCCTGCTCGGGCGTGCTCATGGCCCCGACCCTAGCCGAGTTGCTTGTCCACGAAACACCATCGCCACGTCTCGCCGGGTTCGAAGCTGCGCATCACCGGGTGCCGCGACTCGTGGAAGTGCAGGGTGGCGTGCTTGCGCGGCGACGAGTCGCAGCACGCGACGTTGCCGCACTTGAGACACATCCGCAGGTGCACCCAGGACGTCCCTTCCGCGACGCACGCCTCGCACGTGTCCTGCGAGCTGGGCACCTTGTCGGTCCACTCGTGGGCCAGGTGCTTGCACGAGCCGGCCGTCGCGGCCGGGGTGCGCAGCTCCCGGCCCTCTTCCTGCGGTTCTTCCTCGTCGCGGTCGAGCATGGACTCTTCGATGTCCAGCCGTTCCAGGACCTTGCGCAGGACGTCGTCGTCGGCGCTGCCGCTGTCGCGGGCCTTGAGGAACTGGTCGCGTTCCACTTCGAGCAGCTGCAGGCGCAGGCGGCGGTATGCGTCGCTCGGCGTCTCGGCCAGCGCGCTCTGCCGGCCGAGCTGCTCCCACGCCGAGTCGGTGCGGTGCTGCAGCCGGTCGCGCAGGCGCTGGATGATCTCGGGCGGGTCGTCGGGCTGCCGGATCTCTTCGAGCTTGGTCAGCGCCGCGCGGGTCATGTCGTGGAGCACGGCCGCTTCCTGCAGCGCGTCCTCCGCCGGGTCCGGGCGGGGCAGGCGCAGCCGGCGGATCAGCGGCGGCAACGTCATGCCCTGCAGCGCCAGCGTGCCGGCCACGACGACGAACGCCGCGAGCACCAGCACGGCCCGCTGCGGGGTGTCGGCGGGGAGCACGAACGCGGCCGCGAGGGTGACCACACCGCGCATGCCCGCCCAGGCGATCACGGCCGAGTAGCGCCACGGCCAGATCTTGGCCCGGGTCCGGCCGGGCAGCAGGTGCCGCTCGACGCGCTTCACCGTGCCGATGCCGATCAGGTACAGCACCCGGGTGAGGATGGTAGCGCCCAGCACGGCGGCGCAGATCCAGACGAGCATGGGCAGCGACACCCCGCTGTCGCCGACCTCGGCGAGGATCCGCCGCAGCTGCAGGCCGATCAGCAGGAAGACCATGTTCTCCAGCAGGAACGCGATGGTCTGCCAGTTCAGCCGGGACGCCAGCCGCGTCGAGCCGGAGAGGATCTGCGGCGCCTTGTGCCCGAGGATGAGCCCGGCGATCACGACCGCGAGCACGCCCGAGCCGTGGATGGCCTCGGTCGGGATGTAGGCGATGAACGGCACGGCGAACGAAAGCGCGGTGTCGAGCACCGGCTCGTTCAGCCGGGCGCGGATGAACGCGGCCACGAACCCGACGACCAGCCCGACCACCGCGCCGCCGATGGCCGCGCGCAGGAAGTCGGCGCCGACCTGCCAGAGGCTGACCGAGCCGGCCAGCGCGGCGATGGCCGTGCGGAGGGCGACCAGCGCGGCGGCGTCGTTGAACAGGCTCTCGCCTTCGAGCAGCCGGATCAGCTTGCGCGGCATGCCGACCCGCCGGGCGACGACGCTGGCCGCGACCGCGTCCGGCGGCGCGACGACCGCGCCGAGCGCGATGCCGCCGGCCAGCGGGAGCCCGGGGATGACCGCCCAGGCGACCAGCCCGACGCCGAAGGCGGTGAACACGACGAGCCCGACCGACATCAGCCCGATCGCGCTGCGGTTCTTCCGGAAGTCGACCAGCGACGTCTGGATGGCCGCCGAGTACAGCAGCGGCGGCAGCAGGCCGAGCAGCACGACCTCGGGGTCGAGATGGTATTCGGGCACGCCGGGGACGTAGGAGGCGGCGACGCCGACGACGATCAGGCACAGCGGGGCGGACCAGTCGAGCCGCCGCGCCACGGCGCTGACGACGAGGACGGTCACGACCAGGGCCACTATCTCTGCCGCGATGTGCACGGGGTAATCATCACCCGGGGGCCGCGGCGGGTGTCACCGGGCCAGCTCGGTGAGCACCTCGGCGACCAGCTGGGTGTCCATGTACTCCGTGATCTCGCGGATCCGGCCGTCCTCGAGGCGGAAGACGAAGCAGTACCGGTTGTCGTACCGCGCGCCCGTCTTCGTGGCGACGCTGCCCTGCGTCTCGACCAAGACGACGTCGTCCTCGGCGACGAACCGGCTCGCGGTGCTGGTGTAGGTGCCCTCGAACTGCTCGCCGAGCGGACCGAGCAGGTCACGGCGGACCGACTCCTTGCCGCGGAAGCTGCCGGACCAGCTGTTGTGGCCGCTGACCGTCCAGGTGACGTCGTCGGCCATCGCGGCGATCAAGGGCCGGATGTCGCCGGTGGCCCAGGCGTCGAACGCCGTCTTCAGGAGCTGCTTGTTCTCGGCCGCTGTCATGTGCTCCAGTCAACACGCTGGAGCGTGCTCCAGGGCAAGTCCTTAGGCTGGACGCGTGACGACGGTGGAGACCGCGGCCGGCGCCCTGCGCGGGTCCGAACGCGACGGAGTCCGGACGTTCCTGGGCGTGCCCTACGCCGAGCCGCCGGTGGGAGAGCTGCGGTTCCGCGCACCCCAGCCGGTACCGCCGTGGCCCGGTGAGCGCGACGCGACGAAGTGGGCGCCCCGAGCGCCGCAGCCCGAACTCACCGGCCGCGGCTTCACCGGGGACGAGGACTGCCTCTACCTGAACGTCCACGCCCCCGCGGAACCCGGCTCGTACCCGGTGCTGGTGTGGATCCATGGCGGGGGCGGCGTGCTGGGCGCGCCGCACCAGTTCGACGCGTCGGCCTACGCCCGGCGAGGTGTCGTCGTGGTGACCGTCGCCTACCGGCTCGGCGTCCTCGGGATGCTGCACCTGCCCGGCGTCGCCGACTCCAACCTGTCGCTGCGCGACCAGGTCGCCGCGCTGGAGTGGGTGCGCGACGACATCGGCGCGTTCGGCGGTGACCCGGGCCGCGTGACGCTCGCCGGGCAGTCCAACGGTGGCCGCACGGTCGGGACGTTGCTGGCGGTGCCCGCCACGCGTGGGCTCGTCCACCAGGCGATCGTGCAGAGCGGCACCGGCGTCGGCTCGGTCGTGCACGCCCCCGCCGAGGGCGTGGCGGTCGCTTCGGCGGTCCTGTCCGAATTGGACGTCGCGCCTTCGGACCTGGCGACGTTGCCCGTGAAGCGGATTCTCGAAGCACAGCAACGGGTTTCGGCGGTTTCCGGAACCAAGGTGACCTACCGCGTGGTCGTCGGCGACGAGCTGCTGCCGGAACGCCCGCTCGACGGCGTGCGCGGCGTCCCGCTGCTCATCGGGACCACGGCCGACGAGGAAGACCTGTTCAGCTGGCTGCAGTCGGGTGGCGCGAAGCTGCTCGGCGTCGGCTCGACGATGCTGACCGCCGAAGAGATCGAAAAGGCCGTCGCGGCGTATGACGCCCTGCTCGACTGGCCCGAGGACCAGACCCGCAACCGCGCGCTGACCGCGGGGGACTGGTGGATCCCGGCGATCCGCTTCGCCGAGAAGCAGCCGGACGCGTGGATGTACCGGCTGGACTGGCGGATCGCGCCGCGAGGCAAGGGACTCGGCGCCCCGCACGGGCTCGACCTGCCGCTCGTGTTCGACGACATCCGCAACAAGAACTGGCGGTTCCTCTTCGCCGGCCGGACGTTCCCGGCCGAGCGGATGCAGGCGATGGCGACGGAAATGTTCGACGCCTGGGTCCGCTTCATCGCCACGGGCGACCCGGGCTGGCCGCGCTACACGACGGCCGACCGCGTCACCCGGATCTTCGACGACGTCTCGACGACGGCGGCCGACCCGGACCGCGAACAGCGCCTCCTCTGGACGTGACCGAGGGCGGCACTTTCGTAGGGAAAGTGCCGCCCTCGGTCCGCGACTAGACGGTGATCTTGTCGACGTTCGGGCCGCCGTTGGCGGTCGTCGCGGTCGCCTTGATCTTGTTCGTTCCGGCGGCCAGGGAAACGGGCAGCGTGATCGTCTGCCACGTGTCCCAGTTCCCGGTGCCGCCGAACGCCACCGCGGACGCCACCTTCGTGCCGTTCACCGAGATGTCCATCGGCCGGTTCACCGTGGTGCCGTTGGCGAACCGCAGGACGACGTTCGCGCCGCCCGCCGACGCCGCGTTCACCGTGAACTCCACCGCGCTGCCGGTCGCGTTGTCGTAGTTGACGAACCCGGTGCCGGTGAAGCCCGCGTGGTTCGACTCCGCGGCGCCGTTGGTGATCGCCGCGTCCTCGGCCTGGTAGTCCACCGGGTTGCCGGGACCGGGGTCGACCGTGCCGTCCGCCGGGATCGTCTTCGTCCCGGTGTTCCAGCCCGCGACCCGCACGGACGGCTTGGCGCCCTTGAGGTCCGCGGTCCGGTAGGTCGCCGTCAGCGTGGTCGACTCGCCGGGCCAGAGGCTGACCTGGTTGTCGGTCCACCGCACCGGCAGCACCGGCGCGCCCGCCGCGCCGAGGACGTGCGCGTCGACCATGAACGCCGGCACCTTGGCCGACGAGCCGTTCGTCAGCGTCACCTTGGTCGTCGTGGTGCCGTCGCCGTTGGTGGTCGACGTCGCGGTCGACCCGAGCGACACCTGCGCCAGGCCGGTCAGCCCGGACAGGTCGGCGTAGGCGGACTGCGGCGTGTAGTACCAGTCGCTCGAGTCCCAGTTCAGCGTGTCGGCCTTGGTGGACAGCCAGTAGACGTTGCGGCTGACCTCCTTGCCCGAGGAGTCGCTCAGGACCAGCTTCGCCAGGTACGTCGTCGACAGCCCGCTCACCGAGCCGATGGTCAGCGCCGTGGTCTTGGCGCCGTCACCGCCCACCGACACCGCCTTCGACTGGGTGAACTTCTCGGTGCCGTCCAGGTTGTACAGCTTCACGGACGCGGTGAGGCCCGACGCCGCGTCGTGGTTGTGGTTCACGACCACGACCGACTTGGTGTCGTAGGAGTACTGGATGTGCAGCGGCTCGTTCGCCTTCTTGGCCCCGAAGTAGGAGCCGTTCTGGTCGAGGTAGGCGTCGAACAGCTGCCAGTGCAGCGACGTCCAGCCGCTGTTGAGCATCCAGTAGATGATCCCGGTGGCCGGGTTCGAGCTGTCGCTGAAGTTGCGCGAGTGCGACTCGAACTCGGCGCGGACGTTCTCGTACTGCGCCAGCTGCGCCTTGCGGACGAAGTCGTCCAGGCTCGCCGGCTTGCCGTAGCGGTTGGTCAGCGCGTCGCCGAAGAGCTTGAGGTTGGCGAACGTCGAGGACGACGACCGGTGGTACTGCGCGGTCGACGGGCTCTTCCACATCGTGTCGAGCTCGCTCGAGGACATCATCCGCTTCAGCGTGTCCATCGTCGGGATGTCCGGCCCGGCGCTGGTCTCGGAGTTGAAGCTCCACGCGCCACCGAGGTCGTTGTGCGCCTTGTCGTACCAGTAGTTCGGCGGCACGTAGTCGTACGGGCCGTTCATCTTCATGCCCGACGAGCCCAGCTGCGGCGACGACTTCGCCGATGCGGCCGGGACCACCGGGGTGGCCCAGTCCGCGGCGTTGAGCGCGTCGAGGTAGTTCTTCTCGATCGTCGCGTCCGGCGCGAAGTCGCTGCCGATCAGGAACGAGATGACGCTCGGGTGATCGCGCAGCCGCTCGGCCTCCGCGGTCATCGACGCCTTCGCGACCGGGTAGTCCGCGGCGGTCCAGGGGTCACCCTTCTCGCTGCCGTTGACCTGGCC
Source organism: Amycolatopsis iheyensis (assembly GCF_024703995.1). Taxonomy (GTDB): domain Bacteria; phylum Actinomycetota; class Actinomycetes; order Mycobacteriales; family Pseudonocardiaceae; genus Amycolatopsis; species Amycolatopsis iheyensis. The sequence goes on along the minus strand of NZ_JAMXQV010000039.1, from coordinate 61,417 downwards.
TTCCCACTTGTCGCAGCACTCCCAGCCGGGCAGTGTCAGCACGCCCATCCGGTCGGCGAGGTCGAAGAACTCGTCCGGCTCGATGTGCCCCTCCAGGCGCACGGTGTTGAGCCCGAGGTCCTTGACGTAGGCGAGCTTGTCCGCCGCGTACTGCTCGTTCCAGCGCAGGAACAGGTCCGGCGAGTAGCCGCCGCCCTTGATCAGCAGCGGGCGCCCGTTGATCGTGTACGACCGGCCGCCGCTGGAGTTCTTGTTCGCCGTCACCGTGCGCACGCCGAAGCTGGAGTGCGAGGTGTCCGACGCCGCGCCGCCGACGCTCGCGGACAGGTCGAGGTCGTAGAGCGGCTGCCCGCCCATCCCGGCCGGCCACCAGACCTGCGGGTTGTCGAGCCCGACCGCGCCGAAGGTGACGGTCTTCTTCTCCTTGGCCGCCAGGTTCACGGTCTGGCTGATCGGCTTCCCGGCGACCGTGCCGGAGACCGTCGCGGACACCGCGGCCGCCGAGTCGTTGCGGACGTCGGCCTTCACGGTGAGGTCGGCGTGGCTGGTCCCGGTCAGCTTCGTGACGACGTGGCCGCCGCGCAGCGCCACCGGGCCGCTGCGCCGGACGAGCACGTCCCGCACGATGCCCATGTTCTGGTCCGGCGGGGTCTGCGCCCAGTCGATCCAGCCCATCGACAGATCCTTGTTCGGGTCGTTCGGGTAGACCTTGAACGCGACGCTGTTGGTGCCGGCCTTCACCAGCGCGGTGATGTCCAGGTCGTGGCGGGTGTAGGCGCCGGTGACCTGCGTCTTGTCCGCGACGCGCGTCCCGTTGACCCAGACGTCGGCCTTGGAGAGCACGCCGCTGAAGTCGAGGTAGGTGCGCTGGGTGGTGTCGGTGACGCTCAGGTCGGTGCGGTACCACCAGGGGACCTTGAAGTCCGCGGTCGGCACGTTCTTCATGTTCGTCGAGTAGAACGGGTCGGCGTACTTGCCGTTGGCCAGCAGGCCGGCGTAGACGGTCGAGCGCGGGCCGACCGGGTACCAGCCGCTGGTGTTGTAGCCGGGCTTCGAGACCGCCGAGTCGTCGCTGACCTGCGCCGACGTCTGGATCAGGAAGCCGGGGACCGCGGTGGCCGGGCCCGCGGCGGTGACCGCCGCTTTCGCCGGCTCCTGCCCGGTCGCCGCCGGAACGGTCGCCCCGCTCAGCGCGACGGCGAGCGTCGCCGCCGCCAGCAAGGTCCGGGTTCTTCTCTGCCGATAGCTCACTAGCGCGCCTCCTAGGCACCACGGCGGCGTGGGGACAGCGGACCATCGTTAGGGAACTTTCCTAACAATTGCGGACGATCGTAGCGGTCCGGTCACGCGGAGAACAGGGGCACATCCGTCAAACCCGCGCGACTTGCCACGCCGCCGCGGCGCGCAGCGCCAGGATGAGCGGCAGGGAGCCGTCTTCCCAGAGCCGTTGAGGAAGTGCCTCGCTCAGCGGGACGCCGGCGGCGAGCGCGTCGCCGATCGCGGGCAGGTCGACGTCGAAGAGCGTCAGCCCGGCGCTGTAGAGCCGTTCGCCGCTGACCGGCCGGCGCCCGGCGACCTCGGTGCTGTCGACGGCCAGTTCGGTCAGGCCGAAGAACTCGGGTTTCGCACCGCGTTCCATCCAGCGCGCGAAGCCGACCAGCTTCGTCGAGCGGACATCGCCGGGCTTGAGCCCGCTCTCCTCGCACAGCTCGCGGTCCATGCCGGCGCAGACCGCGGTGTGCAGCAGGCGGCGGGTGCCACCGTCCCCGGTGCGCAGGTCCCGCGGCTCGAGCGAGCCGCTGCCGGACGGCGCGAGCAGCAGCCCGCTCACGGAGTTGAGCGACGACTGCCGGACGGTGACGAGCTTGCCGTCGGTGGTGAAGGCGACGGTCGAGACGCCGACGAGGTCGGCCAGGTCGCTGCCGCTCAGCTCGCGCAGCGCGCCGGCGGAGTCGGTGAGCTCGGCCTTGCGCAGGTCGTACTCCTCGCCGGAGTCGGCGCGGGTGATGCGGAGCGCGCCGAGCTCGTTCGAGCAGACGGCGTCGAAGAACCGGGCGCGGTGCAGCCGGATCGGCGCGGGTCGCGCACCGGCGGCGGGCAGCGGGTCGCCGCGCATGCCGACGACCGGGCCGTTGAACAGCAGCCGGCCGCGGGCCCGCAGCGGCAGCACGTGCGGCGCGGTCGCCTTGAGCGCGGGCGGCAACCGGTACGGCTCCTCGGCGAGGGCGATCGTGTGCCGTTCGGCCCAGAGGTCCCGGTCGATCGCGGCGCTGACCAGCGCGGTCCCGCGAGCGGGCACGGCGACGTAGGCCGAGGCCGGGTACGCGGGCGGCGGCGGCAGCTCGGCGGTGGGGAAGGGCGCGGCGATGGTGGTGAACTCGAAGCCGGCCCACCGGCGGCGCAGCAGCCGGACGTCGCGGGCGAAGGTGGCGACGCCGAGCCCGAGCGCGACGACGGAGAGGACGACCCCGACGGCGCTGGGCAGGATGGTGACGACCCCGAGGACGACGCCCAGCCCGGACGCGGCGAGCGGCCACTCCCGGGCGCCGATGAAGCCGAGGTAGTCCGCCTTCGCCCGGGCGCGGCGCGTCAGTTTTCCCATCGCCGCACTGTTTAGCACGAGGGCGAGGGTGCGCGGGCCGGGTTTTACGCTTCCGCGTCGAGGTAGACCCAGTGGCCGTCGGCACGCCGGAAGCGGCTGTTCTCTTCGAGGAAGCCGTCGCGCCCGCGGTGCCGGTAGTGCGCGCGGAACTCGACGGTGCCTTCGGTGTGCAGCAGGCCACCGCCCGTGCGGCCGAGGATCTCCAGCCGCGTCCACTCCTGGCCGGGGTCGAGGACCAGGCGCCGGGGCCGGGTGCCGGGGTGCCAGGTCTTCAGCAGGTAGCCGGTGTCGCCGACGGCGAAGGCGGAGAACCGCGACCGCATCAGCAGTTCGGCGGTCGGCGCGGTGAGGGCGCCGCCGTGGAACCGGCCACAGCACTCGGCGTAGGACCCGGCGAGACCGCACGGGCAGGAGGCGGGAGGCATCGGGAAAGTGTGCCACGGCGGGTGCCCCGCCGCCCGACCGTCCTTTTCGGACTAGCCCGCGTTGACCGGCTTCCCGTTCTCCCGGGCTTCCTGCGCCCCACGCACGGCCAGCCGGTCGGCCCGCTCGTTCTCCGGATGTCCCGCGTGCCCCTTGACCCACAGCCACTCGACCTCGTGGCCGCCGACCGCCGCGTCCAGGCGTTGCCACAGGTCCGCGTTCTTCACCGGCTCGCGGGCCGCCGTCTGCCAGCCGTTCTTCTTCCAGCGGGGGAGCCACTGCGTGATCCCGTTGCGGACGTACGTGCTGTCGGTGAACACGCGGACCTGCGACGGCCGCGTCAGGCTCTCCAGCGCGCGGATCGGCGCGGTCAGCTCCATCCGGTTGTTCGTCGTCGGAGTCGCTTCGCCGCCGTACAGCTCGCGCTCGTGCCGTCCGTAGCGCAGCACCGCGCCCCAGCCACCCGGTCCGGGGTTCCCGCTGCACGCCCCGTCGGTGAAGATCTCCACGTCCACGCGGCGACCCTACCGGCCGCGACCCTCGCCGGGAGCCGCCACGCCGGGTTACGGTGGTGATCCGGAGGGGAGCCATGAGCGGGCACGACGACACGGCCGAGGGGGCGCTCCTGACCTACCTCGCCGACGCCGATCGCGAGTACCTGCTGGCCAGGGGCACCCGGCGCCGGTTCCGCGCGAACGACGTCGTGCTCATGGAAGGCGACCCGTCCGACCACGTCCACGTGCTGGTCACCGGCTGGGTGCGCGTGTCCACGATAGTCGAGGACGGCCGCCAGGTGCTCTTCGGCCTGCGCGGTCCCGGCGAGGTGCTCGGCGACCTCGCGGCGGTCACCGGGCGGCCGCGCACGGCGTCGGTCCGCGCGATCGAACCCTGCACCGTCGTCCAGCTGACCGGCGCGCAGTTCGTCGACGTCCTGCACGCCCGGCCGGAGATCGCCATCGCGACGATCAAGTCGCTCGCGGCCCGGCTCCGCAACGCCGAATCGGCCAGGGTCGACTCCGCCGCCTTCGACGTCAGCCGCCGCGTCGCGGTGCACCTGGTCCGGTTGGCCGAAGAGCACGGCCGCACCGTGCCCGACGGCGTCGTCCTCGAGGGCGCCTTCTCGCAGGAGGACATCGCCGCGCAGATCGGCGCGGCCCGGCGTACCGTCGCCAGGGCGCTGCGCGTGCTGCGCGAACGCGGCATCGTCGAAACCGGCCGCCGCCGGATCCTCATCCGCAAGCCGCGCGTCCTGCGGGCCTTCGCCCGTTCTGAGCCAAACGGCACACACCACCCGTGACAGCGGGCCTCTGAGTCACCCCGCGATCCGGCGATTCTGGAACCGGCCGGAAAACGCGATGCCGACCGGCCGTTTTCCTTTTTCGGGCGAGGGCGGGTAAGTGCTTTGCCGGGAAACCGTGCCGCGGGATGTGGACGCCGGCGAATTCGCCGCGCCCGCGTCGCACCGGCTCCCGCCTCGCCGCCGGGTACAGCGATGAGGAGGTGTGCGAGATGGAAAGCCACGCGATCTGGGCGCTGATCTTCGGGACGAACTGACCCGCGGTGCGCCCGGCCGGCCGGCTCGTGGGGGGCCGGTCGGCCGGGTGTTCCGGGAACTGTCCCGAATCTGTCCTACCGCCGCCGAACCCGCCGTTGATAATGTGGGTGGTTATTTCCGCCGCGGAACCGGAAGAGGGGTGGGATGCGGCCCGAGAACTCCTTCCCGTTCGTGCGTGAACTGAACGAGCTGCGCCGCGGCCGCGGGCTCGACGCGGCCGACCTGCACCAGCGGATCGGGCCCTGCCTGCGTGCCGCCTGCGAGATCGCCGACGCCGACCAGCCCGCCGCCGCGCGCCAGAAACTCGTGCTGCGGCTCACCGAGCTCTGCGGGCGGCTGCCACCCGACCTGCGGCTCGCCGCGCTGGCCGCGCTGGGCCTGCACGAGGAGGCCGCCGGGGAGTTCCTCGACCGCCGGATCTCGTGGCTGGCCAGCGTCCTGGACCGCGACCCGCGCACCGCGCGCCGGCGGATCGACCTCGCCTTCCGGCGGCTCGACGAGCTGCTCGGCACACCCGCGCGCGAGCGCGACCCGCACCCGCTGACCGGCTGGTACGTCGAGTCGATGAAGGCGATGCTCCGGCTCGACCGCGAACCCGCGGACCTGCAGGAGGAACGCCGGATCGTCGCGGAGGTCGACGAGCTCGACGAACTGGTGCTCTCGTTCAGCGCGCCGGCCGAGCCGGGCCGTGACCCGGTGCCCGACATCACCGCGGACGTGCTGTTCGGCGGTGAGATCGTGGAAGCGCGGCAGGTGTCGGCGAGTCACGCGCAGTTCGTCATGCGGCTGCCGAGCCCGCTGCGGCTGGGCCAGCGGCACGAGTACGGCATCCGCTTCGCGCCGCGGCGCACGGCGTTGCGGCCCTACTACGTCCTGACCCCGTTGCGGCGCTGCGAGGAGTTCTCGGTGCGCGTCCGGTTCGACCGCGCCGCCCCGCCCTCGCGCGTGTGGCGGCTCAACGGCGTGCCGGGCCGGGTGATCGACGACGGCGTCGACTCGGGCGACGCGCTGACCGTCAACCGGGTCGGCGAGGTCGGGCTCGAGTTCCACGAGCTGCACCAGGGCCTCGGCTACGGCCTGCAGTGGTCGTTCGACCCCCGGGAGGACTGAGGAGGCCATGCGCACCGTCCCGGTGGCCGCGACCGTCGTCCGGATCGGGATCGTCGCCCCGAGCCGGGGCCGGACCGCCCGCGCGGTCCACCTCGGCACGACCCTCGACGGCGTGCTGGACGAGGTGTTCGACCAGGTCCCAGTGCCCTACCGGAACCCCACCTGGTACCGGCGGCCGGAAGGGGACAACACGACGCTGGTCATCCCGCCGACGGTGCCGACGGCATGGGTCGTGCTCGGGCTCGCCGGCCTGGTGGACGGCGCGCTGCGGCGTCGCAACCGCCACCTCAACGAGTTCGGCAGGCTGCGGCTGCGGCTGGCCGTCGACCACGGCGACGTCGTGCTGCGGCCGCCGCACTTCGGCGGGGCGGCGATCGCGCTGGCGGTCTGGTTGTGCGAAGCGGCGGAGCTGAAGGCGGCGATGGCCGCCGCGCCGGAACACGACCAGCTGCTGATCCTGTCCGACCGCTGTTTCACCGCGATCGCCGGTGAGCTGGACCCGGCGGAGTTCCGGCGGGTCGTCGTCCCGGCCGGCGGCGAGCGCGAGATCGCGTGGTTGCGGACGCGCCCGGATACTGGGACGCGGAATACCGGCGCGGGCGACGGGTTGGCACCGTCGTAGCCGACGGGAAGGGCCTCGCGATGAGCACGTTCACCCAGGACTGGCAGGACTGGAAGACCCGGCGCGAGACGGACCTCGCCGCGCCGCACGGCTGGCTGGCGCTGGTGTCGCTGGACTGGCTGGGCGAGCAGCCGCGCGAGTACCCCGGCATCCCGGGCCGCTGGTGGCAGGACGAGACCGCGGCGTACGTCGACCCGGCCGGCGCGTCCCTCGAGCACGACGGCGCCCCGCTCACCGAGGTCCGGCGGTTCGAGCTGGTCAACAGCGGCGCGGGCACCCGGGTGCTGGCCGGCGACGTCGAGATCGAGGTGGCCCGCCGTTCGGGGTACCTGATCCGCGTCCACGACCCGAAGGCCGAGGTGCTGCGCGCGTTCCACGGCGTCCCGGCGTACGAGCCGTCGCCGGACTGGGTGCTGACCGGCCGGTTCGAGCCGTTCGACACGCCCCGGCCGACCACGGTGGGCGCGGTGGTGGAGGGCCTGAGCCACGTCTACACGGCGCCAGGCCTGATCCACTTCACCCGCGACGGGGTGGCGCACACGCTGACCGCGTTCAACGGCAAGGAGAGCGGCGGGTTCAACATCCTGTTCACGGACGAGACGAGCGGCGTCACGACGTACGCGGCGAACCGCTCGCTGCCGGTGGGTCCGCCGGCCCCGGACGGGACGGTGACGCTGGACTTCAACCGGGCGCTGAACCTGCCGTGCGCGTTCACCGACTTCGCGACGTGCCCGCTCCCGCCGGCGGGCAACCACCTGCCGTTCCCGGTGGCGGCGGGGGAGAAGACCCCGCACGAACGCGGTTAGTGCGCCACGTCGATGACGACCCGGTTCGGTGCGGTGAGCGTGAAGACGTTCACGGCGGTCCGCGACCGCACCCCGAGCCCGACGCTCAGGTGGGCTTCGAAGTCCCCGGTGACGGCGACGGCCATGACGTTCCCGAGGTTCCGCGTCCGGAACTTCGACGGCCCGGTGTAGGTGGGCGTGCCGTTGACGTCGTGCGCCGCCGCCGGGGTCGCGGTGACGTTGACGAAGAACTGCCCGGTGAGCCAGACGACCTCACCGCTCGGATCGGCGGTGAGTTCATCGGTGAGCTGGTAGCTGACGGCGGGCGCGGGCCCGGCGGTCAGATCGAGCACGATCCGGTCGAAGGTGGTGTTGTTCCCGGTCCGGATGGCGGTCATGGCCGGGATGGTGGGCGCGGCTTGGGCTTGGGCTTGGGCTGCGGCGGTGAGAGTGCCGGCTCCGGTGATGAGGACGGCGACGAGTGCGCGTCGGACGGGTCTGGACATGGTGGGCCTCCTGAACGGATGGAAGTCCCAGCGCTGGGTTCGCTGGGGACGTCCGGTTCGTCCGGGAAGTTGCCTGGGTGTCCCGTATCGTTACCCCGGTGCTCCGAACGTGGCCGGGTCACCGGTGGCCGTGCCGACGCAGCCAGGCTTCGGTGCAGCACGCCTCGCAGGGTTCCAGCTCACCGGGCGTGACCGCTCCCCACGCGATCCGCTCCTTCGGGTGCACGGTCTGTCCTCGATGGGCCGAGCTGCGTTGCCCCTTGTCCAGCCAGGTGCAGTCCGGATCGTTGTGGTAGGCGTTCCCGCCCTTCGTCCGGTAGCCGTGCGGCAGGACGTCGGCCGGAGGCTTGCGGCAGTGCGCGCACCAGGCGATCGGCATCTGGTGCACGCATTCGCTGTCGTCCGCGGCAGGCGGCGTCGGTGCTCGGTCCGGCACCTGTTCGCCGGCCGGCTCGACGACACCCCACCACAGGTAGTCGCGGGCCCGGGTGGCCGCGACGAGCCGCTGGCGGTCGCGAAGCTCCGGCGCCTCCTCGGCCGCGACACCGTTTTCGGTGGGCTTGCCGGGAAACTCGACGACCAGCACGGCTTGGAAGTCGAGCCCCTTCGCCCGGTGCACGGTGCCGACTTTGAGGCAGTCGCCGGGCTCACCGGAGTAGTCGTCGAGAGACAGGCACGGAATGCCGGCCGTGCGCAGGATCCGCCGGCAGCGCGTGAGATCGCCGCGGTGGAACAGGATCAGCGCCGTCTGCCCGAGGGGAGCCGGAAGCCCGGCGACGCGCCGCGGCAGCTCTTCCGCGAGTTCGGCTTCCGAGCCGCGCCAAGCCGCGGTCGTGCCGCCGGTGCTCGCCCCTTCGGCGTCGTGCAACGCGATGCCGGCTTCGCCGTCGAGATCGTCCACCTCGTTCTTCGCGTCGAAACGCTGGGCGAAGGTGAGCACCTCGGCTCGGTTCCGGTAGTTGACCCGCAGCACCTCACCGCGGCCCTGAATGGGGATCCCGGCGTCCGAGAGCCGCCAACCGCCCGGGTAGACCTGCTGCTGGCCGTCGCCGACCAGGAGCAGCTGGTTGGGGCCGGTCCCGGCCAGCTCCCTGATCAGCCGGAGCCCGTTGAGGGTGATGTCCTGCACCTCGTCGACCACCACGGCGGCGTAGCGGTCTTCGAGCGGCTGACGGCGTAGTTCGGCCAAGGCCAGGTCGATCAGGTCGTTGTAGTCGTGGAGGCCGCGCTCGGCGAGCATTTCCCGGTAGGTCTCGTAGAGCCGCCACACCGCCGCTTTCTGCTCGGCGCTCAGCCGTACGGTCCGCCCGCGCCGGCGCGGGACGCTGTACTCCGCCAGCGAGGTGAATCCGCGGCCTCTGATGACCCGGTCGATTTCGGTTCGCCAGTATTCGTCGTGCCGTTCGATCGGTTCCAGCACGGCGCGGTGGCGGCCCCACGCCCGGCTGAAAGCCGTTCGCACGCCACGCGCGTCGACGTCGACTCCCCTTCCGCGGTCGGCGAGGAACCGGCGGATCCACGCATGCAGGTGGAGGAATTCGGCCCGCTCGGCCAATTCCGGCGCGAGGCGGCGGAAAGCGGCTTCGTGGACTGCCGGCAGGGTGCGCACGAAGGTGGTGAACAGCAACGGACCGGTGCTCCGGCGAGCGAGGCGGCGGAGCCGATGGAGCGCGACCACGGTCTTGCCGGTGCCGGCCGGTCCGCTGATCCGGGCGGGGCCGCTGTAGTCCCGGTTGACGATCGCCCGCTGGTGCGGGTGCAGGAAGGTCAGCCACGTGTCGAAGGGCCGTAGCTGGGCCGCGGCGACTTCGCCGGCCACCAAGGTGTCCGGGTCCAGCAAGGCGTCCGCCGCCCGGTCGCGTCCGGGGGCCTGGACCCGCAGGGGAAGGTAACCGGCCAGGAGCTTGCCGGCCTGCTCGCCGACCGCTTCGACCTGACGGCGGTCGAGGTGCGGCGAACCGCGTTCGAACAACCGCGACAGCTGCGGTTCAGCGATCACCCTGAAGGGACCGGCTGCCCGCGCGGCCCGGGGCGCCGGGCCCGGCGCCAGCAGCACGAAGTGGACGGCGCTGCTCGGCAGCACCCGGCCGCGGTGGTCCCGGATGCCCGCGCACCGTTCCTCGGCGTGCCGGACGAGCTGGTGCAGGGAGGGCGGCCGCGGCGGTTCGGCGGCGATGGTGATCGCGAAGACGCCTTCGGCGCCGATCAGGAAGACGTCGGCCTGCGGTCGGTCCGCGGCCAGGTCGGCGCGCACGAAGAGGTGCCGGGCGGTGGTGGTCTCGGCGAGCAACCCGCCGAGCACCCGGCGCCGGTCCGGGTCGAGCTCGGGAAAGTAGTCCTTCACCAGTGCGGAAGCGGTCTGCTGACGCACCCGCCGAGCATGGTTGCTGAAGTTCACTGACCCTCCCCGGCGTGACTTTCGGTAGCCAACGTATTGCGGGCTGCCGTCACGCGGGGAAAGTCAGCGACAACTCACTCGAATGTCGCAGGACGCCGGAATCACCAGCCGCGCTCGCGCCACTCCTTCAGCTTCGGCCGCTCGACCCCCAACGTCGAATCATCCCCGTGCCCCGGATAGAACCAGGTCTCATCCGGCAGCTCGTCGAAGATCCGCGCCGAAACGTCATCCACCAACGACGAGAAGTCCTCCGGCGACGTGGTCCGCCCCACCCCGCCAGGGAACAGCGAATCCCCGGTGAACAGGTGCGGGTGGCCCGACGGATCGCGGTACAGCAGCGCGATCGACCCCGGCGTGTGCCCCCGGAGGTGGATCACCGAAAGAGTGACCTGCCCCACCGACAGCGTGTCCCCGTGCTCGACCAGGAAGTCCGGCGGCACCGGCAACGGCGAGGCATCCAACGGGTGGGCCGCCGTGTTGGCGCCGTTCGCCCCCGCCACCGCGCCCAGCGCCTGCCAGTGGTCCTGGTGCTGGTGAGTCGTGACAACGGTCTTCAAGGAAGGCCGGTCGGGGCCGTGGCCGATCAGGTCCGAGATGCGCTCCGGGTCGTTCGCCGCGTCGATCAGCAGGGCTTCCTGCGATGCCCGGCACACCAGGAGGTACGTGTTGTTGTCCATCGGGCCGACGGACAGCTTGGTGATGGTCAGCGCGTCCAGGGTCCGCCGGGCGGCGTCGCCGCCGGGGTCGACGTGCCCCGTGTAGGTCTCCACGATGTTCACCGTGCACACGGTAGTCGTTTCACTCCAACCGGTTCCACCCGCACAAGCACCCTCCCGCGCCGCCCCGTAGGCTCACGGCGACCCCCAGCCGAGCCGACCTCAGGACGACCGTGCCCACCTCCCCGACGCCGCGCCGGATCAGCTGGGACCTCCTTCGCGTCGTCGCCGTCTTCGCGGTGATCCTCGGGCACGTCACCCACCAGGGCGCGCTTCTCCACCCGGAGCTCACGGGGTACCCCGTGCGGGTGACAGCGCAGTTCGGCGCCGCGATCCTGCTCGTGATCTCCGCCTACTTCGTTTGCGCGAGCCTCCGCAAGGGCAATCCGCGCCGGTGGCTGTGGAACCGCGTCGCGCGCCTCGTGCCGGCCTACCTGGTCGCCGTCCTGCTGACCTACGTGATCACCCGGTGGGCCGCCATCTCCTTCAGCGGCCTGCCCTACCCGCCCGGGCTCACCGGCTTCCTCTTCGGCGTGCCGCAGGGCCCGCCGACGAACCCGTCGCCGTGGTACATCCCCACCTGGCTGGACCTGCTCACCAACCTCGGCATGGTGCAGGAGTGGGGCATCCGCTCGGCCTCCTTCTACTACCTCGACGGCTCGTACTGGACGCTGCCGGTGCAGCTGCTGGCCTTCACCGGCGCGGCCCTGCTCTGGCCGCGGTCGTGGCGCACCCACCGGCTGACCGTCGCCTTGCTCTGGGCGCTGATCCTCGGCCCGCTCGTGCTGCGCTTCCTCGTCTTCCCGCCGGGCACCGCGAGCCCGGTCGTCGAGACCTTCTACTACGGCCTGGGCCTGCACCGGCTGCACGTCTTCGCGATCGGCATCGCGGTCTGGCTGTGGGCGCAGCGGCGGCTCAAGACGTGGCACGCCGCGCTGTTCGTCGTCGCCGCCGTCGCCGCGCAGGACCTGCAGGTCTTCCCGTTCCACGTCGCGCTGCCGCAGGACGCGCTGCGCTGGCCGTCCACCATCGGGTTCGCCGTGCTCCTGGTGCTGGTGTGCGTGGCCGCCCGCGGCCCGGACTGGCGGTTCCCCGGCCTCGCCCGGATCGCCCCGGCCGTCACCTGGCTCGCGGGCATCTCGTATGGTCTTTACCTGGTGCACCAGGAACTGGGCTACATCCTGGCCCGCGCGCTCCTCGACCTCGGCCTCCCCGGCTGGCTCCGCCTCCCGCTGGTCGTGGCCGCCGCCGTGCTGGCCGGCTGGGCGGTCACCGCGGGGGTCGAACGCCCGGTCCACCGGTGGCTCACCAGACGTCGAAAGCCCGAAGAACCGCAGGTCAAGGACGCGGAACCCGTTTTTGTCGGTGGTGGCTCGTAGCATGGATCGCGGCCACCCGTGCAGCCTGATCGAGGCACGAAAGACCGGGTCGGCGACCGCAGCAGAGAATGACATTGAGAGGACCCTGGCGTGGCTGATCGCCTCGTTGTTCGCGGTGCCCGCGAGCACAACCTCCGCGGCGTGGATCTCGACCTGCCCCGCGACAGCCTGATCGTGTTCACCGGACTGTCCGGGTCCGGGAAGTCGAGCCTCGCCTTCGACACCATCTTCGCCGAAGGGCAGCGCCGCTACGTCGAGTCGCTGTCGGCGTACGCCCGGCAGTTCCTCGGGCAGATGGACAAGCCGGACGTCGACTTCATCGAGGGCCTCTCGCCCGCGGTGTCGATCGACCAGAAGTCCACCTCGCGCAACCCGCGCTCGACCGTGGGCACGATCACCGAGGTCTACGACTACCTGCGCCTGCTCTACGCCCGCGCCGGCAAGGCGCACTGCCCCAAGTGCGGCGAGGCGATCAGCAAGCAGACCCCGCAGCAGATCGTCGACCAGGTGCTGGAGATGGACGAAGGCATCCGCTTCCAGGTGCTCGCGCCGGTGGTGCGCGGGCGCAAGGGCGAGTACGTCGACCTGTTCGAGAACCTGCAGCAGCAGGGCTACGCGCGCGTGGTCGTCGACGGCACGGTCCACGCGCTCACCGACCCGCCGAAGCTGAAGAAGCAGGAAAAGCACCAGATCGGCGTGGTCATCGACCGCCTGAGCGTGAAGTCGTCTTCGCGCCAGCGCCTCACCGACTCGGTCGAGACGGCGCTGCGCCTGGCCGACGGGCTGATCGAGCTGGAGTTCGTCGACCTCCCGGAGAACGACCCGCACCGCATCCGCGGCTTCTCCGAGAACCTGGCCTGCCCGAACGGCCACCCGCTGGCCATCGAGGACCTCGAGCCCCGCTCGTTCTCCTTCAACTCGCCCTACGGCGCCTGCCCCGAGTGCACCGGCATCGGCATCCGCAAGGAGGTCGACCCGGAGCTGGTGGTCCCGGACGACGAGCTTTCGCTGGCCGAGGGCGCCATCGCGCCGTGGTCGGGCGGGCAGAGCGCGGACTACTTCATCCGCCTGCTCGAGTCGCTGTCGGAGACCATCGGCTTCCGGATGGACACGCCGTGGCGCCGGCTGCCCGCGCGCGCCCAGAAGGCGGTCCTGCACGGCGTCGACGACCAGGTCCACGTCCGCTACAAGAACCGCTACGGCCGCCAGCGGTCGTACTACGCGAGTTTCGAGGGCGTCATCCCGTTCCTCGAGCGGCGCCAGGAGCAGACCGAGTCCGAGTACATGCGCGAGCGGTACGAGGGCTACATGCGCGAGGTGCCGTGCCCGGCCTGCCAGGGCACCCGGCTCAAGCCGGAGATCCTCGCGGTGACGCTGGCCCACAAGACCCGCGGTGACATGTCGATCGCCGAGGTCTGCGGGCTGTCCATCGCGGAGGCGTCGCAGTTCCTCGACGAGCTGGAGCTCGGGCAGCGCGAGTCGATGATCGCCGGCGCGGTGCTCAAGGAGATCCAGGCCCGGCTGCGCTTCCTGCTCGACGTCGGCCTGACGTACCTCTCGCTCGACCGCGCGTCGGCCACTCTTTCGGGTGGTGAAGCGCAGCGGATCCGGCTGGCCACGCAGATCGGCTCCGGGCTGGTCGGCGTGCTGTACGTGCTCGACGAGCCGTCGATCGGCCTGCACCAGCGCGACAACCACCGCCTGATCGAGACGCTGACCCGGCTGCGGAACCTGGGCAACACGCTGATCGTCGTGGAGCACGACGAAGACACCATCCGCTCCAGCGACTGGGTGGTCGACATCGGCCCGGGCGCCGGCGAGCACGGCGGCCACATCGTCCACAGTGGACCGTACAAGAAGCTGCTCAAGAGCAAGGAGTCGCTGACCGGGCAGTACCTGTCCGGCCGGCGCAAGATCGAGGTGCCCGCGATCCGGCGGCCGATCGACAAGAAGCGGCAGCTGACCGTCGTCGGCGCCCGCGAGCACAACCTGCGCGGGCTCGACGTCTCGTTCCCGCTGGGCGCCCTGGTCTCGGTCACCGGCGTCTCCGGCTCGGGCAAGTCGACGCTGGTCAACGACATCCTCGCGACGGTGCTGGCGAACAAGCTCAACGGCGCCCGCCAGGTGCCGGGCCGGCACACCCGGGTCAACGGCCTGAACAACGTCGACAAGCTGGTGCGCGTCGACCAGTCGCCGATCGGCCGGACCCCGCGGTCCAACCCGGCCACCTACACCGGCGTCTGGGACCACGTCCGCAAGCTGTTCGCGGCGACCACCGAGGCGAAGGTCCGCGGCTACCAGCAGGGCCGGTTCTCGTTCAACGTCAAGGGCGGTCGCTGCGAGGCGTGCGCGGGTGACGGCACGATCAAGATCGAGATGAACTTCCTGCCGGACGTCTACGTCCCCTGCGAGGTCTGCAAGGGCGCGCGGTACAACCGGGAAACCCTCGAGGTCCACTACAAGGGCAAGACGGTCTCGGACGTGCTCGACATGCCCATCGAGGAGGCCGCGGAGTTCTTCGAGCCGATCAAGGCCATCCACCGCCACCTGCAGACGCTGGTCGACGTCGGCCTCGGCTACGTCCGGCTCGGGCAGCCCGCGCCGACGCTGTCGGGCGGCGAGGCGCAGCGCGTCAAGCTGGCCAGCGAGCTGCAGAAGCGCTCGACCGGCAAGACGGTGTACATCCTCGACGAGCCGACCACCGGCCTGCACTTCGAGGACATCAACAAGCTGATCGGCGTGATCAACGGCCTGGTCGACAAGGGCAACTCGGTGATCGTGATCGAGCACAACCTCGACGTGATCAAGACGTCCGACTGGATCATCGACATGGGCCCCGAGGGCGGCAACGGCGGTGGCACGGTGATCGCCGAGGGCACGCCGGAGCACGTCGCCGGGGTCGAGGGCAGCTACACGGGCGAGTTCTTGCGCCACGTCCTCACCGCGGAGTAGCGGCTACCGCTCCTTCCCGGTGGTCTGGTGGACCACCGGGGAGAGCGGGCCGTAGTGCAGCGCCCGGAGCCGGAACTCCGAGTGCTCCTCACCGGGCAGCAGCGACAGCGCGCACGTCGTCGCGTCCGGATCGGTCACCTCGACCGGGTCGAACTCCGGCGCGCCCGGGCGCCGGATCTCCAGCAGGAACCCGGCTTCGTCGCTCGAGCGGTCGGCCCACGTGAACGTCACCGTGTCGCCCGAAACCGCCGAGCGCAGGTCCGTCGAGACCGGGCCGGTGAACGGCTGCTCCCGGTAGTAGAACGGCGTCTGGGGGATCAGGTCCGGGTGGTGGTAGCTCGTCGCGTGGGCGGGCAGGAACCGCAGCGTCGTCCACGGCCCGGCGGGGTCGTTCGCGTACTCGACGCGGTGGCCGGCGCCGTCGTCCGGCCACGTCAGCACCACGTCGGTCGGTGACGTCAGCGCGGCGGCGAACGGCGGCGGTGGCGTGGCGGCCGAGCAGCCCGCGGCCAGCAGCGCGAGCAGCACGAGGGGTTTCACGGACACGGCGGCTCCCGAACGCGACGGGGCGGCGGGGCGAACGCGATCAGCTTAGGAACCCGGCCCGCACGGCGACAAGATCGTGCCGATCACCGGGACGCACCAATCCGGCCGCGAACCGGCACCGAACGGCGGGCAAACCCGCTGAACCGTTTTCCGCAACCGTCCGTGTCTCAGGTGTCGAGGTCCGCCGAACGGCGGTGCCGCCCTCACCGAGGAGAGAACGTCATGAACCGTATCCGGACGGCCGCACTCTGCGCCGCCGCGATCGCCGTCGCCGCACCCCTTTCCGCCTGCGGCGACATGGCTTCCGGGGCCCAGGGACCGGAGCACGGCCAGCCCGGGCACGTGATGCTCGCCGTGACGACGGTCAACGGACTCGGCGCGGCCGTCACCGACGCCGCCGGCAAGACGCTCTACCGCTTCGACAAGGACACCACCCAGCCGCCGACGTCCAACTGCGACGGCGCCTGCGCGACGAGCTGGCCGCCGGCGCTGGCCGGGGAGGCCGCGCCGATGCTCCAGGGCATCCAGGACACCCAGGTCGGCACGCTGACCCGCAAGGACGGCAGCAAGCAGCTCACCCTCAACGGCTGGGCGCTGTACGAGTTCTCCGGCGACAAGGCGCCGGGCGACGCGAACGGCCAGGGCGCGAACGGCACGTGGTTCGCCATCGGGCCGGACGGCAGCAAGATCACCGGGGGTGGCAAGACCGGCAGCTCCGGGTACTGACCACCGACGGATTCCGGGCAGAACGAGGAAGGACGGGCAGCCGATGAACACCATGGTCGCGCTGCGCTCGACGCACGCACCGCCGGTGGCGCTGCGGGTTGCAGTACTGTCCTCGCCGACTCAGAACACCGTCGGGAGGACGAGGGTGGCCATAGGAGGCAGGCGGCCTAAGAAGGCCAAAGGCGAGGACCTGATCCGGCAGCTCTATGCCGAACACGGGCGAAGCCTGCTGGCCTACGCGACGAGGCTGACCGGTGATCGGGCGGCAGCCGAGGACGTGGTCCAGGAGACGCTGGTCCGAGCGTGGAAGCACGCGGACGACCTGCAGAACGACGGGAAAGGCTCGGTGCGCGGCTGGTTGCTGACCGTCGCGCGCAACCTGGTCACCGACCGGGCACGTGCCCGGGCGGCCCGGCCACAGGAAGTGGCCGAACCGGCCGAAGGCGTGCCGACGCCGGCCGTCGAGCGCGATCACGCCCAAGGCGTGGTCGACTCGATGACGGTGCTCGGCGCGATGGACGGCCTTTCGAACGAGCACCGAGAGGTCCTGGTGGAGATCTACTACCGGGGACGGACGGTGGCCGAAGCGGCGAGAACACTGGGCGTCGCACCCGGTACCGTGAAATCAAGGTCGTACTACGCACTGAGAGCACTGAGAGCAGCGATGATTTCGAGTGGAACGGAGGTGGCGCGATGAACTCGGTGGACGAGAGTCACACGCAGCTCGGCGCGTACGCCCTCGGCGCGCTCGATCCCGGGGAGGCGGCCGACTTCGAGCGGCGGCACCTGCAGACCTGCGCGCAGTGCCGGTTCGACCTGAACGAGCTCGTGGCCCTGCGTGAATCGCTCGACGAGGTGCCGCCCGAGGCGTTCCTCGACGGGCCGCCCGAAGGCGGGGACCTGCTGCTGCAGAAGACCCTGCGCCGGGTGCGCGACGAAGAAGAGTCGGCGCCGGTCCGCTCGGGCCGCTCGACGTCTCGCCGGGGCCTCGCCCTGGTCGCGGCGGCGGTGCTTGTCGTGGCGGCTCTCGGCGGCGGCGTGCTGGTGGGACGGCAGACGACGTCCAACGACACCGCGTTGCCGATCCCTTCGCCGCAGACGAACGTGCCCGGCACGAAGAGCATCGAAGGCCGGGACCCGACCACCGGTGTGCAGCTGGCCGCGTCGGTGAGCCCGTTCCAGGGCTGGGTCAAGGTGGACGTCAACGTGAAGGGCGTCAAGGCCGGGGAGAAGTGCCTCCTGCAGGTCACGACCAAGGGCGGCCAGTCCGTGACGGCCGGCAGCTGGCAGGTCTCCGAGAAGTGGGAGAACTCGGGCTTCTCGCTCGACGGCTCCGCACTGGTGGCGCCCGACGACGTCAAGTCGGTCGACATCGTCACGGTGGACGGCCGGAAGCTGGTCTCGGCCCAGGTATGACGGGCGCGCGCTACCGGTTCAGCAGCACGTGGCTGCTGCCCGGTACCGCGCCCGCCCGGGTGTTCGGCGCGGTCACCGACCTCGCCGGCTACCCGCGGTGGTGGTCGGACGTCCGCACGGTGCGCCGGGTCGACGACGACACCGCCGAGCTGGTCTGCCGGTCCCGGCTCCCGTTCCGCCTGGTGGTCCGCATGCACCGCGACCACCAGGACGAGCGGGCGGGACTGCTGCGGGTCAGGCTGAGCGGCGACCTGGACGGGGTGCTGGCGGGAGCGGTCCGCGCGGCGGGCGCGGGCACGCTCCTGGAGATCACCCAGGAAGTCCAGGCTCGCAAGGAGCTGCTGCGGCGGCTCGACGCGGTGGCCCGGCCGCTCTTCCGCGCGAACCACGCGCTGATGATGCGGCGGGGCCACCGTGGCCTGTCGGCCTACCTGGCCTGACACCCCGGCTCAGAGCGCCCCAATGTGGCGTTGGGTGCGCTGAACGCACCCAATGTGGCGTTCGGTGCGTTGGACGCACCGAACGCCACATTGGGGCGCATGAGGCGGGTCAGGCTTGGCTGGTGCAGACCTCGCGCTCCTCGACAACCTCTTCTCGGCGCTTGCGGCGGGCCAGGACCAGGGCACCCAGGACCATCGCGGCCGCCAGGAAGCCCGCGCTCGCCCCGTACGCCAGCCGGAAACCCGAGGCCAGCGCCTCGCGGTGGTCCAGCGATCCCAGGCCCGCCGTGCGGGACGCGGCCACCGAGGCCAGCACCGCCGTGCCGATCGCCGCGCCCACCTGCTGGGTCGTGGTGATCAGGCCGGACGCCACACCCGTGTCCGCCGGGGCGACGTCCGCCATCGCCAGGCCCATCAGCGCCGGGATCGCCAGGCCCGCGCCGAGGCCCATCAGCAGCAGCGCGGGCAGGACGCCGGTGAAGTACGCGCCGGACACCCGCGTGAGCAGCAGCAGCCCGACGATCACCAGGCCCAGGCCCGAAAGCAGCACGGCCCGCGGCCCGAACCGCGCCGCCAGCTTGTCCGCGAAGCCCAGCGAAGCCACGGCGATCACCAGCGGCACCGGCAGGAACGCGACTCCGGTGTGCAGTGCGTCCAGGCCCAGCACCTGCTGCAGGAACAACGCCGTGACGAACTGGAAGCCCATCATCCCGGCGACCATCAGCACCATCACCAGGTTCGCGCCGGTCACCGCGCGGACCCGGAACAGCCGCAGCGGCAGCAACGGCGTGCGGGCCTTCGCCTGCCGCACCACGAACAAGGCCAGCAGAACGACAGCCGAGACCAGCGCGCCCCACGCCGCCGACGAAATCGCGTACACGCCCAGCATCACCGCCGCGGTGACCAGCACCGCGCCGAGGACGTCCAAGCCGGCCCGCAGGCCCGTGCCGCGGTCCGGCGCGACCACCCGGACCGCCAGCACCAGCGCCACCACGCCGATCGGCAGGTTGACGTAGAACGTCCAGTGCCAGCTCAGCGCCTGCGTCAGCGCGCCACCCGCGATGAGCCCGATCGACGCGCCCGCGGCCTGCGTGAAGCTGTACACGCCGATGGCGCGCGCCCGGGGCCGCGGTTCCGGGTACATCGTGACGATCATGCCGAGCACGACCGCCGACGCCAGCGCGCCGCCGACGCCCTGCGCGAACCGCGACACGACCAGCACCCCCGCGTCTTCGGAAAGCCCCGCGGCCAGGGAGGCGAAGGTGAACAGCGTCAGCCCGGCGAGGAAGACGCGGCGGCGGCCGAGCAGGTCGCCGAGGCGCCCGGAGATCAGCAGCAGCCCGCCGAAGGCCACCAGGTAGGCCGTGACGACCCAGGCGAGGCCCGCGGGGGAGAAGCCGAGGTCGGCCTGGATGGCCGGCAGCGCGACCGCGACGATGCTGCTGTCCAGCACGACCATCAGCGACGCGGCGCAGAGCACCGCGAGGGCGAGGCCGCGGGAGCGGATGGGACGGTTCTCGGCCACGGTGTTGTCGAACGGCACAGCAGGCCCTCCAGTCGAGCGTTCTCCCTGGTCGATACCAGGGCACTTCTTGTAACAGTGCCCATCATGTGTGACCATGGGAGCGCGCGTAAGGAGGCACTTCCATGTCCCAGGGGAACATCGGTGTACCCGTCCAGGCCACCGAGATCGACCCGGCGAAACTCGACGTCTGCACGGTGCTCGAGGTCATCAACCGGATCAGCGGCAAGTGGGCGATCGGCATCCTGCTGGAGGCCATCCAGGGCCCGGTGCGGTTCACCGAGCTGGAGCGGGCCGTCGAAGGGATCAGCCGCCGGATGCTGACGCTGACCCTGCGCAACCTCGAGCGCGACGGGCTCTTGGCGCGCACGATCTACCCGACCGTCCCGCCGCGCGTGGAGTACGAAGCCACGCCGATGGCGAAGGAGCTGTACCAGTCGTTGAGCGGCCTGATGGGGTGGGCCGAGCAGCACCGCGAGGACATCGCCGCCGCGCGCGTCGTCTACGACGCCAACATCCCCGGCTGAAGACGTGCCGAGAGCGGCACTTTCACGTGAAAGTGCCGCTCTCGGCACGTGGAAACGGGCCGCCGCGCGAGGTCGGGGAGACTCGCGCGACGGCCCGTCATGGCTCGTGCTCAGCGGGGGCAGTGAGCACGAACGAAAGGGATCAAGCCGAGACCTTTTCGCCCTCTGGCTCGGGTTTGGCGCCGTGGCCGTCGTCGTCGAGCATGGTCGCCTCGTCGAACGGTTCTTCGCCGGCGAAGACGCGTTGTGCCTTCTCCCGGTCGAACTCCTTCACCCAGTTCCCGATGAGGACGGTCGCGACGGCGTTGCCGGCGAAGTTCGTCAGCGCGCGGGCCTCCGACATGAACCGGTCGATGCCGAGGATGAAGCCGACGCCGTTGACCAGCTCCGGCCGGTGCGACTGCAGGCCGCTCGCCAGGGTCGCGATGCCCGAGCCGCTGACGCCGGCGGCGCCCTTCGACGCGATGATCATGAACACCAGCAGGCCGATCTGCGCGCCGAGCGAGAGCGGCTCGTCCTGCGCGGCGGCGATGAACAGCGTCGCCATGGTCAGGTAGATCGCGGTGCCGTCCAGGTTGAACGAGTAGCCGGTCGGGACGGTGATGCCGACGACCGACTTGCCGACGCCGACGTGCTCCATCTTCGCGATCAGCCGCGGCAGCGCCGACTCCGACGACGACGTCGACAGGATCAGCAGGAACTCACGGCCGAGGTAGCGCAGCAGCTGCAGGATGTTGACGCGGGCGCCGAGCCACAGCACGATCCCGAGGATCACGAAGACGAACACGATGCAGGTCGCGTAGAAGCCGAGCATGATCACGGCGAGACTCTTCAACGCCGCCCAGCCGGTCGCGCCGACCACCGCCGCGATGGCGCCGAACGCGCCGATCGGGGCGGCCCACATGATCATCGCCAGGATCCGGAAGACCAGCTTCTGGATGTGCTCGATGCCGCGCAGGATCGGGGCGCCCTTCGGGCCCAGCTTCTGCAGCGCGAACCCGACGAGCAGGGCCACGAGCAGCGTCTGCAGGACCTCGCCCTCGGTGAAGGCGGAGACGAGTGTCTTCGGGATGATGCCGAGCAGGAAGTCGACCGGGCCTTCGGCGCCGCTGGCGGACTTCTGGACGCTCTTCACGTCCGCCGGGTTCAGGTGCAGCCCGGTGCCCGGGTGCAGCAGGTTGCCGACGACGAGCCCGATCGCGAGGGCGAAGGTCGACATGACGATGAAGTAGACCAAGGCCATCACACCGACCTTGCCGACCTTGGCCGCCTTCGCGACCGAGCCGACGCCGATGACGATGGTGCAGAAGATGATCGGCGTGATCATCATCTTGATCAGGTTGACGAAGCCGTCGCCGAGGGGCTTGAGGCCCTTGGCGAAGCCCGGGAAGAGGAAGCCCACCAGGATCCCGAGTGCGACCGCGACGATCACGGCCAGGTACAGGTAGTGGGTCTTGTCCCGCTTGCGCGGGGTCTCCTCGGTGGTCGGTGGGGTCGGCACCGTTGCCTCCAGCTCAGGGGTGTTCCAGGTTGCGGCACACTGTAGGCGCAGTTCGGTGATCCGGCTCACTTGTGTTCATTGAGTTCGCGCACCGTCCCCTTCGGACACCGGCGGAGCGCGAGTGTGCTGGTATGAGGAGGTGCCCCCGACGATGCGGACCCGCTGGAGCCTCGCCCGTCAGCTGCTCGTGCTGCAGCTGACGGTCCTCTGCGTGCTCGCCGGCGCCGGCAGCACGTTCGCCTACCTGGACGCCTCGCGCGCGGTGAACGAAAACGCGCGCGACCAGGTCCGCGCGGTGGCCTCGACGGTGGCCGACGCGCCGACCGTCGTCAACGCGGTCGCCACCGCGAACCCGAGCGCCACGCTGCAGCCGTACGCGGTGCGCGTGCAGGCCGATACCGGCGTCGACTTCATCACGATCATGAGCCCGGCCGGGATCCGCTACACCCACCCGAACCCGGCGCTGATCGGCCAGCACTACATCGGCACCATCGAGCAGGCGCAGCGCGGGCAGGACTACACCGAGACCTACACCGGCTCGCTCGGCCCGTCGGTGCGCACGGTCGTCCCGGTGTTCGGGCCGGGGCACGAAGTGGTCGCGCTGGTCGCCGTCGGGATCATCGTCGCGGCGATCTCGGCGGAGCTGCGCGAGCGGCTGTGGCCGCTGTTCGGCGTGGCCGGCGGGGTGGTGCTGGTCGGCGCGCTCGGTGGCTGGCTGATCAGCGCCCGGCTGCGGCGCCAGACGCGCGGGGTCGCGCCGGACGAGCTGAGCAACCTCTTCGAATACCACGAAGCCGTGCTGCACTCGGTCCGCGAGGGCGTCCTGCTCGTCGGCCGCGACGGGCGGATCCGGCTCTGCAACGACGGCGCGCGGGCCCTCCTCGGCCTCGACGCCGACCCGGTCGGGCGCGAGCTGACGTCGCTGGGCCTGCCGGACGAGCTCGCGGAAGCGTTCGGGTCGGCCGAAAACCGCGCGGAGGAACTGCACCTGACCGACGCGCGGGTGCTGCTGGTCAGCACGACCGCCGTCCGCGCGGGTGGTCGCTCGCAGGGCACCGTGGTCGTGCTGCGCGACCACACGGAACTGCAGACGCTGACCGGGGAGCTGACCACCGCCCGCGGCCTCGCGGAGGCGCTGCGGTCGCAGGCGCACGAGGCCGCGAACCGGTTGCACACCGTCGTTTCCCTGGTGGAGATCGGCAAACCCGAGCAGGCGGTCGAGTTCGCGACCGCGGAGCTCGCGCTGGCCCAGGAGCTGACCGACCGCGTCGTCGGCGCGGTCGCCGAGCCGGTGCTCGCCGCGTTGCTGCTGGGCAAGGCCGCCGAGGCGAGCGAACGCGGCGTCGAGCTGACGGTGACGCCGGAAACGGTGATCGACGACGTCTCCCTC
This sequence comes from Amycolatopsis iheyensis, assembly GCF_024703995.1. Taxonomy (GTDB): domain Bacteria; phylum Actinomycetota; class Actinomycetes; order Mycobacteriales; family Pseudonocardiaceae; genus Amycolatopsis; species Amycolatopsis iheyensis. Next base: position 38,301 of record NZ_JAMXQV010000039.1, on the reverse strand, counting down.
GGGGTGGAGTCCCGTGACCTGGTCACGATTCTCGGCAACCTGATCGACAACGGCCTCGACGCGGCGGTGCGCGGCACCGGCCGGCCGGCGGTGGTCGTCACCGCGCGGTCGGACGCCGAAGGGTTGCTGCTGCGCGTGGCCGACACCGGGCCCGGCGTCCCGGAAGACGCGGACGTCTTCCGCCGAGGCTGGTCGACGAAGGCCGAGGACGGCCACGGTCTGGGGCTGGCGCTCGTCGGCCAGGCGGTGCGCCGCTACCGCGGCACGGTCGAGGTCGGCCGGGACGGCGGCGCGGTGTTCACGGTGCGGTTGCCGCGATCGGAGGCGGACCGGTGATCCGGGTGCTGGTGGTGGAGGACGAGCCGGTGGCCGCCGAGGCGCACCGCGTCTACGTCGAACGGCTGCCGGGCTTTTCGGTGGCCGGCGTCGTGCACTCTGGCGGCGAGGCCTTGCGGTTCTGCGAGCGCGAGCCGGTCGACCTGGTGCTGCTGGACTTCTACCTGCCCGACACGCACGGCCTGGCGGTGTGCCGCTCCCTGCGCGCGGCCGGGCTCCCGATCGACGTGATCGCGGTGACCTCGGCGCGCGACCTGGGCCTGGTGAAGGCCGCGGTGTCGGTGGGGGTCGTGCAGTACCTGCTCAAGCCGTTCACCTTCGCCACCCTGCGCGAAAAGCTGGAGCGCTACGCGGAGTTCCGCGACGCGTCGGGCGAGGTCACGGGCCAGGCCGAGATCGACCGGGCCCTGGGCGCGTTGCGCACGACGGAGCAGCCGCCGCTGCCGAAGGGAATGAGCGTCCAGACCCTGGAGGCGATCACGGACGCGCTGTCCGGCGCCGCGGAAGGGCTTTCCGCGGGCGCGGCGGCCAGCGCGATCGGCGCGTCGCGGGTGACCGCGCGGCGGTACCTGGAGTACTTGGCGGACAACGGGATGGCGCACCGCGAGCCGCACTACGGCCAGGTCGGGCGGCCCGAGGTCTGGTACCGGCTGACTCGCGTATAACGCCCTATACCGCCAGCCTCCGACTTCCGGCGGTTCCGGCGGCGGGAGCACTGCGGTAGACCGGGATCATGTCGAAGTGGGCCGGATTCCTCGCCGCACTGCTGATCACCGCCGCCACCGCCACTCCGGCGTACGCCGACGAGCCGGCCGCGAGCGTCACCGACGTCCAGGTCACCGGGACGGTCGCGCAGCGGTTCAACCTCGTCGTGCTCGGGGACGGCTACACGGCCGCGGAGCAGCCGAAGTTCTTCGCCGACGTCCAGCGGCACGTGAGCACCCTCTGGTCGCTCGAACCCTTCAAGTCCTACCGCGGCTACTTCAACGTCTACGCCATCTCGATCGCCTCGCCCGAGTCCGGTGTGGACTGTGACCCGGCGCTCGACGCGCCGCGGCGGAACACCCCGCTGAACATGGGGTTCTGGGGTGGCTGCAACGCCCAGAGCGTGCAGCGCCTGCTGACCGTCGACGACGACGCGGCCCAGCGGTACGCCGACCTCGTGCCCGGCACCACACGTGCGAACCGGCAGATCCTCGCGCTCGCCAACAGCGACACCTACGGCGGCGCGGGCGGTGCGTACGCGACGGCGTCCGGCGGGAACGCGCTTTCCGCGCTCATCTCGCCGCACGAGCTGGGCCACTCGCTCGGCGGCCTCGACGACGAGTACGACTACTACGCCCGCAACGTCCCGGGCGGCGCCTACGAAGGCGGCGAGCCGGACTCGATCCACCACACCCTGCTGACCGAGCCGCAGATGCGTGCCCAGCACGCGAAGTGGTGGCGCTGGCTGGGCGAGCCCAGCGAGTCCGGCGGCCGGCTCGGCCGGTACGAAGGCGGCCTCTACACCCAGACCGGCGTCTGGCGGCCCAGCGAGCACTCGATGATGAAGACTCTCGGTTACGCCTTCGACCAGGTCGGCCGCGAGCGGATGACCCAGCGGATCTCGGCGAAGGTGCCGCTGATCGCCGGCGGCACCCCGGCCGGCACGATCGGCGCCGACCGCGTCGTGTGGGTGCGCCCGATGCGCCCGGTGAGTCACCGCCTCGACGTCACCTGGACCCTCGACGGCCGCCCGCTGCGGGGCGCCGACGCGCTCGACCTGCGCCAGGCCCACGTCAAGCCGGGCAAGCACACGCTGACGGCGAAGGTCACCGATCCGACGCCGTTCGTCCGCGACCCGGCCGTCCGGCCGACGGCGACGCGCACCTGGACCGTCGACACCGCGGTCGGCACACCGCCCGCCGGGGGACCGGCCGTGGTCGCCTCGACGCCCACCGCGGCCCCGGTCGGCGGCCACGACGTCGTCTACGTCGAAACCGGCGAGCCGACCGGGTCGATCCCGGCGGTGCGGTGGGCGCTCGACGGGAAGCCGGCCGGGACCGGCTCCGACTTCAGCCTCGACGAGTCACGCGGAGCGCACACCCTCACCGCGACCACCGGTGGCACCACGCTGACGTGGCGGGTGGACGCCGACGGCCCGACGACGACCGCCGAGCTGCCGGCGGGCACGGTGTTCCACGGCTCGTTCACCATGCGCCTGACGCCGTCGGACGGGCTGCCGGAGTTCCGCGTGGACGGCGACGGCTGGCACAAGTACTACGGCTGGCCGACCGACCCGAACGCGCCGTACCTGTTCACCGCGCGCGGCACCGAGATCGACGGCCTCGCGTACGGCAACCTCGGTTCGGGCGGGCTCACGGTGTCCCCGTTCAGCGACCGCGAGCCGGGGTACGGCCGCCACCGCATCGAGTACCGGTCGGTGGACGCGGCCGGGAACGTCGGCCCGACGCGGTCGTTCGTGGTGACGCTGCTGCCGTGATCAGCGCGGCCGGCCCGGCACCCCGGGCCGGGTCTGCCACGGGTGCGGCCCGTCGAGCGGCCGGTACTCGACGCCGAGCGCGTCCAGCCGCGGCAGGTGGTGCTCGCGCAGGCGCGGCAGGAACTCGGCGTAGTCCCGGGTCCCGCTGCTCCACGCGACCTCGGCGAACGCCGACAGCCGCGGGAACGCCATGTAGTCCACCCGCCGGACGTCGTCGAGGTGCTCGCTCCACACCTGCGCCTGCACCCCGCGCAGCCGCGGTCCGGTCAACGCCGGCTCGTACGTGTAGACGTCCTCCAGCGTGTGGACCCAGCCGACCGGGACCGGCTCGTCCGGGTGCGCGGACTGCCGGTGGTCCAGGTAGACGTGCTGCTCGGGGCACATCACGACGTCGTGCCCGGCCGAAGCGGCGCGGACGCCGGCTTCCTCGTTCTGCCACGAGCCGATCACCATCGGCGGCAGGCCGGCGATGTCGAGGACCTCGTCCCAGCCCATCGGCGTCCGGCCGCGGGAAACCAGGTGCTCGGCGAGCAGCCGGACGAACTTCCGGTGCTCGTCGGTCGCGCCCGGCGTCTCGTCACCACCCAACGCGATCACCGGCGAGGGGAAGATCGCCAGCAGGTGGTCGAACACCGCTCGGAAGAAGTCCAAAGTGGACGAGGAGGGATCGAGCAGCGAAGTGCTGATGCCCCACCCGGTCCAGACTTCGTACGATTCTTCGGTGCCCAGTGACGGATAGGCGGCCAGCGCCGCGCGGGCGTGCCCGGGGATGTCGATCTCCGGCACCACGGTGATCGCGCGCGCGGCCGCGTACGCGACGATCTCACGCAGGTCGTCGCCGGTGTAGAAGCCGCCGTGGGGCCGGCCGTCCTGCTCGCCCCCGCTGCCCGCCATCGACGACGGCCGCCAGCCGCCCACCGACGTCAGCCCGGGGTAGGCGGGAACCTCGAAGCGCCAGCCCTGGTCGTCGGTCAGGTGCAGGTTCAGGACGTTCAGCTTGTGCGCGGCCAGCAGGTCGACGAACCGCAGCACCTCGGCCTTGGTCCGGTAGTGCCGGGCGACGTCGAGCAGGCAGCCGCGCCAGCCGTACCGCGGGTGGTCCTCGACCACGCCGCACGGCACCGTGAGCCCGGTTTCGAGGGACGCGGCCCGGAAGGCGTCCGGGCCCACGAGCTGCCGCAAGGTCTGCCGCCCGTAGAACTCTCCGGCCGCGTCACCGCAGTGCAGCACGATGCCGGCCGGGGAGATCTCCAGCCGGTAGCCCTCGGCCGGCAGCGAAGCGGCCTGGACGTCCACAGTGGACGGCCAGGGGCACGTGCCCGGAGCGGGCGTCGCGGAAACCGGGCGGGGGAGCAGGGAATCGAAAGACATGTCAGCCCTTCACGGCGCCGGCCATCCCGGACACCAGCCGTCGTTGCACGAGGACGAAGAACACCAGCACCGGGATCGTCATCAACGTCGACGACGCCATCACCGCGCCCCAGTCGGTGTCTTCGGGTTTGAAGAAGACCAGGATCGCCTGCGGCAGCGTCTGGTTCTCGGTCTTGGAGATGATGAACGTCTTGGCGAAGAGGAAGTCGTTCCAGGCGTGGATGAACGCGAGCACGCTCACGGCCACGAGCCCGGGCGCCACCAGCGGGAACAGGATCTGCCAGGTGAACCGCATCCGCGACGCGCCGTCGAGCTTCGCCGCTTCTTCGAGCTCCACCGGCACCGCGGCGACGAACCCGCGCAGCATCCAGATCGCGAACGGCAGGCTGAACGCCAGGTGCACCAGCACCAGCGAACCCAGCTCGTTCAGCCCGAACGCCGGCGCGACGCCGCCGATCTGGCGCATCAGGAAGAACAGCGGGATGGTCAGCGCCTCCACCGGCACCATTTGGGCGACCAGGATCATGACCAGCAGCACGGTCCGGCCCTTGAACGAGAACCGCGTCAACGCCACCGCCGAGAGGAACGACAGCAACAGCGACAACACCACGACGACCAGCGCCACGACCAGGCTGTTCACGAAGAACCGCCCGAAGCCCGACACCGTGAGCACACGCGTGAAGCTGTCGAACGACGGGCTGAACGTCCACGGTTTCGGGTTCGCGGACTGGATCTCGCCGGGGGACTTGAACGCCGAGAGCAGCATCCAGTACAGCGGGAACGCGACGATCCCGGCGATGACCACGGTGATCACTTCGGCGATCAGGCGCCCTGGGCGCTTCACAACCATGCCGCGCTCCGGCGCTGCGACCGGACGTACAGCCCGGTGACCGACAGCAGCAACAGCGTCATCACGACTCCGATCGCCGAGCCGAGGCCGTACTCCTGCCCGGCGAAAGCTTGTTGGTAGGCGTAGACGTTGAGCACGAGGTTGTGCCCGGCGACGCCGCCGCCGTTGGTCATTACGTAGATCTGGGTGAACACCTTGAAGTCCCAGATGATCGACTGCACGGTGGCGATCATCAGCAGCGGCCGCACCATCGGCAGCACGATCGACCAGGTGGTGCGCCACACGGACGAGCCGTCGAGCGACGCCGCTTCGAGCACCTCGTCCGGGACGCCCTTGATCCCCGCGTACATCGTGACCAGCACGAACGGGAACGAGCACCAGATCACCTCGGCGGCGACCAGCCCGAACGCGCCGAGCGTGCCGAAGGTCCACGAGTGGTGTTCGAACGGCAGCCCGATCCCCGAGAGCACCTCGTTGACCAGGCCGAAGTCGGTGTCGAAGAGGAACAGCCAGACGTAGGACCCCGCGATCGCCGGCGTCGACCACGCGCCCAGCGCGGCCAGGAACAGCAGCGTCCGGGGGAGTGAGCGCACCCGGCTGGCCAGCACGGCGAGCCCGGTGCCGACGACGAGCGAGCCGACGACGCAGGCCGCGGCGAACCCGACCGTCTTGCCGAGCACGGTCCAGAACTGCGCTTGGGACAGCAGGTCGGCGTAGTTCGCGAAGCCGAGGAACACCAGCGGCGCGTTGCCCGCGGCCTGCGGCTGGCCGTAGTCGTAGAACGAGATCAGGACCAGCTGGTAGATCGGGTAGGCCAGCATCGCCGCGAGCAGGATGCCCGCCGGGGCGAGGTAGAGCGCGGCGGCCCGGCCGTCCCGCCGCCGTCGCCGCGCCTTCGGGGGCGCGGCGACGGGACGGACGTCTTGCGCGACCACTAGCCGAAGGCCTTGTCCATGGCCGCCGCGGCGTCGGTGAGCGCCGCCGACGGGTCCTTGCCGCCGGTGGCGATCTGCTGCACGGCCGTGGGCAGCACGTTCTGGCTGTCGATCTTCGACCACGCCGGGGTCGCCGGGACGAACTTCGTGCCCGCCTTGAGCGTGTCGACGAACGGCTTGAGGAACGGGTCGTTCGCGGCGAGCTTCTGCTGCACGCTGCTCAGCGTCGGCAGGTTCCCCATCGCGGTGTACATCTTCTCCTGGTACTTCGCGCCACCCAGCAGCTCGATGAACTCCAGCGCGAGGCCGCGGCGCTTGCTCGCGTTGAACACGCCGAGCAGGTTGCCGCCGGCGAACGCGGGGGCGGTGCTGCCCGCGGTCGTGCCCGGGATCGGCACGACGGCGTACTTCCCCTTCACCGCGCCCTGCTCGACGGCCTTGCGGTTGAAGTCACCACCGATGGTCATCCCGGCCTTACCGCCGGCGAACGCGGTGACGCTCTGGGTGCCGGTCAGGTTCGCGCACTGCGCGGGCGGGCAGATGTCGTCCTTGAGCAGGTTCGCGTACTGCGTCACGCCGGCCTTGGCCTGCTCGCCGGTGACAGCGGACTTCCACTTGCCGTCGGCTTCCTGCGCGAGCTCGCCGCCGTTGGCCCAGAGGAACGGCAGCATCGCGTAGGTGTACTTGCCGCCGACGGAGATGCCGTAGAGGTCCGGCTTCGCGGCGCGGATCTTGCGGGCGTCGTCGGTCAGCTCGGCGAGCGTGGCCGGCGGCTTGAGGCCGAGCTCGGTGAAGACGTCGGTGCGGTAGTACAACGCGCGGATGCCGGTGTACCAGGGCAGACCGTAGGTCTTGCCGCCGGACTTCGCGGTGTCCACCACGGTCGGGATGAGGTCCTTGCCCTCGCGCCACGACGCGAGGTCGCCGGTCAGGTCGGCCAGCGCACCGGTGGCGGCGTAGCTGGAGACGTCGGTGTTGCCGAACTCCGCGGCGTCCGGCGCGTTGTTCGGGTCGTTGAAGGCGCCGGAGAACTTGTCCGCGCGGCCTTCGACCGGCACCCACTGGACGTCGACCTCGACACCCTGGTGCGCGGCCTTGAACTCGGCGATGGCCTCCTTGACCGCGGCTTCCTTCGGCGCGCGGTTGGCCTCGTCGAACAGCCAGACGCGGACGGTGCCGGTCTTCTCGTCCCCGCCGGAGCCGGCGGGCGCGGACTGGGTGGGCGCGCAGCCGGCCAGCAGGGCCAGCCCGGCGATCAAGGGCAGGGTGCGGCGCAGTCTCATGGAATCCTCCAGTAGGTACCCGTCGTGAGTGTTTAGGGCGGTTAGAACCGCCCTAAACACTCACGACCGGGGTGGGGCTCAGGCGAAGTAGACCGAGTTGACGTCGGGGACGGCCAGGCTGCCGGCCACGGCGCCGGGCAGTCCGGTGGCCGGGTCGCGCGGCAGCCAGGTGACCGTGCCGGAGCGCTGGTTCGAGACGTAGAACCAGTTTTCGCCGGGGTCCAGGGCCAGGTGGCGCGGCCAGTTGCCGCCACTGGACACAGTGGACACCAGCCGCACTGTCGCCCCGTCGACCGAGAACGTCGCCACGGTGTTGGGCCCGCGGACGGTGGCGTAGGCGAACTTCCCGTCCTTGGACAGGGTGATCTCGCCGGGGAACAGGTCGCCGGTGCTGCCCGGCGGCACGGCCGGGACGACGGAAAGCGCCTTCAGCGTCCCGGTGGCCGGATCCCAGCTCGCGACCGTCAGCTCCGGCCGCAGCTCCTGCAGGATGTAGGCGAACTTCCCGGTCTTGTCGAAGGCGAGGTGCCGCGGTCCGGCGCCGGCCGGGAGCTTCAGCTGCTGGTGCAGCGCGAGCTTCCCGGTCGCGACGTCGAGGGAGTAGACGTACACCGAGTCGGCGCCGAGGTCGACCGACAGCACCCAGCGCCCGGTCGGGTCGTTGACGACCTGGTGGGCGTGGGCCTGCCCGGAATCGGCGTGGTGCGTCACGAGGTCCGTGGCCGCGCCGAGCTTGCCGCCGGCCAGGACCGGCAGCACGACGACGCTGCCCGAGCTGTAGTTGGCCGCCAGCACGTACTTCCCGCTGGAGTGCACGCTCAGGTGCGTCGGCGCGCCGCCCTTCGAGGAAACCTTGTTGAGCAGCTTGGGTTTCGTGGCGTCGGAGATGTCGAGCGCCGAGACGAACCCGTTCGGATCACCTTCGTTGGTGACGTAGAGGGTGTTCGCGAGGCGGTCGAACCACGATGTGTCGGTGATGCCGGGGACCGTCTTCACCGGGCCGAGCGTGGCGCCGGTCCGGTTCGAGACGTCGAGGCCGTGCCCGCTCGCCCCGCTGGTGTAACTGCCGATGTACACGGTCGCTCCGGCGATGCAGCCCTTGGTGGTGGTGGCCGCGGACGCGAGCTGCGAACCGAGCACGGTTGCGGCACCCGCACCCGCGGCGGCGCCGAGGAACGTGCGACGGGAAAGTCCGGTCATCATTGTCTCCCAGTGCTTTCGGGTCGGCGGCTTACCCCATTATGGTCTAGACCACGGCCATGAGCAATGCCGAAACCCCGAAACCCGAAAGGGAAAGCACGGTTTCCAGTGCGGTCCAGGTCTTCAACGTCTGGACGACACTCATGTTGAAGTACCGCGAAACGATCCAGAAGCCACCGTCGTTGACGTGCGAGGCGATGATCGACCCGGCGGAGATCGCCATGACCAGCAGGGCCAGCTGCACCTGGGAGTACCCGAGCTGCGCCACGGTCGGCGCGACGATCCCGCTGGTGGTCACGATGGCGACGGTCGCCGAGCCCTGCGCGATGCGCATGCCGCAACTGATGACGTACGCCGCGAGCAGCACCGGCAGCCCGGCGTCGTGCAGCGAGTCGGCGACGGCCTTGCCGATGCCGGTGGCCGAGAGCACCGCGCCGAAGAACGCGCCGGCGCCGACGACCAGCAGGATCATCGCGACCGGCCGCAGCGACTTCGCGGCCAGCTCGTTGAGGTCCTTGCCGGTGAACCCGCGCCGCAGCCCGAGCAGCCAGGACGCGAGCAGCACGGCGATGGTGAGCGCGACCGCCGGTGTCCCGATGAACGCCGCGACGCCGGAGAGCGCGGAGCCCTTCGGCAGCCAGATGCTGCCGAACGTGCCGGCCAGGATCAGCACCAGTGGCACCGCGATGATCGAGCCGACCAGCGCCAGCGACGGCACGTTTTCTTCCTGCTCACCCTCTTCCTCGGCGACGATCATGTCCTCGGGCACCGCGATGTCGATGCGCTTGCCGATCCAGGTCGCGTACAGCACGCCACCGATGAGGAACGCCGGGACACCGCAGGCCAGGCCCATCAGGATGATCCAGCCGAGCTCGACGTGCAGCAGCCCGGCCGCGGCCACCGGGCCGGGGTGTGGCGGCAGGAAGGCGTGGGTGATCGAGAGGCCGGCGATCAGCGGCATCGCGTAGAGCACGAGGGAGCGCTTACCCTGCCGCGCCGCGACGTACACCAGCGGCGCCAGCACGAAGATGCCGATGTCGAAGAACACCGGGATGCCGAAGATGAATCCGGCGATGCCCATCGCCAGCGGCGCGCGCTTCTCCCCGAACGCGCGCAGCAGCGCGCCGGTCAGGACTTTCGCGCCGCCGGAGCGTTCCAGGATCGACCCGAGCAGGGTGCCCAGGCCGATGATCGCCGTGATGTGCCCGAGGATGCTGCCGAACCCCTTCTCCAGCAAGGAGTCCGACGACTTCTGGGCGGTGCCGACGATCGTGCCGACCGGCAGGCCCGCCGCCAGCGCGGTGAGCAGGCCGACGACGATCAGCGCGATGAACGGCTCGACCTTGAGCTTGACGATCAACAGCAGCAGGACGGCGATCGAGACGGCGGCGAGCGTCAGCAGACCGCCCGTGGTGTGTTGCAGCCAGTGGATCATCGGGCTCTCCGGGGGTTGCGCAGGGAGTGGCCGGCGAGGGCGCCGGTGGGACGGCCGTCGTCGAGGGCGGCGACGCCGTTGACGAAGACGTGGCTGATCCCCGCGGCGGGCTGCCGCGGGTCGTCGAAGGTGGCGGTGTCGGCGACCGCGTCGGGGTCGAACAGCACCAGGTCGGCGGCGTACCCGGGGCGGACCAGGCCGCGGTCGGTGAGCCGCAGGCGCCGGGCCGCCCGCCCGGTCAGGTGGGCAACGCACTCGGCGAGGTCCAGCACGCCGAGCTCGCGGACGTACCGGGCGAGGTAGCGGGGGAACGTGCCCCACGCCCGCGGGTGCGGCCGCGCGCCGACGAGCAGGCCGTCGCTGCCGCCGGTGTGCGTGCGGTGCCGCATGATCGCCTGGACGTTCTCCTCGTGCCCGACGTGCATCAGGCACGACGTGCCGAGCTTTTCGTCGAGCAGCGTGTCGAAGTACAGTGTCGCCGGTTCGATGCCGGCGGCGCGCGCCGAACCGGCGACACTGTGCCCCACCAGGTGGGCGTTGTGGTCGTTGCGAACGCCGTTGATCTCGATGGCGTCCCAGTCGATCGGGACGCCGTGCGCACCGTCCGAACCGGACTCTTCGATCGCTTCGCGGATCCGCTCCCGTTCGTCCACATCGGACAGTCGGGCGAGGGTGGCGTCGAGCCCGCCTTCGGACGCCCAGCTTGGCAGCAGCGCGCTCAGGTACGTCGCGCCCGGCAGGTACGGGTAGGTGTCGAGGCTGACGTCGCAGCCGTCGTCGAGCGCGTCGTCCAGCAGCTTCAGCAGGTCGGGTGCTTTCCCTTTGTTCACCGAGAAGTTCATCGTCGCGTGCGCGAGGTGCAGCGGGCAGCCGGAGCGCCTGCTCACGTCGATCATCTCGGCGAACGCTTCCAGGGCGTCCTTGCCGTAGCTGCGGTGGTGCGGGCTGTAGAACCCGCCGCCTTCGCCGACCACGCGGCACAGCTCGACCAGCTCGCCCGTGTCGGCGTACATTCCCGGCGTGTAGGTGAGCCCGGACGACATCCCCATCGCGCCCTCGGCGAGCCCCGTGGCGACGAGTTCCTTCATGCGCGTCAGTTCGGCTTCGGTGGCGGGCCGGTCGTCGAAACCGACCGCGAGCATCCGGACCGTGCCCTGCGGCACCAGGTACGCCGCGTTGACCGCGACACCCTGGTCCAGGCGGTCGAGGTACTCGCCGACCGAGCGCCAGTTCCAGTCGAACCCGGCCGGGTCGTCGTTCCAGCCCGCGAGCTGTTGCCGCAGCGCTTCGAGGACGGCGTCGTCGACCGGCGCGTAGGAGAGCCCGTCCTGGCCGAGCACCTCGGTCGTGACGCCCTGGGTGATCTTGGCCGGGTGGTCCGGGTTGGCCAGCAGCTGCAGGTCGGAGTGCGAGTGCATGTCGATGAACCCGGGCGCGAGCACCAGCCCGTCGGCGTCGATCGTGCGGCCGCCGGTGAGCGAGCCGACCTCGGCGATCTTGCCGTCGGCGATCCCGACGTCGCGGCGGGTGAGCGGCTCGCCGGTGCCGTCCGCGACCAGCGCGTTCTTGACGACGACGTCCATCAGAACCACGTCCGGACCAGGTCGACGACGGTTTCGCCGTCGGCCGCGGTCACCGGCAGCAGCGGCCACTTGTCGAACACCGTGCACGGGTGCGAGAGGCCGAGCCCGATCCAGTCGCCGACCTCGACCGGCGACCCGGCGGGCAGCGTGAGGAACGCGTGCTGGTCGTTCATCTTCGCGACGACGTGGCCCGCCAGCTTTTCCGCAGGGCCGTTCGGCGGGCGGCGCAGCTGTGGCTCGGGCATGCCCTCGTCGAAGGACGCGTCGCGCTTGCCGATGGTCAGCAGCGCCAGTTCGTCCGACGGCTTCGACGTCACCTGCGCCCAGGCTCGCAGCGCCGGCCGGAAGGACTCGACGCCGTCGATGCGCGGGTGGTCGCCGAGCGGGGAGATCTCGCGGTAGAAGCCGTCGTCGTGGGTGACGTACGCGCCACTGCGCAGCACGGGCAGCACGTCGAGACCGGCCGGCCACGGCTTGGTGAGCTCGTTCGCGACCTGGTCGAAGTAGGCGCTCCCACCGGCGGTGACGATGATCTGGCCGTCGAGCATCCCCTTGTCCGCGAACGTGATCGCGAGGTCGCGCAGACCGTCCACATAGGAGCTGATCTTGGCGAGGGCTGCTTCGTCGGTGTCGTGCGACAGCGCGCCCTCGTAGCCGCCGGTGCCGCGCAGCCGCAGCGCCGGGCTGGCGTGCACCGCCTCGGCGACGGCCAGCGCGGTCGCGGTGTCGCGGACGCCGGTGCGGCCGCCGTCGGCGCCCAGTTCGAGCAGGACGTCGACCGGTCGTTCGCTGCCTTCGAGAGCTTCGGTCATCAGCTCGACGCCGCGGACCGAGTCGACCCAGCAGACGAACTCGAAGTCCGGGTCCGCGGCCAGCTCGGCGGCCAGCCAGCGCAGGCCGGCCGGGTCGAGCAGCTGGTTGGCCAGCATGATCCGGGAGACGCCGAAGGCGCGGTAGATCCGCAGGTGTCCGGCGTTCGCGCAGGTCATGCCCCACGCGCCGTGCTCGATCTGGCGGGCGAACAGCTGCGGCGCCATGGTCGTCTTGCCGTGCGGGGCGAGGACGACGCCGCGGGCGGCGCACCAGCCGGCCATCGTCTGCAGGTTGTGCTCGAGGGCTTCGTCGTCGAGCACGACGAACGGCCCGAAGAAGCCGTCGGAGAACAGGTTGAGCCGCCGGTCGGCGGCCTCCTCGAGAGTGAGCCCGGTCAGGGCGGGGGCGGCCGAACGGAAGTGCCAGTCGATCCGCTCCTGACGGAGGGCATCGAGTGCGGCGGCGTCCATCAGGCAAGCGGCGTGTGCTGTCATGGGCGGCGACCTCGGTTGCGTATGTTGCAACGACTGTTGCGCATTTTGAGTGCCATAGGTGTAGCATCCGGGTCGCCACAGGTCAACGGGGTGAAGGGCAGGGAGACGGAACGTGACGAGCGGGCCCGAGGTGCTGTGTGTCGGCGAGTCGATGGCGATGTTCGTGCCCGCCGAAGCCGGTCCGCCGGAAGAGGTGAAGCGCTGGCTGCGCACGATCGGCGGCGCCGAGTCGAACGTGGCCTGCAACCTGCCCGCGCTCGGGCTGCGCAGCGGCTGGGTGAGCGCGGTCGGTGACGACCCGTTCGGCCGCGCCATGCTTCGCGAGATCGCTGCGAAGGGGGTCGACGTCAGTGCGTGTTATGTCGACCCGCTGCGCCCGACCGGGTTGTACATCAAGGAAAGCGGCGCGGGCGGGAGCCCGGTGCGCTACTACCGGTCGGGTTCGGCCGCCTCCGGGATGGGGCCCGAGCTGCTGGACCGGCTCGACCTCGACGGCGTCCGCGTGCTGCACCTGTCCGGCATCACGCCGGCGTTGTCCGACAGCTGCCTCGCGCTGGTGCGCGCGCTGCTGGCGCTGCCACGCGGTGACCGGCTGATCTCGTTCGACGTCAACCTGCGGCCCGCGCTCTGGACCGGCCGCGACCCGCGCCTGCTCGCGGAGCTGGCCGGCCAGGCCGACATCGTGCTGACCGGCGACGACGAAGCCCAGCACGTCTGGGGGACCGGCGACCCCGCCGAGCTGCGTGCCCTGCTGCCGGGGCCGCGCACGCTGGTCGTCAAGCACGGCGAACGCGGCGCGACCCTGGTCGAGGGGGAGCCGCTGTTCTCGCCCGCGCTGCGCGTCGACGTCGTCGAGCCGGTGGGCGCCGGAGACGCGTTCGCGGCCGGCTTCCTCGCCGCGACCCTGCGGGGCGCCGCGCCGCTGGAGCGGCTGCGGCAGGGGCACCTGCAGGCCGCCGTCACCCTGCTCACCCACGACGACGTCGGGGTGCCGCTGCCCGCCGACGTCGTGGCTACCCTGCTGAACGCGGGGCCGGACGAGTGGCGTTCGGCGCGGCTGACCGGAGAGGGCGTGGTGCTCACGTGAGCCAGAGCCTGGACCGCGCGTTGACGCTGCTGACCTCGATCTCGCAGGACGCGCGCACCCTCGACGACCTCGCCGAGGAGATCGGCGTGCACAAGTCGACCGTGCTGCGCCTGCTGCGCACCCTCGAACAGCACCACTTCGTCCGCCGTGAGGGCACCCGGCACTACCGGCTCGGCAGCGCGATGTTCGACCTGGCCAACCAGGCGCTCGACTCCTTCGACGTCCGGCGCAGCGCCCATCCCGCGCTCGCCGCCCTCAACACGCGCACCGGGCACACCGTGCACCTGGCCAGCTACGAGGACGGCGAAGTCGTCTACATCGACAAGTTCGAAGGCCGGCATTCGGTGCGGATGTACTCGCGCATCGGCAAACGCGCGCCACTGCACTGCACCGCGGTGGGCAAGGTGCTGGTCGCGGCGATGCCCGCGGCGCGGCGCGAGGAGATCGCGCGGTCGATCGAGTACCCGGTGCGCACGCCGAACACGATCACGACGCCCGAGGCCTACCTGGCCGAGCTGGCGCGGGTGGACCGGCTCGGGTACGCCGTCGACAACGCCGAGCACGAGGACTTCATCCACTGCATCGCGGCGCCGGTGCGGGGCACGGGCGGCGAAGTCCTCGCCGCCGCGTCGATGTCGGTGCCGAAGGTGCTGCTCGACTACGAAGGACTGCTGGCGCTGGTCCCGGATCTGCGGGCCGCGACCACGGAAGCTTCCGTCCACAGCGGATGGACGGAGAACGGAAAGGGGCACTGATGAGCAAGACGGCAGTTTCCACCGAGAACGCGCCGAAGCCGCCGGCGAAGTTCTCGCAGGCCGTCCGCAAGGGGAACCTGCTGCAGGTCGCCGGCCAGGTCGCCTTCGACCCGGCCACGAACGCGATCGTCGGCGACGACGTCGTCGGCCAGACCCGGCAGACGTTCAAGAACATCGAAGCCGTGCTGGCGGAGGCGGGCGCGAGCCTGGCCGACGCGATCATGGTCCGGGTGTACCTGACCGACACGGCGCACTTCGCGCCGTTCAACGAGGTGTACAACGAGCTGATCGGCGACGCCCCGCACGCGGCGCGCACGACGGTCTACGTCGGCCTCCCGGGCGAGCTGCTCGTCGAGATCGACGTGCTCTGCGTGCTGGACTGACCCGGTGCCGGGCGGTCAGCCCAGGACGCTCGTGTAGCCGTTCAGGGCTGGCTGCCCGCCGAGGTGGGCGTAGAGGACGTTCGAGTCGCGGGCGATCTCGCCGTTCTTGACGAGGTCGATGAGTCCCGCCATGGACTTGCCCTCGTACACCGGGTCGGTGATCATCCCCTCCAGCCGGGCGCACGTCTCGATGGCGTCCACAGTGGACTTGTCCGGGATGCCGTAGACGCCCGCGTGGTAGCGGTCGTCCAGCTCGACGTCCGCGATCTCCCCGGCGCCGATCAGCTCGGCGGTGTTGCGCGCGATCCGCGTGACCTGCTCGCGGGTTTCGCCGGGCTTCGCCGAGGCGTCGATGCCGAGGATGCGCCTGGGTTTGTTCGCGGCCACCCCCGCGACCATGCCGCCCTGGGTGCTGCCGGTGACCGAGCAGACGATCACGGTGTCGAAGAAGACACCCAGTGCCGCTTCCTGCGCTTCGAGTTCGACGACCCAGTTCGCAAAGCCGAGCCCGCCGAGCCGGTGGTCCGACGCGCCGGCCGGGATGGCGTACGGCTTGCCGCCCTTCTCTTTGATCTCGGCGACGGCCTCCTCCCACGCCTGCTTGAAGCCGATGCCGAAGCCCGCCTGGACGAGCCGGACGTCCGCGCCGAGGATCCGCGAGAGCTGGATGTTGCCGACCTTGTCGTAGAGCGGGTCGTGCCAGTCGACCCAGCTTTCCTGCACCAGCACGGCCTTCAGCCCGGCACGCGCCGCGGCGGCCGCGACCTGCCGGGTGTGGTTGGACTGGACACCGCCGATGGACACGAGCGTGTCGGCGCCTTCCTTCAGCGCGTCGGCCACCAGGTACTCGAGCTTGCGCGTCTTGTTGCCGCCGAACGCGAGCCCGGAGTTCACGTCCTCGCGCTTGGCCCAGACCTTCGCGCCGCCGAGGTGCTCGGTGAGCCGCTCGAGCGGGTGCACCGGCGACGGGCCGAAGAGCAGGGGATAACGCGGGAAGCCGGCGAGGCTCATCGCTCCTCCAGGAGGTCGGTCCAGATGGTCGAGATCACGGAGACGGCGGTTCCGGTGTCGCGGGCTTCGAGCGCGTCGATCAGCCGCGTGTGGCGTTCCACCGAGTTCCAGGCCAGCGTCGAGCTGAAGCGGGCGTGCTCCAGCCGGCGCAGCAGCGGTGTGTAGCGGTCGAGGGTGGCGGCGACGGCGGCGTTGCCGGCGAGGCGCACGGGGATGTCGTGGAGCTCGTCGTCGGCTCGGACCGCGGCCTCGATGTCGCGGGCCTCGATGGCCTTCGCGAACCGGTCGTTGGCCGCCCGCATGGCGGCGATGTCCGCCGGGCGGCAGCGCCGGACCGCTTCCCGCACGGCGAACTCGTGCAGCACGCGCACGAGCTGCCGGGCGTCGATGACGTCCGGGGACATGACTTCGGAGACCCGCGTGTAGCTCTGCGGCTTGGAGTCGACGAGGCCGTCGTCGGCCAGCCTTCGCAGCGCCTCGCGGACCGGTGCCTTGGAGAGGCCGAGCTGGTCGGCCAGGTCGCCGTCGCGCAGGGGAGTGCCCGGGGGCAGGGAGCCGTCGACGATCGCGTGCCGGATGCGGTCGTACGCCTCGTCGCGCAGGAGCGGGCGGGTGACCTTTGAGAGACTCACATCTAACATGTTACCTGTCGCCAAGCTCGTCCGGCAAGGAACCGGGCGAGCGGGACGTCAGTAAACGGGACCGGTGTACTTTTCGCCGGGCCCCTTGCCGGGCTCGTCGGGCACGGCCGAAGCCTCCCGGAAGGCCTTCTGGAGCGTCTGCAGGCCGTCGCGCAACGGGCCGGCGTGCAGGCCGAGGTACTCCGCCGAGGAGGTGACGAGCCCGGCCAGCGCGGTGATCAGGCGGCGGGCTTCGTCGAGGTCGCGGTGCGGGGAGTTCTCGGGGTCGGCGTCGGCGAGACCGAGCCGCTCGGCGCCGGCCGACAGCAGCATGACCGCGGCGCGGCTGATCACCTCCACGCTGGGGATCTCGGCCAGCCGGCGGTCATCAGGGGAATAGGGGGGCTGTTCGGCGGGTTGATCTGACACGTCTGGTACCCTTCCACGAGCGACCAGCCCTCGAGCGATCGGGGGCGGCAAGTGGAGCCCCGCTCCCACCCGCGTCACCGTACAGGTGGCCGGGTCCGGTCTCGCCCGGACGCCAGTCCAGGGTGAAGAAGTGTCCTCCGGGACACGATCGGAAACAGAGTGGGCCCCGCGCACCGAACGGTGTCGGGGCCTTCGCTATGTGGGCACCAGGTCGAACGAGAACAGGAAACATTCCTCGGACCAAGGAGGCCCCATCAGCTCCGAGACACGCATCAACGACCGAATCCGGGTGCCGGAGGTCCGACTCGTCGGGCCGAACGGTGAACAGGTCGGCATCGTCCGGATCGAGGATGCGCTGCGCCTGGCGCAGGAGAACGATCTCGACCTCGTCGAGGTCGCGCCGCAGGCACGCCCGCCCGTGTGCAAGCTCATGGACTTCGGCAAGTTCAAGTACGAGAGCGCGCAGAAGGCCCGCGAGTCCCGGCGCAACCAGCAGCTGACCGTCATCAAGGAACAGAAGCTGCGCCCGAAGATCGACCAGCACGACTACGAGACCAAGAAGGGTCACGTGTCGCGGTTCCTGGCGGCGGGTAACAAGGTCAAGGTCACGATCATGTTCCGCGGTCGCGAGCAGTCCCGGCCGGAGCTCGGCTACCGGCTGCTGCAGAAGCTCGCCGAAGACGTCACCGAACTGGGTTTCGTCGAGTCGTCGGCGAAGCAGGACGGTCGCAACATGATCATGGTGCTGGCCCCGCACAAGAACGTGAAGCCGAAGGCGAAGGCCGAGGCGGCTCCCGAGCCGACCACCGACGCGTAGGCGCCGACCAGCACGAGTCAGCGGCTCACCGGAATCTCCGGTGAGCCGCCGCACGAAAGAGGACTGAAATGCCGAAGATGAAGACCCACAGCGGGACGTCCAAGCGGATCCGTGTCACGGGCACGGGCAAGCTGCGCCGCCAGAAGGCCGGCCGCCGCCACCTGATGGAGAAGAAGTCGAACCGCCTCACCCGCCGGCTCGAGGGCACCACCGAGCTCGCGAAGACCGAGGCCGGCCGCGTCAAGCGCCTGCTCGGCATCTGATCCCCCAGAACTTGCTGTAACCACCCCGGGGCGTTTCCTTTTCGCCCCCTGAGATCGACAGGATGGACCCGTGGCACGCGTCAAGCGGGCGGTCAACGCCCAGAAGAAGCGTCGCGCAACTCTCGAACTGGCCAGCGGCTACCGCGGCCAGCGTTCGCGGCTGTACCGCAAGGCCAAGGAGCAGACGCTTCACTCGCTCAACTACGCCTACCGGGACCGCCGTGCCCGCAAGGGTGACTTCCGCCAGCTGTGGATCACCCGCATCAACGCGGCCGCCCGCGCCAACGGCGTGACCTACAACCGGTTCATCCAGGGCATCAAGGCCGCGGGTGTCGAGGTCGACCGCAAGATCCTCGCGGACCTCGCCGTCAACGACGCCGCCGCCTTCACCGCGCTGGCCGAGCTCGCCAAGGCCAACGTGAACACCGAGAAGAAGTCGGCCTGACCGGCAGCTCCTCCCGACCCGGGGCGGATCCGTTCACCGAACGGACCCCCCGGGTCGTTGCTGCGCGCAAGCTGACGCGGCGCGCGGAACGCGACAAGACCGGCCGGTTCCTGGCCGAAGGCGCCAATGCCGTCGAAGCGGCGCTCGAGCACGGCACCGTGCACGAGCTGTTCGTCACCGAACGCGCGGCGGAGCAGCACGCGGACCTGGTCGACGCCGCCCGCGCGGCCGGCGTCGGGGTCTCGCCGAT
This sequence comes from Amycolatopsis iheyensis, assembly GCF_024703995.1. GTDB lineage: Bacteria > Actinomycetota > Actinomycetes > Mycobacteriales > Pseudonocardiaceae > Amycolatopsis > Amycolatopsis iheyensis. Next base: position 19,459 of record NZ_JAMXQV010000039.1, on the reverse strand, counting down.
GACCGACCGCGCCGCCGACGGGCTGTCGGAAACCGTGACGCCCCAAGGCATCGTGGCCGTCTGCGCGCTGCTCGACCGGCCGCTCGAAGAAGCCGTGACGCCGGGCGCCCGGCTCGTCGTGGTGCTGGTCGACGTCGCCGACCCCGGCAACGCGGGCACGGTGATCCGCGTCGCCGACGCGGCGGGCGCCGAGGCCGTGGTGCTCGCCGGCGACACCGTCGACCCGCACAACGGCAAGTGCGTCCGCGCCGCCGCCGGCAGCCTCTTCCACCTGCCGATCACGCGCGTCCGCGACGTTTCGGCCGCCCTGTCCGCCTGTTCGACGGCGGGTTTGCGCACGTTCGCCGCGCACGGCTACGCCGACGCCGAACTCGATCGGGTGGACCTCACCGAGCCGACGGCGTGGGTCTTCGGCAACGAGGCCCACGGCCTGCCCGCCGACGTCCTCGAGCGCACCGACCTCGCGGTCCGGATCCCGCTGTACGGCAAGGCCGAAAGCCTCAACCTCGCCACCGCGGCGGCCGTCTGCGTGTACACGAGCGCGATGGCGGCCCGGCGCTGATCAGCCGCTAGGCTGCCACGGACATCCATTGTGGTCACCTGGGGGAAATCATGGGCCGGCTCGCCCTTTCGTTCAAGCTGTTCTCCGCGTCGTTGCGGGTGCTGCGCGCCCACAAAGGCCTGACGTGGTTCCCCGTGCTCGCCGGAATCGCCGGCTTGCTGGTCGCCGGGGCGTTCCTGACGCCGGCCTTCTTCACCGCGCACGTCCAGACCGGGAACGCCCAGCCGACCGTCGGCACCTGGGTGCTGCTCGCCGCGTTCTACGTCGTCTCGGCGTTCGTCACGATCTTCTTCAACGCCGCCCTGATCTCCCAGGCGGACATCGCGCTGCGCGGCGACGGCGGCATCCCGGGTGTCGGCGCGGGCCTGGCCGCGGCGAGCCGCCGGTGGCCGGTGCTGCTCGGCTGGGCCGGCGTCACCGCGACCGTCAGCCTGGTCCTGCGCACGCTCGAGGAGCGGCTCGGCTTCCTCGGCCAGATCGTCAGCAGCCTGGTCGGGCTGGCCTGGCGGCTCACGACGTTCCTCGTGCTGCCGATCGTCATGCTGGAGGGCGCCGGCGTCCGCGACGGCGTCAAGCGCTCGGTCGAGCTGTTCCGCCGCACGTGGGGTGAGAACGTCGCGGGCAACGCGGGCATCGGCGTGGTCGGGTTCCTGCTCAGCCTCGTCGGTTACGCCGTGTTCCTGGGCGCGGGCTTCCTGCTCGGTGGCACGGCCACCGTGTTCGTCTGCGTCGGGCTGGCGATCGTCTGGACGCTGCTGGTGGCCGTCTTCGTCACGACCCTGACCGGCATCTACCAGACCGCGCTCTACCGCTACGCCGCCGACGGCGTCGTCCCGGGCGAGTTCGCGTCGGTCGACTTCGCGGACGCGTTCCGCACCCGCTGACCGGGCGCGAGGCCGCGCGGGGCGGCGCGGACCCGATCCCATAGACTTTTCACGCCTTTGACCTCTCGTGCGCCGCGTGTCCGGCGGCGTGCGAACGACCAGTCCCAGCGGACGCCGAGGAGTTATGTCCGGAGCCAAGGAGAAGGAAGCCCAGGGCGCGGTATTGGCCCCCGAGACGCTGCAGGAGGCGGTCAAGGCCGCCGAAGCCGCGTTCGCCGCCGCGACCGGGCTCGAGGCGCTGGCCGAGGTCAAGCCGGCGCACCTCGGTGACCAGGCCCCGGTGGGGCTGGCCCGCCGCGAGATCGGCGCCCTGCCCAAGCAGGAGAAGGCCGAAGCCGGCAAGCGCGTCAACGAGGCCCGCCAGGCCGTCCAGGCGGCCTTCGACGCCCGCCGCGCCGAGCTCCAGGTGGAGCGCGACGAGCGCGTGCTGCGTGAAGAGGCCGTCGACGTCACGCTGCCGTGGAACCGCGTCCCGCGGGGTGCCCGTCACCCGATCAGCACCGTCTCCGAGCGCGTCGCGGACGCGTTCGTCGCGATGGGCTACGAGATCGCCGAGGGCCCGGAGCTCGAAGCCGAGTGGTTCAACTTCGACGCGCTGAACTTCGGCAAGGACCACCCGGCCCGCCAGCTGCAGGACACCTTCTACGTCGGCGAAGAGGACTCCGGCCTGGTGCTGCGCACGCACACCTCGCCGGTGCAGGCCCGCACGCTGCTGCACCGCGACCTGCCGGTGTACGTCGTCTGCCCGGGCCGCACGTACCGCACCGACGAGCTGGACTCGACGCACACCCCGGTGTTCACCCAGGTCGAAGGCCTCGCGGTGGACAAGGGCATCACCATGGCGCACCTCAAGGGCACCTTGGACGCCTTCGCCCGCGCGATGTTCGGCGAGAACTCGAAGACCCGCCTTCGTCCGCACTTCTTCCCGTTCACCGAGCCGTCCGCCGAAGTGGACGTCTGGTTCGAGGAGAAGAAGGGCGGCCCCGGCTGGGTCGAGTGGGGTGGCTGCGGCATGGTCAACCCGAACGTGCTGCGTGCCTGCGGCGTCGACCCGGACGTGTACTCGGGCTTCGCCTTCGGCATGGGCATCGAGCGCACCCTGCAGTTCCGCAACGGGATCCCGGACATGCGCGACATGGTGGAGGGCGACGTCCGCTTCACCCTTCCCTTCGGAACGGAGGCGTAGTGCGAGTCCCCGTCAGCTGGCTGACCGAACACCTCGACATCGGCGAGGAGGTCACGCCGCAGGACCTGGCCGACGCGTTCGTGCGGATCGGCATCGAGGTCGACGACCTCAAGGAGCTCGGGCCGGTCACCGGCCCGCTGGTCGTCGGCCGGGTGGCCGAGATCGAAGAGCTGACCGACTTCAAGAAGCCGATCCGGTTCTGCCGCGTCGACGTCGGCGAAGAGGCCGAGGAGCCCGTCGCCGCCGAGGACGACGAGGAAGAGGACGACGAAGACGGCGAGCTCGAGGACGAAGGCCCGCACGGCATCCGGACCCGCGGCATCGTCTGCGGCGCGCGCAACTTCGTCGAAGGTGACTTGGTCGTGATCGCGCTGCCCGGGGCGGTCCTGCCCGGCGACTTCGCCATCGCCTCTCGCAAGACTTACGGCCGGATCAGCGACGGCATGATCTGCTCGGCCCGCGAGCTCGGCCTCGGCGATGACCACACCGGCATCCTCGTGCTGCCGTCGGGCACCGCGAGCCCGGGTGACGACGCCCGCGAGCTGCTCGGTCTCGACGACACGGTGATCGAGCTGGCCCCGACGCCGGACCGCGGCTACGCGCTGTCCGTGCGCGGCCTCGCGCGCGAGCTGTCGAACGCGCTGGACGTGCCCTTCGGCGACCCGGCGCTGCTGGAGGTCCCGGCGGCCGAGGGTGACGCCTGGCCGGTGCACGTCGAGGACCCGGAAGGCTGCCCGCGGTTCGTGCTGCGGCGCGTCACCGGCCTGGACGCGACCGCGCCGACCCCGTGGTGGATGCGCCGCCGGCTGATGCTGGCCGGCATCCGGTCCATCTCCCTGGCCGTCGACGTCACCAACTACGTGATGCTGGAGCTCGGGCACCCGCTGCACGCGTTCGCCACCAAGGCCATCCAGGGCGACCTGGTGGTCCGCCGGGCGAAGCCGGGCGAGAAGCTGACCACGCTGGACGACGTCGAGCGCACGCTCGACCCGGACGACGTGGTCATCGCCGACGACAGCGGTGTCATCTCGCTCGCCGGCACGATGGGTGGCGCGAGCACCGAGATCACGCCGGAGAGCACCGACGTGCTGCTCGAGGCGGCGCACTGGAACCCGGCGGCCATCAGCCGCACGGCGCGGCGGCACAAGCTGTTCTCGGAGGCCGCCAAGCGGTTCGAGCGGTTCACCGACCCGCAGCTGTGCCCGGCGGCGGTCGAGCTGGCCGCCCGGCTGCTGCGCCAGTACGGCGACGCCGCGATCCAGCCCGGCCGCACGGACGAGGGCTCGGTCGAGCCGAACCCGGCGGTCGTGATGCCGATCAACCTGCCCGACAAGGTCGCGGGCGTGAACTACCAGCGCGGTGTCACCGTGCGCCGGCTTTCGCAGATCGGCTGCAAGGTCTCGGTCAGCACGGGCGACGACGGCACGGGCCTGGTCACGGCGATCCCGCCGAGCTGGCGCGGCGACCTGCGCCAGCCGGCCGACCTCGTCGAAGAGGTGCTGCGGCTGGAGGGCTACGACAGCATCCCGTCGATCCTGCCCGCGGCCCCGGCCGGCCGGGGCCTGACCGAGGCGCAGCGGCGGGTCCGGGGCGTTTCCCGGGCGCTGGCCGAGGCGGGCTACATCGAGGTGCGCCCGTTCCCGTTCGTCGGCGACTCGGTGTGGGACGCGTTCGGCCTGCCGGCCGACGACATCCGCCGCAACACGGTCGTGGTCCGCAACCCGCTGGAGGCCGACCGCAACCGGCTGGCGACGACGTTGCTGCCGGGGCTGCTGGACACGCTGCAGCGCAACGTGTCGCGCGGGATGAAGGACGTCTCGCTCTACCACATCGGCCAGGTCGTGCTCCCGGCGCCGAACCCGCTGAAGGTGCCGGACCTCGGCGTCGACCGGCGGCCGACGGACGAGGAGCTGGCGGTGCTGGAGGCCGCGGTGCCGCAGCAGCCGCTGCACGTGGCAGTGGTGCTGGCGGGCCAGCGTCGCCGCGCGGGCTGGTGGGGCCAGGGCGAGCCGGCGAACTGGGCGGACGCGGTGCAGGCCGCCCGCACGATCGCGGAAGCCGCCGGGGTCGAGCTGACGACGCAGGCGGCGGACCTGCCGCCGTGGCACCCGGGCCGTTGCGCCCAGCTGCGGGTCGGCGACTGGCCGGTCGGCCACGCGGGCGAGCTGCACCCGAAGGTGGTGGAGGCCCTCGGCCTGCCGCCGCGCACGGTGGCGATGGAGCTGGACCTCGACGCGATCCCGCTCCCGGACTCCCGCCCGGCGCCGAGCGTGTCGGGCTACCCCCCGGTGCTGCTCGACGTCGCCCTGGTGGCGGCGGCGGACGTGCCGTCGGCGGACTTGGCCGCGGTCCTGCGCGATGGCGCGGGCGAGCTGCTGGAGGACATCACGCTGTTCGACGTGTACGCGGGCGAGCAGGTGGGCGAGGGCAAGCGCTCGCTGGCGTACAAGCTCCGCTTCCGCGCGGCGGACCGAACCCTGACCGTCGATGAGGCCACGAAGGCGCGCGACGCCGCGGTGGCTGCGGCGGGCGAACGCTTCGAAGCAACCCTGCGCGCGTAGCCACAGCGTACGACGAACACGGGGAGGGGCCGGGGAACCGGCCCCTCTTCGCCGTTCCACCGGCCGATTCAGCCGATGTGCTTCAACGCTTCCCGCCGCGACAAGCCCGACAGCCCGGGGTGATCGTCCACGAACGACCGGACCCAGTCTGGCGCCGTCTTCGCGTACTCGCGCAGCGCCCAGCCGATTCCCTTGCGCAGGAAGAACTCCGGCTCGGCGATCGCGGGTTCGATCGTCCTGGTGAGCAAGTCCGTGTCGGTGTCCGCTTTGGCCCCGACCTGGCAGATGATCGCCGTGCGGCGGCGCCACAAGTCGGCGTCGGCTGCCCACGCCAGCATGATCGGCGTGACCCGCTCGCGGTCGGCTCGCAGGATCGGGCCGACGCGGCGGATGGCCAGCTCGTCGACGTAGTCCCACCACGCGCCGCTGACGATCATTTCCTCGTACATCGGGAGCAGGCCCGGATCCTGCCACTGCCGATACGCCCGGTGCCCGGAAAGATCGATCGCCGCGTAGCGCTCCTCGCGGAATTCGGCGGCCCGCCACAACTCCAGCACGGTCGTCGAATAGTTCACCCGATCCGGCAGTATGTGGTCGGCGAGCACCCGCTTCAGCAGCTGCGCCCGCTCGGGCTTCGCGACCCCGCGGAAGGGCATCGCGGACTTCATGTAGGCCCGCATCGCCGGTGCCTTCACCGGGTCCGCCAGCTCGGCCAGCCCGGCGCGGATCGCCTTGACCAGCTGATCGTCGGTGTTCATGGGGCCTCCCATCGCGTTCCGGCGACCCGGAGCGTACTGCCGGGCACCGACAGTTCCGGGACTCGACGACGGGCTCAGGTACCGACGAAAGACGGATGGCGGAAGTCGCGGCCGTCGACGAGATTGTCCAGAGTTGCCGGTAGTTTCGTCGAAATCTGGCGAACTCTGTCGAATGCGGACGAAAAGGACGACTGTGAAAAGAATCGTTGCCGCCGTCGCCGCCGCGGGCCTCGCGGCCGGGCTGATGGCCGCCGCGCCCGCCGCCTCGGCGGACCCCGGGGTGCAGTTCAGCCCCGCGCCGATCGCCTGGGGGCCCTGCGCGTCGGCGAGCCTGAAGGCCGCGGGCGCCGAATGCGGCTTCCTCGAGGTGCCGATGGACTACGCGAAGCCGGGTGGGACGAAGGTCTCCGTCGCGGTGTCGCGGATCAAGCACAAGACCCCGCAGTCGCAGGGGATCATGCTGGTGAACCCGGGTGGTCCCGGCGGCTCCGGCCTGGGCCTGTCGGTGCTCGGCAAGTACGTGCCGAACCACGCGGGTGACAACTACGACTGGATCGGCTTCGACCCGCGGGGCGTCGGGTCCAGCAAGCCGTCGATCAGCTGCGACGGGAACTACTTCAGCTACAACCGGCCGGCCTACGTGCCGACCACGCCGAAGCTGGAGAAGACCTGGCTCGCGCGTTCGAAGGGCTACGCCGACGCGTGCCGCAAGAACGGCGAGATCCTCGACCACCTGAAGACGACCGACGTCGCGCAGGACATGGACAGCCTGCGCAAGGCGCTGGGCGAGAAGCAGATCAACTACTACGGCTTCTCCTACGGCACCTACCTCGGCCAGGTGTACAGCACGATGTACCCGAAGAACGTCCGCCGGATGGTGCTCGACGGCAACGTCGACCCGCGGAAGGTCTGGTACCAGGCCAACCTCGACCAGGACGTGGCCTTCGACAAGAACATCAAGATCTACTTCGACTGGCTGGCGTCCTACGACAGCGTCTACCACCTGGGCAAGACCGGCTCCGCCGTCGAGAAGCTCTGGTACGACACGCAGCGCAAGCTCGCCAAGAACCCGGCGGGCGGCGTCATCGGCGGCGACGAGTGGACCGACGTCTTCCTGCAGGCCGGCTACTACGTCTTCGGCTGGGTCGACATGGCCAAGGCCTTCGACGGCTACGTGCACAAGGGTGACTGGCAGACGCTCAAGGCGCTCTACGACGACTCGAACCCGCCGGGCAACGACAACGGGTTCGCCGTCTACCTCGGCGTGCAGTGCACCGACGTGCAGTGGCCCGCCAACTGGAACAAGTGGCGCGCCGACAACTGGCTGACCTACTTCAAGGCCCCGTTCGAGACCTGGGGCAACGCCTGGTTCAACGCGCCCTGCGTGTACTGGCCGGCGAAGGCGGGCAAGCCGGTGGACATCGACGGCCGCAAGGTCGCCGGGGCGCTCCTGATCAGCGAGGAGCTCGACGCCGCCACGCCGTACGCGGGCAGCCTCGAGGTCCGGAAGCGGTTCCCGAACTCGAGCCTGATCAGCGCGCCGGGTGGCACGACGCACGCCGGGTCGCTGTCCGGGGTGTCCTGTGTGGACGACAAGATCGCCGACTACCTGGCGAACGGCACGCTGCCGAAGCGTCAGCCCGGCAACCACTCGGACGCGCAGTGCAGCCCGGTGCCGCCGCCGGTGCCCGACGGCGCCGCGGCGCAGAAGTCGGACAACTCCGCGAAGGCCGCTCAGGACAAGCAACTGGCTCAGCTGCTGCATTTCTGAGCTGACGAAGCTCCCCACGGTGCCCCGGTCCGGTTCGCCCGGACCGGGGCACCGTCTTGTCCGCCGGTGTCTCATCGTCGCCTCCCGATCACGTGGTGTGGTCGGGGAGGGACGTTAGGCGAGGGGTCCGACAATTTCCGAGCGAAGTCGGCCGTGAGCAGCGCGTAGCCGAAAATTGTCGGGGGTGCGCGCTAGCTTCGTGGCATGTCGATCATCGAAGAGCGCCGGACCGAGGTCCGGGCCCAGGAGAACACCTACCAGATCGTGGTCTCGACCAGGACGGACGAGGACCGCGTCGTGCCGACCCCCAGGGTGATGATCACCCTGGAAGCGGGTGGTCCCGGCGGCGAACCGGTCGCCGAGGGCAGCCTCGACCTGGACGTCGCGGTGGCGGCCACGGTCGCCGACCTGGTCGCGGACGAGTTGCTGTCCGCGACCGGCGGTGGCCGGGTGCCGCGGCGAAGATCCGCGGGCCGTCCTGCGCAGCAGGGCCGCCCGTGGAACGAGGAGATGGACGCGGAGCTGGAGAACCGGTGGATCGCGGGGGAGGGCGTCGCGGAGATCGCGGCGTACTTCGAACGCACCCCCGGCGGCATCCGCGCCCGGCTGCCCCGCGTGGGCTGCGACCCGGAGCACCCGGGCTGCTACCTGCCGGTGCCGCCGAGCAGGCGCACGGACCTCGACGCGGCCGAGCCGAGCTGAGCTGCGGCGGCCGGCCGGTCCACAGTGGACCGGTCGGCCGTCGTCGTCGGGTCAGCGCCGTGAACTGATCCGGCACTCCTGATCGGCAGTCCCGCAGCAGAGGAGGAGCGTGCAGTGCCGTACGACCGATCAACCCCGCGTGCCGGAAGCGGCCGCGGCGGCGCGGTCCGCGAGCGCCTTCAGGTGCGCCACCAGCTCCGGAGGCTCCTCGACGGTGAACGCGCAACCGAGCCCCAGCAACCGGAACGCGAGCCAGTCCAGCGTGTCCCCGGAGCTGCGCCACCGGCAGCGACCACCGTCCACATCGGTCAGCTCGCCGGCCGCCGCGCCGAGGCGTGGGCCGATTTCGGCGGCCGATCCGGCCACCAGCGCCACCGCCCGGTAGGTCGGCGCGAGGTCGTAGAGGCGTTCGACGACGTAGGCCGCCAGGTCGGTCGCGGGCGGCCGGCGAGGGGTTGCGCGGCCGCCGGTCGCCTGGGCGTCCTCGACCCGGTCCACGCGGAAGATGCGCCAGTCGTCGCGGTCGAGGTCGTAGGCGATCAGGTACCAGCGGCGGCCGGTGGCGACCAGCCGGAGCGGCTCGGCCCGGCGCCGGGTTTCGGTCCCGTCGTTGGCGCGGTAGCGGAACCGGACGGTCTCGTGGTTGGTGATCGCGCCGGCAAACACCGTCAGCTGCGCCGGGTCGACGGCGGGCCCGCCGGCCGGCACGGCCACGGTCGCCGTGCCGATCGTGCCCACCCGGCGGCGCAGGCGGGCCGGCAGCACCTGCTCCAGCTTCGCCAGCGCCCGCACCGACGCCTCCTCGATCCCGGCGACGGTCTGCCCCGCGGCGGTCCGCAGGCCCACCGCGATCGCGACGGCTTCGTCGTCGTCGAGCACCAGGGGCGGCATCGCGGCGCCGGCCACCAGCCGGTACCCGCCCGCGACGCCGCGGCTGGCCTCGACCGGATAACCGAGGTCCCGCAGCCGGTCAATGTCGCGGCGGATCGTGCGCGGGCTGACGCCGAGCCGGCCGGCCAGCTCGCTGCCCGGCCACTCCCGTGGCGTCTGGAGCAGCGAGAGCAGGCCGAGCAGGCGCGCCGGGGTGTCCGTCATCCGCCCAGCATCCCAAGGTGGCGGGTACCACTTCCCGGGAATCCTGTTTGTTTAGCCTTGCAAGGGCGTGCATAATCATGCGTATGACGGTGAACATCGCGGTGGCCGGAGCCAGCGGGTACGCGGGCGGCGAACTCCTGCGCCTGCTCCTGACCCATCCCGAGGTCGAGATCGGCGCGCTCACGGCGGCGAGCAGCGCGGGCACGAGACTCGGCGGCCACCAGCCCCACCTCGTCCCGCTCGCCGACCGGGTCCTCGCCGAGACGACGCCGGAGACCCTGGCCGGGCACGACGTCGTGTTCCTCGCGCTGCCCCACGGGCACTCGGCCGGGATCGCGGCGCAGCTCGGCCCGGACGTCCTGGTCGTCGACCTGGGCGCCGACCACCGCCTCGCCGACCCGGCCGACTGGCAGCGCTGGTACGGCGGCGACCACGCCGGCCAGTGGCCCTACGGCCTGCCCGAACTGCCCGGCGCCCGCGAGAAGCTCGTGGGCGCCAAGCGCGTCGCCGTCCCCGGCTGCTTCCCGACCGGCGGTTCGCTGGCCCTCGCGCCGGCGTTCGCCGCCGGGCTCGTCGAGCCGGACGTCACGGTCGTGGCGGTCACCGGCACCTCCGGCGCCGGCAAGAGCCTCAAGCCGAACCTGCTCGGCTCCGAGGTGATGGGTTCGGCGAGCGCGTACGGCGTCGGCGGAGCCCACCGCCACACCCCCGAGTTCGCCCAGAACCTTTCGGCGGTCGCGGGGGAGAAGGTCACCGTGTCCTTCACCCCGGTGCTCGCGCCGATGCCCCGCGGCATCCTCACCACCGCGAGCGCCCCGCTGAAGGAAGGCGTCGACGAAGCCGCGGCCCGCGCGGCGTACGAGAAGGCCTACGACGCCGAACCGTTCGTCCAGCTGCTGCCCGCCAGCGCCTGGCCCACGACGTCGGCGACGCTCGGCTCGAACAACGTCCAGCTGCAGGTCACGGTCGACGCCGACGCCAGGCGCCTGGTCGTCGTCGCCGCGATCGACAACCTCACCAAGGGCACCGCCGGCGGTGCCGTCCAGTCGATGAACCTGGCCCTCGGCCTCCCCGAGATCACCGGCCTTTCCACCGTAGGAGTCGCACCGTGACCGTCACCGGCCCCCAGGGCTTCCGCGCCGCCGGCATCGCCGCCGGGATCAAGGCCTCCGGCGCGCTCGACTTCACCCTGGTCGTCAACGACGGCCCGCTCGACGTCGCGGCCGGCGTGTTCACCCGCAACGTCATCAAGGCCGCGCCGGTGCTGTGGTCGCAGGAGGTGCTCAAGCAGCAGCGGTTGAAGGCCGTCGTCCTCAATTCGGGCGGCGCCAACGCGGCCACCGGTCCCGGCGGCTTCCAGGACACCCACGCCACGGCCGAGAAGGTCGCCGAGGTCCTGCACACGGGGGCGATCGAGGTCGCCGTCTGCTCCACCGGCCTGATCGGCGAGCGGCTCCCGATGGACGCGGTCCTGTCCGGGGTGGACACCGCGGTCAAGGCCCTCGACGCGAGCGACGAGGCGAGCCTGAACGCCGCCCGGGGCGTCATGACCACCGACACCAAGCCGAAGCAGGCCTTCGCGAAGGCCGAAAGCGGCTGGAGCGTCGGCGGTTTCGCCAAGGGCGCCGGCATGCTCGCCCCGAACCTCGCCACCATGCTTTCGGTCCTGACCACCGACGCCGTGGTGAGCAAGGAGGCCCTCGACCGGGCGCTGCGCTCGGCCACCCACGTCACCTTCGACCGCCTCGACGTCGACGGCGGCACGTCCACCAACGACACCGTCCTGGTCCTCGCCTCCGGCGCGAGCGGCGTCGAACCCACCGACGCCGAGCTCACCGAGCTGCTCACCAGGGTCAGCCTCGACCTGGTCCTCCAGCTGCGCGCGGACTCCGAAGGCGCGACGAAGGACGTCAACGTCACCGTCCAGGGCGCGGAGTCCGAGACCGACGCGATCGCGGTCGCCCGCACCATCGCCGAGGACAACCTGGTGAAGACGGCGCTGTTCGGCTCCGACCCGAACTGGGGCCGGATCGCCATGGCGCTCGGCCGGGTCCCGGCTCGCATCGACCCGGAGCAGGTGTCGATCACGATCAACGGCGTCACCCTGTTCGCCCAGGGCATGCCCGCGGCGGACCGCACGGAGGCCGACCTCACCGGCCGGGCCATCGAGATCGTCGTCGACCTCAACGTCGGCGGCGAGGCCGCCACGATCTACACCACGGACCTTTCGCACGGCTACGTCGAAGAGAACAGCGCGTACTCCTCATGAACCAGGAGGCTCTGATTTCCGCGGACGAGAGACTGGCGACGGCGGCCGAGAAGGCCGGAGTCCTCATCGAAGCGCTGCCGTGGCTGCAGCGCTTCCACGGCGCCACCGTGGTGGTGAAGTACGGCGGCAACGCGATGATCGACGACACCCTGAAGGCGGCCTTCGCCGAGGACATGGTGTTCCTCCGGCTGGCCGGCCTGCGCCCGGTGGTCGTGCACGGCGGCGGCCCGCAGATCACCGCGATGCTCAAGCGCCTCGGCGTCGCGGGCGAGTTCAAGGGCGGCCTGCGCGTCACCACGCCGGAGACGATGGACATCGTCCGGATGGTGCTCACCGGGCAGGTCAGCCGCGAGCTCGTCGGGCTGATCAACGCCCACGGCCCGTACGCGGTCGGCATTTCGGGCGAGGACGCCCGGCTGTTCACCGCCGAGCGCAAGCAGGCCACTGTGGACGGTGAGCAGGTCGACATCGGCCTGGTCGGCGAGGTCGCCGAGGTCAACCCGGACGCGGTGCTCGACATCGTCAACGCCGGGCGCATCCCGGTGGTCTCCACCGTCGCGCCGGACATCGACGGCGTCGTGCACAACGTCAACGCCGACACCGCCGCGGGGGCGCTCGCCGCCGCGCTGGGCGCGGAAAAGCTCGTCGTGCTCACCGACGTCGAAGGCCTCTACGCGAACTGGCCGGACCGCTCGTCGCTGATCGATCGCATCCGCGTCGACCACCTCGAGCCGATGCTGCCCACCCTGGCCAGCGGCATGATCCCGAAGATGGAGGCGTGCGTGCGCGCCATCCGCGGCGGCGTGCGCCGGGCGCACGTGATCGACGGCCGCCTCGCCCACTCGGTGCTGCTGGAGGTCTTCACCTCCCGCGGCATCGGCACCATGGTCTTCCCCGAAACGGAGCTCCCGTGACCGACCTCAAGTCCAATGTGGACGGCCAGCAGCACTGGCAGTCCGCCCTGATGGACAACTACGGCACCCCGGCGCTGACCCTCGTGCGCGGCGAAGGCGCCAAGGTGTGGGACGCCGACGGCACGGAGTACGTCGACCTGGTCGGCGGCATCGCCGTCAACGCGCTCGGCCACGCGCATCCGGCCGTCGTCGAGGCCGTCACCGCGCAGATCAAGCAGCTCGGCCACACCTCGAACCTCTACGTGAACCCGGTGACCGTCGAACTCGCCGAGGCGCTGCTCGACGTCGCGGGCCTGACCGGCAACGGCAAGGTGCTCTTCGTCAACTCCGGCGCCGAGGCCAACGAAGCCGCGCTGAAGATCAGCCGGCTGACCGGGCGCACCAAGGTCGTCGCCTGCGAGGGCGCGTTCCACGGCCGCACCATGGGCTCCCTGACGCTCACCGGCCAGCCCGGCAAGCGGGACCCGTTCAAACCACTGGTGCCCGGCGTCGAGCACGTCCCGTACGGCGACGTCGCGGCGCTGAAGGCCGCCGTCGACACCGAAACCGCGGCCGTCTTCCTGGAGCCGGTGCTCGGCGAAGCCGGCGTGATCCCGGCGCCGGACGGCTACCTGCAGGCCGCCCGCGAGATCACCAAGGCCACCGGCACGCTGCTGGTGCTCGACGAGGTGCAGACCGGCCTCGGCCGCCTCGGCACCTGGTTCGGCTACCAGCAGGCCGGCGTCGTGCCGGACGTGATCACCCTGGCCAAGGGCCTCGGCGGCGGGCTGCCGCTGGGTGCGGTGATCGGTGTCGGCGCGGCGGGCGACCTGCTCAAGCCGGGCCAGCACGGCACCACCTTCGGCGGCAACCCGGTGTGCTGCGCCGCCGGCCTGGCGGTCATCAGGACGATCGCCGCGGACGGCCTGCTCGACCACGTCTCCGCGCTGGGCAAGGACATCGCGGCGGGCGTCGAGGCGCTGGACCACCCGCTGGTCGCCGGGGTGCGTGGCGCGGGCCTGCTGCTCGGCCTCGCGCTGCGCAAGCCCGTCTCGGCGGCGGTGGCGAAGGCCGCCCAGGACGCCGGCTACCTCGTCAACCCGGTCGCGGCCGACACGATCCGGCTCGCCCCGCCGCTCGTGCTCGACGCCGGCCAGGCCGAAGGCTTCCTCGCCGCCCTCCCGAACGCGCTCGACTCCACCACGAAGGACTCCGACTGATGCCCCGCCACTTCCTCCGCGACGACGACGTCAGTCCCGCCGAGCAGAAAGCCATCCTCGACCGGGCCGACCGGCTCAAGGCCGATCCGCTCGGCACCAAGGCGCTGGCCGGCAAGTCCATCACGGCGATCTTCGAGAAGAACTCGACCCGCACCCGGTTCTCCTTCGAGGTCGGCATCAGCCAGCTCGGCGGGCACCCGGTGATCGTCGACGGCCGCTCGATGCAGCTCGGCCGCGAAGAGACCATCGAAGACACCTCGCGCGTGCTGTCGCGGTACGTCGACGGAATCGTGTGGCGCACCTTCGCCCAGAAGCGCATCGAGGCGATGGCGTCGGCCGCGTCGATCCCGGTGGTCAACGCGCTGACCGACGAGTTCCACCCGTGCCAGGCCCTCACCGACCTGATGACCATCCGCGAGCGCAAGGGGAAGCTCGAGGGCCTCACCCTCGTCTACCTCGGCGACGGCGCCAACAACATGGCGCACTCGCTGCTGCTCGCCGGGGTCACCGCCGGGATGCACGTCCGCGTGGTCTCGCCGCTCGGGTTCCAGCCCGACCAGCAGGTCATGCTCGACGCGAAGAAGCGCGGCGAGGAGACCGGCGGCACGGCCACCGTCTTCACCGACCCGTACGAGGCGGTCGCGGGCGCCGACGTGCTGGTCACCGACACGTGGACGTCGATGGGGCAGGAGAACGACGGCCTCGACCGGGTCGGCCCGTTCCGCGCCCTGCAGGTCAACACCGAGCTGCTGAAGAAGGCCGCGGACGACGCGATCGTCCTGCACTGCCTGCCGGCGCACCGCGGCTGGGAGATCACCGACGAGGTGATCGACGGCCCGGCCAGCGCGGTGTGGGACGAAGCCGAGAACCGGCTGCACGCCCAGAAGGCCCTGCTCGTCTGGCTGTTCGAAGAGAGCCGACGATGACCAGCAGCCGGGTGGGGCGGCAGGCGCGGATCACCGAGCTGGTCGCGACGATGACCATCCGCAGCCAGACCGAGCTGGCCAAGCTGCTGGCCGCCGAAGGCATCGAGGTCACGCAGGCAACGCTGTCGCGTGACCTCGACGAGCTGGGCGCGGTCAAGCTGCGCGGGCCGGACTCGGGCGCGCCCGTCTACGTGATCCCCGAGGACGGCAGTCCCGTCCGCGGGGTGCAGGGCGGCACCTCCCGGCTCTCCCGGCTGCTGGCCGAACTGATGGTGTCGGCCGACTCGTCGGGCAACCTGACGGTCCTGCGGACACCACCGGGCGCCGCGCAGTTCCTGGCCAGCGCCATCGACCGGGCGGCGCTCGAAGAGGTCGTCGGCTCGATCGCGGGCGACGACACCGTCGCCGTGATCGCCCGGGAACCCTTGACGGGCAAGGGACTGGCGGAGCGCTTCGCCGCACTCGCGCAGCGATCGGCGGACGAAGGATCGCCATGACCGCGATCGCCGACATCTTCCCGGCCGAGGGCGAGTTCCTCGCGCCGGACGAGGTCGTGATCACCTTCGACCACGGGATCCCGGTGGCGATCGACGGAGAGACCGTCTCCGTCGCCGAAGCCCGCCGGATGCTGAGCGCACGTGGCGAAGCGCAGAGAATCGGACGCGGCGAAGCCTGCGCCGCACTCGAACGGCGGACGGGCGGCGGGTGTGCCAGTGTCCGCCTGGTCCTGTACGACGGCCGGATCACGGTCGCCTGAACACACGAACTCAGAGGAGAAGCGAGAACAGTGAGCGGGAACGAGCAGCCGGTGCAGCTCTGGGGCGGCCGGTTCGCCAGCGGTCCGGCGGAGGCCATGGCCGCGCTGAGCGCGTCGACGCACTTCGACTGGCGGCTGGCGCCCTACGACATCGCCGGGTCCCGCGCGCACGCCCGGGTGCTGCGCAAGGCGGGCCTGCTCACCGAAGACGAGCTCGCCGGCATGCTGACCGCCTTGGACGCGCTCGCCCAGGACGTCGCGTCGGGGGAGTTCACCCCGACGATCGCCGACGAGGACGTCCACACGGCCCTCGAGCGCGGCCTGCTCGAGCGCGCGGGCACCGACCTCGGCGGCAAGCTGCGCGCCGGCCGGTCGCGCAACGACCAGGTCGCCACGCTGTTCCGCATGTGGCTGCGCGACGCCGCCCGCCGTATCGTCGCCGGCACGCTGGAGGTCGTCGACGCGCTGGTGTCGCAGGCCAAGCGGCACCCGGACGCGATCCTGCCCGGCCGCACGCACCTGCAGCACGCCCAGCCCGTGCTGCTCGCGCACCACCTGATGGCCCACGGCCAGGCGCTGCTGCGCGACGTCTCGCGGCTGCAGGACTGGGACGCCCGCACGGCCGAGTCGCCGTACGGCTCGGGTGCGCTCGCCGGCTCGTCGCTGGGGCTCGACCCCGAGGCCGTCGCCGAGGAACTGGGCTTCGCGACCAGCGTCGAGAACTCCATCGACGGCACCGCTTCGCGTGACTTCGTCGCCGAGTTCGCCTTCGCCGTCGCGATGCTCTCGGTGAACCTGTCCCGGATCGCCGAAGAGGTGATCATCTGGAACACCGCCGAGTTCGGCTACGTGACGCTCGACGACGCCTGGGCCACTGGCAGCTCGATCATGCCGCAGAAGAAGAACCCGGACGTCGCGGAGCTGACCCGCGGCAAGGCGGGCCGGCTGATCGGCAACCTCACCGGCCTGCTGGCCACGCTGAAGGCGCAGCCGCTGGCCTACAACCGCGACCTGCAGGAGGACAAGGAGCCGGTGTTCGACTCGGTCGAGCAGCTCGAGCTCCTGTTCCCGGCCATCGCCGGCATGCTCGCGACGCTGACCTTCCACACCGACCGGCTCGCCGAGCTGGCCCCGGCCGGGTTCACGCTGGCCACCGACATCGCGGAGTGGCTGGTCCGCCAGGGCGTCCCGTTCCGCGTCGCGCACGAGGCCGCGGGCGAGAGCGTCCGCGTCGCCGAGGCCCGCGGCGTCGGCCTGGACGAGCTGACCGACGAGGAGTTCGAGAAGATCAACCCGGCGCTCACCCCCGACGTGCGCGCGGTCCTGACCGTCGAAGGCTCGGTCAAGTCCCGCAACGCCCGCGGCGGCACCGCGCCGGAGCGCGTGGCCGAACAGCGCGCGCGGCTCGAGGAGCGGGTCACCGCGTCCCGGACGTGGCTGAACTGAGCCGGTGGCTAGGCTCGGCGGGGTGAGGGGAGATGGTGTGCGCGACCGGCTGTTCACCCGTGACGAGCTGGCGCTCGACCCCGTCGACCTGGCCCACCTGCTGCTCGGCTCGGTCCTGGAGGCCGACGGGCCCGACGGCACCGTCGGCGTCCGGCTCGTGGAGGTCGAGGCCTACCGCGGCGAGGACGATCCGGCGTCGCACTGCTACCGGGGCAAGACCCCGCGCAACGCCGTCATGTGGGGGCCGGCCGGGCACCTTTACGTGTACTTCGTCTACGGGATGCACTTCTGCGCGAACATCGTCGGCACCCACGAGGGCATGCCCGGCGCGGTGCTGCTGCGGGCGGGGGAGGTCGTCACGGGCCTCGACCTCGTCCGCAAGCGGCGCCCGAACGCACGCGGCACCGGCGAGCTGGCCAAGGGCCCGGCCATCCTCACGTCGGTGCTGCGCGTCGACCGCGCGCAGAACGGCGTCGACCTGACCGATCCGGCGTCGCCGGTGCGGCTGTACGTCGGCGAGCGCGTGCCGGCCGAGCTGGTCCGCACCGGCCCACGCGTCGGCGTCGCGATGGCGATGGACACGCCGTGGCGGTTCTGGGTCGACGGCTCGCCTGCCGTGTCCACCTACCGCCGCGGCGGGAAGCGCCGGGTCCGACCCGCCAGTTAGTCGGTTGACCAGGTGCGGGAGGATCTACAGGCGTGAGCGAACACATCCTCGACGAGCTGTCCTGGCGCGGCCTCATCGCGCAGTCCACCGACATCGACGCCCTCCGGCGCGAGCTCGACCAGGGTCCCGTGACGCTCTATTGCGGTTTCGACCCGACCGCGCCCAGCCTGCACGCCGGCAACCTGGTCCCGCTGCTCATGCTCAAGCGGTTCCAGCGCGCCGGGCACCGGCCGATCGTGCTGGCCGGCGGGGCGACCGGGATGATCGGCGACCCGCGTGACACCGGTGAGCGCACCCTGAACACCCTCGACGTCGTCGCCGAGTGGGCCGGGCGCATCCGCGGCCAGCTCGAGCGGTTCGTGGACTTCGACGACTCCACGACCGGCGCGATCGTCGAGAACAACCTGAACTGGACCGGGCAGCAGACCGCCCTGGAGTTCCTGCGCGACGTCGGGAAGCACTTCTCGATCAACGTCATGCTGAACCGGGAGACGGTCAAGCGCCGCCTCGAAGGCGACGGGATGTCCTACACCGAGTTCAGCTACCTGCTGCTGCAGTCGCAGGACTACCTGCAGCTGCACCGCAAGTACGACTGCAAGCTGCAGGTCGGCGGGTCCGACCAGTGGGGCAACCTCGTCGGCGGGGTCGACCTGATCCGCCGGACCGACGGCGCGGGCGTGCACGCGCTGACCGCGCCGCTGGTCACCGACGCCGAGGGGCGCAAGTTCGGCAAGTCCACCGGCGGCGGCAACCTCTGGCTCGACCCGGACATGACCTCGCCGTACGCCTGGTACCAGTACTTCGTGAACGTGGGCGACGCCGATGTCATCCGGTACCTGCGGATGTTCACGTTCCTGAGCCAGGAGGAGATCGCGGCGCTGGCCGAGGACACCTCGGAGCGTCCGCACCTGCGGGCCGCGCAGAAGCGGCTGGCGGAGGAGTTCACGATCCTGGTGCACGGCGAGGAGCAGACCCGGCAGGTGATCAACGCCAGCCAGGCGCTGTTCGGCCGCGGCGAGCTCGGCGAGCTGGACGAACGCACCCTCGACGCGGCGATGGCCGAGGTGCCGAACGGCAAGGTCGACTCCGCCGGCGACGCGACGATCGTCGACCTGCTGCTCGCCGGCGGACTGGTGGACAGCAAGGGGGCGGCCCGCCGCACGCTCAAGGAGGGCGGCGCGTACGTCAACAACGTGAAGATCGCGGACGAGGAGTGGAAGCCGGCGCCGGGCGACGCCCTGCACGGCAAGTGGCTCGTCGTCCGCAAGGGCAAGCGGAACGTCGCCGGCGTCGCACTCGGCGGCTGACCGGCCTCCCGTGGCCCGAAACAGGGGCCTGACCTGCGGGAACGCGGTTAAGGTACCCCCCTGTTTCGGGCCCTCTGGCGGGGTGTAAAGTTCTCCAAGTCGCCAGGGAAACCGGGTGGCCGACCGGGACACGAACCAAGCTCTCGCAGAAGCGATTGAGTGGGTGTCCCACCAAAAACTGCTAGGAATGACTCGCTTCGAGCGAGCCGCTTGATCGCGGCGAACTCGGGGTGTGTTGCTTGAGAACTCAACAGTGTGCTAGTGAACTAAGCCAGTAGAGCTTATGTATTGAACCTCGTATGAGGTTCCTTTGAGAGCATTAAATTGTCTCGATTAAACTGTTCATTGTTGGAGAGTTTGATCCTGGCTCAGGACGAACGCTGGCGGCGTGCTTAACACATGCAAGTCGAACGCTGAACCGGTTTCGGCCGGGGATGAGTGGCGAACGGGTGAGT
>NZ_JAMXQV010000038.1 GCF_024703995.1 Amycolatopsis iheyensis | reverse complement strand
GTAGTGTTTCGGTGGTTTTAGCGTCAGGGAAACGCCCGGTCCCATTCCGAACCCGGAAGCTAAGCCTGACAGCGCCGATGGTACTGCAACCGAAGGGTTGTGGGAGAGTAGGACACCGCCGAACTTACCTTCCGTACGGCCCGTTAGGATCTGACAGCGCCGATGGTACTGCAACCGAAGGGTTGTGGGAGAGTAGGACACCGCCGAACTTACCTTCCG
This sequence comes from Amycolatopsis iheyensis, assembly GCF_024703995.1. Classification (GTDB taxonomy): domain Bacteria; phylum Actinomycetota; class Actinomycetes; order Mycobacteriales; family Pseudonocardiaceae; genus Amycolatopsis; species Amycolatopsis iheyensis. The sequence continues at coordinate 82,739 of NZ_JAMXQV010000038.1, read as the reverse complement.
TACGGCCCGTTAGGATAGCCAGTTGGCTGCCCTAGCGGGCCGTACGCGTATGTCCAGAACAAGATTTTTCACGGCAGGAGGCCAGGTGTCCGAGTTCGGTCGACGAGACTCAGCGGATGATGGGTCCGGCCGGTCGGCACCTCGGGACGAAGGCTCCCGGGGCCGGTCGGACGCACCCCGGGGAGACCGGCGCGGTGCGCGGCAGGACCGTGGCGGCCGTGACGGTGGTTACCAGGGCCGGCCTCGCCGCGACGACCGCGGAGTCCGCGGCGGCGGCACTCCCCGTGACCGCGACCAGCGCGGAGGATACGCAGGTCAGAGCCGTGACAGCGGCCGCCCCTCGGGCGACGACCGCCGCGGAGGCGGCCGGCCGGGCGGCGGCCGGTACGAGGACCGCGGCGGCAACCGTTCGGGTGGTCGCTACGAGAGCCGAGGTCAGGACGACCGCGGCGGCCGGCCCCAAGGCAAGTCCTCTTACGGAGACCGCAAGCCACGCTGGGAAGACCGCAGCGGCAGCTCGGATTCACGCGGCGGCTACCAGCGCCGAGACGACGACCGCGGCGGCCGCACCGGCGGCTTCAAGCGCGACGACCGCGGAGGCTCAGACTCGCGCGGCGGCTACCAGCGCCGCGACGACAATCGCGGCGGTTCCGACCGCGGGAGCTATCAGCGCCGCGACGACAATCGCGGCGGTTCCGACCGCGGCAGTTACCAGCGCCGCGACGAGAACCGCGGCAGCTCCGACCGCGGTGGTTACCAGCGGCGCGACGATGACCGCGGCGGCAAGACCGGTGGGTACAAGCGCGACGACCGCGGCAGTTCCGACCGTGGCGGCTATCAGCGTCGCGACGACGACCGCGGTGGTTACCAGCGTCGCGATGACGATCGCGGCGGCCGCACCGGCGGCTTCAAGCGCGATGACCGCGGCGGTTCCGACCGCGGTGGTTACCAGCGTCGCGATGATGACCGCGGTGGCAAGACCGGCGGCTTCAAGCGCGACGATCGCGGCAGTTCGGACCGCCGCGAGGACCGCGGTGGTTACCAGCGCCGTGACGATGACCGCGGTGGCAAGACCGGCGGCTTCAAGCGCGATGACCGCGGCAGTTCCGACCGTGGCGGCTACCAGCGCCGCGACGACAACCGCAGCAGTTCCGACCGCGGCAGCTACCAGCGTCGCGACGACAACCGCCCCGCGAAGCACGATCGGCCCCGGCGTGAGCCGCGGGTCGGGGGGCCGCTCGATGACGAAGCCCTCGCCAAGGAACTCCTCGAGGCTCCGGAGCTGCCCGAAGACGTCGAATTCTCCGACCTCGACGAGGACGCCCGCCGTGAGCTGCGGACCCTGCCCAAGGGCCTGGCCGAGACCGTCGGGAAGCACCTCGTCGCCGCCGGTGGCCTCATCGACTCCGATCCCGAGGCCGCGCTCGAGCACGCCAAGTACGCCAAGGCGAAGGCCTCCCGGGTGCCGATCGTGCGTGAGGCGCTCGGCCTCGTCGCCTACCACGCCGGCAACTGGTCGGAAGCCCTCTCCGAACTGCGGGCCGTGCGGCGGATGACCCGCAGTGACGACCACATCGCCATCATCGCCGACGCCGAGCGGGCGCTCGGCCGGCCCGAGCGTGCCCTCGACCTCGCCAAGGAGGCCGACAAGACGTCGCTGAGCAAGGCCGTGCAGGTCGAGCTCGCGATCGTCGCCGCCGGGGCGAGGCGGGACCTCGGGCAGCTCGACGCCGCCGTCGTCTCGCTGCAGGGCGACGACCTCAAGGCCGGCAAGCGCGATCCGTGGAGCGCGCGCCTCTTCTACGCCTACGCCGACAACCTCGTCGCCGCCGGGCGCCAGGACGAGGCCGTCCAGTGGTTCCTCAACGCCGCCGACGCCGACGCCGACGACGAGACCGACGCCGCCGAACGGGCCGCGGAGCTGGCCAACGCCGAAAAGCCCACCGATGAGTGACGCGCTCCTCGCGGCCTACGACGCGGTCCTGTTCGACCTCGACGGCACCGTCTACCACGGCTCCCGGGTGATCCCGGGCGCCCCGGAGACAGTGCGGGCCGCGCGCGAGCACGGCACCCCGGTGCGGTTCGTCACGAACAACGCGTCCAAGGCGCCGGACGAGGTCGTCGCGCACCTCACCGGCCTCGGCATGCCCGCCGAGACCGATGAGGTGCACACCAGCGCCCAGGCGGGCGTGCAGCTGCTCGCCGAGCGGCTCGAGGCGGGCGCCGAAGTCCTCGTCGTCGGCACCCGGGCGCTCGCGGACGAAGTCGCCCGGGCCGGGCTGAAGCCGGTGCGGGAGAACGCCGAGAGCGTCCAGGCGGTCGTTCAGGGGCACTCGCCCGACAACACCTGGGCCGCGCTCGCCGAGGCCTGCCTGGCCATCCGCGCGGGCGCGCTGTGGGTGGCCTGCAACGTCGACGCGACGCTGCCCAGCGAACGCGGCCTGCTGCCTGGCAACGGCTCGATGGTCGCCGCGCTGCGCACCGCCACCGACGTCGAGCCGCTCGTCGCCGGGAAGCCGCAACCACTCTTGTTCGAAACCGCCGCGCGGTCCGCCGGCGCGAGCCGGCCACTGGTCGTCGGCGACCGGCTGGACACCGACATCGCGGGCGCGGTCGCCGCCGGTGTCGACTCGCTGGTCGTCCTCTCCGGTGTCGCGACGCCGAAGCAGCTGATCGAGGCCATCCCGGCCGAGCGCGGCACCTACCTCGCGAAGGACCTCACGGCGCTCACCGAGCCGGCCGAGGACCTGAGGATCGGGCCGCGGCCGGGCTGGACCGTGACCGTCGAAAACCAGACCCTGACGGCGAAGGGTGACGGCGACGACCTCGACCTGCTGCGCGCCCTCTGCCACGTGGCCTGGGAGACCGGCGTCACCGAACTCGGCGAGGACACGAAGGTCCAGCTGCCCTGACTGTGTCCTCTGGGGCCGAGCCCCAGACCCCGGCCGGGGGGCGAGCCCCCCTGGACCCCCCAACTGCCCCTGATACCGTTTGTGACGTGCAGGATCACCCCTACCCCGTCCCGGGCCCGCCGCCCGGTTCGTTCTCGCCGCAGACCGACCCGCGGGCCGGCATCGACGAGGCCGTCGCCGGCCTGGACGAGCTGGACTCGCTGCCGCTGGCCGAGCACGTCGAGCGGTTCGACGCCGTGCACACCGAGCTGACGGTCGCCCTCTCCAGCATCGACAAGGTCTGACCGCGGTGCCCAAGCGGGCGCGCCTCGACGCGGAACTGGTGCGGCGCGGCCTCGCCCGGTCGCGCGAACAGGCCTCGGCCCTCATCACCGGCGGCAAGGTCACCGTGCGCGGCATGGTCGCGAGCAAGCCCGCGACCGGCGTCGAGACCGACGCGCCCATCGTCGTCAAGGACGAGGACGACCCCGGCTGGGCCTCGCGCGGCGCGCACAAGCTGCTCGGCGCGCTCGAAGCGTTCACGGAACTGAGCGTCGAGGGCAAGCGCTGCCTCGACGCCGGCGCGTCCACCGGCGGCTTCACCGACGTCCTGCTGCGCCACGGCGCCGCGACCGTGATCGCCGCCGACGTGGGCCGTGGCCTGCTCGACTGGCGGATCCGCACCGACGAACGTGTAGTCGTCATGGACCGCACCAATGTTCGCAACCTCTCTCCCGAGGACCTCGGCGGCCAGGTCGACGTCGTCGTCGGGGACCTCTCGTTCATCTCGCTCAAGCTCGTGCTGCCCGCGCTCGCCGCCTGCGCGCGCGAGGGCGCCGACCTCGTGCCGATGGTGAAACCGCAGTTCGAGGTGGGCAAGGACCGGCTCGGCAGCGGCGGCGTCGTCCGCGACCCGCAGCTGCGCGCCGAATCCGTGCTCACGGTCATCGACGAGGCCGCGAAGCTCGGGCTCGCGCTGCGCGGCGTCACGGCCAGCCCGCTGCCCGGGCCGTCCGGGAACGTCGAGTACTTCGTCTGGCTGACCAGAACACACGTGGCCGAGTCCACTGTGGACGCGGTAGACAGGTCTGAGGCCGAGCGGCTCGTCCGAACCGCCGTCGAGGAAGGGCCCGCATGACCACCGAACGTGAAGTGCTCCTCATGGTGCACCCCGATCGCGAGGCGACGGGCGAGGCCGCCCGCGAGGTTTCGGCGCGCTTCGCCAAGGCCGGCATCCGGATCCGGGTGATCGAGGAAGACGTCTGCGCGCTGATCAACCCGGACCGGCACGGTGTCGGGTCGACCTGCACCGTCGTGGACCCGGACGACAACCCCGCCGAAGGCGTCGAGCTGGTCTTCGTCCTGGGCGGTGACGGCACGCTGCTGCGCGCGGCCGAGCTGGCCCGCCCGGCCGGGGTGCCGGTGCTCGGGGTGAACCTCGGCCGCGTCGGCTTCCTCGCCGAGGCCGACTCGGACGCGCTGGCCGACACCGTGCAGCGCGTCGTCGACGGCGACTACCAGGTCGAAGAGCGGATGACCATCGACGTCACGGTCACCCACGACGGTGAAGAAGTCGTCCGCACCTGGGCGCTCAACGAGGCCAGCGTCGAGAAGAGCACGCGCGAGCGGGTGCTGGACGCGCTGATCGAGGTCGACGGCCGGCCGGTGTCGGCCTTCGGCTGCGACGGTGTGCTCTGCGCCACACCGACCGGTTCGACGGCGTACGCGTTCTCGGCCGGCGGCCCGATCATCTGGCCGGACGTCCAGGCGCTGCTGGTGGTGCCGAGCAACGCGCACGCGATGTTCGCGCGGCCGCTGGTCGTCTCGCGGAACTCGGTGATCACCGTCGGGATCGACCCGGACGGCTCGTCCGCCGTCCTGACCTGCGACGGCGGGCGGCTCATCGACCTGCCGCCGGGGGCTCGCGTGCGCGTGACGTGCGGCAAGACCCCGGTGCGGCTGGTCCGGCTGTGGGACGGCCCGTTCACCGATCGCCTGGTCCAGAAGTTCTCGCTGCCGGTGAAGAGCTGGCGCGAGCGCCACGCTCGCCCTTGTGAGTAGCTGCCGCTCGGCGATCCGTTCGAACATATCGGCGACTCGCCGGGTGCCCGCGCGCGCAGAGTGTCGGTGGGGGCCGCTACCGTAGGCGGCGTGCTGGCCGAGATGCGCATCCAGGGCCTCGGAGTCATCGAGGACGCCCTGCTGGAACTGCACGCGGGCTTCACCGTCGTGACCGGTGAGACGGGTGCCGGTAAGACCATGGTCGTCACCGGGTTGCACCTGCTCTCCGGGGGCCGGGCCGAGGTGTCCAAGGTCCGGACGGGGATGCTCAAGGCGTTCGTGGAAGGGCGGTTCACCTTTTCGGGCGTCGAAGGCGCCGAACGGATCGTCACCGACTCGGGCGCCGATGTCGACGAAGACGGCAGCGTGATCGCGCTGCGCGCGGTCGCCGTCGACGGGCGGTCGAGAGCCCACCTTGGTGGCCGGTCCGTGCCGGTCGGGGTGCTCGCTGAGCTGTCCGAGCAGCTGATCGCGGTGCACGGGCAGAACGACCAGCTGCGGCTGCTGCGCCCGGCCGAGCAGCGCGCGGTGATCGACCGGTTCGCCGGCGATGCCGTCGCGAAGCCGCTGCGGGCGTACCAGGAGGTCCGATCGGAGTGGCTCGCGGTGATCGCGGAGCTCACCGAGCGGTCGACGCGGTCGCGGGAGCTGGCCCAGCAGGCTGACCTGCTCAAGCACGGGCTGACCGAGATCGACGCCGTCGCGCCGGAGCCGGGCGAAGACGTCGAGCTCACCGAGCAGATCAAGCGCCTCGCGGCGGTCGACGAGCTGCGCGCGGCCGCCACCGAGGCGCACGTGGCGGTGTCGGGCTCGCCCGACGGTGACCCGGACGCGCCGGGCGCGGCCGGGCTGGTCTCCGAGGCGCTGCGACGGCTCACGACGTCCGAAGACTCCGTGCTGCGGGAGCTGGCGCCGCGGCTGGAGGAGGCGTCGGTGCTGCTGGCCGACGTCGGGGCGGAGCTCGGCAGCTACGTCGAGACGCTCGACGCCGACCCGGCGCTGCTGGAGAAGGTGCTGTCGCGCCAAGGCGACCTCAAGCGGCTGACCCGCAAGTACGCGGCGGACGTCGACGGCGTGCTGGCCTGGGCCGACGACGCCCGGCGCCGGCTGGAGTCGATGGACACCTCCGAGGAGGCGCTCGCCGAGCTGGGCATGCGGCGCGACCAGCTGGCGATCCAGCTGGGTGCGCACGCCGCCGAGGTGTCGGCCGCGCGGGAGAAGGCCGCCGCCGAGCTGGCCGCGGAGATCACGCGTGAGCTGTCCGGGCTGGCGATGGGGCAGGCGGCGATCGAGGTGACGGTCGAGCAGCGCCCGGCTGAGCACGGCGACACGCACGCGCTGACCATCGACGGCCGCGCGGTGCACGCGGGAGCCGAGGGCGTCGACGACGTCGAGCTGCTGCTGCGCGCCCACGACGGCGCCCCGCCGCTGCCGGTGCACAAGGCCGCTTCGGGTGGTGAGCTGTCGCGGGTGATGCTGGCGATCGAGGTGGTGCTGGCGCACGCGGACACGGTGCAGACACTGGTGTTCGACGAGGTCGACGCGGGCGTGGGCGGCCGCGCGGCGGTCGAGATCGGCCGTCGGCTGGCGCGGCTGGCGCGCACCCACCAGGTCCTGGTGGTGACGCACCTGCCGCAGGTCGCCGCGTTCGCGGACCAGCACCTGGTGGTGGACAAGGGACACAGCGGCGGCGTGACGCGCAGTGGCGTGAAGAACCTGAAGCAGACCGAGCGGGTGAGCGAGCTGGCCCGGATGCTCGCCGGGATGGACAACGAGACCGGCCGGGCGCACGCGGAGGAGCTGCTGGCCACCGCGGAGAAGGACAAGGCCGAGTTCGTGCCGAAGCGGAAGCGGGCCGCCAAGAAGAAGTAGGAAATACATCGCGCGCCTGAGGGTGTTGTGCGGGCTGATCGCCTGCGAAGAAAGGACCCCGATGCGCGCGGTGGTGCTCCGAGAACCCGGTCCCGTCGAGAACCTCGAGCTGACGGATCTCCCGCTGCCCGAGGTGAAACCCGGCTGGGTGCGGATCGCCGTCAAGGCGTTCGGGCTCAACCGGTCCGAGCTGCACACCCGGCTGGGCCTCGCCGACGGCGTCACGTTCCCGCGGGTCCCCGGGATCGAAGCCGTCGGGATCGTCGACGCCGGCGACGGGTTCGCGCCCGGGCAGCAGGTCGCCACCATGATGGGTGGGATGGGCCGCACCTTCGACGGCGGCTACGCCGAATACACCGTCGTGCCGCGGGAGCAGGTCATCCCGTTCCGCTCCGAGCTGCCGTGGGAAGTGCTCGGCCAGGTCCCCGAGACGCTCCAAACCGCGTACGGCTCGCTCACCACCGGGCTCGACCTCGAAGCAGGCCAGACGCTGCTCATCCGCGGTGGGACGTCCGCACTCGGGTTCGCCACCGCCACCCTGGCGAAGGACCTCGGCGCGACCGTCTTCGCGACCACCCGGCAGCCGGACCGCATCGCGACGCTGAAGGACCACGGCGTCGACCACCCCCTGCTCGACGACGGCGAAGTCGCGAAGCAGGTCCGGAAGATCGCGCCCGAGGGTGTCGACGCCGCCCTCGAACTCGTCGGGACGCCGACCCTGCCCGACACCCTGAACGCCACTCGCGTGCACGGCACGGTCTGCTTCGCCGGGATGCTGTCCAACCAATGGACGATCTCGAACTTCTATCCGATCGGCTACCTTCCCGCCGGGGTGCGTCTCACCGCTTATGGTGGTGAGGCGGACGACCTGCCCGCCTCAGTCCTCCAGCGCCACCTCGACCGGATCGCCGCCGGGCAAGCGAGCCTCGGCCCGGCCAAGGTGTACTCGATGACGGAGATCCGGCAGGCGCACGACGACTTGGAGCACAACCGGACGGCGGGCAAGCTCGTCGTGCTGACCGGCCGAGCGGAGGGAGCCGCCCCGTGATCCTGCCGCCGCCCGCCGACGTCGAGGCGCAGCTGGCCGCCGCCCGGCGCGACAGCGACCTCGACCGCTACCTCGGCCTGCTCGCCGGGGAGGAGCTGTTCGTCCCGATCCGGCGGGTGGACGCGCACAGCATCCTCGACGAACGCGCGGAGACCTTCCCGAACGTCTACTTCGAGACGGGCGGTGACGAGTTCCTCCAGGTCTTCACCCGCGGCGCGCTGCCCGACCTCGGCCCGGACATCGTCGTGATGAGCGGCGCGCTCGACTGGGCGGTCGACGGTGTCGGGCGGCACGAGCGGGTCGTGTTCAACCGCGGCACCCGCGGCGAGTGGCGGCTGCCGGGCGCGACGCTGCAGCCGTGGCTCGACGCGCACGTCGACGACGTCACGCCGCTCGAGGAGCAGGTCGAGCGGCTGATCACCGCGCCGTACGGGCACCTCGAAGGCCCGATCGCGCACGCGCTCGCGTGCGGTGCGCACCTGGCCGTGCTCAACGCGGCGCCGTGGAACGTCCTCGACGCGCGCTACCACGACTACGTCGCCGAAGTGCGCGGCCTGCGGGACTGGTGGGGGGTGCCGGACCCGCCCGGCTGGCGCGCCACGATCGCCGACCTGATCGGCGACGGCTACGCGCTGACCCCCGGCAACCTCGTGCTCATGCTGCGCCTGCGGTTCGCCGCCGAGTACGGGCCGACGGGTGGCGAGTTCGACCCGCTGACCTGGGCCGAGCTGGTGGACCGGTGGTGCGCGGAGAACGACGCCGAGGACCAGGCCGAGGAGCTGCGGCACACCGTCCGGCGGGTGTCGCGCTGCGAGCAGCGCCTGCGTGCCGACGGCCTGGTCGACGGCGACGGGTTCGTGACGACGGCGCTTTCGTGGGACGTCGGCCGGGCCGTCAACATCGCCCGCTGGGGGCTGGCCGCCGGTTACTGCGACGCGCTGACGGCCGAGCTGATGGTGCTCGAGGCCGGTTCGCTGGCCCGCCGCTACCACCAGTCATGGGCCGACCTGTCGGCGGGGTACGTCATGGGCCGGGTGCTGCACTCCGACGAAGACGAGTTCGGTGAGTGGTACCCGGCGGCCGTGCGAGTCCACCACCAGCTCCTTCAGGACCCGGCGAGCCCCTGGGTGAACCTCGATTTCGGGTCTCTTTCGGAGGAGTCCGAAGCCTGACCCGTGCGGGGGAGGTCACCACAACGAGTCACCCCGGCTTCGGCGTGGCGAGCATCGTCCCACGAGCAAATTTGTCACCATCGGCCACATGAAGCTCACCGGCTTGCTCACGCGGAACCAAGAACCCCTTCCGGGGATCACCGGCGTCGCCCGCGTGGACCGCCGGACCCGGGAGCTGCTGCGCCGGATCAGCCCGGGCGACATCGTCGTGCTCGACCAGCTGGACCTCGACCGCCAGACGGCCGACGCCCTGGTCGAGGCCGAGGTCGCGGGCGTGGTCAACGCGTCGCCGTCGATCTCCGGCCGGTTCCCGAACCTGGGCCCCGAGATCCTCATCGGCGCCGGCATCCCGCTGGTCGACTCGGTCGGCGGTGAGCTGCTGCGCTCGATCAAGGACGGCACCAAGCTGCGGCTGCACGACGGCGCCGTGTTCGTCGGCGAGCGCCAGGTCGCCTCGGGCATCGAGCAGACCGCCGACAGCGTCGCGGACCAGATGATCGAGGCCAAGGCCGGGATGTCGACGCAGCTGGAGGCGTTCTCGGCGAACACCATCGAGTTCCTGCGCCGCGAGCGCACGCTGATCCTCGACGGCGTCGGCGTGCCGGAGCTGAAGGTCGCGATCCGCGACCGGCACGTGCTGGTCGTCGCGGGCGGCAACGGGCACGCCGAGGACCTCAAGAAGCTCAAGAAGTACGTCGCCGAGCACCGGCCGGTGCTGATCGGCGTCGACGCCGGCGCGGACACGCTGCGGGTGCAGGGGTACCGGCCGGACGTCGTCGTCGGCGACCCCACCGGCATCGGGACGGTCACCCTGCGCGGCGGCGGCGAGGTCGTCGTGCCCGCGCAGCCGGACGGGCACGCGCCCGGGGTCGAGCGGATCCAGGACCTCGGCATCGGCGCGGTGACGTTCCCGGCGTCGGGCAACGCCGAAGACCTCGCGCTGCTGCTGGCCGACGCGCACGGCGCGAGCCTGGTCGTCACGGTCGGCTTCCAGGCCACCCTGCGCGAGTTCCTCGACCACGGCCGGTCCGGCTCGAACCCGTCGACGTTCCTGACCCGGCTGAAGCTCGGCACGAAGCTCGTCGACGGGAAGGCGGTGGCGACGCTGCACCGCAGCCGGGTGTCGATCGGCGCGGTCGTGCTGCTCGTGCTCGCCGCGGTCGTGGTGGTCGCCGCGGCTCTGCTGGTGTCCGACGTCGGCTCGGTCTACCTGGACTGGCTGAAGGACACCTGGAACTCGTTCGCCGCCTGGGTCAAGGGATTGTTCACGTGATTTCGCTGCGCTACCACGTCGTTTCCATCGCCGCCTGCTTCCTCGCGCTGGCCGTCGGGGTCGTGCTCGGCTCGACGGCGCTCAACGGCACGCTGCTGTCCGGGCTCGCGGGGGAGAAGAAGGACCTGGGCAGCCAGGTCTCCGACCTCGAGGCGCAGCGCAACGCGCTCAACGCCCGGCTGGCCGACGCGGACGCGTTCGCCGGCTCGATGGGGCCGAAGGTCGTCGCGGGCGCGCTGGACAAGCGGTCGGTGGTGCTGGTGACCACCGAGGACGCGCGCCCGGCCGACCGGGACGCGCTCAAGCAGCTGATCGGCCAGGCGGGCGCGTCGGTGACCGGCGAGCTGCAGCTGACGTCCGCCTTCGCCGACCCGGAGAAGGCCGACCAGCTGCGCGACGTCGTCACGCGGCTGCAGCCGGCCGGCTCGAAGTTCCCGACCGCGGGTGACTCCGGGACGCTCGCCGGCGCGCTGCTCGGTTCGGTGCTGTTGCTGGACAAGACCACGGCGAAGCCGCAGTCGTCGGGCGAGGAGCTGGCGGCGGCGATTGGCGGGCTCACCGACGGCGGGTTCGTCAAGGCGGGCGGGGACGTCAAGCCGGGTCAGCTGGCGGTCGTGCTCACCGGCGCGCAGGCCACGGGCGACGGCGCGGGTGACCGCGCGGCGACGATCGCCCGGTTCGCCACGCAGCTCGACCGCAGCGGCGCGGGCGCGGTCCTGGCCGGTGACAACGGTTCCGCGGACGGCACCGGCGCGCTGGGCGTCGTCCGCGCGGACACCTCGGCGACGTCGATCCTGTCCACTGTGGACAACGTGGACAGCTCGGCCGGGCGGGTCAGCACGATCCTGGCGTTGAAGGAACAGCTCGACGGGGGCGCTGGACGTTACGGCATCGCCGGCAACGCCACGGCCCCCGCCCCGGGTGTCGGCACCCCCAACGGCAACTGACGTCGTGAGTGTTTAGGGCGGTTAGAACCGCCCTAAACACTCACGACAAGCCGCGGCAGACTGCTCAGCCGGCCAGCCAGAGTGCCGGGACGTTCGGCGGTTCCCAGCCCACCATCGAGGTGTGGCCCTGGCGGCACGTGTACGTGACGCCGTTGTAGGTCACCTTCGCGCCCGTCGCGTACGCCGTGTTCGGTGCCCACGCGGGAATCGAAGGCGGTGTCGTGGGCGTGGTCGGTGTCGTGGGAGTCGTCGGGGTCGTGGGTGTCGTCGGCGTGGTGGGGGTCGTCGGAGTGGTCGGAGTGGTGGTCGGTGGCGTCGAGCAGTTCGGCGTCGACGCGGCCAGGCCGTTCACCACGGCGTGGAACAACGTCGAAGCCGGGTCGAGGTCGTAGAGCGAGAACATCATCGCGCCGCCGAGACCGGTGCAGTGGATGTAGTCCGTGCGTGCCTTGACCGACTGCGCCGACGAGCCGCCGTAGAAGTTCGTCCCGTCGTAGAACCAGGCCGACTGCGTGACCGGGTCCCAGTACGTGTCCGACGGGTTGTCGACGACACCGGACAGTTCCTTGTACATCGCGACGCCGGGGACGTTGCCGCTCAAGGCGTGGCCCGGTGACGGGCCCGAAGCCGACTGGTACAGGCCGTGGTTCGAGCCGGCCGGCACGCCGGTCCAGCCGCGGTAGTAGAACGGGATGCCCAACGTCAGCTTGTTCGCCGGGAAGCCACCCGGGATGCCGTAGGTGCTGTTGCCGTGCAGGTAGTCCTTGACCACCGAGTCGATCGTGTACTTCTCGGTGCCCGGCGGGATCGTGCCGGACGGGTCACCCGGCGACGAATAGAGCGGGTCCTGGAAGTTCGTCGGCCCGGTCGCGTCCCACGCGCCGTGCATGTCGTAGGTCATCGCGTTGCCGAAGTCCAGGTACTGCCCGATCTTGTCGGTCTGGATCTTCGCGATCTTGTCCTGCCCGCCGGGCAGCGCGGCCGAGAGCGCGTAGTGCTTGCCGCCCAACGCGTCCAGCTCACTGCGGAACTCCGCCATCAGCGCGGTGTAGTTCGCGGTGTCGGCGGCGCTGTAGTGGTTCCCGACGTGCCCGGTCGGTGAACCCGGGTACTCCCAGTCGATGTCGATGCCGTCGAAGATCCCCGCCGCGGTGCCCGGGCCGCCGTAGCCGCCGGACGCCGGGATGTTGCCCTTGATGAACATGTCGATGCAGGAGCTGACGAACTTCTTGCGCGACGCGTCGGTGGCGGCGGCGTCGGAGAAGTACTTCGAGTACGTCCAGCCGCCGATCGACAGCAGCACCTTGAGGTTCGGGTGCTTGGCCTTGAGCTCCTGCAGCTGGTGGAAGTTGCCGACGATCGGCTGGTTCCAGGTGTCGGCGGTGCCGTCGACGCTGATGTCGGAGCCGAAGGTCTTCTGGTAGTCGGCGAACTGGTCCTCGGCGCCGTCCCCGGCGTTCGGGTCGCTCTCGCCGCCCGGGTCCGGCGTGGTCGCCTTCGTCGTCTCGAAGCAGGTGAGGTTGTTCGGGTCGATGTTCTCGAAGTCGTAGAGCAGGTAGTCGAGGTTGCCGGCGATGGCGTCGACGTTCTTCAGGTAGTAGGCGTTCTGGTAGATGCTCCACTGGTCGTAGTAGGCGATCCGGACCCCGCCGGAGGTCGCGGCGGCCGCACCGGGCGCGGCCGGGCCGGCGACGGTCAGTGCCCCGACCACGACGGCGGCGGCCGCGGCGGCGACCAGGGCGAATCTTCGCTGCATGGGCGTCTCCTCGCGCAGGCGGACGGCCCTCTCCCGGCCGCGACGGCGCGGGAGAGGGCGTACGCGATGGCTGCTTCACGAGCGGGTCCGGCCCCGTTCATGAATGTGCGCGCGCGGACACCGAGTGTCAATGCTTTGGACTAGACCAATCTGGGAAACGGTGCGCTATGCGGTGTTGTGTCCGGATTTACTTGAGCGGCGGGTCCAGCGGGAAGCACGAGACGCGCACCGGCCACGTGTCGCCGCCGGCGGGCAGCGGCATCTGCTTGAGCGCGGCCGCCGCGTCGGAGTCGTGCGCTTCCTCGGCCGCCGCGTGGAAGATGTCCGCCGCGATCGACTGGTCGAACACGCCGATCTGCTGGTGCGGCCAGGCCGCCGCGCCGTGCAGCGCGCCCGGGATCAGCTGGTCGACGACCTTCCGCAACGTCACGCCGTTCGGCGCCCGGTACTTCCAGACGTCGACGCCGAGGTTCTTGCCCAGCTCCGCCATCCGGCCCCACGCGGTGAGGTTGAAGTTGACGTAGTGCCACGACATCGTCCGCGAAAGCTCGAGGGGCTGGCTGCCGTCGGCGGCGAACTGCACCGGGAACCGCTTCGCCTCGGCGTCGAGGATGATCTTGCGCGCGGTGTCGTGCTTGCCGAGGTAGGACGCGATGGTGGCGTTCTGCATGTCGAGGAACGTGCCGTGGTTGTTGGTGGCGGCCAGTTCCAGCTTCGCCTGCGGGCTGGTCTGCATCCAGTTCAGGTACTGGGTCAGCCACGACTTGATCCCGGCGCGGTCCTTGCCGGTCCAGCCCGGCGCGCCGGTGTCGAGGAGCGCGAAGACGTCGAGGACCTGGCTGAACGACTGCGTCGAGTCGATGATCCCGGTCCCGCTGATCGTGGTCTTGCACGGGATGATCTGCGAGTACGTCATGTTCGGGTTCATCTTCGTTGCCGGGTCCAGGAACCAGGTCCGGATGTCCAGCGCCGCGCGTTTCGCGTACTTCGTGTCGCCGGTGTAGTACCAGGCGAGCGAGAGGTAGTACATCGCGTCCCAGGCCACCATCCGGTAGGTGTGGTCGGTGATCGCGTCGGCCTCCGGGTTGCGCTGGCCGTCCTTGTTGACGTACGGGCAGCCCTGCGGGTTCTCCGGTGTCTTCTCACTCGCCCACCAGTACGGCGCCTGGCTCATGTAGTCGTGCTTGTCGCCGCTCGGCGGCGCGGTCGGCTTGTCCATGACCGACCACGGCCCGGCGCTCAGCGCGGTGTTCGCCTTGTCCAGCACCACTTTCAGCGCGTCACGCTGGGCCTTCGAGGAGTGGCCACTGCGCAGCGCCTGCTTGATCCCGGCCAGCTTGCCGCCGTCGGTGACGACGGTGTGCGGTGGCGCCGCGGCCACCGCCGTCCCGCTCACCGGGACCAGCAGCAGGCTCGCGGAAACCGCCAGCGCGCCTAGGGCTTTTCGCACGTCGACCGCCTTCCGGGGACGTCAAGATCCCCACGTCGTCACCGGGCGGCGGTACGGCTGCCGGAATTCTGACGTCCCCGCGGCGCGGGTGTCAATCGGTCGGCCAGGTGCGGTGCTTGTCGATCGGGCGCGCGTACGACCCCGCGCGGCTCGTCTTCAGGCCCAGCGCCACCAGCGACTCGGCCAAGCGGACGGCCGCGGCGACCCCGTCGATGACCGGGATGTCCAGCATCGTCGCGATCTTCCGGTCCAGGCCGGTCATCCCGGCGCAGCCGAGCACGAGCACCTCGGCTCCGGCGTCCCGCGCACGCCGGCCGGCGGTGAGCAACGCCGATTCCGTGCGACGCTCGTCCGTCAGCTCCAGCACCCCGAGCCCGGCGCCGGTGACCGTGACGCAGTTCTGCGCGACCCCGGCGGAGTGCAGGCTGTCCTCGATCAGCCCGCACGTCCGGTCCAATGTGGTCACCACGCCGTAGCGGCGGCCGAGCAGGCACGCGAGGTGCGCGGCCGCTTCGGTGATGTCGACGACCGGGACGTCCAGCAGCTCGCGGGCACCCTCCCGGCCGTGCTCGCCGAACCCGGCGAGTACGACCGCGTCGAACGGTTCTTCCAGGCTCCGCAATAGGTCCAGCACCGCCGCGGCGGACAGGAAGCTGTCCAGCCAGCCTTCCGCGGACTCCGGACCCCACTTCGGTGTTCGCGCGAGGATCTCGGTGCCGGGACTCGCGGCCGCGCGGGCCCCGGCTTCGATCTCCTTCGTCATCGCCTCGGTGGTGTTGCAGTTGGTGACGACGATCCTCATCGGTGCTTCCTCGAGACCGCGAAGTACAGGGCGGCCGACGACGCCGTGCCGATGAACCACGAGTACGGCGCGGCCGGCGCGAAGAACGGCACCAGCGCGATCACCGCGGCCAGCGCGGCGGTCGGGAAGAACGTCACCAGCGCACGCGGGTTCACCCGCGGGTACGCGCCACCGTGGACGAACAGCTGCGCGACGTCGACCTTGCCGCGCCGGATCAGGTAGTAGTCGACGATCATGATCCCGAACAGCGGCCCGAGGAACGCGCCGAGCCCGCCCAGGAAGTAGTTGACCACCGTCGGCGAGGAGTAGAGCTTCCACGGCAGCACGCACAGCGCGGCGACCGCGCTGATCAGCCCGCCGACGGTGAACGAGATCCGCTTCGGCCAGATGTTGGCCAGGTCGTAGGCGGGGGAGACGAAGTTGGCGACGATGTTGACACCCATGGTGGCGACGGCGAACGTCAGCGCGCCGACGATCAGCACCGGCGTGTTGTGCACCTTGGCCAGCAGTTCGGCCGGGTCCGTGATGGCCTCGCCGAACACCTGCATGCTGCCGGCCGTCACGATCACCGACAGCAGCGCGAACGCCGTCGAGTTGATCGGCAGGCCCCAGAAGTTGCCGCGCCGCACCGTTTTCTGGTCCGGCGCGTTGCGGGAGAAGTCGCAGAAGTTCAGCATCAGCGTGCCGTAGGTGGCCAGGATCAGCCCGGCCGCGCCGAACCACTGCCGGATCTGCTCGCCGGTCGAGAGCTGTTTTGGGCTGCTGGTCAGGGAAATGTGCCAGTTCCCGGCGGCGAGGATCCAGACGGCGAGTGCGATCATCACGACCCAGATCGCCGGGCCGCACCAGTCCTGGAACTTCCGCACCGACTCCATGCCGCGGGTGAGGATCAGCGCCTGGACCGCCCACAGCGCGACGAAGCAGATCCAGCCGAGCGCGTGCAGGCCGAGGAAACCGTGTTCGGTCAACGGTTTCAGGCCCGGGTCGATGGTGAGCACGAGCAGCGTGATGGCGACACTGGCGAGGTAGGTCTGAATGCCGTACCAGAAGATCGCGATGACCGCGCGGATCAACGCGGGGAGGTTGGCGCCGAAGGTGCCGAAGCTGATTCGCGCCACGACCGGGAACGGGACGCCGGTGCGCTGGCCGATGCGGCCCATGAGGTTCATGCCGACGTAGATGATCACGAAGCCGAACAGCAGGGCGGTGAACACCTGCCAGGCTGACAGGCCGAGCACGAACAACCCGGCCGCGAAGGTGTAGTTGCCGAGGTTGTGCACGTCGGACATCCACAGCGCGAAGATGTCGTAGACCTTCCAGCGGCGGTCCTTCGCCGGCGCCAGGTCTTCGTTCCAGAGCCGGGGATCGGGTGGCGCGGTCGTTTCTTGCTGGGAGTCGGTGAGCGGGGCTGCGGTCATGCTGGCCTCCGGTCGACGTGCGGCGACGGCGATTTGGGATACCAAAATTTGGCATCCCAAATATCACCCTCAGGTCCGCCGCCGTCAACCCTCCAGTCCGTAAACTCGTGTTACGACCGTGTTGAGGAGGGGGAGTCGGTGACAACGGCGAGCGAGCGGCAGCCCCTCGCGGCCACCCGGCAGCGGGTGCGCGACGAGCTGCGCGAACGGATCTTGACCGGCCGGCTCCGCCCTGGTGACCGGCTGGTCGAGCGCGAGCTGGCCGAGGACCTCGGCGTGTCCAGGGTGCCCGTCCGCGAGGCGATCCGCAGTCTCGAAGCCGAGGGTTTCCTCGTCGAGCAGTCGGCGCGCCGGATCGTCGTCCGGCAGCTGGCGCGGGTCGACGTCGAGGAGCTGTTCGACGTCCGGGAGGCGCTCGAAGGGCTGGCCGCGGGACTCGCGGCGGGCCGGGCGGACGCGGCCGAGCTGAAGCGCCTCGACCGCGTCCTCGCCGACGCCGCCCGGGCCACCGCCCGCGGTGACGCCGCCCGGATCACCGTGCTCAACTCGCGCTTCCACGACGAGATCGTCGCCCTGGCGAACAACGCGCTGCTCACCACGATGCTGCAGCCCCTGCAGGGCCGGATCCGCTGGCTCACCAGCCAGAACGAGCACTGGGCCGACCTGCTCGACGAACACCGCCGGCTCTACGACGCCATCGCGTCGGGCGACGCGGAGCGCGCGAAGGCGTACGCGATCGAGCACGTGCGGGTCAACCGCGAAGTGACGCTGAAGGAGCTGTTCGGTTCCGATCAGACGGAGATCGGCGCCTCGAGGTAGGGCGTGACGTTGCGCAGCGCGCGAGCGACGTAGTCCTCCTTCTCGCCGACCGGGGCGACGTAGTGCATCGCGTGCTCGGCGGCTTCGAGGCCGTGCAGCCGCGCGAGAACCCAGGTGGCGAGGTAGGTCGAGGCGAGACAGCCACCCGCGGTGGCGAGCGTGCCGCGCGCGAAGAACGGCTGGTTCAGCACTTCGACGCCGGCCGCGAGCACCCACGGCTTCGTCGTCAGGTCGGTGCAGGCGGGCACGTCGTCGAGCAGGCCCAGCTTCGCGAGCACGAGCGTGCCGGAACACTGGGCGCCGAGGAGCTGGCGAGCCGGGTCGAGCCCGCGCAGCACGCTCATGATCGCCGGGTCCTCGACGACTTCGCGGGTCTTCGCGCCACTGCCGATGATCACGGCGTCGGCGGCGCACGCTTCTTCGAGGTCGATCATCGCGTCGATCGTGACGCCGTTCATGGACGTCACCCGTGGTGACGGGCTCGCGATCGACACCCGGGAGCCGGGCACCCGGTTCAGGACGCCGAGCGCGATGAGCGAGTCGAGTTCGTTGTAGCCGTCGAAGGTCAGGATCGCGGTGTGCATGATCGGCACGCTAGGCCGGTCGATCCAGGACAGTCCACAAATTGTCCTGCCTACAATTCCGGCATGCGGGAGCCGAAGTACAAAGCGGTGGTCGACGCGCTGGCCGCGCAGCTGCGCGGCGGGCGGTGGCCGGCGGGCACGCGGCTGCCCACCCACCGGCGGCTGGCCGCCGACGAAGGCCTCGCGGTGGTGACCGCGTCGCGCGTGTACGCCGAGCTGGAAGCGATGGGGCTGGTCAGCTCCGAACCGGGCCGGGGCACGTTCGTCCGCGACCTCGGGGCCGCGGCCGGCGAGTGGGCCGACGAACGCACGGTCGCGGCCGACGCCGTCGACCTGAGCTTCAACTCGCCGTCGGTGCCCGGCCAGGCCGGCCTGGTGCGCGAGGCGCTGCGGGACCTCGCGGCGGGCGGCGACCTCGACGCGCTGCTGCGCTACCAGCCCCATCGCGGGCGGGCCGAAGACCGGGCCGCGGTCGCGCGGCACCTGCGCCGGCGCGGGCTCGAGACCGGCCGGGAGCGGGTCCTGATCGTCGACGGCGCCCAGCACGGCCTGGCCGTCACGGCGATGGCCCTGTTCCGGCCCGGGGACGTCGTCGCGGTCGACGCCGTCACCTACCCCGGCTTCCGGGTGCTCGCGCGCACGCTCGGGCTGGAGCTCGCGCCGCTGCCGGTGACCGCCGCCGGGCCGGACCTCGACGCGCTCGACCGGCTGTGCCGCCGTCGCCGCGTCCGGGCGATCTACGCGATGCCGACCTTGCACAACCCGCTGGGCTGGGTGCTCGACGGCGACCAGCGCGCCCGGCTGGTCTCGATCGCCCGGCAGCACGACGCGACGATCGTCGAGGACGGCTCGTACGCCTACCTCGCCGTGGCCGCGCCGCCGCCGCTGGCGATGCTCGCGCCGGAGCGCACCGTCTACGTGTCGGGGCTCTCCAAGAGCGTCGCCACCGGCTTGCGGTTCGGGTTCGCCGCCGCGCCGATCACGCACGTCCCGGCGCTCGAGAGCGCTATCCGGGCCACGACCTGGAACACCCCCGCGCTGACCACGGCCCTCGCGCGCCGGTGGCTCGACGACGGCACGGTCGACCGCCTCGAGGAGCGCAAGCGCGACGACGCGCGGCGGCGGCAGGCCCTCGCTTCGGAGGTGCTGGCCGGCCTCCCGTGGGTCGGGCACCCCTCGGCGTACTTCCGGTGGCTGCCGCTGGCCCGGGACTCCCGTCCGGACCGGATCGTGGCGGCGCTGGCCCGGCGGCGGGTCGCGGTCTCCACCGCCGAGCCGTTCGCGACGACGCCGGCCGTGCCGCAGGCGCTCCGGCTGGCCCTCGGCTCGGTCGGCTTCGGCGCGTTACGCAGCGCACTCGAAGCGGTCCGCGAAGAGGTGGAGGGGGACGCGCACCGCTGAGGGAGGCCGCCGGTAGGGTGATGACGAAGCTCACTCTCGGTACCGGAGAACTCACGCGTTAACATGATCGCAGGCTCCCCGCCCCTTGAGCGGACGTGGCATATCCAACAGCCCGCCGGAGCTCTGCCAACAGGCGCTTCCCAGTGCCTTCATGGGAAATTCACAGAATGGGTGGCAAGTCTGACAACGTGAACCACGCCGACGAAGGTGCCGGAACGGCGGCACGATGACGACTGCCCAGGCCACTCTCGAAGCTCCTGCCCGGACCCCGAGACCGGGTGGGAAAGCGCCGTACCTGCACCAGATCGACCTCTTCCGGTTGGTCACCTTCGCCTGCGTGATCCTCATCCACGTGGTCGGCGCCACCAACTTCGCGCAGGACGTCGGCGCCAACGCCGTCGAGACCCCGCTGCACTTCACGCGGGAGGCGTTCTTCGCGCTCACCGGGTTCGTGCTGGTGTTCCAGAACCGCGGCCGCGAGATCGTCCCCGGCGACTTCTGGCGACGGCGGCTGCCGCTGGTCGCGACGCCGTACCTGGCCTGGACGATGTTCTTCTGGGCGTTCTCGCTGGTGACGGGCACGCAGCAGCCCGGCTCGCTCGAGGCGTCGATGCGCCTGCTGCTGACGGACCTGGTGACCGGCGGGGCCTGGTACCACCTGTACTTCCTGCTGGTGACCATGCAGGTGTACCTGCTGTTCCCGTGGATCATGAAGCTGCTGCGGGCGACCGAGGGCAAGCACAAGTGGCTGCTGCTCGGCAGCGGGGCCGTGCAGGTCGTCGTCACGCTCTTCATGACGTACCAGTGGTTCGGCGTGAGCTACGAGACGGTCACCCACCTCTACGCCACGGTGGTGCCGTACCAGTTCTACACACTGTTCGGCGCCGTGGTGGCCATGCACTTCGAGACCGTGCACGCCTGGGTCGGCCGGCACCGGCTGCTGCTCGGCGGCGCACTCGTCGCGGTGCTGGCCGGCACCGAGTGGTACTACCTGCGCACTGTCCACAGTGGAACGTTCCCGCAGGTGGCCAGCGACCCGTTCCAGCCCTACCTCATCCCGTGGTTCCTCACCGTCATCGCGGCGATCTACGCGTTCGCGACCTGGTGGTCCGGGCGCCGCCGGGAGGGTGGGCGCGGGGCCAGGCTGGTGTCCTGGGCGGCGAACCGGTCGTTCAGCGTCTTCCTGGTCCACCCGCTGGCGCTGGCCTTCCTCGGCCCGGTGATCCCGCACGTCGCCGAGCGGTTCGGCGCGCCGTGGCTGAGCGCGATCATCTACGTCGCGACGCTGACGCTGACCGTGCTGATCGTCGAGGTGCTGCGGCGCCTGCCGGGTAGCCGAGCGCTCACCGGACGACCGCGTCTGGTCCGTGTGAAGGCCACCGCCTGAATCACCCCGAAGGGTGGTCGGGAGCACAGTGTCTTGCGGGGCCGAGCCCCGCACCCCGCCGGGGGGCTCCGCCCCCGCGGACCCCCCGAAAGAGGCTAAGGGCGAGTCACAACGCGCGGATCCGCGGGCTCGGTATATGCTGGCGGCCCGTGGGACTTCAGTCACGGGCTACCAAGTACGTCTTTGTCACCGGAGGCGTCGCCTCCTCTCTGGGTAAGGGACTCACGGCTTCCAGCCTCGGTCAGCTCCTTACCGCGCGCGGGCTTCGCGTCACGATGCAGAAGCTCGATCCGTACCTCAACGTCGACCCCGGGACGATGAACCCGTTCCAGCACGGTGAGGTGTTCGTCACCGACGACGGCGCCGAGACCGACCTCGACATCGGGCACTACGAGCGCTTCCTCGACCGCGACCTCGACGGCAAGGCCAACGTCACGACCGGTCAGGTCTACTCCGAGGTGATCGCCAAGGAGCGCCGCGGCGAGTACCTCGGCGACACGGTGCAGGTCATCCCGCACATCACCGACGAGATCAAGTCCCGGATCACCGCCGCGGCCGAGCCGGACGAGAACGGCGTGTCGCCGGACGTCGTCATCACCGAGGTCGGCGGCACGGTCGGCGACATCGAGTCGCTGCCGTTCCTGGAGGCCTGCCGCCAGGTCCGCCACGACGTCGGCCGCGACCACTGCTTCTTCCTGCACGTCTCGCTGGTGCCGTACCTGGCGCCCTCGGGCGAGCTGAAGACGAAGCCGACCCAGCACTCCGTCGCCGCGCTGCGCAACATCGGCATCCAGCCCGACGCGCTGGTCTGCCGGGCCGACCGCGAGATCCCCGAGGACCTCAAGCGCAAGATCGGCCTGATGTGCGACGTCGACACCGAGGCCGTCATCGCCTGCCCCGACGCGCGGTCCATCTACGACATCCCGAAGGTGCTGCACGGCGAGGCGCTCGACGCCTACGTCGTCCGCCGCCTCGGGCTGCCGTTCCGCGACGTCGACTGGACGGTGTGGGGCGACCTGCTCGACCGCGTGCACAACCCGAACGAGGTCGTGCGGATCGCGGTCGTCGGCAAGTACATCGACCTGCCCGACGCCTACCTGTCGGTCACCGAGGCCCTGCGTGCGGGCGGGTTCGCCCACCGCGCCAAGGTCGAGATCGTCTGGGTCGCCTCCGACGACGCGCAGACCGCGTCCGGCGCGGCGTCCGTGCTGTCCGATGTGGACGGTGTGCTGATCCCGGGCGGGTTCGGCATCCGCGGCATCGAGGGCAAGGTCGGCGCGATCGAGTACGCCCGCACCCGCGGCGTGCCGCTGCTCGGGCTGTGCCTCGGCCTGCAGTGCATGGTCATCGAGGGCGCCCGGCACCTGGCCGGGATCAAGGACGCCGGGTCGTCGGAGTTCGACGAGAACACCCAGCACCCGGTGATCTCGACGATGGCCGACCAGCGCGACGTCGTCGCGGGGGAGCGGGACATGGGCGGCACCATGCGCCTGGGCGCGTACCCGGCGAAGCTCAAGCCGGGCTCGCAGGTCGCGAAGGCGTACGGCACCACCGAGGTGTCCGAGCGGCACCGCCACCGCTACGAGGTGAACAACAGCTACCGCAAGCAGCTCTCGGACGCGGGGCTCGTGTTCTCCGGCACCTCGCCGGACGACCGCCTGGTCGAGTTCGTCGAGCTGCCGGCCGACAAGCACCCGTTCTTCGTCGGCACCCAGGCGCACCCCGAGCTCAAGAGCCGCCCGACCCGGCCGCACCCGCTGTTCAGCGCGTTCGTCAAGGCCGTGGTGGACCGCAAGGTCGCCGAGCGGCTGCCGGTCGAGCTGCCCGAAGCCCCCGTGGCCGCCCGGTGACCGCGCCGGGCGAGCACGAGTTCAGCGTCGCGTCCAGCCGGGACGTCCACATCGGACGCGTCGTCGGCCTGCGGGTCGACGACGTCGTGATGCCGGGCGGGCACACCGCCGTGCGCGAGGTCATCGAGCACCTCGGCGCGGTGGCGATCGTCGCGCTGGACGAGGAGCAGCAGGTCACGCTGATCCACCAGTACCGGCACCCGATCGGGCACCGGCTGTGGGAGCTGCCGGCCGGCCTGATCGACCACCTCGGCGAGGACCCGGTCGGCACGGCCAAGCGCGAGCTGGTCGAGGAGGTCGGCCTGGCGGCGGCGGACTGGGTGACCCTGGTCGACGTCGCGGCGTCGCCCGGGTTCACCGACGAGGTGGTGCGGGTCTTCCTGGCCCGCGGACTGTCCGATGTGGACCGCGACGTGCTCGGGGACGAGGAGGCCGACCTGGTTGTCCGCAAGTTCCCGCTCGCCGAGGCGGTCCGGATGGCGTTGGCGGGCGAGCTGCTCAACGGCGCGACGGTGTCCGGGGTGCTGGCGACGCACGCGGTGCTCACCGGCGCGGGCTCGGCGCGTCCGGCCGACGCCCCGTGGGAGGACCGCCCGACGGCGTTCGCGAAGCGCAAGCAAGCCTGACCGCCCGGGTTCCATGCGCCCCAATGTGGCGTTGGGTGCGTTGGACGCACCCAACGCCACCTTGGGGCGCTTGAGTCGTGGCCTCCGGGAGCCTCGGGCGCGCTCCCAATGTGGCCTTCGGTGCGTCGGACGCACCGAAGGGGCCCTTGGGTGCGTCAGACGCAACCAAGGCCACATTGGGGCGCTCGGGTCAGGGGCGAAGCGGGCGGCCCTGGGCGTCCAGGCCGCCGTTGGCCAGCAGCGTGATGCCGTCGATGATCGGCCAGACGATGCCGATCCCGGTGACCATGACGACCAGCAGCTGGAGCAGGCCCAGGCCGATCTGGCCGGTGTAGAACCGGCCCGCGCCGAACGGCAGCACGATCTGCAGCACCCCGGCCACCGTCTTGGACCGGTAGGAGTAACCGACCGGGCGGTACGGCATCGGCGCCGGCGGCGGCGCGTACGGGTTCGGGGAGTAGGCCGGCAGCTGCATCGTCGTCTGCGCGTACGCCGGCGGCGGCCCGAGGAACCCCGGGTGCGGCTGCGGCAGGTCGGCGAACAGCGGGCGCAGGTCGGCGACCGTGACCGCCGCGTAGGCGTCCGTCACCCGCGTCTCGTACTCGTCCGGCGTGATGCGGCCCATGCCGAAGTGGTCGGCGAGCAGTCTCGCCGCTTCCTCCCGCTCGGCCGTGCCGATGCGGAGCGCGTCCGACTCCATGAGTCCAAGGTAACCGCGTGAAGCTGAGAACGGGGTTTCTGCCGGGTCACGAGCCCCGGGCGGCCTAAGGTGTCCCGCGTGGTAGCCGCGGGCAGCACGGACGGCGTGATCGCCGCGTACCTCGACCACCTGGTCGTCGAACGCGGGACCGCGCGCAACACGCTGGACAGCTACGCCCGTGACCTGCGCCGGTACGCCGCGCACCTCGACGGCGCGGGCATCGGCAAGGTCGTCGACGTCACCCCCGCGCACGTGACCTCCTTCGGCGCGGCGCTGCGCGAAGGCGACGAAGAACACCGGCCCCTGGCGGCGTCTTCGGCCGCGCGGGCGCTCGTCGCCGTGCGGGGGCTGCACAAGTTCGCCCACGCCGAAGGCCTCACCGAGCACAACCCGGCCCGCGAGGTCCGCCCGCCGACGCCGGCCAAGCGGCTGCCCAAGGCGCTGCCGGTCGACGACGTCCTGCGGCTCCTGGAGACCCCGCCGCCGGACGGCGAACGCCCGCTGCGCGACCGCGCGCTGCTGGAAGTGCTCTACTCGACCGGCGCCCGGATCTCCGAGGCCGTCGGGCTGGATGTCGACGACGTCGACGACACCGAACGCACCGTCCTGCTCGACGGCAAGGGCGGCAAGCAGCGGCTCGTCCCGATCGGCCGTCCCGCGCTCGCCGCGCTGCACGCCTACACCGTGCGGGCGCGACCGGCGCTCGCCGCGCACGGCCGGGGCACGTCGGCGCTGTTCCTCAACGCCCGCGGCAGCAGGCTTTCGCGGCAGAGCGCGTGGCAGGTCCTCAAGGACACCGCCGAACGGGCGGGCATCACCGCCGGGGTTTCGCCGCACACGCTCCGCCACTCCTTCGCCACGCACCTGCTCGAGGGCGGCGCGGACGTCCGGGTCGTGCAGGAGCTGCTCGGCCACGCCTCGGTGACGACGACCCAGGTGTACACGCTGGTCACGGTCAACACCCTGCGCGAGGTGTACGCCACGGCGCACCCGCGGGCGTTGGGCTAGATGGCCCTATAGAGCTCCAAGGGCCTTCCTACGCTGCACCGACGGTCGAGTGACATTGCCCCCTCGGGTCCGGCGCGTTGCTTTGCCGGGGCTCCGGCTCCGCGCATAGGCTGCGTCGGACGCGACGAACAAGGAGTCTTCTCGCCATGTCGACACCGAACCAGCCGGCCGTCCCGGCCGAGTCCGCCGGGTCGGCGGCGGCGAACCTCAACGACGTCAAGATCGCGACGCCGGAGATCCACGACGGCGACGAGCCGCAGGAGCGCAACGGCAAGAAGGTGAAGCTCGAGGGCATCGGGCCGACCGGCCGCCCGATCCGCGAGCACCCCGACCCGGCCCCGCTGGACAAGCACGGCCCGGCCAAGATCATGGCGATGTGCAACCAGAAGGGCGGCGTCGGCAAGACGACGTCGACCATCAACCTGGGCGCCGCCCTGGCCGAGTACGGCCGCAAGGTGCTGCTCGTCGACTTCGACCCGCAGGGCGCGCTCGCGGTCGGCCTGGGCATCCAGCCGCACGAACTGGACCACACGGTCTACAACGCCATCATGGAGCGGTCGGTCTCCGCGACCGACGTGCTCATGAAAACCCGCGTCGACGGCGTTGACCTGCTGCCGAGCAACATCGACCTGTCCGCCGCGGAGGTCCAGCTCGTCGCTGAGGTAGGGCGCGAGCACACGTTGTTACGGGTCCTTCGTCCGGTCATGAACGACTACGACTATGTTCTTGTCGACTGCCAGCCCTCGCTCGGCCTGCTCACGGTGAACGCGCTGACCGCCGCGGACGGCGTGATCATCCCGCTGGAGTGCGAGTTCTTCAGTCTGCGAGGCGTCGCCCTCCTGATCGACACCATCGAGAAGGTGCAGGAACGCCTCAACCCCAAACTGGACATAGTCGGGATTCTCGCCACCATGTACGACCCGAGAACCCTGCATTCGAAGGAGGTCATGGCTCGCGTGGTGGAGGCATTCGGCGAGACCGTGTTCGACACGGTCATCAACCGCACCGTGCGGTTCCCCGAGACGACGGTCGCGGGTGAGCCGATCACGACCTGGGCGCCCAAGTCGGCCGGCGCGGCGGCGTACCGTCAGCTTGCTCGCGAGGTGATCGCTCGGTGAGCAGGCGCGCCTCCCTGCCCGGAGCGTCGGAACTCTTCCGCATCACCTCCAGCCCCGCTCTCGACCTCCCCGCCCAGGCGCCGCCCGCGCCCGCCGAGCCCGCCGAGAAGCCCAAGCCCGCGGGCAACGGCCGCGGCGAGCAGCTCTCCCGCAGCGCGGCCCCGCACGGGTCGGGCCGCACGAAGCACGACGCGAAGATCACCGTGTACGTCTCCGGAGACGAGCTCGTGGCCATGGAGCAGGCCCGGCTGACGCTGCGCGCGAAGCACGACCTGGTCGTCGACCGCGGCCGGCTGGTGCGCGAGGCGGTCGCGGTGCTGCTGGCCGACTTCGACCAGAACGGCGACGAGTCGGTGCTGGTGCAGCGGCTGCGGGTGGTCGGCTCAGACGGCGGCGAAACCGAGGGCTGATGGACGAGCCTTCCCCGGCACCGGCTCCGGCGGACGAGGTTCCCGAAGAGCACCAGACAGTGCACGGCGGGATGATCCCCGAGGGCCTGAACACCGAGGAACTGAGCACGTCGAAGTTCAAGGTGCGGCTGGCCAACTTCGAAGGGCCGTTCGACCTGCTGCTGCAGCTGATCTCGCAGCACCAGCTCGACGTCACCGAGGTGGCGTTGCACCGGGTCACCGACGACTTCATCGCCTACACGCGGGCGCTGGGCACCGACTGGAACCTCGACGAGACGACGGAGTTCCTGGTCATCGCGGCGACGCTCCTGGACCTGAAAGCCGCGCGGCTGCTGCCGTCGGCCGAGGTGGAGAGCGAAGACGATCTCGCCCTGCTCGAGGCCCGCGACCTGCTGTTCGCGCGGATCCTGCAGTACCGCGCGTACAAGCAGGTGGCGGCGTTGTTCGGCGAGCTGGAGCAGGGTGCGCTGCGGCGCTACCCGCGGTCGGTGGCGCTGGAGGAGCGGTTCGTCGGGCTGCTGCCCGAGGTCATGCTGGGTGTGACGCCGCAGAAGTTCGCCGAGATCGCGGTGGCGGTGTTCCGCCCGAAGCCGCCGCCGACGGTGTCGATCGCGCACATCCACATGGGCCGCGTGTCGGTCCGCGAGCACGCGGCTCTGCTGCGGGTGAAGCTGGCCGAACGCGGCGAGGCGACGTTCGGCGAGCTGGTCGAGGACTGCGAGCACACGGTGGAGATCGTGGCGCGCTTCCTGGCGCTGCTGGAGCTCTACCGCGAGGCGACGGTCCAGTTCGAGCAGACCGAGGCCCTGGAGGAGCTGCACGTCCGCTGGACGGGCGGGTCGAAGGAAGAAGCCTCCGCGGCGGCCGAGCTGGACCGCGCCGCCGGAGACGAAGAGGAGTACGGGTGAGCCCCGAAGACAAGACACCGGAGCCGGGCGAGGGCGCGGCGGAGCTGGCGTTGGACGAGGCCCTGTCCGGCGAGCCGGTCGACGAGGACGGCTCGCCGGTGGAGCCGCCGGCCGAGGAGACGGTGGTCGTCGAGCCTGCCACGGGGGCGGCTGAAGTCGCGCCTGCCGATGAAGCTCCGGTCGAGGAGACGGCTGCCGCCGAAGATGAGCCGGCCGACGAGGCTGCCGCTGAGCCCGTCGCGGAAGCTGCCCCCGAGCCCGAGCCCGAGCCCGAGCCCGAGCCCGAGCCCGAGCCCGAGCCCGAGCCCGAGCCCGAGCCCGAGCCCGAGCCCGAGGCGGCACTTTCACGTGAAAGTGCCGCTCCCGCGGAGTCGGAAGCCGAGGCGGAGCTTTCACGTGAAAGCTCCGCCCCTGTGGAGTCCGATGCGGCCGATCCCGAGTCCGATCTCGTCGCCGCCGGGGATGTCGACTCCCTGCCCGACGTCACCACCGACGAGGCGCTCGAAGCCGCCCTCGAAGCCCTTCTCCTCGTCGTCGACTCGCCCGCCAGTGAGGAATCGCTCGCCGAGACCGTCGGGCAGCCCAAGGCGCGGGTCGTCGTCGCGCTGCGGACCATGGCGCAGAAGTTCACCGACCGGACCTCCGGGATCGACCTGCGGCGCGTCGGTGAGGGGTGGCGGTTCTACACTAGGGATGTCTACGCCCCGTTCGTGGAGAAGCTCCTGCTCGACGGCCAGCGGTCGAAGCTGACCCGGGCCGCGCTGGAGAGCCTCGCCGTGATCGCGTACCGGCAGCCGGTGACCCGTGCGCGGGTCGCCGCGGTGCGCGGCGTGAACGTGGACGGCGTGATCCGGACGCTGCTCGCGCGAGGCCTCATCGAAGAGATGGGCACCGACCCCGAGACGACCGGCACGCTGTACGTGACGACCGAGCTGTTCCTGGAGCGACTGGGGCTGTCGTCACTGAACGACCTGCCCGCCATCGCTCCGTTGCTACCCGAAGTGGACTCCATCGATGACATCCAGTGAACACCCCGACGGCGTCCGGCTGCAGAAGGTGCTCTCGCAGGCCGGCGTTGCCTCGCGGCGCGCGGCGGAGGACCTGATCGCGGCCGGCCGGGTCGAGGTGGACGGCCAGATCGTCACCGAGCTGGGCCGCCGGGTGCACCCGGACGAGGCGGTCATCCACGTCGACGGCACCCGCGTGAACCTCCGCGACGACCTGATCTACCTCGCCTTCAACAAGCCCAAGGGCGTCCACTCGACGATGTCGGACGACCGCGGCCGCCCGTGCGTCGGCGAGTACCTGATGGGCCGCTACGAGGAGACGCCCGGTGTCGTGCACGTCGGCCGCCTCGACGAGAACACCGAGGGCCTGCTGCTGCTGACCAACGACGGCGACCTCGGCCACCGGCTGATGCACCCGTCCTACCGGGTGCTCAAGACCTACCTCGCCGAGGTCGACGGCCTCGTCCCGCGCGGGCTCGGCAAGGAGCTCCGCAAGGGCTGGGAGCTCGAGGACGGCATCGTGAAGGTCGACCAGTTCCGGGTCAAGGACATGCACTCCGGAAAGTCGCTGGTGGAGCTGGTGATCCACGAGGGCAAGAAGCACATCGTGCGCCGCCTGCTCAAGGACACCGGGCACCCGGTGCTCAAGCTGGTCCGCACCGCGGTCGGCGACGTCCAGCTCGGCAACCAGCGCGTCGGCTCGATCCGGCGGCTGACCAAGGGCGAGGTCGGCGCGCTCTACCGCAACGTGGAGCTGTAACAACCGACTTTCCGCCGTGGCGCGAGACCGCCGCCACTGCCAGCGTTGACGCATGCGATCCGGTCTGGCACTGCTCGCGCTCGTCCTCTTCACGTCGTTCCTCCCCGGGGTGGCGCACGCGGCCCCCGCGGCGAGCGACCCGGTCTACGACTACGCGAAGGCGATCCGCGAAACCGTCTGGGTCGACATCGGCCACGACGGTGACGGCGACGGCAGGCCCGACCGCGTCGCCGCCGACATCGTGCGGCCGAGCGAGCTGACCTCGGGCGTGCCGGTGATCATGGACGCCAGCCCGTACTACTCCTGCTGCGGGCGCGGCAACGAAAGCGAGCTCAAGACCTACGACAGCGCCGGGAAACCGGTGAAGTTCCCGCTGTTCTACGACAACTACTTCGTGCCGCGCGGGTACGCCGCGGTGCTGGTCGACCTGGCCGGGACGAACCGCTCGGCCGGTTGTGCCGACGTCGGCGGCACTTCGGACGTCGACTCGGCGCGCAAGGTCGTCGACTGGCTGAACGGCCGCGCGACCGGCTACAGCGCGAAGACCGGCGGCACCGCGGTGACCGCGGGGTGGAGCAGCGGGAACGTCGGCATGATCGGGAAGTCCTACGACGGCACGATCGCCAACGGCGTCGCGGCGACCGGTGTCGCCGGGCTGAAGACGATCGTGCCGATCTCGGCGATCAGCTCCTGGTACGACTACTACCGCTCCGACGGCGCGACCTTCGGCTTCAACCCGGACGGGCTGGCGCAGACGGTCGAGGCGCGCAACAGCGGGCAGAACTGCTCGGCGCAGAACCAGCTCCTCCGGCAGGGCGCGACGGCCAACGGCGACTACGGGCCGCTCTGGGCCGAACGCGACTACGCGGCGCACGCGGGCAGCGTGCGGGCGAGCGTACTGCTTTCCCACGGCGTCAACGACCTCAACGTCAAGACCATCCACTTCGGACAGTGGTGGGCCGGGCTGAAGGTCGAGAAGAAGATCTGGCTGTCGCAGACCGGGCACGTCGACCCGTTCGACTACCGCCGCTCCGCCTGGGTCGACCTGCTGCACCGGTGGTTCGACCACTACCTGCTCGGCGTGGACAACGGCGTGCAGAACGGGCCGCAGGCGAGCGTCGAGCGGCAGCCGGACCAGTGGGCCGACCAGAGCGCTTACCCGGCGGCGAACGCCGTGGCGACGACGCTGCGGCCGCACACCGGCGGCACGCTCGGCACGTCGGCGGCGTCGGGAACCGCGTCGTTCACCGACAACCCGAACCTCGGCGAAGACACCTGGGTGACCAACCCGGGCAGCGCGGCGCTGACCTACTCGACCGGGACGCTGGCCTCGGACCTGCAGGTCTCCGGGACCACGTCGGTCACCGTGACGGCGACGCCGAGCACGGCGTCGGCCCGGCTTTCGGCGCTGCTGGTGGACCTCGGCCCGGCGACGATCCGCAACTTCGCCGGCAGCGGCGAGGGGATCAAGACGGGGACGACCGAGAACTGCTGGGGCTCGTCGACGTCCGGGGACGACGCTTGTTACAAGATCGCGTCGGCGGACGTGAAGAAGGTGAACTACACGATCCTCAGCCGCGGCTGGGCGGACCTGGCGAACTACGCGTCGCTGTCGCAGGAACGCCCGTTGACGCCGGGGACGGCGTACTCGATGACGTTCCGGCTGGCCTCGACCGACCACGTGGTGCCGAAGGGCCACGCGCTGGCGCTGATCATCGGCGGCACGGACGGCAGCTTCATCCGCGGGCCGGCCCAGCCGGGCCGGGTGACGCTGGACCTGGCCCGGACCTCGGCATCGGTCCCGCTGGCGGGAGTGGTCCCGGCGGCGACCACCCACCCGACCCCGGGCGGCGGCGCGCACGTGCCGTCGGCGGGCCGGGCGGACCTGCGCTGACCCAGACCCCCATGCGCCCCAATGTGGCGCTCGGTGCGTTGGACGCACCGAACGCCACATTGGGTGCGTTGGATGCACCCAACGCCACATTGGGGCGCTCTGGACCGGGCTAGCTTGCTTCGGCCGGTGCTGTCCGGGTGGACGACTTTCGTTGCAGTGCGCGGGCGATCGGCTCCACCACCCGGGCCGCCGTCGGGCCGAGGATCGCCATCAGCAGGACGTACGCCGTCGCCAACGCCGCCAGCTCGCCCTTGACCGCGCCCGCCGTCACCGCCAGGCCCGCGATGACGATCGAGAACTCGCCTCGTGCCACCAAGGCCGCTCCGGCCCGCGCCCGGCCCATCTTCCCGATGCCTTGACGGCGCGCGGCCCACCAGCCGGTGCCGACCTTCGTCAGCGTCGTGACCACCGCCAGCACGATCGCCCAGCCGAGCACCGGCGGGATCGACGCCGGGTTCGTGTTGAGGCCGAACACCACGAAGAACACCGCGGCGAACAGGTCGCGCAGCGGCTCGAGCATGTGCGTCGCGTTCTCCGCCGTCGACCCCGAGATCGCGATGCCCAGCAGGAACGCGCCGACCGCGGCCGACACCTGCATCGCCGAGGCCAGGCCCGCCACCAGCAGCGCCGCGCCGAGGACCTTGAGCAGGAACACCTCGCGGTCCGGGCTGTCGACGGCCGCCGAGACGTACCGGCCGAACTTCAGCGCGATCACCAGCACCACAGTGATCACCAGCAGCGAGATCCCGACGGCCTCCAGGCCGCCCAGGAACGAGACGCCGCCCAGCACCGCCGTCAGGATCGGCAGGTAGAGCGCCATCACCAGGTCCTCGAACACGAGGATCGACAGCACCACCGGCGTCTCGCGGTTACCGAGCCGGCCGAGGTCGCCCAGCACCTTCGCGACGATCCCGGACGACGAGATGTACGTGACGCCCGCCATCACCATCGCGCCGACCGGGCCCCAGCCCAGCAGCAGCGCGACGGCCGCGCCCGGGGCGGCGTTGAGGACGATGTCGAGCAGCCCGGCCGTCCAGGACCGGCGCAGGCCGGTGAACAGCTCGGCCGCGGAGTACTCCAAGCCCAGCAGCAACAGCAGCAGCACGACGCCGATTTCGCTGGCCAGGTGGGTGAAGCCGCCGATGTCGGTCAGCGGGATCAGCCCGCCGGAGCCGAAGCAGAGGCCGCCGAGCAGGTAGAGCGGGATGGGGGAGAGGCCGATCTTGCCGGCCAGGCGCCCGAGCGCGCCCAGCACGAAGAAGACCGCCCCCAGTTCGATCAGGGACAGTGCGGTGTGGTCCATGGTCGGCTCAGCCGTACTTCAGGATCTTGGCGGCGGCCTCGAGGCCTTCGCTCGTGCCGACGGCGACCAGCAGGTCGCCGCCGGTGAGCGCGAAGTCGGGCGTCGGCGAAGGGTGCACCTGCCCCGCCCGGGCCACCGCGACCACCGAGACGCCGGTGCGCGTGCGCATCGCCGTGTCGCCGAGCGTGCGCCCGTCGAAGGGCCCGGCCGGCTTGATCGGCAGCTGCTTCGTGCTGATCCCCGGCAGGTCCTGGTGCTCCTCGGTGAGCTGCGCGACCAGCTGCGGCGCGCCGAGGAGGTTGGCCAGCGTGCCCGCCTCGTCCGCGGTCAGCGGGATCGAGGCGGCGCAGGCGTCCGGGTCGTCCGACTTGGACACGATGAGCTCGGTGTGGCCGTCCCGCTGCGACACGACGCCGATGCGGCGGCCGGTACGGGTGCTGAAGTCCTTGCGGACCCCG
Source organism: Amycolatopsis iheyensis (assembly GCF_024703995.1). Lineage (GTDB taxonomy): Bacteria > Actinomycetota > Actinomycetes > Mycobacteriales > Pseudonocardiaceae > Amycolatopsis > Amycolatopsis iheyensis. The sequence goes on along the minus strand of NZ_JAMXQV010000038.1, from coordinate 49,816 downwards.
ATGCCGGGAAGAGGGGTTACTTCGACGTTCACCCAACCACCGTAACCCACGTGTCCGTTTCGCGACGTTCAGCCGAGCAGGAGCAGCACCGACGCGACGACCATCACGACGGCGGTCAGGCCGTGGACGCCGAACGCGATGGCCTTCTTCCCCCGGTGGCGCAGGATGATCAGCATGTCGAAGACGGGCCAGAGCGCGGCGGCGAGGAAGGCCCAGCCCAGCGCGTGCGGGTCGCCGTAGACCAGCAGCGCCAGCGGGACCAGGCCGGCGCCGATGTCGCGGCCGCCCTTGACGTTGAGGAAGGTCTGGGCGTTCTCTGGGACTTCGGTGAAGCCGAAGCCCGCGGCGATCTTGGCCGGCGCGAAGAGGTAGTTGAGGCCGACGTAGATGATCCCGAGCGAGACGAGCCCGACGAGGACGTAACCGGCGACGATCATGGTGTTCCCTCCAGTTTTCTAGCATCGCTAGGATTGCTAGCAACGCTAATCTAGCGGCGCTAGTTTGTCTAGCAGTGCTAGCGTGTGACGTATGACCCAGCGACAACGGCGTGTGCGCGACCGGACCGAGCGCGGCCAGCGGATCGTCACCGCGGCCCGGGAGCTGGCCGAGGCGGAAGGCTGGGACGCCGTCACGACCCGGCGGCTGGCGGCGCTGATCGAGTACAGCCAGCCGGTGCTCTACAGCCACTTCCCCGGCGGCAAGGACGCGATCATGGCGGCTGCCGCGCTGGAGGGCTTCGCCGAGCTGGCGGCGACGCTGGTGGCGGCCCGCCCCGGCGGCCTCGGCGGGGTGGCGGAGGCGTACGTGGCCTTCGCCGAGGTGAAACCGGGCCTCTACGACGCGATGTTCACGCACGCGTCGGAACTGCGGTTCGCCCAGGACGACACCCCGGACGTGATGAAGGCGTGCTTCGAGGAGCTCTTCGCGGTCATCCAGCCGACGGCGGACGAGCGGAACGCGGGCGCGTTGACCGAGGTGTTCTGGAGCACGCTGCACGGGCTGGTGATGCTGGACCGGGGCCATCGGCTGTCCCCGGTCCACCGTGACGAGCGCCTCGCGCTCGTGGTGGAGCGCTTCGGCACGCGGGGCGACTGATCTCCTCCGCACCCCGACCGGCAGAATGGGGGTCGGCCCAGCCATGTCGAGAACGCGAGGAGAGTGCCGGTGACGGGAGCCCTACGTGGTGTGGTCGCGCTGGACGGCCCGTCGGGGACCGGGAAGACCACCGTCGCGCGCAAGCTCGCCCAGCGGCTCGGGGCCGGCTACCTCGACACCGGCGCCATGTACCGGATGGTCACCCTCGCCGTGCTGCGCGCCGGGGTCGATCCCGCTGACGCCGAAGCCGTCGCCCGGGTCGCCGACACCGCCGACTTCGGCATCGGCACCAGCCCCGACCGGCCCGAGATCCGCCTCGGCGCGGACGACGTCGCCGCCGACATCCGGGGGCCCGAGGTCACCAAGGCCGTCTCGCCGGTCTCGGCGGTCCCGCACGTGCGTGAGCTGCTGGTCGCGCGGCAGCGGCGGATCATCGACGACGTCGTCGGGCACCGCGGCGGCATCGTCGTCGAGGGCCGGGACATCGGCACCGTCGTGGTGCCGGACTCGCCGCTCAAGGTCTACCTCACCGCCTCCGCCGACGTCCGCGCGTCGCGCCGCAGCACCCAGGACACCGCCGCCGGGCGCAAGTCGTCGGTCGCCGACGCGCTGGCCAGCGTCGAGCGCCGCGACCACCTCGACTCGACCCGGGCCGCCTCCCCGCTGCGCGAGGCCGACGACGCCGTGCACGTCGACACCTCGGAACTGTCGATCGACCAGGTGATCGTCGCCCTCAGCGAGCTGGCCAGCCACCGCGGCATCCTGGCGGACTGCAAAGAAGAAGTGGCGCGATGAAAGCTGACGGACTGCCGGAAGGCTCCGTCGGCTGGCTCCACGACGCCGGCCGGATCTTCGGCCGGTACCATTTGCGGTCGGCCTTCCGCATCCGCGTGCACGGCCGGGAGCGCATGCCCGCCACCGGGCCGGTGCTCGTGATCGCCAACCACAGCTCCATGATCGAACCGCAGCTGATCTTCGGAATGCTTCCCCGGCGTTCGGCGTTCCTGGTCAAAGCCGAGATGTTCACCGGGCTCGTCGGGAAGTTCTTCCGAGCGATCGGGCAGATCCCGCTCAAGCGCGGCGAGATCGACCGCAAGCCGCTGCTCACCGCGGTCGGCGTGCTCAAGGGCGGCGGTGTCGTCGGGATCTTCCCCGAAGGCACCCGCGGCGCGGGCGACGTCGGCGCGGCCGAACGCGGCGCGGCCTGGCTGGTCCGGGCCTCCGGCGCGACCGTGCTCCCGGTCGCGACGCGGGGGACCCGCAAGCCGGCCGACGGCAGACGGCGCTGGCGCCCGCGCGTGGACATCCTCGTGGGGGAGCCGTTCACGCCGAAGGTCGGCCCCGGCAAGACCGGGCTCGACCAGGGCACCGAAGAGCTGCGCGGCGAGCTCGCGGCGCTCGTGAAGACTTTGGACGATTGGCGTAGCGAAAACGGATTCGCTACGCCGTAAGGGAAATTGGGTAGTGATGGAAGAGTTGGACAGCATCGGCGAAGTCGACGGCACTTGGTCCGAGGAGACCGAGTTCGCCGCGCTCGACGCGCAGATCGAGGCGGCCGAGCTGGCCGAAGAGGCCGCGCTCGCGCAGCCGGTGCTCGCCGTCGTCGGCCGCCCGAACGTGGGCAAGTCGACGCTGGTCAACCGCATCCTCGGGCGCCGCGAAGCCGTCGTGCAGGACGTGCCGGGCGTGACCCGCGACCGCGTCGCCTACGACGCCTACTGGGGCGGCCGCAAGTTCACCCTGGTCGACACCGGCGGCTGGGAGCCGGACGCGACCGGGCTGCAGGCCTCCGTCGCCGCCCAGGCCGAGCTCGCCATGCAGACCGCGGACGCCGTCCTGCTGGTGATCGACGCCACGGTCGGCGCCACGGCCACCGACGAGGCCGTCTCGCGCGTCCTGCGCCGCTCGAAGAAGCCGGTGCTGCTGGCCGCCAACAAGGTCGACGACGACCGCCTGCTCGCGGACACCGCGTCGCTGTGGTCGCTCGGCCTCGGCGAGCCGCACCCGGTCAGCGCCCTGCACGGCCGCAGCTCGGGCGACCTGCTCGACGCCATCCTCAAGGCCCTGCCCGAGTCGCCGCGCGAAGGCGGCGCCGTGACGTCGGGGCCGCGGCGCGTCGCGCTGGTCGGCAAGCCGAACGTGGGCAAGTCGAGCCTGCTCAACAAGCTTTCGGGCGAGGAGCGCTCGGTCGTCGACTCGGTCGCGGGCACCACCGTCGACCCGGTCGACTCGCTGGTCGAGCTGGACGGCGAGACCTGGCGGTTCGTCGACACCGCGGGCCTGCGCAAGCGCGTCAACTTCGCCGCCGGCGCCGAGTACTACGCCTCGCTGCGCACCAAGACCGCGATCGACGCGGCCGAGGTCGCGATCGTGCTGCTCGACGCGGCCGAGCCGCTTTCGGAGCAGGACCTGCGGGTGCTGACCATGGTCGTCGAGGCCGGGCGCGCCTGCGTGCTGGCGTTCAACAAGTGGGACCTCGTCGACGAGGACCGCCGCCACGCGATGGTCCGCGAGCTGGAGCGCGGCCTGGTCCGCGTGCCGTGGGCCGAGCGGGTCAACATCTCGGCGCTGACCGGCCGCTCGGTGCGCAAGCTCGCGCCGGCGCTGCGGACGGCGCTGGGTTCGTGGGACCAGCGGGTGCCGACCGGCCAGCTCAACGCGTGGCTGTCGGACCTCGTCGCGGCCACCCCGCCGCCGGTCCGCTCCGGGAAGCAGCCGAAGGTGCTGTTCGCGACGCAGGCGGGCATTCGGCCGCCGACGCTGGTCCTGTTCACCACCGGATTCCTCGAAGCGGGCTATCGCCGGTTCATCGAACGCAAGTTCCGTGAGCGGTTCGGCTTCACCGGCAGCCCCGTTCGGGTGAATGTGCGTGTCCGGGAAAAGAAGGCGAAGCCGAAGGTCGGCGGAAAAGCGGCCAGGCCCGCCAAGTCCCGGTGAGTTTTTGACGTCCCAGCTGACGTCCGGCCGGCGTGGTCCGCTCGGTGCGACCTGGATCACGCTGGTCAGGGCGGTCTTGGTGAGGTCCGACACTCCGTCGTGATCTCGAAGATATGTTTCCTTCATCTGCGAGTATGGTGGAGGGTCGTTGCGGGCGCCTCATTCAGGAGTGCAAGCCCGGTGAGGCTCGCGGAAGGTGAGTGATGGGCTTGCGCGCCCATAGTTCGTCCCTGCACGTCTTCGTTCCGGTCGAGGTGAACGCCCGATGACCGTCACGATCGAACCCGCCGAATCCGCCGCGGAAATCACCGCGCCGCTCGCGTGCGTCGCCGAAGTGACGCACGCGCCCTCGACCACCCCGGTCGCCGACCGGGCGCTGTTCTGGTCCGGCCTCGGCGCCAGCGAGCGCACCCTGCTCGACATCGTCGCCACCACCGCGGAGCGGCACCCCAACGCCGCCGCGATCGACGACGGCACCACCGTCCTGACCTACCGCCGGCTGCTGGAGGAGATCGACGCCTACGGCCGCCGCCTGCGCGGCTACGGCGTCGGCCTCGGCGACCGCGTCGGCATCCGGATCTCCTCCGGCACCGCCGAGCTGTACGTCGCGATCCTCGCCACCCTGTCCGTCGGCGCCGCCTACGTGCCGGTCGACGCGGACGACCCGGACGAGCGCGCCGAGCTGGTCTTCGAAGAGGCCCAGGTCGCCGCGGTCGCGACCGACGGCAAGATCAACGTCCACAGCACCCCGGGCGGGCGGGACGGCGTCCCCGGCCCGGCCGACGACGCGTGGATCATCTTCACCTCCGGCTCCACCGGCAAGCCCAAGGGCGTCGCGGTGACCCACGCGAGTGCCGCCGCCTTCGTCGACGCCGAGGCCGAGCTGTTCCTCGCCGAGGAGCCCATTGGTCCCGGCGACCGCGTCCTGGCCGGCCTGAGTGTCGCCTTCGACGCCTCCTGCGAAGAGATGTGGCTGGCCTGGCGCCACGGCGCCTGCCTGGTGCCGGCGCCGCGCGCGCTGGTCCGCACCGGCGTCGACCTCGGCCCGTGGCTGGTCGCGCAGCGCATCACCGTCGTCTCGACCGTGCCGACGCTGGCCGCGCTGTGGCCCGCCGACGCGCTCGAGGACGTCCGCCTGCTCATCTTCGGCGGCGAAGCGTGCCCGCCGGAGCTGGCCGAGCGCGTCGCCGTCGAAGGCCGCGAAGTCTGGAACACCTACGGCCCGACCGAGGCCACCGTCGTCGCCTGCGCCGCGCAGCTGACCGGCGAGGGCCCGGTCCGGATCGGCCTGCCGCTGGCCGGCTGGCAGCTCGCCGTGGTCAACGACGAGGGCGAGCCGGTCGCCATGGGCGAGACCGGCGAGCTGGTCATCGGGGGTGTCGGCCTGGCCCGCTACCTCGACGCGCAGAAGGACGCCGAGAAGTTCGCGCCGCTGCCGTCGCTGGGCTGGCAGCGCGCCTACCGCTCGGGCGACATGGTCCGCGCCGAAGAAGACGGCCTGCTGTTCCTCGGCCGGCTCGACGAGCAGGTCAAGCTCGGCGGCCGCCGCATCGAGCTGGGCGAGGTCGACGCCGCGCTGCAGGCCCTGCCGGGCGTGCAGGGCGCGGCCGCCGCGATCCGGCGCACCAAGGCCGGCAACCAGGTCCTCGTCGGCTACGTCGTCCCCGGCGACGAGCCCTTCAACCACGACGACGCCGCGAACCGGCTGCGCGAGCACCTGCCCGCCGCGCTGGTGCCGCTGCTGGCCGTCGTCGAAGACCTGCCGACCCGCACCTCCGGCAAGGTCGACCGCAACGCCCTCCCGTGGCCGCTGTCCACTGTGGACGCCACCGGGCTGTCGCCGACCGAGACGTGGCTCGCCGAAGGCTGGGCCGAGATCCTCGGTGTGTCGGTCGACGACCCGAAGGCCGACTTCTTCACCCACGGCGGCGGCAGCCTGACCGCCGCGCAGGTGGTCGCCCGCATCCGCACCCGGCACCCGCAGGTGTCGGTCGCCGATGTCTACGCCCACCCGAAGCTGGGCGCGCTGGCCGCGATGCTGGACGCGCTGAGCGGCGCGGCCACCGAACGCCGCGACATCGCGCCGACCCCGCGTCGCGCCGGTGTGGTCCAGACGCTGCTGATGGTCCCGCTCATGGGCCTGGTCGGCCTCCGCTGGGCGACGCTCGCCGCCGCGCTTTCGAACACGATGGCGCTGCTCGGGGTCACCTGGGCGCCGACGCTCAACTGGGCGTGGCTCGGCCTGGCCTGGGTCGTGCTGTTCAGCCCGGCCGGCCGGATCGCGATCGCCGCCGGTGGCTCGCGCGTGCTGCTCTCGGGCGTCCGCCCGGGCACCTACCCGCGCGGCGGGAGTGTCCACTTGCGACTGTGGACGGCCGAGAAGCTGGCCGAGTTCTCCGGAGCCGACAGCGTCGCCGGCGCGTCCTGGATGACGACGTACGCGAAGGCGCTCGGCGCGCGGATCGGCAAGGACGTCGACCTGCACTCGCCGCCGCCGGTCACCGGCTTCCTGAAGCTGGGCCGCGGCGCCGCGATCGAGCCCGAGGTCGACCTGTCCGGCCACTGGGTCGACGGCGACGTCGTGCACATCGGCAAGGTCCGCGTCGGCGCGGAAGCCCGCATCGGCGCGCGCAGCACGCTGTTCCCCGGGGTGCGCATCGGCAAGGGCGCGGAGATCGCGGCCGGTTCGACCGTCCGCGGCGCCGTCCCGGCCGGGCAGCGCTGGGCCGGTTCGCCCGCGGCGCGCGTTTCCAAGGACGAGCGTGACGCGCTGAAGTGGCCGTCGAGCCGCCCGCCGCGGTCGCACTTCTGGGCCACCGTCTACGGCGCGACCTCGCTGCTGCTCGGGTTCCTGCCCGGCATCGCCGCGCTGGCGGGCGTCGCCGTGCTCGGCTACGCGATCGCCGGCGCCCCGACGCTCCTCGACGCGTTCGTCCAGGCGATGGTCTTCGTGCCGGTCGCCACGGCCGCGTACTTTCTGGCGTACATGCTGCTCGTGCTGGTCGGCGTCCGGGCGCTGAGCGTCGGCATGGTCGAGGGCTACCACCCGGTGCACGGCCGCGTCGCGTGGCAGGTCTGGGCGACCGAGCGCCTGATGAGCATGGCCCGCGAAGGTCTGTTCCCGCTGTACGCCAGCCTGTTCACGCCGGTGTGGCTGCGGCTGCTCGGCGCGAAGGTCGGCCGCAACGTCGAGGCGTCGACCGTGCTCGCGCTGCCGAAGATGACCAAGGTCGACAGCGGCGCGTTCCTGGCCGACGACACCATGGTCGCCACCTACGAGCTCGGCCACGGCTGGCTGCACGTCGCCCCGGCGCGGATCGGCAAGCAGGCGTTCCTCGGCAACTCGGGGATGACCGCGCCCGGCCGTTCGGTGCCCAAGCGCGGACTCGTGGGTGTGTTGTCCTCGACGCCGCTGAAGGCGAAGAAGGGCTCGTCGTACCTCGGCATGCCGCCGCTGCCGGTGCGTCGCGCGGTCGGCGAGGCCGACACGAGCCGCACCTACACCCCGGCGCTGCACCTCAAGGCGGCGCGGGCGCTGGTCGAGCTGTGCCGGATCATCCCGGTGATGTGCGGGGTCGCGCTGACCGTGTCGGTCGCGTTCGGGCTGCTGTGGGTCGCTTCCGCGTACGGCTTCGGCGTCGCCCTGCTGCTGGCCGGGCCGGCCCTGCTGGCCGCCGGGATCGTCGCGGCGCTGACCGCGACCGTGCTGAAGTGGCTGCTGGTCGGCAAGTTCCGCGAGGTCGACCACCCGCTGTGGAGCTCCTTCGTCTGGCGCAACGAGCTGGCTGACACGTTCGTCGAGGCGCTCGCGGTGCCGTGGCTGATCGGCTCGGTCGGCGGCACCCCGCTGCTGAGCGCGTGGCTGCGCACGATGGGCGTCAAGATCGGCCGCGGCGTGTGGCTGGAGACGTACTGGCTGCCCGAGGCCGACCTGGTCGAGCTGGGTGACGGCGCGACGATCAACCGCGGCTGCGTCGTGCAGACGCACCTGTTCCACGACCGGATCATGAGCATGTCGCGCGTGGCGCTCGGCGAGGGCGCGACGCTCGGCCCGCACGGCATCGTGCTGCCGGGCGCGGGCATCGGCGCGCGCACCACGGTGGGCCCGGGCTCGCTGGTGACTCGCGGCGACGAGGTGCCTGCCGACACGCGCTGGCTGGGCAACCCGATCTCCGCGTGGACGGGCAAGTAGGCAAGAAGGTCACGAAGTACCCACCGGGCTCGCCGGACTCACTCGTGGCGTGCGAGCCTGGTTTGGTACGGCCGCTCGAGGAAAGGTTCGCAACGGGTGATTTCGAAGGCTCCTGCTCCGGCACCCGGTGCGGATACTTCCGGTGACCCCTACCTGCCCGCGCACGGCAACGGCGGCTACCGGGTCCGGCACTACGAGCTGACCCTCGACTACAAGGTCGCGCCGAACCGGCTGTCGGCCTCGGCGGTGCTCACCGCGGTGGCGACGCTGGCGCTGTCGCGCGTCAGCCTCGACTTCGGCGAGTTCCGGATCAACCGCGTGCTGGTCGACGGGAAGCCCGCGAAGTACCTGAAGCGCGGCGCGAAGCTGCACGTGCGTCCGGCCAAGTCGATCGTGGCCGGCGCGACGTTCACCGTCGAGGTCCACTACGTCGGCAACCCGCGTCCGGTGCGCAGCCGCTGGGGCGACGTCGGCTGGGACGAGCTGACCGACGGCGCGCTGGTGGCGAGCCAGCCGGTCGGGGCGCCGTCGTGGTACCCGTGCAACGACCACCCGTCGGACAAGGCGACGTACCGGGTCAGCGTGACGACGGCGTCGCCGTACTTCGTGGCGGTGACGGGCGACCTGGTCGAGCGCGCGACGGCGTCCAGCACGACGAGGTGGGTCTTCGAACGCCCCGAGCCGACGGCCACGTACCTGATGAGTGTCCAGGTCGGCCGCTACGACGAGCTGGAGCTGACCGGCCGCGGCTGGATGGCGCCGGGTCTCGCGGGTGCCCGCCGGTTGATCCTGGGCTTCGGCCGCGGGCACGTCGAGTCGGTGGCCGAGTCCGTGCCGCAGCGCGCGGCGGTACCTCCACGTCTGCGCCGCGCGTTCGAGCGGGACTTCGGCCGGCAGGGCCGGATGATCGAGATGCTGCAGCGGCTGTTCGGCCCGTACCCGTTCGGCGAGTACGTCATCGTGGTCACCGACGACGACCTCGACGACCCGATCGAGGCGCAGGGAATGGCGATCTTCGGCGCCAACCACGTCGACGGCCGCCGCACGTACGAGCGGCTGGTGGTGCACGAGCTGGCCCACCAGTGGTTCGGCAACAGCCTGACGGTGGCGAACTGGAGCCACATCTGGCTGAACGAAGGCTTCGCGACGTACGCGGAGTGGTTGTGGTCGGAGGAGTCGGGCGGCCAGCCGGCTTCGGCTTTGGCCCGGTCGTGGCACGCTCGTGTCAAGGCGAAGCCTGCTGATGTTCGGATCGCGGATCCTGGGGTTGCCCGGATGTTCGATGAGCGGGTGTACAAGCGTGGGGCGCTGACGTTGCACGCGCTTCGGGCGGAGATCGGGGATCCGGCGTTCTTCGCGTTGTTGAAGTCCTGGACCGGGGACCATCGGCATGGGCTGGTGAACACGGGTGAGTTCGTGCTGGCTGCCGAGGCTTACGCCGGGCGGTCGCTCGAGGAGTTCTTCGAGCGCTGGCTGTGGACTCCGGCGTTGCCTCCGCTGCCGGACGTCTAGGTCTGGCAGCGGAACAGCGAGCTACAGGTCGGGCAGCGGGCCGTCACCCGGCGCCCCAGCGGGAGCCGCGCGTAATCCGAGAGGGCCCGCTCGTGCCCCAGCCGGTAAGCGCCGTCCGCCGCGCCGGTGAACGGGCGAACCTCCTCGCCGAACGCCAGCGCGCGCTTCGCCAGTACGTACCCCATCTCCGGCGGTGACAGGTACCCGACGCGGGACGTCGTCCGGCGGCGGGTGTAGCGCCCCTGCAGGACGTCGACGCGGTACGCCGCCAGCATCGGGCGGCCGATGCCGAGGTAGAGCGTCGCCGTGTCCACGAAGATCTCCGCCTGGGACAGGCCGTGGCGGTGCAGGAAGATGTGCATCACCTCGTGTGCCAGCACCGCGGGGATGTCCCGCGGGTCGTCCTGGTAGTGCGGGCTGAGCGTGACGAAGTATTCCGGGCCCGGCCCCAGCTCGACCTCGCCGACGTGCCCGCCGAGCGGGCTGAACGCCACGATCACCCGCGTGTCGCCGATGCCGAGGTGCCGGGTCATCGCCGCCGCCGTGTGCTGGGCCTCGACCAGCGGGTCGCGGCCCGGTGGGGGTGGCAGCTCGAGCGTGCCGAACGCCTTCACCGGCAGTCGGGTGTAGAGCGTCCGGATCGCGCTTCGGACGTCGTCGATCCGGTCGAACGTCCCCGGTGGTGCCACCGGCCGGGGCCGCCGGAGAAGGGCCATGTCCGGTAGACGACCGAGCCGGCAGGCAAGTTCCCGGGATACATCGGATGTCTTTGCCGCTTTCCGGGTGAATGGCTCTGGCCTTATGGGGCTATGTCTGCAAATATGGCCGCACGCCGCCTGTGGATCTCGTGAAACGTAGTATGAATGCGAAAGGACGCTTCATGGACGCAGTGTCGCGGCGTACCCTGCTCCGCTCCGCCTCGGTCGTCGCGGGTGCTGCCGCGTTCGGCGGGCTCTGGGCTTGGGCGGCCCCGCCGGCGTCGGCCGGGGGCACCCCGCACCGCGACGTCGCCACCGACGCGCGCATGGTCTGGAAGCGGCTGCCGAAGAACTGGCAGGAAGGCCCGTTCCTCGCGAACGGCTACCTCGGCGCGCAGGTCTACGCCGGGAAGACGCCGCAGGTGCTCAAGGTGATGCTGAGCCACAGCCAGGTGCAAGACCAGCGGATCCAGTGGGAGGCCGGGATCGGGCTGTCCCGCCTGCCGATCGGCTACCTCACGCTCACCCTTGCCGGCGCGATCACCGCCGTCGACTGGACGCTCGACCTCTACAACGCCGAGCTGGGCGGCACCATCACCACCACCCAGGGCTCGGTCGCGTTCTCCGCCGTCGTGCACAACGACCTCGGCGTGCTGCTCTTCTCGATGACACCCAGCGCGGGCGAGGCCGGGGCCGCGTGGGCCTTCCAGCCGCTGGAGTCCGCGACCACCCGGACCGTCCGCAAGCCACCCGAGTACGTCGCGAACCCCGCGCCCGAGACCGGCGACGGCTACTGCGCGCAGCCGATGCTCGCCGGCGGCGGCTACACGACGGCCTGGCGGGAGCGCGCGATCGGCGGCCGGCGGCTCCTCGCCGCCACCGTCGCCTACAGCTTCCCGGGCACGACGCACACCGCGGACGCGCTTTCCGCCGTGAAGAAGGCCCTGGCCGCGAACCCGGACGCACTGCTGGCCCGCCACCGCCGCTGGTGGAACGACTTCCACCGGCGCAGCTTCGTTTCCGTGCCGGACAAGCAGGTCCAGCGCTTCTACTGGATCCAGCTGTACAAGATCGCCGCCGCCACCCGTGCGGACGGGCCGGTCGTGTCCGAGTGGGGCCCGTGGTTCCCGGAGGTCGGCAACAGCTGGACCGCGGTCTGGTGGAACCTCAACGTCCAGGTCACCTACCCGATCGTCAACAGCAGCAACCACCCCGAGCTCGACGCCGTCACCGAGACCTTCCGGCGCGACCACGCGAACCTCGAAACGTCCGTCCCGCCGGCCTACCGTGACGGCGACACGTACGCGCTCTCCCACCCGGGGGACTGGCGGCTGCGGCCCGGCGGCACGCGCTCGGTCGGCGTCCCCGGGACGACGTCGAAGACCGACCAGACCGGAAACCTGTTGTGGGGCCTGCACAACGTCTGGCTGGCCTACCGCCACCACATGGACCGCCGGGTGCTGCGCGACGTCCTGTACCCGACCCTGGCGAAGGCGCTGAACTTCTACCGGCACTTCCTGTTCACCGGCCCGGACGGCGCCCTGCACCTGCCGCTGACCCGGTCGCCGGAGTACGCCGACGCGCCGGACTGCACCTACGACCTCTCCCTCATCCGGTGGGCCGCCCGCACCCTCGTCGACACCGCGCGGATCCTGCGCCTCGACGAGCCGCGCGTGCCGGTCTGGCGGGAGATCGGCGCGAACCTGGTGCCGTACCACGAAGATCCGGCGAACGGCGTGCTGATCGGCGACGGCGTCCCGCTCGCCGCGTCCCACCGGCACTTCTCGCACCTGCTGTGGCTTTACCCGCTGCGGGAGAAGGTCTGGGACCGCACCGGTGACCGTGCCATCATGACCCGCACCTTCGACCACTGGGCGGCCGACCAGTCCGCTTGGCACGGCTACAGCTACGCGGCCGCGTCGTCGATGAAGTCCGTGATGGACTCACCTGAAGAAGCGTTGCGCTACCTGAAGTTCTTCCTCGACCGCAACGTCGTGGCCGACACCGAGCTGACCGCGAACACGATGTACCGCGAAGGCTCGAACTTCGCGATCGAAAGCCCGATCACCGCCGCGCAGTCCGTTGTGGACATGCTCATGCAGGGCTCCGGCGGGGTGCTCAAGGTCTTCCCGTCGGTGTCGGCGACCTGGCGTGACGCCTCGATCGCCGGCCTGCGCGCGGAAGGCGCGTTCCTCGTGGACGCGTCCCGCCGCGGCGGCACGACGGAGTTCGTCCGCGTGCACAGCGAAGCCGGGGAGCCCCTGGTCCTGCAGCACGGTGTCGCCGGAGACGTCGACGTCCGCGACGAGCACGGCCGCCGCCTGCCCTGGCGCCCGGCCGGACCCGGGCGGATCGCGATCGGGCTGCGCCGCGGCGGCACCGCCGTCATCACCCCGCACGGGCGACGCCCGGACTTCGGGCCGCGCGACGTCCCCGCGCTCGGCCCGGCACCGGCTTGGGGGCTGCCGGGCTGAACACGCTTTCGACAAGGAGGCCGGAATGGACATCACTCGCAGGACCGTGCTCGGCGGCGCGCTCGCCGGGATCGCCGCCGGCGCGGCGGGGCGCACCCCCGCGTTCGCCGACGTGCCCGGCAGTGACGACTTCGGCTGGGCCGGGTTCCTGGCCACGGCGGACCTGCACTGGCGGCGGCTGCCGAAGACCTGGTACGAGGGACCGTTTCTGGGCAACGGGTTCCTGGGCTCGGGCATCTACGCCGAGCCCGGGCGCAACGCGCTCCGGTTCAACGTCCAGCACAGCCAGGTGCAGGACCACCGCCCGGAGTTCGGTTCGCTGTTCGGCCTGGCGCGGCTGCCGATCGGGTACTTCACCCTGGAGCCGGTCGGCGCGATCACCGCGATCGACTGGCGGCTGGACCTGTGGAACGCCGAGCTGACCGGCACGATCACGACGGCGGCGGGCAGCCTGAGCCTGCGTGCGATCGTCCACACCGGACAGTCGTTGCTCGCCGTCGAGGTCCGGCCGTCGGACGGCGAACGCGGGTTCCGGTGGGTGTTCCACCCGGCCGTGGCGGTCAGCCCGCGCGCCGACCCGGTGTGGGGCAAACCACCGCCGGCCGGCTACACCGCGAACCCGCCGGTGCAGCTGTCGGGCAGCGGTGACGCACGGCTGGCCGTGCAGCCGCTGCTGGCCGGCGGCGAGCACGTCACGGCCTGGCGTGAGGTCACGCGCGGCGGCGCGCGGACGCTGTACACGTCGGTGGCGTGGTCGCATCCCGCGAAGACGTCGGTGGCGCGGGCGCTCTCGACGGTCCGCCGGGCTCCGGCGTTCGGCGCGCTCACCCAGGACCACCGGCGTTGGTGGCACGACCACTACCGCGCGAGCTTCCTGTCCATTCCGGACACCCGGCTGCAGAGCTTCTACTGGATCCAGCTGTACAAGGTGGCGTCGGCGGCGCGGCGGGAGGCGCCGGTGATGGCGACGTCCGGGCCGTGGCTGGAGAACACGCCGTGGCCGGCGACGTGGTGGAACCTGAACGTCCAGCTCGAGTACTGGCTGATCCACGGCTCCAACCACCTGGAGCTCGACGCCGTCAGCTACGCGCTGGGCAAGTACCGCGACAACCTGACGAGCCAGGTGGCTTCGCCGTACCAGAGTGATTCGGCGGGCATCCCGCGCACGACCGACATGACGTTGCTCAACGGCGTTTCGAACGCCACCAGCGGGTTCCCGGTCGGGATCCCGGGGCAGGACACGCCGACGCCGGAGGTCGGGAACCTGACCTGGGCGCTGCACAACGTGTGGCTGTCCTACCGGCACACGATGGACCGATCGCTGCTGCGGGACACGCTGTTCCCGTTGCTGCGCAAGGCGATCAACTACTACCTGCATTTCCTGGCGCCGGGCCCCGACGGCAAGCTGCACCTGCCGCCGACGTTCTCGCCCGAGTACGGTGTCAACGCACCGGACTGCAACTACGACCTGTCGCTGATCCGCTGGGGCTGCCGGACCCTGCTGCAGACCGCGCCGGACGACGCGCTCGCGTCGAAGTGGCGGAACGTTCTCGCGACGCTGGCCGACTACCCGGCCGACGCCAACGGGTACATGATCGGCGCCGGTGTCCCGTTCGCGAAGTCGCACCGGCACTACTCGCACCTGCTGCAGATCTACCCGCTGTACGACGTCACGTGGGAGCAGCCGGAGCACCGGGCGATCATCGAGACGTCGCTGAACCACTGGGTCGGCTTCGAGGGCGCGCTGCAGGGCTACACGTTCACCGGCGCGGCGTCGATCTCGGCGCAGATGCTGCGCGGTGACCAGGCGGCGTTCTACCTGGGCGAGCTGCAGCAGCGGTTCATCCAGCCGAACACGATGTACAAGGAGTCCGGGCCGGTCATCGAGACGCCGTTGTCGGCGGCGAAGTCCCTGCAGGACATGCTGGTCCAGAGCTGGGGCGGCGTGGTCCGGCTGTTCCCGGCAGTGCCGTCGGCGTGGGGTGACATCGCGCTGCGTGACTTCCGCACCGAGGGCGCGTTCCTGCTGAGCGCGTCCCGGGTGGCCGGGAAGACGCGGTGGCTGAAGGTGCACAGCGAGGCGGGCGCGCCGTGCGTGCTGCGGCCGGGCATCGAGGGCGAGCTGGTGGTGACGGACGCGCGGGGGCGGGCTCGGCGCTGGCGGCGGTCGGGCGCCGGGGACGTGCAGGTGGAGCTGGGGCGCGGGGAGGACGCGTTCGTGTACCGGAAGGGTGACAAGCCGGACTTCGCGGTGCGGCCGGTCACCCCGGGTGGGGCGAGCGAGCCGTGGGGGCTGCCGTGACACGCTGATCGGCCGCGCCTCCTTTCCGGATTCCCTCCCGGGGAGGAGGCCTTCGCGGCACAATGGGCGATTGACGAGGGGAGCGGGGATGAGCGAGCCGGGCGCGCCGGGGGACCGACCGGACGGGGGTGGGCCGCGGCCTCCGTACCCGCCTTACCAGTACCCGCAGTGGCAGCCGCCCGTGCCGCCGAAGAAGACGTCGCCCGCCGCCGTCGTGCTGATCATCGGTTCGGTCGTCGTCGTCATTCTGATGGCGCTGGCCTTCCTGGCTTGGGGCTATCCCGGGTTCCTGCGTGACGACCTGCCCAAGAGCGCCATCGGGACGCTGCCCTCGACGTCGGCCTCCCCGCCGCCGCTGTCGACGGCCGCCACCACCGAGCCGAGCGCCGCGTACACGCTGCCCCACAGCGGCCCGGCCCCGATGCCGAAACGGCCGAAACCCCTTGCCGACCCGGTGACCTGCGCGTTCACCCCGGACCCGACCTCGCCGGCGCCCAAGAAGGTCGCGCTGCCGCCCGACGGCCCGGCTCCGTCGTCGGGCACCGTGCCCGTGCGGCTCGCGACGAGCGCGGGCGCCATCGGGCTCTCCCTCGACCGCGCGCTCGCGCCGTGCACGGTGGTCAACTTCCTGAGCCTGGTGAAGCAGGGGTTCTACGACGGCACGTCGTGCCACCGCCTGTCCGTGGCGGCCGGGCTGCAGATGCTCCAGTGCGGCGACCCGGTCGGCGACGGCACCGGCGGCCCCGGCTACACGATCCGCGACGAGGTGTTCCCCGAGCTGACGTACGGCCGCGGCGTCCTCGCGATGGCGAAGACGGCCCAGCCCGACTCGGGCGGCTCCCAGTTCTTCCTGGTCTTCGGCAAGACGGAGATCCCACCGGAGTACACGGTGTTCGGCAGCATCGACGACCCGGGCTTGGCGGTGCTGGACAAGGTCGCCCAGGGCGGCGTCGACACGGCCAAGTCGAACATCGGCGACGGCAGCGGCCCCCCGAAAACCCCAGTCACCTTCACCCAGGTCACCACACCCTGAGGGGCATCACCCGTGATTGAGCGGGCATCACCCGTGATTGAGCGGGCATCACCCGTGATTGAGCGGGCATCACCTGTGATTGGAGGGGCATCACGGCGATGCCCCGCCAATCACACGTGATGCCTCTTCAATCACACGTGATGCCCCGCTGATCACGGGTGATGCCCCTTTACGCACGGTCCAGGAGGGACTTCAGGGTTGTGAGGAGGGCGGCTGCCGCGTTTGGGGTTGCTGTGCCGTGGCGCCAGGCCACGTAACCGTCGGGGCGGATCAGCAGGCAGCCGTCCTCGTCGATGGCGCTCAGGCGGGACCAGTCGCCGTAGGCGTCGCGGGACGACGGCTCGCCGACGCGCACCGTTCGCAGGTCCAGGCCCAGCTCCGCGCCCACCTTGGCCGCCGCGTCGCGCCAGGGGGTGCCGGTCAGGCCGGTCAGGACCGTCCAGCGGCCGCCGCCCACGAGGTCCAAAGTGGACACGCGACGGCCGTGCGGGCCGACCAGCCACGCGTGTGGCAGCTTCGCGCCCGGTTCGGTGCTCGGCTGGTGGAACAGCTCGGGATCCCGGTCCGGAAGCACCGAAACGCCGTCGGGCAGCACCGCGCCCGACGCGTACCGCTGGTCCAGCTCGACGCCGTGCGCGTTGAACTCGTAGTGCTTGAGCTCGATCGCCTGCTCCAGCTCACGTCGTTTCCGCGCGCCCTCGGCGGTGGGCGCGAGGCAGGTTTCGAGGCCGGCCGTGATGCCGTCGGCGTCGGTGTCGCCGGTGATGCCGAGCGCGGCGAAGATCGGCCCGAACTGGTCGCGGCTGAGGTTCGCCCGGTCGACGATCTGCTTGCCCACCGGCGCCCGCTCGGCGCTGTAGCTGTCCAGCAGCCCTTCGCCCGCTTCGCCGCGAAGCACCATCGCGAGCTTCCACGCCAGGTTGTAGGAGTCCTGGATCGACGTGTTCGAGCCGAGCCCGTTGGACGGCGGGTGCCGGTGCACGGCGTCCCCGGCGCAGAACACCCGGCCCGCGCGGTACTCGGTCGCGTAGTTGTGGTTGACCGTCCACAACGACGTCGAGGTGATCTCGACGTCGAGGTCAGGGGCGCCGACGAGGTCGCGCACCAGCCGCGTCGCCTCTTCGACGTCGACCTCCGGCGGCTCCTGGGAGATGTCGTAACCCCAGGTCAGCAGCCATTCGTTCCACGGCCGGACCATCCGGACCAGGCCCATCCCGATCCCGCCGAGGTGCGCGCCCGGCCGCATCACCCAGTAGAGGACGCTCGGCCGGTGCGCCACGTACGGCGCGAGGTCGGCGGTGAACGTGATGTTCATGCTGCCGGCCTTACCGGTCTGCCCGGCGATCGGCAGCCCGGCCTGCTCGGCGACGCGGCTGCGGGCGCCGTCCGCGCCGATCAGGTACTTGGCGCGCAACGTGAACTCGTCGCCGCGCACGCGGTCGAGGAACCGCGCGGTGACGCCGGACGCGTCCTGGGTGAAGTCGAGGAATTCCGTGTCCAGCCGCAGTTTCGCGCCCCGCGCGGCGGCTTCGCTCGCGAGGATCGGCTCCAGGTACGTCTGCGGCAGGTCGATCATGTGACACGGGCTGGCCGCGGTGTACTCCGCCGCCGAACGGTCGCCGGTGCCCCAGCTGGCGATCCGGCCGATCTCCGGCCCGGTCAGCGACGTGCAGAGCACGGTGTCACCCATCAGCTCCGGCGGCGTCCCCACGGCGAGGGCCTTGTCCTCGACGCCGAGGTCGCGCAGCACCTCCATGGTGCGCTGGTTGGTGATGTGCGCGCGGGGCGTGTTGGCCATCCAGCCGTACTTGGTGGCCAGCACGGCCGGCACGCCGTAGGTGGCGAGCAGCAGCGCGGCGGAGCCGCCGGCCGGGCCGCTGCCGACCACGATGACGTCGGTGTCGTAGCTCATGCGCCGCTCCCTGAGATCCGGAAGGTGAATTCGAGGCGCTGCTCGGCGAAGTCGACGATCAGGCCGTCCTTGACGCCGAACACGGTGTCCGAGTCGAGGTAGTCGCCGCCGGCGACGAACAGCTGCGTGATCAGCGTGCGGTAGCCGGGTTTGGCGATCATGAAGTGCACGTGCGGCGCGCGGTACGGGTGGCGGCCGACGGCGTCCAGCATCTCGCCGACCGGGCCGTCGGCCGGGATCGGGTACGCGCTCGGCACGATCGTCCGGAACCGCAGCCTGCCCTCGGCGTCGGTGCGGAACCTCGCCCGCAGCACCGGACCGTCCACATCGGGCAGCTGGACGTCGTAGAAGCCGTCCTCATTGGACTGCCAGACGTCGACGACGGCTTCGGGCACCGGCTGGTCGTCGGTGTCGGTGACGAGGATGTCCGTCCACAAGGGAGTACCTGGCAGGCCTTCGGCGATGTCCGCGCCCTGCGGCGTCTCTGGCGGGCCTTCGACGTAGAACGGGCCCAGCACGGCCGACGGCGTCGTGTCCGGCGTGCGCGAGTTGGTCAGGACGTCGACGACGCTCGACACGCCGAGGGTGTCCGACAGCAGGATGAACTCCTGCCGCGTGTCGGTCGTGATGTGCCCGGCCCGGGTCAGGACGCCGATCGCGTACTCCCACTCGTCCTGCGTGAGGTCGGTGCGGATCGCGTACCCGTGCAGGGTTTCGACGAGGTCGGTGAGCAGCTCGCGGACCCGCGGCGGCGCGCCCGCGAAGCTGTCGACGACCTGCTTCGTGAGCGCCTTGAGGCTCGGTGGTGCGGCGGGGCGGGTGCCGTGCAGTGCCTGGCGGAGCAGCTCCGGCTCGCCGTCGAGGTCGGCCTCGGTGAGTCCCAGCTCGGCCAGGGAGTGCGGGATCGGGAGGCTCGCGGCGAGGTCGAAGACGTCGTTCGCGTCGGCGAGGCCCTGGTGCGCCATGACGTACGGCAGCAGGACGGCGTGGGTTTCCGCGTGCGGCAGGCCGAACTTGCCGCCGAGGTGGTGGCAGAGCTCGTGGTGCGGGCCCATCGTGACGGCGTCCAGGCACGACCCGGCCAGCCAGGCTCCGCGTAGCATGTCGGCACGTGCGTCCACATCGGACGGATCCGCGGCGACGCGCGGGAGGGCGTTCATGAGCAGCCGCTTGGCCTCCGCGGCGAGCAGGTCGGTCATCGGGTTGGCGTCGGGCGCGTAGGTCGCTTCCACCGCGTGGGCGAGCGCGTTCAGGCCGCTGGCCGCCGAGATGGCGACGGGCAGCTCGAGGGTGAGACCGACGTCGTAGAGGACGGCCTCGGGCCGCACCTTCGGGGTCTTCCGGGTGGTCTTGCGGCCGTCGGCGGTCTGGCCGAGGACCGACGTCAGCTCCGAGCCCGCGTACGTCGTCGGGACGATCAGCTGCGGCAGGTCGGTGTGCAGCGCGATGGCCTTCGCGAGCCCGGTGGCCGAGCCGCCGCCGATCGCGACGACGCCGTCGACGTCGTGCTCGGCGACGACCTTGAGCGCGCGTTCGGTGACCTCGACGGGGGTGTGCATCGCCGGGTCGTCGAACCGGGCGGCCAGGCGCGGGCCGAGCACCGCCGCGGCGCGGTCGGCGTGGCGCGGGCGGCCGATGAGGAGGACGCGCTCGAGCCCGAGCCGGCCGGCTTCGTCGCCGAGGGTGTCGAGCGAGCCGAAGACCACGCGGACGGGGTTCGCGGCGTAGCTGAACGAGGTCATGCAGGGGAGTATCCGGCCGCGGCGGGGCGAGGTCCTGCACGTTCGTGCTGCCCGGCAGCACGAAACGCGCGTGATCGAAGCCGGAACTCACGTGATTGAAGCCGTAACTCGCGTGATTGGGGCCGGTACGGCTTCAATCACGCGAGTTCCGGCTCTGATCACGCGAGTTACGGGTCAGCCGGCGCGTCGCAGGGCCGCCGGGGTCGTGCCCAGCTGGGCGCGCAGCACGCGGGTCAGGTGTTCCTGGTGGGAGAAGCCGCAGCGGGCGGCGATGTCCGCGATCGGGGTGTCGCCCGTGCGCAGCAGCAGGCTCGCCTGCTCGACCCGCAGCCGCAGCAGGAAGCGGTGCGGGGGCAGGCCGGTCCGGGCCTTGAACTGCCGGGAGAACTGGCTGACGCTCAGCCCGGCGAGCGCGGCCAGGTCGGTCAGCGGCACCGGCTCGGCCAGGCGTTCGGCCAGCACGTCGCGCACGCGCGCGAACTGCTGGTCCGACAGCCCGCGCGCCGGGGCGGGTGCGGCGGCCGGCCCGGCGCGGTGCCGCCGGACGAGCTGCGCGGCGATGAGCGCGCCCAGCTGGTCGGCGTAGGTGCGGGCGCTCGGCTCCCAGTCGCGGACGACGCCGTCGAGGCTGAGGACGAGCTGTTCGAGCAGGGGATCCGTGCTGCCCAGCTCCTCGGCGAGCCGGACGGGCTCCCCGGCGGCCTCCTGGACGGCGTCGTCGGCGACGTAGACGTGCACGGTGTCGAGCTCCCCGCCCAGCTCGACGGCCAGGTCCGCGTGCGACGGCTGCAGGAACAGCCCGCCGGCCGGCATCCGGCGGCTGTGCTCGCCGGGCGTGCCGACGCCCCGGCGGACGGTCACCGGCCCGTCGAGGTGCAGGATCAGCTGGTGGCTGCGGGCGGCCCCGAACTCGGCGCGGTAGGGACGTTCCCGCTGCTTGGAGACGTAGACCCGGTCCCAGCCGAGCCCCGCGCTGGTGCGTTCGGGCCGGACCCAGGGCAGCGCGAGGATGCCGTTGGTGTCGGCCAGCCCGAGTTCGCCCACGCCTGCCTCCTCGACGTCGAGGCTGCCCGCGATCGTACGCGTACCCGCAGGGTCGGCTCGCGTACCTGGACAGTCGGCCGGCGTACCTGGAGGGTCGGCTCGCGAACCGACCCTCCGGGTACGCGAGCCGACTCCCTGGGTACGCGAGCCGACTCCCTGGGTACGCGAGCCGACCCTCCGGGTCAGCCGGGGGCGGAGCGGCCGTGGCGCCAGTAGCCCAGGAACGCGATGTCGGGCTTCGCCCAGCCGCGGTCGCGCACCAGGTGCCGGCGGACGCCGGTCGCCAGCGCCGACTCGCCGGCCACCCACGCGTACGCCCGGTCGCGGGGCAGGTCGGCCGTGCGGACCGTGGACAACGCCAATGCGCCGGGACGCGCTGGGCCCGGCCGCGGCAGCCAGTGCACCCGCACCCCGGCCGGCGCCGGGACCGGCCGGACGTCCGCGGCCGACGGGACCTCGAGGAACACCTCCGCCGCCCGGTCCGCCGGGGCCTGCTCGAGGATCGCCAGGATGGCCGGCAACGCGCTTTCGTCGCCCACCAGCAGCTGCCACCGCACTCCCGGCGGCGGCAGGTAGCTCACACCCAGGTCGAAGATGCCCGCCGGGTCGCCGGGACGCGCCCGCCGGGCCCACGACGCCGCCGGGGCGTCGCCGTCGTGCAGGGCGAACTCGATGTCGATCTCGCCCGGGCGGGCTCGCCGGATCGTGTAGTTGCGGACCCACGGTCGACGGCTCTTCGGCATCATCAGCACCTCGGCCATCCAGCCCTCGTTGTCGAGGGTCGGCATCCGCAGCCCCGCCTGGCCGACGCGCGGGAAGAACAGCCGCACGGCCTGGTCGTCGCCGGCCACCTCGAGTTCCGCGAGCGCCGGGCCGCCGAGGGTGATGGTCCGGAACGCCGGGCTGGGCGCGGTGTTCGCCAGGACCTCGAGCGTGAGCATGCGCCGCGCGGCCGGGCGCCGCACCTTCGGGATCATCAGACGTCCAGCACGAGCCGGGGCGACCGCGCACGCGACACGCACGGGTACAGCCGCCCGGCCGGCGCGCCGATGTCGTCGCGGTGCTCGGGTTCGCCGTCGAGGACGGACAGCTCGCAGCTCCCGCAGACGCCTTCGCGGCACCCGGAGGGCACCGGCCGGCCGGCGTGGTTCAACACGTCCAGCAGGGACTCGTCCGCCGGGACCCGGAGCCTCGTCCCCGACCGGGCGCACACCACCTCGAACGGCGTGTCCGGCCCGAACACCCGCCGCGTGGGCTCGAAGCGTTCGACGTGCAGCCGCGGGAAGATCGCCTCGGCCGCCGCGATCATCGACGCCGGCCCGCAGCAGTAGACCTCCTGCTCCCTCGGCAGCGCCGAAAGATCGGGCCGGCCGTGGTCGAACAGCCGCACGCGTTCGCCATACGTGGCAACGAGGTCCGCGGCGAACGGCATCGTCGACGCCGACCGCCCGACGTACACCAGCGAGGCCGCGGCCCCGGAAGCGACGGCCGCACGCAGCATCGGCACGATCGGCGTGATCCCGATGCCGCCGGCCAGGAACAGGTACTCCGCCGCCGGCGCGAGCGGGAAGTGGTTGCGCGGCAGCGACACTTCGAGCGTCCGGCCCGGCTGCAGGTACCAGTGGACGTACTCCGAGCCGCCCCGGCTCAGCGGGTCGAGGCGGACCGCGATCCGGTACGCCGAGAGGTCGCCGGGGTCACCGCACAGCGAGTACTGCCGGGTCAGCCAGTTCGGCAGCGCGAGGTCGACGTGCGCGCCCGGCTCCCACGGCGCCAGCGGCCCTTCGTCGCCGCGCAGCACCAGCGACACGACGTCGTCGGCGACGCGCTCGACGCGGTCGAGGATCGTCTTCTGCATCAGTACAACTTCCGGTAGCTGTCTTCGAGGACCTGCTCGAACACCGCCGGGTCGACGGCCACCCCGAGCTGGTCGGTGACGATCTCGCCGGCCGAAGGCATGTTCTCGGCCAGCGCCTGGCTGGCCGGGTCCCACAGCCGCGACCGCAGCAGCGCCCGGCCGCAGTGGAAGTACGCCTCGGCCACCTCGACGATGATGGCCAGCGTCGGCGCCTTGGCCTCGGTGCGCATCCGGGCGAGCACGTCCGCGTCGTCGGTGACGTACGCGCTTCCGTTGACGCGCAGCACTTCCCGCATGCCGGGGATGAGGAACAGCAGGCCGACGCCGTCGTTCTCGGCGATGTTGCGGAACGAGTCGGCGATCTTGTTGCCGGGCCGGTCGGGCAGCGCGAGCGTGTGCTCGTCGAGGACCTTCACGAAGCCCGGGTAGTCGCCGCGGGGGGAGCAGTCGCCGCGGCCCGCGGCGTCGGAGGTGGCCAGGGCGAGGAACGGCGCGTGCGCGATGAACCGGCGGGCGTGCTTGTCGACGTGGTCGAGCTTCTTGCCCTCGAGCATCTCCTCAGGCGCGCCCAGCCGGCTCCTCACTTCGGCCATGGAGACTCGCCGGTACCGCGTGCTCAGCGTGTTTGTGCTGGTCATGGCACAATTATGAGCAAATACTCAGATCTTGCGCTACTCGCTTTTCGCCGGAACCAAAGGGAGCGAAGTGACCCCGGACCAGCGCCGCATCAAGCCACGTAAACAGCCTCGTCAGGTCCGCGCCGAGCTGACCCGGCAGCGGATCCTGACGGCGGCTGCTCACGTTTTCGGCGAGCACGGGTACGCCGCGGGCACCACCAACCGCATCGCCGAGCGGGCCGGGATCTCCATCGGCTCGCTGTACCAGTACTTCCCGAACAAGGACGCGATCCTCGCCGAGCTGCTCGTCCGGCACCTCGACAACGGCATGGCCATCGCCGAGCGGGTCCAGCGGGAGCAGCTGCCCGGCCCGATCGACCAGGTCTTCCGCGTCTTCGTCCGCGGGGCGATCGAATCCCACCTCGACGAACCCCGCCTGCTGCGGATGCTGCGGGAACAGGCGCCGCAGACGAACGAGCTGCTGGAGAAGGTCGAACGGATGAAGCGGTCCCTGGTCGCCTACATGCGGGCGCTGCTGGACGAGCACCCCGAGGTCCGGGTCGCCGACACCGACACGGCCGCGCGGCTGATCGTCACGACGGTCGAGCTGGTGATCCACCAGCTCGTGGCCGACCACGAGCCGATGGACCACGGCCGCCTCGAAGACGAGCTGGTCGCGATGCTGACCCGGTACGTCAGGGGGTGAACTGGTAGGCGCCGGCGTCGACCCGGGTGCCGACGGGGTTGCCGTCGACGTCGATGTCCGCGTACTTCGTCGTGCCGAGGCCGATGGCCGGGCTGCCGGTCTTCAGGACCAGGTTCGTCGCGGAGGTGAACTTCGGGTCCGCGACCTTGTCCGTGGTGCCGGGGGTGAACTGCCGCCGGCCGCCGAAGAAGACGTTGTGGTCGGTCGCGGTCCAGCCGTCGTCGGCGTACCCGACCTTCAGCGCGGCCTGGATGACGTTCTGGGTGAGGGTCAGGGTCCGGTCGGTGCAGCCGCCGTAGCAGACGAAGCCTTCGGACTCGGCGTTGCTGAGCCGGATCGAGTTGTTGCGGAAGACGGTGCCGGTGACCGGGCCGTTCTGGTCCTCGGCGTCGCGCGTGACGATGCCGCCGCGGGTCTTGGGGCCGAAGACCGCGTTGTACTCGTAGACATTGTCGCGGGACACGCCGTCCGGGTCGTCGCGGTAGGTGCCGAGCTCGGTGAAGGACTCGTTGTCCTCGGAAATGTTGTGGTGGATGATGTTGTCCGAGCCGTAGAACAGCTCGATCGCGGCGCCGTCGAGGCCGCCGAAGTCGTCGCTCACCGCGATCGACCCGCTGATCCGGTTCCAGCCGATGTCGGAGCCGTTGCCCTGCACCAGGATCCCGAACGCGCCGGAGTCGTCGCTGCCGCCGGGTGTCACGCGGGTCATGTGGTTGTTGTCGACGAGGTCGTTCTGCGTGACCTCGGTGCCGTCGGCGGACGGCGCGATGTACACCCCCGCGCCGGCGCCGGTGACGTAGTTCGAGAGCACCTTGTCGTGATCGCCGCCGACTTCGATGCCCGCCCAGGAACAGCGCCCGGCGTCGGCCGCGACGCCGACCTGCAGGTCCCGCACCACGAGGTAGTCGCCCGGCAGGTTCACGCAGGCTTCTTCGTTGCCTTGCACGATCGGGCGGGCGCCGTCGCCGTACGCGCCGATGGTCACCGGGGCCGACGCGCTGCCGGAGCCACGCACGGCCAGCCCGCCGCTCCAGGTGCGGCCCCGGCGCAGCAGCACGGTGTCCCCGGCGGTCAACGTCGTCGCGCCGACCTTGGCGAGGGTCTTCCAGGGCGCTTGCGCCGTCCCGGCCGCGCTGTCGCTGCTCTCGATCGGTGCGAGCGTCGGTGGCGAGTCGTTGGCGAACGTCCCGGAGGCCGCGCCGGCGAGCGCCGCCTCGGGCTGCCAGGCCAAGCTGTCCCAGTCGTGCACCGCCCGGATCTCCTTGTGCCAGCGGAGGTTCTGCGCTTCGAAGTCCGCGTGGCCCAGCACGGAAGGCAGGTCCGCGGCCAGCAACCGAGTGCGGGCCCGGACGGCCGTTTCGACGACGTGGGCGGGCACCGCGCGCTGGTCCCGTTCGTCGAGGAAGCCGATCGCGGGCCACAACCCGGGATCGCGGTGGTCCCACCGCGCCCAGCGCGGGTTCGGCAACGGCGGCGCGACCACCACCGCGGCCAGCTCGGTCATCAGCCACGCGAACACCGCCGCGTACCGCGCGGCGACCGCCGGCGAGTCACCGGGCAGCACCACACCGCCGGGCCGGTGCTCCTCGGCGTGCACGGCCAGCCCGTCGGTGACGATGACCGCGGTGATCGGCCGGGGACACGGAAACCCGCGTTCCGCCAGGTGTTTCTGCGCAGCGACGCAGGAGTCGGCCCGGCCGTCGGCCGCGCGGGCCTTCACCACGACCTCGCGGCCGTCGGCCAGCCGCAGCCCGGCGACGTCGGACAACGACCGGCGCTCGAACAGGACGTCGACCGGGGTGCTGCCCAGGTGCCGCGCGCACCACTGCGCGATCACCGGTCGCGCGCCACGAGCGCCGCCTGCGTGCGGCTCGTGACGCCCAGCTTGGCCAGCACGTTGCCGACGTGCACCTTCACCGTCCGCTCGGCCAGCCGCAGCCGCGTCGCGATGTCCCGGTTGGACAGTCCCTCGCCGAGCAGCTCCAGGACGTCCCGTTCGCGCGGGGTCAGCGCGCCGCCCGCGCTCAACGCCGAGGCCACCGCCGGGCTCAACGCGGTCACGCCCTGGTGCGCGGCCCGGACGGCGGCCGCCAGCTCGTCGCCCGAGGCGTCCTTGAGCACGAACCCGGCCGCGCCCGCGGCGAGCGCCTCGCGGATTTCGCGGGGCCGGCCGACCGTGGTCAGCATCAGGACTCGCGCCCCGGGCAGTCGGCGCAGGACTTCGAGGCCGTCCATGCCGGGCAGGTACAGGTCGAGCAGCACGACGTCGGCCTCGACGGCCGAAGCGAGCAGCTCCGGGCCGCTCGCGTGCTGCGCGACGACGTCGAGGTCCGGCTGGGCGCCGAGGATCAGGGCGATGCCCTCACGCACCAGCGCGTGGTCGTCGACGACCTGAACCCGGATCATGCCGGGCACTCTACTGTCGGCGGCATGCGTCAGTCCTTCGTCACGACGGCCGCGGTCACGGCGGTGTTCTTCGCCAGCGGCGCCTGGAGCCCGCAGCAGGGGTGGCTCGCGGCCCTGCTCAGCGTGCTCCAGCTGGTCCCGCTGCTGTGGTCGCGCCGCGCGCCCGCCGTCGTGCTGGTGGTCGTGACCCTCGCGACGTGCGGTCACCTGGTGGTGGAGCAACCGCGCAACACGATGTACGTGCCGGTGCTGCTCGCGCTCTACAGCACGCCGCGGCGGTCGCTCGCGGCCGCCGCCGCGCTCGCCGTGGGCGTCGCGGTGTTCCCGGCGAAGGGCCCGCTCGACGGCACGGTCCTGGCCGTGACCATCGGCGCGGTCGCCTGGCTGCTCGGCGCCGAACGCCGGCGCGCGCTGGCCGACCGGGCCGAACGCGCGGCGCGGCGGCTGCACGACACGCTCGCCCAGACCACGGCCGTGATGCTCGTGCAGGCCGAGACGCTGCGCGCGGTCGGTGACCTGACCGATGCCGACCGCGAACGCCTCGACACGCTGCTGGCCGCCGGCCGGGGCGCGCTCACGCTGGTCCGCCGCACGCTCGACGACCTGCGCGAGGACGCCGAACGCACCCCCGACCTCGCCGAGGTCCTGGCCCGGTTGCGCACCGCGGGCCTGGTCCTCGACCGCGACCCGGTGCTGCCCGCGCTGCCGCGTCCGGTGCGGGAGCTGGCCGAGCGGTTCGTCGCGGAGACGGCGGTGAACGCGTTGCGGCACAACGGTCCCGGCGTCCGGCTGCGCTTCGACGTCGAGGCGGGGGACCCGGTGAAGATCACCGCGCGCAACGCGCTCAAGGGAACTCCGCGTCCGGGTAGCGGCTACGGGCTGGCCGGCCTGGCGGAGCAGGCAGGGGGCGCGTTGTCCTTCGGCGCGCGTGACGGCGAGTGGGTGGTCAGTGTCGCATTGCCAGCAGCTGCGCCACGGTCACGAACCGGTAGCCGCGCTGCTTGAGCTGATCGACGATCGGCCCGATGGCCTGGCGGGTCTGCTCGCGCGAGGCGTACATGGCGTGCAGCAGCACGATCGAGCCGGGCCGGACCTGATCGAGCGTGGTCCGTTCGACGGTCGCCGTGTCGGGAGTGCCGTCGGAGTCCGGCTCGGCGTCCCAGGTGATCGTCGTGCGGTGGTGCGACGCGAGGTAGTGCGGCAGCGCGAAGAGCTTCTTGCCGTTCGGTGGCCGGAAGAGGATTTCGCCGGTGTAGCCGGCGGTGCGGATCAGCGCGTCGGTGGACTCGACCTCCTGGGCGACCCAGCCCGGTGTCACCCCGATCATCCGTTCGTGCGAGAAGCTGTGGTTGCCGAGTTCGTGGCCCGCGGCGGCGATGTCGTGCGCGAGTTCGGGGTGCGCTTCGATGTCCCGGCCGATGAGGAAGAAGGTCGCGGGGACGTCCCGGGCGCGCAGGGTGTCGAGGATCGCGTGGGCGCCCGCCGGGTCAGGGCCGTCGTCGAAGGTGAGGGCGACGACCTTCTCGGTGGTGTCGACGCGGTTCACGAGCGTGCCGAAGAACTGGAAGGTCCGCGACTTCGACACCTCGAACAGCGTGAAGGCGGCGCCGAGGACGACGACGAGCACGCAGGCCACGACGATGGTCCACTTCCGCGCGCGGCGGGATTTCAAGATCATGGCGCCACCCTGGCCGCACCCGACGAGACGACGGAAGCCGCGAAGGTACTAGTACCTCCGCGGCTTCCGAAACTTCTCAGAGCGGGTTGAAGACGCCCAGGGGAGCGGTGCAGAACGGGCCGCCGACGTACTCGGCCGCCGCGCCCGTCGGCGCGGGCTTCGACGCCAGCTGCTCCGCGTACACCTCGGCGTCGTCCAGGGACTTGTAGCCCAGCGCCTCCGCCTCTTCCAGGGAGTAGATCCGGCGCGTGTTGTCCGAGACGCCCCAGATCAGGCGGTAGCCCGGGGACGGCGCCGTGAGGCAGGCCTCGAACAGCCGGGCGCCGTCGTCGGGGGAGAGCCACGTCGTCAGGCCGCGCGGGCCCAGCGGCAACGGCGTCTCGAAGCACGAGCCGATCCGGATGACGATCACGTCCATGCCGAAGCGCGAGTGGTACAGGCTGCCCAGCGCCTCGATCGCCGCCTTGGAGACGCCGTAGTAGGTGTCCGGCCGCGGCGAGGAGTCCGCCGGGAGGTCGGAGTCGTTGCGGCGGAAGCCCACCGCGTGGTTGCTCGACGCCAGGATCACGCGCGACACCCCCGCCTCGCGCGCCGCCTCCAGGACCGTCTGCGTGCCGTTGATGTTGACGTCGAGAGTGGCTTCCCACGAGTTCTCGCGGCTGTGCCCGCCGAGGTGGATCAGCGCGTCGACGCCTTCGCACGCCGACGCCATCGCCTCGGCGTCGGTCACCGACGCCGTCACGACCTCTTCGGAGGCGTCCGACGCCGTCTGCGGGGCCAGGTCGAGCAGCCGCAGCACACGGCCGTCGCGCTTCAAGCGGGGCCGCATCAGGGTGCCGACGACCCCCGCCGACCCGGTGATGAGCACACGCTGGTCCGTCATTTTCTTCCTCTCGGTAAGGGCGGCGGTCAGCGAATCCCGGCCCGGCGCAGCTGCTGCCCGAGCTCGGTGGTGACTTCGGCGAGCAGCTCGCCGACGCGCTGGGCGTCGGCGTCGGTCACCTGGGCGATCGGCATCGAGCAGCTGATCGCGTCGGTGCCCGGGATCCGGTACGGGATCACCGCGGCGACGCACCGGACGCCCAGCGTGCCTTCTTCCATCTCGGCCGCGTACCCGCGCTCGCGCGTCGCGGCGCACTCGGCGTGCAGTGCTTCGAGCGTGGTGATCGTGTTCGGGGTCAGCGCGATCAGCGACGCCGGCATCAGCGCCTCGATCTCGTCGTGCGTCAGCTCGGCCAGCAGCGCCTTGCCCAGCGCGGTCGCGTGCGTGGGCAGCGTGCGCCCGACGCGGGAGACGAGGTGGGTGGAGCGCTGCGACTCGCGCGTCTCCAGGTAGACGACCTCGGTGCCGTTGCGCCGCGCGAAGTGCGCGGTGAAGCCGGTCTTCTCCCGGATGCGCTCCAGGGCTTCGGTGGCGAACGGGACGACGGCGTCGCGGTCCAGGTAGGCCGTGCCGCAGATCAGCGCGCGGACGCCGAGGCGGTAGCGGGCGGTGTTCGTGTCGGCTTCCAGCCAGCCGGCCTCCAGCAGCGTCCGCAGCAGGCCGTGCAGCGACGAGCGGGGGAAGCCGGTGCGCGCGTGCAGGTCCGAGAGCGACAGCCAGACGTCGTTCGCCGCGAACGTCTCGATCAGGTCGACCGCCCGGCGCGCGGACTTCACTCCGGACGACTCGGCGGGAGCACCGTCGGTCGCCGCCGGGTTGTCCACCTTCTGCGGCATTTGTGCGCCTCCGTCCGGCCGTTGACTTGTGACTCCGGCCATATTAGCGTCCCGAACAACGTTCTTATGGATGAACATAATCACTATAACAGACTCCGTTCATGGATGTGAACATCTCTTCCGGGAGATCGGACCTGTGGACGCGGAAAGGAGCCTGCGGTGCACGCACTCGACTGGACGATGGTCTGCGCGTACTTCGCGCTGATGATCGTGATCGGCTGGTGGTCGCACAAACGGGTCAGCGACGTGAAGGACTTCTTCACGGCCGGCGGCAAGATGCCGTGGTGGCTGGCCGGCATCTCGCACCACATGTCCGGCTACAGCGCCGTGCTCTTCGTCGCGTACGCGGGTGTCGCGTACACGTCGGGTATCACCGTGTACTTCTGGGGTTTCGCCAGCATCGGCATCGGCGTGGGCATCGGCAGCTGGCTGTTCGCCGCCCGCTGGAACCGGCTGCGCTCGAAGCTCGGCGTCGCTTCCCCGCTGGAGTACCTGGCCAAGCGGTACAACGTGCCGACGCAGCAGGCCCTCGCGTGGAGCGGCAGCCTGCTCAAGATCTTCGACATCGCGGCCAAGTGGTTCGCCGTCGCGACGCTGCTGCACGTGTTCGCCGGGCTCGACTACAACCTCGGCATCCTGATCACCGGCGCGGTCACCCTCGTCTACTGCACCATCGGCGGGCTGTGGGCCGACGCGCTCACCGACTTCGGCCAGTTCGTCATCCAGGCCATCGCGGCGATCGTGATGATCGTCGTCGTGCTGGGCAAGCTGGGTGGCATCTCCGCGCTCTGGACGATGTGGGACAAGCTGCCCGCGAGCCACGTCGACCCGGTCACGTCCAAGTACACCACCATCTTCCTGCTGGTCTACGTGCTCGTGAAGACGCTGGAGTACAACGGAGGCATGTGGAACCTGGCGCAGCGTTACATGGCGGCGCCGAGCACTTCCGAAGCCCGGCGCGGTGCGCGGCTTTCGTCGGCGCTGTACCTTTTGTGGCCGCTGGTGCTGATGTTCCCGATGTTCGCCGCGCCGCTGCTCATCCCGGGTGTCAAGGACCCGACGCAGTCCTACGCGATCATGACCACGACGTTCCTGCCGCCGGGCCTGATCGGCCTGGTGCTGGCCGGGATCTTCTCGCACACCATGGCGATGGTCTCCTCCGACGCGAACGCGATCTCCGCGGTGATCACCCGCGACATGATCCCGGCGATGTTCCGCCGCACCCGCGAGTGGACCGACGTCCAGGGCCTCAAGGCCGCGCGGATCACGACCGTGATCTTCGTCGCGCTGACCATGCTCGTGGCCACCCAGGCGCAGAACCTCGGTGGTGTGCTGCAGATCGTCGTCAACTGGGTGGCCGCGCTGATGGGCCCG
Source organism: Amycolatopsis iheyensis (assembly GCF_024703995.1). Lineage (GTDB taxonomy): Bacteria > Actinomycetota > Actinomycetes > Mycobacteriales > Pseudonocardiaceae > Amycolatopsis > Amycolatopsis iheyensis. The sequence goes on along the minus strand of NZ_JAMXQV010000038.1, from coordinate 18,517 downwards.
ATCTCCATCCCGCTGCTGCTGGGCATGCTGCCGTGGTTCCGCAAGTGCGGCCCGCGCGCGGCGCTCGTGTCCTGGGCGGGCGGCCTGATCGACTACGCCCTCTGCTACTACGTCTTCAACGCGAACCAGACGGTGCTCATCGCGACGCCGATCCTGGTCTCGCTCGCCCTCTACGTCGGCCTCGGGCTGATCGCGCCCGAGCGCAGCGCGGTCACCGATGAGATCGTCGACACCGTGAACACCGACGACGACGTCGACCGCACGAAGGAAGGCACGACCGTGCCCGCCTGACCGGCGCCGGTCCACCCCCGGCCGCACCCGACAACACGGAGAGCAGAAAACAGATGGCACAGACCGAGATCGCGCTGGACGGCCTGCTGGCGTTCCCCCTCACCCCGTTCACCGAGGACCTCGAGGTCAACCTCGACGCCCTCGCGGAGAACGTGGAAAGCCACATCGCGGCGGGCGCCGGCGCGATGTTCGTCGCGTGTGGCACGGGCGAATTCAGCTCGCTGGCGCCGGCCGAGCACGCCGCGGTGCTCGCGAAGACCCGTGAGGTCGCCGCGGGCCGGGTCCCGGTCTGGGTGGGTGCGGGCGGGGGTGCCGCCTCGGCGCGGGCGGGTATCGCCCTCGCCGAGGCCGGGGGCGCCGACGGCGTCCTGCTGCTGCCGCCGTACCTGGTGACCGGGCCGTCCTCGGGCCTGGTCGACTTCGTCCGCTACGCGGTCGGCGACTCGTCGGTGCCGGTGATCGTCTACCACCGCGGCACCGGCGTGTACACCGCGCCGACGGCCGCGTCGCTGCTCGAGATTCCCTCGGTCGTGGGACTCAAGGACGGCTACGGCGACGTCGAGGTGATGACCCGGATCGTCACCGCCATCCGGGCGCTGGACACCGACCGGGCGCGGAACTTCCTGTTCTTCAACGGGTTGCCGACCGCCGAGGTCTCGGCCAAGGCGTACGCCTCGATCGGCGTCGCCCGGTACTCCTCGGCCGTGCACTGCTTCGCGCCGGAGATCGCGCACCGGTTCCACCGCGCGCTCGGCGAGGGCGAAAGCCGCGTGATGGACGCGCTGCTGACCGGCTTCTACCTGCCGCTGGTGGCGCTGCGGGACGAGACGCCGGGCTTCGCGGTCTCGCTGGTGAAGGCGGCCGCCCGGCTGCGCGGTGACAAGGTCGGCCCGGTCCGGCCGCCGCTGGTCGAGCCGACGCCCGAGCAGATCCACCGGCTCGAGAAGATCGTGGAGGACGGCTTCGTCACGCTGAAGGCGCTGGGCTGATGAAGATCCTCGATGTGGTGCTGACGCCGGTCGCGTTCGCCGACCCGCCGCTGCTCAACGTCATGGGCGTGCACGAGCCCTTCGCGCTGCGCAGCGTCGTCCAGGTGAAGTGCGAAGACGGGATCGTCGGGCTCGGTGAGTCCTATGGGGACACCGCGTTCCTCGGCGAGGTGCGCAAGGTGCTGCCACAGCTGCGCGGGCACGACGTCTTCGACCTGCCGGGCCTGCAGCGGCTGGTCGCGCGGGCGCTGTCGGACACGGTGCTGACCGACGCGCACGGGCTGATCGGCGGGTTCTCCATCCGCAAGACCGTCGCCAGCGTGTATTCGCTGTTCGAGGTCGCCTGCCTGGACGCGCAGGGGCAGTTCCTCGGCCGGCCGATCACCGACCTGCTGGGAGGGAAGGCACGCGACGCCGTCGAGTTCTCGGCCTACCTGTTTTACAAGTACGGCCAGCACGTCGACGGCCGCGAAGACTCGTGGGGTGAGATCACCACGCCGGAAACCCTGGTGGGCTCGGCGAAGCGGATGATCGACGAGTACGGCTTCCGCTCGATCAAGCTCAAGGGTGGTGTGTACGAGCCCGCGCAGGAGGTCGACGGGATCCGCGCGCTGGCCGAGGCGTTCCCCGGGCACCCGCTGCGGATCGACCCGAACGGCGCGTGGACTCCTGAGACCGGCATCCGGGTCGCCTCCGAACTGGACGGTGTCCTCGAGTACCTCGAAGACCCGACGCCGGGCATCGACGGCATGGCCCAGGTGGCCGCCGAGGCGTCGATGCCCCTGGCCACCAATATGTGCGTGGTGAACTTCGGCGACATCGACCCGGGGTTCCGGGCCCGCGCGATCGGCGTGCTGCTGTCGGACCACCACTTCTGGGGCGGCCTGCGCGCGACGCAGTCGCTGTCGACGACGTGCGAGAGCTTCGGCGTCGGCCTGTCGATGCACTCCAACAGCCACCTCGGGATCAGCCTGGCCGCGATGGTGCAGGTCGCCGCGGCGACCCCGCACCTGACCTACGCCTGCGACACGCACTGGCCGTGGAAGGTCGAGGACGTCATCGAGCCGGGCGTGCTCTCCTTCCGTGACGGGGCCGTCGAGGTGCCCACGACGCCGGGTCTCGGCGTGCAGCTGGACGAGGACGCGCTGGCCCGGCTGCACGAGAACTACGTCCGATGTGGACTGACCAAACGGGACGACGTGACCTACATGCGCAAGTACGTGGCCGGGTTCGAGCCGAACACGGCGAGGTGGTGACCCGGTGAAGGTGACCGGATACGCCTACCCCTGGGACGTCCTGGAGCCCGGGTTCGCCGCCCGCGCCCGCGACCTCGGCGTCGACGAGGTGGCCGTCGCGCTGTCGTACCACAGCGCGCGTGCGGCGACGCCGTGGTCGGCTTCGCACACGGCCGTGGTCGCTCGGCACGCGGCCTTCTACCGGCCGGTGCGCGAGGAAGCCTGGGGTGGCAAACGTTTGCGGCCGTCCACTCCGGACTGGGTAGCTGCCCAGGACAGCGGTTCCGACGCCGTCGCACTGCTCAACGAGGCCGGGATCCCGGCGGCCGCGTGGATCGTGCTGACCCACAACTCGCAGCTCGGCTACGAGCACCCGGACGTCGTCGTACGGAACTGCTTCGGCGAGAGCTACCCGTGGGCGCTGTGCCCGTCGCAGCCCGCGGTGCGCGAGTACGCGGCCACGCTGACCGCCGAGGCCGTCGCCGGGCTGGAGCTGTCGTCGGTGATCCTCGAAGCCTGCGGCCCGCTCGGCGCGGTGCACCAGCACCAGCACGAGAAGACCGACGGCGTCTGGGCGCCCGCGGTGGCCCGGCTGCTGTCGATCTGCTGCTGCGACGCCTGCGCCTCCTCGTGGGACCTCGACGCGGACGCCGTCCGCGCCCAGCTCGTCGAGGAGGTCCGGCGGCTGGTCGCGACCGGCGACCTGGGCGTCACGGCCGACGATCTGCCGCCGTCGCTGAGCCAGGCATTGCTGCGGACCCGGCAGCAAGCCACCGACGCGCTGCGGGCCGCGGTGCTGGCGTCGTTGCCCGCGGGTGTCCGGATCGTGCTGCACGGCGCGCTCGACCCGTGGGTCACCGGCGCGCTGCCCGGGCTGACGCCGTCCGCTGCGGATGACGCCGACGCGGTCGTATTGTTCGGGTGGGCGCCGGCCACGGGGGCGGACGCCGTCGCCGCGGCCCGGGAGGCCCTGCCCGAGCGGGTCGCGATCGGCAGCTACATCACCGCGGTCGCCGCCACGCCGGTGCCGGACATCGCCGCCTACGTCGGCGAGCTGGCCAAGGCGGGTGCGGCCGAGCTGCACCTGTACCACCTCGGACTGGCCGGACCGGGTCGCTGGGGCGACCTCGGCACGGCCACCGCCGCCGCCCACGAAAACTGAGGAGCTGTTCCACCCATGAGCCAGGCCACCGACGCCGCCACGCTCGAGAAGATCCTGGCGGGAGCCGCCGAAGCGGCCCGCCCCGCCGCCGAAGCCACCCCGGCCGCACGGGCCGGCTGGCTGTCCGCCGTCGCCGACGCGCTCGACGCCGCGGCCGACGAGCTCGTCCAGCTGGCGCACGCCGAGACGCACCTGCCCGCGGCACCGCGGCTGTCGGGCGAGCTGAAGCGCACGACGTTCCAGCTGCGCCTGTTCGGCCAGGTGCTCACCGACGGCGAGTACCTCGGCGCGACCGTCGACCACGCCGACGCCGACTGGCCGATGGGCCCGCGGCCGGACATCCGCCGCGTCAAGATCGCGATCGGCCCGGTGCTGGTGTTCGCGGCCAGCAACTTCCCGTTCGCGTTCAGCGTCGCGGGCGGCGACACCGCGTCCGCGCTGGCCGCGGGCTGCCCGGTGGTCCTCAAGGCCCACCCCGGGCACCCGGAGCTGTCGGCGCGGACCGGCTCGATCGTGCGCGAGGCGCTGATCAAGGCGGGCGCGCCCGCCGCCCTGTTCAACGTCATCTTCGGCCAGGAGGAGGGCGTCACCGCGCTGAAGGACCCGCGGATCGCGGCGGCGTCGTTCACCGGGTCGATCCCCGGCGGGCGGGCGCTGTTCGACATCGCGAACGCGCGGCCGCGGCCGATCCCGTTCTACGGCGAGCTGGGCAGCGTCAACCCGGTCGTCGTGACCGAGGCCGCGATCGCGGCGCGCGGGGAGGCCGTCGCCAAGGGGTACGCCGGGTCGTTCACCCTCGGCGCCGGCCAGTTCTGCACCAAGCCGGGCCTGCTGTTCCTGCCCGAGGACCACAACCTGACGGCGACGTTGCGGGACGCGCTTTCCGGGGCGGCCGCGCAGCCGATGCTCAACGACCGGATCGCTTCGGGGTACGCCTCGAAGCTGTCCGCGCTGCGCGAGGTCCCGGGTGTCGAGGTCGTGTCTTCGTCGGATTCTTCCGCGCCGGCGTTCACGCCGACGCTGCTGGCCACCACCGGCAAGCAGTTCCTCGAAGGCGGTGACGCGGTGCACGAGGAGTGCTTCGGGCCGGCGTCGCTGATCGTCACCTACGCCGACCAGGCCGAGCTGCTGCGCCTGCTCGACGTGATCGAACCGGGGCTCACCGCCACGATCCACGGCGAGGAGTCCGACGCGGACTGGCTGCGGCCGGTGCTGCCGTCGCTGACCCGCATCGCCGGCCGGCTGCTGTGGAACGACTGGCCCACCGGAGTGACGGTGAGCTGGGCCCAGGAACACGGCGGCCCGTACCCGGCGACGACCGCCCCGACGACGACGTCCGTCGGCACCGCGGCGATCGAGCGGTTCCTGCGCCCGATCGCCTGGCAGGGCTTCCCGGACGCCCTGCTGCCCGAACCCCTGCAGGAGGCCAACCCCTGGCAGCTGCCCCGCCGCACCGACGGCACCCGCTGACCGGTTCGCTCCCGCGGGCCCGCTGATCCGGCGGCCCGCGGGGGCGCCCCCCAGTTTCGACTTTACCGCCTGGCACCGACAGTTTCCGGTGCCGAGCACCGAATACGCCGCCGCACAACTGAATCCCCGTTCCCCAAGCCAAGGATGTCTTGAATCCTGGGAGGCATTGTCATGCCCGTGAACCGGAGAAACGCCCTGCGCGGCGGCGCCCTGGCGGCCGCGTCCACCGTGTTCCTCACTCGTCCCGTGTTCGCCGCCTCGGCGAGCACCTCGCTCGCGCCGGTGAGCGCCGCCGGTGGGGTGCCCGCCGCGACCGCGTCGATCGTCACTGCTTACCGGCAGCTGCAGTCCGGGATCAACCGGCCGTCGCCGGAACGCACCGAAGCGCTCGCCAACCTCGGCCGTGTCGCCAAGGCCTACAACGCGAGCATGTCCGTCGCCGGCGGTGGGGCTCCACTGTGGACGGATCTGCCGCTCGGTCCCGGCAGCGACTACACGACCTCGATGTACGCGCGGCTGCGCGCGATCGCCGTCGACTGGGGCACGCCGGGCGGTGCGCTGGCCGGTGACCCGGCCGTCCTCGACCGGATCAAGGCCGCGCTGGAGCTGATCTACGCCAGCCAGTACAACGAAAACGTCGGCGAGATCGGCAACTGGTACACCTACGAGATCGGCGTCCCGTACTACCTGCTGCACACGCTGTCGGTCGTCGCCGACCAGCTCACCGCCGAGCAGCTGGCCCGCTACCTCGCGCCGGTCAAGCGCTTCGTCGGCAACCCGAACCTGCGCGCCAACAACGCGTCGGTGATCGAGACCGGCGCCAACCGCGCGGACAAGGCGCTCATCTCGATCGTGTCCGGCGCGATGCTCGGCGACACCGCCTGGATCAAGACCGGCATCGACGCGCTCACCGACGTCGCGGGTGGTGGCGCGGCGAGCGTCGTCGCGAAGCTGGACCGCGCGGCCGGTGACGGCTTCCACGTCGACGGCTCGTTCATCCAGCACGACACCATCCCGTACCCGGGCCACTACGGCATCGTGCTGCTCACCGCGCTCGCCGGCGCCATCCACGTCACGGCGGGCACCGAGTACGCGCTCCCGCAGCCGCTTAAAGACAAGATCTACGCGCTGGTCGCCGACAGCTTCGCGCCGTTCGTCTACGCGGGCGCGCTGATGGAGCCGGTGCGCGGGCGGATGCTGTCGCGGCAGGGGGAGACCGGGCACGACATCGGCCACCAGCTCACCGTCGCGACGCTGGTGCTGGCGCGCACCGCGACCGGCAAGACCAAGACCGACCTCAACGCGCTCGCCGCGAAGTGGATCAAGGAAGGCACCTTCGCGCCGTTCCTGAAGATCCCGGACCCCGAGCGGTTCGCACCCGGCCCGGACCTGGTGGCCACGCCGGGCATCGAGTTCGCCCAGGACATGCTGGCCTCGGGCGCGCGGCCGGCGCGGATCACCGCCACGCACCGGACCTTCGGGCAGCAGGACCGGCTCGTCCACGTCACCGACGGCTGGTCGGCGTCGCTGGGTGTCAGCTCGACGCGCATCTCGCGCTACGAGTCGATCAACGGCCAGAACCTGAAGGGCTACTACGTCGGCGACGGCGTGCTCTACACGTTCCTGCCGAACGCCAAGGGCCACTACACCGACGCTTACTGGCCGACGGTCGACCCGCTGCTGCTGCCGGGCACGACCGAGAACGACGGCCCGGTCGATCCGAAGTTCGGCGGTGTGCCGGTGGGCCCGAACCCGCACACCGGCGGCGTCCGCTGGGACACCCGCCACGGCGCCTTCGGGATCGACTTCACCTCCTGGGACGGTTCGCTGGTCGCCAAGAAGTCGTGGTTCTTCACGCCGTCGGGGATCGTCTGCCTCGGCGCCGGGATCACCAGCACGTCGGCGGCCGCGGTCCGCACCACGATCGAGAACCGCAACCTCGGCGAGGGCGGGCGCGGCACGCTGCTGGTCGACGGCCGTCGCGTCCCGACCGAGCTCGGGAAGGCGTCGGCGCTGCGGCGGCCGCACTGGGCGCACCTGGAGAACGTCGGCGGTTACGTGCTCCTGGACGACGCCCCGGTGACCGCGTTGCGCGAAGACCGGACGGGCGCGTGGCGCGACATCGACACCGGCGCCAACACCAAGGGCACGACGACGCCGAACACCCGCCGGTACCAGAAGCTGGTGCTGGAGCACGGCGTGAAGCCGTCGAACGCGAGCTACGCCTACGCGGTGCTGCCCGGCGCGTCCGTGGTCGGGACGCTCACGGCGTCCTGGGCCTGGCAGGTCGTGGCGAACACCCCGGTGGTGCAGGCGGTCCGCGTCGGCGACACGCTGCTGGCCAACTTCTTCGCGGCGGGCTCGGTCGACGGCGTCCGCGTGTCGGGTCCCGCGTCGGTGGCGCTCGGCCGGCGGCAGCTCGCGGTGTCGGACCCGACCCAGGCGCAGGACAGCGTGACGGTGACGGTGCGCGGCAAGTCCGTGGTGGTGCCCCTCAAGGGCTCCTTCGGCGCGACGAAGGTCGTTCCGCTGTAGTGGTTCTTCCCCGCCGGACCGGTGCCCCGACCCGGTCCGGCGGGGTCCCCACCTCGGTAGGCTGGCGGCCATGACCGAACACGTCGACGTCCTGATCGTGGGCGCCGGGCTGTCCGGCGTCGGCGCGGCCTGCCGCCTTCAGGAGCGGCTGCCGGGCAAGACGTACGCCGTGCTCGAAGCCCGCGACACCATCGGCGGCACCTGGGACCTGTTCCGCTACCCGGGCATCCGGTCCGATTCGGACATGTTCACCCTCGGCTACCCGTTCCGGCCGTGGAAGGACCCGAAGGCGATCGCCGACGGGCCGTCGATCCTGACCTACATCCGCGAGACGGCCGAGGCGTTCGGGATCACCGACCGGATCCGCTTCGGCCACCGGGTGGTGACGGCGTCGTGGTCGTCACCGGACGCGCTGTGGACGGTGACGACCGCGCACGGGGCGACGTTCACCTGCCGGTTCCTGTACCTGTGCAGTGGTTACTACTCGTACGAGGGCGGGCACGTCGTCGACTTCCCGGGCCGCGCCGACTTCGCGGGTGAGATCGTGCACCCGCAGCACTGGCCGGCTTCGCTGGACTACGCGGGCAAGCGGGTGGTGGTGATCGGCAGCGGCGCGACGGCGGTGACGCTGGTCCCGGCCATGGCGGCGACGGCGTCACGGGTGACGATGCTGCAGCGCTCGCCGTCCTACATCGTGGCGCGCCCGGGCCGCGACGCGCTCGCCGACCGGATCCGCGCGCTGCTGCCGGAGCACCTCGCGCACCGGGTGGTGCGCGGCAAGAACGTCGTCATGGGCACGTTCTTCTTCCAGCTACTGCGGCGGCTGCCGGACCGCGCGTCGCTGGCGCTGCGCAAGCGGGTGGCGGCGCAGCTGCCGGCGTCGATCCCGGTGGACCCGCACTTCGTGCCGGACTACGCGCCGTGGGACCAGCGGCTGTGCCTGGTGCCGGACGCGGACCTGTTCCGGGCGCTGCGGTCGGGCAAGGCGGACATCGTGACCGACCGGATCACGCGGTTCACGGCTGCCGGCGTGCTCTTGGAGTCGGGCGGCACACTGGAGGCGGACGTCATCGTGACGGCGACGGGCCTGCGTCTGGTGGCGTTCGGCGGGATCGCGCTGACGGTCGACGGCCGCTCGATCGAGCCGGGGGAGCAGCGGGCGTACAAGGGCATGATGTTCGGTGGCGTCCCGAACCTGGCGTGGTGCGTCGGGTACACGAACAACTCGTGGACGCTGCGCGCGGACCTGACGTCCCAGTACGTCTGCCGCCTGCTGGAGCACATGGATCGCCGCGGGTTCGCCTCGTGCACCCCGGACCCGGCCTCGGCGGCGTCGGCGGGCACTCCCCGCCCGATCGTGGACCTCGCTTCGGGGTACATCAAGAGGGCCGCCCCCGACCTGCCGAAGCAAGCCGGGCGGCGGCCCTGGATGATGCGCCAGAACTACCTGCTGGACCTCGCGGACATGCGCTTCAACCGCCTCGAAGACGGCGTGATGCGCTTCGCCGGTCGTTAGCCCTGGCGGGCCTTGCAGCGCGGGTTGTCCTTGTTGATGACCAGCACCTTCGCGCCGCGCCGGATGACCTGGGCGCCCGGCTGGCGGGCGAGCGAGCGGATCGAGCTGCGGACCTTCATGGTGAGCCGTCCTTCCCGTGGGAACCCGTCCCACACCCCGGTCAACCACGACGGGGTCGGTTTGATTCCGCAACTCAGCTGGTCTCCCGGGCCACCCACCCCTGCAGGTCGTCGCCGCGGACGGCTGCTGCCATCAGCTCCGGGAACTGGTCCGGCGTACATGCGAAGGCCGGGATTCCCAGCTCCGCCAGTGCCGCCGCGGTCTCGTGGTCGTACGACGGTGCGCCCGAGTCCGACAGGGCCAGCAGCGTCACCACCTGGACCCCCGCGCCGACCAGCTCGCCGATGCGGTGCAGCAGCTCCTCCTCATTGCCGCCTTCGTACAGGTCGCTGATCAGCACCAGCAGTGTGCGCTCCGGGCGCTCGACCAGGCCCTGGCAGTACGCGATCGCGCGGTTGATGTCCGTGCCGCCGCCCAGCTGGGTGCCGAACAGGACGTCGACCGGGTCGGCCAGGTGCTCCGTGAGGTCCGCGACCTCCGTGTCGAACGCGACGAACGACGTCTTCAGCGCCCGCATCGACGCCAGCACCGCGCCGAACAGCCCCGAGTACACCACCGACTCCGCCATCGACCCCGATTGGTCGACCGCGAGGATCACGTCCCGCTCCACGGCCTGCCGGCGCCGGCCGAAGCCGACCAGCTGCTCCGGGACGATCGTGCGCAGCTCCGGCGAATAGTGCTTGAGGTTGCGGTGGATCGTGCGTGCCCAGTCGACGTCGCCCGGGCGCGGCCGGTGCGTGCGCGACGCCTTGTCCAGCGCACCCCGGATCGCCGCGCGGGTGCGCTCGGCGAGGCGCTGCTCCAGCTCCTCGACTACCTTGCGGACGACCTCGCGCGCGGTCTCCTTGGTCTCCTCGGGCAGCACGCCGTTCAGCGAGAGCAGGGTGCCGACCAGGTGCACGTCCGGCTCGACCGCCGACAGCAGCTCCTTCTCCAGCAGCATCCGGGTCAGGCCCAGCCGGTCGACCGCGTCGCGCTGCATCACCTGCACGACGGTGCTGGGGAAGTAGCGCCGGATGTCGCCGAGCCAGCGTGCGACCCGCGGCGCCGACGCGCCCAGGTTCGCGCTGCGCGGCCCACCCGTCGTTTCTTCGTCCGGCTTGTCGTAGAGGGCCGCCAGCACGGCGTCGACGCCACTGTCCTCTTCGGACAGCTGGGCGTCTGCCAGCCCGGAGCCCGGGCCCGCGCCGTCGCCGCCCAGCACCAGCCGCCAGCGGCGCACCTGATCGGTGGCGGTGTTCGATGCCGCCTCCGCGGGAAGAAGTGCGTCGTCGGTGCTCATACGCCCACCCCCAGCAGCGTCGCCAGAACGGGCAAGACGTGCTCCGCCCGCTCCTCGTCCAGTTCGTCGGCCACCGTGACGACCGCCGCCGTGCCGGTGAGCCCGGCCGCACGCTGTCCGATCGCCCGTTTCTCGGGCCCGCTGAACGCGCCGAAAGTGCGGCGCAGCAACGGAAGCACCTCGGTGAAGACGTCGTCCGGGATCGACGCGAGCCACGCGTCGATCACCCGTAGCAGGCCCTCGTCGTGCACCAGCAGCAGCGCGCCGCCGTCGAAGAACCCTTCGACGTACGCCGCGCCCGCCGACGGCACCACACCCGGTGTGAGCGCCCGGCCCAGCCGCAGCTCGATGTCGAGCGCGTCGAGCCGCCCGGCGTCGTGCAGGATCCGCGTGAGGCGGCCGGCGAGCAGCGGCGGCAGCGACGGCCGTTCGGCCAGCCGGGCCAGCGCCGCGAGCCAGCGCTCCTTCGCGTCTTCGCCCAGCAGGGACGTCGCGTCGTGGACGCCGTCGACCAGCTTGGCCATCCGGGCCGCGGCGTCGTCGTCGATCCCGTGCGTGGCCGGCGGGAGCCCGGCGCAGATCCGGTCGAGCATGCGGTCGGCGACCGCCCGCAGCGCGCCGGTGTCGGTGCCGCGCACGTTGCCGTACCGGGTCGCGCGGGCCAGCGCGGGCAGCGCCGACATCAGCCGCGCGACGTCCGCGTCCGCCGCCGCCCGCGCGTCGAGCGCCGCGAGGGCCTCGGGCAGCGCCTCCGGCAGGTCGGCGAGCAGGCAGTTCTCGACAGCGGTGGTGACTTCGTCCAGCGGCGGCGAGCCCTCGACCGTGCCGCGGACCGCCGCGCTCGCCGCCGACGGCACGGTGGTGCCGTGCACCGCCGCCGCGACCAGATCGACCTCGAACGACGGCTCCCAGGCCAGCGCCCAGGTTTCCCGGAACGTGCCCTTGTTGCGCCGCGCCGACGCCTCCCGGCTGCCCCACTCGATGCCGAGGATCCGCAGCCGGTGCAGCAGCTTCGAGCGGTCGAGCCCGCCGGGGGTGCGCAGGTCGAGGTCGAGCTCCTTGACCATCGGGTCCTTCTTGAGCCGCAACCGTTTCGCCGTCGCGGTCAGGTCCGCGGCCAGGGGCGGCTGCGGCACCCGCTCGGGCACCTCGCCGAGCCGTTCGCCGACGACGAGCCGCCGCGTGACCAGCTCGACCTGCACCTCGTCGCCGCCGCACAGCACCGAGCGGGTGGCTTCGGTGACTTCGGCGAGCCCGGCCGACGACCGCCCGCGCAGCGTGCCGAGCGTTTCCGCGAGCCGGACCGCCTCGATGACGTGCGCGGTCGAGACCGGCAGGTCCTCCTCCCGCAGCACCGCCGCGACCCCGGCCAGCCAGCGCGTGGTGACGTCCTCGGCCGTGGTGAACAGGTGGTGGTACCAGCCCGGCGACCGCACGCCCGCGCCGTACCCGCTGGCCGTGGCCAGGCGGCCGTGCGTCCACGGCACCCAGGTGCACGCGACCTTGCGCTTCGGCAGTCCTTTGAGGACGGACGCGTCGTGCGACGCCGGTGGCAGCGGGTCGGCCAGCGCGGGCACGTGCCACGCCCCGCAGACGACGGCGATGTTCTCGAAGCCGTCTTTGCGGGCGCGGCGCAGCACCGTGCGCATGTACGCCTCGCGCCGGGCTTCGTTGCCCTTGGGCGGCTCCTCGTCCTCGCGCACCGCGGTCATCGCGTCCGCGATCACGTCGAACGGGTTTTCGTTGTCGCGCCGGGACTCGACGACGTCGTCCCACCAGCGTTCCGGATCGTCGTAGCCGCCGGCCGAGGCCAGCAGCGCCAGCGGGTCGACCGGCGGTCCCGCGTGCTCGTCCGGGCCCGCGGCGAAGGTGTTCGCGGCCGGGAGGTCGCAGAACCGCACCGGGATGCCCGCCTCACGCGCGTACGCGAGCGCCTGCCACTCGGGGCTGAAGACCGCGAACGGCCAGAACGCGGCCCGCGAGACGTCGTCGGTCGCGTACGCCAGCAGCGCGACCGGCGGCTGCATGGCCGGGTCTTCGGTGAGCTCGACCAGCGCGTCGGCCTCGGGTGGGCCTTCGATCAGCACGACGTCGGGCTCGAGCTCGGCGAGCCGCGTCGCCACGGCCCTGGCGGATCCCGGGCCGTGGTGGCGGATGCCGAGCAGGTGGGTGGCCGTCACGAGATCTCCTGGCCCGCCCGGTAGAAGTCGGCCCAGCCGTCGCGCTCGCGCACGACCGTTTCGAGGTACTCGATCCAGATCGCGCGGTCGGCCACCGGGTCCTTGACCACCGCGCCGTGGATGCCGGCCGCGACGTCGTGCGGGCGCAGCACGCCGTCACCGAAGTGCGCCGCGAGGGCGAGGCCGCCGGTGAGGACGCTGATCGCCTCCGCCGTGGACAGCGTGCCGGACGGCGACTTCACCGCCGTGCGGCCGTCTTCGGTGCGGCCGGAGCGCAGCTCGCGGAACACCGTGACCACCCGGCGGATCTCCGCCAGCTCGGCGGCTTCGGCGGGCAGCTGCAGCGACGTGCCCAGCTCGGCGACCCGTCGGCTGACGATCTCGACCTCGGCGTCGGCGCTGTCGGGCAGCGGCAGCACGACCGTGTTGAACCGCCGCCGCAGCGCGCTCGACAGCTCGTTGACGCCCTTGTCGCGGTTGTTGGCCGTGGCGATCAGGTTGAAGCCCGGGCGGGCCTGGACCTCGGTGCCCAGCTCCGGCACCGGCAGCGTCTTCTCGGAGAGGATGGTGATCAGCGAGTCCTGGACGTCGGCCGGGATGCGGGTCAGCTCCTCGAGCCGGGCGATCTTTCCGTCGCGCATCGCGTGCAGCAGCGGGCTTTCGACCAGCGCGGCGGGGCTCGGGCCCTCGGCGATCAGGCGGGCGTAGTTCCAGCCGTAGCGGATCGACTCCTCGGACGTGCCCGCGGTGCCCTGCACCAGCAGCGTCGAGTCGCCGCTGATCGCGGCGGAGAGGTGCTCGGACACCCACGTCTTCGCCGTGCCGGGCACGCCGAGCAGCAGCAGCGCGCGGTCGGTGGCCAGGGTCGCGACCGCGACCTCGATCAGCCGCCGCGGGCCGACGTACTTCGGGGTGATCACGGTGCCGTCGGGCAGGGTGCCGCCGAGCAGGTACTCGACGACGGCCCAGGGGGAGAGGTTCCAGTGGGGCGGCTTCGCCCGGTCGTCGGCGGCGGCCAGCGCGGCGAGCTCGGCGGCGTGGTCCTGTTCGGCGTGCGGCCGGAGGACGGTGGGGGCGGTCATGCGAGCTCCTCGTACATTTCGCGGCGGAAGTTCAGCGTTTCGGTGAGTGCCCGCCGCCACGGACCGGCGTCCATGGTCAGGCGGGTGGTGGCGAGCGGGTGGCGGAGGCACTCGGCCGGGACCGCGCGGGCGATCACGACGGCGGCGTGCGAGACCAGGCGATGGTCGTCCTGGCGGGCGATCCAGTCGAGCAGCGCGGTGCCGAGCTCCTTGGTCCACGGCCGCGGCAGCTCGTGCACCAGCCGCGCGAACGACTCGACGGGCAACCGGCTGACCAGGTGCCCGATGGTGGCGGCCTGGCTCGCCGGGCTCAGCACGCCGAGCAGCGGTGGCGTGGTGCGGCCGCCGGGGTCGGCGCCGATGAGTGCCTGCGCCCAGGTTTCGTCGTGCTGGCGCTGGGCGGCGGTGGCCCAGGAGTCACGCAGGACGCCGGCCGGGCAGCCCTCGACGGTCATCCGGACGACCTCGGCGGGCGGGCCGAACTCGGTCCAGAAGGCCAAGGGAGCGGCCGCGACGAGCGTGCGTAGCCGGACGGTGCCCTCGCCGCGTTCGCCCGGGGGCAGCGACACTTCCAGCACGCGGCCCTTCCGCCGGACCAGCGGTCGCAGCCGCTGCGCCATCTGCTCCCCGTACCTCGTGCCGGGCAATCGCCCGAGCAGCTCGGCGGCTCGTTCCCGGACGGCGGCCGCGCGATCGGTGAGCGCGGCTTCGAGGAAGGCTTCGTCGCCGGGGCGGACGTGCGGGGCCAGGACGCCGAGGAAGTCCGCCCGCACGTCCGCGGGCTCGGTCTTCCAGGAGGACTCCAGGGCTTCGCGGGCGGCGCCGGGATCGTCGGCGAGCTTGCCGGCGAGCCAGCGGCGGCGCTGGGCGAGACTGCCGTACTGCCAGACGTCCCCGGATTCTTCGGGCGGCGCCGAGAGGAAGGCCCAGTCGGGGTTCCGCTGCCCGAGCCAGGCCCCGACGGGCCCGGCGACGGCGACGAGCGGCCCCCGCAGCGCGGCCTTGCTGCGCGCGGCTTCGGCGAGCAGCGGCAGCGTTTCCGGCGGGACGCGGTAGGGCGTGCCGGCGACGATGCCGAGCCATTCGAGCAGCAGATCGGGATGACTGGCGGCGAGCAGCCGGGCCAGCCGTTCCCGCGCGAGGGGCGGGACGAAGGGCCGTTCGTCGTGGCCGGCCACGGGAAGCGGCCGGACGTCGTGGAGCGGCTGCCGCCCGGCCCGCCGGTAGCTGGTGAGCACGGCCGCGGCGGCGAGCAGCTGCTCCGCGGGCTCGGTGCGGTCTTCGACGAGGGCGCGGACCGCGGGGGGTTGGGTGGCCGGGTCGAGCGTGCGGCGGCGGGTGCCGAGGAGTGCGGTGCTGATCAGGTCTTCCCAGGCTTTCACGGCTTCACCGCCTTTCGGGTGGGGTTGGTTGGTGGGGTGGCGGGTGGTCGGGTGGTGGGAGCGGGGTTGCGAGCCGAGGCGGTGGGCCGGGAGGCGCCGGCGCGGGCTGGAGTCGGGTTGGTGGGGCATCGGGTCGCCGGGAGGCTCGCGCGGGCCGAGTCTGCGAGGTGCTGGTTGGTTGGCCGGGTGGGGTTTGCGGGCCGCCGGCTTGCCGACCGGGCCGAGTATGCGTGGTGCTGGTTGGTTGGTGGGGCGGGGTTTGCGGGGTGCTGGGTGGGGTTTGCGAGGTGCTGGTTGGTCGGCCGGGCCAGGCCCGCGTGGTGCCGGCTCGCCGACCGGACCGGGCCCGCGAGGCGCCGGCCGGCCGACCGGGCCGAGCCTGAGCCGCGCTGGTTCAGGGAGCCGTTCACAGCCGCACCGCCCGGTTGTCGTGCCAGCACGTCAACGGGCGCAGCCCGGCCTGGCTCCACTCGGCCGCCACCGTCAGGGGCTCGCCCGCCGACATTGCCAGCAACGACCACGGGAACGCGTAGGGCACCAGCAGCAACGCCGTTCCGTCCTTTTCGGACAGACACCAGCCGCCGGCGTGCTCTGCCGGCGTCACCTCCGAAAGCAGGACCGGCCACCGCTCCAGCCATGGGTCCTCCGCCATCGCGCGGGCATACGCCGCCAGTGCTTCCGAAATCGAGCCGCCCTCGGCCGTCGGGGCCGGGAGGGGGATGCCGCGCTCGGCCACCAACGCCCGCAACGGTGCCGCGCCCGGGTAGAACGCCAGCTCCGCCGTCAGCACGTGACCCGGCGGCAACGACGCGTCCAGCGGACGGCCCGGTGGCGCGAACGACAGCACCAGCGCATCCCGGCCGCTGCCGCGCCCGCGCAACCACGTGCGCCGCGTCAGCAACCTGTCGTTCTCCTCGTCCGCCGCGCCCGTGATCAGCCATTCGTCCGACACGCGCTCGCCCTGCTCCAGGACGCGAGCCGTCTCCACCGAAAACCCGAGCCGCGTGCGGACCGTCTCCGCCAACGGCGGCGGCAGCGACGCCAGCCGGGTGGCCGAGTCCGCCAGCAGGTACAGCAGCGACAGCTCGCCCAGCAACGCCTCCGGCCAGTCGCGCCGGCCGACGATCCCCGCCGCCCGGCGCAGGCCGCCCGCCAGGCCCGACGCCTGCGCGTCGACCATCCGGGCGGCCACCGTGCGCAGCTCTTCGCCGCCGCTGCGGTCGAACCCCGCGAAACCCGCGCCGATCCGGTCGGTCAGCCAGACCTTCAGCTCCGCGACGCCGCCTTCGACGCGCGTCACCCGCTCGGCGGCGCGGCGAGCGGCCGCTTCCTCGTCCTTCGGGCCGGCCGCCTCCGCGCGCTTTTCCGCGCGACGCGCCCGGTCGGCGCGCTCGGCGAGCCACGTGTGCACCCACTCGGGCGGCGAAGCCCGATCGATTTGCCCGGCCGACCACAGCAGCAACAGCCCCAGCGCGTGCTTGCACGGGAACTTCCGGCTGGGGCAGGAGCACCGGAACGCGGGCTCGGCGAGCTCGACGCACGTCTGGTACGGCTTCTTGCCACTGCCCTGGCAGAAACCCCACACGGCGTCTTCGGACGCACCCGCGCCCGACCACTTCGCCGGCGCGGCGAGCGCCCGGCCCGCCTTCGCCGAAGCGGGATCCGGCGCCAGCCCGGCCACGCGTTCCGCGGTCCACGGCATCGCCGTCACCACCTGTCCCCCCACTGTTCTCCCTCGCTTTCCGTACTCGCTGAAGCATGCCAGCCCCCACCGACAATTTCCGGATGCGTTGACGAACGGCGCTATTCTAGTACTAGAATATCGCCGTGCTGACCGACGCGGAGCTGACGGTGCTGGGCCTGGTGGTCGAGCGGCCGAGGCACGGCTACGAACTGGACGAGGTCGTCTCCGAACGCGGCATGCGCGACTGGACCGCGCTCGGCTTCAGCTCGATCTACTACGTGCTCGGCAAGCTGCGCGACCGCGGCCTGGTCGCCGAGGTCGAGCGGGACCGCGCGCACGCCAAGGCGAAAAAGACCTACACCGCCACGGAAGCGGGCCGGAAAGCGTGCGCGGAGGCCGCCGAAGCCGCCATCGCGGAGCTTCGCCCGGCGCACCAGCCGGTGCTCGTCGGCCTGGCCAACAGCCCGGCGATCACGCCCGAACGGCTCGCGGCCGCCCTCGCCCAGCGGGCCGAGGCGGTCGTGGAGCGGCTGGCTGAAGTGCGCCGCGCGGCCGCCGCCCAGGCCGGCGCGCCCCCGTTCGTCCGGGCGATCTTCGACTACTCGATCACGCAGCTCGAAGCCGAAGCCGCGTGGCTGGAAGGGATGACCTGATGCCGTACGACCTCAAGAAGGAGCTCAAGCAGCTCTACGCGCCCAAGAACACCGACTGGGCGCTGCTCGACGTCCCCGAGCAGCAGTTCCTGGCCCTCGACGGCCGCGGCAACCCGAACACCGCCGAGAGCTACCGGGAAGCCGTCGAAGCCTTGTACGCCTTCGCGTACACGATCAAGATGACGGCGAAGCGCGAAAGCCAGGACTTCGTCGTCGGCCCGCTGGAAGGCCTGTGGTGGGCCGAGGACTACGCGGCGTTCACGGTGCGGGCCAAGGACACCTGGCAGTGGACGATGCTCATCGCGCAGCCGTCGTGGATCGGTGAGGACGCTGTCGAGCGAGCGCGGGAAACCTTGCGGCGCAAGAAGAAGCTCGATGCGCCGGTCCGCCTCGAGAAGCTCCACGAGGGCCGTTGCGCGCAGGCGCTGCACATCGGCTCCTACGACGACGAAGGCCCGGCACTGGCCCGCCTGCACGGCGAGTTCCTCGCGGAGCACGGACTCGAGCCGACCGGCCTGCACCACGAGGTCTACCTCGGCGACCCGCGGCGGACCGAGCCCGCGAAGCTGAAGACCGTGCTGCGTCAGCCGGTGGGCTGAGTGGAGCGTGCCTCGGGCGCTCCCGACCCCAAGCGCCCCAATGTGGCCTTCGGTGCGTCAGACGCACCGAAGGCCACATTGGGTGCGTTGAATGGGCACTGCGGCGCGGAGCGCCTCCGTTGCATTGGGTGCGTTGAATGGGCACTGCGGCGCGGAGCGCCTCCGTTGAGGGTGGTGGTGGGGGCATCGGTGGAGCAACCAAGGCCACATTGAGGTTTTCTCAATAGGGCTGGTGGGTGTGCGTGTTGGCTTGAGATGAGGCGTGGGGCCGCTGGTAGGACTGAGTTTGCGAAGACCAAGTCCGAGAGTCCAGAGGCCCCACGTGATTTCTTATAGT
>NZ_JAMXQV010000037.1 GCF_024703995.1 Amycolatopsis iheyensis | reverse complement strand
ACTATAAGAAATCACGTGGGGCCTCTGGACTCTCGGACTTGGTCTTCGCAAACTCAGTCCTACCAGCGGCCCCACGCCTCATCTCAAGCCAACACGCACACCCACCAGCCCTATTGAGAAAACCTCATTGGGGCGCTTGAAAGCCGGCGTCAGCCCACGCGGATTCGGGGGTCCAGGATGCCGTACATCAGGTCCGCGATCAGGTTCGCCACCACGACGCTCGCCGCGATCACCACCAGCCAGCCCATCAGCACCTGGGGGTCGTTCTTGTTGACCGCCTCCACCAGCAGCGTGCCCATGCCGTGCCAGTTGAAGACCGTCTCGGTGATGATCGCGCCCGTCACCGTCGCGCCGAAGTTGACCGAGAACAGCGTCATCACCGGGATCAGCGCGTTGCGGAACGCGTGCCGCCAGATCACCCGGGAGTTCGACACGCCCTTGGCGCGTGCCGTGCGGACGTAGTCCGCGCCCAGGACCTCCAGCATCGACGCCCGCTGGAACCGGCTGTACGCCGCGAACGTGATCGCCATGATCGACAGCGTCGGCAGGAGGAACGCGCCCACGTACTTCGCCAGCGCGTCGCCGATCCCGGTCGCCGAGAGGCTCTCCGGGCTCGTCGTGCGCAGCCACGGGTCGCCGAGGACGTCCGCCAGCCCCAGGTCGCGGACCCAGATGTTGGCGCGGATCGCGTAGCCCTTGAGGACGATCGCGACGCAGAAGATGGGCATCGAGAACATCAGGAACGCCAGCGTGGTCGCCGCGTAGTCCCAGATCGAGTACTGCTTGACCGCCGCCAGCACGCCCACCAGCACGCCGAAGAACAGCGCCAGCAGCGAGGCCGCGAGCACCAGCTCGAGCGTCACGCCGAACGCCGCCATCACCTTCGGCTGGACCGGGGTGAACGCGTTGCCCTGCGCGATGGAGATGCCCCAGTCGCCGCTGAGGAAGTGGCCGAGCCAGGTGAAGTAGCGGGCGACGACGCTCTGGTCGAGGCCGAGCTTGTGCTCGGTGTCGGCGATGGCCTGGGCGCTGATCCCGGGTTTGCTCCGCAGCTCACCCAGCGGGTCGCCGGTGTTGGCCACCATGAAGAAGCAGAGGAACGTGCCGACCAGCAGGACCGGGATCGAGATGACCAGCCGTCTGAGCACGTAGAGCACGAGATTCATCCGAAACCCCCAGGTCCGGCGATCCCCGCGGGAAAACGGACGCGGGGGCGACCGGAACCGGTCACCCCCGCGTGCGCGTTCAGGCCTTCATTCTCCGCTGGCGCGGGTCGAAGGCGTCGCGAAGACCGTCACCGATGAAGTTGATCGTCAGTGAAATCAGCACGAGCACGATGAACGGCCCGAAGAACAGCGCCGGCCGCGTCTGCAGCTGGGCGTAGTTCTCCAGGATGACGCGGCCCAGCGAGGTGTCGGGCAGCTGGACACCGAGGCCGATGAACGACAGCGCGGCTTCCGCCAGCACGGCCTGCGCGACCGCGAGGGTCGCGTTGACCGTGATGCTGCCGACCATGTTCGGCACCAGGTGCTTGAAGATGATCCGGGTGACGCCGGCGCCCGAAGCGCGCGCCGCGTCGACGAACTCGCGCTGCGACAGCGACATCGCTTCGGCCCGGGTGATCCGGGCGATCGGCATCCACGCGAACGCCGAGAGCACCAGCGCGACGATGTACCAGGTACCGCCGCCGAACACCTTGGCGAGGATGGCCGCCGCGGCGATCTGCGGGATGATCAGGAACAGGTCCGTCACCCGCGAGATCGCCGAGTCGGTGAACCCGCGCAGGTACCCGGCGACCGCGCCGAACACGACCCCGATCACGGTGGCGAGGATCGACACGGTGAGCGCGATCAGCAGCGAGTACTGCGTCCCGCGCAGCACCTGCGACACCATGTCCTTGCCGACCTGGGTCGTGCCGAGCGGGAACTCGCCGGTCGGCTTGGCGAACGACGGGAACGAGCTGTCCTGGTAGCTGTGCTTCCAGAAGATCGGCATCAGGACGCTGATCAGCACGATCAGGATCAGCACCGCCGTCGAGGCCATCGCCAGCTTGTGGTGCAGGAACTTCCGGAGGACCAGCTTGCCCTGGCTCCGCGGTTCCGGCAGCGCGTCGGCCGGCAGCGTGCCATCGGCCGCCGCGGTTTCGGTCGCGAGAAGAGAGTTCAAGTCAGCCAACGCGAATCCTCGGGTCCAGGATGCCGTACATCAGGTCGGCGATCAGGTTGGCGATGATCACGAGGGAGGCGATCACCACGAGCCACCCCATCATGACCTGGGTGTCGTTCTTGGTGACGGCTTCCACCAGCAGTGTGCCCATACCGTGCCAGTTGAAGACGGTTTCGGTGATGATCGCGCCGGCCAGTACCGAGCCGAAGTTCACCGAGAACAGCGTCGTCACCGGGATCAGGGCGTTGCGGAACGCGTGCCGGAAGATGACCCGGCTGTTCCCGAGGCCCTTGGCCCGCGCGGTGCGCACGTAGTCCGAGCCCATCACCTCGAGCATCGAGGCGCGCTGGAACCGGCTGTACGCGGCGAAGCTGATCGCCATGATCGACAGCGTCGGCAGCAGGTACGCGCCGATCGTGCTGGTTATGAAGTCCCCGACGCCGTCGGTCTTCAGCTGCTCCGGGCTGGTGGTCCGCAGCCACGGGTTGCCGAGCACGTCGGACAGGCCGAGGTCGCGCACCCAGCCGTTGATCTCGATCGCGTAGCGCTTCAGCACGATCGCGATGCAGAAGATCGGCATCGAGAAGAGCAGGAAGGCGAGGGTGGTCGCGATGTAGTCGATGATCGAGTACTGCTTCACCGCCGCCAGCACGCCGACGATGATGCCGATGATCAGCGCGAGGATCTCCGCGCCGACGACCAGCTTGAACGTGACGCCGAGCGCGGCCATCACCTTCGGGGCGACCGGCGCGAGGGCGTTGCCCTGCGCGATCGAAATGCCCCAGTTGCCGCTCAGGAAGTCACCGAGCCACGTGAAGTAGCGGGGGATGATGCCCTGGTCGAGACCGAGCTTGGCGGCCGTGGCGGCCAGCGCTTCCTTGCTGATCTGCGGGTTCTGGCGCAGCTCGCCCAGCGGGTCGCCGGTGCCGGCGACCATGACGAAACACAGGAAAGTCCCGACCAGCAGGACGGGAATCGATATCGCCAGACGGCGAAGGATGTAGATCACCAGGTTCAACGAACTGCTCCTCATCCGGGCCTGGTCGTCAGAAGTGCGCTGGACCGCTACCCGGTTGTCTACCGTAGTGGCGGTAACCCTACGGTCAACAGCTACTTCCGGTGGGTACCGGGGCCCGGCTTGTGGCCGGACCCCGGTACCTCCCAGGTCATCTGGAGCGAGGGGAAAGAAGAGGCGGGACGAGCCCTACTTCTTCTGCTCCCACTCGCCGACGTTCCACAGCACACCGTCGTACGACTGCATGTAGACGCGGTCGATGCCCTTGAACGCCCACATGGACGGCGTCTGGAACAGCGGCAGCGAGGCGTAGTCGTCCGCGATGGCCTTGTCGGCCTCCTGGTACTTCTGCAGCTTCGTCTGCTCGTCGGTCGCCTTCACCGCAGCGGTGTACGGGTCGTCGATCTTCGGGTCGCACAGCGACTGGTAGTTCTGCTCGCCACCCTTGTCCGGGCAGACGTAGATCGAGCGGGACTCCGCCTTGAACGGCTGGGCCGACCAGCCGAACAGCGCGACGTCGTAGTCACCGGTCGAGACGCGGCCACCCTTGAGGAAGTTGGCGTCGGTCTCGTCCTTGACCTCGATACCGGCCGCCTTGGCCTGCGAGATGATGATCTCGACGGTCTGGCTGCGGCGAGCGTTCTGGTTGTGCGTGATCTTGAAGGAGGCACGCACACCGTTCTTGGCGAAGATGCCGTCGCCGCCCTTGACCCAGCCGGCGTCGGTCAGGGTCTTGGCCGCCGCGTCGGCGCCCAGCCCGGCCTTGCTGCTGTAGAGGTCGGTGTAGCCCTCTTCACCCTGGAAGAACACCAGGCTGCCCAGCGGCTGCGCGTCCGCCTGGACCTCCTTGAGCAGCTTGTCGGTGATCTCCTTGCGGTTGACCGACTCGAAGAACGCCTTGCGCAGGTCCTTGTCGGCGAACATGCGCTTGAAGTTCAGGTCGAGGTGCTCGTAGGTCAGCTGCGGAGCCGAACCGTAGGTGACACCCTGCGCCGCGAGGCCCTTCATGGTCTGGGCCGCGGTGGCGTCCGGCTGGGTCGACGCCGCGACGTCGATCTCGCCGTTCTGCAGCGCGGTGGCCATGGCCTTGGTGTCTTCCATGGCGCGGACGACGACCTTCGACGGGCCGCCCTTGCCGCCCGGCCAGTTCGGGTTCTTCTCCAGCGTGACGGCCTTCTGGTTGGCGTCGAACGCGGTGATCTTGTACGGGCCCGACGACGGCATGATGTCCGCCTTGAAGCCCTTCCACTCGTTCGACCAGAAGTCACCGGCCTTCTTGAGCTGGGCCGGATCGCCGGTCGGGGCCAGCTTGGTGATGTCCGCGATGCCGGTCTTGGCCTCGAGGACGTGCGCGGGCATGATCGCCGGTGCGTTGAACAGGCCCTTGTAGTCGAGGTAGGGCTCGCTGTAGTCGGTGACGAAGGTCAGGTTGTCCTTGCAGGTCGCCTGCTTGATCAGCGAGTACCCGGTGGTCGAAGCCGAGTTGAACGGAGTCTTGCCGTCCGGGCCCTTCGCCAGGCCGCTCTGCGACAGCCAGGCCAGGTACATGTCCTTGCAGTCGTACGGCTGGCCGTCCGACCACTTGATGTTCGGCTTGATCTTGTACGTGACCTGCTGCGGGTCCTTCGACGTGACGTCCCAGGACTCGAAGATGTCGCTGTTCAGCAGCACCTTGTTGTTGCCGTCGAGCTTCAACGTACCGGAGAGCACAGCGGTCAGGACGTAGTTGTTGTACGAGCTGTTGGTGTCCGGGGACTGGTTGTTGTACCCCGAGTACCCGTCGTCAATGCCGATCGTGACGGTGCCGTCGTACCCCGGGGTGTCCGCGAGCTTGAACAGGTCACCGGTTTCGGCCTTGCCGACAGCCATCGCCTTGACGTCGGTCGACGATCCGTTGGTGTCGGTGCTTCCCGAACCCGAATCGCCGCCGCTGCAGGCGCTCAACAGCAGCGAAGCGCCGGCGACGAGCGACAAAGCGGAGACTGCTTTGGATCTCCTCATGAAGTGTGCCCTCCTAGCACTGGGCCCCTGAATATCGGGACAAGGGCCCACACCGCTCCGGTTGGATGGGCCGGAGCCTACGACACGCCAAGCGACACTCAACTGGCGCACTGCGGGAGCACGCTAGAAAGGAAAAGCACCGACAGTCACCAGTTCAGGGTCGATCGTGACCAAAGGGTGACTTCCAGTGGACATCCAGAAATACGACGGTTACCTCACGGATTCACCGGGTCCCACTCGAAGGCGTTCGCCAAGATCACCCGGTGGTACTGAATGCGTAGCCAAGCGATTACTTCGGGCCGCGAGTCCAGTTCACCGCGGACCCGAACGGGCCCACCATCGGGGGACCTGGAGTCACGCCCGAGATGCCCGAACCAATCGCCAGGGTGTCAGCCAATTGGAACAACGGGATCACCACGTTCTGACGCCAAAGTTCAGGCTCAAGGGTGGTGAGCGCTTCGGCGATCGGGGTCGACCCGGACAGCGCGGCGTCGATCGACGGCTGCAGAGCCCGGTCGCAGAAACCGGCCGAATTGCCCGGAACGACGGGTTTGGTGGTGTCCGTCCCGGTCGCCGTCTGCTCCGGCCGGCAGCCGAAGGTCGAGGCGAGCACCGAGGCCGTGTCGCCGCCGACGGCCTGCGGCACGACGGCGATGTCGATCCCGACGTTGCCGGCCGAGTCGCCGGTCGGCTGCTGGACCCCGCCGACGACCGGCATCGCGAGCAGGCCGCTGAACAGGTCACGCGGCTGCGGCGTGATCGCGTTGACCTCGACGCCCTGCGCGGCGAGCTCGCTGGTGAGCTCCTTCGCGATCGTCGCGTACGGCTCCTGGGTGCCCGGCGAGGCGATCACCAGCGACAGCGCCTTGCCGTTCTTGCGCCAGGTGCCCGCGGTCTTCGCGTAGCCCGCCGCCTTCAGCGACTCCTCCGCCTTGGCGACGTCGGGCGCGGTGGGCGGGCCGGGCGGGATGGTCGCCGCGTACCCGGCCACCGACGGCGGCTTGACCTGCGCGTCGGCGTGCAGCTGCGCCGACGGACCGCCGTTGACGCCCTCGGTGATCAGCTTGTTCCGGTCGATGAGCGCGGCGATCCCGGCGCGGACCTGCGCGTCCTGCAGCGTGGCGCTGACCGGGCGCAGCAGCACGTCGGCGACCAGCGGCCGGGCCACGGTGTGCAGCTTGACGGCCGGGCCGAGGTCGCCGAGCCGCTTGAGCCCGTCGCCGTCGGTCCTGGCCAGCGCGAACTGGTCGTTGCCGCTCTGCAGCGCGGCCAGCAGCGTCTGCCGGTCCGAGCGGCGCAGCACGATCCGGTCGATCGCGGCCGGCTTCTCCCAGTAGCGCTCGTTGCGCTCGAGGATCACCTCGCCGCGGGCGGTGTCGAGGCTCTTGATCGAGAACGGGCCGGCCACGGCCGGGAAGTTCGACGCGAGGGCCCCGCGCCAGCCGTCGGGGGCGTCCTTGAGCAGGTGGGCGGGCAGCAGATCGGAGAACAGCGTCTGCCAGCCGGGGTAGGGCTTGGCGAAGGTGACCTCGACACGCTTGCCGCCCTCGCGCGACTGCAGGTCGGTGATCTGCCGGTAGCCGGCCGGGCCGATCACGCCGGGCTGGTCGCGCATCTGGGTGCGCAGGTAGTCGAAGTCCTCGGCGGCGATGGGCGCGCCGTCGGACCAGGACGCGTCCGGCCGGATCGTGTAGGCGACCACGAACGGCTGCTGCGAGATCACCTCGGCGGACTTCATCAGGTTCTTGTCGAGCTGGGTGGTGCCGTCGTCCTTCTGCCGGAACACCGACGGCAGCAGCAGCTGCGAGAGCGCGGAGGTCACCTGCGAGGCGTCCGCGAGGTTGTGCGGGTTGTACCCGCCGAGCACGTCGTCGACGCCGGCGACGATCTGCGACGGCGTCTTGCCGGTGGTCGACACGGGCGCGACCGACGACGACACGACCGGCGGTGGCGGGGTGTTGGAACAGGCGGTGAGCAGCACGGCCGCGAGCGCCAGCACCGGCCCCGCTTTGCGATTCACCCGCACGCCCAGTTCCTCCCAGAGTCGCCCGATCGGGTCAGCCATGCTCCCACGGCCGCCGACGCGACCGGAACCGAGATTCCCATACCCGGATCGGCCGGGTACGGCCCCCCAAGGTGGGCGCCCCTGGAAGGACGCGCGAGGGACCGTCCGGGTTCCCGGACCGTTCCGGAACGGCGGAACGAACACGGCCCGGACACGAAAGCCCCTATAAAGATATAAGGAGAAGAACTCGCGAACTCGTGACGGCGGGTTCGCCAGTGTTGCACCCAGCGTAGCGGATCCAGGGCACGAAAAAGCCTCCCGGCGACCAGCACACCGGGAGGCTTTCTCGAAGATCAGGCGTTGTCGCGGCTCTTCGCGCGCGAGCGCTCCTTCGCCCGGGTGTTGACGTCCAGGGTGACCTTGCGGACCCGGACGACCTCCGGCGCGACCTCGACGCACTCGTCGACCGAGCAGAACTCCAGCGCCTCTTCCAGGCCCATCTTGCGCGGGCGGGCCAGCGTCTCCATCACGTCGGCGGAGGACTGACGCATGTTCGTCAGCTTCTTCTCCTTGGTGATGTTGATGTCGAGGTCCTCGAACCGCGGGTTCTCGCCCACGACCATGCCCTCGTAGACCTCGGCGCCCGGCTCGACGAAGAACGTGCCGCGGTCGGCCAGCTGGATCATCGCGTACGCGGTGACCGGGCCGGTGCGGTCGGCGACCAAGGAGCCGCTGTGCCGGGTGCGGATCTCACCCGCCCACGGGAAGTAGCCCTCGAACACGTGGTTCGCGATGCCGGTGCCGCGGGTCTCGGTGAGGAAGTCGGTGCGGAAGCTGATCAGGCCGCGCGACGGGAGCACGTACTCCAGCTTGATCCGGCCGGTGCCGTTGCCGCTCATGTCCTCCATGCGGCCCTTGCGGGCGGCCAGGAGCTGGGTGATCGCGCCGAGGTGCTCTTCCGGCGAGTCGATGTAGAGGCGCTCGAACGGCTCGTGCAGCTTGCCGTCGATCGTGCGCAGCACCACCTGCGGCTTGCCGACGGTCAGCTCGAAGCCCTCGCGGCGCATCTGCTCGACCAGGATGGCCAGCGCCAGCTCGCCACGGCCCTGGACCTCCCAGGTGTCGGGGCGCTCGGTCGGCAGCACGCGGATCGAGACGTTGCCGATCAGCTCCTGGTCGAGGCGGGCCTTGACCAGCCGCGCGGTGACCTTGTCGCCGCCGTTGCGCCCCGCCAGCGGCGAGGTGTTGACGCCGATGGTCATCGAGATCGCGGGCTCGTCGACGGTGATCCGGGGCAGCGAAACCGGGTTCTCGGAGTCGGCGAGGGTGTCGCCGATCGTGATGTCCGGGATGCCGGCGATGGCGACGAGCTCGCCCGCGCTGGCTTCGGTCGCCGGGACGCGGGTGAGCGCCTCGGTGACGAGCAGCTCGGAGATGCGGACGTTCTGCGTGGTGCCGTCTTCGCGCATCCAGGCGACGGTCTGGCCCTTGCGGAGCTTGCCGGCGTGGATGCGGATCAGCGCGATGCGGCCGAGGAAGTTGGACGCGTCGAGGTTGGTGACCAGCGCCTGCAGCGGCGCGTCGAGGTCGGCGGCCGGCGGCGGCACGTGCCGGAGCAGCGTGTCGAACAGCGGGTCGAGGTTCTCGCTCTCGGGGATCTCACCGTCGGCGGGCTGCTCCAGGCTCGCCTTGCCGGCGCGCGCGGAGGCGTAGACGACCGGGAGGTCGAGGATCGCGTCGTGGTCGGCGTCCTCGATGTCGCTGGCCAGCTCGAGCAGCAGGTCGTGGGTCTCCTCGACGACCTCGGCGATCCGGGCGTCCGGCCGGTCGGTCTTGTTGACCAGCAGGATCACCGGCAGGCCGGCTTCGAGGGTCTTGCGCAGCACGAACCGGGTCTGCGGCAGCGGGCCCTCGGACGCGTCGACCAGCAGCACGACGCCGTCGACCATGGCCAGGCCGCGCTCGACCTCGCCGCCGAAGTCGGCGTGGCCGGGGGTGTCGATGACGTTGATCGTCACCTGGCCCTCGGGCGTCTGGCGGTGGATCGAGGTGTTCTTCGCGAGGATCGTGATGCCCTTTTCGCGCTCGAGCTCACCCGAGTCCATGACCCGGTCGACGACCTCGGCACGTTCGGCGAAGGCGCCGGACTGCCGCAGCATCGCGTCGACGAGCGTCGTCTTGCCGTGGTCGACGTGGGCGACGATCGCGACGTTGCGCAGGTCGGGCCGGGTCTTACCGGTCGCTCGGCCGGTTTCGACGGTAGCGCTGGCTGCGGGCACGCGAGAACTCCTGAACTTCAAGGGTTGGGTGGCCGCGTAAGCCCATCGGCATCCCGTGACCGGCTTTGGTCACACGCGGACCTCACCAAGGATACCTTCCACCTTTGTGTGAGCAGCCCCACGCCCCCCAGTCGGTTAGCCTCACCTAACGTGGAGAACCGGTGACTGCCACCGACCCGAGGAGCGCACGTGGGCAAGAAAGCGGACGACCCGCGCAAGGTCGTGCGCAAGCTGATGAAGGCCGGCAAGGTGAAGAAGAAGTGCTGCCGGTCGAAGCCGCGCTGCAAGAAGTGCCCGGTGCTGGCGCTGAAGAAGGCGAAGCTGGACCTCGCCGCCTAGCTGGTCAGTGGGCCACCGCTTCGTTGATCTGCCGCAGTTCCGGCGCCGTCTTCGTCGGCGAGAACTCGATGACCTCGTACTGCGCGAGGTGCTTCACCGAGAACGGGTCCGACGCCAGGATGGCGTCGAGCTTCCCGCGGGCCATCGGGCGCGTGATGATGACGCCGCCGACGCGCGGGTTCCGCCGCCCGGACGCGAGGAAGTGGCCGTGTTCGTACTGCTTGTTCAGCCATTCCGCGTGGTCCGGGAGCGCGTAGTCGATTTCCTCGATCGGAGCTGTGTAGTTCAGCAGGACGACATACATGGTTAAGACGGTAGACCCGCGAGTGCGATCCCGCGTGCGGACGATGCGAAGTGGTGACAGGCCCGGCTATAGTCAGGGCGTGCACGCGCAGACCTCCAGCTGGTGGCCGCCCTCGGCGGCCCACTGAACCCTGCGCACCAAGCCAGCGGCCGCCCCGGACGGGCGGCCTTTTTCGTGCCTTCTCCGGGGTGGTCCCCCCGCGGAAGGAAGACACATGAGCAAGCTCTCCGGGATCACCCCGTCCGGCCACGTCCACCTCGGCAACTACCTCGGGGCCGTGCGCCGCTGGGCGCTCGAGGGCGGCGCGGACGACCTGTACTTCGTCGCCGACCTGCACGGCATGACCAACCAGCACAACCCGGCCAAACTCCGATCCCTGGCGAGGGAACAGCTCGCCGTGCTCATCGCCGCCGGGATCGACCCCGAGCGCGTGTTCGTCCAGTCCGACCTGGCCCGCGAGCTGGGCGCGCTGACCTGGGTCCTGGAGTGCACCTGCAACTACGGCGAGGCCGCGCGGATGATCCAGTTCAAGGAGAAGTCCAAGGGTCAGGCGGGGGTGCGGCTGTCGCTGCTGACCTACCCGGCGCTGATGGCCGCGGACATCCTGCTGCAGGGTGCGGAGGAGGTGCCGGTCGGCGAGGACCAGCGCCAGCACGTCGAGCTGACGCGGACGCTCGCCAAGCGGTTCAACAGCACCTACGGCGAGGTGTTCACCATCCCGCGCGCGGTGCTGCCACCGGCCGGCGCGCGGGTGAAGGACCTCGCCGACCCGACGCGCAAGATGTCGAAGTCGACGCGCGACGCGGCGGGCGTGGTGTTCGCGCTCGACGAGCCCGACCAGATCCGCCGCAAGATCCGCAAGGCGGTCACCGACGGCGAGACGGTGCCGGCGCACGAGCCGGACACACGGCCGGGGATGGCGAACCTGCTGGAGATCCTCGCGGCCTGCCGCGGCGGCTCGCCGGCGGAGCTGGCCGGGGAGTTCTCGTCGTACGGCGCGGTGAAGGACGCCGTCGCCGACGCCGTGATCGAGGAGCTCCGCCCGCTGCGCGAGCGCGCGTTGTCCCTGCTCGACGACGTCGCGGAGCTGGACCGGGTGCGCAAGGCGGGCGCCGAACGCGCGCGGGAGCGCGGCTCGCACCGGGTCGACGCGGCGTTGCGGATGATCGGCGCCAATTGAAGAGCGGCGGTGGGTGGCGGCAGGGCCAGGACGAGCAGCTCTCGCCGCCACCTCCAAGCCCACGCCGGGGTCCAGGTGGTGAGCCGCTGCTCTTCGCCGCCCGATCTCGGCTTCAGCCCAGCAGCTCACGGAAGGCCGGCAGCAGGATCCGGTCGGCGGGCAGCCAGTCGACCTCGTCGAGGTCGTCGGGTCCGAGCCACCGGACGGCCAGGTGTTCGACCGCGCGCGGCTCCTCGCCGGGCGACACGAGCTTCGCGGCGTAGATCCTCAGGACCTTCTCCCCGGGCAGCGGCACGTCCTCGCCGACGCGCGCGCCGACCTCGATGACGACGTCGAGCTCCTCGCTGCACTCGCGGGCCAGCGCGAAGGCCTCGGACTCCCCCTCCTCGACCCGGCCACCGGGCAGCTCCCACTGCCCCGCGTGCCCCGGCGGCCAGGCTCGCTGCTGGGCGAGCAGCTTGCCGTCGCGCACCAGGGCGGCACCCACGATCACACCGTTCACAACCCCGGAATCTAGTGCGTCCGCGCGATCCCGCCGATACCCGGGAGGGGCGCCGGCGGCTCGTTATGTTGATTGCGCGATCTTGCGTGCCCCGGCCGGGCACGCGACGGTGGGACCACCACACCCCCGGTGCCGGGGAAGTGGCCGCACCCGACGAACTCCTCCCGCTGCAGCGCTGCCGCGGGGCTCGTCGCGACAGCCCGCGATGGTCGCGTCCGCTGTCGAGAGGAGGTCGTCGAAGTGGCCATCACTCCGCGCCGGGCGGCTCGGTCGAAACCGCCGGTCCGGCTTCGCCGCGTCGCCAGGTGGTGGCGCGAACGGGCACCCCGGCTCTGGCCGGGACTGCGCGTGGTCCTCGTGCTTCTCGAGGACGTCGTGGCACCGCTGAAGCGGGACGAGGCCCTCGCCGTCGTGGCGAGGGCCGTCCTCGTGGTCGGTGACCTGATCGTCGACGCTGGCAGGCCCAGGCGATCGTGACACCGGGTCCGGTCGCCGCGAGGCGGCCGGGCCGTCCCCTTCATGCAACAACACCGGCCGGCGCGAGCCAAGGACCACCTTCGCGCCGCTAACGTGAGAACGACACGAAAGCGGTTTCGTTCCGGCGAATCGGGAGGAGGGCCACGCGTGGCGACCGACACCTGCCAGGTCTGCGGCGAAGCCCTCCCGGCGTCGACCGAGACGGGACGCCCGCGCAAGTTCTGCTCGGACAAGTGCCGCTCGCGCGCCCACCGGGTCCGCCGGACCGAGGACGAACGAAGCCGGGAGCGTCTCTCCCGCGTGTGCGAGGTCCGGATCGGCGGGCGGGCGTGCAAGCTGACCGCGACCTTCGCACTGTCGGTGGACGGGCAGGAAATGCGCGTCTGCCCCGCCTGCCAGAAGCTGGCAATGGCCTTCCTCGTCGATCAGGGCGAGTCCGCGGCGGCGGTGGAGATCCGGCGCCTCGACGTCCCGGAGACCGAACCCGCCCGCGTCGCCACCGGGGTCTCCGGGACCGGGAAGGTGCTGCTCATCGAGGACGACGACCGCGTCTCCCAGGCGCTGAGGCCGTGCCTCGAGCGCCGGGGCTGGCACGTCACGACGGCCGCCGACGGCAAGACCGGGCTGTACCAGGGAATGACCGCGCAGCCGGACGTCGTCCTCCTCGACCTCGGCCTGCCGGACATCGACGGCCTGACGCTGCTGCGCGAAATCCGGAAGACCAGTGACGTCCCGGTGATCGTCGTGACCGCGCGCGGCGAGATCGAGGACATCACGCGGGGCCTCGACGTCGGCGCCGACGACTACCTCGTCAAGCCGTACGCCATCGAGGAGCTCCTCGCGCGCATGCGGAAGGCCGTGCGGCAGCGGACCCGGCCGCCGGAGCAGGGCTATGACGACGGCGTGCTCCGCGTGGGCTTCGCACCGCCCGAGGTTCACGTCGGCGATGCGGAAGTGGTCCTCCCCCGTCGTGAGTTCGCGCTGCTCGAGCTACTCGTCCGAGGGGCCGGCACCATCCAGTCCGCCGACCGGATCATCGCCCACGTCTGGGGTGACCCCCCGGGGACGGCCGCCGCCCGGAAGCGGACCCTGGCGGTGCTCGTGGCCGTCCTGCGCACGAAGCTGCGCGAGAACGGGCTCGGCGCCGACGCGATCGTCAGCGCACGCGGCCTCGGCTACTACTACCAGCCGCCGAACCGGCCCGCCCGGCCCGCGTCCGGGCCGCGGGTCGGCTACAGCCACGCCGAGCGGTTCCTGAACGGCTGATCGGCCGCCGGCTCATTCCCGGCCGGCCACCCGCCAGACGACGACGAAC
Organism: Amycolatopsis iheyensis; assembly: GCF_024703995.1. Taxonomy (GTDB): domain Bacteria; phylum Actinomycetota; class Actinomycetes; order Mycobacteriales; family Pseudonocardiaceae; genus Amycolatopsis; species Amycolatopsis iheyensis. The sequence continues at coordinate 70,808 of NZ_JAMXQV010000037.1, read as the reverse complement.
CGCGCCCCGCCATCCGGGGACTCGCCCACCTGGACCCGCCCACCGCGCCGCCGCACGGTCTCCGCCACCATCGCCAGCCCCAGCCCCGTCCCGCCGGACGAGCGGGCCCGGTCGTCCGCGATGCGGTAGAACCGGTCGAACACCTTCTCGCGGTGCTCCGGCGGGATGCCCGGCCCGTCGTCGTCGACGACCACCCGGACCGACGACCGCGACGCCAGCACCGACACCACGATCTCGCCCCGCACGTACCGGCAGGCGTTGCGCAGCAGGTTGTCCAGCACCAGCTCGACCTCGCCGTGCGCGGCCGACGCCCAGGCCTGCGCCACCGCGTTGCTCACCCGCGTCTCCGGCGCTCCCGCCGGCAGCCGCGCCACCGCCGAACGCACCTCGCTCACCAGCTCGACCGGCTCCGACGCGGGCACCTCCCCCGCGTCCGACCGGGCCAGCGACAGCAGCCCGTCCAGCAGCGACGACAGCCGCTCGGCCTCGGTGAGGATGTCCGACAGCGTCTCCTGGGACAGCTCCGGATCAGGGTTGGTGACGGCGACCTCGGCCTGCACCCGGATCGACGCGACCGGCGACCGCAGCTCGTGCGCGGCGTCGCCGGTGAAGCGCCGGAGCCGGTCGCTCGCCTGCTCCTGCCGCTCCAGCAGCGCGTTGAACTCCTCCGCGAGCGCCCGCAGCTCGTCGTGCGAGTCCGGCAGCGCCAGCCGCGCGCCCGGCGGCAGCGACCGCACCGAACCCCGCATCCGCGCCACCGGCCGCAGCGACAGCCGCACCACCAGCCACGTCGCGAGGCCCGCGACCAGCGCCCCGATCGACGCGACGACCACCAGCCACACCCCGCCGTAGTGCACCGCGGCGGAGAACCCGACCAGGCCCGCGCCGGCGACGACCAGCCGTTGCGCCCCGTCGGGTGCGCTGACGACCGTGCCGAGGTACCGCGCGCCGTCGCGTTGCACCGGCTGGCCCGCCTTCAGCGTCGAGACGTCCGCGGGTGAGAGCCCGGTCGGTGTGCCGCCGTCGACCGGCCCACCCGCGATGTCGAGGACGCGCAGCGTCACCGGCGCCGCGCCGGACAGCGGCCGGCCGGCGCCCACCTCGGCGCTCGCCGGGCCGAGGGCGGCCGACAGGTCGCGGTCGACCGAGCCGATGAGCAGCGGCGAGAGGTTCGACGCGGCCAGCGCGGCCAGCCCGAGCAGGCAGGCCAGGGTGATCATCGCGGCCAGCAAGGTGATCCTGACCTGCAGGGACCGGCCCCGCCACCACGAGCTCACGGGGTGATGACCTCGTCGAGCTGGGCGTCGGAGGCCAGGTAGCCGTGGCCGCGCACGGTCCGCAGCAGCGCGCCGGCGCCGACCGCGTCGAGCTTGCGCCGGACGTAGCCGACATACACCTCGACGAGGTTGCGCGTGACGGCCTGCTCCTCACCCCAGACCGCACGCAGCAGCTCGTCCTTCGTGACGACCGTGCCGGCCCGGCCGACGAGCACCTCGAGCAGGGCGAACTCACGGGGGCTCAGCCCGACCTCCGCGCCGTTCCAGTGCACCTGCCGCAGCCCGCGGTCGACTTCCAGCGCGCCGAGCCGCAGCGTGCCGCGGCCGGCTTCCGGCCCGGCCCGGCGCAGCACCGCCCGGACCTGCGCGACCAGCACGACGAAGGAGAACGGCTTGACGAGGTAGCCGTCGGCGCCCAGGTCGAGGCCGTCGGCCTGGTCGATCTCGCCGTCCTTGGCCGAGACGAGCAGCACCGGCGTCGCGACGCCGTCCTTGCGCAGCCGCTCCAGCACGCGGTAACCGGACAGACCGGGCAGCATGATGTCGAGCAGGATGACGTCGAACGAGCCCGTGCTCGCCAGCTGCAGCCCGGTGGGGCCGTCCGCGGCGGTGACCACGTCCATGTCCTCCGCACGCAGCCCGCGTTGCAGGGCCTTCCGCACGCCCGGTTCGTCGTCGACCACCAGCACCCGAGGTTTCACGAGACTCATCATGGCCGGTTCGCGCAGGTCCCGCGTCAGCTCTCAGCACGATCTCAGCGTGCGAGGGAGAACCTTCAGGGGTATCTCAGTCTCGAGAGGGAAGCGTCGGAGCCAGGGAGCCGGGCACACTCGAGCCCGGGACCACCACAGGGAGAGACGCATGAAACCGAAGACGAAGGGCATCACCGCCGCGGTCGTCGGCACCGCGCTCGGCGCCGGCGGGCTCGCGTTCGTCGCGATGCCGGCCAGCGCCGACGACAAGCCGGCGCTGCCGCAGGTGAGCGCCGAGGACCTGGTGCAGTCCGTGGTGAAGGCGAAGCCGGGCGCGTTCGACGGCACGGTGAAGGTGAGCAACGACCTGGGCCTGCCCGCGGTGGGGAACGCGGTGCCGGGGGCGCAGGCGCTGAACATGGATTCGGCGCACATCTTCAGCGATGGCGCGGGCAAGAGCCGGCTGGCCGTCACGCAGGGGGCGAGCCAGGAGACCGTCGTCCACGACGGCACCACCGTCTGGGACTACAGCTCCAAGAACAACACGGCGACCAAGGTGACCATCCCCGCCGACGTCGCGAAGCAGAAGGGCGCGGGCAGCGAGAAGACGGCCGACCCGCTGGCGGCGTCGACCGAACTGCTGGCGAAGGTCCGCGAGAGCAGCACGGTGTCGGTCGACGGCACCGCGACCGTCGCCGGCCGCCCGGCCTACGAGCTGGTCCTGACGCCGAAGCCGACCGAGCGGACGCTGCTGCGCGAGATCCGCGTCGCGGTCGACTCGCAGACGCGGATGCCGCTGCGGATGTCGGTGCTGAGCAACGGGACGTCGACGCCGGCGCTCGAGGTCGCCTTCAGCGAGATCGAGTTCACCCAGCAGCCGGCCGACCTCTTCGCCTTCACCCCGCCGAAGGGCGCCAAGGTGCAGGAGAAGACGGCCACGATCGACCAGCAGGACAAGGACCGGGCCGAGCAGGCGAAGCAGGACGTCAAGGTCGTCGGCGACGGCTGGGACACCGTCGTCACCGGCAAGGTCCCGGCGGACCTGCTGAACGCGGCGCCCAAGCAGCAGTCCGGCCGTGAGGGTCGCGGCAACGCCGACCCGAAGGCGCTGCTCGAGCGCTTCGCGAAGAAGGTCAACGGCGCTTGGGGCAGCGGCTACCTCGTCACCACGAAGGTGGGCAGCGCGGTGCTGACCGACGACGGCCGGTTCGCGGCCGGCGCGGTGCCGGAGCAGGTCCTCTACGAAGCGCTGGGCCAGAAGTGACCAGCACTGCTGTGGAGTCCGGGGCGGACGTCTCTTCGGAGGCGTCCGCCCCGGCGGTTCCCCTGGCCGCGCGCACCCGGGGACTGCGCAAGGTCTACCGCGGCACGGTCGCGGTGGACCACGTCGACCTCGACATCCCCGAAGGCGCGGTCGTGGGCATGCTCGGGCCGAACGGCTCGGGCAAGACGACCACGATCCGGATGCTGCTCGGCCTGGTCCGGCCGACCGAGGGCGAGGTCGAGCTGCTCGGCCGGCCGATGCCCGAAGCCGCGGCGCACGCGCTGCCGGACGTCGGCGCGCTGGTCGAAGGGCCGGGCTTCCACCCGTTCCTGTCCGGGCGCGACAACCTGCTGCGCTTCGCCGCGGCGGAACCGCGGCTGGCGTCGTCGGGGATTCCCGCCGCCGTGGACGCGGCGCTGGAGCGCGTCGGGCTGACCGTCGCCGCGCGTCGGCGGTACAAGGGTTATTCGCTCGGCATGAAGCAGCGGCTCGGGCTCGCTTCGGCGTTGCTGGTGCCGCGCAAGATGGTCGTGCTCGACGAGCCGACCAACGGCCTCGACCCTGCTGGTACCAGGGAGATCCGCAGGATCGTGGCCGAGCTGCACGCCGAGGGCGTCACCGTGCTGGTGTCGTCGCACCTGCTGGCCGAGGTGGAGGCGACGTGCACGCACGTCGCCGTGCTGCAGGCGGGCAACGTCGTCGCGCAGGGCGAGCTGGCGGAGCTGCTCGAGTCCGGGAACGCGGCCCTGCTGGTCCGCACGCCGGACGCCGAGCAGGCGGTGGAAGTGCTGCGGGAGCACCGGATCGGCGCCCGGCTCACGCCGGACGGCGTCCGGGCCGACCTCACCGCGGCCGAAGCCCCGCGGGTGCTGCAGGTCCTGGTGGGCGCGGGGGTCGCGGTCCACGAGGCGACGCGGGCCCGCACCGGGCTGGAAGACCTGTTCGCGAGGCTGACGGAGGGGGCGGAATGACGGCCGTACTGGACGCGCCGGCGGCCCGCACGGGCCACGACTCGGTGCCCTTGCCGCGGCTGCTGGCCGCGGAGCTGCGCTGGATCTTCCGGCGGCCGCGCACGCTCGCGGTGCTGGGCCTGCTGGCGCTGATCCCGATCGTGATCGGCATCGGCCTGACGCTGGTCAGCGAGGACGCGCAGAGCGGCGGTGGTCCCGACGACGGCGGCGGCGCGCTGCTGGCCTCGGCGGTGAACAACGCGTTCGTCCTGCCGATCGCGGCGATCGTGATGTCACTGGCGTTGCTGCTGCCACTGGCGTCGGCGATGGCGGGCGCGGACGCGATCGCGGGCGAAACGGCCCACGGCACCCTGCGCGGCTGGTTGATCGCCCCGGTGGGCCGGGGCCGGCTGCTGGCGGTCAAGGCGTTCGGCGTCGCGACGGTGTCGGTGGTCTCGGTGCTGGCGATGTGCGTGACGGGCGTGGTGACGGGCCTGATCATCAACGGCACGGACTCGCTGTTCACGCTCTCGGGCACGACGTTGTCCCTGGGTGGCGCGCTGGCCAGGATCCTGCTGGTGGCGGGCTGGGTGGTGCTGCAGCTGTGGGCCGTCGGCGCGGTGGCGCTGGCGATCTCCAGCTGGACGGAACACCCGATGCTGGTGGTGGCCTCGGTCCTGGCGGCCGACATCGTGTTCACCATCCTCGGGTTCCTGACGTCGCTGGACTGGCTGCACCCGTTCCTGCTGACGCAGAACTGGTCGCTGGCCCCGGCGGAGGTGCTGCAGGACCCGATGGGCACGCAGATGCTGGGCGAAGGCGCGTTGCGCGCGGCTTGCTACATCGTGATCGGCCTGTCGTTGGCCTACGCCCGGTTGTCCACTCGCGACGGCTGAGGGTTCTTCCGGACGGCGTCAGCCCACCAGCGCGACGCCGTCCGGGTCGAACTCCAGCTGCACCGAGTCGCCCGCGCGCAGGTCCGACGCTGCCGGGGCGACGGCGTCCACTGTGGACTCCTTCAGCTTCACCACGAGCCGCACGTGCTCGCGCCGGTGCACCGCCGCGACGACCTCGCCTTCCGCTCCGGAAGCCGCGACCCGCAGCGCGTGCGGGCGCAGGCCGAGCCGCACCGGGCCGTCGTCGACGTCCGGGAGCGCGACGTCACCCAGCGCCGTGTGCGCCACTCCGCCGGCGACGACACCGTCCACAAAGGTCGTCACGCCGAGGAACCGGGCCACGTCGTCGTCGGCCGGGTTGCGCCAGACGCGCCGGACCGCGCCCTCCTGCCGGACCTCGCCCGCGTCCAGCACCGCCACCCGGTCCGCGAGCGTGAACGCCTCCTCCTGGTCGTGCGTCACCAGCAACGCCGTGATCTTGCTGCGCCGCAACAGGTCCGCCAGGTCGATCGCCAGCTGCTCGCGCAACCCGGCGTCCAAACCGGACAGTGGCTCGTCGAGCAGCAGCAGGCGCGGCTTCGGCGCCAACGCCCGCGCCAGCGCGACCCGCTGCGCCTGCCCGCCGGACAGCTCCGTCACGCGCCGCTTCTCGAAGCCCGACAGGCCGACCAGCGCCAGCAGCTCGGCGACCCGCGAACCCCACGAAGACCGCGGCACACCGTGCATCCGCAGGCCGAACGCGATGTTCGCGGCGACGTCGCGGTGGCCGAACAGCTGGCCGTCCTGGAACACCAGGCCGAAGCCGCGCCGGTGCACCGGCACCGCGCCCAGGTCCTCGCCGTCCCAGCTGACCGCGCCGCGTGCCGAGGGCTCCAGGCCCGTGATCGCGCGCAGCAGCGTCGACTTCCCCGAGCCCGACGGGCCGAGCAGCGCCAGCACTTCCCCGTCGGCGATGTCCAGGCGGACGTCGCGGACCGCCGCGAACGTTCCGTAGTGGACAGTCAGGTCCCGCACCGACAACGCCATCAGAACTCTCCCACCCCGCCGCGCCCCGGCCGTTCGTGTCCCAGCCGGTCGATCAGCGCGACCGCCAGCACCGTCACGAGCATCAGCAGCGCGCACGCCGCGTACGCCATCTGGTTGTTCAGCTCCCCCGGCCGCGCCATCAGCGACGCGATCGCGACCGGCAGCGTCGGCGACGTCGGCCGCGCGAGGAAGCTCGTCGCGCCGAACTCGCCCAGCGCCACCACGAACCCGAACCCGGCCGCCGCGACCAGCGGGCGCAGCGTCAGCGGCAGGTCGATCTCCCGCCACACGCGCAGCGGGCTCGCGCCGAGCGTCGAGGCGGCCTGCCGCAACCGGACGTCGACCGAGCGCAGCACCGGCAGCACCATCCGGACGATCAGCGGGATGATCACCAGCGCCTGGGCCAGCGGCACCAGGTAGGGCGACGTCCGGAGGTCGCCGGGCAGCGCGTCGAGCGTCACGAGGTAGCCGAACCCGACGGTCACCGCGGACACCCCGAGCGGCAGCATCAGCACGGCGTCCATCGTTTCGCCGAGCCCCCGCGCGGCCTTCGCGGGCGATCGGCGCAGTGCCACCAGGACGACGGACGCGAGCACCCCGACGACCATCGCCAGCAGCGTCGCGTCGACGGCCACCTTCAGCGAGTTCACCGCGGCGTCCCAGCCGGACACCTGCAGCGCGCCCTTCTCGCCGGTGCTCGTGAGGGCCCGGTACCCGGCGAGGCTCCAGTCGTCCGAAGTGGACACCGACTCGGCGAGCAGCGCGACGATCGGCGTCAGCAGCAGGGCCAGCACGACACCCGCGGCGCCGGCCACCGCCCATTCGCCGCCACGCGGGCGCCGCGCGCCGCCGGCTCCGATCCGGGCGCCGTCCTTGCGCCGCCGCGCGAGCCCGCCGAGCACGAGCGCGGCGACGACGGCCGCGAACTGGATCAGCGAAAGCGCCGCGGCGCCCGAGAGGTCCAGGAGGTCGACGGTCCGCAGGTAGATCTCGGTTTCGAGGGTCCGGTACTTCGCGCCGCCGAGGATCAGCACGACGCCGAAGCTGGTGGCGCAGAACAGGAACACCACGGCCGCGGCGGACGCGATGGCCGGGGCCAGCGCGGGCAGCGTCACCGAGCGGAACGCCCGCCACGGCGAGGCGCCCAGCGCGCGGGCCGCGTCGGTGGTCCGCGAGTCCAGCCGCGCCCACAGCCCGGCGACGGTCCGCGCGACGACGGCGACGTTGAAGAAGGCGTTGGCCAGCACGATCGGCAGCACCCCGCCGTCGGGCCACAACGCGCGGAACGCGAGGCCGACCACCACGGTCGGCAGCACGAACGGCACGAGCACGAGCGTCCGCGCGAGGCCGACGCCGGGCAGCTCGACGCGCGCCAGCAGGAACGCCACCGGCAGCCCGGCCAGCACGGCGACGACCGTCGACGCGGCGGCGGTCGCCACGGTGAACCCGGCCAGCTGCCACGTCCGGGCGTCACCGAGCACGACGTCTAGGCCGCCCGCGGCGAACCCGCGGCCGACGATCGCCAGCACCGGCCAGGCGAAGAACACGACCAGGAAGCCGATCGGGGCCAAGCCGAGCAGCGCCAAGCCGAAGCCGCGCGCGGTGCGGGGCGGAGCTAGGACTGCACGAGCGTGCGCCATTCGCCGATCCACTTCTCGCGTCCGGCCTGGACCTGGTCCGCCGTCAGCGTCTGCGGCTTCTGCGGCAGCGGCGCGACCTGCGCCCAGCCCGCGGGCAGCTCGACGTCCTGCCGCGCCGGGTAGACGTACATGTTGGCCGCGACGGTCGTCTGGAACTGTTGCGACAGCAGGAAGTCGACGACCTTGCGCGCGTTCTCGGTCTGCTTGCCGTTCGCGAGCACGCCGGCGTACTCGACCTGCCGGTAGCAGGTGTCGAGCAGTGCCTTGGTGCGCGGCTTGCCGTCGTCGCCGATCTCGGCGGCCGGCGAAGACGCGTACGAGACGACGATCGGACGCGGCCCCTTGCCGGACGAGCCGGAGAAGTCCTTGGTGTAGGCCTCCTCCCAGCCGCTGACCACCTTGAGGCCGTTGGCCTTCAGCTTGCTCCAGTAGTCCTGCCAGCCGGCCTCGCCGTACTTCGCGATGGTGCCGAGGAGGAACGCCAGCCCGGGCGAAGCGGTGGCCGGGTCCTCGGCGACCAGGAGGTCCTTGTACTTCGGGTCGGCGAGGTCGTCGTAGCTCGCCGGCGCCGGGATGCCCTTGCTCGTGAAGTAGCTCGTGTCGACGTTGACGCAGACGTCGCCGACGTCGACCGCCGAGAGCCGGTGCTCGGGGTCGACGGCGTAGCGCTGCGGCCCGCGGTCGGCCTCCGGGCTGGTGTAGGGCTCGAAGACGCCTTCTTTGAGCGCGCGCGAGGCGAAGGTCGAGTCGACGCCGTACGCGACGTCACCGACCGGGTTGGCCTTCGTCAGCACGAGCTTGTTGGTCAGCGAGCCGGCGTCGCCCTGCTTGAGCACGGAGATCTTGATGCCCGACTGCTTCGAGAAGGCGTCGAGCACTTCCTGCGGCGCGAGGAAGGAGTCGTGCGTCACGAGGGTGACGGTGGGCGTCTGCTGCGTGCCGCCGTCGCTCTCGGACAGCGAGCACCCCGCGGCGACGACGCTGACGGCGGCGACGGCCGTCGCGGCGCGCACAGCCCTGCGTTTCATCTACCCTCCTGCACTTCGCCGGACGAGGAGGGAAAGCCCTCCCTTCGCCGGCATGATCCGTCTCAGGTGCTAACGGTCGCGGGTGACCCCGCCTCTCAGCCCGGCTCGACCGGACTCCCGTGGCAACCGTGCAGCCTAGTGCAGGACGCAGGACGATGGAGACATGACGGAAATCTTGAGCGACTCCGAGGCCGATTCCGCGCTGCCGGCCGGCTGGACCAGGACGGACAAGGTCATCTCCCGCGAGGTGGAGCTGGCGAGCTTCCCGCAGGCAATCGAGGTGGTGGACCGCGTCGCGGTGCTGGCCGAAGCGGCCGACCACCACCCCGACATCGACATCCGCTGGCGCACGCTGACGTTCCGCCTCTCGACGCACTCCGCGGGCGGTCTCACGCAGAAGGACTTCTCCCTGGCCGCCGAGATCGACTCGGTGCTGTCTTCTTTGTGACCTCGGTTACGCTGAGTGCACTTTTTCGCGCTTTCGACGTCTCTCGGTAAACGACTTTTGCTAGGAGAGACGGAACATGACGCAGGCGATCGTGGTCGGCACAGCGGCATTCGCAACGATGGTGGCGGCGGCCGGCGGTGTGCTCTGGTTCACCGTCCGGGGCCGCCGTCACCCGGATGCCGGTGAGTTCGATCACAGCCGCTAACGAAGGGCATGATCAGCGCGCTGAGCAGGGCGGAAGCATCGGATTTCGGCCTTAGGAAGCGCCATGAACAGCACCGCCACCCTCACCTCCGCCCAGCGCGCCTGGATCAACGCCCTCGCCCCCGCGGTGGTGCTGATCACGATCGCCCTGATGGGTCTCCTCGGCTGATTCCGCTCGCGCCGCCGCCCGCTCGAGGCGGCGGCGTTGTTTTTCAGCGGAGCCGATCCACCGGCGGCAGCTCGCTTGGGACGTCGTCGCTCGTGGTCCAGTACTCGAGGCCGGACAGCCGGCCTTCGTCGGCGAAGAGGATGAGCCCGCCGCCGGGAGCGTCGGCTTCGACCGGCTCTTCGAGGTCCGCCGCGGGCAGGGTCGCGTCCACTTCGAGGTCGATGGTCGGGCACCCACAGCCACACTGGCCGGTGACCCGCGCCGTCTCCGCCTGGGCCCGCAGCTGCGCGGCACCCGGGAAGTCGCCGGCGAGCAGGAAGGTCAGCACCTCCCGCTCGCGCGGCGTCAGCTCACGGCTCACCCTTCTACCCTTCGAGTGCGGTGACGAGCAGCTCGCCGACCAGCTGGAGGTCTTCCAGCTCGATATCGCCGCTCTCGGGGACCGCCTGAATCTTTCTCAGTGAACGATCCACCGCCTGATCGAACCACCGCACGGCATGGAGCAGCGTGTCGGCACGCAGTTGATCGCCGGCCTTCTCGAGTTGGTCCCGGGACACAGGTCCGCAATTGCGATCCAAGGTGATCCGGACAATGTCGAGAAGATCGGTACCTTCCTTCACCGATCCACGATTCATGATCGACTGCAGCTTCATCGCGATGATCGGACCAGGCTCGGACACCCGCACTGTCAACGGTGGAAGCCCCTCCGCCTTCAATACCAGCCCGGACGCGGTCGATGCGGCCCAAGCGTGAGCCTGGACGTGCAAGCGATCAGTCGGATCATCAGGAAGGTCATCGACTTCGGCGTCCGTCACTTCCAGGACATCGACCTGCACCTCACCGTGAGCAGTCCGAACCAGAACACCGGACGGCCCGCTCGGCGTAGCTCCCGTCGACACGAGCAGTTCGAGCTGTGAGCGTTCACTTGCCGTCCGGCGGTCAACGGTATCGAGGTCGGTCGTTGCCCGGTAAGGGTTGGTCAGCCTGCACATGACCGCGAGGCCCCCGACGAGAACGACCGGGCGTCCCGTCCGTTCGGCGATGATCGGTATCGCGCTCACGAGCCGGGTCATCGAACCACCGGCCAGCACGACGCCCGGAGTCTCACCAGACACGGTGCCACGGTTCTTCCGGCGTCCACATGTCCAGGACCTCCCGGCCACGCCCGGGATCCTGCGCGAGATCGAGCGCCACGAACAACGGGCCCGCCAAGGGCCACGGTTCGTTGGCCCATGCCGTCGCATCCACGCGCCGGGCACACACGAGGGGGGTCGGCGCGACACGGATGCGGGCCGCCCTGGCCGGCCCTTCGGCGGCGGTCCCCAGTAGCCGGGTGGCGCGGCGCAGCACGCTCTGGTCGGGGACGTAGAAATCCGGTGGATGGTCAGCTCGTGCCGAAATCGGAGCACCGTAGCGAACTGCCGCCACCGTATCGGTCAGTGCCCAACCCACAGTCGACTCGACGTCGTCGAAGCCCAAACTCAGGACCGAATTTTCTCGCCCGCCACCCGGTTTCGGAATGCTCGCGAGATCCACACTGACCGGCTTCCAATGTTCAGCGAGTTCCCAGAACAGCTCCGGCGTGGCCGGCGTGCGTTTCGCGTCGACCAGGCCTGCTGCGCGCAGCGCGGCGAAGGCTTCCGAAACCGAACTAGCGGCTCGCCCCAGCTCAGCCGCGGCATCCCGAACTCCGAGCCGCGGTCTCGGATCTGACAACAGCAGTGCTGCGAGCTCGATGCCGACCCGCCCGTTGATCCCCTGACGAACGGACCGCGGCTCTGACAGGGCGGGGACGTCCGCGTCAACGAACAGACCAGGCCCGGTCAACCTCAGATGACCGCGCAGGTCCAGCCAGCTCCAACCGGCCTGATTCAGCCGGTCACGCCCGTCCGCCGTGATCCGGCCGGCGACGACCATCGGCGCGGCATCGGCACCGATCGTCTCGAACCATCTGCGGAGCTGTCCCACCGCGCTGTCGGCATTCACCAACGAAGCCGTTTTGACCACTACGGCAACAGTCTTGCCGTCCGGCAATGCAACGTGGATGGCATGCGCCGGATCGTCGCCGGATCCGCGCTCGAGGCGAACATCGAGCCCCAGGGAGCGCACAGCGAAGGAGAGCGCGTCGAAGGCGTCACGTTCATCCAAGCGGGACCTCACGAATCAAATGATCCCCCTGGTTCGGTGTTCGGTCAATACCGAACGCCGAACAGGACCGCGACACTCCTCCGCGACCAGATGGCAAAGCCCCCACGACACGTGTCATGGGGGCTTCAGCTCACGGCTCACACGTTGAAGCGGAACTCGACCACGTCGCCGTCGGCCATGACGTAGTCCTTGCCCTCCATGCGGACCTTGCCCGCCGCGCGGGCCGCCGCCATCGAGCCGGCTTCCATCAGGTCTTCGTAGGAGACGATTTCCGCCTTGATGAAGCCGCGCTCGAAGTCCGTGTGGATCACGCCCGCCGCCTGGGGGGCCGTTGCGCCCTGGGGGATCGTCCAGGCGCGGGACTCCTTCGGGCCCGCCGTCAGGTACGTCTGCAGGCCGAGCGTGTGGAAGCCCGCGCGGGCCAGCGAGTACAGGCCCGGCTCCGGCTGGCCGACCGACTCGAGCAGCTCGCGCACCGACTCCTCGTCGTCCAGCTCCAGCAGCTCCGCCTCGACCTTCGCGTCGAGGAACACCGCGTCCGCCGGGGCGACCAGCTTGGTCAGCTCCTCGCGGCGGGCCTCGTCGGTCAGGACCGGCTCGTCGGCGTTGAAGACGTAGAGGAACGGCTTCGTCGTCAGGAGGCTCAGCTCGCGCAGCGCGTCGAAGTCGACCTCCTTCTGCGCCTGGAAGAGGGTGCGCCCGGCGTCGAGGATCTCCTTCGCCTTCTGCGCGTTGTCCAGCGCGGGCTTGTTCTCCTTCTTCGTCCGCGCTTCCTTCTCCAGCCGCGGCAGCGCCTTGTCGAGCGTCTGCAGGTCGGCGAGGATCAGCTCGGTGTTGATCGTCTCGATGTCGCTCGACGGGTCGATCCGGCCGTCGACGTGCACCACGTCCGGGTCGTCGAACACGCGGATGACCTGGCAGATCGCGTTGGCCTCACGGATGTTCGCGAGGAACTTGTTGCCCAGCCCGGCGCCCTCGGAAGCGCCCTTCACGATGCCCGCGATGTCCACAAAGGACACCACAGCCGGCACGATCTTCTCCGACTTGTGCAGCTCGGCCAGCTTGTCCAGCCGGGGGTCCGGCAGCGGCACGACCCCGACGTTCGGCTCGATCGTCGCGAACGGGTAGTTCGCGGCGAGCACGTCGTTGCGGGTCAGCGCGTTGAACAGGGTGGACTTGCCGACGTTGGGCAGGCCGACGATACCGAGGGTGAGACTCACGATCCCGCAGTCTACGTGTCGGCCGTGGCCGGGCCCCACGCGGCCAACGCGGCGTCGGATTTCCGCCAGCGGGCACGCCGACCTGCTGACATGCTCGGACGCATGGTCACCTCAACGGCGGCGCCGGCGCTCTGGCGCGACGCCGAGCGCTGCTACCGCGTGGTCACCGCCCGCGACTCGCGCTTCGACGGCCAGTTCATCATGGCGGTCCGCACCACCGGCATCTACTGCCGCCCGTCGTGCCCGGCGTCGACGCCGAAGGAGCGGAACGTCCGCTTCTTCCCGACGTCGGCGGCCGCGCAGGCCAACGGCTTCCGCGCCTGCCGCCGCTGCCTGCCCGACGCCGTGCCGGGCTCGCCGGACTGGGACGTGCGCGCCGACCTCGCCGCGCGGGCGATGCGCCTGATCTCCGACGGCACGGTGGAGCGCGAAGGCGTCCCCGGCCTCGCGCGACGGCTCGGCTACTCGGAGCGTCAGCTCGGCCGGGTCCTCACCGCCGAGCTGGGCGCCGGCCCGCTGGCCTTGGCGCGCGCCCACCGCGCGCACTCGGCGCGGCTGCTGATCGAGATGTCCGGGCTGCCGCTGACGGACGTGGCGTTCGCGGCGGGCTTCTCCAGCGTGCGGCAGTTCAACGAGACGATCCGCGAGGTGTTCGCGACAACGCCTTCGCAGCTTCGCGCCTTCGCGGCTTCCCGACGTCGACGCGACGGCGAAGTGAGCGGCACGCGGCTCAGCCTGCGGTTGCCGTTCCGGCCGCCGTTCGACGCGGCCGGGTTGCTTCGCTACTTCGCGGCCCACGCGGTTCCGGGCGTGGAAGAGGTGACTTCGAGGTCCTACGCGCGGACGTTGCGGCTCGCCCATGGCTCCGGCCTCGTCCGGCTGACGCCGGAACCGGACCACGTGCGGTGCGAGCTGCTGCTGACCGACCTGCGCGACCTCGGCAGCGCGGTCAGCCGGGTGCGCCGCCTGCTGGATCTCGACGCCGACCCGGCGGCGGTCACCCGGGTGCTCGGCGCGGACCCGGCGCTGGCGCCGCTGGTGGCGGCGGTCCCGGGGATCCGGGTCCCGGGCGCGGTGGACGGCGAAGAGCTGCTGCTGCGCGCGTTGCTGCACGAGGTGCCGGTCGGCGAAGTGGTGCCGGGCGAGTGGGGCGTGACGCGGCTGTTCCCGACGGCGGCCCAGGTCGCCGAGGCCGTGCCGGGCCACGCCGGGATCGCCGCGCTGGCGGAAGGCCGGCTGGACGTGCACGTCGGCCGGGACGCGGCGGACCTGCGGGCGGAGCTGCTGGCGTGCGTCGACCCGTCGACCGCGGACTACGTGGTGATGCGGATCCTCGGCGCCCCGGACGTGCTGCTCGCCGACGACCCCGCCGTCCGCCGCGGCGCCGAGGTGCTGGGCATCCCGCCGGATTCCCTCGGCGAACGAGCCCGCGCGTGGACGCCGTGGTGTTCCTACGCCGGGATGTACCTCCGGCGCTCGGCCTGATCCCGTGTCAGCCTTGCTCGCCGTGCCAGAGCAGGGCCTGGGCCACGATGACCTGGTTGCCGTCGAAGGTCGCCGCCGGGGAGCCGTGGAGGTGGTAGCCGAGCTCGATCGCCTCGCTGACCCGCTGGCAGAACTTCGCGTCGTCCGGGCCGGTGAGCAGGCGGTAGCGCGGCAGGCCGTTCGGCGGCTGGTCCATCATGACTTCATCTTGGCCGAGGTGTCAGCCCGCGCGCACCTCCACGGTCGAGCCCGTGCGGGACTTGCGGACCCGCAACCGCGTCGGGATGCGCTGCCGCAGCTCCTCGACGTGCGACACCAGGCCGACCACGCGGCCACCCGCACGCAGCTCGTCGAGGATGTTCATGACCACGTCCAGGGTCTCGGCGTCCAGCGTGCCGAAGCCTTCGTCGACGAACAGCGTGTCCAGCAGCGCGCCCCCGGTCTCGCCGGCGACCACGTCGGCCAGCCCCAGCGCCAGGGCCAGTGACGCCAGGAACGACTCGCCGCCGGACAGCGTCTTCGCCGGGCGGATCGTGCCCGAGTAGTCGTCCAGCACGTCGATGCCGAGGCCGCCGCGGGTGCCGCGCGCCCCGGCCGCGTCGGAGTGCACGAACGAGTACCGCCCCTGGCTCATGGTGCGCAGGCGGTGCGTGGCGGCGACCGCCACCTCCTCGAGCCGCGCCGCCAGCACGTACGACCGCAACGACATCTTCCGGCTGTTCTGTCCGCGCCCGTTGACGACCTCCGCCAGCGCGCGAAGCTCCGCATACGCCGCTTCGGCCGGCGCGAGTCCGGCGAGGGCCGTGCGCAGCAGGCCGGCCAGCCGGGTCAGCTCGTCGTGCTGGGCCGCAGCCACCCGCAGCGCCGCGTACGCCGAGTCCGCTCGCGCCCGCGCCAGCTGTGCCGCGTCGGCCGCACGGTCGACGTCCGCGACGTCTTCGGGCGAGATGCCGAAGAGGTCCGGTTCGGACAGCAGCGCCCGCGCTCCCGCCGCGGCCGCCTCGGCCTCGGCGATGCCCTGCTCCAGCTTCTCGATCTGCTCGTCCGGCAGCATCGCGGCCCGCGCCTTCTTCAGCGACGTGAACCCCTTCGCCTTCACCGCGGTCTCGACGAGCGCGCGCTGCTGCGTGACCCGCTCCCGGGCGCCGGCGACCGCCGTCCGGGCCTCGGCGACCGCTTCCAGGGTCTCGGCCAGCCCGACGAGGTGCGCCCGCCGGGCGCCGACGTCCGCGAACTCGCCTCGCCCGGCGACGAGCCGGCGTTCGCGCTCGGCCAGCCGCTCGTCCAGGCCTCGCACGTCGGCCGTGGCTTCGGTGGCGGCCTGTTCGGCCTGGCGGCGACGTTCGGTGCGCGCTTCGAGGTCACGCTCCAGCAGCACCACTTGCTGACCGAGCTTCGCCTTCGCGGCTGCCCGCTCGTTCAGCGCGACGACCGCCGAACGCGCTTCGGCCAGTTCGGCGGTGATCGACTCGGCGGTGCGCCCGGCCAGCCGTTCGATCAGCCCGGCCACCCGCGCCTTCGCTTCTTCGAGGGCGACGACGACCCGTTGGCGCACGGCGTCCGCCGCCTGTTCGGCTTCTTCGGCGGCGCGCTCCTCCGCCGGGTCGACCAGCTCGACGTCCCGGTTCGCGGGCGCCGGGTGCTCGGCCGATCCGCACACCGGGCACGGCGCGCCCTCGGGGAGCGCGGCCGCCAGCTCGGCCGCCATCCCGTCGAGCCGCCGCTCCCGCAGGTCGAGCCGTCGTTGCCGAGCGGCCTGGTGCGCGTCGACCACCTCACGCAGCTTCGCTTCGCCCCGACCGACCTTCGCCTGTGCCTCAGGAAGTTCAGCCGCGTCACGCGCCGCGGTCCGCAACTCTTCGACTTTCGCCCGCGCGCCGTCGAGCTTGGCTTCGGCTTCGGCCGCTTCGAGGGCGTCCGCCCGCAGCTTGGCCAGCTGGCCCGGGATGGCCGCCAGCTCGGCGGTCAGCTCCTCGACCTGCTGCCGGGCGGTGACCGCGGCCAGCTTCCGGTCGTCCCGTCGCATCACGTCGAGCTGCTGCGCTTCGGCCTCCGCGACCAGTTCCGCGACCGCGCCCGCCTCTTCGCGCGCGGTGGCTGCCCGCGCCTTCAGGTCACCGGTCGCGTTCGTGCCGAACTCGCGCAGCTCCGCCCCACGCGCTTTCTCCGCCTTTTCAGCGTCGGCCAGTTCGGCGGCCCGGCGGTCGAGCAGGTCGGCTTCGACCGCGACACCGGCCGCCCGCCGCGCGGCCGCGACCTCCCGCGCCCACTCGGCGCGCTGCGGCGCCTGCTCGGTGATTTCCAGGAGCCGCAGGTGTGCGGTGCGGACCCGCCGGATCTTTTCCGCGCCCGCGCGCTCTTCCTGGAGGTAGACGTCGGCGCGCTGCGCTTTCGAACGCTCCCGTTCCTCTTCGGCGGTGACCTGCGCGAGCCGCTCGACCGCCGTCGCGAGCACGGCGCCGACCCACTCTGCCGCTTCGGTCTCCGGCGGGTCCTGCTGGGCTTCCTGCGCGTACCTCGCCAGCAGCTCGCGCACTTTTCCTTGCTGCTGCTCGAGTTCCCGGCCCCGCTCGGCGCGCAGGTCGGCGAACCAGCGTTCGACGTCGGCGAAGCGCTCGGTGCCGAAGAGCCGCTCGAGGAGCTTCTCGCGCTCGGCGGTGTCGGACCGCAGGAACCGGGCGAACTCGCCCTGCGGCAGCAGCACCACCTGGAAGAACTGGGCCGCGGTCATGCCGAGGAGCCGTTCGACGGTGCGCGCGACCTCCTCGATCCGGATCAGGCCCTCCGGCGCGAGCCCGGCGGGCGCCGCGCCGACCCAGCTCAGCGAGACCCGCGCCTGCTGCGTTGTCGTGCCCTCGCCGCGCCGCTTCGGCCGCTGGTACTCCGGGTTGCGCACGATCTTCAGCCGGTGGCCCTGCACGGTGAGCTCCAGCGCGACCTCGGTGACCTGGTCGAGCTCGGACAGGTCGCAGCGCAGCCGCTTGGCTTCGTTGCGGGCGCCGGGGACGACGCCGAACAGCGCGAACGCGATCGCGTCGAGCAGCGTCGTCTTGCCCGCGCCGGTTTCGCCGTGCAGGAGGAAGAGGCCATCGGCGCCGAGCACGTCGAAGTCGACCACTTCGCGTGCGCAGTACGGCCCGAAGGCTTCGACCTCCAGCCTGTGCAGCCTCATTTCGCGAGGGCCCCCCGGTCGGCCGCTTCGAGGGCCTTGAAGAGGAGCTGTTCTTCGCTCTCGGTCGGCGCGGCGCCGCGGCAGTCGTCGAGGAAGCTGCGCGAGATCTCGATGTCGGACCGGCCGCGCACGGCGTCGGAGTACCGCAGCGGGGCGCCCGCATAACCGCCTTCGGGCTCCCACTCCAGGTGGACCGCGTGGGGGAACCGTTGCTTCAAGCGCCGCATCGCGTCGACCGGGCGCACGCGGTCGGTGACCGTGACCGACAGGAAGTGGTCGAGGACCGCATCGTGCTCCGGCGCCACCATGAGGTCTTCGAGCTCGCCGCGAAGCGTCGCCAGCTGCCGTGGCACGGGCAGCTCGTGCCGGCGGACTTCGCCGAGGCCGTGTTCGTCGAAGTCGACCAGCCAGACCGATTTGCGTTGCCGCGCCTCGGAAAACGAGTAGGCCAGCGGGCTGCCGGAGTAGCGCAGGTGCTCGGCGAGCGTCTGCGGTCCGTGGAGGTGGCCCAGCGCCACGTAGCCGACGCCGTCGAAGACCGAGCCGGGCACCTGCTCGACCCCGCCGACCGCGATCGTGCGCTCCGAGTCGGTGGGCTCGCCGCCGGTGACGAACGCGTGCGCGAGCACGGCCGACCGGACGCCGGGCCGGGTTTCGAGGTCCGCGCGGATCCGGCGCATGGCCTCGGTGAGCACGCCGGTGTGACCGCGCGCCTCCGGTACGCCCAGGGCGTGCCGGGACGGTTCCGGCTCCAGGTAAGGGATTCCGTAGACCGCGACCGGGCCGTGGGTGTCTTCGAACAGCACCGGTTCGGCCAGCCCGCCGACCGTGGTGCGCAGGTGCAGGCCGCCCGCCGCGGCGAACTCCGCGAAGGCGCCGAGGCGGGGCGCCGAGTCGTGGTTCCCGGGTGTGACGACGAGCTGGGCGCCCGCCGCGCGGATCCGCGCGACCGCCGCGGTGGCCACGCGGACGGCCTCGGCCGAAGGCACCGCGCGGTCGTAGATGTCGCCTGCCACCAGGACGACGTCGATCGCCTCGCCGGCCACGAGGTCGGCGAGGTGCCCGAGCACCGCTTCCTGTTCCGCGAGCAGGTCGGCGCCGTGGAACGTGCGGCCGACGTGCCAGTCGGAGGTGTGCAGGAATCTCACGGTGGCCAAGGTACGACCCGGGTCCGACGAAATCCCGGAGGCTCGCCGCCACCTCACTCG
The DNA here is from genome assembly GCF_024703995.1 of Amycolatopsis iheyensis. GTDB lineage: Bacteria > Actinomycetota > Actinomycetes > Mycobacteriales > Pseudonocardiaceae > Amycolatopsis > Amycolatopsis iheyensis. Next base: position 51,981 of record NZ_JAMXQV010000037.1, on the reverse strand, counting down.
AACGTGTGTACTAACCCGAGCGTGCCGAATCGGACACGCCCTGCGTGGATTCGATTTGTTCGCAGGTCAGCTACCCAGAGCGACGGATCGGGCGCGGTTTTTGTCGGTGCGGTCCGCCATGATGTCCCCGCGGTCCGATCCAGGCGGCCCGGAGGGAGGAGCGAAGTGGCGACAGTGCTGACCACCGCGGCGATCGTGCTCGCGGTCCTGCTGCTGTTCGCCGTCGCGGTGCTGTGGCGGCTGTACAACGACGGGATGCGGCGGGCCGACGCGGCGGCGAAGCAGGTGGCGGCCGAGCGGGCCAAGACCGATCAGCAGCAGCTCGCGTTGCGGCGGTACGAGGTCGCGTTCGCCTCGATCAGCGGGCGCGGCGAGCTGGGCGAGCAGGTGCTGGTCGAAACGGCGCGGGCACTGGGGTTGCGCGAGAACCTGCACTTCACGCTCCAGACGGACGTGGCGGGCGGCGGCTCGGCGAAGCCGGACATGGTGCTGCGGGTGGGCGGCGACCGCACGGTGCCGGTCGACGCGAAGGCGAGCATGGCGATCTGGGCCGAGGCGGTGGAGACCAACGACCCGGAGGAGCGGATCGACGCGTTGCGCGCGCACGTCCGGCAGATCCGTTCCCGGGCGGCCGAGCTGGCCGGCAAGGGTTATCAGCGCTGGGCGGACGCGATCTACGGCACGATCATGTTCGTCCCTTCCGACGCGGCGGTGGTGGCGGCGCTGGACACGGACCCGGAGCTGCTGCGCTGGCTGATCGACCGCCGGGTGTTCCTGTGCGGCCCGACGGGCTTCGGAGTACTGGCCTCGGCGGCCCTGTTCGCGGCGAGCGACCGCACGCTGGAGGCGGACGTGGAACAGGTGCGCACGGGAGCGGCGGCGGCCCACCGGGCAGCGGGCGGCGCGGTGGAGGCGCTGAACCTGTCGAGCACGCACCTCCAGCGGTTCCTGTCGGCCAGGAGGCGGGAGCTGGAGGCGTTGGAGGCGTTCCGGGCGTCGGTGGCACCGCTGACGGACGCGGCCGGCAGCCCGACGGCCGTGCCCCCGGTGCGGAAGGGGGACGAGCTGGCGGCGAGCTGAGGGGGGTTGCGCCTGGGCCGGGTGGTGGGGTTGGGCCGGGGCCGGATGGCGGACGAGTGCGAGTGGCGGTGCCGGCGGCCTGGACCTGATCCCCGGGGCGGTCGCCGGCGCGACCGGACCGCGCAGGCGTCAGCCCCGATGCCGCGGGCAGCCATCTCGCTCGGTCGCCCCGGGCTCGCGGGTGTCCAAGCGACTCCGCGCCCACTCGCGGCGAGCACACGCGGGCTCATCCCCCGCAAGCGCTGGCGCACCGCGCGGGACTTCGCCGACAAACCGGACACCAGCCCGACCGCAGGCAGCAGGACCGCGCAGCAAGACGGGCACGTTTGGCCGTCTCGTCAACGGCTGACCGCCAACCCGGCGACCACCTGACCACACGACACCCCCGGACCACCGCGTCAGCGACGGTCACCCCACACCCGCCAACCGGCGGTCCGCCCCCACCGCCAACCCGCCCCCGAACCTCCCACCTGCGACAACCCACCCCGGAAAGGAGCACACGAGACAGCGACGGCAGCGGACTGGACCACAGCACAGCAGCACCCGGCGCGGCCACCGGAGTCACGCCGCCGGGTGGCGGTAAACCCACGTCGGCGGCGGTGCTGGCAAGATCTTCACAACCACGAGATACGGTGTTGTCTCGTGACCGCGATTCGCGATCGCCAGAGCGATCCAGATGCCGACGACATCTCCGTACCGTGGGATGAGCGTCCTGTCGTCGGTTCGAGGCGCGGACTGCCCTGGTGGGCGGCGGTCCTGGTCGGCCTCGGCCTGGCGGTCGTGGGCGCCCTCATCGGCAAGCCGACCCAGACCAGCATTCCGCTGATCTTCACCGTCCTCTACATCGCCGGTGCCCTGATCGCGGTCTGCGCGGTGCGGCGCCGAGGCGTCTTCGGGCCGATGGTCATGCCGCCGCTGGTGCTGGCCGTCACCGTGCCGAGCGTCATCCTGCTGACCTCGGGCTCCGAGGGCGATGACATGCTGTCGAAGGCCCTGAGCATCGGCAGCCCGCTCATCAACAGCTTCCCGATCATGGCCATCACCACCGGCCTCACGCTGCTGATCGGGATCGTCCGGATCTTCCGCGAGCGCGACCCGGACGCCCCCAAGAAGGGCAAGCCCGAACGCCGCCGGCCGGACGAAGACGACGAAAAGCCGCGTGCCCGGCCGCGGCCGCCGGGGTCGAACCGCACCGGCCAGACGCCCCTGCCGCAGGGCGCCCGGCGGGGTGAGCCGCAGCGACGCCCGCGTCCGCCCGCCGAGGGCGAACGCCGGACGCCGCGAGGCGCGCCCGCCGAACGGGACCGTGGTGCGCGCAAGCCGCCGCCGGCCGGCCGTCGCGCGCCGCGTCCGGAAGAGGGCGACCCGCGTCGGCGCGAGCCTCGCGGTGACGCCCCGCGACGACGTCCGCGCCCGCCCGCCGAAGACGGCCGGGACGCCCCGCCGCCCCGCCGGCCCTCAGGCGGCCGGGGTGCTCCGCCGCGCCGGAGCCGTCCCTGGGACGACGAAGAACGCTGACCCACGAAACGGCGGTCACCTCCAGCTGGAGGTGACCGCCGTTTCGCGTAGCGAGACTCAGACCTTGCGAAGCTCCTTCGGCGGCGCGAAGGTGATCTTCTCGTTCGCCGTCGTCACCTCGTTCACGTCGCCGTAGCCGCGCTCGGCCAGCCAGGCCAGCAGGTCCATCACCAGCTCGTCCGGCACCGACGCGCCCGAGGTGACACCCACCGTCGTGACGCCGGACAGCCAGGCCTCGTCCACCTCGTGCGCGAAGTCGACCAGGTACGACGCGCGGGCGCCGGCCTTCAGCGCCACCTCGACCAGGCGCTTCGAGTTGGACGAGTTCGTCGAGCCGACCACCAGCACCAGGTCGCACTCCGCGGCCATCGCCTTGACCGCGACCTGGCGGTTCGTCGTCGCGTAGCAGATGTCGTCGCTCGGCGGGTCGGCCAAGCCCGGGAAGCGCTCGCGCAGCTGGTCGACGCGCTCCATCGTCTCGTCGACCGACAACGTCGTCTGGGACAGCCAGATCACCTTCGACGGGTCGCGCACCTCGACCTTGTCGACGTCCTCGGCCTTGTCGACCAGCTGGACCTTGTCCGGCGCCTCACCGGCCGTGCCCTCGACCTCTTCGTGGCCTTCGTGACCGATCAGCAGGATGTCGTAGTCGTCCTTCGCGAACCGGTTGACCTCCTTGTGCACCTTCGTCACCAGGGGGCAGGTCGCGTCGATCGTGCGCAGGTTCCGGTCCGCGGCCTCCTGGTGCACCATCGGCGAGACGCCGTGGGCGGAGAACACCACGAGCGCGCCTTCGGGCACCTCGGAGGTCTCGTCGACGAAGATCGCGCCGCGCTCGCGCAGCGTCTCGACCACGTGCTTGTTGTGCACGATCTCCTTGCGGACGTACACCGGGGCGCCGTAGACCTCGAGGGCCTTTTCGACGGCGATCACCGCGCGGTCGACACCCGCGCAGTAACCACGGGGTTTGGCGAGCAGCACCCGCTTGCCGGAGGCGGTTCCGGTGATCGTCGGGGTACCCGCGGGCTCGATTCCGGGACTCGCTGAACTCATGGCACCCAGGGTACGGGCTGTCCCGAGCCGAACTCGAAGTCCCTTTCGGGTGAGCTTCGTCCCTCTACCGAGCTGTGCCCGGGGTCACGCAACGCGCCCAAGTCCACTCGTTCGGTTGGGCAGTTCGGCCTAGATGCGGCAGGCTGGACGCATGAAGCCATTCCCGCTCCCCCTCCGGGTCGCCGCGGGCCTCGCCGTCTCCACCGCAGAGCGGGTTCGTGAGCTTCCCCGGCAGCTCGCCGGCCTCCCGGTGACCGTGGTCAGCCAGGTGCTGCAGGCCTCCATGCGCGTCCAGCAGCACGTCACCGAGCTGGCCATCAAGGGCGACAACGCCCTGTCGAGCCTCCGCCCGGTCGAGGACGCGCCCAGCTGGGCAACCTTCGACGAAGACCTCGACGTTCCGCCCGTGCGGCCGAACCTCACGCCGGTCGCCGACGTGCCCGAGCCCCGTTCGGAGATCAACGGTCACGTTCCGTCAGCGGCCGAGCTCGAGGCGGAACTGGGCGACCCGTGGGCCGAAGAGGAGCGCGCGCTCGCCCAGGACCACGCCGACGGCGAAAACGACGCTCCGGAGACCGACGAGAACAAGCCGCGGCCCGGCACGCCCAAGATCGACAAGAAGGTCAAGGACGAGACGCCCCGGACCAGCGCCGGCGGGTACGACGGCCCGGCCGGGCTGACCGGTTACGACCAGCTCACCCTCCCGCAGCTGCGGGCGCGCCTGCGTCAGCTCTCGATCTCCCAGCTCGAGACGATCCTCGAATACGAGCGCGCGCACGCCGACCGCTCGTCGTTCACCGGGATGCTCTCGCGCCGGATCGCCAACGCCCGCAAGGCCGAACAGGCCGAGGAAGACGGCCAAGAGAACGGGCAGTGACCGAAACCGAAGCGAGCACCGCCGAAAAGCCCTGGCCGGTCCGCACGGTCGCGCGCAAGATCGGCGACTGGGTCCACCGGCTCGGCAGCGTCTGGGTCGAAGGCCAGGTCACGCAGGTCAGCTCACGCCCGAACACGCAGACCGCGTTCCTGACGCTGCGTGACCCGTCGGCCGACGTCTCGATGTCGGTGACCTGCCCGAACTGGCTGATCCGCGAGATGGAGCCGCCGCTGCGCGAGGGCGCGAGCGTCGTCGTGCACGCGAAGCCGTCGTTCTTCTTCGGCCGCGGCACGCTCAGCCTGCGTGCCGACCAGATCCGCGCCGTCGGCATCGGCGAGCTGCTGGCCCGGATCGAACGCCTCAAGAAGCTCCTGACGGCGGAAGGTCTCTTCTCGGCCCAGCGCAAGCGGCCGATCCCGTTCCTGCCGAAGGGCGTCGGGCTGATCACCGGCCGCGCGTCGGCCGCCGAGCGGGACGTGCTGGCCAACGCCCAGGGGCGGTGGCCGCACGTCCGGATCAAGGTGCTCAACACGGCCGTGCAGGGTTCGCAGGCGGTGCCGCAGGTCATGCGCGCGCTGCGGATCTTCGACGCCGACCCCGAGATCGACGTCATCGTCATCGCCCGCGGCGGCGGCAGCGTCGAGGACCTGCTGCCGTTCTCCGACGAGGCGCTCTGCCGCGCGGTCTCGGCCGCCGGCACGCCGGTGGTCAGCGCGATCGGGCACGAGCCGGACACCCCGCTGCTCGACTACGTCGCCGACCTGCGCTGTTCGACGCCGACCGACGCCGGCAAGCGGATCGTGCCCGACCTCGTCGAGGAGACCGAGCGCGTCCGGCAGATGCGCGACCGCGGGCGTCGCGCCCTGCACGGCTGGGTCGACACCCAGACGCGCCTGCTCACCCAGCTCCGCAGCCGCCCGTCGCTGGCCGACCCGCTCGGCCCGGTCCAGCGCCGCCAGGACGACGTCGAGGTGCACCGCGAACGCGGGCGCCGCGCCATGCTGACGCTGCTCGCCAAGGACCAGGCCGAGCTCGCGAGCTCGCGGGCGCGCCTCACCGCGCTCGGCCCGGCCGCGACGCTGTCCCGCGGGTACGCGGTCGTGCAGTTCGTCGACGCCGAAGGCAACCTCCAGGTACTCCGCTCCGTCTCCGAAGTCGAGGCCGGTGCCCAGCTGCGCGTGCGGGTGGGTGACGGCGCGATCGGCGCGGTGGCGGAAGGAGAGCAGGGGTGACGTTCCTCCCGCTGACGATGGACGCGGCTCGTCGCATGGGCGCGTGGCCGCTGCTGGACCAGGCGATGCGCACCGACCGCGCGGCCGCCGAGTGCTGGACGGCGCTGCTCGCCGGCTGCGGCACCGCGGCCCGCCGCGAACTGGGTCCGCAGCTGCGCCGGCTGTCCGAGGCGACGTCGACGCAGGTCGGCTCGCGCTGGTGGTTCGCCGACGGCGCCGGGCACCGCAAGCGCGTCGCCGGGGCGCAGGAGAACCTCGAAGAGGCGATCGCGGACGGTGACGGCCAGGAGTTCGCCCTCGCGTTCGTCGGGTACGACCACGCCATGGCCAGCGCGGTAGTGTGCGCGCACAGCCCAAGCCGGAAGGTCGGAGAACGCCCAGCGTGAGTGAAGCAGCCAGCGAGGAACTCGGCTACGAGCAGGCCCGGGACCGTCTCGTCGAGGTCGTCCGCGAGCTCGAAGCCGGTGGCCTGTCCCTCGAGCAGTCGCTCGCGTTGTGGGAGAAGGGCGAGAAGCTCGCGAAGGTCTGTGAGCGCCATCTCGAAGGCGCCCGCGAGCGCATCGAAGCTGCTCTGGCGTCTGTCGAAGACGAAACCGGCAACGGTCAGTGACCTTCGCCATGCCTTCGGCATCGGGAAAGTCCGCGGGTATCTGACAGACTGTTCACCCGCCAGTTCCACGATCCGGGAGGCCTGATGTCCGCCGCAGAGAGTCGTCGTGAAGCGCCCGACCGCAACCTCGCGATGGAACTCGTCCGGGTGACCGAAGCCGCCGCGATGGCGGCCGGCCGCTGGGTCGGCCGCGGCGACAAGATCGGCGGCGACGGCGCGGCCGTCGACGCGATGCGCCAGCTCGTCTCGACGGTGTCGATGCGCGGGGTCGTGGTGATCGGCGAGGGCGAGAAGGACGAAGCGCCCATGCTGTTCAACGGCGAAGAGGTCGGCAACGGCGACGGCCCGGACTGCGACGTCGCGGTCGACCCGGTCGACGGCACGACGCTGATGGCCAAGGGCATGCCCAACGCCCTGGCGGTGCTCGCGGTCGCCGAGCGCGGCGCGATGTTCGACCCGTCCGCGGTGTTCTACATGGAGAAGCTGGCCGTCGGGCCCGAGGCGGCGGGCAAGGTGGAGCTCGGCGCGCCGATCGCGGAGAACATCCGCCGGGTCGCCAAGGCGAAGAACAGCAGCGTCGGCGACGTCACCGTGTGCATTCTGGACCGCCCGCGCCACGAGCAGATCATCAAGGAGGTCCGCGACGCCGGCGCGCGGATCCGGTTCATCTCCGACGGCGACGTCGCGGGCGCGATCGCCGCGGCCCGCCCGACCACCGGCGTCGACATGCTGATCGGCATCGGCGGCACGCCCGAGGGCATCATCGCGGCCTGCGCGATGAAGTGCCTGGGCGGCGAGCTGCAGGGCCGCCTGTGGCCGAAGGACGACGCCGAGCGCGAGAAGGCCCTCGCCGCCGGCCACGACCTCGACCGCGTCCTGCTCAACGACGACCTCGTGCGCGGCGACAACGTCTTCTTCTGCGCCACCGGCGTCACCGACGGCGACCTGCTGCGCGGCGTTCACTACCGCGAGGGCGGGGCGACGACGCAGTCCATCGTGATGCGGTCCAAGTCCGGGACCGTCAGAATGATCGACGGCTACCACCGGCTCACCAAGCTGCGGGCGTACTCCTCGGTCAACTTCGACGGCCACCTGGACGCGCCCGACGACGACGTCGTGCCCCCGCTGCCGTAAGGAGTTCCGTGCTCAGGCGAACGCTCGCCCTGCTGGTCCTGCTGTTCGCCTCGGTCCCCGCCGCCACCGCGTCGGCCGAACCCGGCATCGTCGGGGGCGGTGACGCGGATCAGCCGTACCCCTTCGCGGTGTCGCTGCACTCCTCGACGGGCAAGCTGTTCTGCGCCGGCGCGCTGATCGCCCCGGGCTGGGTGGTCACGGCCGCGCACTGCGCGTTCGACAAGACCCCGGCCGGGATCTCGGTGCGGGCGGGCACGGCCGACGTCGGCCAGGGCGGCGAGGTTCTCCAGGTCGCCGGCGTCATCGTGAACCCGGCGTTCAACACGCAGAGCCCGGCGGGCGACATCGCGCTGCTGAAGCTGGCGACGCCGGCCAAGGCGGCGCCGATCGCCTTGTCGACGGCCGCGGCGCCCGGCACCGCGACCCGGATCCTCGGCTGGGGCCAGACCTGCCCGAAGGTCAACTGCGGACAGATCCCCACGACGTTGCAGCAGCTCGACACGCACATCGTCGAAGGCGCGAAGTGCACTTCCGTGTTCGACGGCACGGCCGAGCTGTGCACGGACAACCCGGGCGGCACAGCCGGTGCGTGCTTCGGCGACTCGGGCGGGCCCGAGATCGTCCGCGACGGCGACCACTGGCTGCTCGTCGGCGTGACCAGCCGGCCGGGCAACAACGACCCGGTGTGTGCGTCGGCGCCGTCGATCTACACGTCCGTGGTCGCGTACGCGCCGTGGATCGCGGAGAAGACGAAAGCCTGAGCTACTCGGCGTTGCTGGAGTGGCCCGGGAACAGGTGGGCGTCCGGGTCGAGCGCGACGGCGATGTTGTTGACGGCCGTCGCGGCCTCGCCGAAGCCCGTCGCGATCAGCTTGACCTTCCCCGGGTATGCGGCGACGTCGCCCGCGGCGTAGACGCGTTCGCGCGCGGTCGCCATCGTCGAGTCGACCGCGATGGCGCGGTGGTCGATCTCCAGCCCCCAGCTCTCGATCGGCCCGAGGTCGGCGGTGAACCCGAGTGCCGCGACGACCGCGTTGGCCGGCAGTCGCTCGTCTTCGGCGCCCTTCATCGCGACGGTGACGGCTTCGAGCGCGCCGTCTTCGGCTTCGATGAATTGCGTGACCTCGGCGTCGGTGATGATCCGGACGCCGAGTTCGCGCGCCTGCCGGACGATCGACTCGGCGGCGCGGAACTTGGCGCGGCGGTGCACGAGCGTGACGCTCGCCGCGACCGGGTGCAGCGCGAGGATCCAGTCGAACGCCGAGTCGCCGCCGCCGACGACGACCACGTGCTGCCCCGCGTGCGCGGCCAGCGCCGGGACGAAGTGGACCATGCCGCGGCCGAGCCAGCCGTCGCCGGCGGGTAGCGGGCGCGGGGTGAACTCGCCGATGCCCGCGGTGATGAGGACGGCGCCGGCTTTGAGCGTCTCGCCGCCGTCGAGGGTGAGTTCGACCTTGTCCCCGACCGTCTCGAGCTTCTCGGCCTTGCGCCCCAGCAGGTACTTCGGGTTCCACGGCGCGGCCTGCTTCACCAGGCCCTCGACGAGATCGCGGCCGCGGACCTCGGCGAACCCGCCGACGTCGTAGATCATCTTCTCGGGGTACATGGCCGTCACCTGGCCGCCGGGCTCGGGCAGCGAGTCGACCACCGCCATCGAGAGGCCGCGGAACCCGGCGTAGTAGGCGGCGAACAGGCCGGTCGGGCCCGCGCCGATGATCACGAGGTCGTAGGAGTCCCCAGGAACTTCAGTCATGCTCGCTCCAGCCAGTGGTGGATGGCGGTGATCGAGAACACAGTCGATCCTAGCCGGAGCCGGGGATGTTCCGGTGCCCGAACAGGCCGAGCAGCCAGGTGTGCCGGATGGCTTCGCGGGCCCGGTCGTAGCCCTCGTCGGTGGCGAGCCAGATGGCTTGGGTGAGCAGTTCGATCGTCGCGGCGACGACGGTGCGCCCCGTGAACGGTGGCGGCAATGGCACCATTGGATCCGTTGTATGCAACCACGCCGCCGTTCGGTCGAACACCGCTTCACTCGCGCGCAGCACCTCTTCGCGTGCTTCGAGGCCAGGATCGCCGAGGGCGTAGATCTCGAGGAGCACGGCCCGCGCGACCACCGGCCGGCGACGCACGTAGCCGACGACGAAGTCGCCGCAAGCAGTGACGGCGGCGAGCGGGCCGGGCGCTTCGGCGGCGACCGCGACGCCTTGGGCGAGGAACGCCTCGGTGACGTCCCGGTAGGCGGCCAGGAAGGCGGCCTGCTTGCCGGTGAACTGTTCGTAGAAGGAGGTGCGGGAGACCCCGGCGGACGCCGTGATGTGGCCGACGGTGGTGGCGGCATAGCCGCGCTCACCGACGTTGGCGAGCACGGCATCGACCAGCCGCGCCCGCTGCGCCCCGGCTACTTCTTCCCGGCTGAGGCTGTGCGGCCCCTTGGGGAGGCGGCGGTCCTGGGTCTTCATCCGCGGCACCGTACCCGGCGGACCGGTCCCGGTGGCCGGTCCGCTGGGCGCGGTGGCCTTGGTCAGGCTGGTGTCAGGGCGGCGGCGGTCGGCCCCGCCAATTCGGCCGCAGCGATCCGGCCATGCCGCTGGTCCGGCAACACCGGGGCCTGGGCCGCGCCGGGGGCCGAGCCACGCCGCCGGTCGGCTACGCCGAACTGGCCGCACCGCTCCAGCCCCGAGAGCGCGCCCGGCGGCTGGAACCGCCGGGCGCGTCCGCTGTCAGGCCGGCTGCTCCGGCTCCAGCGAATTCCCCGCCGGGATGTGCCCACAGCTCGACGGCGCCGCTTTGCCCGCAAAACGATCAGCCAGCCAGGCGATCGCCGCCGGGGCCCAGGCCGCCGCGCCGCCCACGTGGCTCAGTGCGTCGTACTGCGTGTACTTGATCGCCCCGTTGCCCGTGGCGCAGTACTGGCGGGCCAGTGCCCGCACGTCGCCGGCCACCATCACGCCGTCGCCCGTGCCGATTCCGGGGCGGTTGCTCGTTGTCCCCTCGAGGAAGCCGGCGTTGCCCTGGGCGATGAACCCGGGCACCGACGGGGTCGGCGCGGAGCCGATGTTGACCTTGTTCACCGCGGCGACGAACGGCGGCACCGAGTTCGGGTTCGCGTACTCCGGCTTGACGAGCTTCTGCCACGTCAGCCCCGGGTACCGGCCCAGCGCCGCGATGATCGACGCGTGGTCCAGCTCGTCGAGGACCTTCAGCCCGTACTCGCTCGCGTACGGCTTCAGGTCGATCCCGTACGCCCGCGAGACGCCGATCAGCGCCATCGGGACCACGCCGGACCACACCGGGCTGCCGTCGACGTACTTCAGGTTGTGCGCGGGGTCGACGAGCACGCCGCCCTCGGTGAAGCCGACGAGGTTCGCGTTGACCTCCGGGGCGTAGCTCGGCGCGAGGGCCGCCGCCCAGCCGGTCGCGATCGCGCCGCCCGAATACCCGAGGAGCCCGAACTTCGTGTCGCCGGTCATGCCCGTGGCGGCCGAGCTGGTCACCGCGCGGATCGAGTCCAGGGTCGTGGCGCCGTACTCCGGGCCCGCCGCGAAGTCCGCGGTCTGCCCTTCCGTGTCCGGGACGACGACGTTGTACCCCAGCAGGAGCGACGGGAGCAGCAGCAGCGACTCGCCGTTGGGCAGGAGCCCGCCGAGGGTGACGTCCCCGGCGATCGCCCGCGACGGCGCGTCGGCGGGGTCGAGCGAGTCGTAGGCCGACTGGTACGACACTGCTTTCGCGCGGTCGCCGGTGATGCTGCGGACGACCGAGGTGACGTTGGCGGTCGGCCGGCCCTGCGCGTCGGTGGTGCGGTAGAGCAGCTGGACGGCCTTCACCGGCGTCGGGAGACCGACGACGTGGTAGTTCAGCGTCCGGGTCTTGAGGACCGTCCCGGGCGCGTAGGACGACAGCGGCGCGCTGCCGTCGTAGGAGTAGAAGGAATCGGCTGACGCGGCCGCGGGGCTCGCCGGCGCGGCGGCGAGGGTGAGCGCGAGTGCGGCGGCGAGCGCGGCTGAGCGGACGTGGCTACGGATCATGACTCCCCTTTGAATCATGAAGTGGATCACGCGGATCGCCGTAACCTACCAGCGAGTAGGTGTGGTGTACAGCCGCGTACACGATCGGCGGCTACCGCACGACGGGCACGTGCCGCACCGGGAAGTGCACCGAGTTCGCGATGAAGCACTGCTCGTGGGCGTCGCGGTGCAGCGCGGTCGCCTTCTCGCGCATGCCTTCCTCCGCCACCGTCACCTCGGGACGCAGGACCACTTCGCGGAAGCGGCCGCCGTGGCCGCCGTCCTCCTGCATGACGCCGCTCGCGTTGTCGACGTACCCGGTCACCACGACGCCGGAGCGGGCGCACACCGACAGGTACGTGAGCATGTGGCACTGGGACAGCGACGCGACCAGCAGGTCCTCCGGGTTCCAGCGGTCGGCGGCGCCGAGGAACGCGGGGTCGGCGGTCGCCGCCAGCGTCGGCTTGCCCGCCGCCTCGACGTCGTGGTCGCGGGCGTAGCCGCGGTAGCTCGTGGTGCCGGTGTCGCCGGTCCAGCGCACCGTGACCTCGTAGTGGTGTTCCCGGCTCATTTCCCGGCCCCTTCCAGTGCGTACATCGTGGACAAGACGTGCTGGCGGGCGAGGAAAGCGGCGTCTTCGGCCCGCCCGCCGGCGATGGCCGCGACCAGGTGCTTGTGCTCTTCGCCGACCTGGCCGGTCCGGACGGGCGCGGTCAGCGACGCCCGGGTGGAGACGATGATCCGGTCCCAGATCCGGTCCAGGACCTCGACCGCGGGCGGATTTTCGGCGAGCGCCGCGATGTACCCGTGGAAGGCCCGGTTGTGCCGGACACCCGCGGCGAAGTCACCCTTCCGGGTAGCCTGGTCCGCTTCGGCCGCGAGCTTCTCGAGCCGCGTGAGCTCCGCCGGAGCGAGTTCGCCTGACCGTTGCCGGGCCGCCGCCAGCTCGGCGGTCAGCCCCTCGAGCGCGGCGCGGACGAGGTAGTCGTCCCGCAGGGCTTTCGAGTCCAGCTCGACGACCGTCACCCCGCGACGCGCCGGCTCGACCAGGCCGTCGCCCTCCAGCCGCCGCAGCGCCTCGCGCACCGGCGTGCGGCTGACGCCGAGCCGATCGCACAGCTCCTGCTCCGTCACCGCCTGCCCCGCCGGGTAGGTCCCGTGCACGATCAGGCCGCGCACGTCTTCGTATACCGAGTTCACCGAGCACCTCCGTATCCAATGTATACAAAGTATCCCAAGTCGCGTCACTTTCCCCAGAGGAAAGAACCCCGATACTTTCCTGTCAGGAAAGTACGAGGACAGGAGCACCGATGCCGGACGCGCAGACCTCGCTCGACACCATCCGCCGGCTCGAGCAGCGCACCGTCGACTAGTACGTCGACCACGGGTTCGCCCGGCCGTACGTGCTGGTCTCGGCGTTGGGCGTGTTCGTCGTGTTCGCGTCGTTCGACCTGCCCGGACCGTGGGACCGGATCACCGCGGCACTCGGCCTGGGCGTCCTCCTGCTGTCGGCGCTCCGGTGGCAGCGCCAGGCCCGGGTGCACCGGAAGCCCACCGGCCCCGAGCTGCTGTGGTACTTCGCGGCAGGCGCCGTGCTGCTGGTGCTCTGCGTGGCCTTCCAGATCGCCGCCGCGGTGCTCGCGCTGAGCGTGGACCTGCCCGCGCAACACACGATCGCGGCGGCCGCGACCGCGCTGGCCACCGCGGCGCTGGCCGGCCCGGGGCGCCGGACGTTCCGCGCCGTCGTGCGCCGCTGATGGACCCCGACTTCGACGAGTTCCTGCACGTCCCGGCCCGGCTGGCGGTGCTCGCCCTGCTGGCCCCGGCGGACCGGGTGGACTTCGGCTTCCTGCGGGACACGATCGGCACCAGCGACTCCGCGCTCTCCAAGCAGATCTCCGCGCTCGCCGAGGCCGGCCACGTCGACGTGACGAAGTCCCGCGGCCAGGGCGCGCGACGCACGCAGGTGGCGCTCACCCCGAGCGGACGCGAAGCGTTCCGGCGCCACGCGGCCGCGCTGGAGCGCATCGCGGCCGTCGCGCGGGGTGCGCAACGCCACCACGCGACCGAGCCGGAACAGGTCCAGAATCGAGAGCATGGCTGACCAGGAATTCCGGATCGAACACGACACCATGGGCGAGGTCCGCGTGCCGGCCGACGCGCTCTACCGCGCGCAGACGCAGCGGGCCGTCGAGAACTTCCCCATCTCCGGCCGGGGCCTGGAGCGGGCCCAGATCCGCGCGCTCGGCCTGCTCAAGGCCGCGGCCGCGCGCGTCAACCTGAAACTGGGCGTGCTCGACGCCGACGTCGCGGAGGCCATCGCGAAGGCCGCCGACGAGGTCGCCGAGGGCGCCCACGACGCGCACTTCCCGATCGACGTCTTCCAGACCGGCTCCGGGACGTCGTCGAACATGAACGCCAACGAGGTCATCGCGACGCTCGCCACCCGGGCCCTGGGCCGGGACGTGCACCCGAACGACCACGTCAACGCGTCGCAGTCGTCGAACGACACCTTCCCGACGACCATCCACGTCGCCGCGACCGAAGCCGTCGTCAAGGACGTCATCCCGGCGCTCGAGTACCTCGCCGGCGCGATCGAGGTCCGCGCCGCGGAGTGGGCCGACGTCGTGAAGTCCGGTCGCACGCACCTCATGGACGCCGTCCCGATCACCCTCGGCCAGGAGGCCGGCGCGTGGGCGTCGCAGGTCCGGTTCGGCGTCGAACGGCTGAAGTCCGGCCTGCCGCGCCTCGGTGAGCTGCCGATCGGCGGCACCGCCGTCGGCTCCGGCCTCAACGCGCCGGACGGCTTCGGCTCCAGCGTGGCCGCCGAGCTCGCCACCGTCACCGGGCTGCCGCTGACCGAGGCCCGCGACCACTTCGAGGCGCAGGCGACGCAGGACAGCGTCGTCGAGACGTCCGGGCACCTGCGCACGATCGCCGTGTCGCTCAACAAGATCGCGAACGACCTGCGCTGGCTGGGTTCCGGCCCGCGCACCGGCCTGGCCGAGCTGGCGCTGCCGGACCTGCAGCCGGGCTCGTCGATCATGCCGGGCAAGGTGAACCCGGTGATCCCGGAGGCGACGCTGCAGGTCGTCGCGCAGGTGATCGGCAACGACGCGGCCGTCGCGTTCGCCGGCGCCGCGGGCAACTTCCAGCTGAACGTCAACCTGCCGGTGATCGCCCGCAACGTCCTCGAGTCGGCGCGCCTGCTCGCGGCCGTGTCGCGGCTGCTGGCGGACAAGGTCTTCGCGGGCGTCACCGCGAACACCGAGCGCACGCGCACCTACGCCGAGGGCTCGCCGTCGATCGTGACGCCGCTGAACAAGTACATCGGCTACGAAGAGGCCGCCGCGGTCGCGAAGCAGGCGTTGAAGGAGCTGAAGACGATCCGCGAGGTCGTGATCGAGCGCGGCTACGTGAAGGACGGCAAGCTCACCGAAGAGCAGCTCGACGAGGCGCTCGACGTCCTCCGCATGGCCCGCGGCGGCAAGTGAGGCGCTACCGCCGGCGCAGGCGCTTGTCCGCCAGCGCCGGCGGGGTGTAGTCCTTCTCGGCCGGGTTCAGGTCCGCGCCCGGCGGGACGATCTCGTCGATCCGGTCCAGCACGTCGTCGTCGAGCACCAGGTCCGCGCCGGCGAGCAGGTCGTCGAGCTGCTGCGGTGTCCGCGGGCCGATGATCGCCGACGTCACGCCCGGGTGGGCGCGGACGAACGCCGTCGCCAGGTGGGTGAGCGGGCGGCCCAGGTCGTCGGCGATCTTCTTCAGCTGCGCGATCGCCTCGAACTTGACCGCGTTCTCCGGCAGCGCAGGGTCGAACTTGTGCGCCTGCAACGTCCGGCGGCCTTCGGAAAGGTCCACATCGGACGGCTTCAGGTACTTGCCGGACAGCCAGCCGCTGGCCAGCGGGCTCCACGTCAGCACGCCCATGCCGTACTTGCGCGCGGTCGGCAGCACGGCCGCCTCGATCGCCCGGTTGAAGATCGAGTACGGCGGCTGCTCGGCGCGGAACCGGGCCAGGCCGCGCTTTTCCGCCACCCACTGGGCTTCCACGATCTGCTCGGCCGGGAAGTCCGACGAGCCGATCGCGCGGACCTTGCCGGCCCGCACGAAGTCCGTCAGCACCGAAAGCGTTTCCTCGATGTCGGTCGTCGGGTCCGGCCGGTGGACCTGGTAGAGGTCGACGTAGTCGGTGTCGAGACGGCGCAGGCTGTCGTCCAACGCCCGAGTCAGCCACCGCCGGGAAAGCCCGCCCTGGTTGGGGTCGGCACCCATCCGGAAGAAGCCTTTGGTGGCCAGCACGACCTCGTCGCGACGCCCCTTCAGCGCCTTGCCGACGATCTCCTCGTTCTCGCCGTCGGAGTACATGTCCGCGGTGTCCCAGAAGTTCACGCCGGCGTCGAGCGCCGTGTGCAGCATCCGGACGCCCTCTTCGTGGTCGGGGTTGCCCCACTTGCCCAGCATCATCGCGCCGAACGCGTACTCGCTGACCGAGATGCCCGTACCACCCAGAATTCGTCGTTCCATGGGCTCCACCCTGCTGGCGGGAAAAGCACCGGACCAGGTCACGCTCAACCTGGGTCTGCCAGTACCAGGCGGCAAACCCGGAGCCGGGGATACTGGGGGCATGAGTGACGCAGCCGAGCTGGGCGCCTTCCTGAAGGCACGCCGAGCCGCACTGGACCCCGCCGACCTGGGTCTGCCGCCCGGGATCACGCAGCGGCGGGTCAAGGGCCTGCGCCGCGAGGAGCTGGCGCAGCTGTCCGGGATCAGCGTCGACTACTACACGCGCCTGGAACAGGGCCGCGCCAAGAACGTGTCGGACGCGGTCCTCGACGCGCTGGCCCGCGCGCTGCGCCTCAACCCCGGCGAAGAGTCCTACCTGCGCAACCTCGCCGCGCCGAAGCGCCGCGACGAGCACGCGCCGCAGCGGGTCCGGCCCGAGCTGCAGCAGCTGCTCGACGCCATCCAGGCACCGGCGTTCGTCTTCGGCCGGTACCTGGACGTCCTCGCCTGGAACGCCCTCGGCGGCGCGGTCGCGTTCGCCTTCGCCGACCTCGAAGAACGCAACATGCCGAAGCTGATCTTCACCGACGAACGCGCGAAGGACCTGCACCCCGAGTACGACGCCGTGTGCCGCGAGCTCGTCGCGAACCTGCGTGCGGAAAGCGGACGGCACCCCGGCGACCCGCGGTTCGCGCAGCTCATCGGCGAGCTTTCGCTGGCCAGCGAGCAGTTCGGGAAACTGTGGGCCGAGCACGCCGTCCAGGAGAAGGCCCAAGGGTGGAAGGTGCTGAACAACCCGGTCGTCGGCGAGCTGCGGCTGCGCTACGAGACGCTGCGGCTGCCCCAGGACCCCGACCAGGGCATGGTCGTCTACCACGCCGAACCGGGGTCGGAGACCGAACGCGCGCTGGGCCTGCTGGCCAGCTGGATCGCCGCCGATGAACGGCCGGTGAACACTCGGTCGGCGCGCACCCACCCGGCGTAACGGCTGCCTAGGCTGCTTCACCTGGGGAGCCGGGGGTAGAGGAGCAGCACGGTGGGCGTCGGCGCGACGATGCAGTCCCTCGCCGAAATCCTGAGCTCCGACTCCGGCAGCCTGGTCCTCGGGCTCGCCGCGCTGGTCGCGATCGCCGCGCCGTTCATCGACCGCTACTTCATCCGGCGGCGCCGGCTGACCTTCCGCGTCCTCTACAACTCCAAGATCGGGCTGTCCCCGTTCGACCTGCACGACGGCGAAAACGGTTCGGCGCAGGCGGCCCCGCAGCTCGAACAGGTCGCGCGGCTGCTCGACCGGATGAGCATCGTCGTCATCCGCGTGCACAACACCGGCGGGTTCGACATCGCGCCGGACGACTTCGAAATCCCGCTGTCGTTCACCTTCGGCAGCCGGATCGTCTGGGACGCACGCGTGTCCGACGCGACCGACGACGGCCTGCGCCAGCACGTCCGCGACGGCCTGGAGTTCTTCACGCGCGAGACCCCGCAAAAGCCGGTCGAAGGCGTGAAGCTCTCTCGCGTGCGCGCGCTGCTGCCGAAGCGGTTCGCCGGGCTCGCGGCCGAAGCCCCGGCCGAGGCACCCGAGTGGCACGGCGTCCGCTTCGCTCGGCTTTCGTTGAAGCGCAAGGAGAAGTTCAAGCTGGTCGTCGTGCTGCGGGAGTCCGAAGGGCACGACGGCGAGATCAGCAAGGAGATCGACCACCACGCGCGGCTCGCCGCCGGCCGGATCAAGGACGACCGCAAGCAGCGCCGGTTCGGCTGGCCGGTCATCACGACGGCGGTCGGGGTGCTGCTGACCGGCGCACTGCTGGCGACGCTGCTCGTCTCGTGGTCCCGGCCGAGCGACTCCGCGCAGTGCGCCACCGGGAAGCTGTCGGTCGAAGGGTCGAGCGCGTTCGTCCCGATCATCGACAGCATCGCCGCCGAGTACCACGGCCAGTGCGACGGCGCGGCCATCACGACCCGCGCGACCGGCAGTGTCACCGGTGTCCGCGCGCTCGCCCCGGTCGACGCCGCGGGCAAGGACGGGCTGGCGGTGCTTTCGGACGGCCGGTCGAACGAGGCCGGCCCCGACCTGGCGGCCAAGGCCGTCGCGGTGGTCGTGTACAGCCTGGTCGTCAACCGCGCGGCCGGTGTCGACAAACTGACGACCCAGCAGGTCAAGGACATCTTCAGCGGCCGGGTGCGCAACTGGGACCAGCTGCGGCCGGGCCCGTCGGTGCCGATCGGGATCGTCGGGCGCGGGCAGGAGTCGGGCACGCGCAAGACGTTCGAGCAGAAGGTCCTGGGCGGCGCGGAAGACCGGCTGACGTCGGATTCGTGCCGCAAGCCCGAGCGCGACCCGGCGGCGGCAACCACGCGCTGCGAGCGCGGCACGACCGCCGAGGTGCTGACCGAGGTCGCGAACGTGCCGGGCGCGATCGGGTACGCCGACGTCCGGGCGGCCAAAACCGCGGCCGCCCGCGACCAGCTCGGCGTCGTGCAGCTCGACGGGCACTACCCCGACGTCACGACCGTCGACGCCGGGTACCGCTTCTGGACCGTCGAGTACCTCTACACGAAGGGCGTGCCGTCGAACGACAGCGTGCTGAAGCGGTTCCTCGACTACCTGGCCAGCCCGACCGCGCGGGCCGAGCTGCAGGACGCCGGGTACACGCCCTGCGTGGCCAAGGACGGCCTGCTCGACCCCCTCTGCACCAGGCCGGACATCTGACCGGCCGGAAATTGTCGGTGGTCCGGGTCATGATGTCCGGGTGTTGCTGAGCGAGATAGTCCGGGCGTCCGCCGAGCTGGCGGCGACGAGGTCCAGGAAGGCGAAGATCGCCGTCCTGGCCGCGCTGCTGCGCGCGGCGGACTTCACCGAGCTGGCCATGGTGATCGCGTACCTGACCGGGCAGACGGCGCAGGACAGGCTGGGTGCGGGCTGGCGCACCCTGGCCGGGCTCGGCGCTTCGCCCGCTTCGGAGCCGGTGATCACGGTGCTGGAGGTGGACGCGGCCTTGACGGAGGCCGCCGGCGTAGCCGCGGGTACGGGCTCTTCGACGCGGCGGCAAGAGGTGCTGCGGGCGTTGTTCGTCCGGCTGACCGAGAACGAGCAGCAGTTCCTGTTCCGGCTGGTCACCGGCGAGCTGCGGCAGGGCGCGCTGGAAGGCGTGATGGTCGACGCGATCGCGGCGGCGGCCGAGGTGCCGGCCGTCGACGTGCGGCGGGCCTTCATGCTCTCCGGGAAGCTCGGCGTCACCGGCGTCGCGGCGCTCACCGGCGGGCAGGCGGCGCTGGCGGAGTTCCGGCTGACGCTCGGCACGCCGGTCAAGCCGATGCTGGCGTCCCCGGCGGAGTCGCTCGACGAGGCGGTCGCCGAGCACGCCGAGGCGATCGTCGAGTACAAGATGGACGGTGCGCGCATCCAGGTGCACCGCCAGGGCGACGAGGTGCACGTGTGGACCCGCACGCTGCGCGAGATCACCTCGAGCGTGCAGGAGCTGGTCGAGCTGGTGCGGACGCTGCCGTGCGAGTCGGTGGTGCTCGACGGCGAAACGCTCGCGCTCACCGACGCCGGGCGGCCGCGGCCGTTCCAGGACACGATGAGCCGGTTCGGCAGCACCCGCGAGGAGCAGGTGAAGGCGCTGCTGCTGCGGCCGTACTTCTTCGACTGCCTGCACCTCGACGGCGTCGACCTGCTGGACGCGCCGCTGTCCGAGCGCAACGCGGCGCTGCGCAAGGTCGCCGGGGCGCACGTGATCCCCGGTGAGGTCGGCGTGGCGGGTGCGGCCGCGGTCCTGGAGGCGGCGATGGAGGCCGGCCACGAGGGCGTGATGGTCAAGGACCTGGCGTCGCCGTACGCGGCGGGGCGGCGCGGGCGCGCGTGGCTCAAGGTCAAGCCGGTGCACACGATCGACCTGGTGGTCCTCGCGGCGGAGTGGGGCCACGGCCGGCGCACCGGCACGCTGTCGAACCTGCACCTGGGCGCACGCGACCCGGACGGCGGCCCGCCGATCATGGTCGGCAAGACGTTCAAGGGCATGACCGACGAGATCCTCGCGTGGCAGACGAGGACGTTCCAGGAGATCGAGACCCACCGCGACGACTGGACGGTGTACGTCCGCCCGGAGGTCGTGGTCGAAATCGAGCTGGACAGCGCTCAGGTTTCGACGCGGTACCCCGGTGGCCTGGCGCTGCGGTTCGCCCGGGTCGTCCGCTACCGCCCGGACAAGGAGGCGGCGGACGCCGACACGATCGACACCGTCCGCGGCCTCCTGCACGGCGACCGGTCGGAAGGGGGCTGACGACGAAAGTCTCGATCACGACATCGCGCGTCTTCCGGGTGCTTTCCTCGTAAAAGGAAAGACGAAAGTCGATGTTGCCTTCTCCTCGCCCTGAGCAGAGTGGCGGGCGGAGTTTCCTTCAGCCAGGGAGAAAGCATGAGATTGCGCGCTGTGTCCGGCTTGCTCGCGAGCACCACGTTGCTCGTGACCGTGTTCACCGCACCGGCTTCGGCCACGCCGGCGCCGAGCACGCCGAACGCCGGGCACCAGCCGTCGAAGCACCACTTCTCGGCGGCCGCGCGGTCGTTCGTCGGCGCGGACACCGTGCAGAAGCGCGTCGCGAAGCTGGAGGCGGCGATGGCGTCGCTGCCGAAGGAGAGCACGGCGTACAACGCGACGAAGCTGTGGAACGCCGGCATCACCGGCGCGGGCAGCACCGTGGCGACGCTGGTGTCCTTCGGCGACGACCAGGTCAAGCAGGTGCTCGACACGTACTCGAAGAGCCACGGCCTGCCGCCGGCGAACGTCGAGGTCATCCAGCCGTCCGGGCCCGTGCCCGCGTGCACCGACCCGGGGGTCGACACCGCCACCTGCCAGGGCTGGGGCGGCGAGACCGACCTCGACGTCACGATGATGCACGCGATGGCGCCGAACGCGAAGATCATCGTCGCGGCGACGCCGGTCGCGGAGACGCAGGGCTTCACCGGCCTGCCCGAGATGATGCACGCGGTCGACTACATGACCGAGCACAAGCTGGTCGACGTCATCTCGATGAGCTTCGGGACCACGGAAGAGAACTTCCCGTCGTTCGACTCGATCAAGACGCTCGACCCGGCGTTGGAGCGCGCGAGCAAGGCGGGCATCACCATGGTCGCCTCCTCCGGCGACGACGGCCCGACCGGCGGTTACCTCTACGGCCCGGGCAACTACCCGTACCGCGTCGCGAGCTGGCCGGCGTCCGACCCGCGCGTCACGACGCTCGGCGGCACGCAGCTGCACCTCGACGCGAACGGCAACCGCACCAAGGCCGACGACGTCGTGAACGTCGCCGACAACGGGTTCTCCGAGGGCGCCGGGCTGTCCAAGGCGTACGCGCGGCCGAACTGGCAGGACGGCGTCAAGAAGATCACCGGCAGCAAGATGCGCTCGTTCCCGGACATCAGCATGGAAGGCGTGCACGGCACTTCGCAGTCCGCGCCGCTGTTCGCCGGCGTGCTCGCGCTCGCGGTGCAGGCCAAGCACGGCAAGCTCGGCCAGATCAACCCGGCGCTGTACACGAAGCTGGGCCCGGCCGGCGCGAAGGCGGGCATCGTCGACGTGACCGAAGGCGACAACAGCCAGGACGGCGTCGTCGGCTTCACCGCCGCGAAGGGCTTCGACATCGCCAGTGGCTGGGGCACGGTCGACGCTTCGGTCTTCGTTCCCGCACTGGTGAAAGCACTGCGCTGACAATTCACCGGAAACGGTGGAGTTCGGTTTGTTCGACGCATGATCATGTCGAGATTTTTACCCACAGAACAATGTCGGGTCACCGCTACGATCCTGCTCCCTGAAGACCCGCTCAGTCCCCGAGCGGTCATGGAGGAGCAGAAGTGGCCAGCAAGGAAGAGATGAAAGCGGCGATCCACGCCGCCTTCGACGGGGCCGTCGCCG
This sequence comes from Amycolatopsis iheyensis, assembly GCF_024703995.1. Classification (GTDB taxonomy): domain Bacteria; phylum Actinomycetota; class Actinomycetes; order Mycobacteriales; family Pseudonocardiaceae; genus Amycolatopsis; species Amycolatopsis iheyensis. The sequence goes on along the minus strand of NZ_JAMXQV010000037.1, from coordinate 30,056 downwards.
ACGGCCGCGGATACACCAAGGTGTACGGCGCGGAAATCAAGCAGAAGAACTTCATCGTTTTCCGCACCACCACCGTCAGCAATTTCGCCATCGGTTTCCGGCCGGGATCGACCGATCTCGTGATCGTCCCGCTCGCCGAAAAGAGCGGGACGATCACGGCGGGCACCCCGCTGACGATCACGGACGCGAACCGGGCGTCGGTGAAGAAGCGCGATCTGCAGGGCCGGTTCGTCATCAAGACGACCGACGGGCAGTCCTTCAAGCTCAGCATCATCCCGTCCGTGCCGAAGCTGCTCGCCGCCAGTTACCAGCTGCCGGTCGAGCAGAAGGCCGAGTACGAGGCGTTCACCACCCTCCGGGACGCCCTCACCACGGCCTGACGACCGAAGCGCCCCGGTGCACCACACCGGGGCGCCTCACCCCGACGACTCGATCGAGTGGTCCACAGTGGATCTACCGGCCGGTATCCTCCGGGGATGCACGGTTCGAAGCTCACGCGCGTCTGGTTCGGGGTCACGACGCTGGTCGCGCTGACCGGCCTGGTCACCCAGGTGATCGCCACGGCGGGCGACACCACCGGCCAGTTCCGGACGGCCGCGGGCCGGATCGCGAACCTGTTCTGCTACTTCACGATCGACTCGAACCTGCTGGTCACGGTGACCTCGGCGCTGGTGGCACTGGGCCTGGCCCGGGGCGGGCTGTTCCGCGTCCTGTGGCTCGACGCGCTGGTCGGCATCATCGTGACCGGCATCGTCTACCAGGTGGCGCTCGAGGGGCTGTACGAGCTGCACGGGCTGTCACTGTTCTCCGACACGATGCTGCACAAGGTGACACCGCTGCTGTTCGTGGCGGGCTGGGTCGTCGCCGGCCCGCGGCACGCCCCGGCCTGGCGCACGGTGTGGTGGTCGCTGGTCTACCCCCTCGCGTGGCTCGCGTTCACGCTCCCCCGCGGCGCGATCACCGGGTTCTACCCGTACCCGTTCGTCGACGCGGCGGCGCTCGGCTACGGCCAGGTGACGCTCAACTGCGTCGGGATCGGCCTGTTCTTCGTCGCCCTGGCCGCGATCGCCTTCCTGTACGACCGCGCGTCGCACCGCCGCGCGACGCAGGCCGCCGAGGCGGCCGAGCTCGCCTGATCTCGCCGGTCAGCCCGCAAGGACCCGGCCCGCCGCGTTAAGGTCGGGCCCATGACGGCGATCGTGCAGAACCTGGTCACTTCCGGCACCTTCCAGCTCGACGGGGGCACCTGGGACGTCGACAACAACGTGTGGATCGTCGGCGACGACACCGAGGTGATCGTGATCGACGCGGCCCACGACGCGAAGGCCATCGAGAACGTGGTCGGCGACCGGAAGCTGGCGGCGATCGTCTGCACCCACGCGCACAACGACCACGTCAACGCGGCGCCCGCGCTCGCCGCCGCGACCGGCGCGCCGATCCTGCTGCACGCCGACGACCGCGTCCTCTGGGACCTGACGCACCCGGACCGCGCGCCGGACGCCGAGCTGACGGACGGCCAGACGATCACGATCGCCGGCACCGGGCTGCGGGTCATCCACACGCCGGGTCACGCACCGGGCGCGGTGTGCCTGTACGCCGAGGACCTCGGCGTCCTGTTCACCGGAGACACGCTGTTCCACGGCGGCCCGGGCGCCACCGGCCGGTCCTATTCGGACTACCCGACGATCGTGAAGTCCATCCGCGAGAAGCTGTTCAACCTCCCGGACACGACCAAGGTGCACACCGGCCACGGCGAAGGCACGACGCTGGGCGCGGAGAAGGCAGCCTCGAGCGGCTGGGACCAGCCCTAGGAGGTGTGCTTCCGGGCGACGATGGCGAACTCGCCGCCTTCGTCCAGCTCGTGTCGCACGTGGTGCAGCTGCATGTCCTTGCCCCGCACCTCGTTGGCCGCGTCGACCAGTGCGTCCGGCCCGCTCATCACCAGGAGCCCGAGTGGGGAGCGCATTTCCGCACGCGCCTGGTAGCAGTCGTCTTCGTAGCTTCCCGCCTCGGTGGTTTTGTCGTGTTGCCGCTGGCGGAAGGTGACGTTGAGGCTGACGAGGTGCTGGCGAGCCCGGGCGGTGGCTTCGATGAAACGAGGCGACCGCCGTCAGCACGTCAACCGCGGCACGCTCGGGGACACCCGCACCCGCCGCTTCGCCTCTTCCGCCAGGTTCAACGCCCACCCCTGCAACCCGGCGACGTCGATGCCGTGCGGCGGGTCCGCCCGGAACGGCTCGATGTTCGCCGCGCCGCGCTCCAGCAGGGATGCCGCGCCCACCGCGTTGCCGCGGGCCGCGTGCGTCAGGCCCACCGCCAGCTGCGCCAGCCCTCGCCACAGCCCGCGGTCGGGGCCGTCCGTGGTCTTCCACGCGTCCTCGAAGACCTCGTGGGCGTGGAACGGCTTGCCGTCGTCCAGCAGCCGCTGCGCTTCCGCAAGCGTTTGCGCCGGCGTCCTCGCGATGCCCTCCGGCTGGCGCTCGACGCCGTCGGCGCCGTACGGCAGCGGGCGGCCCAAGCCGTCCCGCGGCCGTGCGTTGCGTGCCCGTCCCTCGGCGTCCCGGTCGCGGCGGCTCATGCCCCGATACTCCCACGTTCGCGGTCCGCGCCCCGGCCACGTAGCCTGGGGACTCGTGCGTTTCCTCGACGGCCACCGGCCCGCTCACGACCTGACCTACGACGACGTGTTCCTGCTGCCGAACCGTTCGGACGTGGAGTCCCGCTTCGACGTCGACCTCTCCACCGCGGACGGCACCGGCGCGACCATCCCGATCGTCGTCGCCAACATGACCGCGGTCGCCGGCCGCCGGATGGCCGAGACCGTCGCCCGCCGCGGTGGGCTGGTGGTGCTGCCCCAGGACGTGGACACCGCCGCCGTCGCCGAGATCGTCGGCTGGGTCAAGAGCCGTAACACCGTGTGGGACACCCCGCTGGTCCTGACCGGCGGTGACGCGGTCGCCGACGCCCTCAACCTGGTGCACAAGCGCGCCCACGGCGCCGTCGTGGTCGTCGACGGCGAAGGCCGCCCGGTCGGCATCGTCGACGAAGCGAGCTGCGCGGGTGTCGACCGCTTCGCGCGGCTCGCCGACGTCGCGCAGCCGGCGAGCGTCGCGGTCCCGCTGACCACGCCGCCGCGAGAGGTCTTCGAGCTGCTGCACAGCCACGGCGCCACCCTCGCGCTCGGCTTGGACGCCGACGGCCGGCTCGCCGGTGTGCTCACCGCCGTCGGCGCGCTGCGCGCGGACATCTACACCCCGGCGGTCGACAGCGCGGGCCGGCTGCGCGTCGCCGCCGCGGTCGGCGTCAACGGCGATGTCGCGGCGAAGGCCGAAGCCGTGCTCGGCTCCGGTGTCGACGTGCTCGTCGTCGACACCGCGCACGGGCACCAGGAGAAGATGATCGCCGCGCTGAAGGCCGTCCGGTCGGTGTCGCCGCAGGTCCCGGTGGTGGCCGGGAACGTGGTCACCGCCGAGGGCACGCGCGACCTGATCCAGGCCGGCGCGGACGTCGTCAAGGTCGGCGTCGGGCCGGGCGCGATGTGCACGACGCGGATGATGACCGGCGTGGGCCGCCCGCAGTTCTCGGCGGTGGCCGACTGCGCGGCCGCGGCACGCGAGCTGGGCAAGCACGTCTGGGCCGACGGCGGTGTCCGCCACCCCCGCGACGTCGCGCTGGCGCTGGCCGCGGGCGCGTCCGCGGCGATGGTCGGCTCGTGGTTCGCCGGCACCTACGAATCCCCTGGTGACCTGCGGTTCGACGAGCAGGGCCGGCCGTACAAGGAGTCGTTCGGCATGGCGTCGAAGCGTGCTGTCGGCGCGCGGACGCGAACGGACAACGTCTTCGAGCGCGCCCGCAAGGCGCTGTTCGAGGAGGGCATCTCGTCGTCGCGGATGTCGCTCGACCCGCAGCGCCCCGGTGTCGAAGATCTGCTGGACTCGATCGGCTCCGGTGTCCGGTCTTCGTGCACGTACGCGGGCGCGCGCACGCTGGAGGAGTTCCACGAGCGCGCGCTGCTGGGCGTCCAGTCTGCGGCCGGTTTCGCGGAGGGCCGCCCCCTCCCCTCGGGCTGGTGACGTGCCGGGAGCGGCGCGGGTGCGCCGCTCCCGGAGTCCGTCAGCCGTGGTCCTCCAGCATCTCCGTGACCAGCGCCGCGATCGGCGACCGCTCCGAGCGCGTCAGCGTGACGTGCGCGAACAGCGGGTGGCCCTTCAGCTTCTCGATCACCGCCGAGACGCCGTCGTGGCGGCCGACGCGCAGGTTGTCGCGCTGGGCGACGTCGTGCGTGAGCACCACCCGGGACGCCGTGCCGAGGCGCGAAAGCACCGTCAGGAGCACGTTGCGCTCCAGTGACTGCGCCTCGTCCACGATGACGAACGTGTCGTGCAGCGAGCGGCCGCGGATGTGCGTCAGCGGGAGCACCTCGAGCATGCCGCGGTCGAAGACCTCGTCGAGGACGTCCTGGCTGACCAGCGCGCCGAGCGTGTCGAACACCGCCTGCGCCCACGGCTGCATCTTCTCGCTCTCGGACCCGGGCAGGTAGCCGAGGTCCTGGCCGCCGACCGCGTAGACCGGGCGGAACACCACGACCTTGCGGTGCTGACGGCGTTCCATCACCGCCTCGAGCCCGGCGCACAGCGCGAGCGCCGACTTGCCGGTGCCGGCGCGGCCACCCAGCGACACGATGCCGACGTCGGAGTCGAGCAGCAGGTCGAGCGCGACGCGCTGCTCGGCGCTGCGGCCGTGCAGGCCGAACGCCTCGCGGTCGCCGCGGACCAGCCGGATGCGCTTGTCCGCGGTGATCCGGCCCAGCGCGCTGGAGCTGCCCGCGAGCAGCCGCAGCCCGGTGTGGCAGGGCAGCTCGGCGAGCTCGTCCATGCCCCATTCGACCGGGTCGACGGTGCTGCCGCCGAAGAGCGCGTCCAGCACCTCCTGCTGGACGTCGACGTCCGCCATGCCCGTCCAGCCGGACGGCGTGACTTCCTGCGCGCGGTATTCGTCCGCCTCGAGCCCGACGGCCCCGGCCTTGACCCGCAGGGGGATGTCCTTCGTCACCAGCGTGACCGCCTGGTTCTCGGCTGCGAGGTTGAGCGCGCAGGCGAGGATGCGGTGGTCGTTGGAGTCGGTGCGGAACCCGGACGGGAGCACCGACGGGTCCGAGTGGTTCAGCTCCACCTGCAGCGTGCCGCCGTGGTCCCCGATCGGGAGCGGCGCGTCGAGCCTGCCGTACTGCCGGCGCAGGTCGTCGAGCATGCGCAGGGACTCCCGGGCGAACCAGCCGAGCTCCGGGTGGTGGCGCTTCGCCTCCAGTTCACTGATGACGACCAGCGGAAGCACGACGGCATGCTCGGCGAAGCGGGTGACCGCCCACGGGTCCGAAAGGAGGACCGACGTGTCGAGCACGTACATGTGCTGCTGGGATTCGGGCGAGGTCGAGGCTTTCTCCGGGCCAGGAACGGCACCGGTCGAAGAACGGCCAGAGGCCTTACGGGGCAAACGCTGCGCAGTCACGACGGCATCTCCCTCGAGGGCGTGTGCACCTCACGCCCGCACTCGCTGGGCCGGGCACCTCCCTGGCTGGACCACTCCCCCTGACCGGTGGGTCAGGTGGCGCGGCCACGAGGGCCGGGTGCCGGCCCCCTCGTGCGTCTCGTGGGCGGCTGCGCCGCCCCCTCGATCACCGTCACGACCAGGGCCTCCCGCGAGGACCCGCACGGAACGCGTGCCCTCACCTCGGAAGGTACCTACGAATCCGGGATCGCGCAGGGAGCCAACACGGTGATTCGCCAGATCGTCACCGCACTGTCGGTCCGCCGACATCAACGCCCCGTGACGGTCACGCTCCGTCGCCGGCCTCTCGATCGATGCACACCCGTCGGAATGATCTTGGCCGAATTGCTGACCCGCGGTATTCACAAGATCGATTGACGGGGTTCTACCACGCCGGGTTTGTCCCCGCATTTTACGCCGCCGAAAGAGAACCGGTCCGAGTGAAAGCGCCTGCGTCAGGCTCACACAATGGGCGTACAAGCCGTACGAGATGCCTGATAGACGGGTAATTTTCTCACTGCGGGACACACCACCGGACCCCCGGTGCCCCGGATCCCAACAGTTCTACCTAGGAGTGTGCGAAGTGCTGAAGAAGGCTGGTTTCGTCGCCGCCACCGCTGCGGGTCTCATGATGATCGGCAGCACCGCGTTCGCCGCGACGGGCGACACGACGGGCACCCCGGACCCGACGTTCGGCGACGCCTACGCCACGTTCATCGAGGGCGGCGGCGCCCTGGGTTACGGTGCGGCCTCCCTGGTCGCCGGTGCCTACACGGGCATCGCCACCACCCCGGCGCTGATCCTGCACTCGCTGGAGCACCACCACCACTGAGTCAGGTCACGCGAAAGGCCCCGGAGCGCGCTCCGGGGCCTTTCGCGTTGTTCAGGAACCGAACCGGCGGTGCCGCCACGCGTAGTCGCGGATGGCGCGCAGGAAGTCGACGCGGCGGAATGCCGGCCAATACGCTTCGGTGAACCAGAATTCCGAATGCGCGGACTGCCAGAGCAGGAATCCGGAAAGCCGTTGTTCGCCGGAGGTGCGGATGATGAGGTCCGGATCCGGCTGCCCCGAGGTGTAGAGGTGCTCGGAGATGTGGTCGACGTCGAGGATTTTCGCGAGCTCGTGAATGGTCGTGCCCTCGTCGGCGTGGTGGAGCAGCAGCTTGCGCACGGCGTCCGCGATTTCCTGGCGCCCGCCGTAACCGACCGCGACGTTGACCTCCATCCCGGTCCGCCCCTCGGTACGCGCGGCGGCTTCGCTGAGTCGCTTGGCGACTTCGGCGGGTAGCAGGTCGAGGGCGCCGACGATCCGCAGCTGCCAGCTCTTGCCGGGCGCGGCGAGCTCGTCGGTGACGCCGGTGATGATCTTCAGCAGCGGCGTGAGCTCGTCCGGGTCGCGGTTGAGGTTGTCGGTCGAGAGCAGCCACATGGTGACGACCTCGACCTCGGCCTCCTGGCACCAGCTCAGGAAGTCGGCGATCTTCTTCGCCCCGGCCCGGTGCCCGTCCGAAACGTCCGCGAAGCCCGCTTCTCGGGCCCAGCGGCGGTTGCCGTCGAGCATGATGGCGATGTGCCGGGGATGCCGGCCGGCGGCCTGTTGGATGAGGCGCCGGCCGTAGGCGCTGTACACGACGTCGGACAAGAACGAGCGAACACTCACGTCGAGGAAGACTACGCACCCGATGTGAGGCGCGTGACTCGACCGCTGCCGGGCAACCTACGGTCCCGTAACCTGGATGGGTGAGCCTGACGACGGAACCACCCGAGCCCGTAGTGGATCTCCGCCCCCGGCTGCGCGGGCACATCCACTTCTGGACGTTCTTCGGCGCCCTCGCCGCGGCGGCGGCGCTGATCAGCCTGGCGGCGTCCACCGTGTCGCCGGTCGCCGCGCTGGCCACTTCCGTGTACGGCCTGACCGTGCTCGGTTTGTTCGGGGTCAGCGCGCTGTACCACCGGCGTTTGTGGCAGCCGCGCGCGTACAAGTGGATGAAACGCGCCGACCACTCGATGATCTTCTTGTTCATCGCCGGGACTTACACGCCGTTCACGCTGTTGGCGATGTCGAAGCCGACCGGGTACGTGATCCTTTCCATCGTTTGGGGTGGGGCTGTTCTCGGGGTGGCTTTGAAGATGCTCTGGCCGCATGCGCCGCGGTGGCTGGGGGTGCCGATCTACATCGCTCTCGGGTGGGTTGCGGTGTTCGTCTTCCCTGAGCTTCTTGCGCACGCTGGGGTTGCCGCGTTGGTTCTGCTCTGCGTGGGTGGGTTGTTCTACACGCTGGGAGCGGCTTTTTACGGGTTCAAGTGGCCTAATCATTGGCCTGATACCTTTGGGTATCACGAATACTTCCACGCTTGCACTGTGCTGGCCGCTGTTTCGCACTACATCGCGATCTGGCTGGCCATGTACGCCTAGCTGCCTTTCAAGCGTCGATATTTCGCCCAGTTGATCGCCGTATAGGGGACCAGCAGGGCCACCCATAGCCAGTTTATCCAGCTGTACGCGACCAAGCCCACGAAGACGAACACCACTACGCCGATCGAGCCCGCTATCGTGCAGGCCAGTGCCCAGCCTCTTGAGCCCTCGGCCTGCGGCTCTCCCCCGTTTTCCACGCCCCCAGCCTGCCACACCGGGAGCGTGGTGAGGAGCCGGCCTCAGCCGAACATGCCCGGCTGGTACTCGCCCGCCGGGTTGCGGACGATCACGTTCAACCTGTTCCACGCGTTGATCTCCGCCACCAGGCAGACCAGCGCGCCGATCTGCTCGTCGTCGAAGTTCTTGCGGACCGCTGCCCACGTTTCGTCCGAAACACCTTCGTGGGCGTCCGCCAAGCGGGTTCCCTCCTCCGCCAGCGCCAGTGCCGCGCGCTCCGCCTCGGTGAACACCACCGCTTCGCGCCACGCCGCCACCATTGCCAGGCGGACCGCCGTCTCGCCCGCCGCTGCCGCGTCCTTCGTGTGCATGTCCAGGCAGAAGCCGCAGCCGTTGATCTGGCTCGCGCGGATCTTCACCAGCTCCTGCGTCTCCTTCGGCAGCGTCGACTCCTCGATCGGGCGCGAAGCCGCGACCAGGCGCTTGAAGAACTTGCCGGTGACCTCATTCTCGAACATGTTGAGTCGCGCTTCCATCGTGCTTTCCCTTCTCCGTCGGTCGGTGCTACAGCCTTGACGCCGTAGCCCGCGGGGATGTGACAGCCCGGTAAGTGGCGCCCGTCACATACACACCTTCGCGCCATCACCCACGCCCTCGATCACGGCCGCGGCACCCCGCTCCACCTGCGGCTACACCCCCGTCCTCGCCAGCGGGCCGGGCTTCAAACCACCACGTTCAGGGGTCACTCACGAGAACACCACGGCGGTTGCCGTGATCAACAGCACGGTCGACGGTGGCCTCTACAAGCTCACACCTGTGAAAGGAGCAGCACCGCGATGGCCAAGACCATGCAGCCCCAGGAGCTCATCGACAGTGCCGTCGTCGACCCGGCCGGGAACAAGCTCGGAAAGGTCGGCAACGTCTACCTCGCCGACGCCACGCACCAGCCGGAGTGGATCACCGTCAAAACCGGCCTCTTCGGCACCAAGGAGAGCTTCGTCCCGCTCTCCGGCGCCCACACCGACAAGGACGGCGTGCACGTCAAGGTCGACAAGGACGCCGTCTCCGACGCGCCGCGCATCGACGCCGACGGGCACCTCTCCCCCGAGGAGAGCACCCAGCTGTACCAGCACTACGGCCTGCCGATGCCGCGGACCTCCGCCGACGGAAAGATGGGCGATCGCACCGGCCGGGGTGACCGGAGCCAGGGCCACGACCCGGCCATGGGTGGCACCGGCCAGGCGATGGCCGGCCGGGAAAAGGGCCGCGAGCGGTCCGAAGCGGACGGCAAGAGCATGACGCGGTCCGAGGAGCGGCTGAAGGTCGGCACCGAGCAGGTCGAGACCGGGCACGTCCGGCTGCGCAAGTACGTCGTCACCGAGGAGCAGCAGGTCACCGTCCCGGTGCGGCACGAAGAGGTGCGCATCGAACGGGAGCCGATCACCGAGGCCGACGGCAAGGCGGAAATCGGCGAGGCCGAGCAGGACGTCGTCCTCCACGCCGAGAAGCCCGTGGTGAGCAAGGAAACCGTGCCGGTCGAGCGGGCGCGCCTGCGGACCGAGACGGTCACCGACGAGGAGACTGTGTCCGGCAAGGTGCGCAAGGAGCAGTTCGAGGTCACCGACGACGAGGCCAAGCACCGCAAGTCGTGACCGCCCGGAGCGGGCGGCCGGGCCCCGACCCCGGCCGCCCCCGGGTTCTCCCTCCGGAACGAAACACTCAGGACCGCAGCATCGGCGCCGCCAGGAACTGCTCCGGGATCGCGAACGCGTCGACCAGCGCCCGCGCGTGCGGGCGCAGCTCCGCGCACAGGCCGTTCACCGCGTTGGTGACGGCCTTCGCGCGTGAGGCCGTCAGGCGGCCGTGGCCCAGGAACCAGGCCAGGTCCTCTTCGATCGCCGAAAGTGCGTACAGATCGCAGACGCGCTCGAGCAGCGTGCGCGCGTCCGGGTCTTCACACCGCTCGACGGCCGCCGCGAACGCCTCCAGGACCAGCCGCTCGACGTGCACCCGACCGGCACGCAGCACGTGGTCCTGCGCCGCGTTGAACACCCCGAACGGGTCGTCGCCGGCCTTGCGCAGGCGCTTCACCACGCCCTCCACCACGTGCTGTTCGCGGTCCTCGAACAGCTTCAGCTGCCATTCCCGGCTGAAGAAGACGTCGGCGTCCGAACCCTCGGTGAGCGCGTCGAGCGCCTTGCGCACGGACGTCCGCTCCAGGATCGCGTTGACCACCTGGTCGGTGAAGAACCGGGCCGTGGCCAGCGGTGAGAGGTCCTCGAAGTCGTGCTTGTAGCTGGTCAGCAGGCCCTTCGCGACCAGTTGCAGCAACACCGTGTTGTCGCCTTCGAACGTCGTGAAGACGTCGGTGTCCGCCTTCAGCCCGGGCAGCAGGTTCTCCGACAGGTAGCCCGAGCCGCCGCACGCCTCGCGCGCCGCCTGGATCGTCGCCGTGGCGTGCCACGTGTTGAGCGCCTTCAGCCCGGCCGCGCGCGACTCCAGCTCGCGCTGCTCCTCCTCGGGCGCCGACGAGTCGATGTCGTTCAGCTTCGACACCAGCTCTTCCTGCGCGAAGTGCAGCGCGTACGTCTTCGCCAGCGCCGGCAGCAGCTTCCGCTGGTGGCCGAGGTAGTCGAGGATGACGACCTCGTCGCCGCCGGGTGTCATGAACTGGCGCCGGTGCTCGCCGTAGCGGATCGCCAGCGCCAGCGCGCGTTTCGTCGCGCTGCCCGCGCTGCCGCCGACGCTCACCCGGCCGCGGATCAGCGTGCCCAGCATCGTGAAGAACCGGCGGCTGTCGCTTTCGATCGGGCTCGAGTAAGCGCCGTCCGCGTCGACGTCGCCGAAGCGGTTCAGCAGGGCCTCACGCGGGATCTCGACGTGGTCGAAGCTCAACCGTCCATTGTCGACACCGTTCAGGCCGGCCTTCGGGCCGCAGTCCTCGATGGACACCCCGGGCATCGGATTGCCGTTCTCGTCCCGGATCGGCACGAGGAACGCGTGCACGCCACGCTCTTCGGAACCCGTGACCAGCTGGGCGAAGACGACCGCCATCCGGCCGTCGCGGGCCGCGTTCCCGATGTACTCCTTGGTGGCCATCGTGTCCGGGGTGTGCACGACGAAGCCACCGTCCACGAAGGTCGCCGTGGTCCGCAGGTGCTGGACGTCGGAGCCGTGGCCGTGCTCGGTCATCGCGAAGCAGCCCAGCAGGTCCAGATTCATGATGTCACGGAGGTGCCGCTCGTGGTGCCGCTCGGTGCCGAGCAGCTGGACGGCGCCCCCGAACAGTCCCCATTGGACACCGGCCTTCACCATCAGCGACAGGTCGCCGTAGCCCAGCAGCTCGAACGACACCACCGAGCCGCCGACGTCGCCCCCGCCGCCGTACGCGGGGTCGAAGCCCAGGCCGGGGCGGTCGGTCTCGGCGAGCGCGCGCAGCTGGTCGAGCACCTGGGCGCGGTGCGCTTCGACGTCGAGGGCCACCGGGTCCCGGAACTCCGCCTCGCTCATCTGCGCGCGCACCGCGCGCCGCAGCTCCGCCCAGCGGCCGTCGAGCACAGCGGTCACCGCGCCCGGATCCACCTTCGAGGGCACTTCGGGGACGTCCACGGCTACCTCCGGAAAGGACTGACGGCAGGCTTGCTACTTGTTGGTAGTAAGCCTGCCGCAGCCGCGCCGATTCCGCAGGTCTCAGATCGGCTTGCCGTTCACCGTCACGTTCGTGAACTTCGCGTTGTCCACGTACTTCAGCGTGTTCGACGGATCGGACACGCCCTCAAACGTGGAGTTCGCCACGCTGAAGCCGTGCACGTGGGCGGCGGAAAGCCCGCTGACGTCGAAGGTCTTGCCCGCGATCTTCGTGCTCGCGCAGTTGCTGATCGTGAACGGCCCGAACGAGGGCGGTGTCGTCCCCGTCTGGTTGTTGTACGTCGACGTCACGAACACGTAGTTGCGCGCGAAGGTGCCGGTCACGCTGTCGAGGTTGATGTTCTCCGAGAACCCGCCACGCAGCGTGTTGGACTTCACGTACAGCGCGAACTTCGTGTCACCCTTCACGGTGAGCCGGTACGCGTAGACGTTGCGGATCCCGCCGGTCTGCTCGCTGCCGCAGGTGATCGCGCCCCAGTTGCCGTTCATCACGCAGTCGACGACGACCAGGTTCTGGCACGGGACGTTGACGCGGCGACCGTCGGCGTCGCGGCCGGCCTTGATCGCGATGTTGTCGTCGTGCGCGCCGAGCGCGCAGTTCGCGATGACGACGTGGTCGCACGACTCCGGGTCGCAGCCGTCGGTGTTGGAGTGCGCGGTGCTGGGGTCGGTGCTGACGCCGTCGACCGTCACGTTGCGGCACAGCGTCGGGTGCAGCTGCCAGAACATGGAGTTCTTCAGGGTGATGCCTTGGATCAGCACGTTCTCGCACGCGTACGGCTCGACGAACGCCGACCGCATGGTGTGCCCGGAGCCGGGCACGACGCGCTTCTCCGGCGGGGTTCCCTTGGCCACCAGCGTTTCCAGGTACGCGCGGTCGCTGCCCTTGTTCCACGACGACGTCGCCGCGGCGTCGAGGGTGCCGCTTCCGGTGAGGCCGATGTTCTTTTCCCCGTACGCGTAGATCATCGGCGAACGGTTGACGCATTCGATGCCTTCGTAGCGCGTGAGGACGTTCGGGAACTTCGCCGCGTCACCGCTGAACTTCAGCACCGCGCCCGGTTCCAGGTGCAGGTCGACGTTGCTCTTCAGCTGAATGGCGCCGGTGAGGAAACTGCCGCCGGACGGCACGATCACGTGCCCGCCGCCCGCCGCGGCGCAGGCTTCGATCGCCTTCCTGATCGCCGCGGTGCTGTCGGTCTTGCCGTCGTTCTTCGCGCCGTAGCCGGTGATCGGGAAACTGCGCTCGGGAAACGCCGGGATCGTGGTGTTCGCGACGATGTCGTTCGCCGCCGGCCACGGGAGCGTGGGCACGTCGAGGCGATACCGGCGCGCGGGCGCCACCGGGATGCCGGGGACCAGAGAAACCGCCAGCGTGCCCTTGATCAGCTGCCGCCGGGTGAACCTGCCGTCCATGGACGCCTTCCTTCACGGAAAGTGCGGTGCGACGGCGGAACCACGGCACGGACCGTGGACAAGACGAACTCTAGGCGCGAAGGCCGCGCCAGGTCCAGGCTTGCGCGATCGGCGAACGTGCTGTCATGATCGGGACATGTCGATTCGAAAGGGCGTGCGCGCCCTCGCGCGTTGAGCGCCTCGCGGCGGCCGGACCGCCGGATTCCCGACTATTCCGCATGGGTGAAGCACGCCTTCCGCACCGATCCCGCTGATCGCGCGGCGGCCGAGGACGCCATCACCCGCTTGTACGCCCTGCTGGGCGAGCCACCGCCCGAGTTCGTCTGGGTGCCGTCGCCGAACGCCGCGGTGGCCGAATTACCGCCGCCGCAAGCGCTTTCCCTGGCCGGTCGGCAAGCAGTGGAAGGGCGGTTGGCGAACCGGGTGACCGCGCTGCGGGCCCGTCGCCGCGAACGTCCCGGACTGCGGCAGACCGCCAAAGACGCCATCGCCGGCCTGATCAGGGCCGCGATCCCGCAGCACCTCGGTCTGCACTGGTACGGCCAGCAGGACGTCTACTGGGTGGAGCCGGACACGGGCGAGCCGGAAACGGAGCTGTGGGCGACCCTCGTGCGCTCGTGCGGCTGGTGGTGGCCGCGCGACGGCTACTGCGTCGTCGCCGAACGGCCCCTCGCCCTCCGCACCGAGCCCGCCGGCGACGGCCGCCGGCTGCACTGCGCGACCGGGCCCGCAGTGGTCTACCCCGACGGCTGGACCGTGCACGTGTGGCACGGCACGCGGGTGCCGTCCTGGGTGATCGAGGACCCGACCGCGGAACGGATCAACAAGGAGTTCAACGTCGAGGTGCGGCGGTGCGCGGTCGAGCACCTCGGCTGGCCCGCCTACATCGACCAGTCCGGGCTGAAACTCCTGAGCCAGGCACCCGATCCCGGCAACCCCGGCTGCGAACTCCAGCTCTACAACCTGCCACCGCAGAAGTGGCACGCGCCCACGCGGCTGCTGCTGGCCGTGAACGGCTCGGTGGAGCGTGACGGCACTCGCCGCCGCTACGGGCTGCGCGTGCCCGCCGAATTCGACCATCCCCTGGACGCGGCCGGCTGGTCGTACGGGCTCACCGGAGCCCAGTACGCCGGCCTGCTGCGCCGGACCTGACTCCCGAGGTGATTCCTGTGTACCTTGCCGAACTGCTCGACCGGACCGGGCTCGACGTCCTCGACCACCTGGACCGCCAGGTCACCGTCCCGGTGATCGACGGCCTGCAGGCCCAGGGTGACCTGCTCGTGCTGCCGCTCGCCCTGGTCGCGCCGTCGCACACGCGGCGCGATTTCTGGGAACTGCCCGCGGAAGGACGTGAACTCGTCCGCGGCGAAGCGGGCAACAACCCGCACACGCTGGTCGCGGACCGCGGCACGTGCCGCCTGACGACCTGGGTGGGCGACCCGGAACGCCTGGCGATCGCGGCGTTCGAGAACACCGCGCCGGCGTACCTCATCCACCCGGAACACGGGGCGACCGGCATCGCGCCGGGCGCCTGGTGCGTGCGGCGGCAGCGTGAGCTGGGTGCGGGCTTCCGGAAGCCGATCCTGGTCGCGGACTGAGCCGTGGGGGGGGGTGGGGGGGGGGGGGGGGCCCCCCCCCACCCACACAAACAACCCGCGGGGGGGGGGGCGGCCGGCGCCGGGTTGTGTGTCCCGGGCGGTTCTACCCGCCCTGAACACTCACGACAACTGCGGCAGGGAGGGCTCGCGGGGTGCCGTCGAGGGGGCGGCACCCCGTGGGTCAAGCCAGGTCCGGGCCCTTCGAGCGCAAGTCGTCGACCTTGCTCATCGCTTCCCGCAGCTCGCCGAGCCAGCTGTCCGCATGCTCGCCCACCAGGCGGACCGCCCAGGCCAGCGCGTCCGACCGGGAGCGGGCCACGCCCGCGTCCACCAGCGTGTCCAGGATCAGGCGCTCCGGCTGCCGCAGCCGGGTCATCACCGGGGCCGAATGCGTCGTGAACAGCGCCTTGGTGCCACCCAGCCGCGCGCCCCACGACACCTTGCGCTGGTAGCGGTGCTCGGCCTGGCGCGCGATCTCGATGCGCTCGTCGCGCGTCTCCTCGCGGTACCGGCTGATCCGGCCCTCTTCGGCGGCCGCGCGGGCCGCGTCGTCGGCGTGCTCCTCGGTCAGCGCCGGCAGCTCGCCGACGACGATGATCTCCTCGCGGTCGACCGTGACCTCCGGCGCGCCGGTGAACCAGCCGTCGGGCAGGCGCCCGCCGAACCAGGCCGCCGCATCGTCGGCCGACGGCACCTCCGCCTGCTGCCAGCCGCGGCCGCCCTTCCAGCCTCGTCCCATGTTCGCCACCTCCGCGATTACATGATTACAACGCTACTGACGCTACGCCGAAAGCAGCGCCTTGGGCATGCCGTTCACCCAGAGCGCAATGCGGCACTTTCACGTAAAAGTGCCGCTCAGAGCTGAGCGGCGAGCGCCTCCGCGGACGTGACCGGGCGGTCGCAGACGTAACCGCGGCAGACGTACGCCGCCGCCGCGCCGTCGACCAGCGGGCGCTCCGCCAGCAGCGGGACACCCGGCGCGTCCGGCTCGCCCGCCAGCACGATGCCGCCGCCGTGCACCCCGCGCGCCGTGGCCAGCCGGAGCGAAGGATCGCCGCCGACCACCGCCACCTGCACCGGACCGGCCTGCAGGGCTTCGGCGACCGACAGCCAGTGCCCGGCGAACCGCGGCACCCGCCCGGCGAGCACCCCGACCCGGCGAACCGCCAGCTCGGCCGCCTCGCGATAGCGCGCCGCGCTCTCGTGGCCCGCCAGCGCGGACGCCGTCAGCAACGCGCCGGCCAGCGCCGACGCCCCCGCCGGGCTCGCGTTGTCCCCCGGGTCGGCCGGGCGCTGGACCAGCGTCTCGGCGTCGTCGGCGGTGTCGAAGTACGCGCCCGGGACGTCCGGGGACGCGAAGTGCGTCAACGCGAGGTCCAGCAGCCGGGTCGCCTCGGCGAGCCACTTCGCGTCACCGGTCGCCTGGTGCAGGGCCAGGAACCCGTCGGCAACGCAGGCGTAGTCCTCCAGGACGCCCGCCGAGTCGCCGACGACGCCGTCACGCGAGCTGCGCCGGAGCCGTCCGTCGACGACGTGCACCCGCAGCAGCAGCTCGGCCGCGTCGACCGCCCACTCGATCCACTGTGGACGGTCCAGCGCGACGCCCGCCTCGGCCAGGGCGGTGATCGCCAAGCCGTTCCAGGACGCGATGATCTTGTCGTCCCGGCCCGGCTGCGGCCGCTTCGCGCGGGCCTCCAGGAGCTTGACGCGCGTCGCTTCCGGCAGGTCGCCGAACAGGCGCAACGTCGACGCACCCTCCTCGAACGTGCCCTCTTCCGTGACGCCGAACAGCGCCGCCGCGGAGTCGTCGCCGAGCACCTCGCGCAGCTGCGCCGGCGTCCAGACGTACGTCAGGCCTTCGACGCCGTCGGTGTCCGCGTCCAGCGAGGAGGCGAACCCACCTTCCGGCGTTCGCAGCCCATCGAAAAGGAACTCGGCGGTGCCCGACGCGACCCGCAAGCCCGTCGCCGAGCCGGTGCGCCGCCACAGGTGCGCGTAGAACCTGAGCAGCAACGCGTTGTCGTACAACATCTTCTCGAAGTGCGGCACGATCCACTCGGCGTCGACGGAGTACCGCGCGAAGCCACCCGCGAGCTGGTCGTAGAGGCCACCGCGGGCCATCGCCTCGGCCGTCTTGTCCACAAGGGACAGCGCGACGTCCGACCCGGTGCGCTCGTGGTGGCGCAGGAGGAACTCCAGGACCATCGACGGCGGGAACTTCGGCGCGCGGCCGAACCCGCCGTTGACCGGATCCGCTTCCTGCGCCAGCTTCTCGACCGCGCCCGCGAGCACGGCTTCGTCCACAACGGACTCCTTGAGCGGGCCGGTCTGCTCGGCGATGTGCGCGACGATCTGCTTCGCGCCGTCGAGCAGCTCGGCCGGCCGCTCCCGCCACGCCTCGGTGACGGCGGCGAGCAGCTGCCGGAACGACGGCATGCCGGGCCGCGGCGACGGCGGGTAGTAGGTGCCGCAGTGGAACGGCTCGCCGTCCGGGGTCAGGAAGCACGTCATCGGCCAGCCGCCTTGCCCGGTCATCGCCTGGGTGGCGGCCATGTACACGGCGTCGATGTCCGGCCGCTCCTCGCGGTCGACCTTGATGTTGACGAAGCCCGCGTTCATGACGGCGGCGGTTTCGGCGTCCTCGAAGGACTCGTGCGCCATGACGTGGCACCAGTGGCACGCGGCGTAGCCGACCGAAAGCAGGATCGGCACGTTCCGCAGCCGCGCCTCGGCCAGCGCCTCGGGACCCCACTGCCACCATTCGACCGGGTTGTCCGCGTGCTGGAGCAGGTACGGGCTGGTCGCGCTGGCGAGGCGGTTCATGCCTCCAGGGTCGCACCCCGGAAAACCGGGCGCGCGCCTCACCGGCACTCCGCCACACTGAGCCGGTGCTGCTGACGATCACGACGACCCGCAACCCCGCCACCGAACTGGGCTTCCTCCTGCACAAACACCCGGAGAAGGCCCAGTCGGTCGCGCTTTCCGCCGGCACCGCGCACGTCTTCTACCCCGAAGCGGAGCCGGAGCGGTGCACCGTCGCGTTGTTCGTCGAGATCGACCCCGTCGCGCTCGTGCGGGGTGGCGGGACGTCGCTGACCCAGTACGTCAACGACCGGCCCTACGCCGGCGGCTCGTACCTCGGGGTCGCGCTGCGGGCCGCGTTCACCACCGCGCTCGCCGGGCGCTGTGCCGCGCGGCCGGAGCTCGTCGACGAGGCGTTCGACCTGGAGATCCAGGTGCCGGCGCTGTCCGCGCGCGGCGGCGCCGAGGTCGTGCACAAGCTGTTCGCGCCGCTCGGCTGGCAGATCACCGCCACGCCGATCCCGCTCGACCCCGAGTTCCCGCAGTGGGGCGACAGCCGCTACGTCGACCTGCGGCTCACCGGCACGCACCGGGTGGCCGACGCACTCCGTCACCTCTACGTCCTGCTGCCCGCCCTCGACGGCGACAAGCACTACTGGGTCGGCCAGGACGAGGCCGACAAGCTGCTGCGCGCCGGCGAAGGCTGGCTCGGCGACCACCCCGAGCGGACGCTCATCACGAACCGCTACCTCGAGCGGCGCCGCCCGGTCGTCGCGTATGCGCTCTCGCGGCTGGCCGAGGCGGACGACGTCCCGGCCGAGGCCGAGGCACTCGTCACCGAGGTGCCGGACAAGCCGGAGAGCCTCGCCTCGCAGCGCCACGGCAGTGTGCTCGCCGCGTTGCGGGCCGCGGGCGCCCGGCGCGTGCTCGACCTCGGCTGCGGGGGCGGCGCGCTGCTGCGCGTGCTCGAGAAGGACCGGTCGTTCACCGAGATCGTCGGCGTCGACGTCTCCTCGAGCGCGCTGAACATCGCCGAAAAGCGGATGAAGGACGGCACCCGCGTCACGCTGCGGCAGTCCGCGCTGACCTACGCCGACCCGGCGCTGGCCGGCTACGACGCCGCGGTGCTGATGGAGGTCGTCGAACACATCGACGAAGAGCGCCTGCCGGCCCTGGAGCACGCGGTGTTCGGGGTCGCGGCGCCGCGCACGGTGCTCGTCACGACGCCGAACGCGGAGTACAACCGGCTGTTCGAGTTCCTGCCGATGGGGCATTTCCGGCACGCCGACCACCGGTTCGAATGGACGCGGGCGGAATTCCGCGCGTGGTCCGACGGCGTCGCCGCCCGGTACGGCTACGCCGTGCGGTTCCTCCCGGTGGGACCGGAGGACCAGGTTTCGGGACCGCCGACCCAACTGGCGGTCTTCACGAGCAACGAGGAGGTGGCCGCGTGAAGCTGACCGTTCCCGACATGTCGCTCGTCGTGCTCGTCGGCGCTTCCGGCTCCGGCAAGTCGACGTTCGCACGCACGCACTTCGCGCCGACGCAGGTGCTCTCCAGCGACTTCTTCCGCGGGCTCGTCGCCGACGACGAGAACGACCAGTCCGCGTCCGGCGACGCCTTCGACGCGCTGCACTACGTCGCGGGCAAGCGGCTCGCGGCCGGGCGGATGACCGTCATCGACGCGACGAACGTCCAGCGCGCTTCGCGGGCGAGCCTGGTGAAGCTCGCGAAGGAGCACGACGTGCTGCCGACGGCGATCGTGCTCGACCTGCCGCTCGGCGTGTGCGTCGCGCGGAACGCCTCGCGGCCCGACCGCGACTTCGGCGACCACGTGATCCGGCGCCAGCGCGGTGAGCTGATGCGCTCGCTGAAGTCGCTGGAGCGCGAGGGTTTCCGGCGGGTGCACGTGCTGCGCGGCGAGGCCGAGGTCGCCGCGGCGGAGATCATCACCGAGCCGTTGCGCAACGACAAGCGCGAGCTGACCGGGCCCTTCGACGTGATCGGCGACGTCCACGGCTGCGCGGCCGAGCTCGAAGAGCTGCTGGCCGAGCTGGGGTACGCCGACGGCGTCCACCCGGCCGGGCGGACCGCGGTGTTCGTCGGCGACCTCGTCGACCGCGGCCCGGACACCCCGGGCGTGCTGCGGCGCGTCATGGGCATGGCCTCGACCGGGAACGCGCTGGTCGTCTGCGGCAACCACGAGCAGAAGCTGGTGCGCGCGCTGCACGGGCGGAAGGTCAACGTCGCGCACGGGCTGGCCGAGTCGCTCGAGCAGCTCGCCGCGGAAAGCGAAGAGTTCCGGCGGCAGGCGCACGAATTCTGCGACGGGCTGATCGCGCACTACGTCCTCGACGGCGGCGACCTCGTCGTCGCGCACGCCGGGCTGCCCGAGCGGTACCACGGGCGCGCGTCCGGGCGGGTGCGGAGCATGGCGCTCTACGGCGACACGACCGGCGAGACCGACGAGTACGGGCTGCCGGTGCGGCTGCCGTGGGCGCGCGACTACCGCGGGTCCGCGATGGTGCTCTACGGGCACACGCCGACGCTCGAGCCGGAGTGGGTCAACAACACGATGTGCCTCGACACCGGCGTCGTGTTCGGCGGCAAGCTGACCGCGTTGCGCTACCCGGAGCGCGAAGTCGTCTCCGTGAAGGCGCAGCGCGTCTGGTACGAGCCGGCCCGGCCGCTGGACTCCTCGCGGCCGCTCGGCGGGCGTGAGCCGGCCGTGCTGGAGCTGGCCGACGTCACCGGGAAGCGGATCGTGCAGACCGCGCACCACGGCCGGGTCGGCGTCTCGGCGGAGCAGTCGGCGGCGGCGCTGGAGGTGATGAGCCGGTTCGCGGTCGACCCGCGGTGGCTGCCCTACCTGCCGCCGACGATGGCGCCGTGCTCGACGTCGTCGCGCGACGACTACCTGGAACACCCGGAGGAGGCGTTCGCCGAGTACCGGGCGGCCGGGGTGGAGTCCGTGGTGTGCGAAGAGAAGCACATGGGCTCGCGGGCGGTCGTGCTGGTGTGCCGAGACGACGACGTCGCTTCGCAGCGCTTCGGCATCCACGGCGGCGGGGCGGTGTACACGCGCACCGGGCGGCCGTTCTTCTCGGCGGCGCAGAACGCTGCGCTGCTCGCCGAGGTGCGCACGGCGGCGGCCGGGCTGTTCGAGGAGCTGAACTCGGGCTGGCTGCTGCTCGACGCCGAGCTGCTGCCGTGGAGCGCGAAGGCGGGTTCGCTGATCGCGGACCAGTACGCGTCGGTGGGCGCGGCCGCGCAGGCCGTGCTGCCGGCGGCGGTCTCGACGCTCTCGACGGCGGCCGCGCGCGGCATCGACGTCACGGACCTGCTGAAGCGAACGGCGCTCCGGGAGTCCACAGTGGACGCCTACCGGACGGCGTACCGGCGTTACTGCTGGCCGACGTCGGGCCTGGACGGCGTCCGGCTGGCGCCGTTCCAGCTGCTGGCCTCCGACGGTGCGGCCTACCACGACCGGCCGCACTCGTGGCACCTGTCGCTGCTGGACCGGCTGGCCGGGCCGCGCTTCCAGCGGACCCGGACGCGGACGGTGGACCTGCTTGACGCGGCGTCGGTCGCCGAGGGCGTCTCGTGGTGGGAGTCGTTGACGGCCGACGGCGGCGAAGGCATGGTCGTCAAGCCGGCGGCGAACCTGACGCGGGGTGCGCGCGGGCTGGTGCAGCCCGGGGTGAAGGTCCGCGGGCGCGAGTACCTGCGGATCATCTACGGCCCGGACTACACGCTGCCGGCGAACCTGGACCGGCTGCGCAAGCGCGGGCTCAACCGCAAGCGGATGCTCGCGCTGCGCGAGTACGCGCTGGGGCTGGAGGCACTGGAGCGGCTGGCCCGCGGCGAGCCGCTGTGGCGCGTGCACGAGTGCGTGTTCGCGGTGCTCGCGCTGGAGTCGGACCCGGTGGACCCGCGGCTCTAGCCCACAGCGCCCCAATGTGGCGTTGGGTGCGTTCAACGCACCCAATGTGGCGTTCGGTGCGTCTGACGCACCGAACGCCACATTGGGGCGCTTGGGACTGGAGCTAGCTGTCTGCCTTCGTCGGCGAAGAGTCCTTCGCGGGCTTCTCGGTGGCGGGGTCGGCGGGCGGGTCGGCCGGGGCCGGTTCCGCCGGCTTCTCCTCCGCGGGCGGCTCGTCGAAGCTGGCCGGGACGCGCTTGAGGTGCTTCGTCATCGACCGGACCAGGAAGGCCACCGCGATGAGGAAGAGGATCAGCACCAGGAAGCCGACCGGGGACGACTTGCCGAAGTCCTCCCCCTGCCCGCCGTTGTCGCCGTTGCCCGGCTGCTGCGTCAGGACCAGGGCCGCCGAGGTCACCGGAAGCGCCACGCCGGCCGGCAGCGTCAGACTCATAGTTCACCTTCTCCTAGATGCCGGCGAACAGGTCGTCCTCCGGCAACGTGCTGTCGACCTGCGACTTGACCAGCTCGTACTCCTCGGTCGGCCAAGTCTCGCGCTGGATCTCCAACGGGACGAAGAACCAGCGGCTGTTCGGGTCGATCTGCGTGGCGTGCGCCTTCAGCGCCTCGTCCCGCACCTCGAAGTATTCACCGCACTCGACGCGGGTCGTCACCCGCTCCATCACATCGGCGCGATCCGGGTCCCACTTGGCCAGCCACTCGGTGTACGGCGACTCGAGCCCGGCCTCCTTCAGCGCGGCGTCGAACGCCACCATCCGGGCCTTCGAGAAGCCGTGCATGTAGTACAGCTTCAGCGGCTGCCACGGCTCGCCCGCCTCGGGGAAGCGGTCGGGGTCGCCCGCCGCGTCCCACGCCGCCATCGACACCTCGTGCGTGCGGATGTGGTCGGGGTGCGGGTAGCCGCCGTTCTCGTCGTAGGTCGTGATGACGTGCGGGCGGAACTCCCGGATCACGCGCACCAGCGCCTCGGTGGACTCCTCGAGCGGGACGACCGCGAACGAGCCCTCGGGCACCGGCGGCAGCGGGTCGCCCTCCGGCAGGCCGGAGTCGACGAACCCGAGCCAGCGCTGGCTGACGCCGAGGATCTTGGCCGCGCGGGCCATCTCCTCCCGGCGGATCTCGGTCATGTTCGCCAGGACTTCGGGCCGGTCCATGGCCGGGTTGAGAATGCTGCCGGCTTCGCCCCCGGTGCACGTGACGACGAGCACCTCGTGCCCCTCGGCGGCGTAGCGCGCCATCGAGGCGGCGCCCTTGCTCGACTCGTCGTCCGGATGTGCGTGTACGGCCATCATGCGCAAGCGCGGCTTCGTCAGCTGGTCCACCATGCTGCGAACGACTCCTTCACTACCCGTATTCCGCGACCCACCTGCGGGCCGCCCACCCAGCGGGCGGATACTCGGTGTCGTACCCGCCCCACCATTGTCCCCAGGGGTACGACAAGAACGAGCAGGAGGCCCCGCGTTGGCAGGCGGACCGGCGAAAACGGCAGCACCCGTGCTGCCCGAGGGCCGGTACGGCAGCACCCGGGCCAAGGCGCCCCGGCGCTGGCGCCGGTGGCTCTTCCTGGCCATCGCCCTGCTGGTCAGCGGCGTGATCGCGTGGGTCGCCTACGTCAACCTCGGGTCCGCGCCGATCGACGCCGAGCGCGTCGCGTTCGCCAAGAAACCGGGCAACGCGATGGAAATCACCCTGAACGTCACGCGGGACGACAACGACCGGCCGGGCGTGTGCGTCGTCCGCGTCCGGGACAAGACCGGCGCCGAGAGCGGCCGCAAAGAGCTCCTGATCCCCGCCGGCGCGAAGTACAGCAGGATGACCACGACGATCCGCAGCATCGGGGAACCGGTGACGGCCGACGTCTACGGCTGCTCGTACGACATACCAGACTATCTGTCAACCCCATAGCGGCCAACGGGGTGAACCGCGCGCCCAACGCCCACGGCGTGCGGAAATAACGGGCGTCGGCCTGTCGCGCCGTGATAGTCTGACCCTTCAGCACGGCCCGCGACGGGCCGTGTTTTTCCTTTATCTCAGCCACGCGGGCACCTACGCCCGCGTGGGCCGGCTTGAACACGCAAGCCTGGCAGGCCCGACGAGGAGATGGTGACCGTGAGCGACACCAAGGTGACCTGGCTCACCCAGGATGCCTACGACCGGCTCAAGCACGAGCTCGACGAAATGATCGAGAATCGGCCGGTCATCGCCGCGCGCATCAACGACAGCCGCGAAGAGGGCGACCTCAAGGAGAACGGGGGCTACCACGCCGCCCGTGAAGAACAGGGCCAGGCCGAGGCGCGCATCCGGCACCTGCAGGAGCTGCTGCGCTCGGCCAAGGTCGGCGAAGCGCCCGCGAACGACGGCACCGCCGGCCCCGGCAAGGTCCTCACGGTCCGCTACGAGGGCGACGACGAGGACGAGAAGTTCCTGCTCGCCACCCGCGAAGAGGGCGCCGAAGGCGAACTCGACGTGTACTCCCCGGAGTCGCCGCTGGGCAAGGCCCTGCTCGGCGCCAAGGAGGGCGAGTCGCGCGAGTACGAGCTGCCCAACGGCAAGCTCCAGAAGGTGACCCTCGTCAAGGCGGTTCCCTACACCGACGCCAAGTAGCCGCGGCTAGCGTGTCCTCCCAGGATCCACACTCTGGGAGGACACAGTCGTGAGCACCGAACCGATCTGCCAGGCCTGCGGCATGCAGTACGCCGTGGCCCGCGACGACTGCCCGGTCTGCGAAGACGAACGCCAGTACGTCCCGCAGTCCGGGCAGCAGTGGACGAACCTCGCGTCGCTCCGCGAGAGCGGCACCTACACACCGCGGATCGAAGCGCAGGGCCCGGGCATCATCGGCGTCGGCTCGAACCCCGGGTTCGCGATCGGCGAACGCGCGTTGCTGGTGCAGGCGCGGTCCGGCAACTTCCTCTGGGACTGCGCCGCCTACCTCGACGACGCCCTGGTCCAGCAGGTCCGCGACCTCGGCGGCATCACCGGCATCGCGATCAGCCACCCGCACTACTACACGACGATGGTGGAGTGGGCGCACGCGTTCGACGTCCCCATCTACCTGCACGAGGGCGACCAGGAGTGGATCGGCCGGCCCGACCCGGCGGTGAAGCTGTGGTCCGGCACCACCCTGGACGTCGCCGAAGACCTGCGCCTGATCAACCTCGGCGTGCACTTCACCGGCGGCACGGTCCTGCACTGGCCGGACGGCGAAGAAGGCCAGGGCGCGCTGCTGTCCGGCGACATCGTGCAGGTCATCCCGGACCGGACGCACGTGGGCTTCATGTACAGCTACCCGAACCTGGTCCCGGAGCGGCCGCACATCGTCCGGCGCGCGGCCGAGCTGCTGGCCGGGTACCGCTTCGAGGCGATCTACGGGGCCTGGTGGGACGCGATCGTGCGCACCGACGGCTTCGAGGTCGTCCAGCGCTCGGCCCAGCGCTACCTGGCCCACGTCCTCGACGAAGGCTGAGAGCGCCGCTTTCACGTGAAAGCGGCGGTTGTCCACAGGTCAGGCCCGCGCGGTCCGCTCCAGCAGGGGGCGGACCCGCGGTGGCACCGGCGTCGACAACGCGATCGACGTCGACGTCCGCAGCACGTCCGGCACCCCGACCACCTCGTCGATCACCCGCTGCAGGTCGTCGTTGCCACGCGCGACCATGCGGACGAACAGGTCGCCCTGGCCGGTCGTCGCGTGGACCTCGCACACCTCGTCGATCGCCGACAGCGCCTCCGCCACCTCCGCGCGGCGGCCCTGGGCGATCTCGAGCACCGCGAACGCCGTCAGGCCGTAGCCCATCGCCGCCAGGTCGAGCTCCGGCGGGAAGCCGCCGAGGATGCCGCGCTCGGTCAGCCGGTCCAGCCGCGCCTGGACCGTGCCGCGGGCGACGCCGAGCCGGCGGGCGCACTCGAGCACCCCCAGGCGCGGGGAGTCGGTGAGCAACAGCAGCAGCCGCGCGTCCAGCGCGTCGAGGTTCTCCGGCATACGCAGATTGTCCACGATGACAGCCGATGTCCGGCCAACACCGGTCATCTTGTCCAGTGAAAATTCAGTCCATTGCGCATCTTGCCTCGCAGGGATGATCCTTCGAGGTATGACCCAGACTGCCGAACCCCAGGGCGCCCTCGACGACGTCAGCTACGACCAGCTGCGTCAGCTCGTCGGCCTCGTCGACCACGACGCTTCGACGGACCCGTTCCCGGTCAAGGCCATGGACGCGGTCGTGTTCATCGCCGGCAACGCCACCCAGACCGCCTGGTACTACCAGATCGCGTTCGGGATGCAGCTCGTCGCGTACTCCGGACCGGAGACCGGCGACTTCGAGCGCAAGTCCTACGTCCTCAAGTCCGGCTCGGCCCGGTTCGTCATCACCGGTGGCGTGAAGCCGGACTCGCCGCTGCTCGACCACCACCGCAAGCACGGCGACGGCGTCATCGACCTGGCGCTCGAGACCACCGACGTCGACAAGTGCGTCGAGCACGCCCGCGCGCAGGGCGCGACCATCCTCGAGGAGCCGCACGACGTCTCCGACGACCACGGCACCGTGCGCGTCGCCGCGATCGCGACCTACGGCGAGACCCGCCACTCCCTGGTCGACCGGTCGCGCTACACCGGTGTCTACCTGCCCGGCTACGAGCCGCGCGAGAGCGGCATCAAGCGGCCCGAGGGCGCGCCGAAGCGGCTGTTCCAGGCCGTCGACCACTGCGTCGGCAACGTCGAGCTCGGCAAGATGGACTACTGGGTCGACTGGTACCACCGCGTCATGGGCTTCGTGAACATGGCGGAGTTCGTCGGCGACGACATCGCGACCGAGTACTCGGCGCTGATGAGCAAGGTCGTCTCGAACGGCAACCACCGGGTCAAGTTCCCGCTGAACGAGCCCGCGGTCGCGAAGAAGAAGTCGCAGATCGACGAGTACCTCGAGTTCTACGGCGGCGCGGGCTGCCAGCACATCGCGCTGGCCACCAACGACATCATCGCGACGGTCACCGCGATGCGTGCCGCCGGCGTCGAGTTCCTCGACACCCCGGCCTCGTACTACGAGGACCCGGAGCTGCGCGCCCGGATCGGCGAGGTCCGCGTGTCGATCGAGACGCTGAAGGAGCACAGCATCCTGGTCGACCGCGACGAGGACGGCTACCTGCTGCAGATCTTCACCAAGCCGATCGGCGACCGCCCGACCGTGTTCTACGAGCTGATCGAGCGCCACGGCTCGCTCGGCTTCGGCAAGGGCAACTTCAAGGCGCTGTTCGAGGCGATCGAGCGGGAGCAGGAGCGCCGCGGCAACCTCTGACACATCTCGGCGAAGGCCACCATCGGGAACCGCCAGGTCCCCTATGGTGGCCTTTGGCGTATTCAGGGAACCGACGGCTTCCCGGATCCGTCTGTGGGGTGGAGCAGAGAGAAGGGGCCGGGATGCCGGACAGCATCGACGCCAGCGACGCGATGATCGACAACTGGACCAAGCGGCTCGAGGAGAACGCCGCCCGGTACCAGGCGCTGGCCGATCGCATGCAGGACCAGTCGGTCACCGAGCGGTCGAAGGACGGCACGGTCCAGGTGACCGTCGATTCGCGTGGGCTGCTGAAGAACCTCGTCATCGCCGAGGCCGCTTCGGGGAAGCGGATGGCCGAGGTGTCGGCGCAGGTGATGCAGCTGGTGCAGCGCGCGCAGGCGCGGATCCCGGAACTGCTGCAGCAGGCCATGACCGAGACCACCGGCACCGGCGACCAGGCGGCGGTGGAGATCGTCCGCGAGGCGCAGAGCACCTTCCCGCAGCCGCCGCCGGAGCCCGAACCCGCGTTCCCGGAGCCCGACCGCGTCCGCCGGTTCCTGCCGGAGGACAGCGACGACCAGCGCACCCCGCCACCCGCGCCGCCCGCACCACCTGCGCCACCGCAGCCGCCGCGGCGACGGCGTCCGGTGGACAACGACGATGACGACGACTTCGGCGGGCCGATTCTTTCCTGAGGGGGAAACCGATGACGGACGTGGAACTCAGCACCGACCTCACGGCGCACGCGAAGCAGCTCGACGCCATCGGTGACGGGCTGCAGCAGGCCGTCGACGCGGCGAACCAGGTCAGCATGCCGACCGACGCGTACGGCATTCTCTGCCAGCCGTTCCGGATGCTGCTCGACCCGGTGGAGCAGTACGGGATCGACGCGTTGAAGGACGCCGTGCAGGCGATGACGGCGGTGTCGGGCAAGGTCCGCGAAGCCGCCGCGGCGTACCACACGTACGAAACCGGTGTCGCCGACGACCTCGACAAGTCCGCGGGCGGTGCGTGATGCCGGAGGGGAACCCGCTCGTCGCGGAGTCGAAGCAGGACCCGGACGGGCCCGGCGCGTTCACCGCGGGCAACGGCGACTACGGCTGGGCGGGCGGCATCGGCATCGCCGAGTCGTCGATGGACGCGTTCAACGGCATCAAGGACGGCGACTGGGTTTCCGGCGGCCTGGGCATGCTGTCGCTGGCGGGCGAGATCGCCGGGGCGGCGGTCGACCCGTTCGGGTACCTGATGTCGTCGGTGGCGTCGTTCCTGATGGAGCACGTGCAGCCGCTGAAGGACATGCTGGACTCGGTGGCGGGCAACCCGCCGGTGATCCAGTCGTACGCCGACACCTGGGGCAACGTCTCGAAGGCGCTGGGCGAGCGCAAGACCGACTTCGACAACGCGGTCAAGAACGGCACGTCCGGCTGGCAGGGTTCGGGTGCCGACGCCTACCGGAAGTTCGCGACGGAGCACAGCGAGGCGTTGTCGGGCGCGGCGACGGTGGCCGGCGCGATCAGCACGGTCACCATGATCATGGGCCAGGTGGTGTCGTTCGTCCGCGAGACGGTGCGGCAGCTGATCGCCGACCTGGTCGGCAAGCTGATCGCGTGGGTGATGGAGGAGGTCTTCTCCCTCGGCTTCGGCACCCCGGTGGTGGTGGCCCAGGCCTCGGCGGCGATCGCCAAGTGGGGCAAGAAGATCGGCGAGCTCCTCAAGAAGCTGACCGACACGATCCGCAAGGTGTCGCCGCTGCTGTCGAAGCTGGTCGACATCTTCGAGAAGATCGCCAAGGTGTTCGGCAAGGTGCTGGGCAAGGTCAGCGGTCTCGACGGGTTGAAGATCAAGGAGGGTGGGTTCGTCCACAAGATCCCCAAGGGTGAGGGGGGCGGGGTTCACGCCCGTGCCCATGGGGAGGGCTCGTCCGGTGGGGAAGGTTCTGCCGGGGAGGGTTCGCATTCCGGCGAGGGTTCTTCCGGGGACGGTTCTTCCGGTGACTCTTCCGGCGGGGACGGCTCGCATTCCGCGGACGGGGATTCGCCGAGTGCGGATCCGGCGACCGCCGACTCGTCGCCGGACTCGGGCTCGCGCCGGGGTTCCGGCCGCGATGGCTCGGGTGGCGACAGTTCGTCTTCGCACGCTGGCGAGGGGGACAGCTCGCCAGCGGGTGGTGGCGATGGGTCGCCTTCGGGTGGCGGGGACAACTCGCCTTCACACGCGGGCGAAAGCTCCTCTTCGACTGCGGACGGTTCACCTTCGCACGCTGGAGACAACTCACCCTCCCGCGCGGCAGACAACTCTCCTTCGCACGCGGGTGACAACTCGCCCTCCCGTGCTGCGGACAATTCGCCTTCGCACGCCGGGGATTCCAGCCCCACACGTGCCGGCGACAACTCGCCCTCGCGAGCAGCAGACAGTTCGCCTTCACACGCGGGCGATAGCTCACCTTCGCGCGCCGCGGACAACTCACCTTCACACGCGAGCGACAGCTCGCCCTCCCGCGCGGCAGACAACTCGCCCTCGCACGCGAGCGACAGCTCGCCCTCCCGCGCCGCAGACAACTCACCCTCGCACGCGAGCGACAGCTCGCCCTCCCGCGCCGCAGACAACTCGCCCTCGCACACCGGGGACTCCAGCCCCACGCGCGCCGGCGACAACTCCCCCTCCCGCGCCGCAGACAACTCGCCTTCACACGCGAGCGACAACTCGCCGTCGCGAGCGGCAGACAGTTCGCCCTCGCATGCTGGCGACAACTCGCCCTCCCGCGCCGGCGACAGCTCAGCCCCGCACAGTGGGGGCTCTCCCACTCGAGCCGGCGATTCCGGTGGTGCTCCAACGCATTCCTCGCCGGCCGCGCGGTCCGATGGTCTCGGCTCGCATGGGGGCGATACCCCCAGCAGTGCCGCGCCGTCGCGGGCTGACGGGACCACCTCCGCCAGTGGGACCGCGCCCGCCGCTCCGCGGACCGGTGAGCCGAGCACCTTCCCGTCCCCTCGGGGTGGGGATGGCTCCGCGGCCGGTGTTCCGCCGCAGGGTGGTGCGCCGATGATGGGTGGCGGCATGCCGCCCGGCGGTGGATCTCCCGGTGGGGTCGGCGGCGGCTCCCCGCGCACCGGCGGCGGCCCCGGCTGGACGGGCACCCCCGGCAGCCCCGGCGCCCACACCCCCGACGCCCCCGGCCGCCCCCGCACCGGCAGCCCCGACGCACCCGGCGGCCCGCGCACCGGCAGCCCCGACGCCCCC
>NZ_JAMXQV010000036.1 GCF_024703995.1 Amycolatopsis iheyensis | reverse complement strand
CGGTCGGTCGATGCCACCAGACCCGGTGACACCACCCCCCGGATCATGCCTTCGACTGGGGGCGCAAGTCATGCCGGGCCTGGTGACCACAGCTCCTTGATCAGGAACCACGAAAAAGGTAACGGGGCGCCGGAATCCGGTGCCCCCGCTCCTTTTTGGCTGGTTGTCGGGTCGCCCGGAGCGCTGGGGCCTCCCGGCGGGCCACGCGGAAGCTGTGCGTACGCCTCGTTCCCTCCGTGCCGCCCGCCGGCGACGTCGTGGGAGCGCGGCGGGTGCGGCAGCGGCTGGTGCGGTCGTTGCGGGCCGAGCTGGAGGGCCGGTGTGGCGCCCGGGTGGTCGAGGAAGCCCTGTCGAACTGGCCCTGTTGCCGCCGCGCCGGCAGTTTGCGGCGCTCACCTCGGTCGGCCACCCCGATCGGCTGGCGCCTCACACACGATATTCGAGCGGCCGCGTGCCGATCACCACCTAGACCTCGAGCCCGGTTCGCACGTGTTCCTCCGCACCGACGGGCTTGGTGGGAACCTCGATGCCGCCATCACCGGTGTGTGCCGCTGGTCCACCGGATGATCGATCAGCCAGTGAAGTTCGTGGTAGACACCGTCGTGCGCCGGCAGCACGATCAAGCTCGGCAGGAAGACGAAGTCGTCGTGCTCAAGAGCCGCACCTGAGCTGGGTCGATCCGGAACGGGAGGCGATGGTGGGCGCCGCCCGCCGAGCTACCGGCTGGTGACCCGGCGATACCGGTTGACCGACAGCGCCATGAACAGCGCGATGAGCCCGGCGGCCCAGAGGGCGGTGTAGAGCGCCGCGTGTTGGGCCGGCCAGGCGTGAGGCTGTGGTAGCGCGGCCGGGGTCGGGTTGGCGAACAAGGCCCGGGTCGCGTTGGCCAGCGAGGTGATCGGGTTCCACTCCGCGATCGTCGCCAGCGGTTCGGGCATGGCGGCCACCGAGACGAAGCCGGAGGAGATGAACGTCGCGGGGAACAGCCAGATGAGGCCGAGGCTCTGCGCGACCTCGACGCTGCGGGAGACCAGGCCGATGAAGGCGCCGACCCAGGACATCGCGAAGGCGAACAGCAGGATCAGCAGGTAGGCCAGGACGGCGTCGAGGATGCTGCCGCGGATGCGCCAGCCGATCGCGAGTCCGCACAGGCTGGTGACGAACAGGCTGACGACGCTCGTGGTCAGGTCGGAGGTGGTCCGGCCGAGCATCACCGCGACGCGGGACGTCGGCAGGGAGCGGAACCGGTCGACGATGCCCTTCTGCAGGTCGTTGGCGAGGCCGATGGTGGTGAACGAGGCGTTGAACGTGACGGTCTGCGCGAAGATGCCCCCCATGATGAACTCGCGGTAGGCGTCGCCGCCCAGGCTGCCGCCGAAGACGTAGCCCAGCAGCAGCACGAACATGATCGGCTGCAGGATGCTGGCGAAGATCGAGCCGGGTGTGCGCCGGATGGTGAGCAGGTTGCGCCAGGCGAGGGAGCCGCTGTCGCGGGCGACCCGGGTCAGGGTGGTCACGCGCCCACCTCTTCCCGGTCGAGGTCGCCCGAGTGCGCCGGCCAGTCGACCACCGGGGGCAGGACGGCGGTGTCGTCGTCGGCCGCGTGGCGCGTCAGGGCCAGGAAGACGTCGTCAAGCGTGGCGCGGCGGAGCCCGAGGTCGAGGACCTGGATCCCGTCGGCGGTGAGCCGGGACGCCGCGGCGGCGAGGGCGTGCTGGCCGTTCTGCCCGGCGCCGACGGCGACTTCGACGCGGCGGGCGCGCCGATCCAGCTTCGGTGGGGCGCCCCCGATCGCCGCGAGGACCCGGTGGGCCGCGGCGAGGTCTGCGGCATCGGCGGTGACCAGCTCGATCCGTTCCCCGCCGGTGGTGCTCTTGAGCTGGTCGCTGGTGCCTTCGGCGACGACCCGGCCCTCGGCGATGACCGCGATCCGGTCGGCCAGCTGGTCGGCTTCCTCGAGGTACTGCGTGGTGAGCAGGACGGTGGTGCCTTCGCGGACGAGCTCGCCCACGATGTCCCAGGTGTCGAGGCGGCTCTGCGGGTCCAGTCCGGTCGTGGGTTCGTCGAGCACGACGACCGGGGGAGCGGCGACGAGCGCGCCGGCCAGATCCAGCCGTCGCCGCATCCCGCCGGAGTACGTCCCGGCCAGGCGGTCGGCGGCGTCGTCGAGGTGGAAGCGGCTCAGCAGCTCGCGCGCGGTCGAGGCGGCCTTGCGACGGCGCATGCCGTAGAGCTTCGCGACGAGGTAGAGGTTCTCGAATCCGGTGAGCTTGTCATCGACGGCGGCGTACTGCCCGGAGACGCCGATCGAGCGCCGGACCCGGTCGGGGTCGCGGGCGACGTCGGCGCCGGCGACCAAGGCCCGGCCGCTGTCGGGGGCCAGCAGGGTGGTGATGATCCGGACGGTGGTGGTCTTCCCGGCGCCGTTGGGGCCGAGCAGGCCGAACACCGCGCCAGCGGGCATGTCGAGGTCGATGCCGTCGAGGGCGGTCTTGGGGCCGAAGGACTTTCGAAGTTCTTCGAGCCGGATCGCGGGTAGCGCGGTCATCGGGAGTTCTCCTCGCGCAGCAGGCTTTGCGGGGTGATGTCGGTCCAGTTCCGTTCGACGAAGTCGAGGCACGCCTGGCGGGCCTCCGGCCCGAAGGCCGTGGTCCAGCCGTCCGGGACGCCGGCGAAGGCCGGCCACAGGGAGTGCTGGTTCTCGTGGTTGGTCAGCACCAGGTACTGCGCGTCGTCGGATTCGAAGGGGTTGGTCATGATCAGTTCCCTGTCTTGGCTCGTGGCTGGTCGGGGCGGGGCTGCCGGTCGGCGAGGCGCTCGGCGAGGACCGGGCCGATCCGGGCCAGCGCGTCCGGCTGGGTGAGCTGGGCGTGGGCGGCCTCGACGTCGTGGTTCTCGACGTCGCCGCTGAGGTAGGGCATCCAGTCGGCCAGCACCGGGCCGTGCGGGTCGCGGTCGGCGGTGGCCGTGAAGAACAGCACGTCCGCGGCGACCGTGTGGGGCACGAAGTCGCCCATCAGCTGGGCTTGGCTGACGAACGCGCCGATCATGCCGCCGAGGGCCGCTTCGGTCAGGCTGCCCATCGGGTTGCCGATCTCGCGGTAGTGCGCGAGCACGCTCGCGCGGTCGAGCGTCACGTCCGCCGGCACGGGGAAGCCCTGGTTGTGCAGGAGCGCGGCGAACATCTTCGCCTCGCTCGCCACCTCCAGGCCGTCGGCCGGGGCCTGCGGGTAGGCGTCCAGCACGGTCAGCAGCCCGATCTCCTCGCCCGCGGTCTCCAGCTGCGCGACGACCTCGTGGGCGAGGTTGCCGCCGAAGGACCAGCCCAGCAGGTAGTACGGGCCGTGGGGCTGCACCGAGCGGATGTGCTCGACGTACCCGGCGGCGATCTCGGCGATGCTCGCCGGTGTGTAGCTCGGGTCGGTGAGCTTGCGCGACTGCAGGCCGTAGAGCGGCTGGTCCGGCGACAGGTGCTTCAGCAGCCCGGAGTAGCTCCAGGACAGCCCGCTGGCCGGGTGGACGCAGAACAGCGGTGGCCGGCTGCCGGTGGTGCGCAGCGGCAGCAGCACGTCGAGATCGCTGCCTTCGGTCCCGGAATCCAGCTTGGCCGCCAGGCCCGCCACGGTCGGGTGCTCGAACAGCCGCCGGATCGGCAGGTCGACGCCGAACGCCGCGCGGACCCGGGTGATCAGACCGCTGGCCAGCAGAGAGTGCCCGCCCAGCTCGAAGAAGCTGTCGTCGATGCCCACACGCGGAAGCCCGAGCGTCTCGGCGAAGAGCTTGCAGAGCAGGTCCTCGCGGGGCGACCGCGGCCCGCGCGATCCCGTGGCGGCGTCCGGCGGCGCGGGCAGGGCACGCTGGTCCAGCTTCCCGTTCGGGGTGAGCGGGAGCCCGTCGAGCGCGACGAACGCCGAGGGCACCATGTACTCCGGCACCTGCCCGGCCAGGGCCGCGCGCAGTCGGTCCGGGCTCACCGCGGTGGCCGTCGGCACGACATAGGCCACCAGCCGCTCGCCGCCTCGGACCACGACCGCCGCTTCGGCGACCGCCGGGTCCGCTTCCAGCAAGGCGGCGATCTCGCCGGGCTCGATCCGGAAGCCGCGGAGCTTCACCTGGTCGTCGGCGCGGCCCAGGAACTCCAGGGACGCGTCGTCGCGCCAGCGGGCGAGGTCGCCGGTGCGGTACATCCGGTCGCCGGTGCCGCTGTAGGGGTCGGCGACGAAGCGTTCCGCGGTCAGCCGGGTCCGGTTGAGGTAGCCGCGGGCGACGCCCGCCCCGGACAGGTACAGCTCGCCCGGGACGCCGGCCGGGACCGGCCGCAGCCGGGCGTCGAGGACGTAGGCGCGGGTGTTGCGCACGGGCCGGCCGATCCCCGGCCGGTCGCGCTCGTCGAGCGCCGCGACCACGGAGTCCACTGTGGACTCCGTAGGGCCGTAGAAGTTGTACGCCGCCAGGTTCGGCTCGGCGCGCAGCCGTGCCCACAGCCCGTCCTCCACGGGTTCACCGCCGAGAGCCACGACCGACGGCCGGTGCCCGGCATCGAGCAGGCCGGCCGCCATCAGCTGCCGCAGGTACGACGGGGTCGTCTCGATGGCGTCGATCCGCTCGTCGCGCAGGTAGTCGACGAGGGCACGTGCGTCGCGGCGGGTGTCGTCGTCGACGATGTGCAGCTCGTGCCCGGCGATCATCCACAGCACCGGGTCCCACGAGGCGTCGAAGGCGACCGCCGCGGTCAGGGCGACCCGCAACCGCCGGTCCCCGAGCCGCTTCGCAGCGGGTGCGAACACGGTCTCCTCGTGGTGGTGCAGGAGGTTCGTCAGCGACCGGTGCTCGACGACGACGCCCTTCGGCCGCCCGGTCGACCCGGAGGTGTAGATGACGTAGGCCGGTTGCCGGGCCGAGAGAGGACGCAGGCGCTCGGCGTCGGACAGGTCGGCGTCCGCGATTCCGGCCAGTGCCGTCCGGGTTTCCGGCGCGTCGAGGTCGACGCGGTCGATGCCGGCCGGGAGACCGTCCACATCGGACGTGCTCACCACCGCGGCGGGGCCGGCATCGGCCAGCATGTACGCGATCCGGTCGGCCGGGTAACTCAGGTCGATCGGCAGGTACGCGGCGCCGGACTTGAGCACGCCGAGCAGCGCGACCATGGTGTCCACCGAGCGCGGCACCGCGACGGCGACGGTGTGCCCGGCGCCGATGCCCCGCTGCCGCAGCAGCCGGGCCAGCCGGTTCGCCGCGGCGTTGAGCGCCGACGTCGTCAAGGCGCCGTCGGCCGCCACGACCGCGGTGTCCTCACCGGCGTGACGTTCGAAGGCCGTGGTGATCGTCTCCGGCGGCAGCGCGCGCCGGGTGTCGTTCCACGTCTCCAGGACCGCTTCGACTTCGCCCGCGCTCAGCAGGTCCAGCTCGGCGACCGGTCGTGCCGGGTCGTCGAGCGCGGCGTCGAGCAGCTTGTGCAGCCACCCGCCGAGGCGGACGGCGGTCGCGCGGTCGAACAGGTCGGCGCTGAACTCGATCGTGCCGGAGAGCCCGGCCGGCGCGCCGACGTCGTCGTGGCGCTCGGCCAGCGACAGTGACAGGTCGAACTTCGCCGCGGCGACCTCGTCGTGCTCGGCGACCGACACGTCGAGATCGGGCAGCCGCAGACGCATCGGCGGGGTGTTCTGCAGCGTGAGCATCACCTGGAACAGCGGGTGCCGGTTGAGCGTGCGCGCCGGAGCGAGCTCCTCCACGATCCGCTCGAACGGGACGTCTTGGTGGTCGAACGCGGCGAGGTCCGTTGCCCGCACTCGCTCCAGCAGCTCCGCGAACCCGGGCGTGCCGGACAGGTCGGCCCGCAGCACCAGCGTGTTGACGAAGAACCCGACCAGGTCGTCGAGCTGCTCGTCGGTCCGGCCCGCGACCGGCGTGCCGATCGGCACGTCCGTTCCGCCGCCCAGCCGGGAAAGCAGCGCCGCCAGGCCCGCGTGCAGCACCATGAACAGGCTCGCGCCGTTGTCCGCCGCGAAGGCGGCCAGGCGGGCGTGCAGCTCGGCCGGCAGGTCCAGCCGGACCGTGCCGCCGGTGTAGCTCGACTCGGCCGGGCGCGGCCGGTCATGCGGCAGTGTCAATTCCTCCGGCAGTCCCGTGAGGGCGTCGCGCCAGTAGGCGAGCTGCTGTCGCAACGGGCTGTCGGTGTCCTCTTCGGACCCGAGGAGTTCTTGCTGCCACAGCGCGTAATCCGGGTACTGGACCGGGAGGGTGGGCAGTTCGGCTGCCTGGTCGCCGAGCCGCGCGGTGTAAGCGGCGGCGAGGTCGCGGGCCAGCGGCGCGGTCGACCAGCCGTCGGTGGCGATGTGGTGCGCGACGAGCACGAGCAGGTGCTCGTCCGCCTCCACCGGCAGCAGCGCCGCGCGCAGCGGCAGATCCGTCTCGAGCCCGAACGGCGTCGCGGCGTAGGCGGCGATCGTCTCGGCGATCCCGCCCGGCCCGGCCTCCAGCGGGGGAAGCCCGGCGGGAATCTCCGTCATCGGCACGAGCTGCTGGTACGGCACCCCGTCGGTGACGGGGAAGACCGTCCGCAGGGTCTCGTGCCGCTCGACGACGTCGCGCAGCGCGGCGGCCAAGGCCGCCCGGTCCAGGGTGCCGCGCAGCCGCAGCACCATCGGGATGTGATAGCCCGCTCCGGTGCCTTCGAAGCTGTTGAGGAACCACATCCGCCGCTGCGCGAAGGACAGCGGGACGCGCTCCGGGCGTTCCTGGCGTCGCAGCCGGGCGCGGGGAGCAGTCCGGTCGCCGATCCGGGCCGCGAGCGCGGCGGGCGTGGCGGCTTCGAACACGGTCCGGATGGCGACCTCGGCACCGAAGCGGGAGCGCAGCCGGCTGACCAGCCGGGTCACCAGCAGCGAGTGCCCGCCGAGTGCGAAGAAGTCGTCGTCGGGGCCGACGTCGGCGAGCCCGAGGACGTCGGCGAACACCGCGCACAGCTCGGCCTCCGTGCCGGTGCCGGGGCGCCTCGCCACGACGGCGGCCGGGGCCGGCTCCGGCAGCTTCGCCTTGTCGAGCTTGCCGTTGGGGGTCAGCGGCAGCTCGGGCAGCGCGACGATCACCTGCGGGACCATGTAGTCCGGCAAGGTCGCGGCGGCGTGCCGGCGCAGCTCGGCGACGTCGGCCGTGCCAGGGGTGACGTACCCGACGAGCCGGTCGACGCCGGCCGCGCTCCGGTGGACGACCACGGCGGCGGCCGACACACCGTCGGCGGTGGCCAGCACGGCTTCGACCTCGCCGGGCTCGACCCGGAAACCGCGGATCTTGACCTGGTCGTCGGTGCGCCCGACGAACTTCAGCTCGCCGCCGGTGGTCCAGCGCACGCGGTCGCCCGTGCGGTACATCCGGGTGCCGTTCCCGGCGAACGGGTTGGCGACGAACCGTTCCGCCGTCAGCGCGGGGCGGCCGCGGTAGCCGCGGGCCAGGCCGGCGCCGTCGAGGTACAGCTCGCCGGTCACCCCGGCCGGAACCGGCCGCAGCGCCGCGTCGAGCACGTAGGTGCCCACGTTGGCGATCCCGGCGCCGATGACCGGCGCGGGGTGCTCGGCGATCCGGCCGACCACGGAGTCCACAGTGGACTCGGTGGGGCCGTAGAAGTTGAACGCCAGGATTTCCGGACGGCCGGCGAGGTCTCGCCACAGCGCGGTATCGACGGCCTCGCCGCCGAGGGCCAGCACGGTCGGCCGGTGCGTGGCGGTGTGCAGGCCCATTTCCAGCAGCTGCCGGACGTAGGAGGGCGTGGTTTCCATCGCGTCGATCCGCTCCCGGCCGACGTAGCCGAGGAGGGCTTCGGGATCGCGTCGCGTGTCGTCGTCGAGCACGTGCAGCTCGTGCCCGTCGGCCAGCCACAGGATCGGGTCCCAGGAGGCGTCGAAGGACACTCCGGCGGTGTGCGCGATCCGCAGGACGTCACGTCCTGCCGCGGCCGTGGCCGGGGCGAACACCTCGGCGCGGTGGCTCTCGAGCAGGTTCACCAGGCTGCGGTGCTCCACCGCGACGCCCTTGGGACGGCCGGTCGAGCCCGACGTGTAGAGCAGGTAGGCCAGGTCCTCGGGCACCGGAGCGACCGGAGACTGCCCTTCGCCCTCCCACTCGCCGTCGAGCAGCACGGTGGCCGGGGCGCCGGTAAGACCGGCGGCCACGTCGGCGGTGCTGACCAGCAGCACGGGCCGCGCGTCGGTGAGCAGGTAGGCGATCCGGTCGGCCGGGTAGTCGATGTCGACGGGCAGGTAGACCGCGCCCGCGCGCAGGACGGCCAGCAGGGCCACGACGGTGTCGGCCGAGCGAGGCAGCGCCACCGCCACGACCTGCCCGGGTCCGGCGCCGCGGGCGGTCAGGGTCGCGGCCAGCCGGGTCGCGCGCTCGTCGAGTTCGGCGAACGTCAGCCGCCGGTCGGCGGCGACCACCGCCGTCCGGTCCGGGTGCCGCGCGGCCGCGGCGCCGAGCTGTTCGGGCAGCGTGGTGGCGGGCACCGGACGTCGGCGTCCAGCCGAGCGCGCCACCAGCTCGGCCTGCTCGTCGTCGGTGAGCACGGAGGTGGCGTGCAACGGTGCGTCCGGAGCGGCCAGAGCGTTCTCCAGCAGCGTCACCAGACCGCGCACCAGCCGCTTCGCGGTCACGCGGTCGAACAGGTCGGTGCTGTATTCGAGGTCGCCGCTGATCCCTGCCGGGGCGCCGGCGGCGTCGTGGGTTTCGGTGAGGATGAGCGACAGGTCGAACTTGGCGGTCGTGGTGGTGGCCGCCGGTCCCGTCTCGATCCGCAGATCGCCGAGCTCGGCCACGGGCGCCGGGTTGTTCTGCAGCGTGAGCAGGACCTGGAACAGCGGGTTGCGGCCCGGGACGCGCTCGGGGGCCAGCTGCTCGACGATGCGCTCGAACGGCAGGTCCTGGTGCTCGAAGGCGGCCAGGTCGGCGTCGCGGACCCGCCGCAGCACCTCGGCGAACGTCGGGTTGCCGGTGAGGTCGGTCCGCAGGACGAGCGTGTTGACGAAGAACCCGATCAGCTCGTCGAGCGCCGGCTCGGTGCGCCCGGCGACCGGGGTCCCGATCGTGACGTCGCTGCCCGCGCCGAACTTCGCCAGGGTGGCGGCGAATCCGGCGTGCAAGGCCATGAACAGGCTCGCGCCGTGCCGGCCCGCCAAGCCGGTGAGCGCGGCGTGCACGTGGCGCGGCAGGCTGACCGGTACCGCGGACCCGGCGCCGGTCGGCGTAGGCGGACGCGGCCGGTCGGCCGGAAGCGGAATCTCGGCGGGCAGGTCCCGCAGCGCGCCGGTCCAGTGGGCCAGCTGCTTCGCGCCCCGGCTGGCGGGATCCGTCTCGTCGCCGAGCAGCTCCCGCTGCCAGCGTGTGTAGTCGGCGTACTGCACGGCCAACGGGGGCAGCCCGGCGCCTTCGCCGGCCAGCCGCCGCTGGTAGGAGACGGCGAGGTCGCGGGCCAGCGGCCCGAACGACCAGCCGTCACCGGCGATGTGGTGCAGCACCAGCACGAGGACATGCTCGGTGGCCGACAGGCGCAGGAGCGTGGCCCGCAGCGGAGCTTCGACGGCGAGGTCGAACCCGCGAGCGGCTTCCTCGGCGAGCCGGCCGTCGAGCCGTCCGGCCGGGATCTCCTCGGTGCCGAGGGCGATTCCGGCCGCCTCGGCGGGCAGGATCCGCTGGTAGGGCTCACCGTCGTGCTCGGCGAAGATCGTCCGCAGGCTCTCGTGCCGAGTGACGACGTCGGTCAAGGCGAGCGTCAGCGCGGTGACGTCGACCTTGCCGGTGAGGCGCAGGACGGCGGGCATCGTGTAGTCGGCCGCGTCCGGGTTCAGCCGGTTGAGGAACCACAGCCGTTGCTGGGCGGACGACAGCGGCTCCCGGTCACCTCGGGTGCCGGCCACCAGGACGGGCCGGTGCTCGGCTTCGCGCGAGCTGAGCCGTTCGGCCAGCAAGGCCGGGGTGCCGGCCTCGAACAGATCGCGGATGGCCACCTCGATGCCGAGCTCGGCGCGGATCCGCCCGACCGCCCGGGTGGCGAGCAGCGAGTGCCCGCCGAGGTCGAAGAAGTCGTCGTCGACGCCCACTGCGGCGACGTCGAGGCTTTCGGCGAAGATCGCGCAGAGCCGCTCTTCCACGGCGGTAGCCGGGGCGCGGCCGGTGGCCGGCCCGGACGGCTCGGGCAGCCGGGCCTTGTCGAGCTTGCCGTTGGGGGTCAGCGGGAGGTCGGGGACCGCGATGACGGCCTGGGGCACCAGGTGGCCGGGCAGGCTGCCGCCCAGCCGTGACCGAAGCTGCGCCGGGTCGGTGCTCGAGACGACGTAGGCGATCAGCCGGGCGGCGTCGCCGGAGCCGTGCACGACGACCGCGGCCTGATCGACGTCCGGGTAGGCGGTGAGCGTGCCTTCGACCTCGCCGGGCTCGATCCGGAAGCCACGGATCTTCACCTGGTCGTCGGTCCGGCCCAGGTACTCCAGCGCACCCTGGCGGTTCCAGCGCACCAGGTCACCGGTGCGGTAGAGCCGCTCGCCGGGGCCGTCGAACGGGTTGGCCACGAAACGCTGCGCAGTCAGGGCCGCGCGCTCGTGGTAGCCGCGGGCCAGCCCGGCACCGGCGAGGTACAGCTCGCCGGGAACGCCGGGCGCCACGGGTCGCAGCGCGGTGTCGAGGACGTAGGCGCGGACGTTGGCCACCGGAGTCCCGATCGCCGGCTCGGTGTAGGACGGTAAGGCCGCCATCACGCTGTCCACGGTGGATTCCGTCGGCCCGTAGAGGTTCACGGCCAGCAGGCGGGTTCCCTCGGTCAGCTCCGTCCACAGGGCGGGGGTGACGGGTTCGCCGCCCAGGGCGACGAGCCGCGGGTGCCGGCCGGGGTGGTCCAGCAGGCCCGAGGCGAGCAGCTGCCGCACGTAGGACGGCGTGGTCTCGATGGAGTCGATGCCCTCGTCGGCCAGGTAACGGGCGCACGCTTCGGGGTCGCGGCGCACGGTGTCGGGCACCATCCGCAGCTCGTGCCCGTCCAGCAGCCACAGCACCGGGTCCCAGGCGGCGTCGAAGGCGACCCCGGACAGATGCGCGACGCGCAGCACATCCTTGCCAGCGGCCGCGCGGCCCGCGGCGAACAGCCGTCGCTGGTGGCTGGCGAACAGGTTCCCCAGCGCGCGGTGCTCGACGGCGACGCCCTTCGGCATGCCGGTCGAGCCGGAAGTGTGGATCAGGTAGGCGAGGTCGTCCGGCCTGGGCGGTCGCGGGTCGGCGCCGGTGGCTTCGGCCAGGTCGAGGCGGTCGAGGACCAGGTCGGTGCGGGGGAGCAGGGCTTCGGTCTCGCTGTGGCCGATCACCAGGGCGGGGTTCGCGTCCGCCAGCAGCGCGGCGAGGCGCTCCGGCGGGTGGGTCACGTCCAGGGGCAGGTAGACCCCGCCCGCGCGGGTGACCGCGAGCAGCGCGGTGATCGTGTCCGCCGAGCGGGGCAGGGCGACGGCGACGATCCGGCCGGGGCCGGCGCCGCGGTGGGTGAGTACCCGGGCGAGCCGCTCGGCTCGCTCGTCGAGTTCGGTGAAGGTGTAGCTGATCTGGCCGTCGCCGATGGCGGTCCGGTCGGGGGTCCGTGCGACCTGCCGGGCGAACAGCTCCGGCACGGTCGTCGGCTCGGTCTCGACGGTGGTGGTATTCCATTGGTTCAGGACGAGGTCGCGGTCGTCGTCGCCGAGCAGCTCGATCTGCCCCACGGCTGTCGTCGGGGAAGCGATGGCTGCCCGCAGGAGCCGGAGGAACCGGTCGTGATGGCCGGCGAGGGTGTCCTGGTCGTAGCGGCGCGGGTTGGCGTCGAAGTCGACCCGGACGCCGTGCTCGGGCGAGATGCCCTGGACGACGATCGACAGGTCGTCGACCGGGCCGACCGACAGGTTGTGCAGGGCGGCCCCGTGCGAGCCGAACTCGATCCGCGGGTCGAACGGGAGGATGTTGACGGTCGGGCCGTGCAGGCGCCGGTCGCGGGACAAGCCGAGTTCCCGCCGCAGATCTTCGGCGCGGTGGCGCTGGTGCTTCAGTGCGTTGCGCACCTCGCGCGAGGTCTGCGTCACGAGCTCGCGCATCGTCGTCGATGGCGTGATCCGCAGCCGCAGCGGGACGACGTTCGACACCATCGCGGGAGTGGTGCGCTGCACCGGCGTGCGCCGTGCGGTGACGGGCAGACCCAGCACCACGTCCTGGTCGCCGGTGGTGCGGTGCAGGTAGGCGGCCGCGGCCGCGATGACGAAGGGCGCCCAGTCGGTCCGCGACTCGCGAGCCACGGCACGCAGGTTCTCCGCTTCGGCGACGTCGAGCCGGCCGCTGTGCTGGAGGAATCCGTCGTCCATCGCCGCGACCGAGTCGGTGAGCACCGTGGCTTCGGGGTGGTCGGCGTACCGCTCACGCCAGTACTGCGCGTCCACGAGGCCGCGCTCCGAGGCCGAATACGCGCGATCTTCGGCCAGAAGTTCTTCCAGGGAGCCGAAACCGGCTGGTTCGAGCTGCTCGCCGTGTTGCCGTGTCCGGTAGCCGGCGGCGACGCGGGTGAGCACGAGCGCCGCGCCGTAGCCGTCCACCAGGAGGTGGTGCACGCGCTGGTGCAGGAAGTACCGTGCCGGGCCCAGCCGAAGCAGCGTCGCGGCGAAGAGCCGATCACCGAACACATCAGGCGGTGTGGCGAGGTCCGTGCGCAGCCATTCCAGCGCAGCGGCTTCGGGGTTCGCTTCGGTGCTCAGGTCGACGATGGGCAAGGTCCACTCGCCGAGCGGTGCCACGAACTGCCGTGGTTCTCCGTCTACTTCGGTGAATCTGAGGCGCAGAGCCTCGGTTTCTTGCAGTACGTGCCGGATCGAGTCGGCCAGCGCGGTGTGATCAACCGCACCGTCGATGTCGAGGTACTGCGCGATGGTGAACATCGGGTTGCCGGGAGCCAGCTGCTGGGCGAACCAGATTCCTCGCTGGGCCAACGACAATTCCAGGACGTTCTCGCACATGACTACCACGGCTCCCCGTTCGCATTGATGACGAAGCTCGGCGGCGCTCGACGCCGCGTGATCATCTCTCTCGATCTGCGAGTGGTTCGTGTTCACTCCACCGGCTGGACTGGTTCGAGTGACATGACACACCAAGGGGTGACCGAAGATCGACTTTGCTGTAGCCGTTGAAGAATCTCTTTTGCTGACAACGAAAAGCCGCGACCTGCCCGAACGAGCTGGTCACGGCTTTAAGTCCGAGTGCGACGCGGGTCGGCGCCGCTGATCCATCAGAAGATGCTGATGTTTCCGAACGAGATGATCAGGTTCACGATCGACTGCATGAAGTTCATCAGGGGTCTGCTCCTTGGTCGCGTGTGACGATCTTCCGTGGTCCGTCACTGATTGCCTTGGTCTGCAGGGTGTTCGGCCGCGACGCCCGTAGTGGCTTGCTCCGGGTGAGATCCCCCACTCGTGCCAGGGATGTACGACGACCTTCGTCCAGGCGTATTCGCCTTGCGTGGCTTCACAATTGGGCCCTCACGCAGGAGGACTGTGATCAGTACTGCGAAGCTCATGACGGTGGCCGCATTTGTCGGCTCCGCGGTGGTGGCGGGCGCCGGCACAGCGTCGGCGAGTACGAAGGCCGGTCCTGCGGTCCGAGCGTGACTGTCCGACGGGGTGCAGGGTCAGCCTCTGGGGTGTCCTGGCTCGCTGGCGCCGGCGGATGGCTGCTGTAGTGGCGATGTGTTCGTCGGGAAAGCGCGGAGTTGAAGGTGGTGCCGGGCTCGCCCCCTACGCGAGCCCGGCACCTCATCCCCTTCGTGCCGCCCTCCGCATCCTCTGCCGTGGACGAGGACGACGATTTCCGCACGCATCCGCGGCCAACGTGGGGGATGCGGTCCACCAGCTGGACGGCCGGCTCTCCCCGGAGCTCGATTCTCAACGGTGAAGGGCCGGCCGTCCTGCGGTGCGGTGGGTATCGTGGCGGGATCCACGGCGGTCTGTTTCGTGTTCTCCCGTACGTGGCTATTTGGTGTTACCTGGCGTGTTTGTCAGGACGCTCGACGCATC
Organism: Amycolatopsis iheyensis; assembly: GCF_024703995.1. Taxonomy (GTDB): domain Bacteria; phylum Actinomycetota; class Actinomycetes; order Mycobacteriales; family Pseudonocardiaceae; genus Amycolatopsis; species Amycolatopsis iheyensis. Next base: position 85,646 of record NZ_JAMXQV010000036.1, on the reverse strand, counting down.
AAGAGTTTCGCGAGCTGGGCGAATGGTGTGTGGAGGAGCCGACCTGAAACCAAGCGTCACCGACACCATGCTCACCGCTGCGTAACTCCGCCGCTCCGCGGGTCTCGGCGTCATCGACGACCTCCAGCACCTCCGCGCCGGTCACCATCCGCCGCGGCGCGACAGTCGGCGCGCACGCGGCCGTCGCGCCCGGAATCACCATCGGTCAGCACGCCCTCGTCGGACTCGGCGCCGTCGTCGGCCGCGACGTCCTCGACCACGCCCTCGTCCTCGGCAACCCCGCGCGCCAGGTCGGCTGGGTCTGTGTCTGTGCCACCCGCCTCGACGACACCCGCCGCTGCCCGAAACCCGGCTGCGACCAGCGCTACACCCTCGTCGACGGCCGGATCGAGATCGCACCGGATGTCGCAAAAGGAGACTGAAACGCCTACCGGGCGTAACAGCCGACACCGGTGTGGGTAGCCTCGCCCGGCATGACCCAGGCACCGCAGCTCTCCCCCGCCGAGCACTACGCGCGCCGCGGCAAAATGATCGCCGGCGCCGGCCTGATCATCCGCGACCAGCACGCACGCGTACTGCTCGTGCACACCACCTACGGCGCAAAACTGTGGGAGCTGCCCGGCGGCGGGCTCGAACCCGGCGAATTCCCGCCCGCCGGCGCAGAACGCGAAGTCACCGAGGAAATCGGTCTCGACGTGAAAGCCGGGAACCTGCTCGTCGCCGACCTGGTCCCTTACACGTTGCCCGACGGGCAACCGGCACTGCTCACGAACTGGCTCTTCGACGGCGGCATCGTCGAACCCGACCAGATCCGCCCTGACCTTGCCGAAGTCGACGAAGCACGCTTCTGCACGCCAGCCGACTGCCACGAACTGCTCCCGCCGCACATGGCCCGCCGCATCGACCACTGCCTGGAAGCCCTGCGAACGAGGCAACCCCTCTACCTGCACCACGGCTACCTCCCGACAAGCTGACACGTCGGACCCCGTACCCGGCGCGTTTCCGCTCGTCCTAGCGTCAGGTGCGTGACGACGAGATGACATCGACGCCCTGCTGATCGAGAACTCGCACCACACGTTGTCAAAGCAGGGATCCCAAACACCCACGATGATCACCCCATGGTTGCGCAGATCGTCCTCAAGATCACCAAAAACGGGTAGGGCAACGGCCGTCATTGCTTCCGTTTCGATGGGTTGTGCGAGCTGCGCATCGTCCAGCTCACCGGCGGTTCTTTCGCCGGGCTGCGCTTTGAAGCTCCGCTTGGATTTCTTGCGATCACCTCCGTTGCTCTTGCCCGCGGACGCCTTGCCACGTTGCGTCCGGTTCAACGTGGTTCCGCACCAGCTCGCCAAGATTTCCGGCAACCGACGATGGCCGCTCGAGCACTCGCGTGATGTGGGCAAGTGAGGTCGTCCGGACCATTTCCGCCTGTCGGGGAACTCGGGAGAATCGCCGTCGGTGCGAATGGGACAATGTGCTGGTCCCCGTCGGCAGAGGCGCGGGGGCTGACCGAAGGAGTGAGAATGCGCGGCGCGGTCGTGGCAGTGGATGTCGATGGAGTGCTGGCCCACCGATCCCGCGCCGGCAGGGGGCGAGCCGACGCTCTCGGAGCGGGGCTACCGGTCCTACGAGTTCGATGGGCTCGGCCCGAACGGTCGTCCAGCGACGGGAACCGCGTGGCTGAATCCCGAGCATGGGCAGTGGCTGCGCGAACTCGTGGATCACGGCGCTGAGCTGGTGTGGGCGACCAGCTGGGGTGTCCGCGCCGCCGAGTGGATCGCACCGCGGCTGGGTCTGCCCGAGATGGCGGTCATCGACGTGCCGAACGATGGTCCCGCGTTCGGCTGGTCTCCCAAGGTCAGGCCGATCCGCGAGTGGGTGGCCGATCGGCCGGTGGCCTGGCTGGATGATCAGTTCGGCGGTAAGGAGTACGGCTGGGCCGAGTACCGACGCGAGGACGATGGCATCCCCACCGTGATCGTCTCCGTCGGGCCTGCACTCGGACTGCAGCGTCAGCACATCGACGACGTGATCGTGTGGCTCGACACCGACGTCGTCGCCTACTTGGGAAGGGTGACTCGTTGATGGTCGTTCCTGCGCACCGGGAGTGCGTCGATCGAGCTCTGCAGAGGGCAGGCCTCGCGGGCGTCGGCCGCGTTCGCGCGGTGGACCGCGTCCTGGCCCGAATGGCCGAGGGGATCTGCCCACGTTGTGATGCCGCGCTGGGTGATTTTCCCGCCCGCTCGCGGGCGACCGAGGATCGGTGCATCCGGGTGTGCGGTGAATGCGGCAGCCACGAAGGCGCCCACGCACTCGCCCAACCCACCGAGACCGAGCCGATCGCTGACTGGCCGCTGGACGCCTCCGAGGTCCGCGCTCAGTTCCAGACCGTGCTACGCCACCTGGAACATCCCACCGACTGACCGATCCCCGATCAGAACGGCGCGTCGTGCCAGTCCACTTCGCCCTGCCCGTCCAACGGGACCGGCATCCGGATCGTTCCCAGGTCAAACTCAACTCGTTCGCCGGCGGCAATCTCGGCCGCGAACGACCAAGGACGACGCGCCCTCCTGCGCCGGTTACGGCGGCCGGACACTACGTTCAGGCTGATCGCGAAACGCGATACTCCCTGCCACCAGGTCTCGGCAGGCTTCTCGTCCAGCGCACCCCGCAGCTCTTCGAGGACGTTGCTGGAGTAACACCAGGTGTTGATGATGGGCTTGGCGTAGTCGTCGTTCTCCTTGATGGCCAGCCGCGTGATCAGCGCAGTCGTCCGACTGGTCTCCCTCAGGTACCAGAGTGACCGGCACACCTTCCTTCTTGACGATCCGCAGGTTGATCGTCGGCCCCGCACTCTCGGAGACGAGCCCGACCGCCGCGATCCCGGGAAAGAGCCTGTCCAGATCGGTGATCCCGCTGCCGATCCGCCGGCCGAGCTCCTGCAACGTGCCTCCGCCGGGCCGGAGCTTCTCTCCCTGCATCGCGCCGTCCACGATCGACAGCGCGAAGCCTCGCCGTCACCTCGGCGCCGCGGCGCTTGCCCGGTTGCAGAAGACGCGCGACCTCACGGATCTCTTCCATGAAAACCGCGATGGGGTCGAGCGGCGCGATCGTCGCGATTGGCAGGACGCGATCGGAGAGGACGTCGCACGGTTTTCACCGAAAATGTGCCTCAGGAAGTCCCCGACAGCGTGATCCCGGACTGGGCCTGCAGGTAGAGCTGCCCTTCACCGATGTCCAGCAGGTGGTGCTGCGCGGCGTCCCGAAGACCGTTGATCGACTGCAGGGTCAGCGCCTGCTCCTCGGAGAGGAACTGGATCTTCCCGGTCGAGAGGGCGCGGCGGACACACTGGTCGAAGCCGATAGTGCTCTTCTCGCCCGGATCGCGGATCCATCCGCCGCGGTGCAAGATCGCCGCCTTCAGCAACCGTCGTCCCGGGCGCTCAGTCCCAGCCGTCCAACAGGCTGAGGTCGGACGGAACAAGCGTCGACGTGCTCATCAGCGCCTGGATCAGGTTGTGGTTGAGCATGTTGCCGATCGGCTCGACCAGTTCGTCCTTCGTCAGGCCGGGCACGCCGTCCTGGTTCAGCCGCAGCCGGACCGCGGCGATCGTGCGGTCGACCTTCTTCTCGGTCCACTCGCCGTCGGGCTGCAGCTCCGCCATCTCCTCGGCGACTTGCTTCCGGCCCAGTGGCTGGGCGAACGCCTCCTGCGCGAAATAGCGCTGCCCCAGCACGACGAGCACCAGCTTTTCGTCCGGAGTCAGCCAATACCGCTTCGGCGGCTGGGTGACGGCGTCGAACAGCGATGGCGGGCAGGAGCCGTCCGGGCCGATCACATACACCTCCATCATGTGCTCGCGGCCACGGGTGCCGCGCACGAACATCGGGGTGTAGCCGGGCACCAGCGGCAGCGGGTCGTGCTCGGGGTACAGCCACTGGTCGCCGGGCAGCCGGATGGGCAGGCGGCCCGTGTTGGCCAGCTGCCAGCCGCCGCCCGAGTGGCTGATCAGCCCGGTTTGCCGGCTGACCCGCAGGTCGTCCTCGCCGATGCACAGGTCCACCTGCGGCCGGTTGCGGCCGAACCGCAGCTCCCGGCCCGGCGCCGGCGCGAGGGAGACGCCCTGCGACAGGGCCAGCGCGAACAGGGAACCCGGCACCGGGTCGGTCACCCCGCCGCGCAGGTGCTCGTACTTCCGCGTGTCCACCCGTGTCCCGCCCATCCGTCCTCCCGCCGCCGCTGTCCGCCATGCCCGGTCATGGTCCCCCGGCGCGAGCGGGACCCCTCCCGGTCCTCAGCGCGACAGCCGCTGCGCCACCGTGTCCGCCAAGCGCCGCGCCGGATCGCACAGCTGCTCGGGCTGCTTCTCACTGTCTTCGACGTCGACCAGCACCAGTTCGTCGACCCGGGGCCGGGTGTCCTCGACGTAGCTGCGGTAGACGATGGCCACCTCGCAGTCGGTGTCACTGCGCCCCTGCGGCAGCACCCGGGCGTCGAAACCGCCGACTCGGAGCGCGGTGCTTCCGGACGCGGCGAAGCTTTCGGCGAGCGTCCGGTCGAAGACCACCTTCGCGACGCCCGACCGGTCGGTGAAACTCCATTGGCATTCCCAGTCCCCGAAGGAATGGACCTGGTTCAGCGGCCCAGGGCCGAGCGCCGCCGTGACAACTGGTGCGTCGAGCAGCGTGCAGGCGTCCTTGGCGGCGAGCGACCCGGCTTCGAGCGTCCGCCGCGCGATCCGGCCGGCGTTCAGGGAGACCAGTGCACTGCTGGTGATCGCCTCGGCCATGCCGCACAGGTCGACATTCCGGTCGCCGGTCTGGTCCGCGTCGATGACGACCTGGTGGCCGGGCAGCAGCAGGATCCGGGTGCAGCTGCCGTCTTCGGCGGGTGGGCGCTGGATCCCGACAGCGCCGACCTGCTGCACCGGCGTGGCGTCGTCCTGCTCGTCGACCGCGAACTCCACTCTGACGTCGACGTAGTCCTTGCGGTCCTTGGTCAGGTAGACCAGCGCGTCGCAGCGGTTGAAGTTGCCGTAGTCGCGCGAAGTTTCGACGACGCCGTAGCCGGCGAGCGCGTTGGCGTAGGTCAGGGCGCACGGGTCGGCGGTGCGCGGATCGCCCATGACCGACTCGGGACCGGACGCAGAAACGGACGACGACGGCTCCGAGGCAGCCGGCTCGGTGTCCCCGCGGGTCGTGAACCAGACCACCGAGGCTGTCACCAGTGCCAGCACGACGATCCCCGCCGCGACCAGCCGCCACCGCCGCGGGGTGCGGGGTCTCGCCAGCGCCGCGAACTGCTGCCGAACGGTGTCCGCCGTCGGCCGGGCCTCCGGGTCGCGGTCGGTGAGCCGGGACAGCAGGACGCCGAGCGGCGCGCCTTGCGCGGCTTCGGGAGCGGGATGCCCCTCGACCGCGTACCTGATCGTCATGCCCAGGGAAAACACGTCCGACGCGGCGGTCGCCCGGTTTCCGCGGACGACCTCGGGCGCCTGGAACCCGGGCGTGCCGCCGCCGGTTTTCGGGTCCTCGGTCCGGGTGTCGCTGGCCCAGGTGGCGATGCCGAAGTCGGTGAGCTTGGCGGTGCGGTCCGCGGTCACCAGGACGTTCGCCGGGGTGACGTCGCGGTGGGTCATGTTCAGGTCGTGCAGGTGCGCCAGCGCGGCGGCGATCTGCGCGCCGATGACGGCCGCCTCGCGCGGCGGCAGCGGACCGTCGTCCTCGCGGATCTGCCGCAGGCTGCGCGACGGCAGGTACTCCAGCACCAGGCATTCGCGGCCGTCGTCGGTCTTGACCAGGTCGTAGGCGGCGATCACGTTGGGGTGCCCGAGCCGAGCGCCGGCGACGGGTTCGTCGGCCGAGACACCGACCTTGAGCGCCACCGGCCGGCGCAGCGTGGTGTCCGTCGCCAGCCACACGACGCCCATGCCGCCTCGCCCGATCTGTTCTACCAGCCGGTAACGGTCAGCGATCAGATCACCACGATCCATCGGCCGAACATAGCGGGTGCAGGGCCGGCCGACGCGGGAAGGGTCCCGCGACCACCGGCTTAGGCTCCGGCCATGGACAGACGGACGCACCCGTGACCCATCGGCTCCTCCGGTCGCTCGGTGGGCATCTGCGCCAACGCGGCCACCACGTCGCTTTCCGCATCGCGCCGCCGGTTTGGGACGAATCCCAGTGGCGACTCGACCGCCTGCTGCGCGACCTCGCCACGGCTGCGGCGATCGGGGCGCGAGACGCCGAGGTCGTCCGGCTGACCGGCGACGACCCGGCCGGGCGGCCGGTGGCGCTGTTCCGGTGGTTGCGCGACCCCGGCACCCAACCGGGTCCGGCCGACGAGCTGTTTGCGCGGGGTGCGCGCGCGGCGGCCGATGGTGACCTGCGCGAACTTCGTGCCGTCAATGAAGAACTGCTGCGGCTCATCTCTTTCGGCGGGCGGCCGTGGACGTGACGCGTTCCCTGGCCGCGAGCCTTTCGGCCGCCGAAGCGGCCGCACTGGCGCGGGCCGGGGACCTCACCCGCGCAGCGGCAATCCTCGCGGAGCTCGACGCGGCGGGCGACGCCGGCCCAGCCGAGTTCGACCTGCTCGCGCGGATCCACGCCCAGCGCGGCGATCTCGACCAGGCCGACCTGTCCTGGGCACGGGCGCAGGCCACCGACCCCGAGCACCCCGGCGCGGCCGCGGGCCGGGCCACGATCGAGGCCATCCGCGCGCGCCGCCGGCCGCCGCGGCCGCTGCTGCGGCCGTCCCGGGCGGCCGCGGTGGTCCTCGTCGCCGGCCTGGTCGCCCTCGGTGTCTCGGTCACCGGCGGCTCGACGGACTCTCCGCCACCGGCCGGGCGCGACTCGGCGCGCGTTGCCCAGCTCGAACAGCAGCTGGGCGCGCAGGAAGCCGCCGCGGCCCGGCGCGAGGCGGCGGTCAACGCGGCTGCGGCGGCGGTGGCACAGCCCGGCGTGACCGTCCGGACCACGCCGGACGCGGTGGAGGTCCGGTTTTCCGGCGGCCTCTACCGCTCGGGCGATCAGCTCACCGCGGAAGGCAAACAGCGGCTCCGCCGGCTCGGCTCGGCGCTGTCGGGCACCGGCGGCACGATCACCGTGATCGGCTGGACCGTGGCCGTGCCCGGCGGGCCGGCGGCGGGTGGTTCACCGGTGGCCTGGAGCCGGGCCCGCGTGGCCGCCGTCGAACTCGCCGCGGCGAGCGGCCTGCCGCTCACCCGGTTCACCTTGGCCGGCGGGGACCAGGACGATCCCCCGTTCCGCGACCCGGCGTCGAACCGCACGGTCACGCTCCGGATCTCACCGGCCGGCTGAGATCACCGGTTGCACACCGCGCCGCGGATCGAGCGGGACAGGCTGGTGTAGACGGCCCGGCCGTCGGTCGCCCGCACCTCGAAGCAGTAGCGCTTCAGCGGATCGACCCGGACCGTCGTGGTGTGCGTGCGGCCGGCCAGCTCCGCGTGGTTCGGCTCGCCTTCCGGCGCGACGATCACCGCGTAGTCGATCCCGGCCAGCGCACTGGTCCAGCTGAGCACGACCTGGCTGCCGTGGTCCTGGGCTTCGGCCAGCTCCAGCCCGGCGTCCTCGGGCGCCTTCACCGGCGACGACGCCGGCGCGGTCGTGGCCGAGTCGTCCGTGCCGCCGGTGAAGAAGGCCGCCGCCGCGATCGCGGCAACGCACACCGCAGCGGCGCCGCCGAGCACGAGGTTCGGGCGAAGCCGCTTGGTCCGGGCCGGCCGTACGGCGTCCAGCGTCGGCACCCGCGACGGCTGCGCAGACCAGCTGCTCGCCTCGACGGGTCCGGTCTCGGCGGACTCCGGCAGCAGCTCGGCGAACCGCGCGGCGACCCAGGCGGCGTCCGGCGGGCGGTGGTCGGGGTTCGGCGCGAGCAGCCGGCCCACCACCGCCGACAGGACGACCGGGACGTCGGGATCGTCGATCACCGGGACGGGAGTGCGCAGCAGCCGCATGATCCGTTCGCCGACCGGCTCACCCAGTTGCCCGGGTAGCGGGATACGGCCGGTCAGCGCCCGGTGCAGGAGCGCACCGAGACCATAGAGGTCGGTCCGCTCGTCGAGGGTTTCGTCCCGCAGCGTCTCCGGCGCCAGGTACCCCAGCTCGCCGTCGATGTCACGCGGGAACGCCCGGCGCAGCGCAACGCCGAAGTCTGCCAGGACCGGTTCTCCGGTCGGCCGGAACAGCACGTTCGCGGGCTGCACCCGGCCGTGCACCACGCCGGCCGCATGCGCGCCCGCGAGCGCGGTCGCCACCACGTGCCCGAGCACGATGGCGTCGCCCGCCTGCAGCCACCGGTCGCCGTCGATCAGCCGGGCGAGGGTTTGCGGGCACAGCTCCATCCGGAGCGCGTGCCGTCCGTCGGCCCGCTGTTCGACGCCGTCGGCCGGGAGCACCGAAGGCAGGTCCCGGAGCCGGGCGGTGTCTCGTTCGACCTCGGCCAGCGTCGCCCGGTCGAACCGGGCCGGGAAGACCTTGAGCGCCACCGGGACGTCGTCGAACAGTCCGGAGTAGACAGTCGCGACCGGCCCGGCGCCGAGCGCGGGTTCGTCGGGCACGGTCAGCACGCTCGTCATGACGGCACCGCCCGCAGGCTCCGCACGTCGAAGGTGGCTCGCAGGCGGGCCCGCCACGCCGCGCCGGCCAGGCCCTTGCGGACCGCCCGCACCGCCGACCACGCCTGGTCCACGGTCCGGTGGTCGGCGGCGGCGCCGGACCACAGCGCGACGTCCACCTGCCGCGCCAGCCAGCTCAGCCCCTCTTCGACCGATTTGTCCACAGTGGACGGTAGGCCGCGGGCGAGGTCGCGCACGGTCGCCCCGCGGGGTGTGGCGAAGCCATGCGCCCGCAGGACGTCCCGAGCCTCTTGCCACGCGGCGACGACGGCGTCCGCGCCGGTGCGGCGCCGCCGCCGTGCCGTGCGCACGGCACGCAGGACGGGGATCGCCGCAGTCAGCAGGACGAGCAGCACGACGGCGCCGAGGCCGAGCCGGGCGGCCGCGTCCAGGAACCAGCTCGCCGGCGAGCCGCCGGACGTCGGCGGCGCGGGGCCGTCCCTCGGGACGTCCGGGTCGCGCAGCTGGGGCTGGGGCGGGAGTTCTCGCCGCGCCTGATCGGTGACGCGGGCCAGCGCGCCCGGCGTCGCGCCGGTCCCGCGGGCCGCGCTGCCGGTCGGGTCGAGCGGCACCCAGCCGACCCCGGAGACGGCGACTTCGGGCCAGGCGAACGCGTCGCCGTTGTGGACGGTCACCGGGCTCCCGCCACCCGGCGGGGTCCGGAAGCCGACCGCGATCCGGGCGGGAATGCCGACGATCCGCGCGAGCGCGACGTACGCGGCCGCGAACTGCCCGCTGGTGCCGGCCCGGGTCGTCGTCAGGAAGGCGGTCAGCTGCGGCCACCCGCTGCCGGTCGGCAGCACCGGGCCGGTGGCCACGCGGTAGTTCCCGGCGAGGTAGCGCTCCAGCACCAGTGCCGCCCGGAACGACGGCCGCAGCCCGCCGGTCGCGGTCTTCGCCAGCTCGGCGACGCCCGGCGGCACCTGCCCGACCCCGCCGGTCACCGCGGCCGGGTCGATCCCGGCGTCGAGCAGGTCCCCCGGGGCGACGGCAGGTTCCCGCCAGCCGAGCTCGTAGCCGACCGCGCCGCGGCGGTCGGGCAGCAGCAGGGTGCCGGTGTGCGGGTCGACCAAGGGCGCGGCCCCGGAGACCGCGGCAGGTTCGGCCTGGCTGGGCAGCCAGGGGCCGCTCGCGTCCGCCGGGACCGTGATCCGCGCCCGGTGGGTGGCCTCGCCCAGCGACGACCCCAGCCGAAGGTAGTCCGCGCCGGCTCGCCACGTGACGCCGTCGAAGTCGTCGAGAACCGCGGTCCGCCACCGGTCGACCGGCGCGCTGCTGGTGTAGCTGAACACCGCCGGCGCCGGGTGGGTCAGCCGGTCCGCGACGTCGTCGAGCGGGTCGTCGACGCGCAGGGCCGGTGGCGCGGCGGCATCGCGGGCGATGGCCAGCGACGGCCGGGCGCCCTGGTCGATCGCGGTGAGCCCGGCCGCGGCGGCGACCGCGAGCACCGCGGACGGCACCACCAGCAACACCCGGGCCCCGCCGCGGCGGGTCAGGACCAGCAGCGCGCCCGCGACCACGCAGTACGCGAGCCCGGCCGCCGTCGCGACCGGTCCGGACAGCGCCGCGAAGGCCTGGCTCAAGCCCGCGACGGCCAGCCCCGGCACCAGCGCCACCGCGGGACGGCGGAGCAACTCGACGCCGAGCATGGCGGCGGCCAGCACCGCGAGCGGGACGAACAGGAGCAGCTCCGCGTCCGCGCGCGCCGGCCACGTCGACTGGAGGGTCAGCTGCCAGGACCGGGTGACGCCCGCGAGCAGCCCGCGCAGCATCGCCGCGTCCGGCAGGCCCGGCCCGAACTCCAGCTCCCCCAAGGCGAGCAGGCCGAGCAGGAGGACCACGACCGGGCGCCACGGCCGCAGCGCACCGGCCCGGGCGCAGAGTTCCGCGCCGGCGAAGGCGGCCACCAGCACGACGGCGAGCGGCGGCAGCAGCGCGCCGGCCCCGAACACGGGCGCGAACAGCAGCCCGGCCAGGCCGGTGGCCAGCAGCAGCAACGTCGTCGTCAGTCGTTGTGTCCATTGTGGAGTCATCGGGCGACCGAGTTCCAGCGCCGGGCCGCGTCGGCTGCGTCGGAGACCTCGAGCACGGTCGCGCCGGGAATCCCGGCCAGCGTGCCCTGTTCCCCGAAGACGAAGACGACGAGAGGCGCGTAGCGGTCGCGCAACGCGGCCAGCGCGGTCCGGTCGGCGGGTGTGCTGCCCGCGGTGACCACGGCCAGTCCCCCGACGCCGCCGCGGGTCAGCTGTTCGGGCACGAGCGCCCCGCCTGCCGACGATTCGAGCACGCACAGCGCGTCCAGCAGCGGCCGCACCGACCGCACGCCGCCGGCGGTGTCGAGGTCGAGGCCGGCCGAGGACACCAGCCGCGCCGGCCGGTCCGCGCGCGCGGCCGACGTCACCAGCGACGCGGCGAGGTCGACCGCCTCCTCCAGCACCGGCCCCCGCAGGCGGCTGTCCAGCAGCGCGGTGAACCGCGGCTGGTCCGGGTCGACGTGGTCGCGGACCATCAGCAGGCCGGTCCGCGCGGTCGCTTTCCAGTGCAGGTGGCGGACTTCGTCCCCGGGCACGTATTCCCGCACCTCGCGCAGGTCGTAGGAGCCGCGCAGCCGGTTGTCGGCCACGGTGCCCTCGTGGTGGTGCCGCGGCCGGCCCCCACCGGGCTGGTGCAGGACGTGCACCCGCGGGTGCACCCACAGCGTCGCGATCTCCCCGGCGGCCAGCTGCCGGCTGCCGAGCCCGAACGGGTCACCCCGGTCCAGGGTGAGCGGGCCGACCTGGTGCCGGCCCCGCCGGGCGGTCGGCAGTTCGTAGCGGTGCACGGCTTCGGCGTTCGGGGCCAGCGCGCGGATCCGGACCGCGCGCAGGCCACCGCCGATGCGGTCCCCCGCGCTGAAGGCGACCTGCCGCCGTCCCGTCGGGTTGTGCACCCGCAGCGTGGCCACGGCGGGCCGCCCGCGCTCGACGCGGTCCGGGTAGACCTCGCGGGTGACGGCGACGCGCGGCCGGCGTCCGGTCAGCACGACCGCCGCCAGGAGCGCGCCTGCGCCGGCGCCGGCGATCGCCAGGAAGAATGGGTAACCGGCCCACTGGGCGAAGGCGAAGAGCACGACAGTGCCCGCGAAAATCCCGATACCGCGCCGGGTCAGCCGGATCATCAGGCCGTCTTCCCCGCCCTCATCGGGGCCGGGGTCGCGGCGAGGACCTCGTCGACGACCTCGGTGGCGCGGCGGCCGTTCAGCTCGGCGTCGGCCGTCAGGATCAGCCGGTGCGCGAGCACCGCGTGGGCAACGTCCTTGACGTCGTCGACCGTGACGAACGCGCGGCCGTCCGTCGCCGCGAACGCCTGCCCGGCGCGGATCAGCGCGATGCTGCCACGCGGGCTGGCCCCGTAGCGCAGCGCGACGTGCGTGCGGGTCGCGGCCGCGAGCCGGGCGGCGTACTCGCAGACCGCGCGGTCGACGTGCACGACGCGCACCTGCTGGATCGTCTGCCGCAGCGTGGGGATGTCCACCACCGGGTTCAGCTCGTCCGGGCCGACGCCGGCACAGTCGCCCATGATCACCATGACCTCGGACGCGAGATCCGGGTAGCCGACGTCCAGGCGCATGAGGAACCGGTCCAGCTGCGCCTCGGGCAGCCGGTAGGTGCCGGCCAGCTCGATCGGGTTCTGCGTGGCGACGACCAGGAACGGCCGCGGCACCTCGTGCCGGACCGCGTCGACCGTGACCGTCCGCTCCGCCATCACCTCGAGCAGCGCCGACTGCGTCTTCGGCGTGCCGCGGTTGATTTCGTCCGCCACGACGACGTTGGCGAACACGCCGCCGGGGTGGAACTCGAAGCGCTCTTCCTTCTGGTGGTACACCGGCACGCCGGTGATGTCGCCGGGCAGCAGGTCAGGCGTGAACTGGATGCGGTTCCACGAGCCGCCGATGCTGCGCGCCAGGCAGCGGGCCAGCGTCGTCTTGCCCACGCCGGGCACGTCTTCGACGAGCAGGTGCCCTTCGGCGAACAGCGCCGCGACGGCGAGACGCACGACGTCGGGTTTGCCGCGTAGGACACTGTGGACGTTCGCGGCGATCCGCTCGTAGACGGCGCCGGGCTGAAGTACTGGTGTCATTGGCTCTTCCAGTTGATTCGGTTGGAGGTGATCCGGCCGTCCGGGGTCTCCACACTCACCCAGACCGTCTGGCCGGGTTCGTCGTAGTCGAGCTGGTTGTAGGTCAGGGAGCCGTTCCCATTGGTCCGCGCGGACTCGGTCCGCACGTTGGCGTTGCTCTCGGAGCTGAGCCTGATGGCGTAGGTCGTGTTCGGGGCGAAGCCGGTCATCGTCACGTTCACCCGGGCACAGTCCGGCGCGTCGCAGTTGCCGCTGCTGGTGGGCGCGCCTTGGCTGATGGTGATCTTCGGCGACGGCACGGTGACGCTCTTCGACGCCGCCGCGCCGGTGCGGGTCTGCCCGTCGGGCGTCCGGGTCACCGCGCGGACGGTGAAGGTGTAGGTCTTCCCCGCGCTCAACCCGGAGTACGTCGCCGTCGTGCCGGACACCGTCTGCTGCGCCAGCCCGGTCCCGGTGACGACGTAGTGCACCAGCTGCCCGCCCCCGAGATCGGGCTGGGTCCAGGACAGCGAGGCATCGCCGTCTCGGTAGGCCGCGGTGAGCTTCGGCGCCGAGGCGGCCGCCGCCGGGGTCGCGGACGCCGACGCGCCCGGCCCCGTGCCCGCCTTGTTCTGAGCGACAACGGTGAACGTGTAGCGGGTTCCGTTGGCCAGCCCGGTGATCTCGACCTGCCGGGTCCCGCCACCGACCGTCCGCGAGCCGCCGGCCCAGCTGATCCGGTAGGCCGTCACGGCCGCCCGGTTGTCCGCCGCCGCACCCCAGCTCACCGTCGCCGAGCTGTCGCCGCCGGTCGCCGACACCCCCGGCGGCGCGCCCGGCGGACTGGCCGGAACGGCAGGCGGTGACGGGTTCCGCGGCGGTGGCGGCGGCTCGTGGGGCTTGGGCTTGTCGCCGGCACCGCCGTCGGGATTGTTTCCGGTGCCCGGGTGCTCAACCGGGACCACCACCGGCGGCTGCCCCGGAGTCGGGTGGTCCGGCACCGGCTGGTCCGGTTTGCCGGCGGGCGGCACGACCGGGACGTCGGTGATCTTGCCGTCCTTGCCGACGACCAGCACGTGGGTGCCCTGCGCGCCGTCGACGTAGACGCGGGCGTCTTCGCCGCGAACGATCCGGGATGTTCCTTCGCCGGGCGGCACCGGCCTGGCGTCGGTGGGCCGGCCGGCGGCGTCGAAGGTGAGCAGGGTGCCGGTGCTGCGGTTCACCACGGCGACGACGGGGCCACCGGCCACCGGGCCGTCGTACTGCCCCGCGGGCAGCGCCACGACGATCGCCGGGCGCGGGTTCGGTGCCGGATCGACGAGGTACAGCCGGTTCGCCGACGAATCGAGGACGGGCACCCGGCCGGCGACGTCGTTGGCGGCCGGCCGCAGGTCCGCGGTGGCCGCGACGCCCATCGGCACCGCCGCGCCGAGACCGTCCGCCTCGACCGTGCGCACGGAACCGTCGGTTGTGTCGACGAAGTGCAGAGCGTCCCCGACCAAGGTGAACGCGCCTTGGTGAACAGCAGGCAGCGCCACGGGGCAGGACGAGAGGCTGACCGCGCCGCGGTCGAGCCGGCAAAGCAAGCCGGAACTGGTTCGAGGCAGCCACAACGTGCCGTCGGCGGTGGCGACCGGGTCACCGACCGGGCCACCGGCGGACATCGTCGCCGCCGGGTCCCCGAGCCGTGCGACCTGCCCCGCCCGGCGGTACACCAGGTACGGACCGCCGGCGGTCTCCACCCCCACCGGAACCTCGGCCGACGGCGGCGTCACCGACGGCCCGGCCGTCAGGTCCGACTTGCCGAACTCGGTGATCCGCGTGCCGCCCACGACGTACCCGCTGGAATCCCCCTGCAGCACCTGACTCCCCGGGTCACCGGGCACGGCGGCGCGCGCGTCGATGGCGGCAGTACCACCGTCGACGTGAAAGGCCACATGCAGCACCGAGTTGTAGACCCAGTGGCCACCGGGCACCACCCGCAGGCCCGGCAGCGGGTTCGCGGCCCCGGTGACAGCGGCGGCCACACCCGCGGTCACCACCACGACAATCCCCACGACCGGCAGCCGGGCGCGCCATGCGTGCTTTCGCCGAGTGCTCTTCGTCACGGGAGCGGACAGTAACCACGCGAACCGGGAGGGGTCCCGCGAACAGCCGGGAGGACAGTCTTCCCTGCAAGATGCCCGACGGAGTCCTTCAGCGAGGATCCGACCGGACCCCGGTCAGTCGATTCCTTCGACGATGCGGAAGTCGCGCGCGAAGCCGTCGGAGAGTACAGCCAGCGCCTCCTGGTAGGCCGCACTCTCGTATGCGGCCACCGCCTGTTCAAAGCTGTCGAACTCGATCAGGACGACGCGCTCGGCGATTCCGGCTTCGTCTGCGACGACCCGGCTACGGCCGCGGGCGAACGTCCGCCCGTAACCTTGACGGCGCTGCCGGCCAGGAGCAGGGGGCGGAGATCCGCGTCCGGGCCTGCGGCGTCGGCCGAGAACATCGATCCCGCCCTCGTCTGTATGCTCCTGCATCGACCGGACACGTCGACCGCAGAAGCTTCCGTGCTCGTGGCCACACGAGGGTCCCGCCGCCTGCGCTGAGGCCGTCCCGCAGGTTGCGAATGCGACAACCCAGCACGCCGGCTCGCGGCGCGAGCAGGTGCGCACCGAGTCCCAAGGGCGTCCGCGACTCGATCACGGCGCGCCGGAGGAACACAGCCGACAGCGGCAGCCCCCAGCGAGCCGGCCCAATCCAATCCAGCAGCGGCAGCTTCCCCAGTCCGAACAGCAGAACCTGGAACAGGCCAGGTACCGACAGCCTCGATCTTCGGTACCTGGCCCCGGACGCGCCTGGGCGGCGTGTCGTCCCGGCGACGTCCGGCTGTCAGTCCGTCAGGCCGGGTACGCGCTGCCCGTCACGGTCACTGGCCCGGGGTGGGTGATGGTGCCCCCGAAGCAGACCGACCACGAGTGCGGGGCCACTCCGGACCCGCTGCAGGTCCAGGTTTTGTCCAGATCGCTGGCCTTCA
Organism: Amycolatopsis iheyensis; assembly: GCF_024703995.1. GTDB lineage: Bacteria > Actinomycetota > Actinomycetes > Mycobacteriales > Pseudonocardiaceae > Amycolatopsis > Amycolatopsis iheyensis. The sequence goes on along the minus strand of NZ_JAMXQV010000036.1, from coordinate 69,890 downwards.
ACCGCACCGTCGCCCCCATCGACGTGGACGTGGATCGGTTGTTGCGCACGATCACGGCGCCCTGCACGCCGGTCCCGGACACCGTCCGGACCGCGCAGACCTGCCACTTGATCCCGGACGGCGACTCCACGGTCGAGGTACAGTTCCAGTGGCTGGCGCTGGAGGTGATCGGGTTGGTGTTGCCGTAGGGACGCCAGGTTCCCCTCAAGGCAGTGGAGGCGGTGGCAGTCCCCGCGGCTCCCAAAGTCACCCCGAGAAAGACCGACAGCCCCAAGGCCCCCAGCCCGGCCGACGACAGTTTCTTGTGCATTTTCTCCCCTTTTCTCGCTACTTCGACATGGCCGAATGCACCGGAGGACATCGCCCCGGCCGCACCCCTCAATCGGACGCCGGGGCGCTTTCCGATCACTTTCAATCCGGTGTCCTGTCAGGTCACGGACTCGCGAAGGACTCGCCGGGCGGCTTCCAACGATTCACGCGATACTGCAGGACATGGGGCTGGGGGTTTCGGGTGCTGGGGCCGGTGCAAGCGAGCATGGACGGGGTTCTCCTCGCCACTGACGGCGAACGACCGCTCGTGGAGCTGGTCGGGCTGCTGACCCGGTGGCTCTGGGACGACGGCCCGCGCAACACCCGCGCCGCCATCCAGACCTACGTCTCCCGCCTTCGACGCGGCGTTCGGTTCCGCCGATGTGCTGCGGACCGAACAGGGCGGCTACCGCTTCCTCGTGCCCGACGAGACTGTCGACCTGATCCGGTTCCGCTCGGCCGCTGCCCGGGCTGGGCTTCAAACCGGCCACGGCGCCCACACCGAGGCCGTCGCCGCCTTCGACGCGGCGCTCGCCGAACGGTCGGGCGAGCCGCTGTCCAACGTGGCGTCGCAGCCGCGCCGCGGGAAGAAGCGCTCGCCGTCCGGGAGGCCCGCGCCGACGCGCTGCTGGTCCTCGGGCAAAGCCGGCAGCTTGGATGAGGAGCTCGGCCTCCGAGCTCGGCCTGGGGCTGCTGGAGCTGCGCCAAGCGGTCATCACCGCAGACCCCGCGCTGGACCGACGCCCGGCGCCGACCAGCGAACCCTCCGCACCCCAACTGCTCCCGACCGATTCCAGGATTGCGCCGCGGTCGCGCGCGATCCCGTACCGCGGTGTCGAGGCTACGCTCGGCGTCGGCGTGACGACCTCAGTTGACCTGTTCCCCTTGACAAATCACCAGAGCGCGCTCCACGTGAGTGAGCGCTTCTTCCGGACGGCCCGGGTTGACGAAAAGTTCGTCGAGCACGCGGTTGGCTGCAGATCCAGCCCTGCCTCGTAGGCTGTTTCGACGGCTGACATGGAGTTTGCCTATCTGGCCAGGCTCCAGCCGACAGACTCGTCCGGGTCGGTGAAGCTCTCGACGACCGGGCCATCGGCGCATTCCAATTCGGCATTGGGCCGGGAGGCATCGAACGCGTTCGATCGCACAGGCAGGTCGTGCAGTTCCCAGCGGTTCGACCGCCGCTCGAACAAGTGCGCTGCGCTGAGCTGGTGCCGCAGTCGGCCCGCCTCGGGTACTTCCACCGCTGGCGCCGAGGTCCCTGTCATCACCGTTGCCCAGGTCGAAGGCGCGGGACCCGGGACCTTCGTCGAACTCGGCTATGGCGTCCTCCATCGAACGGCCTGCGTGGCGGTTGGCCCGTTCGCCCAGAATATGGATCGCCAACGGCAGCCCGGCGCGCAGTGGAGCCGGCTGAGCAGCGCCCCGCCGTCACGTCGATCGAGGCGCGGGACGGTATCCGGGTTTGCGCTGTGCCCGGCGACCAGCCATCGGGCCGGTGGCGGCTGGTCATCAGCCAGCTGGTGAGACGGGCCCGACCCGGTCAACTCCCGGAACAGCTGCCCTCCGGGAAGCTCCCCCTACCTCGTACGCGAAGTGGACGGCGAGCGCCGACGTGCCGACGCCGGCTGTCCCGTCGAGCACCGCGACTGCGGTGCCGCCCACATCCGGAAGCTGTGCCCGCAGCCGGGCCGGCTCCTGGTCCCGGTCGGTGAATCCGCCGACGTCGCCGGGGAGCCGGCGGGGTGGGGACGGTTTCCCGGCGGATACCTGCGCAGGCGGCGGGTCCAACGCCGGGTCGGCGGTGATGATCGCTTGGCGCAGCTCCTGCATTCCCGAACCAGGAACGAGACCCAGTTCCTCGTCGAGGGCGCTGCGCACTCGGTCGAACACTGCCAGAGCGTCGGCCTGCCGTCCGGCCCGGTAGAGAGCGAGCATCAGCTGTTCGTGAACGCGTTCGTGCAAAGGGTGCCCGGCCGCCAGCTCCGTCAGCTCCGAAATCAGCCGCCGGGTTTGCCCGAGAGCGAGCAGCGCGTCGGCGCGGGCCTCCCGTACCGCGAGTGCCTCTTCGTGGAGGGCGGCCACGACGTCTCGCTGCAGCACCTCGGACACCACATTGGACAAGGGCTCGCCCGACCACTCGGCGAGCGCGGAGTCGAAGGCTGCGACAGCTTCTGCGTGGGCACCTCGCTCGGACCTAGCCCAGCCCTGGGCTGCGGCCGAGCGAAATCGGATCAGATCGATGGCGTCGTCCGGTGCGGTGAGGCGGTAGCCGCCCTGTTCGGTCTGCAGCACGTCGGTGTTGCCGAGCGCGCGGCGAAGACGGGAGACGTAGGTCTGGATGGCCGCACGAGCATTGAGCGGCCGGTCGTCGTCCCAGAGCCACCGGGTCAGCTGGGTAACGGTGACGCGCTGTCCGGCGTGGGTCAGCAGCCCGGCGAGCACCACGAGCGGCCGGTCGCCGTCGGGGGCGACGACGACCCCGTCCGCCCTCACTTCCACCGGTCGCAGTATCCGGAAGCCCAGCCCCATGCGATACGTCATGATCTTGCCCCATCCTGATCGACGTGCGTCGGTCTCGGCTGCCCCGCACCGATTCGCCCTCCGCGGCGCCTCGGCCGCCTGGTCAGCCGCTGCACCGAGCGATCCGATGTCCGACGAGCCGTCTCGGCGACGCACGGCGCCATGCCCATGCCGCGATGGCGAAGGCCGCCAGGGTGAGCGGGAAGCCCGTGGCGACTTTGAGCGTGACCAGCAATGGATCGGTCTGGTGTGCGGCCAGCAGACGAGTGACGATGAACCGGAAGATGGCCACCGTGGCCGAAGCGGCGGTGGCCAGGGTGAAGTCGCGTCCTCGTGCTGCGGCACGCCGGGCGGGTTCCGGCTGATTCACCAGCAGCCAGAGCACTCCGATGAGCGGTCGGCCAACGAGTATCGATCCCGTCAAACCCACCGCGGCAATGGCGTACCAGGCGAGGTCCGGGAGGAAGAGCCCGGAGCCGGATCCGGTGCTCCAGGCGGCCACTCCGGCGATCATGACGCCGACGAGGCCGCCGAAGGCAGGGCCCTTGGCATGGCCGCGGCGGACACGAGCGATCGCGATCGTGGTGGCGAGGACGGCGGCGAAGGCCACGGCACCCGCCGGCCCGGCCATCGCGTTCAGGGGCGCGAGAACGGCGGACGGCAGTGCGGAGAGGAGAAGACCGCCGGCGGAATCGATGCGCGGCCGCGAGCGGCGCGGAGGCTCCGAGACACCCTGCAACCTGTGGGATGCCGAGTTCCGCACCGACGCATCGGTGTTGTCCGGCGTGACCGGACGCGGGCGCGGTTCGTCCGGCTCTGGCGTGGGATTGTGACGGGCCATCACTTCGTCCCGGACGTGCTGACGAAATGCAGGGAGCGGGCAGCTCGTCTGCGGTCGTCGCCGTAGCCGACCGCCAAGCGGACCACCATGTCCCGGAGGACTGCGCGGGCGGCATCGGCGGTCAGCGCTCCGCTCAGCACCATCGTCACCATTCCGTGCGGCATGCTCCACACCTGCGCCGCGCACAGCTCGGCCTGGTCGGCGGCCACCGCGGCGAACCTGTTGCCGTCCACCCCGCACCTGACGAGGTCGATCAGCCGCGTGAAGGTGGGTTTGCCGGCGGTGTCCTCCTCGGGCGGCCGATCGACGAACATCGCGCGGTAAAGGTGCGGCCATCGCACTCCGAACTCAAAGAATTCCCGGACTATCCAAGATAAATCAGTGACCGGATCGGCCGACGGGCCGAGGGAGTCCAGCTGCGATTCGAGACGGGCAAAGCCATCCAGACGGACTTCGCGACGTAGCTGTTCGATGCTGCCGAAGTAGGTGTAGACCGCGGCAGTGGAAACGCCGAGTTCGCGGGCCAGTCGCCGTGTCGACAGCGCTGACGGACCTTCTTCGGCCAGTAGCCGCGCGGCCGCACTCAAGGCGTTCGCGCGCAGCACCGGATCGCGTGGTCGGGGACTCATGGAACCATAGTATTACAACGTTGCGTAACAGCGCAATGCTACGCGGATCAGGTAGTGGAGACGTCAGCGCCCCGTTGCTCTGCATAGACGGGCCGGGTACGAAGGTGAAGCGGCGCGCAGCCCTCGCCGACCATCGCCGAGGTGCGCGAGCTCGTTGGCCACCGCAACCGCGACCAGAGCTTCGCGCGGTGCTCGCGCATCCGGTCCGGCACGTAAACTTTCGAGCACCGGTCGCGGATTTCAGTTCGGTCAGGACGCCGTCGCGATGCAGGCCGGTCAGCTCGTCGCGGCAGTAACGGCAGATCATCGCCCGCTGGCCCGGGCACATTGTCCATCTCGACGTGAAGAAAGCCGGCCGGATCCCTGACGGCGGCGGCTGGCACATCCACGGCAAAGACAGCGAGCACGCACGACACGTCGCTCGCGGCTAAACCCGAGGCCAGCGGGCCCGCTACACCTACCTGCACTCCGCCGTCGACGGCTACTCACGCCTGGCCCACACCGAAGCCCTGCCCGACGAGAAAGCCCGCACCGTGATCGGGTGCATCCACCGCGCTCGCGCGTTCTTCGCCACGCACGGCATCACCCACATCCACCGCCTCGTCACCGACAACGGCGCCTGCTACCGCGCCCACGACTTCGCCACCGCCCTGCGCAGGGCCCGGCATCAATCGAGGGTGAAGAAGCGATCGCTACGTTGGCCAGCCCGCTGCTTGTCCGGCCTCGACGGCTACTTCGTCGGCCTCGGTGTCGACCGGCGGGCCATCGCCGTCGACCGCCTTCGGCTGGGTCGGCTCCCGGGACGACGCACCGGCGTCCGGGCCGCAAGCAGCGCCTATGGCAGCACCAAACACTCACACGATGAACGGTTGAGGACCACGTGCAGGTTCAGTTCGATGAGTGCGTGTCCCGCATGCCCGGTCTCGATCGGACTGGTAGTAACTCCAAGCGACTACAGGTATGATATAAGTCACGAGTGGGACTGGGAGGGTTCCCCAATGGGGCCGGGAGGGGGTCCCAGATGACACCGCTGTCGTCCTACGACCAGTTGCGGGTCGTTATCGGAAGTAGCCGGGTCTGAATACATGCACGACATTTCTTCGGCTGGGAAACAGCCTGTCACGTCGCTCTTCGCCCTGCCGCCCGTGGTGCCGCGCGGAAGCCGCTACGCACAGCTCGGCATCGCGCCGGAAGCGACGGCGGCCGAAGTCCGGGCGGCGACCGACCGGTACGTCGCCCGGCTGAAAGCGGCCGGCGCGAGCGACGACGCGATCGCCGAGGCACACGCGCTCAGCCTGGAGAAACCCGACGCCAGGGCCGCGTACGACGCGGAACATCCGCCGCTGGCGTTGCTGCGGCTGGAGCCCGCTTGGGACGGGGTCTTCGACGATCGGGCAACCAGCCTCGCCGCGTTGCGCCGCGAGCTCGAACGCTTTCTGCTCGACGCCGGCGAGGTGGTCCACCACCCGGACGACACGACTCGAACGGACTTCACCGCGGACTTCCGGCCGACCCCGTTGCTCGACGGCGAGCGGCCGGGCGACCGCATCCACGAATGACCGGAGACCATGAACGTGAACCTGCACCGGGTCGTCGGCATCGACCTCGGCACGACGTACTCCGCCGTCGCGCTCTTCGACGCTGACGAGGACACCGCGACGATCGTGCCCGACCGGGTGTTCGGCCCGGAGGCCGACACCACCCCCTCCGTGGTCGCCTTCGACCCGCACGAAGGCCGGGTGGTCGTCGGCGCCGAGGCGAAACGGGCGATGTCCCTGCCCGGGCGCGGCCGGGAGACGATCATCGAGATCAAGCGCGAGATGGGCGCGGTCTTCACCGAGGAGACGCTCAAGCGCTTCGGTGCCGGCGGCACGTCGTTCCGCGAGGGCGACCCGCTGCGCGTGCGGCTGCACGGCGACTGGCTCCGGCCGCAGGAGGTCAGCGCCCTGGTGCTGATGCGGATGAAGGAGATCGCCGAACGCGAGCTCGGCGGCGGCGTCCACGACGCGGTGGTCACCGTGCCCGCCTACTTCACCGAACGGCAGAAGAAAGCCACCGAGGAAGCGGCACTGCTGGCGGGCCTGCACCCGCGCCAGCTGATCCCGGAGCCCACCGCCGCGGCGATCGCCTACGGCGTGGACAGCGCCGAGGAGGAACCCCGCGTCTACCTCGTCTTCGACCTCGGCGGCGGCACGTTCGACGTGTCGATCATCGAGACCAGGGACCGGAAGATCACCGTGCTGGCCACCGCGGGCGACGCACGGCTGGGCGGCGGCGACTTCGACGCGGCCGTCGCGGACTGGCTGGGTGAACGGACCGGCCGCACTTCCCCGAGCGCCGACGAGCGCATGCAGGCGCTGGCCGCCGCGGAGCAGGCCAAGCGCGAGCTTTCCCTGCGCGAGACGACCACGATCGACCTCGGCGACGGCACCGCACCGGTAGAACTCGACCGCGCCCGGTTCAAATCCTTGATCAAGCCGACGCTGGACCGATCGCTCAAGAAGGTGGTCGAGGCGCTGAACATGACGAAGCCGGGCCCGGACGAGCCACCGGTGAAGGTGGACGCGATCCTGCTGGTCGGCGGCTCGACCCGCATCCCGCTCGTGCGGGAGATGCTGGTGGAGCACTTCAACGAGGACGACGACTTCGTCCGCGCCGACGGCGACCCCGACACACTGGTAGCCCGGGGCGCCGCGCTGCTCGCCCGCCGCTTCGAGCCGTCGGAGTCGTTCGACTTCGATCGCCGTCCGGCAGGCCTGCGCCAGTCCGGCGAGGACGAGTTCGACATCAGGCTCATCACCGAGCACACCCTGGGCGTCGGGGTGCAGGACAACAAGTTCGACCCCCTGATCGAACGCGGCGCGAAGATCCCCAACCACAAGCAGAAGCGCTACACCAACCAGAAGGACTCCGAGAACGTCGAGGTGCCGATCTACCAGGGCGAGTCGGACCTCGTGTTCGACAACACGCGCGTCGGCACGATCGTCCTCGACAAGATCGAGCCGCGCGAGGCCGGGTACCACCAGTTCGACATCACGTTCAAGCTCGACGTCAACGGGTTGCTCGAGGTCAAGGTGTTCCACGCCAACGCGGGCCGCGAGTACGAGGCGACGTTCCGGCAGAGCACCAGCATCGGCAAGATCGACATGCTGGCCGAGAGCAGGCGCCGGCTGCTGCGGCTGCTCCAGCCGCGCACCGAGGCCCAGCCAAGCCAACCGGACGCGGCGGCGGAGCCGCTCACCTTCACCCTGCCGCCGCCCGTGGAGCTGGTACCCGACGACACTCCCACCGTCCAGCCCGACGCCGTGCCCGCCGAGTTCCGGCGGCTGTTCCGCAAGGTCACCGCGTGGACCTCGGACCACGAGGCACCAGAGGACCTCACCGCCGCGCTGCGCGAGTTCACGGAGGCGGTGCGCACGGGCGCCGAGCTGGACGACCTCGCCGACCGCCTCGAGGACGTCTATGACCGCGCCCGGCGATGAGCCCGTCCAGCTGATCGCCCAGGAGCTCGACGCGGAGTACGTCGGCGTCGGCAGGCGCGGCACGCTGTACCGCGCGCCGGCCCGGCGGCGCTGGTACCGGCTGATCCCGCGCGCCGAGCTGAGCGCGGACCACCGCGACGAGCTCAAACGCTGGCAGCACCGGCCGGCCGGCGCCGGTCTGGCCCCCGTCGTGCCCGCCGACACGGCCGGCGACCAGCAACGTCTCGGCGGCCGCTGGTACCAGGTGGTCTGCTACGAGTCCGAAGCGTGGCGCGGTCTCGCCGACGCCATCGCCGATCCGGACCCGGCCCAGCGCGTCGACGCGGTCGTCACCGCGCTGCGCGCGTTGCCCGGCTGGTGGGAGTCGCTCGGGCCGGGGATGGTCCCGATGCCCGCCGACATCACGGTCACCGACGACGGGCCGGAGCTCCTGCCGCTGCCGCTCTGGGGCGCGCCGTCGTTCACGGAGCTGTTGAGCGGCCCGGAGCGGGTGCTGCACCTGGCCCCGGACGTGGCGCGCGGCCGGACCGCGGTCGGCCGGGAGGACGACCTGTTCGCGCTGGCGGTGGCCGCGTTGCGCAGCTTCGGCACCAGTCCCGACGCCGACGCCGAACGGCTGCTGCACCGCGCGGCCTGCGCGGTGCCGCCGTCCGGCGAACGGCTCGACGGCAGGCTGCCGGTCTGGATGCGCCGCGTCGGCCCGATCCAGGCGGTGCTGGACGACCTGTGCGAGCTGACCACCGCGCCCCGGCGAGGCGACGTCGACGTCACCTGGCTCGCGGACCGGTTGCAGCGCGCCAGGGAGGCCATGGACCCGGTGGCCGCGGTCCAGGCGCTGCGGAACGCGGGTGAGCCCGACCAGGCGCTGTCGCTCGCGCGCGCGGTGCTGGTCGACGATCCGCAGTACGACGTGCTGGTGCTCGCCGCCACGATCGCCTACCAGGACAACGCGGCGCCGCTGGAGGCGCTGACCCTGCTCGACCGCGCGGTGGAGGCCGCCCCGGAGCGGGTCGAGGCGTACGCCGAGCAGATGTCGGTCATCGCCATCGGTGAGCTGTGGACGATGGTGCTGTCACTGCTGTCCGACGCCATCGACGACTCGTTCACGCGCAGGCTCGACACCACCGTGCAGACTGCGTTCCACCGGCTGCCGCACGCGTTGCGCAGCGAGCACTCCCCCGCGATGGCCAGCCATCTCATCCGCCAGGGCAAGGTGCGCGAGGCGAATGCGTTCGTGCACAGATGGCTCCACGACGGCAGAACGCTGACGTGGTGGCGGTTCGACCTGATGCTGGCCTACGCCTCCACGTTCTGGCTGCTGGGCCGCCGCCGCGAGGCCCTCGAGGTCGGCGAAGTGCTGAGGCAGGGCCTGAAACGCGTGCGGGACAACGGGTCCGTCGAAACGGCCGCGATCGACCTGTACGAGCTGTTGCTCATGCAGCTCGAGGAGGAGATGGGGCACGCGGACGAGTTCGGGGAGGAACAACGGTGAACGCGGTGCTTTTCGTGGTGTGCGCTCTCCTGCTCGTGGTGTGCCTGGTGGGCGTCTGGTACTTCCTCGTCGTCGTACCGAGCCGCTGGCGGGTGCCACTGCACGAGGCGATGGTGATCCTCGGGCGCGACCGGCACCAGCGGGCGGACCTGGAGAAGGCCGACCGGCTGCTCGACAAGGCGATGAACGCGGGCCCGCGCGGACGGGACCTCGCCGACACGCGGTTCGCGCACGCGTTCGTCCGCGCGATGCTCGGCACCTATCAGTCCGACCGGTACTGGGCCGCCGCCACCGCGGTCGACAGCCTGGCCACCGCTGCCGGGCTCGACCCCGCCGGCGCGCACCTTGCGGTGTGGTTGCAGCACAAGCTGGAACGCCACGAACGCGCGGTCGAGCTCTACCGCGAGCACGAGGCCGTGCTCGCCGGACGGCCGGGCGCCCGCACCGCTGCCGCTTCGTCGCACCTGCACCTGGCGGGCGCGCACTGGCGGCGGCGGGAGACCGACGAGGCCATGCACCACTTCGACCGGGTCCGCGACCTGGGCGTGCTGACCGGCGAGATCCCGAAGGCCGCCGGCAACCTCCACGTCCTCAAGGGCATCCAGCTGTTCTTCGACCACCGGCACGCCGACGCCCGCGCGGCGTTCGAAGCCGCCCGTGAACGCGCCACCGAACGCGAGCAGAGCACCGTCGAGGCGGACCTCGGTCTGCTCGCGTGCGACTGGGAGGCGGGCGACCCGGAGGAGCACGAGGGAGCGCTGACGCGGATCGCCGAAAACCTGGCCGAGTACCGGGACGACGAGGCGGACGAGGAGTACCGCAAGCAACTGGGCACCGCGCTGACGCTGCTCCGGGTGACGACGCTCCTGCGGCGCTGGGCCGGCAGGCCGGCCGAATCCGGCGCCCCGGGCTCCGCCGACCGCCACGAGCTGGCGGACCGGGTCAACGAGCTGATCGACGCCGACGAGGAGCTGGGTGACCCGTTCCTGGTCGAAGGACTGATCTGGTACTACTTCGCCGCCGACGAGGGCGAGCGCGACACGGCGCTCGCGATCCTCGAGCGGGGCATGGGTCTTCAGGGCGCCAAGGCGATCGCCGTGCCCGAGGTGCTGGAGCTGGTGGAGAAGGAACGCGCGCTCGGCGGGCAGGGCGACGCGCTGTCGCGGTTCCTGCGGCTGGTGCACGAGTTCCTCGCCGACCCGGCCGTACCCACCCGGCACCGCGACGAGCTCCGCTCGCTGCGTGACCAGTTCACCCGTTACGCCGACGACCTCGGCGAGGACCTGGCGCTGCCACAGCGCCCCGACTCGCCCGAGGAGCTGCGGCAGCGGATCGACGCGATGCGCCGCCGCATCGAGCTGATCATCTATCCGCGCCTGCGCGACCTGCCCGACGACGCCCCCGCCCGGGTCGTGCTGCGGGAGCGGCTGGCGGAGCTGGACGAGGTCGCCGAACTGTTCGCCGCGCAGGCCGAGGCCCTGCACCAGAGCGAACACCAGCTCGTGATCACGACCGGAGAGTTCCTGCTACCGCAGGAGGAATGGGGCCACGGCCATGGGATTGTCGACAGCGTGGGTGCGGATCCGGACGACGTGGCGGCTGTCCGGGAAAGGTGACGGACGATCGGTACTCGACCGCGAACGGCTCGTGGCGCTGCTGCCCGAGGTGGAGTACCGCAGGGCGCCGGACGAGCAGCAACTGTTCGACGAAGCCTCCCTGCCCGCGTCGCTGCCGCTGATGCTGAAGCTCGACCAGGAGGCCGAGTACCTGGTCTGCCGCGAGGTCGCCGAACGCGCGCTCGGTTCCGTGCCGGAGCCCGACTCGCTGCCCGGCTGACGCCCACCACGCCACGCCCGCCGGGAAGGACGACGATGACCGACGACCGGGCCCAGCGCGACACGCCCGCACTGCCGTACCAGCCGCTCCGGCTACCCGACCTCTCGGCGCCGGCTTTCGGCGGCACCGACCTCGGCGAGCACTTCCGCCGGCTGGAAGAGATCACGCGACGGCGTGCCGACCGGGAGGCGGCACCGTCGGCGCTCTTCCTGCCCGACTTCGTCACCCTGGCCGCCGAGGACTCGCTCGACCTCGGCGACCTTGGTGAGGACCTGCTCGAGGACGCGCGCGCCAACATCGCGCGCGGCGAGTACGCACTCGCGCTGGAGCAGCTCGCGGAGTTCCTGGAGCTCTCCCCCGGCCGGTCCGAGGCGCGCTATCTGCAGGCGTACTGCCACTACCGGCTCGGTGACCTGATGACGGCGCTGGAGATCACGCTGCCGATGCGGCGTGAGCGGCTGGACGATCCCGCTGTGCGCAAGGGCGTGCTCGACCTCCGGGCCACGCTGTGCGACGTGCTGACGGCCGTGGAGGTCGGCACGTTCCTCGACACGCGCCACCGCGATCCGCGCTCCGCCGACGACCGGCTCCGGCGTTTCATCGACGTCGCGCCGGAGCAAACCGAGCCGCCGTACCTGCTCGCGCTGCTGCAGGCGGCGGACGGCGACTACGTGTCGGCGTTCCACACCGCCCGCGACGCCGCCGATCGAGCCGACGGCAAGGTGGAGCACCTGCGCGCGCTCGCCGACGCACTCGCCCTGCTGGCCGTGCAACCGCTGGCGAGGGATGTCGTGCGCGCGCTGTACGACGGCGCCTACCAACGGGCCCGCAAGGCGTTGGCGCGGCTGGACCGCGAGTGGCGTGAGCTGGAGACGCTGCGGGACCTCGACCGGTTCCTCGCCCAGCTGACCCGCACCGGTCGCTCACCGGCGAAACCGTTGCCGGCGCCCAACATCCCGGCCGACCGCGCCATGCGGCTCTATGCGCTGATCGCCGATCTGCACCGGGAGGAAGCCCTCGATCTGGTCGACGCCCGGCACTGGGCCGAGGCGGAGCGGGTGCTGGCCGAGATCCTGCGCCTGGTGCCCGCCTACCCACCACCGAACCTCCTGTACGCGTTCTGCCTGCTGTCCCAGGGCAAGGAACCGGAGCGAGCGATCGCTGCCGCCGAAATCGCCGCACGCGACCCGGAGCTGCCGGAGGCGAAGGCGCTGCTGCACACGGCCAAGCAGCTGCGAGAGGTGCTGGCCATCAACGCGGCGTTCGAAGAGCACAACAACGCCGTGCGGCGGGTCGGCTCGCCGCCGACCCGCGAGCAGCTGACCACCCTGCGCCGCACCATGGAACAGCTCCGCGGGCGCTTCCCGAAGCTCGAGGCGATGGCCACGACCAAGGAGAGCACGAGACGTGTGGGCGAGCTCAGGCAGGCGGTGACGAGGCAGGTGCGGGAGATCGACCTGGCCATGGCCGACATGGAGGTCTCCGCGCTGGTCGGGCGGTTCAACGAGTGGGCGCAGCAGTTGACGACCGGCTGGCCGATCGGTTCACCCGGCCGCTCGGACAGGCTGGAGGGCGAGCTGATCGCCGCGGAGGCGGAGCGGCTGAAGACCACGCATCCGCACGCCAGGCAACTCCTGCAGGAAATGATCAACGGCATCGACCGCGCCAGGCGCTTCCGGTGAGAGGGCAGCAGATGACCGAGCCCGACAGCCACGACGGGTGGGACGTCTTCATCAGCTATGCGCGAGAGGACTACCAGAAGGCCAGAGACCTCGCGGACAGCCTGCACAAGTGCGTCACGTCCCGAGGCCTGCCACCGCGGATCTTCATCGACGTCGACCGGGAGGGCCTGCCGCCGGGCGTGGACTGGGAGCAGTACCTCGAGGCGGCACTGCCCCGGTCGAGGTACTTCGTCGCCCTCTACTCGCTGCGCTACTTCTCCAAGAACGTCTGCCTCTTCGAGCTGCAGCGTGCGGTCGACCTCACCAAGGCGGGCACGGTCGGGTTCATCCCGGTACTGATGGAGGAGGCGGCCAAGGACAAGATCTGGTTCACCGCCAGCAAGTACAACTGGGTCGCGGTCACCCACCCGGACTGGTTCGAGACCCTCCGGGACGCACTGGACCTGCGTCCCTCGCCGAGCAGCAGGCAGCTGCGGTTCGACGCACCCGTGACCGACGCCGTGGTCAACCACACCCTCTCCACGGTCCGGGTGTCGGTCGGCGGCGCGCACGGGGCCGCGGTGCCGGCGAGCGGTGAGCCGATCTCGCTCACCACCGTGCCGCCCGGCTCCGGGCTCAACGGCACGCTGATCGTCCCGACCGTGCACGGCACGGCGACGTTCGCCGACCTGTCGTTCCGCCGGCCGGTCGAGTCCGTCCGGCTGCGGGCGCAGGCACCCGGCTGCGAACCCGTCGAGACCGCGCCGATCCAGGTGAGCCCGCCCGCGCCGCAGCCGAGCGGTCCGGACCGCGTGCACCCGCGACTGCCCGCGAGTGGCCGCCAGGCGTTCTTCCCCGACGGGCGGCACGTCGCCGTGCTCGACGGCGCGGACCTGTCCGTCCACGCGCTCGACGACCCGGACCGCGTCCTGGGCGCCGCCCGCCTCGCCGCCCGTCCCCGGCTGTGGGCACACGGCACCAGCCACCTCGCCGTCGCCGACTGGACCGGCCGGGTCGTGGTGGCCGCACCCGACGGGCGCACCAACACGGTGGACCTCGCTCGCGCGCCCGGGCTCGCCGTGCCGGGGGCGTTGGCGTTCGACGGGGACACGCCGCTCGTCGGCATGTGGAACGGCACCGTCTGGTCGCTCGCGGACGCAGAACCCGAGACGGTGCTGGAGCATCGCGCGGGCGTGCAGCTGCTGGCGGTCGACAGCGGCGGACGGCTGCTCACCGGGGATCTCGACGGCGTGCTGACGGTGCACGCCGAGAACCGCGCCGGCGCCGAGTTCCCGCTGGAACGGCTGCTGCTGGGCATCCACCACGGACCGGGCTACACGTTGATCGTGGGCGAGCATCACATTTACCGCCTCGACAGCGGAGCCGACCGGCCCCTGGTCGTCGACCTGCCCGTGAAGCAGGTCGCCGACGCGTGGGTCGGCCAGGACCTGTCGATCGTGCTCAACGACGAGGGCCTCGGTGTCTGCTTCGACGCCGAACTGGGTGTGCATCTGGGTTTCCGCACTGTGCCCGGTGCCCGTGTCGTATCCGCGTCCCGGGACGGCAGGCTGGTCGTGTTCGAGTACCCGGACGGCTCGCACGTGCTGATGCAGGACGGCCGCATCGAGGTCACCTCCGCACACCCGCTCGCGCTATCGCCGGACGGGCTGCTGGCGGCGACGTCGGACGGACTGGGCACGCTGATCCTGCCGGTGGACGAGCTGCGGACCGGCGCGGAGAAATCCGCATGACGAACGTTGCCGTCCTGGAGACCCGGTCCGAGGTGTTGCGCCGCCTCGCGGACAAGCTGTGGGCCCGCTACGAACAAGGCGCCGGGTTGAGCGCGGACGAGCTCGAAGCGTTGGCGGAAGCGTGCTTCCGACTGGCCGTCCATCCCGGGACCGAACCGGGCGCGGCGCTGGACCTGCTGGCCCGGGCCCACCGCGTCGACCCGGTCAACCCCAAGCACCCCTACCACGCCGGCTTGATCCACCTCCGCCACGGAAGGCTCGAAGCCGCGTTGCGGTGGCTGACCGCAGCCGCCGGGTCCGCGCCCACCAACCACCGGGTATGGGCACACCTGTCCATCGTGCACCAGGGACTGCACGAGCAGCGAGCCGCCGACCCCACCTACGGAGGCGAGGAGCAGCAACGGTGCGGCGAGATCGCCTCGGCGATTCGCGAAGGCAAGGACGACCTCGCCGCGACCGACGACGTGCCGGTGCCGCTGCTGCGCCCTGGCGACTGCCGCTGGTCCGGGATCCACGACATCAGCGCCGAACTGGTGCTGCGGAGGCCCGCCGGCGCACGCGGCCGTGACGCGATCGCCGAGGACCTGCAGAGGATCGCCGAACTGGCCGACCGCCGCCCCGGGGGCGTCGCCGCGTTCGCCGTACTGGCCATCCAATGGCTCGCGCACGGCTACCCGCCGGCGACGATCCGGCGGCTCGCGCACGCGTTGCCGCCAGGAGACGGCCCGGCCCGGCAGGTGCTCGACGTGACGTGCGAATTGTTCGAGACGGACGAGCCGGCACTGCCTGCCCGGCTCGCCACCTGCCTCGCCCAGCGGGAGCTTCCCGACCTGCTCGTCGCCATCGTCCACCAGCGGCGGCTGCTGTGGCGGCCGCTGCACGTGCCCGATCTGAGCGCGTTCACGGCGGCGCGGACGTACGCCGGCGGTGCCGACCGGGGCGACCCGACGACTCATCTCGACGCGATGGCGTCGGCCGTGCGGGCCATCACCACAGCCACCCCACCGAAAACGCCGGCCGACGTCGCCCCCGACGGTCAGGCCGAGCCGGCTGCCGATCCCGGTGAGCTGCTGACGAGGCTCGAGCGGGACGCCGAGTCGATCTCGCGGCTCAAGAAGAACGCGAGCGTCTTCGCCAAGGAACTCCGCCGCGCCGACCTGGCCGACACCGCCTGGCGCGCCCAGGCCCACGCTGATCACGCCGTGCTGACGGACATCGCGAAACGCCTCGAACAGGCCCGCGTCGAGCGCCTGGGCGCATTGCAGGCGTTCAAGGCGAAGCAGATCGCCGAGCAGTTCGACACGCGCCTCGAACGCTGCGAAAAGGCGCTGCAGCAACCGATCGGGCTCAACGCGCACCTGAGCACCGTCCGGCGAAAGCTGCGCTCCCATGACGGACAGCCCGCCACACCGGTGCCCCCGTCCGCCGGTGTCACGGCGATCGACGCGGAACTCTGGGCCTTCGCGCCGAGCACCGCGCACGTCGCTCCGCCGCCGGCACGTCGTGAGCCGCCCCCGGAGGATCCACGGGCACAGGTCGCGGTCGCCGTGGCCGAGGTGGAAAACGCGTTGGCAGACAATGCCGCCCGCGCCTGGCAGTCACTCGACGCCTACCCGCCCGGCCTGCGGGGCCGGGCCGCGCTCGTCCTGCTGCGGTCCTACGTCAACGGCCGTCTCGCGGAGTCCTGGCACCGGATGGGCGCGCACACGGCTGCACGCAGGCACTGGCAGGCGATGCTCGCCGAGAACCCGATGTCCACCGCGGTGCTGCACAATCTCGCGGTCGCGCACACGGCGGCCGGCGACGTGGCCGCGGCGACCCAGATGTGGAGCCGCTACCTCGAGGCACTCTACGCCGAGGCGCTGCTCGCGGGCACGCCGTCGCGAGGCGCCGCCGAGCGGGCCGAGATCCACCGCGTGCTGGCAGGCTCGTTCGGCACCGCGGCGTTGTGCGGCCGGCCCGCCGACGACGGACCCAACCCACCGCCGCGCGGGATCCCCGCCGCGCTGACCAGTCCCGCGCGAGTCGCACTGGCCGTCGCCCACCTGCGCCTCGAGGAACTCAACCGCGCGCTGTCCTACCGCAGCGCGGTGCTGCGCCTCGGCGTGGCGCGCTCCGTGCGTCGGTCTCAGCTCGACGAGGCGTTCGACGCCCGCCTGAACCTCGTCGCGACGGCCTGCGCCCCGCTGCCGAAACGAGTGCGCGCGTCGTTCGCGGACCTGTGCCGCACCGCGTTCCAGACGGCCCACGAAGCCGCGTGCGACCCCGGCGGCCGGACCCGCGAGGCAAGCGACTCCGACGAGGAGGAAGCTCACATCGCCTGGACGCACGAACGCGTGCGGTGGAAGGAACGCATCGCCCGTGAGCTCGTCGGTGCGGATGACTGGCCGGTCACCGAAAGCTCCGGCGAGATCCTCGCCTGCCTGCGCATGATCGACGAGCTGCGGCTCGACCCGGCGGACGAGACGGTGCGCAAGGCCGTGCTGCGGCTCGGCGCTCCCACGACGTACCTCAGGCAGCTCAACGACCTGTCCGGTCTCGCAGCCCGGTTCGCCGTCGAGCGCATCTTCCGCGCCGCCGAGAACCGGCTCGACGCCTCCGCCGATTTTCCCCGGCGCTACCAGCGCATCTGCCTGTCCTGGCAACGCAACGGCGTACCGGAGCGCTACCTCGACATGCTGGACGACCCGCAGGCCGTCTACCTGCCGTCGGTGGAGCACGCACTCGAGCTGCTGCACGACGACGCTCCCGATCACGAGATCCGTCCCGTGGTGCTGTCGGCGCTGCCCGCCATGGAGCACTGGATCACCCGGCTGCGCGGTGCACCGGGCCCGCCCGCGATGCTCGGCGAACTGCTGCACGCGGTGGGCGAACACAGCAGGGCGAGTTCTCTGCTCGCGGAAGCCCGCGCCACCGCCAACCCACGCGACTCCCTGACCCGCGTACGCCTTTCCATCGAATGCGGCGCTTTCAAGGACGCCCTGGCCTGCCTGACCAGGCTCGAACAGCACAGTGCAGACCCGGCGGACGTACGCCGGCTGCGGGTCACCACCTACCGCCGCTGGCTGGCCTCGGACAGCGTGCTGCCCACCGTGGACGAGATAACCGGGGACCTGGCCGAGCCGCACCCCGAGATCGCGGACGCCCGGCGCCGGCTCCTGGTCGAGGTGACGATCGCCAAACACCTGCGCCGACCGGGCGAAGTGGACCCGGACTCACTGGGCGGGGACCTCCGCCGGCTGCT
Organism: Amycolatopsis iheyensis; assembly: GCF_024703995.1. Lineage (GTDB taxonomy): Bacteria > Actinomycetota > Actinomycetes > Mycobacteriales > Pseudonocardiaceae > Amycolatopsis > Amycolatopsis iheyensis. Next base: position 52,122 of record NZ_JAMXQV010000036.1, on the reverse strand, counting down.
GCGGGACGACGCGGAGAACTCCCACGCCCGCTACCATCTCGCCCAGCTGCTCTACCAGCACGCCGTCAGCATCCGCACCCGCATGCGCGCGACCTTCGGCTCCCAGCGTGAGGCCCTGCGGGACGAACTGACCCGCCTCTGCTCGGAATGCTCGACCCACACCACCCACCTGTTGACCGAGGCGGAGGACGGCGACACCCACCACGCCCTGGCGGACGACGCCCGGCTCGAAGAGGTGAAGGCCATGGCTACGAAGGTCCGCAGCTACCGCCGATAGCGGGCTCCGGCAGCCGTCACGAACGGCTGCCGGCCTGAACTCTCTGCTGCGTCCCCATCGCACCCTGCAAGCCGCCCAGCACGCGCTCGCCGGCCATACCCCAGTTCATCCGGCCGCAGCCCGGCAGCGATCAGCCCGCGCTTCCGCGTGGGCATCATCCCGTGCGGATACGACGCCCCGGCAGCGATGCACGGCACGGTTTGCTCGTTTGCCGCCCGATCCGTCGGCGAGATGGTTCAGGGACGCCGGCATCGCGCCGGAGGCTAGTGCGCGAATCCGTGGTCAGCGCGGCGCGGCAGATCGAAGGCCGCCTCGGGATCGAGGCCTTGGCCAGCCATCAAGGTCCCTTTCGCCTGGCCGATGACATCGCGGGAGGCGATCGCCCGGCGCAGGCCGGCGCGTTCCAGCTCGGCGGCCTCGGCATTGCGGGCGTGCTGCAGCACCAGCGACGCGTGCGTGGCAAGCAGTGCTGCCGCGGGTCTTTGGACACCCGGCTGTCGGTGAGCAGCGACTTCAGGGTCTCGACGTGGGGAACGGCCCACGCGCGGACACCGCCGGAAGTTCCACCTGCACGGCAGAACCGCTGTCACGCAGCTTCGCGCCCTCACCCGGGATGTCGGCGCCATCGATGTCGAGGACGTACAGCTGCCGCTGATCCATTACCAGCCTCCCCTTCGATTCATGCGTTTCTTCGGCGGATCCACACGAGGCGCAGAGTCTTCCGCCCGCCGACGACGCGGAGACGTCCGCAAGCCGTCACCTCGAAGAGAGCGTTCTCCCCGAGACGACCGGTGACCACCACCAGCTGCCGGCCGATCAGGTCAGCGGCCGAACCGGCGTCTTCGGCCCCCGCACGCTGGTCGTACCTCGTTCCTCCGAGCACAGGCCGATGATCAGGACTACCTGGATCGATCGCATCCGTGGATCCCCGCGGCGCCGACCGGCCGCGGGTGAGGCCCCGAGCGCACCGCCCAGGGCCTCACGGCCGGCTCAGATCACATCGATGCCCGCCGGGCTGCCGAGGGCGCTGAAGTCGCTGGTGCGTGGTCGCGGTCCGGCGTCCGGGGCAGGCCCGCGAACTCCCCGACCTTCGCGAGACTACCGTCGGCGCTGATCCGCCACGCCGCCATCTTGCCCGAACCCGGCAGCACGTTGTAGAGGTTCCGCCCGTCGGGGCTGATGCCGAGATCCAGCGGTGTGCTGCCCTAGCCGGCGGCTGGCTTGTCGGTGGTTCCGGCCACTTCGTGCAGCAGAGTCAGGCTGCCGTCACGGCCGACTTTCCAGCTCAAGACCGTGCCGGAGGTGTAGTTGGAGCCGTAGGCGTACTCGCCGTTCGTGACCACCAAGCAGATGTCGATCTGGTGGTCCGCCACCGCCGTGCTGATCGGCGTCAGGCGCCCGTCGGCGCCGATGCGGTAACTCCCGGCGGCCACCACCGACGAACTCGGCGACCTCCACGTTGCCTCGCTTGTCGAAGTCGAACCCGAACGGACCCCGGTTGGCGAAGTCAGTGCGGACGAAGTCCTTGCCGGGGCGGCCACCGGCGTCGACGGTGGAGGTCAGCACCCGGCCCGGCCCGGCCGGACCGTCCTTGATGGACACCAGCAGGTGCTGCCCGTCCGGGCTGAACGAGACCTGAATCGGGTCCTTCAGCGCGTCCGGGGCGAACCGGTCCTGGTTGGCGGCGAGCTGTCGCGTCGATCCCGGAATGGGCGTCAGCTTGCCGTCGAAACCCAACCGGAAGCCCGTGATGGTGCCTTCACCGGAGGCATTCAGCACGTACACCCGGTCGCCGCGCTGCGTGACAATGTTCGGAAACCGCTGCGAATACGAGCCGTCACCGGTCGGCACGACGTCGACAACCTGCAGCCGGTCGGGCAGGACGCGCAGCACCGAAAGCGTGTTGCTGCCGGCGTTGGTCACCAGCGGGAACCGATGGTCGGCCGTCACCTGCACCGAGTTGCCCGAGCCGAGACCGTCACCAGCGAACCGCTGCCCCGGTGCCGGATCCTTGACCCGTGGCGAACGAGCCGACGAGCGTCAGCTTCCCCTCGGGGCCACGGTGGTAGTTGGCGATCTGGTTCCCGGGCTGGTCCAGGGCACTGCTGTTGTTGTGGTTGGTGCCGACGAAGACCGCGCCCGACGTCCGCCAGTCCGGAGCCGGTAAAGCCGCCACGGTGGCTCCGGTGAACACGGCGGCGAGCGGAACCAGCGCCGCGGCCGCGAGAGCTGTGCGCACGACTCGGCGTGTTGACGACTTGCTCATTCTGGTGAATTCCCTCCGTACCCGCACCGGCTGAATTTTCCGAAGCGGCCTGCCACCGACCCTAGAATCCGGAACGAAAACGACGGAAGAAAGCGAAATGAACGGTAATATATTACGTAGCGCGGAATTTCCGGTCCCCAGGGCGAGCACCGGGGTTTCCACCGATGCGAGTGGCGACCCCGGAGGCGCAGGCTCATCGCGGCCGCCGCCATCCACGACCGGCGGCGAGAAAGGCGATCGACCATGGCTCTTCTGCACCCGGGTGACGCCTTCCCCGAAATCACGGCGACCACCGTGGACGGTGCCACCCACCCGGTCCCCTCCGAGCTGCGCGGGCACTTCGGCGTGGTGCTGTTCTACCGCGGCAGCTGGTGTCCCTACTGCAACGCCCAGCTCCGGTCATTCGAGCGGGCCGCGGCTAAGCTGGCCGAGCTGGACATCAAGGTGGTCGCGCTCTCCGTCGACGACGAACCGACCACCAAGGAGCTGGTGGACAAGCTCAGGCTGTCGTTCCCGGTCGGACACAGCGCGGACGCGAAGGCCCTCCAAGACGCGATGGGCGCCTTCGTCAACCAGGACCCGGTCTACCTGCAGTCGACTGGCTTCGTCCTCGACCCGTCCGGGACTGTTCTCGTGAGCGTCTACTCGGGCGGAGCCATCGGCAGGCTGGTCCCCGAAGACGTCATCGGCATGGTCCGCTACGTCAGCGAGCAGGGCTGAGCACCCCCGGCTGTAACAACTCGGGCGCGCCGACGACTTGATGTCGGTCGACGAAGGAGGCGCTCGGTGACGGACCCGGCAACGGTGGAACCACTCGAGGAATTGACAGCGTTGTGGGCACCGGGAAGTGCTGTGCTGTGCGTGGGTGGCGGCGACGACGGGGTCGAGTCGCTGGCCACCTGGCACGTCAGCCCGGCTGGCGATCCGACGGGCGCGTGGATCTACCCCGCCGACGACGTGTTCGGCTCCCAGGAGGCCGCACGACGAGTCCTGTCCTTCGTCGAACGTCGTGCCATCGCAGCCGTCCACCCGGAGCGCCTGCAGGAGTGGCTCGACCGGCTGACGACAACGGCGAAGGTGGACGTCGAGGACAGCTGGTGGAAGCGGCAGCTGTTCTCGCCCGTGGACGCGTTCCACGAGACGACCCGCCGACGGCGGCAGTACGTCGTCACAGTCGAAGCCGCGCGCGAGAACAACAAGACGATCACCCCTCTGGAATGGACCCACGACCTTCCCGATGACGCCGAGGTCGAGGACATCGCGTCCCTGCAGCGCACCGCCGGCATCTCTAGCGCGCCCGGCGCGCCCGTCGTGTCCGAGATCCTGCCGATCACCCGCGCGCTGAGGTGGCTGGTGTCCCTCTGGGCGGAGACCGAGCAGGTCAAGAACCGGCGCCGCTACGTGCGAGCCGAACACGGGGATCCCGACCCGCTACCGCCCCAGTGGCTGGCCGCGGTCCAGTCCGCCAAGACCAACCGGCTGCCGCTGTGAAGACCTCACACGGCTACGCCGTCATCGACACCGAGACCACCGGCATCCTCACCGGCTGGCACCACCGCATCGCCGAGATCGCCGTCGTCCACGTGGATCCCCGCGGCACTATCACCGACGAGTGGGTGACGCTCGTCAACCCGGACCGCGACCTCGGCCCGCAAGCGATCCACGGCATCCGCGCATCCGACGCACGCCGAGCACCCCGGTTCGAGCAGCTCGCCGGCGACCTCGTCGAGCGCCTGAGCGGGCGTGTGGTGGTGGCGCACAACTGGACTTTCGACGCGATGCACCTCCGTGCCGAGTTCGGCCGGCTGGGTGTCGACACGCCGTTCGAACCCGAAGCCGGCCTGTGCACCATGCGCGCCGCGGGCCGGGCACGGCTGAGCTCCGGACGGTCCCTGGCCGACTGCTGCGCGGCCGCCGGGTTGCCCGATCGTGCTTGGCACACCGCCCTCGACGACGCACGCGGAGCGGCCGAGCTGCTCAGGTTCCTCCTGCGGCACGCACCGAGCGCCGTGGGTGTCACCGGCGCCCAGCTGCACGCCGCGAACTGGGCTTGGCCACACCTGGACCGGCGGCACACCCCGGCTGTGCACCGCACGGCGGTCGAACACGTCGAACCTCATTTTCTGGCCAGGCTCGTCGAGCGGATGCCGCGGGACGGCGAACCGGCCGTCGACGCCTACTACGCGATGCTCGACGACGCCTTGCTCGACCGCCAGATCTCCGCCACCGAAGGCGACGCGCTCGTCGAGATCGCCCACGACCTTGGGCTGCACAAGAACGAAGTGGTGGCCCTGCACCTGAGCTACCTGCGCGATCTGGCCCGCGAGGCCTGGGCCGACCAGGTCGTCACCGGCGAAGAGCGCAGCGACCTGCTCACCGTGGCCACCCTTCTGGCCCTGGACCCGGCAATCGTCGAAGCCATCCTCGACGAGGAACGCGACGCCGTGCGAGAACCGGCGCCCGGGCAGGAACGCAAGGTCGGCGGCTTGGTCCTGCGACCGGGTGACAAGGTGGTGCTCACCGGCGAGATGAAGCGCGAACGCGCCGACATAGCCGCCGAAGCCACCGCGGCGGGGATCCGCGTCACCGGATCGGTCAGCAAGCAGACGCGCGCGCTCGCCGCGGCCGACCCGGACTCCATGTCGGGCAAGGCCAAACGAGCCCGCGAATGCGGAGTACCGGTCGTTTCCGAGGACGCTTTCCTGAAGGCGCTCGCGGACCTCGGATCTTGCCGATGACCACCGTAAGCAGTCGGTAACCGCGCGGCCCAGCGTGACTGGGTGATTCGTCCGCTTCAATGAAGCATCAGCAGACGAAAGCGGAGGAATGAGATGACCCGCGCACAGCGCCTGCTCGCCCGGCCGTGGGCTCTGAGCATCCTGGTAGCGGCTCTGGTGGCCGTCGCGGCAGGCTTGTACTGGTTTCAGCCGTGGCAACTCGTGGTGAACGAGACGGTGCAGGAGGACGTTCCGGCCGCCGCACCGCTGCCCTCGCCCGCGTCTCCGTCGTCACCACAGGCGGCACCCGCCGAACTCGCAACCGGGACACTGATCAGCCACGAGCACCAGACCACCGGCACCGTCCGAATCCTGCGGGCGGCCGACGGATCACTCGTGCTGCGCCTGGAGAACCTCGACACCAGCAGCGGCCCGGACGTGCACGTCTGGCTCACCGACGCACCGGTGAAACCGGGCAAGGACGGCTGGAACGTGTTCGACGACGGCAGGTACCTCGACACGGGCAAACTCAAGGGCAACAAGGGAAACCAGAATTACCCGCTGCCCGTGGGCACGGATCTGAGCGCCTACACGAGCGTGAGCATCTGGTGTGACCGCTTCGACGTTTCCTTCGGCGCGGCGGAGCTGTCCAGACAACCGGCCTGACACCGCCGACGCCATCGAGCCGCAGAGCGTCGACACCGACCGCCGTCGTCCAGTCCGCGCCGCGGACAGTTCTCCCCCACCGCCGCCGGAGGACACCTGACCTTCAGACGCTGCTCATCGGATCTCAACGCAAGCCGAGCACAGCTTGCAGCAGCAGATCTCAGCCGAAACGGAAGCGGAGGAGGAGGGTGGGAACAAAGGTGTCGGTTGGAGGACGATGACCGCGATCTGGATCGCGACCACGGTGGTGGTCACCCACCAGAACGCGGCGCTCGCGAGGACATCGCCCGGACGGAGCGCCTTCGGCGCGCTGGTTCCCAGCATGACCTGGCGGCCATGCGTGCCGGGGGAACATGTCGGCATTGTTCAACGCCACGAAATTGCTCGTGGAGCTGGGCAACCGCAGCGCCGAGCGGCAGGCGCGAACGCGCAGCCGGCACCAAGGCCGACGATCCACCACGGTCAGGTCGGATTGATTTCCTGCCGGCAGAACAGCTCGTACGGGTGTGCGCCCTGATGAGCACGGAGACAGCGACGGGCCGCTGCCCGTCGCTGTAGATCGTGCGCAACTGCCGGATCACCGGCGTCCCCTCGGGCAGCTGAAGGGTCTCGACTTCCTCGACCGTCGGCGACCGGTCCGACGGTCGACCAGCCCCTTCCCCACGCCCGCCGCGACCATCACTTGGCTCGACGAGGTAGCAACAGCTGGCGAAGCTCCAGGTCACCACCGTTGCTGTCGACGTAGCGCCAGCATGCCGGCGAGCGCGGCGAAGGAACGCCTGCGAGTCGTGGCTGAACAAGCTAGTTGGATTCTCGGGCCGACTGCATCGATGCTCTCGCCGGGCCGAACTACTGCTTCCGACCACCCTTGCGCGGCACCTTCCCGGCCCGCGCCAGCTGCCGGACTTTTCTGCCAAGGAGATCGCCCGGGCTAGACTCCGGTTCACTCCTCACGCCCGTGCACAGGACTTCGTCCAACCCGTCCGGCCGTACCCCAACCGCGATCGCCTTCCCGTTATGACTCAGACCTCCAGGACGACGATTCCTTGCGCGGTCCCCACCACCAGGTTGCCGGAATCGGTGAAGACCAACCCTCTGATTTCCGCGTCGAGGTGAATGGTCCGCCGTGCGCCGCTGTCGGCGGTGAGTTCGACGATGTTCAAGCGCCCCAGCGCCAAGCCGTGCTCCTCGAACTGGCACCGGACCCGCAGGTTCGCACCGGTCTGCCTGGTTACGCTGCTGACCGCGGCCTACATGTTCGTGCTGCTGGCGGGCCTGCCGGGACCTCGCTGCTGACGTCCGGAGTACCGCCGACCGCGCTCCTTCCAGTGATCCAGCACGGCAGTTACCTCTTCGGTATCGAAGGCTCGGTGTTGGCGGTGGGGGCACTCGCCGCTCTGGCCCTGCTACTTGTCATATATCGGGATGGGAGTTCCTCTCCCAGCGGCGACGAAACCGACCGGGAAGTCACCCGCGGCGCGGCCGTGACCCTAACTGCCGGAGCTCTGACCGCGGGTGCGTTCCTACTTTTCGGTTACGACGACATCTACCGTGTCTTCAATTCCACCGGCCACTTTTCAGCACTGTTCTGGACACTTCATCTGGTGGGTTTGTTCGCCCCGATCGTGTGGGCCGTCGTGCGCACTCACCATGACATCGGCTCCCGGCGCAAGTGGCGCCCGGTCTCGCTGCCGAAACTGGTCATGAAGTATCCTGCGCAATTCGCTGTTTCCTGGCTATTTCTGGTTCCGACTGTGTCGTTCTTGCTGGCATCACACTTCGTCTACCCCTCGTCCCGGCTGTCGGCCGGCATTTCGACGACGGTGTGCGCGGTCTGGTCGGGCCTCTCGATGGGCGGCCTCCTCATGTACGAGCGAAAGGCCTGACGTCCCTGGTCCGCCGGTGAACGCACAGCACCGCGCGCGGATCGAGCAGGACGTTCAGGCTGGTCGCAAACCGCGGTACTCCTGCCACCAGGTCTCGGCGGGCTTCTCGTCAAGCGCGTCCTTCAGTCGCTCCAAGGCGTACCTCGAGTAGCACCAGGTGCTGATGATGAGCTTGGCGTAGTCGTCGTTCTCCTTGATGGCCAGCAGTTTGATCAGGGCGGTGGTCTGGTTGGTGGTGATGCCGAGCTTCTTGCGGAGCGAGGTAAACCGCAGGTTGTAGTAGTCGAGTTCGGCCACTCGCTTCACCGCGACGACGCTCGATCCCGCGTCCCCCTCGGGCACCAGGGTGACCGGAACGCCTTCCTTCTTCACGATCCTGAGGTTGATCGTCGGCCCCGAGCCTTCGGTGACGAACCTGACCGCGGCGATCCCGGGGAAGAGCGTGTCGAGGTCGGTGACCCCGCTCGCGATCCGCCGGCCGATCTCCCGCAACGTGCCTTCGCCGGGCTGGAGCTTCTCCCCCTGCATCGCGCCGTCCACGATCGACAGCACGCGAAGCCTCGCCGTCACCTCGGCGCCGCGGCGCTTACCCGGCTGCAGGAGGCGCGCGACCTCGCGGATCTCCTCCGTGAAGAGTGCGATGGGGTCGAGCGGCGCGATCGTCGCGATCGGCAGGACGCGGTCGGGGAGGACGTCGCACAGTTCCTCACCGAAGACGTGCTTCAGGAGGTCCCGGTACAGCGTGATCCCGGACTGGGCCTGCAGGTAAAGGTGTCCTTCACTGATGTCCAGCAGGTGGTGCTGCGCCGCGTCGCGAAGACCGTTGATCGACTGCAGGGTCAACGCCTGCTCCTCGGAGAGGAACTGGATCTTCCCGGTCGAAAGGGCGCGCCGGACACACTGGTCGAAGCCGATGGTGTTCTTTTCGCCCGGGTCCCGGATCCGCCCGCCGCGGTGCAGGATCGCCGCCTTCAGGAGCATCTCGAACGAGTGGTCCAGCAACATCAGGACCGCGTCGGTCCGGCCGATGTCCCACGGCCGGTTGAAGTGGTCGATGCTCAGGGTCAGCGAGTTCAGCGCCTTTTCCTTGAGTAGACGAGCTTCTTTCCGCACGGCGCACCTCCTCCTTCTTACTGGGCCAGTGGCTGCAGCCCGCTGGCTAGGTCGGCCTGCACGAGTTCGTCGCGCTCGGCCACGGTCAGCCAGCGCGCCGCCGAGCCGCCGGGCCGCGTTCGACCCACAGGACGTCGTCGACCGCTTCCGCGACGGCGTGCAGGTGGCTGATCACCATGACGAGGCGGTCGCTGCCCGCCCGCTCGCGCAGGACGTCGAGAGCGGCTTGCAGTGCCGCGGTGTCTAGGGCCGCGAAGCCTTCGTCGAGGAAGAGCGCGCCGAGCCGGGGGCCACTGCGGGAGTGCAGTTCCGCCAGCGCCAGCGCCAGCGCGAGCGACGCCAGGAACTTCTCGCCGCCGGAGAGCCGGTTCGGGGTGTGGGTGACGCGGGAGCTGCGACTGATGATCTCGAAGCCTTCGGCGAAGCCGAACCGCTGGTCGGTCAGCTGTCCGAGCAGGTGGCTGGCGACGCCGAGAAGTGCCTGGGTGTTCAGCCCGGTCAGGTGGCGGAGGAACTTGGCGTCGACGAGCTCGCTGCGCAGGACTTCGAGCGCGTCGAGACGGGCCCGACCGGCCGCAATGGCGAAGTCGAGGTCGGCGGCGGGCTTGATCTGGGCCTGAGCCGTCGCCTCCTGGACGCGCTCGGCTTTGGCCTTGTCGCCGGATGTCGCGCAAGCAGCGATGAGGGGATGCAGCGCATGGGGGCCGGTCAAGTCGGCGTCCGGGTCGAACCCGTCGACGTCGGCCAACGCCGCGGCGTACTCGCCGAGACGCGCCTTCGCGTCCTTGGCGCGAACCTCGTGGGCAGCACCGACGTCGACCAGCTCGCGGGACAACGTCGCGACGGCGTCCGCCAGCGTCGCTGCGAACGTCCGGATCTCGGCGATTCCCGATGCCTCGGGGACTTGCGGAACCAGATCCGCGTAACGGCCGTCGAGGTGAACGACCGCCTCGGCGGCGGTGTTCGCCCAGCCGGTCAGGCGGCCGCGCAGTGCGTTCAGCGGCTCTTCCACCTCGGCCCGGTACTCTTGGTCGAGGGCGCGCTCCTCCAGGAGGACCGCGGCCGTCTCCCCGTGGGCCTTTTCCCGGGCGCGCCGCAGGCCCTGGAGCTCCTCTGACCGGCCGGCGATCGCGGCGGCCGCAGCACGCACCCCGTCGACGCTGACGTCGATCGCGTTGTCCGGCAAGAGGGCCCGTACCCGGTCGGGCAAGGCTCGAATGCCGGAGGTCGTGCGGTCCACGGCGAGAGTGTGCTGAGCAGCAGCCGATTTCACGTCGTCGATCGCGTTCTCGAGGGTGCTCTTGCGGCCGTCCAGCGCCCTGCGGTCTGCTCGGATCGTCGCGGTGCGGCCGATCGCGTCGGCCCCCAGCCGCTCGGCGCGGTCGGCTGCGGCCGATTCACAGGCGGAGAGCGCGAGGATGACGGGTCGGGTGAGTTCTCCGGCATCGGGCGGGCTGTCGTCCGTGTGCGTGGCCAAGGCCGTGGTGGCCGTGGTCAGCGTCGCCGACGCGGTTTCGGCGTCGAAGGTTCCCTCGGCTTCATCCACGAATACGGTCAGTCCGGCGAGGACCTGGACTGCCTCGGCAAGAGCCTGGTCCGCCGCGCCCTGGGCCTCCCGGTGTTCTTCTGCGTGGCGGGCCACCGACTTTTCGTTCTCAGCGACCGCCGCGCGCGCGAGGGCAAGCCTGTCGGCGACGTCTTTTCGCTGGACTTTCGCCTTGAGCGCGAGGTCGTTCGCGGCCCGGACCTCGGCCGTGCTCGTCGAGGCGGAAGGCTCGAAGTCTTCGGGCAGCCGCCGCCGACAGACTGGGCAGTCTTCGCCCGGGTGCGCTTCGGCAGCGACGCCAGCCGCCCGATCGAGCAGTTGAAGGGCGCCAGCTCGTTCTTCGGCGGCGGTGAGATCGGCTTCGGCCGTAGCGAGTGCCCCGGCGAGCGGGGCGACGACCCCGCGGGCGGAATCGAGTTCGTCAGCGGCGACGCGACCGGCTCGGGCCGCCCGGGCGACCTGCTGAGCCGCCGCCGTGGCCGCCGCGACTCGGGCGCGCGCGATGTCGCTCTCGACCTTGAGCCGCTTGCTCGCGCGGGCGGCGACCCCCGCGGCCTTGGTCAGGGGTTCGGCCTGCTTCGCGCGCTCCGACAGGTCGTCTTCGACCGCTGTGATGGCCTCGGATTCGGTGGCAAGTGCGTCTTCGCGCACGGCGATGCGATCGCGGTCGGCCCGATGGCCTTCCGCGTCGGCTGCGAGTGTTCCGACGACCGCGGCGGCTTTCGCGAGCGCGTCCTGGCCTTCGCCACGCTCGTCGGCTTCCTTGATCTGCACGCTCAGCGCTGCGTCTTGCCCGGCGGCCGCCTCGGCGCGCTGTTCCAGGGCTTCGCGGCGGACGGCGAAGCCAACGGCGGCGGTCTCGAGCGTGGCCAGGGCGGACACGGCGTCGGGCACCGCGGCCCCGGCTATGGACCGCGCGGCCCGATCGACGGCGGCCGCGGCGCCGGCGGCGCCGAGCGCCTCGTCCCGCAGGTCGGTGATGGCCGCGACGGCCGCGTTCAGGCGCTTGACGGTCATCTCCGCGGCGGCGGCCGCCGCACCGGCCGCCGCCGCGACGTTCGCCGGATCATCCGGTATGCGATCCCGCTTGCGCGTCGCTTCCGCGAGGAGGTCCTTGAGGTTGTCGCGGTGACGGGCGGCGAGCCGCTGCACGGTCTCGAGAGTGTCGGTACCGAAGAGTTCCCGCAGCCGCGCGGTGCGCTCCTTATCGGCGGCCGTGAGCAGCTGATCGAATTTCCCCTGGGGCAGCAGCCCGACCCGCAAGAAGGTCTCGTAGCCCATCTGCAGCACGGCCCGGATGCGGGCGTCGACCAGACCCGCGCCATCGCTCTCCTCGCCGGTGTCGAGGTTGGTCAGGTGGTTCCGCCCGGCGTTCGGGTTGGCCGCGTGGAACGTGCGGTCCACGCACCAGCGCTGTCCGTTCTGCAAGAAGGTGAACGTGACGCGCATGGCCTGGGCGCCGTCGGCGACGAGCAGCCGGATCTCCCTGCCGTCCCAGGAACTCTTGCGGAACAGGGCGTATGTGATGGCGTCCAGCAAGCTGCTCTTGCCGGCCCCGGTGTCGCCCAGCACGGCGGCGAGGGTCTTCCCGGTGAAGTCGACGGTGACCGGGTTCGGGTAGCTGCGGAAACCCACCAGTTCCAGCTTCACGGGCATCATCTCGCGACCTCCGACCGGTGGGTTGCGGCGCTGGTCAACAGACCGGCCCGGCCGATGCCGTCGAGGTCCTCTCCCGCGATGGCCGCAGCGAGCAGGTTCTCCTCGGCGAATTGCGCCGGCGCCGCGGGATCCGGTTCGGCCTGCAGGTCCGCGAAGGTCGCCATCACGTGGTCCAGCGCGGGTCCGGCGGTGCCCCGCCTGGGGAGGTACTCGCGCAGCAGGTCCTCGACACCCGGAAGGTCTGCGGTGGAGGCCGTGCGGTCCAGTACCCGGTTTTCCGCGCCGGGCCAGCGTTCTTCGATGCCGACGATCGTCGCGTCCGGCAGCATCCCGCCGAGCGTCTCCGCCAAGGACGTGGTCGGGGCTTCGACGTCGACCAGAACTTTCACCCAAGCATCGCCGACGCGCCCGGCCTGCTGCGCGATTTCTTCCAGCGTCCCGGTCAGCTGGACCAGGCGGCGGCCGGAAGTCAGCGGTTCGAACTCGATCCGCGGCGGCTTGCCCGGCTCGATCTTGACCAGGACGACGCTCTTGGTGTCATGCGACTCGCCGAAGTCCAGCTGCAGCGGGCTTCCCGCGTAGCAGGCGGGAAAGCCGGCACGGCCGACGAGCTGCGGCTTGTGGATGTGACCGAGCGCGCCGTAGTCGACGGCGGGCAGGTCGGCGGCACCGGCGGCGTAGTCCGAGGAGATGGAGACCTTCCGCTCGGAGTAGGACGGCGTCGCCCCTTCGACAAACAAGTGGGCGGCGAAGACGAGGACGTCACGCGGGCCCCGGCCGTCGGCCAGGCGGCCGTAGACTTCGGCCTGGACGGTGCGGATCCGCTCGGCGTAGGTCGCGGTCGCAGCGGCGGGATCGGTGAAGTCGTAGGCGAACCGGTTCGGGTGCAGGTACGGCAGTGCTCCGACGCGCAGGGTCAGTTCGCCGTCGGCGGCCGGGTACTCGGCGATCAGGAGCCCGTCCGACCGCGCGTCGGTGGCGAAGCGCACCCGGACCTGGCCACCTGTTCGAGTGCCCATGTCGGTGAGCAGGTAGTCGACGAATCCCAGCACGTAGGGGGTGTCGTGGTTGCCGGCCACCACGACCACCGGCGCGATGTCGCCGAGCCGCCGCAGCGCGTACGCGGCGCGGCGCATGTCGTCCAGACTCGGCCGGGGCCCGTCGAACAGGTCACCACTGTGCACGATCAGGTCGGGCCGGAACTCCGCGGCGATCTCGACGATCTCGTCCAGGACCGCCTTGAACTCGGCGTCGCGCCGGCGGTGGCCGATCTGGCGGCCGAGGTGCCAGTCGGAGGTGTGGAGCACGCGTCCCGTCACGGAAGCCTCCCTGGGGAGTAACAGCGGCAGCCGAGACCGCGTCTGTGGGTGTGACACTCGCCATCGTACACGACTTCTCGGGAAAAGTCTGGAACACTCTGGAAGTCTGGTAGGCTTCGATTATGAGCGATCCGCTGGATTCACTGGAGGACACCATCGCCCAACTGCGACGCGCGATCCGCGACGCGGCGGCTGAGGGTGACAGCGAGCGGGTCGGCGAGCTGCGGGCTCGGCTGCGCCGCACCGAACGGGCCTGGAGCGCCCTCGTCGACACCGGTGATCCGGCCGCCGACCCAGTGGCTACCGAGCAAACCGACGTCCCCCCGGGCCCACCTCTCAGCCGGGGTGCGATGCTCCCGGCGCGCGAGCACGCACACCGGGCACTGATGCTGCTGCGGACCCCGGCGGCCCCCAAGCTCATCGTCGGCGTCCACGAGGCGTTCTTCCCCGGCGATCTGTCCACGGCGAAGCTCTCGAGCCTGCGCCGGGACGAAGAACGCTCCTATCGCGCCGCACCCGGCGCCAGACCGTATTACCTGTGCCCCGCCCTGACGCACGACCTGCTGTCCCCGGCGCGAGCACTCGTCACGATCAGCACGTGGCCGCTGGAGCAGCGGATCATCGGCCCGCTGTCGCCACGCACCTCCTTCCTTACTGGCGCCATCCACGTGGCCGAGGCGATCCGCACCATCACCGATTCGCCGGGCGCCGCACCAAGCCCAACGGCGTTGCGCTTGCTCTGGCGCTTCGCCGTGAACATCCCCGGCGCAACGAGCACGAAGCCGGCCACCGGCAGCACGCCGGTACCGAATCAGGTGATCGACGCGGCGCACGCCGAACTGGACGTGCACGCCGAGGCCGACCACGCCACCCGGACCGCATCCGCCCGGCGAGCACGCAAGCAGCTCACCGAGGAGCAGCAGCTGTTCGGCGCGCCGCTGCGCGACGTCACCCGTCGTCAGACCGAAGCTTGACCCCGAGCTCCATCGCACCCCATCGCACCACCGCAAGGAACCGAAACCCGTGACCACCTCTCCCGATCAGCGCCTGGACGCGCTACGCGGTAGCGCACCCCGGAAGCGCCACGACGCGCGAACCTTGGCCGCGCTGGAGAACAACCCCCGCTGCGCGCTCCGAGCCGTGCTGGATGCCGCCGGCTCCGACAAGGCCGCGATCGCCGCCCACGCCGGCTTTCCGGCCCCCTTCGGCCAGTCTCGCTTCGCCATCGTGCGCGGCAACGTGTTCGAGGCGATGGTGAAAGCCGACGGCTGCGCAGAGCTGCTCCGCGTCCTGCGCGAAACCCTCGAACTCACCCTGCCGGAGGTGGGGTACCAGGACCTCAACGACGTCGGCGGGGACATCTGTCGTGGGAACCGCGAAGAACTCTCTCGCGGCGACGAACGACGCTTCCGCTACACCACCGCTCCGCAGCTCCTGGTGCCCAACACCCGTGGGATCAAGGCGCTGGGCGACCTGGGCCGCATGTGCCGGTTCCGCCGCACGACCGGCCCGTACCCGGTGCCCGAAGTCGTGCCAGAGTTCGGGAAGTGGCTGACGTTCTTCGTCGACACGGCCGAGCAGGCGGGCACCTCGATGCTGTTGCCGGTCACCGGCCTGCTCAGCGAGCACTGGGCCACCGGCCAGAGCGCGCTCGAAGACCAGAACCTGGCCTCGATCATGGCCTGGATCTCACCCCCGGCCGGGCAGACCGTTGAGCAGGCCATGGCCGATGCCGAGAACCCCGCGGTGTGCCCGCCCGCGGGGCCGGCGACGTCGCCGGACTTCGACAACACCTACCTCGCGCCCGCGATGCGGCGGTTCGACACCGCGCGGGCGGTCGGGAATCAGCAGGCGCTGGCCGGCGCCCAGGAAGACCTGCGAGAGCTGATCTCCGAGCAGATCAACCCGACCTGGCGGCTGATGTGGGACGCCATCTCGCTGCTGCGCGCAGTCCCCGAGGCACGGCGGGCGGCCGTGCGTTTCGACCGCGACCGCGACTCCTTCACGAACTACTCCGACTACCTGGCCACCGATGACGCCCGGCCGCAGCCCAAGCGGGACGGCGCGATCGGCGCCGCGCGGCGGCTGAGCCGGCTGGAACGCGCACAGGCCGACTTCGAGGCAGACATGGCCTTCGACGACCCGTACGTCCGGGCCGACCAGCGGAGTATCGGCGAAGCATTCGCCGGAACGATCGTGGACGCCGAACCCGGCCGCGTTGTCACGACCGCGAGGAACCGGCGGGTGCCCAGGCCCCGGCTCCTCGTGCGCACCCTCGATCCCGTCCGGCTGGCCGACGACACCAAGCTGATCAGCCCGACGATGCCGCCCGGGCACAAGGCCGAGATCGTGTCCACCATCCGTGACGGCGAGGCGAGCCTGGTCACGGTGGAGGTCACCGGCGGCATGGGCAGCCGCGGCACCCCGAAGCCGGACAGTGTGCCGGCCATCGGGCAGCACGTCGCGTACCTGCCCGACCGCGGCTGGCGCCCCGCCCCGGTGTTCCCGGACCGCGACTACATCCCGTGGACGCACGCCGGTGACCCGGAGGATGCCGAGTCCGTCGACCCGGTGACAGCCGACCGAGACGCCACCGAGGAGTGGGGCGATGACCGCTGACGACCACGCCGGCTCCGACCCGGCCGCAGCCGCCGAAGCGGCGACCACCGCGATCCTGGCCGACCTCGCACGAGCCGACCGCCGGGCGGTCGTCGTCGATTCACCGCCCGGCGCCGGAAAGAGCACGCTGGTGGTCCGGGCCGCGGGCGAGCTCGTCGCGGGTGGCGAGCGCCCGATCGTCGTCGCCCAGACGAACAACCAGGTCGACGACCTGGTCGCCGGTCTGGCCGGGGCGCACCCGGACACCACGATCGGTCGGCTGAGCGCGTCCGGCTACACCGCGCCGCCGACCATCGACTCCCTCGCCAATGCCGTCGTCGCGACGCGGGTGGCGGACCTGGCCGGCTGCCGGATCGTCGTCGGTACCGCCGCCAAGTGGGCCACCGTCCGTGACGAGGTCTTCGGGTGGGCGATCCTGGACGAGGCATACCAGATGCGCTCGGACGTGCTGCTCCAGACCGTGGAGCGGTTCGAGCGCGGCCTGTTCGTCGGGGACCCCGGTCAGCTGGACCCCTTCACCGTCCTGGACACCGAACGGTGGGTCGGACTGCCCTACGACCCGACCAGCAACGGCGTCACCGTGATGCTGGAACACAACCCCGGAACTCCCGTGCACCGGCTGCCCGTGTCCTGGCGGCTTCCAGCCACCGCCGCCCCGACCGTCTCCCGGGCCTTCTACCCCTTCGCCGGCTTCACCGCAGGCACCGGAGAAGGCGTCCGCGCACTCGACTTCGGCACCGCAGGATTCGGCAGCACGGCCTTGGACGAGACCCTGGCAATGGCCTTCTCGACCGGCTGGGCGCTGCACGAACTCGCCCGCCGCCAAGTTCCGCGGACCGACGCTGAGACGATCCAGGCTGCCGCGGACCTCGCCGTCCGAGCGCTGGACCGCGGCGCGATCGCCGCCTGCGAACGCCACCCCGATGGCCGCGTGCTGGACGCCCGTGACATCGCGATCGGAGTCGCCCACCGCGACCAGGCCGACCTGGTCCGGATAGCGCTCGCCCGCACGGGGCGCCCCCACGCAGCGGGCGTCGCGGTCGACACCGCCAACCGCTTGCAGGGCCGCGAGTTCGAGCTCGTGATCGTCGTGCACCCGCTGTCCGGACGCCGGGACGCCACCGCGTTCCACCTGGAGACCGGGCGGTTGTGCGTGCTGACCTCCCGCCACCGGCAGGCCTGCATCGTCGTCGCCCGCGAGGGCATCTCCGACCTGTTGGACAGCCACCCGTCGACAGACCCCGTGCACCTGTCGGTGCCGGCGAAGTTCCCGGACGGCTGGGAGGCCAACCAGGTCGTGCTGGCCAAGCTCGCCGAGCACCGCGTCGCCGGCTGACTTCCCGGCCGACCGCGACGTCGCCGCGGGTTCCGTTCGGCGGTCGTCGTGGTCGGCCTCGGTTCATTCGGTGAGCTGCCAGCGCCGGGTGGGCACAACGGAAAGTCCCCGGCGAGTCAGGTTATCCGCAAAGTCACGCTGTTTCGACGCGACTCCGTGAACGAGCATCACGTCACGCGCACCTACGTCGGTGATGATCGACGAAAGGCCACGCCGGTCAGCGTGTGCCGACAGTCCGAACTTCGCGACCCGGGCATTCACTTCGAGCTCATCGCGGCCGAGTGCGAACGTGCCCCGCCGGTCGCCTTCGGCCAGCTCGAGCAGTTCGAACCCCGGCGAGTCCTCGTCCTGGTAGCCGGCGATCAGCAACGCCGCATCCGGGTCCGGCAGGATCGACCGGGCCCACGTCACCGCGGGACCGGCCGTCAGCATTCCGGACGTGGTCACCACGACTCCGCGCCGGAACGTGCGCAACAGCTGCTGACGATCACCCGGCCGCACCGCCGACACCTGATCGCCGTAGATCTCCAACGGTCGTGCGCTCCCGGCGGTCTGCTTCTCGTAGATCGTCGCGATCTCCTTGGCCATCCCGTCGATGAGGACCGGGACGTCCGGCAGGCGGTTGCGCAGCGTCAACGCGACTTCTTGCGCCCTTCCGAGAGCGAAAGCCGGCACGAGCACCCGCCCGCCGGCCGCCGCCGAGTCGCCGACGGTTTCGGCCACCATCCGCACGAACTTCTCGACCTCGGCCTCGCGGTTCGAGCCATGGTCCCCGCAGTACGTCGATTCGATCACCAGCAGGTCCGACCCGCGGGCCACCTCTGGTACGACCAGACCCGGCACGCTCGCCTGCTCGAGGTCCGACACGTCTCCGGTGACCGTGATGCGGTTCGGGCCGGCCGACACCACCACGCCAGCCGCACCGAGGATGTGCCCGGCCGGGAACAGCGTGATCGTGACACCGTCGGCGATCTCGACGACCCGGCCGCACCGGACCTCCCGGATGCGGTGCTGGGCGGCGAGCACCTGCGGCTGTCCGTAAGGAGGCTCCGCCAAGGGTTCATCGCGTTGAGCGCAGTCGTCACGGGCTCGCTCGAACACCCGCACCGAGTCGTTCCACATCGTCGGCAGGAGCGCAGCGGTGTCCGGGGTGCAGATCACCGGCAGGTTCGGGTAACGCGCGGTCAGCGCCGGCACGTAGCCGGCGTGGTCGTTGTGCGCGTGCGTGATCACGATCGCGTCGATCCGCCCGGTCAAGGCCACGTCGATGTGTTCCGGTCCGGCGTCGTCCATCGGTTTCCTTGGCCGCATCCCGGCATCGACGAGGAGCCGGACGTCACCGGCGCTCACCAGCATGCAGGAGCCGCCGATGTGGGTGCCGCCGCCCAGCGGCGTCAACACGATCTCGCGCGGCTCGCCGACCCACACCTGCTCGGCCTGTGCTGGCGGCGCAAGTACCCCGTCCAGGATCGCCAGAAGCAGTTCCGGCGTCACTTCGGTCTTGGCGAGCGCCGTGGAAATCCGTGGATCGACTCTGGTCTCCGCCGCTTGCGCGGCACCGACCGCCCCTTCGGCTTCTCGTTCACGCGGGTCGATGTCCACATCGACGACCGAGGCCGGAGCCGGCGGCGGCAAGAGCGCGGCCCGCAACACGGCCGCCGCTGCCGGAACGTCGGTGGCCAGTTTCGCCGCCCGGGCACGTTCGGCGGCCAACTCCGCCCGTAGCGCTTCGCTGACGGCCAGCGACTCGTCCCGATCCTGCTCTGCGGCTTCCAAATCACGACGCAATCGGTCGGTTTCCGTCCGGGCATAGTCGCGTTGTGCCCTCGCCTGGTCACGAGCTGCTCGAACTTCGGCCAGGCGTCGTCCGAACCGTTCCGATCGCCGGATCGCAGCCGGATCCGGTGACCGCTGTCCATCCCCGTTGCCGGACGGAAGTCCACCGCCGACCCGAGCCCTCGTTCGGCCGCGAGGCATTCGAAGCGGCCTCGGGCCCCGCAGCGCCTTCGCCGCCGCGACACTGCCCGCCCCGTCCGCACCCAGCAGTGCCACCAGCCGCGGATGTGTGTCGGCCAGGTCGTCACGGTACTTCCGCGCAAGCTCCGCTCGCAGGGTGGGCACACAGGCGATGAGATCCAGCAGCTTTTCCCGGTTCACCTTGGCGAAACCGGGTACGTCGATCTGCTCCTCGGCGTACATCGGCGATTCCACGGCTGCTCGGGCCGCGTCGAGGATCATGGCATCGAGCAGCTGCGCCGGGGTCTGGCTCATTCGTACCCGCGCTTGGTCGCGGCCACCATGACGGGCTCGAGCTTGAACTCGCCTTCAACAGGTAGCCCGATGACCACTCCCAGGACGCGCAGTACTTCAAGCACGTCCGCCATGCCGTTGTACCCGGCGTCGGCCAGCGCGGCCGAGGTCAGCGCATCCGAACCGGCTTCACCGCTGCCTCCGTGCAGGGTGAGGTAATCCGCCAGAGTGTCCAAGTCGGTCACCTCGTCGGCAACGGTCCGCACGAGGAAGTTCCACGCCTGCATCAGCGTGGTACCGCTGCGCACACCTGACGCTTCGACGAGTTCCCGGGAACGCTTGACGTCCATCGAGTCCGGCCGGACCGCGCGCAGGGGATCGGAACGCAGGCCGGAATCGTTCCTGGTGAGGTCTTCGGCCACCGTGTTCAGCAGGATCGGCCAGCCTCCGGTGATCGCGAGCAGCTCCTCACGCGCGGCGTTGTCCTGGAAGGGCAGGGTCGTGTCGGTCAACCACAGCCGCAGGTCGGTGCGGTCGTAGCGGTGCAGCTCGGTCAGTCCGGAGGACGTGTCCGACTCCCGCGCCGCGACCGGCCAGGTGGCCGCCAGCTCCGGACCGGACACGAGCACGACCCCGAGGGTGCCCCCGGAATGGGTTGCGATCAGCTCTCGTGCCTGCTTCCACGTCGCCGAAGCCGTCTCCGGGGAAGCATTCCTCAGGTCCACTATCATGATCACGTGGCGGCCAGCGGTCGTGAGCATCACCTGCCGGCACACTTTGGCCAGCGTCGCCGGGGTCGCGTTCCGCATGACGCTTTCCCTGTGACCGGACACCGCGTGCCCGTTCTCGTCCTGCAGCGCCTTCAGGCACCGCTCGATGGTCAAGGCGCGCGAACCGACCACCAAGCGGACCTGGCTGCGTGCGGCGAGCAGGTCCGCGATCTGCTGCGACGTCAAGGGCCCCCGGGTCGGCCCGTCGCCGAACACCGGCCGCATCATGCTGCCGTCGAAGCTTTCCGGCAGCTCGATCGACTCGGCTTGATCCAGAACCGCTTCGACTTCTTCCTGCGTACCGAGCAGGTCGAGCACGTTCGGCGTTCGCAGCCGGTACCCGCGGTTGGTGTAGGAAAGCACGCCGAGATCCACGCATTCGTCGAGCAAGGCCCGGAACTCACCGGTGCGGACGTCCTCGGCGGAGAAGCCAGCCGGCCACCACGTCTCGCACTCGGCCCGCAGCTCGCTCGGGGTCATCGTCGTCTCGATCCCGTCTGCGTGGGCGTGCAGTGCGACGCTGTAGGCAATGATCTTGTACCGCGGGTCGAGTTCGAGGGTCCAGTCGAACCGCCTGCGGAACGAAGTCCGCAGGCCGGCATCGGCCCATACGCGCTCGATGTCCTCAGCGTGCACGGTTTGCGGAGGCGCGGTGCCGGGCATCTTGGCGGCCTGCAGATTGCGCAGTAGCTGAGCGGCGAACAGCTGGATGAGGGCGGGCTGGTTGTTCGCCAGCGCAAGCACCCGCGCGGCGTGGTCGTGGTCGTCGAAGTGGTACCCGAGCGCGTGCAGCGGCCGGGTCAGCAGGTCGTAGGCGGCCTGCGGGGCGAGCGGACCGACGCAGATGGGTTCCCCGAAGTGCGCCAGCGGGTGGTTCGCCAGCCGGTCGAACCTGGCCGTCTGGTGCAGCCCGGCGAACACCACCTTCACCGCGCGGCCGGTTCGCTCCATCAGTTCCTTGAAGTGCGTGACGTGGGTGAACATCCCGTTCACCGCCTCGGCGTCACCGTCGAGGAACTTGTCGGACTCGTCCAGCAGAAGCAGTAGCTGCCGGCCAGGGCGGGCCGAGATCCAGGCCTCGACGTGCCGGGTGAGCGCCCCGGCGACATCCCCCGCCGGGATGTCCTGCGGCACGATGTCCCGGGCGGCCAGCAACGGCCACAACGTCGTCCACACCGCGTCGACGGGCACGGCGAGGCCGATCTTGAAGATCGACTCGTAGATCGCGTGCCGGTTGTGCTTGTCGTCGAACTTCCGGGCCGCCTCCAGCAGCAGCGCCGACTTGCCGAGCTGCCGGCCGCCGTACACGATGCACGGGCCCATCATGTCGATGATCTTCGCGCGCTCGTCGCTGCGCCCGTAGAACATCTCCTGCCGGATGCTCGCACCAGGCACGTCCGGGGTGAACGGTGAAGAGGCCGTGAACGGCAGCAAGGTCGACATAGTGATCTCGCGGCTCGGCTCCGGCTGGCACGACAGGTATGCGAACGCGGCGTCGTCGATCACGATCGTCGGCGGCAGCCGCCGGTCGCCGCGGAACAGGCTCGCCAGCTCGCGGCGCGCGATCGCATCGAGCGTGCCGAAGTACAAGACCACGATCGAGTTGTCGCTCGGCTCGTCGCGCAGCATCTCCACGAGCTCGCGCGGGGTGGGGCCGCGCCAGATGCCCAGCAACCGCAAAGAATCGCCCGACGGGCTCATCCCCGACCCGAACGCCGGCACCAGGGCCTTGCCGGAGGTGGCTCGGACACCGTGCAGGTCCAGCCATGAGACGCGGCCGCCGGCGTGCCCACGCCGGGCAGGTGGGTTGGTGGACTTGTCGAACGCGAACCCGATCTGTTCGACAACCGACTTCACGCTGCTGACCCGGGCGTCGAACGAACGGGCCTCCGCCAGCAGCGTCCACTGCTCGATCCGGGCCGCGGACGTCGTTCCCCGGCCGACGTTCTCCAGCTTGATCTTGGCCGAAGCCAGCGACTCGGCGAGCGCATCGGCGGAGATGTCGACGGTCGGCGTGCCGGCCTCCAGCGCCTGCCGCAGCTGGCTCAGCATCGGGTGGACACCGGCACCGATCCCGGGGCGGGTGGCCGCGAACGCGTCGGGAAACGACTTGGAGAAGAGCGACAGATGATCGACGTCGCCCCGTGGACTGGGCAGCCGGCCACCTGACCGAATCGTTTCCACGTACTCCGCCGCGGTGGTCAGGTCACCATCACTGATCCGGCGTTCGATTCGTTCGATGGCGTCGGCTGGCATGCCGGCGGTGTCGAGCGTGTCTCGCGCGGCGGCGATGGCCGCGGTCACCGCCTCGGCCCGCTCCGCCTCGATCGCGTCGAGGTCGTGGAGCATGACGTCGAAGTCGGTACGGGTGCCGCGGCGCCCGGGCTGGCAGGCACTCGCCCTGGTCGTCAGATCGGTCCACTGGTCGACGCTCAACCGGCCGAACAACCGGTCGGAGTCGATGCGCGCTGCGAGCGCGGCGGTGCGCTCGTCGAGCTGGGCGACAGACACGTCGATCGCCTTGTCGCGCGCGGCGGACAGCCGCTGGGCCAGCCGGGGGTTCCGCGGCCGCAGCGTTTCGATCAGCAGCTGAGTACCCACCTGGTCGTGCCGCTGGGCGCGCGCGTCGAACGCCATCCTCCAACCCTGCTCGCCGGCGCGGAGCGCGTCGAACGCGACCACGATGTCCTCCACCTCGATCCCGCGACGCGGCGTCATCGACTGGGTGAGCTCGACCTTGGGGGCGAGGGTGAGCGGTCCGCCGAGGACTCGTTCGCACGGGATCTCCGGCCCGACGACCAGTTCGGTTCCCATCAGCAGGTCCAGCGCGTCGTTCAGCAACGCCAGCCCGGCGTCGGCCGCGGCGTCACGGACCTTGTCGCCGCTGTCGCGCAGCTGCTCCAGCTCCGCGAGCGCTTGCTCGCGCACGGCGGCCACTTTCGCCTGCAGGTCGGCGATCGGGTCGCTCATCCACGTTTCGTCGTCGGAAGGGGCTAGTGGTTCCGTCACGGTGACCCACTCAGAAAGCAGTTCGGTGACTTCGCCGGTCCAGTCGAGCAACGTGGTCCGTGCCCGGGCTTCGATCCGCTTGGCCGCGCGCTTGCCGCTGCGGATGCTCGATGTGGACCTATCGAGCTTCTGCTCGAGATCGCGGGGCGAGCGCAGCTCCGCAATCCGGTTGCGGATGAAGGTCAGGTCACTCGGCGACCGCGACCCCGAAGCGACAATGCTCAGGGGTTTGCCGAGGTAGCCGTCCTCGGGCGCCATCCACATCTGCCACAGGTCGGTTGCCGGGGCGTATTTGATGGTGCGGTTCGGCGCGTTTTTCAGCTTGGTGGCGGCATCTCGGGCGAGAGCGTTGTGTTCGGACGCGGCTTCGGCCGCCTCGACGACCGTGCCGACGTTATGCGAAGTCAGGTGGACCCCAGCATAGATGGCGTTCAGAAGCAACTCGGTCAATTCACCGACAGCACCGCCGGACCGCACCACACTGGTGGTGGCGTCCCGCAGGGGATCGGACGCACCCGCGATGGGGGAAAGCAAGCCAGCTCGCACGGATGCGCCGTACACGAGCATCTGTGCGCCTGGTTGGTCTTTGAGATCGCTCGGTTCGAGGCCGGCCACCGTCGACGCGAACGCTGCCGCGTTGGATCCGGCGGACGTCTTGATCGCACCGGCCAGTGCGGCGAGCCGGTGTGCGGTCTGCAGCGGTGCGCCGACGTCTTCGGCGACTGTCAGCCAGTACGCAAGAGACAGCTCACCGCAACGCAGAAGCTCACTGTAGAGCGCGACCGAACCGGACTCGCCCGGCACGACCGGATCGGCGGAGACGCCAGACCCGTCCGGGATAGCACCGGCAGGCAGCGCACCGGCGGTCGGGCGCGGCACGGGAACGGTGAGGTTGAGTTGCGCGAGAACATCTTCGAGTCCCGGTTCGCTGCGCTGAGCGGCCGGCTGCTCCACGGTCCCCTCTTCTTCGACGGAAACGTCGCTCCCGTTGTCATCGGGGGGCCCCGCATCAGGGTCGGCCACGACTTTCGCGACGTCGACGGTCTCCTCCGGAGCGCCTGCCGTCTTGGGGGCGGCCAGGCCGCCGAGCGTGAAACTGCCGCGATCGTTGATGAACATGAACAGTGGATTCGCCGCCGGGACCGCCGAGCTGACCGTCCGGACGAGTTCCACGGCCCGCTGCGGGTCACTACCGGCGAGCTCGACTAATTCGACGAGCGCGGCCAGGCCGGCGACCGTCTCGGCATCGCTTTCGACGGTCACGTCCCTCGCCAGGGATCGAATCCGCGCGATGTCGGCTGCGACGACCTTCGGTCCGTTCAACGTCGTGAGCCGCCGGACTCGTCCGACTCGGGCGGCGGCCGCATCCACTTCGTCGGCAGTCTTCCGCGCGCGTTGCAAGGCCTGGTCGGCAGTCGCCAAGCTCGTGACCGGCTCATCGTCATCGGTGGCCGCCGCAGCCACGAGCAACTCGGTCAGGTTCGCGAAGAACTCCGCGACCCGGGCCAGGCAGGACGGCTCGGCCGGGACGCCGTCCGCGACCGCACGAACCAACGCAGGCAGGACGTCGCCGGCAATCGCTTGGCGTTCCTGCTCGACCCGCTCCACCTCGGCGGCGAGCTCGGCCAGCGTGGTCGGCTCACTCCTGCCGGAACGTTCCCGGGGCGTTCCGGTGCCCTCCGAAGTCGCTGTTTCCCGGGTGACAGCGTCGAGCTCGTTCTCTTCGTCCAGAGCGGAAGCCACATCGACGAGGGTGGCCAGCGGCACCGGAGCTTCCGGCAGCAATGGATGCCGCTCGCGAACCGTCCGCCACACCTGCCGAGCGGTTTCGGTCTGAGCCGCGTTCCAGAACGCGGGCGGATCGGCGACGAGCCATCCCAGTGCGGCCACTGCCCCGACGCGCCCGGCCCCGAGCATCGATGACCAGGCCGCCGCCCGTACCGTCGGTGTCGACCCGAAGTGCTCGAGGTCGAGCAGATTTTCGTACAGCCTGGTCTTGTGAAGCGATTCGACAAGCCGGCCGAGTTCGTCTGCATCCGCGCCGAGGATCGCGGCGAGCTGGCTCTCCGACAGCTCGCCTGTTGCCGCGGTCACCAGGACAGGTTGGCGGAAGCAATCGCGGAGAACCAGCGCCGCGTGTTCGTCATCAGCGCGGGCAAGCGTGGACCGGACGGTCAAGGCGACATTGGCGAGCGATGCCCCGGCGCGGAGCTTGAGATGCTGGTGAAGGCTGGTCGTCTGGCGGCTGTCGAGCTTCGGGATCTCCCCGACGAGGTCGGCCTGGCTGACAGCGGCAGCGGCCGACTTCGCGATCCGAGCCCGCCGGAGGCTTTGCCGCTCGTCCTCGGCGAGCACAGCACCACGCTCGGCAATCTGCTTGTCGGTGCCGGGCTCGGTGCCAGCGCTCAAGACGACTCCCTCGATCAGCCACCGCTTCGCGGCACGCATCACCGCATACGGTGCGGGCCACGGGGTTGCGGCCCTCCACAGTCACCCCCTGATCGCTCGGCGGCTTCGCGGTGTTTCAGTCCGGAAGGAAGTTTTTCGGAGTGTTGTGCCCATGCCCCCGCTTCCCCGGTGTCCGGAGTGGAACATGGACCGCGAACGTGAACGAGGTCGCAGGGTTTGACGGCCGGGTCCGCGCAGCGCCGGCTTGCCACCGAACTCCCCCCTCCCGGGCCGCGGAACCATTCGCAGCGATCCACAACCGGGTTCCTGATCCACAGGGTCAGCCGGGCACGAGCCGGATCGGAACCGATGACCGGAAAATGACGCGTTTTTGTCCACTGAGCCTTCGACTGCGCCCGCAAGATCACCCGTTTAGCCGATCACCACGGCGCCTACCAGCAGGAATTCGCCGGAGCCAACGACACTTCGATGCTCCTTCAACGACGGCCGCGCACCGTTTTTGTCGGTGGGCAGTCCCATACTGCGCTGATACAACCGGAATGCCCGCGACGACTGTCCAGGCAGGGAGGCCCTGTGACCATTTCGCACGCTTCACCGGACCAGCCGCCGCAGTGGTGGCGGCAGGTCATTGCGAGCGATTGGGTGGCTTTTTCGCATCACAACGACCTGGTTCGTGAGCGGTATTCCGCGTTGCTCGCCGCCCTCGAGGAGTTGAGCACCCGCGGCCCTCAAGCGACGCTGGGCGAGATCGGGGAGAGGCTGCGCGCGGTCGGGTTCCACGATCCGTTGACCGACGCCGAACTGCGCGGTCTGCTGGACCAGCTCGCCCAGTGGGAGTTCGCGAAGCCCGTTCCGCGACTTCGCCGCTCCGCTGCGGAATCTCCATGGCGTCATCAGCCGACAGGAGGCCTGGGCGCTGACCCGCCGCGGCCGCGCGATCGTCGCGGCCGTCCGCACGGCGGTGCTATCCGCCGATCGCGCACTCCAACTGCCGAGCCGGCTGCTCGACAGCGTCGAAGACACGATACGGACGTTGCTCGGGCACGCCGGGAACCAGGACGAGCACGGGCTGCTCGACGCGGACCTGAGCAACGTTGAGACCCGCATCGCGGAACTCCAGCGCGTCACAGCCGACTTCTACGACGCCCTCGGCCAGCTCGTCCAGTCGGACGTGACGAAGGACGATGTCTTCGACGGTAACCGCGACCGGGTCGTGGAAGCGCTGCGGCAGTTCGCCCGCGAGTACGACCGGGCGTTCGTGCGCGTCGGTTCCGCCCTCGAGGCGCTGCGGCAAGTCGGCCACCAGCACGTCGTGCAATGCGCTGTGAAGCACGCCGGGCTGCTCGATCCGGCCGCGCAGCAGCACTGGGTGACCGACCGCGTCGCCCTGCTCTCCGCGCTGGAGGCGTGGTTCGTGCCCGGCGGCAGTGTGCACCGGCTCGTCGAATCGGCCTACGGGGCGGTGAACACGCTGCTCAATGCGGTCGATAGGCGGTACAACGCACGGTTGCGCGGCTCGGATCTCGCAGTGGACTTCCGGCTGCTCGCCCAGTCCCTGCACCGGCAGCCGGACGATGATGCGGCCCGGCAGGTGTATGCGGCGGCTTTCGGGGATTGGCCCGCGTGGCACGTCGTGTCCGGTCCGGCCGAGGAGGACGTCGAGCACGCTACCAGCGCCGCGGCCGGCCAGGCCTCGTTCGGTGTGGATCTGACCCTGCGCGAACATGAGCGGCACGGCCCGGCGGGTGGCCGCCCGCGCAAGGTCGTGGATGCCAGCGCGCAGCGGGAAGCGGCCTTGGCGGAGGCCGCTTCCCAGGCCGAACACCGGCGGCGCTGTGCCGCGGCCCTGCTGACTCCGGGAGAGGTCGGGCTCGAGCACTTTACGGGCCTCGACGGTGAGACGGCTGCGGTGCTATTCGACACGATCCAGCTCGCCTTGGACATGGTGGAGCCAGCGACAGGAGTCGGGCAGGCCGAAGCAGACGAAGCCGGGGTGCTGGTGAGCGTACGGCTGGCCGGCCGCGGCGAACAGGTCACCGTGCCGCTGTCAGAAGGCGACCTAACCGCGCCGCGGCTGCTCGTCACGGTGGTCCCGGCCGGGGCCACGATGCCGAGCCCGGAACCGCCGGCCACCGGCCGGCCCAGGAGGGTCGCATGAGGCACGACACGCTGCTCCACCCGGATCTCGCCGAGGGAGCACGGGTCCTGATCGCGCAGGGCAGGCTGCTTGCCGAGCGGGAGCCGGAGCTGTACCGGAGCGCGAGCCGCGGCCGCGCCGAGCTCGCCAGGTTCTTCCACACCGAACTCGGCTGGACGTTGGAAGTGCTCGAGGCCGCGGACCTTATCCGACTGCACAAGCGCCGGGAGGACGTCCCAGGCGCACGCGGCTTGCGGATCCGTCGCGAAGGACAGGACCCGGTGCCGGCGTCACAGCTGGTGCTGGTGCTGTCCGCCCTTGCCTGCGAACAGCTGTGGCGACGCCCCCGGATGACCTTGAACGACCTGCTGCAGTCGGTGGCGCAGGTCTGCGCGACCGACAGTGAGAGCAACCTGCTCCCGCGATTCCCCGTCGTGCCCGGTGACGGGGTGAGCAAGCAGGAGGCACACCGCAACCGGCACAGTCTCGTCGATGCGCTGCGCCTGCTGCAGGCCGACGGGACCATCGCCGTCGACCGGTCGCTCGACCAGGCGGCCGGTGACGGTGGTGACGCAGTGGTGTCCTCGTCCCGGGACCGCTTGACCGCGAAATTCTCCTCGCTTTCGCCGTCGCTGCTCAACCTGGCGCAGCTGCCGCCCCGCCGGCACGCCCGGGCCTTGGCCACCGACCGGATCACCGAAGACGACGAGCTCCCCGACGACCAGGACGAACCCGATCTCGCCGAAGGGCCCGAAGCCCGGCGCGCCGCGCGGAGCGAGACCACCCGGCGCCGGCTGCGGGCGATGCGACGGCTGGTGGACGACCCCGGCGTCGACCCGGTGGCCGACGACTACCTGCAGTCGACCACCGGCCGCAGCCGTGCGCTCAGCGTGCTGCACGCCCTCGGCCTGGTTGCCACCGTGCGCCATGACTGGTGGCAGGTCAGCGACCCGTCTCAGCTGGGCAGCACGCTCGACTTCCCCAACGGCAGACGCAACGAACGTCAGGCCGCGCTTGCCCTGCTCCGGCACCTGAGTACCCGCGATCCGACGCTCGACGGACGCGAGCGCGTCGTGGCGATCGAGGAGATCGTCACGTTGTTCGAACAGGTCAGGGAGGACTTGCCACGTTGGGCGGCGGCCTACGGCGGACAGCTCCGGGCGCTGGCGAAAGCAGCGGCGAACGGACTCGTCGACGCGGGCTTCCTCGTGGCCGAACCGGCCGACGATGTCCCGGAACCGAGGTGGCGGCCCACGCCTGCGGTGCGGATGTGGCGGGTCAGGCTCCACACCGCCTCCGGAGCGAACAGCGAGCATAGAGCCGTAACACCCACCCTTTTCGATGCTCCGGAAGGAATCGCCTGATGCCTACCGCACCGCAGACCGACCACGGCGCGCCGGCCGTAACCGGGCGGTGGCAGCCGACCCGCGCCGGCGTCCTCAACAGCTGGAAGTGGGCCGACGAAGAGTTCCACTTCGCCGACGGCTGGCTCGCGTTCATCGGCCGCAACGGATCAGGCAAGTCACTCACCGCATCGCAGCTGGTGACCGTCCTGCTGGACGGCGACACCTCTCAAACGGCACTGAGCGTGTCCGGGCGAGCCGCCGGCACGCTGCTGAGCCGACACACCGACAACCGCGACCGGGAGGACAAAACCGGGGTCTGGTGGCTCGAATACGGTCGGACCGACCCGCAGACCGGCCGGACGGAGTACCTGACGACGGGCCTGTGGCTGCGCTCGTCCGGCCAGGCACTGCTGCGCGCGTTCTTCCTCGTCCCCGGCCGCGTCGGGCAGGAGCTCACCCTGCACGTCGACCGCAACCCAACCGGCATCGACAGCGTGGCCGAACAGCTCGCCGCCCACCACGGCGAGCTGTTCACCGACGCGCCGCGGCTCAAGCCCAAAGCGGCCGCGCACCTGAGCACCATCGGCACCGAAGCCGACTACCGGACCGCGGTCCGGACGCGGGTCTTCGCGCCGCTCGACGAGATCCAGTACGACGCCCTGCTGAGCGTCCTGCGGACCCTCCGCAGCGTCCGAACCGCGGAAAAGATCTCGGCCAAGGACATGCTCACCGTGCTCACCGGAGCGCTGCCAGCGCTCGACCAGACGCGGTTGACCGAGATCGCATCGGCGATGCAGCGCATCGCCACCCTGGAAACTCAGCTCGCCGACACCAAGGAACAAGCGAAGAAACTCGCCGACACCGACCGCGTCTACGAGCTCTACCGGCAAGCGGTCGCGCTCACCATGGCCGCCGCTCTGCGCTCGGCCAACACGGAGTTCGACAACCTCACTCGGTCGGAACGCGCGGCCGAGAAGAAGCTCGAAGACGCGAACGCCGCCATCGCGCAGGCACAGTCCGCGCTCGACGAGGCGAACCACAGTCTGCAGCTGCGCGAAGGCGACCACCGGGCTGCGGAAACCGCGGTCCGCGACCACGCCGGCGCCGAGCTGCCGCACAAGGAAGAACGAGCCCGCAGTCTTGCCGACAGCGCCGAGGCCGCGAAAGAGCGCGCGGGCCAGGCAGTAGTAGATGCGGCGACGGCGGCGCAGGACGCCGCTACCGCCGCGCAGGACGCCGTCGACGCCCAGCGCAGCCTGACCAAGATCACGCAGGAACTCACCACCACCGCGGCGAAAATTCAAGCGGACGGCGCAGTGACGAACCTGGCCGGCGCCACTTCCGAGCTCGCGAAGGCGGGCCAGCTGGATCCGGAAACTGCCGCGGTCGACGTCGCGGCCGAAACCCTCGTCGAGACTCCGTTGGCCTGGACGGAAAACCGGCAGCACAAGATCAAGACGGTAGCCACGGCTCTGAACGGAGTCGAGACGGCCAATGGCATCGCAGTCGCCACCGCCGAGCAGCACCGCAAGGTGGAGGAGGAGGCGGGCGGCCACCGGGACACGCTGAAAGAGTGCACGGCTTCGCGGGAAGAAGCCGAACGACGTGTCGAAGCCGCCGTCGTCGCTTGGCAGAAGTCGGCGACGCACTTCCCTGCGGTGCCCGATGGATTGTTCGACCCGGACCCGGTCGACGGCCGGGTCGTCCCGGACCGGCTCGTGGACTGGGCCGATCAGCAGACCGCGTCGATCAGGCAGCGGCTCGACACGGCCGGACACGAGATACTCAAGATCACCGCCGAGCAGCTGCGGGATCAGGCTGTCCGGGACGCGGCGACCACGCGTTCGATCGCGGACCGCACTGCGGGTGAGGTCGAGAGGCAGCGCGCGCGGGAAGCAGCACATTTGCAGGAGTCGGACGTGGCAGCGGCACAGGATGCCGAGAGCGCCCGGGAGGCCGAGGCAGAGCACGCTCGAGAGGCCGAAGCCGCCCAGCTGTCCCGTCACGAGCACTTCGTCGAGCAGCTCGACTCGACCGAGTCAGCCCTGGACGAGCTGCGCGGGTGGCACGCCGGCGTCGACCGGTGGCGATCGGCGTTGCAGCACCTCGACCCGACTTCACTGGCTGGCGCCCTGCCTTCGATCGATGCGATCTCACAGCTGCGCATCGACCGGACCGGCGAACAACTCACGCGGATCGCGTTACCGGTACAGGTGTCCGAGCAGACCCTCGAACTGCTCGTCGAATTCGACGACCAAGCGCTGCGGACTGCGGTGGGTAACGCGGGCCAGGTCGCGATCAGGCGGATCGACGGGCAGATCGCCAAGGCCGAGGCTGTCATCGCCGGACTGGACGAGGAGCTGAGCGCTGTCACCGCCGAGCTCGACCAGGCGCGGCAGAAACCGGCGCCACCGCCCGTTCCCGTCTGGCGCACCCGCACCGACGGCTATCCTTTGTGGACGTTGGTAGATTTCCGGCCTGAGGTCGGCACGCAGCGGCGGAACGCATGCGAGGGTGCACTCCTGGTGGCAGGGCTGCTCGATGCCGTTGTCACCTCCGACGGCCGGGCACGGGCTGGCGACGTCGTCCTGTCCGGACGGGAGCAACCGACCGGCCTGACTCTGGCCGATGTCCTGTCTCCGGAGCCGGAGTCGCCGGTAGCCTCCGGCCAGCTGAATACCCTGCTGCGGAGCATTTCGCTCGACGAGACGGACGCCGGTATCACCACTGTGCGGACCGGGGCGCTGACCGCCGCCGCGCCTGCGGGATACGTCACCCGCCACATCGGCGCGACCGCGCGGGAACGAGCGCGGGCCGAGCGCGTCGCCTGGCTCGAAGCGCTGCATGCCGAATTGACGCAACGCCGTGAGACTGCGGAACTTGATGTTACGCACCAGCAAGCCGTGCTCGCCGAAGCAGTCAACGAGCGGGACAGCCTCCCGTCATCACGGCCGTGGCAGGAGGCTCGCACCCGAGCACAGACCACTCGGCTGAACGCCGGTCGAGCTGACGGCGACGCCACGGATCGGCTCGTGAAGGCGGAATCGGCGCGGCGAGCGGTGCTGGACCGGCTACGTGAGAAGGAGGCTGCTCGGAACCGGGTGCTGAGCGATATCCAGGCCGAGCTCGCCGCCGCGGCGGGGAAAGCCGAGACGGCGTCCGAGGCCGCGGAGGCCGCCGCAGAGCACCTCGCCCGGTGCAACGAAGCCACAGCACAAGCCACGGCCGCCTGGCAGGACGCGGTCCGCGAACAAGCGAGCGCGGACGAGCAACGCGCCGGGTTTCCACCCCTCACTGCGCTCGTCACCGCACGAGAAGACGAGAACGAAGCCACGAACCGGCTGCAAGGCGCTCAACGGAACGTCGTGCGCATAGTCGAGCAGCTCGAGTACACCCGGCTGGAAACCCGGAAAGCCCTGAAGGCACTGAACGAGGCGGTGGATCTCGGTGGCGGCCTGTCGCTGCCCGCCGAACGCCGGGCACTGGAGGCGTTCGCGGACGAGGTGACCCACTTGGCCGTCCAGGTCCGCTCGTGGAAGGAGATCGTCGACCGGACACAACGGCTGCGCACCCAAGCTCGGCGCACATCGGAGACCGCGGCCGACCAACGCCGTCGAAGCCGCACGGCCCAAGGCGAAGCAGCGAAAGGCAGTGCGGCCGCAGTGAGCGCGCAGGCAGAGGTGGAACAACTGCGCAAGCTCTACGGCGCGGCCTATGAAGAACTCCGCCGAGCCCTCGAAGAGATGACGCAAGCCCATCAGGCAGCGCGGGAGGAGGTCGACCGGATCAAGGACAAGATCACGCGGGCCGAAGTCGCTGCAGCCGGCGCAAAAAGCACTCTGGAGGGAATCGCACCGCAACGGCAACAGGCCGAAGACACGCGAGAACGCTGCCTCGACCGCATGTACCGGCTGGTCGACGAATCGGTCGTGCCCGTGGCCGCGAACATCGCCGTCGACGACGACGGCCGGCCGGCGAACCTCACCGCCGCGCTCGCCTGGGGATCCGCTCTGCTGGCAACGGAACCGCGCGGGCACAGCCGGGAGGAGCTCACCAAGCTGCTCGAGAACCGACGCCTGCGGCTGGAGACCGAAGCCAGGAAGGTCAGCGCGGCGCTGACCCGGTTCGACCGGCAGGTCACGGTGCAGACGATTCCCGGCACCGACTGGCGCCGCGCGGTCGTCGCCGCACCGGACGCCCTCAGCGGAGAAGACCTGCACACTACGGTCCTGACCTTGCACCAGACGGCGGAACAACTGGAGAATGATCTCCGCGGAGACGTCAAGTCCACACTCAAGACCAGCATGTTCACCGCGTTGCGCCGGGAAATCGCCACGCGGCGGACCGCCGCGGAAGACCTCGTCCGGCAGATTCGGGCCACCCTTGAGGACGTGCGCACGGGAGTCGCGCGGGTCGGCGTCGAGGTCGACTGGAAGGTCAAGAAAGACCCCGACGCCGAACGCATGATCGACCTGGTGAAGGCACTGCCCTCCGACGAAACGTTCGAGCAGATGTACGAGGTACTACGGCAACGGCTCGAGGACGCGAACGGCGAGACCTGGGAGGCGCGTGTCGCACACACCTTCGATTACCGGGCGTGGCACGAGTGGGTTATCAAGGTCACCCACGCGTCGTTCGGCGACGGCAAGACAGAAGCGTTCCGTGCACTGACTCCCCGATCGAACCCGCTCGCCTCCTTCAGCACCGGCGAAATGCGCCTCGCGACGATGCTGCCCCTGCTGGCGGCAGCGTGGTCCATGTACGAAGCCCCAGGTTATGCAGGCCCGCGGATGCTGTTCGTGGACGAGATGAACGCCGCGTTCGACCCGCAGAACGTACGGAAGCTCCTGGGTCTGCTGCGCGAGTGGAACTTCGACGTCCTCTCCACCGCCCCAGAGATGAGTGCACTGCTGAAGGCCGAGTCGGGCCGGGTGATGATCGCGCAGGTCACCCAGTCAGGCTCGGTGGGAGTGTCCACGCCGTGGCTGTGGACCGGCTCCGGGCAGCCGGTCCTTGTCGCCGACCGCTTCCGCAGCGGCGAGGCCCGGCCATGACCGCGGCGGAGCTCCCGGCAGCTGCACGCGCTCTGGCCGAAGACACGGATCTCGCTCTCCTGTGGCAGGCGGTTCACCAGCGGCTGTGCCAGGTGGACGATCCCGCCGAGCTCGCCACGGTCTCGGTCACCGGACTGTCCGCGGCCGGCGTCGCATTCCTGCGCAGCTGGCTCGACACCAACACTCGACGGCGCCGCGGGAAGTCGGCGATCTCGCCCGCCGCCGGCGTGGCCAAGGTACCGGTGCGCGAGCTGCTGGCCAAGCTCGGTGTTGCCGCCGAGTACCTCCCAGCAATCGCCGAGCTGGCGACAGGGCGGCCGGTGGCAAACCACGCGGCCGGCCGCGCCGCGAGCGCGGCCGCACGCGCGGCGCTCTGGACCGAAGTTCAGCGCACCCTGGCGGCCGCGCCGCTGCTCGCGCAGCGGATCCGAGCCGCCGGCGTTGCGGACACCGACATCGACTCGGTTCGGACCGAGTCACGGCACCTCGCGACAGCCGTGACAAAGATCGATCGGCTCCGCCGGCCAGGCACTCCTCCGGTGACGCTGGCCAAACTGGCTCATGACTGCACCGGCGACCCCCACGGTTTCGACCTGGACAAACTCATCGGTCGGCGCTTGGTCGAAGCCGTCGCCGAACGGGCAGGCGAGCCGATGGTGTCCCGGCCCGACGCAGCGAGAGCGCTGCTGGCGCGGTCGGGGGTGCTCGCAGACCGGCTGTCGTCCTCAGTCGTGGTGCTGAACCTGCAGGCTTCGGGCATCGGCGTCGTCGACGAGCGGCTCAGGTTGGGCGGCGGCCCGGTGCCGCTGACGCTGTTCGACCTCACCGTCAACCCACCGACCCTGGCTGACGAGGCTGTCTTGGTCGTCGAGAATCCGTCGGTGATCGAAGCGGCGCTGGCCGCGGGGTTCACCGGTCCGATCGCCTGCACCAGCGGGCACCTGCGAGCAGTCGACCACGCGTTCCTGCAGCGCGCGATCGACTGCGGGGTGCGGTTGAGCTACGCGGGTGACGTCGACCGAGACGGCCTCATCATCGCTGCCCAGGTGCGGAAGCTGTACGGAGCGAGAATCCTGGCAATGGACCACGCCACGGTCACCGAGGCGAATACCGCCCCGTCCGCGGTGCCGCTCGGACCGTTGCCCGAGGAGACCCCTCCCGAACTGGTCGCCGCTTTGACTGACCGCGGGCGAGCCGTCTACCAGGAGCACGACGTGCTCCTGAACGTCCTGCTGGATGATCCGCTTGCCGTCGCCGCGAATGACAATTCGCTCGAGACGGCAACTGTCCAGCGGCACATCAGCATCACGACGGCAGACCCGAGGAAATGACCGCCCTCACGGACGTCGTTGCCGCACGAATCGCTGCAGAACGTCCGGGACCATCGACCTGCCGATCCTGCTCGGTCCTCCACTGTCGGAGAATCCGCCGTCCGTAGTTGTGAGTTCCGGCCACTCGATCCAGTTCAGCGCCCGTCGGCGTGCGACCGCAGGCTCGCTCGCCGACGTAGTAATCCCACATTCTCTCTTCGGCCGTTCGCTCGGGACTCTCCATGGCCGGTCGCGAGACCGCCGTCAGATCGGTCGTCTCGGCGGTCTCCTCGCTCGGTTCCCTTTCGGGAGACTGTCCGCGTGTCTCGCTACCGGCGATCGCGGTCTCGGAGCCAGTCTCACGAGACCTTTGCTTCAACGCACCGTTCAACAACTCGACCGTCAGCAGCAAGACCAGCCGCGTACACGCCGCCACCGTCACCTGCAACAGACTCAACGCCGGCGCCGAGCAGATGTTCGCCACCAACGACAGGCAGATGCCGAACACGAACGCCAGCCACGCCACCCATCTACCCGCCGGACGACCGCCGCGGTGAATCTTCCACAACTCGACCGTCGCGATCGTCAACAAGCCGTCCACCAGCAGCGGCCAGATTGATGCGGTCACGCCGTCCGCGCCGAAGCGGAGTGCGAACTCACGTCCACGACGGTACGAGGCGTACGCCGCACCAAGTGCGACCAGACCGGTGCAGACGCATTGGATGGACAGAGCAAGGTCTTGAGCAAGCCAGTCCTTGAGTCGCCTCACGTCCGCACCGCCCCGTCAACCTGCTCGGGATAGCCGCCTCGCCCTCCACCAAGCGGTCGCCGTAGGAGGCTTGGACCAGGCGACATGGCCCGGCAGCTGCGAGCCCGAGGGGAGCCCGAGAGCGCACGGACGGGACGACAGATCGCGACACAGGCCGGTACCGTCGCGAACCGACGACCGAGAAAAAGACCTGACCCGGCATCACGCGACACCATCCGAAACCTCAAGATCACCACTCTTAACCAGCGGGTTCGGGGTTCGAGTCCCTGATGGCGCACACCCCACCACCCCAGGTCTGATTCTCTTCGGCCTGGGGTTTTGTGGTATCCGGAACGTTTTCTTCCACTTGCCCACTGTCCACTGTGGTCTCGTGCGAGCCCGAGAGCGCAGGCCCGGTCTACGGCTTCCTCGGGATGATCCCGGCCACCTTCAACGAGGCAGATCGGCCGGCCTGATCAATCGCGCGAACTCGTCCGCCACGTCGGCCGGATGCAACGGGCTGCCGTCGAGTTCGGGTCCGTGTTGACCCAGGCAGCGCCCAAGCGGGCCTTGGCCTCGTCCTGCTGCGCCAAGTGCATCCGCAGGACCAGCACCGTGTTCGGATCCCTCCGACGACGGGGTCTTCGGCTTGCTCTGGCCCGGGTCTCCGGCGACAGCGAGCACCCAACCCCCTCCAGGTGCCGGACGGCGCTGCTTGGCAGCGGCACCGGTCCTGCCACGTCTGCGCCACTCCCGAGGCGAGCCTTCACTCCGGCTCCCAGTCCACCTCGAACGTCGGCAGGTCACGGAGCGAACGCTCGCCGCTCGTCCCCGAGCGGACCGGGCCTCTTCGAACGACGGCGGCGCAGCCCGACGATCACCGCGATCACGGCGGCCGCCGCGGCCAGGCCGAACAGCCACCAAGGCGGGGACGACGAATGACTCGGTGGTCCAGCGAGACCCGGCTGCCGGGCCGCATACCGGTCGTGGACCTGGTGCTGGTACTCGCTCAACGGGACCAGTGCGCCCACCTGGCTCTGCGGCAAGCTGGCACGCAACAGCCGCACTCCCCTCGCACCCAGCTCGTACCAGCCGTTGATCTGGGGTTCGCTCAGCAGCACCGATCCCGGGCTCAGCCGGCGCACGAGCTGAGCCTCGTCGTCGCCGGAGAGGGCGCTGCCCACCCGCCAGCCCGAGTCCGGACGGCCGGCGAGGACCGGCCTGGCCTGGATCGTCGTGACGCGCCCGTCGTCGGTTCGCGCCACGACGGCGACATACGCGAGGATCGCGGCCGGGCCCGCCCCGCCACCGCGCACGAAGGCCGGATCGAGCGAGTACGCCGGGATCCCGTTGTCCGCCACGGTGATTCCGGCCGGTTCCGGCCGGCCAGGCCTGCGCAGGTTCGTCCGGGCGTAGCTGACCGCCTGGGGCGTGTGAGCGGCCGCGACTGCCGCCGTGAGCTCAGCGGTCGTCGGAGACACCCACGCCGGCGTCGCAGCCACCGCGCGAACGGGCGTCCCCAGCCCGAGCAACACGGCAGCCAAGACGACCCACGCAGACCTGGTCATCGCTACCTCACCGCCCAGCCGCGATGTCGACGACCGTGTCGCCCCACGTGAACTCGCTGTTCTGCAGGTAGTCGTTGTAGGACTGGGTGCGGTAGCGCTGATAGGTCGGCCACGGGTCGCCGACGTCCATCGACTGGTTGGCCGCGTCGTAGCCGTAGATCACCTCGGCGTGGCCGCCACCGGAGGTCCAGTAGATACCGGTGAGCGCCGGATTGCCCGCGTCGATCTGCTGGGTGATCGCCGAGTACGAGACCGCGCCACCGGCACTGTCCGCCGAAAAGCCCGTGCCGTGGAACCCGTTGACGATCTCGTCGATCTGCGCCGCCTCGTTCGGGCAGTAGCCCGGCATGGTGCCCTTGCCGGCCGCGCAGAAGTCCTCTTGCGACGTCGACGCGCCGTGGAACTGCTCGATGCTCGCCCCGTCGGCGGCCCAGCACCATTCGTCGTTCTGCTGGACCTGCTGGCTGTAGTCGAGGCTGACCGCGGCGGTCGCGGCCCTGCCGGCCGCGGCCAGCTTGAAGTGGCTGTTGTCCTTGAGCGGGTGAGTCAGCGTCAGACCGTTCGGGACCGGCGCCGCAGGGCCGCCCGGCGTCGCCGCCCCGGCAGTGGGGGCCAGTGCGAGCGTGGCCGCCGTGACGGCGGCACAGCAGGCGAGCGCCATTCCGAATGCTTTTCTGTCCAGTGCGATGACCATAGATTTCTCCTTGACAGCGGGGAAAGGGAGCAGCTCGATTTCTCGAGCTTTCGCCCCCACACCCTGCGTCGACGGGAAATCTCCAACAAGCTACGAACGTCGGTAAACATTCGGTAAACAGGTCGACCATCTGAAGCAGAAAACACCTGGTCATCGAGGTTTCGACAAGGGACATCGCGATCGGTGTTATAGCAGATGTTATGGCCCCGCGAAGCTGAAGCGGCTGTGCACGAGCTCTTCCCGATTCACGCTGGGAGCGTTCCCGTGGCCGCGGTCAGAAATGCCACGCAGACAGTCAGCGGCCTTCGATGTCGATGTGGCTGGCGGCGAGCGAGGTCGCGGGCTTGACGTTGAGATCTTGGGACGTGCCGCGCAGCAGGGCGAACGCCTCGCCGGCGCCGATTCCCTGGCGAGCCATCGCTTCGTAGACGGCCAGCTGTAGTGCTGCCGAACGCCTGCGACCGCGTCCTCCTAGGCTCCGCAGGCTCGCCGCGCCAGCCGACCACCGAATCGCTGACGCTGAGCCAGGCCACTGCCCGGGCGGAGACTGGCAGCCAACGACTCGCCCCGCAGACCGGCGTCCTGGTCACGACCTTCGCCGCCGGCTCACGGGCCGCGAAGACCGGATCATCGGAAAACCCTTTACCGGGTCCGAACATGACGCTGATCTCGCTCTTGCGTGGCGTGCTTAGTGTGCGGGCATGGCACCCAACGCCCGTCTCCTCCTGACTTCGGCCTTGGTCGTGGCACTGGCCTCGACGGCGACAGCCTGCAGCGTCAGCAGCCCGGCGTCTTCCCAGCCCTCCGGCGCGGCGGGCAGCAAGCCGAACGTCGTCCTGGTGCTCACCGACGACCTCTCGATGAACCTGTTGCACTACCTGCCGCACGTTCAGGAAATGGCCAAGACCGGCACCTCCTTCGCCAACTACACGGTGACCGACTCGCTGTGCTGCCCGTCGCGGTCGTCGCTGTTCACCGGCATGCTGCCGCACGACACGGGCGTGTTCACCAACGGCGGCAAGGACGGCGGCTACGCGGTGTTCCACGGCCGGGGCGACGACAAGTCGACCTACGCCACATCGTTGCAGCAGGCCGGCTACCGCACCGCCATGATGGGCAAGTACCTCAACGGGTACGACCCCAAGACCGACGCCGTGCCACCGGGCTGGAACGAATGGGACGTCGCCGGGAACGGCTACGGCGAATTCGACTACGACCTCAACGAAAACGGCACGGTCAAGCACTACGGCAAGAACCCCGAAGACTACCTCGTCGACGTCATGGCGGGCAAGGCCGCGCAGTTCGTCACCAGCTCGGCGGCCGCGCACACGCCCTTCGCGATCGAGCTCGCCACCTTCGCCCCGCACGGCCCCTACACCCCGGCTCCCCGTGACGCCGACGCCTTTCCCGGGCTCACCGCGCCACGCGGGCCCGCCTTCGACACACTGCCGTCCGCCGCGCCGCCGTGGCTCGCGTCCCGCACACCGCTGACGGACAAGGAAAAGAAGACCATCGACAAGGACTTCCGCAAACGCGCGCAAGCCGTCCAATCGGTCGACAAGATGATCGGCACCGTCCTGGACGCACTGGACAAGTCCGGCGTCCGCGGCGCCACCGACATCGTGTTCACTTCGGACAACGGCTACCACATGGGCGAATACCGCCTCACCCCCGGCAAGCAGACGGCGTTCGACACCGACGTGCACGTACCGCTGGTCGTCACCGGGCCAGGCGTCAAGGCAGGCGCGACGGTGAACCAGCCAGTGGAGAACATCGACCTGCGGCCGACTTTGGAGGCACTCGCCGGCGCCGGAACGCCCGCGGAAGTGGACGGTGAGAGCCTGGTGCCGTTCCTGACCGGGACCGCGCCGCAGGCGTGGCGGACGGTCGGCCTGGTCGAGCACCACGGCCCCGACTTCGACAAGACCGACCCGGACAAACCGGCGAAGAACAGCGGCAACCCGAGCACCTACGAAGCGATCCGCAGCGTCACCTACACCTACGTCGAGTACGCCGAGGGCACCAAGGAGTACTACGACCGTGGCACGGACCCGCAGGAACTGCACAACACCGCGGCCCAGCTGCCGCCGGACAAAGCGAAGCAGCTGCACGACACAGTGCAGGCGATGATCTCCTGTCACGGCGCGAACGCCTGCCGGCGCTGAATCCGGACTCCGGTGTCCGGTCTCGTTGCCTGATACGGTTTCGCTCGACACAGATGTCGTGGAGGCCTCCTCGTGTTCTTCTCCGGAGTCGCACCGCGTCCCGCAGAGGTCGCCGCCGCTCTCCCCGGTGACGATCTCGTGCCTCGCCCCGACGTCGTGATGGATCGCGGCTTCACCCTCTCCGCACCGCCGGAGCGGGTGTGGCCCTGGTTCGCCCAGCTCGGCAAGAACCGCGCCGGCTGGTACCTGCCCACCCGGATCGAAACCCTCCTCCCCCGGCGCCGTCGCGCCTTGCGCCGCATCGACCCGGCACTGCAGCACCTGCGCCCCGGCGACATCATCGACGACTGGGGCGGCCGCGACGCGACGTTCGAGATCGTCACCCACGACCCGCCGCACACCCTCGTGCACCGCTCCACCCGAGGTCACCTCGCGATCAGCTGGGCGATCCACCTGACCGCCGACGGTGACGGCACCCGGGTTCAGCTGCGTTTCCGCTTGGCCGGAGCCCGCCACCGCCGGCTCGTCGAGCACGGCGGCGGGCTGGTGGATCTGCTGACGGTCGCCGGACTCGCCGCCGGGCTCCGGGAACGCGTCACGACCTGATCGCGCCGCCGGGACAGCGGAGAATTCCGCATGGAGCCGCGCCCGCACCTGCGACCGGGTTCCGCGGTTCGAGGTGACAGCTGGATATCTGCATCGTGCTCCTGGTGGTGAGCGGTCATCGGGACGGCCTCAGCCGGGGGAAGGAACCACTCCCTCACCGGGTTCGTGCCGCCGTGCTCGATCCGGGTCAGGCGCCGCTGTGCACGAGCGAGGCCCAGAGATCGGGCCGGTCGGGATAGGTGTCCCTAAGGCCCAGCGAAACAGCGCGCAGCGCCTCGGCGGCACCATCCGCTCCGGTCCGGCCGGGCACCAGGCGGTAGAAAGCGCGCGCGGCGTCGGCGGCGATCCGGTCGGACAGCGGCCAGAGACTGGCGACGACGTGCCGGAAGCCGGCCAGCTGGAAGGCCGAGCCGAGGGTCACGGCCTCGTCGGCGAGCAGGTCGCCGCTGTGCGCGGCGGGGAACCGGCCCTGGAGGTCGCCGCTCACCTTGCCGGTGAGGTCCGCGAGCGCTCCGGCGGCGACCATCGTGGGCAGGAACTGGTACTCGACCAGCGCGATGTCGGGGGCGTTGCCGGCCTTCACGGCGGCTTGCAGCTTGGCGTAGTAGTCCTGCGCGGGCACATTCTCGGCCTTGACCTGGATTGCCGGGTTCTTCGCGTTCCACTTCGCGACCTCGGCGGTGTTGTCGAGGAACGTCCAGAACGTCAGCTGCGCCTTCTCCTCGGGCGCGGCCTGCTGGGTCCCACCGCCGTCGTCGCTCGCGCAGCCGGCGGCCAGCGCCAGTGCGGCCGCGCCGCTGCCGATCAGGAACCCTCGACGGCTCAGGTTCATGGCTTCTCTCCTTTGAGGACCCGGGGGAACGGCGCTCACGCTAAGAACCGCGACCGCTGCCGGTCAACGGAAACGGCTTCGAAAGTCGGGCAGTTTTTCGAAGCTCTGACCGGCCCGTGACGTGGTTGAATACGAACGCGGACGTCAGATCGAGGTTCGACTTTCGAGGAGTTTCGGAGGGTTTCGATGGACGGTCCCCGTGCGACGCTCGCCGCCGTCGCCGAGGCGGCCGGGGTGTCCGTGCCGACCGCGTCGAAGGTCCTCAATGGACGGACCGACGTCGCGGCGGAGACCCGGGCGCGCGTCGAGAAGGTCGTCGCCCGGCTCGGCTACCGCAAGCCGGCCGCGGCCCGGCGCCGGCCGCGCAAGGCCGTGACGATGCTCGATCTGGTGATCAACGAGCTGGACAGCTCGTGGGCCGTGGAGATCCTCAGCGGCACCGAAAAAGTGGCCCAGGAAGCCGGGATGAGCATCGCGCTCACCGCCGTGCACTCGAACTCGACGCTGACCCGCAAGTGGCTCGACTCCCTGGCGCTGCGCGGCTGCCGGGGCGCGATCCTCGTGCTGTCGGACCTGAGCGGCTACCAGCGGGCCGAGCTGGCGCGCCAGGAGATCCCGTTCGTCGTCGTGGACGCGGTCGGCCAGCCCGACGAGTCGGTGCCGTCGGTGGGCGCGACCAACTGGCACGGCGGGTT
The DNA here is from genome assembly GCF_024703995.1 of Amycolatopsis iheyensis. Taxonomy (GTDB): domain Bacteria; phylum Actinomycetota; class Actinomycetes; order Mycobacteriales; family Pseudonocardiaceae; genus Amycolatopsis; species Amycolatopsis iheyensis. The sequence goes on along the minus strand of NZ_JAMXQV010000036.1, from coordinate 9,125 downwards.
CGCCGCGACCCAGCACCTGATCGAGCACGGCCACCGCCGCATCGCCGTGATCGGCGGCCCGCAGCAGCTGATGTGCACCCGGGCGCGGATCGCGGGCTACCGCGCCGCCCTGGACACGGCGGGCCTCCCGCTCCACCCGCCGTACGTCCGCTACGGCGACTTCCGCCACCAGCAGGGCTACGAGCAGACGAGGGAGCTGCTGAAGCTCCCCGACCCGCCGACGGCGATCTTCGCGGGCAGCGACCTGCAGGCGCTCGGCGCGTACCAGGCAATGCACGAAAGCCGCCTGCGCGTCCCGGACGACGTCAGCATCGTCGGCTTCGACGACCTGCCGTTCGCCCCGTGGACCGCGCCCCCGCTGACGACGGTCCGCCAGCCGCTCCAGGAGATGGGCGCGCTCGCGGCCCGGATGCTGCTGTCCCTGATCCGCGGCGAGCCGCTGGGCGCGCGCCGGGCCGAGCTGGCGACGAACCTGATCGTCCGCGGCAGCACCGGCCCGGCGCACTGCGGCCATTGACAGCGAAAACCCGGTGCTGCGGGTCCCAGGCGCTGTCGTGGCCGACGCTTGCCGTGGTCGTCGTGGCTCACGCCCCAGGCCAGGCAGATCTGGTCCACGAGCAGCAGACCCTGCCCGCCGAAACCGCCGGGTTCCCGCAACCGCGGTGCGCCAGTGCCACGATCGACGACGGCCACGGTGCTCTCGCAGGGGTCGGCCAACCGACGCAACTCGACCGCACCCTCGGCGTGCTGGTGCGCATTGTCCAACAGCTCACCGGCCACCAGCAGGGTGTTCAGGCGATGCGGTTCGCTCGAGCTCGCGAGCTGGGCCTCGGCCCAGTGCCGGGCCGCCGCGTCACACCACACCGCCCGATCACGCGACCAGCGGTACGAGGAAGTAGATCTCGATCGCCTCGTACACCGCACCGATGAAGAACAACGCGAGTGCCGGGAGCCAAAGCCGGCCCATCCGGCGGAGACCGTGCACGTATCCCTGGCGACGCGTCGAGGCCTGCGCGGTCGCCGGGCGGAGCCAGGACCGGCCGAGCAGGTAGGCGCCGAACATCACCAGCGCGTAGGCCTGGAACTCGATGAGCAGCGTGAGGGAATGCGGGATGAGGGTCAGCCTCGATGTCGCGTCGACGGGGGCGAGGGTGATGCCCAGGTCGGCCGTCTTGACCGCGAAGACCACGAGGCCCGCGAACGGGACCACCAGCGACGGCAGGGTGATCAGCAGCAGCGCGGTCGGGAACACGTTGACGAGGAAGATGACCGTGCCGAACAGCCATCCGTTGCCGACGACCGCGTTGACGAGCGCTCCCTGACCGCCTCCCGCGAACGACGCGACCCGTGCGGCGTGCAGCTCCGGGAACAGCATCCCCAACGCCATACCGAGCAGCAGCACTCCGTAGACGAAGGCGTTGACGAGCAGGTACGCGCGAAGGTCGGCGCGGATGATCTGGAACGGCCTGCGCAGGCAGTCCATGGGTTTCACGTCCGTTTCCTGGGTCGGACAGCGGCGCACCGGGCACATCGACCTGGCGACTAACACACTGTGCTACTGCGGTCGGCCGCGACCGTAGCACAGCGTGCTAGTACGGTGTGTCAGAGGAGGTGCGCCGGTGAATCAGGAGACAGCTGGCGGCAGCCGGGAGCGGATCCTTCGGGCGGCCATGGCGATGTTCGGAGAGGATCCGGGGGCGCGGCTCAGCGTGCGGGCGGTCGCGGCGCGGGCCGGGGTGAGCACCGGCTCGCTCAGGTACCACTTCCCGACGCAGCGCGTCCTGCAGGACGCCGTGCTCGCCGGTGTCTACGACGTGCTCACCCCAGGCGACCGGATCCACGACCGGGCGACGCCGGCGCGGGAACGGCTGATCGACTGCCTCCGGCAAGTGCTCTCCCTCGCCGGCGTGGGAGACCAAGCGCGAGCCGCCTGGGCCGAGATCTTCAAGACCTACATCGAACCCGGCCACACCGATGAGAACCGCGCCGCGTACCTGGCCGTTCAGGGGGAGGCGCAACGCCGGGTCGAATACTGGCTGACCGTCCTCAAGAACGAAGGCGCCATCGCCGACGGCGACAACCGGCGCCGGGCCAGGTTTCTCGTGACCGTCCTCAACGGACTTTCGATCGAACGAGCCCTGCCCGCCGAAGAATCGATCCTGACCACCGAAACCGAGACACTGCACGCCGCCGTCGACTACGTCCTCAGCACTCGGCTCTGAAGCGCTAGGATGACCGGTCATGCGCGAAGGGTTCCAGGACGATCTGCACCGCCTCACCGCACGGCTCGCCGACATGTGCGACGCCGCCGCGAGCGCGATCCGCGACGCCACGACCGCCCTGATCAACGCCGACCTCGGGCTCGCCCAGCAGGTCATCGCCGCCGACGACACCCTCGACGCGCAACGCGCCCAATGCGAAGAAGACGCCTACGCGCTGCTGGCCCTGCAGGCCCCCGTCGCCGGCGACCTGCGACGCGTCCTGGCCGTCGTCTACTGCGCCGAAAAGATCGAACGCATGGGAGACCTGGCCGCGCACATCGCCGACACCGCCCGCTTCGCCCACCCCTCACCGGCCGTTCCCCCCGAGCTCGCGCCGACGTTCGAGCGCATGGGCTGCCTGGACACCGAAATTGCCGAGCGAGTCGCCACCCAGATCCGGACCGGAACCGACGGTTTCCAGGAACTCCGCCAGGCCGACGAAGCCGTCGACACCCTGCACGCCGACCTCCTCGCCGGCCTCACCGGCGAGGACTGGGGTCACGACCAGCGAGCCGCCGTGACCGCGGCCCTGACCACCCGCTTCTACGAACGCTTCGCCGACCAAGCCGTCTCGGTCGCCAAGCGCCTCGAGTTCGCCAGCACCGGAGACCTCCCGCGGTGAGTCACGCTCGACAGCCGCGTTCCTCTTTCGCCGGCACTACCTGCCCGAAACCGACCAGCGTCACCGGCTGCCTGCGCACCCACCCGGTCACCGAGGCCGTCCCCGACGATGTGGGCGCGGCTGTGGCGGTACTGCCCGGCCGAGGCAAAGGCCGGCCGGGCAATCCTTCCGGTGCGACGCTCCGCGAAACCTCAGCGATTGCGCGACCTCACCAGCGCAAACCTCACGGACGACCGGCCCGCCGAGTCCGCCGCAGCCCGGCGACGTCGTTACCGCCAGACCTCGGCTGATCCGAGGGCGGCGCCGAAGATCACCGGCGTGCAGGGTGACGACCCTTTCCACCCCGCGCCGCAATACCCGCCATGCGAGCCCAGCGCTCGGGCCGCATTCTGACCATCAGCTCCAGTGCCGGCTTCACTTCCGGAACCGGAAGAGTGCTGTACAGCGCCTCGAAGTTCGCCGTCGAAGGTCTCTCAGCGAAGCCCTGCGAGAAGAGCTCGGGTGAAACCTGCAGCGGGCGCGGCCGGTCCCCGGGTTCTTCGGCGGGCGAAGAGCTTGACCGTCACCCGCCGGTGGCTGCACCGGTGAGGTGAGTCGGTTTCAGCTCGCGTCGCCCAGCATGCCGCCCAGCAACGTCGCAAGGGTGCGGCGGTCGGAGACCCCGAGCTTGGCCCGGATGCGGGCCATGTGGTGTTCGACGGTCTTGCCGGAGATGTACAGCTGCTCGCCGATCTCCTTGTAGGTGTGCCCGACGACGAACAGCCGCCCGATGTCGCGTTCGCGCGCGGTCAAAGCCGGCGGCTCGGTGGCCGTCGGCGGCGTGGCGGACGCGGTGGCGCCGACCGGGAACTGCTTGGCCGCGCGCAGGAGCGTCACCATGGCCGCACGGTCGGTGGCCCGGACGGCGGCCTGACCGGCCAGCCTGGCCGCGTCCCACGTCAGGCCGGCGCGGCCGAGCAGCTCCGCGGCGGCCAAGACCGCCGCGACCTCGATGGACCCCTCGATGACCGCCAGCCATTGCCCACCCGCGGCGGCGAACGCCTCCGCCAAACGTCCGGAATCCGAGGCAGTGGTCAACGGGCGCAACGCCTTCCGCGCGGTGTCGCCGTCGCCGGAGACGATGGCCGCGTGGAACGCGGCCCAGTGCAGCCACACCGACCACAGCACCGGGGCGCCGAGCCGGTCGAGCAGCGCGAAGGCGCGGTCGCGGTGCATCGTCACGCGATAGCCCTCCTCGAGCCGGGCCGCGGCCACGAGCATCTCGCCCAGTGGCAGCAGGGCGAACAGGTCGATCGGTTGCCGCATCACGGCTTCGTACGCCGCTCTCCAGCGTTCCCGCACGGCCTCGGGCGTCCCGCCGCGGCGAGCCAGCCCCAGCTCCAGCCCGTGCAGGAAGAGCTCGTCACGCGGTGCGAGGCGGCTTTCCGGCCGGCGCACCGCGGCGCGGTGGGCTTCCGCGGTGGCGAGGTCGCCCCGCAGCATCGCCGTCCAGCCGAGCAGCAGCGTGTGCCGCTCTCCCCCGCCGGCCCGCTCGAGCACGCCGCGGGCGAGGTCGAACTCACCCGCGTGCAACGCGACCAGCGCCGTGAGCACGGCGGGCGAGTCCGGCAAGAGATGCCCGGTCCCGGTGGCCGCCGCCGAATCCGCCGCGCCCAGCAAGGTCGACAACGCGGTCTCGGGCCGCCCGGCCACGGACTCCCGGATGCCGCCGAGCAGCAGCGCGGCGACGTGCCCGTAGGTCCGAGCCGGCTCCCCCGGCACGTCGAGCACCTCCTCGACGGTCTCCCCGAGCGCGATCGCGGCCAGGTCCGCCAGCCGAGCCGCCCCGGGATCGGCGGACCAGCGCAGGAGCTCCGCGCCACGGGCCAGGTCACCGCGGCGGGCGATCACCGTGCCGACGACAAGCGCTCCGCGAGCCCGCGTGTGCTGCTCGTCGGCGCTCAGCAGTTCGTCGCCGAGCCGCAGCGCGGCGTCGAGCCGCCCGCTCAGCACCGCCGCGCGCGCCCAGTCCGGCGCCAGGCGGATCCGCGAGCTGCCGGCGTGCTCCGCGGCGGCGTAGAGGTCGAAAGCGAGTGCCGGATCCTCGGCGACGACCTCAGCGGCCCCCGCCTCGAACCCGGCGCGGACGAGACCGCCCGCCGCGCCGAGCCGCAGCAGCTCCCGCGCGATCGCCAGCACCGGCCGCCCGGCGGCCAGCTGAACTTCCAGCATCCGAACCAGCACGGTCAACCGGCGATCGACACCGGCGTGTTCGCGCACCGCCCGCGCCACGACCGGCGGCACCGCGCCGTCGGCGGCGAGCAGCCCGGCGGCCCGAACCCGCTCGACCACGGCGGACACCTCGTCTCGGGGCCGGTCCAGCGCGACGGCGAGCAGTTCCAGGTCACTCCGGCTGCCGGCGCCGGCCGCGACCAGGTAGGCGAGCCCCGGTTCGTCCAGGCCGTCCAGCTCGGCCCGCAGCTGGTCGATCAGCTCTTCTACGGCGTTGCCCCGCAAGCAGCGCGTCACGAGCCGCGGCACGCCGCTCGTGGCCCGCTGCACCGAGACCGCCCGCTCCCAGGTGAGCTGCCGGCCGAGCACGTCGCCGGCGAACCGGACGACGTCACCCGGGCTCCACGGCGTCAAGCGCAGGTACTGGGCCGGCGCCCCGGCCAGCATGGCGACGACCGAGCCCGCCACCCCCGGGGTGTGGGTGAGCACCAGCCTGGACGTGCTTTCGGCGAGCCTGAGCAGGGCCGCGCCGGCCTCCGGGGTGAGCGTCTCGGCGTCGTCGAGCAGCACCGCCGCACCGGCCCCGGGCGTGGTCGCGAAGAGGTCATCCCGGCCGATCACCGGGACGCCGGCCGCGTGGTACCGCCGGCTGATCGCGTTCAGGACCGTCGACTTGCCGTGCCCGTGGGCTCCGGTCAGGACCAGCCGCACCGGATCACCCGGACGGGCCTCGATCCCGGCCAGCAGTTCCCGCAGCCGGGCCGACAGCAGCTCCTCCACGACGCCTCCCGTCACGGCGACCCGGAATGGCCACCCGTAAGAGGTTCGGTCCTGGGAGCCGCTGAAGATGGGCGCGGCGGCCCTCGTTCCGAGATGAGACCCACGCCACTCGATCGGGTTACCCCCTAACGGGTCGCAGAGCCCCCTCAGGGATTCCGAAGATCACCGTTAGGCGTCACACCCGATGTCCGCCACCCGGTCAGCGCCCTAGCTTCGGTGCGGTCGGTGATCCCCGTGGTCGACGACGCAACCCGTTCCCCCAGAGGAAGCCTGATCGATGAACCCCGCGCAGTCGCTGTACGAATTCACGCTCAACCTGCTCAACGACTCCTCCGCCCGCAGCGCCTTCGGCGACGACCCGCAGGGCACGCTCGACGGCGCGGGCCTCGGCGACATCTCCGGCGCCGACCTGCACGACATCCTCCCGCTGGTGCTCGACTTCGCCCCGGTCGGCAACCTCGGCGGCGCGAACGGCCTGAACCTCGACTCGATCACCACCGGCCAGGCCGGCGCCATCGAGCAGCTCAAGGCCCTCACCCAGAACTTCGCGCTCGGCGACGCCACCTCCGAGAACAACGTCCTCGGCGCGGTCAGCGGGATGACCGCGCTCACCCAGAACATCACCGACCCGTTCTCCGCCGCGGGCGACCTCACCAGCAGCATCGACCACATCGGCGGCGGCCAGGCCGACCCGGTCACCACCGTCACCGGCGCCGTCGGCGACGTCACCGGGCACGTCGCGGGCGGCGACGTCACCGGTGCCCTCGACGGCGGCAACCTCACCTCCGGCATCGAGAACCTCTCCGGCGTCACCTCGGCCGTCGATGGCGCGCAGGGCGTCGGCTCCACGATCGGCGACCTCACCGGCAACCTCGGCGCGAACACCGGTCTCGAGCACACCGTCGGCGACATCACCGCCCACGGCGTCGGCGACGTCACCAACCACCTCGGCGACATCAGCCACAACGGCACCCTCGGCGATGTCACCAACCACGTCGGCGACATCGCCTCCCACGCCGGCAGCGTCTCCGACGTCCACGACGTCGTCGGCAACATCGGCGAGGGCGCGCTCAGCGGGAACATCGGCGCCGACCTGAGCCACCTGACCATCGGCTCCGGCAACGACGTCCACCTGCCCCACTAGGGCCTCGCGGTGGGTGCGGGGTCCCCGCCCGCACCCACCGCTCTCGGTGCTGAAGCTCTTCGAGCTGTCGGCAGGTAAGCGGCGGCCGCCGCGGTTCCCGGTGATCGGGAGACCGCGGCGGCCGTTCTGCGTTCCGGGCCCAACCGCAAGGGAACGGTGTTCGCGGCCCGGAAGTCGGTGTCATCCGGCGGGCTCGCGGGCCAGGACCTTGTCGATCACGAAGACCGTGGCGTTCTTCGTGGGGATGTTGCCGCACAGGATCTTGGCGCCGCCGATGGTCATGTTCTCGCCCGAGCCCTCGATCTTCACCGGGCCACCGGCGGTGTCGAGCGAGGCAACGGAACCAGCGGTGGCGAGGCCCTTGGCGTCGTAGCGCGCGCCGACGACGTGATGCATGAGGATCGGGACCAGCTCGGCGCCGCTCCACGCCGAGAAAGCGGGATCGGCGGGAGCGAACACCGTCATGGCCGGACTGCTGTTGAGCGTGTCGACCAGGCCGACGGCTTTCACCGCGGCCGACAACCTGGTGAGCAGCGGGTTCGCCGACGTGGCCGAGGCGACCGGCTGCGAGCCCATCGACGCCAGCGGCAACCGCGGACAAGCCGAGCCGAACACGTCGGCGTCGGTGGTCACCCCATCAGGGGTTCCGCTGGTGCCGGCGCCCGGAACCGGCGCCATCGAGACGGCCGCACCGGCCGAGGAAGCGGCAACGCCGCTGCCGCACGCGGTCAACGTGAACGCGGCGGCCACCGCCAGACCCGTACCGGCAAGGCGAACTTTCGTCACGAAGCACTCCTGAGTGAACGGGCAACAACGTCCACTGTGGATTCGCAACGTCGGTCGACTGGGATGGCCCGGATCGCGCCGACCACCCGATCGGGCGACTGGTGAATCCAATCCGTTCGAAGCGTCAGCTCGAACGGCGAGATGGGGTTTTCCCCTGAGTCCGTGAGCGAGCCGCTGCGCGCCCAGGGGCCGATCGCCGCCACGGCCCTGGAGTGATCCGGCGGTGGCGACGACCGGCGGACGCCGCCGCTTCGGCGTCCCCGGCGGCGGATCTCCTGCTACCCGCCGCCAGACTGCGCTCGCTGTCCCGGCTCGGACAGCGAAGGACGGCTGCCCCGGGCTCCAGGAGGTAAGTGGAGCCCGGGGCAGCCGTCCGATGCCGGCCGCCCGTCGGCGGCCAAGCCGGTTGTCAGTTCTTGTTGGTGCCGGGGGTCAGCACCTTGTCGATCACGAAGACCGTGGCGTTCTTCGTGGGGATGTTGCCGCACAGGATCTTCGCGCCGTTGACGGTCATGTTCTCGCCCGAGCCCTCGATCTTCAGCGGCCCACCCGCGGTGTTCAGCGAGTCGACGGTGCCGGCGGCGGCGAGACCCTTGGCGTCGTAACGCTTGCCGACGACGTGGTACTGCAGGATCGGCGCCAGCTGGTCCGGCTTGCCCGCCAGCTCCTTGAACTTCGCGTCACCCAAAGCCTCGAACGCCGGGTCGGCCGGCGCGAACACCGTGATGGCCGGCTGGCTGTTGAGCGTGTCGACCAGGTTGGTGGCCTTCACCGCCGCGACCAGCTTGGTCAGCAGCGGGTTCGTCGACGCGGCCGAGGCGACCGGCTGCGGGCCCATCGAGTCGAGAGAGCCGGGCGCGGAGCCCTGCGGCAGCTGGCTGCACGCGGGCCCGAAGACGTCGGCGTTGGTGGTCATGCCGTCCGAAGCGGCGGCGCTGGAGGACGGTGCGGCGGCCGACGACGAGGGCGCCGGGGCGCTGCTGGAGGCGGACGAACCGGAGTCGCTGCTGCCGCACGCGGTGAGGGTGAGCGCGGCGGCCGCGGTCAGACCGATTCCGGCAATACGAAGGTTACGCACGAGAATTCACTCCAATTGATTACGCGGCTGAGGCTGCCGAGTCGGCGAGAACCTCTTGTTGCCGGTGATTCGGGGCCCGGCGGGAACCGGATTGGTCGATCGGAAAGAAAATTTCTAGGCTGCGGTGAACGTGACGTTGTGCCACCCTGTCGCGCCGTCGGGCACCGTGCCCGCACGCTGGTCGGTCTGGGTGTAGCCGGACTTGTCGGTGGCCCGGCAGAACACCTGGTGCACCCCGGCCGG
>NZ_JAMXQV010000035.1 GCF_024703995.1 Amycolatopsis iheyensis | reverse complement strand
GGGCGGTTGCGGGCGGTTGCGGGCGCCGGGCGGCTGCAGGCGCGGGGCGGCTGCAGGCGCGGGGCGGTTGCGGGCGGTTGCGGGCGCCGGGCGGCTGTAGGCGCGGCGATGAAGGCGGCGGCCGCGGCACCCGGCGCCCCCACTCAGCCGCCGACGGCTGAACCGTGCCCTCCGCACCAGGCCCGCACCCGGCCGAAAATACTTTGAACCGCCTCCGCCGAGTGTCCGTGTAGTGGGTATCAGGCAGCCGCACCGAGCGGCGGGAAACCCCAATGGACACAAGGAGAACTTCCATGCTTCGCACGCGCATCGCCGTCTCCGTCGCCGCGGCGGCAGCCGGGCTGGCAGTGCTCACCGCTTGCTCGGGTGCCGAAACTGCTCAGCCGGTCATCGCCCCCGCGGCTGCCGGTGGCACCGGTGGCGGTCAGCTCGCCAACGGCCAGGTGGGCAACGCCGCTCCCGCGTCGAACGAGTCGAAACTCGTCGTCGCCGATGTGGCCAATGTCGGGCAGGTCATCACCGATCAGAACGGCATGACGCTCTACCGGTTCGACAAGGACACCGCCAAGCCGCCGAAGTCCAATTGCGACGGTGACTGCGCCAAGGCCTGGCCGCCCGTGCTCGCGACCGGGGACGTGCAGGTGCAGGGCGTCGACAAGAACCTCGTCGGGAAGGTGACGCGCTCCGACGGCACCGAGCAGGTCACCGTCGGCGGGTGGGCGCTCTACCGCTACGCCAAGGACACCAAGGCCGGCGAGGCGACCGGTCAGGGCGTCGGCGGGGCCTGGTACGCGGCCAACGCCAAGGGCGGCAAGGCCGGGCAGGCCGCGAGCGAAGCCGGCGTCGTCAAGCTGAGCGCCAGCAACATCGACGGCCTCGGCGAGGCGATCGTCGACCAGAACGGGATGACGCTCTACCTGTTCCAGAAGGACACCAAGAAGGCCAAGACGTCCGCCTGCAACGGCGACTGCGCCAAGACCTGGCCGCCGGTGCTCTCCAACGGCAAGGTCGAGCTGCAGGGCATCGACTCGAAGCTGCTCGGCAGCATCAAGCGCGCCGACGGCACCGAGCAGGTCACCATCGGCGGCTGGCCGGTCTACACCTTCTCGAAGGACCTGAAGCCGGGCGACGCGAACGGCATGGGCGTCAACGGCACCTGGTTCGTCATCGAGCCCAACGGCTGCAAGGTCGGCACCACCCCCAGCTCCACCGCCAACCAGGCTCCGGCTGACAGTGGCGCTGGGAGCAGCAGCAACTCCGGCTCCGGTGGCACCACCTACTGAGCCACCACGAACTTCCTAGTGGGCGAGGCCCGGCGGACGCTCTTCACGAGTGACCTCCGGGCCTCGCTCGTCGTGGTCACGACGCAGGAACGAACGACGGCGGGGCCGCTCGTCGGAAGTCACGACGCGGTCGGCGTCGTGGTCGGTGTGGCGCTCGACGACCGTCGGCTCGTCGACCGTCTCGTCCTCGGGGACGAGGATGGTGCGGCGGGCCGGGAGCACGGCGATCAGCAGACCGAGCGCGGCGACGCCGAGGTGCAGCCAGGTGTCGGCCGGGCCGAGGTCCATCGGGTTGCCGGCGGTGGCGAACGGGTTGCTCGAAATGAGGCCGTCGATCATCAGGCCCCACACGAACAGCAGGCCGTAGCCGATGAACAGCAGCCAGCCGAACGTGCGGGCGCGGCCGGAGCCGAAGGCCAGCAGCAAGCCGACCACCCCGGTCACGACGCGGACCAGGCTCATCAGCGGGTTGGCGGAAAACCGCCAGAACCCGGCCTCGTGGTGGCCGGCGAAGTCGCCGAAGCCGGTCCTGGTGAATCCGATGATGCCGACGACGAGGAACGCGATTCCGGCCAGTCCGGCCAGCACCTGCGCCGGCTGCAGGCCGCGAACCCGGATGCGTGCGCCTTTCGCGTGAGTCATGACTCCAGTCCTTCCCAGCGTGTGGTGACGACCGTCACCGCACACAGGTACCCCGCGAACACAGGGCGCGAAACGACGGCGCTTGCCCGCAGCGCCCGGCGGCGTTGCGAGATCCGGGCCCGGCCGAGAGCTATCCCACAAACTCACCCGATCCGGGGAACGGCAGGCCGTCGTCCCGGCAATCCGGATCATGCGCAAGCTGAGCGGCATCTTCCTGGTGGGGCTGTGTCTGGGGGCGATCGGCGCGGTGGCTGTCACGGCGAGTCACAGCACCGCCGCGACACCTCAGCCGGTCGCGGCCTCCGAAGTGGTGACAACGATGTCGGAATTGCCGGCGACCCCCAGTTCGAGCCCGGCGCCGAAGCCGAGCCCCAGTCTGAGTCCCGGCACCACGCCGAAGCAGCCGGCCAAAGTGGACGCTGCCGCGCTGGACCGGCTGGTGCCCGGCGGCACCGTCAGCGCCGTGCTGTTCGACCGGCAGCGCGGCGCGGCGACCGTCTCGGTGCGGGCGGAGCGCGGGTACACGTCGGCGTCGCTGGTGAAGCTGCTCATCGCGCTCGCCGTGCTCGACGGCGGCGGGCCCGCGCCGGAGGTGCAGCGGATGCTTTCGCGCAGCGACGACGACCTCGCGAGCCGGTTCTGGACGGCGTACGGCGGGCCGTCGATCGTCACGCGCTGGGCCGCGAAGATCGGCCTCACCGGGACGCGCCCGCCCGCGGACCCGGGCCGGTGGGGCGACACGCGGATCACGGCGGCGGACGTCGTGCGGATCTACCAGTACGTGCTCGCCCACGCGCCGGGCGCGATCCTCAGCGCGCTGCGCGCCGCGACCGAACGGGGCTCCGACGGGTTCCGGCAGTACTTCGGCATCCCGGACGCCGCGGGCGGGCGGCCGTGGGCGGTCAAGCAGGGCTGGTCGTGCTGCCGGCCGACGCGGATGCTGCACACCTCCGGCGTGGTCGGCGAGGACGGCCGCTACATCGTGGTGGTGCTGACCGAGGACCCGCAGTCGGTGGACTACGCGACCGGCTCGAAGCGGGTGACGGCAGTGGTCCAGGCCATGCTCGGCTGAGGCGCTACTGGTCCGTGTCGGCCAGCGCCCCGTGCGCGCCCGACCGCGGCAGCGGCCACGGCAGCACCCCGCCGGTGGTCTCGACCGGCCGGCCGGCCGGCGACGGGCCCGTCGCGTGGGCGCCGATCCACGACAGCACGTCCGGTATCTGCGACTTGAAGGTGTTCATGTTGTGGCCCGCGTCCTTGACCACCCACGACGAAAACTGCAGCGGTGGCCGCGCGGCCGCACGGATCTGGCCGATCGCGAAGCTCTCGTAGCTTTCCTTGTCCCCCGAAATCGCCAGGATGTCGACCGGGGACGGGTGGAGGCGGACGTTGACCCGGACGTTGTTGGCGTCGTTGATGTCCTGGCGGCCGTGGAACAGGTCCTCGGTCTCCGCGTCGATCTGGGCCTTGTCGTAGCCGCTGACGCTGACCGCCTGGCCGTACCACTGCGGGTGGCGCGTCACCAGGTTCATCGCGCAGAACCCGCCCGAGGACCAGCCCGCGATCGTCCAGCCGCGCCGGCTCGGGGTCACGCCCAGCTTCTGCAGCGCCCAGTCGCGCAGGTCCGCCGTCAGGTAGGTGTCGTTCGCCGTTCCGTTGACCTCGTCGACGCATTCCGTGTCGTGGCCGACCTTCGGGACGCCCGTCGGGTCCGGGACGATCACCACCGACGGCGGGAGCGCGCGGCGGGCGATCGCCGCGTCCAGCTGCTCCGGCATGTGGTAGCCGCTCGTGAAGACCTCGGGGCCCGACGGGTAGTTCGGGATCCACTCGATCGCCGGGAACTTCAGCTCCTTGAACGCCGCGTCGAAGTACTGCGGCGGCAGGTACACCGTGACGTCGCGGGTGAGCTTCGTGCGCCGGCCCGTCACCTTCATGTGGACGACGGTGCCCTTGCCCTCGCGCGCGTGCGCCACCCCTGTGTCGCGCAGCTTCTCGAGGTCTTCGCCGTTCTGCGACGCCTCGGCGTCGGTGCCCTGGCCGGCGTAGGCGCCCGTTCCCAGCAGCGAGCCGACCGTCGGGAAGAAGCCGCCGATCATGTTGCCGCCCATGGCCGTGGAGACGACCACGAGCACGACCGCGAGCAGGATCGTGGCGCTGCGCCACAACCGCTTGCGCTTCCAGCGGTCCCAGAACCACGGGACGGCGACGACCGCGAGCAGCGTCAGCACGACCACCACGATCATGTTGACCGGCGAGTCGAGCCGGATGCTGCTCAGGTGCATGGGATCGGTCCTTCCAGGCGGGCAGGTGCGCGCCCGGATCGATCGGGAGTCGCGTATATATCACGTTTGAGCGGGCACGCACGTTGCGGCGCTGTGACTTGCGCCATAGGGCCGCAACGTGCGGCGAACTCAGCGTTTTCTCAGCTATGCCGCCAAAGCACGCGTCAGGACGGTGATGGCCTGGGTGATCGCGGCCTCCGCGGCGTGGGTCTCGCGCAGCGCGTTGACCATCACGAAGTCGTGGATGATCCCCTGGTAGCGGACGGCCGTGACGGGCACGCCGGCCTGACGCAGCTTCGCCGCGTACGCCTCACCTTCGTCGCGGAGCACGTCCGCCTCGCCGGTGATCACCAGGGCCGGCGGCAGCCCGGCGAGCTCGTCGAGCGAAGCACGCAGCGGCGACGCCGTGATCTCGGCGCGCTGGGCGGCGTCGGTCGTGTACTGGTCCCAGAACCACTTCATGCCTTCGCGGCCGAGGAAGTAGCCCTCGGCGAACTTCGCGTAGGACTCGGTGTCGAAGTTCGCGTCGGTCACCGGGTAGAAGAGCACCTGCTGGCGGAAGGTGACGTCGCCGCGCTGCTTGGCCAGCAGCGTCAGCGCCGCCGTCATGTTCCCGCCGACGGAGTCGCCGGCGATCGCGATGCGCGAGGTGTCCAGCCCCTTCGACGCGCCGTGCGCGGCAACCCACTTCGCCACCGCGTAGTTCTCCTCGATGGCGATCGGGTAGCGCGCCTCGGGCGAGCGGCTGTACTCGGGGAACACGACGGCCGCGCCGACCCCCACGGCCAGCTCGCGCACCAGGCGCTCGTGGGTGTGGAAGTCGCCGAACACCCAGCCGGCGCCGTGGATGTAGACGATCACCGGCAGCGGTCCCTCGACGCCTTCGGGCCGGACGATCCGGGTCTCGACGTCCTCGATGGTCAGCACCTCGATCGACGCGGCGGGCATCGCGACCTCGCCGTCCTGGACGCCGTCGACGGCCTTGCGCCCCTCGGCCGGCGGCAGCTGGAAGAGGTACGGCGGCTGGTCGGTGGCCTCGGCGAACGCCTGCGCGGCCGGTTCCAGGGCGAGGTTGTGCGGGTTGGCGGTCATGTCGTCCTCCTCGGTGGCGAGCTGATGCATTGAAGGTAGCTCGCAACTCAGTTGGACACAACTTAGTTGGACTCAATGAGATGAAGGGCACTTGAGTTGCGGTGCACGACCACCTCCGGGACCATGGAGAGTTACGAGAGAGGAGGCCGCCATGGCATCGCTGCGGCTGGACGACCAGCTCTGCTTCGGGCTGTACTCGGCATCGCGCGCGGTGACGTCCCTGTACCGGGTCGTCCTGGAGGACCTCGACCTGACCTACCCCCAGTACCTGGTGATGCTGGCGCTCTGGGAGCGGGACCACCGCCTGGTCAAGGAGCTCGGCACCGAGCTGAACCTGGACTCGGGCACACTGTCGCCGCTGCTCAAGCGCCTGGAGTCCGCCGGCGTCGTCGAGCGCGTCCGGCAGGCCGACGACGAGCGCTCGGTCCGGATCAGCCTCACCGAAGCCGGGGAAGCCCTGCGCGCGAAGGCCAAGGGGATCCCGGACGTGATCGGCACCGCGATGGCGCTGGACGAAGCCGGGATCGCCCGGATGCGCGCCGAGCTGGACCGGTTGACGGAGTCCGTGAACGCCTACCGGGAAGCGTTCTCCCCGGCTGGCTAACATGGCCGGGCGAAGGGGGCGACGATGATCAACCACGACGACGCGCTCAAGGCCGTCGAGAGCAGCCTCGACCGGCCCTCGGCCGCCCGGATCTACGACTACTTCATCGGCGGGAACACGCACTACGCGATCGACCGCGAGTTCGCCGAGAAGGTCCGCGACCGGCTGCCGCTCATGGGCGACTACTGCCTGACGAGCCGCCAGTTCCTCGGCCGCGCGATCCGTGCGTGCGTGCGCGCCGGCATCCGGCAGTTCGTCGACATCGGGTCCGGCCTGCCGACCGCGGGCAACGTCCACGAGGTCGCCGACGAAGAGAGCGAAGAGCCCGACACGCGCGTGCTCTACATCGACAACGAGCCGATCGCCCTCGCGCACTCGACGCTGTTGCTGGCCGACACCGCCGACCCCGAGCGCCACCACGCGATCGCCGCGGACTTCCTGCAGCCCGAGGACCTCTGGGACCGCGTCGCGAGCTCGGACATCATCGACGTGCGCGAGCCGATCGCGCTGGTGATCAACGCCGTCATGCACTTCATCAAGGACGACGAGAACCCCGACGAGCTGCTCGGGTTCTACCGGGAGCGGCTGGCCCCGGGCTCGCTGCTGGTGCTGTCGCAGATGACGAACGAGAACCCGGTCAACGAAGACGAACGGCAGGCGCTGATCGACCTGCTGGAGTACTACGAGACCACGACGAACCCGGGGTTCCTGCGGCCGATGGCCGAGTTCGAACGCTTCTTCGGCGGCTGGCCGATGCTCGAACCGGGGCTCGTCTACGCGCCGGCGTGGCACCCGGACGAGCGGACGGTGTTCGCCTCCTCGCCGTCGGAGTCGCGGGTGATCGGCGGCATCGCGCGCAAACCCTGATCCACCTGGCTTCAACCCCCGGGTTGACGTCCTGACGCGCGCCCGCGGGCACCGTGGTGACCTCGAAGGTCACCGCGGAAGGGAACGCTCGTGAGCAGCTCGGCCAACATCCTCATCGGGCTCGCCGTGCTGGCGTGGCTGGTGCTGCGGCAGACGCAGCGGCGGCTGGTGCGCGAGGACCGCCGGCCGGTCGTGCTGCTGGTCCTGCTGGTGCTGGGGGTGTTCCAGCTCGCCACCTACCTGAAGCTGGTCCCGGTGTCGGCGACGGTGATCGTGCTCGTCGTGGCCAGCCTGGTGCTCGCCGCGGGCTTCGGTTTCGTCCGGGCGCTGAGCGTGCGGGTGTGGCGGCAGGACGGGCAGCTGTGGCGCCAGGGCGGCTGGCTGACCGTCGCGCTGTGGCTGGTCGCCGTCGGTGTCCACATCGGACTGGACCTGCTGTTCGACGGCGCCGCGAAGGGTCTCGGCACCGGGTCGATCCTGCTGTACCTGGCCGTGTCACTCGGGGTGCAGCGGTTCGTCGTGCTCTCGCGGGCGAACCGGCTAGGAAGCTTCGCGTAGCCCTTCCAGCACGTCGAGGACCGCGCTCTTGCCCAGGTCCACGGCCTTGCGCAGCACGTCGGGGTCACGCTCCAGCACCGCCACGTCCGGCGATCCGGCCGGCGGGCGGATGCTCAGGATCCGCGGGTCCGAAGCCAGAACCTCCTCGTCCTCGACGTCGCGGCGGAAGGTGTCGCGCCACGCCGGGATCGCGCCCGGGGCCTGGCGGCGCAGGAACCGCGGCACCACGACGTCGTAGGCGCGCGGGGGCGGCAGCGGCAGCTCGTCGGCGCGGCGGGTGCGCAGGACCAGCACGTCGGTCGCGCCCTGGGCCAGCGCCGTCCGGTACGGGATCGGCTCGGCGACCCCCGCGTCGACGAACCGGCGGCCGGCCATCGGGATCGGCGGCCCGGCCAGCACCGGCATGCACGACGACGCGGCGAGCGACACCTTGATCGCGTCGACGTCGTCGAGAAAGGGGTGCAGGTCGGTCGACTCCCCCGTGTCCGCGTCCGTGGCCAGCGGGTGGAACGTCACCGGGTTGGCCAGGATCGCCGGGAAGTCCATCGGCTCCAGCACCGAGTACACCTGGTGGACGAGGTATTCGAGGTCGATCACCGCGCGGCCGCGCAGGGTGTGCAGCGGGTTGATGATCCGGCGCATCACGACCGGGTTCCACCAGGTGCGGACGCCGGTCGACGAGCAGCCGCTGAGCAGCCAGGCGCCGTTCAGCGCGCCGGCCGACGAGCCGTAGACGGCGTCGAACACCGGGACGGCGCCCAGTTCGTCGAGCGCCAGGGCCATGCCGCTCGAGTACGTGCCGCGGCTGCTGCCGCCTTCGACGGCGAGCGCGAGCCGCCGGCCGTCGGTGCGTTCGCCCGGGACACTGCCCGTCGCCATCCGTTCGGAGATCAGTTCGAGTACCGGGTGCACTCTTCCCATCCTGGTCTTTTCGTTCATGAAGTCGACCCGATTTATCCGACCCGGGTGGGTGAAGTGATGCGCGCCTCGTTGCACTGCAACTCGTTGCATAGGACCCTCGGGCCATGGCACTGGAGCACGCGATCCTCGTCTCGCTGTCCGAGCGCGCCGGCTCGGGCTACGAGCTGACGCGCCGGTTCGAGAAGTCGATCGGGCTCTTCTGGAGCGCCACCCACCAGCAGATCTACCGCGTGCTGAAGCGGATGGAAGAGGCGGGCTGGGTGGCCGTCGACGTCGTCGCGCAGTCGGGCCGGCCGGACAAGAAGGTTTACACGGTCGGCGACGGCGGGCGCGCCGAACTGGTCCGCTGGCTGGCCGAGCCCGATCCGAACGCGGGTCCGGTCGAACTGGCCGTGAAGATCCGCGGCGCGACCTTCGGGGACCCGGCGAAGGTGGCCGAGGAGATCGTCCGGCACCGCTCGGCGCACGCCGAACGCCTCGACGTCTACCGCCAGATCGAGAAGCGCGACTTCCCCGCGCCCGCCGCGCTGACCGGCCAAAAACTGCACCAGTACCTGGTCCTGCGCGGCGGCATCCGCGTCGAAGAAGGCCAGGTCGAGTGGTTCGACGAAGTCCTCACCGCCCTCCACCACACCAAGGACGCCTGATGACCCCGTACCCGAACTTGCTGTCGCCGCTGGACCTCGGCTTCACGACGCTGCGCAACCGCGTCCTGATGGGGTCCATGCACACCGGCCTCGAGGACAAGGCCGCGCACTTCCCCGAGCTGGCCGAGTACTACGCCGAACGCGCTCGCGGCGGGGTCGGCCTGATCGTCACCGGCGGCTTCGCGCCGAACAAGACCGGCTGGCTGCTGCCGCTCGCCTCCAAGCTGACGACGTCGGCCGAGGCGAAGCAGCACCGGCAGCTCACCGCGCCGGTGCACGACGCCGGCGGCAAGATCGCGCTGCAGGTCCTGCACGCGGGCCGGTACGCCTACCACCCGCTGAGCGTGTCGGCGTCGAGCATCAAGGCGCCGATCAACCCGTTCCGGCCGCGCGGCCTGACCGGCTACGGCGTGCGGCAGCAGATCAACGCCTTCGCGAACTGCGCCGCCCTCGCGCGCGAAGCGGGCTACGACGGGGTCGAGATCATGGGCTCCGAGGGCTACCTGATCAACCAGTTCCTGGCCGAGCGCACCAACAAGCGCACCGACGCCTGGGGTGGCACGCCCGAGAAGCGCCGCCGGTTCGCCGTCGAAATCGTCAAGCGCACCAGGGAAAAGGTCGGCGACGACTTCATCATCGTCTACCGGCTCTCGATGCTCGACCTCGTCGAGGACGGCCAGCGCTGGGAGGACGTCGTCGCGCTCGCTCGCGAAGTCGAGGCCGCCGGCGCGACGATCATCAACACCGGCATCGGCTGGCACGAAGCCCGCGTGCCGACGATCGTGACGTCGGTGCCGCGCGCCGCGTTCACCTGGGTGACCGGGAAGCTCAAGCCGCACGTGGGCATCCCGGTCGTGACCTCGAACCGGATCAACATGCCGCAGGTCGCGGAGCAGGCGCTGGCCGACGGCGACGCCGACCTCGTGTCGATGGCGCGGCCGTTCCTCGCCGACCCCGAGTGGGTCCGCAAGGCCGAGACCGGCCGCGAAGACGAGATCAACACCTGCATCGCCTGCAACCAGGCCTGCCTCGACCACGCCTTCAAGCGCAAGCTTGTCTCCTGCATGGTCAACCCGCGCGCGGGTCACGAGACCAAGCTGACCCTCGCGCCGACCCGGCGGTCGAAGCACGTCGCCGTCGTCGGCGCCGGGCCCGCGGGGCTCTCGGCCGCGACCGCGCTGGCCGAGCGCGGCCACAGCGTCGAACTGTTCGAAGCCGACGACGAGATCGGCGGTCAGTTCGGCATCGCCCGGAAGATCCCCGGCAAGGAGGAGTTCGCCGAGACCATCCGCTACTACCAGCGGCGGCTCGAGGTCACCGGGGTGAAGCTGCACCTGAGCACCCGCGTGACCGCCGAGGACCTCACCGGCTTCGACGAGGTCGTGCTGGCCACCGGCGTCGCACCACGCGTGCCGGCGCTGCCCGGGATCGACCACCCGAAGGTGCTGTCCTACGCCGATGTCGTCCGGCACGGGAAGCCGGTCGGCGAGCGGGTCGCGGTGATCGGGGCCGGCGGCATCGGCGTCGACGTCAGCGAGTTCCTCACGCACGCGGACTCGCCGGCGCTCGACCTCGACGCGTGGATGGCCGAGTGGGGTGTCACCGATCCGGAGAAGGCAGCCGGTGGGCTCACCGGACGCAAGCCAGAGCCGTCGCCGCGGCAGGTCTACCTGCTGCAGCGCAAGAAGTCCGGGATCGGTTCCGGGCTCGGCAAGACGTCGGGCTGGGTGCACCGAGCCGCGCTCAAGGCGAAGAAGGTCGAGCAGCTCACCGGCGTGACCTACGAACGCATCGACGACGCGGGCCTGCACATCACCGTCGAAGGCGCGCCGCGGCTCCTCGAAGTCGACACCGTGGTCGTCTGCGCCGGTCAGGAACCCGTGCGCGACCTCGCCGACGCACTGCCCGCGGACCTGCCGGTGCACCTGATCGGCGGGGCCGACGTCGCCGCGGAACTCGACGCGAAACGCGCGATCGACCAGGGAACGAGGCTCGCCGCCGCGCTGTAGCACCAGATGCGTCCGGCACTGGCAGGATGGGGCCCGTGCGAGACGTATGCGTGATCGGGCTCGGGCTGATCGGCGGTTCGCTGCTGCGCGCGGCGGCCGCCAGCGGCCGCACGGCGTTCGGCGCCGCGGTCTCCGAAGTGGACGCCGACGCGGCGAGCAGGGCAGGCTTCGACGTCACCACCGACGTCGAAGCGGCTTTGCACCGCGCGGAAACCGACGACGCGATGGTGGTGCTGGCCGCGCCGCTCACCGCCGTCGAAGACCTGCTGCGCCTGGTCAACCAGCACGCGTCGCACTGCCTGCTCACCGACGTGACCAGCGTGAAAGCGCCGGTGCTGGACGCCGTCCGCCGTCGCGTGCCCTACACGCGGTACGTCGGCGGGCACCCGATGGCCGGCACGTCGAACTCCGGCTGGCTGGCCGGGAACGCGACGCTGTTCCAGGGCGCGGCCTGGGTGGTCGCGGTCGAGGAGGACACCGACCTCGAAGCCTGGGCCGAGGTCGCCGAGCTCGTGCTGGACGTCGGCGCGCACGTGATCCCGCTGCCGGCGGAGTCGCACGACGAAGCCGTCGCGCGGATCTCGCACCTGCCGCACCTGTTCGCGGCCATCCTGGCCACGATCGGCGCCGAGGGCGGGCCGCTGGCCATGTCGCTGGCCGCCGGCTCCTACCGCGACGGCACGCGCGTCGCCGCGTCGAACCCGCAGCTCGTGCGCGCGATGACCGAAGGCAACCGAGACGCGTTGCTGCCGATCGTCGACGAAGCCCTCGGCCGCCTCGGCGCGGCCCGCGGCTCGCTCGCCTCGACCGGCGGGCTGGCCGCCACCATCAACGCCGGCTACGAAGGCGCGCAGGCGCTGGCCGCCAGCCTGGACGTCGAGCGCGCGGGCGTCCGGATCAGCCTTTCGGCGCCGGACGCCCGGCAGGGCCTCATCGCGCTCGGCGAACGCGGCGGCCGGATCACCGGCCTCTCGGACGGGATCGCGACCGGCGAAGTCCAGTAGCTACTGAGCCGGCGGGGTGTCCGGCTTGGTGTCGAACTTGTCGAGGAACTCCTTCGCCTTCTCGATCCCGCTGTCGATCTGAGAGTCGTGGCCGGCGAACTTCGACTTGGCGAAGTCACCCGCCTTGTCGAGGCCGTCCTCGATCTTGTCGCCGTGCTCACGCAGGGCCTCTTCGGCCTTGCCCTTCAACGCATCGAAGTCGATTCCCATGCCGGTAATTGAACAGCACGCGCGTCAGGTGCGCCTGTGGTACGGCAGGAACCGCCGGACGAGCCCCAGCGGGGATCGTTCCACCAGGTCAGGGCCGCGGACGGCGTCGAACGCCGAGCCCAGCTGGTCGACCACCCCGGACAGCTGCGCGCCGTCCGGCAGCGGCATCGACCGCGGCTCGCGCTGCTCGCGGATCGCCGACGCCAGCTCGTCCAGTGCGGCGGTGAGCAGCTCGATGTCAGCCGGGTCCGGCGGCGCCACCCCGCGCCCGATCGTCACGCCGACCTCGGTGACGGCGTCCGCGACGCGTTCCTGCGCGGCGATCACCGGCCACCACGCCACCGCCTGGCGGCCGTTCGCCGACGGCTCGACGACGACCTGCTGGAACGCCGTCCGCAGGTCGGCCAGCGCCCGGTAGGCGCCGCGGCGGGCCCGCGACCGCGCCAGCCGCGCGTCTCCGGAAGACGCCTCGACCAGCGCGCACGAGACGTACTTCGCGACGGCGTCGAGCCCGTCGGCCAGCCGCCCGCCGACCTGGGGCCGGCGGCTGCCCGGCCAGAGCAGGTAGCCGAAGACGAGCACGATCGCACAGCCCAGGACGGTGTCGACCAGCCGCGCCACCACGACGTTCCAGCTGCCGGTGTTCGCCAGGTCCATCTGCAGGATGATCAACGGCGTCACGAACGCGCTGAGGATGCCGTAGTTGCGGACCTTCCCCACCGCGACGCCGCCGGCGAAGATCGTGATCAGGGCGACGAGCACCCAGCCGTGCCCGCCGACGCCGAGCACGACGGCGCCCACGCCGACACCGACGACCGTGCCGATCCCGCGCAGCACCGCGCGTCCGAAGACCGAGCCGAAGTCGGGCTTGAGCACGATGCCGACGGTGAGGGTGATCCAGTAGGACCGCTCGAACGGCACCAGCAGCCCGACGACCTCGGCGATCGCCACGCACAACGTCAGCCGCAGCGCGGCGATCCAGGTCAGCGGGCCGGAAGCCAGCGAGCCGGCCCAGGTGCGCAGCCGCTTGAACCACGGCGTCGGCTCGCGGCGCTTGCGGTCGTCGCCCTTGCCGATCCGGACCAGGCCCGCGTACAACGCGGTCAGCACCGGGTCGGCGTTTTCGTCCGGCATCGGCGGCGGCTCCGGCAGCGGCTGGCTGGCCAGGACGGTGGCCGACAGCGCGACGAAGTGGTCGATGACCTCGGGTGGCGTGCGGCGCCCGGCGTTGACCATCGCCACCGACGCCTCGACCGCGGGTGTCGTCGCGGAAAGCAGGTTGAGCAGCTGGCGGTAGGCGGCGTCGCGGCCGGACAGCCACGAGCGGGCGGTGAGCAGCTGGTCGTAGGCGGTGTTCATGGCCGTGGTCAGCCGGTGGCGGGCCACCCGTGAGACGGCTTCGTCGGTCGCCGAGAGCATCGCGGCCAGCTCGACGTAGACGTGCGCGACGGCGGAGCGTTCGGGGCTGGTCGCCCGGAACGTCCAGCTGGCGAGCGCTACCAGAAGGCTCCAGATCGCGCCGATGCAGAAGAAGCCGAGCAGGACCTCGACGCGCACGCCGGTCGCGTGCTGGCCGGTGCCGAGCACGGCGAAGACGAACATCTGCAGCCCGGCCACCGAGGCGTTGCTGCCGGCCGCGCTGATCAGCGCGGACACCGCCGCGACCAGGATCACCGCGGGCACCGACAACGCGGGCGTGCCGCCGGTCAGCAGCCCGACGACGTACCCCGCCGTCGCGGCCAGCGTCGCCCCGCCGAGGCGGCGCGCGCGGTAGCGGTAGGGCCCGGCGGACTCGGACAGCACGGCGGGCAGCGCGCCGGTCGAGATCAGCGCGCCGACGGCGATGTCGCCCGCCGCGTACGCCACCGCGAGCGGCACGGCCAGCGCGATGACGGCCCGGGCGACCATGTTCCACGGCACCGGGACCGGCTTGCTGCGCAGGAGCTGGGTCAGCCAGTGCGGCGCGGCGATGTCGGGACGCGGCGTGCTCACGCCCCCATCTTGACCTACGCTCCGCGAGACGCTTAATTATCAATCTGTCAACAACGTGGGAGGTTCCGGTGGGCCGCAAGTTCTCCTTCGAGGTCAACCGCACGAGCAGTGCGTCACCGGAGGCACTGCTCGAGCGCGAAGCCGACGGTCCGCGCTGGGCGGAGTGGGGAAAGCCACTCATCGTCCAGGCCCGCTGGAAGCGCCAGGGCGCCGACGAGCCGGCCGGCGTCGGCGCCGTCCGCGAGGTCGGCCTCTGGCCGGTGCTGATCCGCGAGGAGACGGTCGAGTACGAGCCCGGCCGCCGGCACGTCTACACGTTCTTCGGCGCCAACCCGATCAAGGACTACCGCGCCGAGGTCGTCGTGACGCCCACCGACGGCGGCGGCACGCACCTGCGCTGGACCGGGTCGTTCACCGAGCCGGTCCGCGGGAGCGGCCCAGCCCTCGCCGCGCTCCTCGAACGGGTGATCAGGCTGTTCTCGGGTAAGCTCGTCAAGGCGGCTGAAACCGGGCGCTGACCTGGGTGGCCCCGGCCACACAAGATCAGCCGACGCAACTTCACCCACCCCCGCAACGTCACCCGATCGGGTAATACCGAGAGGGGCGCGGATGAAGCGCGTGGCAGCGGTCGTCGTCGCGGCGGCACTGGCGTTGACAGCGTGTTCGGCGAACGAGCCGGACCAGCGTGAGTTCGGCACGAGCCAGCCGAACCCGGCGCCCGGGGGCGGCCCCGGGACGACGACGTCGGCGCCGTACCCGTTCGGGACGGTCCAGCAGAAGGCGCCGGCGATCGCGAACGGCCAGGTCCCGGTGGTCAAGCGGATCACCACCGACAAGCCGTACGTCTTCCTGACCATGGACGACGGCGCGGTCAAGGACCCGGACGCGCTGAAGCTGATGCAGCAGAACGGGACGCACCCGGTGCTGTTCCTGAACCAGAAGTACGTGAAGGGCCACGAGGCCTACTTCAAGCAGATCCTCGACGCCACCGGCGCGACGCTCGGCGACCACACCGTCGACCACCCGAACCTCAAGGGCAAGCCGTACGAGTTCCAGCGCAAGGAGATCTGCGACGACGCCGACGACTTCGCCCGCGAGCTGGGGGTGCGGCCGTCGCTGTTCCGGCCGCCGTTCGGCAACTACGACCAGAACACGCTGCGCGCGGCCGCCGCGTGCGGGATGCGCGCCGCGGTGCTGTGGACGGCCGCGGTCAACGACGGGCACGTCCAGTTCCAGGCCGGCGACAAGCTCAAGGCCGGCGACGTCGTGCTGATGCACTTCCGCAAGACGTTCAAGGAGGACTACACGGCGTTCGTCGAGCAGGCGAAGAAGGACGGACTCACACCCGTCCCCCTCGCCGACTTCCTGGGCTAGAGCACGACCGTCGGCGTCACCACGGTCCGGCGGCACGAGACGTCGCCGAGGTGCACGAGGATCTGCGTGGTCCCGCGCGGCACGTTGTCCAGCACGAACCGGCCGCCTTCGTCGGCCGTCGTGGACGACGTGCCGTGCTCGGCCACCCGCACCTCGACGCCGTACTGGCCCGCCGGGACCAGCCAGCCGTCGATGCGGTGCAGCTTGCCGATCTTGGTCAGGTTGATCATCACGGTCAGGTCGCTGACGGTGAAGGTGATCGTGCCGGTGCCGCCGCCGCGCACGCCGGCCAGGTTGTCGAGGCGCTCCCAGCGGGCGACCTCGACGTCGAGGTCTTCGAGGGCGAGCGCGAACTGGACCCGCTGCACCAGGTCGTCCGGTGGCGGGTCCAGCTCATCGAGGAATCGGCCGACGTCGGCCAGGATCATGTCGTCGGAATAGGCCTCGCCCGGCGCTCCGAGGTCGTTCATCGGCTTCCCCCTTCACTGGCGAGGAGATCGCGCATCTGGTCGAGGCAGCGCCCCCTGGTCGGGCCGACGCTGCCGCGTGGCATGCGCAGCGCCTCGGCGACGAGCTGGTACTCCGCGCGGCCCGCGAGGACGGTCAGCCGGAGCAGTTCCTGACAGCGGTGGGGCAGCCGGACGAAGGCGCGCCAGACCCGGCGGTCGCGGTCGGCGCGGACGGCTTCGTCTTCGGGTGCCGGTTGGGTGCTCGGCATGGCTTCGGCGACTTCGTCGCTCAGCGGAACCGGTTGCACCCGGCGGCCGAACGGGTGCGTGGCTTCGCGGCGCGTCGTCGTGATGAGCCAGGCCGCGAGCGCCTTGGGGTCGCGGAGCTTCTCGAGCTGGCTGAAGAGGGCGAGCCACACGGTCTGGACCACGTCCTCGGCGACCGAGCGGTCGAGGCCGTTGGCCCTGGCGACGTGCCAGACGAGCGGGGTCAGCTCCTCCACCAGGCGGGACATCGCCTGGCGGTCACCCGCTCTCGCCGCGTGCATGCAGGCGGCATGCAGCTCGGCGCCGGTCAGGCCCTCCCAGGGAGGATCTACCTCTGCGGTTTGCACGTCGGTCACCGTATCTGCCCCTCTTCGGAAAAGTCTTCGAGTCGGCTTCGGCAGTATCGCGGGTCCTTCGGGGGGAAGGAGCGTGCAGGTGGATCTCGGATACATCAAGGTCACTTACTTCGTCGGTCGCGCTTCCGGTCAAATGACGACTAGGGGAGGCACCGGCCGACGCGGGCGGGTGGACCCGCGCCGACCGATACTCCCCTCCCTCAAGGACCCGCTCCCCAACGGGCCCGCCGGATGACCCCTCCCCCGAAAGGCACCCGGCCTACGGCGTCCGGTAGCCCCCTCGGCTCCCGGTCGCCGCGCATTTCCGAACTCGGCACCCCCTGCCGCGTTCCCATCTCCGTGCTTGGCTGCTCCACAGGACGCAGTGGCGGGGCCACCAGATACACGAATTCGCGACTTTTTCCGAAGATCGACGCAACGCTGCTAACTGATCACGAAGAGTGCGTCCGCAAGCGTTTGCGCCCAGCGCGCGTAGCCCGCCGGACCCGGGTGGAAGCGGTCGCTCGCGAACGCCGCCGGGTCGAGCAGGCCCGGGTCCATCGGCAGGTGCGCGACGCCGGGGACCTCCGCGAGGGCGGCCGCCGCCCGGTCGAGAGCCCTCGAGCGCGCCGAGAGGACGTCACGCAGCGGCCGGGGCAGCGCCGGGAAGCGGGCCATCGGCGGCACCCCGGCCAGCAGGACGTCGACCGGCCCGAGCCGCCGCCGCAGTGCGATGACGAGGGCCAGCAGGTCGCGGCGGTACGCCGGAGCGCTCCGCAGCTCGATGGTGTCGTTGACGCCGAGGGCGATCACCACCAGGTCGGCCGGGGAGACCAGCGGGACCAGCTCGGCGCGGACCACCCGGGCGTTGGCGCCGGTCCGGCCGACGGCCTGCCAGCGGACCGCCCGGCCGTCGCGGGCCAGCTCGCGGGCGAGGCAGCCGGTGAGCGCCTCCTCGTGGGTCGCCGCGCCGACGCCGTCCACTGTGGACTCGCCGAGGACAGCCAGCCGGAAGGGCTCGCCCTCGCCCGGCACGAGCCCTTCGGTCGGGCCCGCGGCGCCCGGGAGCCGCGGGGTCGTGCGCTTGACGTAGACAGCTTGAGCGAGGAGCACCATGCCTTCGAAGCTAACCGTGCGCGATCGAGACTTTCGCCCTGACCAGCGTGGGCTCCGCCACGGCGTCGAGCAGGAACGCGGCGACGTCGGCGCGCCGGATGGTGAAGGTGCGGACGTTCCCGTCGAGCCGGCTCGCGACCTGGCCCGTGCGCGGCCCGTTCAGCAGCATCGGCGGGCGGACCACCGTCCAGTCCACGCCGGACGCCGTGACGACGTCCTCCATCGCGAGCATGTCGGCCCAGCCGTGCTTGAGGAACGTGTTGAGCAGCGGCTTCACGAGGGTGCGGGTGAAGAAACCGTCCCCTTCGGTGTGCATGCCGCTGGCGCTGACCACCAGCAGGCGTTTCGCGCCGGCGTCGAGCGCCGCGCGGGCGCCGTCCGCGCACACGGTCGTCGGCCCGCGGTCGCGGGAGCCCAGCGCCGAGATGACCGCGTCGCGGCCCTCGATCGCGGCCGCGAGCTTCGCCCCGTCGCCGAGCCCGGCGACGACGACGTGGGCCGGGTGAGTCAGCTTCGCGGGGTCGCGAACGACCGCCGTGACGTCCCAGCCGCGCTCCAGCGCCTGCTTGACGACCTCGCCGCCGACCCCGCCGGTCGCGCCCAGCACGGTGATCCTCATGGTGGTTCCTCCTCGGTTAGTGAACACTCACCAGGTAGGGTGAGTGTTCACTAACCAGGCTGAGAACGCACTCAGGGAGCCACCATGGGAAGCCGCGAAGAGATCGTCGCCGCGGCCGCGAAGGTCATGCGCGAGCAGGGCTACGCCCACGCGACGACGAAGGTCATCGCGCGGACGGCGGGCTACTCGGAGGCGATGCTCTACAAGCACTTCCGCGACAAGACCGACCTGTTCCTCAGCGTGCTGGCCGACGAACTGCCGGCACTGGGCGCGACCCTGGCCGAGCTGACTGCCGACCCCGAGCAGGCGCCGCTGCGGGACAATCTCGCCCGCGTCGCCCGGCTCGCCCTGGCCTTCTACGCCGACAGCTTCCCGATCGCCATCTCGATGTTCTCCTCGCGGGACCTGCTGCGTTCGCACCGGGACCGCGTCGGCGGCGCCGGCCCGCGCATCCCGCTGGCGGGCGTCGAAGACTACCTGCGGGCCGAGGTCGCACTGGGCCGGCTCGCGGCGGACACCGACGTCGAGGCGGCCGCGGCCCTGCTCCTGGGCGCGTGCTTCCAGCAGGCGTTCCTGGCGACGTTCGACGAGCGCGAGCCGGCCGACCTCGCCGACCGGCTCGCGGACACCCTGCTCGCCGCGCTCTAGGCGTTCTTCTCCGCGCGCATCTTGTGCCAGCGCTCGTACATGCCGTTGAGCTCTTCGAGCATGAAGGACAGGAAGTCGCGCATCTCGGCGAGCCGCTTGCCGGACGGCGAGTCCTCGCCGAGGGCGTCGATGCCGTTCTCGGCCGCGTCGCGCCACATGATGATCATGCGGTCGCGCTTGAGGAAGGTGGCGTACCAGAGGTCGTCGAAGAGGCGGTAGTGGTCGCGGCGCTCGCCGGGCTCGCGTTCCTTCGCGACCAGGCCGATCTGCTCGAGGAAGCGCACCGCGCCGGAGATGGCCGCGGGGCTGACCGACAGCTGCGAGGCGAGGTCGGCCGCGGTCAGGCGGCCTTCGTCGGTGGTCATCAGCGCGGCGAACACCCGCGCGGACATGCGCTGCATCCCGATCTGCGAGAGCACGAGCGCGAGGCTCTCGACGTACCGGCGGACGGCGTCTTCATCTCTCTTCGTGTCAGGCGTCGTCATCAACCCATCCTCCCGTACCGCCCCCAGCAAGATCACTCAATCTAGACATTTTCTTAACTTCACAACTTTGTGAAACCAGTGTAGCTTCCGAAGCATGGAAAACGCCATCGCGATCTCCGGCCTCCACAAGTCGTTCGGCCGGACCAAGGCCTTGGACGGCCTCGATCTGCAGGTACCTACTGGGGAAGTACACGGTTTCCTGGGCCCGAACGGCGCCGGGAAGTCCACCACCGTCCGGGTCCTGCTCGGCTTGCTCCACGCGGACTCGGGGGACGTCCGGCTGCTCGGCGGCGACCCCTGGAAGGACGCCGCGAGCCTGCACCGCCGCCTGGCCTACGTGCCCGGCGATGTCAACCTCTGGCCCAACCTCTCCGGCGGCGAGGTGATCGACCTGCTCGGCCGCCTGCGCGGCGGGCTCGACGAAAAGCGCCGCGCCGACCTCATCGAGCGGTTCGACCTCGACCCGAAGAAGAAGGGGCGGACGTACTCGAAGGGGAACCGGCAGAAGGTCGCCATCGTCGCGGCGCTGGCTTCGCGCGTCGACCTGCTGATCCTCGACGAGCCGACGTCCGGCCTGGACCCGCTGATGGAGGCGACGTTCCAGTACGCCATCCAGGAGGAGCGCGAGCAGGGCCGCACCGTGCTGCTCTCCAGCCACATCCTCGCCGAGGTCGAGGCCCTGTGCGACAAGGTGAGCATCATCCGCAACGGCAAGACGGTCGAGTCCGGCACGCTGGCCGAGCTGCGCCACCTGACCCGGACGTCGATCACCGCCGAGCTGGCCGGGCCGCCGAACGGCCTCGCGAAGCTCGAGAACATCCACGACCTCAAGGTCGACGGCAACCGCGTCCGGTTCGATGTCGAGACGCGCTCGCTCGACGAAGCGTTGCGGCAGCTGACCCAGGTCGGCGTGCGCAGCCTGGTCAGCCAGCCCCCGACGCTGGAAGAGCTGTTCCTGCGCCACTACACGAT
This sequence comes from Amycolatopsis iheyensis, assembly GCF_024703995.1. GTDB lineage: Bacteria > Actinomycetota > Actinomycetes > Mycobacteriales > Pseudonocardiaceae > Amycolatopsis > Amycolatopsis iheyensis. The sequence continues at coordinate 90,490 of NZ_JAMXQV010000035.1, read as the reverse complement.
CGAGGCGAGCGCGAAATGACCCCGACCCTCTCGCGTGCCGAAGCCGAGGTCGCGCCCGCGCACGAACTGGCCGGCACCTGGCACCTCACCCGGCTCGCGCTGCGCCGCGACCGCGTCATCCTGCCGATCTGGATCGTGCTGCTCAGCGTGGTCCCGGCCAGCACGGTCAAGACGTTCGAACAGTTCTACCCGACAGTCGCCGACCGGCAGGCCCTGCAGATCGGCGCGAACACCAACCCGTCGTACGCACTGCTCTACGGGCCGCCGTTCGACCTGACCACCGCCGGCGGGTTCATCGCCTGGCGCATGTGCGGGTTCCTGGCGCTGCTCATCGGGCTGATGGTGGTCTTCACCGTCACCCGGCACACCCGCGCCGAGGAGGACAGCGGCCGCGCGGAGCTGCTCGCGTCCGCGGTCGTCGGCCGGTACGCGGCGCTGACGTCGGCGATCCTGGTGGCCGGCGGGGCGAGCGTGCTGATCGGCCTGGTCCAGTACGGCAGCATGGTCGGCGCCGGGCTGCCCGCGGCCGGCTCGCTCGCCTTCGGCGCGTCGGAAGCGTTGGCGGGCTTGGTGTTCACGGCGGTCGCCGCGGTCGCCGTCCAGCTCGCCGAGTACTCGCGCACGGCCAACGGGATCGGCACCGCCGTCGTCGGCGCGGCCTTCCTGCTGCGCGGCGCCGGAGACTCCACTGTGGACGCTCGCTGGCTGTCGTGGCTCTCGCCGATCGGCTGGGTGCAGCAGGCGCGGCCGTTCGCCGTCGAACGCTGGTGGGTGCTGCTCCTGCCGGTGGCGCTCGCGCTGGTCGTCGGCGCGCTCGGGTACTGGCTGCTCCCCCGCCGCGACGTCGGCGTCGGGATCCTGCCGCCGCGGCCGGGCCCGGCGCGGGCGGCGGCGAGCCTGCGGACGCCGTTCGCGCTCGCCTGGCGGCTGCACCGCGGCCCGCTGCTCGGCTGGACCATCGGCACCGCGGTCGTCGGCGCGGTGTTCGGCTCGATCGCCAGCGGCATCGGCGGCCTGGTCGGCTCCAGCCCGCAGGCGCAGGAGATCATGGCGCGCCTCGGCGGCAGCGAAGCACTCACGCAGGCGTTCCTCGCCGCGATGGCCGGGATGTTCGCGATGGTCGCGTCGCTGTACGGGATCCAGGCGGTGCTGCGGATGCGCGGCGAGGAGACCGCGATCCGGCTCGAGCCGGTGCTGGCCACCAGCGTCGGCAAGCTGCGCTGGGCGGCGGGCCACCTCGTGTTCGCGTTCTTCGGCACGGCGGTGCTGCTGCTGTCCGGCGGGCTGTTCATGGGGCTGGCCAACGGGTTGCGCACCGGCGACGTCGGCGGCTCGGTCGGCGACTCGCTCGCCGGGATGCTCGTCCAGCTGCCCGCGGCCTGGGTCGTGATCGCGCTGGCGGTGACGATCTTCGGGCTGCTGCCGGGCTTCTCGGCGGCGGCTTGGGCGGTCGGCTCGCTGGCGCTGCTGCTCAGCCTGTTCGGCCCGATCCTGAACCTGCCGCAGGCGGTGCTGGACGTCTCGCCGTTCCAGCACCCGCCGAAGCTCCCCGGCCAGGAGCTCGTCGCGACACCGCTGGTCTGGCTGCTGGTCGTCGCGGCCGCCGCGCTGGTCGCCGGCCTGGTGGGCTGGCGGCGCCGGGACGTGGGCTAGGACACCGCCTAGCGCGGCCGGACCTCCCGGTCGGCCCCGGCCACGAGCTGAGCCTGCGGCCCCGCCTGCCCACAGGCGGGGCCGCCCGGCTCGCTGAAGGCGGGCGTGACGACCGTGGTGTGCGGTTTGCCGTCGTCGAAGCGGACGGTGACCCGGATCGGCTCGGCCTGCAGGCCCGGGACGTCGGCGAAGCCCTGGAGGCCGCCGGTCGCGTCATCGGGCCGCAGGTCCGCAGGGCGTGTGACGCACTGGTCGCCCCAGCACGCTTCGAGCGTCGCGCGGGTGATGCCCGCCGGTTGCGGGACGGTCAGCCCGATGCCGACCCGGGTCCCGATCGCCGGGCAGGCGACCTCCGGCGTCGTCGAGCAGCCGGCGGTGAGGAGCAGGAGAGCCGCGAGCCACGTTCTCATGCCGAGCAGACGGAGTTCGCCGCGCGGGGGTTGCACGGGTCAGTCACGCCACCCGCTGGTCAGCGGCAGCACCGGGGCCGTCGACGTCGGCGTGGTCGACGTCGGGGTGGACGTCACGGTCACTTCGACGACGCTCGTGGTGGTGCTCGGCGGCGAGGTCTCGACGGAGGTGACGGTGGCCGGCGGCACGGACGCGGTCACGGTGACCGGCACGGCGGGCACGGTGCTGGTCGGCGGGGTGACGACGTCGGCGGGCTTCGGCGCGGGGTGGCCGGCGACGAGCAGCGCGGCCACCAGCAACCCGGCGGCGAACCCCGCCATCCCGGTCACCGCGGCGGAACCCCAGGTAGGTCGGCCGTGCATCGGTCACCCCCTCGCCACGCGCAGCGCAGGTACGAGGACTAACTCGCGTTGATCTTAACTCTTGTTACCGACCGTGCGGCTTGAGTCTGCTTGACTCAACTTTGTTGAGCGTGCCAGGCTGCGGTCATGGGGGCACTGGGGAACCACGACTTCCGCCGGCTCTGGCTCGCGGACTTGGTCAGCCAGTTCGGCAGCCGGATCGACGTGCTCGCGGTGCCCCTGCTCGCGGCGACCGCGCTCAGCGCGTCGGTCTTCGAAGTCTCGGTGCTCCGGACCGCGGAAACCCTGCCCTACCTGGTGCTCGGCCTGCAGGTCGGCGCGTGGTGCGACCGGGTGCGCCACCGCCCGGTGCTGATCGCCGCCGACCTCGGCCGCGCCGCGCTGCTCGCGTCGATCCCGGTCGCCGCGCTGTTCGGCGTGCTCGGCCTGCCCCAGCTGCTGGTCGTCGTGCTCGGGGTCGGGCTGTGCGGCGTGTTCTTCGACGTCGCGCACCAGACGTACGTCCCGCGGCTGGTGGGGCGCGGGCAGCTGGCCGAGGCGAACGCCCGGCTGCAGACGAACCTCTCGATGGCGGCGGTCGCCGGACCGGGGCTGGCCGGCCTGCTCGTCCAGGCGCTGGGCAACGCGGTGGCGCTGGCCGCCGACGCCGTCAGCTACCTGTGGTCGGCGTGGTGGCTGCGCCGGATCGAGACGCCGGACGTACGCCCCGAGCCCGGGCCACGACGGCTGCTCCGCGAGATCGGCGAAGGCCTGCGCGCGGTTCGCGGCGACCGCGGCCTGCTGGTGATCAGCGCACACGGCGCGGTGTCGAGCTTCTTCCAGTCGGTCCACCTGGCGATCGTGGTCGTCTTCCTCGCCCGTGACATCGGGCTTTCGGCCTGGGCGATCGGCTTGCTCGGCACCTCGACGCTCACCGGCGCGCTCACCGCGGGGCTCGTCGCGCGGCGCATCGGCGACCGGATCGGCCCGACGCGAGCGCTCCAGGGCGCCGCGCTGCTGTACGGGCTCGCGTACCAGCTCTACCCATTCACCGGCCGCGGCTGGGCGCTCGCCTGCTACGTCGTCGCCGGGTTCTTCGCGAGCTTCGGCGTCATCGTGCTGAACGTGTTCTCCATGAGCTACCAGCAGGTGGTGGCGCCGCCGGAGCTGCTCGGCCGGGTCAACTCGGTCACGCACACGCTGATCCTCGGCGCCGTCCCGTTCGGCAGCCTCCTCGGCGGCGCGCTGGCGAGCGCGTTCGGCATGCGGGCGACCCTGCACATCGCGGCGGCCGGCGTGCTGGCGTCGGCCGCGATCATGATCGGGCTCCGGGACCTCAGCTCGCGGGTGTCGCCTTGAGCCCGTCGACCACGATGCGGACCAGGTGCCGGCTGCCCGGCGCGTAGCGCTCGACGGCCAGGCAGCCGACGATCAGCGCGCGCAGGTCGTCGCCGTCGATGTCCGGGCGGACGGCGCCGACCGCCTGGGCGCGGGCGAGCAGTTCGGCGAGCGCCGCGCGGAACTCGTCGCCCGCCCCGGCCTTGAACGCGTGGCCGCTCGACTCGGCGAGGGCGTCGCAGATGGCCCGGTTGAGCGAGGCTTGCTTGATGACGCGGACGAAGTAGTCGACGAAGACGGCGCCGGGGTCCTCGGCGGTGGCGAGCTTGCGGGCTTCGTCGGCGAACTGCTCGATGCGCTCGAGGACGACGGCCTGGAACAGCGCTTCCTTGCTCGGGAAGTGCCGGTAGACGGTCCCCGCACCGACACCGGCGAGCCGCGCGATGTCGTCGAGCGGCACGGCGAGCCCGTCGGCGGCGAACGCCTCTTCGGCGGCGGCCAGGACCTTGGCCCGGTTGCGCCGGGCGTCCGCGCGCATCTTCTCCATCGTTCTTCTCCTCGTTGACAAACGGAACGTGCGCTCCGTATCGTCGTAAGCGGGTGCACCGTTCCGATTCAACGCCCAGTCTTCCAGGAGAATTCCGATGCCACGCACCGTGCCCGAAATCGCCGCCTCGGTCCGCGAAGGGATGTCCACACTGGACACCGCGCCCTTCGCCGGCCTCTTCGCTCCCGACGCGGTCTACGAGCTGCCCTTCCACGGCCGGCGGATCGAAGGACGCGAGGCGATCGTCGCCGCGCTCGACGCCGGCGGCGCGCGAGCGCGGGCGCTCGGCGCGCGAGAAGCCCAGGTCACGGCGACGATGACGGAGAGGGGGTTCACCTTGGAACTGGCGGTCTTCGGCCGGCCGTCGTCGGTCGGGATCGTGACGGTGGCGGACGGGTGGATCACCGCCTACCGCGACTACCCGAACGTCTTCGCCGCATCCGGGCACACCCGCGAGGTCTTCGACCGCTTCCTCGCCGCCTCGGTCGAGAACCGCTGGGACGACCTCGCCGACTGCTACGCCGAAGACGTCACCCTCGAAATGCCCTTCACCCTCCCCGGCGCACCCCGCACCACCCACGGCCGCGAGGAACTGCGCCGCCGCTTCCGCCGCGCGGGCGAGAGCCGCCGGATCACGAAGGCGGCCAACGTGATCGTCCACGAGACGGCGAACCCGGCGGTGCTCGTCGCGGAGTTCGACCTGCACCAGGAGATGGCGGGCGAGAGCTTCGTGGCCACGTACGTGATGGTGCTGACGATCGAGGACGGCTTGATCACGCACACCCGCGACTACACGGACACCGCCGCGACGGCGGAGCGGATCAAGGCGTGGTCGCCTGCTGGCTCGCCGGCGGGATGAACAAGCGCTCGACCGTGCTCACCGACCAGTCCCACACGCCAGGGACCAGCAGCACGCCGAGCACCACGAACACCGGGAAGACCAGCCGCTTCTCGACCTTCTTGCCGGTCTTGAACCGCAACGCCTTCGGCGGACCCAGCTCGTACCAGGTCTCGCCGGCGATCGGGAGCGGGAAGAGGAACGGGCAGCCGGACTCGGTCAGCGCGTCACCCAGGCAGTGCGTCAGGCAGCCGGCCGCCACCGCGATGCCCAGCCAGCCCGTGATGGACTCGAGCTCACCCGCCCGGTCGGGCGGCGCCGTGAAGAACCACCAGGCCACCGCGGCGCCGCTCACCGGCAGGAGCCAGTCGCCCAGTGCGCCTTCCGCCAGCATCAGGCCGAAGACCACCACGCCGACGACCGCCCACGGACCACCGGTTTCGGTGCCCCAGGAGGTGAGCAGGCCCAGGCCGGCGGCGAACAGCACGGTGTGGGACAGGTGCCGGTGCTGGCCGGTCACCTTCTCGTCGCGCGGGCCTTTGGTCAGCGCGTAGAACGCCGCCGAGACGCGGCGCAACAGCCACGACAACGCGCCGGTCAGCCAGCCGAGCAGGCGGGACGCGCTCGCGCCGGGGTGATCCAGGTCGGGCAGCAGGGCGAACCCCGCCGTCGTGGCCGCGAAGACCACTGCCTGGTGCACCGAGCCCACCCCGACCGCGGGCGCCAGCGCCAGGCCCGCGCACCAGCCGGTCAGGGCATGCGTGCGCCCCATCATCGTGCCGCCCCCCAAGTCCCGCGGATTCAGTCCGCGGAACCGTAGCGGGCGGTCAGGCTTGGGGGTCTTCCGACACGCTCAGGTGTTCGGCCACGCCGGTGAGCTCGATCACGCGGCTCACCGCGGGGCTGGGGACGACCTCGAGCTCGACGTCCTGCTCGCCGGCCTGGCGTTGTGCGCGGAGCACCACGTTCAGCGCGGAGGAATCGAAGAAGGTCACCCCGGTCAGATCGGCCACGACCCGCTGCGCGCGCTTGTCCGCGATCAGCCCGGCCAGGGCCTCCTGCAACTGCGGACTGGTCAGCAGATCGAGCTCGCCGGTGACCACCACCCGGGGCTCCGTCGCGTCGGTGTCCAGCGTGATGCCGAACCCGGGCGGGGTGGCGTTCTGGTCGGCTGCGGGCATGCAGTTTCTCCTCGTCAGGCGCTGCTCCTGCGCCGGGTACGCGCCTGGCGTCTCAAGCGGCATCCGTGTCACCGTGCCTTCCCGAGCTCGCGCCGGGGCACGGTCAAGGCAACTCCGGGGCCAACCCTAACCCAGGAAGCGGTCGTGCCCGCCACGGCCGCCGTCCTTTCGCGCGGACTGTTCACGTGCAATCGAATCCTGCCTGGTCAGTGCGCGGTCAGCGCCTTGCGCGCCGCCCGGCGCTGGCGCAGGAACAGCTGCCGCCGCTCGATCTCCCCGAGCCCACCCCAGATGCCGTAGGGCTCCTGTACCGTCATCGCGTGCGTGCGGCACTGGGCCAGGACCGGACAGGTCTGGCAGATGGCCTTGGCCCGCGATTCGCGCCGCTCCCGCGCCGAACCCCGCTCGTTGTCCGTGTGGAAGAACAGGCTGCTGTCCGCGCCCCGGCACGAACCGCGCAGCTGCCATTCCCACTCTTCAGCAACCACGTTGGGCAGCCGGCTGACGTCAGCCATGTCGTCCCTGCCTTTCCCAGGATGAGCATGTCGATCGCTACATGCCCGCCGGTGGAGCGGATCAAACCCGGGTTTGGTTTGCTCACCCCACGGGCATCTCGCGACCGGGCGTGAAGAGGACACCGCCGAACCCCTGAGCGCGAGCCGGAGAAAGGAACAAACGTGGAGGACAACGCCCCGCTCGTCCCGGAAGGCGCGCAGGTCATCGAGGTGCGGACGGCCGCGATCCCGCACGTCGTGCCGACGCTGCGCACGATCGTGGCGGACATCGCCATGCGCCAGGACTTCGACCTCGACGCCGTCGAGGACCTCCGGATGGCGGTGGACGAAGCCTGCTCGCTGCTGCTCCCCGCCAGCTCGGACGGGAAGCTCACCTGTGTCTTCTCCTGGAACGGGCCGCGCATCGAGGTTTCGGTTTCGGTCTTTTCGAACACTCCGGACCACGAGGACGACACCGGGCTCTCGTGGCAGCTCCTGACGGCGCTCGCGACGTCGGCGCAGCGCACCGTGACCCCCGAGGACGGCCGTTACCTGTCCCGGGTCGACCTCGTCCGGGAGAGCCAGGCGGCGGACTCGTGACCGACCCCGCCGGGGGCAGCGGGGCCGACCTCGACGTCGGCGCGCTGTTCGCCCAACTCGCCGCGCTGCCGGCGGACTCCGCGGAACGGGAGCGCATCCGGGACACGCTGGTGCGCACCCACCTGGAACTCACCCGCAACCTGGCCCGGAAGTTCCGCAACCGCGACGAGGCGATGGAGGACCTGGTCCAGATCGCCACGGTCGGGCTCATCCACGCCGTCGACCGGTTCGACCCGGAGCAGGGCACCGACTTCCTGGCCTTCGCCGTGCCCACCATTTCGGGTGAGCTCCGGCACCACTTCCGGGACAACAGCTGGTCGGTGCGGGTGCCGCGGCGGCTCAAGGAGCTGAACGCGAACATCTCGGCCGCGCGCGAGGAGCTCACCGTGCAGCTCTCGCGCGCGCCCAAGCCGAGTGAGATCGCCGCCCGGCTCGGCGTGCCCATCGAGGACGTCTACGAGGGTCTCCGCGCCGGTCAGGGCCGGTACGGCGCGTCGCTGGACCACCTGCTGGAGAACGCGGCGCACACCCGGTTCGGGGCCCCGGACGCCGAGCTCGGCCAGGCCGAGCTGCGGGAGGCGCTGCGGCCGATGCTGGAGAGCCTGCCGGACCGGGAGCGCAAGATCGTCGCGTTGCGGTTCGGGTCGGGGATGAGCCAGTCGGACATCGCGCGCCGCGTCGGGGTCTCCCAGATGCAGGTCTCGCGGTTGCTGGCTGCGACCTTGAAGAAGCTGCGTTCGGGCCTGGACGAATCCGAGCTGGCCGACGGCACCTGATTAGCCGCTCGGCCGCCTGGGTACCTCGCGGACGGTACGGAACTCACTGGGAGGGGGACCGATGACGACGTCGAAGATGCCTCAGCAGACGACGAGCGCGCCGCTGACGGTGCTCCTCCCGGCCGACGTCACGGCTCCGGCGCTGGCGCGGCACGAGGTCCGCCGGGCGATGCTCGGGTTCGGCCTGCGGGAGCCGCAGCTGGACGACGTCCTGCTGGCGACCTCGGAGCTGGTCACGAACGCCTTCGAGCACGGCGAGAAGCCCGAGCGGATGGAGCTCGGTTACGCCGAAGGCCTGCTGACGCTGCGGGTGTACGACACCGGCTGCCTGCTGCCCGAGCTGCGCGCGCCGTCGCCGGCCCAGGCCCGCAGCCGCGGGCTCGTCCTGGTCCAGGCACTGTCGGAGGACTGGGGCTTCGAACGCTGCCCCGGCGGCAAGTACGTCTGGGCGATCTTCCGCGTCCCGCCCGCCTGATCAGCGCTCCAGCAGCTCCCGCGCGGCCTCGGTCTCGCCGATCCGCTGCCGGAACGGCTTGCGCTCCAGCGCTTCGACGATCGCCTCCAGCACGCCACGCAGCGGGTACGGCAGCTCGGCCTCCAGCGCTTCCGACGCCTCGGTCGTCGCCGTCCACTCCGCCTCGATCAGCGGCAGCAACTCGCGGGTCTTGGCGGTGAGCGACACGATCCGCTGCCGGGCGTCCGCGCCCGGTTCGAGGCCGACCAGCCCGGCCCGGCTCATCTGCGCGACGGTCTGGCTGGCCGCCGAGTGCGTCACGCCGATCTCGGCGGCGAGGTCGCGGATGGCCAGCGGGCCGCGGGCCAGCAGCGCCCGCACCACCGGCGAGTACCGCGGGCGGTAGCCGTCGAGGCCGATGTCGGCGAGGAACCCCGCGACGTCGTTCTCGAAGAGTTCGAGGACGTGCCGCATCCGGGTCCCCAGTCCGTCCGGACCCGATGTCATGGCCATGACCGCCGATCATAGGTGTGCTTGGATCGCGGCATGGAGAACCGGAAGATCACCCGGCTGGGCCGCGAGGTGTCCGTCGTCGGGCTCGGCTGCTGGCAGCTCGGCGCGGACTGGGGCGACGTCGACGAGAACGACGCCCTGGCGGTGCTGCACGCGGCGGCCGACGCCGGAGTGACGTTCTTCGACACCGCCGACGTCTACGGCGACGGCCGCAGCGAGCGCCTGGTCGGCCGGTTCGCGGCGGCCCGGGACGTCTTCGTCGCGACGAAGATGGGCCGGCGCGTCGAGCAGGTGCCGGAGAACTACGTCCGCGCGAACTTCCGCGAGTGGAACGACCGGTCGCGCCGCAACCTCGGCGTCGACACGCTCGACCTGGTCCAGCTGCACTGCCCGCCGACGCCGGTGTACTCCGCCGACGCGGTGTACGACGCGCTCGACGAGATGGTTTCCGAGGGTCGCATCAAGGCGTACGGCGTCAGCGTCGAAACGTGCGAAGAGGCTCTGACGGCGTTGGCGCGGCCGAACGTGGCTTCCGTCCAGATCATCCTGAACTGCCTGCGCCTCAAGCCCCTGGAGCGCGTGCTGCCCGCGGCGGCGGAGGCGGGCGCGGGGATCATCGCGCGGGTGCCGCTGGCCTCGGGCCTGCTGTCCGGTCGCTACACGGCGTCGACGACGTTCGCCGCGAACGACCACCGGACCTTCAACCGCCACGGCGAGGCGTTCGACGTCGGCGAGACGTTCTCGGGCGTGCCGTACGAGGCCGGGCTGGCAGCGGTCGAGCGGCTGCGCGGGCTGGTGCCGGCCGAGCGGACGCTGGCGCAGTTCGCGCTGCGGTGGATCATCGACCAGCCGGGCGTGAGCACGGTGATCCCGGGCGCGCGCAACGCGCTTCAGGCGACGGCGAACACGGCGGCGGCCGCGCTGCCGCCGCTGTCCGACGAGGCGCTGGCGGGTGTTCGCGAGACGTACGACGAGCTGGTGCGTCCGCTCGTGCACGATCGCTGGTAGGCCCGGCATGATGGGCCGATGATGACGCCCGAAGAGCTCCTGACGACCACCAGGACCGTCCGCAAGCGACTGGACTTCGACCGGCCCGTGCCGCTCGACCTGGTGAAACACTGCGTGCAGGTCGCACTGCAGGCCCCGAGCGGCTCGAACACCCAGCGCTGGCAGTGGCTGGTGGTCACCGACGCCGGCCAGCGGGCGGCGCTGGGGAGCATCTACGGCCGGGCGTGCCGCGAGTACCTGTCCTCGGACCGCGCGGCCGGGAAGCTGTTCGCGGACGACCCGTCGCGCGCCGCGGTGCAGCAGCGGGTCGGCAGCAGTGTCGAGTACCTGGCCGACCGGATGGGTGACGTGCCGGTGCTGGTGGTGCCGTGCCTGGAGACGCCGTCGGCGGAGCTGCCGGAGGGCAACCAGGCGGGGCTGTGGGCGTCGCTGCTGCCGGCGGTGTGGAGCTACATGCTGGCGGCCCGCTCGGTGACCCTGGGCACGGCGTGGACGACGCTGCACCTGGCGTACGAGCAGGAGGCGGCGGAGGTGCTGGGGCTGCCGAAGAACGTCCACCAGGCCGCGCTGATCCCGACGGCGTTCTACACGGGCGAGTCGTTCAAGCCGGCGGCGCGGCAGCCGCTGGACGAGGTGCTGCACCTCGACCGGTGGTGAGCTGGGACGGCGTCCGGGAGCGGCTGGCCGAACTGGCCGCCGCCGACCCGGGCTTCGAGCGGTTCGGCGCGAACCGGCACGAGTACCGGCTCGGCCCGCCGCTACCGCGAGCGGAGCTGGCCGAGTTCGAGGCGCGGCACGGGGTGACGCTGCCGGAGGACTACCGTGACTTCCTGCTCACCGTGGGCGGGCACGGGGCCGGGCCGTACTACGGCCTGTACTCGCTCGGCGCGCCGGAATGCCCGGACGAAGACGAGTGGCGAGCCGGCTTTCTCTCGACGCCCTTCCCGCACACGAGCGGCTGGAACCGCGCCGAGCACCACCCGGTCGACAACGAGATCCCCGACGACCGCTACTTCGACCAGCGCTGGATCACCGGCTCGCTGAACGTCGCCCACTTCGGCTGCGGCGCGTACTTCCGGCTCGTGGTCGCCGGGCCGGAACGCGGGCGCGTCTGGTTCGACGACCGCGCGTCCGACGGCGGGATCTCGCCGTCGGACCTGCACTTCCGCGAGTGGTACCTGGAGTGGCTGAACCAGCCGTGAAGGCCTCCTTGCCGAGGCATAGGGGACGTCGGCAAGGAGGCCCGTCACGGCCCGTCGGCCGTCCGGTGGCTCACCCCGTGTACGCCTTGAAGATGTTCGTGAACTCGTACAGCGACTGGGAAATCCCCGAGCACGTCGTCACCGCGCCGCCGCCCGGGCAGCCGCCGTTGTCTCGGCCCGCCGACCAGAAGCCGATGCTCGCCACGTGGTTCGCCTGCGCGTACGACAGCAGCTGGCGCGCGGCCGCCTGGTCCGTCACCGAACCCGTGTCGTTGCGGCCGATCATCGGGGTCAAGCCGAGCAGCCCCTTGACCTCGGCGTCGGACTTCGCCGGCCAGATCGTCTTCATCTGCCCCAAGGTCGCGTTGGCCGCCGACACCAGCGCGTCGCCCCACGAGCCGCTGTAGCCGAAGTCCATCAGCATCGGGTTGACCACCACGTTCAGCCCGCGCGACGCCGCGTCCTGCAGGATCGACACCGAGAACGGGTCCATCCCGTAGTCCTGGCCCTGGATCCGCATCGTGTAGCTGACGTGCGTGCCGCGCTGCTGCTGCAGCCGCAGCAGGGCCTGGTTGACCATCGCCGTCGGGATCGACGCCTCGACGTCGACGTCCAGGCTGTTGCTGCCCACCGCGTCCAGGGTCTTCACGTACGCGTTGTACAGCGCGTCCACCGAACCGCAGACGTTCTCCAGGTACGGCCCCAGCGCGCCGCCCGAGGCCACCGTGACCCCGCCGCCCGCCGCCCGCAAGGCGTTGACGTCGTTGATGATCCGCGAGTCCAGCAGCGGGACCGTACCGCCCCACTGCGGGTCGCAGCCGAGGCTGCTGCCGAGTGCGAAGGCGAGCGTGAAGTTCTTCTGGCCGGTCGCGTTCGCCACCGACACCAGTGACGGCGTCGCCATCGTGATGTCGATGTACGGCGACACCCGCGCGCTGCCACCGGTAGGAGGAGGCGTGGTGGTCGTCGTCGGCGGCGTGGTCGGGGTCGTGGGAGTCGTGGTGGGCACCGAGGTGCCGGCGCACGGCTGGCCGTTGAGCTTGCAGTTGGCGGGCAACCCGCTGCCGCTGACCAGGAACCCGAAGCTCGCCGACGCGCCGGCGGCGACCGAGCCGTTGTACTCCCGGTTGGCGAACGAGTGGTGCGACCCGCTCGGGGTGTCGATCGCGTCCCAATAGGACCCGAGCGTCGAGCCGGAAGGCAGGTCGAACTCCAGCTTCCAGCTCGTCAGCGCCGACGTGCCCGCGCTGATCGTGTACTTGGCCTGGTAGCCGGAGCCCCAGTCGGAATCCTTGGCGAAGGCCGCCGAGGGGGCGGTGGCGGCGGTCGCGGGCGAGACGACGAGCGCCGTCGCCACCGCGAGGATCGTCGCGGCGAGCGCGAGCTTGGCTTTCATGGCGTCCCTCTCAGCGCACGGTCAGGGTGAGCCGCTGGATGCCCCAGGCGTCGGCCTGCGAGCCGGGCAGCCAGACGTCGACGATGTCGTCCTTGATCCAGCTGCCGATGTCGGCCGCGTAGCACTCGCCGTAGCCCGGGACGGAAAACCGGGTGCCCCACGGGATGTTCCGCACGTCGACCGCGCAGAAGCCCGGCCCGGCGTTGTACCCCGACGCGGTCTGCGCGACGTCGTTGTAGGACGTCACGCGGTAGTTGAGCGTGGTGCCGGCCGGGACGCGGTAGGCGGCGAGGTGGTTGGCGCCGTCGAGGCGGTACGCCGTGGAGATCTGGCCGAGCGATCCCGGCGAGTTGTCCTCGGCCGTCATCGCGTAGAGCTGGTAGTTCGCGTTCTGGCACGGGCTCGCGTCGGTGACGGTGAGCGTCGGCTGGCCCCAGTCGCTGATCCACTGCAGGGCCTGGCCGTTGCGGAACGCGCGGTAGGCCTTCGCGCCGGCGACGCGGGCGAAGGTGAAGGTGACCTTGCCGTCGGCGCCCAGCCCGCCGGCGACCGAACCGGGCGCGGGCAGCCGGCCGGACACGTCCACGGCGCCGACGAGCGTGCCGGGCCCGCGGCCACCGGTGACCGGGCGGTCGGGGATCGGGCCGGGGTAGAAGTGCTGACAGGCGGGCAAAGTGGCCGCGGAAGCGGCGGGAGCGACGAGAACGCTGCCGGCCGCGACGGCCACCAGCGCGAGGACCCTGAGCGAGCGCATGACGGGGAACCTCCATGGTGGGGACCGGGGTGGAGGTAAAGCAGGTGGGGAGGTGCGGGTTCGCCGCTGGAAAAAGACGTTAAGTGGCCTGGACCACACAGTCAATAGGTCTAGACCTTTAGCCTGCCCGGACACCCGAACGGCGCAAGCGCCCCAATGTGGCCTTGGTTGCGTCAGACGCACCCAATGTGGCCTTCGGTGCGTCTGACGCACCGAAGGCCACATTGGGGCGCTTGGGGCCTACAGGTAGCTCACCAGGAGGTCGGCGATCTGCACGGGATGGCTCAGCGGCGCGCAGTGCGGGCCGTCGACCTCGTCGGGCTCGATGCCGAGCCGCTCGCGCGCGACGCGACGCTGGAAGTCCGGCGTGAAGAACCGGTCGTCGCGGCACAGGACCACGCGGGTCGGGACGTCCGGGTGGGCCGCCAGCGGCCACGGCTCGTCCCACTCCTTGCTCACCTGCTCGCGCCCGTGCGCCAGGCCCGCCTCGGCCAGCTCGAGCGGGACCCCGGTGAAGAACCGCTCGATCTCGCTCAGGCCCTCGGGCGACGAGAAGCCCGTGTTGCCCCACCACTGCCCCGGCTGCTCCCCCGGCGCCGGGATCATCCCGGCCAGGTAGACCAGCAGCCGCGCCGGGAGTTTCGCCGCGACCAGCGACGCCGTGAACCCGCCGTACGAATGCCCGACGACGGCGACGTCCGAAGCGTCACCCAACGCCGCCAAGACCGTGTCGACGAACGAGGACATCCCCGCGGCCGGGTCCGTGATCGGCAGGTCCGGCGCGACGAAGGCGTGGCCGCGCGCCTCCAGTTCCGGGCCGAGCCGGTGGAAGTCCCACCCGCTGCCGCCGCCCCCGTGGATCAGCGCGAAGGTCGTCATGCCGGTCAGCTCAGCAGCGCCGCAGCATGTCCGTCAAGGCGGTTTTCTCCGCCTGCGTGATGGTCAGCCCGTAGTAGTGCTTCACCACGATCCAGTCGGTCGCGTAGGTGCACCAGAACGCCACGAGCGGCGGCTTCCACTGGTCGGGGGCCTTGTCGCTCTTCTGCTGGTTGAGGTTGTCGGTGACGGCGAACAGCTGCGGCCGGGTCAGGTCGTTGGCGAACTGCTCGCGCTTCTCGGTCGTCCACGTCCTGGCGCCGCTGGCCCAGGCCTGCCCGAGCGGGACCATGTGGTCGATGTCGAGGTCCGTCGCCTTGGTCCAGGTTTCGTCGTCGTAGACGCTCTTCCACGTGCCGGACGTCGCCTTGCAGTCCTTGACGGTCTTGACGTCGGTGCCGTCGCGCTTCAGCACGACTTCGCGGGTGTCACACCCTGACCCCTGGCTGTCCCAGTGCGGGAACTTCTCCCGCGAGTAGCCGTCCATGCCCGTCCGGTCGGCGATCTTCAGCTCGGCGAGCTGCTTCTGCGCGTCGGCCGCGGTGGCCGGAACCGGTGCCGAGGCCGACGACGGCGGCGGGGTCGCGCCGGAGCTCCGGCTCGTCGCCCAATACCCGAAGAAGGCCACCGCGAGGATCGCGACTACCAGCAGAGATCGTTGCGTCACGCTGAGCCGAAAGCCGCGGGCCGCCAAGATTTTCTCCTCTCGAATTCACCTGAGCGCGGCGTAGTCTCACCCCTGCCGGCCTGGGAAAACCGCGCCGACACGACGACCTGGCGCGAATGTGATCTCGCCCACCCACGGCGGGGATGTCACACCGAGCCGATCAACTGCGACTACCGGAGCAGGACCCATCCGGAGGGAGCAGCCGATGCCCGGTCGGCTCAAGAAGTTCGACGAGTTCTTCCAGCGCAAGGCCGCCGAGGGCGGCAACGTCGTCGCCATGGCCAGGATGGGCTCCGCCATGCGCGAGCAGGGGAACCTCGCCGAGGCCGAGACGTGGTTCCGCCAGGCCGCGATGGGCGGCGACCGCGTCTCGATGACGTCGCTGGCGCACCTGCTCGCCGAACGCGGCGCGCAGGAAGAGGCGGAGCGCTGGTACCACGAGGCCGCCCTCGCGGGTGAGCCGCACGGGATGCTGAACCTCGCCAAGTCCTACGAGCGGCGGGGCAAGCGTGAAGACGCCCAGCACTGGTACGGCGAGGCCGCGCGCACCGGCGACCTGCCCTCGATTGCCGCGCTCGGGCACCTGCTCCGCGAGCAGGGCCGGACCGAAGAGGCCGAGTCGTGGCTGCGGCAAGCCGCCGACGCCGGGTTCACCGGCGCGATGATCGACCTCGGCATCGTGCTGCGGGACCGCGGCCAGGCCGCCGAGGCGTCCCGCTGGTGGCGCTCGGCCGTGCACGCCGGCGACTTCGCGGCCACCTGCCAGCTCGGCCGCCAGGCCGAACGGATGGGCCGGCCCGGCGACGCCGAGGCCTGGTACCGCCAGGGCGCGACCGGCGGGCACGTCGAAGCGATCGTCCGGCTCGGGCTGCTGCTGCACCGCCGCGGCGACCTCGAGGAGGCCGAGAACTGGTACCTCGACGCCGCCGAGCGCGGCGACCCGGCCGCGATGACCAACCTCGGCGTGCTCGCCCGCAACCGCGGGGACGAGGGCGAGGCCGCGGCCTGGTACCGCAAGGCCGCCGAGCACGGCAGCGTCCCCGCGCTCACGAACCTCGGGCACCTCGCCGAGCACCGGGAGGACTTCGGGGAGGCCGAGCAGTGGTTCCGCCGGGCCGCCGACACCGGCGACGTCCAGGGCATGCTCAGCCTGGCCCGGATGCTGCGGTCGCGGGGAGCCGCCCATGAGGCCGAACTGTGGCTCGCCCGTGCGGAGCACCTGCAGGACGACCGAGAGCACCACTTCTGACCTATTGTGTGATCCAACTCACAGCTCTAACCTGGGGTGCGCTCCCACCACCGAGCAGCTGCCCCGAGGAAGTGCCGCGATGTCGTGGTCACCGAATCACCCGGACTCCGTCGACGCCCTGTTCGAGCGTCGCCAAGCACCCGTGCTCGCCCTGGCCGAAGACGCCGGGACGGTGGCGCGGGCGTGCCACGGCATGGCCCGCCGCTTCCACCGCGGCGGCAAGCTCGTGGTGTTCGGCAACGGCGGCCCCAGCACCGACGCCCAGCACGTGGCGGTCGAGTTCGTCCACCCGGTGATCGTCGGCAAGCGCGCGCTGCCGGCCCTCTCGCTGACCGCCGACGTCGCCACGGTCACCGGCATCGCCACCCGGGTGGGCGTCGAGGACGTCTTCGCCCACCAGCTGCGGATCATCGCCGACCCGGCCGACATCGCGCTCGGCATCTCCACCGACGGGCACTGCGCGAACGTCCGCCGCGCCCTGGAAACCGCACGCGACCTCGGCCTGCTCACCGTCGCCCTGACCGGCGGCGACGGTGGCGCGATCGCCGCGACGCCGGGGCTCGACCACGTCCTGATCGCCCGCTCGCGCGACCCGCGCGT
The DNA here is from genome assembly GCF_024703995.1 of Amycolatopsis iheyensis. GTDB lineage: Bacteria > Actinomycetota > Actinomycetes > Mycobacteriales > Pseudonocardiaceae > Amycolatopsis > Amycolatopsis iheyensis. The sequence continues at coordinate 73,592 of NZ_JAMXQV010000035.1, read as the reverse complement.
GGTCAAGGAGGTCCACGTGACCACCTACCACGTGCTGTGGGAGCTGGTGCACGTCTTCTTCGAGCAACCCGGCGTGCTGACTCCGGAGGTGGCGTCGTGAACGCCCGTGACGCCGACAGACCAGCCGGCCCCGTCTGCCACGACGGGGTGTGCGTCACCTGCTCCGACACCGCGGTCGAGGTGACCGTGGTCGAGCTCCTCGAACACGAGCTCGCTGTCGTGGACACCGGATCCACGCGGGAAGAGGTCAGTGTCGCGCTGGTCGAGGCCGGCGTCGGCGACCACATCCTCGTGCACGCCGGCGAAGCCATCGCACGCCTGGAGAACCGCTAGCCGCGGGAGTTGACCAGCATGACCCGGGAACACCCGGTCGACGGTCTCGAAGCGCTGTACCCGTTCCTGTACTCGGGTGAAAGCGACCTCGACGCCGTCCTCCGCCAGGTCGAGCAGTCCACTGTGGACAAGGTGCGGGAGATCGTCGCCCTTCGCGGCGACGTGCTCGCCGCCGACCGCGACCGCTTGTTCACGTGCGCGCAGGACCTAGCGCACGCGTTCCGCGGTGGCGGCCGGCTGCTCGCCTTCGGCAACGGCGGCAGCTCGACCGACGCCCAGGACCTCGCCAGCCTGTTCCTCAGCCCGGCGGGCGACGCGAAACCGTTGCCCGCCTTCGGGCTGACGAACGACATCGCGGTGGTGACCGCGCTCTCCAACGACATCGGGTTCGACGTCGTGTTCGCCCGCCAGATCGGCGCGTTCGGACGGCCCGGCGACATCGCGGTGGGCCTGTCCACCAGCGGGAACTCCGCGAACCTGTTGCGCGCCTTCGACGAAGCCGCCCGGCGCGGCCTGGTGACCGTCGGCATCGCCGGCTACGACGGCGGAAAGATGGCCGAGCTGGACAGCATCGACCACCTCTTCGTCGTCCCGTCACCGTCCGTGCACCGCATCCAGGAAGCCCAGACGACCCTCTACCACGCGCTGTGGGAGCTGACCCTCGGCGCGCTCGACGACCTCGCCAAGGGTGATCAGCCGTGACGCATGCCGCAGAACAAACCGAAGAGCAGCCCATCCACATCCTCTGGATCAACGCCGGCCTCTCGTGCGACGGCGACTCCGTCGCGCTGACCGCGGCCACGCAACCGAGCATCGAGGAAATCGTCCTCGGCGCTTTGCCCGGCTTGCCCAAGATCGCGGTCCACTGGCCGCTGATCGACTTCGAATGCGGCCCGGACAAGGGAGCCGACACGTTCATCGAGTGGTTCTACAAGGCCGACCGCGGCGAGCTGGAGCCGTTCGTGCTGGTCGTCGAGGGCTCGATCCCGAACGAGGCGATCAAGGAAGAAGGCTACTGGTGCGGCTTCGGGAACAACCCCGAGACCGGCCAGCCGATGACGACCAGCGAGTGGCTCGACCGCCTGGCGCCCAAGGCGTTGGCCGTGATGGCCGTCGGGACGTGCGCCACCTACGGCGGCATCCACGCCATGGAGGGCAACCCGACCGGCGCCATGGGCGTGCCCGACTACCTGGGCTGGGACTGGAAGTCCGGCGCCGGCATCCCGATCGTCTGCGTGCCCGGCTGCCCGACCCACCCGGACAACCTGTCCGAGACCATCACCTACCTGCTCTACCAGGCCGCCGGGCAGGCGCCGATGATCCCGCTCGACGACCACCTGCGCCCGCAATGGCTCTTCGGCGCGACCGTGCACGAGGGCTGTGACCGCGGCGGCTACTACGAGCAAGGTGAGTTCGCGACCGAGTACGGCTCCCCGAAGTGCCTGGTCAAGCTCGGCTGCTGGGGCCCGGTCGTGAAGTGCAACGTGCCCAAGCGCGGCTGGATCAACGGCGTCGGCGGCTGCCCGAACGTCGGCGGCATCTGCATCGGCTGCACCATGCCGGGCTTCCCGGACAAGTTCATGCCGTTCATGGACGAGCCGCCGGGCGCGAACGTGTCGTCGCTGGCCAGCGGCGCGTACGGGTCCGTGATCCGCCGGCTGCGGAAGATCACCGAACGCAAGGCCGACAAAGAACCGAAGTGGCGGCACAAGGGCACCAAGCTCGACACCGGCTATCAGGCGGAGGCGCGGCGATGACGGAGATGAAGGACAAGACCGACCTCGTCGAGATGGCGTGGGACCCGATCACCCGGATCGTCGGCAGCCTCGGCATCTACACGAAGATCGACTGGGCGCAGAAGAAGGTCGTCGAGTGCCACAGCACGTCGTCGGTCTTCCGCGGCTACAGCATCTTCATGAAGGGCAAGGACCCGCGCGACGCGCACTTCATCACCAGCCGGATCTGCGGGATCTGCGGCGACAACCACGCGACGTGCTCGGTCTACAACCAGAACATGGCCTACGGCGTCCGCCCGCCGCACCTCGGCGAGTGGATCATCAACCTCGGCGAGGCCGCCGAGTACATGTTCGACCACAACATCTTCCAGGAGAACCTGGTCGGGGTCGACTACTGCGAGAAGATGGTCGCCGAGACCAACCCCGGCGTCCTGGAGCTGGCCAACCGCACCGAGGCACCGCACGCGGGCGACCACGGCTACCGCACCATCGGCGACATCATGCGCTCGCTGAACCCCCTCGAAGGCGAGTTCTACCGCGAGGCCCTGCAGGTCTCCCGCAGCACGCGCGAGATGTTCTGCCTGATGGAAGGCCGGCACGTCCATCCGTCCACTTTGTACCCCGGTGGCGTCGGCACGGTGGCGACCGTGCAGCTGTTCACCGACTACCTGACCCGGCTGATGCGCTACGTCGAGTTCATGAAGCGCTGCCTGCCGATGCACGACGACCTCTTCGACTTCTTCTACGAAGCCATCCCCGGCTACGAAGAGGTCGGCCGGCGGCGCGTCCTGCTCGGCTGCTGGGGCAGCCTCAACGACCCCGAGCACTGCGACTTCACCTACGAGAACATGGAGGCCTGGGGCCGCAAGATGTTCGTGACGCCCGGCGTGGTCGTCGACGGCAAGCTCGTCACCACCAGCCTGGTCGACATCAACCTCGGCATCCGGATCCTGCTCGGCAGCTCGTTCTACGAGGACTGGGCCGACCAGCCGATGTTCGTCACGCAGGACCCGCTGGGCAACCCGGTCGACCAGCGCCACCCGTGGAACCAGCACACCATCCCGCGCCCGGCCAAGCGCGACTTCGACGGCAAGTACTCGTGGACGATGTCGCCGCGCTGGTTCGACGGCAAGGACCACCTCGCCCTCGACACCGGCGGCGGCCCGATCGCCCGCCTGTGGGTGACGGCGCTGGCCGGCCTCGTCGACACGCCGTACCTCAAGTCGACCGGCCACAGCGTCAAGATCTCCTTGCCGCGCACGGCGACGAAGCCCGAGGTCGAGTTCGAGTGGAAGATCCCGAAGTGGAGCAACGCGCTCGAGCGCAACCGCGCCCGGACGTACTTCCAGGCGTACTCCGCCGCGCTGGCCCTGCACTTCGCCGACCAGGCGCTGGCCGAGGTCCGCCAAGGCCACACCAAGACGTGGGAGCCGTTCAAGGTCCCGGACGAAGGCGTGAGCTGTGGCTTCACCGAAGCGGTCCGCGGCGTGCTCTCGCACCACATGGTGATCAAGGGCGGCAAGATCGCGAACTACCACCCGTACCCGCCGACACCGTGGAACGGCAGCGTCCGCGACAGCTTCGGCACGCCGGGGCCGTACGAAGATGCCGTGCAGAACACACCGATCTTCGAGGAGAACACCCAGGAGAACTTCAAGGGCATCGACATCATGCGCGCGGTCCGCAGCTTCGACCCGTGCCTGCCCTGCGGCGTCCACATGTACACCGGCTCCGGGAAGGTCCTGGAGCGGCTGCACACCCCGCACGCGTTCGGCGGGGAGCTGGGATGACCGAGGTCGACCGGGTCGGCGAGCGCATCGAGCGGCTGCTGGGCGAGTTCTCCGGCGCGGACGCCGAACTCGCCGAGGAGCTCGTCCACACGCTGCTCGAGTTCTACGGCGCCGGCCTGGCCCGCATCGTGGCCGCCGTCGACCGGCCGCTGCTGGACCGGCTCGCCGCGGACGACCACATCCGCGGCCTGCTCGTGCTGCACGACCTGCACCCGCGGTCGACGCACGAGCGGGTCGCCGAGGCGCTCGACAAGGTCCGGCCCTACCTCGGTTCGCACGCCGGCGACGTCGAGTTCGTCGGGATCGAAGACGGCGTCCTGCGGCTGCGGCTCCAGGGCAGCTGCGACGGCTGCCCGTCCTCGACCGTCACCGCGAAGTACGCCATCGAGCGCGTGGTCCGGGAGGTGGCGCCCGAGATCTCGGACGTCGTCGTCGAAGGGGTCGTCGAGGAGACCGGCCCGGGTGGGCGCACGTTGCTGCCCCTGTGCCCGGTGGAGGTGCCGTGACCGGCGGCCTGCGCAGGTTCCGCACGCCCGCCCCGCGTGCCGCGCCGGGCGAGAAGTGCGAGATGTGCGCGGAGCCGATCGGCGCGGAGCACGGGCACGTCATCGACCTCGAATCCCGCACGATCCTGTGCGCCTGCCGAGGCTGCTACCTGCTCTTCACCCACCGCGGGGCGGGCGGGAAGCGGCACCGGGCGGTGCCGGACCGCGTCCGGCACTTCCCTCGCTTCGCCCCGGGCCCGGCGCTGTGGGAGTCCGCCGGGATCCCGGTCAAGACGGCGTTCCTGTTCCGGAACTCGGTGCAGGACCGCGTCGTCGCGTTCTACCCGAGCCCGGCGGGGGCGACGGAGTCCCTGCTCCCGCTGGGCACCGGTGACGACCTGCTCGCCGACGTCGCCGACGACGTCGAAGCGCTGCTGGTGAACCAGCTCGATCTCGGCTTCGAGGCCTTCCTGGTGCCGATCGACGTCTGCTACGAGCTGGTCGGGCTCGTCCGGTCGACCTGGCGCGGCTTCGACGGCGGCACCGAAGCGCACGAGGCCATCGATGGCTTCTTCGCTCGGCTGCGGGAGCGCGGTGAGGTCGTGGCGGATGGCTGAGCTGACCTTTGACTGCATCGACGTCCGGCCGCTGAAGTACGCCGCGTCGCCGACGCTGGCGTTCAAGCTGCGGATCTCCGAGCTGAGCGGGCAGCCCGTGCACGCGATGGTGCTGCGCGTCCAGATCCGCATCGAGCCGCAGCGCCGGCGGTACAGCGACGACGAGTCGGAGCTGCTCACCCACCTGTTCGGCGACCGGTCGCGGTGGGGCGAGACGCTCAAGCCGTTCCAGTTCACGACGGTTTCGGTGACGGTGCCCGGGTTCTCCGGCGCCACCGAGGTCGACGCCGAGGTCCCGTGCACCTACGACCTCGAAGTCGCGGCCGGCAAGTACTTCCACGCGCTGACCGAGGGCGTCGTGCCGATGGTGCTGCTGTTCAGCGGCACGGTGTTCGGCAAGGGCGGGCCGGGGTTCTGGGTCGAGCAGGTGCCGTGGCACACGCAGGCCGAGTGCCGGATGCCGGTGGCCGTGTGGGACGAGCTGATGGCGCGGTACTTCCCGAACGTCGCGTGGATCAAGCTGCCGCGCGAGACCGTCGACGCGCTGCTCAAGTACAAGGCGCAGCACGCGATCCCGACCTGGGAAGCCGCCGTCGAGCAGCTGCTGGCCGGTGGGCCGTGAACGTTCTCGAGCAGGCCCGCGCGGTCGGTGACGCCGTGCTCTACGAGGGCTACCTCCTCTACCCGTACCGGGCGTCGGCGCCGAAGAACCGCGTGCGCTGGCAGTGGGGTGTGCTGGTGCCGCCGTCGTACGCGTCGGCGGAGATCGGCGAGCACGCGTCGGCCGGCGTCGAATGCCTGGTGGAACCCCTCGAACGGACGATCCTGCACGTCAAGCTGCGGTTCCTGCGGGCCCAGCCCCGCCACGAGACGTGGGACGAAGGCGTCGAGCACGAGCTCGACTTCGAGCTGCCGCTTTCGGAGCTCCCGGCCGAGAAGCCCTTCCACGTGCACGAACTGACCGGCGTCCTCACCGCACGGGTCGACCCGCTCGACGGGCCGTTCGGCGGCGCGCGGCTGCGCGTCGAGGTGCACAACACGACGTCGTGGCCCTCCGACGGCGTCCGCGAGCACGCGCTCCGGCACTCGCTGCTCGCCGCCCACCTGGTGCTCAGCGTCGACACCGGGCACTTCCTGTCACTGCTCGACCCGCCGGAGTGGGCGAAACCGGCCGTCGAAGCGTGCCGGCAGGAGCGGCTCTGGCCGGTGCTGATCGGCGACACCTCGCGCAGCACCGTGGTGCTCGCGTCGCCGATCATCCTCTACGACAACCCGTCGATCGCCGCGGAAAGCCCGGGCGAGCTGTACGACGGCACCGAGATCGACGAGATCCTCACGCTGCGCACGATGGCGCTGACCGACGACGAGAAGCGCGAGGCCCGGGCCACCGACCCGCGTGCGGCCGCGATCGTCGACCGCGTCGACGCGATGCCGCCGGAGCTGCTGGAGCGGCTGCACGGCGCGGTGCGGTCCGTGCGGCCGGTCGAGCCGTCGGTGGTCGTCGCGGGGGTCCGCGTCGCCAGCGGCTCGAAGGTGCGGCTGCACCCCAACCTGCGGGGCGCCGACGCGCAGGACATGTTCCTCACCGGCAAGACCGCCACCGTGCGCGTCGTGCTGTCCGATGTGGACGGCGCCACGCACGTCGCGGTCACCCTCGACGACGAACCCGGCGCCGACCTGCAGCACGCGCACGGCCGGTACCGCTACTTCTCCCCCGACGAGATCGAGCCCCTGGAGGTTCCGGAATGAGGCCACGAGTCCTGGTCGCCGGCATCGGCAACATCTTCCTGAGCGACGACGGTTTCGGCGTGGAGGTCATCAAGGAACTGGAGGGTACCGACCTGCCACCGTGGGTGCAGATCGCCGACTACGGCATCGCCGGCATGCACCTCGCCTACGACCTGATGGGCGGCTACGACACGACGATCCTGCTCGACGCGACCCCGCACGGCCGCCCGCCCGGCACGCTTTCGCTCATCGAAGCCGACACGGAAGACCTCACGACGTCGTCGATCGACGCCCACGGCATGCAGCCCGACGCGGTGTTCCGGCTGCTCCGGCTGCTCGGCGGGGACGCCGGGCGCGTGCTGCTCGTCGGCTGTGAACCGGCGTGCCTCGACGAAGGGATGGGCCTCTCGCCCGAGGTGAAGGCGGCGATTCCGGCCGCGGTCCGCGCGGTCACCGAACTGGCCTGGGGCACCAGCCCGCGGCTGCAACCCACGGAGGTCTGAGCCATGTGCCTCGGGATCCCGGGCGAGATCATCGAAATCAGCGAGGAGCGACCGGACCTCGCGAAGGTGTCCGTGAGCGGGGTCAAGCGGACCATCAACATCGGGCTGCTCGAAGACGACCCGCCCGCGCCGGGCGACTGGATCCTCATCCACGTCGGCTTCGCACTGTCCAAAATAGACGAAGAAGAAGCCGCGGCCGCGCTCGACTTCCTGGAGAGCATCGGGAAGGCGTACGAGGATGAAATGGCCGCGTTACTGGAATCCCGGATCGAATAGGAGTCGTCATGCGTTTCGTCGACGAGTTCCGCGACGCGGAGAAGGCGCGGGCGCTGTCCGCGAAGATCACGTCGTTGTGCGAGCCGGGCCGCCACTACAAGTTCATGGAGGTCTGCGGCGGGCACACGCACACCATCTACAAGCACGGCCTCGAGGACTACCTGCCCGAGAGCATCACGCTGGTGCACGGGCCGGGCTGCCCGGTGTGCGTGATCCCGATGGGCCGCATCGACGACGCCATCCACATCGCCCGGCAGCCCGGCGTGCTCATGACGTCGTTCGGCGACATGATGCGCGTGCCCGGCTCCGGCGGGAACTTCTTCGACTCGAACGCCGAGGGCACCAACATCCGGATGGTCTACTCGCCGCTGGACTCGCTGAAGATCGCGCGGCAGAACCCGGACCTGCGGGTCGTGTTCATGGCGATCGGGTTCGAGACGACCACGCCGTCCACCGCGATGACGCTGCTGCGCGCGGCCGCCGAGGGCATCGAGAACTTCTCGGTGTTCGGCAACCACGTCACGATCATCCCGGCGATCAAGGCCATCCTCGACTCCCCCGACCTGCGGCTCGACGGCTTCATCGGCCCGGGGCACGTGTCGACGGTGATCGGCTGCCGGCCGTACGAGTTCATCGCGCGCGACTACGGCAAGCCCGTGGTCGTCGCCGGCTTCGAACCCCTGGACATCCTGCAGTCGATCTACCTGCTGATGCTCCAGCTGTCCTCGGGGCGGTCCGAAGTCGAGAACCAGTACTCGCGCGTGGTCCCCTGGGACGGCAACCTCGTGGCCTTGAAGGCGATCAACGAGGTCATGGAGCTGCGGCCGTACTTCGAGTGGCGCGGCCTCGGGTTCATCACGCATTCGGCGATGGCGATCCGCCCGAAGTACGCCGCGTTCGACGCCGAGCGGATCTTCGAGATCCCGGGCCTGCGCGTCGCCGACCCGAAGGCGTGCCAGTGCGGTGAAGTGCTCAAGGGCGTGCTGAAGCCGTGGGAGTGCAAGGTGTTCGGCACCGCGTGCACCCCGGAGACCCCGATCGGGACGTGCATGGTCTCGCCCGAAGGCGCCTGCGCGGCCTACTACAACTTCGGCCGGTTCAGCCGGCAGCGCGTCCGGGAGGCGAGCCGGGCATGACCACCACCGAACGCGAGCAGCAGGTCCTCGACCGCATCGAACGCGCCCGGCGCCGGCGTGCGAAGGTGCGGGAAGAGCGCATCACGCTGTCGCACGGCGCGGGCGGCAAGTCGACGCACACGCTGATCGAGGCGGTGTTCCTCGACGCGTTCCGCAACCCGCTGCTCGAACCGCTCGAAGACGCGGCCTCGCTGACGATCGGCGACGCGCGGCTCGCGTTGACCACGGACTCCTACGTCGTCTCGCCGCTGTTCTTCCCCGGCGGGAACATCGGCGACCTGGCGATCAACGGCACGGTCAACGACCTCGCCGTGTCCGGCGCGCGGCCGTTGTACCTCACCGCCGGGTTCATCCTCGAAGAAGGCTTTCACGTCGAGGACCTGCTGAAGATCGTCGACTCGATGAAGACGGCGGCCGCCGCCGCGGGCGTCCAGATCGTCACCGGCGACACGAAAGTCGTCCAACGCGGCAAGGCCGACGGCGTGTACGTCAACACGGCCGGGGTCGGGGTGCTCATCCGCACGGGCCTCGGCGTGGCCACCGTGAAGCCCGGAGACGCCGTCCTCGTCTCCGGGCCGATCGGCGACCACGGCGTCACGATCATGCTGGCCCGCGGCGAGCTGGACATCGACGCCGACCTCGCGTCCGACACGGCGCCGGTGCACGACCTGGTCGCCGGGCTGCTCGCCGCGGTCCCCGGCGTGCGCGCGATGCGCGACGCGACCCGCGGCGGCGTCGCGACGATCCTCAACGAGATCGCGAAGGCCGCCGAGGTCGCCGTGGTCGTCGACGAGCAGGCCGTCCCGGTGCGGGAGGAGGTCCGCGGCGCGTCGGAGCTGCTGGGCATCGACCCGCTGTACGTCGCCTGCGAAGCCCGGATCGTGGTCGTGGTCGACGGCGCACAGGCTTCCGACGCCCTGGCCGCGTTGCGCGCGCACCCACTGGGCGCGGACGCGGCGGTGATCGGCCGGATCGCCGACGACCCGCCCGGCATCGTCCTGCTGAACACGACGTTCGGCGGCACCCGGATCGTGGACCTGCTGGTCGGGGACCCGCTGCCGAGGATCTGCTAGGTCGTGAGTGTTTAGGGCGGTTAGAACCGCCCTAAACACTCACGAGGAGGTGACCACGTGCACGAAATGGCCATCACGCAGTCGGTCGTCGACGCGATCGTCACCCGCCTCGGCGAGGCGGCGGTGTCGTGCGTCCGGCTGGAGATCGGGCGGCTGTCGGGCGTGGTGCCGGACAGCGTCCGGTTCTGCTTCGACGTCCTGTGTGCCGGAACGTCCCTGGAAGGCGCCCGGCTGGACATCGCCGAACCGTCCGGGCGGGCGCGGTGCCGCGACTGCGGCGACGAGTTCACCCTCGACGACTTCATCCTGCTGTGCCCGTGCGGCAGCGCCGACGTCGCGGTGCTGGCGGGGCGGGAACTGCGCATCACCTCGGTGGAGGTCAGCCATGTGTGACACCTGCGGTTGCTCGGATTCGGCGGTCCGGATCACGGATCGAACGCACACCGTGGTGCTGGAGCAGGACATCCTGGCGAAGAACGACGAACTGGCGTCACACAACCGGACGCATTTGAGTTCTTCCGGTGTCTTCGCGATCAACCTGATGAGTTCACCCGGCGCTGGGAAGACGACACTGCTGGAGCGGACGATCGGTTTTTCGGACACGCCGTGCGCGGTGATCGAGGGCGATCAGGAGACGCTTCTCGATGCCGAGCGCATCAAGGCCACCGGCGCACCGGTGGTGCAGATCAACACCGGCGCCGGCTGCCACCTGGACGCGTCGATGGTGCACCGGGCGCTCCATTCGCTGTCGCTGACGCAGGGCTCGACGTTGTTCATCGAGAACGTCGGCAACCTGGTCTGCCCGGCGCTGTTCGACCTCGGCGAGGCGGCGCGCGTGGTGATCCTGTCGGTGACCGAGGGACCCGGGAAGCCGGTGAAGTACCCGCACATGTTCGCCGCGACGGACCTGGTGCTGCTGAACAAGATCGACCTGCTGCCGTACGTCGACTTCGACGTCGCGGAGTTCGAGCGGGACGTCCGCCGGGTGAACCGGTCGGCTGCCGTGCTCCGGATCAGCGCTACCAGAGGTGACGGGATGGCCGAGTGGCGCGACTGGCTACGGCGACCTGACCGAAGCTGATCCCGCCGTCGTTGGTGGGCACCTGCCGGTGCGTCAGCACGCGGAAGCCTCTTCGTTCCAGGTTTTCCACGGTCCGGTCGAGCAGGAGGACATTCTGGAAGACGCCACCGGAGAGCGCGACGGTGGTGCTGTGGTCCCTCAGCCGGTCACAGGTGTCGACGATTGCTCGGGCGACCCCGTTGTGGAACCGCGCGGCCCTCTTGGCATTGGCGCTGTCGTCGTCCAGGAGGGCGGCGATGAGGTCCTCTCCGTGGACTTCGGTGTCGATCCGCGCTTCGTAGGCGGACTTCTCGCCGGGGTCGGCCAGCTGTTCCAGCTCGATGGCGGCCTGCCCTTCGTAGTTGACGGTGTCCCGGACGCCGAGCAGCGCGGCGGCGGCGTCGAAGAGGCGGCCGGCGCTGGAGGTCAGGGGTGAGTTGAGGCCGCTGCGCTTGAGCTTGACGATGTCCTCCCGCGCGGGCCACCCCAGTTCGTCCAGATAGGACGCGGCCATTCGCCAGGGCTGCCGGATGGCTTGGGCGCCACCAGGCATGGCCACTTCTTTGAGGTGGGTGAGCCGCCGGTAGCTCGCGAGGTCGGCGAGCAGGAACTCGCCACCCCAGATGGTGCCGTCGGGACCGAAGCCGGTGCCGTCGAAGGCCACGCCGAGCACGGGCTCGTGGTGGTCGTTGTCGGCGAGGCAAGCGGCGATGTGGGCGTGGTGGTGCTGGACGCCGAGGAGGTCGACGTCCTGCTCGAGCGCGTACTTCGTGGAGAGGTACTCGGGGTGCAGGTCGTGCGCGATCAGCGTGGGGTCGACGGCGAAGAGGCGTTTGAAGTGCTCGATGCCGTCGGTGAAGGCCTTGAAGGTCTCGTAGTTTTCGAGGTCGCCGATGTGGTGGGAGAGGAAGGCGTGGTGGCCTTTGGCGAGGCAGAAGGTGTTCTTGAGCTCGGCGCCGCAGCCGAGCAGGTGCTGCGTTGTTTCGAGGCGGACCGGCTCGGGCGCGTAGCCGCGTGAACGCCGCTGGAGCTGCGCCTTCCCTCGGTCCATGCGCACCACGGAGTCATCGGTCCTGGTGTGGATCGGCCGGTCGTGGGTGAGGAAGGCGTCGGCGATGTCCTTGAGCCGGTACAGGTCTTCGTCGCGGTGGACGATGGGCTCGTCGGAGACGTTGGCGCTGGTCAGGACGATGGGCCCGGTGCGTTCGAGGAGCAGGTGGTGGAGCGGGGTGTAGGGCAGCATGACCCCGATCCGCCGGTTCCCGGGCGCGACGGCTTCCGCGAGGTTCTTCCTGGAGGGCAGTAGCACGATGGGCCGTCGCCGGTCACTGAGCACTTCCTCGGCTTTCGCATCGACCTCGGCAAGTTCCCTCGCCTGCCCCAGATCGGCGACCATCACGGCGAAGGGCTTGTCCTCACGATGTTTCCTGGCTCTCAACGCCTTCGCAGCTGCTTCGTGCCGCGCCCCGACGGCGAGGTGATACCCACCGAGCCCTTTCACCGCGACAACCGCACCTTCCCGCAGCGCTTTCGCCGCGGCTTCCAATGGCTCGCCACCGCCGGGTTCGAACCGCAGTGTGGGCCCGCAGGCCGGACAGCAGACGGGTTGGGCGTGGAACCGCCGGTCAGCGGGGTCTTCGTACTCCTGCTTGCAGTCGGCGCACATGGCGAAGCCGGCCATGGTGGTGAACGGCCGGTCGTAAGGCACCCCGCGGACGATCGTGAACCGCGGCCCGCAGTTGGTGCAGTTGACGAAGGGGTACCGGTACCGCCGGTCCTGGGGGTCTCCGAGTTCCGCGAGGCAGTCATCGCAGGTGGCGGAGTCGGCGGAGACCAGCGTGTCGGCGGCGCCGTCGCGCGGACTCTCGAGGATCCGGAACCCGGTCTCCCCGCGCTCGGGAACCTCCCTGACGCGGACGTCGTCGAGCACGGCCAGCGGCGGGGGTTTCTTAAGCGCGTCGACGAAGGCGGTGATCTGCGCGCTCGTCCCCTCGACCTCGATGAACACACCGCGCCCGTCGTTGCCGACGAAGCCCCCGAGCCCCCGCGCGAGCCGATGGACGAAAGGCCGGAACCCCACGCCCTGAACCACCCCGGTGACCCTGATCGCCACCCGCACCCGATCAGTCTGCGCCGTCCCCGGACCATTCGGCCAGTGCGGGCAGGTCCGGCTGCTGCCGCAACGCTTCGAGCACCACGTTCACCCCCGCGCGCAACGGCGTCCCGCGTCGCACCACCGCCGCGATCGTGCGGGTCAGCGGTGTTGCCAGTGGCCGGGTTGTCACCCGGTACCGGCGGTCCACCGCCAGGCCCGGCAGCAGCGCGATCGACAGTCCCGCCTCCACGTGCTGCAGGGTCATCAAGTAGTTGCTGAACCGGCACACCACCCGCGGCTCGAAGCCCGACTCGCGGCACAGCCGCAGCGTCAGGTTCGCCATGTACGACTGCGAAACGTCCAGCGCCCACGGCGCGTCCGCGTACGCCGACAACACCGCCGGACCCCGGGGGACCTCGCCCGACGAGACCAGGACGATCGGGTCCGTCGCCAGCGGGACGATGTCCAGGTCGGCGCCCAGGGGCAGCTCGACGAAGTCCGTCGTCGTGATGATCACGTCCGCGTCGCCGCCGCGGAGGGCCGGGATGCTCTCGTGGGGCTCCAGCTCCAGCAGCTCGATCTCCAGGTGCGGGTACTCCCCGGCCAGCCGGGTCACCGCCGGGACCGCCATCGTGTGGATCGCGCTCTGGAACGCCCCCAGCCGCACCTGGCCGACCGGCTCCTCGCCGAGGCTCCTCAGCTCGGCCTCGACCGCGTCCATGTGGTCGAGGATCGTCCGCGCCCGGCGGGCCAGCATCAGCCCCGCCGGCGTCAGCCGGACCCGGCGGCCGGTGCGTTCCAGCAGCTGGGTGCGGGTTTCCGCCTCGAGCACCGCCAGCTGCTGCGACACGCTCGACGCGCTCAGGTTCGCGTCCTGCGCCACCGCGCGGACCGTGCCCAGCGTGTCGAGCCGGCTCAGGAGCCGCAGGCGCCACGGGTTCAACATCCACCCATTGTTGTACGGAAGATCCGAACAAGACAGTCAGAATTGTGAGATGGACGTGTCGCTCGGTGCGGCCTTACCGTCGATGGCATGGCTGACACCTTCTGGGCCGACGTCGACCGGCACCTCGTGCGGTACGGCGGCGCCTTCACCCACGAGATCATCGACCACGCCGAAGGCAGCTTCGTCTTCACCGAGGACGGCCGCCGGATCCTGGACTTCACGTCCGGCCAGATGAGCGCCATCCTCGGACACGCGCACCCCGAAATCGTCGAGACCGTCCGGCGGCAGGTGGGCCGGCTCGACCACCTCTTCAGTGGCATGCTCAGCCGCCCGGTCGTCGACCTGGCGCGGCGGCTGGCCGAGACGCTGCCGGCGCCGCTGGAGAAGGCGCTGCTGCTGACCACGGGCGCCGAGTCGAACGAGGCAGCCGTCCGGATGGCCAAGCTGGTCACCGGCAAGCACGAGATCGTCTCGTTCGCGCGGTCCTGGCACGGCATGACGCAGGCGGCGGCGAGCGCGACCTACAGCGCGGGCCGCAAGGGCTACGGTCCGGCCGCGCCCGGCAACTTCGCCATCCCGGCGCCGAACGCGTACCGCCCGGACTTCACCGACGCTGCCGGCGAGCTGGACTGGCGCCGCCAGCTGGACTTCGGGTTCGAGCTGATCGACGCGCAGTCGGTCGGCAGCCTGGCCGCGTTCCTGGCCGAGCCGATCCTCAGTTCCGGCGGGATCATCGAGCCGCCGCCCGGCTACTTCGCCGCGCTGGCCGAAAAGTGCCGCGAGCGCGGGATGCTGCTGATCCTCGACGAAGCCCAGACGGGGTTGTGCCGCACCGGGAACTGGTACGCGTTCGAACGCGACGGCGTCGTCCCCGACATCCTGACGCTGTCGAAGACGCTCGGCGCGGGCCTGCCGCTCGCCGCGGTGCTGACCAGCGCGGAGATCGAGCAGGAAGCGCACGACCGCGGGTTCCTGTTCTTCACGACGCACGTGTCGGACCCGCTCCCGGCGGCGGTCGGCAACACGGTGCTGGACGTCCTGACCCGCGACCGCCTCGACGCGCGAGCGCTCGAACTGGGCGCATTGCTGCGCCGGGGCCTGGAGGAGATCGCTTCCCGGCACGAGGTCGTCGGCGACATCCGTGGGCGCGGCCTGCTGGCCGGGCTGGAGCTGGTGGTGGACCGGGAAACCAAGCGCAGCTCCGACGAGCTGGGCGCGCGGGTCACGCAGCGCTGCCTCGAACTGGGGCTGCACATGAACATCGTGCAGCTGCCCGGGATGGGCGGGGTGTTCCGGATCGCGCCGCCCCTGACGGCGTCCGAAGAGGAGATCACGCTCGGGGTGTCCATTTTGGACCAGGCGATCGGGGACGCCGTCAAGCTGGCCTGAGAACGGCCTCCTTGCCGGCCCGGGGAGCCGGCAAGGAGGCCTGTTTCACGACGACGTCAGAAGCCCGCCGTCACCTTGGTGAAGTCCCAGTCGTTCTGGGCGATCCCGCTGCACGCCGCCTGGACGCCGCCGCCCGGGCAGCCGCGGTCGCGGTTGACCGACCAGAACGCCAGCCGGCCGATCTTGTTCGACTTGGCCCAGTTCGTGATCTGGGTCCACGTCGACAGATCCGTCAGCTCCTGCTGGTCCGACAGCCCGTTCATGCCCGAGATGCCCAGGTGGCTGTACGCCGTGGCGTCGTTCCAGCCGAACGTCGACTTCAGCTTGTCGCGCAAGCCGTTCGCCGCGTTCACCGTGCTCTGGTACATGTTCGAGCCGCCGCCGAAGTCGAACGGCATGATCGTGTAGACGTCCACGTTCGCGCCGAGGGCCTTCGACTGGTCGATGAGCCGGTTGCCGTAGAAGTTCGGGCCGGTCGTCGACGTGCCGAACGTCAGGATCGTCTGCACGCCCGGGTTGTTCTGCTTGACGATCTTCAGCGCGCCCAGGATCCGGTCCTGCACCGCCTCGTTCTCGAACTCGTCGGAGTTCTCGATGTCGATGTCGATCGCCTTCAGCCCGTACGCGTTGATCACCTGCTGGTAGGCGCCCGCCAGTGCGGCGGACGTCGAGCAGTTCGGGCCGAGCTTGTTGCCGCTCCAGCCGCCGAACGACGGGACGGCCTGGCCGCCCGCCGCCTTGATCTGGGCGATCGCGTTCGCGTCCGCGCTACCCGAGAGCGGACGGCTGCTGTCCCACGCCGGGTTGCAGCCACCGGAGGCGTTGATGAACGCCATGGTGAACCACTTGACGCCGGTCGCGTTCATCACCGTCTGCGGGTTCGGCGGGCTGCCCCAGCCCATGTACAGGTACGGCGCGCCCTTGCCACCGGTGCCCGGCGGCGGGGTGGTCGTGGGCGGGGGCGTCGTCGTAGGCGGCGGTGTGGTGGTCGGGGGTGCGCCCCCGGCGGTGCACGAACCCCCGTTCAGCTTGCAGTTCGACGGCGCCGTGTACGAACCCGAGTACGTCACGTTGAAGCCGAAGCTCGCGGAAGCGCCGTTGCCGACGTTGCCGTTCCACGAGTTCTTCACCGTCACGTGCTGGCCGGACGCCGTGTAGCTGCCGTCCCACAGCGACGAGATCTTCGCGCCCGAAGGCAGGTCGAACTCGACCGTCCACGCCGCCAGCGTCGAGCCGGAACCGTTGGCGATCACGTACTTGCCCTCGTACCCGGTGCCCCAGTCGGACCCCTTCGTGAATGTCGCGGACACGCCGCCCGCCGCGTTCGCCGGGGCGATCACGAACATCGCGCCGATCGTGGCGGCCGCGGCCGCCAGCCCGAGTGCGGGCAACCAGCGGCGCCTCACGACAGGCCGTTCTTCATCGCGGTGATGAGCTCGCCGCCCGTGGTGTCACCGGTCAGCTCCCAGAAGAAGGCGCCGCCGAGACCCTGCTGCTTGGCGTAGGACATCTTCCCGCCGATGGTGGCCGGGGTGTCGTAGCTCCACCAGTTGCTGCCGCACTTGGCGTACGCGGTGCCGGCGAACGTGCCGGTCGACGGGCAGGTGTTCTTCAGGACCTTGTAGTCCTCGATGCCCGCCTCGTACGTGCCCGGCGCGGCGCCGGTCGCGGTGCCACCCGGGGTCGACTGCGTGACGCCGGTCCAGCCGCGGCCGTAGAAGCCGATGCCCAGCAACAGCTTGCTCGACGGGACGCCCTTGCTCTTCAGCTTCTGGATCGCCGCGTCGGAGTAGAAGCCCGGGGTCGGGATGCCGGTGAAGTTGGTCAGCGGCGAGTGCGGGGCCGTCGGACCCTGCGGCGCCCAGGCGCCGAAGTAGTCGTAGGTCATCACGTTGTACCAGTCGACGTACTGCGCGGCGCCGCCGTAGTCGGCGACGTCGAGCTTGCCGCCGCTGCTGCCGTCGGCGGTGATCGCCGAGGTGATCAGGAACGACGAGCCGAACTTCGCCCGCAGCGCGCCCATCAGGTTCTTGTAGGCCGCGGCGCCGCTGGTGTCACAGGAGAGGCCGCACGCGTTGGGGTACTCCCAGTCGATGTCGATGCCGTCCCAGATGTCCGCCCAGCGCGGGTCCTTGAGCAGGTTGTAGCAGGACTGCGCGAAGGCGGCCGCGTTCTGCGACGCCTGGCCGAAGCCGCCGGAGTAGGTCCAGCCGCCGAACGACCAGATCACCTTGAGGCCCGGGTGCAGCTTCTTCAGCTTGCGCAGCTGGTTGAAGTTGCCCGCGACCGGCTGGTCCCAGGTGTCGGCGACGCCGTCGACACTGCCCGCGGCGTCGTAGGTCTTCTGGTAGTCGGCGTACGGGTCGTCGTTCGCGGTGCACTGCCCGTTCTTCACGTTGCCGAACGCGTAGTTGATGTGCGTCAGCTTGTTCGCCGAGCCCGACGTCTCGATGTTCTTGACGTGGTAGTTGCGGCCGTAGACGCCCCACTGCACGAAGTAGCCGACGTTCTTCAGGCCACCCGGCGGGGGCGGCGTGGTCGTCGTCGGGGTGGTGGGCGTGGTCGGCGTGGTGGTCGGCTGCGTCGGGGTGGTCGGCGTGGTGGTCGGGGTGCCGCCGCCGGCGTCGCAGGAGCCGCCGTTCAGCTTGCAGTTCGCCGGCGCCGAGTAGGTGCCCGAGTAGCTGACGTTGAAGCCGAAGCTGACGCTGGCGCCGTTGCCGACGTTGCCGTTCCAGGTGTTCTTGACGGTGACGTGCTGGCCGGCCGCGGTGTAGCTGCCGTCCCAGAGGGAGGCGATCTTCGCGCCGGACGGGAGGTCGAACTCGACCGTCCAGGCGGCCAGCGTCGAGCCGGAGCCGTTGTTGACCGTGTACTTGCCTTCGTAGCCGGAGCCCCAGTCGGACCCCTTGGTGAAGCTGGCGCTGACACCGCCGGCGGCGCTCGCCGGCACGGTGACGAGCCCGACCGCGAGCGCGCCGACCGCGGTGAACAGACCGAGGAGGTGCCATCTCTTTCTGGACATTGCTCTCCCTTGAGCCAGGTACAGGACGGCGGACTCCCACCACCTCAAGCGGGGACCGGGCGGTGATTTGCGCCGTTTGCGAAGACGTTACGTGGTCCAGACCAATTAGGGAAGCACGAGTACGGAGAGTGCCGAAGCCGCCGGACCGGTTGCGGCAATGGGGAGTTCACTGGTCCAGTCCAGTTACGCAAAGCAGCCGAGCCCGGTGGCCGGGCTCGGCTGCGTTTTGGTGTGTCGCGGGTCAGCGCCGGGGCGGTCCCCAGCCCTGCTGCGGGTACCCCGGCGGAGCGGGCTGCCCCGGCACCGGCGGCGGCACGGGCTGCCCGGGCACCGGCGGGACGGGCTGCCCGGGCACCGGCGGCGCCTGCTGCCACGCCTGCGGCTGCTGCCAGCCGGCCTGCTGCGGCTGGTTCCAGCCCTGCGGCCCGGCCGCCGGCTGTCCCGGCACCGGCGGAGCCGCGCCCGCACCCTGCCAGGCCGGCGCCGCGGCGACGTCGGGCTGCTTGCCCCGCCGCCGGATCCCGGTGATCAGGCTCTTGGTCCCGAAGATCACGATGAGCGCCCCGGCGCCGATCGCGACCCAGTTCCCGCCCTGGGCGGACTTCCGCTGTTCGTCGACGCTCTTGCGGCCGGTCTCGTCCCCGGCGGCGTTGGTCGTCACGCACTCGTCGCCGGAGACCATGATGCGCCCGTCACAGCGGGCGGTCGTGTCGTCCAGCTTGAGCACCCCGCCCACGATCGCCATCGCCCCGAACAGGACGACCACGATCGACACGATGATGCGTTTCATTCCCCGAACTTCCCCTCGTCGACCCGACGTTCGCCGGGGTACACGCCCGAAGGGGCCGAACGGCTTAGTGCACACAAGAAAGAGGCCCTCCCGAGAACGGGAGGGCCTCTTCGCTGTCTCAACCAGACGTGCGCCCGAAGGGATTCGAACCCCTGACCTTCTGATCCGTAGTCAGATGCTCTATCCAGCTGAGCTACGGGCGCGTGTTCAGTTGTTCTCTAACCTAGCACCCGGCGAACCGGGTACCAGCGGAGGCTCCGGGATTTGAACCCGGGAGGGGGGGTTACCCCCAACCGCATTAGCAGTGCGGCGCCATAGACCAGACTAGGCGAAGCCTCCTGGGCCCAACGACCACTGCTCAGATAGGTTACACACCCCCCGATCACCCCTGAACGGCACCCCCCTCAGGCCCGTCGCAGCAGTCTGAGCAGGCGTGGGGAGCGTCCGCCGAGCCCCTCCGCCTCGAACGTCGCGATGCCCACGCGGGGTAGCTCGCGGACGCCCGGGTAAACCAGGTACCGCGGGACCCAGCGGGGCTGGAACTTCGCGTTGAACTTGTACAGCGTCTCGATCTGGATCCAGCGCGAGAAGAAGTGCAGGACCTTCGCGGACATGCGCGCCACCGGGCCGGCGCCGATGCGCTGGCCCTGTTCCATCAGCGCGCGGAACGCCGCGAAGTTCAGGGACACCTGCGACACATCGTGGCGCCGGGCCGCCAGCAGGAGCTCCGAGATCATCAGCTCGTTGACGCCGTTGTCGGCCGTGCGGTCGCGGCGCATCACGTCCAGCGAGAGCCCCGCCGTGCCCCACGGGACGAACTGGAGCACGCCCCGCACGCGGCCGCCCTGTTCCGCCGTCACCAGGACCGAGCCCGGGTCGCCCATGCGGCCCAGCGCCATCGAGAAGCCGCGCTCGGTGTCCGTGCCGCGCCAGTTCGCCGCCAGGGCCTCCAGCTCCGCCAGCTCGCCCGGGCGAAGGTCCTCGGTCCGGCGCACCAGCACCTTGTAGCCCGCGCGCTTCGTGCGTGCCGCGGCCTGGCGGACGCCGCGCATGACGCGTCCGTCCAACGTGAACCCGTCGACGTCGACCACCGCTTCGTCGCCGATCTCCAGGACCTCCAGGCCGAAGCGCGCCCAGACCGTCGCGCCCAGCTCCGACACGCCCATCGCCGCCGGGACCCAGCCGTTGCGGCGGCAGACCTCCAGGTACTCCTCGATCGCGCCCGGCCACGCCTCGTGGTCGCCCAGCGGATCCGCCGAGCACAGCGCCACCCCGGCGATCACGCGGTAGGTGACCGCCGCCTTGCCCGTGCGCGAGAACACCGCGAACTTGTCGCGCCGCAGCGCGAAATAGCCCAGCGAGTCACGCTCGCCGTGCTCGTTCAGGAGCTTGTGCAGGCGGTCGACCTCGTCGTCGGTCAGGCGGGGCGCCGGCTCGGCCGAGCGCAGCAGGAAGTACGCCGACACCAGGACCGCGGCGAGGCCGAACAGCAGCCCGACGGCCGCCGTCATGTCCTCGAGCCACATCTGGCGGAACACCGCGGGCCCGCTGGCCCCGACGAGCGCCAGCGCGGACTCCGCCACGCGGTCCGGGAAGCTCATCGGCTCCAGCACTGCGCGCGAGGCCACCGACAGCAGGATGACGTTGATCACGAACCCGGCCAGCGCCAGCTGCAGGAACACGCGCACCGCGCGCCAGCGGCCGACCACCGGGTCCGGCTTCGCGACGAAGTAGCGCCGGCTCGCGATCAGGCCCACCAGCAGCACGACCGACACCAGCCCGGCGCCGAAGACGTGCTTGAGGCCGATGTGCGACACCGTGAGCAGCACCGTCGCGCCGACCGCCAGCTGCCACGCGCGGCGCTTGCGACGGCGCAGGCCCGCGGCCAGCAGCACCAGCAGCACGCCGGTGACCAGCGCGACGGTGGCCGCCGCGACCGTCGCCTCCTGCGGCAGCTCCAGCCACTCCGAGAGGTGCCCGCGCAGGTTGCGGCGCCCGGCCGGCACCAGGACCGACACGAGTGTCATCAGCCCCGCCAGCCGGGTCACCCACGTGATCACCCCGACGGTGGTGGCCCCCGCCACCCGCCAGGTGGTCTGCGCGCGTGTCCCCGTCACCACCTGTGCAACCCGTGGTGGACGATCATGCTTCCCCCATCTACCCCCCGGCGAGCTCCACGAACGGCGTCAACGCCGCCGGGTTGGCCAGCGCGTCGCGGCTGACGGCCCGGTCGGGAGCCACTCCGGCGAGGATCTTCTTCACCGGTACCTCACACTTCTTACCGTTCAAGGTACGAGGAACCTCGGAAACCACGACGAACCGATCGGGTACATGGCGTGGTGACAGCGCGCTGCGGAGCTCCTTCCGCAGCGCCGGCTCGACGTCTTCGAGCTTCGCGCCGCCGGCGAGCACGACGAAGCAGATCAGCTGCCCGTCCTCGTTGCCGGCCGCCGAGGTGTCCACGACCAGGGAGTCCGCGATCTCGTCGTAGCCCTCGACGACCCGGTAGAACTCGGCCGTGCCCATCCGGACGCCGCCGCGATTGAGCGTCGAGTCGCTGCGGCCGTAGATCACCGCCGACCCGCGGTTCGTGACGCGGATCCAGTCGCCGTGGCGCCACAACCCCGGGTACATCTCGAAGTACGCCTCACGCAGCCGCGAGCCGTCGGGGTCGTTCCAGAAGAACACCGGCATCGACGGCATCGGCTTCGTGATGACCAGCTCGCCGACCTGCTCGACGACGGCGTTCCCGGCCTCGTCGAACGCGTTGACCGCGGCGCCCAGCGCCGGGCACGACAGCTCCCCCAGCCAGACCGGCACGTCGGGCGCCGACGCGACGAACGCGGCGCACAGGTCGGTGCCGCCGGACACCGAGCAGATCTGGACGCGCGAACCGACCTCGTTCACGATCCACCGGAAGCCTTCGACGCTGAGCGGCGCGCCCGTGGAGCCCAGCGCGCGCAGCGCCGTCAGGTCGTAGCGCTCGGCGGGCTTGATGCCCTTCTTGAGGCAGCTCTGGATGTACGGCGCCGACGTGCCGAAGTAGGTGACGCGGTGCTGCTCGGCCAGGTGCCAGAGCGCGTTCAGGTCCGGGTAGCCCGGGTTGCCGTCGTACAGGACGATCGTGGTGCCGACCAGCAGGCCGGAGATGAGGAAGTTCCACATCATCCAGCCGGTGGTGCTGAACCAGAAGAACCGGTCGCCCGGGCCGAGGTCGGTCTGCAGCGCCAGGGCCTTGAGGTGTTCCAGGACGATGCCGCCGTGACCGTGGACGATGCCCTTCGGCAGGCCCGTGGTGCCCGACGAGTAGAGCACCCACAGCGGGTGCGCGAACTCGACCGGCTCGAACAGCAGCGGCGCGCCTTCGTGCTTCGCGAGCAGCTCTTCCCAGTCGAGCGCGCCCTCCAGCCGGCCGTCGCCGACGTACTGGGCGACCACGGTCGCGGCCAGCGACGGCAGCTTGCCTCGCAGGTCCTCGAGCGTGGCCCGGATGTCGAACTGGCGGCCGTTGTACGCGTAGGCGTTGACCGCGAAGAGCACCTTCGGCTCGATCTGCACGAAGCGGTCCGCGACCGCGCGGACGCCGAAGTCCGGCGAGCACGACGACCAGACCGCGCCGATGCTCGCCGCGGCGAGGAACGCGACCAGTGTCTGCGGGCAGTTCGGGGCCAGCGCGACGACGCGGTCGCCCTTGCCGACGCCGAGTTCGAGGAACGCCGCGCGGGCGGCCGCGACCTGCGCGCGGAGCTTGCCGTAGGTGAGGTGCTCGGCGAAGCCGTCCTCGCGGTGGAAGATCACCGCGGTCTCGTCGTCGCCCTTCGTGGCCCCCGCGACGCCGGGGGTGAGCGCGTGCTCGGCGTAGTTCAGCGTCGAGCCTTCGAACCAGACGGCGTTCGGCATCTCGCCCGAGAGGATTTCGCCCGGCTGGTCGTGCCAGCGCACACCCAGGAAGTCCGCGACCGCCGCCCAGAACTCCGGTCCGCGCTCGACGGAGAACTCCCAGAGCGAGCGGTAGTCGTCCACCTCCACGCCGCGTTCGGCACGCAGCCACTGGCGGAAGGCTTCGATCTTGGTGTCGGCAACGTGGCTCGGCTCAGGGCGCCAGAGCACTTCGGGGGCGTCGGCGGTGTGCGTCACCTCACGACTGTAATCCCGCCTAGCGCAGGTGCGCGTCGAACCAGTTCAGGGTGCGCTGCCACGCCTCGGCGGCCGCGCCGGGATCGGCGTCGAAGCGGTGGTTCGCGCCCGGGTAGTGGACAACGTTCGTGGCGACCTTCGCCGACGCCGCCGCGTCGCGCAGCCGCTCGACCTCGGCGCCACCCGCCTCGTCGCCCGCGTCGCCGTACATGCCGAGCCACGGGCTGGTGAGCTTCCCGGCGATCTCGACCAGCGCGGGCAGCTCCGCGGTCTGCTGCCCGCCGACGCTCACCGCGGCGCCCAGCCGGCGGTGCGAAGCGACGACGAGAGCCGCGGTGCCGCCCAGGTCGAAGCCCATCACGCCGAGGAGGTCACCCTGGACACCGCGCTCGACGAGCCAAGCGAGTGTGACGTCCGTCGCGTCGAGCAGGTCCTGCTGCGTCAGCTCGGCGTTTTCGAGGTGCGGGGTGACGGTCAGCCAGCCCTCGAGGGCGAGGCTGGCGAGCAGCATCTTCACCCCGTCGGTGACCCCGTCGGCCTCGTGCAGCACCACCAAACCGCCGCGTAGCGCGCCGTCGGGCGCCGAAAAGGTCAGCCGCAGGGTGCGGCCGTCGGTGCGCTGGTAGTCCACGGTGCTGGTCGACGTCATTGCGTCACTCAATCACTTCGAGGTGAACGGGAGGAACCCAGTTAAGCAGGTGGCCACCGCACCGACCGTCTGAAGGGACTCGCGGGGCGGCGGGCGGAAAAGATACGGTGACGGGATCGTCCCGTCGATTTCCAGGAGCGCCGAAGATGTCGTCCGTGTCCCCGCGTGCCGATCTCGAATCGTTGCCGAAATACGTCCCCGGCCGGACGATCGAAGGCGCGATCAAGCTGGCGAGCAACGAGGTGCCCGGCGGCGCGCTGCCGAGCGTCACGCGGGCCATCGCCGAGGCCGCGGCCGGCATCAACCGCTACCCGGACACCGGTTCGCAGGTGCTGCGCGAGCGGCTGGCCCGTGACCTGGACGTGCCGCTCGCGCACGTCGCGATCGGCTGCGGCTCGGTGTCGCTGTGCCAGCAGACGATCCAGGCGGTCTGCGCGCCCGGCGACGAGGTCATCTTCGGCTGGCGCTCGTTCGAGGCGTACCCGATCGTCACGCAGGTCGCGAACGCCGTGTCGGTGAAGGTCCCGATCACCGAGGGCCAGGAGCTCGACCTCGACGCGATGCTCGCGGCGATCACCGACCGCACGCGCGTGGTCTTCGTCTGCAACCCGAACAACCCGACCGGCACGGCGATCCGCCGCGCCGAGCTGGAGCGGTTCCTGGACGCCGTCCCCGCGCGCGTGCTGGTCGTGCTCGACGAGGCGTACAAAGAGTTCGTCACCGACGCCGAGGTGCCCGACGGCGTCGAGTACACCCGCACGCGCTCGAACGTCATGGTGCTCCGCACGTTCTCGAAGGCGTACGGCCTCGCCGGGCTTCGCGTGGGTTACGCGGTCGCGCCCGAAGCGATCGCGGACGCGCTGCGGCAGGTGTACGTGGCGTTCTCGGTGAACATGCTGGCCCAGGTCGCCGCGCTGGCGTCCCTCGACGCGGCCGGCGAGCTGCTCGAGCGGTGCCAGGAGATCGTCGTCGAGCGCGAGCGGGTGCGGAACGCGCTGCTCGAGGCGGGTTACCAGGTGCCCGAGACGCAGGCGAACTTCGTCTGGCTGCCGCTGGGTGCGCAGGCGGTGCCGTTCGCCGAGCACGCGCTGGACCGCAAGCTGATCGTGCGGCCGTTCGCCGGCGACGGCGTGCGCGTGACCATCGGGACCCGCGAGGAGAACGACCTCTTCCTGGCCGCGGCGCGCGACTTCAGTCGCTGAACTGCTTGACCACCAGCTGGATCACGGCGGCGACGCCGATGACCACGATCACGCCGCGCAACACCGCCGGCGGCAGCTTCCGGCCGATCTTCGCGCCGAGGAAGCCGCCGGCGGTGGAGCCGATGGCCAGCCAGAGCACGACGGGCCAGCTGATCGGCGCGACGAACGCGTAGATCACGCCGGCGACGATGTTGACCACGGCGGCGAGGGTGTTCTTGACGCCGTTGAGCTTCTGCAGCGGCTCGGACAGCAGCATCCCCATCACGGCCATCAGCATCACACCCTGCGCGGCGGTGAAGTACCCGCCGTAGATGCCGATGAGGAAGATGAAGAACATCAGCAGCGGCCCGGCTTTGTGCTCTTCGCCGTTTTCTTCGCGGCGCTTCGCGACCCACTTGGAGACGCGCGGCTGCACGATCACGAGGATCACGGCGAGCCCGACGAGCACCGGGACAACGGCCTCGAAGGCGTCCTTCGGCAGCGAGAGCAGCAGGATGGTGCCGCCGATCGCGCCGAGGAACGACGCGACGGCGAACTGCGCGGTCTGCCGCCAGTAGCCCGTGAGCTCGTGCCGGTACCCCCAGGCGCCGCTGACGGTGCCGGGCGCCAGGCCGATGGCGTTCGACGTCGTCGCGGTCACGGGCGAGTAGCCCAGCGCGACCAGGACGGGGAACGTCACGAGCGTCCCCGACCCGACGACGGCGTTGATGGTCCCCGCCCAGATCCCGGCGACCAGGACGATCACCGCGTGCCACCACGTCATTTAGCACTCACGTGCGGAGCCTAAGCATCTTCGCCGGGGGCCGCGAAGCGGAGGGGCGCAGATGTGGCGGGCCAGACACCTCAGCGCGGGGTGAAGACGCAGAACTCGTTGCCTTCCGGGTCCGCCAGCACCGTCCATTCGATGTCGTCGCCCGGCTCGCGGACCAGCGTCGCGCCCAGGGCCAGCAGCTCCGCCGGGTCGCCGAAGACGTCCCAGTGCAGGCGGTTCTTGGCCGATTTCGCTTCGGGCACGGGGTTGAGCCAGATCAGCGGGCCGGTTTCCGCCGGGTCGGCGATCGGGACCGGCCAGCTCTCCGGGCGCGAGTCGCCGGTGAGCGAGTCGCGGCGGACGTAACCCAGCGCCCGGCACCACCAGTCCGCCAGGGCCTGGTGGTCGTTCGCGTCCAGCGCCAGGTCCTTGAACCGTGCGGTCATGCCGCTCCTTCCGGGACGTGCGCCGGCACCACTTCGGACACCACCCGCCAGCCGAGCGCGCCGTACAGCTCGCGCCCGGCCGCCGACGCCAGCAGGACCGACGAGCGTGCTCCCGCCGCCACGGCCAGCCGGTGCATCACCACCCGGCCGAGGCCGCGACGCCGGTGCGCGGGCTCGGTTTCGATCCGGTCGAACACCGCCACGCCCGAATCCACCGCGACCCAGCCGCGCGCCGCGGGCGATGCGCCGGACGTCACCGCCACACTCCACACCGGCCCCGTGCCGGTCACCGAAACCGCGTACGGCGCCGGGACCTCGGCCGCCGGAAGAGCGCCGTCGAAGGACATCAAGTACTCCGTGTCCCTCACCTCCCACTCCGCCGTCAAGGCCGCCTCCACTGCCGAACGCGAGCCGCACGTCTTCAGCCACGTGCCCGGCCGGGCCACCGTCCGCGCCCGCTCGGCCACCGTGGCCGGCGACCGCAGCAGGTAGCGCACCCGGTGCCCGGGCAGGCCGACGTCGACCCGGTAACCATCGCCTTCGGGAACCGGCGGTGGCGCCGCCCGCGACACCGCCCAGCCCCGCACCCACGCCCCCAGGATGTCCATGCCGTGATCATGACAGTGACCACCGACAGTTTCGCGAGCTGACAGGATGGGGCCGTGGACACCGAGCAGGTCTGGAGCGCGACCGTCGACCGGCTGCGGTCGCTGATCGACTCCGGCGAGCTGCCGCCGGGCTCCCGGCTGCCCGCCGAACGGACCCTGTGCGAAGACCTCGGCATCAGCCGCGGGTCGCTGCGGCAGGCGCTGCGCGTGCTCGACTCCATCGGGTACGTCCAGATCCGCGCCGGCTCCGGCACCTACGTCCGTGAGCAGCAGGAACAGCCGCTGCGCACCTGGTTCACCGAGCACGACCAGCTCGTCGAGAAGCTGTTCGACCTGCGGGCGACCGTCGAGCCGACGCTGGCCGACCGGCTCGCCCGGCACGCGACGGCCAAGACCGTCAGCCGGCTCGAGGACAACGTCGCCGAGATGGCCCAGGCCGCCGAGGACGGCGACATGCTGCGTGTCATCGCCACCGACGCCGAGTTCCACCGGGTGATCGCCCAGAACGCCGGCAACGACGACGTCTCCGGGCTGCTGCGGTCCGTGCTCGCCCTGGTCGGCGAGGAGCGCCGGGCCGCGCTGCGGCTGCCCGGGCAGATCCGCAAGGCCGTCGACGACCACCGCGCCATCCTCGACGCCATCCGCCGGGCCGACCCGGCCGCGGCGCGCGAGCTGACCCTCAAGCACCTGGTCGACGCCAAGACCTACGCGCACGACTTCGCCGCGCACCCCGAATCGCGCTAGACTTTTCACAACATTGTGAAACTTCTGGGGGTTGTGATGGAGAAGGTCCACTTCACCGAGGAGAAGGCCACGATGCTGGCCACCCTCTACGGCCGGGCCCTCGACAGCCGCGAAGCCGACCCGGTGCTGGGCGACCACGCCGCGGACGAGGCCGTCCGGCAGATCGACTACGACTTCGCCAAGCTCGGCATCACGCGCGACTCCGCCGCCTCCGTCGTCCTGCGCGCCAAGCCGATCGACGGCTGGGCCGCCGACTACCTGCGGCAGCACCCGGACGCGGTCGTGCTGCACCTCGGCTGTGGCATGGACACGCGCTTCCAGCGCCTCGCCCCGCCGGAGACCGTCCACTGGTACGACGTCGACTACCCCGAGGTCGTCGAGCTGCGCGAAAAGCTCTACGCGGCCGCGCCGAACCACACGAACATCGGCACGTCGGTGACCGACTTCGACTGGCTCGACCAGGTCCCGTCCGACCGGCCGGCGCTGATCGTCGCCGAGGGCCTGACGATGTACCTGACCCCGGAGAACGGCACCGAGCTGGTGCGCCGCCTGGTCGCGAAGTTCCCGTCCGGCGAGCTGATCTGCGACGTCTTCAGCCGGCTCGGCATCAAGGCGCAGAAGCTCAACACGCCGGTGCGCCGCGCGAAAGCGACCCTGCACTGGGGCATCGACGACCCGCGCGAGCTGGAGCGCTACGGCCTCGACCTGATGTCCTCTTTGGACGCCGCGCACTGGTCCACGCCGGACGTCATGGCGCGGCTGCGGCCCTTCACCCGGTTCCAGCTGCGGACGCTCAAGTACTTCCCGCCGCTGGCGCGGATGGCGCACATCGTCCGGTACCGCTTCTAGCGGGACTCCAGCACCCGCGCGACGAACTTGTGCAGCTTCTCCTCCAGCCGCGCGAGGCGCTCCTCGAGCGTGAGCGTCTCGAACGGCTGGGGCACGTCGGACTTCAGCTCGCCGCGCACGTACTGGCAGCAGCCGAGGTTGCCGCACGCGTAGATGCCCAGCGTGTTGCCCTCGCGGCCGAGCTTCCCGGCGCGCTTGCCGGAGAACAGCGTGACGTCGGCCAGGCCGTGGGTCGTCGTGCAGAAGCCGCAGATGTTGCTGCGCAGCCGCGACTTCGGCGCGGGAGCGGCCCGCAGGGCGAGCCCGATCACCTCACCGCCGAACGGCAGCACGAGGTAGGCGCGCCCGGGCGCCTTCGGGTCACGCCAGCCGAGGAACTCCCGCTTCGCCCACGGGATTTCCTCGGGCCGAGCGGGCAGCGTCACGCCCTTGGCCTCACCGCGGGTGCAGTTGACGAACGACGCCCGGATCTCGTCTTGGCCGAGTGGGTCCATGATCCGCACGGTAACCACCGGCCACCGGGGGTGGCCACGCATTTTCGGCCGTACGATCGACGCCGTGCGCAAGATCGCCGTGAAGAACTTCCGCGTGGTGTTGCGCACCAGCCTGGGCTTCGCCGGGCTGGGCGTCGGGTCCAGTGTGGCCGGCTCCGGCGTCGTCGCGCTCCTTCTCCTGCTGCAAGGCCTGCCGAACGACGTCGGCGACCGCGGCTGGGTGCTCGGGCTGACCGCCGCCGGGATCGTCGCCGTCTCGCTGCTCGTCGGCACCGCCTGGACCGCCTTCCTGCAGCGGCGCACCGCGATCTGGTTCGTGCTCGGCCGGCCGCCGTCGGAGAGCGAGGCCAAGCGGGCGCTGCGGCTGCCCGTCGACATGGCCGTGGTCAGCGGGACGCTCTGGCTGATCGGGACCGCCGTGCTCAGCGCGCTCGCCGGGGCGCTCGGCTCCGCGGACGACGCCGTCGGCATGGCGACGGTGATCGGGCTCGGCGGGCTCACCACCGTCGGGCTCACCTACCTCGCCGCCGAGTGGGTGGCGCGGCCGGTGATGACCATCGCGCTGGGGATCCTGCCGCCACGCGGCTCGCTGCCCGTCACCGTGCTCACCCGGCTGGTCGTCACCTGGGCGCTGGCCAGCGGCGTCCCGTTCGTCGGGGTGCTGCTCATCGCGACCCCGCCGGACCTCGGCTCCGGCAACCACACCGCGAGCCTGATCATGCTGTCGGTGATCGGGCTCGGCGTCGGCGCCATCGGCACCGCGCTGCTGGCCAGGGCGGTCGCCGCGCCACTGCACCGGCTGCGCGTGGCCCTCGACCGGATCGCGCGCGGCGACAACAACGTCACGGTCGACGTCGACGACTCCAGCGAGATCGGCCTGCTCCAGACGTCGGTCAACCAGCTCGCCTCGGGCCTGCGCGAACAGGCGCGGATGCGGGACCTCTTCGGCCGGCACGTCGGCGCCGACGTCGCCCGGCACGCGCTCGAGTACGGCGCTTCCCTCTCCGGTGACGTCCGCGAGGTGACGGCGTTGTTCGTCGACGTCGTCGACTCGACCGCGCTGGCCTACCGCACCCCGCCGGAGGAGCTGGTCGGGAAGCTGAACCGGCTGTTCGCGGCGGTCGTCTCGGCGGTGAGCGCCCGCGGCGGGCTGGTCAACAAGTTCCAGGGCGACGCCGCGTTGTGCATCTTCGGCGCGCCGACGCGGCTGGCCGACGCGCCGACCGCCGCGCTCGCCGCGGCCCGCGCGATCCGCGACGCCGTCGCCGAGACCGGCGAGCTCGACCTGGGCATCGGCGTCTCGAGCGGCCCGGTGTTCGCCGGGCAGCTCGGCAGCAGCAGCCGCCTCGAGTACACCGTGATCGGCGACGCCGTCAACGAGGCCGCGCGGCTCACCGAGCTCGCCAAGGCCGTGCCGTCACGCATCCTCGCCAGCGACGCCGTCGTCTCGGCGGCGCTGCCGAGCGAAGCGGCTTACTGGGAGAAGCACGGCGAGCTGGAGCTGCGCGGCCGTCAGGAGGCGACGCCGACCTGGACGGCCGGCCCGAAACCTCAGGACAGCTGACCCAGGTCCGGCCAGCGCAGCACGGTCGAGCCCCAGGTCAGGCCCGCGCCGAACGCGCTGAGCAGCACGCGGTGACCGGGGGCGAGGGTGCCGTCGGCGCGGGCGTCGGCCAGGGCGAGCGGGATCGAGGCCGCGCTCGTGTTGCCGACCCGGTCGATGTTGGCGACCACGGCGTCGGCCGGCATGCCGAGCTGCTTCGCCGTCGCCTGGAGGATGCGGATGTTCGCCTGGTGCCCGACGAACCGGTCGACGTCGCCGACCATCCAGCCCGCGCGCTCCAGCACCGTCCGCGACGACTCGGCCATCCGCGCGCAGGCGTGGCGGAACACCGCGGTGCCCTGCATCGCGAGGAAGCGGTCGCTCGGCTGGTCGGACAGCCGCCGCCGCGCGCCACCGGCCTCGACCCACAGCAGCTCGGCGTTGTCGCCCTCGCTGTGCAGGTCGAACGGCCCGAGCGCGCCCGGCTCGCCGGCCTCGCCCGCACGCAGCAGGACCGCGCCCGCGCCGTCGCCGAAGATCGGCACGGTGGTGCGGTCGTCGGGGTCGATGAGCGTGGTGAAGGTGTCGGCGCCGATCACGAGCACGCGCTCGGCGAGGCCGCCCGCGATGAACCCGGCGCCGGTGGCCAGCGCGTAGACGAACCCGCTGCAGACGGCGTTGACGTCGAACGCCGGGGCCGTGCCGAGCCCGAGCCGGGCCGCGACCTGCGGCGCGCTGGCCGGGCAGGGCTGGTCGGGCGTGGAGGTGGCGAGGACGACGATGTCGGCGGAGCCGCCGCCGAGCGCTTCGCGGCCGGCCTCGACGGCAAGGTCCACAGTGGACTCCCCGGGCCCGGCGACACGACGCTCGCGGATCCCGGTGCGGGTCCGGATCCACTCGTCCGAGGTGTCGAGCCGGGCGGCGATTTCGTGGTTGTCCAGGACTTTCGTCGGCAACCACGAACCGAGGCCGGTCAACACGGCGGCAGGTGCGGGCACGGGAGAGCCTCCCCACGCCGGCGGGTTGGCGGAGCGACCGGCTGGTCTTCCACTTGTATGGGCTACCCCCTGGTAGACCGGTGAGTTGTGTTCCAGCTCACTCAGAAAGTTGTTTCATCTTCCCCACGGGCGGAGTAGTGAGCGCCGTCACGGAGGGGTGAGCCCAGGGCGAACTCGGGGCGAGTTGTCGGGGGTGCCGGTTAGCCTGCTGGAGTGCAGACACCCGACCTCGACCAGCTGGACATCGCCATCCTCGCCTGCCTCCAGGAGGACGCGCGCACGATCGCGGAAACGATCGGCGCGAAGGTCGGCCTGTCGGCCGCGGCGGTGCAACGGCGGATCAAGCGGCTGCGCGAAACGGGCGTCATCGAGCGCGAGGTGGCGGTGCTCTCGCCGGCCGCGCTCGGGCTGAGCATGACGTTCGTGGTGATGGTCGAGATGGAGCGGGAGAACCTCGCGGTCCTCGACGCGTTCCGCCGCCAGGTCCTCGCCGACGACTGCGTGCAGCAGTGTTACTACGTCACCGGCAACGCGGACTTCGTGCTGATCGTGACGTGCCCGGACATGGCCGGGTTCGAGGCCTTCACCCGGCGGATGTTCTTCGACAACCCGAACGTCCGGCACTTCACCACGAGCGTGGCGATGGACCGGGTGAAGGTGGGGCTCGACCTGCCGCTGGGGCCGTAGGCCGCCCGCGCGCTAGCCTGGAGCGCTGTTCACCTGGGGGGAACATGCTCCGAAACCGGCGGATCTTCCTGGCCGCGACCTTGATCGACGCGCTCGGCAGCGGGCTGTGGGTGCCGTTCGCCCTGCTGTTCCTCGTGCACGGGCAGGGCATGGGCCTGCTCGACGCGGGGACGTCGCTGAGCACCGGCGCGCTGCTGGCGCTCGTCACCGGCCCGGCGACCGGCGCCGCGATGGACCGGTTCGGGCCGCGGGCGCTGCTCGTCACCGGCAACGTCGTGCGGATCGCCGCCTTCGCCGCGTACCCACTGGTCCACACCAGCTGGCAGGTGATCGTCGTGTCGGTGGTGGCCGGGTTCGGCGACCGGCTGTTCTGGACGTGCAACGCGCCGATGGTCGCGCGGCTCACGTCGGGTCGCGAAACGGACCGGATGCTGGCGACGCAGACGGTGGGCCGGTTCGCGGGCGCGGGCGTCGGCGCGGCGGCGACGGCGGTGCTGCCGACGATCACGAGCCCCTGGGCCTTCCACTTGCTCGCGTACGTGAACGCGGCCAGCTTCGCGGTGGCGGCGGCCCTGATCGCGCTCCTGCCGTCGCTTTCACGTGAAAGCGACCACCAGGAGGCGGCACTTTCACGTGAAAGTGCCGCCTCGGGGAGCTGGCGGGCGGTGCTCGGGAATCGGGCGTTCACCGGGTTCTGCGTCACTCACATGGCTTTCACGCTCGCCAGCGCGAGCAAGTTCGCCGTGCTGCCGATCGTCGTCCGTGACCTGCTGCACGGTCCACAGTGGATCGCCGGGGCCGCGATCACGCTCGGCACCGTGGTCGTCGTCACGGCGCAGCGGCCGATCGTCGCGCTGCTCGCCCACCGCAGCCGGACGGCGGCCCTCGTCGGCTCGGCCGCGCTGTTCGCGATTTCCTTCGCGCTGCTGATCCCGGTGGAACTCGTCCCGCTGCGCGTGGCCACCGGGCTGATCCTCGTGACGAGCCTCGGCTTCTCGGTCGCGGAGGCGATGTTCGGCCCCACCGGCACCGCGGCGGCCGCCGCGGCCGCGCCACCCGGCGCCGAAGGCCGGGCCAGCTCGATCTTCCAGCTCTCCTGGGGCCTGCCCATCGCGCTCGCCCCGGGCCTGCTGGCCGCCCTGCTCAGCGCCGGCAACGCGCTGACCTGGTCCGTCCTGACCCTGACCTGCGTGGCGGCGATCCCGGCCCTGCTCGTCCTGCGGAAGAAACTGCCCGCGGCCCTGCGCGAACCGTCACCAACAGTCGCCGCCTGAGCGCAAGGGGTATGTGCCCGGTGTTACACCACAATGGACGGATGCAACCGATCAAGTGAACGTGAGAGTTTCTTCGTCATGACCGTCATGCCTGGTCATCTCCTCCTCGAACAGTTCGCGCCGCGCGAACCACCCGGACTCCAGGAGGGGCCATGCAGACCGACGCCGTTCACCAGAGCCAGTTCGTGGTGCTGAACGAGAGCACCACGCCCGTCCTGTCCCGCCTCTCCTACCACGCCGAAGAGCCGTTCGCGGTCACCGTGGCGTTCCGGACCGAGCGCGGCCGGTGGATCGAGTGGACCTTCGCGCGTGACCTGCTGGTGGCCGGCCTCGACGAGCCCGCCGGTCTCGGTGACGTCCGGATCCGCCCGGACCTGTCCGACGACGAAGACTTCCTGACCCTGGAAATCGAGTCACCGGACGGCTATGCGTCGTTCGAGCTCGAGGTCGAAGACATCCGGACGTTCCTCGAGGCGTCCTACGAGCTGGTGCCGCTCGGCGACGAGAGCGCGCACTTCGACGTCGACGGGCTGATCGAGGAGATCAGCAACGTCTGACCCCTGAACCTCCCATTCCCGCGGCGAGGAACGAAGGGCGGGTTTCGACTGCGCTGGAGGCAGTCGAAACCCGCCCTTTCGCCATTCCGGGAGCAGGTCAGCTGGTCTTCAGCGTGGCACCGGTCGCCGACAGCGCGGCGCCGATCGGGAAGAAGTACGTCGTCGCGGTGTTGCCACCGGACAGGATGCCCTGCGCCGAGTTGCCGCTGATGAAGCCGCCGCCCGAGTCACCCGCCGCCGAGCGGACGTTCGTCGCCGTCATGCCGTTGACCGTGCCCTCGGCGTAGCGGACGCTCTGGTTCTTGGCGCCGATGGTGCCGCAGGTCCAGCCGGTCGTGGAGCCGGCCTTGCAGACCGACGTTCCGGTCGCCGCGTTCGAGTAACCCCGCACCGCGGTGCCGTTGTTCATCGAGGCCACCGGGGTCCAGCCGCTGCTCGTGTTCACCCGCGCGTAGTCGCTGCCCGGGAACCGGTAGGCACCCCACGAGCCGAGCGCGGCGCCGTTGGAGCCGGTCAGCCGGCCGCCGCCGGTCAGGGCGGCGCAGTGCCCGGCGGTCAGGAAGCCGGTGGTCGTCGAGAACCCGACCGAGCAGCGCGAAGAGCCGCCGATGTAGTAGGCGTCACCACCGCGGATGTTGGCGTACAGCGACGGCTTCGCGGCCGTCTCCAGGATCGTGACCGACGACTTGTCCACACCGGACTGCGTGAGGAAGGTGTCGGCCGCGCCGCGCTGCCCCTGCAGCACCGTCAGGGTGACGCGGTTGGTGATGGAGTCGACGCCCCAGCCGGTGATCGCGTACGGGGCCGCGTTGTCGCGGGCGTTCAGGGTGTCCACAGTGGAGTCGAGCTGGCGAGCGCTGAACTTCACGACCTCGGCCTCGGCCCCGGCCGCCTGGATCTTGCCGACCGACGCGGCGTTCGTCGTCTGGATGTGCGCCTTGCCCGTGGCGGCGTTGTAGGTGGCGCCGCCGAAGGCGTCGCCGAGCGTCGCGCCGACGGCCTCGGTGACCTTGGTCGCGACGTCTTCACTCTTCAGCCGCGTCAGCACCTGGTCGTGGGTCAGGCCCAGGTCGCGCTGCATCGCGGGCACGATGTCGGGGTTCAGCAGGTCCTGGCCCGACGCGGGGACGGCGACCGCGACGAGCGCGCCCGTCATCGTCACCGCGGCGGCAGCGGCACCGAAGAGTCTGGCGATCTTCATGCTTCTCCCTAGGTGGTTACGCGCGGCTCTGCACCGGCCACGCAGTGGTACTCCCCCGGGTGAGGGTCCCCGCAGTGGGCGTTACGGTGCAATCCGGGCGCCCGGCGAATGGGTATACGCATTCACTCCGGACGAATCCCCTGCTCCAAGCGGTCCGCGCCGTGGTCTGTCACCCGGTCGGACAGGTCCTTAAGTAGGGTTTCCGCGAACTACTTTCGGTAGCCGCTCGATGGGCCTGAACGTGTTAAGCACCGCCGGAACGTGCGAATCACCGACGTTTCGCACGCGGCGTGACCCGCGACCGGCGATTCCCGCGGCAAACCGGTGACAGCCGGTAGGCAGACGTGCGACGACCGTGCCGACCACCTATTCGGTTAATGGTTTACGGAGCGTCGAGCCCTGCTTAGGCTCCGCGAGCTACCCCCGGAGCGCGCCGAGGAGGTCATGATGTGGCTGACGACGCCCCGCCCGACCTCGGTGTCGGTCCGGTCGGGACCCGCCCGGCTGACCGGCCGCGACACCGAGCTGGACGCGATCGTCGACGTGCTCCGGCACCGTCCGGCCGCCGTCCTGATCGAGGGTGAGCCCGGCATGGGCCGCACCCGGCTGCTGGCCGAGATCGGGCGCCGCAAGGAGTTCGAGGGCGGTCGCGTGCTCAGCGGCGCCTGCCAACCACTGCGGGAGCCGTTCCCCTACGGGCCCATCTTGGAAGCGCTTCGCAGCGTCGGCGACCGCCCGCTCGGGTCGCTGAGCCCGGTCGCCGGCGTGCTGCGGCCGTTGCTGCCGGAGCTCGCGGAAGCGCTTCCCCCGCGGCCCGAACCCCTCACCGACCCGGTCGCCGAACGACACCGCGTCTTCCGCGCGGTCCGGGAGCTGCTGCACGCGTGCGGGCCGGCGCTCGTGCTCGTCGACGACCTGCAGTGGGCCGACGAGGACACCCGCGACCTCATGCGGTTCCTCGCCGGCGCGATGCCGCCGGAACTGGCCGTCGTCGCCACCTCCCGGTCGGCCACCGACGCGGGGGCGGTGACGTGGAGTGCCCCGTTCCGGACCGACCCCGCCGTGCACTCCGCGCGCGTCGCGCTGGGTGCGCTCGACGTCTCCGCCGTGCGCGGGCTGGCCGTCGAGCTCCTCGACCTGCCCCGGGTGACCGACGAGTTCGCGGCGAAGCTGCACGAGTGCACCGCCGGGATCCCGTTCGTGGTGGAGGAAACACTGCGGGCGCTGCGGGAAGCGGCCGAGCGGCTGCCGGTCGGCGAAGTGCTTTCCGACCGGATGCTGGAGAACCTCGAAGTGCCGGTGCTGCTGCGGGAAGCGGTCACCGAACGGCTGGCCGCGCTGCCGGCGCCGGCCGTCCAGCTGGCCGGCGCGGCCGCGGTGCTCGGGGTCGGCGCCGAAGCCGCGGTGCTCGGCGAGCTGGCCGGGCTCACCGGCGACCCGCTCCGCGCCGCGCTGCTCGCGGCGTTGGCCGGCGGGGTGCTCGGCGAGGTCGGCGACGGCAAGTACGGCTTCCGGCACCCCTTGGCGCGCAAGGCCGTCTACGACACGGTGAGCGGGCCCGAACGCGCGTTGCTGCACGCGCAGGCGATCCGCGTGCTCGCCGCGCAGCCCTCGCCGCCGCTCACGTTGCTGGCACGGCATTCGCGGGCCGCGGGCCGCGTCGACCAGTGGCGGCACTACGCGGAAGCGGCCGCCGACGAGGCCATCACGCGCGGCGAGACGTCCCGCGCGATCGACCTCCTGCAGTCCGTGCTCGCCGAACCCGGGCCGGCAGAATCTGATGTCGGGCGCGTGGCCGGCAAGCTCAGCCAGGTCGCGCTGCGCGGGTTCCGCCCCGACGTGATCGGCACCCTGGAACGCGTCCTGGAAGAGGTGACGCTGCCGCCGTCGGTCCGCGGCTCGATCCGGCTGAGCCTCGGCATGCTGCAGGTCCGGACCATCGGCGGGCTCGGCCGCGGCCGGCTGGAGGTCGAGCGCGCGGTCGGCGAGCTGACCGACCGGCCCGACCTCGCGGCCCGCGGGATCACCCTGCTCGCGCAGCCCATCGACGGGCTGACCCCGGTGTCGTGGCACGAATCCTGGCGCGCCCGGGCGAACGACGTCTACGAGCGGCTCGACGACCCCGAGCTGCGGCTCGCCCTGACCGCCGACCGCATCGCCGCGGCGTCGCACGTCGGGGACGGTTCGGCGTGGGCGGAGTTCGAAGCACTGCCGGACACCGTCGGCACGGTCGCCGAGCGCGTCCAGCTGGCCCGGCTGTGGTGCAACCTCGCCGACGGCCAGTCGTGGGCCGGGCACCTGGACCGCGCGGAACGGCTGGTCACCGAGGGCGTCCGGCGGGCGACCGACGCGGGCGCGCTGTACGCGATCGGGCTGATCCAGGGCACCCGCGTCCGGCTGGACTGGGTGCGCGGGCGGTGGAGCGGGCTCGCCGAAGCGGCCGAGCAGCTGCGGGACAGCTATCCGGAGCTCGGCCCGATCGTCATGGAGTCTTCGCTGGTGCTCGGCGGGCTGGCCGCGGTGCGCGGGGAGTTCGCCGCCGCGCAACGGCACCTGACCGCGGCGAGCGTGCACGCGCCGGACCGCGGCCCGATCCCGGTGGTGCTGTCCGCGGCCGGGGTGCTGATCACGGTGCTCCTCGCGACCGACGACGTCGACGGCGCGTGCGCGGTGGCCGACACCGCGGTGGCCGCGGCCGGGCGCAAGGACGTCTGGATCTGGGCGGCCGCGCTGGTCCCGGCGGCGGCGCAGGCGTACGCCCGGGCCGGGCGGTGGCCGGAAGCCGACAACGTGGTGGAGGCGTTCGCCCGCGGCATCGAGGGCCGGGACGCGCCGGTGGCGTCGGCGGCCCTGGTGGCCGGCCGGGCGGTACTGCTCGAAGCACGCGGCAAGCACCTGGCGGCGGCCGCGTTGTTCGACGACGCCGCGACGGGTTACGCGGCGCTGCCGATGCCGTACCCCGCGACGACGATGCGTGAGCGGGCGGCGATGTGCCGTCTTGCCGCGGGCAACCGCGACGCCGTCGAAGAGCTGACGGCGGCGGCCGAGGCGTACGAGCAGCTCGGCGCGACCCGCGACGCCGGACGCTGCCGCCACCAGCTGCGCGAGCACGGCGCGT
This sequence comes from Amycolatopsis iheyensis, assembly GCF_024703995.1. GTDB lineage: Bacteria > Actinomycetota > Actinomycetes > Mycobacteriales > Pseudonocardiaceae > Amycolatopsis > Amycolatopsis iheyensis. The sequence continues at coordinate 35,355 of NZ_JAMXQV010000035.1, read as the reverse complement.
GGGCGCCCTCGCAACGCGGGCGCCGCGGGTACGGCAGCGAACTTTCCCCACGGGAACGCGAAGTGGCGCGGATGCTCGCGGAGGGCCGGACGAACCGGGAGATCGCGGACGGGCTGTTCCTGTCGCCGCGCACGGTGGAGCAGCACGTCGCGAAGGTGCTGCGGAAACTCGGCGCCCGCTCCCGCACGGACGTGGCCCGCAAACTCCCCGGCGAAGTCACCACCGCCCCGGCCGGCTGAGCGCCGCTTTCACGTGAAAGCGGCGACCTGGGCGCGTAGCTTTCACGTGAAAGCGGCGCGTTGGCCTAGCGTGGGCGGGTGACTGAAGCTGCTCTTCCCGCGTGGCGGCGGCGGACCTCCGGCGAGACCCGGTGGCCCGCGATGGGTGTCGTCGTCGGCACGCTCGTGTTGCAGGTCGCCGTGCCCGATGACATGGCGCTGCACCCGCGGTGGCTGCTGCCCGCCGTCTCCGGGCTGCTCGTCGTCGCGCTGCTGCTGGTCAACCCGGGGCGGATGTCGCAGTTCAGCGCGGTCGAGCGGGTCATCTCGCTGCTGCTCGTCGCCGCCGTGACGGCGGTGAACGCGTTCTCCGCCGTCACGCTGGTCTACGGCATCGCGCGGGGCACCATCGGCGACCACGCCGGCGCCGTGCTGGTCACCGGCGGGGTCGTCTACTGGACCAACATCGTCGCGTTCTCGCTCTGGTACTGGGAGTTCGACCGCGGCGGCCCCGGCAGGCGGGCTGCAGGCCGGGCGGAGTTCCCCGACCTGCAGTTCCCGCAGATGGCCGACCCGGACCTGGCGCACCAGGACTGGGAACCGTCCTACCTGGACTACCTCTACTTCTCGTTCACCAACGCCGCGGCCTTCAGCCCCACCGACGTCATGCCGCTGCGGATCTGGGCGAAGCTGACGATGATGCTGCAAGCCGTCATTTCGCTGATCCTCGCGGTGATGGTGGTCGCGTGGGCGATCAACAACCTGAAATAGGTCAGTGGCGCGAGATCGTGAAGCTCTGGCCGTCCGAGCCGATCGCGCCCGGGATCCAGGTGTTCGTGCCGCGGTCGTCGGCGTTCAGCGCGGACGGGCTGGTCGAGGCCAGGTTCGTCCCGTTGAACTTGACGCCGGTGAACTTGATGCCGCCCGAAATGGTCGGGTAGGAGTCGGTCGGCGACTCGATGATCGCCTCCGCCGACGCGTGCTTCGACGTCAGCGACTTCGTGGTCGTCTTGGTCCAGCCCTTGGTCGTGTCGGACAGGTCCAGCCGGTAGGTGTTGGTGGCGGTGCGGGTCACCGTCGCGGTGATGTGGTCGCCCGCGCCGACGGACACGTTGTAGTACACCGGCGCGGCCGGGTACATTTCGTACCAGGCCGAATACACCGGACGCCCGCTCGAGCAGTCCGTCTCGACGCCGGTCTGCTCCACTGTGGACGATCCGTCGCCGTCGATGCCGACCCACGGCGCGAACAGGTCGTTGCTCGACCGGCAGGTCACGGTCGGCTCGGTCCAGCTCGCGGTGGCCGTCGTGAAGCTGCCGAAACTGACGTAACCACCCCAGTTCCCGCCCGAGAACTGGTGACCATGGAAGTGGGAACCGTATTCGACCGCGGCGTGGGCCGTGCCGGAAACGGCCAAGCCGGCGGCCGCCGCGGCGACGGCCGTGAGGACGCGGGCAGCGCGCGAGGAAACGAATCTGGACATAGCGGGACTCCGTTCACCGATGGGGACCGGGAAAACCGTTCCCCAAGTGTTGGAGCAACGCGAAAAAGAAGGTAGCTACTTTCGCATGGTCTTGCCATTGTCCGAAAAGACCCGTAAAGGCCTCCGCGGGGGAAAGAGGCCTTTACGGGTCGATATCGCTCACCAACCGCCCGGTCAGGTGAGCGGGGCCTGGCTAGCCCTGCTTCGCTGCCGCGTCGACGAACTCGGTCGTGTAAGTCTTCGACAGGTCGATCGAGTCCTTCTTCGGCTGCACGTTCTTCGAGAAGCTGGAAAGCACCTCGAGCGCGTTCTTGGCGCCGCCCGCGTCCATCTTCCCGTCGGCGTTGAACATCCCGATGCTGTACTTGATGGACTTGACGTACAGCGCCTTGTCACCGCCGCTGTAGGAAGCCGGCATCTTCGCCGCGATCTCCTCCGGGCTGTGCTGGCTGATCCACTTCAGCGTGGCCACGAAGGCGTTGGCCAGCTTCTGCACGGCGTCCTTGTTGCGGTCCACGAAATCGCAGCCCATGTACAGCGACGACGCCGGGTACAGCCCGCCCAGCGCGGCCTTCGTGCCCTCGACCGTCCGCAGGTCGTAGAGCACCTTCGCCTTGCCCGTGTTGGTCAGCTGCGCGATCGTCGGGTCGGTCGTCATGCCGCCGTCGATGCCGCCGTTGTCCAGGCTCGCGATGAACGTCTGCCCGGCGCCGACCTTCACCGGCGTGTACTGGTCCGCGCCCACACCCGACTTGGCCGCCAGCGCCTTCGTCAGGAAGTCGGTGGACGACCCGAGTGACGTCACGCCCAGCTTCTTGCCCTTGAAGTCGGCCGAGCTCTTGATCTGGTCCGCGTGCGCGGTGCCGATCACCTCGGCCTCACCCGGGATGTTGGCCATCTGCACCACGCTCTTGATGCACTGGTCCTTGGCCTGCAGGTCGATCGTGTGGTCGTAGAACCCGACCACGCCCTGCACCTGCCCGGCCACGAGGGCGGTCTCGGCGTTGGCGCCCGACTGCTCGCTCTGCAGCTCGACGTCGATGCCCTGCGCGGCGAAGTTCCCGAGCTGCTGGGTGAGCATGGCGGGCAGGTAGATGACCTTTTCCAGGCCACCGACCATGATCGTGACCTTCGGCTTGCCACCCTCGCCCGTCGCGGCGGTGCGCGAGTCCTGGCAGGCGGTGGTCAGTCCGGCCACCACGGTCAGCGCGGTGACCGCGACGGCGATCCGGCGAATCCTCATCGATTCGTTCCCTTTCAGATGACGGTCTGGTCGCTGGAGGTGGACATCGAGGGCCGCCACCGCAGCAGCCGGCCTTCGAGGTTCCCGATGCCCCACTCGGCGAACAGGGCGACGACGGTGATGATGATCATCGCGGCGTAGATGCCCGCGGAGTCGAACGTGCCCTGCGCGTTCGAGATGAGGAAGCCGATGCCGGCCTTCGAGCCGGCGTATTCACCGACGACCGCGCCGATTAGCGCGAAGCCGAACGCGGTGTGCAGCGAGGAGAGGATCCACGAGGTCGCGCTCGGCAGCACGATCGCCTTGATCACCTGCATCCGGCCGGCGCCGAGGATGCGTGCGTTGTCGATCAGGTTGCGGTCCACTTCACGGGCGCCGGTGAAGGCGTTGAAGAACACCACGAAGAACACCAGCACGACGACGGTGGCGACCTTCGACGCCAGCCCCAGGCCGAACCAGATGACGAACAGCGAAGCGAGCACGATGCGCGGCACGGCGTTGGCGGCCTTGATGAACGGCGCGAGCACGTCGGCCAGGTACCGGCTGCGGCCCAGGACCACGCCGAAGATCACGCCGGCCACGGCGCCGATGGCGAAGCCGACCAGGGCTTCCTCGACGGTGACCCACAGCTGGTACCAGAGCGAGCCGAAGTCGGTCCCGGCCGTGACCCACTCGACCAGCCGCTCCCAGATGCGCGACGGCTTCGAGTAGAAGAACGGGTCGATCCAGTAGGTGGCGGTCAGCTCCCAGCTGCCGAGCCAGGCGACCACCAGCGCCAGCCGCAGCAGCCAGGTGTTGCGCCGGCGGCGGGACGTCGCCCGCTTCGCCTTCGTGAGGATGTCCTGCTCGGTTTCCAGCACCGGTAGCGAAGTGGCCGGGGCCGCGGGGGTCTCAAGCGACATTGGTCGCTCCCTTCTCGCGGGCCTTGTCGACCTCGCTGCGCAGCGATTCCCAGATGTCGGCGTAGAGCTTGCGGAACTCGTCGGTGAGCCGGAGGTCCTCGACCTTCCGCGGCCGCTCCAGCGGGATCTCGAAGACGTCCTTCACGGTGGCCGGCGACGTCGTCAGCACGACGACCTTGTCCGCCAGCGCGATCGCCTCGTCGAGGTCGTGCGTCACGAAGATGACCGCCGCGCCGGAGCCGGACCACAGGCGCAGCAGCTCGTCCTGCATCAGCGCGCGCGTCTGGACGTCGAGTGCCGAGAACGGCTCGTCCATCAGCATGATCTTCGGCTTGGTGACGAGCGTCTGCGCCAGCGCGACGCGCTTGCGCATGCCGCCGGAGAGCTGGTGCGGGTAATACTTCTCGAAGCCGGCGAGGCCGACGCGGGCGATCCAGTCGACGGCCTGCGCGCGGGCCTCGGCCTTCGGGACCCCGCGGAACCGCGGGCCGGACGCGACGTTGTCGAGCACCGAACGCCACGGCATCACCGCGTCGGTCTGGAACATGTAGCCGACACCGTCCGGAATGGACTTCACGTCCTCGCCGTTCACCCGCACCCGGCCGGCGGACGGCGGCTGCAGGCCGGAGACCAGCGAGAGCGTCGTCGACTTGCCGCACCCCGTGGGGCCGACGACGGCGACGAACTCGCCGGGCTGCACGGTCATGGTCAGGTCGCGGACGGCCGTGTGCACGGAACCGGACCCGCTCGGGAACCGTTTGGTGGCTCCGGTGAGTTCGATCAGTGGGGGAACCATGGGGAGGTGACTCCTTCGTCACGTGGTGGGGGTCACGCGTTGGGAGAGGACGTTAAGTAGGCGTGGCGTCCGCGTGAAGCTTGTCGACGTTCTGCGTCGCAGCTGCGCGTTCTGAATGTTTTGCTCATTTAGCGCACGGCGCTGACCAGGGGGTATGGTCCCCAGTCATGCCAAAGAGGGCGCTCTTCCCGCGGATGCGGTTCAGCAGGCAGGTGCTGCTGCTGCAGATCGGCGTCGTCCTGCTCGTGGTCGGGATCGGCGTCGCGCTGGTCAGCGTGCTCCTCTCGCGCACCCTCACCGACCAGTACGGCCGCCGCGCGCTGGCCATCGCGAAGTCCGTCGCCGCGGACCCGGTCGTCGTCGCGAACGCGGCCGCGAGGATCCCCGGCGGAGCGCTGGAAGAACGCGTCCTCGCCGTCACGAAGGTCAACGAGGCGTTGTTCGTCGTGATCACCGACGACGACGGCATCCGGCTCGCGCACCCGACCGAGAGCGAGATCGGGAAGCCGGTGAGCACCCCGCCGGACGTGGCCCTCGCCGGCGGCGACGAGGTCAGCGCGGTGCAGAGCGGCACGCTCGGGCTGTCCGTGCGCAGCAAGACCCCGATCTGGCAGGGAAAGCGCGTGGTCGGCGAGGTGAGTGTCGGCTTCGAGGTCGGCGACCCGACCGGCGACTTCAACCGGCTGCTGGTGATCACACTGCTGTTCGCGGGCGGCGCGCTGCTGCTCGGCGCGGGTGCGTCGGCGCTGCTCAACCGGCGCCTGCGCCGCGTCACGCACGGCCTCGAACCGCACGAGCTGACCGAGCTGCTCTACGAGCGCGAAGCCGTGTTGCACGGGATCGGCGAAGGCGTGCTCGCCGTCGACGACGCGAACCGCGTCTCGGTGCGCAACGACGAAGCCGAACGCTTGCTGGGCACCGAACTCCCGCTCGGCGCGGCTCTGTCCGAACTGGAGCTTTCGCCGCGCCTGCACAAGGCCGTCGCCGAAGGACGGCCGGTCGACAACCTCCTCGCGGTGGCGGGAAACCGCGTGCTCGTGATCAACTCGCGCGCGGTCCGGCTCGACGACCGCGACATCGGCACCGTGCTGACCTTCCGCGACCGCACCGACCTCGACACGCTCACCCGCGAGCTCGACGGCATCCGCGTGCTGTCCGACGGCCTGCGCGCGCAGCGGCACGAGTTCGCGAACCGGCTGCACACGCTCTACGGGCTGCTCCAGCTCGGCCACCACACCGAGGCCGTCGAATACCTGCAGACCCTGACGGACTCGACGTCGGCGCGGCCGAGCGAGCTGGGCGACGCCGTCGCCGACCCGTACCTGCAGGCGCTGCTCGTCGCGAAAACCGAGCAGGCGCAGGAAAAGGGCCTCACGCTGAAGCTCGCCGACGACACCTGGGTGCCGACGACGGTGACCGACCCGATCGCCGCGAACACGGTGATCGGCAACCTCGTCGACAACGCCCTGCACGCCGCCCGGATGGGCCCGCGCCGGCCGGCGACGGTCGAAGTCAGCCTGCTCGCCGAGGGCGACACCCTGCACCTGTCCGTTGTGGACAGTGGCCCCGGCGTGCCCGAAGACCTGCGGCGGACGTTGTTCGACGAAGGCGTCTCGACGAAGATCACGCCAGGGCACGGACTCGGGCTGGCGCTGGCCCGCCAAGCCGCCCGCGCCCGCGGCGGCGACGTCTGGCTGGCCGGCCCCGGCGACGGCGAGGCCGGCGCCCTGTTCGTCGCGAAGCTGCCCGGAATGCTGACGGAGGACCGATGATCCGCACGCTCATCGTCGACGACGACTTCCGGGTCGCCGGGGTGCACGCCGGGTTCGTCGAGGAGGTCGGCGGCTTCGCCGTCGTCGGCACCGCGCACACCGCCGCGGAGGCGCGGGCGAGGGTGCGCGAGCTGGCGCCGGACCTGGTGCTGCTCGACGTCTACCTGCCCGACGAGTCCGGCCTCGCGGTGCTCCCGGAGCTGCAGACCGACACGATCGTGCTGTCCGCGGCGACCGACAGCGCGTCGGTGGCCGCGGCGATCCGGGCGGGCGCGCTGAACTACCTGATCAAGCCGTTCACGACCCGTCAGCTCGCCGAACGCCTGACGTCGTACGCGCGCTTCCGCGGCCTGCTCGGCGAAGACCGGGCGCTGGCCCAGGACGACGTCGACCGCGCGTACCGGGTGCTGCACGACCAGGACCGCACGTCCGCGCCGAAGGGCCAGTCGACGGCGACGTCCCGGCTGGTTTCGGAGCAGCTGCGGCGGGCCGGGCGGCCGTTGTCGGCCGCGGAGGTGGCGGGCGAGCTGGGCATGGCACGGGCGACGGCGCAGCGGTACCTGACGGCGCTGGCGGAGTCGGGAACGGTCCAGATGCGCTTGCGCTACGGCGCCACCGGGCGCCCGGAGCACGAGTACCGCTGGAGCGACGCCTGACTCAGCGGCGGACGGTCGTCGTGTACTGGTACTGCCGCATCATGCTTTCGGCGGCGTTCACCCAGGACTGCACCGGGTTCGGCGTGGCCGACGTCGACGGCGGCAGGTCGACGCGTGCCTCGTCCTCCTCGGGGACGGCCTTCTTCGCCTGCGGTTTCGCCTGCACCTGAACCTGCTTCGGCGCGGGCTTCGCGGGCACCGGCACGAACACGGTCTTCGGCGGCGGCGTGACGGGCGGCGCCTGCGGGGCCGGCGGCTCGGGCGCGGGGGCCGCGGCGGCGACCGCCGGACGCTGGTCGACCTGGGCGACGTCGTCGGCGGGCGCCGGGGCGAACAGCCCACCGGTGAACAGCCCGCCGCCCAGCCACCCGGCCGCGACGAGCAGCACCGCGGCGCCGCCGCCGAGCCACGTGCGGGCGCGGCGGCGGATCACCACGGACTTCGGGCGCAGGTCCTGGTCGCACACCGGCGGCCGGGTGTAGATCGGCTCGGCCGCGGGCAGGTCGTCGTCGGTGCGCCGGCGGCGGGGCAGGCTCGCCGCGACGATGCCGGTGCGGTCCAGCAACTCCACCGCGGTGCGGTCGCTGGACGAACGGGTCGCACTGCTGCGCGGTGCGGTGCGAAGCATCGGGGGACCTCCGGTACGGGCTCGCGGACCCCACGCATTCTGGACCATTTCGGACGACGCTGTCAGAAAGGCAACCTGAATGAGTGAAGGTCAGTTGCCCATTTGTTTGAGTCCCATCCGCGCGAGGACGGCCAGCGGCCGCTGGTACGCCGAGCCGAGCACGCGCGGGATCGCGTCGATGACGTAGGCGTCCGGTCCGATGAGGATCCGCGCCGACTTCCGCTCGATGCCGCGCAGGATCGTCTGCGCCGCCTTCTCCGGCGTCGTCCGGGCGATCCGTTCGAAGCCCTGGGCGGCCTCCTCCTGGTCGTCGGCGATGCTGCGCGCGTTGCGCACGATGTTCGTCTTGATGCCGCCGGGGTGCACGCAGCTGACGGCGACCGGGTGACGCGCGATCAGCATTTCTTCGCGCAGTGCTTCGGTGAATCCGCGAACGGCGAACTTCGCCGCGTTGTACGCGCTCTGCGTCGGCACGCCGACGAAGCCGAACACGCTGGAAATGTTCACGACGTGCCCTTCACCGGAGGCGATCAGGTGCGGCAGGAAGGCCTTCGTCCCGTTGACGACGCCGCCGAGGTTGATCCCCATCAGCCAGTCGTAGTCCTCGAACGTCATCTCTTCGACGGTCGCGCCGAGCGCCACGCCCGCGTTGTTGACGACGACGTTGACGCGGCCGAACTCCTCGGCGACCTCGTCGGCGTGCGCGAGGACGGCGGCCCGGTCGGCGACGTCGAGGGTGAACGGGCGGGCGTTGTCGCCGGCCAGCTTCGCTGTCTCCTCCGCGTTCGCCGCGTCGACGTCGGAGAGCGCGACCTTCGCCCCGCGCCGCGCGAACTCGACCGAAAGTGCCCGCCCGATCCCCGAGCCCGCCCCGGTGACCACCACGACCTTGTCCGCGAACTGCTTCATCGGCTCTCCCTCAGGTGTTACTCCGGAGTTACGGATACTAGCGGCTGTGAGCTTGCTGTGGGTGTGCTCGTTGTGTCGGTGCGACGTCTTATGGTGATCCGGTCGGGTTCGCGGCAGACAGGAGGCGATGCGCGTGCGGCGGTCCGCCGTCTTGCTATCCCTTGCCGCGGTCCTGCTGCTCGGCGCGGCTTTCGTCGTGGTCGTCGCGGCCCGGCAGACCCGTACCGCGGACGCGACGACCCCGGACGTCGTCGAAGCCGTCCCGGTGTCGACGCCCGACCTGCCCGCGGTGTCCAGCCCCGCGATCGGCGCGTTGTTCATCGACGGGGCGCACTACTGCACCGCCAGCGTCGTCCACAGCCAGCAGGGCGACGTCCTGCTGACGGCGGCCCACTGCATCCACGACGGCGAGGGCGGCGACTACCTCGGCGGCGTCACCTTCGCCCCGGCCTACCACGACGGCGTCGCGCCCTTCGGCTTCTGGACGGTGTCGGACGAGCTCGTCGCGCCGGGCTGGAGCGCGTCGTCGGACCCGGACCTCGACGTCGGCTTCGCCACCGCGCACCAGGTGGGCGCCACGAAGCCGCTGGAAAGCCTGGTCGGCGCGAACACCCTGGGCACCGGCGGCCCGTTCGAGCAGGCCATCACCCTGACCGGCTACCCGGACGACTCCGAAGCGCCCGCCGTCTGCCAGAACACCACCAGCAAGCAGGACACCTACCAGCGGAAGGTGGACTGCGCGGGCTTCCCGACCGGCACCAGCGGCGGCCCGTGGGTCACCGGCCAGGACCCGAAGACCCGGCTGGGCACGGTGATCGGCGTCATCGGCGGCTTCGAGTACGGCGGCGACGACCCGGACACGTCGTATTCGAGCTACTTCGACACGGACGTGCAGGCCCTCTACCGGCAGACGACCGCCCGGGCATGATGCGGGTATGAGCGATCCCGTCGACGTACCCATCACCGGCGAGCCCATCCGGCTCGGCCAGTTCCTGAAGCTGGCCGGCCTCGCCGAAGACGGCTCCCACGCGAAGGACCTGATCGACGCGGAGGAGGTCACGGTCAACGGCGAGGTCGAGACCCGCCGCGGCCGCCAGCTGACCGACGGCGACGTGGTGGCGGTGGGCCCGGACCGCGGCAAGGTGATCCTGGTCCGCTGACCCGGGCCCGATGCGCCCCAATGTGGCGTTCGGCGCATCCAACGCACCCAATGTGGCGTTCGGTGCGTCCAACGCACCCAACGCCACATTGGGGCGTTTGAAAGCCGGGCGTCAGCCGACGCTGGTGAGCGGGGGCAGGCCGAGGGACGAGGCCAGGCCGTCCAGCTCGCGGCGGATCGGGCCGGCCAGTGGCACGCCCAACGCCCGGCACTGCTCCAGGTGCTGGGCCTCGCGCCAGCCGGGGTAGCGGATCGGCGCGCCGCCCTCCCAGCCGAGCATGCTGCCGAACAGCGCGCTCGCCGCGCGGTAGAAGCCGTCGGCGCTGCGCAGGGTCGTCGGCGCGATCGCCAGCACCAGCAGGCCCGTGTCGTGCTCGTGGTCGGCGACGCCGGAGAGGACCCCGGCGAGGACCTCGACCAGCAGCGTCAGCCCGGCGGCTTCCGCGCCCGGGCGGTCGACGTCGAACACGAACTCCGGGTACGCGCCGCCCGGCGCGGCCATGCCCAGCGGGTTCATCGGCGAGCCGGGTTCGCCGCCCGCGGCGAGCACCAGCCCGATCATCGCGTGCGGCAGGGCGCGCGCGGCGTGGTGCCCGGCCCGGCCGAACGGCCCGACACCCCGCAGCGAGACGAGCCCGACACCGAAGCGGCCGGCCCGCGTCACCGCCCGGTCCATCGCGTCGCCGACCGCCCACAACCCGGGCGCGCGGCGGTAGTCGAGCAGCGCCGCGGCGCCGCGGTCGGCGATCATCAGCGGCTTGGCGTGCGGCACGACCAGCCCGGTTTCCAGCTGGGGCAGGTGCACGCGGGTCAGGTCGGCGACGCCGTGCTGCGGGGAGCCGGTCAAATCGCCGTGGCAGAGCGCTTCCGCGGCGATCCGGGCGCGGGTTTCGGGGTAGCCGTGGGCCGTGAAGACGTGGGCCACGAGGGTGACGAGCTCATCGGCCCGCACGCGCGGCCAGGCCTGTTCCGGGATGGGGGTTTCCGGGAGTTCCTCTGCGACGGTCGCGGGTTCGGGGCGGGCGGAGCGGAAGGGACGCGGTCTGAGAGGCACTTCCCCGACACTGCCCAAGCGCGGCCCGGGGCGTCAACGACGTTGGGCCGGGCCTACCCAACCGTGTGATCCGGGGCTCCGAAGAGTCGTACCCTGGGCGCTATGTGCCGAAACATCACCACCCTCCGTGGACTCCAGCCGGCCGCGACCGACGAGGAGATCGAGGCCGCGGCGCGCCAGTACGTCCGCAAGGTGACCGGCGTGCAGTCGCTGTCGGACGCCACGCGCGAGCCGTTCGAAGCCGCGGTCGCCGAGATCACGGAAATCACCACGCGGCTGCTGGAGCAGCTGCCCGAACGCCGTCAGCCGCCGGCGACGGTGCCGCCGCTGCGGCGGCCCGAGGTGCGGGCGCGGATCGCGGCCCAGGCGTTGAAGCGGCCGTAACTGTCGGACCCCGTCGCTAAGGTGTCGGCCATGGGCGGACAGGCTTTGGTGCTGGGCGGCGGCGGGGTCGCCGGAATCGCGTGGACGACGGGGTTGCTGGTGGGCTTGGCCGAGCACGGCCAGGACCTGACGGGAGCCGACCTGTTCGTCGGCACGTCCGCGGGTTCGGCGGTCGCGGCGCAGGTGACGAGCGGGCTTTCCCTGGAGGAGCTGTTCGCGCGCCAGGTCGACCCGGCGCGCCAGGCGCCGGAGATCCCGGCCGAAATCGACTTCGAGAAGTTCGCGGCCGACTTCGGCGGCGCGGTCACCGGCGCCACGGACCCGGCGGAGATCCGTCGCGCGGTCGGCAAGCTGGCGCTCGCGGCGCCGACGGTGCCGGAGGCGGAGCGCCACGCGGTGATCGAGGCGCGGCTGCCGTCCCACGACTGGCCGGAGCAGCGCTTGGTGATCGTGGCGGTCGACGCGGAAACGGGCGAGCCACGCCGCTTCGACCGCGCGTCGGGGGTGTCGCTGGTCGACGCGGTGGCGGCGAGCTGCGCGGTCCCGGGCGTCTGGCCGGCGGTGACGATCGAAGGCCGCCGCTACGTCGACGGCGGCGTCCGCTCGGCCGAGAACGCCGACTACGCCGCGGGCGCCACACGCGTCACGGTGATTTCCCCGCTGGGCGCGGATTCCCCGCTCCCGATGGAGAAGCCGCTGTCGGCGGTGCTGGACGACCTGCGCGCGGCGGGCGCGGCAGTCACGCTGGTCACCCCGGACGAGGAAGCCGTGGCGGCGATCGGCGAGAACCCGCTGGACCCGACGGCCCGCACGCCGGCCGCGGAGGCGGGCCGGGCGCAAGGAGCGGCGCTCACGCTGAGCTGGACGTAGACCGGCGGGCCGAGAGCACCAGGCCGCCGAACCCGACGGCGGCGCCGGTGAACGGGATGGCGATCGCCCACGAACCCGGCAGCCACACTTCGCCGGCGGTGTCCTGGGCGATCCGGTCTTCGTGGGGCCAGTAGCGGACCTCGAAGTGGCTGCCTCGCACGTACCCCGGCCCGGACCACTTGCGCGTGCGGCGGTCGTACTTCCAACTGGTCCGCACGTCGTAGTACCGGTCGCCGACCAGCGCCACGACCTCGTCCACGGCGCTGAGCCGCTCGACCGTCGCCGGGGCCACCACCGAGCCCGCGCGGTCTCGGTAGTGGTCCACGAGGAACCCGATCCCGAACAGGGACGCCACGAAGAGCACCAGCAGGAGCAGCCCGCCCGCAGTCACCGGGCGCGCCTTCACGACCGGGCCCGCATCCGCCGCAGCGACACAGCGAAACCCACCGCCGCGATCGGCACGAACGCCCCGGCGACCGCCAGCCCCGCGACCGGCGGGATCCCCTCGTCGAGGTCGACGCGGCCGGTCTCGGGCCAGTAGCGGAGCTCGACCGGCCGGCCGACGGGGTGCCGGCCGGGCTTGGCCGTGCCGGTCGACACCGTCCTGGTCGCCGGGGTGCCGTCCGGGGCGGTGTAGGCCACCGTCACGCGGTGGTGGGCGTCGTCCACCGCCGTCACGCGGGCCGGCAGCACGCGCGAACGCGTTTCGTCGTACGTCTGGGCTCCGAAGACGCCGGCCAGGGCCAGCGCCAGCAACCCCAGGATCGCGAAAGCCCCGACCGCACCACCGCGTTGGCCCGTTCCCATGCCGGAAGCACGTCGCGGGCCGGGTTCAGGTTGCCGCCGAGTGCGTCGGCTACCCTCGTGGAGCGAGGTAGCGTGTCCGAGCGGCCGAAGGAACATGTCTTGAAAACATGCGAGGGGGCAACCTCTCCGTGGGTTCGAATCCCACCGCTACCGCTCCAGGCCCCGGGCGCGGAGTAGCCGCGCCCGGGTCAGTCCACCTCCGACAGGTGCTCGAGCACCCGGTCGAACGCGGCGGCGATCGTCGCCTGCTCTTCGGGGCTCAACAGGTCGATGAGGTGCTCTCGCACCCCTTCCAGGTGGGTCGGCGCCGCGGTCCGGAGCAACGCCAGTCCCTCCTCCGTCAGCTCCGTGATGACGCCGCGCTTGTCCTCCGGGTCGCGGGCCCGCCGGACCACCCCCGCGTCCTCGAGCCGGCCGATCTGGTGGGACAGCCGGCTCTTCGTCGATCCCATCAGGACCGCCAGCTCCGACATCCGCATCCGGTGGCCGGCCTGCATCTCCAGGCACACCAGCACTTCGTAGTCGACCAGTGACACGTCGTGCTGCACGGCCAGCTCGCGGTGCAGCCGCTGCCGCAGCCGCAGGGTCGCGACGATGTAGGAGCGCCACGCCGCCATCTCGGCTTCGTCCAACCAACGCACAGGCCGCTCCTCGGTCATAAGGCAGCGTAGAACGCTGATCAAGGGACCGCGCGGTCCGAGTCCGATCCGATGCCGGTAAAAATGCCGTCGCAACATCGCCCGAAGGTGGGGTCACGAAAAGGTTGAGACTCGGGCGGAAAAGGCGCATTCTGCTTGTCGGTGGCCGGTCGGCCAGGGTATGGCGCGGCGACGGCGGCGCGTCGGCCCGGCTCCCCACCAGGAGAGGTCAGGTGGTTGCGTGGCGGGTGATTCTCGCGGTTGACCGCCAGCTGTGTCCCCGCGACCGGAACGGCATCCGAACGGGCCGGGCGCGATTGCGAACAGCATGTCAGCGGGCTTCTACGGTGCGTTCACGCATTCGGCGTCGATCGGGCCTGTATCGCGTCCCGACCTCGGCAGTCGGGACGACAGCGCCTGAACGCCGGCCCGGCCGCGGCCAACCGCTCGACCGAAACAAAGACATAACCTCGGTACCAGAGCCCGGGTTGCCGCCGTCAGCGCGACGGCGGTGGCCCGGGCTCGTTACCGATCCGGCCAAAGGAGGCGGAGACGTTTCGCAGCCGATCAGCGCAAGGTGCCGGTTTCCGCCGTGGCTGCGGTCGGATCGGTAACGAACGGCGCAGTACCATTCGCGGGTGAGGTTCGACGACGACGCCGGCCTGGACACCTCCGAGGTCCAGGACCTGCGCGGTAGCGGCGGTGGTGGCGGCGGGATCGGCGGCCGCGTGGCACTCGGTGGTGGCGGGCTCGGCGTGGTGGGCCTGATCATCTACTTCGTGCTCTCCCAGCTCGGCGGGGTGAGCATCGGCGGGAGCGGCGGCAGCGGCCTGAGTGGCGGGCTCGGCAGCGTCGGGTCCGGCCAGCAGGTCGACAACTCGAAGCTCGACAGCCAGTGCAAGAAGGGCTCCGACGCCAACAGCAACCACGACTGCGCGATCGTCGCGGTCGTCAACTCCGTGCAGGACTACTGGACGCAGCAGTTCGCGCGCTCCGGCTCGACCTACCGGAAGTCGACGACGAACTTCTTCAACGGCGGCGTCCGCACCGGGTGCGGCAGCGCCACCTCCGACACGGGGCCGTTCTACTGCCCGGCCGACTCCAAGGTCTACATCGACCTCTCCTTCTTCGACGAGCTGAAGACGCGCTTCGGCGCGCAGGGCGGCCTCTTCACCGAGTCCTACGTGCTCGCCCACGAGTACGGCCATCACGTGCAGAACCTGCTCGGGACGTCGAAGAAGGGCACGGGCACCGGCCCGACGTCCGGTTCGGTCCGGCTGGAGCTGCAGGCCGACTGCTACGCCGGTGTCTGGGCCAACCACGCCTCGACGACGCCGACCGACAGCGGCAAGCCGCTGATCACCGACATCACCCAGGACGACATCGCGTCCGCGCTGGACACCGCGTCCCGCATCGGTGACGACTACATCCAGCAGAACCTCGGCGGCGGCCAGGTCGACCGCTCGAAGTTCACCCACGGCACGTCCGCGCAGCGCAAGAAGTGGTTCACCACCGGCTTCCAGACCGGCGAACCCGCGCGGTGCGACACGTTCGGCACCAGCAACCTGGGCTGAGACACGAAAAAAGGGGCCGTCCCGGCGTGGGACGGCCCCTTTTCCGTGCTTACGCGGTCAGCGCGTGCGGGTCACCGGCGACGGCACGAGCGGAGAAGTTCCGCTGCGCGCCGCGTTCGGCGGCCTTCTGCTTGACCGTCTTGCTCTTGCCCGGCTTGACGCCGTTGACGCTCTCGGTGCTCGTCGCGTAGACGCCGAGGGCCCAGGCGACGCCGTCCGCGTTGCGGTCCAGCGCGACCCGGTCGATGTTGCCCAGGTTGTCGCAGGCCTGGTGGTAGCACGGGTCGAATGCGATGTTCGCCGTGCCGCCCCACTTCGCCGCCTGCGCCGGGGTCTTCAGCACCTCGGCGCCGGTGTCCAGACCGCCGGCCGGGATGCCGACGGCGATGAACTCGCCGTAGTCCGAGCGGCCGGTGAAGTCGGTGCCCTCCAGCGAGACGCCCCGCGCGGCCTGCATGAAGTCGACGAAGGTCTTCTCGATCTGCGCCGAGCCGTACGGGCCGGGGCCCGCGCCGACGCCGTCGGAGTTGTCACCGTCGTAGGCGAAGTACCCGGCGTTCGGCGAGCCGATCATGTCGAAGTTCAGGTACAGCGCGATGTCCAGCTGCTGCTCGAAGCTCAGCTGGTCGACGTAGTAGGTCGAGCCGATCAGCCCGAACTCCTCCGAGCTCCAGAAGCCGAACCGGACGGCGTTGTTGACCTTCGGGCTGCTCCCCAGCTGCAGCGCCGTCTCGAGCAGGGTCGCCGAGCCGGAGCCGTTGTCGTTGATGCCCGGGCCCGCCGGGACGCTGTCGAGGTGCGACCCGAGCATCACGACGTTGTCCTTGCGCCCGGTCTTGGTCTCGGCGATGACGTTGTAGCTGGTCCGCGCCTCCTGGAAGGCCCGCAGCTCCAGCGTCACGCTCTGGCCGCCGAGGGTGGCCAGCTGCGCGCCCGCGGCCGCCGTCACGCCACCGGTCGGGATCTTGGCGACGGCCGGGTCCCCCAGGGTCCCGTTCAGGGCGCCGTCGGTGTTGTTGTAGACGATGGCGCCGATCGCGCCGGCCGCCGCGGCGGTCTCCTGCTTCTGCGCGAACGAGCAGCCGCCGCGCTTGATCAGCGCGATCTTGCCGGCGACGTCGGCGCTGTAGTCCGTGGCCTCGCAGCCGCTGGTGTCGTCGACCGGGACGACGGCGAGCGGCGCGGTGATGCCGCCGACGGGCGTCGAGACGGTGTACTCCATCGCGATGACCGGGACGTTCGCGCCGCCCGCGGTGAGCTTCTCGGCCAGGGTCTCCGCGTAGGTGAACGGGAACTCCTGGCGGGTCACCTGGAAGCCGGCCGCGGTGAGCTTGTTCGCGATGTACTCGGCGGACTTCTTGTGGCCTTCGGTGCTCGCCGCCCGGGTGCCGCCGTTGGTGTCGGCGATCCGCTGCAGGGCGATGAGGTGCCGGTTGACGCCGTCGACGCCGACCTTCTTGACGAGCTGCTTCGCCAGGGCGGGGCCGTCGGGGACCGTGTTCGCGGCGGCGGCCGGGGTCAGGCCGAGCGCCAGCGTCGCGCAGGCGGCCAGGGCCACCGGCGGCAGGATTCTTCTTCGAATGGGTGACATGGTTGCTCACCTTTGTTCCGAATGAGTAGTACGTCAATGCGTCATTCGGCGGGAAGTTCAGCGGCCGGTATACAGTCGACACATGTACGCGATCACCATCCGTGAACCAGGTGACCCGGACGTTCTCGAGTGGGCGGAGGTCGCGGATCCGCGTCCCGGGCCCGGCGAAGTGCTGCTGGACGTCGCGGCGAGCGGAGTCAACCGCGCGGACCTCCTGCAGCGGCAGGGCAACTACCCGCCGCCGCCTGGCGCCAGCGAAACCATCGGCCTGGAGTGCTCCGGCACGATCACCGAACTCGGCGAAGGTGTCGAAGGCTGGGCGGTCGGCGACGAGGTCTGCGCGCTGCTCGCCGGCGGTGGTTACGCGCAGAAGGCCGCCGTCCCGGCCGGGCAGCTGCTGCCCGTGCCGGCCGAGGTGGACCTGATCACCGCCGCCGCGCTGCCCGAGGTGGCGTGCACGGTCTGGGCGAACGTCGTGATGCACGCGAAGCTCACCGAAGGCGAGGTGCTGCTGGTCCACGGCGGCGCCGGCGGCATCGGCACGCACGCGATCCAGGTCGGCAAGGCGCTCGGCGCGACCGTCGCCGTCACCGCGGGTTCGGCGGAGCGGCTCGACCGCTGCCGCCAGCTCGGCGCCGACATCGCGATCAACTACAAGGACGAGGACTTCGTCGAGGTGCTCCGGAAGGAGACCGGCGGCGCGAACGTCATCCTCGACAACATGGGCGCGTCCTACCTGGGGCGCAACGTGAACGCGCTGCAGCAGGACGGCCGGCTGGTGATCATCGGCATGCAGGGCGGGGTCAAGGGCGAGCTGAACGTCGGGGCGCTGCTCGGCAAGCGGGCCCAGGTGTTCGCCGCGGGCCTGCGGTTCCGGCCGCTGGAGCAGAAGGCCGCGATCGTCGCCGACGTCCGGGAAAACCTGTGGCCGCTGGTTTCCGAGGGCACCGTGAAGCCGATCGTCGACCAGGTCGTGCCGATGGCCGAAGCCGCGTCGGCGCACCGCGCGATGGACGAAGGCTCGGTGTTCGGGAAGATCCTGCTGGCCGCGAAGTCCTAACGCAGTTCTTCGAGGACCCGCACCAGCTGGTTGATTTCGAAGACGTTGGAGTAGTGGGCGAGCCCGATCCGCACGGCGCCGCCCACTTCTCCGACTCCCAGCGACGCGAAGACGCCCGCCGCACCGTCGTCGGCGAAGGCGCACAACCCCTGCGACGCCAGGTATTCGGCGACTTCGGGCGCCTTCTTGCCGGCGACGGCGAACGCGAGCGCGGGAATGCGTCTCATCGCGTTGCCGATGACCATGATGTGCCGCAACGACAGCAGTTCCGTGGACAGCTGCGCGAGCAGCCCGGCGTGGTACGACTTCGCCGAGCCGAGCGAGGTGACCAGGCGCTCGCGGCGTGACCCGGCGGCGGCGTCGTCGAGGCCCGCCAGGTAGTCGATCGACGCGATCAGCCCGGCCAGCAGCGGGTACGCGTGCGGGCCGAGCTCGAGCCGGGCGGCGCCGCGGGCGGTCGGGTCGAGCGAGACCGACGGGATCCGCTCGATCAGCTCCGGGTCGCGGAAGACGAGCGCGCCGACGGACGGGCCGCCCCACGCCTGCGCGGAGACGACCATGACGTCGGCGCCGAGCGCGTTGATGTCGAGCGGCAGGAAGGGCGCGGCGTAGGTGGCGTCGACGACGACGAGCGCGCCGACCCGCTTGGCGAACTCGATGATCGTCGGGACGTCCGGCCGGGTGCCGACGGACCCGGACGCGAGCGTGACCGCGACGGCCTTGGTGCGCGCCGACACGAGCTGCTCGTACTGCCACGCGGGCAGTTCGCACGTTTCAATGTCGATCTCACCCCAGCGCACGACGGCCCCGACGCGTTTCGCGGCGCGTTGCCACGGCGCGAGGTTGGCTTGTTCGTCGAGCCTCGACACGACGACCTCGTCGCCGATCGTCCAGCGCTCGGCGAGCGCGTCACAGAGCCGGCGCAGCATCACCGGCGCGCTCGGCCCGAGCACGACGGCGGCCGGGTCGGCCCCGACCAGGTCGGCCACGGCCCGGCGGGCCGCGGTCACGATGCTTTCCGCGCGTTGTGAGGCCGGAAACGCTCCACCCGGCCCGGACACCGGGGCGCGCATCGCCGTGGAAACGGCCGAAGCGACCTGTTCCGGGACCAGCATTCCGGCGGCGCCGTCGAAGTGAATCCAGCCGTCACCCAGCGCGGGAAAGAGCCCACGGATACGAGCGACGTCGAACGCCATGTGGACACCGTACGGACGTGCGGTTTCGCCGCGCGCCCGGGGTTGGGTGGAGAGCCACCGGGAACCCCGATTGCGGCTACGCTCGGAGACGGACGCCCCGTGGGTGTCGCGGAGCGTGGCGAAGGCGAGCCAGGATGGAGCACATGACCGAGCCGAACTTCACAGCGGGTGACGCGGGCCAGCAATCTTCACCCCACGTGGTGGTAGTCGGAAAGGACGGCTCACCGGTCGAGGGCGCGGAGCACGCCGAGGCGGTGGGCGAGCTCATCGAAGAGCCGGCCAAGGTGATGCGCATCGGCACGATGATCAAGCAGCTGCTGGAGGAGGTCCGCGCGGCACCGCTGGACGACGCGTCCCGCACGCGGGTGCGCGAGATCCACCAGACGTCGGTGAAGGAGCTGGCGAACGCGCTGGCGCCGGAGCTGCAGAGCGAGCTGGAGCGCCTGGTCCACCCCTTCACCGACGACTCGACGCCTTCGGACGCGGAGCTGCGGATCGCGCAGGCGCAGCTCGTCGGGTGGCTGGAGGGGTTGTTCAGCGGAATCCAGACGGCGCTGTTCGCCCAGCAGATGGCGGCTCGGGTACAGCTCGAGCAGATGCGGCGGGGGTTGCCTGCCGGGCCTTCCGCTGGTGCGGGGCCTGAGGCGCCGCATGGGCCGGGGATTTCGGGGACTGGGCAGTACCTCTGATTCCTCTGATTCTTCGGGGAGAGGGGTTGTCCACAGACTGAGGGGGATGTGGACAACCCCTGTGGATAAGTCGGCTTTGAGGCTGGTTGGTCCGGGGGTGGCGATAGCCTGGCATCGCCAAAGCCGGGCGCCGCAAACTCACCGCGATCGCGAATGTCCACGCGCCTCGCACGGGCGAACGGCTGGACCGCCGCCCGGACCGGCTACCGCCAGCTCAAACGCGCGTTCTTCCTCGCCGCCTATGCCTCGCTGTCCCGCCCCGGCCAGCGGGACCTACTACGCTACTACGACAGGAAGAGCACAACGCCGCGCTGATCTGCCTCGCCCGCCGCCGCTGCGATGTTCTCTACGCCATGCTCCGCAACGGCACCCGACCGCGGACCTCGTTGCTCTGATCCCAGGTTAAGGACGGCCGCAGCTGCTTCGGCAGCGTGGCCATCTTGGCAATTGAGGACATCGCGGACGAAGGCCGGGGTGTAACCGTCGGGCGAGTGCAGCAGCATCACGTGGCGGGTGGTGCGCGCCCACAACTCCGGATCCACAACCAGCTTCCCGGCGTCGGGGCAAGCGCGCCGCGCTGCCACCCGTGCGCGGTATGCGGGTGATGGGTGCCGTCGGACTGCTGGTTGCGGTCCAGTTCCCGCTTCGCCGCGATCGTCCGCAGCGAGGCCAGCGGACCCGATCGGCGATCCGGATCCGCACCCGCAGGCTCAAGAACCGCGAGGACACGTCGGTCGGCGCCGAGGAGCGGCTGTGTGAAGCACGGTCTCGAACCCGTCTAGGCACGGCTCCCGTGGCCCCGGCTTCACAGGCTTCCGAAGAACTCCCGGATGTCGCCGATCAGGGCGTCCGGTTCCTCCAGCGCCGGGAAGTGCCCGCCCCGTGGAAACTCCGTCCAGCGGACGATCTTGTCCGTCCGCTCGGCCAGCGTCCGGATCGGCAACCCGATGTCGTCCGGGAAGACCGCTACGCCGGTCGGGACCGTATTGGGCTGTGGCGGTGCTCCCCACCCACCCGTCAAAGCCGCGTACAGCCGGGCCGATGAGTTCGCCGTCTCCGTGAACCAATAAATCGACACGTCCGTCAGCAGGTCGTCGCGGTCGATCAAATCCGCCGAGGTGTTCGAGAACGAGCGGAACTTCTCCGCGATCCACGCCAGCTGGCCCGCCGGGGAATCGTGGAGGCCGTACGCAAGCGTTTGCGGCTTCGTCGCCTGGATCATCGCGTAGCCCGTTCCCGTCGCCGCGAACGCTTGGCCCTTCTCCAGTGAACGCCGGCCGAGTTCGGCGTCCGGCAGGCCCTCCAGGTCCGCCGGTGTGCGGACCACCGCCGTCGGCAGCATGGTCACGTGGATGCCCCGCACGCGCGACGGGAACTGCACCGCCAGCTCCCGGGAGATGATCGCGCCCCAGTCGCCGCCGTGGGCGCCGAAGTGCTCGTAGCCCAACCTTGTCATCAGCGTCGCGAACGCCCGGGCGATCCGGTCCGGGCCCCAGTCCGGGGTCGGCGTCGGGCCCGAGAAGCCGTAGCCCGGGATCGACGGGACCACCACCGTCAGCGCCGTAGCCGGGTCGCCGCCGTACGCGCGCGGGTCCGTCAGCGGGCCGATGACGTCCAGGAACTCGACGATCGAGCCCGGCCAGCCGTGCGTCAGCAGCACCGGCGTCGCCGACGGCTCCGGTGAGACCACGTGCAGGAAGTGCACCTTCGTGCCGTCGATCTCCGTCGTGAACTGCGGGAAGCCGTTGAGCCGCTCCTCCTGCGCCCGCCAGTCGAAGCCCGTGCGCCAGTACTCGGCCAGCTCACGCACGTAGTCGACCGGCGCCCCGAGCCGCCAGCCCGCGCCGGCCGGCTGGTCCGGCCAGCGGGTGTTCGCCAAGCGGCTGCGGAGGTCGTCGAGCGAAGCCTGCGGGATCTCGATGCGAAACGGTGTGGTCATGCCTCAACGGTACGAAGCATCGCGGACAGTTCCCGTCCTCGAAGCCAGCCGATCCAGGACGCGGTCGACACCTCTGCCGTCCACTGTGGACGACGCCGTGGCCGCCAGCGACGCGCGCAGCGAAGCGTCGGACAGCAGTGAGCGCAGCGACGCCGTGACCGCCGGCAGCCGGTCCGCGAGGGTGTCCGCGTGGCCGAGACCGATGCCCAGGCCCAGCTCCAGCGCGGCGCTGTACCCCGTCTCCTGGTTGTCCACCAGCTGCACCACCGCCGCCGGGACGCCGAGGCAGCACAGCTCCACGAACGTCATCCCGGCCGCGCTCACCGCGACGTCCGTCGTCGCGAACAGCTCCAGCAACGCCGGACTCGGTGGCGCGACCCGGATCGACTGGCCAGGCAGCAGTGAGGGCACCGAAGGCTCCCCGCGCACGAGCGCGTCCGCCACGAAGGGCAGCTCCGTGTCGCGAAGAGCGCGAAGCAGCAACGCGACTGTCGAAGACCACTCGGCGCCGCCGCCCAGGACCACCGTGACGTGGGGTGGCGGGCCCGCCGGCGCGCGGCGCGTGGCCAGCACGACGTCCCGGAGCGGCGCGTACTCGATCCCGCGCAGCAGGACGTCCGAGCCGTCGTCCGGCCGGGGCGCGGGTGCGAAGCCCGAGTCCACGACGATGTCCGCCGGACGGCGGCCGAACACGTCGTCCTCGATCGAGACGAGCAGTGCGCCCGCCGCGTTGACCTCTTCGCGCAGGTCGCCGAGGCCGTAGTGGTCGACGATCACCGCGTCGAAGCCCGTCGCGTCGAACGGCACCCGGGCGACGCCCAGCTCGTCGAGCCGCGCCGCGAGCCACTCCGCGTTGTCCACGCTTCCCGAAAACGCGACCGAGAAACCCCGCGCCACCGCGCGCTCGGCGTAGGCGACGATCCGCGAGATGTGCCCGGCCCCGATCGAACCCGACGCGTCCGCCCGGAGCAGCAGCCTCACCGGCCGACCTTCTTCTGCTCGACGTGCGCGTTCAGCGCCACCAGCTCCGGCCGCGCCCGCAGCAGCGCGACCACCGCCCGCCAGTCGCCGACGCGGTCGCCCAGCTCGTCGACGATCGCCGACAGCAGCTCCCAGTCCTCGGCGGTGTCGAGCGTCACGCGCAGGTCGTCGGCCGGAGGACTCACCACGACCCCGGCGCACGAGTAGCGCAGCGGCTGCGAATAGATCGCCGAGGTCACGTGTTCGCGATGGGCGCCGACCGCGGACGCAACCTGCTCGAGCAGCACGTCGGCCCGCACCAGCTCGGCGTCGAAGCCGCGCGGCAGCGTCCGGACCAGGGTCGTGCTCAGGTAGTCCAGCGACGGCTGGGCACGCCACAGCGTCGCGAGCTGGCCGATCAGCGCCGGGTCCAGCAGCGGGCAGTCCGCGGTGAGCCTGATCACGGCGTCGGCCGGGTGCTCGCGCACCGCCACCGCGAACCGCTCGAGGACGTCGTCGAGCGGGCCCCTCACCACCGCAGCCCCGCAGCGGGCCGCCTCGACGGCGACGGCGTCGTCGGAGGCGTCCGAAGAGGTCGCGACCACCACCTGGTCGACGCCGGGTGCGGCCGCCGCGGCCCGGACGACCCAGCCCAGCACGCTGCGGCCGCCGAGCGGGCGCAGCACCTTGCCGGGGAGCCTGGTCGACGACGACCGGGCCTGGATGACGGCGTTGACCACGGGCGCTTCACGCATGGGTGACATGATGGCCGACGGCCACAGTCACCGAAACGCGGAGGTCAACGATGTCCGAGCTGGATGGCTCCAGCATCCTGCTCACCGGCGGGACCGGTTCCTTCGGCAAGGCGTTCATCGCGCACGCGCTCGCCGAACTGAACCCGAGCCGGCTGGTCGTGCTCTCCCGCGACGAGCTGAAGCAGTACGAGACGCGCCAGCTGTTCGGCGACGACCCGCGGCTGCGCTGGTTCATCGGCGACATCCGCGACCGGCGCCGGCTCGAGCGCGCCATGCACGGCGTCGACTACGTCGTGCACGCCGCCGCGCTCAAGCAGGTCGACACCGGCGAGTACAACCCGTTCGAGTTCGTCCAGACCAACGTCATGGGCTCGCAGAACGTGATCGAGGCGGCGATCGACACCGGCGTCAAGAAGGTCGTCGCGCTGTCGACGGACAAGGCGTCGAGCCCGATCAACCTCTACGGCGCGACCAAGCTGTGCGCCGACCGGATGTTCATCAGCGGCAACCACTACGCGGCGGCGCACGTGACGCGCTTCTCCGTGGTCCGCTACGGCAACGTCATGGGCTCGCGGGGCAGCGTCATCCCGTTCTTCCGCAAGCTGGCCGAGCAGGGCGAGTCGCTGCCGATCACGCACAAGGACATGACCCGGTTCTGGATCACGCTCCCCCAGGCCGTGCGGTTCGTCGTCGACTCCTTCGACCAGATGCACGGCGGTGAGCTGTACGTGCCGCGGATCCCGAGCATGCGGCTGGTCGACCTGGCCCAGGCGATCGCGCCGGGCAGCGAGATGCACGAGGTCGGCATCCGCCCGGGCGAGAAGCTGCACGAGGAGATGATCGCCCCCGACGACGCGCGCCGGACGGTCCAGCTCAAGGACCGCTACGTCGTCCAGCCGCACCTCGCGGGCTGGGGCTACCAGCCGCCGGCCGACGGCACGCCGATGCCGGACGGGTTCGCCTACCGCTCGGACACCAACGACCTCTGGCTGAACCCGGAAGAGCTGCGCGAGCTGGTCGAGCAGCATGCCTGAGCCGTTCCTCCCCTACGGCCGCCAGTCGGTCAGCGAAGAGGACATCCAGGCCGTCGTCGACGTCCTGCGCGGCGACTGGCTGACCACCGGGCCCGCAGTCCAGCGGTTCGAGACGGACCTTGCGGCGCACACCGGCGGCACGCCCGCGGTGGCGGTCACCTCGGGCACGGCGGCCCTGCACGTCGCGTACGCGGCGGCAGACGTCAAGCCGGGCGACGAGGTCGTCACGAGCCCGATGACGTTCGTGGCGACCGCCGCGACGGCCGCGCTGTTCGGCGCGAAGGTGGTCTTCGCCGACGTCGAGCCGGACACCGGCAACCTCGACGTCGAGGCGGCGAAAGCGGCCGTGACCGAGCGCACGAAGGTCGTCGCGGCCGTCGACTACGCCGGCCACCCGGCCGAGCTGGACGCGCTCGCCGAAACGGCCCACGACGCGGGCGCGCTGCTCCTGGAGGACGCGGCGCACTCCGTCGGCGGCTCCTGGCAGGGCCGCCCGGTGGGCTCGATCGCCGACCTGACGACGTTCTCGTTCTTCCCGACCAAGAACCTCACGACGGCCGAGGGCGGCGCGGTCGTCACCCCCGGCGAGCGCCTCCTGGACCGGGCGCGGAAGTTCCGCAACCACGGCCTGGTCCGCGACCGCGCCGACCAGCGCCACCCGGACGAAGGCGGCTGGCACCAGGAAGTCCACGAGTTCGGCCTGAACTATCGCCTGCCGGACGTCCTCTGCGCGCTCGGGTCCAGCCAGCTCACCCGGCTCGCGGAGTTCAAGAAGCGCCGCGCGGAGATCCACGCCCGCTACACCGCCGCGCTGAGCGACGTCGACGGCGTGGCGACACCGCCGAGCCGGCCGGGCGCCGACCCGGTGTGGCACCTCTACCCGCTGCGCGTGCTCGAGGGCCGGCGCAAGGCGCTGTTCGAGCACCTGCGCGGCGTCGGCATCGGGGTGCAGGTCAACTACATCCCGGTCTACTGGCACCCGGTGTTCGAGGACCTCGGCTACCGGCGCGGCCTGTGCCCGAACGCCGAGGCGTACTACGAGCAGGAGCTTTCGCTGCCGCTGTTCCCAGCGCTGACGGACGCCGACGTCGACCGCGTGATCGACGCCGTGCGCGCGTTCTTCTAGAGCAGGTCCCAGGTCAGGGGCGTGCCCTTCGCGGCGTCGACGCGGAAGGTGCGCCCCACGACCTTGGTGATCTCGGCCGGGGCCAGCCCGCCGGCCGGCCGGATCGACCGGACGTTCGCCGGCGTCACCTCTTCGCCGGCCCGGACGTCCTCGACGACGTAGAGCGAACGGCGGAAGCGCAGCCCCTCGGCCTCGCTCTCGCGCGGCCCGAGCACCGGCGCGCCCAGCGCTTCCCACGCCCGGTGCGTCTCGGTGACCAACGCCGCCAGCTCGGCCGGCTCCAGCGAGAAGTCCGAGTCGACGCCGCCGTCACCGCGGGCGAGCGTCACGTGCTTCTCGATCGCCACCGCGCCCAGCGCGACGGCCGCGACCGGCGCGCCGATGCCCGGCGTGTGGTCGGACAGGCCCACCAGCGTCTGCGTGAGCCCCGCCAGCAGCGGCAGGCCGCGCAGGTTGCTCTCCGAAGGCGACGCCGGGTAGCTCGCGGTGCAGCCGAGCACGATCAGCTGGTCGTTGCCCGCCGCCCGCGCGGTGCGGACCGCCGCGTCGATCTCGGCGACGTTCGCCATGCCGGTGGAGATGACCAGCGGCTTGCCGGTGCGCGCGCACAGCTCGACCAGCGGCAGGTCGACGATCTCCGACGACGCGATCTTGTACGCCGGCGCGCCGAGGGACTCCAGCAGCTCGACGGCCGTCGGGTCGAACGGGCTCGAGAAGATCTCCAGGCCGCGCGCGCGGGCGCGCTCGAAGAGCGGTTCGTGCCACTCCCACGGCGTGTGGGCCTTTTCGTACAGCTTGTACAGGTTCTCGCCGCCCCACAGGGAGTGCGAGTCGCCGATCCGGAACGCCGGGGTGTCGACGTCGATGGTGATCGTGTCCGGCCGGTAGGTCTGCAGCTTGACCGCCTGCGCGCCGCTTTCCGCGATCGCGTCGACGATCTCCAGCGCGCGGCCGAGGTCGCCGTTGTGGTTGCCGGACATCTCGGCGATCACGAACGGCGGCTGCTCGGGCGAGACGACGTGGGCGCCGATGCGCACCTCGGTGGTCATCGGGCTATCGCTTCCTTCCCTGGCGGCGGTCGGCGGCCCGCAGTTCGGTCCAGACCACTTCGCGGGGCACGCCGTCGACGTCCCGAACATACCTGCGTGCTTCGGTGAAGCCGAACCGCTTGTGCAGCTGCAGCACCTGTCGGTTGTCCGCCAGGGTGGCGCCGCCGACGACGTCGAGGCCCAGCTCGTCGAAGGCGTAGTCGACCGCCGCCTGCTCGAGCCGCAGCCAGGCGGCGAGCACGTTCCGGCCCAAGCCCTCGTTGTCGAGGTAGAAGCTCCATTCGGCGCTGCCACCGTCGACGTCGGCGAACAGGACGACCCCGGCCGGGACGCCGTCGTGCAGGTAGACCAGCACCCGCCGGGTGGGGTCGTCGAGCACCTTCGCGAACCACGCGCGGTGCTCGTCGGCGCCGATCTCGTGGGTGGTGAAGCTCACCTGCCGGACCGCCGGGTGGTTGCGCCACCGGCGGATCCGGTCCAGGTCGGTTTCGTCCGCTTCGCGCAGAACGGCGGTCATTCGCCTGCCGGGACGCTGAGCGAGTCCTCGAGGCGGCGCAGCCGGTCCTCGTAGCGGGAGATGCCGGCGAGCCGGACGCGGATCTGCGCGTGCTGCCGCTGGATCTCCTCGATCAGCGTGCGGGCTTCGGCGATCTGCGGGGCGTCGGCGTTCGGGACGAGCGACATCGACTCGCGCAGCGTCTCCAGGCGGCCCTCCTGGGCGGCCACGTGCGGGATCAGCCGGTCGAGCTCGGCCCGGGCCCAGCGCAGGTCACCGCGGGCCTGCTCGAGGCCGTGCTCGGCGCTGTCGAGCCGGCGCCGGTGGTCGGCGGTGGCGTGCTCGAGGTTGTTGACGCGCTCGGCGAGGCCGCGGGTGCGCTCGTCGACGCGGAAGTCGACGACCCGGACGATCCGCTCGAGCAGTCCTCTGCCGAGTTTCTGGACAGCCATGGTGTTCCTTACCTGGGTGGGGAGGCGCGTCAGCGCAGGAGGGTGGTTACGCCGCTTTCGGGGGTTCGGGTGGCGGAGCCCCCGACTCGGGGCGAAGCCCCGCATGTCACCGCGGTCTTGGTCCAGGAGTCCAGCAGCCGCCCCTCGGCGGCGATCTGGTGCTCCGGCCCGACGATGCAGGAGTCGCCGGCGGCGTGCTCCCACGAGGTCTGGTCGGGGTTGTCGATGAACGAGAACCCGGTGAGCACGAGCTGCGCGGTCGGGAACGCCGTCCGCGCGATCCACGCCGCCAGCGTGCCGGTGGTCGACCACGTCGGCTCGTCGCGCGTCGGCAGGCCGAGCGCGTCCGACAGCGGCAGCACGACCTCGCGGTTCGACACCGGGACCGCGCCGAGGTCGGCGGGCCACCAGCCCGGCACGTCCTCCGGCTCCCAGTGCATCCGGCCGGGCTCGACCAGCAGGTAGAGCCGCCTGCGGTAGTCCTGGAAGACGTACGGGGTGGCCCGGATCGCGCGGTTGAACACCACGACGTGCGTCCGGGTGCCGACGATCTCCTCGCCGGGCTTGTCGACGACGAAGCCGTTGACGCGGATGACCAGGTCACAGGCGTCGACCGCCTTCGCCCGCTGGGGGTCGGGCGGGAGCGGCTGGTTTCCGACGACGGCCACCGAGCGGGGGTCCGGCCGATCGGCATACGCCGCGAGCAGGTTGACCATGAGGCTCGCCGCGCCGAGAGCAGCAGTCATAAGCGGAGAAAGTACCAGTACGGGTGACACCGCCCGCCGCGTAGCGGTCTCACAGCTCTATCACACGGGCGGGGTGGCCCGGCCGCCCAGCATCCCATCGGTACCCTCGTCCACGTGCATGCCACCAGCACGGTTCAGGCCGCGAACTCACCCGTTGCGACGTCGGCGCCGCCGGCGTCGGACAGCAAGACGTTCGCGCGTGCCTTTGCCGACATCAAGGCCGGGTTCAACGCTCGCGAGCTGTGGGGTCACCTCGGCTGGCAGGACATCAAGCAGCGGTACCGCCGCTCGGTGATCGGGCCGTTCTGGATCACCATCAGCCAAGCGGTCCTCGCCCTCGGGCTCGGGCTGCTGTACTCGCAGCTGTTCAAGCTGCCCGTCGAGGTGTTCCTGCCCTACATCTCCACCGGCTTCATCATCTGGGGCTTCATCAGCGGTTGCCTGTCCGAAGGCATGGAAACGTTCATCGCCAACGAGGGGCTGATCAAGCAGCTCCCGGCGCCGCTGAGCGTCTACATGCTGCGCACGGTGTGGCGGCAGACGCTGATGCTGGCGCACAACATGATCGTCTACGTGGCCGTGCTGGCGATCTTCTTCGGCGCCCTCAGCAAGCAGTACTCCCTGCTGGGCAACGGAACGTGCCTCCCCGACCACATCTGCCACCCGGGCCTCAGCTGGAACATCCTGCTGGCCATCCCCGGGTTCCTGCTGCTGGCGGTCAACGCCGCCTGGGTGACGCTGCTGTTCGGGATCATCTCGACCCGCTTCCGCGACATCCCGCAGGTCGTGAACTCGCTGATCCAGCTGCTGTTCTACGGCACGCCGATCGTCTGGCCGGTGGACCAGCTGATGAGCGGCGGCGCCCGGGAAGGCGTTTCGTGGATCCTGCCGATCGTCAAGGCGAACCCGCTCTACCACTTCATCCAGGTGGTCCGCGCACCGCTGCTCGGCCAGGAGTTCAGCGTCGGCAACTGGATCGTGGTCGGCTCCATCACCGTCGTCGGCTGGGCGCTCGCGCTCGTCGCGATGCGCAACTACCGTGCCCGCGTCTCCTACTGGGTGTGACACATGGTTTCCATTGACGTTCACAACGCCTTCGTCGACTTCCCGATCTTCGACGCGAAGACCCGGTCGATGAAGAAGCGCGTCCTGGGCAAGGTCGGCGGCAAGATCGGCACCGAGTCCAAGGTGCCGATCATCGAGGCCCTGCACGACGTGACCCTGAACCTGCGCGAGGGCGACCGCGTCGGCCTGGTCGGGCACAACGGCGCCGGCAAGTCCACGCTGCTGCGGCTGCTCGCGGGCATCTACGAGCCCACCCGCGGCTCGTCGCGGATCCAGGGCAAGATCGCGCCGGTGTTCGACCTCGGCATCGGCATGGACCCGGAGATCTCCGGCGTCGAGAACATCATCATCCGCGGCCTCTTCCTCGGCATGACCGCCAAGGAGATGGAGAAGCGGGTCGACGACATCGCGGAGTTCACCGAGCTCGGCGACTACCTGCAGATGCCGCTGCGGACGTACTCCACCGGCATGCGGGTGCGGCTCGCGCTCGGCGTCGTCACCTCGATCGACCCGGAGATCCTGATCCTCGACGAGGGCATCGGCGCGGTCGACGCGGCGTTCCTCAACAAGGCGCGCGACCGGCTCAAGGACCTGGTGAAGCGCTCCGGCATCCTGGTCTTCGCCAGCCACTCGGACGAGTTCCTGTTCGAGCTGTGCGACTCCGCCATCTGGATGGATGAAGGTCACCTCAAGCAACAGGGTTCGCTGCGGGACGTCCTCACGGCGTACAAGGGGCGCGACCCCTTCGACAACATGAGCCAGGAAACCCTGGAGCGCTTCGGCATCGAACCGGCAGCGACGAAGAACGGCGGGGAATGATGACGAGCGAGACGCGGCAGCTGCCCGAAGGTGCGGTCGTCGGCGTGGTCGTCACGCGGCACCGGCGCGAGCTGCTCGCGGACTCGCTGAAGGTCATCGCGGCCCAGACCCGGCCGGTCGATCACCTGGTGGTGGTGGACAACGGGCCGGACGACTCCGCGCGCGAGGTCGTCGAGAACTACCCGCTGCCGCACACGTACCTGCCGTCGCACCGGAACCTCGGCGGCGCCGGCGGGTTCGCGCTGGGCATGCTGCACGCGCTCTCGCTCGGCGCGGACTGGGTCTGGCTGGCCGACGACGACGGCCGCCCGGCCGACGAGAACGTGCTGGCGATCCTGCTGGAAGAGGCCGAAAAGCGCGGCCTGGCCGAGATTTCGCCGGTGGTGTCTAACATCGACGCCCCGGACAAGCTGGCCTTCCCGCTGCGCCGCGGCCTCACCTGGAAGCGGTCGCAGTCCGAGCTGGGCGTGGACTTCCTGCCCGGCATCGCGTCCCTGATGAACGGCGCGCTCTTCCGCGCGTCCACTTTGGACGTCGTGGGCGTGCCGGACCTGCGGCTGTTCTTCCGCGGCGACGAGGTCGAGCTGCACCGGCGGCTGGCCCGCTCGGGCCTGCCGTTCGGCACGTCGCTGAAGACGAAGTACCTGCACCCGGACGGCTCCGACGAGTTCAAGCCGATGCTGGGCGGCAAGTTCCACGCGCAGGACCCCGAGAACGAGGTCAAGCGCTACTACACCTACCGCAACCGCGGCTACCTGCTGTCGCAGCCGGGCATGCGGAAGATCGGCGCGCTCGAGATCGTCCGCTTCGGCCTGTACTTCGTGGGCGTGAAGCGCGACCCGAAGGCGTTCCTGCAGTGGCTCAAGCTGGTCCGCCAGGGCCGGGCGGAGAAGTTCTACCGCTACTGAAGCCGCCCTTCGAGCGGCACCGGCACGGACTCGGTCCGGACGTCGGTGAGCTCGGCGGCCGGCACGGTCCGGCGCCACACCCGGTAGTCCACTTCGGACAGTCCGAGGTCGCGGGCGAGCACGTAGTCCTCGTCGACCAGGTGCAGGTCGGCGGACTCCCGCGTGCGGCCGAGGATTTCGAACGTGCCACCGCGCCACCGGCACAGCGTCCGCACGAAGGTCAGCTCGGCCAGCTCGACCTGGTCGAGCGCCTTCATCCGGTGCCCGTAGGTCTCGCCGAAGTCGGCCGGGGCCGCGGCGCCCGGCAACGGGTGCAGGACGACCCGGCCCGGGCCGGCGAACTCGGCGTCGAAGTCGCCGCCGCGGTAACGCGCGGTGTAGCCGCGCCGCACGAGCGGCGGGAGCGGCACCGGCGGCGGGAACCAGGTCGCCTCGCCGAAGGCGTCCTTCCGCTCGGGGATCCAGCCCACCTTCCGGCTGTGGTACTGGCCGAGGCGCTCCTCGGTGTTGTCGAGGCGGCGCACCCACAGCTCGGCGCCGACGGGGAGCTCGATCAGCCGCAGGACGTACTCGGGCAGCGGGTGGTCCTCGCCGGGGAAGTACCCGGTGCCGAGGAACGGCGGCGGGTACACCCGCGACATCCCCAGCTCGGCGGCGATCTCCCGGTCCGTGGAGCCGTAGGAGGTGCGGAACGGGAAGGGGTGCCCGGCGGTGAACCGCAGCAGGTACAGCTCGTCCAGCGGCCCCCAGCCGGGGATCTTCGCCAGGCCGTAGTTGCGGACGGTGGCCGCAGTGTCCAGCTCGGCGACGTCCTCGACGCGGCCGGCGAACCCCTGGACGCGGTGCGGCTCGAAGCGGCCGGGGACGAGCACGTTGCCGAGGTAGAGACCGGCGAGCCCGGGCTTCACCGGGAGCTGGACCACGGTGGCGCCGGAGAGCCCGGCCGGTGCGTCGGCGCTCATCGGGCGCCACCCGGCCGGAGGTGGTCGGTGCGCATTTCGCGCAGGTCGGTGACCAGGTGCTTCGGCACGACGGCCACGAAGGTGAACTGGTCCTGCCGCTGGAAGTCGACGTCCGGGTGGCGCTCCGGCTCGGCCCAGACACGGGCCGCCCACTTGCCGTCGCCGGCCATCAGGAACAGCGAGTAGCGGCCGTCACGCTCGTCCACCACCTCGAACTCGTGCTCGAGGAAGGTGCCCCGGACGCGGATCGTGTACCACTCGTCGAGATCGGTGATGGGCACGAGCTTCCAGGGCACGCCGTCGCGGTAGAGCTGCACGTCCGCGGGCACCCGTTCGGCCGCGTCGTAGGTCTCGCCCCGGTAGACCGCCCGCTCGGCGGGCGAGACTCTACGGATTTCCGGCATTCGCCCCTCCTCGGCCGCGTACGTCGAACCAGCCGCGGTCGGGCAGGTAGACCCCCGCCAGGGACTCCGTCCCGTCCGCGTGCACGAGCCACATCTCACCACGGCCCGCGTAGCCCCGTGGCGCGTGGAGCCACTCCGGCACCCCGCCGCCCGTGTAGCCGGTGCCGAGGAACGGCGGCTGCATCTCGCGGGGCGCGGACTGGTGCGACAGGCCCTGCATGTCCCCCGCGGTGACCGGGTCGGTCCCGCCGTAGCTGATCTCCATCGCGTCGGCCTTGCCCGACGCGGGGAAGCGCAGCTGGTAGGCCTCGTTCGCGTTCGCCTTGATCGGTGTCCAGCCGAGGCCCTTGTCGTCGAGCGCGAGCTTGTCGCGGAACTCGCCGGGCGTCCCGTACTGGGACGTGTCGCTGCCGCGGGCGATCGAGCCGGCCACCGAGGTGGGGTAGTTCGTCTCC
Organism: Amycolatopsis iheyensis; assembly: GCF_024703995.1. GTDB lineage: Bacteria > Actinomycetota > Actinomycetes > Mycobacteriales > Pseudonocardiaceae > Amycolatopsis > Amycolatopsis iheyensis. Next base: position 2,556 of record NZ_JAMXQV010000035.1, on the reverse strand, counting down.
GTCGTGCCCTTGTGGGCGTCCACGTAGGTGGTCTGGTTCGCCAGCGTGGCCTCGCCGATCTCCGGCTTCACGACCTTCGTCATGATCTCGCCCGGGTCGGCACGCAGCTCGTCGCGGACCGCGACGATCTCCGCCCGCTGCGCCGGGGTCAGGTCCGCGGTCGGCTTCAGCGTCATCGCCAGGTGCTGGTCCGGGTCGTAGCCCAGGCGGGCGGCCGCGTCGCGGATCTGGTCGTCGGTCGACGTCGGACGCGTCTGCATCGACTCGCGCGTGTACTGCCCGCGCAGCTCGTCGTCGGACGCGTGGTGGCCGCCGTTGTTGTCCATCCCACCGCCACCGCCCGGCGGGGTCGGAGGCGGGTTGTCGCCGCCGCCACCACCGCCGGATTTGGCCGGGGGCGCGTCGACCGGCTTACCCGCCGACGCGATCGTCGTCGCGTTGTTCGCCTCGGTCGTCTCGTAGTGCTCGCGGACGGCCTTCGTGCGCTCCCCGGCGGCGTCCACCGCCTTCGCGGCCAGCGCGACGTGCTCCTGGGCCGCCGTCACGTGGCCGTTGAACACACCCGCCATCCCCGCCCCGGCGAGTCCCAGCGACTGGGGTCCGAGGTTCGTGGCCGCGACCGTCCGCCCGACCGCGTGGACCTTGTCCCGGGTCTGGCCGAGGTTGCCCTCCATCGTGCCGAGCGACTCGGTGTGCAGCCCGTACCCGCCGCTGTGGCCGCCGTCGCTCGGGTGCGGTTCGCGCGCCGGGCGTGGCTCGGTGGGATGCGTCGTGGGGGTTTCGGGATGCGGGGTACTGGTGTGGTGCGTCGGCGTGACGTCCGTGTGGTGGGTGACCACGTCACGCCTCCGCCGGCTGCTGGGTGTCGTACGGCTTGGCGGCCTGGTAGGCGCCCATCGCGAGCCCGCCGACGGTGGAGAACCGGTCGAGGCCCTTCGTCAGCTTCTCCATCGCCTCCAGCAGCTTGGCGAGCCGGCCGCCCTGGCGGCCGAAGCCCTCGAGGAGCTTGCTGATCTTGCCGGCGATCTTCGACGCGGTCGCCGCGGCGCGGGCCGACGCGACCCCGCAGAACGCGGCGATCGACCCGCCGAAGGTGCACACGGCCGAGGCCGCCGCGATCAGCGCGTCGCGGATCAGCTCGGCGATCACCGAGGAGATGAGCCCGAAGACGATGCCGCGCAGCGTGCAGACGAGCATGCCGGAGATGCCCGCGACGGCGGCGGTCCCGTCGAGGGTCTTGCCGAGCGACTCGAGCTCCTCGGCCATCTTCGAGAGGCTGTCGCGGTAGGCGTCGGCGGCCTGGCCGGTCCATTCGGCGACGCTGCGCAGGTCCTCGCGGTGCTCCTGGGCGAGGGTGTGCATCTCGACCGCGGCGGACTTGAGCTGGTCGACGTTCGCGTTGATCTCGTCGGGGTTGCCGAGCAGCGCGTCGAGCGGCTCGCGCAGGAAGCTGACGTGTTCGAGCAGCCAGCCGACGCCGGCGTTGAGGATGGCGCCGAGCGGGTCGATCGCGGCGCCGACGGTGTCGACGACCGCGCCGGCCGCGCTGATCGACACCTCGAGGACGCGCTCGCCCTCGGATTCGGAGTCGGCCTTGATCGAGTCGACGAGCCCGGCGTAGGTGTCGGCGATCCCGGCCCCGGAGGTCGCGGTGGTCATGGGTTCTCTCCCCCTCAGTCCCGGCGCATGAACGTGTTGTCCCCGAAGTCGTCATCGTCGTCGCGCGATGGCCGGGCCGGCCGGCGGACGGGCGGCGGTGGCGGCGTTTCCGGCTCCTCGTGCTGCCACAGCCGGCGTTCCCGGACCGGCTCGGGCGCGGGTGGCTCTTCGGGCTCCTCCGGCGGGACGTAGCCGGTCACCATGTGCATCGCCTCCGAGTCCCCGCCCAGCGGCGCGAACGCGGCGGCGACGTTGACGGCGGCACCGCGCTGGGCCTTGCGGGCCAGCTTGAGGATCTCTTCGGCGAGCTTGGCGCCGGACTTGCCGGCCAGCGCGGAGTCGGCGAGCTGCAGGTCGGTGAGCGAGCCGTTGGGGGCGACGCCGACGCGGATGGCGCCGTCGGGCGAGGCCACCGTCGTGCCGGCGGCTTCGAGACCCACGCGGAACTCTTCGGCCTTCTCGCGCACGTCGGCGATCTTCGTTTCGAAGTTCGCCAGCCATTCCTCAGGTGTCATCCCGGCCTCCGCGGTGTCCGACGCGGAGCGAAGGCTACTGGTTCCGGGAGCTGCGCAAACGAGAAACGGCCCCGGTTCCCCGGGGCCGTTTCTCATTTGTCCGTTATTCGCCGATGACCGGCGGGGCCGTGCGAAGGTCGGTGCCGAAGACCTCGTCGGGGTCACCCTCGACCAGGTACGTCGGCCGCGAGTGCTCGGTGTCCTCGTCGCCCTCGCCCTTCTGGCCGCGGCCCATGCCGCCCGCGCCCATCCCGCCGCGCCCGGACGCGCTGCCGGCGCCGAGGCCACCCATGCCGCGCCCGGCGGCCGCTTCGGCCGCGCCGATGCCACCCGGGCGGGCCGCGCCCGAGGCGGAGCCGGCGCCCGTCGAGCTGCCGCTGCC
>NZ_JAMXQV010000034.1 GCF_024703995.1 Amycolatopsis iheyensis | reverse complement strand
TGAGCGGCTGTAGGCGATGCCGTTCGCGTCGGTGGGCACGATGTTCGCCTGGCCATGGCTGTCGATGACGCCCTGGTCGTCGTCGGTGGGGCCGTCGAGGCTGTCGCGGGCGTTGGACAGCTTGACGCTGGCCTCCCGCAGGTCACGCCCGAGCAGGCCGAGGCCGAGGATGCCGTCGGTGTGCTGGTAGAGGGCGCTCCGGATGTTGCCGGCGTGGTACGCCTCCACCGCGAGGATGCCGGCGGCGGCTTCCAGGTAGGTCTTGTTGCTGATCAGCGGGGCGGCGCCCTTGTACGCCGTCACGCCGACGTCCTCGAACAGGAACGCCGCGAGCAGGAAGTTCTCCTCGCACGCGAACGCGTCGAAGCTGCGCCCCGGCTTCACCAGACCGGCGGCCTGCGCGGCGGCGGTGAAGCTGGACTGCAGGTCGATCGCCGGCCGGCTGACCGCGGCCGAGCCCAGCGCGGAACGCAGGAACTGCACGTGGGCCTTCTCGTCGCCCGCGATCTCCTGGGCGTACTGCTTCGCGGCCTTCGTCTTGAAACGCACCGCCCGGCCGCCGGTGACACCGCCACGGGTGCCCGTGCCGGTCGTCATCGAGTCCGCCAGGCCCTTGCCGGTCACGGCGTGCAGGTAGAACTCGGCTTCGAGGTACTCCAGGTTGAGCGCGAAGTTGAGGACCGCACCGTCACTGACCTCAGCCGACGCGGCAGCCGCCGCGGCGGTGGGCCGGGCGGTCGCGGCGGACGCGGTCCCGGTGGCGAGGCCGCCGAGCGCTCCGGCGCCGACGACGCCGAGGCCGGTCATGCCGGCGGCCTTGAGGAACCGGCGCCGGTCCTGGTCGTTCTCCGCGCTCCGATTGATCATCGAAGCGGCATAGCGCTTGCCAAACACGGACGAACTCCTCCCCGCCCGCGCGCGAAGGCGGCGGGCGTCACCCACCACCGGTTCCCGGCGCTGGGGGATGGATCCTTCGTGGACAGTTCACGTTCGAGGCTGTCCGCGCGGCGGATGGGTTGATTCCCCACCGGGGTGGCGGGTGGCTGACAGGAGCCGCCGACCAAGAGTGTCCAGCTGGGTGACCGCAGTGACCGCGGGAGTGATTTCCGCTCTTCTCGGCAAGAAAATCAGCGAGTTTACCCGCTACTCAGTGGTAGCAAACCTTATTGGAGTGAAAGAAAAAACTTCGATTTACCCCCAATCCGGTGATGCCTGACGGCCCGAATGACGACTGACGGTGAAGTCCACACTCGAAGGGGGGTGAGATAGATGGATACTTCCCTGACGGACGACACACTGGCCCGGCACCCGCTGCTCCTTCGGGTGCTGGTCGTGGCCGGTGCGTTGTTCGGGTTCACCCTGCTGGCCTTGGCCGTGTCGGAGTCCGCGGACGCGTCCGAGGGTTCGCCCCCGGATCGGCCCGGATTGCTCGAGCACGTCGGGAGCACTGCTCACGGCGTGCTCAAGCCGGTCGAACCGGTGCTCATGCCGGTCACCGAGCCCGTGCACGCGGTGACGTCGCAGGTGGCGCGGGTCGCGAAGCCGGTGACGAACGGGCTCGAGCCCGTTCTCGCGCCGGTCACGCGTCCGGTGCTGCGCGCGGCGGAGCCGGCCCTGTCGGCCCTGCGTCCGGTCACCGAGCCCGTGCTGCATGCGGTGTCGCCGGTGACCTCGCCGGTGCTGCGCGCCACGGCGCCGCTGACCGCACCGGTGGTGCGGGCGGCCGGGGCCGAGCACACGGTCTCGGCGGTCTCCGGGCTCCAGCAGAGCGAACGGCCGGCGAAGCCCGCGCCGCGTGAAGACATCGCGTCTTCGCCGAGCGTGACCGCGCCTGCCGGGAGCAGCACTCCGGTGCCGGTCACCTCGACCGATCCGCAGCGTCCGCGTGTCGTGCACGCTGCCGGCCGGTCGGCCGGTGGCCCTTCCGGTTCGCGGATCGGCGTTGCCGGTCCGCTGTCGGGATCCGGTGGCGGCGGGCTGCCCGCCGACGTCTCCGGCGTGAGCGGTGCGATGTCGGCCGGATCCGGGGCGCAGCACGGCAGTGAGTTCGCCGTGACCGCGTTCGGTTCGGGCCTACCGGGCACGGATCGCACGTGGCGGGCGCCGCCCGCGGGCGCGTGGTCGTTGCACTGGCTGGAGTACTACGGCAACGATCATCCGAGCTGACGCACCCTTTCCATCCTCAAAATCCACAGTGGACAGAGAGCAAGGAAAGGGAAGTCATGCACAAGTACGTGCGACGCGGCCTGACCGCCGCGTTCATCTCCGGTGGGTTCGTCCTGCTGGGATCAGCGGTGGCCAGTGCGGACACCGGGAACTCGGGCCCGCTGGGCGGGCTCGGAAACACGCTGCACTCGGTCGTCTCCGGCACCGCCACCGGCGGCAACGGCGGCGACTCGGGCTCCGGCGGGAACGCGAGCAGCAGCAACAACGCTGTCAGCGGGAACTCCGGCGACTCGGGCAACTCCGGTTCCACCGGACACAACAGCGCCTACGGCGTTTGCGTGCTGGCCAAGTGCAACACCTCGGTGTCCTCGGGCAACTCCGGGAACACGGGCGCGACCGGCTCGACCGGGAACGCCTCGAACACCAGCACCACCACCGGCGGCCACTCCGGGAACGCCGGCAACGGCGGCTCCGCGACCACGGCAGCGTCGGGCAAGAACACCGCGGACTCGCGGGGCGCCCGCGGCGGCCTGACCGGGGTCCTCGGCTCGGTGACCGGGACCGCCAAGGGCGGCAACGGTGGCAACTCCGGCGACGCCGGAAACGCCACCAGCTCCAACTCGGCGGTGTCGGGGAACTCGGGCAACTCCGGGAACTCCGGCTCCACGGGTGGCAACAGCGCCTACGGCCTGTGCCTGCTGGCGCGCTGCGACACCACGGTGACCTCGGGTGACTCCGGGAACACCGGTGCCACCGGCTCGACCGGCGACGCGTGGAACCACAGCACCACCACCGGCGGGAACTCCGGCAACGCGGGCAACGGCGGCGAAGCCACCACGGTCGCGTCCGGGGAGAACTCCGCCACGAACAACGGTGGGCACAGCTGGAAGCGGCACGAGCAGGGCGGCCGCACCGGCGTCCTGGGTATCGTGACCGGCACCGCCAAGGGCGGCAACGGCGGCAACTCCGGCGACGCCGGGAACGCCACCAGCCACAACAACGCGGTGACCGGGAACTCCGGCAACTCGGGCAACTCCGGCTCCACCGGCGGCAACAGCGCGATCGTGTGGACCATCGGCGGCGAGCGCAATGGCCGCGGCCACCACGACTGCGGCTGGAACCACCACTCCGGCTGGAAGCACGAGGGCACGAAGTCGGCCACCACGGTGACCTCGGGCAACTCGGGTGACACCGGCGCCACCGGTTCGACCGGCGACGCGTGGAACACCAGCACCACCACCGGCGGGAACTCCGGCTGGGCGGGCAACGGCGGCGACGCCACCGTGGTCAGCACCGGCCAGAACTCCGCGATGAACAACGGTGGGCACAGCTGGAAGCGGCACGAGCAGGGCGGCCGCACCGGCGTCCTGGGTGTCGTGACCGGCACCGCCAAGGGCGGCAACGGTGGCAGCTCCGGCGACGCCGGGAACGCCACCAGCCACAACAACGCCGTGAGCGGCACGTCCGGCACCTCGGGCAACTCGGGCTCGACCGGCGGCAACACCGCCGTCACCTCGACCCGCGGGCACGAGCAGCAGGGCCGCCACCACGGTGGCTGGAACCACGAGAACGGCACGAAGTCGGCCACCGCGGTGACCTCGGGCAACTCGGGTGACACCGGCGCCACCGGTTCGACCGGTGACGCCTGGAACGACAGCACCACCACCGGCGGGAACTCCGGCTGGGCAGGCAACGGCGGCGACGCCGACGTCATCGCCACGGGCTGGAACACCGTCGCGCACACCCCGCACACCGTCTGAGGCGACCGCGGGACGAACACGGGCGGGGGCACCGGATTCCGGTGCCCCCGCTCCCGTCTCCGGGTTCCCGGCACCGCCGAAACCGGAAGACGATCGAGCTTTCAGCACAGACATTGCGATTGCCTGGCCCGGTTCGTCCCCGGCGCCACCTGCTGGTGGACCGCGCACGCCAGCCGCTTGCTCCCCTATCCGCCGCTCGGGGCAGGCGAACTACCATGATCGGCTGCGACCAGGTGGGAGACCTTCGCGCCGATCCGGCGGGTGCTGGCGGTGGCCCACAACGTCACCCGCCGCGACCCGCCTCTTCGACGTCGTCCACCTGGTCTCCGAAGACCTCCGGGTCGAGGTCGTCTTCACCGACCCCGGATCTTCCGCGTTCCCGGCCAGGACCGAAGACTTCCTCCGTGCCCGGGGCGTGCGGCAGATACCTTGGCCCGACGCTGTCGCGCAGGAGTTCGAGTTGGCCGTCTCCGCCAGCCACTGGCCGACCCTGCACGAACTGACCTGCCCACGGTGATCATCCCCCACGGAATGGGATACAATAAATTCTTGGAAACCGGAAATCGGAAACCGGGCTGTCACCAGAATGGTTGCTGCACGGCGACCGGATGATCGCGACCGTGCTCGCCCTCTCGCACGAGGAGCAGCGGCAACGGCTCGCGCGGGACTGTCCTCCGGCGGTGCGTCACGCCAAGGTCGTCGGCGATCTAGCGTTCGACCAGCTGACCGCTTCCCGGATCCGGCGAACCGCGTACCGGCGTGCCCTGGGAGTGTCGGACACCGAAACGCTCGTGCTGATCTCTTCGACCTGGGGCCCCGATTCGCTGCTCGGCTCTGCCGCCGATCTCCCCGATGCCCTGGGCATGCAGCTTCCCGTCGACGAATTCCGAGTGGCCGTCGCGGTGCACCAGCCCGGTCCAAGGCCAAGTTGCGGCGCACGTCGACAGCGGCGCCCGGCAGGTCCCACACACCCACCCTGGCACGCGAACGGGAGCAGGGCCGAGCACCGAGGCCCTCGACCGAACGACCGGCTCGAGCGTGAGAGTTCGGCCGGTCCGCTCAAACCCGCCGGTTCGTCGGAGAGGAAACGTAAGAGCACGGCCCCCTTCCTCTGTCTCCCTCATCGAGACGTTTTTGGCAAGAGGTGAGCCGTGCCGGTGGCTGCCGCTGAGCTCGCTGCCGCAAGCAAGGTCGCATCGCGGCTCCGGTGCGCCCCGTCACCGGTTCACGGTGCCTGCGACCAGCGGCTGGCGCCGACAAGGAGATCAAGAGGGTTGCATGCCGTCGGCCGACCGGTAGGAGCCGCTCTGCCTGCGCATCGCCGGGAAAATCGAAGCCGGGATCCGGTCCGGCGATCTGCGGCCCAGTCAGCGGCTGCCCTCCATCCGCCAGATCGCGATCGCCACCGGAGTGCTCGCCACGTCGCGAAAACGGAGCGGACGCTACGCGCACTCGACGGCTCGACCTCTCATTGCGGATGCGGATGCAGGAAGCGCTCGCACCGCACTCGCTGGTGATCAACGCAGCGGACGAAGTGGGGCCGAGCAGCAGACCGGGGGTGAGGAGCTAATCCTGCGGACACCGGCAGCAGGGGACGACAGTCTGGTACTCGCCCGGGCGTCCAATGTCGCTCCACTAGCCGCCGAAGGCTCTATTCCGAGCGCAGCGTGTCCAATCTCGTCACCTGCCGCAGCAACGGCATCGTCAGCCCGGTCACCAGCAGGACCGCCGCCACCGTGGCGCCCGCCAGTGCGAGCAGCACCGGAACGTCGATGATCATCGGCCGGCCCGCCAGCCGCAGCATCGGGGCCGTCAGCCCCAGCCCCGACACGATCGCCAGCACCACGCCGACCACCACCGGGATCCCGGTCTGCCACAGTGCTCCGCGAGCCAGCACCCCGATCGGCACGCCGGCCGCGGACAGCGCCGCGAGTGGTCGCCGCCGTTCGCTGATCTGCTCGATCGACAGCATCAGCAGGCTCATCGCGGCCACCGCGAGCACGAACAGCGACGCGGTGATCAGCACCGAGCGGAAGCTCTCCACGCGCTGGTCGTCGCGGGCGACGAAATCGCCGAGGTCTGCTCCCTTGCTGACCGTGGCGTTCCACGCGAGCGGCTGGACCGCATGCGCGACCTCATCGGTCAGCGCCTGTGGATCGCCGTCGCCCGAAACGTAGACCACCGTCGACGTGTTCGGAAGCGTGAGCCCGCCCAGCGCGCCCGGCGTGATCAGCATGCTGCCCATCCCGCCCATCACCGTCTCCTCGTCCGCCGGCTGCACCACCTTGAGCGTGGCCAGGACCGTCCACTCCGGACCGTTCACGGCACCGGTGCCGGAACTGCTCTGCAGGCGCACCGTGCCGGTCGGGGCCACACTGCCTCCCGGCGGCGCGACGTAGAAGGCATCGCCGTCGGCGCAGTCACCGATGTTCGCCTGCACCTTGAGCGCCACGCAATCGCCGACCATGCCGTAGGTCTGCTCCTGCCCGGTCTGCACCGTGATGCTCTTGGCCGGATGCGTCGCGGTCACCCCGGCCACCGACGCCACCAGCCGGGTGACCTCGGCCTCGTGCGCGGCATTCGTCCGCACCTCCACCGGAGCCGCGGCCACGCCGTCGGGCAGCTTCAGCTGCCGGACGCCGTCGCTGAGCGACGTCATCACCCCCTGGGCCATGATCGCGCCGGCCAGCACGACGACCAGGCCGGACACCACGCGGCTGGCCGTGCCGCTGTCCAGCTGCAGCCGCCGGATCGCCAGCTGCCACGACGGCGAACCACCGTTCAGCCGCTCCGCGAGCCACTCGACCAGCCACGGGAGCAGCGCCGCGACCCCCACCAGCAAGAACACGCTGCCCACCGCGAGCGCCAGCCCGGCGGCGGTGTCGCCGTCCCCCCGGCCGACGGCCAGGGTTGCCGCCAGGAACAGCACGCCGATCGCGGTGATCGCCCAGCGCCACCACATCCGCCGCCGCACCGGTTTGCCCTGCCGGACCACACCGAGCGGTTCGACGAGCGTGCGCCGCAGCCCGAACAGCGCCGAGCCGACCGCGAGCCCGGGCACCAGCAGCACGATCACCACGACCAGCGGCCAGGACGGGACGAAGTCCTCCGGGAAGATCCGCAGGCCGAACGGCAGGATGTCCGCGACGAAAGTACGCAGCACGGCGAAGAACCCGACGCCGGCCACGAGACCGATCACCGCTCCGACCAGAGACTCCGCCGCCGCCACCCGCTTGACCTGTCGCGAATCGAGGCCGATCAACCGGAGCGCGGCGAGCCGGCGTTCCCGCTGCGCCGCGCCCATCCGCGACGCGGTGGTCACGAAGATCAGCAACGGCAGCAGCAGCACCGCCGCGATCGGCAGGATGATCACCAGCATCGCCGTCGACAGGCCGATCCCGGTGTAGGGCCCGCCGAAGGCGTACACCTCCTTGCCGTCGTCGCCCTCCGCCCGGATCTGCTCGGCAGGCACCCCGTAGTAGGCGGTCAGGTCGGCGGCGTCGGCAACGCCCTCCCTCGACAGCTGGCCAACGACTTGCCCTGGCAAATAGGCCTTGATCGAACCGCCGTCGGGCGAAGCCAGCCGCGCGGTCAGCTCAGGCGACACGACCAGCTCGCCCGGTGCGGGCAGCCGGTCGACACCCGGCGGCACCGGCGAGTTCGGCCCGGTCGCCGCGACCGCGGTGACGCGGACGAGGTCGTCACCGACCGACGGGTACCAGCTGTAGGTCAGCAGCGGGGCGACACCCGCGCGCGGCTGGATGACCGGCTTGATCGCCGCCGCCCGCTCCGACTGCGCGCCGACCAGGTGGTGCACCGCCGCCGCGGGCAGCAGCACCGCGACCGCGAGCGCGATCCCGAACGCTGTCATCGCGAGGCGCAGCAACGCCGCGCCGGACATCCGGCCGCCCCCGACGGCCAGCCGGAGTCCCAGCGCCAGATCCCGGATCATGCGGCGAGCCTGCGATCGATCGTGCGCCCGTCGACCACCACGACCTCCCGGTCCGAATACGCCGCGACCCGCGGCTCATGGGTCACCAGCACCACCGCCGCCCGCGCTTCCCGCGCGGCCTCGGTGAGCATCTGCATGACCTTCTCGCCGTTGAGCGTGTCGAGCGCGCCGGTCGGCTCGTCCGCGAAGACCACCTTCGGCCCCGTGACCAGCGCCCGCGCCACCGCGACCCGCTGCGCCTGCCCGCCGGACACGTCGCCGGGCCGGCGTTTCGCCAGATCGTCGACCTCCAGCCGGGCGAGCCATTCGGTCGCCTTGGCCTCGGCCGGCTTCCGCCTGGTCCCGGTCAGCCGCAACGGAAGCGCGACGTTCTCCAGGCAGGACAGCTCGGGCACGAGCTGGCCGAACTGGAACACGAAGCCGAACTCGGTGCGCCGCAACGCACTCCGCGCCTTGTCGTCCATCCCGGCCAGATCGGCGCCGCCGTAGCCGATGGTGCCCGCGTCCGGCCGGAGGATGCCGGCGAGGCAGTGCAGCAACGTCGATTTGCCCGATCCGGACGAGCCCATGATCGCGAGCACCTCTCCAGCCCGAACGGACAGCGCCGCACCGTCGAGCGCCCGCGTCGGACCGAACGACTTGTGCAGTCCCTCGCCGACGAGCAACGGCATTTCCTGGCCGGTCATCAGCGCACCGCCTTCTCGAGATCGCCCAGGCGCGCCGCGGTGAGCTCCAGCCACCGCAGGTCCGCCTCGAGGTGGAAGAGCGCGTGGTCGCAGATCAGCTGATCTGCGAGGTCGCCGCCGTTCTTGCGTTTGGTGAGCGAACGCATCACGTTCAGATGCTCGCCACGCTGGACATCGAGCACCTCGGAGGCGCTGCGCCCGGACAGCAGCGCGAGCACGACCTTCGTGTAGAGCGTGTTCTGCAGGTACGGCTGCGGGCTTTCCGGGGTGCTCAACCACGTTTCGACGTCGGTGATCCCCGCGTCGGTGATCGTGTAGCGCTTCCGCTCCGGTCCCTCGCCGCTTTCGACACCCGCCACTTCGACCATGCCGTTGCGCAGCAGTCGTGACAGCGTCGAATAAACCTGGCCGTACGCAAGCGGACGGTCCTGCCCGAACTGCTCGTCGTACGCTCGCTTCAGATCGTAACCATGCCGCGGGCCCCCCTCGAGCAACCCGAGCAGCGTGTGCGAAACCGACATCCTCCGCCCCTCCCGACCCCGGCATCCCCGGGAACGGGACCGACTATACCGGACGTATCTACCTCCCGTGTATACAGCCACAGAATAGCTCGGGGTTGCCGGGGTTCGGGCCAGGGCCGTCGAGTCACATACGCCGCCCGTCGGCGAAGCGGGCGTAGAAGACGACAGTCACTCCGACGGCCTCCCGGAGCACGCGGCAACCCGGCGACCGGCCAAGCGGCACGCAGTGGATCCGTGTTCGCGTCCTGAGTACCTGTACCTCCTGGACCACAGGGGCCTTCGCGGACGAGGCGACGACGGCGTTCGCCGCGACCGCGACCGACGAGCCCGGCCCCGGCGCCTGGAGGGAAACCACCACGGTCGCCAGGACGCAGAATCGCCGAACCGCCCCGTTCACCGTCACGGCACACCCGATGATTCCAGCCGGTGAAACACAGCGATGCCCCTTTCGGGTGATCATCGTCGCGGCCGTCCTGACCGGCCACGCCTCCCCCTCTCGGGCGGACGAAACGCCGACCGGACGCCCCGCAGTGCTGTCTGCCGACGTATGAGGCACCGTAGGCAGCTCGGCTATCCGTCTCCCATTTCACGCGGACAGCGCGCCGGCCGTACTCCTCGGTTCGCCGGCGCCGCCACTCCCGCCCGACCACGACGTGAGCCCGTTTACCCAGGTCAGCTGGCCGATCTCCGCGGATAGGTTTTGGATAGCCGCCTCGGGCAGGCTGTCCCCTACATCAAGGGGAGGATCGACATATGAAGAAGAAAGCAGTCGCGGTGGTCATCGCGTTGGCGGCCGTGCTGTCAGTCGCCCAGACGCCGGCCCAGGCGTCGCCGATCGCGTCGGCGAGCCCGGCATCGGGGTGCGTCGGGTCGAAGACGGGCTGCTGAGCCCGGCCGAACCGGCCTGATCGTGGCCGGCCGGGACTTCCGGCCGGCCACAATGCTGTCCGCCCGCGCCGCTGCCGGGCGATAATGATCGACGTGGAAGCTGAGCCGCCCCGTCAGGGCGTGTTACGGGTGGGGATTCTCGGCCCGGTCGAAGTGTGGTCGGGTGACCGCAGGCTGAGCTCGGGCGGCAAGCGCCAGCAGCGGCTGCTGGCGTTCCTCGCCCTCAATGCGAACCACTCCCTCCGCCCGTCTCAGGTGATCGACGCGCTCTGGGATGAGTCACCACCCTCGACTGCGCGCGACCAGGTCTACAACACCGTCGCCAAATTGCGAGGCGCGTTGGGCGATGCTCGCGCGGCCATCACCAGCGAAGGCGGAAGCTACCGGCTGGTCGTGGCGGAGAACGACGTCGATTCCCTGCGTTTCCAGCAGCTGGTCGGCCAAGCCAGGAAGCTAGCGCCGGCCGATCCCCGGTCAGCGGCAACCCTGCTCGATTCGGCGCTCGGGCTCTGGCGCGGGAACGCGCTGACCGGCTTGGACGGGCGAGCCTTCACCGACGCCGCGGCGATCCTCGACGAAGAGTTCCTCGCCGCCCATGAGCTGCTGATCCAGCTCCGCCTGCACCTGGGCGCCACTGGCGGCCTGGCCGCGCGGGTGGCCGGTCTCGTGGCCCGGCACCCCGTCCGGGAAACGCTGGTCGCCAGGCAGATGGCCGTCCTGCACCACGACGGCCGAGCGGCCGAAGCGCTGCAGGTGTACGCGCGGACCAGGATCCTTCTGGCGGACGAGCTGGGCGTCGATCCCGGCCGGGAGCTGAAGGCGCAGTACGAACACATCCTCGAGGAGATCGCCGAATCCGAGGTCACCGAGATCCCCGGAGAGCGCCGGTACCTGCCACGAGTCGTCGCCGACTTCACCGGCCGGACCAAGGAGATCGACCAGCTGATCGGCCTGACCCGAGAAGCGGACGGCAGCGCGGTCGTCATCACAGCCCTCGACGGGATGCCCGGCATCGGCAAGACGACGCTGGCGATCCGGGCCGGGCACCTGCTTTCCGATCAGCATCCGGACGGCCAGCTCTTCCTCGACCTCCACGGTCACACACCGGGCCAGTCCCCGACACCGGCGTCCACGGCCTTGGACGCCTTGCTACGGGGCGTCGGCGTCCAGCCGGAGCGGATCCCGGAGGACCTCGACCGCCGCGCCGACCTGTGGCGGGCCTCGGTGGCCAGCCGTCGGATGCTCATCGTGCTCGACAACGCCGCCGACGCCGCCCAGATCCGGCCGCTGCTGCCGGGCACCCCGGGCGTCCAGGTCATCGTGACGAGCCGGCGGCGGCTGGCGATGCTCGAAGGTGCGACGTCGCTCTCCCTCGACCTGCTGAGCGCCGACGAAGCAGCCGAACTCTTCCGCCGGATCGCCGAACCGGGACGCCCGGCGATGGACGCGGACGTCGTGCAGGAGATCATCAGCCTCTGCGACCGGCTCCCGCTGGCGATCCGGATCGCGGCGTCACGACTGCGCGCACGACCGACGTGGACCCCCAGGTTCCTCGCCGAACTGCTGCGGGACGAGGACCACCGGCTCGGCGAGCTCGCCGCCGGAGACCGCAGTGTCGCCGCGGCGTTCGCCGTGTCCTACCAGCACCTCGGCGCGGCCGAGCGCGCCGGGTTCAGGTTGCTCGGGCTCATGCCGGGCGGCGATTTCGACGCGCACGCAGCGGCGGCGATCCTCGGTGTGCCGGTGATCGCGGCCGGCCGCTTGCTGGAGGACCTCGTCGACGCGAACCTGCTGGCGCAACACGCTGCGACGCGTTACCACTTCCACGACCTGCTCCGCCAGTACGCCCACACGACGGTCCTCGAGGAATGCACGGCAGCCGAACGCCACGCGGCGATCCGGCGGCTGCTGGAGCACTACCTCGCACTCGGCCGGGCGGCCGAACGGGTCCTCGACCCCGGGCGGTCGGGTGCCACACCCGGTGAACCCGGCGACCCGCTCCTCGAATCCGCCGAAGAAGCGCGAGGCGTGGTCGCCGCGGAACACCGCAACCTCGTGGCCACTCTGCAAGTGGCGACCAAGCACGCGGTGCCGGACATCGCGTCCGACGTCGCAGTCACCTTCGGCCCGCTGCTGGTCCGGCGCGGATACCTCGCCGAGGCGCTCGACGTCTACGAACGCGGGCTGGACATGGCCAAGGCCCACGGCGACCACCGAACCGAAGCGGTGCTGCACCGGAACAAGGGCCTCGCGCTCATCGCCGTCCGGCAGTTGGACGCGGCACTGCACACGTTGCGGATCGCGCTCGCGCTCGAGGAAGAACTGGGCGACGAGCTCGGCGCCGGACGCGTGCACACCAACATCGGGATCGCGCACATCCGCAAAGGACACTTCCGCGAGGCGATCCCGACGCTGCTGCGCGCCACGAGCCTGCTCACCGGCGGAACACCGCGCGACCGGGCGGCGCCGCTGCTCAACCTCGGCGTCGCCCACACCGGTGTCGAAGACTACGACGCGGCGATCGACTGCAGCCGTGAGGTACTGGCGCTGACCGACCTGGACAACCCGTACCTCGAAGCCACCGCCCTGCTCAACCTCGGCTACGCCCTGACCGAGCGCGGTGACACCGATGACAGCCGGTGGTACCTGGAACAAGCAGGCTCGCTGGCCCACCGGATCGGCGCCACCGAAGTCGAAGCGCGCAGTCTCGTGTTCCTGGCCGAGACGTTCCGCGCGCAAGGCCGGATCGACGACGCGCTCCGGCAAGGCCGGACCGCGCTGGCTCTCGCCCGCGACATCGGGCACAGAGACGTCGAGAACCGGGCACTGACAGCCCTCGGCCGGATCCACGCGGCGGCCGGCACGGTGGAGGACGCCCGGCACTGCTTCATCCAGGCGCTGCAACTGTCCACGCGGGACAGAAGCAGCTACACCGACGTGCTCGCGCACGATGGCCTGGCCAGAACGTCCCTGTCCGCCGGAGACCACCGGTCGGCAGCGACGCACTGGACCACGGCGTTGTCCATGGCGCGGGCGACCGACCTGCCGATCGCGGACCGGATCGCCGCCGAGCTCGGCCGGCTCGGTGACCACCAGTCCCCGGGTGGACCGGGTCCCTCACCCCGTCGATCGGAAGTTTGACGCCCCCGGGGAGGATGGGCAGTGCGGAAAGGTGGCGGCACCGTGGCACAGGGAGCGCTCGACCTTTCACCGACAGCAGTGGCCGAAACCAGGCGCTCACCCCGGATGCGAACGCACGGCTTCTTCAGCGCGGGTGCTCAGAACCGGGTCAACAGCGTGCGCGGGTCCACCGCGGCACGCAGCCGGGCACGCACTCCGCGCCGCGCCAGGCCGCGCCGGACTTCGCGTACCGCGGCCCAAGCCTGCGGCCCGGAGTGCACACCCACTCCGACGCCCGACCACAATGCGACGTCCATTGTGGACTTCAGCAGACGAAGCCCATCCGTTGTCGGCTCGCCGCCGACGCCGTGCGCGGCCACCGCCAAGTCGCGGACGGTCATCCCAGCGGTGCACGGGACGCGGTGCTCGCGCAGCCGGTCCTTGACCTCACGGTACGCGCCGATCACCGCCTCGATGCCCGGCCGGCGCCGCCTCCGCCACGCCCGCAAGCTCTTGAGCAGTGGAATCCCGCCGAACCACAGCACGAGCAGCGCTGCCAGTCCGATCAAGAGGAGAGCTGTCGGGAACGTCCATCCACCCTCGCCGGCGCCGTCACCGGGACCAGGGCCGTCGCCGGGGAGCGGCCGGTCCCGGAGCTGCTCCGCCGGCGGCAGCTGCGCGCGGGCCTGCTGCGTCACCGCGGCGAGACCGGTGTTGCCGCTGCTCGCGCCGGTCCGGGCGGCACCGGCCGGATCCAGCGCGACCCAGCCGGCACCGGCGACCGCGACCTCCGGCCACGCCACGACATCGCCGTTGTGCACGGTGTAGGCGCCACTCGCGTCCGGTCTGTCCGGCGTCCGGAAGCCGACCACCAGCCGGGCCGGGATGCCGAGCGACCGCGCCATCGCGACATACGCGCTCGCGAACTGCTCGCTCGTGCCGAGCTTGGTTTCGAAGAGGAACTTCTTCAGCTGCGGCCAGCCGTGCCCGCTCGGCAGCCCCGCGCCGGTGGCCAGCCGACAGCGCTCGCGCAGGAACCGCTCCAGCGCGAGCGCCGTCCGGAAGCTCGGGCGCAGCTCGCCGACGGCCTCCTGCGCCAGCTTCCCGACCTCCGGTGGGAGGTCACCGACGCCCGCCAGGCCACCGGGTGCGGCCGGGTCGAGCCGCGCGTCGAGCAGGTCCGCCGGGTTGAGCTGCGGCGACCACCAGCTCAGCGTGTACGTCGTCGGCGCGTTGCCGGCGTGCGGCAGCCAGAGCGTGCCCTGCGACTCCTCGACCAGCGGCGCGACTTCGCCGACCGCCGCGGGCCAGGTCTGGGTCGGCAGCCAGGGACCGGTGAGCCCGCTGATGGTGATCGTCGCCGTCCGGCGCTGCGACGTCGTTGTCACCGCGGGGCCGGGCGTGAGTTCGGTGCCCAATCGACGGTAGCGGCTGCCGGGCGTCCAGTTGGCGCCGTCGAAATCGTCGAGCACGACCAGCGGCCACCGGTCGGTGTCGGCGTCACCCCGGAAGGAGAACAGCGGGGTGTCCGGATGTTCCAGGCGGTGGGCCATGTCGTCGAGCGGGCTCGCGACGCGGGCGCCGAGCGGCGCGACCTGGTCCTGCTTCAGCGAGTACCCGGGAACGGGCGTGGGCAGGAGGAGGCCGGTGACGAGCGCGCCCGCCACGCCGAGGACGAGCGCCGGGACGGCCAGCGCCCACATGGGTCTCATCCCTCGGTTGCCCTCGGCGTCGGCCTGCGGCAGCAACGCGCACAGCCCGGCCGCCACGGCCGCGTATCCGAACGCGCCGAAGAGTGCCGGAAACCCTGACAGCCCGACGAAAAACTGGCTCAGCACGACGACGGCGAAGCTCGGGACCAACGCGACCAGCGGCCGGCGCAGCCGCAGCAGTTCGACTCCGATCACTCCGGCCAGCAGCACCAGCAACGGGACGAACAACAGCGAAGCGGCGTCGGGGCGGGCGGGCCAGGTCGACTGCAGAGCGAGCCGCCAGGAGTCGGTCACCCCGGTGGCGAGCACGGAAAACGTTTCCCCGGTGGGAATTCCGGACGCCGTGGTCGGGAAGAGGACCGTCTCGATCACACCGATGAGCCCGGCGACGAGCAGCAGCGGCGGCCGCCACAGTGCCACGGATTCCCACCGCGCGCATATCTCCGCGACGACGAAGATCAGCAGCAGCGGGACGCCGAGGGGGGCGAGCAACGCCGTCGCCCCGAAGACCGGAACGAAGAACAGCCCGGCGACAGCGGCGGCGAGCAGGACGGGAACCACGGCGAGGCGGCTCATCCCACGACCTCGTTCCAGCGGCGCACGGCGTGCGCGGCGTCGGCGGCGCTGATCACCCGCACACCCGGCACCGCGAAGGGCTTGCCGGGCAGGAGATCGACGAGGAACAGGGACGAGTAGCGCGGCCGCAGGGCCGCGAGTCCGTCGAGCCCGCCGGTGGTCACGACCGTCAGGCAGCCACCCTGGTCGCGTGCGGCCGTCAGCTCCCGCGGCACGAGCGCCTGGCCGCTGTCTTGGCCGAGCTGGCACAGCTCGTCCAGCAGGAGCCGCGACGCGAGCGGGCCGCCGCTCGTGGCGAGGTCGGCGCCACCGGAGCAGACGAGCCGGGTGTGGTGCCCGGCCATCGCGGACGCGTGCAGCAGCGACGCGGCGACGTCGACGGCCTCCTCGAACACCGCGGGCGGGAAGGTCGCCGAGCGAGTGTCGAGCAGGAGTGTGAACCGCGGCTGCTGCGGATCCGCGTAGTCGCGGACCATCATCCGGCCGGTCCGCGCGGTGGCTTTCCAGTGCAGGTGCCGGACTTCGTCGCCGGGCTGGTACTCGCGGACGTCCCGGAGATCGAGGGAGCCGCGCAATGAGTCGTCCGTCGTGGCGCCGTCGTGGTGGTGGCGCGGATAGCCGCCGATCAGGGCGCGGGCGGGATGCCGGCGCGGGTGTACCCAGAGCGTGGCGACTTCGCCGGCGACCAGCCGGTTGCGGGCCAGTCCGAACGGGTCGAGGCGGTGCAGCGCCAGCGGCCCGACCGGCATCCGGCCGCGGGTGCCGGTCGGCAGCTCGTAGCGGTAGGTCGCCTCGGCATCCGGAGCCAGGGGCCGGACCCGCACGGTGCGGACGGTGCTGCCCGCCTTGTCGAGGGCGTCGAACCCGCGTTGGCGACGGGTGGCCGGGTTGCGCACCTGCAGCTTCGCGAGCGCCGGGCGGCCGCGCTCGACGCGGTCCGGGTACACCTCGCGCTCGACGTCGACACGCAGGCCGCGCGCGGTGACGGCGACGGCGGCGATCACCGCGGCCAGCCCGACCGCACCGAGGACGCGGAACAGCACGAAGCCCAGCCATTCGGCGGCCACGAGCAGCAGCACCGACACCACGAGCAGGGCGACGCCGCGGGTGGTCAGCCGCATGGTCAGCGGCCCGCGTGGTTCATCGCCGGTGCCGGGACCGACGCGAGCACCTCGGCCACGATGCCGGCCGCGCCGCGTTGGTTCATCTCGGCCTCCGGAGTGAGCACGAGCCGATGCGCGAGGACCGGGACAGCGACGTCCTTGATGTCGTCGGGCGTGACGAACTGGCGGCTTTCGGTGGCCGCGATCGCTTGCGCGGCGCGGACGAGCGCGATGCTGCCGCGCGGGCTGGCGCCGAACCGCACAGCGGAATGGCCGCGGGTGGCGGCGGTGATCCGCGCGGCGTACTCGCAGACGGCCTGGTCGAGGTGGCCCGCGCGCACCTCGGCGATGGCGTCGAGCAGCATCGGGATGTCGACCACCGGGGACAGGTCGTCGGCGGAGACGCCGGCGCAGTCCCCCATGATCACCATGACCTCGGACTGCAGGTCGGGGTAGCCGACCGAAATCCGCATCAGGAACCGGTCGAGCTGGGCCTCGGGCAGCCGGTAGGTGCCCTCCATCTCGATCGGGTTCTGGGTGGCGACCACGAGGAACGGCTGGGGCACCTCGTGCCCGACGGCGTCGACCGTGACACGCCGCTCGGCCATCACCTCGAGCAGCGCGGCCTGCGTCTTCGGCGTCCCGCGGTTGATCTCGTCGGCGACCACGATGTTCGAGAAGACACCGCCGGGGTGGAACGCGAACTTCTCGTCCTTCTGGTGGTAGACCGTGACGCCGGTGATGTCGCCGGGCAGGAGGTCCGGGGTGAACTGGATCCGGCTCCACTTCCCGCCGATGCTGCGGGCGAGGCAGCGGGCCAGCGTGGTCTTGCCGAGACCGGGGACGTCCTCGATCAGCAGGTGTCCCTCGGCGAAGAGCGCGGCCACGGCGAGCCGGACGACCTCGGGCTTGCCGCGGATCACCCCCCGGACGTTCGCCGCGATCAGGTCGTAGGCCTCCCCGGCCCTGGACTTGCTCACCCTTGCCCCCTCCGGCGTCGACCCCACTGGACCGTTCGGCCCCATCCTGCCACCTGCTCAGCGTAAGCGACCAGGTACGGAAACGGGCCATCCGCGGTACATCCGCCGTGGTGGGTGGCGCGGACGTGCGCCACCCACCCCTGGTCCGAGGCCTACTTCTCCAAGCGGTGATAGCCCGGCGGCGTGTGAATGTTCTGCTTCAGCCACTTGTAGCCGCTATCAGCGGCGGCACCGCCGAGGTAGCCACCGGCCAGTGAGCCCGCTGTGGCGCCGACCGCGGTCCCGACGCCGGGGACGGGCACCGCCACGGTTCCCAGCGCCCCACCGCCGGCCGCACCGAGGGCGCCTCCGACAAACGCGCCGACGCCTTCGGCGACGGCTTCGTCCCAGGGCTTGCCGTTCTCCCCGATCTCGTACGCCTCGCTGGCGATGATAGCCACCGGAGATATCTTGCCGGCGAACTTTCCGACCACCTTCGGCACCTTCGTGCCGTCGAAGATCGCGGCCTTCGCCTCGTCAGCCGCGGCAACCGCCTTCGCGTTGAGACCGGCGATCCGCGCACGCTCTGCCGCCGACACGACACCGCGCTGTCGCGCGGCCTTTGACGCCTTGGCGTAGGCGTTCGCCGCGTCGCGAGCTGCGCGGGCCTTCTTCACAGCCTCCTTCCTAGCCTCTTTCAGCGCTTCTTTTGACGCCTCGTTGACGCCGTCACCGGTCGCGCCGGTGGTGGCGAGACCATCCGTAAAGCTGAATCCGGACGACTCCGCGTCACGTTCAGCTGCTTCGAGGTCCGCGGCTTCCCGGCCCTTCGCGCGGTCCGCTTTCCGCTCCGGATTCCCGGCATCCTGCGCCGTACGCTTGTCTTCCGCATCCTGCTTCAGATCGTCAGCGGACGAATTCACCCTGCGCTCGGCCCTCAGCTGCTCGGCCTTCTCACGGCCCTTCGCGCGATCCGCTTTCCGCTCGGGATTCCCGGCATCCTGCGCCGTACGCTTGTCCTCGGCATCCTGCTTCCGGTCATCATCGGACGAATTCGCCCTCGGCTGCTCCTCATCCGACTCGGACTTCCGCCGCTCAGCCTTCTCGCGCCCCTTCGCACGATCCGCCTTCCGCTCCGGATTCCCCGCATCCTGCGCCGTACGCTTGTCCTCCGCGTCCTGCTTCCGGTCATCATCGGACGAATTCGCCCTCGGCTGGTCCTTTTTCGACTCGGACTTCTGCTGGTCTTCGTTCTTACGGCCCTGTGCACGGGCCGCCTTCCGCTCCGGATTCCCGGCGTCCTGCGCCGTACGCTTGTCCTCCGCGTCCTGCTTCGTGTTTTCCGCAGCCGAGTTCACCTTCGGGCGTTGGGCGGTCCGTTTGTCCGCGGCATCCTGCTTCGCGATGTCCGCGGGCGAACTCGGCGGTGCCGGCGCCGGGGCCGCGTCCGCGGACTGCGCCCCCAGCACACCGAACACCGCGGCCGCCCCCACGCCGAAACCGGCCGCCACCAATCCTCGGATTACCTTGTCCACTGTCGTCTCCTTTCCGAACCTAATGGGTTCGTTCGTAGAGTTCTTCGGCCAGCGAGTGGCCCATCAGGCCGCCGAAAGCGCCCGCCGCCACGCCGATCACCAGGCCCAGCGGCGACGTCATCAGCACGCCGGCCGCGATGCCGAAAACCAGCGAGCCCGAAGCGCCGCCGAGGCCGGTGTAGGCCGCCAGGCTCAGCGGCTTCGGCTCGCACGGCACGAATTCCACGTCGTCTTCCGGAAAGGTCTCGAACTCGTCGGCGGGCGGGGGCGGCGCGTCTTCGTGCTCCCAGACCTCCTGCGGGATCACGATGAACCGGGTCGGCTCCAGCGTGGCGGTCATGGCGTCACCCGGCGTGGGCCGAGGCCGTGCCGTTGGTCGACGTCGCGCTGGACCACGAGGACGCGCCGTTGCCCGACGAGCTCGCGGTCTTCGTGACCGTGGTGCCCGACGTGTGCGACGTGTGCGTCGTCTTCTTGATCAGGTGCGAAGCCGGGGCGTCGTGGCAGGGCCGCTTGCCCGACGTCGGCTTCATCGAGTCGCGCAGCTTTTCCAAGTCCTTTTCGGACTGCGTGAGCTTCTTCTTGGCGTCGTGCAAAGCCTTTCCGGCGTCCTTGACTGCCTGACGGGCGTTGCCGACCGCCGTGACCGCGTTGTCCAACGCCGGTGTCGAGGGTGCGACAGCGACCTTCAACGGAGTCGCCGCCGGGGCCTGCGCCGCCGCCTGCACCACGTACCGCTTCTGCGGCACCGCCTGCCGCACCTTCACGCGGGGCTTCGACAACGCGGCCGGAGCGGCGGCCTTGTGGGCCGCAGCGGGCTTGTGGGCCGCAGCGGGCTTGACGTGGTGCACCGGTGCGACCGGCGGCGCGGGCGCCACGAGCGCCTTGGGCAGGACTTCCACCGGCTTCGGCGCCACCTTTGCGGGTGCCACCGGCGCGGGGGCCGGAGCCGGCGCGGCCGCGTTGTCGACCGCGCTCTCCGCCAGCCCGTTCGCCGTCACCGCCCCGATCGCGGCGGTCGCCAGCCCGGCCACCCCGTAGACGGCCGCGCGCCGCAGATTCTGTTTCATGTTCGTCTCCCTGGTCACGGGCGGCCCGGAACCGGCGCCGCGGCAGCCAGGGTCCCTCGCGGGGTCCAGGGCGGATACATCCGCGGTACATCGGCAGGAACCGGACACGCTCGCCGCCGGCGCCGGGTGGATGACAGACTGGGGCCGATGGACGACGACGAGCTGGTGTCGCTGGGCGAGGGCCCGGCCGCCATCGTGCTGGCCGGAATGGACGAAGCCACCGGCGAAGCCTTCGCGTTGAAGGTGTACCCCGGCCGGGCCGACCGCCGCACCCGCGCCGAGCTCGACAAGGAACTCTCCGCGCTCGGCACGCTGAGCGAACTCGGCACGGTCCTCGTCCCCACCGAAGCGAAGGAACTTCCCGACGGCCGCTTCGGCGTCCGGATGGAGCTCTGCGCGCAGTCGCTGGCCGACCTCGTGGGGACGTTCGGGCCGCTGTCCGTCCAGGACGTGCTTTCCCTGGGCGAAGCCCTCGCGACGACGCTCGCCGCGGCGCACCAGGCGGGCGTCGTCCACGGCGGGATGACGCCCGGCAACGTGCTCTTCCGCGCGTCCGGCGCGCCCGTGCTGGCGGACTTCGGGCTCGCGCTGCGCCAGGCGTTCCCCGGGGATGCCGAGGTCGGGTTCCTCGCGCCGGAAACGATCACCGACGGCACCCGCGACGAACGCACCGACCTCTACGGCCTCGGCGCGCTGCTGTATTTCGCGCTCACCGGCCATTCCCCGGCGCGGGAACGGCCGGGCGAGACCGCGGACGAGCTGACGCTGCGCGTGCTCAGCGAGCCGCTGCCGCCGATCGGCCGGCCGGGCCTCCCGGCCGGTCTCGGCCCGCTCGTCGCCTCACTGCTGGCGCGCGCCCCCATGGAGCGCCCGATCGACGCCGACCTGGTCGCCACCCGGCTCGGCGCGACACCCGGCACCGCGGCCACCCCGCGCCCCCTCGGCGCACCGATCCTGGAGTACGGCCCGGAGCACGCGAAATCCCGCCGCAAGGGGAAAACCTGGCTGATCGCCGGCGTCGCGGCCGGGGCGGCGGTCCTCGCCGCGGCCCTGGTCTTCGTACTGCAGAACCGTCCGAGCGAGCTGAGCGTGCCACCCGCGAGCACCGAACCGGCGATCACCACGCCGACCGCCGACCCCGTACGGGTCGACCTGGCCGATCCCGTCGACCGCGGCACCTCTGTCGAACTTTCCTGGCGCGGCAGCGAATCCACGTTGCGCTACGCGGTCATCGTCGCGGGCGCGGACCTGCCACGCAAGACCTTCCTCGTCGAAAGCGGCACGAGCTACCGCGTCGACGTCGAACCCGGCCGCCAGTACTGCTTCGTCGTCCAGGCAACGGACAGCGTGCACTTTTACGAAAGCCAGAGCAAGGGCATCCGCGGCGCCCGCTGCGTCCGCTAGCCGGACTTCCAGGTGATGACGTTGGACTTCACCCCGGTGTCGGTGAGCACCCACACCTGGTTCCCGACCTGAGCGAAGTCGAACGCCTCGAAGGTGTAGCCACCGCTGGCGGGGATGTCGATGGTGCGCCCTTCGTTGTCGTAGTCCGGGTCGCTCGACCACGGCCGCACGAGAACGCGGGTGCCCGGCTTGAAGCCCTTCATGACCACTCGGATCTTCGCGCACGCCGGCGCTTCACAAGACGAGTCGTACGTCCCGGTCGTGCCGCGGCTGATGGTGATCGCCGGCTTCGGCGCGGCGGGCCGGGTGACCCTCGCCGTGGCCGGGGCGCCACGGCCCGCGCTGTTCTCCGCCGCGACCGTGATCGTGTACGTCACGCCTTCGCGCAGGCTCGGGACGGACGTCGAACGCACGCCGCCGCCCAGCACCGCCGAACCGGCGTCCGAGCCCGACGACGGCGTCCACGACACGCGATAGCCCGTCACGACCGCGCCGTTCGGCGTCGCCGCGCCCCAGGTGACGTTCGCCGTCGTGCCCGCCAGGGTCGCGCGAAGACCGCCGGGAACGCCGGGCGGGCTCGCCGGAAGCGCCTTCTGCGACGTCGGGGGCGGAGCGGCGGGCGGCGGCTTCGGCCGGTCGCCGCCGGAAGTTCCGCGCTGCGGGGGCAGCTGGGACGTCGAGGGCGGCGGCGCTTGTACCTGCGAGACCGGCTTCTTGTCGGCGGTCACCGCGACCGGCGCGACCGTGCCCTCCTGATCGACCACCAGGACGTGGTCCCCCTGCGCGCCTTCGATGTAGACGCGCTTGTCCTCGCCGCGCGAGAGCTTCGGCGACCCGTTCTCCGGCGGGACCGGCATCGTGTGGCGCTTCGTCCCGTCGGGGGCGTAGGTGAGCACGGTGTTGCTGGTCAGGTCGAGCAGAACGACCGAGGACGCCGATGCGGTCGGCCGCGCGTAGTTGCCGTCACCGAGGTCGACCGCCTGGGGACGGCCGGCGGCGCGCCCGGCACTCAGCCCGCTCGCGTCGACGAAGTACAGCTTGCGCGCGTCCGGTTCGAGCACCGCGATCCGCCCGTCCGCGTCGGCGGGGGCGATCTGCGCGGCGGGGCTGAGCGACGCGTTGATCGCCAGGGGTTTGCCGAGCCCGGTGTCCGCGACGGTCTGCAGGGTGTCCTCCGTGGTGTCGACGAACACCGGGGTGTCGCCGACGACGGTCAGCGCGCCGGTGTGCCCGCGCGCGGCCTGCACCGAGCAGCCGAGGGTCTCGCCGCCCTTCGGCAGCTTGCACAGCATCCCGTCGCCGGTGCGCTGCAGCCACACCGTGCCGTCCGAGGTCGCCACGGGATCGCCGAGGGAGCCGCCCGAGTCGATCGAGGTGAACGCGTCCCCGAGCCGGACCACCCGGCCGGCCTCGCGGTAGACGAGGTAGGGCCCGCCCGCGGTCTCGAGCGAGACCGGCCGTTCCGAGGTCACCGGCTGGTCGAGCGTGCGGTCGACGGTGAGGTCGGACTTGCCGAGCTCGATGATCCGCTGCCGGCCGATCACGTACGCGCTGGTGTCGCCCTGGACCACGTCCGAGCCGGGTTCGAGGCCGGGCACGGCAGCCTGGGCGTCCACGCTCCGGTTGGCGCCGTTGACGAAGAAGACCAGGCCGAGACCCGGGTTCGCGACCCAGTGCCCGGCTTGCGTCAGCTCCAGCCCGGGGACCGGTTTGACGGCCCCGGTGGCAACGGCGACCACGAGCCCGAGGCAGGTGGCGGCCAGCACAGTGAGCGGCAGTCGCCGCTTGAATCCCCTCTCCGGCACGTGCCGATCATAGGAGACGCCGGTACAGATCGGATACATCCGCAGGTCAGGCGGCTTCCGGCAGCTCCAGCTCGAAGATCGCGCCGCCTTCTTCGGCGTTGTAGACGCGCAGCCTGCCGCCGTGCGCGAGCGCGACCCACCGCACGATCGACAGCCCGAGCCCGCTCGACCCGCCGCCGCTGGAGAACCGGTCGAACGTCTCCTCCGCGACCGACGCGTCGATCCCCGGCCCGCTGTCCGCGACGGTCACCCGGCCGCCCGCGACGGTCACGTGCACGATCGCCTCGGCGCCGGGACGCCGTCCGTAGCGCAGCGCGTTGTCGAGCAGGTTGGCCACCGCGCGCTGGACCAGCGTCGGGTCCGCGGCGACCTTCGACGGCGCCGCGACCAGCGTCACCTGCGCGCTCCCGGCCGGGGTCTCCGCCACGACGCCCGCGACGAGCTGGTCCAGCCAGACCGGCTGGATGGCCAGCGACTCGACCCCGGCCGCCAGCCGCGCGCGCACGAGCAGGCCGTCGATGATGCCGCCCATCCGCGCGGCGAGCCGGACGGTCCGAGGCAGGAGTTCGTCGCTTTCGGCGGGGTTGCGCAACGCCGCCTCGGCCAACGCGCGCAGCGCCGCGACCGGCGTCCGCAGGTCGTGCGCGGTCTCGGCCAGCAGGACCTCCTGCTGCTCCAAAGCAGCAGTGGCGGGCCGGATGGCCCGCCCGGACAGCAGGTGCCCGGCCACGCCGATGGCGCCGACCAGCAGCACACATCCCCCGATGACCAGAAGTTTCATCCGATCGTGGGCGCCGAGAGCGTCGCGAGCGTCGGCGACCGCGACGATCGCGCCCGCGTCCTGGTTGTTCCGGTTGCGGAAGGGCTCGACGCCGACGCGGACCATCTCGCCCGCGGTGCCACTGCTGTAGCCGTTGAGCTCGGCCCCGTTCCGCACCGCCAGATCGGCGAAGGCCTGCAGCTGCCTGGTGTCGATCGGCACGCACGTCTGCCCGCTCGCGTAGGCCGGGAAACCACCCGCGCCGCTGGGCAGGATCACGAACTGCGGGCACTGCCGGTTCAGCTCGTCCTGGCCGACGTAGGTGGTGGTGACGGTGTCGCCCTCACCCATGATCAGCCGCTTGACCGACGCGGTGACGCGCCCGAGCTCGCCGTCCAGCCGGACTTCGCGCTGCTGCAGGTCCGCGCTCACGGCGAGCCAGGCGAACACGACCAGCCCGGCCGCGTTCAGCCCGGTGAACAGCCAGGTCAGCACCCAGCGCAGGCGGCGGAGACGGCCGGCGGCGGAGCCCTTCACCGGGCCGCCATCCGGTAGCCGCGCCCGCGGACGGTCTCGATCAGCTCGGGCTCGCGCAGCTTGAGCCGCAGCCGCCGGATCACGACGTCGACCACATTGGACATCGGATCGGTGCTCGTGTCCCAGCAGTGCTCGATCAGCTCGTCCCGGCCGACGGCCTGGTCCGGCCGCGAAAGCAGGTACTCCAGCACCGCGAACTCCTTGTCGCTCAGCGTGAGCAGCGTGCCGTCGCGGTGGACTTCCCGCCGGGCGCAGTCCATTTCGAGGTCCTCGTGCCGCAGCACGGACGGCCGCCCGGCGCCGGCGCGGCGGTGGAGCGCGTGGACGCGGGCGCTCATCTCGGCCACGGCGAACGGCTTGACCAGGTAGTCGTCCCCGCCGTGCTCGAATCCGGCCACCCGGTCGGCGAGGCTGTCGCGCGCGGTCAGGAACAGCACCGGGACCGCCCAGCCCGCCTGGCGACGCTCGTGCACGAAACCGATCGAATCGCCGTCGGGCAGCATCCGGTCGAAGACCGCGCAGTCGAACCCGCCCGCGGTCAGCGCCGTGGCGGCTTCGGCGAGGTCGCCCGCCTCGCGGACGCGCAGGCCGCTGCCGGAAAGCTCGGCGGCGATCGCGACGCGGAGGTCCTCGTCGTCCTCCACCACCAGCACGCGCGCGGCTGTCATCGGAACCTCAGGTACATGGCGCGATCGTAGGCACACACAGAGCAGGGGGTGTGAGCATGGTGCTCTTCCAGGTCCTGGGGCCACTCGAGGTGCGTGGCCGCGACGGCGTCACGGGGCGGCCGGCCGGCGGGAAACCCGCCACGGTGCTGGCCGTGCTGCTGGTGCAGCCTAACGCCTGGGTCGCGGTGGATCGGCTGATCGAAAACACTTGGCAGGAACAGGACGCGCCCGCGTCGGCCGAGGCGAACCTGAAGACCTACATGTGGCAGCTTCGGCGGCTCCTGCCCGAGTACGACGGCGGACCGCGCATCGAGGGCCGCGCAGGCGCCTACCGGCTGCGGGTCGGCCCGGGCGAGCTCGACGCCGACCACGCCGAAGCTCTGGCGCGCGAAGCGCGAGCGGCGCTGGCCGACGCGCCGGGGAGGGCTTTCACGCTGGTGAAGCAGGCTTTGCAGCTGTGGCGGGGCCGGCCATTCGAGGGACTGGACATCGTCGCGGACGAGGCCGTCGAACGGCTCGGTGAACTGCACCGGCGGCTGCGGGAGACGCTCGCCGACGCGCAGCTCGGCCTCGGGCGCACCGGCGACGCGGTGACCACCCTGCAGTCGCTCGCCGCGGACGACCCGCTGCGCGAGGACGTCTGGGCGCGGCTGATGCGGGCCCAGCACACCTTGGGACGTCCCGCGCAGGCCCTCACCACGTTCCACCGGGCCCGCCGGGTGCTCGCGGCCGAGCTGGGGGTTCGGCCGGGGCCCGAGCTGATGAAGGCGCTGCGCTCGGTCCACGGGGCGGCCGCGCCGGAGCGGCCGCGACGCGAGCTGCCGCGGGCGGTCGAGCCGCTGCTCGGACGCGACCGGGAACTCGCCGCGCTCGACCGGGCGCTGACCGGATCCGCGCCCGTCGCCGTCGTCTCCGGGCCGGCCGGTGCGGGCAAGACCGCGCTCGCGGTGTCCGCGGCGCACCGGGTCAGCGAGCGCTTCACCGACGGCCAGTTCTTCGTGGACCTGCACGGTGGCGAGGTCACCGTGGCCGCGGCGCTGGACCGGCTGCTGCGCGGCATCGGGTTCCCGCCGGCACTCATTCCGTCCGATGTGGATGAACGAGCCGCGCTGTGGCGCTCCGAGCTGGCCGGGCGGCGGGTGCTGCTGGTCTTCGACGACGCCGCCGACCTCGCGCAGGTCGCGTCGCTGCTGCCCGCGACCGGCCCCAGCGCCGCCCTGGTCACGACGCGGGCACGCGATTTCTCCCTCACCGGCGCCCGGGCCGTGCGGCTCGACCGGGCACCGGCTCCGCTGGAGCGTGTCGCGTGACCGCCACGGCAGTCCATTATGGACACGTTTCCGCGCTGGGCACCCGTACGGCGGCACGCGAAGTGCTGATCGCGACCGCGATGACGACCATCGCCGACCCGCTGCTGGCCTTCCGCGGCGCCGACCGCGAGAACCTCGATCGCGGCGTGCGCTACCGCCTGCTCGTGCCGGACCGGGCCAGGCTCACCCCGGAGATCGGCAGGCGGCTGGACGCGTTCACCCGCCACGGCGCCGAAATCCGCACGGTGGCGGCGGTGCCGATGGCCGCGGTCGTCGTCGACGGTGCGCTCGCGCTGCTGCCCGACGACCACCGCGGCGAGCTCACGGCGTTCCGCCTGCCGAGCGTGGTCACCACGGTGGTCGGGCTGTTCGACCGGCTCTGGCCGGCCGCCACCCCGCTCACCGGCGCGGCGCGCGGCGGGTGCGGACCGACCGGGCGGGAGCTGGATCTGCTGGCCCTGCTTTCGGACGGCTACACCGACGAGTCTGCGGCGGCCCGGCTGGGCATCTCGGTGCGGACGGTGCGCCGGATGGTGTCCGATCTGATGCACCGGCTCGGTGCGCGCAGCCGGTTCCAAGCCGGGGCCAAGGCGGAGGAGGCCGGCTGGCTGCTGGAGCTCACGGGGTGACGCTGCGGTCGCGCCACGCTACGGTCGGTGGGTGCGCGTGCTGGTCACCGAGGACGACGAAAATCTCCTGATCGCAGTGGAGCTGTCGCTGCGCGGCTCCGGCTTCGCGGTCGACGTGGCCTCGGACCTCCCGGACGCCGACGAAGCACTCAGTGTCAACGCCTACGACTGCGTCGTGCTCGACCGGATGCTGCCCGCCGGCGACTCCCTCGGCTACGTGAGCGGTCGCCGCCGGGACGGCTGGGACGTCCCGGTGCTGCTCCTGACCGCGCGTGACGCCGTCGCGGACCGGGTCGAGGGCCTGGCCTGGGCCGACGACTACCTGGTCAAACCCTTCGCGATGGCCGAACTGGTGCTGCGCGTGCGCAGCCTGTGCCGTCGCGGGGACGCCGGCCCCGCCCCGGTGCTGCGGTATCTCGACCTCGAGCTGGACACCGGACGCCACGAGGCGCGGCGTGGGGGCGTCCTGCTGACGTTGACCGGCAAGGAGTTCGCGGTCCTGCGGACGTTGCTGAGCGCGGCCGGGCAGCCGGTCCGGCGGCGCGAGCTGACCGACGCGGCCTGGGACGAACAGGTGGCGCCGACGTCCAACGTCCTGGAGGTGCTGATCGCTCAGCTGCGGCACAAGCTCGGCCCGCCACCGGTGATCCACACCGTCCGCGGTGTCGGGTACGTCCTGCGCGGCTGATCACTTCGTCGTCACGTCCAGCACGGCGGCCCCGGCGTTCACGCCCTTGAAGGTGATGACGATCTGACTGCCGTCGGGCCTGCCGATCGTGGCCGTCCCGCTCTCGCCGATGCTGATCGTGCTGCGGCCACCGCCCGGGAAAGCCGTACTCAGCGAGACCGTGCCGCCGGTGAACGTGGTGGCGAACCTCAGCTCGAAGACCGGGATCCGCGCCGATTTGGCGACCTTGACCTCGCACCGGCCGTCCCCGCAGGAGGCGTAGTTCTGCCCGTCCGCGGCCGGCGGCGGCACGGCCGGCGGAGCGGTCGTGGGCGCGCTGGTTTTCGGCGGAGTGCATCGCGGCGCCTGGGCGTAGGCGGTGTTCAGGACCGGATCGAACTCCGGCACCGGCAGCTTCGCGACCAGGTCGGCCGCCTGGCTCGCGCGGATCTGCAGCTCCGTGAGCGGCGTGCTGCCGGAAGTGGTGAGCTGATGGAAAGCAGTGAGCTGGGCCTTCGGCGAGGTCAGGGCGTCCCGCAGTGTCGTCCGCCAGGAATCGGTGGCCGGGGTGGCGACCGGTGGCAGGCCGGACAGCTGGTTTTCCAGCGCCTGCAGATCGACCAGCCGGGAGCCGACGTAGTTCCACGCCTCCATCCCGGTCCGGTCCGACGAAGTGCGCACGCGCTCGTACGCCGTCGAGCTCGACTTCTTGAGCTTCTCCAACGTCGTCCGCGCGCCACAGGCACCGTCGATCCAGGAGACGAGCTCCTGGATCGGCACGGAGCCGGCGCTCGGAACCGGGCTCGGGCTCGAACTCGGGGAGTCGGGCGATGGCGCGGCCGCGCACCCGGCGAGCGTCAGAACGACCGGAACCGTTACCCACCAAAGATTTCTCTTCATGGCTCCGAGCGTCGCAGCGATGCGCGCCCGGCACAGCCCCAATGGCAGCAAGCTGCCTCCGAAATACTCACCGGTTCAAGCCGCTCCTCTTGACCAGCGGGTTCGGGGTTCGAGTCCCTGATGGCGCACACCCACCACCCCAGGTCTGATTCTCTTCGGCCCGGGGTTTTGTGGGTTACAGAAGAATTTCGTCCGCTCGCCCACTGTCCACTGTGGTGTCAACCGGCCGGGTCAGGCCAGCATTGCCTGGCCGAGGTGGTCGTGCCCGTCGGCGCGGCCCGGCAGCACGAAGTAGTACCCGCCGCCGAACGGCAGGGTGTAGCGCTCCAGCGCTTCGCCCGCCAAGCGCTTCTGGATGGTCGCGAAACCAAGTTCGACGTCGCGCTGGAAGCAGATGAAGATGTGGCCCGCGCCGGTCCCCTCGTCGCCGAATGAGTAGCTGCGGCGCAGGATCCGGTGGGCGTCGCTGTCCGGGGTCCGCGGGTTCGCCCGGCGGATGTGGGCGTCCAGGGCGATCACCTCGCCGCGTGGGTCGCTCGCGTAGTCCGGGATCTCCGTTTCGGTCTCCCGGCCGAGCGGGGCGCCGCTGTCCTTCGCGCGGCCGAACACGCGCTCCTGGTCCGGCACCGGCTTCGAGTTCCACGTCGGCGTGGCCAGGCGGATCAGGCGCACCACCTGATAGCTGCCGCCGGCGCACCACGCGGGCTCGTCGTCACCGGGCCCGACCCACACCAGCCGGTCCATCAGCGCGGAGTCCGCCGCGTCCGGGTTGCCCGCGCCTTCGCGAAAGCCGAACAGGTTCCGGTTCTCCGCGTCCGGGTGGAACCCGGCCTGACGCCAGCGGGGCGCCAGGCCGGGGATCTTGGTGGCCGACACGCGTTCGAGCGGCTCGGCCGTCGCGGCGCTCGCCTGCACCAGCAGGTCCCCGTGGCACCAGGCGGGGTCCAGCACGTCGCTGCGGAACGACGGCATCGGCGTCAGCAGGCGGGGCCGTTCGAGCCCGAAGCGGCCGTCGAACAGCGACGCGCCCACCGCGACCGTCAGCGTGACGCCCGGCACCGGTTCGCTCAGGGCGCGCAGGACCGCGGCGAGGCCCTCCCGGTCGCGTGCGGTCACGTCGAACGCCGCCAGCTCCGTCCGCGGCGGGGCCGGCGTCACCACACCCGGCTGCCGCGGGCCGGCCGGGCGCTGCTGCGGCAGTGGCGCCGCCGCGGGGGCACACCCGGCCAGGCCGAGCGCGCCCACCGCGGCCAGGAACGCCCGCCTGCCGACGGTCACGGCTGCCTCGCCAGGCCCACCGCCAGTGAGCCCGTCGAGGCCGACCACGGCTCCACCAGCACCACGTACGTCCCGGCCACCGGCAACGCCGGCAGGTCGTACGGCGTCAGGTCCGTCCGCGGGGCCCGGTCCACCAGCTTGGTGCCGTCCGGCCGGAACACGGTCACGTTGAACGCCGTCTGCGGTGTCATCGTGTTGCTGCCGAACGTCAGCCGCAGCCGGTCGCCGCTCACGCCGGTGAAGGCGACCTGGCCGGCCTGCCCGGCCCGGCCCGCCGACACCGTCGCCGCCGCGCCGCCGACCGTGATCGTGCCCGCCACGGCGGGTTCGGACAGGGTCAGCGTGACCGTTCCCGTCGCGCTCCGCCGGGAGCCGAGCACCAGCTCGTAACGCCCGGCCGACGGCAACGGCGCGAACGTGTGGCTGCCCGGGCTGATCAGCGCCCCGTCCGTCTCGAACTGCGTGCCGTCCGGCTTGTTGAGCGCGACGTCGAACTCGGTGAAGCCCGTGGTCCCGCCGGTCGTCGCGAGGCCGAACCGCTGCCCGGCCGTGCCGTCCACGGTCGCCCGCGCGTGCTGGCCGGGCCGGGCGAGGGTGACCGGCTTGGCCGCGCCCGTGGTCGTGAGGGCGCCGGCCGCCACGTCCTCGGACAGCCAGACGGTGACCGGACCGGTGCCACCTTCGACCACGAGCTCGTGGCTGCCCGTCCGGGTCAGCGGGGCGAGGGACGCCCCGCCCGTGTGGCCGGTCACCGCCACCGGCGAGCTGTCCGGTCCCGTCACGGCCGCGTTCGGGTGCAGGCTCGTGCCGGTGTACCCGATGCCCAGCCGCTGTCCCGCCGTTCCGTCGAACCGCAGCCGAGCGCTCTGCCCCGGCCGGGACAACGTGACGGGGCTGCCCGCGCCGGTCGTCGTGACGACGCCACCGTCCACTTCGGACGACAACCAGAGCTTGCCGCTGCCCGTGTCGCCGAAGTAGAAGCCGGCGACGAGGCGGTACCGGCCGGCGGCGGTGGCCCGGAAGCGGATCGAGTGGGTGCCGAAGGGGAACTGCGTGGGGACGACCTTCACATTGTTCTGGTCGAACACGTCGACCGACAGGAGCTGGAACTCGGGCTGCTCGGTCACCCCGACGTCGTACCAGCCGCCCGCCGTGGCGTCGAAGCCGGCTTCGGCGAGCTGACCGGCCTTGGTCAGGGTGAACGGGTAGCCCTGCGCCGAGGTGTCGGTGCTGCCGGTGAGCTTGCGCGCCAGTTGCGCGGTGACGCTGCCCGTGCCGGCGCCGTCCGGGTCGACGAACAACGAGTACCGGCCGGTCGCCGCCAGCGTCGGCAGCGGCGCCGAGCGGGCGCTGCCAGCCGTGATGGCGCTCGGCCCGTTGTCCGGCTCCACCGTGGTCGCCCGCCCGGACGGGTCGGCCAGCCAGAGCCGCGCGTCGACGCCGAGCGAGTTCGCGGTCAGGCCGAAGCCGAGCCGGTCGCCCGCCGTGCCGTCGAAGCCGTACTTCAGCACCTTGCCGGCGGGGATGGCCGCGCCGACCGCCGCGCCTTCGACCGTGAGCGTTCCGCCGTCGACCACGTCGGACGCCCCGGCGACGGTGAAGGTGTAGGTCGTCGGCGCGGACAGCGCGCCGCCGTTGCCGGCGCGCACGGTGAGCGTCCGCACCCCGGCCGCCGTCGGGGTGATCCCGACCGAAACCTGGCCGGTGGCGGCCACTTCGGACGGCGACGCGTCGGTGTCGAGCTGGTAGACGTACTTCGTCACCGGCGCGGACCCGCCGGGTTTGAAGACAAAGGTGCCGGGCAGGCCGACGCCACCGTTCGCCTGCGCTTCGGCCGGGTAGCCGAACGAGGTCACCACCGGCGCGCCGGGCGGCGGCTGGTCGGCGACGAGGAAGTCGTACACGAACACGTCCGAGGGCTCGCCGACGCCGTTGAAGGCGCGCACGGTGAGCGTCCGGTGCCCGGCCGCCGGCGGGGTGACGGTGACCGTCGCGCGGCTGTCGGTGGCGGTGACCTCCTTGGCCGACGTCTCACCGTCGAGCTGGTAGGAGTACTTCGCGACCGGCACGGCGTCGCCCGGCGCGAAGGTGAACGTGCCCGGCACGCCGGCGCCGCCGTGCGGCAGGCTGTCGGAGGGGTAGGTCGCCGACGTGACCGCAGGCAGGCCCACCGGCGGTTCGGCCAGCACCAGGTCCCAGTGGGTCAACGTGCCTTCGTCGAAGCCGAAGTTGTCGGTCACGACCAGCTTCCACTCCCCGTTCGCGTCCACAGAGGACATTCCGGTGAGCGGGTAGGTCGCGTCGAGGCCGGCGGCCGCGTCGGTCCCGTCGGCCTCCTTGAGCACCTGCTCCAGGCCGTTGGGCGCGGTGATCTTCACCGACAGGTCGCCGCGGAACGGGTGTTCGGCCCGGACACGCACCCGCGCGGTGCCGGCGACCTTGCGCGGGCAGGCCGTCACCTGCAGCGTGCTGGTGACCGAGCCCTGGTCGGGCACCGGGCGGCGGGTGTCGTCGGCCAGCGCGCACACCGCGCGCGGCGGCACCCCGGTGTAGAGCAGCTTGTTCGGCGAGCCGGCGCCCAGGTCGGCCGCTTTGAGCACGCCGGTGGTGGCGCGGCCGAGCAGGGTGGTCGTCACCTCGGCGGGGGTCAGGTTCGGCGACTGGGAAAGCAGCAGCGCGACCGCGCCCGCCACGTGCGGGCTGGCCATCGACGTGCCGTGCAGCGTCACCGTCGCGGTGTCGGTGGCGTTGTGCGAGGACTTGACCGCCTCGCCCGGCGCGAAGAGGTCGAGACAGCTCCCGTAGTTCGACCCGAGGGTGACGCCGGGGGTGTCCTTCCACTCCCGGGCCCGCTCGTCGACCGGGTTGCTGGCCCCGACGGTGATCGCCTCGCGCAGCGCGGCCGGGCTGGCCTGGCAGGCGTCCCGGTTGTCGTTGCCCGCGGCGACGACGTAGGTGAGGCCCGCGGCGATCGAGTTCTTGATCGCCAGCTCCTCGGCGTCCGACTTGCCGCCGCCGAGACTCATGTTGACCACGGCCGGACGCTGCGCGTGCTGGGTCACCCAGTCGACCCCGGCGATGATCTGGCTGACCGAGCCGGTGTTCTCGCAGCTGAGCACCCGCACGGAGATGAGCTTGGCCTTCTTGGCCACGCCGTAGGTGGCGCCGCCGATCGTGCCGGCGACGTGCGTGCCGTGGCCGGCGGTGCTGCAGTCCTGCCCGTTCCAGCCGTCATTGATGGCGTCGAAGCCGACACTCGCGCGGCCCCCGAACTCGGCGTGCGAAGTGCGCACCCCGGTGTCCATGACATACACCGAAACCCCGGCGCCCGCGGCCTCGGCGTAGGTGTAGGTGTCGTCCAGGACGGTGCTGTGCTGGTCGACCCGGTCGAGGTTCCACGGCGGCGTGGTCTGGACCCCGGTGCCGCGCACGATCGTGTCGGCCTCGACGCGCTCGACCCGCGGGTCGGCGGCCAGCCGCTTGGCTTCCGCCTCGGAGGCGTGCACCGAG
Source organism: Amycolatopsis iheyensis (assembly GCF_024703995.1). Classification (GTDB taxonomy): domain Bacteria; phylum Actinomycetota; class Actinomycetes; order Mycobacteriales; family Pseudonocardiaceae; genus Amycolatopsis; species Amycolatopsis iheyensis. Next base: position 89,247 of record NZ_JAMXQV010000034.1, on the reverse strand, counting down.
AAGCCGCTCAGCACCTTGCCGAAGGTCCGGCTGACCTTCCCGCCGTGCTTCCGGGTGAGCACCCCGGCCCCGGACGCGGCGGTGGTGCCGGGCTTCAGGGTGACGATGTAGCTCCCGTCGACGACCTGAGCGCCCGCGGGTGCGTGCACCTGCCCCTCTTGGGCGTGTGCTTCACCGCCGAAGACGCCGGCGAACACCGACACCGCAAAGCCGGCGACCAGCAGCCGTCTCCAGCCCGCCAACGCTCGCATTGCTCCCCCAGTCTCTCGCATCAGCCGGCGATCACGCGTCGGCCGTCGTCCGGAACGGTTCCCCGTCCGCCCATTCCCAGTACGCCGTTTGGTTCTCGATCTCTTCCCGGACCGCCATCCACACCGCCGAGGTGGCAGCGCCGTCGGGCACGTCGATGGCGACGTGCCGGTCGCCCTGCCACTCGGCCAGGAACCCGCCCTCGGCGATGGCGGTCCGCAGGCCTTCGCGCGCGTCACCGGGCGGCCGCGGCTCCGTGAAGAAGACCCGGAACACGCGCCGGCCGGACCGGGCGACCACCCGGCCGACGAACCGCTCGTCCGCCAGGGCGACCTGGTCCCCCAGCGCCATTCCGTAGGCGCAGAAGGGGATGCAGGCGACTTCGAAGACGCCGTCGGCCGACGGCTTCAGCCACACCTGCTCCTGCTGCCCCTCCAGCCCGAACGGGGCCAGGTCGACCAGCGCGATGTAGGCGGGCTCCGGCCGCCACACCGGATCCTCGTGCGTCACGTAGACGATCTCGTTCACCATGGCCGGCACCCTAGCTACGGGATCCATATCGGTGTCCCCACGGTCGCCTTCATGTTCGAGGGCCACCACGGCGGCGGCCACCAGCCGGAGTAACCCGGCGGCGGGTTCAGCGGAGCGACCCGGTCGCGCTTGGAGCTGTTGCAGAACGTGCAGATCGGAGTCGTGTTCGGGTCGGTCAGGTCGCCGCCCTTGCTCCTCGGGTAGACGTGGTCGACGGCGTTGGCGTTGTTCGTCCGGCAGTAGGAGCACAGCGGGATGTCCTTGGCCGGATCCGCCTGGGCGCCGATGTTGTAGTCCTTGCGCATCGACTTCGGGATGCCGTTGCCGGCGCCCGTGCCACCGCTGGACCCGCCCGGGATGTCGTAGATCGGTTCGCCGTTCGGGCCGCAGGCGTTGGGGTTCGGGCTGTTGATGTTGTGGACGAGAACCGGCGTCTGCCCGGCCACCACGTAGTAGGTGTGCAGCTCGTCGACCGTCAGGTTGTGCACCCGCTGCGCGGCCGTGCGCTGGGCCACCGCGGTGACCTTGACGAACGTGCCTGCCGACGTGCGCAGCAGATCGCCGGGCCGCAGGTCGCGCGCTTCCCGCCACTCCCCGGCCGCCACCACCCAGAACGGGTGGCCGTCGGTCGCGGTGAGCGCGCTGTCGCCGGTGCCGTCCCGGTCGGTGTCGATCGAGAGGTCGACCAGGTGCTTCAGCCCCTCACCGACGATGGTCGCGGTGACCACCCGCTCCTCGGTGCGCCCGGTGACCGGGTCGGTGGCCAGCACCTTGTCCCCGAGCTTCACCTCGGCGATCGGCTTGCTGGTCCCGTCGCCCATCCGCACCGGGGTTCCGGGGGTGAAGCTGTTCATCGGGCAGCTGTTGGCCGGCTTCGTGCCCATCGGGTCGACCAGCGCGTTGGGCTGGTTGCCGACGTAGCCGTACAGGTTGCTCCCGCCGTCGAACCCGATCGGGTCCTCGCTCAGGAACCGCTGCAGGCCGGGGCTGTAGTACCGGGCGCGGTTGTAGTACAGCCCGGTGCCGTCGTCCTCACGGCCGGTGTAGCGGAACGGGTTCCCGCCGTCGTCGCCCGAGACGTAGGTCCGCCCGAACGGCTCGTAGCTGTACGTGGCGCCCGCGCCGGCGTCGTCGACCAGGCCCAGCGTGCTGCCCAGTCCGTCACTGAGGTACCGGCGGGTGACGCCGCCGGACTCCCGCAGCTGGAACCCGTCCACCCCGGTGCTGGTCACGGTCGCGGTCGCGCCGCCGGCCACCTTCTCCTGCACCGGGTTGACCCCGTCGTAGAGGTAGCTGGTGGTGACGCCGTTGATCGTGCGGGACTGCCGCCGGCCATCCGCCCCGTAGGCGAAGGACGCCGTCAGGCCCGGCGCGGTCTGCGTCGCCAGCTGGCCGCGCGCGTTCCAGGTGAACGAAGCGGACCCGTCCGAGAGCAGGTTGCCGTCCGGGTCGTAGCTGACCGGCGTGGCGCCGATCGCGCGGATCCGGTTGGCCTTGTCGTAGACGGCCTGCCCGAACTGCTCGGGCAGCACCGAGCGGGAGTAGCTGCCGGTGGTCCGGATCGGCTGGCCCGCCGCGTCGTAGCCGTAGGCCAGGTCACCGAGCACGGTGGTGCCCGCCCGGTAGGTGATCGTCCTGGTCTGGCCCGCGTCGTCGTAGGCGTAGGTCTGGGAGATGCCGCCGCCCGGCGCGCCGACCCGTTCCGGCCGCCCGTTCCGGTCGCGGCCGATGGTGCTGACCGTGACGCCGTTCTGCCGCACCTCGGCCAGGTCGCCCACCGCGTCGTAGACGTGGCGCACCGGGGCCCGGCCCGGGATCGTCATCGTCCGGTCGCGCACGGTCGGGCTGTAGTCGTAGGAGACGCTGCCCGACGGGGTGGTCTCGGCCTTGATGCGGTCGAAGCCGTCGTACTCGGTCGTGGCGACCCCGGCCACCGAGTCCTCGGTCCGCTTGAGGCGTCCGGCGAGGTCGTAGCCGAACTTCGTGGTGCTTTCCGTGCCGAACCGGGTCTCCTGGCGCCGGTCCAGGTCGTCGTAGTCGTGTTCGGTGACGACGCCGCGCGGCGTCGTCCGCTTCTTCTCGTTGCCGTTCTCGTCGTACTTGACCTCTTCGAGGCCGCCCAGCGGGTCGGTGATCAGGTGCACCCGGTCCATCCGGTCGTACTCGAACACGGTCTGCCCGTCGCGGGCGTCGGTGACCTTGGTGCGGTTGCCGTTCGGGTCGTACTCGTACGACATCGTGCGGCCGAGCGGGTCGGTCGCCGAGGCCACCTCGTCCGCCGCCGTGTACGTCGTCTCCGTGACCGCTCCGCGGGGGTCGGCCGTCAGCACCGCGCGGCCCGCCGAGTCGAAGCCGGTGGTCGAAACCCGGCCGAGCTGGTCGGTGGTGCGGATCGGGTCCGCGCCGAGGTAGTCCGTCGTCGACGACTTGTCCGCCGGGTCGGTGACCTTGGTGACCAGCCCCTTCTCGTTGGTCACGTAGGTGGTCTTGCGGTTGAGCGGGTCGGTCACCGTCTGGACGACGCCGCGCGCGTCCAGCCCGTAGATCGTGTCCTTGTTGTAGGAGTCGGTGTGCTTGGTCAGCTCGCCGTGCGGGCCGTTGCGCTCGAACTTCTCCGTGCGGGCGTCCGCGGTGCCCGCCAGCACCGTCTGCTCCTTGACCTGGCCGTTCGCGTCGTAGACGTAGGAAGTCTTGCGGTTCAGCGGGTCCGTGCTCGATTTCAGCCGGACGCCGTCGGCTTCGTACTCGTTCGTCGTGGTCGCCGCCAGCGCCGTGCCGAAGGCCTTCGTGTCGGTGAGCACCGCTCCCGCCGCGTTGAAGGTGAACCGGCGGACGTGGCCGCGCGGGTCGGTGACCCGGGTTTCGACGATCGCGTCACCCGACTCGACGTAATCGAACTTCGTGACGCCGTCGTCGGCGGCCGTCTGCTGCTTCACCCGGCCCTTGGCGTCGTACTCGTTGAGCAGGAACCGGATGCCGCGGCCGTCGGTGATGGTCTTGAGCAGCCCGTTTTCCCACGTGTAGCGGCTGATTCCCCCACCGAGCCCGCGGACCGACTCCAGGTGGCCGGTCGGGTCGTAGGTGTAGGAGACGCGCCGGCCGAGGTTGTCCTCGATCGAGGCCACCCGGGGCGGGTTCGCCTCGTCGTAGGTGAAGCGCACCCAGCGGCCGCTCGGCGACGTGATCTGGGTGACCGGCCCGTTGGCGCGGACCTTGCCGTCGGTGCCCGGCGGCGCGGTCGCCCTGGTCAGGGTGGTCGTGTTGCCGAACTTGTCCCGGATCTCCTGCAGTGGCGCCTCTTCGCCGATCACCATCACCGTGCCGTCTCGCAGGGTGACGTCCCAGCCGCTGTCGACCCACCGCACGACCGAGCCGTCGAACCGGGTCGGCGTCGGGTCGGCCTTGAACACCGCGCCCGCGTAGTCCTTGCCCGGCGACGTCCGGCGGTAGTGGATCTTGCTGCCGTCCGGCTGCACCAGGTCGAACTCCTGGAACGTGAACTGCCCGATGATCCCCGGCGACCAGGGGTAGAGCCCGTAGTTGAAGCTCGTGCCGACGCCGAACGCGCGGATGTCGGTGTCGCCCTGCTGGTAGGTCCGCTTGATCTCGATCGGCGCGATGTCGTCGACGACCATGTCGACCGTCTCGTCGACGAGCAAGCCGGTCGACGGGTCCACCGGGTCTCCGACCCGGGCGCCGTTGGGCCGGGGCGCGAACCGCGGCGGGTTCATGCCCGGGACCGCGGTCATCGCGCCGGTCAGCCGGTAGAAGCGGACGCTCGGGTCGGGGACGATCTGCTTGCCGTCCGGGGACACCGTGCCGTAGCCGTAGATGTGCCAGCCCTTGCCGTCCGGGTCGTAGTTCCAGAACTGGGTGCGGGTGCCCGGCGGCTCCTTCGTGTAGTTCGGGTAGACGATCGTGGCGCCCTCGGGGAACAGGTAGCCGCCGCCCGGCTGGACGGTGAAGTACACCGGGACCTTCGTCGGCGGCAGCGGGAACGGCGGCCGGTCGATCGGGATCGGGGTCAGGCTCAGCTCGGTGGCCACGTTGCCGTCGGCGTCGCGGACCACCGTGCCCGCCGGGAGCCGCACCTCGAGGCCGGGGATGGCCTTCGTGGTCAGCACGGTCTCCTTGGTGGTCGGGCTCGGGACCCGCACGGTGGCGGCCGCGTCGATCTCCGGCAGGAACACGGTGTACGGCAGCACCAGCATCTGACCGCCCTGCAGGTCGACGCCGATGTCGAACGCGCCGAACGGGCGCCCGCCGGTGTTGACCGCGGTGCGGCCGTCCACGCGCAGCACGACGTGGCCGGCGGCCAGGTCGGTCAGCGCGAACTTCCCCTGCTCGTCGGTGGGCACGTGGTGGCCGGCCGCGCTGACCGTCACGCCGGTCAGCACCTGCCCGGTGGTGGACCGGACCTGCCCGACCACGCCGGTGAAGCCGACCGGGAACTGCAGCGGCCGGTCCCGGACGGGCTGCGGGTCGTAGCGGGTGCTCCAGTCCGCGCCGGCGAGGTTGGCGCTGTCGGGCTGCCAGCCGCCGGACGGCGTGCAGTCGGACGGCGCCGGCACGGGCTTCGGCACGGGCGGCGCCTCGGGGGCGCCCAGGCCGCGCGCCGGCTTGCCCACCGGAGGCGGCGGGTCTGCCGGGACGCACTTCGGCGTCACCGGCTTCGGTGGCTCGGCCGGGGCCCGGCCCGCGACCACGGCCGCCGCGGTGGCCGGCTTGGAGATCGCCACGGTCATCGTGCCCGTGACGCCGCCCGCCGGGTCGAACACCAGCGTGTACGTGCCGGTCTGCTTGAGCGCCGCCATCTTGAAGCGGTCGAACGACATGAACGAGTGCCGCGGCGAGACCGTCCCGTCCGGGGCGATCAGGCTGTAGTAGGCGCCCGTGTTGTTCGGGAACGTGCGGGTGATGTCGAGCTGCAGCACGTCGTTGGCCGTGCCGTCGAAGGTCAGCTTCCCGTTCTGACCGGGCCGCGCGATGGTGATCGTCTTCGCCGCGCCGCCGATGTCGGCCTTGCCGCCGTCGGCCTCGCCGAACAGCGCGACCGTGAGGTCGCCGGCGACCGGGATGCTGCCGTCGTCGATCGGCTCCAGCAGGACCCGGTACTCACCCGCCACCGGCAGCGCGATCAGGTCGAGCCCGGTGGGGCCGCCGGCCAGGTACTGCGCGGAGTAGAAGTCGAGCTGGTTGCCGTCCGGCTTGAGGATCTTCAGCTTCGAGAACGGGATGTTCGCCGACGCCAGCCCGAGGGTGAGCCGCTGCCCGGCCTGGCCGGTGAACTTCGCGGCGATCGTCTGCCCCGGCACGGTGATCGACACCGCTCGCGCGGGCGCGTCGAGCGTCAGCGCGCCGAGGTCCTGCGGCTCGGACGCGGCGATCGTCACGTCGCCGGTGGTGGCGAAGCCCGGATCGAGGTGGATCCGGTACCTGCCCGTCTCCGGCAGCGCCGCGATGTCGAGCGTGTTCTGGAAGGTGCTGGCCACCAGCTTGCCGCCGGTCGGCTGGTAGACCCGCATGGTCAGGTTGCCCGGCAGGCTCTTGGCCCGGGCGAACAGCCGCAGCGGCTTGTCCTTGACCCCGTCGTAGTCGAACCAGTACTCGCGGCCCGGCCGGTCGAAGGTGACCTTGGTCTGGGCGTTGACCGGCAGGGTGCCGCCTTCGACACCCGAGGTCAGCCAGCCCTTGCCGGTGCCGACCGCCTCCCAGCCGCTCATGAACAGGTCGTGTTCGCCGTCCTTGCGGATCGGCAGCGGCTTGATCTCCAGCGTGCCGTTGCGCAGCTCGACCTGGTTGCCGTCCGGCTCCACCATGATCCCGCCCGGGTAGCCGGGGCGGCCGTTCTCCCGGAGCGTGTTTTCGGTGATGGCGAAGCGCAGCGGCTTGTTCTTCACGCCGGTGAACGGCATGTGCACGGACTGGCCGGGACGGTTGATCTTCATCTGCGTGCCGGGCCCGTCGACGGCGAGCCTGCCCGCCTCGATGACGCCGGACAGCCACACCTTGCCCGCGCCGAGTTCGCCGGCGCCGAAGGTCACCCCCACCTTGAACGTGCCGGTCTGCTTGGCCTTGAACACCATGGTCGGGGTGTATTCGGTGAGCGAGGCCTTCCAGGTGTGGAACTCCCGGCCGTCCGGCTCGGTGACCAGCACGTCGAAGGTGTTGGCGGGCATGCTCAGGTCGGTCAGGCCGAAGCTGAGCCACTCACCCGCGGTGGCGGTGAACGGGATCTCCGCGCGCTGGCCGGCGACCGACACGGTGAACGGCACCCCGGTGCCGTCGCGGGTCAGCTTGTCGCCGGTGAGGTCGTGCGACGCGGTGACCCGGACCTTGCCGGCCGCGTTGTCGTCCGGCGCCACCACGATCGTGTAGGTGCCGTTCGCGCCGAACACCGGGATGTCCTGGCGCAGCGTGCTGCCCGCCCACAGGTCGAGTGGGTCGCCCATGGTGCGGCGGGCGAAGTCGCCGCCGTGCGGGGTGAACATCCACATGGCCGAGCGGACCGGCACCGTGTTGTTCTCCAGGTCCAGGTGCAGCCGCTCGCCGACCTTGCCCTCGACCAGGACGACCGCGGCCTTGCCCGCGGGGATGTCGAGGTCCAGCGGCCGGCCGAGCTCGATGCGGCCGCCATAGACGAGCTGGTCGATGACGAACCCGCGCGGGGCGATCAGGAAGTCGCCCGCGCTCGTGGCCTGGCCGCCGGGCGTGCGCACGGAGATCCGGCCGGAGCTCGCCGCGGCCGGGACCTCGACGACCAGCTTGCCCGGGTCGGCCTGCTTCACGCGGGCGGTGGTCTGGTGGAACAGCACCACGTTGCGCGTGGGGTCCGGGTCGAACCCGGTCCCGGTGATGGTGACCGTGTCGCCGGAGTCGGCGCGGTCGGCCGAGACCGCCGAGATGGCCGGCGCCGGCACGCCCCGCGTCACCGTGAACGGGCTGCGGCTGGTGGCCGTCCTGCCGCCCGCGACGACCTTCACCGCACCCGCACCGGTCCCGGCCGGGACGACGACCGACAGCCGATTGGCGCTGGCCGCGGTGACCTGCGCGGGAACGCCGTCGAAGGTCACCTGGTTGCCGGTGGCCTGCACGGAAAAGCCGGTTCCGCCGATTTCGACCGTGCTGCCGATCGGACCGCGCGCGGGAACCACCGCGAAGATCGAGGCGGTGTCCGCGCGGTACCGGTCGGTCGCCTCGAGGTTGCCCGCCGCGTCGTAGCGGTAGGCGGCGGCTTCGCCGGAGTTGTTGGTAACCCCGGCCAGCTGGCCGGCGGCGTCGTAGAAGTAGTCGCGCGGCCCGGCCGGCGCGCCCACCGCGAAGGTGTACTTCGCCGGCGCGGAAAGCACGCCGGAGGAGGTGACCTTGGCCCACACCGTCAGCGTGCGGCGGCCGGAGCGGACCGGGGTGAGCGACAGCGTCGCCGTGCCGGTGCCCGCCGCGACCTCGGTGGGCGCGGCGTCGGTGTCCAGCTGGTACCGGAACGCGTCGGCCGCGACGGCGCCCTGCGACCGCAGGGTGAACGAGCCGGCCTGGGCGAGGCTGCCATGCAGCTGGCCGTCCGCCGGGTAGTCGGTCGAGCTGACGGTCGGCAGATCCGGCGTCGGGGCCGCGCCCGCCACCGCGAAGGTGTAGACGGCCGGGGCCGACGCGGCGCCCGCGCCGCCGAGCGCCCACACGGTCAGCGTGTGGGTGCCCCCGGTCGGCGGCGTGATCCGCGCGGTGACCTCGCCGCTGCCCGGCACGTCCGTGGTCGCGCCGTCGTCGAGCTGCCAGCGGAACCCGGAAACCGGTGTCGTCCCGGACGGCCGGAACGTGAACGCGCCTTCCTGACCGGCGTCACCGTGCGGACGGCCGTCGTTCGGGTAGTCCACGGAGGACACGCCGGGCGCGTCGGGTGCGGCGAGCTGGGCCACCTCGAAGACGTAGTCCGTCGGCGCCGAGACCGCGCCCGCGGTGGTGAACGTGCGGACGGTCAGCGTCTGCGTCCCCGCGGTGACCGGGGTGACCTTGACCAGCGCCTTGCCGGCACCGGCCACCTCCGCGGCCGGACCGCCGTTGAGCTGCCAGCGGTAGCCGGCGATCGCGGTCGAGCCGGTCGGGCGGAAGGTGAACGTGCCTTCCCGGCCGGGCGCGCCGTGAGGGGCGCCGCCGGCGGGGTAGTCCGCCGAAACGACCTGGGGCGCGCCGGGCCCGCCCGGCGGGTCGGCGACGACGAAGGTGAAGGTGGTGACCGGCGACACGGTGTTCTCGGCGCCGAGCGCCCGGACGGTCAGCTTGTGCTGCCCCGGCGTCGCCGGAGTGGCCTTGACCAGCACCTCGCCGGTGCCGGCGACGTCGGCCGGGCCGCCGTCGTCAAGCTGCCAGCGGTAGCCGGTGACCGGCACCGCGCTGCCCGGCTTGAGGAGGAACGTGCCCTCCCGGCCGGGCGCGCCGTGCGGCTGCCCATCGGCCGGGTAGTCCGCCGACGACACGACCGGCGCGGCGGGCGGCTGCGCGGGCTGGGCGACGACGAAGGTGTAGGCCGACGGCGGCGACACCAGGCCGCCGGCGGTGACCGCGCGGACGGTGAGCGTGCGAGCGCCCGCCGAACCCGGCGTGAGGGTGACCGAGAGCTGGCCGGTGGCGGGCGTTTCGGTCGGCTGCGTGTCCGTGTCGAGCTGGTACACGAACTTCGCGATCGGCACGGTGTCACCCGGGCGCAGGACGAACGCGCCCGGCCGGCCGGCGCCGCCGTGCGGCTGGCCGTCGTCCGGGTAGTCGGCGGAGGTCACCACCGGCGCCGCGGGCGGGACCGGTGCGGGAGTGCCGGGGCCGGCCGCGAAGATGCTCGGGCGAGGGACCTCGGCGCCGACCGCGAAGTGGCCGTGCCACTGGACGCCCGTGCCGAAGCGGGCGCCGTCCGAGGGCGCGACGAACACCTTCGCCGTCGTGCCGCGGGTGAAGGAGACGATGTCGAACTTGCCGTCGCCGGTGAAGTCGCCGACGCCGGGCAGCTCGTCACCGGGCGCGAAGCTCGCGTGCCACTGCCGGGCGGCGCCGAACGCCGCACCGGTCGACGTCGCCACGGTGACCTGGCCGCCGGTGAAGGCGACGACGTCGTCCTTGCCGTCCCCGTCGACGTCGGCGACCGCACCGCGAGCGGCGTCGGGCGCGAAGCTGTCGTGCCACTTGGCCGCGGACGGCGTGAACTTGGCGCCGTCGGACAGCGCGACGAACACGTCGGCCGCGTCGCCGCCGGTGAAGGAGACGATGTCGTCCTTGCCGTCGCCGTTCACGTCGCCGGCCGCGGGCATGGCGGTGCCGGCGGCGAAGGAATCGTGCCACTTGACCGGGTTGGCGGCGAACTTCGTGCCGTCGGAGAGAGCGACCCAGACGTCGGCGTCGGTGCCGCGGGTGAAGGACGCGATGTCGTCGCGGCCGTCGCCGTCGAAGTCACCGACCAGCGGGATCTCTTCCCCGGTCGCGAAGTGGGCCTGCCACTTCACCGGCGTCGGCGCGAACTTCGTGCCGTCGGACAACGCGACCCAGACCGCTGCGTCCGTGCCACGGGTGAACGTGGCGATGTCGGCCTTGCCGTCGCCGTCGAAGTCACCCGTCAGCGGGATTTCGGTCGATCCGGCGAACAGCTCGTGCCACTTCGCGCCGTCCTGGACGAACTTCGTGCCGTCGGACAGCGAGACGTAGACGTCCCCGGTGTCCGCGCGGGTGAACGTGACGACGTCGTCCTTGCCGTCGCCGTTGAAGTCGCTCTTGACCTTCTTGTGCCGCGGCGCGTCGGCGACCACGAACGTGTAGGTGGTCGCGGCCGAGGAATAGCCGGTGGCGGTGAGCGCGCGGACGGTGAGCTTGCGGGTGCCGGACGCGGCGGGAGTCAGGGTGAGGTTGAGCTGGCCGGTCGCCGCCACCTCCGTCGGCTGCGCGTCGGAGTCGAGCTGGTAGGTGAACTTGCTGATCGCGACGCCGTTGCCCGGCTTCAGGGTGAAGACGCCGGGCCGGCCGGCCGCGCCGTGGGGCTGCCCGTCGGCCGGGTAGTCCACAGAGGACACCACCGGCGCGGCGGGCTGGGCGGGCGGCGAGCCGAGGTAGGAGACGGCGAGCGACGGGCGCAGCATCGGCTCCGAAGCCTCGTCGGAGAGGAACAGCACGCGCTGCTGAGCACCGGCCTCGTCGCGCAGCTTCACCTCGAAGCCGTTGTTGGCCGAGGGGGTGTTGACCCAGTTCTGCACCATCCCGGCGTTTTCCCAGATGTGCCAGGTCGGCCGGTCGGGGAGGCCGGAGACGAAGTCCGCGCGAGTGCCGATGTCACCACCGGGTGTGGTCCACGCCGTCGCCGCCGAAGCCCGGTTCCAGGTGGCCTCGGTCTCCACGAACGGCTTGGCGAGCGGGTGCCCGTCGAAGGTCGCGCCCGAGCCGTTGGAGTAGAAGCCCCACAGCGACAGGTCGGCGTCCACGACGGTGGTGCCGGGCGGGATCGCGGAGACGCCGTCGAACTTGACGACCGTCCGGGTCTTGCCGAGGGTGGCGCCGTTGTTGCCGACCTGCAGCCACGGCTGGCCGGTCAGGCTGTTGAGGTTCGCGTTCGGCTGGGTGGCCGAAAGGGTGGTGTCCGCGCCGGCGCGGAAGATCTGCCGGACCTGGCCCGCCTTCGGCGTCCGGGTCAGCTGGGTCGCGCCGGGGATGACCTGGCCGTCGCGGGTCTTGACGGCGATCATGTAGTAGGCGGCGTTCCAGCCGAGGTCGGGCGCGCTGTCCGGGGTGACCGGGGCGGTCGTGTCGACGAACCGGCTCGCCTGGGGAGCCAGCGAAGTGACCAAAGTGGACGCCGACGGCGTGTACACCTGCGAAACCGACCGGTGCACCTGGTACTCGACGATGTCGTCGTTCGGGCTGGCCGGGTCCGGGTCGGTGTAGGGCGACCAGGCCAGTTCGGCGCCGGTCGCGTAGGTCTTGGTGATCGGCGCCAGCGTGGCGCCGGGGCGGCCGTAGGTCAGGAGCAGCTTCGGGAACGTCTCGGTGTCGCCGTTGTAGGCGAAGTCGCCGGCCAGGTAGATCGCGCCGCCGCGGCCCAGCGTCTCGTCGGTGGACTTGAGCAGCAGGCCCTGGTTCGCGGTGGTGCCGGAAACCCAGGACTGCGCGATGTTGCGGACGTCCCACTCCGACCAGGTGTTCGTCACGCCCTTGCGCTTGACCGCGGGGGACAACCCGGCTTCGGCGAACGCGCCGGCGGCGTTGTTCCAGGTGGCGGTGCTCGCGTTCCAGGCGGCGGTGACCCGGCGGGCTTCGACCGTGACGTCGTTGACGCCGGTGTAGAGCTCGTTGTCGTAGTACGCGCGCAGCTTCGCCGAGGTGAGACTGGTGCCCGTCGGCACGACGGTCGTGTCGAACGCGACCAGGCTGCGGGCCACGCCCGCGGTGTCGGTGCCGACGGAAAGCTGGTAGAGCCCGGAGTCGTTGCCGTTGGGTGCATCCGACCACAGCTGGACGTCCTGGCCGCCGTTCGACGACGTCTCGACCTTGATGGTCGGGTCGATCACGACCGGGTAGGCGCGCTCCGGCGCGGCCAGCCACCCGCGGTCGGCCTCGACCACCACGGTGATCTTGTCGCCCCGCTGCTCGACGCGCTGGGTCACCTTGTCGCTGCGCGACTTCCCGTGCACGGACTTGGTTCCGGGCGCGGAGTCCACCATGAACGGCTTGGGCATCACGTACAGCGGCGGGCCGTCGGAGGTGGCCGGGAAGAAGGCGATGGACCCGTCCGGCTGGGCCCGCGCGACCACCCCGGCCAGCCGCAGGGTGAACCGGTACGTCGCGTCCTTCGGCGGCGCGGCGAGGACGATGTTTTCCTTGAGCGCGCCGGGGGTCACCTGGTAGCCGACCTCGGCGCCGTCGAACGCGCCGGAGTAGCTGACCGAGTTCCGCTCGACCTTCGGCTCGATCCCGCGGGCGGGCCCGTCAATCCCCAGCTCGACCTGCGTGCCGCCGAGGGCGAAGCTCGTCAGGCGGTCGGTGCGGTTGCCGAACCGGCTGGCGAAAGCGTTGGTGTCATTGGCGAAGACGTACCCGTCGCGCGCGTTCTCGCGCACGGTCGTGTCGATCGGCTGCCAGGCGCCTTGGCCGTCACGGTAGTTCTGGGCGCGCGCGGAGACCTCGGCTTCGTACTGGCCGTCGGACAGTTCGAAGACCCGCGCCCCGGCGGTGCGCCGGTCGGGCAGCTCGCGCACGCGTTTCGGCGGGCCGGGGTCCTTCGCGGCCGCCGTGCCCGGTGCGGGCCCGGACGTGCCGAACGGCGAAGATCCGGGCAGACCGACGCACACGAGCGCCAGCACCAGTGCCAGGACGACGATTCTGGACAGCACGAAAAAACGACGCGACTCGCGCACCGATCCCCCCACATCATGGACCGGCGGCCACCTTCCCCCAGGCGAAGAAGCCTTGCCGATCTTCCCGGGAAGATCGTAGCGAATCGGGCAATCCGTGCCACAGGGCCAAACAGGCTATTCCGTCACCGCGGTTCGGCGGCACTCTTGAGGCAGTCCACCATCGCGGCGCGGGCCTGCTCGCCCCCGGCGGCGGGCACCACCTGGCCGTTCAGGAAAGCGTCACGCTCTTCCTCGGTAGCGTAGGCCACGTACCAGTCAGCGATACACTGCACGGCCGGGTCCGGCGTCCCCTCGGTCCGGGGATCGGACTTGAGCTTCGCGACGAAGGCGTCCCGCGCGGGTGGCTCGTCACCACAGGCGGAGAGCGTCGCCGCGAGCACGAGGGCGACGGCTGCCAGCCGAGCAAGTCGAGTCATGCGAGCCAGCGTAGCGGCGCCACGCACGGCGGGACAGCCACTTCGCCCGGCCCGGCCCCGACATCGTCCACTGTGGACACCTGCCCAGCCGGGAACGGGTCGGGGCCGACGACCTCGACGGAGTCAGATCCCGCAGGACGACGCCGACCAGAAGCGGCCCGATCGGTGCGCCACGTGGGTGTGGTCGCTGTGGCCCGGGTAGCCCGGCCCGAGGATCTCGGCGAAGCCGTGGTTGCGGGCCTGCCGCGCCAGCCCGCAGAAGCCCTGCGCCCCGGCGCCAAGGTCGACCGCGTCCCCGTAGAGGTGCCGGCTCGCGGCCGCCCCGCCGACCGCGTTGTTGCAGGCGACGCTGCGGAAACCGCCGTTGACGACGATCGGGCGGTCCCCCATCGCGTGCCGCATCGCCTGCAGCTTCCACATCGACACCAGCGCGTTGGCCTTCGCCGTCGCCGCGGGAACGTTGCCGCCCGACCAATCCGAGTTGCACCGGTTCAGCTCGGCGTAGCCGAAGTTCACCGGCGTGCAGTCGTTGTCCTGCAACTGATAGATCTTCGCGAACGTCGCGGGCCCGGCGATGCCGTCCGCGCCGAGCCCGTAGGCCTGCTGGAACCGGGTGACCGCCGCCTTGGTCCCCGGGCCGAACTGGCCGTCGATGGCCAGGACGCCACCGTAACCGGGGTAGCCGGCGACCCGGATCTGCAGCTGCCGGACGTCGTCGCCGGACGCTCCTTGCGCCAGCGTGCGTCCCCAGCTGTAACACGCATCGGTGGCGGACTCCGCCGTCACCGGACCCGGGTCGGCGGCTGCCGGCGCGGCCACCGCCGAGCCGATCCCGGCCATCAGGGCGAGCAGGGGCAGGACAAGACGAACGCGCATGACAGGAACACCTTTCGAGCGAGGGAGGTGAGGTCGGCGATTCACCGTCCCGCACGCTAATCCGGTTCTCGGCACCGCACTGTGGGGTGTTCGCACCACAATGGGTCCGGTCAGTCCCGTTTCAGCGCGTTGGTGAGACCGGCGACCACCGCTGTCGTGAGCACCCAGCCCGCACCGGTGAACACCCACGACCACACCTGAGCGCCGCCTTGGGGGTACCACGCCTTCTTCTGACCGAGGTCGACGATCGGGACGAGCACGTCCAGTGCGTAGGCCACCGGCTGGAACGCCGGGCCCACGGGCGCCGACGCCCGCATGTCCGACCGGAAGGCGCCGCCGAACAACGTCGTCCCCAGTGCGACGAGCACCACCAGCCACAGGCCGGCCAGCCACGTGCGGTACCCGTACCCGACAGTGACGTACAGCAGCCAGTTCCACAGCTTTCCCACCGGGTTCAGGACCCGGCGGCGCCGCCACTGCTTGGCCACCTGCACCCGGCGAGCGGCTTCCACCCGGCCGAGCCGCCGGTAGGCCGCGGCCAGCTGGTCGTAGCCGGCCGGCGAATAGCCGAACCCGTCACTGCGCAGCCACGACAGGCGTTGCCGCACGCTCACCTCGTCGTTGCGCAGTGTCTGGTACTCGAACCCGAGCAGCCCGATCGCCGGGGACCAGCTTTCCGGCCGGTCGACGAAGTCCCGGACCCGGGTGCGGATCAGGTCGACCTTGCCCTGGAACGGTTCGGCGTTCAGCAGCTCGATGACGTCCGCCTGCAACGAGCTCAGCTCGAGCGTTGCCCCGCCGGCCGGCACGGTGCTCGTCCCGGCGAACCGGAGTGTGTGCCCGACGCGGCCGTCGAACAGCCGGATCTCGCCGTTCGTCGTGAACTCCCGGCGGAACTCCACATCGCCGTCGACGTAAATGCCGTCACCGACGAACGCGGGATGCTGCTCGGCCCGCACCTGCCCGTCGAAGACGATCCGGCCGCCGACGTGTGCTTGCACCAGGCGAAGGGAACCGTCCGCCGAAAAGCCGTTCCGGAAGGAAAGGTCCCCGGCCACGGAAATGCGGTCCGCCGAGAGCGCGAAACCGTCCGGGTTGGACAGCTGCGCGTCATCGAAGACCAGCTCCGCGCCGATCCGGGCCCCGCTGAGGAAGACCACCCCCTGCGCCGAAAACCCTTCGGCCCCCATGAACGTCCCCACCTGGAGGTTGTCCGCGGTCAGGGCCCGGTCTCCGGGGTTGCGCACGTCGGCGCCGGAGCAGTCGAAGTGGCCGCTGACCAGCGCGTCCGTGAAGACCAAAGCTCCTTCGGCTTTCAGGTCCCGGGCGTGCAGGTTGCCGCCGACCTCGATCCCGAGGGCCAGCAGAGCGGTCTTGTCGGTCCGGCCGAGCCGGGCGCCGCCCAGGTAGAGGTCGTGGCCGACGTGCGCGCTCCCGATGTTCAGCAAATAGGCGACTTCGACCCGGGCGAGATCGAGGAATCCGCTGGTCCGGAGGTAATCCGCCCGGAGGTAGCCGAACCGGCTCCCGCGCATGCTGATCGACTTCGCCACCGTCTCGGTGAAGCGCACCGCACCGTCGAAGACACAGTCCTCCAGCGCCAGCGGGCAGTCGATCGTCATGGCGCCGAGGTCCAGCTCGCCCGTGATCCGGGCGCCTCGGAGCCGCACCGCACGCGGTGGCCGTTCCCGCGAGAGCAGCTCGACGAGCACGGCCGCGTCGAGCTGCGCCCCGCCGGTCAGGTCGAGTTCGCGACCGGTGCGGGCGGCTTCGGCGAGTTCGTCGATCTCCACCCACCGAGGATTCCACAAGCGGTGGCCGAGCACGGTGGATCGACGAGGCTGGCGCTCGCCGCTCGCGCCGCCGAGGATGGGCGCGGAGCCCACCACGAGGGAGCACGTACATGGAAGAGAAGCTGCTGTCCGAACGGCACGCCGTACGAAGAGTGGACGACGTCACCGATGCGCTGGACCGCTTGGCCGGCACCTTCGCCGGGGAAGAGGAACTGCTCGTGGTCCTGCAGCGGATCTGCCGACAGGTGCTGCACGCGGTGCCGGACGCGGAGATCGCCAGCGTCACGCTGCTGCGCGACGGCGCCCCGTACACGGCGACCGCGACCGGTGACAGCGCGCACCACGTCGACCAGGCGCAGTACGACGCCGGGCGAGGGCCCTGCCTGGAAGCCGCCCGGACCGGCGAGCTCCAACGCGTCAAGGTGACCGACGCGGCACAGCAGTGGCCCGAGTTCGCCGCGGTCGCCGACGATCTCTCGGTCGTCGCCTACCTGTCCGCACCGCTGTTCATCGACCACCAGTACCACGGTTCGCTCAACCTGTTCGACACCGGCGGCAACAGCTTCGGCGCGCTCGACGCGGCACTGCTGGACCTCTACACCGCCGCCGCCGAATCCGCGCTGCGCAGCACACGCCGGCACCAGGCGGCGCGCGAGACCATGGGGCAGCTACGCACCGCACTCACTTCCCGCGCGGTGATCGACCAGGCCAAGGGCATCCTGATGGCCCTGCACAGCATCCAGCCCGACGACGCTTTCGACCTGCTCGTCAAGGCGTCGCAGGACCAGAACGTCAAACTGCGCGACGTCGCCGAGAACTTCGTGGCCGAGGCCACCGCGTCCCCCAAGCGGCAGTGACCCATGATCCCCGAGGCGGTCGGCCGCAGCGGGTGACTTCGGTCTTCAGCCCCACCGGGCAAGCCGGCCGGGCGCCGGCTCATCGTGATCTTCGTGCCGTCGCTGCCGGTGGCGACGTGCGGCTCGTCGGCGGTCTTGCCGATCAGCAGGAGGCCGCGGCCGCCCGTGACGGCTCCGGTGCCGGCCGGTTCGCGCCGCGCCGGAAGGCCGCAGCCGGTGACCGTCACGATGATCGCCGCACCGGACCAGGGCCCGGCTGTCCGGCTCAGTCGTCGCGATCCAACTCGGCCGAAAGGATCTCCTCGACCTGAGCGACGGCGCGGGAACACCGCCGCCAGACCCCGGCGAGCACCCCGACGACCGCGGCCGCCACACTCACCACGACGATCACCCCCGGGCTGTCCGCGATCGCGATGACTGCCGCCACGACCAGCAACGCCGGCACCGGCCACCACCGCGACGGCGCACGGGCATGCCGCGCCCGGTACGTCAGCATCCCGAGAAAGGGGTGGTGCGCGCTCATCCGGCCGTCCTCTCCGTCGCCCGGGCGACACGCAACGCCGAGCTGGCTGTGACGTAGTGTCGCGACGTGTTACCGGTTTCGGTCGAGATTTGAGCCGACAGGGTTACCTCTTACCGAAGAGATCAACACTGTCGTGTTGCGGCCGTACCCCACTCGGGCTAATTGCAGCCACAAGGGGGTGCTCGCGGTGGCAGCGCCGTTATGCCGTCGTGTCACGGGCGACAACGGGCTGAGACGGTCGTGCCGAAGCGGACCGTTTGGCGAACCACCGCACGGGGTAGGAGCCAGGAGTTGCGGGGAGGTGGCGGCAGTGGGCATCTCGTTCGAGCCGGAGCGCCTGGGGATCGTGCGCCTGGAGACGAGCACGGGGGTCGTGGCCCTGGCGTTGTCCGGGGAGCTGGACGCCGGGACGACGCCGAAGCTGTCCGGTGCCGTGGTCCGGCTGCTGGGCGAAGAACGCGAAGTGCTCGTCCTGGACCTGTCCGATCTGGCGTTCATCGGGGCTGCCGGGGCGCGCTCGATCCGGCTCACCCACGACGCCGCGGGCGCGACCCGCCTGCGGGTGGTCACCGGGGGCAACCGCCTGGTCGAGTACGTGCTGCGGACCACCGGGTTCGCGGCGGTGCTGGACTGCTACCCCACCCGGTCCGCCGCGCTGCACGCCGGCAGCCGGACGTCCTTCGTCAGCCGGGCGAACGCGAGCTGGAACGTCGACCGCTGAGCCGGCGAAGAGCCTCAGTAGATGATCACGTAGAACGGGTCGCCGTCCAGGATGTGGTCGTCGGCCAGCCACTTCGCGTACACCTGTCCCGCCGTCTCGTTCTGCAGGGCGTTGACCGGCCTGACGGCGTAGGTGAACTGGGTGCTGTCGTCCACCCTGGCGGAGTTCTCGTAAGTGGTCGCGAAGGGGTACTCGTCGCATTGCAGCACTTCGCCGGCCGCGTTGAGCGTGTAGCCGACGCCCCACCGAACCTGGCAGGCGCGGCGGACCTTGCGGCGTGAGCCCGCGATGTCGTGCTCGGTGTCGTAGTCCTTGTACAGCCGGTGCAGCGGTTCTTCTCCCCACCGGCCGGGCACCTTCTTGCCCAGCAGACCGGGGTAGGTGAGCACGAGATCGGTCTGCGCGTCCTTGATGAACTTCGCCGACTCCCCGTGCCTCGGGTCGCTGGTGTAAAGGGCCAGCGAAGAAGCGACGTTCTGGAACACGCACCTGCTTCCGGACACGTAGGTGGCCTCGTCGCACCGGACGTTCGCGGCCGGGTGGAACACCGTCCTGACCCCGGTCGAGTCCTCCGTGGTGGCGATTTCGTCCACCGAGAAGTAGCCACGCTTCTCCGCGCTGTACTTGTCGGCCGGCACCTTGGTCATCACCATCGTGGACTCGAACCACGCCGGGTTCGCCCCCTGCTCCGCCTTCCACTGCCCCAGCGTCTTCTTCACTTCACCCGGCGAGACCGTGCAGGTGCCCACGCGGTTCGGGTCGAGGTCGGTCTCCAGGCAGCCGATCTTGAGGGCCAACGTCGTGCCGTCGTCGACGCGGCCCAGGTCGTAGTCGTGGACCAGGCGGACGCCGAACTTCACCCGGTTCTCCCCGGCCTGCGCGATCGCGATGGAACTCCTGGTGAACACGGACGTTCCGGCCAGGTACGGCCCCTCCTCCCCGATCTCCCAGTACTGCACCCCCAGGCTTTCCGAACTGCACGCGTTGTACTTGTTCTTGTACCAGAACGGCTTTTCCGGAGTGACCTGGTGCGCTTGACACTCGTCGAAGGTGACCGGGTCGATCTCGGCACCGGCGGCGAGCATCGCGGGCGTCGTCTGCACGACGTAGCCGCTCGATTCCGCGAGGTCGTACAGCGCGGCGCCCTGCGGCCCGGAGCCGAGCCTCGCACGGTGGACAGCCTCGGCGTCGGTCGCCGAGCCGTGGAAGACCGCTGACCGGCTGGGGTCGAGCACCGCCGGGTCGACACCGGAGAGCGGCGTCGCGGCAGTCGACACCGGCGGCGCGGCCAAGCCGGCCACGAGGGCACACACGGCAACTTTGATGGTCGTCTTCACAGCGTGATCACCTGTCTCGGAGGGGACCGATGGGGCCGGCGGGGCTCAGGTCAGCAGATCCATGGCCTGCCAGCCGCCGGTGCCGATCGTTCTCGGTGTTCCCAGCGCGGGGTTGGCTTTCCAGCCGTTGAACGGGTAGTAGACCAACGTTCCCGTGGGCGTGGCTTTGACCACGTCGTTCTTGCCGTCTCCGTTGACATCCATCAGGAAGACCCGTTGCGTCGTCGCCGGCGCGAACTGTCCGGCGGTGAACGTCCACGGGTCGCTGGTGTCCCATGTGCCCGCGCCCACGGTGAGCTTGTGGGTATGGCGGATCGCGGTGCCGAGACCACCGGCCTCGATCCCGCCCAGGTCCGGGTCCTCGCGGCTCCATTCCGTGAAGAACAGCGTGCCGGTCGGGTCCGAGTAACCGTCCCCGAAGAGCTGACGCGGCCGGAAGGTCGACTTCCCGTCGAACGTTCCGGTGTGCAGGTAGAAGTAGATCTTCTGCTCGTCGTTGTCGACCGCGAAGATGTCGTCGTAGCCGTCGGTGTTGATGTCGGCGAGCATCAGGCTTTCGTAGATGTTCCAGTTGGTGCCGACGGTGACCGGCGTCCCCCAGGTGTACTTGCCGTTGAGGGCTCCGCTGTGCGGGTAGACGAACAACGTGCCGTCGGTGCGCCGAGCGAGCAGGTCCGCGGGTGCCGACGCCGAGGTTTCGTACTCCGGCGTGTCACCGGTGAGCTCGGCGACGCCGATCCAGTTCATCGTGTTCCAGTTCGTGCCGGCCAGCACCCGGGCCCCGAAGACGGCCCCCTGCGGGTTGCGCGTGTGGGGGTAGATCCACAACGTCCCGTTGTTCAGGTCCGGTTGCCGGGCGATGAGGTCGGGCCAGCCGTCGCCGGTGACGTCCCGCGACCGCGCGGTCGAATTCTGCAGCCGGACGGCCGCCGCGTTCGCCGGCCCGCTCGATCCGAGCACCACGGACAGTGGCGGCGGCGAACCAGCAGCCGCCGGCGGCACCACGGCCGCCAGCGCGGTCACCACCACCAAGAGCGCTCGCGACACCAGACCACGGTGGGTGGACACTTCGCCTCCCCGGAAAGCCGGTCGGACGAACCCGGAGGTGCCGGGCTCGCGGCCACCACGCCGGCATCGGAGAGCAGGTTGACGACCGCGGAGCTACTTCACCCGAATGCCGCAGGCGGTGCCCCACTTCCGTGGTCACGTCGTTTCGCGCACCACCAGGCGGTGCGGCGCGACCAGCGATCTCGGCGGCTGCGGACCCGTGAACCGGGAAACCAGGCGGTCGAGGGCCAGCTCGGCGAGCCGGGTCTTGTCCGGGCTCACCGTCGTCAGTGCGGGCACGCTGAAGCGGCCGTCCTCGATGTCGTCGAACCCCACCACGGCGAGCGCGTCCGGCACCGCGACACCGCGGTCGGCCGCCGCACGCAGGGCGCCCAAGGCCAGCTCGTCGGTGAAGCAGAAGACCGCGTCCGGGGGCTGGGGCCGGTCGAGCAGGCCCAGCATCGCCTGGTGGCCGTCCGCGCGGTGCAGCCGTCGCACCGGCACCTCGAGCGCCGGGTCGGCCGGCAGGCCCGCGGCGGACAGGGCCGCCCGGTAGCCCTCGAGCCGCTGGCGAGCGGTCGCGTTCAGGGAACGGGGCTGGACGCCCATCGCCGCGATGCGGCGCCGGCCCCGGGACAGCAGGTGTCCGGTGGCTTCCCGGGCGGCCGCGACGTTGTCGATCGCGACGTGGTCGACCCCCGCCGGGCCGTCGTGCTCGCCGAGCAGCACCAGGGGCACGGTGTCGGTGCGCGCGGTCAGTTCCGCCGGCGGCACCGCCCAGGGACTGAACAGCACCCCGTCGACGAGCTGGCCGCGCCTGCCGTGCAGCAGCTGCTTCTCCCGCTCGGGGTCACCGTCAGTCTGGTCGATGAGCACCGTCAGCCCGCGCGCTTCGGCGATGCGCACCGTCCGCGCGGCGAGATCGGCGAAGTACGGCGAATCGATCTCCGGGACGACCAGCGCGATCAGCCCGGTCTGGCCGCGGCGCAACGTCCTGGCGGCCAGGTTCGGCCGGTAGCCGAGGACGTCGATGCTCGCCTGCACCCGCTCCCGGGTCGCCGGGGCCACGTAGCGGAAGCCGTTGACCACGTTGGACACCGTCCGCACCGACACGCCGGCGTGTTCGGCGACGTCTCGCAGTTTCGGGTTCATCGGGCTCCTTCCGCGCACCCGGAGCATAGACCTTGCAACGTGGCATGCCACGTTGCAAACTGGACTTGTCACGATGTCGTGCCAACCCGGGAGGCCCAGTGACCGCACCCCACACCGCCGCGTTGCCGTCCGCGGAGCTCGCGAAGCTGACCGGCCGCCTGCGGGAGGACGGCATCATCGGCCTGCCGCGGGCGTTCGACCGCGACTGGGTCCGGCGGCTCGGCCAGGACATCGACGCGGCGTTCGCCGAGGCCCGCTCCCGGGCCGGCGGCGCGGTCGGCCGCGGCCCGAACCGGCACTACGTCGAAATCCACCCCGAACAGCTGCGGGGGTTCGCCGAACTGGTGTCCCACCCGTGGGTCACCGCGATCGCCGCGGCCGTGCTGGGCCCCGACTACCGGATCGTCGAGGTCGGCTTCGACGTCCCGCTCGCCGGCGCGGTGGACCAGCCGTGGCACCGCGACTTCCCGATGCCCGAGGAGACCGCGCGGCACCGCAGGCTGAACTCCCTCGCGGTCAACGTGACCGCCGTCGACACCGAACCGGACATGGGGCCGTTCGAGATCGCACCCGGAACCCAGTGGGACGACGGGACGGCGTTCGAGCACGGCATGTTCCCGCCCCGCGAGGCGTACCCGCGCTACCGGGAGCTCGCCGTGCGCAAGTTCCCGCGGATGGGCGACATTTCGATCCGTTCCGCGCTGACCGTGCACCGCGGGACCGCCAACCATTCGGCGAAGAGCCGCCCGGTGCTGGTGCTGGGGCTCAACGCCCCCGGCGCGGGCAACGACGAGCGGCACGACACGGCCGTGACCCGCGGCTTCTGGGCGACACTGCCGGAAGCGGTGCGCGCGCACCTCGGCTGCCCGGTGGTCGACGAGCTGACGCCCATCGTCCAGAAGCACACCATCGAAGGCCTCGTCATGGGCGAATCCGGTTCCTGAACGCGCCGTGGGTTCACGGTTCCATCGCCGCGCGCAAGATGGCCAGCGCGGACCGGGTCATCGTCGCCGACGCGGCCGCGCGGTCGAGCCCGCCGACGTCGGTCAGCCAGACGAGGGACTCGATGCCGGTCGCGGACCGGATCGACACCGCGAGCGCGTGGATGTCGATGCCGGGGTGGGTGCCGCCGAGCGGGCTCAGCGCCTCTTCGATCCAGCCGATCGCCCGCCCTTGCCGCAGCTCCGGCTGGCCGGCCCCCGGCTCGAGGGACAACCGCAACTGCGCGCGCAGCTGCGGTTCCCATTCGACGGTGATCCGGGTGAACTCCCGCATCACCAGTTCGAGGCGCGCGACCGGATCGGACGGCGCGTCCGCGGGCAGGAGGCTCGTTCCCGGGCGCACCTCGGGGTGCGCGGCGAGCAGCAAGGCGCGCTGAGTGGCGAAGTACCGGTAAGCGGTCGTGCGGGAGATCGCCGCTTTCGTCGCCGCGTCCTCGACCGTCGGGGAAAGACCATCGGCGAGCAGCTGCCGCGCCGCGCTCACCAGGGCTGCCCGAGTCCGCGCCTTCTGATGACGTCGACCCGTGGACTCATATGGGACGTCCATGCCATCATGGTACCGAAGTCCCATGAATGGAGTCAGGCCATGTCCGAAGACCCAGTGGTGACCAATCCGGACCTCTACCGCGTGGTGCTCGAGAACGACCGAGTCCGCGTCCTCGAATACCTCGACGCTCCCGGCGGCCGCACGTCCCCCCACCGGCATCCGGACTCCGTGATGGTGACGCTGAGCGCGTTCCGGCGCCGGATCAGCACCGGCGACACCGCGGTGGAGGTGGATCTGCCCTCCGGTGTGGCTCGCTGGCTTCCCGCGCAGGAACACGCCGGCCGCAACATCGGCGAGACCGCGACTCATTCGATCTTCGTGGAGCTCAAGGAAGCGCGTCCCGCTTCGACTGCGCCGAGTCCGGCGCCGCTGGGTCCCAGCCCCGCTTGAGCGTGCGGGCCAATGCCGCGCCGGCGCCGCGGGCGATGAGGTGCTCCAGGCCGCCGAAGCGGGCCGGCGGGCGGGTCCGGTGGAACGACAGGACGCCGAAGACCGCGCCGCCGGGTGTGTGCAGCGGATAGGACGCCACCGCCCGGGAACCCTCGTCGAGCAGGACTTCGCGGACGGCGCGATCGGCGAAGACCGGGCTGACGGCGACGTCGTCGACCACGACCGGTGCACCGGTCGCCAACGCGCGGCCGCACGCCGTCGGCGAGGTGGCGTCGACGGCCGCGAAGAAGTCCAGGAACTCCCGGCTGAACCCGTGGTGCGCGCCGATGATCAGCGTGCCGCCGTCGAGCAGTTGCAGGTCACACGCCTCCGCGACGCCGAGGGCCGCGTCCAGGATGGCGTGCCAGGTCGCGGGCGCGTCGGCGACGGCGAGGAACTCGGTGTCGAACAACACGGCCGCCGCACCCCCGGCCCGGCGGTGGGCCGACCGCACCAAGCGGCTTCGGGTGTCCCGGACCTCGGCGTCGATCAGACGCTGGTCGAACTCGGCAGTCAGCCGCCCACGCTGGTGCGCGGAGCGGCGTCGCACCTCGATGGCCGAGGCCAGCAGCCGCCTCGTGTCCGGACCCGTCACGACCCCATGGTCACGCGCGAACCGCGGCCCGGACAAGTGGTCCCGGCGTTCAGCCCGCATCGAGGAGGGCGCGAACCCGGACGGACACCGGGATCGCGCACACGACCGCCCGCCACCGGCAGTCCGGAAGCGATCATGCGCGGCGATGATCTGCTCGGGGGTGCGGCGGTAGGCCGACACCAGCCAGCCGTCGAACTCCCGGGCCGCCCACTCGACGTTCGCGCCCCACGAGCCGAGCAGGAGCGGCGGCCCACCGGACGCTTGGGGTGGACCAGGAACCCGCGGCCGACGCTCTGCTGCGTCCACAGGCTCTCGAACCCTTCGCCTTCACGGCGTCTCGCCCGCTCGGCGACCGCGATCGGCGGTCCCGAAGCCAGGCGGGCGAGCGTCGCTCCCAGGCGCATTTCAGCGCGCCCGGTCCGCGGCGAGCCTCGCGGCCTGCTCCGGTGTCCGGCCGAGTGACCGGTGTCGGGGGGCGGGCGGCGCACCGAGGGGGGAGGTAGCGCGCCGCCCGCGGTCTGAACGCTACCGGGACGGGGCCCAACCCGCGCGGTGCCGCCCGCGACGTGGGAGTGGAACAGCCCGGCCCGCCGAGCTGGTCACGCCGTGCGGCGTTTGAACAACCGTCCCGTCGCCGCGATCGACACCACGAGAATCCCGCCGCACCAAGCCAACGCGATCCACGCGCTGTCACCCACCGGCGTGCCCAGCAAGAATCCGCGCAGCGCCTCGATCAGCGGCGTGAACGGCTGGTTGTCCGCGAACCCGTGGATCCACGCCGGCATCGTGTCGACCGGGACGAAGGCGCTGCTCGGGTACGGGAGGAACATCACGAAGAACGTGAACCCACTGGCCGCTTCCGGGGTTTTCGCCAGCAGGCCGACCGCCGCCGATGCCCAGGACAGGGCCACGATCGCCACCAGCAGCAGGCCCGCCGCCGCCAGCCAGTCCACCGTGGACGACGATGACCGGAAGCCGATCAGGAACGCCACACCCAGCACCAGTGCCGTCGACACCAGGTTGCGTGCCGTGCTCGCCGCGACGTGGCCGCCCAGCACCGAGGCGCCTCGGACGTCCATCGAGCGGAAGCGGTCCATGATGCCGTTCGTCATGTCGTTCGTGACCGCCACCGCCGTGAGTGACGCGCCGAACGACGCGCACAGCATGATCACGCCGGGCACCACGTACGTCACGTACGCCGTGCCCGTCCGGATCGCGCCGCCGAACAGGTAGACGAACAACAGCATCAGCATGATCGGGAGCGCGAGGGACGTGATCAGCGCGTCGCCGTTGCGGAGCGTCAACGTCGTCGCGCGGCGGACCATCACCGCCAGGTCGCCCAGCGTCGAGGCGGGACGGGGAGTGGAAAGGACTTCAGACACCGGCTCGCTCCTTGTCGTGGGTGGTGGTCAGCGCCAGGAACACGTCGTCGAGGGTCGCCGAGTGCACGGCGAACCGGGTCACCGCGGTGCGGGCCGGGTCGAGCGTGTCGAGCAGTGACCGGATGTGGCCCGCCGTGCCGTCGGTGGCGACCGACAGCGAGAGCCGTTCGCGATCGGGCAACAGCGCCCGGTCGCGCAGGTGCGCGGCGAGCGCGTCGAACGCGGCCCCGTCGGTGAGTGTCAGGTCCAGGCGGTGACCCGACACCCGCTGCTTGAGCTGCGCCGCGGTGCCCTCCGCGACGATCCGGCCGCCGTCGACGAGCGCGATCCGGTCGGCCAGCTTGTCCGCCTCCTCCAGGTACTGCGTCGTCAGGAAGATCGTCACGCCGGAGCGGGCGAGCTCGGTGAGCACCGTCCACATCGCCGCGCGGCTGCGCGGGTCGAGGCCGGTGGTCGGCTCGTCGAGGAAGATCACCGCGGGCGCCGCGATCAGGCTCGCGGCCAGGTCGAGCCGCCGGCGCATGCCACCGGAGTAGGTGCTGATCCGGCGCGAACCGGCCTCGCCGAGGTCGAACCGCGCCAGCAGCTCGGCCGCCCGGACGCCGGCCGCGCGCCGGGACAGGCGGCACAACCGGCCCATCATCAGCAGGTTCTCCGCGCCCGTCTGCGTCTCGTCGAGCGCCGTGTCCTGGCCGGTGAGGCTGATGCTGCGGCGCACCAGCCCCCGGTCACGCTCGACGTCGTGCCCCGCGACCCAGGCCGAACCGGTGTCGGGCCGGGTCAGGGTGCTCAGGATGCGCACGGTGGTCGTCTTGCCGGCGCCGTTCGGGCCGAGCAGCGAGAACACGCTGCCCGGCGACACGTGCAGGTCGATGCCGCGGAGCACCGGCACCGAGCCGTAGGACTTCGTGAGGCCGGTAGCCTCGATCGCTGGTTCGCCGGTCATGGTTCCCCCTGGGAGTCGGCGGACTTACTGCGTACCGGATAAACTTTATTGCGTAAGGCGTAAACAGTGAATCAGGGACATCCCTGAGATGAGGTCAGGGTGATGAGCGGCGACGACACGGAGACCGGGCTCCCGGCCAGCTTCGAGCTGGCCTGGGGCGTGCGCGACCGGCCGGCCAAGGGCCCCAAGCGCGGGCTGTCGCTGGACCGGATCGTCGCGGCGGCCATCGACGTCGCCGACGCCGAAGGCATCGGCGGGGTCTCCATGGGCCGGGTCGCGCGGGAGCTCGGCGCGTCGGCGATGTCGCTCTACCGCTACCTCGCCTCGAAGGACGAGCTGCTCGCGCTCATGGTCGACGGCGCGTTCGGCGGGCTCGACGCCGTCGAGCCCGCCGAGGGCACCTGGCGCGCGCGGCTCGAGCGGTGGGCCGAGATCGAGCTCGCCGCCTACCGCCGGTTCCCGTGGGTCCTGCGCATCCCGGTCACCGGCGCGCCGGTCATGCCCCACCAGCTGCGGTTCATGGAGTGGGGACTGCGGACGCTCGGCAGCACCGGGCTGGCCGAGCACGACAAGCTGTCGGCCGTCCTGCTCGTCACCAGCTTCACGCGCAGTTTCGCCATGCTCAGCAGCGACATCACGGCGGCGTTCGAATCGGCGGACCCGACGACCGCGCGCGTCATGCCGCGGTACGGCGAGCTGATCAAGAAGCTGACCACGCGGGCGGAGTTCCCCGCGCTGCACGCGGTGGTCGACGCGGGCACGTTCGCCGAGGAGGAGTTCGACGGCCTCGACCACGACTTCCGGTTCGGGCTCGAGCGGGTCCTCGACGGCATCGAGACACTCATCGACCGCCAGGCGTGAGAACGCCTTCTACGTCAAGCTCACCGAGACGCCAGTCTGCCCCTCGGGGACTTCACCGTGGTGCGGAATGACTTTGCCCGCCGCATAAGTCTTGATGTGCAGCACCGGCAGGTCCGGGGTGACGGCGAACCCGCACACCTGGTCGCAGGGCGGCGGGGACGGCCGGGTGTAGCCGATGGCGAGCGCGGCGTCGATCTGCTCGCGTGAGATTTCGACCGGCGATCCTTTTCGGAGGGTAATAACCCCCAAGGTGAGTGGTCCGTTGAACCCCGTTCCCCCCGAGAACTCGTCTTTCAGCACGGAACCGTTCCGCGCGCCGATGCGGTCCGCGACGGCCGAAAGGCGCACGCGCTGCCGGGCGCGCCACCGGCGCCGGCCGAGGAGTCCCATGTCCCGCAGGTTACCTCGCGATGTCGCCGGAAAGTAGGCCCGTGCAGCGGATAGCCCGGCCGTCCGGCGCCGTCTAGGTTTTGGGTTCCGTGGTTCTACTGGGGGGAAGCCGGAATGCGCTGCTGGGGAATCCTCTTTGTGGTCGTGGCCCTTTTTCTCGGCGTTTTCGCGCTGCCCACTCCGGCCGCGCGCGCCGACGAATCCTGTCCGGACCTCTTGGTCCTCGGCTCCCGCGGGTCCGGAGAAAGCGCTACCGACGTCAACGGGCTCGGGCCGACCGTCGAGGAGTTCGCCCGGGAGTTCCGCACCGCCGCCGAGGCCGCGGGGAAGACCGTCGAAATCTGGGGCAACGGCGTGGCGCCCACGCCGGAGGAGACCGCCGAGCAGTACCCCGCTGTCCCGGTCAAGGGCTGGGAGGGCTGGGTCAACGGGCTCGGCGCCGGGGCCGCGGTGGGGACGGGAATCCTGGGCCGGTACAACGAATCGGTCACCAAGGGCGTGGCGAACCTCAAGCGCAAGGCCGAGTCCGTGATCTCGGCCTGCCAGGAGCGGACCCAGCTGGTCCTGTCCGGCTTCAGCCAGGGCGCCCAGGTCACCGAGACCGTCTACCGGGCGCTGACCTCCGCGCAGCGGGACCGGGTGCTCGGCGTCGCGCTGTTCGGCAACCCGCTGCTGAACGGGCGGTCACGGACCAGCCTCGGCACCCTGGACCGCAACCGCAACGGCCTGCTGACCAACTGGTTCAACAGCGCGCCCCCGGCGGAGTTCCCGGCGCCGTGGGACAAGGTCCGCTCGTACTGCCACGCCTTGGACCCGGTCTGCCAGGGCCTGCTGCGGTGGTCACTGCTCAACCCGCTCGTGAAGACGTTCGAGTTCGCCCAGCACGGCAACTACCCCACGGTCGGCGACGGCCCGGGGCAGGACACCTACCCGGTCGACGCCGCGAAGTTCTTCGCCGCGCGGGTGCGCCCGGCGCCGCCGTCGAGCGGGCCCGAGGCGACGATCACCCCGGTCGACGGCGCGGTTCCGGGGCAGCCCTTCGTCGTCTCCGCCGCCGAGTCGTCGGATCCCGCCGGGCGGCCGCTGAGCTACGCGTGGGACCTCGACGGCTCCGGCCGGTACGCCACCGCTTCCGACGGCGCCCTCCTGGAGACGTCGTTCGCCGCGGCCGGGGACTACCCGGTCGGGCTCAAGGTCACCAACGACGCCGGGCAGTCCGCGGTCGCGACCACTTCGGTGCACGTCGGTTCGCCGGGGCCGTACACCGGGCTGCCCGGGGCGCCGACGGCGGTGACGTGGGCGCCCGCGGCGGACCATGAATCGGCCACGATCAGCTGGCAGCCGCCGCTGGCCGGCCCGCCGCCCGCCGAGGGCTACGAGGTCGTCACCCCGGACGGGCAGCTGGTCGCGGTGGTCGACCACGCCGGAGCGGCGTCGGTGACGGTGCGGGACGACCAGCTGCCGCTCACCGTCGTCATCCGGGCCGTCAACCGCCGCGGCGCGAGCGTCGGCACGACGCCGATCCGGCTCTCCGTGCCGTCCGAGGTGATGGTGGTCGGCGACTCGATCAGCCAGGGCAGCGCGGGCGACTTCACCTGGCGCTACCGCTTCGACAAGCACGAAACCGCGGCCGGGGCGGACCTCGCGCTCGTCGGACCCCGCGACGACCTGTTCGACAACGTCGCGAACACCTGGAACGACAACCACACCTACGCCGATCCCGCGTTCGCGCAGCACCACGACGCGATCTGGGGCGAGTCGATGGCGGGCGCCGCCGCGCGCGTCGGGGACGATGTCGCGGCCCACCACCCGGACTACCTGCTGGTCCTGCTCGGGATCAACGACCTCGGGTTCGGCATGGCCGATCCCGCCGGGACCGAAACGAGCCTGCGCACCTTCGTCGCCAACGCGCGCGGCGCCGATCCCGGCGTCCAGTTCGTCTTCGGCACGCTGCTGCCCACCCAGCGCACGCAGAGCGAACCCGCCTTCGCGGCCTCGGTGGCCGACTTCAACGGACGTCTCCGCCGCGCCGCGACCGAACTGTCCACGATGGACTCGGAGATCTCCGTCGCGGAGCCGGGCCAGGACATCGTGCCGCAGGACGACCTGTGGGACGGCACGCACCCGAACGCGCGGGGCGAGGGCAAGATCGCCGCCGCGTTCGCCGACACGCTCGCGCGCGACTTCTCCGTCGGCACGGCCTACCCGCGGCCGTACCCGGCGGTTCCGCTCGGGCCGCGGGTCGTGCCCCAGCTGAGCGCCACGGCCGGGAGCGGGCAGGTCGACCTGTCGTGGACGCTCTCCCCCGGCGCCACCGGCTACTACGTGCACACCAAGGACGTCACCGCCGGGGAGACCGCGTTCACCCGGCTGCCCTACCCGGTCACCGGTCCACAGTGGACAGCCGGGTTGCTCACCAACGGGCACACCTACGAGTTCCAGCTGAAGGCCACCAAGGGGACGGCCGAAGGCGTGTTCTCCACCGTCGCGACCGCCACGCCGACCGGACCCGCGCCGGGCGTCGTCACCGACCTGACGGCGACCGCGGGCACCGGGTCCGCGACGCTGCAGTGGACCCCGGTCGAGAACGCGACGGGGTACTACGTCTTCCGCAAGAACGTCACGGCCGGGGAAACGACGTTCACGCAGCTGCCGTGGCCGGTGTCCGGCCCGACGTGGGTGGCGGAGCTGCTGAACGCCGGGGAGACCTACCAGTTCCAGCTGCAGGCGGTCAACGGTGGGATCCGCGGTGGACTGTCCAATGTGGCCACGGTGGCGATCACCGGCGCGACCCCGGCCGCCGTCACCACCCTGACGGCGACCCCGGGTGACGGACGCGCGACGCTGTCGTGGACCCCGGTGGCCAACGCGACCGGGTACTACGTCTTCCGCAAGAACGTCACGGCCGGGGAGACCGCTTTCATGGAGCTGCCGTGGCCGGTGTCCGGGCCGACCTGGGTGGCCGAGCAGCTGACTCCCGGCGCCACGTACCAGTTCCAGCTGCAGGCGGCCAACGGCCGGCTCCGCGGTGGACTGTCCAACACCGCCACGGCGACCGTCACCGGGCCCGCTCCCGCCGCCGTGACGGACCTGACGGCCGAAGCCTCCGGCGACGGCGAAGCGACGTTGTCCTGGACCCGGGTGGCCAACGCGACCGGCTACTACATCCACGTCAAGAACGTCAGCGCGGGCGAAACGGCCTTCACGAAGCTGCCGTGGCCGGTCGCCGGGCCGTCCTGGGTCAGCGCCGGGCTGGTGCCCGGGGCGCACTACCAGTACCGCGTCCAGGGCGTGAACGGAAACATCCTCGGCGCGCTGTCGAACACCGCCGACGTCACGCTGACCGGCACCCGGCCGCCGGGTGTCACCGACCTGCGGGCGACCGCGGGCAACGGCCAAGCGACCCTGGCGTGGACGCCGGTCGGCGGCGCCACGGGCTACTACGTCTACCAGCGCAACGTCAGCGCCGGGGAAGCCGACTTCACGCAGCTCCGCTACCCGGTGACCGGGTCGAGCTGGGTGGCGGCCGGGCTGACCCCGGGCGGCCGCTACGAGTTCAAGCTGCAGTCGGTCAACGGGCTGGTCCGCGGCGGCTTCTCCACCGTCGCGGGCGTCACGGCCGGGGGAACCACCCCGGGCGGTCCGGCCGACCTGCGGGCGACGCCGGGCAACGGCGCGGCCACCCTGACGTGGACGCCGGTCGGCAGCGCCACCGGCTACTACGTCTACCAGCGCAACGTCAGCGCCGGGGAAACCGGCTTCACCCAGCTGCCGTTCCCGGTGACCGGGTCGAGCTGGGTGGCGAGCGGGCTGACTCCGGGCGGCCGCTACGACTTCCAGCTGCAGTCGGTCAACGGGCTCCTGCGCGGCGGCTTCTCGAACGTCGCCGGCGTCACCGCGGGCGGCGTCACCCCGGCCGGGCCGGGCAACCTGCGGGCCACGGCCGGGGACCGCGCGGTCACGCTGAACTGGACCCCGGCCGCGAACGCCACCGCGTACTACGTCTACGTGCGCAACGCCAGCGCGCCCGAGCCCGGGTTCACCCGGCTGGCGTTCCCGGTGCCGGGCTCGAGCTGGACCGCGCGGGGCCTGGTCGCGGGCGCGGTGTACCAGTTCCAGCTGCGCTCGATCAACGGCTACCTCGAAGGCGGCTATTCGAGTGTCGTGACGGTGACGTCGGGCGGCGTCACGCCGGCGGGGCCGGGGAACCTCGTCGGGGTGGCGGCCGGCGGGGCCAACGGCCGGGTCGCGTTGTCGTGGACCCCGGCCGCGAACGCGACCGGCTACTACGTGTACCAGCGGAACGTGACGGCCCGGGAGGCCTTCAAGCAGCTGCCGTACCCGGTGACCGGGTCGTCGTGGAACGCCGACGGCCTCGTGCCCGGCGCGACCTACGAGTTCCAGCTGCGGTCCCTCAACGGCTACCTCGGCGGCGGGTACTCGAACGTCACGTCGTCGATCGCGGGCGGGTACATCCCGGCCGGGCCGACCAGCCTCCGTGCGGTGCGGGACGTGTTCTCGGTGACGCTGCTGTGGACGCCGTCGGCGAACACGACGGGCTACTTCATCTACATGAGGGACGTGACGGCGTTCGAAACCGGGTTCCACCAGCTGCCCTACCCGGTGACCGGGGTGTCGTGGACGGTCGACGGCCTCACGCCGGGGCACAACTACCAGTTCTACCTGCAGTCCCTCAACTACCTGCTCTACGGGAACTTCTCCAGCACCATCTCGGTGCAGCTGTGGCAACCGTGGACCAATGTGGACCACCGGTGTGACTGGCACGCCGAGGTGCCCCACTCGGACACCTACGTGCACGGCACCGGGTATCCGCCGAACCGGCGGATCAAGGTCTACTTCACCCTCGTCGAGACCAAGACGATCGTGCTCACCACGAGTGCGTCCGGGGAGTGGTACTACCAGAACGACCACGGGGCGCCGGTGTCGCCGGCGAGGGTGGTCGTCAACGACGAGGCCACCGGGAAGATGATCTCGAGCAACACGGGCAATTGCGGAGGTGATCCGGGGACGGGGCGGATGGAGGGTGCGCGGTAGCGGGGTTCACCACTCGGTGATTTCGACGACTCCATTGTGGACAGTTGCGTGATAACGGCGATACGGGCCGAAAGCGCCGTCGATCGTGTTCAGCAGTTCGGGTAGCAGGGTCGGGACGACATCCGCCGAGGGCAGTGGATCGGACAGCTCGATGAATCGCAGATCGCCGCCGAGTTCCCGCGCCTGGTCCGCCACTTTTCCGCGCTCCTGTGGGCTCATCCGGTCGAACTCGCCGACGACGAGCTTGATCGGGCCGGTGTTGAGCGAGGGCAGCCCCAGCAAGCCCGGGTTCTCGACGAATCCCAGACAGGCCGACGCCGGTCCGGCCGCCACCCGGTCCAGTTCGGCGATTCCGCTGTCCGGGCACGAAGGCGGCTGGGCGGCTCCGACCACGACTATCGCGGCGATTGCGCCCACGAACAACACCCCGGCCGTCACCGCTGACAGCTTCTTCCGCCACGCGCGCCGGGAAACCGCGGGCCGGGCCGTGATCACCAGGCGTTCCTGCATCCGGATGTGCCGGAACTGGTAGCTGCCGCCGGACACCCGCAGCAACCCGTGCTCGTGCGCTTGATCCAGAAACCTCATCAGGTTCAGCGGCAACCGCCGGCTCACCGCCAGGTTCACCCGGGCGAACCCGAACCGCGCCCACGGCCGCGCGAACAGGACGCACGCTCCGGCAAGCAGCCCGATCACGAAACTGACCCACGCGAGCGACGGCAGGTGCGCACGATCGACCACCCAGGGCAGATGCGATGGTCCCCCGAAGAAACTCCGGTCCAGCACCACCGGCTTGCCACGCCATTGCGCCAGCTGCTGCCCCACGTGGCGACCGACCACACCACCCCACGTCGCCGCGGGCACCGCACCCAGCGCCACCACCACGGCCACCATCGCGGCCGCGATCAGGCTCGACGTTCGCTCGTGGCGAAGCAGCTCACGAGGGGTGGTCACCGCTATCCGATGCCCGCGCGCAGTCCAATACCGGTGAATTTCCATGCCGATCCGGATGACGACACCCACGCCGACGATGACACCCGCCGCCGTACCGCAGACGACCAGCAGCTGGGACTTCGCATCCAGGACCAGCGATACCGTCACCGCGAGAAGGATCACGGCGGACACGTTCTCACTGCTGTCCCTGGAGAAGATTTGCTTCAACCGCCTGCGAACGACACCCGGGTCTCGCGCGACGGAAACCTCCTGGTTGTTTTCCGAAACTGAGGTGCCGAGCAGAAGAACACCCGCCCACACCCCGAAAATAACAGGGAAACCCGGAAGATCGCTCAGGAAACTGAAATCCGAGTCGGCATTCGACAGGCCGGCAGACGCCATGGCAACACCGCCCCCGAACCACAAGGCCAGAAACGGAGCGAGTATCCACTGGCAGATCGGGGGCGCCCAGCCACCCAGGTGCCACCACGAAAAGTTGCGCTCGCCGCGCCCGTGCAGCTGCTCCGCCATGAAAGTCAGCCATTCGCGAGCCGGCTTCCGCTCGGTCTCCCCCAGGCTGTCCGCGAGCACGTCGACCAGGCGGTCTTCCAACGACAGCCGGTTGTCCAGCTCGGGGTCGTGCAGCAAGGGCCCCGGGTCGGCCGTCCGGAAGCCGGCGACGAAGATCGACAACATCAACGGCGTAGACAGGGCGCTGGTCAGCGGGCCGGCCGCGTTCGCCTGGACGTGGTCGATCACCGCGGACCACGCGCTCGGGCACTGATCAGTGGTGCGCAGGTGATGGGCGATTCCGCGGGGCGACAGCGGTTCCACCTGGACGACCGGTGCCCGCAACACCACCGGTGCCCCGGCGGCCAGCACGTCGGTGTAGTCGGCCGAGCGGCAGGTGAGCACCACGGGCCGAGGGCCGCGGAGGGTGTCGTTGATCCGGCTGACCGCGCGGCGGCGGACGTGCTCGGGGAGTTCGTCGAGACCGTCCAGGACCGGCAGGATCAAGCCGGCCGCCAGCAGGGCCTGGGGAATCCGCTCGTCGCCGGTGAAGTTCTCTTCGGCGAGACTGCGCGTCAGCCACGTGTCCAAGCTCTGCGCCACCGGATCCCACGACGCCAGCGACAGCAGGACCGGCACCCGCCCGCCCGCCACCCGGGACCGCAGCAGGCCGACCGCCAGCGCCAGTGCCAGGAAGGTCTTGCCCGAGCCCGGTTCGCCCAGCAGCACCAGCCGGTGGTTGGGCACTCCTTCGAAGCCTTCGGCCAGGCTGGTGGCGGCCTGGTCGACGTTTCCGCCCAGCACCCCGTTGAGGCGGATGTTGACCGGCAGGTCGGTGCCCACCACCTCCGCGGCCGGCGCGGCCACCGCGTCGCTGCGCTGACGCCAGGTCAGCGGGATGATGCGGCCGTCACCACGCCCGGCCCGGTGTTCGAGCTCGGGTTTCCACCGGCGCAGCAACGCACCGGCGAGCAACGCGGCTTCCTGGTCGTGGTCGATGGCTTTCTCACCTTCGAGCACCCACCGCAGCAACGTCGTGAAATCCCGAACACGGCGATCACGGCCGACAGCACGCTGCTCAGCGAGTCGTTGGTCTGCAACGACGCGTTGAGCAGCGAGAACACGATCACGCCGCAGGTGATCGAGGCGAGCAACGCCAGCGGCACCCGCCACGCACGTCGGCTTCTCGACGGTCTTCTCACGGCGTTCACTCCCCAACCGGTCGTGCGCGCCGCCACGGCTGTTACATCGGAGGCGGCAACACGCCGATCGTCAGCATGGCGTCGCCGCCGCGCTGGAACTCGTAGCCGACCCGCCGGACCGTCGTGGGCAGGCCCGCGGCCGCCAGCTCGGCGCGGACCGGCGCCAGCTCCGGGTTCTCGGTCATGCCCATCGGCACCAACGGGAACACGCGCACCTCGCGGCCGACCCGCGCGAGCTCGCGCAGGCTCGCCACGTGGAACTCGCGGTCGAACCGGTCGGCGTAGCTGAACAGCAGGTGCGAACACAGCACCAGGTCGAACCGCCCGTCCTCGAACGGCAGCGTGGGCAACGCCGCGGGCACGTAGTTCCGCGGGTGCGCGGCGCGGTCGGCCGCGAACAGCTCCACCGAACGGGTCCGCGACTCGAGGTAGTGGTCCGGGTCGCGGAAGTACGTCCACACGTACTCTTCCGGGTTGGCCTGGTGGTAGGCGTAGCCGCGGCCCAGGCTCTCCAGCGCCGTCTCGCGGACCTGCTCGACCGGGCGCTCGTACACCGGGTCGCACGCCGTCGCGGTGCCGCCGGCCGCGTTGACCTCCGCGGTCAGGCTCGCCGCGCCGCCGGGGCAGTCGAGGATCCGGCCGGCGAGGTCGGTGTCGGTGAGGGCGAACATCCGGCGGTACTCGTCGAGCGAGCGCGAGCTGACGAGGACCGCGCCGATTCTGTTCTCCGGGCGAAATTCGTCCGTTTCGGGCATTGCCGACCCCCCAGCAGTCCGGTCGGATATTTTCACATTTTCCCGCTGCCGGACAAGAACCACCCGGTAGTCTTCCCCCGAGCCAGGGAGGGGTTTATGCGTGCATTCCGGCGGTGGATCACCGCCACAGTCACCGTTGTCGCCGTCGCCTCGGTGGGCGGGTGCGGCCTGCTCGGCGGGTCGGACGACACCGCGGGCGGCAACGACAAGGTCGAAAAGTCCACCGTCAAGGTCGGCATCATCCCGCAGCTGATCGACATCGCCGGCTTCGAACGGGCCCGCAGCGCCGGTTACTTCGACGCCGAAGGCCTCCACGTCGAGCTGGTCACCATCAAGAGCGCCACCGAGGCGGTGCCCAAGCTCAAGACCGGCGAGCTGGACTTCGCCTTCGGCAACTGGACGTCGTTCGTCGCGGCCCAGGCCGAGGGGGCCGCCGACCTGCGGGCGGTCGCGGACGGCCTGCGGGCCAAGCCGGGGATGACCGCGCTGGTCGCGATGCCGCAGTCGCCGATCGCCTCGCCGAAGGACCTGGCCGGCAAGTCGGTCGGCGTCAACGCGCTGGTCGGCAACGTGACGCTCACCAGCAAGGCCGTCATCAAGGCCGCCGGGGCCGACCCGGGGCAGG
Organism: Amycolatopsis iheyensis; assembly: GCF_024703995.1. Lineage (GTDB taxonomy): Bacteria > Actinomycetota > Actinomycetes > Mycobacteriales > Pseudonocardiaceae > Amycolatopsis > Amycolatopsis iheyensis. The sequence continues at coordinate 52,131 of NZ_JAMXQV010000034.1, read as the reverse complement.
TCCGGTTCAAGGTCATCCCGACCGCGAACGCGCTGAACGCCCTGCAGACCGGGCAGATCGACGTCATGTCGCTGCAGGAGCCGAACCTGACCATGGCCAAGCAGAAGCTCGGCGTCAAGGTCGTGGCCGACCGGGCGACCGGGCCGGTCGCGGACTTCTCGATCAGCGGCTACGTCGCGCCGGCGGCCTTCGTCGCGAACGACCCGAAGACGACCGCCGCCTTCGCCCGCGCGATGGCCAAGGGTCAGGGCGACCTGGCCGACGACCAGACCGTCCGCAAGACCTTGCAGGACTACGCGAAGATCGAACCCGCGGTCGCGCAGGCGGTCGCCACCGGAGTGTTCCCCGCCGCGGTCGACCAGGCCCGGCTGCAGCAGGTCGCCGACCTGATGCTGACCTACGGCGACCTCAAGCAGAAGTTCGACGTCGGCCCGATGGTCTACCGGGCGCCGGCGTCGTAGGTCATGCGCCGGTTCCTCCGCCGCCTCACCGGGGTGGCTGTGCTCCTCCTCGCCTGGGAGGGGTTCAGCCGCTCCGGCGTGCTCGAGCGGGAGTACTTCCCGCCGCCGTCCGAGGTCGCCGTCGCGCTGGCCCGGCTGCTCGGCGAGCGTGAGTTCCTGCTCGACCTGGTCGCGACGCTGCTCGCGTGGCTGCTCGCGGTGGGCCTCGCCGTGCTCGTCGCCGTGCCCGGCGGGCTGCTGCTGGGCAGCATCCCACCGGTGCGCGCCGCGGTCGGCGCGGTGATCGAGTTCCTGCGGCCGATCCCGGCGATCATGTGGTTCCCGCTCTTCTCCATCATCCTGGTGGACGGTCCGAACACCAAGATCGCGCTCGCCGCCTACGCCGCGATCTGGCCGATCCTGTTCAACATCGTCTACGCACTCGGGGAAGTCGAGCCCGGGTACGTCGAAACCGCGCGGTCGTTCGGGCTGGGCCCGGTGGCGATCCTCCTGCGCGTCAAGCTGCCCGACGTCGTGCCGTTCGCGATCACCAGCCTGCGCATCGGGGCGACGTTCGCGTTGCTGGTGGTGGTGTCGACGGAGCTGGTGTTCGGCGGGGAACGCGGCATCGGGATCTACGTCGTCCGGTACGGCGAGGAGAGCGGCCGGTTGGACATCGTGCTCGCGGGCGCCGTGGTCGCCGGGGTCCTCGGGTACCTGAGCAACACCGCGTTCGCGGCACTGCAACGGAAGTTCGTCGCGTGGGCGCCCGGGGAGGCGCGATGACCGAGGTGCCCGCCCGGCTGGTGACCGGGGCGCTGCGGCGGTGGGCGGTGTTCGCCGGCTGCCTGCTGGTCTGGCAGGCACTGACCGCGTACTTCGACGACGTGTACTTCCCGACGCCGGTCGAGATCGCCGGGAAGATGCGCGAACTGTGGTTCGCCGGCCCGGTGAGCCACCTGTTCCTGACGAAGGTGGCGATCGAGAACATCGGCCCGAGCCTGGGGCGGCTGCTAGCCGGCTGGCTCATCGGCGGCGCGGTCGGCGTCGCGTTCGGGCTGGTGCTGGGCCGCTCCCGCGCCACGCTCGACTACGCCGACGCCATCGTCAACTTCGGCCGCGCGCTGCCGGCCCCCGCTCTGCTGCCGGTCTTCCTGGTGCTGTTCAAGCTCGGCACCCCGGTCCAGCTGGCGACGATCGTGTTCGGCGTGGTGTGGCCGGTGCTGCTGAACACCGTGCAGGGCGCGCAGTCGGTGGACCCGGTCATGGTCGACACCGCCCGCGTGTACGGCGCCCGTGGGACACGGCTGCTGGTCACCGTCGTCCTGCCGGCGGCGCTGCCCAAGATCTTCGCCGGCCTGCGGATCGCGCTCGGCCTGTCCCTCGTGCTGATGGTGATCTCCGAGCTGGTCGGCGCCACCAACGGGATCGGCTACCAGTTCCAGCTCGCCGGCCAGAGCTTCGACCTGACCGCGGTGTGGGCGTGGATCGCACTGGTCGGCCTGCTCGGCAACCTGCTGAACTGGCTGTTCCTGGTGGTGGAGAGGCGGGTGCTGGGCGGGCGTCAGGAACCGAGGTAGCGCAGCACCGACGCCGACCGCCGCAGGTAGCCCTCACCGCACGCAGGCGAAGCTCGAGGCCTGGCCCGGATCGCCGCCGCGGTAGCGCGGCCAGGCCGGGTAGGCGCACAGCGGACGGGTGCGGTCGTGGGCCTGGTCGGCCACGACCGGGGCCGCCGGCGGCCGCCCCTGCGCCACCCAGCGCTCCAGCGCCGAAAGCGAGTCCCAGCCGGCGGCGAACGCCGGGGTGCCGAAGTTGGCGTGGTTCGCCCCCGGCACTACGTAGTACCGCAGGAACGCGTCGGTCAGCCGGGGTCCGGCCACGGCCCGCACCCGCTCGTAGTAGTCGCTCGTGGAGTACGGGGAAACCAGTTCGTCGGCCGCCCCGTGCAGCAGGAGGAGCTTGCCACCGGCGCGGGCGAACGAGCGCAGGTCCGCGTTGTTGCGGTCCTCGATCGTGGACAGCGCGCTGATCCGGCCGAGCCACTTGCCGGGCCGGCGCGGGTCGAGCGAGAGGGAGTCGTGGTCCGGGTCCCGGGTCAGGAAGTACTTGACCCACTGGTCCCAGTACTGCATCCCGTAGCCGCTCGTCGCCGGCATCGGCCGGGCCGGCGGGGTGGTGCCGAACCCGAGGAACGGCGTCCGCATGTCCGCTCCGGACAGGACCGGGAAGCCCGGGTACGCGGTCTCCCCGCTGGCGATCCGGTACGGCCACCGGAACGGCGACGCCACGGCGGTCACCGCCCCGATCTGCGGATCCGACAGGCAGGCCGGGCCGGTGTCGGCGCCACCCGGGCAGCGGAGCGCGCGCGGGTCGAAGTGACAGCCGGCCGGGTTCGAGACGACGCCGTCCGCGAGCCCGTCCCCACCGTCGCACACCTTGATGACGCTGGTGTAGAGCAACGTCTGCTTCTCGACGCCGGGAAACGCGCCGGGCCGGGACAAGACCTGCGCCAGGTGACCCAGATCCAGGATCTCGGCCATGTTGTTCCACGCCGGGTAGGCCGAAATCACGCCGTCGAACGCCGTCGGCCACCGCTGGGCCACGACGAGGGCTTCGCGGCCGCCCGTCGACCCACCGGCGAAGAAGACGTCCGCGGGCTTCGCCGCGTACCGGTGCCGGATCAGGAACAAGCTCGCGTCGAGGGTCTTCTTGAGGGCGTCCCCGGCGGCGAAGTTGGTCAGCGCTTCGTCGTGCACGCCGAAGGAGCCGTCCAACGACGGCGGGGCCGCCGGGTTCTGCTGGTGGCCGGAGTCGCTCGCGAACGTCGCGTACCCGCGGGCGAGCGGCACCGGCCGGCCGGCCGGGCCGAAGGGCACGTTCGCCGTCAGGTCGGGGATGGTGCCGTCGAAGCCGCCCCCGCCGAACATCAATGCCTTGCGGTTCCAGTCTTCGGGCAGGGCGACGCGCATCTTGATCGCGGGCGCGGCCGGGTCGACCGGCCGGAGGTCGGCGTCGACCTGGCAGTACTGCACGGTCTTGCCGCTGACCACGCTGGTCAGCAGGGCGGCCGCGGTGACCTGGCCGCCGTTCGTCGGCAGGCTCATCACCGACGCCGGGATCGCCAGCCCGGCCAGGCCGGCACAGCTCGTCGTCGTCGCGCCGGCCGCGGGGCCGGCCATCGTGGCGGCCAGGACGACCACGGCCCCTGGCAGGGCCAGCCGGCGGATCATTCGGGCCTCGCCTCTGCGCGGTAGAGGTGCGCGCCCGGGATGGCGTGCGGGTCTTCGCGGACCTCGGCGGGGTTCGTCTCGGGCAGGAACCACGCGCTGGCGAAGGTGATCAGGCCCATCACGGTGATGTAGACGGCGACCGGCACGGTGCTGCCGGTCTTCGCGATCAGCGCCGTCATGAGGAACGGCGTGCCGCCGCTGACGATGATCGCCGAGAGCTGGTAGGCCAGCGACGCGCCCGAGTAGCGGACTTCGGGGGCGAAGAGCTCGCCGAGGAAGCTCGCGATCGGGCCGTAGGTGATGCACTGGAACGCGAACCCCACGGCCACCGCGACGAAGATCAGCGGCAGCGAAGCGGTGTCGACGAGCCCGAAGTACGGGAACGCCCAGACCGCGACGCCCAGGCCGCCGATCAGGATCAGCGGCCGGCGGCCGATCCGGTCCGAGAAGTGCCCGGACCACGGGATGGCCAGGAGCATCGCCACGGAGCTGATCAGCACCACCGCGAGCAGCGCGTCCCGCTGGAGCTTCAGCGTGCCGGTGCCGTAGCTCAGGAGACCGGAAATGCTGACGTAGAAAAGACTGTTGGTGGCCGACAGGAGCCCGCAGCCGAGCAGGATGGTCACCCACTTGCGGCGCAACACCTGGGCGAGCGGCGCCCGCACGACCGGGCCTTCCCGGCCCGCCACCTCTTCCCGCAGCCGCCGGAACTCCGGCGTGTCCTCCACCTTGGCCTGGATGTAGAGCACCACCCCGAACATCACGACGCTGAGCAGGAACGGGATCCGCCAGCCCCAGCCGAGGAAGTCCGCGTCCGGCATCAACCCGCTGGCGGCCACGAAGATCAGGTTCGACAGGATCACCGCGACCGGGACGCTGGTCTGCCCGAACGTGCCGGCGAAGCCGCGCCGCTTGGGGCTGGCGGATTCGGTCAGCAGCAGGACGATGCCACCCCATTGGCCGCCGGCCGCGAGACCCTGCACGAACCGCAGCGTGACCAGCAGGATCGGCGCCAGCGAGCCGACGGCCGACGCCGTGGGCAGGCAGCCGATCAGGAAGGTCGCCGCTCCCATCACCGCCAGGCAGGCGACGACGACCGGCTTGCGGCCGTACTTGTCGCCGAGGTGCCCGGCGAGCACGCCGCCGATCGGGCGCGCCACGAACCCGGCCCAGAACGTGCTGAACGCCAGCAGGGTCCCGGTGAGCGCGGACGAGTGCGGGAAGAACACCTTGGGGAACACCAGCGCGGCCGCGGTGCCGTAGAGGAAGAAGTCGTACCACTCGATCGAGCTGCCGATCAGCCCGGCGGCCAGCAGCTTGCGGAACGCGCGGCGGCGGGTCGGGGACGAGCCGGCGCCGACCTGGCCGGGCTGTCCTTCGGGTTGGGTGAGCGGGAGTGCCATGGACGCCGCCTTCGTTGGTGAGCGAGCCAGGTGATGGCGGTCATGGTAGGTCGCGGTTACGCTGCGGCCGGAGGTGTGGACCACCCACTCCTCACCCCGCGGCGGTGGGCCTTTCGTCCACCCGGTCGCGCAGAAGGAGGCGTGGTGACCGAGGAAGCACCGCTCGCGCGCCGGCAGCGGGAGCTGGCGTCGTTGTACGCGACCGTCAAGTCCCTCACCGCGCTCGGCGGGCTGGACGAGGTCCTGCAGTCCATCGTCCACCACGCCCACGACCTGATCGGCACCGACTTCACCTACCTCTCGCTGGTCGGCGCGGACGGCAGGCTGTCGGCCCGCGCGTCGGACGGCACGATCTCCGCCGAGTTCCTCGCGGCGGCCATCCCGGCCACGGTGGGGCTCGGCGGCAAGGTGCTGGCTTCGCGGAGCCCGCATTGGGTGCGCGACTACGCGTCCTCGACCCGCATCCAGCACGACCCGGACTTCGACCGGCTGGTCGGGACCGAGGACCTGGTCGCGCTGCTCGGGGTGCCGCTGGTCATCCGGGGTGAGGCGGTGGGGGCCCTGTTCGCCGCGTACCGCTCGGAAAGGTCGTTCCAGGCCGACGAAATCGCGTTGCTGAACGCGTTCGCCGACCACGCCGCGGTCGCGCTCGACAACGCCCGCCTCTACGAAGCGAGCCGGACCGCGTTGCAGGAGCTGCAAAGCGCGTACCGGAAGATCGAGCGGGCGCAGGCGATCCACGAAGCGCTGACCGGGGTCGTGCTGGCCGGCGGGTCGCCCGACGACGTCGCGCACCTGCTCGCCGACCAGCTCGGCGGCAGCGTCGCGCTCCTGGACCGGGCGGGCGAGATCGAGCTGGCCGACGCCGTCGAAGCCGCCCGGCGCTCAGGCCGCTGCACGGTGGCCGCCGGCCTGAGCGTGGCGGCGATCCAGGCCGGCGACAGCTATCTGGGCGCCCTGGTGTGGCGCCGCGACGGCGTTCCGGACGACACGGACGTGCGCACCCTCGAACGGGCCACGCACATCCTCGGGCTGCTGATCCTCAAGGAGCGGGCGGTGGCCGAGGCCGGCGAACGGGTGAGCGGCGAGCTGCTGACCGAGCTCCTGCTCGGCGGCCCGGGGATCAGCCCGGCCCAGCGCACCCGCGCCCGGGCCCGCGGCATCGACCCCGACCGCCTGGACCTGGTGCTGGTCGCGGACTCCCCCGCGGTGGCTTCGCCCGACCTCGCCCGCCACCTGCACGACATCGCCCGGGACTTGGGCGGGCTGGCCGGCGAACACCTGGGCCGCGCAACGCTGTTGCTGCCGGGCGACGACACCACGGTGCCGGAAGTCCACACCAGACTCCGCCGGACGCTCGGCGCCCCGGTCCTGGTCGTCGGCGAACGGGCGGCGGGCCACGACTGGTCCCGCGCGTTCTCGCTCGCCGGCCGCTGCGGCGCGGTGCTGCGTGCCCTCGGGCACACGGACACCGGAGCGACCACGCGCCAATACGCGTTGTACGCCATGGTGTTCGACGCCGAGCGGGCCGGCGAGCTCGACCACTTCCTCGCCGGCACGCTCGGCGCGTTGCTCGACTACGACGACCAGCGCGGCACCGAGCTGGTGGACACCCTGGCCGCCTACTACGACCACCGCGCGAACGTCGCGGCGACGGCCCGGGCGTTGCACGTGCACGTCAACACGCTGCTCAAGCGGCTGGACCGCGCCGGCACGGTCCTCGGCTTCGACTGGCGCCAGGGCAACGACCTGGAGCTGCAGCTCGGCCTCCGCCTGCACCGGCTCCGCGCGACGATCGGCTAGGAGCTGTCCTACAGGTCATCGGAGCCAGAGCACGATGGCGGCGATGGTGAGTCCGGCCTGGCAGTAGGCAGCGCGTTTGGCGTAGCCGGTTGAAGCACCGTTCGACCACGTTGCGCTGCTTGCAGACCTCGGCATCGAAGACCGATGGTCGCCCGCCGCGAGAACCCTTGGCGGCGCGGCGGGCGGTCTGATCGTCCCGCTCGGGGCTGACGAAGGTGATCCCGCGGTCCCGCGCCCGGGCCCGAGGCGGGCGACGCTGATGCCGTCCAGTAGCGGCAGCAGTTCTGGGTTGTCGCCGGCTTGGCCGGCGGTGAGCAGAAACCGCATCGGCATGCCAGGGCCTCGTGGCTCCTAAGCGATCCGCTCCCGGAGGTCGAGCTTCGAAAGCTTGCCGGTGCCCGTCTTCGGCAACGCGGCCAGGAACACGAACTCGTCGGGCAGCCACCACTTCGCCACCAACGGCGTCAAATGCGCCAGCAGGTCGTCGGCCGTGGTGGCGCTGCCTTCGCGCAACGCGACGTAGGCGACGGGCCGTTCCATCCACCGCGGGTCCGGGCGGGCGATCACCGCCACCTCCACGACGTCGGGGTGGGCGGCGATGGCGGCCTCCAGCTCGACCGAGGAGATCCACTCGCCGCCGGACTTGATCAGGTCCTTGATCCGGTCCACCAGCCGCAGGTAGCCCTGCGCGTCGAGGGTGGCCAGGTCGCCGGTGCGCAGCCAGCCGTCGCCGGTGAAGCTGCCGGCGGCGTCCACCCGGAAGTAGCCGCCGGCCACCCACGGGCCCGCGACCTGCAGCTCGCCGACGGCCCGCCCGTCACACGGCAGCTCGGCGCCGGTCTCGACGTCGACGATCCGGACGTTCACCAGCGGCAGCGGCTGGCCTTGCGCACCCCGCACGGCCACCTGCTCCGCTTCGGTGGCGTCCCGGTGCTGGGACCGCGTGCCGCCGATGACCCCGACCGGGCTCACCTCCGTCATCCCCCAGGAATGGGTGATGGGGACGCCGATCGCGGCCCGGTAGGTCTCCGACAGCGCCGGCGGGACGGCGGAACCACCGCCGAGCAGGAAGCGCGTCGCGCTCAGGTCGTGCCCGCCCAATTCGGGCGCGAGACTGGTCCAGACCGTGGGGACGGCGCCGGCGACGGTCACCCGCTCGGCCGCCATCAACCGCAGCAGATGTGCCGGATCCGCCGACGCACCGGGCAGAACCAGTGCGGCGCCCGCCATCATCGCGCCGTAGGGCAGGCCCCAGGCGTTCGCGTGGAACATGGGGACGATCGGCAGCACGACGTCGCTTTCGCGGAGGCCGATCAGGCCGGCGGCGAGGGTGCCCAGGCAGTGCAGGACCGTGGACCGGTGGCTGTAGAGCACGCCTTTGGGCGGCCCGGTCGTGCCGGAGGTGTAGCACAGGCCGGCGGCCAGGTTCTCCTCCGCGAGCGTGAAGGCGGCCTCGAACGACCCCGCGAACGGCTCGGCCGCCGAGATCAGCGTGTCGTAGTCCAGGATCCGGGGGTCCGCGGGGATCCCGGTGTCCGTGCCGTCGGGCAGCACCACCCAGTGCCGCACCTTCGGCAGCCGGTCGGCGCTCGGCCAGATCCGCGGGAGCAGCCCGCGGTCGACGAACACGACGTCGTCCTCGGCGTGGTCGACGATGTATTCGAGGTGCTCGGCGGAAAGCCGGATGTTGATCGAGTGCAGCACCCGCTTGGTGGCCGGCACGCCGAGGTAGAGCTCCAAGTGGCGCCGCGTGTTGCTCGCGAACGTGCCGACCCGGGCCCCGGCCGGGACGCCGAGGGAGGCCAGCGCGGTGGCGAGGCGGCGCACGGTGCCCATGACCTCGGCGTACGTGCGCCGTTCGCCGGCCGTCACGACTTCCTTGTGCGCGAAGAGCCGCTCGGCCCGGTCCAGGATGTGGGCGATGGTGAGCGGCCGCGGCTGCATCAGCCCGTCCATGATCGTCTCCGTCGGTCGTCGGGTTTCCCGGCGACCTTAAGCGCGCTCACGGGACGGAGAAGAGGGCGGAACATCCCACTGATCCGCCCTCTTCGGTGGCGACTACCTCCACTCAGCCACAGGTCTTCCCGTCCACCGTGAACGCGGCCGGGTTCGGGTTGGCCCCGGTGTGGCTGCCGTTGAAGCCGACCGATGCCGCCTGCCCCGGGGCGAGCGCGCCGTTCCACGGCAGGGCCGTGGCCGTGACGTCCGCGCCGGACTGCGTCCAGGTCGCCGACCAGCCCTGCGTCACCTTCTGGGTGCCCGGGAAGGTGAAGCCGAGCCGCCAGCTCGTCCAGGCCGTGGTGCCGGTGTTCTTCACGGTGACGGCAGCCGTGAAGCCGCCGTTCCAGGTGTTCGCCGTGTACGTCACCGCGCAGCCACCGGCCGGGGTCGCCGGCTGGGTGGTGAACCGCGCGGACGACGAGTCCGGGCCCGCTAGGCCGACGCCGTTGCGGGCCACCACGACCAGCGTGTATGCGGTCGACGGTGTGAGGCCCGTCAGCGTCGCGGTCGTGCCGGTGACGGTGGTGAGGACCGTGCGCGCCGAGCCGTCCACGCGGACGACGTCGTAGTCCTTGACGCCGCTTTCCGGGTCCGAAGCCGCCGGCCAGGTCACCGTGGCTCCACCGCTCGACACCGCGGACACGACCGGGGCGCCGGGCGCGCCGGGCGGCGTGGTGTCCACTGTGGACGACGACTGCTCTGCGGTCCACCCGGCCAGCCAGGCCAGCGCCGAGTTCCAGTTGATCGCGACTTCGTTCACCGAGTACGCCTGGATGTCGTCGACGAAACAACGCTGCGGCGCGCAGCCGGCGAGCAACCGGGCCGCGGTCGGGTCCTGCAGGCCGCTGTTCGGGCCGCCGGATAGCGCGCCGGGTGGCGCGGTCGGCAGCGACGCGTCCAGCTCGTGCGCCCAGAACCGGTGGTGGACGTTGCGCACCGGCTGGTCGCCGTGGCCGGAGACGTACGAGTAGTTCGCCGGGTTGCGGCCGAGCAGGTAGTCGAGCGCCGCGAACGCGCCGGCGCGGTACTTGTCCTGCCGGGTGAAGTCGTAGGCCAGGGCGAGCACGACGCCGTTGTTGGCGACCAGCCCGTTCGAGCCCCATTCGTAGGAGCCGTCGGCGGTCCGGTACGGCGCCGGGTAACCCATGGCCGCCATCCGGGTCAGGTGGGCGTCGGCGGTCGTGGTGATCGCCGCCCGGGTCGCGGCGACGTCCGCGGCGGGGAGGTCGGTGGGCACGATCGCGAGCGTGATATCCCCGAGCGCGCCGGTGGCCGCCCAGTCGAAGCCGTGCGTGGTGAAGCTCTTCCCGCGGTAGAGCGCGGATCCGGTGACGTCGGCGCGGTACGCGCTCTTCCCGGTGGTGGCGAACAGCTCCGCGGCGGCCCAGTAGAACTCGTCGGTGACGGTGGAGTCGCTGTAGGTGCCGCCGCCGGTGCCGTCGTTCGGATCGGCGAGGACGTCCGGGTTGGCTTTCGCGGCCGCGTAAGCCTTTTCCGCCGCGGCGAGCAGCTTCGCCGAGTACGCGGCGTCGATGGTCCGCCACAGCCGCGACGCCTGCGCCGCGACCGCGGCCGTGTTCAGCGTCGCGGCGGTGCTGGGCGGTGACAGCCGGCGCGGCTGGCTGTCCTGGTCGGGCCGGGTCGGCAGCGACGTCCACTGCGCGTCGTGGATCTTGTGGTGCACCATGCCCGCGTTCGGCTTGCCGTCGGGCACCTGCATGGAGAGCAGGAAGTCGACTTCCCAGCGGGCTTCGTCGAGCAGATCCGGCACGCCGTTGGCGCGCTCGGGGATGGCCAGCGTGCCGTCGCCGAACGCGCTCGCGTCACCCAGCCGCAGCGCGCGTTCGTACTCGTCGAGCAGCTCCCACGCGGCGATGCCGCCGTTGACGACGTACTTGCCGTGGTCGCCGGCGTCGTACCAGCCACCGCGCACGTCGAGGGTGTACCCGCAGTTCAGGTCCGACCGGCACGGAACGTTGTCGTCGCCCTGGTTCGGCGCGACGTTCACGTGACCGGCCGGGCGTGCGTAGGCGGCGCCGACGTACGCGGCGTCGATCGCGATTCCGCTGCGCTGGTGGTAGAAGAACGCCAGCGAGTCGTACCGAAGCCGCTGCGGTCCGGCGGCCGAGATGTCGAACGGGAAGCTGGTCTCGCCCCCGACGCTCAGCGTGTATCCGGTGCCCGCGGTGTCGTAGGCGGAGAAGTCGATCTCGTGCACGTTCTCACCGGACGCGGCGTCCGCGCCCCGCGGCCGGGTCTGCCCGGTGGCCATGGCGGCGCCGGCGGAGTTCTTCAGCGTCCAGGTCTGCGCGGTGGCCGAGTCGCTGACCAGCGTGGCCCGCTTGGGCAGGCCCGGGACGTAGCTTTCCTGGTTCACCCGGATGCCGCTGGTCGGCGGCAGTCCCCCGGGCGGCACGATTCCGCCGACGAGGGAGATGTCGTCCAGGCAGACGGTGTTGGCGGCGGCCTGGCCGCCGAACCAGAACGCCAGCTGCCCGTTGCCGGCGGCCGGGAAGTCCAAAGTGGACGTGAAGGTGACGGTGAAGTGCTGTTTCGCGGGAGTGACGGTCAGCTCGGTGCGTGAGATCTGCCGGTAGGGCGACACGGCTTCGCCCGCGACGGCGGAGATCTGCTGGGCGGTCGTCGCGTGCGCGTCGAAGGACAGGGTGTACGGCTGCCCCGCTTCGAACGGCACGCCGTTCTGGCCGGCGAGCGCGTCGTACCCGTTGGCGGTGCCGCCGGGCACGTCGGTGCAGAACTCCCCGGCGGTGACGTGCCCGGTCGTGCCCGCCCCGGCCCACCAGGGGTCGAGGGTGCCGCCGGAGAAGGTGCCGTTGAGCAGCCGTTCGTAGTCCGCGGCCGCCGCGGTGGTCCCGGTCAGCCCGAGGGCCACCACGATGAGCAGGACCGGCCCGGCCCGCAGCTTTCTTGCCCGCATTCGCCATCTCCTCGGCTTCGTCGGCGTGCTGATGGTGATCCGGACTGAGAGCGCTCCCAGACGACCGTAACCGGCGATGCGCGGTGTTGGCAATGAGTGGCGAAACTTTCGAAAGCGTGCGGGACCCGGGATCGGTCAGCTCGCCCGCCGCTCCTCGGGCCGGTATTCGGGGAACTCCGCCTTCGGGCCCGCCTGCTCCAGCAACGCGGCCGGGTCGTCGACCGGCGGGTAGATCCATTCCGTGTTGATCGTGGTCTTCAGGTACTTGGCCTGCTGCTCGGTCATCTGCACCTCGCGGTCCCAGCCCGCGGTCACCACCGCGCCCGCCGGGCCGAGCGCGAGGCACGTCACGTACGGCATGGGCTGGAACGTGACCAGCGCTTCGCCGAGCAGGTCCGCGGCCACGTTGTGCCCGGCGAACTTGCCCTGCGGCACCGCGTGCTGGCAGCTCTGCATGACGACGCGCCCTTCCGCGGGCGACACGGCCGCGGCGGTGTCGCCCGCCGCGAACACCTCCGGGAGCCCGCGCACGCGCAGGTGCTCGTCGACGTCGAGGCGGCCCAAGCGGTCCTTCGCGCCCGGGATCGCGGCCGTGAGCGGGCTGGCGGTCATGCCCGCCGTCCACACCACCGTCGCCGCCGGGATGACCGAGCCGTCGGACAGCCGCACCTCGTCGCGGGTCACTTCCGCGACACTGACCCCGAGCCGCACTTCGACGCCGAGGTCGGCGAGCGCCTTTTCGATTGCCGGGCGCGGGCCCGGGCCGAGCTCGGGGCCGACCTCCTCGAGCCGCTCGACGAGCACGACCCGGATCCGGTCGGCCGGCGCGATGTCGCCGAGCCGGCCGATCAGCTCGGTCGCGATCTCGAGGCCGGTGAAGCCCGCGCCGACGACGACCGCGGTGTACCGGCCCGCTTCGGCCGGCCGCTCGGGGAGCCGCCGCAGGTGTGCTTCCAGTGTGGCCGCGCCGGCCAGCGTGTCGATGTCGAACAGGTGCTCCGCGCCGGGCACCTTCGGCCGGACGACCTGGCTGCCCGAAGCCAGCACCAGCCGGTCGTACGGGAGCTCGGCGGTGGTGCCGTCCCGGCGGATCGCGGTCACCGCGCGGGTCGCGGTGTCGATGCCGGTCACCGTCCCGGCCACCCGGCGCACGCCGATCGGGCCCAGCACGCGGTCGAGGGGCACCCGCATCCGGTCGGCGTCGGCTTCGTAGAGCCGCGGCCGGATGACGAGGTCGTCGCCCGCGGTGACCACCGTGATCCGCAGGTCCGGTTCGGACAGTCCGTGGGCTCGACGCAGTTTCGCCGCGCTCGCCGCGCTCCACACCCCGGCGAACCCGCCACCGACAATCAGGATATTTGACATCCAGGTTCTCCTTCCGCGCCGGCTTTCCGCGGCCGGCAAGCTGGACCTTAGAAACCTGGATATTCAATGTCAAGGTTTCGGCGGGACGGAGACGCCCGGAAACCGGCACCGGCAGGTCCTCGACGTCGAGCCCGGCGGGATCGGCTCCCGGGGCCGGCGTTCACCCCCGGCCGTAGGCCTGCCGGGCGAGCCGCGGGGCGGACGGCGCGTGGGCCTCGGCCGCCGCTTTGACGTCGGCGATGGTCTGGGCAGCCAGGGACCGCCGCCACTCCAGCTCGGCCCGCTGCATCGCCGCGTTCACCGCGCAGGTCTGGCGGAACGCGCTCTTGGGCGCGTTTTCCCCCATGCCCTGCTTGCGGATTTCGGTGCAGGCGAACGCGGGCTCGGTGCCTTCGATCGCGGTGACCACATCCATCAGGGTGATCTTCTCCGGCGGCCGCGCGAGCAGGAATCCGCCCTTCGCGCCGGGCAGCGACTCGATGATCCCGGCCCGGGCGAGCGCCTGCAGCTGTTTGTGCAGGTACGCCTGGGGAAGGTCGTAGCTGGCGGCGAGCCGCGCGGTGGGCACCGGGCGCTCGTCACCCGCCCAGGCGAGGGACAGCAGCACGTGCATCGCCCACTCGACACCCTGGTTCATCCGCACGCCGCGATAGTAGCAAAACCTGGACATCGAACATCGAGTTCACCCGCCGGTGTGACGGCGGCCGCACGCTGTCACGTTCCGGCGGGCTACTCAGTCTGGTGGGGGAAGCCGAAGCGAGGAGGACATCGATGCGGGTGGCAGTGGCCGGCGGAACCGGCCTGATGGGCAAGCTCGTCGTGCGTGAGCTGACCGAGGCCGGGCACGAGCCCGTCGTGCTCGCGCGGTCGAGCGGCGTCGACCTCACCACGGGCGCCGGGCTGGCCGACGCGCTGACCGGGTGCGCGGAGATCGTCGACGTGAGCAACATCGTCACGGTGCGGCGGAAACCGGCGGTCGAGTTCTTCGGCGGCGCCGCGCGCAACCTGGTCGCCGCGGGCGCGCGAGCGGGTGTCGGCCAGATCGTCACGCTGTCCATCGTCGGGATCGACGACGTCGACCTCGGCTACTACGCGGGCAAGCGGGCGCAGGAAGAGCACGTCAAAACCGGGCCGGTGCCGTGGACGATCCTGCGCGCCACCCAGTTCCAGGAGTTCCCCGAACCGCTCATCGACGACGCCTTCGGCCCGTTCGTGCCGGTGCCGCGCCAGCTTTGCCAGCCGGTGGCCGCCGTCGAGGTGGCACGGGCGCTGGGCGAGCAGGTCGGCCGGCCCCCGGCCGGCTACCTGCCCCCGCTCGCCGGGCCCGAACGGCTGCAGATGGTGGACATGGCGCGCCGGCTGGTCAAGGCGCGCCGCGTCCGGAAGGTCGTCGTGCCCGTCCGGCTGCCGGGGGCCGCGGGCAAGGCCATGACCGACGGCGGCCTGCTGCCCGCCGGCCCGCACCGCGAAGGCGTCCGCACCTTCGCCGACTACGTGCGCCAGGTCGAGCGCACCACCGAAACGTCCTGAAAGGTCACTGATGAACACCCTCGCCATCCGGCTGACGCTGGTGCTCCCGTTCCTCGAGCAGCTGGTCGTCGGCGCCTGGAACGCCTTCGCCCCGGAGAGCTTCTACGAACACTTCCCGACGGTGGACCTGAACCCGCCGTTCAGCGAGCACTACGCGCACGACTTCGGCGGCGCGACCCTGGGGATCGCGCTGCTGCTGGCCATCGCCCTGGTGAAGCCGAAGACGCACTTCGTCGTGCCGGCCGCCCTGGCGTTCTCGGTCTGGCAGGTGCCGCACTTCTGCTACCACCTGCTCCACACGGAACCGCCGACCACGGGGATGACGGTCTTCCTGCACACGGCCAACGGTGTGGTGGCGCTGCTCGGCCTGGCTCCGGTGCTGCTGGCGCTGCGGCGCGACCGGCGGCACACCACCGATCACCCGATCGGGGCGTGACGTTCCGCGGCGGCCGGGGTCCTTACCGCACAAGCATTCCCGCGACTCCCAGGAGCTGACATGACCACGACCGGCAAGACCGCGGCGGCCGCCGTCGCGCCCCGCACCGATCAGGGCGCGACGACCATCGCCGACGTCGTCGTGCAGAAGATCGCCGGCCTGGCCACCCGCGAAGTGGCAGGCGTGCACGCGCTGGGTGGCGGCGCGGCCCGCGCGTTTTCGGCGCTGCGCGAGCGCATCCCCGGCGCGACCGCCTCGGCGGGGCAAGGCGTTTCCGTCGAGGTGGGCGAAAAGCAGGCGGCGGTCGACCTGGAGATCGTGGTGGAGTACGGCGTGCCGATCGCCGACGTCGGCCGGTCCATCCGCCGCACGGTGATCACCGGCATCGAGCGGATGACCGGCCTCGACGTCGTCGAGGTCAACATCACCGTCTCCGACCTGCACCTGCCCGACGAGGAGTACGCGGAGAGCACGCGGGTGCACTGACGCTCAGGCGAGCAGCGTCCCGGCGAGGCGCTTCGCCACGCGGAAGGGCCGGGCGTCCTGGGCGACCACCGACTGGACGGCCGCGCCCTCCAGCAGGAGCATCAGCTCGTCTGCGAGGTCTTCGTGGTCCGCGTGCCCTGCGCCGAGCCGCTTGAGCTGCGCGGCCAGGTAGCCGCGCAGGGCGGTCTTGTGGTGGCGGACCACTTCCCGGACCGGGTCCGCGGGGTCGGGGAACTCCGAGGCCGCGTTGAGGAACGCGCAGCCGCGGTAACTCTCGGCCGACAGCCAGGTCTCGTAGGCGTCGAACACCGCCAGCAGCCGCACGCGCGGGTCTTCGCCGCCGGCCGTGATCGCGTCGACCTGCTCCTGCCAGCGCCGGTCGCGCTCACGCAGGTACGCGACGACCAGGCGGCTCTTGGAGCCGAAGTTGCCGTACAGCGCCGCCTTGGTCACGCCCGCCTCGGCCGCTACCGTGTCGACGCCGACCGCGTGGATGCCGTCCCGGTAGAACAACGTCGACGCCGCCTTGAGCACCTTCGCTCCGGCGTCGCCCGGACGCGTCCTCGCCACGTCGCCTCCATACCGCTCGGTTCTGGTCTCTACCTGCATCGATCGTAGCATTTCTTGACACCAGACAGACCTGTCTGTTTGGTGGAGTCATGGAGACGACGCATCGGTGGTGGCCGGCCGCCGCGGCCGGGGCGGGGGTGATCGCCCTCTGCTACGGGTTCGCGCGCTACGCCTACGGGCTCTTCGTGCCGCGGTTCGGCGAGACGTTCGGGCTGACGAGCGTGGCCGTCGGGATCCTCGGCGGCGTCTCGACCGCCGGTTACGGACTGGGCCTGCTGGTGTCCCCGAAGACGGCGGCGCGGTCCGCGCGCGGCACGGTGGCACTGGCCGGGGCCGCGGCGACAGCCGGTCTCGCGGTGATGGCCGCGGCCGGCAACGTGGTGGTGTTCGGCGCCGGGATCTTCGTCGCGGGCGCGAGTGCGGGACTCGTGTCGCCCGGGGTCGCCCAGGTCATCGGCGAGAGCGTCGGGGTGCGCCTCCGCGCGCGGGCGCAGACGTGGGCGAACACGGGCACGGGCCTCGGGCTCGCGGCGTCGGCGTTCACGCCGTTGCTCGCGTTCGGCTGGCCCACGATCTGGGCGGCGTTCGCGGCCCTCGGCGCGGCGATGACGCTGGTCGCGTGGCGAACCCTGCCTCGCACCGAGCCCGCCGAGGTGGCCTCGGGCCCCGCCCGCGGAGTGACGCCGCTGGTGGTCAACTCCGTCCTCATCGGCGTGACGAGCGCGCCGTACTGGACGTTCTCCAGCTCCCGGCTGACCGAAGCGGGCCTGGGTCCGGTCGCGACGACGTGCTGCTGGGCCACGATCGGCGTCGTCGGCCTGCTGGGCGGCCTGGCCGGCCGGGGCGCGGAACGTCGCGGGCTGCGGACGGCGAACCTGGCCACGTGGACGCTCGCCGCGATCGGCATCGCCCTGCTCGCCTTACCCGCTCCCGGACTGCCGGTCGCGCTGGTTTCGAGCGCGCTGTTCGGCATCACGTACATGGCGCTGACGGGACTCTGCATCCTGTGGGCCACCAGGGTGTTCCCCACCCACCCGGCCCGCGGCGTGACGTGGTCGTTCGCCGGGCTGGGCATCGGCCAGACGGTGGCCTCACCGCTGGCCGGCGCGGCGGCGTCGGTCCTGGGGCTGGGCGCGGTGTTCGGGCTGACCGGGCTGCTCGCGTTGCTCGCGTGGACCCAGCTGCACCCCCGTCTCGCCCCGGCCCGAGAGGCACGTGTCACCGCCGGCGCGACTACCGGAAGCTGACGCTGCCGAGCAGCCGGTCCACCAGCTCCGGCAGCGGCTGCTCCCCCGGCGCCTCCAGCCACAGCACGCTCCCGGTCCGCAGCGCGGCCAAGAACGTCGCCGCCATGAAGCGGGCCGACTCCTCCGGCACGTCCCGGCTGCGCGCCGTCAGCACCGCCGCCAAGTCTCGCTCCAGCGCTATCTGGTCCCCGGCCTGCCGAGCCAGCAGGGACGGGTGCCGTCGCAGCAGGCGCAGCTGGGCCACCCACACGCGGTCCGGGACCGCCCCGGCCCGGAACAGCTCGCCGCTCGCGCTCCGCAGCGCCTGCCACGGCTTCTCGGCCGACGGGCGGTTCTCGACCAGGGACACCAGCATCCGGGTGCGCTCGCGGTCCGCGTGCAGGATCGCGTCTTCCTTGTTCGCGAAGTAGTTCGAGAACGTCCGGCGGGACACGCCCACCTCGTCGGCGATGTCTTCGACCGTCACGTCGTCCAGGCCGCGCTCCATCGCCAGGCGCAGCGCCGCCTCGTGCAGCGACTGGCGGGTCGCCGCCTTCTTGCGGGTGCGCAGGGTGTCGACGGCGTCCATGCGGTCAGCGTAACCAGCGGGAATAAACTTCCCATTGCGCAAGTTTGCACAGTGGGCAATAATTTACCCGAACGTGAAGGGGTGCTGTGAAAACCGAAAGAAACGCCGACGGGGCGATGCGGCACCGCGAGGTGCTCGAGTCCCTCTCCGGGCTGCTGCTCGCGCTCTTCGTGGCCATGATCAGCTCGACGGTCGTCTCGACCTCGCTGCCGCTGATCATCGGCTCACTGAACGGGACCCAGACGCAGTACACGTGGGTGGTCACCGCCACCCTGCTGGCCGCGACCGCGACCACCCCGATCTGGGGCAAGCTCGCCGACCTGTTCAACAAGAAGACGCTGGTCCAGGTCGCGATCGTGATCTTCGTGCTCGGGTCGATGATCAGCGGGTTCAGCCAGGACACCGGGCAGCTGATCGCCGCGCGGGCGTTCCAGGGCATCGGTGTCGGCGGCCTGCAGGCGCTGGTCCAGGTCGTGATCGCGGCGATCATCCCGCCGCGGGAACGCGGCCGCTACAACGGCTACCTCGGCGCCGTGATGGCCGTCGCGACGGTCGGCGGCCCGCTGCTCGGCGGCCTGATCGTCGACGTACCGTGGCTGGGCTGGCGCTGGTGCTTCTTCGTCGGCGTGCCGATCGCGGTGCTCGCGTTCGTGGTGCTGCAGCGCACGCTGAAGCTGGAGACCGTGCGCCGCGACGACGTCCAGGTCGACTACGTCGGCGCCGGGCTCATCGCCGCCGGCGTGAGCGTCCTGCTGATCTGGGTCTCCTTCGTCGGCAACTCCTTCGACTGGCTCTCCTGGCAGACCGCCGTCATGGTGGCGGGCGGGGTCGTGCTGCTCGCGGTCGCCGTGCTGGTGGAGACGAAGGTCCGCGAACCCGTCGTGCCGCTGAAGATCGTCGTGCAGCGCACGCCGGCGCTGGCGATCGTGGCGAGCCTCGCGGTGGGCATGGCGATGTTCGGCGGCGCGGTGTTCCTGGGCCAGTACTTCCAGATCGGCCGCGGGTTCACCCCGACCGAAGCGGGCCTGCTGACCATGCCGCTGATGGCCGGCGTGCTCGTGTCGTCCACCGTCTCGGGCCGGCTGATCAGCAAGACCGGCAAGATCAAGCCCTACATCGTGGCCGGCACCATCATCCTCGTCGTCGGGTTCCTCGGGCTCGGCACAGTCGACCACGCGACGTCGCTGTGGCTGGTCGGCGTCGCGATGGCGGTCGTCGGCATCGGGGTCGGCATGACCATGCAGAACCTGGTGCTGGCCGTGCAGAACGACGTCCCGCTGCGGGACCTCGGCGCGGCGAGCGCGACGGTCACGTTCTTCCGGTCCCTCGGCGGCACCATCGGCGTCTCGGTGCTCGGCGCCGTCCTCGCCAACCGGGTGACCGCCGACCTGACCACCGCACTGCACGTGCCCGAAGGCCAGGCGTCGACCGGCGGGGTCAGCGCGTTGAACCTGAAGGCGCTGCCGCCGCAGATCCAGTCGGTGGTGCACACCGTGTACGGCGACGCGACCGCGCACATCTTCCTGATCTCCGCGGCCGTGGCCGTGGTCGGCGTGATCGCGGCGCTCCTGCTCAAGCCGATCACCCTGCGCACGACCATCGACCTCGGGGCGCGCGCGGACGAACCGGCCACCCCGGAAACCAGCGTGCGGTAGGAGCGGGCGACGATGACCGGCAGCGCGGCCGACCCCACCGCCTTTCAGTCCACAGTGGAACGGTTCGGCCCGCGCCGGGACCCCGCCGCGCGGGCCATCCTGGCCGGGGTCGACGGCACCGACACCGCGATGCGGGCGGCGTCCTTCGCCTTCGGCCTGGCCCGGCGCCAGGACAGCCGGCTCATCGTCGTCTTCGTCGCCTGCCCGGCGCCGCTGGTCCCGCTCCGGCCGGCGGTGGCGACGCTGATCGAGCACGACACCGCGACCCAGATGTACGCCGAGCTGAGCGACCAGATGCGCACGGCGGCCGAGGAGCTGGCCGTGCCGGTCACGGTGGTGCGGGCGTTCGGCGACCCGTACACCACCCTGCGCGACACCGCCGACCGCTGCCACGCCGACACGGTGGTGGTCGGCGCGTCGCAGAAGGCGGGACACCGGTTCGCGGGCTCGGTGGCGACGAAGCTCATCCGGGCCGGGCACTGGCCGGTGCTGGTGGTGCCCTGAGCTTCAGCCAGGCAGCAGGCTGACGTCGAACTCGCGCGCGACGGCCTGGTTGTAGCGGGCGAACGACTCGCCGATCACACGCAGCTCGTCCTCCGGCACGCCCTCGAACATCGCCGTCAGGTTCGCGCGCCGGCGCGCGTGGACGCGACGGGCGCGGGTGCGGCCCTCCGGCGTCGCCACGATGATGCTCCGCCGGCGGTCCTCGGCCGCCGGCGTCCGGTCGACCAGGCCCGCCGACGTCATCGCCGACACCTGGCGGCCCACCGTCGACGGATCGAGGCCCAGCTTCGCCGCCAGGGTCGTGATGTCCGCCGGGCCGGTCACCTCCAGCGTGCGCAGCAGCAGGTAGCCGGCGCGGTCCAGCTCGTCGTAGACGTCGGTGCGGCGGCTGAGCAGCTCGAAGTTGCGCACCATGACCGCGGTGTGGGCCTCGATGAGGTCGAGCGCGTCCATGCCGAGAACCTACCTTCCGGCCGATTGCCCGCCCAGCCGACATATCGGTACCATACCGGTAATTGTCGGCATGATACCGACATCTTCGGCCGGAGGTAGGAGAAGTCACTCGGATGGGACGCGCGTCGGCGACGGTGCACCGGATCAGGGACAAGGCGATCGGCTCGGACCCGGGGCTGACCCGGTTGTGGAGCGCGGTCTCGGCGGCCGTCGCCATGACGACCGGGCTGGCCGTCAACTACCTCTACGCGCGGCTGACCGGCGCCGGCGCGCAGGCCACCCTGGTCGCCGTCCTGCTCGGCGCGATCACCGCGATGATGGGCTCGATGGCCCTGAGCGGCACCGGCGTGTGGCCGAAGGTGCGCACCGCCGCGTTGTTCCCCGTCGCGATGGGGCTCGGGATGGTGGTCGGCGTGCTCGTCTCGCCGCACACCGACCTGATGCTGGCGGTGTTCGTCGTCGTGATGTTCGCCGCGGTGTTCGTCCGGCGGTTCGGCGTCCCGTTCTTCTTCTACGGCTTCATGGTCTGGATGGGCTACTTCTTCGCCGCGTTCCTGCACGCGACGCTCGGCGGGCTGCCCGCGATGCTCGTCGCCGTCGCCATCGCGAGCGCCTGGGTGCTGCTGCTCTCGCTCACCGTGCTGCGCGGCAGCCCCGCGCGCACCCTCGCCCGCACGCGACGCGCGTTCGGCGCGCGGGCCCGCGCCGTCGTCCGGCGTTGCGCGCACCTGCTGGAGGACGACCGGTCGCTGCGGCGGGTGCACGCGGCGCAGGCCCGGCTCGCCGAATCCGCGTTGATGATCGAGGCGTGGTCGGCGGAGGTGCCGGTGCTCCCGGACGCCGTCCCGGCGGCGGCGATCCGGCGCACGACGATGGACGCGCAGCTCGCGATCGACCTGCTCGTCTCGGCCTGCACGCAGCTGGCCGCCGAACCGGACGCCGACCTCGTCGCCGGCGCGGTGGGCGTGCTGGACCTGTTCGCCCGCAACGACTACGCGGCCGCCGGCCGGGCGGCCGAGGCGCTGCTGGCGCGGGCGGGCACGTCCCCGGCGCGGCTGGTGGCCGTGGCGGTCACCGACTACCTCGACGTCGTGCGCCGCGCGGACCGGGACGGCCTCACCGGCGACTTCGAGCCCGCGGTGACGATCGCGATGGGCGCGCTGCCCGGGTCGGCCGCCGCGGCCGGCGACGTCGAACCCCGCGGCGGCGCGTGGAACCCGTTGCGGCGCCTGGATCTCACCACCCGGCAGGCCGTGCAGGTGGCCGTGGCGGGCGGGCTCGCGATCGTGCTCGGGCGGCTGCTGTCCGAGCAGCGCTACTACTGGGCGGTGATCGCCGCGTTCGTCGCCTTCACCGGCACGGCGACCCGCTCGGAGGTGTTCCTCAAGTCGGTCAACCGCGTGCTGGGCACCCTGGTCGGGCTCGGCGCCGGCATCGCGCTCGCGCACCTCACCGCCGGGAACACCGCGGCGGTGCTCGCGGTGATCGTCGGCAGCATGTTCTGCGGCTTCTACCTGCAGCGGCTGTCGTACGCCTACATGATCTTCTTCGTCACGATCATGGTGAGCCAGCTCTACAGCGTGCTCAACGAGTTCTCCCCCGGCCTGCTGGTGCTGCGGCTGGAGGAGACGGCGATCGGCGCGGCCGTCGGCATCGCGGTCGGCCTGGTGCTGACGCCACTGAGCACCCGCGACACCGTCCGCACGGCCGAACGCACCCTGCTGCGCACGTTCGGCGAGCTGCTGGCCGACGTCGCCGAGCGGCTCGAGGGCGGCGTGCCCGACCTCGACGCGCGGGTCCGCGTCCTGGACAACGACCTGCGCCAGCTCCGCCTGGTGGCGGCGCCGCTGGTGGCGGCCGTGCCGTGGGGCGGCGGTTCGCGCACCACCCGCCACCGCCTGACGCTGGCGGCGACGCTGGTGCAGCACACGCACCGGCTGGTCGCCCGCCTGCGCCGGCCGGCCGAGGTGGTCCCGGCGGCGGCCGCGCGGGCGCTGGCCGAAGTGGCGACGGAGGCCGCCGACGACGGGGACGTCGTCGCCCTGCTCGGGTCGGCGGAGGCCACGCTGGGCCGGCACTGCGCCCACGCGGACGAGCCGGTGCTGCTCGAGCTGATCCACCTGCGCCGGCTGCTGCACGAGCTCGTGACCGGCGTGCTCGCCGAGCCGGTCACGCCGTGCGTGACGGAGATCCGCGGCCGGGTCCACAACGCACTCGGCGCACCACTGCCCGGCGCGACCCTGACGTTGGTGGACACCCACGGCAGGCAGACGTCCCGCGCGACTTCGGCCGCGGACGGGTTCTTCGCGCTGGAGGCCCCGCACGCGGGCTCGTACGTGCTGATCACCGCGGCGGACCGCCACGGCCCGGCCGCCTCGACGGTGCCGGCCCACGGCCGCGCAGTGGTGCAGGACATCTGGCTTTCGGCGGCGCGGACTTCGCCACCGATGCCGGCGTCCCGGCGGCAGTGCCACCGCCGGGACGTCCGGCTGCGCTGAGGCCGGCGCCGGCGGGGAGAGCCGGCCCGGGCGGCGGCCAACACCCGGCAACACCAGCAACCTCGCCCACGCCCCCGCCGACAGCGCCACCACCGAGACACCCGGCCGCGCTGAGGTCAGCCCGGCCGGAAGAACCAGCCCGACCGTCGGCGGCGCTCTACCCCAACCCGACCCGAAGAACCAGCCCGGCCACACCACCTCAGCCCGGCTGGAAGAACTCCAGCAGCCGCCGGCTCGCGTCCGGGGACATCAGCAGCTCCTGCATCTTCGCCGACATCCGGGCCGCCGCGCCGGTGCGTTCGAACATCTCGCGCTCGTACTCCTCGATCGCGGCCGCGTGGTCGCCGGGGTGAGCCGCCAGCGCGAGGGCCAGCAGCGCCCCGTCGAGCAGGGCCATGTTCGCGCCCTCCCCCACCGGGGGCATCAGGTGCGCCGCGTCGCCGAGCAGGGTCACGTCCGGGCGCGACGGCCAGGTCAGGCCGATGGGGAGCGTCGTGAGCGAGCGGGGCTGGACCAGGTCGTCGCAGGCGGCGATCAACGCCGTGAACCGGGTGTCCCAGCCCGCGAACAGGTCGATCAGCCGCGCCCGGGTGGCGGCCGGGTCGTCGAACGGGATGCCGGCCGTGGCGAACCAGTCCTCGCCCGTGTTGTAGAAGCTCAGGCCGATGCGGACGCGGCCGTCGCCGTTGCGCTGGGCCGCCAGGGACTTCCCGTCGCCCAGCACCCAGTAGTTGCCGCGGCCGACCATCGCCGCCAGGTCCGGGTGCGTGCGGTCGATGTCGGGGATGCCGATCTCGACGGCGTTCTGGCCGAGGTGCGCCGGGCGGGCGTCGGTGAGCAGCGCGCGGACCCGGGAGTTCGCGCCGTCCGCGCCGACCAGCAGGTCGTAGCCGGCGCTGCCGCCACCGGCGAAGCGCAGCACGCCGTCCTCGGCGGACTCGTACGCGTGCCCCCAGCGCACCGTGCCTTCGGGGAGGGCGTCGAGCAGCAGGTCACGCAGGTCGGCGCGGTCGACCTCGGGCCGCAGCATGGGGGCGTCGTCCGGGGTGTCCTCCTGCAGCAGCAGGGTGCCGTCCGGCTCCAGCAGCCGCATGTCCTGGCCCTCGCCCCGGGCGATCGCGAAGAACTCGTCGATCAGGCCGGCCTCGCGCAGCGCCCGCTGACCGGAGTGGATGTCGAGCATGCCGCCCTGGCCGCGGGCTTCGCGCGACGCCTCCCGTTCGTACACGACGGCTTCGATGCCATGGACGTGCAGCACCCGCGCGAGCGCCAGGCCACCCAGCCCGGCCCCGACGATGGCGATGGTCATGGATCCCCCTTCGATACACCGTATTGACAGATACACTGTATCGCACGGTGCGTTGTATCGTCACCGCCATGGTGGTGTGGGAGCGGCCGGAGCCGCCGGACCGGCCGACCCCGGCCCCGCTGAGCCGGGAGCTGATCGTCGGCGCGGCGACCCGGCTGGCCGACGCGGCCGGCCTGGACGCGGTGTCGCTGCGCAAGGTCGCCGCGGCGCTGGACGTCGGCCCGATGCGGCTGTACGGCTACATCGCCACCAAGGACGAGCTGCTCGACCTGATGCTCGACGCGGTGTACGCGGAGATCCGCCCGGCCGGCGACGACTGGCGGGAAGTGCTGCGGTCACTGGCCGAAGCGACTCGCCGCGCGGTGCACCGGCACGAGTGGCTGGCCGATCTGATCGGCGGCCGCCCCCAGCTCGGCCCGCACGCATTGGCCCGCGGCGAAGCCGTGGTGGCCGCACTGGACGGCGTCGACCTCGACCTCGTCATGCCGGTGGTCTCCGCGGTCGACGCGTACGCGATCGGCGCGGTCCGCCGCGAGATCGCCGAGCGGCGCGCCGAACGCACCACCGGGCTGGACAAGCTGCAGTGGCAGAAGGCTTTCGGGCCGTACCTGGAGCGAACGTTCGCGACCGGCAAGCTGCCCGCACTGGAAAAGGTCATCCGCGACGCGGCCCACCTGGACGCCGACGAAACGTTCCACATCGGCCTCGGCTTCCTCCTCGACGGCATCGGTGCGAGCCTGCGGAAATCGTAGGAGTTCCTTGCCGCCGAACGGGCGTAGCCGAATCTTCGGTGACCTGCCACGATCGGAGATCGGGTCGATGATCGGCGGAAGGGAAACGCCGAAACCATGTCCATCGTGCTCTTCGTCGCCGGTGCCGCGCTGCTGATCTTCAGCGCGGAGAAGCTGATCGCCTACCTCGTCGGCGCCGCGGCCGGGTTGCGTGTCTCCCTCTTCCTGCTCGCCATCGTCTTCACCGGAATCGAATTCGACGACGTCGCCCTCGGGGTCACGCTGAACGTCGAAGACCTCGGCGACGTCGCGCTCGGGACCGTGTTCGGCACGGCGATCTCGATGATCGGAATCGTGCTCGCGCTCGCCGCGATCGTTTCGCCGACGCGGGTCGACATTCCGCGGCCGTACCTCGCGTTGTTCGCCGTCGCGCCGCTCGTGCTGGTTCCGTTCGTGCTTTTCGGGCAGCTCACCCCGCTTTACGGCGGAGTGCTCGTGCTGCTGTTCGTGCTCTTCATCGGCTATGTCGCTTCGCGGGAGCTCAAACGCACCACACCCGTCTTCCGCAACGCGGAAATCCTCGAAAGAGTCGGCGGTCCACGCGAGACCGCCGAACCGCCGTTCCCCGTTTCGATGCCGTTCACCAAGGACCGCCCGGTGCCCGGCTGGGCCGCGCTCGGGCTCGCGCTCGTCGCGCTGGCCGGTCTCGTCGCCGGTGCCGCCGTCACGAGCTACGGCACCGAAGGCATCCTGGCCGACTACCACCTGCAGGGCGCGCTCTTCGGCGCCACCATCGCCACGCTCGTGCTCACCCTCGAAGACGTGTTCCTCACCGTCGAACCCACCCGCAAAGGCGCCCCGGAACTCGGCGTGGGCAACGTCATCGGCAGCGTCGTCTTCGGCGTGACGGCGAAGCTCGGCATCATCCTGCTCGCCGGCGGCGGCATCGTCATCGGCGACGACGTCCTGACCTGGCACCTCCCGGTGCTCGTCGGCATGACCGCCCTCGCCGCGTACTTCCTCTACACGAAGAAATTGCGGCGCTGGCACGGGTTCCTGTTGCTCGCGCTCTACATCGCCTACTGGGCCCTCAGCTTCGCACTCTTCGGCGGGGCACCGGTGGAGGCGGACTGACAGCGTCGTCGTTCGCCGCTTCGACCGCCCGCACGACGAGGTCGTGGTCGGGCGAGAGGTGGCAGACCGGGTCGGTGCGCGCGGCGTCGCCGGTGAGCTGGAACGCCTGGCAGCGGCAGCCGCCGAAGTCGACCTCGCGCCGGTCGCAGCCGCGGCACGGTTCCGGCAGCCAGTCCGTCCCGCGGAACGCCGTCATCACCGGCGCTTCGGCCCAGATCCGCGCGAGCGAGTCCGCCCGCACACTGGCGCGTGGCAGCGGCAGGGTGTGCGCGGCCGGGCACGGCAGGACGTCGCCGGTCGGCGTCACGGTCAGCTGACGGGCCGCCCAGCCGCCCATGCAGGGCTTCGGATAGCGGCTGTAGTAGTCGGGAAGCACGTAGATCACTTCCATGCGCAGCCGCTCTCGAGCGGCCCGGACGACGGCCTCGGCGGCGTCGAGCTGGGCCCGGCTCGGCAGCAGCGCCGCCCGGTTGCGCCAGGCCCAGCCGTAGTACTGGGTGTTGGCCAGCTCCACCCGGTCGGCGCCGGCCGCCTCGGCCAGCTCGAGCAGCTCGGCGACGCGGTCGATGTTTCCCCGGTGCAGCACCACGTTCACCGTCAGCGGCCGGCCGAACTCCTTGACCAGCCGCATGGCGTCGAGCTTGCGCCGGAACGCCGGGAGCCCGGCGATGCGGTCGGCCAGGACGGGCTCGTCGGCCTGGACGCTGACCTGCACGTGGTCCAGGCCGGCGTCGAACAACCGCTCGGCCCGGCGCCGCGAGAACCCGAGGCCGCTGGTCACCAGGTTGGTGTAGAGCCCGAGATCGTGTGCGGTGGCCACGATTTCGACGAGATCGCGGCGCACCAGGGGTTCGCCGCCGGAGAGGTGGCACTGCAGCACCCCGAGGTCGGCGGCTTCGCTCAGGACTCGCTGCCACTCCTCGGTCGTGAGTTCGTCGGAGTATTCGGTCAGGTTCACGGGGTTCGAGCAGTACGCGCAGGCCAGCGGGCAGCGGTAGGTGAGCTCGGCCAGCAGCCCGAACGGGCTAGGCATCGGAGAACTCCACGCAGTGCCGGGCGACGAGCCGGGTCAGGAACGTCCGGACCTCGTCGTCCGGGACACTCCCGTAGCGCGCGCCGAGCTCGGCCACGACCTCGGCCACCGTGCGCTGCCCGTCGCACAGCGCGAGGATGTCCGCGCCGCTGCCGTTGAGCACCACGACCGTCTCCGGCAGCAGCAGGACGGGCCGCTGCCGGGCCCGGTCGAAGCTCAACCGGACGTGGCGCGCCAGCCGTGGCCGGTCCGTTGCGGACACCGCGATCACTCCGGGTACGCCCGGTCGATGGCGTCCAGCTGGCTCCACAGGACGTCGCACTTGAACGACAGCGCGTCGGCGGCGAGGGCCTGCGCCTCGGCCGTGCGGCAGTGCTCGGTGACCACCTCGAGGGCGTGCTCGCAGTCGCGCGGGGCCTGTTCGAGGCGGTTGCGGAAGTACGCGAGCCCCGCCGGGTCGATCCACGGGTACCAGGTTTCGAACGCGGCCAGCCGCCGCCCCATCAGGTCGGGCGCGAACAGCTCGGTCAGCGACGACGCGACCGCCTCTACCCACGGCCGGGTCCGGGTGAAGCTCACGTAGGCGTCGACGGCGAACCTCACGCCGGGCACCAGGTGCCGGTGGTCCTGGACCTCTTCGCGGGTCAGCCCGGCGGCTTCGCCGAGCCGCAGCCACGCCTCGATGCCACCCTCCCCGGCGTGCCGGCCGTCGTGGTCGGTGATCCGGCGGATCCAGCGGCGGCGGACCTCGACGTCCGGACAGTTCGCGAGGATCGCCGCGTCCTTGCGGGGGATGTTCTCCTGGTAGTAGAAGCGGTTGGCCACCCAGCCCCGCAGCTGCGCGCGGCTCAGCAGGCCCGCGTTCATCCGCACGTGGAACGGGTGCTGGTCGTGGTACCGGCGCGCGTGGGCGCGCAAGGTGTCGACGAAGGCGGTCTCGGCGGTGGTCGTCACGGCGGTGCCCCTCCCGGTGGGGCGGCGCCGGACCCGGGGCCCGGCGCCGCCTGCGTGTGTCAGTCGGCCAGCTGGGCGACGTACATCGTCACCTCGGGGGCGACGGCGATCTCGTCGAACTCGGGCGTCTCCCAGGCAACGGGCTCCATGGCTTCACCTCCTCCGCCGGGTTTCCCGGCCGGTCACGAAGTTTCCGGCAGGGCGAAGACGATCAGGGCGCTGCCGTGGCCCGCGCCGAGCATGCCGGGCAGGAACCCTTCGGCCCAGCCACCCCAGCCGACCGGCACGGCGACGTACTGCCGTCCGTCGACCGAGTACGTGGTCGGGCTGCTGTGGTGGCCGCTGCCGCACTGGAACTGCCACAGCAGCTCGCCGGTGTGCGCGTCGAGGGCGTTGAACTCGCCGGAGGGCTCCCCGGCGAACACCAGGTCACCGCCGGTGGCGAGCGTCGAGGCGCACATCGGGAGTTCGTTGCGCCAGCGCCACTTCTCCTCGCCGCTCGCGTCGAACGCGCTCACCGAGCCGGCCATGTCGTCGATGTCGACGGCGACCCCCGCGCCCCAGTACGGGATGCCTTCCCGGAACTCCCGGCGGCGGCGGGTGGCCGTGGCGCCGGTGTCCTGCACCGGGACGTAGAACAACCCCGTCTTCGGGCTGTAGGACGCGTGCGTCCACTCCTTGGCGCCGGCCGGTCCCGGGTAGAAGTGGACGGGCTCGCCCTCCTTGTCCGGGTACACCTTGGCCGTGACCTTGCCGTCGCGCGTGATCGCGCCCCAGGTGATCCGGTCGACGAACGGCGTGATCCGCACCAGCGACCCGTCGGTGCGGTCGAGGACGAAGAAGTAGCCGTTCTTGTCGAAGTGCCCGAGCAGCTTGCGGTCGTCCTGCTCGAACAGGATGCACTCGGCGATGCTGTCGTAGTCCCACAGGTCGTGCGGCGTGCACTGGTAGTGCCAGCGGATCCGGCCGCTGTCGACGTCCACGGCGACGATGCTGTCGGTGTGGAGGTTGTCGCCTTCCCGGACCTCGCCGTCGAAGTCGGGCGCCGGGTTGCCGGTGCCGACGTAGAGCAGGTTCGTCTCCGGGTCGAACGTGCCGGTGAGCCAGCAGTTCGCGCCGCCCCGCGCCCACGCTTCGCCGTCGGCGGGCCAGGTTTCCGAGCCGGGCTCGCCCGGCTTCGGCACCATGTAGCAGCGCCACTGGTGCTCGCCGGTCTCGAGGTCGAACGCGTCGAGGTGCCCGCGCACGCCGAACTCGCCGCCGGAGCTGCCGACGATGACCAGGTTCTTCACGATCAGCGGCGCGACCGTGGCGCTTTCGCCGGCGCGGACGTCGCCGTAGGTCTTGGCCCAGACGCGCTTGCCGGTCGTGGCGTCGAGGGCGATCAGCCGCGCGTTCGCCGCGACGAAGTAGACCTTGCCCGCGGCCACCGCGACCCCGCGGTTGACGTTGCCGCAGCACAGCGACACGTCGAAGGGCACGGCGTGCTTGTACCGCCAGATCTCCACGCCCGTCTTCGCGTCGAGCGCCCACACCCAGCCGTCCCAGCCGGAGAGGAACATGATCCCGTCGACGACGATCGGGGCGGCTTCGAAGGAGTAGGTCGACGCGCCCGCGATCAGCCCGGTCGTGCCTGCCTGGAAGATCCACGCGGGGACGAGCCGCTTGACGTTCTCGCGGGTGATCTGGTCCAGCGGGCTGTACCGCTGCCCGTCGTAGGCGCCGTAGTAGGTGATCCAGTTGTGGGGTTCCTGGCGGGCGTTGAGGATCCGCTCGTACCCGAGCTCGGCGACCACCGGTGGGGCGATCTCGCCGCCGGCCACCTTGCCGCTCAGCTTGCCCTGGTCGATGGCCTCGCCCGCGTCCACGTACTCGACGGTCATCTCGTCCTCCTCACGGCCGCGGCTGCTGGGGTCGGTCGAGCCGGGCCTCCGGCGGCGCGTCGCCCAGCACGACGATCGCGCCGGTCAGTCCCCGGCCCTCGTCGTTGCCGGTGGGCGAGCTGAACCAGTAGTAGCCCGGTCCGTCGAGGTCGAGCGTCGCGCGGCCCCGGGAGTGGTTCACCAGCCAGATGAACTTCCGGTCGCCGTTGCTCGGCAGCAGGGCGCAGTGCGTGTTGCGGTCGTCGTTGATCAGCTCGAGGTCGATCTCGCCGCCGTGCGGCAGGACCAAAATGGACGGATCCCAGGTCAGCTCGTCCGGGTTGATGCGGATGGTGGCCTGCATCCGCCCACCCGCGCCCTCACTGGCCTGCCCGATGTTCCCGGTGCCCAGCACACTGCCGAGCGCCGCCTTGTTCTGCGCGTCCAGCCCGATCTTGTTCAGCAGGTCGGTTCGCTCCTGAATGCTCGTCATCGCACCCGTTGTCCTCCTCACCGCGATCTCCGTGGGGGAACCAAGGACGCTACGCCGGGCGAGGCGGCCCGGCGGGTCCCCGCCGTTCACCAGCCGACGGCTACCGTTCACCCGTGACGTCGTACCGGTCGAGGTCCATGACCTTGGCCCACGCGGCTACGAAGTCACGCACGAACTTCTCCGCCGCGTCGTCGCTCGCGTAGACTTCCGCCACCGCCCGCAGTTCGGAGTTCGCCCCGAAGAGCAGGTCGACGCGGCTGCCGGTCCAGACGAGCGCGCCGGTGTCCCGGTCGCGGCCTTCGAAGACCTCCCCGGCCGGCTGCCATTCGACGCGCATGTCCAGCAGGTGCCCGAAGAAGTCGTTGCTCAGCACCCCGGGCCGGGTCGTGAACACCCCGAGCGGCGACCCGCCGTGGTTGGCGCCCAGCACCCGCAGGCCGCCCACGAGCACCGTCATCTCCGGTGCGCGCAGGCCCAGCAGGTTCGCCCGGTCGACCAGCTGCTCCTCCGGCGTCCACCGGCCGCGGATCCCTTCGTAGTTGCGGAATCCGTCGGCGGCGGGCTCGAGTGCCGCGAACCACTCCGGGTCGGTCTGCTCCTGCGACGCATCCGTGCGTCCCGGTGTGAACGGGACTTCCACGGTGTGGCCGGCAGCTTGTTCGATGGCGGCCGCGCCGCCGAGGACGATCAGGTCGGCCAGCGACACCCGCACACCGACGGTTTCCCGGACCGCTTCCAATGTGCGGAGGACCCGCGCGAGCCGGCCGGGTTCGTTGACCGCCCAGCCGCGCTGCGGCTCGAGCCGGATGCGCGCGCCGTTGGCGCCACCGCGTTTGTCGCTGGTGCGGAACGTCGAGGCCGACGCCCACGCCGTGGCGACCAGCTCGGCGACCGACAGCCCGGACGCGAAGATCGCCCGTTTGAGCAACGCGATGTCCGCCGGGGACACGAGTTCGTGGTCCACCGCGGGCACCGGGTCCTGCCAGGGCAGCCGTTCCGCCGGCACGAGCGGGCCGAGGTAGCGCTGGATCGGGCCCAGGTCGACGTGCGTCAGCTTGAACCACGCCCGGGCGAACGCGTCAGCCAGCTGCTCGGGGTGCGCCAGGAAGCGCCGCGCGATCGGCTCGTAGCCCGGGTCCACGCGCAGCGCGAGATCCGTCGTCAGGACCGTCGGCGCGTGCGTTTTCGCCGGGTCGTGGGCGTCCGGGACGGTGCCGGCGCCACCGCCGTCGCGCGGGATCCACTGCCACAGCCCGGCCGGGCTCAGCTCCAGGTCCCACTCGTAGCCGAACAACGTCTCGAAGAAACTGTTGTCCCAGCTCGTCGGGGTGGGGGTCCAGGTGCCCTCCAGCCCGCTGGAGATCGCGTCCGCGCCCTTGCCGGCGCCGTAACCGCTGCGCCAGCCCAGGCCCTGCGCCTCGAGGGCGGCGCCTTCGGGTCCCGGGCCGAGGTGGGTCTCCTCGGCGGCGCCGTGGGTCTTGCCGAACGTGTGCCCGCCCGCGATCAGCGCGACGGTCTCCTCGTCGGCCAGGCCCATCCGGCGGAACGTCTCGCGGATGTCCCGGGCCGAGGTGAGCGGGTCCGGGACGGTCCGCGGCCCCTCCGGGTTGACGTAGATCAGCCCCATCTGGTCGGCGGCCAGCGGCTGCTCCAGCTGCCGGACGCCGCTGTGCCGCTCGTCGCCCAGCCAGACGCGCTCGGGCCCCCAGTAGACGTCGTCGTCGGACTCCCAGCCGTCTTCACGCCCGCCCGCGAAGCCGAAGGTCCGCAAGCCCATCGATTCCAAGGCTCTGTTGCCGGCGAAGACCATCAGGTCGGCCCAGGAGATCTTGCGGCCGTACTTCTGCTTCACCGGCCAGAGCAGCCGGCGGGCCTTGTCGAGGTTCCGGTTGTCCGGCCAGCTGTTCTGCGGGGCGAACCGCTGCAGCCCCGCGGCGATGCCGCCGCGGCCGTCGGCGACGCGGTAGGTCCCGGCCGCGTGCCAGACCATCCGGACCACGAGCGGCCCGTAGTGACCGAAGTCGGCCGGCCACCAGGCCTGGGAGGTCGTCAGCAGCTCGTCGACGTCGGTGGCCAGCGCGTCGAGGTCGAGCGCGCGGAACTCGGCGGCGTAGTCGAAGCCCGCCCCCATCGGGTCGGCGACGCCCGCGTGCTTGCGCAGGACCCGGAGGTCGAGCCGGTCCGGCCACCATTCGCGATTGCTGTCGGGCACGGGGTTCCCTCCCGCTCAGATGTTCAGCGCGCGACGCACGGCGGGCGCGTTGCGCCGGGAGACCGGCACCGGCTCGCCCGGCCCGTCCGCCATGACGAGCGACAGCTCGCCCTTGGGCCCGCGCTCGATCTCCTGGACGCGGCCGAGGTTCACCACGTACCGGCGGTGCACCCGCAGGAATCCGGCGTCCGCCAGCTCGGCGTCGAGCTTGTCCAGGCTCGGCGACGCGGCCCGCAGCCGCCCGCGCGCGGTGGACAGCCAGACGTCGTTGCCGTCGGACTCGGCGAGGGACACCTCGGGCAGGCCCAGCAGCACCATCCGGTTGTCCCGCAGCCCGACCAGCCGCCGCGGCCGCGCGCGGGGCGCGTCCGACGGCGGCAGCTGCGCGCCCTCCGCGACGCCGAACGAGACCAGGTGCCCGATCAGGTGCGCGGAGGAGAACACGGGCCGGAAGCTGATCGCGGTCGGCTCGTCGGCGAGGTGGGTGAAGATCCGCGTCGAGCCGACCCAGCCGGGGTTGCGCGTGGCCTGCTCGCTGGCGTGCCGCGCGGCGGTGATCAGCTCGGGCAGGCCGGGGGTCCAGCGCAGGGTGGCGTCGATGGCCGGCGTGGCCGCCGGGACGCCCATGAGCACGCTCGCGGTGTCGTCCGCGATCACCGCCTTGCCCGCGGTATCGACCGCCGCCAGCGGCGCGGCGGAGCGGGCGCCGGCCTGGGTGTAGGCCGCGACCAGCTCGGCGCCGCTGTCGCGGGCGCGGCGCTTCAGCGCACGCTGGGTCTTGGCGACCGCGTTCGCCAGCCACCCGCCCGCCGACGGCGGCAGCCGGTTGCGCCAGCAGGACAGGTTCAGCCCCGCGATCGGCTCCCCGGTCACCACGTCCCGCACCGCGATGCCCGCGCTGACCCAGCTGTGGAAGGCCTGGCACCAGTGCTCGGCGCCGCTGATCAGCACCGGCCCGTGCGCCTCGAGCGCCGTGCCCATGCCGTTCGTCCCCGCCGCGCACTCCGACCAGCAGAACCAGGGCGCCAGGTTGAAGTCGGTGGCCCGGGTGAGCGTGGCCGGGTCGCCCCACTCGCCGAGGATCCGGCCGGCGGCGTCGGTGACGCTGACGACTCCGCGCAGGTTGCCCATTTCGTGCGCGACGGACGCGGCGCGGAACCCCAGCTCGGCGAAGACGACGTCGTGTTCCGGGCCGTGGTCGCGCCCACCGGCCGCCACCGGCGCCTCCGTCAGGTGGGGGTCGACGCGGTACTGCTCCCGGCAGCGGTGCCAGGAGATCGCCACCACGGGCCGGACGCCGGGCACCTGGTCCTCGCCCCGCACGAACCGTTCCCACGCCTCGAACACGGCGGCGCCACCCGGGCTCGTCGCGGTCCGCTGGGCATCGAGCATGGTGGGCGACCACCTCGTCACTGCGTCGGATCGGGTTTCCACTGTAAGGACGATCTCCCGGCGCCCCGTACCGCCAATAGACGCAGAAAGCGCTTAACGCACCAGTAGCCCCAGCACCAAAGCGAGTGGTGGCCACACTTCCCGGCCGCGACGGGTGCAGGCGAACGCCCGCTGCCGCACCTCCGGCGCCGCGAGCGGGAGTAGCGCCACCCCGGGTTTCGTTTGACGGTCGGCCGGCAGCAGGCCGACGGCGGG
Source organism: Amycolatopsis iheyensis (assembly GCF_024703995.1). Classification (GTDB taxonomy): domain Bacteria; phylum Actinomycetota; class Actinomycetes; order Mycobacteriales; family Pseudonocardiaceae; genus Amycolatopsis; species Amycolatopsis iheyensis. The sequence continues at coordinate 17,626 of NZ_JAMXQV010000034.1, read as the reverse complement.
CGCCGGGCCCGTCGCGATCAGGTCTTCCACCAGCTCCAAGCTGTCTGCGCGGTGGGTCACCCGCGGCGTGAACCCCGCCATCGATGCCAGCCGGCGGACCACGTCCTCGTCGGCGCTGTTGCGGGAGTTGACGATCCAGCCGTGGTCGTGGAAGGCCGCGAACACGGCCAAGGTGTCCTCACCGCGCTCGGCGGCGGCGTCGGCCGCCGGGACGGCGAGGCTCCACCGGGATGTCCACAATGGACTCATGGTGACCGCCGGGTCGGCGTTGGCCGGCGCGAAGTCGTAGTCGTAGGTGAGGGCCAGGTCGACGTCGTCGGCCAGCAGCGCCGCGAACGCCTCGTGCGGCTCGTACTCGCTGATCCGCAGTTCGACCTGCGGGTGCTCCACGGCGAGCCGGGCCGCCGCCGGGAGCACCGAGCGCCGCACGGCCGTGGCGAACCCGGCGACGCGCACGGTGCCGGCCGGCTCGGCGTGCGGGTCGAGGTCGGCGCGAGCGGCCTCCACGGCCGCGAGAATCGTCACAGCGTGCTCGGCCAGGCGGCGGCCCGCGGGGGTGAGCCGCACGCGGCGGCCGTCCGGTTCGAGCAGCGGCGCGCCCGCCTCCCTCGCCAGCACCGCCATCTGCTGCGACACCGTCGAAGTCGTGGTGCCGAGCACGTCCGCGACGGCCCGCATCGAGCCGTGGCGGGACAGCTCGAGAAGGAACCGAAGCCGGCGAGTGTCCATAAATCCCGAACGGTACATCCACGATCAGCACGTGGACACGAACGGTCTCGATGGGTTTTCCTGGCGTCGTGCTCTCCTCGACCCGTACCGGAGCGGCCTTCGCGGTCGCCGCCATGCTCTGCGTCCAGCTCGGCCTCGCCGTGTCCGTTGGCCTGTTCGACCGCGTCGGTCCCGAAGGCGCGGCCTGGCTGCGCCTGGCGTGGGCCGGGGTGCTGCTGCTGGTCCTGGTCCGGCCGCGGCCGTCGTCGTTCCGGCGGGCCACGTTCCTCGCCTGCTGCGGGCTCGGCGTGGTCACCGCGGGGATGACCATGCTGTTCATGGCGGCGGTCGAGCGCCTGCCGCTCGGCACGGCGAGCGCGTTGGAGTTCCTCGGGCCGCTGACCGTGGCGGTCACCCGCGGGCGCGGCGGCAAGCGGCTGTGGCCCGTGCTGGCCGCGGTCGGCGTGGTGCTGCTGACCGAGCCGTGGCGCGGCGGCGCCGACCTGGTGGGCGTCGGCTACGCGCTGGCGTCCGCGGTGTGCTGGGCGTGCTACATCCTGCTGACCCAGCGGGTCGGCGACGAGGTGGCGGGCGTGCGCGGGCTCGCGGTGTCGATGCCGGTGGCGGGCATCGTGGCGACGCTCGTCTCCGGGCCGGCGGTGTTCGGGCACCTGACGTGGGAGCTGCTGCTCGCCGGGCTCGGGCTGGCGGTGCTGCTGCCGGTGATCCCGTTCAGCCTGGAGATGCTCGCACTGCGGCGGCTGAACACCTCGGCGTTCGGCACGCTGATGAGCCTGGAGCCGGCGATCGCCCTGACGATCGGGTTCCTGGTGCTGCACCAGGTCCCGAACCCCGGCGCGGTGGCGGGCGTGCTGTTCGTCGTCGCCGCCGGGGTCGGCGCGGAACGCACCGGGGCCCGGGAACCGGTCAAGCAGCTGGTTTAGGCGTGGGTTTCCATCGGAACGCCTCCCTCCGCCGTCCACCGTGGCAGCACGGTGGCGGCGGCTCCATCGCTCCCGGAGCGACCCGATTGCCCCAGCGGCCTCAGCCCCGGATGATGGCCGCGTGGCCGCGGAAGAGACGGACAAGCCGGCCCGGCTTCGGGTCGACGCCGAGACGACGCTGATCCTGCGCGAGGCGTTCCACAAGATCGACGCCAACTACCGCGGCGACCACTACGGCCTCTACGACTACGCCCGCGCGGTGATGAGCAAGATCGTGCCGCTGGACCACTTCTACATCGGCTTCTTCCACGGCGCGAACCGGGTCCGCTACCCGTACGGCTACGACGGCGGCATGTACACCGACCCGGCGTCCCACATCTACGGGCCGCACGGCCAGGCGGCGTGGCTGCTGAAGCACCGCCAGACGTACCGCATGCAGTACGACAACGGCGCGGCCCTCAACGCGGGCGTGGCCTCGGGCGACACGAGCCGCGCGTCGGCGGACGCGGTCACCACGCCGCTGTTCCGCCGCGGCCGCGTGTTCGGGATGATGTCCATGCAGAGCTACCGCCCGGACACGTTCGACGACAATTCGGTGCGCGCGTTCGAATGGCTGGCCGACCTGGTGTCCCGCGTGCTCACGACGGAAGCGGACGACGTCGACGCCCTGCGCCGCCTCCCGGCCGACGTCGAGGACGCACCCCAGCTGGTCACGGCGGACCACATCGTCGAGCTCCTGTCGTCCCGGGTGGCCGACGTCCGCCAGCGCGCCCAGGCGGCGCTCGAGCTGCCGGACGCACCCGCCCTGCGCGAGGCACTGCAGCGCATCGTCACCGACTGCCAGCAGCTCCAGTCGGACCTGGTGGAGCTGACGCTGAACATCGACAACGGACCGGAGGAACGCTTCCGTTCCCTGACGGCGGCCGAGCAGGGGGTCGCGGTGCTGCTGAGCAGCAACTTGCCGAACGAGCGGATCGGCCGCGAGCTGGGCATCAGCCTGCACACGGTGAAAACGCACGTCCGCAACATCCTGGCGAAGTACGAGATGAGCAGCCGCACCACCGTCGCCGACGATGTCCGGAAGCACCTGGCCCGCTGACGGACCGCTCAGCCCATCACCGTCCCCGAGCTGGCCGCATTCCGCGGCCGCTTCCGGGAAAACGCGCCCAGATCGATCTCCAACCCCGTCCGCGGCGCCCGGAACCGCACCGGCGAAGCGTCATGATCCACCCCGCTCTCCACCCGGGCGATCAGTTCCGCCATCAGCCGGCCCACCACCGGGGCGTTCTTGAACTGGTTGCCGCTCGTGCCGATCGCCACGTAGAAACCGCCCAGATCCGTCCGGTCGTAGATCGGGGTCCAGTCGTCGGCCACGTCGTACACCCCCACCACCCCGCGGGCTCGGTTCGGCACCTCGAGGTCCGGGAGGCGCCGGGCCGCGCGCGTCACCTGGGCTTCGAAGACCGCCGCCGTCGGGTGGATGTCCACCGTGTCCGGGTCCTCCGTCCACTCCACGGGGTCGCACGCCGGTTCCGTGCCGCCCACCAGCAGGTCGCCGCCGACTTCGCCGCGGAAGTACGTGCCGAGGTCCATGTCCGCCACCGCCGGTCCCGCATAACCGCCGCGCACCGGCACGTGCGCGACCTCCTGCCGCATCGGGCGGACGCCCACCGTGAAGTCCGACCCCACCCCCGCCAGCCGGTTCAGCGCGCCCGACCACGGGCCCGCCGCGTTCACGACCGCGCCGCACGGGATCCGCGAGCCGTCGGCCAGGCGCACCACCGTCACGTGGCCGCCGGACTTCTCCACCGCCGTCACCGTGCTGCGGAACCGGAGCTCCGCCCCGTGCGCGGCCGCGGCGGCCGCCAGGTTCACCGCCGCGAGGCCCGGATCCGACACGTACCCCGCGTCCGGCGTGTACACCCCGCCGAGCCGGCGGCGGGCGTCCGCCCAGAACTCCTCGTCGTCGAGCCGCTTCGGCGGCCAGTAGCGGCCGACGTCGATGCCCGGCACGCGCTCCGCCAGCGTCGTGGCGTCCCATTCCTCGTACGGGACGCCGATTTCGTCGAACAGCGGCAGCCACGACGCCCGCGGCGCCGCGTCGACGTCGAGCATGACCAGGCCGCTCTTGCGGAACACGGCGAGGTCGCCGACGTCGTGGCCGAGGTGGCCGGCCCAGTCGAGCCAGCCGAAGTGCGCCTCCCAGGCCGTCGCCACCCCGGCGGTGGTCGAGAAGTTGAACCGCACCACCGCGCTCGACGCCGACGTCGACCCCTGCCCGGCCCCGGGCGCGCGCTCGAGCACGACCACCCGGCGCCCCGCCCGCGCGAGCTCGAGCGCGATCGACGCCCCGATCACCCCGGCGCCGATCACGACCACGTCCGTACCCATGCTGTGCCCTTCCTCGAGCGAACCTTGCGCGGGCTCCAGTGTCGGCGCGACGCCCGGGCGGGCGCAGCCGACCGGCGTCGCGGATCCGGGCCGGCCGGGACGACATCTGTAGCCCGCGCCCGGCCGTGTCCACAGGGGACGGTCGCGCGCCGCCGATCGTGTGAAATCCGCACAAATCGCCCCACCACCCGTTCGTCCGGGGTATTGATGCTCACCAGGGGACGTCACAGGGGGTGGCGAAGTGCTGGAAATCCGTTTGCTGGGGGAAGTTTCCGTGCTCGTCGACGGGCGGGCGGTCGAGCTGGGCCCGGCCCGGCAGCGGTGCGTGCTGGCCGCGCTGGCCCTCGACGCCAACCGCGTCGTCTCGATCGACCGGCTGACCGAACGGGTCTGGGGCGACCGGTTTCCGCTTCGCGCCCGCCAGACCCTGCTGAACTACCTTTCGCGGCTGCGCAAGGTGCTGCCGGCCACGGAATCCGCGGGCATCGACCGCCGTCCGGGCGGCTACTGCCTGACCGCGCCCGGCGACGCGATCGACCTCCACCGCTTCCACGACCTGCGCGAGCGGGCCCGGCTCCCGGCCACCGGCGACCGCCAGGCGACCGAGCTCCTCGAGCAGGCGCTCGGGTTGTGGCGCGGCGACGCGCTGACCGGCGTCGACGGCCCTTGGGCCACGGCCGAACGCGACCGCCTGCGCCTGGACCGGCTGAGCGCGGACTGCGACCTCACCGAGGTCCTGCTGCGGCTCGGCCGCGGCGAAAGCCTGGTGGCCGACCTCGCCGCGCGGGTCGCCGAACACCCGCTCGACGAGCGGGTCGCCGGCCAGTACCTGCTGAGCCTGGCCGCGGCCGGGCGCCCCGCCGACGCCCTCGAGCACTACCGGCGCGTCCGCACCCGGCTGGTCGAGGAGCTCGGCGCGGAACCCGGCCCGCAGCTGCGGGAGGTGCACCAGCGGATCCTCGGCGCGGAACCGGGTCCGGCCCGTCCGGCCGCCCGGGTGGCGCCCCGGCCCCGGCAGCTGCCGGCGCCGCCACCGCTGTTCACCGGCCGGGCACGCGACCTCGAAACCCTCACCGACGTCCTCGACGCGGGCGCCGGGGTGGCCATCGCGGCGCTGGCCGGACCGGGCGGCATCGGCAAGACCTGGCTCGCCCTGCACTGGGCGCACGAGCACCTCGACCGCTTCCCCGACGGGCAGCTGTTCGTGGACCTGCGCGGCTTCAGCCCGGCCGGTCGGCCGCTGCCCGCCGGCGCCGCCGTCCGCGGCCTGATCGACGCGTTCGGCGTCGCGCCGCCGGACATCCCGGTCGAGCCGCACGCCCAGAGCGCCCTGCTGCGCAGCCTGGCCGCGGGAAAGCGCTTGCTGATCGTGCTCGACAACGCCGCCGACACCGAGCAGGTCGCGCCGCTGCTGCCGGGCAGCCCCGGCTGCACCGTGCTGGTGACCAGCCGACGGCGGCTGACCGGCCTGATCGCCGGGCACGGCGCGCACCCGCTGGCGCTCGGCGTGATCACCGACGCCGAAGCCCGCGCGCTGCTCGTCGCCCGGCTCGGCGCCGAGCGCGTCGCGGCCGAGCCCGAGGCGGTGGCGGAACTGCTGGCCCGCTGCGGTGGGTTCCCGCTGGCGCTGAGCATCGTCGCCGGGCGCGCGCTCGCCGACCCGGACCTCCCGCTGGCCCGGCCGGCCGCCGAGCTGCGCGAGGCGGGGCTGGCCGCGCTGACCGACGGCGACCCGGCGGCGGACCTGTCCGCGGTCCTGTCGTGGTCCTACCGCGGCCTCGACAAGGAGGAGGCGCGGGTGTTCGCCCTGCTGGGCATCGCACCCGGCCCGGACATCGGCGCCGAGGCCGCGGCCGGCCTCACCGGATTGCCGCCGCGGCAGGCGCGCGCCGTGCTGCGGAGCCTCGAACAGGCGTCGCTCGTGACCCGCGACCAGCACGGCCGCTACCGCATGCACGACCTCGTCCGCCGGTACGCCGCCGCGTGCGCCGAGGCAGACCTGGCCGACGCCGAGCGGGTGGCCGCGCTGCGCCGGCTCGTCGGCTTCGCACTGCACACCGCCTACGCCGCCGAGCGGCTGCTGTACCCGCAGCGCCCGCCGATCGAGCTCACCGCCCCGGCGCCCGGGCACGCGCTCCGCCCGCTCACCGGGTACCCGGACGCGCTGGCCTGGTTCGACGGCGAACACCGCTGTCTGCTGGCGATCCAGCGGGCCGCGAGCGCGCGGGGGTGGCACGCGGCGACCTGGCAGCTGGCCTGGACGCTGACGACGTTCCACACCCGGCGCGGCCTCTTCGACGACGACTTCGAAGCCTGGCAGCTGGCGAAGACCGCGGCCGACCGGCTCGGGGACACCGCCGCCCAGGCCCAGGCCTACCGCAACGCCGGGCGCACCTGCATCTGGCTGGACCGGCCCGCCGAGGCGCTCGGCCACCTGCACCAGGCGCTGGCGCTGACCGAACGCACCCGCGACGGCCACGAGCAGGCCCACACCCACCGCAACCTGGCCCAGGTGTGGGCGAAGACCGGCGACCTCCGGCGGGCGCGTTACCACGCCGTCCACGCGCTGAACCTGTTGAAGGGCCTGGGAAACCCGGCGGGCGCGGCCGACGCGCACAACCAGGTGGGCTGGTACTCGTCACTGCTCGGCGACCACGACGCGGGCCGGACCCACTGCGAGGCCGCGCTCGCCCTGCACCGGGAGCACCACGACCGCGAAGGCGAGGCGGTCGCCCTGCACAGCCTGGGCCACGTCGCCCACCAGAGCGGCCGGCCCGCCGACGCGATCACCTTCTACCAGCTCGCCCTCACCCTGTTCCGCGCCATCGGCAACGCCGACGAGGAAGCCACCACCCTGGACGACCTCGCGTCCTCATACGTGGCTTTCGGCCACCACCGGCAGGCCCGCGCGATGTGGCGCCAGGCGCTCGCGCTGTACCTGGCCCAGCACCGCGCCGCCGACGCCGAGCGGGCCCGCGGCCGGCTGAGCGGCCTAGCCCACCTTCACATCGGGTGAGTCCGCGACCACCACGACGTGCAGGGTCCGCGGCCCGTGCACGCCTTCCACCCGGGTCAGCTCGATGTCGCTGGTGGCGCTCGGCCCGCTGATCCATGTCTGCGGCCGCGCCGGGTCGAGCGCGGCCACCGCCTCCGGCACACCGGCCACGACGCGGTCTTCGCGCAGCACGCACACGTGCACGTCCGGGACCAGGCTCAGCGCGCGCCGTCCCTGGCCGGGGCCGTGGTCGAGGACCAGGGTGCCGGTCGTCGCGATGCCCAGCGCGGCCGTGGTGACGACCGCGTCGAACTCCGTCGGGTCGGCCGGCGAGGGAGCCACGCCGATGTCGTACGGGAACCCTTCGGGCACCAGGACGTTCCGGGCCGGGCCCAGTGCCGACCGGATCGCCGCCGGCGTCTCGGCGGCCGTGCAGCGGGTGAGCGAGGCGCGGTAGTCGACCACGCGCTCGGCGAACAGCTCGACGTCGCCCACCGCGGCGGCGCGGTACCCACGGGCGACCTCCGCCTCCGCGCGGTCCGCGTCCCGCAGTGCGCCGCGGACCGCCGCCAGGATCTCCTCGCGGGCCGTCATCGCCGCCGCCACCAGGCGCGGAACGACTCGCGTGGCGGGGCCGGCAGGTCTCGCGCGTTCGTCCACAGTGAACCGGGCCACGGCAGCCGGGACAGCCCGCGCCGGCCGCCGGGCAGCACGCGGCGGCCGAGCCGGTGCGCGAGGCCCAGGCCGCGTTCGGCGAGGCCGAGCCGACGGGCGTCCGACAGCACCCAGGACGCCGTTTTCATCGCCACCGCCTCGGGTTTCGGCGGGCCGCCGCGGTGCGCGTCGACCACCTGGGCACGCAGGTGCACCAGCACGTCGGGGATGTCGATGCGCACCGGGCACGCCTCGAAGCAGGCGCCGCACAGGCTCGAGGCGTAGGGCAGCGAGTCGGTCTGCTCGTCGACGCCGACGCCCTTGAGCAGCGGGTTGAGGATCGCGCCGATCGGTCCCGGGTACACGGAACCGTAGGCGTGGCCGCCGGTCCGCTCGTAGACCGGGCAGACGTTGAGGCACGCCGAGCAGCGGATGCAGCGCAGCGCCTGGCGGCCGACCTCGTCGGCGAGCGCGCGGGTGCGGCCGTTGTCGAGCAGGACGACGTGCATCTCCTGAGGCCCGTCGCCGGGGGTGACACCCGACCACGTCGAGGTGTACGGGTTCATCCGCTCCCCCGTGCTGGAGCGCGGCAGGAGCTGCAGGAAGACGTCGAGGTCGGCCCAGGCCGGCACGACCTTTTCGATGCCCACCACGGAAACGAGCACCTCGGGCAGGGTCAGGCACATGCGGCCGTTGCCCTCGGACTCGACGACCACGAGGGTGCCGCTCTCGGCGACGGCGAAGTTCGCGCCCGAGACGGCCATCTTCGCGCGCAGGAACTTCTCCCGCAGGTGCTCGCGGGCGGCGGAGGCGAGCTCGGCCGGGTCGTCGGTCAGGTCCGCGGGCGCCCCGCTCATCGCCCGGCGGAAGAGCTCCCGGATCTCCGCGCGGTTGCGGTGGATCGCCGGCACCAGGATGTGGCTCGGCAGGTCGTCGCCGAGCTGCACGATGAGCTCGGCGAGGTCGGTTTCCCAGGCCGTGACGCCGTGTTCGGCGAGCGCCTCGTTGAGGCCGATCTCCTGCGTCACCATCGACTTGACCTTGACGACCTCGTCGACGTCGTGGTCCTTCGCGATCCTGGCGACGATCTCGCAGGCCTCGCGCGCGTCCCGCGCCCAGTGCACGGTCGCCCCCCGCGCCTCGAGCGCGGCTTCCAGCGTCAGCAGGTGCTCGTCGAGGCGCCGCAGCGCGTTGTCCTTGATGGCGGCGCCGGCGAGCCTCAGCTCCTCCCACTCGGCCACTTCCCCGACGACGGCCGCGCGCTTGGCGCGGATCGTGCCGGTGGCGTGGGCGAGGTTGCGGCGCAGCTGGGTGTCGGCGAGCGCTTCCCGCGCCGCGGCCGGAAACGCCGGCATGCCGACGAACGTCGCGCTCACGCGTCCTCCTCGGTCGAGGCCAGCACGTCGGCCAGGTGCAGCACGCGGACGCCGGCCCGCTGCCGCGACAACAGGCCGCCGACGTGCAGCAGGCACGAGTTGTCGCCCGCGACCAGCACCTCCGCGCCGGTTTCCCGGACGTGCCGCGCCTTGTCCGCGCCCATCGCGGTCGACGTCTCGGCGTTCTTCACCGCGAAGGTGCCGCCGAAGCCGCAGCACTCCTCGGCGGCGGGCAGCTCGACGAGGTCGAGCCCGCGGACCGCGCGCAGCAGCCGCAGCGGCTTGTCGGCGACGCCGAGCATGCGCAGCGAATGGCAGGTCGGGTGGTAGGTGACGCGGTGCGGGAAGTAGGCGCCGACGTCGGTCACGCCGAGCACGTCGACGAGGAACTCGCTCAGCTCGTGGACCTTGGGCCCGGTCTCGGCCAGCCGCGGCTCACCGGCCCGGCGCGCGACGATGCCGTGCTGGTGGCGGGCCGAACCCGCGCACGAGCCGGACGGCGTGACGACGTGGTCGTAGCCCGCGAACGCGTCGGCGAACGCGCGCACCACCGGGACGGCTTCGTCGAGGTAGCCGGTGTTCACCATCGGCTGGCCGCAGCAGGTCTGGGCCTGCGGGAAGTCCGCGTCGACGCCGAGGCGGCGCAGCAGCCGGAAGACCGCCTTGCCGGTGTCGGGGAAGAGCGAGTCGTTGACGCAGGTGACGAGCACGGCGACTTTCATGCACGCCCTCCGCGCGTTAAAAGGTTTCAAAACCCAGTGCGGTGACGCTACTACTCAGCTAACCAGCCGGTCAATACCGTGTTGTTACGTTTCATTTCAGCTGGGCGCGCAGCGCTGCCGCGATCTCACCCGCCGCGGCGAGCTGCTCCGGGGTCAACGCGTCGACGAACAGCTCACGCACCGCCGTCAGGTGCGGGACCGTGGCGCCACGGAACGCCGTCGCCCCCTCGGCCGTGAGCACGACCTCGGCGCCCCGGTTGTCCGTCAGGCACTCTTCCCGCCGGACGAGACCCCGCCGCTCCATCCGGCCGAGGTGGTGCGAGAGCCGGCTGCGTTCCCACCCGACACCCTCGGCGAGCTGCGACGAACGCAGCCGTTGCCCGTCAGCCTCGCTGAGCGCGAGCAGCACCGAGTAGTCCCCCGGCGACAGCCCACAGTCCGCCTGCAACCGCGAGCCCAGCTCGGCACGCAGCGCTTCGGCAGTCTCGATGAACCCGCGCCAAACGCGCAGTTCCTCGGTGGTCGGCAGTCGCCGCTTCGCGGGTCGGGTCACCGTGCCTCCTAGTTGACACGTCAATCATATCGGGCGCATGATTGACGTGTCAATCAAAGGAGCCAGCGCATGTCCGACCTGGAGTTCGGTCTCGACACCTTCGGCGACGTCCCCGAGGACGACGAAGGCCGCAAGCTGTCGCACGCCGCCGCCATCCGGCAGGTGCTCGACGAGGCCGTCCTGGCCGACGAGCTCGGCGTCGACGTCATCGCCCTCGGCGAGCACCACCGCCCCGAGTACTCCGTCTCCTCGCCCGAGACGGTGCTGGCCGGCATCGCCACCCGCACCTCGCGGATCCGGCTGTCCTCCGGCGTCACCGTGCTGAGCTCCGACGACCCCGTCCGCGTGTTCCAGCGGTTCGCGACCGTCGACGCGCTTTCGAACGGCCGCGCCGAAGTCATCCTCGGCCGGGGTTCGTTCACCGAGTCGTTCCCGCTGTTCGGCTACGACCTGAGCGACTACGACACGCTGTTCGAGGAGAAGCTCGACCTGTTCGTCCGGCTGCTCGACGAGAAACCGGTGACCTGGCGGGGCACGCTGCGACCGCCGCTGGACAACGCCGACGTCTACCCGAAGACCGACTCCGGCCGGCTGAGCACCTGGGTCGGTGTCGGCGGCTCGCCGCAGTCGGTCGTCCGCACCGCCCGCCACGGCCTCCCGCTGATGCTCGCCATCATCGGCGGGCCCCCGCGGCGGTTCGCGCCCTACCTCGACCTCTACCGCGAGGCCGCCGCGCAGTTCGGCACGACCGCGCACCCGGTCGGCATGCACTCGCCGGGGTTCGTCGCCGACACCGACGAGCAGGCCCGCGAGATCTTCTGGCCGCGCTACCGCGTGATCCGCGACCGGATCGGCAAGCTGCGCGGCTGGCCGCCGATCCGCCGCGAGGAGTACGACCACGACATCGAGCACGGCTCGCTGTACATCGGCTCCCCCGACACCGTCGCCCGCAAGATCGCCGGCGCCGTCAGGGACCTCGGTGTCGGGCGCTTCGACCTGATCTACTCGAGCGGCTCACAACCGGCGAGTGCCCGCCTGCGCGCCGTCGAGCTCTACGGCAGCAAGGTGATCCCCATGGTCCGCGACATCCTCTCGGAGACGAAATGATCATCGGCATCCTCGGCGCGGGCAAGGTCGGCACCGTGCTGGCCCGGCTCGCGCTGGCCGCCGGGCACGAGGTGCTCGTCGCGGGTTCGGGCGCGCCCGCGAAGATCGCGCTGACCGTGCGGGTCCTCACCCCGGGCGCGGTCGCCGCGACGGCCGAGGAGGTGGCCGCCAAGTCCGACGTCGTCATCCTGGCTCTGCCGCTGGGCAAGTACCGCACGATCCCGGCGCTGGCGGGCAAGCTCGTCATCGACGCGATGAACTACTGGTGGGAGGTCGACGGCCACCGCGACGACCTGCGTTCCTCGACCAGCCGGACGGTGCAGGCGCACCTGCCCGACGCCCGCGTCGTGAAAGCCTTCAACCACATGGGTTACCACGACCTCGAAGACGAAGCCCGCCCCGCGGGCACGCCGGGCCGCAAGGCGATCGCCGTCGCCGGCGACGACCCGGCCGACGTCGCGAGCGTCGCGAACCTGGTCGACGAACTCGGTTTCGACCCGGTGCTCGCCGGTTCCCTGGCCGACGGCGTCCGCCTCGAGCCCGGCGCGGAGACGTTCGGCGCGAACGTCAGCGCCGCCGAGCTGCGCGCGATGATCGACCGCTTCGCCTAGTCACTTCTCCAGCCCGAAAGCGGCGACCAGGTCGGCCACGCGGTGGTGCGCTTCCAGCGCGTGCCGCAGCCGGCCCTCGGGGTGGACCGTGTAGTGGTTGCGCCGGCCGACGCGCTCGCGCTCGACGTACCCACCCTCGATCAGGTCGGCGAGAATGAGCTGCACCCCGCGTTCGGTGATGCCGACGCGCTCGGCGATGTCGTGCAGGCGGTGGTCCGGGTCCGCGGCCAGGCACAGCAGGACGTGCGCGTGGTTGCTCAAGAACGTCCACGAAGGCATCGGGTCAGCCTAGCCGTCCACACTTGACAGACGAAGCGCAGTTCGTCATTCTGGAAGGGACGGAGGGGAGTACCCACCCGGTCCGGCATCGTCATTACGGCTGCTTCGAAGCAGACCCGGTGCCGGCGTCACGGTCTTTCGTGGCTGGGGAGACCTCCGGTTCGCCACCGAACCGGAGGAGTGTGCTGTGACCGTCCCGATCTGGGCGTGGGCCGCCGTGCTCGGCGTCATCCTGCTGATGCTCGCGGTCGACCTGTTCGCCCACCGCAAGGCCCACGTCGTCGGCGTCCGCGAAGCGCTGGCGTGGTCGGGGGTGTGGGTCACGCTGGGCGTCGCGTTCGGCGCCGTCGTCTGGTGGGTCTGGGGCGCGGAGCTAGCCGGCCAGTACTTCGCCGGTTACGTGATCGAGAAGTCCCTCGCGGTCGACAACGTCTTCGTGTTCGCGATCATCTTCGGTTACTTCGCCGTGCCACGCGAACACCAGCACCGGATCCTCTTCTACGGCGTGCTCGGCGCCCTGGTGTTCCGGGCGGTGTTCATCGCCGCCGGCTCGGCGCTGCTCGCCAGCTTCGCCTGGATCCTTTACGTGTTCGGCGCTTTCCTCGTCCTCACCGGGATCCGGATGGCCCTGCACCGCTCGGAGACGGTCGACTACGAACGGAACGTCGTCCTGCGCGCGTTCCGCCGGCTGGTGCCGTCGACCGACGTCCACCACGGCAAGAAGTTCCTCGTCCGCGAGGCCGGCCGCTGGGTCGCGACGCCGCTGCTGGCGGTGCTGGTGCTGATCGAGGTCACCGACGTCGTCTTCGCGGTCGACTCGATCCCGGCGATCTTCGCGGTGACCCAGGAACCGTTCCTGGTCTTCACCTCCAACGCGTTCGCGATCCTCGGCCTGCGGGCGCTGTACTTCCTGCTGGCCGACCTGATGCACCGGTTCGTGTACCTGAAGATCGGCCTGGCGCTGGTCCTCGTCTGGGTCGGGGTGAAGATGCTGCTGCTGGAGGTCTACAAGATCCCGACGGGGCTGTCGCTGGCGGTGGTCGGCTTGATCCTGGCGACGGCGGTGGTCGCCAGCCTGCGCCGCACCCGCGCAGTCAGTGCCGATGCGCCCGTTCGTGACTCTCTTCCAGGGAAAGCCCCTGGATCCGGCCCTCGATGACCGTCCAGAAGCGGTCGCACTTCAGCGGTTCCTCGGCCGGGCAGCGGCGACCGTGTTCGAGGGCCTGGCGGGCCACCTCGATCCGGTGCTGCCGCTCGGCCAGCTCCGCCAGCTTCCGGTCGATCAGCTCGTGGCGGCCGTCGAGCTCGCCCGCGACGAACCGGCCGATCTCGGTGAGGGAGAAGCCGATCTCCCGCAGGAAGACGACCACCCCGACGTCCCGGACCGCCGAAGCCGCATAGCGCCTTCGCCCGCCCTCGCGGGCTTCCGGGCGCACCAAGCCGAGCTCGTCGTAGTACCGCAACGTCGTCGCGGGCACGCCGGTGCGCCCGGCGAGCTCGCCGATCGACAGCAAAGCCTCGGTGGCGGTCATTGACTTCGAGGCTACTCGAAGTGCTTTGCTCGCCGCATGGACAGCACGGAGCGCATCCTGAAGTGGTGGGGCCGGCACGGCGGGATCGCCCAGTTCCACCGCCCGACCGGCCCGGCGGGCCACCTCGCCGGCTGGATCATGGGCCGGCGAGGGTCGAACGTCGCACGCAACCGCTGGGCGGCCGGGCTGCTCGACGTCCGGCCGGGCGAACGCGTCCTCGAGCTCGGCTGCGGCCCGGGCGTGGCGCTCGCCGCCCTCGCCGGCCGGGCGGCGCTGGTGGTCGGCGTGGACCACTCGCCGGTGATGATCCGCCAGGCCCGCCGCCGCAACCGGGCCGCCGTCCGGGCCGGCCGGGTGCGCCTGGTCCACGCGCCGGTCTCGCGGCTGCCCGCCGGTCCCTTCGACGCCGCTCTGGCGGTCAACACGGTCGGGATGTGGCCGGAGCCGGCCGAGCGGCTGCGTGAGATCGCCGGGGTGCTGCGTCCCGGCGGCCGGATCGCCCTGGTTTCCCAGCCCCGCTGCCCCGGCGCCTCGGCGGCGACGTCCGCCGCGGCCGCCGAGGAGCTGGCCGGTCTCCTCACCGCCGCCGGGTTCGGGCCCCTGCGCACCGAGCTGCTGAACCTCGACCCGCCGGTGGCCTGCGTGCTCGGCCAGGTGCCTTAGGCTCGGGCCCGTGCCGCATCGAGGTCGGGTTCCCGGGGCCACCGGCCCGGTCCTCGGCCGCGCGCTGCGGGTGCTCGGGGCGTTCTCCCCGGACCGGCCGGCGCTGCGGCTGAGCGAGATCGCCCGCCGCGCCGGGATGCCCGCCGCCACCGCGCACCGGGTGCTGCGCGAGTTCTGCGAGTGGGGCGCGCTCGAACGCGACGAGTCGGGCGTCTACCGCGTCGGGTTGCGGCTGTGGGAGCTCGGCTCGCTGGCCCCGCGCGGGCTGGGCCTGCGGGAGCGGGCCCTTCCGTTCCTCGAAGACCTCTCCCAGATCACCCGCGAGAACGTCCAGCTCGCCGTCCGCGAGGGCGCCGAAGTGGTCTACATCGAGCGGATCGCCGGCACCGGCGCGGTGCCGGTGCTGACCCGCGTCGGCGGCCGGTTCGCGCTGACGGCCACCGGCGTCGGGCTCGTCCTGCTCGCGCACGCCCCCGCCGAAGTGCAGGAAGACGTCCTGCGCAACCCGATCGAGCGGTACACGCCGGAGACGGTCACCGACCCGGACCGCCTGCGGCACATGCTGGCCGACGTGCGCACCCACGGCTTCTCGATCAGCGAGCGCCAAGTGACACTCGACAGCCTTTCGGTCGGGGCGCCGATCCACGACGCGCACGGCCAGGTCGTCGCCGCCGTGTCACTGGTGGTCCGGCACGGCAGCGCCGCACCGCACGCACTCGCCCCGCTGGTGATGACCAGCGCCCGGGCGATCTCGCGCGCGCTCGGCTGAGCTTTCCATCTTATGGAATCGCCCTTCGTGGCGGCCGTCACGCTGTCGCACGCTGGGCACCCCGCCACGAAAGGACGAACACGATGAGCGCGATCCCCCGCGACCAGTGGTACGTCGCCGCCTACGGCTCCGAAATCGGCACGGAGCTGTTCAGCCGCACCATCTGCGGTGAGCCGATCCTGTTCTGGCGCACGCGCGAAGGCACCGTCACGGCCATGGCCGACCGGTGCGCGCACCGGCGGTTCCCGCTTTCGCAGGCGCCGTCCCGGCTGGTCGACGACCAGGTCGTCTGCGGTTACCACGGGTTCACCTACGGCGTCGACGGCAAGTGCGTCGCCGTGCCCGGCCAGACCCGGGTGCCGCGGACCGCGCGGCTGCGGCAGTACCCCTTGGTGGAACAGGACTCCTTCGTCTGGGTGTTCATCGGCGACCCCGAAAAGGCCGACACCGCGAGCATTCCGCGCGCGCCCTACCTCGACTCCCCCGGCTACACGACGGTCGCCGGGATGGAACCGCTGCGGGCCCGGTATTCGCTGCTCGTCGACAACCTGCTGGACCTGTCCCACGAGACCTACCTGCACGGTGGCTACATCGGCACGCCGGAGGTGGCCGAAACGCCGATCACGACCGAGGTCGACGACGAAGCCGGCGTCGTCTACGTGTCCCGGCACATGGCCGACGCGGCCTGCCCGCCGTTCTACGCCAAGTCCACCGGCCTCCAGGGCCGCATCACGCGCTGGCAGGACATCGAGTACACGCCGCCGTGCCTGTACAAGCTGCACAGCCGCATCGCGCCGGTCGGGTCGGCGCCGAACCCCGACGGCAGCGACCCGGACGCCTTCCACGTCGAGGTCGTCTACGCGATCACCCCCGAGACCGAGCACTCGACGCACGACTTCTGGGCCGTGGCCCGGGACTTCGCCCTCGACGACGACGGCGTGTCGGCCTTCCTCGCCGAGAACAACCGGACCGTCGTGCTGCAGGACGTCGAAGCACTCGACGTCCTCGAGCGGGTGCTCGCCGCGGAACCGGACGGCTACCAGGAGCTGTCGATCAACATCGACACCGGCGGGCTCGCCGCGCGCCGGCTGTTGCAGCGCCTGGTCACGTCGTGAACCGGCCGATGCTCGCCGGCGACCGCGTCTACCGGATCCACTGGGTGCTCGGCACCGACCGGCTCCGCGCGGTCTGCCACTGCGCGGCCGAGCGCGAGTTCGAGGATCCGGTGCGGCTGTGGGAATGGCTGCTGGCCCACCCCGAAGGACACGACGCATGACACTCGAACTGGTGCTGGCGCACAAGGAAAAGCTCGCCGACGACGTCGTCCGGCTCACCCTCCGCGCACCGGACGGAACACCGCTGCCGCCGTGGGAGCCCGGCGCGCACGTCGACCTCGTGCTGCCCGGCGACGTCGTCCGCCAGTACTCGCTGTGCGGCCGCCCCGAGGACACCTCGGCGTACCAGGTCGCGGTGCTGCGCGAGCCCGGCGGCCGCGGCGGGTCCGCCCGGGTGCACGAACTCGTGGTGGGACAACGCCTCCGCGTCGACGGGCCACGCAACCACTTCGCGCTGGTGGACGCCGAACGCTACCTGTTCCTCGCCGGCGGCATCGGCATCACGCCGCTCCTGCCGATGATCAGCCACGTCGCCGCGGCCGGCCGCGACTGGCAGCTGGTGTACGGCGGCCGGACGCGCTCGTCGATGGCCTTCACCGACCTCCTGAGCCAGGACGACCGGGTGACGCTCCGGCCGCAGGACGAGCACGGACTGCTCGACCTGCCGTCGGTGCTGGCCGAGCCGCGCCCGGACACCGCGGTCTACTGCTGCGGCCCGGAACCGCTGCTGGCGGCGGTGGAAGCGCACTGCGCCTCGTGGCCGTCGGACGCCCTGCACGTCGAACGGTTCGCCCCGAAGGCGGCCGGCAGTCCGCAGAGCGCGTTCGAGGTCGAGCTGGCCGGTTCTGGCCGCGTGCTGCCGGTGCCCGCGGACCGCTCGATCCTCGACGTGGCCGAGGAAGCCGGGCTCCCCGTGCTGTCGTCGTGCCGGGAAGGCACGTGCGGCACGTGCGAGACCGGCGTCCTCGGCGGGACACCGGACCACCGCGACTCGGTGCTGACCGAGGCGGAACAGCGTGCGGGAGACGTGCTGATGATCTGCGTCTCCCGCTCGTGCTCACCGCGGCTGGTGCTCGACCTCTAGTGTCCTGAGTCGTTAATTCGTTGGCAGTATGCGGCGAGGGTGTCGAGGATCTGGTCGGCGGTTTTGGTCCAGACGAAGGGTTTGGGGTCGTCGTTCCAGGCGCCGATCCAGGCCTCGACGTCG
>NZ_JAMXQV010000033.1 GCF_024703995.1 Amycolatopsis iheyensis | reverse complement strand
GCGCGCCGGCCGGCGGCGGCACCGGCGGCACGGGCTGGATCCGGGTGGGCGCCGGCCCGGCCGCGGCGGCCCGCGGCGGCTGCCCACCACGCGGTGGTTGCGGCGGGGGTTGCTGCTGCGGCGGTACGCCGGGCGGCGGGACACGCCGCTGAGGCCGGTCGCCGCGGGGTGCCCGGGGGCCGGCTTCTTCCGCCGGCCAGTCTTCGCGCGGACGATCGCCGCGCGGTGCGCGCGGGCCGGCTTCCTCGGGGGGCCAGTCTTCGCGCGGCCGGTCGCCGCGCGGGCCTCGTGGGCCCGCTTCCTCCGGCGGCCAGTCCTCCCGCGGGCGCTCACGGCGTGGTGCGCGGTCGTCAAGACCGGGCTGGTCGTCGCGCGGTCGCTCACGGCGAGGCGTGCGGTCATCCAGACCGGGTTGGTCGTCGCGCGGTCGTTCGCGGCGGGGCGCGCGGTCGTCGGGACCGGGCTGGTGCTCGCGGCGGGCGGGGCGGTCGTCAAGACCGGGTTGCTCGTCCCGCGGCCGCTCACGGCGGGGGGCGCGGTCGTCGGGACCGGGCTGGTGCTCGCGGCGGGCGGGGCGGTCGTCAAGACCGGGTTGCTCGTCCCGCGGCCGCTCACGGCGGGGGGCGCGGTCGTCAGGGCCCGGCTGGTGCTCGCGACGAGGCGCGCGGTCGTCGGGCTGATCGTCGCGCGGTCGGCCGCGGCGGGGCTGGTCGTTGCGCCGGCGGCGGTCGTCACGGACCGGGCGGCCGTCCACCGGCTGCTGGTCGCGGGGCGCGTCCTCGGGAGCCGGCAGCTGACGCGTGTGGCCGTTGCGTGGTGGCTGGCGGCGGCCGCGCTCCTGCGGAGGCGGCTGCTGGCGACGGCCCGCACGCGGCGGCCCGTCACCTCTTTGCGGCGGTTGCGGGGGCGGAGCGCCTTCGCGCCGAGGACGACCCGCACGCTCGGGTGGTAAGCCCGGCTCTCTCTCCAACGCGTGCCCAATCCTCGGTGCTCGGTCCGTCGCCGCGGCCCGGTGCCGCGCGCGTGCGGCCCAAGGGTAATCGGGAACCGCCCGGAACACTCAAACGCGCAGCGATCAGTCCCCGGCGGTGCGACCGGCCCTGGCGTCCTTCACCCGCCGGTAGATCCGCCGGGAGGCCAGCAGAAGCAGGGCCACACCTGCGGCGACGGTCGCGATGATGGTGATCGCGCCGTACTCCGTCGACGTCAGCTCGAAGCGCGCGGATGACCCGAGCGGGGTACCGGTCGGGGTGCTCAAGGACACATCGACGCTGAACCGCCCGGCCCGCAGCGCCTCCACCGGGAGGAAGTACTGCCGGCCGCCGCCCGCCGGGAACGACACCTCCTTGCGGTCGTCCGCGCGCAGGCCGGTGTTGTTGTTCAGGGAGAACCTCGCGTTGATCCCGACCGGCAGGTCGTTCACCACGTACACCGGCAGCGGCGAGTTGCCGGACGCCAGCGCGATCGTCTGCTGCGGCTGCCGGACGCTCACCCGGTCGCTGATCGCCCCGATCTCGGCCTGCGCGTTCGCGGTCGCCGCGTCGGCCGGCAGGCCACGCCAGCCGACCGAAGCGCCGCGCAGCTCCGCCAGCCGGACCGGTGCGACGACGTCCTCCGGCTTCACCCGTTTGGTGGGGTCCGCGAGCATCGCGGACGCCATGCCGGTGGCCTGGTCGTCGAGCTTCGACAGCGTCGCGACGGCGGCGGGGTCGACGGCCGCGGCCGGGTCCTGGCCGGTGTCGCCGACCGCGCCGGTGCCCTTCGGGTCGGCGTCCAGCAGCGACGGCAGCGACTGCGGGGTGACGACCTTGGCGTTGAGGAAGTCACCGACCTGCTGCAGGAACGCCGTGAGCTCGGGTGCCGGGGCGTCCCAGCGCCGCGGCGGGGCGACCAGCAGGTGGTCCGGGCGGTCCTGGCCGGCCGACGCGCCGAGGCCGGCCCGGAAGGCGAGCGCGCCGAGCCCGTTCTGGCTGGAGATCGCGCGCTCGGTGCTCACGGCGACGGTGACCGAGTCGGGCACGCTCGGCACGCCGGTCATGGCCGCGGAGATCAGCGAGTCGGTCGGCTGGGCGCGGACCGCGCTGCCCTGCACCGTGACGCCGCCACCCGAGCCGGTGGGGGCGACCTGGGCCGCGTCCGTCAGGACGGTCTTGACGCCGGCCTGGGTCAGGGCGGTGAGCACGGCTTCGTTGAGCGTGCCGTCCGGCCAGAGCACGCCGGTCTGCGGCGTGACACCGGCCAGCTGCTGGATCGTGGCCGCCGCCGCGGCCGCCTGGGCGACCAGGATGGGGTCGCCCGGTCGGATCCGGGAGACGGTGTTGAGGTCGGCGTCGGCGAAGGGCAGCGCCACCGCGCACCGGCCGGTCAGCAGCGAACGCAGCGAGGCGAGCCAGGTCTTCGCGGTCTGGGCGCCCCGGCCGTCGACGTTCCCGGTCTCGGTGTGCACCTGGTAGCCGCGGCTCATCGCGTCGACGGTGCTCAGCAGGTCCGGGTCGAGCGCGAAGCACATCGACTTGGCGAGGTTCGTGTCGCTCTCCACGGCCGTGGTCGCCGCGTTGACCAGCGCGTTCAGCCGGCCGTCGGGACCGATCTCGTCGGCCAGCTTGTCGTCGCGCAGCACCAGCGGCTGGCCGTACGGCGCCGCGTAGACCTGCGGGACGCTGCTGGTCAGCGGCCAGAGCAGGGTCATGCTCGGCGCGCCCGCCGACGAGTGCCCGGCCGTCTTGCCGGGCCCGGCCAGCACCGGCATCAGCATGCTCACCGCGCCCAGCCGGGCGGGCCCGCCGAACTCCGGCGTGCCGTTGACGTTCACCAGCAGCGGGTAGACGCCGGGGCGGGTGAACTGCCCCGCCTTCGAGCCGGCCAGGTTCACGGTGATGTTCAGCGGCGCGCTCTGCCCGGGCTCCAGCACGTCCGCCAGCGACGTGAAATCGGTCAGCGGGGAGTCCTTGATGACGGCGCCGGAGAGCACGTCGTCGACCCCGCGCGAGGTCGTGACCCGGTCGCCGACCTGCAGGCGGACCTGCGGCCGGGTGACCTTCCGGTCGCCGGTGTTGGTCACCGTGCCGGTGACGGTCAACGTCGTCGTCGAGCCGGTGATCACGCGGGGGTTCAGCTGCGAAAGGTCGACCCGCAGGCGGGCGCCCTCCTCCGCCTGGGCCACCGTCGCGCCGGTGAAGGCGGGGACGGCCAGGAAGAGGACGGAAAGGAAGGCTGCGGCGAACCGCTTCACTCGGGGGCTCCCTCAGGGGCGTGCTCGTCTCGTCCGTGGACGTCCGGGCGCGCGAAAAGTTCCTCGATCAGCTGACCGGCCTTCCGGACGAGCTTGCGTTCGTCGGAGTAGGCCAGCTTGGACTCGAGCTCGGCCAGCGGGACCCAGGCCACCTCGGTGACCTCGACGTCCTCGTCGGAGAGTTCCCCGCCGAGCGCTTCGAGCAGGAAGTGGTGGACGGTCTTGTGGATGCGTCGCCGCTCGGCCACGAACCAGTAGTCGATGGTGCCCAGTGGCCGCAGCACGCGCGCGGAGATGCCGGTTTCCTCCTTGACCTCGCGCACGGCCGTCTGTTCCACCGTCTCACCGTCCTCGATGTGGCCCTTGGGCAGCGACCACAGCAGTCTGCCGTGCCGGTCGAGCCGGCCGATCAGCACCGCCTGTTCGCGCGCGGCATCCACCACGAGGCCACCGGCCGACGTCTCGTCGACCGTGGTCAGGCGCCTGCCGCGTTGCCGCCTCCGCCGCCTCCGCGGCTTCGAGGCGCCAGGGCGGCCGGCTGATCCAGACATGCTGCGATGCTAGAGCAAACGGTTGCCCCGGTAGGCTGGCTCTCCGTGTCCTGTCCGGTGGTGCCTGTAGTAATCGCACCCGAACCCAGTGGGATTTTCGTGAACGACGTGGTCGCCAAGGAGAACGCGGTGGTGGAGCTGATGCGGCTCTCCCCCCTGGCGGACGAGCTGGCCGAGCGGTTCGCCCGGGCCGGGCACCGCCTGTACCTCGTCGGCGGGAGCGTGCGCGACGCGCTGCTCGGCCGGCGCTTCGGTGACCTCGACTTCACCACCGACGCGCGCCCGGACCGGGTGCTGAAGATCGTCAGCGAGTGGGGCGACGCGGTCTGGGACGTCGGGATCGCGTTCGGCACGGTCGGCGTGACGAAGAAGGGCATGCAGCTCGAGATCACGACGTTCCGCGCGGACAGCTACGACCGCGTCGGCCGCAACCCCGAGGTCACCTTCGGCGACAGCATCGAGGGCGACCTCCTGCGCCGCGACTTCACGGTCAACGCGATGGCCGTCGAGCTGGCGTCCAAGACGTTCATCGACCCGCACGACGGGTTGAGCGCGCTGCGGGAGAAGGTGCTCGACACGCCGGCGACGCCGCAGGAGTCGTTCGCCGACGACCCGCTGCGGATGCTGCGGGCCGCCCGGTTCGCCGCGCAGCTCGGCTTCACCGCCGCGCCGCGGGTGGTCGACGCGATGGCGTCGATGGCCGGCGAGATCGACCGGATCACCGCCGAGCGCGTGCAGGCCGAGCTGTCGAAGCTGCTGCTCGCGGACGACCCGCGGCCCGGGCTGGAGCTGCTGGTCGACACCGGGCTGGCCGACCGGGTGCTGCCCGAGGTGCCCGGGATGCGGCTGGCGATCGACGAGCACCACCAGCACAAGGACGTCTACCAGCACTCGCTGACCGTGCTGGCCCAGGCGATCGAGCTGGAGAAGACGCACGAGCCGACGTCGGAGCCGGACCTGATCCTGCGGCTGGCGGCGCTGCTGCACGACGCCGGGAAGCCCGCGACGCGCGAGTTCCAGCCGGGCGGCGGGGTGAGCTTCCACCACCACGAAGTGGTCGGGGCGCGGATGGCCCGCAAACGTTTGCGGGCGCTGAAGTTCTCCAAGGAGATCATCGACGACGTCTCCCAGCTCGTGTTCCTCCACCTGCGGTTCCACGGCTACGGCAAGGGCGAGTGGACGGACTCGGCGGTCCGCCGGTACGTCACCGACGCCGGCCCCCTGCTGACCCGGCTGCACAAGCTCGTCCGCGCCGACTGCACCACGCGCAACCGCCGGAAGGCGGCCGCGCTGCAGGCGACCTACGACGACCTCGAGGCCCGCATCGCCGCGCTCAAGGCCAAGGAGGACCTCGACCGCGTGCGGCCGGACCTCAACGGCGAGCAGATCATGGAGCTGCTGGACATCAAGCCGGGGCCGGACGTCGGCAAGGCGTGGAAGTTCCTCAAGGAGCTGCGCCTCGACCGCGGGCCGCTGGAGCACGACGAAGCCGTCGCGGAGCTGAAGAAGTGGGCTTCGGAGCAGGGAATCGGTAATTCCTGACCGGTTTGCTGTGAATTCCGTGAAGTGCTGGACCTGACCCCTGCGGATCGGTGATACTCCCTATCCTCGGTTCACCGACGTGACCAGGGGGTTGTCCGGCCGATGTCCACCGAAGCGCCCGACCCGCCGAAGCCGGTGACCGGGGGCAGCTTCTTCGTGGCGTTGCTGCGGCAGGGCGCGCCGGCAATCGCGACGGCCACCAGCGAGCTCTCCGACGAGATCGGCGACCCGACCCCGATCCACGCGCTGAAGCGGATCTCGAAGATCGCCGGCCCGATCGACCCGAGCCGTCGTGACGGCCTGCTGCTGCGGGCCACCCGGTACGTCGTGCTCATCCCGCTGGCCTTCCGGCTGCTCGCGGTGCCCGGCCAGTTCGGCGCCTACGTCTTCCGGCACGGCGCCACCGGGCTGCTGCCGGTCGGGGTGTTCACGCTGCTCTCGGTCGCGCTGAACCTGATCGGCTTCCGCTGGATGCTGCGCTCGGCGCCGTTCCGCGGCCGCGACGCCGGGAAGCTGCTGGCCGTCGACCTCGTCTTCACCACGCTCTCCCCGCTGGTCCTCGCGCTGACCGTGCCGGCCGAAGGCTACTTCGACGCGCTCGCCGTCAGCAGCGTCCACCTGTTCGGCGAGGCCGGGCTGCTGACCCTCGCGCTGGGCGTGCCGAGCGGGCTCGTGTTCGGGCTGGCGAGCTTCCCGCTGCGGATGCTGGCCAACTGGCTGAACACCGGGCAGTTCCAGGTCGGCGCCGCCTTCTCGACGTACTCCGCGCTGCTCGCCGAGCTGTTCCTGGCCACCTCCGCGCTGGTGCTGACCGGGCTCGGCACCCGGCTCGCGCTGGCCTACGGCACCCGCAACGGCCGGCTCGCCGAGCGTGCCCAGCAGCACCGGAGGCTGCACGACACCGTCCTGCAGACGCTCGAGGCCATGGCGCTGACCAGCACCACGAACGCCGAAGAACGGCTGGTCGAGATCCAGCGGCTGGCCCGGGCGCAGGCGATGGAGATCCGGCAGACGATCGAGTCGGCGAAGTCCGAACGGGCCGAAGAGGGCGCCCGGCCGCTCGGGGAGAAGCTCGCCGCGCTCGCCGCCGAGATGGCGCGTGACGGGCTGCGGGCCCAGCTCGTGGTCGCCGAGCTCGACGACGACACGCTGTCGGAGGTCCGGCAGATCGCGATCCGCGACGCCGTGCGCGAAGCCCTGCGGAACACGATGAAGCACTCCGGCACCGACCGGGTCGTCGTGCGGGTCGAAGAGCGCGAAGGCGGGATCGCCGTGATCACGCGCGACCACGGCAGCGGCTTCAGCGCGGCCGATCACCCGGCCGGGTTCGGCATCAGCGAGTCGATCACCGCGCGGCTGGCCGAGGTCGGCGGGACTTCGCTGGTCGAGTCGGGACTCGCCGGGGGCGGCACGCGCGTGACTCTGTGGGTGCCCTTCTGATATCTCCTGCACCATGACCTCGATCGACCTGCTGGCCGACGCCCTCTCCGCCTACCGCTCCGGCGCCCGCGACCAGGCCGCCGAACTCGCCGCCCGGGCCGGCCGCGCCGGCTCCACGCTGGCGGACGAACTGCGCACCTACCTCACCGGCGACGGCTCGGGCTCGGTGTACGACCAGCCGAGCGCGTTCACGGCCTTCATCCGCGGCGGCGGGAACGTCGAGCTGTACCGGGCGCTGAGCGCCGCCCTCGCCACCCGCTACGACACCACGAAGCCGGAGTCCCTGCTCGACCTCGGCTGCGGTGACGGCCTGGCGGTGGTGCCCGCGCTCGAGCAGGCGTCGCACACCCCCGCGCGGATCGACCTGGTCGAGCCCTCGGCCGCGTTGCTCGACGGCGTCCACGAGCGGGTGCCGTCCGCCCAGTGCTGGCAGTCGACCGCGCAGGACTTCCTGGCGCGCGACGACCTCGGCTGGGACTTCGTCCAGTCGACGTTCGCGCTGCAGTCGATCGAGCCGGAGCAGCGCGCGGAGGTGCTTCGCGCGCTTCAGCCGCGCGCCGGAACGCTGGTGCTGGCCGAGTTCGACGTTCCGGAGCACGACGAAGGCTCGCCCGAGCACCTTCGCTCGCTCGTCGAGCGTTACGAGCGTGGTGTCGCCGAGTACGGCGAAGACGCTTCGCTCGTCGCGCAGGGCTTCCTGCTGCCGGTGCTGCTCGGGATCGTCTCCGGGCACGAACGGACGAACTGGGAGCAGCCGGCCGCGGCCTGGGCCGAGCAGCTGAAGACGGCGGGCTTCACCGACGTCGGCGTCGAACCGCTCGCCGACTACTGGTGGTCGCCCGCCGTCCTGATCACTGCCTGCTGAGCGAGCCCGTCTCGAGGTGCTGGGCGAGCGGCCGCGGCAGCAGGTAGGCGACCCCGCCGCCCGGCATCCCGCTCCACGGCGCGGTCGCGCCGGTCAGCACCCGCACCGCGCGCTGCACCCGGTAAAGCCGCTTCTCGCGCTCGCGCTCGAACGCCAGCGACGTCTCCACGAACCGCGTCCCCTCGGCGTGCACCAAGTTGCCGGTTTCGTTGCCGAACCGGACGACCGTGGTGCCCGGCGAGAGCACGATCAGGCGCTTGCCGCGGTAGAAGTTCAACGGCGGCTCGCCGCGCATCGGCAGGATCGGCCAGTCGGCGGGCTGGTCGGACTCCTCCGCCGGCCACGGCGGCTGCATCAGCAGCACGCCGAGCAGGAACCGGGCCGCGTCACCGAGCGAGCCGAACGCCACCGGCTCGTCGGACGGCGGCCGCGAGACCTCCCAGCCGTTCTCGGCACGCCGCAGCGTCCAGACCCCCTCGGCCGGCACCTCGTTCGCGCCGATCCGGTAGGCCGCCGCCGGCACGCCGTGCTCGGTGAGCCGCTGCTGGAGCAGCTCCAGCGTCTCCGCGCCGCGCAGGTTCCGCACCGGCTCGCCGCGGGAGACGCGGGTCAGCGCGCGCTCGTCCGGCAGGTCGGCGGCGGTCTGCGCGGGCCGGGGCCGGCCGAGGAGCTCGGCCTCCGCCGAAGCCCGGACGAGCTCCCCGACGAACGGCGGGCGGAAGCCGGCCGCGCGCGCGTGCTCGACCAGCTCCGGCTCCGGCGGCACCCCGTACTTGCGCAGGTAGTGCGGCACGGCGGCGGGCCAGATCCAGGTGCCGTCGGTGTGGAAGGCGTTCGGCACGTCGGGCTTCGCGCCGGGTGCGCCGAAGATGTCCGGCAGCGGTGCGGGCCGGTGCAGCGCGACCGGCGCCCGGAACAGGTAGTCGAGGAGGCCGCGGACCTGGTCCGGTGGCACCGGCGGCCGGTTGACCACCGGACGCTCGCCCTCGGTGTGCGAGTCGGCGGCCCGCGCGTGCCGGAACACGACGTCCAGCGGCAGCCCGGCCTTCGCCGTGAGCCACGCCGGGACGTGCTTCGCCGACCGCGGGAAGTTCGCCATTTCCAGCTCGTACGCGGCGGTCGTCGGGCGGCCGCCGTCGTTGGGCGGCACCCGCCAGTCCGGCTCGCGGTCGGCGTCGAAGTCGAAGTCGAACTGCGATTCCGCGTCGAGCGTGAACGTACCCTGGAACCAGGTGCCGGTCTCCGGCTGGAACATCGCCGAGCGCAGCCGCGCGAACAACCCGCCGAGCCGCGGCACGGCGGGCAGCGAGACCGACACCGGGCCGTCCTCGTCGCCGACCGCGCGGACCTCGATCTCGGAGTAGTCGCCGACCTGCCGGAACTGCGCGCCGACGCGGGCCCAGCCACCGGGCACGGTGTGCAGCAGCGTCCGGCCGATGGCCCGCAGCAGCGCGTTCTGGTCGCCTTCGCCCGGCTGCGGGCGCGCCTCCGGCGTTTCCGTGAAGTCCTGCCGCGCCTGCCACAACGCCGTGACCTGGTTCGCCGGCACGGTGACCGAGAAGTCGGTCAGGCCCAGCTGCGCCGCGCGGGCGGCGTCGTCGTGGACCCAGCGCAGGGTCAGCTCGGGTCGCGTGCCCGGCGCGACCTCGAAGACCTCGTTGTCGTACTCGCCGAAGGTGCGCAGCGTGAACGTCGACGGCACCTCGGCCGCCGGCACCACGCGCGCCGGCCGGCCGTCGTGCTCCTTGTCGAAGCCCTCCGGCGCCTCTTCCTCCGGCAGCACGGACAGCAGCACGGTGCCGTCCGTGGTCGATCGCTGCGCGCGGAACGTCCCCTCGCCCCACGTCGCGTACAGGCCGTCCGGGCGTTCGGCCACCTCAACCCGGTAACGCACGTTTGTCCTCCCCGTCCCCAGTCACACCCGAAAACCTAGTCGACCGGGTACCGCGCGAACCACCGGTCGTCACCCGGCGCGTCCGGGCCGAACTCGGTGAGCGCGTCGTCCGCCAGGCCGACGATGACATCGTGGAGCTCCAGCTGCTCGAGCCAGCTCTTGCGCAGGGCTTCTTCGCCGTACATCGCCCCGACGAGGTTGCCGCAGACCGAGCCGGTCGAGTCGCTGTCCCCGCTGTGGTTGACCGCCGCGAGCAACGCCGAGTCGGCGTCGGTGGTGGTCAGCGCGACGTACACGGACATCGACAACGCCGTCTCACCGACGTTGCCCTGCCCGAGTGACTCCAGCTTCTCCGGCGTCGGCGGTCCTTGCTCCGCCAGCGCCAGAGCCGCGTCGAGTGCCGCGCTCTGCTCTTCGTGGTCCGGGTGCTGCACCAGCTCGGCGCAGGCGGTCGCGACCGCGTCGAGCAGGGACTTCCCGTGGAGCAGCTCGTGCACGACCACGGCGAAACAGCCCGACGACAAATACCCGCTCGGGTGACCGTGGGTCAGCGCGGCGCTCTCCGCGCCCAGCCGGAACACCTCGGCGAGGTCGTCGGACCAGACCGCGATCGGCGCCACGCGCATCACGCCGCCGCAGCCCTTCGAGTTGTTCACCGGGCGTTCGATGGTGCCCCGGACGCCCGAGCGGCCGTACGCCTCCAGCTCGCCGAAGCAGGTCAGGCCGGGTGCGCGGCGGCTGAACAGCTCCTGGTGCGTGACCAGCCAGCCGTCCGGCGCCTCGACCTCGGACTGCGGCCCGCGCGCCCGGTCCCAGGCGACACCCTGGGTGTGCAGCCAGCGCTGGTAGGCCAGCTGCAGCGAGTGCACGACGTCCGACGAGCCGGTCCGCCGCTGCTGCGCGTGCGCGCGGATCAGCGCTTCGAGCGTGAAGAGCGTCATCTGCGTGTCGTCGGTGATCCGGCCGATGCCGCCGTACGCGGGGATGAAGTCGGTGATGCCGGCCGGGCCGGCGATCTCGCGGATCCGGTCGATCGAGTCGAACTCGGTCTTCGCGCCCAGCGCGTCGCCGATCGCCCCGGCCAGCAGGCTGCCCCGCAGTCGTGAGCGCAAGTCCGGTCCCTTCGGTTTCGGGGTGAACCGGCCACTCGGGTACCGGCGCTCCCAGCGGGCGTGTTCGGCGGTCTCCGTCTGGAGGCCGTTGCGGTTGAAGTACCAGAAGACGTCGCTGGCGACGTCGTCGAGCAGGCCGAGGTCCGGCAGGCCGGCTACCCGAGGCAGACCGGGCACGCCGAGCCGGGCGCCGACCAGCGCCCCGGTGATGGCGCCGGCGACCGGGCCGGATCGCGCGGCGAGCGTGATCGCGGCCTCGGGGTCGTGGCCGCGCTTGGCCGCGGCGAACAGCGCGCGGCCGAGCACCGAGCGCACGTCCCGGCCGTCGCCGATGCTCTCCAGCTGCGTGACGTCGTCGGCGTCGCGGTCTTCGCGCAACGCCAGCACCTCCGTCGCGAGGTCGCCGCCGATCTCCCGCAGGCGGAGGTGGACCGGCAGCGCGAACGTGTCGCGCGTGAGGAGGGCCTGGAAGAGCGCGATCAGCAGCTCGACCCCGTCGGCCACCTCGGGCTCGCCGCCGGTCAGCGCGCGGGCGACGTCCTTCGCGTACTGCTCGCCGTCGACACCGTCGATGGCGACCGCGCTCGCCGGCGTCGCGGCCAGCGCCGTCGCGAGCAACGCCGAGACGCCGTCGGGCGCGGGACCCGCGCGCCGCGTCGCGACCGCCAGCCAGCCGAGGGGGTCCGGGTCGGGCAGCGCGCCCGGCACCTCGCCGGTCGGCACCGGCGGCAGGCCGCGCAGCACGATGTCGGTGTGGAACAGCAGGTGGCGCGTCAGCCCGCCCAGCGCGTCACCGCTGCCGAGCGAGTCACCGATCGCGAAGCCGACGTACGCGCCGACGATCCGGTGCCACGCGAAGCGCGCGGCCGGCGTGCCGAAGGCGGAGAACTTCCCGGACGTCCACGGCACCGGGCGCGGGCGCGCGGCTTCGTCGACGTGCGCGATCAGGCCGTTCGCGCCCAGGTCGGCGGGCCATTCCGGGTCCTGGCCGGCCCGCCGCCGGACGCCGTTGCGGTGCTGCCAGGCGAACCCGCGCAGGTACCGGACGCAGTCCTCGGGCGACAGCTCGAAGTGGTGGTCGCGGGCCTGGCTCACCGCGTAGCGCAGGTGCCGTTCCAGCAGGTCGGGTGGTTCGACGCCGAACTCCGCGACCAGCGCGGGCAGGGCCTCGGCGACCTCCGGCCCGGCTTCCGGCGCGGGCTCGGCCACCGCGGTCCGGCGCTCGCCGGGAGCGACGTCGCCCAGCTCGGCGGCGGTCAGGCTGCGGACGAGCCCGGTGCCGGGGTCGAGGGTCAGCCCGGTCGACGGCCGGCCGGCCAGCAGCTCGCGGACCGTCGTCCGCAGGCGGTGCGGGTAGCGCCCGGGCACCTTCGCCGACGAGCTGTAGGCGATGACCTCACGCCCGCCCGGCATCGAGCGCACGAGCGGTTCGCCCGCCGGCGTCGGCACCAGCACTTCGCAGTCCAGCAGCGCCTGGACGAACTCCGCACGGCTGATCCAGTTCGCGCCCAGGTAGCTCAGCAGCTTCTCGGCGTCGGTCGTGGGCACCGGGAAGCCACGCCAGACCGGGCCCGGCGTGTACTGCTCGTTCACGCGGCGCGGGCCGGTCGGCTCGCCGTAGGGCGTGTACTGCGCCCAGCCGCGGATGGCACGGACCGGGATGCCGAGGGCCGGGCACGCCTTCTCGTCGAACTCCGGGTCGACGTCGGGCCGCCACTCGAGGAAGCCGTCGTCGCTTTCTGTCATTCTCCCCATCCTCGGGCTAATGCCGCGGGTACCGCTCGATCCACACCTCACCCAGCGCGCTCAGCGCCGAGTGCCGGTCGAAGTGCCAGTACGCGTCCGAAGCGACGTTCTCGACCAGGTACCGCAGCTCCAGCTGGTCGACCCACTTCTGCGGCAGGCCCGGGATACCGGTGCGCGCGCCCAGCAGGGCGCCGGCCAGCGCGCCGGTGAGCGCGCTGCGGCCGGAGTGGTTGACGGCGCGAAGCAGCGCCTGCTCGGGGTAGTTCTCGAAGCCGGACAGCGCGGCGAACGCGCGGCCGAGCACCGAGAGCGTCGTCTTGCCGTCGCCGATCAGCTCGGGCATCCGCAGGTCGGGCAGCCCGTGCTCGCCGAAGAACGGCACCGACTCGGCGACCATGTCCTTGATCTCAGCCCACTCCGGACCCTGCTGGTGCCCGCTGTCCGGGTTGAGCACCTCGCGGCTGAGGTTCCAGATCGGGAAGCTGAACGCCTCCTTGGTCAGCGCGTGCTCGAACAGCCAGGTCAGGTAGGTCACCGCGGCCAGGTCGGGCTCGGTCGGGTGGGTGACGCCGGCCAGGTCGCGGGCGGCCTGGCGCGCGCCGCCGCTGAACCCGCTACCGGGCCCCGCCGTGGTCAGCGCCGCCGGCAGCGCCGCGATCAGCGCGGCCGGGCCGGTCATGGGCACCGCGTCCGCGGCTTCGGTCGCGAGCTGGTGGTACGCGTTCAGCTCGACGTCGTCGGCGTCGCGGCGGGCGTGCAGGTCGGGGACCTGGACGAGCCAGCCGTCGGCGTTCTCCATCGGCGCGCCCTGCGTGCGCAGCCAGCGCTGCAGCGCCCCGCGCACGACGGACGGGAAGAGCTGTTCGGCCTCCCGCGACTCCGGCTGCTCGCGGTGCGGGCTGCGGATCGCGGCCTCGGTGTAGAAGAGCAACCGCTGGGTCAGCGAGCCGATCCGGCCCGGCTGGTCGAACGCCGGCACCAGGTCGGCGACGCCTTCGATGCCGTACTTCGCGTGGATGTCGTGCAGCATCATCCGGTCGACGGCGGCGCCGAGGGCCTCCCCGAGCGCGAAGCCGACGTACGCGCCCGTGACGCGCTGCCAGCCGTAGCGGAAGCCGTCGAGGTCCCGCTCGAAGTACTTGCCGAAGGTGTCGAGCCGCGGCACCGCGCGCCCGGCGTTGTCGAAGGTCGGGGCCAGGCCGTTCGCCCGCAGGTCGTTCGGCTTGCTGCGCGGCGGCTCCGGCATCTGCATCCGCTTCAGCCACGACTCGCCGAGCACGGTCTTCGCGCACTCCTCGGCGGTCAGCTCGTAGCCGCGCCGCCGGGCCTTCTCGGCCGCGGTGAGCGGTGGCTTGACCGGTTCCGGCAGGCCCATCCGCGACGCCGTGTCGGCGGCGACGCGGATCAGGTCCTCCTCGGCCTCCGGGCAGCGGCCGTGCACGTCGATGCGCGGCTCGTGCCGCGGGAAGCGCTGGACGATCTCCGCGAGCTCGCCGCTGGAGACGTCTTCGATGGTCGTCGGGCCGCCGTTGAGCACCAGGTTCGGCGGGTGCTCGAACTCGGCGAGCGTCGCGACGTCGACCTTCCACCAGCCGTGCTCGCGCGAAGGCAGGTGCCGGGTCGAGCTGAACACCTTGAGCTCGTTGCGCTCTTCGGCGAAGTAGAACCGGTCGGTCTTGCCGGTCTCCAGGTCGAGCGGGATGAACACCTCGCACCGGATCAGGCCGATGAGCAGCAGCTCCCGCGTCAGCCAGCCGACGCTGGCGAACGACAGCAGCGTCTCGAGAGTGTTCTCCGGCTTCGGGTAGCCGCGGCGGATCGGGCCGGCCTTGTACTCGGGGTTTTCGCGCTCTTCGCCGGTCTGGTTGCCCTCGGCGTCGACCTTCACCCAGCCCGCGACGGCCTGCAGCGGGACGCCCAGCTCACCGAGCCCGGCCTTCACGTACTCGGGGTCGACGACCTCGCGCCAGTTCTCCTGACCGGGGAACGCCACCGGCACCGACAGCCCGCCGGGGTGCGGGTGCGCCTGCCGCAGCTCGCCGTCCGGCTCGCGGACGACGACCGACGGCGGCGGGAAGATCTCCTTCTCCGGCCGGCCCTCGTCGAGGAACGCGATGGTGTTGTAAGGCACCGACCAGCCCTCGGGGATGCGCAGCACCTTCTCGGTGTCCACCCGGAGCCCGGCGGGGCCGGAGACGTCCGGACCGTGCACCGCGCGCAGCCACTGGCCGACCTTGGCAATCGCTTCCGCCGCTTCCACCTACTCGATCCTCTCCAGGCTTCCGTCGGACTCGTGCTCGGCGATCGTCTTCGGCAGCACGAAGGCCACCGCGCCACCCGGCAGGTTCGCCCACGGAACCGTGATGCCGGTGATCACGTGCAGCGGACGTCTGAGCCGGTAGCTCCGCCGCTGCAGCTCCCGTTCGAGCGGCAGCGACGTCGTGGCGAACCGTACCTCCCCGTGGTGGACGAGGTTGCCGGGTTCCTCGCCGAAGCGCAGGACGACCGTACCCGCCACGAGCCGCGTGATGCGCTTGTTGCGGAGCAGGGTGAGGGGAGGCTCACCCGGAGCCGGGTGCACCGGCCAGTCGTCGAGCTCCTTCGCGGTTTCCAAGGGCGTTTCGTGCCCGGCCGTCATCCGGGCGGGGTGCAGCAGCAGCGCCCCGAGCAGCTGCTGGGCGGCGTCCTCGAGCCGGTCGAAGTACTTCGGCTCGCGAGGCTTCCCGCCGGCGTAGGCGGCGACCTCCCAGCCGTCGGTGGTGAAGTTGAGGCACCAGGTGCCGTCCGCCCGCTCCCCGACGCGGTAGGCCTCCGGCCACACGCCGTGCTCGCCGAGCCGCTGGACCAGCACGATCAGCAGCTCTTCGTCACCGAGCTTCGGGTCGGGCGTGGTCTCCAGCTCCGCGGCGACGTCACCGCTGGTCTTCTTGACGTCCGCGCGGCCCGGCTTCGGCCGCGGCTTGCCCAGCAGGTCCGCCTCGGCGGTCCGGCGGACCAGCGGCTCGACGTACGGCGGCTGGAAGCGGTGGCGGCGGATGTGCGCGACCAGGTCCGGCTCGGGCGGCACGCCGTACTCGGCCAGCAGCGCCGGCACCGCCTCCGGCCAGATCCAGGCGCCGTCGGTGAAGAAGCGCTCGTCGTCGGTTTCGTGGACGACGGCCTCGCGCGCGAGGTACTGCAGCACGAGCGGCACCTCGGTGTCGGTCAGCGGCGGCCGCTCGACGTCCGGGCCGCCGGCTTCGGCGTGCCGGAAGACCACGCCCAGTGGAAGCTGCGCGCGCAGCCGCCACCAGTCGGGGATGTGCTCGTCGGCGCGCGGGAACGCGGTGAGCTCGTCCGGGTAGGCCGTCGTCGCCGGCGGGTCCGTCCACACGGGATCGTCGTCGAACGCGAAGTCGAAGTCGAAGCCGCCGTCGGGGTCGAGCGTGAACCGCGCCTGCAGCCAGGTGCCGCGGCCTTCGCTGTACATCCCCTTGCGCAGTTCGGTGAACAGCTCGGCGATCGTGTCGGACGTCGTCGCGTTGTGGCCCTCGAGTTCGGTGTGCGTGCCGACCTGCCGGAAGTCGACCGCGGCGGGCCCGGCGGCGTCGACCCGGAGCTCGCGCACGAGCTTTCCCAGCTGCACCAGGACGGTGCGCTGCTCCTCGGGCGAAAGTCGTTGTTCCACGTGAATCATCGCGCCAGCACCGAGGTGAAGGTGAAGGTCGGAGCTTCGCCGGCGTCGCGGCGGGCGAACTCGTCCTCCCACATCTCGAAGGTGCGCCGGTACAGCGATTCGATCAAGGCGCGTTCCTCCTTGGTGATCTTGCGGCGCTCCTCTTCGGTCGCGGCCCAGATCGCGTCGATGGTCTGGTAGAGCGCGAAGATCGGCCCGTCGCCGCGGAGGTAGTTGTGCCGCTCCTCCTCGGTCCGGCGCACGAACCGCTCCCAGGTGAGCTTGACGATCTCGGCCTCGTGTCCGAGCAGCACGTCCGGGACGTGGTCCGGCTTCTCTTCGAACGCGCCGGTCTCCCAGTTCAGGATCCGGCCGGTCAACCCACCGTCGGGCGTGCTCTCGACGATGTAGGTGTGGTCGTAGTACTCGAAGTACGCCGGCGTGTGAACCATCTAGAGACTCCCCTGCAGCGCGTCCCGGAACAGCTCTCGTTCGCGCTTGATCAGCCCGTCGATCAGGGCCTGTTCCTCGGTCGTGAACTCCGCCCGGCCCTCGGCCTTCCGGAGTGCCTTCAGGTCGCGGCGGACTTCGTAGAGCGAGTGCTCGTACGCCGAAACGTCATCGAGTGCCTTGACGTGCAGCCGCAGCTCGGCGACGTGCCCATCGACGCGCACGCTCATCTGCAGATCGCGGTAACCCGCCTCGGCGGGGTTCGCGAACCGGTCCTCGAACTTCACGATGTCCAGCTCGGGGTGCGCGGCCACGCGTTCGAGGGCGGCGTACGCGTCCTGAACGCGCTCGAACTGGATCATCGCGCCGGCCAGGTCGATCAGCCTGGAGGCGTCGCCGCCGTAGTCGGCGATCTTGTCCATCGCCCGGCCGAGCGACTTGGGACCGGGCCGGAACCCCGGAGTCCCGTTGGTCTCCTCGGCCAGCGGCGGCAAGGTCCGCTCCAAGACCGCCTGGGCGCGCGCGGCCTCCTCGTAGCGGTGCCCGAGGTACTCCCGCGTGTAGGCCTCGTCGCCCCGCATCGCCGGGTCGAACGGGGCTTGCCGACGGTGCGCGGGAGGGTGTTCTCCGGCCTCGTCGGAGACCCGGTCGGCGACTTCGTGCTGCTCGTGCGTGAGGGGCGTCGGGTCCGCGTCCGGGCTCAGCGGGTCCGCGTCCGGGTCCGGGTGGTGCACCTCGTGCACGGCGTCGGCCAGGATCGGGATGGCCTCGTCGTGCACCAGCAGGCTCGCGATCGTCTCCGGCTTGCGCAGCAGCGAGCGCGTGAGGAACTCGTTGGCCGGGTCGTGCAGGAGGTCGACCAGCTCCGGGTGCTCGGCCAGCCGCGTCCGGACGAACTCGCCGATCGGCCCGAGGTTCTGCGGGTTGCCCTCGTGGTCCTTGACGACGAGGTCGGTGGTGGCGCCGTCGAGCGCCTCGGCGACCCGCGGCTGGGCGAGGAGGTCGTCGAGCCGGGACTGCGGGGCGTGGCCGTAGCCGCCGTGTTCCGCCGTGGTCTCGACCTGGACGTGCTCAGTGCCGGGCGTTCCGACGTGCAGCAGCTTGATGTCCTTCGGCGGCTGCGGCAGGTGCATCAGGTCGCCGGACTGCGGGTCGATGAACGCGACGCCGTCGCGGGTGTGCACGACCATCGCGACGTGGCCGTACTCGGCGCCGTTCGGGCCTTCGTACTTGACCGCGACCACCGCGTGGTGGTCGAGCGGCCTGTCCCGCATCTCGCGGATGACGTCGTCGTAGCTCGCGCGGCCGGAGAACGTCTCGCCGAAGCGGCCTTCGATGTGCTCGAGCGTGCCGCGCGTGCCCATCTCGTGGAAGCGGACCGGCTCGGCCGTCGCGGTGCCGCCGTGCAGCCGGTCCCAGTACGCCCCGGGCCCGCGCGTGCAGTTGGACAGGTACCCGTTCTCGAGGGCGCCCGGCTGGTGGAAGCCCGGGTTGACCTCGCGCAAGTGCGGGTGCCGGTCCTGGACGTAGGCCGCACGCTCGGCCGGCGTCGCGGCGTCGGCGTGGATGGCCGGCTCGGCCGGCGGGTTCGTCGCGCGCGCCAGGTGTCCGTAGTCCGGCTGGGGCTCCGGCGTCAGCGGCGGTTCGTGCGTGTCGAGGACGTCGCTGACCTGCCCGTGAGTCACGTGCGCGGGCTCGGCCTCGCCGAAGCCGCCGAGCCGTTCCATCAACGCCGCCTGCCGGCGCCGTTCGAACTCGGCCGCGTTGTGGTCGTTCTCGGCCCGGCGCTCGGCCATCTTCTGCTGCGCGGCCTCGGGATCGAGGTAACGCGGGTGGCCGGGGCCGATCTCCTCGGCCTCGATGATCCACTTGCGACGGCCCTCGGGCGTGAGCACGAGGCGCTTGTCGTGCACCAGCAGCTGCGTCCCGGGCGGCGACAGCGACTCGCGCTCGGACGGGTTCTCGGCGAGCTTCGAGATGTCGCGGAGGTTGTCCGAGCGGACGTGCAGCTCGACGTCGTCGCCGAACTTGCTGGTCGAGAACTCGCCGGTCTTGATGGACGCGCTGGAGAACGAAGGCTCGACGACCACTTCGCCGCGGGTGTACGGCCCGGCGACGAGCTCGGCCAGCCGCGGGTCACCCCCGACGTCGAAGGCGCGGATGGTCTCGCCGGACGTGCGCGGCACCTGGTTGAGGCCGTCGGTGATGGCGCGCGCGTTCGCCTGCGCGAGGTCGAAACCGGGGTGACCGGGGCCGCGGCGCAGCGCCTCGTTGACGTCGTAGGCGTACTCGCCGCGCGTGTAGCCGTGCACCGCGACGGCGCCGTCGTCGGTCATCGGCAGGCCGGCGGCGTCGCGGCGGGCGAGCGCACGGTCGTGGACCTGCTGGTAGATGCCCTCGTCGCCGACCGCGCGGCGGATGCTCTCGTGGTCGGCCGGCGTCCCGCGGTGGTCGTCGTCGAAGAGGTAGCCCTCGTCGTGCGGCCGCCGTTCGGGCACCGGGCCGAGGCGATCGGCGATGCTCTCGTGGTGGCCGCCCAGGGAAAGCTCACGGATCCCGGCGGCGTCGGGCGGCAACTCGGCGAGCCGCCCGCTGACGGGATCGGCGAAGAGCACCCCGTGCTCGGTGTGCACGGCGGCGACCAGGTGTTCGCCACCAGCGTGCTCGAAGGCGACGGCGGACCGCGCGCCGACGGGCCGGTCCCCGAGGTCACGCGCGACGTCGTCGAAGCCGTCCCGGCTGCTCCACTGCCCGCGGAGGTTCTCCCCCCGAGCGGGCCCGGCGACGACGTCCTCGCCGGTCATCCGCCGGTCGAAGGCGGTCATCGACTCGGCGGCGTTGGTCCGGTAGCCGTTCTCGAGGGCGCCGGGGCTGTAGTGGTTGCGGGTGTTGACGGCGCCGAGCTCGGGCACGGCGTCGCGGATGAGGCGAGCGTGCTGCTGCGGAGTCTCGACGGACCCGGCGTGCAGCACGGGTGTCCCACCGGGCGTCAGCGGCTCGGCAAGCCGTGACCAGCCACCCTCAGGTTGTTCGGTGGCCGGCTCACGCTTCACGGGTGGCGGCGGCGGTTCGTCGTCCCCGCCAAGCAGCTTGAACAGGTCTCCAGACGGCTTGAGGTGCGGGTGTTCGGCGTAGAACTGCGCGTCGCGTTCGGTTTCTTCCCGCTCGAAGCGCTCTTCGTCAGCACGTTCAGCAGCCCGGCGCTCGTCGATCGCCTGCCGCGCGTCGGCCTCCCCGAGGTATCGCGGATCGCCGGGAGCGATCTCCTCGGCATGCACGATCCACTGTGGCTTGTCGCGCGCGCCCGGGCCGGGCTTGAAGTCCGGGTGCTCGGGGTGCCCGGGCCCCTTTTCCACGTGGGTGACCTGGAACTGCGTCCCGGCCTTGAAGAGGACCTCACGTTCGCGCCCGATGCTGGCGAGGGCTTCGACGTCCCGCCCGGTCCTGGACTCGATCCGCATCTCGACCTCACCGGCAAAGGTGCTGCGCTGATGTTCCGCGTCGACCTTCGAGGAGCTGAGGAAGGAGGGTTCGGTGATGTGCGCGTCCTGGTGGAAGCGGCCGAGGAAGGCCTCCAGCCGCGAGGCATCCCCATGGAAGTCAACCCGCCGCGAGACGGTCCCGACGTGCGGCGGAAGCTCGTTCAGCCCGGAGACGAGCGCACCGGCCTGCGGAGCGAGGTGGGCAAGTTCCGGGGAGCCGAGCCGCAGGGCACGGTTGAGCGGGCCGACCATCTCGTGCCGCGTGTAGGCGTGGACGGCGAAGGCGCCATCGTCGGACATGCCGGGGTGGGAGCGGTCCCGCATGGCCAGCGCCTCGCGGCGCACCTGCTCCTGGCGCCACTCGCCGGACTCGGGACTTTGCCGCCCGGAGTCCATGAAGGTGTCCTCGATCCGCCTGACCCCGGCGGGGTCATCGGAGCGGAAGCGGTCGTCGGTGAGGTAGGGCTCGTCCGGCCGGCGCCGTTCGCCGTGCTGAACCGGCGACTCATCGGCGGGCGCGGGTTGTTCGGTCGGCTGTTCGCCGGTCGGCTCGTATTGCTCGGCGGGTTGCTCGTCCGCGGGGGCGCTCTGCTCGGCCGGCCGTTCGGCGGCGTTTTGCTCGGGCCGCCCATCGCCGACAGGCGCCTGCCGCTGGTGAGGCTGTTCGCCGGCGGGCGCGCTCTGCTCAGCGGGTCGCTGGTCGGCGCGCGCGCTCGGCTTGGCCGGCTGTTCGCTAACGGGCGGGTTTTGCTCAGCGGGTCGCTGACTTGTGGGTGCGCCTTGCTCTGCCGGCTGTTCGCCGGCGGGCACGCTTCGCTCGCGTGTGGGTGCGCTCGGCCGTTCTGCGGCGGGCGCGCTTTGCCCAGCGGTTCGCTCGCCGGCGGGCGCCTGCCGCTCGCTCGCCGGCGTCTGCTCCAGCGCGGTCGGCGGCTGGTCCGTCGCAGGCGTGCGCGACTCACCCGGCCGCGGCTGCGCGAAGGGCCGCTGCGGCCCCCGGGGAACCTGCTCCTGCGGAGGCCCCACCCGCGGCGGCGGCACCTGCGGTCCCCCAGGCCAAGCCGAACCAGCCCGCGGATCCTGCGGCGGCCGTCCCCCAGGCGGAGGCGGCATCGGCGGCCGCCCACCCGGGTGCGGCCCCCGAGGCTGATTCGGATACCCGGCCGGACGCTGCCCACCGGACAAAGGCGGCCAAGGACCCCCACCCACCGGCGGCCCAGCCGGCCGCTGCGGCGGCATCCGCCGAGGATCGTTGGGATGCAGCCCACCCTGCGGAGGCTGCCCATGAGATGGCCGCCCACCCTGCGACGGCGGCCCACTTTGCCCAGGCGGCCCACTCCGCGGCGGCTGCCCACCCTGCACCGGATGTCCACCCTGCGGCGACGGTCCTCCCGGCAAAGGCTGTCCGCTCTGCGCAGCCTGACCACCCTGGAAAGGATGACCACCCAGCGGCGGTTGCCCACCCTGCGGTGGGTGGCCGCCTTGAGGCAATCCACCCTGCGGTTGCCCACCTTGCGACGGCCCACCCGGCGCTGAGTAGCCGCCTTGCTGTTGCCCCGCCGGTGGCAGGGGCCCGCCGTGCTGCTGTCCGCCCTGCGGTGGCTGCCCGCCGTGCTGCTGGCCGCCTTGCGATGGCTGCCCGCTGTGCGGTTGACCTCCTTGCTGCTGGCCGCCCTGTGCCGGATGACCGCCCAGCGGTGGTCCGCCCTGCGACGAGTGGCCGTTTTGCGGCGGCAGACCCGCGCCGCGAGGTGGCTGGCCACCCTGCTGCCCCCGGCCCGCCGCCATCGGCTGCCCACCGGCGGGCGGCTGTCCTCCCGGCGGCATCCGGCGCGGATCCTGCGGTGGAACCCGTCGCGGCTGTTCAAGCGGTGGCTGGCCGCCGCCTGGTGGAGGTGCCGGGCGTGCCGATGGGCCACCGGTACCCCCCGGAACGCCGGCGTTCGGCACACCGCCCGGCGGCGGTGGCGTGAATCCACCCGCCGGCGGGGGTGCGGTCTGCG
Source organism: Amycolatopsis iheyensis (assembly GCF_024703995.1). Lineage (GTDB taxonomy): Bacteria > Actinomycetota > Actinomycetes > Mycobacteriales > Pseudonocardiaceae > Amycolatopsis > Amycolatopsis iheyensis. The sequence goes on along the minus strand of NZ_JAMXQV010000033.1, from coordinate 101,321 downwards.
GCGACGGGCCGTTCTGGAACGGCGGCGCCCCACCCGCATCCGCCGCGAACGGCTGGCTTTGCCCACCCGTGAAACCCGCCGCGCCGACGTTGTCCTGCGGTCGCCCGCCGCTCTGGCGGCCCGGCTCCGGGGCCATGCCGTAGCCGCCGTGCGACTGCCCGCCCGGCGAACCGGACATCCCGCCACCAGCCGGCGCGGGACCACCGGCTGAACCGGGCACTCCGCCGCCACTTGGCGGCGGGCCGCCCGTTGAGCTGGACATCCCGCCGCCAGCGGACGAGGGGCCGCCCGCTGAGTCGGGCACTCCGCCGCCGGACGACGACGGGCCGCCGCTTGAGCTGGACAGCTCGCCAGCCGACGACGGACCGCCTGTTGAGCCGGGCGCTCCGCTGCCAGTCGGGGACGGACCGCCTGTTGAGCCGAGCGCTCCGCTGCCAGTCGGGGACGGACCGACTGTTGAGCCGGGCACTCCGCTGCCAGACGACACTCCGCCGCCCGATGGGCCCGACGCTCCGCCGCCCGCTGAGTTTGAAACCCCGCCGCTCGGCGGGGGCGCTCCGGCCGGTCCGCCGCCGGTCGCGGGCGGGCCTCCTGCCGGGCTTTGCGCTCCGCCGCTCGGCGGTGGAGTTGAGCCGGGCGTCCCGCCGCTGGACGGGGAAGGACCACCCATTCCAGCGCCGGCCGGCGAGCTGTGGCCCGTCGAGCCGGTCGGGGACGGGCCCCCGGAGCTTGTCGGAGACGGACCTCCTCCCGAGCCGGGCAAGCCGCCGCCCGTTGGCGAGGCGCCCGCCGAACTCGGCGCTCCGCCACTCGTCGACGAGGCGTCAGCCGCCGCCTGGGACTGCTGCTGGTGGGCCGCCGTCGCGGGTTGCGGTGCTGCCTGCGACGCGTGGTCTGCGCTCGGACGTGGGCCGTCCGCACCAGCAGGCTGCTGCGATTCATCCCCCGAACGCCGCGGCTCGACCGGCTCCGATCCCTGGCTGGACGCACCGGCCGATGCGGGTTCCCGCCGAGCCTCCGGCTCACCCCCCGAAGAACCAGGCTCAGCCGCCGGAATGTTCGCCTGGTGAACCGAGTGCAGCTGTTCCTTGGCGCCCCCAACAGCACCCCCGACGGCCCCACTGGACGCCCCGGTGAGCAACTGCTCCGGCGTCAAAGACCCCAGATCCCCGGTAACCGCAGCCTGCCCGACAGTCTGCGCAACCCCCTCGACCGCCCCCCGAGCCCCGGCCCGCATGGCCGCGTCGGCGACCTGACCACCAGCCGAATGCGAAAGCCCCTCGGTCGCCCCGCGCCCGATCGACCCGGAAGCCGCCCCGACGACCCCACCGACCGCACCCGAGACAGCCGCGTCCGATGTCTTCGACCAGTCCCAGCTCTGGCGGTCGCCCTTCGCCATCTGCAGGCCCTGGATTCCCGCGTCCATGCCGAGGTTGATGGCCTCGTTCTTGAGGACCTCCATGCCGATCTTCTTGAGGCCCTGCTTGAGCAGCTTCTCCAGCAGCTCCTTCGCGACCTGCTTGAACCCCTGCTGCGCCAGCTTCTCGAGCAGCTGCCGGAACAGCATCTGCACCGTCATGCGCGTGGCCATCTGGGCCGGCGCGATCCCGGCCGTCGAACCGCCGAACGTCACCGCGGCCGCCGCGATCATCGCCGCGATCTGGGCCGCCAGCACGATCAGCGAAATGATGATCATGTACTTCGTGTACTCGACGTCCAGCGCCGTCTGGTCGCACGAGTCCCCGAGTGCTTTTGCCGCGTCCGCCAGCTGCTTGAAGTACGCCTCGTCGCCCTCGACGAACTTCTTCCACTGCTCGGCGAACGCGTCCGCGCCGTCACCCGTCCAGTTGTCGCGGACTCCCGAAGCCGCCTGGTTGCCGGTCTCCGACACCGGGCCGATCGCCGCCGACGCCGTGTGCCACGCGTCCCGCAGCGCGCGCAGCTTGTCCTCGTCGCCCTCCGGCCAGCTTTCGCCGACCACGATCGGCAGCAGCCACTTGACCGCGTCGGGCATCTCCATACCCACGGGTCATTGCCCCTTGCCGAGCTGGGACGTCACATCTTCGTCGGCGCCCGTCAGGGCCTGCATCGACTTCGCGACGTTCTGCTGCAGGCCGCGCAACCCCTGCACGAGGTTGGTGAACCCCTCGACCGCGCCCTGCGAACCGGGCACGTAGTCCTTCGCGAACTCCTTGCCGGAGTCGTCGCCGCCCCAGCACTCCCCCTGTGCGTCGAGGGCGCCCTGCAACGTCTTGAGCGCGTTGTCCAGCCCGTCCGCCGCGCTCGTCAAGCCGTTCGAGGCACGCAGCACCGCGTCCGGTTCCGCAGTGAACCCGGAACCCCCGTCCGGCATCAGTCGCCCCTCGTCATCCAGGACGTCGGCGGCTCCTCGTCCTCGTCACGGGGCGGGCGGACGCGCTTCGGCGCCGGCTTGGGTGCGGGCATCGGCGGGGGCGTCGCCTGCTCGTTGCGCAGGATCGAGCCGCCCTCTTCGAACGACTCGGGCCGCGGCGCCGGGGCTTCTTCCTCGGTGAACTCCGGGATCGGCGGCACCAGCCCGGCCAGCGACGGCGCGCCCTCGACGAGCTCGGACAGATCGGGCAGGCCCTCGGTGATCGGCGCCATCAGGTCCGCGATCTTCTGCTTGACCTGCAGGGTTCCCTGCCGCACCAGCGTCTGGACGGTGTTCGCGAGCTGTGCGGGCGTCGTGCGCTCGAACGCGTTCGCCGCGAACTCGAGCTTGGTGAGGTTGGCGCCGGCGTCGATGCCGACGCGGACGAGCCCGTCGGACGACGTGAGCTCCGCGCTGGTTTCGGCGGCCGCGGCCTGGGCGTCGCGCAGCTGCTGGGTCTGCCGCTCGAAGTTCTCCAGGAGGGTGTCCATCTGGTCCTTCATCGCGGCATTGCGTGCTTCGAGCCGTGCACGGTCGTCGCCCGCGGTGGTCACAGGTGCCCCCGGTGTCCCTCGAACCTACTAATGCCTTGCCGTCACCCTAATGCCAATGGAGCAGTGGCCGTGACCGGTTCGTACGTTTGCCTCAGCGAACGACGCGCCGGCGCGCCACCAGGTACCCGGCGCCGCCGACGAGGTAGCAGACCGTCGCGGCGATGAGCAGGCCCGGCGCGCGCCCGTCGTCGGGCACCACGAGCGCGCCGAGCGAAACCGCAGCGACCTGCGTGATGTTGAAGAGCGTGTCGTAGAGCGCGAACACCCGCCCGCGGGCTTCGTCGGCGACGTCGAGCTGGATCGACGAATCGACGCTGAGCTTCAGCACCTGACCGGCCCCGGTGATCACGAACGACGCGAGCAGCGCCAGCGGCAGCACCATCGGCAGGCCGAGCGCGGACTGCGCGATCGCGGCCACCACCAGCGAACCGAGCACCGCGCGCACCCGGCCGAACTTCCGGATCAGCCGGGCGGTCAGCAGCCCGGCGAGCAGCAGGCCCGCGCCGGCGAGGGCCGCCATCTGCCCCAGCCCGGGCAGCCCGGCGCGGAGCAGGCCGTGGTCGGTGAAGTAGTTCCGCATCAGCAGCACGGTGACCAGCAGCGACACCCCGAACGACGCCCGGTGCGCGAACAGCGCGAGGAACCCGGCGGTGACGCTCGGCGCGCGCCAGGCGTGGCGCGCGCCGTCGGCCAGCCCGCGCGCGACGGCCAGCACGGGGTTCGGCGGCTCGTCGACCACGGTCGGCCCGAGCACGCCGCGGGCGAACCCGCGGGCGATGAACGCCGAGACCAGCGTGCCGAGCACCGCGAACGCCGTGGTCTCGGCCGAGCCGACGTCGTTGCTGCCGAAGAGCGCGCGAAGGCCGATCGCGCAGCCGCCACCGATGACGGCGATGACCGAGCCGAGCGTCGTCGCGAAGGCGTTGGCGGTCACGACGCTTTCCGCGCGCACGACGTGCGGCAGCGACGCCGAGAGACCGGAGCCGATGAAGCGGGAGATGCCCTCCGCGGCCAGGGCCAGCGAAAACAGGCCGAGCCCGCCGAACCCGAGGCCGACCGCGGCGGACGCCAGGACGATCGCCAAGCCGCGAAGGAGGTTCGCGAAGATCAGCACGCGACGGCGGTCCCAGCGGTCGAGCAACGCTCCCGCGAAGGGGCCGACGACGGAGTACGGGAGCAGCAACGCGGCGAACCCACCCGCGATGGCCAGCGGGTCGGCCGCGCGTTCGGGGTTGAAGAGCACGGCGCCGGCGAGACCCGCGCGGAACACGCCGTCGCCCCAGCTGGCGGCGAAGCGCGTGAAGAGCAGACGCCGAAAGTCCGGGTCCTTGAGCAGCTCCCGGGGACCCTGTCGTGCGGTCTCCGCACCGGTGCTGATCGTCACGGAGCCAGCGTAGTAGGTGGTCGACGCACTGAGGTCGCCTCTCGGCGGCTATGCGCAGTGTGGCTCCAGCCGGACGGTATTCCACAAAGGCGGTTCTTCAGTGAGCCCGGGGGACACGGAGTGCGCCGACCAGTGTTTCAAACGAGGCGGGTGGGGCGATTGTTCCCGAGCCGAAGTAATTCGCCGCGTCGGGAGTGGGATCATGGGTCGCGTGCCAGCGGACGCCGAGGTGGAACCGGGAACGCTCCTGGTCGCCGCACCCACGATGGTCGACCCCAACTTCAAGCGGACTGTCGTGTTCGTCATCGATCACCGCGACGAAGGCACGCTCGGCGTGGTCCTCAACCGGCCGAGTGACGTCGCCGTGCACGACGTCCTGCCCAACTGGGGCGGGCACGTCGCCGAGCCGCAGGCGGTGTTCGTCGGCGGGCCGGTCGAGAAGAAGACCGCGCTGTGCCTGGCCGCGCTGCGTACCGGCGAGACGGCGTCGAGCGTGCCGGGCGTGATCGCGGTCCGCGGGCCGGTCGCGCTGGTCGACCTGGACACCGATCCCGAGGTGCTGGTGCCGAAGGTCCGCGGCGTGCGTGTGTTCGCCGGGTACGCGGGCTGGGACTCGGGTCAGCTCGCGGGCGAGATCGAGCGCGAAGACTGGGTCATCGTGCCGGCGCTGCCGAGCGACATCCTGGCCTCGCCGAACGGCGATCTGTGGAGCCAGGTGCTGCGCCGCCAGGGCATCCCCTTGGCGCTACTGGCCACCCACCCGGGCGACCTGCAGCGGAATTAGGCTTCTTCCTTCTTGAAGACGCCGCAGCCACCGGCGCCACACGCGCAGCCGCTGCACCCGGCCGGCGCGGCCGGCGCCGGGGCGGGCACGGTCAGCGCGGCGCGGTTGCCGAGCACGCCACCGCCCATGACCAGCACCAGCATGGCGAGCACGCCCGCGAACGCGGCGGCGATCAGGCCGCCGGTCGTCGGCATGGCCAGCCCGGCCAGCCCGGTGAGCACGGAGATCGCGCCACCGGCCATGGTCGGCAAGCCCGCGACGCGGTTGGCCAGCTTGAACGCTTCTTCACTGCGCAACGCCGCCTGCGTGCGCACTCCGGTGCCGCCCTCGCGCGTCAAGCGCTCACGGAACCCGAGGAACCCACCAAAGCCGACGAGCAGACCCAGCACGACCGGAACCAGCGCGATTGCGAACACGGGTCAAGGATAAGCGTGACGTCCCGGCAACCTGCCGGATACCCTGATCGACTGTGCTACAGGCCATGTCACCGCGTGTACTGCCCACCGTCCTGACCGCTGCCCTGATCGGGGGAATCCTCGCCGCCGCGCCGGCGAGCGCCACCGAGAGTCACCAGCGCCCGATCCGGCTGCTCGGCGAGCAGATCGTCCCGAACTCCCTGCAGTTCCAGGGCACGACGGTCGGCGGCCTGTCCAGCATCGACTACGACCCGCGGACCGGCGGTTACGCGCTGATCTGCGACGACCGGTCCGCGATCAACCCCGCCCGCTTCTACACAGCGACCTTCCCGGTGTCGGCGAAGGGCGTCGGCCCGGTCACCTTCACCGGCACGAAGCCGCTGCTGCGCCCGGACGGCACGCCGTACCCGCCGCTCGCGCAGAACGACCCCTCGAAGCCGCAGAACGAGCAGACGATCGACCCCGAAGAGCTGCGCGTCGACCCGTGGAGCGGCGACTACTACTGGTCGCAGGAGGGCGAGCGCACGGCGACGACGTTGATCGACCCGTCGATCCGCGAGGCGCGCCGCGACGGAAAATACGTCCGCGACCTGCCGATCCCGGCGAACGAGAAGATGACCCCGACGGCCGGCCCGCGGCAGAACCTCGTGCTCGAGGGCATCACCTTCACCGGGTTCGGCTCGCTGCTGGCCAGCGAGGTCGAGGGCCCGTTGCTGCAGGACGGCCCGGAGCCGACGACGACCACCGGCGCCCTGTCGCGGATCACCCTCCAGTCGCGGTTCGGCCCGGTCCTGGCGCAGTACGCCTACCCGCAGGAGCCGATTTTCGCGTCACCGGTGCCCGCTGGCGCGTTCGCGACCACCGGCGTCTCCTCGATGCTGGCCGTCGACCAGGCCGACCCGACGAAGTTCCTGATGATGGAGCGCTCGTTCGTCACGGGCGTCGGCAACAAGGTGCGCGTCTACGAGATCGACACCACGGGCGCCACGAACGTGCTGAACGTCAAGTCCCTGGCCGACGCCAAGCACGTCAAGCCGGTCAAGAAGCGGCTCCTCTTCGACGCGGCCGACCTCGGTCTGTCCACTGTGGACAATATCGAGGGCATGACCTGGGGCCCGAAGCTGCCGAACGGCGAGCGCAGCTTGGTCATCGTCAGCGACAACAACTTCTCGGCGACCCAGGTCACCCAGTTCGTCGCACTGGCGGTCCCCTCCGAACGGCTTTGACCAGCAAGTTACGATGTGCACATGAACACGGCTCGGCTGCTCCTTAGCCTGCCGCGCTGACCGGGTCCGGCCCGGCCGGCGCGGCGACCCCTCATGCCCTGGTGGCTGAGGGGTCGAGTTGTTTCTGGAGTAGGTCGATACGCGAAGGAAGACGGCGATGACTGAGGCGACCGGGACCGACGTCCCCGCGCACCGCTACACGGCCGCGCTGGCGGGTCAGATCGAGCAGCGCTGGCAGGACCACTGGGCCGACCAGGGGACCTTCCACGCGCCGAACCCGGTCGGGCCGCTCGCCGTCGAGGGGCAGCCGGTGCCCAGCGACAAGCTGTTCGTCCAGGACATGTTCCCGTACCCGTCGGGCTCCGGCCTGCACGTCGGGCACCCGCTGGGCTTCATCAGCACCGACGTCTTCGCCCGGTACCACCGGATGATCGGGCGCAACGTGCTGCACACGATGGGCTTCGACGCGTTCGGCCTGCCGGCCGAGCAGTACGCGGTCCAGACCGGGCAGCACCCGCGCAAGACGACCGAGGAGAACATCCGGACCTACCTGCGCCAGATCCGGCGCCTGGGCCTGGGCCACGACGAACGCCGTCGCATCTCCACGATCGACCCCGAGTACTACCGCTGGACCCAGTGGATCTTCCTGCAGATCTTCAACTCCTGGTACGACACCGAGGCCGGCGGCGCCCGCCCGATCGCCGAGCTGGAAGCCGCCTTCGCCGACGGCTCGCGCCCGGTGCCCGGTGGCCAGGACTGGACGTCGCTGAGCGCGCTGGAGCGCAAGAAGATCATCGACGATCACCGGCTGGTGTACATCTCCGAGGCGCCGGTCAACTGGTGCCCGGGCCTGGGCACGGTGCTGTCGAACGAAGAGGTCACCTCCGAGGGGCGCAGCGAGCGCGGCAACTTCCCCGTCTTCCGCCGCAACCTGCGGCAGTGGATGATGCGGATCACCGCGTACGCCGACCGCCTGGTCGACGACCTGGACCTGCTGGACTGGCCGGAGAAGGTCAAGTCCATGCAGCGGAACTGGATCGGCCGCTCGCACGGCGCCCGCGTCACGTTCAAGACCGGCGAAGACGCGATCGAGGTCTTCACGACCCGCCCGGACACGCTGTTCGGCGCCACGTACATGGTGCTGGCGCCGGAGCACCCGCTGGTCGACAAGCTGACGTCGGCTTCGTGGCCCGCCGACGTCGACTCGCGGTGGACCGGTGGTGCCTCGACGCCTGCCGAGGCCATCAAGGAGTACCGCGTCGCCGCGTCGCGGAAGTCCGAGCTGGACCGGCAGGAGAACAAGGAGAAGACCGGCGTCTTCACCGGCGCGTACGCGACGAACCCGGTCAACGACAAGCAGATCCCGATCTTCGTCGCCGACTACGTCCTGATGGGCTACGGCACCGGCGCGATCATGGCCGTGCCCGGCCAGGACGTCCGCGACTGGGAGTTCGCCGAGAAGTTCGGGCTGGACATCGTCCGGACCGTGCAGCCGTCGGACGGCTTCGACGGCAAGGCCTTCACCGGCGACGGTCCCGCGATCAACTCCGGCTTCCTGGACGGCATGGACGTCGCCGAAGCCAAGAAGACGATCATCGACTGGCTGGCCGAAAAGGGTGCCGGCACCGGGACCGTGCAGTACAAGCTGCGCGACTGGCTGTTCTCGCGCCAGCGCTACTGGGGCGAGCCGTTCCCGGTGGTCTACGACTCCGATGGGGAAGTCCACGCCGTTCCCGAGTCGATGCTGCCGATCGAGCTGCCCGAGGTCGCCGACTACTCGCCGGTGACGTTCGACCCGGAGGACCGCGACTCGATGCCGTCGTCGCCGCTGGCGCGCGCGACGGACTGGGTCGAGGTCGAGCTGGACCTGGGCGACGGCGTCAAGAAGTACCGCCGCGACATCAACACGATGCCGAACTGGGCGGGTTCCTGCTGGTACCAGCTGCGCTACCTGGACCCGACGAACGCCGAGACGTTCTGCGCGCCGGAGAACGAGCAGTACTGGATGGGCCCGCGCCCGGGCGAGTACGGCGCGGACGACACCGGCGGCGTCGACCTGTACGTCGGCGGCGTCGAGCACGCGGTGCTGCACCTGCTGTACTCGCGGTTCTGGCACAAGGTGCTGTTCGACCTGGGGCACGTGACGTCCAAGGAGCCGTACCGGAAGCTGTTCAACCAGGGCTACATCGAGGCGTACGCGTACACCGACTCGCGCGGTGTCTACGTCCCGGCCGAGCAGGTCGAGGAGCGCGACGGGAAGTACTTCTTCGAAGGCGAAGAGGTCACCCAGGAGTACGGCAAGATGGGCAAGAGCCTGAAGAACGTCGTCACGCCGGACGAGATGGCCGAGAACTACGGCGCCGACACGTTCCGGTTCTACGAGATGGCGATGGGCCCGCTGGCCATGTCGCGCCCGTGGGCGACCAAGGACGTCGTGGGCGCGCACCGGTTCCTGCAGCGGCTGTGGCGCCTGGTCGTCGACGAGACGACCGGCGAGCTGCGAGTGTCCACTGAGGACGCTTCGGAGGCGGACCGCAAGGCACTGCACAAGACCGTCGCCGGCGTCCGCGAGGACTACGCGGAGATGCGGTTCAACACGGCCGGCGCGAAGCTGATCGAGCTGAACAACCACGTCACCAAGGTGTACGGCGCGGCCGCGTCGACGCCGCGTGAGCTGGCCGAGCCGCTGGTGCTGATGCTGGCGCCGCTGGCCCCGCACCTGGCGGAGGAGCTGTGGCACCGGCTGGGTCACGCGGATTCGCTGGTGCAGGGCCCGTTCCCGGTGGTGGACGAGAAGTACCTGGTCGAGGACTCGGTCGAGTACCCGATCCAGGTCAACGGCAAGGTCCGCTCCCGGGTGACGGTGCCGGCTTCGGCGTCGCAGGACGAGGTCCAGGCGGCGGCGCTGGCGGACGAGAAGGTCGCGGCGATGGTCGGCGAAGGCGGGCCGCGCAAGGTGATCGTGGTGCCGGGGCGGCTGGTCAACATCGTCCTGTAGCGCCCTGTCCGAAAGCCGCCGGTGCTTTCAACGCGTTCTCGATTTGATTGAACGGTCAAGGAAATCCGTTCGATCGAAGGAGAACCGGGGATGACCCTCGACGGCAAGGTGGCACTGGTGACGGGCGGCAGCCGCGGCATCGGCGCGGCCACGGCACTGCGGCTCGCCGAGGACGGCGCGGACGTCGCGCTGACGTACCAGCACAACGGCGAGCGGGCGGCCGAGGTGGTCGAGCAGATCAAGCACCTCGGCCGTCGCGCGCTGGCGATCCAGGCGGACTCGGCGGACGCCGCCGCGGTGTCGGCCGCCGTTTCGGCCACGGCGGCGGAGTTCGGCCGGCTGGACGTGCTGGTGAACAACGCGGGCGTCGGGTTCGTGGGCGCGTTCGATGAGACTTCGCTGGAAGACGTCGACCGCGTGCTGGCGGTGAACGTCCGCGGCGTGTTCGCGACGACCCAGGCCGCGGCCGGGGTGCTGAGCGACGGCGGCCGCGTGATCACGATCGGCAGCTGCGTGACCGACCGCGTGCCCGGCCCGGGCATGGCGCTGTACGCGACGAGCAAGGCGGCGATGGTCGGCCTGACCAAGGCGCTGGCCCGCGAGCTGGGCGGGCGCGGCATCACGGTCAACCTGGTCCACCCGGGCCCGACGGACACGGACATGAACCCGGCCGACGGCCCGTACGCGGCCGACCAGCGCGCGTCGACGGCGTTCGACCGCTACGGAAAGCCGTCGGAGGTGGCCGCGGCGGTCGCGTACCTGGCCTCACCGGGCGCCGAGTACGTGACGGCGGCGGTGCTGTCGGTGGACGGCGGCCACGCGGCCTAACCGGAGTAGAGCCCGATCTCCCGGGCGAGGTCGATGAGCATCGCCTCGAACAGGACGTCCGGCTTGGACATCGGGATCGGGTAGTTGCCGAAGACCTCGAGCGTGACGTGCCCGTAGAGCCGGGCCCAGAACTGGATCATCAGGTACGTCACGCCGAGGTCGAGCTTCTCCACCGGAACGTCGTGGTCGGCCTCGGAGAGCACGGCGCTCAGCGACTCCTGGAAGGTCGTGAAGTCGTCCCGCAGCTCATCGGGCACGTTGCCGGCGGACGGCAGCACGATGTCGGTCCGCGCGAGCACCCGCCCGGCGGCGGCGAGGAAGATCCGCCCGAAGGGCTCATCAACCCGGCTCAGCGCAGACCCGGCAGCGGACCCGACCCCACCGGTCGGCGACGCGAAGACGAGCGTGAATTCCTTCGTGTGGGTGAGCGCCCACCGCCGGAAGCCCTTGCAGATCGCGAACAGCTGCAGGATGCCGTCATCGGGCAGCTCGGCGATCTCTTCGGCGAGGTCGTCGGCCAGGTCGGCGCAGACGTCGAGCCGTAGGTTCTCGACGAGGTCATCGCGGGATTCGTAGTACCGGTAGAGCGCGGGCGCGGTGATCCCCAGCTCCCGCGCGATGGCACGCAGGGTGACCGCCTCGGGCCCCTGCTCGACGAGCAGCTTCCGGGCGGTCCGGCGGATGTCCTGTTCGGTAGCCGCTCGCGCGCGACCCCTCCGCGTGGGGTGGCTCATCCGAACAGTCTAGGCGCTTACTACGACAAATCTTGCATTAACGCGATCTCCGGCGTAACGAAAGGTGCAGCTCAGGCCCGCGCCTTGAGGTTGGTGAGCACGGTGTCGGCCACACCCCGCCCGAGCTGGCAGGTATCCTTGCCGGCTTGGACGGCTGAGTCACCGATGCTCAGTGAAACCGTGTACGCCAGCTCGTCGGAGATGCCGACGACGATCACGCAGGTCCGGTTGTCGGTCGTCCCGGTGTCGACGTAGCCGACCGCGGGATAACCCTGGATCGGTTCGAGGTCGTCGACCCAGCGCTTGGCCTTCGGCTTTTCGTTCTTGTAGGGAAGGCTGAGCCCCTCCCCGGTCTTGGTGTCGTAACCGACCAAGATGCCGGCCGAGCTGCCGGAGGAACTGTTCCAGTCGCACGTGCGACCCAGCACCGTGTCGTCCGGCTTGGGTGCCCTTGTTTCTCCGAGGTAGCCGGTGACCTGTTCGGCCGTCAGAGCCGAGTCGCACGGGCTGCCGTCCAACACGGTCGCCGGGAGCGGGTTGCCGACCTCCGGAGCACCGTCGTGCGGAAGAGCCGCCACACTCGACAGCGCTGGACTGGCCGACCCACGTTCGCCGCCACACCCAGCCACCAGCAGAAGCCCACCGACCGCGGCGACTCGCGACCAAGCAGCCAACCTAGACCCGCGCCTTGAGGTTGGTCATCACCATGTCCGCGACGGTGCGGCCGAGCTCGCAAGCGTCCTTCCCGTCCGCGGCGGCCTTGTCTCCCAGGGTCAGTGTCACGCCGTAGGTCAGCTCGTCGCTCACGCCGACGACCACGTTGCACAGCCGCTTGTCGGACTGATCTCCGTAGGCGATCGCCGGGTAGGTCTGGACCGGCTCGAGCTCCTTCCACAACGTGGACTTCGGCTTCGTGTTCTTGTAGGAAAGGCTGATTCCCTGGTCCGACTTCGTGTCGTAGCCGACCGTCAGCCCGGCCCCGCTCCCCGATGAGCTGTCCCACTGGCAGAGCGGCCCGAGTGCCTCGTCTTGGGACTTCCCTTGGCCGGTGTCACCCAGCACGTCGCTGACCTGCGTGGCGGTGAGAGCGGTGTCGCACGGGCTGCCGTCGAGCACCTTGGCCGGGAGCGGGTTCTCGACCTTGGGAGCCCCGCTGTTGGGCAACTCGGCCGCCGGGGACGTGGAGGCCGGTTGCGCTGTCCCGCGCTCGCCGGTGCATCCGGCCAGCAGCACCGCGCACGCGGTGACGACGGTGAGGGTGGTGCTTCGCCTGGTCATTCGGCCATCCCGCGTTTCTTGGTGGTCTCGGCTGCCTGCTCGTCGACTGCTTCGGTGATCCCCAGCGCTTTCCGGAGCCGGCTGATCAACTCGGTCAGGTACCCGTATTGGTAGCGGAGGTGACCTTCGTAGTAGCGGCCGGCCGCGTTGATGCCGTTCTCGCCGTTCACCGCGGCGTTGCTGGCCGGTTCGTCGGCCGGCGGGTCAGCACGGGAAAGGTACGACGCCGTGCGGTACTGCTCGTTGATCTCCTTGCGGAGGTTCTCCGCCTTCTTGAGCATCGACCGCATCTCCTCGGAGCTCATCGCGAACCCCTGCCCACCAGCCGGCGCCGAAGCCCCACCAACCAGATCAGTGGCCCAAAACCCGACCCCGCTGAAAAACCCGGTCATCGTCCCCCCATTCCGTTCAGCGTCGCGTACAGCACGTCGACCAGCGCACCCCGGGTCCCCGGCTGGAAACTGACCATTCGCTCGCGGCCCGGGTACACGTACGTCAGCACCCGCCCCTCCCCGGCGACGTCCACCGCCGTGATCGGCGCACTGCGAGAACCCCGGTTGACCGCGTAGCACTGATGCAGCCCCGTCCGCCGGGCCGCCATCAGCCGCCGCGCCCACGGCAGCGGGTCGCGGCCGCGATCGAGGGTCGGGTCCGCCAGGTCGTAAGACTGCTCCACCGCGCGGCCCGAGAACCGCCCCTCCGGGATCGACACCGGGGAAATCCGCGCCGGCGGCACCGGCGGCAGGACGTCCACCAGCGACTCGGCCAGCCTCGACGGCTCCACCCGGTCGATCCGGACCTGGTCGTTCTTGCGGACCAGCCGGACCACGTCCGGGCCGTCCGCCGACACCAGGACCGCGCCCGATTCGTCCGCCTCGATGTCGCCCAGCCACGCCGTGAACTGGTGGGCGCCCTTCGCCAGGACGCGCAGCACCTCACGGAACTCGCGCGTCAGCGTGCCGCCCGTCGCGAGGCGCAGGGAAGCCAGGACGTCGAGCACCTTCTCCTCGACGCGCTTGCGGGTCTCGTCGCCCAGCCAGAGGTTGTCGGCGCCGAGGACCGCCGGTGGTGGGCCGTGCCGCTCCCACTCCCACGCCGTCAGCAGCGCGGCCTTGGGCAGGAAAATCACAGCCCGATCACCGGCGGCACAGTCCGTTCGTCGGAGCCGCCGAAGACGCTCTCCGGGTCGGCTTCCACCAGGTACGACGCGCGCTGGTGCTCTTCGTCCTCGGACTTGCCGCCCTTGGCGCCGTGGCCCATGCCGCCCATTCCGGACGAACCCGGCTTGCCCGTCGCGCCGGGGCGCATTCCGCCGGCCGTGCCAGGACGTCCTTCGCCCAGCGCCCCGGCTCCCGTGGACGCACCCGGTCCGCGGGAGCCCGAGCTGGTGCCAGACGAGCCCGGACCGAAACCACCAGGGCCGGAGCCGCTGCCCGGCCCGAATCCGCCGCCCACACCGAAGCCGGGGCCGAAACCGCCGCCGGCTCCCGGGCCGGAGCCGGGACCGAAGCCCGGTCCCGTTCCCGGTGGCTGGTAGCCCGGCGGGAACTGCGTCGACGTCGGCGGCACGTAACCCTGCGCCCGGACGCTGTCGTCCACCCCCGGCGGCACCGAGCCCGGCGGCGGCGTCACCTGACCCGGCGGCTGGACCGGCTGAACCGGCGGGTGGACCGCCGGCGGCGGCTGCACCTGCGAGCCGATCGACCGGTCGTCACCGCCGCCGACGTCGGAACGCGCCCGCTTCTTCGGCGGCTCGACCGGGTCCTTCGGGTCCTCCACCGTGAAGTCGCCGCCGGTGTACTCGCGGAGCTGGCCGTAGTCGATCGTGCGGTTCGCGGTGTTCGAGCTCGACTGCTGCGAGTACGCGTTGTACCGCTCGACGTTCTCCGAGGCCTTCTGGTTGTACTGGTTGATCTTGTCTTCGGTGTCGGTGTCCCACGGCGTCGCGACGTCCCAGGCGCTGCGGGTCGGCGGCTGGTCGGTGACGTCCGGGTGCAGCGAGTTCTTCATCAGGTGGAACTGGTCGATCTGCGTCTGGGCCAGCGTCGAGTTGCGGTCCAGGGTCGTGGACGCCGATGTTGCAGACGCCGTCAGCGGCTGGAGCCGTTCGCGGGCCGCGTCCGAAGCGCCGCCGGTCCACGCGGATTCGAGGCCGCTGGTCAGCTCGCGCGTGCCCTGTTCGAGCCGGCGCTGGTACGTCGACTGGTCGACGCCCGCCTGGTGCACCGACTGCAGCGAGCCGGTGCCCGGCCCGCGCATGACGGCCTGGACCAGCTGCCCCGGTGACAACCCCGCGGCCTGCGGGTTCGCGGCCCCGGTACCTGTTTGCGACGCGACGTACGCACCCGCGACGGCGCCGATCGGCCCGCCCGCGAGCGCGCCGATCCCGGCGCCGGTCATGACCTTGCCGATCCCCTCGGCGCCGGACTCGACCGTGTGCGCTATTTCCGATCCGACGTGCTTCGCGGCATCGAGCATGTCGCCGAACAACCCCACCGAACAGCGCTCCCCTCGCGTTCGATCACCCCTCTTGCGTTACGCACAATAGCGCACCGGTTACGTCCGGTGGGTCGAATCGACCTGGTCAGGCACCCGCACCTGCCGCCGGGTCAGCGGCCGCAGCAGCCACATGCACACCACGGACATGCCGAGCGCGCAGAAGAAGTGCACGGCCCAGGCCCCGATCAGCGAGGGACCGCCCCACGACCCGGCCGCGCCGGCCTCGGTCCAGAAGAACCCGAAGGTCGCGATCCGGCCGACGAGGTACCAGACCAGCAACGCGACCGGGAACGCCGCGACACCGGCGAGGAAGCCATCGTGGCGCGGTTCGGCGTCCAGCCAGCGCTTCGCCAGGCGTCTCCGCGCCCTCGGCCCGGCCAGGTAAGCGGGGAGCGCGAGGACCGCGTAGATCGTTCGTTTCCAGTCGGCGATGTTCATGGCTCGCACGCTATGGGCCGCTGAGCTGCCGAAACACCCGGTTGGCCGCCCGCTCGGGTGGGGAAACCCGGGGATTCGCGGCGCCGGGGCAGGGCGCCGCCGACGCCGATCACTCGGGGGGCTACGTGATCGGCGCCGGCGACCCGATGCCCTGTCCGGCTCACGCCGGCTGGGGCAACGTCACCACGCTCGCGTGATGACGCGTCAGGAGAGCGGGACCGGTCCGCGAAGTGACGGCCGGGGGACGGACATCCCCCGATCGAGTGACGGGCATCCGCTGCTCGCATGATTGTCGCACTCAACGCCGGATAAGTTACAAAAACCTTCACTTTCCTCACCGGCGCCGTTCCGACCTGGTCGGACGGCTGTCGTGGCGGCTCTCATGGGACAGTGCGGAGATGAACTCCGACGTGCTCGTTGTGGGATCCGCCAACGCCGACCTGGTCGTCACGGTGGACCGGCGGCCGGCCGGCGGCGAGACGGTGCTGGGCGGCGACACCGTGCTTTCGCCGGGCGGCAAGGGGGCCAACACGGCGGTCGCGGCGGGGCGGCTCGGGGCGGACGTCGCGCTGCTCGGCGCGGTCGGCGACGACCCGTACGGCCGGCTGCTGCTCGACTCGCTGCGCGCGGCGGGCGTCGACACCGGACTGGTCCGGACCAGTGAGCGGCCGACCGGGATCGCCTACATCACCGTCACCCCCGACGGCGAGAACGCGATCCTCGTGTCCCCCGGCGCCAACTCGAGTCTCGAGCCCGCCGACGTCGACGCCGTGTTCGACGGCGTCGAGGTCATGGTCGCCTCGCTCGAAGTGCCGCTGCCGACGATCGAGCACGCCGTCGCGCGGGCCGCCGAGAAGGGCGTCAAGGTCCTGCTGAACCTGTCGCCCGCGGCGAAGCTCTCCCCGGAAACGCTCGGGAAGCTCGACGTCCTGCTCGTCAACGAGCACGAGGCCGCCTGGCTGACCGGGCCCGGCGCGGACTTCCGCACACTGCTCGACCTCGGGCCGCGTGCCGCCGTCGTCACGCTCGGCGCGGCGGGCGTGGTCGTCGTCGAAGCAGACGAGATGACCGAGGTGGCGTCGCCGAAGGTCGAGGCCGTCGACACCACCGGCGCCGGTGACGCCTTCGCGGGCGCGCTCGCGGCGTCGCTCGCCGACGGCGCCGACCTGGTGGCCGCGGCGGAGCGTGCGGTGCGCGTCGCGGCCTTCAGCGTGACGCGGCCCGGGGCCCAGCCGTCCTACCCGACCGCCGCCGACCTGGGGGAATGATCATCCGGACGGCTGTGTTGCACCGCACATGGGCGACTCGTTCGGCTCGGCCTGGTGGCGTGGCTATGCCGCTCAGCTGAGGGCGGTGGCGGAGGCGCGGCGGCCCGACCGGCTGGCGATCATGCCGCTCGAGGAGACGCTGAAGGCGCTCGGCAAGCAGTACGAGCTCGACGACGGCGTCTACGACGTGCCGCTGGAGGGCATCGTCGGGACGGTCGCCCGCGCCGGCGACTTCGACCGCGAGTTCCGGCCGCGCAACCGGGCGCTGCGCGAGCGCTGGGAGTACCTGACGCGCACGTCGGCCGACCTCCCGCCGGTGCGGCTCGTGCGGCTGGCCGACATGTTCTTCGTCGAGGACGGCCACCACCGCGTCGCCATCGCCCGGGCGCGCGAAGCTCGCGTCATCCGCGCGCGGGTCCGCCGGATCTGCACGATCGCCTCGGCGATGCGTTGCCTGACCCTCGCGGACCTGCCGTCGAAGACCGCCGAGCGGATGTTCCTCGAGCGCGTCCCGCTGCCCGACGACGTCCGGCTGGGGCTCTGGCTCGACGACCCGGCCGACTGGTTCCGGCTCGCCGACTCGGCCGAGGCCTGGGGTTTCCGCCGTATGCTGGCCGGGCGGCCGGTCCACAGCCGGGACGAACTGGCCGAAGCCTGGTGGCACGAGGAGGTCGGGCCGGTGCTCGAACAGGTACGTCGACGCGGCTTGTGCCCGCCACCACGAGATATCCAGGCCTATCTGAGCTATGGTCTAGACCATGTCTGAGTTGGATGCCGCCTCCGCTGAGCAGCGTACGTCGGCGGAGTTCTTGTCCGGGGTCGCCGTCAGCCCCGGCCGCGCGAGTGGTCCCGTCGTCCGCGTCGCGGAGCCGCTCGGTGAACCCGCCGCCACCCCCGCCCCGGCCGATCCCGCCGCCGAGGCCGCCCGGATCGCCCCGGCCGCCGAAGCCGTCGCCGCGCGGCTGGAGAAGCAGGCCGAGACCGCGACCGGCGAGGCGGCCACAATTCTCATCACGACGGCCGCGATGGCCGCCGACCCGGCGCTCGCCTCGCAGGCGCAGCAGCTGGTCCAGACACAGGGGCTGCCCGCCGCGCGTGCCGTCTACCAGTCGGCCGAGGGCTTCGCCGAGGCGCTGGCCGCCGCGGGCGGGTACATGGCGGAGCGCGTCCGCGACGTCCGCGACGTGCGGGACCGGCTGATCGCCGAGCTGCTCGGGATCGCGCCGCCGGGGGTGCCCGAGCTGGCGTCGCCGAGCGTCCTGGTCGCGCGCGACCTCGCGCCGGCCGACACCGCGGGCCTCGACCCGGCGAAGGTGCTCGCCCTGGTCACCGAAGAAGGCGGCCCGACCAGCCACACGGCGATCCTCGCGCGGGCGCTGGGCATCCCGGCCGTCGTCGCGGTGCGCGGGCTGCTCGCCCTGGACGCGGACGCGCTGGCCGTCGACGGCGACACCGGCGCGGTCGAGGTCGTGGACCCGTCGGCGCCGGTCGTCACGGCGACGGTCGCGCAGCTGGCGGAGTGGAACGGCACGGGCGCGACGGCCGACGGCCAGCGCGTGAAGGTCTACGGCAACGTCGGCTCCCCGGCCGACGCCCAGGCGGCGGCCGAAGCGGGCGCGGAAGGTGTCGGGCTGTTCCGCACCGAGTTCTGCTACCTGGACGCCTCGGACGAGCCGTCGGTCGCCGACCAGCGCGCGGCGTACACGGCGGTGCTCTCGCCGTTCCGCGGCAAGCCGGTGATCGTCCGGACCCTGGACGCGGGCGCCGACAAGCCGCTGGCGTTCCTGTCGCCGGAGGCCGAGCCGAACCCGGCGCTCGGCGTGCGCGGGCTGCGCGTGGCGTTCGACCGCCCGGAGGTGCTGGACCGTCAGCTCGAGGCGATCGCCGGCGCGGCCGCCGACTCGGGCGCCGAGGTTTCGGTGATGGCCCCGATGGTCGCGACGGTCGAGGAAGCGGCCTGGTTCGCCGAGCGCGTCCGGGCGGCGGGCATCGCCCGGGCGGGCGTGATGATCGAGATCCCGGCGGCGGCGCTGAGCGCCCGCGAGATCCTCGAGGCGGTCGACTTCGTCTCGGTCGGCACGAACGACCTGGCCCAGTACACGTTCGCGGCGGACCGCCAGCTGGGCGCGGTGGCGAAGCTCAACGACCCCTGGCAGCCGGGCCTGCTGCGCCTGCTGAAGCTGATCGGCGACGCGGCCAAGGCGACGGGCAAGCCGGCCGGCGTGTGCGGCGAGGCCGCGGCGGACCCGCGGCTGGCGCTCGTCCTGGCGGGCCTGGGCCTGACGAGCTTGTCGATGAACGCCCCGGCGGTCCGTTCGGTGGGCGCGAGCCTGGCTTCGACGACGCTCGCGGAGTGCGAGGCGCTGGCCGAGGCGGCGTTGGCGACGTCCGACCCGGCGGCGGCGCGCGCGGCCGCTCGTCCCTGAGCTACTCCGTTTTCTTGGGGGTGCCCCCCCACTTTCAGTCTATCGGCCATCACCGACAGTGCTGACCTGTGCGACGCTGGCCGGGCGCGGTTGTCCACATTAATCGAGGGGTGTGGACAACCCGTCCCAAACCGTGAAGGCCGCCTGCCAACCAAGGCGGCCTTCACGGCGAATTTCCGGCAGGCTGTCGATTCCGGCCCGGCCCGCTCGACGAGGGAGTGAGAGCACCCGAGCCGAGAGGACGCAGCCATGACCATCACCGCCGAAGCGACACAGCCGGTCGAGACGCCGGCCGGCGCAGGGAGGGCCGGGCGCCGGGAGTGGATCGGCCTCGCCGTGCTCGCGCTGCCCACCCTGCTCGTCTCGCTCGACGTCTTCGTCCTCGTCCTCGCGCTGCCGAAGCTCGCCGCCGGGCTGCACGCCGACGGCACCCAGCAGCTGTGGATCATGGACACCTACGGCTTCATGGTCGCCGGGTTCATGGTCACCATGGGGACCCTCGGGGACCGGATCGGGCGGCGGAAACTGCTGCTCATCGGGGCCGCGGCCTTCGGGCTCGCCTCCGTCGGCGCGGCCTTCGCCCCCAGTGCCGGCGTGCTCATCGCCGCGCGGGCCGTGCTCGGGATCGCCGGGGCCACGCTCGCGCCGTCGACGCTTTCGCTCATCGGGACCATGTTCAAGGACCCGCAGCAGCGCGCGCAGGCCATCGGCATCTGGGCCGGCTGCTTCACCGTCGGCGCGATCATCGGCCCGATGGTCGGCGGGGTCCTGCTCGAGCACTTCTGGTGGGGCTCGGTCTTCCTGCTCGGCGTGCCCGCCATGGTCCTGCTGCTCGTCATCGGCCCGAAGCTGCTGCCCGAGTACCGCGACGAGCACGCCGGCCGGCTCGACCTGCCCAGCGTGTTCCTCTCCCTCGCCGCCATCCTGCCCGCCGTCTACGGCGTCAAGGAGCTGGCTCGAGACGGCTTCCACCCGGTCCCGGCAACCGCGCTGATCATCGGCCTGGCCGTCGGGTACGTCTTCTACCAGCGGCAACGCGCGCTGAAGGATCCGCTCGTCGACTTCAGCCTCTTCACCGCGAAGGCCTTCCGCACCACGCTCGGCGGGATGCTCCTGTTCAGCATGCTCGGCGGGACGACGATGCTCTTCACCGCGCAGTTCCTGCAGGTCGCGCAGCACCTTTCGCCGGTCGGGGCGGCACTCGGGCTGCTGCCCGGGATGACCGCCTCCACCGTCAGCTTCCTCGCCGCGCCGCACCTCGCGCGCCGGGTCAAGACGAACGTCCTCATCGCCGGCGGGGTCGCCCTCGCCGCCGCCGGGATGGCGGTGCTCGCCCTCGCCGACCCCGCCGCCGGACCGGTGTGGCCCGCGATCGGGTTCGCCGTGACGTCGCTGGGCGTCGGGCCGATGGTCGCCCTCGGGACCGACCTCGTCGTCGGTTCGGTGCCGGTGCGCAAGGCCGGCGCCGCCGCCTCGCTCGCGCAGACCGTCAACGAGTTCGGCTACGCCATCGGGATCGCGACCGTCGGCACGCTGGGCAACGCCGTCGCCCGCGCGCACGGCTTCGCCGCCGGCCTCCACGTCGTCGCCGGGCTGGCCGCCGTCGCGTTCGCCGCGCTCGTCTTCTTCGTGGCGCGGAACCTCCGGGCCGCCTGAAACCGGCGAAGGCCTCCCCACCCGATGCCTGGGTGGGGAGGCCTTCTTGACGCCGGGGGCAGAGGGGCCCCGGCTAGCCGAACAACCCCCGCCGGGGGTGCCGGATGACCAGCGAACCGCCGTGGACGCGACCGCTCAGCACGAACCGCGGGTTCCCCATGTGCCCGTTGCTGTGCGTCTTGTCCTCCAGCGAGCCGAACTTGACGTCGGTGATCGAGTTGACGTCCACCGCCGCGTGCTCCGGGATGATCACCTCGACCGAACCCCACTTGGCGTCCAGTTCGATGTGCACCACCGGCGACTGCACCTGCGCCTCGGTGAAGTCGAGCTTCGTCGAGCCGTACTTGTTGCGCACCACCAGCTCGGGCGGCACGATCCACGGCCCGCTGCGGACCAGCGACGAGTACTTCGCGTTGAGCTCGAACCGGCGGCCGGGCGAGTAACCGCCGTAACCCACCGGCGGCGCGTACTGCGGGGCGGGCGCGACGGCGGCCGCGGGGTGGTAGAGCCCGGCGAGGTCGGCCAGCACGGCGTTCAGCTCACCGCGGGTCCGCGACGCGAGCGCGCGGTCGGTGCGCTCGGTGAACTCGTCCAGGTCGATCATCCCGCGGCCGATGGCCTTCTGCAGCACACCGACGACGTGCTCGCGCTCGTCGTCGGAGACCCGGAGATCCCGCTCGCTCAACGGCTTGGTCTCGGTCACCGGTTCCGCCGCCGTCGTCTCTTCCTCGCCCATGGTCACGATGGTAGAACCGGATCTCACCAGGGAGATCGGGGGAAAACCCTGAACGGACCCGTATTCCGCGCCGCCGCGGCCCTCGCGGCGCTCCTCGTGCTGTCCGGGTGCACGGCCGAAGCGCCACCGCCGAGCCCGAGCGCCACGAGCACGCCGCCGACCGCCCCGCCGACCCTGCCGGAAGGCCTCACCGGCGTGCCGGCGACCGGTGGCATCGGCATCACCGCCCTCATCCCCACCACCGGCCCGACCCTGTTCGACGCCGACGGCGGACCCGTCGCGACCCCGCCCGGCTACCCCGGCGGCGACCTGGGGATCAGCGTGGTCCGGGTCGGGACGCACGCCGTCCTGACGGCCTACCCGACGGGGGCCGGCAGCGACGACCCCTTCGAGGTCTTCGCCTACACCGGCCCCGCGAGCCCGCCGCGCTCTCTCGGCCGCGCCTGGTCGGTGGCCCCGGCGGTCGACGGCGAGAGTGTGTGGGTCATCCGGCAGGACGCGCCCGACACCTGCCGGCTGCAGCGCGTCTCCCTCGCCGGCGGCGAGCTCGGCCACGGCCAGTCCGCCAGCTGCCGCACGCAGGTGCGGGCCGGGACCCCGCACGGCCTGCTGATCACCATCAACTCCGGCGTCGCCGAGTCGACGGACGCGCTGATCGACCCGGAGACCGGCCGCACGGTGCAGCAGGCGCCGCGCATCCTCGGCGTCGCCGGCGACCGGATGCTCCTCGACGGCCTCACCGAGTTCACCCTCGTCGACCTGCGGAACAACAGCCGCCGGCAGCTCAGCCGGCCGGTGGTCGCGCGGACGCCCACCGTCGTGCCGTCCCGCGACGGCGGCATCTGGGCCGTCGACTTCGCCAACCCCGCCTACCGCGGCACCAGCACGCAGACCCGCGACCTCTGGCTGCTGCGCCTGGCCGGGCCGGACTGGGAGCACGTCGCCGCGATGCCGTTCGTCACCGAGCACCTCAAGCGCGGTGGCGGGTTCGACTGGTCCGAGGACGGCGACCTGGTGCTCGCCGACGGCGTCCTGGCCGCGTGGCACCCGGGCGAACCGGCCTGGCGGCTGGGCAAGGCGGCGCTGCCGAAGTCGAGCTGGTCGGGCTTCGCCGTGCTGCCGTAGCTACTCCGCGTCGAGGCCGTGTTCGATCGCGTACCGCGCCAGCTCGACACGGTTGTGCAGCTGCAGCTTCCGCAGCGTCGACTGCACGTGGTTCTCCACCGTGCGGTGCGACAACACCAGCCGCTCGGCGATCTGCCGCGCGGTCAGCCCCTTCGCGACCAGGCGCAGGACGTCGGTCTCGCGCTCGGTGAGGCGTGGCGGCTCGGCGTCGCCGGCCGGCGCGTCGGCCATCCGCCGGTACTCGCCGAGCACCAGCCCGGCCAGGCCCGCGGTGAACACCGGGTCGCCGGCCGCGGTCCGGTGCACCGCGTCCACCAGCTCGGCCGCGGACGCCGACTTGACCAGGTACCCGGACGCGCCGGCCTTCACCGCTTCCAGGACGTCCTTGTGCTCGCCGCTCGCGGACAGCACCAGCACCTTCGTCGACGGCAGCGCCGCGGTGATCTCGCGGGTGGCGTCCACCCCGGACGTGCTGCCCAGGTTCAGGTCCATCAGCACGACGTCGGGCTGGACGGTCCGCGCGATCCGCAGCGCGGCGTCGGCGTCCGGTGCGGTCGCCCGCACGTCGAAGCCGTGTTCGGTCAGGTCGCGGGCCACCCCGTCGCGCCACATCGGGTGGTCGTCGACGACCATCACCGAGATCCGCTCCTCGCTCACTTCGCACCCCTCGTGCTCGGCACCTTGACCTCCCACTCGGTGCCCCGGCCGGGCCCGGTGTCGAGGGCCGCGCTCCCGCCGAGGTCGCGCACCCTCCCCCGGATGGATTCCACCACACCGAGGTGGCCTTCCGCGGCCGCTCGCTCGAGAACTCCGTCCGGAATGCCCGGTCCGTCGTCGCGGATGCTCACCACCACCTCGGCGCCGAGGTCCTCCAGCAGCACCCACGCCTGCGCGCCGGGGCCCGCGTGCTTCTCGACGTTCGAGAGCGCTTCGCGGGTGACGGCGACGAGCTCGTCGGTGACGTGGGACGGCAGCTCGACGTCGTCGGCCGGGGTCGAGACCTGCACCGACGAGGTCGCCAGCAGCTGCAGCGCGGCACGCAAGCTCGTCGTGCCGCGGTCGTTCGGCGTCAGCGGCTCGGTCGTCACCAGCGACCGCAGCGCGATCTCCTGCTCGCCGGCCAGCCGGGCCAGCACGGCCGCCTCGCCGCCGACCTCGTTGCCGCGCTTGCGGACCCGGGCGAGCACCTGCAGCACGCTGTCGTGGATCGACCGGGCCAGCCGCTCCCGCTCGGCCGTCGCCGCTTCCTTCCGCAGCGCCTGCTCCAGCCGCGCCGCGGACCGGCGACCCATCGTCGCGGCCATCCCGACCAGCAGCCCGGCGGCCGCGAGCAGGACGCCGTCGCGGGCCACGTCGAGGTCGAACTTGTCCCGCGCCAGCCCGGTCGCCACGCCGACGACCAGCCCGGCCAGCACCCCGCCACCCGCGCCGAACCGCGCGCCCGCGGCGACCGGCGGCACGGCCGCCCACACCGTGGTGATCAGCGGGACGTTCAGCGCGAACTGCATGTCGCTCAGCACCCACGGCGAGCTCAGCAGCAGCGCGGTGGTGAACACGAGGTCGAAGACGACCAGCGCCGGCGGCCGCGTCCGCTCGCGCAGGTAGAGGAAGCTGCTGACGACCGACCACACGGCCATCACGCCGAGGATCGTCCAGGCCAGCCACTCACGCTGGTAGTACCGGCTCTGGACGACCACCGTCGCGCAGGCGAACCCCCAGGTGAGCACGCGGAACGCGAGCACGCCACGCCACATCGGCGTGATCGGGTCGGGTGTCCGCGCGGCGGTCACGACTTGCCGGAGCGCTTCGGCGGCTCGGCCGTCGACCCGTCGGCTTCTTCCTCGCCGACCGTGGCGATCTCGGCCTTCGGCCCGCCGGGCTCGGCGTCGTTGGGCTGCGCGGCCTGATCCTTCAGGACGTCCACCTGGGCCGGGTCCGGATTGGTCTCGTGCAGCAGCGACCGGACGCCGGCGTTCAGCACCGCGAGCAGCGGCACGGCCAGCAGCGCGCCGGCGATCCCGCCCGCGACCAGGCCGGCGGTGATGGCCAGGACCACGGCGAGCGGGTGCAGCTTGACCGCGCGGCCCAGCAGCAGCGGCTGCAGGATGTGGCTCTCCAGCTGCATCACGCCGATCACGATGGCCAGCACGATCACCGCGCCGATGAACCCGTTGGTCACCAGCGCGATCAGCACCGCGACGCCGCCGGTGATGACGGCGCCGATGATCGGGATGAACGCGCCGATGAACACCAGTGTCGCGAGCGGGATCACCAGCGGCACACCCATGATCCACAAGCCGACGCCGATGCCGACCGCGTCGACCACGGCCACCGCCGCCGTCGCGCGCACGTAGCTGACCAGCGACGCGAACCCGCGGCGCCCGGCGACGTCGACCCGGTTGCGGACCCGGCGGGGCACCGCGCGGACCAGGAACGTCCAGATGCCATCGCCGCCGCTGAGGAAGAAGATCGTGATGAACAGCGTCAGCAGGAAGCCGGTGAGGATCTCGCCGACGGTGCTCGCGGTGGTCAGCGCGGTCGTCGTGATCGAGGCCTGGTTGTTCTGGATGAACCCGATGGCCTGGTTGATGAAGTCCTGGATCTGTTCCTGGCGCAGGTGCGGCGGCCCGAAGAGGAGCCAGTTCTTGATCTGGTCGAGGCTCGCGTTCACCTGCTGCTGCAGCTGCGGCAGGCCGGAGGAGAACTGCGTGATGACGAACGTCAGCAGCCCGCCCAGCACGGCCAGCCCGGCGACCAGCACGATCGCCGTCGCCAGCCCGCGGGGGAACCGCACCGCCACCAGCTTCTGCACCGCCGGCGCGAGCAGCGCCGAGACGAGCAGCGCGATGGACAGCGGGATGACGACCACCGACAGGTACCCGATCACCCAGACCACGGCGTACAGCGCGGCGACCACCACGATGAACCGCCACGCCAGCGCCGCGCTGATGCGCAGGCCCCGGGGGATCAGCCCGGTGATGTCCTCGTGCTCCGGCAGGAACGGGTCTTCGCGTCGCGCGTGGCTCACGTCGCTCACCGTACTGGCAAGTCCGCCCGATTCGGCCGCTTTCCGAGAGCCGAGTCCGACACGCTGGGCGGCCAGCCGTGATCACCCAACGTGAAAGCCGATCGCACGCTGTGTTCTTCACACGATGGGGGCATCAAGTCGTGTCGAGGATGCGAGCCGTGTCGCGGATTTGGTTAGGTCGCTCTCGCAACGGCACATCGCCGGACTTCCACCGAGCACCAGGAGATGCACCAGTGGCCGACCACGCGACGAACGAGGGGCAGGGCGCCAAGCGCGCCGGCCGCTTCGTGTCGCGTGCGCTGCTGGTGCTGGGTGGCGCCGTCGCCGGCACCGCCGCCGCGTGGCTGGTCTCCGGCGCGACCGCGTCGGCCGACACCGTCGAGGTGGGCACCGCCCCGATCGCCGACGCCGCAAGCGGCAGCCTCGGCGACGTGAACACCGGCGCGACGGACGCGGCGAACGACGTCGCCACCTCGGACTGCGCGCAGGCCGCCACGTCCTGGAGCCAGCCGTGCGCCCGCGTCCTCGGGCACGAGGTCTCCGACCGCGTCAGCGACTCGGTCTCGGACCTCGCCGAAGACGCCGTCGTGAGCCCGGCGCACCGGACCCTCGGCGCGGTCGAGCACATCGTCCGCAAGCCGCAGGACACCCGCCAGGTCCTCGAGCAGACCTTCACCCCCGAGCCGGCCCACGACGTCCTGGGGCTGCTCGACCCGGCCGGCCACGGCGACCTGGTTTCGCTCCCGGGCGTCGCCCCGGTCGAGCCGGCACCGGTCACCACCGGCATCGGCCAGGCCACGGACTCGGTCGCCGTCTCGACCGTCCAGCTCCCCGCCGCGTTGCGAGCCGCGCTCGCGATGCCGACGGGTCTTCAGCACGACGAAGGCACCGGTGCCGCGGAAGACTCCCGCGACTCCCACCGTGACCTGCCGTCGCCGCTGACCCCGGTGCAGCTTCCGGTCGCACCGTCCGTCCCCACCGCCCCGGGTGGCAGCACTGCCCCCGGTGGTCACCTCGACGGCCTCAACTTCGGCGTCCCGTTCTGGACGACCGAAGCCGTCGACACCGCCGTCGCGGCCATGAGCCGCGCCGGCCTGCGCACCATCGTGCGCACCCCGGGCGAGCAGCCCGGCGTCACTCCTGACTGAACACCTCCCTTCACGGGTCGCTGACGCGCCCGAGCCCGTCTTCTTCTGACGGCTCCTGCGTCCGCGGATTTCCCGTGACACGGCGGTGCGCTTTTGTGCGCCCGCACGAAGTTCCTTCCCCTCGGTGCGGCTCGGACCCCGTTTCGAATTCGACGAGCGCACCCCCATAAGCCCGCAAGGGAACCCGAAATAAAGGAGAAAAACCCCATGCAGACGTGGGCAAAGCGCGGACTCCAGACCGCACTTGTCACGGGTGGGTTGCTGATGCTGGGCACCGGCATCGCCTCGGCTGACGAGAACGTCAACCCCGACACCCCGGCCTCGCCGCTCGACCTGAACGTCACGGTTCCGATCCAGGAAGCCAACAACGCGGTCGGCACCCCCTTCGGCCAGCTGGACCTGCCCGCCGGGCAGACGGAGCTGAGCGCGAAGCCGGTCACCCAGGCGGCGAACCAGGCTGCCCAGCAGCTCGACGAGGCCAGCCCGATCAGCCAGAGCACCCTCGGCGGTGTCACCAAGGCCGACGGCGCGGGCGCCTTCACCCCGAGCCACAACAACCTCAAGGGCAACAAGGTCACGGGCGACGTCGTCGTCCCGATCCAGATCGTGGACAACGCGGTCGGCGTGCTCGGCGACGCGACCGTCCAGGGTGGCGACCACACCCAGACCTGGGACCACAACCAGGACATCGCGACCACCGGTGAGGACTCGAGCCTCGCGGGCAACGCGGTCGCCCTCGACTGGGCGCTTCCCGTGCAGATCGCCGGCAACGGCGGCGGCGTGGCCGGCGGCACCGGCCGCGTGACCGGTGGCTCGGCCAGCCAGAGCGCCACCGAGACCGGGGACGTCGACACCAACGGCGACGGCTCGGCCCTCTCCGGCAACGTGGTGGCGGGCCAGTTCGCCACCCCGGTCCAGGTGACCGGCAACGCGGCGTCGTACCTGCTCGGCAACGGGCAGAGCCACGGCTACTCGGCCGACACCATCGCCACCTCCGGCGGCTCGCTGTTCAGCTCCGGCGACCAGGCGAGCGGCTCCGGCAACGTGGTCGGCGCGCCGATCGCCCTGCCGGTCAAGTTCAACTGCAACTCGGGCGCCGTGTGGGGCTCGCTGTCGAACTCCGACGGCTGCAACACCTCCGCCGACGCCACCGCCGGGGACACCCGCGAGGGCAGCCTCGGCATCCCGACCTACGTCGAGACCAGCGGCAACGACTCGTTCCTGTCGGGCAACGGCGGGGCCGCCTCGCTGTCCCCGATCGCGAACGTCGCGGGTGTCGCGGGCTCGTGGATCGGCAACGCCACGGCGGGCATCCCCGAGACCGGCAGCTCCTCCAGCACGGTCGACTCGGGTGGCTTCGTCAAGACCGCCGGTGACGACGCGAGCGGCTCGGGCAACGTCCTGAACCCGTCGGTCGCGCTGCCGGTCGAGGCCTTCGGCATCGGTGGCACCTACATCGGCCAGGCCAACGCCGCGCACGACAACACCACCGACGCGAACGCCGGCAACGGCAGCTACACCCGGGGCAACGGCTCCGTGCTCGGCGGCAACATCGTCAACACCCAGACCGCGGGCGCGCCCGAGGTCTTCGGCATCGGCGGCAGCCACATCGGCAACGCGTCCGGCACGGCGACCGAGGACAAGACGGTCACCGCCGGGGCGTACGACGGCACCCAGGGCGACAACTCGTCCGGCTCGGGCAACGTCGTGCAGGTGCCGGTCGGCCTGCCCGCCGAGGTCTTCGGCGTGGGCGGCTCGTTCATCGGCCAGGGCTCCGGCTCGGCCGACGAGACCAAGGTCGTCTCCGGCGGCGGCGGTGGCAGCACCCACGACGACAACGGCTTCCTGAGCTCGAACCTGGGCACCGTGCCGGCTTCGCTGCCGGTGCAGGTCGCCAACATCGGTGGCGCGTTCGTCGGCCAGGGCCACGGCAAGGGCTCGACCGACACGACGTCCAACGCGGGCGGCGACGTCACGGCGAACGGCCCCGCCGGCGCCGGCGCCGGCAACATCATCGAGGCCCCGGTCTCGCTCCCGGTGCTGGCCGCCGGCAGCGGTGCCGCCCTCGCGGGCATCGGCACCGGTGAGAACGACAACATCACCGACTCCTCGGCGGGCGGCGACGCCCTCACCGACGGCCAGGACGGTGCGCTGACCGGCAACATCGTGAAGGCCCCGGTCGCGGGTGCCGCGCAGCTGTTCAGCGACGGTGTCGCGGGCGCGGCCCTCGGCTCCGGCCAGGGCACGAGCGACACGGTTTCGCAGGCGGGCGGCGACGCCACCACCAACGGTGACCGCGGCTCGGTGGCCGGCAACATCATCGGCGCCGACGCGCTGCCGGTGGCGCAGATCTTCGGCGACGCTGTCAGCGCCGCGGGTGTCGCGCACGGCATGGGCATGAACACGACGTCCGTGGAGAACGCGGGCGACGACACCACCTCCGGTGTCGAGGGCGCCATCTCCGGCAATATCCTCGACATCCCGGCCACGGCGATCGCGCAGCTGTTCGGCGACGCGGTGACCGTGGGCGGCGTCGCGCACGCCGTCGGCGACAACTCGCTGACCACGGAGAACGGCGGCGAGCCGACCACCGAGGGTGACGGGTCCAGCCTGTCGGGGTACAACTTCTACCACGACGTCGTGGCCCCGGTGCAGATCTTCGGCGTGCCCCTCGAGGTGCTCGGGGTGGCCACCGCGGACGCGACCGACATGACGAGCATCAACGGGGAAGCCGCCGAGGCGGCCGACGCGATCGCGAACCCGGTCGAGGGTTCGGAGCTGGGCGCGGGCGAGCTGCCCTCGCTGACCGGGCTCGCCAGTGGCCTGCCGACGGCGGGGCTGCCCACCCAGGGCCTGCCCGCGCTGCCGACCGCCGCGCCGCTCGGTGCCGAGCGCGCCGACCTGCCGACCGGTGGCGGTAACCCGCTGGCCGGGCTGACCCAGCTGGCGCACCTGGGCGCCATCCCGGCGATGCCGAAGCCGGCCCTGCCCAACACCGCGGCGCTGCCCGCGGTGACCGGGCTGTCGGCGCTGGGTGGCCACACCCAGCGTGCGGACCTGCCGACCGCGGGTCTGCCGATCGCGGCCCCGGCGCTGCCGGCCGTCCCGGCCCTGGGCGCCCTGCCCGGCGCCGGCGCCGAGCGTGCGGACCTGCCGACCGCGGGCCTGCCCGTCGCGCTGCCGACGCTGCCCGCCCTCGGTGGCGTCCCGGCGCTGCCGGTCGCGCTCCCGGTGACCCCGGCCCTGCCGGCCACCCCGGCGCTGCCGGCCACCCCGGCCCTGCCGGTGAACGCCAAGCTGCCGGTGCTGGACAGCGCGGCCCCGGCCGCGCAGGTCCCGGCGATGTCGGGCCTGGACTCCACCGGCTTCCTCGCGAAGCTGCTGGGCCTGGTCAAGCGCAAGTAGTTCCCGACGCCGGGCGGGTCCAGCCAGGGCCCGCCCGGCCGCACTGCCCCGCCAGGCCTTCCACCGCGCCGCGAGGTTTCCTCGCACGGAAGGCCTGACGACCGAAGGAAGCTCTCCTTCCCTGGAGAGGACGAACCCCGAGCGCCGTACCCGGTGCTCGGGGTTCGTTCGTGTCCGGGGTCAGGAGAACTGCAGGGACCGCTTCGCCAGGCCGTGCCAGAAGCCGTCGATCACCGTGCGCCCGGACCCTTCGTCCGAGCTGGCGCCGAGGGAGACGAACAGCGGCGCGAAGTGCTCGATCCGCGGGTGCGCGAGTGCTGGGGCCGGCGCCTTGTGCTGGAAGTCGAGCAGCGCGTCGACGTCACCGGCACGCACGACCTCGTCGCCCCAGTGGTCGAACTCGGCCGACCACGCCGGCGGCGTCCCGTCGGTGGCGCGGGCCATGCCGCTGAGGTTGTGGGTGAAGAAGCCGCTGCCGATGATCAGCACGCCTTCGTAGCGCAGCGGCGCGAGCTTGCGGCCGAGGTCGAACAGCTCCCGCGGGTCGAGCGAGGGCATCGAGACCTGCAGCACCGGGATGTCGGCGTCGGGGTACATCTCGACGAGCGGCACGTAGGCGCCGTGGTCGAGGCCGCGCTCCGGCGCGTCGTGCACCGGGGTGTCTGTTGAGCGAAGCAGCTTCCGCACCTTCGCCGCCAGCTCCGGCGCGCCCGGTGCTTCGTACTTCACCTGGTAGTAGCGGTCGGGGAAGCCCCAGAAGTCGTAGACCAGCGGCACGGTCGTCGTGGCCGCGATGGTCAGCGGGGCCTCCTCCCAGTGCGCCGACACGACCAGGATCGCGCGGGGCTTCGGCAGGTCGGCGGACCAGCCGGCGAGCTGACGGGTCCAGGTGGCGTCGTCGGCGAGCGGCGGCGCTCCGTGGCTGAGGTAGAGGACCGGGGTGCGGGTCATCGACGGCTCCAGTTATTGAAAGTTCAACTACTAGAGTACCTGACGCCCGCGCGTCCCGGGATATTCCGTCAGCCGGCTTCGAGGTTGGCCGCGCAGCGCTCCAAGGTGCGGATCGTCGTGCGGTAGTCGTCGTCGCTGACGCCGTCGGTCACGGCGGTGCGGAAGGCCTGGACGCGCGCCTCGACCCGGGCATGCGCTTCGCGGCCGGCGTCGGTCAGCTCGCCGCTTTCGGAGACCCAGCCGCGGGCCCGGAGGTCAGCCAACTGGCCGGCGGTCGCGCCGAACGGGGCCAGGGCCGCGTCGACCTCCTCCGGTGTGCGGGCGCCATGGGCGATCGTGTTGAGTACCTGCCAATGCCGGCGGGTCAGCGACTCCGTGTCGAGGGCGCGCGTCATGGAGGATTCGAGAAGCTCGTGGACGTGGCGCAGCCACCAGCCGAGGGGTTTCATGAGAACTCCGATGTCTGTGAACAATTACATGTAAAAGTACATGCAGTTCTGAGGTGGAGCAACCATGACGGACGCGGTGGCCGACGTCGAGCGAGCGATGATCGCCATCCGCCGCAGCCAGCAGCGGCGGGCACTGAGCCGGATCGGCAAGGCCCGCGGCCAGGGCGCGCACGACCCGGTGCACGAGCTGCTCGACGTCGTCGAGGAGCTGACCGAACGCGGCGAGCCCAGCACGGTGACCGCGTTGAGCGCGGCGATGGGCGTGGACCAGCCACGCGCCAGCCGGCTGGTGGCCCGCGCGGTCGAGCAGGGGCTGCTGCGGCGCGAAGCGGACCAGCGCGACGGACGACGGGCCGTGCTCGTGCCGACCGAAGCCGGTCAGGCCCACCTCGACGAGCTGCACACGTTCCGCCGCTCGGTGTTCGCCGAGGTGATGGCGGACTGGCCGGCCGAAGACCGCGAGAACTTCGGCCGGCTCCTCACCGCGTTCGTCCGCGGCTACAGCTCGCTGGGCTGATCGGCCTTGGCCTTGGCGGGGATCAGCTTCGTGAGCGTGACGAACAGCAGGATCAGCCCTGCGGTCAGCAGGATGTGGCCGAGCCCGGCGATCCCGGCGATGGCGGCCCCGCTGTCCCGGCCGAGCACGGTCAACGTGCCGTGCAGGATCATCATGCCGACGGTCACGGCCAACCCGGCGTTGTAGATCCAGTAGAACCACCGGAAGAGCCGGTGGGTGGTCAGTGCGAACAGCTTTTCCAGCGCCAGCACGATGAGGAAGAACAACATCCCCAGCGCGAGCAGGTGGGTGTGGACGGTCGAAAGCTGCGTGTCGCCGGTGAAGTCGTTGGCCTTGGTCAGTTCGCGGTAGTACAGGCCGCTCACCACGCCGAGGATCATGTAGACGTGCGCGGTGTTGAGGATCATTCTCATGCCCGCGGACCATAACGGGCCGTGGGCCGGCCGGCCGGGGGTTTTCGGTCAGTCGTGTGAAAGGTCCACGAACCGGCTGTAGTGCAGCTGGTGGGCGACGGTGATCGTCGCCGTCGGGCCGGCTCGGTGCTTGGCGATGATCAGGTCCGCCTCGCCCGCGCGGGGGTCGTCGCGCTCCCAGGCGTCCGGGCGGTTGACCAGGATGACGAGGTCGGCGTCCTGCTCCAGCGAGCCGGACTCACGCAGGTCGGACAGCATCGGGCGCTTGTCCGTGCGCTGCTCGGGACCACGGTTCAGCTGGCTGATCGCGATCACCGGGACCTCGATCTCCTTGGCCAGCAGCTTCATCTGCCGGGAGAACTCCGAGACTTCCTGCTGCCGCGACTCGACGCGCTTGCCGGACGTCATCAGCTGGAGGTAGTCGAGGACGACGAGCTTGAGGTCGTTGCGCTGCTTCAGCCGCCGGGCCTTCGCGCGGATCTCCATCATCGTCATGTTCGGGGAGTCGTCGACGAACAGCGGCGCCTCGGAGACCTCGCTCATCCGGCGGGCCAGCCGCGTCCAGTCGTCGTCGGACATCTTGC
Source organism: Amycolatopsis iheyensis (assembly GCF_024703995.1). Taxonomy (GTDB): domain Bacteria; phylum Actinomycetota; class Actinomycetes; order Mycobacteriales; family Pseudonocardiaceae; genus Amycolatopsis; species Amycolatopsis iheyensis. The sequence goes on along the minus strand of NZ_JAMXQV010000033.1, from coordinate 68,084 downwards.
CGCCGCGCATGTCGGCGAGGCGGATCTTCGCCTCGGCCGAGAGCATGCGCATGACGATCTCGGTCCGGCTCATTTCCAGCGAGAAGATGACGCTGGTCATGCCGTGCCGGATCGACGCCGACCGCGCGAAGTCCAGGCCGAGTGTCGACTTACCGACACCGGGCCGGGCCGCAACGATGATCATCTGCCCGGGGTGCAGGCCGTTGGTCAGCTCGTCGAAGTCGGTGAACCCGGTCGGGATGCCCTGGGACTGGCCGCCGCGCGAGGCGATGGCGTCGATCTCGTCCATCGTCGGCTGCAGCAGCTCTTCCAGCGCGACGTAGTCCTCGCTGGTCCGGCGCTCGGTGACGTCGTAGATCGCGGCCTGCGCGCGGTCGACGACCTCGTCGATGTTCGCGCCGTCGGCCGCGGCCGCGCCGTAGCCGTACTGCACGATCCGGGTGCCCGCCTCGACCAGCCGGCGCAGCACCGCCTTCTCCGCGACGATCTCGGCGTAGTAGCCCGCGTTCGCCGCGGTCGGCACCGTCGCGATCAGCGTGTGCAGGTACGGCGCGCCGCCGACGCGGCCCAGCTCCCCGCGACGCTCCAGCTCGGCCGAGATGGTGATCGGGTCCGCCGGCTCGCCGCGGCCGTAGAGGTCGAGGATGCAGTCGTAGATCGCCTGGTGCGCGGGCTTGTAGAAGTCGTCGGGGCCGAGGGCCTCGATGACGTCGGCGACCGCGTCCTTCGACAGCAGCATGCCGCCGAGCACGGACTGCTCGGCCGCGATGTCCTGCGGCGGCTGGCGGTCGAACCCGCCACCCCCCGGACCGGGGTCACTCGGACCCGGGTCGGACTCCGCGTACATCGGACTGCGGTCGTCGGTCAGCGCCACCGCCCCGGACACCTCCTTGTCATATCGAACACTGTCGTGTCGAACACTCGTTCGAGTATGCCGGATCTTCGCTCTCGAAGCACGCGGCTCGGTCCGCGTCACCCGGCTGCGGGCCCGCCTCCGATGATCGGCGACAACGTCCGTCAGCTGTCGTAGACACGCGGAGCGCCACCGTGAGTACAGGCCCGAGCGGGCACGCTAGATCCCCCGGAAGGCCGAAGGCAATTCAGCATGGGGACCCATCTGTGGACAACCTGGGGATGAATGGGGGTAACCAGTCACAGGTGCCGCCGCAGCTGTGGACAAGTTGGGGACAAGCGTGATCGGCTTCCAAGAACACGCAGGTCAGGGGCTGTGAACAAGGTGTGGAGAACTTGCCGAAAACTCGTGCGGCGTGTCGCGCGAAGTCCGTTGTTCGGCGTGTCGTGGACCAGCCGGAACCCATTGAACCGAGCGGCCTGTGGATGAATATCACGGAGGGTAGAGGCGTTACCCGGTGGGCTGAACGGCCGACACTTCAGGCGGCGGTGAGCCGGCCCTGTGCGCTGCGTAACCGATCGGCGAGAACGCGCTGGTCGGCCGGGGTGAAGGCGATCCGGCTCTCGCCACGTCCCGGTACCTCTTCGGTCAGCCATCGGCCTTCCGAGGTATCGATGTAGTTCACCGGACGTTCGATGCGCTGCCACCCGCCGGTCCGGCTGCGGGCCGCGACGTAGAGACTGCCGCTCCCCATTCGGCGCAACGCGAGGATCCGGCGGAGCTCTTCGACCTCCTGCGAGCCCTCGGCCGGCCGGTCGTTGCGGAGCACCGCGTACCCGCCGCCGTCTTCGCCACGAGCCGTGCCTTCGATCTGGCTCTTCGGCGCCGCGAGCGGCGTGCCGCGCCCGGGCGCCAGCTTCGGGATCTGGCCCAGGAAGTCGTCGAGCAGCTCACCGGGTCGCGAGGACTCCAGCACGACGACGTCCAGCTCCTCGTGCTTGGCCAGCACGAACGCCTCGCCACCGGCGCTGCCGGCGAGCAGCCGGTAGCTGACCGGCTTGCCCTGGAACCCGCCGTCGACCCAGCCGTAGTACTCCAGCTGCGGCCGGGCGACGGCTTCGATCGTCGCGACGAAGCCGGGGTGCATGCCGCGCGGGCCGAACAGGCCCGCCTTGGCGAGCTCGGCGTTGACCCGCTCGTCCTCGGCGCGCTGGGCTTCCTCGCTGTACCAGGTCGGCGTCTCGGCCAGCACGGTGTGCGGCTCGCCGCCCCGGCGCCGGATCAGGTTGATCAGGGTGCCGGTCGTGAGGGTGACCTGCCTGTCCAGCACCGCTCTTCCTCCTGGAAAAGATCAGCTCGATGAACCCGGGCGCGCTCATCTTGGCACGCGCCCGGCGGTGAAGACCGCGTTACTCGCCGATGACCGGCGGGGCGGTCAGCTCGTCGGTGCCGAAGATGTCGTTCGGGTCGTCGCCGAGCAGGTACTTCGACGTGCGTTCCTCGTCGCCGCCACCTTGGCCCTTCGCGCCGTGCCCCATGCCGCCCATGCCACCCATCCCGGTGGCGCCGCGGCCGGCCGCCGCGCCGCCCGCGCCCATCGCCCCGCCACCGGCGCCCATGCCGCCCCGGCCCGCGCCGGCCGAACCCGCGCCACCGGGCAGCGACGCGCCGGTCGAGCCGCCGGGCCCGAAGCCCGCGCCGCCACCCGGGCCGAAGCCCGCGGTCGGGTCGCCGATGCCGCCGGACCCGCCGGGCCCGAAGCCGCTGCCACCGCCGCCACCGGGGACGGAGAAGTTCGGCGTGCTGCCCGGGCCGAAGCCGGGCATCCCCGGCAGGTCCGAAGGCGACAAGCCCGAGGAATGGGTGCCGTCGTCGAAGTTCGGCGGCGTGTAGTTGCCGCCGCCCGGCAGCTTCGACGGGTCGTAGCTGCCGCTCGGGACCTTCGACGGGTCGAAGTTCGGCGGGGTGTAGTTGCCGCCGCCGGGCACCTTCGACGGGTCGAAGCTGCCGCCGGGGATGTTCGGCGGCTGGCCGTTGAACGACGGGACGCCGCCCGCGCCCGGCATGTTCACGCCGCCCGGCCCGGTGCCGGGCGCGCCACCGCGCTCGCCGCCGCCGTCGTCGGACCCGTTGCCGTTCTTGTCGCCCGGCTTCTTCTTGCCGTCCTTGCCGTTGTCGACGTTGACGTTCTCCTGCTGCCCCTTCAGCGCGGAGTACGTCGGCATGTTCTGGCCGTTGTCGTTGCTCGCCTTGTAGTAGGTGTTGAAGGCGTCGACGTTGGCCTGGCCCTTGGTGTTGTAGTCGCGGATCGCGCGGTCGGTGTCGGTCGTCCACGGCGTGATCGCGTTGAGCAGGTTGTTCTTCGGCGGGTCCTTCGGGACCTCCTGGACCTGCGCGTGCACCGTGGTGAACGCGTTGTTCTGTTCGCCGAGGTACTTGTCGGAGTCGGTCAGCTTGGTGCCCGAGTCCTCCATCCACACCCGCAGCGGGTGCGCGCCGGCGTTCTGCGCCGCGTCGGAGCCGCCGCCGGTCCAGGCCGCGTCCATGTCCTTGGCCAGGCCGTCGATGGTGGTGAGCCGGTCGGAGTAGGCGCCCTTCAGCCGGCTCGCCGCCGCCTGCCCGTTCTGGATCGAGCCGGTGCCGGGACCGGTGGTGATCTGGTGCCAGATGTCGTAGCAGTCGATCTTGCGGTCGCCCTGCTGCGAAGTGTGGTCGTCGGAGTGCGTGGTCGCCATGTTGTACGCGGCGAACCCGCCGAGCAGCACCAGCTCCAGCATCTCAGCCCTCCTTCAAGGTCGAGATCATCGCCTCGCCGAACTTCTGCGCCACCGAGCACGGGTCGGCCGCGCCGGCGCCGTGGTCGTACTGGACCAGGATGTTGACCGTCAGCTCGTCGGTCACCGCGACGAACAGGCCGCACTTGCCGTTCTTGCGGTCGTCCAGTGCCGCGGCGTAGACGACCGGGTACCCGCCGGCCTGGGTCTCTTCGAAGTAGGCGTCGTTCCCCTTGGTGTCGTAGACGTCCTGGAGCCCGTTCTTGTTCGCCGTCACCGTGGTCACGTCGATCTGGTTGCCCGGGTCGGCGGCTTCCTGGAACGTGCAGCTCGGGCCGTTCGACGTGCTGCGCGACGAGCCGTCGCCGAGACCCAGCGAAGAGCGGCCGTCCCCGTTGATGGTGTTGCAGGCGTCGGACGTGATGTTCGCGGTGTTCAGCGGCTCCGGCACGCGCGGCGCGGAGTCGGCCGCGGATCGCGACGTCTCGCTGCTGCCGGAGTCCGCGGTCGGCTCCGGGTTGGGGGTGCCCCGGGTCTTGCCGGCGCAGCCGGCGAGGGCGAGCACGGCGAAGGCCAGTGCCGGAACGGCGAGGAGTCGTCGGTTCACGTGGCCTGGTTCCCCGTCTTCGAAAGGTCGGCCCGGGTGTCCGACTCCTTGGTGGTGATCTTCTGCTTCGCGGCGGTCAGGGCGTCGATGTAGTTCTTGACGTACTCCTGCATCTTGGAGTTCTGCTCGAGGAACGCCTTGCCGGACGGGTTCGCGAGCTTCTCCCAGTCGCCGCTGGCGAACTCCTTGCCGGGCGCCTTGACGTTCGCCATCAGGTTGGCGTCGTCGTAGTCGCGCTTCAGGTCGGCCTGGAGGTCCTGCCACTTCTTGATGACGGCGTCGATCTTGTCGGCGTCGAACGTGAAGCCGCCACCGCCACCGGCCGGCGCGGACATGTTGACCTCGTTACCCATCCGGATCCATCCCCTTCGCGTCCCCGCCCATTCTCCTCCGACGGCGGCTTCGTGTCCGGGGTTCCCCCCGAAACGCGTGAAGGCGGGCCGCTCACCAGGAGCGACCCGCCTTCCACGAACTGCGTGTTACTGCGAGGCCTTGACCTCGAGCCGCACGTCGACCTTCACGTCCGGGTGCAGCCGGGCGCCGACCGAGTGCTTGCCGACCGTCTTGATGTGGTCGCGCAGCTCGATGACACGCTTGTCGAGCAGCGGGCCACCGGCCGCCTTGATCGCGTCGACGATCTCGCCGGCGGTGATCGAACCGAAGAGCTTCTTCGAGCCCTCGGCCGCCTTGCCGGTGAGCTGAATGGCGCCGAGGCCCTCCAGCGTCGCCTTGATCTCCTTGGCGTGGTCGAGGTCGCGGATGCGACGGCTCTCCTGCGCGCGCTGGATGGTGCGGACGTTCTTCTCCGCGCCCTTGGAGGCCACGATCGCGTAGCCCCGCGGGAGCAGGTAGTTGCGCGCGTAACCGTCCTTGACCTCGACGATGTCGCCAGGGCCGCCCAGGTTGGCCACGTCCGTGGTGAGGATGATCTTCGCCATGTCTGTGCCCTCCCTTAGCGCGCGGTCGAGGTGTAGGGCAGCAGCGCCATCTCACGGGAGTTCTTGACCGCGATGGCGATGTCACGCTGGTGCTGGCTGCAGTTGCCGGTGACGCGACGGGCACGGATCTTGCCGCGGTCGGAGATGTACTTCCGCAGCAGGTTGGTGTCCTTGTAGTCGATCAGCTCCGGGCGGCCCTTCTTCTCGGCCTTGCAGAACACGCAGACCTTCTTCTTGGGCTTGCGAATGGGTGGCTTGGCCACTGTCTACTCCTGGTAATTCAAATCTGTGTGGATGTGTACGAGATCAGAAGGGGGGCTCGTCCGAGAAGCCGCCGCCACCGCCGCTGCTCGCGGCCGGCGCGGAACCCCACGGGTCGTCGGCGGGAGCACCGCCGCCACCGCGGTTCCCACCGCCACCGCCGCCGCCGCCGAAGTCACCACCGCCGCCGCCACCGCGGCTGACCTTGTTGACCTTCGCCGTGGCGTAACGCAGCGAGGGGCCGATCTCGTCGACCTCGAGCTCGACGACGGTGCGCTTCTCGCCTTCCTTCGTCTCGAACGAACGCTGCTTCAAGCGGCCCTGCACGACGACGCGGGCGCCGCGGGTCAGGGACTCGGCGACGTTCTCCGCCGCCTGGCGCCAGATGTTGCAGCGCAGGAACAGCGCCTCGCCGTCCTTCCACTCGCCGGACTGCCGGTCGAGGGTGCGCGGGGTGGACGCGACCGTGAAGTTCGCGACCGCCGCACCGGACGGGGTGAAGCGCAGTTCCGGGTCGGACGTCAGGTTGCCGACCACCGTGATGACGGTGTCTCCAGCCATCGGGGTTCCCCTCGGGCTCAGGCCTTGGCGGCTGCGGGCTTGGCCGCGGCGCGCTTGACCTCGCGACGCATGACCTTGGTGCGGAGCACGGTCTCCTGCAGCGACAGCTGGCGGTCCAGCTCCTTCACCGCGTCCGAAGACGAGTTCAGGTCGAGCAGGGCGTAGATGCCCTCGGCGTGCTTCTTGATCTCGTACGAAAGGCGGCGGCGGCCCCAGACGTCGACCTTCTCCACGGAACCGCCCGAAGTGCGGATCACGTTGAGGAAGTTGTCCAGCGTGGGGGCGACCGTGCGCTCGTCGAGCGTGGGGTCCAGGATGACCATTACCTCGTAATGGCGTGACACAACCACTCACCTCCTATGGGCTCGCGGCCACGGACTGTCCGTGGCAGGAGGGTTTGTCCAGGTAAGGCTACCTGGGGGTGCTTCCGGGGCCGGACGGCGGGGTCAGCTCGCGCGGCGCAGGACCCAGGTGCGCACGAGTCCGGCGGTGACGCCGGCGAGGATGATCACGGCGAGCAGCATCGGCAGCTGGACGTCGCTGCCCGCGCTGTTCGAAGCGAGCGACTGCGCGTTGCCCGCGTCGCGGATGTCGACGCCCTGACCGCTCTGGTCGCCCTGGCCGGCCTGCGGCGCGGAGGCGTCGCCGGGGAGGGTGCCGTTGGCCGGATAGCGGGCACCGGGCGCGACGGCCGTGCCGGCGGTCGCGGTCGGGATGCCGCCGTAGTCGCGCATCGGCGCGCTGCCACCCGTGCCGCCGGTGGTGCCGGGGTTCAGGTTGGAGAGGTTGCCGGTGCTGCCGCCGGGGACGGTGCCGGTGCCGCCCGGCGTGGTGCCGGTGCCGCCGGTGCCCGGCTGCCCGGGCGCGACGTAGTTGGTGGCGATGGTGGTGAGGCCGCAGCCCTTGGCGACGTTGGCCGAGATCGCATTGAGCACCTCGGTCTTGGTGCCCTCGATCAGGCCGAGGTGATCGGCCCCCTTGAGGGCGGTCGCGACCGTGCTGCCGATCGCGGAGCCGGCGATCGTGCCACCGGCCGCGTTGGGCACCTGGCCGACGGTCAGCGCGCCCTTGCCCGCGATCGTGTCGGCGATGGAGTTCGGCCACACCGTCGCGAGAGTCCAGAGGTGGGTGTTCACGTAGTCCTGCGCGCCCTTGCGGACCAGTTCCTTCACCGAGGTGCCCTGGACCGCGACCGAGTCGCCCATGTTGCCGTTCACCGAGCCCGAGCAGGTGCCCGCGAGCGTCGTCGCGGCCGAGGCCGTGCCCGCGGAGAGGAACGCGCTACCGGTCACGAAGGCGGCAAGGGCGGTCACGGTCAAGAACTTCCGCACGAGCACTGTCCTCCAGAGACTTACGGGGGCGTCGTTCCCTGCAAGAGGGTCAACGAAGGCGATACGTGAAAGATACTCGGCAGTCGGGTCAATTCGCAGCGGCCATTCGGCGGAGCACCCAAGTGCGGACGAGGCCCGCACTGACTCCGGAGAGTGCCAGCACCGCGATCAGCAGCGGCAGGTTCGACCCGTTCGTGAAACCGCCCGATGCGGACGGTAGCGCCTCGGCCTGGCCGGCCGTCTGGATGCCCGCGTTGCCGGACGACGCTGTGCCGTCCGGGCCGTTGAGGCCGTACTGCGGCGCGTACCCCGGGATCTGGCTGCCGTACCGGATCGCCGGTGACGGCGTGAACAACCCGGCCGTCGCGAAGGGGATGCCGCTGTAGTCGCGCATCGGCGCGTAGCCCGTGCCGAGGGTGAACGGGAAGCCGCCGAACGCCGGGCTGCCCGAGAAGCCGGGGAGCAGCGGGCTGTTCGCTTCGGGGATGCCCGTGCCGCCCGCCGGGGTGCCGCCCTGCGGCGCGCCCCCGGTCCCGCCCTGGGCCGGTGGCTGCTGCTGGTTGCCACCGGTACCCGGCGACTGCTGCTTGCCGCCACCGGTCACCGCGCTCAGCCCCTGCTGTGCGCCGCTGGTCAGGCCTTCGACCCCCTGGTTGACCGCGCTGGCCGCCGGGGCGCCGATCACCGGGACCGGGGCGACGACCGCGTCCACCACGTGGACGGTGACGTTGCAGAGCGTGCCGAGGAGGGCGTTGATCGTTCCGGTCAGCACCTTGGTGCCTTCGGTGACCACGCCCAGGTTGAGCGGGATGCCGAGCAGCGGAGTGGTGCCCTTGACGGTGTCGCCGGGCTTGGCGTCCACGGTGCTGCCGCAGGGCACGGTCTTCGTCTCGGCCGCCGAGGCGTTTCCGGGCAGGCCGAGCACGGCCGAACCGGCCAGGACGAACGCCGTCGCTCCGACCGCCGTTGCCCTCCGTGTCCGTTCGCCCATGCTGGTTGCCCCTTGTCTGTCGGCCTCTCCCCAGGACAACGACGTTAAGGCACCCGAGTGACGCCCGCTCGCTCAGAAATGTCCGGCATTCGAGTGGAAGCGGGCGTGACCCTGGGTGAACCTCAGGCGGGCTTCCGGCGGATCCAGGCCCGGACGAGCGCCGCCGCGACGATCGCCAGCGCCAGCACGGCGAGCAGCATCGGCAGCTTCGCCGGCGGTGTGACGCCGGGCAGCGCCTCCGCGGTGCCGGACTTCTGCTCGTCGACCGTCGGGACTTCCTGGCCGGGGATGATCTGCGCGATCACCGGCGCCTGCACCAGGCTGCCGGGCAGCAGGGAGGCGTTGCTGAAGATGCCCGAAATGGCGTCGCCCGGCAGGCCGGCGCCACCGGGGCCGGTGGTGACCGGGCCGGTGCTGTCGCCGGGCGGGGTCTGGCCCGGGGGTGTCTGTCCCGGCGGGGTCGGCGGGGTCGGCGGCGCGGGCGGGGCCGGGTTCGGCGGGATCGGCAGCGGCGGCAGCTCCCCCGCCACACCCTGGGTCACGTCGCCGACGGTGTTCACCACGCCCTGCGCGACCGGGCAGACGCCCTTGGCCGCCGCGTCGCCGACCACCGGCACGTCGCCGACGCCGAGCGCCCGCACCGTGTCGCCGACCGGGAGGGTGAGCAGCGGCGCCGAGCCGTTGGTGTTCTTCGCGCTGGAGTCGAGGCCGACCGTGAGCCGGTTCGGGGCGTTCAGCGGGGCACCCGCGTCGAGCACCAGGCCCGTCTTCGCGTCGCGGGCCTGGCCGTTCTGCAGGGTGGCCGCGCAGTCACCGCCGAGGGTCGGGCTGGGGTCGGCGCTCGCCACGCCCGGCATCGCCAGCGCGGCCGACGCGGCGACGGTGAACCCCAGTGCGGTGATCCGGGCGACGTGCTTCCCCATCGATGCCCTCCGGCAGTCGGACCAATCTGGATCACGGAACGCGCTCACGGTACTCCACGAGCGTCACCAAGCGGTCCCGCAGGGGAAAAGAGAACCCGGAGTAGCGTGCTCGCCATGCTGATTGGCGCCCATGTCCGTGACGACGACCCGTTGACCGCGGTCGCCGAGCGCAAAGCCGACGTCGTCCAGTTCTTCCTCTCGGACCCGCAGGGCTGGAAGGCCCCGAAGCCACACCCCCACGGCGAGGCCATCGCGGCCGACCCCGTCGAGGTGTTCATCCACTCTCCCTACCTCATCAACGTGGCTTCGCTGAACAACCGGATCCGCATCCCATCCCGTAAGAACGTCACGCAGCACGCGGACGGCGCCGCGGCGATCGGCGCGAAGGGCCTGATCGTGCACGGCGGGCACATCGGGGAGAAGGACGACGTCGAGGCCGGCCTCGACAACTGGCGCAAGCTCTTCGAGCGCGAGCAGGAGAAGGGCGGCTTCAAGGTCCCGATCCTGATCGAGAACACCGCCGGCGGCGAGAACGCGATGACCCGCGACCTCGAGGTGATCGCGCGGCTGTGGGACAAGGTCGGCGAGTTCGGCGCCGGGTTCTGCCTGGACACCTGCCACGCGTTCGCCGCGGGCTGGGACCTCGCGACCGCCGTCGAGAAGGTCAAGGGCATCACCGGCCGGATCGACCTCGTGCACCTCAACAACTCCCGCGACGAGTTCGGCTCGACCCGGGACCGGCACGCCAACGTCGTCGAGGGCGAAGGCACCATCGACCCGGACGTGCTGGTCGAGGTCGCCCGCGCCGCGGGCGCGCCGGTCGTCGTCGAGACGCCGGCCGACGGCCAGGCCACCGACATCGCCTACCTGCGGGAAAAGCTGGGTTAAGCGGCCACGGCCTTCCGGCGGCGCCGGACGGCGTTCGGGACGATCACGTCCCGGGCGCCGTCGAGGAAGCCGCCGGCCGGGTCGTCGTCGCCGTCGGCGCGCACGAGGTCGGTCGCCGGCCGGTAGATCTCGCGGACCACCAGCACGCACAGCGCGGCGACGGCGAGGTCGCGGACCACGACGGTGCCGAGGAACCAGCCCTCGGGTAGGCCCTTGTGGTCGACGCCGAGGTAGTAGAACATCCGCGGCACCCAGACCAGCGCGTCGAGCAGCATCCAGCCGAGCAGCAGCCGCCAGCGCGGGATCGCCAGCACGGCCAGCGGCACCAGCCACAGCGAGTACTGCGGGCTCCACACCTTGTTCGTCAGCAGGAACGCGGCCACGACGAGGAACGCGAGCTGGCCGACGCGCGGCCTTCGCGGCGCCGCGAGCGCGAGGTACGCGATGCCCGCGCAGCAGGCCAGGAACAGCACGGCCACGGTGAGGTTCAGGTACGTCGGCGACTGGTTCTTCTGCAGGACGCCGTCGAAGCCGGCCCAGCCGGTGGTGTAGGAGATGACGTTGTAGAGCGAGTCCGGGTCCATCGGCCGCAGCGTGTTCATCCGGAAGAACTCCCACCACCCGCGGGTCGCGGTGAGGATGAACGGCGCGTTCACCGCCACCCACGTCACGACGGTGGCGGCCGCGGTCTTCCAGAACGGCGTCAGCTTCCCCGCGCGCAGGCACAGGAAGAACAGCACGCCGAGCAGGAACAGCGGGTAGAGCTTCGCCGTCGCGCCCAGGCCGAGCAGCAGCCCGGCGAGCAGGGGTTTCTTGCGTGCCCAGGCGAGCAGGCCGGTCGCGGTGAACGCGGTCGCGATCGCGTCGAAGTTCGTGAACGCGTGCACCAGCACCAGCGGCGAGATCGCCACCAGCACCATGTCCCACGGCCGGCGTTTCACCGTCCGCCCGGTCGCCCACACGGTGACCAGCCAGGCCATGGCCAGGAAGAGCGCGGTGATGTCGAAGTAGATGGCCACCGGCAGCCCGCCCGGCAGCCAGCCGGCTTCGGCGACTGCGTACCAGCCGGCCGCGAGCTTCGCGTTCGCCCACTGGAAGAGCCCGGTGAACACCGGGTACTCCATGTACCGGGTGTTGTTCTCCGCGGTCTGCGAGCTCTCCTTCCACGACGTGTAGTACGGGAAGGTGCCCGGCCGGTCGAGCCGCTCGGAGCTGTAGAGCGGCACGATGTCGGAGTAGCACATCGCGACGAACGGACGGCCCGCGCGCCAGTCGAGCTGGGTCGCGCCGCTGGAGTCCTGGTACTGCTGGATGCAGGAGCCCTTGCCGAACCAGCAGAGCATCAGCGCGAGGGTGGCCAGCAGCAGGCCGACGCGCTGCGGCGACCAGAACCAGTGCCTGCCGACGGCCGCGTGCTCACCCAGCGGACCGCCGACGGGTCTGGTGACCGCCGCCGCGAGGGGCTCGTTCCAGCTCGGCACGACCCGTTCCGCCCGGGTCAGCGTCACGGGGCCGGGTTCCGGCTCGCGCGTGGTCTCCTCTGGCACGACTGCGGATGTTAGCGGTGATCGCCACGCGCCGAGGTGAAGCCGTCGATCATGCCGGATTCGCGTAGTACGAGGCCAGGACCTCGGCGGCCGCCCCGAGCGTGACGATCTCTTCCCCGAAGGAGTCTTCGACGACCTCGATGCGTTGCCAGTGCGGCAGGGGCAGCAGCTCTTCGAGCCGCGCCGAGACGGCGTCGCGGTGGACGTCCGGTTCGTCCCGCACCGCGCGTCCGGCCAGCACGATCCGCTCCAGGTCCAGCACCTGGACGAGGTCGGCGAGGCCGATGCCGAGGAAGCCGGCGGCGGCCCGCGTGTCCGGCGCCTGCTTCGCCATGATCTCGACGCAGCCCCGCCGCCCGCAGGCGCAGACCGGCCCGTCGTAGGCGATGGTGGTGTGCCCGAACTCACCCGCGTTGGTCCGCGGGCCGCGGTAGAGCCGCCCGTCGATCAGCAGGCCGACGCCGATGCCGGTGCCCACCAGCACCACCGCCGTCGCGGTCGGCTCGCCGTGCGGCCACAGCTGGGCGAACGCGGCGGCGTTGGTGTCCTTGTCGAGCAGCACCGGCAGCCCGGTGCGCTTCTCGAGCAGGTCGCGCAGGGGGACGTCGTGCCAGCCGGGCATGCTCGTCGCGTCGCGGACCAGCCCCGCGATGTGGTCCAGCGGGCCGACGCAGCCGAGGCCGAGGCCGAGCACGTCGAAGCCGTCCGCGAGCTCGAGCGCGGTGGCGCCGATGGCTTCGACGGCCTGCTCGGGCGTGAAACCGACCGGGAGCGGGCCGCCGGCCGTCTCCTCGACCTCGCCGATGAGGTTGGTGCGCAGCACGCGGAACTCGTCGCGGTCGAGGCGCGCGCCGAGCGAGTGCCGCGCGCCGGCGCGGATGGTCAGCTGCGTGCGGGGCTTGCCCACGCCCGCCGACGGCTGACGCTGCTCGTCCAGCAGGCCGGCGTCGAGGAGTTCGGGCACGATCTTGGAGACGGCCTGCTGCGTGAGCCCGGTGCGTTCGGCGAGCTCGACGCGGCTGAGGCCGCCGGCGCGCAGGATGTGGGTGAGCAGGAGGGCACGGTTGTGCTCGCGCACGTTGCGCAGGTTCACCCCGGTGTCCGCCATCTCCCGATCCTCGCATGCCTGGCCAATTAGGCAACAGTGTTGTTTAATGAGGGTCATGGCGGACTTGCATGTGGGCATCCTGGGCTACGGCATCGGCGGGCGCGTGTTCCACGCGCCGCTGGTCGCGGCGACGCCCGGCATGCTGCCCGCGGTCATCACGACGTCGGGCAACGCCGCCCAGGCCCGCGCCGACCACCCTGGCGCGGAGGTCGTGCCGGACGCCAACGCGTTGTTCGAGCGGGCCGGCGACCTCGACCTCGTCGTCGTCAGCACGCCCAACCGCACCCACGTGCCGCTCGCGCTGCGGGCGATCGAAGCCGGGCTGCCGGTGGTCGTCGACAAGCCGTTCGCGCCGACCGCGCTCGAGGCCGAGCAGGTCGTCGCCGCGGCGAAGGCGGCCGGTGTCGGCCTGACGGTGTTCCAGAACCGGCGGCTCGACTCGGACTTCCTCACCGTCAAGAAGGTGCTCGAGTCCGGCAAGCTCGGCGACGTCTTCCGCTTCGAGTCCCGCTACGACCGCTGGGTGCCCAAGCCCAAGGACAACTGGCGCGAGTTCGGCGACCCGGCGGAAGCCGGCGGGCTGCTCTACGACCTCGGCGCGCACATCGTCGACCAGGCCCTGCAGCTGTTCGGCCCGGTCACGCAGGTGTACGCGGAGACCGACCGCCGCCGCGCCGGCGTCCAGGTCGACGACGACGTCTTCGTCGCGCTGAAGCACGCCAACGGCGTCCGGTCCCACCTGTGGGCGTCGGCGCTCGCGGGCACGCAGAACCCGCGCTTCCGGGTGCTCGGCGACCAGGCGACGTTCACGAAGTACGGCCTCGACGTGCAGGAGCCGCAGATCAAGTCGGGCGTGCGTCCCGGCGACGACGGCTGGGGTGTCGAACCGGCGGCCGACGCGGGCAAGATCGGCATCGGCAACGACGTCAAGACGGTCCCGACCGAGGTGGGCCGCTACGAGCAGTTCTACGCCCAGGTGCGTGACGCGCTGCGTGGCGAAGGGGAGCTTCCCGTCGACCCGGTGTCGTCGGTCGAAGCCCTGCGCGTGATCGAGGCGGCGCACCGCTCGGGTGTCGAAGGAACGGTCATCAAGCTCTGACCCCCAGTTCTGGCCGTGACGCCGGTGACCCCCAGCGCCGACGTCACGGCCTCTTCTTCCCCCGTTGCCGGTCCTGCAGCTCCTGCAGCCGCTGCTGGAACTGGCGGAACTGATCCAGCTGCCGCTGGTCGCCCGGCTGCCCCTGGAGCCGTTGGTCCTGCTGCTGTTGTTGCCGCTGTTGCTGCTGGTCCGGTTGCTGGACCTGCACCTGCACCCGGTCCTGCGGCGAGCTGATCGCCGCCACGCGGTCGAAGCGCTCGCCCGGCCGGCCCGACAGGTACAGCTGCATGAACCGGTCCCAGATCGGGCCCGCGAGCGTCGAGCCGAACAGCGGGGCGCCGTTCGGGCCGCGCAACGCCTTGTCGCCGTCACTGCCCACCCAGACCGCCGCGGACACCGACGGCGTGTAGCCCACCATCCACGTCTGCGAGTTCGCGTTCGCCGCCGACGCGGGCTCGTCGTTCTGCGGGGTGTGTTGCTGCGTACCGGTTTTCCCGGCGCATTCGTGGCCGGTCGGGCAGCTCAGCCGGGAGAACTGGATCACCGGGGCCAGCGCCGCCGTCACGTTCCCGGCGATCTGCGCGCTCTTCTGCGGGTCGTTGTCGGCGAAGGCGTCGGTCGAGCGATCCTTGGCCTCGTAAGCGGTTTCGCCGTTCGCGTTCGTCACCTTCTGGACGAAGTGGCGGTCGCGCTGGATGCCGCCGGCCGCGAACGTCGCGTAGCCCGACGCCATGTCCGCCGCGGTCACCTGGGTGTCGCCGCCGCCGATCGAGATGTTGTTGTCGCCGGTGAACAGCTTGCTGCGGCCGCCGTTGTCCGCCGTGCGGATGCCCGCCTCCTGCGCCGCTTCCGCCACCCCGGACGGCTTCGTCACGTTGAGGACCATGTCGTAGAACACCGTGTTCGTCGACCGCTGCATCGCTTCCCCCACGGTGCACTGCTGCGAGCAGCTGCTGCTGTCACCCGCGTTGCGGATCGGCAGGTCGACACCCGGGAACGTGCGCGGTGACGTGCCGTCGAAGCGCGCGTCGAGGCCGCGGCCGAGCTTCAGGAACGCCGCCAGGTCGAATGGCTTCATCGACGACCCGGGGTTGTGCGCCTCGTCCGCCCAGTCGCGGCCGGCCTGGTCCTCGCCGTTCGGGCCCTTCACGATCGCTTCGCCGCCGTAGTACGCGAGCACGCCGCCGGTTTTGGGATCGACCGCGACCAGCGCGTTCAGGATCCGGTCGTCGGTCTGCTCCGCCATGCCCTCGGCGACCGCCTTCTCGGCCGACTGCTGCGCGCCCGGGTCGATGGTCGTGAACACCTGGAACCCACCCGAGTAGTACTTCTGCTCGTCGATCCCCTGCGCGGCCAGCTCGGCCTTGACCTGCTTCTTGATGAACGGGTTCAGCGCGCCCGCCTGCCGGCTCTCCTTGAGCGGGATCGGGGCCGGGAACTTCGCCGCGGCACGCAGGGCCGGGGTCAGGTAGCCGTTCTTCAGCATCCGGTCGAGCGCGGTGTTCCACCGGCCGGTGGCCACGGCGGTGTTCTCCGACCGGCCCGGCTGCTGGATCAGCCCGGCCAGCAGCGCGGCCTGCGAGTAGTCGAGCTGCCCGACGTCCTTGCCGAAGTAGGCCTGCGCCGCCGCCTGGATCCCGTAGGCGCCGCGGCCGAAGTAGATGATGTTGAGGTAGGCGGTGATGATGTCCGCCTTCTCGTAGGTCTGGTTCATCTTGAACGACTTCGCGAGCTCGACCCACTTGCGCGTCAGCGTCGGGTCGTCGTCGCCGGAAGCGTTCTTGATGTACTGCTGCGAGATCGTCGAGCCGCCACCGGTCCCGCCGGTGACCTGGTTGTACGCCGCCCGCAGGATGCCGCCGACGTCGAAGCCCGAGTTGGTCTCGAACGACGCGTCCTCCGTCGCGATCACGGCCTTCTTCACGACGTCCGGGATCTGGTTCGCCGCCAGGATCTGCCGGTTGCCGCCGGTCGGCACGTCCTTGCCCATCTCGGTGCCGTCGCTGTAGAGGTAGGTCACGGCCTGGCCCTGCGCCTGCGCGACGGTCTCCGGCGAGGGGACGTCGACGGCGAAGTACGTGATCAGGAACGCGACCGCGGGCACGGCGAAGAACAACCCGGCGACCACGTACGCGACCCGCCGGATCCGCCGCCAACGCCGTTTCCGCAGGTCTCCGTCAGTGAGCGGACGCGGCCGGCGTGGCGGCTGCCCGGGTCGCGGCCGCAGGATCGGCACGGTCGGCGGCTCGTCCGGCTCGGTGCCGTTGTGCGCGTGGTGGGTGATCAGCTCCGGCTCGCTGCCCAGCAACCCCGCGCGCGAGACGGGCCGCCGGGTGCGCCGACGTGGGTCCGGCCGCCGGCCGGGTGACGTGCGGTCGTTGTTCACGGGCCGTCCTCCACGGTGGGCTGCGGACGCAGTCCTCTCGTAGGCACACGGACCGCGGCCCACCGTGGTTCACCCGGCTAGTTCTCCTGCTCGTCGGTCTTCGACGGCGGTGTCTCCTTCGACGTCGGCGTCTTCGTGTGCTTCGGCGTGGTGGTCGGCGACGACTCGTCGCTTTGGTGGCCGCCGCCGTGGTGGTCGCCGTCGCCGGGGTTGCCGTCGTCGCCGGTGTTCTCGTCGGTCGGGGTCGAGTCCGTGGTCGTCACGACCTCGGAAGACGGCGGGGGCGCCACCTCGCCGCCGATGCGGTCGACCTTGTCGAACTTCTCGCCCGGCTTGCCGGTCAGGTAGAGCGACAGGAACTTCTGCCACATCGGGCCGGCGATGGTCGAGCCGTAGATCGGCGAGTTGCCCTTGCCGTGCAGCGGCTTGTTGCCGTCGCCGCCGACCCAGGCCGCCACCGACACCGACGGCGTGTACCCGACCATCCACGTCTGCGAGTTCGCGTTCGCGGCCCAGGACGGCTCACCCGCGACCTTCGTGTGCTGCTGCGTCCCGGTCTTGCCGGCGCACTCGTGGCCGTTCGGGCACTTCAGGTGCGAGAACCCGATGACCGACGTCAGCGACTCGGTGACGTTCCCGGCGATCTGGCGGCTCTTGTCGGAATCGCTGTCGAACGCGGCCTTCGAGTCGGTCGACGCCTCGTACGCGACCTCGTTCTGCGAGTTGGTCACCTTCGCCACGAAATGCCGCTGGCGCTGCTCGCCGTTGGCCGCGAACGTCGCGTACGCCGAAGCCATGTCCACCGGCGTGATCTGGGTTTCGCCACCGCCGAGGGAGATGTTGTTGTCCTTGGTGGAGATGATCGACTGGCCGCCGTCCTCCTTGACCTTGACCCCGGCTTCCTTGGCGGCTTCCTTGACCGGCCCCTGCTTGGTGTCGTTGAGGACCATGTCGTAGAACACCGTGTTCGCCGAGCGCATCATCGCTTCGGCGACCGTGCACTGCTGCGAGCAGGAGCTGCCCGGGCCGGCGTTGCGGACGACCCGGCCGTCGAAGGTGCGGTTGTTGGAGCCGTCGTAGGTCTTGTCGAGCCCCTGGCCCTTCTTGAGCAGCGCGGTGAGGTCGAACGGCTTCATCGACGAACCCGGGTTCTGCGGGGTGTCCGCCCAGTCGCGCCCGGCCTGGTCCTGGCCGTTGACCTGCACGATCGGCTTGCCGCCGTAGTAGGCCAGCACGCCACCGGTCTTCGGGTCGACGGCGACGAGCGCGTCGAGCAGGTTGTCGTCGACCTGGTTTTCGAGTGCTTCGGTGGCCGCCTTTTCGGCCGCCTGCTGCGCCTTCGGGTCGATCGTCGTCTGCACCTGGAAGCCGCCGGAGTAGTAGCGGTCCTCCGGGATGTCGTGCGCCGCGAGCTCGTCCTTGACCTGCTGGACGACGAACGCGGGCGGCGCGCCGGCCTCCTGCTTGCTGTCTTCGAGCGGGATCGGGGTCGGGAACTGCGCTTTCGCGCGGTCGGCCGCGGTGATGTAGTTGTTCTTGACCATCCGGTCCAGCGCCGTGTTCCAGCGGTCGTTCGCGACCTTGGGGTTCTCCGACCGGCCCGGCTGCTGGATCAAGCCGGCCAGCAGCGCGGCCTCCGAGAAGCTGAGGTCCTTCGCGTCCTTGTGGAAGAAGGCCTGCGACGCCGCGCCCACCCCGTACGCCCCGCGCCCGAAGTAGATGATGTTCAGGTACGCGGTGATGATGTCCTTCTTCTCGTACGTCTGGTTCATCTTGAAGGACTTGGCCAGCTCGGTCCACTTGCGCGTCAGCGTGGGCGCGTCGTTGTCGGTGGCCTTCTTGATGTACTGCTGCGAAATCGTCGAGCCACCGCCGGTGCCGCCGGTCGCCTGGTTGTACACCGCGCGCAGCAGGCCGCCGATGTCGAAGCCGGAGTTGGTCTCGAACGAGTCGTCCTCGGTCGCGATCGCCGCGTGCTTCATGACGTCGGGGATCTGCTCCGGGGTGAGCAGCACGCGGTTGCCGCCGCGCGGGACGTCCTTGCCCATCGGCGAACCGTCGGCGTAGAGGTAGGTCACCGCCTGGCTCTGGTTCTGCGCGACCTCGGTCGGCGAGGGCACGTCGACCAGGAAGTACGTGATGACGAACGCGATCGCGGGCAGCACGAAGAACAGGCCGACGCACGAGTAGGCGACCCGCCGGACGATCTTCCAGCGTCTCTTCTTGCGCTGCTCCGGCGAAAGCTCCGGTTTGCCGTCGCCGTCGGGCTCGAGGTCGTCGTCGTAGCCGGCCGGCTCCTCGTACGCGTGGTGCGTCATCAGCTCGGGGCCGCCGCTCATCGGCGGCGGCTCGGGCCGGTAGCCGCGGGGCTGCTGCGGCGGCCGGCCGGGCGGCGGGGGCACCGGGCGGCGCGGACCTTGCTGGTGGGGGCCTTGAGGTTGCGCGGGGCCCCGACGGCGCGGATCGGGACCCTGGCCCGGCGGCCAGGAGCGGGATCGATCGTCGGGCACGGGGCAGTCCTCCAGCATTCGTGGGCGGCGACAGTCGCCGTCCTCTAGGAGGAGACGCGCGGCGGGCGCGCTGGTTGCCGGAACGATCTTGCGAAAACAAAAGAGGGCCCTCCGCGACACGCGGAGAGCCCTCTTCGACGGACGGTGCTAGCCGGGCCCGGAGCCCGGTGGCGCAGCGGTGCCACCACCACCGGGGTTGCCGTTGCCGAGCGGGAACGTCGGGGTCTCGCCCGGCCCGGGCCGGGTCGGGCGGGTCCGCGTCGGGGTGGTCGTGTCGGTGTCCGTCGGCTCGGTGCTCTCGGACGACTCGGGCGTGCTCGGCGGGGTCGTCGTGGTCGGCGTGTCCGGCGGCTTCGACTGCGTCGTCGTCACGTCGTTGACGTCCTTGCCGATCGCCTGGACCTTGTCGAACTTCTCCGCCGGTTTGCCCTTGAGGTAGAGGTTCATGAAGTTCTGCCAGGTCGGACCGGCGATGGTGGCACCGAAGATCGGCCTGTTCTTCGGGTCGTGCAGAGGCTTGTTGCCGTCACCGCCGACCCAGACCGCGGCCGACACCGACGGCGTGTAGCCCACCATCCACGTCTGCGCGTTGCGGTCGTTGTACGCCTTCGGGTCGCTCTCCTTCGGCGTGTACTGCTGCGTCCCGGTCTTGCCGGCGCACTCGTGGCCGCTCGGGCACTTGAGGTTCGAGTGGCTGATCACCGGCTTGAGCGCCTCGGTGACGTTGCCGGCGATCTGCTGGCTCTTCGACGCGTCGTCGTCGAACGCCGGGTTGGACTTGATGTTGTTCTCGTCGAACTCCACCTCGTCCTGGTTGTTCGTCAGCTTCGCCACGAAGTGCTGCTCGTGGTAGGTGCCGCCGCTGGCGAAGGACGCGTACGCGGCCGCCATGTCCTCCGGCGTCACGGCCGTGCCACCACCACCGAGCGAGATGTTGTTGTCGTCGGTGTAGAGGACGCTCTTGCCGTCCGGCGCGACCTTGACCCCGGCTTCCTTAGCCGCTTCCGCGACCCGCGACGGCTTCGTCACGTTCAGGACCATGTCGTAGAACACTGTGTTCGTGGAGCGTTCCATCGCCTCCGCGACGGTGCACTCCTTGCCACAGGTCGCGCTGTCACCGGCGTTGCGGACCGTGCGGCCGCCGAGCACCCGGTTGTTCGAGCCGTCGAACGTCTCGCCGAGGCCCTTGCCCATCTTGAGGAACGCGGTGAGGTCGAACGCCTTCACCGACGAACCCGGGTTTCTGGCCTGGTTGGCGCGGTCCTGGCCGATCGCGTCCTTGCCGTCGGCGTCCTTCACCAGCTCCGGCCCGCCGTAGTAGGCGATCACCCCGCCGGTCTTCGGGTTGACCGCGACCAGCGCGTTGAGCAGGTTCTCGTCGGTCTGGCCCTTCATGCCGTCGGCCGCGGCCTGCTCCGCCGCGGCCTGCGCCGCCGGGTCGATGCTGGTGTAGATCTTCGCGCCGGTGGCGAACAGCTTGTTCTCGTCGTAGCCCTTCGCCGCCAGCTCGTCCTTGATCCGCTGCTGGAGCTGGTAGGTCATCTTCCCCGAGTTCTGCTCCTTGTTGGAGTTCTTGGGGATCGGCGTCGGGAACTGGAAGGTCGCGCGCTGGTCCGCGCGCAGCCACTTGTTCGCGACCATCTGGTCCATCACGTACGTCCAGCGCTGCTGGGCGTACTTCTGGTTCTCCGACCGGCCGGGGCCCTGGATCAGGCCGGCGAGCAGCGACGCTTCGGACGCGTTGAGGTCCTTGGCGTCCTTGTTGAAGTACGCCTTCGCGGCCGCCTGGATGCCGTTCGCCCCGCGGCCGAAGTAGACGATGTTCAGGTAGGAAGTGATGATCTCTTCCTTGGACTGCTGGTTGTTCATCTTGAACGACTTGGCCAGCTCGGTCCACTTGCGGGTCAGCGTCGGGGCGTCGTTCTGCGTCGCCTGCTTGATGTACTGCTGGGAGATGGTCGAACCACCGCCCTGGCCGCCGGAAACCTGGTTCCAGACCGCGCGCAGGATGCCGGTGACGTCGAAGCCCGAGTTGGTCTCGAAGGTCGCGTCCTCCGCCGAGTACACCGCGTGCTTGACGACGTCGGGCACCTCGCCCGGCTTGAGCAGCTGGCGGTCGCCGCCCGGCGGCAGCTCCCGGCCCAGCTGCTGGCCGTTGGCGTCGAAGTAGGTGATCGGCTGGTTCTGCAGCGACGCGATGCTTTCCGGCGTCGGCACGTCGACCAGGAAGTAGGTGATGACGAATGCGATGGCGGGGACCACGAAGAACAGCCCGACGCAGGCGTACGCCACCCGCCGGATGATCTTCCAGCGGCGCTTCTTGCGCTGCGCCGGCGTCAGGACCTTCTTGCCCTTTTCGTCGAGCTCGCCCTGGGGGCCGACGTCGTCGGCGAACTCGTTGAACGCGGCGTCTTCGTAACCGTCGTCGTACGGGTCGCGGCCGAAGTCGTCGGTGCCGTTGTGCGCGTGGTGGGTGATCAGGTCGGGTTCGCGCTGCTCCGGCGGCGGGGCCGGACGGCGGCCCGGCGGCGGCTGGCGAAAGCCCTGTGGCGGCGACCCGGGCGGGCCCTGCTGCGTGCGCCGGTCCGGCGGCGGGACGGCCCGGCGGGGCGGCATGCCCTGCTGGCGGGGGCGCCGCGGCGGCTCGTCACCGGGCCACTGCGGGCCACCTTCGTCGCCCGAGGGCCACTCGGGCGAACCGCCGCCACGCGGGTTTCCCCGGGGTGGCGTAGCGCGTTGAGGCCGGCGGGGGGCTTCTTCGCCGGGCCACGCCGGTCCGGGGTCTTCCCCCGGCCACGGGCCTGACTGGGCACGGCGAGGTGCATCTGGCTCCTGGCCGGGCCAGGAGCGGTTGCGGTCGTCGTTCACGAATGGGCCTCCCAGACCGGCGCCCGGTGCTGCGCCGTTCTGCGCTCTTCAGCGGTTGTGATCCGGCTCACCGGCCTGCGGTCCTTCGCGGACCGTCGGCCGGCTCCCCCGTGCCGAGGACGTACGACCGGACCAGGTGGTTCCAGTGGCACGCGCGGCACACTTCGACGTCGTACACGGTGAACTCGGCGAAGTGACCGGCCATCCTGGCCAGCTCTTCCGGGGTCCTCGCCGAGCCCGCGACGTGCTTGAGCTCGTCGCCGTAGACCCAGGACACCAGGGTCAGCGGCTCCTGGCGGCAGATCGGGCAGGGCTGGTCACCGGCCCGGCCGTGGAACTTCGCCGCCCGCAGCAGGTACGGGCTCGCGTCGCAGGCTTCGTAGCTGCCGACGCGCCCGGAGCGGACTTCGGCGAGCAGCGCACGGCGCTGCAACGCGTAGTCCACGACCTGCCGCTGGTTAAGCACCAGGACAGAGTACGGGCTCTTCCTGTGTCGTCCACGCCCCCTAGCGCGACCCCGGCCACAGCCGGAGCGGACACGCCGGACGTTCGATAACTCTCCGGTGAATTTCCCCCACCCCGGGTGAAGGGCGCCTGTTGGCTTCGCCACTTCGATGTATCGGCGCGATATAGTGGCTGAGTAGGTTGGATCGAGGCGCTCGTTCGGAGCAACGCGGGTGGTCTCGGTTTGTTCCCGGAAGGGGGTGCGCTGTGCTGGAGTTCGCGATCCTCGGTCTTCTGCACGAAGCGCCCATGCACGGGTACGTGCTGCGCAAGCGGCTGCACGAGACGCTCGGCACGTTCCGCACGTTCTCGTACGGCTCGCTGTACCCGACCCTGCGGAAGCTGCTGCGGGCCGGGTACCTGGTCGAGGAGCTGGACGAGGCCGACGACCGCGCGTGGTCGCGGCGTGGGCGGCGGGTCTACAAGCTCACCGCGGAGGGCAAGGAGCGCTTCGGTGAGCTGCTCGGCGACGCCGGGCCGCAGACCTGGGACGACGAGGGCTTCGGCGTCCACCTGGCGTTCTTCTCGCGTACCCCGGCCGACGTGCGGATGCGGATCCTCGAGGGCCGCCGTCGCCGCGTCGAAGAACGCCGTGAGGGCATGCGGGCGGCGCTGGCCAGGGCCGAGGAGAGGATCGATCGCTACACCCGCGAGCTGCACCGGCTGGGGCTGGAGACCAGCGAGCGGGAGGTGCGCTGGCTCAACGAGCTGATCGCGCACGAACAAGCCGAACGGCAGGGTCCGGAGACCTGAGCCGCGCGGCCGGGCCGCAGCGTCGCGGCGCCAGACCTACTGAACAGACACGGATTGAAGGAGAAACCCCCATGGGCGAGAACCGCCGCGTTCGGGTGGCCATCGTGGGCGTCGGCAACTGCGCGGCGTCGCTGGTCCAGGGTGTCCAGTACTACCGCGACGCGGACCCCGCCACGCGGGTCCCGGGTCTGATGCACGTCGACTTCGGCGGCTACCACGTCCGCGACATCGAGTTCGTCGCCGCGTTCGACGTGGACGCCAAGAAGGTCAGCCGCGACCTCTCCGAGGCGATCTTCGCCTCCGAGAACAACACCATCAAGATCGCCGACGTGCCGCCGCTCGGCGTCACGGTCCAGCGCGGCCACACCCACGACGGGCTCGGCCGCTTCTACCGCGAGACGATCGAGGAGTCCGACGAGACCCCGGTCGACATCGTCGCGGCCCTGCGCGAGGCCGAGGCCGACGTGCTCGTGTCGTACCTGCCGGTGGGCTCCGAGGTGGCGGACAAGTTCTACGCCCAGGCCGCGATCGACGCCGGCGTGGCGTTCGTCAACGCGCTGCCGGTGTTCATCGCCTCCGACCCGGAGTGGGCCAAGAAGTTCGAAGACGCCGGCGTCCCGATCGTCGGCGACGACATCAAGTCCCAAGTCGGCGCCACCATCACGCACCGCGTGCTGGCGAAGCTGTTCGAGGACCGCGGCGTCCAGCTCGACCGGACGATGCAGCTCAACGTGGGCGGGAACATGGACTTCCTGAACATGAAGGAGCTGGAGCGGCTCGAGTCGAAGAAGATCTCCAAGACCCAGTCGGTGACCTCGCAGGTCGACCGCGAGCTCGGCAAGGGCAACGTCCACATCGGCCCGTCGGACTACGTGCAGTGGCTCGACGACCGCAAGTGGGCCTACGTCCGGCTCGAGGGCCGCGCGTTCGGCGACGTGCCGCTGAACCTGGAGTACAAGCTCGAGGTGTGGGACTCGCCGAACTCGGCGGGCATCATCATCGACGCCGTGCGCGCCGCGAAGATCGCGAAGGACCGCGGCATCGGCGGCCCGATCCTGTCGGCGTCCTCGTACTTCATGAAGTCGCCGCCGGAGCAGTACGACGACGCGACCGCGCGCGACGCCGTCGAGAAGTTCATCCGCGGCGAGGTCGAGCGCTGAGCCACGCTGCCGTGAAGAAGGCCGTCACCACTGGTGGCGGCCTTTTTCACATGGTCCACTAAACCGGTGGGGCGGGGTGTGCGTTGGCGGGGTGTGAGCGCGAGCGTGGGCGAAAGCGTGCCGGGGGACCTGGGCACGCCGACCTTCCACGGCCTGTTCCGGGAGTACTTCGGCCAGATGACGCGGCTGGCGCACCTGCTCGGCGCGGACGACGCCGAGAACGTCGCGCAGGAGGCGTTCGTCAAGCTCCACCAGCGGTGGGACACGCTGACCGACCACACGCGGGTGGTCGGCTACCTCCGCACGACCGTGGTGAACATGTCGCGGTCGCGCACGCGGCACCTGCGCGTGGTCCGGCGGACCCCGCAGGAGCGACCCCCGGACGAGCTGTCGGCCGAGGTCAGGGCGGTGGCCAACTGGGAGCACCAGCAGCTGCGCGCGGTGCTGGAGAAGTTGTCCCGTCGCCAACGCGAGGTGCTGGTGCTTCGCTATTGGCTGGACCTCAGCACGGCGGGCATCGCGGAGACCCTGGGTATCTCACCCGGCACGGTCAAGGCGACAACCCACCACGCGATGGAGAACCTGCGGAAACACCTGGGGGACGACCTGGGAGGTGAGCGATGACCGACCTCGAGCGCAAACTGGCCGAGACGCTGCGTGAACAGGCCGGGGAGGTCACGCCGAACCTCGACGCGGCCTGGGCCGAGCAGCTGCGCCGCCAGCGCCGCCCCCGCCGGCGGCGGCTGACGGTGGTGGTCGCGCCGTTGGCGGCGGTGCTGGTGGTGCTGACCAGTGTGCTCCTGGCCACGCAGCTCAACACGGACTCGGCGGTGCAGCCAGCGAGCCCCGGCATGCCAATCGTTCTGTCGAAGCCGGAGTACACGCCGTTGTCCGCACTGCGGGTGACGGACACCCCAGCCGTCGTCACCACGTTTGTCGGCCAAAGCGACACCTGGTCGACCTACGCCTTCACGGCCACTGTCGCCGGCACGGCGAGCTTCTGCCTGGCCGCGGTGCCGAGGGGCGACCAGCTCATTCCCGAGGCGCCGCAGTACGGGGCGAAGTCGCCGTCGTGCATGCCCCTTGGCGGCGGGGAGCTCCTCGCCGGATACGTCGGCGAGAACGACGGTCCGCTGCCGGCGGGCAAGGCGGTGTACGTCGTCGATCCCCGGCATCAGCACGGAGACCTGCGGCTGTTCGATGCGGCGGGCGACTTGAGTCAGCCGACATCGGCCACAAACGTGAGCGACTACATCGCCTACCTCGCCGACGTGAAGCCGGACTCGCCGCCGGTCCGCTACGACTTCACCCCAGTCCGAGTGCACCCGGCAAGTCGGTGATCTTCTCCACCACCGCCGTGGCCTGCTTCAACACCTCCGGATCCGGCGGGAAGTGCGGGTTCGGCACCGCGTAAACCGCCATCCCCGCCGCCAGCGCCGACCGCAGCCCGTTCGTCGTGTCCTCGACAGCCGCACACCGATCAGGCGCCACGCCCAGCAGCTCGGCCGCCCTCAAATACACGTCCGGCGCCGGCTTCCCGGCCCCGACCTGCTCCGATGACACGGCCGCCCCGACCGGCAACCCCGTCACGTCCAGGAAACCCTTGATCAGGATCACCGGCGACGAACTCGCGATCGCCACCGGCCACCGCGCCGACACCTTACGCACGACCTCGACCGCCCCCGGGATCAACGGCGGCTCGGCGGCGTACCGTGCGGCCATCCGCTTGACCA
This sequence comes from Amycolatopsis iheyensis, assembly GCF_024703995.1. Lineage (GTDB taxonomy): Bacteria > Actinomycetota > Actinomycetes > Mycobacteriales > Pseudonocardiaceae > Amycolatopsis > Amycolatopsis iheyensis. The sequence goes on along the minus strand of NZ_JAMXQV010000033.1, from coordinate 42,289 downwards.
CCAGAGTCGCGATCTCCGGCGGCGACAGCTGGGCGCCCAGTTCCTCCACCAGGTACCGAGCCCATTCCGGCGTGCTCATCCCCTGCTGGGCGCGGGTCGCCTCCGGAAGCCAGGTGCCGCCGTGCTCGGCGACCACCGCGCGGCGCACCTCGTCCCAGATCCGCTCGGAGTCCACCAGCACGCCGTCGAGGTCGAAGATCACCGCGTCCATCCCCCGAGCCTAACCTGTGAGGGGAATTACTTAGCTACCCTTACTAATTTTTGTTAGCCTGGCTAAGTGACTTCCCCGATCGCCGACCTCGCCCACCGGCTGCGGCCGCTGGTCTTCCGGCTCTACCACCAGGTGCGCCGCCAGACCCCGCAGCTGACGCTGACCCTCACCCAGGGGTCGGTGCTGAGCGAGCTCGTCAACGGCGGTCCCCGGCGGATGAGCGCGCTGGCCGAGTTCGAACGGGTCAAGCTGCCGTCGATGACCGACGTCGTCAGCCGGCTCGAACGCCTTGGCCTCGCCACCCGCGCGCCGGACCCCGCCGATCGGCGGGCGGTGCTCGTGGACGTCACCGACGAGGGTCGTCGCTTCTACGCCGAGATGGTCGCCGCGCGCGAGGAGTTCCTTCGCGATCGGCTCATCCTGATGGACGACGCCGACCGCGCTGCGATCGAAGCCGCCCTCCCGGCTCTCGCCAAACTGCTCGTGGACACCAAGAAGGAGGAACTGATCAGCGATGAGCGCTGAGCACCACTCGAGCCTGCTGGACGCCGTCAAGGGCCAGCCCAAGCAGGTTTGGATCACCGCGTTCGCCGCGGTCATCGCCTTCATGGGGATCGGCCTGGTCGACCCGATCCTGCTTTCCATCGCCAAGGGCCTCGACGCGACGCCGTCGCAGGTCACCTTGCTCTTCTCGTCCTATCTCGGCGTCCAGGTCATCGCGATGCTGGTCACCGGCGCGGCGAGCGCGAAGTTCGGCGCCAAGCGCACCGTGCTCGTCGGGCTCTCGCTGATCGTCGTCGCCACCGCCCTGTGCGCGGCCGCCGGCTCGATCGAGCAGCTCGTCGGGCTGCGCGCGGTCTGGGGCCTCGGCAACGCGTTCTTCATCGCGACCGCGCTCTCGGTGATCGTCGGCGCCGCGACCGGCGGCCAGTCCGGCGCGATCCTGCTCTACGAGGCCGCGCTCGGCGTCGGCCTGTCGGTCGGCCCGCTGCTGGGCGCGCTGCTCGGCAGCATCTCCTGGCGTGGCCCGTTCCTCGGCACCGCGATCCTGATGGCCGGCGCGCTGGTGCTGTGCGGCGTGTTCCTCAAGAGCGACAAGCACGAGAAGCGCGACCCGATCAAGCTGCTCGACCCGATCCGCGCGCTGAAGCACACCGGCCTGCTGCGCACCTCCGTCGCGTCGGCGCTGTACACCGCCGCGTTCTTCGCCGTGCTGGCCTGGTCGCCGTTCGTGCTCGGCTGGAACGCCATCGCCGTCGGGCTGATCTTCTGCGGCTGGGGCCTGTGCGTCGCCGTCGCGGGTGTCGCGTTGGCGCCGCGGCTGGCCGCCAAGCTCGGTGAGCGGCACGCCGCCGCGGTCGCCGTCTTCGGGTACGCCGTGCTGATGCTGGTGCTGGCCGTGCCGAGCAAGCCGGTGCTGGTCGCCGGGATCATCGTCTCGGGGCTGGTGTCCGGGCTGCTGAACACGCTGTTCACCGGCACCGCGATGTCGATCAGCGACGCGCTGCGCCCGGTCGCCAGCGCGGGGTACAACTTCTGCCGCTGGCTGGGTGGCGCGGTCGCCGCGACGCTCGTCGGGCACGTCGCCGAGTGGTTTGGCTCGCCGCAGGCGCCGTTCGTCGTCTCGGCCATCCTGTGCGTGGTCGCCGGTGGCCTGCTCTCGCTGCGGGAGAAGAAGGCCGACCCGCACCTGGTCCCGAAGGAAGCGGCACTCGTCGGCGAGGAGTTCTGACGGAGCGCCAGTACACCAGGTGTTCACCTGAATGTCTGGAATGGCTGGTTTTGGGAGCTTAGGTTCGGTTCGTTCCCCGAACTCCCACCATGGAGGCGATGTGCTCGACCGCCTGCTCCCGCTGTTCCCCGCCCACCCTGGCGGCCGATCCCCCGTCACCTGTGAGTACCGCTGCGGCAACGCGTGCGCCCACCCCGAGGCGAACGAGTCCGCGAACGAGTACTTCGGCGACGTCGTCAAGGACATCTCGCGCCGCCGGGTCTTCAAGGCGGGTGCGGTGATGGCCGCCGCCGCGGGTGGGTTCGCCGCCCTCTCGGGCACGGCGGCGGCCGCGCCGCTCCACCAGCCGCGGCCGCCGCGCCCGGTGCCGGGCACCGACTTCGACCCGGTCGCGCCGAACAAGCTCGACCAGGTCAGCATCCCGGCGGCCTACGACCAGCGGGTCGTCGTCCGCTGGGGTGACGCGGTCGTCCCGGGCGCGCCGAAGTTCGACTTCGCCGAGCAAACGGCCGCCGCGCAGGCCAAGCAGTTCGGCTACAACAACGACTTCGTCGGCCTGATCCCGCAGGACCCGCTCGGCCTGACGAACCTGCTCGTCGTGAACCACGAGTACACGACCGAGGTCCACATGTTCCCGGCCGACCAGTACGACCCGGCGAACCCGACCGAGGAGCAGGTGAAGATCGCCTGGGCCGCCCACGGCCTGTCCGTGTTGCTCACCCGCCGCGACCCGGTGCACGGCGGCCTGTCCGTCGTGCCGAGCCGGTACGGCCGCCGCATCACGCTCGACACGGTCTTCGAGGTCCGCGGCCCGGCCGCCGGTTCGAAGCACCTGAAGACGTCGGCCGACCCGAGCGGGCGCAAGGTCCGCGGCACGCAGAACAACTGCTCCGGCGGCGTGACGCCGTGGGGCACCGTGCTCTCCGGCGAAGAGAACTTCGACCAGTACTTCGCGAACTCCGACAAGGTCACCGACCCGGCCACGGCCGCGCGGCTCAAGCGCTACACGATCGGCGCCGGCACGAGCACCCGCAAGTGGGAGAAGTTCGACAAGCGCTGGGACGTCGCGCAGGAGCCGAACGAGCCGAACCGCTTCGGCTGGGTCGTCGAGATCGACCCCAACGACCCGAGCTCGACGCCGGTCAAGCACACCGCGCTCGGCCGGTTCAAGCACGAGGCCGCGAACATCAAGATCACCGCCGACGGCCGGGTCGCCGTCTACTCCGGCGACGACAGCCGCTTCGAGTACATCTACAAGTTCGTCTCGACGGGCAAGTACAAGCCGGGCAACAGCGCACACGCGCGCCGGCACAACTCGGCGTTGCTCGACGACGGCACGCTGTACGTCGCCCGCTTCACCGGTGACAGCCCGGCCGCGGAGATCGACGGCACCGGCAAGCTCCCCGCGGACCACGAGTTCGACGGCACCGGCGAGTGGCTCCCGCTGGTCGCCGGCAACAAGTCCTTTGTGGACGGATTCACCGCCGAAGAGGTCTACGTCTTCACCCGGCAGGCCGCCGACCAGGTCGCCGCCACGAAGATGGACCGGCCGGAGGACATCGAGCCGAACCCGGTCAACGGCCGGATCTACGCGGCGCTGACCAACAACACCGACCGCGGCGCGGCGGGCAAGGCCGGCGTCGACGAGATCAACCCGCGGGTGAACAACAAGAACGGGCACGTGCTGGAGTGGGAGGAGAACCGCGGCGACGCGGCGTCGACGCGCTTCTCCTGGCGGCTGCTGCTCGTCTGCGGCGACCCGGCCGCGGCCGACACCTACTTCGGCGGCTTCGACAAGACGAAGGTCAGCCCGATCTCCTGCCCGGACAACGTCGCCTTCGACCGGCACGGCAACCTGTGGATCTCCACCGACGGCAACGCGCTCGGCTCGAACGACGGCCTGTTCTCGGTGCCGGTGACCGGGCCGGAACGCGGCCGGGTCAAGCAGTTCCTCACGGTCCCGGTCGGCGCCGAGACGTGCGGCCCGGTGGTGACGGACCACCTGGTGCTCGTCGCCGTGCAGCACCCGGGCGAGAACGCGGCGAGCTCGGCGAACCCGTCGTCGCACTGGCCGGACGGCGGCACCGCGCAGCCGCGGCCGTCGATCGTCTCGGTGTGGAAGAAGGGCCGCTTCGGCCTGCCCGGCCGCATCGGCGAACGCTGACCCACCGGACCCGCGCCGGCCGAGGTTCACTCGTTTGTGGACGGTTCTCGGCCGGTGCGGGCCCGGGCGCCGCGCCATAGTCGTGAGGTGATCTTCTCGGCGCGTGCGATGGTGATGGCGGTGGCGGCCACGGCGGTGGTGGTGCCGGCGGCGGCCGCGGACCCGGCGCCCGCGTGCGGTGGGATCGCGGCCAACCCGAGCCTGGAGGAGACGGCGCGCAACGGCGCCCCGGACGGCTACGTGTTCACCCCGGCCGCGCCGGTCCCGCCGGGCACCCCGCCCGCGAAGGTGCCGAAGCTGCTCTCCGAGCCGGGGTTCGCCGTCGACGGGCAGCGCTCGGCGGTGATCCAGACCCCGGACGGCAAGGCGAGCACGGCCACCCAGACCGAGAAGTTCGTCCCCGGCGGGGTGTACACGCTCAGCGTGTCGACCGGCTCGTACGCCCCGGGCGCCGGACCGGCGACCGGCCTGCGCTTCTACGACGTCAACGGCGCCCAGGTCCAGGAGACGAAGCTGGTCGCCGACCACGACGCCGCCGACGGGAAGCTGGTGAAGCAGGACTTCCCGGCGGCGACCGCGCCGGCGAAGGCGGCGAGCGTCAAGTTCTTCGCCACGACCAGCGCCGAACGGCTGCGCTGGGACTGCGTCGACCTGCGGCTCGCGGCGTACTCGGTGAAGAAGGAAGTGCAGAACCCGGCGACCGGCGCGTGGGGGCCGTTCGCGACGGTCACGGCCGGCGAGACCGCGCACTACCGCGTCACGGTGACGAACGACGGCACGCAGGACCTGACCGGGATCGCGGTGCAGGACCCGTGGTGCTCGGCGCCGTTCGAGCCGTTCGCGCTGGCCGCGGGCGCGAACAAGCAGCTGACCTGCGACCACCCGGACCTCACGGTGGCCGACACCGGGCACGTCAACACGGCGAAGGTCACCGGGGTGCACTACCCGGGCGGCACGCTGGGCGACAAGACGGCGTCGGCGACGATCACCGTCCTGCCGCCGCCGGCGATCGCGAAGATCGGCGACTTCGTCTGGGCGGACCGCAACCGCGACGGCGTCCAGGACCCGGGCGAGCCGGGCGTCGCGGACGTCAAGGTGACGCTGAAGGACGGCGCGGGTGGCACGGTCGGCACGGCGACCACGGACGCCGGCGGCAAGTACGGCTTCGAGAAGCTGAAGGACGGCACGTACCAGGTCTGCTTCGCCGTCCCGTCCGGCTTCACGCCGACCACCAAGGACGTCGCCCCCGACGACCGCGACTCGGACGCGGGCCCGGACGGCTGCACGGCGCCCCGCACCCTCGGCGGCCCGTCGCGCGAGGACTTCACGGTGGACCTGGGCCTGGTCACCCCGACGAACCGGATCGGCGACTTCGCCTGGACGGACACGAACGGCAACGGCCTGCAGGACGCGGGTGAGCCGGGCCTGGCCGGGGTGAAGGTGACCTTGAACAAGGGAACGAGCGTGGTCACCGGCCCGGACGGCGCGTACGCGTTCACCGGCCTGGAAGACGGCAGCTACCAGCTGTGCTTCACGGCGGAGGGCAAGCACCCGACGGCCAAGGACAAGGGCGACGACGCGAAGGACTCGGACGCGGACCCGGCGACGGGCTGCGCGGATCCCCGGCAGCTCGGCCCGGACAAGCGGGACGACCAGACGGTGGACGTCGGCTTCGCGTAGTTACGGTGGGGACATGACGGATCTGCCTCTCGCTCTCGTGACCGGTGCCTCCCGCGGCATCGGCGCCGCGGTCGCGCACCAGCTGGCCCCCACCCACCGCCTGCTCCTCGGCGGCCGGGACGCGGCCGCGCTCGAAGCACTGGCGAAGGAGCTGCCCGGCGCGAAGCCGTGGCCCGTCGACCTGACCGACCCGGCGTCGCTCGAACGCGCGATCGCGGACATCGAGTCGCTGGACGTCCTGGTCCACTCGGCCGGCGTCGCGAAGCTGGGCCGCGTCGAGGAGGCGTCGGCTCAGGTGTGGCGCGAGAACTTCGAGGTCAACACCCTGGCGGTGGTCGAGCTGACCCGCCTGCTGCTCCCGGCCCTGCGTACGGCACGCGGCCACGTCGTCGTGCTCAACTCCGGCGCGGGCCGCAACGCGCGTCCGGGCTGGTCCCCGTACGCGGCGAGCAAGTTCGCGGTCCGCGCCTTCGCCGACGCCCTCCGCGAGGAGGAGCCGGACCTGCGCGTGACGTCGGTCTACCCCGGCCGCACGGACACGCCGATGCAGCAGGACATCTTCAAGGGCGAAGGCCGCGAATACGACACTTCGCACCTGCTGAAGGCGGATTCGGTGGCGACCGCGGTGGTGACGGCGGTGTCCGCCACCCCGGACGCCCACCAGACCGAGGTCATCCTCCGCCCGCGTTAGGCGCGCAGCCGGGCGGCGGTCTCGGCCACCCCGGACTGCACCTTCGCCCGATCGACGCGAAGCGACTCGCCGTCGGCGACGACCTGCTCACCCGCGACCCAGACGTCCCGGACGCGCCGCGACCCGGCCGCCCACACGAGGTTCGACAGCAGCTGCACGTCCGGCACGTCCAAGCCGCACGCGAACGCCGGGTCGTCGAGGTCGATGTGCACGAGGTCGGCCCAGCGCCCCGGCTCCAGCGCGCCGATGTCGTCGCGGCCCAGCGCCTCAGCGCCGCCGCGGGTCGCCAGCAGGAAGGCGTCCGAAGCCGTCAGGATCGTCGAATCGCCGGTGGCCAGGCGGGCGAACATCGCCGCGAGCTGCAGCTCTTCCCACAGGTCGATGTCGTCGTTGGACGCCGGCCCGTCGGTGCCGAGGCCGACCGCCACGCCCGCCGCCCGCAGGTCCGCGATGCGCGCGATGCCCGAAGCCAGCTTCGCGTTCGAGCCCGGGCAGTGCGCCATGCCGACGCCGTACTGAGCGAACAGCGCGATGTCCGAATCCGACAGGTGGATCGCGTGCGCCGCCAGCACCCGGCCGTCGAGCATGCCGAGCTCCCGCAGCAACGCGGGCACCGAGCCGTGCGCCTCGCGGACGGCAAGATCCTCCGCGGCCGCCTCCGCGACGTGGATCTGGATCAACGCGCCGCGCGAGGCAGCGGATTCCGCCGTTGCGCGCAGCCCCTCTTCGGAGAGCATGTACGCCGAGTGCGGGCCGTAGCCCAGCTCGATCCGGTCGCCCGGGCCGAAGCGCAGGCCGTCCGTGTCGATCCAGCGCTCGATCGCGGTCAGCTGGGCCCGCCAGTCGAGGCCCGGCAGCTCCATCACCGGCGGCGCGACCAGCACGCGGCCACCCGTCGTGAGGACCGCGTCGACCAGCTGCTCGCCTTCGAAGTACATCTCGGCGCTGGTCGTGACGCCGTGGCGCAGCATCTCGACCGAGCCCAGCAGCATGCCGGTGCGGACGTCTTCGGGCCGCAGCTTCGCTTCGGCGGGCCAGATGATCTCGTTGAGCCAGGGCAGCAGCGGCAGGTCGCCGCCCATGCCGCGCAGCAGCGTCATCGGGCTGTGCGCGTGCGTGTTGACCAGGCCGGGGAGCAGGATGCCGGTCAGGGTGGTGACCGGTGCGGCGGATTCGGGGGCGGTGGCCGCCGGTCCGCAGTGGGTGATGCGCCCGTCGGCGTCCACATCGACGACCGCGTCACGCAGGAGCGAACAGGACGGGTCGGCCGGGAGAACGACAGGGGCGTGGAAACGGCGTTGCATCTCTGGATACTACGCACCCTGAATTACGAAACGACTCCGCTCCGCCACGCCCACGCCGCGATCTCCACGCGGTTGCGCGCGCCGATCTTGCCCTGCACCGACGCCAGGTGCGTCTTCACCGTGGACAGCGACAGGAACAGCTCCGCGCCGATCTCGGTGTTCGTCAGCCCGCGCGCCGCCGCCTGGACCACGTCCATCTCGCGCGCGGTCAGCGGCTCGGAAGGCGGCGCGGCCTGCGTGCGGGGCGAGCCGCCGTCGAAGTGCTTGAGCAGCCGGATGGTGATCTGCGGCGACACCAGCGCGTCGCCGCGGTCGGCCGCGCGGACCGCCTCGATCAGCAGGGCCGGGCCCGCGTCCTTCAGCAGGAAGCCGTGGGCGCCGTTGCGCAACGCCGTGTGCACGTACTCGTCGAGGTCGAACGTCGTGACGACGACGACCTTGAGCGGGTCGGCCACGTCCGGCCCGGCCAGCTGCCGGGTGACTTCGAGGCCGTCGAGGCCCGGCATGCGGATGTCGAGCAGGCAGACGTCCGGGCGCAGCTCGCGGGCCTTCGACACCGCCGAGACGCCGTCCGCGACGTCGGCGACGACCTCGATGTCGTCCTGCGCGTCCAGGATCATGCGGAACCCCATCCGCACCATCTCCTGGTCGTCGGCGATCAGTACCCGGATCACTCGTCCCCTTCCCCGGCGGCCAGTGGCAGCCACGCTTCGACCCGCCAGCCGCCGTCCGGGCCCCGCCCGGCCGAGAGCCGGCCCTTGAGCAGCGCGACGCGTTCGCGCATGCCGACCAGACCGTAACCGCCCGACCCGCCCGCGGGCCGTCGCGTCGGCTCACTGCCGTTGTCCGTCACCCGCAGGTGCAGTTCGGCGCCCTTCACCTCGGCGAGGACGAACGCGTCGGTCGCGTCCGAGGCGTGCTTGCCGACGTTCGTCAGCGACTCCTGGACCAGCCGCAGCGCCGAGCGGCCGACCTCGTGCGGCAGGTCCGGCGGCAGGTCGAGGTGCATCGACGTCGGCACGCCGTGGTTGGCGCCTTCGACGAGCTTCCGCAGGTCGGCGCCGAGATCCGTGGTCGCCTGCTCGCTGAACTCGCTGGACCCGGCCGGCGCATCGCCGCGCATCGAGCGGACCAGCCGCCGCATCGCCGCGAGCGCCTCGACGCCGGCGTTCTCGATCCGCGCCATCGCCTCGACCGCGACCTCCGGTTTCTGCTCGGCCATCATCCGCGCGGCCTGGGCCTGCACGACGATGCCGGTGACGTGGTGGGCGACGACGTCGTGCAGCTCGCGGGCCAGCGCCATCCGTTCGGCGGTCTGCGCGTCGGACACCGCCGACCGGACCACCGTGGTGCGCTCGGAGTCCCGCGAGCGCAGCATCAGGCCGGTGGCGATCGCGATGCCGAGCAGGAGCGCCGCGGGGACCGCCATGGTGGCGAGGACCTGCGGGTCGGTCTGCAGGCCGCCGCGCCGGTTGGAGTTGAGGATCGCGGCGAGCGCGACAACGGCGGCGAGCACGCCGATCCGCGGCCACGACTCGCTCAGCCCGCGGGCCCTGGTCAGGTTCACCACCGCGCCCACCCCGGCGACGACCTGCACGAACGGCACCCCGGTCGGCATCGGGTAGCCGTAGCGCAGGTGCAGGAACGGGGTGACGATCGCCGACAGCAGCAGGACGGCGGCGAGGACGAGCATGGCGTCCGCGGGCCGTCGTGGTGACAGGGCCGCGACGACGGCGGCGACGACCGAGCAGGTCAGCACCGGGAACCCGAGCGCGCCGCTGTCGTAGGTGTAGCCGAACTCGATGAGCAGCCCGATCCCGAGCACACCCATCAGCACCCACTGGCCCATGGCCAGCTCGTTCAGCTTGCGCAGCCGCCGCTTGCTCGGGTCCGCGCGCGGGCTCCGGTCCCGGGCCGCGATCGCGGGCGTCACCGCGGCGGCCAGCAGCACCAGCCCGACCAGCAACGCCTGGGTGCCGGTACCGCCGTCGATCGAGCTGACCCCGGCGTACCGGCCGAAGACCGCGACGAGTCCGCCCACGACGAGGACGCTGACCACGCAGAACGCCACGCCCGCGCGCGCCCGGCGGGCCACGTAGTAGACCATCAGCACGCCCGCGACGACCTCGGTGATCGTCACCTTCGGCAGCACGCTGGAGTACGGCGGGATGTGGAACGCGTGGATGAAGAGGGTGGAGAACACCAGCACACCCGCGCCGACCGTGCCGGCGACGGCGGCGCGCTTCTGCGCCCAGAGCGCGCACGCCGTCATCGCGAACATGCCGGGCAGCAGCCCGAAGTCCACGAACCGCGGCCCGCTGTCGTCGAGCGCGGCCTGCGTGGTGAAGACGATGTCGAACAGCAGCGCGGCGAGCAGGACGGCCGAGGGCACGCCGATGCGCCGCACCAGAGCGGCGGTGCGTGCGTAGAGCGTTTTCGGCGGGGGCGCGGCGGTCACAACGTGACGTTAGAGGATTCCCGGCCGTCCGCACCTTGGCCGAGTGGCTCGCCCTCCCTCGGCCGATCGGCCGATGCGACGCCGGGCGTGACTGGCCGTCTGCCCGAAGTGGACACCCCCTGGTCTCGGCGAAGCTCATCGGCGTCAAGATCCGAACCGACAGGGAGAACGTGGTGGACCCGAACACTCCACAGTGGACGAATGGGCCGGTGCTCTCCGGTCGCGGGCTCGTGAAGCGCTACGGCGCGCAGTACGCCCTGGCCGGCATCGACATCGACATCCAGCCGCGGGACGCCGTCGCCATCGTCGGGCCGTCGGGCTCGGGCAAGACGTCGCTGCTGCACGTCCTGGCCGGCATCCTCAAGGCCGACGACGGGCAGATCTTCCTGGCCGGGCAGCGGATCGACCACCTCGGCGAGAAGAAGCGCAGCGAGCTGCGCCGCACCGAGTTCGGCTTCGTCTTCCAGTCGGGGATGCTGGTCGCGGAGCTGTCGGCCGAAGAGAACGTCGCGTTGCCGTCGCTGCTGGCGGGGCTCGGCCGCAAGGAAGCCATCGAGGCCGGCCGCCAGTGGCTCTCGCGTCTCGGCTTGGCCGGCAAGGAGAAGCGCCGCCCCGGCGAGCTGTCCGGCGGCGAGGCCCAGCGCGTCGCGATCGCCCGCGCCCTGACCCACCGGCCGAAGGTGATCTTCGCCGACGAGCCGACCGGCGCGCTCGACACGCGCACCGGCCGCGACACGATGGACGCCCTGCTCGGCGCCGCCCACGAAACGGGCGCCGCGGTGATCGTGGTGACCCACGACCGTGAGCTCGCCGAGTCCATGCCGAAGACCGTCGCCATCCGCGACGGGCTGATCGCGACGAGGCTGGCGGCGTGAACTCGCTCCAGATCGCCCTGCGGGTGCTGAAGGTCGACCGGCGGACCCGGACGTCGGCGATCCTCACCGCGGTCGGGGTGGCCGTCGCGACCGGGCTGGTGCTGTTGCTGGCGACGCTGCCGTTCGCCACGCAGAACCGCGAGCAGCGTGCCCTCTGGCAGGGCGCGCAGCTCTACAGCAGCCGCGCCGACGGCCCGGCCAAGCTGCTGCTCGACTCGTCGAAGGACTACTTCGACGGCAAGGAGATCGTCCGCGTCGACGTCGCCCTGACCGGCGGCGCGACCCCGGGTTCGATCCAGCTGCCGCCGGGGGTGCCGCAGCTGCCGGGGCCCGGCGAGACGGTCGTGTCGCCCGCGCTCGGCCGGCTGCTGCAGGCCAACCCGGCCGAGCGGCTCGGCGACCGGTTCGGCAAACCCGTCGGCTCCCTCGGCGAAGACGGCCTCCGCTTCCCGGAGCAGCTCGTCGCCCTCACCGGGCACACGCCGGACCAGATGTCCGAGAACGCCTACCCGCTGACAGCGTTCCCCAGCGGCAAGGCCCAGCCCGACGGCATGCTCATGCTGCTGTCCTGGGTCGGGATCATCGTGCTGCTGGTGCCGAGCCTGGTGCTCGTCGCGTCTTCGGCACGGCTGACCGCGGCCCGGCGCGAGCGGCGGCTCGCCGCGCTCCGGCTGGCCGGGGCGACGCCGGGGCAGGTCACGAACATGGTGGCCGCCGAGACGACGTTGTCCGCGGGCATCGGCGCGGTGCTCGGCCTGCTGATCAGCCCGGCCCTGCACGGCCTCGCGTCGTTCGTGCCCTGGGCCGGCGGCACCTGGCTCGCGTCGGACTTCACGCTGCCGATCGGCCTGGTGGTGTTCATCGTCCTGGCCATCCCGGTGCTCGTGGTACTGGCCGGCATTCTCGGCCTGCGCCGCGTGCTCAAGAACCCGCTCTTCGCGACCGGCGGCCACACGAAGAAGCCACTGCACTGGTGGCGGCTGCTGGCCCTGCCCGCGGCCGGGCTGTTCTTCCTCGTCGCGGTGACGACGGCGAAGGACTCCGGCGGCATCACGATGGTCATGGCGGGCCTGTTCCTGCTGGTCGGCTCGGCCGCGATCGTCGGGCCGTGGGTGACGTCGGCGGTGGGCGGCACGTTCGTCCGGATCTGGCGGCGGCCGTCTTCGCTGCTGGCCGGCCGTCGCCTGCGTGACGACCCGAAGAGCGCCTACCGCTCTTCGGCCGGGATCGTGCTCGCGGTGTTCGCCGGGTCGATGGCCCTGACGCTGCTGCCGACCTTCGAGTCGATGGCCGGCGGTGGGCGGTCGTTCGTCGACTCCGCGCTCTACGTCGACACCGACGGCCAGCACGCGAGCAAGATCGTCGAGCAGGCCAACGCGTCGCTGCGGAAGTACGGGCAGTCCGAGAAGGCGGTCGCGGTCGGCGAGGTCTACCTCGTCCAGGGCGAGGGCAACAGCCGCACCGGCCACCGCGCGCTGGTGATGACCTGCGCGGACGCGGTCCAGCTCACCCGGTTCGGGCTCACCGCGGACAACTGCACGGGTGGGCCGGCCGTTTTCGGTGAAACGGCGCTCGACCTGGCGCAGTTCAAGGTCACCGACAACTGGGAAGGGCAGGCGTCACCGGTCAAGTCGGGGACGCGGGCGGAAGCGGTCCGCCCGAGTGACTCCGACCTGTCGACGACGTCGATCATCGACCCGGCCGCGCTGCCGGACGGCTTCACGCCGAAGTACGTCACCGTGGTCGCGCCGACCACCGACGCGAACCGCGAGATCGTCCGGACGGCGCTGGCCGGACCGGCCGCCGGCGAGGAGATCGGCAGCCGGGACCAGCACCTGTTCAACCAGCAGACCGAGCTCGGCGACCTGCGCCGCGTCACGGTGATCGGGCTGGTCGCGGCGGGGATCCTGGCCGGCTGCAGTGCCGCGGTCGCGACCGCGGGCTCGGTGATGGACCGCCGCCGGACGTTCGGGGCGCTGATGGCCGCGGGCACGCCGGTGCGGGTGCTGGCCAGGGCGCTGCGGATGGAGGCCGCGCTGCCCGCGCTGGTCGCGACCATCGGCGCGGGAATCGTCGGGGTGCTCGTCGGTGTTGGGTTGTTCAGCATGGTCGACGAGCGGGGCATCGTGCTCAGCCCGTGGATCCTGGCGCCGGTGGTGCTCGGGGTCGGGGTGGCCCTGCTCGGCGCGTCGGTCTGCACTCCCGCGCTCAAGCGGGTGCAAGCGGAGCCGCTGGCCGACGAGTAGGGAGGAAGTTCGCCCCTCTGTCGGGGGAGGGGCGAACTCCTACCGCTTCTCGAAGATCAAGTCGTGTGAGACGCGGCCTTCGACGTCCGCGCGCTGCTCGAACTTGGTCACCGGCCGCCACTCCGGCCGCGGCGCCCAGCCGCCTGGTTCGTCGGAGTACCGGTTCTTCAGCGCCGGCTCGGCCGAGCAGACCTCCAGCATCTGCTCGGCGTAGTTCTCCCAGTCGGTCGCCAGGTGGAACGTGCCGCCGGGCGCCAGCCGCGACGCCACGAGCGCGGCGAACGACGGCGACACGATCCGCCGCTTGTGGTGCTTCTTCTTCGGCCACGGGTCCGGGAAGAACAGCCGGACGCCGTGCAGCGAGTCCGGCTCGACGTGCTCGGTCAGCAGGATGACGGCGTCACCGTGCAGCAGCCGCAGGTTCTCGACACCCAGCTTTTCGGCACGCAGCATCAGCTGGCCGAGGCCCGGGTCGTAGACCTCGACCGCGACGTAGTTCAGCTCGGGGGCCGCGGCGGCCAGCTGCGACGTCGTCTCGCCCATGCCGGAGCCGATCTCGATCAGCACCGGCGCCTCGCGGCCGAACCACTCGGTGAAGTCCAGCTTCCCCGCGGGCAGCTCGCCGACGGTGCGGCCCACTTCCGGCCACAGTTCGTCCCACGCGCGCTGCTGCCCGACGGTCATCCGGCCACCGCGCTTCACGTAACTGACGACGCTGCGCAACCGGGGCTGGTCTTCGTTCTCCACCCACCGAGGTTAACGAACGGCTTCGAGCTCCCCGAGACGCGACCGCAGTCCCGCCAGCCCGGCGATGGCGATCGGGTCCGGCGTCGCCCCCGAGTGCGCGGGCAGGACGTCGATCCAGCCGGGGTGCCGGTCGGTGTTCATCACCGTCGTGGGAATCGCGTGCCCCGATTTCCCGCGTTCGGACGGCATGAACTCCCAGTACCCGGATTCGCCGTCGGCGGCCCACGGGACGAATTCCCAGCCCGGCCGCCTGCCGAGCAGTTGTGCGATGCGATCTTCGACGCGGAAACCCTGTTCCCGGGAATCGAGGGTCCCGTCGGCCACCGCCCGCAGCCACCACGGCGCGGGCACCGGCCCGGCCATCCCGGCCGAGGCGCGGAACAGGGCGAGGACGCGGTCTTCGGGGGCGCGGTGCACCCACGCGCGGCGGAGTTCCGCGGGGGTCACCGCCGTCATCGCGGCCTGCGGGAGCTCGATCGCCCGCGACCATTCGAGGTCCAGCATGGGTTCGAGCCGGGGCGCGTCGTCTTCGACGCGAGCTCGGGGAATCGTGCCACCCAATTCTTGCCCGGTGTCGACCGTCAAGATTCACCTCCAGGGGGGAGCTCAGACGGTTCCGGTGCGCTCTCTTACGAATATTGCCTGGTCATAGCAGTATGTCCGGTGGCTGTGAGAGAAGCCACAGGCTCTTCATCTTCTCTTAACGCAGTTTTTTGCAGTAATGAGACTGCGGTCACGCTCAGGCGTCGCGCCGTGCCGTGACGAGCACCCCGGCCACGAACAGGGCAACGCTGATCGCCGCGAAGTAACCGAGGTAGCCCCACGGGCCGAGCGGCGCCGGCGGCAGCTGCAGCGCACCGGTGGCGAACCCGCCGCCGGCGCCGACGAACTCGTCGGCCGCGTGGAACGGCATCCACTGGTAGATGTGCTTGCCGGCGCCGGGGATGAAGATGACCACGCCTTCGAGCACCTGCGTCCACACGAGCACCGCCGTCAGGCCGAAGGCGACACTGCGCAGCAGCAGCGCGACGCCGATGCCGGCCACCGCGCAGAGCAGGAAGACCAGGCTCTGGCCGAGCACCGAGCGCCAGTCGGCGCCCGAGTGCAGCGCGAGGTCGGCGTCCGGCTGCACGAGCGTCGCCAGGCCCCACGAGCCGAAGCCGACGACGAGCCCGAGCACCGCGCCGACCGCGGCGATGACCACCGCCTTCGCCACCAGCGCGGGCACCCGGCTCGGCACGGCCTGGAACGTCAGCCGCATCGTGCCCCAGTTGAACTCCGACGCCGTCGCGAGGATCGCGAGGACGACCAGCACGGTCCGGCCGTTGCCGCTGGCGAGCTGGGTGTTGCCGACCGTCGCCGGGATCTCCGGCCCGGCCAGCGCGAAGAACAGCGCGGTGAAGCCCAGCGGCGCGAGGAGCGCGATCGCCAGGCACCAGAACGGCGCGCGGGTGCTGAAGAGCTTGATGCGCTCGGCACGCAGCAGGTTCGTGGTCGTGCTCATCGGGCGGCCTCCGGGGAAACGGCCGCGGGGAACTCGACGGCGTCGCGGGTGAGGTCGAGGTAGGCCTGCTCGAGCGAGCCGGTGATCGGGCTCAGCTCGTGCAGCGTCGCGCCGGCGTCGAAGGCGAGCTGCCCGATCCGGTCACTGTCCATTCCGGACACCACGAACAGGCCGTCGGTCTCGGTGAACTCGGCCTGCCCGGTCAGCGCGGTCCGCAGCGCTTCGGCGTGCGGGGTGCGCACGCGCACACCGTGCTCACTCGTGCGGGCGACGAACTCGTCCATGGTCCCCTGGTAGATCAGCCGGCCGCGGCCGATCACCACCAGGTCCTGCGCGGTCTGCGCCATCTCGGGCAGCAGGTGGCTGGAGACGAACACCGTCCGGCCCTCGGCGGCCAGCGCGTGCAGCAGCTGCCGGATCCAGGCCATGCCCTCGGGGTCGAGGCCGTTCACCGGCTCGTCGAACAGCAGCACGCGCGGGTCGCCCAGCATCGCGGCGGCGATCCCGAGCCGCTGCTGCATGCCGAGGGAGTACTGCAGGACGCGCGTCTTGCCGACGCTGGTCAGCCCGACCAGCGCGAGCACCTCTTCGACGCGCTTGTCGGGGATGCCGTTGGTGGCGGCGAGCCAGCGGAGGTGGTCACGCCCGCTGCGGCCGGGGTGGCGCCAGGTGGCGTCCAACATCGCGCCGACCGTCCTGAGTGGATCTTTCAGCTGCCGGTACGGCACGCCGTCGACGAGCACCGTGCCGGCGTCCGGCGTGTCGAGGCCGAGGACGAGCCGCATGGTCGTGGACTTGCCGGCGCCGTTGGGCCCGAGGAAGCCGGTGACCCGGCCGGACCGCGCGGTGAACGTCAGCTCGTTGACCGCGGTGGTGGCGCCGTACCGCTTGGTCAGCGCGTTCGCTTCGATCACCCGGGGAGCCTACCGAGAAACGGGAATCCGGGTCGCCCCCCGACAGCGCGACCCGGATTCCCGTTCCCCTTTTTCCCCTTGTTCCCCCTATGCGTCCCGCTTCTTCGCGACCCCGAGCGCGACGAGCAGGAACACGATGGCGATGCCCGCGAAGTAGGCCAAGGCCCAGCCCGGGCTCAGCGGCGAGTCCGACGGCGCCGGGCCGTCGACGACCGCCGAGCCGCGCAGGAACTTGTTCGCCACGTTGAACGGCATCCACTCGTGGATGTGGGCGCCGATCTTCGGGATCAGCTGCACGAGCTCTTCCACGGCCAAGTAGTAGATGAGCAGCAGTGCGATGGCTCCGGCGCTGTGCCGGATCAGGATCCCGAGCGCGACGGCCAGCACGGCGCTGATGGCGAACACCGGGCCGAGGCCCGCGACGTTCATCCAGTCCTGCGACGTGTGCAGGCCGAGGTTGTCGTCCGGCCGCATCAGCATGCCCAGACCCAGGGCGCCGAACGCGGCGATCTCGCCGATGACCAGCGCCACGAGCGCGACGACGACCGCCTTGGCGATCAGCGCCGGCGAGCGGTGCGGCACGGCCTGGAACGTGGTGCGGATGGTGTTGAAGCGGTATTCGGTGGTCACCGCGAGCGCGGCGAGCACCATCACGACGGCGATGCCGAACTGGGAGCCGCCGAACTGGGTGGCCGGCAGCGTGAGCTGCGAGTCGGCCGGCGTCGCGCCGGCGATGATGGCGGCGAAGCCGATGGTCAGGGCCAGGGTGATGAGCGCGCACCACCACGGCGAGCGGGTGCTGAACAGTTTGATGCGTTCGACCGCGAGCAGGTTCATGATTCTGGTTTCCCCGGGTTACTTGGCGGACTCGAGCACGTGCTGCGCCTCGGCTTCGAGACCGGTGTGGTACTCGACGGAGTCGCCGGTGATCTGCATGAAGGCCTGCTCGAGCGAGCCGGTCTGCGGGCTCAGCTCGTGCAGCACGATCCGGTTCGAGGCGGCGATCTCGCCGATCTTGTCGCTGTCCATCCCGGACACCACGAGCGCGGTTGCGTCGCCGGTGACCCCGGCGCTGGCGCGCTGCAGGACGTCGCGGAGCTCGGCCAGCTGCGGCGAGCGGACCTTCACCGTGTTCTCCGCCGCGCGGGAGACGAAGTCCTCGGTCGAGGACTGCGAGATCAGCTGCCCCCGGCCGATCACCACCAGGTCGGTGGCGGTCAGGGCCATCTCCGAAAGCAGGTGGCTCGACACGAAGACCGTGCGGCCCTCTTCGGCCAGCCGGTGCATGAACTTCCGGATCCAGAGGATGCCCTCCGGGTCGAGGCCGTTGACCGGCTCGTCGAACAGCAGCACCTCGGGGTCGCCCAGGAGGGCGGCCGCGATGCCGAGCCGCTGCGACATGCCGAGCGAGAACCCGCCGGCGCGCTTGCCGGCGACGTTCGTCAGGCCGACCGTCTCGAGCACTTCGTCGACGCGGGTGACCGGGATGCGGTTGGACTTCGCCATCCACTGCAGGTGGGCGCGCGCCGAGCGGTTCGGGTGCACCCACTTCGCGTCGAGCAGCGCGCCGACGGTGCGCAGCGGCTGCTTGAGGTCGTGGTACTTCTTGCCCCCGATGGTGACCTGGCCGCCGGTCGGGTTGTCCAGGCCCAGGATCATGCGCATGGTGGTGGACTTGCCCGCCCCGTTGGGACCGAGGAAGCCGGTGACCTTGCCCGCGGCCACGGAGAACGACAGGTTGTTCACCGCCAGCGTCTTTCCGTACCGTTTGGTGAGGCCCGTTGCCTCGATCATGGCTGCTCCTCTTCGCCCCTCGCTTACGACTCATCCATGGTCGCGGGTCGAGGGCGGTTCGCGCGTCACCCTGGAGACCGAACCGCGCCCCCTACCTGAGTAGTACCTTCCTGGCTTTTCGGCCGAGGCGCGATCCGTGATGACCCTGAGGCGACCCTGATTCGCGGTAATTAATGAACCGTGGTTCAATAATGCCGTGGCCCGGCCGAAGAGCATCACCGACGAGCGGCTGCTGGTGGCGGCGGAGACCGTGACCGGCAGCCGGGGGCCGAACTTCACCCTCGCCCATGTGGCCGATGCGGCGGGCGTTTCGGTCGGCACGGTCGCGCAGCGGTTCGGCTCGAAGAGCGGCCTGCTGCAGGCGATGAGCCGGCGGGCCACGAGCCGCGCCGTCGAGCAGATGCGGGCGTGCGCCGAGCGGGCGGCCGACCCGGTCGACGGCCTGCGCGAGGCGGCGGTGGCGGTCTACGCGGTGCTCGGTGACGCCGAAGAGGCGGCGAACCACCTGGGCCAGCTCGGCGTGGACATCGGCGACCCGGTGCTGCGGTCGCTGCTGGGCGAGCACTTCACGGCGGTCGAAGCGGAGCTGCGACGGCTCATGCGGGCGGCGGCGCCTTCGCTGCCGGCCGCGCCGAGCGTGCCGCGGGCCGCGCGGGTGGTGCTCGACGTGATCAACGGAGTGTCGATCGACTGGTCGATCCGGCCGCACGGGCGGCTGGCCGACCGGCTGGCGGAGGACGTCGACGCGGTGCTGTCCGCGTGGCGGGGACGGGAGGATTCATGAGTCTGAAGGGCAAGGTAGCGGTGGTCACCGGGGCGACCCGGGGCTGCGGGCGGGCGATCGCGGTGGAGCTGGGCCGCGCGGGCGCGACGGTGTACGTCACCGGCCGCACCACGCGCGAAACGGTGTCACCGATGAAGCGCCCGGAAACGATCGAGGAGACCGGCGAACTGGTGGAGGCGGCGGGCGGCACGGCCGTCGTGGTCCGCTGCGACTTCTCGTCGGAGTCCGATGTGGACGCGCTGAAGGCCCGCATCGAGTCCGAAGTGGACGGAATCGACATCCTCGTCGACGACGTCTGGGGCGGCGACATGTACTTCCACTTCGACGCGCCGTTCTGGGAGACGCCCCTGGAAGACGCGCTCAACCTGATGCACAACGCTTTGGACACCCACCTCATCGCCCTGCACAAGCTGCTGCCGCTGGTGGTCGCCCGCCGCGGCCTGGTGCTCGAGGTGACCGACGGCGACAACGACGACTACGTCGGCGCGGGTTTGCCGTACTACCTGGCCAAGTGCGGCATCCGCGCGCTCGGCCGCGCGCTGGGCGTGGAGCTGAAGAAGAACGACTGCGTCGGCCTCGCGGTGACCCCGGGCTTCCTGCGGTCGGAGTCGATGCTGAACGCGTTCGAGGTCACCGAGGAGAACTGGCGCGACGCGGTGGGCAAGATCGCCCCGGTCGACTTCAAGATCTCCGAGACGCCGTACCTGCTCGCGCGCGGCGTCGCGGCCCTGGCCCAAGACCCCGACGTCGCCCGCTTCGCCGGCCAGACGCTCGCTTCCTGGACGCTGATGAAGGAGTACGACTACACGGACATCGACGGCGACCGCCCGGACTTCGGCCGCTGGATAACCGAAGTCCGCAACGCGGGCAAGGACCCGGCGACCACACCCCCGGACGACTTCCGTTAGCCGAGGCCGGGGCGCGCGAGGCCGGTTTCGTAGGCCAGCACCACGGCCTGCACCCGGTCTCGCAGCTCCAGCTTCGCCAGGATCCGCCCGACGTGCGTCTTCACCGTCGCCTCCGAGAGGAACAGCGCCTCCGCGATCTCCAGGTTCGACATGCCCTTGGCGATCAGCACGAGCACCTCGCGCTCGCGGTCGGTGAGCACGTCCAGCTCGGCCGTGTCGCGCATCGGCGAGCCGCCGGGGCCGACGAAGCGGTCGAGCAGGCGGCGGGTCACCGACGGTGAGACCACCGCGTCACCCGAAGCGACCGCGCGCAGCGCCGACACCAGGTGGTCGGGCTGGGTGTCTTTCAACAGGAAGCCGCTCGCCCCGCCCTGCAGGGCCGCGTAGACGTACTCGTCGAGGTCGAACGTCGTCATCACGAGCACCCGCGCGGTGCCGGCGGCGACGATCCGCTTCGTCGCCTCGACGCCGTCGAGCACCGGCATCCGGACGTCCATCAGCACGACGTCGGGGCGCAGCTCCTCGGCCAGCCGGACCGCCTGCGCGCCGTCGCCCGCCTCGCCGACGACGTCGATGTCCGCCTGCGCGCCCAGCACCATGCGGAACCCGACGCGCATCAGCTCCTGGTCGTCGACGACCACCACCCTGATCACTTGTCCAACCTAACCGGCAGGGCCGCGCGGACCTGCCACCCACCGCCCGGAGCCGGGCCCACGTCGAGCGTCCCGCCGTACACGTGCGCGCGTTCGCGCATGCCGATCAAGCCGTTGCCGCCCGGCAACCGACCCGGCGAACCGGCCAGCTGGGGGACGCGGCCGGCGCCGTCGTCGGACACCAGCACCTCGATCAGGTCGCCGGTCCGGTGCACCCGCACCGACGCGGTCGCGCCGCGGCCCGCGTGCTTCAACGTGTTCGTCAGCGACTCCTGGACGATCCGGTACACGCCCAGCGAGACGCCGGCGGGCAGGTCGCCCAGCTCGTCGGTCTCCAGCTCCACCGGCACCCCGGCCGCGCGCATCCGCTCGGCGAGGTCGGCGAGGGCGTGCGCGTCCGGCTGCGGCACCCGCGGCTCGCCGTGCGCGTCGTCGCTGCGGAGGACGTCGAGGAGGCGCCGCAGCTCGCCCAGCGCGCCGCGGCCGGTCTCGGAAATCGTTTGCAGGGCCCGCTGGGCGAGCTCGGGGTTGCTCTGGATGGCGTACGACGCGCCGTCGGCCTGCACGACCATGACGCTCACCGCGTGCGCGACGACGTCGTGCAGCTCGCGCGCGATCCGCCCGCGCTCCTCCGCCACCGCGATCCGGGTGGCCTGGTCCCGTTCGGTCTCGAGCAGGTGCAACCTGGCCTCCACTTCCACGTCGTACGCGCGCCGCGCGCCCACGAACTCGCCGAGCGTCCAGCACAGGGCGATGCCGAACGCGAGGAACAGGATCGCGATGACCAGCTCGTCGTCCGGCGGGGTCAGCACCAGCTGCACGGTCGAGGAGACGATGACCGCGCCGACGAACACCAGCCCCTGGCGCCGCCCGGCGTAGACGACGACGGAGTAGATGCTCATCGCCAGCCCGGCGGCGCTGCCGACGCCGAGCATCAGCGTCGCGTGCACGATGCTGACCACCAGCACGACGTAGGCCGACCACAGCGGCGACTTCCGGCGGAACACCAGCGGCGCGACCATCGCGATGTTGATCGGCACGGCGACGTACCAGGGCGGCAGCTCCGGCAGCTCGGCGAACTGGTCGGCGACGAACAGCAGCATGTCGACCAGGCCGAGCAGGACGGCGAGCACCGTGTCGCCCGCCATCGGGTGGGCACGCATCCAAAGACTCAGCCGTCGCACCAGACAACATTAGGTGGCGGCCTCCGGATCGCGCGTCGGCCGCCGGTACCACCTTCGGTGCGACCTCGGGATGACGCGCATGGCACGATTCAGGGGGTGTCCGTATGACGGGAGGGCTGGGGGTCGTGACCTCACCGGAGCAGGGCCGGCTCGCGGGACCGCTGTCGATGTCGGTGGCCAACCTGTGCCACCGCCTGCAGTCGCAGGTCTCCGCGCGCACCGCGGCCGGGTTCGCCGAGGTGCTGCGCCGGCTCGGCGCGCCCCTGCAGGTGGCTGTCGCCGGGCGGATCAAGTCGGGCAAGTCGACGCTGGTCAACGCGCTGATCGGGCGCCGCGTCGCGCCCACGGACATCGGTGAGTGCACGCGGCTGGTGACCCGGTTCCAGTACGGCACGGTGGACCGAGTGGAGATCGTCTTCACCGACGGCCGCAAGCAGGTGCTCCCCTTCGCCGCCGACGGGATGATCCCGGCCGAGCTGGGCGTCGACATCACCACGGTGTCGCACATCGAGGCGTACCTGACCAACGCCGTCCTCCAGGGCATGACGGTCATCGACACCCCGGGCCTCGGCTCGCTCGACGCCGCTTCGGTGTCGCGGACCGAGCAGCTGCTGGGCGCCGCGAAGCACCGCAAGGACGACGAGGACGAAGAGGGCTCGGACGAGCTCGACGACACCTCGCGCAACGCCGTCGCCGGCGCCGAAGCCGTGCTCTACGTCGTCACGCAGGGCGTCCGCGCCGACGACCAGCAGGCGCTGGCCGCCTTCACCGCGGCCACCGCGAGCCGCGAAGCCGGGCCGGTCAACGCGATCGCGGTGCTCAACAAGGCCGACACCATCGCGCCCGAGTCCGTCGAGGGCGCCGGCGGGGACGTCTGGAAGGCCGCGACGATCCTGTCGGAGAAGCAGGCGTCGACGCTGAAGCCGCGCGTCGCCGACGTGCTGCCGGTGATCGGGCTGATCGCCGAGTCGGCCGAGTCCGGCGGCTTCACCTCCGCGGACGCCGAGGCGCTGCGGCAGCTCGCCGAGCTCGACGACGACATCCTGCAGACCATGCTGATCTCGGCGGACATCTTCACCACCTGGGAGTGCGACGTCCCGTCGGGCACCCGGCTGCGGCTGCTGGAGAAGCTCGACCTGTTCGGCATCTCGCACGCCGTCGACGTCATCCGCAAGGAACCGGAGATCACCGCCGGCGCGCTGCGGCGGTCGCTGCTCGACGCGTCCGGCCTGGAAGCGGTGCGGCAGCGGCTGTCGATCGTGTTCGCCGCCCGCGCCGACGGCATCAAGGCGGCCGCGGCCCTCGCTTCCGTCACCGCGCTCGCACACGCTTCCGCCGACCCGGGCGAACGCCAGCGCGTCCACGACGCCATCGAGGTGCTGCTCGCCAAGCCCGAAGCCCACCAGCTGCGGCTGCTCGAAGCGCTGACGCTGGTCGCGTCCGGCGCGGTCGACATGCCGGAGGACCTCTCGGAAGAGGTGCTGCGGGTGGGCAGCAACGCCGACATCGGCGCGCAGCTCGGCAAACCCGGCGCGCCGCGGCCGGAGCTGGCCGCGCACGCCCTCGAGCGCGCGGGCTGGTGGCGGTCCTTCGCCTCGTTCGGCGCCACGCCCGCGCAGAGCCGCGTCGCCCATGTGGTCCATCGGGCGTACTTCCTGATCTGGCAACAGGTCCGGGAGCCCCAGAGCTAGGTGTTTCTGCGTGCCGACTTTCCCCGGTGAGCACCCGTTTCTCGCGTACCGTGGGAAACGTGCACCTAGAGAACACGACATCCTGGCGAGCCGCGTGGGGCAGCGAAGTCGAAGTCGACGTCGCGCTGTACATCCGTGACGCCCTGGCCCTGTCCGTTTCCGAAGGACAGGTGCTGCCGCCGGTGGAGCCGCGGGTCCCGGTGCACGTCCCGGCCGGCATCGACCGCGCCGCCGTCCAAGCGCAGTGGGCCGACTGGTGGGTCGACCTGCTCTCGTTCCTCCGCACCCGCGAAGACCCGGACCCGCGCGGCACGCGCACGCGCTACGGCCGCCCCGCGCTCGCCCCGGGCTCGGCCGTGCGGCAGGCGGCCGACTTCTTCGGCCCGGTCGCGGCGCGCCACTTCGCGAACGCCCGCGGCCCGGCCCTGCGTGGTTCGGGCGAACCGTCCGGCGGCACGCCGTGGGCGCCCGGCTTCTACCGCCGCCAGATCGTCGCGAGCGAGCGGCTCGGCCAGCTGGTGCGGGAGGCCGAAGTCAAGCAGGGGCGGCGTGCGTACCCGTTCCGGCTGAACGTCATCGAGATCTCGGTCGCGGGTTCGACGTGGCTGCGCCCGGCCGAAGACCAGCTGCTCGTCTCGTCCCGGCTGGCCGAGGACGGCCCGGGTCTGGAGGCCGTGCTCCGGAAGGTGATCGACGACCTCGTCTGAGCCCCGGCTTTCATAAACCGAGCGGGCGGTCTAATAATAGGCGGCATGGAGACGACCGTCGACGAGCCGTCGTGGCTGCGCACCGCGTCCTGGATCGGCTGCCCGCTCGTGGGCGGCGGGCTCGGGGTGGGTGTCTGGGCCATCGCCGCCTGGGTCAGCACCCTGGACGCCTTCCCGTTCCAGGGCGTGTTCAAGGTGCTCACCAAGCTGCCGCAGCCGTGGGCGACGCTGGCCGCGGTCGCCGGCGGGCTGGTGCTCGGCCTGCTCTTCGCCGCGGTCTGGGCGCACGAGCGGCTGGTGGTCACGGTGTCGCCGACCCGCGTCACGCTGGTGCGTGGCGACAAGACGCGGCGGATCGAGGCCGAGCTCGACGCCGTCTACCTCGACGGCAAGGAGCTCGTCCTGCACGCGGCCGACGGCCGCGAGATCGCCCGCGAGAAGACCGACCTGCGCAACCACGAGCTGGCCCCGGCCTTCGCCGAACACGGCTACCCCTGGCGGGACGAGCCGCCGGTCGAACGATGAGGACGGTCGACCCGGCCAAGCACGAGGCCAAGCGCCGCGCGATCGTCGACGCGGCCGCCGGCTGCTTCGCCGAGAAGGGCTTCGAACGCACGACGACGGCCGACATCTGCCGGGCCGCGGGCATCAGCTCGGGCAGCCTCTTCCACTACTTCCCCACCAAGCGCGCGGTGTTCACGGCGATCTTCACCGACGACGCCGCCGAGACGGCCGAACGCCTCGCGAGCGCGGCGGCCGCCGAAGACCCGTGGCAGGCGCTGCTCGACGTCGTCGCCGAGCTGGCCGGCCAGATCGCGCACCCGGGAGTCGTGCGCATCGTGCTCGAAGCCGCCGCCCAGGCCGCCCGCGACGACGAGTTCGCCGAGCTGATCCACCACAACGACGCCGCGTTGCGCGACGGCCTGGCCGTCCTGGTCCAGCGGGCCGTCGACGCCGGGCTGATCGACCCGGGCATCGCCGCGCACGCGGCCGCGGGCTGGGTCGCCGGCCTGATCGACGCGATGATTTCGCGGGCCAGTCTCGACCCGGACCTCGATCTGCCCGCCGAACAAGCGATCCTCCGGACGATCCTGGTGCGCTTCCTCCGGCCTGTTTCGCCCCCGCCTGGCGGGTGAGTCGGCCAGACTGGTGGAATCTGGCGGAACCGGGACGGGGTGGTGCGCATGGCGTGGTTTCGCAGGGACGGGTCCGTCGACCCGGACGACACCCCGACCGGCCAGATCGCCGCGGTGAGCATCGCGCAGATCATCGAAGAAGCCGACGCCGAAAAGGGAACCGACGGCGCGAAAGCCGCGTCGGACACCGATGTGCACCCCTTGCAGCAGCAGGTAAGTGACCTCGACCGAGCGCTCGCCGATCGCCAGGCACTGATTCAGATGTGCCTGTACGCGCTGGATCGCGCCCGCAGCGGCGGCGTGGTCGAGCGGCTCGAGGCGGGGCTCGCCGCGATCGGCGTCCACGCCCTGCGGCCCGACGGCGAGCGGTTCGACCCGGCCCGGCACGAGGCCGGCGGCGCGGTCCCCACCGAAGATCCGGCGCTGGAGGGCATCGTGGCCGAAACCGAGGTCACCGGCTTCGCCGACCACGACCGCCTGCTGCGCGCGCCGATCGTCACCGTCTACGCGAAGAAGAGCTCGTGAGCGCGCCCACCGCGCCGAGCCTGCCTTCGCAGGTCGCGGCAGCGCGCGACCAGCTGCTGACCGTCGTCCGCGATGCCGACCCGGCCGCGGCGAAGTGGGTCGACGAGGTGCGGAACGCCCGGCCGAAGAAACCGGCCGTCGTGGTCGTCGGTGAGACGAACCGCGGGAAGAGCTCCCTGGTCAACGCGCTGCTCGCGACCCCGGGACTGTCCCCTGTGGACGCCGACGTCGCCACCGCGACGTACCTGGTGTTCGACCACGCCGACGCGTGGGGCGCCCAGGCCTGCTACCCCGGCCAGCTCGCGCCGGTGCCGATCGACCTCGGCCAGCTGATCAACTGGGTGTCCGCCGCGCACGAGCTGCCGCCCGGCCAGCTCCCGCCGCGCTACGTCGAGGTCACCGGGCCGGTCCCGCTGCTCGAACGGCTCTCGCTGGTCGACACCCCCGGCGTCGGCGGGCTCGACTCGATGCACGGCGAGCTCGCCAAGGAAGCCGCCGCGGGCGCGACGGCGCTGCTGTTCGTCGTCGACGCCTCGGCGCCGTTCACCTCGACCGAGCTGAGCTTCCTGCGGGACGTCGGCGAGCGCGTCGAGACGGTCGTCTTCGCGCTGACCAAGGTCGACATGTTCCGCGGCTGGCGCGAGGTCATGGAGGCCGACCGGCAGCTGCTGCGCGAGCACGCCCCGCGCTTCGCCGACTCGGTGTTCCACCCGGTGTCGGCGCGGATGTTCGAGACGGCGGCGAAGGCGCCCAACGAGCAGATGGCCGCGATGCTGCGGGAGAAGTCCGGCGTCGCCGCGGTGCAGACGGCGCTGCAGGAGCTGCTCGTCGGCCGCTCGGCCATGCTCGGCGAGGCGAACACGCTGCGCGCGCTGTCCAGCGCGCTGGGTGAGCTGAAGGCGAAGCTGCAGGCCGAAAGCCGGGCGCTGTCCGCGGGTGAGGCCGAGGCCGAGCAGCTGCGTGAACGCCGTGACCAGCTGCAGGCCGAACGCCGGACGTCGACCCGCGGCTGGCAGCTCAAGCTGCGCGGCGAGGTGCAGCGCACCCGCGTCGAGGTCGGGCACGAGAGCGCCCGGCAGATGCGGGACGCGCAGACCCACTTCCGTCAGCTGATCGACGCGGCCAAGCGCGACGAGCTGGCCGCGTTGCCGCAGCAGGTCGACATCGCGCTGCAGACGACGTCACAGCGGATCTCGATGCTGCTCTCGCAACGCCTGAACCAAGTCACCAACGTCTCGCTGGCGGAGCTGTTCTCCCCCGAGGAGCTCGACGTCATCCGCGCGCAGTTCGCCCGGGCCGGCGGCCCGCCGGTGGTGCTGCGCCCGCCGGACAAGAAGCCACCGACGGCCGAGGACAAGCTGCTCGTGTTCATGGGCATCTCCGGCGGTGTCGGGGCCGGCAAGGTGGCCGCGTTGCCGCTGGCCGGCGTCGCGATCCTCAACCCCGTCGTGCTGCCCGCGACGATCATCATCGGCCTCGGCGCCGGCTGGTGGATGGCCCGCACGCGCAAGCACGCGGCCGACAAGCAGCACATGAAGCAGTGGCTGGTCGAGGCCATCGCGGACGCCCGCTCGACGCTCGACCAGCTCGTCGCCGAGCAGCTCATCGAGGCCGAGCAGCAGCTGTCGATGGCGCTGGACGAGGCGCTGGGCCGGCGCATCGACGCGATCGAGGCCGAGCTGAAGGAAGTCGACAAGACGATCAAGATGGGTGCGCAGGAACGCGCCAAGAAGATCGCGATCGTGTCGAAGCGGCTCAAAGAGGTCAGCGACGGCCGTGAGCGGGCCGAAGCCTTCCTCACGCGGATCCGGGCACTGCGGGACAAGACGGCCTGACCGCGCGCCCGGTTGTGGAGCGGAACCGAACGGGCCTACGGTGAGTCATACCCTCCGACAGCAGGTCAGAGACGGCGGCACCCGGTTCAAAGGGGGAAGTTCCCATGTGGGTCGACGAGAGTGGCGGCAGCGACACCGACGCCAGCGGTTCGGACGCGATGACCGTCCACGTCGACGGTCAGGAGTACCAGGCCGAGGTCAACTACGACCTGAACGAGGACGGCGTCAACGACACCGCGATCGTCGAGCACGACGACGGCACCGCGCAGGCCTTCACCGACACGAACCACGACGGTGAAGCCGACCAGTACGCGGTGCTGGACGAGACCGGGCACGTCGTCGAGCAGGCCGTCTACGACGAGGCCAGCGGCGAGTGGGTCGAGGCCTCCGGGGGCGGCCACGACGACTCGGACACCGGCGGCCGCGACGACGGCTCCGGCGGCCACATCCACGCGGACATGCCGGACGGCGAGGTCGACGCGGGCGCCGCGACCATCGACACCGACCACGACGGACACAACGACACCGCCATCGTCGAGACGAAGAGCGGCGGCACGATCGCCTTCACCGACAAGGACGGCGACGGCGAAGCGGACATCGCGGTGCAGACCGAAGCGGACGGCACGACCACGACGTTCGAGCACAGCGGACCCGGCCAGTGGACCGAAGTCTCCAGTGGACTGATGGACGCCGGCAGCGAGGGTGACCCGGCGGCCGACGCCGAGTGGGGCGGCGCCGGCACGCAGACCCTCGAAGGCGTCGCGCGCATCGACTCCGGCACGGGGCAGTGGATTTCGCCGAACTGAAGTGACCCACGTCATAGTTTGAAAGCCCGGGGCTTCGGCCCCGGGCTTTTTTCATGTCACAAATGAAAACGAGCAGGTCACAGGCGTGATCGCGGTCACCGGAAGATTTTCGCCGAATACACCGATCCGGTGACGTCTGAATCGATTCCCTTATCGTTCTTGTGAGAGAACCTACACGCCAGCTCTCGGTTACCTGCCGGTCATGCGGCTACTCTCGGGGAATCCCAAACCACGCACACCGGTTCGCCAGCCGGTGTGCGAAGCCATTCGTCGTCGGCAATGAGGCCCGCGCCGGAACAGCGTCGTTCCCGGTGTGGGCTCTTTTGTCGTCGGAAGTCAGGAGTAGAGATGACCGCAGTCGCCATCCCCGGACTGGACACCGCGCCGACGACGCACAGTGGCGTGCTGTCCTTCGTCCGGGAGGTCGCCGAGCTGACCACCCCGGACCGCGTGGTGTGGGTCGACGGGTCTGACGAAGAAGCCGCCCGGATCAACCAGGAGCTGGTCGAGGCCGGCACGTTCGTGCAGCTCAAGTCGAAGCCCAACTCCTTCTGGGCCACTTCCGACCCCAACGACGTCGCCCGCGTCGAGGACCGCACCTTCATCTGTTCGGAGCGGCCCGAGGACGCCGGCCCGACCAACAACTGGATGGCGCCGGCCGAGATGAAGGCGACCATGACCGAGCTCTTCCGGGGCTCGATGCGCGGCCGCACGATGTACGTCATCCCGTTCTGCATGGGCCCGCTCGGCGACGAGAACCCGAAGCTGGGTATCGAAATCACCGATTTCGCCTACGTTGTCGCTTCGATGCGCGTGATGACCCGCGCCGGCCAGGCGGCCCTCGACAAGTTCGTCGCGCCGGACGGCAGCGAGCGCGAATTCGTGCCCGCGCTGCACTCGGTCGGCCACCCGCTCGAGCCGGGCCAGAAGGACGTTTCCTGGCCCTGCAACACGACGAAGTTCATTTCGCACTTCCCGGAAGAGCGCGCGATCTGGAGCTACGGCTCGGGCTACGGCGGCAACTCGCTGCTGGGCAAGAAGTGCTACTCGCTGCGCATCGCTTCGGTGATGGCCCGCGACGAGGGCTGGCTCGCCGAGCACATGCTGATCCTCAAGCTGATCTCGCCCGAGGACAAGGTCCACTACGTCGCGGCCGCGTTCCCGAGTGCCTGCGGCAAGACCAACCTCGCGATGCTGCAGCCGACCATCCCGGGCTGGCGCGCCGAGACCCTCGGCGACGACATCGCGTGGATGCGCTTCGGTGAGGACGGCCGCCTGTACGCGGTCAACCCGGAGTTCGGCTTCTTCGGCGTCGCGCCGGGCACCGACTGGCACACCAACCCGAACGCGATGCGCACGATCGAGAAGGGCAACACGGTCTTCACGAACGTCGCCCTGACCGACGATGGCGACATCTGGTGGGAGGGCATGGAGAACCAGCCCGAGCACGCCACGTCGTGGAAGCACCAGGACTGGACGCCGGAGTCGGGCGAGAAGGCCGCGCACCCGAACTCGCGCTACTGCACGCCGATGTCGCAGTGCCCGATCCTCGCGCCGGAGTGGGACGACCCGAAGGGCGTGCCGATCTCGGCGATCCTGTTCGGCGGCCGCCGCAAGACCACGGTGCCGCTGGTGAACGAGGCCCGCGACTGGCAGCACGGCGTGTTCATGGGCGCCACGATGTCGTCGGAGACCACGGCGGCCGCGGCCGGCGCGGTCGGCAACGTGCGCCGCGACCCGATGGCCATGCTGCCGTTCCTCGGCTACCACGCCGGTGACTACTTCAAGCACTGGCTGAACCTTGG
The DNA here is from genome assembly GCF_024703995.1 of Amycolatopsis iheyensis. Taxonomy (GTDB): domain Bacteria; phylum Actinomycetota; class Actinomycetes; order Mycobacteriales; family Pseudonocardiaceae; genus Amycolatopsis; species Amycolatopsis iheyensis. The sequence continues at coordinate 11,935 of NZ_JAMXQV010000033.1, read as the reverse complement.
CAAGAACGCGGACGCGAACAAGCTCCCGAAGATCTTCTACGTCAACTGGTTCCGCCGCGGCGACGACGGCCGGTTCCTGTGGCCGGGCTTCGGCGAGAACTCGCGCGTCCTCAAGTGGGTCATCGAGCGGGTCGAGGGCAAGGGCAACGCGGTCGAGACGCCGATCGGGTTCGTGCCGCGCGCCGAGGACATGGACACCGAGGGCCTCACCGAGCCGATCGAGGACATCCAGGCCGCGCTCGAGGTCAAGCCCGAGGAGTGGCGCGAGGAGCTGCCGCTGATCGAGGAGTGGTTCGAGAAGATCGGCCAGGTCCCCACCTCGCTGCGGGACGAGCTGGACGCCTTGGCTCAGCGCTTGAGCTGAGCCTCCTGAACAGAAGGGGACGCCTTCCGGCCGCATCCGGGAGGCGTCCCCTTCTACCTTTCCAGGTACTTTCGCGACCATGAGACCGTTCCGGTTCGGTGTGGCGTTGTACGTGCCCGGCTCTCGGGCCGAGTGGGTGGACAAGTGCCGGAAGGCCGAGGACCTCGGCTACGACGTCGTCGGTGTGGTCGACCACCTCGGACGGGTCGCGCCGATCCCCGCGCTGCTCCTCGCCGCCGAGGCCACCGAACGGATCCGGCTGAACACCTACGTCCTCAACGCGAGCTTCCACAACCCGGTGCTCCTGGCCCGCGACCTCGCCGCGCTCGACGAGTTCACCGGCGGCCGGGTGGAGATCGGGATCGGCGCCGGGTACGTGCGCGCGGAGTTCGAAGCCGCCGGCATCGACTGGGGCACGCCCGGCCGCCGGTTCGGCCGGGTCGTCGACGTGGTCACCGAGATCGAGCGCGCGTTCACCGACCGCCCACGGCCACCGTTGCTGCTCGGCGGCCGCGGCGACCGGATGCTGACCTTCGCCGCCGCGCACGCCGACACCATCGCCCTCACCGGCACGGCCCCGGGTGCGGCCGAGGGGCGGCTGGCCCTGGCCGGAGCCGACGCGCTGGCCGAGCGCGCGGGCTTCGTGAAGCGGGTGCTCGACGGCCGGGACACCGAGCTGAACCTGATGGTCCACTTCGTCCGGATCACCGATGACCGGCGGACGGCCCTCGAAGCGGCCCACCGGCTCGTGCCGCACCTCGGCGTCGAAGAGCTCGGCTCGCTGGCCACGGTCCTCGTCGGCTCGGTGGACGCGGCGGCCGAGCAGCTGCGACGCACCCGCGAGACCCTGGGCACGAGCTACTTCACCGTGCTCGAAGACGACCTCGAGCGCCTCGCCCCGGTGATCGAAAAGCTCCGGTGAGTACGTTGGTCGCATGACTGGGGACTTCCGCTTCGGCGTCAACATGCACGTGCCCGACGACCGCGCGGGCTGGGTCGAGAAGTGCCGGCAGGCCGAGGACCTCGGCTTCGACGTCATCGGCGCGGCCGACCACCTCGGGATGGCCCCGCCGTTCCCGGCGCTCGTGCTCGCCGCCGAGGTCACCGAGCGGGTCAAGCTGAACACCTTCGTGCTGAACACGCCGTTCTACAACCCGGTGCTGCTCGCCCGCGACGTCACGGGCACCGACCGGTTCACCGACGGCCGGCTGGAGCTGGGGCTCGGCGCGGGGTACGTGAAGGAGGAGTTCGAGGCCGCCGGGCTGCCGTTCCCGTCCGCGCGCGAACGCGTCGACCACCTCGAACGCGCGATCCTCGAGCTCAAGCGGGCCTACGCGGACCCGGAGCACAAGCCGGCGCCGGTGCGTCCCGCCGGACCGCCGCTGCTGCTCGCCGGCCGCGGCGACCGGCTGCTGACCCTCGCGGCCGAGCACGCCGACGTCATCGGCTTCACCGGTGCCGCGAAGACGCCGGACGGCGCCGCCTTGCGGCCGGCGAGCGCCGAAGAAATCGAGGAGCGGGTCAAGTTCGTCCGGTCGAAGCTCGGCGACCGGGAAGCCGAGTTCAACCTGCTGTGCCACTTCGTGCACATCACCGACGACCGGGCGGGTGCGCTGGCCGAGCTCGAGCAGAAGGTACAGGGTGTGCTGAGCGTCGAGCAGCTCGCCGAGCTGCCGACCGCGCTGATCGGCTCGCCCGCCGAGGTCGCCGAGCAGCTCCACGCGCACCGCGAGCGGTTCGGCCTGACCTACTACACCGTCCTGGAGCAGAACATGGCGCAGTTCGCCCTGGTGCTCGAAGCCCTCCGGTGATCGACGCGAGGGCGATCGGCGTCCGGGCCGGCGAGCACTGGCTGTTCGACGACCTGGACTTCTCCGTCGACCCCGGCGAGTGCGCCGCGATCGTCGGGCCGAACGGTGTCGGCAAGTCGACGTTGATGCGCTGCTTCTACGGCATGCAGAAGCCGCAGTGGGGGCGGGTGCTGGTCGACGGCAAGGTGCCGGACGAGCGGGACGTCGAGTTCCGCCGCAAGGTGTCGGTGCTGTTCGACGACTCCGACTTCTTCGCCGAGCTGACCCCGCTGCAGCACCTGGAGCTCCTGTCCGGCTCGTTCGGCGCCGACCTCGGCGACCACGAGGAGCTGCTGCGCGACGCGGGCCTGGGCGAACGCATGCGCGTCACGGCCGGGCACTTCTCCGCGGGGCAGCGCCGGCGGTTGCTCCTGCTCGGCGTCACCGCGCGGCCGCACCGGGTGCTGCTGCTCGACGAGCCGGAGCGCGCGCTGGACACCGCGGGCAAGGAGTGGCTGGTCGAGGTGATCGCCCGGTCGACGGCGGCCGGCGCGGCGGTCGTGGTGGCCACCCACCACCCGCCGCTGCTCGAAGCCGCGGACAGCGTCCTAGAACTGTGGTGACACTGACCCCGCGTCGCATGCGGATCCCCGGCCGCAAGCGGTTCGGCGGGATCTTCAGCGGCGACACGGCTTCGTTCGTCTTCCTGTTCGGCTTCGGGTTCCTGTTCACGGCGTTCTTTCACGTCGACGGCTGGCGGCAGTCCGTCTACGGCTCGGCACGCGTCGACTTCCCGGCCGTGCTCGGGCTGCTCACGCTCTGCTGCGCGGTCGGCTGGCGCAGCCTGCTGCGCCGCGGGTTCGTCTGGGTCGAGCCGGCCGAGCTGACCTGGCTCGACTTCGCGCCGGTGGACCGCGGCCGCGTCGTCACGCTGCGGCTGCTCGGGGCCTGGACCGGCGTCGTCGCGGTGACCGGCTACCTGGCCGCGTTGCTGCTGGCCGTCGGCGGCGCCGGGCTCGACCAGTGGCGGGCGGCGGTGGCCGTCGTCGTCGCGACCGCCGTCGTCGCCTTCACCTCGGCGCGGCGGACGTCGCTGCGGTTCGACGCGCTGGGGCCGCTGGTGCTCGCGGTGCTCGGGCTGGTGATCGCCGCGGCCGGGCTCGGGCCGGTGACCGTCGAGTTCGGCGCGGCCGGCGTGCTGGTCGCGGCGCTGCCCCTGGCGTTCGGCGGCGAGCCGGTCACCCGCGCGGGCCGCCCGGCGCTGCTGGCCGGCTGGGACGGCCGGGTGCTGCGCTCGGTCGCCGTGACCTTCCTCGACCCGATGATGCTGCTCCCGCCGGCCGGGCCGATCGGCGGGGTTTCCCTGCGCCGCCCGACGGCGTTGCGGCTGGCCTGGGCGGGCACGCTCGGCCGCTCGCGCTACGCGGGCGCGGCGGTCCTCGTGGGCTTCGCGGTCGTCGTCGCGCACATCGCGTTGCCGACGTTGCCGGGCGCGGTCCTGGTCGGCATCGGCGCGTACGTCGCGTTGATGCCGTTCGGCGCCGGGCTCGGGGAGCTGTGGCGCAACCCGGGGCGCCGGCGCTGGCTGGGGTCGGCGAACCGCGAGCTGGTGCTGACCCACGGGCTGGTGCTGGCCGCCGTCGCCCTGGCCTGGACGGCACTGCTGGCGGCGGTCACCCTCGCGGCCGGAACGACGCTCGGCCCGGGCGCGTGGCTCGCCGTGCCGCTGTCGGTGCTGTCGATCCTGCGCACGGTCACCCGGACCGCGGTCGACTACGCGAACCCGGGGTTCGTCGACACCCCGGTCGGCCCGATGCCGGCCAACCTCACCCGCCAGCTCTTTCGGGGGCTCGACCTGCAGGTCATCGGGATCGTGGTGCTCTCGGCCGCCATTTGACCTACGCTCGGTGCGACGAAGGGAGCAGCCAGTGGGCGGCGGACACGCACCGGGCGCCGGGCGCAGGGCGACCAGTGAGTTCCCGCCCGGCTGGAGCAACGAGCACATCATCTCGGTCGTCAAGGACGTCGCGAACGACCCCAGCGAAGCCCGCCGTCAGCAGCTGAACGGCCGCTGGCGCTGCGCGGGCGAGCGGTTCAACGTGCACCTGATCGTGCTGGTCGAGGAAAACGGCCACGTCCACACGGCGTACCCGGTGGCGGGCCCGGGCGTGATCCGCAACGCGGACGCGGCCCGCGACCCGGCCAACCCGACGGTGGCCGACCTGCAGGAGAACCGCATCAGCTTCTTCGCGGACAGCATCCTGACGAGCCTGGCGGACCGCCTGTCCCCGGAGGACTACACGCACTACCGCACTCTGCTGTGGTCGGGCGAGTGGGAGGAGCTGGCGGACGTCCTGTCGGCCCACGCGACCAAGCTGGGCTTCGGCTTCTCGGCCGACGAGTTTTCGGACTTCGAGAAGCTGCTGAACAGCTACGACCTCCCGGTGGCGGGCTGCGCGTTCCTCAACGACCGCGAGCACGTCCTGAACCAGCTACGCCCGCTCTAGCCGAAGTCGTACCCGGTGAAGTCGGCGATCGGCATGTAGCCGATCCGCTGGTAGAGCGCATTGCTGGTCGCGTTGCCAGGGTCGGTGAACAGCACGACGTCCCGTGCGCCCGCGGCCAACGCCGCCCGGCTCACCTCGGCGGTGACGGCGCCGCCGTAGCCCCGTCCCCGGAAACGGGCCGGGGTGTAGACGGGATCCACCCGCACCATGCCGGCCACCATCGAAGTCGTGCCCGCCATGGCGACGGGCTCTCCGGTTTCCCAGAAGGTGTAGTGCTTGCCGGCGAAGCGCGAGGAGTCCCAGTCGCCCACGGTTTCGCCGACCGCGGCGGCGAACTCACCACACCAGCGGACGACTTCGTCCTGGTCACGCCCGGCGGCCCGGCCCTCGGGGTGCGGCTCGGGCGGGGTGAGCGTACCGAGCCGGTGCAGCCGGACCCGCACCCGGGGCACCGGCGTCCTGCCCGTGCGCCGTTGCCACGCCGCGGCGAAAGCGGTGGCGGTGTCGTCGTCCGCGGTGACGCCGGAAAGGGAAAGCTCGGCCAAGCCGGCGGCCAGGGTGCCGGCCTGCTCGGCGGACAGCGCGGTGACGGTCAGGCGGCCGGTCGGGCGACGGTAGAAGATCGCCTGGACTTCGCCACCGTGCTCCAGCCAGCCGAAGGTGGTCGAGTCCGAGCCGTGCTTCCGCAGCTTCTCGACGGTCGTCAGCGGCATGGTGTGCAGTGCGGGACGTGAGCGCAGGAAGTCTCCGGCGTGGGCGAGGAACTCGTCGACGTCCTCGGTCAACCGCACCTAGCTCGCCTGGGAAAGCGGTGACGAAGCCTCCGGCGCCACCGCGGCCCGCAGCTCGTCCAGCGGCAACTCCACGGCGTCCGCGATGGCCGCGACCGTGAAGAACGCCGGCGTCGGAATCCGCCCGGTCTCGATCTTCCGCAAGGTCTCGACCGAAATCCCGGCCTCCCCCGCGACGTCGACCATGCTCCGGCCGGCTCGCGCCGCGCGCAGCGCCTGGCCGAGGCGTTCGCCCCGTTCGCGCTCTTCGTTCGTCAACGGCACCCGCACCATGGCGCCAATTTTAATACCACTGCGGCGCGAAGCGCCTCCGTTGAGGGTGGTGGCGGGGGCATGGATGGAATACCGAAGTTGTCCACTGCCTGTGGACAACTCTGTGCACAGGTGTGGAAAGGGCCCCGCCGATCCGGAAATCGGCGGGGCCCCACAACACCTAGTGGCTTCAGGCGCCCGGAGGCACCGGAAGTGCCACACCCGGCAGGCTCTGGTCGTTCGGCACCACGCCGTCGACCAGGTAGGCCTCCACGACCTTGTCCACACCCGCGTTGCCGCCGGCGTAGATGCCGTGGTCACCCTCACCGGTGATCGTCAGCATCCGCGAGTTCTCGAACGCCTTGTGCGCGCGCCGCGCGCCCTCGATCGGCGTCGCCGGGTCGTGCTCCGACTCGACGATCAGCACCGGCGGGACACCCTTGCCGTTCAGCACGGGCAGCGGCGCCGGGGTCTTCTTCCAGAACAGGCAGGGCTGGATGAACCAGCCGGCGCCCAGCAGCGGCTGCTGCTTGTCGATCAGCTTCTGCGAGTCCTTGATCGCGCTGTTGACCGAGCCGGTCCACGGGCCCTCGTTGCACGGGATCGTCCAGAACGACGCGTCGTAGGAGTCACCGTCGGTCGGCACCATCAGCGGCTGCGCGCCGGAGGTGTCGGTGCTCTTGTCGGCGGCCTTGACCTTCTGCGCGGCCGACGACTTCGCCTGCGCCGACGCCGTGCCCTGGGTCAGCGTGCGGACGCTGACCAGGTAGTCGGCCAGGCCCGGGAAGGAACGCTTCGAGTAGATCGAAGACGCGATGAAGGCGTCCAGACCGTTGGCCGACACGCTCGAGCCGTCGGGCAGGGTGACCGCGCCCTGGGTCAGGGCGTAGCGGACCTGCTCGTAGGTCTGGCGGGCCGCCTCGCCGGTGGTGCCGAAGTGGTAGAGCTTGTCGTACTTCGCCATCCACGGGAGGAAGTCCTGCCGCCAGCGGCGCTCGAAGCCGAGCGGCTGCCAGTCGAACGACTTCTGCCAGGTCGTGGTGAACTCCGTCGAGGAGTCGAGGACGAACCGGCCGGTGCGCGTCGGGTAGGCCTGCGCGTAGTGCGCGCCCATCCAGGTGCCCGCTGAGTAGCCGACCCAGTTGATCTTGTCGCGGCCGAGCAGCACGCGCAGCAGGTCGATGTCCTTGACCGTCTGGTCGGTGTTGATCAGCGGGCCCAGCTCGCCGGACTTCTGCTGGCACGACAGCGCCGCGTACTTCGTCGCCGCGACGATCAGGTTCAGGTTCTGGCGGTCGCGGTCACGCGGGTCCAGGTCGGAGCCGGTGCCGATGGCGCCGCCGCACGTGATGTTCGTGCTCTTGCCGGTGCCGCGCGGGTCGAAGCCGACGATCTCCTGGTGCTCCCGCAGCTTCGGCTGGTTGCGCAGCCGGGCCGGGAAGTTGCGGCCGGGCGCGCCCGGGCCACCGGGGTTGGTGACGACGCTCGCCGTCGCGTCCTTCGTCGCCTTGAGCCGGCTGACCGCGATGGTCAGGTCGATCTGGGCGTTCGCCTGGTACCAGTTGCGCGGCGTCTTGTAGGTCGCGCACTCCATGTCCTCGGCGCCCGCGGGCGGGGCCGTCGGCAGCTCGTCAGGGACGGCGCACTTGTGCCAGCTCAACGTCTGGTTCGCGTACTGCTGCGGGATGTTCGTGGAGTTCAGCGGCTGCTTGCCGGCAGCCGCCGCCTGGTCCGCGAAGGCGGGCGTGAACCCGGCCAGCAGGGTGCCGGCCATCGCCGGGATCACCACCGCGTAGCGGAGTCGTCTCATACGGTTGCCCCTTTTGGGTCTTTCGCCAGTGGAGTCGGGCTATTCCTATAGGGCTGCTCAGAGCACGGCAACCGACGTTGGTCGGCAACGCGGTGCGTGGCGATCAAATCGATATCGGACAGACGTGACTCCCTGTCACCCAGGTTCTAAGGTCAGGCGGTCGGTTACGGGAGTGTTAGGTGAGGTTCCGATGTCGCCTGCGAAGCACGACGGGAAGGTCCGCGGGATCCAGTTCAGCCCGTGGAACCTGCTCCTGATCGTTCCGCTGCTGGTCCTGGTCACGCCACTGTTCAACATGGACGGTCCACGCCTGTTCGGGATGCCGTTCTTCTACTGGTTCCAGTTCCTGATGGTCGCGGTGGGGGTGTTGAGCACCTGGATCGTGTACCTGATGACGCGCACCAAGCCGACCTCCAGCGCGCCCGACGAGCTGAGCGTCGACGACCTGGACGAGGGGGACGCTCGATGAGCAACCTGCAGTGGCCGGAACTGATCATCTTCACGATCCTGTTCCTGCTGGTCACCGTGCTCGGCTTCATGGCGTCGCGCTGGCAGCGCGGCGGCGGGCTGGACCACCTGGACGAGTGGGGCCTCGGCGGCCGCAAGTTCGGCTCGTGGATCACCTGGTTCCTGCTCGGCGGTGACCTCTACACGGCGTACACCTTCGTCGCGGTGCCCGCGCTGGTGTTCAGCGCCGGCGCGCTCGGCCTGTACGCGCTGCCGTACACGATCGTCGTCTACCCGATCGTGCTGCTCCCGGCGCTGCGGATGTGGTCGGTCTCGCGGGTCCGCGGCTACGTGACCCCGGCCGACTTCGTGCGCGGGCGCTTCGGCTCCCCGATCCTGGCGCTGCTGGTGGCGATCACCGGCATCGTCGCGACCATGCCGTACATCGCGCTGCAGCTGGTCGGTCTCGAAGCCGTGCTGCGGACGATGGGCATCAACGGCTCCGGCATCGTCGGTCACCTGCCGCTGCTGGTCGCCTTCGTCATCCTGGCCTTCTACACCTACCAGTCCGGCCTGCGGGCGCCCGCGTTGATCGCGTTCGTCAAGGACATCCTGATCTACATCGTGATCCTGGTGGCGATCATCTACCTGCCCTCGAAGCTGGGCGGCTGGTCGCACATCTTCGACACGGCGGCGGCGAAGCTCGGCACGCCCAACCCGAAGACGGGCAAGCCGGCCGGCTCGATCCTGCTGAACGCGAACAACCAGCTGCAGTACGCGACGCTGGCGCTGGGTTCGGCGCTCGCGCTGTTCCTCTACCCGCACTCGCTGACCAGCGTGCTCGCGTCGCGCGGCCGCAGCGTCATCAAGCGGAACATGGTCGCGCTGCCGGCGTACTCGCTGGTGCTGGGTCTGCTGGCGCTGCTCGGCTACGTCGCGATCACCGCGGGCGTCAAGCCGCTGACGAACGCGGCGACCGGCTCGGCCGACGGCAACACGATCGTCCCGGTGCTGTTCGACAGCCAGTTCGCGTCGTGGTTCGCCGGCATCGCGTTCGCCGCGATCGGCATCGGCGCCCTGGTGCCGGCCGCGATCATGTCGATCGCCGCGGCCAACCTGTGGACGCGCAACATCTACAAGGAGTACATCCGCAAGAACGCGACACCGGCGGAAGAAGCGAAGCAGGCCAAGCTCGCTTCGCTGGTCGTGAAGCTCGGCGCGGTGGCCGTGATCATCCTGATCGACCCGCAGTTCTCGATCGACCTGCAGCTGATCGGCGGCGTGCTGATCCTGCAGACGCTGCCGGCCGTGGCGCTCGCGCTGTACACGCGCTGGTTCCACCGCTGGGGCCTGATCGCGGGCTGGGTCGTCGGCATCGGCTGGGGCCTGATCATGCTGTACGGCATCCCCAACCCGAACAACGGCAAGCTCCACTTCGGAGGGTCGGCGTTGTCGCTGGGCAACATGTCGATCTTCGGCTGGCACCCGTTCGCGGGCTCCGCGGTCCAGATCTACGTCGGCTTCGTCGCCCTGATCGCCAACCTGGTGGTCGCGGCGGTCGTCACCGTGGTCGCCCGCCAGCTCAAGGTGTTCAACGGCACCGACGACACCAACCCCGAGGACTACCACGTCGACGAGCACGACAAGGACCTGCGCCCGATCGGCGCCCACTAAGGACGGTGCTTCAGCACCATCGTCCGCGAGACGAGGTAGAGCACCAGCCCGTTGAGCAGGTGCCAGAGGAAGTGCGTGCCGACCGGGACGTAGTCGCACACGTCCCGGTCGAGCGTGCGCAAGCTCAGTGAGAGCGCGAAAACCGCACCCGCGATCGCGAAGTGCGTCCAGTAGGTGTCACGGCGGAAAGCCAGCAGCGCGGCGAACGCGAACAACCCGATCACCGCGGCCAGGTAGAGCCCACCGCCGAGCAACGCCGTGGCCGCGGTGAGCGCGAGGAACGCGGGCGCGGCGAGCCAGGCGTGTCGCCACCCGAGGAACACGCGCCCGAACAAGACGACGTAGACGAGCACGAAAACGAGGATGCTCAGCGAGTCCGCGGCGCCGGCCCAGCGCGTCGCGACGAGGTGGAACACGGTGCTGGCGGCGAACACCAGCCCGATCGACCCGGCGAGCAACCGCCCGATCCGGTCCCCCGCGGCCAGCCGCCACACGAGCACGGCGGCGACGAGAAAAGCGAGATTGGTGAGACTGTTGAGCGGCTCGCCCCAGAGCCCGGGCCCGAGGCGCTCGCAGTAGTCCGGCACGAGACCAGCCAACCAGGGATCAGCCGCACGCAGCCAGCCGCTGCCGGAGAAATCGCCGTTGCGGTTCGGAACACGGCAAGGTCAGCGCGTGCCGGTAGTGCCGCGCGGCCTCGGCGGTGTCGCCGGCCCGCAGGTGCAGGGCGCCGAGCGCGACGGGCAGCGGCAGGTGCCCGGCCAGCTCGGCGCTCAGCGGCGCCAGCTCGGCGATCCCGGCCCGCGGCCCGTCGACCTCGGCCAGCGCGATCGCCCGGTTGAGCCGCACGACCGCCGTCGGCCGGACGGCCAGCAGGTCGTCGTACAGCGCCAGGATCCGCCGGTGGTCCGGGGCCGGCGCGGTGTGGCACAACGCGATGGCGGCTTCGACGTGGAACGCCGACAGCTCGGGTCCGGCGCAGGACCGTTCGAAGACCCGCGCGCCTTCCCGCACCAGCGCGGCGTCCCACCGGGTCCGGTCCTGCTCGCCGATGAGCAGCACCTCGTCCCGCGCGGGCAGCCGGCTGGCCTGCAGCAGCTGCAACGCGAGCAACGCGCCGGCCCGCGGCCGGTCGGTCCGCGGGTCGGCGGTCAGCAGCCGGGTCAGCCGGATCGCCTCGGCACACAGCTCACGGCGGACGACCAGCTCGCCGGTCGTCGCCTGGTAACCCTCGTTGAACAGCAGGTAGAGCACGTCGAGCACGCCGTCCAGCCGCGCCTCGAGCGCCGTCGGCACCTCGACCGCTTCGCCGGACTCCCGGAACCACTTCTTCGCCCGCACCAGCCGTTGCGCGACCGCGGACTCCTTCGCCAGCAACGCCGTGGCGATCTCGCGCACCCCGAGCCCGCCGACGATCTTCAGCGTCAGCGCGACCTGCGACGCCCGCGGCAGCGCGGGGTGGCAGCACAGGAACGTCAACGCCAGCTCGCCGTCGTCCGCCTCGGGAACGTCCCCGGCCACGAGGGGCAGCTTCGCCCGCAAAGTCCGCTCCCGGCGGAGGACGTCGAGGGCCCGGTTGCGCGCGACCCGGAAGAGCCAGCCACGCGGATTGGCCGGCACGCCGGACACCGGCCAGACCCGCAGCGCCAGCTCGACGGCGTCGGCCAGGCAGTCCTCGGCGAGGTCCAGCCGGTCCGCGCCGAAGGCCCTGGTCAACGTGGCGAGGATCGGTCCCGTGCTCTGCCGGAACACCCGCTCGACCGCGCCGGCGGTCGTCATCGCAGATGGGCTTCGCGGGCGTCGTGGTCGGTCAGCGCGATCTCGTGCAGCACGAACCGCCCGATGCCGTCCTCGGCGATCGGGTGGCGGAGGAACAGCTTCGCCGCTTCGTCGAGGTTGTCGGCGCGGACGACGATGTAACCCGCGATCACCTCACTGGACTCCGTGAACGGCCCGTTGGTGACGCTCCCGGCGTGCACGACCCGCGAGTCCGGCGCGAGGCCGGCGGCAGTCACCAGCCGCCCGGCGGCGCGCAGCTCCTCCTGCCAGGCCAGGTACCGGTCGATTCCGCTCTCGACCAGCCGGGGATCCGGCTCCGGCGGCTCCGGAGGGAAGACCATGAACGCGGCGAATGTCGGCATGTCGGCTCCTTCGTCTCGGCTGACCATGGCCCCTAGGAGCTGTCCTGTAAGTCATCGGAGCCAGAGGACGATCGCGGCGATAGTGAGTTCTGCCTGGTAGTAAGCGGCGCGCTTGGCATAGCGGGTGGCCAGGTCGCGGAACTGCTTGAGCCGGTTGAA
>NZ_JAMXQV010000032.1 GCF_024703995.1 Amycolatopsis iheyensis | reverse complement strand
CGACGTCGAGGCCTGGATCGGCGCCTGGAACGACGACCCCAAACCCTTCGTCTGGACCAAAACCGCCGACCAGATCCTCGACACCCTCGCCGCATACTGCCAACGAATTAACGACTCAGGACACTAGCCGCCCGCTGTCAGCCATCAGCCGTCGGCCGCCAGCCGCTTGCGGTCAGCTGCGAGCCGCTGAGCCGCCGGCCAGCCGGCCGCTCAGCCTTCAGCCGCGTGCCCAGCCAACCGCGCGGCCGCCGCCTGGCCGCCGGCCGCGCTGCCGCCCAGTCGTGCGGAGCGCCGCTGGCCGACCCAGCCGGCCCGCCTCTCGGACCCGGCGGCCGTCGACTGCGGGCGCCCACCCCCTAAGCCGCCGCGCGACGCTCGCCCCGGCCTAGGGGAACCGACCCATCGCATAGGGGTCGCCAGGGGGCACGGCACTTGTCACCGACGTGCGACTCCGGCGCGCCGGAGTCGTTACGCCGGAACGAATCAGTGCGCCGAGCCGTCCTTGGCCGGCTCCACCAGCTCCACCAGCACGCCGCCCGCGTCCTTCGGGTGGACGAAGTTCACCCGGCTGTTCGAGGTGCCTCGCTTCGCCTCCTCGTACAGCATGCGCAGGCCCTGTTCGCGCAGGGCCGCCGCCGCGGCGTCCACATCGGACACGCGGTACGCCAGCTGCTGCAGCCCCGGGCCGCTCTTGGCCAGGAACTTGCCGATCGCCGAGTCTTCGCGCAGCGGCGCCAGCAGCTGGATCTGCGTTTCCGTGCCCGCCGTGCCGGGCGCGCGCAGCATCGCCTCGCGCACTCCCTGCTCCTCGTTCACCTCCTCGTGCGCCACTTCCAGGCCGAAGTGCGCGCGGTGGAACTCGATGGCCGCGTCCAGGTCCGGGACCGCGATGCCGACGTGGTCGATGGCCGTCACGAACGGCCGCAGGGCGTCATTCATGGAGGCAGGATAGGGGCGCGCGGCACGGTGTCGAACCGGAATCGTCGCGTGCCCCGCCTCACACTGGCTCCATCAAGAAGCCTGCCCTCCGGGTATGGTCGGAAAAACTGCCCATGCGCCGAAGCTTGGAGGACGCCGTGTCCGGTTCCGTGATCCTGGGTGCCGCCCGTACACCGATCGGGCGCTTGCTCGGATCCCTCAAGGACTTCACGGGGGCACAGCTGGGCGGGGTCGCGATCAAGGCGGCCCTGGAACGCGCCGGGGTCGCCCCGGACGCCGTGCAGTACACGATCATGGGCCAGGTGCTGACCGCCGGCGCCGGCCAGATCCCGGCCCGCCAGGCCGCGGTCGCCGCCGGCATCCCGATGAGCGTGCCCGCGCTGACGATCAACAAGGTCTGCCTCTCCGGCCTCGACGCCATCGCGCTCGCCGACCAGCTGATCCGGGCCGGTGAGTTCGACATCGTCGTCGCCGGCGGCCAGGAGTCGATGACCCAGGCGCCGCACCTGCTGCCCAAGTCCCGCTCCGGGTTCAAGTACGGCGACACCACGCTCGTCGACCACATGGCCTACGACGGTCTCTTCTGCGCCTTCGACCAGGTCGCCATGGGCGCCTCGACGGAGAAGTACAACTCCCGCTACGGCCTCACCCGCGAGCAGCAGGACGCCTTCTCCGCCCGCTCGCACCAGCGCGCCGCCGAGGCGATCAAGAACGGCTACTTCGCCGACGAGATCGCGCCGGTCTCCATTCCGCAGCGCAAGGGCGACCCGGTGGTGTTCGACACCGACGAGGGCGTCCGCGCCGACACCACCGCCGAAGGCCTCGCCAAGCTGCGCCCGGCCTTCGCCTCCGACGGCACCATCACTGCCGGCTCGGCCTCGCAGATCTCCGACGGCGCCGCCGCGGTCGTCGTCGCCAGCAAGGCGAAGGCCGAGGAGCTCGGCCTCACCCCGATCGCCGAGATCGGCGCGCACGGTGTCGTCTCCGGGCCGGACGCGAGCCTGCACGAGCAGCCGTCGAACGCCATCCTCGCCGCTCTCGCGAAGGCCGGCCTCGAAGCCGGCGCGCTCGACCTCGTCGAGATCAACGAGGCCTTCGCCGCGGTCGGGCTCGTCTCGACCGAGAAGCTCGGCCTCGACCCGGAGAAGGTCAACGTCAACGGCGGCGCCATCGCCCTCGGTCACCCGATCGGCGCCTCGGGCGCACGGCTCGCGGTGCACCTGATCCACGAGCTGCGCCGCCGCGGTGGCGGGCTCGGCGCGGCCGCGTTGTGCGGTGGCGGCGGCCAGGGCGACGCCCTCCTGCTGCGGGTGCCCACCGCGTAGGTGGCCGGCACTCTCGATCTCGACGACCTGGTCGGCCGCGCGCGGGACGGGCAACCCCGTGCCGTCGCGCGGCTGCTGTCGCTCGTCGAGGACGCCCACCCCCGCGTCGCCGAGATCGCGCGGGCGCTGACCCCGCACACCGGGCGGGCCCGGGTCGTCGGGCTCACCGGCCCACCGGGTGTCGGCAAGTCGACTTCGACCTCGGCGCTGCTCACCGCGTTGCGCGCGGAAGGCAAGCGGGTCGGGGTGCTCGCGATCGACCCGTCTTCGCCGTTTTCGGGCGGGGCACTGCTCGGCGACCGGATCCGGATGACCGAGCACGCCACCGATCCCGGCGTGTTCATCCGCTCGATGGCCACGCGCGGGCACCTGGGTGGGCTCTCCTGGGCGACCCCGCAGGCGGTGCGCGTGCTCGACGCCGCCGGCTTCGACGTGGTGCTCATCGAAACCGTCGGCGTCGGACAGTCCGAAGTGGACGTCGTGAAGCTCGCCGACACGACGGTGGTGCTGCTCGCGCCCGGGATGGGCGACGGGATCCAGGCCGCGAAGGCCGGCGTGCTGGAGATCGCCGACGTGTTCGTCGTCAACAAGGCGGACCGCGAAGGCGCCGACGCGACCGTGCACGACCTCAAGCAGATGATTTCGCTGGCGCGCCGGGAGATCCGGGGACCGAGCTGGCGCCAGCCGATCGTGCGGACGGTCGCGGCGAAGGGCGAGGGCGCCGACGAGGTGCTGCGGGCGCTGGCCGCCCACCACGAGTGGCTGACGGCCCACGACGAGCTGGCCCGCCGCCGGGTGGCGCGCGCCCGCGACGAGGTGGAGGCCATCGCCCTGCGCCGGTTGCGGGCGGAGCTGACCGACCTGCGTGGCGGGGGACGGCTCGCCGGGGTGGCCGAGCGGGTGGTGGCGCGCGAGATCGATCCCTTCGCCGCCGCCGATGAGCTGATCGCGGACCTGCGGGGTTAGCGGGCGCCGGGTCGTCAGAGCGTCCACGGCCACTCCCCGGACAGGTGCGTGCGCAGCAATGCCGCGTGGGACAACGGTTTCGTCAGGTCGTCGACGGCGCCGTTGGTCGTGTAGTCCAGCAGGACGATGTCCCGCTCCGCACTCGTCTCGCGGAGTTCGCCGACCAGGTCGGCCAGCCGGTTTTCCAGCACCCAGCGGTAGGACGGCAGGTAGATCCGTCTTCGCGCCTGTTCGTAAGCCAGCAGTTCCGTGCCCGCCACGCCGGCGCGGTGACCCACCACTTCGCCGTGTTTGCGGACCGTGCGTTTCAGCCCCTTCATCGTGCTTATTTTCAGTTTTCGCTCGTCGATTCCCGTGCCGCGGAAGACTTTCAAGGCTTGCCAGATCCCTTCGACCGACGCGCTCACGACGCCCGGCGAGTACGGCACCGGGATCCCGCCGTGTGGGTAGAACGGGCTGAACCGCACCCACGGCTCCGGCCCGCGCGACGTCACGTCCGCGACCAGCGCGCCCGGATACCTTGCCACCACACCGTTTCGCCGGCGGTTGACCACGTGCACCGTCATGTCCTGCCCCTTCGCCCGTGCGGCGGTTTGCCGCGTGCTGACCATGGTGCTGCGGGGGTCCGACAGTTTTGGCGGCACTGCCGGGTACCGGCGGTGAGGTTCACCCGACCGGCTGACATGGACGACTTTCGCGGGTTCTGACTGTCGGTGCCGGGCTCTAGACTGCGGAACGCTCCGGAACCGGGCGATCACTGGGAGGGCGTGCAGGATGAGAAAGACACTGGTCACCGCGCTGGCGGCCGGCGCGTTGTTCGTGGCCGGCAACGGCGTCGCCACCGCGGCCGACGCGCCACCGCCGAAGACGACGCACGGACCCTGCCAGTACACCGAGACGCCGGACGAACCACCCGCGCGCCCGGTGCCGCTGCCGCCCGACCCGCGGCACACCCCGAGCCGCGGCAAGGTCGACGTCGCGATCCCGACCAGCCAGGGCGCGCTGCCGCTGCGGCTCGACCGCGCGAAGGCGCCGTGCACGGTGCAGAGCTTCCTGCACCTGGCGCGGCACCGGTTCTACGACCACACGGTGTGCCACCGGCTCACGTCGTACCCGACGTTGCAGGTCCTGCAGTGCGGCGACCCGACCGCGACCGGCGAGGGCGGGCCGGGGTACAAGTACAAGGACGAGCTGCCGGTGGACCTGCCGCCGTCGCCGACCGACCCGACCGGTGCGCGTCGCGTGTATGCGCGCGGGTTGCTGGCGATGGCCAACGCGGGCCCGGACACGAACGGATCGCAGTTCTTCGTCGTGTACGGCGATTCGGCGCTGCGGCCGAACTACACGGTGTTCGGCACGGTCGGCGCGGCGGGCCTGCGCACGCTCGACAAGGTCGCGGCCGGCGGCATCCAGCCGACGGCGGACGACCCGGCGCCGGTCGACGGGACGCCTGTGTTGCGCACGGAGCTGCTGCGGGTGCGGCCGGACTGCTGGTTCTGACGCCTGTCGCGGGCCATCGCCGGGGTCGGCGGTGGCCCGCGTCGGGGCATCACGTGTGATGGGGGAGGCATCACGCGTGATTGGAGGGGCATCACGTGTGATTGGGGGGTCGACTCGCGTGCCTGGACAGTCGGTTCGTGTGCCTGGAGGGTCGGTTCGTGTGCCTGGGCGGACGACTCTAGGTGGTTATCTCCCAGAGGGCCTCGATTAACGTCTGGATTGCGCCGGCGAAGGCGTGTTTGGGTGTTGCCGCGTAGCCGACCAGCAGGCCGCCTGGGCGGTCAGGGGTCATCCAGTACGGAGTCAGGCCTTCGATGCCGATCGAGCGGCGGCGGCAGGCCGCCAGGGCCGTGGCTTCGGACGGGCCGTCCGGGGGGAGGCGAAGCAGGAGGTGAAGGCCGGCCGGGATGCCCTGTGGGCGGACCGAGTCCGGGAGGGCCGCCATGAGCCGGGCGCGGCGGGTGCGGTACTCCGCCCGGCTGCGGCGGATGTGCTGGTCGTACGCGCCCGAGTCGATCAGCTCCGCCAGCGCCAGCTGGTCCGGCACCGCCGGGCGCGAGCCGCTGTCGGCCATCGCCGCGCGGACCGGCTCCACCAGTGACCGCGGCAGCACCAGCCACGCCAGCCGCAGCGCCGGGGCCAGCGTCTTGCTCGCCGTGCCCGCGTACACCACGCGTTCCGGCGCCAGCGCCTGCAGCGCGCCGACCCGCTGGCGGTCGAAGCGGAACTCGCCGTCGTAGTCGTCTTCCAGCACCCACGCGCCCGAGCGGGCCAGTGCCGCGCGGCGGTGCGGGGCCAGGGTGACGCCCGTCGGGTACTGGTGCGCCGCCGTGACGACCACCGCCGGACTGTCCAAAGCGGACACGTCGAGGCCGTGCTCGTCGACGTCCACGCCGACGACCCGGGGCCCCTGCGCCGCCGCGATCGAACGGTACCGGCCCAGCGACGGGTTCTCGAACGCGACTTCGCCGACGCCCAGCCCGTGGAGCGCCCGGGACAGCACCGCCACCGCGTGTGAATACCCGTGGCAGACGACGACCCGGTCCGGGTCGGCGACCACCCCGCGGGCCCGGGCGAGGTAGCCGGCGAGGGTCTCGCGCAGCTCCGGCGCACCCAGTTCGGACTCGTAGCCGAACGCCGCCGCCGGGGTGCGCAGCAGGGCGCGGCGGGTCGCGGTGAGCCAGGCCTGCCGGGGGAACGCCGTCAGGTCCGGACGGCCCGGCCGCAGGTCCCAGCGCGGTGCGGGCTCGCGCGGCGCCTGCCGCGGCGCGGACTGGGGGAGCGACCCGGCCGTCGCCACCCTGGTCGGCGCGCCCTGGGCCGTGTGCAGGTAGCCCTCGGCCGCGAGGTCGGCGTACACGCGCGTGACCGTGCCGCGGGCGATCCCCAGGTCGTGCGCCAGCGACCGGGTCGACGGCACCGCCGCGCCCGCCTGCCACCGGCCCTCGCGGATGGCCGCGCGGATCGCCGTGGTCAGGCCGCCGCGGCCGGTCGAGGGCTGCCAGTCGAGGTGGACGTCGAGCCCGGGACTGGACCACGAATCTGCCATGTCACTGGACCATACCCGGGGACCAGTTCGCGCTAACGTCGATGGCATGACGAAGCGAATCGGACTCGGGCGCGCGCCCGAGATCTACCAGGCGATGGCCAACCTCCAGGCCGAGGTGACCAAGGCCGCCGCGAACGCGGGTGTCGACCCGAAGCTGCTCGAGCTGGTGAAGATGCGGGCCTCCCAGCTCAACGGCTGCGCGTACTGCCTCGACATGCACAGCCGCGACGCCCTCAAGCTGGGCGAGTCGGCCCGCCGGCTGTTCGTGCTCGACGGCTGGCGCGAGACCGACCTGTTCACCGAAGAGGAAGAGGCAGCCCTCGTCCTGACCGAGGCGATGACCAAGCTGTCGGCGACCCAGACCGTGCCGGACGACGTCTACGAGCGGGCGACGAAGGTGCTGACCGAAGACCAGTACCGCGCGATCGCGTGGGAGGTCATCGCGATCAACAGCTGGAACCGCATGGCCGTCACCAGCCACAGCCCGCTGCCGAAGCGCGACTCGTGACCGCCGCCGCGCTGAAGGCGCTGCACGTCCCGGGCAAGCCGCTGGTCCTGCCGAACGCGTGGGACGCCGACACCGCCAAGCTCGTCGAGGCCGCGGGGTTCCCCGTCGTGGCGACGAGTTCGGTCGCCGTTGCCTCCGCGCTCGGCTTCCCCGACGGCGAGCAGGCGCCCGCCGGCGAGATGTTCGCCGCCGCGGCGCGGATCGCGAAGGCGGTCGGCATCCCGGTGACCGTCGACGCGGAGTCGGGGTACGGCCTGTCCGGCGCCGAACTGGCGAGCCGGCTGCTCGACACCGGCGCGGTCGGCTGCAACTTCGAGGACACCGACCACGCCACCGGCGGTGTCCGGCAGGTCGCCGAGCAGGCGGAGCGGATCGCCGCCCTGCGCGAAGCGGCCGGCGACGGCCTGGTGATCAACGCCCGCGTCGACTCGTTCCGCGGTGTCGACCCGAAGGACCACCTCGTCGACGGCATCGCCCGGGCGAGGGCCTACCTCGAGGCGGGCGCGGACTGCGTCTACCCGATCCACCTGCGCACCCCCGAGGTGCTCGCGGCGTTCGTGCAGGGTGTCGGCGGCGCCGTCAACGCGCCGGCGTGGCCGGGCAGCCCGGGCCTGGCCGGTCTCGCCGAACTCGGGGTGGCGAGGATTTCGCTGGGTGGCGGGCTCTGGCAGTACATCCGCAAGCAGCTGGAGTCCACGCTCGCGGGTGTCGCCGAAGGAAAGCTGCCGTACTGAGGCGGGGAATGGCCGAAGGCCGCCGCGAGGATGACTCACGACGGCCTTCGGTGTCTTCGGGTGTCAGTGCACGACGGCCTTCTCGGCGCCCGCCCCGGTCAGGGAGCGGACCTCCATCTCGGCGTACTTCTTCTCGTCGTGCTCCTTGGACAGGATCGTGCCGAGCCAGCCCAGGATGAACGCGACCGGGATCGAGACGATGCCGGGGTTGCTCAGCGGGAACCAGGCGAAGTCGGCGTTCTTGAACATCGACGTGCTCTTGCCGGACACCGCCGGCGAGAACACGATCAGCACGATCGTGACGGCCAGGCCGCCGTAGATCGACCACAGCGCGCCCTGGGTGTTGAACCGCTTCCAGAACAGCGAGTAGAGGATCGTCGGCAGGTTCGCCGACGCCGCGACCGCGAAGGCCAGCGCCACCAGGAAGGCGACGTTCTGCCCGTTGGCCAGGATGCCGCCGCCGATGGCCAGCGCGCCGATCACCAGCGCGGTGATCCGGGCGACCTTGACCTCGGAGTCCGGCGACGTCTTCCCCTTCTTGACGACGTTCGCGTAGACGTCGTGGGCGAAGGACGCCGACGCCGTGATCGTCAGGCCGGCGACCACCGCGAGGATCGTCGCGAACGCGACCGCGGAGATCAGGCCCAGCAGCACCGGCCCACCCAGCTCCAATGCGAGCAGCGGGGCCGCGGAGTTCACCCCGCCCGGCGCCTTCTTGATCGTGTCCGGGCCGACGAGCGCACCCGCGCCGTAGCCCAGGACCAGCGTGAACAGGTAGAACACGCCGATCAGCACGATCGCCCAGACCACCGAGCGACGCGCGTCGCGCGCGGTCGGGACCGTGTAGAAGCGCATCAGCACGTGCGGGAGACCGGCGGTGCCCAGCACCAGCGCGATGCCGAGGGAGAAGAAGTCCAGTTTGGACGTTCCGGTGGCGCCGTACTGCTTGCCCGGGCCGAGCAGCGTCTCGCCGGCCTTGCCCGCCTTGTCGACAGCGGCCTGCAGCAGGCTGGAGAAGTTGAAGTTGTACTTCCCGAGCACCCACAGGGTGATCACGAGCGCGCCGACGATCAGCAGCGCGGCCTTGATGATCTGCACCCAGGTGGTGCCCTTCATGCCGCCGATCAGCACGTAGGCGATCATGATGATGCCGACCACGGCGATCACGACGGCCTGCGCGCCACCGCCTTCGACGCCGAGCAGCAGCGCGACCAGGCCGCCGGCGCCGGCCATCTGGGCCAGCAGGTAGAAGAACGACACCGCGAGCGTCGACGTCGCGGCCGCGGCCCGGACCGGGCGCTGCTTCATGCGGAACGCGAGGACGTCGCCCATCGTGAACTTGCCGGTGTTGCGCAGCAGTTCCGCGACCAGCAGGAGCGCGACGAGCCACGCCACCAGGAAGCCGATCGAATAGAGGAAACCGTCGTAACCGTTGATGGCGATCGCGCCGGCGATGCCGAGGAACGAGGCCGCCGAAAGGTAGTCACCCGAGATGGCGATGCCGTTCTGCGGGCCGGTGAACGCGCGGCCGGCGGCGTAGTAGTCCGACGCCGTCTTGGAGTTGCGGCTGGCCCGGAACACGATCACCAGCGTGATGACCACGAAAGCGGCGAAGATCAGGATGTTGAGGAGCGGGTTGCTGCCTTCCACCCCCGCGGCGATGTCGAAGTTCATGCCTGCTCCTTCTCGATGTCATCGCGGATCTTCTCGGCGACCGGGTCGAGCTTCCGGTTGGCGTACCGCACGTAGAGGCCGGTGATGACGAACGTCGAGACGAACTGCAGCAGGCCGAAGATCAGGCCGACGTTGATGTTGCCGAAGACCTTCGTGCTCATGAAGCCGTGCGCGTAGTCCGCGAGGAGCACGTACAGCAGGTACCAGAGCAGGAACACCGCCGTCATCGGGAAGACGAACCGGCGCAGGCGGCTGCGCAGCTCGCGGAACTCGGTGCTCTCGTGGGCGCGTTCCCAGACGGTTTCTGACGTGTCCGGGGGCCCGCCGCCGGTGTCCGTCGTGCTCATCGCTGCTCCTCGCGACGCTGCGGAAAGTGACGTGCGACACCGTAGGGACGTGTGAGTCTCGCGTGAAGATTCAGCGGCTCAACAGCCGGGCCAGACGACGAACGGTTGACGAACGGTCGCGCGGTCCGGTCGAACGGGGCTCGTCCAGGTGCAGGCGGAGCATCGCCGCCGTCGACCAGGCGGGTGGCCTGCCGCGCAGGGAGACCAAGGCCATTGCGCCGAATGCCAGCGGCACCGACCAGGGTGCCGGTTGCTGCACCAAGATCGCCACCCAGCCGTGCAGGTCCGGGCCGGCGAGGGCGAACAGGATCGAGCCCGACGACGCGACGAGCCCGGTCAGCACCCCGGCGATCCCGCCGGCCGCCGTCAGCCGCGGCCACCAGATGCCGAGCACGAGCAGCGGGCAGAACGTCGACGCGGCGACGGTGAAGCCCCACGTGACGAGCACCCCGGCGTCGAGCTCGGCCGAGCGCAGCGCCAGCAGGACCATGATCCCGGCGACGCCGAACACCGCGATCCGCAGCCGCCGCAGCCCGCCGGGCACCAGGTCGTGCGCGATGGCGCCGGACATCACCAGCAGCAGGCCGAGCGACGTCGCCAGGAACGCGGCGAACGCGCCCGCGGTGAGCAGCGCCGTGAAGAGGCCGCCGGTCCAGCCACTGTCCACTTGGTACGGCAGCGCGACGACGACCGTGTCCGTCGCGCCGGAGAGGTAGAGGCCCGGCACGAGGACGCGGCCGAGAACGCCGTAGACGCCGGGGAAGAGGTAGAAGACGCCGAGCAGGGCGACGGTGATCGCGGCGGTGCGGCGGGCGGCGCGGCCGTCCGGGCTGGTGTGGAAGCGCATGAGCACGTGGGGCAGGCCCATCGTGCCGAGCATGGTCGCGATGAGCACGGCCCAGGTGCCGAGCAGCGGGTAGCCCTCGTCGCCGAGGTCGAGCAGCGGCCGCTGCCAGTCGGCGCCACCGAGGGGCGCCCCGCCGCGGACGGCCGGGACCGCGGCGCCCTCGGCGAAGACGACTTGGTCCTGGCTGTGCGCGGTGAATTCGCCCGGCGGCAGGGTTTCCTCGACGCCGTTGCGCCGGACGGCGGTCGGCTCGCGGATCTCCATCGTGACGTCGACTTCGAAGCGCACCGGCGTCTCGCGGGCGAAGTGGGTGAACTCGACCGGGTTGAGCGCGTCGGTGCGGTTGACCGCGCCCGCTTGGAGGACCAGCCAGATCGCGGGGATGAGGAACAGCAGGAGTTTCAGGACGAACTGGAACGCCTGGACGTACGTCGCCGCGCGCATCCCGCCGAGGGCGAGGGTGACGCTGACCGCGGCGCCCGCCAGCACGACGCCGACCCAGTACGGCGTGCCGCCGACCGCGGCGAGCACCAGCCCGGCGGTGCGGAACTGCGGGACGACGTAGATGGTGCCGATCACCAGGACCACCACGGCGGCCAGGCGGCGGAGGGCGGGGGAGTTGAGGCGGGCTTCGGCGAAGTCGGGGACGGTCAGCGCGCCCGAGCGGCGCATCGGCGCGGCGACCAGGACGAGCATCGCGATGTAGCCGGCGGTGAAGCCGACCGGGTACCAGAGGGCGCCGATGCCGTCCTTGACGACGAGCCCGGCGACGCCGAGGAAGGACGCGGCGGACAGGTACTCGCCGGAGACGGCGGCCGAGTTCACCAGCGGGGAGATGCGGCGCGAGGCCACGAGGAAGTCGGACGTCGTGCGCATGGCGGCGACCCCGCGGACGCCGATGAGGAGCGTCACGAGCACGACGGGCGCGACAGCGAGCGCGACGCCCACTAGCCGGCTCCGCTCTCGTGCGCCCCAATGTGGCCTTGGTTGCGTCTGACGCACCGAAGGCCACAATGGGTGCGTGTGACGCACCGAAGGCCACATTGGGGCGCATGGGGCCGGGCGGTCACTCGTCGTCCTCGAGGCGTTCGGCTCGGCGGAGCTGCCAACGCGCGAGGAGCGCCATCGCCGGGTACGGGAGGACCGCGAGCATCAGCCACGAGACCGGGATGCCCAGCAGCCGCGCGGTGTCCAGGCCGGGGAAGATCGCGAAGACACCCGGCAGCCCGAGCAGGAGGGCGAACATCAGGACGAGCGCGGGCAGCCCGCGGCGACGCTGGGCGCGGTAGAGGGTGGTCGCGCGCTGGGTGTCGCCGACGGGGAGACGCGGCTGGCGCCAGCGGTGCCGGGACCGGCGGCGGGCGTGGGCGAGCCGGGTCTGCGGGCTGGTGACGGCGACCCGGCGGATCTTGCTCATCGCGGGCCTCGCCGGAGCGGGATCGCGGGCGGCTGGTTGTTGCACGGCCGGCGCCAGGCGGCCTCGGGTGGGCGGCTCATCGCGGGCCCGGTCCGAGCTGACCGCGCTGGGCGGCTTCCAGCAACCGGTCCCGCAGGTCCCTCGCATGGCGCCGGCTCACCGGGACATCGCCGGCCTCGGTGTGGGCCAGCAAGCCGCCCGCACTGTCACTCCGCAGCTCCAGCACCGCGCCCACCGCCAGCAGGAACCCGCGGTGCACCCGGCTGAACCCGGTGCCCTCCCAGTACTCCTCGAGCCGCGAGATCGGCATCCGCACCAGGTGCACCCCGCCGCGCGTGTGCAGCCGGACGTAGTCGCCGTGGGCCTCCACGAACAACACGTCGTCACGCCGGACGTACCGGGTGCGGCCGCCGGACTCCACCGGGAGCGCCGCCATCGCGTCCGGCGTCGAGCGGGAAGCGGGGGTCGCCATGCGGGACACTTTCGCCAACGCCGCCGACAGGCGTTCCGCGCGCACCGGCTTCAGGAGGTAGTCCACCGCGCCGATGCCGTACGCCGTCACCGCGTGGCCGTCGTGGGCCGTGACGAACACGATCACCGGGGGCTCGCTCAGCTTCGCCAGCAGCGAAGCCAGTTCGAGACCGTCGAGACCCGGCATGGAGATGTCCAGGAACACCGCGTCGAAGCGATCCGCCTGAAGCAGCTTCAACGCCTTCAGTGCGTCACCGGCGCCGACGACTTCGCCGACTTCGGGTGCTTCGCGCAGCAGCGTGCACAGCTCGTCCAGGGCGGGTGGGAGGTCGTCGACGGCGAGGACGCGCAGGGTCACGGCAGCACCCCCGGCTGGAACCGCGGCACGCGCACGACCACCCGGGTGCCCGCGCCGACCTCGGTTTCCACCGTCAGGCCGTACCAGGCGCCGTAGACGTCCCGGAGCCGTCTGTCCACATTGGCCAGTCCGAGACCGGCGGGGTCGTCGTCGCCGGTGCGGCCGGCCAGGATGTCCGCCGCGCGCTTCGGGTCCATGCCGACGCCGTCGTCCTCGACGAAGATCACGCAGTCGTTCCCTTCCGCCTGGCCGTGCACCTGGACCAGCCCGGTGCCCGAGCGCGGCTCGATGCCGTGCCGGATCGCGTTCTCCACCAACGGCTCCAGCACCAGGTACGGCACCGCGACAGCGAGGATCTCCGGCGCGACGCGCACCTGGACGCGCAGCCGTTCGCCGAGCACCGCGCGTTGCAGTGCCAGGTACGTCTCGATCGCGCGGAACTCCTCGGCGACCACCGTGTACTCGCCGTGGCGCGCCAGGCTGTACCGCGTGTAGTCGGCGAAGTCGAGCATCAGGTCGCGGGCACGGTCGGGGTCCGAGCGCACCAGCGACGCGATCACGGTCAGCGCGTTGTACACGAAGTGCGGCGACATCTCCGCGCGCAACGCCCGCAACTCCGCCTGCGCGGCCTGGTCCGCCGACGCTTCGAGCCGGCCGCGTTCCAGTGCCTGCACGACGAGGTCCGCGGCCTGGCCCGCGACGGCGTCCCCGACGTCGCCGACGACCAGCAGCGCCCCGGCGAGCTCGTCGTGGACGTGCAGCGGCAGCACCATGACGTCCGGCGCCGAACCGGGTTCCTCGGTGTGCAGGACGCCGTCGAGCACCGACGCGACGACCGCGTCCGGTCCCGGCCGGCCCGACCACAGCAGCGAGCCGGACAGGTCGGTGAGACCCAGCCCGGGGAACCCGAACAACCGCCGCAGCCCGTGCGCGGCGCGGCGGGCGCGGGTGCCCGACAGGCCGTCTCGCAGGTCGTCGGTGATCCGGCGGGCGGCGGCGAGCACCGGCAGCGGGTCGGCGCGGGACGACGGCCGCAGGCGCACGGTCATCGGGCCTCCCCTCGGCAGCGTGTCCAGGGGAACAGATCCTACGGCTACGCGGGGCCGTCGCGGTCGGCCAGCACCTGGGCGTGGCGGCGGAAGCGGCGCCAGGTCCGGTAGTCGTCGAGCGCCGTGACGTCGCCGAGCAGGCTCGCGTTCGCCGGGTACGGCCGGTCCGGCAACGCGATCCAGCCGGTCGTGCGGGTCTCCTTGACCGCCACCGGCACCGGCCGGAACGTCGTCGGGTCGAGCCCCTCGCTGTGCCGGACGACCTCGTCGAAGAACCACGCCGACGTGATCAGCGCCAGCACGCCGGGCGACGACCGGAGCGCGTCCTTCAGCGGCGCCGCCTCCAGGAGCCGGAACGTCTGGTTGATCGCCGGCGCGGTGACGCCGTGGTCGTCGTAGGCGACTTCGCCCGCGTGCAGCGCCATCCGCAGCCGGATCCGGGCCTCGGCGTGGTGGTTCAGGTTGTGCCGGTGCACCGCCACGGCGAGCGCGTTCGGCAGGTACTCGACGAAGGGCCCCTTGGGGATCTCCGCCGGCGCGAGGACGAAGACACCGTCACCGCAGTCCTCTCTCCGGCAGTGCCGCCACGGGACACCGGCGTCGTCGAAAGCCCGGAACAGCGCGCGGTACAGCCCTTCGCGCAACGCCAGGCGGTGTGGTGTGGTCCTGCGCTGGTCGCCGTAGCCCTCGACGTCCACGGCGAAGATCGTCCGGTGCATGGCCGGCCGCTCGTAGTTCATCGCACCCTCCCTGCGATCATGCATGTGCCAATGCATGTGCAGACGAGTGTGACGGGGGACACCCGTGCGGGGGAACCGGTCGTGCGGTGAGCGGTTACCCCACCGCGGTGACCGGCAGTGAGCGATCACAGGCGGTGAAACCGCTGGTCAGGGTCCTGCGAGGGCGCGCACACCCCTCGCAGGACCCTGACGGACGGGGTCAGCAGCTCTGCTTGTAGAAGTACTGAGAGTTGGCTTCCATGTCGGCCTTGGTGATCGAGTGCAGCTGCGCGGTCAGGTTCCGCGTCACCGGCTTGCCCTCGATCGCCGCCACCGCCTGGTCGACGCCCTGGGTCCCGATCGAGGCCGGGTCCTGCGCGATCAGGGCCTGGTACTGGCCGTTCTTGAGGCCTTCGACCTCCGACGGGCTGGCGTCGAAGCCGATCAGGTTCACCGCGCCGACCTTGCCCGAGTTGCGCAGGCCGGTCGCCGCGCCCTCACCGGTGTTGAGGTTGGTCGCGAAGACGCCGATCAGGTCCGGGTTGGCGGCCAGCGCCGCGGTCACCTTGGAGGCGGCCTGGTCGGGCTCGTTCTGGGTGAACTGCACCCCGATCGACTTGAGGGTCGGCGTGTTCTTCAGCTCGTCCTCGAAGCCCTTCGCGCGGGCGGCGGTCGTCGACGTCCCGGCGATGGTGTCGAGGACGAGCACCGAGCCGGACTTGCCGGCGGCCAGCTTCGCCATGGTCTGCGCGGCCAGCTTGCCGCCGGCGACGTTGTCCGACGAGATCGACGACGCGGCCACACTGGTGTCCTTCAGCGCGGTGTCGACCTCGACGATCTTCGAGCCCCGGTTCTTGACCTGCTGGATCGGCGCGAGCATCGCGGTGTCGTCGGTCGGCGCGATGAGCATCGCCGCCGGCGGGTTCGCGCCGAGCGCGTTGACGATCTGGGTCTGCAGGGGCGCGTCGAACTTCTGGGGCGCCTGCGTGGTCAGCTCGTAGCCGAGCTTCTTCGCCTCGGCCTGCGCGCCGCACTGCAGGGAGATGTAGAACGGCTCGGCCTGGACACCCGGGATCAGCGCCAGCTTCTTCGCGTTGGCGGAGTTGGCCTGGCTGCCACCCGAGCCGGTGTCGCCCACCGTGCCGGAGCCGCACGCGGTGAGCAGGGCCGCGGCCGAAGCGAGCGCTCCGGCGGCGACGAGCGTCTTGGTCAAGTTCATCGGAAGCACCTCTTTGTACTCGGGGGAACTCAGCGGGAGTTGCGTTGGCGACGACGTCGCTGGTCGAACCAGACCGCCGCGATCAGCACCGCGCCGACGGCGATCATCTGCCAGAAGTCCGGGACGCCGGTGATGTCGAAGCCCTTCTTCAACACCGCCGGGATGAACACGCCGATCACCGTGCCGAGCACGGAGCCGACGCCGCCGAAGAGGCTCGTCCCGCCCATCACCGTGGCCGCGATGGCGTTCAGGTTGTCGCTGGTGTGCCCGGTGATCGTCGTGGAGTTGTAGTAGGCCAGCGAAAGGAACCCGGCCAGCCCGGCCAGCACGCCGGTCAGCGTGTAGACCTTCATCAGGTGGGCGGTGACGCCGATGCCGGCCCGCCGCGCGCCTTCGGCGTTCGAGCCGATCGCGTAGGTGTAGCGGCCGAACTTAGTCGTGTGCAGCAGCCACGCGCCGACCAGGGTGAGCACGACGGCGATCAGCACCAGGTTCGGCACGATGCCGAGCGATGTGCCGTAGCCGAGCTGCTTGTTCAGGATGACCGGGACCGTGCGCACATCGCTGCCGTTGTTGAGCAGCAGCGCCGCGCCGAGCGCCGCGCCCATCGTGCCGAGCGTGACGATCAGCGGGGGGATGCCCGCGACGGCGATGAGGAAGCCGTTGATCAGTCCCCACACCGTCCCCGCCAGGATGGCGACGATCAGCCCGACGATGATGACGCCCCAGCCCGCCTGCCCCGCGTTCCCGCCGGACATCGCCTCCATCGTCTTGCCGCCGACCATGCCGGCGAAGATGAGCACCGAACCGACGGACAGGTCGATGCCGGAGGTGATGATCACGAACGTCATGCCGACCGAGAGCACCAGCAGCACGGCCGTCTCGATGAGCAGCAGCTGGAAGTTGTACAGCGTCGGGAACGCGCTCGGCGCGAGCGCGCTGAACACCACGATCAGCGCCACCAGCACGAGGGCGATCCAGAACGTGTTCGCGCCGATCAGGCGCTTGCCGAGGGGCCGCTTGCCGAAGCCGGCCTCGGGTGCCTCCTGGATGTCCTTCGTGGGCGCGGTCACGCGGCCTCCTCCTGCACGAGGGCGCCGGTCATGGCGGCGACGAGGTCTTCGAGTTTCGTATCCGACCCGGCGAACCGGGCGACGCGCTTGCCGAGCCGCAGGACTTCGACGCGGTCGGCGACCGAGAGCACCTCGGGCATGTTGTGGCTGATCAGCACGACGGCGATGCCCTTGTCGCGCACTTTCTTGATGACGTCGAGCACGCGCTCGCGCTGCACGACACCCAGGGCGGCCGTCGGCTCGTCCATGAACACGACCTTCGACGCCCAGACGACCGACCGCGCGACCGCGACGCTCTGGCGCTGCCCGCCCGACAGCGAGCCGATCGGCACGTCGGTGCTCTGCAGCGTCACGCCGAGGCGCTGGAACTCCTCGATGGCCTGGCGCCGCATCTCGGCCTTGTCCAGCATCCCGAGCTTGCCGAGGAAGCCCTTGCGGTGGATTTCCCGGCCGAGGAACAGGTTCGCGGCCGGGTCCAGCTCCGGCGCGACCGCCAGGTCCTGGTAGACGGTCTCGATGCCCAGCCGGCGCGCCGTGGTCGGCGAGTCGAAGTGCACCTCCTTGCCGTCCAGCAGGATCTTCCCCGACGTCGGCTGTTCCGCCCCGGAGAGGCACTTGACCAAAGTGGACTTCCCGGCGCCGTTGTCGCCGATCAGTGCCGTCACCTCCCCCGCGCGGGCTTGGAAAGACGCTCCGCGCAGGGCTTCGACCGACCCGTAGTGCTTCGTCAGGTCGACCGCGTCCAGCAGGATTTCGCTCATCCGTGCCTCTCCTCCGGCGCCGGCGGACGGCACCGGATCACCGTCGCCGAGCCGGAAAGCTCGGTCTGGCCGGCGTCGAACGGGACGACGTAGGTGTCGCCCTTCGCCAGCGGGTGCTCGCCGCCGTGCTCGGTGCGCAGGGTGCCTTCGCCGTCGAGGACGACGAGCACCGAGAACGACGGGTCCAATGACAACGTTGTCGTCTTGTCGGTGCGCAGCTGGTCGGCTCGGAAGAACCGCTCCGATCCGCCGGCCAGCAGGTCCACGGTGGACGCGCTGTCCCCGGCGGTGCGCTTGATGATGGTCTCGAGCCGGGTGTCGTCCCAGCCGGAGGTGTCGAGGGCCTCGATCGCGGTGTCGAAGCCGATCCCGAGGTGGCCCTTCTCCGGTGACGCGAGGAAGTCCCGCCATTCGATGGTCAGCGAGAAGTCGGTCGGCTGCTGCAGCTCGACGACGAACACGCCCTCGCCGATCGCGTGCGGCAGGCCCGCCGGGATGTAGACCGTGTCGCCCGCGGTGACCGGGACGCTGTTCAGCGCGCCCAGCATCGACGGCACGTCCTGCTCCCGCGTCCACTCGGACACGGTCGCCTTGGACAGTGTCTCCTTGAAGCCGGGGTAGACACGCGGGTCGTCGCCGTAGGTGCCGACCACGATCCACGCCTCGGTCTTGCCGAAGTGCGAATCGAAGTGCTGCTTCGCGAAGGCGTCGTCCGGGTGGAAGTGCACGGGCAGCCGCTGGCCCGCGTCGAGCAGCTTGACCAGCAGGCCGGTCGACGTCCCGAGCGCCTCGACGTGCTTGGCGCCGAGCCAGCCGTTCGGGTTCGCCAGGACGGCGTCGCGCAGCCACGCGCCGTCGGGCAGCCTGGTCAGGCCGTTGGTGTCCTGGCCGAACATGGTGCTCACCGACGCGACCCAGTCCTCCGGGCCGAACTTCTTGTCGGACGACGCGCCGCGCAACGCCGCGATCGCGTCGCCCCCGCGGTAGAACTGCGGCGGCTGGTTGGCCGGGAGGCGGATCGGTTCGAGGGTCACGGGGCGACCTCACCGGAACCACGGGCGACGAGATGCACGGGCAGGACTACCTTTCTGGGCGGGGACTGGTCTCCTTGGACACGCGCGAAGAGCAGCTCGGCCGCGGCGTGGCCCAGCGCGCTGACGTCGTGCGCGATCACGGTCACCGGCGGGTCGAGCAGGTCCGCGAGCTCGAAGTCGTCGAAGCCGACCATCGCCGGTCTCTGCTCGGCGTGGGCCAGCGCGCGCAGCACGTGCACGGCGACCCGGTTGTTGCCCGCGATCACCGCGGTGGCCGCGTCCGGGCCGTGCATGAGCCGCTTCACCGCGTCGCCGATGTAGTCCTGGGTCGGCGTGCGCATGGAGACCAGGGACTCGTCGTAGGAGATCCCGTTGCGCACGCAGCCTTCGCGGAAGCCACGCAGGCGCTCGGCCGCGGTGAAGATGTCCGGGCTGTCGCCGAGGAAGGCGATCCGGCGGTGGCCGTGTTTCGCCAGGTGGGTGACGGCTTCGATGGTGCCGCCGAGGTTGTCGACCAGCACGGTGTCGGCCACGATGTCGCCGGCCGGGCGGTCGATGAACACCACCGGCGTGCCCGCGCGCATCTCCGGCACCAGGTAGCCGTGCTGCAGGCCGGCCGGGACGACGAGGATGCCGTCGACCCGCCGCGCGCAGAACTCCAGCACGAGCTCGCGCTCGCGGTCGGAGTTCTCCTCGGACGAGCCGGTGAGCACCTGGCGCCCGAACGACGTCGCGATGCGCTCGACCGCGCGGTTCAGCTCGGAGTAGAAGGGGTTGCCGACGTCCTCGACGATCAGCCCGATGGTGCCGGTCGTCGACCCGCGGCGCAGGTTGCGCGCGCCCAGGTTGCGCCGGAAGCCCAGCTGCTCGATGGCCGCCATGACCCGCTCGGCGGTGTCCGGGTGCACGGCCGGTTCGTCGTTGACCACGCGCGAGACGGTCTTGATGCTCACCCCGGCCAGCCGGGCCACATCGCTCATCGTGGCTCGCCTGCTCGCGGTGCGCGGAGCGCCGTCCCGGTCCCGGCCGGGGGGAGACAACGTTGTCATAGTGACCGGGATTGAACGCCACGTTCCGGTGACTTGTCAACGCTTCACGCGCGAATTGTGCCGATTCGGCTACCGACGTCGTAGGTCAGACGGCTGATCACGCTGTCCCGAAGTGGACAGGTCTTGACGGGACCCTTGACTGTCCGGTGAGCCGCTGCCCAAGGTTGCCCCGTTCGACCGACTGCGCGACAAGGTTGTCATTTCGGTCGCGCTGACGACGTGAGAGGCGATGGCCATGGCGCGATTGCGCTTCAGAGCCGGTTTAGCTTTCCTGACATTGGCGGTGACGGCAGCGGTGGCTCCCGCTGTCCCCGCGACGGCAGCCCAGACCACCGATTTCGCGAAGTGGGTCAACCCCTTCGTGGGCACCCGGCCCGGCGGGGCCGACCACGGCACCGGGGGCGGCGCCGGCAACACGTTCCCGGGCGCGGTCGCACCGTTCGGGATGGTCCAGTGGAGTCCCGACACGGTGAAGTCCCAGCCCGGCGGGTACTTCTACGACGACAACGCCCTGACCGGGTTCAGCCTCACGCACCTTTCGGGCGCGGGCTGTTCGACCTATCAGGACATCCCGTTCATCCCTTATGTCGGTGAAGTGACGACTTCGCCCGCCACCGACCCGTCGCACTACACGTCGAAGTTCTCGCACGCCAACGAGCACGCGACCGCGGGCGCCTACGACGTCACCCTCGACAGCGGCGCGAAGGTCGAGCTGGCCGCGACCCAGCGCACCGGCTCCGCGCGGCTGACCTACCCGGCGGGCGCGTCCTCGACGCTGCTGGTCAACACCTCCGGCTCGGTCAACGGCACCGACGACGCGTCGATCACCATCGGCAAGGACACCATCAGCGGCTGGGCGACGAGCGGCCGCTTCTGCGGCGCGCAGAACAGCTACCGCGTGTACTTCTCGGCCAAGTTCGACACGCCGTTCGCGTCGATCGGCACCTGGAAGAACGGCGCCGTGACGCCGAACAAGGCCGCGGAAACCGGTGGCGCCAAGGCGAAGGTCGCGCAGCCCAACGGCGTGAACGCGTCGATCGCGCACACCGCCACGGCCAAGCAGCAGAACACCACCGTGTCGGGCCCGGGCAGCGGCGGGTACGTCACCTTCGCCAACCTCAACGGCGCGCAGGTGAACGTCCAGGTCGGACTGTCCTTTGTGTCCGTCGACGGCGCGAAGGCCAACCTCAAGGCCGAGAACACCGGCAAGTCGTTCGACAAGGTGGCCGCGGGCGCGCGGAAGGCGTGGAACGACCAGCTCGGCAAGATCGCCGTCACCGGTGGCTCGGACGCCGACCTGACGACGTTCTACACCTCGCTGTACCACTCGCTGATCCAGCCCAACGTCTTCTCCGACGTGGACGGTCAGTACCCGGGCTTCGATGGCCGGATCCACAAGGCCGACAAGGGCCACGCGATGTACACCAACTTCTCCGGCTGGGACATCTACCGCTCGGAAGCCCCGCTCCTGGCGACGATCGACCCGAAGGAGACGTCGGACATCGTCCGGTCGATGATGGCCTACGCCGAGCAGGGCGGGTCGTGGGACCGCTGGACGGTGGCCAACGACTACACCGGCGTCATGAACGGCGACCCGTACCACATCATCGTGTCGAGCGCGTACGCGTTCGGCGCCCGTGACTTCGACGCCCAGAAGGCGTTGCTGCTCATGATCAAGGGCGCCACCCAGCCGACGCAGGGCTACACCGAGCGGCCGGGCCTCGACGACTACCAGAAGCTCGGGTACGTGCCGGGCGCCGGCGCGGACACCCTCGAATACACCAGTGCCGACTTCGCCATCGCCGAGTTCGCGAAGCGGCTGGGCGACAGTGCGACGTACACGACGTTCATGAAGCGCGCGCAGAACTGGCAGAACCTCTACAACCCGGGCACCGGGCACCTGCAGCCGCGCAACGCGGACGGCTCGTTCGCCGGCACCTACGACCCCGCCAGCTCGCAGGGCTGGGTCGAGGGCAACGGCGCGCAGTACGAGTGGATGGTGCCCTACGACCTCGGCGGCGTCGTGACGGCGTTCGGCGGGAACACCGCGACCCAGTCCCGGTTGGACACCTTCTTCACCCAGCTGAACGCGGGCACGCAGGAGCCGTACGCCTTCATGGGCAACGAGCCGAACTCCAACGCGCCCTACGTGTACTCGTACGCGGGCGCGCCGGCCAAGACCCAGGCGATCGTGCACCGCTCGATGGACGAGCTGTACAACCCGCGTCCCGAAGGCCTGATCGGCAACGACGACCTCGGCCAGATGTCGGCCTGGTACGTCTGGTCGGCCCTCGGCGTCTACCCGGAGATCCCGGGCCGCGCCGAGACGCTGCTGGTGACGCCGCGCTTCGAGCACGCCGTGCTCACCACCGGGGCGGGCAAGAAGATCACCATCAACGCGCCGGGCACCGGTGACTACGTGGGCAGCCTGAAGGTCAACGGGACCGACGCCGCGAAGGCGTGGCTGCCGGAGGCGCTCATCTCCAGCGGCGGCAAGCTCGACTACACCCGGTCCGCCACGGCGACCGCGTGGGGCAGCGCCGCGGCCGACGCGCCGCCGTCGTTCCGCGAGCAGGAGAAGCCGAGCTTGTCCTTTGTGGACCCGGCGCGCGCGGTGACGCCCGCGGGGTCGACGTCGAAGGCGTCGGTGGGTGTCCAGGACCTGTCCGGCACCGCCCGGACCTGGACCTACAGCGCGGGCAGCGTCGACGGGATCACGCTGACGCCGGCGACGGGCAGCATCGCGGTGCCCGCCGCGGGCAAGGCGCAGGCGGAGCTGACGGTCAGCGTGCCCGCTGGGCTGGCCGACGGCGCCCGCCGCATCCCGGTGACGTTCTCCGCGCCGGGCGTGGGTTCGTCGCAGGCGGTCCTGACGGTGCTGGTGGCCCAGCCGAACAGCTGGCTGGCCACGGTGAACAACGCCGGCATCTCCCCGGACTCGAACTCGGGCGCGGCCAACTTCGACGGCGGCGGCTGGAGCTACTCGGCCGACGCGCTGGCCGCGGCCGGCGCCACCCCGGGTGGCACGGTCACCAGTGACGGCATCAAGTTCACCTGGCCGGCGTTCCCGGCCGGCGACCCGGACAACGTCGTCGCCGGCGGCCAGACGGTCAACGTGAGCGGCTCCGGTCGCTTGGCGCTGCTCGGCTCGGCGTCGAACGGCAACGCGTCCGGCACGCTGACCGTCACCTACACCGACGGCAGCAAGTCCACCGCGACCATCGGGTTCTCCGACTGGACCCTCGGTGGCGGCGGCGCGCAGCCGGCGTTCGGCAACCGGATCGTGCTGTCCACGCCGTACCGCAACGCTTCGGGCGGCGACCCGCAGCAGATCCGCACGATGGTGTTCGGCACCAACCCGATCACCCTCGACGCGGGCAAGACGGTGGCGAGCGTGACGTTGCCGGACAACGTCAACGGCGGCGCACTGCACGTGTTCGCGATCGGAATCGGCGCATGAAAAGCACCATCCTGGCGGGCTTTCTCACGCTGACCGCGGCCGCGACGGGGCTCACCCCCGTCGCGGCCGCGGCCGGCCGGGATACGCTCGAAGCCGTCAACACGTTCATCGGCACGCAGGACGAGGGCAACACCTTCCCGGGCGCCTCGGCGCCGTTCGGGATGACGCAGGTCAGCCCGATCACCTCGCACTACGCCGGCTACCGCTACACCGACACCGCGATCCGCGGCTTCGGCCACTTCTTCCTGTCCGGCGCGGGCTGCTGGGAGCAGGGCGGCCTCGTCTCGACGCTGCCGACGACCGGCGAAGTGGGGCCCGGCAAGGCATTCGACACCACGAAAGCGTCCACTTTCGACCAGAAGCAGTACGCCGCGCCGTTCACCCACGACGGCGAGGTCGGCAAGCCCGGCTACTACAAGGTCCACCTGACCGGCTACGGCGGCGTCGACGTCGAGACGACGGCGGCCACCCGCGCGGGCGTCGAGCGCTACACGTTCGCGAAGTCCGGTGACAACAACGTCTTCGTCAACGTCGGCCAGGCCAACGACAAGGAACCGGTCACCGGCAGCAGCATCCGCGTCGTCGACGACCGGACCGTCGAAGGCACCGTGGAGTCGCAGGCCTTCTGCGGCGGCAAGGCCTACACGACGTACTTCACCACGAAGTTCGACAAGCCGTTCAAGGCTTCGGGCACGTGGTCACCGGACGGCGGGACGCCGGGCAGCCGGTCGTCCGCGGGCGGGGCCGGCCTGCGTGGCGCCTGGCTGACGTTCGGCGGGCAGAGCCAGGTCACCGCGGCCACCGCGATCTCGCAGGTGGACGCGCAGGGTGCGCGGGTGAACCTGGCCTCGGAGCACATCCGGTCGTTCGATCAGGCCAAGGCCGACGCCCAGCGCACCTGGCGGCACGAGTTGTCCACTGTGGACATCAAGGGCGGGTCGACCGACGACCGCACGGTGTTCTACACCTCGCTCTACCACGCGCTGCTGCAGCCGTTGACCGCGAACGACGCCGACGGCCGCTACTACGGCTTCGACAAGAAGATCCACCGCGCGATCGGCTGGACGTACTACGACTTCTTCTCGCTGTGGGACACCTACCGCTCGCAGAACCAGCTCCTGGCGCTGCTGCGGCCCAGCCGCGCGAAGGACATCGCGAAGAGCATCCTGGCCATCCACGACCAGGGTGGCTGGCTGCCGCGGTGGGCGTACGCGAGCCAGGAGACGAACACGATGACCGGCGACCCGGTCACGCCGTTCCTGGTGGACCTGTGGCGCTTCGGCGCGTTGTCGGGCAACGAGATGCGCGCCTACCAGGCGTTGCTGCAGAACTCGACGCAGATCCCGCCTGCGTCGTCGCCGTTCCAGGGCCGCTCGGGCAACGCGAGCTACCAGGCCGACGGGTTCGTCCAGTACGACCCGGACTTCCCGAAGAAGGGGCAGGACACCGACCCGAACCACGGCGCGTCCGCGACGCTGGAGTACGCGCTCGGTGACTGTTCGCTGTCGGTCATGGCCGCGGCGCTCGGCAAGAAGGACGACGCGGCGGCGCTCGCCGCGAAGGGCCGGACCTACCGGACGCTGTGGGACGAAACGCAGACCGACCGCGGCTTCACCGGCTTCTTCCGGCCTAAGGTCGCGGGCGGCGACTGGTTCAGCCCCGCCGACAAGCCGTACAGCCCGCAGAGCCAGGACGGCTTCCACGAGGGCACGGCCTGGCAGTACCAGTGGCTCGTCCAGCAGGACGTGCCCGGCTTGGTGCAGCGCATGGGCGGCCCGGCGAACACCGGCAAGCGCCTCGACGACTTCTTCGCCTACGACGAACTGGTGAAGAACCCGGCGACGGCGGTCCGCGAGAACTGGGTCGTCGGGCCGTACGACTACTACGACCAGTTCCGGTACAACCCGAACAACGAGCCGGACCTGCACTCGCCGTGGATGTACGCGCTCACCGGGCAGCCGGCGAAGACGTCGACGGTCGTGCGGGCGGCGCACACGCTGTTCACCAACGCGCCCAACGGCGTCACCGGCAACGACGACCTCGGCACCATGTCGGCGTGGTACGTCTTCAGCGCGCTGGGGATGTACCCCGCCGTCCCAGGTACTGGGAACTTCGTGCTGAACGCGCCGCGGTTCGCGAAGTCCGTGCTGCACCTGGAGAACGGGCGCGACATCACGATCAAGGCGCCCGGCGCGGACGGCTCGAAGCTGCAGTACGTCTCGAGCCTCAAGGTCGGCTCTAGGCCCAGTGACAAGGTGTATGTGGGCTTCGACCAGCTGAAGCACGGCGCGACGCTGGACTTCGGCCTCACCACCGACGCCGCGTCGGCGACGTGGGCGACGTCACCGTCGTCCGCTCCGCCAGCACCCTGCGCGGGGTAGCCGGCACCGCTCACGGCCGTGGTCCAGACCACAGTGGACCACGGCCGTGAGCATCGTCACGGGCCCCGGTGTTCCCGTGAGGGCCGTCACGCCTCACACTGGTATCAGCACGTCCGACAGCGCCGTTGACGTCCACAGGCAGTCCGCCTTGGACGGTGCGTCGGACGTTTTTTGTGCCAAACAAACGTGGTGAGACCCCACAGGAGGAAGAAGTGTCCAGCAAGGCCGCTCTAGTTTTCCGCGTGGCCGCAGTCGCCGAAGCCCTGTCCTGGGCGGCGCTGCTTGTCGGGATGTTCCTCAAGTACGTCGTGCACTCCTCCGGTGAGGGCGGCGTGCCCGTCATCGGCATGGTGCACGGCGTGATCTTCGTCCTCTACGTGGTCGTCTCCCTGTCCGTGGCGAAGCCGCTCGGCTGGCGCCCGAAGACGCTGGTGCTGGCCCTGCTCGCGAGCATCCCGCCGCTGTTCACGTGGCTGTTCGAGAAGTGGGCGCTGCGCAACGGCAAGCTCGACGGCCCGCAGCGGCTGTCCCACGGCGGTGTCGGCCTGTTCCAGGTCAAGGAGCCCGTCGCCGCCTGATCCCGGCAGCTGAGAAAGGGCCCGCGCTCCGGCGCGGGCCCTTTCTGTCATTCGGTGAAGTCGCCGGCCGCGCGGCGGACCTTCGTCAGCAGGTCGGTGAGCTGCTCGGTCTGCCGGTCGGTCAGCCCGTTGAGGCCGAAGTCGATCTCCGTCACGGCCGCCGTCGCGGACTCGCGGCGCTTGCGGCCTTCGTCGGTGATCTCGACGAGCGTCGTGCGGCGGTCGGTCGGGTGCGGGACGCGCTTGACGAGCCCGTCCTTCTCCAGCCGGTCGACTATGTTGGTGACACTGGTGGGGTGCAGCTGGAGCCGCTCGCCCATCACCCGCATCGGCAGGCTGGCGCTGCGGGCGAAGGTGAGCAGCACCAGCGCTTCGTACCGGGCGAAGGTCAGGCCGTGCGGCTTGAGCGCGCCGTCCACCGCGGACTGGATGATCTGCTGGACGCGCATCACGCCGGTCACCGCGGCCATGGTGCCGGAGGGCCCGATCCGGTCCTCCCACAGCTGTGCCGCGCGGGCGATCGGGTCGAACGGCAGCGGACGGTTCATGACACGCGAAGTTACCAGCGGGTACCGGCGGGTGTCGCACGACCGGCGGAAAGAACACCGAAGAAGGGACTTCCGAGCATGATCGTCGCGTTCAGCGTGAGCCCGTCCGGCGGGGAGCCCGACGGCGGAGTCAGCGAAGCCGTCGCTCGCGCCGTCAAGGTGGTCCGTGAGTCGGGCCTGCCCAACTCGACCAACGCGATGTTCACGAACATCGAGGGCGAGTGGGACGAGGTGATGGACGTCGTCAAGCGCGCGGTCGAGGCCGCGGGGGAGGGCTCGGCCCGCGTCGGCCTGGTCCTGAAGGCCGACATCCGGCCCGGCTTCGAAGGCCAGCTCGAAGCCAAGGTGGACCGCGTCGAAGCCCACCTTCGCGAGTCCTGACCAAGCGCCCCAATGGGGTTGTTTCATCCTGATCGCTGCTGATCAGGGTGGGTTGACCGAGTCTGGTAATGCTCACCCCAGACCGAGGCGGGCACTGTCGCGGATGTTCTGCTCGTGCTGGGTGAGCACGAGCAAAGCCCGCAGCAACGTCGACGCATGACGGGCATTGAGACGGAGCCGGTCGAGGATGTGCCAGTGTTTGAGGGCGGCGAAGCCGCCCTCCACCGCGCACCGCATCGCCGCGAACGCGGCGTTGGCCTGCTTCTGCGCCTT
Organism: Amycolatopsis iheyensis; assembly: GCF_024703995.1. Classification (GTDB taxonomy): domain Bacteria; phylum Actinomycetota; class Actinomycetes; order Mycobacteriales; family Pseudonocardiaceae; genus Amycolatopsis; species Amycolatopsis iheyensis. Next base: position 104,169 of record NZ_JAMXQV010000032.1, on the reverse strand, counting down.
GCTCAGCGGCCGGCGCGCCTCGGCCTTGTAAGGGGTGAGCACGACCTGCTCACATGCTCCGCCGCAGGCCGGGCAGTCGCGGGTGGTGCGGACGTCTTTGTGCCAGCCATGGAACCCTTTGTCCCCGGCCGGGGTCAGGCCGTGGGCGTGCAGCCGTTCGCGCAGGCGTAACCGGCGAGCGGCGGTGATGTCAGCGGTCTTGCCCGGCAGGGCTGCCGAGACCCACAGCAGCCGGCCCTGCTCGTCGGTCAGTCCGAGCGTGAGCAGGCCGTGCTGTTTGTGTTTGCCGCTGTAGTGGGCCCGGTTCGCTTGTCCGGTGCGGCGACGGGTCCGGATCAGGGTGCCATCCACCAGCACCACCTCACCACCCCGGGCGGCCTGGCGCCGCAGGACCCGGTTCAGGCGGGTGGCGCGGGCGGCGAGCAGGCCGATGACTTCCAGCACCCACCGCCGCACCGTGGACGCGGAGACGTTCATGCCGGCGCCGAGGTGGGCCAGTCGCGGGTCGTGACGCAGCACCGCCAGCACCGTCAGCGCCTGCCCGGCGGGGGTGGCTTTGCGCCAGCGAGACCGCAGCCGGCCTCGGTGGGCGCGGATCAGCCCGGCGACCAGCTGCAGGGTCTGACGAGACAGGGGAAGGGTGACCTGGTAGGAAAGAGCACCGAAGCCCTCGGCGGGTGATTGACTCACATCTCGATCTTGCCGAGGGCTTCACCTATGCCCAGGCTCGCCACGCCGGTCCCGCCACCACTTCCTGCCACCACAGGCAACCACAGGGACCTCAGCACCCTGACCAGCCACGTTCACGATGAAACAACCCCAATGTGGCCTTGGTTGCGTCTGACGCACCGAAGGCCACATTGGGGCGCTCGGGACTACGGAAGTGGCGGGGTGAAGGCGACCGTCCAGCGGCCGTCTTCACTCGTCACGTTCAGCGCGTAGCTGAACGGACGGCCGTCGCCGAGGGTGCCTTCGACCGTCGCGCGGGCCGGAGCCGCCGCGTCCGGGCCCAGCTCCACGCGCACGTCGTGGACACCGTGGTCGGCCAGCGCCGTCACGTAGTCCTTCGCGAAGTCGTCCCCGCCGGAGCCCGGGTAGTCGACCAGGCCGGCGAGGGCGTCCGCGTCGTGCCCGGACAGCGCCGACGCGAGCTTGTCGCGCAGCTCGCCGGGTGAGGACGCGCCTGGGTCCGGTTCGTGCACGATGAGCAGCGTCACCGCGCCGATCCACGCGAGCGCGGCCACGATGGACAGCCCCACTTTCACGTCACGCCGGATGTGCACCGGCCGAGCCTGCCCCACGCGGCGCCGTCCTGCCAAGCGATGGGCACCCGGTGAAAGCACGCGGCACGCGTGCCAGGATGGAAGCGTGACACAGCCACGCGGATCTGCAGCGAAGTCAGCGGCCCTGTCCGCCGCCCTGTCCGGCGCGGTCGACTTGTCCGCGCTCAAGGCCCGCGCCGAATCGGCGCAGAGGCAGCCGGCCCCGCCCGCCGGCCCGGCCGGCGGAGACGCTCCGCCGCCGTCCGCCCCGGGTTCGTCCGAGGCCGTGATCGACGTCACCGAGGCCACCTTCCAGCAGGAGGTCGTCGAGCGGTCCCTGCGTCAGCTGGTGATCGTCGACCTGTGGGCCGAGTGGTGCGGCCCCTGCAAGCAGCTGTCCCCGGTGCTCGAGCGGATGGCCGCCGAGTCCGGTGGCGCGTGGGTCGTGGCGAAGGTCGACGTCGACGCCAACCCGCGCATCGCGCAGCTGTTCGGCGCGCAGTCCATCCCCACGATCGTCGCCATCGGCGGCGGCCAGCCGGTCGACGCCTTCTCCGGCGCCCTGCCCGAGCCCGAGATCCGCAAGTGGATCAACGCGCTGCTCGAAGCCCTGCGAGACAAGCTGCCGGCGATCGCCGAGGCCGAGGCCAACGGCGGCGGCCCGATCGAGGAGCCCGAGGACCCGCGCTTCACCGAGGCGGAAGAGGCCTTCGAGCGGGGCGACTTCGCCGCCGCGCAGGCCGCCTACGAGCGCATCCTCGACGTCGAACCGGCCAACGAGCTGGCCAAGAACGCGCTGGCCCAGGTCAAGTTCACCGCCCGCGCGGAGAGCGCCGACCCGGACGCCCGCGCGAAGGCCGACGCCGACCCGGCCGACCTGTCGGCCCAGCTCGACGCGGCCGACCTGGAGATCGCGGAGAACGACGTCGAGGCGGGCTTCAAGCGCCTGATCGACACGGTCCGCCGCACCGCGGGCGACGACCGCAACCGGGTCCGCGAGCACCTGGTGGCGCTGTTCGACCTGTTCGACCCGGCCGACGAGCGCGTCATGAAGGCCCGCCGCAACCTGGCGAGCGCCCTCTTCTAGAACCCGCGAAAAGGCCCCCACCACGCGGTGGGGGCCTTTTTCACGCGCTCAGGCGGGGCTGCTCGCGAAGATGACGGCTCCCGGGACGTCCTCGTCCGGCCCGATGACGAGTTCGGCCTCGATCGTGAACCCCGCGTCACGCAGCCAGCCCGCGATCCGGTCCGGCGGGCGGTGGTGGCTGTCCACGTCGACCGGGCGGCCGGTGTAGCCCTCGGACGTGTGCTGCGTCCCGTCACCGACGTGAAAGCCGACCAGCAGCGGGCCTCCCGGCCGCAACACCCGGCGGAACTGCTCGAACACGCCGGGCACCGCGTGGTCGGGCACGTGGATGACGGACCAGAACGCGAGCACGCCGGCGACCGAACCGTCCGCCAGGTCGAGGTCGGTCATCGACCCGACCTCGAAGCGCAGGCCGGGGTGGTCGCGCCGCGCGATGGCGATCATCCCGGGCGAGAGGTCGATGCCGAACGCGTCCACACCGAGCTCTTGGAGGTGGCCGGTGACGTAGCCCGGCCCGCAGCCGACGTCGGCGACCGGCCCGCCTCCGGCGCTGTGCACCGCCTCGGCGAACAGCGCCAGGCTCGCGCGCAGGTAAGGCCGCTCGTCGAGCAGCCCACGCACCTTCTCGAGGTATCCGGGGGCGTCGGTGTCGTACGAGGAGCGCGTATCCGACAGCCACTTGTCAGCCATGGGCGACCTCAGGCGTACTGCTTCGAGCAGACCGACGAACCCTCGAGGTAGCCGCGCCGCAGCGACTCGACCCGGTCGAAACCGCTGTCCGGGCGCTTGCCGTTGACGTCGGCCGACACCAGGCTCTCCGGCTGCAGCAGGTCCGCGATCGCCTCGTCGAGGTCACCCGCGGACAGCCGCAGGTCGCCCGGGCGGTTCGTGAACGCCGCCCACGCGCCGACCAGGCAGGCCGTGCGCAGGCCCGCGTTCGCGTTGTCGATCGACGCGCCGACGCCCTTCTGGATGCCCAGCGCGTACCGCGAAGCGACCTCGGAGAAGGCCGCGAAGTCACCCATGCCGCCCGGGTCGTCGCCCTGCATCTCGGCCTTGCGGTCGATCGGCTGGGCCAGCGCGGACAGCTTGGCGAGGTCGATGCTCACCGTGTTGTCGTCCGGGCAGTACGACGCCGGCGGCGTGGTCTGGCAGCTGCCGCCGTCGGCGATCTCCGGCGCGGCCACCCCGGCGCCCTTGAACGCCTCGTCGAGGCTCTTCTTCAGCAGCTCGACGGCGGACTGGTTGAACTTCGTGTCGCCCTTGCCGGTGTCACCCTTGTCGAAGGGACGCTCGGTGAGCCGCGCCTTGACGTTCTCCGCGTTCATCGCCGCGCATTCCTTCGGGCCCTTCTCGAACCCGGTCTGGAAGGCGAAGGTGCGGTCGAACGCCGTGCCGTGCGCGCCGCGGTCGGCGCCGCTGGTGCCCGCGGTGTCGCGGATCAGGAACATCGCCGCCATGACCTGGTTCAGGCCCTCGGACGTCGACACGCGGTAGAACTTGCTCTTGTCCTCGGCGACCCAGCGGAAGTAGCCGCCGGCGAAGCAGTCGGCCTGCTGCTCCTTCACGACGGTCGGGGTGCTCTTGGCGATCCCGGCCTTGTCGCCCAGCCGGAACTGGACGGCGTGGCCGAACTCGTGCGCCAGCACGACGACCACGGACATCGGCCCGAACCGCTGGCGCAGCATCGGCAGCAGCACCCCGCGGTCCCAGGCCACCGAGTCGTCGGCCGAGCAGTAGAACGCGTTCACGAGCTTCTTGACGCTGCCGCAGCCGGTGGTCTCGGTGTCGGTGTCCGAGTCGTAGGACAGCAGCGACTTCACCGGCTCGAACTGCTGGCCGAAGTCGGCGGGCAGGCGTTCGTTCCAGTACGTCTGGACGTCGTCGATCGCGGCGGTGGCGAGCTTGTCGTCCTCACCGCCGTCGGCGTTCTTGACGTCGACCTTCGGCGTGGGCGCGTCCGGCTTGAGGCCGCTCTCGAAGTGGGTCACCGGCAGCCCGGCGACCGCACCGGCGCCGGGGTCCTTGGCCGGGTCGCCGGTGGCGCCGCCCTTGTCGTTGCAGCCGCTCACGGCCACCGCCGCGACGGCGAGCAGCGCGACCAGCGTGCGCCGTCCTCCCCCTGGGATCATCTCGTTCACTCGCTCTCGTGCCCACCCGGTACGGATGCGCAGGACCCTACCCAGGGCATTCGCGGGGCGTGCACGTTATCCCGGAACTGCTCCCTTGCGCACGGGCGTCCGCGGCCCGATATCGTCGCTTCCCATGCGTGCAGTCCGCCGGTTCACCGTCCGCGCCAGCCTCCCGGAATCGCTGTCGGGCCTCGGCGCGCTGGCCACCAACCTGCGTTGGACCTGGCACCCGCCGACGCGCGACCTCTTCGCGTCGATGGACGCCGAGCTGTTCAACGCGGTGCGCGACCCGCTGCGGATGCTCACCGCGCTGCCGCCGGCGCGTCTCGACGAGCTCGCCGTCGACGACGACTTCCTCGCGCGCGCCCGTGACGCGGCCGCGGACCTGGAGAACTACCTGTCGGAGCCGCGCTGGTACCAGCAGCGTGACGACGATCTCCCACCCGCGGTCGCCTACTTCTCCATGGAGTTCGGCGTCACCGAAGCGCTGCCGAACTACTCCGGCGGCCTCGGCGTGCTGGCCGGCGACCACCTCAAGGCCGCGTCCGACCTGGGCGTGCCGATGGTCGGCGTCGGACTGCTCTACCGCAACGGCTACTTCCGCCAGTCGCTCTCGCTCGACGGCTGGCAGGTCGAGCACTACCCGGTGATCGACCCCAACGCGTTCCCGCTGGAGCTGCTGACCGCGGGCGGGCGGCCGGTGCTGATCGGCGTCGCGATGCCTGGCGGGCGCGAGCTGTGCGCGCAGATCTGGCAGGCCCGCGTCGGACGCGTGCCGCTGCTGCTGCTCGACACCGACACCGAGGCCAACGACGAGGACCTGCGCGGCGTCACCGACCGGCTCTACGGCGGCGACGCCGACCACCGGCTGCGGCAGGAGATCCTGGCCGGCATCGGCGGGTTCCGCGCCGTCCGCAAGTTCTGCGAGCTGACCGGCCACCCGCAGCCGATGGTGTTTCACACGAACGAGGGACACGCGGGCTTCCTCGGCCTGGAACGCGCGCGCGAGATCGTCCAGGCCGACGGCCTGGCGTTCGACGAGGCCATGCCCGCGGTCCGGGCCGGCACGGTGTTCACCACGCACACCCCGGTCAGCGCGGGCATCGACCGGTTCCCGGTCGACCTGGTGCAGCGCTACTTCGCCGACGGCAGGCTGGTCCCGGACATCGACCCGCGGCGCGTCCTCGCGCTCGGCGCCGAGGACAACCCGGGCCTGTTCAACATGGCGCACATGGGCCTGCGGCTGGCGCAGCGCGCCAACGGCGTCTCGCAGCTGCACGGGCGCGTCACCCGCAAGATGTTCTCGCGGCTGTGGCCCGGCTTCGACCACGACGAGGTGCCGATCTCGTCGGTGACCAACGGCGTCCACGGCCCGACCTGGGTGGCGCGCGAGCTGAGCACGCTGCTCGGCCGCGAGTGGGGCCTCGACGTCGGCGAGGGGCCGCTGCGCGACGGCGTCACCGACGCCCAGCTGTGGGAGCTGCGGCGCGAGCTGCGCGAGAAGCTGGTGCACGAGGTCCGGCGGCGGGTCCGCGCGGCGTGGCTGCAGCGCGGCGCGTCACCGCTCGAGCTGGGCTGGGTGGACTCGGTGTTCGACCCGGACGTGCTGACCGTCGGGTTCGCCCGCCGGGTGCCGACCTACAAGCGCCTGACGCTGATGCTGCGCGACCCGGAGCGGCTGCGCACGCTGCTGCTCGACGAGCAGCGCCCGATCCAGGTCGTCGTGGCCGGCAAGTCGCACCCGGCCGACGAGAACGGCAAGCAGCTGATCCAGCAGATCGTCCGGTTCGTCGACGGCGCGGACGTCCGGCACCGGATCGTCTTCCTGCCGGACTACGACATGTCGATGGCGCGCTACCTGTACCGGGGCTGCGACGTCTGGCTGAACAACCCGGTGCGGCCGCTGGAAGCGTGCGGGACGTCGGGGATGAAGTCGGCGCTGAACGGCGGGCTGAACCTGTCGATCCGCGACGGCTGGTGGGACGAGTGCTACGACGGCAGCAACGGCTGGGCGATCCCGACCGCGGACGGCGTCACCGACCCGCTGCGGCGCGACGACCTCGAGGCCGCGGCGCTCTACGAGCTGCTCGGCCAGCAGATCGCGCCGCTGTACTACGACCGCTCCGCCGACGGCGTGCCGACCGGCTGGCTGTCGATGGTGTGGCACACGCTGGAGACGCTCGGGCCGCGGGTGCAGGCGTCCCGGATGGTCCGCGAGTACGTCGACAACGGCTACCTCCCGGCATCTCGCATGGTGGCGGCGGCGACGGGCGACGGCTACCGCGGCGCGCTGTCGCTGGCGGACTACCGCACGAAGCTCGAGGTGTCGTGGCCGCGCGTGCGGATCTTCGACTCGGAGCTGCTGGTGGAGGCGACCGAGCGGCTGGTGGTCGGCACCGAGGTGACGATCCGCGCCCGCATCGACCTGGCCGGCCTCGACCAGTCCGAAGTGGACATCCAGGCGGTGGTCGGCCGGGTGGGCGACGACGACGAGCTGCGCGACGCGGTGACGGTCCCGATGACCGAAGACGGCATCGGCGCGTTCGCGGCCCGGCTGAAGCTGCCGCGGCCGGGGTCGATCGGGTACACGGTGCGGGTGCTGCCGAAGCACGGGCTGCTGGCCGCGCCGGCCGAGCTGGCCCGCGTGGTGCTGGCCTGAATCACCAGTAGGGCGGCGGCGCGGCCGGGCCCGGGAAGTCCGGGGGCAGGTGGCGCGGGGTCGCCCAGTACGGCGGGAGCGGACCCGGCCCGAAGGGACGCTGCGGGGCGACGATCACGCACCGGTGCTCGTGCGCTGGCCGGCGGCGTGACCACAGTACGACGGCCAGGCTGGTCGAAGTCACGCCGGCCAGGTAGGCCAGGCCGGCGATCAGGGCCATTTCCATGGTGTCTCCAGGTTCGGGGGCAGCGTCCGTTCGCGGCCGACGGAATCGACAGTAGGCACCGTGATCGTTTTTCGGTCGCCGGCCGGCGGTTCTGGTCAGGAACCGGTCGCCGAACGCTTGTACGGTTTGTTTTGGTCATGGAATGGTCATGGCGACTTCGTGGCCAAAACGTCGACTGGTCCGCTGATTTATGTCCACAAATTGTCATAAAGCCAGGTCGCGGACGTTTTTTGAACGGCCACGCCGCGGGTAAAGGTTGCTGCACTCGGCGCGAGACAGTCCTTTATGATGCGTTTCCCACGATCAAGGAGAAAGGAGAGGTGATTGACGTCGGTGCTCGCGGGCGCGTCGCGGAAATCTGCCCTCCGTCTCCACAAGGGATGGGGAATACAACGGGCTGATCTGCGGGAACAGCTCGGTCCGGCCCTGCGTGCCCTCTGGGGCGTCGGCGACGACGATCCCGTCGATCGCGTGCGGGCGATCGTCGTGCTCCGGCTCAAGGCCGTGCTCGACGAGATCGGCGACCGTGATCTCGCGTTCGTCATCTGGACGGCGTACAACCTGGGATCCGTGCCCGTGACGGCCAACCTGGGCGAGCGGCTGGGGAACCTCAAGCTGGCGGGGCTGTCGGACCGCACCTGCCGGCGGCGGATCGAGGTGTTCCACGAGCACCTGGAGCGCAGCCTGGGGCGCGCACACCGTGAATTCGGGGACCGCGAGCTGCGAGCCGCGTCGCGGTGGCTCGAGCACAACAGTCCGCCCGACGATCTGCCGGCGGTGGTGCCCGCGCCGCGTGGCGAGGTGACCGAGCTGCTCCGCATCCTGTCCACCCCGGACGCCGAGCGGGCCCCGCTGCTGGTCTGCCGCAGCATCGAGGTGTTCCTGGCCGGGCGTGGCTTCGCGCCGGCGAGCGGGGACGGCCGCGTGCTGCCGGTCGAGCTCGGCGAATGGGGAGCCTGGCTGTGCGTGTTCACCGATGCCGCCCGCCTCGACGCGTATCGGGCGGTGGCCGGACCGCGGTGGCGGCGGACGGTCGAGGCCAGCGGCCGTGACTTCGTCCGGGATGCCTACGACCGGCCGGAGCCGACCGGGGTGTTGATCAACCCGAGTGCCCGTCGCGGCTCCGACGCCCAAACCGCGCTACCCCTGCCCCCGATCGAGATCGCCCGGCTGGCCGGCCGAGGCTGACGAGTGAGGAACCACTGCGATGAGCGGCTTCGAGGTCGCGCCGGACGAGCTGCGCGCGGCAGGCATCCGGCTGGTCGGACTCGCACGCGAGTGCGCCGAACAGCCCGCGCTGCGCTACGCCGCCAAGGCGGAGCAGGCCGGTGACCCTCTGCTGGCGGACGCGCTGAGTGATTTCCAGGGTGCTTCCGCGGACGCGGTCAAGGGACTCGTCGGTGACCTCGATGAACTCGGGAACGGGCTGCGAGAAGGCGCCGAGCGGTACGCGAAGCACGAGGATGACGTCCACTGGGAATTCCCGGCCGTGGAGACAGCCCAGCCGTCCGGGGTCATCCCGGCGGCGCTGGGCTGAGCGACGGACCGGACATGGCCGAGCAATCGACCCCTTGGTCGAAGGGGACCATCAACCTGCTTCGCGGGGAGACCGACCGCCTCCGTGGCCTCGCCCGCGCTCTCGACGACCTCGCCGAAGACCTGGCCGCGGTCGATCCGGCGCATTGGGCAGGCGGGGCGTACGACGCGTTCGCGGCCGCGCGGACGGCTCGCGCGAGACGGATCCGGTCCACGGCTGCCGCGCACGAGGTCGCCGCGAGGGCACTCGGTGACTACGTGCAGGTCCTGGCGGACCTCGCTGATCGGCGGAACTACGAGTCGGAAAGCGGGGCCCTGGCCCGGCTGGAGCAACGCCGGCTCGAAGCCGCCGGGCAGGCCGGTGCCCGGTTGCGCGAGGCAGCAGAAGAACTGCGCTCGGCCGGCGTTGTCGTGGGCGAGGAGGTCGCCGCTCCGGTCAGACCGGCCACCACGCCCGGTGCTGACCCGGTGCGAACCTTCGGCGCTCAGCCGGCGCCGGCCGCGGCGCCGCCGGAGCAGCCGCAACCACAACCCCGACCGCTGGTCGCCGCGCTCGACCCGCGGGCCATCACCGACGTAGCCGCGTTCTACCGGCGTGTCCAGGACCTGAGCGACGCCGTTCACGACCACTGGACCGGGCACTGACCTGGAGCAACTCCAGCCGGAAATCGCTGCGCACCAGGGCACCCGCGGCGTTAGGTTGGACGCATGCGCTTCGGAATGTTCGTCCCGCAGGGCTGGCGGATCGACCTCGCCGGCATCGACCCCGCGGACCACTGGAAGACCATGCTCGGCCTCGCGAAACACGCGGAGGCCGGCCCCTTCGAATCGATCTGGGTCTACGACCACTTCCACACCGTGCCGGTCCCGACCGAGGAGGCCACGCACGAGGCCTGGTCGCTGATCTCGGCGTTCGCCGCCGCGACCGACACCGTGCGGCTCGGCCAGATGTGCACCTGCATGGGGTACCGGAACCCGGCTTACCTCGCGAAGGTCGCCGCCACCGCCGACATCATCTCCGGCGGCCGCGTCGAGATGGGCATCGGCGCGGGCTGGTACGAGCACGAGTGGCGGGCCTACGGCTACGGGTTCCCCGGCGCCGGTGACCGGCTCGCCCAGCTCGACGAGGGCGTGCAGATCATGCGTGACCTCTGGACCACCGGAACGTCCACACTGGACGGTAAGCAGTATCAGACCGACGGCGCGATCCTGCGTCCGCTGCCGCCGCAGGAAGGCGGCATCCCGCTCTGGATCGCCGGTGGCGGTGAGAAGAAGACCCTCAAGATCGCCGCGAAGTACGCGAAGTACACGAACTTCGCCGGCGACCCCGAGACGTTCACCCGCAAGTCGGAGATCCTCGCGCAGCACTGCAAGGACGTCGGCACCGACTTCGACGCGATCGTCCGCTCGGTCAACCACAACTCGGTCATCGGGGAGACCGAAAAGGACGTCCAGGACAAGCTGGCCTGGCTGAAGTCCCACCTCGGCAAGTACGTGCCGGCGGACGCCGCCGAGCGCTGGCACAGCGTCTTCGTGAACAGCCCGACGACGGGCACGCCGGAGCAGGTCACCGAGAAGCTCGCCGCGCTGGGCGAGCTCGGCATGTCCTACGCGATCTTCAACTTCCCCGAAGCCGCGTACGACCGGTCCGGCATCGACCTGTTCGCCGAGAAGGTCGCGCCCGCCCTCGCCTAGGTGGTGTCCTGTGAGTCTGCTCGATGGGCTTCGTGATCCAGGTGGTTCCTGGCGGTGCGGGCGGAGCACCCTCGTACTGGGCCGTACTCGGGTGATCCGCCCGTGCCGTCAGGGGCCGCCTGGGCGCGAAGACCGCGAGCTTGACTTGCAGGACGCCGCCTAGGGCACCGCGGGGCTGCCGCCGGTCTGCACGGGCAGGCCGGCGGCGGCCCAGGCGCGGAAGCCGCCTTCGAGATCGGTCGCGCGGGCCAGGCCCAGCTGTTGCAGGTCCGCCGCCGCGAGGCTCGACGAATAGCCCTCGTTGCACAGCACGACCACCGTCGAGTCGGCCGTCACGCCGGGCAGCTTCCACTCGCTGTCCGGCGCCAGCCGCCACTCCAGGTGGATCCGCTCGACGACCACCGCGCCCGGGATCTCGCCCTCGGCTTCGCGGTTCGCCAGTGGCCGGATGTCGACGAGCAGCGCGCCCGCCTCCTGCAGCTCGTGGGCCCGGGCCGGGGCGACCCGGTCCAGGCCGGAGCGGGCCTGCTCGAGGAAGGAGTCGATGGCGCTCATCCGCCGACGATAACCGGCAGCGGCGGGATCTCGGCCGGCACGTCGGCGAGTGTCGCGTACTCCCGCGTCGGCACCAGCGGCGGCGAGTACGCGTGGACGCTCGCCGCGGGCGCGTCACCGATGCCGGTGACCTGGTGGGCGCGCCCGGCGCCGAAGCCGATGCCCTGCCCCGCGAGGTGCGTGCGCCGGCGGACCGGCCCGCCGGGATAGCGGTACTCCTCGCCGAGCTCGCCCTGCAGGACGGTGAACGAGCCCGACGCGCCGCCGTGGTCGTGCGGCTTGGTGTGCTGGCCCGGCAGCCACGACAGCAGCCACAGCTCGACGCCGTCGGTCAGCGCCAGCCGCGCCCACCAGCGGCGGTCTTCGTCGAAGCGCAGGATGTCCTTGACGCTCGAGGTCAGCTCGGTGGTGACGGTCGTGGTCAGCTCGGCCAGCTCCCGCGGCGTCCAGAGCAGCCGCGACGGGTGCAGCAGCTCGGGCAGCAGCGGGTCGGTCAGCCGCGGGTGGATTTCGACGGCGGGACGGGTCAGCGAAGTGGTCAACGCGGGGGCTCCTCGGACAGCAGGTGATCAGGACGCGAGGCAGCGCGGCACCGCACGGAAGATCAGCGAAGCCGCGCCCGCGTACACCCGGCCGAAGCGACGAGGAGCAGGTCGATCGCGCGACGGCGCCAGAACGAGCCCCGGGTCACCGGGGTCACGGGCGCGTCGGCGGACATGCGGTGATCGTGCCACAGCCGGGTCGCGGCAGGCCCGGCGTTCCACTTCGTGGACGCACTCCGACCTGCCGGTTCGCCGTCTCACCCGGGCGGGTGCGCACGCGCGCGCGACGGCAGACAGAATGGGCTTCGTGAGCGAGCCGATCCAGCCCAGCGAACTTGACGACCTCGTGGTCCGGATGGCCGGTGTCGGCGTCCGCCGGGGGACCAACGACCTCCTCGCCGGCCTCGACTGGTCCGTGGAACTCGACGAGCGCTGGGTGGTGCTCGGCCCGAACGGCGCGGGCAAGACCACCCTGCTGCGCCTCGCCGCGGCCGAACTGCACCCGACCACCGGCGAGGTCGACCTGCTCGGCGAGCGCATCGGCCGGGTCAACATCTTCGACCTGCGTCCGCGCATCGGCTTCACCTCGGCCGCCATCGCCCAGCGCGTGCCGGGCGACGAGCTGGTCAAGGACGTCGTGGTCAGCGCCGGCTACGCGGTGCTCGGGCGCTGGCGTGAGGAATACGACACCCTCGACACCGCTCGCGCGAGCGAGCTGCTCGAAGCGATGGGCATCGGGCACCTGGCCGAGCGCACGTTCGGCACGCTGTCCGAGGGCGAGCGCAAGCGCGCGCTGATCGCCCGGTCGCTGATGACCGACCCGGAGATGCTGCTGCTCGACGAGCCGGCCGCGGGCTTGGACCTGGGTGGTCGCGAGGATCTCGTCGCGCGGCTGTCCGACCTGGCCCTCGACCCGGAGGCGCCGGCCCTGGTCCTGGTCACCCACCACGTCGAGGAGATCCCGCCGGGGTTCACCCACGCGCTGCTGCTGCGCGACGGCCACGCGGTGGTGTCCGGCCTGGTCGACGACGTCATCACCAGCGAAAACCTGTCGAAGACGTTCGACCAGGACCTCGTGCTCGAGCGTTCCGGCGATCGCTTCTTCGCCCGCCGTCGCTAAGCTGACGCTACCGGCCGGTAGCCTGCTGGCAATCCGTCAACGAGGAGGAGTGACGTGGGAGAGTTCGTAACCCTCGAGGTCAAGGACGGGGTCGGCACGATCCGGCTCGACCGGCCGCCGGTCAACGCCCTGAACGCCCAGGTCACCGCCGAGCTCGCCGAGCTGGCGAAGGAGGCGACCGAGCGCGACGACGTCCGCGCGGTGATCCTCTACGGCGGCGAGAAGACTTTCGCGGGCGGCGCGGACATCAAGGAGATGGCCACCCGCACCTACCCGGAGATCGCCAAGTTCGGTGCGAACCTCACCGGCACCCTCGCGGCCATCGCGAACATCCCGAAGCCGGTCGTCGCGGCCATCACCGGCTACGCCCTCGGCGGCGGCCTCGAACTGGCGCTGACGGCCGACTGGCGCGTCGCCGGCGACAACGTCAAGGTCGGTCAGCCCGAGATCCAGCTCGGCGTCATCCCCGGCGCGGGCGGCACCCAGCGCCTGGCGCGGCTGATCGGGCCGAGCAAGACCAAGGACATCGTCTACACCGGACGGTTCGTCAAGGCCCAGGAAGCACTGGCTCTCGGGATCGTCGACCAGGTCGTCGCTCCCGACGACGTCTACGCGGCCGCGCACAAGTGGGCGGCCCAGTTCGCGAACGGCCCCGCGGTGGCGCTGCGCGCGGCGAAGGCGGCCATCGACGGCGGCCTCGACGTGGACCTCCCGAACGCGCTCAAGCTCGAATCACACCTGTTCGCCGCGCTCTGGGCGACCGAAGACCAGCGGAACGGCATGAAGTCGTTCATCGAAAACGGGCCCGGCAAGGCCACTTTCGAAGGGAAATGACGCCTTGACCGACGTGAACGACCCGGCCCCGAACCCGCACGCCACCGCGGAAGAGGTCCAGGCGGCCTACGCCGACCCCAAGCTCGCGAACGTGCTGTACCACGACTGGGAAGCCGGCACCTACGACGAGAAGTGGTCGATCTCGTACGACGAGCGCTGCATCTCCTACGCCACCGACGTGTTCAACGCCGTCGCGGGCGAGGACGGCCAGCCCTACCAGCACGCGATGGAGCTGGGCAGCGGCACCGGCTTCTTCCTGCTGAACCTCATGCAGGGCGGCGTCGCCAAGAAGGGGTCGGTCACCGACCTCTCGCCCGGCATGGTCCAGGTCGCGCTGCGCAACGCCGAGAAGCTCGGCCTCGACGTCGACGGCCGGGTCGCCGACGCCGAACGCATCCCGTACGAGGACAACACGTTCGACCTCGTGGTCGGGCACGCGGTGCTGCACCACATCCCGGACGTCCAGGCGGCGTTCCGCGAGGTGCTGCGCGTGCTCAAGCCGGGCGGCCGGTTCGTCTTCGCCGGCGAGCCGACCAAGATCGGCGACTTCTACGCCCGCAAGCTCGGCCAGTTCACCTGGTTCCTGACCACGCGCGTGACGAAGCTGCCCGCGTTGAGCGGCTGGCGGCGTCCGCAGTCCGAACTGGACGAGTCGTCCCGCGCCGCCGCGCTGGAGGCCGTGGTCGACATCCACACCTTCGACCCGTCGGAGCTGGAGTCGTGGGCCCGCGGGGCCGGCGCGCAGGACGTGCACGCGGTCACCGAGGAGTTCGCGGCCGCGCTGGCCGGCTGGCCGATCCGGACGTTCGAAGCCGCGGTGCCGCAGGAAAAGCTGACCGTGCGCTGGCGCCTGTTCGCCTACCACCTGTGGCTGCGGCTGTCCGCTGTGGACAAGAAGCTGCTGGCGAAGATCCTGCCGCGCGAGCTGTTCTACAACGTGATGATCACCGGGACCAAGCGGCCGTCCTGAGTTGGCGTATTCGTTCAGCCTCGGCGACGTCGCCTACCTGCGTTCCGACGCGGGTGTGGCGGCGCTCGCCGAGGTTTCGGCGCTGCCGCTGACCGACCACATCGCTTCGGTCGCCGCTGTTCGCCGTCTCGTGGGCGAGGAGCACGCGGCCGCGGTCCTGGAAACCGTGCTGCTGCGCCGAAAAGCCGTGTCGAAGCTGTCCTTCGAGGACGGTCTGTTCACCTCGGACGCGCTCCAGCAGGCGAGTGCCACACCGGTCGCCCGGCACCGGGCACGGCGGCTGGCCGGGCTCGACGTCCACGACGTCACGTGCTCGGTGGGGGCCGACCTCGTCGAGATCGCGCGGGTGGCGCGGCGCGCGCTCGGGTCCGATCTGGACCAGGTGCGGCTGGAGATGGCCCGGCACAACGGAATCAGCGCGGGTGTCTCCTTCGGACTCGTGCGGGCCGACGCGCTGCGCCCGGTCAGCCGGTCCGGCGTGGTCGTCGCGGATCCGGCCCGGCGTGACTCGGCCGGGCGGCGGGCATGGAAACCGGCGGACTTCGCGCCACCCCTCGACGGCCTCGTCGAGGCCTACCCGGGCCGCCCGTTGTCCGTGAAGTGCGCGCCCGGCCTCGACTTCGCGCTCACGCCGTGGGCGGAGGAGGTCGAGCTGGTGTCGCTCGACGGCCAGGTCCGGGAATCCTGTCTCTGGCGGGGGCTCGGCACCGGAGTCACGCGGCGGGCGAGCGTGCTGCGCTCGGACGGGACACAGTGGACGGTCACCGACACCGAACCGGACGAACTGCCCACCCGGGCGCCGGGGGAGTGGATCGTCGACCCCGATGGCGCCGTCGTCCGGGCCGGGCTGGTCCGTCACTACGCGGCCCGGCACGGGTTGTGGCAGCTGGACGAACGCATCGCGTACCTGACCGGCGACACCCCGCCACCGGGCGTGCGAGCCTTCCGCGTCCTGGAGCAGGGGCCCTACAGCGAGAAGGCGCTCAAAGCCGTCCTCAAGCGACACGACGTCGGGCGGCTGGAAATCCTGGTCCGCGGCCTGGACGTCGACCCGGATGTCTTGCGGCGACGGCTGAAACCACGTGGTGACGCGGAAGCGTCGGTCGTGCTCACGCGGATCGGGCGGTCGCCGGTGGCGTTCCTGTGTCGCGCCGAAAGGTGAGCGGAAACTTTCGAGGGGTGGAACTCCGGGTGAACGTGACGTAGGTTCCCCGGGGTTGGCAAGTCACCACTGGAGGGTCGCCGTGTCCGGAAAATGGTCAGGTCTCGTCAAGCTCGCCGCCGCCGCGGCCATCGGCGCCACCGTCGCCTCGGGGGCGACCGCGCTCGCCGGCTCGGACGACGCGACCGCCGCCCGCGCGAAGGAGCCGGCCAACATCGGCCAGGTCAAGAACGACGTCAAGGCCTACTACGGCGACTACCTCGACGCCGCGGGCAAGCACCACTACTCCGACACCAGCCGGTTCGCGAAGGACACCAAGAACGTCGTCGCCGACGCGAAGCGCTACCTGCAGCAGCAGCTCGGTCGCGTGAAGAACCCGGCGATCGTGCTGGACGTCGACGACACGTCCGAGATCACCTACGGCTGGGAGGCCGACAACGACTTCGGCTTCGACCCGGTCAAGCAGCAGCAGGCCATCGACAACGGCACCTTCACCGCGAACAAGCCGGTGCTGGAGCTGACGAACTGGGCCGTGCAGCACGGCGTCAAGCTGTACTTCCTGACCGGCCGCAACGAGCTGCAGGGGCCGCAGTCGCTGAAGAACCTCGCGAACGAGGGCTACCCGGCCCCGGCCGGCGCGTTCTTCAAGCCGAAGGTGACCGCGCCCGACTACTTGCCGTGCGGGCTGACCTGCAACACCGTCCAGTACAAGTCGGGCACGCGGGCGCACATCGAGGCCACCGGCGCGAAGATCGTGCTCAACGTCGGCGACCAGTTCAGCGACCTCGAGGGCGGCTACGCGCTGCGTCCGATCAAGCTGCCGAACCCGATGTACTACCTGCCATGAGCCCGTCCTGAACCTCGACTTGCTGAGGACGTTCCTGGCCGTTTACCGGGCGGGATCGCTGACCGGCGCGGCGCCGTCGCTGGGGTTGTCCCAGCCGACGGTGACCGCGCAGGTCAGAACCCTCGAAGACGAGCTGGGGCGGCAGCTGTTCGTGCGCGGCGCCCGGGGCGTCACGCCGACCCCGGCGGCCGACGAGCTGGCCGCCCGGATCGCGCCGCACATCGACGCGCTGTCTTCGGTGACGGTCGGCGACGACCCGTTCGCGTCGCCGGTGCACCTGGCCGGGCCCGCCGAGCTGACCACGCTCCGGGTGCTGCCCGCACTGGCCGGGCTGGTCGCTTCGGGCCTGCGGCTGCGGGTGACGTTCGGCCTGGCCGACGACCTCCTCGCGGGCCTCGCCCAGCGCCGGTTCGACCTCGTGGTGTCGACGATCCGGCCCCGGGGCCGCGGCTTCGCGGCGACGCCGTTGACCGACGAGGAGTTCGTGCTGGTCGGCCCGCGCGGCTTCACCGGCGACCCGCGGACCGCGCCGCTGGTCGCCTACGCCGAAGACTTGCCGATCATCCGCCGCTACTGGCGTTCGGTGCTCGGCGTCCGGCCGCCCGCCGGGCCGGCCGTGGTGGTCCCGGACCTGCGTGGCGTCCTGGCCTGCGTGCTGGCCGGGTTCGGCGTCAGTGTGCTGCCGCGGTACCTGTGCGCGGCCGAGCTGGCGTCCGGCTCGCTGGTCGCGTTGCTCGAACCGGAGGAGCCGCCGATCAACACGTTGTTCGTCGTGACCCGGACCGAGCCGTGCCGGGCGGGGCCCGCGGCGGTGCGGGACGCACTGCTCGCGGACGCCGCCCGGTGGTGACTCAGCCGGTGTAGCCCGCGAAGATCTTCGCGAACTCGTACTTCGCCTGCGGCACGTTCGTGCACTTGTAGAGCGCGCCGGTGCACGCGTTGGCGTCGCGGCCGGCCTCCCAGAACGACAGCATGCCCAGGTGGACGGTCTTCGCGAACGCCACCAGCGCCTTGGCGTCCTTCTGGTAGAAGATCTCGTTCTGCGAGTCGTTGACGCCGATCATCGGGGTGACGCCGACCTTCTTCCACGCCGCCGCGTCGCTCAGCCCGTAGAGCGACTTGAGCTGCGCCTGGGTCGCCTTGGCCGCGGAAATCGCTTTCGCGCCCTGGTCGCCGGCGCCCTGGTAGTAGTCCATCGCCATGATGTTGACCAGGTCGAGGTTCACGCCGGCGTTCTTGGCGGCCTTGACGACGTTGAGCCCGTCGGCGGTCAGGCCGTTCGGCAGCACCGGCAGGGTCAGCGAGATCTTCAGGCCGGGGTTGTTGTCCTGGAGCGTTTTCAGGGCTTGGGAGCGGCGGGTGATCGACGCCGGGTCCGCGACCGCCGCGCCCTCGATGTCGAAGTCGGCGTACTTGAGGCCGTACGCCTTGACGACGGCGTCGTACTCGGCCGCGACCTGCGCGGACGTGCTGCACGCCTGGGCCAGCTCGATGCCGGACGCGCCGCCGAAGGAGATCTTGACGTCGCCGCCGGCGTTGCGGATCTTGGTGATTTCGTCCTTCTGCCAAGCGGTGCGCGGGTCGTAGGCGCCGAACCAGCTGGCCTTGCAGCCGTAGGAGTTGACGAAGGCCAGCGTGAAGCCCTTGACGCCGCTGGCCGCGGACATCGCCGACAGGCTGGGCGTCGGCCAGGCGCCCATGTCGACGTAGGGGCCGACGGGGATCGGGGACCCGGCGGCGGCTTCGGCCGGGACGGCGAAGCCGGTGGTGGCGAGGGCCAAGCCGGCCAAAGCGGACAGGAAGGAACGGAGTCGCATGGGAAACCTCCACGACGAGGTGCGCGCGGCGGGGAATTCCGGTCATGATTGGTATAGACCATTAATGTGGTCCGGACCATAGGCCGAACGGGGTACCCCGGTCAGCGGGAACCCGCCTTCTTCCGGCTCCGCGTCAGCCACCACTCGGCGACCAGCAGCGGCAGCACCCAGCCGGTCCACGTCGTGACGCCCGCGATCGCTTGCCCCATGGCCAGCTCGCTGCCGCCGAACGTCGTGTCCAGCTGCGGCGCGAACACCATCGCCCAGACCACGCCCCAGATCCGGTTGCTGATGATGGACATGCAGAGGGCGAAGCTGCGGACCATCCAGCGCCGGTGGTCGCCGAAGCGGCGAGCCCGCGCCATCCGGTAGCCCTGCACGGTGCAGCCGAACCAGAGCGTCGCCAGCAGCACGTTCGACACCGCGCCGATCGGCCCGAACGGCGCGGCGAGCGCGATGGCGAACCCCGCGATCGACGCCGGGACCGCGCCGGCGAAGACGTACACGCGGCCGGTGCGCCGGTGCACCACCGGGTACTTCTGGCGCAGCCACGGCCAGATCTGCAGCGCGCAGGTCACCATCGCGATGGACGCGAAGCCGATGTGCGTCACCAGCACCGGGTAGTACCAGCTCATGGGCGCCTGGATCCGCGACTGCGCCGGGTCGAGCCCGAGGTAGGGCGGCAGCGAGTACACGAGGAACACCGTGACGAGCAGGCCCAGCGGGAACACCCACGGGCGGCGCCACCACGCCTGCTTCGTGTGGCGGACTCCGGGTTTTTCGATCGTGGTCATGACGGCCCCCTTGTTCGTACGGTGTATTCGCACCGTATGGACCGGCTGGTCGGCGTCACAATGCTCGCTGGCGACAATGGGGGAGTACCCTGAAACCGTTCTAGGTGGCCGGGGAAAGTGTTCTAGTACGGATCGGCGGTGTGCGTGGCCGAGCAGGCACCCTACCTGCGGATCGTGGCGGACCTGCGCCGCCGGATCAGTGCGGGCGAGCTGCGTCCCGGCGACCGCGTCCCGTCCACGCGTTCCCTGGTCCGGGAGTGGGGCGTGGCGATGGCGACGGCGGCGAAAGCGCTGTCCGCGCTGGGTGAGCAGGGCTGGGTGCGCGCGGTGCCGGGCAGCGGCACGGTCGTGGCCGAGCGGACACCGCAGAAACCCCCGCTGGGCCGGGACCGGCTGGTCCGCGCGGCGATCGCGCTGGCCGACGCCGAAGGCCGCGGCGCGCTGTCGATGCGGCGGCTCGCGGCCGAGCTCGGCGTCGGCCCGATGGCGCTGTACCGGCACGTCCCGGACAAGGAAGAGCTGATCCGCCTGATGGCGGACACGGCGTTCGGCGCCGAGTCACTCCCCGAGCCGGGGCCGGCGGAGTGGCGGCCGCGGCTGGACCTGGCGGCGCGGGCGCAGTGGCGCGCGTACCGGCGGCACCCGTGGCTGGCGCCGGTGATGCTGCACTCGCTGGTGCGGCCGCCGGTGGTCGCGAGCGGGCTGCGCCTGGTGGACTGGTCGTTGCGGGCGCTCAGCGGCACCGCCCTGCCGCGGCGCACGAAGCTGCAGGTGCTCATGACGCTCAATGGCTGGGTCGGCGGTCTCGCGGTGAGCCACGCGTTCGAGGTGGAGGCCGAACAGGACACCGGGATCACCGGAAGTCAGCGCCTCGAAGCCGACATGGCGTTGCTGATCGGCCACCTCGAGTCAGGCCGGTTCCCGGCGCTGGCGGAGGTGATCACGGGCCTGACCGACGTCGACCTGGACGAGGCGTTCGAGTTCGGCCTGCGTCGTCAGCTGGACGGAATCGGTGTGCTGCTGGCGGAACACGCCTAAACTGACGGCGGTGTCGATCACCACGAAACGACTCACGCTGCACGCGTGGTCCCAAGACTTCTTCGACGACTTGTTCGCGCTGGCCCAGCTCCCGGAGACGGTCCGCTACGTCGGCACGGGCGAGCCGTGGAGCCGCGAGTACACGGTGGCCAAGCACGAGGCAACACTCGCGCACTGGGCGTCGCACGGTTTCGGCTGGTTCGCGGTCTCGGCGTCCCAGGGCTCGTTCGATGGCGTGGTGTCGTTGGTGCGCCGAAGCCCGACGGAGTCCGGCTTGGGCCTGCCGGCGGTGGAGATGGGCTGGTGGATAGCCCCATCGGCCTGGGGCCACGGCTACGCAACGGAAGCGACGACGGCGGTCCGCGACCACGTCTTTTCGGCGGGCCACACGGACCGGCTGCTGGCGGTGTACGAGCCGGCGAACAAGGCCTCGGCGCGGGTGGTGGAGAAGCTGGGGTTTCGGCCCCACAGCCAATTCACCCTTGATGGCCGGGTGGAGCAGCGCGCGGTGCTGGACCGTCCGCGCTGACCTGTCCACAGGCTGGCCTGGATGTGGACAAGTTCGTGGCTGGACGGCCGATTCCGGGGTTTTGTCCGGGTGGTGCGTTCGACCAGGGTCGCGGCGCAGCCGGCAGGCGATCTGCTGCGGGCTCCACCGCACATCCAGCCCATCCTGGACGATGACCCGCAACACCGGATCCGCGACCAGCTTGCCTACCCTGGGCCGGGCCTCGTCGGCCAGCGACCCCCTCGTGCGCGGCATACGGCTGACAGGTCCCCTCGGATTGCTGGTTGCGGTCCAGTTCCCGGCTGATCGTCGACACCGGACAGCCCAGCTCGGCCGCGATCACCCGCAGCGAGACCCCGGGTTCACGGGCCCGGTCAGCGATCCGGATCCGCTCGTGCACGCTGACAAACCGTGCCGACACCACCGGCGGGGCCGGTGGAAATGTTGCGGCCTCGGCGCGCCAACGTTTCGCTCTCCGGTAGTCGACCCCCAACCTGCCCGGGCCGCTTCCCTGCTGCCCGTTCCTGCTTCCACCAGCGCAAAGCAGGCCACCCGCTCAGCGGCCATCGGCGGCCCCGCGGCCACCGCCGATCCGCCCGTCCCCAGGGCTCAGGTAACGCGACCACCTCCGGAGACCGCCAACGAGCGAGGGACTTTCCCGACCCACCGGTGCACCGCATCGGCCAATCCCTCATCGCCACAACCCGGAGCCCCAGCCCAGGCCACATGACCGTCAGGCCGCAGGAGCACCGCCGACAAGTCCGAAGTGGACGAACCCGCCGCAATCACCTCGACCGACGGCGACCAGTCCGCGAACGACCCCGAAAAGTCCACCAGCACCGGCCGCCCGGAACGCAACAACGCGGCCAGGTGAGTCTCGACCTCGTCCACCCGCAGCGGCACGTCCGGCGCCAGCCGCCCCAGCCACGGGTGCCCGCCCGGCTCGTAACAAGCGTCCAGCCCGGTGATGATCTCCGCCAGCGCCCGGTTCCCGGCCGGATGCGCGGCGACCCGGCGCATCAAGTCGGCCAGCGGTGCCTCGTCGTCCTCCGCCAGCGCGACCTGTGCCCGCGTGTTCGCCAGGATCCGTTCGCCCGCCGCGTGCCGCTCGTCGTGGTAGGTGTCCAAGAGGCCGTTCGGCGCTGTCCCGTGCACCGTCGCCGCCAGCTTCCAGCCCAGGTTGAACGCGTCGTCCAGCGCCACGTTCACCCCGATCGCGCCCGCCGGCGGGTGGATGTGCGCCGCGTCGCCCGCCAGGAGCACCCGGCCCTCGCGGTAGCGCGACGCCAGGCGCGCCGCGTCGCCGAAGCGGGTCAGCCAGCGCGGCGCGCGCAGCTCGACGTGCCGGCCGAGCACCGCGTCGACCTGCGCTTGCAGTCGGTCCAGCGGCACCGGTGTGTACTTGTCCGCGGGCGGGTCGTCCTCCCGGACGATGATCCGGACGTACCCGGGCCGCGGGATGACGTACACCGAGCGGCCGTCCGGGCCGGCCGAAACCCCGTACGGCAGCTCGCATTCGACGTCGCCGAGCAGTGGGAACCAGCGCGCGTCCACACCCGGGAAGCCGATCCCGGTCTGCTTGCGCACCGTGCTGCGCCCGCCGTCGCAGCCCACGAGGTAACGAGCCTCGAACGTCTGACCATTGTGGATGGTCGCGGAAACGCCGTCCGGGGACTGGGTGAACGTGCGCAGCTCGTGGCCACGCAGGATCTCGGCGCCGAGTTCGATGGCGCGCGCCTCCAGCACTTCTTCGACGCGGGTCTGTGGAATCCCCAGCGAGAACGGGTGATCGGTCGCCGCGTCCGCGAGCAGCAACGGCCCGGGCAGGCCGGTGACCGGCGCGTGCGGCACCTGGTGCCCCTCGGCGACCAGGCCCTCGGCCAGCCCGCGACGCGCAAGCAGGTCCAGCGAGCGCGAGTTGAGGTTGAAGCCGCGGCAGTGCGGGCGCTCCCGGAGGCGCTCGACCACCGTGGTGCGGACGCCGGCCAGCGCGAGTTCCGCGGCGAGCAGCAGGCCGGCGGGGCCGGCGCCGGCGATGAGGACGTCGGTTTCGTGCACAGCGTTTCCCCTCAGGAGTGGTCGGGCCAGGGCAGCGAGCCGGCGCGGATCTCGGCGGCGGTGCGGCGGGCCCAGTCGAGCTCGGCCTGCCAGGCGTGCCGGACGAACTCGACCTCGATCATGAACAGCCGCGGCGCCCCCTGGCCCACGGTGTCGGCCAGCGCCGTGTCCGCGCCTTCGACGCGTTCGGCCAGATGTCGGGCGCGTTCCTCCAGCGCGTCGGCCGCGCGCTCGGGGCCGAGCGCGCCGAGATAGGCGACCGCCGCGACGAACTTCGGGTACTCCGCGATCGGCTCGCGGACCAGCTCGTCGAGCCAGGCGACGAACTCCTGGCGGCCGAGCTCGGTGTGCGCGTAGACGGTCCGCTCCGGCCGGTTGCCGTCCCGGACCGTTTCGACCGGCTCGATCCAGCGGTGCTTCGCCAGCGACTCGACAGTGTCGTAGAGCGAACCCGGGTTGATCTTGAAGCTCGTGTCCTTGTTGCGCTCGCGCAGGGTGGACGCCATTTCGTACGGGTGCATCGGGCGTTCCAGCAGCAGGCCGAGCAAGGCGAGCGCGAGGGTGTTGCGGATCTTACGAGGTGGCACTAGTCGCTCCCTATTAGTCGGAACCGACTATACGACAGACGTCAAGACAGCCCGGTGTCTCGGCTGTGCGGCCTCGCGTCAGCGCACGTCGAGTGCGACGACTCCGGAGACGTACCGGCCGCCCTTGACGTCGCCCAGCGGGACGAGCCGGGGGAGCGCCAGCGGGACGCCGTCCTCCGCGGTGGACAGCAGGAGCGGGCGGCCGCCGGTGCGTTCTTCGGCGAGCGTGACGGCGGCGCCGTAGCCGTCGTCGCCGACCGCCACGACCGCCGTGTCCGCGCGGGGGACCACACCGGCGACCAAAAGGACCAGGGCCAGCGACGGCCCGGTCTCGGAGTGGGTCTGCTGGCCGGTGCCCGAGCCGAAGGACGCGGTCACCGTGCGGGCGGGCAGGTGCGCCAGCAACGCCGGCGGCAGCGTGACCGACCGGCGCGCGGTCGTGATCCGCACGGCCCGCCCGGCGGGTGCCGCGGCCGACACCGCGACCCGCACCTGCCGGACGTCGGCCACGAACCGACTGCGGTCCCGGTCGCCCGGGACGACCAGGTCGATCCCGTGGCGGGTCGTGAGCACCGCGGGGTGGTTGCCGAACGCCGGGTCGAGCTCCGCCAGCGCGAAGGTGACCGACCGGTGCGCCGAGCCGGTGACGGTCAGCGTCACGCGCAGGGCGGTGTTCTTCCCGGGCGGCAGCACTGGCGCGGCCGCGGCGACCAGTTCGGTCACATCGACGCCACTGGGCCCGCCGAGCGCGTCGAGCTGCGAAGCGGTGTAGGACGCCGGGGTGGTGACCGCGCCGTCGATCGTGACGGTCCGGGTCGACGCCGTCGCCGGGGCGGCGACCCCCGCCACCAGTGCGGCGGACAGTGCGAGCACACGGAGCAGCATCCGGCCTCCTCGGGTCCGCGGGTGCGGAAGAGATCGCCGGATTCTAGCCGAGCGAGCGGCTCAAAACTCCGTGTTCTTCCGCCAATGCCCGAACAGCGCGGAATCGCCGGAAATCGTCAACCGCGGGTCGTCCTCGGGGATCCGGCCGGTCAGCGCGAGGAGGAGATCGGCCGCGCGCCCCTCGACGACGACGTCCGCGTCGCCCCGCGCGTGACTCACCTCGACCGCCGACGGCGTCCGCCGGGCCAGCCAGTCGTGCTCCGGCTCGGTGGCACGGAACAGCAGCGCCTGCCCGGTGCCGCGCAGGGCCGTCCGGTCCAGCGCCGGGTGCTGTAGTCGCGAAAAGACCACGACGAGGTCGAGGCCCTCGGAAATGCCGTCCGCGGCGAGCTCGCCGTCGACGTCGTAGGGCGTCCGCGTGGCGAGCGCCGCGTCCGCCCGGTGGACGACGGTCTCGTGGGTGAGCCGCCGCGTCCAGAACCCGGCCCGGGGGTCGGGCGTCCAGGTCGACGTCGGCGTCTCCGGGCCGACGTCGGTCACCGCGGCGACGAGCCGCCGTGCGCCGTCGACGAGCCAGCCGCCGAGGGCGTCGAACGCGGGCGGGTCGTCGACGGTGACCGCCTCGAACGGCACGTACGCGGTGGGCCGGCTCTCGATGATCGCCGCGGCTTTGTAGTAGGCCAGCCCGACGTGGCAGGCGAGGTCACGCAGCGACCACGCGGGACACGTCGGGACGCGCAGGCCCGGGTCGGCGCCCGCGATCGCCGTTCCGAACCGTCGCGCCTCGGCGACCAGGGCGTCGGCCAGCCGCTCGTGGCTCAGGGACGTCACCTGGTCACCGTAAACCGGACGACGGCGGCCGTGGGGGTGTCATCGGCTGCCCCGAAGGTCACCCCCGAGGACCTGGCCCGACTGCCGGAGCCGCGCCGCGCGGGTCGTCAGGTATCGCTGCTCCGGGGTGTTCGTCGTCCGCGCGGCGGCCGCGTCGTAGTGCCGGACCGCCGCCGCGACGTCCCCGGCGAGCTCCAGCAGGTGCGCGCGGACGGCGTCGAGCCGGTGCCCGGTCAGCCGGTCGCCGAGGGTGTCGAGCAGGGCGAGGCCGGCGGCCGGGCCGTCGACCATGGCCGTCGCGATCGCGCGGTTGAGTGTCACGACCGGGTTGTCGGTCATCCGCTCCAGCAGCCGGTAGGTCCCCAGGATCTGCGGCCAGTCGGTGTCCTCGACGCGCGGCGCGATGTCGTGCGCGGCGGCGATCGCGGCCTGCAGCCGGTACTCGCCCGCGTCACCGCGCTTGAGTGCGTCGGTGACCAGCGCGACGCCCTCCCGGATCTGCCCGCGGTCCCACTTCGCCCGGTCCTGCTCGGCGAGCGGCACCAGCTCGCCGGACGGCCCGGTCCGCGCCGGGCGCCGCGCGTCGGTCAGCAGCATCAGGGCCAGGAGCCCGGCGACCTCGCCGTCGTCCGGCAGCATCCCGTGCAGGAGCCGGGCCAGCCGGATCGCCTCGCCGGACAGCTCGGCGCGGTGCAGGCGGCTGCCCGCGCTGCTCGTGTAGCCCTCGTTGAACACGAGGTAGAGCACGTGCAGGACCGACCGCAGCCGGGCTTCGCGCTCGTGGTCGTCCGGCAGCCGGAAGGGGACGTCCGACGCCTTGATCCGGCCCTTGGCGCGGCTGATCCGCTGCGCCATGGTCGCCTCCGGGACCAGGAACGCCCCGGCGATCTCGGCCGTCGTCAGGCCACCGACCGCGCGCAGCGTCAGGGCGATCGCCGACGCGGGGGTCAGCGCCGGGTGACAGCACAGGAACAGCAGGACCAGCGTGTCGTCGGTGTCCGGGACGTCCGCGGGCGGGACTTCGCGCGCCACCGCCTCCTCCCGGCGGCGCCGCGCCTGCTCGCTGCGCAGCTGGTCGGTCAGCCGGTGCACGGCCGCCTGGATCAGCCACCCGCGCGGGTTGTCCGGCAACCCGTCGGACGGCCACAGCCGCGCCGCCGCGAGCAGCGCTTCCTGCACGGCGTCCTCCGCGGCGTCGAAGTCGCGAAAACGCCGCGCGACGACGCCGAGGACCTGCGGCGCGAGCGTGCGCAACAGGTCCTCGACCCCTTCACCGGCCATCAGGCGGGCGCGCTCATCACCTGGCGGACCTCGATCGGCTGCTGGATCGGCACGCCACCCGGCCCGGGCGCGGCCGAGGCCTTCGCCGCGATCTCCAGCGCGCGCTCCTCGCTCTCGACATCGACGACCCAGTAGCCGGCCAGCAGCTCCTTGCCCTCCGGGTACGGCCCGTCGGTGACCACGGGGCTGGTCCGGCCGTCGAAGACCACCGTCTTCGCCAGGTCGGGCCCGGCCAGGCCCTGCGCGTCGACGAGCTCGCCCTTGTCCCGCAGCTCGGCGTCGAGCGCGCGCTGGAAGTCGATGTGCGCGCGGATGTCCTCCGGCGGCCACTCGCCCATCGGGAGGTCGCACGCGGCGCTTCCGGTGTAGCTCATCAGCAGCATGTACTTCGCCATGATCGGCTCCTCTCCGCGCCCCGGTGGCGCGTTCACGGGTAAGGACGGAGCCCGGCCCGCCGTCTCTACATCCCTTGCCGATTTTCGACCCAAGTTTTCGCCAGCCGTTTCGGCGCCCGGCACAACCACGCCTCGACCCCGACGTCGGGCACGTACGCGCACAGCACCGGCCCGGTCGGCGCCCGCGCGCCGAGCGCTTCGACGTCGCCTTTGCGCAACGGCCGCTCCCAGGCGAACCCCTTCTTGCCGACCTGCCAGGCCAGGTGCCCGCGCGCGCTGTCCTCGGCCACCTCGGGCAGCCCGCGCGCGATCCGGCCGACGTCGTCCCAGCTGGCCACGGAGATCAGGATAATCGCCGAGGTGACCGGGGAACTGAAACGTGCTCGCATCGGTGTCTCCATCGTCTTCGCGGTGTGCGGGGCGGCGTTCGCGACCTGGCTGGCCCGGGTGCCGGCCGTGCAGGCGCAGCTCGGGCTGACGACCGGGGAGCTGGCGACCGGGCTGTTCGGTCTCGCGATGGGATCGGTCGTGGCGCTGCTGGCCGCGGGGGCGCTGCTCACCCGGATCGGCAGCCGCGCGGCCGTCGCGCTGTGCGCCGTCGTGCTCTGCGCGGGGCTGCCGCTGGTCGCGTTCGCCTGGTCGACGCCGGTGTTCGTCGCCGCGCTCGTCGTGCTCGGGGTCGGCAACAGCCTGCTCGACGTCGCGATGAACGCCCACGCCGCCCGCGTCGAGGAGGGCTACGGACGCCCGATCTTCGCGGGCTTCCACGCCTTCTGGAACATCGGCGGCCTCGCCGGCTCCGGCGTCGACGCCCTGATGGAGGCCTTGCACGTCCCGGTGGCGGTGCACTTCCCGGTGGCCGGGGCGGTGCTGCTCGCGCTCGCGCTGTGGGGCCGGTCGCGGTTCCTGACCGGCGCCGACCGCGGCCAGGGCGAGACGGCGTTCGCGTGGCCGAGCCGCGCGCTGGTGCCGCTGGGGGTGATCGCGTTCTGCGGGTTCGTCGCCGAGGGCGCGGTCAACAGCTGGAGCGCGGTGTACCTGGCCGACGTCACGGACGCGACGCCCGCGCTCGCGTCGCTGGGCTACTTCGCGTTCTCCGGGACGATGATCGCGGTCCGGCTGGTCGCCGACCGCGTCGTGGCCCGGACGGGCGCGGTGCGGTTCGTCCGCGTCGCGACCACGGTCGCGGTCCTGGGGTTCGCCGTGGTCCTTTTCGCGCCGTGGCCGTTCGCGGGGATCGTCGGCTTCGCGGTGGTCGGGCTCGGTGTGGCCGGGATTGTGCCGATCGCGTGGAGCGTGGCCAGCCGGAAGCAGGCCGACGCGCCGGGCCGCGCGGTCGCCGCCGTCGCCGCGTGCGGGTACCTCGGCTTCCTGGTGGAGCCGGTCCTGGTCGGCGCGCTGGCCACCCGGATCGGGTTGCACTGGGCGCTGTCGTCGGCGGTCGTGGTCACTTTCGCGATCATTTTCCTCGCGCCGTCGCTGCGGGTGCGGGAAGCCACGCTCACGCGGTGAGCAGCCGCTTCAGGCCCTCGGCGGACGGCGTGCCCGGCGCGGCCGTGTAGACCAGCAGCCGGTGTTCGCGGCCCGGGACGGCGAGGATTTCGCAGTCGAGCTCCAGCGGGCCGGCGACCGGGTGGACGGTCCGCTTGGTGAGCGTCCGCTGCACGACCACCTCGCGCTCGGCCCACAGCCGGGGGAACTCCGGGCTCTCGCCGAGCAGCTCGTCGACGAGCGACCGGACCGCGGGATCGGCCGGGTACCGCCCGCTCGCCCGCAGGTCGGCGACGCAGAGCCGGGCCAGCTCGAGCCGGTTGCCGGTGATCGTGTCCCCGGTGTCGAACAGCCGACGCAGCCGGTTGCGCCGCCGCGCCGGCCACCCGGCGGGGTCGCCGATCAGCGCGACCAGCATCCGGTTCCAGGCGACCATGTCGTACCCGGCGTCGATGACCATGGCCGGCACGTCGCCGAGGCGCTCGAGCAGCCGCAGGACGTTGTCCGGCACCGGCCGCGGCGGCGGCACCGGGGCCGGGCGGGCCAGCCGCCGCAGGTACGCGTGCTCGTCGCCGCTCAGCCGCAACGCGTGCCCGAGCGCGGCGAGGACCTGCTCCGACGGCTGCGGCCCGCGGCCCTGTTCGAGCCGGACGTAGTAGTCGATGGAGATACCGGCGACCAGCGCCACTTCCGCGCGCCGCAACCCGGGCGTCTGCCGTCGCGGGCCGGGCGCCAGGCCGACGTCGGCGGCTTGCAGCCGGGCTCGCCGGCTGCGCAGGAACGCGCCCAGTTCGACCTTGTCCACGCCACCATCATCACCCCGCGCCGGGGTGGTACCGCCAGTGCCTACCCCGCGTCGCCGCTTCGCGACCAGCCTGGTCACATGACGATTCTGGTGAGCGGAGCCCGCGGGAACGTCGCCCGCGCGCTGGTGAGACTTTTGCTCGAAAACGACCACGAGGTGCGCGCGGCCGGCCGCGACCCGCGCGCGACGCGCCTGCCCGCCGGCGTCGACGTGGTGGCGGCCGACCTGGCCCACCCCGAAGGCTGGGACGTCGCCCTCGACGGGGTCACCAAGGCGTTCGTCTACGCGGGCACGGCCGGGCTCGACGGCTTCCTCTCCCGGGCGAGCGGCCTGGCCCAGGTCGTCCTGCTGTCCGCGTTGGGCGCGGACCCGACGTCGGACGACGCCATCACCCGCGCCCACGGCGAAGCCGAAGAAGCAGTGCGCGCCGCCGGGATCCCGTGGACGTTCCTGAGGCCTGGCGGATTCGCGACCAATCGCCTGATGTGGGCGGACGCGGTTCGGGCGGGCGTCGTGCGCGACCCGTTCCCGGACTCGCACTCGGCTTTGGTCCACGAAGCGGACATCGCCGAGGTCGCCGCATGTGCGCTGACCGCATCGGGGCACCTCGGAGCGGCCTACGCGCTGACCGGACCCGAATCGCTCACGGTCCGGCGCCAGGCGGCGCTGGTCGGCCAGGCGGCCAGGCGCCCGGTCCGTGTCGAGGCCCAAGACCTCGACGACTACCGGCGTGAACTGACTGCGGTGCTCGAGGCTCGCGGACTGGGTCGCGTCGGTTCCGCCGAGGTGGTCGAGGCCCGGATCCGGCGGCTGGCCGCCTTGGTCGACCGGCCGCAGCCGACGACCGAAACCGTCCGGGAGATCACCGGCCACGCGGCTCGCGGCTTCGCCGAATGGGCCGCCGACCACGTCCGGGACTTCGCCTGACTCAGCCTTCGTGGTCGCTCAGCAGCCGACGGACGGCCTCCAGGTCGCCCTCGACGGTCATCAGCTCGGCGCCGATCGCGACGTCCAGGTCCGACGGCGTTTCGAGCAGCGCGTTCAGCGTCGGCGGGTCGGTCCGGATGGTCGCGTCGGGCGCGACGGGCTCGCCCGGCTCGACGGTCAGCCGGCCCGGCTCCGTCCGGACCGTCCACACGCGGGCATCCAGCTCGACGCGGTAACAGGCGGTTCGGCGGGGCCGTGCGGCCCCGCGGAGGAACAGCAGCACGGACGTGACGCCGAGCGTCGCGGGCCGGGGGAGCGGGACGCGGGTGGCCCAAGCGCCCAGCGCCAGCACGATCGGCTCCAGCTCGCGACCCCACTCGGTCAACTCGTAGACGGTCGAGCCCGCCGGCGGCGGCAGCTTCCGCCGCGCGACCACACCGTGGCCCTCGAGCTCGCGTAGTCGATCGGTGACTAAATTCGTGCTCGCACCCGGCAGCGCGCGGCGGACGTCGGAAAACCGCTGCGGGCCGAGGAGCAGCTCACGCACGACGAGCAGCGCCCAGCGTTCGCCGACGACGTCGAGCGCGCGGGCGGTCGCGCAGGCGTCACCATAGGTCCGGCTGGTCGGCATGGTTCGAAGTTAGCATCGCATGGTTGTTTTTAACAACTACGGCAGCGTACGGTCAGGGGCCTGGATGTCCACGGGAAGGAACGGTCATGAGCCGACCGGTCGTGCACTTCGAAATCATCGGCACCGACCCCCGGCGGCTGCGCGGGTACTACGGCGAGCTGTTCGGCTGGAAGTTCGACACGTCCGGACCGGTGTCGGACCAGGTGTCGGAGGCGGGCAACTACGGCTTCGTCGAAACGGACGGCATCCCCGGCGGCGTCGGCGGCGGCGCGGGGCACGAGAGTCATGTCGTGTTTTACGTCGGAGTTCCGGACGTCGCCGCGGCGCTGGCGGAAGCCGAACGTCTCGGCGGCACGCGCCGGATGGGCCTGGACCGCGCGCCGGGGCGCGACCTCGTGGTCGCCCACTTCACCGACCCGGAGGGCAACCTGGTCGGGCTCGCCGGGCCGGCCTGAACGCGCTCATGCTTCGGCGTTGGCCCGGTCGATCGCCGCCATGTTCTCCTCAGCCCAGTTCCGCAACGCGGCCAGCGGCACCTCGAGGGACAAGCCCAGGTCCGTGAGCCGGTAGTGCACCTTCGGCGGCACCGTCGGCTCGACGCGGCGCGCGACCAGGCCGTCGTGGGTCAGCGAGCGCAGCGTCACCGAAAGCATCTTCTGGGAGACGCCCGGCATCCGTCGCTGCAAATCGGCGAAGCGCACTTCGCCCGGATCCGCCTCGGCCAGCACCTTGACGACCATCGACGTCCACTTCGTGCCGATCCGGTCGAGGAGCCGACGCGTCGGGCACGCGGGGTCGAACAGGTCACCGCGCGGGGAGGGGGTCACCTGGAGCTCACCACCTGTCGGGAAAGTGCCGTCTTGGCCGGGCGGCCGAAGTTACCTACGGTTTTCTGGTAACCAATGGTAACCGAGAGGAAGTCATGCTGCGGGTGAACGGCATCGAGATCAACGCCACGGTCACCGGGGAGGGGCCGGCCGTCCTGCTGCTGCACGGTTTCCCGCACACCTGGCGGGTGTGGGCCGAGGTGATCCCGCACCTGGCGAGGCGGCACCGGGTCATCGCCCCGGACCTGCGCGGGCTCGGCGCGTCGGCCCGCCCGGCCGGCGGCTACGACGCGGGCGCCCTGGCCGACGACGCCGAGGCCCTGCTCGACGCCCTCGGCGAACCGGCAGCCACGGTGATCGGCATCGACGCGGGCGCGCCGCCCGCGTTCCTCCTGGCCATGCGACGCCCCGAGCGCGTCCGCGGGCTGGTCGTCATGGAGTCGCTGCTGGGCCGGCTGCCCGGGGCCGAAGACTTCCTGACCGGCGGGCCGCCGTGGTGGTTCGGGTTCCACGCCGTCCCGGAGCTCGCCGAGACCGTCCTCGCGGGGCACGAAGCGGAGTACGTGGACTGGTTCCTCGACGCCGGCACCCTGGGCCGCGGCGTGCCGCGTGAAATTCGCGACCAGTTCGTCGCCGCCTACACCGGCCGCGACGCCCTGCGCAGCGCGTTCGCCCACTACCGCGCGATGCCGGTCAGCGCCCGGCAGATCGCGGACGCCGTCGCGGCCACCCGGCTGACCGTGCCGACGATAGCGATCGGCGCCCACCCGGTGGGGGACGCGCTCGCCCGCCAGCTGCGGCCGATCGCCGACGACCTCGTGGCCCACGTCGTCGAGGACTGCGGCCACATCATCCCGCTGGACCGGCCCGACGCACTGGTGCCGCTGCTGGTGGCGTTCCTTGACCTCCACCACGCTGGAGCTTCAAGACTGGTGTCATGACGATCTGGATCTGCGGGACCTGCGGGGTCGAACACCCCGACACCGACCAGCCCCCGGCGGGCGAGTGCGCGATCTGCGCCGACGACCGCCAGTGGGTCCCGGCCACGGGCCAGGAGTGGACGACGCTGGAGAAGCTTTCGGCCGACGGCCACTCCGTCGTGCACGAGGAGCTGGAACCGGGCCTGCACCGGTTCAACCGGGAACCGTCGTTCGGCATCGGCCAGTGGACGCACCTGGTCCGGACGGCCGAGGGCAACCTCCTGTGGGACCCGCCGAACCACCTCGACCCCGCGCTGGTGGCCGAGGTCGAGGAGCTCGGCGGGGCGGCGGTGATCGTGGCCAGCCACCCGCACATGTACGGCTCGCAGGTCAGCTGGAGCCACCGGCTCGGGCATATCCCGGTGCTCGTCCACGCCGCCGACCGGCAGTGGGTCCGGCGGGAGGACCCGGTGATCCGGGAGTGGTCCGGCACCGAGCGCGTCCTGCCCGGGGTGACGCTGGTCGAGGCGGGCGGGCACTTCCCGGGCGCCGCGGTCGCCCACATCGAGAACGACACCGGCGGCACGCTGCTGGTCGGCGACACGATGGTGCCGGTCGCGGCGGCGGGCTGGGTGACGTTCATGCGCAGCTACCCGAACAAGATCCCGCTGTCGGCGGCCCTGGTCCGACGCATCGTGGACCGGCTCGAGCCGTACGAGTTCGACCGCCTTTACGGCCTGCTGGGCGGCACGGTCCTCGGCGACGCCAAGGGCGCGGTCCGCCGGTCCGCGGAGCGCTACATCGCCTGGGTCAGCGGGGCGAACGACCACCTCGGCTGAGTTCGTTTGGTCGCCGGAACGACCAAACCACGGTGCGGGCCGCTCACGCCGTGGGTCGGCCGGCCCCCGCGTAGTCGTCGCCGTCCTTGCGGTACGAGTGGACCTGCACCGCCTGGCCGGTCTGCGGCGCGTCGATCATCTGCTGGTTGCCGATGTAGAGGCCCACGTGGTGGATCTTCGTCGCCGGCTCGCCGTAGAAGATCAGGTCGCCCAGCTGCGGGTCCGTCACGTGCTGGACGCTCCGGAACTGCGTGTCCGCCGTGCGCATCAGCTTGACGCCGGCGCTGGCGTACGCCGCCGTCGTCAGGCCCGAGCAGTCGAAGCCCGGGTCGTTGCCGCCGGTGCCGTTGCCGCCCCAGATGTACGGGAGCCCGATCTTGTCGATCGCGAAGTTGACCGCGCTCAGCACCGCCGCGTTCGGCGCCGCCGTGCCCTGGCCGACCGTGCCGTAGACGTTGACCGTCGCCAGCGTCCGGTGCAGGAACAGCGGCGCGGCCTGCAGCGTCGCGACCGAGTCCCACCAGACCTGGCCCTGGGAGAGGTCGTGCCCGTCGGCGCACAACGCGCGGCCGGTGGTCAGCGCCGCGTCGTCGATGTTCTGGACATCGGGCTTCCCGCCCGCGTAGCTCGCCTGGTACTTGGCCCAGTTCGCCGGCGAAACCTGCATCGGCCCGGCAGCGTTCGCCGTCGAGACGACCTTGTTGTAGAAGTCGCGCACCTCGATCGTGCCCAGTGCCTTGTCCAGGACGCCGGTGGTGCCGATCTGCCCACCCTGCGCGCGCCCGTGGTCCGTGGTCACTTTTCCGACCGCGGCCAGCGTCACCCACGACAGGTGGCAGCCCGGGACGTCCTTGGCCAGCTTCGTCGTCGCCTTCGCGTAGCCGACCATCGCACGCAACGGGACGTCGAGCCACTGGCTGGTCTTGGACGCCCAGGCGTCGAACTCGCTCGCTTCGGGCACCTTCGGCGGCGCCGACGTCCGGGGTGGCGGCGTGGTCGTTTTTTTGACAGACGGCGTCGGCGTGCCGGTCGCCGCGGCGTTCGTCGCCTCCTCCTGCTTCGGCGCGAACTGGACGCCGGCCACGAGCGCGGCGGCGACCACGACGACCGCGGCCACCACGATCGCGGGCTTCCGGCGCCGGGGCGCGGGCGTTTCCTCCGGCACGATCTCGGGCTCGTCGCTCACCGCGCGGCTCCGGTCAGCCGGTCGAGGACGAAACCACGCAGGCCGTCGAGGTCGGTGTCCATCGCGACCTCGATCGGCCGCCCGGGACTGAACTGCGGATCGTCCTCGCCGAGCCTTCGCCGGTCGACGAGCGTCTGCCCGCGCGCCGGGCCCAGCCCGCAGTCGACGTCGACGCGGTAGGTCTCGCTGTGCAGGATGCCCGGCGAGATCGCCTCGGCGACCGCGACGGCGTCGTGCATGACCATCCGGTCCTCGCCGAACACGCGCGTGTAGTGCTGGCGGTAGGTGGAGGTGAGTCCTTCCAGGACGGCGCCGATCGGGCCGGACGCCGCGAGCTTCGCCAGCCAGTCGGCGTCGACGGCGCAGCGGTGCGTGAGGTCGAGCGGCACCAGCACGACCGGGACGTCCTCCTCGACCAGCACGCGGCGAGCAGCTTCGGGGTCGCTCCAGATGTTGAACTCGGCGGCGGTGGTGCTGTTGCCGAACGTCACCCCACCGCCCATGATCACCAGCCGGCCGATCTTCGCCGCCGCGCCCGGGTGCGCCGCGAGCAGCGCGGCGATGTTCGTCAGCGGCCCGATCGGGGCGATGGTCACCGGCTCGTCGGACGCTTCCAGCAGGTCCAGCATCAGGCGCACGGCGTCGCGCTCGTCGAGCGGCCGGGTCGCCTCCGGGAGCGTGTAGGAGTGGCCCGACAGGCCGTCGCCACCGTGGACTTCCTTGGCGTCGCGCGGCTTCGAGTACACCAGCGGGCGCGCCGAGCCGGCGGCCACCGGCACGTCGGTGCGGCCGAACAGCTCCAGCAGGCGGCGGGCGTTGGACGTCGTGCGATCCAGGGGGACGTTGCCGAACACCGACGTCACGCCCAGCAGGTCGACGTCCGGCGACAGCGCCGCCAGCGCGATCGCCAGCGCGTCGTCGACGCCCGGGTCGGTGTCGATGATCAGCTTCGTGCCCATCCAGCTCCCCTGCCTGAACCCGTCTGCCTGTGAACCCGTCCCGCACACAGGTTACGGTCACGGGCATGACGTCGATGTGGGGTGCGCCGGTGCTGTCGCGGGCGCGGGCCTGGCGGCGCGCGCGGCGCGACCCGCGGCAGGCGAAGTTCCTGACCGCCGACTCGCTGCGCTGGGTGCTGCGCAACCGCGCGTACACGCCTTGGTACCTGGTCCGGTACTACCGGCTGCTGAAGTTCCGGCTCGCGAACCCGCACATCATCCTGCGCGGCATGCTCTTCCTCGGGAAGAACGTGGAGATCCACTGCCGGCCGGGCTACGGGCGGCTGGAGATCGGCCGCTGGGTGCACATCGGCGACGGCAACGCCATCCGCTGCCACGAGGGTTCGCTGCGGATCGGCGACAAGTCCGTGTTCGGCCGCCAGAACGTCATCAACTGCTACCTCGACATCGAGCTCGGCGCGGCCACGCTGGTCGCCGACTGGGTGTACATCTGTGACTTCGACCACGTCATCGCGGACATCCACGTCCCGATCAAGGACCAGGGCATCGTGAAGTCGCCGGTGCGGATCGGACCGGACACGTGGCTCGGCACCAAGGTCAGCGTGCTGAAGGGCACCCGCATCGGCCGTGGTTCGGTGCTGGGCGCGCACGCGGTCGTCCGCGGCGACATCCCGGACTACTCGATCGCGGTCGGCGCGCCGGCCCGGGTCGTCCGCAACCGCGAAGAGGACTACGCGGCCGACGCGGCGCGCCGTGAGGCTGTCGCCGACATGGCGCGGAAGGCGAACAAGGCGCTGCAGAAGACCCTGGAGCAGTAGAAGTACTCAGTCGCTTCGCCCTCGCGCCGGACATACTGACCGGATGGGGGAGATCCGGACCGCGTGGGCCTCGGTCGTGCTGGCGCTGTGCGCCGTCGGCCTGCTGCTCGTCGTGCCGTTCTTGTTCTTGCAGGGTTTCGCGGCGAGCTTCTCGGTGTTCGGCACTAGCTCGCACGCGGGCGACGGCTACCTGACCTGGGCGGCCTGGCTCGGCGCCGGGCTGCCGCTGGTGGGCGTGGTCGTTTCGGCGACCACGCGTCGGCGCGGGTGGACGTGGTTCTTCGGGATCTGCCTGGTCGTCGCCATCGCGGTTGCCGGGCTGAAGTGGGTCGACGACGTCCGGCACGCGCCGCCGCCTCCGCCGGGGCCACGCCACTGCGTCGAGCGCAGCGGCGGCGGCAACGAATGCCCGGGCGACTGACCTACTCCTCGAAGGTCATCTCCGGCGGCGGCCGGCGGAAGCCGCGGGTGATCGCCGTCAGGACGACGATGCCGATCGCCAGCCAGACCAGCCCGAAGATCAGCGCGATGCCGTCCAGGTTGACCAGCAGCCACACATCGACCACGGCGCCGATCACCGGGAAGACCACCCAGGTCAGCACGCGTTTCCCGGACCGGTCGCGCAGCCACGTCGCCAGCACGCTGACGTTGACGAACGTGAACGCGGTGAACGCCCCGAAGTTGATGAACGACGTCGATGTGCTGACGTCCAGCGACAACGCGACCAGCCCGACCAGCCCGGTGAGGACGATCCCGAACACCGGGGTCGCGAACCGCGGCTGCAGTTTGCCGAAGATCCGCGGCAGCACGCCGTCGCGGCCCATCGCGAACATCAGCCGGGACGCGCTCGCCTGCGCGGCGATCCCCGACGCGAACTGCGCCACGACGAGGCCGGCGAGGAAGAACGACGCGAAGAGGTTGCCGCCGATCGTCGTCGCGATTTCGAACGCGGCCGACGACTCGTCGGTGAAGGCGCTGCCCGGGTGGGCGAGCTGGGTGAAGTAGGCGAGCACGACGAAGATGCCGCCGCCGATCAGCGCGGTCAGCAGGATGGCGCGGGGGATCGTCTTGCGCGGTTCGGTCGTCTCCTCGGTCAACGTCGTCACGGCGTCGAACCCGAGGAAGGAGTACGTCGCGAGCGCGGCGCCGCCGGAGATCGTGCCCAGCGTGCTGCCGGGGTGGAAGAACGGCTGGGTGCTGGCCAGCGCGCCGCCGACGTGCAGGACCTGCTTGACCGAAAGAACGACGAAGAAACCGATCACCAAGATCTGGAAGGCCATGAGGACGAAGTTCGCCTTCTCGGCGATCTTGATGCCCAGGACGTTGAGGATCGTGGTCAACGCGATGAAAGTGATCAACCAGATCCAATTGGGCACCGCCGGGAACTCGGCCGACAGGTAGGCGCCGCCGATCAGCCAGATCACCATCGGCAGGAAGAAGTAGTCGAGCAGCACCGCCCAGCCGACGAGGAACCCGGCGCGGGCGTCGACGGCTTTCCGGACATAGGTGTAGGCCGAGCCGGCGACCGGGTGGGTGGCGGCCATCTTCCCGTAGCTCGCCGCGGTGAACAGCATCGCGACCAGGGCGAGCAGGTAGGCCGACGGGACGGTGCCCTCGGTCGTCGTCGCGACGATGCCGAAGGTGCCGAGCACGATCAGCGGCGCCATGTAGGCGAGCCCGAACAGGACGACGCCGGGCAGCCCGAGCCGGCGCTGCAGGGCGGCCGGGGCCGCGGCCGTGGTGGTCATCGGTCGTCTCCTTCTCGTGGGCGCCAGCGGTCCGGGTCGATCCGGCCCTGGTAGAGCGGCAGGTCGAGGGGTGTGTCGGTGGGGGTGAACTGGTCCCACACGCGGTTGGTGCCCGCGGTGCCCACGCGCCGAACGCGGGCCACCTCGTCGAGGTCGATCGTGTGGGCGAGGACGCCTTCGCCGGGACCGGGGAGCGCGGCAAGGATGTCGCCCTCGGGCCCGACGAGCAGGCTGTCGCCCATCCCGAACGGTCCCGCCGTGTTCACGCTGGCGACGAAGACCTGGTTGACGATGGCGTTCGCCCTGGCCAGGACGAGCTCCTGGGCGCGGTCGGGGGTCGTGGTCTGGACGGGGTTGAGCACGACCTCGGCGCCCATCCAGGCGAGGTGTCGCGTCACTTCGGGGAACCACGCGTCGTAGCAGATGGAGAAGCCGACGCGGCCGGCGTCGGCCAGGTCGGCGACAACGAACCGGTCACCCGGGTCGTACGGCTCGTGGGGCCGCCACGGGAAGACCTTGCGGTACCAGCCGGCCAGCTCACCTCGCGGCGAAAAGACCAGGGCGGTGTTGAACAGCTCGCCGTGGTCGCCCGCTTCGCAAACCGTCCCCGGCGCCAGCCAGATCCCCAGGTCGCCGGCCAGTTCGGCGAGCTCCTGGGTCCTGGGGCCGTGCAGGGGCTCAGCGAGGGCGCGGAGCTGCTTCGTGCGTTCTTCGCCTTCGCCCTCGACGCCGCAGAGGTGCAACTCGGGGAAGGCGGCCAAGCGCGTGTCCGAAAATCGGCCAAGGACGTCCTCGACCTCGCCGGCGAACCCGGCGGACCCGGGCCGGGGCGGCGCTTGCACCAGGGCGATCGGCAGTGGTCGCGACATGGACGAAAAATAGTCCATCTTGAACACTTAAACAAGAGTGCTCAAGATGAGCAGTTTGTGCGGTACGGTCGGTTCATGGCGACGGCAGACCTGAGCGCCCCCGCGCTGACCGGCATCCGGCGGCTGTCGGCGCTGGACACCGTCCGCGCCCGGATCGCCCTCGCCGTGGAGCTCGGCCTGCTGAAGCCGGGGGAGCGCCTGCCGGCGAACGCCGAGATCGCGCGGGCGCTCGGCGTCGCGGAGATCACCGTCCGGCGCGCGCTGGAGTCCCTGGTCGGCGACGGCCTGATCGAGCGACGTCGTGGTCGGAGCGGCGGCACGCTCGTCGCCGAAAATCCGCCGGCGGAGCGGGTCGGGGAGGTCGGCGCCTACCGCGAGTCGGCTGACGAGGTCCACGAGCTGATCGACCACCGCCTGGTGCTGGAGGCGGGTTTGGTCCAACTGGTGGCGAAGCGGTCGCCGGACCTCGCGCGGCTCCGGACGTTGGTCGCCCGGATGGACACGGCGAAGGGCTGGGCGGAGTTCCACGAGCTGGACGCGGAGTTCCACCGGACCGTCGCGGCCCCGGGCCCGGCGGCGGCGGTCGGGCAGTACGAGGTGGTGCTGGCCGAGCTGTACCGGTTCTACCTGCCGTACCCGCTGGCGAAGCTGCGCGAGTCGAACCGCGACCACGCTCGCTTGGTGAAGGCGCTCTCGGCCGGCGACGCGGACGCGGCGGCGCGGGTGACCAGGAAGCACGTGCGCGGCCTGCACCAGACGATGTTCGTCGGCCTGGGCTGACCTCGCCTGGTCGAAAAAACGACCAAAGCCGGCCGGCGGGCTTGGTCCCGGATCGACCACCGGCCGTTCGGCGGTGAGCATCGGCTCATCGGCCGATCTCCGCCCACTGCCTGCCCGACAGGCTGGGCCCCATGTCGATCACCCGGTTCGCCGTCCCGTTGCTCGCCGCCGTGGCGTTGCTCCCCGTTGTCCCCGCGGTCGCCGCCGCGGGCGGGCTGTCCTGGCAGCTCTGCTCCGCCGTCGCCCGCGGGTGGGATCCCGATGACCAGCGGACCGAATGCGCGCTCGTCCCGGTCCCGGTGGACTACGCCGATCCCGGTGGTCCGAAAATCGACCTCGCCGTCAGCCGGATCCGGGCGACCGGGGAGCGCGCCGGCGCCGTTCTGCTGAATCCCGGTGGGCCCGGCCAGTCCGGTCTGGGCATGCCGGGCAGCATCGCCGACAGTCACGCCGGGGGCATCGGTCTCCACCACGACCTCGTCGGGTTCGATCCGCGTGGGGTCGGCTACAGCGCCGACCTCCCTTGTCAGATGGAGAGCCCTGAACCGGACCCCGGCGTCCCCGACCGGGACAAAGCCCGCGAGGCCGCCGAGCGCATCGCGAAGGCGAACCGCGAGTGCGTCGACGCGCACCCGGCGTTCGTCCGAAATCTGACCACGCCGACCATCGCCCGGGACATGGATCGCATCCGGGAGGCGCTCGGCGAGGACAAGATCGGCTACTACGGCGTCTCCTGGGGCACGGCGCTCGGTGCGCAGTACCGGTCGCTCTTCGACGAGCACGTCGACAAGATGCTGCTCGACTCGGTCATGCCGCCGGACCTCAGCGTCACGACCATGGACGATGACCAGGCGACGGCCGGCGAGAACACCTTCCACGACTTCGCCTCGTGGATCGCCCGCTACGACAGCGTGTACCACTTCGGGACCACTGAGCCCCAGGTCGCGAAAGTCCTGCTGGAGCTGCGGGACAAGTACGGCGCCACCGTCAACGGCATGCTCGCCAACCCACGTCGCGAGTGGCCGGACCTCGCGAAACAGCTCGTCGCGATCCGGGCCGGCGACCAGCCCGTGGTCAAAAAGACGACACCGAGCGGCTTCGGCTGGGACGGTGAGCCGAGTGCGTTCAACCACGCCCAGCAGGCCGCCCTGCTCTGCAACGAGTCCCCGAGCCCGCGTGACTTCGACACGATCTGGCAGCACCGGCTCGACCACATGAAGCGGCTGCCGGTCGCCGGCGGCTACGGCCTCTACGAACAGCTCTGTGTCGGCTGGCCGCTGGCCGCGCGGCCGTGGGTGTTCGAAAAAGGGACGAGCCCGCTGCAGCTGGTCGGCCACCTCTACGAACCGGTCACGCCCATCGGCTGGGCGCTCGCCATGCAACACCGGATCGGCGGCGCGCTGATGACCGTCGAGGACGACGCCCACGGCTCGCTGTCCTCGCTGCCCTGCGCCGACGCCGCGGTCACTTTTTTCGACACGGGCCGGACGACGTCGGCTTCCTGCGCGGGCGCGCCCACGCCCAAGCCGTGACTCAGGCGCGCAGCTGGTCGCGGACCTCCATCAGCGCGAAGCCCAGCAGGTTCAGCCCACGCCAGTAGTCCGGTTTGGTCGCGTTCTTCTCTTCCCGGGCGAGGCCGGTGCCCCACACGAGGTCCTTCTTCGACGCCTCGACGAGCACCGCCTCGCCCGTCCCGAGCAGGAACCGGCGCAGGTCGCGGTGGGCGCGGAACTTGGCGAGGTTCCCGTCGACGACGATGTCGAACCGGTGCCGCTCCCAGGTCGCTGTGTCGAACCCGGCGACCTCGCGGCCGAGCACCTTCGCCGTCTTCGCGTCGGGCGTCGAGCGGATCAGCTCGGCCTTCTCGACGTCACCGAACAACAGCGCCTTGCCGGCCATCATGTAGTGCTCGGCGGTCGGGTACTCGACGCCGTCGGCCTCGAACGGGTCGACCCACCACTGGCTCAGGCAGCTCGCCGTCACCCGGCCGGACTTCGTGGGCGTGTGCCCGTAGAACAGCAGGTACTCGGGCTCCGCACCCTCATGGACCTTTTCGCGCAACGCCTCGACACTGCGGACCCCGTCGACCTTCACCATCCGCCTAGTGGACCACGCGCTCAGAGCAGGAAGTGGAACAGGGGGCTGCCCGGCTCGATCCGCTCCACCTGCAGCGGGCTCGCGTCCATCCGCGCCAGCAGCCCGGGCAGGTCGGACGAGCGGGCGATCTCGATGCCGACCAGCGCCGGGCCCATCTCGCGGTTGGTGCGCTTGACGTACTCGAAGCGGGTGATGTCGTCCTCCGGCCCGAGGACCTGCTCCAGGAACCGCCGCAGCGCGCCCGGCTCCTGCGGGAACCCGACCAGGAAGTAGTGCTTCAGCCCTTCGTGCATCAGCGAGCGTTCGAGGATCTCGCTGTAGCGGCTGACGTCGTTGTTGCCGCCGGAGACCACCACGACGACGGTCTGCCGCGGCTCGACCTCGACCACCGAGCCGAGCGACGCCGCCGCGAGCGCGCCCGCGGGCTCGGCGATGATCCCGTCGGACTGGTACATCGCGAGCATCTCGGTGCAGATCGCGCCCTCGGCGACCGAGGTCAGTTCGGCGCCGCTCTCGCGGACCAGCGGGTAGGTGACCGCGCCGGCCTCCCGGACCGCCGCGCCGTCGACGAACGAGTCGAGCTCGGGCAGCCGCACCGGGTGCCCGGCCGAAAGGGCGGCCGCCATGCACGCCGCGCCCGCGGGCTCGACGCCGACGATCCGCACGTCCGGGTGCCGTTCCCGCAGCCAGCTGCCGACGCCCGCGAGCAGTCCGCCGCCCCCGACCGGGACGACCACGACGT
Source organism: Amycolatopsis iheyensis (assembly GCF_024703995.1). Taxonomy (GTDB): domain Bacteria; phylum Actinomycetota; class Actinomycetes; order Mycobacteriales; family Pseudonocardiaceae; genus Amycolatopsis; species Amycolatopsis iheyensis. The sequence continues at coordinate 61,709 of NZ_JAMXQV010000032.1, read as the reverse complement.
CGGGGACGAAGCCGAGCTGCTCGATCACTTCCACGGCGACCGTGCCCTGGCCGGCGACCGTCCGGACGTCGTCGAACGCGGGGACCAGCGTCGCGCCGGTGCGCTGGGCGTCTTCGTTGGCCGCGGCGAAGGCGTCTTCGTACGTTTCGCCGACGACGATGACCTCGATGTGCGCGCCGCCGAGCGTCGCGATGCGCTCGCGCTTCTGCCGCGGCGTGGTGCCCGGGACGTACACGCGCCCGTTGGCGCCCAGCCGGCGACACGCATAAGCGACGCCTTGGGCGTGGTTCCCCGCGCTCGCGCAGACGACGCCGAGCGCGCGGGTCGGCTCGTCGAGCTGGACGATGAAGTTGAACGCGCCGCGGATCTTGTACGACCGGACGGTCTGCAGGTCCTCGCGCTTCACCCAGACCTGGGCGTCCACCCGGGAGGACAGCCGCGCGCTCGGCTCCAGCGGCGTGCGGGTCACCACCCCGGCCAGCCGCTCGGCGGCCTTTTCGATGGTCGCCGCGGTCACCGTGTCGATGTCGTGCACCCCGCTGAATCTACGACTCGCGCGTCCCGGGCAACCGGCCGGGCCTCCGGGCGCATCAAAGGGGTGACGAACAGGACAGGGGGTGCCGGTGGACGACTTCACCGAGTACGTGACCACACGGACGGGCTGGTTGCGCAAGGTCGCGTACCTGCTCTGCGGCGACTGGCACCGGGCCGACGACCTGGTCCAGACGGCGATCACCCGGCTCTACGCGAACTGGTCGCGGGCCGCGCGGGCGGACAACCTCGACGGCTACGCGCGCCGCACGCTGGTCAACGCCTTCCTCGCCGAGCAGCGGACGTCGTGGTGGCGGCGGGTCGACCTGCGCGGCGCCGACCAGGAACGGCCCACGCCGGGTCCGGACGTCGAAGCGGCGCTCGACCTGCGCGCCGCGCTGGACCGGCTGCCCGCCCGGCAGCGCGCGACCGTCGTCCTCCGCTACTTCGGCGACCTGCCGGTCGCGGAAACCGCCCAGGCGCTGGGCTGCTCCGAGGGCACCGTCAAGAGCCAGACCGCGAAGGCCGTGGAAACGCTACGCGGGCTGCTGGCCGAACCCATCCGGGAGGGACGAGCATGACCGACCACGAGCTGGCCACCCAGCTGAAGGAACTCGCCGACGCGCCCGCGCCGCCGCCCCGGATCGACATCGACCGGGCCCGTCGGCTGGGCGGACGGCGTCGTCGCGCGCGGACCACGGCGCTGGTCGTCGGCTGCGCCGCGGTCGTGACGGCCGCGGGCCTGACGGCCGTGTCGGTGTTCCGGCCGACGCCGCCCGCCGCGCCCGCCGCCGAGCTGCCCAAGCCCGCGCCCGTCGCGCCGGCGCCCACCGACAACCCGCTGGTCGCGAAGGGGACCTTCGGCTGGCTGCCGGAGGAGGTCAAGGGCGTCGAGTACGCGGCCGGCGGACACGGCGACACGGTCTTGGCCATCGGCCGCGGTGACCTGGCCCCGATGATCTGGCTCTCGGTCGACGACCGCGAACCGGCCACGCCACGCGACCTGAGCGGCACGCCGAAGCAGATCCCGCAGAAGGTCGGCGGCCGCGACGGCCACTGGATCACGGCCGACGCGAGCGACCCCCTCAACCACGGCGACAGCTACCTGCGCTGGCCGACCCCGGACGGGCGCTGGGCCCAGCTGCACACGTACTACCTGGCCCGGCCCGATCTCCAGCAGGCGCTGGTCCGGGTGGCGAGCGAGGTGACCTTCGGCCCGCGGGCCGTGCCGCTGCCGCTGCACATCAGCAGCCTCCCGCCGTCGTTCCACCTGTCCGACGCCTACACCTCGCGGCGGCCCGACCAGGACGGCGTCCCGTGGCGGCTGGTGCTGCAGTACTCGGCGAACGGCGCCCTGGTGACGATCAACGTCGCCCCGCCGGGTGCCCGCGTGGACGGGCTCGGCGAGCCGCAGTGCGTGACGAAGAACGGGCTGCGGGCCTGCGTCGGGATCGACCAGCCGCAGGCCGCGGGCGTCACCGCGCAGGACCTGCTGAGCAGGATCACGCTGCTCGGGCCGGACGAGTCGAAGTGGACGACGCACGTGATCGGGTGATCAGCCCTTGGGCACCGCCGGGTAGGGGACGAAGGTGCTGGTGTTCTCGTCGACGGTGAGCTGCTTGCCGATCGTCGGGAACGCGCGCTGGGAGCAAGCCGGCCGTTCGCAGACTTTGCAGCCCATCCCGATGGGCGTCGCGGCGGCCGGCTCGTCCAGGTCGAGGCCGGTCGAGTAGACGAGCCGGCCCGCGTGCCGCAGTTCGCAGCCCAGGCCCACCGTGAACGTCTTGCCCGGGCTGCCGTAGCCGCCGATGTTGCGCGACACCGTGCGCGCGATCCAGAAGTAGCTCTTGCCGTCGGGCAGCGTCGCGATCTGCGTCAGGATCTTCCCCGGCTGGGTGAACGCCTCGTAGATGTTCCACAACGGACACGCGCCGCCCACCCGGGAGAAGTGGAAGCCCGCCGCGGACTGCCGCTTCGACATGTTCCCGGCGCGGTCCACCCGCACGAACGAGAACGGCACCGCGCGCTGCTTCGGCCGTTGCAAAGTGGACAGCCGGTGGCAGACCGTCTCGAAGCCGACGCCGAAGTGGTCGCACAGCCGCTCGATGTCGTAGCGGAAGCGCTCGGCCGCGGTGAGGAACGGTCCATAGGGGAGGATCAGCGCCCCCGCGAAGTAGTTCGCCAGCCCGACGCGGGCGAGCGAGCGCGCCGCCGGCCCGGAGAACGCCCACGAGTCGGCCAGCTCGGTGATCAGGTCGTCGTACTCGATCAACGCGATCTGCGACGCCATCCGGAACGCCTGCTGCCCGACCCGCAGGCTCGGCGCCAGCCGCAGCACGCGGGTCGCCGGTTCGTAGCGGTGCTGCTGACCAGCGGATTCGTCGATCCCGGCGCTCGTGACCTCGACGCCGTAGCGCTGCGAAAGACGTTCCTTCAGCTCGCCGAGCACCTGACCGCGCCGCAGCGGGATGTCGGCGGCCATCTTCTCGGCGCGTTCGTCCAGCTCGGCGACGTAGTTCTCACGCTCGTAGAAGAAGTCGCGGACCTCCTCGTGCGGCAGCGGCGCCGCCGCGCTCCCGTGCAGGCCCAGGCCGTTTTCCGTGGTCAGCGCCGCGGTGTTCTCGACGGCGTTGCGGTAGCTGCGGTGCAGCTTGACCAGCGCCTGCGCGATCGCCGGCAGGTTCGTGGCCAGCTCGTTGAGCTCGCCGGTGGTGACGTCGACGCCGAGGACCTCGTCGAGCAGGGCTTCCTTGACGTCGGCGACCAGCCGGGACGTGTCGTTGTTGGCGAAGAACTCCGTGTCGACGCCGAACGCCTGCGTGATCCGCAGCAGCACCGGGACGGTCAGCGGGCGCGAGTTGTGCTCGATCTGGTTGAGGTAGCTGGGTGAGATCTCCAGCACACGAGCGAGGTCGGCCTGGCTCATCGCCCGGCTTTCGCGCAAATGGCGCAACCGCGCTCCGGCGAAAGTCTTCTCCATTCGTGGCCACCTCTCCGGAAGGTTTCCGGTCCTGAACGGTTACGTGAACGGTCAAGAACGCGAATTTTCGTCCCGTTGCGAACCAGCTGATTCGCAACCTTTGCAAGAAGCCTACGGTCCCTTCGCACAAATTGGCAAATTGGACAGCTGGACCGGATTTTCGCTGCCGTGCAAGGGTCGGATCAGGCAAGGCGAGCAATCGCAAACTTCGCAACACCGGGAGAACCGATGACGGAACAGGCCAAGCAGGCGGCCGCGGAGCTGGCGGCACAGTGGGCGAGCGACCCCCGCTGGGCGGGCGTGCAGCGCTCCTACTCGGCTGAGGACGTCGTCAAGCTGCGCGGCAGCGTGGTCGAGGAGCACACGCTGGCCCGCCGCGGCGCCGAGAAGCTGTGGAAGCTCCTGCAGACCGAGGACTACATCCACGCGCTGGGCGCCCTGACCGGCAACCAGGCCGTCCAGCAGGTCCGCGCCGGCCTGCAGGCGATCTACCTGTCCGGCTGGCAGGTCGCGGCCGACGCCAACCTCTCCGGCCAGACCTACCCGGACCAGAGCCTCTACCCGGCCAACTCGGTGCCGGCCGTGGTCCGCCGCATCAACAACGCGCTGGGCCGCGCCGACCAGATCAACTGGGCGGAATCTTTCAACCAGGGCAACACCGGTGGGGACATCGACTGGTACGCCCCGATCGTCGCCGACGCCGAGGCCGGCTTCGGCGGCCCGCTCAACGCGTACGAGCTGATGAAGGGCATGATCGCGGCCGGCGCCGCGGGCGTGCACTGGGAAGACCAGCTCGCGTCCGAGAAGAAGTGCGGCCACCTCGGCGGCAAGGTCCTCATCCCGACCAAGCAGCACGAGCGCACGCTGAACGCCGCCCGCCTCGCCGCGGACGTCGCCGGTGTGCCGTCGCTGATCGTCGCCCGCACCGACGCGCAGGCCGCGACGCTGCTGACCAGCGACGTCGACGAGCGTGACCAGCAGTTCCTGACCGGCGGCCGCACCGCCGAGGGCTTCTACGAGGTCACCAACGGCATCGACCCCTGCATCGAGCGCGGCCTGGCCTACGCCCAGTACGCCGACCTGCTCTGGATGGAGACCTCGGAGCCCGACCTCGAGGTGGCGCGCAAGTACGCCGAGGCGATCAAGGCGAAGTTCCCGGACCAGATGCTGGCCTACAACTGCTCGCCGTCGTTCAACTGGAAGAAGCACCTGGACGACGCGACGATCGCGAAGTTCCAGCGCGAGCTCGGCCACATGGGCTACAAGTTCCAGTTCATCACCCTGGCCGGCTTCCACGCGCTGAACTACTCGATGTTCGACCTGGCGCACGGCTACGCCCGCGAGGGCATGACCGCCTACGTCGACCTGCAGGAGCGCGAGTTCGCTTCGGAGAGCCGCGGCTACACCGCGACCAAGCACCAGCGCGAGGTCGGCACCGGCTACTTCGACCAGGTCGCGACGGCGCTGAACCCGGAGAGCTCGACCACCGCGCTCAAGGGCTCCACCGAAGAAGCCCAGTTCCACTGATCCCGGTCGCGACCTGACGGCGGCCACCCCCCTCCGCCGTCAGGTCGCGTCCCTCCCTTCTTTCCTTCCCTGCACAGCTCGCGGAGGCACCCCATGGTTGATCGGCTGAACTACCGCATCGAGGTCACCGGCGAGGTCGACGGCCGGTTCGCGGAGATCCTGACCCCGGCGGCACTCGACTTCCTGGCCAAGCTCGACAACACGTTCGCCGGCCGCCGGCGCGAGCTGCTCGACGCCCGCCGCGTGCGCCGCGAGGAGCTGCAGTCGGGGGAGAAGCCGCTCGGCTTCCTGCCGGAGACGCGCCAGGTGCGTGACGACGAGTCTTGGCACGTCGCCCCGACCGCGCCGGGCCTGGAAGACCGCCGCGTCGAGATCACCGGCCCGACCGACCGCAAGATGACGGTCAACGCGCTGAACTCCGGCGCGAAGGTGTGGCTGGCGGACTTCGAGGACGCGACGTCGCCGACGTGGCACAACGTCATCGACGGCCAGCTCAACCTCCACGACGCGATCCGCCGCAACATCGACTTCACCACGGAGGCAGGCAAGCACTACACGATCGGCGACGACCCCGCGACGATCGTGGCGCGCCCCCGCGGCTGGCACCTGGTCGAGAAGCACATCCGCATCGACGGCCGCCCGGTCTCGGCGAGCCTGGTCGACTTCGGCCTGTACTTCTTCCACAACGCGCGCCAGCTGCTCGCCCGCGGCGCCGGCCCGTACTTCTACCTGCCGAAGCTCGAGAACCACCTCGAAGCGCGGCTGTGGAACGACGTCTTCCTGATGGCGCAGCGCGAGCTGGGCATCCCGCGTGGCTCGATCCGCGCGACGGTGCTGATCGAGACGATCACCGCCGCGTTCGAGATGGACGAGATCCTCTACGAGCTGCGTGAGCACGCGGCGGGCCTGAACGCCGGGCGCTGGGACTACATCTTCAGCCTGATCAAGAACTTCGCCGCGCACGGCGCCGACTTCGTGCTGCCGGACCGCGCGCAGGTCACGATGACCGTGCCGTTCATGCGGGCCTACACCGAGCTGCTGGTGCGGACCTGCCACAAGCGTGGCGCGCACGCCATCGGCGGCATGGCCGCGTTCATCCCGAGCAAGGACCCTTCGGTCAACGAGATCGCCGCCGAGAAGGTCCGCGCCGACAAGGAACGCGAGGCCGGCGACGGTTTCGACGGCTCCTGGGTCGCGCACCCCGGCCTGGTCCCGATCTGCCGCGAGGTGTTCGACGGCGTGCTCGGCGGCTGGCCCAACCAGCTCGGCAAGCTCCGCGAGGACGTCGACGTCACCGCCGAGGACCTGCTCGACGTCGCCAGCGCCGGCGGCGAGGTCACCGAAGCGGGCGTGCGCGCGAACATCAACGTCGCGCTGCGCTACGTCGACGCGTGGCTGCGCGGCACCGGTGCGGCCGCGATCCACAACCTGATGGAGGACGCGGCGACCGCGGAGATCGCGCGTTGCCAGGTCTGGCAGTGGATCCGCAACGGCACGAAGCTCGAAGACGGCACGGCGCTGACACTCGAGCTGGCGACGCAGTACCTGGACGAGGAGCTGGCGACGGTCCGCACGGACCTCGGCGAGGGCAACCGCCTCGACGACGCTCGCGAGATCTTCACCGAAACCGCGCTGGGCGAGAAGCTGCCGAGCTTCCTGACCACGGGTGCGTACGCGCGGTACCTCACAGACGCCCGGTAGCAGGGGCCCCAACCGCCCCTACCTGACGAGGGGCGGCGGGAACCCACACTGTTTGGGATGGTGTGGGTCCGGACTGACCCGGCGACGGTGGCTCCCCGTCGCCGGGTCAGTCCGATTTTCAGCTCACCGCATACGCCCGGATCACCGTCTGGCGCACGGTGTTCCCGTCGGCGTCCGCCGCGCTCGCCCGCAGCGAGACGTACCCGGACGCCGGGTTCCGGACCGCGACCGTCCAGTGGTCACCGGTCCGCAGGGTCACTGCCGGTTGCCAGGTGCGTCCGTCGTCGGTGGACGTTTCGACGGCCAGCTTGGTCCCGCCCGGCTCCACATAAGCCGGGAACGTGAAGATCCGGTTGCCCGGCGCCCGGTTCCGCAGATCGACCGCGGGCGTGAACCGCGTCGTCAGCAGCGGCAGCGCTTTCCCGTCCGCGGCCGCCGACGAGCGGAAGCCCCACTCGGCCGAGACGTCCGTCCACAGTGGCCACCAGTCGGCGTGCCGGTGGGCCTCGGCGGTGAGCCGGTACGCGCCGTCGGCGGCCGGCACCGGGATCGACGCCAGCGTCGGCTGTCCTGAAGGTTCGACGGGAATCGCGACGCCGTCCCTGGTCAGGGTCACCGAGCCGGTGTCCCCGGCGAGGGAGTCGGGCGTGCGCGTCCGCCCATCGGCGTCACCGAAGAGCGGCAACCACAGGTCGAAGACGTCGTCCTTGCGCCACGCCCACGGCCTCGGGGCCTCGCCGGAGTGCGTGACCGTCAGCCCGCGCAACGACGGCCCGGCGACGGCCTTGTTCCAGCTCAGCCGGTACTTCCGGCCCGCGGCGACGTCGAGGGTGTCGGTCAGCTCGCCGCGCCACCCGCTCGTCCAGACCGTGTCCCACTTGCCGGGGGAGTAGTACTCCGAGCGTTCCTGTTGTGCGGCAACGGGTTCGGTGTAGCCGTACCCGATCGTCCGGCCGAAGAACCCGTACCCGGCGACGTACCGGACCTCACCGGGAGCGTTGTCGTGGTACGCCGTGCGCACCTCGGCGAGGTCGCGGGTCTTCGGCCGCTGCACCCGGGGCGCCGACAGCTGACCCTGGACGCCGTCGGCGAGCTCGTAGCGGAAGTTCGGCGACGGGCGGCTGACGACCGTCGCCGACGCGCCGCCCTTCTTCGCCAGCTCAGTGAACCGTCGCGCGGTCACGCTCCGGCCGCTCCAGATCGTCGGCAGGGTCAGGACCGGCAGGCCACCGCCGAGGACCGTCGTCGCGGCCACGTCGCCGGACAGCTCGACCATGCCGAGTTTCGCCCCGGCCCGCTCGACGTTCGCGAGCCGCCGGTAGGCCTCGTCGACCGCGATGCCCAAGGGCAGGTGGACGACCACGAGCTTGCCGCGGGCGTCGATCTTCGCCAGGTCCTCGGGGGTGCCCTCGCCGCCGAACACCACCGGGAGCGTGCTGCGCCCGGCCGGCGCGGCCGACTCCAGCCAGACACCCTTGACGGCGAAGGGCTGCCCGTCGTCCGCGGTCAGCTCGAGGTCCGGTTCGGTCGCCCGCCGCGTCTGGGCGAAGGCGAAGGCCGGCGACGACGTCGCCGGGACGGTCGCGGCGAACGCCTCCTGGAACCGGGGATCGAGGTCGACCCCGGAGTCGAAGACACACGCGCACGCCGTGACCCGGCTCAGCCGTTCGACGCTGTACGTGCCGCCGCGCGCGGCCGGGTTGTCCGGCTCGAGCGACACCGGCTTGCCGTCGCGTGCGTCCAGCGTCTGCGTGACGGCGTGGTCGAGGACCAGTTCGGGATGGGTGACGAAGCTGTACGACGGCTCCTGGCCCGGCCGCGGCGTCTCGATCATGCTGTTCACGACGTAACGACCGCGCGGCAGCCGGAAGGTGCCCGGCTCGCCCTGGGTGAGCGAGCCGCTGTCGAGGTCGACGATCGAGACCGGCGGGTACCCGGTCGGCGTCCACGGGTTGCCGTCGCGGTTCACGAGGCCGACGGTGAGGTCGTACATCTCGTCTTCCTGCCGCAGCGACAACGCCGTGCGGGTGCTGACGCCGTCGCCGCTCGCGGTGAGGACGCCCGAGAAAGTCCCGGCGTGGCCGTCCCGCGAGGTGAAGGCCAGCTCGACGGGGGTGCTGCCGCCCGCGGGAACGGTCACGGTCGCCGGGAAGGTGAGGCCTTCGACGGACGACCCGAGCGTCAGCGTCACCGGTGTGGCGCCCGAGTTGTACCAGGTCACCGTGGCCTTCCCGGTCGTCCCGTGGTTGGGCCACGGCAGGAACACCGACGCGCTGCCGGTCGCGGTGACCGGCGTGGTCGTCGCGCGGGCGACGTCGACGCGGCCGGTGCCGACGGCGGCCGGTCCGGCGTCGACCGGGGTGGCCGTGCTGGTCAAGGCGGCCTTGAGGCGGTCCGCGGTCCAGTCCGGGTGCTGCTGGGCGAGAATCGCCGCCGAACCCGCCACGTGCGGCGACGCCATCGACGTGCCGCTCAGCGTCTGGTAGCCGCCGCCCGGCATCGCCGCGGTGATCGACTCGCCGGGCGCCGCGACGTCCGGCTTGGCCGCGCCGTCGCCGACCCGGGGCCCGCGGCTCGAGAACGGGCTCAGGACGTCCTGTTTGGACACACTGGCCACGGCGAGGGCGGCGTCGGCCGCGGCCGGGCTCGACACGGACTCGTCCTGGCCGAAGTTCCCCGCGGCCACGACGAAGAGCGTGCCGTACTGGCGGGACAGGGTGTTCACGGCTTCGGACACCGGATCGGTCCCGTCGGACGGGCCGCCGCCGAGGCTCATGTTCACGACCCGGGCGTGCGCTTCGGCCGCCGCCCACTGCATGCCGGCCAGGACCATGTCGAGCGTCCCCTGACCGGAGTCGTCGAGGACCTTGCCGACGGCCAGCGTCGCGTCCGGCGCCACCCCCTTGTACCGGCCGCCGGAGGCCGCGCCGCTCCCGGCGATCGTCGACGCGACGTGCGTGCCGTGGCCCGCGCCGTCCTCCACGCTGCCCTTGCCGGTGAAGTCCTTGCTCAGCGCGACGTGACCGGCCAGGTCCGGGTGCCCGGTGGCGATCCCGCTGTCGAGCACCGCGACCTCGACGCCGCGGCCGGTCAGGCCCGCCTGCCACGCCGTGGGCGCGCCGATCTGCGGCACGCTTTGGTCAAGGCTCGCGCGCATCTTCGCGTTGAGCCACACCTTCGCACCGCTCGCGGCGAGCGTGGTCGGTTGCGTGACGAGCCGGTTCCAGAACGACGCGGCGCCGTCCTTCGGCTCGTCGAGCGTCGCGAAGCCGAGGCCGGTCGGCCGGGCCGCGACGCCGGTCCGGGCGGCGACGGCCGGGCCCGCCTGGCGGACCAGCAGCGGCACGCGTGGCGTGCGGGCGTCGTCGTAGCCCTGGCGCAGCAGGCCGGTGACGTTGAACAGCTGCTCGTCGAGCCGACCGGCCCGGACCAGCGTGGCCGCGTCACCCGGCAGGACGTACTGGTCGCCGCGGCGCGCGTACTGCTGGATCGGCACCGGACGGTCCCGGCGCGCGGGCAGCACCCGCACGGTGGTGCCGCTGACCAGCACCTGGTCGCCGGTGATCAGCGTGATCCGGGTCGGCGCGAGCGCCGGCGGGTCCGCCGGTGCGGCCGCGGCGGCGGGTGCGGTGAGCACGGCCGCGGCCAGGGTCACCGCGAGCACCGCGGTGATCGGTTTCTTCATGGGATGGTTCCTCGCTGTCGGGGACTCTCGGCTTGTGGAACGGCCCCGGCGAGCCGGCGGGTTGCCCGGATTTCGACCTCGGAGCAACCCCGGTGGCCACCTGCCCCGTTGGACACGGTGTGGGGGCGACGAGGAGGAACAGGTGAAACGGGCGGAAGAGGCGGGGTACCGCGACTACGTCACGGCCAGGATGGAAGTCATGCGCCGCACGGCCTTCCTGCTGTGCCGCGACTGGCACCTCGCCGACGACCTGGTGTCGATCACGATCGGCAAGCTCTACCGGCACTGGCCGCGAGCCCGGCGCATGGCGCATCTCGACGCCTACGTGCGCCGGATCCTGGTGCGGACGTGGCTGGACGAGAAGGCCCGGGGGTGGCGGCGCGAGGAGCCGGCCGAGACCCTGCCGGAGCCGGCGGTGCTGCCCGGCGACGACGTCGTCGAGCGTCTCGGCCTGCTCGAGCTGCTCGACGCGCTGCCGCCGCGGCGCCGGGCGGCGGTGGTGCTGCGCTACTACTGCGATCTCTCGGTCGAGGAGACCGCGGAGATCCTCGAATGTTCGACCGGAACCGTGAAGAGCCAGACCGCGCGCGGGCTCGACTCGCTGCGCGCGCTCGTCGCCGCGAGCCAGAGCTGATGGAGGGAAAATGAGCAGGGAACAGTTCGACGCGGCGATCGGCACCGCGCCGGCGTCCACTGTGGACGTCGAGGCGGTCCTGGACCGGGAACGCCGTCGCGCGCGGGTGCGCCGGGTGGCGAACCCGTGGACCGCCGTGGGCGCGGGCGTGGCGGCGGTGGCCGCCGGCGCGGCGTTCGTGTTCGCGCCCGGTGAGCCGGCCGCGACCTTGGTGCCGGGCAACCCGCCGTCGGCTCCGCCGTCGCCGGATCCGTGTGGCCTCGTCATGCCGCAGACCGGTGCGCCCATCCCGGAAAAGGCGGACACCGCGGCGAACCGGCTCAGCGGTGTGCTCACCGCCGCCGTCCAGCAGCGGGTCGCGGCCGGGACGACGCTCCAGCCGCACGCCCAGGGCGAGTACCCGAAAGGCACGCCGCACGGGCCGCTGGCCTTCTTCCACGTGTTCTCGGCCCAGGTGCGGAACGGGAGCACCTGCAGCGGCGGCGAGGACTACTTCATGGCCGCGGCGACGACGGCCGGCCCGGCGGGCAAGGGCAACGTTTGGGCGATCGCCACCCGGCTGGGGGGCAACGCCACGCCGGCCACCGAATGCACCGATCCGCCCGAGGGGACGCAGGGTTCGTGCGACCGGACGACCGGCCCGCACGGCGAGACCGTCGTCGCGCTGACGTTCTCTTCGCCGGGACAGGCGACGGTCAACCAGGTGAACGTCGTCAAGCCCGACGGGACGGGCGTCATCGTCGAGGCGGAGAACATCGCCAGCAGCGCGAAGCAGCCGCTGCCGCCGGACATGCCGTCGCCGCCGCTCAGCCTCGCCCAGCTGACCGAGGTCGCCCTCGATCCGGGCCTGACGCTCTACCCCTGAGCGGCCAGCACGGCCTTCGCGGCCTCGCGGGCGGTGTCGGCTTCGCCGGGGTTGCCGGTGATCGCGGCGAGCACGGTCGCGCCTTCGACCAGCGAGAACAGCTGGTCGGCGGCGCGGCCGGGAACGAGACCACCCAGGTAGGCCCGGACTTCCTCCTTGTGCTCGCGGATCGCGGCGGCGATCCCCGGCGTGGGTTCGCCGAACTCGCCGAAGGAGTTGATGAACGCGCAGCCGCGGAAGCCGGGCTCGGCGAACCAGTCCTTCAGCCAGGCGAACACGGCCAGCGGGTCGTCGCCGCGGGCGTGGACGAATTCGCGCAACGACCGCCGCCACCGCTCGTCGCGGCGCCGAAGGTAGGCCTCGACCAGGTCGGTCTTCGCCGGGAAGCACTGGTAGAGCCGCTTGAGCGAGACGCCCGAGCGCGCGCGGACGGCGTCCATCCCGACGGCCTGCACGCCGTGGGCGTAGAAGAGCTCCTCGGCGGCCTCCAGCAGCCGGTCGGTCGCCTCCGTGGGATGCATGTCACCTGCCTCTGGTGCGGAGAATGTGCGTTCTCTACGCTACCGGAGAACGCACGTTCTCCACTTCCTCGAAGGAGCCGTCATGCCCCCGCGTCCGCCGTTCCCGCCGTTCGACGAAGACACCGCCCGCCAGAAGGTCCAGGCCGCCGAGGACGCGTGGAACACCCGCGACCCGGAGAAGGTCTCGCTGGCCTACACGGAGGACTCGGTGTGGCGCAACCGCGACCAGCACGTCGTCGGGCGCGCGGAGATCGTCCGGTTCCTGACGGCGAAGTGGGAGCGCGAACTGGACTACGCGCTGCGCAAGGAGCTCTGGGGCTTCCGCGGCAACCGCATCGGCGTCCGGTTCCAGTACGAGTCCCGCACCGCCGAGGGCCAGTGGTTCCGCAGCTACGGCAACGAGCTGTGGGAGTTCAGCGACGAAGGCCTGATGCGAAGGCGCGAAGCGAGCATCAACGACCGCGCGATCACCGAGGACGAGCGTCGCATCTTCGGCCCGCGCCCGGAGTCCGAACACGGCGTCCTGCTGCCGGTCTTCTGAGTCCGCTGCGCGCGTAACCACCCCCGGCCGGGTTCCGTCGTGGGCATGCTCGTGACCATGACGGCACCGGCGTTCGGCGGCGAAGTGAGCGAGTTCTACCAGCGGTTCCGCCGCGGCTACCCGCCCTCGGTGGCCGAGGCGCTGGCGACGGCGTTCGCGCTGACGCCCGGCGACGTCGTGCTCGACCTCGGCTGCGGCACCGGCCAGCTCACCCGGGTCCTGGCGCCCCGGGTGGGCGCGGTGCTCGGCATGGACCCGGAGCCGGCGATGCTCGCCCAGGCCCGCCGGGCGACGTCGGCCCCGAACGTCGGCTGGCTGCTCGGCGCCGACTCCGACATCGGCGCGCTGACGCCGGCGCTGGGCCCGGGCCGGCTGGCCGCCGTGACGGTCGCGCAGGCACTGCACTGGATGGACCACGAGCGGCTGTTCGCCGACGTGCGCCCGTTGCTGCGCCCAGGCGGCGGGGTCGCGGTGGTGACCAACGGCGAACCGCTCTGGCTCCAGGACACCGCGTGGTCGGCGGCGCTGCGTGAGGTCGTCTCGTCGTTCTTGGGGACACCGGTGCACCGCACGTGCGGCACGGACGACGCCAGCCAGGCCCGCTACCGCACCGCGCTCGAGGCGGCGGGATACGCCGTCGACCAGCGGGTGGTCGAATATGTGACCACGCTGACCGTCGAAGAAATCGTCGGTGGCGTGTACTCGGCGATGAGCCCGGAGCAGCTGCCCGCCCCGGACGCGCGGGAGGCGTTCACCAAGCGCGTCCGGGCGGCGGTGGTCCCGCACGGACCGCTGCGGGAGCAGGTTCGCGTCCGGCTCCTGATCGGCGTCCGGTGATCGGGACGAACCGGTCACGGAAGGCGAATACGTAGCGGCCCGTACTGTTCCGCTTATTGTTTCGCCGGGAGGCGGCGCGGATGCTCACAGCGAAGCGTCCCCTCCCCAGGAGCACCCCATGACCAGCAGGTTGAGAGCGGTCGTCGCCGCCGCCTTCGTCGTTCTGTCGTTCTCGTTCGGCGCCGTCGTGACCACGGCCGCGCCCAGCGCGGCCCAGCCGGACTGCGTCCGGCCCTGCCACTTCTGAGCCGTCCGCTACCTACAGTTCGCCGACGCCCGAGGCGACCGGCTCGAACGCGTTCCCGGTGGCGATCTTCGGCCGCGGCAGCTCGACCGGCTCACCCGCCTTGGCCCGCTTGTAGACCGCGGCGGTCGCCTCGGCGATCCGGCCCCAGTCGAAGTCCGCGGCGAGCCGGGACTGCGCGGCCTTCGCCCGCTTCGCCGCGGCCGGCGCGTCACTGAGCACCTTCGTCACCGAATCGGCCAACGCCGCGACGTCGCCGGGGCTGAAGGCGAGTCCGGTCTCGCCGTGCACGACGACCTCGCCGAGCCCGCCGGCGGTCGAGGCCACCAGCGGCGCCTTCGCGGCCGCGGCCTCCAGCGCGACGATCCCGAACGGCTCGTACCGGCTCGGCAGCACGACGGCGTCGGCCGCGGCCAGCGCCGCACGCAGGTCGCGGTCCGACAGGTGCCCGACGAAGTCGACCGCGCGCCGCACCCGCAGCTTCCGCGACTGCTCGACGAGCTCGTCGAAGTGTCGTCCTTTCCCGGCGACGACCACGCGCGTGCCGGGGTGGCGGCGCCGGATGCGGGGGAGCGCGGCCAGCAGGTCCTGGATCCCCTTCTCCCATTCGAGCCGTCCGAAATAGAGCAACAGGGGAGCGCCGGCCGGGCTGTAGACCTCGCGGGCGTGCGCGATCTCCTTCGCCGGCACCTGCCAGCCGCGCTCCTCGATGCCGTTGTGGATCACCGTGACGTCGCCGGCCTCGACCTCGAAGAGGTGCGCGACCTCGCGGCGCATGGCCTGCGAGCAGGTGATCAGCGCGTCGGCGCGGTTCGCCAGCCACCACTCGACCGAGTGAACCTGCTGGTTGAGCGGGTGCGACAGCCACCCGGAGTGCCGCCCGGCCTCGGTCGCGTGGATCGTGCCGACCAGCGGTACCCGCGCGGCCTCGGCGATCGCGATGGCCGGGTGCGCGACCAGCCAGTCGTGCGCGTGGACGACCTCGGGCTGCCAGCCGCGCAGCAGGTCCTGCGCGGCGCGGATCATGGCGTGCCCCATGGCCAGCGTCCAGGCGACGAGGTCGCGTTCGAACGTGACGTGCATCGGGTCCTCGGCGACCCGGATGACCCGCACACCCTCGACGACGCGGTCGGTGCGCGGGTGCGTCCCGGCGTCGGTGCCCGCGGCGTGCCGGCAGAGCACGACGACCTCGTGCCCCTGGCGGGCCAGGTGGGTGGCCAGCGCGTGTACGTGCCGAGCCAGGCCACCGATGGCCACTGGCGGGTACTCCCAGGACAGCATCAGCACACGCATGGGCAGAGGTTACTCGCGAGTCGCAAGTGGGTGACGGGCCCGTGCTCGCCGACCGGCTAGAACCTGTTCTCCTGTGACCGGAGTCACTGGCGGGGCCGAGGTTGTCTGCCACCATCGACCGGGATGACATCTCCCGAGGACACCGGCTGGCGCCGGCTCGACCCGCCCCTGCCGACCCCGTGGTCCGGGGAGGTCGGCCCCGGCAACGCGCTGCCCGAGTACCCGCGCCCCCAGCTGACGCGGCCCCGCTGGCTCACCCTCAACGGCGTCTGGGAGTACGCGGGCTGGCCGTCGTCACCGGACGAACCCCGCCCGTCGGGCTACGCGGAGCGGATCCTGGTGCCGTTCCCGCCGGAGTCGGCGTTGTCGGGAATCGGACGACGCGACGAGGTCCTCTGGTACCGCCGCCTGGTCGAGATCCCGCCCGGCTGGCGCGGCTCCCGGGTCCTCCTGCACTTCGGCGCGGTCGACCAGACGGCGAAGGTCTGGGTGAACAACCAGCTGGTCGCGACCCACGAGGGCGGCTACACGGCGTTCAGTGCGGACATCACCGACGTCCTGCGGGCGTCGGGGGCGCAGGAGCTGACGGTGCGGGCCGAGGACCGCACCGACATCGAGCCGTTCCCGGTCGGCAAACAGCGCAACGCGCCCGGCGGGATTTGGTACACGGCGTCGTCCGGAATCTGGCAGACGGTCTGGCTCGAGCCGGTGCCCGAGACGCGCGTCGAGCGGCTGGACCTGACCCCGGACCTCACCGGCGTGACAGTGTTCCCCCAGGTCACGGGCGGCGACGAGGTCGTGGTCATTTTTTCGACCACGGACGGCGAAGTCGCCCGCGGCTCGGGCGCACCCGGCGCGGCGGTCCGCGTGGACGTTCCCGAACCACGCCTCTGGACCCCTGACGACCCCCACCTCTACAAGGTGCAGGTCCAGCTGCTCGACGGACACGGCGCGGTCCTGGACGAGGTCGGCAGCTACGCCGGCCTCCGGACGGTCGGCCTCCTCCCGGACGCGACGGGTCGCCCGCGGATCGCGCTCAATGGCCGGCCGACGTTCCTGCACGGCCCGCTGGACCAGGGCTACTGGCCGGACGGCATTTCGACCGCGCCCACCGACGACGCCCTGCGCTTCGACCTCGAAAAGACCAAGGAGCTGGGCTTCAACTTCGTCCGCAAGCACGTCAAGGTCGAGCCGGCCCGCTGGTACTTCTGGGCCGACACGCTGGGCCTGCTCGTCTGGCAGGACATGCCGTCGCTGACCGCGACGTTCGACGGCCCACCCGGCATCGCGCCGGACCCGGTGCCGGAGGCGCAGACGCGGTTCGAAGCAGAATTGATCAAAATGATCAATCAGCTGCGCGCGGTCCCCTCGATCGTCGGCTGGGTGCCGTTCAACGAGGGCTGGGGCGAGTTCGACACGGCGCGTGTCGCGGAACTGGTCAAAAAAATGGACCCGACACGCTTGGTGATCGCGAACAGCGGCGTCAACTGCTGCTTCTCCCGCCCGGACACCGGCGCGGGCGACGTCTACGACGACCACACGTACGTCGGCCCGGGCACGCCGACGGCGGCCGACGGCCGAGCGATCGTCGACGGCGAGTACGGCGGCCTCGGCCTGGTCCTGGACGGTCACTGCTGGCCAGGCCCGCCGAACGCGTACGAAATGACGCCGACGCGCGAGCGCCTGACCGAGCGGTACGCGGAGGTGAGCGCCGCATTGGAGCGGGTGGTGGCGGAGCGCGGCCTGTCCGGCGCGGTCTACACCCAGACGACGGATGTCGAGAACGAGGTCAACGGCTTGCTCACGTACGACCGCCAGGTGGTCAAGGTGGACCCGGCGGTGGTGGCGAAGTGCGTGCGCGCGGTCATCGAGGCCGGCTCCGCCTGAGGTTCGGCGGCCAGCTGTGGTCGATTTCCGGCAATGGCTTCGAGCTGGGGCCGGTGGGATTGGGTCGCTTCAGCGACCGCTTCGAGCCGCCCGGGGGTCACGAATCGTCGACGGGCCCTCCCGACCGTGGTCGATTTCCGGCAACGGCCTTGAGCAGACCATCCATACTGTGGTCAGTTTTCGGCAACGGCGTTGAGCAGGCCGTCCCGGCCGTGGTCCAGCGCGGACAACAGCGCGCCGCGCAGGGCCGCCGAGTCCGTCACCTCGCCGGCCTCCACCCGCACCGGCCCCGGTGCCGCCGCCTGGACCGTTCGCCGGATTTCCGCCACGAGCGCCGGGTGGCTCCCCGCCGGGCCACCCAGCAGCACCACGTCCGGGTCGACGATCGTGCAGATCGCGGCCACCGCCCGGCCGAGCGTCGCGCCGAGCAGCCCCAGCCGTTCCGCGGCCACGGCGTCCCCCGACCCGGCCTGGTCGAGCGTGGTCAAGATCGCGTCGACGTCCAGCGAAGGCGCATCCACCCGGCCGAACCCCTGGTCGGCGAGGGCCGAAGCGAGCGTCGCTCCCGAGCTGTCGAGGTACCCGATCTCGCCGGCCAGCCCGTGCGCGCCCCGCACGAGCTGGTCGCCGACGTAGAGACTCACGCCGAGCCCGGCCCCGACATAGACGTAAGCGAAGCTCTTCGCCTCCCGTGCGGCGCCCTCCCGGCGTTCGGCGAGGGCGGAGAAGTTCACGTCGTTGTCGAGCAGGACGTCGCGGCCGATGTCCGCAGCCCGGAGCGTGCCTTCGGGAAACGGCGATCCCGGCAGCGCGACGACCTCGTGCGTCACCGGGTCGACGGGGTTCGCCACCGAGATCGCGGTCGCCCGCACCGGCCCTGCCCCGACGGCGCCTGCCGCATCGACGGCCGCCCGGACCGCGGCGGTCATCGGCCGGCCGTCGGGCGGGTGGTGGTCGGTGGCCAGGACTGTCCCGGTCAGGTCGGTCGTCACCGTGCGGATGCCCTGCTGGTTGACCTCGGCGGCGACCACGCGCCCGGCGTCGGCGGCCAGCTCGTAGAAGGTCGCGATCCGGCCGCGGCGGCCGGTCTGGTCGGTGCCGGTCGCCCGCAGCGCGCCCGCCGTCTCCAGCCGCCGGACCGATTCCGAGATCGTCGGCTTCGAGATCCCGGTCGTCGCGGCGAGCTCGGCGCGCGTGGTCCGCCCGTGGACGAAGACCTGGTCGAGCACCGCGCGGTCGGTCATGGCCCGCAGCATCGCCAGGCGCGGAAGCGGCCGTTCGGGGTCGGACATCGCACCTCTTGTGGCGGGGGATGGACAGGAGTTACCGTAACCGGGACATTCTAGTAAGGAGTCCTAACCAAAAGATCGCGAGGGACACCGATGACGACCACAGAGCTGCCCGCGAACATGTCCGAGGCCATCTCGCGGACCAAGCGCGAGCTGCGCGCCCGGTTCGGCGACGTCGCCGGCGCGTTCGCCGAGGTCCGGGAGTGGACGCGGCGGGAGGTCGACGCCGTCGCCGCCGATCCGGACGCCTTCCCCGTGGTCCAATTTCGCGACATCGCCGAGGGGACGGTGCCGCAGGGTCTGCGAGACGCCGTCCGGCGCCGCGGCTGTGCCGTGGTCAAGGGCACCTTCGCGCGTGAAACGGCCGAAGCCTGGGACACCGGCCTGGCCGCGTACCTCACCGAAAACGACTTCGCGGGGACCTACCAGGGCCCGGCCGACGACGTCTTCGCCGGTCTCGCCTCCAGCCAGCCGCAGATCTACCCGGTCTACTGGTCGAAGCCGCAGATCGAGGCGCGCCAGCACGAGCACATGGTGACCGTCCGGCGGTTCCTCAACTCCTTCTGGCGGCACGAGTCCGAGGGGCGCGTCTGGTTCGACCCCGACCGGGACACGGCCTACCCGGACCGCATCCGCCGCCGCCCGCCCGGCTCGGCCTCCCTCGGGCTGTCCGCCCACACCGACTCCGGCTCGGTCGAACGCTGGCTGCTGCCCGCCTACCAGCAGGTCTTCCGGCACGTCTTCGACGGCAACTGGCGCGCCTACGACCCCTGGGACGGCGCCTACCGCACGGAAGTCGACGAATACCCGTCCACGGTGATGTGCTCGGCCTTCCGCACCTTCCAGGGCTGGACGGCGTTGTCGGAAATGCGCCAGGGCGACGGCGTGCTGCACGTGGTGCCGATGCCGTCGGCGATGGCGTACGTCCTGCTTCGCGCGCTTCAGGACGACGTCCCCGAAGACGACCTCTGCGGCGCGGTCAACGGCCAGGCCCTCCCGGTCGGCGACAAGTACCACGACGACCTGCTGCCCGCGCAGACCTCGATCCCCGACGTCGAGCCGGGCGACACGGTCTGGTGGCACGGCGACGTCATCCACTCGGTCGCCGACGGCACCAACCCGAACCGCTGGGGAAACGTCATGTACATCCCGGCGAGCCCGCACTGCCCGAAGAACGCGGCCTACGCCAAGAACTGCGGCCGCGCGTTCCTGGCCGGCGCCAGCCCGGGCGATTTCGCGCCCGAAGACTACGAAGTCGGCTGGACCGGCCGGGCCACGCTCGACGACCTCAACGCCGTCGGCCGCGAACAACTCGGCCTGTGAACGGCGCCGCGCCGGGCATCGAGAGCCCGGCGCGACACCGGCCGTCTCACGCCGGCAGCGCCGCCTCGATGGCCTTCACGATCGACTCGTCCTCGGGCTCGGTGCGCGGCCGGAACCGCGCCAGGACCTCGCCGTCCGCGCCGACCAGGAACTTCTCGAAGTTCCACTTGACGTCGCCGGTCTCGCCGTCGCCGTCGGCCGTCTTGGTCAGCTCGGCGTACAGCGGGTGCCGGCCCTCGCCGTTGACGTCGATCTTCTCGAACAGCGGGAACGTGACGCCGTAGGTCGTCGAACAGAACGTCTGGATCTCCTCCGCGCTGCCCGGCTCCTGCCCGGCGAACTGGTTGCACGGAAAACCGACGACGGAGAAGCCCTGCGCGCCGAAGCGCTCCTGCAGCCGCTCGAGGCCGGAGTACTGCGGGGTCAGGCCGCACTTCGACGCGACGTTGACCACGAGCAGCGCCTTGCCCGCGAGCGACCCCAGCGAGCTGTCCTGCCCGTCGAGGGTCTTGACCGGAATTTCGTGGATCCCCATGGAGTCCCTTTCAGTCGTGCTTCAGCGCCCGGGCGTCGAGGTGCCCGAACGGTCCGTCGTCGGCGCGGTAGGCGGCGGCGAGTTCCTCGGCCCGCGCGCGGTCGCCGCGGCGGAGCAGGCCGGCCAGCGTGTCGAAGCGCTCGGTGTGCACCGCCGCGCGCCGGCGCGCGTAGTCGGCCGCGGAGTCCTTGGTGACCATGAACGCCCAGTCGCTCTCCAGGGCCAGCATCGCCTCGGCGACGGCCTGGTCGGCGACGGTGTCACGGGCCGTCGTGTCCAAATCGGCGACAAGGGAAAGGAGCCGCTGCTGGAGCGCCGTGTTGGCGTCGACCATGTCCTTGACCTGCTCGCCGTCCCAGACGCGCCAGTCCTTGCCCGACCCCCACGACGACGAAGGCAGCTCGATCGGCTCGCCGACGTGCCCGGCTTCCGCGGCGCCCTTCAGCGTCGTCACCCGGACGCCCGCCTCCGGCAGCGCGCGCAGGACGCCCTCCAGCCAAGCCGGGCCCTCGTGCCACCAGTGGCCGAACAGCTCCGTGTCGTACGCGGCGACCACGAGCGCTTCGCGGCCGTGGTGTTTTTTCAGCGAACGCAGCCGGGTCACGACCGTGTCGACGAAGTCCTTGACGTGCAGCCCGAGCACGTCGGCGGCCAGCGACGGGTCGTAGGGCGCCTTGTCCGCGGGCTCGATCGTCTTGCCGGTGACGCGCGACGCCTTGAGGCCGACCTCGTGGGCCCAGGTGTGGAAGTCGCGGTACGCCGCGTGGCCGGGGTAACCGGCCTTCGGCGACCAGACGCGGTAGGTGACCTCGAGGTCTCGTCCGAACGCGAGCACGTCGCTGTCGCCGACCGGGCGCGCCGCCCAGGTCTCGCCGCGCAGCGACGGGCCGTCGACCATGAACCGCCGGACGCCCGCGGCGGCGTAGCCCTCTTCCATGCCCGGCGCGTAGCCGCACTCGGGCGCCCAAATCCCCTCCGGTCGCGACCCCAGCCGCAGCGCCGTGTCGGCGAGGCCGGCGGTCAGCGCGAACTCGCGGACCCGTGGGTCGAGCAGCGGCTGGAACGGGTGGGCCAGCGGTCCGCCGAGCAGCTCGATCGTCGAATTGTCGACCAAAGAACGGAGGAGGGGGGAGAAGCCGTGCCGCCAGCGCGCGCCGAACTCCTCGGCCGCGCCGACGGCGGTCCGGTGCTCGGCCGCGGCGAGCTCGCGCAGGACCGGGTCGCCGCGCCAGAGCGTCGACGCGTGCTGGGCGCGCAGCTGCCAGTGGCCGAGCCAGTCGTGGAACGCGCGGATGCTGTACGGGTCGTCGAGCTGCGCGGCGAGCACCGGCGTGACGCCGAGTGTCAGCACGTCGCGGCGGCCTTCGGCGGCGAAGCGCTCGAGCAGGTCGACCATCGGCAGGTAGGAATGCGCCCACGCCTGGTAGAGCCATTCCTCGCCGACCGGCCAGCTGCCGTGGTGCGGCAGCCACGGCAGGTGGCTGTGCACGACGAGGCAGAAAGTGCCCTCGCTCATCGGCGCACCGCCACGGCGATCAGGTCGAGGCTGGCGTCGAGGTCGTCGCCGTGGATGTCGAAGCCGGTGGCCTCGATCGCCGCGACGTCGGCGAGCAGCGCCGCGGGCCACACGGCCTGGCCGGGCAGCGAGCCCATGACCACGTCGAGCTGGGCGTCGATGACCGACCCGCCGTACCGCTCGTCCAGAGCGCGGACCGACGGACCGTGGTGCAGGCCGTGCAGCGTCTCGACGTCGAAGCCGGCGTCGGCGAGGAGCCCGGCCAGCTCGGCGGGCGCCAGCTCGCGGGTGTGGAACGGGTTGAGCGGCGTGTCGCTGTCCGGGGTGAACGTCAGCCGGTTCGGCGTCGTGACCAGCAGTTTGCCGTTTTTCGGCAAAACCCGTCGGCACTCGGCGAGGAACCCGGCCTGGTCCCACAGGTGCTCGATGACCTGGAAGTTGGCCACGACGTCGACCGCGCCGTCCCGGACCGGCAGGAACGCCAGGTTCGCCCGCGCGACGGCGACCGCGGGGTAGCGGCGGGCGACGTGCTCGGTGGTCGGCACGTCGTAGTCCAGCGCGAGCACCCGGCGGGCCGTGGCCGCGATCAGGCCGGCGCCGTAGCCCTCACCGCAGCCGGCTTCGAGCACCGTCGCGCCTGCGCAGTGGGGGAGCAGGGCGGCGTACGCAGCTTCGTGGCGTCGGAACCAATAGTTTTCCTCGGCGATGCCGGGGACAGTCCGTTCGCCGGTCAGGTGCAGCGCCTCGGCCCGGGTGGCTGGGGTGGTCACCTTCGCGACCCTAGCGGGTGTCACGTCCGGCCCGGCCGGCTCGTTCCGTGGTCATGCAACGGACCATCACCCGCGTTCTGCTCGTCGTGTCCGGCCTGGCCGAGGTCGTGGTCGGAACTTGGCCACTGGTGTCGCCCACCGGCTTCTACCAGGACTTTCCCGGCTTCCGGACGGGCTGGGTCGCCATGGACGGGCCCTTCAACGAGCACCTCCTGCGCGACTTCGGCGGCCTCAACCTGACGCTCGCCGCGCTGCTGGTCGGCGCCGCCGTGATCGGCACCACAGCCGTGGCGCGGCTCGCCGGCGTGGCGGGGCTGCTGTTCGGGGTGCCGCACTTCCTCTACCACCTTGGCCACGTCGCGCACTTCGAGCGGATCGACCAGGTGCTGATCATCGCGACGACCGGGCTCGGTGTCCTGGTCCCGCTCGTGGTGCTGCTGATCCCCGGCCGCCGGGTCAGTACACCGGCGACACCGTGATGCCGAGCGCGCCCGGCCCGAGGTGCGCGCCGATGACCGTGCTCGCTTCGACGACCATGCTCTCGGCCATCGCGGGCACCCGGCGTTCGATCTGCCTGCCGATCTCCAGCTCGTGGTCGCTGGCGCCGAAGCGGCTCACGGCGATGTCGGCGCGGAAGCCGCCGGACTTCTTGACCGCGAGGTCGACCATCTTGGCCAGCGCCCGTCGCGTGCCGGGGACGCGGGCCAGCGGCGCGACCTCGCCGTCCTTGACCGTGAGCAGCGGCTTGATCGAGAACGCGCTGCCGAGCATCGCCTGCGCGGCGCCGATCCGCCCGCCGCGGCGGAGGTACTCCAGCGTGTCGACGTAGATGAACTCGGTGCTGCTGACGCACCGGCGTTCGGCGGCTTCGATGACGCGCCCGGCGTCCGCGCCGGCCGCGGCCGCCCGGGCCGCGGACACCGCCGCGAAGCCGAGGCTCATGCCGGTGGTCCGGCTGTCCAGGATGTGCACGGGGATGCGGACCTGCTGGGCGGCTTCGCGGGCCGCGCGGACGGTGTCGGACATACGACCGGAGATGTGGATGCTGACGATGGCTGTCGCACCGGAGGCGGCCGCCTCCTGGTAGGTCCAGAAGAACGCCCCCGGATCCGGGGGCGAAGTGGTGATCACGTGCCCCGCTCTCAGCGCGTCGATCACCTCGCCGCGGTCGAAGCGGTTTTCGTCGTCGAAGTGACCACCCAGGTTCAGCTGGATCTGGACGACGCCGATGGCCCAGCGGGAGGCGACGAGGTCGGGCAGGCAGGAGCTCGAGTCGGTGATGACGGCGATGCGCGCGGGCATGGTGGGGGAGGTTAATGCCTGACACCCACTGCGAGTAGGCCGTGGTTGGTCCGATCGGACGAACGGCAGTTCGGGCGGGGTAACCGGTCGACTACCGGGACGATAGTCCCATTAGATTGCTCATCCAGGTGAATGGCGTCACCTCGACGGGTCTTGGCGGCCGAATGGCCCTAATCTACCGGCCAGTAGAGCACTGACCCGTGGGCGTCCGCGGGCCACAACCGGGAGGTCGAAGCAGACCCATGACGAACATCGTTGTCCTGGTCAAGCAGGTACCGGACACCTACTCGGAGCGGAAGCTCAACGGGACGGACCACACCCTTGACCGCGAATCCGCCGACGCCGTGCTCGACGAGATCAACGAGAAGGCCGTCGAGGAAGCCCTGAAGATCAAGGAAGCCGGCGAGGGCGAGGTCACCGTGATCTCGGTGGGCCCGGACCGCGCGACCGACGCCATCCGCAAGGCGCTGTCCATGGGCGCCGACAAGGCCATCCACGTCTCCGACGAGGCGCTGCACGGCTCCGACGCCATCGCCACCGCGAAGGTGCTCGCCGCCGCGATCGGCAAGGTCGAAGGCTACGACCTGATCATCGCCGGCAACGAGTCCTCCGACGGCCGCGGCGGCGCCATCCCGGCGATCCTCGCCGAGCTGCTGGGCCTGCCGCAGGTCACCTACGCCCGCGAGGTGACCGTCGACGGCACGACCATCAAGGCCGTCCGCGAGACCGAAGACGGCCTCACCCACCTCGAGGCGACCCTGCCCGCGGTGGTCAGCGTCGGCGAGAAGATCAACGAGCCGCGCTACCCGTCCTTCAAGGGCATCATGGCCGCGAAGAAGAAGCCGGTCGAGACGTTCACCATCGCCGACCTGGGTGTCGACGCGGGCGAGGTCGGTCTCGGCAACGCGTGGTCCACCGTGACCGAGTCCTCGCCGAAGCCGCCGCGCACCGCCGGTGAGAAGGTCGAGGACGAGGGCGACGGCGGCACCAAGGTCGCCGAGTACCTGGTCGGCCAGAAGCTCATCTGACAACGGATCTTCGAGGAGGAACAAGAACATGGCTGAAGTACTCGTCCTCGTCGACCACGTCGACGGTGAGGTCAAGAAGGTCACGCTCGAGCTGCTGACCGCCGCCCGCGCGCTCGGTGAGCCGTCGGCCGTCGTCGTCGGCCCGACCGGCACCGCCGCCAAGGCGAAGGAAGCGCTCGCCTCGCACGGCGCCGCCAAGGTGTACGTCGCGGAAGGCGACGACGCCGCGAACTACCTCGTCACGCCGAAGGTGGACGTGCTCGCCGCGCTGGCACAGCAAGCGTCCCCGGCCGCCGTGCTCGTCACCGCCAGCGGTGAGGGCAAGGAGGTCGCCGCCCGGCTGGCCGTGCGCCTGGGCTCCGGCCTGATCTACGACGCCGTGGGCGTCAACGGCGACGGCGTCATCGACCAGTCCATCTTCGGTGGCGCGTTCTCGGTGAAGTCGAAGTCCGCGAAGGGCGCTCCGGTCGTCTCCATCCGCCCGGGCGCGGTCGAGGCCGAGCCGGCCGAGGGCGCGGCGGCCGAGGAGAGCGTCGAGCTCCCCGCCACCGACGCGGCGAAGTCGACCAAGATCACCGGCGTCGAGCCGGTGACCGGTGGTGACCGGCCCGAGCTGACCGAGGCCTCGATCGTGGTCTCCGGTGGCCGTGGTGTCGGTTCGGCGGAGAAGTTCGACGTCGTCGAGAAGCTGGCCGACTCGCTCGGCGCGGCTGTCGGCGCTTCGCGTGCCGCGGTCGACTCCGGCTACTACCCGGCGCAGTTCCAGGTGGGCCAGACCGGCAAGACCGTGTCGCCGCAGCTGTACATCGCGCTCGGCATCTCCGGCGCGATCCAGCACCGCGCCGGCATGCAGACGTCGAAGACGATCATCGCCGTCAACAAGGACCCGGAGGCACCGATCTTCGAGATCGCCGACTTCGGCATCGTCGGCGACCTGTTCAACGTCGCGCCGCAGCTGACCGAAGCGGTCGCGAAGCGCAAGGGCTGAGCTGCTGCTCCGAAGGGCCTTCCGGGATCACCCGGAAGGCCCTTCGCGCGTCTCCGGGACCTGAGAGAAGCCTGAGAACCCGCAATTAACTGAACGTGCACTAATCGGTCATCGGATGGCACTCTCCGCGGTTTCCAACGCGCAGGTACACCTTGACCATGACGACGTCACAGCTCCTCGTCAGCACTGATCAGGCGGGTGCCGACCTCCCCGCGGACGCTCCCCGGTACTCCCTCCTCGTCGCTCACGCGAACGACGAAGTGGTCGCCGCGCAGAAACTGCGGCACCGGGTTTTCGCCGAGGAAATGGGCGCGCGGCTGCACTCCCCGACGCCCGGGCTCGACGTCGACGAGTTCGACGAGTTCTGCGACCACCTCGTGGTCCGCGACGACAACACGGGCGAGATCGTCGGCACCTACCGGATGCTGCCGCCGGACCGCGCCGCGCGGGCCGGGCAGCTCTACGCCGACAGCGAGTTCGACCTGAGCGCGCTGGACGCGCTTCGGCCGTCGCTGGTCGAAACCGGCCGGTCCTGCGTGCACCCCGACCACCGCAGCGGCGCCGTCGTCAGCCTGGTCTGGGCCGGGATCGCCCGCTACATGCTGCTTTCCGGCCACCGCTACCTCGCCGGCTGCGCGTCGGTCCCGCTGGTCGACGGCGGCTCCTTCGCCGCCGGCGTCTGGGACGTCCTGCGCACCAAGCACTACTCGGACGAGGCCACGCGCGTCGCACCGCTGATCCCGTGGGACCACGCGGAGATCGCGCGCCCGGCGCGCTCGACCCTGCCGCCGCTGATCAAGGGGTACGTCCGGCTCGGCGCCAAGGCCTACGGGCCGCCCGCGCTCGACGCCGACTTCGGCGTCGCGGACTTCTTCGTCGTGCTGGACCTGCACAACGTCGACGAGCGCTACCTGAAGTTCTTCCTCGGGGTCCAGGTATGAGCCACGCGTGGATGCCGGCCTCGCCCTGTGGCGACGGCTGCCTCACCGAAGGCGACCCGGTCGTCGCCTTCCCGCGGCGCGCGCTGCGCGTCACGGCGGCGATCCTGGTCGTCTTCGCGGCGCTGGCGTCGGCGCCGCTGCTGCTCGTGTCGTGGGGCCGGGAGCGCCGGATCCGGCTGATCTTCCGCGGCGTGCTTCGGGCGTTCGGCGTCCGGCTCGACATCCGGGGCGGCGAGGACTTCCTGACCGCGCCCGCCGGCCGTGGCGCGCTGGTGGTCAACAACCACATCTCGTGGCTGGACATCGTCGCGATCAACGCGCTGCGGCCGATGCGCGCGCTGGCCAAGAAGGAGATCGCGGGCTGGCCGGTCCTGGGTGGCCTGGTCCGCCGCGGTGGCAGCATCTTCCTGGACCGCGAGCGCCTGACGACGCTGCCCGCCACGATGGCGTCGCTCGCCGACGCCCTGCGGACGGGCTCCCTGGTCAGCGTGACCCCGGAGGGCACCACGTGGTGCGGCCTGGCCTCCGGGCGGTTCACGACCGCGACGTTCCAGGCGGCCATCGACGGCG
The DNA here is from genome assembly GCF_024703995.1 of Amycolatopsis iheyensis. GTDB lineage: Bacteria > Actinomycetota > Actinomycetes > Mycobacteriales > Pseudonocardiaceae > Amycolatopsis > Amycolatopsis iheyensis. The sequence continues at coordinate 34,201 of NZ_JAMXQV010000032.1, read as the reverse complement.
GTGTCCCGGTGCGCCCGATCGCGCTGCGGTACCGCCTGGCCGACGGCCGCGAGACGAGCCGTCCGGCGTTCATCGGCCCGGAGTCGCTGATCGCGTCCCTGCGCCGGGTCTCGGCGCTGCGGGGCCTGGTGCTGGAGATCCACGTCTGCCAGGAGATCGCCCCGGGCCGCGCGGAGACCCGTCGCGAGCTGGCCGGGCTCGCCGAGGCCGCGGTCCACTCCGCCCTCGGCACGGTGCAGATCCCGGCCCAGCCGCGGCGCCGGACCACCCGCCGCCTGCCGGCGGCCCCACTGGCTTCGCCTCCCGCGAAGTGATCCGGGCCCTGTCGCCGCGATCCGGCGACAGGCCCGGGTTGGCGGCGTTTCGTTCTTTTTCACGACAGGCCCGTCACCGCGATCCGGTGACGGGCCCGTTCGTCGTTCAGCCCACCGAGAGCGTGAGCTTCCCGCCGGGGTGCCCGTCCTCGCTCTCGACCTGCGCGGCCGCCGCCTCGGCGAGCGGGTAGCTGCGGCCCTGCGCGACGCGGACCCCACGGTCGGTCACCCAGCCGGCGATCCCGGTCAGGACCTCCCGCGACTGCTCGCCCCCGCTGGAGAACGGGATGTCGAGCTCGAAAGCGGCGCCGTCGGCGATGGTGATGATCCGGTCCTTCGAGCCGCGCAGCTCGACCGAGCCCGGCAGCACGCCGTGCCCGACGGCGTCGAACACGGCGTCCACCGGCCCGGACACGGCCTCGCGGACCCGGTCGACCCAGCCGTCGCCGTAACGCACCGGGATGACCCCCAGCGACTTCAGGTCGTCGAGGTTGCGGCTGCCGGCGGTGCCGATGACGGTCGCGCCCTGAGCGACGGCCACCTGCGCGGCGAACCGGCCGACGGTGCCGCTGGCGCCGTGGATCAGCAGCGTCTCGCGGTCGCGGACGCCGAGCAGCCCGAGGACGCGAAGCGCCGTTTCCCCGGCGACGGGCAGCGCCGCCGCGTCGGCCCAGGAAAGGCCTGGCGACTTCAATGCGACCGTCTTGGCCAGCGCGTACTCGGCGTACGCGCCGGTTTCGGACCAGCCGAACACCTCGTCGCCGACGGCGAAGTCCGCGCCCTCGCCGACCGCGTCGACGACCCCGGCCACCTCCAGGCCCGGGGTGTGCGGGAAGGAGACCTGGAAGTTCTGCCGCATGAAGCCGTTGCGGATCTTCCAGTCGATCGGGTTGATCCCGGCGGCCCGGACGGCCAGCCGCACCTGCCCCGGACCGGGCTCCGGCACCGGAACCTCGGACAGCTGCAGGACGTCCGGCCCGCCATAGGCGGAGAAGGTGATTGCTCGCATGGTGTTCTCTGCGCTCCTCGGATCGAGACTTCGAATGTCCTCCCCAACGAGTCAACGCGCCGCGTATTCCGGCCGAACCACCCGGACGAGCAGTGTTCACTAGCCGGACGAGCAGGCCGCCGTGGCGCGCTCGCGCCTACGTTGGACGGCATGGATGCTTCGTGGTCGGATCCGCGACACGTGCTGGACGTCGTCGAGCGGCTGCTGTCGGCGCCGCGGCCTCAGCTGCTCCACCGGTTCTCGGCCGAGCTGGGCAAGCTGATCCCGCACCACGCGGCCGCCATGCAGACCGGCGACTGTCCGCGCAGCCCGCTCAAAGTCGTCGGTGACCAGGCGATCGCCGAGGCCGTGACGAGCGCCGAGCTGCAGCGCCTGGTCGACCGGAGCGAGCCGGGCAAGGCGCTGGTGGTCGACGACGCGCTGGGCGGCGTCGAACGCCGTCTGGTCCTGCTTTCGTCGATGCCGCCGGTCGGCAAGGGCGCGGTGCTCGCCCTGGTGCCGACGGACGGCGAGCTGCCGACGGCCGACCTGGAACTCGCCGCCCAGCTGTGGCACATCCTGAGCACCGACGCGGGCCAGCGCGCGACCGACCCCGGTCCGGACGTCCTGGCCAGCAACCTCGCCGCGGCCACCGCCCGGGCCCAGGTGATCACGGACCTCGGCCAGACCCACGCGGCGACGTTGGCGACGCTGCTGGCGGTGCTCCGGTCGGGCCGGCTCTCCGACACCGTCGCCCGCCGCACCGCGGTCGACCTCGCCGCGGACGCGCTGGTCGCGCTCAAGGGCGTCGTCGATCGCGACCAGGCGTTGTCCGAAGAACGGGCGAACGCGGCCTTCGCCGTGCTGAAGACCCAGCTCGCCGACCTGGCCCGGCACACCGAGGTCGACGTCGACCTGGTCGACCCGGTCGGCGAAGCGTCCCTTCCGCAGGACATCGCCCACACGGCGCGGACTCTGACCCGCGGCCTGGTGCTCGCCGCCCTGGATCGGCCGTCTACCACCCGGCTGCGCGCGTCCTGGCGGCTGGACGGCCCGGTCCTGCGTGTCACGGTCCGCGACGACAGCCCCGAGGTCGCCGACGCGATCCCGGCCCGCGGCCTCACCGAACGCCTGACGACCCTCGGTGGTCACTGGGAGGTCGACGCGGTGCCCGGCTGGGGCACGACGGTCACCGCGGTCCTCCCGCTCGGCGTCGCCGAGCCGCCGGAACTGCGGCCGCTCGACCGGCTCAACCCGCGGGAGGTCGAGGTCCTGACGGGCATCTCGCAGGGCCTGCGCAACCGGCAGATCGCCGAGCAGCTGCAGCTCAGCGAGCACACGGTCAAGTTCCACGTCCGCAACATCCTCGGCAAGCTGGACGTGAGCTCCCGCGGCGAGGCCGCCGCCCTGGCCCGCGACTTGCGTCTGGAGCCGGTGACGCACCGCTCGGCCTGAATCGGCTTGACCTCGAGCGCGCTGGAGGTTGCAGGCTGCTGATCATGGCCTCGACGCTCGATTCCGCACCCCGTCGCCGCAGCGTGCTCTGGAGCGCCGAACACCGGCTGGTGACGATCGCGCTGCTGCTCGTGGTCACCTTGGTCGCGTTCGAGAGCATGGGCGTCGCGACGGCGATGCCGACCCTGGTCGCCGACCTCGACGGGCTGTCGCTGTACTCGTGGCCGTTCACGATCTTCCTGATCTCGAGCGTGGTCGCGACGGTGCTGTCAGGCCGCATCGGCGACCGCCGCGGCCCGGCGCCGGCGCTGCTGGCGGGTCCCGTGTTGTTCGCGGTGGGCCTGGTCGTCGCGGGGACGGCGAGCGGGATGCCGATGTTCCTCCTCGGCCGGGCCCTGCAGGGCTTCGGCGCGGGACTGCTGCTGGTCTCGGTGTCGCTGCTGATCGCGGTGACGTTCACCGACCACGAACGCCCGGTGATCTACGCGGCGAACGCGGCCGCCTGGGTCCTGCCGGCGGTCATCGGGCCGTCGTTGGCCGGGGTGCTGACGGTCAGCGTCGGCTGGCGCTGGGTCTTCCTCGGCCTGGTCCCGCTGGTGGTCGTGGGCGTGGCGATGCTGGTGGTGGTCGTCCGCCGCCTGCCCGCGCACTCGCCGTCGACCGGTGGACGCCGCGCGGGGGTATTCACGGCGGTCGTCGCGGCTCTCGGCGTCGCGGCCCTGACCTGGGCGGCCCAGCACCAGTCGCTCCTCTCCCTCGGCTACGGCACGGTCGGGCTCATCGCCCTGGCCTACGCCCTCCGCACGCTGCTGCCGACGGGCACGCTGACCTCCCGCCCAGGCCTGCCGACAGTCGTCGCGTCCCGTGCCCTCATCGCCGGCGCTTACGCGGGCATGGAGGCCTACCTGCCGCTGACGATGAGCGCGGTCCACGGCTACAGCCCGGCCCTCGCCGGCCTGCCCCTGACGATCACGGCGCTGGGCTGGTCAGCGGCGTCGGCCGCTCAGGGCCGATTCCTCAACTGGTCGAGGGAGGCGTCGCTGCGGACGGGCTTCTGGCTGGTCGCGGCGGGGTTGGTCTGCTTCGGCCTGGTCTCCCAACCGTGGATTCCCGCGTGGCTGGCGTTCGTGGCCTGCGCGATCGGTGGCGCCGGCATGGGAATCGCGATGCCCGCGATCTCGGTGCTCCTGCTCCGCTTCTCGCCGGAGGGCGAGCGAGGGTTCAACACCTCAGCGATGCAGCTGGCGGACTGGGTGGGCTCCGCGCTGCTGATCGGTCTGGGCGGCGTCCTGCTGACCGTCGTGGGCTCGGTTCTCGACCCCTCGCCGGCGATGGCCCTGCTCACAGTGGCCTTGCTGGCGCTCGCGCTGCTGGGCGTTCGCCTGACCGGACGGTGGCCGTCGAAGGTGTGACAGCCCACTTCGAGGGCCAGGGTGGACTTCGTCACGCGCTGGAGCGGACTACCCTGAAGAGGCGATGACCTATCTCGACCACGCGGCGACCACTCCGATGTTGCCCGAAGCCGTAGCGGCGATGACCGAGGCGCTGTCCAACGTGGGCAACGCCTCCGCGCTGCACTCTTCGGGCCGCCGAGCCCGTCGGATGGTCGAAGAAGCCCGCGAAACGATCGCCGACGCGCTGGGCGCCCGCCCATCCGAGGTGATCTTCACCGGCGGTGGCACCGAGAGCGACAACCTCGCGGTCAAGGGCATCTACTGGGCCCGCCACGAGGAGCAGGCGCAGCGCCGTCGCATCCTGTGCGGCGCCGCGGAGCACCACGCCGTGCTGGACACCGTGGAGTGGCTCGAAGCTCGCTGCGACGCCGAGATCACCTTCCTCGAGGTGGACAGCCAAGGCCGCGTCTCGCCCGACGTCCTGCGTGCCGCCATCGCCACGGATCCCGAAACCGTGGCGCTGGCGACCGTGATGTGGGCCAACAACGAGGTCGGCACGATCAACCCGATCGCCGAGCTGGCCGCGATCTGCGCCGAGTTCGACATCCCTCTTCACACCGACGCGGTCCAGGCCGTCGGCGCCGTCCCGGTCGACTTCGCGGCCAGCGGCGCCGCTGCGCTCACCCTGACCGGCCACAAGCTCGGTGGCCCGTTCGGAGTGGGAGCCCTGCTGCTCGGTCGCGACGTGACCTGCGTCCCCCTGCTGCACGGCGGTGGCCAGGAACGCAGCGTCCGCTCGGGCACCCTGGACGTCCCGGCGATCGTCGGCTTCGCAGCGGCCGTCAGGGCCAGCGTGGCGACCCGCGCCGAATACGCGAAGCGCATCGAGGAAATCCGAGACGGGCTGATCGAGGCCGTCCAGCGCGAGGTCCCCGACGCCATCCTCAACGGCGGCGACGGCGAGCGGCTGCCCAGTCACGCCCACTTCACGTTCCCCGGGTGCGCCGGCGACAGCCTGCTGATGCTGCTCGACGCCAAGGGAATCGAGTGCTCGACGGGCTCGGCGTGCACCGCAGGCGTCGCTCAGCCGAGCCACGTGCTGCTCGCCATGGGAGCCGACCCGGCGGCGGCCCGCGGTTCCCTCCGTTTCTCCCTCGGTCACACATCCACTGTCGCGGACGTCGAGGCAGTGGCCGCCGAAATCGGCGGTGTCGTCACGCGCGCCCGCCAGGCCGGCCTGGCCGGGATGCGCAAGCAGACCCAGAAGCAAGAGGTGTAAGGCAATGCGGGTTTTGGCCGCGATGAGCGGTGGAGTGGACTCGGCGGTGGCCGCGGCGCGCGCGGTTGAGGCCGGGCACGACGTCGTCGGCGTGCACTTGGCGCTGTCGGCCAAACCGGGCACCCTGCGCACCGGTTCGCGCGGGTGTTGCACGATCGAGGACTCGCACGACGCTCGACGGGCTGCCGACATTCTCGGAATCCCGTTTTACATCTGGGACTTCGCGGAACGCTTCACCGAGGAGGTCGTCGAGACCTTCGTCGGCGAATACGCCGCTGGGCGCACCCCCAATCCTTGTGTCACTTGCAACGAGAAGATCAAGTTCGAAGCTCTCCTCGAGAAGGCGATGGCGCTCGGGTTCGACGCGGTCGCGACCGGCCACTACGCGCGGCTCACTGTCGTGGACGGCGTGCCCGAACTGCGTCGTAGCGCGGACAGTGGTAAGGACCAGTCCTACGTGCTCGCCTCCCTCACCGCGGAACAGCTCAGCCACGCCATGTTCCCCCTGGGGGACTCCTGGAAGACCGACGTGCGCGCCGAGGCGGAGCGACGGGGGTTGTCCGTCGCCAACAAGCCGGACAGCCATGACATCTGCTTCATCCCGGACGGCGACACCAAGAAGTTCCTGGAGAACCGGCTAGGGCAGCGGCCCGGTGAGCTCGTGGACGCCGAAACCGGCGCCGTGCTCGGCCGCCACACCGGAGTGCACGGGTTCACCGTCGGGCAGCGCAAGGGCCTCGGGATCGAAGCTCCCGCGCCGGACGGCCGTCCTCGGTACGTCCTGTCGCTCGAACCGGTCTCCGGCTCCGTCAAGGTCGGCTCCGTCGCCGGCCTCGGCGTCGAGGTGATCGAGGCCGACCGCGCGATCTGGCCCAGTGGCCGGCCGCTGACCGAGCTGACCGAGTGCGTCGTCCAGGTCCGGGCCCATGGAGGCATCGTCGACGCCGTCGTCGACGTCGATTCCGACGCCATGACGGTGCAGCTGCGTGAGCCGCTGCGCGGGGTCGCGCCCGGCCAGGTCATCGTGCTCTACCGGCCGGATGCCGAGGGTGGCGACATCGTCTTGGGCAGCGCGAAGATCTCGGGCACCCGCTGACCGTCGCTCACTTCCGGGGCTTCATCCGGAGCCGGTTCGTTCGCCGGACGCCGGAAAGCATCGACGGTGGCGTCGTCGAGTGCACCAGGCCGGCCGGTGTCGTGACGTTCACCGTGCTGTCGGCGGTGACTTCGTAGTCCCAGCCGGGCTCCCCTTTGAGTTTCCGATGCCGGGAGCAGTACGTGACGGGCTGATCGGAGTCGCCTTCGGCCTCGCCTTGCGTGCGAGTCGGGTCGATGCCGCAGTTCTGCGCGGGACGCGTGCAGCCCGGCTGTCGGCACTCCTGGTCGCGGACCCGGATGAACTCACCGTGCGCCGGGTCCAACTGATAGCGCGTCGGTGACAGCTCGACCGCCTGGCCTGTGCGCGGATCGGTGAGGACCCGTCGCAGTGTCGTGTCGGACCCGCTGATGATGCGGCGGGCCACGGCCGCCGTGACCGGCCCGCGGCCGGCGAGTGTGGCCGGTGATTCGTTCATGCCGAGGTAGGTGTCCAGGTCGATGTGCAGGAACACCTCGGTGCGCTCGCTCGGGCCACCGGTGCCGCTGAGCAGCAGGTCCATGGCGACGTCCGCGCGGAGCTGGTCCAGCGTGCGCGGCTCGTCGGATGTCTTCAGGGCCCGGGCCGTCCGGTCGATGCGGGCGTAGGCCGCGGTCGCCTTCTCGGTCGGCGTGTTGTTGACCGACAAGTGGGTTATGCCCGTGTCGTGGTGGTGCAGGGCCAGTCGCCGCTCGACGAGCTTCCGTTCGGTGCGTTCGGCGGCCCCGTCGGGGTCGACCTTCGCGGCCTCGTAGGTGGCGGCGCGGCGGACCTGGGTGGCGTTGCGTCCCGGGACTTTGTCCTCCAGCTTCGCGTCCACGACGCGGACGTGATCACCCGAGAGCCACGACGTCGCGTCCGTGACCTTCATGGCGCGGTAGAGGTCGAGCTGGCCGTCGTCCATCAGGTTCAGCATGCGGGGGAGCCGGGCGATGAGTGCGGTGGCCGCGGAAACTATGGCGCTGGCCCGATGTTCCGTTATGGACAAGGCCAACGCTACTTCCGAGGCCGCGCTGGGCGCGCGTCTCCGTCGCACACTCAGGTTCGCGATCGCTCTCAGCTGAATTGCCTGCATTCTGGAGATCGCGGCGTCGGTGTCGCGGATGAGGTCGATGATCTGCTCATCTTCCATGTGCTGCAACGTATCCGGGTCGGTGCGGACCGCGTCCAGCATGAACTTGTCTCGGGCTTCCTGCGATTCATCCGATGCGACGAGCTTGCGGATGGGTTGTGAGGCTGTCATGAGCGCGACCGTACGTCGGTTTCCGGGAAAAGTCATCGACGTTCGGCGGAAAGGATGACAAAAGGGCGCGAACGGTCCGTTCGCGCCCTTCGTGACTTGACGGCAGGGAATTGATTCGGAATGGTTCGCGTGCGCAGGCGTGTGCGTGGTGATCCCGGAAGGAGACCCTGTGTCTGATGTAGACAGACAAGTATTGTTTCAGTGCCGAGGGTTTCGCAACTCAGAGCTTGAGTTTGAACCCGGTGTGGCTGGGTGTGAACCCGAGACGCTCGTAGAACCGGTGCGCGTCCGTCCTGGAGACGTCCGACGTGAGCTGGACCAGCGCACACCCGCGCCGTCGCGACTCGTCGATCGCCCAGCGGACAAGGTCGGCGCCGAGGCCGGAGCCGCGGTGGTCGGCATGGATCCGGACGGCCTCGATCTGACCGCGGAGCGCGCCTCGCCGGGCGAGGCCGGGAATGATCGTGAGCTGCAGGGTTCCGACGGGTTCATCGCCGGACGTCACGACCGCCAGGAACTGGTTCGGATCCGTGTCGATGTCGTCGAAGGCCCGGAGGTAGGGCTCGAGGTCTCCGGGATCGTCCCGGGTCGCGCCGAGCTGGTCGTCCGCCAGCATGCGCACGATCGCGCCGATGTCTTCACGTCGTGCCTTGCGGATGGTGTAGTCGCTCACGGCGGCAGTATCACAGGGGGCGGGTGAAGCCTTGATAGCTGTGTTCGAAACCGAAGCGTGCGTAGAAGTCTCGCAGGTCGGCGCGGTTGAGACCGGAATCGAGGTGGAGGCGTGTGCAGCCACGCCGGCGGGCTTCGTCGATGCCCCACGTCAGGAGCGCGCTGGTCACTCCGCGCCGAGCGGCGCGGATACCTTCGAGCAGACCGCGCGACGCGCCTTCCCAGGCAAGCCCGCGCAGGACCGTGAGTTGCGCGGTGCCGGCGACGCCGTTGTCGTCTTCCGCGACGACCAGCGTGACGTTCGGGGTGCTCATGAGCTCCCGCAGGGCGGCTGCCAGCGGCTCACCCGGGGCGCCGAACAAGCGCACGAGCGCTTCGATGTCCGTCGCGCGGGCACGTCTGATGACATCCATTTCACCCAGTATGCAGGAACCCCCGCACCGGCCCTAATTGCGACGAGGCGGCTACTGGGGGTGTCGATCAGGCGACTGTGTAGTGCCGGACTCCGTCGACGGTCTGGGCGTTCAGTTTGCCTTGCGACACCAGCAGATCGAGGTGCGCCGCGGTTTCCAGGACCGCGAGCATCTGGTTGAAGGAGTCCATTTCGGACAGCTTGCGGTTGCGACGCGTCCAGCCGATGCGGTGCGCGGCTTCGAACGCGGTGCTCGCGCCGGCCGCGATCTGCGAACCCATTGTCTCCAGGCGTTGCCGGTGGTGGTCCAGGAGTTCGTCGACCCGCGTGTGCACGCTTTCGGACACCGGGCCGTGGGCGGGAAGCATGCGACGGTCCGGCATCGCGCGGACCAGGCGCAGCGAGTCGATGAAGTCGTTGAGCGGCAACTCGGCCGGCACCGGCTGGAAGCCGATCGAAGGCGTGATGTGCGGGAGCACGTGGTCGCCGGAGAACAGCAGATCGGCGGTGTCGTCGACGAAGACGACATGGCCGGCCGTGTGTCCCGGGGTGGCGACGACGTCGAACTCGCGTCCGGGCAGGATCGGGCGTCGGCCTGGCGTGAGCCATTCGTCCGGCGCTTCCCAAAGGTCGGCCTCGGTGTGTTTCCGGTCTGTGCCGAATTCCCGTGCCAGCGCTTCGACCACGTCATTGGCGCCGGCCTTGAACAGCAGGTCGACCTGAGCTTCCATCGGCAGCCGGTCGGGGTTGCCCGAAACTTTGAGCGACGGCTCTTCGTCCTGGCCCAGGGCGATCTTCGAGCCGAATTCGCGGCGGAGAACGACAGCTTGCGAATAGTGGTCCCGGTGCACGTGGGTCACCAGGAACTCGCTGACGTCGGCGAGTTCGGCGCCGATTCCGCTGAGTGCGTCCGCGAGCTGCTGCCGGGCGTCGGCCAGCGCCCAGCCGGAGTCGACCAGCACCAGCTTCTCGCCGTCGGTGACCGCGTAGACGTTGACCGCGCGGAGACCGTCGTTCGGCAGTGGCAACGGGATCCGGTAGACGCCGGTCGAGACCTCGTAGATTCCGGGCTCGGTCCAGTTCCTGTCGCTGCTTTCCGGCAACGGTTCCACGGTGACCTCCGTCCCGGCGAGACGGCGTCGTCCCAGCCTCCATTCACCCTGAGCCGTGCCGGGCCCGCTGTCCACCTGGGCGAGCTGAGACGCCGGTCACTCGGTCAGTCGGTGTCCTGCTTCAGGGCGGTGTCGATCGTGAGGGCCGCGGCGACCACCATGCTCGCCAGCGGATCCGGCAGCGGGTGGGGGATCTCGACGACGTAGTTGTCCGCCGTGGTGAGGGCGGCCTTGAGGAACCCGCCCCACGTCTTGGTCACCCGGGCGACCTCGGTGCCGGCGTGGTCGCGGATCGAGAAGTTCCAGGCGCGCCAGTTCTCCGCGAAGATCCCGCCGACCGAGCGGCCGTCGACGACGAAGCCGAAGCGGATCTTCCCGAAGACGTTCTCCTGGACGATCTCCCCGATCGGGGTCTCGTCGGCCCGCGTGACCAGGAACCGGGACTTGAAGACCTTGGCGGGCCGGGTCACCTTGAGCACCGTGCTGTGGTTGGCGTCCCGGACCTCGAACTTGTGGGTCAGGAACTGGTCGTAGTTGGTCAGCAGTCGGATCGCCTTCTTCAGCGCGCTCTGGCCGACCTGGACGACGCCGCCGATCCGGTTGCCGTTCTGGTCGAAGACGCCGAACTCGTTGGCCATCTCGATCAGCTTGGCGCGCTGGTTCACCACCAGGACCGGCTCGGTGAACAGCGTCCCGCTGCCGGCACGCCCGCTGCTGCGTCCCCGCGTCGCGCGGCCGACCTGGTTCTGGATCCGCGCCGGGTCGTGGCCGCGTTCGATGTCCAGCTCGATCGGCGCGGAGTCGCTCGGGGGCGGCGCCTGGTGACCCGGCCGGGTGTGGGCGGTCCAGGCCTGACCGTCCCACCACCGTTGCAGACGCGGGTCCCGGGCATCGGGATACCAACCCGGTTGCGGTGGCGTGTTCGTCATGGCCGGTGAGCCTATCCGCGCGGACCCGTCCGCGGTGCGGGTCAAGGCAAATGCGGTGATTGTCTGCTCCGGGACGGCCCGGTCGGCGTCGGCCGCGGGTGGTCGACCAGAATCGGTTGCCGTGACTGAGCGAGTTTGGCCAAGCGGTGCCGCCACGGCGATCGGCTCGATGCCCGGCACGGACCCGGCGGAAGCCGCGGCGATCGTGTTCGGCGAGCTGCCCGACTTCCCGCACCTGCCCGAGCTACCGGCCCGCGGCGTCGGCGCGGACATGCTCGGCCGGACCGCGGCGCTGCTGGTGGACCTGGCCGTCGAAGTCGTGCCGAGCGGCTACCGCGTCGCGGCGCGGCCGGGGCACGAGCACCGCCGGGCCGTCGACCTGCTCCGCTGGGACCTCGACGCCGTGCAGGAAGCTCGCGAGAAGGCCGGAGCTGCGCCGCCGGCCTTCAAGGTCCAGCTCGCCGGGCCTTGGACGCTCGGTGCCGGCATCGAGCTCGCGCGCGGCCACCGTGTCCTCACCGACCGCGGTGCCTTGCGCGACTTCACCTCGTCGCTGCTGGACGGCCTCGCCGGGCACGTCGCGGAAGTGCACGCACGAACCGGCGCGCCCGTGGTCGTCCAGCTGGACGAACCGTCGTTGCCCGCGGTGCTGGCCGGTGGTCTGTCGACGCCGTCCGGGTACGGGAACGTCCCCGCGGTGCCGGAACCCGAGGCCCGCGACCTGCTCACCACCGTGATCGAGGGCGTCCGCACGATCACCGGCCAGCCCGTGATCGTGCACTGCTGCGCCGCGAAACCGCCCCTCGGCCTCCTGCGCAAGGCCGGCGCCGACGCGCTCGCCTTCGATCTCGCCGCCCTCGACGGCGCGACCGCCGCGTTCCTGGACGAGATCGGCGAAGTCTGGGACAGCGGCGCGACGCTGTTCCTCGGCGCGGTTCCGACGACTGCGCCCTCCCAGCCGCCGAGTCTGAAGGACGTCGGCGAGCCGGCATTCAGGCTTGCCGACCGGCTCGGCTTCAACCGCGACGTCCTCGCCGAACGGGCAGTGCCGACTCCCGCGTGCGGCCTCGCCGGCGCCACGCCGGAATGGATGCGCCGTGCCCTCTCGCTGACGCGGGACCTCGGCAAGGCCTTCGTCGAGCCACCCGAGGGCTGGTGAGAATCCCGGCAACTCGCCTACGTCCGCCCCGCTCGGCCAGTAGCGTGGCGGAGTAGCCGACCGAACGAGGACCACCCGAAGCCATGCGCCTGTTCCGCCGCAAGAACACCACCGACGACCCACCCGACCCGCGCACCGCGTGGCCGGAGCAGCACGTGCCGGAGGACCCGGCGGCTGCCGCGGAGACGTTCTGGCACGGTTGGTTCGAGCTGCTCCCGATGGTCAGCGCGGCGCTCGGCGAGGGTGAGCCCCACCGCGTCGAGCACGAGCTCTGTCAGCTGGTCGAGGCACTGCACCCGCGGCTGCACTTCTCGCTCGAGCGTGGGCGTCAGGCGATCTACGCCCTGGTCGTGACCGGCCAGGAGGACCCTGAGGTGCGTCCCTTCACCGACGCGTGGCGGGCCGCCGCGCCGCCGGACGACGCGATCTGGGAGTACCACGACTCGGTCCCGCCCGTGCCCGATCCGACCGGCGTCACCGTCAACCTAGGCGAGCACCGGATCGCGCTGGCCGACGTGCGCGTGGTCGCGCAGGTCGACGACGCCGAGCAGGTGGTCGACGTCGCCGTCTTCCACCCGGGCTTCGGCGAGCTGGACGACGCCACCCGGCGGACCATGACCTTCCTGCCCCTCGACGCGACACTGGGTGAACGGCTCGCCGCCGAACGGTTACGCCGCGTAGAGACCGCGGAGACCGAACCCGCCGGGGCCATCACCCTTCTGGAGCTCCGCGAACTGGTCCGCGGGCTGGGCCTCGCGCCGGACGAAAATGTCGGTGCCGCCGACTAGGGTTACCACCCGTGAGCAGCACCGAACTCCCTCAGGACCAGATCGCGGCGGTCGACGCCCCGGCGGCCGCCGAGGACGTCACCGACGTCCCGGCCGACGTGCGTGAGCGGCACAGCGCCCTCGCCGAGGAACTGCGCGACCACCAGTTCCGCTACTACGTCCTGGACTCGCCGATCATCTCCGACGGCCAGTTCGACGACCTGCTCGGTGAGCTGCAGCGGATCGAGGAAGCGCACCCGGGGCTGGTCACGCCCGATTCGCCGACCCAGATGGTCGGCGGCACGTTCTCGACCGATTACACGACGTACGACCACCTCGAGCGCATGCTCAGCCTGGACAACGTGTTCGACCGGGACGAGTTCCTCGCCTGGGTGGAGCGGGTCGAAAAAGAGGTCGGGCGCACCGACTTCCTGGCCGAGCTGAAGATCGATGGGCTCGCGATCAACCTCCTGTACGAAAACGGTCACCTCACCCGGGGGCTCACCCGCGGCACCGGCGTCACCGGCGAGGACGTCACGCTGAACGTCCGCACGATCGAGCACGTGCCCGAGGTCCTGACCGGCACCGACGAGTTCCCGGTGCCCGCACTGGTCGAGGTGCGCGGCGAGGTCTTCTTCCGGGTCGAGGACTTCCTCGAGCTCAACGCGAAGATGGTCGAAGTGGGCAAGGAGCCCTACGCGAACCCACGCAACACCGCGTCGGGCACGCTGCGGCAGAAGGACCCGAAGATCACCCGGGAACGCCGGCTGCGGATGATCTGTCACGGGCTCGGCAAGCGCGAAGGTTTCGAGCCACAGCGCCAGTCGCAGGCCTACGACGCGCTGGCCGCCTGGGGGCTGCCGGTGTCGCCGTACAGCAAGGTCCTGACCACGGCCGAAGAGCTCACCGAGCACATCGCCTACTGGGGCGAGCACCGGCACGACGCCGAGCACGAGATCGACGGCGTCGTCATCAAGGTCGACCAGGTGGCGCTCCAGCGGCGGCTGGGCTCGACGTCGCGAGCCCCGCGGTGGGCGATCGCGTACAAGTACCCGCCGGAAGAGGCCATCACGACGTTGCTGGACATCAAGGTCGGCGTCGGGCGCACCGGACGGGTGACACCGTTCGCGCTCACCGAGCCGGTCAAGGTCGCGGGGTCGACCGTCGCGCGCGCCACCCTCCACAACGGGGAGGAGGTCAAGCGCAAGGGTGTGCTGATCGGCGACCGGATCGTCATCCGGAAGGCCGGCGACGTCATCCCCGAGGTCCTCGGCCCGGTCGTCGACGCGCGCACGGGCGACGAGCGCGAGTTCGTCATGCCCACCCACTGCCCGGAATGCGGCACCGAGCTCGCCTACGAGAAGGAGGGCGACAAGGACATCCGCTGCCCGAACACGCGGTTCTGCCCGGCGCAGCTGCGTGAGCGGCTGTTCCACGTGGCCGGGCGCGGCGCCTTCGACATCGAGGTGCTCGGCTACGAGGCGGCGGTCGCGCTGCTCGACGCGCGGGTCATCGCCGACGAGGGCGACGTCTTCGACCTGAACGAGGACAGCCTCGCCGAGGTCGAGCTCTTCCGGACCAAGGCCGGCGAGCTGTCGGCGAACGCGCGAAAGCTGCTCGCGAACCTCGACGCGGCGAAGGACCGGCCGTTGTGGAAGGTGCTGGTCGCTTTGTCGATCCGGCACGTCGGGCCGACCGCCGCGCAGGCGCTGGCCCGCGAGTTCGGCTCGATCGAGCGGATCGAGGAGGCCACCGAGGAGGAGCTGGCCGACGTCGACGGCGTCGGCCCGACCATCGCGCACGCCACGCAGGAGTGGTTCGAGGTCGGCTGGCACCGGGAAATCGTCGAAAAGTGGCGACGTGCCGGCGTGCGGATGGTGGACGAGCGTGACGACTCGGTCCCGCGCAACCTCGAGGGCCTGTCGATCGTGGTGACGGGCTCCCTCGACACCTTCTCCCGCGACGAGGCCAAGGAGGTCATCATGGCCCGCGGCGGCAAGGCCGCCGGTTCGGTGTCGAAGAAGACCGCCTTCGTCGTCGTGGGTGACTCGCCTGGTTCGAAATATGACAAGGCGATGCAGCTCAAGGTGCCGGTGCTGGACGAAGCCGGTTTCCGCGTCCTGATCGAGCGCGGGCCCGACGCGGCGCGGGAGGTGGCGCTGCCGGCCGGCGACGAGACCGCCGAGGGTGAATCCGGGGAGACGGATGGGTGACGTCGAAATACGACCACCGCGGCCCGAGGAGTTCGCCGCGGCGGGCGAGGTCACGGTGCGGGCCTACGACGTCGACGGTCACTTGGCCGGCGACGTCGGGTACGACACCCAGCTGCGTGACATCGCGCGCCGGGTCGAGCAGGCCGAGGTCCTGGTCGCCGTCGACGGGCTGGGGGACGTGCTCGGCACCGTGACCGTCGTGCGGCCCGGGTCGCCGTACGCCGAGATCTCGCGGCCGGGTGAGATCGAGTTCCGGATGCTCGCGGTGGCGCCGTCGGCGCGTGGCCGTGGCGTCGGCGAGGCGCTGACCAGGGCCGTCCTCGACCGGGCGCGGGCTCTGGGCGTCCGGAAGGTCGTGCTGAGCAGCCTCGACGGGATGCACAGCGCGCACCGGCTTTACGAGCGTCTCGGGTTCGCGCGCCTCGCCGAGCGCGACTGGCGGCCGTTCCCGCACATCAGCCTGATCGCCTACCAGATCGACGTCTGAGGCGGCGCTGACCAGGGCGTTGCCGAAAAAGTGTCAACCGTCGAGGACGACCGCGACGATGCCCGCGAGGTGGGCGAGCCGGGCGACCTCGGCGGCGCGGAAGGCCGGCCCGCCCGGGCGGGCCACGAGCAGCGCCTTGCCCGGCTTGCCCAGCGGCGTCGCCGCCAGCTCGGTGCCCAGCTCCTGCCACGTCTCCGGGATCCAGGCTTCCTCGCTGTCGAGCACCGTCGCGCGCTCGAGCGGCAGCCAGGGCAGGTCGGTGATCGGGGTCTCCGGGGCCGCGCTCGACGACGCCAGCCGCAGCGCGCCGGTCTCCGCGTGCTCGACGATCATCGCCCAGCCCGCGCGCACGATGCGCGGCACGCCTTCGGCCAGGATGTCGAGACCGCTCTTCGGCCGCGCGGCGATTTCTTCGACGAGCTCGAGCTCGCGGTGCGTGTCCAGCACGCCCGCGTACGGGCGCACGGCGTCCACTTCGACGCCTTCGACGCTCTCCGCCGCCGTGATGAGCGCGTCGGGCAGGCGGCCCGACGGGAGCTCGACCACCAGGTCGTCGACGGCGACGCCGGTGCCGCGTTCGACGACGTCCACGCTGAGGATGTCGGCGCCTACCGTGCCGAGCGCCGTGGCGACCGCGCCGAGGGTTCCCGGGCTGTCCGGAAGGAGGACCCGGATCAGGAACGACACCACGCGCCCCTCTCGCCTCTGGCGTCCCAGCCTTGCCGTGGGACGCTCGATGCCGGTCGCCGATTGTGACAGACCCACCCGGTCGGTGGGACCCGCTGTCCGCCGGGCGGGACGCCGGCGTCGCCGGACGGCACCCGGCCTGCGCCGGGCGTAACCCAGTCGAGTCCTCCGGCGCCGTCACCATAGACTTGCAGCTTCCGAGACAACCCGCACAGCACAACCCGGGAGTCACCCGCGTGCCCAACATTTCCCGAGACGAGGTCGCGCACCTCGCGAAGCTGGCCAGGCTGGCCGTGACCGACGACGAGATCGACGTCTTCGCCGGCCAGCTCGACCAGATCCTGGACTCGGTGGCCAAGGTGAGCGAGGTCGCCGCCGCCGACGTGCCGCCGACGTCGCACGCCGTGCCGCTGACGAACGTCTTCCGGCAGGACGTCGTCCGTCCCGGGCTCACGCAGCAGCAGGCGCTGGCCGGTGCGCCGGCCGCCGAAGACGGCCGCTTCCGGGTGCCGCGCATTCTGGGGGAAGAGCAGTGACCGACCTCATCAAGCTGACCGCCGCGGAGCTAGCGGAGAAGATCCACTCGCGTGAGGTGTCCGCGGTCGAGGTCACCCAGGCGCACCTGGACCGGATCGCCGAGGTCGACGACCACGTCCACGCGTTCCTGCACGTCGACACCGAGGGCGCGCTGGCCGCGGCCAAGACCGTCGACGAGGGCATCGCCGGGGGCAACGCGCCCGCGTCGGCGCTGGCCGGCGTGCCGCTCGCGCTCAAGGACGTCCTCACCACCGAGGGCATCCCGACGACCTGTGGTTCGAAAACGCTCGAAGGCTGGATCCCGCCGTACGACGCGACCGTGACGCGCAAGCTGCGCGAGGCCGGCGTCGTCATCCTCGGCAAGACGAACATGGACGAGTTCGCCATGGGCTCGTCGACCGAGAACTCGGCGTACGGCCCGACGCACAACCCGTGGGACCACGCTCGCATCCCGGGCGGGTCGGGCGGTGGCTCGTCGGCGTCGATCGCGGCTTTCGAGGCTGCCATCGCCATCGGCACCGACACCGGTGGCTCGATCCGGCAGCCCGGGTCCGTCACCGGCACCGTCGGGGTCAAGCCGACCTACGGCGGGGTGTCGCGCTACGGGCTCGTCGCTTTTTCGTCCTCGCTCGACCAGGCCGGGCCCTGCGCGC
Source organism: Amycolatopsis iheyensis (assembly GCF_024703995.1). Classification (GTDB taxonomy): domain Bacteria; phylum Actinomycetota; class Actinomycetes; order Mycobacteriales; family Pseudonocardiaceae; genus Amycolatopsis; species Amycolatopsis iheyensis. The sequence goes on along the minus strand of NZ_JAMXQV010000032.1, from coordinate 16,765 downwards.
GGACGGTGCTCGACGCCGCCCTGCTGCACGAGGTCATCGCCGGGCACGACCCGATGGATTCGACGTCCATCGACGCGCCGGTGCCGCCCGTGGTCGCCGCGGCCCGGCAGGGCATGACCGGTGACCTCAAGGGCGTCAAGGTCGGCGTCGTGAAGGAGTTCGCCGGCGACGGTTACCAGCCGGGTGTCGAGCGGTCCTTCCAGGCCGCGGTCGAGCAGCTGCGCGCGCTCGGGGCCGAGGTCGTCGAGGTCTCTTGTCCGCATTTCGTCTACGCGCTGCCCGCGTACTACCTGATCGCGCCGAGCGAGTGCTCGTCGAACCTCGCCCGGTTCGACGCCATGCGCTACGGCCTGCGCGTCGCCGACGACGGCGACCACAGCGCCGAAGAGGTCATGTCGCTGACCCGTGAAAAGGGCTTCGGCGCCGAGGTCAAGCGGCGGATCATGCTGGGCACCTACGCGTTGTCGTCCGGCTACTACGACGCTTACTACGGCTCGGCGCAGAAGGTGCGCACGCTGATCACGCGTGACTTCGACGCCGCGTTCGAGAAGGTCGACGTCCTCGTTTCGCCCACGACGCCGACCACGGCGTTCAAGATCGGCGAGCGCGTGGACGACCCGATGGCGATGTACCTCGCCGACCTGTGCACGATCCCGTCGAACCTGGCCGGCAACGCCGCGATGAGCGTGCCGAGCGGGCTGTCCGACGAGGACGGCCTGCCGGTCGGCCTGCAGATCATGGCCCCGGCGCTCGCCGACGACCGGCTCTACCGGGTCGGCGCCGCCTACGAGGCCGCTCGCGACGCCGCCGCCGGCGGGGCGCTCATCCACAAGGTCCCGGAGCTGGGAGGAACGAAGTGACTGCCGTGGCCGAGTTGATGGACTACGCCGACGTCATCGAACGCTTCAACCCCGTGCTCGGGCTCGAGGTGCACGTCGAGCTCAGCACGAACACGAAGATGTTCTGCGGCTGCGCGAACGAGTTCGGCGGCGAGCCGAACACGAAGGTCTGCCCGACCTGCCTCGGCCTGCCCGGCGCGCTGCCGGTCGTGAACGGCAAGGCCGTCGAGGGCGCGATCCGGATCGGCCTGGCGCTCAACTGCGAGATCGCCGAGTGGTGCCGGTTCGCCCGGAAGAACTACTTCTACCCGGACATGCCGAAGAACTTCCAGACGTCGCAGTACGACGAGCCGATCGCCTTCAACGGCTACCTCGACGTCACGCTCGACGACGGTGAGGTCGTCCGCGTGGAGATCGAGCGCGCGCACATGGAGGAGGACACCGGCAAGTCGCTGCACGTCGGCGGCGCGACCGGGCGGATCCACGGCGCCGAGCACTCGCTGCTCGACTACAACCGGGCCGGCGTTCCCCTGATCGAAATCGTGACGAAGCCGATCGAGGGCACCGGCGAGCGGGCTCCCGAGGTCGCGCGCGCATACGTGTCCGCCCTGCGTGACCTGCTTCGCGCACTCGACGTGTCCGACGTCCGGATGGACCAGGGCTCGCTGCGGTGCGACGCGAACGTCTCGCTGATGGCGAAGGACGCGACCGAGTTCGGCACCCGCACCGAGACGAAGAACGTCAACTCGCTGCGCAGCGTCGAGCGGGCCGTCCGCTACGAGATGACCCGGCAGGCGGCGATCCTCGCCGAGGGCGGGTCGATCAAGCAGGAGACGCGGCACTTCCAGGAGGCCGACGGCTCCACGTCGTCGGGCCGGACCAAGGAGACCGCCGAGGACTACCGGTACTTCCCGGAGCCCGACTTGGTCCCGATCGCGCCGTCGCGCGAGTGGGTCGAACAGCTGCGCGGCACGCTGCCGGAGATGCCGTCCGAGCGGCGGAAGCGGATCCAGCAGGAGTGGTCACTTTCCGACGAAGCCCTGCGTGACCTGCTGAACGTCGGGGCGGTCGACCTCGTCGCGGCCACGGTCGAGGCCGGCGCGTCGCCGGACGAGGCCCGCGGCTGGTGGGTCAACACCCTCGCCCAGGAGGCGAACGCGCGCGAGGTCGAGCTGGCCGACCTGGCGATCACGCCGAAGCAGGTGGCCGAGGTCATCGGGCTGGTTTCGTCGGGCGAGCTGACGAACAAGCTGGCCAAGGAAGTCGTCCAGGGCGTGCTCGCCGGTGAGGGCGAGCCGCGCGAGGTCGTCGAGAAGCGCGGGCTGAAAGTCGTCTCTGACGACTCGGCGCTGTTGTCGGCGATTGACGAGGCCCTGGCGGCGCAGCCGGACGTCGCGGACAAGATCCGCGGCGGCAAGGTGGCCGCGGCGGGCGCGATCGTCGGCGCGGTCATGAAGGCGACCAAGGGACAGGCGGACGCCAAGCGCGTCCGCGAGCTGATCATCGAACGCGTCGGTTCCTGACGTTGTCGTCGTTTTCCGTCAAGAGCGTCACCTGGCGCGAGTGGCTCGGCCTGGCGGCCGGGCTGCTCGCGCTGGGCTCGACGTTCCTGCCGTGGACGACGCTGAGCACCAACAAGCCGGACATCGAGGTCGTCCTGGGGCAGTTGCCGCAAGGTGACGTCGTCCGAAGCGCGTGGCACTCGAGCTTCTTCGCCTGGTGCCCGCCGCTGGCGTTGCTACTGGCCGGGCTGGTCGTGGTCGTTTTCGGACGAATCCGCAGCGCGCGGGTCAGCGGCCTGCCGCACCTGTGGCTGGTGGTCGCGGTGGCGGCGCTGCTGCTGATGGCGCTCGGCTGGGCGACGATCGACTGGCAGTTCGACGCCGACCAGCGCGGCATCTTCGAGGCCGCCGACATCGCGATCGGCCCCGGCTTCGGCCGGTTCCTCGGGCTGCTGGCCGCGCTCGTGTCTGGTGTGGTCGCTTTTCTGGACATGCGGGCGGCGCGCGCCGAGAGCCGGTTGCCTCGGAAACGGGATCCTCGTAGCAAGAGCCGCTGACCGGAGCCGGGGGAGCGGGGCCGGCCTGGGTGGTGGGCGCGGGCGCGTGGTGCTGGCTGGCGGCCGTCGGTTCTGCGGATCAGAACGTCGAGGGAGCGCAGCGCTGAGGCAGGTCGCCGGGGCTGGATCCTGGGTGGGCCACGCGGGATTCCGGGCGCCGGGGAGGGCCTGGGCGGCGTCGGCCATTCCGGTTGACCACCAGCGCTGACAACGTTGACAGCGGACGCGGCCGTTGCGTGAGAAAGCGCTTTCTGAGACGGTCGAGACGGCGGGGATGAGAACCAGGCAGCGGGGGTAGAGCCGTGCGGTGCGGGACGTCCACGTCGAGGAAGGAGGTCCGGGATTGGCTGACGGAAAGCGCTTACGGGTGGCCGTCGTCGGGGCGGGGCAGATCGCCGACAGTCATCGGGCCGCCTATGACGCTCATGGTGACCACGTTGACATCGTCGCCGCTGTCGATGTCGATGAAGCCCGGGCCGTTGCCTTCTGTGCGGCCACCGAGCACGCCAAGCCCTACGGCGATCTCGCGACGATGCTTGCCGAGCAGGAGCCCGACCTCGTTTCGATCTGCACGCCGCCCGGGTTGCACCTCGAACAGGCCGTTCTGGCCCTGCGCGGCGGTGCCTGGGTCTGGTGTGAGAAGCCGCCCTGTCGATCGCTTGCCGAGTACGACGCGATGGTCGCCGCCGAGGGGGAGGCGGGGCCGTACCTCTCCTTTGTCTTCCAGCAGCGGTCGGGGGCGGCCGCGGGGCATTTCCGGCGTCTGCTCGGGGAAGGCGAGTTCGGGCGGCCGCTCGTCGCGCACTGTCAGACCACCTGGTTCCGCGATGCCGCTTACTACGCCGTTCCGTGGCGGGGGCGGTGGGCGACCGAGGGCGGCGGGCCGGCCATGGGGCACGGCATCCACCAGATGGATCTGCTGCTCCACCTGCTCGCCGAACGCGCCGGTGAGTGGGCCGAGGTACAGGCGATGACCGCGCGGCTCGTGCACGACGTCGAGACCGAGGACGTCTCCACCGCGCTCGTCCGGTTCGAATCCGGGGCGCTGGCGACGGTCGTCAACAGTGTCCTCTCACCCGACGAAGTGAGCCGGATCCGGATCGACTGCGAGGACGCCTCCGTCGAGCTCACGCACCTCTACGGCTACGGCGCCGGGAACTGGCGCTACACCGCCGCGCCGCACGTGGCCGTGGACCGGACGCAGCGCTGGCGGACGCCGGATGACGTCCGCAGCTCGCACGCCGCCGCCTTCGCTCCCGTTCTGGCCGCCTACCGGGCTGGGCGGCGGCCGCCCTGTGGTGGGGATGACGGTCGGCGGGTGCTGGAGTTCGTCGCCGCGCTGTACAAAGCCGCCGCCACCGGGCGGGGTGTGCGGCGTGGGGAGATCGGGCCGGGTGACGCGTTCTACTCGGCCATGGCCGGGGCGGCCGCCGGATGAGCGCGCCGATCACCGTCACGCACCGGCACGGCGACCACGTGACCGTCGAGGCCGGTGGTGTGCAGCTGATGTCCTATGTGTACAAGCCCGACCCCGTCGCCTACGAGTCGCGCAAGCCCTACACCCACCCGTTGCGCACGCTGCGCGGCCGGCGCGTCAGCGGGTACCGGCCCGCCGACCACCGCTGGCACAAGGGCCTGCAGATGACCTCCAGCCACCTCTCCGGCCAGAACTTCTGGGGCGGCCACACCTACGTCCCCGGCCACTGGTACCTGGACCTGCCCGACCGCATCGGCTCCATGCGCCACGACGACTTCGCCGCGTTCACCGTCGACGGCGACCGGCTCAGCCTCACCGAGCGGCTCACCTGGGTCGCCAACGGCGGCGACGAGTGGGCGCGCGAGCGGCGCGACATCGTCGTCCACTCGGTCGAACCGGACGAGGGCTCCTGGGCCATCGACTGGGGCATCGAGCTGACCAACCTCCGCGCCGTCCCGCTCGAGTTCGGCAGCCCGACCACGGCCGGGCGCGAGCAAGCCGGGTACACCGGTCTGCACTGGCGGGGACCTCGCGACTTCGGCGGCGGCCGGGTCCTCGGGCCCGGCGACCTCGGTGGCGAGGAGATGATGGGCGCGCAGGCGCCGTGGCTGGCGTTCGTCGGCGAGCACGACGACGTCGACGCGCACTCGACGCTCGTCTTCGCGCATTCGCCGGAAAACGACCGGGCCATCCACGAGTCGCACTGGTTCGTCCGGGCGGACGAGACGCCGATGGTCGCCATTTCGTGGGCGTTTTTTGAAGAGTTCGTGCTGCCGCCTGGGGAGAGCTTCACGTACCGCTACCGGATCGTCGTCGCCGACGGGGCGTGGGACCGCGATCAGGTGACCCGATACCTCGACAGGCACGGATGGTCATGAACGAATTCCCACTTCCGGGTGGCATTGGCGTCTCTCAGCTACGCGCGTACGACTGGGAGGCGGAAGATGGTGTCTGCGGCGGCAGCCCGCACCTGCACCTCGCCTGCACCGAGGCGTATGTCGTCACCGGCGGACAGGGCGCCGTCCAGACGTTGAGCACCGGTGGCTACGCGGAGACGCCCCTGGAGGCCGGCGTGATCGCGTGGTTCGCGCCGGGCACCGTCCACCGGATGGTGCAGGGCGGCGGCCTGCGCGTCACCGTCCTCATGCAGAACAGCGGCCTGCCCGAGGCGGGCGACGCCGTGTTCACCTTTCCGCCGGATGTGCTCGCGGATCCGGTCGCCTACGCCGAAGCGGCGGCGTTGCCGAAAAATGACCACGCCGCCCGCCGACGCCGTGACCTGGCGGTTCGCGGCTACCTGCCGCTGCGGGAGGCCCTGCTGGACGGCGACGCGGAGCCGTTGCGGGAGTTCCACCGGTCGGCCGTCGCGCTGGTTTCGCCGAAAATCGGAGACTGGGCGCCGCGCTGGCGGGCCGGGGCGCTCGCGGCCGCCGAGCTGACCGGCGCGCACCTCACGGCCCTCGCCGACGGGGACGGGAGCCACCTCGAACAGTCCGGCGTCCGGGTCGCGACGCCGTCGAACCCCGACGGCTACGGCATGTGCGGGCGTCGCGCGGAATACGACATCCCCGGGGAACGCGTCATCGACCAGGAAGGCCGGCCATGAACCAGACCAGTATCGGAGTGCTGCTCAACGGCGTCACGGGCCGGATGGGCTACCGGCAGCACCTGCTCCGGTCGGTGCTGGCCATCCGCGACCAGGGCGGCGTCGAGCTGCCCGACGGCACCCGCGTGCAGCTCGAGCCGATCCTCGCCGGGCGCAACGCGACCAAGCTCAAGGAGCTCGCCGACCGCCACGGGCTGACCGCGTGGACCACCGACATCGGCTCCGCGCTCGACGACGTGGGGATCTACTTCGACGCGCAGCTGACGTCGGCGCGCGAGCCGGCGGTGCGGGCGGCGATCGCCGCGGGCAAGCACGTCTACGCCGAGAAGCCCCTGGCCGAGACGCTGCCGGCGGCCCTCGAGCTGGCCGGCCTCGCCCGCGACGCCGGGATTTGTCACGGCGTCGTCCACGACAAGCTGTTCCTGCCCGGCCTGCGGAAGCTGCGGCGGCTGGTCGACGGCGGGTTCTTCGGGCGGATCCTGTCGGTGCGCGGCGAGTTCGGCTACTGGGTCTTCGAGGGCGACTGGCAGGAGGCGCAGCGGCCGAGCTGGAACTACCGCGCCGAGGACGGCGGCGGGATCGTGCTCGACATGTTCTGCCACTGGAACTACGTCCTCGAGAACCTCTTCGGCCGCGTCGAGGCCGTGACGGCGAAGGCGGTCACGCACATCCCACGTCGCTGGGACGAACAGGGCGAGGCGTACGCGGCGACGGCCGACGACGCCGCGTACGGCATCTTCGAGCTCGAATCGGGGGCGATCGCGCAGATCAACTCGTCCTGGTCGACGCGGGTCTTCCGCGACGAGCTGGTCGAGTTCCAGGTCGACGGCACCGAGGGCAGCGCCGTCGCCGGCCTGCGGCGTTGCCGGGTCCAGCACCGCTCGGCGACGCCGAAGCCCGTCTGGAACCCGGACCTGCCGGCCACCGACGCCTTCCGCGACCAGTGGCAGGAGGTGCCGGACAACGCCGAGTTCGACAACGGCTTCAAGGCCCAGTGGGAGGAGTTCGTGCGGGACGTCGTCGCCGGGCGGCCGCACCGCTACGACTTCTTCTCGGCCGCCCGTGGGCTGCAGCTCGCGGAGGCGGGGCTGACTTCGTCGGCGGAAGGACGGCGGGTGGAGCTCAAGCCGCCGGCTTGATCAGTCCTTGCCGTTGCCGCCACCGGACGTCGCCGGCGCGATCAGCACCACGCGGTCGTCGCTCGAGACGGGGGCGCCGCCGTCCTTGTTGACCGTGCCGGCCACCGCCAGCTGCGGGTTGATCATGCTCATCCCCGCGAGCCGCCCGTAGGTGAGCGGCGGCTTGCCGGACTTGCCGTCCAGGCGGACCTGCGGCTGCCCGGTCACGGCGCCTTCCTTCGACACCGGCACGTCCTGGAGGTTGCCGGCCAGCGACGCGCCGATCGCGACGTAGCCGTTCGCGTCGATGAAGTCCGCGCACCCCGCGACGCCCGGCTTGTCCGCCCACGTCCACGCCGGCGTCGTCATCGGCTGCCCGGCCTGCACCCGGTAGAGGGCGTCCTTGTCGGCGAGCCGGTCAGTGACCCAGACCCGGCCGCCGTCGGCGGACGCGCAGAGGCCGCCCGGCGCGTGCAGGCCGGACGTGAAGACCAGGGAGCCGTTCGGGTTGCCCGCCGCGGCCTTGCCGGAGGTGTCGATCCGCAGCACCTTCCCGGCGAGGGAGTTCGGGTCGGCCGCGGCGCTCGGGTTGCCCGCGTCGCCGGTCGCGACGAGCAGCGCGCCGCGGTTGTCGACGCTGATCGCGCCGTGGTTGCCCGTCGCGCCCTTCGGGATCCCGGTGAGCACCGGCTTCGCCGCCTGGCCCTTCGCGAAGCGCACGACGCGGTTGTCGGTCGCCGTGGTGACGTACGCGAACACCAGCTGGTCTTCGACGTACGACGGCGAGAGCGCGAGCCCGGTGAGGCCGCCGTCGCCGGCCGCCTGGACGTCGAGCTTTGCGAAGTCCGTCGCGTCCTTGCCCGCGGTCGCGAGCAGCACCCGGCCGCTCTTGCGCTCGCCGGCCAGGGCGCTCGGGGTGGAGCCGTCGCCCGGCAGGCCGGCCACCGCGGCGACGGTGTCCAGGCAGGTCGCGATCACGGCCGTGTCGAAGTCTTTGCAGCCCTGCGGCGGCGGCACCGGCGTGCGGGACGGGCCGGGCTGCGCCTGCTTGCCGTCGCCGCCGGAGTCGGCGCCGGGGCCCTGGACCTCGGGCGGTGACTCGGGGCTGGGCACGGGCGCGGGGCTGAACGTCTGGCCCGCCGCGGTGTCGTCGAACCGCGCGCACCCGGCGGGCAGCAGGACACCGCAGGCCAGGATCGCCAGCAGGGCCGACCGGTACCGGGTTCGCATGATTCACCAGCCTAGGGCCAGCCGCGTGAACCATGGGTGAGCACCTCTGGATTACGTTGGGGATCATGACGCTGACCGTGCTGGTGCCCGACGACGAGGGCCTGAACGTGCTCGCCGAGGTTCCGCGGGTCCTGCCCGTGCGCTACCAGTGGGGCGAGCCGGTGCCACCCGAGGCCGCCAAGGCCGAGGTGCTGATCCCCGGCAAGCACCCGCCGGGCGAACAGCTGTGGCGCACGCTGCCGAACCTGAAGCTGATCCAGCTGCTGGCCGCGGGCGCCGAGGACTGGGTGGGCAAGGTGCCCGACGGCGTGCTGCTGTCGACGTGCCGGGGCGCGCACGGCGGGAGCACCGCCGAGTGGGTCGTCGCCGCGCTGCTGTCGATGTACCGGAAGCTGGACGTCTTCGCGGCGGCGCAGCGCGAACAGCGGTGGGAGCGGCAGACCGCCGACACGCTGCAGGGCAAGCGCGTGCTGATCGTCGGGGCCGGCGACCTGGGGCGGCACCTGCGCCGCCGGCTCGAGCCGTTCGACGCGCGCTGCACGATGGTCGGGATGACCGCGCGCGAGGGCGTGCACGGCGTGCGCGAACTGCCCGCGCTCCTCGGCATGCACGACGTCGTCGTGCTGATGGTGCCGCTGACCTCGCGCACCCGCGGGATGGTCGACGCGGAGTTCCTGGCCGAGATGCCGGACGGCGCGGTGCTGATCAACGTCGCGCGCGGCGCCGTCGTGCTCACCGAGGCCCTGGTCGCCGAATTGACCACGGGCCGGCTGCGCGCCGCCCTCGACGTCACCGATCCCGAGCCGCCGCCGCCCGGGCACCCGCTGTGGACGGCGCCGGGCCTGCTGCTGACGCCGCACATCGGCGGGGCCGTGCGCGGGGTGCGGGGGCGGTCCTACGCCGTGGCCGCGGCCGAGATCGCCCGGTACGCCGGGGGTGAGCTGCCCGACAACCTCGTCCACGGCGAGTACTAGGCGCGTACTGGTCGCGACGGGCGCGCTGATCCCCTACCCTTCGCGCGTGAGCAGTGGAGACGACATCTCGCAGCAGCCGACCAGCCTCCTCTCGGGCGTCGAGGACGACGGGCCCGACGACACCCCGCGGCAGGGCGGGCTGGGCCTCGGCCTGCTGATCCTGCGGCTGGCGCTCGGCGTGACCATGGGCGCGCACGGGCTGCAGCACCTGTTCGGCCTGTTCGGTGGCCCCGGCATCAGCGGATTCGCGCGGATGCTGGAGACGTTCGGCTACCACAAGCAGACGACGCTGCTGTCCTGGATCACCGGGATCGCCGAGGTCGGCGGCGGGGTGCTGGTGATCGTCGGCCTGTTCACGCCGCTGGCCGCGGCCGCGCTGCTCGGCGTCGCGGCGAACGCCGTGTACGCGAAGTTCCACGGCGGGTTCTTCGAGGGCCAGGGGCAGGGCTTCGAGTTCGAGCTGCTGCTGGCGGCTTCGGCACTGAGCCTGCTGTTCACCGGGTCGGGGCCGATTTCGCTGGAGCGGAACACGCCGTGGCGGAAGCGGCCGCTGCCGTTGGGGCTGGTCTCGCTGCTGCTGGCCGCGGCGGCCGCGGTGGTGGTCATCGTTTTGACGCGGTAGGGCTGGGGACCGGGGGCTGGGGACAACTCGGCTTCGCGGGCGGGGTTGTGGATAACCCGGCCGGGACGAGCGGGAAGTGTCGGTGGCCGCCGGTAACGTTGAATCCGGGGGTTCCCCTTCGCGGGCGGGGGTTGGTGCTGCCCGGAAACGGCGGAAGGCCGCCCCGGGGAACGGGACGGCCTTCGCGCGGGTGGAGCCGGGGTTATTTGTTCACGTCGCGGACCGCGCCGGTGTCGGCCGACGTCGCCATCCGGGCGTACGCGCGCAGGGCCGCCGTCACCGGGCGCTGGCGCTCCTTCGGCTGCCACGGGCGCTCCGATGCCTCCATCTTCGACCGGCGCTCGGCCAGGATCTCCGCGTCCACCAGCAGCTCCAGCCGGCGCTCGTGGATGTCCAGGAGGATCCGGTCGCCGTTTTCGACCAGGGCGATCAGGCCGCCGGCCGCCGCCTCGGGGGAGATGTGGCCGACCGAGATCCCCGACGAGCCGCCCGAGAAGCGGCCGTCGGTGATCAGGGCGCACTTCTTGCCCAGGCCCGAACCCTTGAGGAACGCCGTCGGGTGCAGCATTTCCTGCATGCCCGGGCCGCCCGCCGGACCCTCGTAGCGGATCACCAGCACCTCGCCCGGCTGGATCTCCTTCTTGAGGATCGCCGACACGGCCTCCTCCTGGCTCTCCAGCACCCGCGCCGGGCCCTCGAAGTGCCACAGGTCCTCGTCGATGCCCGCCGCCTTGATCACCGCGCCGTTCTCCGCGAGGTTGCCGCGCAGGATCGCCAGGCCGCCGTCCTTGGTGTACGCGTGCTCGACGTCGCGGATGCAGCCGCCCGCCGCGTCCGTGTCGAGGGACGACCACCGATTGGCAGTCGAGAACGCCTCGGTCGTGCGGACCCCGCCCGGCGCCGCGTGGAACAGCTCGAGAGCAACAGAAGAAGGCGACGAAGCCCGGATGTCCCAAGCCGAGAGCCAGGAGTCGATGTCCGGGGAGTGGACCGACCGGACGTCGGTGTTCAGCAGCCCGCCGCGGTACAGCTCGCCGAGGATCGCCGGGATTCCGCCCGCGCGGTGGACGTCCTCCATGTGGTAGTCCGAGTTCGGCGCCACCTTCGACAGGCACGGCACGCGGCGGCCGATCGCGTCGATGTCGGCGATCGTGAAGTCGACCTCGCCCTCCTGGGCGGCCGCGAGGATGTGCAGCACCGTGTTCGTCGAGCCGCCCATCGCCATGTCGAGGGCCATCGCGTTCTCGAACGCCGCCTTCGACGCGATCGAGCGGGGCAGCACCGAGTCGTCGTCCTCCTCGTACCACTTGCGGCACAGCTCGACGACCGTGCGCCCGGCCTCCTCGAACAGCGCGCGGCGCGCGGCGTGCGTCGCCAGCGTGGAGCCGTTGCCCGGCAGGGAGAGCCCCAGCGCCTCGGTGAGGCAGTTCATCGAGTTCGCGGTGAACATGCCCGAGCACGAACCACACGTCGGGCAGGCGGAGCGCTCGACGATCGACAGCCCGTCCTCGTCGACCTCGGGGCTGGCCGACGCGGCGATCGCGGTGATCAGGTCGGTCGGCGCCTGCGCGACACCGCCCACGACCACGGCCTTGCCGGCCTCCATCGGCCCGCCGGAGACGAACACCACCGGGATGTTCAGCCGCATGGCCGCGTTGAGCATGCCCGGGGTGATCTTGTCGCAGTTGGAGATGCAGACGAGCGCGTCGGCCTGGTGCGCGTTGACCATGTACTCGACCGAGTCGGCGATGATCTCGCGCGAGGGCAGCGAGTAGAGCATGCCCGAGTGGCCCATCGCGATGCCGTCGTCGACGGCGATGGTGTGGAACTCGCGCGCGACGCCGCCGGCTTCCTTGACCGCCCCGGCGACGATCTCGCCGAGGTCCTTGAGGTGCACGTGCCCGGGCACGAACTGCGTGTAGGAGTTGGCGATCGCCACGATCGGCTTGCCGAAGTCGCTGTCGGTCATGCCGGTGGCGCGCCAGAGCGAGCGCGCGCCCGCCGCGTTGCGGCCGTGGGTGGTGGTCCGGGAACGGAGAGGCGGCACGGAAACTCCCAGGTCAAAGGGGGGCCGACAAAACTGGTCCTACCAATTTAGACCTGCGGGCGGCGCTTGTCCGCGACGGGGGGTCACTCCCCGGGTGTCGCCTTGGGTTCGGCCGGCTTGATGTCCTCGGCGTCCAGCAGCCCGCTCGGGTCGGCGACCAGACCCTCGCTGACCAGCGACAGCACCGGCAGGTGCCGGGTCCGCACGGTCGGCAGCGGCACCTTCGTGTCGTCCTTCAGCACCGCCTGCACGCGCGCCTTCTTGGTGATCGCGAGGCCCTTGAGCGACGACCACGGCACGTCGCGGTGGCCGAACATGGTGCGCACTGCCAGCCCCGAGCGCGTCGCGATCGTGCGCGTGCGTACCACGAACACCGCCAGCGCGATCGGGAAGATGTAGAGCCACTGCAGGTACGGGATGTCCCCGAGCGCGACGGGCGTCACGCAGATCGTCAGGAGGGCGATCGCCATGAACGACGTGCGGGGGATCCGGAAGACGGCCTTCCGGCCCTCGTCCTGCTCTTTTTCGGCCACCCCGAAATGGTGCACCGCGGGCGCGCCCGGCCCGGAACCGGGTCTCGCCGGTGTGACCCGTGTCCAGCATGCGGACATGTCATCCCGCAGAGTTGACACTCGAGAGACCTTCGGACTAGCGTCAGCGTCGTGACACCGCTGACCGGCCTCGTACTTCCCAAGCGCGTCGACGCTTAGGGAAGTCTTTCCGCTGCGTCGACGCGCGAACCCTCGTGCGACCTTACGGTCGGCGAGGGTTTTTTGTTGCCCCAGGGAAGCGATTCCCGGCCCCACCGCACCAAGTGAGCTCAAAAAAGACCCGAACGAGTGACACCGAGACCCACGAGGCAGACCCGATGACCAGTGCCACAAATCCGACGAAGCCGGGCCCGGTGCCCGGCGCGCCCGGAGCACGTCCGAAGCCGGCGCCCCCGGCGGGAACCCCGGTGCGCGTCACCGGCGCGCAGTCGCTCGTGCGCTCGCTCGAGGCGGTCGGCGCCGAGGTGGTCTTCGGCATTCCCGGCGGCACCATCCTGCCCGCCTACGACCCGCTGCTGGACTCGACGAAGGTCCGGCACGTCCTGGTCCGCCACGAGCAGGGCGCCGGCCACGCTGCGACCGGTTACGCGCAGGCCACCGGCAAGGTCGGCGTCTGCATGGCCACCTCCGGCCCGGGCGCGACCAACCTGGTCACCCCGCTGGCCGACGCGAACATGGACTCCGTCCCGGTCGTGGCCATCACCGGGCAGCAGTCCCGGGCGCTGATCGGCACCGATGCGTTCCAGGAAGCCGACATCTGCGGCATCACCATGCCGATCACCAAGCACAACTTCCTCGTCACGGACCCGGCGGAGATCCCGCGGACCATCGCCGAGGCGTTCCACCTGGCCGCGACGGGCCGACCCGGCCCCGTCCTGGTGGACATCCCCAAGGACGTGCTGCAGGAGATGACGTCGTTCTCTTGGCCGACCGAGCTGCGGCTGCCGGGCTACCGCCCGACGCTGCGCCCGCACGGCAAGCAGGTCCGCGAAGCCGCGAAGCTGATCGCGAAGTCGCGCCGCCCGGTGCTCTACGTCGGCGGCGGCGTCATCAAGGCCGAGGCGCACGAGCAGCTCAAGCAGCTCGCCGAGCTGACGAACATCCCGGTCGTCACCACGCTGATGGCGCGCGGCGCGTTCCCCGACTCGCACCCGCAGCACCTCGGCATGCCGGGCATGCACGGCTCGGTCGCCGCCGTCGCCGCGATGCAGCGCGCCGACCTGCTGATCGCGCTCGGCGCTCGGTTCGACGACCGCGTCACCGGGCAGCTGTCGTCCTTCGCGCCGGACGCCGCGATCGTGCACGCCGACATCGACCCGGCCGAGATCTCCAAGAACCGCAAGGCCGACGTGCCGATCGTGGGCGACTGCAAGGAGATCATCGGTGAGCTGATCGCCGCGGTCACCACGGAGTTCGAGCACGGCGGCAAGCCGGACCTCGCTGCCTGGTGGACGCTGGCCGACGACTGGCGCAAGACCTACCCGGCCGGCTACGAGTGGCCCGACGACGGTTCGCTGTCGCCGCAGTACGTCATCGAGCGGATCGGCGAGCTCGTCGGCCCGGACGCGGTGTACGCCGCCGGCGTCGGCCAGCACCAGATGTGGGCCGCGCAGTTCGTCAAGTACGAGAACCCGCGCACCTGGATCAACTCCGGCGGGCTCGGCACCATGGGCTTCGCCGTGCCGGCCGCGATGGGCGCGCAGTTCGGCGTCCCGGACACCCCGGTGTGGGCGATCGACGGCGACGGCTGCTTCCAGATGACCAACCAGGAGCTGGCCACCTGCGCCATCGAGGGCGCGCCGATCAAGGTCGCCGTCATCAACAACGGCAACCTGGGCATGGTCCGCCAGTGGCAGAACCTCTTCTACTCGGAGCGGTACTCCAACACCGACCTCGGCACGCACAAGCACCGCATCCCGGACTTCGTGCTGCTGGCCGAGGCGCTGGGCTGCGCGGGCCTGCGCTGCGAGACGCGCGAAGACGTCGACGCCACCATCCGCCGCGCGATGGAGATCAACGACCGCCCCGTCGTGATCGACTTCGTCGTGGGGAAGGATGCCCAGGTGTGGCCGATGGTCGCCGCGGGCACCGGCAACGACGAGATCATGGCGGTCCGGGGCATCCGGCCGCTGTTCGACGACGACGAGGTCTCGGTCGAGACGACCGAAGCTGCCGCGGAAGCCGCTGGGGAAGGTGAGCGCTGAGATGAGCGTCCACACACTGAGTGTCCTGGTCGAGAACAAGCCCGGTGTGCTCGCACGCGTGTCCGGCCTGTTCTCCCGCCGCGGGTTCAACATCGAGTCCCTCGCCGTCGGGCCCACGGAAAACCCCGAGGTGTCCCGCATGACGATCGTGGTCGCCGTGGAAGAGCTACCGCTCGAACAGGTGACGAAGCAGCTCAACAAGCTGGTCAACGTGATCAAGATCGTCGAGCTGGAGCAGTCGACCGCCGTGCAGCGTGAACTGCTGCTGGTGAAGGTTCGCGCCGACAACACCGTGCGCAGCCAGGTCCTCGAGACCGTCCAGCTCTTCCGGGCCAAGGTGGTGGACGTCTCTCCCGAGGCACTCACCGTCGAGGCCACCGGGACGTCCGACAAGATCGGTGCGTTGCTGCGGATGCTGGAGCCGTATGGCATCCGCGAGCTCGTGCAGTCCGGCATGGTCGCGGTGGGTCGCGGCGCCCGTTCGATCACCGCGACATCCCCGCGCTAAAAGAAGTAAGTCAGGAAAGGAAGCAGTAACCCCCATGGCAGTGGAAATCTTCTACGACGACGACGCCGACCTCTCGATCATCCAGGGGCGCAAGGTCGCTGTCATCGGCTACGGCAGCCAGGGCCACGCCCACTCGCTGAGCCTGCGCGACTCCGGCGTCGACGTCCGCATCGGCCTGCCCGAGGGGTCCAAGTCGCGGGCGAAGGCCGAGGAGCAGGGCCTGCGCGTGCTCACCCCGGCCGAGGCGTCGGCCGAAGCCGACCTGATCATGATCCTGGCGCCGGACACGAAGCAGCGCTTCATCTACGAGCAGGACATCGCGCCGAACCTCAAGGACGGCGACGCGATCTTCTTCGGGCACGGCTTCAACATCCGCTACGACCTGATCAAGCCGCCGGCGAACGTCGACGTCGCCATGGTCGCCCCGAAGGGCCCGGGCCACCTGGTCCGCCGCCAGTTCGTCGACGGCAAGGGCGTCCCGGCGCTCATCGCCGTGGAGCAGGACGCTTCCGGCAACGCCCAGGCGCTCGCGCTTTCCTACGCGGCCGCCATCGGTGGCGCCCGCGCCGGTGTCATCAAGACGACGTTCACCGAGGAGACCGAGACCGACCTCTTCGGCGAGCAGGCCGTGCTCTGCGGTGGCGCGTCCGCGCTGGTGCAGACCGGTTTCGAGGTGCTCACCGAGGCCGGCTACGCCCCGGAGATCGCCTACTTCGAGGTGCTGCACGAGCTGAAGCTGATCGTCGACCTCATGTACGAGGGCGGCATCGCGCGTCAGCGCTACTCGATCTCCGACACCGCCGAGTACGGCGACCTGACCCGCGGCCCGCGCGTCATCTCGCCGGCGGTCAAGGAAGAGATGAAGAAGATCCTCGGCGAGATCCAGGACGGCACGTTCGCGCGTGAGTGGGTTGCCGAGGACGAGGCCGGCCGGCCGAACTTCACCAAGCTCGAGGAGCAGGGCAACCAGCACCCGATCGAGGCGACCGGCAAGAAGCTGCGCGACCTGATGTCGTGGGTGGACCGGCCGATCACCGAGACCGCCTGAGTTCCCCCAGCCGAAGGGGACGCCCGGTGCCGGGCGTCCCCTTCGGTGCGTTCGGTGGTCGTTTCGCTACGCTGGCGAACATGAGTGAGCAGCCGGTCGACGACAAGGCGCACATCCGGCACCACCTCGACTTCACGAAGGCGGAGTGGATCCGGGCGGAGCCCGAGGGCGTCACCCTCGACGACTGCGTCGAGTACGCCTTCATCGAGCACACCGACGGCGTCACCTACACCGCGATGCGGCAGTCGGCGAAGCCGGACGGCGTCATCCTCGTCTTCACGCCGGGGGAGTGGGACGCGTTCGTCAAGGGCGTCCGCGACGGCGAGTTCGACCTGCCCGAGGATCTCGCCGAGGCCTAGTGTCCTGAGTCTTAATTTCGTGGCCAGTGTCTAGGATGCTGTGATGCCGAGCCCGAAGCTGCCGCCGTTGGTGTTGAGCGATGAGGAGCGCGAGACGTTGCTGCGGTGGTCGCGTCGCCCGAC